>NZ_RBAM01000006.1 GCF_003626645.1 Streptomyces klenkii | reverse complement strand
CATCCTGCACCGCCGGAGCTTTCCACCACCAGGGATGCCCCTAGTGGTCGTATCCGGTATTAGACCCCGTTTCCAGGGCTTGTCCCAGAGTGCAGGGCAGATTGCCCACGTGTTACTCACCCGTTCGGCGAGGAGCCCGGTGACGTTTCCGTCGACGAGAACCTTCAGGACCTCGGCCTCGACTCCATCCGCGTCATGACCCTCGTCGAGCGGTGGCGCGCCGCCGGCAACGACGTCGAGTTCGCCGCGCTCATCGAGGCCACCCCCACCATCCGCGGCTGGCACGAGCACCTGACCGCCGCCTGAGCCGCTCCCGCCCCACCCCCTTCACCACCCCCGAGGAGAACCATGAACACCCGTGCCGCCCGCGGCCGTACCGCCGCCGCACTCGCCGGCGCCGCCGCCCTGCTCACCCTGACCGCGTGCGGCGGCAACGGCTCGGGCGGCAAGGACGGGGACGACGCCGAGGGCGGCCGGGAGATCGAGGCGAGCAACGGCAAGGTCACCGTGCCCGCCGCCCCCAAGCGCATCGTCAGCATCTCCTACGCCACGGGCGCGCTCCTCGACCTCGGCGTCGAGCCCGTCGGCACCAGCGCCATCGACGAGAACAACCCCATGGAGCTGCTGCCCTCGCAGACCGAGCGGGCCAAGAAGATCACCTCGATCGGCTCGGGCATCGAGACCAACATCGAGAAGGTCGCCTCCCTCAAGCCTGACCTGATCGTCGTCGAAGGCGCCGCCGCCTTCGACTGGAACGTCAAGAAGCTCGAAGGCATCGCGCCCACGCTCTACTTCGGCATCAAGACCCCCGTCGACCTGCTCAACGCGCAGGAGAAGATCGCCCAGGCGGTCGGCAAGGAGGACGTCTTCACCAAGCTGAAGACCGGCTACCGGCAGAAGGCCGACCAGATCAAGAACACCTACGGGGACAAGCTCAAGAACCTGAACTGGGCCGTCGCCTCCTCCTACGGCAACGGCGAGTTCATCGTCGACACCCGTACGTCGTGGGTGGGCCGCGTCCTCGCCGACGTCGGCGCGAAGTTCGCCAAGGCGTCCGACGACGGCAAGGAGCACGAGGTGACGTACTCCCAGGAGAAGATCGACGCCCTGTCGGACGCCGACGTGATCCTCGTGCCGCGCATGTTCGCCACCGGCGAGGTGCCCAAGGAGGTCAAGGAGCTCCAGGGCAAGCCCTCCTGGAAGCTGCTGAAGGCCGCCAAGGACAACCACGTCCTGCCGGTCACCTACGCCACCACCGACCGCTACGGCACGTCCATCGACGTCCTCGGCCAGATCGAGAAGATCCTCAAGGGCCTGTAGCCCGGCCGACCGCAGCCGCCTCCACGGCACACCCCCACCACCCCCACGGCACACCCCACCCCCACCGCACTCCCTCCCCGTACCACGAACGACCCGGAAGGCCGGCATGTCAGAGGTGACCAGCGACGCAGGACGGTTCCTGGAGCTCACGCGAGCCCAGGAGGGAGTGCTGGCGGCGCAGCGGATCGACCCGGACAACCCCGCCTACAACGTCGGCCAGTACGTGGAACTGCGGGGCGCGATCGACGCCGCCGCCCTGGAGGAGGCCCTCCGCCGCACCCTCGCCGAGGCCGACGGCCTGCACGTCCGGCTCGCCGAGCAGGACGGCCGCACGGTGCTGCGCCCGGTCCCCTTCGACGCCGGGGCCTGGCACCTGCCCCGCCTCGACACGGCCGGCGCCGCCTCCCCGGTCGACGCCGCCGTCGCGCTCGTCCGCGACCAGCTCGCCTGCCCGCCGCGCCTGGAGCCCACCGACGGCTCCGGCGCGGCCCCGGCCCTGACCGGCTCCCTGCTGGTGACCGTCGCCCCCGGCCACCACCTGTGGTTCCAGTACTTCCACCACCTCGTCGTCGACGGCTACAGCGTCGCCCTCTTCACGCGCCGCGTCGCCGCCGTCTACACCGCCCTCGTCCGCGGCGAGGACGTGCCCGCCTCGCCGTTCGAACCCGCGGCCCGGCTGGCCGACGCCGATGCCGCCTACCTCGCCTCGGACAAGCCCGCCGCCGACCGCGCCTACTGGACCGCCCGGCACACCGGCCGCCCCCGCGTCACCGGCCTGACCGAGCAGACCGCGCAGGCCTCCCGGACCTCCCTGCGGCACCGCACGAGCCTCGGCGCGGAGCGCTCCGCCGCCGTCCTGGCCCGCGCCGCCGCAACCCGCGGCACCTGGGCCGAGGCCGCCGTCGCCGCCGTCTCCGGCTACCTGCACCGCATGACCGGCACCACCGACGCGGTCCTCGGCATGCACTTCATGGCCCGCAGCGCGCCCGGCACCATGCGCGTCCCCGGCATGGCCGTCAACGTGCTGCCCGTCCGCCTCTCCGTCCAGGGCACCGACACCTTCCCGGACCTCGTCCGGCGCGCCGCCCGCGAACTCAAGGACGCCCGCCGCCACCAGCACTACCGCGGCGAGGACATCCGGCGCGACCTCGGCCTCGTCGGCAGCGACGAACGGCTCCACGGGCCGATGCTCAACCTCAAGCCCTTCGACCTCGACCTCGACTTCGCCGGCGTCCCCGGACGCACCGTCAACCTCGCCTCCGGGCCCGTCGAGGACCTGTCCGTGTCGGTCAGCAAGAGCCCCGACGACGTCCTCCACCTCGAATTCGACGCCAACCCCGCCCTCTACGACGCCGCCGCGCTCGCCGCGCACGCCGAGCGGTGCACCGACTTCATGGGACGCCTCGCCGCCGACCCGGACCTGACTCTGGATCAGGCCCGGCTGCTCGCCGACGGCGAGCACGTGGACGTCCTGCGCACCTGGAACGCCACCGGCCGCGACGTCGCCCCGGCCACCCTCCCCGGTCTGATCGCCGAGCGGGCCGCGGCCACGCCCGACGCCACCGCCGTCGTCTTCGAGGACGAGCACCTCACCTACCGCGAACTCGACGCGCGGGCCGGGGCGCTGGCCCGTACGCTCACCGCCGCCGGCGCGGGCCGGGACACCGTCGTCGCCGTCGCCGTGCCGCGCTCCGCCGAGCTCATGGTCGCCCTCCTCGGCGTCCTGAAGTCCGGCGCCGCGTACCTGCCGCTGGACACCGACTACCCGGCCGAGCGGCTCGCCACCATGGTCGAGGACGCGGGGCCGGTGCGGGTCGTCACCGTGCCCGCCGTGCTCGACCGCCTGCCGCAGGGCGCCCGGGACGTGGCGCTGCTGCTGGACGAGGCGGACGGTGATGGAGGCGATGCCGGCGGCGTCGAGGCCCCCGCCCCCGGCGACCCCGCCTACGTCATCTTCACCTCCGGCTCCACCGGCCGCCCCAAGGGCGTCGTCGTCACCCACCGCGCCATCGTCAACCGCCTCGCCTGGATGCAGCACGCTTACCGCCTGCGCCGGGACGACCGCGTCCTCCAGAAGACGCCCGCCAGCTTCGACGTCTCCGTCTGGGAGTTCTTCTGGGCGCTGTGCGAGGGCGCCACCGTCGTCCTCGCCCGCCCCGAAGGCCACAAGGACGCCGCCTACCTGGCCCGGCTCGTCGCCGAACAGCGCGTCACCACCCTCCACTTCGTGCCCTCCATGCTCCGCGCCTTCCTGGAGGAGCCCACGGCCGCCGAGGCCTGCGCCGGGCTGCGGCGGGTCTTCTGCTCCGGCGAGGCACTGCCCGGCGACGTCGTCGACCGCTGGTACGCCGCGCTGCCGGACGTGCCCCTGCACAACCTGTACGGGCCGACGGAGGCCGCCGTCGACGTCACGTACCACCGGACGGAGCCCGGTTCCGGCGTCGTACCGATCGGGCGACCGGTGTGGAACACGCGCCTGTACGTGCTGGACGCGGCCCTGCGTCCCGTGCCGGTGGGCGTGCCCGGTGAGCTGTACCTCGCCGGTGACCAGCTTGCCCGCGGCTACCTCGGCCGCCCCGGCCTGACCGCCTCCCGCTTCGTCGCCGACCCCTACGATGACGGTGCGCGCATGTACCGCACGGGCGACCTCGTCCGGTGGGCGCCCGGAGGTGTCGTCGAATACCTCGGCCGCACCGACGACCAGGTCAAGGTGCGCGGGTTCCGCATCGAGCTCGGCGAGATCGAGGCCGCGCTGGAGGCCCTGCCCGGCGTCGCGCAGGCCGCCGTCACCGCCCGCGAGACGGTGCCCGGCGGTCCGCGCCGCCTCGCCGGCTACGCCGTCCCCGCCGCGGGCGCCGCCCTCGACGCCGAGGCGCTGCGCGCCGGGCTGGCCGCCACGCTGCCCGAGCACATGGTGCCGCCCGTGGTGGTGCTCCTGGACGCCCTGCCCCTCAGCCTCAACGGCAAGCTCGACCGCAAGGCCCTGCCCGAGCCCGCCCCCGCGGCGGCCACGGCCTCGCGGGCTCCCCGCACGGAGGCCGAGCGGGTGCTCGGCGCGCTCGTCGCCGACATCCTCGGCCTGGACGCGGCCGGGCCCGACGACAACTTCTTCTCCCTCGGCGGCGACAGCATCTCCGCCATCCAGCTCGGCAGCCGCGCCCGCCAGGCCGGCTGGGGCATCACGCCCCGCGTGGTCTTCGAGCGCAAGACGATCGCCGCGGTGGCGGCTGTCGCCGAACCCCTCGGCGGTACGGCCACCGCCGACCTGCGCGAGGACGCGGAGGGCGCACTGCCGCCCACCCCCATCACGGAGTGGCTCCGCGAACGCGGCGGCCCGATCGACCACTTCGCCCAGACGACGGTCGTCACGGTCCCGGCCGGCCTCGACGGGGAGCGCCTGAGGGGCGCCCTCGACGCCCTGACGGCACATCATGACGCGCTGCGTCTGCGGCTGATACCGGGCGGCGCCACGGGAGCCGAAGGATCGGAGCGCGCCCGTGAAACCGGCGCCGGGCCCCGGCCCGCCGAGGACTCCGGATCCGGCGGCTACGGCGGCTTCGACGGCGCCCCCGGTGCCGGGGACTGGTCCACCGAGATCCTCCCTGAAGAATCCGCCCCCACCATCACCCTCCACCACGTCGACCTCACCCGTACCCCCGCCGGCAGCGTCGGCCCCGCCGTCGAGCGCGAGCGCGACGCCGCCGCCGGCCGGCTCGATCCCGCCGCCGGGGCCGTCCTCGCCGCCACCTGGTGCGACCTGGGCCCGGACACCCCCGGGCGGCTCGTGCTCGCCGTCCACCACCTCGCCGTCGACGGCGTCTCCTGGCGCATCCTGCTGCCCGACCTGCGCGCCGCCTACGAAGGCCGCCCGCTCGCCCCCGCGAGCACGCCGCTGCGCCGCTGGGCCCGCGGCCTCCACGCCGCCGCCACCAGCGACGCCGTCCGCGCCCAGCTGCCGTTCTGGCGGGAGGTACTCGCCCCCGGGGCGGGGCCGCTGCTCGGGGAGCGGGCCGTCGACCCGGCCCGGGACACCGCCGGCACGAGCCGTACCCTCCGCCTGACCCTGTCCGCCGAGCGCACCGCGCCGCTCCTCGACCGGGTGCCGGCCACCCGCCGCGCGGGCGTCGACCACGTGCTGCTCGCCGGGCTCGCCCTCGCGTTCGCCGGCCGCCGCCGCGACCTGCTGATCCGTAGGGAAGGACACGGCCGCCAGGACCACCTCGTGCCCGGCGCCGACACCGCCCGCACCGTCGGCTGGCTCACCAGCGAGTTCCCCGTACGCCTGGACCTCGAAGCCCTCGGCGAGGACCCGGGCCGGGCCCTCGCCCTCGTCAAGGAGCAACTGCGGTCCCTGCCCGACGACGGCACGGGCTACGGCCTCCTGCGCCACCTCGACCCCCGGGCGCGCGGAGAACTCGCGGCAGCCCCCGCCCCGCAGCTCCTCTTCAACTACCTCGGCCGGTTCGCCTCCGACGACAGCCTCTGGGGCACGGGCACGACCGGCGACGCCTTCGCCGCGAACGCCGACCCGCAGCTCCCCGCCCTCCACGCCCTGGAGATCGGCGCCTTCGTCCACGACCGGCCCGCGGGCCCCGAGCTCACCGCCGTCCTGACCTGGCCGGAGGGTGTCCTCACCGAAGACGCCGTGCGCGCGGTCGCGGACCGCTGGTTCCGCGCCCTCGACGCGCTGACCGCTCACGCCGCGCGCCCCGGCGCCGGCGGGCTCACCCCCTCCGACGTGCCGCTCGCCGGCATCGGCCAGGACGCCCTCGACCGCGTCCAGGCCGCCCGCCCCGGCACCGAGGACGTCCTGCCGCTCTCCCCGCTCCAGGACGGGCTCCTCTTCCACTCCCTCTACGAGACCACCGCCGACGACCTCTACACCTCCGTCACCGGCCTGGACCTCACCGGCCCGCTCGACGAGGCCGCCCTGCGCCGCGCCGTCGACGCCGTCGTGGCCCGCCACCCCGCCCTGCGCGCCGGCTTCGACCACACGAGCGCCGACCACCCCCTCCAGACGATCGCCGGCCGGGTCACCGTCCCCTGGACCGTCCACGACCTCACCGGCACCCCGGCCGACGCCCTCGGCGCCGCCGTGGACGCCGTCGAGACCGCCGAGGCCACCGCGCCCTTCGACCTCGCCCGGCCGCCCCTCCTGCGCTGCGCCCTGCTGCGCACGGGCGACGAACGGCACCGCCTCGTCCTGACCCGCCATCACATCGTGATGGACGGCTGGTCCACACCCGTCATGCTGCGCGAGATCATCAGCGCGTACGCGGCCGGCGGCGACGCCTCCGCCCTGCCGCCCGCCGCCTCGTACGCCGACCACCTCGCCTGGCTGGCCCGCCAGGACGACACGGCGCACGCCGCCGCCTGGGCCGAGGCCCTGGACGGACTGACGACACCCACCCTGCTCGCCGGGACCCTGGCCCACGAGGCCACCGCCGGGACGGGCGCCCGCGCCGGCGAGGTGGACCTGCCGCTGCCCGCGGACACCGTCACCTCCCTGACCGGCCTCGCCCGCAGCCACGGCCTGACCCTCAACACCCTCGTGCAGGGCGCCTGGGCCGTCCTGCTGAGCCGCCTCACCGGCCGCACGGACGTCGTCTTCGGCGCGACCGTCTCCGGCCGCCCCGCCGACGTGCCCGGTGTGGAGTCGATCGTCGGCCTCTTCAGCAACACCGTCCCCGTCCGCTTCGCCCTGGACGAGGACGAGACCGTCGCCGCCGCCCTGGCCCGCCTCCAGGAACAGCAGGCGCAGCTCCTCGACCACCAGTACGCGGGCCTCGCCGGCATCCAGGCCCGGGCCGGCCTCGGCACGCTCTTCGACACCCTGCTCGTCTTCGAGAACTACCCCGTCGACCCCGACGAGCTCACCGCCCCCGACCCCGCCGGCCGCCCCGGCCGCCTGCGCGTCACCGGCATCGGCAACCGCGGCGCCACCCACTACCCGCTGACCGTCCTCACCCTCCCCGGCGACGCGCCCCGCATCACCGTCGAGTACCGCCCGGACACCTTCACCGCCGCCCGCGCCGCCGACCTCGGCCACCGCCTGCTGCGCCTGCTCGCCGCCATGGCCGCCCGCCCCGGGGCCACGGTCGGCTCCCTCGACATCCTCGGCCCCGCCGAGCGGCACACCCTCCTGCACACCTGGAACGACACCGCACGCGACGTGCCCGAAGGGACCGTCGTCGACGCCTTCGAAGCCCAGGCGGCCGCCACCCCCGGCGAAACCGCCGTCGTCTGCGGCGACACCCGCTGGAGCTACGCCGCACTCGACGCCCGCGCCGACGCCGTCGCCCGCCGGCTCGCCGCCCTCGGCGCCGGCCCGGACACGGTCGTGGCCCTGGCCCTGCCCCGCTCGGCGGACCTCGTCGCCGCCGTCCTCGGCACGCTGAAGGCCGGCGCCGCCTACCTGCCCGTCGACCTCGACCACCCGGCCGAGCGCGTCGCCCTGATGCTGGAGGACGCCGCCCCCCTCGCGGTCCTGACGACCCGCCCGACCGCCCGGCGCCTGCCGGCCCTGACCGGCGACGCCTTCACGACGCTGTACGCGGAGGACGGCGCCGGCGGCGCCCCGGACGTCACTCCGGCGCGGCCCGCCCCCGGCGACCTCGCCTACGTCATCCACACCTCCGGCTCCACCGGCCGCCCCAAGGGCGTCCAGGTGCCCCACCGCGGCCTGGTCAACATGCTCGACCACCACCGCTCCACCGTCTTCGCCCGCGCCGTCGAAGCCGCCGGAGGCCGCCGCCTGCGCGCCGCGCACACGGCCTCGTTCTCCTTCGACTCCTCCTGGGAACAGCTCCTGTGGCTCATCTGCGGCCACGAACTCCACGTCTACGACGAGGAACTGCGCCGCGACCCGCAGGCGCTGGCCGCCCGGCTGCGCGCCGACCGCATCGACACCCTCGACGTCACCCCGTCCTTCGGCCGGCAGCTCGTCGAATGCGGCCTGCTGGAGGAGGGCGGCGACGGTCACCGCCCCGTCCTCTTCCTCCTCGGCGGCGAAGCCGTCGACGACGCCCTCTGGACGCGGATCCGCACGACCGAAGGCGTCATCGGCCACAACTTCTACGGCCCCACCGAGTACACCGTCGACACCCTCGGCGCCGCACTGGACGACAGCCCCACCCCGTCCGTGGGCCGGCCCATCGCCAACACCCGCGTCCACGTCCTCGACGCCCGCCTGCGGCCCGTGCCCGCCGGCGTCCCCGGCGAGCTGTACATCGCCGGCCCCGGCCTGGCCCGCGGCTACGGCAACCGGCCCGCGCTGACCGCCTCCCGCTTCGTCGCCGACCCGTTCTCCGGCAGCGGCGAGCGCATGTACCGCACCGGCGACGTCGTGCGCCGGCGCGCCGACGGCACCCTGGACTACCTCGGCCGCGACGACGACCAGGTCAAGATCCGCGGCTTCCGCGTCGAGACCGGCGAGGTCGAAGCGGCCCTCACCGCCCAGGAGGGCGTCGCGCAGGCCGCCGTGCTGGCCCGCGCGAGCGACACGGGCGTCAAGCGCCTCGTCGCCTACGTCGTCCCCGCCGCGGGAGCCGTCGCCGACCCCGCCGCGCTGCGGGCCGCGCTCGGCGCGCACCTGCCCGAGTACATGGTCCCGTCCGCCGTCGTCGTCCTCGGCGCCCTGCCCCTCAACGTCAACGGCAAGCTCGACCGGCAGGCCCTCCCCGAGCCCGGCGCCGCCGACTTCGCCGGCACCGGCGGGCGCGCCCCGCGCGACGAGCGCGAGGCCCTCGTGTGCGGCGCCTTCGCCGGCATCCTCGGCCTGCCCGCCGTCGGCGCCGACGACGACTTCTTCGCCCTCGGCGGCCACTCCCTGCTCGCCACCCGCCTCGTCGGCCGCATCCGCACCGCCCTCCGGACGGACCTCACCGTCCGCGACCTGTTCGAGGCCCGCACCCCGGCCGCCCTCGCACGCCGCACGCGGCACACCGGCCCCGGCCGGTCCGGCCCCACCGCCCGGCCGCGGCCCCCGCACCCGCAGGAGCTGCCGCTGTCGCCCGCCCAGGCCCGCCTGTGGTTCCTCCACCACCTCCAAGGCCCCTCCACCGCCTACACCATCCCCTGCTCGCTGCGCATCGACGGCACCGTCGACACCGACGCCCTGCGTGCCGCGTTCGCCGACGTCGTCGCCCGCCACGAAGCCCTGCGCACGGTCTATCCCGACACTGACGGCCGCCCCTACCAGAAGATCCTCGCCCCCGAGGACGCCCATGTGCCCTTCTCCGTACGGGAAGTGACGCCGCAGCAGCTGGACGAGGCCGTCGCCGAGGCGGGCGCGCACGCCTTCGACCTCGCCGCCGAACCGCCCGTCCGCGCCACGCTCCTCAGCAGCGGCCCCGGCACCCACGTCCTGTGCGTCGCCCTCCACCACATCGCCGGCGACGAGTGGTCCGAAGGCGTCCTGCTGCGCGACCTCGACACCGCCTACGCGGCCCGCCGCCGCGGCGAGGCGCCCGCATGGCCGCCGCTGCCCGTCCAGTTCGCCGACCACACCCTCTGGCAGCGCGACATGCTCGCCGACCCCGCGGCAGGCGACCGCCTCACCGCGTACTGGACCGAGCGCCTCGCCGGCCTGCCCGACGAACTGCGCCTGCCCGCCGACCGGCCCCGCCCGGCCGAGCCGAGCGGCCGCGGCGGCGCCGTCCGCCTGCGCCTGCCCGCCGCCCTGCACGAGGCGCTGCGCGGCTACGCGCACCGCACCGGCACCACCCCCTTCATGGTCACCCAGGCGGCCGGCGCCCTCCTGCTCGGCGCCCTCGCCGGCACGCACGACGTGGCCCTCGGCACGCCGGTCGCCGGCCGCTCCGACGAGGCCGTCGAGAACGTCGTCGGCTTCTTCGTCAACACCCTCGTCATGCGCCACGACCTGTCCGGGACGGACGGGGGCGGCGCGCCCACCTTCGACGAACTCGTGCTGCGCGCACGGGAAACGGTCCTGGGCGCGCTCTCCCACCAGGACCTCCCGTTCGACAAGCTCGTGGAGATCGCCGCCCCCGAGCGCTCGCTCGGCCGCCACCCGCTGTTCCAGGTGATGGTCCAGCACCGCAAGGAGGCCGCGGGCCTGGACCGCCTCCTCGGCGCGCGCACCACGCTGCTGCCCGACCCGCTGCACGCCGCCCGCTTCGACCTCGCCTTCACCTTCGTGGAGTCCGCCGACGGCACGCACACCGACCTGACGGTCATTCACGCCAGCGACCTGTACGACCACGAGACGGCAGGCCTGCTCGGCGACCGCCTCCTGCACGTCCTCGGCCAGGCCCTCGCCGCGCCCGGCCGCCCCGTCGACCGCGTCGACGTGATGAGCCCGGGAGAGAGCCGGGCGCTGGCGGAGGAGTGGAACGCCACGGACCGGGCCGTGCCCGGGGGCACGCTCGTCACGCGGTTCGCGGACCGGCTGGCGGCCGCGCCCGACGCCACCGCCGTCGTCTTCGAGGGCCGGACCCTCACGTACCGCGAACTCGACGCCCTCGCCGGGCGCCTGGCCCGTACGCTGGCCGCCGCCGGGGCGGGACCGGACCGGGTCGTCGCCGTGGCGGTGCCGCGCTCGGCGCAGCTGATGGTCGCCTTGCTGGCCGTACTGAAGTCCGGCGCCGCCTACTTGCCCCTGGACCTCGACTACCCGGCCGAGCGGCTCGCCTACATGATCGAGGACGCGGCACCGGTGTGCGTGGTCACGGCGGCGACCGAGGCGGACCGCCTCTCGGCGACGGCCGACGTCCCGGTCGTCCTGGTGGACGGGGCGGCCGAGCCGCCCTCGCAGGCCACTGCCCTGCGGCCTGCGGCGGGGCCCGGGCATGCTGCTTACGTCATCTACACCTCCGGTTCCACCGGGCGCCCCAAGGGCGTCGTCGTCAGCCACCGCGCCATCGTCAACCGTCTCGACTGGATGGCGGAGACGTACGGTTTCGGGCCGCAGGACCGGGTTCTCCAGAAGACTCCGGCGAGCTTTGATGTGTCCGTCTGGGAGTTCTTCCTGCCGCTGGTCAGCGGCGCCGCCGTGGTCCTCGCCCGGCCGGGCGGCCACCGTGAGCCCGACCACCTGGCGGAGCTGGCCGCGCGTTCGGGCATCACCGCCGCGCACTTCGTGCCGTCCATGCTCACGGCTTTCACGACTGCGGCTGAGCAGGACGAGGCGATCCGTACGGGCTTCGGCGGCGTGCGCCGTGTCTTCTGTTCCGGTGAGGCGCTGCCCGCCGCGGCCGTGGACCGGTTCGCGGCGCTGTGGCCGGACATCGAGCTGCACAACCTGTACGGGCCGACCGAGGCTGCCGTCGACGTCACGTACCACCGCGCCGAGCCCGGCGCCGGCACTGTCCCCATCGGGCGACCGGTGTGGAACACCCGTCTGCACGTCCTGGACGCGGCCCTTCGGCCCGTGCCGGTGGGCGTCCCCGGCGAGCTGTACCTGGCCGGTGACCAGCTGGCCCGCGGCTACCTCGGCCGCCCCGGCCTGACCGCCTCCCGCTTCGTCGCCGACCCGCACGCCGATGGTCAGCGCATGTACCGCACGGGCGACCTCGTACGCCGCCGCCCGGACGGCGCAGTGGAATACCTGGGCCGTACCGACGACCAGGTCAAGGTCCGCGGTTTCCGCATCGAGCTCGGCGAGATCGAGGCCGCGCTGACCGCCCTGCCCGGCGTGGCCCAGGCCGCCGTCGCCGCTCGCCCCCTGGCGCCCGGCGGCGCCCCGCAGCTCGTCGCCTACGCCGTCCCCGCCCCCGGCGCCGCCCCTGACGCGCAGGAACTGCGCGAGGCCCTGGCAGGGCAGCTGCCCGAGCACATGGTGCCCGCCGTCGTCACCCTGCTGGACGCGCTCCCGCTGAGCGTCAACGGCAAGCTCGACCGCAAGGCGCTCCCCGAACCGGCCCGCGCCGCCGCGGCCCGCCCGGCCGCACCCGCCCCGGCCCGCGGGGGCAGCCCGGCCGCGGCCATGGCCCGGGTGTTCGCCGAGATCCTCGGCCTGCCCGAAGTCGGCGAGAACGAGAACTTCTTCGCCCTGGGCGGCGACAGCATCGTCTCCATCCAGCTCGTCAGCACCGCCCGCAAGGCCGGCTTCACCATCGCCGCCAAGGACGTCTTCCAGCACCCCACACCGGCCGCCCTGGCCGCCGCGGGCCGCCCCGCGGACCAGGAACCGGCCGGCGCCTCCGCCGCACCGGCCGTCGCCGAGGAAGCCGAGGACGGCGAGTTCCCGCCGCTGCCCGTCGTGCACTGGCTGCGCGAACGCGGCGGCCCGGTCGACCGGTTCAACCAGTCCGTCCTGCTCACCGTCCCCGCCGGACTGCGGCCCGCTCCGCTCCGCGAGGCCCTCGCCGACCTCGCCCGCAACCACCCCGCCCTGCGGCTCCGCCTGGACCGGACCGGCGGCCTGTGGACCCAGGAGATCCTGCCCGCCGCCGAGGCCCCCGCCGTCACCGACCCGGCGACCCTGCGCCGCGCCGACATCACCGGCCTGGACGCGACCGCCCTGCACGAGCTGCTCACCAAGGAGGCCGACGCCTCCGCCGCCGCCCTCGACCCCGGCAGCGGTACCGTCCTGCGCGCCCTGTGGTGTGACGCGGGCCCCGGCGCCGACGGCAGGCTGCTGCTCACCGTCCACCACCTGGCCGTCGACGGCGTCTCCTGGCGCATCCTCGTCCCGGAGCTCGCCGACGCCTACGCCGCCCGCGCCGCGGGCCGCGCACCCGCCCTCGAACCCGAGGCGACCGGGCCGCGCGCCTGGGCCGCGCAGCTGCTGCACCACGCCCACACCCGTGCCCGTACCGCCGAAGCCGCCTACTGGCGCACCGCGCCGGCCGGGCCGCAGGCCCCGCTCTCCCGCACCGCCGCCGACCCGCGCCGCGACACCACGGCGACCCTGCGCACCCTGCGGATGACCCTGCCCGCCGACCGCACCGAGCCCCTGCTGACCGCCGTGCCGCAGGCCTTCTCCGCGGGCGTGGACGACGTCCTGCTGGCCGGGCTGGCCGTGGCCGCCGCCGACGTGCGCCGCACCGCGGACCCCGGCCTGCCCGCCGCGCACACCGGCGCCTTGCAGATCGACCTGGAGGGCCACGGGCGCGGCGGCAGCGAGGGCCTCGCCGCGGACCTCTCCCGCACCGTCGGCTGGTTCACCACCGTCCACCCCGTACGCCTGGACGTGAGCGGCGTGGACCTCGCCGAAGCGCTGGCCGGCGGCCGGCAGGCCGGGGCGGCCCTCAAGCAGGTCAAGGAACAGCTCCGGGCCGCCCCTGACCGCGGCCTCGGGTACGGGCTCCTGCGCCACCTCAACGCGCAGACCGCGCCCGCCCTGGCCGCCCTTCCCGGCTCGCAGGTGCTGTTCAACTACCGCGGCCGCACCGACCACGGCGCCACCACCGAGGCCGGCGCCCGCCACTGGGCGTTCGCCCCGGACGCGGAACGCGCCGCCGTCGCCGAGGGCGCCGCGCCCGACGCCGCCATGCCCGCCCCGTACCCGCTGGAGATCGACGCCGTCGTCCGCTCCGGCGCCGCCGGGCGGCCCGAGCTGGCCGTCGAATGGAGCTGGCCGCAGGCCCTGTTCACCGAAGACCAGGTCGCCGCCCTGGCCACGCGCTGGTTCGACGCCCTCGACGCGCTCGCCCGGCACGCCGCCGCACCCGACGCGGGCGGCATCACGCCCTCCGACGTCCGCCTCGTCTCCCTCGACCAGGCCCGCATCGACCGCCTCGAATCCCGCCTGCGCAGGCGCCGATGACCACCCCGCACGGGACGTACGAGGGCCCGGCCCCCGCCCTCCCCGCCCACACCCCCGCCGCCCACTCCACGACCGAGAGCGCCGCCATGACTGACTCCACCGACCTGAACCCGGCCGACGACTCCGGCGCCGGATCCGCGCTCGAGGACGTCTACCCGCTGTCCTCCCTCCAGGAGGGCCTGCTCTTCCACGCCGTCTACGACGACGGCTCCCGCGACGTCTACGTCGTCCAGTCCCACCTCGACCTCGCCGGCCCCCTCGCCACGGCCGGCCTCGCCGCCGCCACCGACGCCCTGCTGCGCCGCCACGCCAACCTGCGCGCCGGGTTCTGGTACGACGACGGCGAGGACCCCGTCCAGTTCGTGCAGCGCCGGGTCGAAACGCCCCTGCGCGAACTCGACCTCACGGCGCACGAGCCCGGCGACGACCGCGACCGGGCCGTGGCCGCCGCCATGGACGAGGACTGGAACCACCGCTTCGACCTCGCCGAACCGCCGCTCCTGCGACTGACCCTGCTGCGCCTCGGCCCGGACGCCGCCCGGCTCGTCGTCACCTGCCACCACCTCCTCCTCGACGGCTGGTCCATGCCGATCCTCGTGCGGGAGCTGCTCACCCTCACCGGCTCCGGTGGTGACCCGGCCGCACTGCCGCCCGTCCGCCCCTACCGCGACCACCTCGAACTGCTCGCGGCACGGGACGCCGACGCCGCCCGGCGCGCCTGGGCCGCCGCCCTCGACGGCATCACCGAGGCCCACCCCGTGGCCCCCGGCGCGAGCCTGGGCACCGCGGCCGAACCGGCGGACGCCGAGGCCGAGGCCGGCCCGGAGCTGACCGCCGCCCTCACCGCCGCGGCCCGCGCCCGCGGCCTGACGCTCGGCAACGTCCTGCACACGCTGTGGGGCGTCCTCGTGGGCTCCCTCACCGGCGCCGACGACGTCGTCAGCGGCACCACCGTCTCCGGCCGCCCCGCGGACCTGCCCGGCGCCGACACCATGGTCGGCCTGTTCATCAACACCCTGCCGGTCCGCGTCCGCCTGGCACCCGGCGCGACGCTCGCCGCGACCGCCGCCGCCGTCCAGGCCGAGCAGGCCGCCCTGATGGACCACCAGCACCTCGGCCTGGGCGGCATCCAGCGCCTGACCCCCGTCGAAGGCCCCCTCTTCGACACCTTGCTGGTGGTGGAGAACTACGCCGGCAGCGACGACGTCTCCGGCACCCTCGGCGCGGCCGCGGCCACCAGTGGCCTGAAGGTCACCGGACTCGGAGCCCGCGACGCCACCCACTACCCGCTGACCATGCGCGTCCTGCCCGGCGGCGACACCCTGCGCCTGGAGCTCGGCTACCGCACGGACGTGTTCGACCACGCGGCCGCCGAGCGCATCACCCACCGCTTCCTGCACCTCCTTACCCTCTTCGCCGAGGCCCCCGAGACGCCGCTGGCCCGCCTCGACCTGCTGCTCCCGGACGAGAGCCGGGCGCTGGCGGGGGAGTGGAACGCCACGGACCGGGCCGTGCCCGGGGGCACGCTCGTCACGCGGTTCGCGGAGCGGCTGGCGGCGGCACCGGACGCGACGGCGGTGGTCTACGAGGACCGCGAGCTGACGTACCGACAACTCGACGAGCTGTCAGACGCCCTGGCCGGCGAGCTCGCCGCCGCCGGTGCCGGCCCCGACCGGATCGTCGCCGTGGCCGTGCCGCGCTCGGCCGAGCTGATGGTGTCCCTGCTGGCCGTGCTCAAGTCCGGCGCCGCCTACCTGCCGTTGGACCTCGACCACCCCGCTGACCGCCTGTCCGGGATGACCGACGACGCCGCACCCGTGTGCGTGCTGACCGTGGAGGCCGAGCGGGACCGGCTCACCTGGCTCCGGGACGTGCCCGTCGTCCTCGCCGACGCCCCCCGCGCCGCCGACGTGCCGCCCGCACAGGCCGCCGCGGGCCCGCAGCACGCCGCGTACGTCATCTACACCTCCGGGTCCACCGGCCGCCCGAAGGGCGTGGTGGTCACCCATGAGGCGATCGTGAACCGCCTGGACTGGATGCGGGAGGCGTACGGCTTCGGGCCGGCGGACCGGATCTTGCAGAAGACTCCGGCGAGCTTCGACGTGTCCGTCTGGGAGTTCTTCCTGCCGCTGGTCAGCGGCGCCGCCGTGGTTCTCGCCCGGCCGGGCGGCCACCGCGAGCCCGACCACCTCGCGGAGCTGGCCGTGCGCTCCGGCGTCACGACGGCGCACTTCGTGCCGTCCATGCTCACGGCGTTCACCGCGGCGGCTGAGCAGGACGAGGCGATCCGTACGGGCTTCGCGGGCGTGCGTCGTGTCTTCTGTTCCGGTGAGGCGCTGCCGCCCGCGGCCGTGGACCGGTTCGCGGCGCTGTGGCCGGAGATCGAGCTGCACAACCTGTACGGGCCGACCGAGGCCGCCGTCGACGTCACGTACCACCGGACGGAGCCCGGTTCCGGCGTCGTACCGATCGGGCGACCGGTGTGGAACACGCGCCTGTACGTGCTGGACGCGGCCCTGCGTCCCGTGCCGGTGGGCGTGCCCGGCGAGCTGTACCTCGCCGGCGTCCAGCTGGCCCGCGGCTACCTCAACCGCCCGGGGCTGACGGCCTCCCGCTTCGTCGCCGACCCGCACGCCGATGGTCAGCGCATGTACCGCACCGGCGACCTGGTCCGCCGCCGCGCCGACGGCGCAGTGGAATACCTGGGCCGTACCGACGACCAGGTCAAGGTCCGCGGTTTCCGCATCGAGCTCGGCGAGATCGAGGCCGCGCTGACCGCCCTGCCGGACCTGGCCCAGGCCGCCGTCCTGGTCCGCACCACCCCCGCCGGCGCCCAGCACATCGTCGCCTACGTGGTCCCCGCCCCCGGCACCGCCCCGGACCCCGGCGCGCTGCGCGACGCGTGCGCGGCCCGGCTGCCTGCGTACATGGTCCCGTCCGCCTTCGTGACCCTCGACGCCCTCCCGCTCGGCGTCAACGGCAAGCTCGACCGCGCCTCCCTGCCCGACTCCCTCCCGGACGCCGCCGCGCCCGCCGCCGACCGCGCACCGGCCACCCCGGCCGAGGCCACGCTGTGCGCCCTCTTCGCCGAGGTCCTCGAACTCCCCGGCGCCGGCGTCCACGACGACTTCTTCCGGCTCGGCGGCGACAGCATCGTCTCCATCCGCCTCGTCGGCGCCGCACGCGCCGCGGGCCTCGCCCTCAGCCCGCGCGACGTCTTCGAAGCACGCACCCCCGCCGCCCTGGCCGAGCGGGCCGACCGGACACCCGCCGCCGGTGCCGGCGGCCCGGCGGCCGCCGCCGAACTGCCCGAGCCCACCGAACAGGACATGGCGGCCGTCCGCGCCGCCGCCCCCGACTCCACCGCCATCTGGCCGCTCTCCCCGCTCCAGCAGGGCCTGCTCTTCGAGGCCCTCTACGACGAGGACGCCCTCGACGTCTACACGTCCCGCGACGTCGTCACCCTGCGCCGCCCCGTCCCCGCGGACATCCTGCGCACCGCCGTGACCGCCGTCCTCGACCGGCACCCCAACCTGCGCGCCGGCTTCCTCCACGACGGCCTCGACCGTCCCGTCCAGTTCATCCCGGCCACCGCGGCGGTGCCCGTCACCGAGACCGACCTGCGCGCCCTCCCCCCGGAGGCCGCCGGCACCGAACTGCGCCGGCTCCGGGACGCCGAGGCCCGCACCCGCTTCGACCTCGCCGCCCCGCCCCTGGTGCGCCTGGCTTCCGTCCTCACCCCCGACGGCCGCCAGCACATCCTCGTCACCCACCACATGCTGCTGTGGGACGGCTGGTCCACCGGCCTGTTCCTCCAGGAGCTCCTGGCCTGCTGCCAGGCGCTGGCGATCACCGGCACCCTGCCGCAGCCCGGCCCGGACGAGGACCCGGCCCACCGGCCCCTGGCCTACCGCGACTTCCTCGCCTGGCTCCACACCCAGGACACCGCCGCCGGCGAAGAGGCCTGGCGCTCCGCCCTGGCGGGCGTCGACGAGCCCACGCTCATCGCCCCGCAGGCCCGCGAGCGGGCCGCCCTGCTGCCCGAGCAGCACGACACGGAGCTGACGGCCGCCCAGACGTCCCGCCTCACCGGCTACGCCAGGACCCACGGCCTGACGCTCAACACCGTCCTCTCGGGCGCCTGGAGCCTGCTCCTCGCCGGCCTGACGGGCCGCCAGGACGTCGTCTTCGGCACCACCGTCTCCGGCCGCCCGGCGGAGCTGGCGGGCATCGAGCGCACCATCGGCATGTTCCTCAACACCGTCCCCGTACGGGCCCGCCTCGACCGCAACGAGACGGTCGTCGCGTACCTGACCCGACTCCAGGACGAACAGGCGGCGCTGCTGCCGCACCACCAGCTCAGCCTGGGCACCATCCAGCGCGCCGCGGGGGCCGGCCGCCTCTTCGACACCCTCCAGGTCCTGCGCAACACGCCCGTCGACCAGGACGAGCGCGACCGCATCGGGCAGGCACTCGGCGTGGACGACGTCACCGACGTGGACGCCACCCACTTCCCGCTGATCTTCGCGGCCAACCCGGGCGAACGGCTCGGCTTCGAATGGAAGTTCCGCCCCGACGCGTTCGACCGCACGACGGTCGAGGAGCACGGGGGCCGCCTCGTCTCCCTCCTGGAACAGATCACCGCGGACCCCGGCGTCCTCGTCCGCAGCCTCGACGTGCTCACGCGGGAGGAGCGGGGCGCGGTGCTGGGGGAGTGGGCGCAGACGCGGCGCGAGCTGCCGGACGCCTCGGTCGCCGACCTGCTGGCCGACCGGGCCGTCCGTACGCCGGATGCGGTGGCGCTGGTGGCGGGCGAGCGCACGTGGACGTTCGCCGAACTGGACGTTCAGGTGAACCGCCTGGCCCGGCTGTTCCTCGCCCGCGGCGCCGGCCCCGACCGGGTGGTGGCGCTGGGCCTGCCGCGCTCCCTGGAGATGGTGGCGGCACTGTTCGCGGTCCTGCGGGCCGGGGCCGCTTATCTGCCGCTGGAGCTGGATTATCCGGTGGATCGGCTGGCTTACATGGTCGAGGAGACCGCACCGGTCGTCCTCATCACGGACTCGTCCGTACGCGACCGCATGCCGGACGTGGACGGCGTTCCCCGCGTGGAGCTCGACGACCCCGCGGTAGCCACCGAGCTGGCCGGACTGCCCGGCGGGCCGGTGGGCGCGCGCGTCGACCTCGACGCCACCGCGTACGTGATCTTCACGTCCGGTTCGACGGGCCGCCCCAAGGGTGTCGTCACGCCCTACCGCGGCCTGACCAACATGCAGCTCAACCACCGCGAGGCGATCTTCAACCCCGTGGTGGAGGCGGCGGACGGCCGCCGGCTGCGGATCGCGCACACGGTGTCGTTCTCCTTCGACATGTCATGGGAGGAGCTGCTGTGGCTGGTCGAAGGACATGAAGTCCACGTTCTGGACGAGTCGCTGCGCCGTGACGCCGAGGGCCTGGCCGCGTACTGCGCTGATCAGGCCGTCGACGTCATCAATGTGACGCCGTCGTACGCCCAGGCGCTCGTCGAGTGCGGCCTGCTGGACGACGGACGCCACCGCCCCGTGCTGGTCCTCCTCGGCGGCGAGGCCGTCCCCGAAGCGCTGTGGACGCGCCTGAAGGAGACGCCGGGGCTCATCGGCTACAACCTCTACGGCCCCACCGAATACACCATCAACACCCTCGGAGGCGGCACGCTCGACAGCGACACCGCGACCGTGGGCCGCCCCATCTGGAACACCCGGGCGCACGTCCTGGACGCGTGGCTGCGTCCGGTCCCGGTCGGCGTCCCGGGCGAGCTGTACGTGTCCGGTGTCGGC
This sequence comes from Streptomyces klenkii, assembly GCF_003626645.1. GTDB lineage: Bacteria > Actinomycetota > Actinomycetes > Streptomycetales > Streptomycetaceae > Streptomyces > Streptomyces klenkii. Next base: position 521,949 of record NZ_RBAM01000006.1, on the reverse strand, counting down.
CTGGCGCGCGGCTATCTGAACCGGCCGGGCCTGTCGGCGGGCCGCTTCGTCGCGGACCCGTTCGGCGAGCCGGGCGGCCGGATGTACCGCACGGGCGATGTCGTGAGGTGGCGGCGGGACGGGCTGCTGGACTTCCTGGGCCGGGCCGACGACCAGGTGAAGATCCGCGGCTACCGCGTCGAGCCGGGCGAGATCGAGGACGCGCTCACGCACCTGCCCTCCGTGGCTCAAGCGGCGGTGGTGGTCCGCGAGGACACGCCGGGCGTCAAGCGGCTCGCCGCCTACCTCGTCCCCGCCTCCGCGGACGGCATCGACGCCGCCGCGGTCCGCCGGGCCCTGGCCGAGTCCCTGCCCGAGTACATGGTCCCGTCCGCGTTCGTCGTGCTGGACGCGCTGCCGCTGACCGTCAACGGCAAGCTCGACCGCAAGGCCCTCCCCGCACCGGACCCCGCCGGGACGGGAGCCGGCCGCGCCCCCGCGAACGCCCGCGAAGAGCAGCTGTGCGCCCTGTTCGGTGAGGTGCTCGGGACCGGCCCCGTCGGCCCCGACGACCACTTCCTCGACCTCGGCGGCCACTCGCTGCTCGCCACCCGCCTCGTCAGCCGCATCCGTACGGCCCTCGGCACCGGCCTCGCCGTCCGGGACCTCTTCGAGGCCCCGACCCCGGCGGCGCTCGCCGAGCGCACCGCGGGGGAGACGGCGCAGGAGCGGCCCGCGCTCGTACGCCGCAAGCGCCCGGCCGAGCTGCCCCTCTCGCACGCCCAGCGCCGCATGTGGTTCCTCCAGAACCTCGACGGCTCCGGCGCCACGTACAACGTCCCGCTCGTCGTCCGCGTGAGCGGCGCTCTCGACCTGGACGCGCTGCGGCACGCCGTCGCCGACGTGACCGCCCGCCACGAGAGCCTGCGCACCGTCGTGGGCGAGCACGAGGGCCGCCCCGTCCAGCGCGTCCTCGACGCGCCGGACCCCGCCGCCGCACTGCACGTCGCCGCCACCACGGAGGAGACGCTCCAGGCCGACGTGGAGGCCGCCGTCCGGCACGGCTTCGACCTCGCGCGCGAACTGCCCCTGCGCGTCACCGTGCTGGAGGCCGGGCCCCGGGACCACGTCCTGGTGCTGCTCTTCCACCACATCGCCGGCGACGAGTGGTCGATGCTGCCGTTCGTCGACGACATCACCACCGCGTACACCCGCCGCGCGGAAGGCCGTGCCCCCGGCTGGCAGCCGCTGCCGGTGCAGTACGCGGACTACGCGCTGTGGCAGCGCGACCTGCTGGGCGATCCCGCGGACGAGAACAGCCTGCACAGCCGCCAGGCGGCGTACTGGAAGCAGGCCCTGGCGGGGCTCCCGGAGGAGCTCGCCCTGCCCACCGACCGCCCGCGGACGCAGGCCGCCGGGGCCGGGCTCCGGGGCGGCACCGTACGGGCCCAGGTGCCGCCGGCCGTCTACCGCGGGCTGCGCGACGCCGCCGCGGCCACGGGCACGACCACGTTCATGGTCCTGCAAGCGGCCGTCGCCACCCTGCTGCACCGGCTCGGCGCGGGCGACGACATCCCCCTCGGCGCCCCGGTCGCGGGCCGCGCGGACGCCGCCCTCGACGGGCTCGTCGGGTTCTTCGTCAACACCCTCGTGCTGCGCAACGACCTGTCCGGCGACCCGGCGTTCACCGAGCTCCTCGGCCGCGTCCGGGAGCAGGACCTCGCGGCCTTCGCCCACCAGGACCTGCCCTTCGACAGCCTCGTCGAGGCCGTCAACCCGCAGCGCGTCCCCGGCCGCCACCCGCTGTTCCAGGTGATGCTCGGGTACCGCAACAGCGACGGCGAGGCCCGCCGGCTCCTCGGGCTGGAGAGCCGCATCCTCCCCTTCGAGCTGGGTGCCGTGAAGTTCGAGCTCGACTTCAACTTCGAGGAGACCCCCTCCGCCGAAGAGATCGACATCGCCTTCGAGTACGCGGCCGGCCTCTACGACCGCTCCACCGCCGAGGCCCTCGTGGAGCGCCTCCTCTCCCTCCTCGCCCAGGTGGCCGAGGACCCGGCCCGCCGCGTCGGCTCCCTCGACGTGCTCACGCGGGAGGAGCGGGGCGCGGTGCTGGGGGAGTGGGCGCAGACGCGGCGCGCGCTGCCGGACGCCTCGGTCGCCGACCTGCTGGCCGACCGGGCCGTCCGTACGCCGGAGGCGGTGGCGCTGGTGGCGGGTGACCGGGTGTGGTCGTTCGCTGAGCTGGACGCACGGGTGAATCGTTTCGCCCGGCTGCTGACGGCGCGGGGAGCCGGCCCGGAGCGCGTGGTGGCGCTGGGCCTGCCGCGCTCGCTGGAGATGGTGGCGGCACTGTTCGCTGTGCTGCGCACCGGGGCCGCTTATCTGCCGCTGGAGCTGGACTATCCGGTGGATCGGCTGGCTTACATGGTCGAGGAGACCGCTCCGGTCGTCCTCATCACGGACTCGTCCGTACGCGACCGCATGCCGGACGTGGACGGCGTTCCGCGCGTGGAGCTGGACGACCCCGCCGTGGTGGCCGAACTGGCCGGGCTGTCCGACGGCCCGGCGGGCGTGCGGGTGGATCTCGACGCCGCCGCGTACGTGATCTTCACGTCCGGTTCGACGGGCCGCCCGAAGGGCGTGGTCACGCCCTACCGGGGCCTGACCAACATGCTCCTGAACCACCGCGAGGCGATCTTCAACCCTGTCGTGGAGGCGGCGGGCGGCCGCCGGCTGCGGATCGCGCACACGGTGTCGTTCTCCTTCGACATGTCGTGGGAGGAACTGCTGTGGCTGGTGGAGGGGCATGAGGTGCATGTCCTGGACGAGTCGCTGCGCCGTGACGCCGAGGGCCTGGCCGCGTACTGCGCTGACCAGGCGGTCGACGTCATCAACGTGACGCCGTCGTACGCCCAGGCACTGGTGGAGTGCGGCCTGCTGGACGAGGGACGCCACCGCCCGGTGCTGGTCCTCCTCGGCGGCGAGGCTGTTCCCGAGTCGCTCTGGACCCGGCTCTGCGAGACGCCCGGCCTCATGGGCTACAACCTCTACGGTCCGACCGAGTACACCATCAACACCCTCGGCGGCGGCACGCTCGACAGCGACACCGCGACCGTAGGCCGCCCCATCTGGAACACCCGCGCCTACGTGCTCGACGCGCGGCTGCGCCCGGTGCCCGTCGGGGTTCCCGGCGAGCTGTACGTGTCCGGTGTCGGTCTGGCGCGCGGCTACCTCGGCCGCCCCGGGCTGACCGCCGGCCGGTTCCTCGCCGACCCCTTCGGCGCGGCGTTCGGCGATCCGGGCGCTCGCATGTACCGCACGGGCGATGTCGTGAGGTGGCGGCGGGACGGGCTGCTGGACTTCCTGGGCCGGGCCGACGACCAGGTGAAGATCCGTGGCTACCGCGTCGAGCCGGGCGAGATCGAGGACGCGCTGACGGGACGTCCGGCGGTCGCGCAGGCGGCGGTGGTGGTCCGTGAGGACACGCCGGGCGTCAAGCGGCTCGCCGCCTACCTCGTCCCCGCCTCCGCGGACGGCATCGATGCCGCTGTCATCCGCCGCTCGCTCGCCGAGTCCCTGCCGGAGTACATGGTCCCGTCGGCGTTCGTCGTGCTGGACGCGCTGCCGCTGACCGTCAACGGCAAGCTCGACCGCAAGGCCCTCCCCGCGCCGACCGCGGCCGACATGGCCGCCGGCGGCGCGGGCCGCGCCCCGCGCGACGTGACGGAGAAGACGCTGTGCGACGTCTTCGCCGACGTGCTCGGGCTGCCCGAGGTCACCCTCGACGACGGCTTCTTCGACCTCGGCGGCCACTCGCTGCTGGCGATGACGCTCGTGCTCCGCATCCGCGAGGCCTTCGGCACCGGCGAGGCCGGCCCGGGCATCGCGGACCTGCTGGCGGGGCCCACCGTCGCCGAACTCGCCGCCCGCATCCGGGAATCCGCACCCGCAACTTCCTGACTCGTATCACCTCATCCACTCACCTCATCCACCGATCCACTCATCCACTGATCCGCGTAAGAAGGAGCACTCACCATGAGCAACACCACCAACCCCTTCGAGGACAACGACGCCCGCTACTTCGTCCTCGTCAACGCCGAGAACCAGCACTCTCTGTGGCCCGCCTTCGCCGAGGTCCCCGGCGGCTGGACCACCGTCCACGGCGAGGACTCCCTTCAGGGCTGCACCGACTACGTCGACGCCCACTGGACCGACATGCGGCCGGCGAGCCTCGTCGCCCGGTCCTGACCGGACCCCTCCCGAAGACCCGCCGCCGCGGGCCCGGACCGGGCGCCCCGCCCGGTCCGCCCCGCGCGGCCGAGCCGACCTGCTGAGAGCGGATACCTGACGTCGTGAGCACCCAACACGCCAAGCCGGAGCACCATCCCGGCACTGCCGACGAGCCCCCGGGCCCGCCGCCCGCCGAGGACACCCCGGAGGAGGCCGGGGCCGCCGCGGAGGAGACGGAGCCCGGCCCGCGGGACCTCTCGCCCGAGCGGCGCGCCCGGGCCCGCGCCCTGCTGCGCGGCGCCCTGCGGCCGCACTGGGCGACGGTCGGCGCGGCCATGGCCGCCGCCGGCATCCGGCAGGTCGCCTTCCTCGCCGTCCCGTGGTGCATCCAGAAGGCGCTGGACGACGGCGTCACGGCCGAGGACGGCAACGCGCTGCTGGGGTGGGCCGCCGCCGCGCTGGCCGCCGCCGCCGTCCAGTTCGCCGGGCTGTACGGCTGGCAGTACTGGGCCGGCTCCGCCGACGCCAAGGTGGGCGCCGACCTGCGCTCCCGGCTGCTGCGGCACCTGGCCGGCCTGGACCGCGCCGCGCTCGCCTCGCGCGGCCACGGCGACCTGGCCATGCGCGCCGGCCGGGACACCGACCTGGTGCGCGAGTGGGTGCACGGCCTGGCGATCTGGGTCGTGCTCGGCACGACGTTCGTGGGCGTCCTGACCGGCATGGGCGTGCTCGACGTGTCGCTGCTGCTGGTGACGCTGGGCATGCTGCCGTTCCTGGTCTGGGTCAACCTGTACTTCCCGCGCCGCTTCGGCGCGGCCAGCGGCGAGCTGGCCGAGGCGCACGGCGTCCGCGCCGAGGCCGTCGCGGACCTGCTCCAGCTCGGCACCGGCCTGCGCGGCACGGGCGGCCACCGGCCGCTGGTGGACCGGCACGCCGCGGCCAGCGCCACCGTCACCGACCGGACCGTCAAGGCGGCCCGGATCGAGGCCTCCTGGGCGTCCGTCGCGCCCTTCGTGCCGCGCATGGCCGTGGCGATCGGCGTGGGCGTCGGCGGGCTCGCGGTCCTCGACGGCCGGCTGACCGTCGGCGGGCTGGTCGCCTTCACGTCCTGGATGGCGAGCATCACCCTCGCCACCCGGGTCCTCGTCGACCGGCTCCTCGCCCGCGGGCAGGCCGACGTGGCCGCCGCCCGCATCGACGAGGCGCTGTCCATCGAGGCCACCGTCGCCGACCCGGCCGAGCCGGTCGCACTCACCTCCGGCGGCGACCTGGAGCTGACCGGCGTCAGCGCGGTCCGCGACGGCGTCACCGTCCTCGCGCCGCTCGACCTGACCGTCCGGAAGGGCGAGTTCGTCGCCGTGGACGGCGCCACCGGCTCCGGCAAGAGCACACTGCTGCGGCTGCCCGTACGGCTCGACGACCCCGGCACCGGCACCGTCCGCTACGGCGGCACCGACCTGCGCGACGCCGCCCTCGACGACATCCGCGGGCGGATCGCGTACGTCGCCCAGCGGCCGATGCTGCTGTCCGGCACCGTCGCCGAAAACCTGCGGCTCGGCCGCGACCTGCCTGACGAGGCCCTGCACGACGCGTGCCGCACGGCCGGCATCCACGACCAGATCGCCGCGATGCCCGACGGCTACGCCACCGAACTCGGCGAGAGCGGCACGGCCCTGTCGGGCGGTCAGGTGCAGCGGCTGGCCATCGCCCGCGCGCTCCTCGGCGAACCGGAAGTGCTGATCCTGGACGACTCCACTTCCGCCCTGGACACCACCACGGAGCGGGCGGTCCTGGACCGCCTGCGCACGTGGGCAGCGGGCCGCACGATCGTCTTCGCCACGCACCGCACGGCGGTACTGGAAGCGGCCGACCGCGTCGTGACGCTGACGGCCACGGGCCGCGGGGGTGACGCCGGCGAGGCCCCGGGCAAGGGCCTCGACCCGGCAGGCGCCGACGCCGGCCCCGCCGCGTCCGAACCCGCATCCGCGGGCGTACCCGCATCCGTTCCCACCCCCACCCCGGAGGGTCCCCGTGGCTGAGACGGTTCTGCTCAACGAGCAGCCCGACGAGCGGCGCGTGCTGCGGCGGGCCGCCCCGTACTTGCGCCCGCACCGGCGGGCCCTCCTCGTCGCCGTCGTGGTCGGGCTGGCCGACTCCGCCGCGCTCGTGGCCGTCGCCCCGCTGATCGGGCGGGCGACGGACGCGCTGCTCGGCAAGGACCGCGGCGGGCTGCTGTCCGCCGCCGCGGTCCTCGTCCTCCTCGCCGTCCTCCAGCTCGGCCTGGCCCGCGCCGGCGAGCTGCTGCTGGCGAAGGCCGGCGAGAACGTGGTGCGCAGCCTGCGCGAGAAGTGCGTGGAGAACCTGGCGTCGGCGCCGCTGCGGTTCCTGGAGTCGCACCGCAGCGGCGACCTGCTGCGCCGCACGACGGGCGAAGTGGCCGCGCTGGCCTCGTTCGTCCGCATGCACCTGCGCAACCTGGTGTCGGCGACGGCGACGCTCCTCTTCACCCTCGTCGTCCTCTTCGGCTACTCGTGGCAGCTCGCGCTCGTGCAGCTCGCCGTCTTCGTGCCGCTGACGCTGCTGGTGATGCGCTGGTTCCAGCGGTCCGCGCCGCGCGCGTTCGGCGGGAAGGCTGCGGCGGAGGCGACGGTCGCGGCGACGTTCACCGAGACCCTGAACGTACGGGAGGCGCTCCAGAGCGCGCGCGGCCTGCCCGGCTGGCTGCGCCGCTTCGACCGGGAGAACACCGCGGCCGTCGGCGCCGCGCGCCGCGCGATCCGGGTGGAGAACCGCATCGACCTGGTGGGCCTCATCGAGGGGTTCGCGCTGGTCGTGCTGCTGCTGGTGGGCGGCTGGTCCGTCTCGCGCGGGGCGATGGGCGTCGGCACCGTCGTCGTGTTCGTCCTGGCGAGCCGCAACCTCTTCGACTCCTTCTCGGACATCTCGCAGCTCGTCGGCGAAGTGCAGACGGCCCGTACGGGCCTGGCCCGGCTGCTGGACCTGCTGGCGGCCACCGACCGGGCCGCGGCGCAGACCCCCGGAGCGGCCGGGACAGCCGCGGAGCCGCCCCTGCGCGGCGAACTCGTCTGCGAGGACCTCGGCTACTCCTACCGCGACGGTACGGAGGTGCTGCGCGGCGTCTCGCTGACCTTCCCGGTGGGCGACCGCACCGGCGTGGTCGGCGAGACCGGCTCGGGCAAGACGACGCTGTCGAAGCTGCTGTGCGGCCTGTACGCGCCCGACCGCGGCGTGGTGCGGTTCGCGGGCGTCGACCTGCGGGACATCCCGGAGGCGGAGCTGCGCCGGCGCGTCGTCCTGGTGCCGCAGGAGGTCCGCATGGTGACCGGCACGGTGGCGGCGAACCTGGAGCTGGTGCACACCACCCCGGACCGGGCCGCCATGGAACGGGCCGTCGCCGAACTGGGCCTGGAGGACTGGCTCCGTGACCTCGGCGGCCTCGACGCCGAGGTGGGCGTGCGCGGCTCCCGGCTGTCGGCGGGGGAGCGGCAGATCGTCGGGCTGCTGCGGGCCGCGCTCGCCGACCCCGCGGTGCTCGTCCTGGACGAGGCGACCGCGGACATCGACCCGGTGACGGCGGGCCGGCTGGAGCACGCGCTGGACGGGATGCGCGGCGACCGCACGATCGTCGTCGTCGCGCACCGGCCGGCGACCATCGCCCGCCTGCCGCGGGTGATCGCGCTGGACGGCGGCCGGGTGGCCGGAACGACGGCCGACGCAACGATGGCCCGTACAACGATGGTCAATGCATCATGAGTTAGGTTAGGGTTGCCTAAGTTCGGCCCGGGGGGTGTTCTCCGGCCGTACACGTGAAGCCCGGTGGCCCCCGCACGCCCGTGCGCGGGGGCCACCGCAACGCGGTGCCGGTCCCGCGGCACACCCCCGCCAGATTGGGATGATCGATGACCATTGAGACGCTCCCGCCGCGCGTGCGCATCGTCCGCCACCCCCTCAAGTACCGCCTGCTGGAGGTGCGCAGGGTCGACCGCATCACCCCCTCCACGGTCCGGGTGACGCTCGCCGGACCGGCTCTGGAGGGGTTCTGCGAACAGGCGCCCACCGACCACGTGAAGCTCTGCTTCGCCGAGGCCGGCACCGAACTGCCCGTCGAGCCGGTCATCCGCGACGACACCTGGATGGACGCCCCCGTGGAGCCCATCACCCGCGACTACACCGTCCGTCACTACCGCCCCGAAGCGCAGGAGCTGGACGTCGACATGGTCCTGCACGGCGACGGCGTGGGCTCCGCGTGGGCCGCGCGCGCGGAGCCCGGCATGCGGCTCGGCGTCCTCGGCCCGCGCGGCTCCGAGATCCTGCCGATGGTCCACGACTGGTACCTGCTGGCCGCCGAGGAGACCGCCCTGCCCGCGCTCGGCCGCTGGCTGGAGGTGCTGCCCGCCGGCGCCCGCGTCCTCGCCTTCGCCGAAGTGCCCGGCCCCGAGGACGAGCAGCACTTCACCACCGCCGCCGACTGCACCCTGACCTGGCTGCACCGCGGCGACGCCCCGCCCGGCACGAGCGACCTGCTGGAGCGGGCCGTGCGCGCCGCCGAACTGCCCGCCGCCGGGCTCGGCTACGCGTGGATCGCCGGCGAGGCCGGCACCCTCAAGCCCATCCGCCGCTACCTGCGCCGCGAGCTCGGCATGGCCAAGGAGCAGGTCGACATCGACGGCTACTGGAAGCGCGGCGTGGAGAACCACGACCACCACGCGGACGACGAGCACGAGCACGCGTGACCAACACCGCCCCTCCCGCCCGGACCGCCTCTCCCGACACGACCGCCGCTCCGGCCGCGGCGGACGGCCCCCGTCCCGCGCAGCACGCCGCGGGCGAGGGGCCGTCCCCGGCCCGCCGCGCTCAGCACGCGCGGCGGGCCGCCGGGCTGCTCGCCTGCACCGCCCTCGTCGCCGTCCTCGCCGTGCTGAGCATCGGCATCGGCGCCAAGACGATCCCGCCCGGCGACGTCCTGCACGCCCTCCTGCACCACGACCCCGGCAACGACGACTGGATCGTCGTGCGCACCTCCCGGCTGCCGCGCAGCCTCCTGGGCATCGGCGTCGGCATCGCCCTCGGCCTGTCGGGCGCCCTCATGCAGGCCCTCACCCGCAACCCGCTCGCCGACCCCGGCCTGCTCGGCGTCAACGCCGGCGCCGCGGCCGCCGTCGCCGCCGCGACCGCCCTCCTCGACCTCGGCGCCTTCACCTCCTACGTGTGGTGCGCGCTGCTGGGCGCGGCCGTCGCCGCGGCGGCCGTCCACCTCCTGGGCACCCGCGGCCGGTCCCGGGCCACCCCCGTCCGGCTCGCGCTTGCGGGCACGGCCGTCACCGCCGTCCTCACCGCCGTCGTCAACGGCCTGATCCTGCTCGACCCGCTCGCCCTCAACCGCTTCCGGTTCTGGCAGATCGGCACCCTCGGCGCCGCCGACGGCGCCCTCGCCCGCCAAGTGCTGCCGTTCCTCGCCGCCGGCACCCTGCTGGCCGCCCTGCTGGCCCGGCCGCTCAACGCCCTGGCCCTCGGCGACGACACTGCCCGCGCGCTCGGCGCCCACCCGGGCCGTACGCAGTTCGCGACCATGGCGGCGATCACCCTGCTGTGCGGGGCCGCCACCGCGGCCGTCGGCCCGATCGCCTTCGTCGGACTCGCCGTTCCGCACGTGGCCCGCCTGATCGCCGGCCCCGACCAGCGGTGGGTCCTGCCCTACAGCGCCGTCCTTGCGGCGGCCCTGCTGCTCGCCTCCGACATCCTCGGCCGCGTCGTGCTGCGCCCGCAGGAACTGGAGGCCGGCGTCGTCACCGCGTTCCTCGGAGCGCCCCTGTTCATCGCACTCGTCCGCCGCAAGAGGATCAGCGAACTGTGACCAGCCGTACCCCCCTTGCGCGCCCGCGCCCCGGCCGGGCGCGGCGGCCGGGCGGGCCCCCGCGGGCCGCGCGCACGCGCACCCTGCGCCTGGCCCTGCCCGGCCGCCCCGGCCGACCTGCCTTGTCCCTGCGCTGGGACCCGCGCACCGCCGCCGTCTGCGCCGCCCTGCTCCTGGCCGCGGCCGCGACCGGCGTATGGACGCTGACCACCGGCGACTTCCGCATCCCCGTCCCCGACGTGCTGCGCGTCCTCGCCGGAGACGGCAACCCGGCCTATGCGTACATCGTCGAAGAGCTGCGGCTGCCCCGGCTCCTGACGGCCCTTCTGACGGGCGCCGCGCTCGGCCTGTCCGGGGCGCTCTTCCAGAGCGTCGCCCGCAACCCCCTCGGCAGCCCCGACGTCATCGGCTTCACCGTCGGCTCCGCGACCGGCGCCCTCGTCGCCCTCCTCGTGCTGGGCGCGGGGGCCGCCTCGGTCGCCGCCGGGTCCGTCGCCGGCTGCGCGGTCACCAGCGCCGCCGTCTACCTGCTCGCGTGGCGGCGCGGCGCGGCCGCGTTCCGGCTCGTCCTCGTCGGCATCGGGGTGAGCGCCCTGCTCTCCTCGGCCAACGCCTACCTGATCGCCAAGGCGTCGTTCACCGACGCGCAGAGCGCCCAGGTCTGGCTCACCGGCAGCCTCAACGGCCGCGGCTGGCAGCACGTGACGACGATGGCGGCCGCGCTCGCCGTCCTCGCCCCCGCCGCCCTGCTCCTCGGCCGGCCCCTGCGCATGCTGGAGATGGGCGAGGACACGGCGTCGGCGCTGGGCGTACGGACCGAGCGGGCCAAGGCCGGTGCGCTCGTCACGGGCGTGGGGCTCACGGCGCTCGCCACCGCGGTCGCCGGCCCCGTCCCGTTCGTGGCCCTGGTGGCCCCGCAGGTCGCGCGCCGGCTCACCCGCTCCCCGGGCCCGGGCCTCCTGCCGTCCGCCGTGCTCGGCGCCCTGGTGCTCGCCGTCAGCGACATCACCGCGCAGCGGATGCTGGCCCCCACGCAGCTTCCCGTGGGGGTCCTGACCGGCGTTGTCGGAGGCTGCTACCTCGTGTGGGTGCTCGCCCGCCAGTGGCGAGCAGGCCTGGGCTGAGCGGGGGCGCTCCCCTCGGGGAGCGGGGCCCCGGGCAGGGGCCGGGAGAAGACGCGGGAGCCGCGGCCGGGATCCAGGGCCGCCACCCAGGTGCGCGGCGCCCGCGAAGTGCCGGTCTCGCGGAAGCCGCTGCGGAGGAAGGCCTCGCCGTCGCCGGTCGTCGCCGCGAACACCTCGGTCACCGACCGGTCGGAGGCGTGCAGCAGCAGCGCCGTCAGCAGCCGTGACCCGACGCCGCGGCGCTGGCGGCCCTGCCGTACGCAGAAGTTGTGCAGCACGCCCGCCTTGCCGGCGGCGGCCGGCAGCCCGTCGGCGGGGAACGTGCGCAGGGCGACGCAGCCTTCGAGGAGCCCGTCGGCGTCCTCCGCGACGAAGAACTCCGCGAACCCGGCCGCGTACACGTGCGGCGTCCGGCGGCGCAGCGCGCCCGTCCGCATGAAGGGTTCCGACAGGGCGTGGAGCGCGGGGGCGTCGGCGGCGCGTGCCACCCGTACGCCGCCCGGCTCGGGCAGGGCCGGCAGGCCCTCGCGTGTGCGGACCAACAGCGGACCCAGCCTCATAGAGGGCTCCTGATTCTCACGTTCACCTGGGGCGTTCACCCAGTAAAGTGAGGTAAGCCTAACCTAACTAAATCTTGAGCTCGGGGAGGGGCCGACGACCGGCTCAGCAGGGAGTCGGCGGTGGTCCAGCAGGGAGACGGCGGCTGGTTTAACACGGAAAGGTCCGGGCACCCGACGGGTTCCAGCACCTGTGGCAATCAGGAGGACCGCACGATGGACCGGGGAAGCAGCAAGCACGGAGCCAAGCGGGACGACGAGCTGAAGAAGGAGGTGGCGGAGCTGACCCGCTCGGGCCGGCCCACCCGGACCGAGGAGTGGCGCGACGCCGAACCCCTGATGCCCGAGGAGCCGGAGGCGGAGCCCGGCACCGGCGCACCGGCGCGCCGGGAACGCCCGTAGGCGCGGCGGTACAAGGATGCTGAAAACCCTCCCCGAATCCCGGCCGGCTGCGGCCCGACCGGCCATACTCGTGCCCTGAAGCGGCCCGCAGGGCCACGACGGCCGGGCCGGTGTCGGAGGGACGGTGGACGCGTGAGCGACGGGCCGGGACTGACAGCCGCTCCGGGCGCGCGCCCCGAACGCCGCCGCCTCCGCTACGAGCTCGCCGAGTGCGCCCTGCACGGCCACCGCCTCGTCGGCACGGACGCCGCGGCCGTGCGCCCCGCCGACGCCCTGATCGTCCGCGAAGAACCCGGCGGCCCGCGCTGGCACCGCTGCCTGCGCTGCGACGCGTGGCTGCCCCTCCCGCCGCCCGAACGGCCCGGGCGGGAGACGCCCCCCGGCCGCGACGGCATCGAGCTGCCCCTGCGCGGCCGCCCCCTGCGCGACCGCTACGTCCTGCGCCTGATCGCCCTCGACCGGATGCTGCACTGCGCGGTCCTGACCGTCCTCGCCGTCGCCGTCCTCGTCTTCGCCCGCGAGCGGGAACGCCTCAGGGACCCCTTCTACCGCTTCGCCGACGCCCTCCAGACCGGCGTCGGCGGCCCCACCGGCGCCCACGGCCACGGCCTGCTCGGCGACGCCGAACGGGCCTTCGCCGCCCACGGCCGCACCCTGTGGGTCATCGGCGCCGTCCTCGCCGCGTACGCGCTCCTCGAAGGCGTGGAGGCCGTCGGCCTGTGGCGGGCGCGCCGGTGGGCCGAGTACCTCACCTTCGTCGCGACCGCCGTGCTCCTCGTCCCCGAGCTCTACGAACTCACCGGGCACATCAGCGTCCTGAAGGTCCTCACCCTCGCCATCAACCTCGCCGTCGTGGCGTATCTGCTGTACGCGAAGCGCCTGTTCGGGCTGCGCGGCGGCGGCCGGGCCGAGGCCGCCGTCCGCGCCCACGACAGCGGCTGGGAGGCCCTGGAACGGGTCTACCCCGGCCCCGGCGGCGGCAGCGCTCCCGCCCCGGACCGTACCGTGGCCCCATGAGTACCCTCAGCTTCGACCGCTGCTGCGCCGAAGTCACGGCGCAGACCGACCTGTTGAGGTCGCACGCCAAGGGCGCCGGCATGCGGGCCCCCGTGCCCTCCTGCCCCGGCTGGAACCTCGGACAGCTGCTGCGTCACGTCGGCGGCACCCACCGCTGGGCCGAGGAGGTCGTCCGCACCCGGGCCGCCGGGCCCGTCCCCGACGACCTCGTCGGCGACGCCGCCCTCGCCCGCCACACCGACGAGGACGGCGCCTTCCTCGGCACCTGGCTCGCCGAAGGAGCCGAACGGCTCGCCCGGACGCTGCGCGAAGCCGGCCCCGGCGCGCGGGTGTGGACGCCCTCCGAGGAGCGCTCGGCGGCCTTCTGGGCCCGCCGCATGACCCACGAGACGGCCGTCCACCGGGCCGACGCCGCGCTCGCCGCCGGCGCGGACTACCGGCTGGACGAAGAGGTCGCCCTCGACGCCCTCGACGAATGGATGACGTTCGCCTCGTACGCCGAAGCCGCCCGGACCCCGCCGGGCGGCCCCGCACTGCTCGGCCCCGGCCGCACGCTCCACTTCCACGCCACCGGCCCCGCGCCCGGCACGACCGCGGGGGAGTGGCTGGTCGACCTCACCGGCGGCACCGCCCGCTGGAGCCACGCGCACGCGAAGGCCGCCGTCGCCGTGCGCGGCACGCTCACCGACCTCGTGCTGTTCGTCTACCGGCGCCCCACGCCCAGCGGCACCGGCGGCGTCGAGATCCTCGGCGACGAACCCCTCCTCGACCTGTGGCTGGAGCGCTCGGGGTTCTGGCTGAACTGAAGCCGCCGAAGGGGTGCGTCCGGCCCTGCGGTTGCGGGCCCGGGGGACCGGCCGGAGGGTGGAATCCGGCAGAACCCCCTTCATCGCACACACAGGGAGGCCCCGTCATGGGCAAGGCGAAGGCAAAGGCGAAGCAGGTCAAGGGCAAGCTCAAGGAGAGCGCGGGCAGCGCGACCGGCGACAAGCGGATGGAGGCGGAGGGCCGGGCCGAGAAGCTGACGGGCAAGATCCAGGAGTCCGCGGAGAAGGCCAGGAAGAACCTGAGCGGCGGCCGCTGAGCCGCACCTCGCCGGATACACGCCGCCGGGGCCTCCTGCGAGGCCCCGGCGGCGCCGCATGTCCCGCCGGGGCCGGGCTGTTCCCGCCGTCTCACGGCAACGGCTGTTCCGCCCAGATCACCTTGCCCTCCGGCGTGTACCGCGTCCCCCACCGCTCCGCCAGCTGGGCGACGAGGAACAGGCCCCGGCCGCCCTCGTCCTCCGCCGCGGCGTAGCGCAGGTGGGGAGAGGTGCTGCTGCCGTCGGCGACCTCGCAGATCAGGGCGCGGTCGCGCAGCAGGCGGACGCGGACCGGGCCCGAGGCGTGGCGGATGGCGTTGGTGATGAGCTCGCTGAGGATCAGCTCGGTGGTGAACGCGGCCTCGTCCATGCCCCAGTCGGAGAGCTGCTGCGTGACGTCGGCGCGGGCGCGCGAGACCACGGCCGGGTCGGAGGGCAGCTCCCACTCCGCCGACCGGTCGGCGGCGAGGCGGCGGGTCCGGGCGACGAGGAGGGCGATGTCGTCGCGCTGCCGGGCCGGGAGCAGCGCGCTGATCACCGCGTCGCAGGCCTCCTCGGGCGTCCGGCCGGGGTGGGCCAGCGTGTCGCGGAGGATCGCGAGGCCCGCGTCGATGTCCCGCTTGCGGTCCTCGACGAGGCCGTCGGTGTAGAGCACGAGGCTGCTGCCCTCGGCCAGCTCCAGCTCCCCGGCCTCGAAGGGCAGCCCGCCGAGGCCCAGCGGCGGCCCCGCGGGCAGCTCGGGGAACTCGACCGAGCCGTCGGGGTGGACGAGCGCCGGCAGGGGGTGCCCGGCCCGGGCCATGGCGCACACGCCGGTGGCCGGATCGTAGATCGCGTACAGGCACGTGGCGCCCGCGATCGCGGCCTCCTCGTCCGGGCCCGCGGACTCCTGGTCGATGCGGCCGACGAGCTCGTCGAGGTGCCCGAGGAGCTCGTCCGGCGGCAGGTCGAGGGCGGAGAAGTTCTGCACGGCCGTACGGAGCCGGCCCATCGTCGCGGCGGCGTGCAGCCCGTGGCCGACGACGTCGCCGACGACCATGGCGACGCGCGCCCCCGGCAGCGGGATGACGTCGAACCAGTCGCCGCCCACCCCCGCCTGGGCCGGCAGGTAGCGGTAGGCGATGTCGAGGGCGTTCTGCTCGGGCAGGCCGCGCGGCAGCAGGCTGTGCTGGAGCGTGACGGCCATGGCGTGCTCGCGCGTGAAGCGCCGGGCGTTGTCGATGCACACCGCGGCCCGCGCCGCCAGCTCCTCGGCCAGGGACAGGTCGTCCTCCTCGAAGGTGTCGTTGCCCTCGGTCCGCCAGAAGTTGGCGATGCCCATCAGCACGCCGCGCGCCTTGAGCGGCACGGTGATCAGGGAGTGGAAGCCGTAGTCCAGTATTTCCTGCGTCCGCTCGACGTCCTGGGTGCGCCAGCCCGCGGACGCCGAGAGGTCCGGCACGAGGATGGCCTTCCCGCTGACGAAGCCCGTGGCCTGGGGCGTGGGCGCGGCGAAGCGGTGCACCTCGCCCGCCCGGTAGAGCGGGTGGTCGTCGCGGGCGCCGCTGAGCGCCACCCGGCGCAGCTCGGGCGCCTCGCCGCCCACCCCCACCATCCGGGGCTCGTCGCCGCGCAGGACGGGCTCGGCGAGGTCGACGGTGGCGTAGTCGGTGAACCGGGGGGAGGCCACCTGCGTGAGCTCCTCGGCGGTGCGCTGTACGTCGAGCGTCGTGCCGATGGCCACGCTCGCGTCGTACAGCAGCTTGAGCCGTTCGCGCGCCGCCTCGGCCTTTCCCGCCAGCGCACGCAGCTCGGTGGAGTCACGCAGGGTAGCCACGCTGCCGGGCGGCCCGCCCCGGCGGTCCGTGGGCCGGTTGTTCACCGCGATCAGCCGGTCCCCCACGGGCAGCACCTCGTCGTTGGCGACGCGCCGGGACGCCAGCAGCTCCGCCATCCGGGGGTCGAGGCCGAGGCCCGTGACGGGCCGCCCCTCCACGTCCTGCGGCAGGTCCAGGAGCCGGCGCGCCTCGTCATTGGCGAGCAGGACCCGGCCGTCCCCGCCGACGATGACGACGCCCTCGCGCACCGCGTGCAGGACCGCGTCGTGGTGTTCGTACATCCGGGTCATCTCGGACGGGCCGAGGCCGTGCGTCTGGCGCCGCAGCCGCCGGCTGACCAGGGCCGCGCCGCCCGTGGCCAGGGCGAGCGCTGCGCCGCCGGCGGCGAGGACGAGCGGCAGCTGCCGGTCGACGGCGCTGCTCACCGAGCTGACCTTCAGCCCGGACGAGACGAGGCCGACGACGTTGCCGTGGTCGTCCTCCACGGGGACGACGGCCTGCACCTCCTCGCCGAGGGGGCCGTTGACGCTCTCGACGGTGACGTGCCCGGCCTGCGAGGGCGCGATGGTGCCGATGAAGCGCTTGCCGATGAGCTCGGGGCGCGGATGGGTGTAGCGCACGCCCTCCCGGTCGGTGACGACGATGAAGTCGACGCCGGCCTCCTTGCGGGCGGCCTCGGTCAGCGGCTGGAGCACCTTGCTGGGGTCCGGGCCGCGCAGGGTCTCTACCAGGCCGGGGGCGTGGGCGAACGCCTGTGCGGCGGCGAGCGATCGGTCGCGCGCCGCCTGGAACCTGTCACTCCGCGCCTGGAGTACCAGCGTGACCACCGCGGCGACGACGAGCAGCAGAACGATCAGCAGCTGCAGCAGGAACATCTGACCGGCGACACTGCGGCTGCGCACCATCGACCGGAGACGTCCGGCCGACGGCACCCGCGAGCCGTGGTGCGACTGCCCCGGCTCACGCCTGCTGTCTCGGCGCCGACCGGTGAACCTGCGGCCCGAGGGCCCCGAGGAGCGGTCCCGGATTCGGGCCATATCCCATGTCTACCCCGCCCTCTTCCGCCGCGCGAACGGGAAGCCTCCCGCCGTCACCCTCGGTAGCGGCCGGGGGGACCGGAGAGCCGCGGGCGGCGGCGCGCATCTCCTTGTCCGGCCCGGCCGCGGCGGCATACAGTGCCCGGGCTCCACCAGGGGCCGAAATTCCCGGCCTGTGCCCGACGTCGACGTCCCGTTGGTGAGGTCACCCGTGAGCAGCCGGCCGCCGTTGCGCCGCAGGTCCGTCACCGCCGTCACCCTGGCCGGGGCGTTCATGGCCTTCCTCGACGCGACGATCGTCAACATCGCGGTCCCCGACATGGAGACCTCCTTCCCGCACGCCTCCCTGGGCGACCTCTCCTGGGTCCTCAACGGCTACAACATCGCCTTCGCCGCCTTCCTCGTCCCCTTCGGGCGGCTCGCCGACCGCTGGGGCCGCAAGCGCTCCTTCCTGCTCGGCCTCGCCCTGTTCACCGCGGCCTCGGGGCTGTGCGCCCTGGCCGGGAGCGTGCCGGTGCTCGTGGCGGCCCGGGTCGCGCAGGCGACGGGCGGCGCCCTGCTCGTCCCGACGTCGCTCGCGCTGCTCCTGGAGGTCTTCCCCGCCGCCCGCCGGGCCGCCGCCGTCGCCGCGTACGGGGCGGCCTCGGCGGTCGCCGCCGGGATCGGCCCGTCCGTGGGCGGGGTGCTCGTCGCCCTCCGCGGCTGGGAGCTGGTCTTCCTGGTCAACCTGCCGCTGGGCGCCGTGACGGCCGCGGCCGGGTGGCGGGTGCTGACCGAGAGCCGCGAGCCCCGCGGCCTGCCCCTGCCCGACCTGCCCGGGGCCGGCGTCCTCGGCGTCGCCGTCGGCGCCCTGGCCCTCGCCGCGGTCAAGGGCCAGGACTGGGGCTGGGGGTCATGGCCCACGCTCGGCTTCCTGGCGCTCGCCGCCCTGGCGCTGCTCGCCGTCGCCCTGCGCTCCGTACGCCACGCCGCCCCGGTCGTCGACCCGGCCCTGCTACGGCTGCGGTCCTTCTCTGTGGCCAACGCGGCGTCCCTGCTCTTCGCGGTCGCGTTCTTCGCGACCCTGCTGTGCAACGTCCTCTACCTGACCGCGGTGTGGGACTACTCCACGCTGCGGGCGGGCCTCGCCGTCACGCCCGCGCCCATCGCCGCGTCCCTGGTCGCCCTGCCCGCCGAGCGGCTGGCCCGCCGCTACGGGGTCCGGGCGGTCTGCGTCGCCGGGATGCTCGTGTTCGCGGCCGGCGCCTGCCTGTACGGGACGTGGATCGGGCCGCACCCCGACTTCGCCGGCCGGTGGCTGCCCGTCAGCGCGCTCACCGGCATCGGGGCCGGGGCGAGCCTGCCCGGCCTGGGCGCGGCGGCGCTCGCCGACGTGCCCGCGGCCCGGTTCGCGGTGGGCACCGCCGCCAACTCCGCGGCCCGCCAGACCGGCGCCGTGCTCGGGGTCGCCCTGCTGGTCGCGGCCGTCGGCACGCCCGCCCCGGACGCCCTGCGCCACGCCCTCCAGCGGGGCTGGCTCCTCGCCGCCGCGAGCACGGTGCCGGCCGTCCTCCTCACCCTCTGCCTCAGGGGCGGCTCCGGCCGTGCCCCCGCTGCGGAGAAGGAGGTCAGCGCCCCTGGAAGCGCGGCCACTCTCCGTCGAGCAGAGCCGTGACCCCGTGCCGCATGTCCTGCGAGGCCACGCCCTCCGCGAAGTCCTTGCGCTCCAGCTCCAGATGCTCGGCGAGATCCGTCGACAGGCTCCGGTCGAGCAGCCGCTTCGCGCTGCGAACGGCGTGCGGCGCGGCCTCCGCCAGCTCCCGCAGGCGCGCAAGACCCGCCCCGACCAGCTCCTCCGGCTCCACCACCGCACTCACCAGCCCTTCGCGCTGCGCCTGCGCGGCCCGTAGCACCGGCTGCTCCAGCAGCAGCTCCAGCGCGCGCGGATAGCCCACCACCCGGGGCAGGAACCACGCCATGCCCGCGTCGGTGGACGCACCGATCGCCCCGTACGCGAAGTGGAACGACGCGCGCCGCGACGCCAGCCGCAGGTCGCAGGCGAGGGCCAGCGAGAAGCCGGCGCCCGCCGCCTGGCCGTTCACCGCGGCCAGCACCGGGCAGCCGATGGACCGTACGGTGAGCACGACCTCCGAGAGCAGCGACGTCAGACGATCGCCGTAGGCAGCGGCGTCGAAGGAGTCGCTCGACAGGGCCCGGTGGTACGCGCGGACGTCCCCGCCGAGCGAGAACGCCTTCCCGGCGCCGGTGATGAGCACCCCGCGCAGTGCGGTTTGCGCCGCCAACTCGCGCAATGCGGAACGCAGGTCCGCGAGCAGCTCGGCATTCATGGAATTACCCGTAGCCGGGCGGTTCAGGGTGAGCAGGGCGATCCCGTCCCGCGTTTGCACTTGCACGCACGGCGATTCCACTCGTCCCGTACATGTCGAATCCACCGTCTCGGCCGCCGAATTCTCTTCCATGGACGCGAGGTTAGACACGACACCTGTAACCGACAAGCAGTCAAGAACGACTAGTGACTTTCCAAGATCACCGTTCTATGGTCCAGACAGCAGCGACCGCGAGGTCCTGGCGAACAGCGCCGCTCGCTACGGGGGAAATGCATGTCGCGCAACGCTCAGTCCTGTCCGGATTCACCGACCGAGCACCACCCCGCCTCCCGCCCCGGCGGATCGGCCCTGGTGACAGGGGCCTCCCGCGGCATCGGCGCCGCGATCGCCCGCGCCCTGGCCGCCGACGGCTGGCCGGTCACCCTCTGCTACCGGCAGGACGAGGCGGCGGCCAAGGAGGTCGTGGCGGCGATCGAGCAGGCGGGCGGCACGGCCCTGGCCGTCCGCGCCGACGTCACCGACCCCGCGGCCGTCGAAGCGCTGTTCACGGCCGCCGAGGCCCGCCACGGCCCGGTCCTCGTCCTCGTCAACAACGCGGGCATCCGCGCTGACCAGGTCTTCGCGGCCATGGAGGAGTCCGACTGGCAGCCGGTGCTCGACACCAACCTCGGAGCCGTCTACCGCACCACGCGCCGGGCCCTGCCCGGCATGGCGCAGGCCCGCTTCGGGCGCATCGTCAACATCGGCTCCGTGCTCGGCCGGCAGTCCCTGCCCGGCGTGGCCAACTACGCCGCCGCCAAAGCCGGGCTCGAAGGGCTCACCCGGTCCGTCGCGATCGAGACCGCACGGCGCGGCATCACCGTGAACGCCGTCGCACCCGGCCTCGTCGACACCGGGCTCGTCCGCGACGTCGAGTTCCTCAGACGCTCCGCGCGCACCGCGATCCCCCTGCGGAGGGCGGCCCACCCCGATGAAATCGCGGCCTGCGTCCGCTTCCTGGCCTCGCCCGAGGCCGGATACGTGACCGGCACCATCCTGACGGTCGACGGCGGGCTCTCCGCGGCGGCGTTCGTCCCGCAGCCGCCCCACGGCTGATTCCTCTGTTCCGCTACTTTCCGTTCCCTGCCGTTTCCTTCCCGTCACCGATTTTCCCCACCCCATTTCCCTAACGCCCGTGCGTATACATGCCCGTGCGAAAGCGAATCGGAGAGTTCCGTATGACCACTGCGCCCGACCGCGCCTCCCTGACGGCATTCGTCACCGCATCTCTGGCCGATTTCGGCGCGGAAGAGGACCTCATCACTCCGGATGCCACATTCGAGGATCTGGAGATCGACTCCCTCGACCTCGTGGAACTCGGCCAGGCCGTGAAGCGCCGTTTCGGCATACAGGTGCGCCCCAAGGACATGGACGGCGTCAAGACCGTCGGAGAGGCCCTCGACGCCATCTTCCGCACCGCGGGCATCTGATGGCCGCTCGCGCCGTGGCCGTCACCGGGGCGGGCGCGGTCACCTCCCTCGGCACCGGCGCCGGCCCGCTCCACCAACGGGCCGCGGCCGGCGAGAGCGCCTTCGCCGGGGGAGAGGGCCGCTGCACGGACTTCGACCCCGTCCCCGCCCTTTCACGGCGCGAGGCGCGCCGCACCGACCGGTTCTGCCAGTTCGCCCTGGTCGCCGCCGAGGAGGCGCTGACCGGGGCCGGCTGGAGCGGCGGACTCCCCTACGAGCCCGAGCGCGTGGCCTGCCTCGTCGGCTCGGGCGTCGGCGGCCTGGAGACCTTCGAGATCCAGCAGACCGTCCTGGCCGCCGACGGCCCCGAGGCCGTCTCCCCGCTCATGGTCCCGATGATGATGGCCAACGCCGCGGCCGCCCAGATCGCCCTGCGCCACGGACTGCGCGGCGAGAGCCACTGCGTGATCGCCGCCTGCTCCGCCGGCGCCCAGGCCATCGGCGCCGGGCTGCGCCTGATCCGGTCCGGCGAGGCGGACGCGGTCGTGGTGGGCGGCGCCGAGGCCGCGACCTCGCCCATCGTCCGCGCCGCCTTCCTCAACGCCGGCGCCCTCTCGCCGACCGGCGACTCCGTGCCGTTCGACCGCGGCCGCGACGGCTTCCGGCTGGGCGAAGGCGCCGGCATCCTCGTCCTGGAGGACGCCGAGGCCGCCCGCGAGCGCGGCGCGCCCGTCCTCGCCGAACTCGCCGGGTACGCCGCCACCACCGACGCCCACCACCTCACGGCGCCCGACCCGGCCGGCGAGAGCGCCGCCCGGGCCGTCCGCGGCGCCCTCGCGGACGCCGGCATCACCCCCGCGGACCTGCACTACATCAACGCCCACGGCACCGGCACCGTCCTCAACGACCGGGCCGAGGCGGCCGCGCTCCGCCGCAGCCTCGGCGACGCCCTCGCCGGCATCCCGCTCTCCTCCACCAAGTCCTCCGTCGGGCACCTGCTGGGCGCGGCCGGCGCCGTGGAGGCGGTCGCCACCGTCATGGCCCTGCACCACCGGACCGCCCCGCCGACCGTGGGCCTGCGCGACCCCGACCCGGAGCTCGGCGCGCTCGACCACGTCACCACCGCCCGCCCCCTCACGGCACCCGGGCCGGGCCCGCTGACCGCGCTGTCCACCTCCTTCGGCTTCGGCGGCCATAACGCCGTCCTCGTCCTGCGGGCGGCCTCCGGCGGGAGGGCGGCGTGATCCGGCTCCCCGGCCGGCGCTACGTGGTCACCGGCGTCCTCACCAGCGACTCCATCGCCTGGCACATCGCCAGGGAACTCCAGCTGGCGGGCGCCGACGTGCTCCTGACGGGCCACGGCCGCAGCCGCCGGATCACCGAACTCGCCGCAGCCGACCTGCCGAAGCCCGCCGAGGTGCTCTACCTCGACGCGACCCGCCCCGCCGACTTCACCGCCCTGGCCGCGGCAGTGGAGGAGCGCTGGCCCGCGCTCGACGGCGCCGTCCACGCCATCGCGGGCGCCCCGCCCGGCGCGCTCGGCGGCGCCTTCCTCACCACGCCGCCCGAGAGCGCCGAGGCGGCCTTCCGCACCAGCGCGGCCTCCCTCCACGCCCTGGTCACCGCACTCGCCCCGCTCCTGCACCGCGGCGCCGGGCACGGCAGCGTCGTCGGCCTCGACTTCGACGGCTCCCGCGCCTGGCCCGGCTACGACTGGATGGGCGTGGCCAAGGCCGCCCTGGAGTCCGTGTGCCGCTACCTCGCCCTCTACCTCGGCCCCCGGGGCACCCGCGTCAACCTCGTGGCGACCGGGCCCGTCGACACCGTCTCCGGCCGCGGCGTCGCCACCTTCGACGCGCTCGACGCCCACTGGGCCCGCAACGCGCCCCTGGGCTGGGACAGCGCCACGGCGGCGGCCGACGTGGTGCCCGGCCCGGTGCTGTTCCTGCTCTCCGAGCTGGCCCGCGGCATCACCGGCGAAGTGCTCCACGCGGACGGCGGAATGCGGGCCGCCGGTATGGGGATGCCCCCAGGCATGGGGCTTCCTGCTGGTAAGGAGCTGCCCGCCGATGCAAGGCAGCCTGCCGATACGGGACTTCCCGCCGGCGGACGGAGGCCGATGTGAACACCGGAACGACGAGCCCTGCCGGGGCCGCTCCCGCACTGACCGCCGACCGGACCGTCCACCGCAGCCTCGTCCACAAGCGCGCCGTGGAACAGGTCCTGACCACGGCCGTCGCGGAGAGCGGCGGACGCCTCCTCGGCACGGCCCAGCTGCCCCGGCTGCACCGCCACTACAACGACACCTCCGCCCCGTACCACGACCTCCTCCTCGTCGCGGAGGCCGCGCGCCAGACCGTCGAGGCCATCGTCCACGAACTGCTGCACGTGCCCCTCGACCGCCGCTTCGTGATCGGCGACCTGGGCATCGCCTTCACGGGCCTGGACGCGGTCCGCACCGGCCCCGCCCCCGCCGACCTCCTCGTCGAGCTGGACATCGACCGGCTGCGCCGCCGCCGCGACGGCTCCGTGCGCAGCCTGCGCGGCACCGCGGCCTGCCGCATCGACGGCCGAGACGCCGCCCTCTTCACCGGAACCCTGCGCTTCCTGGAGGGCGACTCCTACGACGACCTGCGCGCCGGCAGCACCGGGACCGCGGCCCCCGGCGCCGGGGAGGCGCCGCCGCGGTGCGACCCCTCCGCCGTGGGCCGCACGGACCCCCGCAACGTCGTCATCGGCGGCCTGCGCACCGAGCAATCCGGGGAAGGCGAGCGGCCCCGAGCGACCGAAGCCGCCAACGAAACCGCCGCCGACTTCGTGGCCGACGTCGTGGCCGACCCGCAGGACCCCGTGTTCTACGACCACCCCCTCGACCACCTCCCCGGCATGCTGCTGATGGAGGCCGCCCGGCAGACCGCCCTGGCCGCCTGCGCGCGCACCCGTTCCGTACCGGCCGGCGCCCTCCTCGCGACCGCCTGCCGGGCGCGGTTCCTGGCCTTCGCCGAGCAGTCCGCACCCGTCCGCTGCCGGGCCCGCCCCACCGCCCCCGGCACGGTCGCCGTGACGGTGGAACAGCGCGGGGAACCCGCCGCCGAGCTGGAGATCACGATCGAGGCCGTACCGGGCTCGGAGCTCCTGGCCCGTGCGCCCACGCCCACCGCCCCTCCCGGGGGCGCGCGATGACGACCGCCACGATCGCCGGCGTCGGCGCGGCCCTGCCCGCCACCGTCCTCGGCAACGACCACTTCACCCCCCTCGGCACCTCGCACGAGTGGATCGTCAAGCGCACCGGCATCCACAGCCGCCGCCGGCTGGGCCCGGGCGAATCACTGACCGGCCTGGCCGAGCGGGCCTGCCGGGAAGCGCTCGCCGACGCCGGGCGCGACGCCCGCGACGTCGACCACGTGGTGGTCGCCACCATCACTCCCGACCGCATCACCCCGGGCATCGCCCCCGGGCTCGCCACCCGCCTCGGCGCACCCCACCCGCCCGCGCTGGACCTCAACGCCGCCTGCGCCGGCTTCCTCTACGCCCTGGACCACGCCTGCGCACAGATCGAGTCCGGCCGGGCCCGCTGCGTCCTGGTGTGCGCCGCCGAGGCGCTCTCCCGCATCACCGACACCACCGACCGCTCCACCGCCGTCCTCTTCGGCGACGCGGCCGGCGCCGTCGTCGTCACCCCCGCCGGTCCGGGCGCCGGCGAGCGGCCCGCCTTCCGCCTCGGCTCGGACGGCCGCCACGAGGACCTGCTGTACACCGACCCGGACGACCGCCTGCTGCGCATGAGCGGCCGCGAGGTCTACGAGTTCGCCGTCGCCACCATGGCCGAGCAGACCCGCGCCGTCCTCACCGGCTGCGGCCTCACCCTCGCCGACGTCGGGCTCTTCATCGGCCACCAGGCGAACGCACGGATCCTGCACGCCGTCGCCGCGGAGCTCGGCGTCCCGCCGTCCCGCACCGAGATCAGCATCGAGAACGTGGGCAACACCTCGTCGGCGTCCATCCCCTTCGCCCTGCGGCAGGCCAGGAACCGCGGCCGCCTGCACCCCGGCGACCGGATCGTGATGGCGGCGGTCGGCGCCGGCTTCGTCTGGGGAGCCGGCGTCATCCGCTGGCGGGCGCCGTCCCCGGCACACCCCGAGCACGCACCGCACGAGCAGGAGGAACCGTGTCACCGCTGACCGCGCACCAGGAGCCGTACTACCTGGGGGACAACGCCTCGCGCCCCGTCCCCTTCGACGGCGTCATGACCGTCTCGCACTACATCATGCCGAACTTCGCCACGATGGACTGGCACCAGGTCCCGCGCGAGAAGGTCGTCGAGAACATCCGCAGCCTGACCGACCCGGGCGGCAACCTGAACGACCGGATCATGATGTACATCCACGTGCCGTACTGCAAGTCGTTCTGCCACTACTGCAACTTCAACCGGTACCACTACCCGAAGCAGGACTCCGAGCGGCTGGAGCGCTACACCGACTACCTCATCAAGGAGATCGACTGGTACATGCGCCAGCCCTACGTGCAGGCGCGCGAGTTCACCGGCATCTACATAGGAGGCGGCAGCCCGTCCACCCTCCCGGTGACCGCCGTCGAGCGGCTGAGCGCCCACCTCCGCAAGGTCGTCCCGAACTTCGACGGCATCGAGAAGTCCTTCACCGGCGAGCCCCGCACCCTGCGCCGCCCCGGGCTCCTCGACGTCCTCAAGGACCACGGCTGGGACCGCATCACCTTCGGCATCGAGACCCTCAACGCCAAGATCCATCGCAAGATCGGCCGCCTGGACACCCGCGACGACGTCGACGCGGTCTTCAACCGCATGCGCGACCTCGACTACAAGGCCGACACCTGCGTCGACATGATGTACGACCTGCCCGGCCAGACCCTGGAGGGCTTCCAGGCCGAACTCGCCGAGCTCCTCGACTGCTACGACCCGGCCGAGATCGACCTGTTCACCACCATCTACCTGCCCTACCGCCCCCTGCACAAGCTCATCATGGACGGCAGGGTCGAACAGCCCGGCAGCCCCTGGCAGCTGCTCTCCATGCGCGAGCACCTCTACGACACGCTCAGCGCGGCCGGCTACCACAACACCATCGCCGAGACCTGGTCCAAGCGCCCCGAGCGCTCCCAGTACCAGACCGCGCACTGCGCCCGGCAGGACATCATCGGCGTCGGCTGCGCCGCCCGCGGCAACCTCCGCGACATGGTGTCGATCAACCCGGAGAAGGTCGACCAGTGGCAGGCCAACGTCGACGAACAGGGCGCCTCCACCGAGACCCTCCAGTCCATCGGCCCCGACGGCGTCCTCGACCGGATCATGGTGATGTTCCCCCGCTACAAGTCCCTCGACAAGGCGCTGCTGAACAGCTACGCCGACCGGGTCGGCGAAGCCGCCCTCGCCCGCGTGCAGCACGTCATCGACGGACACCTGGCGGCGGGCGTCATCGACGAGCACGACGACCGCTACACCGTCAACAAGCTCGGCGTCATCTGGCACGGCAACCTCCAGACCGACTACCTGCGCCACACCCTCAACACCAAGGGCGAGGTGCTGATGAACCACCTCACCGAGTCCCGCGCGGACTTCGACAACGAGGACCGCTTCGAGGTGACGCCCGAGACCGTCTACATCAAGGAGCATGACGCCGAGTACCCGAGGCTGATGAAGTAGTGCCCATGAAACAGCCCCCCGAGCCGCCGCCGGTCCTCGCCCGGATCGAGCCCGCGGACGGCGTCACCCTCGTCGCCCGCGTGCTCGAGCACCCGGAACCGGGCCGGCCGGTGGCCGTGGTCCTGCCCGCCATGGGCGCCGCCGCCCGCTTCTACCTGCCGTTCGCCCGCGCCCTGCACAAAGAGGGCCTCACGGTCGTCACGGCCGACCTGCGCGGGCAGGGCGAGGCGACCCCGGCGGCGGCCCGGGGCGTCCGGTTCGGCTACCGCGAGCTGGCCGAGGAGGACCTGCCCGCCCTCGTCGCGGCCGTCCGCTCCGCCCTCCCGGGCCGCCCGCTCGTCCTCGTCGGCCACAGCCTCGGCGGACAGCTGGCCCTGCTGTACGCGGCGGCCGGCCGCGAGCCCGTCGACGCGGTCGTCCTGGTCGCCGCCGGATCCGTCTGGTACCGCAGCTTCGGCGGCCTGCGCGGGCTGCGCAACCTCGCCGCCGGCCAGCTCTTCGCCGCCCTGGCCACCGCCCTGGGCTACTGGCCCGGCGAGCGCCTCGGCTTCGGCGGCACCCAGGCGACCGGCGTCATGCGCGACTGGGCCCGCCAGGGACGCACCGGCCGCTACCGCGTCACCGGCAGCACCACCGACTACGAGCGGGCCCTCGGCACGCTCGGCCTGCCGCTGCTCGCCATCGGCGTGGACAACGACACCCTCGCCCCGCCCGGCTCGCGCGAACACCTGCTGTCCAAAGCGCCCCGGGCCGCACTGGACCGCTGGCAGTACACCACGGACGCCGCCGGCGGAAAGCGCATCGACCACTTCCGCTGGGTCCGCCACAACGCGGCGCTGTGCGCACACCTCGCGCAGTGGGTGCTCAAAGCCACCGCCGCACCGGAGGACACCGGGGCGTTGAAAGACACCGCCGCACCACCACAGAAGGACGGGCCGCAACCGGGAAAGGACGGGCCGCATGACGCCTGACGACAACAGCGCCCCGGCGCCCGCCGAGCCCACCGCCCCCCGCGTGATCGTCGTGGGCGGCGGCTGGTCGGGCATCGCCGCCGCCTGGAACCTGCACCGCGCAGGCGCCCGCCCCGTCCTCCTCGACGAACAGCCCACCCTCGGCGGCCGCTCCGCAGCCGCCCCGCTCGGCTCGCGCACCGTGACCCTCGGCGGCAAGAACATCGGCCGCAAGTACGCCTCCTTCCGCGCGTTCGCCGCCGCGATGGGCGCCCGCGACGCCGACTGGGAGCACTTCGGCATCAACTCCTCCCGGATCGAGAACGGCCGCGTCCGCACCGTCGACAGCACCAGCCGGGCCGCTAGCCTGACCGGCCTGCTGGCCGGCGTCCCCCCGCGCGACCTGGTCAGGATCCTGCGCCTCGCCCGCTACGTCCGCGCCGACCGCGCCAACGCCTTCCTCGCCGGCCCCGAGTTCGACCGCCTCGCCGCCCGCACCGGCGACCCCGCCCTCTCGGCGTACTTCGGGCCCGTCCTGCAAGAGCGGCTGCTGCGCCCGGCCGTCGTCCGCATGAACGGCGCCGAGCCCGACGAGACCCACCTGGGCACCTTCGGCACCAACCTCGGCATGCTCCTCGACAGCTTCGACCAGCTCACCGGCGGCTTCGACGGCATCCTCGACCGGTTCGCGGACACCGTCGAGACCCGCACCCGCACCCGCGTCACGGGGCTCGCCGTCGAGGGCGGCCGCGTCACCGGCGTCCACACCGCCACCGGCGGCGAGGCCTCCGAGCTCGCGGCCGACGCCGTCGTCCTCGCCCTGCCCGCCCCCGCGGCTGCGGCGCTGCTGCGGCCCCACCACCCGCAGCAGGCCCGGCTGCTGGGCCGCGTACGGTACTTCCCCGTCACCGTCGTCGTCGCCGCGTACGACCGGCCGGTCTTCGACGAGCGCGTCCGCGCCCTGACCTTCCCGCCCGGCAGCCCCCTGAGCAACGCGGGCGCGTACGGGGTGGGGGACCGGCACCTCGTCCGCTACACCTTCAGCGGCCGGGCGGCCCGCGCCCTGCCCCACGGCCGGGACGACCTGACCGCCCTCGCCGAGAAGGAGCTCGGCGCCCACGTCGACCTCTCGGCCCCGCGCCGCACCGCCGCCGTGTCCGCCCGCTGGGAGCACGGCCTGTGCGCCTACTCCGCCTTCCACTCCACGACGCTCAAGGCCCTCGCCGAACTCGCCGCGGACCTGCCCGGACTGGCCCTGACCGGCGACTACGTACGGGGCGCGTCCGTCGAAGCGTGCTTCCGGGGCGCGTACGCGTGCACGGACGACCTCGTCCGCACGCTCATGCCCGGCCCGCGCCCCCTGACATGACCACCACCCGGGCGGCGGGCGCCCGGACGGCCACCGCCGCCCGGTAGCCGTCCGGCGCCCCCAGATCGCGCACCGTCCACAGCCCCACCGGGCCCAGCGCGGCAGGCAGCGCCAGCACGGCCGGCTCGCCGGGCCGCGCGCCCGGACCCGTCACGACCTCGGCGAGGGAGCCCGGGAAGCCGCGCCCCCAGGCCTTCAGCACGGCCTCCTTACGGGTCCACAACCGGGCGAACTCGTACGCCTCCCGCCCCGGAGCCGCCTCCCGCCACGCGGCGGACTCCGCGGGAGCCAGGCACTCCGCGGCGAGCTCGGACAGGTGCGGCCGGGGAACGACGCGCTCCACGTCGACGCCCACCGGGCCGCCCGCGCACACGGCCAGCACCACAGCACCGCCCGAGTGGCTGTAGCTCACGTACAGGCCCGGGTCGTGGGCGAGCCGCGGCTTCCCGGCCCGGCTCCGCTCCCACCGCACCCCCGCGGCAGGGGCCCGGAGCCGCTCGGCGAGCCGGTCGCCGGCCCACGCCCGGGCCTCCGCACGCAGCCGCCGCTTGCCGGCCGTGTCCCGGGGAACGTCCGCGCCGGTGCGCAGCACCACGGCCCACACCGTGACGAGCACACCGCGCGGCTCCACCCCGTCCTCCGCCTTTCCGCGTCCTGCTACGCCGTGCCTGCTACGCCGCGCGGATCGCGGGGTCGCTCACCCCGGTCCCGCCGGTCTCGACGTGCCCCGCGAAGCGGCGCAGGTACGTGCCGTCCGTGTCGGAGACGACGGTCAGGTCGTACCAGCGCTTGCTGCGGTGCAGGTCCACAGCATGGACCAGTTGCCCTCCCGCGGGCACCTGGAAGGTCTGCTTCCCCCCGCTGTAGGCGTCGGTGACGGTCAGCTTGCAGGCCTTGGCGCCCGCGTTCGTCATCGTCAGCGTGAGCCCGCCGGTGCGGCCGTTGTGACGGGCGGTCACCTCCGGGCCCGCGGCCTTGCCCGGCCCGCGGAAGGTGCGCAGGAAGCCGTTCGGGCCGAACACCGACAGGTCGTACGTGCCCTTGGAGTAGGCGGTGTTCCAGGTGTCCGAGAGCTGCCGGCCGGCGCCCGCCGTGTACGTCCACGGGCCGTCCGTCCGGTTGCCCGAGGTGACGGTGAAGCACACGCCGGCCTTGTCGCCGCCGCCGAACGTGAGCGTGAACCGCCCGGTGGACGGGGTCGCGGAGCCGTCCACCAGCGGCGCGTACGGCAGCGGGCGGGTGGGCCGCGAGCCCTTCTCCTGCACGGGAAGGGAGGGGGCCGCGGGCGGCTTCGGCACGTAGTCGGGGTGGCGCTTGCGGTCCGGCGGCTCGTAGGCCGCGGTGTCCGGCAGGGAGGCCGGGTGCGGGTCGCGGAGGCCGAAGTCGAAGGCCGACGTGAGGTCGCCGCAGATCGCGCGGCGCCACGGCGAGATGTTGGGCTCGCGCACGCCGAAGCGCTGCTCCATGAAGCGGATGACCGAGGTGTGGTCGAAGACCTCCGAGCACACGAAGCCGCCGGTGCTCCACGGCGAGACCACGAGCATGGGCACGCGCTGCCCCAGCCCGTAGGGGCCCGCGCCGTAGCGGGCGTTGCCGCCGAAGACGTCGAGAGAGGCATCCACCGTGGAGGCGCCCCGGTCGGCGCCGGCGGGCGGGAACGGCGGCAGGACGTGGTCGAAGTAGCCGTCGTTCTCGTCGTACGTGATGAACAGGGCCGTCCTGCTCCACACCTCGGGGTTCGAGGTGAGCGCGTCCAGCACCTGGGCGATGTACCAGGCGCCGTAGTTGACCGGCCAGTTCGGGTGCTCGGAGAAGGCCTCCGGCGCGGCGATCCAGGAGATCTGCGGCAGCTTGCCCGCCTTGACGTCCGCCTTGAGGACGTCGAAGTAGCCGCCGCCCTTCTTCACGTTCGTGCCGGTGCGGGCCTTCTCGTAGAGGGGCTCACCGGGCTTGGCGTTGCGGAAGTTGTTGAAGTAGAGGAGCGAGTTGTCGCCGTAGTTGCCGCGGTACGCGTCCTCGATCCAGCCCCAGGAGCCCGCCTTGTCGAGGCCGTCGCCCTCGTCCTGGTAGATCTTCCAGGAGACGCCGGCCTTCTCCAGCCGCTCCGGGTACGTCGTCCAGTCGTAGCCCGCCTCCTCGTTGCCGAGGACGGGGCCGCCGCCCTTGCCGTCGTTGCCGGTGTGCCCCGTCCACATGTAGTAGCGGTTGGGGTCGGTGGCCCCGATGAACGAGCAGTGGTACGCGTCGCACACGGTGAACGCGTCGGCCAGCGCGTAGTGGAACGGGATGTCCTTGCGCGTCAGGTAGGCCATCGTGCCGGTGCCCTTGGCGGGCAGCCACTGGTCGTACCGGCCCTGGTTCCAGGCCTTGTGGCCGCCCTGCCAGTCGTGGTTGAGGCCCGCGATGAACTGCATGCCGAGGTTCTCGGCGTCCGGGTGGTAGGGCGGCACCTCCTTGGAACCGTCCGACTGGTACCACACCGGCTTGCCGCTGGGCAGGGACACCGGGCGCGGGTCGCCGAAGCCGCGCACGCCCTTCAGGGTGCCGAAGTAGTGGTCGAAGGAACGATTCTCCTGCATCAGGACGACGATGTGCTCGACGTCCTGGATGGTGCCGGCACGGCGGCGGGCGGGGATGGCTGCGGCGCGCTCGATGCTGCCCGACAGGGCCGCGAAGCCCGCGGTCGCGCCGGCGATCTGGAGAAACCGCCGCCGGTTGAGTTCTGGCATGTGTGTGAGGACCTCTTGGGAGTCGGGACGAGAACCGGTAGTTCCAAGAGCAGCGAGCGCCGGGGAAGGGGCCGTGTCGCCGGCGTGACGGAGGGCGGTACGCGAGGCGAACGTAGCGGACGGGGGCCGAGAAAGGGAGGGGTGGGGCGGGATGGGCGCGTGCGGCCGGCCCCGCGGCCCGGCCTCAGTGCCAGCGGCCCCGCGTCCGGTCGTAGGACAGTGTCCGGCCCTCGCAGGAGCCCAGGTCCAGCTCCAGGAGCTGCTGGTACGCGGCCACCGGCAGGTCCGCGTCGATGACGATCCGGGCGCCCGAGCGCTCGTCCTCCAGCAGGAGCGGCGGCGGCACGGGAGGCGCGGCCGGCACGGGAGGTTCGCCGCGGGAGTGGCGCAACGCGCCGCCGAGCACCCGCTTCAGCGCCGTGCAGGCGTCCTGGGCGAGGATCTGCCCGACGTTCTGGAGGAAGCCGCTGAGCGGCAGCACGACGAGGACCAGCCAGGTGAGCGCCTCGCTCCGGAGGGCGTCCAGCGTCGCGCTGTACGGGGTGACTCCCAGCCCCGTCAGGCCGTCGGTCAGCGCCGCGCGCTGCTCCTCAGCGGTCTCGGCGGTGAAGTAGACGCGGGCGGCCAGCGGGGGCGGGGGAGCGCTCACCCGCCCGATGGTAGGGCGCGGGCTCCGGCGGAAGCAGGAACTCTGCCAAGTCGCTCCGCGTCACTCCGCCCCGCGCCACTCCACCACGAGACGGCCGTCCTCCTCCGTCACCTCCGTACCGAAGGCGGCGCAGGCCTCGCGGAACCTGCGGGCGATCCACCGGGCTTCGGCCGCGTCCGCGAGCCGCGTGCGGCAGAAGTCGAGCGCCAGCGGCACCGCCTCCACGCGGACGGGGCGGGCGCCGTCGAAAGTGACGAGGAAGAGCAGGCCCAGGTCGTTGCGGAGCTCGTCGTCCGTCGCGTAGTCGTCGACGAAGTCCCCGAGGTCGTAGAGCACCCGGTCCGCGACCCCGTGGAAGACGTGTGCGGAGTGCCCGGCGACGAGGGTGGCGCCCGCGGCGAGGAACTCCTGCGCGGCGCGGCGGATGTACGCGGCGGGCCCCCGGGTCATGTTCGGGCCCCAGTGCGGGGTGACGAGCGTGACGTCCGCGGCGTCTGTGGCGTCAGTGGCATCCGTGGCGAGGCCCGTGATGGTCCGGAGCAGCCAGGCCGGGGCGCCGGTCTCCAAGTCCACGTGGGCGACGCCCGGCCGGTCCGGGCCCGCGGCGAAGTCGCGCGGGTGGTCGGTGACCCCGACGACGCCCAGCCGCAGCCCGCCGCGCTCGACGACCGCGGGCCGCCGCGCGGCCTCCCCGTCCCGGCCGGCCCCGGTCCAGGCGATTCCCGCGTCGGCGAGGTGGCGGACGGTGTCGAGCAGGGCCTCGGGCCCGTAGTCCAGGGCGTGGTTGTTGGCCAGGTTCACGCAGGTCACCCCGAGGTGCTGGAGGGCCCGCACGGCCACGGGCGGCGCCCGGAAGAAGAACGGCTTGAACGGGTCCCGCCACCGCTCGCCGCGCGCGGAGACCGCGCACTCCAGGTTGAGGACGAAGACGTCGGCCTCGCGCGCGACGGCCACCACGCCGTCGTCGAACAGGCTCTCCGGCGGGTCGGTGGCGAGCCGCCGGGCGACCTCCCGGCCCAGCATGGTGTCACCGGCGAGTGCGAGTTTCACGGTTCAACCACCTCCCGCGGGCCCGGCCGCGCCCCCTGTCTCTCCTGCTCCCCATTGTAGAAATAGTGGTATTTCCTGAGGAATGTGTGGGCTGGGGCCTCAGGGGGAACAGCAGACCCATGGCCCGGCCCAACGAAGAGGTCGAGGCGCTGCTACAGGAGTACGCCGACCTCGTCACCATCTCCGGCGGCGACGCCTACAAGGCGCGCGCCTACGAGAAGGCCGCCCGCGCGATCGGCGGCCACCACGCCGACGTCTCCCGCCTCGACCTCAAGGGCCTCCTCGACATCCCCGGCGTCGGCAAGTCCATCGCCGAGAAGGTCCTCGAATACCTGAGCACCGGCCGCGTCTCCATGATCGAAGAGGCCCGGACGGTCATCCCCGCCGGCGTGCGCGAGCTGATCTCCATCCCCATGCTCGGCCCCAAGAAGGCCATGGTCCTCTACGAGGAACTGCACATCTCCTCCGTCGACCAGCTCCTCGACGCCCTCCACGAGCACAAGCTCCGCGACCTCAAGGGCTTCGGCGCCCGCACCGAGGAGAACATCCTGCACGGCATCGCGCTGTTGCAGCAGGCCGGCGGCCGCATCCTCATCGACGCCGCCACGGACGCCGCCGAACAGATCACCGCCGAGCTCTCCGGCGTGGCCGGGTGCGAGCGGTGCGCCTACGCCGGATCGCTGCGCCGGATGCGCGAGACCATCGGCGACGTCGACATCCTCGTCGCCGCCGACCGCTCCGCCCCGCTGATGGAGGCCTTCACCGCGCTCCCGGTCACCGCCGAGGTCATCGCCCACGGCGAGAAGAAGACCTCCATCCGCACGACGAAGGGCCTCCAAGTCGACCTGCGCGTCCTGCCGCCGGACGCGTGGGGAGCGGGCCTGCTGTACTTCACCGGCTCCAAAGCGCACAACATCCGCATCCGCGAGCTCGCCGTCCGCCACAAGTACAAGCTGTCCGAGTACGGCCTCTTCCACGTCAAGAGCGGCAAGAAGATCGTCTCGGCGACCGAGGAGGAGATCTACGCCCGCCTCGGCCTGCCCTGGATCCCGCCCACCCTGCGGGAGGACCGCGGCGAGATCGCCGCCGGGCTGCGCGACGAGCTGCCGGAGCTCGTGACCGAGGACGACATCCGCGGCGACCTGCACACCCACACCGACCTCACGGACGGCGTCGCCCCGCTGGAGGAGATGGTCGCCGCCGCGGCCCGCCGGGGCTACACGTACTACGCCGTCACGGACCACGCCCCGAACCTGTACATGCAGCGCATGACGGACGCCAAGATCCTCGCCCAGCGGGAGCAGGTCCGGGCCCTGGACGGCAAGCACCGGCGGATGCGGCTCCTGCACGGCACGGAGCTGAACATCGGCCCCGGCGGCGACCTGGACTGGCCGGACGACTTCCTGGCCGGCTTCGACCTGTGCGTGGCCTCCGTCCACTCCCACTTCAACCAGAGCCGCGAGGAACTGACCCGCCGGCTGATCCGCGCCTGCGAGAACCCGCACGTGGCGGTCATCGGCCACCCCACCACCCGTCAGATCGGCAAGCGCCCCGGCATCGACGCCGACTTCGACGCGGTCTTCGAGGCCTGCGCCCGCACCGGCACGGCCCTGGAGATCAACTCCCACCCGCAGCGGCTGGACCTGTGCGACGAGGACGTCCTGCGCGCCAAGCGCTACGGCGTGAAGTTTGCGATCAGCACGGACGCCCACTCGGTGACCCACCTGCCGTACATGCGCTACGGCGTGGGCACGGCCCAGCGCGGCTGGCTGACGAAGGACGACGTCATCAACACCTGGCCCTTGCAGAAACTACGCCGCTTCCTGCGCCCGGGAACCCACTGATTCGCGCTCCACCACTGTGGGGCCCCTGCGGCCGATCGGCTGTTCCGGTGCGTGGTGAGGAGTGGAATCCGCCGGGAACGGTCACGATTCACCACACCCGCGAGCGGCAGGAGCGCAGGCCATGACGCACCCCCGGTCGCCCGGCCGCGCGACGGCCGTTGTCGCGCTGGCCGCGGCCCTGGCCCCCTCGGCCGCCCTGCCGGCCCGCGCCGACGGCGGCGGGGCTCCGCGCAGCTGCATCGCGTCGTGGTACGGCGCGCCGGAGGAGCAGCTCGACGGCTGGCCCACCGCCAGCGGCGAGCCGTTCGACCCGGAGGCGATGACGGCCGCGAGCCGCGACCTGCCGTTCGGTACCCGCGTACGCGTCACGAACGCCGGGACGGGCGACTCGGTCCTGGTGCGGATTAACGACAGGGGGCCGCGGGACGTGCGCCGCTGCATCGACCTGACCCGGGGAGCCTTCGGCGAGATCGCCGCCCTCAGAGCGGGACTCCTACGGGTGAACCTGACACCTTCACTCGTAAGGTAGTATTTCTTTCGCGCCGCTAGCTCAGTTGGTTAGAGCGGCTGACTCTTAATCAGCAGGTCCGGGGTTCGAGTCCCTGGTGGCGCACTGGAGAGCAGGGCCTCCGCCGGACGGCGGGGGCCCTGTCCGCTGTCCGGGTGCACCCGTCAGCTCGTCTGCGCCTGTTCGTAGAGGGCCTTGACCTCGTCGCCGAAGTACGGGCCGAACATCGTGTTCGGCAGGAACGTGTACCCGAAGCTGTTCACCGACGCTTGCAGGCCGGTGCCGGTGGCCTCGTCGAACGACGCGAACCAGGGGCCGCCGCTGGAGCCGCCGGTCATGTTGCAGCTCAGCCCGTGGTCCTTGGTGAGCAGGAAGTCCTTGGTGGAGTTCCCGCTGCAGTGGATGAGCTTGGTGCCGTCGTACGGGGCCGCCGCGGGGAACCCGAAGGAGTACATGGGCTTGTTGTAGGGGCCGTTGAACTGCACGCCCTGACCGCCCACGGTGTCGCCGAGCCGCTTGCCGCCGAGCGGGGCGACGACCGCGATGCCGACGTCGTAGTTCATGTCTTCGCTTGCCACCCACTGGGGCGTGGAGAGCGTCTTGGTGGCGGCCCAGGTGCCGTAGGGCGTCTGACCGTCGTGGTAGCCGGGGACGAAGGTCCAGTTGGTGTGCCAGTTGCCCTGGTACTTGACGCAGTGCCCGGCCGTGATCACGGTGCTGCCGTTGCTGCTGGTGACGGCGTCGCCCGAGCAGGAGGCGTTGCGGCCCTGCATGGTGAAGAACACCCGGCCCGAGGTCTTCACGACGGCGCCTCCGCCGGTCCACGGCCCGCCCTGCTGCGGGAAGGCGGCGGGGGACCCGGCTGCCGGGGCGGTGGCGGCGACCGTACGGACCTCACCCCGGGCGACCGGCGCGGCGGGCGCGCCGGGGGCCGCGGCGGGCAGGTCGAGCGGTGCGGCGGCGCGCATCCGCTCGGGGGTCCAGTAGTCGCTGACGGCCTGCCGGTCCGCGGGTGCGGCGGCCGCGGTGTGCACGGCGGGCGCCGCGGCCCGGCCCGGGGCGGTTCCGGCCGCCGCGGCCTGCGTGCCCGCGGTGACCAGGGCGCAGGCGGCCAGCAGCACACCTGCGGTCGTACGTCGGGATCGTCTCACTCGTACTCCTTCCACATGCTCGTTCCGCGTGCTCCTTCTGCGGTACGGATAAGGCGAGTTGACGGCGAGCGGACGGACTGGGGGTGCGTGGGCAGGGTGCCACGAGAACCCGACTATTGACAGGGGCGCGTCAAGCGTGAGGCGCCGACGATGCATGACGGGGAGTCAGAAGGACCCCGTTCGAGTGGATTAAGGGCGTTCACCCGTATCGCGTGCGCGCCATGCGCCATCGTGCACACGATCACCTTCGGAAACCAGGCCGTCACCACCCGCGACCAAGGGGATTCACGTTGTCCGCCGAAACCACCGAGACCTCCGAGGTACACGAGGAATTACGCTTCCGCTCCCCGACCCTGACCGCCTTCCAGAAGAGCCCGCTCACCGCCCGCGCGATGGGCCGGCGCCTGCCCCGGCTCGTCCGCAAGGCACTCGGCCTCGCCTGGCACGTGGACAGACGCGCCGTCCTGGCCCTCCTCGCCTGCCAGCTGCTGTCCGGCGCCTTCGAGGCCTTCGGCCTGCTCGCCACCAGCAGCACCATCACGGCCCTCATCACCTCGGGCCACATGCAGGACCGGCTCATGGACGCCCTGCCCTCCATCTGCCTCCTCGCCGGCGCCGCCGGGACCCGGGCCCTGCTCGCCATCGCCGTCAGCAACATCTCCAGCCGGCTGGCACCCCGCATCTCCCGCGAAGCCGAGCTGCACATGCTCGACGCGGCCATCAACGCCGAGCTCGCGGCCTACGACCACCCCGGCTTCAACGACAAGCGCGAGGCCGCGGACCGCGGCGCCGACGTCGCCCAGGACCTGCTGACCGAGTCCCAGGACCTCATGGCCTGCCTCGCCTCGCTCGTCGCCGCCGCCGGCGTGGTCACGCTCCTGCACCCGGCCCTGCTGCCGCTCCTGCTGCTCGCCACCCTCCCCCAGGGCATCGCGAGCGTGAAGGCCGCGCGCGTCCACTACCAGACCTCCCGCGCGCTGAGCGCGGACCGCCGGGTGCTCAGCCACCTGCGCTGGCACGTCACCGACAAGGTCTTCGCCGACCAGCTGCGCTCGGGCACCATGGCCGGCTTCCTTCTCGGCCGCTACCGCTCCATCAGCGACCGCATCCACACCGCCACCGACCTGGCCGTCCACCAGGGCGCCCGGTACGCCCTCGCGGGCGCCGTGGCCGGCGGGATCGCCTCCGGCCTGGTCTGGGCGGCACTGGCCCTCCTGCTCGGCACGGGACACATGTCGCTCGCCTCGGCCGGCACGGCGGTCTTCGCCCTGCGCTCGGTCGGCTCGTCCCTGCGGGGCATGGTCAGCTACGGCGCGCGCCTGTTCCGCACCGGTCTCTACCTCGACGACTGGGCCGAGTTCATCGACGAGGCCGGCGGCCACCGGATGCGGCGCGGCACGCTCGCACCCCCGTCCCCCCTGGCTGTCCGGGCCGAGTCCCTCACCTTCTGCTATCCCGGCTCGGAACGCCCGGCGCTGCACGACGTCAGCCTGGAGGTGCGGCGCGGCGAGGTGCTGGCCCTGGTGGGGGAGAACGGCTCGGGCAAGACCACCCTCAGCAAGCTCCTGGCCGGGCTGTACCTGCCCACCGGCGGCAAGGTCACGTGGGACGGCGCCGGCACGGGCGAGTTCGACCCGCAGGCGCTGTGGCGGCAGACCGCCGTCGTCCCGCAGGACTTCGCCCGCTGGCCCCTGTCCGCCCGCGACAACATCACCCTCGGGCAGGCCCGCGAAGGGGACGGCGCCGTCCACGAAGCCGCCGCGCACGCCGGCGCCGACGAAGTCGTCAAGGAGCTCCGCAGCGGGCTCGACACCCTCCTCGCCCGCGAGTGGTTCGGCGGCGTGGAGCTCTCCGGCGGCCAGTGGCAGCGCATCGCCATCGCCCGCGCCTTCTACCGCCCGGCCGGCCTGCTCGTCATGGACGAACCCACCAGCGCCCTGGACGCCCGGGCCGAGCACCGCATCTTCGCGGGGCTGCGCAAGGTCGCCCAGGAGCGGGCCGTCGTCCTCGTCACCCACCGCCTGGCCAACGTGGCCGTCGCCGACCGCATCGTGGTCCTCGACCACGGGCGCGTCATCCAGCGGGGCACCTTCGCCGAACTGGTCGAGGCACCCGGCCTCTTCCGGGAGCTGTGGGCCCTGCAAGCCGACCGCGGCGTTCCCGCGGCGCACGAGGAGGCGGGCCGCGCCGTGCTCTGACCGCGCCCTGTTCGCGCACACACCGCATCCCGCCTCCGATCCGTATCCGTACCGCATCCGCCGACCCCGTAAGAAGGAGGGCTGTCATGACGAAGCGTCCGACGAAGCGTCCGCTGAAGGCGGTCCGTGCGGCGAGAGCCGCACTGGCTGCGCTCCTGACCGCCGCCGCGGTGGCAGGGGCCGCCCTGACGGCTCCCGCTCCGGCAGGCGCCGCCACCCAAGCCCTCCCCGCCGGGCCCGCCGCGCGCGGCAGCGGGCACGAACACACCCAGGCCGCCCTGGACGCCGCCGTCAAGGCCGGCGTCCCCGGCGTCATCGCCCTCGCCCGCGGCCCGCGCGGCACCTGGCACGGCACCGCGGGCGTCGCCGACCTGCACACCCACCGCCCCAGGCTGTCCGGAGAGCACTTCCGTGCCGGCAGCATCGTCAAGCCCTTCATCTCGACCGTCATCCTCCAACTGGAGGCCGAGCACCGGCTCACACTGGGCGACACCGTCGAGAAGTGGCTGCCGGGCCTGGTGCGCGGGCACGGCAACGACGGCCGCAGGATCACCCTGCGCCAGCTCCTCAACCACACCAGCGGGCTCTACGACTACACCGGCGACCCGGAAATCCTGCGGAACCTCACCACCACCGCGTTCCTCCAGCACCGCTACGACAACTGGACGCCCGAACAGATCGTGCGGACCGCGACGGCCCACGCCCCGGACTTCCCACCGGGCACCCGCTACTCCTACAGCCCCACCGGCTACGTCCTCGCCGCCCTCGTGATGGAGAAGGCGACCGGCCGGTCCTACGAGGAGGAGGTGGAGCGCCGCATCATCAGGCCGCTCGGCCTGCGCTCCACCCGCCTGCCGGGCCACGAGCGCACGCTCCCGGCCCCCGCAGGACGCGGCTACACCCGGTTCACCGACGACCCGGACCACAAGATGTACGACGTCACCGACCTCGACCCGTCCCTGATCCGGGGTACGGGCGACCTGGTCACCAGCCCCGCCGACCTCGACCGCTTCCTCACCGCCCTGCTGCGGGGCAGGCTGCTGCCGCCGGCCCAGCAGCGGGAGCTGAAGTCGACCGTCCCGACCGGCGAGGACCCGGGCGTGGAATACGGCCTGGGGCTGTTCCACTTCACGCTCTGCGGCATCGAACTGTGGGGGCACACCGGCTTCTTCATCGGCACGCAGAGCGTCGCCTACATCTCCGCGGACACCCGGCGCAGCCTCGTCTACAACTTCAACACCGACGCCCTGGGCGACACCAGTGCCGCCGGTGACGTGATCAAAGCGGAGTTCTGCCCGGCCGTGAAGTAGCCGGGCAGAACTCCGGGGTCACGCGCCGCCCATCACCGCGGCGAACTCCTCCGGATCCGCGTCGAATCCCCGGACGGCGCGGTGGCACTCCCACACGCCCCTGCTGTCGCGGACGAACTCCACCACCGTCGCCGCCGTGGCCCCGGCGACACCGGCGAAGTCGTCCACGACCAGCTCGGTGTAGCCCTCCACGACCCGCACCCCGGTGTTCGGCACGTCCCCGAAGGTCTTGCGCCCGCCGTTCTGCTGGATGGCCACCCCCACGACGACCCGCGTGTACGAGGGCGAGAGCCGGTCGAGCTCCAGCGTCATGACCTCGTCGGCGCCGAAGCCCGCGCCCGTGCGGCTGTCACGGTTGAGGTTGATGGTGCCGTCGGGCGACAGCCGGCTGTCGAAGTGCACGAGATAGGCGGCCTTTCCGTGCGGGGCCTCCGCGTTGTACGTCCCCGCGATGATGTCGAGGTCGTTGTCGGGCATCCCCATTGGGCTCGGATCCCACTTCAGCGACACCTGCACCTTGCCCAGCCCCTTGCTGAGGCTGCCGCTCATCTCCTTGTTGAGTCCGCTCACCGGACGTCCCCTCCCGTTCCTTCGTCCTCGTGCTCCTCCACCTTGCCGCCGGAACCGTCCGCGCCGCTACCCCGGATGAAGAAGCGAAGGCCGGGCCGACGGGACGCGGGCCTCGATCCGCGGAACGGCCGGAAATCCCTCCTTGCACCAACTCCTCTACAGGACAGAGGGTTCAGGTACTACTTAGACGCGCGTGACCAGCTCCTGCCGGGCCACGGTCACGATGAATTCCCGCAGCCGCTCGATGCACAGCCGCATGTTCTTGTGCGCGACATCGGTGTCCGGATAGCGGCAGGCGAACTGCATGCCCTCGTGGAGCCTGGTGATCCACGCGCACACCTGGTCGCCGTAGGACACCCGGATCAGCCCGTACGCCTTGAGGCCCTGCCAGCGCTCCGAGCCCGGGATGCCGCGCGCGTCGACGAACGACACGATCGAGTACAGGTCCGGCGAGGTGGGCCGGAAGTCGGCGCCCAGCAGCTGGAGGACGCGGGCGATGGGCATCCGCGCCATCAGCCTGTTCTCCCGCAGCGCGGCACGGACCAGCTCCAGGGCGCCGTCGAAGTCCGCCGCCTGCGCCACGGGCACCTCGATCGGCGCGCCGCCCACGTACCAGCCCACCGAGTCCGACCACTGGGACTTCACCCTGGTGTGGAACGGCACCACCGTGCGGTACACCTGCACCCCGCCGATCTCGCGGACGATGAGCCCGACGGCCGCGAGGACGCCCACGAGGCTTCCGCCGTAAGGGCGGCAGTACGCCTCGAAGGCCGCGGCGTCGGCCTCGTCCACGA
This sequence comes from Streptomyces klenkii, assembly GCF_003626645.1. Lineage (GTDB taxonomy): Bacteria > Actinomycetota > Actinomycetes > Streptomycetales > Streptomycetaceae > Streptomyces > Streptomyces klenkii. Next base: position 480,256 of record NZ_RBAM01000006.1, on the reverse strand, counting down.
GCATCTCGTGCAGGAACGTCTGGGTCGGCAGCGGCCCTTCGGGGTCGAGGCCGAGGTCGACGGGGAAGTCCGGCAGCTTCCCGTCGCACCGCGCGATGAACTCCCGCCAGCGGGACACGATCGCGTGCGTGTCGTCGATCCGGTCGGCCTCGGTGCGCTCGGACACGCAGAAGTCGATGTAGCTGGCGGGCGGCGCCGCGTTCACGGCGCGGCCTTCCAGGGCGGCGGCGTAGAGCTCGTGGATCTCGGCGGTGATGCGCTGGATCGAGTACGAGTCGACGTTGCTGTGGTCGAAGGCCATGTACACGCTCGTGCCGTCGTCCCTGACGACGGCCGCGAAGATGAAGTTCGGCCAGCTGAGGGCGTCCGCAGCGGTGTCGAAACGATCCTGTAGGTAGCGGGTCAGCGTCTCCGCTTCGGAGAAGTGACCGACATCGTTGCGGTGCAGCGCGACGGCGTCGGCGTCCAGCGTGAAGCGCCGCATCTCGTCGCCGGCCCAGCGGAAGCCGCTGCGCAGCGTCTCGTGCCGAAGTGTCCAGGCTCTCAGGGCGACTTGGAGGACGTCGAGGTCGACCTCCCCGGGGATGTCGAAGGCCGTGCCGAGCCAGGTCGGCATGAACAGGCCGTCCTGGCGCACCGATCGCGCCGTCCGCACGTGGGACTCCTGCACGTAGGCGGGCGGACGGTGGTCGTCCGGCAGGCTCAGCGCGGCCTCGACAGCCGTCGGGTGCAGCGTCCACTCCACGAGCCGGCCGGGCCGGATTTCGCAACGCTGGATGTCGGTCATTCGCACGGGACTCTCCGTTCGCATGCCCCCGGATTGCTCAATGTGGGATCAACGATCGGACGAACGCAAGGAAACGCCGGCGGACCGGGATCAGGAGAGCTCCTCGCCGGGAGAGGTGCCGAGGTGGGGGCCGTCGGACGCCGTGGCGGAGCGGCGGGGGAACGACGGCAGCCACCAGTTGGCGCGGCCGGCCAGGCGCATGACGGCGGGTACGAGGAGCGGGCGGATCGTCACCGTGTCCAGGACGACCGACAGGGCCGTCGTGACGGCGAGGAGCTTGACGAAGGCGACCTCGGCCGTGGCCAGGGCGAGCAGCACGACCAGCACGAGCGCGGCGGAGGCCGTGAACAGCGGGCCCGCCGCCTGGAGTCCCGCGGCCGTGGCCCGCACGGTGTCGCCGGTGCGGGCGTGGGCCTCGCCGATCCGGGCCAGCAGCAGGATCTCGTAGTCCAGGGACAGGCCGAACGCGAGGCAGAACGTGATCACGGGCACGACGACGCTGATCGTGCCCGTGGGCGTGAAGTCGCCGACCAGCCACATCAGGTGGCCCTGCTGGAAGATGAACACCATGGCGCCGAACGACGCGGTCAGGCTGAGGAGGTTGACCGCGAGCGCCTTCAGAGGCAGGAACACGCTCCGGGTGAACGCGAGGAGGAGCAGGAACGTGGCGGCGGCCATCGCTCCCAGCGTCCACGGCAACCGCCGGGCGAGGGTGTCGCGGGCGTCCTGGAACTGTGCCGTCGGCCCGCCGGCGAGCACCGGGGCGGGCGCGCGGGCCGCGCGCAGCCGGTCGGCGAGGGCGGCGGACTCCGGGGCGTACGGGTCGGCCGTGCCGCTGACCGCCAGCCAGGTGCCGGCAGGGGAGGTGAAGTTCCGCAGGGCCGGGCAGCGCGGCAGGGTGCCGGGCGCGGAGGGCGCCTCGGCCGCGCAGGCGAGCGGGACATCCTGGCCCTGGACGTAGGAACCGGTCGCGGTCCGCACGCCCAGGACGCCCGGGAGGACCGACAGGCGCCGGGCGTACGCGTCGAGCTCGCCGGCCCGGCCGCGGTCGTCGGGCCGCCATCCCGGCAGGACCACCTCGACGGGATTGCGCAGTTGCGGGAAGCCGTCGCGCAGTTCCTGGGTGGCGCGCACTTCGGGGGCGTCGCGGGGCAGCACCCGGTCGTCGCTGAAGCCGAAGGCGACCTGGCGGAAGGGGAGCGCGAGGACGAGCAGGGCCCCGGTGGCGACCACGGTGACCAGCACGGGGCGGCGCATCACCCGCAGGGCCAGCCGCCGCCAGCCGTCCCGCGGCCGGTCCGGCGGGCGGCGCAGGCGGGCGAAAAGGTCGCCCCGGCCGATCGCCCGGGGGAAGCAGGACAGCGCCGCGGGGACGAGCAGCAGGGCCGCGACGGCCGCCAGCAGCACCACGCCGGCCCCCGCGTAGGCCATCGAGCGCAGGAGGTACAGCGGGAACAGCAGCAGACCGAGCAGGCACAGCGTCACGGCGGCCGCCGAGACGGCCACGATCCGCCCGGCCGTGCGGACCGCGCTGAGCACGGCCTCCTCCTGGGGCAGGCCCGCGGCGATCTCCTCGCGGTAGCGCGCCACCAGGTAGAGGCTGTAGTCGATGGCGAGGGCGAGCCCCATCGCGGCCGTGATGTTCAGCGCGAACGCCGACACCTCCGTCACGGCGGTCAGGGCGCGCAGCACGGCGAGCGTGCCGGCCACCGCGACCGCGCCCACGGCCAGCGGCAGGCAGGCCGCGGCCACGCTCCCGAAGACGAACAGCAGGAGCAGCAAGGTGGCGGGGACGGCGAGGAGTTCGGTCCGCAGCAGGTCGCGTTCGCTGTAGCGCTCCAGGGCCCGGTCGAGGACGGCGTGCCCGGTGACCTGCACCCGCAGGGGAGCGCGGGGCGCGGTGGCGGCCGGCAGCAGGCGCTCGACGGTCGCCCGTGCGGCCCGCCCGCCGCCTTCCAGGCGCACCGACACGAGCGCCGTGCGGGCGTCGGCCGAGCGCAGCGCGAGGTCGTCCACGGTGCTGCCGGCTCCGGCCGTGCGGCACGCGCCGCGGGGGACGGGGCCGGTCCAGTAGGAGTCCACGCCGGTGACCCCGGGCTCGTGGCACAGGCGGCCGACGAGGGCGAGGCCCGCGGCGCGGGCGGCGGGCGCGTCGACCGAGTCCGGGGCGCGGGCGAGCAGGACGACGTCGGGCGCGCCCGCGTGGAACCGGCCGGTCAGCAGGGCCTCGGCGCGGGCCGAGGGCGAGCCGGGCGCCGTCCAGCCGCCGCTCGCCAGCCGGGCCGCCACACCGTGGCCGAGCAGCCCGCAGGCCACGGCGGTCAGCGCGGCCAGGACGAGGACCGTACGGCAGTGGCGCGTGCTGAAGCGGGCCAGGGACGTCAGCACGGCGGCGCCTGCCCGGCCGGGTCGGCGGCGGGTCCGTGCTGCGGGGGGACGCCCGGGAACTCCGAGACCTCCGGGAGGGGTGCGGCGGCCGGTGCGGCTTGCGAGCCCGGTGCGGTGCCGGGTCCCAGCCGGAGGTGGACGATGCGCGCGATGTCGGAGGCCGTGCCGCCGCCGCGCATCAGCTCCATGGGCGGAACCCGGACGTCGAAGCGCCGGTGCAGCGCGGCGAGGAACTCGGCGGCCATGAGGGAGTCCACGCCGTACTCCTCGATGCGCCGCCCCGGGTCGATCCGCGCGGGGTCGAGGTGGAGGACGTCGGCGAGGATCCGTACCAGCTGGCCGGTGATGGTGCGCAGCGCGTCCGCGGGCGTCATCGCCGCGAGCGCCCGGACGATCTCCGCGTGGGTGTGGCCGGTCTCCTCGTCGGGCTCGGGCACGAGCTGTTCGTACCGGGGCGCGGCGAGCGCGGGCAGGCAGCCGCGCAGCCGCGCCCAGTCGTACCGGCCGACCCCCGCGACCTCCGTGCCGTCGCCCAGCAGCACGCCGGCCGCGTCGAACACCTCGCGCGGGGAGAGCGTCTCCATGCCGCCGCTCTCCATGGCGGGGGCGAGGCCGTTGCGTGCCACGTAGCCGGTGCCGCCGAGGGCACCCCAGCCCACGGCCAGGCCCGCCTCGCCGTCCCGCCGGCGCCGGCGGACGAGTGCTTCGAGGAAGAGGTTGCCCGCGGCGTAGGGGGCCTGGGTGACCTGCCCGACGCGTGCGGCGACGGAGGAGAACACCAGGAAGAGGTCCAGGTCCTCCCGGCCGCGCGTGAGCGCGTCGAGGACGGCACCGCCGGCGGCCTTGGGGGCCAGGACGGCGCGGAAGCGGTCGTCGGTGAGCGACTCCAGCGGGGCGTCGTCCAGGTGCATCGCGCAGTGCACCACGCCGCGCAGCCGGTGCCCGCCCGTGTCGATCTCCTCCACGATCCGCCGCATGCCCGGCAGGTCGGCGACGTCCGCGGCGTAGGGCACGGCGTGCACGCCGCGCTGCTCCAGGCCGGCGAGCAGCGTCTCGCAGCCGGGGGTGCGCGCCCCCCTGCGGCCGGTGAGGGCCAGGTGGCGCGCGCCGTGGTCGGCGAGCCAGTGCGCGGTGGCCGCGCCGTAGCCGCCGAGGCCTCCGGTGACGAGGTACGTGGCCTCGGGGTCGAAGCGCGGAGCGCGGGCCCGGGGTTCGATCAGGGCGGGCTCGTCGAGCGGGTCGAAGGAGACGACGACCTTGCCGGTGTGCCGGGAGTGCTGGAGCAGCCGGAAGGCCTCCTCGGCGCGTGCGGCGGGGAAGACCGTGTGCGGCAGCGGCCGGTAATCCCCGGCCCGGATGTGCTCGCCGACCTCGGCGAACAGGCGGGCCGCCCGCTGCCGGTCGGCCAGCAGCGCGAGGAGGTTGACGCCGAAGAACGCCAGGTCGCGCTCGAAGGGGCGCAGCAGCAGCCGGTTGTTGTCCAGGATGTCGCGCTTGCCGAGCTCGACGAAGCGGCCCCCGGGCCGCAGCAGCTCCAGGCTGCGGGAGACGGCCTCGCCCGCGAGGGAGTTGAGGACGACGTCGACGCCGCGCCCGCCGGTGAGCTCCCGCACCCGGGCGGCGAAGGCCAGGCTGCGCGAGTCCAGGACGTGCTCGACGCCCAGGGCGCGCAGCAGGTCGCGTTTGGCGGGGCTGCCGGCGGTGGCGATGACGTGTGCTCCCCGCAGCCGCGCGAATTGCAGCGCCGCGAGGCCCACGCCGCCCGCCCCGCCGTGCACGAGCACGGTCTCCCCGGCCGCGAGCCGGGCCTGCCGGCCGAGGCCGTAGTGGACGGTCAGGAACACCGCGGGCAGGGTGGCCGCCTCGGCGAAGCCCGTCGCGTCGGGCATCCGGGCCACGGCGTCGGCGGCGGTGACCACGTGCGAGGCCAGGCAGCCGGAGCCGCTGGCGAACACCCGCTCGCCCACGGCGACCCCGGTGACGCCCGGTCCGACGGCCGCGACCGTACCCGCGCACTCCAGCCCGTACACCGCTTCGAACCGCCCGTCGGCGGAGTCCTCGCCGGCCATGGCACCGGTGGCCAGGACCACGTCGCGGTAGTTCAGCGCGGCCGCCCGCACGGCGACCAGGACCTGCCCGGGGCCCGGCGCCGGCCGCTCCGTCTCCACCCAGGCCGGCCGGAAGGACAGCCCGGGATCGCGGACTTCCAGGGCGAACGCGCCGACGGCGGAGGCGGGCACGAGGGGCCGGGGGAAGTCCCGGTCGCGCGGGACGAACCGGCCGCCGCAGCGCGTCAGGACGACCTCGGTCTCCTCCGAGGGGGCGAGGAGCTCGCGGGCGAGGCGGTCGGCGTCGGCCGCCGTGTCGCCGCTGCGCGCCAGGGACACGCGGCGCGTCGTCAGCGCGGCCTGCTCGTTGCCCAGGCACTGCACCACGCCCCACGCGGCGGCATCCACGGGATCGAGGACGTCAGCGGCCCTGGGCTCGTCCGGTCCGGGCTCCGGCACCGCGCCGCAGGGCCGCGTCACGAGCCACAGCGCGACGCTCTGACCGCCCGTCAGCCGCCCGCACGCCACGGCCAGGGCGCGCAGCACCGCGCCGCGCCGCGTCGTCCGCTCCACCGCGTCGTCGGCGCCGGCCGGGGCGAGCACGAGGACGATCACCGTCTCCCGGGACAGCAGCGGGGCCCACGCGCCGGGGTCCTCGCCGGCCACGGCGGTGTGCACCTCCACGGCGTCGGCCGCGTGCAGGAGGCCCGCCGTCGCGCCCGCGAGCCCGTTCTCCTCCGGGGTCTCGGCCACCACGACCCAGGAGGTGCCGATGCCGGCGGCGGGCGGCGCCGGAGCCCGCACCGGCAGGTCGGCGCGGGCGGCCAGGAACACCGAGAAGTCCTCGCAGGCCGGTTCGGCGTCGTCGCCGGTCCGTACCGTGCCCGTGAAGCCGCAGCGCGCGAGGAGCGCGGCCCACTCCTCGCGGCCGAGCAGCGGGGAGCGGGGCCGCAGCCCGGTGTCCGTGCGGTTCCAGAAGCTCTCCAGCGTGCCGAAGAACGGCACCAGGCACAGCGGGTCGTGGCTCTCCAGCACCAGCAGCCGGCCGCCCGGGGCGGTCAGCGACGCCACCCGCCGCACGGCCGCTTCCAGGTCCGCGGCGGCGTGCAGGGAGTTCGCCGCGACGACCAGGTCGAATCCGCCCTCGGGCAGGTCCTGGCCCGCCGGGTCGGCATCCACGTCGAAGGTGCGGTAGTCCACGAAGTCGTACGCGGCGAAGCGCTGCCGGGCCCGTGCGAAGTACGACGGCGAGACGTCCGTGAAGAGATAGCGGGTGCGGTCGGGCGGCAGCAGCGGCAGCAGGGCCGCGGCGGCCCCGCCGGTGCCCGCGCCGACCTCCAGCACCCGCAGCGGCCGCCCGGCCGGCAGCGCCGCCACGATCTCCCGCACCAGCGCCTGCGCGACGCGGTTGTGGAAGCGCAGCACCGGCGCCACGTCGTGGAACTGTTCGAGGGTCGAGGTCGCGCCCTCGGCCCCGAGCAGGTCCAGCGGGTCGCGCGCGCCCTTCAGGACCTCACCCAGGTGCAGGAACTGGCGTACGAGCAGGGAGAGTTCGGTGGAGAAGGCGGGCTGCTCGAGCAGGCCCTCGCGCAGCATCCCGACCGCGCACCGGGGCTCGTCCCGGCGCAGCCAGCGGCCGTCCGGCTCCTGCCGCACCAGCCCGTACTCCGTCATCGCGGTCAGCATGAGCTCCATCGCCTGCCGGTGCCTCGGCAGCATCCCGCCCGCGACCAGGTCCCCCACCGTGAACGAGCCGCTCCCTTCCGGCAGGAGACCGCCGAGCGCGGCGGCGTAGGCGTGGGCCGCCGCCTCCTGCAAACGGGCGGCGAAGCGCGGGTAGCCGGCCGTGCGCCAGTCGCGGCGCAGGGCCAGGATCCGGCCCGCCGCCCGCTCGGCGACCTCCCGGGGCCCCGGCCCGGCGAGGGGCTCCTGCGGGTCTCCGGGCCGCGGGGCCGCACGCAGCACCGTCTCCTGGCGGGTCACCGGCGTGCGCCGCATCCCCGTCAGGCGCCGCATCCGGCACCCCTCCAGCTCCACCGCGACGGTGCCGTCCGCGTCGGTGAGGGCGATGTCCCAGCACACCTCCGTCGCCGTCCGGCCGCGCTCGCGCACGTGAACCGCCCCCTCGGCCGCCGGAGCGCGCCAGACGCGGACCCCGTCCATCGCCGTCGGCAAGTACGTGTGCCCCACGAGGATCTCGTCGTCCAGCAGCGGGGCCCCCGCCTGCACCGCGCCGTCCAGCAGGGCCGGGCTGATCTCCAGCCCCTCCAGGGGGCCGTGGCCGGCGTAGGCCGCGACGACCTCGCCCTCGCCCGCCCACAGCTCCGTCAGTACCCGGAAGGACGGCCCGTAGCCGAGCCCGGCCTCGCCGACCCGCCGGTAGTGCTCCTCGCCGGTCACCCGGCGGCCGCAGCGGGCCCGCGCACCGGCCAGGTCCGCCGGCGCCGGAGGCTGCCCCCACCGGGCACGCACGCGCCCGCGCGCGTGCCGGCTCTGCCCCGTCGTCTGGTCGTCCGTGCTGCTGATCAGCACCACCCCGTCCTCGGGGTCGAACGACACCTGCGTGTGCACCGTGCCCGGCTCGCCCCACGGCACGAACAGCGGTCGTACGAACTCCAGGTGGTCGGCCTCCACCGCCGTGTCCAGCACCCGGCGGCCCGCCGCCAGCGCCATCTCCACGTAGGCCGTCGCGGGCATCACGACCGACCCGCCGAGCCGGTGGTCGGCGGCCCACGGCAGCCGCGCCGGCTCGACCGCGCCGTGCCACACCGGCAGCGGCGCCGGCATGCGCTCACCCAGCAGGGGGTGTTCCGTGCGGCCGTCCCCGCTGCTGCGCACCCACGACTCCGGCCCGCCGCTCCAGTGCCGTTCGCGCTGCCAGGGGTAGGCCGGCAGGGACGCCACCCGGCCCGGGCGCGGGAAGAGCGCGCCCCAGTCGGCCCGGGCCCCGGCCGCGAGCAGCCCGGCCACCGCGGTGCGCAGCGCGCGCACACCGTCGTCGCCCTTGCGCAGCGTACGGGCCACGGCCCGCAGCCCGGGCGCCGGGTGACCCGCGGTGACGCGGCGCAGGTAGCTCTGGAGGACCGGCTGCGGGCCGATCTCCAGGAAGATGTCGGCGCCCTGCTCCAAGGCCCCTTCGACGGCGTCCGAGAACAGCACCGGCTCGCGGACGTTGCGCCACCAGTAGTCCGCGTCCAGCTCGGGCCCCTCCAGGGGCTTGCCCGTGACGGTCGACAGCAGCGGCACCCGCGCGGGGGAGGGGCTCAGCGCGGCGAGGGCGCCGTGCAGGGGAGCGCGCAGCGGATCCATGGCCGCGCTGTGGAACGCGTGGTCCAGGTCGAGCTCCGCACACACCACGCCCCGCCCCGCCAGATCGCCCAGCAGCCGGTACAGCTGCTTCTGCGGGCCGGCGACCGTCACGTCCCGGCGGGAGTTGACCCCCGCCACCTCCAGCCCCGGGTACCCGGCCAGCAACTCCCCGGCCTGCTCGCGGGACATGCCCACGGCCGCCATCCGCCCGCACCCGGCCAGCGGCGCCTGCGCGCGGCTGCGCTCGGCGATCACCCACGCCGCCTCGCCGAGCCCGAGCGCCCCCGCCGCGTGCGCGGCCGCCACCTCGCCGACGCTGTGGCCCAGCACGACCGACGGCGTGATGCCGTGGGCGCGCAGCACGGCCACCAGGCCCGTCTGGAGCGCGAACAGCAGCGGCTGGGCCACCTCCGTGGCCCTCAGGCGCTCGGGCGACGCCTCGGCCAGCTCCTTGACCACCGACCACCCGACGTGCGGCGCGAGCTCCTCGTCCACGGCCTCGACCGCGGACCGGAAGACAGGGTCCGCCAGCAAGTCCGCCCCCATGCCCGCCCACTGCGATCCGTTGCCGCAGAACGCGAACGCGATCCGGCCGTCCCGGACCGCCTCCCCCGTCACGGCCTCCACGGCCGGCACCTCCGCCGGCGACTGAGGAGGGAGCGCCGCGCGCGGGGCGAGCCGCGCCAGCGCCTGCGCGGCCTCCCGCGGCCCGCCGGCCAGCACCGCCGCGCGCAGGGGATGCTTCCCGCGGCGCGCGCAACTGGTGTGCGCGAGGTCGTAGAAGTCGTCCGGCCGGGCCTGCGCCAGCTGCTCGGCGGCCCGCGCCGCCGCCTGCGCCAGCGCCTCGGGCGTCCGCGCGGAGACCATGAACGGCAGCGACCGCGCACGGGCCGCCCCCCGCCGGGCCCGCGGCGGTGGCGGCGGGGCGGCCGTGACCACGGCGTGGGCGTTCGCGCCCCCGAAGCCGAAGGAGTTGACGCCCACCACCGGCCGCCCCGCGTCGCCGTCGACCGGCCGCGCCTCCGTGGCCGGGGCCAGCCCCAGGCCCGCGAAGTCGATCCCCGGATGGAGCGGCAGGGCGTGCAGCGTGGCCGGGATCCTGCGGTGCCGCAGCACCAGGAGCGCCTTCAGCAGCCCGGCCATCCCCGAAGCCGGCTCCAGATGCCCCAGGTTGGACTTCACCGAACCCACCGGCAACGCGCCCCGGCGCCGCCGCGTCCCCAGCGCCCGGCCGACCGCCTCGCACTCCGCCGGGTCCCCGGCGGGGGTTCCCGTCCCGTGCGCCTCCAGGTAGACGACCTCGTCGGGGTCCACGCCCGCCTGCGCGTACACCGACGTCAACAGGGCTTCCTGCGCACGCGGGTTCGGCAGCGACAGCCCCGCCGTCCGGCCGTCGCTGCCCACGGCCGTCGCCAGGATCACCCCGTGGATCCGGTCCCCGTCGGCCAGCGCGTCCCGCAGCAGCTTCAGCACCACGACCCCGCCGCCCTCCGCCCGCACATAGCCGTCTGCCGCCGCCGAGAACGGCGCGCACCTCCCGCGCGGCGACAGCATCGACGCCTGCGAGAACCCGACGAACGGATACGGGCTGAGTAGGACGTTGACGCCCGCGGACACGGCCGTGCGGCTGGTGCCCTCGCGCAGCGTGCGGCAGGCCCGGTCCAGCGCCACCAGCGCCGAGGAGCACGCGGTGTCGACGGCCATGCTCGGGCCGCGCAGGTCGAAGGCGTACGAGATCCGGTTCGCCGCGATCGACGCCGCGCCGCCCGCCATCGTGTAGGCGTCGACGCCCTCGATCCGCAGCATCTGCTGCGCGCCGTAGGAGGCGTCGGAGATCCCCACGTACACGGCGGTGTCCGAACCGGCCAGCGCCGCCGGGTCGATCGCGGCGTCGTCGAGGGCCTCGGCCGTCAGCTCCAGCAGCAGCCGCTGCTGGGGGTCCATCTGCGCCGCTTCCCTGGGCGAGATGCCGAAGTAGCCGGCGTCGAAGCCCGCGATGTCGTCCAGGAATCCGCCCGCCGCCGTACGGCTCTTGCCGGGGCGCGGCGCCGAGGGGTCCACGAAGCGAGCCGTCTCGAACCGGTCCTCCGGCACCCGCGTGATCAGGTCCCGGCCCCGCTCCAGGGCCTCCCACAGCGCCGCCATGCCGTCGATGCCGCCGGGCAGCCGGCAGGCCGCCCCGACGACGGCCACGGCCCGGTCGTCCCGCGCCGAATCCTCTGAGCTCTCCGGATGCACGCGTGTACGACCTTTCCTGGCGGACCGGGCTCATGGGTGAGCCCGCACGGCTGGTGACGCTCCGCATCTTGTCGGTGACGCATGGTGCGTGCAAGCGGCCCGCCGGGCAGCGGTCGAATGGGTGACAACCCGGAACATTTACGACATCGGGGAGTTGGTCAGTGTGCGTTCCCCCGGGGAACCGCGGACCCAGTGAAAGGTGCTGAAGTGCTGAAGAGGGTGATGGCCGCAACGGCCTTGACGGCCTCCGCCGTCGGCATGATCGCCGGCCCCGCCGCGGCCGTCGGCGACGGCCGGGACGTGGCCAACGCCAACGGCGCGCGGAACGGCTCCGGCGAGACCATCACCGGCGGCTACATGAGCCCGCAGATGACCGCGGTCCAGGACACGCTCAACAACCTGTGCATCGGCGTCGGCAAGCTCGGCGTGCAGTCGCTCCTGCTGCTCATCAACGTCGGCGTCCAGGACCTTCCGGTCCTCACGTCGCAGGAACAGCAGCAGTGCACCAACGGCTCGGTGACCGAGAACGGCAACAACCCGCTGTCGCACCTCGCCGAGCGCATCTCCCTGGCGGACCACAACGGCAGCGGCAACCGCCGCTAGACCGTTGCCGGACAGCCGCTGGACACCGCTAGACCTCCAGTTCCGCCTCTATCCGCTTCAGCTGGTGGCGCGCCATCGCGAGATTGGCGCGCCGCGAGTCCAGCACCAGGTAGAGGAAGAGGCCGTTGCCGCCGCGGCCGGTCAGCAGCCGGATCAGGTGGTACTGCCCGCCGAGGGTGATGAGGATGTCCTCGATGGCGTCCTGGATGTTCAGCATCTCCATCGTGCGCAGCTTCGCGCGGACCACGTCCGTGTTGCCCGCCGCGGCCACGTTGAGGTCGAGCGACTGGGATCCGCCGAGCGTGCCCAGCGCCATGCCGCTGCCGTAGTCGACGAGCGCCACGCCGAGGGCTCCCTCGATCGAGCCCATCGCGTCCTTGAGGGCGGTTTCGGTGTTCGTCATGAAGAGACTCCGTTCTCGTTGCCGGGGTTTGTGCTGCCGGGCCGGTGGCCGGGGCGTGAGGGCAGGGGCGACCGGGAGGGCGGCGGCGGGGCCGCGGCCCGTTCCCGGCGGTCGGCGGGCCCGCCGGTCAGCGGGGCGATCCGCGCCCCGGCCCGGCGGGCCTCCAGGTTCAGCCGGCCGACGTTGGCGTCGGCCGTGGCCAGGAGCGTGAGCACGGACGAGGGCCCGGCCGCGTACGTCGCGACGTAGCCGTGCTCGCCGCGGACGAGCAGTTCGCGGAAGCCGCCGTGGCCCACGGCGTCGGTCAGCCGCGCGCCGACGCCGAGCGCCGCCGCGGTCAGCGCGGCCACGCCGTCCGGCTCCATGCCGGTGACCAGATGGGCGATCACCAGCCCGTCCGTACTGGCCACCATCGCCCCGGTCAGGTGCGGAACCCGGGCCCGTAGCCCTTCGAGTTCGGCGAGCACCTCGGGTGCGGCGGTCATCTGCTGTCTCCTTCCGGCGAACGGTCTGAAAGCGCGCCTCACCGTCACAGGGCCTCCAGGGCGTCGCGGATCCGGTAGAGCAGGGAGAGCTCCGGAGCCGCGGGAGGCGGCGGCACCGGAGCGGTCGGGGTGTCCGCGCAGGGCGTGCGGACGAGGCCGGCGGCGGCCAGCCGCCGCACGTCGAGGAGGGTCGCGAAGGCCGGGCGCCCGAGGTCCCGCGCGATCTGCACGGGGGTGCGGACGCCGTCGGCGGCCGCCAGCACCGCCCGCCGCCCGGTCGCCTGGGCCGGGCCGGCCCCGCCGTCGGACGTGCGCACCACCGGCGCGGCGTCGACCTCCGGCCGCGGCCAGGCCCGTTCCAGCAGCCGCCGCCTGCGGACGACCTCCCGCCGCAGCAGCGGTACGGGCACGGGGCGGATGGGACCCAGCCAGTGCCGGGCCCCGCCGAGGAAGCGGTCGGGGGCGCGCAGGCCCGGGCCGAGCGGGGAGAGGACGAAGTAGGCCGCGTCGAACAGCGCGCTCAGGTGGCACAGTTCCAGCTCGCCGCGGCTCAGCCGGCCGCGCTCGACGAGGAGGCTGCCCGCACGGTAACCGGGCCCGCCCTCCGCGACCGCCTCCTCCCACGCCTGCGGCGACAGCCGTCCCCGGGCGGTCAGCCGCCGCCCCAGGTCGGGCACGGCGGGGCTCTCGGCGTGCACCACGGCGCCGTCGGCGAGGTAGAGCGCGCCGGCACAGCCGTGCAGGGCGCCGGTGGCCCGCTCGGAAGCGAGCCGGTCCAGGGTGCGTCCGGCCGTCTCGGACGCCGGTTCGGCGGTGTCCGGGGATAACGGTCCTGCCGGGGCGCGGGCGGTCATGCCAGGACCAGCCTGTCCGTCAGGCCCTTGAGCCGGAACAGGGCGACGGCGAGGTTCGCCTCGGCGCGGTCCAGCCACAGGTAGAGGAAGACGCTGCTGTCGAAGCCCGTCTCCACGAAGCGGACGAGGTGGTAGCTGCCGCGCGCGGTGACGATCAGGTCCTCGACGGGGCCGGTCCGCGCCGTGGCCCCGGTGAACGCGCTGTTCTCGAAGGCGAGCCGGGCCAGCTCCGCGGTGTCGGCGGCCGCGCTCTCGTGGTCGCGCCCGGGGCCCTCGCCCGCCTCGCCCAGCGCGAGCCCGCTCGTCCAGTCCACGAGGCTCGCGCCCCGCGCGCCCGGGATGGTCATGGCCTCGGCCAGGCACCCGTCGATACCGGTCACACGATCCTCTCCCGCCCCCCGTGCCCGATTTTCAGTGGTCCCGATCACCAGCGGCGTGTCCGCTGCGACGGAAGGTAATCGATGACAGAGCAGTGGGGCGAGAGTTTTGGCATTTTCTCTCGGCACATGTGGAGGCGGGTGTATGGCGGGATTTGGACGGTCTACGGGACGGCCCGGGAACGGCCATGGAGCGGACCGGGAGCGGACCGGGCACGCCGAGGGGCCCGCCCCCTGTGGAGGTGGGGGCGGGCCCGGAAGGGGCACCCGGGGATGCCGGCCTTACTTGACGTTGACGGCGCCCCAGGCCGCCGCAACGGTCTTGTACTCGGTGCTCGTGGTGCCGTACAGGGCGCCCGCGGCCGACAGCGTCGCGGTGCGCGCGGCCTTGTAGTTGGTGTTGGACGTCATGTACGTGGAGAGGGCCTTGTACCAGATCTTGACGGCCTTGTCCCGGCCGATTCCGGTGACCTTGGAGCCGTCGGCCGTCGGGCTGTCGTACTGCACGCCGTTGATCTTCTTCGCGCCGCTGCCCTCGGCCAGCAGGTAGAAGAAGTGGTTGGCGACGCCCGAGGAGTAGTGGACGTCCTTGCCGCCCACGCCGCTGGACCAGTTGTCGGCGGAGTTGCCGTCCTTCGACGGCTTGTCCATGTAGCGCAGCGGCTTGCCGTTGCCGAAGATGTCGATCTTCTCGCCGATGAGGTAGTCGCCGACGTCGGAGGAGTTGTTGGCGTAGAACTCCACCGCGGTGCCGAAGATGTCCGACGTCGCCTCGTTCAGGCCGCCCGACTCGCCGCTGTAGACCAGCTTCGCGGTCGCGGCCGTCACGCCGTGGCTCATCTCGTGGCCCGCGACGTCGATGGCCGTGAGCGGCTTCTTGTTGCCCTGCCCGTCGCCGTAGGTCATGCAGAAGCAGGCGTCGCTCCAGAACGCGTTGACGTAGCTGTTGCCGTAGTGGGCGCGGGAGTAGGCGCCCTTGCCGTCGTTGCGGATGCCGTTGCGGCCGAGGAAGTTCTTGTAGAAGTCCCAGGTGACGGCCGCGCCGTAGTGCGCGTCGACGCCCGCGGTCTGGCGGCCGCCGCCCCAGGTGTCGGTCGCGTTGGTGTAGAGCGTGCCCGTGCCGGACGTGCCCTGGTTGAGGTCGTACGTCTTGTGGCCGCCGCGCGCGCCGTCGGTGAGCTGGTAGCTGCTGCCGCTCTTGGTCGTGGTGAGCGGCACGGTGCCGCTGTACTGGCTGGTCCCGGTGCCCGTCTCGATCGCCTCGTGGCGGAAGAGCTCGGCGCCGGTGGCGGCGTCGGTGATGACGTGCAGCTCGCTCGGCGTGCCGTCGGGCCGGACGCCCTCGACGACGGTCTCGTACGCGAGGACCGGGGTACCGGCGGCGGCCCAGACGACCTTGCGCGGGGTGCCGGCGGAGGGCTTCGCGGTGTGCGCCGAGGAGGCGGCCGACAGGGCGGTCTTCGCCGCGGCCGATGCGGGCTGCCGCGCGTCGGTCGAGGCGAGGGCCAGGGTCGCCTCGGTGGCCTTGGTGACGGTGGTGCGGCCGGCCTTGTCCCGGTGGACGACGAGGTCGCCGCCGAGGACCGGGAGGCCGTCGTAGGTGCGCTCGTAGCGGGTGTGCACGGTGCCGTCCGCGTCCTTGATGACGTCGCGGACGACCAGCTTCTCCTTGGCGCCGAGGCCGATGCGCCCGGCGGTGGCACTCGCCTGGTCCTGGGCGGTGCGTATCTCGGAGGCCCGCTGGTCGGGGCTCAGTCGGACCGCCGTGGCGCCGGGGCCGCGGTCGGCCTGGGCACCGGCCACGCCGGTCTGCACGGCGACGGCGCACAGGGCGGCGGAGGCGAGGAGGGCGGTGGTGCGGACGGTGTGGCTGCGGGGGGTGATGCGTCTCAACTCTGTCTCCTAGCAGGGGCGCCGGGCCGCGGCCCGGCGAGGGATCGGACATCCCAGGGCGGACTGCCCGTTGATGCAGGAGTGAATCGAGAGGATGGTGCCAGCTACCGCCAAAAGTTGACAGGTGCGCAACAAGAATCTGGCGTGGAGTTTTCCGACGATGTCTTGTTCGAAACTGTCGGTGCCTCCGGTGCCGGAGGTAGGCCGGAAGCACCGACTCCGGCCTCGGGTCAGTCCCTTCTGTCACTCCAGGCGAGTTGTATGGACTCCAGGATGCGTACGTTGTAGCGGGCCGGGTCGTCGCTGAACGCCTCCAGCCCGACCACCAGGTCCCGGACTTCCGGGAATGCGACGGAGAGCGGCGTGCGGTCCGGGTGCTTCGCGGCGAGTTGTGCCGCAATCTGCTGGATGTCAGTCCATTGCATGCGCCCGAGTGTGTCCTACACCGTTCGAACGGTCCAGAGCGTCGGCGGAGGCGAACGCGGCCTCCCCGGGCGACGCGGCGGCGAGGAACGCCAGGACCGCCGCGAAGCACAAGAAGAGGGTCCAGCCCGGCAGTTCGTCCAGGAAGAGTCCGGTCAGCGACGAGCCGAGCGGGGGAGTGGCCATGAACAGCAGCCCGATCGCGCTGTTCGTCCTGCCTTGCAGCCCGGCCGGCGTGCGCAGCAGCCGGGCGACCGTCAGCACGGAACCGGCGACGGCCACGGCCGCCGCGCACCCCGCCAGCAGGACGGCCAGCACCAGCGCACTCGCCGTGAGCGCCATCGCCCCGACGAGCAGCGTGCACAGCACGCCGGTCACGAGCAGCACCACGGGCGGGGAGAGGAGCCTGCCCGCGCGCGGCGCGAGGACCACCCCGGTCATCGCCCCCACCGCCGACAGCGCGGTGAGCACCCCGACCGAGCCGCCCGGCGCCCCCTCGCGCGCGGCGGTCACCACGATCGCCAGGTACACCCCGTCGAAGACGAAGTTCTGCGCCGAGGCGATCAGCGTCAGCCGGCGCAGCACGCGTTCGCTCCACAGGAAGGCGATCCCCGTGGTGAACGACCGCCACCAGCCCTCGCGCCCGGCCCCTTCCGCCGGTGGCGGTCGCGTACGCGCACGGAGCGCGCGGATGCATGCGGCGGAGACCGCGTAGGACGCGCTGTCCAGCCAGAACGGCCAGCTCGGCGACGCCTCGAACAGCAGGCCCCCGATGACCGGTCCGATCAGGAATGCGAGCTGGCCCCGCACCTGGTTGACGGCCAGCGCCGTGGCCAGCTTGCTCTCCGGCACGACCTCCCGGACGGCCGGCAGCACCGCGGCGTTGAACGGCGCGGCGAGGAACCCCAGGACGACGCCCGCGGCCAGGAGCACCGGCAGCGGCGAGAAGCCGGCGAGGACCGCGCCCGCCAGGGCCGCGCTCGCCACCGCCCGGCCGGTCTCGCACACCAGCAGGACCGTACGGCGGTCGAAGCGGTCGGCGACCGGGCCCGCCGGAAGGCACGCGAGCGCCAGCGCACCCGTCCAGACCGCCTCCACGAGCCCTACCCGCAGCGGCGAGTGCGTGAGCTGGAGGACGAGCAGGGGCAGCGCGATCGCCGAGGCGCCCGAGCCCAGCAGGGACAGGCCCTGGCCGGCGCACAGGAGCTGGAAGTCCCGGTTCCTGCGGAGGCTGCCGGGCGGGGCGGCGCGCCCGCGGGCCCCGGGCTTCACGGAGCGCTCACGGCGAGGGCGGCGGCGAGCACGGGGTCAGGAATGGAAGCGGCGGGTGCGGGAGTCCGGCCGGGCCGCCGCGGAGCGCGGTGTGCACCGCCAGCAGCACGCCCGCGCTGCCGGTCGCCAGGTCCATGGACAGCCGCAGCAGCCCGTCCATGGCGAAGGCCCGCCGGCCCCTGAACCGTACGCAGTGGAGGCCCAGGCCCCGCAGGTGTGCAGCCCGTGCGGGACCTGGGCCGGCCAGGTGGGCGAGGCTGTACAGCAGCCCCGCCTGTCCGTCCAGGAGTCCGGGGGAGAGCAGGAGTTCGGTGCCCAGGCTGTCGCGCATCCGGTCGCGCAGCAGCGCGAAGTGCGCGTCCTCGCGCTGCTGCACGTACGCGTCGAGGGCGAGGGCGATCCCGGCGCTGCCGCGGTCGAGCGCCGACAGCCACCGCTGCCCTTCCTTGACGTGGATCAGCCCCTCCCGGGGCGCTCCGCAGCGGCCGAGGTCCCTGGCCAGCGCGGTCTGCGCGTGCCGCAGCCAGGACGCCTCTCCCGTCGCCGCGTACAGCCGCGTGAAGAGCAGCGCCGGCCCCGACCAGCCGTGCGTGAGTCCGGCCGCGTCCGCCTTGCCCGCGAGCCGCTCCGTGCCGGCGAGCGCGTCCGCCAGCCGGCCGCCGAGCCGCGCGGCCGCGTCCGCGTCCCCGAAGCGCAGCCGGGCCAGGCCGATCCCGGCCAGCCCGCCGAACAGCCCGGGGCCGCAGCCTTGCAGGTCGATGCCGTCCAGCCGGGCGAGCGCCTCGCGCGCCTCCTCGGGCCGCCCCAGCTCGTCCAGGACGTACGCGATGCCGGCGAGACCGTCGTACAGCCCGGGGCGCGGCCACGGCGTCCGCTCAGCTGCCCGCACCAGCCACGCGACGTGCTCGCCGAACGCCTCGTAGTCCGCGCGCCCGGTGACGTACAAGGCGTGCAGCACGCCGGCCGCGCCGAACGCCAGGGACGCGCCCTGCTGGTCGAACTGCCGCACGTCCCCGGGGAACAGCCGGTCGGTGCGCTCCGGCGTCGCGCTGAGCAGGATCCCCTCGCGGAGGGAGTCCAGCGCGGCCCGTCCGTCCGCCGTGCACTCCTCCGGCCAGCGGGAGCCGTCCGGCCGGTCGTCCGCGGCCGGTTCGCCGGGAGGCGGGGCGAGCTCCGTGCGCAGGCGCGCGGCGTAGCCGGGCGGCAGCGGGAACCGCCGCTCCGCCCACCCGGCCAGCTGCACGTGCTTCTCCCGGTCGAAGCGCAGGAGCGGCGTGAGCGGGCAGAACAGCGCGAGGGCCACGGCGGCGAGGGCGTACGTGTCGACCGCGGCACCCGACCGGGCCCACGCGGCGGTGAAGCCCGGCGTCCCCAGGGCGGGCCGGGACGCCCCGTCCTCGCCGCCCTCCGCGAACGCCGTCTCGAAGTCGACCAGGCAGACGCTGTCGTCAGGGCGCACGATGACGTTGCCCGGTTGCAGATCCCCGAAGACGACGCCCCGCGCGTGCAGTTCGGCCACGGCCTTCTCGATCCGGCCGAGGACATCGCAGGCCCATTGGGCGTACGCGGTGACCTCGTCCTCGCCCGGGCCGTGCCGGAAGAGCGGATGGCGCCGCCCGACCGCCTCGTGCAAGGGCTCGCCCTCGACCAGTTCCTCGACGAGGAAGTGGTGCTCCCAGTGGCGCGTCCGCGCGTAGACCCGGGGCACGCAGTCCAGGCCGGCCAGCCGCCGCAGCATCGCGTGCTCGCGGTCCAGCCGGGCGACGGCGTCCGCGCCGCTGTCGTCCAGTCCCGCGTGCGGCCGGGCCTCGCGGAGCACGACGCGCCGCCCGGAGCCCTTGTCCGTGGCGCGGTACACCCCGCCGCCGTTGGAGAAGTGCAGGGCCTTCTCCACCCGGTAGGGGAAGCCGCCGGGCGCGCCCTCCTTGGCGGCCCGCACGGCGGCGGCGATGAAGGCGGGCGCCTCCACCCACGGCGGCACCCGGAAGGAGGTGCCCCGCACATCGGGCACGAGCCCGCCGCCGGGCCCCTCGACCGCCGGCACGTATTCGCCCTCGGGCGAGAAGCAGTACGCCAGGCTGAAGCCGCCGTAGCGCACGTACAGCGGGCCGTCGCCCCAGCGCAGGTCGCTCAGGATGTACGGGCCCCGCACGCCGCGCAGCAGCGCCGACAGGTCCGTCAGGGTCCGCTCCAGCTCCCGCTCGTCCGCGGGGTACACGGTGACCAGCTTGCCGCCCGCCGAGCGCGGACCCTGCTTGCTGTCGACCTGCTTGTGGACGGCAGGGCTGCGCAGGAACTTGAAGGAGATGCCGCGTGCGGTGCAGTGGTCCCAGACCGTATCGATCACGTGCTCCGCGCGGGCGGGCGTCGCCGAGGCGTGGATCTTCCAGCCCTGCCGCGGCAGCCGGGCGTCCGGGCGGTGGAGGTTGACCCAGCCGCCGCGCTCGGACCGCAGCCACCCCGGGGGCGGCGGCACGTCCGTGCGCGCGAAGCGCTCCGCGGCGTCGCCGATGCGGTCGAGCGTGTCCACGAAGCAGGGATCCGCGGCGAGATGACCCTGAGCGAGCATGCGACCTTCCCCTCCCGGTGCCCTGATCGCTGATTCCTGACCTTGATTCCTGACCTTGATGTCTGCGTTCCTGATCGCGGCGCCCTGATCCCCCGGCTCCTGCCGGCCGCGGGCAGCCCACGGCCGGCAGTCCTTGCGGGCGAGCGCTGCGTCGGCAGTGCGTCAGCCGGTGCGTCAGGCGACGCCGCGGGCGCTCTCGTAGCTGTTCGCGCAGGGCCACACGGAGGGGGTCTCCTCCTCCAGCTCTTGCAGTTCCAGGATCTCCGACATGTTCGTCACCTCCCTCCCGTAGCCGGCGTATCCGCGTATCCGGCACGGCCGTACGGCCGTACAGCCGCACGGACCGTCAGCCCATGCCGAGGCTGCTGTGCGAGCTGTTGGCACAGGGCCACAGGGCAGGGGTCTCCTCCTCCAGCTCCTGAAGCTCCAGGATCTCCGTCATCCGAATCACCTCCGCTCTTCGGCTCGTCGGGACGACGACCGCGGGTCGAGGTACGGCAGGACGGGACCGCGCCCCGCCGTGCCGTTCCCCTCGAACGCGGAGCCCAGGGCGAGGAGCACCCCCGCCGAACCCGTGGCCAGGTCCGCCGACAGGCGCAGCATCCGGAAGCCCGGGAACGCGAGGTGCCCGCGGTAGGAGTGCGCGTACCAGGCCAGGCGGCGGACCTGGGTGCGGACGTCCGCACCGGGCCGGCCCCCGTGACCGTCCAGTGCGGCCAGCGTGGCGATCGCACCCGCCCGCCCGCGCAGCAGCCCGGCGTTGCGCACGTACAGCGCCCGGCACGTGTCCCGGACGGCGGCGAGCGTCGCCGCCCTGCCGCCGCCGGGCCGGTGCCGCAGCAGCCCTTGCAGCGGGAACGCGAGCCCGCTGCTCCCGCCGTGCAGGTACGGCAGGTGGTGGGTGCCGTCGAAGAGGGTCAGGGCGCCGTCCTTCTGGACGGTGCACCGATCGATGTCGTGCCCCACGGCGCGGTCGGCGAGATCGAGCCAGCGGGCCGCGCCGGTCTCCTCGTACAAGTGCAGGAAGAGCAGGGCGATCCCGGCGGCCCCGTGCAGCAGGCCGTAAGGCGGCGGCACGCCGGGCCGGGCGGTGAGCGGCCCGGCCGTGACGAGCGCGGCGAGCTCGCCGGCGGTGCGCAGCGCGGCCTCGTGGAGCCCGGCGTCGCCGGTGACCCGCGCGAACCGCAGCAGGTTCAGGGCGATGCCCGCCTTGCCGCCGGCGAGGTCCGGGCGGATCACGCGGGCTTCGGCCGGGCGGCAGCGGGCGAGGACGCCGAGGGCCTCGTCCCGGCGGCCGAGCAGGTCGAGGACCAGCGCGACGCCGTGCAGCCCGTCGTACAGGCCCGGCTGCGGATCGGCGTCGCGCGTCGCGGCGTCCACCAGCCACGCGACGTACCGCTCCGGCACGTCGGCGCCGGCGCGGTGCAGGGCGTAGAGGACCCCGGCCGCGCCGTGGCCGAACGCGTGGCCGCCGAGGGAGTCCGGGCCGGCCGGGGTGGCGGGGAAGAGCCGGTCCTCGCGCCCGGGGGTGGCCATGGCGTGGATCCCGGCGACCAGGGAGTCCCGGACGGCGGGCCAGTTGAGGTCTTCCGCGGCGAGCAGCGCGGCGTGGTCCTCTTCGTCCTCTTCCCGTTCCCGGGCCGCCCCGTACGCCGCCGGATGCGGCAGCAGACCCGCGAGCAGCCTGCTGCCGAAGCCCGCGGGCAGCGGGTACAGCTCCTCGGCGGCCGCGGCGAGGGCGCGCAGGGTTGCAGGGCTGCGGTGCGGGACGGGCAGGAACAGCCACAGGCGCAGGGCGTCGAGCAGGTACGCGGTGGCGTCCGCGCCCCGGAGGCCGGGCGGTGCCGTGCAGCCCTCCTCGCCCAGGGCCGGGGCCCGGTCGTCCTCCAGGTCCGTGGCCGTCGCGAGACACGTGAGGACGACGCGCCCGTCGGGGCGCAGGAGCACGTCCCCCGGGTTGAGCTCGCCGAGGCGCACGCCCCGGGTGCGGAGTTCGCGCAGCGCACCGGCGATCCGGGCCACGACGGCCAGCGACCGGTCGGCGTACGCGGCCGCCTCCTCGGCCGCCCGCGCCTCGGAGGTCAGCGGGAAGGCGGCCGCCGCGGCCTCGGCCAGGCTGCGGCCCTCGACGTGCTCCAGGGCGAGGAAGTGGTGCCCGGCCCGGACGTGGTGGCCGAGGACGCGGGGCACGCAGTCCAGCCCGGCCAGCCGGCCGAGGACCGCGCGCTCCCGGGCCAGGCGCGTGACGGCGTCGTCGCCGCGCCCGTCGAGGCCGGTGTGGGGGCGGGCCTCGCGCAGGACGACGCGGGTGCCGGTGGCGCGCTCCTCGGCCAGGTAAGTGCCGCCACCGGTGGTGGCCTTCAGCGCCCGCAGCACGCGGTAGGGCAGCGGCTCGTCCGGCGCGGCGTGCAGCGTCTCCAGGTCCGGGCGCAGGAACTCCGGCAGTGCGACCCAGTCCGGGCAGCGGAAGACCGGGCGGCGGTTCTCGGGCACGAGCGTGCCGTCGGGGCGCTCCAGCGCCGGCACCAGGCGGGGTTCGTCACCGGCCCCGTACGCGGCGGCCGGCTCGGGGCAGCGCAGCGTTCCGGAGGAGCCGTACCGCACGTACAGCGGCCCGGCGCGGTGGCGCAGCCCGCCCGGGACGTACGGGCCCGGGAGCGCCTCCAGCAGCGCGTTCAGCTCGGTGAGCGCCCCGGCGAGCTCCGCCTCGCCCGCGGGGTGGAGCGTCATCAGGTCGCCGCTCGTGAGCCGGTCGGCGTGCTCACCGGCCAGCGCACGGGCGGCGTCGAGGCTGCGGACGACGTCGAAGGGGATGCCGCGCAGGAGGCAGAAGCCCCGGACGGTCTCCGCCGCGCGCGCCACGTACGGGAGCGCCACGGAGACGTGGATCCGCCAGCCCTGCGCGGGCACGCGCACCGCCCGCGGCCGCAGCGCCACCCACCAGCCGCGGTCCGTACGGTCCCAGCCCGCCGGCGGTTCGCGGAGGACCGCGGAAAGCCGCCCGGAGGTGTCGGGGAGGCGCTCGGGGAATTCGAAGAAGTCCGGGTCCGCCCGGTAGAAACGGTCGTAGTCCTTGAGATTCATCAAGACGGGCCCCTCCTCTCGGTGCCTCTCGATGCCTTTGGGAGTCTGTGGAAGTCTGCGGAACTCTGAGAAATTCTTTTGAAGACTTCGGGAATCTCTGGAATCGGCGGGGTTTACGGGGGCCGCGGCCTGTCCGCGGAATGCGGCCCGGAAAACAGCCGGCCGTTGGATGGGTCGGCCGCGGAATCAACCGGCTACGGGATCGGCCGCTTCAGCGAATTCCGGGGGATTGGTACGGACCGAGCGCCGGCCGATCCTCAGCACGTCCTCCGGGGAGCCGAAGCGCAGGTCCATGCGCCGGACCGCCTCCGCCCAGGTCCCCATGGAGCGCACCGAGGACAGGGTCTCCACGACGAAGGGGTCGTTCAGCCGCTCCAGGGTGCGCTCCCACAGCAGCGCCGCGGGCTCCTCCAGCAGACTGCCGACCGTTCCCTCGTACACGGGGATTCCGCGCACCCTGCCGTCCGGCTCCACCTGCATCACCAGGGTGTCGACGCGGCGGGCCACCCGCTCGGGGGTCATGACGAGGTTGAAGTTGTCCGTGGTGAAGACGGATACGGACGGGGGAGCGAGCTCGCGCAGCCGGGCCAGCAGCCCGTCGCTGGTCAGGTGTGCCACCTGGGCGTCGTCGAGGAGTTCGCGGCGGCAGAATTCCGGGCGGCTGGCGAGGCCTTCGGGAACGGCGGAATTGAAGGCGAGGGTGTTGAGCCGGGGAAAGCGGTGCGCGATGACGGCCGCGAAGTCCTCCAGCTGCCCGAAATTGCTGCGGATCACCACGCAGTCGATGCCGAGGCGCGGCCCCTGCCGGCCGGCCGCCCGGCGCTCCCCGGCCACCTCGTCCAGCACCCCCAGCGCGGCCATCACCCGGTCGAAGGAGCCGGCCCGGCCCCGGATGCGGTCGTGCACCCCGGGCGTCGCGCCGTCGAGGCTGACGATCACCTCGTCGAAGTGGTCCGCGAGCCCTTCGGCGAGGGGCCGGTTCATCAGCCAGCCGCTGGTGTTGACGGACGTGCGCACCCCGGCGTCGCGCAGCCGCGCCGCCACCTCGAACAGGCCCCGGACGAGGAGCGGTTCGCCGCCGGACAGGGCGACGACCCGCGGCCCCAGGGAGATCAGGGCGTCGGTCACCCGGAGCATGTCCTGCAGGCCGAGCTGCCGGGACGGGCGCCGCCCCGACTCCGAGTAGCAGTGCGAGCAGCGCAGGGGACAGGCGTAGGTGGTGTCCCAGACGACCACCTCTGGACCGGAGGAAGAACTCATGGCAGCCACCGTTCCGTTCGAATTCCCTGAAGCGATGTCATGGATGCGATGTCGACGTCGATGCCGATGTCGGTGTCGCGGAAGCGATGCCGATGAAGCGATGCCGTGGAAGCGGCGTCATGAGTCTGCGGCCCGGCGGCTTTTCCCGGGCACCCGGTGGTCCCCCAAACCGCATGGAGGTTCTCCGCCATGCGCGACGGTGGATTTCCTCTCTGGACGGTTCCGCCGGCGGCCCGCGATAATGTCCCTTATGGCAGCGGCCAGAAACCGGGGGATGCACATCGTCGCGGTGTGCGGCGGACTGTGCATGCTCTGGGCGACGCTCATCGGCACCACCCAGTTGCAGAACCGGTATACGCTGCCGTGGATCCTGGGTTCCGTTCTCCCGTGCTATTTCGCCGGTTTGTTCACGTGGTGGCACGCGCCGACAAGTCCGGTCGCAAAGCGACTTCTCCTGATCGGCACCTGGCTCTCGGTGACCATTGCGTTTCGCTACAGCACCACTCTGCTGATCCGGGCCTTCGACTGGAACCTCCGCCCGGCGCCCGGCGCCCTGCACCTGCCCGCGGACTACGGCCTCCAGGTGCTCAGCCAGACCTGCGACCTGATCGTCAGCATCCTCGTGGTGCGGCTGCTCGCCCTGCTGCCCGACGGCAGGTACGCCTTCCCGTACGAGCGCCGCGTCCTGGGCGCCCTGTGGGGCCTGCTGGCCCTGCCCGCCCTGCTGCCGCTGACCGGGATGAGCCGGCTCACCGTCCACTACGTCGTCTTCTACTACCCCGAGGCGTGGCTGCCCGGCCTCGGCGCCGCCCTCCTCGTGCTGCGCTGCCTGCGCGCCCCCGCGGCCGGCCGCCGCGACATCGCCGCCCTCCTGCCCTTCGCCGTCCCCGGCGCCGTCCTCCTCCTGGCCCGCGGCGCCTCCCGCCTCTTCCGCACCTGGCAGGGCGAGCAGGGCATGCTCTACTTCGTCGGCGCCGTCCTGGGCGCCCTGCCGTACGTGGCGATGGCCCTGGCCATCGTCTACGCCGCGTTCCGCCATCGGCTCCTCGGCGTCGACCTCGTCATCCGCCGCTCGGCCGTCTACGGATGCCTGTGGATCATCATCAACAGCTGGTACCTCGGCATGGCGCTGACCCTCGGGCTCACCGCCGGCCAGTACCTCCCGGTCGGCCTGTCCCTGTTCGTCGCCGTCGTCGCTACGGCCCTCTTCCAGCCGCTGCGCGCCCGGCTCAACGCCCTCGCCGAGCGCCACGTCTTCGGCAAGCGCCTGAGCAGGTTCGAGCTCCTCGTCCAGTTCGGCACCACCCTGGAGCACGCCTACGACCTCGGCCGGCTCGCGCCCCGCCTCGCGACCGGCCTGCACGAGGGCCTGAACCTCCAGTGGGTGCGCGTCCGGCTCGGCGGCGAGGGACTACCCGTCTCCGTGGGGGAGGCCGGGGCACGGCCCGCCGGCGCCGGCGGGCTGCCCGCCGAGCCCCTCGGGGAGTTCCCCCTCCTCTACGGGGAGGACGTGCTCGGCCTCATCGAGTACGGCCCGAAGGCCGAGGGCCGCTGCACCCCCGAGGACCACGACATCGGCGAGACCCTGGCCCGCTCGGCCGCCCTCGCCGTGCACAACGTCCGCCTCGCCGCCGAGCTCTCCGCCCGCGTGGAGGAGGTGCAGCGCCAGGCCGCCGAGCTCGACGCCTCCCGCGCCCGCATCGTCCACGCCCAGGACACCGAGCGCCGCCGCATCGAACGCCGCCTCCACGACGGCATCCAGCAGGAGCTCGTCGCCCTCGTCGCCAAACTGGCCCTCGCCCGCAGCTGCCTGCGCCGCGGCGGCGACATCGACGCCGCCCTGACCGAGATGCAGGACGACGCCTACCGCGTCATCGACGAGCTGCGCGAGCTCGCCCACGGCATCCACCCGCCGATCCTCACCGACCAGGGCCTCGTGGCCGCCGTGACCTCGTGCGCCCGCCGCATGCCCATCCCCGTCACCGTCCACAGCGAGGAGTCGCTGGGCGGGGTGCGGTTCGCCCTCGACGTCGAGGAGTCCGCCTTCTACCTGGTCTCCGAGGCCCTCACCAACGTCCTCAAGCACGCCGCGGCCACGCACGTCGCCATCCGCATGGCCCGCGGCGGCGGCCGGCTCCTGGTGGAGGTCCGCGACGACGGCGCCGGGTTCCCGACCGAGACCACCCGTGGTTCCGGCCTCACCGGCATGCGCGACCGCATCGAGGCGGTGGGCGGCGAGCTCACCATCACCAGCGGTCCCGGCACCGGCACCGTCATCCGCGCCCGGCTCCTGGAGCGGGTGAGGCAGGAGAAGCAAGTGAGGGAGGAGACCCGTGCCTGACCCCCTGCGCGTCGTCATCGCCGAGGACCACTACCTGGTCCGCGAGGGCACCCGCCGGCTGCTGGAGGACACCGGCCAGGCCGACGTCGTCGCGGCGGTGGGCACGGCCGGCGAGCTCCTTGACGCCGTCGGCCGGCTCCGCCCCGACGTCGTCATCGCCGACATCCGCATGCCGCCCGGCCACCACACGGAGGGCATCGCGGCCGCCCACGCCATCCGCGCCGGCCACCCCGGCATCGGCGTCGTCGTGCTCTCGCAGCACGCCAACGAGAACTACGCCTTCGACCTCTTCCGGCGCGGCACCGACGGCCTCGCGTACCTCCTCAAGGAGCGCATCGGCGAGGTCGACGAACTGCTGCGCGCCCTGCGCGAGGTGGTCGCCGGCCGCTCCGTCGTCGACCCGCGCATCGTGGAGGTGCTGATGGGCAGCCACGCCCGCGCCGCCGACGCCCCGCTGTCCCGGCTCACCCGCAGGGAGCTCGACGTCCTGCGGCACATGGCGGAGGGCAAGACGAACCGCGCGATCGCGGAGTCGCTGCGGCTGTCCGAGTCGACCATCGAGAAGCACGTCAACTCCACCTTCGCCAAGCTCGGGCTCGCGGAAATACCGCAACTGCACCGGCGGGTGAGCGCTGTACTGGCGTATCTGCGGCACACGCCGACGGGTCCTGACTGAGGGGGGCTCGTCTCTGCGCCCGCGCTCCATAAAGGGCGCGGGGAACTGCGCGACCGGCCGGGGACGGCCCGCAGCCGGCGAACCCAGGAGACCGGCAGGTGGCATGGCGCGCAGACATCGCTCGCGCAGGCACCGCTCGCGCAGACCTCGCTTGTCAAGCTCCTGACAAGGCGTGCGAGTGATGGCACGCTCGTTCCATGTCTCGCATGAGCGTCGTCCTCGCCGTGCCGGCCGCCGCCGTCCTCCTCCTCGCCGGCTTGCAGTCCGGCCCCGCCGAGGCCGGCACCCGCTCCGCCGGCGAGCCCGCCACCGGCAGGGGCTGCGGCGGCAGCACGGTCGGCGAAGTCGTTCTCGGCACCACGCACAACACCACCACGGGCCGGTACGAGCTCGACGACGCCGGGCGCGGCCATCACAGGACGTACGACCTCGGCGGCTCGACCACCGGCAACGGCACCCTCTTCACCGACGCCGACAACGACTGGTGCGACGGCGGCAGGCAGACCGCCGGCGTCGCCGCCCACTACATCGCCTCCGTCGTCTGGGACTACTACCTGAACACCCACGGCCGCAGGGGCGTCTACGGCGACGGCCGCGGCAACTGCAGCCGCGTCCACTACGGCAACAACTACTCCTCCGCCTTCTGGGACGCCGTCAGCGGCTGCATGACCTACGGCGACGGCGCCGCCGGCAGCCGGGAGCCGGTCCTCACCATCGAGGCCGGCGCGCACGAGATGACCCA
Organism: Streptomyces klenkii; assembly: GCF_003626645.1. Lineage (GTDB taxonomy): Bacteria > Actinomycetota > Actinomycetes > Streptomycetales > Streptomycetaceae > Streptomyces > Streptomyces klenkii. Next base: position 452,504 of record NZ_RBAM01000006.1, on the reverse strand, counting down.
CGCCGTCACCGCGTCGACGGCGGGCCTGGAGTACAGCGGCGAGGCGGGCGGCCTCAACGAGGCGACCAGCACGATCTTCGCCGCGGCCGCCGAGTTCTCCGCGCACAACCCGGTCGACCCCGGCGACTACCTCACCGGCGAGCGGACCGACATCACCGGCACGACCGCACGCGGCTGGATGGACAAGCCCTCCAGGGACGGCGCCTCCAAGGACTACTGGTACCCCGGCATCGGCAACGCCGACGTCCACTACTCCAGCGGCCCCGCCGACCACTTCTTCTACCTGCTCGCCGAGGGCAGCGGCCCCAAGGACGTGGGCGGCGTCCACTACGACAGCCCCACGTACGACGGCAAGCCCGTCAAAGGCATCGGCCTGTCCGCCGCCGAGAAGATCTGGTACCGCGCGCTGACGGTCCACATGACCTCCCGCACGGACTACGCGGCGGCGCGTGCGGCGACCCTGCGCGCGGCGGGGGAGCTGTACGGCACCGGCAGCGGCCCGTACGCGGCGGTGGCGGCCGCGTGGGCAGCTGTCAACGTCAAGTAAAGGGTGAGAGATGGGCAGAAGATAGGCGGGAGATACCCCGTTCGCTCCCCTCGGTTATACGATCATCACTCTACGTCCGGGGTGGTGGAGGGGGCGCGCATGGCCGCGGGGGGATCGGCGTGGAAGCGGGCGCAGGAGGCCCGGCAGTACGAACGCGAGCTGCGCGAGCAGCTCAGGGCGGCCCGGTGGGAGGTCCGCAACTGGGAAGCCGCGAGCGAAGGCGAACGCCAGGTCGCCGCGAAGCTCCAGGTGCTCACCCGGCGCGGCTGGCGGCTGCTCCTCGACCGCCGCTGGCCCGGCACCCGCTCGGCCAACGTCGACATGCTGCTCGTCGGCCCCGGCGGCGTCTTCGTCATCGACGTCAAGAACTGGCGGCACGCCCCCGAGACGGCCGGTGGCCATCTCACGGCCGGCGGGCGCAGCTGCGACGGCGAGATCGGCAAGCTGCTCCGGATGACGCGGACCGCGGAGAACGCCGTCTCCGGGATGAACCTGTCCCCCGTGGCCGTCCAGCCGCTGATGGTCTTCGCCGGCCGGTCGGTGAACGCCGCGCTCGGCACCGTACGGCTGCTGGGGGAGCGCGAGGTGACTCCGGCCCTCGTCGCCGAGCGGACCCGCCTCCGTCCGGCCGACGTGCGGGCGGTCGCCGACCACCTGGAGCGCGCCTTCCCCGCGTACGAGAGCACCGCCGTATCCCCGCGGCCGAAACCGGCACCGGCCGCGGCGCCCGCCTCGGCTCCGGCCGCGGCGCTCGCCCCGGCTCCGGATGCGGCCGACGACGCACTCTTCGACGCCGAGGAGATCCGGAACGCGGCCCTGGAAGCCGCCCGCAGCGCCCCGATCGAACAGTGGATGACGTTCCTCCACCCCGCCCAGCTCGCCCTCGTCCGCCGCAACTGGTCCGGCCCCGCCCGCGTCAGCGGCCCTGCGGGCACCGGCAAGACGGTCGTGGCCCTCCACCGCGCCGCCCACCTCGCCCAGCGCACCTCCGGACGGATCCTCTACGTCACCTTCGCCAACAACCTGCCCCGCGTCCAGAGCACGTTCCTCAAGACCATGGCCCCCGCGGTCGCCGACCGGGTCGAGTTCAGCAGCCTGCACGCGTGGGCCGGGCAGTTCCTCCGCGGCCGGGGCATCGCGAGCAGGCTCGACGGCGGCAAGGCGGAGGACGCCTTCAGCCGGGCCTGGACCCACCACGGCCGCGACACGGTGCTCGCCGCCCTCGACCCGGCCCCCGGCTACTGGCGCGAGGAGATCGACTACGTCGTCAAGGGCCGGGGCATCACGGACTTCGAGGAGTACGCGGCGCTGCGGCGCGTGCGCCGCCGCACCCACCTGCGGCGGCCGCACCGGCAGGCGGTGTGGGCGCTGTACGAGGAGTACGAGCGCAACCTCGCCGCCAAGGGCGTGCACGACTTCAACGACGTGCTCGCCCTCGCGCTCGACGAGGCCCTCGCCCACCCCGGCAGCAGCCCGTACACCTCGGTCGTCGTCGACGAGGTGCAGGACCTCACCCTCGTCGGCGTCCGCCTGCTGCACGCGCTCGTCGGCGACGCGGACAACGGCCTGCTGCTGGTCGGGGACGGCCAGCAGGCCGTCTACCCGGGCGGCTTCCGGCTCTCCGACGCGGGCGTCGACGTGCGCGGCGACCGCGGGCAGGTGCTGCGCACGAACTACCGCAACGCCAAGGCCGTCCTGGAGGCCGCCCTCGCCGTCGTCGCCCAGGACTCCTTCGACGACATCGACGGCACCCCCACGGCGGGGCGCCGCGACATCGACCTCACCTGCGGCGACGGCCGCGTCACCAGAGTCGCCGCGGCGACCCTCGCCGAGCACGACGCGGCCCTCCTCGCCGCCCTGCACGCCCTGGGCCCCGGGGCGTGGCCCGACACGGCGGTGCTCTGCCGCACCGGCGCGGAGCGGGCGCGCTACCGGCGCCTCCTCGCCCGGGACGGCATACCCGCGATCACCCTGGAGCAGTACGACGGCCGCCCGGTGCCCGGCGTGAAGCTGGGCAGCTACCACCGGGCCAAGGGGCTGGAGTTCAAGCACGTGCACCTGCCCGACCACGACGCCCCTGCCGCGGCCGGCGCGGGCGACGGTACCGACGAGGGCGTCGCCCGCGAGCGCCGCGAACTCCACCGCAGCCAGCTCTTCGTCGCCATGACCCGGGCGCGCGACACGCTGTGGCTGGGCTCGGTCAGCCGCCCGCGAGGGGGCTGACGGTCCCTAACGGTCTCTAATGGTCTTTTGATGATCTCAGGAGGCGGCTATCGGCCCCAGCGCAGGCCCGGCGTCTGCACCGGCGCGTCCCACAGCCGCAGGATCTCCTCGTCGGCCCGGCACAGCGTCACCGAGGCGCCCGCCATGTCGAGGGAGGTCACGTAGTTGCCCACGAGCGTCCGTGCGACCGGCACGCCGCGCTCGCGCAGCACCCGGTGCACCTCGGCCGTGAACCCGTACAGCTCCAGCAGCGGCGTCCCGCCCGCGCCGTTGACCAGCAACAGCACCGGTTCGCCGCCCGGCCGCAGGTCCGTCAGGACCGCGTCCACGGCGAAGTCCGCGATCTCGCCGGACGTCATCATCGCGCGCCGCTCCCGGCCCGGCTCGCCGTGGATCCCCACGCCCAGCTCCAGCTCCCCGGCGGGCAGGTCGAACGTCGGGCTGCCCTTGGCGGGCGTGGTGCACGCGCCGAGCGCCACGCCGAAGCTCCGCGACGCCTCGTTCACCCGGCGCGCCAGCGCCTCCACCCGCTCCAGCGGCGCCCCCTCCTCGGCCGCCGCGCCCGCGATCTTCTCCACGAACAGGGTGGCGCCGGTGCCGCGCCGGCCCGCCGTGAAGGTGCTGTCGGTCACCGCGACGTCGTCGTTGACCAGCACGCTGGCCACCTGGATGCCCTCGTCCTCGGCGAGCTCCGCGGCCATGTTGAAGTTGAGGACGTCACCCGTGTAGTTCTTCACAATGAACAACACGCCCCGGCCGCTGTCCACGGCCGCCGCCGCCCGCACCATCTGATCCGGAACGGGAGAGGTGAAAACCTCCCCGGGACACGCGGCATCCAGCATCCCGTACCCCACGAACCCCCCGTGCAACGGCTCATGCCCCGACCCACCCCCGGACACGAGCCCCACCTTCCCGCCCACGGGCGCATCCCGCCGCACGACGACGCGGTGCTCGACATCGACACTGAGCTCAGGATGAGCAGCAGCCATCCCTCGCAGAGCATCGGCGACGACGGACTCGGGAACGTTGATGAGCATTTTCATGGCGGGTTCCTTCGGCGGCGGTCGTGTACTACTCAGTGTGATGATCCCCAGGGTACTGAGGCCGGCGCCCTGAGGAACTCTTCCGGGCCGCCCCATGCCCGGCGCCGGGGCCGGCGCGGCGCGGCCTGGCAGTGCGGGGCGTCCCGGTGTCGGGAACCGTGGCCGAGCCGGGGCGCGTCCTTTTCCGGGACGGTGGAAGGGACCCCATGAGCATCGACCCGCCCCGCCCGCCCGGGCGGGCGCCGGACGGCGAGCCGCGGCCCGGGGGGCGACCCGCCACGGCCCCCGGGCGACCCTCCGCGCCCGTACACGCCGCTGTGGCGACGGCTGCGTGAGGACGAATGGCCGCCGTTGGGTGAGGTGTTGCGGGGGCGGCGGGAGCAGGTGCACGGCGGGGTGTTGCTGGTGCTGGTCCTCCCATGCCTGTGGTGGCTGACCGTGCCGCTGCTGGCCGGCTACCAACTGGCCCGTACGGCCCGCCGCATGGCGCGACGGGTCTTCCCCGTACGCCCGGAAGGGCACGTCGAGGATCCCGAGGTGTTCCGGGTGCAGCGGGTGCGGGCCTGGGCTGCCCTCGTCATTTCGGTGGGGCTGCTGACCGTGTTCGGTAGCAGGAAGGACGTGGCGGAGGCACAGAAGCAGGTCTTGGAACGGGTGTTGTTCGCACCCTGGCTGGCGCTGTTGAGCGCGGCGGTGGTCGTGGCGCTGCTCTTCTGGGCGGCCAGGCCCGGGGCTCGGCGGACCATGCGGACGCAGCTGTGGCCGGCCGGCCGATCGGCCTTGTGGTACTTCGGCGCCTGGACGCTGGTGCCGCTGCTGTTCATAGCGGCGGGCAAGGGGATGGGGCTGCTGCCCAGCAGCGCCAACGGGCTGTTCGGGCTGCTGCTCCGGGCGTCCGTGATGTTCGTGTGCTGGGCGCCGTTCTGGTGGGTGATCTTCTTCCTCTGCTTCGCCTCCGGTCCGGCGCTGCGCCACGCCTTCAACCTGTCCGCCGTGCACGCGGCGCTGCCCGCGCTGGTCACCTCCGCCCTGGTCTGGGTGTTCGCCTTCCTCGGCCTGTCGTCGGGCGGCCTGCCGCCGGGCCCGGTGCCGCTCGCGGTCTGTGCGTTCCTCGGTGGCCCGGTGTCGGTGACGGCATTGGCCTGGTGGGAGATCCACCGGCTGCGGCGGCGGCACGGGGTGCGGTGGCGGGGCTAGCGCCACGGATCTGCGTGTTCCGTCAGGTGATGTTCTCGGCCTCTTCGATCTGATCGTGGGCTTTCATTGAGCTGGAGCGGGGCACTCCGTAGGAGCGGCGTCCGAACCGCCACCACAGCGCGGCCATGACGAGGGCCACCAGCAGGGCGACGGGGGTGTAGTTGAAGCTCATGGCGGTGACCGGGCTGGACTGCGGCAGCAGGAACAGCACTGATACGCCGGCTGCCGAGAGTACTGCCGCCCAGCCGATCGGCCGGCTCCAGCGGCCCAGGTGCCAGGGCCCGGGGGTGAACCGGTCCGGGTGGCGCAGCCGCAGCAGCACCGGGATGGCGTAGGCCGGGGTGAAACCCACGACGGAAATCGCGGTCACCGCCGAGAACGCCGTGGCGGAGTACAGGGACGGCAGGGCAAGCACGAAGGCGACACCGACTGCGAGCCGGACAGCGTTGGCCGGGACGGCCGTACGACGGCTGACCTTCCGCCAGCGCGCCGAGCCGGGCAGGGCGCCGTCACGGGAGAAGGCGTAGATCATGCGGCTGGCGGAGGCGGTCACGGCGTAGCCGCACAGAAACTGCGCCACGATGATCACCAGCATCAACGCCTTCGCCGTCGCCACGCCCAGAGCGTCCAGGAAAATCTGCGCCACCGGCACCCCGGTCTCGCTGCCCAGCGTCGCGGCGTAGTCCTGGACGGCGAACAGCAAGGCGATCAGCAGGATGCCGCCGGCGATCCAGGACACCGCCACCGAGCGGATGATCCCGCGCGCCGCGGCCACGGAAGCGCCACTGGTCTCCTCGCTCAGGTGGGCCGAGGTGTCGTAGCCGGCCAAAGCGAAGCACGGCAGCAGCATGCCCAGCAGGATGACGTACACGGGGCTCGACCAGCCGGTGTTGTTGGTGAACTCGGAGAATACGAAGCCGGCCGGCTGGTGGTGAGAGGGGACGAAAGCCAGGGCGCCGATGATGACGACGGCTCCGGCCAGGTGCCACCACGCGCTCAGGGAGGTCAGGACGTTCATCAGCCGGCTGCCGAAGAGATTCAGGACCGCGTGCAGCGCGAGGATGACCGCGTACATGACCAGCAGGGACCCCGGCGTCGGCACGTAGCCGAACTGCAGGTTCGCCCAGGCGGCGGTGAAGGTCGCGATGCCGTAGTCCTGGGCCGCGATCCCGCCGAGCAGCCCCAGAAGGTTCAGCCAGCCGGTGTACCAGCTCCACCGCTCACCGCCGAGCTGGCGGGCCATGTAGTACAGGCCGCCGCTGGTGGGGTAGCGGGAGGTGATCTCGGCCAGCGCCGCGGCCAGGCACAGCACCAGCGGCCCCACGGCGAGCCACCCCCACACCACCACCGCGGGCCCGCCGCTGTTCAGGCCGTAGCCGAAGAGCAGCAGCGTCCCGGACATGATGGAGATGACCGACAGGGAGGCGGAGAAGTTACCGAAAGCTCCCATGCGACGGTGTAGTTGTTGGGTGTATCCGAGCTCCTTGAGTGTGCGCTCGTCGTCGCCCGGCGGCTGGGGCCGCTTCCATCGTTCATGTGCTGATGTACGCATCGAGATTCTCCGCACAGGGGAGAGGGGAAAGGGAACGGGGGACGGGCGGGGCGCTGTACTGGACAACGCCGAGGTCACGCCTCTGCTCGCTGGGCCGCAACGTCGTCACGTCAGCTCCCTGTCGGTCGTGTCGCGTTCGGGCCGGGTGCGGAAGTCGGGTAGCCGGAGCGCATTGCTATCACTCCGGCCCCCTCAGAACCGTGCGTGCCACTCGTCGCGACAAACGGCTCAAGCAAGCGGTGAAGGCTTCGCTGAAGTGTCCCGGACCATCTGGTCCGGGGCCATGGCGCCTCTGCCTGCCTGCTCGGTGGCGTGGAGGCTCCGGTGACAGTGACGGTGACAGCTGGAGTGCGAGATCCTGCGCGGGCAGCCGCCTCTTTCGCAGGAACCGCCTCCAGCCGATGTAGCGTCCACTCCTACGACCGGAGCTACCCGGAGAGTCGTGCAAGGCATGGAAGGGTAAGCAGCGGTGTGGGTTGCGATGTTGCTACTGGCAGGTCTCGCCCTCCTCGGGTTCGGCACCTATGAGGTCATGGTCCAGCACCGCCTCCAGCGCGAGGGGATCCGCGTCAGGGGCCTGGTGGTCCGCCACCACACGGATGGTTCCCGAATAGATGGTGGCCCTGTTTACTTCGCGGTGGTCGAATTCGTTGATGCGCGAGGTAGTCGGCATACGTTCCAGGCCAGGTCATCCGGAGTCAAGGGCTTTCCCGTGGGCTGTGGGGTCCCGGTGCGCTACTTTCCCGAGGCACCGAAGGATGCGCGAATCGACCTCCTCAGGAGACGGATTGCGGAGGTCGCGGCTCTTCTTGCGGGCGGCACTCTGTTCACGGCTATCGGGATCTGGATGCTCGCCACCGGTCGGTGATCACCCGTAGAGCGAGCGGGCTCCCGGGCTGTTGCCCTTGAATCGCTGGCCCATGGCGATCTCATCGCCCACTACCGACCAGAGGGTCTCGTCGTCCTGGAAGGGGAGCGGGTCGATGGTGCTCGTCTCCGTACGGATGCGATCGACCTCGTCGTCCAAGCGCTCGAAGTCGGTCTCCTCGTCGCCGCTGAAGGTGAACGCGTCGAGCAGGTGCTGGAACCGGAGGGTGACCTGGACGAGGGAGGAGACGTCCGTGTGGAGTTCCTGCACGGTCTCCTCGTCGGGGTCGAATGCGTACACCTTGCCGGATACGGGGTCGAGGGCGAGGTGCGCGTTGAGCAGCCAGCCGATGACGGGCCAGCCACCTGCGCCCTCCGCGCCCTCCGCGGCGTCTTCGAAGTCTTTGATGCAGACGACGTCCTGGACGAGGGGCAGCAGGCTGTCGTGCTCGTCCGGCTGACGCAGCAGGAGTGTCCCGGTGGGGACGCCGATGGTCTGTAGGAGGCGGGCGCCCTCGGTGTCCGCGCCGGTGGGAGGGAAGACGGTGGCGGGCAGAGTTGCGATCCGGTCCTCGCCGAAGATGCCGGCGAGTTCACTGCGGGTGACGTCGAAAAGCATTACCGGAACTCCGAACTCCGTGGCGGCACGGGCGCCGTGGGATTCTCAGCGGATGGGAGCGGTCGCAACAACAGCGTTGCGGATCGAGGCGCTTTCGGCGACTCCGACTCCGATTCGCCCCGCCCACTCACCCGCCTCTTACGGAAAACTTGTGGTCTGAGGGGGAGGAGTGCCCCATCTCCGACCGGCGAGCAGCGTAAACCATTGACGGCGTCGGACAATCCTTAGTAGTCGAACGTCTCGAAGGTGACGACTGCGGTGTCCTCACTATCCCAGCGGACGTTCACCCTCACCTCGTCGGCCTGAAGGCTGCCCGACGGCCTGAGGATGCCAAGGGCGAGCCCTTCCTTCCGTTCCACCACGCTGTCGGACCCCACCCCGTCCGGCTGATTCCGCTCCCCGGAGAGCGAAGCGAGCCAGGGGCGGACATCGGCGCGCGACATGCGGAAGGTGCCCGACTGGGTGTGGCCCGCAAGGCCGCCGCTGAGCTCGGTGCACTGTTGGTCGCTCGCGTGGTCGGGAAGCACCCAGCCCATGGCGTACATCGCCTCCGAGCAGGCCATCGGGCGTTCTTGAAAGCCTTTGCCAACGGTGTCCTCGACCCCGGTGAATGCGTATGTCAGGCCGCCCAAGGCTGCGGTCGCGGCTAAGGCAACGAGCCACAACGCCTTACGGCGCTTCGGACGAGGGGCGGGCGCTGGGATCTCTGCTGCTATAGACACCGAGAAAGTATGACCTAAGCGCAATACCGGTGACTTTGCTGGTGGTGGGTCGTCGGAGCCTGGTCGCGTTGGTGGAATGCGGGACACGTGCGGTGTCCGCCGAGGCGACGGGGCTGTTGTCGGTCCATGAACAGCAGCTGGTTCCAGCCCTGCTGGACCGGCTCGGGCCCGAGGGACGGCCTGGGTGCCTGGCCGACGTCCTCCGCGTAAGCGCTACGAAAGGTGCCGCCCGCGCATCAGGAATCGGAGGTCGCCAGGGTCCGGGCAGCGGTTGCCCGTTCTCCCATGCCGGCCTTCAGCGCGCCGGGTCCGTGGCACGGTGCTGGACCGTCCAGGACGGGCGGGTGTTGACCTGTGCCGCAGTGGCCTGGGCCAGCCTCCTGTAGTCGGTTGCGATCTTGTCGGCCTGCCCGGCAGGCAGCGGCCCGCCGTGGGCCTCGGCTCGCGCGATGATCGCTTCCGGCCCCAGGTTCCGATTGGCCAGCACGATCGCATTGACGGCCGGCCGGCGCATTCGGTCGTATTGGCGGAGCGCGGCGACGGGGTCGTTCTCCCGGGCCAGGCACCAGGCCAGTACGCGGGTGTCGACGATGGACTGCGAGCCGCCGTTCATGCCCATGGGGAACATCGGGTGTGCGGCGTCGCCGAGGAGCGTGACTGTCCGAAGCTCCAGCGGGGCAAGGGATCGCGGTCGAGCATCGGGTACTCGAAGATTGCCGAGGAGCGCTCGGCGAGCGTCGTGAGGTCGATCCAGGGCAGCTGCCAGAACGACAGCCCGGCGCGGGCCTCCGCCGCGGTGACGCGACGGCCGGTGCCCTCCGGAGGCGGGGCGGACGGCTCGTGCCCGGACCTGTGTCGAAGCTCCAGCACCCAGTTCACCAGGGTGTCGCCGTCCGCTGACGTGGGGTCCTCGATCGGGTAGGCGACGAACTTCGCGCCGGGGGTCCCTCCGGCCACCACGATCGAACGACCGTCGAGGACGTGCGGATGGTGGGCGACGCCACGCCACATGTGGACGCCGTTCCACGTCGGTGGGCTCTCGTCCGGGTGGAGCTGGGTACGGACCGCGGAGTCGATGCCGTCTGCGCCGACCAGGACGTCGGCGTCCTCGACCGCGGGCTGACCGTTCGACCGGTCCAGGAAGTGGGCGCGGACGCCGTCCGCGGTCTGCTCGAATCTCTGGAAGAGCAGGCCGGTACGGACCGAGTCCGGCCCCAGTCGTTCGCGCACCGCCGCCAGCATCATCATCTGTAGCCGGCCGCGGTGGATGGAGTCAGGTCCGCCCGGCGATGCCGCCGCCGCCGACGGTCACTCTCATGCGTGTTCCCTCGCCCTTCGTCGGAGCTGCGGAGCCGGCCTACAGTCCGCTGCCGGCCTCGGGACACCGGCCCTGCGCGTCCAATACGCAGCGCTGATGGTAGCTGTCACCATCACTGGTGGCATGGGCCGGGCGTTCCGGTCTGCGACTGGAAAGTCCGGTCCGGTCAGTCACAACCACACCTTCCAGTTGCGGAGTTGATAGATCCGCCCCCGGGTGGCTGACTCCGGCCCAACACCACGCGACAGGACAGGCGCGACGCTCGATTCCCACCTCGTCCCAACTCACCAAGACGGAGTTCACGCCCACCAGCGGAAGCCCAACGATCGTGTTCGGTAGGGCAACAGCTACTCAAACTCCCCGTTTGTACGGGACGGCGCCGGACGTCCGGCCATCCCCACAGCGCATGTGATCACACGCTTGACCTCAATCGCGCTTGAGATGTGATGATGATCCACATGAACACGGAATCCACATCCCGCGCGGCAGACATCGAGGCCATCGGCCGGCTCGTCGCCACCGTCGAGCACTCCCAGCAGAACAAGGACCCCGAGGAGTTCCTCGCCCTCTTCCACCCGGACGCGATCTGGACGACGGCTCACGGCAAGGTCCTCATCGGCCTCGACGCGATCTCGGAGTTCACCCGCAAGGTCCTCCCCGCGGCGAACTGGGACGGCAAGGTCACCTACGAGGTGGTCCACGTGTTCTTCATCCGCCCCGACGTCGCGGCGGTCAAGGTCCGTCAGCGTTACCTGGCCCCGGGCGAGGAGAGCGAGGGCGCTCCGCTGTACGTGGTCTCGAAGCAGGCCGACGGCCGCTGGCTGCTGACCGCCTGCCAGAACACGGGGGTCGTCGCCGACTAGCCAGGCCGCCGGTGTTGCCCGCCCGCCCGTTTGAGGCGGCCGCGCCTCGGGCGTCGTCCGTTCCACAGTGGCGGTGGCGATGCGCCCTTTCTCCCGTACGTGATTGCTGGTCCGGAGAGGCCAGGGTCAACTCGAACCTGGCGCTCTCCACGGGGTAGGCGCCGCTGTGCGTGCGACGCACCAGGCCATGGTCCTCCAGCGTCGCGAGGTTCCGTCGCACGGTGTCCCGGTGAGCCTCGCCGGAGGCGACTCCGTGCACGGTAGCGGTCAGATGCTGTTCTTCACCCGCTGATCGAGGGCGGCCCGGGCCCGCCGTTCGACGAAGATCAGGACGTAGTCCCGGATGCGGGCGTCGCGCATGCTGTCCTCGGCCGTACGGACGGCCGCCTCGACGACCGAGGCCGGGAGGGTGCTGTAGCGGCTTGTCAGCCGCTCGGTGAGGGCGGCTATCTCGCGGCGCTCGTGCTCCTGGCGGTCGGTATCCGGGCTGCTTGCGGACTGTCCGTCCATGATCGGTGCTCCGGGACCCGCTGAGCTTCCGGGCGATGCATCGGCGCTGTGAGCCGTGGCCCATGTCTAGATTGTCCCGCCGCTTCGGTCCTGGTCGAGCGCACGGGTCTGGGGCTGAGCAACCCGACCATTTCCCACCACTACCGGGTGCTGCGCGAGGCGGGTCTGACGAGGACGTTCGTCGAAGGCCGCAAGCGGGTGGTCCGGGTCCGCCGCCAGGAGATGGAGGACCGCTTCCCCGGCCTCCTTGAGGCGATCCTCGGGGGTTCCTCCCGCATTGAAGCCCCGTCAGCCGGCTGAGGATCAACCCCGAGCCCCCTATTCCGCTCGGGGTGTGCCGCTTTTCTGGGACGTCGTCCGGGATCGGCCTGGCGTCCGCGGTCGCCGCGGCCAGGGCGGGGTTCACTACCGTCGCGACGCTGCGCGACCTCTCGCGTGCCGGCACCCTGCGAACGGCCGCCCGCGAGGCGGGGGTCGAGCTCGGCATCCGCCGTCTCGACACCACCGACGAGGAAGGCGTGTTCGCCCAGCTCAACGGCCTGCTCGGGCGGCTCGTACGGCAGAAGGATGGACGGGACGTCGTAGCGGGGTCGGATAGTGGCGCCACAGTGAGGGGCTCACCGGGCGGAGCCGCGCGTGCCGCGCACGTCCGCCCGGTGCCCCCTCGCGTTCGGCAGTCCGGTGTGTGGTCAGCTCGTTCGGGAGGCGGTCTCCTCGGGGGTGGTGTTGGCCGGGGCGGCGTCCGCCGGCTGTGCGTCGCGGGTGGTGCACAGGATCGGCGCGGCCAGGAGCAGGGCTCCTACCCCGAGGGCGGCGACGGCGTACCAGCCTCCCGCGTTCCAGATCTGGGAACCGATGAGGGAGCCCGTCGCGATCCCCAGGAAACGGGTCGTGAAGTAAAGGGTGTTGAGCCTGCTGTGCTGCCCTGCGTCGAGTTTGAAGAGCATGGCCTGATTGACGACCTGGTTGCCCCATACGCCGACGTCCAGCAGGATGACGCCGAGCACGATCAGGACCAGCCACTCCTTGCCGCCCGCGAGCGCCGCCCAGCCGGCCAGCGAGACGAACAGCAGCACCGTCTGGGTGTAGCGGCCGCCCTTGCGGTCGGCCAGCCGGCCGGCTCGTGGCGACCCGAGCGCGCTCGCCGCGGCGACCAGGCCGAACAGTCCGGCGATGCCGGGCCCGTAGCCGTAGGAGTCCTGGAGGACGAAGGCGAGCGTCGTCCAGAAGGCGCCGAAGGAGACGCCGACCAGCGCCCCGGACGTACACACCCGGCGCACCAGCGGGCTGCCCCGGAACAGCTTCGGCAGGCTCTTGAGCAGATCGCTGTACGGCATCGCGGCGCTGCCGGTGATGCCCTTGGGCAGCGCGAAGAACAGCAGCACCAGCAGCATCGCCATCAGCACGACCGAGCAGCCGTAGACCCAGCGCCAGCCCACGAGGTCGGCCAGCGCCCCCGCGTAGGCACGGGAGGCGAGCAGGCCGACCAGCAGGCCGCCCTGGAGGACGCCGACGACCCGGCCCTTGGCCTGACCACCGGTGAGCGCTACGGCGAGCGGGACGACGATCTGCGGAATCGGGGTGAGGGCGCCCAGCAGGAAGCTGACGACGGTGAGGACGGCGAGGTCGGGGGAGAGCGCGGCGGCGGCCAGTGCCACCGTCGTCGCCGCCCCCAGGGAAAGGATCAGCTTTCGGCGGTCGCGGGTGTCGCCGAGCGGGACGAGCAGCAGGATGCCGAGCGCATATCCGTACTGCGTGGCCGTCGGCACCGCGCCCATCGCGCCCTCGGAGACCCCGAAGGAGCTCGCCATGTCGGTCAGGACGGGCTGGTTGATGTAGATGTTGGACGAGGTGATCGCGCAGGCCAGGGTGAGCACGATCATGAGCGTCCGGCCGAGCGCGCCGCCCGCCGTGTCGCTCTTCGCGGGGCCGGCCGGGGGTGTCACGACGGGATCCCGGCGCCGGCGACGGCGTCCCGCAGGACCTTGCGCGCCCCGCGCGCCGTGCTGCCGCCGTCGGCGCAGAAGGCGCGGACCAGGGCTTCGATGACGGGCTCGGCCCGGAACAGGCGGATCCCCTTGTCCTTGATGGCCGTCAGTTCCTCCGGTGTGGCGTGGGTGTAGTACCGCGCCTCGTCCGCCGGCTGCGGAACGCTCAGCAGCCGCTCGCCCTCGAGCGTCTGGACGACCGCCTCATGGATCAGGGCGGCGCCGGCCCGGTGGTGCCGGATCATGTTCTCCAGCACCGAGCGGTCGTGGTCGAGCGGCTGGGTGGCGCAGGAGAGCACATCGCCCGCGTCCCAGTCGGCGTTGATGTGGTGCAGCGTAAACCCTGCGTGCGCCTCGGAGTTGGCCATCGCCCGGGCATAGGTGAGCACCCCGCGGTAGGCGGGCAGGACACCCGGGTGGAGGTTGAGCAGCGCGGAGTGTGCGGAGTGTCCGGTCGCCGTGGCGAAGTACCGGATGATGTCGGCGCCGAATTTCTGGTAACAGCGCACCGAGAATCCGAGGGTAATGCCGCGGCGCTGCAACTCCTGGATGGTCTCCGGGGAGTTGACGCTGTCCAGCCGCTGCACCGTGATGCGGTTCGGGTCCATTCGGGCAAGGGCATCGGGAGTGCGGTACGGGCCGTATTCCGCTCCTGCCGCGTATTCCGCTCCTGCCCCCGTGCCTGCCGCGTCAAGATGGGGGTAGAGCACGTCATTCATCAGCTGGTGCTCGATGAAAAACATCTCGCGGCGGTCGCGCGGGGCCTCCGGGTTCGGTTTCTGTGCGGTGTAGAAAAGGTGGATACCGGCATCCTCCGCGGCGAGCGAACGTACTGCCGCGTTGACCGCCAGGTGCGAGGTGACGTCGCTGCCGACAAAGAAGGCGACTTGCAGGGTCATAAAGGTTTCTTTCCTTGGGAATTCCGGGCCGGCCGGGTCGTCCGGGCCGTCCGGTATTAGCCGAGACCGCGCAGTACGGACCGCGCCGTGGCCGTGGAGTTCGTGCGCAGGGTCTCCACCGAATTGGTATAGAAGTGCACCCCCCGGGTGAGCGGACCGACGAAGTACACCGGTGTGCTCGCGGTGCCGTCAAGGCCGATCAGCCGGCCGGTCCCGAAGTCCACATCGACCCCGCCGTGCCGGTGCGGGCGCAGCCGGCCCGCCTGGCGCAGGTTGCCGATCAGCGGGTCGTCCAGCTCGGTGATGTCCGGGGAGGCTCCGGTGGCGTTGACGACGTAGTCCGCGCCGAACTCCCTTTCCCGGCCGTCCTCGACGCAGGTGAGGGTGTGCCGTCCGCCGTGCGCGACGGCCGCCCGGAGGCCGGTGTGCGCATGCAGCTGTCCCGCGCGCACCAGCCGCCACAGCTTCTCGGCGTTGGGGAGCGGCATGCTGTGCCGGTACATCGCCCACAGTGAGGCGTGCTTCGCCAGGAAGACCTCCTTGGCGGCGTCGTCCATGCGGTTCCACAGATGGGGGGCCAGGTGTCCGGTGGCGTCCAGGGCCGCGTACCAGCGGTTGCGCCCCTCGGCGGCGTTCCGGATGTCCTCGGGCAGGGTTTCGGCCACCGGGCGGCGTGCCGAGCGCAGGGCCGCGTCCCAGTCCAGAGGGGCGCCGGTGGCCAGCTCGATCTCCTGCCGGAAGAGTCCGGCGACCTCGGTCAGGGTGGCCTGCCGCGCCCCGCCGCCGGTCAGTTCCTCGATGCGCTCCTCGGTGACGTACTGCGACTTCCAGGGCGTGGGCGCCGCCTCCTGCACCTTGGGCAGCGACCGCAGGCGGGAGAAACAGTGGATGTCTCCCTGGTGACCGAGGGCGTCGAGCAGGACGATCACGTCGACGGCGGTCAGGCTGGAGCCGATGACGGCCACCGAGGCGGTCGAGGGGATCCCGGCGATGTCGTCGTACTGCCAGGCGGAGGGGAGGTACGCCGGAGAACCGGCCAGCTGCGGCAGTCCCTTACCCGGCAGGTCCCCGGAGCACAGCACCGCGGCGTCGCAGGAATAGACGACGTCCCCGCACTGGACGAGCGCTTTTCCGGCACCGGGCAGACAGTCCGTGACGCGGGCAGTTACGAACTCCACCTCGATGTCGTGCCGATGGGCGTCCTCGACGGCGGTATGTAGCTGCTCGCGAAGGTAGGCGCCGTATTGCACACGGGGGATGTACGCATCTCCGGATGCTGGTCGATTCCCTTGTGGAATACGTGAGTCGAGCCAGTTGAGGAAGTGGTCCGGCCGGTCGGCGTACATGCTCATGGTGGCTGCACGCATGTTGAGGATATGGCATTCGTGCGGCGTGCCGTAAGCGGGACCGGTCGCCAGCTCGCCGGTGTGGTCGAAGAGTTGGATGCGTAACTTGTAGTCGCGACTTAAGGCAGCTGCCTGTGTGATGAGTTGGGTCGTCGTGAGAATGCCGCTGGCGCCTGCGCCCACGACGGCGATGACTCGTTCCGAGCGGACTCTTTCCGAGCGTGGACCTCTGCCCTTGATCACGTTCACCCGGCGAGCGTAACAACCGAGATCTTTTGCGCCCAATACTGAAATCAAGCCACCTTGTTGGTGGCTTGCGGGAGTCGTTGTATGGGGCATGTAGAGCCGGAAAGGGGATCAAATCCCCCGTCAATGGCTGCTGAGGAAGGCTGGGTTCCGATGGTCGGGTCGGCCCCGGGTGTGGCCGGAGAGGTACGCCTCATCGTCGCCGGGATCCGGAGATCGAGGGAAAGAGACGCCCCGCAGTCGCTCAAGGAGTGGCAAAAGACTGGCGCTGCGACCGGCGGCTCTGCTTCGACCGCTCCGGCCTCCGGCGGCACCGGGGCCTGGCATGCCGGTGGGGCAGGTCGTGCGCACCTCCTACTCCCTCGACACCGTGGCGGTGTTCGGGGCCTTGCTGACCACGGCTGCGGCCGCGGCGTTCCGTCAGGGGGCGCGCCTGCGCGAAGATGCGGACAAAATGCGCGTCACGAAGCGTCAGGGCAAAGGATCGCTGATCGGGATTGGTCAGCCCCGGCCGCTTCGCGGCGCGAGGCCGGCGCGGGTGGTCGGCCCCCGCTGCGCGCGAGCTGGGGCGTGGGGCTAGGAAGTGGGCGGCGTGGTCGGGGAGACGGTGAAGGTGAGGTGGGAGAAGTCCTGTCCCTGGAGGACGGTGTGCTGCGTTCCGCCGCTGATCTCGTTGTGCACGGAGCCCGCGGTACGGATCGCCTGAGCCTGCTGCTGCCACTCCGTGAGGAGCCCCCGGAATTCGGCGTCCAGAGCAGCCCGCACGCCGAGCGCCGCGGCCAGTGCCGCCGCGCGCGTCAGGTCGCCGGGGGCGTCTTGCAGCGCCGTGAGCTCGGTCCGGCCCGAGCTGAGGGTGGCGTTCTCGTCGCCGTCGTCAGCTCCCTGCCGGAAGGGGCGCCGGACGAGCGCGACGAGCCCCTGCCACACCTGCCGTCCGGCTTCCCCGCCGGCTCCTCCGGCCAGTGCTGTGAGGGTGGTCACCGCGATCGGATCCATGGCGTACTCCCTGGTTTGTCTGCAAGTAGACACACCATAGAAGCGCCGGGTCGTGGACGCAGCGGATCCCGGTGGTTTCCGGTGGTTTCCGGAAGACATGGCTGAGATGTGTCGTCCCATCATGTAGCCCGTCACCCCCTAGGGTTGGGGGATGGCCGAGGAGACATACAACAGTATGGGTGGGCGGGCGGACGTGGCGGTCCAGGCCGGCCGTATTGAAGGGCTGCACCAGCACTTTCATGGGACGGGGACGGCGCCTCCTTCTCAGCCGGTACCGTTCCAATTGCCCCCGGCGCTCGCGCACTTCGAGAACCGTCAGGATGAGCAGGAGCACATCGAACGAGCTGCCGAGAGTCACACGGATCACCCCGGACCACTGGTGGTGGCGCTGACGGGGATCGGCGGGATCGGCAAGACGGAATTCGGATTTCATGTCGCGCGGCGACTCAGCCAGAGATATCCCGATGGCGTGTTGTACGTCGATCTCGACGACCTGCGGCGGGACGGGACCGTGGAAGTGGCGGACGCGGTCGGTGAACTGCTCACTGGTCTGGACGTCGCCTCCGACTGGCAGGAGCGCTCCTTCGCCGGCCGCTCGAAGCAGTATTGGACGCGCACTCGGGACAAGCGCCTCATCGTGGTCATCGACAACGCCCGCTACGGCGCGGAGGCCGTGCCGCTGCTTCCGGCGTCCGCCGGGAGCCTGGCGATCGTGACGAGCCAAGGGCCGCTCTACGACCTCGGCGGCGTGACCGCTGTCGAGGTGCCTCTGAGCCCGCTGGCACTGGATCATGCGGTACGGCTGCTCGGGCACATCGCGGAGGATCCCCGGCTCGCGGCGGAGCCGGGCGCCGTGACGGAGATCGTCCGCGGCTGCGGCGGACTGCCCGCGGCGCTCAAGGTGGCCGGTCAGTGGGTGCGCAAGTACCGCAGGCGCAGCCTTTCCCGGTTGGTCGCCGAGCTCAGCACCGAGCTGCGGGAGAGGGGCATTCCCATGGTCGAGGCGGTCTGGGACGCGGCCTGCGCCGGGCTGGGACCGGAGGCCGCCCGTCTCTACCACGTGGTGACGCAGTGCCCCGCTCCCGCCATCGCGGCCCCGGCGGCCGCCGCGCTTCTCGGAGGAGACCTCCGGTCCGCCGAGGACGCGCTGGAGGAGCTGGAATCCGCGGGTCTGCTGGAGAACAGACCCGAGGGGTACCGGATGCACGACCTGCTGCGCGGGCATGCCGACCGCCGTGCCCGCCAGGCCGACCCCGCGGGGACGGCCCGTGCCGAGGCCCGGCGCCGGCTGATCCGCTGGTACCGGCGTCAGGCGGCCCGAGCGGACCTGCTGGCCGCCGGCCCGCGCATGACCTTCGCGGAAACCGCCGCGGCGGTCCCCGGTGTTCGCGCCGTTCCCGATGTTCCCGACGCCCCCGCCGTTCCCGACGTTCCTGACGTTCCTGACGTCGAATTCAGCGGTAAGGCGGAGGCCCTGCGGTGGATGGAATCGCAGCGGCTCGCCCTGTACGGCTGTGTCCGATTGGCCTTTGAGGCGGAGCTCTACGAGGACGCATGGGCCCTGTGCGAACCACTGTGGACGCACTTCCTGGATCACCCGCACTACGCGGACGTCACGGACGCTTTCCGCACCGGCGTGGCTGCCGCCGATCGCCTGGAACACCTGCCGGCGATGGTGCGGATGCGATGCCAGCTGGCCAGGCCGCTGTGGGAACAGGAACAGTACGACGAGGCGGCCGAGCACCTGCGACATGCGCTGGGCGCTTCGCAATCCCTGGGCGATTCTCCGCAGGAACGGAAGCTGAAGGCGTCGGTGAGGGAATTCCTGGGCCTGCTGAAGTCGGCCCAGGGCGATTGGGCGGGCGCGACCGCGGACTTCGAGGCCGCGAGAGGAGTGCACGCGGAGATCGGCAACGCGTACGGCGTCCTGCTCCAGACCCACCTGCTGGGCCGCACTGCCCTGAGTCTGGACGAGCCCGAGCGGGCGGTCGCCCTTCTGCGTGAGGCGCACAGGATGGCGCGGGAACAGGAGCGGGAGCGCATGACGGCGCGGACCGGGTTCGAACTCGGCCGTGCGCTGCGGCGTGCCGGGCATGCGGCCGAAGCGCAGGGACTGGTGCGTGCCGCGCTGGCGAATTCCCGTGAGCGGGGCTCGACCTTCGACGAGGCTCGCATACTGAAGGAGCTGGCTTCCCTAGCCGACGAGCTGGGCGACTCCGCCGAAGCGGAGGAACACCGCGCAACGGCGCGGCTGCTGACTGAACGTTCGGGTGGGCTGTCCGATGAGGATCAGAGTTCGTAGTCGAGATCTGTTCTACCGGCCGGAGACAGCTCGACGCCTACGGTGAGAGGGCCGATCTCGCACGTGATCGTTGCGGGTGGCGTCCACTGCGGGTGGGCACCGAGCCAGGCGTGGACCGCCGACACCACTGCTGCGGGATCGGCGCGCGATATGCGTTCGTCGGTCCTGCAAGGGGCGATGCGAACGCTGAGAGGCTCTGAAGACCGGCGCCGGACCAGGCACCGCTCCGGGGAGAGGACGGCGGCCGCGGTCCGGCAGCCCGGAAACTCGTCCAGAACCCGTGCCGTCCAGCCGGCCGCCGTCCAGGTGCTGGTGTGCGGTGAAGGGGAGGCGGGCTGGGCACGGTGCCACAGCACCGACGCGCTCTGGAGGTGGCGGTGGCCGGCCTCAGGATGTTCGGCCGCCAGGTGGTGCACCACCTCGGAAGTGAACGGGGGAAACCGTTCGACGCCGACCCGGAGCCCGGACACCTCGGCTCGTACGGCATGGGCCCGCGGGCGCCGGGGCGCGGCCGGGCGGGGGAGCGCAGGCGGCACCACGGGGACGTCCCGTGGCTGGAGTCCCAGCAGCCGGTAGAGCTCGGAGCGCAGGTGGTGCAGGGCCTGGCCGGGCAGGGCGAACGCGGCATCGGCGAAGTCCCGGGTGTCCTGGGCTTCGGCCGCCGGGAGGAGGTGTACCAGGTCACCGGCCTTGCAGAGCCGGGGGATCGCGGCGAGCATCCGTGCCATGGGGCTGCCGGGTATCAGCTCGCTTCTGCCGTCGTACGCTCCGACGACCGGTCGGCCGAGGGCCGCCGCGTAGAGGGCCGTGGAACCGTGGTCGGTGACCACGGCGTCGGCGGCGACCAGCAGTGCGGCCCATTCCTCGTACGGCCTGGCCAGGATCAGGCCCGCCGCGAGGGCGGGGCCCAGGTGACGGGAGAGGTCGAAGGTGCTGGTCCGGCTGTACTCGTTGGGGTGGAGGACGAGGGCGAGCTGGTACGCGTCGTGCGGGAGCAGGCCGAGGAGTTCGCCCGGCAGCTCGGGTCGTCGCGCGAGCAGCGACTCCGGTCCCCAGGTGGAGGTGAGGACGACGAGCCGGCGCTCGCCTGTCCCCAGGGCGGAGCGGTAGCTCTCCCGGTGGGCGACCGCGCCGAGTAGCCGGTCCAGGGACGGGTCGCCCACGACCGCGCCCCGTGCGGCGGTGGCGGGGCAGTGTTCGGCGAGGCGGGCGAGCTGGTCGCCGTGGGCGAGCGCGTGGAGTGCGGCCCAGGGTTCACCGTCGGCGAGCAGGTAGTGGGGGTCGAGACCGGACGGCAGGTGGGGCGATCCCTCGTCGCTCAGGGCCTTGTTGAAGCCGGCGCCGTGCGGAAGCACGACCCTCGGCCCGGAAAGGGTCCGCAAGGCGCCCTTCGGACTCGCGGTCAGAATCAGGTCGTGCTCGCGCTCCAGCGCTTCGTCCCAGCTGATGACGCGGGCGCGGGAGTGCTCAAGGGCCGCGAAGGCGTCCGCGTCGAATGCCGATCCCGGCACCAGTGTGAAACGGACGAGGATGCGTTCGTCGCCTTCGAAGACGGGCAGTACGTCGAGCAGCCGGTGAAGGGCCCCCGCTGAACGAACGGCAAGAAGAACTGCCTGCTGCCTGCTGCCTGCTGCCCGCTGCCCGCTGCCCGCTGCCCGCTGCCCGCTGCCCGCTGCCCGCTGCCCGCTGCCCGCAAATTGTCCACTGTATCCGGTGAACTTGGCATGTACAAGCTGCTCTGGTCGGGTGAAGTGAAGTCGTCGAGAGCCTCTTGCCGCATGGGGCTGATCGTAACTGGCGGCGTACATCGGTTGCGGGCTGCCGGTTTCGAAGGAACGCGCAAAGCCGCCGACGCGCCCCGCGAGGCCGCCGCACCCCGCGAGAAGGCCGCGCCGCCGGGCGGCCTCCGGGCTCACCGGCCGACTGAGGCCGCCGGGCATCGTCGTGAAGGTCGATTGTCAGTGGTGGCTGCGAGGATCGGAGCATCGAGTCGGAGAAGATTTCGGGGGAGCCGTCATGTCCGGAAACCAGAACTACATCAACCACGTTGCTCTCGTGCTGGACGCCAGTTCGTCGATGTCACATCTGAGCCGTAAGGTCGTCGAAGTCGCCGACCAGCAGATCGCCTACCTGGCCCGCCGGTCGGAGGAGCTGGACCAGGAGACCCGCGTCACGGTGTACGTCTTCGCGAACACGGTGGAGTGCGTCATCTACGACAAGGACGTGCTGCGGATGCCGTCCCTGAAGGAGCTGTACCGGGTCGGTGGGATGACGGCCCTGCTGGCGGCCGCGCTGAAGTCGCAGCGGGAGCTGGCGCAGACAGCTCAGCTGTACGGCGACCACAGCTTCCTGACGTTCGTGCTCACCGACGGGCAGGAGAACGCGAGTCACCACTGCGTGGATGCCCCCACCAGG
Organism: Streptomyces klenkii; assembly: GCF_003626645.1. Lineage (GTDB taxonomy): Bacteria > Actinomycetota > Actinomycetes > Streptomycetales > Streptomycetaceae > Streptomyces > Streptomyces klenkii. The sequence goes on along the minus strand of NZ_RBAM01000006.1, from coordinate 430,851 downwards.
GACCAGCGTGAGCTCGTGCGGGCCGTGGCCGAGATGATCGAGACGCAGCAGGACAACTGGACGCTGGCCGTTCTCGTGCCGGACCAGATGGGCAAGCGCGAGGCCATGCGGTGCGGTTTCCCGAAGGACAACATCGCCATCTGGGACGCCACGAGCACGCAGGGCCTGGAGGAGGCCGGGCAGGTCATCCAGGAGGCCACCGAGAAGTTCATGGTGGGCCGCACCCAGGGCATCCGGGGATCGCGGGCGGTGTTCTCCATGGGCGCGGAAGCGGTCAACAAGGACACCATCGAGGCGGCCGGCCTCACCCCGGCCGATCCGTCGGCGTACCAGCTGATTCCGGTGGCCCGCGAAGCGGCCATCCGGGACTGGGTCGTCGAAAGCGGCCACACCTACCGCACCGGCGGTGCCTTCTATCAGCTGAGCAAGTCGGAGAAGATCCAGGCGCGGAAGCAGATCGCGGTGCTGGAGAAGAAGACGGACCGGGTGTACACGGGGCCGGAGGCCCGGGCCCTGCTCGGCCTGCCGGACGCGGAAGTCCGCGTCAAGCCGGACCACAACGACGACTTCACGATCTTCGTGCAGAGCACCAGCGTGAACCGGAAGCTGGTGCCGCAGACGCGGCTGCTCCTGATGAGCTGATGCCTCGGCTGATGAACTGGAAGGTACAGTCGGCCGCGCCGAGGGGAGGAGGGCACGGGGCCGTCCTTGCGGCGTTCACGGGGGCACGGAACAGCATGGCGGTCGACCGGATCAGCGGGCGCGGGGACGAACTCGAGGCGATCGAGGCGCTCCTGAAGGAGGTACGCTCCGGCGCCGGCCGGGCCCTGGTGCTGCGCGGCGAGCCCGGGGCAGGCAAGTCGACGCTCCTGGAGTACGCCGCCCGCCGCGCCGCCCCCGCCCGGGTGCTGTCGGCGACCGGTGCCGAGCCCGAGTCGGGCATGGCCTTCGCCGCGCTGCACCAGCTGCTGCGCCCGGTCGCCGGGCTGGCCGATGCGCTGCCCGGCGCCCAGCGGGACGCCGTTCGCGCCGCTCTCGGGATCGCCGAGCCCGCGGCCGCCCAGGACCGGTTCCTGGTGGCGGCCGGGGTGCTGTCCCTTCTCGCGGAGGCAGCGGTGCCCGGGGGCCTGGTGTGTGTCGTCGACGACTTCCAGTGGGTCGACCAGGCCTCCGCCGACGCCTTGTTGTTCGCGGCCCGGCGCTTCGGGAGCGACGGAGCGGGACTGCTGATCGGTACGCGTGACACCCCCGGCACCCGGCAGGCGCTGCGCACTCTGCCTGCCATGGACCTGGCCGGGCTGGACGCCGGGAGCGCAAGGGAAGTGCTGGCGGCGGGCATGAAGGGCGTGGCAGGCACGGCGGCCGGGCCGGCGCCTGCCGTTGTCGATGCTCTCACCGCGGCGACCGGCGGCAATCCGCTGGCCCTGAGTGAGACGGCAGGCCTGCTGACCGCCGAGCAACTGGCGGGCCGGGCACCACTGCCCGACCCGCTGCCTCTGGGCGACGGCATGGCCGGCGTCTACGGCGGGCAGATCGCGCGGCTGCCCGAGGACACCCGGCTGGTCCTGCTCGTCGCCGCGCTGGAGGGACGGGGTGACGTCCGGCTGATCCGGGCGGCGGGGGAGCGGCTCGGGGCGTCACCCGACGCCCTGTACGCCGCCGAGGCCGCCGGTGTCGTGGAGATCCGGCCTGCCGAAGTCCGCTTCCGGCACCCGCTGATCCGCGCCGCCGTACACGCCGGTGCCGGACCGGCGGCGCGTCGCGCGGTGCACGGACACCTTGCCGCGCTGCTGTCCGAGGCGGGCGACCGCGATCGCGCCGCCCGGCACCGGGCCGAGGCCGCGACCGGCCCGGACGAGGAGATCGCCGCCGAACTCGCCGCCGCCGGCGACCGGGCAGGCACCCGCGGCGGATACGCCGACGCCGCAGGGATGCTGTCGTGGGCCGCCGAGCTGACCCCGGACGAGCCCGCCAGGGCCCGGCGGCTGAAAGACACTGCGGCGGCCGCGTGGCTCGGCGGCCATCCCGGGCGGGCGCAGTCCGCCCTCGCGGCGGCCCGGGAACTCGCCGAAGACCCCGTCCTGCTGGCCGAGATCGCCCAGCTCAGCGGCAGGTTCGAGCTGTCCTCCGGCAACGCCGCCGAGGCGCTTCGAGCTTTCCTGACCGCGGCGGAACGCGCCGCCGCGCACACGCTGCCGCCGGACGCAGGGTCAGCGGGTGGGCCGCCGTCTCCGCACGGCGCCGCGGACGCCTCGCACTCGCCGCGTACGGGCGCTGCCCGGCGGGTCGTCCTCGCCCTGCTCGCCGACGCCGCGGAGGCCGCCTCGTACGTAGGAGACACCGACGCCGCCGTGCGGATCGGCAGCCGGGCGGCCGAACTGGCCCCGGCGCCCGGGGCGCCGGCCGGGCCCGAGGATGCCGCCGACACCGACACCGACACCGCCGCCGACGCGTTCCTGCGCGACATCCTGACCGGAATGGGCGCATGGCACAGCGGGGACACCGACGGCGGCGCGCGTCTGCTGCGCCGGGCCCTGGCCGCCGTCCCGGACAACAACAACGACAACAACAACGACAACAACAACGGCGACGACAGTCGGCAAGCCGCCCACCTGCTGTGGGCGGCCGCCGCCGCCAGCCTGCTCGGCGAGAGCGACGCCGCCGCCCGCCACGGCGCCCGCGCCGGCCGCGTCGCGAAGGTCTCCGGCATGGTGGGCACCCTGCCCGTCGTCCTGGAGAACGCCGCCACCGCCGAGCGCATGAACAGCAACATCGCGCTCAGCATTGCCCTCTCCCAGGAAGGCCTGGCACTCGCCCGCGAGACCGGCCTCGACAACTCCGCCGCGGCCCACCTCGCCAACCTCGCCGTCTGCGCCGCCGTCCGCGGTCAGGAGGACGACTGCCGGGCCTACGCGCACGAGGCCCTGGCCATCGCCATCCCGCACCGCCTCGGACTGCGCGCCGCGGTGGCCTCGTACGCGCTGGGCCTGCTCGACCTCGGCCTCGGCCGCCACGACCGCGCCCACGAGCGGCTCATGGCACTGACCACGGCGGGACCGGGAGCGGGGCACCCCGTCGTGGTGTGGGGCTCCACCGCCGACCGGGTGGAGGCCGCCGTCGCGGCGGGCGACCACACGGCGGCCCGTGCCGCCACCGGCTTCCTCCAGCAGTGGTCGGCCCACGCCACCTCGCCCCGCGCGCGGGCGGTGCTCGCCCGCTGCCAGGCACTCGTCGCCGACGACGTCACCGCCCCCGCCCTCCTGCGGCAGGCCCTCGCACTCCTCGACACCGGCGATGACCGCGACGCCACCGCCTATGAGCGGGCCCGCACCGCGCTCCTGCTGGGCGAGCGGCTGCGTCGCGCCCGCCGCGCGGGCGAGGCGCGCCCTCACCTGCGCGACGCCGCGGAAACCTTCCACCGCCTGGGGGCGGCGCCGTGGGAGCGCCGCGCGCAGGGCGAGCTGCGGGCGGCCGGTGAGACGACCGACCCCGCCGGGCCCGCCCTCCTCGAAACCCTCACCGCCCAGGAGCTGCGCATCGCCCGGCTCGTCGCCGAAGGAGTGAGCAACAAGGACGTCGCGGCCCGGCTCTTCCTGAGCCCGCGCACCGTCGAGTACCACCTGTACAAGGTCTACCCCAAGCTCGGCATCACCTCCCGCACCGAACTCGCCCGCCTGCTGCGGTAGGGGCCGGTAAGGGGCCGTAAGGGCCCAGTACCCAGTGGTCCCGCACCAGTGGTCCTACGGATGCCACTGGTGGAGAGGGGACGGCAAAGTACTGCCTGTCCGCACGACAAGCGGACCGGACGAAGGGGCAGGGAATGTCAGCAATGGGACGTATGGTCACGGTGGGCGACATCGAGCTGTGGACGGAGGAGTTCGGCGACCCCTCCCACCCGGCGGTGCTGCTCATAGCCGGTTCGATGAGCCAGGGGCTGCTGTGGCCGGACGAGTTCGTCGGCCGGCTCGCCGCGGCGGGCCACCGCGTCGTGCGCTACGACCACCGGGACGTGGGCCGCTCGACCGCCCGCGACTTCACCGAGCACCCCTACACCTGGGCCGACCTCAAGGCCGACGCCGTAGGCCTCATGGACGCCCTGGGCATCGGCTCCGCTCACCTCGTGGGGCACTCGGCGGGCGGTCTCCTCGCCCAGTGGATCGCGGCCGACCACCCCGGCCGGGTCGGCAGCCTCACCGTGATCGGCTCGTCCCCCCTGGGCGAGAACGAAGGACAGGTTCTGGTCCGCGCGCTGATGGGCGAGCCGCAGCCGGAGGGCAGCCTGCCGGAACCGGCGCCGGAGTTCACGGAGTTCTTCCGCAAGGCGGCCGTGAGCCCGCCCCCGGCCACCCGGGCCGAGGCCGTCGACTTCCAGATCGAGGTCGCCCGTATCCTCCACGGCACCGAGCGTCCGTCCGCGTTCGACGAGGACGCCCAGCGCCGCCTGGAGGAGAAGCTCCACGACCGCATGCGCGACCCGCGCACCGCGGGCAACCACCGGCTCGCCGGCATGGCCGACCTGGAATGGGAACCGGTGGGCGCACCGGCCCGGGTCACCGCCCCCACCCTCGTCATCGAGGGCACGGCCGAACCGGTCAAGCCCGGACACGGCCGGCTGATCGCGCAAGCGATCACGGGCGCACGCCTGACGATGGTCCCGGGCATGGGTCACATGCTCACCCCTCAAGCCGTCGGATCAGTCACGGACGCCCTCGTGGCACACCTGGAAGCCGCCGCCACGGCGGGGACCACCGGCCCCGGGGCCCACCCCATGGACCGATAGCGATAGCCCGTCGCCTCAGCGGGTGAAGTGGCGGGCTGTGGGCACCAGGGCCGCCGCGGCCGGTACGAGGAAGCAGGCGGCGGCGCAGACCGCGAGGACGGGCGTGGTGCCGAACGCGTCGATGGCCGGGGCGATCACGGCCAGGCCGACGGGGGCCAGGCCGTAGGACACCAGGAAGTCCAGCGAGGAGACGCGGGCCAGCTTCTCCGGGGCGACCTCGCGCTGGGTGGCCGTGAACCAGGGCACGTTGAACAGCTCGATCCCGATCCCGGCGACGGCGTACGCGGCGACGACCATGACCGGGTGCACGGGCAGCATCAGGCTCAGCGGAGCGACGCCGTACGCGGCGAGCCCCGCGAAGGCGGCCCAGCCCTGGGAGCGCGGCCGCCATCGGGCGATGACCAGGGCGCCGCCGAGCGCGCCCACGGTGTACGCGGTCATGGCCGCGGCGAGGACCCACTCGGTGCCGTAGCGGTCGCGGGTGATCAGGGGCAGCGCGACGCTGGTGGCGGAGTAGCCGAGGGCGATGACCGCGACGAGGGCGGCGAGCCCGGCGAGGAACCAGGGGTGGCGTCGCGCCTCCCGTATCCCTTCGAGGAACTCGGCGCGGAAGCCGGCGCGCGGGGCGGGCGCCGCGGCCGGGTCCGCCGCGGTGGCACCGGCGGTCCCCTTGCCCGGGACGAGCGCGGCGACCAGCCAGAGCAGGCCGATGCCGAGCAGGAGCGTCGAGACGTCGAGGAAGGCGGCGAGCAGCGCGGTCAGGGCGGGCCCGGCGAGCGTGGAGCCGCGTACGGCCATGGTCATGGCGGCGTTGGCCTGCTGGCGGTGGCCGGGGGCGACGGTCTCGGCGGTGAGCGCCTGGAACGCCGGGCGGCAGGCGCCCTGTCCGGCGCCCGCGAGGGCGGCGGCGGCCGTCATCAGCACGAGCGAGCGGCCGAGTCCGGCGGCGAGGAGGGGCGCGGCGACCGCCGCCGCGAGGGCCGACCAGAGGACGACGGCGCGGCGGGAGTGCCGGTCCGCCAGCACGCCGCCGACGGCGACGGCGGCGAGGAAGCCGGCGGTGCGTGCGGCGAGGACCAGGCCGAGGCCGGCCGCGCCGAGGTCGCGGTGGAGGACGGCGAGTCCCAGGACGAAGGGCAGGGCCCAGGTCGCGAGGCCGGAGGCGGTGGTGCCCGCCCACAGGCGCAGGAACGCGGGGTCGCGGAGGACCGAACGCGGGGGCGGGGCGGCGGACTTGGCCACGGTCGGCGGGGGTGTGGTCGGCACGGTGTGCTTGCTCCTCGGGGTGGGGGCGGGGGTGCGGACCGGCGGGCCGGATCGCACCCGGGTTCGCTTAATGAAAATGAATACCATTACAGTACCCTTCGAACGCGGCACCCCCTCCCGGACTGGAGACCCCATGCGCCACCCCGCCCGCCTCGGCATCGCCTTGGCCATCGCCCTCGCCACCGCGGGCTGCTCCACGGCAGCGCGCGACAGCCCCGCAGCGGACGCCGAGTCCGCCACCGCGGCCTCCGTCACGAGCTGCGGCCGTCAGCTGTCCTTCGCCAAGCCCCCGCAGCGCACCGTCACCCTGGACCAGACCTCCACCGAGACCCTGCTCGAACTCGGGCTCCAGGACCGGATGGCGGGAACGGCCAACCTCAAGACGAAGATCCCCGCGCAGTACCGGGCCGCGTACGCCGAGGTCCCGGTCATCGCCCCGAAGATCGCCACCGCCGAGCAGCTGCGCTCCGCCGCCCCCGACTTCGTCGTCGGCGGCTCCACGGACCTCTTCACCAAGGACCGCGCCGGCACCCGCGAGGAGCTGGCCGCCCTCAAGGTCCCCACCTTCGTCAGCGCCGTGGACTGCCCGCGGCGGAACCCGGCCGGCAATACCCCCTTCGAACTCCTCTTCTCCGACTACGAGAACCTCGGCAAGGTCTTCGGCGCCGAGGAGCGGGCCCGCAAGCTCGCCGCCGGCCAGCGCGCCGCGGTCGCCGAGGCGGGGGAGAACGCCGCCAAGTCCCCCGCGGGCAAGGACCGCCCGACCGTCGTCTACCTCTACTCCGTCTTCAACGGCATGCCGTACGTGGCGGGCAAGAGCGGCCTGCCCAGCGAGATGAGCCGGATCATCGGCGCGAAGAACGCCTTCGACGACGTCAACGAGGACTGGCCGGAGGTCTCCTGGGAGGAGGTGGCCAAGCGCAACCCGGACTTCATCGTGATCGGTGACCTGTCCGAGCGCGGGCGGCCGGGCGACAGCGCCGCCGAGAAGCGCGCCGCGATGACCGAACACCCGGTGGTCTCCAAGCTGGCCGCGGTCCGGGACAACAAGATCCTCGAAGTGCCGGGCATCGAGCTGGACCCGTCCGTGCGCTCGGTGCACGCCCTGGGAATGCTGGCCGAGGGGATGAAGGACCTCGGGTATGTCCGCTGACCCCGTGGCCCGGAGGGGTGCGGTGGATCTCCTGCTTCCGGCGGCCCGCGAGCGGGTGGTGACGGAGGACTCCGTCGCCGCGCCGCGGTCCGGCCGGTCCGCCGCGACCCGGGTCCTCCTCTTCCTCCTCGCGCTCGGCGCCCTGGCGGGCTCGGTCGCCACGGCCGTGACCATCGGCACCGCCGACGTGGGCTGGACCGGCCTCGCCCGCGCCCTCGGCACCCGTCTCGGCCTGGGCGTGGAGCCGTTGCCCCCGCTGGTGGACTCCCTCATCTGGGACCTGCGGCTGCCGCGCGTGCTGATGGCCGCCCTCGTCGGCGCCTCGCTCGCCGTGTGCGGCACGGTGCTCCAGGCGGTCACCCGCAACGCGCTCGCCGACCCCTACCTCCTCGGCGTCTCCTCGGGCGCTTCAACGGGAGCCGTCGCTGTGGTCGTCCTCGGGGTGGGAGCGAGCGCGCTCGGCGTCACCGGAGGCGCGCTCGCCGGTGCCCTGCTCTCCTTCGGGCTGCTCATGCTGCTGCTGCGGCGCACCGGCCTGGACTCGTCCCGCATCGTCCTCACCGGCGTGGTCGTCGGCCAGCTCTTCACCGCGCTCACCTCCCTCGTCCTGATGGCGTCGGCGGACGCGGACACCACGCGGGCCGTCACCCACTGGCTGCTGGGCTCGATGGCGCCCGCCCGCTGGAACACCGTCGTGGTCTGCGCGGTCGTCACACCGCTGGGGCTGCTGGCCGCGTGGCTCTGCTCGAACGCCCTCGACGGGCTCGCCTTCGGCACCGACACCGCCGCGTCCCTGGGGATCGGAGTACGGCGTACGCGGATGCTGCTGCTCGTGGTCACGGCCGCGCTGACCGCGGTGGCGGTGGCCACCGTCGGCGCCATCGGCTTCGTCGGCCTGATCGTCCCCCACGGGGTGCGCTTCCTCGCCGGCCCGCTGCACCGGGTGCTGCTGCCGTACGCGGCGCTCGCGGGCGCGGTGTTCCTGGTGTGGACGGACGCGCTGGCGCGGATCGCGTTCGCGCCCCGCGAGGTTCCCGTGGGCGTGATCACCGCACTCCTCGGCGTGCCGCTCTTCCTCCTCGTCCTGCGCAAAAGGGGTGAACTGTGAGGATCGCCGCCGAAGAGCTGAGCTGGTCGGTGGCGGGCACCCCGGTCGTACGCGAGGTCAGCGCGGACATCGCCCCCGGCGAGACGGTCGGGCTGCTCGGCCCCAACGGCTCGGGCAAGTCCTCGCTGCTGCGCTGCCTGGCCGGCCTGCGAGCCCCCGGCGCGGGCACGGTCCGCTACGACGGCGAGGACGTACGGGACTGGAGCGCGCGCAGGATCGCCCGCCACGTCGCCTTCGCCGGACAGGACCCGGGCGCGGACAGCGATCTGCGGGTCGCCGACGTCGTGGGCCTGGGCCGGACCCCGTTCCGGGACCGCTGGCGCGGACCGGACGCCACCGACCGGGCGGTCGTCGGCGCCGCGCTGGAGCGCCTCGGGCTCACCGCACTGGCCGGCCGCTCCTGGAAGGCGCTGTCGGGCGGCGAGCGGCAGCGCGCCCACATCGCCCGCGCACTGGCCCAGCAGCCGTACGCGCTCCTGCTCGACGAGCCCACCAACCACCTCGACGTTAAACACCAGCTGGAACTGATGCGGCTGCTGACCCGTACGGACCAGACCGTCCTGGTCGCGCTGCACGACCTGTCGCTCGCCGCCCGGTACTGCGACCGGCTGCTGCTCCTGCACCACGGACGCCTGATCGCCTCCGGCACCCCCGCCGCCGTCCTGACCGCCGAGCGGCTCGCCGAAGTCTTCGAGGTGGACGCCGAACTCACCACCGACGCCCTGGGGCACCCCGCCGTCACCTACCGCGGACCGCTCGGCGCACCGGCCCCCATGTCCCATCCCTCCCCGTGAAAAGGAATCCCATGACCCCGACGCCTCCCGCCCCTTCCGTTTCCGTCGACGCGCTCGTCGAAGCCGTCCTCGCGGGCGAACACGGCCCGCTCCCCTCCGAACTCACCGCGACCAGCGTGTTCTGGCTCCACCACGGCACCCGGCTCGCCGGCGGTGACACCACCTACCTCAACCAGTACGTCCTGGTCCGCCTCGGCGGCTCGTTCGGCGGCTGCGCCTTCGAGGCCGGCGAGATCGACCCGTCGGTCTGCCGCGACTCCTCCGGCGCCCCGCTCGACGTCCTGCTGCGCAAGGCCCCGCGCCCGCTGCGGATCGCCGCCCTCGACGCCTACCTCTCCGAGACCCGCCCGCACCGCGCGGCCGCCGCGGCGGGCGACGCCGAGGCCGTCACCCTCCCCACCGGCACCCCGGAGTCCCGGGCGAGGGCCCGCGACGCGGCCGTCGCCGGCCTGCTGGACATCGAGGAGGGCGCGCGGGTCGGCCTCATCGGCGTCGTCAACCCGCTGGTCGCGGCGATACGCGAGCGCGGCGGCGCCCCGCTGCCCTGCGACTTCAACCTCAAGTCCACCCAGTGGGGCGACCCCGTCACCGACGACATGCACGCGGTGCTCGACCGCGCCGACGCCGTGGTCGCCACCGGAATGACCCTGAGCAACGGCTCGTTCGACACCATCCTGGAGCGCTGCCGGTCCCGGGGCGTCCCGCTGGTCGTCTACGCCCAGACCGGCAGCGCCGTCGCCCGCGCGTTCCTCGGCTCGGGCGTGACCGCCCTGTCCGCGGAACCGTTCCCCTTCTCCCAGTTCAGCGCCGAGGAGAGCGTCCTGTACCGCTACCGGCCGGCGGGCGGCGCGTGACGCCCGCCGCCCGCCCGGCGGCCCCCGGTGCCGGCGGCGCGCCCGCCGGCACCGGGCACGCCCCCTGCCACCACGGCGAGATCCTCCAGGGCGTCTTCCTCGACGGCGACGGGCGCCGGTGCGCGGGCCTGGTCACCCTGCCGATGGCCGGCCCCGGCAGCCACGCCGAGTTCGTCCGCCGGCCCGGCACCCCGCCCGGCGCGCTCACCGTCGTCCCCGCCGACCGTACGAAAGCCGCCCGGGCCGCGGCCCTCGCGGTCGCCGAGTGCGCGGAGCGGGCCGGCCGGCCGCCCTGCGGCGGGGAGTTGCGGCTCACGTGCGACGTACCGGTCGGCCTGGGCATGGGCAGCTCCACCAGCGACGTGATCGCCGCCGTGCGCGCGGTCGCGGACTCGTACCGGCTCCGGCTCGCTCCCGACGCGGTCGCCCGGCTGGCCGTCCGGGCGGAGCTGGCCTGCGACCCGCTGATGCTGGACGGCCGTCCGGTGCTGTTCGCCCAGCGCGAGGGCCGGGTCCTGGAGGTCCTCGGCCCCGCCCTGCCGCCGCTGGTCGTGGTGGGCTGCGCCCTCGGCGGGGGCGCGCCCGTGGACACCCTCGCCCTGCCCGTACGGGAGGCCACCGAGGCCGGCGTCCGGGACTTCGAGCGGCTGCGCACACGGCTGCGCCGGGCGGTGGCCACCGGCGACGCGCACCTGCTCGGGCAGGTCGCCACCGCGAGCGCGCGCCGCGGCCAGCAGGTGCTCGGCCACCCGGAGTTCGGCGCGCTGACCGCCATCAGCCGCCGGGTCGGGGCCGTAGGCGTCCAGATCGCGCACAGCGGCGCCGTGGCGGGCGTGCTGTTCGACCCGGCCGCGCCGGGCCTGCGGCACCGCGTCCGCAGCTGCCTGCGCGCCCTGGACGCCCACGGCATCCCGGCCACCCGGACCTTCCCCACTTTTGGCAACTTCCCCGCCTTTCACCACCACCACCAAAGGGATCCCGAATGGACCAGCACATCGCGGAGTCGATCGGCCGGCCGGACCTGATACGCCTCGACGACCGGCTCGTCTGCCTGCGCTTCGAGACGATGAAGGTCGTCTCCGCCCTCGCCGCGGTACGCCACCTGCTCGACACCGGCGCCGTGCGGCGCGGCGACACCCTGCTGGACAGCTCCAGCGGCATCTACGCGTACGCCCTCGCCCTGGCCTGCCACCGGCACGGCATGCGCTGCCACATCGTCGGCTCGACGACGGTGGACCGCACGCTGCGCACCCAGCTCGCCGTCCTCGGGGCGAAGCTGGAGCAGATGGAGCCGTGCAGCGACCTCAAGCTCGACCAGAAGCGGCGCGTCGAGCGGATCCACGAGATCCTCGCCGCGCACCCCGAGTACCACTGGATGCGGCAGTACCACGACGACATCCACTACCTCGGCTACCGTGCGATCGCCGACCAGGTCCGGGCGGCGACAGGCCCGGCCCCGCTCACCGTCGTCGGCGGCGTCGGGTCAGGAGCCTCCACCGGCGCCCTCGCCCGCTACCTGCGCGCGGCCCCCGGCGGCCCTGCGGACGTCGAACTCGTCGGCGTCCAGCCGTACGGCAGCGTCACCTTCGGCGCCGGGCACGTCTCCGACCCCGAGATCATCATCGCCGGGATCGGCAGCTCCATCCCCTTCGGGAACGTCTCGCACGAGCTGTACGACACCCTGCACTGGATCTCCTTCGAAGCGGCGCTGGCCGGCAGCGTCGACCTGCTGCGGCGGCACGCGGTCTTCGCGGGGCTGTCCACCGGCGCCGGCTACCTCGCCGCCCGCCACGAACGCGAACGCAGCCCCGGGCGGACGGTCCTCTTCCTCGCCGCCGACACCGGACACCGCTACGTCGACACCGTCTACGCCCGGCACCGCGAGGCCGCGCCCCTCGCGGACTTCGCCCCGCAAGAGGTGCCCGACCAGAGCCGGCTGGCCCTCCCGTGGTCCCGGATGAGCTGGAACCGCGCCCCGGCGGCGGCGTTGCCGCCCGCATCGGCCCTAGCTTCGGAAGTTGTATGAACAACGCCAACCATTGACGTTATCCGTTCAGCAACTTTATGGTCGCGGGACTCTCGCAGGAGATACGAGAACGACGGAGAACAATGACGTACTCCCCCGGAGCGCGCCCGCGCCCGCGTCCCGCCCGCCTGACCGCGCTGCTGCTCGCCGGAGCGCTCGTCGCCCCGGTGGCGCCCGCGGCCGCGGCGTCCGCATCACAACCCCCCACCGCAGACCGTTCCCCCGCCGCCGTTCCCCCGTCCGCCGGCTGCCGGACGGGTGACGGCTGGTCGCTCGACTCCACCCGCATCGACACCGCCGACACCCACCATGCCTACGTGGGCAACGGCTATCTGGGGCAGCGCGTCCCGCCCAACGGCACCGGCTACTCCGCGAGCGACACCAAGACCGGCTGGCCGCTCTTCACCCCCTCCTACGACGGCTCGTTCGTCTCCGGCCTCTACGCGCACAACCCGCAGACCGCGGACGACCGGCAGGCCGTCGCGGCCCTGCCGACCTGGACCGGGCTCACCGTCGGCACCGGCGGCGCACACGGCGACACCTTCAACTCTTCGACGGAACCGGGCCGGGTGTCCGGCTACCGCCAGACCCTCTTCCTGCACTGCGGCATCGTCCGTACGTCCCTGACGTGGACCGCCGCCGACGGCAGGAAGACCGATCTCGTCTACGAGGTGCTCGCCGACCGCAACGACCCGCACGCGGGCGCCGTCCGGCTGCGCATGACACCGCGCTGGAGCGGCGAGGCCACCGTCACCGACGTGATCGACGGGCACGGCGCCCGGCGCATGAGCGGGACCGGCGGGGGCGACCGGACCGAGGGCCCCGGCCGCGACGGCCGCGACGGCCATGACGGCCGCACCATGGACGTCACCTTCCGCACCGACGGCACGAACACCGACGGCGCCGTCGCCTCCACCCTGCGCGCCGGGAACGGCGTGCGCACGACCGCAGCCCGGAGCGCCGACGCCGCCGCGAACCTGAGCGCACGGCAGTCCCTCGCCTTCCCCGTGCGCAACGGCCACGCCTACGAACTCACCAAGTACGTCGGCGTGGACACCGCTCTGACCTCGCCCGCACCCCGCCGCGACGCCACCGACGCCTCGCAGCGCGCCGCCCGGCGCGGCTGGGACGGCCTGCTGCGCGCCCACACCGCCGCCTGGGCCCGCCTGTGGCGCGCCGATATCGAGGTGCCCGGGCAGCGCGACCTCCAGGCATGGGTGCGCTCCGCGCGCTACGGCCTGCTCTCCAGCAGCCGCAAGGACGCCTCCGACAGCATCGCCCCGGCCGGGCTCACCAGCGACAACTACGCGGGACTGGTGTTCTGGGACGCCGAGACGTGGATGTACCCGGCCCTGCTGGCCACCGACCCCGCACTCGCCAGGAGTGTCGTCGAGTACCGCTACCGCACCCTCCCCGGAGCCCGCGAGAACGCCCGCAAGCTCGGCTACCAGGGCCTGTTCTACCCCTGGAACAGCGGCAGCAAGGGCGACCTGGCCCAGGAGTGCCACAGCGTGGACCCGCCCCACTGCCGCACCCAGATCCACCTCCAGTCGGACATCTCCCTGGCCGCCTGGCAGTACTACCTCGCCACCGGCGACACCGCGTGGCTGCGCGGGCGCGGCTGGCCCGTCATGAAGGGCATCGCCGAGTTCTGGGCCGGGCGGGTCAGCCGCAACACGGACGGCAGCTACTCCATCAAGGACACCGCCGGCCCCGACGAGTACAGCAACGGCGTCGACGACGCGGTCTTCACCAACGCGGGCGCAGCCACCGCACTGCGCAATGCCGCCCGCGCCGCACAGCTGATCGGCGAGCGCGCCCCGGGGGAGTGGACGGCGATCGCCGACCGCATCCGGATCCCCTACGACGCGCAGCACAAGGTCTTCGAGCAGTACGACGGCTACCGCGGCAGCAAGATCAAACAGGCGGATACGGTGCTGCTGATGTACCCGCTGGAGTGGCCCATGCCGCAGGGCGCGGCAGCGAGCACCCTTGACTACTACGCGCAGCGGACCGACCCCGACGGCCCGGCCATGACGGACTCGGTGCACGCCGTCGTCTCCGCCGCGATCGGCGAACCGGGCTGCTCGACGTACACCTATCTCCAGCGCGCCATCAGGCCGTTCGTCCGCGGGCCCTTCGCCCAGTTCTCCGAGGCCCGCGGCGCGAAGGCGGGCGCCGAGGACCCGCTGGCCGGCTCGCCCGCGCACGACTTCCTCACCGGCAAGGGCGGCTTCCTCCAGATCTTCACCAACGGCCTGACCGGCATGCGGATGCGCGAGGACCGGCTGCACCTCGACCCGATGCTGCCCCCGCAGCTCGGCCGCGGCGTCACCCTGCGCGGGCTGCGCTGGCAGGGCCGCACGTACGACGTCGAGCTCGGCGCCCGGCGCACCACCGTACGGCTCACCGACGGCGCGCCGATGCCCCTCGACACGCCGCAGGGCGCGAAGACCGTCACGAAGGCGGCCCCGGCCGTGCTCGACACCCGCCGCCCCGACCTCAAGCCCACCGCCAACGCTGCCCGCTGCACCGCCGCCACCGCCTCCTCCGAGGAACCCGGCATGTACGCGGCGGCCGCCGTCGACGGCAACACGGCCACGGCCTGGGTCCCGGACGGCCCGGACGGCAGCCTGACCACCGACCTCGGCAAGTCCGTACGCGTCACCGAGGTCACCCCGGCCTGGACCGGCCCGGCCCCGGCCTCGTACGCCGTCCAGCTCTCGGCCGACGGCCGGCACTGGCGCGACGCCCCGCCCGGCGGCAGGGCCTCGCCGGTGTCCACGCGGTACGTACGGGTGGCGGTGCACGGTGCCGGGCCCGCCGGGTCCCGCACGGGCATCGCCGAAGTGACGGTCTCGTAGCGGACGGGGGCCGACACGCCGGGATCTTCGGCGCAAAACATCCTTTTGTTGCGTGATCGCCATGCAGCAGGCTGGTCGGCGTATCGAACCGGAATGCTTGATTCGAACTGAAGAGGTATCGCATGAAGCTCATCGTCCGGACGGGGCTCGCCGCCGCCGTGGTGCTCGGAGCCGCTGCTGCCGCCGTCGTTCCCGCCTCCGCCGCCGTCGTCACCGACGACCCGCGCCCGGTGGCCGGTGCGCACGCGGTGGTGCCCAACCCGAAGACGATCAAGGCCGCCGCGTACAACCAGGCCCGCAGCACCCTGGCCGACGCGGGCAGCCGGACGGCGGCCAAGTCGCACCCGATCCACGGGAAGACCGACGTGCCGGTCAGCTACGGCACCAGCCTGCTGGCCGCCGCCCGCGACGAGTTCCGGCAGGCCGACAAGAAGCTGCCGGCGAAGGACAAGAAGTCCGACATGTCGATCGCGCACTACAACGCCGTTCACAGCGCGGCGAAGACCATGGGGATCGACACGTGGTGACGCACCGCTAGCCCGTACCGGCGTGCGCCCCGCCCCCGCGAACGGGGGCGGGGCGCACGTGCGTCAGCCCTCGACGCCGTAGTACTGGGCCAGGAAGCCGGTCACGTGTTCGGCGTGCGGGCTCAGTTCCGGCAGGTGCGTGGCCAGGGCCGTGCGCACGGCTGCCGTCAGTTCCGGCAGGCTCGTCGCCGCCCCCTTCACGTACGGGTCCAGGCGCCGGACGAGCTCGTAGTTGCTCTCCACGTCCAGCTGCCGCATCGCCTTCTCCAGCGCGGGCGCGCCGGCGTCCGCGGCGGGCGGCAGGAGCCGGCTGACGAACGTGACGCGGTGCATGACGCGCCAGCACGGCGGCTTGCGGTCCGACTGGCGGGCCTGCCGCAGCGCGGCCGCGTTCGGGTCGGCGCCGTTCTCCAGCCACGCCGGGTCGACGACCTTGTGGAAGAACGTGTCGAAGTGCTCGGTGTCCTCGCCCAGGTAGAAGCTGAGGAACCGGTACGCGTCGACCTTCCCCGGCGCGTTGACGGGCTTGCCGTCGGCGTCGAAGACCGGCTTGCGGTTCGTGTCGTACTGCTGGACGTTGCCGGACGGCGAGCAGGTGACGTTCAGCCCGAACGAGCGGGTGGCCTCCTTGCCGCGTGCCCGGGTCACGGACATGCCGCCGCCGACGGACGCGTCCAGCTGCGCGTTGATGCCCACGCCCATGACGTCGAAGGACGTGCCGACGGACGCGCCCACCGAGCCGGACAGCGAGTACGAGCCGGACGTCGTCTCGCTGACGGCGTCGGTCGTCTCCGTCGTCTCGGCGAAGAAGCCGCCGTCCGCCGTCCAGACGTAGGTGTTGACCAGGTCGCGGCGCGAGAAGCCGTCCCCGGTGGAGTTGCCCGCGGTGTCGCGGCTCTTGCCGGGCGCCGTGTCGCCGCCGATCGCGCCGCCCAGCACGCGGCCCGCCCGCTCGGCGGTGGGGTCGGGCGTGCCCGTGTCGGTGGAGACCGTCTCGTAGTAGCTGCGCAGCCGCTGCTGGTCCCGCTGGATGCGCCGCTTGATCGCGTACGCCTCGCGCGGCTTGTAGTAGCTGTACTCGCCGTGCTCGCGGGCGCCCTCGTAGTCCGGGTCGAGGACCCTGCCGCGCTCGTCGAAGCCGACCGTGCCGTCCAGCGTGCCCTGCTTGGTGTAGCGGGGGTTGAGGGGGAACGGGACGACGTTCCAGTCCTTGGGGATGTCCGGGTTGGCCTGGATGCGGTAGGCGACGAGGGTGCCGCTGTGCGCGAGCCGCAGCGCGAAGACGTCCGCGGTCTGGGACTGGACCAGCGCGAAGCCGGTGTTGACGGGTATGTAGCGGCGGCCGAGCACCGGGTTGAGCGGCTTCAGCGGGTCCTCCCAGCTGCCGGAGAGGTCCACCTTCATCGCGCGGGCGGTGTTCTCGCCCTGCGAGACGGCGGTCTCGTCGGCCCAGCTGTTGGAGAACTCCAGGCTGCCGCGCACGCCCACCGACACCTTGGCCTTCGCCATGGACTTGGCCACGCCGAAGCCCAGCGGTGCGGCGATCATCCACATGTCGACGTCGACCTCGTTGGAGAGGGCGAAGTTGAACGCCGCGTCGACGCTGCGCTCCTTCGCCGACGACAGCGAGTGGACGACCTGCTCGGCCTGGGTGAACTCCACCGAGGCGACACCGTCGTAGGTCGCGCGGTCGGGGTCGATCGTGTTCGGGGTGAGGTTCTCGGACGGCACCGGCGGCGCGCCCTCCACGTAGCCGACCAGCTGCGGGTCGAACTGCACCTGGCTGACCCACTCGCTGACCAGGTCGCCGACCTTGTAGCCGGTGACCAGGTGCCAGCGGCCGTCGCGCAGATAGCCGTACGCCCGCTTGAGCACGCCGAAGGCCTCACCCTTGACGGTGTACTGCATGTCCGCGTACTCGGCGACGGCCGGCGCGCCCGAGACCGCCTCGTGGAACGGCGTGCGCATCGCGGCGAGCGCGGAGCGGACCTGCGCGGTGTCGCTGGAGACGGGAGCGGTGGACAGGACGGCGGCGGGGCGGGCGGGGGCGGCGCGCAGCGTCAGGTCGTTGCCGCGCAGCCCCTCGTCGCGCACGAGGTCCGCGCTCTCGTCGGTGGAGGCCCGGTCGAAGGACCAGTAGGCGATCAGGTCCTCCTTCTCGCCCCGGAGCCGGGTGAAGAGGTTGTCGAGGATCTGCTCCTGGGTGCGGGAGGTGCGCCAGATCCGCACCTCTTCCAGGACGCCGTGGAAGGGCTGGTCGGCCTTGCCGTCCTTGAGCCGGGCGCCGAGCGCGAGCGCCCGGTCCCCGTAGCCGGCGAAGTCCTCGCTCTCCAGCGGCTCACAGGCGACGGACACGCCGTTGCGGTAGAGGCGGAAGGCGCTGCCGCGCGGGTCGGGGTTGGCCGTCCAGCGGGCGCCGCGCAGGCGGGCGGCGTGCGAACCGGTGGTGTCGGCCGCGGTGTTGCCCGCGTTCTCCTCGAACCGCCAGTGCGCCGTCAGCCCGCGGTCGCGCGCCGAGACGGGCGTGCCGAGCTGCGCGGCGTCGCGCGCGACGCCCCACAGCCGCGCCTCGGAGACGACGCCGGTGAAGGAGCGCGTCTCCAGGCCGTCGCGGGCCCGGCCGAGGTCGAGGGTGCCGGTGTTGCCCCTGGGGCCGGGGCCGTCGTAGCGGAACGTGCCGGCTTCGCGGCCGTCGACGAAGAAGCGGATGTCCTGCCACTCCTGGACGTCGACGGACTCCACGAGCTCCACGGTCTGCTTGACGGGCTTGCCGTCGGCGCCGGCCGCGGTGATCTCCTTGGAGCCCTTGCGCTCCTGCATCGACCGGCCGCCCTTGCGGACGACGCCGATCCGGTGGAACGTTCCCGCAGTGAGGGACTCGGTGGAGGCGAACCGCACGAGCTTGCCGTCGGGCTCCTCGAAGCCGAACTCCAGCCGGCCGTCGGGCAGGACGAGCAGCCGGTACGGGACGCTGCCGCCCGCTCCGTCCGCGGCCCGCCCCTTGGAGAGCAGGCCCTGGGTGGTGCCGAGGGCGTCGGTGCGGCAGAACACCTCAAGGGTGAGGTCGCCGGCGACGTCGAGGGCGTCGTTGTCGGGCACCTCCAGGTACGCGCCGTCCGTCAGCTCGACCGCCCACGACTGCTCGTACGCGGCGGCCAGATGGGTCCACTCGCGCAGGGGGAAGGTGTCACGGGTGGCC
Source organism: Streptomyces klenkii (assembly GCF_003626645.1). GTDB lineage: Bacteria > Actinomycetota > Actinomycetes > Streptomycetales > Streptomycetaceae > Streptomyces > Streptomyces klenkii. Next base: position 412,280 of record NZ_RBAM01000006.1, on the reverse strand, counting down.
ACCAGCTGGTTGCCGGCCCCGGCGACGATGCGGTACGTCGTGTCCACGGCCTGCTGGAGCTCGGCGGTCGTGGTCGCGGTGGTGACGCCGCCGCGCAGGTAGACGTGGCGGTTGTTGCCGGAGCGGTCCAGGACCCCGGGCTTGCCGCCCACCTGGTCGAGCGGGTCGCCGCAGGGCCAGTAGCCCATCAGGCCGGGCTCCTTGCCGGACAGCCGCAGGTTCTTGCGGTCCCGGATCTCCGCCGCGGTGCGGGCGGTGCCCCAGAGCCGGACCTCGTCCATCTCCACGGCCGCGTAGTCGGGCACCCAGCTGCCGAAGTGGCTGCCGAAGCTGAAGAGGCCGTCGCCCTGGTACGTGCCCGTGGCCGTGCGCCGGTCCTCGGCGACGCCGTCCCGGTAGATCACCTGCTCCCGGGTGGTCGCGTCGAAGACGCAGGCCCAGTGGTGCCAGCCCGCGTAGTCCTGGCCGTGGGTGGTGGTGAGGTCGTCGCCGTAGAAGGCGAAGGTGAAGGCGCTGCCCTCGCGCCAGCCGATGTGCAGGGCGCCCCTGGTGGTGCCCTGCGAGGTGCCGTGCCCGATGACGTACTGCGCCTTGCCGTTCCATTCCGTGGTGCGCCGGGCCCAGAACTCCACGGTGAAGGACTGGCCGGCGAGGCTGAAGCCCTTCTCGGTCATGGCCACGCCGCTCTTGCCGTCGAAGGCCAGGGCGGGCACGACGGGGGCCGCCGGGGCGAGCAGGCCCAGGGTGTACGGGACCTCGCCGGTGCCGGCGTGGACGATCCTGGCCGCGCCGGAGACCGACTCGGGGCTGACCCACGCCTCCAGGGTCAGGTCGCGGGTGACCGCCACCCGGTCCAGTCCCTCCTGCGGGAGGGTGAGGACGTTCTGCTGTCCGTCGAAGGAGTACGCGCGGCCCGGCTTGTCCGCGCGCCAGCGGCAGCCGTGCCCGGCGACGAGATCGGACACCTCGCCGAGCGGGACCTCCCGGGCCGGGCCCGGGTCGGCCAGCACCAGCCGGGAGCCCGCGGAGAGCGGGACGCCGGGGCGGTTGGAGGAGGCGCGTCGGTGGTCGTAGCGCAGGCGCTGGACGGGCTCGCCCGGCTGCGGCTCGGGGCCGCCCTCGCCGGCGTCCAGGCGGAGCGCGGCGGACCCCGCCGCGTGACCGGCCTCCGTGAGGTAGAGGTGGCCGCCGACGGTGACGGGCGTACCGCCGGGCAGGGCGGCGGAGAGGGGTTCGGCGAGCCGGAGGACGCCGCCGGCCACGTCGCCGGCCCGGCCGCCGGACAGCAGTCTGGTGGTCGCGTCGAACGACTTCACCGCGCCGATCGTGACGGGCTCCTCCGGTGTGCCGTTGACGATCGCGGCGAAGTCGGCCGCTTGGCGCGGCAGCCCCTGCCAGGTCTCGCGCTCCTCGCCCCGCTCGATGGTCACGTCGCACAGGCCGGGTCCGTCGCCGGCGGTGACGCGGATGGTCACCGATCCGAGGCCGGTGCCGGAGTCGCGGGCGGTGAAGGTGACTCCCTGGCCGTCGCCCGCCGCCAGCCGGCGGGAGGAGCGCAGGACCGTGGTGTCGTAGTAGGTGGCGAAGAACTGTCCGTTGGTGCCGCGGAAGTACAGCACGACGTTCCCGGTGGCGCTGTCCAGGAGGTACGGCCGGTCGGCCGAGCGGGCGAAGGCCAGCAGAGCGCCGGAGGTGCTCAGACCGGTGCGGTCGATGGAGAGCTGGGGCATGGGCAGGGCGATGTCGTCGGCGCCCTTGAGGCCGCCGGTGAGACGGGCGAGCTCGTCGCGCCCGGCCGTCAGCTCGGCCCGGGCGGACTCGATCTCGCGGCGGCGCCGCTCCACCAGCTCGAACTTGGGCCGGAGCTCGGCGAGCTGGGCGTCGAGCTCCTCCACACGCTTGCCCGCGTAGCGGATGTCGGAGTGCCCGAACTCGTGGAGGGCGACCCGCTCGAAGACGATCAGCCCCTCGCCGGATTCGGTGACCGCGGCGGTGTCGTACTGGACGACGCGGTCGCCGAGCCGGTCGGGGGCGCAGACCGCCTTCCCGCTGTACCGGTTGACGAGCGTGCTGTAGCCGTCGCTCCGCTCGTCGATGTGGAAATGGGTGTTCCAGGCATTGGTCTTCCGCGGCCACACGATCAGGGGCGCGTCGTTGTCCTGGCTGTCACCGGCAACGTTCATGTCCTTGCCGGTGTGCCGGTTGTACAGGTGGTAGGGCACGGGGCCGCTCCAGCTGGCCCCCGGGGGGATCAGGACGGACCACAGCGCCGACTTCGCGTCCTTGTCGGAGGTCCTGATCAGCGGCGATTCGCTCCCCGCGCCGTCGTCCTTCACTGCGAGGTACTGGGGCTTGCCGTCCCGGGTGTTCTTGAAGCGGATGCGGCACGTCCAGCCCGCGATGTCCTGCCACAAGGCGTAGTACATCGCGCGCTGGCTCTCCAGCTCCGGCACGCCCGCGGTCTGCCGGGCGAGCTCGGCGACCTCGGTCTCCTTGGCCGTGATGTCCTGGACCAGCTCGCGGATCCGGGCGTCCAGCTCGCTGATCGTCTCGACGTCGGCGCTGCCCTCCGGCGCCGCCAGCACCGGCAGCGCCAGCTCGTCCGGCACCTGGGCGAGGCGTCCGTCGCGCCCGACGCCGAAGTCGACGGTGGCCGCGTACGCCTCGTCGGTGGCGGCGCCGGTCTTCGGGTCGGGCCCGGACGTGGCGTACGACAGGAGGACGCGCGCCTGGCGCTTGGCCGGCTTGGGCTCCTGCCCGTAGCCGACGGCCGTCTCCTCCTGCTGGTGGTAGAGGACGGCGGACAGGCCGGAGACCGCGGCGCGGCCGGTGACCGCGAAGCTGTCGCGGCGCACTCCCGGGTGGTCGCCGACGGGCGCCTGCGACGTCACCCACTTCGGGTCGCCGAGGAGCTCGCCGTGGCGGGCGCCGTCGGTCTGGTCGTGCAGACGGGTGCCGGAGCCCTCGTCGAAGCGGTAGTACGCGACGAGCCCCGGGTCGTTGCCGATGAGGCAGACGCCCTTGTCGCGCTTGAGCTCGTCGGGGGTGCGGGCGCGGTCCCAGATCCGGACCTCGTCCAGCTCGGCGCGGGCGCTCTGGCCGAGGCCGCGGCCCAGCAGCAGGGCGCCGGTGCCGGTGTAGTCGCCGCCGGTGGTGCGGCTGCCGGCCTCCTCGCCGTCACGGTAGACGGTCTGCCGGCGGGCCTTGTGGTCGTAGACGCAGGCCCAGTGGTGCCAGGCGGTGTCCGCGACGGGGCTGTCGCAGTTGAGGTCGTCGGCGTAGAAGGCGAAGGTGAAGCGGTCGTCCTCCCGGAAGCCGATGTGCAGGGACGCGAGGGGAGCACCGGCCTCGTCGCCGTGGCCGGCGAGGAACTCCTGGCGTCCCGTCGCCGTGCGCCGCGCCCAGAACTCGACCGTGAAGTCACGGCCGGCGAGCTCCGGCCCCTCGGCGACGCGCACGTGCCCGTCGCCCTCGCCGAAGGCCAGCGCGGTCTCCGCGTGCCCCTCCGTGCTGACCACGGGTATCAGCGGCTGCCCGGTGAACGGGCAGGTGCCGGGCCCGCTCTCGTACACCGCGTCGCGGTGGGCCGGGTCGGGGCTCGTCCACGCCTGGGTGCCCTGGAGGTTGAACAGCCCGTCGCGGCCCTGCTCGACGTTGAAGGAGTCGATGCGGCCCGTGGCGTCGTTGTGCGCGAAGATCTGCCAGCGCTGCTGCCCGTGCACGGCGGTGGGGACCAGCAGCGCGGCGAACCGCCCGCCGGAGAGGTTCCGTACGAACGACAGCTCCTGGGTGGGCTCGTGGAAGGGGCGGCCCTCCATGTCCGTGGTGCCCAGGCTGTCCTTGGCCGAGTCGGGCCGCGTCCGGTGCCGGCTGCGGCGGTAGCGGGCCTCCAGGACGGGCTTGAGCTCGCCGCCGACGAGCAGGTAGCGGTCGCACAGCAGGGTGCTCGCGACGAGCGGCACCTTGGCGCCCGAGGCGTCCAGGACGTAGTCCGTACGCTCCGCATCGCCGGAGGAGGCGCCTCCGGTCAGCTGGTGGACGGCGTCGGGGTGCGCCGCGTCCACCGACTGGCGCAGCACCACGACGTGGGTGCCGTCGGACAGCGCGTGGAAGGGGGCGAGGGCGGTGAGCCGGGCCGTGGTGGACAGGAAGGGGTCCGCCTCGTCCTCGCCCAGCCGCTCCCCGGGCGCTGCCTCCACCCTGCCGCCGCGCTTGACGGCCGGGAGCGCGGTGGCGCCGGCGACCGCGAAGCCCACGTCCGCGATCTCGGACGGGAAGCGGAGCGGGACGGGGTTCTCCGACCAGTAGGCGGCGTCGAGCTCGCCCTTGGCCTCGTCGTGCCGCGCCAGGTCGAGGACGGTGTAGACGAGCCGCCGCTGGTCGTCCATGGCCAGGGCCACCGTGGTGCCCTGGTGGCGCACGGTGGTGGTGTGGACGTAGGAACGGTCGCTGTAGACCTTCAACAGATGCTGCTCGCCGGACAAGGCGTGTCCTCCAAGTGGTGCGGCCGGGTGGTGGCCGGGGAATCGGGGAAAATGCCGGGAAAGCCCCGCTGACCTGCGCCGCTCCCCGTGCGCGAGCGCAGCGGATCACACGATTTACCGACGCGAATCCCCCGTCAAGGAGCCGTTTGCGCCAGCGGCCGAAAGGTGACGGTGCGTCACGCCCCGGCAGGGCCGCGCTGTTGTAGCCCCCTGCCCCGTACGGGTAGCGCGCCCGCCAGGAGCAGGACCAGCGCGAGTGCCAGCGCCGGGGTCGCGCCCTCCCGCAGGAAGAGCGCGCCCCCGCACAGGGCTCCGGTGAACATGGCCGTCAGGGACGCCAGGCGGCGGACGGTCGCCGGGCCGGGGGCGTCGGCGGCGAGGCCGGTCAGGGTGCGCGTCAGCACGGTGGTCGTCAGGTCCGGGACGGCGAGCGTGCGGACAGCCGCGTTCTGGAGGCCCATGCCGCAGCCGAGGAGCGCGATGAGGGCCGTCTGCGCGGCGTCCGTACGGTGCCCCGCCGTCAGGTCGACCGCCAGTGCGGCCGCGACGAGCACCACGTGGACGGCCGTGGCGACGGCGAACAGCCGTGCCGGGTGAGCCGCGCGCCGGCCGAGCCGGCCGGCCGACCAGGCCCCGGCCGAGAAGGCGCCGAGGGCGAGCAGGGACGCCCGGACCGACAAATTGCTGTCGCCCGCCAGGGCGAACCCCAGGAAGACGACGTTGCCGGTCATGTTGGCCACGAAGACGTGGTGCAGGCCGATGAAGCTGACCGCGTCCACGATGCCCGTGGCCAGCGTTTGCAGGACGAGCACGGCCGGCAGGGCGCCGTGCTCGTTGGTGCCGTCCGGGAAGAGCCGGTCGGCGGCGCGTTCCAGAACCTGTCGCATCCCGGCCTCCTCGACGGCGGCGCTTGCCTCGCCCATCGGGAGAGTACGTGCCGGAGGCGGCGCGCCGGGCCAACCGGCGCGGGTGCGGCGCGGGAGGGGCCGTTCGCCGGCGGGTGGGCGCGGGCGGCCGTGCGGGACGGGCCGACCCTTACATATACATACGTACGTCCCCGGCGTCACACCGTCCCGGCGCGGTGGATCGTGATGTCGCCGGCCGAGGTGACGGCGTAGATCTCGGCCGTTTCGGTGGCGGTGCCCGGGCCGTCGGACGCCGTCAGGGAGTTGAGGACGTTGCCCGCCTTGGTCCGCACGTCGAGCCGGGCCGCCGTGCCCTCGGCGATGCCGATCTCGATCCGGCCGCTCGACGTGCCGAGGACGACCGCACCGCGGACGACCTCGCCGATCCGGATGTCGCCCGACGCCGTCCTGGCCTCCAGCGCCGCGCCGGTCCTGCCGACGGAGACGGTGCCGTTCGCCGACCGGACCCGCAGCTCTCCGGCGGCCTCGCCGACCCGGGTCCCGCCGTTGGCGTTCTTGATCACCGCCGGGCCCGCCAGCACGCCGATCCGCACCGCGCCCGCCCCCGTCGTGATGTCGGCCGGTCCGCCCACCCGGTCCGCCGTGATCTCTCCCAGCGACGTGGTGAGGACGGCGCGGCCGGTCTCCTCCAGCCGGATGTCGCCCGCCGACGTCTTGATCCTGCACTCGCCCAGCCGGCCGTAGCCGTGGAAGGCCGCCAGCTGACCGGTGCCCTCGACGTCCGAGCCGGCCGGCAGGCCGACCCGCACGTCGACGGACCCGGACTTGCCGAAGAGGCGCGGCTTCGGGCCCTTGACGAGCAGCCGGCCCCCCGCGAACTCGACCCGCGTGTCCTCGGCGGCCTTCGCGTCCGCTTCGTTCCCGGGGTCGCTCGGGCGCACCTCGACGGCCGTGTCGGTGCGGTCGCCCGCCTCCAGGCGGACGTCGCCGATCGCGAGGTCGACGCAGACGGAGATCGGCTGCGGCGTCTCGTACGACGTCTCGTACGGGGTCTCGAAAACAGGCATGGCTGCCCCTCCAGGTGGACCGGCCGGCCGTCCCCGCCGGCCGGATGCGTGCTGCTGCGGCGCCGCCGGGCGGCGGCCGGTGCCGGGAGCGGTCAGGTGACCCAGCCGGTGTAGCGCTGTCCGCCGCGCGGGGCGCGCCGTTCGGGGCGGCGGGCGCGGTCGTCGGACTCGAGCATCGCGGACACCGCCCGGACCAGCCAGGCGTTGACCGACAGCCCCTCCCGGCCCGCGGCCTCCTCGATCCGGGTCTTCAGGTGCTCGGGAGGCCGGAAGTTGATGCGCGCCGTGGCGCCGTCCTCCGCGCCGGCCGGCGGCAGGGGCGCGACGGGCAGCGGCGCCGCCGCCCCGGGGCGCCCGAAGTCGTCCCCGGCGTCGCCCGGGCCGTGCTCGGCGGGGGGAGGGGTGACGACGAAGCTGGGGTCGAGCCCCCGCAGACGCACCTCCACCGAGCCGGGCGCCAGCTCGCGGGTGATCTCGTCGGCGGCGGCCGACAGGGCGTCGAGCAGGACGAGCCGGACGGCGGAGGAGAGCGGCGTGACGAGGCGCTCGGCGAGCTCGCGCGCCTCCGCGTCACCCGCCTCGGCGGCGACGAGGAGCTCCTGCCGCAGATTGTCGACATACCGCACCAGTTCCATGGCGCCATCCTTGCAGCGCCGTGGCGCCACGGGCAAATCTCCGGCCCCCTCCCGTTCCCTGCCGGCTCCCCCCGCCCGCTACCGGCTCCACCTCGCCCGCGCGGCCGAATCGCCGAACTCCTTGGCCGCCGCTGTACCGCCGCATACGATGTCCCGGCGCGCAATCCGAAGGTCTTTTGGGTTATTCCGGCCGCCCGGGCCCGAGGCGGCGACGGCCGGCGCAAGGTGGGGGCTCGATGACGACCGATCAGCGGGACGGGCGGCGCGCGGCCGCCGCGGCGGACCGGGAGGAAGCCGAGCGGTTCGTACGGCAGTTCGCCGGCGAGTCCGGGATGGGCGACGACGCGCTCCACGCGCGGCTGACCGCGGTACGCCGGGAGATCGCGGAGACCGGCAGCTACCGCCACACCCCCGAGGAGCTCGCCTTCGGCGCCAAGGTCGCCTGGCGCAACTCCGCGCGCTGCATCGGCCGCCTCTACTGGCAGAGTCTGCGCGTGCGCGACCGCCGGCACGTCACCGACCCCGCGGACGTCGCCGCGGAGTGCCTCGCGCACTTACGCGCCGCCACGAACGGCGGCCGCGTCCGGCCGGTGATCACCGTCTTCCCGCAGGACGACGCCGAGGGCCCGCCCGTCCTCATCTGGAACGAGCAGCTCATCCGCTACGCCGGCTACCCGCTCTTCGAAGGCGGCCGCACCGGCGACCCCAGGGCGTACGGCCTGACGGAGCTGGCGACCAAGCTCGGCTGGGAGGGCGCGGGCGGCCGGTTCGACGTCCTGCCCCTGATCATCGAGACCCGGGGGAACGGCTTGCAGTGGTTCGGCGTCCCGCCGGGCGACGTCCTCGAAGTGCCGCTGAGCCACCCCGCGCTGCCCTGGTTCGCGGACCTCGGCCTGCGCTGGCACGCCGTCCCCGCCATCTCCCATATGCGGCTGCGCATCGGAGGCGTCTCCTACTCCGCGGCCCCCTTCAACGGCTGGTACATGGGCACGGAGATAGGCGTCCGCAATCTTTGCGACGCCGACCGCTACGACATCCTGCCGGAGGTCGGGCGCAGGCTCGGCCTCGACACCACCAGCGCGCGCACGCTCTGGCGCGACCAGGCCCTCGTCGAGGTCAACCGCGCGGTCCTGCACTCCTTCGACGCCGCAGGCGTCACCATCGCCGACCACCACACCGAGTCGGCGCGCTTCCTGCGCCACGTGGCCAGGGAGGAGACCGCGGGGCGGGCCTGCCCCGCCGACTGGTCGTGGATCGTCCCGCCCATGTCCGGCGGCCTCACCCCCGTCTACCACCGCTACTACGACGAGCACCGGCCCCGGCCGGACTTCTGCCTGGACGACGACGCGCGGCTGCGGGCGCAGGGCGTGGCGCCGGGGGAGCGCGCGCCCTACGGGGGTGCCGCGGTCGTCAGACGGGGGGAACCAGCGTGGTGTAGCGGTCCAGGGCCGCGCGGTCGCCCGTCACCGTGAGGCGGTCCGCGGGGAGCCTGCCCCAGAGGAACAGCATGAGGTCCGAGGCGGTGCCGGAGGCTTCGGCGTCGCACGGGGCCCCGTCCGGGGTGGTCCGCACGGTGTCGCCGTCCAGGCACACCGTCCACACGTCATCGCCGTCGGTCCGCCGGAAGCGGTAGCGCTCGCCCGCTCCGGGCGGGGCGGCGCTGCGGGCGCGGCTCCACGGGGCCATCACCTCGAAGGAGTGGCCCACGGCGTCCGCCGCGAGGGCGGCGTCGACCGGGCCGGGCGTGCCGAGGGCGTTCTCCGCGTCCCAGCGGTGCACGGCCGCCTCGATGGTCTGCACGCGCAGCCAGAACCCGGTGGTCTGCTCGCGCGACCACGTCCACGCGGGCTCGTCCGGGCCGCGGGCGCGGAACAGCGCCTCCAGGGCGGCGGCCCCCTCCGCGAACCAGTCGGCCAGACTGCCCGGCAGCGGGCCGCGGTTGGGCGCGTACTCCGGCCGCGGCCAGTCCCGCGTGTCCGCGGGGAGACCGGCGAAGGAGGGGTCCGCGGAGGGGTCCGGCGGGCCGGCGAGCCGGTGCCCGATGATGTGGGCGACGCCCCGGTGCACGCTGCCCAGGTGCACGACCAGGTCGGACACGGACCATCCGGGGCAGGAGGGAACGAGCGGCGCCGCGCGGCCGGCCCGGCGCGCCGCGGCCTCGAACGCCCGGACTTCCCGCCGGAAATGAAGGATCCGCTCCACCCGCCCATTCTGCCCCGGGCCGCCCCGGGCAGGCCCGGCACCGCGGCAGCGCGCTCGTTCCCCGGGGACACGCGCCGGTCCGTGGCCGCAATCTTCTGGTCACGGGGGCTCTCCTGGGGGATCTTGTACGGGTAGCGCAGGAACGGCAAGAGAGAGGAACCCACCACAGTGAGCTCGCCAACCACGGGGGACCCGGGCACCGGCACCGAGGGGTACAAACGGAGCCTGGGCTCCCGGCAGATGCAGATGATCGCCATCGGCGGCACCATCGGCACCGGCCTCTTCCTCGGCGCCGGCACCGCCATATCCCAGGCCGGCCCCAGCCTCATCATCTGGTACGCCGCCGCCGGCGCCGTGCTCTTCCTCGTCATGCGGGCCCTGGGCGAGCTGCTCACCCACCACCCGACCTCGGGCAGCTTCGCCGACTACGCGCACCGGTTCCTCGGCCCGTTCTGGGGGTACGCGACCGCCTGGACGTACTGGATCATGTGGGTGACCACCGGCATGGCCGAGATCACCGCCGCCGGACAGTACGTCAACTACTGGTACCCCGGCTTCGACCAGTGGAAGACCGCGCTGATCTCCCTCGTCGTGCTCGCCTGCGCCAACCTGATCTCGGTGAAGATCTTCGGCGAGCTGGAGTTCTGGTTCGCGATCATCAAGGTCACGGCCATCGTCGGCATGATCCTCATCGGCCTGGGCGTCCTCATCATCGGCTTCGGCGACGCCGGCGACACCGCGTCCGTCAGCCATCTGTGGGCCGACGGCGGCGTCGCCCCGCACGGCGTGTGGAACTCCCTGATGACCTTGCAGATCGTGCTCTTCGCCTACCTCGGCGTGGAGCTCGTCGGCGTCACCGCGGGCGAGACGAAGGACCCGGAGAAGAACATCCCGCGGGCCATCAACAGCCTGCCGCTGCGCTTCGGCCTGTTCTACCTCGGCGCCCTCTTCGTCATCCTGTCCGTCGTGAGCTGGCAGGAGTTCCACCCCGGCACGAGCCCGTTCGTCGCCGCCTTCACCAAGATCGGCATCCCCGCCGCGGCCGGCATCGTCAACTTCGTCGTCCTCACCTCGGCGCTGTCCTCGTGCAACGCCGGCGGCCTGTACGCCACGGCCCGCATGCTGCGCACCGCCGGGCTGAACGGCCACGGCCCCGAGGCGCTCGGCCGGCTCAGCAAGCGGGGCGTGCCCGCCACGGCCGTCGTCGTCTCGGCCGTGGTCATGGCCCTCGGCGTGCTGATCAACGCCATCGACCCGGAGCACGCGTTCGCCTACATCACGGCGGTCTCGACCGGCGGCGCGATCACGGTGTGGAGCATCATCCTCGTCACGCACCTCAGGTACCGCCGGGCCGTGGCCGCGGGCCTGGCGCGGAAGTCCACGTACCGGATGCCGGGAGCCCCGTACACGAACTGGATCGCGCTCGCGGGCTTCGCCTTCGTGACCGTGCTGATCGCCTGGGAGTCCGAGACCCGCGTAGCCCTCTACGTGGTCGCCGTCTGGTTCGCCCTGCTGGGTGCCGGATACCCCTTCGCGCGCCGGCGCGCGGCCCGCACGCCCCTGGCAGAGGCTCCCGCGGACGACCCGGCGAAGGCCGCCACGCGCGGCTGACCCGGTCCGGCGCCCCCTCCCCGGGGGCGCCGCTTCCGCATGCCCGCCTGTCAGTTGCCGCCCGACGCCTCCCGCGAACGGCACCCGCGTGGCAGCATTTCCTGACCGGCCGGCGGTGACACGCGCCGGCCCGAGGGGGGGCGGAGTGACGTGCCGGAGCCTGCGAGACAGCCCTTGGGTACCGAGGGCGTGGAAGCGCTGTTCCAGGAGTGCCGCACACGGGTCCAGGACGAGCGCGCGGCGGCGGGCGCCCGCGGGCTGCCCGTGGTGGTCCTCGTCGGGACCCGCGGCAGCGGGCGCACCACGGTGCTCGAATGGCTCGGCTTCCTCGGCTCGCACCGCCCCCACGCGCTCTACGACTTCGCGTCCGCGGGGCCGCGCCGCCCGCACGAGGTCGCGGGCCGGCTCGCCTACGGGCTCTCCCACCGCTTCGCCCGCCAACCCGCCGTGCTCTTCCCCCGCCTCACGCTGGGCCTGCTCGTCGTCGACCCCGGCCTCTCGCTCGACGCCCACGACTCCCGCCGCGCCGGCAACCAGCTGCGCCACGCCCTGTACGACGCCCACGAGCACACCGTGGCCGCCGACCGGGCCGCCGAGGTCGCGGACCTCCTCCAGGACCTCAACCTCTTGCAGATCCCCGGCATCGGCCTGCTGGCCGGGCTGATCCGCCGCCCGCCCCGGATGCCGCTCGGCATCGCCCGGCGCACCGGCTTCTCCTGGTACGCGGGCCCGCACACGCCGCTGCACGAGCTCGTCGCCCTCAACCAGCTCAGCAAGAGCCCCACCGACGCCGACCGGGCCGCCGTCGACCGGCGGCTGTGCGAGGCCTTCCTCGCCGACCTGCGCGGCGAGTTCGCGCGCCGCCGCCGCGACCGCAACTGCGTGGTCCTCCTCGACAACATCGACGCCCCGGGCGGCCGCGGCTTCCTGGACCTGCTCGTGCAGCTGCGCGAGGCGAGCGGCGCCCCCGACCCGCTGCTCGCCGTCGCCACCGCCTCCGACGCCGGCAAGGTCCCCGGCCCCTTCGCCCCCGGCCCGGCCGGCGTGCGCGTCCGCACGCCCGAGCAGGCCTCGTACGCCGACTGGGAGCGCTCCGTGCCCGACCCGCCGCCCGACTCCTCCTGGCGGTGGTACTGCGTCCAGCTGCGCGACCTGACGGCGGGCGAGGTCTCCCAGCTCGGCGCCGGCCTCGCCGACCGGCTCCCCGAGGTGCCCCCGCTGGTGCACCGCCTCACCCGCGGCCACGCCTGGAGCGCCCACCGCCTGCTGGAGGCCGCGGCGCACATCCCCGGCCGCGGCGGTGGCGAGGAACTGCTGCGCGGCATCCTCTCCCTGCCCGCGCCGCCCGCCGGCGACGATGCCGAACCCGTCACCGGGCCCGAGCCCCCGGCCGAGCCCGAGCCGCTCGGCCGGGCCGTCCTGCAAGGCCTCCTGGAAGACCTGACGGAGGAGCAGCGCGCCGCCCTCGCCGCCTGCTCCGCCGCCCGGGAGTTCGACACGGCCTGCGACACCGACCTGCTGGACGCCTTCTCCCTGCGCACCCGCAACAGCCTGGCCCGCGAGACGGGCAACCGGCTGTGGCTCACCCCCGCCGTCCCCCAGGACGCCGGCGCGCGCGGCGGCCGCGGCTCCGGATACCTCCGGGACGCCCATCCGCGCCCGCTGTCCACGCACCCCGTCCTGCACCCGTGGCTGCGCCTGCTGCTCCTGGAGGAGCTGGCCCGCAGCAGTGCCCGCTGGGACGAGGTCCACGAGCTGCTCCAGGACTGGCACGCGCGCCACGGCCACCCCCTCGACGTGCTCTACCACGCACTCGCCCGCGGCCGGCTCGACGACGTCGTCGGCCACCTCGCCCGCAGCCTGACGGACCTGCCCGGCACCGACGCCTGGCTGTACGAGCTCTACGCCGTCACCGCCGCGCCCCTGCGCGCCCCGGTCCTGCCCGAGCAGACGGCCACCCTGCGCGTGGACCGGCTCGCGGAGGAGCTGGCCCCGATCTCGTTCGCCGCACCCGACCGCCGGGCCCTGACCATGCTGGTCACCGCCCTGTGGCTGGCGGGCGACCCGCGCAACCGCATGCCCGCCGCCCGGCCCGAACTCAACGACACGATCAGCTCGATGTTCCAGAGCCTGGCCATGCACTCCGACCCGCGCAGGGTGGGGCTCAGGCACGAGGCCGCCAAGTACGTCTGACCGCGCCGCAGCGCGCGCCCGCCGTCCGGCAAGGAGCCCGCACATGCCCGTGAACCGTCCCGGCCCCCTCGACGAGCTGCCGCCCTGGTGGAAGGGCCGGCAGGGGATCGCCGTCCTCGTCCTCGTCCTGGCCCTCCTCGCCGGAGGCGGCTTCTGGCTGCTGGGCGGGAACGATGACGGCGAGGACCGGTGCGCCGACGACGTGCCGGGCCTCGTCCTGGCCGGCTCCGGGGGCGACCGCGAGTGCACCGGCGTCATGAACGAGACCGCGTACGCCTTCGACCCCCGGCTGAAGGACGTCACCGAGAAGATCGCCGCCGAGAACCGGCGGGTGCGCGACCAGTGGGAGCGGCCCGCCGCCGGCCGCACCCCCGTCCCCTACGTCAAGGTCGCCCTGCTCACCCCGATGACCGCGAGCGACAGCAGCGTGCTGCCCATCGAGGAGATCATGAGCAGCCTCGAAGGGGCCTACACCGCGCAGTGCCGCGCCAACGCCTGCCCCGGGCTCTCCGCCGTGAACGCCACCGGGATCCACGGGCGGACGCCCCAGATCCAGCTGGTCCTCGCCAGCGAGGGCAGGAACCAGGCCCACTGGAGGCCCGTCGTCGAGCAGCTGGCCGGCATGACCGCCGGCGACCACCCGCTCGTCGCCGTCGCCGGCATGGGCGTCAGCGTGCCCGAGACCCAGCAGGCCGCCGACGAGCTCGCCAAGCGCAAGATCCCCGCGATAGGCGCCGTCCTGACCGCCACCAACGTCAACTCCGAGCGCCTGTTCAAGGTCTCGCCGTCCAACACCGACTACGCCAAGGCCCTGCGCCGCAGACTGGACCGGCTGCCCGCCGAACAGCGCCGCGGCTACCTCGTCTTCGACAGCCGGGACGACAACTACGTCCGGACCATGCGCCAGGCCTACGACGAGGTCTTCCCCGACTACATCGACAAGCGCCGCGTCTCCTTCGTGGGCACCACCGGCCCGCGCACCGAGGGCATGCCCAGCCTGTTCTTCAACGCCTTCAACAACATCTGCCTGACCAAGTCCGAGCTCGTCTTCTACGCGGGCCGCGGCCGCGACCTCTCCGACCTCGTGCGCTCGCTGTCCTCGCGCAGCCAGTGCGGGCACGACAAGCCCATCACCATCCTCGCGGGCTCGCAGGGCGCCGTGCAGCAGGCCAACGACGTGATGGGGCTGCTCAAGGACAGCAGGATCACCATCCTGGAGGCGTCGGCGACCGACACCGAGCAGTGGATCAGGGGGAACGGGGCGCCGGGCGGCTTCAAGCCCTTCCTCCAGAGCTTCCGCGACCTCAAGTTCCCCGACAAGGAGCTCGCCGACGGCTACGCCGTCATGCACCACGACGCCGTGCTCACCGCCGTGTGGGCGCTGCGCATGGTCACCGGGCAGACCGGCCGGGAGACGCCGGGCGTCCAGGACGTCTTCAACCAGCTCACCAACCTCCACGACGCGGCCGTGGTCCCCGCGGCCAGCGGGGACCTCAGCTTCGACGACGCCTCCGACGGCTGGCCGCACAACAAGCCGGTGCCGATCATCCAGGTGCCGGGCGGCTCCCCGGACTCCGGGCCGCTGTACAAGACGCAGTAGCGCGGGTCGCGGCCGCGGCCGGGGTCAGTGCCCGAGCTTCCGCTTGAGCTCGGCCTTGTTCATGTGCGACCGGCCGTGCAGGTTCCGGCGCTGGGCCTCGGCGTACAGCTGGTCGTAGGTCGGGCCCCCGGAGCCGCTGTGGGAGCGCTGCCCGCCCCGCCGGGAAGAGGACATGTCCTGGAGCGAGGACTTGCTCGCCGTCTTCGACTCGCCGGACCGGGCGCGCTCCTTGTTGACGGTGCGCGCGGCGATCTCCTTCGCGCGCCTGGTGCTCTCGCCGCGCTCTTCGGCGCTCTCCTTGATGTGCTCGTACTGCCGTTCACGCTTGGGACTGGAACCACGAGGCATGATGTCCATCCTTATGGTGATTGCTTGCGTTTTCACCCTGCCCGCGGCGGCGGGGGCCCGCAACCGTTCGGGGCGGGCGGCCCGGCGGGCCCGGCGCCCGGCCACAAGGCCACCCGACCACCACGAGGCCACCCGGTCACCACAGGGCCAGCAGGGACACCAGCCCGATGCCGGCCACCGTCCAGGCCACGTAGTCGCCGACGTGCCCGGAGTGCAGGCGGCGCAGCGGCGCGGTCCCCGGCACGGCCCGCGACCTGCGGCCCATGGCCAGGGCGGCGAGCGCGACGGCGAGCGCGGCCGACAGCAGGCCGAGGCCGGCGCCGCTCCACGTCCACCACGCGTACGCCCCTGCCGGACGCGCGGCCGAGCGGCCGTCGAGGACCGCCGCCGCGTAGCCGGCGTGGTCGGTGAAGGCCTCCGCCGCGGCGGTGACCGCGCCGGTGAGCCCGGGCACCGTGCCCACGGCGAGCGCCCCGGCCAGCAGCAGCGCCGCCACCGTCACCATGGGGACGGGCGGGCGGCGGACGCGGCGGCCGGTCTCGGGCTCCTCCTCCCCGCCCGCGGTCTCCGGCCCCTCGCCGTGCTCGTACCCCGCCTGCCCCGCGCCCAGGAAGACACGCGCGGCGACCCGCAGCACCGCACCACCCGTCACCGCCGAGACGAGCACGAACAGGGCCGGCAGCCACGGGGACTGCTCCTCCACGAGCGCCTTGCCCAGGCTCGTGCCGAACGGCGGCAGCCCGGCGAGCGCCAGCCCGCCCGCGGCGAACAGCAGACCCGTGCCCGCGGTGTCGCGGCCCTTGCCGTGCAGCTCGCACTCGTCGACGCTGCCGTGGCGGTCGAGGAGGATGCCGGTGCACGCGAAGAGGGCGGCCTTCGCCCCGGCGTGCCCGAGCACGTACAGCGCCGTGCCGGCGATGCCGTGCGGCGTCAGCAGGGCGATCCCCGTGAGGAACAGGCCGGTGTGCGCCACCGTGGAGAACGCCAGCAGCCGCTTGACGTGCCGCTGCTGCCAGCACATCAGCGCGCCCGCGAGCGCGCTCGCCACGCCCAGCACCAGCAGCGTGCGCCGGACCCCGGCGGCCGGGACGCCGCCCGGCCCGGCGAAGACCGTCGTGTAGACGCGTGCGGCGCCGTAGCCGCCCATCTCCACCATCACGCCGGACAGCAGCATGCACACCGGTGTCGGCGCCACCGCGTGCGCGTCGGGCAGCCAGAAGTGGAAGGGCACGGCCGCGGCCTTGACCAGCAGCCCGGTCAGGATCAGCACGAACGCGGCGACGACCAGGGCGTCCCCGCCGTGCCCGGCCGCGCCGGCCGCCCGGTCCAGCTCCCGGCCCGCCTGCGCCATGCCGAGCTCGCCGGTGCGCGCGTACAGCAGGCCGATGCCGAGCAGGCCGGCGTAGCCGCCGAGGGAGTTGACGAAGCCGAAGACCAGCGCGCCCTGCACGGGGCGGGCCTCCTCGACGCGGTAGCCGGTCAGGGCGTAGCCGACGACGCCCATCAGCTCGAAGAACACGAACGCGTCGAAGAGGTCGCCGGTCAGCGCGAAGCCGCACATGCCCGCCTGGAAGAGCAGGACCAGGGCGGGGAAGGCGCCGCCGTGGCCGTGCGGCGGCTCGTCGAAGTAGTGCCAGGAGTAGGCGAGCACGGCGACGACGAGCAGCGAGGTGAGCGCCGCGAGGCCCAGCCCGACGCGGTCGCCGACCAGCACGATGCCGACGCTGTGGCCGTCCCGCGGCCGCCAGGCGCCGAGCCAGGCGACGGCCGGCGGGCGGGTGAGGGCGAGGGCGGCGAGCCCGGCGGAGGCCGCGGCGGCCAGGCCCGCGACGGCCTCCGCCACCGGGCGGGGCACGTGGCGGCCGCCCGCCACCAGCAGCGCCGCGCCCAGCAGCGGCACCACGACGATCAGCGGGAGCAGCCGGCCCACCGCCGCTCAGCCCTTCAGCCCGGACAGCTCGTCCGGGTCGACGGTGCCGTGCCGCTTGGCGGTCTGGACGACGAGGGCGAGGAGCAGCGCGGTGACGGTCGCGCCCACGACCACGTCGGTGAGGGCGAGGGCCTGGACCACCGGGTCGACGACGGGGACGCTCGTCGGGACGTCGGAGAAGACGGGGGCGGTGGCGCCCTTGCGGTAGCCGACGGACAGCAGGAGCACGTAGGTGGAGGACTGGGTGACGGCCAGGCACCCGACGGCGTGGATCAGGTTGCGGCTGGTGGCCATGCCGTGGACACCGACGAGGAAGATCCACCCGGCGATCAGGTAGGGCAGCAGGCTCACGCGGTACGGCCCTCCTCCGCATCGCCCTCGATCTCCAGCGCCTGGGCGAGGAAGTGCGCCAGCAGCACGACGACGGCCGAGGTGACCTCGATCCCGACGGCGGCGTTCAGCAGCGGCACCGTGCCGCCGGAGGAGAGGGTGTTGAACGTGCCGAGCGGCAGGACGTTGGCCAGGTAGGCCGGGCCGGCGAGCAGCCCGGCCGCGCCGAGCAGCACATAGGCCGCCTCGCCCGCGCCGTCGGCCAGTTCGTACAGCCCGAGCGGCCGGAGGCGCTCCAGGGCCGGGTAGTCGACGGCGATGTACAGCAGGTGCAGGGAGGTGGCGGCGACCACGCCGCCCTGGAAGCCGCCGCCCGGGCTGAGCTGGCCGTGCGCGATCACGTAGAGGCCGATGAGCAGGGTGACCGGCAGCATGAGGAGGCCGTAGCGGCGCAGCGCGGCCGGCACGCGGACCGGCTCCGGTGCCACGCGCTTCTCGTCGCGGGTCCGCCGCAGCAGTACGACGGTGCCCAGGACGCTGGCGAACAGGACGGTCTCCTCGCCGAGGGTGTCGAAGGCGCGCTGGTCGAAGTTGACCGAGGAGATGGTGTTCGCGGTCCGCTGCCGGAGCGCGGCGTGCACCGCCCGGTCGCCGTAGGGGTGCCAGGAGCCGCCGAACCCCGGCAGCTCCGTGCAGGCCGCCGCGTACACCGCGGCCGTGGCGAGCAGCCCGGCGGCCAGCACCCACAGCCGTGCGCGGCGCGTCACTTCCGATGCCCCTTCCGCCGGACCTTGCGCACGGCCAGCAGGATCATCAGCGGGGTCACGGCCGAGCCCACGGCGAGCTGCGCGAGGCCCACGTCCGGCGCCTGGAGGACGGTGAAGAGCACGGCGAGCGCCAGCCCGAGCAGCGAGAGCACGATCGCCTGCCGGGCCGGGTCGCGCTGGAACACGGCCACGGTGGCCGCGGCCGCGACGAGCAGCAGAGCGGCGACGACGAGCGCGTCATCCACGGCGCACCGCCCGCGAGGTGACGGCGCCTCCGGCGATCAGCAGCACGCCGATGAGGACCAGCTTGGCCGCGGCCCGGCCGGGGCCGGCGGCGATGCACATGGGCACGACGGTCGCGGGTGCGCCGACGAGGACGGCGGGGGTGAGCAGGCGCGTCCCGGGAGGCCGCTCACCCATCTCGTCGCCCAGGAGACGGGTGAAGACCAGCGTGCCGGCGGGCCCCAGCACGGCGACGACCAGGGCGAGGTCGACGTAGGACGGCCGCCCGTAGCCCTGCGACAGCAGGAGCAGGACCAGGCACAGCAGGAGCGTCGCCATGTTCTGGGCGACGACTCGCCCGCCGGCCGGACCGCGCGCCGCACCCCACAGGCAGGGCCCCAGGCCGCCGGCGACGAGCGCGCAGGCGGCGGCCAGCCACCAGTTCACCGGGCCGCGGCCCGGCGCGCGCCGCGGGCCGCCCACGCCGCGAGCAGGGCCGCGCCCGCCCCCACGGCGAGCTCCAGCGTGTCCGCCCGGCTGATCAGGAGGGTCCACACCGTGGTGAGCCCGGCCCACCACGCGAGGACCTCCGCCACGGCACGTGCGATGCCGCGCGCCATCCGCTCCACCTCCGCCGCTCGCGGGAACGCCCCAGTATCGGCTCGCGGGCCCGGCGATCCGGCGGACCGGCCGGGGCGCGTGTCGCACCGCGCGTGTACCCCCGCTTGCGCACGCCATGGCCGCGCATGTGCATGCCCGGTCCCGGCGGGGGTACTCCGCCCACCGAGCGACGCGGAGGGACGCCATGGCGCCGAGCGGAACGCAGGACGGCGGCCGCCGGGAGACGCCCGAGGAGCGCGCCGACCGGCGCTGGGCCGAGCTCCTCCAGGAGGTGCGCGTCACCCAGACGGGCGTGCAGATCCTCTTCGGCTTCCTGCTGACCGTGGTCTTCACGCCGCGCTTCGCCACGCTCGACGGCACGGACCGCACCATCTACGTGGTGACCGTGATGCTGGGCGCCGCCACCACCGGCGCCCTGATCGGCCCGGTCTCCTTCCACCGGCTCGTCAGCGGCCGCCGCATCAAGCCGTACACGGTCACCTGGGCCGCCCGGCTGACGCTGGCCGGAGTCGTCCTGCTGCTGTGCACCGTCACCTCGGCGCTGCTGCTGATCCTGCGCGTCGCCCTGCACAGCGCGGCCGTTCCCTGGCTGGTGGCGGGCATCGTGGCCTGGCTCGCGCTGTGCTGGTTCGGGCTGCCCGGCTGGGCGCTGCGCCGCTACAGGCCCAAGGACTGACCCCCACACATCCGTACGAGGGATTCGGCGGACCCCGCGTTTCCCGCGCCCGGGACCGGTCACCCGTACCACTACGGCGCGCAGCGCGCAGCGTGCGGCTCCGCCGCGAGACGACCGCGACGCCCCGGCGAAAGGGAGAGTCCCCATGTCCACCAAGGTGTCCGACCACCTCCTGGAGCGCCTGCGCGAGTGGGGCGTCGACCGGGTGTTCGCCTACGCGGGTGACGGCATCAACGGACTGCTGGCCGCGTGGGGCCGGGCGGACGACAACCCGCGGTTCATCCAGTCGCGGCACGAGGAGATGTCCGCGTTCGAAGCCGTGGGCTACGCGAAGTTCTCCGGCAAGGTGGGCGTGTGCGCGGCGACGTCGGGGCCGGGCGCGATCCACCTGCTCAACGGCCTCTACGACGCCAAGCTCGACCACGTGCCGGTGGTGGCGATCGTCGGGCAGACCAACCGCAGCGCGATGGGCGGCTCGTACCAGCAGGAGGTGGACCTGCTCAGCCTGTTCAAGGGCGTCGCCTCCGACTACTGCGAGATGGTGACCGTCCCCGAGCAGCTGCCGAACGTCCTCGACCGGGCCATGCGCACCGCGTACACGCGGCGCACCGTGACCGCGCTGATCATCCCCGCCGACGTGCAGGACCTCGACTACGCGCCGCCGCAGCACGCGTTCAAGATGGTCCCCTCCAGCCTCGGCGTGGCGCCCTACGCACCCGTGCCCGCGGACACCGAGATCACCCGGGCGGCCGAGCTGATCAACGCGGGCGAGCGGGTGGCGGTCCTCGTCGGGCAGGGCGCCCGCGGCGCGCGCGCCGAGGTCGAGCAGCTCGCCGAGGTCCTCGGCGCCGGGGTGGCCAAGGCGCTGCTGGGCAAGGACGCCCTGCCCGACGACCTGCCGTACGTGACCGGCGCCATCGGGCTGCTGGGCACCCGGCCCTCCTACGAGCTGATGCGCGACTGCGACACGCTGGTCGTCATCGGCTCCAGCTTCCCGTACACTCAGTTCCTGCCGGAGTTCGGGCAGGCGCGGGCGGTGCAGATCGACATCGACCCCTTCATGGTGGGCCTGCGCTACCCCTTCGAGATCAACCTCGTGGGCGACGCGCGGGAGACCCTCATGCGGCTGCTGCCGCAGCTCAAGCCCAAGGAGCACGGCCACTGGCGGGCCGGCATCGAGAAGAACACGGCCCGCTGGTGGGAGGTGATGGAGCGGCGCGCCACGGTCTCCGCCGACCCCGTCAACCCCGAGTACGTCTTCCACGCGCTGGACCCGCTGCTGCCCGAGAACGCGATGCTGACCGCCGACTCCGGTTCGGCCGCCAACTGGTACGCGCGCCACCTGCGGATCCGCGGCACCATGCGCGGTTCGCTGTCGGGCACCCTGGCCACGATGGGCCCCGGCGTGCCGTACGCCATCGGGGCCAAGTTCGCCCACCCCGACCGGCCCGCCATCGCCCTCGTGGGCGACGGGGCGATGCAGATGAACGGCATGGCCGAACTCATCACCGCCGCCAAGTACTGCAAAGAGTGGCAGGACCCGCGGCTGGTGGTGGCCGTGCTCAACAACCAGGACCTCAACCAGGTCACGTGGGAGATGCGCGCCATGGAGGGCGCCCCGCAGTTCCTGCCCTCGCAGGCGATCCCCGACGTGCCCTACGCCGCCTTCGCCCGCTCGATCGGCCTCGACGGCGTACGCGTGGAGGAGCCGGGCGGGGTCGTCGGCGCCTGGCAGCGGGCCCTCTCCGCCGACCGGCCCTTCGTCATCGACTTCCGCACCGACCCGGCCGTGCCGCCCATCCCGCCGCACGCGACCCTCGACCAGATCGAGGCCGCGGCCGCCTCGGTCCTCAAGGGCGACAGCGACCGCGCCGCCGTCGTCCGGCAGGGACTGAAGGCGAAGTTGCAGGACATGCTGCCCGGCGGGCGCAAGCGCCACGGGCGCGGCGAGGGCGGCGGCGGATGAGCCCCCGCGGCCGCGACGCCGGGGAAGGGGCGGGGGCCGGGCGGCGCGCCCCGCGCGCGGTGCGTGAGGGGCCGGGGGCCGGATGTTTTCCCCCGGGTGTTTCCCCCGCGCCGCCGGGGATACCCGGGTGCCGAAGCCCCGCCCTCCAGGAGGACACCCCCGATGACGGAATACGGCTACTTCCTGTCCACCGAGGAACACGGCCCAGCCGACCTGGTCGAACAGGCCCGCATGGCCGAGCAGGCGGGCTTCACCTCCCTGTGGATCTCCGACCACTTCCATCCGTGGAACTCCGAGCAGGGCCAGAGCCCCTTCGTCTGGTCGGTGATCGGCGCGCTCTCGCAGGCCACCTCGCTGCCCGTGCGGACCGCCGTGACCTGCCCGATCATCCGGATGCACCCGGCCCTCGTCGCCCAGGCGGCCGCCACCGCCGCCGTCCAGCTCGACGGGCGCTTCCGGCTGGGCGTGGGCAGCGGGGAGGCCCTCAACGAACACATCCTCGGCGGCGCCTGGCCGCAGGCCGCCGTACGGCTGGAGATGCTGCAAGAGGCCGTCCAGGTGATGCGGATGCTCTTCGAGGGCGGCGAGGTCAGCCACCACGGCAAGCACTACACCGTCGAGAACGCCCGGCTCTACACGGTCCCGGACGAGCCCGTGCCCATCGACGTCTCGGCGTTCGGGCCGACCTCGACCGAGCTGGCCGGGCGCATCGGCGACGGCTTCCTCACCATGGCCCCCGACGCCGAGGCGGTCGACCGCTTCCGGCGCAGCGGGGGCGGCGCCAAGCCCGCGCACGGCGGGCTCAAGGTGTGCTGGGGCACCGACCGTGAGGAGGCCGTCCGCACCGCGCACCGGCTGTGGGCCACCGAGCAGCTCCCGGGGGAGCTGGCGCAGGTCCTCCCCACCCCCCGTCACTTCGAACAGGCGAGCGAGCTCGTTCCGGAGGAGCGGGTCGCCTCCGCGGTGACCTGCGGGGACGACCTGGACGCCCACCTGGCCGCGGTCGGCGCCTACGCCGACGCCGGGTTCGACACCGTGTACATCAACCAGATCGGCCCCGACCAGCGCGGCTTCTTCGACTTCTACCGGAGCAAGGTGCTGCCGCAGCTGCCGGACTGACGGAAGGGACGCTCGATGACCACGCGGATCGCATTCCTGGCGGCACCGGAGGGTGTCGAGCAGGTCGAGCTCACGGACCCCTGGCAGGCCGTCATGGATGCCGCCGGGGCGCCGCGGCTGGTGTCCACGAAGCCCGGCCGCATCCAGGCGTACCACCACCTCGACAAGGCCGACACGTTCGCCGTGGACGAGGACGTGGACACCGCGCGCACCGGCGACTTCGACGGCCTGGTCCTGCCCGGCGGCGTCGCCAACCCCGACGTCCTGCGCATGGACGACCGCGCCGTCGCCTTCGTGAGGGCCTTCTTCGACGCCGGCAAGCCCGTCGCCGCCATCTGCCACGCCCCCTGGGTCCTCGTCGAGGCGGACGTCGTGCGCGGCCGCACCCTCACCTCCTGGCCGAGCCTGCGCACCGACATCCGCAACGCGGGCGGCACGTGGGTGGACGAGGAGGTCAAGGTCTGCACCGCGGGCCCCAACGCGCTGGTCACCAGCCGGAAGCCGGCCGACCTCAAGGCCTTCTGCGCCGCCGCCCTCGCCGAGTTCCGCAAGGCCGCGGGCGCCTGATGCCGGGTCCGGGCCCGGATGCCTCCGGGCCCGGTCTGCGACCTCGGCGTTGCGGTCCGGCTGCTGCGTGGGGGAAGCGGGTGAGCACACGCGTTTTCCTGCGCGGGAGCGGACTCGCGCGACATGCTGAGTGCATGTCCGATCACAGCGAGCGAGTGCCGGGGTACCGGCAGATCAGGATGGCCGCGCCCGACGCCCCGGTCGCCGCCCTGGCGGACGAGGAGGCGTGGCTGGCGCGCGACGCGTACCCCGAGATCCTCGGCGCCGGCGGGCCCGTCTTCGGCGTGGCCCGCGAGCGCGAGGAAGGGGGCTGGGAGATGCTCACCCGCTTCGCCGACCCCGCGCCGCAGGACTCCCGCGACACGATGGCGGCCCTCTTCCGCCGGGCCGCCCGCGACGCGGAGGCCGCCGGCGACGCCGCCCGTGACTCCGCCCGCGAGGAGTTCCTCGCCGCTGCCGGACGGCTCGACTGGGAGGCCCTCGACGAGATGACCGTCCGGGGCGTCCGCCACCGCGTCGTGCGCGCCGAGCAGTTCATCCGGATGGGCCCCGACGGGCCCGAGCCGCCGCGCCCCTCCGACCCCGACCCGGCCCCGGCCGGCCGCTCCCACGAGGTGCCCGACCCCGTCCAGGGAATGGTCATCGACACCCTCACGGCCACCGGCATGTCCGAGGGCATCCTCAAGGTCGAGCTGCTGTCCCTCGTCCGCGGCCCGGACGGCACGCCCGCCGACGTGCGGGCCGACTCCCTGCGGGCCGCGTCCACCCACCCCGGCGGCGTACTGCTCCCCACCAGCTACATGATCGCGGAGCGGTCCGGCGACGGCGGGTGGGAGCCCGTGACCGGCGGCTGCCACACCCCCCGGAGCGCGCGCGACTCCCTCGCCCTGGACCTGCGGGTGATGGCCCCGGTGCTGCGCAGGCTGGACGAGGCCGAGCGCGAGGAGTACGCCCGGGCGGCGGACCGGCTCGACGAGGAGCGCGGCCCCGAGGCCGAGGTGGCCGGGCGGCGCTTCCGCGTGGTGCGCATCGAGCGCCTCGTGCGCGTCGGACCGGACGGCCCGGAGGGCCCGCGCCCCTCCGACCACGACCCGCAGCCGCCCGTCAAGGTCCACGACCAGCAGCTGCGCGAGCAGGGCCTGGTCTCCGACGGCGACGAGGCCGCCGACGACGAGGAAACCTGCCCGGAGGTCCGGGAGATGATGGTCCTCGCCGAGAAGGAACGGGAGCGCAGACGGCGCATCGAAGAGGCGGGATAGTGCAGGATACGGCGGGGCCCGGCAGCGCGGGGCCCGGCCTTTCGTGCCTAAACTGGTGACGTGCAGAGGGGGGTTGGCAGGATGAGTGAAGAGAGGGACGGTCCGGACCGGCGCCGCCTCACGGTGGCGCAGAAGCTCGACCACCTGCTCAAGAGGCGTGCCGGGCCCAGCGACAACGGCAAGCCGTCCTACAAGAAGATGGCCGCGGAGATCGCCGCCCAGTCGGGCGAGACCTTCTCCAGCGTGTATCTGTGGCAGCTGCACCGCGGCGAGCGGACGAACCCTACGCTGCGCCACCTGTGCGCGCTCGCCGCGTACTTCGACGTGCCCGTCTCCTACTTCACCGAGGACGACGTGGCCCGGCGCATGATTGACGAGGAGGTCCTGGCCGGTCGCGAGCTGGACCAGGCCATGGCGGAGGCCGGGGTGAGCGCGGTCTATCTGCGCGGCGACCTCGCGGCGCTCTCCCCGGAGGGGAAGCGGATGGCCGCCAATATGATCCGCCAGCTCCGGGAGCTGGAGCAGGGCACGCGGCAGTCCTAGCGCGCCCCGGGCCGCGGCCAGCCCCCCCACCGGCCGGAGCCCGCCCAGGCCTTCCGCACCGCCCCCCGAGGGCAGGGATCCCCACGAGCCACGGACGCCGCACGCTAAGCGGCGTCCGTGGCTCCGTTATGCCGGTTGAAATGCCCCAACTCTCAAGTTAGGGTCACCTCTTGTGACGCCATAAGCTACGGTGAACCAACTATTGGTCAGCTTGTTCATACGAGTTAACGTCTTCGACTTCACGGTCCGGCCTCCTGAGACACATCACTACCCACGGCAACACGGCAGCAAAGGCCGGGCCGGTAAACGGGGGACCCGGGGGAGTGGCATGCAGCTCCGGGACGGCCCCGCCGCCTTACGGGGAGGGCACGCGCGTGCACGACATCCTGAAAGCCGCCGGCGCCGGCCGCGGCCAGAGCATCCTCATCGAAGGCACGGCCGGCATGGGGCGCACCAGGCTCCTGCGCCACGCCATGGACCAGGCCGGCGAGCACGGCCTCCACCTGCTGTCGGCGCGGGCCCGCGCCTCCGAGCAGGACGTCGAGTACAGCATCGCGCAGCAGCTCATGGCGGGCGCCCGGACCCTGCTGGCCGACGCCCTCCCGGGACCGGACGGCCCCGCCGCGCCGCCGGACCCCTGGGAGGCCCACTTCAACTGCCCGGCCCCCTACGCCGCGCACCCCTCGCCCGGCGCGGCGGCGGTCCACCCGCTCGCCCGGCTGCTGTCCACCGGCACCCCGCTGATGCTGGCCGTCGACGACCTCCAGTGGGCCGACACCGCGTCCCTGCGCTGCCTCGGCTATCTGATGGCCCGTCTGGAGAACACCCCGGTCGCGGTCGTCGCCACCGTCGCCCTCGGCGAGACCCCCGGCGACCCCGTCCTGGCCGAGGTGCTCTCCTCCTTCCGTCACCGCACGCTGTTAAGGGGACTCTCCGCCGAGGACACCGCCCGCATCGCCGCCGACGCCTTCGCCGCCCCCGGCCTGGACCCCGGGCCCGATCCCGACGCGACCGACGCCGCCCCCGACCCCCGCTTCGTGGAGGCGTGCCGCAGCGCCACCGGCGGCAGCCCGTACCTCCTCGAAGCGCTCTTCCGCGTGATGCGCCTGCACGGCCTGCGCCCCGACGCCGAGGCCGTGGACCGCATCGGCGACCTCGCCCCGGTGGAGGTCGCCGACACGCTCCTGCCGCGCTACGACCGGGCCTACCCCGGCGCCGCGGCGGTGCTCCAGGCCATCGCCGTCCTGGACGGCTCCGCCACCACCGCCATGACCGCCCGGCTGCTCGGCCTGGACCCGCTCGGCGCGGCTGACGTCGTCGACGCCCTCATCCGGGCCGGGGCCCTCACCGGGCAGGACAGCATCGTCCGCTTCGCCCGGCCCGTCCTGCGCACCGCCGTCCTGGCCAGCGTCCCGCCCAGCCGCCGCGACGCCCTGCACGCCCGCGCCGCCGAGCTCCTGCACGAGTCCGGCGCCCCCGCCGAGCGCGTCGCCGCCCAGCTCCTGCGCGTGCGCAGCACCCTCGGCCTGCACTGGACCTGCGCCGTGCTCTCCACGGCGGCCGGCGAGCTCATCCAGCGCGGCGACCCCGACCGGGCCCGCGCCTACCTCCACCGCGGCCTGGAGGAGTGCCAGGGAGCGTGCCGCGGCAAACTCCTGCGCGCCCTCGGCCGGATCGAGCTCGCCGCCGACCCCGCGGCCGCCGTGGAACACCTGCGGCGCGCCCTCGCCCTCGAACCCGACGCCGCCTGCCGCGCCGACATCCGGCTGTGCACCGCCCACGCCCTGCAACTCCTGGGCCGCCCCGAGGAGGCCGAGCGCGTCCTCCTGGAAGGCGTGGCCGAGGCGCGCGGCGCCGAGGAGGACGCGGCGGACGTCCTGCGGGCCGAGCGCTGCCTGCTGCGCGAACTGAACCACGCCGTCGACGCGGCGGTCGAGGCGGACTGCGCCGGGGCCGCCGAAGCGCTGCCCCCGGCGGCGACGGCGACCCCCGGCGAGCGCCACACCCGGCTCAGCCTCGCGGCCCTGCGCTCCTCGCGCCGCGGCGAGGAGCGCGACCGCGCCGTCCACCAGGCCCGCCAGGCGCTCCAGGAGGAGCACGTCAGCCTCGACTGGCGGATCGCGACCCGCACGGTGCCCCTGCAAGTGCTCGCCCGCGCCGACGAGCTGGACCTCGCCCTGTCCGAGTGCCGCGCGCTGCTGGACCGCGCGCGGGCCGAGGGGTCGCGGACGCTGCTGACCATCGCCCACAGCATGCGCGCCGAGGTGCGCTACCGCTCCGGGGACATAGCCGGCTGCCTGGAGGACGCGCGCGCGGCCCTGGAGCCCGCCGGGTCCTCGCCGTCGGGGCACTGGAGCCGCACGGGCCAGGCGATGGCGGCGGTCGTCGCCTCGCTGCTGGAGACCGGCGAGCTGCGGGAGGCCAACCGGGCGCTGAGCGACTTCGGCCTGGACGCCGACGTGCCGGAGGGCGCCGGGTTCGCGGCCCTGCTCTTCCACCGCGGCCGGCTCCGCGTGGCCTGCGGCCATCCGCAGGCCGGCCTGGCCGACCTGATGGAGTGCGGCCGCCGGCTCGGCGCCGCCGGGCAGCTCAACCCGTCCGTGCTGTCGTGGCGTTCGGAGGCGGCCCTCGTCCACGCGGCGCTCGGCGAGCGCGAGGCCGCGCTCGCCCTGGTGGAGGAGGAGCTGGCCCGGGCCCGCCGGTGGGGAGGCCGCCGGGCGACCGGCCGGGCCCTGCGGGCAGCCGGGCTGCTGGCCAAGGGCCTGGGCGGCGAGGAGGCGCTGCGGGAGGCCGTCGAGGTGCTGGAGGAGTCCGCGGCCCGGCTGGACCTGGCCCGGGCGCTGACCGACCTCGGCATCCTGATGCGCAAGTCCAGCCGGCTCGGCGAGGCGCGCGAGCACCTGCGGCGCGCGCAGTCCCTGGCCGAGCAGTGCGGGGCGGCCGTGCTGGCCCAGACGGCCCGTCAGGAGCTGCTGGCGGCCGGGGCCCGGCCGCGGCGGCCGACCGAGGTGGGCATCGACGCCCTGACCCCGACCGAGCGCCGCGTCGCGCTCATGGCGGTGGCCAAGTTCACCAACCGGGAGATCGCGGCGAAGATGTTCGTCACCCAGCGCACGGTGGAGCTGCACCTGAGCCGCGTCTACCGCAAGCTGGCCGTGACGGGCCGCTCCGGCCTCGCGGAGTACTTCGCGCGGCCGGAGAGCGGCTCCGCGGGCGCCGACCTGCCGGAGTGCGCCGCGGAGCCCGCCGCCTGGTCCGGCGCCCGCGCCGGGTGAGGCCCCGGGGCGGGCGCGCGGCGCCCGTCAGGCGCTACGGCCGGCGAAGTCGAGCCGCTCCTCGACGGCGATGCCGTACCAGCTCAGCTGCCGCACCTTGTCCGGGTTGCTGGTCAGCAGCCTGACCCGGCCGACGCCCAGGGCCCGGAGCATCTGGGCGGCCGCGTGGTAGTCGCGGGCGTCGTCGGCCACCCGCAGGCCGTGGCCCGCGGCGGCGATGCCGCGGCCACGGTCCTGGACGCTGTACGCATCGAGCTTGTCGTAGAGGCTGACGTCCCTGCGGCCCTGGCCTTCCTGGCGCAGGTAGAGCAGGATGCCGCCCTCCTCGGCCACCCGCTGGAGCGACTCGTCGAGCTGCGGCCCGCAGTCGCACCGGCCCGAGCCGAGGACGTCGCCGGTCAGGCACTCGGAGTGGACCCGGACCAGCGGGACGGCGGGGTGGCGGGTGTAGGACACCGCGATGTGCTCCAGGCCGTCGGTGAGCCCGTCGAAGGTGATGACGTGCGCGGTCTGCCAGGAGCCGTCGGCCAGGTGGAGCGGGATCTCCACCCGGGACCGGACGCGGGCCCCGCCCCGGCGGCCGTCCGCCGGGGCCGGGGCGGGCGCCTCGCCGTTCAGCACATCGCCGTTCAGCACTTTCGGCACTGTTCCCTCCCATGGAGATGCTTGCGCGCCCGGCGCGTCACTCGCACCGGTCGCTCCAGCATCGGCGAAAGGGCCGCCGCGGACAGCACGGACCGGCCCGGTACAGCGACCGAAGCATTTCCGCGCCGCGTACCGAACCGGACCGGTGCCGGACCGTCATCCGGCGTTGACCAGGCCGCTGATCAGGCCGTTCGCTCCGATTCCCGGAGCTCCGCCGAGGCCGCCGGGGCGTCCTCCGGGCCGCCGTCGCCGGTGAGCTTGCGGACGGCGGTCCGCAGGCCCGCGGCGATGCCGATGAGGGCGCACGCGGCGGCGATGACGTAGATGATGCCCAGCCCGCGGCTGTCGGCCCAGTCGTGCGAGGAGCCGTAGGCGGTGATGGCCGTGCCGAGGCCGGTCATCACGGCCACGGACAGGGTCTCGCACAGCTGGAGGCTCGAACTGGCCGAGCCCTCCTTGCCCTTGGGGGCCAGGGACAGCACGATCGTGGTGACGGCGGGGTAGACGAAGCCCATGCCGAGGCCGGCGACGGCCCAGCCGACGATCGCGAGCGGGACGCTCTTGAGGTCGGTGCCGACGGCCAGGGCGATCAGCGCGTCACCGGCCACCAGCAGGACGAAGCCGAGAACGACGCGGGCGTGCCGGCCCTTGCCGCCGCTGCGGGTGTCCAGCTTCGCCTGCAGCCAGGCGCCGCTGACCCAGGTGAGGGCGCCCGCGGACAGCGCGAGGCCGGAGCCGAGCGTGGTGAGGCCGAGGACGCGGGTCATGCTGAGCGGGAAGAAGGACTCGCCGCCGTAGTAGGCGGCGCTGACCAGGCCGCGCACGATCATGCCGGCGGGCATGCCGCGGCGGACGGTGAGCGTGCCCGCCGGCAGCAGCTTGCCGAGCACCGGCAGGGTGATCGCGATGCCGACGACGACGAGCGGCACGAGCACGGCGAGGTTGCGGTTCTCCAGGCCGGCCAGCAGGGCGCCGACGCCGAGCACCAGCAGCACGGTCAGCGGCAGCCGGTTCTGGTCCGGCGTGCCGTCGCCGGTGGGCTTGAGCTTGCGCATCGCGGGCAGGGTGAGCAGGGCCGCGACGGGCACCAGCGGGACGAGGATCAGGAAGACCACCCGCCAGTTGGTGGCGCTCGCGATCGCGCCGGCGATGGCCGGGCCGAGCAGGGCGGGCAGCGTCCACGCCGAGGCCACCAGCGCCAGCATCCGGGCCCGCAGCTCGTCGGGGTAGGCGAGGCCGACGATCAGGTAGGCCAGGGCCAGCACGCCGCCGACGCCGAGGCCTTGCAGGATGCGGCCCGCCAGCAGGATCCACCAGTTGGAGGCGATCGCCGCGACCACGCAGCCGATCACGAAGACGATGAAGGCCTGCACGTACGGGCGGGTGGGGCCGCCCCGGTCGGCGCCCTGGCCGGCGGCGATGGTCCCGAAGAGGTTGGCGAGCATGAACGCGGTGAACGCCCAGCCGAAGAGGTGGACCCCGCCGAGGTCTTCGGCGGCCTCGGGAAGGACGGTGGCGACGCCCAGCCAGAGGAAGGCCACCAGGGTGACCGACGTGATCAGCCCTAAGGACAGCGCGCGGTAGCGGGGGGAGAGGACGCCGCCTTCGGCGGGGTCGGCGGCGGGCGCCTCGGTCTTGTCGGTCATCGGACCTCCGAACCAGTTTTACATAGGCAATTTCCTATTTAGGGGATCCACTATATAGGCGCTGTTTGATAGCCTGTCAACGTGAGAGAACCTGCGGAGGACAAGACGGACGTCGCCATGCTCCGGGCGCTCGGACACCCCGTGCGGCTGGGCATCATGCGCGCGCTGGCGGCCGAACCCGAGACGTGCGCCTGTGACTTCACCGAGTTCTTCGAGGTCACCCAGCCGACCATCAGCCAGCACCTGAAGGTGCTGCGGGAGGCCGGCCTCGTGGTCACCCGCCGCCGCGGCACCCAGATCTGCTACTCGGTCCGCCCCGAGGGGCTCGACCGGCTCCACGAACTCCTGACGGCCATTCAGCCGCCCCGGCTGGCCGCCGCCGGCTGACCGGCCGGGCCGGCCCCGGCGCCCGCGAGGGCACCGGGGCCCACCGGGCGCCCGCACGCCCGCCGTCAGCGGACCGCCTCGAACAGCACGATGGGCGGATTGGCCGAGAACCCCTCCCAGTACGCGGCCCCGAAGCGCGCCAGCGCCGCCTCCGGCACGTGCAGCGGCACCCACGAGACCTTCGTGAACCCCGCCGCCGCGAACGCCGCCTCGTACACCTCCGGCCGGATCAGGCAGGTCTCGAAGGTGATCGGCGGCTCCAGCGCCGCCGTGACCCGGATCCGGGTGCCGAACGCCGAGGTCGCAAGCGGCTCGAAGGCGAAGCCGTACGGGTCGGGACGCGGCCCGTCGAAGGAGAAGCGCGGGTTCTGCGTCACCCCGATGAACCGCCCGCCCCGCGGGAGTCGTTCGAAGGCGCCGCGGCACATGGCCGTCAGCGTCTCCTCCTCCCGCGCGTAGTTGAGCAGGTAGGCGGCCGTCACGACGTCGAAGCCGCCGAGGTCCGGCAGGTCCGCCGCGTCCGCGGCCACGTAGCGGGTGCCCAGCGGCGCCCGCTCCTCCGCGGCCCGCGCCGCCGCGACCATCTCCTCGGAGACGTCCGCCCCCACCACCCGGTCCGCGCCCAGCAGCTTGGCCTGCCGGGTGTAGAAGCCGTCGCCGCACGCCAGGTCGAGAACGTCCAGCCCGGTCACGTCGCCCAGCAGGGCGAGGAAGCTCGCGCGCTCCGGGTGGACCGTGGGCAGCGACCGCGCGTCCTCCCAGCGCGCTCCGATCACGTCGTACTGCGCAGCGGTGCGCTCCTGGCTCATGGGGGGTCTCCTCGGGTGGGCGGGGCCCCGGCCGTGACCGGCTCGGGGAGGGTGGTGGCGGCGCTCACCGCACCCCGGAGCCGGGCGTGCGGGTCAGCCCGGCCACGTCTTCGAGGCGCAGGGGGATGCGCGGCAGGTCGAGGCCGGTGGCGTCCCGGACGGCGGCGGCGACCGCGGCCGGGCTGGAGATGTTCGGCGGCTCGCCCACGCCGCGCACCCCGTAGGGGGCGTGCGGGTCGGCCAGTTCGAGCACGTCGACGTGCATCGGCGGCACGTCGTGGACGGTCGGGATGAGGTAGTCGGTGAAGGACGGGTTCTGCATCAGGCCGCCCTCGGTCCGGATCTCCTCCATCAGCGCGAGCCCCAGGCCCTGCACGGTGCCGCCGTGGATCTGGCCCAGCAGGGCCTGCGGGTTGACGGCCTTGCCGACGTCCTGGGCGGTGGCGATCTCGACCGTCCGGACGAGGCCGAGCTCGGTGTCCACGTCGACCACCGCCCGGTGCGCGGCGAAGGCGAACTGGAAGACGGAGTCGCCCTGCCCGGTGTGCGGGTCCAGGGGGAACGTGGGCCGGTGGTGCCACTCGACGGTCTCCTCGACGGCCTCGTCGCCCAGCACGTCGGCCAGTTTGCACAGCACCCGGCCACCGGGGCCGGTGACCGCGCCGCCGGACAGACCGGTGGCGGTGCCGGGCCGGCCCAGCAGCCGGTCCGCGCGTTCCAGGACGCGGGCCCGGACGGCCTCCGCGGCCGCCTTGACGGCGCCGCCGGTGACGTAGGTCTGGCGGGAGGACGAGGAGGGCCCGGCCGAGCCGAAGGAGCTGTCCCCGAACTCCACCGTCACCTGCTCGACGCCGAGCTCGGTCCGGGCGATCTGGGCCTGCACGGTCACCACGCCCTGGCCGACCTCGGCCGCCGCGCTGGTCACCACGGCGCGTGCCTGCCCGCCTGTGGACTCCAGCCGGACCCGGGCGGTGGAGTAGTCGTCGAAGCCCTCCACGAAGCCGACGTTCTTGAAGCCGACGGCGTAGCCCACGCCGCGCACGACGGACTCCCCGCGCGAGGCCGTACGGGCCAGGTGGGCGCCCTCGGGCGGCGCCGCGGGGGGCATCGGGCGGTCCCGCACCCGGCGCAGCAGCTCGGCGACCGGCGCCGGGTGGTCCAGGACCTGCCCGTTGGCCACCGCCGACCCTTCGGCTACCGCGTTGCGGATCCGCAGCTCCACCGGGTCCATGCCGAGCTCGCGCGCGAGCCGGTCCATCTGCGACTCGTAGCCGAAGCAGGACTGCACGGCGCCGAAGCCGCGCATCGCCCCGCACGGCGGGTTGTTGGTGTAGACGACGCGCACGTCCACTTCCGCGTCCGGGACCTCGTACGGGCCGAGGGAGCAGGTGGCGACGGTGCCGGCGACGGCGGGGGAGCTGGAGGAGTAGGCGCCGCCGTCCAGGACGATCGAGGCCTTGACGTAGACGAGCCGGCCGTCGCGGGTGGCGCCGTGCTCGTAGGCCATCTTCGCCGGGTGGCGGTGCACGTGGCCGACGAAGGACTCCTCGCGAGTGTAGCACATCTTCACCGGGCGGCCGGTGCGCAGGGCGAGCAGGCAGGCGTGCGCGTGCATCGACAGGTCCTCGCGGGCGCCGAACGCCCCGCCGACGCCCGCCAGGTGCAGCCGCACCTTCTCGCGCGGCAGGCCCAGGGCCGCCACGACCTGGTCGTGGTCCACGTGCAGCCACTGCGTGGCGACGTGCAGGGACACCCCGCCGTCCGGGTCGGGCACGGCCAGGCCCGACTCCGGCCCCAGGAAGGCCTGGTCCTGCATGCCGACCTCGTAGACGCCGCGCACCACGACGTCGGCGGTGAGCGGCTCGCCGCGCGCGGCGCGGCCGCGGCGCAGCGGGACGTGGCGCAGGAGGTTGCCGCCGTCGTGCACGGCGGGGGAGTCCGGGGTGAGGGCGGCCTCGGCGTCGGTGACCGGCGGGAGCACCTCGTAGGCGACGCGCACCAGCTCGGCGGCGCGGCGGGCCGTCTCCGGGTCCTCGGCGGCCACGACGGCGACCGGCTCGCCCTCGTAGCGCACGGTGTCGACGGCGAGCACCGGCTGGTCGACGACCATCGAGCCGTGCAGGTTGCGGCCGGGCACGTCGCGGTGGGTCAGCACCGCGTGGACGCCGGGCAGGGCGAGCGCCGCGGCGGTGTCGACGGAGAGGATGCGGGCGCGCGGGTGGGGGCTGCGGAGCGTGGTGCCCCACAGCATGTCCTCGGCCTCCAGGTCGGAGGAGTAGGCGAAGGCGCCGCGGACCTTCAGCGGCCCGTCCGGGCGGGGGGCGCTGTCGCCGACGGTCCCGGGCGTGCGACAGGAGGTCGCGGCATACGAATCGGGGGCGTTCGGGGTCACGGGCGGGCCTCCAGGGCGCGCGTGCGGGCGGCGGCCAGGCGGACGGCGTCGAGGATGTGCCCGTAGCCCGTGCAGCGGCACAGGTTCCCCGCGAGGGCGTCCTTGATCTCGGCCTCGCCGGGGTCGGGGCAGCGGCGCAGCAGGTCCTCGGTGGACTTGAGCATGCCGGGGGTGCAGAAGCCGCACTGCACGGCGCCGCAGGCGAGGAACGCCTCCTGCACCGGGTGCGGCCCGTCCTCGCCGGCCAGGCCCTCGACCGTCTCCACGCTCCGGCCGTGGGCCTGGGGCGCGGGCACCAGGCACGCGCACACCAGCACGCCGTCCAGGTGGACCGAGCAGGAGCCGCACTGGCCCTGCTCGCAGGCGTTCTTCGCGCCGGACAGGCCCAGGCGCCGCCGCAGGACGGACAGCAGGCTCTCGGTCCCGGCGACGGCGTCGATGTCGTGCCGCTCGCCGTTGACCGTCAGCGTCAGGCGCACGTCTCCTCCTTCGCGCGCGCGTCCGCGCGGTAGTCGTCCCACACCCAGCCGAGGGCCCGGCGGGCCAGCACGGCCACCGCGTGCCGGCGGTAGGCGGCCGAGCCGCGCACGTCGTCGGCGGGGGAGACCGCCGCGGCGGCCAGCTCGCCGAAGCGGGTCAGGACGCCGTCCGGGAGCGGCTCCAGGGACTGCCACAGCCGCCGTCCGGCGAGCTCCCCGGCCACGAACCGCTCGGCTTCGAGCGCGGGCAGGGGCGTGTCCGCCGCCCCGCCGATGCCGGTGCCCACCGTGCCCCGGGAGGGCCACAGAGCCGCCGCGAAGGAACAGGTCGCCACCACCAGGGCGCCGCGCCGCCCCGCCTTGGCGTAGCTCTGCGGCCCCTCCGCCTCGGGCACCCGCACGGCGCGGATCAGCTCGTCCGGCGCGCGGACCGTGCGGCCCGGGCCGGTGTAGAACTCCCGCACCGGCACCCGCCGGGCGCCGCGCGCGGACACCAGCTCCACCTCCGCGCCCAACGCCAGCAGCATGGGGTGGACGTCGCCGGCGGCCCAGGCGGTGCCGAGGGCGCCGCCCACGGTGCCGCGGTTGCGGATCTGGCGGGAGCCCACCGTGCGGGCCGCGGCCGCGAGTCCGGGCAGCGGACCGGCGAGCTCGTCGGCGAGCCGGGTGTAGGGCACGGCCGCGCCGAGCCGGACGACGCCCGCCTCGCGCTCCCAGCGGGCCAGGCAGGGGATCCGGGTGAGGTCGACGGCGGCGGGCGGGCGCTCCCGGCCCCGGGACAGCCGCACCATGACGTCGGTGCCGCCGGCCACGGGCAGCGTGCCGGGCCGGGCGGCCAGCGCGTCCAGCGCGTCGTCCAGGCGGTCGGGCAGGAGGAAGTCCATGGTGGCCGGCAGGCTCATCCGGCGCTGCCCTCGGTGCGCTTGACGCAGCGGAAGACCGCCCACGGCGGGTTGGCCCGGAAGTCGTCCCAGTAGGCGGGCCCGTGTTCCAGCTCCCCTTCGACGGACAGCCGCACCGGCTCCCACGCGCAGTCGCGGAAGCCGGCGGCGGCGAAGGCCTCCTCGAAGGCCCGGCCGGAGGGCAGGTAGGCGCAGAAGCTGACCCGGGGGTCGGTGTGCGCGGTGACGCGGATCCGGCCGTCGTGCGCCGGGTCCGGCTCCCGCTCGAAGGAGAAGCCGTAGCGCTCCGGCAGCGGGTGGCCGAAGTCGAAGTCCGGGTGGGCGACGAAGGCCCGCAGGGCGCCCCCCGGGCGCAGGTTGCGGGCGCAGTTGCGGGCCATGCCCTCCAGCGCCTCCGGCGAGGCGGCGTAGTTGAACAGGTACGCGGCGAGCAGCACGTCGAACTCGCCGAGCCGCGGTAACGCGGACGCGTCGCCCACGGCGTACTCGACGCCGAGCCGCGCGCGCTCCTCCGCCGCCCGGCAGGCCTCGATCATCTTCGGGGAGATGTCCACGCCCAGCACGCGCTCCGCCCCCAGCCGGCGGGCGTGCCGGGTGTAGACCCCCGTGCCGCAGGCGAGGTCGAGCACGCTCTTGCCGCGGACGTCCGCCAGCAGGCCCAGCACGCTGGGCCGTTCCACGTACATCGTCAGCGGCAGCAGCTTGGACAGCTCGTAGTCCTCGCCGATCCGGTCGTACTGCAAGTCGTCGTGGGACGGGCGCACTGCGCTGCCGTCCGCTGCGTCGGTCATGGGGCGCCTCACCTTCTTCCGGATCGCCCGGAGTTGAGGCTTCCAGATTCCTGCCCCGCACCGGAGTTACGGATCACGGAGCAGCCCGTAGCGTTTGGGTGCCGGTACCGAGACGACAGCCGGCCGCCCGCGGGCGCAGGCCGGAGCGCGTGCCGCCGCCCGGGGCGCCCGCGGGCGGCGGCACGCGTCAGGCGCAGGACTCGGCGGCCTCGTGCTCGGGCAGGTGCAGGCACGCCGCGGGCGCCAGCCGCTCGTCGTCCGCCGCCAGGCTCAGCGCGCGGCGGTCGGAGATCGACAGCTTGCGGTAGACCCGGCTCAGGTGCATCTCCACGGTGCGCCGCGTCACGTACAGCCGCCCGGCGATCTCCTTGTTCGTGAGTCCTTCCGCGGCGAGCAGCGCGGTGCGGCGCTCGGCGGGGGTGAGGGAGGCGGGGCCGATCTCGGTGTCGCGGCGCGGGCGGGCACCGGCCTCGACCATGTCCTGGCGCAGCTCCTGCACGAGGACGTGCGCCCCGCACTTCTCGGCCAGGGCGGCCGCGGTCCGCAGGTGCTCCCGCGCCTGCCGCGTCTTGCGGGTCCGCATCAGCTCGCGGCCCAGGTCGCGCAGCACCCGCGCCTCGTCGAGGGCGGCGCCCGCCTCCCGCAGCAGCTGGGCGGACTCGGCGAGGACCGCCGCCCGCTCCTCGCCGGGCCCGAGCAGGCCCGCGGCGCGCAGGGCGATGCCGACGGCGTGGGGCGCGCCGAACTCCCGCGCGAGAGCCAGCTCCTGCTGGACGAGCCGCCGGCCCGTGTCCTCGTCGCCCAGCCGGGCGTGCGCCAGGGCCGCCTCGGAACGCCAGGGCCACAGCGCCGGGTTGGTCCAGCCGCGGTGCAGCAGCAGCCGCCCGCACTCCTCCAGGTCCGCCAGCCCGGGCCCGACCCGGCCCAGCGCGACTTGCAGCCGGCCGCGGTGGAAGAGCAGCCCGGGCAGGGTCACGGCGGGCACCGCGCTCTCCAGCCCGGCCTCCAGGAGGACCCGCTGCGCCTGGTCGAGGTCACCGGACTCGTACAGGGCGCTGCCCAGCCAGCCGCGGGCCGTGCCGGAGCCCAGCCACTCGCGCCCGGCCGGCTCCGGGCCCCGCTCCAGCACGCCCTGCGCGGCCTCCAGGGACTCCGTCAGGCGGCCCGCGCGGAAGGCGCATTCGGCGAGCACCGCGCGGGCGAGCGCCGCCACGGTGCGCGAGCCCTCCTCGGTCGCCGCGGTGAGCAGGGCCGCGCCGTGCTCCAGGGCCTCCTCCACGGCGCCCGAGCGAGCCAGGACGAGGACGAGGCCGAGGCGCATCAGGGCGTGGTCGTTGACGGTGGTGACCGGTTCGCCGAGCGCGAGGCGGGCCTGCTGGACCGCCTCGGCCCGCTGCGTGCCGCTCCACTGCGCGCCCATGGCCTGTGCCGCGGCCTCGGCGCGGCGCACCCACGGGCAGCGGGCGACCTCGCTCAGCTGCGCGGGGAACGACGACGCCGGCGCACAGGACGGCCTCGGCCGCGCGCCGCGGCCTTCGAGGAGCTCCAGCAGGCCGCGTACGGCGCGGAAGCCCGCCCGCAGCTCCTTCGGGGCGCCGGAGCGCTCCAGCTCGCCGGCCTCCTCCTCGACGATCCGCAGGGCTTCGGGCACGTCGCCGGTCATGGCGGCGGCCTGCGCCAGGTCCAGCAGGGCCATGGCGCGGTGCTCGGTGCCGCCCTGGATGAGGCCGACGGTGCGGCGCAGCCGGGCGACCGCGGGCTCGGGGCCGTCGGCCAGCTCGATGTGGCCGAGCCGGCGCAGCAGCCCGGGCTCCTCCTCCGGCCCGCACTCGGCGAGGCCGCGCTCCAGGCAGACCCGGGCCCGGGCGAGGGCGCCGCCCGCGAGCGCCGCGTCGGCCGCGTCCACCAGCAGCCGCAGCGCCCAGCGCTCGCCGAGGGGAGCGGCGGAGAGCAGGTGCGCGGTGATGCGCTCGCGGGGGGCGCTGTTCGCGTAGAGGGCACGGGCGGCCTCCGCGTGCAGCCGGGCCCGCTCGCTGGGCGGCATCCGGGCCCGGAAGGAGGCCATGACCAGCGGCTGGGCGAAGCCGAAGCCGTCTTGATCCTCCGTCAGGATGCCCCAGTGCACGAGCCGGTACAGCAGGTCGGCGGCCTCGCCGTCGCCGATGCCGGCGAGCCGGGCGACGAGCGGGCCGCTCGCCGCGGGCGCGACGACCGACACGGCGTCGAGCACCGCGCCGGCCTCGGGCGAGCCGCCGTCGAGCCGGGTCAGGAGGGTCTCGGCGATCTCCACCGGGCCCAGCCCGGCCACCCGGTCCGCGGAGACGACGCCCGGCGCGAGGCCCGTGCGCCGCAGCTCGCGCAGCAGTGCCTGGAGCAGCAGCGGATTGCCGCCGGTGGCCGTGCGGCAGGCGTGGACGAGGCCGGGGTCCGCGAGCTCGCCGGTGAAGGAGGACAGCAGATAGCCGACGCTGTCGGAGTTGAGGCCCTGGAGCACCGCGCGGCGGTGGAAGAAGGAGGCGATCCCGGCGGGGGACTCGGCGCCCTGCTGCCCGGCCCCCTCGCCCGCCGGGCCGGGGCGGTCCACGCCGAGGGTGGCCAGCAGGAAGACCGGCAGGCCTTCCAGGCGGGCCGTCAGATAGCCGAGCCAGCGCAGCGACGGGGTGTCCGTCCACTGGAGGTCGTCGATCGCGATGAGCAGGGGCGAGCCGGCCGTGGCGGCGGTGATCAGCCGGTGCATCCCGGCGGCCTCCGCGTCCCCGTCGTCCGGGTCGTCCTGCGGCCAGGCCTTCCCGAGCAGGCACAGCAGCTGGTCGCGTATCTGGTGCAGGACGCCGTGGGCCCGGCTCCGCTCGCCGGGCCTGGCGCGTGCGGAGACCGTCCCGAAGCCCCTGCTCCGGGCGGTCCTCAGTGCGGCCCGCACCAGGTGCGACTTGCCGGTTCCGATGCCCCCCTCCAGCAGCAGGCTGGCCCCCATGCCGGCCTCCGCTGCGGACAAGGCCCCGTCCAGGGCCGTCATTTCGCTGTCGCGGCTCAGCAACAGTCTCTCCCTCCCCTCGTACCTGCCGGGCCGTCACGGCGCCCGGCCCCCCGTCCCTTGCGGGAACCCCGCGCGTCAGAACCCGTCGAAGACCCCGTGCCGGTGCCTCTCGCGCCAGGTGCCGGTCGCCACGCCCTTCAGGACGACCTCGACCACGTCCTCCGCGAGCGTCGCGGTCACCGGCAGGTGCCCGAAGAGCACCCGGTAGTACGTGCTGGACGCGAGCATGTCCAGCAGCAGGTCGATGTCCGCGTCGGGGCGGATGTCCCCCCGCCGGATGCCGCGCCGCAGCGCCTCGGCCGTCGAGGCCCGCCGCGGGTGGAAGAAGCGCTCCAGGAAGAGGGCGTCCAGCTCCGGCTGGTCGGCGAGGTCGGCCACCAGGGCGGGCAGCACGCGCCGCCCGAGCGCGGTGCCGAAGGCCTGGCTGAGGGTGCCGATCCCGGCGATCAGGTCGCAGTGGGTGCAGCCGGTGTCGGGGGTCGGGGTGGTGCCCATCGTGGTGACCAGCGCGTCCACGACCAGGTGCTGGCGGGACTGCCAGCGCCGGCGCAGGGCCGGCTTGCTCGTGCCCGCACGGGCCGCCACCGCTTCGAGCGTCAGGTTCCCGTAGCCCGACTCGTTGAGGAGCTCCATCACCGCGGCGGGCACGGCTGCGTCGATGCGGCCGTCCCGCGGCCTGCCTGTGCGCTGCTGACCGGCTTCGCGTTCTTCGGCCACCGCGCCGTTCGGGGTGTTCACCATGCGGTCAGTATAGGTAATCTGCTATTAATTACGTCCCGGAACGGAACGAAACTTAGGAGGCCGTTGTGTCGCAAGACGTGAACCAGGTGACGGAGGGGACCGGTGAGCCGCTCGTGTCGCCGGTCGAAGAGGGGGGCACGAAGGGCTCGGCCGCCGCGTCGGAGAGCGTGTTCAGCGGGGCCTACCGCGCGCTGACGCTCGGCGTCATCCTTTCCGTGAGCATGGTGGCCTTCGAGTCCCTGGGCGTGGCCACGGTGCTGCCCGACATCGCCAAGGACCTCGACGGCCTGGGCGCCTACGGCTGGGGTCTGTCCGCCCTGATGCTCGCCAACATCATCGGTACGGTGGTCGCCGGCCGCGCCGCCGACAAGAGCGGCCCTGTGCGGTCGATGGCCATCGGCATGCTGATCTTCGCCATCGGCTGCGCCGTGGCGGGCGCGGCGCCCACGTGGCCGCTCTTCCTGCTGGGCCGGGCGCTCCAGGGCCTCGGCGTCGGCGCTGTCATGAGCATGGCCTACACCGTGATCGGGCTCGCCTACCCGGAGAACCTCAGGGCCCGCATGTTCGCCCTGCTCTCCTCCGCCTGGACCATCCCCTCGCTGATCGGCCCCGTGATCGCCGGCACCCTCGCCGACCTCACCAGCTGGCGCGGCGTCTTCCTGCTGATGCTCCCCCTGATCGCCGTCGCCGCCCTCCTCACCCTGCCCGGCCTGCGCCGCCTGGAGCGCCCGTCCGGCACCGCCGCCAGCAGCGCCCCCGCCGGCCCCTGGTGGAAGAGCCCCCTCGCCGCCAGCATCCTGCTCACCGCCGGCACCGCCCTGCTGCTCCAGGCCCTGCTCCTGAAGAACCTCGTGCTGCTCGTCGTGCTCGCCCTCGTCGGCATCGCCGTCGCCGTGCCGACCCTGCGCCAGGTCACCCCCGCCGGCACGCTCAGCCTGCGCGCCGGAGTCGGCGCCGGCATCGGCATCCGCTTCCTGCTCTGCGGCGTCTACTTCGGCAGCGAGGCCTTCCTCCCGCTCGGCCTCCAGGAGCTCCGCGGCGTGAACGCCTCCCTGGCCGGCCTCGGCCTGTCCGCCGGCGCCATCACCTGGGTCGTCGGCTCCGCCTGGCAGGCCAAGCGCGACGGCAGCGGCAACGGCCGCACCGGCAGCGTCACCCTCGGCTTCACCATCCTCTTCGCCGGACTCGTCGTCATGGCCGCGGCCGTCCTCGTCGAGGCCATTCCGCCGCTCGTCGCCATCGCCGGCTGGGCCCTCGGCGGCATCGGCATGGGCATCGGCTTCAACGCCGCCACCACCGACACCCTCGAACAGGCCCCCGCCGAGCAGCAGGGCCTCGTCAGCGGCTCCCTCCAGCTCGCCCAGACCCTCGCGACCGGCCTGATCTCCGGCATCGGCGGCGCCGCCATCGCCATGGCCCACCAGCACGACTCCACCACCCGGGCCGGGCTCCTGTTCACCTTCGCCATCACCGCGGTCCTCGCACTGGCCGGCGTCCTCGTCTCCCGCCGCCTGCGCCCCGCCGCGGCCGCCTGACGCCCGGCACCCGGCACCCCGCACCCCAAGGAAGGAGACCGACCGTGGAGAACGTCCTCCTGCTGGGGCTGAGCGCCCCCACCGAAGACGATCCGTACGGTGACCGGCTGCTTCGCGCCCTCTCGGCCCCAGGAGCCTCCGGCACCCGGCTCGTCGTCAGCACGGCACCCTCCGTGCTGGCCCGGGCCGGCAGCGAGATCATCGCCCCGTCGCACCCCGTGGCCGACGCGCTGCGCCAGATGGCGGCCCTCGCCGACGGCATCGTCCTCACCACGCCCGAGACGGACGGCGCGCCACCGAGCTCGCTGCGCACGCTCCTGAACTGGCTGACCTGGCCGGCCGAGGGCTCGCCCCTCGTGGGCAAGCCCGTGGCCGTCCTCACCACCTGCGAGGACTCCGTCGCCGAGCAGAAGCCGTACTCCGAGGTCGAGCGGATGCTCTTCACCGCCGGTGCCACCATCATCGGCCCGCGCACCATCGTGCCCCGCGTGGACCGGGCCCTGCGCGAAGAGCCCGACGGGCAGGTCTCCTTCGGCGACCCGGGAGCGGCCGTGCGCCTGCTCTTCCACATCCACCGCACGGCCGCGGCCGCCCGGGAGAACGCGGGCCTGCCGCCCGCGGAGGACTTCCGGCCGTGGCTGCTGTGACGGCGGACGCGGACGCCCGAAGGCCCCGGCGGTGAGAACCGCCGGGGCCAACGGGGGACGAGGCCGGCTCAGCCGGCCGTGCAGCGCAGCATCACCAGCGGCGGATTGGCCAGGAAGTCCGCCCAGAAGTCCGCGCCGAACGCGGCGGCACCCTCCTGCGGAACCTCCAGCGGCACCCAGGTGATACCGGTGAAGCCGGCCTGCCGCAGGGCGCCCTCGTAGACCTCGCGCCGCGGGTAGTTGGTCACGAACTCGATGGGCGAGTCCAGCAGCGCCGTGATCCGCACCCGCGGGCCCACCTCGCCCTCGCCCACCGGCTCGTAGCGGAAGCCGTACTTGTCCGTCGACGGCCCGTCGAAGCGGAAGTCCGGC
The DNA here is from genome assembly GCF_003626645.1 of Streptomyces klenkii. GTDB lineage: Bacteria > Actinomycetota > Actinomycetes > Streptomycetales > Streptomycetaceae > Streptomyces > Streptomyces klenkii. Next base: position 369,616 of record NZ_RBAM01000006.1, on the reverse strand, counting down.
GCCTGCGTGAGGACGAAGAACTCGCCGCCCGGCCGCAGGTTGCGGTGCACGCCGCGGCACATCCACTCCATCGTGGCCGCGTCGTCGGCGTAGTTGAGCAGGTACACCGCCGTCGCCACGTCGAAGCGCCGGTCGAAGACGGGCAGATCGGCGCCGTCGGCGACCTGGTAGCGCACCCCCAGGGGATTGCGCTCCTCGATGGCCCGGGCCGCGGCCACCATCCCGTCGGAGACGTCGACGCCGAGGACGTCCGCGGCGCCCAGCCGCTTGGCCTGCCGGGTGTAGAAGCCCGTGCCGCACGCCAGGTCCAGCACCGAGCGCCCGCTCAGGTCGCCGAGCATCCGCACGAAGCTGCCGCTCTCGGGGTACCGCGCCATGGGCAGCGACTTGAAGCCCTCGTAGGCCTCGCCGATGTCGTCGTACTGCTGGACGGTCATATGACTTCCTTTTCGAGGGGGGTGTCAGAGGTGACGGCCGCGAGCGCGGGCTCGCGGCGCAGCCGGCCGCCGGCCAGGGCGATGCGCCGGCCCTGGTGCCGGGCGGCCGCCAGCGCCTGCGCCGTGGGCAGGGCCCCCGCCGACCGGGGGTGCGACGTGCCGTACGGATTGCCGCCCGCCGCGAAGACCGCGGGATCGGTGTAGCCGGGCGGCACCACCACGGCGCCGCCGTGGTGCAGGACGTTGTTCAGGGCGAGCAGCGCCGACTCGCTGCCCGCGTGCGGCCGGGGCGTGCAGGCGAATCCGCTGGCCGGCTTGCCCGCCAGCGGCCCCGGCCCCGTCTCGGGCTCCAGCGACTGGAGGAAGCCCAGCAGGGACGCGGCCAGGGCCCCCGACCGCACGCGGGCGCCGAAGAGCAGCGAGTCCGCCCAGGCCACGTCGTCCGCGGTGACGACGGCCGCCGCGGGGGCGCCGCTCATGGGGCCGGGCAGGCCCGCCGCCCGCGGGGCCGCCGGCCCCGCCAGGCGGCGCAGCCGCACCTCGGCCCCCAGCTCACGGGCGCCCGCCGCGCACTCCTGCGCCAGCATCCGGACCGTCTCGTCCTCGGCGCAGTGGACGACCGTGACCCGGGCGCGGCCGCCGGCGTCGTCCGCCCGGGCGGCGCGCTGCACCTGGGCCGTGGTGGCGGCCAGCCGGTGGCCGGCCGACCACGCGGCGGCCAGCTCGGCCTCCCCGACGGCGCCGTCGCGCGCCGACGTGACCGCCAGCCCGTACGGATTGCCGCCCATCGCCATGGCTTCGGCACTGGAGGGTTCGGGGCCCAGCGCCCACGCACCCCAGTGGTAGACCGACTGGTACAGCGCCAGCAAGGTGCCCTCGCGCCCGCCGTGCAGACAGGTCGACGCCGTCAGGCCGGTCACGATCCGGTCGGCGAGCAGCCCCTGGGCCCACAGCGGCGAGGTGCTCTCCAGGAACCGCTTGAACGGCGAGGAGGGGTTGCCGAAGTACGTGGGCGCGGCCAGCACCAGCCCGTCGGCCCACAGCATGTCCTCCGGCGCGGCCTCCGGCTCCGGCCACTCCGATATCGCCTTGTCGTCGGCGACTCCCAGCAGCCGCACCTGCGCGCCGTACGCGCGGGCCCCCTCGGCGGCGGCCTCCGCCAGGGCCCGCATCGTGCCGCGCCGGCTGTGGTAGACGACGGCCACCTTCGGGGTCACGGCGCCTCCTCCGGCTCCTCGCCGCCGGCGAGCGGGCGCGAGCGCAGCACCAGCCGGACGTCGTCGCCGAGCCGGGCGACCTCGTCCAGTCGCAGCCGCAGCGCCTCGCTCAAGGTGCCCGCGCCGAACTCGTCGAGCACCGCGCGCCCCCCGCCGCCGAGCAGCACGGGCGCGACGTAGGCCACGACGCGGTCGAGCATGCCCAGAGAGGCGAACTCGGCCGCGAGCCGTGCGCCGCCCTCCAGCAGGACGGAGCGCAGTCCCCTCTCGTAGAGGGCGGCCGTCAGGGCCGTGAGGTCCAGCCGGCCGCCGGTCTCCGGAAGGGCCAGGACCGTGTGCCCGTTGGGCAGTTCGGGCCGCGCGGCCGACTCGCCGACCACTACGAGGGTCGGTGCCGCGTCGTCCAGGACCCGCGCCCCGGGCCGGATGCTCCCGGTTCGGTCCAGCACGATCCGCAGCGGCGGCCGCCCGGAGACGCCGTGGCGCAGCCCCAGGTGGGGGTCGTCCTCGCGGAGCGTGCCCGAGCCGACCAGAACGGCGTCGTGCGTGGCGCGCAGCCCGTGGGCGTCGGCCCGGGCCTCCGGGCCGGTGATCCAGCGCGAGGTGCCGTCGGGGGCGGCCGAGCGCCCGTCGAGCGTCCCGCCGAACTTCCACGTCACGCACGGCCGGCCGAGCCGGGTCGCGGTCAGCCAGAGCTCGTTGGCCCGCTCGGCCTCCTCGCGCAGCACGCCGCCCACGACCTCGACGCCCGCGGCGCGCAGCCGCTCGGCGCCGCCCGCGTGGCCGGGCACGGGGTCCGGGACCGCGTACACCACCCGGGCGACCCCGGCGGCCAGGAGGGCGTCCGCGCACGGGCCGGTGCGGCCCTGGTGCGCGCACGGCTCCAGGGTGACGACGGCCGTCGTGCCCCGCGCGCGGGGCCCCGCGGCGGCCAGCGCCGCGGCCTCGGCGTGCGGCTGCCCCGCGCCCAGGTGCCGGCCCTCCGCGACCGTGGAGCCGTCCGCGTCCAGCAGGACGCAGCCGACGACGGGGTTGGGGCTGGTGTGGCCCAGGCGGGTGACGGCGAGCTCCAGGGCCCGGCGCATGGCCGCCTGTTCGGCGGCGCTAGCGGTGAGCGCCGTCGTCACGGCGTCTCCGCGAGCCGGAAGCCCATCGCGTAGATCTCGCGCTTGTACCAGCCGTGCCGGCGGCGGCAGCGGGCGAGGTCGCCGAAGCGGGTGAAGCTTCCGCCGCGGGCGACGCGGTAGGCGCCCTGGGTCACGGCGAGGTCGTCGGCGATCTCCTCGCCGCCGGGGTAGGCGGCGTAGTCGTCCGCCACGTACTCCTCGACGTTGCCCGCGAGGTCGTGCACGCCGAACGGCGAGCGCCCGGCCGGGAAGACGCCGATCGGCGTCGTCGTCAGCGGCCCCTCCTCGACGGTGTTGGCGGCGCCGGGCCGCCAGTCGTCGCCCCAGGGGAAGTCGCGCCCGTCCCCGCCGGAGGCGGCGTACTCCCACTCGGCCTCGGTCGGCAGCCGGAAGCGGCGCCCGGTCCGGGCCGAGAGCCAGGCCGCGTAGGCGTCGGCGGCCTCGGGGGTCACGGTCCACACGGGGTGGTTGGCGAGCTGCTCGGGGTAGACGCCGAAGCGCCAGGCGGTCGGCAGCTCGGTGCGGCCGGTGTCCTCCAGGAACAGCCGGAACTCGGCGTTGGTGACGGGGTGCAGGGCGATCCGGAAGGCCGCGAGGTCCGCCTCGTAGACGGGGCACTCCTTGGCGATCCACTCCTCCTCGACGCCCGCGTGGCGCCAGCGGCCGGTGACCGCGGCCACCTCGCCGGGCGCGAGGCCCAGCCGGACCCGCGCGGCCGGCACGTCGGCCATCGGCGGGTCCTCGGGGCGGATCCGCGGGTCGCCGGTCAGGCCGAGGACGGTGCCGGCGGCGTAGCGGCGGGCGAACGGCTCGGCGGGGTCCTCCGCCACCCCGACGAGGACGTCCGGCGCGGCGGCCAGGAGGTCCCGGTGCCCGGCCAGGAGGTGCTGCGGGCCCCGGGCGACGAAGGCGTCGGGCAGGGCCATGGCGGCACGGTCGGTCAGGGTGTTGGGGTTGGCGAGGACGACCGGCGGCGTACTGCTGGTCATGGATTACCTTCCGTGGACGGCGGGAACGGGGCTGCCGGCGAGCTCGGCGAGCGGCACCGCGTCGGCCAGGGCCCGGTAGCCCGGGTCGTTGAGATGGATGTGGTCGCCGCCGTCGAACGAGGCACGGACCCGCTGCGGGTCGGCCGGGTCGCGGACGGCCGCGTCGAAGTCGACGACGGCGTCGAAGTCGGCGCGGGCGGCGGGGGAGCGCAGGGCGGCGTTGACCTCGGTGCGCGCCTTCTCGGCCTCCGGGCTGTAGAAGGGCGAGTCCTTGAACGGCGTCAGGGTGCCCACCACGACCCGGATGTGCTGCTCGTGCAGCCGCCGGGCCATGTCGCGCAGCCCGTCGAGGACCTGTGCGGCGCTCGCCCTGGGCTCCAGCTGGAGGTCGTTGATGCCTTCGTAGAGGACGGCGGTGCGCACGCCGGGCCGGTCGATGACGTCGCGCTGGAGCCGCTTCGAGGCGGCCGTGCCGCGCTGCGGCCGGTCGGTTTCGCTGCCGTCGCGCAGGATGCGGTTGCCGCCGAGGCCCTCGTTGAGCACGCCGGTGCCCCGGGTGGCCGGGTCGGCGCTGAGCCTGCGGGCGAGGGCGTCGGTCCAGCGGGCGTTGCCGTCGAGGGTGGACTTCACGCCGTCGGTCTGCGAGTCGCCGAGCGCCACCACGGTGCCGCGCGCGCCCTTGCCGCGGACGTCGACGCCGGTGAGGAAGAACCAGGAGGTCTCGGCGCGGGTGAACGCCCCGTTCCCGGCGTCGGCCGCGTGGTCGCCCGGCTCCGAGACGTAGTTGGTCTGCTGGGCGAGCCAGTGCCAGGTCGCGGGGCCGGTCGGCTTCGGCAGGTGGACGCTCACCAGCAGGTCGCGGTCGGCGGGCACGTCGAAGGCCACGGGATCGCTGACGATCTCCGCCCCGACGGGCACGGTCGCCCCGGCGGCCCCGCCGAAGGTGACGGGCCGCAGGGTGCCGGCCACCGGCGCGGGGGACGGCCCCGGGCCGGGCAGCGCGACGGTCGTCCGGCCGAGGGCCAGCGGCGCGTTGCCGTGGGCGTTGGAGAAGCGCAGGCGCAGCTCGCCGCCGGCGGCCGAGGTGTGCACGACCATGCGCACGGTGCGGTTGTCCAGGCCCTCCTTCGAGATGCCGTCGGGCGCGGCGGGCGCGGGAGCCGTGCCCCAGGTGCCGGTCCAGCCGGCCTCGCCGGCCGCCGCGGGCGGGGTCACGTGCGCGGACGGCGCCGCCTGCGCGGACGGTGCCCCGAGCAGCACGCAGGACAGCAGCGCGGCCGTTCCTGCCGCGGCGGCGCGGCGGCGGGTGGCGCGGCTCACCGGCCCTCACCCTCGGTGCGGCGGAAGGTGCTGACGAGGTACGTGAGGTCGCCGACGGCCCGGGGCACCTGGTGGGAGGCGACGAGGGCGAAGCCGTACTGCCCGACGAGCCCGGTCAGCTCCTGCTCGGTGAACTCGCGGTAGAGGCGGTTGCCGGCGTTGGCATACAGGCCGCCCTTGCCGCCCGCCGCGTTGAAGACGGAGAGGGTGAGGAGGCCGCCGGGGCGCAGCAGCTCGTGGATGCGCCGCAGGTACGGTCCGTACGCCTCGGGGTGCTGGTGGTGGAAGCAGCCGTTGTCGAGCACCGCGTCGTACTCGGCGGTGCCCGGCAGGTCGAGCGCGGCCGTGGCGAGGAAGCGGGCCCGCCCGGGGTGCTGCTCCGCGAGGGTCTCCCACTCGGGGGAGGCGACCAGGTCGATGCCGGTCACGCGGTGCCCGCCCGCGAGGAGGATGCCGGCGTCGCGGCCGTGGCCGGTGCCGAGGTCGAGGACGTGCGCGGCGGGGCTTGCAGCGCTGTCCGGGGTATCCGCTTCCGGCCGGGCGCGCAGGGCGTCCATGAGCAGGCGCGGGGCCTGCCGCATCGCCTCCTCGCCGGTCCAGATGTCGCGTCCGCCGGCGTAGTGGTCGACGAAGTCGCTGCGCAGGACGTCCGCGTAACGGGTCTCGTCGAGCGGGGTGGCCTCGGTCTGCTCGACCGTGTACCGGTCGGCTATGGAGTGGCTTTCGGCCATGAGGGACGGTCCTTCGTCTGCTGGAGCTCGGGTGTGTGGCTCGTGTGTGGTCGGTGCCGGGCGCGTGCGGGCATGGGTCGCGGGGAAGGCGGGCGCAGCCCTCGCCTTCCCCGCGACCGGTCCGTGGCGCCCCGTCCTAGACGGAGGGCGTGTAGTACACCCGGCCGTCGTAGGACGACGCGGCGAAGGCCTTGCGCTCGTCGTCCCAGGTGAGGGACGAGATGCCCGCGGTGGTCGGGCGGACGACGGCCGTCCACTCGCCGGTGGTGCGGTCGTAGAGCGCGATGCGGCCGTTGTAGCTGCCGGAGGCGACCACGCGGCCGTCGCCCGAGGCTGCGACGCACTTGATCGAGTGGGTGTGCGGGGTGTCGAGGACCTCGGCGCGCTGCTCCGGGTCCCAGATGCGCAGCTTCAGGTCGCGGCTGACGCTGGCGAACCAGCCGTCGCCCAGGCCCGCGCAGCCGTTGGCGATCCGGTCGTGCGCGTCCTCGATCGTGGCGACCTTGGAGAGGTCGGAGGTGCGGTACCAGGTCGCGGAGGCGTCGGCGGCCACGGAGAAGATGAGGTCGCCGGAGACCGCGACGCCCTTGACGGCGTTGGTGTGCAGCGGCAGGTCCGCGACGTGCTCGGCCTCGCCGGCGCCGGTCAGGCGCAGCAGCAGGCCCTCGCCGGTGTAGGCGCCGACCACGGCGTAGGAGGCGCCGTCGCGCTCGAAGGCGGCACCGCAGTTGAGCGGGGAGCGGTGCTGGTGGAGCTCACGGCCCGTCAGGGCGTCGAAGACCTTGCCGAGCTGGCCGCCCGAGAGCACCAGGCCGCCCAGCGGGGTGAGGAAGTTGCACAGGCTGCCGGTCTCCGCGACGACCTCGCCCTCGCGGTGCACGATGCCCGCGTCGCCGATGGTGAGCGCGCCGGAGGCGGTGGGCAGCACGGCGTTGACGCCCTGGGTGGGCGGCACCTCGGCGGTGTCCCAGGTGCGGCCCTCGTAGTCGTAGCCGCGGTAGCCGGCGCCGAAGGTCGCGAAGACCAGCCGGGAGCCGCCGGCGAAGGCGCAGGAGCGGGGCCACACGTCGTCGGGCAGGGCGGTGGTGTCACGCCGCTGCGGCACGCCGGAGGCGACGTCCCAGAGCTGCATGGTGCGGTCGTAGCTGAGGCTGACCAGCAGGTTGCGGGCGTCGTCCAGGACCAGGCGCTTGATGCCCGCCTCGTGGGCCGGCAGCACGGAGCGCTCGGTGGGGCCGACGACGATGATCTGGCCCTCGTCGTTGCCCGCGAAGATGGTGCCGCCCGAGGAGATGGCGATGGTGTCGGTCTCGATGCCGTCCATGTCGAGGTCGGCGATCAGCCCGCCGGTCTCCAGCGACCAGCGCTTGATGGTGCCGTCGTCGCTGGAGGAGATCAGCTCGTCGCTGTCGCGGGCCCACTCCACCGAGATGACGTCGGCGGTGTGGCCGGCGAAGCGGGCGACGAGGGTGCCCGTGAAGTCGTAGACCCGCACCCGGTGGTCCCGGGAGGCGGTGGCTATGAGCTCCTTGGACGGGTGGAAGACCGACATCTCCACGTCGTCCTCCTGGTCGGCGAGGACCGCGACCAGGCGCAGGTCCGGCACCGTCCACAGGCGGGCGGTGTAGTCGCTGGAGGAGGTGACCAGGTGGCGCCCGTCCGGCGAGAACGCGCACTGGTTGGCCAGGTGGTCGTGGAAGGAGCGGGCGAGGGCCGTTCCGGTCTGCTGGTCCCAGCAGATGACCTGGTTGTCGTAGCCGGCGGTGGCGACGTAGGCACCCTGCCACGCCGCGATGCCGCTGATGGGTCCCCGGTGCTGGATCACGCTGTTCCTTCCACGAGTTCGATCGAGTGGCCGCCGTACTCGGCCTTGGCGCGCAGGTAGTGGTCGTTGTTCTCGTTACGGAAGATTCCGGTACGGACCTGCTCCACGACCTCGATGCCGTACGAGGCGAGCTGCGCGGCCTTGTCAGGGTTGTTGGTGTGCAGCCGGATCCGCGTCACGCCGAGCGACTGGAGCATCTGGGCGGCCGAGCGGTAGTCCCGCAGGTCGTCCGAGAAGTTCAGCTCGCGGTTGGCGGCGAACGTGTCGAGGCCCTGGTCCTGGAGGCGGTAGGCGTCGAGCTTGTTGTACAGGCCGATGCCCCGGCCCTCCTGGCGCAGGTACAGCAGGACGCCGCCGGACGCGGCGAGCAGCTGCATCGACTCGGTCAGCTGCGGACCGCAGTCGCACCGCGCGGAGCCGAAGACGTCACCGGTCAGGCACTCGGAGTGCAGCCGGACCAGCGGGACGTCCGCGATCGGTCCGAACTGCACCGCCACGTGCTCGAGCCCGTCGCCGAGCCCGGTGAACGTCACCATCTGACCTGGCGTCCAGGCCCCGTCGGCCCGCTGCACGGGAATCTCGACGCGGGCTCGGATGCCCACGGACCCCTCCGGCGGTTCCACCGACGCCCCGTGCAACGGGGTGTCCTCCCCATTGAGTGTTTTGGGCACTGCTTCCTCCCGTAGAACGAGCACGCCCCGAACCCCAGGGCGCAGTCACAGCATGGATGCGGAGGGCAGCGCGGACAGCACGGTCCGTACCGGTACGGGTACCGAGATCATTTGACGGCGGTACCGAACCATCCGGTCTGTTGATTGGGAAGACCGAAGCTTTCAGCGCGTCAGTTCTCGCCCGGGAAACGGACGCTTCGGGATCTTCAGCCGGGATTGCGTCACTGGAAAACCGGCTACCCGGTACCTTCTTCCGCTTCGGTGCGCCGGCAGGGGCGACATCCCTGGTGCGCGGGCTGTACGGACGATCGTCGCCGGTGCCGGGTCCGTTCCGCCATCAGTCTTTCGGGCTAATCCTCCGCCCGGCGGGAACCGGTGCGGGGCCCCGCGCGGGTACCCCTCCGGCCCGTACCGCGACCTGCGGAACCGCCCCCCGCGGCGGCCCCCGCGCTGCTACCGTCGCGCGGCATGGAGCAGCTCTTCAGCGACGACGAACTCGCCCTCATCACGGAGGCCGCGCAGGAGTCGGGGATGGACCCGCGCGACTGGGTCCGTGCCGTGGTCCTGCAAGTCCTCACCGACGACGCGTACTTGGAGGACGACCCGCCGGCCACGAACGGCCACCGCCAGGGGGACGGCCGCCCGCCGTACCGGCCGGACATGGAGCACGCGCTCTGGCCGGTCACCACCCACCGCGGCTCCGGCCGCAACATGCACGAGCTGCACCACGCGGGATGCTGGGTACCGAAGGGCGGCGAAGAGACGATGAGCACGCCGCAGGCCCGTGAAGAGCTCCTCGCCCGCAACGCCATCCCCTGCGAGGCCTGCCAGCCGGAACGGTTCCTTACCCCGCTGGTCTAGCCGTCCGCCGCAAGTGCTGCCGAGGCGCGCGGCGGCCCGTGCACGGACCCCCGGCGGGGCACCCGTGCACGGGCCGCCATTGCGCTCGCCTCGTGTGACGCGGTGGTGCGGGGTTTACGAGGCCGCCACCGGCTCGCCCTCCGGGGCGAGGAGCGACGTGACGTGGCCGGCCAGGCCCTTCGCCGTCGGGTAGTTCCACAGGACCGTCACCGGCAGCCGCACCCCGAGCAGCTTCTCCAGCTGGGCGCAGACCCGCATCGACATCACCGAGTCGAGCCCGAGGTCGGTCAGCGGCCGCTCCGGGTCCAGCTCGCCGGCCGGCATCTTCATCTCGCGCGCCAGCCGTCCGGTGATCTCGTCGTGGACGCGGGCGGCGAGCTCCTCCGGCGGCAGCTCGCGCCACCGCGCCGGCTCGTCCGACGCCGGTGCGCCGTCCACGGCCGCCGCCTCCGGGCCGTCCGCCGCGGCGTCGCCGTCCGCCGCCCCGTTCTCGTGCAGCGCACCGAAGCGCGTCCCGGGCAGCCAGGCCCGCAGCTGCCCCTGCTCGTCGCTGATGACGATGTCCACGGTGTCCGTCGCCGGGTCCACGAGACGGATGTCGACCCAGCCGGTCTCCGGGGCCTCGCCCACCACGCGGACCTCGCGGATGTGGGCGGGCATGCGGACGGTGGGCGGGCCGCCGTAGATGACGGGGACGATGCCGAGCGCGGCGTCCAGCAGCGGCGCCCACGTGACCTGGTCGCCCGGCACGGCGGGCGCGTGCACCCGGGCGCGGATGACGCCCTCGCCGGTGTGCAGCTCCTCGACCGTCCACGGCCAGGCGATGCCCTCCACGCCGATGGCGTCCAGACGGCCGATCACCACGGACGGGTCCGCGGCGGCCAGGCCCGCGGGGGTGGTCACCGAGAGCATGCCCGCCGGGAACGGCGGGGCGTCGGCGGCCATCGTGGACGAGGTGGTGTGGGTCAGCCAGTTGCCCGGCCCGCTCGTCCCGGACGGGCCCGCGGGCCGCGTGCTCAGCCGCAGCGTCAGACCCTCCTGCACGACCTGCACCTCGCGCGGCGTCGCCAGGGCCACCGGGAACTTCAGGGAGACGTCGAACAGCGCCTTGCTGCCGCCCTGTCCGGGCGCGGCCTCCAGGAAGGTGTGGATGATCGAGGAGGCGGGGACGATCGACGTGCCGTGCAGCGCGTGGCCGCCGGGGAACGGCCGCACGGAGTCGTCCAGGTACGTGTTCCAGATGCGCAGCGGCGTCGTGCTCGCCACGTCCACCGGCGGGCCGAGCAGCGTGTGCCCGCTGATGTCGTGCCCGTGGGCGACGAAGGCGCCCGCGGGCAGCACCGCGTCGGTCCAGTAGCGGCGGTGCTGCCAGGCGATCGGGGGCAGCTCCGCGATCGGGGCGGCCGGATACTGCGCACTCCAGTCGACCGTGGCGCCGTGGCTGTGCAGGGCGGCCAGGTTCAGCAGCAGCGTGCGCAGCTCCGGCTGGTTGCGGCGCAGGGTGTGGGCGACGTGGCCGCCCGCCACCTCCAGGTGGGCCAGGGTCTCGCCGATGGAGTGGGAGACGACCGGGTGGGGCGAGACCTCCAGGAAGCGGCGGTGCCCGTCCTCGGCGGCGGCGGTGACGGCCTGCGCGAGGCGCACGGGGTTGCGCAGGTTGGCCACCCAGTAGGCGGCGTCGTGCGGCGCTCCGGCCCGGGGGTCGTCGAGCGCGGTGCTGTACAGCGGCACGTCGGGCGTACGGGGCTCCAGGCCGGCGAGGGCCTCGCGCAGCGCTTCCGTCAGCGGGTCCATGTGGGCGCTGTGGAAGGCGACGTCGGAGTTGACGGGCCGTACGGGTATGCCGTCCGCGCCCCAGTTCCGGACGAGCGCGGCGACGGCCTCCGCGTCGCCGGAGACCACGGTGGAGCCGGGGGAGGAGGCGATCGCGGCGCAGACCGCGGGGTTCCCGGCCAGCCGGGCGGCCGTGTCCTCGAAGGGCAGCGCGACCATGGCCATCGCGCCCTTGCCGGCGACCCGGCGCAGCAGCGCGGACCGGCGCCCGCTCAGGCGCGCGCCGTCCTCCAGGGACAGCGCGCCCGCGGCGACGGCCGCGGCGATCTCGCCCACGGAGTGGCCGATGACGGCGGCGGGCCGGTGCCCGTACGAGCGCCACACCTCGGCGAGCGCGACCTGCACCGCGAAGATCATCGACTGGGCGCGGTCGACGGCCTCGAAGTCGCCGGAGACGATGGCCTGCCGCGGCGAGAAGCCCAGCTCGGTGCGGAAGACCGGCTCCAGGCGGTCGATGGCGTCGGCGAACACGGCGTTGTCCGCGAGGAGTTCGCGGGCCATCCCCGACCAGTGCGAGCCGTGCCCGGAGAAGACCCACACCGTCCCGTCGCCGGAGCCCGGGCGCACCGTGCCCTCCGCGACGTTGTCGGTCTCCTGCTCCTCCGCCCCTTCGGCGGCGACGGCCCGCAGGGCCGCCACGAGCTCCGCGCGGCCGTCCGCCACGACGGTGACCCGGTGGTCCAGGTGGGAGCGGCGGGAGGCCAGCGTGTGGCCGACCGAGGACAGCGGGGTGTCGGGGTGCCGCTCCAGCCAGTCGGCGAGCCGGCACGCGTACTCCGCGACGCCCGCCCGGTTGCGGTAGGACAGCGGGAACAGCCGCGGCCCGCCCGGCAGCGGCTCCTCCCCGAAGCCCTCGGCGGGCTCGGGCGCCTCCTCCAGGACGACGTGGCCGATCGTGCCGCCGTAGCCGTACCCCGAGACGCCCGCGCGCCGCGGCACCTCGCCCTTGGGCCACACCTGGTGCTCGGTGACCAGCCGCAGCCCCCACTCGTCCCACGGGATGTCCGGGCTGGGCTCGCTCGTGAGGACCGTCGCCGCCATCTCGGCGTTGCGCAGCATCAGCGTGGCCTTGATGATGCCCGCGACGCCCGAGGCCGGCTCGGCGTGCCCGATGTTCGACTTCACCGAGCCGATCCAGCACGGCTTGTCGGCGGGCCGGCCCGCGCCGAAGACCGCGTGCAGCCCGGACGCCTCCACCGGGTCGCCGAGCCGGGTGCCCGTGCCGTGTGCCTCGATGTAGCCCGCGGTCGCCGGGTCCAGGCCCGCCTGCTGCCAGGCCAGCCGGAGCAGGTCGCGCTGCGCCTCGGGGTTGGGGGCCATGATGCCGCTGGTGCGGCCGTCCTGCGCGACGGCCGTCCCCTTGATCACGGCCAGCACGCGGTCACCGTCGCGCGTCGCGTCGGACAGCCGCTTGAGGACGAGCACGCCGCACCCCTCGGCGCGCCCGTAGCCGTCGCCCTCGGCGTCGAACGGCTTGCTGCGCCCGTCGGGGGAGAGCGCGCCGGCCGCCTCCAGGGTGAGGGTGTAGGCGGGGGAGAGGATGATGTTCACGCCGCCCGCGAGCGCGAGCGAGGTCTCGCCGGTCAGCAGGGACTGGCAGGCCAGGTGGACGGCCACCAGGGAGGCGGAGCAGGCCGAGTCGAGCACGAAGCTCGGCCCGTGCAGGTCCAGCACGTGCGAGACGCGGTTGGCGATGCCGGTCAGCTGGGCGCCGATGCCCGTCCAGGGCTCGATGCGGGGCAGGTCCTCCAGCAGCCGGCGCCCGTAGTCGTCCGAGCAGGTGCCGATGTAGACCCCGGCGTCGGACCCGGCCACGGAGCGCGGCGCCATTCCGGCGTTCTCCAGCGCCTCCCAGGCCACTTCCAGCACCAGCCGCTGCTGGGGGTCCATCAGCTCGACCTCGCGCGGGGCGATGCCGAAGAACTCGGCGTCGAATCCGTCGACGGCGCCGATGAAGTTCCCCGGCCGCTCGGCCCTGCGCAGGGCCTCGGTGAATTCCGGGCTGATCCGGGTGTAGGCGCGCCAGCGGTCCTCCGGGGTGGATTCCACCGAGACCTTGCCGCCGGTCAGGAAGTCCCAGAAGGATTCGGGTGAGTCGATGCCGCCGGGGAAACGGCAGCCGATGCCGACGAGGGCCACTGATTCTTGAATGGGCATGCGTGTCAATTCCGTTCGTTGCTGGGGGCACGGAGGCGAGACAGGACTTACGCACGGGTGAATTCTTGATGGTTTCTTGATGCGTTATGCGGTCCTCGTACAACGTTCACACGCCGGGTTTGGGCGGTCCATACAGGGCGGTGGACGTTGTCAACTCGGGGCGTGCAACGTCTGCTGCGGGAACGTCACGCCCCGGCGGAAGGAGACGGGTTACCTGCGGTCACCCTCGGTTTCAGGCCAGTAAAAGCGGCCGGTACGCGGCCGATTTTGCAGTACGTTCCGCTGTGTCCCATGATTGTGACCGCGCATCAGGCGGATGCCGGCGCTTCACGAGTGCGTGGTGCACGCGTTCTCGTTGAACAGTCAACCGGCGGCGGCGAGCACAGGCTCCGCCCGGCACAGGATCCGCCCGGCCGGAAACCCATCCCTATTCTCTGAGCAGGCAAAGGCAGCATGCCCGTCCATCAGCTATCGGACCTCATACGTTATGTCCGTCACAACTCCCCGTTCTACGCGGATCTCTACGCGGACCTCCCGCCGGACGTGGACTGCCTCACCGATCTTCCGGTGGTCGGGCAGAGCGACTTCTGGGCGGCCAACACCCTCCACGGCAATCGCGTCCTGACCGCCCCCCTCGACGAGGCCTCGGTCTTCAAGACCGGCGGCACCACCGGGGCGCCGAAGTTCTCCTGCTTCACCCGCGAGGAATGGCAGGAGTTCGTGACCGCCTTCGGCCACGGCCTCGTCGACGCCGGGCTCCGCCCCGGCCACCGCGTCGCGGACCTCTTCTACGCGGGAGAGCTGTACGCCAGCTTCCTGTTCGTCCTCGACTCCCTCTCCCACGCGCCCGTGAGCAGCGTCCGCCTGCCCATCGGCGGCGGCGCCCCGCTGGAGACGACCGTCCCCACCCTGCGCGACTTCGCCGCCCAGGTCATCGCCGGCACCCCGACCACCCTGTGCCGCCTCGCCGAGCACCTGATCGCTGACGGCGAGCAACTGCCCGCCGTCGAGCTGCTGTTCTTCGGCGGCGAGGCCCTCTTCGACGACCAGCGCCGCCTGCTCGCCCGTGCCTTCCCCAACGCCGAGCCCCGCTCGCTCGGCTACGCCAGCGTCGACGCCGGCCTCCTCGGCCGCCCCGTGCCCGGCCCGGACGCCCGCACCCACCGCGCCTTCACCCCGCACACCGTCGTCGAGATCCTCGACGACGCCACGGACGAGCCCATCCGCGAGGCGGGCCGCGCCGGCCGCGTCGTCGTCACCCAGCTCTTCCGCCGCCTCATGCCCGTCATCCGCTACCCCGCGGGCGACCGCGCCGAGTGGACCGACCCCGAGGCCGGCGTCTTCCGCATCCTCGGCCGCGCCGAGGAAGGCGTGCGCGTCGGCCCCGTCTCCCTCTACTCGCAGGACGCCCAGGCCGCCGTCACCACCGCCGACACCGACGGCCGCGTCGTCGGCATGCAGCTCGTCGTGCGCCGCTGGGACGGCCGCGACGGACTCGTCCTGCGCCTCGCCGTCTCTCCTGACGACCCGGGCTCCGAGGACCCCGCCGGGCTCGGCGTCCTCGCCAAGGCCGTCGTGGCCGCGCTCGAAGAGGCCCGCCCCTTCTACCCCGACGCCGTCACCACCGGCTTCGTCCACCCCCTCGCCGTCGAGTGGGTGCGCCACCGCGACCTCGCCGTCAACCCGCGCTCCGGCAAGCTGATCCGCGTCATCGACGAAAGGCCCACGGCATGACCGCCGCCCCCGCGGCCGGCCGCCGGCTGCCGCTCGTCCTGCGCAACCGCGCCTTCGGCGCCGTGTGGCTCGGCCAGGTGCTCACGCAGGCCGCGGTCCGCATGTTCCAGGTCGGCGTCTCCTGGTGGCTCGTCGCCTACGCGGTCTCCGGCGGCAACGGCCTCGCCTCCGGCCTCTTCATGGCCGTCAGCACCGTGCCCGCCGTGGCCCTCGCCCCCCTCGTCGCCCGCTCCATCGCCCGCTTCGCCCACCGCTCGGTGCTGCGCACCGCGGCCGGCGGCGCCGCCGTGGCCGCGACGGCCCTCGCGGTCTGGGCGTACGCGAGCGACCTGCCGATCGCGGCGGCCTACGCCGCGACCCTCGCGCTCGCCACCTGCCAGGCCTTCTTCGACCCCTGCCTGACCACCTCCGTCCCCGAACTCGTCGACGACGAGGACATCGAGGCCGCGACCGGCTTCGAACTGTCCACCCAGTCCCTCGCGAGCCTCGGCGGAGCCCTCCTCGGCGCCCTCATCGTCGACCGCGCCGGCATCCCCGGCCTCGCCGCCGGATGCGCCACCGCCTACGCGGCCGCCGCCGTGCTCATCGCGACCGTCCGGTTCCGCACCCCCGTCGGTGCCGGCGACGACGCGGAAGCGGGCGACGGGGCCGGGCCGCGCACGCTGCGCCAGGTCCTGGCCGGACTGCCCTTCGTCCGCGCCATCCTGATCTGCTTCACCGCGGCCAACCTCTTCACCACCGCCGTGTTCATCGTCATGCCGCTCTACACCAAGTCGGTGCTGCACGGCGACGGCGCCACGGTCGCCCTGCTGGAGGCCGCGCTCGGCACCGGCACCCTCATCGGCTCCTTCACCGGCGCGCGCATCCCGGGCCGCCCCACCGCCGTCGGCTCCGCCTGCCTCGGCGCGATGGCCGTCGCCCTCGCCGTCCCCGGCCTCATCGGCGAACGGCCCGTCATCGCGGGCGCCCTCGCCGTGACCGGCTGGTGCGTCGGCGTCATCGGCGTCCGCTTCGTGGCGCTCTTCCAGCGCCTCGTGCCCACCGCCGACAAGCCCGCCTTCTTCGCCGTCATGCAGGCCGTGCTCGGCGCGACCTTCCCCGTGGCCTCGCTGCTGTTCGGCCTCCTGGGCGACCACCTGTCCGCCCAGACCCTGTGCCTGATCCAGGCGGCCGGCCTCGTCCCCGCGGCGTTCGCCCTGGCGCTGCTGCGCGAGCCCGCTCCGGCCGCGGAGCCCCACGGGCCCGGGGCGGAGGCACCGGTGCCGGCCGGCGCCACGGGAGGCGCGAGGTGAGCGCCCCCACCGCCCCAGCCGTCGAGCGGGCCGCGCCCGGTGACATCGCCGAGCTCCGCCAGCTCTACTACGCGGTCTACGGGCCGCACTACCCCACGGCGTTCGGCACCGACCCCGCCGTGATGGCCCGGCTCATCGAGGACCCGCACACCCTCTGGCTCGTCACCCGCTGCCCGCGCACCGGAGCCCTCACCGGCTCCGCCGCGGTGCACGGCGAGCCCGGCAGCCGCCTCGGCCGCCTCGAAGGGCTCGCCGTCCACCCCGACCAGCGCGGCTCGGGGCTCGCGGGCCTGCTCACCGACGCCCTGTGCCGGCGCATGCTGGACGCAGGCCGCCTCGACTCGGTCTACGCCACGGTCCGCACCGTCAGCGCCGGCCCGCAGCGCGTCGTCAGCCGCAACGGCTTCCGCCCCATGGGCGTCCTGCCCAACGCCGTGGACCTCGACAGCCGCGAGAGCCTCGCGCTCTACGCGCGTTACTCGCCCGGCGTCCTGGAGCGGCGCGCCCCCGTCGCCGAAGTGCCCGGCCCGCTCATGCCCCTGCTGCGCACCGCGGAGCGGACCCTGGGCATCAGCTACGCGGACACGCGCGCCACCGCACCGGCCCCGGCCCCGTCCCCGGCGGCGGCCGCCGAGCTGGAGATGATCGAGGCCCCGGCGTTCGTCCGCCGCCGCTTCCGCGACCGCTTCCCCGACGCCGCGCACTGGTTCTACCCCCTGCACACCCCCAACGTGCTGCTCGTGCCCGGCGACGGCAGCTTCGAGGTCTACGCCTGCCTCAACCGGGCCGGCGGCTACTGCGCGCTCGTCGCCGGCCACCCCGGCCCGGCCGTCGCGGCCGCCCACCTCGAACCGATCACCCGCGCCCTGACCCGCGCCGGAGCCGGCTACGTCGAGGCGCTGCTCCCGCTGGACCGGCACGACCTGCTCTCCGCGGGCCTCGCCCAGGGCTTCATCCCCAGCGCCCTCTACCCGGCCATGCGCCGGGAGGGCGACGGCTTCCACGACTACGTCGTGATGTCCCGGACCACCGAGCAGATCGACTTCCGCGGCCTGGTCGCCGACGCGGCCCTGCAGCCCTTCCTGGATTCCTACGTGTCGGCCTGGGCGTCGACGTATCTGCCCTCACGCGAGGTTGCCTCATGACACTCACCGCACCCCTCAACCCCCATCTCGCCCCGGTCACCGTCCCCGACCCGGACGCGCTCGCACACGTCCAGCAGCTGTGCGACCTGACCGACCCGTACACCTCCGGCCCCGCCGAGGAGGAGCTCTTCGCCGCGGCCATGGCCGAGAGCCACGCCTGGCACCGCGAGCGCTCCCCGTTCTTCCGCGACCTGCACACGGCCACGTCCTCCGGCGATCCGGCCGCGCCCTACCGCGCGCCCCTGGTCCACGCCAACTTCTTCAAGTGCCACGAAGTGCTGTCCATCCCCCGCGAGGACGTCCACCTGCACCTGACCTCGTCCGGCACCACCGGGCAGAAGTCGCAGATGTTCTTCGACGAGTGGACCATCCGCTCCGCCCAGCGCATGGTCGCCCGCATCTTCGAGCGCAACGGCTGGATCACCCCCGAGCAGCCCGTCAACTACCTGCTCTACAGCTACGAGCCCGCCCGCGACCTCAAGCTCGGCACGTCCTTCACGGACAACTACCTGTGCGACTTCGCCCCGGCCCGCCAGGTCGAGTACGCCCTGCGCAACACCGGCGGCGGCCACGAGTTCGACCCCTTCGGCTGCATCGCCGCCCTGCGCCGCTTCGCCGAGGACGACGCCCCCGTCCGCATCCTCGGCTTCCCCGCCTTCCTCTGGTTCACCCTGGAGCGCATGCGCGCCATGGGCCTGCCGCCCCTCCGGCTGCCCGAGGACTCGCTGATCATCCTCGGCGGCGGCTGGAAGGGCCA
The DNA here is from genome assembly GCF_003626645.1 of Streptomyces klenkii. Classification (GTDB taxonomy): domain Bacteria; phylum Actinomycetota; class Actinomycetes; order Streptomycetales; family Streptomycetaceae; genus Streptomyces; species Streptomyces klenkii. The sequence continues at coordinate 351,520 of NZ_RBAM01000006.1, read as the reverse complement.
CACCGACCAGCAGATCGGCACGCACGAGCTCTACGCCCGCGTCACCGAACAGCTCGGCATCCCCTCCGAGCGGATCCGCGACACCTTCGGCTCCGTCGAGCACTGCATCCCGTACATCGAGTGCTCCCACCACAACCTGCACGCGCCGGTGTGGTCCCGGGTGTTCATCCGCTCCACCCGCACCCTCGAACCGCTGCCGTACGGGGAGAAGGGCTACCTGCACCTCGTCTCCCCGTACATCACCTCCGTGCCCGCCCAGAGCGTCCTCATGGGCGACCTCGCCTCCCTCCACCCCGGCGAGGAGTGCGGCTGCGAGCTGGAGACGCCGTGGTTCACCATCCACGGCCGCGCCGGAGTGAGCCGCAACAAGAGCTGCGCGGTGGCCGCCGCCGAGCTGATGAAGGGAATGTCGTGACCGAGGCAGATTTTTCGATGGATCCGATGCACCACCACTACTGGCAGGGCGCCTTCATCGGCGACGACGAGGCCGCACGCCGCCTTGAGACCCTGCCCGCCGCCGTCGAGGCGGCGCTCGCCGCACCGCTCGACACCGAGACCGTCCTCGCCGCCTGCGACACCCTGGCGAAGGCCCTGCGCGACCCGGCCCACCCGGTCCGCGCCCGGCTGGCGCCCCACGTGCCCGCCGGCGAGGACGCCGGCGTCCTCCTCGGCGAGCTCGCCGCCTTCCTGGACCGCGCCGCCCTCAGCCGCAAGCTCCGCCGCGAACTGGGCGGTACCGCGCCGCAGCGCCTGACCCGCCCCGACGCCAAGGAGACCGTCTACGAGGCGTGGGCTCCCGTCGGCCTCGTCGCCCACATCGCCCCCGGCAACGCCGCCACCGTCGCCCCCCTCAGCCTCGTCGAGGGCCTCCTCGCCGGCAACGTCAACGTCCTCAAGACGAGCAGCGCCGACACCCTCCTCGCCCAGCACCTCCTCGCCGAGCTCGCCGCCCTGGACCCGAGCGGCGCCGTCGCCGAGCGCGTCATCGTGCTGCGCTTCTCCTCCGGCCGCCAGGACTGGCTGAAGCTCATGTGCGCCCCGGCCGACGCCGTCGCCGTCTGGGGCGGCGAAGCCGCCGTCGAGGGCGTCGCCGCCCACGTCCCGGCCGGCTGCCGGCTCGTCGAGTGGGGCCACAAGATCTCCTTCGCGTACCTCACGCGCGACGCGTGGGCCGACGAGGCGACGCTGGCCGCCCTCGCCGCCGACGTGTGCCTCTTCGAACAGCAGGCCTGCTCCAGCCCCCAGGTCGTCTACCTCGACACCGAGGACGCCGACGAGGTCTTCGCCTTCGCGGAGCGCTTCGCCGCCGTCCTCGCCGGGATGCCGGCGGCCGGCGGGGACCCGCTCGACCCCGCCGAGGAGGCCGAGCTCACCACCACCGAGCTCATCGCCCGCCTGGAGGAGCACCTCGGCCTGACCCGCGTCCACGCCGCCCCCGACGGCTCCTGGCGCGTCATGGCCGACACCCGCCCGGCGCTCACCGCCTCCCCGCTGCACCGCAGCGTGTGGGTCAAGCCCCTGCCGCGCAAGGGCCTGATCGGCGCCCTGCGGCCCATGCGCCGCTACCTCCAGACCGCCGGCATCGCCGGCAGCCGCACCGACGTCGCGGAACTGTCCGCCACGGTCCTCGCCGCCGGCGCCACCCGCGTCACCCCCGTCGGCGCCATGACCGCCGGCTACTCCGGCGAACCCCACGACGGCGTCTACGCCCTCCAGCGCTACAGCCGCCGCGTCGCCGTCCAGGCCGACGAGCGCTTCGCCACGACCGCCTGCCTCGACGACCTGGCCCGCACCCCGGACTTCCCGGCGCCCGCCGGGCCGCTGCTGGACAAGGCGGCCGTCCAGGACCGCAACCACGACGTCGCCCGCGGCGACGCCGAGCTGTACTTCCGCAGCGGCGGCAGCACCGGCACCCCGGCCCTGTCCCTCTTCAGCTGGGACGACTACGACACCCAGATGCACGCCGCCGCCCGCGGCCTGCTCGCCGCCGGCTACGATCCGGCCCGCGACCGCACCGCCAACCTCTTCTACTGCGGCGGCATGTACGGCAGCTTCATCAGCTTCTTCTCCATCCTGGAGCGGCTGGGCGGCGTCCAGATACCCATGGCCGCGGGCCCCGACCACCGCGCCACGGCCGAGGCCATCGTCGCCCACGAGGTCGACACCCTCTTCGGCATGCCCTCCTACCTCTGGCAGCTCCTGCACGAGCAGGAGGACGCGCTGCGCTCGTACGGCGGCATCCGCAAGATCTTCTACGGTGGCGAGCACTTCACCGAGGAACAGCGCCGCACCCTCGCCGGCACCTTCGGCATCGAGGTCATCCGCTCCATCACCTACGGCAGCACCGACCTCGGCCCGCTGGGCTACCAGTGCGCGGAGAGCTCCGGCAGCGTCCACCACCTCCACGCCGACCTGCACACGCTGGAGATCCTCGACGTCGCCGCCGACGAGCCCGTCGGGCCGGGGGAGACCGGGCGCCTGGTCTTCACCACCCGCGCCCGCCGCGGCCAGCACCTCGACCGCTACGTCATCGGCGACCTCGGCCGCGCCCTGCCCGGCCGCTGCCCCTGCGGCAGCCACGCCCCCCGGTTCGAGCTCCTCGGCCGGCTCGGCGACGTGATGCGCGTCGCGACGTACTTCCTCAACTACCGCCGCTTCGTGGCGATCGCCGAGGAGAGCCTGCGGTTCGTCGGCGAACTCCAGGTCGTCCTGGACAATGACGGCGCCCGCGAGGGCCTCACGATCCGCATGGAGCGCACGGAGGCGACCGACGCCGCCGCGGCCCGGGACGCCTTCCTGTCCGGCTACCCCGAACTGCGCACGGCCGTCGACGAGAAACTGCTCGACCTCACCGTCGAAACGGTCGACGGCGCGTCCCTGGACCGCACCCCGGCCAGCGGCAAGCTGCGCACGGTGGTGGACAACAGGTAACGGCACACGCCCCGCGCCCCGCGCCCCGTCAGGGGCGCGGGTAGGCGAACGCGCGGGCCGGGTTCGTGACGAACACCCCCTGGGCGAAGGACTCGCCCAGCTCCGCCACCAGCGCCGGCCGGAGCCTGCGCAGCAGATACGGCATGCCGGGGCCGTCCGCCGACGAGCGGGCGGCCGCCGTCGTGGTGTCCCCGCCCAGGAGGATCCGGTCGGCGTGACCCGCCTCGGCGAGGGCCGTCAGCGCGTCGAACAGCCGCCAGTCCGTGGCGTGGTGGGTGCGCGAAGGCCCGTCGAAGGCCAGGAAGGCCCCTTCCTCCGCCGCCCGGAGGTGCACGCGCAGATCAGGGAAGCGGTTGAGGTGGCCGAGGACGACCCGGCCGGGCGGGACGTCCAGCTCCCCGCACAGCAGGTCCAGCACGTCCATGGCGCCCGTGCCGAGTTCGAGGTGGACGGCGACGGCCGCGCCCGTCGCGTGGTGCGCCTGCGCCGCGGCGGCCATGACGTGCCGGGCGTGGGCGTCGAGGCCGTGGAAGCCCCCGGCGACCTTCACCAGCCCGGCCCGGACCGGCCCCTCCGTCAGATCCCGGACGAACAGCTCCGCGAGCCGGTCCCGGTCGCGTTCCAGATACTCCCGTGCGTAGTGCACCGCCTGGTGCAGCCCCGTCGCGGCGACGACGTGCACTCCCGTGGCCGAGGCCAGTGCCGCGAGTGCGGCGCGCCGCCGCCCCATCCCGCGGGGCGTCCACTGCACGACGGCCTGCCCGCCGAGCGCGCGAAAGGCCCGCAGCTCGGCTCCGGCCGCCTCCGGATCGTCCAGCTCCTGGCCGGGGAGGCGGGGGCTGCGCAGGAACAGATGGTCGTGCGCGTCACAGACCCCCAGCTCCGAAGCGGGAATGTCCCCGAGAACGGTCCGTACGACAGGCCCCATGACGTCTCCTCCGGTCAAGGCGCGTAACGGCTCACCCGTTACATGATCGACGGGATCACTGTAGCGGGTGTAACGGGTGATCCGTTACGATGCCGGTGTGACCGATGAGAACCGCCTGGCCTTCCGCTTCGACTGCGGAGCCACCTGGCTCAACCTGCTCGCCACCCGCGGCCGGCACTTCAGCGCGCACCCGGTCGAGCGCCTGGCCACCCCCGAACGGCTGGCGGAGTGGCTCGACCGCAGCGAACTGCCGCCCGCCCGGCCGCCGGGCGCCGAGGACTTGTGCCGGGCCCACGCCCTGCGGGAGACCCTGCGTCCCCTGGCCCTGGCGGTCGTGGAGGAACAGCCGCCGCCGCCCGAGGCCGTTGCGGGGCTCACCCGCTTCCTGGGCGAGGAGGGCGATCCGGTTCAACTCCTCGCGGCGGACCGGCTACTGCGTGAGCGACCGGCCACCACCGGAGCGGCCCTGGCCCGCATCGCCCGGCAGGCCGCCGACCACCTCACCGGCCCCGAGCGCCACACCCTCGCCGTCTGCCCCGAACACGACTGCCGGGGCGTCTTCACCAACCCCACCGGCCGCCGCCGCTGGTGCCCGTCACCCTCCTGCGCGAGCCGAGGCCGAGTCAGGGCCCACCGCGAACGCCGCCGCACGGGCAGCTGACCCGGCGTACAGGCCGGTTCGACGGGGCCCAAGTCCTTCAGGGCCGGGCGGCGTCGGGCCGAGGGAGACCCGAGGCTTCCCCGGCCCGACGCCACGGTAAGTGCCCTGCTCTCAGAGCAGGGCGGCCACCTAGTGGATCAAGCTTCCGATGAGGGCGTGGATTCCGGCCACGGCCAAGCCCAAGAGCTGACCGACAATGGGCAAGAGCATCGCTGCACTCCTGTCATATGGGCCGCTCATCATCGCGGCCTGGTGGCCGGATCAACGACGCCCCGGCCGGTCGGACACGTCCTAACTGACGTACGCGGCAAGGGCGGTGTTCACCGCTGCCCGCTCACCAGAGCCCCCGCCGCTTTCGTCAGTCGGCCGGGTGGCCGCCCGTAGCGAGTGCCGGGGCGCGGAGCAGTGTCGTCAGGCGGGCGGCTGAGGTGCCCAGGCCGGTGAGGGTGCCTACCGGGGGCGCGGGGAGTGCCGGAGCGGTGGCCTTGTGGCGGAGCAGGTCCTCCTCGCGGTAGCGGCGGCATCCGCGGTGCCAGTTGAGGATCCCGGCCATCCAGTCCTGGAGTTCCTGCGCGTACTGCATGAGCGCCGCCCGCTCCTCCTCTCCGAGGCCGAAGTCCGCGGAGAGGACCGGCAGCTGGTGGGTGACCACGTGCTGGAACTCCCGCATCCGCGAGGCCTGGAGGTCGCTGACGACGGCCAGCGCCTCCTCGCGCCCGCAGTCGAAGAAGTTCTCCACGACCAGGACGGCGTTATGGATCTCGCCCTCGAACTGGATCTCCTTCTGGTACGAGAACATGTCGTTCATCAGGATGGCGTAGTCCATGGCCGCGTTCTCCATGGCCTGGACCGGCTGCGAGCGGTAGATCTCCGGCGGCAGCGCCGCGCCGAGGCCGTTGCGGCACAGCGTCAGGGTCATCTCGGACCCGAAGGTGTGGCGGCGCATTTCGATGTAGTCCACCGGCTCGGGGATGCGGTGCTGCTTCTGGTTCCACAGCTCCCAGAGCCAGGCGTCGAGCATCGTCCTGACCGCCGTGCGCAGACCGGTGCGCTCCTCCCTGCTCATGGCCCCGGTCGTGCGCGCCCACAGGTCGGCCAGCCCGAGCTCCAGGACGTGCTCCGGCCGCGGGGTGGCGGGGGAGTCCACCGGCATGAACAGCAGCAGCCGGTCCGTGCACGCCTGCGCCGCGGTCATGCCGGCCGCCCCGGTCTGCCCGCCGAAGGCCACGGGGTAGTAGTCGTCGCCGTACGTGCCCCAGGCCAGCCAGTCCGTCGCCAGGTCGAGCTCCTCGGCGGTGCCGACCGGGTGGAGTCCCGCGGCACACAGGGCGAAGTCGTAGTCCGCGAGCTTCTCTTCGGTCCACAGCCCGGAGCCGGGGAGGGCCGGGTCGGGGGCCAGCATGCCCATGCGGTGCCCCCAGGCGAGACCGTTGCGCCGGGCGGCGTCCAGGTGGGGGTTGAGGCGCAGCTTGTACGGCATGGGGAAGTCCGGCAGCGGCAGGTGGCCCACGGCCTGGAACGGCACGTGGGCGTGCTTGCGCAGCCGCGCCGGCGCCGTCGCCACGACCGAGGCGAACTGCCGCGCCGCGGAGGTGCCCAGCCCGAGCGGTCCGCCGAGCAGGGCCCCGGGGGTATTGACCGCGCCCTGCGGGGCGTCGTTCATATAGCGACTGGAGCGCATGTGCCACTCGTGGCCGCCGGACTGCCAGTCCTGGAGCCCCTTGACGTAGGCGAAGACGTCGTGCCGGGCCTGCGGGTCCAGGCCGTACAGCTCGAAGAGCGGCGCGAGTTCGGTCAGGGCGGTGTGCTCGAACTGCTGGAGCCGTGCGGTGAGCCAGTCGTTGGTGGTGTCGGCGGCCTCCTGGGTGCCGCAGCCCAGGAACCGCTCCAGCACCAGGACGGCGTTGGCCAGCTCGCCCTCGCTCTCGGTCTCCCGCTCGTACGAGAAGAGGTCGTTGCGCAGGTGCACGCTGTCCGCGAAGGTGTCCTTGAGCACGCGCATCGGCCGGCTCGCGGCGATGGCTTCGGGGACCTCGGCGCCCGCCGCGAACTCGACGAGGCCCGCCGACCAGGGGGCGCCGCCCACCTTGCGGCGCATCTCGATGTACTCGACCGGGTTGGCGACCCGGCCCTCGTTGATGTTGGCCAGCTCCCAGACCGACTCGTTGAGCAGGTGCCGCGTGCTCTCGGTGAAGCGGCGCCGCCAGTCCTCCGACATCGCCGGGGCCGTCCGGGCCCACAGGTCCGCCAGGCCCGCCTCCACCTGGTTGGTGGGCCCGGGGGTCGCACCGCAGTCGAGGGGCATGAAGGCCGGCAGCCGGTCGAGATAGGCCTTCGCGCCGGCCATGTCGCCGGTGCGCTTGAAGACGTCGAGGAAGTGGTCGTCGAAGAAGAACACCCAGACGTACCAGTCGGTGACGAGGTCGAGCACCGGGCCGGAGGCCTCCGGATGGGTGTACGCGCACAGCAGGGCGTAGTCGTGCGCGTCCAGGTCCGCCTCGTCCCAGATGCCGGAGCCCTCCAGCATGTTCATCTCGCGGGCCCAGGCCTTGGAGTGCTCCCGGGCGCCTTCCAGATGGGGGTTCAGGCGCGCGGGGTACGGCATGTAGAAGGAGGGGAGTTCGAAAGGGTGTGACATGGCCGCCCACGCTAGTTCGCGCACCCCGGACGGGTAGATCGGAAGGTCATATTTCCCCTCAATGAGGTGAAAGCCGAGCCGCGCCGCTTAAGGATCTTGAGATCGGTGCCGCCGCTTCCGCGCGGGACGGCGCGCGGGCGCACGCCGTCCCGCACAGTGACCGCCGCACTACCTTGCGTACCGAGATCTGTTCGGCCCGCGTAATGTCGGCCCCATGGGCGATGAAGCGCTGCAGAAGGACGTACTGGACGAACTGGGCGAGGACCGCATCCAGGAGCTCGCGGGGGAGCTCGGCACCGACGCCGACGGGGCGACGCGGATGGTGCGGGAGACCGTCGCGGCCCTCCCCGAGGAGCTCACCCGCGAGAACGGAGCGGCCCCCGCCGGCGTGGCCGGCCTCGGCGGGTTCGGTGGGCTCGGCGGCCTCGGACAGGGGTCGGGCGGCGGGATGCTCTCCGGCGGGCTGATGTCCGGCGTCATTGGCAGGATCACCAAACCCGTCGCCGAGACCGTCGCCAAACGTACGGGCCTGCCGGCCGCCCAGGTCGCCCGGGCGCTCGAACTGCTCCTGCCCGTCGTCATGACCGCCATCGCCAAGCGCCGGGGAAGGAAGCGCTAGGCCGCACCGCCCGCGGGACGGCGGCCGCACCGCCGCGGCCGTCCCGCGGGCGGTCGCCCGCTCCGGGCCCGGGACGGCCGGTGGCTCCCCGTGGCGGACCCGGCGGGCACACGGGGCGGCTCGCATAACATCGTGCTGTATCCCGGCTCCGGACAGGGGCCGCCGCCGCAGCCGACGATGGAACACCCGAGTGCCCCGATCCGCCCGCCCCGACGCCGGGAGAGCCGTGCCGCGCCCGCGTACCGCGCCCCGCAGGCGCCCCCTGCGGGTGCTCGGGGCGCTGGCCGCGCTCGCGGCGGCGCTGACCGCGGTGGCGGGGTGCGCGAGCGCGGGCGAGCCGGTCGGCGCCGGGCGCACAGCCCCCGCCTCGGCGCCCTCCAGACTGTGGCCGCAGGCGACGCCCGCGCCCTCGCCGAGCGGGTCGCAGCACGACGGCGAGACGGCCGAGAAGGTCCCCGGCGCCGCCCCCGTCCCCTCCGGCGACATCCACAAGCTGGATGCGTACGCCCTGGTCAAGGCCGAGGTCGCGGCCAACCGCAAGGACACCGGGGCGGACGCCCTCGACGACGCCACCGCCGCCAAGCTGGCCTCCTCGTGCTCCGCCGCGCGCCAGGAGCGGACCTGCCCCATGCGCAAGCCCGTCTACAGCGACCTCACCGGCGACGGCCGCGACGACCTGATCGTCGGCATCGACATGGAGGACCACTTCCTCTCGCTGCGCGCCTACACCCTGGTCAAGGGCGAGCCGACCCGCGTCCTGTCGACCGTCGCCCAGCCCTCGTCCATCGAGGTCGCCGGCCGCGACCTCATCGTCTGGGAGCCCTGGACGACCCCGCACTACGCCCTGCGCTCGGTCTACACCTGGAACTCCCAGACCCACTACATGGACTTCCGGCGCTACGAGATCCGCCGCGCCGAGACCCCCGCCTCCTCCGGCACGCAGCGCGGCCACAAGGGGCGCTCGTGACCGCCGCCCGCCCGCGGGGCCTGCGCGCCCGGCTCCGCGGACTCTCCCGCCTGGGCTCGCTCTACGGGAAGTTCACGCTCTTCCTCGCCGTCGTGTGCTGCGTCGTCGCGACCGTGCTCGGCGTCCTCGTGCACGTCATCGTCACCCGGCAGACCGTCCACCAGGCCCGCTCCGAGGCCCTCGCGCGGCTCGACTCCGCCACCCGGGCCTACGCGTCCGGCGACCCGATGCACCACCCCGCGGCCCTGAACCCGACCGACCTGCCGCGGCGGCTCCAGGAGATGGCGCTGCGCGGCGAGCGCGGCACCGCCCTCGGCGACCATGACGGCACCCCCACCATGTGGGCCGCCGGGCCCGCCGACGCCGGCGTCATCACCGCCCGCTTCGACTACCGGCACAGCAAGGACACCATCGACGGCCTCGACCGGGCCATCGCCGGCTCCGCCACGCTGGCCATCGGCGGCACCCTGCTCATCGGCGTCTTCGCCGTCTCGCGGGTCACCCGCCGGCTGCACCGCACCGCCGACGTGGCCCGCCGCATCAGCGCCGGCGACCTCGACGCCCGCGTCGCCGACCCGCGCACCACCCGCCCCGCCCGCGAGCAGGACGAGGTCGCCGCCGTCTCCGCGGCGCTCGACGCCATGGCGGGCACCTTGCAGGCCCGGCTGCAGAGCGAGCAGCGCTTCACCGCCGACGTCGCCCACGAGCTGCGCACCCCGCTCGCCGGCCTCCAGGCCGCCGCGGACCTGCTGCCGCCGGGCCGCCCCACCGAGCTCGTGCGCGACCGGGTGCAGACCCTGCGCCGCCTCACCGAGGACCTGCTGGAGATCTCCCGGCTCGACTCGCTGACGGAGCAGGCCGACCTCGACGCACACATGCTGGGGCTGCTCGCCGAGCGGGCCGTGCGCGCGTCCGGGCTGGAGGCCGAGGTCCACGTCGTACGGGACGCGTGCGTGGAGACCGACCGGCGCCGCCTGGAGCGGGTGCTGAGCAACCTGCTGGCCAACGCTCACCGGCACGGCCGCCCGCCCGTCGTCGTCACCGTCGACGGGCCGGTCGTCTCCATCCGCGACCACGGCGAGGGCTACCCGGACTACCTCCTCGAACACGGCCCGCAGCGCTTCCGCACCGAGCCGACGCGCTCGGGCGCCAAGGGGCACGGCCTGGGCCTGACCATCGCCATCGGCCAGGCCCGCACCATCCACGCGGAGCTCACGTTCGCCAACGCCCCGGGCGGCGGCGCGCTGACCACGCTGACGCTGCCGGAGTACGAGGAAGTGCCGGGGGAGCCGGAGTAGAGCCCCGGCCCCGGCCGGCCTCAGGCCGTCGTCGCAGCCCGCTCGCCGAACCACCGGGCGAGCGCGCCGCCGAGCGCACCGGTCGCCGCGGGCAGGGCCGCCGCGTCCGCCGCCCACGCCGTGAAGCCGTCCGGGCGGACCAGCAGCCCCGCCAGCTCCGGGCGTGCCGGGGCCGCGGCGGTCACCACCGTCACCCGGTCGCCGTACCCCTCGGCGGCGGCCCGTACCGCGGGGGCGTCCGCGAGGTCCAGGAGCAGGGCGCGCCCGCCGTGGAGGTGGTCGGCGAGCCTGCCGCCGCCGGCCAGTTCGAGGTCCGGCGCGCTGCCGCCGACGAGCGGGTGGTCGCCGGGCGCGGCCATGGAGTCGTAGCGCTGCCACACCCCGGCGATCTTCTTGGTGAAGAACGTCGTGCCGGCGACGGTGTCCGCGAACTCGGCCACCACCTCGCGCAGCGCCATCGCGTGCGACTCCGGCCGCATCAGCGCGACTTGGGCCCGGGTCCACTCCAGCACCCACGCGCCGATGGGGTGCCGCTCGGCGGTGTACGTGTCCAGCAGGCCCTCGGGCGCCCAGCCCCGTACGGTGGCGGCGAGCTTCCAGCCGAGGTTCATCGCGTCGCCGACGCCGAGGTTCAGCCCCTGGCCGCCGAACGGCGAGTGCACGTGCGCGGCGTCACCGGCGAGCAGCACCCGCCCGGAGCGGTAGGCGGCGGCCTGCCGGGCGTTGTCGGTGAAGCGGGTGGCGGTGTGCACGGCGGTGACGGTGACGCCGGTGCCGGAGACGTGGCGCAGGGCCGCCTGGAGCTCTGCGGCGGTGACGGGGGCGTCGCGGTCGGCGGGCGGCCCGTCGAACTCGACGGTGAGGATGCGCCCCGGGAACGGCCCGTGCGCGTAGGTGCCCGTGGGCGTACGGTTCCAGCCCTTGCCGAGGACTTCGGCGCCCTCCATCGTCACCATCGCCTGGTGCCCTGTGAGGGACGGGTCGGTGCCGGGGAAGGCGAAGCCGGCGAGCTTGCGGACCGTGCTGCGGCCGCCGTCGCAGCCCACCAGCCAGCCCGCGCGGACCGCGCCGCCGCCCACGTGCACGGTGACGCCCTCGTCGTCCGCCTCGAAGCCGGTCAGCTCCACGCCGCGGCGCACTTCCGCGCCCAGCTCCGCGGCCCGCGCCCCGAGCAGGCGCTCCAGGGGCTCCTGGGGGATGAAGCCGACCTCCCCGGCGGGGCCGGCGCCCGCGAAGGCGGGGTCGCCGGTGTCCAGCAGGTCGCCGCTCAGCGGTATGCCGGCGAAGTGCCCGGCGAACTTGGGCGGCATCTTCACGGGGCCGCCCCCGCCGCCTTGCCGCTGCGCCATGAAGCCGCTGATGCGGTCGAGGTTCTCCTGCTGGATCGCGGCGAGGGCCGGCAGCAGGCCGCGCCGGTAGAAGGCCTCCGCGGAGGGCGTGTTGATGGCCCCCGCCTTGATGGTGGTGTCGACCTCGGCCAGCCGCTCGACGACGAGGACGTCCACCCCCGCCAGCCGCAGCTCGCACGCCAGCGTCAGCCCGACGGGGCCCGCTCCTGCCACAACAACGTCGTAGTCCATGGAGGTGACTATAGCGACTAAAAGTTTTTGGTCGATATAATTTTTTCATGGCTTCCTCCCGGGCTTCCCGCCCCGCCCCCGACGACGGACTCTCCCTGCGCGAACGCAAGAAGCGGCAGACCCGGCAGCGGATCTCCGCCGTGGCCACCCGGCTCTTCGCCGCCCGCGGCTTCGACAAGGTGACCGTCGCGGAGGTCGCCGAGGCCGCCGAGGTCTCGACGATGACGGTCTTCAACCACTTCGCGCGCAAGGAGGACCTCTACCTCGACCGGATCCCGGAGGCGCTCGACCTCTTCACCGGGGCCGTCCGCGAACGCCGCCGGGGCGAGACCGCCGCCGCGCCCGTCCGCCGCCTCTTCCTCGAACTCGCCGACGCGCGTCACCCCCTCGGCGGCCTGGGCGACACCTTCCCGGCGTTCTGGCGCGTCATCCTGGACTCGCCCGCTCTGCGCGCCCGCGTCCGCGAGGGCATCGAGGAGCTGGAGGACGCCCTCGCGCAGGCCGTCGCCGAGACGACCGGAGCCGGCCCCGGCGACCCGCTGCCCCGGCTGACCGCGGCGCTCACCGTCACCGCCTACCGCACCGTCGTCGCCACCACCATGGCCCGGCTGCTCGCGGGCGAGCGCGCCGACGACGCCGCCCCCGGCCACCGCGCGCTCATCGACACCACGTTCGACGCCCTGGAGGAGGCGCTGCGGGCGCTCGGCCACCCGCCCGGCGCGCCCGAGAACCCCTGACGCGGCCGGTGTAGCCTCGCGGCATGCCACCGCACCCCCGCCGCCCCCGGTCGTGGCCCTCGGCCCTGGTCGAGGAGCGGGCCCGCCCCGAGCGCATACGGACGCGCCCCGGGGGCTGGCGGCTCGCCGTGGCCGCGGTCTGCTTCGGCGCCTTCATGGGCCAGCTCGACGCGAGCATCGTCACCCTCGCCTACGGCGGGCTGCGCAGCGAGTTCCACGCCTCGCTGGCCGCCGTCGAGTGGGTCTCGCTGGCCTACCTCCTCACGCTCGTCGCCCTGCTGGTGCCGGTGGGCCGGCTCGCGGACGCCCACGGGCGCAAGCTGTTCTACCTCTACGGGTTCCTGGTCTTCACCCTCGCCTCCGCCGCCTGCGCGCTCGCCCCGTCCCTCGGCGTCCTCGTCGGGTTCCGGGTGCTGCAAGCCGCCGGGGCCGCGATGATGCAGGCCAACAGCGTGGCCCTGGTGACCACCAGCGCCCCGCGCGAGAAGATGCGCGCCGCCCTCGGCGTGCAGGCCGCGGCGCAGGCCCTCGGGCTCGCCCTCGGCCCGACCGTGGGCGGCGCCCTGGTGGCCGGGCTCGGCTGGCGCTGGGTCTTCGCGGTCAACGTGCCCGTCGGCGTCGCCGCCCTCGTCGCCGGCCAGTACCTCCTGCCCCGCACCCGTACGCGCAGCCCCGTGGCCGGAGCCGACCGGCTCGGGCCGGTGCTCCTGGCAGTCTCGACCACCGCGCTGCTGCTGGGCCTGTCCATGCTCTCCGGCCTGTCCGTGCCCGCCTGGGCCGTCGCCGCCCTCTTCGCCCTCGCCGCGGCCACCGCCCGGGGCTTCGCGCTGCGCGAGCGCCGGGCCGCCGTCCCGCTGGTCGACCCGGCCCTGCTGCGGCGCCGGGCCGTCGCCACGGGGCTCGCCGGGGCGCTCGGCGCCTACCTCGTCCTCTTCGGCCCGCTCGTGCTCGTACCGGTCGTGCTGACCGGCGCCGGCTCCTCCGAGCTGCACGCCGGACTGGTCCTGACGGCCCTTCCGGCCGGCTTCGCGCTGGCGGCGACCTGCGCGGACCGCGTCCTGCCCGCGGCCCTCGGCGACCGGGCCCGGTGCCTGCTGGGCGCGGCCGTCGCGGCCGCCGCCCTGGCCGCGATGCTCTTCCTGCCGCTCACCGCCGTACCGCTGGTGCCGCTCCTCGCGCTCCTCGGCCTGGGCCTCGGCACCTTCACGCCCGCCAACAACGCCCTGGTCATGGGGGCGATTCCGGCCTCCGCCTCGGGCACCGGAGGCGGGCTGGTCAACATGGTCCGCGGCCTCGGGACCGCCCTCGGCATCGCCCTGGTCACCCTCGCCCTCCACCTCTCCGGGGCGGCCGGGCCCCACCGGGCCGTCGCCGTCCTGCTGGGCGCCGCGCTCCTCGTGATCGCCGCAGCGGCGCTCGGCCCGGCGACACGCCGTGGACCGGGCCGCGCGTCACCCGGACGAGCCGCACGAGGCGCCGGACGCTAGCGGGACAAGTACCGTCCGCGGCATGAGGTCCGTACTCGCACCCTCCCTCTGCCTCCCCCTCGCCGCCACCCTGCTGGCATGCGGTCTCACCGGCTGCGCGAGCCGTGACGAGGCGGCCGCCCGGCCGGATCTGACCCGCTATTACGACCAGGAGATCTCCTGGGAGCCCTGCTCCCGGGAGCAGGACAGGACGGTCAGGGACGAGACGCGGGACGCCGGCCGCACGGCCGAGTGCGCCCGCCTCACCGTCCCCTACACCTACGACGACCCCGGCAAGGGCGAGCTGCGGCTCGCCCTCATGCGCTACCGCGCCGCGGACCGCGACCACCGCCTCGGCTCCCTCGTCGTCGGCTTCGGCGGGCCCGGCGTGTCCGGCCTCGGACAGCTCGGCGCCCGCGGCCCGGACGGCTTCAGCAAGGCCGCGGGCCGCTACGACCTCGTCGCCTTCGACGCGCGCGGCGCCGGCGCCGCCTCCCCGGCGCGCTGCGGCACCGGCAGCGGCCTCCCGGCGGCCGCCCGCGGCCGGGACGACGACGAGGACGGCCCCGACGCCGCCGCCGAACTCGCCGACCGCGTCGACGACCGGGCCAAGGCCCTGCGGGACTGCGCCGAGCGCACGGGGGCCGTCCTGCCGTACCTCGGCACCGCCCACGCCGCCCGCGACCTGGACGTGCTGCGCGCCGCCCTCGGCGAGGACAGGCTGAACTACCTCGGCTACGCGCACGGCACCCGCCTCGGCGCCGCCTACGCCCACCGCTACCCGCACAAGGTCGGCCGCATGGTCATGGACAGCGTCGACGACCCGGCGCCCGACCTGCGCAAGAACGCCCTCGCCCGGACCGCCGCCTACCAGAAGGCCCTGCGCCACGCGGTGGAGATCTGCACCCGGCGCGGCGACGAGGACTGCATCCTCGGCTCCGACACCGACCGCGCCATGGACAGCGTCACCGCGGCCTTCAACCGCCTCGACGAGCATCCGCTGCCGTGGGTGGGCGGCCGCACCCTCGGCCGGGAGGCCGCCGTCACGCAGACCATGGGCCTCCTGCGCTCCCGCGTGGGCCTGCCCGAGGCGCCCAACCTCCTCGCGGCCATCGTCCACCGGCTGCGGCCCGGGGAGGCCGCGCACATGGCCCAGGAAGCCGTCGCCCGCGCCGGCGGCAAGGACTCCGGCGACCGCGACGGCGCCGGGGCCGCGACGGCGGGGGTCAACTGCGCCGACACCAGGAGCCGTTACACCGCCGACCAGGTCGCGGCCGCCTACGACGACTTCGTCGAGGCGTCCCCGGTCTTCGGCCCCGCCCTGGCCGCCGGCATGGCCGTGTGCACCGGATGGCCGCAGGCCGGGGACGACGCCGCGCACGACGTCGCGGCACCCCGCGCCCCGAAGATCCTCCTGCACACCCCCGAGTTCGACCCCGCGACCCCCGTGGCGTGGCTGCACCGCATGGCCCGGGCCCTCGGCCCGTCCGCGGTGACCATGACCGACGCGGGCGGCGGGCACGGCGTCTACGGCTCGTCGGACGCCGACTGCGTCAACGAGAAGGTCGACGAGTTCCTCCTGGAAGGGAAGCTGCCGGCCGACCGGACCCGGTGCACCTGACGCTCCGACAGATCACCGGCCCGGACCGGTGCTCCATTGGAGGGGAGTGACGGCCGGGCTGATGCGGCACGCCCGGCCCCCGGGCAGGCATCAGCCCGTGGGGGCGTCACCGAACGAATGGAGTGTGCAGGATGCGTATGGGACACCGGTTCACGGCCGCAGCGGCAGCCCTCGTCCTGGCGACGGCACCGGCAGGCGCCGCGCTCGCCTGCGACGAGGGGCACGAGACGGGAAGCAAGTCGCAGGACACGGCGGAGACGAAGCCGGCGAAGAAGCCGGGCAAGAAGCCCGGGGCGAAGCCGGGCAAGAGGACGGAGCGGAAGGCGGAGACCGACAGCACCTTCCTGAAGGCGGCCCACCAGGCCGGTCTGGCGGAGATCGCCATGGGCAAGGACGCCGGGAAGAACGCCGTCATGCCGTGCGTCAAGAAGACGGCCGACCTCCTCGTCAAGGACCACACCCGGATGGACAAGGAACTCCGGGAACTGGCGCGCCGCCTGAAGGTCACCCTGCCGCGCGAGACCTCCGAGCAGCGCAAGTCACTGCGGGACATGCGGAGGAAGGCGCACCAACGGGAGTACGACACGCTCTGGCTCAAGGCCGCGGAGGCCGGGCACGTCCAGGCCCTCGAACTCCTCGACGCCGAGATCTCGGGCGGCAAGAACGCCGAGGTGCGCGAGGCGGCCAGGATGGCGAGACCCATCATCGCCGCTCACCTGACGAAAGTGCAGGTGTGCCAGAAGGAACGCTGACGGGCCGCCGGCCGCGGGCCGCGCCGGCGCTCAGCCGGCCGCGGCCAGCGGCTGCTCGGCCCAGATCGTCTTGCCGTCCGGGGTGAACCGCGTCCCCCACCGCTCCGTCAGCTGCGCCACCAGCAGCAGGCCCCGGCCGCCCTCGTCCGTGACCCGGGCCCGGCGCATCCGCGGCGAGGTGCTGCTCGCGTCCGACACCTCGCAGATCAGCGAGGCCCGCTCGCGGATGAGCCGCAGCCGGATGGGCGCGTAGGCGTGCCGTACGGCGTTGGTGACGAGCTCGCTGACGACCAGTTCGGTGGTGAACCCCAGCTCCTCCAGCCCCCAGGCCGTCAGCTGCTCGGACGCGAACTTGCGCGCGTCGGCGACCGTCGACCGCTCGGCCGGCAGGTCCCAGCTGCGCACCTGCGAGGCGTCCAGCGCGCGCGTACGGGCCAGGAGCAGCGCGATGTCGTCCGTGGGCCGCTCGGGCCTGCGCGGCAGGAGCGCGTCCAGGACGGCGTCGCAGGTCTGCTCCAGGGGCGCGGCGGGCCCCGAGAGCGCCGCGCGCAGCCCGTCCAGGCCCGCGCCGATGTCGTGGTCGTGGCCCTCGACCAGCCCGTCGGTGTACAGCGCGAGGAGGCTGCCCTCCGGCAGTTGCAGCTCGGTGGACTCGAAGGGCAGCCCGCCCAGGCCCAGCGGCGGGCCGCCCGGGATGTCGAGGAAGCGCGCCGTGCCGCCGGGCGTCACGAGCACCGGCGCCGGGTGGCCCGCGCGCGCCAGGACGCAGGAGCGCGACACCGGGTCGTAGACGACGTACAGGCAGGTCGCGCCCGTCTCCCGGACGGCGCCCGGCACCTGCTCCGCCGCCTCGTCCTGGGCCAGCTGGACCACCAGGTCGTCGAGGTGGGTGAGCAGCTCGTCGGGCGGCAGGTCGAGGTCGGCGAGGGTGCGCACGGCCGCCCGCAGGCGGCCCATGACCGCCGACGCGTGGAGCCCGTGGCCGACGACGTCGCCGACGACGAGCGCCACGCGGGCGCCGGACAGGGGGATGACGTCGAACCAGTCCCCGCCGACTCCCGCCTGCGCGCCCGCGGGCAGATAGCGCGAGGTGACCTCGACCGCCGCCTGCTCGGGCAGCCGCCCCGGCAGCAGGCTGCGCTGGAGCGTCAGGGCGACGGAGCGCTCCGCGGCGTACCGGCGGGCGTTGTCGACGCACACGCCGGCCCGCGCCGCGATCTCCTCGGCGAGCAGCAGGTCGTCCGCGTCGAACGGCTCGGTGCCCGGCCGCCGGACGAACAGGGCGACGCCGAGCGTGCTGCCGCGGGCGCCGAGCGGGACGACGAGCACGGAGTGCGCGCCGTCGGAAGGATCGGAAGGAACGGTTCCTCCGGTGCCGTCCGCCCAGGCCCCGATCGCCGCCGCGTCCGCGCGGTGCAGCGAGGCGCGGCCGGACGCGAGGGCTTCGGCGGGCGGCGAATCCGGCGCGTACGAGAAGGGGCCCGGCCTCCCCGCGGGGAGGCCGGGGCGCGCGGCTGCCCGGCGCAGGACGGCCCCGTCCGCCTGCCGGTCGCCGTCGAGGGCCGCTGCGGCCGGGTCGCCGCTGTGCAGGACGGCGTCGAGCAGGTCGACGGTGACGAGGTCGGCGAAGCCGCCCGCGGTGAGGTCCGCGAGCTCCTCGGCGGTGCGCCCGACGTCCAGCGTGGTCCCGATGCGGGCGCCCGCGTCATTGACCAGGGCCAGGCGCTCGCGGGCGCGGTGCGGCTCCGTGCGGTCCAGGGCCGCTATCGACACGCCCTGGACGCGGCCGTCGCCGTCCTTGAGCGGAGTGAAGAACGTCGCCCAGGCGCGCTCCCGGGACTGCCCGGGCGCCCGGAAGAAGGTGTCCGTGCGCAGCGCCTCCCCGGTGCGCAGCACCTGGGCCATGAGCCGGCCGAACTCGTCGAAGGGGGAGCCCGGGAAGATCTCGGTCAGCTGCAGGCCCAGCATGGCCTCCTCGGGGCGGCCGGACAGGCGCAGCATCTCGCCGTTGGCGCCGGTCAGCCGCAGGTCGCGGTCGTAGACGGCGGTGGCGATGGGGGACTGGACGTACGCCCACTCCTTGAGCGCCGCGTCCTTGCGGGCCGCGTCCGCGAGCACCGCGTCGGGCGCGGCCTCCGGCCCGGCGGCGCCGGCGGCCTCCGGCGCCGCCCCGAGGAGCACCCACTGCACGCGGCCGTCGCCCTCCGGACAGGGATGTGCCCGTACGGTCACGCGCACCGCCCCGCCGTCGCGGTGACGGGCCGTGAGCACGCCGCTCCAGGGCGCCGAACGGGTGAGCGCCCGCAGGGCCGGGCCCGGCAGGGGCGCGGCCAGGAGGGCGGCGGCGGGGCGCCCGATGACCTCGCCGGGCGCGTGGCCGAGCAGGTGCCGGGCCGCGGGGCTCCACAGGGTGACGGTCCCCTCCGCGTCGACGGCGGCCATGGGGACCGTCGCGGTGGGGGAGTGGGGGTCGGCATACGCGTGCATCGGCGGTCATCCCGTTCGGCGGGCGCGTGCGGCCGGTCCGCCCCGCCGCCCGCATAATTCAGGCTGTAGCTATCTTTCCCGCCCTAACCGGCACTGAAGCATCTATCTCTGCCCGAACTGCCGCGGACTCCGAGGGGATCCCGGGGCGATCCCCCAAGGGCCCCGGCCGCACCGGAGCCGCGCCCCGGCCGCGGCGAAGCCGGTGTATCGGCCAATGAAGTCCCGGGGTGCGTAGCGCCGCTGCAGCCGCCCCCGTCCGTCGTTCGTCGGGGGTCGGCCCGTATCCGATGGGGTATCAGTCGGTCGTATCCGGAGAAAAACGGTCGGGGCCCGGCCGGGTTGCTACGGAATTGAGACAGGCCTGGTCATGCCCCGCCCTGCCCGCATGGCATCCTGAGCCGTCATGAGTTCTGCCGGACGGGATCGGCGGATGTCCGGGGATTACGAGGATGCACCAATGAGACTCTGCTTCCTGGTGGAGGAGCAGTACCGGCACGACGGCATGCCGGTGGACGTCATCCGCCAACTGAGGTCCTGGGGTCACCGGGTGGACGTGCTCAGGCCCGGCGGCTCGCTCCTCAGGCTCTCCGACGCGGTCGCCGCCGGCCGCCACGACGCCTGGGTCCTCAAGACCGTCTCCGGCGGCCCCGGCCTCACCCTGCTGGAAGCCGCGGCCGGGGCCGGCCTCACCACCGTCAACGACGCCCGCGCCATCCGCGGCGTGCGGGACAAGGTGCTGGCCGCCGTGACCGCCGAGCGGCACGGCCTGCCCGTGCCCGTCACCTACGCGGCCCTGCGCATCGAGGAGTTCGCGGAGGTCCCCGAGGCCGCCTACCCGCTCGTCGTCAAGCCCGCCGACGGCAGCTCGGGCCGCGCCGTGCGCCTCGTGCCCTCCCCGGACCGGCTCACCGACCCGGCCTCCCGGGACGAGCGGCCCGACGGCGGCATGCTGATCGCCCAGCCCTACGTGCCCAACTCCGGCACCGACCTCAAGGTGTACTGCGTCGACGGCCGGCTCTACGCCACCGAGCGCTGCTCGCCCCTCCACCCCGACCAGCCCGCCGTCGAACGGCAGGTGCCGCTCGGCGCGGAGGTGGCCGCGATCGCCGCGCGCGTCGGCGAGGTCTTCGGCCTCGACCTGTACGGCGTGGACGTCGTCCTCGGGCCCGACGGACCGGTCGTCGTCGACGTCAACGACTTCCCCAGCTTCCGCCAGGTGCCCGACGCGGTCGCCCGCGTGGCGTGGGCGATCCTGCGGCTCGCCGACGCGGGGGGCGAGCGCCCGCTGCCCGCGGCGGACGCGCTCCCCGGCCACGCCTCCGCCGCGCTGCCCCTCGGCGGTGCCACGGGCGGCGACGCATGAGGATCGGCCTGCTCACCCCGTCCCCCGGCCACCCGCTGCTCGCCGCCGCCACGGCGCTCCTGACGCCCCGCCACGACGTGGTCGCGCTGGACCCCGCGACCGCCGCCGACCCCGCGGCCGGCGAGCTCGCCGACGTCTACCTGCTCAAGACGCGCACCCCGCGCGCCCTCGCCTTCGCGCGCCGCCTCGAAGAGCGCGGCGCGCCCGTGCTGAACTCGGCTGGCTCGACCGCGCTGGTCCAGGACCGGACCGCCATGGCCGAGGTGGCCCTGGCGGCGGGCCTCCCCTTCGTCGCCACCGCCACCGAGGCCTCCCTCGCGGAGCTGGCCGCGCGCGGCGACCTGTCGTACCCCGTCGTGGTCAAGAGCCGGCGCAGCCGCCGCGACGACCTGGTGGCCCGGGTCGACGACCCCGTACGGCTCGCCGTGCTCGCCGCCGAGTGGGGCGGCGAGCCCGTCGTCGTGCAGCGCTTCACCCCCAACGACGGCTGGGACCACAAGCTGTGGGTCGTCGGCGACCACGTCTTCGCCGGCCTGCGCCGCTCCGAACTCGCCGCCCCCGCCGGCACGGGCACGGAGTCCCTGCCCACCGACCGGCTTCCGGCGGGCTGGCTCGACGTCGTCCGCCGCGTCGGCGAGGCGTTCGCCCTGGACGTGTACGGGGTCGACCTGCTGGACGTCGCCGGAACGCCCTTGATCGTGGACGTCAACGCCTTCCCGGGCATCCGGGGCCAGTCCGGCGCGCCGGAGGCGTTGGCGGCCTTGGCCTTGCACACGGCGAAGGGCGCGCACCACCCCCGTATGAGCCCGGCACCCCAGCCGGTCGGCTGACCCGACCGGGCGGGTCGGGGGCGGCCCCGTGCCCGGCGCGGGCAGCCCGGGCCGCGGCCGTGCATATCTTCCGCCGCAACGGCGATCAGCCACTGGCGAGGTTTCCGGCGGCGCCGAACTGCCTGATGCGCGCACGGCACCGCCGGTCACCCCGGTGGGGGCGGGCCGCCGCGGCGGCGGATTCATGGGGGCGAGGCCCCCATGCCTACCGAGCTCCCCATCCCGTAAGTCCGCGCGAAACTTCGGCCGTGCGGGACAAGGGGATTCGACTCATCCGTCCCAGTTGTCCGCCCTGTCACAACACGCGGGCCGCGGCCCGTCCGCCCGTGACCCGGGGCCCGCACGGGCGTTGACCCGGCCAGATCAGTCCTCATGCAAACGGGGCTGCCGAAGGCCGTACGACGATCCCACCCGGAGCGCCGGCGGGCCCGGACCACCGCGCCGGCGGAATCCGCGCGGCGCCGGAGACCGGGCTACCGACCGCCGTCCGCACGGGCCGTCGCGGCCCTTCCGACCGGCGGCCGTCTCTCGGCGCGAATCCGCGCTGTGACGGCGGGAGACGGCCGCCACACCTTCGTGAGGGACGCCGACGCCGAGGTGAGGGAACCCGCATGAGCCTGCTGCGCAAGATCCGTGAGACCGGCCGGGTGGCCGAGGACGCCCCGCCCCGCCCGGCCGGCGACCCGCCGCCCGGCGCCGCGGAACTCGCCGGCTCGGCCCACGTGCGCTGCATCGACGCCGGCTCCTGCAACGGCTGCGAGATCGAGATCGCGGCGGCCTTCGGCCCGGTGTACGACGCCGAACGCTACGGCGCCCGCCTGGTGGCCTCGCCCCGCCACGCCGACGTGGCCCTCGTGACCGGCGCCGTCACCCGCAACATGGCCGAGCCGCTGCGCCGCACCGTCGCCGCGATGCCCCGCCCCCGCCTGGTGGTCGCCGTGGGCGACTGCGCGATCGGCTGCGGGGAGTTCGCCGGCGGCCACGGCGTGGAGGGCGCGGCGGGCGACGTCGTCCCCGTGGATCTGCTGGTGCCGGGCTGCCCGCCGGAGCCGGAGCGGATCGTGGCGGCGCTGCGCGTCGTGACCGGCCGGTGAGCCCGTACGGCACGCTCCGTAGGCCGGCGGCGGGAGCCGCGAGACCCGCGCCCGGGAGCCGGTCGATAGGCACTCCCGGCCCCACCCGCACCCGCACCCCCGCAGGGCAGGCCGCATGAGCTCGGCCGAGTCCGCGACGGTCGTGGCCGCGGGCCTCGCCGGCGCCGGAGTGCTGGCGGGCATGCTCCTGCCGGGCCGGATCCGGGTCGTCGCCGTGGGCCTGTGCACGGCGGGCCTGGGCGGCGCGGGCCTCGCGGGCGGCGTCGCGGCCCTGGGCGGCACCCGCTGGTCCGCGTACCTGCCGGGCCTGCTGCCGCTGGCCGGCCTGCACTTGGCCGTCGACGCCCTCTCGGGCCTGTTCATGGCCGTGGCCGGCGCCGTGGTCCTCGCGGTCGCCGTGTACGGCATCGGCTACGCGTCGGGGCGCGGCCCGCGCGGCCCGGCCTCGCGCGGTGTGCAGGCGGCTCTGCCGGTCTTCGCGCTGACGCTGGTCCTGGTCCCGGCGGCCGCCTCGGTGTCGTCGTTCCTGCTGCTGTGGGAGGCGATGGCGGTCACGTCGCTCGTCCTCGTGCTGGCGGACCAGCGCGAGCGCTCCGCCGTCCGCGAGGCGGGCGTCTGGTACGCGGTGATGACGCACTTCGGCCTCGTCCTCCTGCTGGCGGGCCTCGCCCTGTTCGCGGCGGGCGCGGGCGGCGAGACCTTCGCACAGCTGCGCGCCGGGGCGAGCGGCATGTCCCCGGGCGCCCGCGGCGCGGTCTTCCTCCTCGTCGCGGCCGCGTTCGCGTCGAAGGCCGGCATGGTGCCGCTGCACCCGTGGCTGCCGCGGGCCCACCCCGAGGCGCCCAGCAACGTCTCGGCGCTGATGAGCGCCGCGATGGTGAACCTGGGCGCGTACGGGATCATCCGCGTGAACTTCGAACTGCTGGGCGGCGGACCCCGCTGGGGCTGGCTGCTCGTCCTGGCGACGGGCGCCCTGTCCGCCGTCTACGGCATCCTCCAGGCGGCCATGGCGTCGGACATCAAGCGCCTCCTCGCGTACTCGACGTCGGAGAACCTCGGCCTGGTCCTCATCGGCGTCGGCGCGGCGGGCCTCTTCGCCTCCTCCGGCTACCCCGTCCCCGCGGCCCTCGCCCTGGCCGCGGCCCTGCTGCACGTCACCAACCACGCCGTCTTCAAGGCCCTGCTGTTCTGCGCGGCCGGCTCCGTGGTGCGCGCCACGGGCGTGCGCGACCTCGACCGCATGGGCGGGCTGCGCGCGCGGATGCCGGCCACGGCCGGCTTCTTCGCGGTGTCGTCGCTGGCCGCGGTCGCCCTCCCGCCGGGCAACGGCTTCCTCAGCGAGTGGCTGCTGCTGCAATCCCTGATCCACGGCATGACCGTGCCCGGGGTGTCCACGGCGATCGTGCTGCCGCTCGCGGTCGCCGTCATCGCCCTGTCGGCCGGGCTCGCGGCGGCCGTGTTCGTCAAGGCCCTCGGCGTCGGCTTCTTCGCCCGGCCCCGCAGCGCGCGGGCCGCGTCCGCGGAGGAGAGCCCGCCGCTGATGCACGTCGGCATGGGCCTGCTCGCCATCGGCTGCACGGCCCTCGCCCTCGTCCCCGGCACCCTGGGCAACAGCCTGTCGCGGGCGGTCGCCGCGGCCGGGCTCCACGGCGGCCGCCCCCTGGCGGGCGGCGGCCTGGAACTGCGGCTGGACCAGGTCGCCGCCTCGCTGTCCCCGCTGTGGGTGACGGCCGCCCTGGTCGGGGGCGTCGTGGCCGCCGCGGGCCTCATCCGCCTCACCACCCGCCGCGGGCGCCGCACGAACGCCCGGCTGTGGGACTGCGGAGGCGGCGCCCCCACGCCCCGCATGTCGTACACGGCGACGTCCTTCGCCGAGCCCCTGCAACGGGTCTTCGACGACGTCCTCGAACCCGAACAGGACGTCGACGTCACCCCGGTGCACGAATCCGCCTACCTCGTGGAGCGCGTGCGTTTCCGGCGCAGCGTCCCCGACCGGATCGAGCACCGCCTCTACCGGCCCGTCCTGGCCGCCGCCCTGGCCCTCGGCCGGGCCGCGCGCCGGCTGGCCCCCGGCAGCGTGCACCGCTACCTCGGCTACGGGTTCTTCGGTCTCGTCGCTCTCCTGCTGGCCCTGGCGGTCGGCTGGTGAGCGCCACCTCGCACGAGGAGACGCCGTGAACGGCACCATGACCGCCACCGGCACGGCCGCGGTGACCCTCCAGGTCGCCCTGGTCGCCGCCGGTGCACCCCTGCTCGCCGGACTGATGCGGCAGGTACGGGCGCTGCTGGAGGGGCGGGCCGGGCCCGGCGTCACCCAGCCCTTCCGCGACCTGCGCAAGCTGCTGCGCAAGGAGGCCGTCACCCCGGCCGGCACGGGCTCGGCCTTCCGGCTCGGGCCCCTGGTGCTGGTCGCCACCACGGCCGTCGTCGCGGCGCTCGTCCCGCTGGCCTCAACCGCCACGCCCGTCAGCGGCAGCGCCGACCTCATCCTCGTCGTGGCGCTGCTCGGGCTCGGCACCGTCGCCCTCGCCCTGGCCGGCCTGGACACCGGCACCGCCTTCGGCGGCATGGGCGCCTCCCGCGAGATGACCGTGGCCGCGCTCGTCGAACCGACGATCCTCCTCGCGGTGTTCGCCCTGTCGATACCGGCGGGGTCGACGAACCTGTCGGCCATCGTCTCCGGCGGCATCCACGACCCGGTCCGCCTCGCCTCCCCGGCGGGGCTGCTGTCCACCGCCGCCCTGGCCGTCGCCGTCCTCGCCGAGACCGGCCGGCTCCCGGTGGACAACCCCGCCACCCACCTGGAACTGACGATGGTCCACGAGGCGATGGTGCTGGAGTACGCCGGACCCGACCTCGCCCTGGTCGAACTCGGCTCCCAGATGCGGCTGAC
Organism: Streptomyces klenkii; assembly: GCF_003626645.1. GTDB lineage: Bacteria > Actinomycetota > Actinomycetes > Streptomycetales > Streptomycetaceae > Streptomyces > Streptomyces klenkii. Next base: position 326,655 of record NZ_RBAM01000006.1, on the reverse strand, counting down.
CGTCCTGCTCGGCCTGCTCGCCTCGCTGTCCGCCCCCTGGGGCATCGCCACGACCGCCTCCCCGGCGGCCCTCGTCCTCGCCCTCGTCCTGCTCGCGCTGAAGGTCGCCCTGCTCGGCGCGGCACTCGCCGCGGCCGAGGTGTTCTGGGCCAAACTGCGGCTCTTCCGCGTGCCCGAGCTGCTGGCCGGATCCTTCCTGCTGGCACTCCTCGCGGTGACCGCCTCCTACTTCCTCACGGGAGAGTGAGTGAGGGACACATGACCGACAGCGTCTACACCCAGCTGCTCGACCTGGCGTGCGGCGCGTTCCTGCTCGCGGCCGTCGTCGTCCTGTGGCTGCGGCAACTGTCCTCGATCGTCCGCGTCTTCGCCCTCCAGGGCGTCGCCCTGGCCGCCGTCGCCGCCCTCCTCGGCCTGCACGAGGACCGCCTCGGCCTGCTCGCCGTGGCCGCCGGCATCGGCCTGCTGCGGGCCGGCGCCCTGCCGCGCCTGATGCTGCGCGCCCTGACCACCGGCACGCCGCACCGCTCCCATCCCCACTACCAGGAGGACGTCAGTGAGACCCGCGAGACGCAGCCGCTCGTCAACGTCGCCGCGTCCCTGCTGAGCGCGGCCCTCCTCACCCTCCTCGCCTACGCCGTGTCCCGGCCGCTGGTCGAGCTCAACCCCACGCCGGCGACGCGCGCCCTGCCCGTCGGGCTCGCCGTCGTCCTCATCGGCTTCTTCACCCTGGTCACCCGGCGCCGCGCGCTGGCCCAGATGGTCGGCTTCCTGCTGCTGGACAACGGCATCACCGTCACCGCCTTCCTCGCCGCCTCCGGAGTCCCCCTGATCGTCGAACTCGGCGTGTCCTTCGACGTCCTCCTCGCCGTTCTCGTCCTGCAGATCCTCACCACCCGGATGCGGGCCGCCTTCGGCGGCACCGGCATCGATGACCTGCGGGAGCTTCGCGACTGATGACGCACGCCACCACCGCACTGCTGCTGACCGCGCCCATCGTGGTGCCGCTCGCCACGTCCGCCGCGTACGCCGCGTCCGGCCTGCGCGACGCGAAGGCACGCGCCGCGGGGGCCGCCGCCCTCGGGCACCGCACGCCGCGCCAGCGCGGCGCCGCGGCCCCCGTGGCCACGCTCGTCCTCCGCCCGGGCCACGGCCCCGCGACCTACGGCACGACACCGGCTGAGACCGCCGACGGCCCGTCATACGGGGGCCCGGGCGCGCGCGCCTGGCCGGGCACCCGCCCCGGCGGGTCTCCGGGCGGTCCCGGTACGGGATCCGACGGGATCGCCGGTCCGGATACGGGCCCGGGCGCACCCGCGTGGTCCCGTGGCCGGCCCGCTGCACCCGCGGGCACCGGCACCGGTGCCGGCCCGGCAGGAAGGGCCCGCCCCGGCAGGGGACCCCGCACCGGGGCACCCGGACCCGTGCCGCGCCCGCTCACCGGCCGGCTCGGGCTCGTCTCCCCGGCGGCGATCCTCACCTGCGGAGCCGCCCTCGCCTGCACCGTCCCCGACAGCGGTCCCGTCACCGCCTACGGGCGGCTGCTGCGCGCCGACGCGCTCACCGTCTGGATGCTCCTCACCGTCGGCGCGGTCGCCTGCCTGGCCTGCGCCGCCAACCCCGCCCACCTCGCCCACGAGCGCACCGACGAGCCCGCGGCCCGCCGCTACCACCTGCTCGTCCACGCCTTCCTCGCCGCCATGAGCGCCGCGGTCCTCGCCGCCAACCTCGGCGTGCTGTGGGTCGCCATCGAGGCCACCACCATCGTCACCGCCTTCCTCGTCGGCCACCGGCGCACCCGCGCCTCCGTCGAAGCCGCCTGGAAATACGTGGTGATCTGCTCGGCCGGCATCGCCCTGGCCTTCCTCGGCACCGTCCTCCTCTACTACGCGGCCCGCCAGGCCGGCATCCCCGAGGCGTACGCCCTGGACTGGCAGACCCTCGCCGCCCGCGCGGACCGGCTCGACCCCTCCGTCACCCGGCTGGCCACCGGCCTCGTCGTCCTCGGCTTCGGCGCCAAGGCCGGCCTCGCGCCCCTGCACGCCTGGCTGCCCGACGCCCACAGCCAGGCACCCGCCCCCGTCTCCGCCCTGATGTCCGGCGTCCTGCTCTCCGTCGCCTTCGCGGGCCTCCTGCGCTACAAGGTCATCGCGGACGCGGCCCTCGGCGCGGGCTTCACCCGCACCCTGCTCGCGGGCGTCGCCGTGGTCACCCTCGCCCTGGCCGCGGCCCTCCTGCTGGCCCAGCGCGACTGCAAGCGCATGCTCGCGTACTCCAGCATGGAGCACATGAGCCTGATCGCCCTCGGCACCGCCGCGGGCAGCCCGCTCGCCCTCTCCGCCGTCCTGCTGCACATGGCGGGCCACGGCCTCGCGAAGACCGTGGCGTTCTGCGCCTCCGGCCACATCGCACGGCTGTGCGGCACGACCCGCATCGGCAGGATCCGCGGGCTGCTCGCCCACTCGCCCTGCCTCGGCACCGCCTTCGCCGCGGCCGTCGTCGCCCTGCTGGGCCTGCCGCCGTTCGGCCTCTTCGCCTCCGAACTGGGCATCGCGCGCGCGGGGTTCCTCTCCGGCCCCCGCTGGGCCCTGGCCGCCGCCCTCGTCCTGATGCTCGCGGCCTTCGCCGCCCTGGCCGCCCGCACCGCCCGGATGCTCCTGGGACCGCCGCCGGGCGAGGACGACGAGGCGGAGCCCGTACCGCTCGGCGCCGACGCCGGGGCCCCCCTGGTCGCCGGCCTGGCCGCCTGCGCGGCCCTCGGCGTCACCACCGGACCCCTCACCAGGCTGCTGTCCGAGGCCGGCGAGATCATCGGAGGCCACTGAGCATGCAACCGGCCACCGCGCACCGCACCGTCACCGACATCGGCCCCGCCGAACTGCCCGGCAGAGCCGCCGACCTCCTCGTCGCCGGCCACCGCCTCGCCCTCGTCGCCGCCCACCACGACAGCCCCGACGAACCCGGCGGCCGGGCCGTCCGCGTCGTCTACCTCTTCGTCGCCGGCCCGCCCGACACCCGCACCGAACTCCACGTCCGCCTCGACCCCAAGACCCCCGAAGTCCCCACCCTCGCCCACCTCTCCTTCCCCGCCGGCCGCTTCGAGCGCGAGATGCGCGACCTGCACGGCATCGTGCCCCTCGGCCACCCGCTCCCGCACCGCCTCGTGCGCCACTTCCACTGGCCCCGCGGCTGGTACCCGATGCACCCCGACGCCGGCCCGCCCCCGCCCTTCGCCGAACCCGAGGGCCCCTACCCCTTCCTGGAGGTCGAGGGGGAGGGCGTCTACGAGATCCCCGTCGGCCCCGTCCACGCCGGCATCATCGAACCCGGCCACTTCCGCTTCTCCGTCGTCGGCGAGACGATCATCAAGCTCAAGGCCCGGCTGTGGTTCGTCCACAAAGGCATCGAGAAGCTCTTCGAAGGCCGCACCCCCGAGAAGGGCCTGCCGCTCGCCGAGCGCATCAGCGGCGACACCGCCGTCGGCCACGCCCTCGCCTACTGCCTGGCTGTGGAGGAGGCCACGGGCGCCCACGTCCCCCTCGACGCCCGCCGCGCCCGCGCCCTCCTCCTCGAACTCGAACGCCTCCACAACCACGTCGCCGACCTCGGCGCGCTCTGCAACGACGTCGGCCACGGCATCCTGCACGCCCGCGCCCAGCACGTCCGCGAACGCCTGCTGCGCCTCAACCAGGAGGTCACCGGGCACCGGCTGCTGCGCGGCGGCGTCGTGCCCGGCGGCTCCGTGCTGCGCGCCGTGCCCGGCCCGGCGCGGCTGCGGGAGCTGGGCCGGGAGATCCGCGACATCGTCACCCTCGCCCTCGGCCACACCACCGTGCGCGACCGCTTCACCGGCACCGCCCGCCTCGGCATCACCGCGGCTCGCGACCTGGGCTGCCTCGGCTACGTCGCCCGGGCCAGCGGCCTGTCCGCCGACGCGCGCGCGAGCCACCCCTTCCACGACCACGGGGGAGTGCTGACCATCCCCGTCCACACCACCGGTGACGTGCTGGCACGCTTCCTCGTACGGGCCGAGGAGGCGGAAGCCTCGCTGGCCACGGCCGAGCGGCTCGCGGCCGGGCTGGAGGCGGGCCGGACCACGGGGACCTCGCTCGCCTGGCCGCCGCTGTTCGCCCGCAGCACCCGCCGCGCCGGGGTCGGCATCGTGGAGGGCTGGCGCGGCACGATCACCACGCGGGTCGAGCTCGGCGCGGGCGAGACGCTCACGCGGGTCAAGACCGTCGACCCGTCGTTCTTCAACTGGCCCGCCCTGCCCGTGGCGCTGGCGGACACGATCGTCCCCGACTTCCCCCTGGCCAACAAGAGCTTCAACTTGTCGTACGCGGGCAACGACCTTTAGCTCACCGGCTCTGCGGGTGGACCACCGGCTCTCCGGGCTCGCTACGCCGCCCCGTCGCCGTGATCGAGACCGTGGGAGCGGGCCAGGCGCAGCGCGTCCTCCAGCTCGTCCTCCGCCACCGCGATCTCGTAGGCGTCGCCGTCGGATTCCGCCGCCGCGAGGGCCTCCCGGGCCTGCCGCACGCGCCGTCGCATGGCCTCGGCGAATTCGCTCACGGCGGCCCCCAGCGCAATGGGCACGAACAGGTGATTCCTTGAAGTCTAGAGCCGTTTCGCCCGGCGGGCGCCCCCTCGGCCGAGGCCCCGGCTCCTGAAATCCGTTTTTGCGGTCGCCCCGGCAATCGGTAAGGTTCTGGCCAATGCCCGTCCGTAGCGCAGAGGCAGGCGCGCCGTCATGGCATGACGGAGGACGCCGGTTCGAATCCGGCCGGGCGGGCAGCTTGTCGTGCAGGAGCGGAGGCGGGGCCGGGCCCCGCCGCGGGGCGGGGAGCACGTACGTGGAGGTCGGCGCCGGCGACACCGGCATCACCGAGGAGGAGCTGGCCGCCTTCGACCGCACGGTCGGCAAGCTGCGGCAGCTCCCCGCCGATGACCCGGTGCGCCTGAGGGCCGAGCAGGTCGCCTCGTCCTTCGCGCGCGAGGGGCGGCACCACCGGCGCAGGACCCGCCGGCAGGAACAGAACGCCGCCGACGCCGCCGTGGTCGCCGCCACCGCGACCGGCGCCCTCGACCGCCGCGACGACGCGCCCCTGAGCACCCCCGGCACCCCGGGCACGTACGGCCGCCCCCGGCGCTGCTACGTCTGCAAGGTCTCCTACAGCCGGGCCGATGCCTTCTACCACCTGCTCTGCCCGGCATGCGCCGCCGACAACACCCGGCGGCGGGGCCTGCGCACCGATCTGACGGGCCGCCTGGCGCTGCTCACCGGCGGCCGGGTCAAGATCGGTTTCCAGCTCGCCCTGATGATGCTGCGCGACGGCGCCGAGCTGCTGGTCACCAGCCGCTTCCCGCGCGACACCGTCCGCCGCTTCCGCGCGGCCGAGGGCAGCGAGGCATGGCTGGACCGGCTCACCGTGATCGGGATCGACCTGCGCGACCCCCGGCAGGTGCTCGGGCTGTGCGAGCGGCTGAGGGCTGAGGGCCGGCCGCTGGACGTCCTCGTCAACAATGCCGCGCAGACCATCCGCCGCCCGCCCGGGGCCTACGCGCCGCTGATCGCGGGGGAGTCGCGCGCCCTGCCCGCCGGCCCGGCGGGGGCGGAGGTGTGGGAAGCCCCCGGCTTCCGGACGCCGTACGCGCTGGAGGGGACCGGGCACGGCGCGGGCGCGTCGGCGGCGCTCGGGCTCGTCCTGCCGGCCACCGCGCAAATGGCGGAGGCGGCGGAGGTCGACGAGGCCGGGCTGGTGCCGGACCGCTCCGCGGCCAACTCCTGGTCCGTGCGCATCGGGGAGCTGGACCCGGCGGAGCTGCTGGAGACGCAGCTGGTCAACGCGCTCGCCCCCGCGCTCCTGTGCGACCGGCTGCTGCCGCTCCTGCTGGCCTCCCCGCACCTGCGCCGCTACGTGGTCAACGTGACCGCGGTCGAGGGCCGCTTCGCCGTGCGCAACAAGTCCGCGGGGCACCCGCACACCAACATGGCCAAGGCCGCGCTCAACATGCTCACCCGCACCAGCGGCCCCGGACTCGCCGCCCGGGGCGTCCACATGTGCAGCGTCGACACCGGCTGGATCACCGACGAGAACCCGGCGCCGAAGAAGGAGTGGATGGCCGCGCACGGCTTCCGCACCCCGCTGGACATCGTGGACGGCGCGGCCCGCGTCTACGACCCGATCGTGCGCGGCGAGGCGGGCGACCCGGTGTCGGGCGTCCACCTCAAGGACTACCGCGTCGCCGACTGGTGAGCCGGGGGCCGGGCCGAAGGACGTAGACGAGTGGCGGGCGTGGTCGCGTGGCGAGCGGGACCCGGGACCCGCGGCTCGTCAGGCCGCGCCCTCCACGCTCCACCCCGGCACCTGGAAGCGCGCGGTGATCGCCGCGCCGTCGACCTCCTCGCCGCAGCAGCGGCAGACGACGGCCGGGTCGAGGTCGGAGCCGCAGGAGTGCTCGAACACCGTCGGCGGCACGTCCGCCAGATGCCGGTCGCCCCAGCTCATCAGCATGATGAGGACGGGCCGCAGATCGTGCCCGGACGCGGTGGGGCAGTACTCGAAGCGCGCCGGCCGTTCGCTGTAGGGAACCTTTTCCAGCACTCCCGCCTCCACCAGGCGGCGCAGCCGTGAGGCCAGGATGTCGCGCGGGGCCCCGGTGTTGCGGGCGATCGCGTCGAAGCGCCGGACTCCGAAGAAGACCTCACGCAGCACCAGCAGGGAGTACTTCTCGCCGACCACACCGAGCGCGTCGGCGATCGAACAGGGGCGCGGCTTCGTCATGTTCCCCATCGTAGAGCAGCCGGATTTGCTTCCCCAAGCCTTCCGGCGGGGCGCATCCATTTCACCAACCGACCCATGGGTCTCAGGGGTGCGCCGCCTCGATCAGCTGCCGCAGCGCGCCGTAGTAGACCTCATGGTCCGTCATGACGGGCAGGACGGCGTCCATGCCGCCCGTCAGGACGGGGAACCGCGCGGGGTCGAGCGCGGCCAGCGCGGTGCGGGTGCTCCGGGCGGTGAGGGCGGGGTCGCGGTGGTCGACGAAGGTGGCGCTGCCGAGGGTGAGCAGGTACATCCGCCGGTAGGCGCGGAACGCCTGCTCCGGCGTCATCCCCGCGGCGACGCTGTCGGCGAGCGCGGGCTCGACCAGGCGGGCCAGCAGCTGGGGGCTGAGCCAGGGGCGCGAGCCGCGCAGGGCGACCAGCCCCGGGTGTGCGGTGAGCAGTTCGTACAGCGCCCGGAAGCGCCGCTCCGTGGCCTCGGCCCAGGCGGTGCCCGGCGGGATCTCGGGCAGTTCCGCGGCGAGGTGGTCGGTGCACAGGTCGATCAGGCCGCCGAGATCCGTGCAGCGGCGGTGGATCGTCGCGTGGGACACGCCCAGCCGCTCGGCGAGGGAGCGGAAGCTCAGGGCGGAGGGGCCCTCCTCGTCGATGATCGCGAGGGCGGTGCGGGCGATGAGGTCCGGGGTCGCCCGGGCGAGGGAGGGAGATTGCCGCGGCATGTGAGACACCGTATCGTACGTTGTTGCATACGCTGTCCACCTGTGCTCCGAGGAGAGAAACCCGTGCACGACCTCACCTACGGCGACTCGGAGTGCGGCGCTGTGGAATACGGCGACGTCGAGAAGGCCGCCGCCCGCATCGCCGGTCACACCCGCCCCGTCGCCGTCACCCCGGCCGACCGGAGCGGCCGCCGCGGTGGAAGCGTGCGGCTCGCCCTGGAGTTCATGCAGCACACCGGGTCCTTCAAGGCGCGCGGCGCCTGGAACTTCCTCGCCGCCCACCGCGAGGCCGGCACCCTGCCCGAAGCCGGCGTCACCATCGCCTCCGGCGGCAACGCCGGACTGGCCTGCGCCTGGGCCGCCCGGCAGCAGGGCCTGCCCGCGACCGTCTTCCTGCCCGGGAACGCCCCGCAGGTGAAGGTCGCCCGGCTGCGCGGCTACGGCGCCGACGTCCGCCTCGTCGGCACGGAGTACGCCGAGGCGCTCGCCGCCTGCGAGGAGTTCACGCGCGCCACCGGCGCCCTCGCGAGCCACGCCTACGACCACCCGCTGATCGCCGCGGGCGCGGGCACCCTCCTCGACGAGATCCGCGCCGGCGTCCCCGGCCTCGACACCGTCGTCGTCGCGGCCGGCGGCGGCGGGCTCTTCGCCGGCGTCGCGGCCGCCGCCCGCCACCACGGCATACGGACGGTCGCCGTCGAGCCCACCGGCAGCCGGGCCCTCAACGCCGCCCTCGAAGCGGGACGGGTCGTCGACGTCACCGTCGACTCGGTCGCGGCGGACGCCCTCGGAGCCCGCCGCGTCTCCGAGGCGGCCCTGGCCGCGGCCCGCCACCCGGACGTCACCTCCCTCCTCGTACCGGACGAGGCGATCACCGCCGCGCGGCAGTCCCTGTGGGACGAGCGCCGCATCGCGGTCGAACCGGCCGGCGCCACGGCCCTCGCGGCCCTTGCCGGTGCCTACGAGCCGGAGGAGGACGAAACGGTCGCCGTCATCCTCTGCGGTGCCAACACCGACCCGGCGGACCTGGTCCCCCGCCCGTAGCCCGTGCTCTACCGGCCGTCGGCCGCCCCGTAGCCGCGCCCCGGGCCGGCCGCCGTCAGCGTCACCACCCCCGTCGCCGTCTCCAGCAGTGCCGGCCGGTGCGTGACCATGACCACCGTCCGGTCCGCCACCAGCCGGCCCAGCGCGGCCACCACCTGCCGTTCCGCCTCCGCGTCGAGTCCCGACGTCGGCTCGTCCAGCAGCACGATCGGGGCGTCGGCGAGCAGGGCGCGGGCGATTCCCACCCGCTGGCGCTGACCGCCCGACAGGCCGCCGCCGCAGTCGCCGAGCCGTGTGCCGAGCCCGTCGGGGAAGCCGTCGGTGAACGCCGTGACCAGCGCCGCGTCCGCGGCCGCGCGCACCTCCCGCGGGCTCGCGTCCGGCCGCGCGTAGCGGATGTTGTCGGCGACCGTCCCCGCGAACAGGAACGTCTCCTGGAGCACGGCCGTCACCTGCCGGCGCAGCCACTCCTCCGGCAGGTCGGCCGTTGCCGTCCCGTCGATGCACACCGTGCCGCGCGTGGGCCGGTACAGGCCCGCGACCAGCGCGAGCGCCGTCGACTTGCCCGCGCCGTTCGGCCCGGTGAGGGCGATCCGCTCACCGGCGGCGATCTTCAGGTCGAGGCGGTGCAGCGCGCGGCGGTCGCCGTAGTCCATCGACACCCCGGCGAAGTCGACCCGGCCCCGCGCACGGGGCGGCAGGCCGCGCGCGCCAGCCCGTACCGGCGCCCGCAGCGGGCACGGCTCGGCGAGGACCTCGGCGATGCGCTCGGCCGACGCCTGCCCCTGCGCGAAGGTGCCGGAGAGCTTCGACAGCGCCCGCAGCGGGGCCACCATGCCCGTCAGATAGCCGATCGCGACCACGAGATGGCCCGTGCTCCACCACCCGCGCAGCACCCCCACGCCGCCCACCCACAGCAGCGCCGCCGTCCCGGCGGCCGTCACCGCCTCCAGCAGCGGCGCCCGGCGGGCCTGGACGTCCACGGCCTCCAGGCCCGCGTCCAGCACGCCGCCGCTGCGCGCCGCGAAGTCCCGGTCGTGCACGCCGTGCCGGCCGAAGGCGTGCACCGTCCGGATGCCTTGCAGCGCCTCGGCGACCAGGGCCGTCAGCTCGCCCTCCGCCTCCCGGCGCCGCCGCGCCGCCCGGTGGCCGCGCCGCCGGTTGCGGACGCCGAGGAGCAGCACCGCCGGGACGACCGCGGCGCCGATCAGCCCGAACCGCCAGTCGAGCAGGAGCAGCGCGGCCGCGTAGCCGGTGACCGAGAGCACGCCGGGGAAGAGCACCGAACAGAACGCCACCAGGCCGTCCTTGACGTTCCCGCAGTCGGTGATCACCCGGCTCGTGGACCCGCCTACGGTCCGCCGGTCGTGATAGCTCAGCGGCAGCCGTTGCAGATGCGCGAACGTCTCGCGGCGGATCGCGGCGCTCATCCGCTCGCCCACGCCGTTCATCAGCCGGTCGCCCGCGTAGTCGAAGGCGGCGGACACCAGCGCCACCAGCACGACCAGGGCGGCCGCCGCGGTGAGCATGGCGGTCCGGTCCGTGCCGAGGACGTCCAGCAGGGAGCCGAGGGGATTGCGCGCGCCGCCCGCCCCGAGGACGTGGTCGACGACGGCGGCGACCGGCCAGGGCGTCACCAGGTCCGCGGCCGTCTCGCAGAGCCGCATCCCGACCCCGAGGGCGAGCAGCCGGCGGTAGGGGGCGCCGAACCCGCGGAAGAACCGCAGCAGCTGCCGGTGCGCCGTGGACGGGTCCTTCATCAGTGCTCCCCAGCCGACAGGGCGCTGCCCGCCGGTTGACGCAGCGTCAGCCGGCGACTCCATGGTCGGCACCGGCCGGTGCCGCAGGCAATCCGGCGCGCTGCCGGGCCCGGACGGGTGGCCCGCACGGGCGTACGCCGCGTTGCGCCGTTCCGCCTTCCGGCGCGCGCCGGAGCCACTAGGGTCGGCCGGGTGCGCAGTCGCCCGTACGTCTACGTCTACGTCGCAGCGTTCCTGGCCGCCCTCGCCCTGACGGCGTGCGGCGGCTCGGGGGGCCCGCGTCCGCCGGGGCCGTCCGACGGACGGGCGGACAACCGGTCCGACGGCGCGGAGCTCCTCTACCGGGGCAAGGGGCACGCCAGCGCGCAGAACCCCGCCTTCTCGCCGGACGGCAAGTCCGTGCTCTTCACGCTCTTCGAGGACGGCTACAACGAGGGCGCCGCCGCGCTGCGCGTGCTCCCGCTGCACGGCGGGGGCGGCACCCCCGGCCGCCCCGGCACCCTGCTCGACGAGGCCGACAAGGCCGCGGTCAACCTGCCCGGCTCCAGCTGGCACCCCTCGGCCGGGGTGACCTTCGCCTCGGACCGGGCGGGCGGCCGCGACGAGGTGTGGGTGATGCCGCCCGGAGGCCGCCCCTCCCGCGTCACCGAGCACGGCGGCGACTCCGGCTACCTGGAGCCCAGCTTCTCGCCCGACGGCTCGTGGATCGTCTTCCAGGAGATCCGGGAGAAGGGGGCGGGGGACGGCGGCAGTGCGCTCGGCTCGCTCTGGAAGGTCCGCAGGGACGGCACGGGGCGCACCCGCCTCCTGGACGGTCCCGCCACCGGCACGGACAACCGCCAGCCCAACTGGTCGCCCAAGGGCGACCGGCTGGTCTTCCAGCGGCGCGAGCGCGGCGCGGAAACGTGGGCGCTGTACGTGATGAACGCCGACGGCAGCGGCCTGCGGCGGCTCACCGACGGCCCCGGGGAGCACACCGACCCGAGCTGGTCGCCGGACGGCAGGTCGGTGGTCTTCTCCTCCACCACCGGCGGCCTGGAGGTGCCGCAGATCTTCGTGATCCCGGCCGGCGGCGGCCGCCCCGTCCGGGTGACCACGCGCGGCGCGGACTACGACGGTGCGCCGAGCTGGTCGCCGGACGGGCGGTGGATCGCCTTCGAGTCCCACCCGGGGGACGAGGACCGGCCGGCCTCGCTGTGGCGGATCCCCGCCCCCGGAACCGACGGGCCCTGAGGGCGGGCCCGGTCGGCCGGTGGTGCCCGATCAGCCGGTGGTGACCGTCAGCAGCGAGTACTGGGACACCGTCAGGGACACCGTCGCGGTCTCGCCCGCCGTCTGCCAGGCGACCGGCTGCGGAGCCGGCGAGGCCCCGTCCGGCGAGCTCACCGTGGCGGACAGCACCTGCTTGCCCGCGGGCAGCTTCAGCGCGACCGAGCACGCGGCCGGAGTGGTCCTGAAGGCCGCCGGGGCGTCACCGAAGCAGGTGAAGTTGACCAGCTGGACGACCGTGTCGGCGCCGAGCCGGCTCACCTCCATGTGGACGCGCCGGTCGCCCGTGAGCTCCACCGCGGGCGGCGCCGCCGCCCGTACCGGCGCGAGCAGCTGGTCGGCGCTGGCCTGGTCCGTCTTCGCGAGGTAGCTGTGGCCGGCCAGGTCCTTGACGTACCAGCACGTCCCCGCACCGAAACGATTCTGCTTGCTCGCCGGCAGCGGATCGCCTTTACGGAACCCCAGCACGTCGGCCAGTGCGTACTCGCCGCGGGCCGTGCCCAGCTCGTCGAGCCCGGTCGGGACGGGCCCCGTGATGACGACCGTCCCGCCTCCCGACACGTACTCCCGCAGGACCGCGGCCTCGGCGTCGGAGACGGCCTGGAGGTTCGGCAGCATCAGGACGCGGTACGGGGCGAGGTCGGCGGCGGACAGGTGCGGGCTCGGGACGGTGCCGAAGGGGACGTGGGCGTACACCAGCGCCTTGACCGTGCCGCGGAACTCGCCCAGCCACGCCTGGGACGTACAGCTCTCCTCCGCGCTGCCCGACGCCCACCAGTCCTTGACCCCCGACGGCGCCTTCGCGTTGGCGTACATGCCCGTGCCGGCGGAGGGGCTGACGAAGTCCCGGGAGGCCGAGGAGTGGTAGACGCCGACCTCGGCCGCCGGCACCGCGTCGTACAGCTTCGCCTGGTTGGCCGCGACGAAGGCGTACATGCGGGTGCGCATCGCCTTGTCGGTGGTCTCGTTCTTGAACGGGCTCTTGACCTCGTACGGATTGCAGCCCGCCGCCAGCAGCTCGGCCATCACCAGCGAGGCGTCGTCGGCCTTCCAGCCGTACGAGAACGCCCACGCGGGCTTCGGCCCGCTCGCGGCGCGCGCGTACTTGTACATCGAGATCAGACAGGTCCAGTCCGTCGCCGTGGCGTGGCGCATCCCGTCGTAGTTGCCGAGGATGTCCACCTCCCAGACGTGGCTCACGCCCTCCGCCGTGCGCAGGTACCCGCCGTCGAGGCCGACCAGCGTGGCGTACTGGTAGTCCATGCTCACCGTCTCGACGAAGGTGACCAGGTCCGGGTTGACGGAGCGGCCGGCGGCGGCGATGTCGAGCTGCCACTGGTTGAGGTTGCGGTGCCGCCACTCCACGTAGCGGCGGAAGGGCAGGCTGGAGAAGTCGGCCTTCGCGGGCAGCGCCAGGCCGGTGTCGGCCTTGAAGGCGTCAGCCGCCCAGGTGGAGCCGTCGCACCAGCTCATCGCCCCGTCGAAGTAGATCGGCACGTCCGGCCATATGGCGTCCACGCCCGTGGCGGCGAGGGCCTTGACGCGGCCGAGGTAGTAGTCGCGCCAGGGGGAGTTGGGGCTGAGCCAGCAGCTCTCGTCGCCGGGGTCGACCCAGACGACCAGACTGCCGTAGAAGACGTTCGGCTTGCCGTCGAGGGAGCGCTGCACCCACGACTTGCCCTCGCCGTTCTTGTAGAACGACGGGCCCTTCTCGCCGCCGACGCTGATGAGCTCCAGCGACGGGTAGTACATGACCACGCGGATCCCGGCGGCGTGCGCCAGCTCCACGAAGCTCTTGACCTTGCCCATGTGCTCGGTGAACTCGGCGGGCTTCAGCCAGTTCGACAGGACCGTGTCGAGCTCGATGACGCTGACGTTCTGCGCCTTCAGCGCCGTGATCACGGGCTTCATGTCGCGGAGCGGGTCGGCGTCCTCGTCGAACGTGCCGTCGGCCAGCCGTGCGTAGCGGCTCCACTCGGGGAAGAGCCCCTGCCGGGCCGCGGCCGGCGCCCAGCCGGGCGCGGCGCCCGGGCCCGTCCGGGCACCGGAGACGCCGGGGAGGAGCTGTGCGGCGAGCGCTCCGCCGCTCACCCCCAGGCCGGTCCGTAACAGGGCTCTCCGGCTGAATCTTCGTATACCGCTCATGGGTGTCCCCTCGGTTTCACAACGGTGTGACGGGGTCTGCGCTGCACGGTGCCCGCAAAGTCTGCCCGATCGCCCCGGCGTGGGCGGACGGATTCCGGATACGGCGAGGTGCACCCGGGCGGGCGGTGCGTCCGCCCTTGCCACCGGATCTGCCATCAGAAGGAAAACCGCCCGATATCGCTCCCGTACGGAGTAGCCGCGGAGGCACCTCTCCGGCCTGCGGTTAACACATCTTCAGACGACCGAACCGCGAGGAGTGCAGGCATGGCCGAAGTGAAGCTGACCGCCGAGACGCGCACCGACTTCGGCAAGGGTGCCGCCCGCCGGATCCGCAAGGAGGACAAGGTCCCCTGCGTCATCTACGGCCACGGCGCCGAACCGCGGCACGTGTCGGTGAACGGGCACGCCCTGCTGATGGCCCTGCGGACCCCGAACGTCCTGATCAAGCTGGACGTCGGCGGCAAGCACGAGCTCGTCATCCCCAAGGCCGTCCAGCGCGAGGCCATCCGCGGCTTCCTCGTCCACGTGGACCTGCTGATCGTCAAGAAGGGCGAGAAGGTCACGGTGGACATCCCGATCCACATCGAGGGCGAGCTCGCCCCCGGCGGCAACCTGCTGGAGTACATCCTCAACGCCCTGCCGGTCGAGGCCGAGGCCACGCACATCCCGGAGGGCGTCACGATCTCCATCGAGGGGCTGGAGGCCGGGCACACCATCCACGCCAAGGACATCCCCCTGCCGCGCGGCACCAGCCTCGCGGTCGACGGCGAGGACGCCGTCCTCCAGATCGTCGCGGCCCAGACCGAGCCGGTCGAGGAGGAGGAAGCCGAGGAGGAGGAAGCAGAGGCGGCGGCCGAGGGAGCCGCGGAGGAGGAGGGCGCCGCCCCCGAGGGCGAGGGCGGCGGCTGAGCGCTCTTGCGGCGGGACCTCCTGCGGCGGGACGGACAGGGGCGCGGGCAGGGTCCGGTCCGGGGCGCGGCCCGCGCCCCGGACCGGAGGGTCAGGCCGCGCGCGGCAGCGGCTTGAGGACCCCGAAGACCGCGCCGAACTGGTCGGCCAGCCAGGCGATCCGGCCCACGTCCGGTACGTCCTCGGCCGGCGCGACCACCGAGCCGCCGTTCTCCTGCGCCTTGGCGACGGTGGCGTCGGTGTCCGTGACCAGGAAGTACGGGATCCAGCGGGACTCCCGGCCGTCCCCGTCCCCTTCGGGCGCGGGCGCGATGCCGCCGAACGCGGCGTCGTCGCCGCTCGCCCCGGCCGTGGAGATCAGGGTGTAGGTGCCGACGGAGAACTCCTTGTCCTGCGTGCCCCAGCCGAACAGGGCGCGGTAGAAGGCCCCGGCCGCCGCCGGGTCCGCGGTGTGCAGCTCGACCCACAGCAGCGTGTCGGGCTCGCAGACCTTCTCCAGGCCCTTGACGGCGCCGGGCTGCCAGAGGGCGAACTCCGCGCCGCCCGGGTCGGTGAGACAGGCCAGCCGGCCCGCGTCCATGACGTCCGTCGGCGCGACGCGTACGGCGCCGCCGGCCTGCTCGGCCGCCTTGACCGTGGCGTCGGCGTCGGGCGTCTGGAAGTACACCGTCCACGCGGGGCTCGCGCCCTCCTCCGTCAGCGGGCCGAGCGCCGCGACGTCCTTGCCGTCCTGCTGGAAGAAGCCGTAGCCGCCCGTGTCGGGCCCGGCGGACGCCACGTCCCAGCCGAAGACCGCTCCGTAGAACGCGGCGGACGCCGCGGTGTCCGGGCTGCCGAGGTCGAGCCAGTTGGGTGATCCGGTCACGAAATCAGTGCTGAGCATGGTGGGTGCTCCTCCGGCGGATGCGCGCGGGGGCAACGGATGCGCGCGAGGCCCCGCCCCGTCACCGCGGGCGCGGCGCTCGGCGTCCCCCGACGCGACTCAGTCTTCCACCGCTCCCGGAGCACCGCGCGATGCGATGGCCGGGGGCGGGCGGCGCGCGGAGTCGTTACCGGCGCGGTGCGGGGCGGGCGGCTGCCGGCGCCCCGCACCGCGGCCGGTGCGAGGGGTCAGATCGTCGCGGCGTCGATGACGAAGCGGTAGCGGACGTCGCTGGCCAGCACCCGCTCGTACGCCTCGTTGATCTGCTCGGCGCGGATCAGCTCGATGTCGGCGCCGATGCCGTGCTCGCCGCAGAAGTCGAGCATCTCCTGGGTCTCCGGGATGCCGCCGATCATCGAGCCCGCCAGGGACAGGCGCCGGGTGATGAGGGCGAACGAGGCGACCTGCTGCGGGTTCTCCGGGGCGCCGACCTGCACGAGCGTGCCGCCGCTCTTGAGCAGGCCGAGGTACGCGTTGATGTCGACGTCGGCCGAGACCGTGTTGACGATCAGGTCGAAGCCGCCCGCCAGCTCCGCGAAGGTCGCCGGGTCGGAGGTCGCGTAGAAGTGGTCGGCGCCCAGCCGCAGGCCGTCCGCCTGCTTGCGCAGGGACTGGCTCAGCACGGTGACCTCCGCGCCCATCGCGTGCGCGATCTTCACGCCCATGTGGCCGAGGCCGCCGAGGCCGACGATCGCGACCTTCTTGCCCGGCCCCGCCTGCCAGTGCGCGAGCGGGGAGTAGAGGGTGATGCCGGCGCACAGCAGCGGGGCCGCCCGGTCCAGCGGAATGCTGTCGGGGATGCGCAGGACGTAGTTCTCGTCCACGACGACGTGCGTGGAGTAGCCGCCCTGGGTGATCTCCCCGTCACGGCCGGTGGCGCCGTAGGTGCCGACGTTGCCGAGCTCGCCGGTGCAGTACTGCTGGAGGCCGGCCTTGCAGTTGTCGCACTCGCGGCAGGAGTCCACGAAGCAGCCGACGCCGACGCGGTCCCCGACCTGGTAGCGGGTGACGCCGGAGCCGGTCGCGGTCACGACACCGGCTATCTCGTGGCCCGGGGCGAGCGGGAAGTGCCCGTCGTCGCCCCACTCGCCGCGGACGGTGTGGATGTCGGAGTGGCAGATGCCGGCGTACTTGATCTCGATGAGGACGTCGTGCTCACCCGGCTCCCGGCGCTGGATCGTGATCCGCTCCAGAGGAGCCTTGGCAGAAGGGGCGGCGTATGCGGGAACAGTGGTGTGGGTCATGCCCGCAAGCATGCGTCGGCCCGCGAGCCCCAGCCAGAACCCGGCGGAACGTACGCTTGCCGTTCCTACCACTGGCAGTGTCACCCTGGCCCCTCTCACCGGGCCCCGGCACCCCCGCATACTGGTGGGCATGGACCAGCGCACCGAACTGAGCGAGTTCCTCCGCAGCAGGCGGGCCCGCCTCCAGCCCGCCGAAGTGGGCCTCACGCCCTACGGCGGGCGGCGCCGGGTGCCCGGCCTGCGGCGCGAGGAGCTGGCGCAGCTCGCCGGCGTGAGCGTCGCCTACTACACGCGCCTGGAACAGGGGCACGGCCAGAACGTCTCCACCGCCGTGCTGGAGGCGATCGCCGACGCCCTGCGGCTCACCGGCGCCGAGCGGGAACACCTCAACCGCCTCGTCCGCCCGAGCGTGAAGAAGACGCGCCCGTGCCGGCCGCCCCGCCCGCAGCGGGTGCGCCCCTCGGTGCAGCACCTCCTGGACAGCATGGAGAACACCCCGGCCTACGTGGTCGGGCGCCGGCTGGACATCATCGCCTGGAACCGGATGGCCTGCGCCCTCCTCGGCGACCTCGACGCGATGCCCGCCGGGCAGCGCAACATGGCCTGGCAGATCTTCCTGGAACCGGCCACCCGCGAGCTGTACACCGAGTGGGAGAAGAAGGCCGCCGACGTCGTCGCCTTCCTCAGGCTCGACGCCGGCCGCTGCCCCGAGGACCCGCAGCTCGCCGCGCTCGTGGGCGAGCTGTCCGTCAAGAGCCCGGAGTTCCGGTCGCTCTGGGCCGCCCACAACGTGGAGGACAAGGGCTTCGGCGTCAAGAAGCTGCACCACCCCGTGGTGGGCCCGCTGACCCTGTCGTACGAGACGCTGGTGCTCCCCGCGGACCAGAACCAGCAGCTGGTCACCTACCACGCCGAGCCCGGTTCGCCCTCCGCCGAGTCGCTGCGGATCCTGGCGAGCTGGGCGATGGAGAGCTCGGACGTGTAGGCGGCGCGCGCCGGGGCCGTCACGGGCGGGGCGCCCCCATGGGATTGGGCACGGGCAGCACGCCGCTGTCGATGAGGTGACGGCTGAGCGGGACGGCGAGGCGGATCGCCTCCTCGGTCCCTTCCGCGCCCAGGGCGGCGAGGGGTGACGCGGCCAGCCGGTCGGTGTCCTCCTCCAGCCGCCGGCGCAGCGCGCCGCCCGCCCCGGTCAGCCGCCCCTCGCCGTCGAGCAGGCCGCGCTCCGTGAGCCTGTGGCGGCTCTCCTCCCACTCGGCCTCCGTCCAGCCGCGGTTGTCCTGGACGGCTTCCAGCGGCACGTCACCGGTGGCCACGTGCGTGAGTGTGGTGTCCAGGCCGGTGAGGCCCGCGTGGACCGCGGCGAGGACGTGGCCGTCGCCGCGGTGCTCGCGCAGCACGGTGGCCGCCAGCCAGACGCGCATGGCGGGGTCCGCGGGGCGGGGTACCCGGGACCAGCCGGCGGCCAGCGGCCTGCCCTCGAAGCCGCAGCCCGCCACGGCCGTCTCCAGGAGCTCGGCGAGCCGGGCGAGGGAGCGGCCGGATCCCGCCGGCAGCGTACGGGCCAGGGTGGCCCGTACGGCTTCCGTGCGCGTCTCCAGCACCGCTTCGGGCGAGGCGTACGCCCAGGCGTCGGGCAGCGAGCGGGCCACCATGGCCGGGGCGAACACGTGGAACATCGCGGCGACGGGCGCCGGCCCGAGCGGCCCCAGCGGGGCGACGCGCCCGGCGAAGTACCCCATCCACCAACTCGGCAGCCCGAGCGCGCGGGCTGCCGCGGCGGGCTCGGGTGCGAAGTAGACGACGGCGTGGAGGGGCTCGACGGCTTGCCGGAGCCGCTGGGCGGACGAGGACTGCTGCATGGTGAACTCCTCCGTCGAACCGTGTCGCACCGGTGCGAACTGTCGGGTCAATGCTGGGCGTTGGCGAATCCTATGACGACGGCGCCCCACCAGCACACCTGGGAGACGAGGGCCGTGCTCGCGCCCCAGACCGCCATCCGGCGGCCGGGCGGGGCGGGGGAGCGCTGGGCCAGGCGCCGGGTGAGCACGCCGGCCTGGAGGCCGTTGAGGGTGAGGACGAGGATCAGCACGAGCTTGGTGCGGGTGAGCGGCGAGGCCGGGTCCGGGTGCAGGAAGGCGCCGCTGACCAGCAGCCCGGCCAGCCCGGCCCAGACGGGCGCGTGGAGGCGGCCGACGGCGCCGAGCGCCTCGGCGAGCCCGAGCCGCCGGGTGATCCACAGCAGCCCGAACCAGTCGGCGGCCAGCACCGCGCCGAAGCCGAGCACCAGGGAGGCGAGGTGGACGAAGAGCGCCCCGGTGTGCAGGACCTGGTCGGTGCGTACGTGCAGGGAGACCCAGAGGCAGCCGGCCAGGCCCGCACACGCCAGGAGCGCGCCGGCCGTGACCGTCCACCACGAGTCGTACAGGCGGAGCGGCCGCGGCTGAGGATGCGGCAGCTGTGGCACGGACACGGGACCTCCAGGGCACGAGCAAAGAATTAGGCAAGGCTTACCTACTTTGATCGAGGGCCGTCAAAACCGGCCGATGGATATGTCCCGATCCGGAAAGAAGCGTGACCACCCCGAGATCACACCGAGACCGCCCGGGTCGCCCGCTCGCTTGTTCCAAGATCGCGGAGGCGTGGCAATGCCGCGCCCACCGACGAGTGATTCCGCCGGATGGACCAGCCGCCGTGGATAGCTGGAGGCACCGCACCGCCCCGCCACCACGAAAGGAATCCCGTGCGTATCCGCCGCGCCCTTGGCACCGCCGTGTCCGTACTCCTGCTCTCCTCCTTCGCCTCCACACCCGCGGCGCACGCCGCGAACGGCACCCTGAGCGTGGACTACTCGCGCTGCAAAGCGGGCACCGGCATTCCCGGGGTGGCCTGCCTCCCCGAGAAGGTGAGCAGAAGCGAGAAGGACCCGCAGGACGGCAAGTGCTTCAGCCTCCTCACCGAGAACCGCGCGAAGATCCGCAAGCTCACCAACGGCACCAACCGGACCGTCGTCTACTACACCGACCGCCACTGCACCCGCGGCGCCCGCACCCTCGGCCCCGGCCGCTCCCTGACCGAGCCGGCGGTCCGCAGCGTGCGCTACCCGATCTGACCCGGTCCGGCCCGGCCGGACGGGGGAGGATGGCCCCATGACCGTGATCACTCTCGTCCGGGGCGACATCACCGAACAGCACGTCGACGCCGTCGTCAACGCCGCGAACTCCTCACTCCTCGGGGGCGGCGGCGTCGACGGCGCCGTCCACCGCAAGGGCGGCCCCGAAATCCTCACCGCCTGCCGCGCCCTCCGTGCCTCCCACTACGGCAAGGGCCTCCCCACGGGCCGCGCGGTCGCCACGACAGCGGGCAACCTCCCGGCCCGGTGGGTGATCCACACGGTGGGCCCCGTCCACTCGGCGGAGGAGGACCGCTCCGGGTTGCTGGCCTCCTGTCACCGCGAATCCCTCCGCGTGGCGGACGAACTGGGCGCGAAGACGGTCGCCTTCCCGGCGATTTCGACGGGCGTCTACCGCTGGCCGGTGGAGGACGCGGCCCGTATCGCGGTCGAGACGGTGCGGCAGGCGGAAACGAACGTGGAGGAGGTCCGCTTCGTCCTCTTCGACGAGCGGGCGTACGAGGCGTTCGCCGCGCAGGTGGGTGACTGACCCGCCTCTCCATCAAAGGTCCATCGAAGGCATCAGCATTCTGTCCGCCCCCGGCCGGCCGTCGCACATGTAGCAGGTACGGCCTTCGCGCACGTAGCAGGTGGGCCGACCCGTTTGTCCGCCGAGGGTGTTGTTGCCCGTCCGGGCGGCCGGTGCGGCCCGTGGCCGTGTGCTGCGCCGGGTGCCGGCGAGGCGTTCGCGGCCGGACGCGTGGATTCCGCGGAGGAAAAACCCGGTGGCTCCATATGTTTTGTATGCGGGTGGTCACGCCATATACCGGGCATTCGGGAGTTTCCCGGGGGTGCCGGTGGCCGCCCCGCGGGGCCTCGGCGGGCGTCGGCGCGGCGGCGGGAGGCTCGGCGAGCCGCCGGGCAAAACGGTCGAAACGTGACAGTGCAGTGTCTGAAACCCTCCCTGAGTGTGACTGAAATCTATCGTCGTGGCGCGAAGTCGCCCGGCTGTTCAGGGGCGTTCGGGACGCTTCGTTCCATGATCAAGAGCTGTGGACACGGTGGATTGGCTGACCCTAGGATCCAGCTGGCCTGACCGGAGAAGGTCGGGGAATTGGCCGAATCAGTCGCTGGCTTTTCGATATTCGGGGGAAAAATTTCCATGCCCAACCCCACCGTGTGGAATGTCGTGCTCGACGCGGGAGCTGACACCGACATTGTGCTCGCTGCCGATTTCCCGGTGACAGGCCGAAACGAAGGTGGATTCGCCGATCTGGCGCCCGGTCTGAATCTCGACTGCGCCCTGTGGCAGACGGTCGCTCCCGTCCGCGACCCCGGAACGGACGCCCTGGGCGAGGCGTATCTGGAGCCCTGGCTGTCGGAGGTGGCCGCGAGCGGACGCAAGGTCCGTGCGGTCATGGGGTATTGCGCGGGCTCGGTGTTCGCCGGCGTGCTGGCCGAGAAGATCGCCGCACAGCAGGGCACCGCGCCGCGCGTGGTCGTCTTCGACCCCGAGCTCGTCGACGTGCCCACGGTCCACCTTCAGTTCGGCCGCGTCATCGGCAACATGACCACCGTCCTGACAGCGGAGGAGATCGAGGAGCTGTCCGGCACCGCCGAGCGGCTCGTCGCGGACTCCGGCATCGCGCCGGTCGAATTCGCCGCCGGGCTCTACTCGGCCTTCCGGCCGATCGGCACCGCCGCGCTCCGCCGTGCCGGACTGGACGAGGACTACGCCGGGGAACTGGTCGCCCTGGTCGGTTCGTTCATGTCCTACCTCGCCACCGCGGCCGGTCTCGACCCGCGGCCGGGCTGGCGGCGGGCCACCGTGATCACCTCCGCCAGCGAGCGGAGCGGACTGAACCGGATGCGCACCACGCCGGGCATCGCCCCCATCGAGATCGCCGGCGAGCAGCGCTTCGAGGTCGAGCACCGCGACCTGCTGCGCACCCCCGAGGTCACGGCGTCGGTGGCCGGCGTGCTGGCCGCCCGCCCGGGAGCCGGCGCGTGAGCAACGACCTGCCGGCCGGCCGCATCCGCCCGCCCCGCAAGGAGAGCACCCTCTGGCTGCTCGACGAGCTCGTCCCGGACAGCGGCGCCAACAACCTCTCGCTGGCGATGCGGGTGCGCGGCCGTCTCGACGCCGCCGCCACCGCGAAGGCCGTCCAGCTGCTGGTGGAGCGCTTCGAGGTGCTGCGCACCGTCTACCACCGCGACGAGACCGGCCTGCTCAAGTCCGTACCGGCGTCCCTGGCCGTCGGCCTGGAGGAGGCCGAGCACCACGGGGACGCCGAGGAGGAACTCGCCGCCCTGACCGCCTTCGTGGCCGCGCCGTTCACCACGGACGGCAGCCCGCTCGTCCGGGCGCTGCTGCTGCACGGCAAGGACGCCGACGTCTTCTGCCTGGCGCTCCACCACGCCGTCTCCGACGTCCAGTCGACGGCGATCCTGCGCGCCGAGTTCGTCTCCCTCTACGAGGCGGTGGCCGCCGGCGAGCACCCCGTGCCCGCCGAGGTCCCCGCCTGGCACGGCCCCGGGACGTCCGAGGAGAGCCGGCAGTACTGGCGCGAGAAGATGGCGGGCTTCCGCTCGGCCGGCCTGGAACTGTGGTGCGAGCAGCGGGAACAGGCGGTCACCACCCTCCGGGGCGACGAGGTCACCCACGTCCTGTCGCCGGAGGCCCACGAAGTGGTGCGACGCCTCCAGCGCGAGCTGCGGGCACCCGAGTCGGTCGTCCTCCTCACCGCCTACGCGGTGCTCCTCGCCGCGCACGGCGCCGGACCCGACCTCACCATCGGCTCGCCGGTCAACACCCGCCCCCGCGAGGCGGTGGACACGGTCGGCTACCACAGCAACCTCGTCACCCTGCGCCTCCTGCTGGAGCGGAACATAAGCTTCCGGGAGCTCACCGCCCTGACCCGGCGGACGTTCATGGAGGCGATGGCGCACCTGGACGTGCCCGCCGACGACGTCCTCGACATGGTCGAGCGCGACGGTTCCGGGTGGCGCAACACGCTGTTCAAGCACGTGTTCAACTACGTGCCCTTCGTGGAGGACCAGCGCACCTTCTCCATCGCCGGCACCGAGGCCGAGCTCGTCGTGGTGGAGAACGGGTTCAGCCAGTTCGACCTGGAGTTCTTCGTCTCGGCCAGCCGGGAGAGCGCCACCGTGCGCGCCGTGTTCTACACGGGCGTGCTGGACCGCGCCGACGTCGAACTGATGGTCCGCCGCTACGACGCCCTGCTCGTCACCGCGGGCGCCGCGCTCGACGCCCCGCTCTCCTCGCTGCCCGTCTGGTCGCCGCAGGACCGCACCGTCATCGACGCGGCCAACGCGACGGACCGTGAGATCGGACTGCCGACGGTCCTCGCGGGCTTCGCCCGCCGCGCCGCCGCGGACCCCGCGGCCCCGGCCGTCCGCGACGGCGACAGCACCGCCACGTACGGCGCGCTGTGGTCCGCGGCGGCCGACACCGCCGCCCGGCTGACCGCGGCCGGCGTGCGGCGCGGCGACGTCGTCGCGCTGCTCCTGCCGCGCGGGGCGGCCCTGGCAGCCTCCGTGTTCGGCACCTGGCTCGCGGGCGCCGCCTACATGCCCCTCGACCCCAACCACCCCGCGGAGCGGCTGGCGTACCAGCTGGAGGACTCCGGCGCCCGGGCCGTGATCACCGGGGCGGGAACCGAGGCGCCCGCGGGATACGCGAGCGTGCCCGCCGCCGACTGGGAGAACCTGCCCGAGGCGCCGGTGGACACGGCGGCGGCGGAGGCGGCCGGACCCGGCGACCTCGCCTACGTCATCTACACCTCGGGCTCGACCGGCAAGCCCAAGGGCATCCCGATCCGGCACCGCAGCCTCGTCAACCACATCGTCGACTACGCCGACCGCTTCGGCGTGGCCGGCTCGGCGCGCCCCACCGGCTGGCTCAGCACGTACAGCTTCGACACCTCGTCGCTCGAACTGATGATGCCGCTGCTGCACGGCGGGCACACCGTGGTCCTCCCGGACGCGGCACGCACGGACGGCGATCTGCTGGCGGCGGCCGTCACCGCGCACGACATCGGCTTCCTCCAGGCGACCCCGACCACCTGGCGGCTGGTCGCCCGCGAGGCGGGCGAGGTGGTGGCCGGGCGCACGATCCTCACCGGCGGCGAACCCCTTCCCGCCGAGCTCGCGGACACGCTGCTCGCGGCGGGCGCCGAGCTGTGGAACGTCTACGGGCCCACCGAGAGCACGATCTGGGCGACCGCGGGACGCATGAGCGCGGACCGCACCGGACGGGTGGACGTCGGCTCGCCCATCGCCAACACGCGCGTCTTCATCGCCGGTCCCGACGGCAGGCCGCTGCCGGTCGGCGTGCGGGGCGAGCTGTGCGTCGCCGGCGTCGGCGTCGCCTCCGGCTACCACGAGCGGCCGGACCTGACCGCCGAACGCTTCGGCGAGAACGCCGAGTACGGGCGGTTCCACCGCTCCGGCGACATCGCCTGCTGGCGGCCGGACGGCCGCATCGACCTGTTCGGCAGGGTCGACCGGCAGGTCAAGCTGCGCGGCAACCGCATCGAGCTGGCGGAGGTGGAGGCCGTGCTGCTCAGCCACCCCGACGTCGAGGCCGCGGCCGTGGTCGTCGTCGGCGATCCGGGCGCGGACGGCTCCCTCGCCGCGTTCGTCCGGGTGCCGGGCCGGCCCGAGGCCGTCGACGAGCTCTGGGACCACGCCCACCGGCAGCTGCCGCGCTCGGTGGTGCCGCACCGGTTCGTCGCCGTGCACGCCTTTCCCCGGACGGGCAGCGACAAGGTCGACTACCTGGCCCTCGCCGAGCGGGCGGCCGCACAGCACGGCCCGGCCGTCGGCGGCGGTGCCGCCCGGGCGGCCGGCGACGACCTGACCGCGACCGTCCTCGGCCTCTTCACCGAGCTGCTGCAACGCCAGGACCTGGACGCCGGCTCGCACTTCTTCGCCAACGGCGGGCACTCGCTGCTGGCTGCCACCCTCGCTCAGCGGATCAAGGACATCACCGGCGTACGGCTCGCCCTGTCCGACGTGTTCGAGACCCCGACCCCGGCGGCGCTGGCCGAGCGCCTGCGCCGGCTCGCCTGAGCGACCGAAAGAGAGACATCCCATGGAAATCCTCAAGCTGGCCGTCAGCGGCTGGTTCGCGCGGGCCCTGGCGGTCGCCGCCAGGCTGGAGATAGCCGACGTCCTCGACGGCGGTTCGTTGACGCCGGCCGAGCTGGCCGAGCGCACCGACACCGACCCCGAGGTGCTGTACCGCCTGCTCCAGATGCTGACCGTGCCGGGCGTGCTGGAGCGGGACGGCGAGAAGTTCCGCCTGTCCGAGGCCTACGCGCCGCTGCGCGCCGACCACCCCTTCACCCAGCGCCACTTCGCCATCCTCGCCGCCGAGCTGTACGACGACGCGTTCGCCGGCCTGATGCACACCGTCAAGACGGGCCGCTCGGGCTTCCAGGAGGTCTTCGGGCAGTCGCTCTACGCCTACCTGGAGAACGACGCCGAGACGGCCGAGCTCTTCGACAAGGGCATGGTCGACCTGGCGACGCCGGTCGCCCACTGCCTGGTCGAGAAGCACGACTTCAGCGGCGTGAAGACCCTCGTCGACGTCGGCGGCGGCAGCGGCGGCCTGCTGCCCGGCATCCTGGCCGCCCACCCGGGCGCCCGGGGCACCGTGGCCGACCGGGCCAGCGTCTGCGCCCGGGGCCGCGAGGGCCTGGGCCGGGTCGCGGACGAGTCCGTCCTGGAGCGGATCACCTTCACGCCGAGCGACTTCTTCGCCGAGGTGCCCGCCGGCGCCGACCGCTACCTGCTCAAGAACGTGCTGCACGACTGGACGTACGACAACTGCGTCCGCATCCTGAGCACCGTCGCCACCGCGATGGCCGGCAGCGCCGAGGGCGCCCGCCTGCTCGTGGTGGAGCCGCTGGTGGAGAACGACATCGACGGCTGGCGGGCGATGTTCCAGGCCGTGGCCTGCGACGAGGGCACCCTCGGCCTCGACGAGCCGGCCATGCGCCGTGCCCTGGAAGAGGCGGGCTTCGCGGTGGAGTCCGTGCAGCAGCTGCCGACCGGCCACAAGGTCCTCGAAGCCTCCTTGCGCGCCGCCTGATGCTCACGCCCGTCTTCCTGTTCGCGGGCCAGGGCTCGCAGTACCACGGGATGGGCAGGTGGCTCCACGGGGCGGACCCCGTCTTCCGCGAGAGCCTCGACGCGCTCGACGCGGTCGTCCGCGAGGTGCGCGGCGACTCGGTCATCGAGGCGATCCACGCGGAAGGGCACGGCCCCGAGCGCCCGATGACGCGCTTCGCGCTCACCCAGCCGGCGATCTTCATGGTCGAGTACGCCCTGGCGCAGATGCTGAGGTCGCACGGGTTCGAACCCGCCGCGGTGCTCGGCGCCAGCCTGGGCGAGGTGGCCGCGGCGGCGGTCGCGGGGGTCGTCGATCCCCGCGACTGCCTGCGCTCCCTGCTGCGCCAGACCGAGCTGTTCGAGGCCGAGTGCCCCCGCGGGGGCATGCTCGCCGTCCTCGCCGACGTGGGGCTCGCCCGGCGCGACCCGGTCCTGGCGGCGGCCCACGTGGCCGCCGTCAACTCGCCGGAGAACTTCGTCCTGGCGGGCACCGCCGGCGACCTGGACCGCATCGAGCGGCACCTCGTCGCCTCCGGCGTCCTCTGCCAGCGGCTGCCCGTCCTGTTCCCCTTCCACTCGCCCCTGATGGACCCGGTGGAAGGCGCCTTCAAGGACCTGATCGGCGGACTGGCCACGCGGCCCGCCACCGTCCCGCTGATCTCCGGCACCACCGGCGCGACCGTGCACCTCCCGGACCCGGCCCACCTGTGGCGGGTGCTGAGGGACCCGTTCGACCTGACCAAGGCCCTCGCCCCGCTCCTGGAGCGGGACGACCTGCTCTTCCTCGACCTGGGCCCGTCCGGGTCCATGGCCAACCTGGTGCGGGCCGCCCTCCCGCCCGGCAGCACCTCCCGCGTGCTGCCGCTGCTGTCCCCCTACGCCCGCGACGAGGTGCTGTACCGGGCCGTGCTCGACACGCGCCCGCTCCTCGCCCCTCCTGCACCACGAACCGAGGTGAAACCCATGAGCACTCCCGTGGCGACGCAGGACCGCACCGCCGCCGGCGGGAAGACCCTCGACGTGTACGTCTTCCCCGGGCAGGGCGCCCAGGCCAAGGGGATGGGCCGGGAGGTCTTCGACCGCTTCCCCGACCTCGTCGCCCGTGCCGACGCCGTGCTCGGCTACTCCCTGCGCGAGCTGTGCCTGGAGGACCCCGGCCGGAACCTGCGCGACACCCGCTACACCCAGCCCGCGCTCTACGCCGTCGACGCCCTCACCTGGCTGGCGGCCGTCGGCGAGGGCGGGCGGCTGCCCGACTACGTCCTCGGCCACAGCCTGGGCGAGTTCGCCGCGCTCTTCGCCGCCGGCGTCTTCGACTTCGAGACCGGCCTGCGCCTGGTCGCCGAGCGCGGCCGGCTCATGGGACAGGTCACGGGCGGCACCATGGCCGCCGTCTCGGGGGTCGACGCCGCGCTCGTCGAGCGGGTCCTGCGGGACGGCGGGTTCGACGAGATCGACATCGCCAACTACAACGCACCCAGCCAGACGGTGATCGCCGGCCCCGCGGAGGCCGTGGGCCGCGCGCTGCCCCTGCTGAAGGAGGCCGGAGCGCGCTGCGCGCCCCTCAACGTCAGCGCCCCGTTCCACAGCAGGTACATGGCGGCGGCCGCCGAGGAGTTCGGCCGGCTGCTGGAGCGCACCCCCTTCGCCGCACCGAAGATCCCCGTGATCAGCAACGCCGACGCCAGGCCGTACGAGGCCGGTGAGGTGGCCGCCACGCTGCGCCGCCAGATCGCCTCGCCGGTGCGCTGGACCGACAGCGTCCGGCTCCTGATGGGCCTGGGCGACCTGCGGGTGCGCGAGCTCGGCCCGGGCCAGGTGCTGACGAAGCTCGTCGACCGGATCCGCACCGAGGCGGCCCCGCTCCCCGCGCCGGAGACCACGGCGCCCCCGGCGGAGACCGCCGTGCCCGTGGCCCCTGTCTCTTCCGGGCCCGCGCGCAGCCGCACCACTCCCGGGTCACTGGGCTCGGAGGCATTCCGCCGGGACTACGGCGTACGCCTCGCCTACGCCGCGGGCGGGATGCGGCACGGCGTCAGCTCGGTCGACCTGGTCGCCCGGATGGCCGGCGCAGGCCTGCTGTCCTACTTCGGTGCCTCGGGGCTCACCCCCGCCGAGACGGCGGCGGCCGTGCAGCGGATCCGCGAACGCGTCCCCGCCGGAGCGCCGTTCGGGGTCAACGTCACCCACGACCCCTTCGACCCGCGCGCCGAGGACGCCCTGGTGGACGTGCTGGTCCGGCACGACGTCCGGTTCGTGGAGGCCGCCACCCACGTCGAGGTGACGCCCGCACTCGTACGCCACCGCCTGACCGGCGCCCGGGCGCTCCCGGACGGCACCGTGCACGTGCCCCGCAAGCTGCTGGCGAAGGTCACCCGGCCGGACGCGGCCCGCCTGTTCCTGTCGCCGCCGCCTGCCGCGCTGGCGCAGCGGCTGGTGGCCGAGGGGCTGCTGACGGCCGAGGAGGCGGAGGCCGGGCAGCGCGTCGCGCTGGCGGACGACGTCTGCGCGGTCGGCGACGCGGGCGACCACTCCGACATGGCGAGCCTCTGGGCGCTGCTGCCCGCGCTGCGCCGGCTGCGCGCCGGGCTGGGCGGGGTCGCCGAGGCGGTGCGCATCGGCGCCGGCGGCGGGATCGGCACCCCCGAGTCGGCCGCGGCCTCCTTCGTGCTGGGCGCCGACTTCGTCCTCACCGGCTCCGTCAACCTGTGCACGGCCGAGAGCGGGATGAGCGCCGCGGCCAAGGACCTGCTCCAGGACGCCGACGTGCACGACACCGCCTTCGCTCCCTACGGCGACCTGTTCGAGCTGGGCGGGCGGGCGCGCGTGCTGCGCAAGGGAGTGCTCTTCCACGCCCGCGCGGGCAAGCTCCACGACCTGTGGCGCAACTACGACGCCTGGGAGGCGGTCCCCGCCGCGGTGCGGTCCAAGGTCGAGCGCGACTACCTCGGCGCCTCGTTCGACGAGATCTGGGCCCGCCTCGGCCGCACCGCCGGACACGGGCTCGACCCCAAGCGGCGCATGGCGCTGGTCTTCCGCTGGTACTGCGCGCAGGCGAGCACCTGGGCGATCGACGGCACGCCCGGCCGCGTCGCCGACTACCAGGTCCCCTGCGGACCGGCGCTGGGGGCGTGCAACCAGTGGCTGGCCCGGACGCCGTTGCACGCGTGGCGGGACCGGCACGCCGACGAACTGGCCGACCGCCTGATGACCGAGGCCGCCGCCGTCGCCGGCCCGGCGGCCTGAATCCCGCGGACCGGCACCGGGCGGCGCCCGGTGCCGGCCGGGGGCCCGAGCCGGGCGCGAAGCGACACCGAGCACGAAACGAACACACGAGCAAGAAGCGAGGCCGACCTCATGACCGAAACCTCCGCTGCGGAGCCCTCCACCGAACCGGGCGCGCACACCAGCGAGTTCGACCTGTCCGACCCGGCGTTCATCACCGACCCGGCAGCGGGCGAGCGGTGGCTGGGCGGCCCCCGGCCGGTCTGCCCGGGGAAGTTCGCCGACGGCAGCCCCGTCTGGGTCGCCACCGGCTACCAGGACGTCCGGAAGGTGCTGAGCGAGCCGACGCTGCGCAGCCGCCCGCCGGGCGACTCCCACCGGGAGTCCATGCTCAGCAGGGGCATCCCCGAGGACATCGTCGACATGTTCGACTCCACGCTGCTCACCATGGACGGCGAGGACCACATGCGCGTGCGGCGGCTCGTCACGCGCGCCCTGTCCGCCCGGCGGATGCAGACGCTCACGCCGGCGATCGGCCGTGTGGCCCACCGTCTGCTGGACGAGCTCGCCGCCAAGCCCGAGCCCGACCTGATCGCGGACTACGCGCACCCGCTCGCCATCATCGTCATCTGCGAGCTGCTCGGCGTCGACGAGGACTACCGCGAGCAGTGGCGCGAGTGGAGCGAGACGCTGGCGGCGGCCCTGCGCCCGAACCCCGAGCAGTTCGCCCCGGCGGTGCGCGGCATGGCCCGGGTGACCAGGGAACTGATCGAGGCCCGCCAGGCCGAGCCCCGGGACGACCTCATCTCCGAGCTCGTGCAGATCCACGAGCAGGACAGCGAGCGGCTGACCGACGACGAGCTGGTGGCCCTGGCCATGGTCCTCGTCCAGGCCGGTCACGAGACCGTCCGCAACCTCATCGCGCTCGGCGTCTTCACCCTGCTCCAGCACCCCGACCAGCTGCGGCTGCTCAAGGACGACCCGTCCGTCGCCGCCCGGGCGGTCGCCGAACTCGTGCGCCACACCGCACCGGTGAAGCACACCTTCCGGCGCTTCGCGACCGAGCCCGTCGAGATCGGCGGTGTGACGGTGCAGCCCGGCGAGGCCATCCAGGTCGTGCTGGCCGCGGCCAACCGCGACCCCGAGGAGTTCGACCAGCCGGAGCGGCTGGACCTCACCCGCGAGCACAACCCCCACCTGGGCTTCGGCCGCGGCGCCCACTACTGCCTGGGTGCCAGCCTCGCCCTCATCGAGGGAGAGGTCGCGCTGAACGCGCTGTTCGAGCGCTTCCCCGACCTGGAGCTGGCGGCCGAGCCGGCGGAGATCGCGCCGCGCTACCTGCTCGCCATGCAGCGGCTCCCCGTGCGCCTGTCGCCGGCGCCGAAGACCTGCCCCGTGACCGGGTGAACGGAGAGAACATGCTGTACCGAGAGATGTTCAAGTCCAAGATCCACCGGGCCACGGTGACCCAGGCGGACCTGCACTACGTCGGATCCGTCACCATCGACGCCACCCTGATGGCCGCCGCGAACCTGCTGCCGGGGGAGAAGGTCGACATCGTCGACATCGACAACGGCGCCCGGCTGAGCACCTACGTCATCGAGGGCGAGGCCGGCAGCGGGATCATCGGCATCAACGGCGCCGCCGCCCGGCTCGTCAGCCCCGGCGACCTCGTCATCATCATCTCCTACGCCGCCATGACCGAAGAGGACGCCCGGTCGTACCGGCCGAGCGTCGTGTTCGTCGACGCGGACAACCGGATCGTCCGGACCGGCTCGGACCCCGCCGACGTGCCCGACGGCTTCGGCCTGGTGCGCGGCGACACCGTCAGCGCGTGACCGCCCCGCCCCGCCCATCGGAGATCGCACATGAGTTCCACACCTGACGTCATGGCCGCCTTCACCAGCGGCCTCGCGGACATCAACCTCGACGAGTCCGGCGCCCCGCGCAAGGGCGAGAAGGCCGCCGGCATGAAGTCGGCCAGCTCCACCATCTACGACATGGCCGCCACCTTGTCCGGCAAGGGCGACCTGTGGAACTGGGGCATGTACGACGCGGACCTCGCCGAGGAGATGCGGGCCCGCGTGCCCGGATTCGGCGGGCCCTGGACCGACGGCTTCAGCGAGCAGCTCTACTTCCTCGCCCTGCGGGACCTCCCCATCGGCCTGGACGACTACGCCGGCCGGGAGGTCCTGGAGGTCGGCTGCGGCATGGGAGAGGGCCTGAACTTCCTCTCCCGCGTCGCCCCCGGCGCGCGGATGACCGGCCTGGACCTGTCGCCGAAGGCCGTCGCCCGGGCGACCGCCACGCTCTCCCGCGGCGACGCGCTGCGCTACGTGCACGGCGACGCGGAGGACCTGCCCTTCGAGGACGGCTCGGTGGACGTGCTCGTCAACATCGAGAGCTCGCACACCTACCCCGACCTCGGCAAGTTCCTGCGCGAGGCCGCGCGCGTGCTGCGCCCCGGCGGCTACCTGAGCCACATCGACGTCTACACCCGGCAGCGCACCGCGACCATGCGGCAGGCGGCCGAGGAGACCGAGGGCCTGGACTGGATCGCCGACAACGACATCTCGGACCGGGTCCGCGCGGCCGTGCGCCGCCGGATGGCGCCGAACAGCCACTTCCGCGCCATGCTCGGCAAGCAGCGGATGAACCCGCTGATGCGGCAGGTCGTCGCCCACAGCCAGATCCTCATGTTCGGCGGCATGTTCGCCGGCTACCAGCCGCCCTCCACGATCAAGGTGCTCAGCAAGCTGGGCGTCGTGCCGTGGATGAGCGGGCTGCCGATGGAGAGCTACCGCCACCAGATCGCCGTCCGCCGGTGACCCGGTGCCCGGCGTTCCACCGCTCCGACCGGAAGGGGGAGGCGTGAGCGCACAGCTGTTCGCCGTCGCCGCGGGCACCGAGGACCTCCTCACCGCGCTGCTGCACGCGCACCTGGACCGGATCCGTGCCGGACGGTCCCTTCCGCCGCTGGCCCGGTACTGTCACGACGCCGCGACAGGAACGGCCGGCCCGCACCGTCTCGCGCTCGCGGTCGAGTCGTACGCCGACCTGGAGGAACGGCTGGGGGAGGCGTGCGCGGGCGAGACGGAGCGCATCCCGGCGGAGCTCGCGACCCGGCGCCCCCGGGTGGTGTTCGTCTTCGCCGGACAGGGCGCCCAGTGGCACGGGATGGGGCGCGAACTGCGGGACACCGAGCCGGTGTTCCGGGAAGCGCTGGACCACTGCGACGCACTGGTCCGCGAGTTCGCCGGGTTCTCCGCCGTCGAGCAGCTGCGGCTGCCCGCCGAGCAGGCCCGGCTCGGCGAACTGAACATCCTCCAGCCGACGGTGGTGTCACTACAGATCGCCTTGACCGCCCTGTGGCGGAGCTGGGGCGTGACGCCGGACGCGGTGGTCGGGCACAGCATGGGGGAGATCGCCGCCGCGCACACCGCCGGAGCGCTGACCCTGCGCGAGGCCATGATGATCGCCTGCCGGCGCAGCGCACTGCTGCGACGGATCGCCGGCAAGGGAGCCCTGGCCGCGACGGAGCTCTCGCCCGCCGAGGCGCAGGCGGTCGCCGCGGCCAGCGGCGGCGCGATCAGCGTCGCCGGGGAGAACAGCCCCCGGTCCACCGTCCTGGCCGGTGACGCCGCTTCGCTCGCCGCGCTCGTCGAGGACCTGGACCGGCGTGACGTCTACTGCCGGGTGATCAAGAGCACGGTCGCCTCGCACAGCCGCTACGTCGACGAACTGCGCGAGGACCTCGGCACCGCCCTGGAGTCGCTGGACCCCGCGCCCACCCGGGTGCCGATGTACTCGACGGTGACGGCCGGGCCGGTGCCGGGCACCGTCCTCGGGGCCGGGTACTGGATGCGCAACCTCCGCGAGCCGGTGCGGTTCGCCGCCGCGGTCGAGAACCTCTTCGCCGCGGGCCACGAGGTGTTCGTCGAGATCAGCACGCACCCCGTGCTGCTCAGCCCCGTGCGCCAGACGCTCGAACACGGGGAACGGCAGGGCCTGTTGCTGCCCTCCGGCAGGCGGGGGGAGGAGCGCCGTTCGGTGCTCTCCTCGCTCGGCACGCTCTACGCCTGCGGGCGCGAGCCGGACTGGGCGGCGCTGTTCCCGGGCGGGTCCGCGACGGCCCTGACCCCGTACCAGGCCGCCGTGCTGGACGCCGTGCGCCTGCCCAGGCCCGTAGCGGCCGGGGCGGCGGCGTAGCAGGGGAAAGGCCGTGGGCCCGGGTCCGTACGGACCCGGGCCCACGGCCTTTCCGGGCTTCGGGGTGTCAGCGGCCCTTGCGATTGATCTTGATGCTGGCCCGGTCGGTCGACACCGACTGAAGGTTGCGGCAGTCGGCCCCGAGCCGGCGGACGGCGGCGGTGCACAGCTCCTCGGCCATCGCGTGCACGACGGCCTCGGGGTCCTTCTCGTCCGCGGGGATCAGCACGCGGAAGGTGAATCCGTTGAGGGCCCGCTCGTAGGTGACGGTGCCCTCCTCGGTGAAGCGCGCGCTGAACACGTCATGCCGGCTCGCGACGGCTTGCAGCGCGACGCGCTGCTCGTCGCTCAGCTCCGCGAACTTGCCCTTGATGAGGACCTGGTAGGTCGTACTGCTCATGACGGTATCTCCAATTGCGTGCGGGGTCGGTGCTGCCGGTTGCCGCGGCCTAGGCCGTCTCCTGCCGCCGCACCCGGTGGTGGGGCAGGAGGAACAGCAGGCCGGCGACCGGTACGAGGCAGCCGGCGGCCCAGTACAGGGTTTCGCTGTAGGTGGCGACGAACGTCTTGGTGCGGATCTCGCCGAGCGCGCTCCCGATCGCCTCCAGGTTCCCGGGACCGCTCTTCGCGGTGAGCGCGGTGCAGCTGGGCGGCACCTTCGCCAGGTCGTCCTGGCCGAGCGCGTCGGTCGCGCAGCCCTTGACCTCCGCGGCCTGCCGGGCGACCGCCCGGTGGGCCGGCAGGACCCGGTCGGCCTGGGGACCCGCGTTGCCGGCCAGGGCGGAGAAGAAGATGCCGCCGATGACCGCCACGCCGAGGGCCGCGCCGAGCTGACCGGTCGCGTTGATGATGCCGGACGCGGCGCCCGCCTCCTGGGGCGTGACCTCCCGGAGGACCAGCGTGGTCAGCGGGGGCATGAGCAGGCCCATGCCGGAGCCGAGCAGGATCATGGACGGGACGGCGTGCCAGGAGGTGATGTCCGGGCCCAGCCGGTCGGCCGCCCAGGCGTACGTGGCGATGCCCGCCAGCATGCTCAGCGCGCCCGCCACCAGGCAGTACCGGCCGTAGAGCGGGGAGAGCTTGCGCACGGCCAGGCCGCCGACGAGCGGGACGCACACCGAGAACGGGATGGCCGTGAGACCGGTGTGCAGCGCGGACCAGCCGAGACCGCCCTGCAGGTAGAGCGTCCAGCTGAGGAAGAAGCCGGCGGGAATGGCGCTGAAGAGCAGCTGCACGCCGATGCCGGCGCCGAAGGCCCGGACCTTGAACAGGGACAGGGACACCAGGGGCGAGCCGTCCGTGCGGGTCTTGTGGCGCTGGTGCACCACGAACAGCGCGATGACGGGCAGCGCGGCGACGAGCGCGACGATGCTCCAGACGGGCCAGCCGAGCTCCCGCCCGAGCGTCAGGGGAAGCATCAGGAGCAGCAGTCCCACGGTGGCCAGCAGCATGCCGACGATGTCCAGCCGCTGGGCGTGCGGGGAGTTCGACTCCCGCATCCACTTCCACGCACCGGCCAGGGCCGCCACGCCGATCGGGAGGTTGACCACGAAGATGCTCCGCCAGCCGAGGTCCAGCGGGCTCCACTCGACGAGTGCGCCGCCGACGACCGGACCGGAGACGACGGCCAGTCCGATCATGCTCGCGTACAGGCTGACGACGCGCCCGATCTCCTGGGGCGCGAAGGTGACGTGGATGAGCGCCAGGACCTGGGGCACCATGACCGCGGCGGCCAGCCCCTGGAGCGCCCGGGAGGCGACGAGCATCTCGGTGTTCTGCGCGGCGGCGCACAGGGCCGACGCGACGACGAATCCGGCGACGCCGGTGAGGAACATCCGCTTGCGGCCGAAGATGTCGCCGAGCCGGCCGCCGGTGATCAGGAGGACGGCGAAGCTCAGCGTGTATCCGGCCGTCATCGCCTGGACGGCGACGGCCGAGGCGCCCAGATCGCGCTGGATGCTCGGGATCGCCACGGTGATGATGTTGGAGTCGAGCAGGTCCATGAAGGTGGCGACCAGCAGGACGGTCAGCGCGAGCCACCGCTTCGGGTCGGACCCGGGCGCGTCGGGCAGTAAGGGCGTTTCGGGGGCGGTCGGCTGCTCCGTCTGCCCTGCCTTGTTCATGGGTTCTTCTCCAGATTGTCGGATGGTTGCGTCCGGTCGGAGCCGGCGAGGGCGGTCCAGGAGCGCATCAGGAGCTCCACCACGTCCACGACCGTGTCCGTGCTGCTGCCGGCGGGGGAGAGCACGCGCTGGATGGCCAGGCCGTCGTCCAGGGCGTGCACGATGAGGGCCAGCAGCTCCACGGGGGCCGGGGTGCTCACGCCGCGAGCGGCGAAGCCCTGTTCCAGGCCCTGGGCCAGGGCTTCCCGGGAGCGGCGTTCGAGGTCGGCCAGGACCGGCAGCAGCTCCGGGCTGTCCCGCAGGCCGTAGAGCCAGAGTTCGGTGCGCAGGGCGAGCCAGCCGGCCAGGTTGCGGTCGCGCTCGACGTGCCAGGAGCGCAGGTGCTCGATCATCTCCTCGTAGGACCCCGCCAGGCGGCTCATTGCCCGGACTTCCTCCAGCTCGTGCCGGGTCCGCTGTTCGAGCAGGGCCAGGACGAGCTCGTGCTTGCCCTTGAAGTTGCCGTAGAACGCGCCGCGGGTGTAGCCGGCGCGTTCCACGATCTGCTCGACGGAGGTGCCGTTCACCCCTTGCTCGGCGAAGAGTTCAGCCGCCGACCGCAGGAGCTGCTCACGGGTGAGTTCCCGGCTCTGCTGCCGGGTGAGCCGTTTGGTGATGGTGATCGCCTCCCTGGCGAGCCGCTGGGATACGAGACTGTATCCCAATACGGCTCTGTATCTGAAGTGGCGTCAAAAGACATGCACGCAGCCGCGCGCATGCCGAAGGGCCGCCACCGGGCCCGGAGGTCGGTGGCGGCCCTTGGGAGACGCGGCGGGGCCGGCGGGGTCAGCCGGCGGCCGGCACGGGGGCCCGGAAGCGGTTGATGGCCGTCAGGTGCTTCTCGCGCAACTCGCCGTCGCGCACGCCGAGTCCCTCCTGCGGGGCCAGCGCGAGGACGCCCACCTTGCCCAGGTGCAGGTTGCGGTGCACGTCGTAGAGGGCCTGTCCGGTCTCCTCCAGCGCGTAGGTCCGGGACAGCGTGGGGTGGATCTTCCCCTTGGCGATGAGGCGGTTGGCCTCCCACGCCTCGCGGTAGTTGGCGAAGTGGGAGCCCACGATCCGCTTCAGGGACATCCACAGGTAGCGGTTGTCGTACTCGTGCTTGTAGCCCGAGGTGGAGGCGCAGGTGACGATGGTGCCGCCCTTGCGCGTGACGTAGACGGAGGCGCCGAAGGTCTCGCGGCCCGGGTGCTCGAAGACGATGTCGACGTCCTCGCCGCCGGTCAGCTCGCGGATGCGCTTGCCGAGACGCTTCCACTCGCGCGGGTCCTGCTCGTGCTCGTCCTTCCAGAACTTGTACCCCTCGGCGGAGCGGTCGATGACGGCCTCGGCGCCCATGGCGCGGCAGATCTCCGCCTTCTGCTCGCTGGACACGACACAGACCGGGTTCGCCCCGCCCGCCAGCGCGAACTGGGTCGCGAACGCGCCCACACCGCCGGAGGCGCCCCAGATCAGGACGTTGTCGCCCTGCTTCATTCCCGCGCCGTTGCGGGACACCAGCTGGCGGTACGCCGTGGAGGCGACCAGCCCCGGGGTGCCGGCCTCCTCCCAGGTGAGGTGGGCCGGTTTGGGCATCAGCTGGTTGGCCCGGACCAGGGCCAGCTCGGCGAGCCCGCCGAAGTTGGTCTCGTAGCCCCAGATGCGCTGCTCGGGGTCGAGCATCGTGTCGGCATGCCCGTCCGGTGACTCCAGCTCCACCGACAGGCAGTGGGCGACGACCTCGTCGCCGGGCTTCCAGGCGTTGACGCCCGGCCCGGTGCGCAGGATGACGCCCGCGAGGTCGGAGCCTATGACGTGGTACGGCAGGTCGTGCCGCCGGGCGAGCGGCGACCGGGCTCCGTACCGGGAGAGGAAGTCGAAGGTCGGCAGCGGTTCGAAGAGGGACGACCAGACGGTGTTGTAGTTCACGGAACTGGCCATCACGGCGACCAGGGCCTCGCCCGGGCCGAGTTCGGGCACCGGCACCTCGTCGAGGTGCACGGACTTGCGCGGGTCCTTGTCCCGGCCGGCGAGCCCGGTGAACATGCCCGTCTCGCTCTTGTGCAGGGTGACGGCCCGGTAGGACCCGGGGAGGGCGAGTGCGGCGAAGTCCTCCGGCGTCGCGTTCCCGCTCACGATGGCACTGACGATGTCCTGCATGCGACGTCCTCGGTAGTCGGAGATGTACGAGTGGCGCGGCCGGTGCGCGGGCCGGCGCACCGGGCGGTTCATGAGAGGGCCGGTGCCGGTACGGCGATGGCAGTGGCCACGAAGGCGGCGCCGTCCCGGGTGACCGTGCGCCACTGCCCGGTGAACCCGTCGACGCGGCGCCCGCCGACCACCGGTCCGGGCACGTTCAACGCGCAGTGGAAGGTGCCGTTGTCCGGGTCGGGCGTGATGACGCAGTCGCCGAAGTCCAGCCACAGGCCGGTCAGCGGGAACCAGGTCTTGTAGGTGCTCTCCTTGGCGCTGAAGAGCAGCCGGTCCCAGTGGACGGCCGGGTGGGTCCGGGTGAGCCGGTCCAGCGTGCGCCGCTCCTCGGGCAGCGCCACCAGCCTCTCGATGCCCGCGGGCAGCGGGGCGTGCGGCTCGGCGTCGATCCCGACCGACGCGACCACGGTGTTCTCGGCCACCGCGGCCGCGCGGTAGCCGTCGCAGTGGGTCATGCTGCCCACGACCCCCTCGGGCCACACGGGGGCGCCGCCGGGGCCGCGCAGGATCGGCCCGGGGGCCACTCCGAGCCCGGCCAGCGCCGTGCGCGCGCACAGCCGGACGGTGGCGAACTCGCTGCGGCGCTTGCCGACCGCGCGCGCGACGAGGCGGGCCTCCTCAGGGTACAGGTGGGCTCCGGGCGGGTCCGCGAACAGTTCCACGACACTGACGTCCGGAAACAGCCCCGCAAGAAGGCCGGTTCCGGTTCCAGGAGCAGTGGTGTTCCGGCCAGGTGCCGATCCGGAGCCGGATGGAGGGCCCGAGGTGACCGGCCCCACAGGATCGCATGTCCGTATCAGATGGTTCGGGGACGAACCCGACTCCTGATGACCTGTCATGTGCGACAGCCTAACGCTTGCAGAAACGTTCATGATCGGCCAAGATGCGTTCTGTCGAAGCGTGCATTCAAGCCTCGGACCAGCGGCTTTGAACTTTACGTGACAGACGATTCTGCTGAAGGCCTTGCCCTGCGCAGGCGGATCGCCGCGCCCTCGTGAGGCCTTCGGAGCAATGCGTCACAAGGGGGATGTGATGGTTGAGTACTGCCGTTTGCCGTGGCCGCGACCGGATCGCGGCGCCAGGGTCTTCGCACCCGTCATCCGGTTCGCTTGCGCAACCGCATGCTGACCCGTCCGGTCATTCTCGGTCTTCCCGCGCTCGCCATCGGCGGACTGTCCGAGAACTGGCTGCTGCGGGAGGCCGGTGACCTTCATTGGTCCCTTATCGGTGAGCACTTCGGACTGCCTGTCGCCGAACTCGCCGACGCGGAAGGACATCGCCTGCTGCCCGCCTTCGTCCGTGCCCGGATCACCGCGGCCGACTCCCTGCGCGCCTTCGCCGAGCATGACGAGGGAACGCTGAAAGGCTCGCTGACCAGGCTCGATGAGCAGACCTTCGCCAGCGACGTGCACTTCAGCACGGCGACGGCGAGCGTCGGCGTCCGGCTGCTGACGGCCTTCGTCCGCCGTGGTGCCGGCAACTGGCTCACCCCCGGCACGCCGCGGCACGAGGGCCGCGCGCCGGCGGCCGGGCCCGGTGCCGAACTCCTGGAGTTCCACAGCGGTTTCCGTGCGCAGCTCGCTGCGGACCCCGACGGCGCGGAGCTGTTCGGTGACACGTACGAACTCAACCCGTTCGCGGATGTGAACGCTGCCGGACTGCTGTACTTCGCCTCGTACCCGCACATCAACGACCGCGGCGAGCGCAAGTTCGCGCAAGGGCGGGTGCCGGACGCGGAGTGGGCAACCGAGGCCGTCACCGTCAGCCGGGACATCGTCTACCTCGGCAACTGCGGCCTCGACGAGGCGGTGCGCTACCGGCTCGAGGAGTGCCGGCCCGAAGCGGACGACCGCGTGGTCCTGACGTCGTCCCTGCTGCGGGAGAGCGACGGAAGGCCCCTGGCCCGCATCCGCACCGTCAAGTCCCTTGCCCGGCCCGGTGCCTTCACCGCTCTGTGGAGCGACGGGGCGGCTGCGCTTCCCTCCTCCGCGAACTCCCCGTCCTCTTCCTCCGCAGGCCCCCGTCACGAGGCCCAGGTGCCCGGCGACCTGGAGGCCACGCTCCTGGCACTGATGGAGAACGTGCTCGGCAGGCCCGCCGGTTCGCTGTCCGCGGACGAGGACCTGCGCCACTACGGGCTCGACAGCCTGTCGCTGTCGGAGGCCGTCGTCCGGGTCGGCGAGGAGACCGGGCTGGCGATCGACCCCGGCACCATGTTCCGGGCGTTCACCGTCGCCGCCATGGCACGCGTGGTGCGCGGCGAGCACCGGGCTCCGGTCGCCGCCCCGCCGGCCACGGCCGCGGCGCCGGCCGTGACGGCGTCGGCCGCGCCCATCGCCGTGATCGGCATGGCGGGCCGGTTCCCCGGCGCGCCCAGCGTGCCCGGACTGTGGGACCTGCTGGGCCGGGACGAGGACGCCGTGCGCGACATCCCGGCCGACCGCTGGAACACCGCCGCCCACCCCGGCATGGTCGGCAAGGCCGCCCTGCTCGACGACATACGCGGCTTCGACCACGAGTTCTTCTCCATCAGCCCGCGCGAGGCCGCGCTGATGGACCCCCAGCAGCGGCTGCTGCTGGAGGTCGCCTGGGCGACGGCCGAGGACGCGGGCGTGGACCCGTCCTCGCTGGCCGGCACCCGCACGGGCGTCTACGCGGGCGTGTGCCACTCCGACTACGCCGCGGTCCTCGCCGAGCACGCAGGAGACGACGAGCCCCACTTGAGCGTCGCGGTCTCCCCGTCCCTGGTGGCCAACCGGGTTTCCTACGCCCTCGGGCTGCGCGGGCCCAGCGTCGCCGTCGACACCCTCTGCTCGTCGTCCCTGGTGGCCGTCGCGCAGGCCGTCGCGGCCCTGCGCGCGGGCGAGTGCGACCAGGCCATCGCCGGCGGCGTGAACGTCCTGTGCGACCCCGCACGGCACAACGCCTACCAGCGCACCGGCGTCCTCAGCCCGCGCGGCCGCTGCCACACCTTCGACGACGACGCCGACGGCTACGTCCGGGGCGAAGGCGTGGGCGCCCTGCTGCTCAAGCCGCTGGACCGGGCGCTGGCCGACGGCGACCGCGTCCACGCGGTGATCCGCGGCACGGCCGTCAACCACGGCGGCCAGGCACGGTCGTTCACCGCGCCCAACCCGGACGCGCAGGCGGACCTGCTCGTGGCCGCGTACAACGAGGCCGGCGTCGACCCGGCGACCGTCGGCTACATCGAGGCGCACGGCACCGGCACCCGCCTGGGCGACCCGATCGAGATCTCCGGCATGGTCACGGCCTTCGAGCGG
Source organism: Streptomyces klenkii (assembly GCF_003626645.1). Lineage (GTDB taxonomy): Bacteria > Actinomycetota > Actinomycetes > Streptomycetales > Streptomycetaceae > Streptomyces > Streptomyces klenkii. The sequence goes on along the minus strand of NZ_RBAM01000006.1, from coordinate 285,542 downwards.
CTCTACGACCAGTGGGGCCACCCGCGCCCGGCCGCGCCGCACTGCGGCGTCGGCTCGGTCAAGACCAGCATCGGCCACCTGGAGGCGGCCGCCGGCATCGCCGGAATGATCAAGGTCATCCTGGCGATGCGGCACCGGACGCTGCCGGCCAGCCGCAACGTGCGCCGGCCGAACCGCATGATCAGGACCGAGGGCACGCCGCTGCGGCTCCAGCTGGAGCGGACGGCATGGGAGGCGCCCGCCGGTGGCGGACCCCGCCGGGCCGGCGTCAGCTCCTTCGGCATGGGCGGCACCAACGCGCACGTCGTGCTGGAGGAGGCGCCGGAAGCGCCCGTGCCGCCGGCCCCGGCCGGCCCGGTGTCCGTCCCCGTGTCCGCCCGTACGCCGCAGGCCCTGCGGCAGGCCGTGGCCGCGCTGCTGGACGTGGTCCGCTCGCCCGGTGCCCCCTCCCTGGCGTCGATCGCCCGCACGATGCGGACGGGGCGCGCCCACCTGCCGCACGGCGTCACCGTCGAGGCGGCCGGCCTCGGCGAACTGGCCGCGCAGCTCGCCGCGGTGCTGGACGGCGCACCGGCCGAGAGCCCCCTGCCGGACACCGGCGCGCAGGGCACGACCCCCGACGCCCCGCCGGTGTCGCTGCCGACCTACCCCTTCAGCCGTGACCGGCACTGGGCCGCGCCCATCCCCGGCGCCGAATTCCTCACCACCGCCTGGGAGGACGCGCCCGCACCGGCCACCGCGCCGGAGGGCCGGTTCCTGGTGGTCACCACCGACCCCGGGCTCGCCCGCACGGTGCTCGCCGAGCGGGGCGTCGCACACGTCCCCGGCGACCCGCTGCCGGCGCTGGACGGACTGACCGGCGTCGTCGACCTGGTCGACCTGTCCGCACCCGGCACCCTGGTCACCGAACGCATCGCCCTGCTCCAGCAGGTGCTCACCGCCCTGCCCCGCACCGGGCTGCGCTGCGTGCACGTCAGCGGCGCCGAGCGGTCCGTGCTCGCCGGCTTCTACCGCTCCCTGTCCGGCGAGTTCCCCGGTGTCCACGGGCGCACCGTCCGCGTGGACGGCGGGGCGGCCGGCCTCGCCGCCGCCGTCGCGGCCGAGACGGCGGCGACCGACCGGGACACCGAGATCCGCTACGAGGGCGCCCGGCGCCGCCGCCCGGCGGCCGTCTTCGCCCCGGCCCCCTCCGGCGATGACCTGCTCGCCGGCATCGGCCGCGGCGCCGTGCTGATCACCGGCGGTCTGGGCGGCATCGGGCTGCGCCTGGCGGCCCATCTGGCCGACCGCGGCGCCCGGCACATCGTGCTGGTCGGCCGTTCCCGGATGCCCGTGCGCAACCAGTGGGCCGCCCTCGCCGCCGCCCCGTCCACCGACCCGGTGCTGCGCGCCCGGCTCACGGCGCTCCTTGGCCTGGTCGAGCGCGGCGTGACGCTGACCGTGCGCACCGACGACCTCGGCGACGTCACCTCGCTGCGCCGGCTGATCGGCCGGGCCAGGAAGGAGGCCGGCTCGCTCGACGCCGTCTTCCACTGCGCGGGCGTGATGGACGCGCCCGCGTCCTTCCTCTCCCGTACGGCCGAGGACACCGCCCGGGTGCTGCGGCCCAAGGCCGGCGGCCTGGAGGTGCTGTGGTCCGCCTTCGGATCGCGCCCGCCGCGGCTCATGGTGCTGTTCTCCTCGGTGGCGGCGGCCGCACCGCGCCTCGGCGCGGGCTACCTCGACTACGCGGCGGCGAACACCCTGCTCGACGACTTCGCGGCCGCCCGCACCGGAGAGTCCGGCTGCACGGTGCGCTCCCTGCGCTGGCCGCTGTGGCACGGCGTGGGCATGGGAACCGACCGGACGAGTGCGAGCGGTGCGCTCGGCATCCCCGACCTGGCCGCGGGCGACGCCCTGGAACTGCTCGACCTCGCCCTGCGCGTGCCCGGCGAGCCCGTCCTGCTGCCCTGCCGGGCGGAGCGCGCCTCGGTGGCCGCGGACGAGCTGTACCTGGCTCCGTCGCGCACCGCCCCCGCGGCGCCGGCACCGGCGCCCTCCGCAGCGGCCGTACGGCCCTCCGGCGGTGCCGGCACCGAGCCCGGCGGCGTGCCCGGCACGGCCGCCGGTCTCGACCGGCTGATCGCCCTGGTGGCCCGGACGACCAAGGTCGAGCCCGCGCTGCTGGGCCCCGGGACCGCGCTCGGCGACGTCGGCGTGGATTCGCTGCTGATGGCCGAACTCGTCCGGGACCTCGAAGCGGAGCTCGGCCACCCGGTCGACCCGAGCCTGCTCCAGGAGCACCCGACGCTCGGCGGACTCGCCGCCGCCCTCGATGTGCCGGCCGCCGCCGGCGCGCCCCTGCCCGCCGAGCGCCCCGCCGCCGCGCCGCAGCCGGCCCGCGCGTCCGACGGCAAGCCGGTGCCCGTCGCCGTGATCGGGATGGGCTGCCGCCTGCCGGGCGCCGCCGGCCCCGGGCAGCTGTGGGAGGTGCTGCTGGCGGGAGGCGACGCCGTCACCGAGGTGCCGGCCGACCGCTGGGACACCGCGTCCCTGCACAGCCCCGAGGGCGGACCGGGCCGCAGCACCAGCAGGTGGGGCGGGTTCCTGGACGACGCCGCCCTCTTCGACCCGGAGTTCTTCGGCTTCGGCGATGAGGAGGCCCGGCACCTGGACCCGCTGGCGCGCAAGGCGCTGGAGGTGTCCGTGGAGTGCCTGCGCGACGCCGGATACCGCGAGGACGAGCTGCGGGGCCGCTCCGTGGGCGTCTTCGTCGGCACCCGGACGGGCAACCACCGCGCGCACCTCCAGCCCCCGAAGCGCGAGTACATCGCCGGTGTCAACCAGAACTTCGTCGCCGCGCACATCTCGCACTTCCTCGACCTCACCGGTCCCAACCTCGTGGTCGACAGCGCCTGTTCGTCGTCCCTGGTGAGCATCCACCTGGCGGCGCAGAGCCTGGCGTCCGGCGAGACGTCCATGGCCTTGGCCGGGGGCGTGGACCTGCTGTTCGACGAGGAGCCGTACCTGATGCTCAGCGCCGGCAAGGCGCTGTCCCCCAGCGGCCGGTGCCGCGCCTTCGACGCGTCCGCCGACGGCCTGGTCCCCGGCGAGGGCGCCGGGATGGTGCTGCTCAAGCGGCTCGACGACGCCCGGCGCGACGGGGACCGCGTGCTCGCCGTGATCGAGTCGTCAGGCGTCAACAACGACGGCCGGACCATGGGCCACACCACGCCGAACGGAGCCGCCCAGCGCGCCCTGGTCTCCGGCGTGCTCGCCCGCGGCGGGATCGACGCGCGGACCGTCCGCTACGTCGAGGCCCACGGCACCGGAACGATGATCGGCGACCCGATCGAGCTCCAGGCGCTGACCGCCGTCCACCGGACGTACTCGGACGACCGCGGCTACTGCGGCATCGGCAGCATCAAGAGCACGATGGGACACCTGCTCAGCGCGGCCGGCGTCGCCGGGTTCATCAAGGCCGTGCAGATCCTGCGGCACGGCCGGCTGGTGCCGACCCTGCACTGCGAACGCCCCAACCCGCGCTTCGCGTTCGCCGAGTCGCCGTTCTTCCCCGTCACCGCCGTCGCGGACCTGCCGCCCGGCAGCCGGGTCGGCGTCAGCGCCTTCGGCTTCGGCGGCACCAACGCCCACCTCGTCCTGGCGGCCGGCACCCCCGGCGAGCCGGGCAGGCCCGCGCTGCCGCCGCCGGACTACCGGCGCAGACGCTTCTGGCGGCTGCCCCCCGCGGCCGCCCCCGCCGCGGAACCGGTCCGTTCGGCCCGGCTCGACCTGATCCTCACGTAACCCGGCACGTCACCGGCGCGCCCGGGCCGCTCCCTCGCCCCGCCGCGCATCGCCGATCCCCAGGAGAGAACACGTGGACCGAAGGTCCGTTCGCTGTGCCCTGCTTTTGAACCGGGACAACCCGATCGTCGACGACCACCGGGTACACGGGGTCCGCACCCTGCCCGGTGTCACCTTCCTCGACATCGTCCACCGGCTGCTCGTCGCGCACGGCATCCCGCTGGACGGGACCGAGCTGAACGACGTGCTGTTCGTCGAGCCGGTGGTCACCACCGAGTCCTTCGACCGCGAGCTGTCCGTCGAACTCGTGCCCGACGGTGCCGACTTCCACGTGACGGCGACCAGTCGCCGCACGCAGGACGGCACTCCGGTCGACGACGCGGTGACCACCCACCTGAGGGCGACGCTGCGCACCGGCCTGGCCCCGCTCACCGGCACGCTCGCCCCCGCGGCGCCCGGCGCCGCGGGCGACGTCGGCCAGGTGTACGCGACCGGCCGGTCGGCCGGCATCGAGCACCGGGCCTTCATGCGCTGCGCCGGCACCCTGCGCACCGGCACCGACCACGTGCGCGCCGAGATCGCGCTCGGCGATGAGGCACGGGCCACGGTGGGGGACTTCCTCCTCCACCCCGCCCTGCTCGACGGGTCGACCATGCAGTCGTACGCGCTCGTGTTCGACGGAGCCGACGCCGACGGGCGCCCGTTCATCCCCCTGCACATCGCCTCCTTCCGCGCGGCCCGCACGCTCGGCGACGCCTGCACCGTCGACCTGCGCCTGAAGCCGTCCGGGGCCGGCGACGAGGCGGCCAAGGACATCGTCAAGGCCGACATCGACCTGTACGACGGGTCGGGCGTCCTCGCCGCGCAGTTCACCGGTCTGACCTTCAAGCGCATCCGCTCCACGGCGTCGATCACCCGGCTCACCACGGCCGCGGGGCCTGCCACGCCACCCGCCGCGCCGGTGCCCGCCGCGGCCCCCGCCGAGCCGGTCTCCCCCACGGGCACGGACGGCGAACCGGCCGACCTCCGCGCGGAGATCACCGAACTGGTCCGTCTGACCGTCGGCGACCCAGCCCTGGAAGTGGACCCGGACCGCGGCTTCTACGACCTCGGCCTGGAGTCGACCCACCTCCTCACCCTCGTCCGGGCCCTGGAGGAGCGCTGGGACGTCGCGCTCTACCCCACGCTGCTCTTCGAGTACCCGACCGTCGACGCGGTCGCGGCGCACCTCGCCGGGCTGCTGCCCGCCGGCCCGCGCCCCCGGGCGGCCGCCGCTCCGCAGGACGAACTCCCCGGACGCACCGGCGCCCTGACCGGCCTGTGGCAGGAAGCGCCCCGTCCCCAGGCACCGGCCGCCGGCCCGCTGCTGGTGATCGGCGACCTGACGGCCCGGCCCGGGCAGATCACCGCCCGCCGCGGTCCGGCCTTCCGCCGCATCGCGGACGACGAGTACGAGCTGCGCACCGGGGAGACCGGTGACCTGCGGCTGCTCCTCGCCGGCCTCGGCACGCCGCCCGAGGCGGTCCTGCACGTGGCGCCGCGGGACGGGGCCGCCCTCCCCGAGGCCGTGGAGTCGGCCTGCCAGGAGGTGCTCGCCCTGGCCAAGGTCCTGGCGGACCGCCCGGTTCCCGTCGTGCACGCGGGCCCGGCACCGGTCGCCGCCGCGGTGTCCGGGCTGGCCCGCACCGTGCGCCTGGAGCAGCCGCGTCTCGCGATCACGGCCGTCGAGTGCGACGGCCCCGCCGAACCGGAGGCGCTGCTCGCGGAGTTCGGCGACCTCTCCGAGGCGTGGGTGCGGCACGCGGCGGGGCGCCGGTACGTCCGCCGCTACCGCGAGGCGGCCCTCGGGGCCGCGGCCCCCGTCCGGCGCGGCGGGGTCTACCTGATCACCGGCGGGGCGGGCGGCATCGGCCGCGAGCTCGCCGCCCGGCTGACCGAGCGCGGGGCCACGGCCGTCCTGGCCGGGCGCTCACCGCAGCCCTCGCCGCCGGCCGGCTCGTACGTGCGCGCCGACATCACGGTCCGCTCCGAGGTGGACGCCCTGGTCAAGGACGTCCTGGAGACGTACGGGCGGCTGGACGGCGTCGTCCACGCGGCCGGGGTGCTGCGGGACGGCCTGTTCGCCGGCAAGCCGGCCGGGGATGTCTCGGCGGTCCTCGCGCCCAAGGTCCGCGGGACCGTGCTGCTGGACGAGGCGACCCGCCACCTTGACCTCGACTTCTTCGCCGTGTTCTCGTCGGTGACCGGCGTCGCGGGCAACGCGGGACAGAGCGACTACGCCGCCGCGAACGCCTTCATGGACGCCTACGCCCGCGAGCGCGGACTGGTCTCCCTCGCCTGGCCGCTGTGGGCCGGCGGCGGCATGCGCACGGACGCGGCGGCCGAGGCGCTCTTCCGCCGCCAGGGCCAGGCCGCTCTGCCGACGGCGGACGGACTGGACGTGTTCGAGCAGGCGCTCGCGCTGTCCGGCACCGAGGTCGTCGTCCTCCACGGCGACCCCGGCCGGGCCCGCGAGGCGCTGGGCCTCGCCGCCGCCGACCCGGCCGCGCCCGCCGCCGCGGAGCAGCCGGAATCCCCGGAGCCCGCCCGCCGCGCGCCGCGCCCGGCCGCACTCCCGCAGGCGCACGACGCCGACGGGGACATCGCCGTGATCGGCGTCGCCGGCCGCTACCCCATGGCCGAGGACCTCGACCGGTTCTGGACCAACCTGCGCACCGGGCGCGACTGCGTCACCGAGATCCCCGCCGACCGGTGGGAGCAGACCGGCTTCTACGAGCAGGGCCGCACCTCCGGCCGCTCGTACAGCAAGTGGGGCGGCTTCCTGGACGGCATCGACGAGTTCGACCCCGCCTTCTTCCGCGTCACGCCGCGCGAGGCCGAGGGCATGGACCCGCAGGAGCGGCTGTTCCTCCAGACCTCCTGGCACGCCCTGGAGGACGCCGGCCTGACCCGCGCCGACGTGGCCGGACGCTCCGTGGGCGTCTTCGCGGGCGTGATGTTCACCCAGTACCAGATGCTCGGCCTGGGCGCCGAGGACCGGCTGCCGGTGCTGCCGACGTCGTTCTCCTCGGCGGTGGCCAACCGCGTCTCCTTCTTCCTCGACCTGCACGGCCCCAGCCTGGCGCTGGACACGATGTGCTCGTCGTCCCTGACCGCCCTGCACCTGGCCTGCGAGAGCCTGCGGTCCGGCGACAGCGAACTGGCGCTCGCCGGCGGCGTGAACCTCATCGTCCACCCGTACAAGTACCTGCACCTGAGCCAGGTCGGCTTCGTCTCCACCGACGGCCGCTGCCGCGCCTTCGGCGCCGGAGGCGACGGCTACGTGCCCGGCGAGGGCGTCGGCGTCGTCGTGCTCAAGCCCCTGGCCCGCGCCCTGGAGGACGGCGACCGTGTTCTCGGCGTGATCAAGGGCAGCGCCGTCAACCACGGCGGGCGCGCGGGCGGCTTCTTCGTGCCCAACCCCGCCGCACAGGCCGACGTCGTCCGGCGGGCGCTGCGCAAGGCGGGGGTCGAGGCCGCGTCCGTCGGCTACGTCGAGGCGCACGGCACGGGCACGGCGCTCGGCGACCCCATCGAGATCACGGCACTGTCCCAGGCGTACGGCGACGCGCCGGGCCGGCTGGGTTCGGTGAAGTCCGGCATCGGCCACCTGGAGCCGGCCGCCGGCATCGCCGGGCTGACGAAGGTGCTGCTCCAGCTGCGCCACCGCACCCTGGTCCCGTCCCTGCACGCCGACCCGGCCAACCCCGGCATCGACTGGGACGCCGCGGGCCTGAAGGTGCAGCGCGAGACGGAGCCGTGGCCCGCCGCCGCGGACGGCACCCCGCGCCGCGCCGCCGTCAGCGCGTTCGGCGCGGGCGGGGCCAACGCCCACGTCATCGTCGAGGAGTACCCGCAGCCGCAGGCCGCCCCCGCCGTGGCCGGGCCGCAGGTCGTCCTGCTCTCCGCCCGCACCCAGGAGGCCCTGCGCGAACTGGCGCAGCGCTACCTGGAGCCGCCCGCGGGCGACCGGACCGCCGACGTGGCCGCGCTCGCCGGCCTGACCGGTGCGGACCCCGAGGCCGAACTCGACGAACTCGGCCTGGACGCGGACGACCTGCGCAGGCTGGCGCGCGCCCTCGCGGAGCGCTTCCCGGGCTCCGCCCCGCACGTCGACGCCCGCTCCACGCTGGCCGGTCTCGCCGCGGGCCTGCCCGCCGGCGCGGGACCGGACGCCCCGCTGGCCGACATCGCCTACACCACCCAGACCGGCCGCGAACCCATGGCCGAGCGGCTCGCCGTCGTCGCCTCGGACGCGGACGAACTGCGCTCGGCGCTCCGCGCCTTCCTCGACGGCTCCCGGACCGCCGGCTACCGGGGCAGCGTCACCGGCGCGTCCGGCGCCGCCGTCCCGGATTCCACGGACCCCCACGTGCTGGCCCGCAGCTGGGCGGCGGGCGCCGCGCCGGACTGGCGTGCCCTGCACCGCGGCCGTACGGCACGGAAAGTGGCGCTGCCGCTCTACCCGTTCGCCCGCGTACGGTGCTGGGTCGACGCCGCGCCCGCCGTCCCCGCCGAGGCCCCGGCTCCCGCCCCGGTCCAGCGGGTCCCGGAGCCCGCCCCGGAGGCCCTCCCGGTGGACGTCCCCTCCTGGGAGGTGTGCGCCGCCCCCGCCGAGGCCCCGGCCCCCGCCGGCCCCGTCGTGGTGCTGCACGCCCCCGGACGCGAGGGCCTCGCCGCCGAGTTGTCGGCCCGCCACGAGGGCGCGGTCCTCGCCCCGCTGGGCGCACCCGTTTCCGTCACGCCGCGCCTGGTCTACGTCCTCACCGGCACCACGGACGCCGCCGCCCCGCGCGAGACCGACCGCGTCGCGGCCGCCGAGGCCGCCGGCGTCAAGGCCCTGGCCCGCCACGCCCGCCAGTGGTCCCACCTGCCCGCACTCGACTGGGTGGTCGTCACCACCGGTGCCGCCGCCGCACCCGGCCGCGGCGTGACCGACCCGTACGCCGCCGGTGTCACCGGCTTCGCCCGGGTCCTGGAGAACGAGCACCCCGGCTGGTCGGTCGCCACCGTCGACCTCGACCCCGCCCACGAGTCCGCGCACCTCGTGACCCCGGCACCGCGGGGAACCCGGACGGCCTGCACCGGGACCGTCCGCCACACCCAGGTCCTGCGCCCGGCTCCGGCCGGCAGCGCTCCCGTACCGCTCCGCCGCGGCGGCACGTACGTCATCATCGGAGGCTCCCGCGGCATCGGCGCGGCCCTCGCCCACCGGCTCGCCGCGGACTGGGACGCGCAGGTCGTCCTGGTCGGCCGCAGCGAACTCCCCTCCGGCACCGGCCTGGGGGAGGGGATCCGCTACGTGCGCGCCGACGCCACCGACAGCGCCGGGCTCGCGGCCCTCCTCGACCGGGAAGGGCCGGTGCACGGCGTCGTGCACGCCGCCCTGGTCCAGCGCGACCGGCTGGTGCGCAACATGTCCGACGAGGACCTCGCGGAGAGCCTGGCGGCCAAGTCCGGCGTCGCGGCGGCCCTGGCCGACGCGCTGCGCGGACGCCCGCTGGACTTCCTGGCCTTCTTCTCCTCCGCGCAGTCCTTCCTCGGCGACCCGGGCCTGGCCAACTACGCGGCCGGTTCCACCTTCCTGGACGCCTACGCCCACGCGCTCGACGCCCGCCTGCCCTACCCGGTGCGCGCGGTCGACTGGGGCTTCTGGGGCACGGTCGGCGCGGTGGCCGGCGACACCCACCGGGACGGCCTGACCGCGGCCGGCTTCCGGTCCATCACGCCCGCGGCGGGATTCGCCGCGCTGCTCGAAGCACTGCGGCAGCCGGCTCCCCAGGCCGTCGTGGTGCCCGGCACCGCGGCGCTGCGGGAGCGCATGGGAGCAACGAGAACGGAGACGACGGACGTGACCACCACCGACGGTGGACAGCGGGGCACCGCCGGGCTGCGCGTCGTGGAGGACTTCCACGCGCTCGACCGGCGGATGACGGAGGTCGCCACCGGCGCACTGCTGGCCCTGCTCGACGACCTGGGTGCCTTCGCAGGCCCCGACCCGGACGCGGCCGAGGTCTCCCGCCGGATCGGCGTCACCCCCCGCTACGAGCGGCTGCTGCACACCCTGCTGGACATGCTCGCGCAGCACGGCCTGCTCGACGCCGGCGGCGGACGCCTGCGCCCGGTGCCGGGCGCCCTGGCCGGGGCCCGCGCCGGCGGACACCTCCGGCAGCTCGGCGAACTGGCCGACGCCCACCCCGAGTCCGCGGTCTTCGTACGGCTGCTGGCCCTGTGCCTGGAGCGCTTCCCCGAGCTGCTGCGCGGCGAACTCCTCGCCACCGAACTCCTCTTCCCCAAGTCGGGCACCTCCCTCATGGAGCGTGTCTACCGGGGCAACCCCATCAGCGACCTCTACAACGACCTGCTCACCGAGCACCTCGTCGGGCACGTGCGGCGACGCCTGGCGGAGCTCCCGCCGGACGCCAAGGTGCGCATCCTGGAGGTCGGCTCCGGCACCGGCGGTACGTCCGCGGGCCTGCTGCGTGCCCTCCGCCCCTACGGCGAGCGGGTCGAGTACTGGTACACCGATCTGTCGGTCACCTTCCTCGCCCACGGCCGGGCGGAGTTCGGCGAGCAGTACCCGTTCCTGCGGTTCAAGCGCCTCAACCTGGACAGCGACCCCGTCGCCCAGGGCTTCCCGGCGGACGGCTTCGACCTCGCTGTCGCGGCCAACGTCCTGCACGCCACGTCGGACGTGGGCCGCGCCGTGCGCCACCTGCGCGGCCTGCTGCGCACCGGCGGCGAGCTGGTGTTCAACGAGCTGACCACGGTCACCCTGCCCGCCACGGTCACCTACGGCCTGTTCGACGGCTGGTGGGCCCACGACGACACCGGTCTGCGCCTGCCCGGCTCGCCGCTGCTGGACGTGCCCGGCTGGACCCGGCTGCTCGCCGTCGCCGGCTACGAGGTGGCGGCCGCGATGCCGGACTCCGGCGCGACGACCCGCAACTTCCAGCACGTCGTCGTGGCCAGGGCCGTGGCCGGCGCCGCCGCACCCGCCGCCGCACCCGCCGCCGCACCCGGCGGCGAGGCCGCACCCGGGAGCGACACCACCGTGTCCTTCTTGTCCTCCTTCACCGACGCGCTCCTGGCCCTCACGGCGGACGCCTCGGGCATCCCCGTCGGCGACCTCGACCTCGACCGGGCGATCGGCGACTACGGGTTCGACTCGGTCAGCTACAGCCTCCTCGCGAGCCGGCTGAACGACGAGTTCGCCCTGGACGTGACGCCCGCGCTCTTCTACGAGACGCCCACCCTGCGCGCGCTGGCAGACCGCCTCGTGAGCGACCACGCCGGACTGCTGGACGCCCCGCGGGCCGTCGCTCCCGCGCCCGCCGCCCACGGTGCCGCCGGGGCGGGCGAGGAGCGGCCCGAGCCGGCCCCCCTGCCCGCGCCCGTGGCGCCCGTCTCCGCGGCGCCGGCGGCCGCGCCCGCCGGGCCCGAGGCGATCGCGATCGTCGGCATGGCCGGGCGGATGCCCGGCAGCCGCGACCTGGACGAGTTCTGGCAGCACCTGGTGGCGGGCGACGACCTGATCACCGACGTGCCCGCCGACCGGTGGGACCGCCGCTCCCTCCCCGAGGGCGTGGCCGGCCGCGGCGGCTTCGTCCACGACGTCGACGTCTTCGACCCCTTGTTCTTCGGCATCTCCCCGCACGAGGCCGCGGGCATGGACCCGCAGCAGCGGCTCGTCCTTCAGGGCGTGTGGACGGCGCTGGAGGACGCCGGCCTGGCGCCGGGCGCCCTCGCGGGCTCGGACACCGGCCTGTTCATCGGCGTGGGATCGAGCGACTACGACGAGGTCAGGAAGGCCGCGGGCGTCCCCGTCGACGCTCACGCGGCCACCGCCACCACGCACTCCATCCTGGTCAACCGCGTCTCCTACCTGCTCGACCTGCACGGACCGAGCGAACCGGTCAACACGGGCTGCTCCAGCTCCCTCGTCGCCCTCCACCGGGCCGCGGAGGCCATCCGGTCGGGGGAGTGCGACATCGCGGTCGCCGGCGGCATCAACCTCATCCTGTCGCCGCACAACCACGTCCTGCTCAGCCGCACCGGCATGCTCAGCCCGACGGGCCGCTGCCAGGCCTTCGACGCCCGCGCCGACGGCTTCGTGCGCAGCGAGGGCTTCGGCTTCGTCGTCCTCACCCGCGAGGGCCCGGCCCGCCGCCACCGCGTGCGCGCCTGGCTGCGCGGCACCGCCGTCAACCACGGCGGCCGCTCCCGGTCCCTGACCGCGCCCAACCCGGCCGCCCAGGCGGCGATGATCGTGCGGGCGCACGAGCGCGCCGGAACCGACCCCGCCACGGTCGGCTACCTGGAGACGCACGGCACGGGCACCGAGCTCGGCGACCCGGTCGAGATCAACGGCCTGCGCACGGCCTTCGACGAGCTCTTCCGCCGCCGCGGAGTCCAGGCGCCGGCCGAGCCCCACTGCGGTCTCGGAGCGGTCAAGGCGAACATCGGCCACCTGGAGTCCGCCGCCGGCGCCGCCGGCGTCCTCAAGGTGCTGCTGGCGATGGAGCACGCCGTGCTGCCGCCCGTGGCCGGCCTCGGCGAGCAGAACCCGCACCTGCGCCTCGACGGCACCCCCTTCCACCTGGTCCGCTCGGCCCGGCCGTGGCCGAGCCCGGCCGTGGCCCCGCGGCGCGCGGGGGTCAGCTCCTTCGGCTACGGCGGGGTCAACGCCCACGTCGTCCTGGAGGAGGCCGGGCCCGCACCGGAACCGCAACGGCCGTACGGCCCCTGGGTGTTCCCGCTGTCCGCCCGCACTCCGGAGGCGCTGCGCCGGTACGCGACGGCGCTGCTGGAGGCCCTGGACCGGGCCCCGGACCTGGCGGACACGGCGCACACGCTCCAGCACGGCCGGGACGCGATGGAGGTGCGGCTGGCGGTGACCGCGGGTGACCGGCACACGCTCGCCGCCGCGCTGGCTGCCGCCGCCCGGGGCGCCGAGCACCCCGCGCTGGCCCGGCCCGGAGGCACCGCCACCGCCGACCGCTGGGTGGCGGGAGAGCGCGTCGAGTGGCCGCAGGGCGGCGTCCTCATCCCGCTGCCGACCTACCCGTTCGAGCGCCGCCGCTGCTGGGCGGGGCTCGAGGACCTGCCCACCGGCACCGCCGCCCAGGAGCCGTCCGGCGAGAGCGCCCCCGCCGCCCCCGCGGGCCGGTACGCGCCGCGCCGGCAGCCCGTCGCCGCCCCGGTCGCCGCCTTCCCGGCCGCCGGTCCCGTCTGGGTGCTCGGCTGCGACGAGCACCCGGCGGCCGACGTCCACCGCATCGGTGACGCTCCCCTGGAGTCGCTGCCGACGCCCGCCGCGGTCCACGCCGTGGTCAGCGGCGAGGCCGGCGTCCTCGGCCTGTTCCGCATCGTCAAGCATCTCCAGGAGCGCCCCGGCGCGGCCGGCGAGCTCTCGCTGACCGTCGTCACGCGCCGCGCCGCAGGGGTGGACTCCGCCCCCGCCGACCCGTCGGCCGCGGCCGCGCTGGGCCTGGCCAGGTCGGTGCGCCACGAGTGCGAGCGCTGGCGGGTCAGCACCGTCGACGTCGGAGCGGACGACCCCGCGACCGTCTCCGTCGCCGTCCCCGGCGACTACGCGCTGCGCGCCGGGCAGTGGTTCCGGGAAGTGCTCGTCCCCGTCGAGGGCGAGGCGCCGGCCGCACCCGTGCTGCGCGAGGGCGGCACGTACGTGATCACCGGGGGTACTGGTGACCTGGGACTGGACATCGCCGAACAGCTCGTGCGGCGGTACCGGGCCAGGGTCGCCCTCGTCGCGCGCTCCGCGCCGGACGCGGCCAAGGCCGCCCGCATCCGGGCGATCGACCCGGCCGGGACGTCGGTGGAGGTCCACCGGGCGGACGCCGCCGAACCGGACCAGCTGCGGGCCGTGTTCGAGCGCGTGGGCACCGTGCACGGGGTCCTGCACTCGGTGACCGTCCCCGGCGACCGGTCGCTGGCGGCCATGGACGAGGCGTGGTTCACGCGCGCGCTGACCGCGAAGAGCCGTACGACCGCGGCGCTCGCCGTGGCCCTGGGCGACCGCCGGCCCGACTTCCTCGCGGTGTTCTCGTCCGTCCAGTCGTTCCTCGGGAACCCCGGTCAGGCCGCCTACGCGGCGGGGTGCACCGCACAGGACGCCATCGGGCGCGCGCTCGCCGCGCACCTGCCCTACCCCGTCCGGGTCCTGAACTGGGGGGCCTGGGCCGGCTCCGCGCTCACCGAGCGCCACCGCGACCGGCTGGTCGCCGCGGGTGTCCACCCGCTCTCACCGCAGGCGGGATTCGAGGCGCTGAGCCAGGTGCTCGGCGGACAGGAGGTTCAGGTGGCAGTGGTCTCCGGTACGGATGACTTCCTCGCCCGCATCGGCGTCCCGGTGGCGGGTGCGGCCGGACAGCGGCCCGCGGCCCCGGAGCCGGTCGCCGCTCCGGCGGCAGCCCCCGCGACCGCCGCGGCGGCCGCCCCGGCCGCCGAAGGGTGGCGCGAGGCCGCGGCCGGTGAACTGCTGGGCCTCCTGCGTGAGGTGGCGGGCATCCGGCCGGGCGAGCTCGCCGCGGACGACCTGCTCAGCCGCTTCGGCTTCGACTCGATCATGTACACGCGGCTGAGCCACCTGGCGAACGCGCGCTGGGACCTGGACCTGACGCCGGCCGCGTTCTTCGGCGTGGCCACCGCGAACGACCTCGTCGGCAAGGTGCTCCGGGACCACGGTCCGGCCCTGGCGGCCGCCTTCCGCCCGGCGGCCCCCGCCCCGGAGCGGCCCGCTCCCGCCCCGGAGCCGGCCCCCGCCCCCGCGGCGGCCGCGCCCGCAACCGTGCGCACCGCGCCCGGGGCCGTCCCGGCACCCCTCGCCGGCGAACCCGCCGCCGTGGCGATCGTCGGCATGGCGGGCCTGCTGCCGGACTCCGACGACCTGGACGAGTTCTGGCAGCACCTGACGGCCGGTGACGACCTGGTCCGCGAGATCCCGGCCGACCGCTGGGACTGGCGCCGCCTGCACGGCGAGCCGGAGCCCGGACGGTTCCGCACGCCGGCCAAGTGGGGCGGGTTCCTGCGCCGCGTCGACCTGTTCGACCCGCAGTTCTTCGGCATCTCCCCGCACGAGGCCGTGGCCATGGACCCGCAGCACCGGCTCGTGCTGGAGGCCGCCTGGACCGCGATCGAGAACGCCGGCATCCGGCCGTCCTCGCTCGCGGGCACGGACACCGGCGTCTTCATCGGCAGCGGCACCTACGACTACTTCGAGCTCCAGCACGCCCTCGGCGTCCCGCTCGACGGGTACAACACGGTGGGCAGGGCGCACGCCATCATGTCCAACCGGGTGTCCTACCTGCTGAACCTGCGCGGCCCCAGCGAGACGATCGACACGGCCTGCTCGTCGTCGCTCGTCGCCGTCCACCGGGCGGCCGAGGCCATCCGGCACGGCGACTGCGAGGTCGCGCTGGCGGGCGGCGTGAACGTCATCGCCTCGCCGACGCTGTTCGTCGACATGAGCCAGGCCGACATGCTGAGCCCCGACGGCCGCTGCCGCACCTTCGACGCGAGCGCCAACGGCATCGTGCGCGCCGAGGGCGTCGGCGTGGTGGTGCTCAAGCGCCTCGACGCGGCGATCGCGGACGGCGACGTCATCCACGGCGTCCTGCGCGGCAGCGCGGTCAACCACGGCGGCCGCACCAACTCGCTGACCGCCCCCAACCCGGACGCCCAGGCCGCCTGCATCGTCAAGGCGCACCGCCGGGCCGGGGTGGACCCGCGGACCGTCACGTACGTCGAGACGCACGGCACCGGCACCGAACTCGGCGACCCGGTCGAGGTGGAGGGCCTCAAGACGGCGTTCGCGGAGCTGTACGCCGACCACGGTGCCGAGTGCGGGGAAGCACACGTGACGCTGGGCGCGGTGAAGACCAACACCGGCCACCTGGAGGCGGCCGCGGGCGTCACCGGCCTGATCAAGGCCCTGCTCGCGATGCGGCACCGGGAGATCCCCGCGAACCTGCACCTGGACACCCTCAACCCGCACCTGCGCCTCGGCGGCAGCCCGCTGCGGCTGCCGGACGGGCGCGAGCCCTGGCGCCGGGTCCGCACGCCCGACGGGGCCGAGGCCCCGCTGCGGGCCGGAGTGAGCTCCTTCGGCCTGGGCGGCGTCAACGCCCACCTGGTCGTGGAGGAGTACGGCGAGGAGGTGCCCCCCGCGCCGTCCGGCGCCCAGGTGTTCGTCCTGTCGGCCAGGGACGCGGAGCGGCTGCGCGGCTACGCGCGGCGCCTGGCCCGCTGGGCCGCGGACCACGAGGACGTCTCCCCGGCCGCCCTCGCCCACACGCTCCAGACCGGCCGCGAGGAGTTCTCCGAGCGCCTCGCGATCGTCGCCGGCTCGCTGCGCGCGCTGGTGGCGGGCCTGGAGGCCTGGCTGTCCGGTGACGGCGCCGCCGGCGTGTTCACCGGGGACGGCTCGGACGCCACCACGGCGCTGCTGCTGGAGGGCGCCGAGGGCCGCCGCTACCTGCGGTCCGTGGTGGACGCCGGCCTGCTCGACAAGGTCGCCCGGCTGTGGGTCGGCGGCGCGCCGATCGACTGGGCGGAGCTGTGGCAGGGCGCGGCCCCGCGCCGCGTCCCCGCACCGACCTACCCGTTCGCACGGGAGAGCTACTGGCTGACCCCCGGCCCCCGGTTCGACGCCGTCCAGGCCGCCGAGGCGGGCCTGGTCGACGGTGCTGCCGAGGACCGCGACGCGGCCGCCGTACCCGCCGAGCCCGCCCGGCAGGCCGAGGCCGTGCAGGTCGAGCACGCCAGGCCCGCCGAAGCCGCCGAGCCCGTACGGCCCGCCGAGCCCGCCGCGCCCGTGGCGGCCGCGCCGCCCGCCGGCACCGGCCCGGAGGCCGCCGTGCGCGAGCACGTGCGCGGGCTCCTGGCCGCGCACCTGGGCATGCGGCCCGACCGGCTGCCCGTGGACCGGGTGCTGTCGGACGCCGGAGTGGACTCGCTGGGCCTGCGCCGGCTGAGCCGCCGCCTCGGCGCCGACTACGGCGTCGAGATCCCCGCGCGCATGTTCGGCGTGGCCCAGACGGCGCGCGCCGTGGCCCGCGCCGTGTTCGAGGCGTACGGGCCCCTGCCGGGGCGCGAGGAGACCGCACCGGCCCCCGTACCCGCGCAGGCGACCGCGAAGGCCCCGGAGCAGTCCGGGGACAGGATCGCGGCCCTGCTGACCGGTCTGCGCGACGGATCCGTGCGCGTGGACGACGCGCTGGCCGCACTGAAGGGAGGGACGGGCCGATGAGTACCGAACTGCGCGAACTGCTGGCGGCCATCGCCGCCGGAGAGATGTCCGACGACGTGGCGGAGCTCGTGCTGCGCGGGCTGGCCGAGCCGTCGCCCGCACGGGAGCAGGCACCGGCGGGCGAGCCGGAGCCGGAGCCCGGGCCGGGCCCGTACCCGCTCAGCCGCGGACAGGCGGCGCTGTGGGCGATCCACGCGGACAACCCGCGGGCGTCCTCGTACAACCTCCCGCTGGGCCTGTGGCTCGGCGACGGCGTCGACCCCGGCCGGCTGGCCGAGGCGCTGGCCGCCGTGGTGCGCCGGCACCCCGGGCTGCGCATCGCCGTCCGGCTCGGCGCCGGCGGGCCGGAGCAGGAGATCACCGACCGCCCCGCGGAGGTGACCCGGCTGGACCTCCGCCACGTCACCGACGGCGAATTCGCCGTCCGCCTGCGGAACCTGATCAGCCGTCCGTTCGACCTCGAACACGACGCGCTGCACCGGATGTGGCTCGTCGCGGCCCCCGGCGGCGGCACC
The DNA here is from genome assembly GCF_003626645.1 of Streptomyces klenkii. GTDB lineage: Bacteria > Actinomycetota > Actinomycetes > Streptomycetales > Streptomycetaceae > Streptomyces > Streptomyces klenkii. Next base: position 267,932 of record NZ_RBAM01000006.1, on the reverse strand, counting down.
CTGCTGCTCCTGGTCTTCCACCACCTGATCACCGACGGTGTCTCCAGCCACCTCCTGCTGCGCGACATCGTCGCCTGCCACGAGGCGCTCGCCGCGGGACGGCAGCTGCCGGCCGCCGAACCCGCCGCCCCGTACGCCGAGTTCGTGCGCTGGCAGCGGGCGATGCTCGCGGGCCCGGAGGCCCGGGAACACCGCGCGTGGTGGCTCGACCGGCTGACCGGCGCCTCGACCGCGCCCGTGCTGGAAGCGATCGCCGACCGCCCCCGGCGCGCCCCCGCCGCGCACGACGAGGGCGCGATGGTGCAGCTGCGGCTCTCCGAGGCGACCTGGAGCGCGGTCCGCGACACCGCCCGCGCGGCCCGGCTGACCCCGTTCAGCGTCGTCCTCGGCGCCTTCGCCGCCCTGTTGCACCGGCACTCCGGGCACCGCGACATCAGCGTCATGGTGCCGACCGACGGCCGCCCCTCGCAGCGCTTCGACCGCACCGTCGGCTACCTGATCAACCCGGTGGTGCTGCGCCTGGACTGCGACCCCGGCCGGAGCTTCACCGCGCTCATGGACGCCGTCCACGCGCGGATGGCGGAGGCCGAGGACCACGCCGCCTACCCGTTCGCGTCCGTCGTCGACGACCTGCGCCGCACCTCCGACGCCGGAGCGGGCTTCGACATCGGCTTCTACATGCAGCAGGGCGTCGGCGGCGACCAGGACATGGCGGCCGGGCAGACCGTCTTCCGGGACGCGCTCGACCTCACCCAGGAGGGCGAGAACGACCTCGTCGTCGAGGTGGTCGTGCGCGGCCCCGGCGCGCTGGTGTACGTCAAGTACGACCCGGCGCGCTTCGACCGCTCCACCGCCGAGCGGCTGGCCGAGCACTACCGGCTGCTGCTGGAGGCCGTGACGGCCGACCCCTCGCGGCGCGTCGGCGACGTCGAACTCGCCACCGCCGCCGAGCGCGGTGCGGTCGAGCGGGCCAACGCCACCCGCCGCGAACGGCCGCGCGACGTCACCGCCGCGGGCCTCGTCCTCCGGCAGGCGGAGCGCACCCCGGAGCGCACCGCGGTGGCCGACGCCGAGGAGTCGCTGACCTACGCCGGGCTCGCCGGGCGCACCCACGCCCTCACCCGGGCGCTCACCGGCCGCGGCGTGCGCCCCGGCGACGTCGTCGGCGTCCTCGTGGGCCGCCGGGCCGCGCTTGTCGTGACCCTGCTCGCGATCCAGGCCGCCGGCGCCGCCTACGTCCCCCTGGACCCGGACTTCCCCGCGGCCCGGCTCGCCCACATCGCCACCGACGCGGGCCTCGCGGCCGTGGTCCTCGACCCGGACCTGGCCGGCCGGCTGCCCGAGGGCACGCCCGGCGTCCGCATCCCCCTGACCGGCCGGGAGACGGCGGCTCCCGCCGCCCCGGTCGCCCGCCGCGACGGCGACCTCGCGTACGTGCTCTACACGTCCGGGTCGACCGGCGAGCCCAAGGGCGTCGAGGTCAGCCACGGCAACCTCGTCAACCTGCTCGACTCGACGGCCGACAGCCCCGGCTGCGCCGAGGGTGACACGCTGCTGGCCGTGACCACCGCGGGCTTCGACATCTCGGGCCTGGAGCTGCTGCTCCCGCTGACCCGCGGCGCCACCGTCCGCATCGCGCCCTCGGAGGCGCTGCGGGACGGCTTCGCGCTGGCCGAGCTGATCGGCGCGTCGGGCGCCACGATCGTCCAGGCCACCCCCGCCACCTGGGAGATGCTGCTGCACGCCGGCTGGACGGGACGCGTGCGCAGGATCCTGTGCGGCGGCGAGGCGATGACGCCCGAGCTCGCCGGCCGGCTCCTGGACCGGTGCGACGAGCTGTGGAACATGTACGGCCCGACGGAGACGACCATCTGGTCCTCCGCGCAGCGCGTGCGCCGCAACGCCCCCGTGACCGTGGGCACCCCGATCGCCAACACCACCTTCCGTACCGCCGGCCCCGGCGGCGCCCCCGTGCCGTTCGGTGCCGTGGGCGAGCTGCTGATCGGCGGCGACGGCGTCGCCCTGGGCTACCGCGGCCGCCCGGAGCTGACGGCCGAGCGCTTCGTCGAGGACCCGGCGACCGGCGAACGGCTCTACCGCACCGGCGACCTGGCCCGCTGGACGCCCACCGGCGAGATGCTGGTGCTCGGGCGGGCCGACCGGCAGGTGAAGCTGCGCGGCCACCGCATCGAGCTCGGAGAGGTCGAGGCCGCGGTCCGGAGCACCGGCGAGGTCGGCGACGTCCGCGTGGTCGTGCGCGAGGAACTGGCCGGGCACCCGCAGCTCGTGGCGTTCGTGACGGGCGGCGCGGACGCGGCGTCCGCCGTCCGGCGGATCGCGGACCGGCTGCCCGACTACATGGTTCCCTCCCGCACCGTGGCCCTGGAGCGGTTCCCTCTGACCCCCAACGCGAAGGTCGACACCGGTCCGCTGACGGCGCTGCCCCTCGACGAACTGGTGCGCCGCTTCGGCCACGGCGGCGGCCCGGCCGCCGGACCCGTGGCCGGGCCGGCCGCGGCGGCGCCCGCGCGGCCCGCGGCGCACGCCGGTGACCTCGTGACCTGGTTGCGCGAGACGACGGCGGGGGTCGCCGGGGTGCCGGCGCAGAACATCCCCGTGGACCGGCCGCTGGGCGAGGCGGGCTTCGACTCGATCGGCTTCACCCGGCTGGCGGTGGCACTGCGGGAACGTTTCGGCATCCCGGTGCGGCCGACGGTCTTCTACGCCCACCCGGACCTCACCTCGCTCGCGGCCCACCTCCGCGAAGCCCACCCCGGAGCGTTCACCCCGGCCGCCCCGTCCCCGTCCGCGGCCGTGGTCTCCGTGGCACAGGCGGGCGCGCCGGCCCCGTCCGCCGCGGCGGACGGCTACCCGCCGGTGGCGATCGTCGGCATCGGCGGCCGCCTGCCCTCCTCCGCCGGCCTGGAGGAGTTCTGGGAGCACCTCGCCGTCGGACGCGACCTGACCCGGCCCTACCCGCTGGAGCGCGGCTTCTCCGACCGGGTCTTCCCCGAGCGCTTCCGCGGCTCCTACGTCGACGACGTGGACGCCTTCGACGCCCAGCTGTTCCGCATCTCGCCCCGCGAGGCGGCGCAGATGGACCCGCAGCAGCGGCTGCTGCTGCACGCGGCCCACGAGGCCGTCCTGGACTCGGGGCAGGTCCCGGCGGCGCTCGCGGGCAGCCGCACCGGCGTCTTCGTCGGCCTCAGCGGCGCGGACTACCTGAGCCTGCTCGGCCCCGGCTCCCCGGAGATGGGCGACCACTTCCTGATCGGCAACGTCGCCTCGATCGCGGCCAACCGCATCTCGTACGTCTTCGACCTGCACGGCCCCAGCGCCGTCTTCGACACGGCGTGCTCCAGCTCGCTCGTCGCCGTCCACCGCGCGGCCCGCGCGCTCCAGCAGGGGGACTGCGAGCTGGCCCTGGCCGGCGGAGCGAACCTGCTGCTGTCCCCGCACGGGTTCACCGGGCTGCGCCGCGCCGGGATGCTCAGCCCCGACGGCCGCTGCAAGACGTTCGACGAGCGCGCCGACGGCTACGGCCGGGGCGAGGGCGTGGTGCTCCTCGCGCTGAAGCTGCTGGACCGCGCGCTGGCCGACGGAGATCCGGTGCACGGCGTGCTGATCGGCTCGGCGGAGAACCACGGCGGGCACACCCACTCGCTCACCGTGCCCAACCCGCAGGCGCAGCGCGAGGTCGTCCTCGCCGCGCACCGGGCCGCCGCGGTGGCGCCCGACACCATCGGCTACATCGAGGCCCACGGCACCGGGACGCCGCTCGGCGACCCGATCGAGATCGACGCCCTCAAAGAGGCGTTCGGCCGGCTGTACGGGGACTGGGGCATCCCGGTCGCCCCCGCGCGGACGGGCGTCGGCTCGGTCAAGACGAACATCGGCCACCTGGAGGCCGCGGCCGGGGTCGCCGGCATCGTGAAGGTCCTGCTGGCGATGCGTCACCGCACGCTCCCCGGCCTGGTGGACCTGCGCGCGACCAACCCTGAGATCGACCTCTCGGGCAGCCCCTTCCGGATCCAGTCCGGACGGCAGGCATGGGAAACACCCGACGGCGCGCCGGCGAGGGCCGGCGTCAGCTCGTTCGGCATGGGAGGCAGCAACGTGCACGTGGTAGTGGAAGAGGCGGGAAAGCGCTGATGAGCCGCAACACCGAGGACAGGACCGCTCGACTGGTCGTGCTGTCGGCCGAGGGCCGGGAACAGCTCGACCGGTACCGGGCGGAACTGTCGGACTGGCTGGACGCCCACCCGGCGGCTTCCCTCGACAGCATCACGCACACGCTGCAAACCGGCCGCGAGGCGCTCCGGGAGCGGCTCGCCGTGGTCGTGACGGACGTCGCGGAGCTCGCCGCACGCCTGCGCGACGGCGACGGCGTCGTGACCGGCACGGCGTCCGCAGCCGCGGACGCGCCCGCCGCCGGCCCGGCCCGTACGGACGACCCGGCCGAGGCCGCCCGCCTGTGGGTCGCGGGACAGGACGTCGTCTGGCCGGAGCTGCCCGGCGGCCGCCCCGCCCGGCTCTCCCTGCCCCGCCCGCCCCGGCCCTCCCGCCGCTACTGGATCAGCCCGCCCGCCGCCCTGGCCGACGGACCGGCCGAACGACTGCTGACGGGCAACGAGTTCTACCTGCGCGACCACGCCCTGGGCCGGGTCCGCATCCTGCCCGCCGTCGCCGCCCTGGAGTTCGCGGTGGCCGCCGCGGACCGGCTCGGGCACGGCCGCGCGACCGGCATCGTCAACGTCCTGTGGGCCCGCCCCGTGCTCGTCGAGGACGAGCCCGTGCGCGTGCGCCTGGACCTCCGGCAGGCCGCCGACGGCGTGTCCTACGAGGTCCGGCAGGTGGACGGGAGCGCCGACGGCGCGCTGTGCTCCACCGGCACGCTCCGCTTCGACGCCGGGCAGGAGGCTCCGCTCCTCGACCTGGAGGCCGTCCGGGCCCGGCTGCCCCGCACGTCGACGGCCGACGAGTGCTACGCGGTCTTCAGCGCGCTCGGCGGCGGCTACGGCCCCAGCCTGCAAGGGCTGCGGTCGGTGCGGTCCGCGCCGGGCGAGGCCCTCGCGCACGTCGCGGTGCCGGAGGCCGCGGACGCCCCCTTCACCGACTTCACCCTGCACCCGTCCCTGCTGGACGCGATGCTCCAGGCCTGCCTGTGGACCGACGAGGACCCCGCGGCCCCGCGCGCCCGGCAGCTGCCCTTCTCCCTGGACGCCGTCGACATCTTCGGCCCGCTGCCCGAGCAGGGCTACGTGCACGCCGTCGCGACCCCGGCCGGCCACGACGTGGCCCTCGCTGACGCGCAGGGCCGCGTGTGCGTGCGCTTGCGCGCCGTCGTCACCCGCGCCGTGGCCGGTGCCGCCGGCCTCGACGCCACCGTCGCCGCGCACCTGCTCGTCCAGCGGTGGCAGGACGCGCCGGCGCCGGCCGCCGGCGGCCCGCTCGCGCGCACGGTGCTGCTCGGCGACGCGACGCTCCCCGGCGCCGGGCGTTCCACCGAGGACGCCGTCTTCCCGTGCGGCGAGGAACTCCTCGTCGTCCGCGCCGTGGACGGCGACCCGCTGCCCGGCCTGCTGAAGCTCTTCCGCTCCTGGTCGGCGCAGCCGGCCCCGCAGCCGGTGCGGGTGCTGCACCTGTTCCGCCCGGCCGGTACGGCTGAGGACGCGCGGGTCTACGCCCTGGACGGCTTCGGGCGTGCCCTCGCCAACGAGCACCCCGACTTCCGGGTCGCCGTGATCGACACCGGTGACGCCGACCCGGCGACGGCCGTCGCGGCCGAGGCGCGCGGCGCCCACGAGTTCCGGGTCCGCTACACCGCCGACGGTCGCCGGCAGGTGCTCCGGTGGGAGGGCATCGAGCCGGCCCCGGCACCGCTCGCTCCGCACGGCACCGTGCTCGTCACCGGCGGCGCCGGAGCCCTGGGCCGCCACCTCGTCGCCCACCTGGGCGGCACCGCCCGCTACGTCCTGACGGGCCGTTCGGCCCACGCCGACCTCGCGGACCTGCGCGCCGCCGGTCTCGACGTGCACTACCTCCCGGCGGACCTCGGCGCTCCCGGCGCCGCGGCCGGCCTCGTCGAGCGCGTCCACGCCGCGTTCGGACCGATCCACGGCGTGCTGCACCTCGCCGGGACGACCCGCGACGCGCTGCTGGTCCGCAAGACCGACGAGGAGACCGCGGCCGTCCTCGGGCCCAAGGTGCGCGGCACCCTGGAACTCGACGAGGCCACGGCCGGCGACCCGCTCGGCTTCTTCGTCGCGTTCTCCTCCATGTCCGGAGCCGCCGGCAGCCCCGGCCAGACCGACTACGCCTATGCCAACCGCTTCCTCGACGCCTTCGCGCAGTGGCGGCGCGCGAGCGACCGGCCGGGCCGCAGCCTGTCCGTCCTCTGGTCGCTGTGGGCCGACGGCGGCATACGCGTCGACACCGACGAGGCGACCGCTGCCCGGATGGCCCGTCAGGTGGGGCTGGTGGCCATGCCGACGGACGCGGCGCTGGACGCCTTCGACCGGGCGCTCGGCCACGACGGCGACCACGTCCTGGTCGCGCACGGCAACCTCGCGCGGCTGCGCCAGGTGCTCGACGCCCCGGCGCCGGAGCCGTCCGCTCCGTCCGCACCCGCCGCTGCCTCCGCCTCTTCCGCCCCTGCTGCTCCTTCCGCGCCGGTGGGCACGGAACGCCCGGTCGCGGCCATGGCCGAGGACTTCCTGCGCGGAGTGCTCGCCACGGTCTTCGAGTTCCCCCCGGAAGAGATCGAACCCGGCGTCGCCTTCGAGCAGTTCGGCATCGACTCGCTCCTGATCATGGATCTGACCCGGCGGCTGGAGGACGACTTCGGCTCGCTGCCGAAGACGCTGTTCTTCGAGTACCAGAACCTGCGCGACCTCGCCGCCTGGTTCACCGAGCACCACGGCGCCCGGATCACGGAGCTCGCGGCACCGGCCGCCTCGCCCGCACCGGCGGCCGTGACGGAGCCCGCGCCCGCGGCCACGCCCGCCGTCACCCCCGCTCCGGCTCCGGCCCCCGCCGCCCCGGTTTCCTCCGCCCCGGCCCCCTCCGCCTCCGGCCCCGTGCCCATCGCCATCGTCGGCGTCGCCGCACGGTTCGCCGGGTCGGACACCCTGGAGGAGTTCTGGGCCAACCTGCGAGCCGGCCGCGACCTGGTCACCGAGATCCCGGCCGACCGCTGGAACTGGCGTGACTACGACCGGGCAACGCCCGCGGACCAGGCCGCCCCGTACAGCCGGTGGGGCAGTTTCCTGCACGGCATCGACAAGTTCGACCCGCTCTTCTTCGGCGTGTCGCCCCGCGAGGCGGAGATCATCGACCCGCAGGAGCGGCTGTTCCTCCAGACGGCCTGGCACGCCATGGAGAACGCCGGCCGCACCCGCGCGGACCTGCGCACGCACCGCGTCGGCGTGTACGTGGGCGCGATGTACGGGCTCTACCAGCTCCACGAGGCCGAGGACGGCCGGATCGGCGCCTCGTCCCACGCCTCCATCGCCAACCGCGTCTCCTACACCCTGGGCCTGACCGGCCCCAGCCTGGGCGTCGACACCATGTGCTCGTCCTCGCTGACCGCGATCCACCTGGCCGTGCGCGACCTGCGCTCCGGCGACACCGACATGGCCCTCGCGGGCGGCGTCAACCTGCACGTCCACCCGTACAAGTACCGCTTCCTGGGCCAGGGCGGCTTCACCTCCAGCGACGGCCTGTGCCGCAGCTTCGGCGCCGACGGCGACGGCTACGTCCCCGGCGAGGGCGTCGGCGCGGTGCTGCTGCGCCCGCTGGCCGACGCCCTGCGGGACGGCGACCACATCCACGGCGTCATCCTCGGCTCCAGCGTCAACCACGGCGGCCGCACCAACGGCTTCACCGTCCCGAACCCCGTCGCCCAGGGCGACCTGGTCGGGCAGGCGCTGCGCGAGGCCGGCGCCGACCCGGCGTCGCTCGGCTACCTGGAGGCCCACGGCACCGGCACCGCCCTCGGCGACCCGGTGGAGATCCGCGGCCTGGCCCGCGCCCTGGGTGCGTCCGGACTGGCGCCGCGCAGCCTGCCCATCGGCTCGGTCAAGTCCAACGTCGGGCACCTCGAATCGGCCTCCGGCATGGCCGGCCTGTGCAAGGTCCTGCTCCAGATGCAGCACGGCGAGCTCGTGCCGTCCCTGCACGCCGACCCGCTCAACCCGAACATCGACTTCGACTCGACCCCGCTGCGCGTGCAGCGCGAGCTCGCCCCCTGGCCGCGGCCGGGCAACGCCCCCCGCAGGGCGGGCCTGAGCTCCTTCGGCGCGGGCGGGGCCAATGCCCACCTCGTCATCGAAGAACACCTGGAGGACCGCGCGGTGCACACCACCGGGCCGCAGCCGTCGTCCGGCGACGAGACGGGGCCGTGGCTCTTCCCGCTCTCCGCCCGGGCGCCCGAGCGCCTGCCCGTCCTGGCTGCCCAGCTGGCGGACGCCCTGGAGAGCCAGCCGCAGCCGCGCCTCGCCGACGTGGCGTTCACCCTCCAGCAGGGCCGGGAGGAGTGGGCCGACCGCATGGTCGTCGTGGCCTCCACCGTCACCGAGCTGGTGGCCCGCCTGCGCGGCGCCGGCACCGAGGGCGTCTGGACCGGCAGTGCCCGCGGCCGGGCCGCCGCCCGCGCCGCGGCGCCGGCGAGCGACGCCCCGGCCGACATCGCCGCGGCCTGGGCCGCCGGCGCGACTGTCGCGTGGCCGCGGAACGGCGGCCGGCGCGTGCCGCTGCCGGGCTACCCCTTCGAGGAACTGCGCTGCTGGCTCACCGACACCATCTGGTCGCCGCCCGCACGGACCGCGGCCGGCCCGGCCCACCCGCTGCTGGACGAGGTCGACCCGGCCGGCAGCCTCGACGGACTCACCTACCGGACGGTCTTCGGACCGGAGCACCCCTACATCGACGGGCACCGCGTCGGCGAGACCCGCCTGCTGCCCGCCGCGGCCGTCCTGGAGATGGCCCGCGGAGCCGCCGAGGCGGCGGGCGCGGGAGCGCAGCTCCGCCTTGCCGGCGTGCGCTGGCTGCGTCCCTTCGTGGTGGAGGGCACCGAGCGCTCGGCCCGGATCCGGCTGCGCCGCGGTGACACCGGCCTGACGTTCGACCTGCTGGACGACTCCGGCGACCTGCTCGCCCAGGGCCGGATCGACACCCTCGCCGCGCCGGCCGCGGAGACGCTCCCGCTGGAGGCGCTCCGGGCCCGCATGACCCGCCACCACGAGGGCACCGCCCTCTACGCGGACCTCACCGCGGCAGGGCTCTTCTACGGCCCCGCCCTCAGGACCGTCGAGTGGATCGCCGCGGGTGACGGCGAGGCACTGGTGCGGCTGCGGATCCCCGCCGAGGCCGCCCCGTTCACCGGCTGCGCCCTGCACCCCTCGGCGGTCGACGGCGCCCTGCACGCGTTCGCGGTGCTGCGGGACCGCAGCGCCGGGCCCGCCATGGTGCCCTACGCCCTGACCGCCGCCGAGGTCCTCGCCCCGGTGACGGACCTCGCGTACGCCCACGTGACGACGGCCGGCACCGACCGCTACGACCTCACCCTCACCGACTCCGCCGGAGGCGTCCTCGCACGCCTGCGCGACCTGTCCCTGCGCCCCGCCCCCGGCACGGCCCCGCAGCAGGCCGCGGCGGCGGCCCCGGCCCTGATCCCGGCCGCCCCCGCGGCCGCCGGGGCCCCGGCCGACGACCTGATGTTCGTCCCGAGCTGGACCGCGCTGCCCGAGCGCCCCGCCCCCCTGCCCCGGGACCCGGCCGGCGGCACCACCTGGCTCGTGCGCGGACCGGAGTCCGCCGCCCTCGCAGCCGCTCTGACCCAGCGTCTGGGCGGCACGGTCGCCGAGGTGGACCCCGACCGGGTCGCCGACGCCGCCGGCCGCCCCGACCACGTCGTCCTGCTCGCCCCGCGGGCCGGCGCCCGCACCGACGACATGAGCGCCCTCGACACCGCGCAGGAGCAGGGCGTGCTCGCCCTGTTCCGCCTCGCCAAGATCCTCCAGCGGCTCGGCTCCTCGGTCCGGCTCACCGTCGTCACCGAGGACGCGCTCAGCACGGCCGGCGAGCCCGTCCGCAACCCGTTCGCGGCGGCCCTGCACGGCCTCGCCCTCTCACTGGCCCAGGAACACCCCCGGTGGCGGGTGGCCGTCGTCGACCGGTCGTCCGCCGACGAGCCGTCCGCGGACGTGCTCGACGTGCCCGCGGGCGGTCCGTACGCGCTGCGCCGCGGCGTGCTCCACCACCGCCGGCTCGTCCCGGCCGCGGCCACGCCGCCCGCGGAGCGCATCCGCCACGACGGCACCTACCTGATCCTCGGCGGGGCCGGCGGCATCGGCCTGGAGCTGACCGCGTGGCTCGTCCGCACCCACCGGGCCAAGGTCGTCCTGCTGGGCCGCAGCGAGCTGGACGCCGCGCGGCGCGAGCGCCTGCGTGCCATCGACCCGAGCGGAACGCTGGTCTCCTACCGGCGCGCCGACGCGACCGACCCCGCGGCGCTGCGTGACGCCGTCGCGTGGACGCGCACCACCCACGGTGCGCTGCACGGCGTCTTCCACGCCACGATCGTCCTGCGGGACCAGACCGTCGCCACCATGACGGAGGACACCTTCCGCTCGGTGCTGGAGGCCAAGACCCGCACCTCGGTGGCCCTGCACGCCGCGCTCGGCGCCTCGGCCGGCCTGGACTTCGTCCTGTTCTTCTCGTCCGCGGTGGCCCTCGCCGGCAGCGCCGGCCAGAGCAACTACGCGGCCGGGTCGACCTTCGAGGACGCCTTCGCCCACCACCTCGACGACGTGCTGGGCGCCCGGGTCGCCGTGATCAACTGGGGCTACTGGGGGACCGTCGGCATCGTCGCCGACGAGCGCAACCGCAGCCGGCTCGCGGCCGCCGGAATCCACTCGATCACCCCGGAGGAGGGGATGGCGGCCGTGCACGCCGTACTGGGACGCCCGGACCGCCAGGTCGTCGTGGTCAAGGCCGACGCCGCCGCCCTCGCCGCCGTCGGCGCGCAGCCGCGCACGGACGGCCCCGCGGACGGCGGGGCACCGGCGGACGACACCTCGCTGGTGCCGTCGCTGGCGGCGCTCCCGCCCGTCGCCCGCCTGCTCACCGAGGCCGACGACGCCCGCCTGACCGAGGTCATGTGCGGCTGGCTGTGGACGCTCTTCCGGCAGGAAGGCGCGTTCCTGACCGCGACCGAGGAGTGGACCTCCGCGGCCCTCGCCGAGCGCCTGCGCGTCGTCCCCGCGCAGGGCAGGCTCTTCGCCGAGCTCCTGCGGCAGCTGACCCTGTCGGGCTACCTGAACGACCGCGACGGGCGGTTCACCCCCGCCGGCCGCCCGGCCGCCGGGGACCCCGAGGGCGACCTCGTCGCGCTGTGCGAGGAGAAGCCGGCCCTCAACCGCTTCGACCGGCTGCTGCGCCCGTGCATGCAGAACCTGTTCGCTGTCATGCGCGGCACCGTCCGTGCCACCGACGTGATGTTCCCGGGCGGTTCGACCGCGCTCGTGGAAGGCGCCTACCGGGGCAGCCCGGTCGTCGACCGCGCCAACGAGCTCGTCGTCGGCGGCGTCCTGGACCACCTGACCGGCCACGACGGCCCGCTGACCGTCGTCGAGATCGGCGCGGGCACCGGAGGCACCACCGCGAGCGTGCTGCCCGCCCTCGCCGCCTCGGGCGCGGACGTCACGTACGTCTACACCGACATCTCCCGCGCCTTCCTCCAGCACGGACGCCAGCGCTTCGCCGAGGAGCACCCGTACGTCCGCTTCCAGCAGCTCGACGTCTCGGGCGACCCCGCGGCGCAGGGCTTTACGCCCGGCAGCGCCGACCTGGTCGTGGCCGCCAACGTCCTGCACGCGACCGCCGACCTGCTCGGCACCCTGCGCGCCGTGGCGTGGCTGCTCAAGCCCGGCGGTCGGCTGGTGCTCAACGAGGCCAGCAGCAACGTCCTGACGGCCACGCTCACCTTCGGCCTGCTCGACGGCTGGTGGCTGCACCGGGACGCCGAGCTGCGCCTGCCCGGCTCGCCGCTGCTCTCCGCGCCCGGCTGGCGCAGGGCCCTGGCGCTCGCCGGCTTCGCCCGCAGCCGCGCCCTGCCGGCCGACGAGGGCCTGACCCAGCACGTGGTGGTCGCGCACACGGCGCCGGACGCCGCGCCCGCGGCGGCCGCGCCCCCGGCCGGCGTCACGGCAGCCGCCGCGCCGGCGCGTGCCGAGGAGCCGGTGCGCACCGGCGGGCCCGCTCGTTCCGCCGAGCCGCCGGTGCCCTCCGGCGGGGATGCCGAGGCACTGGCCGCGGCCGCCCAGGAGTACGTGAAGGACGCCTTCGAGCGGATCCTCCAGGTGCCGCGCGACCGGCTCTGGCTCGATGAGACGTACGAGAACTTCGGCGTCGACTCGCTGACCGTGCCCCAGATCGTGGACGTGCTCTCCGAGCGCATGGGGGAGCTGCCCGCGACCCTGCTGTTCGAGTACCCGACGATCCGCGAGATCGCCGGCCACCTGGCCGACCGGCACGCCGACCGCGTGCGCGGCCTGCTGCCCGAGGCGCCCGCGCCCGCGGCGGCCCCGGCCGTGCGGGTCGCCGAGCGGGCTCCGGAGGAGTCCCGCACCGCGGCCGACCAGCGCATCGCCGTCGTCGGCATCGCGGGCCGCTACCCCCTGGCCGACGATCCGGACGCGTTCTGGGCGAACCTGCGCGCCGGCCGCGACTGCGTGCGCGAGGTGCCCGCCGACCGGTGGGACCACCGGGCCATGACCGAGGCGGACGGGCACAAGCCCGGCCGCTGGGGCGGCTTCCTCGACGGCATCGACGAGTTCGACCCCCGCTTCTTCCAGATGTCGCTGCGCGAGGCCGAGCTCACCGACCCGCAGGAACGGCTCTTCCTCCAGACCTCCTGGCACGCCCTGGAGGACGCCGGCTACACCCGGGCGCGCCTGCGCGGCAGCCGCGTCGGCGTGTACGTGGGCGTCATGTACGGGCACTACCAGCTCTTCGAGGACGAGCGGGGCCTCGCGGGCGGCATGGGGTACGCCTCCATCGCCAACCGGGTCTCGTACTTCTTCGACTTCCACGGGCCGAGCCTGGCGATCGACACCATGTGCTCGTCGTCGCTGACGGCCATTCACCTCGCCTGCGAGGCCCTGGCGGCCGGGCACGCGGACTACGCGCTCGCCGGCGGCGTCAACCTCGCCCCGCACCCGCGCAAGTACCGCCAGCTCGCGGCCGGCGGGTTCACCGGCGAGAGCGGCCGCTGCCGCAGCTTCGCGGCCGACGGCGACGGCATGGTGCCCGGCGAGGGCGTCGGCGCCGTCCTGCTCAAGCCGCTGGCGGCCGCCGAGCGCGACGGCGACCGGATCCTCGGCGTGATCCTCGGCAGCGCCGTCAACCACGGCGGCAAGACCGGCGGGTTCGCCGTGCCGAGCCCGTCCGCCCAGGGCGAGGTCATCGCCGAGGCCCTGCGGCGGGCCGGCGCCGAGCCGGCCGGCGTGTCGTACGTCGAGGCGCACGGCACCGGGACCGCGCTGGGCGACCCGGCCGAAGTGGCCGGACTGTCCCGGGCGTTCGGCGACCTGCCGGCCGGCTCGGTCGCGATCGGCTCGGTGAAGTCCTCCGTCGGCCACCTGGAGTCGGCCGCGGGCATCGCCGCCCTCACCAAGGTGCTGCTCCAGATGAAGGCCCGCGAACTGGCGCCGTCGCTGCACGCGGAGACCCTCAACCCGGCCGTCGACTGGAACTCCGTGCCGTTCCGCGTCCAGCGCGACCTCGCGCCGTGGCAGGCCGCAGGCCCGCTGCGCGCCGGCATCAGCGCCTTCGGCGCGGGCGGCTCCAACGCCCACCTCGTGGTGGAGGAGTACCGCGAGGACGCCCGCAGCGGCGCCACCTCAGGACCGGCCGTCTTCCCGTTCTCCGCACGCGACGCGGAAGGGCTGCGCGGCGTCATCGAGCGGACGCTCGCCTGGCTGCGCACCTCGGCCCCCGGCGTCACCCCCGAGGACATCGCCGCCGCCGCGGGCGTGCCCGTCACGGCGGTGGACGAACCGCTCGACGAGCTGGGGCTCGACCCGGCCACGATCGTGCGGCTGATCGGCCTCGGCGACGCCGTGCGGCCGGGAGCCGTGCACAGCGGCACAACCCTGCGCGAGCTGGCCCGCCGGGCCGGCGGCACCGGTGACGTGGACCTCCTCCGCCTCGCCTACACCCTGCAGACCGGCCGGGAGGCCATGGCCCACCGGTTCGCCGTCGCCGCGCGCTCGGCCCGCGAACTCACCGACGCCCTCGACGCCTTCCTCGCCGGCCGGCCCACCGGGCACACCGCCGTCGTCACGGCGGAGCCCGGTGCGGCCACCGTGCCCTCCCCGGCCGACCCGGACGGCGTCGCGCGCCGCTGGGCCGGCGGCGAGGTCGTCGACTGGGCCGCCGCCTACGACGGCCCGGTGCGCCCGCTGTCCCTGCCCGGCTACCCGTTCGCCCGCACCCGCTGCTGGATCGACGCCGTCACCCCGGCGGCGCTCCCGGCGGGCGCGGCCCAGGCCGCCCCGCCCGCCCGTGCGGAGGACGGCCGGACGCTCGACGCAGTGCTGCGCCTGCTGGGCACGGTCAGCGGCTACCCGGTCACCGACCTCGACCCGGCGGGCTCCTTCCACGAGCACGGCCTGGACTCCCTGAGCCTGATCCGGCTCGCCGACGAGGTCTCGAACGCCTTCGGCGTGTCCACCGGCCCCGACCAACTGCTCGCCACCCCCTCCCCGGCCGCGCTCGCCGCGTGGCTGGAAGCCGAACACCCCGCCGCCGCGGCCGCCGCGGCGCCGGCGGCCGAGCCCGCTCCCGCCGGGCCCGCCCCGGCCGCCGACGACCCGGTCGTGATCGTCGGCATGGCCGGCACCCTGCCCGGCGCACGGGACCTGGACGCGTTCTGGGCCGCCCTCCAGCGCGGCGGCGACCTCTTCAGCGAGGTGCCCGCCGACCGCTGGGACAGCCGTGCGCACTACGGCGACCCGGCGCAGCACCCCGACCGCACCCGCGTCACCCGGGCCGGCTTCATGCCGGACACCGACCGCTTCGACCCGCTGTTCTTCGGCATCTCGCCGCGCGAGGCCCGCTGGATGGACCCGCGGCAGCGGATGCTGCTGCGCACGGTGTGGGCGGCGCTGGAGGACGCGGGCATCGACCCGGCCCGCCTCGCCGGAACCGACACCGGGCTCTTCGTCGGCGTCGGCTCCTCCGAGTACGCCGAGCTGGTGCAGCGCTCCGGCACGGCCACCGACGCGTACTCCTCGACCGGTCTGACCCCGTCGATGCTGGCCAACCGCATCTCCTACCACCTGGACCTGCGAGGCCCCAGCGAGCCGGTCGACACGGCCTGCTCCAGCTCGCTCGTGGCGCTGCACCGCGCCGCCGAGGCGCTGCGGCTCGGGCACTGCGACACGGTCGTCGCCGGCGGCGTCAGCCTCATGCTGTCGCCCGTCACCTTCGCCTCCCTCGAACGGGCCGGGATGCTCAGCCCGGACGGCGTGGGCAGGGCCTTCGACAAGGACGCCGCGGGGTACGTGCGCGGCGAGGGCGTCGGCGCCGTCGTCCTCAAGCGGCTCAGCCGCGCCCTGGCCGACGGCAACCCGGTCCTCGCCGTGCTGCGCGGCACCGCCGTCAACCACGGCGGCCGCTCCAACTCGCTGACGGCCCCCAACCCGCGGGCCCAGGCCGAGGTCATCGTGCGGGCCCACCGCGAGGCGGGCGTCGACCCCGCCACGATCGGCTACATCGAGACGCACGGCACCGGCACGGTCATCGGCGACCCCGCCGAGACCAACGGCCTGCGTCAGGCGTTCACCGAGCTCTACCGCGACTGGGGCCACCAGGCACCGGCCGCTCCGCACTGCGCCCTGGGCGCACTGAAGAACACCATCGGCCACCTGGAGCCGGCGGCGGGCATCGCCGCCGTGCTGCGCGTCCTGCTGTCCATGCGGCACGGGCGGATCACCGGCGACCCGCACGGCCCGGAGCTCAACCCCCACCTGGCCCTGGACGGCACGCCGTTCGAGGTCGCGGTGGACGGACGGACCTGGGAGCCCGCCGCGCCCGGCGTGCCGCGCCGCGCCGGCGTGAGCTCGTTCGGCTACGGCGGGGTCAACGCCCACGTCGTGCTGGAGGAGTACCCGGCCGACGAGCCGGCCCCGGCCGCCGGCTGGGCCGTCGTCACCCTCTCCGCCCGCACCCCCGAGCAGCTGCGCGCCTCCGCGCAGGCACTGGTGGACGCCCGGGACACCTGGGCCCACGACCTCGCCGGCACCGCTCACACGCTCCAGGCCGGCCGCACGGAACACGCCGAACGCCTGGCGTTCGCCGCGGACTCCGGCGAGCACGCGGTGGCCACGCTCCGCCGGTTCCTCGCCGGAGACCTCTCCGGCCTCCACCTCGGCCACGTCGACCGGCACGCCGACCGCGCGCCGTTCGACGGCCACGGCGACGAGGAGACCGCCGCGGCCTGGGTGCGCGGCGCGACCGTCGACTGGTCCGCCCGCACGACGGGGACGCCGAAGCTGCGCTCCCTGCCGCCGTACCCCTTCGCCGCCGAGCGCCACTGGTTCACCGACGGCGCCTCCACCGCGCCCGCCGCTCCTGCCGGCCCCGGGGACGAGCCGCTGCCGGCTGCTGCCGGCACGGCCGCGCCCGTCAGCCTCTTCGCCGCCGAGTGGGTGGCCGAGGCCGTTCCGGCCGCCGCGCCGCACGCCGGGCGGGTGCTGGTGTTCGGCGACCTGCCGGTGCCCGGCGCCGTCCACGTACGGGCCGGGTCCGCGTACGCGGACGACGGCTCCACGATCACGATCCGCCCCGGCGAGCCCGAGGACTACGTCCGGCTGCTCGCCACGCCGGCGGACCGGATCGTGCACCAGTGGCCGCTGACCGAGCCGGACCGCCAGGACCTCGGCTTCGAGTCCGTGTTCCTGCTCGTACGGGCCATGACGGCCGCGGCCTCCCGCGCCGCGGCACGCATCCAGGTCCTGGCGCCCGAGGGCGCCGCGGCCGAGGCGTGGGGCGGGTTCGACGCGTCGCTGCGCGCCGCCCTCCCCGGCACGGCCTTCGGCGTCGTGCACGTCGCCGGCCGGGTCGGAACGGACGCCCTGCTCGCCGAGGTGGCGGCCGGGCGGCTCTCCGGTGCCGCGGTGCGCCTCTCGGCCACCGGCCGCACCGTGCGCGTGCTCACGGAGACCGCCGCCCTCCCCGTCACGGACTCGCCCCTGCGTCCGGGCGGCGTCCACCTGGTGACCGGCGGCGCGGGCGGCCTCGGCCTCCTGCTCGTCCGCACGCTGCTGGCGCGCGGCGCCCGGGTGGCCGTCACCGGCCGGTCCTCCGCCGAGGACCGCGCCGGGGAGCTCGCCGACCTGCGCGCGCTCGGAGACGTCCGGTACTACCAGGCGTCCGTGGACGACCCCGCCGCCATGGCCCACGTCGTGGCGGACGTCAAGGACGAGTGGGGCGCCCTGCACGGCGTCTTCCACCTCGCCGCCACCGCCTCGCGCACCCCTCTGCCGGACAAGGACGTCGAGGAGTTCCGCGCCCACCTGCGGGCGCGCTTCGAGGGCACGCGCGTGCTCGACGAGGTGACCCGCGACGAACAGCTCGATGTATTCGTCCTGTACTCGTCCCTGGCCGGGCTGCTCGGCGACTACGGGCTCGTCGACTACGCCGTCGGCGCCCGCTTCCTCGACGGCTTCGCCGAGGAGCGCGAGATCCTGCGCCGGGCGGGCCGCCGCAGCGGGCGGACGGTCTCGGTCGACTGGCCCATGTGGCGCGCCGGAGGCATGCACGTGGACGCCGACGACGAGCGCCGCTACCTCGCCGGCACCGGCTTCCGCTACCTGGAGGCCGGCGAGGGCGAGCGGCTGCTCGACCTCGTGCTGCGGCTGGACCGCCCCCAGGTCGCCGTCCTGCCCGGCGAGCCCGGGCGGATGCGCGAGCGCGTCGAGGCGATGCGGATCCGCGAGAGCGAGCCCGCGGTCCGCACGCCGCAGCCCGTGGCCCCGCAGCCTGCCCGGCAGGCCGGCGCGGCACCGGCCGGCCTGACCGGCCGGCTGCGGACGATGGTTGCCGGACTCGTCGGCCTCGCACCGCGGGACCTCGACCCGGAGGCCGGGTTCGGCGAGTACGGCCTGGACTCCTTCGGGCTCCAGTCCCTGTCCGTGGCCCTGGAGGAGCGCTACGGCGTCTCGGTGCCGACGACGACGCTGTTCGGCGCCAACACGGTCGAGAAGCTGGCCCGTCACCTGCTGTCGGAGCACCCCGGCCTGCTGGAGCACGACGCGCACCCGGCGGCCGTGCCCGCCGCCACGGCCGTAGAGCCGGCCGTGGCCGCGCCCGCGGTGACACCCGCCGACGGCGACGCCGTCGCCATCATCGGCATGTCCGGTCGTTTCCCCGGCTCGCCCGGGCTGGAGGCCTTCTGGCGGAACCTCGCCGAAGGGCGTGACCTGATCACCGAGACGCCCGCCGGCCGGTGGGACTGGCAGGAGGTCTCCCGGCGCTTCGGCGGCACCGCGCGCTGGGGCGGCTTCCTGGACGACGTCGACCGCTTCGACCCGCGGTTCTTCAAGCTCTCGCCCGCCGAGGCCGAGGTCATGGACCCGCAGCACCGCCTGTTCCTCGAACAGACGTGGGCGGCGCTGGAGGACGCCGGCTGCCGGCCCGACCGGCTCGCCGGCCACCGGGTCAGCGTCTTCGCGGGCGTGCAGTTCAACGACTACGAGACGATGGTCCTCCGGGGCGAGCGGGTGAACCCCCACGCCGGCACCGGGCTGGCGCGGACCATGCTGGCCAACCGCATCTCGTACCTGCTGGACCTCAAGGGCGCCAGCGAGAGCGTCGACACCGCCTGCTCCAGCTCCCTGGTGGCGCTGCACCGCGCCGTGCGCGCCCTGCGCAGCGGCGAGAGCGAGATGGCCGTCGCCGGCGGCGTCAGCCTGGTGCTGACGCCGCAGACCGTCGTCGCCGGCAACCAGCTCGGCGTGCTCGCCCCCGACGGCCGCTGCAAGGCGCTGGACGCGCGGGCCGACGGCTACGTCAAGGGCGAGGGCGTCGGCGTGGTCATCCTCAAGCCGCTCGCGCGCGCCCTCGCCGACGGCGACCGGGTGCACGCGGTGATCCGCGGCAGCGCCGTCAGCCACGGCGGCCACGCCTCCTCGCTGACCGCCCCCAACCCCCTGGCCCAGGCCGACCTGCTGGTCGACGCCTACCGGGACGCCGGGGTACCGGCCGCGACGCTGTCCTACGTCGAACTCCACGGCACCGGCACCGCGCTCGGCGACCCGGTCGAGATCGACGGACTGACCCGCGCCCACCGCACCCTGGCGGACGGACCGGCCACCCCGTGCGGCATCGGCACCGTCAAGAGCAACATCGGTCACCTGGAGCCCGCCGCGGGCATCGCCGGCGTCATCAAGGTCGTGCTGGCCATGCGCCACCGGACGCTGCCGCCGACGCTGCACCTGAAGCAGCTCAACCCGCTGATCGACCTCACCGGCACGCCGTTCCGGCCCGTGCTGGAGGCCACCCCGTGGGAGCCCGCGGACGCCGGCGGCGCGCCCCTGCCGCTGCGCGCCGGGGTCAGCTCGTTCGGCTTCGGCGGGGTCAACGCCCACGTCGTCCTGGAGGAGGCGCCCGCCGCGCCGGCCTCCGTCGCCACGGACCGCGAGGCCGAGGAGGTGTTCCTGCTCTCCGCCCGCGACGAGGACGCCCTGCGCCGGTACGCGGCGGCGACGGTGGAGTTCCTCGGCGGCGAGGACGTCCCGCCGCTGGCCTCGCTCGCCCGCACCTCCCGGACCGGACGCGTCCCCATGGCGGTGCGCCTCGCGGTGGTCGCCCGCTCGACCGGGGACCTGCGCGCGCAGCTGGCCGCCTTCCTCGACGGCGGCCGTGCACACGGCGGCGCGGACGGCGACCACGGGTGGCTGTCCGAGCCGGAGGGCGCGAGCTACCTGGAGCGCCTGGTCCGCGAGGGACGGCTCGACCGTCTCGCGCAGCTCTGGCAGGAGGGCGCCGACATCGACTGGAGCGCCCTGCGCACCGACCGGGCGCCGCTGACCTCCATGCCCACCTACCCCTTCGCCCGCGAGCGGCACTGGCTCCCGGCCGCCGCCCCCGCGGACGTACGGCAGGACCGGCAGGCGGGCTCCTCGGGCTCCCAGGACTCTTCCCTGCTGCTGGTCAAGGACTGGGAGGCCGCCCCGCTGCCGCAGGCCGAACTGCCGGGCAGGCTCATGGTCCTCGTCGGTCCGGAGACCGACCCCGGCGCCGCCGCGGCCTTCGGGCCCGGTGCCGTCGTGGTCCGGCTCGGCGAAGCCGGCAACGGCGACGGCGACGACGCCGCCCGCGCGCGGATCGTGGAGTCGGCCGGCCGGGTGGACGCCGTGATCGACCTGGCCGACGCCTCGGCCGTGCCGGTCGCCACCGTGACCGCCGACCCGTTCCGGATCGCGCTGCTGCGCGACCTCGTCGGCGCGCACCGCACCCGCGGCCTCGCCTACCTGCACCTGACCCGCGGCCTCACGACGTTCCGCACCGAGCAGCCGACGCTGCGCGGCGCCGCGTTCGCGGGCCTCGTCAGGATGCTCACGGCCGAGTACCGCGGCGTCTTCGCCCGCACCCTCGACCTCGACACCCTGACGCCCGCCGCCGTGCGGTCGGCGGCCGCCGCCGAACTCGCGGCGACCGACCCGGTGACCGAGGTCTGCGTCCGGGCGGGGGAGCGGCACCGTCCGGTGCTGCGCCCGGCCGCCCCGGCCCCGGCGTCCGCCGACTGGTCGGCGGACCTGGCCGGCCGGACCGTCGTCATCACCGGCGGCACGGGCGCGCTCGGCCGGCTGGTCGCGGCGCGGCTCGTCGAGCGGGGAGCCGACCGGCTCGTCCTGCTCGGCCGCTCGCCGATGCCCGCCCGCGACGCGTGGCCGGCGCTCCTCGCCGACCCCGGCACCGACGCGGCCCTCGCGGCGCGCCTGCGCGACCTCGTGGCGCTCGAACGCCCCGGCGTGCGGGTGACGATCGAAGCCGCCCCGTCGGACCGGATCGCCGAGGTCCTCGACCGGGTCCGGCAGCGGACCGGCCCGATCGCCGGGATCGTGCACTGCGCCGGGCTCGGCGTCATGCGCGACCCCGCCTTCGTCGGCAAGCGGATCGAGGACGTCCAGCAGGTGCTCGAACCCAAGACGACCGGCCTCCAGGCCGTCCTGGACGCGTGTGCGAACGACCCGCTGCGCTTCGTCGTGCTGTACTCGTCCATCGCCGGACAGGTGCCCGCGCTGGCCGTGGGCATGAGCGACTACGCGCTCGCCAACTCCGCGCTCGACCGCGTCGCCGCGTACCGGGCCGCCACCGGCGGACCCGTCGTCAGGTCGCTGCAGTGGCCCAGCTGGCAGTCCGCCGGCATGCCCGAGGTCGACACCCCGGCCTACCGGGACCTGGGCCTGCGGACCCTCGACCCGGAGACGGGGCTCGCCCTCCTGGACCGGGCCATGAGCGGGAACGACCCGGTCGTCCTGCCGTGCGTCGTGGACGCCGCGCGCTTCGACGCCGCCGCGCTCCTCGCGGTGCCGGCGCCCGGCCGCAAGGCCGCCGCGCCCGCCGTAGCCGCCCCCGCGGCCGCCGCGCCCGCAGCCCCGGCCGGAACCGGCCTGGTCCGGAAGGTGACCGAGGTGCTCGCCTCGACCCTCCGCATGGACGCGGCGAAGATCGGACCGGACGAGGACTTCGCCGACCTGGGCGTGGACTCGATCATGGTCGCCCAGATCCTCGCCGCCCTGGAGCGCGAACTCGGCGTCGTCGCGGAGCCGTCGGCCGTTCTGGAGAACCCGACCGTGACGCTCCTCGCGGCGGCCCTGCGGGACGAGGTCCCGGACGCCGCGCTCGCGGAGCCGGCCCCGGAGCCGGTCGTCGCGACGGCCGTCGTAGCCCCCGCGGCCTCGCCGGAAGCGGCGCGGGTCCCGGAGACGGCGCGTGACGAGGACGGCGCCATCGCCGTCGTCGGCCTCGCCGCGCACTTCCCCGGCGCGTCCGACCACCGGGCGTTCTGGCGGAACCTCGTGTCCGGGACGGATTCCGTGACCGAGGTGCCGGCGTCCCGCTGGGACGCGGACCGCCTGTGGCGGCCGGTGGCGGAACCCGGCACCACCGTCAGCAAGTGGGGCGGCTTCCTCGACGGCATCGAGGACTTCGACCCGGAGTACTTCCGCCTCGACCCGGCCGCGGGCCCGCACGTCGACCCCCTGGTGCGGCAGGTCCTGGAGACCGGTGCGGAGTGCCTGGCCGACGCCGGGCTCACGCCCGAGGAGGTCGCGGGCCGGCGCGTCGGCGTCTTCGCGGGCGCCCGGAGCGCGAACTTCGGTGCCCACCACGGCGCCGCCGGGCCGCACTCGATCAGCGGCATGGCGCAGAACTTCATCGCCGCGCAGCTGTCGCACTACCTCGACCTGCGCGGGCCGGCCGTCGTCGTCGACACGGCCTGCTCCAGCGCGCTCGTCGCGGTGCACCTGGCCGCACGCAGCCTGCGGACGGGGGAGTCGGACCTGGCGTTCGCCAGCGGCGTCGACATCCTCCTCGACGAGGTGCCGTTCGTCGGCATGAGCGGTGCGGGTGCGCTCTCCCCGACCGGCCGCTGCCGTACGTTCGACGAGCGGGCCGACGGCATCGTCCTGGGCGAGGGCGCCGGCACGATGCTGCTCAAGCGCCTGGCCGACGCGGTGCGCGACGGCGACCGGATCTACGCGGTCATCGAGGGCAGCGCCGTGAACAACGACGGCCGCACCATGGGCATCACCACCCCCAACCCGCGGGCGCAGAAGGACGTCATCGAGGCGGCCTGGGCCGACGCCGGGGTCTCCCCGGACCGGATCGGTTACGTGGAGGCGCACGGCACCGGCACCATGATCGGTGACCCGATGGAGCTGAAGGCGCTCACCGAGGCGTTCCGCGGCTCCACCGACGCGATCGGATTCTGCGGCGTCGGCAGCGTGAAGACCAACATCGGGCACACCCTCAGCGCCGCGGGCATGGCCGGGCTGATGAAGGTCGTGCTGTCGGTCCACCACGCGCAGCTGCCGCCGACGCTGCACTGCGAGACCCTCAACCGGCGCTTCCGGTTCGACGAGTCGCCGCTGTTCCCCGTGCGGGAGCCGCGCGCGTTCCCCGGACGCGACGGGACGCGCCGCGGCGCCGTCAGCTCCTTCGGGTTCGGCGGCACCAACGCGCACATGGTGGTGCGTCAGGCGCCGGACGAGCACGTGGCGACGCGCTCGCCGCTGGACCCGCCCCGCTACCGGCGGCGCCGGTTCTGGTTCGACGCCCCTGCCGAGGCGCCCGCCCACCCGCCCGTCGGAGCGTCCGCCGACGCGCACGCCGACGCGCCCGCACCAGCGCCCGTGGAAACCGGCCGCCCCGCCGCGGCGGCCGAACCGCCCGCGCCGTTCTTCGAGCTCGAGTTCTAAATGCATGCCGGAAGGAAAGAAATGAAAGCGTTGGACGGCCTGACCTGCACCGTGGTGGTGCGCGGGACCGACCCGGTGCTGCGCGACCACAGGGTGCACGGCACGCGCATCCTGCCCGGCGTGTCGTTCCTCGACATGATCTACCGGATCCTGCGCGCCCGCGGCGTGGACACCGACCGGGCCGAGCTGCGCCGCGTGCTGTTCCGCAACCCCGTCGCCGCAGGGCCGGAGTTCGACACCGAGCTGCGGATCGCGTTCGCGGCGGACGGCGACGGCTACCGGGTGTCGGTCACCGGCACCCGCCGCCCGTCGGGCGAGGCCGAGCCGGTGCTGGACTGCCGGCTGCACCTCGGCGTGCCCTTCCCGGAGGAGTCCGTCGACCTGGCCGCGCTGCGCCGGGCGCCGCACACCGCGGACATGGCGGACCTGTACGCGCTCGTGCGGGGGACCGGCATCGAGCACGGCGACTTCATGATGGCCCGCGGCACCCTGCACGTCGGCGACGGCGAGCTGCTGGCCGACCTGTCCCTGAGCCCGCAGGCCGCGGCCTACGCCGGCTACTTCCACCTGCACCCGGCCGCGCTGGACTCCTCGACGCTGCTGCCCACGCAGTTCGCCGTGGCCGGCGCCGGCACGGCCGCGCGGCCGTACATCCCCATGCTCATCGAGTCGTTCCGGGCCCGGGGCCCGGTCGGCGCCCGCACCCTGGTGCACGCCGTCCCGCCCCGCCCGGCCGGCCCGGACGGCGACCTGACCACGTGCGACCTGCGCTTCCTCGACACGGACGGCGGCGTCCTGCTGTGGTTCCGCGGGCTCACCTCGAAGCGGGTGCGCGATGAGGCCGCCATCACCCGGCTGGACGGCGCGCCCGCGGCGCCGCAGCCGACGGCCGAAACCGTGGTGCGCGAACTGCTCGCCGGGCGCCTCGACCGCGCGGACTTCGACGAGGAGGCGGGGTTCTACGAGCTCGGCCTGGACTCCACCGCGCTGCTGGGCATCTCCGCGGACCTGGAGCGGGCGTACGGCACCGACTTCTCGCCCACGCTGCTCTTCGAGCACAACACCTTCGCCGGCCTGGTCGATCACCTCCGGGACCTCCAGCTGCCCGCGGCCACCGCCGCGCGCCCGGCCGCCGCCGCGCCCGTGCGGCCCGTCGCCGACACGCCCCCGGCGCGGGAACACCCCTCCGAGGTCGTCTGGTTCGAGCCCCGCTGGCGGCCCGCACCGCTGCCGCAGGCCCCGGCCCCGGCCTCCGTCCTGACCGTCGACGCGACGACCTCGCGCGACTGGCCCGCCCTGCTCGCGGCGACCGACGCGTCGGACGTGCTCTGGACGCCGGCCGACCCGCAGGACGTCCTGCGGGAGGCCGTCGACCTGACCGGGTTCGCGGCTGCCCTGCTGCGCACCCGGAAGAAGCAGGTCCGGATCGCCTGTCACCTGCCGGCCGACGCACCGGCCGGCACGGCCGCGGCGATCGCCGGCCTGTTCCGTACGCTCCGCATCGAGCAGCCCGGCGTGCACGCGGCCGTGGTGCGCTCGGCGCACGCGGCCGACGCCCTGGCGGAGCTCGCCGCGGGCGCACCCGACGCGGACGTGCGGTACGAGGCGGGCGGGCGCCGGGTGCGCGAGGTCCGGCCCGTGCCCGCCCCGGACGCACCGGCGAGCCTGCGCGAGCGAGGCGTGTACCTGATCACCGGCGGGCTCGGCGGAGTGGGCCTCGCCCTCGCCCGCCACCTGGCGCGGACCGTACGGGCCCGGCTCGTGCTGTGCGGGCGGACGGCGGCCGAGTCGTCCGTGACCGCGGAGCTGACCGCCCTCGGGGCCGAGGTCGCCGTCGTCGCGGCCGACGTCTCCCGTCCCGAGGGCGTGCGCGCCGCGATCGACCACGCCCTGTCCCGGTTCGGGACGCTCCACGGCGTGGTGCACGCCGCCGGCGTCCTGCGCGACGGGCTGATCGCGGGCAAGAGCGCCGACGACGTGCGCACGGTGCTGGCGCCCAAGGCCGCCGGTGCCCGTCACCTCTACGAGGCGACCCGCCGGCTGGAGCTGGACTTCCTCGTGCTCTGCTCCTCCACGGCCGCCGCGTGGGGCAACCGGGGCCAGGCCGACTACGCCTGCGCCAACGGCTTCCTGGACGGCTTCGCGGAGGACCGGCCCGGCGTCGTGTCGATCGGCTGGCCCGGCTGGGCGGACGGCGGCATGCAGCTCGACGCGGGCGCCCTGCGGAGCATGGGCCTGACGGCCATGGACACGCCGACCGCGGTGGACATCATGCTGCGGGCCGTGGGCAGCGGCCGGCCGCACGCGGTCGCCCTCGTGGGCGACGCGACCAGGATCACCGAGCAGTTCACCCCGGCGGAGCCCGAGGCCGGGCCCGAGTCCGTCGTCCCCGAGCCCGTAGCCCCCGCGCCCGTCGCCGTCGAGGCGGCGCCCCCGTCCGCGCTCCCCGCCGGGGACCCCGGTGACGACGCCATCGCCATCGTCGGGATCAGCGGGCGCTACCCGCAGGCCCGCACCCTCGACGAGTTCTGGGCGAACCTCCGCGACGGCCGCGACAGCATCACCGAGGTGCCCGCCGGCCGCTGGGACCACGGCGCGATCCACACCGACGCCAAGGGCGTCCCCGGCCGTTCGTACGGCAAGTGGGGCGGATTCGTGGACGGCGTCGACGAGTTCGACGCCTCCTTCTTCCACATCTCGCCCAACGAGGCCGCCGTGCTGGACCCCCAGGAGCGGCTGTTCCTCCAGGAGGCGTGGCACGCCTTCGAGGAGGCCGGACACGCGCCCTCGTCCTGGCGCGGGCGCGCCGTCGGCGTGTTCGCGGGCGTGATGTACAACCAGTACCAGCTGCACGGCGTCCGCCCGGAGCCGGGCCTGGTGCCCTCGTCGTTCAGCGCGTCCATCGCCAACCGCGTGTCGTTCTTCCTCGACCTCAAGGGGCCGAGCATCGCCCTCGACACGATGTGCTCCTCATCCCTGACGGCCATCCACCTCGCCGTCGAGGCGATCCGGCGGGGCGAGTGCGAGGCCGCCCTGGCAGGCGGCGTCAACCTGCACGTCCACCCCAACAAGTACCTGCTGCTCAGCCAGTCCTCCTTCCTCTCCACGGACGGCCGCTGCCGCGCCTTCGGCGAGGGCGGGGACGGCTACGTGCCGGGGGAGGGCGTCGGCGTCGTCCTGCTGCGGCCGCTGCGCGACGCGCTGCGCGACGGCGATCACGTGCACGCCGTCATCCGCGGCACGATGCTCAACCACGGCGGCCACACGGGCGGGTTCTCCGTGCCCAGCCCCGTCTCGCAGGCCGCGCTCGTCGAGCGGTCGCTGGCGGCGTCGGGCGTCGACCCGGCCGACATCGGCTACGTCGAGGCGCACGGCACCGGCACCGGCCTCGGCGACCCGATCGAGATCACGGCGCTGGAGCGGGCCTTCGACCGGGCCGGCGCCGGCCGGGGCCCCTGGCCCATCGGCTCCGTCAAGTCCAACGTCGGACACCTGGAGTCCGCGGCGGGCATCGCCGCGGTCACCAAGGTGCTGCTCCAGATGCGCCACCGGCAGCTGGTGCCCTCCCTGCACGCCGAACCGCTCAACCCGGCCGTGGACTGGGCCGGTTCGCGCTTCCGCGTCCAGCGCGCCACCGAGCCGTGGACCGCGCGCGAGGGCGCACCGCTGACCGCGGCCATCAGCTCCTTCGGCGCGGGCGGCGCCAACGCCCACGTGGTGCTGGCCGAGCGGCCGGCCCCCGAGCCCGCGCCGGAACCGGCCCGGCCCCGGCTGTTCGTGCTCTCCGCCAAGGACGCCGGCCGGCTGGACGAGCAGGTCACCGAGCTGCTCGCCCACCTGGAGCGGGCCGGCGGCGCCGACGTCACCGCAGCCCTGGACGGGCTCCTGACCGAGGCCGCGGGCTTCCCCGCCGACCCCCGGGAGCCGCTGGCCGAACTGGGCCTGGACTACCCGCAGCTGTCCGCCCTGGCGCAGCGCATCGAGGAGGTCTTCGGCGTCCGGCTGCCCGTCGACGGCAGCACCACCCCCGCCGACCTGGCGGGCAAGCTCGCCGCGACGGCCCCGCCCGTGGACCCCGCGGCCCTCGCCTTCACCCTCTGGGCCGGACGCGACCACCTCGACGAGCGGCTCGCCGTCGTCGCCACCACGACCGGCGAGCTCGCCGAGGCCCTGCGCACCGGCGAGGGCTGCCACCGCGGCCGGCGGCGACGCGCGGCCGCACCGGCCGCCGGGGACGACCTGCACGCCCTGGCCCGCGCCTGGGCCGGGGGCGCCGAGATCACCGTCCCCGCGCCCGCACACCCGCGCCGGCTCTCCCTGCCCGGCTACCCGTTCGCCCGCGACCGGCACTGGATCGACACCGCCCCGGCGGCGACCGGCCCGGTGCCCGCGACCGGCCCGGCGGCGCTCGCCGAGCTCGTGGAGCTGCCCGACCGGCACGTGTTCGCCACCCGGATCAGCACGGCGGACCAGCCGTGGCTGGCCGACCACACCGTGGACGGCACCGTGCTCCTGCCCGGGACGTACTTCGTCGACCTGGCCCTGCACGCCGGAGCACGGCTCGGCGCTCCCCGCATCGAGGAACTCGTCACCCACACACCGCTGCCGGCGGCCGCCGCCGAACTGCGCCTCGTCGTCGCCCCGCCCTCGGCGGACGGACGGCGCACCTTCGACATCCACTCCCGCCCGGCCGCGGACACCGCCTGGACCGCTCACGTGACGGGCACCCTCGCACCCGCCCCCGAGGCCGCCCCGGAGACGGCGCCCCTGCCCGGTGACGCCGAGGAACTCGACGTCACCCGGCTCTACGAGACGCTCTCCGGGTACGGGCCCGGCTTCCAGGGCCTGCGCCGCGCCTGGCGCACCGCCGACGCGGTCTACGCCGACGTCGTCGTGCCCCACGGCGACGCCGGGCCGCACGGCCTGCACCCGGTGCTGCTCGACGCCGCCCTGCACACGGTGGCCCTCGCCTCGACCCTCGACGGCGACCGCCCCTACCTGCCCTTCGCCTGGTCCGGCGTGCGCGTCCACGCCCCGGGCGCGACCGCCGCCCGGGTCCGGGTCGCCCACCTCAGGGCCGACACGGTCGAGGTCCGCCTCACGGACCGCTCGGGAGCCCCCGTGGCGACCGTCGACTCGGTCGTGCTCCGTCAGGCGGGCGCCCCCGCCGACCCGCTCCACCGCATCGCGTGGGTGCCCGTCGACGCCTCCGGCACGCAGCCGCACGCGCGCTACGCGGTCGTCGGACCGGACCCGGACGGCGCCGGCACCGCCCTGGAGGCGTCGGGCGCCGAGGTGACCCGCGTACCGGACCTCGCCGCCCTGACGGACGTGCCCCCGGTGGTCGTCCTGCCCGTCGTCTCCGGCGGACCCACGGCGGCCGAAGCCCGCACGCTCACCGGCCGGGTGCTCGGCCTGCTCCAGGAGTGGCTGGCCGGAGACCGTTTCGCGGACTCCCGGCTGGTCCTCGTCACCACCCGCCCCGACCCGGCCACCGCCGCGGCCTGGGGCCTGGTGGGCTCCGCCCAGTCCGAACACCCCGGGCGCTTCACGCTCGTCGAGGCGGACGACCTCGCAGCGCTGCCCCGCGCGCTCGGCACCGGCGAACCACGGCTGTCGCTGAGCGGGGGAGCCGTCCGGGGCGCCCGCCTGGTCCGCACCCCGGTGACGGCGGCCGCGGCCGCCGCCGGGCCGCGCCGCCACGGCACGGTGCTCGTCACCGGCGCGAGCGGCGCGCTCGCCGCTCCGGTGGTCCGCCACCTCGTCGAACGGCACGGCGTACGCGACGTGCTGCTGGTCAGCCGCAGCGGGCGGCTCCCGGCGGGCCTGGACGGCCTGGAGGCCCCGGACGCCCGGATCGAAGCCGCCGCGTGCGACGTGGCCGACCGCACGGCCCTCGCCGCACTGCTGGCAGACCGTCAGGTGACGATGGCGGTCCACGCCGCGGGCGTGCTCGACGACGGCGTCGTCACCGCCCTCGACGCCGAGCGCCTCGACCGCGTGCTGCGGCCCAAGGCCGACGGCGCCGCGCACCTGCACGACCTGCTGCCGGACGCCGAACTGGTGCTCTTCTCCTCCGTGGCGGGCGTGCTGGGCGGCCCCGGACAGGGCAACTACGCGGCGGCCAACGCCTTCCTGGACGCCCTAGCCCGGGACCGTGTCCGAAACGGCGGCAAGGCCGTCTCCGTGGCCTGGGGACCGTGGGCGGTCGAGGACGGCATGGCCGCCGACCGCGAACGGCTCACGCGCGGGGGCATCGAGGCGCTGCCGGCCGACGCCGCGCTGCGCCTGCTCGACGCCGCCCTCGACGGCGAGCACCCGGCGGTCACCGCCGTGCGGCTCGTCCCCGGACCGGCCGCCGGTGCCGTACCGCACGTCCTGCGCGAGCTCGTGGCGCCGGCGCAGGCCGCGGCCGCGGCCGTTCCCGAGGCCGGCCCCGGCCTGGCCGGCCTCGGCCCCGACGAGCGGCGCGCCCGGCTCTCGACACTGGTCCGGCAGCACGCCGCGGCCGTGCTCGGCTACTCCGGAGCCGCGGCGATCGACTCCGACCGCTCGTTCCAGGAGCTGGGCTTCGACTCGCTGAGCTCCATCGAGTTCCGCAACCGGCTGGGCGCGGCCCTGGGCCTGTCCCTGGAGGCCACGCTGGTCTTCGACCACCCCACCCCGGCCGACCTGGTCGCCCACCTCGACGAGCGGTTCGCCGGCGAGTCCGGGGCGAGCGACCTGGAGGGCCTCCTGGAGGCCTTCGACCGCATGGCCGCCGCGCTCACCGCCGCGGCGGCTGACGACCCGGACCGCGGCCGCGCCGCGGACCGCGTCCGCGGCCTGCTCGACAGGCTCGCACCGCGGACCGCACCGGCCCCGGCCGGACCCACCGTCGACACCGCCACGGACGACGAAATCTTCAACCTGATCGACACCGAGCTCGGCACCCCCCTGCCGGGGCTGGAGGACCACACCCGATGACGAACGAGGACAAGCTCCGCGACTACCTGCGGCGGGTCACCTCCGAACTCCAGTCGGCCCGGCAGCGGCTGCGCGACGTCCAGGACCGGGCCGCCGAGCCGATCGCGATCGTCGGCATGGCGTGCCACTACCCCGGCGGCGTCGCCTCGCCCGAAGACCTCTGGACGCTCGTCGCCGAGGGGCGCGACGGCATCACCCCCTCCCCGCGCGACCGCGGCTGGGACCTGGACGCCCTGCACCACCCCGACCCCGACCACCCGGGGACGACCTACGTCCGCGAGGGCGGCTTCCTGCACGACGCGGCCGCCTTCGACGCGGGGTTCTTCGGCATCTCGCCGAAGGAGGCCCTGCACACCGACCCCCAGCAGCGGCTGATCCTCCAGACCTCCTGGGAGGCCGTCGAGCGGGCGGGCCTGGACCCGGCGAGCCTGCGCGAGAGCCGCACCGGCGTCTTCACCGGCGTCATGCACCACGACTACCCCGGCGCCCAGGGGGCGGGCAGCGTCATCTCCGGGCGCGTGGCGTACCAGCTCGGCCTGCGCGGCCCCGCCATCACGGTGGACACCGCCTGCTCGTCGTCCCTGGTCGCCCTCCACCTGGCCGTGCGCGCGCTGCGCCGCGGCGAGTGCGACACGGCCCTCGTCGGCGGTGCGACCGTGATGGCCACGCCCACCGCCTTCGTGGAGTTCAGCCGCCAGCGCGGCCTGGCGCCCGACGGCCGCTGCAAGCCCTTCGCCGCCGCGGCCGACGGCACGGCCTGGTCCGAGGGCGTCGGCGTGCTGGTCGTCGAGCGCCTCTCGGACGCGCTGGCCGCCGGCCACCGGGTGCTGGCCGTCGTCCGCGGCACCGCCGTCAACTCCGACGGCGCCAGCAACGGCCTCACCGCGCCCAACGGCCCCGCGCAGCAGCGCGTCATCCGCGAGGCCCTGGCGGACGCCGGCCTCGCGCCCGGGCAGGTCGGTGCCGTGGAGGCCCACGGCACCGGCACCCCGCTCGGCGACCCGGTCGAGGCCCAGGCCGTGCTCGCCGTCTACGGCAAGCAGCGCACCGAGCCCCTGCGCCTGGGATCCGTCAAGGGCAACCTCGGCCACACCCAGGCCGCCGCCGGTGTCGCCGGGATCATCAAGATGGTCATGGCCATGCACCACGGCGTGCTGCCCCGGACCCCGCACCTGGACGCCCCCACCCCGTACGTGGACTGGGCGGCCGGCGCCGTGGAACTCCTGGCCGACGACGTGCCCTGGCCCGCGGGCGACGCACCCCGCCGGGCGGCCGTCTCCTCGTTCGGAGTCAGCGGCACCAACGCCCACGTGGTCCTTGAAGAGCCGCCCGCGGCGGAGGAGCCGGCCGGGGACCCGGCGGCGCAGGACGCGCCGGGCCCGTGGGCCTGGCCGCTGTCCGGCCGGTCGGAAGCCGGGCTGCGCGCCCAGGCCGGATCCCTGGCCGCCTTCCTCGCCGGCCGTCCGGAACTCCACCCCCGTGACGTCGCCTTCTCCCTGGCCACCACCCGCGCCGCGCACGAGCACCGCGCCGTCGTCCTCGGACACAACCGTTCCGAGCTGCTGTCCGCCCTGGCCGAACTCGCCGGGGGCAGGCCCTCGCCGGCCGTGGTGGAGGGCACCACCGGACCGGCGGGCACCGTGGCCTTCCTCTTCCCCGGCCAGGGCTCGCAGTGGCGGGAGATGGCCGTGCGCCTGCTGGAGACCGACGAGGTCTTCCGCGAGCGGATCGCGGCCTGCGAGGCCGCCCTCGCCCCGCACACCGACTTCGACCTGCGGGCCGTCCTGCGCGGTGAACAAGACCTCGACCGCGTCGACGTCGTCCAGCCCACCCTGTTCGCCGTCATGGTGGCCCTCGCCGAGGTGTGGCGCTCGCGCGGCATCCACCCCGCGGCCGTCGCCGGCCACAGCCAGGGCGAGATCGCCGCCGCCTGCGTCGCCGGTGCGCTCACGCTCGAGGACGCCGCCCGCGTGGTCGCCCTGCGCAGCAAGGCCCTGACGGCGATATCCGGACGCGGCGGCATGATGTCGCTCGCGCTGCCCGCCGACGACGCCCGGGCCCGGCTGAGCCGCTGGGACGGCCGGCTGTCCCTGGCCGCCGTCAACGGCGCGGGCTCCGTGGTCGTCTCCGGCGACGACGACGCCCTTGACGAACTCCTCGCCGCCTGCGAGGCCGACGGCGTGCGGGCCCGCCGCGTCGACGTCGACTACGCCTCCCACAGCGCCCACGTGGAGGCCGTCCGCGAGCAGGTGCTGGAGGCCCTCGCGCCCGTGCGCCCCCGCGCCCCCCTGGTGCCCTTCTTCTCCACCGTGGACGGCCGCTGGATCGACGGCGACGACGCCGCGGCGTTCGACGCCGGCTACTGGTACCGCAACCTGCGCGAGACGGTGCGCTTCGACGAGGCCGTCACCGCCCTCGTCGAGCGCGGCTGCACCACCCTGCTGGAAGTCAGCCCCCACCCCGTGGTCACCACCGGCGTCCAGGAGACCGTCGACGCCCTCGGCACCGACACCGCCGTCGCCCACACCCTGCGCCGCGACGAGGGAGGCCCGGAACAGCTCCTCGCCTCTCTCGCCCAGCTGCACGTGGGGGGCGTACGGCCCGACTGGTCCGCCGTGTGGCCCGGCGCCCGCCGCGTCGAGCTGCCCACCACCGCGTTCGTCACCGAGCCGTACTGGCTGCGCACCGCCGCCGGAGCCGGCGACGTGACCGCGCTGGGCCTCGACACCGTCGGCCACCCCGTCCTGCGCGCCGCCCTGCCGGTCGCCGACGGGCAGGTGCTGACCGGGACGCTGTCCCTCGCCGCCCAGCCCTGGCTCGCCGACCACACCGTGGAGGGCCACGTGGTCGTGCCCGGCGCGGCGCTCGCGGAACTGGTCTCCCGGGCCGCCGACGAAGCCGGGTGCGCGGTCGTCGACCAGCTCACCCTGCTCACCCCGGTCGTCCTGCCCGACGACGCCGACGTCCGGCTGCGCGTCGACGTCACCGAAGCGGCCGGGGACGGCTCCCGCGGACTGACGCTGCACGCCCGCACCGGAGCCGGCCAGTGGACCACCCACGCCACCGCCGTCCTGCGGCCCGCCGGCGACGACGCCCCGCCCGCCCCCGCCGCCTGGCCGCCGCCCGGCGCCCGGCCGCTCGACGTCGAAGAGCTGTACGCGCGCCTCGCGGAGGCGGGCCTGGCGTACGGCCCCGCCTTCCGCGGCGTACGGGCCCTGTGGCGGGGCGCCGACGGCGACCTGTTCGCCGAGGTCGTACTGCCCGGCACCGGCGAACCCGGCGACTTCACCCTCCACCCGGCCCTGCTCGACGCGTGCCTGCACCCCGTGGCGCTCGGCGACTTCCTCACCGGGCAGCAGGGCCCGGCCGGCGAACCGGCCCGCCCCTCCCTGCCGTTCGAGTGGCAGGGCCTGCGCGTCCACGCCGCCGGCGCGAACAGCGTCCGCGTCACCCTGTCCGCCGCCGGCCCCGACGCCGTGCGCCTCGCCCTCACCGACCCCTCCGGAGCACCGGTCGCCTCCGTGGACAGCCTGGTGCTCCGCGAACTCCCCGACGGCGCCCTCACCCGCCCCGACCGCGGCGACCTGCTGCTGCCGGTGCAGGTGCCCCGGCCCCTGCCCGGCGGCGCGGCGGACGGCTACGCCGTACGCGACGCCGGGCTCGCCGCGCTGCTGAGGAAGCAGCCCACGCAGGACGCCGCCCGGTACGTCCTCGTCCCGGCCCCCGCCGGCGATCCCGCCGCCGCGGTGGCCGGGGCGCTCCGCCTCGTCGGCGACTGGGTGACGGACGAACAGAACGCCGAGTCGGCCCTCGTCGTGGTCACGCGCCGGGTCCTCGACGACGTGGCCCAGGCCGCCGTCGCCGGACTCGTACGCTCCGCCCAGCTCGAACACCCCGACCGCTTCCTGCTGCTCGACCTGGCCGACGACGAGGACGCCACCCTCGCCGCGATCCCCGCGGCGCTGGCCACCGGCGAACCGCAACTCGCCCTGGCCTCGGGCCTCCTGCGCGTGCCCCGGCTGACCCGCGCCGCCCCGGCCGACGGCGGGGCCGGCGACCTCGGCAGGACCCTGATCACCGGAGCCTCCGGAACACTGGGGCAGCTCGTCGCCCTGCACCTCGTCCACACGCACGGCGTGCGGGAGCTGGTCCTGGCCGCCCGGCGCGGCCCCGACGCGCCCGGCATGGCCGAACTCACCGCCGAACTGAGCGGGGCCGGCGCAACCGTCGAGGTCGTCGCCTGCGACGTCGCCGACCGCACGGCACTGGCCGCGCTGACCGACGGCGCGGACTTCGCCACGGTCGTCCACGCCGCCGGCGTCCTCGACGACGGCCTGGTCACCGACCTGACCCCGGAGCGCCTCCAGCGCGTGCTGGACCCCAAGCTCGCCGCGGCGCAGCACCTGCACGAGCTGCTGCCCACGGCACGCCTGGTGCTCTTCTCCTCCGCCGTGGGCGTCCTCGGCGGCCTCGGCCAGGCCAACTACGCCGCCGCCAACGCCGGACTCGACGCCCTGGCCCGGCTGCGCCACGCCCAAGGCCTGCCCGGCGTCTCGCTCGCCTGGGGCCTGTGGGACGCCACCAGCCGGATGACCGACGGCGTCGACCGGGACCGCTTCGCCGGCTCCGGGTTCCTCCCGCTGCCGAGCCCCGACGGGCTGGCCGCGCTCGACGCCGCCCTGGCCTCGGACGAACCCGTGCTCGCCCCGATCCGGCTCGACACGACGGCCCTGCGCGCCCAGGGGGAGGCCGTGCCCGCCCCGCTGCGCGACCTGCTCGGCGCGCCGGCGCGCCGCAGCGCCGCCCCGGGCGGACCGGCCGGCGGCTCCGAACTCGCCCTCCGCCTCGCCGGCAAGTCCGAGAACGACCGGCACCGCACCCTGCTCGACCTGGTGACCGGCCACGCCGCCGCCGTCCTCGGGCACGCTTCGCCCGACCTGGTCGACCCCGCGCGGGCGTTCAAGGACGCCGGGTTCGGGTCGCTCAGCGCCGTCGAACTGCGCAACCGGCTGGCCGCCGCCACCGGCCTGCGGCTGCCCGCCACCCTGGTCTTCAGCCACCCCAGCCCGGAGGCGCTGGCACGCCACCTGGACGAACTGCTCGCGGGAGCCGCCCCGGCGACCGCCGCGGCGCCGTCCGCCGGAACCCCGGCCGACGCCGACGACCCCGTCGTCCTCGTGGGCATCGGCTGCCGGCTCCCCGGCGGCATCCGCACCCCGGACGAGCTGTGGGACCTGCTGACCGCCGAACGCGACGGCATCGGGGAGTTCCCCGAGGACCGCGGCTGGCCGCTGGAGCGCCTCTACAACCCCGATCCCGCGGCCGCCGGGAGCTCCTACACCCGGCACGGCGGCTTCATGACCGGCGCGACCGCCTTCGACGCGGCCTTCTTCGGCGTGTCACCCCGCGAGGCCGTCGCCATGGACCCCCAGCAGCGGGTCCTGCTGGAAACGGTGTGGGAGGCCTGCGAGGACGCCGGCATCGACCCCGCCACGCTCCGCGGCACCCGCACCGGCGTGTACGTGGGCGCCATGTACCAGGACTACGGCCGCCTCCTGGAGACCGCGGCCGCCGAGGGCTTCCTCGCCCCCGGCGTCGGCGGCGGCGTGCTGTCCGGCCGCGTGGCGTACACGTACGGCCTGGAGGGCCCGACGGTCACCGTCGACACGGCGTGCTCGTCGTCGCTGACCGCCCTCCACCTGGCCGCCCAGGCCGTACGGGCGGGGGAGTGCGACCTCGCGCTCGCCGGCGGCGTCACCGTGCTCTCCACCCCCGCGTCCTTCGTCGAGTTCAGCGCCCAGCGCGGACTGGCCGCCGACGGCCGGTGCAAGCCCTTCGCGGCCGCCGCCGACGGCACGGCCCTGGGCGAGGGCGTCGGCGTGGTGCTCGTCGAGCGCCTGTCCCGGGCCCGCGCGCTCGGCCACGAGGTGCTGGCCGTCCTGCGCGCCAGCGCGCTCAACTCCGACGGAGCGAGCAACGGCCTCACGGCCCCCAACGGCCGCGCCCAGGAACGGGTGATGCGCGCGGCACTCGCCGCCGGCGGCCTGCGGCCCGCCGACGTGGCCGCCGTCGAGGCGCACGGCACGGGAACGCCGCTGGGCGACCCCATCGAGGCGGAGTCCGTCCTGGCGGTCTACGGCCAGGACCGGCCCGCGCCGCTGTGGCTCGGCTCGCTCAAGTCGAACCTGGGCCACGTCCAGGCGGCGGCCGGCATCGCCGGCGTCATCAAGGCCGTCCTGGCAATCCGGCACGGACTGCTTCCGCGCAGCCTCCACATCGACGAGCCCTCGCCGCACGTCGACTGGACCACGGGCGACGTCTCCCTGCTCACCTCGGCGCAGCCCTGGCCCGAGCAGCCCGGGCCGCGGCGCATGGGCGTCTCCTCGTTCGGCATCAGCGGCACCAACGTGCACGTGGTCGTCGAGCAGGCACCGGCCCCCACGGCCGGCGACGCGCCGCTGCCCGCCCTCGGGAACGAGCCGTGGCTGCTGTCCGCGCGCTCCGAGGACACGCTGCGGGCGCAGGCCCGGCGGCTGCTCGGGACGGACACCTCCGACACGGCCGCCGTGGCGCGAGCCCTGGCCACCACCCGGGCCGCCCACCGCCACCGGGCCGTGGTGACCGGCGCCGGCGAGCAGGCGCTGCGCGCGGGCCTGGAAGCCCTCGCCGCAGGCCGCACCGCCGACGGCCTGAAGCGGGCCCGCGCCGGCAGTCAGCGGCTCGCGCTGCTGTTCACCGGCCAGGGCAGCCAGCTGCCGGGCATGGGACGAGGGCTGTACGAGACGTTCCCCGCGTACGCCGACGCCTTCGACGAGGTGTGCGGGCACTTCAAGGACGCCGGCCTGGACACCGGGCTGCGCGAGGCGGTCTTCGAGCGCGAGGACCTGCTCGACCGCACCGCGTACACCCAGGCGGCACTGTTCGCCCTCCAGACGGCCCAGTTCGCACTGCTGACATCGTGGGGCGTCACGCCCGACGCCCTGATCGGCCACTCCATCGGCGAGCTGTCCGCCGCCGGCGCCTCGGGCCTGCTCTCCCTCGGCGACGCCGCCACGCTCGTGGCCGCCCGCGGCCGTGCCCTGGGCACGCTTCCCGCCACCGGGGCGATGGTGTCCGTACGGGCGACCGAGGAAGAGGTGCTCGCCGCGCTGGACGGCCGCTCCGGCACCGTGGAGATCGCGGCCGTCAACGGCCCCCGGGCCGTCGTCCTGTCCGGGGACGAGGACGCCGTGCTCGCCGTCGCCCGGGACCTGGAAGAGCGCGGGCACCGGACCCGCAGGCTGCGCGTGGGCGTCGCCTTCCACTCCGCCCACGTCGACCCGGCGCTCGAGGAGTTCCGGGCGGTCGCCGCGACCATGAGGTTCGGACGGGCCCGCATTCCCCTGATCTCCACCGTCCGGACCGACCACGCCCCCGGCACCGCGGACTACTGGGTGGACCAGCTGCGCCGCCCCGTCCGCTTCGCCGACGCCGTCGCCCGGGCGCACGAGACCGGTACCACCGCCTTCCTGGAAGCCGGCCCCGACGCCGTCCTGGCACCGGCAGCCGAAGCGTGCCTTCCGGAGAGTCCGGTCCGCCCGGTCTCCCTGCTGCGCCGCGACCGCGACGACGTCCGCACCGCCACCGAGGCCCTGGGCCTCCTGCACACCCACGGCGTGGACGTCGACTGGAAGGCCGTTTACGCGGACCGGCCCGTGGGCGCGGTGCGGTTGCCGAAGTACGCCTTCGCCGACCGCACCTACTGGCCGGCCCCGGCCGTGCCGGAGCCCGCGCCCGTCCCCGCGGCCGCGCCCGTTCCCGCGCCCGTTCCGGGGCCCGTTTCCGCTCCCGCGGAGGCTCCGGCGCTCGATTCGTTCTGGTCGGCCGTCGACGGCGCGGACGTCGCAGCCGCCCTCGGCCTGCTCGATCTCCAGGGTGACGCGACACCGGCCCAGGTGCTCGCGGCGCTCGGCCGGCTGCGGTCCGGCGTGACGCCTCCGCTCCTGGAGGCGGCCCGCTGGCGGCAGGTGCCGGACGCGACCGCTCCGGCGCTCCCGTACGACGTGCTGCTGCTCGTTCCCTCCAAGGGCGACGACGACCTGGCCGACGCCCTCGCCGGCTCCCTCGTCCGGCACGGCGCCCGCGTCCGCACCGGCGGGGAAGGACGGGCGGACCTCGTCGTGGCGCTTCCGGGCACCGAACCCGCCGCCGAGCCCGGCGTGCCCCGCTGGGTGCTCAGCAACGGCGGCCCCGTCCCCGCGTGCGAGCACGTCGTGTTCGTCCCGGAGAAGACCGACGCCCTCGCCCGGACCCGGCTCTGCGCGGCGCTCGCCGGCGGCCTGCGGGAGACGTGGATCCGCCCCGACGGCATGTTCGTGCGCGAGTACGAGCCGGTGGATCCGGCCGGCCCGTGGCAGCCTCGGGGCGACGTCCTGGTGGCCGGCCCCGCGGACGCGCTGACCGAGGCGACGGCCGACGCCGTGCTGCGGTCCGGCGCCCGCTTGCTGGTGGCCGGCGGCGTGCCCTGCCCGCCCGGCGCCGCCGAGTTCGGCACGGCCGGGGACACGGCGCGGCTCACGGCGGCCGTCGTCCGTGCGGGCAGCGGATTCGAGGACGTGGAAGCGTCCCGGGTGGCGCTGGTGTCGGTCGGCGGCCTCCTGCCCGCGCCGGAGCGGGAAGCCGGCCGGGACGGCGGCACGACGCTCGTGACGGTGGTCGACCCCGGCCTCGACCCGCGCGCCGCCGCGGCCGGCCTGCTCCGCGCCATGGCCGGCGACGAGCCGGCCGTACGACTCGTCGCCGCGGACCGGGACGCGGACGCGGACCTTCCGGCATCGGCCACCACCGGAGAGGAGTCGCTCCCCGCGGAGCAGCCTCAGGCCGAGGAGCCTCAGGCCGAGCAGCCTCAGGTTGAGGAGCCTCAGGTTGAGGAGCCGGCGGCCGGGACTCCGCAGGAGCAGGGCTCCGCACTGCGGGCGGTCCTGGTGAAGCTGCCCCGGGAAGAGTGGCCGGAGGCCGTACTGGACGGCGTGCGAGGGCTCGCGGCCGCCGTGCTGGGCCACGAGTCCGCGTCGGAGATCGGCACCGAGGACGAGTTCTTCGACCTCGGCCTGACCTCGGTCGCGGCACTCGAACTCCGCGACCACCTCACCACGCTGACCGGTCTGGAGTGGCCCGCGGACGTCCTCTACGAGTGCCCGACCCCCCGCGTCCTGACCGACTTCGTGGTCGAGCGGCTGATCGCGGACATGGGCTGAGCCCCCGCCGCAACGAACGGGAGCCCGTCCTCGCAGAAGCGCGAGGACGGGCTCCCGTCGTCAATCCGTAGCGTTCCCGGTGCCCTCCCCGGGCAGCCGTGGCTAGCGTCCACCCTGCCGGTTCGCGGCGGCGGTCACCGTCATGCCGTGGCATCCCCGCGGGAGGACTCATGCATCCGATCAGCAGACGCCGTCTGCTCCAGGGCTGCGCCGCGGCAGGCGCACTCGCAGTGCTGGAGGCCGGGGGCGGCGCGGTCGCCGGTGCCGCGTCGCCCCCGCCCCACCAGTGGATCGGCGCAGGGCCCTTCGCGCACGTCTACGATCCGTCCACTCCCGGTGGACGGCGCTACCTCAACGACCACACGCTGATCAAGGCGGCCGGCCGCTGGCACCTGTTCGGCATCACCGGAGCCGTCGCGCCGCCCGGCCGGGCCCCCGACAGCGCGGCCGAGGTCTCCTTCGCCCACGCCTCCGCCCCGGATCCGTCCGGACCGTGGACCACGCACCCCGACGCGCTGACCGCCGACCCGGCGTACTTCGGCGAGGAACACCTGTGGGCACCGCACGTCATCGAGGCGGGCGGTACGTACTGGATGTTCTACGCCGCCGGCGGGCGGAGCGGCGCCGCCATCAACCTCGCCACCTCGACCGACCTGTTCACCTGGACGCGCGTTCCGGGCGGCCCGCTCTTCCGGGGACGCGTGGCGCGCGACCCGATGGTGGTGAGGATCGCCGGCCAGTGGGTCATGTACTACACCGAACTGTCCGGTCAGGACGCTGGGGGCGGGAACGGTGGGGGCGGCCGGCACGTGGTGGCCTTCCGGCGCTCCGATGACCTGGTGCACTGGAGCGAACCGGGAATCGCGTTCACGGACGCGACCACCGAGGCGACGGTGTCGGTCACCGAGTCGCCCTTCGTCGTCGAACGGGGCGGCTGGTACTACCTGTTCATCGGGCCCCGCAACGGCTACGACGGCACCGACGTGTTCGCGTCCCGGAACCCGTTCTCCTTCGGCCTCGACGGGTACGCGGGCCACGTGCCCGGTCATGCGGTCGAGGTGGTCACCGACGGGCAGGAGTGGCACGCCAGTGCCGCGGGATGGTTCCACCAGGGCCTGCGTCTCGCCCCCTTGCAGTGGCGGGACGTACCGCCGCCCTGGCAGAGCGCTGACAACCCCGTCGCCGGCCTGGACGTCGACGGCCGTCTGACCGTGTTCGCGCTGGACGCGGGCGACGGCGCGTTGCTGCGCCGCGTCCAGCTCGGCCCGCAGTCCGACACCTGGTCGCCGTGGGAGTCGTTCGGCGGACCGGCCGGGGCGGTGCCCACCCTCGGCCGCAACGCCGACGGCAGGCTGGAGGTGTTCTCCCTCGACCCGGGCGGTGCCGGCCTGCACCACCGGGTGCAGCGGCCGGACGGCGGCTGGTACGACTGGGAGGTGTTCGGCGGCGCGGCAGGCGCAGCCCCGGCCGTCGCCCGCAACGCCGACGGCAGGCTCGAGGCCTTCGCACTGGGCCCCGGCGGCACTGCCATCGCCCGGCGGCGGCAGAGCTCACCCGGGTCGCTGACGTGGGAGCCGTGGGACGGCGGCTTCGGCGGGCCCGCGGGCGCACCGCCCGTCGTCGCCGCCAACGCCGACGGACGGCTGGAGGTCTTCGCCCTCGCACCCGGTGGCGAAGGCATCTACCACCGGTGGCAGGAGACGCCCAACGGCCCCTGGGCGCAGTGGAGCCGCTTCGGCACGGCGGCCGGCACCGCGCCGCGCGTGTCCCGCGACGGCAGCGGCAGGCTCACCGTCGCCGCATCGGCTCCGTCCGGTCCGGCAGCGTTCTCCCGGCGTCAGACCGTGCCGAGCGGAGGCTGGGACGACTGGCAACCGGTGTCCGGCTGGACCGCCGGGGCCCCGGTGCTCGTCCCCGACGCCGACGGCAGGCTCGAAGGCTTCGCCCTGTCCCCCGGCGGCTCCCCGCTCAGCCACCGCCGGCAGGTCACCTCCGGCGGCTGGGATGCCGCTGACGACTTCGGCGAGCCCGGCGTCCGGCTCGCCGCCCCGCCGACAGCTGTGGCCGACGCCACCGGACGGATCCACGTCTTCGCCGTCACCACCGAAGGCCGGCTGCGCACCCGTGTCCAGGCCCGGCCCGGCGGCTGGCTCCCATGGAGCGCATTCGGCGACCGCCCGGTCGCGCCCGTCCCGTCGGGCAGCCCCGTGTACTGGACCTGAACGCGTGGTGCAGTGCCGCGGGCGCGCATTGCGGCCGACAGCATGCCGCCGGGGAGGCGCGGCGGGCTGTGACGTGCTGCATCCTCTTATCTGCTGGATGCGTGCTTTGCCGGAATCTCGGAAAGTAGTCAGAAAACGGGGTGAGCGTGGAAGGATGCCCAGGTCACGAACTCTGCTCCCCGCGCCCGCGGGGATGACCCCTCTCACGAAGAGGCAGGTCCGCCATGGAGCGTCTGCTCCCCGCGCCCGCGGGGATGACCCCTGGCGGAGGAAGAGAACCTTGCCGGAGGTGGGCTGC
This sequence comes from Streptomyces klenkii, assembly GCF_003626645.1. GTDB lineage: Bacteria > Actinomycetota > Actinomycetes > Streptomycetales > Streptomycetaceae > Streptomyces > Streptomyces klenkii. The sequence continues at coordinate 225,718 of NZ_RBAM01000006.1, read as the reverse complement.
TCCCCGCGCCCGCGGGGATGATCCCCTGGCGCGATGCTGAGCCTGCCCGTCCGTTGAGGAGGACCGCTCGGACCTGCTGGCCTCCTGCCACCGGGAGTCGCTGCGGGTGGCGGATGAGCTGGGTGCGCGGACAGCGGCGTTCCCGGCGATCTCGACGGGCGTCTACCGCCGGCCGGTGGAGGACGCGGCGGCAGGCGGAAACGAACGTGGAGGAGGTCCGCTTCGTCCTCTTCGACGAGCGGGCGTACGAGGCGTTCGCCGCGCAGGCGGATCTACCGCTCTGCTGACGACGGCGGTGACGCGTCGGTGGCCCGGGCCGTGGCGAGGGCCGCAAGCGCCAGTACCGCGGCCCCGGCTAGGAAAGGCGTGCGTAGTCCGGCCAGTTGGGCCAGTACGCCGCCCGTGGCCGCGCCGAGGGCGCCGGCGCCGTTGCTGACGAGTTGGTACGACATGCTGACCCGGCCCAGCAGTTCCGCGGGCACGAGCTGCTGGCGCAGCGTCACCGCCGTGATCTCCCAGATCAGGGACATGGCGCCGTATCCGGCGACGCAGCAGCCCGCGACGAGTGCGGCCGGGGCGGCGCCCGCGGCGGCGGCGGTCACCGCCGAGCCGGTGACGGCCGACAGGAGGACCCGGCGCGTGCCGAACCGCCGCACCAGGCGGGGCGCGGCCGCCGCTCCGCTCACGCCGCCGACCGAGAACGCGGCGATCAGCAGCCCGTAGCCGAGCCCGTCGAGGCCGAGCACGTCCCTCGCGTACAGCACCAGGACCGCGATCATGCCGGTGGTGACGAAGTTCGTGGCCCCGGCCACCAGGCACAGCCGCCGCAGCACGGGTTGCCGCCGGAGCCATCCGACGCCCTCGGCCACGTCCCTACGCAGGCCCCGCACCGCACCAGGCTCACCCGGCTTACGCGGAGCGTCCGGGATCCGGGCGCTGAAGTCCCCGCGGAGCACGAAGACCAGGGCGGCGGCGACGGCGAAGGACACCGCGTCGACGCCGATCGGCAGGGCAGGGGCGATGGCGAACAGCAGCGCACCCAGCGGCGGGGCGAGCAGTGTGGCGGTGACCAGGGCACCGGACTGGAGGGCCGCGTTGGCGCGGATCCGGGCCTCCGGCTCCGCCACGATCGCCGGAACGACCGCGGACCAGGCGCCGGTGTAGAGCGTCTGCCCGCAGCACAGCAGGAATCCGGCGGCGGCGAGCAGCGGAACGGAAGGTCTGCCGGACGCGATGGAGGCGGCCAGCGCACCCGCGACCAGGGCCCTGGCGAAGTCGACCGTCCACAGGACCCGCCGCCGGTCGAGCCGGTCCGCCAGCGCCCCGGCGATCAGGCCGACCAGCAGCCACGGCAGCTGCTCGGCCAGGGTCACGGCCGCGACCTGCCGGGGGTCGTCGGTCACCTGCGCGGCGAGCAGCGGGAGCGCGATGAAGCGCATGCCGTCGCCGAGGCCGGAGACCGTGACGGCGGTCCAGATCAGCCCGAACCCCGTCCCGAGTCTCCCGAAGCTCCCGAATCTCCCGAGGCCCGCCCCGAGCGGCTTCACCGCGCCGTCATCGCCGCTTCGAGCCCGCGCACGGTCGGATTGAGGTAGAACTCGCGCAGGCCGACCGAGGGCAGGCCCGCGTCCCGCATCGCGGCCGAGATGCGTACGGCCAGCAGCGAGTTGCCGCCGAGTTCGAAGAAGTCGTCGTCCGCGGTCACGGCGGTGCCGAGAACCCGCCGCCAGATGTCCAGGATCACGTGGACCGGTCCCTCGCCGCCGGGCGCCGCCGCTTCGGCGGTGCCGTCGTCCGCGCTCCCCAGTGCCGGCGGGGGCAGGCGCGCCGTGTCCACCTTGCCGTTGACGGTGAGCGGCAGCTCCTCGACGACCGTGACGGTGCTCGGAACCATGTAGTCCGGGAGCGTCCGGCCGAGGCTGCCGCGGATCCCGCCCGGTGAGGCGGGGGCGCCGAGCACCACGTAGGCGTCCAGCCGGGCGCCCGCCGGGTCGCCGTCGGGGCCGGCCGCCATGACGACGCCGGCCGCCCGCACGGCGGGGTGTTCGAGCAGCCCGGCCCGGATCTCGTCCAGTTCGATGCGGAACCCCCGCAGCTGGACCTGGTTGTCCATGCGGCCGAGGTGGTCGAGTCCGCCGTCCGGACGCAGCCGGCCGCGATCCCCGCTGCGGTACATCCGCCCGCCTCCGAAGGGATCCTCGACGAAGCGCTCCGCCGTCAGGTCCGGGCGGCCCAGGTAGTGCAGCGCCACCCCCGTGCCCCCGACCCAGATCTCTCCGGCCGCCCCGAACGGCACCGGCCGCCCCTCCGCGTCGCGCACGGACACTGACCAGCCCGGCAGCGCGGTGCCCACCGAGCGGGACCGCCGCACCATCTCCCCGGCGGTCACGGTCCGGGACGTCACGTGCACCGTCGTCTCGGTGATGCCGAACATGTTCACCACGCGGCAGTGCGCGGGCGGGTGGCGGTCGAACCAGCCCTTCAGGACACGGACGTCCAGCGGCTCGCCGCCCAGCACCACCAGCCGCACGGCCAGGTCCCCGGCGGCGCCCCGGTCGGCCTCGATCAGCTGGGCGAACGCGGACGGGGTCTGGCTGAGCACGGTGACCCGTTCCGCGGCGAGGAGCGCGCGGAACTCCCCGGCCTCCCGCGACGCCCAGTAGGGGACCGCGACCAGCCGCCCGCCCGTCAGCAGGCAGCCCCAGATCTCCCAGACCGAGAAGTCGAAGGCACCGGAGTGGAACCACGTCCACACGTCGCCCGGCCCCAGCCGCATGTCGTGCCGCGTGGCGGCCAGGAGGGCGGACACGTTGCGGTGCGGGACCACAACACCCTTGGGCCGGCCCGTCGACCCCGAAGTGAAGATGACGTACGCCGGGTCTTCCGGCGCCGCTCGCAGGCCGGAGCCGGTCCCGTCATCCGCATGGCAGTCGTCCCCCATGCGGTCCAGTTCCTCGGGGCTCGTCACCCGGGTGCCGGCCGGAGCCGGGAAGCCCGCCGCGCCGGTCACGACGACCGTGACTCCGGCGTCCTCGGCGGTGTTGCGGAGCCGCTCGCGCGGATGCCGCACGTCCATGGGGACGTACGCGGCGCCCGACTTGAGGACGGCGAGCATGACCGTGACCGGATCGGCGCCCCGCTCCAGGCACACGCCGATGAGGGTGCCGGGGCCGGCTCCCAGCCGGCGCAGGGCCCGTGCGCGGTGCTCCGCCCGGCGGTCGAGCTCCGCGTACCCGAGCGTGCCGTCGGGCCCGGAGTACGCCACGGCTTCGGGCTGTGCGGCGGCCACGGCCTCGAACGCCGCGTGGACGGTCACCGGGGTGTGCCCCGCGGGAGGAGGTGCCGCTCCCGCGGCCAGCACCTCCGTGGCCTCCTCCGCGGTCATGCCGGCCGCTTCGGCCACCGTCGCCGCCCCGTCGGTTCCGCAGGCGCCGGGGGAGCGGTTCCCGAGCCGCTCCGCCGTACGCACCACCTGTAGGGCGAAGCGGACGGCGATCTCAGAGGCCATCGCGTCCTCGTCGAAACGGCACTCTCCGCGCACGGTGCCGTCTTCGCCCCGCTCCCACCAGAGGGTCAGCGGGAACAGCGGTGCGGCACACGGCTCGTACACCTGGCCCGGGCGTGCGCGGGTCAGCACGGTGCCCACGGAGGGCCGCTCGCCGTCCGGGAAGTCCGGCGGCCCGCCGCACTCCTCCTCTTCCTCCCTTACGACGCCCGTGCCCGGCCGCTCGCCCTCCTCGTAGCGGGCGAGCACGAGAGGCACGGCCGCGAGCAGGTCCTCGTCGGACGCCCGGGCCTGCACGTTCAGGGCGACGGCGGCGTGCGCTCCGGTACGCTCGGGATCGCCCAGGCCCCAGGCGGGCAACCGCCGCGTTGCGGTGGGTGCTTCGCAGGCCGCGGGCGGCTCGCCGACGGCTGGCGGCGCCGCGTCCGCAGCGGTGAGCGCCGATGCCAGCCGGGCCAGTCCCTCGCGCCCCAGCACCGCGCGGTGGGCCACGAGGACCAGATCGGCGGGGCCGTCGTCGTAGGTCAGGAGTACGGCCCGCAGACCGGGCCCGCCGGGCGCGAGCGCGCGCCGTGACTCGGCGGCCCGGCGGCGCAGAGCCACGGGGTCGCCGCTGGGAAGCCCGACGGGCTCGGCCCACAGCCGGAGGTTCTTCAGCGCGGGCCGGCAGCCGGTCGCCCGGGTGAGTCGCGCCTGCAACTCATCGGTCCGGGGAGCGCTCGGCAGGCGCACGGCGAGACCATGACACGCCCGACCGGGTTCCACGGCGGCACTGCTGGACACGTAGGGCTCCTCGGACGTCGAATCTGCGGACTCGGACTCGGACTGGGACTCAGGTGCGGACCGGGGCTCGGGCGCGGGGCCGTGGCTACCAGACGGTGAAGCCGCCGTCCACGGTGATCACTGACCCGGTCACCCGCCGGGACTCGTCGCTCGCCAGCCAGAGCGCGGCGGCCGCGACGTCGTCCGGCTCGACGAGTTCGTTGGACGGCTGGCGCTGCACGAAGGTCTCTTCGTGCTCGTGCACCGGTACGTCGAGCGAGCGGGCGATCTCGCCCAGCATCCGCCCGTCGACCAGCGGGTCGTCCCGCACGGAGCCGGGGCACACGGCGTTGACCCGGACCTTCAGGGGCGCGTAGTCGAGCGCCGCCGCCCGGGTCAGGCCGATCAGCCCGTGCTTGGACGCCACGTACCCGGCGAAGTGCCGGTAGCCGACCAGGCCCGCGGTGGAGGCGATGTTGACCACGGACCCGGATCGCCGTGCGAGCATGCCCGGCACCACCGCCTTGGTCATCCGCCACGCGCCGGAGAGGTTGACGTCGAGCATCACCGACCACTCGCGCTCTTCGACGAGGTGCAGGTCCTTGCCCGACGGAGCCGCGATCCCCGCGTTGTTGACCAGTACGTCGATGCGGCCGAAGCGGTCGGTGGCCGCCTCCACGGCCCGTGCGACGGTGTCGGGGTCGCGCACGTCGCCGGTGGCGGTCAGGACGCCGGCGCCGCTCTTGCGGCACAGCCCGGCGGTGTGCTCAAGCTGTTCGGGGGTGCCGAGGGCGTAGGGCACCTCGTCGAGATGCTCCCCGAGGTCGAAGAGCACCAGGTCCGCGCCCTCTTCGGCGAAGCGGAGGGCACAGGCCCGGCCGAGGCCCCGTGCCGCCCCCGTGATCAGGGCCGTCCGGCCGGTCAGCCGCATACGGCCGTTCCGTTCAGTGAGCGGGCTATCAGCTCCAGCAGGGGACGGGCGCTCTCGGTGAGGTACATGTGGCCACCGGGCAGTTCGGCCGTGGCGAAGCCGAGGCTCGTGGCGCCGCGCCACTGGGCGGCGTCGGCGGCCGAGACCAGCGCGTCGTCCCGCCCCCGGACCGAGGTGACCGGTACGGCGACCGGCTCCTCGCCGCGCGGCCGGTAGCTCTCGTGCATCTCCACGTCCGAGCGCAGCGTGGGCAGCAGCAGGGCGCGCATCTCCGGGTCGTCGAAGGCTTCGTGCCGGTAGCCCGCGAACTCCTTTACCCGCGCCAGGAACGCCTCGTCGTCGAGGCCCGTGGCGCGCTGCCCGCGCGGGGCCCAGGGGCCGGGGCTGCCGCTGACGAACAGCCGCGCCACGCGCGCGGTGCCGTCCGCCTGTAGCCGGCGCGTCAGTTCGTACGCCACCACCGCGCCGAGACTGTGGCCGAACAGGGCGACCTCGCCCGCACCGGAGACCGCCGTGAGCACCTCGGGCAGGAGGCTGTCGGCCGCCTCGTGCACATCGTGGTGGGCAGGCTCCGCGATGCGGCGTTCACGGCCCGGCAACTGCACCGGCAGCACCTGGACACCCGGGACCGCGAGGTCCCGCCAGGGGCGGAAGAAGCTCGCTCCCGCCCCGGCGAAGGGCAGGCAGAGCAGGGGAGTCGGGGAGGACATGCAGGGGTGCACCTTTCGAACAGTCATGGTTCAGGTTGCGAACAGTCGTGGTTCCGGTTGCGAACGGTCACGGTTCAGATGTCGAAGGGTCATGGTTCAGGGCAGCCGTACGACCTGGGCCGCCCAGGACAGCCCCGCGCCGAATCCGAGGAGCAGCGCGAGGCTCCCGCTGCTCACGGTGCCCAGCTCGCGGAGCCGGGCGATGGCCAGGGGGATGGAGGCGGCGGAGGTGTTGCCCGCGTACCGCACGTCGCGTGCCACCGTGACGTGCGGCGGCAGCTCCAGCCGCTGGGCCAGGGTCTCGACGATCCGCAGGTTGGCCTGGTGCGGGACGAAGACGTCGAGGTCGTCCAGGGTGAGGCCCGCGTCCGCCACCGCCCGGCGCGCGACCCCGGGCATCTCCTGGACGGCCCAGCGGAACACCTCCGGGCCGGCCATGCGCATCGTGGGCCAGCCGGATCCGGGGTCGTCCCGGTAGCCGAGCCAGGTGGCGGAGTGCGCGATGAGGTCCTTGCCACTGCCGTCGGATCCCCAGGCGGCCGGGCCGATCCCCGGTTCTTCGGCGGGGCCGAGCACCACGGCTCCCGCCCCGTCGGCGAACAGGAAGGCGGCCGAGGCGTCGGCCGGGTCGACGATGTCGGTCATCTTGTCCGAGCCGACCAGCAGCACGTACTCGGCGGACCCGTCCCGGATCAGCGCGGCGGCCAGCGTGAGCCCGTAACAGAACCCTGCACAGGCGGCGTTGAGGTCGGCGGCCGCCGCGCCGCTGCCGAGCCGGTGCGCGACCTCGGGTGCGCCGCCGGGGCTCTGCCGCATGTTGGACATGGAGGCGAGCAGGACGGTGGACAGCCTGCCCGGTGCGATGCCGGCGTCGGCCAGGGCCTTCCTGGCCGCTTCCACCGCCATGCTGACCACGGTCTCCTCGGGGTCGGCGTACCGGCGTTCGACGATGCCGGTACGCCGCCGTATCCACCCGGCCGTCCGCCCGGTCCTCGCGGCGACCTCGTCGTTGCCGACGACGCGGCGCGGCCGGTACGCGCCGATGCCCATGATCGCGGCGCCCGGTGCGCCGGTTCGCCGCCCCGTCACCATGCTGCTGCGCCCGACTGCGCCGGGGCGGGGAAGAAGCCCGCCACCGGCCGGCTGCCGCCCGCGGCGGCGAGACGGTCGTGCACCCAGCCGCCCACCGCCAGGTCCAGGATGCCGAGGCCGAACGGTGAGAAGACGCTCGCTCGCCCGGCGTCCCGCCGGGCGCGGCCGCGGAGGAGGCCGGCGACGGTGCCGTGGAGGAACTCCCGGTGTCCTGCCTGCTCCGCGGCGAGGTGCAGCGAGGTGCGTTCCCGCACCGCGTGGCCGGGGTCGTCGGTCAGGTTCTGGCTGCGCAGGATCAGTCCGGGCGCGAGGTCCCGCAGCGAGAGGTGGAGCACCACAGGGGCGTGGGCGAGGAGGGCGGGGTCGTGCAGGTGCGGCTCCCCGGCCACGGTGGCGAGGACGACCAGGTCGCAGCCGGCGAACGCGCCCCGGACGCCGTCGGTGACCCGGACGTCGACGGCCCCGTCGTCCGCCAGGTCCCTCGCGAACCGGCCGGCCGCGCCGGCATCGAGGTCGAAGAGGCGGTAGCCGCCGATCCGCCAGCCCAGGTCGCGCAGGAAGCGCCGCACGTGCCCGGCGATCAGACCGGTGCCGACGAATCCGACGCGTTGTGCGGAGCGGCCTCCGAGCAGCGCCTCCGCGGCGACGACTGCGGAGGCGGCGGTCCGGGTGGCGGAGATCAGGGACGCCTCCATGCAGACGTACGGGAACCCGGTGGCGGCGTCGTTGAGGATCAGGACGGCCGAGGCCCGGGGGATGCCGCGCCGGGTGTTCTCCGGGTAGCTGGCGATCCACTTGATGCCGGAGAGGCCGAACTCTCCGCCGAGGCGGGCGGGCAGGGCGATGATCCGGTTGCGGGGTTCGTCCGGGAAGCGCAGGAAGCTGCTGTGCGGGTTGGACGAGTCTCCGGCGTCGTGCGCGAGATAGGCGCGGCGCACCACGTCCGCGCACTCGGGGCGGTGTCCTTCGATCTGCTCGGCCACCTGCGATGCGGTGATGAACGTCATGGGTGGCGGCGGCTGGTCGGTCATGGGCGTGTCCTCCAGTGGGGCGCGGTGACTTCAGGCGCTGCGGCGCGGGAGGCCCGGGAGCGTGTGGAGAAAGTGCCGGACTCAGCCGGCTGTGACCTCGGTTCCCACCGGGGGAAGGACGCTGTCCGCGTTCAGGACGTGGTGGACCCAAGCGGGGTCGTAGAGCGTGTCGGAGTAGGCCCCGCCCCGGTCCGCGCACAGGAATGCCACCGCCGGGCGGCCTGCTGTCTCCCTGCCGGTGAAATAGCGGGAGATGGCGGCGTAGACGCTGCCGGTCGAACCGCCCGCGAAGATGCCGTGCCGGCTCAGTAACCTGCGGCAGCCCTCCGCCGCCTCCGCCTCGGGCACGATCACGACGTCGTCGATGAGCGCCTTGCTCAGCAGGGGCGGGACGAGGCTCGAACCGAGACCGGGGATGCGCCGTGGCCGCGAGGGGCTGCCGAAGATCGCCGAGCCTTCGGAGTCGACCGCGACCACCCGGGCGCCGGGGAACTCCTGCTTGACCCGGGTGGAGAGCCCGGCGATGGTGCCCGCGGTGCTGACGCCGACGAAGACGTAGTCGAGCGCGGGCAGGACGCGGCACAACTCGGCGCCGGTGGCGTGCTCGTGGGCGTACACCGCGTCGGTATTGGCGTACTGGTTGGGCCAGTACAGGGGCGGGATGTCCGCGCGCAGTTCCTGGATGCGTGCGAGACGGGCCTTGAGGTAGCCGCCGGTGGCGTCCGCTTCGGCGACCTTCTCCACCCGGTCGCACAGCAGCCGCAGCTGTCTCTCGGTGGCCGCGTTGACGTTGGGGTCGATGACGGGGATGAAGGTCAGGCCGAGCAGCCGGCAGAACGACGCCATCGACAGGGCGAAATTGCCGGAGGACGACTCGGCGACGGCCGTTCCTTCGCGAACGTCACCGCGCTCGACGGCCCGGCGGAGAATCCAGTACGCGGAGCGGTCTTTGGAGCTGCCACCGGGGTTGCAGAACTCCAGCTTGGCGAACAGGTCCAGGTGCGGGTGGCGTAGCCGGACCACGGGCGTCTCAGGGAGTGAATCCCCGATTCCGCGTATGCGCTCAAGCAGTGGCTGGTCAACCTTCACCCTGTCCCCCGATTGCTGACGCGTCGTATCGCAAAGTCGCACATGTCGCACATGAGAGTTGATCTGCCGAGGGAAACCGCCGCATGGTCGGAGCGGAGTATTCCCTTTCGTTTACGAGTGTGGTGACACCAATACCCCGTGGGCTTTTGCTCGATCCTAAACACGTTTCGGCTCCGCTCTCAAGGAATTCTGAGCCAACTTGAGGAAGAAGGTACTGAGCCGGCATCCGGGGCCGTCCGGAGATCACTTACAGAAACCCTAACTCGTCAGTCGCTTGACAGCGTCAGATCCGCCGTGCCAGCGTTCCGGGCATCTGAAACTCAGCACGGGGATGCAACGGGGGTTGCTGTGTTTGCGGGGTGAGCCGGCCTGATCCGTGCCGCGCGGAGAGCCCCATCTCTTGATAGTCGCAGGTAACCCTTTGCCGGCGCGCCCCGGAATTCCGCCTGCCGCTTGCGATGTATTTACCTCCGGGAAGGATTGCGATGCCCAATCCGTTCGACGACGACGCGGGGACATTCTTTGCCGTGGTGAACGGCGAAGGACAGTACGCCCTGTGGCCGGCATTTCTGGAAGTGCCCTCCGGCTGGCGCCCGGTATTCGGTGAGAACACCCGCGCGGCCTGCCTTGAGCACATCGAGCGGAACTGGACCGACATGCGCCCCGCGAGCCTGGCCGCGGCCATGAGCGACACGGCCGAGGGCTGACGGGCATGCCGCAGCACTCAGCCACGGGCCTGCCGATGTCGACGGCCCAGTCCGACATGTGGTTCGCACAGCAGATGGACCCCGGCAACTGGACCTACTGCGTCGCGCAGTACATCGAGATCAGGGGCCCGGTCGACATCCCCACCCTCCGCGCGGCGGTGCGCCGCACCGTAGCCGACATCGAGTCCCTGCGCGTACGGGCCGGAGGCGACGCCGCCGATCCGCGGCTGGTGATCGAACCGCTCGCCGACTGGGACTTCCCGGTCCTCGACGTCAGCTCCGCGGACGATCCCCGGGCCGAAGCCGAGGCACGGATGCGCGACGAGCTGCGCCGGCCGGTCGAGCTGACGCACGCCCCGCTCTTCCGCACGATCCTCTTCGCCGCCGGACCCGGCCTGTACTTCTGGTACCACCGCTGCCACCACCTGGCCCTCGACGGATACGGTGCCGCCCTCTTCGCGGCCCGCTCCGCCGAGAACTACACGGCCCTCGCCGCCGGATCGGCGCACCCGGCGAACACCTTCGCACCCCTGACCGACGCCGTGGCGGCCGAGACCGCCTACCTGGAGTCATCGCAGTACAGCAAGGACCGGGACTTCTGGCGGCAGCGCTGCGCCGGCCTGCCCGGTATCGCGAGCCTGGCGGAGCGGCCGCCGGCGGATCCCGGCGACGGCATCGTCCGCAGTACCGGTTCCCTCGGCCCGGACCTCGCCGGGCGGCTGCGCACCGTCGCCCGCACGGCCCGTACCACGTGGTCGGCGGCCGTCATCGCCGGAGCCGCCGGATTCCTGCACCGTATGACAGGCGAGCAGGACCTCGTGCTCGGCCTCGCCGTCACGGGCCGCGCCACCCCCGCCCTGCGCCGCCTGCCCTGCACCCAGTCCGATGTGCTCCCGCTGCGCCTTCGCGTACGGCCCGGGCTCGGGTTCGGCGACCTGATCGAGCAGACCTCGCGCGAAGTCCGCGAGGTGCTGCGGCACCAGCGCTACCGCTCCGCCTGGCTGCGGCGCGAACTCGAAGAGGCCGGGGTCACGGGCCGGTGGGCCGGACTTGAGGTCAACGTCATGCCGTTCGAGCTGGACCTCGCCTTCGGAGAGCATCCCGCCGTCGTCCACAACCTGCTCAACGGGCCGGTCGAGGACCTGGCGTTCGCGGTGTACGGGGCGACGGCCGCGCGCAGCATGCGCGTCGACGCCGACGCGGTCGAGAACCGGTACTCCGCCGAAGCCCTGCACGGCCATCGCGCACGCTTCGTACGCTTCCTCGCCGAAGCCGCCGCTGATCCGCAGCGCCCCTTGGGCCGTACGGGACTCACGTCGCCCGAAGAGCGCCGCCGCGTGCTCAGCGGCTGGAACGACACCGCGCGCGACAACGGCGTCCAGTGCGTCGTGGAACAGGTGCGCCGGCAGGCCGCGGCCACCCCTGGGGCCGTCGCCGTCACCGACGGCCGCACCACCTTGACCTACGCGGCACTCGCCGGCCGCGCGAGCGCCCTCTCCCGCCGGCTGACCGGGGCGGGCGCCGGACGCGGCTCCCTGGTCGCGATCCTGGCGGACCGGGGAGCCGATGCCGTGACCGGCGTCCTCGGCGTCCTGGGCAGCGGCGCCGCCTTCCTGCCGCTCGACCCCGCGGTGCCGCGGCGCGCGGCCGCGGCCCTCGCCGGCAGCCGTGCCACGCTCCTGCTCACCGACCGCGCCCACCTGACGCAGGCCGGCGAACTGGCCGTCGAGCTCGCGGCCTCAGGCGCGGAACCGCCCGCCGTCGTCGCCTGCGACGACACCGCCGACCCGCCGCACGACTTAGCCCCCGCCATGGGGAACCCGGAGGACCTGGGCTACGTCCTGTTCACCTCCGGCTCGACCGGGCGCCCCAAGGGGGCCATGGTGCACCGCCGCGGCATGGTCAACCACCTGCTGGCCAAGGCCGAGGACCTGAACCTGACCGAGGCCGACTCCGTCGTACAGAACGCCCCGCTCACCTTCGACATCTCCATCTGGCAGATGCTCACCCCACTCCTGACGGGCGGGCGCGTGCGGGTCGTCGACGACGAGTGCGCCGCGGATCCGGAGCGGCTCTTCGGCCTCGCCGCCGACGAGCGCATCACCATCCTCGAAGTCGTCCCTTCGCTGCTGCGCGCGGCGCTCGACACCTGGGAGGCCGGCCCGTCGGCCGTGCCGCGCCCGGACGGGCTCCGCCGGCTCGTGGTCACGGGCGAGGACCTGCCGCCGGAGCTGTGCTCCCGCTGGTTCGCCCTGTTCCCGCACATTCCGCTGGTCAACGCCTACGGCCCCACCGAGTGCTCGGACGACGTGACCCACGCGATCATCACCGTCCCGCCGCCCGAGGGCGAGCCCACGGTGAGCATCGGCCACCCCGTCCGCAACACCCGGCTCTACGTCCTCGACGCGGGTCTCCAGCCCGTGCCACCCGGCACGGCGGGCGAGCTGTACGTCGGCGGGACCGGCGTCGGCCGGGGCTACGTCCACGACCCCGTACGCACCGCCGTCGCCTTCGTGCCCGACCCCTTCGCCGGCCTCCCCGGGGCCCGGCTCTACCGGACCGGTGACCGGGCGCGCCACCGCCCGGACGGCAGCCTGGAGTTCCTCGGCCGCACCGACCACCAGGTCAAGATACGGGGACAGCGCATCGAACTCGGCGAGGTGGAGTCCGCCCTCCGCGCACTCCCCGGAGTGCGCGCAGCCACCGTGTCCGTCGTCGACGGGCCCGGCGGCACGCCGGCCCTGGTGGGGTACGTGACCGGCCCCGCGGACCCGGCCGGGCTGCGCGCCGCGCTGGCCGCGGAACTGCCCGAGGCCATGGTCCCGGCCGTCCTCACCGCCCTGGACACGCTTCCCCTCACACCCAACGGCAAGATCGACCGGAAGGCCCTGCCCGCCCCGGACTTCGGCGCCACCGCCGGCGGCCGCCCCGCGCGCAACCCGCGCGAGCGGCTGCTGTGCGGCCTCTTCCAGCAGGTGCTCGGGATCCCGTCGGTGGGCATCGACGACAGCTTCTTCGACCTCGGGGGCAACAGCATCTCCTCGGTCCAGCTGGTCAACCGGGCCCGCCGCGAAGGCCTCGTCCTCACCCCGCGCGACGTCTTCCGGCACCGGACCGTGGCCGAGCTCGCCGCGGTGGCCCGCACCGGGAGCACGGGAGTCCAGGAGCACCCCGACGCGGGCATCGGGCCGGTGCCCCTGCCCCCGGTCGTCCACGCCCTCCGCGAAGCCGGCGGGCCCGTCGACGGCTTCCACCAGGCCGTCCGTCTGGAAGTGCCCGCCACCCTCACGGAGGTCTCCCTCACCGCCGCGCTCCAGACGGTCCTCGACCACCACGACGCCCTGCGCCTGAAACTGGAGCGGGAACCCGAGTGGCAGTTACGCGTCCAGGCGCGTGGAGCCGTGCGGGCCGGCCGGTGCCTGGAAGTCGTGCGCTCCGAGCACCCCGAGGACGACGCCGCGGCCCGGGCGGCGGCAGCACGGCGCAGGCTCTCCCCGGGGGAGGGGATCATGCTCCAGGCCGTGTGGCTGGACGCCGGCCGCACCAGGCCCGGCCGGCTCCTGCTGGTCGTGCACCACCTGGCGATCGACGGACTGTCCTGGCAGATCCTGCTGTCCGACCTCGCCGCCGCCTGGCGGGCGGAGTCCGATCCCGGCGGCCGCACCGCCACCGGCCCCGAGCCCGTCGGAACGTCCTACCGGACCTGGGCCGGACTGCTGCACCAGGCCGCTCACGACCCCGTCCGCACGGCGGAGCTGCCGCTGTGGCAGGAGATCCTGCGGCCCACGGAACCCCCGCTGGGCACGGCCCCGCTCGACCCGGAGCGGCACACGGCAGGCACCCTCCGCACCCTGACCGTAGAGCTGACCCCGGAACAGACCGTCCCCCTGCTGGACTCCGTGCCCTCCGCCTTCCGCGCGGTGACCGAGGACATCCTGCTCACCGCGCTGGGCATCGCCCTCACCGACCGGCACCGGACCCGGGGCGCCCGGCCGCCGCGGACGGGCCCGTCGGGCGTCCTGGTGGAAGTCGAGGGCCACGGCCGGGAAGCGGTGGGAGGGGAAACCGACCTGTCACGCACCGTCGGCTGGCTGACCAGCCAGTATCCGGCGCGGATCGACCCGGGCACCACTGACTGGGACGAGCTGTGGGCGGCGGGACACGCCGCCGGACAGGCCATCAAGAACGTCAAGGAGCAGTTGCGCTCGCTCCCGGACAACGGCGTGGGCTACGGACTGCTGCGCCACCTCAACCCGGAAACCGCCGAGACCCTCTCGACCTTCCCCCCGCCCACGATCAGCTTCAACCACCTCGGCCGGATCGCCGAGCCACCCGCGCTCACGGCGGCGGGCTGGTCCCTGGCAGGCACCGGCGAGCTGGTCGAGGGCCTCGACCCGGACGCCCCCGTCCGCCACGTCCTGAGCATCAACGCACTCACCCGGGACACACCCGGAGGGCCACGGCTCACCGCGGTCTGGTCATGGCCGTCCGAGCTGCTGCCCGAGGCGGACGTACGGCGGATCGCCGGCACCTGGGAGCGCGCCCTGGACGTCCTGACCGCGCACGCCGCGCTACCGGACGCCGGCGGCCGCACCGCGTCCGACTTCGGCCTCGCCGGTCTGCGCCAGGACGAGATCGACGAGTTCGAGGCCGAATTCGCGGCGGAGTGGGAGAACCAGGCATGAAGCAGCCGCACATCGAGGACATCCTGCCCCTGACGCCCTTCCAGGAAGGACTCCTCTTCCACACGCTCTACGACGAGCGGGCCCCCGATGTGTACACCGTCGAATACGCGCTGGAGCTGACCGGCCCGCTGGACCCGGCGGCCCTGCGCACCGCGGCCGAGGCCCTCGTGCACCGGCAACCGGCGCTGCGCGCCTGCTTCCGGCAGCGGCACAGCGGAGAACCGGTTCAGCTGATCCCGGGCCGGGTGCGCCTGCCCTGGGAGGAGGCCGACCTGACCGGCCTGCCCGCCGACGAGCGGGAGGCGGCGGCGGACCGGCTGCTGGACACCGCCCGGTCACGGCGGTTCGACCCCGCGAAGCCACCGCTGCTCCGCTTCACCCTGATCCGGCTGGGCCCGCTGCACCACCGGCTGGTGCTGCTCAACCACCACATCCTGGTGGACGGCTGGTCGATGCCCGTGCTCTTCGAGGAGCTGTTCACGCTCTACGCCCACGGCGGCGAAGCCCCGGGCCTCGAACCCGCCGTGGCCCACCGGGAGTACACGGCCTGGCTGTCCGGGCAGGACCGCCGGGCCGCGGAGGCCGCCTGGCGCACGGCGCTCGCCGGGGTCGAGGAGCCCACGCGCGTGGCCCCGCGCGCCGAACCCGCCGGGGAACTCCCGCACCGCGTCACCGCCGAACCGGCGCCCGAGCTGGTCCGTGCGCTCACCGGGACCGCCCGGCGCCACGGCGTCACCGTCAACACGATCGTGCAGACGGCCTGGGCGATGGTCGTGGGACAGCTGACCGGACGGGACGACGTGGTCTTCGGCGCCACGGTCTCCGGCCGCCCCGGCGAACTGCCCGGCGCGGAACGCATGGTGGGCTGCTTCATCAACACCGTCCCCGTACGGGTCCGGCTGCGGCCGGACAGCACCCCCGCTCGCACGCTGACCGAGATCCAGACCGCGCAGACGGACCTCATCGCCCACCACCACCTCGGCCTGACGGACATCCACCGCGCCGTCGGCACCAGTGAACTGTTCGACACCTGCGTGGTGTTCGAGAACTACCCGCTCCGGCCCGACACGCTCGAACTGCCGGGAGACCACGGCCTGCGCGTGGCCGGGCTGCGCATCCGCGACGCCGCCCACTACCCCCTCCGGCTCGCGGTGATGCCGGCCGGGGAACGCATGCCGCTGCACCTGGACTACCGGGCCGACCTGTTCGACCGGGAGGCCGCCCGGGCCGTCGCCGACCGGCTGGCCCTGGTGCTGGAGGCGCTCACCACCGACGACGAGCGGCCGCTCGGGCGGATCGGCATGACCACCCCCGCCGAGCGGCAGGAGGCCCTGGAACGGGGAACAGGAGCCGTACGGGCCGTCGGACGAGCCACGCTTCCCGACCTGTTCGAAGCGCAGGCGGCCGCGACTCCCGACCGCACCGCCGTGGTCTTCGAGGGCCGCCGCCTGACCTACGCGGAGCTCGACGCCCGGGCCAACCGGCTCGCCCACCTCCTGCTGAGCCGCGGCATCGGCCCGGAGGACCGGGTCGCCGTGGCCGTGCCGCGGTCCGCGGAACTGGTGACGGCGCTGCTCGCCGTCCTCAAGGCAGGCGCCTCGTACGTCCCCGTCGACCCCGGCCACCCGCAAGAACGCATCCGCTACGTGCTGGAGGACGCGGCACCGGAGATGGTCCTGACGACCGAGGAAACCGCCGCGGCGTTCGCCACCCCCCACAAGTCGCTGGTGCTCGGAGCCCCGTCCACCGAGGACCTGCTGGCCGGGAAGCCGGCACACGCGCCCGGGGACGCCGACCGCGCCGCACCGCTCCGGCCCCGCCACCCCGCCTACGTGATCTACACGTCCGGCTCGACGGGACGCCCGAAGGGCGTCGTCATCGAGCACGAGGGAATCGTCAACAGGCTGCTGTGGATGCAGTCGGAGTACGGGCTGGGGCCCGGCGACCGGGTCCTCCAGAAGACACCCGCGGGCTTCGACGTCTCCGTATGGGAGTTCTTCTGGCCACTGATCACCGGCGCCGCCCTCGTCGTCGCCCGGCCGGAGGGGCACAAGGACCCCGGATACCTGGCGCGGCTCATCCGCGACGAGCGCGTGACGACGGCCCACTTCGTCCCCTCCATGCTGCGGCTCTTCCTCCAGGCCCCCGGCGCCTCCGGGTGCACCGGCCTCCGGCGGGTCATCAGCAGTGGGGAAGCGCTGGCCGCGGACCTGGTGGAGCTCTTCTTCGAGACGCTCGACGGCCCGGAACTCCACAACCTCTACGGGCCGACCGAAGCCTCGGTCGACGTGACCCACTGGCCGTGCCGCAGGGCCGCCACTCCCTCCGGAGCCGCGTCCGTGCCGATCGGCCGGCCGGTCTCCAACACCCGTGTCCACGTACTGGACTCCGCGCTGCGTCCGGTCGCCCCCGGGGTGACCGGAGAGCTGTACCTCGCCGGAGTACAGCTGGCGCGCGGGTATGCGGGGCGTCCGGGGTTGACGGGTGAGCGGTTTGTGCCGGATCCGTTCGGGGGCCCTGGTGGGCGGATGTACCGGACGGGGGACCTGGTGCGGTGGGACCGCGCGGGTGAGCTGGTGTTTGTGGGGCGCGCCGATGATCAGGTGAAGGTGCGGGGCTTTCGTATTGAGCTGGGAGAAGTCGAGGCTGCACTGGCGGGGCACGCCGGTGTGGGTCAGGTGGCTGTGGTGGTGCGGGAGGACCGGCCGGGTGATCCGCGGTTGACGGCGTACGTGACGGCCGGTTCTGGCGAGGTGGATCCGGCTGAGTTGCGGGCGTTCGCGGGCGAGAGGTTGCCGGAGTTCATGGTCCCGGCGGCTGTGGTGGTGCTGGAAGAGCTGCCGTTGACGCCGAACGGGAAACTGGACCGGCGGGCGCTTCCGGCTCCTCGTGCTGAGGGTGCGGCCCTGGGCCGGGCGCCTCGTACGTCGCAGGAGCAGGTGCTGTGCGGGCTGGTGGCGGAGACGCTGGGCGTCGGGACAGTGACGATCGACGACAACTTCTTCGACCTCGGCGGCCACTCCCTCCTCGCGGTCCGCCTCGCTGCCCGCATCCGCACCGCCCTCGGCGTCTCCCCGGACATCCGGACGCTCTTCGAGGCCCCCACCGTGGCCGAACTGACGCAGCGGCTGGACACGGGGCGCACGAACCGGCCCGTACTGCGCGCGGCGCCGCGCCCCGATGCCGTACCGCTGTCCTTCGCCCAGCAGCGGCTCTGGTTCCTGGACCGGTTCGAGGAACCGGGCGCCGCGTACAACATGCCGCTGGCGCTGCGCCTGTCCGGGCAACTGGACGCCGTTGCGCTGCGGGCCGCGCTGCGCGACGTCGTCGACCGCCACGAGAGCCTGCGCACGGTGTATGAGGACGGCGCGGACGGCGAACCCCGCCAGCGGATCCTGACGCCGGGGGAGTACGACGTCGAACCGGTCGTCGTGCCCACCGCCCGGACGGATCTGGACGCTTTGGTGAACGAGACCGCCCGCCGGCCGCTGTCACTCGCTCACCGGCTGCCGTTCGACACCACGTTGTTCGCAGTGGCGCCCGACGAGCACGTGCTGCTCGTGGTGCTGCACCACATCGCGGGTGACGGCTGGTCGATGGGGCCGCTCGCGGACGATCTCACCGAGGCCTATGCGGCGCGTATGGCGGGTCGTGCTCCGGGGTGGGATCCGCTGCCGGTGCAGTACGCCGACTACACCCTGTGGCAGCGGGAGCTCCTGGGGGACGAGCAGGATCCCGGCAGCCTGGCGCACGAGCAACTCGCCTACTGGCGAGCGGCCTTGGCCGGTCTGCCGGAGACGCTGGCCCTGCCGTACGACCGCCCCCGGCCCACCGAGGCCGGCTACCGGGGCGGCACGGTCCGCTTCCGGCTGGAGCCGGGCCTGCAACGGGCTCTGCTCGACGTGGCGAAGCGGCGCCGGGCCACGCTGTTCATGGTGGCCCACTCCGCCCTCGCCGCGCTGTTCACCCGGCTCGGGGCGGGCACGGACATCCCGGTCGGGAGCCCGGTCGCGGGCCGCACCGACGAGGCGCTGGACCGGCTCGTCGGGTTCTTCGTCAACACACTGGTGCTCCGCACCGACACCTCCGGCAACCCGGCCTTCCACGACCTGCTCGACCGGGTGCGGAAGGCCGACCTGGACGCGTTCGCCCACCAGGACCTGCCGTTCGAGCGCCTGGTGGAGTCCCTGAACCCGGCGCGATCGCTGTCCCGGCACCCGCTGTTCCAGACGATGCTCGTCTTGCAGAACACGGAAGCCGCGCCGCTGCGGATGGCGGAGATCACGGCCGAGATGTTCCCCGTCGACCTCGGCATCGCCAAGTTCGACCTGCTGTTCAACCTGGACGAGCACTACGGGGCCGATGGCACGCCCGAGGGCATCGACGCCTACGTCGAATACAGCACCGAGCTGTTCGACCAGGAGACCGCCGAGACGATCGCCCGGCGTCTGGTGCGGGTGCTGGAGGCGGTCGCGGCCGACGACGAGGTCCGGATCGGAGACATCGACATCCTGCTGCCGGGGGAGCGGGAGACCGTGCTGGAGCGGTGGAACGACACCGCCCGGGACATGCGGCGGACCACGCTTCCCGAGCTGTTCGAGGCACAGGCGGCCGCGACTCCCGACCGCACCGCCGTGGTCTTCGAGGGCCGCGGCCTGACCTACGCGGAGCTCGACGCCCGCGCCGAACGGCTCGCCCACCTCCTGCTGAACCACGGTGCCGGGCCCGAGGACTTCGTCGCCATCGCCATGCCCAGGTCGGCGGACGTGATCGTGGCCGTGCTCGGCGTCCTCAAGGCGGGCGCGGCCTATCTGCCCCTCGACCCCGGCTACCCGGCCAGGCGGATCGCCCACATCCTCCGCGACGCCGCTCCCGCGGTCGTCCTGACCGACGCCGCCACCGCCGGAGGGCTTCCTCCGTGCGACGCGGCGACCGTCGTACTCGACGACGAGGCCACGGCCGCCCGGCTCGCGGAACAGCCCGCCGGCGGAGCGGCCGCGGCCCGTGCCGGACGCGTCACACCCGGCACCGCCGCGTACGCCATCTACACCTCCGGATCGACCGGGACCCCCAAGGGCGTGGTGGTGCAGCACGGCACGGCGGCCGACCTGGTCGCCTGGGCCGAGGAGGAGTTCGGGCCCCGGCGCCTGGACCGTGTACTGGCCTCCACCTCGCTCAACTTCGACGTCTCCGTCTTCGAGATGTTCGCGCCGCTGTGCACCGGCGGGACCGTCGAGGTCGTACGCGATCTGCTCGTCCTGACCGAGCCGTCGCACCGCTCCTGGAACGGTTCGCTCATCAGCGGCGTGCCCTCGGCCGTGGCGCAGCTGTTCGGGGCGGGCGGAAAGAGCGCCGCAGGGCCCGCGGCGGGCACCGTCGTCCTGGCGGGAGAGGCCTTCCCCGCGCATGTCGCCGCCGCGATACGCGAGGCCCTCCCGGGCAGCCGCATCGCCAACATCTACGGGCCGACCGAAGCCACCGTCTACTCCACCGCCTGGTCCACCGACGGCCCGGTGGAGCAGGCGCCGCCGATCGGCCGCCCCATCCGCAACCGGCGCGCCTACGTACTGGACTCCGCGCTGCGTCCGGTCGCCCCCGGGGTGACCGGGGAGCTGTACCTCGGAGGCGGCGGACTGGCGCGCGGGTACGTGGGGCGTCCGGGGCTGACGGGTGAGCGGTTTGTGCCGGATCCGTTCGGGGGGCCGGGTGAGCGGATGTACCGGACGGGAGATCTGGTGCGGTGGGACCGCGCGGGTGAGCTGGTGTTTGTGGGGCGCGTCGATGATCAGGTGAAGGTGCGGGGCTTTCGTATTGAGCTGGGAGAGGTCGAGGCTGTGCTGGCGGGGCATGCCGGTGTGGGTCAGGTGGCTGTGGTGGTGCGGGAGGACCGGCCGGGTGATCCGCGGTTGACGGCGTACGTGACGGCTGCGTCGGGTGGATTGGATGCGGCTGAGTTGCGGGCGTTCGCGGGCGAGGGGTTGCCGGAGTTCATGGTCCCGGCGGCTGTGGTGGTGCTGGAAGAGCTGCCGTTGACGCCGAACGGGAAACTGGACCGGCGGGCGCTTCCGGCTCCTCGTGCTGAGGGTGCGGTGCTGGGGCGGGCGCCACGTACCTCGCAGGAGCGGGTGCTGTGTGAGCTGGTGGCGGAGACGCTGGGCGTCGGGTCGGTGACGATCGACGACAACTTCTTCGACCTCGGAGGCCACTCCCTCCTCGCGACCCAGTTCATCAACAAGGTCCGCGCCGCCACCGGCACCGAGCTGAGCGTCCGCGCACTGTTCGAGACCCCGACCGTCGCAGGACTCGCCCCGAAGCTGAAGGCCGGCGGACGAGCCAGGCCCGCGCTGCGACCGATGCGCAGGCCCGGAGGTGACCGGTGATCCCGCTGTCGTACCCGCAGCAACGGCTGTGGACGCTGATCGAGCTGATGGGGCAGTCCCCCGCGTACAACATGCCGCTGGCGCTGCGCCTGTCCGGGCAACTGGACACCGCTGCGCTGCGGGCCGCGCTGCGCGACGTCGTCGACCGCCACGAAAGCCTGCGCACCGTGTTCCCCGCCGCTGACGGCCGGCCGCGGCAGAGCATCCTCGCCACGGAGGAGGCGGAGACCGGCATCGAGGTGGTGCGGACCGGTGAGCCGGCGCTCGCGGACCGGCTCGCCGCGGCCGCGGCCCGCCCCTTCGACCTGGCCCGCGACGTCCCCTTCCGCGCCACGCTGTTCGAGCTCGGGCCGCAGGAGCACGTGCTGCTCCTGCTGGTCCACCACATCGCGGGTGACGGCTGGTCCATGGGGCCGCTCGCGGACGATCTCACCGAGGCGTATGCGGCGCGCATCAGTGGCCGTGCTCCGGGGTGGGATCCGCTGCCGGTGCAGTACGCCGACTACACCCTGTGGCAGCGTGAGCTCCTGGGGGACGAGGAGGATCCCGGGAGCCTGTCTCATGAGCAACTCGCCTACTGGCGGTCCGCCTTGGCCGGTCTGCCGGAGACGCTGGCCCTGCCGTACGACCGCCCCCGGCCCGCCGAGGCCTCGTCCGCCGGGGACACCGTCGAGTTCGTCCTGGGGACGGACCTCCACCGAAGGCTGAACGAACTGTCCCGCAAGCGCGGCGTCAGCTTCTTCATGACGCTGCACGCGGGGCTCGCCGCGCTGTTCACCCGGCTCGGGGCGGGCACGGACATCCCGGTCGGGAGCCCGGTCGCGGGCCGTACCGACGAGGCGCTGGACCGGCTCGTCGGGTTCTTCGTCAACACGCTGGTGCTCCGCACCGACACCTCCGGCGACCCGGCCTTCCACGAACTCCTGCACCGTGTCCGGGAGCGGGTCCTGGAGGACTACGCGCACCAGGACCTGCCGTTCGAGCAGCTGGTGGAGGCGGTGTCCCCGCAGCGCTCACTGGCGTGGCACCCGCTGTTCCAGACCATGCTCACCCTCCAGAACAACCCCGAGCCGAAGCTGACCGTCCCCGGCCTCTCGGTCCGTCCCGAGCCGGTCTCCGTGACGGCCGCGAAGTTCGACCTTTCCTTCGACTTCACGGAGCACACCGACGAACGGGGTGCCCCCGCGGGCGTGACCGCCGTCCTCGAATACAGCACCGACCTGTTCGACCGGCGTACGGCCGGGACGATCGCCCGGCGTCTCGTGCGGGTGCTGGAGGCGGTCGCGGCCGACGACGGGGTCCGGATCGGGGACATTGACGCCCTGCTGCCGGGGGAGCGGGAGGCCGTGCTGGAGCAGTGGAACGACACCGCCCGGGACATGCGGCAGGCCACGCTTCCCGAACTGTTCGAGGCACAGGCGGCGGCCACCCCCGACCGCACCGCCGTGATCTTCCAGGACCGGCGGCTCAGCTACGGGGAGCTCAACGCGCGCGCCAACAGCCTGGCCCGGCGGCTGCTGGCACGCGGCGCCGGGCCCGAGTCCGTCGTCGCCGTGCTGCTGCCGCGCTCCGACCGACTGGTGACGGCACTGCTGGCCGTCCTCAAGACCGGAGCCGCCTACCTGCCGGTCGACCCGGCGTACCCGGCCGAGCGGGTGCGGCTCATGCTGCGCGAGGCCCGGCCCGCGGTCGTGCTCAGCGAAGCGACCGACCTCCTCCGTGAGCATGAGCATGAGCACGAGCACGACGGCCAGGGGGCGGACCTCGCCGACGCCGACGCCGACCTCACCGACGCCGACCGGGCGTCGCCCCTGCGGGGAGCCCATCCCGCGTACGTCATCTACACCTCCGGCTCGACCGGCACCCCGAAGGGTGTCGTGGCCACCCACGACGGCGTCGTCAACCAGATGCGGTGGCTGGCCCGGGAGCACCCTCTCGACGGCGGGGACGTGATGCTGGCCAGGACAGCGGTGAGCTTCGACGCCGCCGTCTGGGAGATCTGGCACCCGCTGCTGTCCGGGGCCGCCCTGTGCGTCGCGCCGGACGACCTCGTGCGCGACCCGGCCGCCCTCATGGCCTACGCGGCCCGCCACCGCGTCACCGTCGCGCAGTTCGTGCCGTCCCTGCTCGCCGCACTGCCCGACGGCATCGACGGGAGCGGGCTGCGCCGGGTGTTCGCCGGCGGCGAGGCCCTGCCCACGGCGGTCGCCAGCCGTGTCGCCACGGGGTGGCGGGCCGTGCTCGTCAACCTCTACGGGCCCACCGAGACGACGATCCAGGTCACCTCCGCGACATGGGACGGCGACGACCGCCCGCCCACGGTGCCCATAGGGGCCCCGGTCCACAACACCCGCGCCTATGTGCTCGACGAGCGCCTGCGCCCCGTCCCGCCGGGTGTCACGGGCGAGCTGTACATCGCGGGCGCGGGAGTCGCCCGCGGCTATCTGGGGAACCCGGGCATGACCGCGGAACGGTTCGTGGCCTGCCCCTTCGGGCCGCCGGGGGCCCGGATGTACCGCACGGGAGACCTGGCCCGGTGGGGGCAGGACGGGCAGCTCGCCTTCGCCGGGCGCGCTGACCAGCAGCTCAAAGTCCGCGGCTTCCGGGTCGAACCCGGCGAGATCGAAGCGGCGTTGGAGCGGCACTCCGGTGTGCGGCAGGCCGTCGTACGCGTCCATCAGGGGCCGGGTGCCCACCACGGGCGCCTGGTGGCCTGGGTGACCGGCCGGGACGGCCGCCCACCCGCTGCGGAGGAGCTGCGGGCGCACGTGCGCGAGGTGCTTCCGGAACACATGGTGCCGTCGGCCGTGGTGCCGCTGGAGGCGGTGCCGCTGACCGCCAACGGAAAGCTCGACACCGCACGCCTCCCCGCGCCCGCGGCCGGGCCCGCCCCGGCCTCCGGAAGCCCGCGCACACCTCAAGAGGCGGCGCTGTGCCGACTGTTTGCCGACATACTCGGCCTGGAACGGGTCGGCACGGACGACGGGTTCTTCGATCTCGGCGGCGACAGCATCGGGGCGATCCAGCTCGCCGGGCGGGCCCGGGAAGCCGGTCTGTCGTTCTCGGCCCGCGACGTCTTCCGCTGCCGCACCGTGGCGGCGCTCGCCGCCGAGGCGGCGGCACTCGCCCCCGAGCCCGCCGAGGAGCCGGGCGCCGGCATCGGAGAGGTGCCGCTGACCCCGGTCATGCACTGGCTGCGCGAGCACGGCGGCCCCGTCGACGGGTTCCACCAGTCGGTGCTCCTGCGCAGCCCCGGCGAGGCCACCAGAGACCTGCTGGTCACGGTCCTTCAGGCGCTGATGGAGCGGCACGACATGCTGCGCTCCCGGCTGCGCACCGGCAGCGACCGCCCCACCGGACCCGGTACGGGCTCGTGGACGCTCGACGTGCTCCCTCCCCACGAGGCCGACGCCGATACGCTGCTGCACCGCGTGGACGTGCGGGGAGCCGGCCCGGACGGCATCAGGGCAGCCGTGGCAGGCCAGGCCGCGGCCGCGCGGGACCGGCT
Source organism: Streptomyces klenkii (assembly GCF_003626645.1). Taxonomy (GTDB): domain Bacteria; phylum Actinomycetota; class Actinomycetes; order Streptomycetales; family Streptomycetaceae; genus Streptomyces; species Streptomyces klenkii. Next base: position 201,318 of record NZ_RBAM01000006.1, on the reverse strand, counting down.
CCGGCCGGCGGACGGCGTCATGCTTCAGGCCGTGTGGTTCGATGCGGGCCCCGGCGCTCCGGGCCGGCTCCTGCTGCTCGTCCACCACCTCGCCGTGGACGGGGTGTCATGGCGGATCCTGGTCCAGGACCTCGCGGACGCCTGGCAACAGGCCACGGCCGGGCGGCGGCCCGAACTCGCCCCCGTGCGGACGTCGTTCCGCCGCTGGGCACAGCAGTTGTGCGAGGCCGCGACCGAGCCGGACCGGACCGCGGAGCTGGCCGTGTGGACCGGCATGGCTTCGGGCGCGGCGGCCGGCGAGCCGCTGACCCGCGTACCGCTGGACCCGGCGCGCGACACCGTGTTGACCTCCCGGTCGCTGACCTCGGACTTGCCGGCGGGGGAGACCGACGCGCTGCTGACGCGTGCGGCCCCGCTGTTCCACGCGACGCCGGGCGACGTCCTGCTCACGGCCCTCGCCCTGGCACTCGCCGAATGGCGGCGCGAACGCGGCCGGGGCGGCGCGACCGGGACCCTGATCGACCTGGAGGGACACGGCCGGGAGGAGATCGTGCCGGGAACGGACCTGTCCCGCACCGTGGGCTGGTTCACGACCCTGTTTCCCGTACGACTGGACCCGGAGCGCGCCGCATGGGACGAGATCCGTTCCGCGGGGCCCGCCGTGGGCCGGGCGCTGAAGCGGGTCAAAGAGCAGCTCCGGGTGCCGCCGGACAAGGGTGTCGGCTACGGGCTGCTGCGCTACCTCAACCCGCGCACCAGCGGCGAGCTGCGCGGGCTGCCCCGTCCCGAGATCGCGTTCAACTACCTGGGCCGGGTGGGGGAGGCCGCCGGCAGCGACACGGCCGGATGGGGACTCGCCACGGATGCGGACGCGCTGGGCGCCGGCCGTGACCCCGCCTCTCCGATGAGCCACCCCCTGGCGGTGGACGCGCTCGTGCGCGAAGGCGCGGACGGCGGAGGACCCGTGCTGAGCACGACGTGGACCTGGCCGGACCGGCTGTTCCGGGCGGAAGAGGTACAGCGGCTCGACCAGCTCTGGCGGCAGGCCTTGGCGGCGCTGGCCCGCCACGCCGGGCAGCCGGGCGCGGGAGGGCACACGCCCGCGGACTTCCCGCTCGTACGGCTGACCCAGGAGGAGGTCGAGGCCGCCGAGGCCGCACACCCGGCGCTCGCCGGCGTCCTGCCGCTGTCCCCGCTCCAGGAAGGGATGCTCTTCCACTCCCTCTACGACTCCACGGCGCCCGACGCCTACGTCGTGCAGATCTCCCTCGACCTCGACGGGGACCTGGACACCGGCGCCCTGCGGCGGGCCGCTCGGGCGCTGCTGCGCCGCCACGAGGCGCTGCGGGCCGGCTTCCACTCGCTCCCGTCGGGCGAGACCGTCCAGGTGATTCCGGCCGAAGCCGCGCCGGAGTGGGCCGAGACCGACCTGAGCGGGGCGGGAGCGGCGGAGCGGGAGGCCGGACTGAGCCGGATCGCGGCCGCCGACCGGGCCGGGCGCTTCGACCTGGCGGCCCCGCCGCTGCTGCGCTTCGCCGTCACCCGCACCGGTGAGCGCCGCCACCGGCTCCTGGTGACGAGCCATCACATCCTCTTCGACGGCTGGTCCCTGCCGATCCTCCTGGGCGACCTCTTCGCGCTGTACGGCGGCTCGGACGGCGACCCGGGCCTGCCCGCCGTACGCCCCTACCGGGAGTTCCTCGGCTGGCTCGCGGAGCAGGACCGCCCGGCCGCGACACGCGCCTGGAAGGCGGCGCTCAGCGGCCTGAAGCAGCCGACGCTCCTGGCGGGGACGGCGGACGCCGCCCGGGACCCGGCACCCGCCGGCACCCTGCTGACCCGCCTTCCGGCAGAGCTGACCGGACGGCTGACGGCCGCCGCCCGGCGGCGCGGTCTGACGGTGAACACGCTGATCCAGGCCGCGTGGGCGCTGCTGCTCGGCCGGGTGACGGGGAGCACCGACGTCGTCTTCGGCGCCACGGTCTCCGGCCGCCCGCCCTCCCTCCCGGGCGTGGACGGCATGGCCGGCCTCTTCATCAACACCGTGCCCGTACGCGTGCGACCGGAGCCGGGCGAGCCGCTGACCGCGTTGCTGCAACGGCTGCAGGACCAGCAGTCGGAACTCTCCGAACACCACCACCTCGCCCTGATAGACATCCACCGGGCGACGGGCCTGCCCACCCTCTTCGACACGGTGCTCGCCTTCGAGAACTACCCCTTCGACGCCGCCGCGCTGGACCTGTCGGAGGCGGGGCTCACGGTCGTGGACGCCGATGTGCGGGACGGGGCGCACTATCCGCTCGCCCTGATCGTGACCCCGGGAGAGCGCATCATGATCCGGGCCGACTACCGCCCGGGGGTCTTCGACCGGAGCACGGTCGAGCTGGCGGTCCGGGAGCTGGCCGTGATCCTCGGACAGCTGGCGGACGATCAGGACCGGCCCGTGGCGGAGGTGACGGCGGACGCGGACGGGCAACTGCGCACGGCGCTCGCCCGGCGGCCCGCCCCGGCAGCCGCGACCGCGCCGGTCGTGGGGGACCCGCAAAGGCCCCGCCCGGAGGGCGGTCCCGCCGGCCGCGACCCCCGCGACCCGCAGGAAGAGATGCTCTGCCGCATCTTCGCCGAGGTCCTCGGCACGCCCGGCGTCGGCGTCGACGACGACTTCTTCGACCTCGGGGGCCAGTCGCTGCTGGCCACCAAGCTGATCCACCGGGTCCGCGCCGAGCTGGGCGTACGGGTCGACATCCGCAGCCTGTTCGAGTCACCCACCCCGGCCGGGCTCGCCCGGCGGCTCCACAGCGGCACGGACACGGCGACCGCGTTCGGCGCCCTGCTGCCGCTGCGCTCCCTCGGCGAGGGGCCGGCCCTGTTCTGCGTCCACCCCGGCGTCGGGATCGGCTGGAGCTACCAGGGGCTGACCCGGCACATCGACCCTCGTCACCCCGTGTACGCGCTTCAGGCCCGCGCCATCAGCGAGCCCGGGGCGCACTGCGCCACGCTGGAGGAGATGGCCGCCGACTACGTCACGCGGATCCGCACCGTCCAGCCCCACGGCCCGTACCACCTGATGGGCTGGTCGTTCGGCGGCGTCGCCGCCCACGCCATGGCGGTCGAGCTCCAGCGCCTGGGCGAGCGCGTGGCGCTGCTGGCGATGCTCGACGCCTACCCCGGCCGCCTGCTGCCCGCGACCGACGACCGCGCCATGGAGTCCGAGGTGCTCCGGGCGCTGCTCCAGGGGCTCGGCCACGACGCGGCGGAACTCGGCCCCGGCCCGCTGGACCGCACCCAGGTCCTGGAGTTCCTGACCGCCCGCGACGAGCACCGCCCGTACGAGAACGACCGGACGATGGAGGCGATCCTCGACGCGGCGGCCCGCAACACCAGGCTGCAACGGCAGTTCACCCCCGGGCTGTTCCGGGGAGACGTGGAGTTCTTCACCGCGTCCCACGACCAGCCCGCGGACGGCCCGGTCGTACGGGCCTGGGACCGGCACGTCGACGGCACCCTCACCGACCACCGGCTGCCCTGCGCGCACCTGGAGCTCATGGACGGCAAGGCGCTCGCGGAGATCGGCGCGGTCCTGGACCGGAAGTTGAGGATCGCATGAGCCGCGGAGCCGCCTCGCTAGACTGCTCGCGACCACCGGCCCCCGTGGGGAGGGACAGCCTTGACCATGCAGAGCGACGAGGCCATCGCCCCGCGGCAGCGGACCGCACTCCCCGGCCTCGCGGCGGGGACGGCGGCGCTCCTGATCGGGGTCCCGGTCACTGCCGGCTCGCCGGTCGTCTCCCTGGTCGTGGCGGCCGGGGCGGTGCTGGCCACCACGGCCGCCATCGCCTCGGGCTCCGCCCCGGCCGTGCGTACGACGCTGCTGGCGGACCTCGTGGTGGCCTTCGCGCTGACCGGTGCGCACGTCCTGAACGGGACGGTGCTGATCTGGCCGGTGACCGTGCTGCTGGCGCTCGGCGTGGGGCACCTCGTCAACCGCAGGTGCCGTGCCCCCCACCCCACCGGCCAGTGGCTCAGGCGCGGCCGGACCACGCGGGAACTGCCCTGGCTGATGGCCGCCACGGTGGTGCTGAGCACCGCCGCGCTCGTGACCTGGGCCCGGATCGTCCATCCCGCGCCCCCGCCGTTCGTCGACGGCGCCCGGGACCGGTCACCCCTCCTGCTGCTCGCGGTCATCGTCGGCTTCGCCGTGGTGAACGGGATCGCGGAAGAGTTCCTGTACCGGGGCTTCCTGCTCACCGAGCTGAGAACCCTGCTGGGCACCGCACCGGCCGTGGTGCTCCAGGCCGTCGTGTTCGGCGTCGCGCACCTCAGCGGCTTCCCCTCCGGGTGGCCGGGCGCCGCCATGGCCGCGGCGTGGGGGATCGTCCTGGGCGTCATCCGGATCCGGAGCGAGGGCATCCTCGCCGCCTGGGTCGCACACCTGGTCGCCGACTCCGCCATCGGCGCCATCGGGGTCTTCCTCTTGTTCTGACCGTCCCCTCCGCACCGGCCGGGCGGGGGTGACGGCATGCGGACTCCGCAGAGCCGGGAGCGCGTCCTCTTCGCACCCGTCCCGGTCGCCCCCACCAAACCACTGACGCTCAGTCATATCAAAGGCCTGCTCTGGGCCGACGTCCTCAGGAGGGCCACCGGGCTGCTGCACGACGTGGACCACCTCCACAGCCACACCGTGGCTCACCTCAACGGACAGACCCTGGGATTCTGGTCCTACCTCGACCGCGTCCATCCGGGTACCGACTACGACCTGCTCGACGAGGAGCAGATCGGCGGACTGTACGTGGAGTTCCAGCGGCGGAGGGACGCGGGCGGGCCCGTACCGGCGCCGGAGGACCTCGCCGCGCGCCGCGACGCCGCCGAGCGGCACGGCCGGCTCCACCCGGCGGGCGAGCGCGTCCTGGCACTGTGGGCCCGGCGGTTCCGCGAACTCGGGCTCCGCGACCCCGGGCTGAGCACCCGCCGGCGCCCCGCCGCCTCGCTGGACGAAACGGTCGAGGCGCTGACCGGGCACGGGCTGTGCGTGGACCACCGGCCGTGGCGCGGGCCCGTGTACCTCGACCTGACCGCCCGGGGCACCGCGCTGCGCCAGATCGTCGGCGCCGACGGCCACCCCAACTACCTGGCCGGCACCCTCCGCGAACTCATCCCCCTCATCGGCGCGTACGACCGGTTCGTCCTGGCCTGCGACCGCGAGTCGTTCGCGGACTACGCCCTGCTCCGCGACGTTCTCACCGCGCTGGGGGCCCGGGTGTCGCTCGTCGGCCTGGGACGGGTCCGGCTCGGCGGCAGCGTGCGGACCAGCCGCCACGGCGGATGGGAGGGCCGCACGGCGGCGCCCCTGGCCCGCACGTTCCTGGACCGCGTGGGGCCGCGCCCTTACCGGCTGGGCCTGCGGCTGTACTTCATCGCCGGCCTCGGCCAGGGCGACCGGGAGCCGTTCCGGACGGACCTGCTGTGGCGCTGCATGGCACGGGCGCACCGGCTCCTGGAGTGTTCCGTACCGGCCGCGGAGCACGAACTGCCGGAACTCCTCGGCCGGTGCGCCCACCCCTACGGATACGTCCACCCCTACCGGCTCACCACGGGATTGCTGGCCACGTCCCGGACCACCACGGCCCGCCCCTTGCTGGAGGAGGTGTTCCTCTGAAATGTTCACGCAGGACGAGATGTTCACGCAGGACGAGCTCCAGGCCGCGCTCGCGGCACGCACGCGCCGGGCGGGGCTCGCCGGCGAACAGCGGAGGGCCGCCGCGATCGCGGTGCTGCGGTCCTTCGACCCGGCGGGGTTCGCCGCCTCGGCCCTGGAATTCGCCGCCGTGCTCCCCGCCGCGACGCGCGGGCTGTGGCTCGCCAACTTCACGCAGACCCTCTTCCTCGCCGGAAACCCCGGCAACGTCTCCGTGCGCCACCCCCCGACGACGACGGCCGCCGACGGGAGCGTCTGCTGGTACGCGACGGCTCCCCGCCCGCACTACCGCGGCCTCTGCCTGCTGCTGCGCTCGCTCCGCGGCGAGCTGCCCGGAGACTTACCGGACACCGTCACCGTGACCGTGCCCGCGGCCGCTCCCGGCGCGGCGCCGACGGCCGGGGCCCCGGCGCAGTGGCGGCTGACCGTGGACGTACGCGGCCTGGGCCTGCCGCAGTACCTGGTGCACCTCACCCACACGCTCGGCGAAGCCCTGATCACCGGACTGCTGCGGCCGCACGACCGGATCCTCGTCTCCCACGCGCGCGAGCTGGCACCACCCGCGGGCGGCTACGCCTACCTGCGCGTGCACCGCGACACCGACGCCCCGGAAGCGCTGCGCGCCTACGCCTGCCTGTCCGAGGAGCGGAGCCATGGCTGACTTCTGGGTGCTGCTGGGCACCGACTACTGCGGCAAGTCCTCGGTGCTCGAAGCGCTCGCCGACGGGCGGTCCGCGATCCATCCGGTCTCCTACGACCGCCACATGCTGCCCGAGGAGTACGCCCCCCACGCCGGCCTGCACGCCCTGCTCGGCACCGCGCTCCGGGACGGCGGCGGCACGTACTCGGGCGACTTCGTGCTGTCGCTGCTCCAGGTCGGCGTGGTGTACCTGCGGGACCGGGCCCTCGCCGGCCCCGCCGGCCGGACCGTGCTGCTCGACTCCTACTACTACAAGGTCCTCGCCAAATGCCGCCTGCTCGGCCTGGACGGCGACCGGGCCTTCCGCTGGTGGCGCACCTTCCCGCAGCCGCGCGGCGTGGTCCTGCTCGACGTGGACCCCGCGGACGCCTGGCGGCGCAGCGGCGAAGGGGCGCTGCTCAACCCCATGGAGCACTACGGCACGGCCGGCACGCGAGCGGAGTTCCTCCGGTTCCAGGCCGATCTGCGTGACCTGCTGCTGGACGAGGTCGCCCGCCTCCCCGTCGTCCGCATCAGTGCCGGCGGCGACGTGGCGGCCACCACGGCCGCCGTCGCACGGGCGGTCGGGGAACCGGGCCTCCGGGAAACAGCGGCGCGAGCAAGAGGAGGCCGGCTGTGACCGGGGACCGGGAGACCTATCGCCGCGGGCTGGTCGCCGACAAGTACCGGCTGGCGCGGGCGCTGCACCACGCCGGCGACTGGCAGGAACGCGTCCGCACGGGACTCCTCGCCGAGAACGCGGACACCGTCTTCGGCTCCGCGCACGACTTCACCCGTCTCCGCACGATGGACGACTACCGGGCGGCGGTGCCCCTGCGCACCTACGCGGACTACGAGCCGTGGATCGACCGCGCCGCCGCGGGCGAGCCCGGGATCCTGACCGCCGAAGAGCCGCGGCTCTTCTTCACCACCAGTGGAAGCACCGGGGCGCGCAAACGCGTACCGGTCACCTCACGCTTCCTGACCACCACCTATCTGCCGTTCTTCCGCGCCGCCATGGGGGTGCCCGCCGAGTACTTCCCGGAAGTCATCACCCGCCCGGCCGCCACGCTCAACCTGCGGCACGACAGGCTCGCCCGGCCGGCCACCACCGGCTCGGGCCGGCACAGCCTCGGCCCCAGCCAGGCCGACATGGGCCGCGCCTTCGGCGTCGCCCTGCGCGAGCCGGGCGGCGACGCCCCCTGGGCCGAACTCCCCGTTCCCGTGGACGACTCGGCCTACCTGGACAAGCTGTACCTGCGGGTGCGGATGGCGGCCGAGCACGATGTGCGCTGCGTCATCGGCCACAACCCGGCCCTGATCGCCATGCTGCCGGTCCTGCTCGCCCAGTGGTGGCCCCGGCTGCTGCGCGACCTGCACGACGGCACGTACCTGGGAGCCCCGGGCGGAACACCGAACCCCTCGCGGGCGGCCGAACTCGAACGGCAGGCGGCCTATGCCGGCCGCCCCACCCCGGCCGTGATCTGGCCACGGATCCGGCTCCTCTACTGCTGGGCCTCCGGGGTGGCCTCGCTCTACCTCCCGCGGCTCAGGGAACTGTACGGAACCGGCGTCACCGTGCTGCCCACGCCCGCCGCCGCGTCGGAGGGCCCGGTCGGAGTGCCCCTGGACCGCCACCCGACCGCGGGGCCCCTGGCCGTCTCCACCGCCCTCTACGAGTTCGTCGAAGCCGGGCACGACATCCGCGCCGACAGCCCGACGCTGCTCCACCACGAGCTGGAGGCGGGGCGCGACTACCACGTGGTGTTCTCGCACATCGGCGGCCTCTACCGCTACGTCCTCGGCGACCTGGTGCACGTGGTCGACCACGTGCACGGAGTCCCGCGCGTCGAATACGCGGGCCGGAACACCCTCAGCGACGCCGCGGGGGAGCGGCTGCGCGAATTCCACCTCGTACGGGCGCTGCGCGCCACCGCCCTGCGGGCCGGGCTCGACATCGGGAACGCGACCTGCCGGGTGGAACCGGGCACCGGCACCCCCGGCTACGCCGTCGCCGCGGCGCTGCACCCCGAGCCGCTCCCCGGCGAGCTCCCCGCCCTCGCGCAGGCCCTGGACCGCGAGCTCGGCCGGCTCTCCCACGGCTACCGGGCCGCCCGGGCCCGGGGCGCGCTGGCCGCGCCGGTGGTCCGTCCGGTCGCGCCGGAGGCCTTCGCCCGGCACTGGCACCGGAGAGTCGCGGCCGGCATGCGCCCGCCCGAGGTCAAGGACCAGATCCTCCAGCCGGATCCGGCCGCGTGGAAGCTCCTGCTGGGGGAGTGACCGCCGGGGAACGGCCGGGGACGGGAGCGGACGGGTGTTCCTTTACCCTCGTGCAGTCGGGTCGTCCCACGCCTTACGGAGCACGATGGATTCTCGTACCGCCTCGCCCGGTGGAGCCACCGGCCTGCTGCTTGAGGACTTCTCCCTCGAAATGACCGGCAAGGACGTCCCGGATCTCCACGAGGCCCGCCACTACCTCCCGGCGGGCACGCGCGTCAACGTGACCTTCCTGGGCAACGAGGACCTGCCGATGCGGCTCACCGCGGCCCGTGCGGTGAAGGACCTCGGCTTCGAGCCCGTCCCGCACCTGTCGGCCCGCCGGATGCCCTCCCGCGCGGCGTTCGAGGAGTTCCTCTCCCGGCTCCGGGCCGACGGGACGTCCGGGCAGGTGTTCGCGGTGGGCGGCGACCCGGCCGTTCCGGAGGGGCCGTACGGGGAGGCCCTGGCGCTGATCCGGTCGGGGCTGCTGGAGCGGTACGGCGTCCAGCAGGTCGGCATCTGCGGCTACCCGGAGGGGCACCCGGCCATCACCGGCCCGGAGCTGTGGTCGGCGCTGGAGCGGAAGGCGGCGGCGCTCGCCGAGCGTGGCATACCCGGCCACGTCATCACGCAGTTCGGCTTCGACCCCGGCCCGGTCCTCGGATGGATCGGGGAGCTGCGTGACCGCGGCATCCACCTGCCCGTCAGGGTCGGCGTCCCCGGGCCCGCGGGGGTGCGCAGGCTGCTGGGGTACGCGGCCCGGTTCGGCGTGGGGACCAGCGCGGGCATCGCCCGGAAGTACGGCCTCTCCCTCACCCACCTCATGGGAACCGCAGGCCCCGACCGCTTCCTGCGCGCCCTCTCCGAAGGCTACGACCCGCAGCGGCACGGCACCGTCAAGCTGCACTTCTACACCTTCGGCGGCCTGCGGGCCACGGCGGAGTGGGTGGCGGGCTTCCGCGCAACGATCCCGGCGGCTTCGTAGCGCGCCGGCAGAAGGGTCCGTGAGGACGGCAGGACAGGACGGCCCGTGAAAATGGCGGGTCCCCGGCCGCCCCTCAGCGCTTCTCGTCGTGCCGGTGTCCCGGGTGGCGCAGGTGCAGCCATACGTTGCGGGCCCGGCGGCCCGCTTCGGTGCGGCTGTGGGCCACCAGCCGTTCCGCCTGCTCCGGCGTCTCCACCATCGGGCCCGAGCCGCGCAGCGGCTTGCCCGCCGTCTCGTGCAGGAAGAACGCCGAAAGGAAGCCGATGACGCCCGCGCCCATCAGGTAGTAGGCCGGGACCATCTCGTTGCCGGTGCTCTCCAGCAGCGCCGAGACGACCAGCGGCGTGGTGCCGCCGAACAGCGAGACGGAGATGTTGTACGACACCGACAGCGCGCCGTAGCGCATGCGGGTGGGGAAGAGCGCCGGCAGCGTGGCCGCGGAGGTGCCGGCGAAGACCACCAGCAGCAGGCCGAGCACGAAGCAGCCGAGCGCCGGCAGCAGCACGCCGCCGGCCCGGATCAGCAGCAGCGCCGGCACGGCCAGGGCGACCAGGGCGGCGCTGCCGGCCATGAACATCGGGCGGCGCCCCCAGGTGTCCGAGCGCCGGCCCACGGTCGTGATGGTCAGGGCGACCAGGATCATCGTGGCCAGGACGAGCAGTTGTGCGGTGGTGGGGTTCTGCTTCAGCGTCTCGGTCATGAACGTCGGCAGGTAGGACGTCACGACGTAGCTGGTGACGTTGTAGACCACCACCAGGCCCATGCAGATCAGCACGGCGTGCCAGTGCCCGGTGAAGATCTCCTTCAGCCGGCCGTGCCCGGACTGCCGGCCCTCCTCGGCGCCGGCGAGCTCCGCCTCGCTCTCCGCCTCCGCGCGGAAGGCGGGCGTCTCCTCCAGGCGCATGCGCATGTAGAGGCCGATCAGGCCGAGCGGCCCGGCGACGAGGAACGGCAGCCGCCAGCCCCAGTCGGCCAGGCCGTCGGTGCCCAGGACCGCGGTGAGCACGGTCACCAGACCCGAGCCGAGCGCGTAGCCGACGAAGGTGCCGAAGTCGAGCCAGCTGCCGAGGAACCCCCGGCGCTTGTCCGGCGCGTACTCGGCGATGTACGTGGTGGCCCCCGCGTACTCGCCGCCCGTGGAGAAGCCCTGCACCAGCCGGCACACGAGCAGCAGTACGGGCGCGGCGACGCCGACCGTGGCGTACGCGGGCAGCAGACCGACCGCGAACGTGCTGACCGCCATCATGATCATCGTGGCGGCGAGCACCTTCTGCCGCCCGATGCGGTCGCCCAGCGGGCCGAAGACCAGGCCGCCGAGCGGGCGCACCACGAAGGCCGCGGCGAAGGTGGCGAAGGCGGCGATCACCTGCGTGCCGGAGGAGCCGGAGGGGAAGAAGACCTTGCCGAGCGTGGCCGCCATGTAGGCGTACACGCCGAAGTCGAACCACTCCATCATGTTCCCCAGCGCCGCGGCGGAGACGGCGCGGTGGACCTCGGGGCGGTCCGTGACGGTGACGTCCTCGATGGTCAGCATCTTCTTGCGGCGCCGCAGCACGGTCCTGAGCATCCGGTCGGTGGCCGAAGTCCCGCCGCGCTGCGGGGCGCCGCGCCGGGGCGCGGGCGTCCCCTTCGGGAGTCTTCTGCGATCGGCGCTCAATGCTCCACCTGAGAGTCGGGGGCGGAATCAGGGGCGGGGACGGGGGCGCGGAAGGCCGTCAATCCCATGGTAGGGGCGTCGCCGCACCCGCGCTCGGGGGCCGAGTTGACCCGGGCCGGCCCGGGTTCCGGTGTCGCCCTGCCGGGAACTGTGCAAGCCTGATACGGGGGAGTAGTCGGGCAATTCATGCGCGGGGGCGAGAGGTAAGCGCCATGAGTTTTTCCTCGAACGGATCCGGCGGACCCAGTGGACCCAGCGGATCCAACGAATTCCAAGCGTCCCACCAGGCCCGTACGGACGTCGGTGAACCCGATGCCCGAGCCCCCGCTGACATTCCCTCCGGTCTGACCATGCTGGCCAACGCCGGATGGCAGGTCCTGGTGAGCGCGGGCGTGGCCTCGGTCGCCCTCGGGGTCGTCGTCCTGGCCTGGCCGAAGGCGAGCCTGACGGTGGTCGGCGTGCTCTTCGGCATCTATCTGCTGGCCATGGGCGTCTTCCAGCTGGCAGGGGCCTTCGGCACGCACATCCCGGGGCACATGCGCGCCCTGGGGTTCGTCAGCGGCGCGATCTGCGTGCTGCTGGGGCTGGTGGCCTTCCGCGGGCCCGCGCAGTCGCTGCTGCTGCTCGCGCTGTGGATCGGCTTCGGCTGGCTGCTGCGCGGCGTCATGCTGACGGGCGTGGCCCTGTCCGTCCCGGCGCTCCCCGCCCGCGGCTGGCAGGTCTTCCTCGGAGTCATCAGCGTCCTGGCCGGAATCGTGGTCATCACGTCGCCCTTCGAGTCGATCGCCGTCCTCACGATGGTCGTCGGCATCATGCTGGTCGTCATGGGAGTGATCGAGGTCGGGCACGGCATCCGGCTGCGCGCGCGGCTCGGAAAGCTGTCCGCGCCCAGCGCGCCCCAGGGCGGCGCGGGTGGCACGGGCGGCCGTGGCCACCGGTGGCACGCCCACCCGCAGCACTGACGGCGTCCGTGGCACGACTGTGACAGGAAGTGTGGCGGGGGTCACGGCAATTGCGGGACGGTCTTGATCCAATCGCCGTATGCTTCGTAACTTTCGTGCCCTTCCCGCTGTTTTGGCCGGTGCCGCGCTGCTCACCGCGTGCGGGACGCAGAGTGCCGGTCCGTCAGCGGCGCAGGCGTCCGGGACCCCGGACTCTCACGGCGATTCCCCCTGCGAGGCACGGCCTTCGCCTTCCGGCGCGACGTCCGGCGAGCCGGGCAAGGACGGAGTGACGATCACTGGTGCGGGGCGCGGCGCGCGTCCCTGCGTCACGTTCGAGGTCACCAATCGCGAGAAGGAACCGTTCACTTACACGGTCACCTTCGAGTTCCCGTCGAGTTCCGGTGTGGGAATGGAGATGGCGGAGCAGACGGTGCCGTCGGTGGGGCCCGGACGGACCGCGCGGGGCACCTTCACTCCCAGCGGGCCGGAGCCGGGGGAGTCGGGCGCGCCGGGCACGCCGAAGTCAGGCGTCCAGGACAGCTCGCGGGTGCGCGTCGCGAAGGTGAGGAGCGTTCCCACCGCCGAAGCGCCGTCACAAGAGGGCGCCTGCCCGCCGTCGGGTGTGCACGTCTACGTGGACGAGGGAAACGCCGCCATGGGGCTGCGTGCCCAGGGCATCCGGCTCCGGAACTGCGGCACTCAGCCCTACCGGCTCAACGGCTACCCGGAGGTCCAGCTGCTCGACGCGAGCCACCGGGCCGTGGACAGCGTGAACATCCTCCGCGGCGGCAGCGCCATCTCCACCGGTACGGGAGCCGACGGATCGCCTCAGCCGCTGGCCCTGAACCCGGGCGAGCAGGCGTACTCGGTTCTGGTCTGGCGCAACACCGTCACCAGCGGCGAACCCGTGAACGCTCCATATGCGCGAGTGCGGGCGCAGCCCGGCGCCCCCGCGGTGATGGTGACCCCCGAGTTCGACCTGGGGACGACAGGGCAGTTGGGCGTCGGCCCCTGGAAGAAGGACGACAACACGCGCGCCCCGGCCACCGGCGGACCGGCCGGTACGCCGGGGCCCGGCCGGCCGGACGCCGTCCTCCAACAGTAAGAACCGGGACCGCGGTTCAGTCACTCGGCCCGGCGGCCAGCCGGGCCAGTGCCGCTGCCTCCCGGCTGTCCGTCTCGGGTGTGAAGACGTGCATCACCAGGCCCGTCTCGCCGGGCAGCGCGGGCACGTGCAGCGTCTGGTAGTCCAGGGTGAGCAGCCCGGCCCGCGGGTGGCGGACCCGCTTGCGGCCCGCCGCGCACATCACGACTTCGCCCGTGGCCCAGATGCGCCGGAAGTCGGCGCTGCGCGCGGACAGCCCGGTCACCAGGGCGGTCAGTTCCGCGTCGTCGGGGTAGCGGCCGGCGGCGACCCGCAGCTGGCCCACGGCTTCGACCGCCCTGTCCTCCCACTCGGGGAAGACGTCCCGCGCGGCGGGGTCGAGGAAGAGGTACGCCGCCTGGTTGCGGTCGCGCCGGCCGGGCTCGGCCAGGCCGCCGGCGAGTTCGGAGCCCAGGTGGTTCCAGGCCACGGCGTCCAGGCGGTGCGTGGTGACGAAGACGGGCAGGCCGGCCATTCCGTCCACGATGCGCTGAAGCACGGGGCCGACCCGCGTCCCCGGGGCCGGACCGGCCGGGGCCCCGGCGAGGGTGGCGAGGTGCCGGCGCTCCGCCGTGCCGAGGCCGAGCGCCGTGGCGAGGGCGTCGAGCACTTCCGGCGAGGGCTGGGTGGCGCGGCCCTGTTCGAGGCGCACGTAGTAGTCGACGCTGATGCCCGCCAGTTGGGCGAGCTCCTCGCGCCGCAGCCCGTGCACGCGCCGGCGGCGTCCGCCGGGGAGCCCGGCCTGCTCGGGCGAGACGCGCCCGCGGCGGGCACGGAGGAAGCCGCCGAGCGCCCGCCGCGCGTCGCCCACGCCGTCGATGCCGGCCGGGGCCTCGCCGCGTTCCACGTGTTCCACCTGATGCGTGTCGTGCATGCCGCCAGTATGGGTGGCCCTGTCAGTACCAGGATCAGCGGACCTCCGGTTGAAGAGGGTTCTGGCTGCCCCGCCGCGTCCGGGAGAACGTGGCGTCATGAACGGAACCACATCGCAGCCGCAGCAGCCGAAGAAGATCCTCATCGTCAGCGCCCACCCCGAGCCCCGCTCGCTCAACGCCACGCTGACCGCCTTCGCGGCCGGCCATCTGCGCGCGGCAGGACACGAGGTGCAGGTCTCCGACCTGTACGCGATGAAGTGGAAGGCGACGCTGGACGCCGACGACTTCCCCGACCACCCCGGTGACCGGCCGCTGGCGGTCATGTCCGACTCCGAGCGCGCCACCCTGGCGGGGCGGCTCACGCCGGACGTCGCCGCGGAGCAGGAGAAGCTGCGGTGGTCGGACGCGGTGATCCTCCAGTTCCCCATGTGGTGGTTCTCCGCGCCCGCGATCCTCAAGGGCTGGATCGACCGGGTGTTCACCGCCGGGTTCGGCTACGGGCCCGCCCTGCCGCCGCCCTACAGCGAGGGCGCTCCCCTGGTGGGCCGCCGGGCGCTGGTGTCGGTCACGGCCGGCGCGAGGGAGACGTCGTTCTCCGACCGCGGCATCCACGGGCGGCTCGCCGACGTCCTCCACCCGATCCAGCACGGGCTGTTCTGGTTCACCGGCATGGCCCCGGTGGAGCCGTTCGTGACGTACCACGCGAACGAGCTGCCGCCGGAGCGGGTCGAAGCGGCGCGGCGCGCGTACGCACGACGGCTCGACGGGCTCTTCACCGACGCCCCGGTCCCGTTCCGCACGCTGACCGGCGGCGACTACGACCACGACATGCGCCTGCTGCCGGGGA
The DNA here is from genome assembly GCF_003626645.1 of Streptomyces klenkii. GTDB lineage: Bacteria > Actinomycetota > Actinomycetes > Streptomycetales > Streptomycetaceae > Streptomyces > Streptomyces klenkii. Next base: position 186,233 of record NZ_RBAM01000006.1, on the reverse strand, counting down.
GGGAGGCGCCGGGCACGAGCGGCCTGGACCTCCACGCGCATCCGCGCCCGTGACGCGAGACCGCCGGCCGGCGTCGCCCCGTACGACTCGTACGAGGTGACGCCGGCCGGCGGTTGCGGGACTCGGAGGCTGAGCGGCTCAGAAGCTCAATGGCTCGGAAGCTCAGCGGCTCGGAGTCTTCAGAGCACCGGCGCCGGGAACGTCGGGTACTCCACGCCCGAGACGTGCTGGACGACGCGGATGACCTGGCACGAGTAGCCGAACTCGTTGTCGTACCAGAGGTAGAGGATCGCGTTGTCGCCGTCGACCTTCGTGGCGCCGGCGTCGACGATCGAGGCGTGGCGCGAGCCGACGAAGTCCATGGACACGGCGTCGGGGGCGGTGGTGAAGTCGATCTGGCGCTTCAGCGGCGAGTTCAGCGAGACGTCGCGGAGGTACTCGAGGACCTCCTCGCGGGTGGTCTCGCGCCCGAGCCGCAGGCTGAGGATCGCGATGGAGACGTCCGGCACCGGGACGCGGATCGAGCTGCCGGTGATCGGCGCCTTGAGGTCCGGCAGGGCCTTGGCGACGGCGGAGGCGGCGCCGGTCTCCGTGATGACCATGTTGAGCGGCGCGGAGCGGCCGCGGCGGTCGGCCTTGTGGTAGTTGTCCAGCAGGTTCTGGTCGTTGGTGAACGAGTGGACGGTCTCCACGTGGCCGCGCAGCACGCCGTACTCGTCGTCCATGGCCTTCAGCGGCGGGACGATGGCGTTGGTGGTGCAGGAGGCGCAGGACAGGATCTGCTCGTCCGGCTTGATCGTGTCGTGGTTGACGCCGTGGACGATGTTGGGGACGTCGCCCTTGCCGGGAGCGGTCAGGACGACCTTGTCGATGCCGGGGCGGAGGTGCTTCGACAGGCCCTCGCGGTCGCGCCACTTGCCGGTGTTGTCGATGAGGATGGCGTTGTCGATGCCGTACGCCGTGTAGTCGACCTCGGACGGGTCGTTCGCGTAGATCACCTTGATCGCGTTGCCGTTGGCGACGATCGTGCTGTCCGCCTCGTCGACGGTGATCGTGCCCTGGAACTGGCCGTGGATCGAGTCGCGCCGCAGCAGCGAGGCGCGCTTGACGATGTCCTGCTCGCCGCCCTGGCGGACGACGATGGCACGCAGCCGCAGGCCGTTGCCGGAGCCGGCCTTCTCGATGAGGAGCCGGGCCACGAGGCGGCCGATGCGGCCGAACCCGTAGAGGACGACGTCGCGGCCCTCACGGCACTCGATCTTGTTCTCGCCCGTGGCGCCGGCGACGGCCTGAGCGGTGAAGGCCGCGACGGACAGACCGTGGTCGCCGGCCTTGTAGGTCGCGGCGAGCATGCCGATGTCGATCTGGGAAGGGCCGAGGTCCAGCGTGGTCAGCGCCTGGAGGAACGGCAGCGTCTCGGTGACCGAGAGCTCCTCGCCGGCTATCTGACGGGCGAATCGGTGGGTCTTCAGGATGCTGACCACCGACTTGTTCACCAGGGAGCGGCTGTGGAGGAGGACGGTGACGTCCTGCTCGCGGTGCAGCTTCCCGATGATCGGGATCATCGACTCCGCGATCTCCTCGCGGTTCTTCCAGTCAGTGAACGAGTCGTCGTTGACAGTCACAGGCTTTTCTCTTTCGAGCTAGGCAGCGCTCACATGCTAACCCCATGCGTTTTTGATCGTTCAAGGGGTGTCGCCGACGGCCGCCCGCGCGGGTTCCCCCAGGGCCCTGACCTGCGCCCGGCGGCGTAGCAGCCAGCCCGCGAGGACGGCGGTGCCCGCCAGGGCGTAGGCCACGGTGCCGAGGAGGCCGGAGTCGTCCACCGCGCGGCCTCCCACGTATTTCGCCGCTCCGGCCATGGCGACGCCGAGCCACTCCCAGCGGCCGTCGAGTGCGATGAGGGCGATCAGGAGCAGTGCGTACCAGGAGTAGCCGGGGGTGGTGAGGAGGAACGCCGTCCCGGTCACCAGGAGCGCGCCCCGCCAGGGGCGCTCGGGGTCTCCCCGCAGCAGCACGTACGCCACCACCGCCGCGCAGAGGACCAGGACCGCGGGCTGGGCCCAGGAGGCGGGCAGGACCAGCCGGAGGAGGGCGTAGCGGTTCTTCACGGTGGGGTCGTCGTAGCCCTCCTCCGCGGCGTAGCCGCCGAGGTAGCCGAGGACCGACCCGTGGGAGACCAGGAGGTACGGCAGGTAGCCGAGGCCGACGACCGCCGCCGCGGGCAGCAGCGCGGCGAGGGCGCGGCGTACGGCGCCGCCCGGCCGGCCGGCCCCGCGCGCGGCCGATCCGGCGAGGGCTCCGGGGAGGACGACCGCGGGCAGCAGTTTGGTGGCGATTCCGGCGCCGATCAGGGCGCCGCCCCGCAGCGGGCGCGCGCGGACCGCCGCCAGGCCAGCGACCGCGAACAGCACTCCGAGCACATCGACGTGCGCGTTGTTCACGGCCTCGACGGCGACCGCCGGGCACCACGCCCAGTACGCGGCCCGGTGGGCGCGGTCGCGGCCGCGGCGGCGCAGGACGGCCAGGAGCAGGGCCGAGACGGCGACGGACAGCACGGCGCCGCCCACCTGGAAGGGCTTGTGCCGGGCGTCCGCGGGCGAGAGCGCGTGGACGAGGAGGAAGTACCCCTCGGCCACGGGCGGGTAGATCGTGTGCACGGAGGGGCGGTTGATGCGCGTGCAGGAGGTGGTACGGCCTTCCGCGGCCGGGCTGCTTTTCGCTGCGGCCGGGCTGCCTTCCGCTGCTGCCGGACCGCCTTCCGCCGCCGCCACCCCGAACCGCTCGGGCCGCTCGCACTCCGCGCCCCGCGGGAACAGCCAGTCGTCGCGCAGCCGGGACAGGGCGGGGTCGCCGGGCACGTGGTCGTACGGCGAGACGCCCGCGGCCTGGACCCGGCCGTCCCAGACGTAGCGGTAGACGTCGGAGCTGGTGCGGGGCTCGGCGACCAGCCCGGCGGCGGCGACGGCCACGGACCCCGCGAGCACCAGCGGTGCCACGAGGCGGGCCGGTACGTGCCGCAACGCCCACGCCGCCGCGCCGAAGAGCGCCCACGCCACCGCGTACCAGCCGGCGAGCGAGGCGGGGTCGGTCACGTAGGCGTCGCTGCGGACGGCCAGGACGAGGACGGCGGTGAGCGCGGCGAGGGCGGCCGTGGTGACGGCGGTCATGACGGCGGGGCGGCGGGGAAGGACGATCACCGGGCCAGCCTGCACCGGGCGCGGGCGGAACACGTGCCGCGCAGGGCGAACGTCCGCATTCCGTAAGGTCCTCATGCCCCCGTCCCGGCCCCCGCGCGCGTTCTGATGAAGGCATGAAGCTCCCGCTCCAACGCCTCCGGCGGCCATCCCTCCGCCTTCCCGGGCTCCCGTTCCCCTCCTTCTCGGGCAGGCTGCACGACGCCCGTACGGCCACCGCCGTCGGCCGCCTGCTCGGCGCGGCGATCGCCGTGTGTTTTGTGACGGGCCTGGTCAGCCACGTCTTGCAGCACCCGCCGTCCCTGCTCGCGAACAGCCTTCCCAGCCGCCCCTCCTGGGGCTACCGGCTGAGTCAGGGGCTGCACGTCGCGAGCGGGATCGCGGCGATCCCCCTGCTGCTGGTGAAGCTGTGGACGGTCTACCCGCGCCTGTTCGCCCGGCCGCTCGTGCGCTCGGTGCGGCACGCCCTGGAGCGGCTGTCCGTCGCGGTGCTGGTCGCGTCGGCGCTCTTCGAGCTCTTCTCGGGGCTGTTCAACACCGCGCAGTGGTACCCGTGGCCGTTCTCCTTCGTGCCCGTGCACTACGCCGTCGGCTGGCTGCTCATCGGCTCGCTGCTCCTGCACCTGGCGGTCAAGGCGCCGGACATCGCGGCCCATTGGAGGCGCCGCTCGCCCGGGACGCTGTCCCTTCCCGCCGAGGACGGCCCCGACCGGCGGTCGTTGCTGGCCGCCACGGGCGCCGCCGTCGGAGCGGTGACGCTCACCACCGCGGGCCAGTCCCTGACGCCCCTCAAGAGCCTGGACCTCCTGGCCCCGCGCCACCCGGACCACGGCGAGCTGAGCCTGCCCGTCAACCGCACCGCCGCCCGCGCCGGAGTGACCGCGGAGGCCGTGCGCGGCTGGCGGCTGTACGTCGGGGGCCCGCGCCCGTACGAGATCACCCTGGACGAACTGCGCACCGTGCCGCAGCGGGAGGCGACCCTGCCGATCGCCTGCGTGGAGGGCTGGAGCCGCTCGGCGCGCTGGACGGGCGTACGGGTGCGCGACCTGCTGGACCGGGCGGGCGCACCGGTGGGAGCCCTGATCCGGGTCACGTCCCTGGAGCGGCACGGCGCCTACCGGGTGATGGTCATGCCGCACACCTACGCCCGCGACCCCCTCACGCTGCTGGCCCTGCGCCTCAACGGGCGGGAACTCCCGCCCGACCACGGCTATCCGGCCCGGATCATCGCCCCGAACAGGCCCGGCGTCCTCCAGACCAAGTGGGTGTCCCGGATGGAGGCGCTGTGATGCGGGGGCGGGGACGGGGGAACCGGGCACTGCCGGTGTTCCGCGCGGCCGCCGGCGCGTGCGGGGTCGCCCTGATGGGGGTGGGCGTGTGGGCCGCGTGGCGCGGCGACGACCCGCAGGACCCGTGGCAGGTCGTGCAATGGCTGGCCGGGGCGGTGCTCGTGCACGACGGGGTCGTCGTCCCACTGACGCTCCTCGCCGGTCTCGTGGTCGTACGGCTGCGGGCGCGGCGCGCGGTGCGCGCCGGCCTGCTCGTCGCGGCGAGCCTGACGGCGGTGGCCTACCCGGTCCTGTTCCGGCCGGGCGTCCCGCAGAACCCGTCGGTGCTGCCGCTGGACTACCTGCGCAACTGGCTTCTCCTGCTGGGGCTGACGGCCGCGGTGACCGCCGCGACCGTGCTCGTACGGGCCTGGGCCCGGCGGCTGCGGGAAGGGCCGCGGGACTCGTGACGCGACTGCGGGGCGCCCTCCGTCGTACGGAGAGCGCCCCGCAGGGCGCCGCGCCCCGGTCTCAGCGGCGCAGGGCCGAGAACGACCGCCCGGACACGGTCCACCGCTCCGCCACCCGCCACCCGGCCCGCCTCGCGTGGCGGGTCAGGGCGGCCGTGCCGACGCGGGCCCACGGGAAGGGCGGCCCGGTCCGGCCGCGCCCGTCGTCGACACGCACCTCCACGCGTTCGTCCACGCGCTCGCCGGCGTCCGGGCCGGCGGACTCGGCGATGAGGAGACCGCCCGGCGCCGTCAGGCGGGCGACGCGGCCGAGGAGGGCGGCCGGGTCGCCGCCGATGCCGATGTTGCCGTCGATCAGCAGCGCCGTGCCCCAGCGCCCCTCGCCGGGCAGGGGAGCGAAGACGGACCGGCACAGGGCCGCACCGCCGCCGCGCCGGGTCCGGTCGACGGCGGCCGGGCTGACGTCCACGCCGAGCACCGGGTGGCCGCGGGTAGCCAGGGCGGTGACGAGCCTGCCGGGGCCGCAGCCGATGTCGATGACGGGGCCCCGGCACCGGTCGAGGACCGTGAGGTCGGCGGGGTCGGCCTCCGCGCACCACCGTTCGACGTCGAGCGGCAGCATCCAGCCGTCCGTACGGCGCAGGAACAGCGGGCCACGGCCGGCGCTGACCGCGTCGGCGTAGGGGTCGCTGCGCCAGGGGGCCGGTATCCGGGCGGGCGGCGCCGCCGGGTCCGCCGTCAGTTCGCGCGTCGGCACGGCCGGCCACCTCCGCCGGGGGAGAGCGGCGCGGGGGCCGGCTTCCATGACGGCTCCCGTGACGGCTCCTGCACCGGATCCCGCGGCGCGGGCACCCGCCGCCCGAGCCGTTCCACGGCCGCCGCGAACCGGCTGCCGGGTGCCGCCTCGGCGACGCGCAGGGCGTCCGCCGCCGTGTCGACGTCGAGCAGTTCCGGGAGGTCCCGGACGCGGAGCCCGGCCGCCACGAGCCGGCGGCGCTGCACGGCGCCGGTCGTGGCCGTGGACATGGGGACGCCGCGCAGGAGACCGGGCTGCCATGGTTCGGCCAGCCCCAGGGCCCAGAAGCCGCCGTCGGCGGCGGGGCCGAACCAGGCGTCGCAGCCCTGCCAGCCCGCCGGGCCCAGGGCCGGGGCCAGCAGGCCCGGCGTGAGCTGCGGGGTGTCCATGCCGACGAGCAGGGCGGGGCCCGTACAGGCGGCGAAGGCGGCGGCGAGCCGTTCGTCGAGGCCGCCCGCGCACTGCGGCAGGACCTCGAAGCCCGGCGGCAGCCACGGACCGGGCCGGCCGTCCAGGACGAGGACCCGGCGGCAGGCGGGCATGGCCCGTACGGCCCGCAGCGTGTCCGTCAGCGCGGCCTCCGCCAGCAGCGCCGCCTCGGCCGGCGCGTACGGCGGGGTGAGGCGCGTCTTGACCCGCCCGGGCAGCGGTTCCTTGGCGATGACGAGCAGGGTCGTCGGCCCGCCCGGGCCCGCGGGAACGGCGGCGCTCACGCGGCCGTCACCTCCCGCGGCGCGGCGGGCGCCCGGAGCACGCCGCGCATGTCCCGCACCGCGCGCCAGGTGCCGCGCCAGGTGCCGGTCACCTTCGAGCGGCCGGTGCGGGGGAGGTACGGGACGTCGGTCTCCGTCACCCGCCACCCGGCGTCGGCGGCGCGCACCACCATCTCCAGGGGGTAGCCGCTGCGGCGGTCGGTCAGGCCGAGGCCCAGCAGGGCCTCCCGGCGCGCGACGCGCAGGGGGCCCAGGTCGTGCAGCCGCAGCCCGGTGCGGCGGCGGACCATCCGGGCCAGGGCCGCGTTGCCGAGGCGGGCGTGGACCGGCCACGCTCCGCGCCCTTGCGGGCGGCGCCGGCCGAGCGCCAGGTCGGCGTCGCCGGCGGCGACCGCCGCCGCGAGGCCGGGCAGCAGGCCGGGGTCGAGCGAGGCGTCGCAGTCGCAGAAGCAGACGAGTTCGGCCTCGGCGGCGGCCAGCCCGGCGTGGCACGCCGCGCCGAAGCCGAGGCGCGGCTCGTGGACGACGGTCGCGCCGAGGGAACGGGCCAGGTCCGCCGAGCCGTCACGGGAGCCGTTGTCGACGACGATCGCCCGCCAGCCGGCAGGCACCCGCGCCAGGACCCAGGGCAGGGCCGCCGCTTCGTCGAGACAGGGCAGCACGACGTCCGCGGTAGGAGAGGTGGAGTGAGTCACGCCACTCACCCTACGGAGCGAATTCCGGCATTTCGGATGTCAGGGTCTTACGAAACGAGGACGCCCGCCCACGGGCCGGGACGCTCCGCACCAGCGCCTCCCGGCCGGTGCGAGGCTGGAGTCATGCAGAACGAAACTCCCGCCCGCGTCCTCGTCGTCGACGACGACCCGACCGTCGCCGAGGTCGTCTCCGGCTACCTCGGCAGGGCCGGCTTCGCCGTCGACCGGGCCGCGGACGGCCCGGCGGCGCTGGAGCTCGCCGCCGCCGTGCGCCCCGACCTCGTCCTCCTCGACCTGATGCTGCCGGGCATGGACGGCCTGGAGGTCTGCCGCAGGCTGCGGGCCGCGGGACCCGTACCCGTGATCATGCTGACGGCGCGGGGCGACGAGGAGGACCGCATCCTCGGGCTGGAGATCGGAGCCGACGACTACGTCACCAAGCCCTTCAGCCCCCGGGAGCTCGTGCTGCGCGCCGAAGCCGTCCTGCGCCGGGCCCGGTCCCGGGCCGACGTGCCGCCGCCCGCCCCCGCGCTGCGCGCCGCCGGGATCGTCCTCGACCCCGTGGCGCGGCAGGCCACCAAGGACGGGGCGCCGCTCGCCCTCACCCTCCGCGAATTCGACCTCCTCGCCTTCCTGCTGCGGAACCCGGGGCGGGCCTGCGGGCGCGAGGAGCTGATGCACAAGGTGTGGGGCTGGGAGTTCGGCGACCTGTCGACCGTGACCGTGCACGTCCGCCGGCTGCGCGCGAAGGTCGAGGACGACCCGGCCCGGCCGCGCTTCATCCGCACGGTGTGGGGCGTCGGCTACCGCTTCGACGCGGAGGGCGACTTCGAGGGTGACGCCGCCGGGACCTCCGACGCCGCTACGCAGTCCGGGGAGGCCGGGACCCGTGAATGACATCCTGCTGATCGCCCTCTACGCCCTCGCGGGAGCGACCGCGGCCGGCGTGCTCGGCGCACTCGCCCTGCGGCTGCTCCGGCACCGCTCCGTCGCGGTGTCCCTGACGGTCGTGGCCGCCGTGTCGGTGACGGCCATGCTGGCCGGGACGCTGAGCGTGGCGTGGGCGATGTTCCTGTCCTCGCACGACCTGACCGTCGTGACGACCGTGTGCGCCATGGCCGCCGTGGTCTCCCTGGCCACCGCGCTGGTGCTGGGCCGCTGGGTCGTGGCCCGCAGCAACGCCCTGACCCTGGCCGCCCGGGACTTCGGCCGCAGCGGCAGCTTCGCGGCCCCCGGCGGCAACGCCACGGCCGAACTGGCCGCGCTCGGGCGGGAGCTGGCCGCCACCAGCGCGAAGCTGGAGGAGTCCCGGGAGCGGGAGCGCGCCCTCGACGCCTCGCGCCGGGAACTCGTGGCCTGGATCTCGCACGACCTGCGCACCCCGCTGGCCGGGCTGCGCGCCATGGCGGAAGCCCTGGAGGACGGCGTCGTCGAGGACCCGGCGCGCTACCACCGGCAGATCCGTACGGAGACCGACCGGCTCAACGGGATGGTGAGCGACCTCTTCGAGCTCTCCCGGATCCACGCGGGCACGCTCTCCCTCAGCCCGAGCCGGATGTCGGTGCACGACCTGGTGGGCGACGCCCTCGCCGGAGCCGAGCCGCTGGCCCGCGAACACGGCGTCCGGCTGATCGGCGAGAAGGCGGAGGAGGCGGCCGGCGTGCCCGTCGAGGTTGACGGCCGGGAGATGACCCGGGTCCTCGGCAACCTCCTCGTCAACGCCATCCGCCACACCCCCGCCGACGGGACCGTCGCGATCGCCGCGCGGCACGAGGAGGCGACGGGCACGGTCGTCCTGTCCGTCACCGACGCCTGCGGCGGCATTCCCGAGGAGAACCTGCCCCGCGTGTTCGACACGGGCTGGCGGGGCTCCGAGGCCCGTACACCGACCGCGGGTGCGGGACTCGGCCTGGCGATCGTGCGCGGCATCGTCGAGGCCCACTCGGGGCGCGCGACGGTCTGCAACGTCCAGGGCGGCTGCCGGTTCGAGGTGGTCCTGCCGGCGGCGCCCTGACCCGGACGCCTCCCCTCAGGCGTGGGCCGGCCGCCGCTGCGGGGCGTGCGCGAACTCCGTCATGCCCGCGGTGAAGCCCACCTGCGGAGACCAGCCGAACTCCGCGCGGAGCCGGCGCGAGGTCGCCGTGATGTGCCGGACGTCCCCGAGCCGGAACTCGCCGGTGACCACGGGGGCCGGCCCGCCGTGGGCCGCGCTCAGGGCGCGGGCCATGTCACCGATCGTGCGGGGCGTGTCGCTCCCGCAGTTGTACGCCCGCGCGCTCCCCGCGGGGCGGGTGCCGAGCCCCTCCAGCGCCAGGACGTTCGCCGTGGCCACGTCGCGGACGTGCACGAAGTCCCTGCGCTGGCGCCCGTCCTCGAAGACGCGCGGCGCCTCGCCCCGCGCGAGGGCCGAGCGGAAGAACGAGGCGACGCCCGCGTACGGGGTGTCGCGCGGCATCCCCGGCCCGTAGACGTTGTGATAGCGCAGCGACACGGCGCGGCCGCCCGTCATCCGCGCCCAGGACGACGCCAGATGCTCCTGGGCGAGCTTCGTCGTCGCGTACACGTTGCGCGGGTCGGCCGCCGCCTCCTCGCCGACGAGCCCCGGCGCGAGCTGCTTGCCGCAGCGCGGGCACAGGGGCTCGAAGCGGCCCGCTTCGAGGTCCCCGGCCCGCCGGGGCCCGGGCCGGACGGGGCCGTGCTCCGCGCAGTCGTAGCGCCCCTCGCCGTAGATCACCATGGACCCGGCCTGCACGAGGCCGCGCACGCCGGCTTCGGCCATCGCCGCCAGCAGCACGGCCGTGCCGTGGTCGTTGCAGCTCACGTAGGCCGGCGCGTCGGCGAAGTCCTTGCCCAGGCCGACCATCGCCGCCTGGTGGCAGACCGCGTCGGCGCCGCGCAGCGCCCGCGCGACGGCGGCGGGATCGCGTACGTCGCCCTCGTACCAGGCGGCGCCCTCGGGCAGGGCGGGCCGCACCGGGTGGGCGGCGGGGAGCAGGGCGTCGAGGACGACGGGGTCGTGCCCCCGGGCGAGCAGGGCGGAAACGATGTGCGAGCCGATGAAGCCCGCTCCTCCGGTGACGAGTACGCGCATGCGTCCGACGGTAGGGCCGGCGGCGGCCGTACGGCCCGGACGCGCGCGGTACGTCATCACTCCGTAAGGGTCGGCAAAGGTCGGCCCGGGGCCGGCGCCGCGTCAGTCCTGCCCGGTCAGTCCTTCGTCAGTACGTCCCGCAGGACCGCCGCCGCGCTGATGTCGCGGTCCCTGGTCGCGGTCAGCAAGGTGAGCGTGCCGTGCCGGGACAGCTCCCTGAGGTGCTGGAGGGCGGCCGTGTGGGGCTCGTCGCGCAGTTCCGTGCGGTAGCGGCGGGTGAACTCCTCGAAGCGGGCGGGGTCGTGCCCGTACCAGGTGCGCAGCCCGGTGGACGGCGCGACGTCCTTGCACCACTCGTCCAGCGCGGCCGCCTCCTTGCTCAGGCCGCGCGGCCAGATGCGGTCGACGAGCACCCGGCTGCCGTCCGCCTCCTCGTCGGCCGGGTCGTAGACCCTCCGCACTTGCACCCGCCGTGACCGCACCATGAGCCCATCGTCGGCGCCGGCCGGGCGGAACGCACGCGGAACGGCGCGGGGGAGGCCGCTCCGCGATACGCCTGGCATGACCAACTACCCTTCTACCCTTGCCCGAACAGCGAAAAGGAGTACGCACACCATGCCGGAGACCTCGTTCCAGGGCCAGGCCGTCGACACCGCACGACCCGCCTCCGCCGCCTATCTCGTCATCGGCATCCCGGGGTCGGGGAAGAGCTCGGTGTCGGCGGCGCTGGCCCGCCGGTTCCCCCTCGGCGCGCACATCGAGGGCGACCACCTCCAGGAGCTGATCGTGGCGGGAGGCCGCCTGCCCTCGCCGGAGGCGGACCTCGAAGCCGACCGCCAGCTGCTGCTGAGGGCCCGCAACGCGGCGGTGCTGGCGCGCAGCTTCCACGCCGCCGGCGTCGTCCCGGTCATCGACGACGTGGTCGTGCGGCGCGCGCACCTCGACTTCTACCTGGAGCACCTGAAGGACCTGCCGCTGCGCCTGATCGTCCTCGCGCCGTCGGCGGAGGTCGTCGCCCGGCGGGTGGCCGAGCGGGACAAGGTGCTGGCGGACGACTGGTCGTTCCTGGACGCGGCGCTGCGCGCCGAGCTCGGCGGCCGGGGCACGTGGTTCGACACCTCCCGGATGACCCTGGAGGAGACGGTCGACGCCGTCGTGACGGAGGGCTGATGGCGCCTTCGTGACAGAGGGTTGATGGCCCAGCCTCCCGGAGAGGAAGACGATGGGACATCTTCCGAAGATCCAGGGATATTCATCGGCTCATTCGATCTCCTTAATGTTGAGCACAGAACAGGAACCCACCCCACCAGCAGGGAGCAACCCACCATGCGCGCTGTCATCCAGAAGTCCTTCGGCGGCCCCGAGGTCCTGGAGGTCGTCGAGACCGAGCGTCCCACCCCCCTCATGGCGGAGGTCCTCGTCCGCGTCCACGCCAGCAGCGTGAACCCGGTGGACGTGGCCGTCCGCTCCGGCGCCTACCCGCTGCTCGGCGAGCCGCCCTTCGGCGTCGGCTGGGACATCTCCGGCGTCGTCGAGGAGGCCGGGGCCGGGTCCCGCTTCAAGCCGGGCGACGAGGTGTACGGCATGCCGTTCTTCCCGCGCGCCGCCACGGGCTACGCCGAGTACGTCGCCGTGCCGTCCCGCCAGGTGGCCCGCAAGCCCGCCACCCTCGACCACGTGCACGCCGCCGCCCTCCCGCTCGCCGCCCTCACGGCCTGGCAGGGGCTGGTGGACGCGGCCGGGCTCACCGAAGGGCAGCGGGTGCTGATCCACCGCGCGGCCGGCGGCGTCGGGCACCTCGCCGTGCAGATCGCCAAGGTCCGCGGCGCCCACGTGACCGCCCTGGCGAGCGCCCCCAAGCACGACTTCGTGCGGAGCCTGGGCGCCGACGAGGTCATCGACTACCGCACCACCGACTACACCGAGGCCGTCAAGGACCTCGACGTCGTCTTCGACTCCTCCTCCGAGGGCGTGCGCTCCCTTGACGTCCTGCGCCCCGGCGGCACGCTCGTCAGCATCATGGAGCACGGGGACCGGGAGCTCGCCGCCCGGATCGAGGCCGCCGGCCGCCGCTTCGCCGGCATCGCCGTCGAGCCCGACTACGCCTCGCTGGAGGCGATCGCCGCCCTCGTGGACGCCGGCCGCATCCGCCCGCATGTCTCCGAGACGTTCCCGCTCGCCGAGGCCGCCGAGGCCCACGAGGCGGTCGGGTCGGGCCGGACCCGGGGCAAGGTCGTCCTGACCGTCGGCTGACACGGAACGGGCCGTAGGCTGGCCGCCGGACAGGGACAGAGGCCGAACAGGGACAGAGAGGGAGGGGTCGGCGATGGACATCCTGACCGAGGCGCTGAGCTCGATGCGGACCGGCCGGCCCAGCTCCGTGCGCACCAACGGCCTCGCGCCCTGGGGCCTGCGCCTCTCCCCGGTCGCCGGCGCCGGCTTCCACGTGGTGCTCTACGGCACCTGCTGGCTCGTCCCCGAGGGGGACGCGGCGGACGTGCAGCCGATCGCCCTCAGCCCGGGAGACGTGATCTTCCTGCGCGACGGCCGGGGGCACGTCCTCGCCGACCACCCCGCCACCCCGCCCCAGGAGGAGGCGGGGTCCCGGCAAGCGGCCTGCCCGGACGCGCCCCTCGGTACGGTCACGATCGGCGCCGACGGCCCCCGCACCAGCCTCCTGTGCGGCCACTACCACCTGGACCAGGGACGCCCCCACCCCCTGGTGCGCCAGCTCCCCGAGATCATCCACCTGCCCACCCGGCACGGCCGCCACTCCGAGCTGCAAGCCGCCGTGCAGCTCCTCGGCTCGGAGCTGGAGAACCCCCGCATCGGCTCGGCCGGCATCATCCCCGCGCTGATCGACTCGCTGCTCCTCTACATCCTGCGCGCCTGGATCGAGGACCAGCCGCCGGCGGAGGCCAAGGGCTTCGCCGCCGCGCTCAGCGACTCCGCGGTGGCGCCGGCCCTCGCCGCCGTCCACGAGGACCCGGCCGCCCCGTGGACGGTCGAGTCCCTGGCCGGCCGGGCGGGCCTGTCCCGCGCGGCCTTCGCGCGCCGCTTCACGGCCCTCGTGGGCGAGCCGCCCATGGCCTATCTGACCCGCTGGCGCATGACCACGGCCGCCAAGCTGCTGCGCGAGTCCGACGCCCCGCTCACGACCGTCGCGGCCCGCTCCGGATACGGCTCCGAGTACGCCTTCGCCAAGGCGTTCAAACGCGAGTACGGACTGGCCCCCGGCGGCTACCGCCGCGACTTCCGCGCCGCCTGAAGACAGCCGCCTGAAGAAACCCGGCCGAAGAAGCCGCCCGACCGTACGTATTCAGCCACCTCGGTCATCGCCCACACCGCGGCATAGCGGACATGGTCACCCGCCCTCACCTGTGCCCCGGCCCGCATCGGGCCGTGCGGACCCTTTCCGCCCCGGTGGCGCAAAAGCGACGGTACGGTCCCGGCCGTCTCGACCAACATCATCACGCGCTGCTTCACTTGCGCCGCGGGAGCTCCTGGTAGTCCGAACGGGCTAATCGAGGGGCTCCTTCTTGACGCACGCGCCCAGATGGAGAGGACCGGGATGTCGACCGCAGCGCACCGGCACCAGCAGGAGCAGCCCGAGCAGCAGACGGGCCGGGCACAGCTCAGCCTGGGGATCGCCGCCGCGCGGAACCTGGCGACCACCACCAAGACCGCCCCGCTGGTGCAGGGCACCAGCTCGCGGTGGCTGCTGCGCACCCTGCCCTGGGTGGAGGTCAAGGGCGGCGCGTACCGCGTCAACCGGCGCCTGGTGTACGAGGTCGGCGACGGCCGGATCACCTTCGTCCAGGAAGGCGCCGCGGTCAAGGTCGTCCCCGCCGAGCTGGGCGAACTGCCGCTGCTGCGCGGCTTCGACGACGCCGAGGCGCTGCGGGCGCTGGCCGAGCGGTGCCGGCAGGAGGAGTACGAGCCCGGCCAGGTGATCGCCGAGCGCGGCCGCCCCGTCGACCACGTCTACCTCATCGCGCACGGCAAGGTCGAGAAGGCCGGCGCCGGCAAGTACGGCGAGGAGACCCGGCGCGGCGTGCTCGCCGACGGCGCGTTCTTCGGCGCCCGGGCCGTCGCCGAGGCGCCGGGCACCTGGGAGTTCACGGCGCGCGCGATGACGGCCTGCACCGTACTGGCCCTGCCCCGGACCGCGTACGAGGAGGTGGCCGGCCGCAACGAGCGGCTGCGCGCCCACGTCCGCGGGCGCCAGGCCGAGCAGGCCCGCCCGCAGAACAGGAAGGGCGAGGCCGACATCGCCCTCGCCTCCGGCCACACCGGCGCGCCCGTCCTGCCCGGCACCTTCGTCGACTACGAGCTCTCCCCGCGCGAGTACGAGCTGAGCGTCGCCCAGACGGTCCTGCGGGTGCACAGCCGGGTCGCCGACCTCTACAACGACCCGATGGACCAGATCGAGCAGCAGCTCCGGCTGACCATCGAGGCCCTGCGCGAGCGCCAGGAGTCCGAGCTCGTCAACAACCCCGAGTTCGGCCTGCTGCACAACGCCGACCACAGCCAGCGCATCTCCACCCACTCCGGCCCGCCCACCCCCGACGACATGGACGAGCTGCTCAGCATGCGGCGCGGGACCAAGGCCTTCTTCGCCCACCCCCGGGCCGTCTCCGCCTTCGCCCGCGAGTGCAACAAGCGGGGCCTGTCCTTCGACAGCGCCGACGTGGGCGGCCACGCCGTGCCCGCGTGGCGCGGCGTGCCGATCCTCCCCTGCGGCAAGATCCCCGTCTCGGAGGAGGGCACCTCCTCCATCCTCGCCATGCGCCTGGGCGAGGCCGAGGAGGGCGTGGTCGGCCTGCGGCAGACCGGCATACCCGACGAGTACGAGCCCGGCCTGAATGTGCGGTTCATGGGCATCAACGACCAGGCCCTCATCTCCTACCTGGTCAGCACCTACTACTCGGCGGCCGTCCTCGTGCCCGACGCGCTCGGCGTCCTGGAGAACGCCGAGGTCTTCCACACCCCGTCCTGACGGGCGCTGCCCACCACCGCCCCCGGAACGGAGAGAAGAACCGGTGTCACTGCTGTCCCGGATCACCGCGCCCACGGCCCGGCACGACGCGGCGCTGCTCGCGGCGGCCCTGCTCGCCCACCAGGGCGCCCCGGCCGCGCCCAGGGCGCTGCGCCCGCCCGCCGGGCCGACCGGCCTCGGCACCTCCGCGGCCCGCGTCGCGCCCCCGCGGCCGGCCGCGTCCTCCGCTTCCGGCGTCCCGGAGCTGTACTGCCCGCCCGCGCTCCGGGACGACCCGGCCCTCGGCCGGGAGGTCAACAACCGGCTGCTGGCCTGGGCCGGCGAGACCGGCATCTACGCCGGACGGCTCGACCGCGTCCGCGCCGCCGACTTCGGGCGCCTGATGATGCTCGCCCACCCCGACACCGACGACGCCGACCGGCTGCTCGCGGCGGGCAAGTGCGCGCTCGCGGAGTGGGCCACGGACGACTACTACTGCGACGACGGCGCCGGACCCGAACTCCTGGGCTCGCACCTGGGGCCCGCCTACGCGGCCTTCGACCCCGCCCACCTCCCCGCCCGCTACGCGCCCGCCTGGGAACGCGAGATGCGCGCCGACCCCGTCCGCGTCGCCCTGCGCTCCGGGCTGGAGCACCTGGCCCGCTACGCCGAGCCCTCCCAGCTGAACCGGCTCCGCCACGAGGTCGCCGTCCTCTACGTCGGCTACGGGCAGGAGGGCTCCTGGCGCTCGCGGGAGTACGTGCCCACCGTCCCCGAGTACCTGGCGCACCGGCAGTTCAACAGCTTCCTGCCCTGCATCGCCCTGGCCGACGTGGTCGGCGGCTACACGCTCCCCGCGGGCGAGTACGCCGATCCGCGCGTGCGCCGCGCCGTCACCATGGCGGCCACCGCCGCCACGCTCGTCAACGACCTGTACTCCATGACCAAGGAACACCACGCCACCGGCGTGGAGTTCAACCTGCCGACCGTGATCGCCGAGCAGGAGCGGTGCTCGCCCCGCGAGGCGATCGAGCGCAGCGTGGAGATCCACGACGAACTGGTGCGCACCTACGAGGCCGAGGCGGCCGCTCTCGCCCTCACCGGCTCGCCCCAGCTGCGCCGCTTCCTGGCCGGGGTCTGGGCCTGGCTCGGCGGCAACCGCGCGTGGCACAGCGGCAGCCCCCGCTACAACAACGCCTGAACCACCCGCTTCGAACCACCCGCTTCGAAGCGTCTTCTTTGCACCACCCGTTTTGAAGCACCTGCTTTGAACCAGCCGCTTCGCCTTCCTTGCACGCCCTAAAGGAGCACGACCATGTCCAGCGCCCCCGCCCCCGTCCTGCGCACCGCCTACCAGAAGTCCGTCGCCGAGTACTGGAACAACGAGAAGGACCCGGTCAACCTCCAGCTGGGCGACGTCGACGGGCTCTACCACCACCACTACGGCCTCGGCGACTACGACCCCTCCGTCCTGGAGGGCCCCGAGGCCACCCGCGAGGCGCGCATCACCGAGGAGCTGCACCGCCTGGAGTCGGCCCAGGCCGACGTCCTCCTCGACCACCTGGGCCCCATCGCCCCCGAGCAGCGGCTGCTGGACGCCGGCTGCGGCCGCGGCGGCACCAGCATCATGGCCAACGCCCGCTTCGGCTGCCGCGCCGACGGCGTCTCCATCTCCCGGGCCCAGGTCGACTTCGCCAACGAGCAGGCCCGCAAGCGCGGCGTGGACGACAAGGTCAATTACCACTTCGCCAACATGCTGGACACCGGCCTGCCCACCGGCGCCTTCCAGGGCATCTGGAACAACGAGTCCACCATGTACGTGGACCTGTTCGAGCTCTTCGCCGAGCACGCCCGCCAGCTGGCCTTCGGCGGCCGCTACGTCGTCATCACCGGCTGCTCCAACGACGTCACGGGCGGCCGCTCCAAGGCGGTCAGCCGCATCGACGAGCACTACACCTGCAACATCCACCCCCGCAGCGCCTACTTCAAGGCCATGGCCGCCAACGGCCTCGTGCCCATGAACGTCGTCGACCTGACGGCCGACGCGATCCCGTACTGGGAGCTGCGCGCCCAGTCCTCGCTGGCCACGGGCGTCGAGGACCCGTTCCTGACGGCGTACAAGGAAGGCAGCTTCCACTACCTCCTCATCGCCGCCGACCGCATCTGACTCGTCTGACCGGCGGGTTACGGACCCTCCCAGATCCTGCGGTACGCCGCGCGATAGCCGGGCGGGTCCCAGGACGTGGCGCCGCGGCTGTTGGCGGCGGTGGCGATGTGCACGGGGGCCACGTACCCGCTGGCGGGCGCGCCGGCGAAGGCGCGGTTGAACTCGTCGACGATCTGCCAGCCCTGCTCGGAGAGCGCCTCGGGCACCGTGGCCGCCTGGAACTGGCGGCTGTTGATGCGCTGGAAGGCCGACGGGTCGCCGTCGCCCGCGCCGATGTTGTACGGCGCGCCCGCGCCCTTCCTGCGGGCCGCGCGCAGGGCGGGCGCGGCGTCGGCGAAGTACACGTCGTTGATGGCGACGGAGTGCGTCCACCGCCGCGGGAAGCGGGAGAGGAGCGAGGAGACCTCCTGGGGCGTCCGGCTGCTCGTGTCCGCGAGCGGGATGTTCTCCTCCGCCAGCAGCCGCACGCCCGCGCACGTGCCGAGCTCCTTCGTGATCAGCTCGGACTTGTTCCTGGCGAACGGGATCGAGGCGTCGGTGAACACGACGACCCCGGCGGCGCCGTGCCCGTGCGCGATGACCCAGTCCGCGCTGATCCGCGCGACGTCGCCGACCCGCGTGGTGACGTTGGTGAACAGCGCGGGGTCCCTGCTGGGGCCGGGGGAGGCGACCGCGTGCCAGCCGATGAGCGGGATGTGCTCCGCTCCGGCCTGCGCGACCTGCTGCGACGTCAGGCGGGGGTCGAAGCCGGCGATGACGATGCCTTCGGGACGCAGGGCGACGGCCTGGCCGAACGCCGCCTGGATCCCGGCGGGGGTGCCCTGGCCGTCGATCACCCGGACGCGCCAGCCGATGGCCCCGGCCGCCTCCTCCACGCCCCCGGCGACGCCGGCGACGCCGGGGTTGGTCATGGACTGCGCGACGAGGACGAGTGACTTGCCGGGCACGGCCCGCGGACCGGTGACGGGCCCGTTCCACGCGGAGTCGGTCCGCTCGGCCCGCCGGACGGCCGCCTCGGCCCTGGCCAGGGCGGCGGGGCAGCCGCTCCCGGCCGGCGTGGCCGGCGGCGGGGCGGGGCCGGTCGACGAGCCGCGCTCGCAGCCGGTGAGGGCGGCGACGCCCACGGCCAGGACGGCCGCGCCCGCCCGCACGGCCGTACGGTTCACAGGCCGGCTCCGTGGCGCAGCTGCCGGCGCGCCGCGTAGCCGGCCAGGCCCACGGCGATGAGCAGGGTGGCGCCGTTGAACATCGGCGTGACCCAGAACCGGGCGCCCAGCTGGCCGATGCCGGCGAGGCCGATGGCCAGGACGGTGACGGCCACCAGCGTGCCCAGGGCGTTGGCGCGGCCGGGCCGGATCGCGGTGGAGCCGAGCAGCGCGCCGACGAACGCGGGCAGCAGGTAGTCCATGCCGACGCTGGGGTTGCCGGTCTGCTGCTGCGCGGCGAGCAGCACCCCGGCGAGGCCGACGACCAGGCCGGAAGCGGTGAAGGCGCCGGTGACGTAGCGCCGCGAGGGGATGCCCACGAGGTCGGCGGCGCGCGTGTTGGAGCCGATGACGTACAGGTACCGGCCCAGCGGCAGCCGCTCCAGGAGCAGCCACAGGACGGCCGTGAGGGCGAGGACGTAGAAGGCGGAGACCGGCAGGCCCAGGAACCGGGAGTCGTAGAGCGCGGTGAAACCGGCCGGCAAGCCGCCCGGGCCGGGGACGATCCGGGCCCCGCCGGTGATCCAGCCGGTGAAGGCGTACATGATGCTGCCGGTGCCGAGCGTGGCGATGAAGGAGTCGATCCGCGCGAATTCGACGACGGCGCCGTTGACGGCGCCCACGGCCGCGCCGCCCAGGACCACCACGAGGCAGGCGGCGGGCCACGGCCAGTGGCCGGCGACGAGGAGCCGCATCATCACGACGTGCGCGAGGCCCAGGCCGTAGCCGATGGACAGGTCGAACTTGCCGGTGGCGATGGGGATCGTCGCGCCGAGCGCGAGCATCGCGGGGATCGACTGGTTGGACAGGACGGCGGAGATGTTGTCCAGGGTGGGGAAGGTGTCCGGCAGGGTGAGGGAGAAGGCCGCGAACAGCAGGACGGTCAGGGCCAGGAGGCCGTAGGCGCCGACGAGGTGCCCGATCCGGTGACGGACCGCGGGACGGCGGTTCGGGGAGGTCACGTCACGGCGTCCCGGTGAGGGGAGACATGGCCGAGGCCGCGTGGGTGAGCGCGGCGACGGTGAGGGCTTTGCCGCTCAGCTCGGCCGTCGCCTTCCCGCGGACGAACACCAGGGCGCGGTGGCACACGCCGGCGACCTCCTCGAAGTCGGTGGAGATGAGCAGCACGGCGAGGCCGTCGGCCAGGGCGTGCTGCAACAGGTGGTAGATCGCGGCCTTGGCGCCGACGTCCACCCCGGCGGTCGGCTCCTCCAGGATCAGGAGGTTCCGGTTCGGCCCGAGCCACCGGCCGATCATGACCTTCTGCTGGTTGCCCCCTGACAGGGTCGCGATCGGCACCTCGCTGTCCCGGGGGCACACGGCGAACCGCTCCATGAGGACGGAGGCCGCGGCGCGCTCGCGCCAGGGGCTGATCCAGTGGGCGCTCCGCAGCCCGCCGGCCCGGGGGTTGGCCAGGAAGTTCTCCCGTACGGTCAGCTCCGCCGCGCAGCCCTCCTCCAGCCGGTTGCTCGTTACGAAGCCGACGCCGGCGTCCACCGCGGCGGTGACCGTGCCGGGCCGGTACGGCCGGCCGTCGAGCACGGCGCGCCCGCCGAGCAGGGGCCGGGCGCCGGCGAGGGCGCGGCCCAGCTCCATGTGCCCGGCGCCGGTGAGGCCGACCATGCCGAGGATCTCGCCGGCGCGCAGCTCCAGGCTGACCGGCCCGGTGCGCTTCGTCCGCACGCCGTCCAGGCTGAGTACGGGCGGCCCGGGCGCGGGGGCGGTGAACGCGTAGCCGCGCGGTTCGTGGCCGACGATGTCGTGCACGAGCCGGGCCGGGGGATAGCCGGCGACCGGGCCGTGGCTGACGATGCGTCCGTCGCGCAGGACGGCGAAGGCGTCGGCGACCTTGAACACCTCGTCGATCCGGTGGGTGACGAAGACGACGGCGTGCCCGCGGTCGCGCAGGGTGTGCAGGACGTCGAAGAGCCGGGCGCAGTCGGCCGCCGGGAGGCTGGCGGTCGGCTCGTCCAGCACGATCAGCCCGGCCCGGGTGGACAGGGCGCGGGCGATGGCCACCAGGGAGCGTTCGGCGCGGGTGAGGCCGGAGACGACGGCGTCCGGGTCGAGGTGGGCGGCGACGATGCCCAGGGCCTCGGCGCACTGCCGGCGGGTGCGCCGCCAGGACACCAGCCCCGCGCGGCGGGCGTATCCGGTGCCCAGCGCGATGTTCTCGGCGACCGTCATCCACCCGACCAGCCCGAGGTCCTGGTGGATGAACGACATGGCGCGGGAGGCCGCCTCGGTGCCGAGCGGGTGCCCGGCGACGGTCACCTCGCCCGCGTCCGCGCGGTGGACGCCCGCGAGCACCTTGATGAGGGTGGACTTGCCCGCGCCGTTGGGGCCGAGCAGGGCCAGGACGCTGCCGCGGCCGATGTCGAGGTCGACCGCGTCGAGCGCGAGCGTGCCGCCGAACCGCTTGCCGAGCCCGCGGATGCGGACGAGGGGCTGGGAGTTCGGCACGTTCGTCATGCTACGGCCCCTTTCGCCCCGGATCCCGGATGGGCCGTCAGATGGCGGGGATGTCGTCGAGGTCGATCCGCAGCGCGGCGGGGCCGGCCTTGCCGCCCGGCACCTCCAGCGCGCACTCCGCCCAGATGACCTTGCCCTCCGGGGTGTAGCGGGTGCCCCAGGACTGGGAGAGCTGGGCGACGAGGAACAGGCCGCGGCCGCCCTCGTCGGTGGCCGCCGCGTGGCGCAGGTGCGGGGAGGTGCTGCTGGTGTCGGCGACCTCGCAGGTCAGGGCCCGGTCGTAGAGCAGGCGCACCTGGATGGGGCCGGAGCCGTAGCGGATCGCGTTGGTGACCAGCTCGCTGAGCAGCAGCTCGGCGGCGAAGGCGGTCTCCTCCAGCCCCCATTCGGCCAGCCGGCGGGTGACGGCGGCGCGGACGGAGGAGACCAGCGCCGGGTCGGCGGGCAGGTCCCAGGTGGCGATCCGGTTCCGGTCCAGGGTGTGGGTACGGGCCACCAGCAGGGCGATGTCGTCCTCCGGATGGCCGGGGACCACGGCCTCCAGGACGGCGCGGCAGGTGTCCTCGGGCGGCCGGTTCGGGTGCGACAGCGCCCGGCGCAGGTCCTCCAGGGCCGTGTCGAAGTCGCGCCGGCGGTCCTCGATCAGCCCGTCGGTGTAGAGGACCAGCTGGCTGCCCTCGGGCAGCAGGAACTCCGCCGTCTCGAAGGGGAGGCCGCCCAGCCCCAGCGGCGGGCCGGCGGGCAGCTCGGGGAAGGAGACGAAGCCGTCGGGGCGCACCAGCGCGGGCGGCGGGTGCCCGGCCCGGGCCATCGTGCACGCCTGCGTGGTGGGGTCGTAGATGACGTACAGGCAGGTGGCGCCGATGATGCCGGGGATGCCGGCGCCGGGGTCGCCGCCGCCCTCCTCGCGGTCCAGGCGGCCGACGAGGTTGTCGAGGTGGGTGAGGACCTCGTCCGGGGGCAGGTCCAGCTCGGCGAAGTTGCGGGCGGCGGTGCGCAGCCGGCCCATCGTGGCGGCGGCGTGCAGCCCGTGGCCCACGACGTCGCCGACCACGAGGGCGACGCGGGCGCTGGAGAGGGGAATGACGTCGAACCAGTCGCCGCCGACGCCGGACTCGGCGGGCATGTAGCGGTGCGCGACCTCCACGGCGTTCTGCTCGGGGAAGCCCTGCGGCAGCAGGCTGTGCTGGAGGGCGAGGACCATCGCGTGCTCGCGCGTGTAGCGGCGGGCGTTGTCGATGCAGATGGCGGCGCGCGTGGCGAGCTCCTGCGCCAGCGCGCGGTCGTCGTCCCCGAAGGGGGCGGGGTCCCGCGCGCGGTAGAAGCTCGCGATGCCCAGGGCGATGCCCCGCGCGAGCAGCGGGACGGCGATGAGGGAGTGGACGTTGTGGGCGAGGATGCGCTGGGCGGCCACCGGGTCCTGGGAGACCCAGCCCGGGGCGTCCCGCAGGTCGGGCTCCAGGACGGTCCTCCTGCCGTTCAGGGAGCGGAGCTGGGGCGTGCACGGTTTGAGGTGGACCCGCTCGCCGACGGGGTAGAACGGGCAGTCCCCGCGGATGCCGTGGACCACGGTGCGGTGCAGGGGCTTGGCCGGGTCGGTCGGCTCGTCGCCGCGCAGCACCGCCTCGGGGAGGTCGATGGTGACGTAGTCGGCCAGGCGCGGGACGGCCATCTCGGCGAGCTCGCGGGCCGTGCGGGCCACGTCCAGGGTGGTGCCGATCCGGGTGCTGGCCTCGGACAGCAGCTCCAGGCGGCGCCGCGCCGCCACGGCGTGCTTCCCCACGCCCGGCTCGCCGACCAGCAGCAGGTTGCCGGCCGCGGGGGCGCCCGCGGCGGCCCCGGGGGCTGCCGGGCCCGGCGCGCGGGCCGTCGCCGCGGACCGGCCGGGGGTGGCGCCGGGCGGCCGGCCGGGCAGCGGGGCGAAGCGGGCGAGGGACTGCTCGGCCAGGAGACCGGGCGCCGCGGCGGCCGCGGGTCCGGCGGCTGCGGCCGTGGCCCCGGGTGCGGTCCCGGCTTCTGTGGCGACCGTGAGGCGCTGGTGCCGTGCGTCGAGGAACGCCTCGACGACGACGCCCTCCACCCCGGAGGCCGTGGTCACCGGGCGGCTCAGCAGGGTGACCCGCCGGCCGCCGGGCAGCGACACCTCGACGGCGGCCCGCTGGGCCGACGCGATCAGCTCGGTGGCCCGCTCCTCCAGGATCATCCGGTCCCGCCAGTCCAGGCCGCTCGCGGCCGCCGGCTCGCCCAGTTGCCCGTTGACGGCCGCGGGCCCGGCCGGCGCGCGGAGCCTGGCGTCGACGTACGCCTGGAGCAGGGCGCGCTCGCGTGCCGAACTCTGCTCCAGCAGCCGCCGCTCGATGGCGCCCGCCGCCTTGCGGATCACGATGTCCAGCGCCGCGTCCGCGTCCGTCCGCGGGAAGCCCAGGCACAGGACTCCTTCTATGCGGCCGTTGAGCAGGTCCCGTACGGGGATCGCCGCACACGCGTTGGACTGGGAGCGCTCGGCGAAGTGCTCGGCGCCGTAGACGTTGACCAGCTGCCGCTCCGCGAGGGCCAGGCCGATGCCGTTGGTCCCGGCGTACTTCTCGGCGAACACGAAGCCGGGGACGCTCTGGATCGCGGCCAGCCGCCGCACCAGGGTGGTGTCGCCGAAGCGGCGCTGGAGCACCGCTCCGCGCCCGTCGGCCAGCGACACGTTCATGTTCCGGCCCGCGAACCGGGCTTGCAGGCGGTCCAGCACGGGGCCGGCCGCGCGCACGAGGCGGCCGTCGAGGTCGATGTCCGGGAAGTACGGGAGCTCGCAGCCGTCCGGGGAGAGCCCCAGGGACCGGCTCCGCTGCCACGAATCGAGGATCGGGTCGCGCACGGCACCCTCGACCGGCGCGCCGGAGAAGAACTGCTCACGGGCGAGCACGGGGCCGATGTCCTCCGTGACGAGCCCCATCCGCATCACTTCCCCGTACGGTCCGCACGCCTGCACTGATGTTCCATTTTAGAACTTCCCGGACATATCGGTTTCTCCGGCTTGTTTCCTTGGTCATCTCCCAGGTCATTTCCTTGGTCACAACACGGCGACCGGGTTGACGGGCGAGCCCGTACCCCCCGGGATGTTCAGGGGGGACACGAGGAGCAGGAAGTCGTAACGGTCCGTGCCCGCGCAGGCGGCCGCGAGCTCCTCGACGTCGAGGTTGTCCAGCAGCGGCACGCCCATCGCCGCGACGGCGAGCGTGTGGACCGGCGAGTGCACGCCCTCGACCGGCGAGGGCCGCACGTCGCTGTCGCCGTCGCCGCCCAGCAGGGCGATGCCGCGCTCGGCCAGCAGCGGCACGGCGTCCACGTGGAACCCCGCGCAGGCCGCGTCGGCGTCCCAGGGGCCCAGCTCCCGGCGGCGCCGGAAGCGGCCGGTCCGCAGCAGCACGGCGTCGCCCTCGGCGATCTCCACGCCCAGCGCCTCCTCCGCGGCGGCGACGTCCCCGGCGTGCACGGCCTGCCCCGGCTCCAGCCAGGCTCTTCCCTGCACGGCGGGCAGATCCAGGAGTACCCCCCTGGTCACCAGGGGTCCGAGCGCCGCGACGCTGCCGAAGCGGGCGCCCGCGGCGCCGACGAGCTCCCGCGCCGCGCCGCCGCCGTAGAGCCGCCCGCGGTAGGCGACGTGGGAGAGGGCGTCCAGGTGGCTGATGCCCTTGCCGTGGTAGTCGGCGCCCACGAAGTCCTTGTGGGTGGACGGTTCGGGGGCTTCGACGTCACCGAGGTCGGACATGTAGTGCAGGGCGGGCTTGCGATTGTCGGGGCCGGACGTGGTGTCCCACGGCCGGCCCAGCGGGACGACGGTCCCGGACCGCACCAGGGCGGCCGCCCGCCGGACGTGGTCCGCGCCCACCCGGTTCCAGGCCCCGCGCTCGGCGGGCTCCCAGCGGCCCCACGTGCGCACCCGCTCGAACATCGCGTCGAACTCCCACCGGGAGACGGCGGGGCCGTTGCCGGGGCCGTCGGCGGGACCGTTGCTCATCGTGGTGCTCATCAGGTGCTCCCCGGCGGACGGAGGAAGGCCTGTCCTTATACGGGGGAAGGCCTGTCCTTATTCTGCGGCGGCCCGCCGCGCCCCGCCTCGGCGCTCCTTCACCAGAGCGCACATGATCAGCAGCGCCGCCCAGGCCCCCGTGCACAGGACCTGCGTACGGGAGTCCGGTTCGAGGGCCATGACCACCAGGACCGCGCCGATCGCGAGCAGGGACAGCCGGGTGAGGTGCGGGAACAGCCACATGCGCACCGGCGGCTGCGGATCCCCGCGCAGGGCGCGCCGGCGGCGCAGGCGCAGCTGGGAGAGGCCGATGAGGAACCAGACGATCAGGATGGTGGCCCCCACGGCGTTGAGCAGGAAGCGGAAGACGGACTCCGGCCAGAGGACGCTGAGGACGACCGCCGCGAAGCCGAACGCGGCGGAGGCGAGGACGGCGTTGCGCGGGACCCCGCCCGGCGTGACGCGGCCGAGGGCGCGGGGCGCGTCGCCGCGGTGCACGAGGGAGTAGAGCATGCGGGAGGAACCGTAGATGTTGGCGTTCATGGCCGACAGCAGGGCGACGAGCACCACGGCGTTCATGACGTTCCCGGCGCCGGGGACGCCCATGCGTTCGAGGGTGCCGCTGTAGGGGCTGGTGCGGGCGGTGCCGCCGTCCCAGGGCAGCAGGGTGACGATGACGGCCATCGAGCCGATGTAGAAGAGGCAGATGCGCCAGACGACGGTTCTGGCGGCGCGGCCCACGGCCCTGACCGGGTCGGCGGACTCGGCGGCCGCGATGGTGACGGTCTCCAGCCCTCCGTAGGCGAAGACCGCCGCGACGAGGCCGAGGGCGAGCCCGTGCCAGCCGTGCGGCAGGAAACCGCCGTGGCCGGTGAGGTGGGCGGTGCCCGGCGCGGCCGAGCCCGGCAGGAGGCCGGCGACGGCGAGCGCCCCCAGCAGCAGGAAGACGCAGATGGCGGCGACCTTCAGGCCGGCGAACCAGAACTCCAGGTCGCCGAAGCGCCGGACGGCGGCGAGGTTGCTGCCCGTGAAGCCGGCCATGAAGAGCGTCATCCACGCCCAGCCGGGGACGCCGGGAAGCCATCCGGTCATGATGTCCGCCGCCCCGATCGCCTCCGCGGCGACGCTGACGACCAGCAGCGACCAGTACAGCCAGCCCGCCGTCAGACCCGCCCAGGGGCCGAGCGCCTTGGCCGCGTGCACGGAGAACGACCCGGTGGCCGGGTCGGCGGCGGACATCTCCGCCAGCATCCGCATGACCAGCAGCACCAGGCCGCCGGCCAGGACGTACGCGACGACGATCGCGGGCCCCGCGGCCCTGATCCCCACCCCGGAGCCGACGAACAGGCCCGCTCCGACGGCACCGCCCAGCGCGATCATGGACAGGTGGCGCTGCTTGAGCCCGCCCGGAAGCGCGGTGGCCGCCGTGGCCGGGGCGGCTCGGTCGGTGGCGGCGGGGGAGGGTGCGAGCATGCTGACCGTCCTGGGGCTCAAGGGAGGCGTGGGCGTGGAACCACTACCTACCGATCAGCCGGGCACGGCACCCTTCCGCGCGGCCCGCTCTGTCAGGTCGGGGGAGCGAAGCGGTCGATGAGCGCGGTCACGCCGGCGGCGAGCTGCTCCTCGCCGCCGCGGGCGGCCAGCCCGGGCCCGAGGGCCCGCAGCCGGGGGAACTCCTTGACCGGCAGCCGGTGCAGCCCGAGCCGGAAGGCGGGCTCGGGCTCGTCCGGATTGTCCACGACCTCCCGGAGCTCGGTGACGATGTACCCCAGCACCCAGGAGATGAAGGCCCGGTACAGCTCCAGCGTGGCGCGCTCGCCCAGCCCGGCCCGCTCCAGCCGGGTCAGCAGGCGCTCGTGGGCGCGCAGCACCGCGGGCGGCCGCCGGGTCAGCGGGACGGTGAACGGCCGGAGCGCCATCAGCGGGACGACGTGCGGGTGGGCGAGCGCGACGCGGTACATCGCCCGGGCGACGCCGACGAGCGCCTCGCGCCACGGGGGAGCGGTCTCGGCGTCCCCGGCGGCGAGGGCCGCCGGGCCGAAGGGGGTGGAGCCCAGGCTCTCCTCCAGCTCGATGAACAGCCTCTCGACGAGGCCGTCGAGCAGCTCGTCCTTGCTGGAGGTGTAGCGGTAGAGGGCCATCGTCTCGACGCCGAGCTCGTCGGCGACCCGGCGCATGCTCAGGCCGTCGAGCCCCTCGGCGTCCGCGACGCGCAGCGCCGCGCCGACGACGCGGTCCCTGGTGAGACGGGTGCGGGCAGCCATGGCGACGGCCTCCCTTGACAAGGGGACAAGCCAGGTTAAACCTGTACATATACAGCATAAACGGAAACGACATGTTTACGAGGTAAATATGCCGCGCATCCTGTGATCGAACCGATCCGGTGAGTGATCGCCATGAGAAACACCTGCACACGGCCCTGCCCGGTGCCGCTGTCCCCCGACGCGCTGTCCCGCCTCTACACCCGCTACCTCGACCTGACGGAGCTGGGCCGGCTGCCGAAGGGCACCACCTTCGAGGACTACTACTACGTCTGGCGCTCCGCCCGGCGCGGCGAGAAGCGCGTCGGCCTCGACGACGGCGCCGCCGGGGTCGGGCCGGCCTTCGCCGGCCGGGAGCTCATCACGCCGCCGTCCAAGAAGCTGAAGGGCGTCATCCACACCCTGGTGCTCCTGGTGGACTTTCCCGACCGGCCGCACGACCCGGACCACCGCCCGGGCCACTACGAACAGCTGCTGTTCAGCGCGAACTCCCTCCCGACCGGCAGCATGCGCGACTACTACCGCACCGTGAGCGGGTTCCAGTCGTTCAGCGAGAACGGCATAGACGTCCAGGGCGAGGTCCACGGCTGGTTCCGCCTGCCGCAGCCGCTCTCCTTCTACGCCGACGGGAACTCGGGCCTGACCGAGGAGGGGTTCCCCCGCAACTCCCAGGGAATGGCGCGGGACGCGGTCCGGCTCGCCCTCGAAGCCGGCGTCGACTTCACACCGTTCGACGTCCTGGACGAGAAGATGGTCACCGCCCTCTTCATCGTGCACGCGGGCCGCGGCGCGGAGGAGATCGAGGGCCCGGAGGGCCGTGACGAGATCTGGAGCCTCAAGTGGGGCATCCCGGGCGGCATCAAGGTCGCCCCCGGGCTGAAGGTGGAGACCTTCCTCACCGTGCCGGAGGACTGCGCGATGGGCGTGTGCGCCCACGAGTGGGGCCACCTGGCGGCGCGCTGGGCGGACTACTACGACACGGGCGAGCTGGAGGCCACCAAGTCCAACGGCCTCGGCGACTACTGCCTGATGGCCTCGGGAAACTGGGGCAACCACGGCCTCACGCCCACGCTCCCCAACGGCATGCTGCGCATGTTCCACGGCTGGGTCACGCCGCGGAACATCGCCGCGACCACCAAGGACGTGGTGCTGCGGCCGGCCGCGGAGACCGGCGATCTGCTCTTCGTCCAGAACCCGGACACGATGACGGACTTGCAGTACCTCATCGTCGAGTACCGGCGCCGCCGGAGGCAGGACGCCGCGGCTCCCGACGAGGGCATCGCCTGCTATGTGGTGGATCAGGCCATCGCGGACGTCAACCGCGAGGACCGGCTCGCGATCGAGCTGATGCAGGCCGACGGCAAGCGCGACCTCGGCGCGATCTTCGGGCGCGGCAACCGGGGCGACTCCGACGACCTCTACCCCTCCCTGGGCAACGCGACCCTCGGCGAGAGCACGAGGCCCGCGCTCAACCTGCCGAACGGGAAGTTCTCCGGCGTCACCATCGAGGTGCAGGGGAACCCCGGGGACAAGGAGATGGGCGTCGACATTCACATGGAGTGAGGCTTACGCGGCGCGTTCCGGGCAACGCGGAGTAAAGGGGAGAGGGGGGACCGCCGACCCGGATCGAAAGGAACTGTCACATGAATCGCCACATGGACTGGCGACAGTACGCCGAGTGCCTCCACGAGGACCCCGAGCTCTTCTTCCCCGTGGGGAGCCGGGGCCCCGCGATCGTCCAGACCGAGGACGCCAAGTCGGTCTGCCGCCGCTGCCCGGTGCGGGAGAACTGCCTGCGCTGGGCGCTGGAGTCCGGGCAGGAGAGCGGCGTGTGGGGCGGGACGAGCGAGGCCGAGCGGCGGTCCCTGCGCCGGGCCGCGGGGACCCGGCGCGGGACGTCACCCGCGGGGCGGGTCCGGCCGAAGGGTCAGCCGAAGAACTCCAGGAGGGCGCGCGTGACGGCCTCCGGCTGCTCCTCGACCAGGTAGTTGCGGGTGCCCTCGATCTCGGCCATGCGCACGTCGGTGCCCTGCTGGGGGAACACCTGGCTCATGTACTCGAAGAACGTCCCGTACGCGAGGCCGAGCATCGGCACGGATATCTTGTCGTACGACTCGAAGTCCGCGATGTCCTGCTGGTACGACTGGAACCAGCCCTTGCTGGCCCGGATCGCCTCGGCCGACGAATACGCCTTGGCGTAGATGTCGCGGTCCCGGTCGGTGATCGCCTCCGGGTCCACCAGGCTGAGGCCGAACATGTAGTCGATGATGTGGCGGTAGCGGCCGGTGAGGAGCTTCTCCGGGAAGCCGGCCACCTGGTTGAAGGCGAGCCACCAGCGGTGCGGGCCCTTGTCGCCGGGGTTGGGCAGCATGGGGAACTTGTAATAGCTCTGGTCCGCGTGCGTGGTGTTGAGGATCGCCACCTTCTCGGTGGCCTCCGGGTGGTTCGCGGCGTAGGCGAAGGCGACCATGGCGCCGATGCCGTGCCCGGCGATGCTGACCTTCTCGTGGCCGAGGTGGCGGACCAGTGCGAGGATGTCCCCGGCCATGGACTTCTTCTCGAAGCCGGACTGCGGCTTGCTGGACCCGCCCATCCCGCGGATGTCGACGGTGATCACGCGGAAGCGGGCCGCGAGGGCGGGCATGACCTTGCGGTACTCCCACCACGTCTCGGGCCAGCCGGGCAGCAGCACCAGCGGATCGCCCTGGCCGCCGGTCACGTAGTGCAGCCGGACGCCGTTGACCTCGGCGTACTCGCTGGTGAAACCGCCTTCGAGGGACGCCGCGAGCTCCGCGTTCAGAGCCTTCAGCTCCTCCGCGCTCGTGACCGTCTCTGCGTTTGCCGGCACTTGCTCCCCCTTGTCGTCGACCAGTGCGCGTGGGGTGGGTTTGAAGCCCCAACTCTCTGGTGGCGTCGACGATAACAACATCCACTTCGCCGGACCAGGGGTTGTGGATCACACCGGCCCGGCCGGCTCCCCGGTGCGCAGCGCGCGGGGGAACCGGCCGGGCAGGGCGCGGGCGACCGTCAGCGCTTGACGGCCGGGCCCTCCTTGGGCGTGTTGGCGGCGGTCACGTTCACCCCGGCCCAGGCGGCGTCGACCGCCTGGTACTCGGTGCTCTTCTCGCCGTACATGTCCGCGGCGGCCTGGAGCGTGGCGGTGCGGGCCTCGTGGAAGTCGGTCGTCGAGACCATGTAGCGGGTCAGCGCGCGGTAGAAGATCTGCTGCGCCTTCTCCCGGCCGATGCCGGCGACGGCCTTGCCGTCGTACGTGGCGGAGTCGTACTCCACGCCCCCGACGGTCTTCTTGCCGCTGCCCTCGGCCAGCAGGTAGAAGGCGTGCGAGGAGACGCCGGAGCCGGCGTGCACCTCACGGTCGTAGGAGTCCTTGTCCCAGTAGTCGACCGTGCCTTCCAGGACGTCCAGCGACGGCTTGTCCATGCGGCGCAGGAACTTCTGCTCCAGGCCGAGCTTCTCGCCGAGCAGGTAGTTCGGCGGGTTGCCGGCGTTGTTCGTGCGGAACTCCACGCCCGTGCCGAAGATGTCCGCGAGCGACTCGTTGAGCGAGCCCGCCTCGCCGAACTGGTTCTGGCGTGCGTCCACCCGCGTGGGCTGGAAGTCGGCGGTGGCCTCGATCACGCCGTGGCTGAGCTCGTGGCCCGTGACGTCCAGGGCCACCAGCGGCTGCTTGAACGTTTCTCCATCGCCGTCGCCGTAGAGCATGCAGCCGCACTCGGGCGACCAGAAGGCGTTGCCGACCTTGTCGCCGAAGTGCACCAGGGCGTGCGGGCCGGAGCCGTCGTTCTTGATGCCGGTCCGGCCGAACGTGGCCTTGTAGTAGTCGTACGTGCTGGTGATGCCGAACTGCGCGTCGACGGCTGCGGTGGCGGCGTCCGTGGTGGTGCCGTTGCCCCAGCGGTTGTCGGAGTCCGTGAACTCCTTGCCGGACGCGAAGGAGTCGAGCTCCTTGCCCCCGGCGTCGCGGGTCTCGCCGCCGCCGCGGCTCGGGTCCTTCAGGACGAAGGAGTCCTTGGCGTTCTGCGTGGTCGTCAGCGGGACGTCGCCCGCGAAGAAGGAGGCGCCGGTGCCGCTCGCCTGGGCCGGGAAACCGGCGCCGGGCTGCACCTTGGCCGGCGGGGCGGACTTCGCGTTCTTGCTCGGCTTCGCCTGCCGGCCCTGGTCGCGGAGCTTCGCCTTCAGACGGGGCGAGATGAAGCCGTCGCTGAGCGGCGTGCTGCTGATGACCTTGCCGCTGCCGGCGTCCACGACGACGCTGTGGCTGACGCCGGTCTCGGCCTTGCCGCTGTCGGTGACGGTCACGCGGTAGGCGAGGACCGGCTCGGTGCTCCGCGCGTCGACCACGAGCTCGGTCTTCGCGGCCTTGCCGGACACGGACTTCGCGGCCGTGGCCGCGGCCTGCGGCGCGGTGAGCTTCGGGGCGACCGAGTCCACGGCGACCTTGTGCTTGATGGCCCGGGTGACGCCGAGGTAGTTCTTCTTGGCGTCGAGGTGGACGACGAGGTCGCCACCGACCACGGGGACGCCCTGGTAGGCCCGGACGAAGCGGACGTGGCGCTTGCCCTCGGGGTCGACGAGGGTGTCCTTGACCCGGAGCGTCTCGTTCTTGCCGACGCCCGTGGCGTCCGCGTGGGCGAGCGCCGCGGCGGTGGCGGCCTTCACGGTCTCTGCGTTGGCGGCGAGGGTCGCCGCGCTGATGGAGGTCTCCGTGGCGGCCGCGCGGGCCCGGTCCCGGGCGGAGCCGTTGTCCACGGGCTGGGACGGAGCGGCGGCCGCGGTGCCCGCCATGGTGGCCGCGGCCACGACGGCCACGGCGACGGCGAGTATTCGGTTCTGCGTTGTGGGGGTTGTACGCAAGTTCAGCGCCCTTTGCGTCGAGGGCGGTTCGGGACGCGCCCGGCCGCCTGCATGCACGCGGTGCCGTCACTCGCGCACCGCGGGAACCTGTGGTCCCGCGGAGGACTCTGCCTGTACTGGCATGGGCATGAAAAGATCAGATAGGCGTGATGTCCGGACAGTTGATCAACTGTTAACAATGACCGAACAGAAGGTGCCTATGTAGTGACTTGGCGTCAACCGCAGGGTGAGATGCGGGCTGCGGGGCGAGGGTTGCTGCGGATCGCCGGCATCTCGGAATGTGAGACGCGAAGCCCTACGCCCCGGGCCAGCTGCCGCCCGCCACCCGCGTCCCCGACGCCCGCAGCCGCCGCGCCGTCCGCTCCGCCGCGAGGTACACCCAGGCGCGGACCGCGCCGCCCCCGCCGCCGGGCAGCACCGGCCGCACCACCCGTACGTACATCTCGCCCGTGCCGTCCGGAGCGCAGCCCTCCAGCTCGTCCAGGGACGCGAGCACCGCCACGTACGCACCCGGCACGACACGGACCAGCTCGCCGCGGACCTCGCCGCCCGGCTCCGCCACGGCGTAGGGATACCCGGGCCCCTCGTACAGCACCGCGCCCCGCAGCCGCGCCGGCTCCTCGGCCACCGTCCGGCCCCGCAGGAGACGGCCGTGATTGGCCTGCCCGGGGCGCAGCGTCCCGTAGACGAACACCGGCAGCCGCTCCTGCCCCACCGCCATCCCCGGCTCCCTCCGCCGTCCCCGCCCGCCCCTGCCGCCACCGCCGCCCCGTACCACCGGAAGGCGGGGCAGGGCGGTCCGCCGTAAAATTACCGGTATGGGAGAGCGCCCTGTCGTGCCCTCCGCCCCCGAACTCGTGGTCGAGTCCGACGGCGGCTCGCAGACGATGACCCCGAGCCGCGTCTACCAGGTGGGGCGCGACCCGCAGAGCGACATCGTGCTCGACGACGCCCGCGTCTCCTGGCACCACGCGGTGCTGCGCCCGGTCGCGGACCACTGGACCGTCGAGGACGCCGGCAGCACCAACGGCACCTGGGCCGAAGGCCGGCGGGTGCAGCTCCTCGACGTGGGCCCCGGCACCGTCCTGCGCTTCGGCAGCCCCGCCGACGGGCCCGCCGCCGTCCTCAAGAGCGCCCCGCCACCGGCCCCGCCCCCGGCGGCGCCGCCCCCTCCGCCCCCGGCGTCCCTCGCGGAGCGCCCGACCTCGGTGTCCCACCCCGCCGCCACCGGCACCTTCCGCCGGCCCACCTCCGTACGCCCCCTGCCCGCCCGCACCATCCGCATCGGCCGCGGCCCCGACAACGACGTCACCGTCGACGACCTGGTCGTCTCCCGGCGCCACGCCGAACTGCGCGCGGGACCCGGCGGCGACTACGAGATCGTCGACCTCGGCAGCCACAACGGCACCTTCCTCAACGGCCACCCCGTGCGCCGCGCCCCGGTGCTCTCCGGCGACATCATCGGCATCGGCCACTCCGCCTTCTGCCTCGTCGGCGACCAGCTCCAGGAGTACGTCGACAGCGGCGAGATCTCCCTCGACGTCCAGGACCTGTGCGTCCACGTCGACGCCGAACAGGGCCGCAAACTCCTCCTCGACGGCGTCTCCTTCCCCGTCGAGGAGAAGTCCCTGCTCGCCGTCGTCGGCCCCAGCGGCTCCGGCAAGTCCACCCTCCTCAACGCCCTCACCGGGCTGCGCCCCGCCGACCGGGGCGCGGTGCTCTACGACGGCCGCGACCTCTACCGCGACTACGCCGAACTCCGCGCCCGCATCGGCCTCGTGCCCCAGGACGACATCCTGCACGTGCAGCTCACGGTGCGCCGCGCCCTGTCCTACGCCGCCGAACTGCGCTTCCCCGGCGACACCGCCAAGGCCGAACGCCTGGCCCGCGTCGAGGAGGTCATCCGCGAACTGGGCCTCGAACAGCGCGCCGACCAGCCCATCCACAGCCTCTCCGGAGGCCAGCGCAAGCGCGTCAGCGTCGCCCTGGAACTCCTGACGAAGCCCTCCCTGCTCTTCCTCGACGAGCCGACGTCCGGCCTCGACCCGGGCATGGACCGCTCGGTCATGAACACCCTGCGCACCCTCGCCGACGACGGCCGCACCGTCATCGTCGTCACCCACAGCGTGCTCAGCCTGGACGTCTGCGACCGGCTGCTCGTCCTCGCCCCCGGCGGGCGCACCGCCTTCTACGGGCCGCCCGGGGACACGCCCGGCTTCTTCGGGTTCAAGGAGTGGCCCGAGGCCTTCGAGGCCTTCGAGAACGACAAGGACCGCGACTGGCCGGGGGAGTACCGCGCCTCGGCCCAGTACGGGCAGTACGTCGCCCCCGCCGCCGGGCAGCCGGGCCCCGCCGGGGCGCACGCGCCGGAGGAGGAGCCCGCACCGCCCCCCAAGCCCCAGACCTGGGGCGCCCAGCTGTCGACCCTGATGCGCCGCTACGTGCGCGCGCTGAGCACGGACCGCACCTTCCTGATCATCATGATCGTGCTGCCGTTCGTCACCGGCGCGATGGCCCGGCTGTCCTCGGGCACCCGCTTCGCCTCCGCCGACAAGGCCAACACCGTCCTGCTGATCCTGTGCGTCGGCGGCGTGCTGACGGGCGCCGCCAACGCCGTGCGCGAACTCGTCAAGGAACGGGTCATCTACCGGCGCGAGAGAGCCGTGGGCCTGTCCAGGTCCGCCTACGTGATGTCGAAGATCCTCGTCCTCGGTGTGATCACCGTGGCGCAGGCGATCGTGCTGTCCATCGTCGGCCTGGCCGGAGTGGACACCCGCGCGCCCCACGGCCAGGGCGTCCTCATGCCGCCCTTGCTCGAGATGACCCTGGCCCTGGCACTGCTGTCGTTCACGTCCATGCTGCTCGGCCTGCTCGTCTCGGCGATCGTCCGCAGGGAAGAGGTGACCATGCCGCTGCTGGTCCTCATCACCCTGGTGCAGGTCGTCTTCTGCGGCGGAATGATCGAGCTCAACAACAAGCTCGTGCTGGAACAGCTGTCCTGGCTGGTGCCCTCGCGCTGGGCGCTGGCGGCCATGAGCGCAACGATCGACTTCACCCGCATCCCGCCCGCCACCGGGCAGGTCCCGCCGTCGGCCGGGGGAGGGGACCCGCTCTTCCGGCACGCCGTCGGCACCTGGCTGATGGACATGGGCATGATGGTGGTCCTGTCGCTCGTGTTCGCGCTCCTGGTGGCCCGCCTCCTGCGCCGCCACGAACCCGCGGTCATGCGGAAGTGACGCAGACGCAGGAGATGGAGGAGACGGAGCCATGAGCACGGTCCCCCTGGCGCCCGGCGGTGCCTCCGGCATCCCCGGCTTCCTGCCGACCCACGTCGTGCCCCCCGGCGGGCTCGCCACCTGGGCCGGCCCCGACGGGGCCGTGCCCACCACGGCGCTGGACCCGCTCCTGCCCGTACGGCTCGTGGAGCGGCGCGGCGACTGGGGCCGGGTGCTCTGCTCCAACGGCTGGGCCGCCTGGACCGACGCCCGGCTCCTCGTCGTCCTCCCGCAGGACCCGCCCGCCGCCGGCGGCCCGCTCGTCCGGACGGACGACGCGCGCGGGCTCCTCGCCCGTGTCCAGGAGGCCCTCGACCGGTACCGCGGGGCGATGGAGGACCTCGCCGCGGGCCGCACGGACGCCGAGGCCTTCGGGCAGACGGCCCGGGGCCTGCGCATCGGGGCCGTCGTCGACGGCGACGCCGTCTGGCTCTACGACGCCGAACGGGACCTGTGGTGCTACTGCGACGGCACCGCCATGGCCGCGCTCACGTCCCCCGCCGGGCCCGGCGGGGGCCCCGGCGGCGGCCCCGGCGGTGAACACTGATGGCGGCGGCCGGGGACCGGCCCGCCGAGATGACCGGCCACCGCATCGCCGGCTACGAGGTGGAGGGCGAACTGGGGCGCGGCGGCATGGCCGTCGTCTACCGCGCCCGCGACCTGCGGCTCGGCCGGATCGTCGCGCTCAAGCTGCTCGCCCCCGAACTGGCCCGCAACGACACCTTCCGCCAGCGCTTCGGGCACGAGTCGCGCGTCGCCGCGGCCATCGACCACCCGCACATCGTCCCCGTGTTCGAGGCCGGGGAGGCCGACGGGGTGCTCTACATCGCCATGCGGTACGTGGCCGGGCTCGACCTGCGCGCCCTCCTCGACCGCGACGGGCCGATGCCGCCGGTCGCGGCGTGCCGCATCGCCGGGCAGGTCGCCTCCGCGCTCGACGCGGCCCACGCGCACGATCTCGTCCACCGGGACGTCAAACCGGGGAACATCCTCGTCACGGAGGGCACGGACAGCGACCACCCCGAGCACGTCTACCTCACCGACTTCGGGCTGACGAAGAAGTCCCTGTCCCTGACCGGGTACACCCGGGTGGGCCAGTTCGTCGGCACGCTGGACTACGTCGCGCCCGAACAGATCGCGGGCAAGCCGGTCGACGGGCGGTGCGACGTGTACAGCCTGGGGTGCGTCGTCTTCGAAATGCTCACGGGGGCGCCGCCGTTCCGGCGCGAGGACGACATGGCGCTGCTGTGGGCGCACCAGTACGATGCGCCGCCGCGGGCGTCGGAACAGGTGGCGGGGCTGCCGGCGGCCGCCGACGATGTTTTGGCCAAGGCCCTGGCGAAGACCCCGGACGAACGCTTCGACAGCTGCTTGCGTTTCGTGGCGGCCCTGAGGACGGCCACGTCGGCTACGCCGGGCGCGACGCGGGTCCCGGAGCCTCCTGGGTGGGCGGCGGCAGCGTTCCCGGAACGGGGCGCGTGACGGCGGTGCGCTGACGCGGGGGTTGCGGCCGGTCCGGCACCGCCGGACTGCGCCGTTGTGGTGGTCCGCCGTGGCGGCGGGGGAAAACCGGCCGGCCCTGAAGGCGGGAGAGGCGCCGATTTCCCCTCCGCCGCCGCGGCGCGCAACCCACCGCCGGACTTCCCGGCGGTGCCGGGCCTACCCCGGCCCCGGATTCCCGGCTTCGCCGGCAAGGCCCCCGCGCCGGACCCGGTGGGACAGGGCGCTTCCCGCGAAGCCCGCCACCGCGCCCCACAGCAAGCCCAGGCCCATCAGCGTCAGCAGGTGCGGCCGCAACGCGACCTCGCCGCCGAAGGCTGACATGTCCGTGATGCCGAGGATGGACAGGCCGAAGCGGGCCGAGATGCGGGTGAGGGTGCCGATGACGAACAGAGTGACCGCTGAGGCGACACCCACCTGCACCGCGTGCTCCCACGGCCGCGTCGTCGCCGGTGACCGTACGGCCGTCAGGAACGCCGCCGCGAGGAGGGCGACCGCGGCGACGACCACGAGGAGCCACGCCCGGCCGTCGTGCGCGGCGAGCGAGGAGACGCTGAGCGTGGACGGCCGGTCGCCCCCCTCGCGGAGCACCGCCGTGAGCGGCGCGGGCATGGGCAGCCCGAGCGACGTGCCGGGCACGCGGCCGTCCCAGGTGCCGCCGAGGCCGAGACCGAACGCGAGCCAGGCGAGGTTGGGCAGGCCGAGGAGGAGCACAGCCATCGTGTCCCCCGGATGCCCCCGGACGGCGGCGGTCACGAGCCCGGCGACGAGGCCGAGCAGCACGTAACCCAGCAGCAGCGCCACCATGGCGGACGCCACGGGCCGCACGGGGTCCTGGAAACGCAGCAGCCGCGACGGCAGGGGCGTCTTGCGGGAGGCCGCCACGGCGACGGCGAGCAGGACGAGCAGCCACAGCAGGCCGTAGCCGAGCGTGGGACCGAGCGCCGCGCGGAAGCCGACGCGGGGGGCGACGTCGAGGACGTCGCCGATGTCACCGAGGAGCGAGTCGCCCAGGTTGATCCGGAAGTCGTGGCGCGCGCCGAGGCCGGTGAGGAGCAGGGCGAGCAGCCACAGGACGGCCGTCCGGGCGACGCGGGCGAGCAGCGCGCGCCCGCTCGTCACGGCGTGGTGCCGCAGCGGGCGCAGGAAGACGACGGCGAGGGCGACCGCGCCGGCCAGGGTCACCGACAGCGGGACGACGGCGATGCCCGCCCCCGTACGGCCCAGGACGCCCGCGTCGCCGGACAGTTCCACCGTGCCGCCCACGGCCGTGACGACGGTGGCCGCCGTCACCGAGGGGAACGCCCCGCCCGGCAGCCCGCCGGCCCCGGCGGCCCACAGGCCGAGCGCGGCGACGGCGAACATCGCGGCCACTCCGGCGGCGACGGCGGCGAGGGCTTCCCACCAGGCGCGGACGAAGGAGGGCGCGCCTCCGGGCGGCTGGCTCACACTGCCTCCGCGTGCGTCGTCGACGGTCGGACACCCGGCCTCCGGCGGGGAGGCCCGGGAAGCCCCGGGAAGCCCAACCTACGCCCGCGGGTCCCGCCCCACCTGTCGAGAACCTCCCGGAGGGAACCCCGCTTGCGGGCCGCGCCGGTTTGCGGCACACAATGAGCCCGTAAGCCTGACAAAGAGGACAAAAGCGGAGGAGCAGGGCTCGTGTCGTCCGAACCACCGTCAGAAGACCGGCCCACCGGCCCGCCCTCCGGCCCCCTGTCCGGCGGCGGAGGGAGCGGGTCCGGCAGGTCCGGCCCGTCCGGACCGCCTCCCGAACCGACCCGCCCGGACTGGCACTCGACCCCGTCGGGCGAGGGCGCCGGGTCGGGCGAGGGCGCCACCGAGATCAGCGGCCCCACGGGCGCGCAGCCGCCGGAGGAACCGCCGTCCCCGCCCGGCCCGCCGGCCCCTCCGTCCGGCGCGCACGGCGCACCGCCGCCCGCGGGAGAACCCGCCAAGTCCTGGTGGCGCTCCGCCCCCAGGGTGGCCCTCCTCGCCGGCGCCCTGGTCGCCGCCGCGGCGCTCGTGGTCTTCTTCCTCCGCCCGGAAGGCGGCAGCGAGGTCTTCCTCCAGGCCGCGTCGGCCCACGGCAACGACCCGTTCACCGCGTCCACGGCCAAGGACACGGGCACCAAGGAGGCCTCCGAGCCCGTCACCCCCTCCGAGGGGGGAACCCGCACGTACCAGGGCTCGACCCCGGGCCTCTACGGCGGCACCCAGAACGCGGCGAGCTGCGACGTCGAGCGCCAGATCCGCTACCTCAACGACGACCAGACGAAGTCCCGCGCCTTCGCGAGCGCCGCCGGCATCCAGCAGGGCGAGATCCCGGGCTACCTGCGCGGCCTGACGCCCCTGCAACTGCGCTCCGACACCCGCGTGACCAACCACGGCTACAAGGACGGCTCGGCCACCACGTTCCAGTCCGTCCTCCAGGCCGGCACGGCCGTCCTGGTCGACAACCGCGGCCTGCCCCGCGTGCGCTGCGCCTGCGGCAACCCCCTCGGCCCGCCCGTCGCGGCCAAGGGCGGCACGAAGACCAAGGGCCAGAGCTGGAGCGCGTACAAGTCGTCGAACGTCGTCGCCGTCACCCAGGCCACGACCGTCGTCTACGTCATCGTCGTGTACGACCCCGTGACCGGCCAGTGGTTCGAACGCCCGGTCGGTACCGACGGGGGCAGCGACCGCCCGGTCCCGCCGCCCAGCGGCGCCATTCCGTCCGGCCCGGCCTCGCAGGGGTCGGAGGAGCCGAGCAGCGCCGAGCCGTCGAAGCCGTCCTCGTCCGCCCCGCCGACCCCCTCCACGGCCCCGCCGTCCCCGCAGAAACCGCAGAAGCCGCCCACCGAACCCGGGCCCGCGTACGGGCCGCAGAACCGGGGGCTCGCCGGACCCGGAGGGGCGGCATGAGCGGGGCCGCCGCCCGGCGGGCCTGAGACGGCCCCCGATGCGCGACGCGCCCACCGAGCCCCGGCCGGGGGAAGCCGCCCCCGGCCGGGTGACGGCCACGGCCGGCGTGAGCCCGCGGGACCCGGGCGGAGCCCGCCGGGCGGCGTGGCCGCTGGCCGTCGCGGCGGTGGCGTACAACGCCTGGGTGCTGGAGTTCCTGCTGCCCACCGGCCTGGACCCCCGGCACTCCTACGTCAGCGAGCTCTACGCCGCCGACCAGCCCTTCCACGTGCTCTTCGGCGTCGTCGAAGTCGTCACCGCCCTGCTCGTCGCCGCGGGCGCGGCCCTGCTCGCCCGGCGCGCGGGAAGCGATCGCTGGTCCGTCGCCGGGCAGTGGGCGCTGGTCGCCTTCGCCGCGTCCTCCGTCGCGGACGTCGTCGTCCCGATGCGGTGCGCACCGTCGGTGAACCGCGCCTGCGAGGCCGTCAACCCCTGGCACACGGCCACCAGCGCGCTGGCCCACGCCGCGCTGTTCGCCTCCATGGCCCTGATGGTGACCGCCGCGGTGCGCGGCACCCGGTGGCCGCTGGTCCGCCGCTGGGGACCGTGGGTCCTGGCGGCCGCGCTCGTGACGGCCGTGAGCACGGTCGGCCCGCTGTTCGGGCGGCCGGGCTGGCACGGCGTTCCGCAGCGGGCGCACCTGCTGCTCGTCGGGGTGTGGCTGGCCCTGCTCGCCGCCTCGCCGGGAATCCGCCGCACCCGGGGCAGGGGCCGCCACCGGGCCCGGTGAGCCGCCGGCGTCGCGCGAAGCCCGCCGGCGATCGGATCTGGTCGTTTGTGCGCGAGAGGGACCGGCTCCGTACCTCGCCGACCGGAGGCTCACCCCGGCAAAAACGCGGAAAAGCGCACTGCTCAACGACCCCATGAACAAGGTGTGTTCACTTCTGAGCAGAACTGCCGCTACGCCAACGGTGAATGCTTTAAGGCCATGACGTATTGCTGCGGTCTTGTGAACGCAATGTTGCCGACAAGACGATCACCCTCGTTGCCCACACGAGGAGGTCCTCATGAACGACCGGCTCAGTCTCAGCCCGGACGCGGCACGGCAGCTCGCGACCACCACCAAGACCACCCCGCAGATGCGCGGCATCACGCCCCGCTACCTGCTGCGGGCCCTGCCGTGGGTGGACGTCGAGTCCGGCGTCTACCGCGTCAACCGCCGGCGGACCTTCATCCTCGGTGACGACCGGATATCCACCTTCAGGAACGACGACGCCCACCACGTCGTCCCCGAGGACCTCCGGGAGATCCCCTTCCTCCGCGAGGCCGGCGAGGAGCTGCTGCGCGAACTCGCGGACGCCTTCACCGAAGTCTCCTTCGACGCCGGGCAACTGCTCCTCCAGGAGGGCGAGGCCGCCGACAAGCTCTGGATCCTCGTCCAGGGCCGCGCCGAGAAGCGGACGACCGGCCGCTACGGCGAGGACGCCCTCCTCGGCATCCTCGGCGACGGCGAGTTCTTCGACCTCGACGCCTGGGCCTGCGGCTCGCCCGCCGCCCACCGCGTCAAGGCGCTGACCCCCGGCACCGCCCTGTGCGCCGACCGCAGCCACCTGGCCCGGCTGGCCGGCTGCGACGAGGCGCTGCGCGCCGCCCTCGCCGCCTACACCACCGGCGAACGCACCGTCCCCGGCGCCGAGGTGCCCGTGGACCTGAGCGCCGGGCACGTCGGCGAGCCGGACCTGCCGGGCACCTTCGTCGACTACGAGGACACGCCCCGCGAGTACCACATGACGCTCGCCCAGACCGTGCTGCGCGTCCACTCCCGCGTCGCCGACCTCTACAACGAGCCCATCGACCAGACCCGCGCCCAGGCCGGCCTGACGATCCAGGCGCTGCGCGAGCGCCAGGAGCGCTCGATGCTCCACCACCCCGAGTACGGCCTGTTCAGCAACGTCGCCCCCGGGCAGCGCCTCCAGACCCGGACCGGCGCGCCCACCCCCGACGACATGGACGAACTCCTCAGCAAGGTCTGGAAGCAGCCCTCCTACTTCCTCGCCCACCCGCGCGCCATCGCCGCCTTCGGCCGCGAGTGCACCCGCCGCGGCGTGCCCCCGGTCATCGAGAACCGCTTCGGCAGCCCCCTGCTGACCTGGCGCGGCGTCCCGCTGCTGCCCTCCGACAAGGTGCGCATGAGCGGCCCGAACGGCGCCGCCACCACCGAGATCCTCCTCATGCGCGTCGGCGAGGCCGAGCAGGGCGTCGTGGGCCTGCGGCCCGCGAAGGTGGCCGACGAGGTCGAGCCGGGCCTGTCCATGCGCAACATGGGCATGGACCAGAAGGGCATCACCCAGTACCTGATGACGGCGTACTTCAACGCCGCGGTGCTGGTCGAGGACGCCCTCGCCGTGCTCCAGAACGTCGAGGTGTCCAAGTACCATGACTACTCCTGACTTGCCGTGGGGCGCGTACGCCGCCCCGCCCCCGCAGCCCACCGCCGGCAGCGCCACCACCCGCAGCGGGCAGTTCACCCCCGAGGCCGCCCGGCGGGACATTCCCGTCCTCCAGCGGCCCGTCAACGGCCGCCCCGTCGTCTGGCTGGACAACGGCGCCACCACCCAGAAGCCCCGCCAGGTCATCGAGACCCTGGCCGCCTACTACGCCACCGCCAACTCCAACATCCACCGCGGCGCGCACACCATGGCCCGCGAGGCCACCGAGATGTACGAGGGCGGGCGGGCCGCGGTCGCCGGGTTCCTGGGCGCCCCGTCGCCGGACACCGTCGTCTTCACCCGGGGCACCACCGAGGCCGTCAACCTCGTCGCGCAGAGCTGGGGACGCGCCAACCTCGGCCCCGGCGACGAGATCCTGGTCTCCACCCTGGAACACCACTCCAACATCGTCCCCTGGCAGCTGATCGCCAAGGAGCGGCGGGCCCGCGTCGTCCCCATCCCGCTCCTGCCCGACGGCAGCATCGACCAGGACGCCTACGCCGACCTCCTCTCCTACCGCACCCGGCTCGTCGCGGTCAGCCACGCCTCCAACGTGCTCGGCACCGTGCCGCCGGTGAAGGAAATGACGGCACTGGCCCACCGCTACGACGCCAAGGTGCT
Source organism: Streptomyces klenkii (assembly GCF_003626645.1). Classification (GTDB taxonomy): domain Bacteria; phylum Actinomycetota; class Actinomycetes; order Streptomycetales; family Streptomycetaceae; genus Streptomyces; species Streptomyces klenkii. The sequence goes on along the minus strand of NZ_RBAM01000006.1, from coordinate 143,259 downwards.
GGTGGACGGCGCCCAGGCGGTCGCCCACTTCCCCGTGGACGTCCAGGACCTGGACAGCGACTTCTACGTCTTCTCCGGGCACAAGCTGTACGCCCCCACGGGCATCGGCGCGCTGTACGCCAAGCCGGAGATCCTCGCCGGCATGCCGCCGTGGCAGGGCGGCGGCAACATGATCGACCAGGTGGACTTCGGCCGCGTCACCTACGCGCCCGTGCCGCACCGCTTCGAAGCCGGCACCGGGCACATCTCCGGCGTCGTCGGCCTCAGGTCCGCCATCGACTGGCTCAGCTCGTTCGGCCGCGAGGCGGTCGCCGCGTACGAGACGGCCCTGCTCGGCCACGCCCGGCAGGCCCTCGCCGCGGTCCCCGGCCTCACCGTCCTCGGCGACGCGCCCGGGAAGATCGCGGTCCTCACCTTCACGCTCGCCGGCCACGACCCCATGACCATCGCCCGGTGGCTGGACCGGGAAGGCATCGCCGTCCGCGCCGGCCACCACTGCGCCCAGCCCTCCCTGCGCCACTACGGGCTGGAGGCCGCGACCCGGGCCTCCCTGGCCCTGTACAACACGGCCGAGGAAGTGGACCAGCTGGCCGCCTCGCTGACCCGGCTTCAGCTCCAGGGAGCCGCCGCCTGACCCGTGCGCGGCACAACTACGAGATTCCGCGGTATTTCCGGTGCCACAGGGAACCATCAGCTACGGAAGGCAATCTCGTACGTCGGAGACGCACGAGTGTGCGTACGAACCCGGAAGCAGGGGGCGGTACATGTCACGAAGAGTCGCGCAGCGGCGGTCGCCGGCGGTGCGGGGCGTCATGGGATCGGTGGCCGCCCTCGCGGCCGGTCTGGTCCTCGTCGCGGGAACGGCCGGAACGGCCACGGCCATACCGGCCGGCGGCGGCACGCGGGCCACCGCGGGCTGCGGCAGTGACCAGGGGGAGAAACAGCCGTCCGCCGCCGCGGCCGCCGCGGCCCGCGCGGCCACGGCCGAGCCGCCGGCCGCCGCGGTCGGCACCGCCGCGGAGAAGATCTCCTACAGCCTGCCCTCCCAGCTGCCCATCGGCATGTGGTCGCGCTCCGGCATCACCCTGCGCACCCCCGTCACCAAGGGCACCGTCCGGCTCGACGTCCGCAGCCGCGGCTTCGGCACCGACTCCCTCTCCGTCCAGCACTACGTGCCCACGACGCACAAGTGGACGGACCTCAAGAGCAGCCCCACCGGCTCGGACACCCACGGCGTCTTCACCTTCCCGGTCACGGCCGACGCGAGCGCGGCCCGCCCGCACAGCGTCGCGCTGCGGATCCAGGACCTCGACCGGCCGGGCACCCTCACCGTCACCGCCTCCGTCGACGACGGCAAGGGCCGCACCTACAGCGCCCCCGCCCGCACCGCCACGACTACCCGGCCCGACGTCTCCGTCAGCGGCTGGCGCGGCGGCGACCGGCTGACCCGCGGCGGCGCGCCCAGCGGGCCCTTCACGGTCACCGTGAAGAACACCACCGACCGGCCCTACCCCGCCCTGTACGCCTCCTACTACGCCTACGGCACCGGCAACAGCCACGCCCTGGCCCCCAAGGACCTCGTCCTCCAGCAGTACCGGCCCGGCCACGGCTGGGAGCGCGTCCCGCTCGTCGCCGGCGGCTGCGACCCCGGCATGAGCGCGGCGCTCCTGCCCGTCGCCAAGGGGCCGCTCGCGCCCGGCGCCACGGTCTCCTACCGGCTGCGGATCGCCGTCGCCGCGTCGGCCCCCCGCGACGTGTCGCGGGCGGACGCCGGGGTGACGGTCGGCAACGGCGACCTGTCCTTCTTCCACCAGGACCTGCCGTTCGGCATCCGCTAGCGCGCACAGCCGCGGATCCGCGGGCCGGCCCCTTGCGGGCCGGCCCGTCGGCGTACCGGGACCGGGTCAGGCCGGGCCCGGGTCCCCGTCCTCCGTACGGTCGAACGCCGCCCAGCGCGACAGCGCGAACTTCCCGCCCTCCCGGCGCACCTCGGCCGCCCCGTGGCCCGGGAAGTGCGCCGGGAACACCAGGGCGCGGGTGTCGGCGGCCTCCTCCAGGATCCGCCGCCGGGAGCGGGTCGCCTGCAGCTGGTCCTCGCTCAGGCACGTGTCGCAGTCCGGCTCGGCTATCTGGAGCGGGCTGTGCACCAGGTCGCCGATGAACAGGGCGCGGTCCGTGCCCGACTCCAGCCGCACGACGGCCGAGCCCGGCGTGTGCCCGGGGGCGGCCTCCAGCGTCAGGCCCGCGTCGATGCGGTACGCGTCGCCCTCCCAGAGCACCATCTGCCCCGCCCGCTGCACGGGGAGGACGCTGTCCTCGAACACCGTCTCGATGCCCTCGGCCAGGCTCAGGTCCCCGAGGACGCCGCGCGGCGTGTGCGGCCCGGCCGGGTTCCAGTAGTCGAAGTCGGCCCTCGCGACGAGGTACGTCGCGTTCGGGAACGTCGGCACCCACGTGCCGTCCCGCAGGCGGGTGTTCCAGCCGATGTGGTCCGCGTGGAGGTGGGTGTTGACGACGACGTCCACGTCCTCGGGGCGGACCCCGGCGGCGGCGAGCCGCTCCAGGTAACCGGTCCTCAAGTGCGACCAGTCCGGCATGTGCGGCCGGTCCTTGTCGTCGCCCAGCCCCGTGTCGACGACGACGGTACGGCCTTCGCTGCGCAGCACCCACGTCTGCACGTTGCACACCAGCTGGTCGGTGGCCGGCCGCCAGAAGTCCGGCGCCAGCCACGACTCGTTCTCCTTCCACATCCGCGGGGTGCTGGAGGGAAAGATCGCGGGGGTGGGGGCGACCGGCGCGTGCCATTCCACGACGCGGGTGATGCCCACTCCGCCTAAGGTGATCGTCTGCATGCCAATGACGCTATGCACCGGAGGCGGAACCGCCAAGAGGCAGATAACTGCATTGTGTTGACGCGGCGCCGCACCGCCCCGCACCGTGCGTCAATGCTCGCGCCGTACCGCGAGGAGCGCCGCGTCGTCCGAGAGCTCGCCGCCCGCGTGGGTGAGGAGGTCGGCGACGATGCGGTCCAGGAGGGCCGCCGGGGACACGTCCGGCATGGTGGCGAGGCGGTCCGCCAGGGGGTAGAAGCGGCCCGCCGCGTCCCGCGCCTCCGTCACCCCGTCGGTGTACAGCAGCAGGAGGTCGCCCCGCTCGAAGGCGAAGGGCCGTCCCCGGTACGTGCCGCCGGCCAGGCTGAGGATGGCCAGCGGCGGCTGCGGTTCGGGGGTGGGCACCTCGTCCACGGCCATCCCGCCGGCCCGCCCCGGCCGGCACCGCAGGGGCGGCAGGTGCCCGCAGTTCACCAGTTCGGCCCTGCCCGGCCCGGACACCTCCACCAGCGCCGCGGTCACGAACTCCTCGCCCGGCCGGCGCCGCCCCATCGCCGCGTCGAGCCGCCCCGCGACCACCGCGAGCGACGGCTCGACCTGCGCGGCCTCCCGGAACGTGCCCAGCACGGCCGCCGCCGTGTCGATCGCGGCGAGCCCCTTGCCCCGCACGTCGCCCATGAGCAGCCGCACCCCGAAGGGCGTGACCAGCGTCTCGTACAGATCGCCGCCGACCCGCGCCTCGGCCGCCGCCGCCAGGTACCGCACCGCGACCCGCAGCCCGTCGAGCCGTTCGGGCGGCGGCCGCAGCAGCGTGTGCTGCGCGGCCTCCGCCACGGACCGCGACTCCAGGAGCTCCCGCTCGCGCGTGGCGATGAGCACCACGTTCGCCGTGCTGACGCACGTGATCGCCAGCACGGTGAACGCGGACGTCAGGTGCACGAGCAGCGGCACCTCGTTGTCAGCGAGGGCCAGCGGCGCGACGAGGACCAGCGCGGCCAGGCCGACGAACAGCGGGACCCGGGGCCGCCGCGTGCCGATGCTGGCGAGCACCGGCGCGGTGGCCAGGACGGGGGACACCGTCCACTCCGGGCTCTCCGCCAGGTCCATCGCGACGGCCGCGGTCAGCAGGACGTACGCCGCCATGACGAGGAGCCGCGCGCGGTGCGGCAGGCGCGGCGCCTGGGGCTGACCGTCCGGGCCGGTGACGTGCGTCATGATTGATGTCCACCATCAGCCACACCCGGCCCGCCCGCAACCCGTCAGCGCCTCCCGGCCGCACCCGCATCCGCGCCGGACCCCGTACCCGCCCCGCTCCCGGGCACGAAGTGCCAGTACGTCTCCGCCCGCGGCCGCCAGCGCCGCGCCAGCGGATCGCGCACCCTGCGCCGGCACCACCCCCACGGGGTGACGACCAGGTAGTACACCGCCGTCAGCAGCATCGTCCGCACGGCGTCACACCTCCTTCCCCGGCAGTCAGTCCATCGGGATCCCGGCACGCCAGTCCCGCTCCTCCTGCCACGGCGGCTGCCCCTGCTTGCGCAGCAGGAAGCCGCCCAGCGCCAGCAGATCGATGTTGGTCCGCATGAAGCAGGCGTACGCCTCCCGCGGCGTGTTCACGATCGGCTCGCCGCGGACGTTGAACGACGTGTTCACCAGCACCGGGCACCCGGTGCGCTCCTTGAACGCGAGCAGCAGCCGCCGCAGCCGCGGATGCCGCCCGTCCACGGTCTGCACCCGCGCCGAGCCGTCGACGTGCGTCACCGCCGGGACCGTCGACCGGGGCACGTGCAGCAGGTCGAGCCCGCCCACCCCGCCGGGGACGTCCGCGGCCAGCCGCTGCGCCTCCGCGACCTTGCCCACGATCAGCATGTACGGGCTCTCCTGCCGCAGGTCGAACCAGTCCTTCGCGTCCTCGGCGAGCACCGCGGGCGCGAACGGCCGGAACGACTCGCGGAACTTCGTCCGCAGGTTGAGCGCCGACTGCATGCCGGGATCCCGCGGGTCGGCGAGGATGGACCGCGACCCCAGCGCCCGCGGCCCGAACTCCATCCGCCCCTGGAACCAGCCCACGATCGCCCCGCCCGCCAGCGCCGCGGCCACCCGCCGCGCCACGCCCTCGAACCCCGGGCGCTCGTACGGGATGCCCTGCGCGTCCAGATACGCGCCGATCTCGTCGTCCGTGTACTCCGGCCCCAGCAGCGCGCCCGCCATCGCGTCGTGCCCGGCGGCCGCGTGCGCCCGCGGCGCACCCCGCTCGCAGGCCTCGGCGAGCGCCGCCCCGAGCGCGCCCCCGGCGTCCCCGGCCGCGGGCTGCACCCACAGCTCCGTCAGGCCCGCGTCCTCCAGGAGCCGGCCGTTGGCGACGCAGTTGAGGGCGACGCCGCCGGCGAGGCACAGCCGCGGCTCCCCGGTCAGCCGCCGCGCGGTGCGCGCCAGCTTGACCATCACCTCCTCGGTCACCTGCTGCACGGACGCCGCAAGATCGAACTCCCGCTCGGTCAGCGGGCCTTCCGGCTGCCGCCGCGGACCGCCGAAGAGCTGCTCGAAGGCGGCGCCGGTCATCACCCGGCCCCGCAGGAATTCGAACCGGCGCAGGTCGAGCCGGAACGAGCCGTCCGGCTTGACGTCGATCAGCCGCTCCCTGATCAGCGGTGCGAAACGGGGCGTCCCGTACGGGGCGAGCCCCATCAGCTTGTACTCGCCCGAGTCGACCTTGAAGCCGCAGAAGTACGTGAACGCCGAGTACAGCAGCCCCAGCGAGTGCGGGAACCGCAGCTCGGCCAGGCACCGCAGCCGGGTCCCCGCGCCCTGCCACAGCGTGGTCGTCGCCCACTCGCCGACGCCGTCGACGCACAGCACGGCGGCCGCCGGGTAGGGGCTCGCGAAGAACGCGGACGCGGCGTGGGACTCGTGGTGGCGCCGCGCCACGACCTCCGGCACCGCCGCCCGCCGCCCGGCCCCGGCCAGGTGCTCGCGCACGGCCCGCGTGGCGGACCGCTTCCAGCCGAGCCAGGCCGGCAGCCCGTCGAGGAAGGACGGGAGGCCGTGCGGCGCGGCCCCCGCGTACGTCGCGAGCACCCGCCGGAACTTCAGCGCCGGATCCTCGTAGTAGGCGACGGCGGACACGTCACCGAGCTCCGCGCCCGCCTGCTCCAGGCAGTAGCCGACCGCCCCGTGCGGGAACGACGGATCGTGCCGTCTGCGGCTGAACCGCTCCTCCTGGGCGGCCGCGACCGGAACGCCGCCGGCGACCAGCGCGGCCGCACTGTCGTGATAGAAGGCCGACAAACCCAGAACCAGCTGCGTCACGCGGCGCCCCCGGATCAGAACATGGGATAGATGGACGCGTCGTCCGCCGGCTGCGGCTTCAGCGCCCGCTTGCGGCGCAGGCGCAGGCGCAGCAGCCGTGCCAGGACTCTGCGGAGCAGTGCCATGCGAACCCTCCTCCCCGCGCTAGGACGTGCCGAGCCGACCGGCGAGGACCCGGGCGACGGCGTCGTACCCGGCGTCGACGCAGTGCACCCGGTCCACGAACAGCCAGTCCCCGGGCCCGGTCGCCGCGCCGAGCTCCGCGTTCATGTCGACGAAGGGCACCCCCAGCGCCGCACACCCCTCGCGCAGGGCGGCCGCGTAGGCCCGCCCGACCTCCATCGAGGCGATGTCGTTGTGCAGCCGGCGCCAGTTGGAGACATCGTCCAGCTCGTCGAACAGCGCCTTCTCCTGCGGTGCCGGCTCCTCCCGCACCCAGGGCGCGAGCGGCTGGAGGACGAACGTCAGCCGCGCCCCGAGCGCCCGGGCCAGCAGCCGCCACCCGCCGAGGTGGCGCACCGTCAGCGCCGTGGCGTGCGCGATGCGCTCGGCCGGGGCCGGCACCGCGGACGCGTCCGGCGCGGGGCCGCACTCGAAGAAGGCGCCGTGCCGGCCGTGCTGCGCCGCCGGCAGCCGGCTGAGCACGAGGTTGTTGACGCCGGAGAACACGACGATCTCCGCGACCTCGGGCAGCAGGTGCTGGAAGAGCGTCAGCAGCATCAGCTCCTGCGCCGAGTTCAGGCTCTGCCCCGCGAAGGTGAGCCAGGGCAGCCCGGGCGCGTGCCGGCTGCCCAGGCGCGAGGCGATCGTGGCGTGGTCGCCGCTCGCCCCCACGCCGAACACGGAGGAGCTGCCGGCCAGCAGCCGCACGGGCCCCGGCGGGCGGCCGTCGGCGACGGTCGCCGTGCCATCCGTCGTGTGGGTGACCCGGAAACCGCACGAGTCGGTGGAGTACACCGGGGTCCGCTCGTTGCCGTACTGGAAGAAGCCGATGTACGGCTGGTCCTCCAGGACGAAGGTGTAGTGCTCCATGTGGGGGACGAGTTCGGCGCGCGGGGACTTCATGGGGCAGGGCTCTCCTCGGGTCTTCCGGGACGACCTCGGACCTTTTCCGGGACGGGCGCGTCAGTGGGCGGCGGGCGGCAGGTCGTAGAGCGCGCCGGGCCGGTCCTCGCGGATCAGGTCGGCGTTGACGGCCATGGCGGCGAGCCCGCCGCTGGCCGCGGCCATGGCCGCCTGCTGCATGTTCTTGCCCAGGTCACCGGCCACGTACAGGCGGGGGAGCGAGGTCCGGCCGCGCTCGTCGGTCTGGACTTCCGTGAGGTCGGCGGCCTGGAGCCAGGGCCGCAGCGGCTCCACGCGCGGCTCGGTGTCCATGTGCAGGAAGAGGGCCGTGAACGTGAGCACGCTGCCGTCCGTCAGATCGACGGCGACGCCGTCGGGGTGCGCGGCCACCGAGGCGATCTTTTCGGGCACGATCTTCACCCCGGAGGCGGTCAGGAACCCCTGCTCCTCCTCGGGCAGCTCCCGCCGGTCCGACAGATAGGTGAGCGAGGACGTCCACGCGGTCAGGGTCGCGGCGAGGCACTCGCCGGGCACCGCGCCGCCGTACACGCCGAAGTGCCCGTCCCGCACCTCGTACGCGTGGCAGTACGGGCACTCGAACACGCCCTTGCCCCACAGCGCGGCGAGCCCCGGCACGTCGGGCACCTTCGAGCGCACGCCCGCCGCGTAGATGACCGTGCGGCTCCTGAACGCCCCGGACTCCTTGGCCACGGTCACCAGGCGGTCGCCCTCGGGGGCCACGGAGATCACCTCGTCGTCGACGAACTCCACGCCGTAGCGGGAGATCTCGGCGCGGGCGCGGGCGCGGAAGTCCGCGATGGTCACGCCGTCGTTGGTGAGCATGTTGTGCATGACGCCCGCGGCCATGTTCCGGGCGTCGCCCGAGTCGACGAGCGCGACGCGCCGGCGCGAACGGCCCAGGTACAGCGCGGCGCCCAGGCCCGCCGGGCCGCCGCCGACGATCACGGTGTCATACAGTTCCGCGGTCATGCTCTCCTCTTTCGGTGTCGGTGTGCTGCCGCGGCACGCGGGAGGCTTCCGGCTGTTCGCCGGCGAGCGCGTCCTGGCGCAGCGGTGCGAGCAGGGCGACGGATCCCAGGATCAGGACGGCCCCGGACGTGACGAAGACGGTGGTGACGGACGTGGTGCGGGCGAGCAGCCCGCCGAGGGCCGCTCCGATCGGCATCGTTCCCCACGAGCACAGGCGTGACACGCTCATCACGCGGCCCTGGAGCTCCGGCGGTGCGAACCGCTGGCGTAGGGACAGCACCGGGATGTTCCAGCTCATCATGAAGACGCCGTTGCAGAAGATCGCGGCGCCGGCGGCCACCACGTGCCCCGCCAGGCCCAGCCCCACGTAGGCCGCGCCGGACAGGATCAGCGACCACAGCGCCTGGACGAGCGTGGGCAGCCGCCGCGCGAGCCGGGGCGCGAGCCACGTCCCGGCGATCGAGCCGACGGAGCCGGCGGTCAGCAGCAGGCCGTAGCCGGTGGCGTGCAGGTGCAGGGTGCGGTAGGCCAGCAGCACCAGCATCGAGAACGTCGCCGAGTACACCAGGCCGTAGAGCGCGCTGGCGGCCAGCGTGCGGGTCAGGGCCGCCCGGGTGAGGACGAAGGAGACCCCCGTGCGCAGGTCCTGCCACAGCGACCGGGCCGCGGACGTCCCCGGCGGGGGCGCCGTGCGCGGGGCCGCCTTGACGCCGGCCAGCCCCAGCAGCAGCACCGCGGCGAGCCCGTACAGCGCGCCGCCCGTCGCCAGCGCCAGCGTCGCGCCGACGCCGACCAGGAGGCCGGCCAGCGGCGGGCCCGCCATCTCGTTGAGGATGACCTGCGGCGCGAAGAGCCGGCCGTTGGCGTGCTCCAGGTGCTCGGAGGCCACGATGTCGGGCAGCATCGCGGGCGCCGCCGTCTCCGCCAGGGTCTCGGCGATGCCGAGGACGAACGAGAGCACGAACAGCACGGCCAGCGACGTGCCCGCGGCGAACGCCCCGACGGCCGCCAGCAGCGCGGCCGCCCGCGTGAGGTTGCTGAACAGCAGGATCCGCCGCCGGTCGTGACGGTCCGCCAGCACCCCGGCGGGCAGCGCGAACAGCAGCCACGGCAGCATGTTCACCGCCGTGAGCCCGGCCACCACCATCGGCTGCGGGTGGCTCGCGACGACCAGCAGCGGCAGCAGGGTGCGGGTGACGCCGTCGCCGGCGTTGGACGCCACGGACGACGACCACAGCCAGCGGAAACGGCTGCCCAGCACGGGCGTTCGGGCGGGTGCCCCGGTCTTGGTCAAGGGACTTCACTCCGCGTCCGGCCGCCGCGCACCGCCGCCCCGCCGCCCGGCACGGTCACGACCAACTCGTGAGCCCCAGGAGCCGCTCGCCCAGCGGGGTGAGCCCGGCGCGCCCGTACAGCTCGCGCTCCTTCTTGCGAGGGCTCCCGTGGTGCTCGTGCTCGTGCGGCGGGATGCGGTCCCGCCAGAACCGTACGCGGCTGTCCCGGAGCGCGGCGTCGTCCTCCAGGGCGGGCGCCATGGAGATGTACTGTGCCATACGCACCCGGTCCGCGGAGCGGTTCGGGCGCACCCCGTGCGGCAGCAGGCTGTTGAAGATGATCAGATCGCCGGGGTCGACGCGCAGCGTCTCCACCGCGTAGCCCGTGATGTCGGGCGTCATCGGGTCGCGGTCGGGGGGCTGTTCCTCCAGCCACGCGTCCAGCTTCTCGAAGATGCCCGGCACGCACTGGAAGCCGCCGATCTCCTCGTTGCCCTCGCTGAGCGAGAGCACCCCCTGGCAGCTGATGGGCAGCGGCCGCCGGGAGGTGTCGACGTCCCAGTGGACGAAACCCTCGAACGCGCGGGTGCCGCGGTTCGGCGGGTTGACGTTGGCGAAGTCGATCACGACCCACAGGCCGGTGGTGTCCCAGATGTCGACGAACGCGTCGTACACCCGCTGCGTCTGCCGGTTGTCCCACATGGCCTGGTGGTTGTAGATCTCCACCAGCCCGCTGTGGCCCGGCAGCCGCTGGTTGTCCGTGCGGTCCGCGTACCAGGTGGCGGGGTCGCCGGGCGCCATGTCCTCGAACTCCCACAGCGCCCGCGTCAGCCGCTCGACGTTATCCGCGGGGACGGCCTGCCGGACGACCACGTGTCCGCGGGTGGTCCAGTGCTCCCAGTCCTCGGGGGACAGCACGCGCAGCGGCAGCTTCTTGCGGACGTCCCTGAGCTGGGTCCTCGCCATGGTCGGTGCTCCTTGCTCCTGGTCAGGTTCACGTTCGGGTTCAGGTGGTGAGGGTGTGCTCCCGGTCAGGTGATGACGGTCCGCTCGTCGGCCAGGACGACCGCGTCCAGGGCCGTCGCGTCCAGCAGCTCCAAAGCCTCCGCGAGGTCGTTGAGGATGGGCCGGCCGCCGCCGTTGGCGCTGGTGTTGATGAGGATCGGCAGCCCCGTGCGGCGGGCCAGCGCGTGGCACACGCGGTGCAGCAGCGGATGCCGGTCGGCGTGCAGGGTCTGCAACCGCGCCGTGCCGTCGATGTGCCGCACCTCGGCGAGCCGCTCCGCGTGCTCCTCGCGGACGCGCACCGCGAACAGCATGGTGTCGGTGTGGTCGAGGGGGCCGGCGAAGTACGTGCCGGCCAGTTCCGCCGGGCACAGCGGCGCCACCGGCCGGAACCACTCGCGCCGTTTGATGGTCTGCGAGACGTGGCGCCGGGCGCCGGCCCAGTGCGGCGAGACGAGCAGCGACCGGTGCCCCAGGGCGCGCGGCCCGGTCTCCATCCGGCCGCCCAGCCAGGCCACGCACTTGCGCCCGGCGAGCATGCCGGCCACGTGCTCGGCCAGGGCGGCGTCGCTCGCGAGGGTCGTCCGGGTGTGCCCGGTGCTGACCGGGCCGCGCGCGGTGAGCGGCGGACCGCCGTAGGCCAGCTCCGCGCCCGGGTGCCTGCCCGCCGCCGGCCGGTCCTCCGGGGCGGCCACGGCCAGCGCCGCGCCCAGCGCGATCCCGGAGTCGTCGCAGCACGTGGGGATGTGCACCCGGGAGAACAGCCCGCTCTCCGCGATCCGGGTGTTCGCTGTGATGTTCAGCGCGCAGCCCCCGGCGTAGCAGAGCACGGGGTGACCGGGCCAGCGGGCGTGCAGCCCGGCGACGAGGTGGGTGAGGTCCTCCTCCACGGCCGCCTGGAGCGTCGCGGCCAGGTTCCGGCAGACCGGGTCGCCGGGGCTGTGCCCGACGAGGAACCGGTGCCCGCGCGGCGTGCGGATCTCGTCGGGGAACACCCCGCCGTAGGAGTGCACCACGTCGTCGTCGGTGGCGTCGGCCAGCAGGCCGTCCAGATAGCCGCCCGCGTCCTCGTCGTACGGGTACCAGGTGTCCTCGTAGCGCAGGGCGCTGCCGGCGGGCGCCTCGCCGCCGAGGGGGGCGAGCAGGTCGGGCGCGGCGCGCCGGGCGCGCTCCCCGGCGAGCATCGTGCGCAGGACGGGCAGGAGGCCGGCGTCGACGGTGCCGGTGGCGGCCAGGCCCAGCAGCTTGCCCGTGTCGAACTGCCCGCCGTGCACCCGGCGGGCCAGCGCCTCGTAGACCAGCCCGAAGCGCGGCCCCGTGCGGTTGCTGAACGACAGGACGGGCGTCAGCGACGCGCCGTCGCCCAGGCACACCATGCCGCACTCGGCGTAGTTGCCCGTCCCGTCCAGGGCGAGGACGAGCGCCTTCTCCGCCCCGGAGGTGTAGTAGGCCAGGGCGGCGTGCGCGTAGTGGTGGCGCACGGCGATCACGGGCAGGGGGCCGGCCGGGCCGTCGGCGAGCGGCCAGTCCACGGACTTGACCGGGCGCAGGACGGACGTGGCCAGAGCGTCGCCCGGGCGGCTCCACGTGATGTCCTCGGAGACGAGCTCCACGAGCCCGCCCGGCAGGGTCCGGCACGCCGGGGTGTACCAGTCGGCGACGGCGATCGCGGTGACCGGCCCGCTCGCCAGCGTATGCAGCCGGTTCACCCAGTCGCCGACCGACGCCGCGAAGCCCGCGTTGCCGCCGCACACGTGGCGCAGCCCCACCTGGCGCTCGCCCTCGATGACGTGTACCCCCGGGGGCTGGGCCAGGGCCGCGCCCCCGTCGTGCCCGAAGTTCAGACCGATCGTCGGCATCTGACGGGCCCCTTCAGACGCCCGCGCAGACCTGGGCGTGGTGACGCTCCAGCAGCCCTTGCACGACCTCGCGCATGTACGCGCAGTAGCCCGGCGACATCACCTGGATCGACCCGTTCTCCTCCTCCAGCGCGCCCGCGGACCCGCCCGAGCAGGTGCCCTGGAGCTCGCAGCCCTGGCAGCCGGGGCCGTTGGTGTAGGCCCGCATGCCGTAGTCGCGGTAGGCCGCCGAGTTGAACACGCCCCGCCAGTCGTCGATGGTGCCGAGCTTGCGCGCCGTCGCCTTGCAGGCGAACACGCTGCCGTTGGGCTCGATGGACAGCTGCCGGCCCACGGCCGGGCACGTCTTGTAGTCCGCCTGGGCCGCCCACTTCGCCTCGTCGGCGATCATCTGGAACGTCTGGTACCAGTAGCCGCTGAGCTGCACGCCGCGCTCGCGCCCGTAGTCGACGGCGGACAGCAGCTTCTGCGCCACGTCGTGCGGGCTGTGCTGCTCGAAGAACTCGCGCGCCTGGAAGGAGACGATCACGTCCAGGGAGTCCAGGCCGGCCTCGGCGACGAAGTCGATCAGCGGGGTGCCCCACTTGTCCCAGGTGTACTGCGACAGGACGGTGGTGATGGCGACGGGCACGCCCGCGGCCTTCATGTCGAGGATGGCCTTGCGCACCACCGGCCACGGCGTGCGCTGCTGCTGTCCGCCGCGGAACTCCCCGGTCTCGGGGACGAGGTAGTCGATCGAGACGGTGGTGGAGACGCGGTAGTCGGCGAGCGCCTTCAGCAGCTCGGCGTCGATGCGCGAGCCGTTGCTCGTCATGTCGTACGACAGCGTCACGCCGTCGTAGAAGTGCCCGAAGGTGTGCAGGATGTGCAGGATCGTGTTGCGTGCGAGCGTCGGCTCGCCGCCGAAGAACGACACCGTGAGCTCGCCGCCGCCGTTGGCCTTGCGCAGCGCCACCGCCTCGCGCAGCGTCTTCTCCGCGACCTGCGGGGACATGTGCATCGAGGGGTTGCGGGCGCCGTCGGTGCCCTCGTTCCAGTCGCCGCGGGCGAGCGTGGGCCCGCTGTCGCCGCGCGCGGTGCGCAGCTGGACGAGGACCGGGCCGGGCTTGACGGACTCGCCCGAGGTGTTGCGCTCCTCGACGCCGCCGTCGAAGTTGTACGCGAAACAGCCCTGACAGGAGAAGTTGCAGGCGTTGGTCAGCACGAGCTGGATGGAGGAGTGGAAGACGCCGCTGCTGAGCGCCTCGCCGCGGGCGGCGAGGAGTTCGTCGATCTGCGCCGCCTCGTCGTGGCCGGCCTCCACCAGGTACTTGGCCTCGATGAGGCTGTCCACGGTCTCGCTGCCCGCGCGGGCGCGCAGCGCGTCCAGGGGGATGCCGGCGGCGGCCTCGCGCAGCAGCTCGACCGTGTCGCGGTCCACCAGGCGGGCGTTGCCGAAGAGGGAGTGGAAGGCCACCGTGCGCTCGGTGCCGTCGAAGGCGTCGAGGCGGCCGCCGAACCGCGCGAAGTCGCGGTCCCGGGCGGTGCGCATCGTACGGACGTAGCGGGAGGACTGGTAAACCGGAGCCGACATCGGTGGACTTCCTCCTGGAAGCGGTGCGGAACGAACGGGGCCGGGACGCCGGCCGGGGGCGCGCGCCCGTGGAACGGGCCCGCCGCGGGCGTGCATCGCGGCGGGCCCGTCGGAACCGGTGCGCCGGGACGGTCAGACAGGGGTGACCGGTTCCTTCGTCTCGGCGACGTCCGTGCGGACCGACTCCGCCTTCGGTACCGGCGTGATCGTCGGGGCGTTGCCCTTGTCGGGCGAGACGAACCCGCAAGGGCGCGACGACGCCGTGGGCGTCGGAGTGATCATTTTCTTGACTTCGGCCATCAGTCTCTCCTCGCCGTGGTCCGGCAGTATGCGTGCATACGCGGCCAGCGAATCATGGCCCGGCTGATTCGGGGGATATTTGTTCCGGCCACTTTTTTCGGAGCGTATTACTTGATCCGGGCCGCTGGTATTAGCGCACGAACGGTATGGATTCCTGTTCGAGAACGGAGTTGGGGGCCGCTAGGGGAGTGCAGGCCTCTGCCGCCACCTGGGAGTATGCGGAAAACGCCGCTGCCGGAGGCATTTTCGGATGCGCATGTGCATGGCATGGATCAATTGCCATGGTCTCACCGGCCGTTACGAAGTGAGCGGTTTACGGGCCCGGCGCCCAAGACGATCTGTGGCCCGCTTTTTCCTCTGCCGCCCGGCGCCCTTCCCGGGCTGCGGCATTACGGCCGCGCGCGTGCGCGAAGGAGCGCGCCGGAGGAGGTGAATGCGCCTTTGGCCACTCCGTGCGCCGGGCGGAACACCGGCTCCGGGAATTCCGCGTAAGGGAACCGGCCGCCGCTGCCGTCCGGGAATCTCCCGCCGGCCGGGCCGCCGGCATGGGCCGCGGTACGCCTGCCTGAGTTGCTGCATTTGCGGTGATATGTAGCATTTTCAGGGAGGTGCGATGGATGCAGATCTGCGCAGGCCCGCTGGACTGGTCCCTGGTGAGCGGATGGATTCCGGTCGCCCTCCTGGCCGTGGGGCTGTGCGCCCTCGCGGCGCTCCTCTTCTCCCGCCGCCGCACCTGGTGGACCCGCCTCGCCCCGGCGGCCGTCCTGCTCGCCGCCGCCGCGACCTGGCTCCTGCGCACCGCCGTCGACGACTGGTGGCAGCCCTTCCCCGACCCCCTGCCCACCGGCGTGGTGATCTGGGCCGGGATCGCCGTCCTCGGCGTGTGCCTCGCCGCCTTCCGCATCCCGCTGCTGCGTCCGCGGCACTGGGCCGCCGCCGTCCTCGCCGGGCTCCTCGTCGTCCTCCTCGGCGCCTCCGAGATCAACCGGCACTTCGACCAGTACCCCACCGCCCGTAGTGCCCTCAACTCCTGGCTCACCAAGACCACGAGCATCACCGAGGCCACCGGACGCACCGAACCCACCCTGCGCGTCCCCGCCGGCAAGACCGTCGCCGACGTCTGGCGCCCGCCCGCCGGCATGGCCGAGCAGGGAACCCTCTCCAAGTCGTCCGTCCCCGGCGTCAGATCCGGCTTCCACGCCCGCAGCGCCTACGTCTACCTGCCGCCCGCCTACCGCGCCACGCCGCGCCCCCTCCTGCCGGTCCTCGTCCTCATGGCCGGCCAGCCGGGCTCGCCCGCCGACTGGATCAACTCCGGGCGGCTCGTCGACATGATGAACGCCTTCGCGGCCGGGCACCGCGGCCTCGCGCCCGTGGTGGTCGTCGTGGACCCCCTCGGCTCCCAGTTCGCCAACACCCTCTGCCTCGACTCCCGGCTCGGCAACGTCCAGACCTACCTCGCCACCGACGTCCCCGACTGGATCCGCTCCCACCTCCAGGTCGCCACCGCCCGCACCTCCTGGGTCATCTCCGGCATCTCCTTCGGCGGCACCTGCTCCCTCCAGCTCGGCGTCAACGCCCCGGGGGTCTACGGCGTCGTCAACGACATCTCCGGTCAGGAAGCACCCACCCTCGGCAGCCGGCAGAAGACCGTCGACGCGGCCTTCGGCGGCGACACCGCGGCCTTCACCGCCGTCAACCCCCTCGACGTGATGGCACGGCAGCGCTTCCCGGACACCAAGGCCGCCTTCGTCGCCGGCAGCAGCGACAGCACCTACCGGCCCCAGCAGCGCAAGGTCTACGAAGCGGCCGTGAGAGCCGGCATGCGGGCCGAGTGGGTCCTGCTCCCCGGCGGCCACAGCTGGCAGGTCTGGCGCCCCGGCCTGGAGCGCCAGCTGCCCTGGATCTCCCGCGAGACGGGACTGACCCGATGAGCGACTCCCGTGAGGCAGGGCCGATGCGATGAGCGAAACCGCCGCCCCGCCGCCCGCGCCCACCCCCGGCGACAGCACCCACCCCTGGCGCGTCACCCTCGACCGGCTGCTCGCCCCCGTCCGGCACGCCCCCTTCACCCTCGGCTTCCTCGCGGTGCTGTGGATCGTCGGCGCCGTCACCGGCAGCCTCGGCAGCGGCCCGAGCCGGCACCGCATGGACCACGTCGGCGTCGGCGTCCCCGCCCTCGCCGAAGGCCGCTGGTGGACCCCCGTCAGCTCCCTGCTGTGGTGCCCCGGACTCGGCGGCTACCTCGGCGCCACCGCCATCATCCTGCTGCTCGTCACCCCCTCCGAGCGCCGCCTCGGCGTCGCCCGCACCGCAGCCGTCCTCATCGGCGGCCAGATCCTCGGCACACTCCTGGGCACCGGCATCGTCCAGCTCGGCAATGTCGCGGGGGAGTGGTGGCTGGAGGAGCTCGCCGGCTACGTCGCCGTCTCCCCGACCGTCGGCGCCCTCGCCGTCGGCGGCGTCCTCAGCTACCGGCTCACCGCCCTGTGGCGGCGCCGCACCCGCCTCGGCATCGTCGCCTTCGCCCTCGTCATGGCCCTCTACGTCGGCCACCTCCAGGGCGTCCTGCGCTTCGGAGGCGCCGTCACCGGCCTCCTCCTGGGCGCGCTCCTGTACCGCCGGGCCGGGCCGCTGCGGCTGCGGCACTCCTCCCACACCGAGGCCCGCGTCCTTGTCGCCCTCGTCGTGGCCGCCGCCGCCATCGGCCCCATGGTCGCGATCCTCTACCGCGACGCCTACGGCCCCCTCAACTCCTTCCAGCTCTACGTCTCCGTCCAGCCCACCGGACAGGAGGTCGCCGAAGCCTGCGCCGCCTCCGCCGGGGACTGCCACTTCGTGCACGCCCTGCGGAACTTCTACGACTCGCCCGCCGCCGTCATGGCCGTCCTCGTCCCCGCGCTGATGCTCGTCCTCGCGGAAGGCCTGCGCCGCGGGCTCCGGCTCGCCTGGAGCCTGGCGATCCTGGTCCACCTCGCTTGGATCGCCCTGTTCTCCTGGTGGCTGCACGACTTCCTCAGCCACCCCGCCGGCTGGGCCGAACCCGCCGACCGCTCGACGTACGCCCAGGCCTTCGCGGAACAGATGCTGCTGCCCGTCCTCATCGTGGCCCTCCTGATCGTCACCCGCGCCCGCTTCGGCCTGCGGCTGCCGCGCCCGGCGACGTGCGGCCTCGCGGCCGTCACCGGCGGCGCCCTCGTCCTGGCCTGCGCCGCGTACGTGGGCATCGGCTACGCCGTGCGCGACCAGTACGACCCCGCGGCGGCGCCCTCGGTGCTCTTCTCGGGGCTCGCCTCGGAGTTCCTGCCGCCCACCCTGCTCGCCACCTTCACCGACTGGCCGGTCCCGGTCGGCGGCACGGCCCAGGCCCTCTTCCACTACTGCGGGCTCGTCTTCTGGCTCGTCACCCTGATCGCGCTGCTCGTCACCTTCCGCCGCCCGCGCCTGCACACCGACGCCGACGCCGCCGTGCGCGCCCGCGAGCTGCTCGCCGGGCACGGCGGCTCCACGCTGTCGTTCCTGACGACCTGGGACGGCAACTACTACTGGTTCGACGCGGCCGGGCGCTCCGCCGTCGCCTACCGCGTGATCGCCACCGTGGCCCTGACCACCGGCGAGCCGTTCGGCGCGCCGGACGCGCGGGCGGCGGCCGTCGGCGGCTTCGCGCGCCACTGCGACGAGCGCGGCTGGACGCCCTGCTTCTACAGCGTGGGGGAGGAGGCCCGCGCCGCGGCGGAGGCGCTCGGCTGGCGCTCGGTGCAGGTCGCCGAGGACACCGTCGTCCCCCTGCCCGGCCTCGCCTTCACGGGAAAGAAGTGGCAGGACGTGCGGACCGCCCTCAACAAGGCCAAGAAGGAGGGCATCACCGCCGAGTGGTGGTCCTACCCCGAGGCCCCGGTCGCCCTCACCGACCAGATCCGGTCCATCTCCGAGGAGTGGGTCGCCGACAAGGGCCTGCCGGAGATGGGCTTCACCCTGGGCGGCCTGGAGGAGCTCGACGACCCGGCCGTGCGCTGCCTCATCGCCGTGGACGGCGACCGCACCGTGCACGGCATCACCAGCTGGATGCCGGTGTACGAAGCGGGCCGGCCCGCCGGCTGGACGCTGGACTTCATGCGCCGCCGCGCCGCCGGGTTCCGCGGCTCGATGGAGTTCCTCATCGCCTCGGCCGCGCTCGGCTTCCAGGAGGAGGGCGCCCGCTTCCTCAGCCTCTCGGGCGCTCCTCTGGCCCGCAAGGCCACCGAGGAACCCCCGGCGGCGCTCCAGCGGATCCTCGACTACGGGGGCAAGGTCCTCGAACCGGTCTACGGCTTCCGGTCGCTGCTGAACTTTAAAGCGAAGTTCCAGCCGCAGTACCACCCCATGTACATGGCCTACCCCGACCCCGCCGCCCTGCCCGCCATCACCCGCGCCATCGGCAAGGCGTACCTGCCGCACATGACGGCGGCCCAGGGCGTACGGCTGATGCGGCAGTTCTCGGCCTGAGCCGCGCCGCTACTACGGCAGCGTCAGCACCCGCGGGCCGTCCTTCGTGATGGCGACCGTGTGCTCGATGTGCGCGGCGCGGCTGCCGTCGGCGGTGCGTATCGTCCACCCGTCGGCGTCCGTGCGGTAGCCGTTGCTGCCGCCCGCCATGAGCATCGGCTCCAGCGCGAGGACCAGGCCGTGCCGCAGCGTCATGCCCCGGCGCGGGCGGCCCCGGTTGGGCACGTGCGGGTCCTCGTGCATCTGCCGGCCGATGCCGTGGCCGCCGAAGTCCGCGGGCATGCCGTAGCGACCGGAGCGGGCGACGGTGCCGACGGCGTGGGAGATGTCCCCGATGCGGTTGCCGGGCACGGCCGCGGCGATGGCGGCGTCCAGCGCCCGCTGCGTGGCCTCGATCAGGGCCGTGTCGGCCGGGCGCGGCGTGCCGACGGTGAAGCTGATGGCGGCGTCGCCCGTCCAGCCGTCGAGCTGCGCACCGCAGTCGATGCTGACCAGGTCGCCGTCGCGCAGCGCGTAGTCGTCGGGGATGCCGTGCACGACGACGTCGTTGACCGAGGAGCAGATCACGCCGGGGAAGGGCGTGGGGGCGAAGTCGGGCTTGTAGCCCAGGAAGGGGGAGGTCGCCCCGGCGTCCTTGATGACGGCGTGGGCCGCCTCGTCCAGCTCCCGCAGCGTCACGCCCGTCTTCGCCGCGTCGCGGACGGCGGCCAGCGCGTGGGCCACGACCCGGCCCGCCTCGCGCATGGCGTCCAGCTCGCCGTCGGTCTTGATCTCCACCATGGTTCCGGAACTCCCCTAAGCTCGGCGTCACCAATTCTTATACCGGTATTAGTATCACGGTCTAGAATCCGGGTCATGGTGAGGACCCCCTTGACCCCCTGGGAACGGCGGCGCGGCGAGCGGCTCGGCGCCCTGCTCCGCGAGGCGCGCGGCGAACGCAGCATGGTGGAGATCGCCGCCGCCGCGGGCCTGTCCGTGGAGACGCTCCGCAAGATCGAAACCGGCCGCGCGCCCACCCCCGCCTTCTTCACGATCGCGGCGCTGGCCTCCGTGCTGGGCCTGTCGATGGAAAGGCTGGCGTCCGTCGCCGCGGCGGGCGCCGACACGGAGGAGCGTGCGGCGCTGACGGCGTAAGAGGGGCGGGGCCGCAGCCCCGTGAGGCCTTGCGGGCCGCCGCCGCTTTCGGTGCCGGCCCGGTATCAGTCCTGCGCTCAGTCCCACCAGTTGAACAGGACGTCGCCCAGACACGAGGGCTTCCAGTAGCGGATCTCCGTGAGCTCGGCCGGCGACAGCTCCGAGACGTCGACCTCCTCCAAGGGGGTCATCAGCTCCTTGACCCCCATCACCCGCAGCCCCGCCGTCTCGAAGACCTGCGCCCACACCGGCGGGTCCGCGAACCCCGGCACCGGCTCGCCCTCGCGGACCGGGTCCGTCGTGAAGGCGACCACGGGCAGGTGGACGTGGCCCAGGGCGGTGAACACCCGGCCGTACCCGTCGCTGAGCGCCGCCCGGCGGAACGTCTGCACCTCGCCGGGCACCATCTCGCCGGCCCGCCCCCGGGCCTCCATGGCCGCGGTGAAACAGGCGGCGCGGAACAGCGCCGCCTCCGTCCGCGGCAGAGGGGCCTCGTGCGGCCCCCGGAATCCCGTAGCGCCCCGCGCCAGACGGATCAACGTGCCTTCCTTCCCGTGTGCCGGAGCCCGGTGGCCGTCAGAGGCGGACGGGAGCTCACTCACGTGCCCATCCCGCTCCCGCAGTCACGCCCGTGTCACCCGTGACGTCCTGCTCCTCCTTACCCAGCACAACGCGCGAGCCGCCGCTTCGTACGCCTCTCCCGCAGTGCGTGCGGCCCGCCGCGCCACGGCACGCACCCCCCGGCGTGCGCGCGCCCGGTGCACCTCCCCGGCGGCCGTCCGCTCTTCGGCGGCGCGCCGGAAAATCGTTCGCGTGCTCGCAAGGGACCCCACTAGCGTCACGCCCGTGACGACGACCAGCGGAGGAACGGACGGCGGGCGGAGCGGCCACGCCGGGAACTGGCGCGAGGACAACCGCGCGATGTGGGACGAGAGGGTGCCCCTCCACACGGGGAGCGCCTTCTACGACGTGGCGGGTTTCAAGGCCGGCCGCAACGACCTGCGCGGGTTCGAGGCGGACGAGGTCGGTGACGTCACCGGCAAGCGCCTGCTCCACCTCCAGTGCCACATCGGCACCGACACCCTGTCCTGGGCCCGCAGGGGCGCCGTGGTGACCGGGCTGGACTTCTCCGGCCCGGCGGTGGAGGCGGCGCGGGCACTGGCGTCGGACGTGGGCGAAGAGCAGGCCCGGTTCGTCGAGGCCGACGTGTACGACGCGCCGGCCGCGCTGCGGGGCGAGACCTTCGACATCGTCTACACCGGGTTCGGAGCCCTGTGCTGGCTGCCCGACCTGACGCAGTGGGCGCGCACGGCGGCGGAACTGGTGGCGCCGGGCGGCTTCTTGTACCTGGCGGAGTTCCACCCGGTGGCCATGTGCCTGGGCGAGGACGGCAGCGCGTTCGCCGAGGACTACTTCGCCCGGGGGCCGTTCACGTACGACGAGCCCGGTTCGTACGCCGACATGAGCGCCCCGACGCGGCACAACCGCACGGTGGAGTGGCAGCACCCCCTGGGCGACGTGATCAGCGCGGTGACCGCGGCCGGCCTGCGGCTGGAGTTCCTGCACGAGCACGACTTCACGCTGTTCAAGTACCTCGACGGCATGGTCCGGGCGCGGGACACGAGCGGCAGCCGGGGCGGCGAGGGGACGGTCTACCGGCTCCCGGAGGGCCGCCCGCGCATCCCGATGGTCTACTCGCTGCGGGCCTCCAAAGAAGTCTCCGCATAACTCCGTACAGCTCCGCATAGCAGGGCACCGGTGCACGCCGCTGAACGCGCGTGCACCGGTGCCCTCACCCCGCGTGCGGGGACCTACTTGCGGCGGGAGCCAGTCGAGACGGTGCCCTCGCCGCCCGCCAGCTTCCACTCCTTGTGGAGCGAACCCAGCGGGATGGGCTTCTCGAAGATCGGCGTGCCGAAGACCTGCAACTGGAGCTGGAGGGCTCCCGCGAGGTCCAGTCCGCCGTAGGCGCCCCACTTGCCGGTGGCCGAGGCCTTGCCGTCGGCGGAGGCGGTCGCGCTGCCCTCCGCCTCGGCCCGCAGGTACGGGGCGACGTCGGCCTTCACGCCGACCGCGCCGTACAGACCCACGGACGCCTCGGCGCCGAGCGCCGCCTTCACCTTGCCGGCCGCGGTCACGGACGCCTGCGGCGAAGTGGCCGAGAAGTCGGAGGTGTTGACCGGCGACCAGCCCTTGCCGCGGTTGTACGCGCCACCGACGCGGAAGCCGCCCTTGAGCTCCTCCTTGACGTCGACGTTGACGTGGCCGTCGGCGTCCACCTGGAGGTAGCAGGTGAGGCCGAGGTTGACCACGACCGGCACCGGGCCGACCTGGATGACCGGCGAGGCGTGCAGCTTGGCGAACGGCACGCGCAGCGGCTTGCCGTCCGTCGAGGCGGCCGCCTGGCCCTTGAGCTCCCACTGGGAGGACCAGTCGCCCGACAGTGACACCGACGCGCTGGCGGGCGCGCCGCCGAAGCCGGCGCCACCGCCGTCGTAGGCGAAGTCGACCTCCGGGGCCAGCTGGACGAAGCCCGAGGCCGACGCCGCGGCGGACACCGGAGCGTCCTTGGCGGTGGCGATGGACGTGCCGACGTCGAGCCGCAGGTTGCCCAGCGGCACGTTCGCGCCCTTGGGCCCGAAGTGCACGTTCCCCGTCTTCGTCCACGAGGCCTTGACGCCCTTGACGAGCGGCTCGACCTCGACGGTGGACGGGTCGACGGGCACCGCGCCCTTGGCCTGGGAGTCGCCCAGCAGGGCGCCCAGGGTGGCGGGAGCGGTGTTGACCTCGGTGCCCTGCTCGGTCTTGCCGAGCACCTTGGTGACCTTGGCGAGGACACCGTCGGGGGCGCCGGGGGCGGGCGCGCTGGCGATGATGTCGCCGACGTCCACTTGGCTGTTCTTGCCGGGCGAGGCCTCGGGGGAGGCGC
Organism: Streptomyces klenkii; assembly: GCF_003626645.1. Lineage (GTDB taxonomy): Bacteria > Actinomycetota > Actinomycetes > Streptomycetales > Streptomycetaceae > Streptomyces > Streptomyces klenkii. The sequence goes on along the minus strand of NZ_RBAM01000006.1, from coordinate 120,505 downwards.
TGCCCGCGGCCCCCGCCGAGCCGGACGGCGCGGGGGTGCGGCCGGGGGCCACGCCCTTGGGGGGCTTCGCCGCGCCGGAGATGACGGCGCGTCCGCTCTTCTGGTCGAACGAGGCGACCTTCAGCGCGGACTTCTGCGCCGGCTTCCCGGAGCCGGAGGGGCGGGCCACGGCGCTCGGGGCGCCCGCGCCCTCGGGCGCCGCCCGGACGGCGAGCTGGGGTTCCGCGGCGGGCGGACGGGCTGCTGCTGCCTTCTCGGCGCCGGCGCCCGGGTCACTGCCGGACGGCCCGGAGGCTGCGGAGCACCCGGTGGCGAGCAGGGAGGCAGCGGTGATGGCGGGTAAAGCTATAAATCGTGCGGACTTGCGCAAATTCGGTCCTCGGAGCGTGAGGTGGGGGCGGGCCGGAGGGGTCGGCACTCCGGCCCGCATCACACGGCATGGGCGGGTGAACCGGATGGCTACCCGCCGGTAACGGCATGATCATGCCATGGGTGTGGCGGCCCTCAGAAGTCCTAAACCACCGGCGGGCAGTGATCTGGATCACTGCCCGCCGGAGGGGTCGGCTTGCGCTAAGTCGTTTAGTTTTTGACCGCCTTGAGAACGACGAACTTCGGGTCGCTCGCCACGGTCTCGCAGTTGCCGAAGAGCCGGCGCAGCTTCACGTGGTAGCCCAGGTGCCGGTTGCCGATGACCCACAGCTCGCCGCCGCGGCGCAGCGCGGCACGCGACCCGGCGAACATGCGCCAGGCCGTCGCGTCGGTGGTCGACTGGTGGGAGTGGAACGGCGGGTTGTTCAGCACCAGGTCCACGGACTCGGCGGGCACGCCCTCCAGGCCGTCGCCCACCCGGAACTCGGCCTTCGCCCGCGGCCCCGCGTTCTCCCGGAACGTGGCCTCGGCGGATGCCACCGCCTGGTAGGACTCGTCGACGAACATCACCTCGGCCTGCGGGTTGGCCAGCGCGGCGGCCGTTCCGACGATGCCGTTGCCGCAGCCGAGGTCCACCACGCGCTCCGGGCCGCGCCGCTGCGGCAGGTTGCGCAGGAAGAACCGGGTGCCGATGTCGAGCCGGTCGGCGCAGAAGATGCCCGCGTGGTTGGTGACCGTCAGACCGGAGGCCGGCCCGATGCCCAGCGGCAGGGCGTAGCGGTGCGGCCACGGGCTCCCGGACTGCGGGACGGCGGGGTCCGGCGTGCAGAAGATGAGGCGGGCCTTCTTCACGGCCAGCGAGGTACGGGTGGGGCCGGCGATCCGCTCGAACAGCTTGAGCGTCGAGGTGTGGATCTCGGTCACCTTGCCCGCGCCCACGACGACGGTCCCGGCGTGCAGACGCGGCGCGAGCCGGTGCAGCTGGTCCTCCAGCAGCGCGAGGCTCTTGGGCACGCGCACCAGCAGGACGTCGATGCGGTCCGGCGGGGTGTCCCTGGTCGACAGGAGCTCCGCGGCACCGGCGCCGAGGCCGTTGCGCTCCAGGTTCCGCAGGGTGGCCTGCCGGGCCAGGAACGACTCGGTGATCTGCACGGGCCGGGCGCCCTGCCGGGCGAGGGCGGTGGTCAGCGCGCCCCACCGGTCGCCCAGGACGGCGACGGTGCCGGACAGGTCCGCGGGGCCGTCGGCGCTCTCCGCGCTCCCCGCCAAGTGCTGGAGCAGGTATTCATCGGCGGCGTCCCAGGCACGGAGCTGGTCGCGGGGGTCCTCGGGGAAACGGGTCAGGACCAGCTCGCCCCACGGCGTCATCAAACGGTTCATTGTGCCCACAGGCTAGTCGAGACCCCCGGCGCGGGTGAGCACGGCCGTGCCGTTGCCGTACGCGCCCCCGGCCGATCGCGGATCCGGCCGGGCGGAGCATGCCCCGGCCACTGGGTAAAGTGTCGCTGCCGTTCGCGGCCGTACGAACATCGCAGGTGAACACGGGGGCAGGACATGGGCATACTCAACCGGGTGAAGAACCTGGGCGACCAGGTGGGATCGGCGGCGACCGCCTTCGGCATGGACGTCGCGAACGCCGTGCAGCGCGGCGCCGACGCCGGGCGCACCGGCACGAACGCCTCCGGCGACTGGGTCCTCTCCGTCCTGCGCTCGCTGCCCGCCCCCGCCGCGCCCGCCACCGCGGAATGGGAGTTCTCCCTCGGCGCCCTGATCTGCCGCCACCCCAAGGTCCCCGCCCTCACCGCGAAGGCGCTGCGCCCGCTGGACGCCATCGGCGCCCTGCGCTTCGGGCCCGAGTCGGTCGGCTTCGACGGCGAGGACGTCCCCTGGGACAAGGTCGTCCACCTCCAGCTGCACGACGCGTTCAGCGCCATGTCCACGGACGCGCTCGACACCGAAATCGACCGGATCCGGGACCTGCTGCCCCCGCTCCCCGGGCGCAAATGGGTCGTCACCAAGGTGGTCGAGGGACTCGCGTCCGTGATGCTCGCGGCGCTGGAACAGGCGGGCGAGCAGCGGCTGGAGACCGTCGACGTCGCCTGCGAGATCACCTACCGCGGCATGCTCGGCGTGAAGAAGACGCTGCGCGCCAACATGTTCACCACGGCCCTGCTGGCCCAGCAGCCCGAGGTCATGCACAGTCTCGTCCTCACCGCTCAGTCCAAGGGCGTCCCGGTCCTCCCGGCCGAGCCCCCGCTGCACGGCACCAAGACCGGCGAGCGCGTCCTCGCCCTGCGCGCCCGGACGGACGCGGTGGCGGCCCGGCTCCGCGCCGAACAGGGCGCGGACTCGCCCGCGCCGGCCCCCGCGCCGTAGGGATGCGCCGGGCGCCGTAAGGACGTGTTGGCCGAAACGGCACCGGTTGCCGAGGGGGCCGGCCGCAGTGCGCGGGCCGGCCCCCTCGGTGCGTCCGTCCGCCGTCGTCAGCGCGTCTCCGCCGCGGCCTCCGCCTCGCGGCGGAGGAACTTCTTGTCCGGCTTGCCGGCGTCCGTCAGGGGCAGGGCGTCGATGAAGGAGACGTGCGCGGGCTCGTACATGGCGCCGCGCTCGTCGCGGACCAGCTCGCGGAGCTCCTTCTCGTCGAGCTCGCTGCCGGGGGCGCGCACGACGGCCGCGTACACGTGCTCCATGCGGTTGGCGTCGGGGACGCCGAAGACGGCGCTCTGGAGCACCTCCGGGTGGGTGTTGAGCAGGTCCTCCAGCTCGGTGGTGTACACGTGGCCGCCGACCACCACGATCATGTCCTTGATCCGGTCGACGATGGTCAGGTAGCCCTCGTCGTCCAGGAAACCGATGTCACCGGTGTGCAGCCAGCCGTCCCGCAGGACCTCGGCGGTCAGCTCGGGCTGCTTCCAGTACCCGGTCATGATGTGCTCCGAGCGCACGCAGACCTCGCCGTGCTCGCCGGCGGGCAGGTCGCGGCCGGACTCGTCGCGTATCGCGATCTCGACGCCGTTCATGGCCTTGCCCGCGGTGCGCAGCCGGGACGGGTCGTCCGGGTTGTGGTCCTCCGGGCTGAGCACGCTGATGCCGCCGGCCTCGTTCTGCCCGTAGAACTGCGTCAGCACGTGGCCGAAGCGCCGCACGGCCGAGGCGAGGCGGGCCGGGGAGGACTGGCAGCCGCCGTAGGTGACGTTGCGGAGGCTGGAGGTGTCCGTGCCGTCCACGTCCGGGTGGTCCATCAGCTGGTACAGCAGGGGCGGCAGCAGGAACATGTGGGTGATGCGCTCGCGCTCGATCGCCGCGAGCGCCTCCGCCGCGTCGAAGTCGTCGAGGAGGACGACCGTGCCGCCGTCCGTGCGCAGGGTGACGTCGGCCAGCAGCCCGGCGGCGTGGGCGAGCGTCGTGCACACCAGCTGCCGCATCCCGTCGTCGGCCTTGCCCTCCGGCTCCAGGATCTCGTCGACGTCGTCCTGGAAGCCGGGCAGCCGCTCGAAGGCGGTGCAGATGGCCTTGGGGTGGCCCGTGGTGCCGCCGGTGTGGCGGATCATGCAGATGTCCTCGGGGCGGGCGAGGCCCGAGAGCGGCTCGGCCGGCTGACCGGCGGACAGCTCCAGCAGGTCGGCGCCCACCGTGCCCGGACCGAGCAGGAGCACGTCCTCGACGCCGGTCAGCTCCGCCAGCTCGGCCGCCCGCCCGGCGTAGGCGGGGTCGGCTATGAGGGCGCGCGTCTCGACGTCGCGCATGATGGTGGCCTGCACGTCGGCCGAGAGCTTGTTGTAGAGGTGGTTGACCGCGCAGCCGATCAGGTTGGCCGCGTAGCGGGCGGCGATCGTCTCCGGCAGGTTGCCGCTGAGCAGGGTGACGACCTGTCCGCGCTCCACGCCCCGGGCGCGCAGCGCGCGTGCCATCCGGTGGACGAGGTCGCGGAGCTCACCGGCGGTGACGCGACGGTCGTGGTGGACGACGGCAGTCCTGGCGGGGTCGGCCCCCAGGATGTCGAGGTTCCGCTCCACGTATGTGCGGAACTGCTGCGCCGTGGCGGTCATGCGTGATTCCTCCTGATGCGGCATGGCGATTGCCAGCAGTTGACTTAGGCAACCAGTTCGATGCTAATGCCATTGATCAACAGCGCCAAGTCGGGAGGAGGTTTGAGCGGTGCATGCCGACCCGAAACGTCGATATTCGGTCAACGGCTGGTCGGCGTGCCCACTCGCAGCCGGTTTCCGTCGGGGTCCCGCAGCTCGATCTCCCGCGCCCAGGGGGCGGTTTGCGGCGGTACGCCGAACTCGGCGGCGACCGCGTCGACATCGCGCACCCGCAGATAAACCAGCGTCCCGGGCCGGGCGTCGCCCTCGTGCTCCGACAGGAACAGCCGCACCGGCCCGCGGGCCACCTCGACGAAGGCCGGAAGGCCCGGTTCGAAGCGGTGCTCCCACTGCTCGGCGAATCCGAGGCGCGCATACCAAGCGACCGCCGTCCGCGCGTCCTCGACATAAAGCACCGGGATGACTTCTTCGTCCACGCGGCCATCATTCCAGACCCCCGGAAGGGCCCGGTTGTTGTGCTTTGACGACGAATGCTCTCTTCGGGGCCCGGCACCGGACCCCTTCGCTTCGAACGTCCTTTTCCTGCGATTTTCCCGGGATCTTGGTTCACTCGCCCGGCGGCATGCCGCTAATGTGGACGCGCCTAGGCGGTTCCCCCCACGTGTCGGCAGCGGACTCCGTGCCCGCGTAAAGCGGAGTCACGGATTTCGAAGTGCGGCTTCTTTCCTGCCCGTTCCGATCGTGGAGTTGCCCGACCATGTCTTCCCGCATATCCCTCCCGGCCTTTCGCCGCCGCTGGGCCGGCGCCTGCGGCATCGCCCTCGCCGGAGTCCTCACGCTGGCCGGCTGCACCGGGGGCGACGAGGACGCGTCACCGGCGAAGAAGTCCTCGGCCTCCGCCTCCGCGGCGCCGTCCGCGGCCTCCTCCTCGCCGTCGCAGGCGCCCTCGGCGTCCCCGACCGCGCCGCCCTCCCGAGCCGCCACCCCTTCACCGGTCCTGCCGAAGCCGCCCCGCAAGTCCGCGACCCCGCCGGCCGCCGAACACACCGGTGCGGGCGGCTCCTCGGCGCGAACGCAGGCCCCGCGCGAGGCCGGTACGACGTGCGAGATCCGCTCCAGCGCGGGCAACTGCTACAAGGCGGGCCAGTTCTGCCGCAATGCCGACGTGGGGGCGAGCACGCACGACGCCCAGGGCCGGCTCATGAACTGCGGCGGCAGCGGCAAGCCGCGCTGGCACTACTGAGCGCCGCCCGGCCGGCCGGGCGCCTCGGATCACCCGTCAGGGCGGGCGTTTCGTACCGGGGATGTTGACCACCCGTCGGCATCCCCTGAGTGAGCCGGCCGGTCACTCGCCCGTGGCGCGCCCGTCCGGCGGGTCCACGGGCGGCCCGGCGGGCGGGGCCGCGGACGTGGCCGCGGGCACGTGCCCGCCGCCCGGCCCGGACGACGGCGCGGCGGCGGCCGGCGGCATCGGAGCGGGCGGTACGGGGCCGGGGGCCGCCGGCGCCGGTGCCTTCGTACGGCCGCGAGCGGCAGGGGACTCCTCGGCGCCGTCCGCGGGCGGGCGCCCGGGAGCGGTACCGGGAGGCGCGGCCGGCGGCGGGACCGGCGGCGAGACCGGCACTTCCGGCTCGCCGGGCTCCCGTGACGGACGCGTGACCTGCCCCGGTGTGGCGCGGGCGAGGTCGAGCGCGTACTCCGCCCACCAGCGGCCGGCCGGCGGCGCGCCGCGGCAGGCCCCGTCGGACTCCCCGGGCCGTTTGACCCACAGGAAGGCGTCGATGCGCGGATCCCCGGTGGCGGTCGTGGGAGGCGTGCCGAGGGCGCGCCCGGGCGGGTTGCACCAGGACTCGGCCTCGTGCTCGGCCTCGGGCTTCGGCTCGGGCTCGTGCCCCGCTTCGTGCCCGGCCTCATGGCCGCCCTCGTGCCCGGCTTCGTGTCCGGGCTCCTGCCCCGCCTCGTTCTCGCCCTCGTCCCCCTCCGTCCCGTCGCCTTCCGCCCCCGCGACGTCGTCCAGTTCTCCTTCCAACCCCTCCAGTTCGTCCAGTTCCTCCATCTCCTCGGGGTCGTCGGTATCCCCCCTTCCCGCCGCGCGCCGGGCTTCGGCCGCACCCGGGGGAGCCGGAGCGGGATGCCGGCCGCCCTTCTTCTTGCCCTTGTGAGGAGGCGGTTCGGGGAGCGGCCCGTTGCCGTTGCGGCTGGTGTCGATGATGTAGTGGGCGCCGCCGAGCAGCGCCGAGAGGTGGTCGCCGTAGGCGCGTGTGACGGGCGTCGTGTGGAAGTTGGAGACGTTGAGCGCGAAGCCGTCCGCCTCCGCGATCCCCGCTTCGGTGAGCGCCGTCACCATGAGGTTCTGGTCCTTGATCCAGCCCGGGTTGCCGGCGTCGATGTAGACCGAGACCCCGGGCCGGGCCTTGAACGTGCGCACCGCCTCGGCGATGAGCGCGAGCCGCTGCTTGGCCGCAGCCCGGGGCACGCAGCCGGACGCCCACTGGGCGAGCGCGTCGGGTTCGAGGACGATCCAGGCCCGGCGCGCGCCGATCCCGGCCGCGGCCCGCGAGACCCACGTGCGGTAGTGTGCGGCGTCGGCGGCGCCGCCGGAGGAGTACTGACCGCAGTCGCGCTGCGGGATGTTGTAGGCGACCAGTACGGGGATGACGCCGTCGCTCTCGGCCTGCCGGGTGACGTCCTCGGCCTGCGCCTCGGGATCGTCGCCGGTCAGCCAGACGGCCATCGGCTCGCGCGCGATGCGCTGGAGGACCCGCGCGTCGTCCTCGCGCCCCCGCTCCCGCCACACCTCCACCTGGCGGGCGGCGGGCCCCCGCGGCTCGACCCAGAACGGGGAAGCGGCGTCGAGGTTCTCCTCGTCGTCCGTCAGGGCCCCCTTGGCCGGCCAGGCCAGGGACATCGCGCCGGCGCACACGCACGCGGACACCACGAGGGCCGCGCCGCACCGCAGTGCCTTCTTCGCCTTCTTCCTTCCGGGCGCGGTCGCCCGGCCCGCGTGGGGCCTGGCTGCGTGCCGCGGTGCCGCGTATGGCATCGATCCCCTGCACTTCATATTGGCCGATCGGTCTATTTCAGACACAGTGACAGGTGCCGACCCGTCAGACACGTCGGATTAGGCCGAACGGGACCCGGGAGAATCGCTCTGTCGACAGAGCGTCAGTTACGCGCGGACCGCCGCCGGGAAGCCGTTGCCGCATGGTGCAGATCGGGTACACGATGATGACCGAGCAGGCGGGGCCCCGGGACCTCGTCGCGCACGTGGCCGGCGCGGAGAAGGCGGGGTTCGACTTCTCCGTCACCTCCGACCACTACTTCCCGTGGCTCGCCGCGCAGGGCCACGCGCCCAACGCGTGGGCCGTGCTGGGCGCCGCGGCCCGGGCGACGTCCCGGATCCCGCTCATGACCTACGTCACCTGCCCCACGACGCGCTACCACCCGGTGCTCGTCGCCCAGCTGGCGGCCACCGTCCAGCTGCTGTCCCAGGGGCGGTTCCGCCTCGGGCTCGGCTCCGGCGAGAACCTCAACGAGCATGTCGTGGGCGGCGGCTGGCCCGGCGTCAGCGTCCGCCACGAGATGCTCGAAGAAGCCGTGTTCATCATCCGGGCCCTCTTCGAAGGGGACCTCGTCACCCACCACGGCACCCACTACGACGTCGAGCACGCCCGGCTGTGGGACGTCCCCGTGCCGGCCCCGCCCATCGGGATCGCCGTCTCGGGCGAGCACTCCTGCCGGCTGGCCGGGAGCGCGGCCGACCTGGTCATCGCGACGGAGCCCAGGAGGGAGCTGCTGGAGGCCTTCGACCGCCACGGCGGCGCCGGGAAGCCCCGGATCGGGCAGCTCCCCGTCTGCTACGACACCGACCACGGCGCGGCGGTCGAGCGGGCTTACGGGCAGTTCCGCTGGTTCGGGCTGGGCTGGAAGGTCAACGCCGAGCTGCCGCACAACGGGTCCTTCGCCGCCGCGTCCGCTTCCGTCACGAAGGAGGAGGTCGCCGAGGCGATCCCCTGCGGCCCGAACGTGGACCGCTTCGTCGAGGCCGTACGGGCGTACACCGACGCCGGGTTCACCGAGGTCGCGCTCGTGCAGATCGGCGGCGGCCACCAGGAGCCGTACCTGGAATGGGCCGGGAGAGAGCTGCTGCCCGCCCTGCGCACGCTCTGAAGACCGCCCGTCCCGCGGGGCTGCCGCCGGTCACAGCGCTCACAGCGCGAGGATGTCGGCGAGCTTGTAGTCCGCCGGTTCCTCCAGCTGGGCGTACGTGCACTGGTGGGGCTCGCGGTCGGGCCGCCAGCGGCGGAACTGCGTGGTGTGCCGGAACCGGTCGCCCTGAAGGTGGTCGTAGGCGACCTCGCACACCCGCTCGGGCCGCAGCGGCACCCAGGACAGGTCCTTGGTGCCGGTCCACCGGCTGGGGCCGCCCGGCAGCCGGCCGGCCGCCTGCGCCTCCTCGCTGGTCCACTCCTGCCACGGGTGCCCCTCGGCCGAGGGCATCCGCAGCGGCTCCAGCTCGGTCATGAGCTCCTGGCGGCGGCGCATCGGGAACGAGGCGCAGACACCGACGTGCTGGAGGCGCCCGGCCGGGTCGTAGAGGCCGAGCAGCAGCGAGCCCACGACGGGCCCGCTCTTGTGCGGGCGCAGCCCGGCGACGACGCAGTCGGCCGTCCGCTCGTGCTTGACCTTGGCCATGGCCCGCTCGCCGGGCCGGTACGGGGAGTCCGGCGGCTTGGCGACGACCCCGTCGAGCCCGGCCCCCTCGAACTGCTCGAACCACGCGTGCGCCGTCTCCAGGTCGTACGTGGCCGGAGCGACGTACACCGGGGCCGAGACCCCCTCCAGCGCCGCGGTCAGGGCGTCGCGCCGCTCCCGCTGCGGGGCCGCGAGCAGGGACTCCTCGCCGAGGGCGAGCAGGTCGAAGGCGATGAAGCTCGCCGGGGTGGCCTCGGCCAGACGGCGGACGCGAGAGGCGGCGGGGTGGATGCGTTCGAGCAGGGCGTCGAAGTCGAGGCGCCCGCCGCGGGTGATGACGATCTCGCCGTCGAGCACGCAGCGGGGCGGGAGCCGCTCGCGGAAGGCCTCCACGAGCTCCGGGAAGTAGCGGGTCAGGGGCTTGCTGGAGCGGCTGCCCAGCTCGATGTCGTCGCCGTCGCGGAAGACGATCGCCCGGAAGCCGTCCCACTTCGCCTCGTACAGCATGCCGGGCGGGATGGCCGCCACGGACTTCGCGAGCATCGGCTGAAGCGGTGGCATCACGGGGAGATCCATGACCGCGATTGTGCGGGCCCCGGGTCCCGGCCGCCTCTCCGCCGGGCCGTCCGCGGCCGCGTCCCCGCGACGCCGTCCGCAGGCGGGGCCCGGTGCCGCCCTCTAGCGTGAGGGGCATGGCACAGGAGGCGCTGGAGCTCACCGTGGGGGAGCGGACGGTACGGCTGTCGCACCCGGACAAGGTCTACTTCCCCGAGCGGGGCTTCACCAAGTACGACCTGGCCCGCTACTACCTCGCCGTCGCCGACGGCATCGTCCGGGCCCTCAAGGACCGCCCGACCACGATGGAGCGCTACCCGGACGGGGTGGAAGGCGAGTCCTTCTTCCAGAAGAGGGCGCCGAAGAACCTCCCCGAGTGGATCCCGACCGGGCGCATCGCCTTCCCCAGCGGCCGCTACGCCGACGAGATCTGCCCCAACGAGGCCGCGGCCGTGCTGTGGGCCGCGAACCTCGGCTGCGTGACCTTCCACCCCTGGCCCGTGCGCCGGACGGATACCGAGCACCCCGACGAGCTGCGCATCGACCTCGACCCGCAGCCGGGCACCGGGTACGCCGATGCCGTCCGGGCCGCCGTCGAACTCCGCGACGTCCTCGACGGCCTGGGGCTGACCGGCTGGCCCAAGACGTCCGGGGGCCGCGGGCTGCACGTCTTCGTGCCCATCGCGCCGCGGTGGACCTTCGTCCAGGTGCGCAGGGCCGCCATCGCCGTCGCCCGCGAGGTGGAGCGGCGGGTGCCGCAGGAGGTCACCACGGCGTGGTGGAAGGAGGAGCGCGGCGCCAAGGTGTTCGTCGACTACAACCAGACCGCCCGCGACCGCACCATCGCCAGCGCCTACTCGGTGCGGCCCCGCCCGCACGCCCCGGTGTCCGCGCCGCTGACGTGGGACGAGGTGACCGGCGGCGCCGTGCCCGAGGACTTCGACCTGGCGAGCATGCCGGCCCGGTTCGACGCCGTGGGCGACGTGCACGCGGGAATGGAGGACCAGCCGTGCGGCCTGGAGGCAGCCCTGGAGCTGGCCGACCGCGACGAGCGCGAGCACGGCCTGGGCGATCTGCCCTACCCGCCGGAGCACCCGAAGATGAAGGGCGAGCCGAAGCGCGTACAGCCGAGCAGGGCAAAGAAGGGGCCGACTGAGGGATCCTCAGACACGAAAGAGTGAGGGCGAATTGCCCTGGTTTATTAAGGATTGCGGCGAGGTACGACGGCATTGCGTTATCCACCCCGCAGACCAGGGAGCCCCCATGCCCAGGACACTCGCAGTCCGCAGCAAGAAGATCTCGACGGATGCCATCGCTGCGGCCGCATTGGCGGGCTCGCTGCTGGTCGCCGGCTCGGCCCAGGCAGCCTCCGGCCCCGCCGTCCCCCCCGTCCCCCAGCAGCCCGCCGGCAAGATCGTCAGCGCCTCGGGCGTCAACGAGCGCATGTACCCCAGCACGGACTCGGCGGTGCGGGGCACCGTCGCCCGCGGCGCCAAGATCGGCCTGCGCTGCAAGGTCCGCGCCCAGACCGTCGGCGGCAACAACATCTGGTACCTGCTCCGCACCCGCAACACCTGGGTCGCGGCGGCCTACGTCGGCAGCGCCGGCGTAGGTGCCGTCCCGCTGTGCAAGGACGTCGACCGCACGCCCCTGGACAGCGCCCCCACCACCCGGGCCGCCATGGGCTGAGACCCGCCGTCCCCGCATCCGCTCCGCGCCGGGCCGCCCGCCCGGCGCGGAGCCGCGCGCTCAGCGGTGTCGCGCGCAGACCCCGTTACTCCAGGTGGCTGACGGTAACGGATTGTGCCGTCACCTCGGGCGGCGGGCGGAATAATGGGTCATGTCGTTGTTTCCCGGCCGAATGCTGTCGTGATGCTGTGCAAGGACTGTCTGAACCCGGTAATCGAGGGCCCCGAAGGCGGCTACGTCTGCGGCCAGTGCTTCCACGTCGTGGAGCCCAACGGCTACGCGGAGCGCCGGGCCGAGGGAGTGCGGCGGGCCGCGGAGGAGCGCCGCATCCGCACCGAGGAGCGCCGCGCCCGGGCCCAGGCCCGCAACCGCGCCTGGCCTTGAGCGCGCTGAGATCCCCTTTTAGCGCTCCGGATCCCTGAGCCCCTGAACGGCCTGCTGAGCCCCGAACGTCCCGGCGCTCAGCGGCCCGCGGGCGCCGCGCCCCCGGCGGCCGCAGCCGCAGGAGGCTGATCGCTGCCGCAGTGCAGGCACTTGACCGCCGCCGCGGGAAGGTCCTCCGACAGGCACGCCGGGCAGGTCTTGAGCGGGCCCGGCTCCGCGAAGACCACCATGCCCCGCCGCGCCTGCACGTGCTTGTACGGGACCACGATCAGGAAGTACACCACGGCCATGAAGATGAGGAAGTAGACGGCCGCCGAGAGGAACGAACCCAGGTCCAGGTAGGTGTTCTTGTTGCCCGCCCGGCCCAGCTGCCAGCCCAGCCCCATCGAATGCCCGCCCTGCGCCCGGGCGATGATCGGATTGATCACGAAGTCGGTGAACGCCTTGATGAGCGTGCTGAGCGCGAGTGCGATGATCAGGCCGACGGCGACGGTGACGATGTCACCGCGCATGACGAAGTTCTTGAATCCCTTGAGCATGACCGACCTCCGGACAGCACGCTACATTCCGTCAAGCGGTCCTCAGCGGTACGGCACGCGCGGCGGCCGCCCTCAGGCGGCGGAGCCGCCGAATTCCCGCACGGCGTCCTCGACGATCGCCTCCAGCCGTGAGTGGTGCGCCCCGCGCCAGTACACGCGCTCGCAGACGGTGCACTGCGCGAACACGTCGTACGTGCGCCGCGTCCCGTGCTCCAGCCGCTCCGCGACCGTGTCCTTCGCGGCGTCCGCGAGCGGCCCGTTGCAGGCGGTGCAGCGCGTCCATGGGGCCAGCACCGGGGCGAACCTGCTCAGGACGTCCCGCAGTTGCTCGTCGGGACGGTCGCTGTAGACGTAGGCGCCGGCCCATATCTCGCGCCGCCGCAGCAGCCCCCGGTCGCGGCTGAGCAGCACCCGGCGCTCCGCCGCGGACAGCGCGGCCAGGGCGGGGTCGCCGATGTCCTCGCTCTCGTAGGCCGCGTCCACGCCCAGCAGCCGGAGCCGGCGCGCGAGCGTCCCCAGGTGCACGTCGAGGAGGAAGCGCAGCGGCGCGCCGGGCACCCGCTGCGGGCGCTCGACCGCGCGCACCTCGACGGATTCACCCGCGGAGGGGACGTGGGACACCGCCGCCGGGCGGCCGTCCACGAGCAGCGCGCCGGCCTCGGTCAGCGGAACGCCCAGCGATTCGACGACGTGCCCCAGGGACGAGGACGCGTCGATCGCGACGGGTGCCCGTTCGCGGCGCAGCTCCGAGTTGGCGAAGAGCCGCAGCTCAGGGGCAAGGGTGACGTGGATTTCCGGTCTGCTCACGCCGCCAGGATGCCATTGGCCGGCGGTCCGCCGGGCGCGGGGGCGCGGGTGGCGCTGCCGGCCCGGGCCCGGCCCCTGGGCGGGGCCGGAGCCGGGAAGCGCTCCGACGGGGCGTCAGGAGGCGCTGGGCAGGGCCGGTACCCGGTGCGTCGGGCAGGTGTAGCCGTTGCCGTGGATGTAGCTCCAGCCCAGCTCCTCGATGTGGGGCGTGGCCGTGTACGTGTGGTGCAGGAGGTGGCCCCACAGGTCGTCGTCGCGCGAGGGGCCGGGGTCGGGGATGACGAGGTCGAAGGTCGTGTGCGTGGTGCAGCCGTGGTGGTCGCACGCGAGGTAGAAGCGGACGGGGCCCGGGGTTTTGCCTGCGGTAGTGAGGCTCATGGGGCTAACTCTCGGGGGACGCCCGGGGCGGGGGAGGGCGGATCGGCGGATCTCTCCCCCGCTTCGGTGACGCAGCGTGTGACGACGGCCGGGGGTGGGTAGTCCTCTTCCCCTGGCGCACCTTTGGTTTTCCGTATCATCCGCTCAGGAGTTCTGGCGGGCTGATTACTGTACGTGGTCGCTGCGTGCGGTCGCCGTGTGTGACCCGCCGTCCGTGGTTGCTGTATGCGGTTGCTCCGCGCGGCTACTGACGGACGGTCCAGTGGTCGTTGGCGCCCGCCTGGAGGAACTTCAGGGGCGGGCAGAGGAAGTCGCGGCCCTGCGGGCTCTCCTCGGTCCACGGCGAGTCGGCCGGCCGGGCGGGCCGCCATGTCCCGCGGCTGCGCAGCGCTACGGCGCCGGAGTCGAAGACGGTGGTGCGGGCCTCGGTGCAGTAGTAGCCCGTTCCGGTCGAGGGGTTGACGCTCGCGTAGATCTCGAACATGTCCCAGCCGTGCGACAGGCCGCTCTGATCCTTGCCCGACTGGCGGAAGAGCAGGTCCCAGCCGGCCGTGCGGTAGTTGTAGAGGTACGCCGACCACCGGTTGGCCGCGGCGTCGTCCTGCACCATCTGCACGCTGTAGGCCGGCCGCCCGCTCGCCTTGTCCGTGTACGTGGCGAGGAACGCGGCGTCGACGGCGAGGGTCTTCGCGGGGCCGCCGGGGCTGGAGCACCAGTCCCAGGCCCATATCTCGTTGCCGCTGTTCCAGTAGGCGGTCACGACCTCCATGCAGGAGTTCTGGGCCTTGGTGGTGGGGGAGTAGGTGAAGTTCTCGCTGTCGGAGACCCGGTAGGAGGCGTCGACGCTGTGGGTCGCCTGGATGCCGTCGTGGGTGCCGGGCTGCGGGAAGACGCCCCACCAGTTGTGCGTGAGGTCCGCCTCCGGGGTCGCGGTCCCGCCGCCGGGCGTCCGGTCGTGGCGGCTCAGGGAGCCCGCCCGCGCGGCGGCCCGGCGGCCCTCGGCGAAGATGCGCGCGGCGCGGTCGCGGGCGGGGGAGTGGCCGGGGGTGCGGGCGCCGGCGACCGTGCCGCGGTGCGGGGCGCCGGGGGAGGGAACGGGATCGCGGTGGGCGGACGCCGTGCTCCCCGCCGCCCGGGGGTGGGAGGCGGCGGGGACGGCGGCGCCGAGGGCGGCGAGTGCAGCGAGTGCGGCCGTTGCGGACAGCAGGGCCGTACGGGCTCTCTTCATGGCTCCTCCGGACGGGGCGCACGGTGCGCGCGGTGGGGGGATTGGACCGGACCAAGCGATGAGAATGTCCATGACAACTGTTGAGGTGTCAAGAGACGCGAAGAGCCCACCACGCACGGCTCACCCCGGAGAGCCCGGCGCACACACGAGGGCGGCACGGGCCTCGGTAAGGCCCGTGCCGCCCTCGCGAGCTGACCGGCGCTCAGTCCAGAATGCCGCCCAGCACCCCGCCGACCAGCCCCGTCAGCCCGCCGACCACCCCGCCGAGCGCGAACACCAGACCGCCCAGCACGCCCGTCACCAGGCTCAGCAGGCCCGGCCCCCGGCCGTCGTACCGCTCGTGCCCGTGCGGCCCGTGCCCGCGCCCGGGAGGCCGGCCCCGGTCGGACACCTCGACCCCGTCCTTGGCCAGGTACGCCGTGGCCGCGGCCGCGTCGGTGGCGGCCGTGGTCATCCGGTCCAGGTCCGGGTGCGCGGCCGCGGCCTCCCGGGACAGCGCGCCCCGGGCCCGGTTCAGGCCGTCCAGGTGCTCCTTGAC
This sequence comes from Streptomyces klenkii, assembly GCF_003626645.1. Classification (GTDB taxonomy): domain Bacteria; phylum Actinomycetota; class Actinomycetes; order Streptomycetales; family Streptomycetaceae; genus Streptomyces; species Streptomyces klenkii. Next base: position 105,274 of record NZ_RBAM01000006.1, on the reverse strand, counting down.
CTGCGTGCACGACAGACCCTGCTGCGCGCCGCCGGCCGCCTCGACCGCACCCGGCCCCGCCGCCCGGCAGGCCTTGACCGCCTCCACGGCCCGCTTGCGGATCACGTTGCGGTCGATGGCCCGGGCCCCGCCGGCGGCGGCCTCGCGCAGTGACTCGGGCGACGGCGCCTCGGCCGCCGGGGACGTGGGCGGCGTCGGGGGCGGGAAACCGGCCGAAGCGACGGCGGAACCGGTCGCACCAAGGGCCAGCGCACCGCACAGGGCGCCGGAGACCATGAGGGCGGTTCTGCGGGAAGCACCCATGAACGAACTCCTTCGGGCAGGACGGGCGATCGTTACGGTCACCTTGCGCCCGCCCCCGGGACCTCGCAATTCGTCGTCCCCGGGCTTTGCGCCGATCAGCCGAAGGCCCATCAGAAGCCCGCCACCGGCGCCCCGCACCCGCCCGGCCCGGGCGGCGGGCGATCGTATAGAGATACAAGCGGAAAAGCCAATGACGACCACGCGTGAGTGAAAGCGGCCCTGACGCCCTGGCACCCGCACGCCCCGCAGGGCAGGCTGCCAGGCGCACCACCGCGCTCCTTCCACACCGCACCGCCCCGTGCACCTCCCCGCTCCCTGCCGCCGACGGAAGAGCCCCCTCCCTCATGCCCGACAGCAACCCCGACAGCAGTCCCGGTCACAATCCACCCGCCGACCTCTTCGACAAAGCCCCGGCCTCCCCCTTCCTGCGGGCCGTCCACGCCACTCCCGTACGGCCCTACTACCGTCCCCTGCAAGCGCGCGACGGCGAGGCGGTCCTCGACGGGCGCAAGGTCGTGATGGCCGGCTGCAACGACTACCTCGGCCTGGCCACCGACTCCCGGGTCACCGCCGCGGCCGCGACCGCCCTCCAGACGTACGGCACCTCCTGCTCGGGCGCCCGCACGCTCAACGGCACCCTCCCGCTCCACGGCGAACTCGAAGCCGCCGTCGCCGACTTCCTCGGCACCGAGGACGCCGCCGTGGTCACCACCGGCTTCCAGGCCAACCTCGCCCTCGCCGCGCTCTTCGGCCCCGGCGACGCCGTCTTCAGCGACACCGCCAACCACGCCTCGCTGATCGACGGCATCCGCCTCGGCGCCGCGCACCGAATGCGCTACCGCCACGCCGACCCCGCCCACCTCGACCGGCTCCTCGCCGCGGCCGACCCCGCCGCGGCCAAGGCCGTCGTCACCGACGGCATGTTCTCCATGGACGGCGCCCTCGCCCCGCTGCCCGCCCTGACCGCCGCCGCCCGCCGCCACGGCGCCCGCACGCTCGTCGACGGCGCCCACGACATCGGGCTGCTCGGGCCCACCGGCCGCGGCGCCGCCGAGCTCCTCGGCGTCCACGAGCGGGTCGACCTCTTCACCGGCACGTTCTCCAAGTGCTTCGGCTCCACCGGAGGGTTCCTCGCCGGCCCCGCCCGCGTCATCACCCACCTGCGCTACGCCGCCCGCGCCATCCTCTTCTCCGCCTCCATGCCGCCGCCCGCCCTCGCCGCGGCCATGAGCGCCCTGGAGATCAGCATCGACGAGCCCTGGCGCCGCCACCGCGTCCTGGCCCTCGCCGCCCGGCTGCGCACCCGGCTCACCGCCCTCGGCTACGACACCGGCCCCGCGCACACCGACCCCGCCCCGCCCGGCGCGCCCCCGCCCCCCGGGCCGGTCATCGCCGTGCGCACCGGGGACCCGGCCGACTGCGTCCGGCTGTGGCAGCACCTGCTCGACGCGGGCGTCTACACCAACCCCGTCGGCCCGCCGGCCGTCCCCGAAGGCTCCAGCATCATCCGCGTCACCCTCCAGGCCACCCACACTGACACCCACGTCGACCACATCGCCGAAGCCTTCGCGAGCGCCCGCCGGACCCCGCCGCCCGCCGCCCCCGTGCTCGCCCGCCCCCGTCAGGCCCTCGCCCCGGAGACCGCCCGATGACCGACGTGACCGTCACCCCGGTGCGCGGGCGCGCCGCCACCACCGCCTTCATCAGGATGCCCCGCGCGCTCTACCGCCACGACCCCCACTGGGTCGCCCCGCTCGAACACGAGCTGCGCGCCTGCCTCGACCCCCGCCGCAACCCCTTCCACACCACCGGCACCGCCCAGCTCTTCCTCGCCCTGCGCGGCACCACCCCCATCGGCCGCGTCGCCGCCCACATCGACCCCCGGTACCAGCAGCGCCACGAGGAACGCACCGGCCACATCGGCTTCTTCGAGTGCACCGACGACCCGGCCGTCGCCGGCGCCCTGTTCGCCGCCGCCGAGCGCTGGCTCACGACCCGGGGCGCCGACCGCGTCCTCGGGCCCCTGAGCTTCACCACCAACGACGAATGCGGCCTGCTCGTCGAAGGATTCGACGGCCCGCCCACCGTCCAGATGCCGCACAACCCCCCGTACTACGCCGGTCTGTTCACCGCCTGCGGCTTCACCAAGGCCAAGGACCTCCACACCTTCACCGGCCCCGTGCCCGCCGACGGCGAGGTTCCCGCGGTCATCCGCCGCGCCGCGCAGCGCGCCCTGACCGACCCCGCGGTCCGCATCCGCCCCCTCGACCCCCGCCGCTACGACGCCGACCTCGCCGCCGTCCGGCGCGTCTACGACGAGGCATGGGCCGGGAACTACGCCTCCGTGCCCTTCACCGACGCCGAGTTCCACCACCTCGGCCGCCGCCTCAAGCCCCTCCTCGTCCCTGACCTGCTCCAGATCGCCGAAGTCGGCGGCGAACCCGCCGGCTTCACCCTCTGGCTCCCCGACGCCAACCAGGCCCTGGCCGCGGCCCGCGGCCGCCTCACCACCTACGGCCTGCCCATCGGCCTCGTCCGCGCCGCCCGCGCCCGCCGCCGCATCACCCGCACCCGCGCCTCCACCTCCGGCATCACCGGGGAACACCGCGGCCGCGGACTGATGGCCGCCCTCTTCTGCCGGGCCCAGCAGGCCGCCGCCCGCCTCGGCTACACCGAGAACGAGTACTCCTGGATCCTGGAGGACAACCGCGACGCCGCCCGCCACGCCCGGGCCATGGGCGCCGTCCACACCCGCACCCACCGCCTCTACCACCGCCCCCTCGCCCCCGCCCCGGCCACCGCCTCATGAGGTACGCCGTCACCGGAGCCACCGGATTCGTCGGCACCCGCCTCGTCGCGCACCTCACCGCGCTCGGACACGACGTCACCGCCCTCGTACGCGACCCCCGCCGCACCGTGCCCGGCGCCCGCACCGCGCCCGCCGACCTCGCCACCGGGGCCGGGCTGCGCGAGGCCACCGCCGGCGCCGACGTCGTCATCCACCTCGCCGCCCTCACCCACGCCGCCGACCCCCGGGCCCTCGCCACCGTCAACACCGGCGGCACCCGCCGCCTGGCCGCGGCCCTCGCCTCCCACCCCCATCCGCCCCGGCTCGTCTACTGCTCCTCGCTGGCCGCCAGCGGCCCCGGCCGGCTGCGCCACGAGGACGACACCCCCGCCCCCGTCTCCGCCTACGGCCGCAGCAAGCTCGGCGGCGAGGACGCCCTGCGCCGCGCCGCCGGCCGGCTGCCCGCCCTCACCGTCCGGCCCCCCATCGTCTACGGACCCGGCGACCGCCAGTTCCTGCCGCGCCTCGCCGCGGCCGCCCGGACCGGCCTGCTCCCCGCCGTCGGCCCCCGCGGCCCCCGCCGCTACTCCCTCCTGCACGTCGACGACCTGTGCCGGGCCCTGCTCGCCGCCGCCGAACACGGCAGGCCCGGCGCCGTCCACCACGTCGGCGACGGCGCCGAGCACCTGTGGAGCGACATCGGCGCGGCCGTCGCCGCCGCCCTGGGCAGGCGCCCGCCCCGCGTGGTCCACCTCCCCGCGCCCCTGGCCCTGGCCGCCGCCCACGCCCTCGGCCGCACCGGCATGCTCAACCCGGACAAGGTCAGCGAGGCCCGCCACCCCTCCTGGACCACCGCCCCCGGCACCCTGCCCGGGTTCGCCCCGCGCATCACCTGGCCCGACGGGCTCCGCACCACCCCGAGCCCCGCACTCCTCGACATCCGGAGCAGCACATGACCGTGCGCCGACACCTCTCCCCGTACGAACGCGCCGTGTGGGCGGCGGGTGAAGCGCTGCCCGCCACCGTCGCGGGCGCCGTGCACGTGGAGGGCGCCACCACCCCCGGCCGGCTGCGCGACGCCGTCGCCGCCGTCCGCGCCCGGCACCCCCTCCTCGGCTCCCGCGTGGAGCGCGGCGGCCCCTGGCGCGCCTGGTTCACCACCGAGGGCGTGCCCGAGACGCCCCTGCGCGTGGAGTATCCCGTCGCCGGCCGCACCGTCGCCCGCGTGCTGGAGGAGGAGCTCCAGCGCCCCTTCGCCACTGCCGACGGGCCCCTGGCGCGGTTCGTCGTCGTCGACGGCGGGGACTCCTTCGACCTGATCGCCGTCTTCCACCACCTCGTGGCGGACGGGCACTCCGCCGCCGTCGTGTTCCGCGACATCCTCCGCCACCTCGCCGCCCCCGGCGCCGGAGGCCCCGCCGTCGCCGCCCCGCCCGCGGACGGCCTCCTGCCCGGCCCCCGCGTCCGCCCCGCCGACCTCGCCAAGCTCTCCCGCTCCCTGCGCCTTCCCCGCCAGGCCGGCCCGCCGGCCCTGCCGCCCGGCCACGCCGCCCCGCTGACCTGCCGCACCTGGACGCTGGACCGGGCGGAGACCACCGCGCTGCTCGACCGCTGCCGCGCCGAGCGGACCACCGTCCACGCCGCCCTCTGCGCGGCCTTCGCCCGCGCCCGCCGGGCCCCCGGGCCCGCCCGCATCGCCGTGGCGGCGGACCTGCGCCGCATCCTCGCGCCCGTGCCCGAGGAGTCCGTCGGCCTCTACGCGGCCAGCTTCCTGCTGCCCGTGGCGACCGGCCGCCCCCACGACGACCTCTGGGAGGGAGCACGAGAGCTCAGGGAGCGCCTCCACCGGCGCCTGCGGCCGGAGGAACTGCGCCCGCTCGTCGCGGGGTTCCGCCTGCTGCCCCTGCCGGACGGGATGATCACACGGCTCCTGCACCGCAGCGAGAACAAGGGCGCACGCTTCGACGTGTCCCTCAGCAACTTCCTCACGTCCATCCCGGACACGTACGGCGACCTGCGCCTGACCGCCTTTCACGGCGCGGCCCACACCAGCCTCTCCGGCGCCCCGCTGGTCATCCTGATCGGCTTCGGCGGCAGGCTGTTCTTCAGCGTCACCTCCACCGACCCCGACGCGGCGGGCCTGTGCGAGCGGGCCATGACCCACCTCAACGCAGCGGTGACACCCGCCCGGCCGGCAGGTGCCCGCCTCTGACCCCCGGGGCCGCGGAACCCGCGCCGCGGGCCGCGCGCCCCGTCAGTGGGCGCCCGCGTACACCTTCGACGCGAACTCCGCGATCTGCTTGTCGGAGAGGTTCTGCGCGAGGTTGGCCTCCGAGATCATGCCGACGAGACGGTGGCCGTTCTGCACGTCGATCACCGGCAGCCGCTTGACCTGGTGCTGCTCCATGGTCGCCAGAGCGTCCGTCGCGGGCGCGTCCGCATCGATCCAGTGCAGCTCCCCGCCGAGCGAACCCGCCTCCACGCTCGCCGGGTCCACGCCGTCGGCCACGCACTCGATGACGATGTCCCGGTCGGTGACCAGGCCCTGGAGCCTGTCGTCGTCACCGCAGATGGGCAGCGCGCCCACATGCAGCTCGCGCATCAGTTTCGCCGCGTCCAGCAGCGATTCGTGCTCGCCGACGCACTTCGCGCCCGCCGTCATGATGTCGCGGGCGTTGAGCGGCTTGTTCCGTGCCATGATCGCTCCTCCCGTCGTGGCAGGTTCTTGCTCCCTCCATCGCAACACGGATGACCACCCGACGCCATGCGCACACCTTCACCGTCCGCGATCGGCCATGTGCTGCTCGAACGTGCTGATCTTCCCGTCCAGCAGGCCGGGCCGCCCGGGCCACAGATCGGCCTTGAGGACCAGCTGGACCCGTGGCGCCCGCGCGGCGACGGCCTCCGTGGCCCGCCGGACGACGTCCATGACCTCGTCCCACTCGCCCTCGATCATCGTGTACATCGAGTCCGAGCGGTACGGCAGCCCGCATTCGCGGATGACGGCCACGGCGTCGGCGATCTCGTCGGGGAAGCTCTCTCCGACGCCGACGGGCGTCAGGGTGAAGGCGATGAGCACGGTGGTCCGCCGTCCTTTCTTCTTCTTAGGTCTTCTTCTCAGTCCCCCGCGCGCGGCGGGGCGGTCGTGGTGGCGTGATAGGCGGCCGCGACCAGCAGGAGATGGTCGATCTCATGGGTCAGGCTGCGTGCCGAGGGCCCGTCCTGGTCGCCGGGCCCGGTGAGGTTCGCCGTCTGGGCGTGGGGCTTGCGGCCCTCGTGCTTGTTCCGCAGCGCGGCCGTGAGCCAGGACGCGGTGATGTGCGCGTCCACCAGGTGGGCCGGCAGGGACTGCCCGTGCACGCCGCGGCGAATCGACTCGAGCGTGGCGGGCGGGATGTAGTTGCGCAGGACGATCATCGCGTCGCGGATCTCGATGACCCGGCGGTAGAGCCGCAGCTGGAGGGGGACGGCCACGGCCCCGATGCGGTTGGCGGGGCGCAGCACGACGTCCGGGGTGTGCGTGGTGAGGTCCTGCCACAGCCGCTCCAGGCCGTGGTACGACCTGCGGTACTGCACGTGGGTGCGGATCCGGGCGAACACCGGCAGGGCCACCCCGAGCGCCATGCACACGGCCTCGACCCCGGTGACCGGCGAGAACAGCGGGGCGAACACCGGCGACCGCGTGTACAGATAGACGAGCTTGAGCGACCACAGCACCGTGGCCAGCAGGATGCCGGAGCCGAACAGGCGCAGCCCGTAGCGCAGCAGGCGCGGCGTGCCGTGCCGGCCGTGGCTCCAGCACACGATGCCGCAGACCGTGTCGGCCGTCAGGTGGAAGGCGAAGAACACCCACCAGTAGGCGTCCGGCACGCTCGGCGTGGCCCGCGACGGCGCGATCTGGTTCCGCGCGTGCGCCGGCCCGAGCACGTCCAGCAGGACGAGCGCGACCATGACGGCAGCCGCGGTGCCGAAGAGCACACCGGTGCGGCGCCGGCGGCCGGCCGCCCCGTGGATGAACCACAGGACCGCCGCCGCGTCGACGATGCTGAACAGATGCGTCGTCAGGTCCACCCAGTGGGCGCCGGGCACCATCCGGGACAGCACGGCCGTCACGGGTTCGAGGTGCATCGACATCGCCAGGGCGATCATGACGACGGCGAACCACAGCGGCCGCTGCTCGCGGTGGCGAACGGCCTGCGGGGCCCGTACGAGGGCCGCCGACCACAGGGCGGCGATGCCCGCGTTCTCGATCCAGCTGAGCTCCTCTATCCAGGCGAGCACGACGCCCCCGTCGGCCGGCCCACCCGCAGCCCCATCGCCGATTCCAGACCGCCGAGCATCCCCGACAGCAGCGTCGGCGCGGGCACCCGCCCGGCCGCCTCCAGGATCAGCGTGGCGATCATCTCCGCCTCCTGCTCCTGCTCGTCGCCGTAGCGGATCCGCGGCAGCGCCCGGCGCACCGACTGGGGATCGGTGATGTCGAGGTGGCGGTACAGCCGGGTGTCGTCGAGCGCGGAGCGGTGGTTGCACACCAGGTGCCCGATCTCGTGGACGATGATGTGCTCCTGGTGCAGCGGGCTGGTCTGCCCGTCGTAGAGGATGAAGTCCTCGGTCTCCACGGACAGCAGCATGCCCGAGGGCGTGCCGGGGACGGTCGGTGTGGGCAGGGCCAGCAGGCGCAGCGGCCGGTCGCGCTCGGCGGCGAGCCGCGCGCACAGGTCCTGTGCGGAGAACGGGTCGGGCACAGGAATCCCGCCGATCACCTTCTGGCATCGGCGGCGCAGATGCCTCCAGTGCATCTCAGTCGCTTCTCCCGCGGTCGTAGGGACGGGCGGGCACATGACCCGGTATCGGCGCCGGGTCATCGCGGTCTCCCGGTCCGCGAGGCGGACTCCAAGGCGGTCAATGGCGATACCACGAGCCCCCCTCGTACATGTGCCCCAGCCGCCTGCGATCGTAGATCGCCGCGCGCTGTCACGCCAGGGTCGCGCTACGTCGCGGTCCCCGCGGGGCGCCGGAGGCCGCCGGCGGGGCTATCCGAGGGTGCTGCGGCGGCCGTAGCGGCTCTTGCGCAGCCGCTGCACGACGCGGTGCAGACGCGGGTAGCGCTCGCGCTGTTCCCGGGAGCGGCGGTCGAGTTCCTCCGTGAGCCGTTCGGTGCGCTTCTCCACGTCGAGCTCGTCGAGGACGCGGTCGATCTCCGCGAGCAGCGCCCCGTGCAGCTGCCACTGCCGGGGGTGCTGCTGGACCTGATGGAGCAGCAGGTCGGCCGCCCCGTCGCGGGTGCGGCGGGCGGCGTCGAGCTCCCGAGTGAGGTGCTCCTCGGCGTGCTCGGCGCTGGTGGTGACGTGCGTGGTGATGACGACGGCGAAGTTCTCCACCGCCAGGGCCATGTGCCCGTAGACCTCCGCGAGGGCGGCGGCGGTGTCCCCGGGGAAGAGCGGCTCCTGCGCGCGGTGCGTGGCCAGATCGGTGAGGGTCCGGCAGGTCACGCGCAGCACGACGGCCGTGATCTCCAGCGCGTCGAGCCCCGTACGCAGCACCACCCGGTAGAGGAGCCCCTCCTTGACGCGCGGATTGAGCCGGAGGCTGTCCTCGGCCTGCCGGAGCGAGGCGTCCACCTCGACGATGTCGTGGTCGAGCCGCCGCGCGGCGTGCAGCCGGGCCGCGGCCTGCTCCACGGACGTGTGGCCGGTGATCTCCTCGCCGATGTCCTGGAGGAGGCGGCGCATCCGGCGCGCGAGGTCCTCGATCGCCTCGCCCGCGGGCTGCACCCACACCGGGGGGACGAGCAGGACGTTGAACAGCAGCCCGACGACCGCGCCGATCAGCGTCTCCAGCACCCGGTCCCAGGCCGTCTCCGCGACCCGCGTCACCCCCAGGACGAGCATCGCGCTGATCGCGACCTCGGGGACGAACTCGCCGGCCTTCACGAACCGCCCGATGACCAGGGAGGCGAGGATGATCAGCCCGAGGCTCCACCACGTCAGCCCGACCAGCACGCTGAAGCCGATCGCGATCAGGACGCCGGCCACGACCGAATTGACCCGGCGCACCCCCGTGGTGAGCGTGGAGTAGAGGGTGACCTGGACGACCAGGAGCGCGGTGAGCGGTGCGGTCAGCGGGGCCGGTTCCCTGCTCAGCCACAGCGCCACGACATAGGCGATCACCGCGGCTGCGGTGGACCGCACCGTCTGCACGACCGCCGGTTCCCTGCCGCGCCTCACCAGCATCGTCAGGGGATCACGAAGTCCGGGCACGTCGGTCCTCCTTCCCCCTCCCGCCTCCCTGCCAGCCACCGATGCGCCACTTGGGGCACCGGGGGCGGGGGAGAGCGGCCGTCAGGGGATGGCAGGATTTCGGCCATGACTGATCATCAGGGTTTTCTTTCCGGTAAGAGTGTGCTGATTACGGGAGCGAGCAGCGGAATCGGCGCTGCCGCGGCGAAGGTGTTCGCGCGCGAGGGCGCCGCGGTGGTGCTGACGGCGCGCAGAGGGGAGCGCCTGGAGGCGCTGTGCGAGGAGATCCGGGGGAGCGGCGGCGACGCCGCGTTCGTCGTCGGGGACATGCGCGTGGAGGACGACGCGCGGCGGGCGGTGGAGTGCGCGGTGGAGCGCCACGGGCGCCTCGACGCCGCCTTCAACAACGCGGGCATCGGCTGGGACCAGGAGCCGATGCACCTGATGAAGGACGACGCCTACGACGCCATCATGGACACGAACGTACGGGGCGTGTGGAACGTCATGCGCCATGAGCTCGCGGCCATGGTGGAGTCGGGTACGGGCGGCTCCGTCGTCAACAACAGCAGCGTCGCCGGCATGCAGGCCATACCCGCGGCCGCGCCGTACGTCGCCTCGAAGCACGCGGTGATCGGCCTGACGAAGGCCGCGGCGGCGGAGTACGCGCCGCACGGCATCCGGGTGAACACGGTCGCCCCCGGCACGACGCGCAGCGAGATCATCGCCGGCTGGTTCGAGCGCAACCCGCACATCGAGCCGGAGCTGCACCGCCTGACGCCGCAGGCCCGTACGGCCGAGCCGGCGGAGATCGCGGAGGCGGCCGCGTGGCTGTGCAGCGACAGGGCGTCGTTCGTGACGGGGGCGGTGCTGCCGGTCGACGGCGGCTTCACGATGGTGTGACGCGAGTTCGGGGCGTGACGCGGTAGGGGGAGAGGGCCCGGCGGCCGGACGACGGCCGCCGGGCCCCCGCTTCACGCAGCGGGGCCGGTGTGCGTGGTGGTGAAGACGGGCTCGCCGTTCTGGTGCCCGACGGTGGTACGGGTCGTCGTGCTCGACGTCGTCTGCCGCTCGGTGGTGATGGCGATGGGGGCGTCGAACTCGGCGTACCGGTGGAAGGTGGTGTGGGTGGTGGCGGGCTGCGGGCGGTAGCCGGAGCCCGCTGCCGGATCGCAGGCGCAGGAGCCGGCGGCGGAGCCGGCCGCGGTCGGCGCGGTCCCGGTGAACGCGGCCTGGTTGGCGGCCTCGATCAGCACGAGACCGGGGACGTGGTCGACGCCGTGGTCGTAGTAGACCGTGTTGTCGAAGGGGTGCCGCAGCTGCCACCGGCGGGGCTCGTCCGTGGGGCTGAGCAGGACCTCGTCCGGCCTGGCCCGGCCGACGTGCGCGGGAGGAAGGTGCGGCGTGAGGGGCGGCAGCGCCGAGGGAGGCTGGCAGTACTCACCGCGCAGCCGCCGGTAGACCGCCGGGGGAATCCACTCGAACGTGGTCTCGCCCGTGACGAGAACCGGGCCGGAGACCTTGCCGTCGTCAGCCGCCGGCCCCGCGGCCGAGATGGTCATGCGGATGTGGAGGGCGGTGACGCGCTTGTTGCGCGTGGTCGTGGGCGTGGCGGTGACGTCGATGTGCAGCGGGGTGGCCCGGTCGGTGTCGAGGGCCGCGCCCGGGTTGAGGGTGTAGGAGAAGGTGTGGAGGAGCGTGGCGTGGCTGAGAGGGGCCTCGAACGCGGTGTGGGCGAGGAGGAGCCCGGCCTGGCGTATCGTCTGGGCGACGGTGAGGGGCTCGTAATGGGTGCCGTGGCCGGGTACGTGGTGCGTCGTGTGGGCCGGCCAGCTTCCGGTGACGGAGTAGTGCGTGGGGTCCAGCTGCTCCCAGCGGGTCAGGAACACGGCGTCGTCGAAGCTCAGGTGCACGAGTTCCTTGGCGGCGAGGCCGCCGGGGGTTCCTACGCCGGTTCCTTCTTCGGTTCCGAGGCTGCTTCCGGCGCCGGCCCCGCCGCCGGTTCCGGCGCCGTCGTGGGCGGGGAGGGCGGTGCGGGCGCTAAGGTCTGAGGTCGAGGCCTGCGGCCCGCCGGACGCCTCGGTCCCGCCGGCCTCCAGCCGGACGAGCCGGCACTCGGTGGCGTGGTCGGCGGACTGCCGCGGGATGCCGTGGGCGGCGTTGAGTGCGGGGCGGAGCAGGATCTGAGACACGTCTCTCCTCGGAGTGGAATCGTGCGTCCCGGTTGTTAACCGGCCCGGTGATAAGATACGGACTATCCGGTTTGCTTTAGGGTTGTGGCTTGTGCTTGCCCTGGCCGTCGAATCCGGGCCCTGCCCGTTTCGTCCGGCAGGACGCATTCGGCGGCCGGGGCCGGCCGGGCGTTCGTATCGGCGTGTTGCCGGTGAACGGGAGGTAGTCAATGGCGAAGCAGGCGCGGGCGATTCACACGCGTCGCCTGATTCTCGAGGCGGCGGGTGAGGTCTTCGACGAGTTCGGATACGAGTCGGCGACGATCGCGGAGATCCTCGGGCGTGCGGGCGTCACCAAGGGGGCGCTGTACTTCCACTTCGCGTCGAAGGAGGAGCTGGCGCGCGGGGTCCTGGGCGAGGCGCTGACGACGGAGGGCGTGCTGCCCCAGGAGTCGCGCTTGCAGGAGTGGGTGGACGTCGGCATGGTGCTGGCGCACCGCCTGCCCGCGGAGCCCCTGCTGAGCGCCGCGATCCGGCTGTCGGCCGACCGCAAGGCGCGGGACCTGTTCGGCACGTCCTGGCCCGGGTGGATCGAGTTCATCGCCCGGCAGCTGACCGAGGCCAAGGAGCAGGGGGAGTTGCTGCCCCACGTGGACGCGGAGCGGACGGCGATGCTGTTCGTCAGCTCCTGGACGGGCGTCGAGATCCTGGCGACGGCGCACCCGGAAGGCGAGTCCCTGGAGCAGCGGATCGCCCTGCTGTACGACATGTTCCTGCCGAGCGTCGCGGTGCCGGGCGCCCTGCGGATGCTGGACACGGCCCCCGACCGCGGTGCGCGGGTCTGGCGGGCGCACCGGGCCCAGAGCGAAGAGGCGGAGGCCGCGGCCTCCGTGTGACGTACCGCGCGCGCTCCGGCTGTGACGCCGGGCGCGCGGAGGATGTCCGGGCGGCGGGCTGGACAGGACCGCTGCCTGATGACGTCCACGCTTACCCCCTGGTGTCCGGCCGATGCCGTTTTGAGCGCACAGCGCCAACGGGCCACGAGCCCCCCCTCGTCACCCCTGCACGGCATCGGAAAGCTGTCCGGAGGCCGCTGCGCGTGGCGGCGGGCCCCCGGTGATCCGATGCCAGGACGCTAACAAACCGGATATCCTGTTTGTCAAGGGTGAACGACATTCCTTCACGCGCTTCACCAGGGTGGATGCTCTGCGGGGCACGTGATGGAAGGTCGGATTCCGGGGTGGGTTCCGGAGCGGAACCAGGGGTGGGTTTCGGGGGGAATTCCCGGGTAAGGCGAAGGCCCGCAAGGGGGGTTGCGGGCCCGAGGGCGGCGGCGACGTTCCGCCGCCCGGCTCTGCTGTCGGTCCTCTGCCGACGGTCCTCAGCCGACGGCCGCGTGGGCCGCGGCGGGTTGTGCGGGAGCGGGTCCGGTCGCGCTGATGACGGATTCCGTTCCGGCGGCCTGGAGTTGCGTCAGCGCCTTGGGGGTGGCCATCTGCGGCAGGAGGGTGTGCCAGAGGCCGGTGAGGGCGGGGCGCGAGAGCCAGTTGTGGTCCTGGCGGGCCAGGGCCTCGAAGCCGGCGGTCGCCCCGACGACCGTGGTCGTCAGCTCCTCTTGCACCGCATGGGGCGGGGTCTGCCCGTGGGCCGCGGAGCGCTCCAGCGTACGGCGTACGCACTCCAGCCACTCCTGGTGCAGATTCACCTCGGAGTGGTGCGCAGTACGGCAGTTGAGGTGGAATCCGGCGCGCACCACGACGTCCCGGCGCAGCTGCTGGGCGATGACGTGCGAGGAGTCGATGAGTGCCTGGAGGGGTGAGGGGCTCTTGCGCTGGGCGTGCCGGGCCAGGGCGTGCAGGGCCCTGGTGGCCTCGGACTCCACGGCGGCCGCCATGGCCGCCTTGGTGTCGAAATGGAAGTGCAGGGCGCCCGAACTCACCCCGGCCCCGGCGCTGATGCCCGCGAGCTTGGCGCGCGTGTAGCCGAACTCGTCGAAGGCCTGCGCTGCGGAGCGGATCAGCGCGTGCCGGGTGTTCATGGCCCGTTCTTGCTTCGTCACCGGCAGCTCCTGCGGTGGTTCGACAACATCATGAACACATGAAACCAACTAACTGGTTTGATTTCTACTTGGCCTGCCCGGAATGCTCCTTATCTATGGGTAACTCGCAGACCGGCTTACTGGCGGCGGGTGATGCCGGTGCGGCGGACCGGAGTGGGTGAGGGGTAAGTGGTCCGCAAATACACCGAATTGCGGCTTTGGCTGGAGATGAGAAACCGACAGTCCGGTTTGTAGTGTGCGAGTGGTCTCGCAGGGGGATCCCCGCGGGCTCAGAGGCTGCCCGCCGCCTCCGCGCACTTCTTCGCCGTCGTCTCGGCGCGCTTCTTCAGGGCCCGGTTGAGCGCCTCGAAGTCCGCGACGCAGGCGGCGATGCTCCGCCGCAGGAACGGCACCAGCACCCCGGTGAACTTCTCGCTCTGCACGACGCGCGTGCCGTTCCCGTCCAGGTCGGTGAGGGTGAAGCGGTGCTCTCCGGTGAAGAGGCCGGGCAGGAGGGTCCGGCCGAGCCACCGCAGTTCCTCCTCAGGGGCCGCGGCCCTGACCTTCGGGCGGTACGTCATGGGCCGGCGACGTGCCGGGAAGACCCGCAGCCGCAGCCGGCCGCCGGGCGAGACCGTCCCCGACGCCTCGCGGATGAAGGGGTTCCACTCCCCGTAGCGCTCCAGGTCCGTCAGGATCCGCCAGACGTGGCCGGGCGTGGCGGCGATGTCTACCACGGTGGCTATTTCCCGCATCGGCGTCCCTCTCGTCGTGCCGCGGTTCCCCGTTGCCGCAGTGCTCTGTGCGGCCGTCCTCGTACGGCCCGCCCTGCGTGGGCGTCGTGCCACGTTGCCGTCGTGTGGCGTTCCTTCGCGCGGAGGACGTGCCCGCAAGGTTCAGTATTGGCCGGAATCGCCCTGTCGGCCTTCCGGGCGAGGCGGGGGGCTGCCCGGCGCATCTGGAGCAGCGGCCGTTACCGCCCGCGGCCACCGGGCACACCTCCAGCCGGCGGGTCTTGCGGGGACGCCGGGGAGCCCTTGCCCCGGTGCGGAACGGCGGACGAGAGGGCGGACGGTCGCATGATCACGTTGGGGGTGGAGGAGGAGTACCTGCTCCTGGACCCCGTCACGGCGCTGCCGGTGCCGCTGGCGGAGGAGGTGCGGGCTGCCTCCGGCCTGCACACGACGGCCGCGGCGTGGGAGATCAAGTCCGAGCTGCTGCAAGCCCAGCTGGAGGCCGCCACCCCCGTCTGCACCGGCCTCGCGGAGGTCGGCGGGCACCTGCTGCGGCTGCGGCACGCGATCAGCGCGGCGGCGCGGAAGGCGGGGTGCCGGCCCGTCGCCTGCGGCGCCGCTCCGCTGGCCGGCGGGCCCCCGGTCCCGGTCACCGGCGAGGGGCGGTACCTGGCGCTCCAGGCGCAAGGGGCGCGCCTGGTGGACGAGCAGCTCGTCAACGGCATGCACGTGCACGTGGGGGTGCCCGGCCGGGCCGCGGCCGTCGGCGCCCTGAACCGGCTGCGGCCCTGGCTGCCGGTGCTGGTGGCCATGGGAGGGAACTCCCCGCTGTGGCGGGGGAGGGACACCGGGTTCGCCAGCTGGCGCACGGTGATCTTCGGGCGCTGGCCGGTCAGCGGCCCGCCGCCGTGCTTCGAGGGACCGGACGACTACGACCTGCGGGTCGGTGCCCTGCTCCGGGCCGGTGCGATCATGGACACCGGCCAGCTCTACTGGCAGGCGCGCGTCTCCGAGCGCTATCCCACCCTCGAAGTGCGGGCGCTGGACGTCCAGCTCACCGTCGAGGACGCGGTCCTGTTCGCGGGCATCGTCCGCGCCCTGGTCGCCACCGCGCTGCGCGAGGAACGCGAGGGCCTGCCGCTCGCGCCCTGCCCGCCGGAGATGCTGCACGCCGCGAACTGGCACGCCGCGCGCTACGGGCTGCACCGCGGCCTGATCGACGCCCACGGCCGGCGCCGCGGCCCCGGCGAGGCGGTCGGCGCCCTGCTCGCGCACATCACCCCGGCCCTGGACGAGGCCGGGGACACGCGTGAGGTCAACCGGCTGCTGCGGCTCTTCCTCGGCCGCGGCGCCCCGGCCGACCGCCAGCGCCAAGCCCTCGCCGCGGGCGGGCTGACCGCCCTGACGGCTTTGGTGAGCACGGAGAGCGCGGAGAGCCCGGAGGGTCAGGGAAGCGCGGAGGGGCCGGAGAGCCCGGAGAGCTAGCGGCGTCCGCACGGCTGTTGACTTCTCCGCAGCCCCATGGCAGAGATGACATGTTCACGTCAGTCCTGCCGGTCTTCCGGCAGTCCCGTCCTCGGATCCGGCCCGCCCACCGCGGCGCCGGACGGAAGGAGCACGGCGATGAGCATCCCCCACACCCGCACACAGCGGAACCGCGGCCGGACGATCACGGGCGCGGCAGTCGCCGCCGTACTGGCGGGGGCGGGCACCGTCCTCGGCGCCCCGCCCGCCGCGGCCGCCGACGCCGTCACCGTCGGCTACACCTGCACCGGCCCCGGCGCCCCCGGCGGCGTCCAGTCCCTCCTCGTCACCGTGACCGCACCCGCCAGCGCGCCGCAGGGCTCGACCGCGGATGTGTCCGTCGAGGTCACCACCGCGCTGACCGTCCCCGTCGACGTGCCCGCCCGCGCCGCCACCGGCGAGATGGTCCTCGCCCTCGGCGGCTCGGCGACCGGCTCCGTAACAGCCACCGGGTTCACCAACGCCGGTACGGTGCCCAGCGGCTCGACCGTCACGCTCACCGGCGGAACGGCCTCGGTCGGCCTCGGGGCGCCGGGAGCCGCGACCATCGCGCCGGGCGACGCCACCGTGCACGTCTTCGGCGTGACCGTCACCTGCGAGGTCTCCGGGACCGCGCCCGTCGCGGCCACGATCGACGTCGCCTGACGTGGCGGGGCGGGCCCACGCCGGACGGACCCACGGCCGGACGGGCCCGCGGTCAGACGGGCTTGAGGGCGGTCGCCCCGAAGGAGACGTCGAAGCGGTCGCACCAGATGCTGACGCTGGTGTAGCGGGACAGGTCCACGTCGGCCGGCAGGGCGTAGTTCTGGTCGCCCTTGTTCCCCTTGAGGGAACCCAGGCTGCGGTGCGCGCCGTCGTCGAAGACGTACCACCCGTCCCGTCCCTTCTTCACCGGGGCGTCGCTGAGCAGGACCTTGACGTCGGGGCCGTTGCTGGTGTCGAGGTTCTCGATGCGCAGCGTGCGGCTCCCGTCGGGCAGCTGGAGGATGCGCACCTTCCCGCTGGTGCTGTGCTCGTGGCTGATCAGGTCGCCGGTGGCCAGGGTCCGCACGCCGCCCGTGCCGCCGCCCGCCCGCGCGGAGCCGGCGGCCGACGGCACGGACTCCCGTACGGTCTCGTCCACCCACAGCTTCCACGGCTGGAACCACACCAGCCCCGCGGCCACCGCGAGGGCTCCCGCGACCAGCACTCCGATGACGACCGGCTTGCGCAGCACCCGTCGTACACGTCCCATTTCCTGCCTCCGTAAGCCCGGCGTGTTCTCTTCACCCCTTGGAACGCGATCCGGCCCGGCCCGGGTCCGTCATTCCGGTGACGAAAGTCTTACGTCCCCCGCCGGCGTCCCCGTCTGGTGGCGCTGGGGTGGCTGGTGCGGGGTGTTTCTGGTGATCTGTAAGGGTCCCGGAGGCCGCGGCGGTAGGAGAACACCCATGGACATCGGCGACCTGACCGACGAGATCCTCCGCGATCTGCGCGGAGAGCGGCCCTATCCGGCGGTCTCGCTGCTCGTGCCGACGACCCGGCGTTCCCCCTACAGCCCCGAGGACCCCGTCCGGCTGCGGAACACCGTCGCCGAGGCCAAGCGCCGGCTCGCCGAGGACGCCGGGGTCTCCCGGTCCGTACGCTCCGACGTCGAGGGGCAGCTGGACGCGGCCGTCGCCGGGGTGGACCTGACGCACACCAGCGACGGGCTGCTGATCCTCGCGGCCCCCGGCGAGCACCACGTGTGGTACCTGCCGCGCTCGGTGCCCCAGCGCGTGGTGGTCGGGAAGACCTTCCTCACCCGCAACCTCGTGGCCGCCGCCCGGATGGAGGAGCCGTACTGGGCCCTGGCCGTCACCAAGGGGGAGTGCCGCCTGTGGGACGGCGCGGGCGACCTCCTCACCGAGTTCACCGGCAACGGCTTCCCCGTGCACCCGGCCCTGCCCGACCACGTGGACGCGCTGCCGGGCAAGAACTACGGCACGCCCATCCGCGAGGAGGGCCAGGCCGAGCGCGAACGGCAGTACTTGCGGACGGTCGCCGGCGCGCTCGCGGGCGTTCTCGAGAAGCACCCCCGGCCCCTGTACCTCGTGGGCCTGCGCGAGCTCACCGCGCACTTCAAGGAGGCCTTCCCCGACCAGGGCGCGATCACCGCCGTGGTCGAGAACGGCAGCGGCGCCGCGAAGAGCGGCCACGAGCTCCTGGAGGTTCTCCGCCCGGCCTTCGAGGAGCGCCGCGAGGCGCGCAGGGGCGAGGTGATGCGCAGGCTCAGCGACGCGCGCGGGGCCCGCCGCTACACCTCCGGCCTGGACGAGGTCTGGCAGACGGTGCGGCAGGGCCGGGTGGCCCTCCTGGCCGTCGAGGACCACTACCAGGCGACCGTCCGCACCGACGGCAACGGCGGCCACCCGCAGCTGGTGGAGGAGTCCGCGGAGCCGCTCAGCGCGGACGGCTCCCTCATCGAGGACGCCGTCGACGAGATCGTCGAGAGCGCGCTCGACAGCGGCGCGGACGTCGAGTTCGTCCCCGACGACTCCCTGGCCGAGGAACACCGCCTCGCCGCGGTCCTGCGGTACTGAACCGGCAGGGCGAGGCGTCCCGCTTCACCGGGCGTCCCGCGTCACCGGGCTGACCGGGTCACCGGGCGGGCCGGAACTCCAGACCGGAGACGTGCTCGCGGGTCGTGGTGCCCAGCAGCACGAGCGAGGCGGCCTCCGCGACGTCCGGCGGCACGGGCCCGCCTCCGCCGCCCGGCTCCACGGCGCCGTCGAGCCCGCGGAGCAGCCGGCCCAGCCCGTGCGCGTGCCGGGTGAAGGCGCGCCGGCTGACCCGGCGGCCCCGTACGCGCTGCCCTTCCAGCGCCTGCGCCGTGCCCACGTCCAGCAGCACCAGGTGGAGTTCGTGGCCCCGGCGGCCGGCCTCGCGGGCCAGCCAGCGCCGCATCCACGGGCGGCTGCCGCAGTCGTGCACCAGGACGGGCTCCCCGCCGCGCACGGCGGCCCGGATCCGCAGGAAGTGGTCCAGCCGGGCGCACGGCCGGTAGACCGCGTACGGCAGCCGGTCCGGCATGCGCGCCTGCCACCGCTCGTGGGCGGCCCGTGGATCGACGGCGGGGGCCGCCGCCGACCAGCGGCGCATGAGGGTGCTCTTGCCGCTGCCGGGCAGTCCCGACACGACGACGACCGACCCCGCCGGGTACGACAGCACCGCCGGGGCCCGGCAGCCGGCCGCCCGCAGGTCGACCAGCCCGCTGGGACGCAGCGCCGTCGTGGGCGCGGGCCCGGCCTGCGCCGCCGGGCCCGCGGGATCCGCCGGATCGCCGGCGGGTATGCCCGCCGGAGTGCTGCTGTCGGTCGTGCCGGTCCGGCTCACGGTCTGGTGTCCCCTGCCCTTGGCTGCTGTGCGCCCGCCGCCTTCGCGGCGGGGCCAGTCCTTCAGACGCCGTGGCGCACCCTGCCGGTTCACCGGATGTCCCCGCGGGTTCACCGGATGCCGCTGCACGTGCACCGGGCCGGGGGTGAACAGGCCCGTGGCCGCGCCGGAGGGGATGGGGGCGCGGCCACGGGCGGCCCCGGAGGGCCGGATGGGGAAGGGGTGCGGTCAGTGGGCGCCGGGCGCGGCGGTCAGGGCCCGGCCGTGGTGACGGCTGATGTTCTTCTCCAGCAGCGCCAGGCATTCGGCGACGCCGATGCTGTCGGGGGTGTGCTCGGGCAGCCGCCCGTCCCGGGCCTTCAGCCCGGCCAGGGCCTCGTCCATGGCCGACTGCGCGGCGAAGAGGCACGGGGTGCTGTAGATCGCCACGTCCACGCCGAGCCCGGACAGCTCCGGCAGCGACAGCCGGGGCGACTTGCCGCCCGCGATCTGGTTGAAGAGGAGGGGCTTGTCGCCGATGACGTCCCGGACCTTGCGGATCCAGTCGGTGCTGCGGACGCCGTCGACGAGCAGGACGTCCGCGTCGGTGGCGGCCAGGGCCTTGGCGCGCCGCAGGATCTCCTGCTCCTCCGTGGCGTCGGTCCGGGCGACGACGACGAGGTCGCGGCGGGATTCGAGGACCATGTTGAGCTTGTCCAGGTACTCCTGGAGGGGAAGGATCTGCTTGCCGTCGACGTGCCCGCAGCGGCGCGGCCGCTGCTGGTCCTCCAGGATCACTCCGGAGGCGCCGATGGCCTCCAGCTGCTGGACGGCGTGGCAGGCGGTCTCGGGATCGACGTAGCCGTCGTCGATGTCGACGAGCAGGTGCTGCGCGGGGAAGGCGAGGCGCAGCCGCTGCACGAAGGCGACGATGTCGGGCCAGGCGATGAAACCTATGTCGGGAAGGCCGTAGTGCGAGGCCGCGAAGCCGAAGCCGGAGACGAACATGCCGTCGTAGTGCCGGGCCGCGACGGAGGCGGAGAACATGTCGAAGATGCCGATGAGGGGGGTGGTGCCGTCCGCGGCGATGGCGTCACGTAGCCGGGCGGGGTGGTTCACGGTACCCTCCGAAGACTGGTTTGGCGTCGGTTGGGCCCGCTTCGGCTGCTGTCTTTGACGGAAGCCCGCAGCCGCTGCGGGAGACGATGACCGACCGGAGATCCCTGGGGTGCGCCGCGCGAAGGCGTGCCCCAGGGATTTTTGCTGTGCTCTGCTGCTGGTGGTGCCGGTCGGTGCCTTCGGGAGATTAGTCAAGAGATAGTCATGCAGCAATATAGGCAAGGTAAAAGCGGGTGGCCGGCGATGCTTTCGCGCCGACCACCCGCACCTCCGGAGCACTGTGCGGCGCACACCCGTCCGCACTCGCCCCGCAGCTGAGCGGCCCCTTCCGGTCCCGCGGCCGGCCCCGCGCATATGCCCGCGGATCGACCGGATCCAGCGGGTCGGATCACGTCGCGGCGGACCGCGCCGGGCCGGGCCGGTGCCGGGGCCTACTGCTTGGAGAGGTTCCGGGCCTCGGCGCGGCCTTTGAGCTCCAGCTGCTCGGCGAGGTCGCGCAGGGCGCGCGCGCCGGCGATCTCCTCGCCGACGCGCGGTTCGTTGGGATCTCGGGCGTCCCGGGTGGAGCTGGTCCGGGCGCGGAGCTCGGTGCCGTCGCGCAGTCGCAGGAGGGCGGCGGCCCGGGTACGGGATTCGTCCTCGTCGAATTCGATTTCTACGTGCCAGCCGGCGACCTGCATGGGCAAAACACCTCCGCCGTGTTGCAGCTTTCTGTGGCGGCCACTGTAAGTCGCCCCCTTCGGGCGCCCGCGCCCCCGCGCGCCGGGCTGCCTCCAGGTCCACCCGTCCGGCTGCCCGGCCATCCGTATGCGGGGTGCATGAATGCAATAGGCATGAATGCAGAAGGCATGTATCGCCCGAGGCAAACAACGCAAGATCACATCGCTGTGGCCTTGATCACAGCGGACAGGGGCAATGCGTGAAAACGGTCATGTACGAGCCTGCCTTTCCCGCCCCGCGAATCCCTTTACCCGTCCGGGAAATGCCCTGGTCGCCCCGCTCTGACCAGCACTGATCGATCACTTACCGACGGAAATATCAATTCCCCGTGAAGTCTTGACGTCGCCCTTACGCGCCTCACACCATTCACGGCATGGAGTCCACCGAGAGCCGGCCGAGCACCGAGGCGCAGCAGCGTCCCGGCGCCATGCCGTGCCGTGAGGCGCACGCGCCCCACGGCAGGCCGGTCCGTCGGGTGACACCCGGCCGGCGGCGGCCCTTAAAGGGCTGACCTCCCCGCGCCATCCAGCGGCGCCCAGGACGGCAGCAACAGCACCGCCGCCCCGGGCCACGCACCCTCGTGCCCGCTCCCCCCTGCACGGCCGCGAACGACCCCCACCCGGGGCCGCCCGCGCCCGGCCGGAGGAGAGGACATGCCCGGCTCACGGCCGGCGGGCATCGCACCATCCCTCGGAGGAACGGCATCGCCAGCCGGCCCTCCGGGTAACCGGGCTCACCCCCTCGCAGCACCACGGCCCGGTCCTGCCCCCTCCAAAGAAGGCGAAGTACCACATGAGTGACCGCACCCTCACTGCGGCCGAAACCCAGCCCGCCGCCACGGCGGCGCCGACGGCCTCCACGCACGTGGACGCCGGCGATGCCGGGTACAGCAAGGACCTCAAGTCCCGCCACGTCAACATGATCGCCATTGGTGGAGCGATCGGCACCGGACTCTTCCTCGGTGCCGGCGGCCGCCTGGCGAGCGCGGGACCCTCCCTCTTCATCGCGTACGCCGTCTGCGGCCTCTTCGCCTTCTTCGTCGTCCGGGCCCTGGGCGAGCTCGTCCTCTACCGCCCGTCCTCCGGCGCCTTCGTCTCCTACGCCCGTGAGTTCATGGGCGAGAAGGGCGCCTTCGCGGCGGGCTGGCTCTACTTCCTCAACTGGGCCACCACCGGCATCGCCGACATCACGGCGGTCGCCACGTACACGCACTACTGGAGCATGTTCAGCGACATCCCCCAGTGGGTGCTCGCGCTGATCGCCCTCGCGGTCGTGCTCACCGTGAACCTGATCTCGGTGAAGTACTTCGGTGAGATGGAGTTCTGGTTCGCGATCATCAAGGTCGCCGCGATCTCCACCTTCATGGTCGTCGGCATCTTCCTGCTGGCCAGCCAGCACAAGGTCGGCGACGGCACCCCGGGCCTGTCCAACATCGTCGACCACGGCGGCATCTTCCCGTCCGGCGTGATGCCCATGCTGATGGTCATCCAGGGCGTCGTCTTCGCCTACGCCTCCGTCGAGCTGTGCGGCGTCGCCGCGGGTGAGACCAAGAACCCCGAGAAGATCATGCCGAAGGCGATCAACTCGATCATGTGGCGCGTCGGCCTCTTCTACGTCGGCTCCGTCATCCTGCTCGCGGTGCTGCTGCCCTACGCCGCCTACCACGCCGGCGAGAGCCCCTTCGTCACCGTCCTGTCCAAGATCGGTGTGCCGTACGCGGCCGGCGTGATGAACCTCGTCGTCCTCACCGCGGCGCTCTCCAGCCTGAACTCCGGCCTCTACTCCACCGGCCGCATCCTGCGCTCGATGGCCATGTCGGGCTCGGCGCCGAAGTTCACCGGCAAGATGAACAAGGGCCAGGTCCCCTACGGCGGCATCCTGCTCACCGCGTTCTTCTGCGTGCTGGGCGTCGGCCTGAACTTCGTCGTCCCGGCGGACGCCTTCGAGATCGTGCTGAACTTCGCCGCCATCGGCATCATCGGCACCTGGGGCATGATCATGGTCTGCTCCCTGCTGTTCTACCGCCGCTCCAAGGAGGGCCGGGTCACCCGCCCCGGCTACAAGCTGCCCTGGGCCCCGTACACCCAGATCGTCACGCTGCTCTTCCTGGCCGCCGTGCTGGGTCTGATGGCGGCCGAGCCGGGCGCCGGGCGCACCACCGTCCTGTGCCTGCCGATCATCGTGGCGATGCTGATCGGCGGCTGGTACCTCGTCCGCGGCCGGGTCGCGAAGATCCAGCGCGAGAACGAGCTCGCTCGTGCGGAGGCCGGTCAGTCCTGACCGGTTGACGTAAGAGAGGCGCCCACCCCGGAAGACCGGGGTGGGCGCCTCTGCATGTGCCTACGGCTCGGCCGAGCCCGCTGCCTACGGTTTGACCGAGTCCACGCCCGACCGCCCCGCGCGCCACTGCCCCCGCGTGAAGTCCGGGATCTCCTGCGGCGCCCCCTTCGCTCTGATGGAGGCGTGGCTGAGCGGCACGGGCGCGCTCCACGTGGCCGCGTCGTACACGTCGAAGTCCGGCACCAAGCCCTGCTGCATGCACTGCATGAGCCGGAAGACCATGATGTAGTCCATGCCGCCGTGCCCGCCGGGCGGGTTCGCGTGCTCCTTCCACAGCCAGTGGTCCCACTTCGCGTACGCCCCGAAGTCACCCCACTCGTCCCCGGACATCTCCGGCTCCAGGTAGATCCGCGGCGGGTAGTCCTCGAACACGCCCTTCGTGCCGCCCAGCGTGTTCACACGGCTGTACGGGTGCGGGTTGGAGACCCCGTGCTCCAGGCGGATCACCCGCCCCTTCGCCGTCTGCACCAGGCTCACCGACAGATCGCTCCCGACGTACGTCTCCTTCCAGCTCGGATCGCCCGCCGGCATGTGCTGCGCGCGGTAGGCGGCCAGCCCGGCGGCGGGGGAGCCCACCGTCGAGATCCGCACCGCGCGGTCCCCGCGGTTGACGTCCATGTAGTTCGCCACCGGCGCGAAACCGTGCGTGGGATAGATGTCGCCCCGCAGCCGGGTGTGCCACTGCCGCCGCCACGGGCCCTCGTAGTACGTCGGCGAGAACATCAGCTCCCGCAGGTCGTGCAGGTACGCCCCCGCCCCGTGCAGCAGCTCGCCGAAGACGCCCGCGTGCGCCATCCGCAGCACGCGCATCTCGTTCTTGCCGTAGCAGCAGTTCTCCAGCTGCATGCAGTGCCGCCGCGTCCGCTCGGACAGGTCCACCAGCCGCCACAGCTGATCCAGCTCCATGGCGGCCGGGCACTCCACCCCCACGTGCTTGCCGGCCTTCAGGGCCGCCTCGGCCATCGGGAAGTGCCACTCCCAGGGCGTGGCCACGTACACGAAGTCCACGTCGCCGCGCCCGCACAGCTGCGCGTAGTCGCCCTCGCCCTTGGTGTAGAGCGCCGGCGCCGGCTGACCCGCCGCCTTCACCGTGGCCGCGACCTTCTCCGCCTTCGCCCGCACCTTGTCGCACAGCGCCACCACCCGGACCCCGGGCACCGCCAGGAACAGCTCCGTCATCGAGGCGCCGCGGTTGCCCAGCCCGACGATCCCGACCCGCACGGTGCCGCGCCGCTCGAACGGCACCCCGATCATGGTCGCGCCCTGCCGCCGCGGGACCGCCGCGGCGGCAGGTTCTGCCGCGGCGTCCGCCCGGGCCGGGCCCGCGCCGAGGCCCGCGCCGACCCCCACTCCCGCGCCCGCGGCGCCCGCGGACTTCAAGAGGAAGCGGCGGCTGACGCCCGGGTCCTGTGCGTGGCCGGGCGTCTCCGTCTCCGTCTCCGGCTGCCGGGGGTTCTGCGGGGCTGACTCGTGCATCGGTCCTCCTGGATACAAGGGGCTGATGTGAGCTGCGGCGCGTACGTGAACCTTGCTGACTTCGTGACTCCGGTAAGTGACCCTGACGGCTGTGACACGGGCAACGCAAGAGGGCTCGCGCGACGAGATTCCGCCGTTCCCCCGGGCCCGGCTCACGGCCGCCGGTGGCCGCCGGCGGCCGTGCGATGCTGGTCGGGTGATGCTGACGGACCTGGTCCGGCTCCGCCGGGCGCGCGACACGATGGACCGCGACTACGCGGAGCCCCTCGACGTCCCCGCGCTGGCCCGCTCGGCCCACATGTCGCCCGGCCACTTCTCCCGCAGCTTCCGCGCCGCGTTCGGCGAGACCCCGTACAGCTACCTCATGACCCGCAGGATCGAGCGGGCCAAGGCACTGCTCCGCCGCGGCGACCTGTCGGTCACCGACGTCTGCTTCGCGGTCGGGTGCACGTCACTGGGGTCGTTCAGCTCACGCTTCACCGAGCTGGTGGGCGAGAGCCCGAGCGCGTACCGGGCACGCCCGCACGAGCAGGGCGCGGCCGTCCCGGCCTGCGTCGCCAAGATCTTCACGCGGCCGGCCAGGAACGCGGAACCGGTGAGGGACGCGAGTCCGGTGAGGAACGCGGAACCGGTGAGGAACGTGGAACCGGTCAGGATCGGAGAAGCGCAGCACGCGGCCCGCCCGTAGCGTGAGCTGCATGGACATCAAGCTTTCACAGTGCTTCATCGCCGTCGACGACCACGACAAGGCCCTCGCCTTCTACCGGGACGCGCTCGGCTTCGAGGTGCGCAACGACGTCGGCTTCGAGGGGATGCGCTGGGTGACGGTCGGCGCCCCCTCGCAGCCCGACGTGGAGATCGTGCTCGAACCGCCCGCCGCCAACCCCAACGCCTCCCCGGCCGACAAGCAGGCCATGGCGGAGCTGCTCGCCAAGGGCATGCTGCGCGGCGTGATCTTCTCAACCGACGACTGCGACGCCGCCTTCGAACGCATCCGGGCCTCGGGCGCCGAGGTGCTCCAAGAGCCGATCGACCAGCCGTACGGGGTCCGCGACTGCGCCTTCCGCGACCCCGCGGGCAACATGCTGCGCTTCGCCCAGCGCCGCGCCGCGTGAGCCCGCCGCCCGCTCAGGACGCGTCGTCGTCGGACGGGTCGTCGTCCTCGAAGAACTGCGTCTCGTAGAAATCCATGAGCTGCTCCGCGGTGTGCCCGGTCGTGCGGGCGAAGTCCTGGGCCACCGCGGCGGCCCAGTTCCCCAGCGACAGGGACAGCGCAAGGATGCCGTCCGTGCCGTGCTTGGCCTGGATGGCCTTGATGGTGGCCAGGTTCACCCACGGCACGACGCCCGGCTCCTTCTCCGCCACGGTGCGGCGCAGGAGTTCGATGACGGTGCGGGTCATCTCCGGCTGGAGCGGGCGCAGGCGCTCGCGCTCCTCCGTGACCCGGGCGACGATGCGGGCGCGCTGGTCCTTGTCCACGGACGTTCCCCTCCTTCGGCGGTGGCGACCGCCTACCGTAGGGCCGCCGCGGGCGCTCGGGGGAGGGTTTGGTGCGATGGTCAGCGTACGGGTGAGGCGGGATGGACGGGCGGTGCGTACGGGGCCGCCGCTGACGAAGGATCGTCGGCGGGGGTCATGACCCGGCGGCCGCGGGCGAAGGCCTCGGCGCACTCGACCGGGACGCCGAGCAGCAGCGCGGTCACCGGTGCACTGGAGAGCGGCGCCTGCTCCGTGCCGATGCGGTACGCGGTGCGGATCAGCTCGTCGTCCGGGCCGCTGTCGTCCACGGTCTCGAACCCGTCCCCGGAGGGGCTCCACCGGCCGTTGACCCGCCAGGTGTAGTGCAGTTCGAGCAGGCCGGGGGAGGAGTGGCACCAGGCGAACCGGCCGATGCTCAGCTCGCCGCTGATGCTGTCGAAGCGGCTCCATCCGCGGCCGTCGGCCAGGAACACGAGCTCGCTCGTCTCCATCGCGCCCGCGTCGAAGGGGGCGCTGCACCACTGGCCGGTCAGGTGCTCGTCGAGAGAGATCACCCGGGGATTATCGCCCTACGGGTGCGGGCGGTGCGGTGCCGGGAGCCCCGGCACCGCGGTCGCCGGCTCGTCGGTTGTCATCGGAGGGAGATACGGCTGGATGCCTCCTTGGGGAGCTTCTCGTTGACGAAGGAGACGGTGTCGCCCACGGGGGATTCCTCGACGTCGGCGAGGTGGGCCAGCCGGTTCATCAGCGGCCGCGGGCTGAGCCCGCCCCCGCCGGCGGCCTGGGCGGTGCCGGATGCGGAGACGGCGCCGCACACCAGGAGGGCCGATCCCACAGCGATACGCGTCACGATGCGGTTCTTCATGTCTTGCAGAACGACCATGGGGACGAACCGACACGCAACCCCCGGAAAACACATGAAACGCATGGCGGGCGCAGGGGTGTTGATGCCGGTGGGGCCGTTGCTCGGTACGGGTGCTCAGTCCGGATGCTCAGTACGGCTGCTCGGTCCGGGGAGGTCTTCGCGGAAAAATCCCGGCGTAGAGATGATTTTTCACTCGACCGTGGGGCGAAAAATTTTTCCGCCCCACCGGCAGGGGTTCCGTGCTACTGTCTTTTCAGTTGCAGTTGTGGTTCCCAAAGACTTGCAAGTGTTCATCGGCCGGCCTCCAGTCGGCGGTGGCACTTTTTGTATTTCCGGCTTTTCAATTTCCGGACAGGGCAATCATCGCGGCGATGCGGGGCCCGCACAGTGCGGTCCCCGGGTAATGCCCCGAAGGAGATTTGTTATGGCTACCGGCATCGTGAAGTGGTTCAACGCTGAAAAGGGCTTCGGCTTCATCGCCCAGGACGGCGGCGGCGCCGACGTCTTCGCCCACTACTCGAACATCGCCACCCAGGGCTTCCGTGAGCTCCAGGAGGGCCAGAAGGTGACCTTCGACGTCACCCAGGGCCAGAAGGGCCCGCAGGCGGAGAACATCCTCCCCGCCTGACGCCCGTCGTCCGACGCGCGCTGAACGCAGCCGGGGCCCGCACTTTGGGTGCGGGCCCCGGCTCGTTGCTTTTCCGCTCCATTCCGGCAGGCGGCCCGTGGCCGCCGGGGAATTCCTTCGATACGCGCCGGCCGGCATCCCGCCCCCGGGTTTCCCTCCCACCTCGTCGAGGCACTATGCGCTGCGTTATCGCCCGTTTCCCCTTCGATCTCGTCAAGAGCGAGGTCGAGCACATGATGAAGGGCGTCGCGCCTGAGCCCGCCGTGGGCGCCTGCGTGGCCATCGGCCGCCGCACGTATCCCGTCAAGCAGGTCGGGCAGGTGATCACCAGGCAGGACCGGCGTGATTTCACCGCCGACGAGGTCACCCGCGCGCTGACCCGGCTGGGCTTCACCTGCCACTCGGTGCCCGCCGAGCCGGCCGGCCCCCTGCCCGGAAGCCTGCTCTGAGCGACCCCACGAGCCCTGCCCTGCGGCCGGCCGGTTCCGCCGGCCGGGTGCAGCCCCGCCGACCCGCCCGCCATAGCCTTGCCCCGGCCCCCCTCCCTGCGGAGCATGCGGCCCATGGCACGTTGCGAGGTTTGCGGTAACGACTACGACCTGGCGTTCTCCGTGGAGACCCGGGACGGTTCGCGTCACGTCTTCGACTCCTTCACCTGCGCCATCCACAAGATGGCCCCCGTCTGCGAGCACTGCCGAGTCAAGATCATCGGCCAGGGCGTCGAAGCGGACGGCCACTGGTACTGCGGAGCCCACTGCGCGCGCTCCGAGGGGAAGGTGGGGATCGTGGACCGCGTCTGACGGGCACGCCCACCGGGATCGACGGCCGGGCGGCCGTACGCGCACGGGCCGCATGGCATTGTGATCATGTGTTTCTCCTGATCCTCATGCTTCTCCTGGCCGTGCCCGTGGCCGCGTGCCTCCTGCTCGTGAAAGCCGTACGTGCCGTGATGACCCGGCGGCTGACCCGCAGGAAGGGCGCCGGCGCCTGGACGGAGGCGGCAGGCTCCCTGCTGTGCTGCGCGGTACTGGCGTACGGGGTGGGCGTGGGGTTCATGTTCGTGCCCACCTGGCCCGACTGGTGCCCCGTGGTGACGTTCAGCGACGACCCTGACCCCTCGGCCGTAGCCCCTCACCCCCGCGTGGAACAGAGCTGGTTCCCGCTGGAGGCCCGCTGCGTCTCGGACGTCCACACCCCGGTCGACCTGGTTCCCGCAGCCGTCAACCCGGTCATGCTGGGGAGCCTCGCGGGTGCGGCGGGCTGTGCGGGGATGAGCGCGTGGCGGAGGCGGCGACAGTCGTCCGAGGTGGAACGGGGTGCAGCGGTGGAGGTTGCTCCGTAGGCTCGGGTGCGGAGCATCCGCCGGCGGCCCACGTGGAGCCTTCTATGACCACAGCACGGGACTTGATGATGACCGCTATGGACGCGGCGTCCACGCACCCTGTGGAGCCGGGCGATCTCTCGCTCGCGCTGGCGGGAGCGGAGGTGATCGACCTCCTGGCCGCCGGGGCCGTCATCCTGGACGGCGACCGCATCGTGCCCGGCAACCCGGCCGCTCCGGCGGATCGCGTGCTGGCCGAGGCCGCGGCGTCGCTCGTCCGGGAAGCGCCGTACGAGCCGGTCGGCGACTGGCTGTGGCGCAGGGGCCGCGGCCTCGCGGCGGTCTACCTGGGCGCCCTGGAGGCGGACGGGCAGCTCACGCGGCGAGGCAGCCGCTGGATGCCGTTCCGGCCCGGCCGGGCGGTCCCGGCCGATTCGGCCGACCACCGTCTCGCCGAGGACCGCCTGGCGGCGGACGAGCCCGTCCTCGCCGGCCTCGCGACGGCCCTCGGGATCCGCGGCGAGAGCGGCGCGGAGGCGACGGCCGACGCCGGTGACGAGGCCGAGATCGTGCTCGCCGCGGTCAATGACGCGCTGCTGGACCTGGAGGCCGTACGGCAGCGGCGGACCATCGAGCAGGCGGCTTTCGACAACATCTGGCGGGGCGCCTGACGGGGCCCGGCGGCCCGGCCTAGGGCCGGCGCGCCGCCCGACCTGGTCCCCGCGGCCGATACGGCGGCCGGCGACCGCGCCTAGCGTGCCCCGTATGGACACCACGGACGACACCACGGACGCGAGCGGCGTGCTCGACGAAGCGTTCCAGCGGCTGCACGCCGCGGGCCCGGAGCGGCTCGGGCGGCTCACCAACCACGCCCCCATGGTGGCCGAGGCGCTCGTCGCCCACGGCCGCGCGGACGCGGTCCACCGCTGGCTCGACCTCTACGAGGAGCGGCTGGAGGAGTTCCCGGCCGCCGTCGCACCCGTCACGGACGCCGACTGGCCCGGCGCGCTCGGCGACCCGCGCCGGGCCGCCGACTGGATCGCCTACTTCGGCCGCGCACTGCCCGAACACGGCTGGCGGAGCGTGCTCGCGACGTGGTGGCCCCGTCTGCTGCCGGGCATGTACGGAGGATCGACCCACCCCGTGATCCGCGTCGGCCACGCCGTACGCGCTCTGCTCCGCGACGGCAACAGCGAGCCCCGGCTGACCGAGCTCGTCCACGGGCTCGGCTACTGGGCCGCACGCCATCACCCGCTCACCGGCATCACCTGGCTCCCCGGCCGGGCGCACGCCGCCGCGAGCCTGCACGCCGTACCCCCGGTCCCGGCCGTCGAGGGAGGCTTCCCGGCGCGGCTGGCCCGCGTCGAGCGGCTGCCCGCCTGGGCCGGTGACGTGACCGACCCGGGCACGGCCCGGCACCGGCTCGCCGAGCTGGTACGCGCCGCGACCCACCGCTACGCCACCCACGGCCACGGCGACGCGACCATGCTCGTGCACGCGGCCACGGCTCCCAGCGCCGTCCTGCGCACCCTCCCCGCGCTGCCGCGGGACCTGTGGGCGCCGAGCCTCCACGCGGCCTGGAAGGCGTCCGCCGCGGTCACGGCGATGTACGCCCCCGCGGAAGCCGTCCCGTACGTCCCGTGCGCCTCACCGGGCGGCGTCACCGCCGCGGACGTGCTGGAGCGCGCGGTGGCGCACGGCGACGAGCACGTCATCAAATTCGCCGACACGGCGCTCGACGTCGCCGACGAGCAGGCGCACGCCGCCGCACTGCGGGCGATCGAGCTCAGCGAGCCCCTCGCCTGATCTTCCGGATGTCCGGCTGATCTCCGGATGCCCGGCGAGCGCGGCGCGGGCCGCCCGGAGGCTCACCCGGCCGGGCCGGCTCCCAGCCGCGTCACCAGGTCGTGCCAGGTCGCGTCCAGGCGGTCGAGGGACATGCCGCGCTCGACGGACAGGTGGTGGACGAGGGTGGTGTCGAGGTAGCCCAGCAGCGTGTGCGCGAGGAGCTCGGCGTCGCCCTCCACGCCCGCCCCGCGCAGGAGCATGGCGACGTGCGTGAGGCGCAGGTGGCGGGCCGGGACGCTGTAGGCGCGCAGCGGGTCGGTCCGGGTGGCCAGGATCAGGTCGTGGTGGTCGCGCTCGTGGCGGATGACGGCGGGCCCGAAGGCGTGCAGGCGCTGCGCCGCGGGGGCGCCGGGGCCCAGGGGCGGCGGGCCCGAGATGAAGGCCGCCTGGAGTTGCTCCTCGCGGTGGTCCAGGAGCGCCAGCAGGAGGCCGGTGCGGTCGCCGAAGCGCCGGAAGACGGTGCCCTTGCCGACCCCGGCCGCCGCGGCCACCGCCTCCATGGTCAGGCTCGCGGCCCCGCACCGGGCCGTCAGCTGTGACGCGGCCTCCAGCAGGCGCGTGCGGTTGCGCGCCGCGTCGGCCCGCAGCTGCGGGGACTCGCCGACCGGGATGAGCGCGAGGCCCGGACGCTCGCCCCGGGCGTCAGAGGCGCCTTCGGGGCCACCGGGATCCGGGCAGGGCGGGGGCGGGGGGAGACCGGTCATGGGACCAGCGTAGCGCGTGCGCGAATTAACTGGACCACGGTCCGGATAGGTGCTACAACTTTAAACAGGGCCCCGGTCCGGTTTTATTCTTGTCGCTCACGCTTATGGAGATCCCCATGTCCGTCCGCATCCTCACGCTCGTCGGCAGCCTCCGTGCCGGGTCCCACAACCGCCGCCTCGCCGAGGCGGCCGTCAAGATCGCCCCCGAGGGCACCGACGTCCAGATCTACGAGGGCCTCGCCGACGTGCCCTTCTACAACGAGGACATCGACGTCGAGGGCAGCGTCCCCGCGGCCGCCGCCGAGCTGCGCGAGGCCGCGGCCCGCGCCGACGCGCTCCTGCTGGTCACGCCCGAGTACAACGGCACCATGCCGGCCGCGCTGAAGAACGCCATCGACTGGCTGTCGCGCCCGTTCGGCGGCGGCGCGATCTCCGGGAAGCCGGTCGCCGTGGTCGGCACCGCCTTCGGTCAGTACGGCGGCGTCTGGGCGCAGGACGAGGCCCGCAAGGCCGTCGGCATCGCCGGCGGCATGGTCGTGGAGCACGCCAAGCTCGCGATCCCCGGCTCCATGACGCGCTTCGCCGAGCTGCACCCCGTCGAGGACGCCGAGGTCACCGCCGGCCTGACCGTGGTCATCGAGAGCCTGGCCGGGGCCCGCGCCGCCGCGTAACCGGCTTCCCCGTCCGCCTCCTCAGGCCCACAGGCCCCCGTCGCGCCGTCAGCGCTTCGGGGGCCTGACCCATCCCTTCTTGACCAGCTGGTCGCAGTGCCACTTGCCGTAGCGCTTGCTCTCCCCGCGCTTCTGGGTGGCCTTGATGCAGTCCGTGTAGGGGAAGGGTGGCTTGTCGGCAGGCATGCCCACGGTGGGCAGGTGCGTGATGGATGCGTGCGCGGCCGGCAGGTGCACGGCGAGCGGGGCCGCGGGGGCCGGTTGCGCGGCCGCCGCAGGTGCGGCCAAGGCGCCGGCCACGACGGCCGCAGCCGCCAGGATCCTCATACGACGCACAGTTTCCCTCCGCCTTCTCGTTTTCATGCCGGTTCGTTCCAGTTCATTCGGACTCGTACCGGGGCATGGTGATTCGTGCATACGGGCCAACGAGCCGGAGCACGGCGGGAAACGATTCCCGGGAGGGGTTTCACCCCGAGGGCGACGGCAAGCCGCTTCACGCCGCCGAACGGGCGATCCCGGCATCCAGGGCGGCGCAGAGCCAGTCGTGGGCGGCGCCCGGAGTCGGCCGCGACGGGCCGTACAGCTCGGCGGCCAGCTGCCAGTAGAGGTCGATGCGGGGATCCGCGGCGAGCTGGCCGCTGAGCTCGCGGCGGAAGGCCGGCGTGTCGCGCGTGCCGCGCGAGCGCGCGTAGGCCGCGACGAAGCAGTCGAGCGCCTCACCGTCGTACGGCTGCCGCTGCGCCCGCAGATCGGGCGACGCCAGGGCGTACGCCTCGCCGAGGCCCTCGTAGAGCACCGCCGGGCGGTAGCCGCCTCCGGTCCGGTGCGCCGCGGGCTGCCAGTCGCTGACGCCGGACGCCCCGGTGCACGGGCCCGAGACGAGGGCGTGCAGCCGGGCGAAGGCCAGGACCTGCGCCGGGGTCGGATCCGCGGGCGGCTCCGGCACCGCCTGGTCGACGACCGCGGACAGCACCCGCGCCGGGAGCCGCGGGGGCAGCCAGCGGCGCCAGAACCGGGCCAGCGCGGCCGTGCTGGGCGGGGCGGACACGGCGCCGATCAGGCGCAGCCGGTCGGCGCGCTCCCCGGCCGGGCAGTCCCGGACGAGCTGGAGGGCGGCCTCCCGCCAGCGCAGGGCGGCCAGTTGCGTGCCGAGCTCCCGCAACTGCCCCGCGACGACGTCCTCCAGGGCGTCCTCGGAGTCCAGGACCCGGCCCACGTCCGGGACCGGCAGGTCGAGGGTGCGCAGGGAGCGGATCAGGCGCAGCCGGTCGAGGGCCTCGGGGCCGTACCGCCGGTGGCCCCCGGCGCTGCGGCCCGCCTCGGGCAGCAGGCCGCGGTCCGAGTAGAAGCGGACGGTCTTGACGGTGACGCCCGCGTGCCCGGCGAGCTCTCCGATGCTCCACATGCCGTCAGGTGACACGGCTTGAACCTCCCCCAGCTGGAGCTTTTACCGTACCGGCGAGCGCGGACGGCCCGGCGGGCCGGGGCCCGCGGACCGAGGTGCACGAGGCCGCGCGACGGCCTGCGAGGAGGAGAGCATGACGACATTCGTCCTGGTGCCGGGTGCCCACACCGGCGGCTGGATCTGGGAGGACGTGGCCGCCCGGCTGCGGGAGGCGGGCGCCGAGGCCCACCCCGTAACGCTGACCGGCATGGGCGGCGGCCGCGACGCGACGGACACAGGCACGGGTACGGGCACTTGTACCGGCACCGACCTGGAGACGCACGTCCAGGACGTGGTGCGGCTGATCGACGAGCTCGGTGAGGGCGGCGAGAGCGACGAGGGCGGCGCGCCGGAGGTGGTGCTGGTCGGCCACTGCTACGGAGTCCACCCGGTGCTCGGCGCCGCCGCCCGGCGCCCCGGACGGGTCGCCCGGATCGTCTACGTGGACACCACCGTGCCTCAGGACGGCGCCCCGGCCCTCGAACTGATACCGGATCAGGCGCTGCGCGACGCGGTGCGGAAGCGGGCGGGGGAGCCCGGAGCCGGGTCCGGCGGGCTGCTCTCCCCGCCGGAGCCCGCCGAGTGGCAGAAGTGGGGCAGCCTCGCCGGCATCCCCCAGGACGCGCTGGACCGGCTGACCGGCCTCGCCGCACCACAGCCCCTGGCCACGCTCACCCGGCCGCTCAGCGTGCCGGACGGGTCGGTCTCCGAACTGCCGACGACCGGCATCCTCTGCACCGCCGGCGGAGCCGGCATCGCCCTGGTCGAGTCACTGGCGAGGATGGGGGATCCGCGCCTCCTGGAGCTCGTCCACCCGAGGGTCGGTTTCTTCGAACTCGGCACCGGGCACTGGCCGATGCTCTCCGCCCCCGGAGAGCTGGCCGCGATCCTGCTCCGCGCCGCCGCGGACGAAGGACACCGGCTGTCCGTGACGCCGGCGGACGAACCGCCGTCCCATCTGCGGCCCTTCCTCCTGGACGTACCGGAGCGGCGCCGCGAGCGTGTGGGGCGGGTCGATCTCCACCTGCCCGAGGCCGGCGGCCCCCGCCCCGCGGTGGTCTTCGTCCACGGCGGGCCGGTCCCCGCCGGCATGCGGCCGACGCCGCGCGACTGGCCGCTCTACACGGGCTACGCGCAGTACGCGGCGAGCATGGGGGCGGTCGGCGTGACGGTGGACCACCGGCTGCACGACGTCACCGACTATGAGCGCGCCGCCGAGGACGTCGCCGCGGCGGTCGAACGCGTACGGGCCGACCCGCGCGTCGACGGGGAGCGGGTCGCGCTGTGGTTCTTCTCCGGCGGAGCGCTGTTGTCGGCGGACTGGCTGGCCGCGCCTCCGCCGTGGCTGCGGTGCGTGGCGGCGACGTACCCCGTCCTCGTGCCGCTGCCGAACTGGGGGCTGTCCGGTTCGCGCTTCCGGCCCGCGGCCGCGGTGCGCGCGGCCGGGTCGCTGCCGGTCGTGCTGACCCGTGCGGGCCGGGAGTTCGCGGAGATCGCGGCGACGATCGAGGAGTTCCTCACCGCCGCCGGGGACTGCGGAGCCGCGGTCGAGGTGATCGACGTGCCGGACGGCCGCCACGGCTTCGAGACGACCGGCCCCACCGGGCAGGCGCGCGACGCCGTGGAACGCGCAATGCGGTCCGTCCTGGGACACCTGCGCGATTCATGACCCGCCGGCGGCGCGCCAGGCTCGGGCGAACTCGCGGACCGACGCGAACCGCTGCCCGGGCTCGGCCCGGGCGGCCCGCTCCACGACGGCGAGCCGGGCGGCCCCGCCCCGCCAGGCGCGCTCGCGGTCACCGGAGTCGAGGAGCAGGCGAGCGGCGCGCCCGAGGGTGAACACCGTGGTGCGGATGTCGATGGCGGCCCCGCGCACGAACTCCTCGGGCGCCATGAACCGCGTGGAGCCCGGCAGCCGTTCGTCTTCCAGGATGAACGGGCCCGGACGGTATTCGTCGAGGTCGACGAGGTGCATGGTGCGGGCGGCGAAGTCGTACAGCAGGGAGCCGTCGTAGAAGTCCACGGCGACGTGCCCCGAGTCCTCCACCGCGAGGTGCGCGCTGAGGATCCGCTCGAAGGCGCGCACGACGAGGGGGAGGGGCAGCACCCGGAAACGCGCCATGGCGCTGCCGGGGGCGGTGCGGTCCGCGGATCCGTGGGCGGCGGGGTGATAGAGGACCTCGCCGTCGCGCCACGGCATGACCACCGCCCAGCCGTCCCGCAGGGCGATGCGGTGCACCTGCGGGACGATCGCCGGGTGCTGCACGGCTTGGTGGAAGGCCCAGGCCCGGTCGAGGGACCGCCGTGCGTCGCGGGTGACGGCTTCTTTGACGAACCAGCGCTCACCGTCGGCGAGACGGACGCCGTAGGACACGCACCCCGAGTCCTGGCTCCGGAAGGCGGCGAAGATCCTTCCGATCCGGTCGAGACGGGCCTCGATGGATACGGACGAGGTCCGGGAGAAGTCCAGTAACGGGTGAGGGGGCATGCCGTCATCGTGCCACCTGCGGGCGCGCGGCTTCGGGCGTCGCCGCAGACCTACTCGGTCTGCTCGGTCTACTCGACGACGAGCTCGACGGAGATGTTGCCCCGCGTGGCCTTCGAGTACGGGCAGACCTGGTGGGCCTGCTCCACGAGGCGGGTGCCCGTCTCGCCGGCGAGGGTGTCGGGGAGCTCGACGCGGAGGACGACGGACAGGCCGAAGCCGGTGTCGTCCTTCCCGATGGAGACCTC
This sequence comes from Streptomyces klenkii, assembly GCF_003626645.1. GTDB lineage: Bacteria > Actinomycetota > Actinomycetes > Streptomycetales > Streptomycetaceae > Streptomyces > Streptomyces klenkii. The sequence goes on along the minus strand of NZ_RBAM01000006.1, from coordinate 68,799 downwards.
CGCGGCGACGGAGACGTCCTTCGTGTCGACCTTCGCCTCGCGGCCGACCAGCCCGAGCGCGCTCGCGAAGCAGGCCGCGTAGCCGGCGGCGAAGAGCTGCTCGGGGTTGGTGCCCTGGCCGTTGCCGCCGAGCGCCGGGGGCATAGCCAGAGCGAGGTCGAGCCGGCCGTCCGAGCTCACGGCACGGCCTTCGCGGCCGTTGGCGGTGGCGACAGCGGTGTACAGCGCATCCATGGGGAGCTCCTTCGTTCGGCGGGTTCCTGTGCGGGGCGGCGCCTCCGCACAGCCATGAGCATTGCACACAACTTAGTTGTGCACAACTTAATCGTGGTGCGGGTTAGTCTTGGGCCATGACCGCTCCGCACCCTCCCCTCCCGGACGACGCGGAGCTGCTCCGCCTCGACCACCAGATCTGCTTCTCGCTGCACGCCGCGGCCCGCGCCTTCGGCGGCGTCTACCGCGACGCCCTTAAGGACCTCGGCCTCACCTACCCGCAGTACCTCGCCATGCTCGTCCTGTGGGAGGAGCCCGACCCTCAGCCGGTCAAGGCCATCGGCGAGCGGCTGCGGCTCGACTCCGGCACCCTCTCCCCGCTGCTCAAGCGGCTCGAAGCGGCCGGCCTCGTGGCGCGCGAGCGCAGCGCGGAGGACGAGCGCTCGGTCGTCGTCCGCGTCACGGAGGCCGGCGAGGGGCTGCGCGAGCGCGCCCTGCCGGTGCCGCGCAGCATCGCCGCCGCATCGGGCCTGTCGCTCCAGGACGCCCGCACCCTGCGCGGACTCCTGGAGCGGCTCACCGAGAGCCTCGACGCGGCGCAGGCGGGGGAGCGCTGACCCGGCCCTGACTGTCCGCCTGCGACGCGCGGGCCCCGGCCGCGCCGTGCCCGGATCGTGAGGATCATCCGCTTATCGTGACCCCATGGGTGATCCCCTGGGTGAAGAGAGCGGCCCCGGCGCGCCGCACGCCCCCGCCGGTGCCGGGCGGCGCGCCCGTACGCGCCGGCACGCGTTCCGCCACTCGCCGTTCTTCCCCGCCACCGTGCTCCTGCTGATCGTGGCCGCGTCCGCCGGGCTCTTCGCCGGCTCCTACACGTACGCCATGGCCAATCCGACCCCGCACAACATCCCCACCGCGGTCACGGGCGTCCCGCTGTCCGAGATCAAGCGGGCCGAATTCGTCCAGGGCATGGAGAAGGCGCTCGGGGCCGAGCTCCGGCTGCGCCACTTCACCACCTACGAGGCCGCCCGGGACGCCGTCGACGACCAGCAGGTCTACGCCATCCTCCAGGACCGTCCCGGCGCGGCCGAGCTGGACGTCTCCGGAGCCTCCGGCGCGACCGTCGCCCAGCTCCTGACCGAGACCGCGCCGGAAGTCGGCAAGACCATCGGCGTGCCCGTGCCCGTGGTCGTCAAGGACATCAACCCGCTGCAAAAGGGGGACCCGCGCGGACTCGCGCTCTTCTACATCACGCTCGCCGCGGTCATCGTCGGATTCGTCGGCGCCATTCAGATGGGCGTCCACGCCTCCGCGCTCAATCCCGCCGAGCGCATCGCCTTCACCGCCGGATACTCCCTGCTGGGCGGATTCACTATTGCCGCCGTCGTGGACTGGGGGCTGGGCGCCGTGCGGCTTCCGTTCACGGAATCCTGGCTCATTCTCGCGCTGACCATGTTCACGTCGGGAATGGTTTTCACGATGTTCAATGCCCTTTTCGGGCGGTGGGCGATGCTGCCGACCTGGGGGCTGATGGTCCTGCTGGGCAACCCCTCCTCCGGCGGCGCCGTCTCCTGGCCCCTGCTGCCCTCGCTCCTCGGCGAGATCGGCCGCTGGCTGCCGCCCGGCGCCTCCGTGAACGCCCAGCACGCGGCCGTGTACTTCCGGCACTACCAGCACTTCTTCCCGTTCGCCGTCCTCGGCGCCTGGGCCGTCCTCGCCTGCGCCGTCTTCTGGGCCTGGCGTCACCGCCACCCCGGCGGACGCGACACGAGCGCGGCCGCTCCCGCGTGAACGCGCGCTCGCACGGAGTGACGCGCGGGGCCCTGCGGTGTGAGGCCGCCCATGAGGCGTGGGTCACTTACGAAGGGCCTTAGTGGATGCGGGGGCGGAATGAAGGGGAAAGGGCGGGGTTTTTCCGGGGGCTATGAGCGGGCGTAGTAGGTCACCGTGCTTGTCAGGGGTTTTCGCCGCCGCTAACAATTGCGGGGTCGCTGGGCGCCGTCGACCGAGAAACGGCGCTTCGTTATTGCGCCGCTTCAGGGCCGGGCGACATCCGCGATTGGAAGGTTCAGCTCTCTCATGCGCTCCACCATCTCCGGCTATACCCGTCTTCCGAAGATTCACAAGTTCTCCGTCGCCGGCATTGCCGCGACCGGTGCCGCCGTCGTCGCGGTGGCCGTCGCCCCGCACGCTTTCGCCGCCGGCACCGCTTCCGATGCTTCGGTGAAGCCGGTGGCGTGGAGCGCCGAGGCGTTCGGTGAGACGCAGCAGGATGCGCTGGAGGCGCAGACCGCCGCCGCTGTCACGGCCGCTAAGGCTGACGCCGGCAAGGTGAGTGCGGAGAAGGCGCGTGCTGAGAAGCAGGCCGCCAACCGTTCGACTGAGCGCAAGGCCATCGAGGCCAAGCCCGCCGCCCCCGCCAAGCCCGCGGCTCCGGCTAAGCCGGCCGCCCCGGCTGCCAAGCCTGCCGCTCCGGCGAAGAAGGCTTACGCGGACAACGTGGACGGCTGGATCAGCGAGGCCCTGGACATCCTGCGCGCCAAGGGCATCCCGGCTTCGTACGAGGGCATCAAGAAGAACGTGATGCGTGAGTCGACCGGCAACCCGCGCGCGATCAATGACTGGGACGTCAACGCCGCCAACGGTGTGCCGTCGAAGGGTCTGCTCCAGATGATCGACCCGACGTTCAAGGCGTACCACGTCGAGGGCACGTCCTGGGACATCTACGACCCGGTCGCCAACATCACCGCCGCCTGCAACTACGCGGCCGACAAGTACGGCTCGATGGACAACGTCAACTCCGCGTACTGAGCCGTAGCCGACAGCAGACAGCTGAACATCATCGCGAGGGCGGTGGCACCCCGGATCCCGGGGCGCCACCGCCCTTCCGCGCGTTTAGTCTATTTAGACTGTTACAGTTCGACCATGCCACGACGCACCCTGGACAACCCCATCGTGCTGGCGGTGCTGGGCCTGCTGCTGGAACAGGCCTCGCACCCGTACCAGATGCTCGCCGAGCTGCGGCAGCGCAGCGACAGCCACGCGGCCGCCATCACGCGGGGCACGCTCTACAACACCGTCGCCGCCATCAACGAGGCCGGGTGGGTGGCCGTTCAGGGCCAGCAGCGTGCGGGAAACCGCCCGGAGCGGACCGTCTACGCGCTCACGGATGCCGGACGCGAGGAACTCGTACGGCGGCTGGACGACCAGATCCGTAACCCCGAGCGGGAGTTCACCCGCTTCCTCGGAGCTGTCACCTACCTCGGTGCGCTCGGTCCGGACGGCGCCGTGGAAGCCCTCACCGAGCGGGCGCAGCGGCTCCGGCAGCGCACGGCGGCCGACGAGGAGCGCCTGGCTTCCGCACGGTCGGCCGGCGCGCCACGCCTGTACGTCATCGAAGCCGAGTACGCGCTGTGCCTCGCGCGCGCCGAAACGGCGTGGATCGACTCGGTCATCGACGACATCCGCACCGGCGCACTCACCTGGCCCACCACCTGACCTGACTTGCCCTGACCGGACTCGGCCTGACCGGACGTGATCCGCCCCGGCACGCCACCGCGGCGGCGCCCTCCACCGCGCCCTGCTCGAAACCAAGTCGAGAGGAAATCGCCCCCATGACGCCGACAGCGCATGACGGAATGCTCTTCGGGATATACCCGGGCAGTGTCACCGGTGACGACACCGGAGGCCTGGCAGCAGGCCCGCCCGACGACCCGTCCCGCATCACCGCCGCACTCGACCTGCTTCAGGGGAGGCCCGGCCGCCCCTTCCTCGTACGCGCCTACACCCGCTTCGACGACACCACCGCGCTCGGCAGTCCCCACGCCACGTCCACGCCGGCCGACGCGGCCCGGTACGCGGTGCGGGGCCGCCGCCTGGATCTCGTCGCCCAGTACCAGTCCGCCTCCGGCGACGTCGAGGGCTACTGCGCCTTCCTTCGCGAACTGGTCGAGCAGTACGGGGACGTCACGAGCACCCTGCAAGTGACGGAAGAGCCGAACATGACGTCGATGCCCACCCTGGACGGCGCCTACCCCGGCGTACAGGAAGCGATCGTCCGCGGGGTGACCGCGGCCAAGGAGTGCGCACGCGCACTCGGGCACACGCATCTGCGGGTCGGCTTCAACACCACCCCGCTCTTCGGGCCCGCCGCCTCCTTCGTCGCCGACCTGACCCGCCGGGCGGGCGACGCCTTCCTCTCCGACCTGGACTACGTGGGCCTGGACTTCTTCCCCGATGTCTTCGTGCCCGTCGCCGCGCCCGACCTCCCGAACGCCGTCGAGGGGCTGCTGCGCCACCACCGCCGTACGGTCCTGGACCCTGCCGGCCTCGGGCACCTGCCCCTGCACATCACCGAGCACGGCTGGCCCACCGGCCCCGGCAGGCCCGTCCACCGGCAGGCCGAAGTCGTCGAGACCGTGGTCGGCGTCGTCGCCGCCCAGGCCGGGCCGCTCGGGCTGAGCGGCTACACGCACTTCGCCCTGCGCGACGCCGACAGCGGGAACCCCGGCCTGTTCCACCGGTTCGGGCTCATGACCGACGACTACGCGCCCAAGCCCGCCTTCTCCGCCTTCGCCGAACTCGTCGAACGCTTCGGCTGAAAGCCGGGGACGGGGTGTCCGGTTCCGGGCTTGGAGGTCCTGTGAAGAGCGTGGAGAATCCGCACCGTCACGCCATGCATCTCAAGTCACATCAGTGAGGAGAAGCCATGCGCTCGGTGAAGTCCTCGGCGAAATCGATGAATTCGGTGAGGTCAGTGAAGCCGGTGAAGTCGGTGAAAGCGGCCCTCGCGCTCGGCGTCGCGGCGCTCGCCGCGGCCGGAAGCCTCGCAACTCCCGCCACCGCGGCCGCGCCCGCCGCCGACTCCGGCGGCAAGGCCATGACCTGGACGCTGATGGCGGACGGCCCCAGTGGGACTGTGCAGGTCGGCGGCGGCCCCCTGAGCAACCCGTACCAGGGCGACACCGCCACGACCACGGCCCTGCCCGTGCTCTGCCTCAGGATCGACGGCCGGGCCGCCCCCGCCGGCATCACCCCCGGCTTCTACGCGGGCTGGGCCCGCGGGGCCGTCGCCGCCACCAACCCGATCCGCGGCACCCGCCTGACCAGCCGCGCCGCTGCCGACAGCGTCTGCGCGAACACCTTCGGCGAGGGCTGGCGCATGGCCGAGTTCCACGACGGCAGATACGGCCCCAACCTGGAGAGCTCGGGGGGCTGGAGCTTCTGGGCCTACGGCGACGTCCCCGCCGGCACGCGCTTCTGGACGGCTATCAACGACCAGCCGGCCAACCCCTGGAACAACTGACCCTCCCGCCCCGCTCCGCCGTATTCGCTCTTGAGTGCGTCAGTCTTGAGTACGTCAGTGAGTACGGGTGCTCAGGCAGGTTCCCGCGCAGATCACCGATGCTGGGACCATGACGACACCTCAGCCTCCACAGCCGCCTCACCCTCCCCTCGCCTTTCCGCCCGCCGCGCCCGCGCCCGTGCCCCCGGCCACTTCCCCGTCCGGCCGGGGGCCGGGCAACCGGCGGACGATGGTGGTCGGCGGCGTGGCGGCGGCCCTGGTGCTGCTGCTGGTCGCCGGGGTCGCCGCCGGGTGGTGGCTGACCCGCGACGAGGACACCGCGCCGTACGCCGGCCGGCCTCGCGTCACCGACGGTGCCGCCGGGCTCTCTTACGCGATACCCGAGGGGTGGGAGAGTGACGGGAAGAAGCTGATCGACGCGTTCACCTCGTCGGCCGGCAAGAGGAACGCCGGCGGTGGCGGCAGCACCGTGTTCGCCGGCCGCGCCGGGGCGGTCCCGCAGCCCGCTCTGCAGCGGCAGGCGGAGCGGGCCGCCCGCTCGAACGCGGAGTTCTTCTACCCGGACGGGAGCTCCGAACTGGAGGAGTCCCGGCCGACGACGGTCGACGGCCGCCCCGCCCACACGGTGGCGCTGCGCGTGAGCGCCGACAAGCAGGGCGCGAGCATCCCGGGGCACCTCCGCCTGACCATCGTCTCCGTCGACGACAGCCGTTCGGCGTTCCTCCTCGGCGTCGCCCAGCCGGGCGGTCCGGAGGAGAACCGGGAGGTGGACAGGGTGATGGAGAGCGCCTCGCTGGACCCTCGGTAGGTGCCGCGGAGGTAGCCGCAGTTGGTGAGCTCGCGGCGGTCGCGCGGCCGATCGCCACCCGGGCGTGCAGGGGCGGAACGGGCGTGGTGCAGGATGTCCTCTCGCGATGATCCACTTCTGTGGGACCCGCGCACTCACGATCCGTCGGGACAGACAGGTACAAGGTGACGAACCACTACTCCGGGCCTCCGGCAGACGGCGCCGCCGTCGCTCCGCTCTCCGCAACGGCAGGAGGACACCGGTGACCCGCGACCTCACCCTGCACGACGCCATCGTCGCCGGCATCGCGGTGGCCGCCGGCGTGGCCGTCGCCCTCCTGCTGCGCGTGATCCTGCGCTGGCTCGGCGAACGGGCCGCCCGTACCGCGTGGGAAGGCGACGACATCATCGTCGACGTGCTGCGCACCGTCGCCCCGTGGGCCGCGGTGGCGGGCGGCGTGGCGTCGGCGGCCGCGGCGCTCCCGCTGACCAGCCAGGTCGGCCACACCGTCAACCAGGCGCTGACGGCCTTCGTCATGCTGACGGCGACGTTCACCGCCGCCCGGGTCATCAGCGGGCTCGTGCGGTCCGTCGCGCAGTCGAGGTCCGGCGTGGCCGCGTCGGCCACGATATTCGTCAACATCACCCGCGTCGGGATCCTGGCGATGGGCTTCCTCATCATCCTGGAAACCCTCGGGATATCCATCGCCCCGCTGCTCACCGCCCTCGGCGTGGGCGGTCTCGCGATCGCCCTGGCCCTGAAGGACACCCTGGCCAACCTCTTCGCGGGCGTCCACATCCTCGTCTCGAAGACGGTCCAGCCCGGCGACTACATACGGCTCAGCAGCGGCGAGGAGGGCTACGTCCGCGACATCAACTGGCGCATCACCGTGGTCGAGCAGCTCAACAACAACCTCGTCATCATCCCGAACGCCAAGCTCGCCGGCACGAACATGACCAACTTCAGCCGCCCCGAGCAGAAGCTGTCGGTCACGGTGCAGGTGGGCGTCGGCTACGACAGCGACCTGGAACACGTCGAGCGGATCACCAACGAGGTCGTCGAGAGCGTGATGAAGGACATCACCGGCGCCGTCCCCGACCACGAGCCCGCCGTCCGCTTCCACACCTTCGGCGACTCCCGGATCGGCTTCACGGTGATCCTCGGCGTCGGTGAGTACAGCGACAAGTACCGCATCAAGCACGAGTTCGTGAAGCGCCTGCACCGGCGGTACCGCGAGGAGGGCATCCGCATCCCCGCTCCGGCGCGCACGGTCTCCCTGGAACAGCCGGCCGGGGAGCCCGTGATTCCCCACCCCCGCGCCTCCGTCGAAGCCACGGGCTGAGCGGCCGCGGCGAACGTTCTTCACCGCCGCGTCCGGCGGACGCGTGCCGCGTGCCGAGCCGGGGGACCGGAGCCCGGGGGAGGGGCGTCGCACTCACTCCGGGCTCGGACGCGTCTCTCGCTCCGTAGACCCCTAGGGCGCCCATCCGCCACTATCAATGCCTCCGCCTCCGCTCCCGCCCGGGCGCGCACCGATGCGGGTGACTGCCTCCGCGCCGGCCTGGCATCCCCGGTGTGCGGACGTGGCCGGGTCGTGGCCGGCCAGGCGGGACGCGAGGAAGGCGCCGGTGAAGGCGTCGCCCGCGCCCGTCGTGTCCACGGCCGAGGCCGGCCGGCCCGGCACCCGGGCCGTGACCGCGCCCGAGGCGGCGACCAGCGCGCCCCGGGCGCCCTGCGTGGCGACCACGAGCGGGAACTGGCGGCTCAGCTTGGCCGCGGCGTCGGCCGGATCGGGCAGGCCGGTGAGGAGCGCCGCCTCGTCGCCGTTGGGCAGGAGGACGTCCGCTCCGGCGACGGCCTCCAGGAAGCGGTCCACCCCCAGGCGGGCGATGAAGCCCGCGGAGGCCGGGTCGACGCTGACCGGCACGGAGCGGGCGCGGGCGGCCTCCATCGCGACCTGGGCGGACCGGCGGCTCGCCTCGGCGAAAAAGAGGTAGCCGGAGAGGTGCAGGTGACCGACCCCGGCGAGAAAACCGTCACTCCAGTCCGCAGGCGACAGCCGCTCGACGGCCCCGCTGTCGGTGAGGAAGGTCCGCTCGCCGTCCGCACCGACCAGGCAGACGACCGTACCCGTAGGGGCCTCGGGGTCGACGACCAGATGCGGCCGGACCCCGGCGGCCCGCAGCGCGCGCTCATGCTGCTGCGCCGCCGCGTCCGCCCCCACCCGGGCCAGGATACGGACATCCCGGGCGCCCGAACGGGCGGCCCAGCAGGCCACATTGGCGCCCGCCCCGCCCGGGAGCGTGACGATCGCGGCCGCGGTGTCGGTCGCGGGGGCGAGCGGCGTGCGGTGACGGGCGACGACGTCCGTCACCACGTCACCGACCACCAGCAGCGCCCCGGCCCGGACACCCGTCATGAGGCGTACGCCACGGCGATCTCGGCCGCCAGCCGCGCATTGCCCCGCACCGCGGCCACGTTGGCCTCCAGGGACGCCCCGCCGGTGTGCCGGACGAGGTGGTCGAGGAGGAAGGGAGTGACCGCCTGCCCGGTGACGCCCTCCCGCGCGCAGGCCGCCAGCGCCTCGGCGAGCACCCGGTCGTGCAGGGCCGGATCCAGCTGCTGCGCCACGGGCACCGGGTTCGCGACGATGAGGGCCGACTCCGGGCCGCCCAGCGCGTCCTGGGCCCGCAGCACGCCGGCCACCTCCGCCGCGGACCGGGCCGTCCAGTCGACCGGCTCGCCGGAGCTGCTGAGGTAGAAGCCCGGGAACTCCGCCGTCCGGAAGCCCAGCACCCCGACGCCCAGCGTCTCCAGCCGCTGCAAGGTCGCCGGCACGTCCAGGACCGACTTCACCCCCGCGCACACCACGGCGATCCGCACCCGCGCCAGCAGGCCCAGGTCCGCCGACTCGTCCTGGGACCGCACCCACTCGCGGTGGACGCCGCCCAGGCCGCCCGTCGCAAAGACCCGGATCCCCGCCCGTGCCGCCAGGAACGCCGTCGCGGACACGGTCGTCGCCCCGCTGGCCCCCGCCGCGACCGCCGGCGCCAGGTCACGGTGCCCCAGCTTGCGGATGCCGTCCTCACCCGCCACCCGCGCCAGCTCCGCCTTGTCCAGCCCCACGCGCGGCTGTCCGTCCAGCACGGCGACGGTCGCGGGGACGGCGCCGCCCTCCCGTACGAGCTCCTCCAGTTCCTCCGCCACGTGCAGGTTCCGTGGTGCGGGCAGGCCGTGCGCGATGATCGTCGACTCCAGGGCGACCACCGGCCGGCCCCGTACCAGCGCTTCCCGCACCTCGTCCGACACGGCCGGCCACCTCGGTTGCCCGCCCGACACCTCTGGCACCTCTGGCATCGCAGGTCCCTCCCGTCGCGCCGAGCACGGCGCTGCTCACCGGATCCCTGATGCACAGAGCCGTTCCCCGGCCCGTGACCTCGCAAGCCTCGGCCGCCGAGGGCGTGATGGCTTGACGGGTTGAGCGGGTTGACGGCTGACGGGTTGACCGGGGCTGCCCGACGGGGCTTGGCTTCCCTCACCTTTGATGTCCAGTCAAGCCAAGTCCAGTCCAGCCCAGGAGGGGAACCATGCGCTGTCTCGCACGAACCGCGATGCTGGCCGCCGCATTGAGCGCTTGCACGGTGGCCGCACTGCCCACCGCTACCGCTGCCACCGCCGCCACCAGCGGCGCCGAGCACCAGCGCCCGCGTACGGAACGGGTGAGCGTGGCCGCCGACGGAGCCGAGGGCAACGCGGAGTCGTACACCGCCGGCATCAGCGCCGACGGCCGCTTCGCGACCTTCAGATCCGTGGCCACCAATCTGACGCCGGGCACGCGCGGCGGCGTCAACCTGTTCATCAAGGACTTACGCAGCGGGGCCGTCGAGCAGGCGAACGTGGCGAGCGACGGCACGCCCGCCGACGACTCGTCCTTCGACATCGCCCTCAGCGCCGACGGACGCTACGCCGTCTTCGACTCGCGGGCCGGCAACCTCTCCCCGGACAAGCGCCCCGGGGACACGGATCTCTTCGTCCGCGACCGCACGACGGGACGGACGGAGCTGCTGCTGGAGAACACGCAGCAGCAGGCGGGCACGTCCTACGAACCGGCCGTCAGCGCCGACGGCAGGTTCGTCGCCTTCACCTCCGACCGCACTGACCTCGTGCCCGGGCCGAGCACGGATCCGGTGGCGGTCTACGTACGGGACCGATGGAACGGCACCACGCAGCGGGTGAGCGTCCGGTCGGACGGCAGCCAGGCGGGCACCCGCTCGGCGGCGCCGGTCATCAGCGCGGACGGCAGCAAGGTCGGGTTCCTGTCGCTGGGCGGCCTGGGCGAGGGCGAACCCGCGGGTTCCGCCGCCGCTGCGGGGCTGGCAAAGCCGCGGCTGAGCACCTTCTACGTCCACGACATGCGCACCGGCCGGACCGAGTCCGCCGCCCGGCAGCGCGACGGCAGCGACGCCGGGGCGAGCGACATCCGCCTCAGCCCCGACGGACGCTACGCGCTCTTCACGACCCGCAGCTCCGACGTCGTACCGGGCAAGACCACGCAGACGTCGGACGTCTACGCCCGGGACCTCCGGACCGGCACCACGCAGCGGCTCAGCCTCGCCCACGACGGGTCCGAGGCCCGCGGCGACTCCCGCGGCCCCGTCATGAGCGCCGACAACCGGAAGGTGTTCTTCACCTCCACCGCCCCCAACCTGGTCCCCGGCGGCACCACCGGCGGACACCAGGCCGTCTACGCGCGGGACCTGCGCACCGGCTCCGTCGAACGGCTCGACGTCGCGGCCGGCGGAACCCCGGCCGACGGCGAGTCGACCGGCGTCGCAACCGACGGCCCGGGCCGCACAGCGGTCTTCACCAGCTCCGCCGGCAACCTCGTCCCCGGCGACACGAACAAGGCCGACGACGTGTTCCTACGCCGCCTCCCGTGACCCGGGGCCTGAGCATGGGCATAGGTCGCCGCTCTCAGGACCGCTTGACGGTGATGGCGCCGCTGCCCGTGCTCAGGTCGAGCCGGTGCGTGCCGGACGGGTCGTCGTGGACGGCGATGTCCTTGCCGCCACTGTCGCTCTCGGCGGTCACCCGGTACCGCCCGTCGGGCGTGGTCAGAGTGACGGCCCCGCTCCCGGCCCCGGCCTTGACGTCCTGCGCCTCGGACATGGTGAGGTCGACGGCCCCGCTGGAGGTCCTGGCGACGACGGGGCCGCCCTTGAGCCCCTTCCCCGTGATGGCGCCGCTGCCCGCCTGCACCTCGACCGCGCCGTTGACGTCGTCCAGGTCGATGGCGCCGGAACCGGTCCGCACCTTCACCGCGCCCGACCGGGACACGCTGACCGCGCCGCTCGTCGTCCGGCCGGTCACCGGTATGCCTGCCGGCAGGTCGACGGTGTAGGCCACCGAGCAGTCGTCGCCGCAGCCACCGAGCACGAGGACGCCGTTCCCGACGCGGTGCGTAGCGCCCTCCGGCCGGTCGCCGCCGTACTCCACGTAACGGTGCAGGCTCACCGCGGTGGCACCCTCCTTGCCGCGCAGAGTGACGCCGCCGGAGCCGGTGTCCAGCCGTACGGAGGTGATTTTCTGCGCGACGGTGGTGTCGTCGTCGAAGTTCTTCCGCATCATGCTGCACGCGCTGATGCCGCCGGCAGCGATGGCGGCTGTCATGGCGGCAGTGAGCAGACGGGAGCGCGCACGCATGGGGATATCCACCGTTCTTGATGACTTGATGAGATGTCAGGGGGTGTCAGGCACTCCTGCCGAGGAGCTGCCTGTCCAGGCGAGGCTATGCGCCGTACCGGACCTCTCACCATGGGGAAAACCCCCGGATGCAGATCCCCGATCCCCGATCCCCGTTCCTCGGCCGGCGGCACGGCCGGACGTGCTCATTGCGGCAAGGCGAGCACCCTGAGGATGACGAAGGCGGGCGGCAGCAGTGCGCTCCAGGCGGTGAGCCTGCGCGCCGTGGCGTACCGCATGCGCCGCGGCAGGACGCCAGCCGTCAGGAGCAGCGCCGGCGTCCCGGCGAATGTCGCGTACAGGCCGAAAACGACCTCGGCGAGGGCCTGGTCGAGGGCGCGGGAGCAGTGGTCGGGGCCGCAGCTGTCGGTCGCCATGGGAGCGAGCCCGCCGAAGAGGAGCGCCACGGGGATGAGCAGCACCGCAAGCACCGCGGGCAGGATGAGCGAGCGCCCGCCGCGTTCGTCCCGGTCGTCGGTGCTGCGGGTCTGTGCGGCGGCGTCCGCCTGCGCCTGCGTCGTGAGGTCGTTCATGGGTCCACTCAACCCTCCGCCCGGGCCTGCCCGCGTCGGCCCGGGTACTCAGAACGTACGGGTGCGCGTACTCATCCCGGCCTCATCCCGGTCTCGTCCTGAAGGTGACCCGCGCCGCAGCCGTCAGCCGCGGCGGTCATCTGTTCGTCCCCGGCGCCGGGGGCCATCATGAGAGCGCCGTCGCATCGGTCACCTGGAAGGGGACACCCATGCCCGTACAGGGCGCAAGGGATGCACAGCACGAGAGCCACGACTACGTCGTCGTGGGGGCGGGGTCGGCCGGTTGCGTACTGGCCGCGAGGCTGAGCGAGGACCCCGGCGTCCGCGTCCTGCTGCTGGAGGCGGGGCCGCCCGACGACGCCGAGGCGATCCGCGTCCCGGCGGCGTTCACGACGCTGTTCCGGACCAAGTACGACTGGGACTACGAGACCGAACCCGAGCCGGGCCTGGACGGCCGCCGCTGTTACCTGCCGCGCGGGAAGACCTTCGGCGGCTCGTCGTCCATCAACGCGACGATCTACATCCGCGGCAACCGCGGGGACTACGACGCCTGGTCGGACGCCGGCGCCAAGGGATGGAGCTGGGACGAGGTCTTCCCGTACTTCCTCCGCGCGGAGGACCACCACGGCGGCGCCTCCGACCGGCACGCCGCCGGCGGCCCGCTCACCGTCAGCGGGGGCCGTTCCAGCAGCCCGCTCCTGGCCGCGTACGTGGAGGCCGCGCAGGAGGCGGGCCACCCGTTCAACCCGGATTTCAACGGCCCCGAGCAGGACGGCTTCGGCTACTACGACCTCACCCAGCGCGACGGCCTGCGGTGCAGCACGGCCGACGCGTACCTGCGCCCCGCCCTGGAGCGGCCGAACCTGACGGTGGTCTCCGTAGCCCACTGCACCCGGCTGCTGTTCTCCGGCGGCCGGGCCGCCGGCGTCGAGGCCGAGCACCAGGGCGAGCTGGTGGAACTGCGCGCCGAACGGGAGGTCATCGTCTCCGCGGGCACCTACAACTCCCCGCAGCTGCTCATGCTTTCGGGGATCGGCATCGCCGCGGAGCTCGAAGCGCTCGGCATCGCGCCCCGCGCCGACCTCCCCGTGGGCGAGAACCTCCAGGACCACGGGCACCTTCCCCTCATCCACCTCACCAGCAGCGAGTCGCCGATGACGGCGATGGCCCCGGCGGGCGGATTCGTACGGACCCTGGCCGGCCTCGAAGCGCCGGACGTGCAGATCCATGCGATTCCGGCCACGTACGAGGAGGAGGGGCTCGGCGCCCCGGCCGCCCATGGCTTCCACCACGGCGCGGTCCTGCTGGGCGCGGCAGCCCGGGGAAAGGTCTCCCTCCGCTCGGCCCTGCCCAGCGCCAAGCCGCGCGTCGTGCACAACTACCTGTCCACGGAGGAGGACCGCGCGGCCGCGGTGCGCGCCCTGCGGGTCCTGCTCGACATCGCGGACCGGCCCGCCCTGCGGGCGCACCGGCGCTCCGACTTCCGCGTGCCGCGCTCGGACAGCGACCAGGACCTCCTCGACTTCGCCCGGCGGGAGCTGCACACGCTCTACCACCCCGCGGGCACCTGCGCCATGGGGCCGGTCGTCGACAACGAGCTGAGGGTGCACGGCGTACGGGGCCTGCGCGTGGTGGACGCCTCGGTCATGCCGACCCTGGTGCGAGGCAACACCAACGCGCCTACGATCATGATCGCGGAGAAGGCCGCGGACTTGATCCGGGGCGCGTAGCCCGGCGCCGGACGCCGGCGGCAACGGCTGGGGGAGAACATGAGCATCGCGCTGTTCGCGCTCGGGGGCACGATATCGGTGTCCGGGCGCGCCACGGGGGAGCGGCTGACCGGGGCCGAGATCACCGCGGCCGTACCCGGGCTGGACGAGCTCGGGGTGCCTCTGGACGTACGCGACGTCCACGCCGTTCCCAGCGGGAGCCTGACCTTCACGCAGGTGCTCGACGTCGTCGAGGCGGCCTCGCGGGCCGTGGCGGAGGGGTCCGCCGGCGTCGTCGTCACCCAGGGCACCGACACGCTGGAGGAGACCGCGTTCCTCGCCGACCTCGTGTGGCCGCATGACGCGCCGTTCGTCCTGACCGGGGCGATGCGGCAGCCGGGCATGGCCGGCGCCGACGGACCGGCCAACGTGCTCGCGGCCGCCCGCGTCGCCGCTTCCCCCGCGGCGCGCGGGCTCGGCGCGCTCGTCGCCTTCAACGACGAGGTGCACGCGGCGCGGTGGGTGCGCAAGTCCCACAGCACGAGCACGGCGGCCTTCGTCTCCCCGAACGCCGGCCCGGTGGGGCGCGTCGTGGAAGGCGGCGTACGGGTCCTGGCCCCGCCGCCGCGCCGTGCCGTCCTGCCGGCCGGCATCGGCAGAGCGCGGCTCGACGCCGCCCGGGTGGCCCTGCACTGCGTCACCTTCGACGACGACCCCGGCCGGCTCGAAGGCCTCGCCGCCACGTACCGGGGCCTGGTGGTCGCCGGCTTCGGGGCCGGGCACGTGCCCGCCTCCTTCGCTCCCGTGCTGGGCGCCCTCGCCGACCGCATCCCGGTCGTCCTCACCTCCCGCACCGGCAGCGGCCCGGTGCTCCGCCGCACCTACAGCGCGCCCGGTTCGGAGACCGACCTCCAGCAGCGCGGACTGATCAACGGCGGGCTGCTCGACCCGTACAAGGCGAGGGTGCTGCTGCGACTGCTGCTCGCGGCGGGCGCGGAACACGACGACATCACCGCGGCGTTCGCCGAACACGGCTAGCCGGATCCCGCTCGCGTACCGGCCAATTTCCGCCAACGGCAGCCGGATCAGTGATCATTTGGGGTGGGGGAGGGCGTAGGGTGGTCGGCATGCGTTCGACAGTGCTTGCGCCTCCCGCTGCCTGAGGCGGGTCGCCACGTCTCCTCAGCGCGCCGGGCCCTTCGAGGCCGACGCGCTGTGTGGTTGTGCCCGCGCACGGGAGTCCATGACCATCCGCTCCGTCTGGAGAACGCACTGTGTCCGAATCGGTGTCAGAAACCGTCTCTGCAACGTCCATAGAGCCGTCGTCCTTGACCAGCGACCCCGGCGATCCCGGCAACTCCAACGACCCCGGCGCGCGGGCAGCGTCGCGTTCCGTGGGGCGCGGCCTCGTCTACCTGGCCGTCGCCGGCACCACCTGGGGAACGACCGGCGCCGCAGTGGACATCGTCTACCGGTCCAGCGACCTGGGCCCCATGGCGCTGTCCTTCTGGCGGTACGTCAGCGGCCTGGCGCTGCTGCTCGCCGCCCGTGCCTTCCTCCGCATCCGCACCGCTCCCGCGCCCTCCGCCTCCTCCGCTCCCCGCGTCCTCCGGCAGCCGTGGTGGCGGGGGCAGCGGCTGCTGCTCCTGGGCGGGACGGGCATCGGCCTGGCCGTCTTCCAGACCGCCTACTTCGGGGCGGTGCAGGAGACCGGGCTGGCCGTGGGCACCATCGTCACGCTCGGGGCCGGGCCCGTCTTCACCGCGATCGGCGGGCGGCTGCTGCTGAACGAACGGATCGGACGGGGCGGGGTCATGGCCGTGTGCGGGGCGCTGGGCGGCCTGGCCGTGCTGGTCCTGGGCGACCGGACCGGCACCGTCGACCCCCTCGGAGTGGGTCTGGCGCTGCTGTCCGCCGCCGGATACGCCGTGGCCACGCTCCTGGCCCGCTGGACGGGCCGCCGCGGCGGCGGGGGCGAAGACCCGTACAGCCTGACGATGTGGTCCTTCGGCATCGGTGCCGTGGTCCTGCTGCCCCTCGCCTGGGCCGAAGGCCTCGTCCCGCACACCGAGCACCTCGGGCGCGTGCTGCTGCTCATGGCCTACGTCGCCGCCGTCACCACCGCGCTCGCCTACCCGCTCTACTTCGCGGGCGTCGCGGCTGTCCGCGCGACGACAGCGGCGGTGGTGATGCTGATCGAGCCGGTCAGCGCCGCCATCCTCGCCGTGACGCTCCTCGGCGAACACCTCACCACGGCGACCGTCCTCGGCACGCTGCTCCTGCTCGCCGCGGTCGCGGGCCTCGCCGTGGCCGAATCCCGGCTCCCGGCGCCGGCGGCCGCCTGAGGAAAACCGCCCCGGGCAACTGCCGCACTACCGCGCCGCCGCCATTGCGTACACCTGCCGCGAAGGCGGCGGCGCCCCCCCGGCCCCGGGCGCCCTCAGCGGTCCCAGAGCGCGCCGAAGGCCAGGAGCTCGTCGCGGTACTCGATCCGCTGCACCCAGTCCTGCGGCCAGGCGCCGGCGCCCAGGTGCGCTCCCGCGAACGCGCCGGTGAGGCAGGCGATGGAGTCGGAGTCGCCGGAGGTGCAGGCGGCCCGGCGTATCGCGGTGACCGGCTCGGCGGGGAAGAGCAGGAAGCACAGCAGCGCGGTGGCCATGGCTTCTTCGGCGATCCAGCCCTCGCCGGTGGCCAGGCAGGGGTCGGCTTCGGGGTCCGGGTCGCTCAGCGCGGCCTCCACCCGGCCGGGCGCGGCGAGGCACTCGTCCCAGCCGCGCTCGGTGAAGGCGACCGCGCTGTGGTCCTGCGCGAACTCCCACAGGTCGCCGAGCCACCGCTCCCGGTAGACGGAGCGGTTGGCCGGCGCGTGCTCCTTGAGCAGGCCTACGAGTTCGCCCGGCCGTGCGCCCTGCGCGAGCAGGTGCACCGCGTACGCGACGAGGTCGCCGGCGGCCGGCGCCGTCGGGTGCCCGTGCGTGAGCGCGGCCTGCGGGAGCCTCCGGCGGTTCCCGTGGCGCGCGCCGGCTTCCGGTTGTTGTCCGGCGAGCGTCACCACGCGACGAACTCCTCGCGTACGGGCCGCTCCATCCGGGCCGGCGCAAGCGTGCCCGTTCAAACCGTTCACTGTGGGCGCGGCCACTCCTTTGCCGCTGGACCTCAAGTGCGCTTGAGGTGACAGGGTTCCCTCATGGAGACCGAACAGATGCACCAGATGCAACAGGTGCGCCAGATGGAACAGATGCACCGTCAGCTGCAAGCTCTCACCGACCGCGCGGAGATCACCGACCTGCTGGACCGCTACCTGCGCTCCCTGGACGAGCGGGTCTTCGACGAGGCCTGGGCCCGCGCGTTCCACACCGAGGACGTCACCGCGGAGATGCCCATCGGTACGGTCCGCGGCCGCGAGGCCCTGCTGGCTCACATCCGGCGCGGCATGGCGCTCTTCGACCGCACTGTGCACTTCGGGGCGGCTCCCGTCATCGAGATCGACGGCGACCGCGCCACTGTCAGCGGAGCCCAGCTCAGCACGCACATCCTCGCCGGCGGCTCGGAGGACCTCTTCGTCTCCGGCGGCCGCACCCGCACCGAGCTGGCCCGGACGCCCGACGGCTGGCGGATCAGCGCCTCGGCGCTGCACGTGACATGGACCCGGGGCACGCCGCCGCGGGTGCCGGACGAGTGGAAGGCGACCGCCCCCGCGGCCTGAGGCGAACACCGCGCGGAAGGGGTCGGAGCCGGTCCGGATCCGGACGGCGGCCGGTCCTGGCGCGTTCATGACGGTGACATCTTGCCGTCGCCCCGGCGTCCCTCCGCGATGTTGATCTGTCTGACCGACAGGTTGATCGTTCGACCATCGGAAGGAACGGGTTGATGTCCGTCAGGAAGTCCCGTATCGCCGCCCTCGCCGTGCTGACGGCAGTCGTGCTCCCGGCCGCGACGCCGGCCGTCGCCGCCCCCGCGCAGGACGCTGTTTCCGCGCAGGCCACCGCCTCCGGTCAGGCAGCGCCGGGCTACCAGACCTGGCAGTCCGACGTGAAGAAGGCCGTCGCCCCCGCCGTCCCGTGGCTGCGCGGCCGTTCCGCCGAGCGTGGTGGCGGGAAGCCGGCCATCGTGCTGGACATCGACAACACCGCGCTGGAGACGTACTACCACGAGGGCCGTGCGAACAAGCCGGTGCTGGAGGTGGCCGAGTGGGCGCAGAAGCACCACATGGTGGTGCTGTTCGTCACCGCCCGCACCTCCTCCTCGTCCGCCCGGCAGCAGCTCGAGCACGCCGGCTATCCCGTGGACGCGATATGCACGCGCGAGCACGGCGAGAGCAAGGGCGAGGGCAAGGCCCGCTGCCGGGAGGAGCTGACCCGGGACGGCTACGCCATCACCGCCAACATCGGAAACCGGTCGACCGATTTTGAAGGCGGCTACTACGAGAAGGGCTTCAAGCTCCCCGACTACGGCGGCCTGCTGTCCTGACGCCGCATCAGGCGCGTTGCGCCTGTCAAGAACGCCTTTTGCGACAACATCGCCGGGAGCCTTGCCCGCCCGGCGGGCGCACGCGTTGAATTCGATCACTCGATCGACGGCCACCACCGGTGAGGACGTAACTCACCGCGCCGCATCACCATCCGTACCGCCGGTACCTCCTGGTGGTGGCCCCGCACGTCGCACCGCACAGCAAGAGGAGCACTACCCGTGACACTTGACGCAGTGGACAACAGCGCGACCGAACACACTGCTCAGGCAGAACAGCCGGCAGGCCCCGTGTGTTCCTACACCGAGTGGGACCCGCTGGAGGAAGTGATCGTCGGCATCGTCGACGAAGCGAGCTTCCCGACCTGGCACATGGCCCTGCCGCCCGTGCTGCCGGGCAACCAGCACGAGACCTTCCGCCGCAACGCCGGGCAGCCCTTCCCCGCCGAGCAGGTGGCCGCGGCGCACAGGGAGCTGGAGGAGTTCGCCCACATCCTCACCAGCGAGGGCGTCAAGGTCCGCCGCCCCGAGCCGATCCCCCAGCGCACGGAGTACAGCACGCTGGACTGGAAGAGCACCGGCATGTACGCGGCGATGCCGCGCGACGCCCTGCTCGTGGTCGGCGACGACATCATCGAATGCCCGATGGCCTGGCGCTCCCGCTACTACGAGAACCTCGCCTACCGCCCGCTGCTCAAGGAGTACTTCCGCGGCGGCGCCAAGTGGAGCGCCGGGCCCAAGCCCGAGCTGACGGACGAGCAGTTCGACCAGGACTGGACCGACCCGGGCGAGGACGGCCCGCAGCGCCTCGTCGTCACCGAGTTCGAGCCGACCTTCGACGCCGCCGACTTCACCCGCTGCGGCCGCGACATCATCGCCCAGAAGAGCAACGTCACCAACGACTTCGGCATCGAGTGGCTGCGCCGCCACCTCGGCGACGACTACCGCATCCACGTCTTCGAGTTCAACGACTCGCACCCGATGCACATCGACGCCACGCTCGTCCCGATGGCCCCGGGCAAGCTGCTCATCCACCCCGAGCGCGTCCCCGAGGTGCCCGCGCTGTTCAAGGGCTGGGACGTCATGACCGCCCCCGCGCCGGTCATCCCCGACGCGCACCCGCTGTACATGACCAGCAAGTGGATCAACATGAACATCCTCATGCTGGACGAGGAGCGGGTCATCGTGGAGCGGCAGGACCAGCCGATGATCGACGCGATGAAGAAGTTCGGCTTCAAGCCGATCCCCGTCAACTTCCGCAACTTCAACAGCTTCGGCGGCTCGTTCCACTGCGCCACGCTGGACGTGCGCCGCCGCGGCACCCTGGAGTCGTACTTCTAATGAAGACCGGGGGGATATGGAAACACACACCGCGGGACGGGCTCCTGCTGGTGTTCAGCGTGGCGCAGTTCGCCGTCACCATCTGGCTCGCCACCGCGTGGGACGGGGCCTCGGCCCCCTGGAGGGCCGGCGGATACGCCCTCCTCGCGGTGATGATGGCCTACAACATCATCGTCATCTCTCACCTGTTCACGCACGTGCCGTGGTTCGCCTCGTCCCGGCTCAACGGCCTGGTGTCGCTCCTGAACTCGGTCAACATCGGCCAGTCGGTGCAGGCGTACCACCTCACCCACGTACGCAACCACCACCGGTTCAACAACGACCTCAAGGGTGCGGACGGCACGACGCGGGACACCTCGTCCACCTACCGCGACGGCAAGGACGGCGAACACGCGCCGCTGCTCTACTTCGTGGTGATGGGCGCCCTGGACTCGCTGGTGGGCCGGGGCAAGGAGATCCTCTACGTCGTGCGGCTGTGGCGCGTGACACCCGGCGACGGCAAGCTGCTGGAGCTGGCCTCCCGCAGGGAGCCGCGCCGCGGCAAGGAACTGCGCCAGGTGCAGGCCGACCGTGCCGCGCACTGCCTGTCCCTCGTGCTGTTCGCGGCGATCTCCTGGCAGTGGACGCTGTTCTGCTACCTGCCCTCGTTCTTCATCGCCCTGGCGATGGTGAACGTGCAGAACTACTACCGGCACTACGGGGCCGACCCGTCGTCCCGCGCGACGGACTCGGTGAGCCACTACGGCCGCCTGTACAACGCGCTCACCTTCAACGACGGCTACCACCAGGAGCACCACCTCAGCCCGGCGACGCACTGGTCACAGATGCCCGTCGTACGGGAGAGGCGCCGGGGCGAGCTGGACGGCCGGCCGCGCATCATCAGCCCGGTCCCGGCCATGCTCGGCTTCCTCGACCGCAAGCGCCCGCTGCTCCACCACGGCACCGCGACCGGCGGCGCGCCGTCCACCGCGACCGAGACCCGTCGGAGGAGCGCATGACCACCGGCACCACGGCACCGCGGATCACCGGCAGGGCCCTGCCGCCGGACCAGTTCCGGGTGCACGAGACGCACGGCAGTCTCGACGTCGAGGCCGTCCTCCAAGTGCTGCGCGGGGAGCTCGCCGCCTACCGGGTGACCGGCTTCGTCCCCGAGGCGGACCGCCGGCGGATCGTGGAGAACTTCTGGGCCTCCACGCGCCGCACTCCCCGCTACGGCGAGGGGGAGGACGGCGTCGAGGGGTACATCGTCGGCGCGTCGCACATCGAGAAGACCACGGACGCCTACCTCACCGAGGTGGCACAGTCCGCGGACGCCGTACGCGCCCTGTACGAGGGCGCGACCGACCCGGTGTCCGCGCTGCGCGACGAGCTGGCCGCGCACGGCGGCCTGTCGCGGGTCCGCCCCGCGGTGCACGAAGGGCGCGCCGCCGGCGACTCGAAGGCCGTGCTCTGGAACAACACCGGCGCGTTCCTGCTCATGCCGCACGACGACCTCGCGCAGCTCCGGGACCCGCTTCAGGCGGGCTTCGAGATCCAGAGGCTGCGCCGGGTGATGGCCGTCAACGTCTACCCGCAGGTGCCCGGCGGAACGGGACAGATCAAGCTGTGGAACGTCGAGCCCGACGACCGCTCCCGCGAGCGGCTGGGCCTGACCTACAGCGGCTTCCCCTACCCGCCGGAACTGCTGGAGGGCCATCCCGGGGTGGTCGTCCCCGTCGAGAGCGGGGACCTGTGCGTGATCAACGGCAACCTCGCGCACGCCGTCCTGGGCAGGGAGACAGGGGAGACAGCGGAGACGCCTTCCGGTGACGCCAAGCGGCTGCTGCTGACCTGCTTCACGGCGCTGAACGACGAGAACGAACTCGTCTGGTGGACCTGATCACCCTCACCGGGGAGCGGGCCTGATCATCCTCACCGAGGAGTGGACCTGATCGCCCTCACCCGCGAGCGGTGACGGCCGGGGGCGCGAGGAACGATCCTCGCGCCCCCGAGCCCGTTCAGGCGTTCTTCGGCGCCGTGTGCTGGACGACCTCGAAGGAGAGCAGGCTGGAGCCGGTGGCCGCCGGCTTGGGCCGGGCGCCGTCACCGCCCTGGTGGCCCTGCCGCATGGGGCCGTTCATCCAGTTCTGGTAGTCCTCCTCGCTGCGCCAGCGCGTGTAGACGAAGTAGTCGTCCGTGCCCTCCACGGGCCGCAGGAGCTCGAACCACTCGAAGCCGTCGCTGGACTCCACGAGCCCGGCACGTGCGGAGAAGCGCTCCTCCAGGACGGCGCGCTGCTCGGCGGGGACGGTCAGGACGTTGATCTTGACTACGCTCATGCCCCAATGGTGCCCGATGTCCCCGTTACGGGTGCGGCGGGGGTGCCGGCTCCGGGGCGTGGCGCGTGCGGGCCCTTGTGCCGGGCGCGGCGATGTAGTGCGCTGGCACTCATGGGGAAGCAGAGCGCTCTCGTACTGATGGCCGCACTGGCGGTGGGGCTGGGGTCTCTCATGACGGGTGTGCCGGGCGTGCCCGGTGTGCCGGACGCCCGCGCGCAAGCCGCCGAACGCGACGCCGGCAGCCCGCCGCTGACCGGCGATCCTCCACCGGCCCTGCCCGTCGACCTCGACAGGGTGACGATCCCGGAGCTACAGGCCCGCATGGCCGACGGATCGCTCACCTCGTCGGAGCTGACCGCCGCCTACCTGCGGAGGATCGCGACCGTCGATCCCAGGATCAACGCGGTGCTGCGCACCGATCCCACCGCCATGCGCCAGGCGGCCGCCAGCGACGCCAGACACCGGCACGGCGGCGCCCGCGGACCGCTCGACGGCATTCCCGTCCTGCTCAAGGACAACATCGGCACCCGCGGTCTGCTCACGACGGCCGGATCGCTGGCGCTGGCCGGCAGCCCGCCGGACACCGACGCGGCCCTCGTCAAGCGGTTGCGGGACGCGGGAGCGGTGATCCTCGGCAAGACCAACCTGTCCGAGTGGGCCAACTTCCGCGCGGCGAAGCCGACCTCGGGGTGGTCGGCGGTGGGCGGGCAGACCAGGAACCCCTACGTGCTGGACCGGAACCCGTGCGGATCGTCCTCCGGTTCGGCCGCCGCGCTCGCCGCGTCGCTCGCGCAGGTGGCGATCGGCACGGAGACGGACGGCTCCATCGTGTGCCCGGCCGGCATGAACGGCGTTGTCGGCCACAAGCCCAGCCTCGGGCTGGTCAGCGGGGCCGGCGTGGTGCCGATCTCCGCCGAGCAGGACACCGCGGGGCCCATGGCGCGCAACGTGACCGACGTCGCACTCACCCTCGCGGTGCTCCGCGAGGACGGCGCCTCGCGCGCCGGCACCGCTCTCCCGGACAGCCTGACGCGCCCCGGCGGGCTGCGCGGCAAGCGGATCGGCCTGTGGCGGCTGCCCGCGCTCGGTCCGGACGTCGACGCCCTGATGAGCCGTACGGCAGGCGAATTGCGCGACGCGGGAGCCGTGGTCGTCGAGGTGACACCCCCGTACCAGGAACGGCTCGCCCAACTGGAATACCCGGCGCTGCTGAGCGAGTTCCACCGCGACATCGACGCCTACCTCGCCACCCGCCGCGGACCGCGCGACCTCGCCGGGCTGATCGCGTTCAACCGCGCCCACGCGGCCGAACGGACCTGCTTCGCCGGCCAGGAACTGTTCGAACAGGCCCTCGCCGCGCCTCCCGTCACCGACCCCGGGTACCGGGCCGCCCGCGCCGAGCTGAAGGACCTCTCCCGGCGCTCCGTGGACGAGACCATGGCCGCCCACCGTCTGGACGCCATCGCCGCGCCGACGAACCCGCCCGCCTGGACGACCGACTGCGCGCGGGGCGACAACGACATCATCCCGTCCTCGACCCCCGCGGCCGTGGCCGGATACCCCTCGCTGTCGGTGCCCGCAGGCTTCGTCGGCGAACTCCCGGTCGGCCTGCTCCTCATGGCCGGCGACCGCCAGGACAGCCGTCTGCTGTCACTGGGCGCCACGGTGGAGGCCCACCTGAAGGCCTGGCGAGCACCGCGCTACCTACCGACTACGGGGTCCGGCACCTCCCGGTGAACGGTGGGGCACCGGCCGGCACTCGGCGGGTGGCCACCGTCTCGTAGAGGACTCGCCGGCCCACTCCCAGCGTGTATGCGGTTTGCGCATGGTCATTGGTAGGGTGTGCGGCATGAGCTCGGGACTGGAGGAGTCGTTGCGCCTGTCGGTGGCCGCGTTGATGCGGACGACAGGGGAGTCGCAGAGCGTGGTCGCCGGTGTGCTGGGCCTGACGCAGGCACAGGTGTCGCGCAGGCAGTCGGGCGCGGCGTCGTGGACGCTGGGCGACGTGGACGCCCTCGCCGTGCACTACGGCATCGCCGCCTTGGACCTGCTGGCCGGTCCGGCCCGCGCGTGCGAGGCGCTGCCCGCAGCCCGGCGGCGGGTCGCCACGGCCGCGCGGGGGGTGCGGTCCGGTGGGTGACTTCGACGCGATCGACTCCCTGCTCGCCGCCGTCGGCCCGGAGGCCGGACTGCCCGCCCGCGGAGTCCGGCGGGAACTACGGGAGCAGGCCCGCTTGTCCAAGGCCCAGGTCGCCCGGGCGCTCGGGGTGAGCCCGTCCACGGTGGCCGGATGGGAGGACACCCGGGATCCTTCCGGCGAGATCCGCACCCGGTATGCGTATCTGCTGGACGGGCTGGCCGCCAAGTTCGCGGTCGAGGTCCAGGAGAAGCCGGAGCCGGAGGCCGTGCAGGAGCCGGAGCCGGTGCAGGAGCCGGCTGCGGCCGATGACGCTTCACCGGCCTATGACGCCTCAACCGCCGGTGCCGGTGAGGGGGACGACGTGGAGTCGCTCGCTGTGCCGGAGCCGTGCGTGCTGTGCGGGCAGCCGGCCGGGAGCCGGGTGGCGGGGTTCGCCCAGCACCTGGACCCGGCGGACTGCCACACCGTGACCGCCCCCGGCCCCGGTCCCGCCCCCGCCTCCGAGGCGGCCGAACCCGTAGCGAGGCAGGAAGGCCCGCCGCGCGGGCCGCGCCCCTCCGGCCGCTCACAGGGTCCGGCCGGGCGTGCGTTCCAGGAGCCGTCCGGGCCTGCCGACCTGATCGGTCAGGCGGTCCGGGCTGCGCTCGCCGAGCATGAGGGCGACATGGAAGCGGCCACCGCCGCCCTGCTGAAGCGCGCGATCCCGGACGCGATGCGGCTGCTGGACGAGACGCGCAAGGGCGCTCGCTACGACATCGTCGCCCACCCGTGGATCCCCGACATCCTGAAGAAGCAGACCTCGCGCGGCGCCGACCAGATCTGGGAGGCCCGCCCCAAGTGGACCCGCCACGAGCTGCCGCCGGGCCGCCATGAGGTGACCGCGCTCGACATCAACGGCGCCTACCTCTCCGCCCTCAAGACCCATCTGCCCCTCGGGCAGCTGGAGCACTCCGCCGGCCTCGCCCACGACCGGCGTCGCGCGGGTGTCCACCTCATCACCCCGCCGGCGTGGGAACACGAGGCGGTGCTGCCCAACCCCATCGGGCAGCGGGACGAGCCGGGCCCGCTGTGGGTCACCGAGCCCACCCTGCGCCTCCTGCTGCGCCTGTCGGGCCCGAAGTACGGGCTGTGCGCGCCGCCGGAGATCCACGAGTCGTACACCTCGGGTGCCACGGAGAACCTCCTGGAGAAGTTCCGCGTCGCTCTCAAGGACGCCCGTGACGCGGCCATCACGGAGAACGACGAGGTCACCCTGGAGTACGTGAAGGCGATGTACTCGAAGTTCGTCTCCACGATGGGGGAGTCGAACTACAACCGGGAGCTCTACCGCCCGGACTGGATGCACATCATCCGCTCCCAGGCGTTCGCCAACCTCTGGATGAAGGCCCTCAAGGCGCACGACGAGGGCCTGGCGGTCGTCCGGGCGATGGGCACCGACGAGCTCCACGTCATCGGTGACTGGCGCCGTGTCTTCGCCGAGGGCCGGGGCGTTACCGAAGTCAAGGTCAAGGACGCGTACACCGCTGCCATCGGGACGGGGGAGGAGGAGTAGATGCCGCAGAAGAACATCGACTTCGGCAAGTACGGCGCCCGGGGCCTCAAGGGCAGCGAAGCCGTCGCCCGCAAGCTCGACGAGCTCGCCGGCGGCATCACCACCCCCGTGACCGCCCGCCGCGGCCTCATGGCCCGCCTGCACTACCTGACGAGGACGGCCCACGCGCGCCGGGCCGCCCGCGACGCCGGCCTGACTGTCACCGACCGCACCCTGAAGGCGTGGCTGGACGGCGGGCGCCGCCCGTCGAAGGCCAGCCTGGACCGCATCGAACAGGCCTACCGGTCGGTACGCCGCCAGAACGTCGCCCGGCACCTCCTGCGGCGGCTGAACGCGTCCGGCGGGACGCGCGTGGAGATCCACCCCCTCAACCAGTCCCAGGTGCCGCGCCCGCTCCAGCGCGTGGTCGAGTACCGGACGATGAACGTACGCCGCTGGGACCGCATCGTCGCCGCGTGGGCCGCCGGCGACTACCAGGGGCTCGACGACGCCTGGACGGACACGATCGTCGACCTGGGCTCGCAGTGGGGCCAGTACGAGTACGTCACGAACGTCGGCTTCGCCGCCTGAGGGCGCCCCGGGCGTCACTTGTATCTCTTGGCACGGGACCCGGCCGGGGTGGACAGTAAGGAGAGGGGGTTTTCCGCCGAGCGGAGGCCATCATGATCGTCCTCGGAGTCATTCTCCTCGTCATCGGGTTCCTGACCGGCATCTCCATCCTGTGGACCATCGGGATCATCGTGCTCGTCATCGGCGCGATCCTGTGGGTGCTGGGCGCGGTGGGCCATGAAGTCGGAGGCCGGCGGCACTACTGGTAACCGCTGATCAGCCGGGTCCCGTACGCCGTGCGCTCAGGTGAGCGGCGGTGTGGCAGCCGGGCCGTGCCGCTTGCCCGAGCGCCGGGACAGGGCGGTGTCGGCGGCGGCGAGGATGTTGCCGAAGGTGCGCGTGATGACCGGCTTCGCGAAGCGCCGGGTGAGGAAGGCGCCGAGCACCGGGACGGGAATCTCTGCGCGGGTGGTCCAACGGACCAGGGTGCCGCCGTCGGTCTCGGTGAACGTCATGCGGCCGAGCTCGTGCCGGGACGGCGGCAGGCTCCGCTCGACGACGTACTCGGTGGAGTACGGCGCGTCGTAGTGAGTGATGCGCTCGCGGAACCAGCCGATCAGCCAGAGGTGATTGCGCACCGCGCCGACGCCGTAGGGCGCGTCCTCGCCGCGCCGGTCCAGGCGGCAGCGCAGCACCAGAGGCGAGCACGTGTAGTTGGTCGTCGTGGTGAGCCAGGCGAAGACCTCGTCGATCGGGGCGGCGATGGTGCGCTCGACGGTCATGGTTTCCATGGCTGGAGTTCTCCTCGGTCGAGTGGGCGCACCG
Source organism: Streptomyces klenkii (assembly GCF_003626645.1). Lineage (GTDB taxonomy): Bacteria > Actinomycetota > Actinomycetes > Streptomycetales > Streptomycetaceae > Streptomyces > Streptomyces klenkii. Next base: position 41,318 of record NZ_RBAM01000006.1, on the reverse strand, counting down.
CATCGGTGCGCCGTAGCTTGTCGGGGTTGCGCATGACGTAGAGGCCGCTGATCCGCCCGTCGTGGATCTCGAAGGCGAGCAGCCAGTCGGGCTCGCCGCCGTTGACGGAGCGTGCCGCGGGCATGCCGTTGTACGTGGCCTGCTCGATGCGGGTCGCCGCCGTGAGGCTCGTGCGGGCCACACCGAGGACGTAGCGGGCGACCTCGGCGCTGCCCGTGATCGGGTGGCGGGCCGCGGTCGCTTTCCCGCCGCCGTCGGACACCTGCACGACGTCGGGCGCCAGCAGGTCCATCAGCGCCTGGATCTCGCCGGTCTGCGCCGCGAGCAGGAACCGCTGGACGACCTTCCGGGCCGCGCCGGAGTCGGGCTCGAAGCGGCGGCGGCGCGCGTGGACGTGCCGGCGTGCGCGGTGCGCGATCTGCCGGACGGTGACCTCCGTCTTGCCGATCGACGCGGCGATCTCGCCGTGGGTGTAGCCGAACACGTCGTGCAGCACGAACACCGCGCGCTCGGCCGGGCTCAGCGTCTCCAGGACGAGCATCATGGCCATCGACACCGACTCGGCCAGGATCGCGTCCTCGCTCACCCCCGGAGCCGTACGGATCGGTTCCGGCAGCCACGAGCCGACGTAGTCCTCGCGCCGCGCCTTCAGCGTGCGCAGGTGGTTGAGGGCCTGCCGCGTCACCACGCGGACCAGGTAGGCCCGCGGGTGCTCGACCGTGGCCGGGTCGACCGCGCTCCACCGCAGGTAGCTCTCCTGAAGGACGTCCTCCGCGTCGGCGGCGCTGCCCAGCATCTCGTAGGCGATGGTGAACAGCAGCGGACGGTGCTCGGTGAAGGCGTCGCCCTCAGCCATGACGCTCCTCTCGTCGGGGTATCGGGCCGTCAGTAATGGACCGTCTGTTCGTCAGATGCCCATCGAGACACCCCGCACCGGCGAACCGTGACAGGTTGCCACTGTGATCCCGTTCACAACGAGGCCGCCGTCCGGCGCCTCTGTAGAGTGGCCGCCGTGAAATCGAAGATCGTGTCAGTGCTCATAACCGGTGCGGTGTGCCTGGCGGCCGCCGGATGCGGAGGTGGAAAGTCCGGCGGGGACCACGCCGGCGCCGAGCCGAAGCCGGCCGCCACCGTCCTGTCGCAGCGGCTGGACCAGCCGCCCGCCATGCCCGACGAGAAGGCGGAGCCCTCCCCGGCCGCCGACGCCTCGTTCAGTGAGAACCTGGAGTACGAGCTGCGCCGCAAGACCCGGGCCATGGCCGGCGCCGCGGGCAGCATCACCGCCGAGTGCCCCAAGGACGTGCAGTCGGAGAACGGAACGCAGACGACCTGCAAGACCACCTTCGAAGGCCTCCAGGTGGAGTGGGACGTGCGCATCGGCGAAAAGTCCCTCTTCAGCACGGTGAAGTACACGGCGACCCCGCGCCAGGGGATCCTCACGCGCGACGGCGTCGCCCGCCTCCTCTACGGCAACTACAAGGGCAGCATCGACTACGCCCTGTGCAATGACATCCCCAAGGCCGTGCTCGCACCCCTGGGCAGCCCGTCCAAGTACGGTTGCGACGTGGTCATGAAGGGCGAGAAGCCGTCGGGCTTCGCCCAGCCCGTGCGGGCCACCGACTCCGGACCGCGGTACTACTGAGATACCGCGCCAGGCCGGTGCCGCGCCAGGCCGACACCGACACCGGCACCGGCCCCGGGCCGGCCTGCGCGGTCAGTGGCCCAGCCGGCTCAGGGCCTGCTCCGGATAGCGCGCGCCGGCCACCGCCTCGGCGGGGACGGCGTCGCCGATCCGCGCCAGTTGTTCCGGCGTCATGACCAGGTCCACGGCCGCGGCGTTCTCTTCGAGGCGGGCGAGGCGCTTGGTGCCGGGGATCGGGATGATGTCGTCGCCCTGGGCCAGCAGCCAGCCGAGGGCGGCCTGGGCCGGGGTGCAGCCGATCTCCCCGGCCACGGCTTCGAGGGCGCGCACGAGCGCGAGGTTGCGATCGATGTTCTCCTCGGAGAACCGGGGCCAGCGCCGCCGGTTGTCGCCTTCGGAGAGCTCGTCGCGCGAAGCGACGGCTCCGGCGAGCATGCCGCGGCCCAGCGGCGAGTACGCGACGACGGCCGTGCCGAGCTCCCGGCACGTCGCGAGCATGTCGCCCTCCACCACGTCCCGGGTGGCGAGCGAGTACTCCATCTGCACGGCGCTGACGGGATGCACGGCGTGCGCGTCCCGCAGCGTCCGCGGGCTCACTTCCGACAGCCCGAGGAAGCGCACCTTGCCGGCGGCGACGAGCTCCGCCATGGCCCCCACGGTCTCCTCGACCGGGATGTCGGGCGTGCGGCGGTGGACGTAGTACAGGTCGATGTGGTCGACGCCCAGCCTGCGGAGCGACGCGTCACACGCCTTCTTCGTGTGCTCCGGCGAATTGTCGACCCTGTCGACCCGCCCGCTGACCGGATCGTGCCGCAGCCCGAATTTGGTCGCGAGGAAAAAGCTTTCACGGGCCCGCCCTTGCAGCCAGTTCCCGAGGAGTTCCTCGTTGGCCCCGCGACCGTAGGCGTCCGCCGTATCGAGAAAGGTGATGCCCAGCTCGGCGGCGCGGTCGAGGGTGCGCCGCGCCTCTGCCGTGTCGACGGGACCGTAGGCGATGGACATGCCCATGCATCCGAGACCGATGGCCGATACGGTCGCACCGCTGCCGCCGAGCCTGCGGTTCTTCATGACCTGTTTCCCCTCACGTGTCCCATGTTCCACCGTTCCGCCGCCGCCCCGCCCGTGCCTGTGCTTGTGCCTGTACCTGTGCCTGTTCCGCCCTGTTTCACCAGGGTGGAATAGGCACGGGCCACTCCGATCAGCCGGGAGACCTCGCCCGCGTAATCCACGTTCGTGGGAACGAACGACGTCACGGTCGGTGGCGCCTCGGGCAGTTCGACTTCACGCATCTTCGCATCGATCGCCGCCGCCACAAGGGCCGCCTCGGTATCGGCGGTGACCCCGTCCGGCTCCTCCGGCATGTACGGGCGCAGGGCGAGGATGCCGTCCTGGATCTCGATGACGCGCCGGTACAGCCGGTAGTTGATGTCGTACGGCGCGAAGCGCACGAGCCGTGAACGCTCCGGAGGACTCAGCGCGATGTTCGGGTTGGCGGCGCAGAGGTCGCTCCACAGCCGGTGCAGCTTCTGATGGGCGAGGAAGTGGTCCGTGCGCTGCCGGGCCGCGGAGACGCGCGGGCCCCAGGACGGCATGGTGAGCCCGGCGGCGAGGAAGGCGATGCCGACGCCGTTGGCGACGGGGGTGACGGCTTCCCAGTTCAGCGGGGCCAGGCCCAGTTGCACCGCCACGACGGCCCAGGCGCGGTTGAGGCAGTAGACGAGGTAGGCGGCGGCACCGACCGCCGTGCAGTGCAGGCCGCGGCGGAGCCACGCGCGCCCGGACACCTTGCCGTACCGGAGGCTGAGCCGGATGATCTCGACCATGCCCGCGCCGAACGCGGTGACGTACAGCAGCAGATAGGCGGCCGTGACGGGCCGGTGCGCGTTTTGCAGCAGGTAGTGCTGCGACCTCTGGCCGGACCCGTCGTCCCCGGCCCACCACAGCACAATCATGACCAGTCCGCAGAGGGCGGTGACGGTCAGGAGCACGCGGGTCCTGGCGCGGGCCACGTCCCGCGGGTGGACCCAGTGGACGATCGCGATGAGGAAGGCGGCGCTGGAGGAGGCCCCGCCCATGAGGTGGATGCCGAGAGCGCCCAGGTTCTGCACGCCGAAGAACGCGTCGACGCCGGCCGATACCGCGGGGGTCGACAGGACGAAGGAAACGCCCTTGCAGAGAAAGGCGGCGAGGAGGGCGAACAGCGCCGGATCCCGGCCCTTTCTGCCTTTGTTCCCTCCGCTTCCTCTGCGCACGTCGAGGAGCTTGTACAGGAAGGCGACGGCGCAAAGGGCGGCGCAGACGGGGAAGATGACGCTCTTCAGGCCCAGCACTGCTCCTCCCCGGCGAGGAGTGGTGAGATCACAGCGACCTTTCTATGCGGGCCACGGTTTCCGCGTCCACCGAGGGGACGTCCCACCTGCTTTCCAGCGGCGGGCGGGTGACGTGCTCCAGGATCAACGACGCCATGATCTCGGCTTCCTGCTCCTCCTCCGACGAATAGCTGGTCCGGCCGAGTGCCTCGCGGACCCGCTGGGCGTCGAGGTGCGGGACCATCGTGAAGAGGCCCGAGGTGCCGACCGGGTCGGTCGCCCCCCTGTGGTTGCAGATCATGTGCGCGAGTTCGTGCGCGATGATGTGGTCCTGGTGGAGCCTGCTGGTGTTGGCCTCGAAGATGACGATGTCGGCCGTGTCCAGCGCCACCCACATCCCGCACGGGTACGACGGTCCCATGATCACCGGAGCGAGGTGGAGCGGCCGGTCCCGCTCGCGGCTCAGGTGCTGGCACAGCGTCACGATGTCGCAGTGGCCGGGTAGTTCGAGCCGGGTCAGCAGGGCATCGGCGCCTCGGCGGAGCCGCCGCAGTGCTCGTCCGGACCGGCGGCGGGTGGCCGCGGATCCGGAACCATCGGCGTGGACATGGTGTGCTCCCACTGACTCTCTTTCACCCGCTCGTCCCAGAAGACCTGTCAGACACCCGCCGGAGAATCTACTCGTCAACCGGTCGGCGAGTCGATAGATCGGCACCCTCACGCGGACACTGCGCAGCGCCTGCCGGAACGGGTCCGGTCAAGTGCAGTCCGTGACCGGGGCGTCGTGGGTCAGGGCACAGGCGATCCGGGATCCCTCGCGCACGCCGTGGACGGCCTTCAGCTGCTGCTGGAAGTCCCGCCACTGCCGCCGGGTCCCGGCGATGGCACCGCGGACCGCTCGGACGTTGGACGGGGGGACTTGCCGATCGGTCACACAGGGAATTCACGTCGCCTTCGCGCCGCTGTCGAGGCGCTCTCCGCGTGCCTTCAACGCGCTTTCACGGTGCTTTCACCGTGCTTTCGCGGCTCTGTCAGCCGGTGAGCCCGGCGTCGCGGGCGTACAGCGCGGCCTGGACCCGGTTGCCGACCTCCAGCGCGGCCAGGATGCGGCTGACGTGAGCCTTCACCGTGCTCTCCCGCATGCCGAGCCCCGCGGCGATCTCGGCGTTCGACGTGCCTTCGGCGAGGAGGGCCAGCACGTCGGTCTCCCGCGGCGTCAGCCGGTCCAGGCGCGAGCGGGCGGCGGAGGTCCTGCCGCGGGTGGTGTGGTGACAGTGCTCGATGAGTCGCCGCGCGGCGGAGGGATGCAGCATGGCCTGCCCGTCCGCGACGACCTCCACGGCCCGGATGATCTCCGCGGGGTCGCTGTCCTTGAGCAGGAAGCCGACCGCCCCGGCGGCGAGCGCGTCGTACACGTACTGGTCGAGGTCGAAGGTCGTCAGCATCACGACCTTGGGCGGATCGGGCAGGGCGAGCAGCCGCGCGGTGGTCTCGATCCCGTCCATGCGGGGCATCCGGACGTCCATCAGGACGACGTCCAAGTGCTGTGTCCCGGCCCGCGCCACGGCCTCGGCCCCGTCGGCCGCCTGCGCCGCGACAAGGATGCCCGGCGCGTCGTCCAGGATGTCCACGAGCGCCAGGCGCACCAGGCTGGCGTCGTCGACGATCATCGTGCGTATCATGCCGCCCCTTCGTTCCGCCGGCAGTCCTGCGGGATGCCCGCGGTGACCTCCCAGCCGCCCGCCCCCGTGGGTCCGTAAGCCAGGCAGCCGCCCAGCGCGTCGACCCGCTCGGCCAGCCCGATCAAGCCGTAGTCCGAACCCGCCGCCCCCGACCGCCGGCCGTCCGGATTACGGACCACCACCGTCGACTCCGGCGGGCCGTAGCGCACCTCCACGCGGACCCGTGCCCCGGCGGCGTGCTTGCGGGCGTTGGTCAGCGCTTTCTGGACCAGGCGGTGGACGGCGAGGCGGTGGCTGGCCGGCACGGCCCCGGCGTCGCCCCCGACGGCCGCGTCGATCTCCTGTCCCGCCGCCCGCGCCTCGTCGAGCAGCGTCGACAGCGCTCGCAGGCCCGGCTCCCGCGCGTCCGCGGGCTCGGCGGAGCCGTGGCGGCGCAGCGCTCCCAGGACGTCCCGCAGGTCGTCCAGGGCGTCCGTCGAGGCGGTGCGCAGCAGGCCGATGCGGTCGGCCACCGGCCCGGGCAGGGTTGCGCCGCGCCGCTGGAGGGCGCCGGTGTGCAGGGCGATGACCGTCAGCCGGTGCGCCAGGACGTCGTGCATCTCGGCGGCGATCCGGGTGCGCTCCTCCAGCCGGGCCGCTTCCGCACGCAGTTCGCGCTCCACCTGCAAGTGGTCGACCTGGTCGGCGAGCGAAGTGACCAGCTTGCGGCGGCTGTCCGCCCACAGCCCGAAGGCGAGGGCGACCAGGAGCACCGCCAGGGGGCCGTACGAGCGGGTCGCCCACAGGCTCTGCTGCGGGTGCGTGAACGCGCTGCCCGCCTTCGGGCGCCGCGGACCCGTCCGGGTCCTGGAAGTGGGCGCCGGGACCGGCACTGTCACGCGGGCCATCGCGGCCCGGCTCGGTCCGGGCGACCGCATGGAAGCCGTCGAGCTCAACCCGGCCTTCGTCCGGATGCTGACCCGGGCGCTGCGCCGGGATGCCGCGCTGGCGCCGTTCTCCGGGCAGATCCGCGTGATCCCGGAGTCGATCACCGAGCTTCCGCTGACCGAGCACACCTATGACGTCATCGTCTCCTGCCTGCCTTTCACCAACTTCCCTCCGGAGGTGGTCCGTTCCATCCTTGAGCGCTATCTGGCCGCACTGGTGCCGGGCGGCCACCTCACCTACTTCGGCTATCTCGGCACCCAGTTAGCCCGGAACCTGGTCAGCACCCGGGCCGCGGCCGCCCGGCACCGCGCGGCCGGCGCCGCGGGGCTGCCTTACCGCAGCATGGCCCCGTACAGCCTGGCAGCCGGCGCGGTGTGGGCATGTGCGGAAGCCGGGGCCGGCTATGCGGGCGCGGCCTCCCTGCGCCGGCTGGTTCCGCCGCGACTCCACGGGGAGGCGGGCCTGCTGCTGATCGCGGCGGCGGCCGTCGCGTGCGCGGTGCTGATCGCCCCGGTCCTGCGGGCCGCCCTGGCAGTACGGGCGAGGCGGGCAACGGCACGGGAGGGGACCGGGGCGCCTGTCGCCGGTACGGTCAGGAGGCGCGTTGCTGGTCCCTCTCCCGCAGGGCTTCCCGGCCGCTCGCGGGAGCGGCGTCCCGCTCCGGAATGATGTTCTCGCCCGATCTCAGCATCGCCAGATGCAGTTGCCGTGCCTCCTCGCCCGGCTCGACGCCCGGTTCGTCGCGGAAGGACCGGCGCATCGCCGCGTAGGCCTGGAGCGCTTCGCCCCGGCGTCCGCAGCGGTGCAGCGCGGTCATCAGCTGGATCCAGCGACGTTCGTGAAACGGGTACTTGTGCGTGAGGGCGCGCAACTCTCCCACGATCTGGTCGTGCCGCCCCAGGGACAGGCACACGTCGTGGTAGCGCTCGCCGGCAGTGATCCAGCTCTCGCGCAGCCGGGGGGTGACTTCGCGGTGCAGCGACTCGGACTCGATGTCCGCGAAGGGTTGTCCGTGCCACAGTACCAGCGCCTCGGTCAGCAGATCGGCCTCCCCGGCCGGGTCCCCGCAGTCGCCGGCGGCGCGTGCGAGGCGGGTGAGTTCCGCGAAGCGCCCGAGGTCGAGGCGGCATGGAGCGACCTCGATGGTGCACTGCCGGGGGCGGTGCGGATGCGCCGGCCCAGCCCGGTGCCGTCCGCTTCCAGGCTCCGGCGCAGCCGTGTCAGCAGGGTGTGCAGGGCGCGGCGGGGAAGGCGGCCGCACCGCCCCTCCCGAAGCCGCATCGCACGGGCATCGGTCGCACGCACCGCTTCCGCCGTATCTGCACCACAACGCGACCGGATAAACATACACAGCTACATACGGATGAATGTGTGCCCGTTCTGCTGTGCAGGTGCCTCCCGGCCCGTCAGTCTGCTGCACCGGAGAACTCCGGCATCGCGGACCGCCGTTCGCGATGCCCGCATGCGTAGCGAAGGGACCCCCGGATGCCCCAGCTTGACGGCGCCTCTCCGCTCCAGGCGGGAGCGCGCAGTGCCCCTCGCCCCCGCCAACTCGCAGCAGGCGGGGTGCCGTCCGCCGTGGCGGACGCGGTGCACGGCCTCCTCGCCGGGCCCACGGGGCTGGGCACGTCGGCGGTCCGGCTGTTTCGTACGGCCCTCGCCGACGCCGGCCGCGAGCCGGCTGAGGCCCCCGCGGCGCCCCCGGCCGAGGAGGGCGCCGCCCCGCCCGCCGGCGGGGGCTCCGAGGAGGGTTCGGACGGGGCTTCCGTCGTGGTGCCGCCGCTCTACTGCCCGGACGCCGAGCGGGACGACCCCGCCCTCGGCGAAGAGGTCAACAACCGGCTCGTCGAATGGGCCGAGGAGATCGGCATCTTCCAGGGCCGCCTCGAACGGCTGCGGTCCCACAACTTCGGGCGGCTGTTCATGCTCGCCCACCCCGACACCGACGACCCCGAGCGCATCCTCACCGCCGCCCGGTGCGGGCTCGCCGAGTGGGCCGTCGACGACCACTGGGTCGACGAGGGGGAGGACACCAACCCCGAGCTGATCGGCTCGCGCCTGGCCTTCGCCCACGCCGTGGTCGACCCCGTCCGCCTCCCGGCCCGCTACCAGGCGGAGTTCGAGAACGTGGTCCGGAAGGAGCCGGTGCTGCGCTCCTTCCGCTCCTGCCTCGACCACCTGGCGCAGATCGCGAGCCCCACCCAGGTCGCACGGCTGCGCCACGAACTCGCCGTGATGTTCGTGGGCTACAACCAGGAGGCGGAGTGGCGCAGCTCCGGGCGGACCCCCGCCGTGTGGGAGTACATGCTGCACCGCTACGAGAACGCCTTCTACCCGTGCATGGTCCTGATCGACCCGGTCGGCGGCTACGAACTCCCCGCCGCGGAGTTCGCCGACGCGCGCGTGCGCCGCACGTACCTCTACGCCGGTACGGCCAACGTGCTGCTCAACGACCTGTACTCGATGACCAAGGAAGACCCCACCGACACCAACCTGCCCAACCTCATCGCCGCCGAGGACAACTGCTCGCTCCAGGAGGCCGTGAACCGCGCGGCCTGCATCCACGACGAGCTGATGCACACGGTGGAGGCCGAGTGCGCCGTCCTGAGCGCGGCCGGCTCACCCGCGCTGCGGCGCTACCTGACCGGGCTGTGGGCCTGGATGGGCGGCAGCAAGGAGTGGCACGCCACCAGCCCCCGCTACCACGGCACAGCGGGTCAGTGACTTGCGTTGAGTTGAGCCTGAGTCCCTGCAAGTGCCCATGAGTTCCAGCCAGTTCCCATCAGTTCCCATCAGTTCGTCGGCTAACGAAAAGAGAAGACACGGTGACCATTCAGGAGACCCCCGCCCTTCAGGTGACCCCCGCCGCGGTCCTCGCCAGCGCGTACCAGCGGTCCGTCGCCGATTACTGGAACCGCGAGAAGAACCCGGTCAACCTCCGCCTCGGCGAGGTGGACGGCATCTACCACCACCACTACGGCATCGGCGACGCCGACTGGTCGGTCCTGGAAGGGCCGGAGGAGACCCGCGACGAGCGGATCACCGCCGAGCTGCACCGCCTGGAGTGCGCCCAGGCGGACCTGCTCCTGGGCCACCTGGGCCCCATCACGCCCGACGACCACCTGCTGGACTCCGGTTCGGGCCGCGGCGGCAGCAGCCTCGTCGCGAACCAGCGGTTCGGCTGCCACGTCGACGGCATCTCCATCTCCGAGACCCAGGTGGCGTTCGCCAATGAGCAGGCCGAGAAGCGCGGCGTGTCCGGCAAGGTGCGCTTCCACCTCAAGAACATGCTGGACACCGGCTTCGAGACGGGCCGCTTCCGGGCCATCTGGAACAACGAGAGCACCATGTACGTCGACCTGTCCCAGCTGTTCCCGGAGTACGCGCGGATGCTGCGGCACGGCGGCCGGTACGTGACCATCACCGGCTGCTACAACGACAGCTACGGTCTGCCCTCCCGGGCCGTCAGCGAGATCAATGCCCACTACATCTGCGACATCCACCCGCGCAGCAGCTACTTCAAGGAGATGGCGAAGAACCGCCTCGTCCCGGCCGCCGTGGTGGACCTGACCGAGGCCACGATCCCGTACTGGGAGCTGCGCGCCCAGTCGCCCCTGGCCACGGGCATCGAGAAGGCCTTCCTGACCGCGTACAAGGACGGCAGCTTCCAGTACCTGCTCATCGCGGCCGACCGGGTCTGACGGCACCTGCTGGTCCTGTTGGTTCTGTTAGTCCTCTTGGTCCCCGGCGGCTCGCTGCCGGGGACCAAGAGGTTTTGCCTGTGGTGCTCAGCCCTCGTCTTCTCCCAGACTGTTGCAGGCGTCCAGGAGAGCGGCCAGCCGGTGGGAAGGGGAGTGGGGGCGGACCACCAGGTACGTGCGGACGGCGGGGGCAGGGGCGGCGAACGGGCGGAAGGCGATGCGGGGAGCCGGCTGGACGCGGGCCTGCGCCGCGTAATACACCGTCCAGCTCGGCCTGCCGGAGGCGATCGCGGCCAGGGTGTCCTGGTCGGTGGTGAACGCCGCGCCCATGACCGGCTCGAAGCCCGCGGCGCGGCAGGCGCCCGTGACCGTGTCGACCAGGTACGGGTTGGTGTCGCGGGGCGTGATCCGCAGGGGGAAGCCGGCCAGGTCGGAGAGGGCGACGTACGGCTGTGCGGCCAGCGGATGGGCGGCCGGCAGGGCGGCGACGAGGGCGTCGCGCCAGAGGGGAAGAAACTCCAGGCCCGGGCTGTGCGCGTCCGCACCCCGGACGAAAGCGGCGTCCAGTTCGCCGTCGCGGACCTGCTGGAGCCGGGCCGCGCGGGGCGCGCTGACCAGCTCGACCATCAGCTGCGGAGCCCGCTCGGTCAGCGCGGTCAGCACCGCGTCCAGACGGAGGCCGAGCCCCGTGGTGGTGCCGACCCGCAGCGTCGACTCCTGCTCGGCATGCAGCGCGGCCATGGCTTCGAGCGCCGAGCGCTCGGCCTCCAGGACGGCGTGGGCGTGCGCCAGAAAGGCCCGCCCCGCGGCGGTCAGCGTCACGGTACGGGTCGTGCGGTCGAACAGCTTGAGGCCGAGCTCGCGCTCGAGCCGCCGGATCTGCTGGCTGACGGTCGGCTGCACGATGTGCAGCCGCTCGGCGGCACGCCCGAAGTGCAGTTCCTCGGCCACCGCAACGAAGTAGCGCACCTGACGCAGCTCCACGCCGCTTCCCCCTCTTATTCATCACGCTTCATGATCAGTCTAGGAGCGGATCGCTTCTTGGCCGTCACCGCCTTGTCCATTGGAATGGGCCACGTCACAACAGCGTGGCGCGGGCTCCCACCGGCGCGCAGAAGACCCGTAGAAGGGACAGGACGATGGCCTACGCGACCGTCAACGGCACCACGCTCCACTACCAGGACCTCGGCTCCGGCCGGCCTTTGGTGTTCCTGCACGGCTGGGGCACCAGCGGCCGCGTGTGGGACGCCCAGGCCGCCGACCTGATGACCGACCACCGCGTGATCACCCTCGACTGGCGGGGCTGCGGCCGGTCGGACCGGCCCGTCACCGGCTACAGCATTGACGGCATCACCCGCGACATCCTCGGATTCCTCGACGTCCTGGAGCTCGACCGGCCGGTGCTGATCGGATCGTCGATCGCGGGGGCGTTCACCATCGAGGCCGCGCTCGCCGCCCCGGACCGCATCGGCGCGATCGTCCCCGTGGACGCCGGCATCCACCACTTCTCCGGGATGCGGGAAGCCATGGACAAGCTGCTGGCGGACCTGCGCGCCGACAGGGCGGGCACCCTAGCGGACTTCGTGCCGCACTGGTACCGCCCGGGGGCGAGCGCCGCCATGATCGACTGGACGGTCCGGCAACTGCTGGACGCCACGTTCCTCATCGACCAGCTCGTCGTCGACCAGGCGGACTACGACCCCCGGCCCCGGCTCGGCCGCGTACGGGTCCCCACCCACTTCCTGCACGGCGAGCTCGACACCGAGGTCCCGCTGTCGGTTCCGCGCGAGTGCGCAGGCCTGATCCCCGGCGCCCGGCTGACCGTCATCGAAGGCGCCGGCCACATGTCCCAGCAGGACCAGGCCGAGCGCTTCAACGAGGCGCTCCGGGCGGCGCTGAGGCTGACGGCCCCTGCCTCGGCCGCCTGAACAACCACTCCCCGAACCCACTTCAACGGGTTCTGGCCAGGACCAGGTCTTGGCCAGAACCAGCGATCTCCGGAGGAAGAACCACCATGCCCGTAGTCGACGTTGCCGTCTCCGGCGGAATCAGCAAGGCCCACTACCTCGTCACCGGAAGCGGCCCCGGCCTGGTCCTGGTGCACGGCACCGGCGCCACCGGCCAGGTCAACTGGGGACCGCTCATCGAGGCCCTCAGCGACCGGTACACCATCGTGGCCCCGGACCTGCCCGGCGCGGGCGAAACCCGCGACCCCGGCGGGCCGATCACCCTTCACGACATGGTCGCCCACGTCGTGGCGGCGGCCCGGGACGCCGGCCTCGAACGCTTCCACCTCGCCGGGCACTCCCTCGGCGCCGTCGTGGCCACGGCCACCGCAGGACTGCACCCCGACCTGGTCGACTCCCTGACGCTTCACGCCGGATGGGTCCGGGCCGACGCGCAGATGGCGTTCCAGTTCGAGCTGTGGAAGGAACTGGTCCGCACCGACCCGGCCGCGATGGCGCGGATGCTCCTGCTCACGGCCATGGGCAAGGACACCCTCCGTTCCTGGGACCGGACCGCTTTCGACCAGGCGGCCGCCGCGTTCACCGGCTTGCTGGAAGGGGACAGGGCCCAGGACGGCTTCGCCCGGCTGTCCGAAGCCAACGCGACCATCGACCTCACCGGCCTGCTCCCGGACGTCACGGCCCCGACCCTGATCATCTCCAGCGCCGACGACCGCATCGTCTTCCCGCACCACCAGCTCGAACTGGCCGACGGGATACCCCACGCCCGGCTGCTGCGCGTGCCGGGCGGTCACGGCCTCCCGGGTGAGAACCCGGAGCTCCTCACCGCCAAGGTCGCGGAACACCTCGCCCGGGTCGCCTGACCGCGTGCGGGCGTAGGTGGGGGCCGGCGTAGGCAGGGGCGGGCGTAGGCAGGGGGCGGGCGGATCCGGTGGGTGTCAGGCGAGTGGGATGACCGTCCTGTACTTGCCGCCGGGCGTCTGCCGGGGTGGTTCCTCGGCCCGTTGAACGATGCCGTGGCCGAGGCCGTTGCCGGCGAGCAGGCGGGTCAGCTCCTGGAGGACGGTCCGCCACGCCCGGTCCGGGTCGGCGCCGGCAGCCGGGAGGATCCGTACGCGCAGGGCCGCCGGGGCGGTCTGCTCGATCTGGAACAGCTCGATGCCGGGGGTGTGGTCGAAGAGGGTGCCGAAGGCCAGAGGGGAGAGGCTGACGTGGCCGCCGCTGCTGGTGGGGAAGGTGAGGACGTCACCGGCGCGGCCCCGCACGCGGATCGCCGGGAGCGGGTTGCCGCAGGGACACGGGTCGGGCCGGAGCAGGACGCTGTCGCCGAGGTCATAGCGCAGGAACGGCTGCACGCGGTTGGCGAGGTTGCTGATCAGAACGGTATGGGAGAACTCGCCGGGAGGGGTGGGGCGGTGGCCGGCGTCGACCGGCTCCAGCGCCACCCAGTCGCTGTTGACGTGGTACCAGCCTTCCGCGCAGCCGTGGCTGAGGTAGATGCCGGTGCCCCCCCGGCTGGTGACACCCCGGCCGGTGACACGTCGGCCGGCGCGCGCCCCGGCTCCGTTCGCCGGAGCCGGGTGAGGTCAGTTCCCGGAAGCCGGCGCGAAGGGCGGCCACGGGCTCGGGCCGTCAGGGACTGTCGCCGGTGCGAAGGGCGGGATCGGTCCAGGCGTGTCGTCCGCCGCGAACGGCGGAATGGGGCCGGGTCCCTCGGGCCGCGCGAAGGGCGGGATGGGGACAGGGGTATCGGGGGCCAGGGCCACCGTACGGAGAGACCCCGTGCCGACGGGTGTGGAAGTGGTGCTCGCGGCGGCCGTTCCGGCCGCGGTCGCCACCGATAGTGCCGTTGCTGCAGTCAGGAGCGCCGCCTTGCGTGCGAACGTCATCCGTTCCTCCTTCCGGATGGGGGCGCTGGGCGCACGGTGCGGGCGCGCCGCGCCACCCACGCGCTGTCGCCCCGATGGTGAGCCGGAATGAGCGCACCCGGCCATCCCCGGAACGGGGAATGGCGTGCACCGCACGGCCGTTGGCGGAGACCGTACGGGCGTGCGGGGCGTGAGCCCGGCCGCCCCCGCTTCCGCGTCACCCGTTCCGGTGATTGAGGCTCGGCAGTCCTTCGCCAACCCTGGACAGGGAAGGCCCGTATGGACGTAGTAGACGTATAGCGGGACGCATTCAGGACGCATTCAGGACGTATGCGGAACGTATACGGGGGGAGGCCGCCACGGATGCCGGCGACTGCCGACGGAGCCGGCCCCGCGCCGGTGACCACGCAGCACAACGACAACCGCCGAACCGGCGCCAACCTCCACGAGCACACACTCACCCCCCTCACCGTCGGCCCCACGACCTTCGGCAAGCTGTTCACCCGCGCCGTCGACGGCCAGATCTACGCCCAGCCCCTCGTTGTCCCCGGCGTCGACGTGCCCGGCGAGGGCCAGCGCGACGTCGTCTACGCGGCGACGATGCACAACACCGTCTACGCCTTCGACGCGCACGACCCCACCGCAGGCGCCCCGCTGTGGCGGGCCTCCCTCGGACCGTCGGTCCCGCTGCCCGACCCGCAGATCGGCCCGTCCGGCTACCGCGACATCGAGGTCGAAGTCGGCATCGTCAGCACCCCCGTCATCGACACCGTGCGGCAAGTCCTGTACGCCGTGGCTCTCACGAAGGACGCCGACGGCTACCACCACACTCTGCACGCCCTCGACCTCGCCACGGGCCGGGAGTCCCTCGGCGGCCCGGTTCGCATCGCCGCCGAGGTACCCGGTACCGGCGAGGGCAGCAGCGGCGGCCGGATCGCGTTCGTCAGCCGGCGCCACATCCAGCGGACCGCGCTGACCCTGGCGAACGGCCGGGTGTACATCGCCTTCGCCTCCTACGGCGACCGCCGCCCTTACCACGGCTGGGTCCTCGCCCACGACGCCGCGACCCTCGCCCTCACGGGCGCCTACGTGACGACGCCGGGTACGCGCATGGGCGGGATCTGGCAGGCGGGGCAGGGCCTCGCGGTCGACGCCGACGGCTGTCTGTACTTCATGACCGGCAACGGCGGATTCGCCGCCGACGGCAGCGAACTGGGCGACAGCGTCGTCAAACTCACCCCGGACCTCGCCCTCGCCGACTGGTTCTCGCCGTACAACAACGCCACCCTCGACGCCCAGGACGCAGACCTCGGCTCGGCCGGCCCCCTGCTCCTGCCCGGCACGTCACTGCTGCTGGGCGGCGGCAAGGAGGGCAAGTTCTACCTGCTGGACACCGGCCGCATGGGTCACTTCCACGCCGGATCCGACTCCCAGATCCCGCAGAGCTTCTACGTCGTGACCCCCGACGGCAACCGCCACCACATCCACGGCGGACCGGTGTACGGGGATTTCCCCGGCGGCCCCCGGGCCTACGTCTGGCCCGAGAACGCCTTCCTGCGCGCCTACCGCTTCGACGGCCGGCTCTTCGCCACGACCCCGGTGTCCACGAGCACCACCACCGACCCCACCGGCGTCCCCGGCGGCTCCCCGGGCATGCCCGGCGGCATGCTCTCCCTCTCCGCCCACCACACCGACCCCACTACCGCCGTGCTGTGGGCCTCCCATCCCTACCGGGACGACGCCAACCAGGCGGTGGTGGAGGGAATCCTGCGCTGCTACCAAGCGGCGGACCTCACCCGCGAGCTGTGGAACAGCAAGATGAACGCCACGCGCGACGACGTAGGCCTGTTCGCCAAGTTCGTCCCACCGACCGTAGCCGACGGCAAGGTGTACATAGCCACGTTCTCCGGCGCCCTGCACGCTTACGGACTGCTTCCCCGGGCCTGACCCTGCTGCGTCTCAGGTCAGGCCCGGCACAGAGCCTCCGCTGCCGGGTGGTGTCCCCCTGCGCCATGGAACCGGGCTGCAATGTGGCTGTTGACCACATGGGTCCGGCCGGAGACCCGGCCTAGGGTGCGGGCATGACCGCGCCCCACTCCTCGACCCCGCCGTTCAACCCGCCGTTCAATCCGCCGGACCCGCCGCCGTCTCCGGCGGACTCCGCCATCGACCTGCGTGGGCGCACCGCGCTCGTCACCGGTGCCGCAGGCGGTATCGGAGCCGCCTGTGCCCTGCGGCTGGCCGCCGCCGGGGCCCGGGTCCGGGCCGTGGACCGTGACGGCTCCGGGCTGGATGCCCTCCGCGCGCGGGCGGAGCACCTGCCCGGCGCCGTCGAGGCCGTACACCTCGACCTCACCGACCTCGACGCCGCCGAGCAGGCGGCTGCCGGTACCGACATCCTCGTCAACAACGCCGGCACCCAACTCGTACGCCCCATCCAGGACTTCCCTCCGGAGGAGTTCCGCGCCGTTCTCACCCTTCTCCTGGAAGCGCCCTTCCGCCTGCTGAGGGGAGCCCTGCCGCACATGTACGAGCGTGGATGGGGCCGCGTCGTCAACATCTCCTCCGTACACGGGCTGCGGGCCTCCGCGTACAAGTCCGCCTACGTCGCCGCGAAGCACGGCCTCGAAGGGCTGTCGAAGGTCACCGCCCTCGAAGGGGCGCCCCATGGGGTCACCTCCAACTGTGTGAGCCCGGGCTACGTGCGCACGCCCCTCGTCGAGAAGCAGCTCGCCGACCAGGCCGCCCTCCACGGCATCCCCGCCGAGAGCGTCCTCACCGGGATCCTCCTGGCGGACTCGGCCGTCAAGCGCCTCATCGAACCCGGCGAGGTCGCCGAAGCCGTCGTCTACCTGTGCGGACCGCACGCCTCCTTCATCACTGGCAGCACCCTGACCATGGACGGCGGATGGACGGCCCACTGAGCGAGCAGCGCTCACCGGCCGCTGGCGCGCCGCTGGGCCACGGCGGTATGTCTGTGCGCATGTCCGACGATCACGCCGAGACCGAGACCCCGTACCTCGCGCTGCTCGCCCGCGGCGCCCCCGCCGCGGAGTACGAGCGTCCGGTGCTGCGAGCCCGCGCCGACGGCGCACCGCCGGACCATCTCGCCGCCCTCGATCGTGCCAAGCACCTGGCCCTGCGCGTACAGGCCGAACTGGAGGACCGGCGACGGCGCGAGGCCGAGCTGTCGGCCCTCTTCGCGACCGCCCACGACCTGGCCGGCCTGCGCGACCTCGACGCGGTGCTCCAGGCCATCGTGCAGCGGGCCCGCTCCCTGCTCGGCACGGACGTCGCGTACCTCACCCTCCACGACCCGGCCGCCGGCGACACGTACATGCGCGTCACCGACGGCTCGGTCTCGGCCCGATTCCAGCAGCTGCGGCTCGGCATGGGGGAGGGGCTGGGCGGGCTCGTCGCGCAGACCGCCCGCCCCTACGTCACTGACGACTACTTCGACGACCCCCGTTTCCAGCACACCCGGACCATCGACTCGGGAGTCCGCGACGAGGGCCTGGTCGCGATCCTGGGCGTGCCGCTCCGGCTCGGCAGCCGTGTCATCGGAGTCCTCTTCGCGGCGGACCGCCGCGCCCGTGCCTTCGAACGCGGGCAGACGGCGCTCCTCGCCTCGTTCGCCGCACACGCCGCCGTCGCCATCGACACGGCGAACCTGCTGGCCGAGACCCGCTCCGCCCTCGCCGGGCTGGAGGCCGCCAACGAGATCATCCGCGACCGCAGCGCCGTCATCGAGCGCGCCTCCGACGTCCACGACCGCCTCACCGCTCTCGTACTGCGCGGCGGCGACGTGCACGACGTCGCCGCGGCCGTCGCGGAGAGCCTCGGCGGGCAGGTCACCTTCCTGGAGGCGGGTGAGTGCCCCGCGGCCGCCGTGGACAGCTCCCGCGCCGTACGCCACGGGGACGGCTGGTACGCCGCCGTCTCCGCGGGCGGCGAACTCCTCGGAGCCCTCGCCCTGTCCGGGCACCCCGCCCTCGACCCCGTCGACCAGCGCACCCTCGAACGGGCGGCCATGGTCACCTCACTGCTGCAACTCGCCGGCCGTCAGGCGGGCGAGGCCGAGCAGCGCGTACGGGGCGAACTCCTCGACGACCTCCTCGACGCGCCCGGTCGCGACCCGCGCCTCCTGAGGGAACGAGCGGCACGCCTGCGGGCGGACCTCGACACACCGCACGTGGTGCTGGCGGCGAGAGTGGCGGAGGGCGCGGCGCAGGGCTGCGTACCGGGTCCCGTGGAGGGGCCGCCGCCCGCCGACCACCGGCAACGACTGTGGTCAGCGGCGTCCCACCTCGCGGCGACCCGGCACGGCCTGGCCGCCGCCAGGGACGGCGGCACGGTGCTCCTGCTCCCGCACGACGGGCGGCACAGCCCGTCCGAGGAGGCCCGCCGCGCCGCCCGGCAACTCGGCGCCGCGGTCCCCGCCGGCGTCACGGTGGGCGCCTCCGCGCCCGTACGCGCTCCGGCGGCCGACCCCGGGGCCGTGGCCGCCGCGTACGCCGAAGCGATGCGCTGTCTCGACGTACTTCACGTGCTCGGCCGGGACGGAGAGGGCGCGGCGGCCGACGACTTCGGCTTCGTGGGGCTGCTGCTCGCCGAGGCGGGCGACGGGGCCGGGAGCGGGGACCGCATCGGCCGGTTCGTCGCCCGCACCATCGGGCCCGTCGTTGAGTACGACACGCGGCGCGGCACCGCGCTCGTGCCGACCCTCGACGCGTACTTCGCCGGGGGCATGAGCCCGGCCCGCACCAAGGACGCCCTCCACGTGCACGTCAACACCGTCGCCCAGCGCCTGGACCGCGTCGGCCGCCTGCTCGGCCCCGACTGGCAGACGCCCGCCCGGGCCCTGGAGATCCAGCTGGCGCTCCGGCTGCACCGTCTCGCGGCGCCGCCGGCGGACCGGCGAGGTCCCGGTGGCGCGTCTCCTGCGCGAGACCGACCGCGACCAGCGTGATCACAACGGCGGCGATCACGTACAGGGCGACGGGCGTGCCGCTGCCGTACTCCGCGAGCAGCGCGGTCGCGATCAGCGGGGCCGGCGCCCCGGCGGCCACGGACGCGAACTGCGCGCCGATCGAGGCGCCCGAGTACCGCATCCGGGTCGCGAACATCTCGGAGAAGAAGGCGGCTTGGGGCGCGTACATCCCGCCGTGGAAGACCAGCCCCACCGTCACGGCGGTCACGAGCCCCCCGAAGCTCCCGGAGTCCGCGAGCGCGAAGAACGGAAACGCCCAGATCCCCACGCCCGCGGCCCCCATCAGATAGACGGGCCGCCGCCCGATCCGGTCCGAGAGGGCACCCCAGGCGGGGATGACCGCGAAGTGCACGGCGGAGCCGATGAGCACGGCGTCGAGCGCGGTCTGCTTGGGCAAGTGCGTCTGCGCGGTGGCGTAGACGAGGACGAACGCGGTGATGACGTAGTAACTGATGTTCTCCGCCATACGGGCACCCATGGCTATCAGCACATCGCGCCAGTGGTCGCGCAGGACGGCGACGAGCGGCGGCTTCTCCGGTTCACCCGCCGAGACCCGCGCGAGGGCGGCCTTGAAAACCGGCGACTCGTCGACGGACAGCCGGATCCACAACCCCACCATCACCAGCAGCCCCGACAACAGGAACGGCACCCGCCACCCCCACGACAGAAACGCGGCCTCGGACGTCAGCGCAGTCAGCGCGGACAACACCCCGGTAGCCAGCAACTGCCCGGCCGGAGCCCCGGTCTGCGGCCAGGAGGCCCAGAACCCCCGCCGCCGCGCATCCCCGTGCTCGGACACCAGCAACACGGCCCCGCCCCACTCCCCGCCCAAGGCAAACCCCTGCACAAGCCGGAGCAGAGTCAGCAACACGGGCGCCAGCGACCCGACGGCGGCATGCGTAGGCAACACCCCGATGGCGCATGTAGCACCCCCCATCATCACCAGACTCACCACAAGCAACCGCTTCCGCCCGACCCGATCCCCGAAATGCCCGAAAACCAGCGCTCCAACGGGCCGCGCGACGAAGCCGACGGCGTAGGTGAGAAAGGACAGCAACGTCCCGACGAGCGGATCGGACCCGGGAAAGAAGAGCTTGTTGAAGACGAGCGCAGCGGCAGAACCGTAGAGGAAGAAGTCGTACCACTCGATAGTGGTCCCGATGAGGCTCGCGACGACGATTCTGGGGAGTGAGTTGGGAGTTGGAGTGGGTGGGGGAGGGTTGGTCATGGTCATCACTTCCGTGTGGGGGAGGGGCGCGTCATTGCGTCGCCACACCGTAGGAAGCGGCAGGTCAGGGGCCTATGTGGCGAGGGACCATACTTCGGCGGCGGGGGGTGAGGGCAGAGCCCATGAGAGGGCGCTACGGGCCCTGCGAATAGCTCAACTCGATTTAGGAATTCGGTGCAGAGTAATGTCGTGATTGGGTTGATATGGCACCCGGGTGCTGACTCCCGTGCTGACTTGGTGCTGACTACGCAGCGTTGAACTGCGGCATTCGGTCATGGATCGGACTGCTGCGTTGGGCCAGACGATCGCTCGGCCCGATGCGCTGGAGGTCGTCGCATCACCTCAGACGACCGAAGGCAACGGCACCGACGTTTGCCCCGTCACTGCCGGAAGGGCCGGCTCGGGCATGACCGCTTTCTCGGTCAGCGGTTGAAAATGCCCAGGATCGTGGTGACGACGGACCCTACGTAGACGGAGACGGTCGCCACCATCTCCTTCACCGGGAAGAGCTGGACCCGGCCTTCCCGGATGACGGCGATCTCCCGCCGCTCCGCTCGCGCGATCTCGAACTGCTCAAGGCTTCCGGGGACCGCCCGCTGCCGCAGCTCGGCGAAGCAGCTCCGGAGCCGTGCGATTTCCTGCTCGCGGTACCGCTTGGTCCCGCTCCTGAGCAAGGCCACGGGGAGGAGGAGGAAGAGGGGGACGCAGAGCAGGAAGAGCAGGAGGAAGGGCGCGGTCCAGGAGACCTGTCGCACAGAGAGCGAAAGGAACAGGGAGCAGAACCCGACCAGGGAGATGAGGAGGGACACGACGACTCCGCTCAGAAGGTCCTGCATGGCCTTCCATCCGTGGCAGCCGTCGGGGTTGGCCGTGTCGAAGGCGTAGACGACGTCCTTACGGATGGCGAAGAAGAAGGACATCATGCACAGGCCCATGAGGTTGTGCTTGATGATCACGTAGGCGATGCCGGAGGCGACGAGGGCGTAGACGACGGGGCCGGTGGGTCCGCCGGCTTCGGGGGACGCCCACCAGGAGGCGTAGGCCCGCATGCTCCACTCGTGGCGGGCGCCGTCATCCGTTCCGGGAGCCAGCCAGAGGAAGACCCCGCCTTCCCGGTAGGCGCCGCTGAGCAGCCCCGCGATGACCAGCGAGACCAGGGCCACCGCCCAGGAATGCCGGCCGCATGCGGAGAAATACCGGTTGGACGACCGCGCCGCGGTGCGGTTTCGCGCCGAACCACGGCGTGAGCTTGTCCACCAGGACGCGGTCGTCCTTCTGCAGGGTGTTCTCCATCGAACCGGAGGGGATGGAGAACACCTGTATCAGGAAGGTCTTGACCAGCAGGGACAGGACCAGCGCCACACCGGCGAGCATCAGCGTCTCGTGCCATCAAGGGCGCTTCTTGCGGGGGCCCCGGCTCGACGTGCGGATTCTCCTCGGCCATCGGCGTGTGGCGTCCCGGCCTTCGCGGTCCGTGGCCGCGGGCTCCTCCACGGTCCTCACGTTCGCCCTTCCTCTTCCGTCCCGGAGGTTCCGATGAGCCCTCACAAAACAGTCAGCGAACGGCAGTTCCCTCGGCGGCCGGGACGCCCACGGTGAGGCGTCCCGGCCGTCGTGCTTACCCGTCCTGTCCGAACAGGGTCCGGGCGAAGTACTGCGTGTCGAAGTACTCCCGCATGCTCACGATCTTTCCGTCGCGGACCGTGAAGTGCGCGCTGATCTCGTTCGCGTACGGGATGCCGTGCACGGTCGTCGAGCGGGTGACGCACTCGACCGACACCTGGTCGCCTTCGGCGAGGACGTGCGAGACCTCCACCGAGTAGCCGGCGTCCGGGTCGAACAGCTCCCCCATGGGGGCGAAGAACTTCTCGCCGATCTCGTCCAGGCCCCTGAACGTTCCGGCCAGCGGGTGGCTGCCGGGTATGCGGTAGACGGCGTCGTCGGCGATGAGCTCGGGTATCGCCTCCACGTCACGCGTGCGCAGGGCCTGAAGGTAGCGGGTGACGACGGTGCGTGCGTCGGGCCGGACGGTCATGCGCTGCCCACCAGCTGGGGCGTGAGGGCCCGCTGGAAGGGGGCGAAGAGCACGGACTGCGGCGCGCGGCGCAGGTAGGCGTCGCGGAGGCTGCACAGCACCGGGTTCTCCACCTGCTCGAAGCCGGCGAACTTGCGGGAGACCTCGACCATGAACCGGGTGCGTTCCCGGCGCATGTTCTCGTAGGCCCGCAGCGCCGCGACGGGGTCGCTGTGCGAGGCGAGGCACTGGGCCAGCACCACGGCGTCCTCGATGGACGTGCTCCCGCCCTGGCCGAGGCTGGGCAACATCGGGTGCGCCGCGTCGCCCAGCAGGGTCACCGGGCCCTCGCCCCACTGCTCCAGGAAGGGCCGGTCCAGCGCGGGCACGGCGACGATGTCTTCGACGGGCGTGGTGCGCACGGCGTGGCGGACCTCGTCGGCCCAGTTGTCGTAGGCGCGGATGACCTGGTCCTTGTCGCTGTTCCAGGAGCGGGCGGCGTGGGTGGGCATGTTGATGGTGCCCCACCAGTAGGCGCGGCCGTGGCCGACGTCGTGGATGCCGAACCGCTTGCCGACGCCCCAGTAGTGGGCGTTGAAGCCCTTGGTCATGCGCGGGTGGTCGTAGGGCGTCACGGCCAGCCAGCACAGGAAGCCGCCGTAGCGGGGCTTGCCGTCGCCCGTGCGCTGGCGGCGCACTACGGAGTTGATGCCGTCCGCGCCGATGAGGATGTCGCCGGTGGCCTCGCGGCCGTCCTCGAAGCGCACCCGCACGCCGTCGGAGGTGGTCTCGTAGCCGGTGGCCACGGCGCCCGTCTCGATGCGCTGGTCGCCGAGGCCCTCCAGCAGGGCCGCCTGGAGATCGGCCCGGCACATGGCCACGCTCGGCGCGCCGAGCTCTTCGCCCGCGGACTCGATGGGCAGCGACCGGAGGGTGCGCCCGTCGCCGGTCATGATCTCGGTGTGCAGGACGGTCTGCCCGCGCTCTTCCAGGCCGAGGTCGAGGCCCAGCACGCGCAGGGCGGAGACGGCGTTGCTCAGGACGGAGATGCCGAATCCGGCGGGCCGCAGCTCGCTCGCGCGCTCGTAGATCTCCACCTCGACGCCCACGCGCCTCAGGGCGACGGCGGTCGCAAGCCCGCCGATGCCGGCTCCGACGACGATCGCCCGTGTACGGGTGTGCAGGGACATGGTTCAGTGTCCTTTCGGGGTGGAACGGGTGGGGCCGGACGGTGCGGTGACCGTGTCGGTCAGCTCCGCGATGGCTCGGGCCACGTCCGCCACGTGCGGTTCTTCCATGATGGTGAGGTGGTCGCCCGGGACGGGCACGACGTGCACCGCGCCGGTGGTCACCTCGCGCCAGCCGTTGGCCGGGTCGGTGTAGCGGGTGCCGGCGGCGCCGTGCATCGAGCGCAGGACCTCGGGCAGGGGCTCGACGGCCCGCAGCAGGACGATGTCCTGGTCGGTGGGGGCCGGTCGGTGCTCCACGGTCGCGCGCCAGTTGGCGGCGTACACCCGGAACAGCCTGCGGACCAGGGCGTCGGCGCCGTCGGCGGGCAGGACGCCCTCACGGGCGGCCAGGTCGGCGATGAACGAGAACTTCTCGTCCAGCGTGGTGAGTTCGTCCGGGACGACGGCCATCGGGGACGAGCCGCCGCGGTGCAGCCAGAGCAGTTCCCAGAAGAACCAGCCGAGCAGCGCCTCGTCGGAGTAGGCGCCGCGCTGCGCGCCGGGGCCGACCGCGACCGTGTCCAACAGGACGACCTGCGAGATCTCCTCGCCGGCCGCCTGCAGTTGGCGGGCCATTTCGAAGGCGACGAAGCCGCCGAAGGACCAGCCGCCGACCCGGTACGGGCCCTGCGGCTGGACGCGGCGCATGGCCTCGATGTACGAGGCGGCGATCTCGGGCAGGGTCCGAAGCGGTTCGGTGCCGGGCTCGGCGCCGGCCGCCTGGAAGGCGTACAGCGGCTGGTCGTCGGGCAGGTGCCGGCTGAGCGGCAGGTAGCACAGGACGTTGCCGCCCATGGGGTGGGTCAGGAACAGCGGCTGCCGGTCGCCGCTGGTGCGGATCGGCACCAGCGGGTCGAAGGCCGCGGCCGCGTGGCCGGAGCGCAGCAGCTCGGCGAGCGCGGCCACCGTCGGCGCGGCGATGAACCGGGAGAGCGGGATCGCAATCTTGTACCGCTGCTCGATGAGCACGACGAGCCGCATCACGGTGATCGAGGTGGCGCCACACGCGAAGATGTCGTCGTGGATCCCGACGGGGCCGGTGCCCAGCAGGTCGGCGAGCATTTCCACGAGCGCCCGCTCGTGGGCGTCCCGGGGCGGGGTGCCGCCGCTGGAGCCCGTCCGGGACAGCGGCAGGGCGCGCAGGGCGCGGTCGTCCCGCTTTCCGGAGGGGGTCAGCGGCAGTGCGGGCAGCCACTCCCAGTGGGTGGGGACCATGAAGTCCGGCAGTGCGGAGCGGAGTTCGGTGCTCAGCAGGCGGGTGTCGGTGCGGTCGGCGTCGCCGACGAGGAAGGCGACGAGGGCGGTCTGCCCACCGGCGTCCTTCCGCGCCACGACGGCGGCCTCCCGGACGTGCGCCTCGGGGTGGCGTGCCGCCAGCTCGGTCAGGGCGAGTTCGGCCTCGGCGGGCTCGACGCGGTAGCCGCGGACCTTCACCTGGCTGTCCGCGCGGCCCGCGTAGTGCAGGGCGCCGTCGGGCAGGACCAGGGCGAGGTCGCCGGTCCGGTAGAGCCTGCGCTCTCCCGCGGGGGTGGCCATCTGCACGAACCGCTCGTCGGTCAGGGCCGGATCACCGAGGTAGCCGTCGGCGAGCACGGTGCCGCCCAGGTACAGCTCGCCCTTGACGCCGACCGGCACCGGGCGGCCCCGCTCGTCGAGGACGTGCACCTCGGTGCCCTCGACGGGGGTGCCTATCGGGACGAGCAGCGGGAAGGCGGCCGGGTCGCCGGTCATGGTGTGCCGGGTGACGACGTGCGACTCGGTGGGCCCGTACTGGTTCTCCAGGACAGCTCCCGGCAGCGCGGCCAGGAGCGCGCGGATCTCGTCGGTGACCCGCAGCTGCTCGCCGGAGGAGACGATGATCCGCAGCCGCCGGGGGACGAGGCCGAGCGCGGCGGACGCCTCGGCCAGCTGTTGCAGCGCGACGTACGGCAGGAAGACCCGCTCGACCTCCTCCCGGTCCAGCAGCCGCAGCAGCGCGGGCATGTCGCGCCGTTCGTCCTCGGTGACCAGGCGCAGGGTGCCGCCGGAGCAGAGCGTGGAGTAGATCTCCTGGAAGGAGACGTCGAAGCTCAGCGGCGCGTACTGGGCCGTCTTCCCGCCGGGTGCCGCGGAGGCGGCGAGGGTCTGCCAGCCGACGAGGCCGGCCAGTGAACGGTGCGGCATCGCCACGCCCTTGGGCCGGCCGGTGGAGCCGGAGGTGAACAGGACGTAGGCGCCGTCGGCCGGGTCGATCGCCGCCGGAAGTTCCCGGGCCGCGGTGCGGTTGTCCTCGGGGTCGGGCAGCGACTCGGCGGGCGGATCCAGCAGGGACTCGGCGGGCAGCAGGAGGCCGGGGTCCGGTACGAGCCCCGCGTCCGTCTCCCGGGCGATGATCCGGGCGGGGCGGGCCTCTTCCACCATGGCGGCGAGCCGCGCCGCCGGGTAGGAGGGGTCCAGGGGCACGCACGCGGCGCCGGCCTTGGCGATGCCGAGGACAGCGGCGATCGTCTCCCGGGAGCGGCCCGTGGCGAGACCGATCCGGTCCCCGGTGCGGGTACCGAGAACGAGCAGCCGCCGGGCCACCCGCTCGGACATCTCCCGCAGCTCGCGGTAGGTCCAGGCGCCGTCGTGGGCGGAGACGGCGACGGCGTCGGGCGTGCGGTCGGCCTGCCGGCCGAAGAGGCTCACGACGTCCTGCGTCGCTGCCGGGCCGGAGGCCGTGCCCTGCGGGGCCGCGAGGAGGGCTGTGTCCGGCTCCGCAAGGAAGGCGAAGTCCGGGGCCTCTTCGGGCCGGGTGGCGATCCGGTGCAGCACGGCGGTGAAGGTGCGGGCGAACAGCTCGGCCTGGGAGGGCGTGATGCCCTGGCCGCCGCCGTCGACGCGCAGCCCCATGCGGCCGTCGACCGGGTCGGTGAAGGCGTTGACGAGCAGCTGGAAGTCGGTCTCCTCCCACGTCGTGAAGGACTCCAGCCGCAGCCCGGGCAGGCTCAGCACCTGCGCCAGGACGTGGAAGTGCACGTAGTTGAACGCTGTGTGCAGGACGGTGCCGCCGTGGTCCTCCTGGATGGCGCTCAGCGGGTACCGCCGGTGGGCGTGGGCCTCGCGCTCCTGGCGGAACAGCTCCCGGACCACCTCCAGCCAGCTGCCGGGCGCACCCGTGCGGGCGTCGCCCACCCGGACGGGGAGCGTGTTGAGGAACAGCCCGGCCATGCGCTCGGCGTCCTCGCGCTCGGGGCGTCCGTGGGTGATGAGCCCGGTGGTGAACTCGTCGAGCCCGGAGAACAGGCGCAGGGTCAGGCAGTGCGCGGCCAGCAGGACGGACTTCACGGGCAGGGCGTGCTGCCGCGCCAGGTTCCGGACCTCCTGCGCGAGGTCGTCCGGGAAGACGGCGTGGTGCACCACGTGGCCGTCGCCGCGGGGCGTTTCGGCCGGCGCGAAGCCGTCCAGGCGCAGCACCTCGGCGCCCTCCAGCGTGTGCCGCCAGTGCTCCCGTGCCGCGGGGTCGGCCTGGGCCGCCCGCTCCTCGCGCACGTGGTGGGCGGGGCCGGGGGGCAGTGCGTCGGGGACGGGGCCGATGGCGGCCCCCAGGGCGTGCTGGTAGTCCTGGAGGAGTTCGCGCAGCAGGTTGGCGACGCTGCCGCCGTCGAGCAGGGCGTGGTGGAAGCTGAACACCAGCTCCACCGCCTCGTCGCGCACGTGGGCGCGGAAGAGGTAGAGGGGCGCCTGCTCGAAGTCGTAGCGGTGGTAGCGCCGTTCCTCCACGTGCGCGCCGATCGCCGCCTCGGCGGCCTCGGGCGTGCTGCCGCGCAGGTCGGCGACGTCCAGTCCGCCGGGTGCGCTCGGGTGCACGATCTGCAGCGGCTCGGAGAATCCGCCGAGGTCGAAGGAGGAGCGCAGGGCGGGGTGGCGGGCGGTGAGCCGGTCGAAGGCGTGCCGGAACCGCCCCTCGTCCCACGCCGTCGCCAGGCGGTAGCGGAAGACGTCGTGGTAGACGGCGGAGTGTTCCTCGCGACGGCTGTGGTAGACGAGCCCGATCTGCAGCCGGGACATGGGGAACGCGTCCTCGGCGTCCTGGAGCCGCGCGCGGTCCACGTCGGGGACCAGGGCGAAGGGCGGCAGCGCGGTGCCGTCGTCCTCCGGTGCCGGTGCGGACGTCCGCCCGGGGCCGGCGCGGTGGCCCTGACGCGTCACGTGCGCGGCGAGCCCGGCCACGGTCGGGTGGCGCATGAGCTCGTCCAGGGCGAAGCGCAGCCCCTGCCGCTCCGCCAGCGCGCGGACGCGCAGCATCAGCAGGGAGTCGCCGCCGAGGGCGTAGTAGTTGTCGTGCGCGCCGACCCGCTCGACGCCCAGGACCTCGGCCCAGACGGCGGCGAGCGCCCTCTCCTCGGGGGTGCGCGGGGCCGCGCCCGGCGTCTCGGCGTCCACGGCGCCCGGCGCCGGCAGGAGGCGCCGGTCCAGCTTCCCGTTCGGCGACAGGGGCAGCCGGTCCAGCCGGACGAACCGGGCCGGGATCATGGACTCCGGCAACTGGTCCGCCAGTTGCCCGCGCAGGTGGACGCCGTCGAGGTCCGTTGCGTCCTCGGTGACGTAGTAGCCGACGAGGTACGTGCCGCGCCCGTCGGAGGCGTGGTCGGTCACCGCGGCGTCGCGGACGCCCGGCACGCGGGCCAGCGCGTCCTGGACCTCGCCGAGCTCCACGCGGTTGCCGCGGACCTTCACCTGCCCGTCGATGCGCCCGAGGTACTCCAGGGTGCCGTCGGCGAGCCAGCGGGCGAGGTCGCCCGTGCGGTAGAGCCGGCCGCCGAGCACCCAGGGGTCGTCGGTGAACTTCTCCCGCGTCAGCTCGGGCCGGTTCAGATAGCCGCGGGCCACCTGGACGCCGGCGATGCACAGCTCGCCGGGCACGCCCACGGGCTGCGGGGCGCCGTCCGGACCGATGACGTACAGCTCGGTGTTGTCGATGGGCCGCCCGATGGGCACCCGCGTGACCGTCCGGCCCGGCCCGGCCGGGCACTCGTACACGGAGACGTCGACCGCGGCCTCGGTCGGCCCGTACAGGTTGACCAGTCGCGGCGCGCTGTCCCCGGCCGGCGCGAAGACCCGGTTGAACTGCTCGACGCGCCCCGGCGGCAGCGCCTCGCCGCTGCAGAACACGTAGCGCAGCGACCGGGCCTCGGACAGCCTCTCCGGGTCCTGCTCCAGCAGATCCAGGAAGGGCCCCAGCATGGACGGCACGAAGTGCAGCACGCTGACACCGCGCTCGGCGACGGTGCGGAGCATCAGCTCCGGGTCCTTCTCCCCGCCGGGCGGCAGCAGGGCGACGGCGGCGCCCTCGATCGCCCACCAGAACAGCTCCCACACCGATACGTCGAACGAGACGGGAGTCTTCTGCAGCAGGACGTCACCGGCCCCGATGGGGTAGGCGCGCTGCATCCAGGCCAGCCGGTTGACCACCGACCGGTGCTCGACCATGACGCCCTTGGGCTGTCCGGTCGAACCCGAGGTGTAGATGACGTAGGCCAGGTCGCGGGCGGTGGCGGAGGGGGCGGGCGTGGCGGGCTGTACGGGGGCGTCCGGGCCGTTCAGCAGCTCCTGCACCGGGCAGACGGGTACGTCCTGCGGTACGGGCAGGGTCGTCCCGCCGGTCAGCGGGGCGTCCGTCACGACGACCTTCGCGCCGCTGTCCGCGAGCACGAAGCCGATGCGCCGCGCCGGGTGGCCGGGGTCGACGGGCACGTACGCGCCGCCCGCCCTCTGGATGCCGAGGATCGCCGGCAGCAGGTGCGGGCCGCGCGCCATGAGCACGGCCACCCGGTCGCCCGGGCCCACGCCGCGGGCACGCAGCGCCGCGGCGATCCGGGCGGAGCGGGCGTCCAGTTCCGCGTAGGTCAGAGCGTTCTGCCCGTCCGGCGGGAAGACCGCCGGGCGCTCGGGCACCAGAGCCGCCCGCGTCTCGAACAGGGAGGGCAGCGTGGCGTCCTCGGCGAACGCCGCCTGCGGGCCCCTGGCGAAGCGCTGCAGCCGCTCCCGCTCCTGCTCGGCAGGCAGGGGCAGTTCGGCCGCCGGGCGCTCGGGCTTGTCCAGGCCGTGCTCGATCAGCGACATGAGGTGATCGGCGAGGGAGGTGACGGGCAGGTCCTCGTCGAACACATCGGTGGCGTAGGTGAGGATGACCCGCAGGTCGGACGTGCCGCGCGTGCTGACCGTGTAGACGGCCAGCGCCTCCTGGTCGTGCGGCGGCGCGAAGTGCAGCGGCCCGCTGCGCTCGATGCCCTCGGCCAGCGGCTTGAGGGGCTTCAGCGACATGAAGGACAGCGTGACGTCGTAGAGCCTGCGCTCGCCGCCGGTGCCCGCCGAGAGCTCCCGCAGCACCTCCCCGTAGGGCAGGCGCTGGTGTTCCTGGAGCCGGGTGAGGGAGTTCTGCACCTGCGCCGCCACGTCCGCCAGCGGCCGGCCGTCGGGGACCTCGATGCGCAGCGGCAGGGTGTTGGCGTACTGCGCCACCGTCGTCAGCTCGGCGCGCGTACGGCGGTTGAGCAGCGGCATGCCGAGCACGGCGTCGGAGGTGCGGTGGACGCGCGCCAGCCAGGTGCCCAGTGCGGCCGCGAGGAACGCGAACGGCGAGCCGCCGCTCTCCTTGATGTGCTCCACGACGTCGCCGGGCAGGGTGAAGGTGTGGCGGCCGAAGTCGGGCACCGCCTGCGGATCGTGGCGGCGGGCGAAGAAACTCGGCTCCATCTGCGCCAGTTCGGCGCGGTGGAAGCCCCGGTCCGCCTCGTGCTGCGACGAGGCGAAGTAGTCGTCGCGGCCGGTGACGGCATCCAGCGCCGACGGCGCCGCGTCGCGGCCGTTCGCGGCGGCGCGGTTCGTGGCGGACGCTCCGCGCGCCCGGCGCGCGTACTCCTCGGTCGCCTCGCCGTGCACGAGGTCCATGGACCGCCCGTCGGCGACCAGGTGGTGCGTCTGGATCAGCAGGTGGACGGCCGTGTCGCTCTCGCGCAGCAGCGCGACCCGGAACAGCGGCCCGTCGCCCAGCTCGATCGGCGTCCGCAGGACCTTTTCGCGCCAGGCCAGGCAGGCGGCCTGGGGATCCGGGGCGGACGAGAAGTCGATGACGTCGACGGCCGGGCGTCCGTCCGCCACCAGGACGTCGGCGAGCCACTGCCGCGGAACGCCGTCATCCTCGCCGAAGCGCAGCCGGAACGCGTCGTGCCGCTCCATGGTCCGGATCAGGCAGTCACGGAGCAGAGGAACGTCCACGGGACCCGTGAATTCCTCGGCGATCGTGGCGTTGAACTGTGGACTCTTCGGCGCGCGCATGGCGGCCAGCCAGATGTCACGTTGGTACGGCGACAGCGGAACGCTTCGCTCCGAGGGCAGCCGAGAACTCCCGGTGTTGATGAGCTTTTCCCTTTCAAGCCGTGCTGTGGGCAGCTGAAGGCAGCTGCGGGCAGCCGGACACGCGCCCGGAAGCGGGCGTGGCGTGTCGGCGGGTGGCGGGGCGGCGGGTGGCGGGTGGTGGGTTGTGAGGCCTGGCGTTGTCACGCGGCGCGTCGAACGTACCCTTAAAAAACCCGCAGTTATCCGGCCATGATGCCCATCGACGCGAGGTCGCCGGCCTGAACGGCCCCGATGTTGGCGGTGGCGTCGAGCCACATCGCCTGACCTCTGCGTTGTCTCACGATGTCCTTCACAGGATTCCCCCTTGATCCAGCTGTCCGGACGGACCTGACCATCGTCTCCATGGCGTGATCTATTCGAAAACTGGGGAATCAGCCACTCCGCTGGCTGGTGTCTGGAAACAGCCGTGACGAACGCGACGTTCCGCTGTAAAGGGATCTGCGATCCGGGGGAGCCGACCTCGGCGCACGGAACCTCGCCTTGGTGAGCCGACGCGGCGAGAACGCGCCGGAGGCGGCCAGGACTACCACGCTCCTGGCAAAACGCGGCGCACATGTCAGCGTGCACGCTGCGGACATCACCGACATCGACGCCGTCCGCGCCGTTCTGGAGGACCTGGAGGCGACGGGCCGCCCGCTGCGCGGGATCGTGCACACGGCGATGCACCTCGATGACGCGTTCCTCAACGAGCAGACCCCCGAACGGCTCCGCGCCGCGCTCGCGCCCAAGGTGGCGGGCGCCCGCATCCTGGAGGCTGTGGCGAGGGAACGCGGCGCCGAACGGGACTTGTTCCTGCTGCACCCGCCTGCCGGACCTCGCCCCCGCCGGGACCGGCGACGGGCTGAGCCGAGAGGAACTGCTGGACCAGCTCGCCACGATGGACGCGGACGACGCACTGGAATACATCAGGACCACCCTCGCCGACCTGCTGGCCGAGGTACTGCACATGGATGCCGGGCAACTGGACCACCACCTCAGGCTCGACCACTACGGCATGGACTCGCTCATGGCCGCCCAGGTCCTGGTCACCGTCCACCAGCGGTACGGCATCGACATCCCGCCCATGGAACTGCTGTGCAGCAACGGCACCATCGACGACCTGGCACGCATCCTGTACGTGCGCCTCGGACTGGCCGGACAATCCAGTTCCGCCGCCCCGGCAGGCGTACCGGCACAGGCCAGCGAGGAGAAAGAGCCGGAGACCGCCAGTGCCCGCCCCGTCGCCTGACCGACGACACGCCTGAGTCGCCAGGACAGGCAAGCGGGAACCTCCACGGGCCCCGAATACCGTGCCCGCCCGGCTGTTCCGGCACCACGATTCACCCAATTCAGGCGGAGCGGTTGCTCCCTGTGCCGGACGCAGTCCGCGCCGTCGAGAACGGGACGATCTGCGAACCCGCTGGCGCCTTCGGCATCGTCCTTGCCGCACGCGCCCTTGCTCCCTAAACGTGCCGACCTGGGGTTCGGCACTCGGAACCTCGCCGGCGTCGAGACTGTGCGCCGGGCCGTCCTCCACTTCGCCATAGGGCCCGCGGTCACCGCGAATAGTGCGCCCTTGAGCGGTGGTTCTGCCACCGCAAGGCGGGATAGTCAGCCCGCGAGTCATGGAAGTCCGCCTCGGGCAGACGGGAAATGGGATTGCCTGCAAGGACGAGAACGGGCAGCCGGTGGTCTTCATCACCGAGGACAAGGAGACCGAGCAGCACGGACACCTCCCGCCCGAAGCCGCTGTCCGGCTCGCCTGGCAGGAACCCGTCGACGCTCCGAACCCGTCCAACGGGGCCTCTCGGCTGTTCATGAGTCAGGTGAGCGTCTACCAAGCCGAACTGGGGCTGCCGTCCGGCATCGGACCCAATGCAGGCTGACGTGTCAGATCGACCCCCTCGTGTTCAAGGCGCTCGTCGACGCCTTGCTCGCGTGGCACCGGAGAACGAGTCACGCGGTCATGGCTGCCCTGTCCGAGGGGTTCGTTGTTACGGTGCTGGTCCTGGCGGAGCGAGCAGGCATCCAGGTGGAATGGCAACCAGCAGGCTTCGCCGAGGTCGGCCGCCTTTACTCCCAGGGCTTCCCACCCGACTGACCCTCATGAACCGGACGCCATCCGACTATGCCGAAGCCCTGGCCTTCAGGTGGCGGTGTGCGGCAAGCACGAAGTCTCCCGGCGACCGACGATCTTCGCCGAAGTCATCCGTGCGCGACCAGTACGGGTATCGCGGACATCACGCACACCAGAGTCGTGACCTGCAACTTCACAATGCACAGCGCTCGATGACCCGAACGACAGTCCCTGGGCTATTTGCCATTCAAGTGTGTGGTCAGGCGTGATAGCAGAGGCAGCGCCGCCTCAAGCGTCTTTCGTTCATTGGAACTGAGGACATCGTTGATCGCGGTGCCGAGCCAGTCGGCACGCCTTCGGCGCTCCTCGGCCAGACGGCCACTTCCCATCGGCGTGAGGTGGAGCAACAGCTTGCGCCCGTCGCTGGGGTGTGCCTCGGCATGTACAAGGCCCTGAGCCAGGAGTTCTTTGACCGCCTTGGCAGCCGACTGGTGACTGACTCCCCGCTGTTGTGCGATATCGGCGGTGGTCAGCGGGCCGCTGCGGTCCAGGTAGCCCAGGACGGCGGCCTCGCCGGGCGGCATCTTGTCGGCAGTGCGCACAGTGCGTACGAGCCGTCCGATGGTCAGGCGAAGTTCTTCAGCCAGCTGATTTTCGTCCATGATGCCAGCTTACCCACACCCATCAACCAAACTGTACACCTTGGCTCCATTGTTCGCTTTGGCGCTGCAGGGGCGCCCGCCGCCCCTCGCCGTAGCGAGGGGCGGGGGCGTCGGAGTCAAGACGCAGCCGACGCTCACGGCGCGATATCTACAACCGTACTGTACAGTTCGGTTGTAGATATTCGGTCGGCTCGGAAAGGACCCGCTGTGAAGCTCACCAAGCACGCCCATGCCTGCGTCACGCTCGAGAAGGACGGCACCCGCCTGGTCATCGACCCCGGCACCTTCACCCCGGACGCGGCAGAGGCCGTCACCCAGGCTCACGCCGTCCTGATCACCCACGACCACTTCGACCACTTCGACGAAAAGCTCGTCGCCGCCGCTCTCGAAGTCCAGCCCGGGCTGCAGGTCTACGGCACAGCCACGGTCGCAGCCGCCCTCGGCAGCCACGATGGCCGCGTCCACGCCGTCGCCGCGGGCGACACCTTCAGCGTCGGTTCCCTCACCGCCACCGTCCACGGCCACCGCCACGCGCTGATCCACGCCGACATCCCGTGCCCCGACAACGTCGGCTACCTCCTCGACGAAGGAGCCGTCTACCACCCCGGCGACGCCTACTTCGCGCCCGACGCTCCCGTACGCACCCTCCTGCTGCCGACCAGCGGCCCATGGACAAAGCTCGGCGAAGCCGCTGACTACGTCCGCACCGTCAAGCCCGAGCGCATCATCCAGATCCACGAACTCATGCTCAGCGACCTCGGCCAGCACTCCACCGCCAATCTCCTCGGCGAGAAGGGGCTGACCGGCACCCCGATCGACCGCCTCGAGCCCGGCACCACCGTCCAGCTGTAACAGCTCGTTCCCAACGGATGCGGGGCCGGCGGAAGCCGTGGGGTCAGGCGATTGTCCGTTCCACAACCCACCGCTGGACGCCGAGGCCGAAGCCGTGCGGGATGCCGCGGCGGGCGATCGCAGGTTTGACGCCGGTCGCCCGGACCAGGCGGCGGTATTTGTCGTGGCCGCGGTCGGCCAGGAGCGTGTCCGGCCGGTTGCGGGGACGTCCAACCAGGCCGCAGCCGCCGGGATCTTCCGCAGCAGCGGCATCAGCTGGGTGACGTCATCGCGGTTCCCTCCGGTCAGCGAGCCTCCGGTTCGCCATCGTCGACGGTCGGCATTGCGCGTCGGCCCTCTACCTCGAACTCTCCCTGCTCGCCTACACGGCACGCGCACTCGACGAGCAGATCAACCAGTTTCGTCGAGCCTGGGATGGCGCAAGGCTCCGGCACGACCTCCGCCTGGCCCGCAGGCAGTTGCAGAGGCTCCTTGAGCGCGCGCTGGCCCCGGTCCGAGCAGTTGTCCGGCGGGCGATGCTGCTACGAGTGCGGCGGACCATCGCCCACCTGCCATGGCCGCCGAAGCACAGTCTCGTCGACCCGCACCCCGGCAGAGACCTCACCGTGCGGAGTGACCCGCCTTGCCGCTTCGCAGATGCCGCGGGCTCCCCAGTGCTGCACTCCAACACCGAGCGCAGCCGGAACATCAACACGGCAGGCAGCCGCATAGCCCTTTGGCGAGGCTGCCTCGCCGGCTCGAACTGGGAATTCTTCGTGTGGATCTCTGATCTCATCGAGCGGTTGGGCGACGCCCCGCAGGTCATCGTCGGCCTGATCGGCGTCTTCTTCGCGGCGCCAGGCGCCCGGCCGGCAGCCGCTTGGTGGCTGGACCGGGCGCGCGGTAGCAAGGCGTTCCTTATCAGACCAGGTCGGAGCGGTCAGTAGGTGCCGCCGCGATACCAGGGGCCTTGATCATTCGCCGCTCGGTGCGGCGGACCGCCCATGCTCCCAAAGCTCCTCGGCATGCTCCGCGAAGCGGTCGAAGAGGCCGCCGTCCCCGGCAGGTCCCGCATGCCGCGCAGCGGTGAGCGGTAGATCGGGACCCACACCACGGCCAGCCCCAGCGCGCCGGCCCAGAGTGCGGCGCGGAGGGAGGCGACCGTGGCCAGCAGGCCGGCCAGGGCGGCGCCGAGGGTGAGCGCGCCGGTGAGCAGGAAGCGCATGGTGGCGTTCATGCGGCCGAGCAGGTGGTCCGGGGTGGTGTGCTGACGGAAGCTCACCTTGATGACGTTGTCGATGCCTACCTTGAGCGTGGTCAGCAGCCAGGCCCCGGCGGCGCACCAGAGCAGTGGGCCCCGGTCGGCCAGTGCGACCAGGACGCCGAGTGGCGCGACCGCCAGGCCCATCAGCCAGAGTACTCGCCCCGCGCCGAGCCGGCGGGCCAGCGGGCGGGCGAGCAGCGAGCCGAGGAAGACGCCGACCCCGCCGAGCGCGAAGAAGAGGCCGAGCATGTAGTCCGGCAGGTGCAGGGAGCGGGTGAAGAGCACCGGGAGCACGGTCTGGCAGAGCTGGATGGACAGGTTGGTGCAGGCGCCGGCCAGCGCGATGGGGCGCAGCAGCGGGTCGCCCAGTACGAAGCGCAGCCCGTCCCGTATCTCACCCGCCAGCCCTCGCCCGGTACCGCCGGCCGGTCCGGGGGAGGCCGCCGGCTCCGGACGGCGGATCCGTAGCAGCAGCGCGGCCGAGCCCAGGTAGCTGACCGCGTCCAGCAGCACGGCCATGGGCGCCGACACCAGTGCCACGAGGAAGCCGCCCGCCCCGCGCCCGCCGACCTGGGTGACCGCATCCATCGTGACCATGTGCCCGTTGGCGCGGGTGAGGTCGGCCCGGCCCACCACCGCCGGCAGGTTGCTCAGCGCGGCCACATCGAAGAAGACGGTCGCCGCCCCCGACAGCAGCACCACCAGGGCGAGTTGGGTGAAGGTCAGGCAGCCGAGCAGCCAGGCCGCCGGGACCGAGCCGAAGAGCACGGCCCGGACCAGGTCGGCGGCTATCATCACCGGGCGCTTCGGCAGCCGGTCCACCCAGGCGCCGGCCGGCAGCCCGATCAGCAGGAAGGCGACCGTGCTCAGCATCGCCAGCAGACCCACCTGGCCGGCCGAGCAGTGCAGCGCGAGCACCGCGACCAGGGGCAGGGCGAGGGAGCTGACAGCGGTGCCCAGCTTGCTGACAGCGGCGGCGGCCAGGAGCAGCCGGAATTCCGCATCGGGCGAGGTGGAGGGGGCGGGCGGGCCGGCCCGCAAGTCGGTGATCATGGTGCACAAGCCTGGCCGCGGCCGGGAACCCCCGGCCATGAATTTAGGCTGAGCTGAATCGACGGGCCGCCGCCCACAACCCGCCAAGGAGGCCCGCCCCGTGCTGGAGCTGGAGTTCACCGCCCGCGACCTGGCTCACACCCGGTTCGCCGTCTCCCCGCTCTGGGAAGTGGTGGCGAGCGTCCGAGTGCTGCGGCGGCCGGACGAGCATCCGCTGCACCGGCCGTGGCTGACGGCGGTCCGCCCCCGGCTGGCCGCCGCCCGGCTGGACTGGCGGCTGCTCGCCGACCTGGTGCCGGAGGGGCCGTTGGCGATCCCGGTCTTCGTGGCGCCGCCGCCGACCTCCTCGGTGCCGGATCTCGGGGTGGAGCTGGCGGCGCTGCGGGCCACCCCGCCCGAGCAGGTCCGGGCCGAGCTGGACGGGCCGCGGGCGCCGCGCACCGAGCGGGTCGAGGCGCTGCGCCAGGACCCGGAGGCCGAACTGGCGCGGCTGGCCGACACCGTAGCGGCGTACTGGGAGCTCGCGCTGGCACCGTACTGGCCGCGGCTGCGCGCCCTGCTGGAGGGGGACGTGCTGCACCGGGCCCGGCTGCTCGCCCAGGGCGGCATCCAGCACGTCTTCACCGACCTGGATCCACGGGTGAGCTGGACCGGCGAGCGGCTCTCGGTCGAGCACCGCTACGGGGGTGGTGGGCGCCGGCTTGGCGGGCGGGGACTGCTGCTGATCCCCTCGGCGTTCGTCTGGCCGCGGCTGTTCTCGGTGACCGTCCCCGGCCGCCAGCCGACCCTGCGCTACCCGCCGCGCGGGGTGGCCGCCCTCTGGGAGCGGCGCGAACGCGAGCCCGCGCAGGCGCTGGCGGCGGTGCTGGGGCGCTCCCGGGCCCGGCTGCTGACCGAGCTGGACGCCCCGGCGGCCACTGCGGAACTGGCCCGCCGGACCGGGATCACGGCGGGCGGCGTCTCCCAGCACCTCGGCGCGCTGCGCGCCGCGGGACTGGTCGCCGCCGCCCGGGCCGGCCGCCAGGTGCTGTACCGGCGCACCGAGGCGGCCGAAGTCCTGCTCGCCGCGGCCGACCGCGACCCGAGCTGACCCGGCCCGGCTCGGCGGTTGCCCTGCTGATCGGCCTTCTCCGGGATGACCGCGGTGATCCTGCGTCGGCGCAGGTAAGCCCGGTTGGCTTTGGACGGATAGGCATTGTCCGCCGCGACTGCGTCAGGGCGAGTGCGCGGCCGGCCGGCCCGGGGACCCGGATCTTGTCCAGGACCGGGATGAACTGACGGCAGTCAGCAGCCTGACCGGGGGCAGCACGAACGCCAGCGGCAGCCCGCGTGCGTCGACCGCGGCATGGACTTTGCTGCTCAGCCCGCCTCGGGACCGGCCGAGCCCGGCTGCCGCAGCGCAGGCTTTGCGGCGTCGCCGTGCGGCGGCATGATCCGCACCCGGCGACCGGTCCTGGCCGTCCGCACCGGGTGTGGCCTGCGCCGTACCACTCGCAGTACCGGCGGCTGATCGTCCAGCAGAGCCCCCTTTTCCTCGGTCAGGGCCTGCTCCAAAGCGTCCAACGTCTCCCCGGCGATCGCCGGACCGGCTGACTCGTGATGAGCCCGGACAATTGTGGAATCCACAGTGACCAGCTCAAGCCCGACCTGCCCACGGGACGCGGCCTCGGCGATCAGCGCGTCCATCAGGCCCTGGAACACCCCGGCCTTGGACCAGGCATTGAGCCGGTCATAGAGTGTCGACCAGAATCCGTATCGTTCCGGCACGTCACGCCAGCCGGAGCCGGTGCGGAACCGCCACAGGATCCCGTTGAACTGCTCCCGCATCCGCTGCGGCAACGGCCCGGTAGTAGCTACCGGCAGTTGAGGCTCGATCAACGCCCACTTGGCATCCGTCACATCAAACGCGCCACGTCCGAGTTCTACCAGCCGCCGCCAGCCCACCACCGCTGGGCCGGGTCAGCCGCCGGGTCATCAGGTGACCGTCCAGTTGGTGTGGGCTTCGCTGATGGAGTGGGCGGGGGGACGTCATTCTGGCCATGGAGCACGGCAACCTCGCCGTCCTGCTCCATCTCGTGGACGACCGGACCGCCCTCAAGCCGGCGCTGCACCTCGGCGATCAGGACGTGCC
Organism: Streptomyces klenkii; assembly: GCF_003626645.1. Taxonomy (GTDB): domain Bacteria; phylum Actinomycetota; class Actinomycetes; order Streptomycetales; family Streptomycetaceae; genus Streptomyces; species Streptomyces klenkii. Next base: position 2,384 of record NZ_RBAM01000006.1, on the reverse strand, counting down.
CGGCCCCTGGGGGCAGTTGGAGAACGTCTTACCACCCTGCGCTGAACTCAGCGAGGCGGGTGCCCGGCCGCCGCCTTCGCAGGGGGATCCCCTAGGGAAGGCCGGGCGCGCCGCGAAGCGGGGCCGTTGTCGAGCAGTGTGGTGAAGTGCGGCAGTGCCTTCTTGGGCCGGCCCAAGTGGAGCCAGGCGGTCCCGGAGGACACGGCCGCCATTCCTCGTCGACATTGACGCTCAGCAGGTCGGCCGCGGGGTCTGCGTCGGCCGCCTTGGCGGCCAGCGTGCTGGTGGCTCGATCCAGCGCCCGGGTGCTGGCGGTGAGGTCCCCGAGACGGGCGAGGGCTTGCGCCTCTCTGGTGTGCAGGGTGACCGCGAGGCCGGCCGGGAGGCGCGGGACGATCGCCTGTATGGCATGGACGAGGGACAGCATGTCCTTGGGGTCGCCGGCTACGAGATGGCGGAATGCCAGGGCGGTCATGCAGGAGGCGACGTGACGCCGCGAGCCCGCGGCGGTGGCGGCGCGGATCCCGGCCAGGGCGTACCGTTCGGCCCTGGCTTCCTCTCCCAGGCAGCCACTGAGCCATTCGCACAGCGCGGCGGTGCGTGTGGCAAGGAGGAGGAGCCGGGCCCCGGTCTTCGCGTCGTAGCCGTGGCCGGTCAGGAGCCCGGTGAGCAGGCAGTGTTCCGCGCGGGCGGCGACGTACAGGGCCATCGGGGTGACCGGGGTCGCTATCTCCTGGAGTTCGAGTGCTTCGATACGGGCCTCGATCCCGGCCAGGATGCCGGGCGCCGCAGAAACCGAGATACCGCGTAGCGGCAAACGATCGAATGACGACAGGCGCGGCGGGCGTCCGATGAACCCGGACTTTCCGGGCCCGAGGGCGGCTCAGATCCCATCAGAACCGATGGCGGCTGAGGCCTGGCAAGCCTGGGTGATGTCCGCGCAGCCTCCGGGTCCGCTCTCGCCGCAGAACAGCAGGCGGCCGGACAGCGGACCCGGATTTCGGTGGCGTCGATGATCGCCGTCTGGCCGGTGGCCCCGATGCGGGCGATCACGTCGGCCAGAGTACGCGGACGGACGCCGCCCTCGACGGTGCAGCCCCGCTCGGCGAGCAGCGGCCGCACCTCGCCGATGGCCCGGGTGATGGTGGAGCGGTCGACGCCGAACCAGCAGGCCAGCACGTCGTGGGTGACACCGTGCCGCACGTGCGCGAGGGTGGCCGGCAGACGGTCGACGAAGACCAACCTGTCCCGGGCTCCGGCACCGATGGCCCGCCGGCGCGGCCGGTCGGACAGTCTCGCCTCGTGACGGGCCTGCCGGTCCGGGCCAACTTCCGTAACCAGAGCGGCGATCACCTCATGCGAGAGCCCCGTGATCCGCCGGTCCGCCGGATGAGCAATGGGCACTGGTGGAGCCATTGCTCCCGCCGGCGCGGGTGGGGCCGAAGGGCGGGCGGCGGGAGAAGCATCTGCGGCGGCGGATCGTCGATGCGATCTTCTACGTGGTGCGCACCGGGTGCGCCTGGCGACAGTTGCCGAAGGACTTCGCGCCCTGGCCGGCGGTGTACTGGTACTTCACGTGGTGGCACGACGACGGCACCGTCGAGCGCATCCATGACGCCCTGCGCGGCAAGGTCCGTGAAGCCGACGACCGTAACCCCGAGCCGAGCGCGGGCCTGATCGACTCGCAGTCCGTCCGCACCGCCGAAACCGTCCCGGCAGCCACCAGGGGCTTCGGCGCGGGCAAGAAAGTGAAGGGCCGCAAGCGGTTCATCGTCACCGACCCCCTCGGCCGGCTCCTGGCCGTCCACGTCGTTGCGGCGAGCGTGCAGGACCGCGGCGGAGCGAAGCAGCCGTTGCTGTGGACCAGGCTGGACCACCCCGGAGTCCGGAAGGTCTGGGCCGGCCAGGGCTTCGCCGGCCGCCTGGTCGAGTGGACCAGTGAGATCCTCGGCCGCGACCTGGAGATCGTCCGCAAGGACCCCGGCCGGCGCGGCTTCCAGGTCCAGCCCAGGCGGTGGGCGGTGGAGCGCACCTTCTCGTGGCTCACCGCCCACCGGTGCCTCGCCCGGGACTGCGAATCCAGTCCGGCCCGCTCGGAGACGATGATCCGGTGGGCCATGATCGGCATCATGGTCCGCCGGCTTACCTGGGGCCGTGCTGCGACGCGCCCCGGCCCGCGACCGCTCGTGCGGCAATCCTCGTAGACAGCCCGCCGGCCCCTCACCTCACCGACGGCAACTGCTGTCGGCGGGCTACAGAGCCAAGAACCCCTCGGCCTCGCGCTTCAGGGCAGGCGGCACGTCGGCCAACTCCAAGACGATCAGGCGGACCTCCCGCCCGAGCTCGGGGAACTCGCTCCAGACCTCCGCACTCCTGGTGAGCAC
>NZ_RBAM01000005.1 GCF_003626645.1 Streptomyces klenkii | reverse complement strand
ACAGTGGAACGCTGCGTCAGCAAACTGAAACAGCACCGGGCAGTCGCGACCCGCTTCGACAAGCGCGACTACATCTTCCACGGCACCCTGGCCACCGCCGCCATCGTCATCTGGCTCCGCGACCTCATCAAAGAGCCACCAGACACTGCCTAGCGGAAGGTGTCCGCGTGCTCCTCCGCCCACGAGCGGAACGTACGCGCGGGCGCTCCCGTGATCTCTTCCACCGTGGAGGTGATCAAGTCCGATTCAGGCCGGGTTGCGGCAGCCAGCAGGGCCTCGACGAGGGCGGGCGGCCTGCCGTCCGCGAGCATCTGCTGTCGTGCGACCTCCAAGGGGACCGCTTCGAAGCGCGCCGGGCGGCCGGCGGCCTCCCCGATCGCGTGGACCTGCTCGGCCCTGCTCAGCACCTGCGGGCCGGTGAGGATGTGCTTCGCGCCCGCATGCCCGTCATCGGTGAGCGCACGTACCGCCACGGCCGCGACGTCGGCTTCGTGGATCACCGCCGTGGCCGCGATGCCGGGACCGCGAACGACGCGCGTGGTGCGGATCTGCCCGGCCCACCCTCGCGCGTTGGAGGCGATGGTGTCCGACCGCAGGACGGTCCACTCCGCGCTGGACTCCTCGATCAGGCGCTCCATGTCGGCGTGGAGCTGGTTGATCGGGTCGGTCTGCCGTTCGGCGTCCTCGTTCACGCCTGACGAGGAGAGGTAGACGATGCGGCGGGGGTGCCGCTCGATCGCCTCCAGCACGGCGGGGGCGCCCTCGGTCGTCAGGAAGGGCCATATCAGGAACACCGTACTGATCCCGGTCAGTGCCCGCTCCAGCGTGTCCGGCTCGGACAGGTCCCCGCCTACGACATCGACGCCGTCCGGCAGCCCGGCTGAGTCGGGGGTACGCGCCAGCGCGCGCACGGCGGTGCCGCCGGCCAGGAGTTGAAGAACAACTTGCCGGCCGACATTGCCGGTCGCGCCCGTCACGAGAATCTCATTCATGATCGGCTAAGCCTCGGCCGTGGCGGGACTATTCCGCCCTGTTCCGTCCTTGTTCTGTCCTTCAGGGCGTGGGGACTTGCCGGGCGTGGGGATTCAGGGCTTCACCGACGCGTAGTAGCGGCGCGCCCCCACGTGCAGCTGGAGGGGGTCGGTGAAGATCGCCGTACGGAGGTCCACCTTCTGCGCGGCGTGCACCTTCTGCCCTATGCGGTCCCTGCTGTTCATCACCGACCGCGTGACGCTCTCCGCCAGGTCCGCGTCCGCGTGGTCCATGGTGACGAGCAGGTTCGCGACCGCCAGTGTCTTCACCGCCTGGGACGCCCGCAGCTCCGGGTACGCGTCCACGGGCATCACCGCAGCCCTGTAATAGCGCGTCTGCGGCCCCTGGGCGTGCAGCGGCTCGATTAGATCACCCAGCTGCACCAGGCGGATGGACAGCCGCAGACCGAGCGACTGGACGGCGTTCGTGGGCAGCCCGCCCGACCAGAAGAACGCGTCCAGCTGCCCCCGCTCCAGCAGCCCCGGCATCTTGTCGATGCCGACGCGCACCGGCGTGATGTCCTTGTCGAAGTCGAGCCCCGCCGCCTTCAGCAGGCGCCGCGTGATCAGCTGCACCCCCGAGTCATCCGTCCCCACCCCCACCCGCAGGCCCCGCAGGTCCCGCGCCGACTGCACGGACGAGCCCTTCTCCACCACCAGCTGGATGTAGTCGTCGTACAGCCGGGCACACGCGCGCAGGCTCCCGGCGCCCGGCTTCCCCTCGTCGCGGTACGTGGCGACCGAGTCGGCGGTGGCCAGAGTGAAGTCCGCCTCGCCGGACGTGAGCTGCCGCAGGTTGTCGATCGACCCCTGGCTGCGCCGCAGCCGTACGTCCAGGGAGGGCATGTCCTGTGCCAGGTCCTCCTTGAGGAGGTCCCCGTACTTCGCGTACACGCCGGTCGGCACCCCGGTCGCGAACGTCATCCGCCCGGCCGGCGACGTGTCACCGTGCACGGACCACAGCCACCACACCAGCAGAGCGAGCACCACGGCGCCCAGAGCGGCCGTACGAGCGGCACGGCGTCCGCCGGGACGCAGGGAACGGGGAAGCATGGCCGGATCCTGCCAGGCCCCGGCGGCCTACGGGAGAGGAACGGCATAACGGTTCACACCGGTACGCGACGCCGGGGGCAGCAGCCCACCAAACCGCCGGAGGAAGCACACCGGGCTGACCGCCGAGCCTTGGCACGCGCCGTCCCACGTGTCAGGGCCCTCGCTACGTCTCCGCGGTCACAACTTCGCGACGCGATTCGTCAGTGATGTGCAGGCATTGACCATGCGGCACGGCACCGCACCGCTCGTGCGGTCGCCGTACGCCCTCCCGCCTGCGAGGTTCCCCGTCACCATCACCCTTCCTTGCTGCGACGCGTCTGGAGACATCCATGCTTCATCACCGCAAAAGACCCCGCGGCGCCGTGCGTCTCGCTCTTACGGCTGCCCTCGTCTCCTGCCTCGCCCCCGCCGCGCTTCTCGCCTCAGCCCCTCCCGCCTCCGCCGCCTCCCTGGCGATGTGGGAGCGGATGGCCCAGTGCGAGAGCACGGGCGACTGGACCGTCATCAACCCCGACGGCCCCTACTACGGCGGCCTCCAGATCATGAAGCCCACCTGGGACGCCTACAACGGGCGGGAGTTCGCCGAGTATCCGCACAAGGCGTCCAAAAAGGAGCAGATCACCGTCGCGGAAAGAATCCTCCGGGGTTCCGGGGCGAGCCAGTGGGGCAGCTGCGCTCGACGGGAGGGCCTGGTCAACGATGGCGTCGACCCGTACCCGCGCTCCACCCCGCCCGTCGCCCGTGTCACGGGCCCGGAGGACCGTGGCGTCCTGAGCGGTACGGTCACGCTGTCCGCGTCCGTGACCGAGGAGGAAGGGAAGCCGGCCGGGACGACCTTCCTGGTGGACGGCGACGCCGTCGGTACGGCTTCCGGGTCCGGGCCCTCGTTCAGCCTGAGCCTGGACACCACGACCCTGGCGGAAGGGCCGCACACCGTGACCGCCCGCGCGGTCAACGACGCCGGCCAGACCGGGCCGACATCCTCGGGCGTCTCCTTCTTCGTCGCCAACCGGGGCACAGCGGGGCAGGCCACCGGTGACTTCAACGGCGACGGCAAGGCCGACATCGCGATCCTCTACGGCTACGACCGGGAGGGCAAGGACAATCACACCGCGCTGTGGACGCTGCTGAGCACGGGCCGGGGCACGTTCGCCACGCCGGTGAAGGTGTGGGACAACCTCGAGGCCGGGACCGGCTCGTGGGACTGGGCCAACTCCAAGGTGACCGCCGGAGACTTCAACGGCGACGGCAGAACCGACATCGGCGTCCTCTACAACGAGGGCCAGGACGAAGCCAAGTACAACCGCACCGCCCTGTGGACCTTCACCAGCAACGGCTCCGGCTTCGACAAGCCGGTGAAGCAGTGGAGGAGCACCCAGTCCTGGGACTGGAGGCGGTCCAAGCCGGTTGCCGGTGACTTCAACGGCGATGGCAAGGCCGACGTCGGCATCCTGTACAACGAAGGCAAGGACGACACCGGCGATTTCCGCACCGCCTTCCACATCGCCTACGCAACGGCCAAGGGGGTCCGGGAGCCGAAGCGGGCGTGGGACAACAACGACCGCACCACCGGGTCTTGGAGCTGGGAGCGCAGCAAGCCTGTCGCGGGCGACTTCAACGGCGATGGCAAGGCCGATCTCGGCATCCTTTACGACGAGGGTAAGGACAACACGGGCGATTTCCGTACCGCCTTCCACATCGGCTACGGCACCGCTGACGCGATCACCCGGCCGAAGCGGGTCTGGGACAACAACGACCGGACGACCGGCAGCTGGACCTGGGAGCGCAGCAAGCCCGTAGCCGGTGACTTCAACGGTGACGGCAAGGCCGACCTCGGCATCCTCTATGACGAGGGTAAGGACAAGACCGGCGACTTCCGTACTGCCTTCCACATCGCCTACGGCCGGGCCGACGGCATCAATGCTCCCAAGCGGGCATGGGACAACAACGACACCACCACCGGCAGCTGGAACGCCGACTCCGCCAAACTGACCGCTGGTGACTTCGACGGTGATGGCAAGGCGGACCTGGGTGTCCTCTACAACAGCGGCGAGAACCCCGACGGTAAGGGCGAAGTCAAGCTGTTCACCTTCGCCGGCCGTGCCCAAGCGGTCTCCCCGCCGGTCGAGTCGTGGGGCAGCCGTACGTTCAGCTCCTGGCGGTGGTACCGCAGCGACCTGGCCTGACATGGCGCAGGCGGCGGACGATGCGACCGCGTAACACCTGTCGTCCGGCGTTTGTGCGCCAACCGAAGCCCCAAGCCGCGCTAACCGCACGGCGGGGGCTTCGGTTTTTCCAGACCAACCCAGATCAATTTCGTCTCCGCGGTCACAACTTCGCGATGCGTTTCGTCAAGGTAATGCAGGCACTCACCGCGCGACACTGCACCGCCCGTGCGGCCGCGTAAGCCCCCTCTCTGCGGGGGCTTCCCCTCACCTGCGCTGTTCCTTTCTTCGGCTCTTCGACGTGTCTGGAGACACCCATGCTTCTGAAGCAATCCGCCCGCCGTGGCGCGTCCCTGCTCCTCGTGACCGCGATAGCGTCGGCCGCCCTGGCCACCGGGACGGCACAGGCCGAGTCCCGGCAGTCCGACGGGATGCCGGTGGTCTCGACCGGCACTCTCGGACACGGTGCCGCCGCAGGAAGCCGCGTCACGCGGCAACAGGTGCTGGACCGGGCGAGAGACTGGGCCACCAACAGAGTTCCGTACAGCGAGAACGGGCTCAGCTCGCCCTACAGCTGGTACAAGGACGAGGCGACGGGCGGCTGGTACCGCCAGGACTGCTCGGGCTATGTCTCCATGGCCTGGATGCTCAACCAGAGCCGTACCACCTGGTCCCTGCGCGACGTCACGACCCGGATCAGCACGTCCGACCTGAAGCCCGGCGACATCCTCAACAACTCGCAGAGCCACGTCATCATCTTTGCCGGCTGGATCAACAAGTCGGCCCAGACGTTCTATTACTACTCCGAGAGCGGGCGCAGAGTGGTCACTCAGCGCTATGTGGGGAACTTCAACGACTCCTGGCTCTCGGGCCACCCCACCGATGGCTACCGGGCCTACCGCTACGACAACATAGTCGACGGCCCCGTCACTCCCGAGCCGGGAGCCGAGGACACCAGTGCCAGTCCCGCCGTAGCCGGCGTGACCGGTCCGGCGGACCAGGCGATCCTGAGCGGCCAGGTCTCCCTCACCGCCTCGGTGTCCGAGAATGTCGGCACCCCCACAGGCGTGGAGTTCTACGTCGACGGCCGGCTGATGGAGTCCGTCGCCAGCCCCGGCACCCAGTACTCCGCGTCGCTGGACACCACCGAGCTGTCGGACGGCCCCCACACGCTGACGGTCCGGGCCAAGAACGCTGCCGGCAAGGACGGCCCGATGTCCGCCCCCTCCGGCTTCTTCGTCGCCAACAAGGCGGTCCCCAGCACCACCACCGGCGACTTCGACGGCGACGGCAAGGCCGATATTGCCGTCCTCTACAACAATGGCAGGTCCAGCGCGGGCAAGAACATGACCACGCTGTACAAGTTCACCAGCAACGGCCACGGCTTCGACGCGCCCATCAAGGCGTGGGACAACGAAGCCTCCGACGTCGGAAGCTGGAACGCCGACCGCAGCAAGATGACCGTCGGGGACTTCAACGGCGACGGGAAGACGGACGTCGCGGTCCTGTACAACGACGGACGGGACGAAACCGGCGACTTCCGCACCTCGCTGTACGAGTTCATCAGCGACGGCAAGTCGTTCAAGGCGCCGGCCAAGGTCTGGGACAACAACGACCGGACCACGGGCAGCTGGACCTGGGAGCGCAGCAAGCCGGTCGCCGGCGACTTCAACGGCGACGGCAAGGCGGACGTCGGCATCCTCTACAACGAGGGCCAGGGCGACGACAACATGAACCACACGGCCTTCCACATTCTGTACTCGTACGACGGCGGGATCCGGGGCCCGAAGCGGGTCTGGGACAACAATGACCGGACGACCGGCAGCTGGAACTGGGAGCGCAGCAAGCCCGTAGCCGGTGACTTCAACGGTGACGGAAAGGCCGATCTCGGCATCCTTTACGACGAGGGTAAGGACAACACGGGCGATTTCCGTACCGCCTTCCACATCGGATACGGCACCGCTGACGCGATCACCCGGCCGAAGCGGGTCTGGGACAACAATGACCGCACCACCGGTAGCTGGACCTGGGAGCGCAGTAAGCCCGTCGCGGGCGACTTCAACGGTGATGGCAAGGCCGACCTCGGCATTCTCTATGACGAGGGCAGGGACAAGACCGGTGACTTCCGTACGGCTTTCCACATCGCTTACGGCCGGGCCGACGGCATCAACGCTCCCAAGCGGGCATGGGACAACAACGACACCACCACCGGCAGCTGGAATGCCGACCGCAGCAAGCTCGTAGCCGGTGACTTCAACGGCGACGGCAAGGCCGACCTGGGCGTCCTCTACAACAACGGTCAGGACAAGGACGGGAAGAACGAGGTGGCACTGCACACCTTCGACGGTCGTGACGACGCGATCTCCCGGCCGGTGAGGGTCTGGGACAACAAGAACTCCACCAGCTGGAACTGGTACCGCAGCGACCTCGGCTGAGCCGGGGAGCGGCTGCGGCCCCGCCGGAGATCCGGCGGGGCCGCAGCGCCTCATCGACTGTGCAGACGTTCCCTCGCTCCGGGGGGCGCAGAAGACGGACGGGTAGCATCCGGATTTTCCGGTGGTGTCACAGTCAGGGGATGGGATGAGCAGGGGTGAAAGTGTCCGGCCGGTGTCCGAGGGAGCGGGGCAGCAGGACGGAAACCGAAACCAGGCAGCCGGGCTCAGTGCGATCTGTGCTTTCGCGAGCGTGGCCGCTGTGGGCAGCTGGTACCTCTTCCCTCACCTGTTCATTCCGTTCTCCCTCGTGTGTGCGCTCGGGGCCGTCATCACAGGACACGTGGGCCGGTGGAGAGCTCGCCGCCTGGGCGGGGAAGGCCGCTGGATTGCACTGGCGGGGCTGATAGCCGGCTGGCTCATGCTGGCCGTGTGCCTGCTTGTGGCCTTGCTGTCGATAGGTCTCTTCGCTGCGATCTTCGCGCTGACGACATAGGGGAAGCCGCGAAATCGCGAAGACCGGCGTCCTCGACGACGATCTCCCTGGGGTCGACCTCCCTGACCCGGCCCGAGGCCCCGGCAGGTCCTTCCCCCGGTCCCCCTTACCCTGGAGGAATGACCAGCAGCAGTGACCGGACCGGAGCAGTGGACGAAGTGGGCGTTACTCGAAGCTACGAGGTCCGCACCTACGGGTGCCAGATGAACGTCCATGACTCCGAGCGGCTGTCCGGCCTGCTGGAGGACGCGGGCTACGTCCGCGCCCCCGAGGGCGCCGAGGAGGGCGACGCCGACGTCGTCGTCTTCAACACCTGCGCGGTCCGGGAGAACGCCGACAACAAGCTCTACGGCAACCTCGGCCGGCTGGCTCCCATGAAGACGAAGCGGCCGGGCATGCAGATCGCCGTCGGCGGCTGCCTCGCCCAGAAGGACCGCGACACGATCGTCAAGCGGGCCCCCTGGGTCGACGTCGTCTTCGGCACGCACAACATCGGCAAACTGCCGGTGCTGCTGGAGCGCGCCCGCGTCCAGGAAGAGGCCCAGGTCGAGATCGCGGAGTCCCTGGAGGCCTTCCCCTCGACGCTGCCGACGCGGCGCGAGAGCGCCTACGCGGCGTGGGTGTCCATCTCCGTCGGCTGCAACAACACCTGTACGTTCTGCATCGTCCCGGCGCTGCGCGGCAAGGAGAAGGACCGCCGCACGGGCGACATCCTCGCCGAGATCGAGGCGCTCGTCGCCGAGGGCGTCAGCGAGATCACCCTGCTCGGCCAGAACGTCAACGCCTACGGCTCCGACATCGGCGACCGCGAGGCGTTCTCCAAGCTGCTGCGCGCCTGCGGGAAGATCGAGGGCCTGGAGCGGGTCCGCTTCACCTCGCCGCACCCGCGCGACTTCACCGACGACGTGATCGCCGCCATGGCCGAGACGCCGAACGTGATGCACCAGCTCCACATGCCGCTCCAGTCCGGCTCGGACACCGTCCTTAAGGCGATGCGCCGCTCGTACCGCCAGGAGCGCTTCCTGGGCATCATCGAGAAGGTGCGCGCCGCCATGCCGGACGCCGCCATCTCCACCGACATCATCGTGGGCTTCCCCGGCGAGACCGAGGAGGACTTCGAGCAGACGATGCACGTGGTGCGCGAGGCCCGCTTCGCGAACGCCTTCACCTTCCAGTACTCCAAGCGCCCCGGCACCCCGGCGGCGACCATGGACGGGCAGATCCCCAAGGAGGTCGTGCAGGCGCGCTACGAGCGCCTGGTCGCCCTCCAGGAGGAGATCTCCTGGGAGGAGAACAAGAAGCAGGTCGGCCGCGTCCTGGACGTCATGGTCGCCGAGGGCGAGGGCCGCAAGGACGGCACCACGCAGCGCCTCTCGGGCCGTGCCCCCGACAACCGCCTGGTGCACTTCACCAAGCCGGACGAGGACGTCCGCCCGGGCGACGTGGTGACCGTCGAGATCACCTACGCCGCCCCGCACCACCTGCTCGCCGAGGGCACCGCCAAGGCCGTGCGCCGTACGCGCGCGGGCGATGCGTGGGAGAAGCGCAACGCCGCTGCCGCCGCCAAGCCGGCCGGCGTGATGCTGGGCATCCCGACCATCGGCGCTCCGGCGCCCAGCCCGGCCCCGGCCGCCACCGGGTGCGGCGACACCTGCGGCTGACCCACTCGATCGCAGAACAGCAGCACCGCGGCCCGGGGCCACCACCCGGGCCGTGACTGCGCGCGGCGGCACGGCGGGCGTATCGTTCCCGCCATGCTCGTCGCCGCTGCCGTATGCCCCTGCCCGCCGCTGCTCGTCCCTGAGGTCGCCGCCGGGGCCGCACCCGAGCTGGACGGCCTGCGGGCCGCGTGCCTCGACGCGGTGGGCGTCCTCGCCGCCGCCCGGCCCGACCGCCTCGTCGTCCTCGGCCCCGCGCCCCTGGCCGGCCGGGGACCGCACCCGCAGGGCGCGCGCGGCTCGTTCCGAGGCCTCGGCGTGGACCTCGACGTCCGCCTGGGGCAGGGCGCGCCCGCGGACGACCGGGAGCTCCCGCAGTCCCTGGCGGTCGCCGCCTGGCTGCTGGACCGTACGCGCTGGGCGGTCGCACCCGTCGAGGGCCTGGGCGTCGGGGAGCCGCTGGAGTCCGAGCGCTGCCTCGCGACCGGCCGCGAGCTGGCCGGAGCCGGCGGGCGGACCGCCCTGCTGGTGATGGGCGACGGCAGCGCCTGCCGCACGCTCAAGGCGCCGGGCTACCTGGACGAGCGCGCCGCGGACTTCGACGCGGAGGCGGCACGGGCGCTGGGCGCCGCCGACACCGCGGCCCTGGCCGCGCTCGACACCGCACTCGCCCAGGAGCTCAAGGCCGCGGGCCGCGCCCCGTGGCAGGTGCTCGCCGGGGCTGGCGAGGGCGCGGGACTCAAGGGACAGCTGCTGTACGACGAGGCGCCCTACGGGGTGGGCTACTTCGTGGCGACGTGGTCGTAGACCCGGCGCGGCTCTCCTGAAGGGCCTCAGGCCGCCCCTGACGGGCTAGCCGCCGGAACAGACACCGGCCTTCCTTGCGCGGCCGAACGGCCGCGAGAGGCCCGTACAGCCCCTCAAAGGTTCTCGTACCCTGCCGGGACCGCGAGCCGAGCCCGGACACAGCGACGGGGCGCGGAGCCGGTGCTCCGCGCCCCGTCGCCGACGAGGTCAATGGGCCGGGACCGCCCGGCGCCCCTCAGGAGGCCTGGCCGCCGGAGGAGCCGCCTTCCTTGCCGTGCTCCTTCTCGGCGAGCCGCTCGATGGCGTCCTTGGCCTTGCCGGTGCCCGTCCGGATCTGGCTGCTGTACTTGCCCTTGGTCTTCTCGTCGACCACCTTGGCGGCCTTCTCCAGCCCCTGCTCGATCTTGTCCCCGTGCTGCTGCGCGAGGCCGCCGATCTTGTCCTTCGCAGGAGCGAGCTTGGCCTTGAGAGTGTCCAGCAGGCCCATGGCGCCTTCCCTCGTCTTTCTGGTTCAAGAGCTACTTACGGGCGCCCTCACCGGCCTCGCTGTCCACGGCCTTCTCCGCCGACTGCTGCTTGGGGATCTCGACCCCCTCCGCGGCCTGAGCCTCGGCACTGGCCTCGCCGGACTCCTCCGACGCGACGGCCTCGGCCTCCTCCGCGGCGGCGTCGGCCGATTCCGCCGTCAGAGTGGTCGCTGTCGCCTCTTCGGTTGACGCCTCGGACGACTTGCGGCGAAACCTTGAAAACACGCCCATATCTACTCCATTACCTTACTGGTGTGAGCGAAACCCCGCGCCGCCCGGTGCGTGCCGAGGCGCCGATCCGTGGACCAGCCGCCTCCGGCCCGTGAAACCGGCGGCCGGGACCTCGCAACAGGCAACGAACCCGGCAGCGCCGCGTCACGTCGCTCGTTCGTGGGGTGCGGCCGGGGTTTGCGAGACTGATGCAGTGAAAAACCCGGTGAAAAACGCAGTTCCCGCCCCGCGGGTCATCGCCGTCGTGGGCCCCACGGCGGCCGGCAAGTCCGACCTCGGCGTCGCCCTCGCCCAGCACCTGGGCGGGGAGGTCGTCAACGCCGACTCCATGCAGCTGTACCGGGGCATGGACATCGGCACCGCCAAGCTGACCCCGGAGGAACAGCAGGGCGTGCCGCACCGCCTCCTCGACATCTGGGACGTGACCGAGACCGCGAGCGTCGCCGAGTACCAGCGGCTGGCCCGCGCGGAGATCGACCGGCTCCTGGCCGAGGGCCGCACCCCCGTCCTCGTCGGCGGCTCCGGGCTCTACATCAAGGGCACCATCGACGCCCTGGAGTTCCCCGGCACCGACCCGGCCGTCCGTGCCCGCCTGGAGGAGGAGCTCGAGGAGCACGGCCCCGGCGCCCTGCACGCCCGCCTCGCCGCCGCCGACCCGGCCGCCGCCCGCGCCATCCTCCCCGGCAACGGCCGCCGCATCGTGCGCGCTCTGGAAGTCATCGAGATCACCGGCCGGCCCTTCACCGCGAACCTGCCGGGCGAGGAGCCCGTCTACGACGCCCTCCAGATCGGCGTCGACGTCGAGCGCCCCGAGCTGGACGAGCGCATCACCCTGCGCGTGGACCGCATGTGGGAGGCCGGGCTCGTCGACGAGGTGCGCGACCTGGAGCGGCAGGGCCTGCGCGGGGGCCTGACCGCCTCCCGTGCCCTGGGCTACCAGCAGGTGCTCGCCTTCCTCGCCGGGGAGTGCACCGAGGACGAGGCGCGCGCCGAGACCGTACGGGCCACCAAGCGCTTCGCGCGCCGCCAGGACTCGTGGTTCCGCAAGGACAGCCGCGTCCACTGGCTGAGCGGAGCGGCCGACCGCAGGGCGGAACTGCCCGGGCTCGCGCTGGCGTTGCTCGAACGGGCGGTCACAGCCTGATCACGTGATGGCATCGGGACGCTACGCACGCCATTCCGGCCAGCGCGGGCGTGCCATCATCAAGCTTCGATCGAGCCGTGAAGTCCGGTTGGGAGGGCGCGTGGCGATGGAGGCCGGCCCTCGTGACAGACCGCAACAGCCGCCGCGGAGGGATCACCTCCCGGCGGTGCCCGGGAGCGAGCCGGAAGCGCTGACACCGGACGGCCCCGAGGACACCGACGGGACGGCCGAGGCAGACGCCGGCAGCACCGCGCCCGCCTCGTTCCGGGAACTGCGCCCGCAGCGCCGGCTCCGCATCTGGCAGCTCGCCCCCATCGTCGGTCTCGCCGCCGTCGGCTCGCTGATGTTCGCCTTCCCGCTCGCCTTCGAGTTCGGCGACGGAGGACCGGTCGTCGCCATGCTCGGCCTGCTCATCAGCTGCTGCGCCGCCGGCTGGGGGGTGATGGCCGCCCGCCGGGTCGGCTACACCTGGCCCGGCATGCCCGCGCCCGGCTCCGGCGGCCGCCCGGACTGGCGGTACGCCGCCACGTACGCGCTCGTCGTCGCCCTCGTCGTCGTCCTCGCCGTATGGCGCGTGGCGCGCCTGCGCTGAGACGGGCCGCACCAGTGAGCACGCCCGGGGGCTCCGGCAGGGAAGCCGGGGAAGCCGGGGAGGCCGGGGGAGCCGAGGGCCTCGCCGGGGAGACAGCGGGCCCGCCCCCGTACCATCGAACCGTGAGCACCACACAGATCGCCTTCCTCAAGGGCCACGGCACCGAGAACGACTTCGTGATCATCCCGGACTACGACGGCCGCATCGAGCTGTCCCCGGCCGCCGTCGCCCGCCTGTGCGACCGCCGCGCGGGCATCGGCGCCGACGGGGTGCTCCGGATCGTCCGGTCCGCGGCCCACCCCGAGGCGCGCGCCATGGCCGGCGAAGCCGAGTGGTTCATGGACTACCGTAACAGCGACGGCAGCATCGCCGAGATGTGCGGCAACGGCGTCCGCGTCTTCGCCCGCTACCTCCGCCACGCGGGCCTCGTCGAGGTCGGCAGCCTGGCCGTCGCGACCCGCGCGGGCATCCGGCAGGCCCACATCGCCAAGGACGGGCCCGACGGCACGCCCGGCGAGATCACCGTCGGCATGGGGCGGGCCACGCTCCCCGAGGGCGAGGTGACCGTCACCGTCGGCGGCCGCACCCGCCCCGCCCGCAACGTGAACATGGGCAACCCGCACGCCGTCACCTTCGTCGACCACCTCGACGACGCCGGAAACCTGTACGCCGCCCCCGGCGTCGCCCCGGCCGAGGCCTACCCCCACGGCACCAACGTCGAGTTCGTGGCCGACCGCGGCCCGCGGCACGTCGCCATGCGCGTCCACGAGCGCGGCTCCGGCGAGACCCGCTCCTGCGGCACGGGCGCCTGCGCCGTGATGGTAGCGACCGCCCGCCGGGACGGCCTCGACCCCGCCGTCACCGGCCTCCCCGTCGCCTACACCGTGGACGTCCCCGGCGGGCGCCTGGTGATCAGCGAGGCGCCCGACGGCACGGTCGAGATGACCGGCCCCGCCGTGATCGTCGCGGAGGGCGTCTTCGACCCGTCCTGGCTGGCCGCAGCGCTCGCCTGAGGCGCCACTACCTCCTTTCCGGCCCGTCCGCAGGACTCCCTGCGGCGTGGCTCGCTCGAATGGGTGATCCGTTTCACTCTGGGCGAGAGCGGGTGAGCAGCGCGTGATGGGCTCGGTAGCATCAAGCACCGGTACGGAGGCGCGCAGCCGACCGCCGGTCGACGCTGCCGGAGGTGCCCCCATGAGCACAGACGCCACGCCCGCAGGCGTTCCCGGTCGCTGGCGCGGCCGCGCCCGCCTCGACCTGAGACGGCTGGGGCGGGCGGCCCTCGGCGGATCGGGCTCGCGCGGCAGGCTGCCGGACGCCATCGACCACGTCGCCAAGGTGCACCGCGCCCACCACCCGGGCGCGGACCTCGACATCCTGCGGCGCGCCTATCTGCTCGCGGAGTCCTCCCACCGCGGCCAGACCCGCAAGAGCGGCGAGCCGTACATCACCCACCCGCTCGCCGTCACGCTCATCCTGGCCGAGCTGGGCGCCGAGACAACCACCCTGACCGCCTCCCTCCTCCACGACACCGTCGAGGACACCGAGGTGACCCTGGATCAGGTCCGCGGGCAGTTCGGCGAAGAGGTCCGCTTCCTCGTCGACGGCGTCACCAAGCTGGAGAAGGTCGACTACGGCGCCGCCGCCGAGCCGGAGACCTTCCGCAAGATGCTCGTGGCCACCGGCAACGACGTCCGCGTCATGTCCATCAAGCTCGCCGACCGGCTGCACAACATGCGCACGCTCGGCGTGATGCGCCCCGACAAACAGGTCCGCATCGCCAAGGTCACCCGGGACGTCCTGATCCCGCTCGCCGAACGGCTGGGCGTCCAGGCGCTCAAGACGGAGCTGGAGGACCTCGTCTTCGCGATCCTCCACCCCGAGGAGTACGCCCGCACCCGCGAGTTCGTCCGCGGGCGCGCGGACGGCCTCGCGACCCTGGAGGCCACGGCGGAGCGCGTGCGGGCCGTCCTGCGCGAGGCGGACATCGCGGCCGACGTCCTCGTCAAGCAGCGCCACTTCGTCTCCGTTCACCGGGTGCGCCTCAAGCGCGCCGAGATGACGGGCTCGGACCTCGGCAGGCTGCTCGTCCTGGTCGCCGAGGACGCCGACTGCTACGGCGTCCTCGGCGAGCTGCACACCTGCTTCACGCCCTTCATCTCGGAGTTCAAGGACTTCATCGCCACCCCGAAGTTCAACCTCTACCAGTCGCTCCACACGGCGGTGGCGTGCCCCGGCGGGGAGGCCGCGCAAGTCCTCATCCGCACCCATCAGATGCACAGGGTCGCCGAGGCCGGCGTCGTCGCCCTGGGCAATCCGTACGCGGCTCCGGAGACGCCCGACGCCACGGACGGCGAGCGCGTCGACCCCACCCGGCCCGGATGGCTCTCCCGGCTCCTGCAATGGCAGCAGGCCACGCCCGACCCCGACACCTTCTGGACCTCGCTCCGCGACGAGCTCGCCCTGGACCGTGAGATCACCGTCTTCCGCGCCGACGGCGGCACCATCGGCCTGCCCGCCGGGTCGAGCTGCGTCGACGCGGCCTACGCCCAGCACGGGGACGGCGGGCACAGCTGCATCGGCGCCCGCGTCAACGGCCGCCTGGCCACCCTCAGCACCGTGCTGCGCGACGGCGACACCCTGCAACTGCTGATGTCCCGCGACAGCGCCTCAGGCCCCTCCCCGGACTGGCTGGAGCACGCCCGTACGCCCGCCGCGCGCATCGCCATCGAGCGCTGGCTGGCGACCCATCCCGTAGTCGAGGCCGCCCCGCCCGTGCCGCTCGCCGCGGGCCGCCCCTGCCCTCCGCCCCGGGCCACCGCTCCAGCCGCGCGGTGGCCCGTCGCCGTTACGGCTGACGGGGCGGACCTGGCGGCCGCGAGCGTCCGCCTGGCGGGCTGCTGTACGCCCGTGCCGCCCGACGAAGTCACCGGCTTCGCCGTACGGGGCGGCGCCGTCACGGTGCACCGGGCGCAGTGCCCGGCGGTGCACCGCATGGTCACCTCCGGCCGGGCGCCCGTCGGCGTCCGGTGGAGCAGCCCCGAGGAGGGCGGCTCCTGCGACTACCGCGTCACCCTGCGCGCCGAATCCTTCAGCAGGCCGCACCTCCTGGCCGACCTCACGGAGGCCATCGCGGCCGAGGGCGCGGCGGTCATCTCGGCGGCCGTCGAGCCGCCCCACGAGCAGCGCGTGCGCCACACCTACACCCTCCAGCTGCCGGACGCCGACCGGCTGCCGGAGCTGATGCGCGCCATGCGGCGCGTGCCGGGGGTCTACGACGTGGCACGGGCCGGGCGGCCGGTGGCCACGGCGCACCTCTAGCCGGGCGGGGCATCTGATGCCCGTAGCGAAGGCCGCCCGGGCAGGAGCGACGGGTTTCCTCCCCCGGGCGGGGAGCTGCTCGTACAGCCTTCCGGGCACGCTCGTACGGGTGGGGCGGCGCGTGCCGCCGCTCCCCGGGGCCCCCGCGCTGATAGCGATGGACGCATGCCGCACTCACCCGGGAAACCCGCCCTGATCCCCTGGCGGTCCGTGCGCCGCCGCGCCGCCCTCGCCGCCGCCACGGCCCTCCTCGTCGGCGCCGCCGCCCCGCCCGCCGCGAACCCCCAGGGCGTCGGCGACCGGCTCTTCCCGGACCTCGGCAACCCCGGCTACGACGTGGCCGCTTACGACATCAAGTTTGACTACCACGGCAACAGCAAGCCGCTCGACGCCGTCACCACCATCGCGGCCCGGGCCACCACCGGACTGGACCACTTCAACCTCGACTTCTCCGGCGGCACGGTCCGCTCGGTGACCGTCAACGGCCTGCCCGCCCAGTTCGCCTCCGCCAAGGAGGACCTCGTCGTCACCCCGTCCGTCGCCCTGCCGGCCGAAGGCCTCTTCACCGTCGTCGTCCGGCACAGCAGCGAGCCGCGCGACCCCAAGGACGGCGGCTGGATCCGTACGAAGGACGGGCTGGTCATGGCCAACCAGGCCGACGCGGGGCACCGGGTCTTCCCCTGCAACGACCACCCCTCCGACAAGGCCCGGTTCACCTTCCACGTCACCGCACCCAGCGACCTGACGGTCGTCGCCAACGGCCGGCCGGAAGGACGCACGGCCCGGGGTGCGAACACCGCCTGGACGTACCGCAGCGAGCACCCCATGGCCACCGAGCTCGCCCAGGTCTCCATCGGCCGCTCCGCCGTCGTCCGCCGCACGGGGCCCCACGGCCTGCTCGTACGGGACGTCGTGCCGGCGGCCGACCGGCAGCGCGTGGAGAAGTGGGCGTCCAAGACGCCCGAACAGATCGCCTGGATGGAAAAGAAGGTCGGCGCCTATCCCTTCGAGAACTACGGCTTGCTGATCGCCGACGCGTCGACCGGCTTCGAGCTGGAGACGCAGACCCTGTCCCTCTTCGAGCGCGGCCTGTTCATCCGGGACGACATCCCCGCCTGGTACCTGGAGTCGATCATGGTCCACGAGCTCGCCCACCAGTGGTTCGGCGACAGCGTCAGCCCCGCCAGCTGGTCCGACCTCTGGCTCAACGAGGGACACGCCACCTGGTACGAGGCCCTGTACGCCGAGCAGAAGGGCGGCCGCACGCTCGACGCCCGGATGCGCACCGCCTACGAGCAGTCCGCCGCCTGGCGCACTGACGGCGGGCCGCCCGCCCAGCCGAAGCCGCCCGAGCCCGGCCGGCGGATCAGCATCTTCCGGCCCGGTGTCTACGACGGGGGCGCGCTCGTGCTCTACGCGCTGCGGCAGAAGATCGGGACGGCGGCCTTCGACCGCCTCCAGCGCGAGTGGATCAATGTCCACCGGGACGAGAGCGCCACCACGGCCGACTTCACCGCCCTCGCCTCCCAGGTCTCCGGCCAGGACCTGAGGGAATTCCTCCAGGACTGGCTGTACGGCACGAAGACCCCGCCCATGCCCGGCCACCCCGACTGGAAGACGGCGGCGAAGGCGGCGCCGAAGGCGACACCCAAGGCAGGGCCGAAGACCGCGCCGAAACCCGCGTGACGCTCCGGCGGCGCCGTGGGACCATCGACGGGTCGGCGGGGCCGCCGGCCGCGGGAATCCCCGGGGCCGCTCGCGCGTTGTCGACGGTGCGGCCGCTGCACAGGGGGCCGCCACCTCCCAACGATGCAAAGGATCAAATGACCTCCTCTTCTTCCCTTCCCCAGGACCGGCAGAGCCTCCCGGAGAGCCTTCGGGCCGACGCCCTGATGGAAGAGGACGTCGCCTGGAGCCACGAGATCGACGGGGAGCGCGACGGCGAGCAGTACGACCGCTCCGAGCGGGCCGCCCTGCGGCGCGTCGCCGGCCTCTCCACCGAGCTGGAGGACGTCACCGAGGTCGAGTACCGGCAGCTGCGCCTGGAGCGCGTGGTGCTGGTCGGCGTCTGGACGTCCGGCACGGTGCAGGACGCGGACAACTCCCTCGCGGAGCTCGCCGCCCTCGCCGAGACCGCGGGCGCCCTGGTGCTCGACGGCGTCACCCAGCGCCGCGACAAGCCGGACCCGGCCACGTACATCGGCTCCGGCAAGGCCCAGGAGCTGCGGGACATCGTCCTGGAGTCCGGTGCCGACACCGTCGTCTGCGACGGTGAGCTCAGCCCCGGCCAGCTCATCCAGCTGGAGGACGTCGTCAAGGTCAAGGTCGTCGACCGCACGGCCCTGATCCTCGACATCTTCGCCCAGCACGCCAAGTCCCGGGAGGGCAAGGCGCAGGTCTCGCTCGCCCAGATGCAGTACATGCTGCCGCGGCTGCGCGGCTGGGGCCAGTCGCTGTCCCGGCAGATGGGCGGTGGCGGCTCCGGCTCCTCCGGAGGCGGCATGGCCACCCGCGGCCCCGGTGAGACCAAGATCGAGACCGACCGCCGGCGGATCCGCGAGAAGATGGCGAAGATGCGCCGGGAGATCGCGGAGATGAAGACCGGCCGCGACATCAAGCGCCAGGAGCGCCGGCGGAACAAGGTCCCGTCGGTCGCCATTGCGGGCTACACCAACGCCGGCAAGTCCTCCCTGCTCAACCGGCTCACCGGCGCCGGCGTCCTGGTGGAGAACGCCCTGTTCGCCACCCTGGACCCGACCGTGCGCCGGGCCGAGACGCCCTCCGGCCGCGTCTACACCCTCGCCGACACCGTCGGCTTCGTCCGGCACCTGCCGCACCACCTCGTCGAGGCCTTCCGCTCCACCATGGAGGAGGTCGGCGACTCCGACCTCATCCTGCACGTGGTGGACGGCGCCCACCCGGCGCCGGAGGAGCAGCTGGCCGCCGTGCGCGAGGTGATCCGCGACGTCGGCGCCACAAACGTGCCCGAGATCGTCGTGATCAACAAGGCGGATGCCGCGGACCCGCTGGTCCTCCAGCGGCTGCTGCGGATCGAGAAGCACTCGATCGCGGTGTCGGCCCGCAGCGGCGAGGGCATCGACGAGCTCCTGGCCCTGATCGACCGCGAGCTGCCGCGCCCCGCCGTGGAGATCGAGGCGCTCGTGCCGTACACCCACGGCTCGCTCGTCGCACGGGCGCACGCCGACGGCGAGGTGATCTCCGAGGAGCACACCCCGGAGGGCACGCTGCTGAAGGCGCGGGTGCACGAGGAGCTCGCCGCGGAGCTCCAGCGGTACGTGCCCGCGGCCTGAGGCCCAGGGCAGCGCGCAAGTACTTGTGCAGTGCGAAGGCCCCGCTCCCCGGGATTCCGGGGAGCGGGGCCTTCGGCCGCTACGGCGCCGCTACTGCGACGTCACCGCTTGGCGAACTTCTGGCTGATGGCGTTGTAGACGCCCTGCGCCTCCGGGCCCAGGTGCGGTCCGGCCAGCCAGGTGCTGTTGGCCGGGCCGATCGAGGTGTTGGAAACCAGCACCACCTTGCCGTCGGCGCCCTTGGCGAACCAGCCGCCACCGGACGAACCACCGGTCATCGTGCAGCCGATGCGGTACATCGTCGGCTGCGACGGCTCGATCGTCAGCCGGCTCGGCCGGTCGACGCAGTCGTACATCTTCTGGCCGTCGAAGGGCGCGGCCGCCGGGTAGCCCCAGGCACCCATGGACGGGATGGACTTCACCTGCGGGGCGTTGAAGTCGACCGTGAGGGCGTTGCCGACCGTCTCCTCCAGCGACTTGCCGGAGCCCGCCTCGGGCTTCACGTGCAGCACGGAGAAGTCGTACGGGGCGCCCGCGCCACCGGTCTCGGCACCCTGCTTGATCCACTGGGCGGAGGTCTGCGCCCAGTCCGCCCACCACACGCCGTACGGGGCGACGTCCTGCACCGGAGCGCTGTTGACCTGGGCGCCCGGAAGGCCCTTGTCGTTGTACGACGGCACGAAGGCGATGTTGCGGTACCAGCCGCCCTTCTGGCCGGCGTGCACGCAGTGGCCCGCGGTCCACACCATGTTGGACTTGCCCGGATGCGCCGGGTCCTTGACGACCGTCGCCGAGCAGACCATGTGGCCCTCGGGGCTGTCGAAGAACACCTTGCCGACCGGGGCCGCGTTGTTGTGGTACGGCACGTTGACCGACTTCGCCTGCACCGGCCGCGGCTCGGGGTCGGTCACGCCCTGGTCACCGGAGGCGCCCGGCGCCGTGCCCGGAGCGCCCTGCGTGGCGAGCGTCTTGTCGCTCGGCCGGGCGCCCTTCATCGTGTCCGGCTTCCAGTGGTCCTTGATGATCGGGTTGACGAAGTCGCGGGCTTCGCGCAGCCACTGCTCCTTGTCCCAGTTCTTCCAGGCGCCGTTCTTCCACTTCTCCAGGTCCTTCAGGGAACTGGGAAGGTTTTTGGGCAGCTCGAGGCCCTCGTCGCCCTTCTGCGAGGCGGCCGCACCGGGCTTGTTCCCCGCCGCCTCGTCGTCGGACGGGCCGCACGCGGTGGCGGTCAGCGCCAGCGCGGCCGTCAGAGCGGCCGCGGCCAGCGCCGGCCTGCGGATGGATGGCATGGAGTGGGTTCCCCCTGATCGATCTGTCGGACGTGTCCGCAATGCGCGAACCACGGTGTGGAGTTGTCATGCACCGCCCCAGCGGGGGAGGCAGGGCCCCACTATGCCGGTGAGGTGGGAGACGGGTTCGGGCGGGTCCTCGGTTCCGCGCCGCAAGGATCTTGACGGTGGGCCGTGATCCGTGGCGCGCGGCGTCGTTGGTACGTACGGGGGAGTGCCGACCAGCGTTCACCCGAAGTTCAGCAGCAGGAGGAGCCGGAGCCCGTGGCCCTGACCCAGCTACCGCCGGCGGCGTCGCCGGCCGCAGCGTACGAAGGCATTCTGCGGCGGCAGTCGTCCCGCGAATCCGCCGCGCGTACGTACGCCCGGTCGCTGCCCATCGTGCCGGTGCGCGCCCGCGGGCTGACGATCGAGGGTGCCGACGGCCGCCGCTATCTGGATTGCCTCTCGGGGGCGGGCTCGCTGGCGCTGGGCCACAATCACCCGGTCGTGCTGGAGGCCATCCGCTCCGTCCTTGACTCCGGCGCCCCCCTCCACGTGCTCGACCTGGCCACTCCGGTCAAGGACGCCTTCACGGACGAGCTGTTCGCCACGCTGCCCCGGGGGCTGGCCGCGTCGGGCCGGATCCAGTTCTGCAGCCCGGCCGGCACCGACGCCGTCGAGGCCGCCTTCAAGCTCGTCCGCACCGCGACGGGCCGTGACGGCCTGCTGGCCTTCACCGGCGCCTACCACGGCATGACGGAAGGGGCGCTCGCCGCCTCCGGCGGGGCATCGGGTGTCCGCGTGACCCGGCTGCCCTATCCGCAGGACTACCGCTGCCCGTACGGCATCGGCGGGGAGCACGGCGCGCGGCTCGCCGCCCGCTGGACCGAGAGCCTCCTGGACGACCCCAAGAGCGGCGTACGCCGGCCGGCCGGGATGATCGTCGAACCCGTGCAGGGCGAGGGCGGCGTGCTCCCCGCGCCGGACGGCTGGCTGCGCCGGATGCGCGAGCTGACCGAGGCGCGCTCCATCCCCCTCATCGCCGACGAGGTGCAGACCGGAGTGGGCCGCACGGGGGCGTTCTGGGCCGTCGGGCACAGCGGCATCGAGCCCGACGTGATGGTCCTGTCCAAGGCGATCGGCGGCAGCCTCCCGCTCGCCGTCATCGTCTACCTCGACGACCTCGACGTCTGGCAGCCGGGCGACCACGCGGGCACGTTCCGCGGCAATCAGCTCGCGATGGCCGCCGGAGCGGCGACGCTCCGGTACGTCAGGGAGAACGGCCTGGCCGCGCGGGCCGCCACGCTCGGCGGGCGCATGCTGGACCGGCTGAGGCGGCTGGCGGGGGAGTACGAATGCATCGGTGAGGTGCGCGGGGCCGGGCTGATGATCGGCATCGAGTTCGTCGATCCGGAGCAGGGAGCCGGGGCCTTTGCCGAGGGCGGAAGGGGAGCCGGAGACGCGACCGGACCGGAGGGAGGCCACGGACCGGATTGCGGTACGCGGATCAGCTCGCCGGCCGCCCCACAGCCCGGTACGGGGTACGGGCCCGGCGTCGAAGGCCCGCTGCCCGCCTCACCCGCGCGGGCCGTGGCCGTCCAGCAGGAGTGCCTCCGCCGCGGCCTCATCGTCGAGCTGGGCGGCCGCCACTCCTGCGTCGTCCGCCTCCTGCCACCGCTGACCATCACCGACGAGCAGGCCGAGGCGGTCCTCGACCGGCTCTCCGACGCCGTCGCCGCGGCCTGCCGGCCCGGTTCGCGCATCCCTGGTACCGCCGGTATCCCCGCCCCGAGCACGCCGAAGGAGGCAGGCGCCGCATCCCCGGCCTGACGCCGTGACATGCACGCCGTACACCGTATGAACGCATCCACCGGGACCGGTGCCTCCACCGCCGGCCAAGAACGCGAACCGTCCGCCCCGGGCTCCGCCCCGGCCGCGCCCCGGGAGCGCACACCGTCCCCCCAGCGGCATGAGCCGGCCCAGGTGCATCCGGCCCAGGCGCATGAGGCCGCTCAAGGGCGTGCACCCTCCCCCCACGCGCCCGCGGTGGTCTCCGCCGTCCCCCGCCAGGGTGGCGCCCCCCGCGGCGAGATCCCCGACCCCGGCCCCCCGGGCGCCGCCGACCCGCTGGAGCACCCCGACCCGGGCATCGCCGCGGACGCCGCCGCCGCGGAGAACCTGCTGCGCTGCTGGATCCGCGAGACCGGCGTCCCGCGCCCGAGCGGGCCCACGCTGCACCTGCCGCTCACCGCGAGCGGAACGGCCCTGCGCGTCCCCGTGACCTACTGGTCGGCCACCGGCTGGCACCGCCTCGGCCGCCCCGCCCTCGTGGACGGCCCCGAAGACGCCCCCGCCGTCGACGCCGTCACCCTGGCCGCACTCCTCGGCCGGGAGGCCGCCCACCGCGCCGCCCGCGCCGGCTGCCCCGCCACGGGAGAAACCACCGACCTCGTCTCCCGCGTGGCGGACTCCGCACGCCGCACCACCGTCTTTCTCACCGACCGGCGCGCCCGCCCCGCCGACCCCGGCGGAGGAGAGCTCTTCCTCTACGCCGAGCAGTCCCTGCTCCTCGGCCACCCCCTCCACCCCACGCCCAAGAGCCGCGAAGGCCTCAGCGACACCGAGGCCCGCGCCTACTCCCCGGAGCTGCGCGGCGCCTTCCCGCTCCACTGGCTGGCCGTCCACCGCTCCCTCCTCGCCACGGACTCGGCGTGGACCGAACGGGGCCGGCCCGTCGACGCCGCCACCCTCGCCGCCCGGCTCGCCGGCCCGGAGCTGCGCCTGCCCCAGGACACGGTGGCGCTGCCGCTGCACCCCTGGCAGGCCCACGACGTCCGCAGCCGCCCCGACGTCGAGGCGCTCCTGGACACCGGCCTGCTCCACGACCTCGGCCCCCTCGGCACGCCCTGGTACGCCACCTCCTCCGTGCGGACCGTGCACCGGCCCGGCTCGCCCGCGATGCTCAAGCTCTCCCTCGGCCTGCGCATCACCAACTCCCGCCGCGAGAACCTCCGTAAGGAACTGCACCGCGGCGTCGAAGTGCACCGCCTGCTGCGCAGCGGCCTCGCCGAGCAGTGGCGCGCCGCCTGCCCCGGCGGCCTCGGCTTCGACGTCGTCCGCGACCCCGCCTGGCTCGCGGCCGACGCCCCCGACGGCACGCCGCTGAGCGGCCTCGACACCGTCATCCGGCACAACCCCTTCGGCCCCGGCGACGACGCCGTCTGCCTCGCGGGGCTCGTCTCACCCCGCCCCTGGCCCGCCACCGCGCACGAACACCCCGGGGAGCTCGCCGAAGCCCTCCCCATGCGCTCCCGCCTCGCGCACATCGTGGCCCGCCTCGCCCACCTGACCGGCCGCCCCGCGGGCGCCGTCTCCGCGGAGTGGTTCCTGCGCTATCTGGACGCGGTCGTCCGCCCCGTGCTCTGGCTGGACGGGGAGGCAGGCATCGCCCTGGAGGCCCACCAGCAGAACACCCTCGTCCTCCTCGACCGGGACGGCTGGCCCGTCGGCGGCCGCTACCGCGACAACCAGGGCTACTACTTCCGCGCCTCCCACCGGGACGCCCTCGACCGGCGGCTGCCCGGGATCGGCGCCGGGAGCGACACCTTCGTCTCCGACGAGGTCACCGACGAGAGGTTCACCTACTACCTCGGCATCAACAACATCCTCGGCCTGGTCGGGGCGTTCGGCGCGCAGCGCCTGGCCGACGAACAGCTCCTGCTGGCAGCCCTGCGCCGCTTCCTCAGGGAAGCCGCCGCCGGCCCGGTCGCCACCCGCTCGTCCCTGCCCGCCCGCCTCCTCGAAGCGCCCACCCTGCGCTGCAAGGCCAACATGCTGACCAGGCTGCGAGGGCTCGACGAGCTCGTCGGCCCGGTCGACACCCAGTCCGTCTACGTCACCATCGCCAACCCCCTGGTCACGCCGGCCCGATGACCGGCGCGAGCCCCGGCCCCGGGCGAACGGGGCCCTTGAGGACACGGGCCCCGCAGGGCCCACGGGATCCCTGACACCGAGGGGATCCTCCGAGAGGAGTGCGTCTCCGTGCCGCCCACCGACCCCAGCACGAGCCCGGGCGCCGGCCCCGAGCTCGGCGCCGTCCCGGCCCCCGGCCCGAGCTCCGACAGCCTCGCCGGAGCGGGCACCGGCGGCAGGCTCGGCGACAGAGCCTGCACGAGCGCCGGCGACAGCGCCGGCCCCCCGACCGACAACGAGACCACCCTCGAACTGAAGCTGTCCGAAGAGTTCGCCGAACTCCTCGACCACGGCCCGCCGGAGCCCGCCGCGATCACCGCGGGCCGCGGGCCAGCCGCGGCCATCGGCCCGGGCTCCGACCTCCTCGACTCGCTCCCCGACTGGGGCCCCGCCGACACCGGCGCCGGCACCTTCCAGCTCGTGCCGGTCCGGGTGGAGCGCGACCTGCGGCTCATCACCCGGTGGATGAACGACCCGGCCGTCGCCGCCTTCTGGAAGCTGGGCGGGCCCGAGAGCGTCACCGAAGCCCACCTGCGCGCCCAGACCGGCGGCGACGGGCGCAGCATTCCCTGCCTCGGAGTGCTCGAAGGCGTGCCGATGAGCTACTGGGAGGTCTACCGCGCCGACCTCGACCCCCTCGCGCGCCACTACCCGGCCCGGCCGCACGACACCGGCATCCACCTCCTGATCGGCAAGGTCGCCGACCGGGGCCGCGGCCTCGGCACCCGCCTGCTGCGGACCGTCGCCGACCTCGTCCTGGAGCACCGGCCCTCCTGCGGCCGCGTCGTCGCCGAACCCGACCTGCGCAACACCCCGTGCGTCTCCGCCTTCCTGAGCGCGGGCTTCCGGCTGATGGCGGAAGTCGACCTTCCGGACAAGCGGGCGGCACTCGTGGTCCGCGACCGCGCCCTGCGCACGCTCCTCTGACCCCCGTTTCGCCTCCCCGATTACCTCCCTATCCCACCCCTATCCCACCCCCAGCCCACCCTCAGCCCATCCGACCCCACCGGCCTATTCGAGGAGCCCCATGTCTCCTTCGCCCCGATCCGGCTCACCCCGGCCCGAACACCCCGGCAGCCTCTCCGCACCGGACAGCTCCGCCCGCGCCGGCAGCGCGGACAACCCCGGCCACTCCCGCCCCGCAGACTCCACCGACCGCCCCACACGCCCCTCCCACCCCGTCGGCCCCGACGGCTCGGACTGGGCGCTCGCGGGCGCCCGCCTGCTCGCCAAGATGCTGGGCGAGCTCAGCTACGAGGGCGTGCTCACCCCCGAGCCGGACGACACGCTGCCTGTGCCGGACGACACGCCGCTTGAGTCGGACGACACGGCGCTTGAGCCGTCCGGCACGCCGCTCCGGCCTGACGGCTCCGGGGCGGCCACCCCGGAGCCCGCCGCTGCCTACCGCCTGCCCTTAACGGACGACGTGACCTGCCGCTTCCGCGCCCGCCGGAGCGCCTACGGTCACTGGCACGTCGACCCCGAATCCGTCACCCCCTTCCAGGACCCCCTCCGCTTCCTCGCCCTCGCCCACGACACCGTGCTCGGCCTGTCCGGCGACACCACCGGCCACCTGGCCAGGGAACTCCTCGCCACCCTCGCCGCCGACACCCGCCTGCGGGCGAGCGCCCTCAGCGCGGCGGACCTCGCCGACCTCGACTACGCCGCGCTCGAAGGCCACCAGACCGGCCACCCCTGGCTCATCGCCAACAAGGGCCGGCTCGGCTTCTCCGCCTCCGACGCCGCCCTGTGGGCACCGGAGGCCCGCATCCCGCGCCGCCTGCCCTGGATCGCCGTCCACCGCGGCCTCGCGCACTACCGGGCCGTCCCCGCACTGGCCACCCCCGATCGCCTCTACGCCGAAGAGCTCGCCCCCGGCACCCGGGCCGCCTTCGCCCGCACCGTCGCCGACCACGGACGCGACCCCGCCGACTACCTCTGGCTCCCCGTCCACCCCTGGCAGTGGGACGAGACCGTGGCCCCCCTCTTCGCGCCCTGCCTCGCCGACGGATCCATCATCCTGCTGCCCACTGACAACGACCTCCGGCTCCCGCAGCAGTCCGTCCGCACCTTCCTCAACACCAGCAGGCCGGACGCCCGCACCGTGAAGCTCCCGCTGTCGGTTCTCAACACCCTCGTCTGGCGCGGCCTGCCCACCGAGCGCACCCTCGCCGCCCCCGCCGTCACCGCCTGGCTCCAGGCCCTCCGGGACGAGGACGACTTCCTCCGGGACGAGACCCGGGTGATCCTCCTCGGCGAGACCGCCTCCGTGACCGTCGAGCACCCCCTCTACGACCGGCTGCCCGGCGTCCCGTACCAGTACAAGGAGCTCCTCGGCTGCATCTGGCGCGAACCCCTCGGCCCCGCCCTCGCCCCCGGTGAGCGCGCCCGCACCCTCGCGGCCCTGCTGCACACCGACCCCGCCGGCCGCTCTTTCACCGCCGAGCTCGTCCACCGCTCCGGCCTGGCCCCGGCCGACTGGCTGCGCAGGCTCTTCGCCGCGCTGCTCCCGCCGCTGCTGCGGTTCCTCTACCGCTACGGCACCGTCTTCTCCCCGCACGGCGAGAACGCCATCGTCGTCTTCGACGACAACGACGTCCCCACCCGGCTCGCCGTCAAGGACTTCGTCGACGACATCAACATCAGCGCCGTGCCGCTGCCCGAGCACGCCTCCATGCCCGGCGATGTACGGGACGTGCTGCTCACCGAACCGCCCGGATTCCTCACCCAGTTCATCCACTCCGGCCTCTTCGTCGGCGTCTTCCGCTACCTCGCGCCGCTGTGCGAGGAGCAACTCGGCGTGCCCGAAGCGGCCTTCTGGTCGCTCGTCCGGGAGGAGATCGTCCGGCACCACGAGCGCTTCCCGCGGATGAAGGACCGCTACGAGGCCTTCGACCTGCTCACCCCGCGGATCGAGCGCCTCTGCCTCAACCGCAACCGGCTGCACCTCGACGGCTACCGCGACCGCCCGGAGCGCCCGCACGCGGCCGTCCACGGCACCGTGCCCAATCCGCTGCACATTCCGTGACGCCGCCGCCGATGTCAGTGCCGCCCTTTAGGCTGGAAGAGCTATGACTGCCTCCTCCTCGCCCTCCCTCGCCGACCTGCTGCACGCCGCCGTCACCGCCGTCGGCGGCACCGAGCGGCCCGGCCAGGTCACCATGGCCGAATCCGTCGCCGAAGCCGTCGACGGCAATTCCCACCTGCTCGTCCAGGCCGGCACCGGCACCGGCAAGTCCCTCGGCTATCTGGTGCCGGCCCTGGCCCACGGCGAGCGCGTGGTGGTGGCCACCGCGACGCTGGCGCTCCAGCGCCAGCTCGTGGAGCGCGATCTTCCGCGGACGGTGGACGCCCTCCAGCCGCTGCTGCGCCGCCGGCCCCAGTTCGCCATGCTCAAGGGCCGGTCCAATTACCTGTGCCTGCACCGGCTGCACG
The DNA here is from genome assembly GCF_003626645.1 of Streptomyces klenkii. Lineage (GTDB taxonomy): Bacteria > Actinomycetota > Actinomycetes > Streptomycetales > Streptomycetaceae > Streptomyces > Streptomyces klenkii. Next base: position 554,931 of record NZ_RBAM01000005.1, on the reverse strand, counting down.
AGGGGGTGCCCCAGGACGAAGAGGAGGGGCTCTTCGACCCCTTCGAGGCGGCGGCGCCCTCCAGCAAGCTCGGCAAGGACCTGCTCCGCCTGCGCGACTGGTCCGACGAGACGGAGACCGGTGATCGCGACGACCTCACCCCCGGTGTCTCCGACCGCGCCTGGTCCCAGGTGTCGGTCACGTCCCGCGAGTGCCTCGGCGCCTCGAAGTGCGCGTACGGCGCGGAGTGCTTCGCCGAGGCGGCCCGGGAGCGGGCCAAGCTCGCCGACGTGGTGGTCACCAACCACGCCCTGCTGGCCATCGACGCCATCGAAGGCGCCCCGGTGCTGCCGGGCCACGAGGTCCTGATCGTCGACGAGGCCCATGAGCTGGTCTCCCGGGTCACCGGCGTCGCCACGGGCGAGCTCACCCCCGGCCAGGTCAACCGCGCCGTGCGGCGCGCCGCCAAGCTGGTCGACGAGAAGGCCGCGGATTCCCTCCAGACCGCCGCGGAGAGCTTCGAGCGCCTGATGGAGCTCGCGCTCCCGGGCCGCCTGGAGGAGATCCCCGACGATCTCGAGTACGCGCTGATGGCACTGCGCGACGCCGCCCGCACGGTCATCTCCTCGATCGGCAACACCCGCGACAAGTCCGTCCAGGACGAGGACGCCGTCCGCAAGCAGGCCCTGGCCGCCGTGGAGAACATCCACGGGGTCGCCGAGCGCATCGTGGAGGGCTCCGAGTACGACGTCGTCTGGTACGAGCGCCACGACCGCTTCGGGGCGTCGCTGCGGGTGGCTCCGCTCTCGGTCTCCGGGCTGCTGCGCGAGAAGCTCTTCAGCGAGCGGTCCGTGGTGCTCACCTCGGCCACGCTCAAGCTCGGCGGGGACTTCAACGGCGTCGCCGCGTCCCTCGGCCTGGCCCCCGAAGGCACCGGCGGCGCGGACAGCCCGGAGTGGAAGGGCGTCGACGTCGGCTCGCCGTTCGACTATCCCAAGCAGGGCATCCTCTACGTGGCCCGGCATCTGTCCCAGCCCGGCCGGGAGGGCAGCCGTACGGACATGCTCGACGAGCTGGCCGAGCTGGTGGAGGCCGCCGGCGGCCGGACCCTGGGCCTGTTCTCCTCGATGCGCGCCGCCCAGGCCGCGGCCGAGGCGCTGCGCGGCAGGCTCGACGTGCCGATCCTCCTCCAGGGCGAGGAGACGCTGGGCGAGCTGATCCGGAACTTCGCCGCCGACGCCCGCACGTGTCTGTTCGGCACGCTGTCGCTGTGGCAGGGCGTCGATGTGCCGGGGCCGAGCTGCCAGTTGGTGATCATGGACCGGGTGCCGTTCCCGCGCCCGGACGATCCTCTGATGAGCGCCCGGCAGAAGGCCGTGGAGGAGGCGGGCGGCAACGGCTTCATGGCCGTGGCGGCGACGCATGCCGCGCTGCTGATGGCCCAGGGCGCCGGCCGGCTCGTCCGGGCCTCGGGGGACCGCGGCGTGGTCGCCGTGCTCGACCCCCGGCTGGCGACGGCCCGCTACGGCGGCTTCCTGCGCTCGTCACTGCCGGACTTCTGGTACACCACGGACCGTAACCAGGTGCGGCGCTCGCTGGCCGCGATCGACGAGGCGGCGAAGGCGGAAGGCCGCTAGACGTAGAGCTCGACGTACAGAGGGCCCCTGGGCAGGACTCCTGGACAGGGCCCCTGGACGTAAGAAGGGCTGCCGGACGTAAAAGAGCCCCGGAACCGGCGCAGGTGGTTCCGGGGCCCGGCCTTGCGGCCCGCACCTTCAGACGCGGCGCAGCACCGCCACGACCTTGCCGAGGATGGTGGCCTCATCGCCCGGGATGGGCTGGTAGGCGGCGTTGTGCGGCAGCAGCCACACATGGCCGTCCTCGCGCTTGAAGCGCTTGACCGTGGCCTCTCCGTCGAGCATCGCGGCCACGATGTCGCCGTTCTCCGCGACGGGCTGGCGGCGGACCGTCACCCAGTCGCCGTCGCAGATGGCGGCCTCGATCATGGAGTCGCCGACTACCTTCAGGACGAACAGCTCGCCGTCACCCACCAGTTGGCGGGGGAGCGGGAAGACGTCCTCGACGGACTCCTCGGCCAGGATCGGACCGCCCGCGGCGATCCGGCCGACCAGCGGCACGTAGGACGCGGCGGGCTTGCCGGTGGTGTCCGTGGGCTGCGAGCTGGGCTGGTCCGAGCCGCGCACCTCGTAGGCGCGGGGGCGGTGCGGATCCCGGCGCAGGAAGCCCTTGCGCTCCAGCGCCATGAGCTGGTGCGCCACCGAGGACGTGCTCGACAGCCCGACCGCCTGGCCGATCTCCCGCATGGAGGGTGGGTAGCCCCGGCGCTGGACGGAATCCCGGATCACTTCGATGACCCGCCGCTGGCGGTCGGTGAGGCCCGAGCTGTCGGCCCGGATGCCCGGAGGTCGCCCCGGGAGGGCCCGAGCGGGCTTCTGCCCCTCGGAGCTCATGGCTGCGTCATTCATCGGGTGTGCCTGGTCGAGTCGGTTCTGGGAGCGGTCCTGGGCGGTGATTGTGGCGCTGTCTGCGGTGGTGGTCACGTCGGCCCCTCTCGAGATGTTCTCCCTAGCTGGACAACGGTAGTTGCTTTCGAAAGGTTGCGCCAAACACACGTTCGAGTGAAATATCGAAGTTTGCCTGACGTGATCAAGCTTGAGGGTGTACGGCTGAAGATCAATTCGGACTATTACGGTACCCTTCGGTGCGTAGCGCACCGGGCGGGTGCCGGGACCCCACGGGTTCCGCGCAGGCCCGGCCGGACCGGACCGGAGCCCTCCGCGGGACGGCTCCAGTGTGTCATCAAAGCCCCCGTGCCCCTGCGGCCGGGGCGGCTCGCGTAGGCTCGTGAGCGGTCTTCGCGGCCGCGACACGCGTCCGGCGCGGTTCACCGCACGGCACCAGATCTAGTGGTTTGATTGGCGGCGGCCGCCCACAGGTTGTGGTCGAGAGGCGTTGCCGGTCATTTGCGGGTGCCGTCATCGCCTATGCTGGGGGCTGCTTCGCAAGGGCCCCGATCGAGGGTCCGCCGAGGCTGAAGATCGTGCACAGTCCTACGAGGGTGAGGAGGGTGGAGAGCCATGCACTGCCCCTTCTGCAGGCACCCCGACAGCCGCGTCGTCGACAGCCGGACCACCGATGACGGCTGCTCGATCCGGCGCCGGCGCCAGTGCCCCGACTGCTCCCGTCGTTTCACGACCGTGGAGACCGCGTCGCTGATGGTGATCAAGCGGAGCGGGGTCACCGAGCCCTTCAGCCGCACCAAGGTCATCTCCGGCGTGCGCAAGGCGTGCCAGGGCCGCCCGGTCACCGAGGACGCCCTGGCCCAGCTCGGCCAGCGGGTCGAGGAGGCGGTGCGCGCCACCGGCAGCGCCGAGCTCTCCACCCATGACGTGGGTCTCGCCATACTCGGCCCCCTCCGGGATCTCGACCTCGTCGCGTATCTGCGGTTCGCGTCCGTGTACCAGGCGTTCGACTCGCTCGAGGACTTCGAGGCCGCCGTCGCGGAGCTCCGCGAGCACCGCTCCGCCGCGACCGCCGGCGATGGCGAAGGTGCCGGCGAAGGCGACGGGGGCCTCCAGGTTCCCGCGCCCGCCACGGCCGCCGAGTAGCCGCGGCCACCACAGACCTGCCCGGTGCGCCGCGCGCCCGGGCGAAGAACAGACATAGCGCGCCACGGAAGAAATAGGCGCATTAGGGCGTTTTGCCCGTAGAGGGAGGCGGCATGACCGAGACGACGAGCGGCCCGGCACGAGGTTCCCGTTCCAAGGGGAACAAGGGCGGCAAGGGTCTGCGCATCGAACGCATCCACACCACCCCCGGTGTCCACCCGTACGACGAGGTCGTGTGGGAGCGCCGTGACGTCGTCATGACCAACTGGCGCGACGGCTCGATCAACTTCGAGCAGCGCGGCGTGGAGTTCCCCGACTTCTGGTCGGTGAACGCGGTCAACATCGTCACGAGCAAGTACTTCCGCGGCGCCACGGGTTCGCCCGAGCGCGAGTCCAGCCTCCGCCAGCTCATCGACCGCGTCGTGCTGACCTACCGCAAGGCGGGCGAGCAGCACGGCTACTTCGCCTCCCCGGCGGACGCCGAGATCTTCGAGCACGAGCTGACCTACGCCCTGCTGCACCAGGTCTTCAGCTTCAACTCCCCGGTCTGGTTCAACGTCGGCACCAAGCAGCCGCAGCAGGTCTCCGCCTGCTTCATCCTCTCCGTCGACGACTCCATGGAGTCGATCCTCGACTGGTACAAGGAAGAGGGGATGATCTTCAAGGGCGGCTCGGGCGCCGGCCTGAACCTCTCCCGCATCCGCTCCTCCAAGGAGCTGCTCTCCTCCGGCGGCAACGCCTCCGGCCCGGTCTCCTTCATGCGCGGCGCCGACGCCTCCGCAGGAACGATCAAGTCCGGCGGTGCCACGCGCCGTGCGGCCAAGATGGTCGTCCTCGACGTCGACCACCCCGACGTCGAGGCCTTCATCGAGACCAAGGTGAAGGAGGAGGAGAAGGTCCGCGCCCTGCGCGACGCCGGCTTCGACATGGACCTGGGCGGCGATGACATCACCTCCGTCCAGTACCAGAACGCCAACAACTCCGTCCGCGTCAACGACGAGTTCATGAAGGCCGTCGAGACCGGCTCGAAGTTCGGGCTGCGCGCCCGGATGACCGGTGAGGTCATCGAGGAGATCGACGCCAAGGGCCTCTTCCGCAAGATGGCCGAGGCCGCGTGGGCCTGCGCCGACCCGGGCATCCAGTACGACGACACGATCAACCACTGGCACACCTCGCCGGAGTCGGGCCGGATCACCGCGTCCAACCCGTGCAGCGAGTACATGCACCTGGACAACTCCTCGTGCAACCTCGCCTCCCTCAACCTCATGAAGTTCCTCCGCGCCGACGACGCGGGCAACCAGTCGTTCGACGCCGAGCGCTTCGCCAAGGTCGTCGAGCTGGTCATCACGGCGATGGACATCTCCATCTGCTTCGCCGACTTCCCGACCGAGAAGATCGGCGAGACCACCCGCGCCTTCCGCCAGCTGGGCATCGGCTACGCCAACCTCGGCGCCCTGCTGATGGCCACCGGCCACGCGTACGACAGCGACGGCGGCCGCGCCCTCGCCGGTGCCATCACCTCCCTGATGACCGGCACCTCGTACAAGCGCTCCGCCGAGCTGGCCGCGGTCGTCGGCCCGTACGACGGCTACGCCCGCAACGCCGACGCCCACAAGCGCGTCATGAAGCAGCACTCCGACGCCAACGCCACGGCCAAGCGCATGGACGACCTGGACACCCCGGTCTGGGCCGCCGCGACCGAGGCCTGGCAGGACGTGCTCCGCCTCGGCGAGAAGGACGGCTTCCGCAACGCCCAGGCCTCCGTGCTGGCGCCCACCGGCACCATCGGCCTGATGATGGACTGCGACACCACGGGCGTCGAGCCGGACCTGGCCCTGGTCAAGTTCAAGAAGCTCGTCGGCGGCGGCTCGATGCAGATCGTCAACAACACGGTGCCGAAGGCGCTCAAGCGCCTGGGCTACCAGCCGGAGCAGATCGAGGCGGTCGTCGCCCACATCGCCGAGCACGGCAATGTGATCGACGCCCCGGGCCTGAAGCCCGAGCACTACGAGGTCTTCGACTGCGCCATGGGCGAGCGCGCGATCTCCGCCATGGGCCACGTGCGCATGATGGCCGCCGCCCAGCCGTTCCTCTCCGGCGCCATCTCCAAGACGGTCAACCTGCCGGAGTCGGCCACCGTCGAGGAGGTCGAGGAGGTCTACTACGAGGGCTGGAAGCTCGGCCTGAAGGCCCTCGCGATCTACCGCGACAACTGCAAGGTCGGCCAGCCGCTCTCCGCCAAGAAGAAGGAGGAGGCCAAGGCCCCCGAGGCCGCCGCCCCCGCCGCGGAGAAGGTCGTCGAGTACCGCCCCGTCCGCAAGCGCCTCCCCAAGGGCCGCCCGGGCATCACCACCTCCTTCACGGTGGGCGGCGCCGAGGGCTACATGACCGCCAACTCCTACCCGGACGACGGTCTCGGCGAGGTCTTCCTGAAGATGTCCAAGCAGGGCTCGACCCTCGCGGGCATGATGGACGCCTTCTCCATCGCCGTCTCGGTCGGCCTCCAGTACGGCGTGCCGCTGGAGACGTACGTCTCGAAGTTCACCAACATGCGCTTCGAGCCGGCCGGCATGACGGACGACCCGGACGTGCGGATGGCGCAGTCGATCGTCGACTACATCTTCCGCCGCCTGGCGCTGGACTTCCTGCCCTTCGAGACCCGCTCGGCCCTCGGCATCCACTCCGCCGAGGAGCGCCAGCGTCACCTGGACACCGGCTCGTACGAGCCGACCGACGAGGATGTCGACGTGGAGGGCCTCGCCCAGTCCGCGCCGCGTCACGTCCAGCCCTCGAAGCCCGAGGTCTCGGCCCGGCCCGCCGCGGTTCCGGCCCCCAAGCAGGCCCACAACTCCACCGAGCTGGTGGAGATGCAGCTGGGGCTGAACGCTGACGCACCGCTGTGCTTCTCCTGCGGCACGAAGATGCGCCGCGCGGGCAGCTGCTACCTGTGCGAGGGCTGCGGCTCGACCAGCGGTTGCAGCTGATCGATGTGACGAGGGCGGCGCCCCGGAGGATGTACTCCTCCGGGGCGCCGCCCTTTTGCGTGCCCGGGTTTCTACGCCTGGGTTTTCACATCCGGGTTTTCACGCCCGGGTTTCACGCTCAGGGAGTCAACTCCCTTTCCGCCTCGGTGATCGGCACGTCATTGATGCTGGCCTCGCGCCGTCGCATCAGGCCGTCCGGGGCGAATTCCCACTGCTCGTTCCCGTAGCTGCGCCACCACTGGCCGCCGGCGTCGTGCCACTCGTACCGGAAGCACACCGAGATCCGGTTGCCGGACCACGACCAGAGCTCCTTGCGCAGCCGGTAGTCCAGCTCCTTCTCCCATTTGCGCCGCAGGAAGGCCCGTATCGCGTCGCGGCCGGTGATGGATTCGTGCCGGTTCCGCCAGACGCAGTCCTCGGTGTAGGCGAGGGCGACCCGTTCGGGATCGCGGCTGTTCCAGGTGTCCTCGGCGGCCTGCACCTTGGCGCGGGCGGAGGATTCGTCGAAGGGGGGCAGGGGTGGGCGCTGAGTCATGGCATGCCCTTCCGCACGTGGGAAATGATGGAGAACGATCGTTCTCTCGTTTCGTGTGTAGCCTAGAGAACGATCGTTCTCCGCGCCAGCCCGGGAGGGGCCATGGACACCACCGAAGCCGACGGACGCCTGCTCGACGCCGCGGAGTCCCTCTTCTACGAGCACGGCGTCCAGGCGGTCGGGATGGACCGCATCCGTACGGCGTCCGGGGTCTCGCTCAAGCGCCTCTACCAGCGCTTCCCGTCGAAGGACGTGCTGGTGGAGGCCTATCTGCGGCGCCGTGACGGGCGCTGGCGGGGCGCGCTCGCCGCGTACGTCGCCGAGCGCCCGTCAGCGGCGGAGCGCCCCCTCGCCGTATTCGACTGGCTGGAGGAATGGTTCGCCGAACCGGACTTCCGGGGCTGCGCGTTCATCAATGCCTACGGCGAACTCGGCACGGCCTCCCCGGCCGTGGCCGGAGCCGTAAGGGACCACAAAGCCGAAGTGCTGCGCTATCTGCACGGACTCGTACGTGACGCAGGAGCCGCGGAACCCGGGCCCGTAGCGGAACAACTGGCCGTCCTGGCCGATGGTGCGATCACCACGGCGGCGATCACCGGCACCCCGGCCCCCGCACGCAGCGCACGGGAAGCCGCCTCGGCAGTGCTGAAGGCGGCCGGTGTTGCCCAGCGATAGCCGGCGGGCGGCCCCGCGGCGGGAGGGAATACTGTCGGGTGACCGGCCGAAGGGGAGAGGGCAGCAGTAATGACGGGCGATTTCACATGGGGTGGCGCGGACCTGGACCTGGGCGCGTATCTGGCGCGCATCGGCATGGAAGGGCCGGTGCGGCCCGACGTCGAGACGCTCAGGGCGGTGCACCGCGGCCATGTGGCCGCCTTCCCCTTCGAGAACCTGGAAATCCTGCTGGGCCGGCCGATCCTCCTGGACGTCAAGTCGCTTCAGGACAAGATGGTGGCGCAGCGCCGCGGAGGCTATTGCTACGAGCAGAACCTGCTCTTCGCGGCGGTTCTGGAGCGCATCGGATTCTCCTTCACGGGTATCGGCGCGCGCATCAGAATGGGCAGCGAAAAGCTGCGCCCGGTCACCCATATGGCACTGAAGGCCGAGGCGGGCGGCGAGCAGTGGCTGTGCGACGTCGGGTTCGGTGGGGAGGGGCTGCTGGAGCCCCTGCCGTTCCCTGACGGGGCGCGGGTGCAGGAGCAGCAGGGTGGCTGGACGTTCGGCATCGAGCGGGAGCGGGAGGGCGTGCAGGTGCTCCGTTCGCTCCATCCGGAGGGCTGGTTCGACCTGTACGCCTTCGGCCCGGAGGAGCGCGTTCCGGTCGACTACGCCGTCATGAACCACTACATCTCCACGCATCCGCACTCACCCTTCGTCTCGCGCGTGGTGGTACAGCAGACGGAGCCCGGCATACGGCGGAGTCTGGTGGGCTCCATGCTCGTCACCGCCAGGCCGGACGGTCCGGAGGAGCAACGGGAGGTGCGCGCGGCGGAGTTGGTGCGGTTGCTGGCGCGAGAGTTCCGGATCGAGCTCGGCGAGGCGGACGCGGCGCTCCTCGGACGGGTGCAGTCCTCCGGTACGTGACTGCGGGCCGCTGCCCGGGCCGTACGATGGCGCGGTGCTGGTCAAGTGGACTCGCTGCACCGTGGTCGACCGCCGCGGCTTCGAACGCGGGCAACGCAAATGGGCGGGCCTGCTCGGCGAGCCCGGTTTCCGGGGGCAGGGCGGGGGCTGGAGCAGAGGGCGCCCGCAAGTGGTGCATCTGTTCGGCTTCTGGGAGAGCCGGGCGTTCTACGACTCCTTCATGGCGCGGTCCCACGACAGACTGGCGGCTGCCCAGGCCGGGACGTTCAAGAACGTCCAAGTGCGGCTGTTCGAGCACCGGTTTGACGTGAAGGTGGGATTCAGCCCGCAGTTCGCCGATGCGGACGTGGTGCGGATCGCCCACTGCCGGGTCCGGGAGGACCGCGTGGACCACTTCACCCTGATGCAGGAGAAGGTGTGGAACCCGGCCATGGCCGGGTCCCCCGGAATGCTGCGCGGCGTCTTCGGGGAAGCCCCTGGGCAGGAGTTCCTCGTCCTCTCCATGTGGAACTCCGAGGCCGAGCACGGGAAGTACCGCGCGGAGCGGGTCGAGCGGCTCGCCCTGCGGACGCAGCTCGAAGCCGATGTGGCGTCGATCGGCGGCGACATCGTCTCCTTGGAGCCGTCCTGGACCGTATGAGGCGCCGCAGAGGCTTCCGGGCGTCAGGCGGATAGACGGACAGCGGGGAGATCCCGCGCGGGCTGCCGCCAGGGCGGCCTCGGTAGCTCCCGTGCCCTGGACGGAGTACGCGCCGGTGAGCGGTCGGCGTCCGCCCGTACGAAGATCCGCGCGGGGGAGTGGCTGCCGGCCCGCGGGGCCGCCGGCCGGGCACTCCGGGCACTGATCACAGGCCGGCCGGGCGGGCAGCCGACGCGCGATCTAGGGTGGCGGCATGGCAAGGCCCCGACGCATCGTTCTCATCCGGCACGGCGAGTCGGTGGGCAACGTCGACGACACCGTCTACGAACGGGAGCCCGACCACGCCCTGAGCCTGACGGAGCGGGGCCGCAAGCAGGCCAGGGAGGCCGGAGGGCCGCTCCGCGAGCTCTTCGGGGACGAGCGGGTCTCGGCGTACGTCTCGCCCTACCGGCGCGCCCACCAGACCTTCCACGCCCTGGGGCTCGACCCGGGCCGCGTGCGCGTCCGCGAGGAGCCGCGGCTGCGCGAGCAGGACTGGGGGAACTGGCAGGACCCGGTCGAGGTGCGCAAGCAGAAGGCGTACCGGGACACCTACGGCCACTTCTTCTACCGCTTCGCCCAGGGCGAGTCCGGGGCCGACGTCTACGACCGCGTCGGCGCCTTCCTGGAGAGCCTGTGGCGCAGCTTCGAGGACCCCGGCCACCCGCCGAACGTCCTGCTGGTCACCCACGGCCTGACCATGCGGCTCTTCTGCATGCGCTGGTTCCACTGGACGGTCGCCGAATTCGAGTCCCTGTCGAACCCGGGCAACGCCGAGAGCCGCGCACTGATCCTCGGGCCGGACGGCCGCTACCACCTCGACCGGCCCTTCGAGCGATGGTGCACCCCCGAACCGTACGGCTTCACCGGCTAGACGTCGCCGGAGCCGCTCGGACGCCGGCGATGCTGCTTAAGCACCAGCGAGCCGCTTAGGCATCAGCGAGCCTCTTAAGCACCAGCGAAGCCGCTGAGACATCACCGAAGCCGCTCAGACATCACCGTGGCCGCCGGAAAGGAATTAGAGTTCGCTGCGATGACCGCTGACCGATTCCACCGCGCACTGGCGAGCCTGCGCGGGCTGGCCCTCGGCGATGCCCTCGGCTCCCAGTTCTTCGTCCCCGGCAACTACCCGTCCCTCAAGCGCCGCGAGCTGCCCCCCTCCCCCTGGCAGTGGACCGACGACACCGAGATGGCCTGCTCCGTGCTGGCCGTCCTCGCCGGTCACGGGCGCGTCGACCAGGACGCGCTCGCCCGCTCCTTCGCGGAGCACCACGACTTCGACCGGGGATACGGCCCGGCCGTGGGCCGCATGCTGCGCCTGGTCAGGGAGGGCGGTGACTGGCGGGAGCTGGCCTCGGCCCTCTTCAACGGACAGGGCTCCTGGGGCAACGGCGCGGCCATGCGCATCGCCCCGCTCGGAGCCTGGTACGCGGACGACCCGGAACAGGCCACGCACCAGGCCGAGATCTCCGCGTACACCACCCACCAGCACCGCGAGGCGGTCGCCGGGACCATGGCCGTGGCCGCCGCGGCGGCCATCGCCGCGGGGCTGAGCGGGCCCGTCGCCCCCGCGGCGCTCCTGGACGGCGTCATCGCCCTCGTGCCGCGCAGCGCCGTCCAGGCGGGGCTGCGCCGCGCGCGGGACATGCTCGACTACGGCGACCCGACCACCGTCGCCGCCGTCCTCGGCTGCGGCCGCCGCACCAGCGCGCACGACACCGTGCCGTTCGCCCTGTGGTCCGCCGCGCGCAACCTCACGTCGTACGAGTCCGCCTTCTGGACCACCGCGCAGGTCGGCGGTGACGTGGACACCAACTGCGCCATCGTCGGCGGAGTGGTCGCAGCGGGGGAGCGGGGCACGCCGCCCGCCGACTGGCTGCGGCGCACCGAGCAGCTCCCGGGCTGGCTTCCGGCGGGCGCGGGCCGCAGGTAGGCGCCCCGGGCGGCCGGTCCTCCGGGGTGCTGGAGCGCCCGCGGGAGAGGCGCCGGGGTACCCGCGGGAAACCGGAATGGAACCGGCCGGAAGAAAGGGGAGGGGGCGGGGCTACTCGGGCCACCCGCAGGGGCGTACGCTTGCTGGCGCCATGCCGTACGAACCGCCTACCCACACCGTCGAGCGCTCCTTGCGCGCAACGACCGGAGCCAAGGTCGTCGCCGGGCTCGACGAGGTCGGCCGGGGCGCCTGGGCCGGCCCGGTCACCGTGTGCGCGGCCGTCACAGGGCTGCGCCGCCCTCCCGAGGGCCTCACCGACTCCAAGCTGCTGACGCCCAAGCGGCGGACGGTCCTCGCCGGGCAGCTGGAGAGCTGGGTCACCGCCCACGCGCTCGGCCACTCCTCCCCACAGGAGATCGACGAGCTGGGCATGACGGCGGCGCTGCGGCTGGCGGCGAACCGTGCCCTGGAGGCACTGCCCGTCCGGCCCGAGGTGGTGATCCTCGACGGCAAGCACGACTACCTCGGCGATCCCTGGCGGGTCCGCACGGTCATCAAGGGCGACCAGTCCTGCGTGGTCGTCGCGGCGGCGTCCGTGCTCGCCAAGGTCCGGCGCGACGCGATGATGGCGGAACTGGGCGCCGGCTACGAAGACTTCGGCTTCTGTGACAACGCCGGATACCCCTCGCCGGTGCACCGCGCCGCCCTCGAGGCGCTGGGCCCCACCCCGCACCACCGGCTGTCCTGGTCCTATCTGGACGCGCTGCCCAGGTGGCAGCACCTCAAGCGGGTTCGCAGCGTCCCCGACACAGCTTCACTGGAGGCCGGTGGCCAGCTCGGTTTCGAATTCTGAGCGGCCCTGACCGCCACCCGCCGACGCGACTCGCACCGGCGTTTGATAAACAACAACTCATGCCTCTCATCCCCGAGGAGCCTCAGATTCACGAGAGTGTCCCGGGTCCCAGCGCCGTGCCGGCCCCCGGCCGTACGACGCCGACCCCCCGCCCTGTTCCTGGCCCCCGTCCGGCCCCGCGGCCCGGCCCCGCCGCCCAGCGCGGCCCGGTGCCGGCCCCGGCTCCGTCGCGGCCCGCCGCGGCGCAGCCGGCCGCAGCCGCCGCCGGTCCGCAGGTCCAGCTGATCCCCGCCTCCGTGCAGGGTGCCCTGGACGCCGCGGACGAGGCCGTCGACCTGCTGCTCGACACCGGCCGCGCACCCGGCGAGATCCTGGTGCTCACGACCGGCGACCCGCACCCCTGGGCCGCGCACGAGCTGTCCTTCGGTGAGGCGTCCTACTGGGCGCAGCACGATGCCCGTGACGACGTCTTCTACGCGGCCGCCGACGCGGACCGGGCCGGCTCCCGGCCCGTCGTGGTCGTCGCCGTCAACGGCGGCGCGGACGATGCGATCGCCCGCGCACTGCCCGTGGCAACGGCCCGCGCCGGTGCGCTGATGATCGTCTGTGGCGATCCGCAGCGCGTCAACGCCCTGATCTCCGCGGGCGTCTGAGGATCTCCGCGGGCTTCTGAGGACGGATCCTTGCGGCCACTCCCCGGCGGGGTGGCCGCAGGGGTCCGTTTCTGCATGCGGGCGTGTGGTGCCCCGGTGCGTGACGCCCGGGCCTCCGCGGCCGTCAGCGGGCTGCTGTGTGGCGGTGCGCTTCGGGCGCACCGCCGCCGCCCGACGCTATGGGCGCGGGTGGGTGTTCCGGCGAGCGCGGCCGGCGTCCGCTGCGGCCTTCGCCGAGGATCTGCCAGCCGCCGGCGGTCAGCGTGATGTACGCCCCGCAGCGCAGCCCGTGCAGCGTGCAGGCGTCACGCAGGCCCCACATCCACGCCCCGTCCTCCTCGGTCCAATGGGCCTCGCCCGGGCGGCAGTAGAGCAGTACGGCCGTCCGGACCGGGGTGCGCCGCCGCAGGTCGTGCGGGGTCACCCTGCGCAATTGCGCGAGGAGGGCGTTGCGCAGCTCCCAGCCGTCGGGCGGGGTGGGGCGGCGGACGAACGAGGCGCTCGCCGTGAGCCGTTCGTCGTGGTCGAGGACGGCGACGACGGCTGTCGACGGCGCCGGCAGATGGCGGGCGTGCAGACCGGTGATCACCTCGCGCGGGTTGCGCAGCAGGGGAATTCCGGCCGCGGCCCACTCGGAGGGCTCGAGCATCCGGCTGAGCCGGTGTCCGGGCTCGGCGGGAGGGGGCGGTGCGAAGTCGAAGGCCATGACCCTCCCTTCGGCTGCAATGCCACGGGCCGGGCGGCGGCGGGCAGGAGTGCGTGCCACGACGGCCGTCCCGGCGGGCCGTGGACGGACGAGAGTGGGATCGGTCCAATTCTCGCCGCGCCGGGGGCCTGCGGCAACGATCAATTGGCGCCAATGGCCGGCGGCGCGCGGCTCTTGGCGCCCCGGCCGCCCCCGCCGGCCCTCCAGGCCGGGTGCGGCTAGCCCTGTACCGCCAGCACCAGCGGGAACACCTCCGGCGCCCCGGCCCGCCGCAGCAGCCGGGCGGCCACGGCCAGCGTCCACCCGGTGTCGGTGAAATCGTCGACCAGCAGGACGGGCCCGCCGGCGGAGGCCAGCGCCGACGCGAGCTCCGGCGGAACGGTCAGCGCACCGTCCAGCGCCCGCAGCCGCTGGGCGCTGTTGGTGCGCGGAACCCGGGTGTCGCTGTCCGCGCCGCCGTACTCGACCGTGCCGAGCAGGGGCATCCGGCCGACCGAGGCGATGCGCTCGGCGAGCGAGCGGATCAGCTGCGGCCGCGTCCGCGAGGCGAGCGCGACCACACCCACGGGGCGTGCGGGAGCGTCCGCGGCGCCGGAGGCCCAACCGCCGGGACCGCGGGCCCAGTCGGCAAGCACGGTCACCACCGCGGCCGCCGCGTCATCCGGCACAGGCCCGTCCGGCGTCTGCGGGGCGAGGAGGGGACGCAGCCGGTTGCCCCAGCCGATGTCGGACAGCCGCCCGAGGGCGCGACCGGTCGCGGCCTGCTCGCCCGCCGGGATGCGGCCCTTGAGGTCGACACCGACCGCGGGCATCCCCGTCGGCCACATCCGGCGCGGCTCGACCTCCACGCCCGGGCGGCCCAGCTCGCCCCGCGAGGCGTCGAGCGCCCCGGCCGAGACGTCCACGGAGAAGCGCGGGCCCGCGCAGTTGTCACAGCGCCCGCACGGCGTCGCCTGCTCGTCGTCCAGCTGGCGGCGCAGGAACTCCATCCGGCACTGCGTCGTGGTGGCGTAGTCGCGCATCGCCTGCTGCTCCGCGCCGCGCTGCCGCTCGACCCAGGCGTAGCGCTCGGCGTCGTACGTCCACGGGCGCCCCGTCGCCGTCCAGCCGCCCCGCACCCGGTGCACGGCGCCGTCGACGTCGAGGACCTTGAGCATGGTCTCCAGGCGGGAGCGCCGCAGCTCGACCCGGGGTTCGAGGGCCGGCAGGGAGACGGGCCGGTCCGAGGCGGCGAGCACCTCCAGCGTGCGGCGGACCTGGTCCTCCGGGGGGAAGGCGAGGGACGCGAAGTACTTCCAGATCGCCTCGTCCTCCTTGCCCGGGAGCAGGAGCACCTCGGCGTGCTCGACGCCGCGGCCGGCGCGGCCGACCTGCTGGTAGTAGGCGATGGGGGAGGAGGGGGAGCCCAGGTGGACCACGAAGCCCAGGTCGGGCTTGTCGAAGCCCATGCCCAGCGCCGAGGTGGCGACGAGCGCCTTGACGCGGTTGGCGAGCAGGTCCTCCTCGGCCTGCTGCCGGTCCGCGTTCTCCGTCTTGCCCGTGTACGCGGTGACGGTGTGGCCGCACCGGCGCAGGAACGCGGTGACCTCCTCGGCGGCCGCGACGGTGAGGGTGTAGATGATGCCCGAGCCGGGGAGCTCGCCGAGGTGGTCGGCGAGCCAGGCCAGCCGGTGCGCGGCGTCGGGCAGCTGAAGCACCCCGAGGCTCAGGCTCTCGCGGTCCAGCGGGCCGCGCAGCACCAGCGCCCGGGTCGACTCCTCGCCCGTGCCCAGCTGCTCGGCGACGTCGGCGGTGACGCGGGCGTTGGCGGTGGCGGTCGTGGCCAGGACGGGCACGCCGGGCGGCAGGTCGGCCAGCATGGTGCGCAGCCGGCGGTAGTCGGGCCGGAAGTCGTGGCCCCAGTCGGAGATGCAGTGGGCCTCGTCGACGACGAGGAGGCCGGTCGCGGCGGCGAGCTTGGGCAGGACCTGATCGCGGAAGTCGGGGTTGTTCAGCCGCTCCGGCGACACGAGCAGCACGTCGACCTCGCCCGCCGCCACCTCGGCCTGGACGGTGTCCCACTCCTCGACGTTGGCGGAGTTGATCGTGCGGGCGCGGATGCCCGCCCGCGCCGCGGCGTCCACCTGGTTGCGCATCAGCGCCAGGAGCGGCGAGACGATCACCGTGGGGCCGCTGCCGCGGGCCCGCAGCAGGGCGGTCGCGACGAAGTACACCGCCGACTTGCCCCAGCCCGTCCGCTGCACGACCAGGGCGCGGCGGTGGTGGGCGACCAGCGCCTCGATCGCCAGCCACTGGTCCTCGCGCAGTCTCGCCGTGCCCGTGGTGTCGCCGACGAGGCGGGCCAGGACGGCGTCGGCCGAGGCGCGGAGGTCTTCGTTCGTCATGCCCCCATGCAACACGAGTGCACTGACAATGCGCGAACGGGCCCGGCCGGCTGTGGGAAACCCCTGTCCACAGGATTAGTAGGACCATATTCCGGAGTTATCCACAGGCCTGGCGGGCTCCGGCGGGCCCGCGGGACTCTCGGGCCATGACGCAGCACAACGAATCCTCCCGTCCTTCCGTCCCCTCCTCCCCGTCCGCCGGCGAGCCCGGCGCACCGGGTGCGGACCCCGAGCAGCAGGTCACCCTCCGCTCCCCGGCCGAGCTGGCCGACGCCCTCCCGTACCTCCTCGGCTTCCACCCGACGGACAGCGTGGTCCTCGTCGCGCTGCACGGCGACCGGGGCCGCTTCGGGGGCCGGCTCCGGCTCGGCATCCCGCGCAGCGGCGAGGGGTGGCCGGAGGTCTGCGACCAGCTCGCCGAGACCCTCCTGACCGGCAGCAGCAGGCGCGGCGGCCGCCCCGACGGCGTGGTCATCTTCTTCTGCCAGGACCCCGACACCGCCGACGGGCGGACCGGGCAGCAGGTGATGGAGCGGCTTCGCCCGCTCGCCCAGAGCCTGCGCCGCGCCTGCGGCCGCCTCGACATGCCCGTGCACGAGGCCCTGTGCATCTCCGACGGCCGGTTCTGGTCGTACTGCTGCCCCGACCCCCGCTGCTGCCCGCCCGACGGCACCCCTCTCTCCCTGCCCGGCACGTCGGTCATGGCGGCCGCCGCCACCTACGCCGGCATCGAGGTGCGCGGCACCCTGCGGGAGATGGAGGAGCGGTACGAACCCGTTACCGGGGAAAGGGCGGAGGAGCAGCGCAAGGCCCTCGACGCCGCGGCCTTCGCGATGGTGCCCCGCATCCTCGGCGGCGCCGGCTGCGAGCCCGTGCGGCAGGAGGCGCTCGCCCTCGCGCGGACCCTGGCCGACCGGTTCGACGGGACGCCGCCGCTCCCCGCCAAGCCCGCGGCCGACGCGCGCGACGACTCCCTCCTCACCGACGAGGAGGCCGCCACGGTCATCGTGGGTCTACAGGACCGCGTCGCGCGCGACCGGGCCGCGGAGTGGATGGAGGGCCCGCGGGCCGCCGCCGTGCTGAGGCTGTGGCGCGCCCTGGCCCGCCGCTGCGTGTATCCGTACGCGGAGTACGCGGCGGCTCCCGTCACGCTCGCCGGCTGGGTGGCCTGGGCCGCCGACGACCAGCCGGAGGCCCGGGTCGCGCTGAGCCGGGCGCTCACCGCCGACCCCGAGTACGTCTTCGCCCAGCTGCTCTACCGCGCGTGCAACGAAGGACTGGACCCCGAGCCGCTCCGCCAGTGCCTGCGGCAGGAACAGGCTGACCGGGCGCTTCAGGATGCGGTCCGGGCCGAGGTGGAGCGCCTGGAGGCCGCGTCGGCCTCGACGGGCTCGGCGGCGCAAGGCGCCGGCAGCACACGGAGCGCCCGCCGGCGGACGCGGCCCGGCGGCCCCGCGGGCAGCACCGGCCCCGGAGGCCCGGCCGGGCCCGCCGGTAAGCCCCGCACGCGGCGCAGGAGCCCCCGCAAGGGGGACCGCAGCCGTGAGGAGCGGCCGCAGTGAACCCATGGCCCACACAGGCGGCCCTTCACACCGTGACCTCGGCGGGCCCGGCGCCGTTCATCCGTGTGGCCCGCAATCGTCGTCCGCCGTCCCGGTCCGTGACACCCACAGGGGAGCGCAGTCAAGTGCAAGGCATCGTCCCCCATGGCCAGCCGCCCCGGCCCCGTCATGCGCCGCCCCAGCGCCCCGCCCCGGGGCGCCCGCCCGCTCCGCAGCCCGTCCACACGGCCGTGATCTGTGTCGCCCTGCCGGCCATGGCGATCTCCGGGGAGCACGGGCAGATGAGCGGGCAGGGGCTCGACGGCTTCTACCGCGGAGGGCGCCGGCTCCTGGCCCGCTGCCGGCTGAGGGTCGGCGGCGCCGAGCCGCTGCCCGTGCAGGGGCGGATGCTCGGTGCCGACCGCGCCCGCTTCGTCGGCGCCGTGAGGACGGCCGCGGATTCGGGGCCCGACCCCGCCGTCACGGTCGAGCGGCTGCGCTCGGCCGAGGGCGTCGAGCGGATCGCCCTGCGCAGCACCGCGGCCCGTGCTCTGCGGCTGCCCGTCGAGGTCTCCTTGGGCACCGACCTCGCGGAGCTGAGCGCGGTCGCGGCGGGGGCGGCAGGGCCCGAGGTCCCCGCCGGGGTGCACGCCTCCGGCTTGCGGTGGTCCACGGCGGAGGCGCAGGCGGCGGTCACGGCCGATCCGCCGCCGGGGGATGCCCTGGCGTCAGCGGGGCTGCTGTGCTGGGAGATCGAGCTGCCGCCGGGAGGCACGCGCAGCATCGAACTGCGCGTCCTGCCCGAGCAGCCCGGCAGGGTCCGGCAGCCCGAGGCGGCCGTCCCCCCGGGGCGCCCGGCGAGCGTGCCCTGGGGCGACCCGCAGGCGGAGGGAGACGACCCGCGGGCGGGCGCCCTGCTCGCCGCCGCCCTCGACGATCTCCGGGCGCTGCTCGTGCGTGACCCCGGCAGCCCCGGTGACGTCCATCTGGCGGCAGGTGTCCCCTGGCGCTGCGGCCTCGCCCCCGCCGAGGCCCTCTGGGCAGCGCGGATGACGCTGCCCCTCGGCGTCCGGCTGGCCGCCGGGACGCTGCGCACCCTGGCCCGTACGCAGCTGGCAGGACCGGGCCCTGACAGCGGGCGGATCCCCGGCGCCCTGCGCCACGCCGGGGCGCACCTGCCGCCCGGCTGCACCGGCATCGAGGCCACGCTGCTCTTCCCCGTCGTCCTGGCGGAGGCCCGCCGGTGGGGGCTTCCGGAGCGGGAGACGGAGGCGCTGCTGCCCGCCGCCGAGCGCTGCCTCGCATGGCTGCGGGCCGCGGCGGGCGAGGACGGCTACCTCGCGGACCCGGTGCCCGGCGGACCGTACCGGTGCGAGACGCAGGCGCACGCCCACCGCGCGGCCCTGCTCGGGGCCGACCTCCTGGACGCCTACGACCGTCCCGGGGCCGAGCGCTGGCGGAGCTGGGCGGCCGGCCTGCGCGGGCGGTTCCGTGAGGACTTCTGGGTGGAGGACCCGGGCGGCGGGCGCCCCGCAGCCGCCCGCACGCCCGAAGGGCGCCGGATACCGCACCTGGGCGGCTCCGCCGCGCACCTCCTCGACACGGGCCTGCTGGGTGGGGGGATGCCGGCGCCGGGCCTGCTCGACAAGGTGCAGACCGAACAGCTCGCCCGGCTGCTCGGCGGGCCGGCGCTCGACTCCGGCTGGGGCCTGCGCAGCCTCGGGGCGAAGGAGCCGGGGCACAATCCCTTCGGTCACCGCAGCGGCGCGGTCCGGGTCCACGAGACGGCCGTGGCCGTGGCGGGCCTGGCCTCCGCCGGATACGAGAAGGAGGCCGGCGCGCTGCTGCGCGGCACCCTGGACGCGGCGGCCGCCTTCGGGCACCGGCTGCCGGAGATGTACGCGGGGGAGCAGCGCACGGCCGGGAGCGCCCCGCTGCCGCACCCGGCCGCCTGCCGTCCCGCGGCCGTCGCCGCCGCGGGCTCGGTGCACTTGCTGACCGCGCTCGCCGGGCTGCGGCCCGACGCCCCGGCGGGCTGCGTCGCGGTGCGGCCGCTGCACACCGCGCCGCTCGGGGCGCTCAGGTTCACCGGGCTGCGCATCGCCGAGCAGCCCTTCGCGATGCGGATCAGCAGGCTCGGCCTCGGCATGGTCGAGGAAGCCGCCGACGGCTTGCAGCTGGGGGTGTGAGCGGGGTGTTGCCGAGGCTCGCGGAGGGGGTGTTCCCCGGCCCTTCGCAAGACCCTGTTTATCGTCAGGAAGACGACTATGATCGCGTCATGCCCTACGACCCGTCGGCCTTTCCGCCCTTTGCTGTCACCGTCGACCTGGTCGTGCTCACCGTGCGCAGGCACGCGCTGTGCGCGCTGGCCGTGCGTCGCGGTGAGGCGCCGTACCAGGGCCGCTGGGCGCTGCCGGGCGGGTTCGTGCGGGGCGACGAGGACCTGACGACCGCGGCGGCGCGGGAGCTGGCCGAGGAGACCGGGCTCAACGCCCACGACCCCGCGGGCCCCGTACTGCCCAACGCCGCCCACCTGGAGCAGCTCGCCACGTACGGCGATCCGAAGCGCGACCCGCGCATGCGGGTGGTGAGCGTCGCGCATCTGGCGCTCGCGCCGGACCTGCCCGCTCCGCGCCCCGGGGGAGACGCGCACAGCGTGCGCTGGGCGCCGGTGGAGGAGCTGCTGGACCAGGAGGCCGGCTACGGCCGCGACGGCGAGCAGGTGACGCCCCTGGCCTTCGACCACGCGCAGATCCTCGCCGACGGCGTCGAGCGCGCCCGGTCCAAGATCGAATACTCCTCGCTGGCCACGGCCTTCTGCCCCCAGGAGTTCACCGTCGGCGAGCTGCGCCGGGTCTACGAGGCGGTGTGGGGCGTCGCCCTCGACCCCCGCAACTTCCACCGGAAGGTGACGGGCACCCCCGGCTTCCTGGTGCCCACCGGCGGGACGACGACGCGTCAGGGCGGCCGTCCGGCCCAGCTCTTCCGGGCCGGCGGGGCCACGCTCCTCAACCCGCCCATGCTGCGCCCCGAGGCCTAGCCCTCACCGGCCCGCTCCGCCCGGCCGCCCCGCCGGGAGAGCCGCAGGCCGTAGCGGTGCCCGGTGGCCGGGCATGCACATGCGCGGGAGTGCATGCCTATGAGGGGACACGCTTACAACTGCCTACATTGCGTAGCAATTCGGACATACCGGGTTACGGTGCTGCCGTACGTCCCAGCGATCCCCTGCGCCCTCGGCCGCCTCGGTCACCGAGCGGGCCGAGGGGTGCCGCCGAGCCGTCTCACGCCCCGCGAGAGAAGCCATGATCCAGGCCATCGGACTCACCAGCGCCCCCCAGCGAAACCGGTTCCCCGCCGTCGACGACCTCACCTTCGAGGCCCGCTCCGGCCGGGTCACCGTCCTGCTCGGCACCCCCGGTGCGGGCAAGACCAGCGCCTTGCGCCTCCTGCTGCGCCTCGACCCCGGGCGCGGCGTCGCGCTCTTCCACGGCCGCCCCCTGGACCGCGTCCCGCACCCCACCCGCGAGATCGGCGTCGTCCTCGGAGACGTCCCCGGCCACCCGGCCCGTACCGCCCGGGGCCACCTGCGCATGCTCAGCGCCGCCGCGGGCGTCCCCGCCGAGCGTGCCGACGACGTCCTGGAGGTCGTCGGCCTGACCGGCCTGGCCGGCCAGCGCCTCGGCGACTTCTCGCTGGGCATGGACCGCCGCCTCGGCCTCGCCGCCGCCCTCCTCGGCGACCCCCACACCCTCGTCCTGGACGAGCCCGCCCACGAACTCTCGCCCCGCGAGACGGCCTGGCTGCACGGCATGCTGCGGGCGTATGCGGACCACGGCGGCGCCGTCCTCGTCACCTCGAACGACCCCAGGGAGGCGGCCCGCATCGCCGACCGGGTCGTCACCATCGACGAGGGCCGCCTGATCGCCGACCAGGAGGCCGCCGAGTTCTCCCGCACCCGCCTGCGGCCGCGCGTCGCCGTCCATTCGCCGCTGGCGAGCCGCCTCGCCCATGCCCTCAGCACCGAGGCCGACGAGGCGGAAGCCGCCGAGGGCGCGCAGGCCGTGGAGGTCGTGCAGGAAGGTGGCAGCAAGCTGTCCGTCTACGGCAGCACCTGCGCCGTTGTCGGCGAGACCGCCTACCGGCACGGCATCCTCCTCCACCGGCTGACCGAGGAGATCGGCGACACCGGCCCCGTACCCCCGCTGCTGCGGGCCGACGGCCGCAGGTCCGCCCCGTCCGCCCCCTCCGCGCCGTCCCCGGCAGAGGCGCCCGAGGGCGGACGCGCGGACGCGCCGGACGCCGGCCCCGTTCAGCTCCCGCGCCTCCAGCCCCGGCTCCCGGCGCCCGACCCGGCCTGGCCGCTGAGGTACGAGCTGCGCCGCGCCACCGGCGTGCGGACCGGCTGGATCGTGACGGCCCTATCCCTCGCCGCCTCCCTGCTCGTCGCCGTCCTCCTCGCCAGGTCCGGGAACACCCCCGAGCCGCGCGTGGTCACCGGCTGGCCGGCCCTGCTGCCGCTGCCCCCCGCCGTCTTCGGGGCCGGCCTCATCGGCGCGCTCGCCTTCGGCCAGGAGTTCCGCTACCCCGCCCTCGCCCCGGACCAGGGCACCGTTCCGCGCCGCCTCGGCCTGCTCTTCGCCAAGCTCACCGTCACCGCCGTGGCGGCGGTGCTGCTCGCCCTCGCCTCGCTCTTCCTCGACGCCGGCGCCCTCGGGCTGCTCTTCGGCAACGACGTCGTCTCCCTCCCGCGCGACTGGGCCGTGCTGCTGGCGGGCTGGACGGCGCTGACCCTGGGCTGCGCCTGGGCGGGGCTGCTGGCCGCCGGGCTGTTCCGGTCGACGGCGCTGGGGGTGGTCGCGGTGCTGGCCGTGCCGACGCTCGTCGTGCCCGTCCTCGGCAGCGTGCTCGCCGAGCCCGCGGCCCGCTCGCTCGTCGGGCTGCCGGAGCGCCTGCGCTCCGCCGCGGTCGTGCAATGGCCCTCCGGCATGGACCGGGGCGTCTCGACGGCGCTGCGGCTGGTCTCCCAGCCGGTCGGCTGGGCGCTCGCGTTGTCGCTCGGGGCGCTCCTCGGGGCCTACGTCCTCGCCGTGTTCCGCGGGAGGCCGCGGTGAAGGCCGCCGCCGTGCCGGCCGGGGGTCCCGGCGCCCCCTCCCACGTGCAGAGTTCGCAGGCCGTGACCGTCACGCTCCGCATATGGATCGTCTCGGAGAGTGCCCGATTCTGTCCGTTTGGCCGTCAATTGTGAGGTAATGGGCGATCACCCTTTCGTGTGCTTTTCACCAAAGACCTCAAGGCATCTCGAGGTGTCGCCGACAAAGGAGGCGTGAGTACCCTTGCGCACACCATGATGACCGCGGCTCGCCCCGCCGACTCCGGCCTCGCAGGCCCGGGCGAGCTTGACCGTTACTCCTACGCGGAGGCCCCCGGGGCCGACCGCGGGGCACCGCCCGCCTGGGACGGCGAGGCGGAGCTCAGCCGCGCCGGCCGCAGGGCGGCCGGCAGCCGGGGCCGGGGCCTGCACGGCCAGCTCGTGCAGCAGCTCGGCCAGATGATCGTCTCGGGTGACCTGGGCGCGGACCGCCCGCTCGTCCCCGAGGAGATCGGACAGCGCTTCGAGGTCTCCAGGACCGTCGTCCGCGAGTCCCTGCGCGTCCTGGAGGCCAAGGGCCTCGTCAGCGCGCGCCCCAACGTCGGCACCCGCGTCCGCCCCGTCAGCGACTGGAACCTCCTCGACCCCGACATCATCGAGTGGCGGGCCTTCGGCCCGCAGCGGGACGACCAGCGCCGCGAGCTGTGCGAGCTGCGCTGGACCATCGAGCCGCTGGCCGCCCGCCTCGCCGCCGGGCACGGCCGCGAGGACGTCCAGCAGCGCCTGGCCGACATGGCCGAGATCATGGGCCACGCCCTGGCTCAGGGCGACTCGCTGACCTTCACCCGCGCCGACGCCGAGTTCCACTCCCTGCTCCTCCAGGTCGCGGGCAACCGCATGCTGGAGCACCTCGCAGGCATCGTCTCCTCCGCCCTGCACGTCTCGGGCGCGCCCTCCGGCGGCTGTGACCGCCCCACCGAGGCCGGCGTGGGGCACCACCTCCGCATCGTCGACGCCGTCGGCGCGGGCGACGGGGCCGGGGCCGAGGCCGCCATGCGGCAGCTGCTCGTCGCCCACCCGGACGTCGAGCGCGTGGTGCCCGCGCCGCGCGAGCACTGACCGCGGAGAGGAGCGGGACGGTACGAGTGGGGTCGTACAGAAGGGCCGCACGCGCAGGGCCGGGACAGGGTCCGCGCGTGCGGCCGGATGCGCGGCCGCACGCGTGAGCCGTCCGCCTGCCCCTGCGCCCCTCCCGGAACTCGGACCGGGACGCCAGGAAGTGGAGTGTTATGTCCAGTTGAATGGGCATTCATTCTGTTTTGGGGTGTGACTCGGGCCACGAGGATTGGGCGTAACGCTCCTTGAGGCAGTGCGATGACTAAAGAGGTGGTGGACGCGGAGGGAATACCGGCCTCGTCCGGGGCGCTGTGTCCGTCTGCATCCCATCACCCGCGCGCCGTCGGTTCATCCATGCCGGCGGTCGTCGGAACCGGTTCCCCGATCAGGGCGAGCCGGGGCCGGAAGCCGTTTCCATCGTTCCGAGAGGTTGTTCGTGTCGGCCAGCACATCCCGTACGCTCCCGCCGGAGATCGCCGAATCCGAGTCTCTGATGGCGCTCATCGAGCAGGGAAAGGCCGAGGGGCAGATCGCCGGCGACGACGTGCGTCGGGCCTTCGAGGCTGACCAGATTCCGCCAACCCAGTGGAAGAACGTTCTGCGCAGCCTCAACCAGGTCCTCGACGAGGAGGGTGTGACGCTGATGGTCAGTGCCGCCGAGGCGCCCAAGCGCACCCGTAAGAGCGTCGCAGCGAAGAGCCCGGCGAAGCGCACCGCCACCAAGGCCGTCGCCTCCAAGACGGTCACGGCCAGGCAGACCGCGTCCTCGGCGTCCGCCACGTCCGCCTCCGCGGCGTACGGCGACGACGAGAGCGCGGAGGCGCCCGCCAAGAAGGCCGTCGCCAAGAAGGCGGCGGCGAAGAAGACCGCGGCCAAGAAGACCGCGGTCAAGAAGACGGCGGCCAAGAAGACCGCCGCGAAGAAGGACGCCGACGAGCTCCTCGACGAGGACCTCGTGGAGGAGACCCCGACCCCGGGCAAGGGCGAGGAGGAGGACGAGACCGGCGAGAACAAGGGCTTCGTCCTCTCCGACGACGACGAGGACGACGCTCCCGCGCAGCAGGTCGCCGTCGCCGGTGCCACCGCCGACCCGGTCAAGGACTACCTGAAGCAGATCGGCAAGGTCCCCCTCCTCAACGCCGAGCAGGAGGTGGAGCTCGCCAAGCGCATCGAGGCGGGCCTGTTCGCCGAGGACAAGCTGGCGAACTCCGACAAGCTCGCCCCGAAGCTCAAGCGCGAGCTGGAGATCATCGCCGAGGACGGGCGCCGCGCCAAGAACCACCTCCTGGAGGCCAACCTCCGCCTGGTGGTCTCGCTGGCCAAGCGCTACACCGGCCGCGGCATGCTCTTCCTGGACCTGATCCAGGAGGGCAACCTCGGTCTGATCCGTGCGGTCGAGAAGTTCGACTACACCAAGGGCTACAAGTTCTCCACCTACGCGACCTGGTGGATCCGCCAGGCCATCACGCGCGCGATGGCCGACCAGGCCCGCACCATCCGTATCCCGGTGCACATGGTCGAGGTCATCAACAAGCTCGCGCGCGTCCAGCGCCAGATGCTCCAGGACCTGGGCCGCGAGCCCACCCCGGAGGAGCTGGCCAAGGAGCTCGACATGACCCCGGAGAAGGTCATCGAGGTCCAGAAGTACGGCCGCGAGCCGATCTCCCTCCACACCCCCCTGGGTGAGGACGGCGACAGCGAGTTCGGTGACCTCATCGAGGACTCCGAGGCGGTCGTGCCGGCCGACGCCGTCAGCTTCACCCTGCTCCAGGAGCAGCTGCACTCCGTCCTGGACACGCTCAGCGAGCGCGAGGCGGGCGTGGTCTCCATGCGCTTCGGCCTCACCGACGGCCAGCCGAAGACCCTCGACGAGATCGGCAAGGTCTACGGGGTGACGCGCGAGCGCATCCGTCAGATCGAGTCGAAGACGATGTCCAAGCTGCGCCACCCGTCCCGTTCCCAGGTCCTCCGCGACTACCTGGACTAGACCCGGAGCGGAAGCAAGCAGTCTCCGCAGGGCCCGGCACCTCTTCCCGAGGTGCCGGGCCCTGCGGGCTGTACGGGTGACAGTGCGACGGATCCGGAGGCATGCCGTCCAGGTTCCGGATGCGCCGCGGGCACTGCGGGTTGACTCTTGGTGTACGAGGAACCCCGTAGAGTCAGGAGACTGTATGCGTTCGCTGAGCTGCCTGCTGGCCGGGACGATCGCGCTGCTGGCCGCGGTCCCCGCTCCGGCGGTGGCGGACCGTGCGGTCGTCGGAGGGCAGGCCGTCAGGAGCTCCGAGGCGCCCTGGGTGGTCGCCCTGGGCAGCCGGCAGCGGTTCGGGGCTGCCAGGGCCGGACAGTTCTGCGGCGGCGTCATCGTGGGCCGCAGAACGGTCGTCACGGCAGCGCACTGCCTGAGCCGCGAGGTGCTGGGCGCCGACGTGGCCGAGGCGAACGACCTGCGCGTCATCATCGGCCGGGACGACCTGCGGGGCGTCGCCGGTTCGGAGGTGGAGCCGCGGGAGACCTGGGTCAACCCGGGCTTCGACCCGGGGTCGAACGCCGGGGACATCGCCGTGCTCACCCTGCGGAACGCGGTGCCGGAGAACTATGTGATCCCGATGGCGCCGCAGGGCGACCCGGCCTATCAGGTGGGCGGAGAGGCCGTCGTCTTCGGCTGGGGCGACGTCGTGGGCAACGGCACCTACTCGGACATCCTGCGCGGGGCGCGGGTCCGGGTCCTTCAGGACACGGCGTGCGAGCGGGCCTATCCGGGCAGCGCGGACGGCGTCTACCGCCGGGCGTCCATGCTGTGCGCCGGGGTGCCGCTGGGCGGGCGGGACGCCTGCCAGGGCGACAGCGGCGGGCCGCTGGTGGCCAAGGGCAAGGTCGTCGGCGTGGTGTCCTGGGGGGCCGGCTGCGGCCAGCCCCTGTACCCGGGGGTGTACACCCGGATCTCGGCCTACACGGCCCTCGTGGCGGCGCACAGCCCTGACGGGGCACTGCCCGGGGCGCAGGCCCAGCAGCCGGCGGCTCAGCCCGCTACGACGCCCGGCCAGCCGCCCGCGGCGCAGTCGCCGAAGCACGCGCCGCACGCCCGCAAGGGGCCCAGGAGCGGGCCCAGGGTACGAGAGCGGGCGGCTTCCCCCGGAGTGGGGGGAGCCGCCCGCGGCTGCCCGGCACGAAGTGGCCGGACCTCGCTCGTCGTCGGATGCGATGTGTCAGCGTTCCGCTACGGACTCAGCGGTCCTCGTCGGGCGCAGACGCCGGGGGGGCGGTGAGCCGCTCCGTCTCGTCCTGTATTTCCGCGGCGATCTTCTTGAGTTCTGGCTCGAACTTGCGTCCATGGTGGGCGCAGAAGAGCAGTTCACCGCCGCTCATGAGAACGACGCGCAGGTAGGCCTGAGCGCCGCACCGGTCGCAGCGGTCAGCGGCCGTCAGCGGGCTCGCGGGGGTCAGAACAGTAGTCACGTCGCCTCTTCTCTAGCTCGACGAGCTGTCGTACCAGGGTCAACATCCAACCAGGCCGAAAACGTTCCCGCTCGCGGCTTTTCCTCGAAAGTTCCTTCCGAGTCTCTTCCGAGTCGGCCAGATCTTGACGGTTGGCGGCGAATGAGCCGTATTGCGTGGGCCTACGGTTTCACATCGCTGGGGGCTTTCGTCCTCACCGGCCGGCTTGCCGGTGTTCTTGAGGACGTGCCCGGAGCCTAAATGGTTCATGCCTCCAAGGGAACGTGATGTGCACGTCACTCCATCGTGTCATCGAACGTGTGATCGATGCCTGGACTAGCATGGTCGTTCCCACGGGTGGCTGCACAAAGGCTCTACCAGGCATCGGTACCCTCTGAACGGCAACCGGGCCGCCGGTCCGCCCGACCGGGGCCGAAAAGAAATTCAGCGAGGAGCGAACCCGCGTGACCGCCGAAACGTCTGTGCCGTCCACTGCGCTGCTCACCGGGGCAGACCGGGACGGGTCCAACTACACCGCGCGGCACCTGCTCGTCCTCGAAGGCCTGGAAGCCGTCCGCAAGCGGCCCGGTATGTATATCGGCTCGACGGACAGCCGCGGCCTGATGCACTGCCTCTGGGAGATCATCGACAATTCCGTCGACGAGGCCCTCGGCGGCTACTGCGACCACATCGAGGTCATCCTCCACGACGACGGCTCCGTGGAGGTGCGCGACAACGGCCGCGGCATCCCCGTGGACGTCGAGCCCAAGACCGGGCTGTCCGGCGTCGAGGTCGTCATGACCAAGCTCCACGCGGGCGGCAAGTTCGGCGGCGGCTCCTACGCGGCGTCCGGCGGTCTGCACGGCGTCGGCGCGTCGGTGGTTAACGCGCTCTCCGCCCGCCTGGACGTCGAGGTCGACCGCAACAGCCGGACCCACGCCATCAGCTTCCGCCGCGGCGTCCCCGGCATCTTCACCGAGTCCGGCCCGGAGTCCCCCTTCGACCCGGCCAACGGCCTGCTCAAGGGGAAGAAGATCCCCAAGGCGCGCACCGGCACCCGCGTCCGCTACTGGGCGGACCGCCAGATCTTCCTCAAGGACGCCAAGCTCTCCCTGGAGACCCTCTACGGGCGCGCCCGGCAGACGGCCTTCCTGGTGCCCGGCCTGACGATCGTCGTCCGCGACGAGCGCGGCCTCGACGGCGCGGACAGCACCGAGGAGGTCTTCCGCTACGACGGGGGCATCAGCGAGTTCTGCGAGTACCTGGCGCAGGACAAGGCCGTCTGCGACGTGCTGCGGCTGAGCGGGCAGGGCACCTTCAAGGAGACCGTGCCCGTCCTGGACGACCGCGGCCACATGACCCCCACCGAGGTCACCCGCGAGCTGGGCGTGGACATCGCCCTGCGCTGGGGCACGGGGTACGACGCCACGGTCAGGTCGTTCGTCAACATCATCGCCACCCCCAAGGGCGGCACGCACGTGACGGGCTTCGAGCGCTCGATCACCAAGACCGTCAACGAGGTGCTGCGCTCCTCCAAGCTCCTGCGGGTCGCCGAGGACGACGTCGTCAAGGACGACGCCATGGAGGGCCTCACGGCCGTTGTGACGGTGCGGCTCGCCGAGCCGCAGTTCGAGGGGCAGACCAAGGAGGTGCTGGGCACCTCGGCCGCCTCGCGGATCGTGGCGAACGTGGTCGCCAAGGAGCTCAAGGCATTCCTGACCTCCACCAAGCGCGACGCCAAGCAGCAGGCCAGGGCCGTGCTGGAGAAGGTCGTCGCCGCCGCCCGCACCCGCATCGCGGCCCGGCAGCACAAGGAGGCCCAGCGCCGGAAGACGGCCCTGGAGTCCTCCTCCCTGCCGGCCAAGCTCGCCGACTGCCGCAGCGACGACGTCGAGCGCAGCGAGCTGTTCATCGTCGAGGGCGACTCGGCGCTCGGCACGGCGAAGCTCGCGCGGAACTCCGAGTTCCAGGCGCTGCTGCCGATCCGCGGCAAGATCCTCAACGTCCAGAAGTCGTCGGTCTCGGACATGCTCAAGAACGCCGAGTGCGGCGCGATCATCCAGGTGATAGGAGCCGGGTCCGGCCGGACCTTCGACATCGACGCGGCGCGCTACGGCAAGGTCATCTTCCTCGCCGACGCCGATGTCGACGGCGCGCACATCCGCTGCCTGCTGCTGACCCTCTTCCAGCGCTACATGCGCCCGATGGTCGAAGAGGGCCGGGTCTTCTCGGCGGTGCCCCCGCTGCACCGGGTGGAGCTCATCCAGCCCAAGAAGGGCCAGGACAAGTACATCTACACGTACTCGGACGCCGAGCTGCGGCAGACGCTGCTGGAGCTGGAGCGCAAGAACGTGCGCTACAAGGACTCCATCCAGCGCTACAAGGGCCTCGGCGAGATGGACGCCGACCAGCTCGCGGAGACCACGATGGACCCGCGCCACCGCACCCTGCGCCGGATCAACATCAGCGACCTGGAGGCCGCGGAGCGCGCCTTCGACCTGCTGATGGGCAACGAGGTGGCGCCGCGCAAGGAGTTCATCACCAACTCCGCGGCGACCCTCGACCGCTCGCGCATCGACGCCTGACCCACCCTTCCCGGGCCTTTGTCTCCCGGGTGCCTGCTCGGTGATTCCTGGCGCTTCCCGGTGCTCTCTCCACCCCTGGGTGGAGAGAGCACCGTCGCGCATCTCCACCCGGAACCCACCCGTGCTCCGATCCGTGCCCGGAGCCCGGTCCGTAGTTTCGGAAGCGTTCGTCGTCAGCGCTTTTCCGGGATCCGCGGAGGCTCCTCATGTCCGGTACGGCCAATGGTCTGGTGATCGCCGCCGTCCTCGTGCTCACGCTGGTCCGGCAGGTCCGGCCGCAGCGGGTGAGCAGGGACGCCAAGGGCTGGTGGGTCCTGCCGGCCGTGCTGGTCTTCCTGGCCGTGCGCGAGCCCGGGCTCATCGATCCCGCGCACCCGGCCGTGTCGGCCGGGCTGCTGGCGGGCGGGGTCCTGGCCGGGCTCGCGACCGGGGCCGCCTGGGCGTGGAGCAGCCGCGTCTGGGCGGACGAGTCCGGCGGGGCCTGGGCCCAGGGAAGCAAGGCGACGGCCGCGATATGGCTCGGTGGGGCCGCCCTGAGGCTGGGGCTGCACGGCCTGGGCGCGCTGGCGGGCGTCCATCAGGGCAGTTCCGCGACGATGGTGACCGTCGCCGCCGTGCTGCTGGCCCGTACCGCCGTGGTTCTCCACCGCGTCCACGGCATACGCCCGGCGTACCGTGTCACGGCCGGCGGCTGACACCGGCCGGAGGGTGGAAGGATCGCGCGTGCCGATGGAGAACTGGACGGCCTGGCCCGCCCGCGAGGCCCTCTCCGGGGTCGGGGTGCCGAGGCGCCGGCAGGTGATGACGTGGGGCGTCAGGGGAGTGCTGGCCGCCCTGGTCCTCTGGGGAGCCCTGCGCAACGGCTCCTTCCACGGCTGGGGGTACGCGGCCCTCGCCGCGGGCTTCCTGGCCTGCGCCGCCGCGGTGCGGGGCTACTACCTCACCACGCTGGCGCGGCGGCTGCGGCCGTCCCTGGCGCTCGTGGGGGTGCTGCTGGGCGTCGGCGTGGCCGCCCAGTTGGCGGGGCAGCACACACCGGCCGCGGTGCTCTGGGGCGGCAGCGTCGTGATCGCCGTGGAGCGGCTGCCGCTCCTCCACGCCCTGGGCGTCTCGGCGGTCGCCATGGGGGCCTACGCCCTGGCCAGCACCGAGCAGCCGCTGGTGCTCATGGGCACGGTGGTGGCACTGCCCTTCATCGGCTACGCGCTCCGGCTGGACGAGGAGGCGCGGGGGGCCGGGTTCCGGCTGCTGGCCCAGGAGCGGGCGGCGCGGCGCGCGGAGGCGGAGTCGGCGGCGCTGGCCGAGCGGGCCCGGATCGCCCGGGAGATCCATGACGTGCTCGCGCACAGCCTGTCCGCGCAGATGGTGCACCTGGAGGCGGCCCGGCTGCTGATCGAGCGCGGTGAGGACCCGCAGCGGGTGCTGGAGCGGGTGGTGGCGGCCCGGGGCATGGCCCGCGAGGGCCTGGCCGAGACCCGGCAGGCCCTGTCCGCGCTGCGCGGGGAGATGACCCCCGTGGAGGAGTTCCTGCGGGAGTCCGCGGCGGGGGAGGGTGCGCGGCTGGAGGTGACGGGGGAGCCGCGCGGCCTGCCGGCCGAGGCCGGGCTGGCGGTGCGCAGGGTCGCGCAGGAGGCGCTGACCAATGTGCGCAAGCACGCCCCGGGTGCGCCGGTGGAGATGCGGTTCACCTATCTGGAGGGGTGGGTCGAGCTGTGGGTCCGCGACCGGGGGGCGCGCGGAGCGTCGGGAGAGCTGGGGGCCGCCGGTGCCGGGTACGGTCTGCTGGGGATGAGGGAGCGGGCCGAACTGCTGGGCGGCACGCTGGAGGCCGGGCCGGCAGGGTCCGGGGAGGAGGGGTTCGTGGTGCATCTGCGGGTGCCCGCATGACGGGTGGCGGGGGCGGTGCCGGCGGGGTCGCGAGGGTCGTTGTCGCGGACGACCAGACCGTGGTGCGCGAGGGCATCGTGATGCTGCTGGGGCTGCTGCCCGGCATCGAGGTCGTCGGTGCGGCGGCCGACGGGGAGGAGGCGGTGCGGCTCGTCGCCGAGCACGCTCCGGACGTGGTGCTGATGGACCTGCGGATGCCCCGCTGCGACGGAGTCGAGGCCACGCGGCGCATCCGCGCCGAGCACCCGGCCACGCACGTCGTCGTCCTCACCACCTACGCCGACGACGATTCGCTGTTCCCGGCGCTCCGCGCGGGGGCGCGCGGCTATCTCACCAAGGACGCCGGCGGCGAGGAGATCGTCCGGGCCGTGCAGCACGTGATGTCGGGGGAGGCCGGGCTGTCGCCGAACGTGCAGCGGCGGCTCCTGGAGCGGCTCTCGGACCCCGCCGCGGCCGGCAGCGCCGCGTCCGCCGGTACGGCCTCCGGCGCGGCCCCTGGTACGGGCTCCGGTGCGGCGGGGGCCCCGTTCCCGGCCGCCGCGTCCCCGGTCCGCCGGGAGCTTCCCGACGGGCTCACCACGCGGGAGGCGGAGGTGCTGTCGCTGGTCGCCGAGGGCCTGTCCAACGCCGAGATCGCCCGGCGGCTGCACGTCAGCACGGCGACGGTGAAGACGCACATCAACAACCTCTTCGCCAAGACCGGCGTGCGCGACCGGGCCCAGGCCATGCGCTACGCCTTCCAGTACGGCATCGCGCGGCCGCCCGGCTCGTCCACCACCTGACCACGGTCCGCCGTGCGGCGGAGCTAGCGTCCCATCCACGCGTACCGGTGCTCCGGGCGGCCCGTCTCCCCGTACTTGAGGGTCAGGCTCAGCCGCCCGGACTCCTCCAGCCGCTTGAGGTAGCGCTGCGCCGTGGAGCGGCTCAGTCCCGAGCGGGCGGCGACCTCGTGCGCGGACAGCGGGGAGGCGGCGTCGGAGAGCACCTGCCGTATCAGCTCCGCCGTGGGGGCCGAATGCCCCTTCGGCAGCGGCGTGCTGGTGGCGGCCGTGCGCAGCGTGCCGAAGATCCGGTCGACCTGGTCCTGCCCCGCCTCCTGCGCGTCGTCGAGGGTGCGGCGCAACTGGGCGTACGCCTCCAGCTTCACCCGCAGCCCGGGGAAGGTGAACGGCTTGACCAGGTATTGCAGGGCCCCGTAGCGCATGGCCGCCTGGACGGTCGCGATGTCCCGCGACGCCGTCACCATGATCACGTCGGTGAGGTCGCCGCGCTGCCGCAGGCGGCGGACGAGCCACAGGCCGGTCTCGTCCGGCAGGAAGTGGTCCAGCAGCACCAGGTCGATGCCGCCCTTCTCCAGCACGGCCATGGCCTGTGCCGCGTTGTGGGCCTTGGCGCCGACGCGGAAGCCGGGGACCCGCGCCACGTACGCGGCATTGATCTCGGCGACGCGGAAGTCGTCGTCCACGACCAGGACATCGATCATCGTTCACCCCTTCGAGTGAGCTGCTTGGGCTGCGGTGAGCGCAGCGCTTCGGGCAGCTCCACGGTGAACACCGCGCCGCCGCCCTCCCGTTCACCCACCCGCACGGAGCCCCCGTACCGCTCGGCCAGCCGCCGTACGAGCGAGAGGCCGAGCCCGCGGCGGCGGGGCGGGGCGGCCTCCTTGGTGGACCAGCCGTCGGTGAAGACCAGTTCGCGGACCCCGGCCGGCACCCCGGGGCCGTTATCCGCCACGCGGACGACGAGCGTCTCCCCGACGGCCCGCAGCTCCACCTCCACGAACGGCGGCCCGGCCGCATGCCGGGATCCCGCCGCGTCCAGGGCGTTGTCCACGAGGTTGCCGAGCACGGTGACCAGGTCGCGCGGGTCCACGACCCGGTCGGGCAGCCGGGTCGCCGGGCTCACCCGCAGGGCCACGCCGCGCTCCGCCGCGACCGCGCTCTTGCCGACCAGCAGGGCGCTCACCAGCGGGTCGCGGACCCGCTCGGTGACCTCTTCGGCCGTCGCCCGGTGCGCGCCCGTGACCTCGGCGACGAAGTCGGCGGCCTCGTGGTGCAGGCCGAGCTCCAGGAGCCCGGCGATGGTGTGCAGGCGGTTGGCGTGCTCGTGGTCCTGGGCGCGCAGGGCGTCCGTCAGGCCGCGGGTGCCGTCGAGTTCGCGGCGGAGCTGCTCCAGCTCGGTGCGGTCGCGCAGCGTCGCCACGGTGCCGCCGCCGGCGGTGTCCCTGCGGTTGACGACCAGCACCCGCCCGTCGCGGACGGTCAGCAGGTCGGTGCCCGTCACCCGGCCGGCCAGCACGTCCGTGGTGCGGCCGGGCGGCAGCACGCCGTCCAGGGGGTGGCCGATGGCGTCCCGGCCGATGCCCAGCAGCCGCGCTGCCGCGTCGTTGACGAGCCGGACGCGGCCGTTGCGGTCGAGGGCGACCACGCCCTCGCGGATGCCGTGCAGCATGGCCTCGCGCTCGTCCAGGAGGGCGGAGATCTCGGTGAGTTCGATGCCGCGGGTGCGCTTGCGCAGCCGGCGGGAGACGGCGATTGCGGCGATCGCGCCCACGCCGAGGGCCGCTCCGGCGTACATGAGGATGTCCGGCACGGACCGCAGCAGCAGGGCGTGCACGTCGTCGTAGGCGATGCCGACGGAGACGGCGCCGACGACGGCTCCCTCGCCGTCGCGCAGGGGCACCTTGCCGCGCGCGGAGCGGCCGAGGGTGCCGCGCGCGATGCCCTTCCACTCCCGGCCGCCGAGGACGCTGCCCGGGTCGGTGCTGACGCGCTCCCCGATCCGCTCCGGGACGGTGTGGGAGTAGCGGATGCCGCGGGTGTCGACGACCACGACGTAACTCGCGCCCGTGGCCAGCCGGATGCGCTCGGCGTCGGCCTGCACGGGCCCGTCGGGGGAGGGCGGCCCGGCCAGCAGGCTGTGCGCGATGCCGGGCTGGGCGGCGGTGGCCCGGGCGATGGCCAGGGCCCGGTACTCGGCCTGGTCGTCGAGCTGGGCGGCCAGGGGCGCCAGGAAGAACCCGGCGGCGAGCCCGGCCACTCCGGTGATGATCAGCAGCTGGACGAGGAGCACCTGGGCGAAGACGCGACGGGGCCAGCGGGGGCGCATGCGGGTCCCCCTCCTGCCGGTCGTCGTCCTCGTGTGCGGTCCTCGTGCGCGCCGCCGGCGTCATCTTCCGTGGCGCCTTCGTCGCTCTTTGTTGTTCTACCGCGCGCAAAACGAGCAGAACAGGGTTCGTGCACTCAAGCCGCACAGCGCTCACAAGGCTGTCTGTGCGCCACGTGCCACATCTAGCCTCCAGCACCGGCCACCCCCTTGGCCGGAAACCAGCACAGGAGGAGGCGGCAAGCATGATCAGTGGCACCCCGCCGGGCCACGCTCCGGCGATCGAGCTGCGCGGCGCGAGCAAGGTGTTCCGTACGCCGTCGGGCGCCTCGCACACCGCCGTACGGGATCTCGACCTGACCGTGGAGCAGGGCGAGTTCGTGGCGGTCGTCGGCCCGACCGGCTGCGGGAAGTCCACCACGCTCACCCTGGTCAGCGGCCTGGAGGAGCCCACCGATGGCGAGGTGCTGGTCGGCGGCGAGCAGGTGACGGGAATCCGGCCGGAAGTCGGCTTCGTCTTCCAGCAGGACGCGGTCTTCCCCTGGCGGACGGTGCTGTCCAACGTGATGGCCGGGCCGCGCTTCCGCGGCGTGCCCAGGGCCGAGGCGCGGGAGCGGGCGCGCGACTGGCTCGGCCGGGTGGGGCTCGCGTCCTTCGCCGACCGCTATCCGCACCAGCTCTCCGGCGGCCAGCGCAAGCGCGTCGCGCTCGCCCAGACCTTCGTGTGCGACCCGGCGATCCTCCTGATGGACGAGCCCTTCTCGGCGCTCGACGTACAGACACGGGCCCTGATGTCGGACGAGCTGCTGGAGCTGTGGGGCGGCTCCCACGGCGGACGGGCCGCCTCCGTCGTCTTCGTCACCCACGACCTGGAAGAGGCGATCGCCCTCGCCGACAAGGTCGTCGTGATGACCGCCGGGCCGGCGACCGTCAAGCAGGTCTTCCCCGTACGGCTGCCGCGGCCGCGCAAGGTCGAAGCCGTGCGGCTGGAGGCGGAGTTCGTGGAGATCTACCGCGAGATCTGGTCCTCCCTCGGCGAAGAGGTCCGCATCACGCGCGAGAGGGGTGCGTCCCGTGTCGCTTGAGTCCGTGGAATCCCCCGCCGCCCCCGCCGCCCTGACCATGAACCACCGGTCTCTGACCCGAGCGAAGGCCGCCCGCCGGCGCAGGCTCACCGTGTACGCGGCGCGGGTGCTGGTGCTCGTCGTCGTGCTGGCGGCGTGGGAGCTGATGGCCCGCAACGGCGTCATCGATCCGTTCTACTTCTCGATGCCGTCGAAGGTCTGGGACCAGATCGTCCAGTGGACGCTCCACGGAACGTCGCAGGGCTCGCTCGGCGAGCAGATCTGGTACACGCTCTACGAGGCCCTGCTCGGCTGGGTGTTCGGCGTGGCGGGCGGCGTGGTGCTCGGGATCGGGCTCGGCCGGGTGCGCTTCCTGGCCGACGTCTTCAGTCCGTACATCAAAGTCCTCAACGCCCTGCCGAGGATCGCGCTCGTACCGATCTTCCTGATTATCTTCGGGCTGGGACCCGCCTCCAAGGTCGCCTCCGCGGTCGTCCTGGTCTTCTTCCCCGTGTTCTTCAACGCCTTCCAGGGCGCCCGCGAGGTCGACCGCAACCTGGTGGCCAACGCCCGCATCCTGGGCGCGAGCAACCGCCGGGTGACGCTGCAAGTCGTCATCCCCTCGGCGACATCCTGGATCTTCACCAGCCTGCACGTGAGCTTCGGCTTCGCGCTCATCGGCGCGATCGTCGGCGAATACCTCGGTGCGTCGAAGGGGATCGGGCTGCTGGTCTCCATATCGCAAGGCACCTTCAACACGGCGGGCGTGTACGCCGCCATGGTCATCCTCGCCGTCGTCGCGCTACTCGCCGAGGGGCTGCTCACCTTCGCCGAGAAGCGGCTCTTCCGCTGGAAGCCGGGCGGCTCCGGGGCGGGCAGCTGGGCAGGGGACTGACGGCCCCGCTGCCACCCCCGCTCCATCACGCCTCCCGCCCCACCACGCCCCCACCGCGCTCCCACACCCCCCGCACGTCCCGCACGTCCTGTTCGTCCCCTGCGAACCACCGACCGTAAGGAACAGCGATGCGTACGTTCAGCAAGACCGCCGGAGCCCGCGCGGGCGCCGTCGCGGCCGTGATGTGCCTGACCCTGGCCGGGTGTGCCGACGAGTCGTCCACGAACAAGCCGAACCCGGCGCTAGAGGCGGCGAAGGGCGACATCGTCAAGATCATGGTCGGCGGCCTGGACAAGGTCATCTACCTGCCGGCGGTCCTCACCCAGCGGCTCGGCTACTTCCAGGAGGAGGGCGTCACCGTCGACCTGCTCACCGAGCCCGCGGGCGTGCAGGCCACCACCGCCCTCGTCTCCGGCGAGGTCCAGGGCGTCGTCGGCTTCTACGACCACACGCTCGACCTCCAGGCGAAGGGCAAGCAGGTGGAGTCCGTGGTCCAGCTCGCCCAGACGCCGGGGGAGGTCGAGGTCGTCTCGAAGAAGGCCGCGGGCGAACTGGCCTCGCCCAAGGACTTCAAGGGGAAGAAGCTCGGCGTCACAGGGCTCGGCTCCTCCACCGACTTCCTGACGAAGTACCTGGCGGTGAAGAACGGGGTGAAGGTCAGCGACATCACGCCGGTGGCCGTCGGCGCGGGGCAGACCTTCATCTCCGCGCTCCAGCAGGGCTCCATCGACGGCGGGATGACCACCGACCCGACGGTCGCGCAGATCCTCGCCAAGGACGCCGGCAAGGTGCTCGTCGACATGCGCACCCCCGAGGGGGCGCGGGCGGCGCTCGGCGGCCTCTACCCGGCGTCCAGCCTCTACATGAACACCGGATGGGTCAACGACCACAAGGACGTGGTGCAGAAGCTCGCCAACGCCTTCGTGAAGACCCTCACGTGGATGTCCCAGCACACCGCGGAGGAGATCGCGGCCAAGATGCCCGACGACTACGCCAAGGGCGGCAGGGAGCTCTACACCCAGGCGATCAAGAACACCCTGCCGATGTTCACCAAGGACGGCGTGATGCCGGAGGACGGGCCCAGGACGGTCCACGAGGTGCTGAAGTCCTTCAACCCCGAACTCAAGGGCGCCAAGGTGGACCTCCAGAAGACCTACACCACGGAGTTCGTCAAGAAGGCCGGCTGACGGCACCCGGACCTGAAGGGCGCGGACCGGCAAACGCCTCTGCGGGGACGTCCGTACGGAGGGGAGTGACGGATATGACGTCCATCCGTGCGGGCATGCCCGGCGCACGCCCGCAGCTCTCCGGCCGGGCGGGCTCCGCAGCGCCCTGTTCGACGGCCACCCGCCAGGCCCGGCCGTCGGTGTGGGCGACGGTGACCGACCAGTGCGGAGCTGCGCCCTCGGTGCGCGTCACGTCGAAGGCGTCCGCGTCCTCCTCGCCGGTCAGCTCGCGCACCGCCAGCTCGGCCGCCTGGGCCGGGCGCTCCCAGGCCGAGCGGCCCCGGCAGTCGCCGGTGACGATCCGGCGGTCGCGCACCGCCTCCAGGACGTCCTTGACGCCGTGGGCGGTGACCCGGCCGTACGCGTAGCCGTACGGGAGGACGAAGAGCGTCGGGGAGAAGCGGTGGCCGCCGATGTGGGTGACCTCCCAGGCCTCCGCCCCGGACGCGGCCAGTTCGGCGGCGAGGGGGCGGCCCAGCAGGGCGCAGCAGCGGTCGCGCTTGCCGTTGGTGCACACGAACACGAGCGGGTCGCCCTCGTAGGCCTCCCAGAGGCCGCCGTGCTCGCCCGCGCCGAGTGCGGCGAGGTCCAGCCGGGTCAGCTCCGCGGGGTCGGCGACCGCGGTGGTGCGGATCCAGGAGCGGCCCGGGGCGGTGTGGGCGGCGAACACGCGGTGGGTGCCGGGCTGGTGGCAGTCGGCGTGCCGGCCGGGGCGGCGGATCAGCGCGATGCGGACGCCCGTGCCCTCCGCGGCCGCGTCGAGCGCCCGGCCGACGGCGGGGTCGAGGTGACTTGTGGTCAGCGCGTCCGCGCCCCAGGGCCCGGGCTGCTCGATGAGCAGCCACGTCCGCGCGGGGGCGGCGGTGCCGGCCAGGGGCTCGGCGAGCTGGCGGGAGGCGGTCGCGCACGTACTCACGAAGGTAAGCCTAACCTGAGTTGCCGTTGTTCGTGTGACGGGACGGCCGGACGGCTGAAGTCCGTGGGGTGGCCTGAAAGCGTCCCTCGGGCAGAAGTCAGGGCAGGGGCTGGGGCGGCGTGGGGCCGGAGTAGGCGCCCGAGGGCCGCATCCGCATGGGGCGCTCCCCGTACTCCTCCAGGGCGTGCGCGATCCAGCCGGCCGTACGGGCCACCGCGAAGACGGTCTCCCCGGCCTCGGGCGGCATCTGCGCGGAGACGGACAGCACGGCCAGGGCGAGGTCCACGTTGGCGTGCAGGGGTACGTGCCGGGCCGTCGTCGCCTCGACCTCCCGGGCCGCCGCGAGGGCGTCGGCGGCGGCCGGCACGGCCTCCAGCCGGGCGAAGAGGGCCGTGGCGCGGGGGTCGGGTCCCTTGTAGAGCCGGTGGCCGAGGCCGGGCACGCGGCGCCCGCCGCGCAGGTGGTCGGCCACGACCGCGCCCGCGCTGCCCCGCTCCAGCACCTCCGTCAGCATCCGGTGCGCCAGCCCGCTCGCGGCGCCGTGCAGCGGGCTCTCCACGACGCCGAGGCCGGCCGTGACGACCGCGTAGGGGTGGGAGCGGGCGGAGGCGGCCACCCGCACCGCGAGCGTGGACACGGCCAGGTCGTGGTCGATGAGCAGGACGAGGGCCGCCTCCAGGACGCGCAGTGACGCCGCGTCGGGCGCCTGCGCGGTCAGCCGTGACCACAGCCGGCGGGGGAGCGGCCCGCCGCCGTCCTCCCGGGGCAGCGGCCCGGCGGCCGGCAGGGCGTCGACCAGCGTGGGGATCAAGCCGCGGGCAGTGCCGAGCACGGCCTGCGGCGAGAGGTCGAAGCGCATCGGGTCGGCGGCCGCCGCCGCGATCGCGGCCACCCGCAGCCGGTCGGCGGGCCCGCTGTGCGCGGGCAGGGACCCCACGGCGCGGAGCGCCGCGATCAGCGCGTCGTGCGGGGCGGCGAACCGCGTGCCGCGCCGCAGCCGGCCCGTCCACAGCCAGTCCGCGACTTCCTCGTACGTGTACCGCTCCGCCAGGGCGGTGGCGTCCACCCCCCGGTAGTAGTACCGGTCCTTGTCGATGAGGGTGACACCCGTACGGATGGCCGTCTCGCCGCCGAACGCCGTCTCGCGCCTGTTGCGCCGCAGGAGGGCGTCGACCTCGCGCGCGTCGAAGGTGCTGCCGCGCCCGCCGGCCCCGCGGCTGCTGCTGAGCTGGCCGCGGCTTACGTACGCGTAGACCGTCTCCGGCTTCACGCCGAGCCGCTCGGCGACCTCGCGCGTGGTCAGCCGCCGGTCTTCCACTCCGGCGTGCGCTTCGCCGCCGCCGGTTCTGTGATCCGCCATGGGGTACACGCTATCCACCCCTCCATACATTGATCGGAATCAACATTGACAAGTATTGAGTCAAGCATGGACAGTCGCATCAAGATTTGATCGATCACCTGCTATCGATCACCTGCTGAGGAGGCAGCCATGCCGATCACCGACGTGCCCCGTGGACTCGCCGGCGTCGTCGTCACCGACACCGCGCTCGGAGACGTCCGCGGACAGGAGGGCTTCTACCACTACCGCCAGTACTCGGCCGTCGAACTCGCGCAGACGCGCTCCTTCGAGGACGTCTGGCACCTGATGTTCCGCGGGTCCCTGCCGGACGCGCAGCAGCGCGCCCGCTTCGCCGCCGAGACCGCCGCCCTGCGCCACCTGCCGCAGGACGTGCGCGAGGCCCTGCCGGGCATCGCCCGCGCCGGCGCCCGCTCCGGTCCGCTCGCGGGGCTCCGCACCGCGCTGTCGCTGCTCGGCGCCTCCGCCGGCCTCCGCCCCCTCTACGACACCACCGCCGACCGGCGCGAGGCCGACGCGCTCGCCGCCTGCGCCGCCGTACCCACCCTGCTCACGGCCCTGCACCGGCTCGGACAGGGCCTGGAGCCCGTCGAGCCGCGCGACGACCTGCCCCACGCCGCCAACTACCTCTACATGCTCACCGGGGCCGAGCCGGACGCCCGGCGGGCCCGCGCCGTCGAGCAGTACCTCGTCTCCACCATCGACCACGGCTTCAACGCCTCGACGTTCACCGCCCGCGTCATCGCCTCCACCGGCGCGGACCTCACCGCCTGCCTGTGCGGCGCGGTCGGCGCACTGTCCGGGCCCCTGCACGGCGGTGCCCCCAGCCGGGCCCTGGACACCCTCGACGCCATCGGCACGCCGGACCGCATCGACGACTGGATCCGCGACCGCGTCCTCGCCGGAGAACGGATCATGGGCTTCGGGCACCCCGTCTACCGCACCGAGGACCCCCGCTCCCGGATGCTCCGCGGCATCGCCCAGGAGTTCGGCGGCGGCCTCGTGGACTTCGCCGTCGAGGTCGAGGCGCGCGTGGTGGAGATCCTCGCCCGGCTCAAGCCCGGCCGGGAGCTCCACACCAACGTCGAGTTCTACGCCGGCGTCGTCATGGAGCTGTGCGGGCTGCCGCGCGAGATGTTCACCCCCACCTTCTGCGCGGCCCGCGTCGTCGGCTGGAGCGCCAATATCCTGGAGCAGGCGGAAGACTCGAAGATCATCCGCCCGGCGGCCCGGTACACGGGCCCGACCCCGCCCCAGCCGGTCCCCGCCGCGCTCGACTGACGATGGAGGCGCCCCCCGTGGCCAAGCGACAGATCCCGGTCATCGTGCTCGCAGGATTCCTGGGATCGGGCAAGACCACCCTCCTCAACCACCTCCTGGGGAGAAGCGGGGGCACCCGCATCGGGGCGGTCGTCAACGACTTCGGCAGCATCGAGATCGACGCCATGAGCGTCGCCGGGCAGGTCGACTCGATGGTCTCGCTCGGCAACGGCTGCCTTTGCTGCGCCGTGGACACCAGCGAGCTCGACGGCTTCCTCGACAAGCTGTCCCGCCCGGCGGCCCGCATCGACGTCATCGTCATCGAGGCCAGCGGGCTCGCGGAGCCGCAGGAGCTCATCCGGATGATCCTCGCCAGCGACAACAAGGACATCGTCTACGGAGGGCTCGTCGAGGTCGTCGACGCGGCGGAGTTCGCCGCCACCCGCGCCCGCCACCCCGAGCTCGACCGGCACGTGGCGATCGCCGACCTCGTCGTCCTCAACAAGGCCGACAGGATCGGCGACGAGGCCCGCCGGGACCTCCTCGCCGAACTGGCGGAGCTCAGCCCCGGCACGCCCGTCGTACCGGCGTCCTACGGGCGCGTCGACCCGGAGCTGCTCTTCGACCGCAAGCCGCGCGAGGAGGACACGGCCGCGGTGCGGCAGCTGTCCTTCGAGGACCTGCACGCCGCCGACGAGGACGACAGCCACGGCCACGACTGCCATGACTGCCACGACGGCTGCGACCACAGCGGGCACCTGCACGCCGCCTACGAGAGCATCGAGTTCGTCTCCGCGGAGCCCGTGGACCCGCGGCGGCTGATGGAGTTCCTCGACAGCCGGCCGGAGGGCCTTTACCGCATCAAGGGCTTCGTGTACTTCGGCATAGCCGGGCACAAGCACAAGTTCGCCGTGCACGCCGTGGGCGACTTCCTGCGCTTCTACCCCTCGTCCTGGGCCCGCG
This sequence comes from Streptomyces klenkii, assembly GCF_003626645.1. GTDB lineage: Bacteria > Actinomycetota > Actinomycetes > Streptomycetales > Streptomycetaceae > Streptomyces > Streptomyces klenkii. The sequence goes on along the minus strand of NZ_RBAM01000005.1, from coordinate 512,573 downwards.
CCGAGGAACGGCTCACCCAGCTCGTACTGATCGGGAGGGGAGTCGACGCCGGGGCGCTGCGGGCCGGTCTGGAGCGCTGCCGCGTCACCCCGGGGGAGCCCCTCGCCGAGGAGCACACCATGTGGGGAGTCCTGCGCTACGCACAGGCGTGACGCACGCACAGGCCTGACGTACGCGCAGGCGTGACGTACACACAGGCCTGACGTACGCACAGGCCTGACGGGGGCGCCCTCCGCGGGCGCCCCCGCCCCCCGCTTCTTACACCGGGCCCGCGAGCGCGCTCACCGGCTTCGCCAGGGGCGTGCCCGAGCCGTCACGGCGCGGGTCGGTCTCCGGCAGCTCCACCGGGACGCCCTTGGCATCCGCGGCGCGCGCCGGGGCCGGCCCCGCCCAGGCCATCACCAGGCAGTCCTCGCCCTTGAGGAAGCGCTGGCAGCGCACCCCGCCCGTCGCCCGCCCCTTGCGCGGGTACTGGTCGAACGGCGTCAGCTTCGCCGTGCCTTCCGTGGCACCGCCCATGCCGCCCCGCGCCCCGGCCCGGGTGAAGACCACCGCGTCGGCCGCCGGGTCGATGGCCGTGAACGAGATCACCTTCGCGCCCGCGGACAGCTTGACGCCCGCCATGCCGCCCGCCGGGCGGCCCTGCGGACGCACCTGCGAGGCCTGGTAGCGCAGCAACTGGGCGTCGTCCGTGAGGAAGACCAGATCCTCCTCGCCCGTCCGCAGCTCGGCCGCGCCGACGATCCGGTCGCCCTCCTTGAGGGAGATGACCTCCAGCTCGTCCTTGTTGGCCGGATAGTCCGGGACCACGCGCTTGACGACGCCCTGCTCCGTGCCGATCGCGAGCCCCGGCGAGGACTCGTCCAGCGTGGTGAGGCAGACGACCGTCTCACCGTCCTCCAGGGACAGGAACTCCGGCACCGGCGCGCCGCCCGACAGGCTGGGCGCCGCCGCCGTCTCCGGCAGCTGCGGAAGGTCGATCACCCGCACCCGCAGCAGCCGCCCGGCCGACGTCACCGCCCCCACCTCGCCCAGGGCCGTCGCCGGCACCGCCGAGACGATCACGTCGTGCTTGACGCGCTTGGCCTCGCCCGCGGCCGGCGTGAACGGCTCGCCCGTGGCCGTACGGGCCAGCAGGCCGGTGGAGGACATCAGGACGCGGCACGGGTCGTCGGCGACCTGGAGCGGCACCGCTGACGCCGGAGCGCCCGCCGACTCCAGCAGGACCGTACGGCGGTCGGTGCCGAACTTCTTCGCCACGTCGCCCAGTTCGTTCGAGACCAGCCTGCGCAGCTCCGTGTCGGACTCCAGGATCCGCGTCAGCTTCTCGATCTCCTCGGTGAGCCGGTCGCGCTCGGCCTCCAGCTCGATGCGGTCGAACTTCGTCAGCCGGCGCAGCGGGGTGTCGAGGATGTACTGCGTCTGCACCTCGGAGAGGGAGAAGCGGGCGATCAGGGCCTCCTTGGCCTGCGCCGCGTTCTCACTCGATCGAATGATCCTGATGACCTCGTCGATGTCGAGCAGCGCCACCAGCAGGCCCTCGACCAGGTGCAGCCGGTCGCGCCGCTTGCCGCGCCGGAACTCGCTGCGCCGCCGCACCACCTCGAAGCGGTGGTCGACGTAGACCTCCAGGAGCTCCTTGAGGCCCAGGGTCAGCGGCTGGCCGTCGACCAGCGCCACGTTGTTGATGCCGAAGGACTCCTCCATCGGCGTGAGCTTGTAGAGCTGCTCCAGGACGGCCTCGGGGTTGAAGCCGTTCTTGACCTCGATGACCAGGCGCAGGCCGTGGGCGCGGTCGGTGAGGTCCTTGACGTCGGCGATGCCCTGGAGCTTCTTCGAGCCGACCAGGTCCTTGATCTTGGAGATGACCTTCTCGGGGCCGACCGCGAAGGGCAGCTCGGTGACCACCAGGCCCTTGCGGCGGGCCGTCACGTTCTCCACGGCGACCGTGGCGCGGATCTTGAAGGTGCCGCGGCCGGTCTCGTACGCGTCGCGGACGCCGCTCAGGCCGACGATCCGGCCGCCCGTGGGCAGGTCCGGGCCGGGGATGAACTTCATCAGCGTGTCGAGATCGGCGCCCGGGTGCTTGATCAGGTGCCGGGCGGCGGCGACGACCTCGCCGAGGTTGTGCGGCGGCATGTTCGTCGCCATGCCGACCGCGATTCCGGACGAGCCGTTGACCAGCAGGTTCGGATAGGCGGCGGGCAGGGCGACGGGCTCCCGCTCGCTGCCGTCGTAGTTCGGCGTGAAATCGACCGTGTCCTCTTCGATGGACTCCGTCATCAAGGACGTGGCCGACGCCATACGGGCTTCGGTGTAACGCATGGCCGCGGGCGGGTCGTCGTTGCCGAGCGAGCCGAAGTTGCCGTGGCCGTCGACCAGCGGCACGCGCATGGAGAACGGCTGCGCCATGCGCACCAGGGCGTCGTAGATGGAGGCGTCACCGTGCGGGTGGAGCTTTCCCATCACCTCGCCGACGACGCGGGCACACTTCACGTAGCCGCGGTCGGGGCGCAGGCCCATCTCGTTCATCTGGTAGAGGATGCGGCGGTGGACGGGCTTGAGGCCGTCGCGCGCGTCGGGCAGGGCCCGGGAGTAGATGACGGAGTAGGCGTACTCGAGGAAGGAACCCTGCATCTCGTCGACGACGTCGATGTCGAGGATGCGCTCCTCGAAGTTCTCCGGCGGCGGGGTCTTCGTGCTGCGGCGGGCCATCGCGGCTGCGGCTCCTTCGATCGATTGCCGAGGCAGGGTGCTGACGCGGACCATTGTGGACCGCGCCACTGACAACACCGGACACGACCCGTCCGTAAGGGGGCACCGCGCCGGGAACTTCGCCGGATGTCAGCGCGCTTGCATACAGTGACAGCACTGTTCATCACGCGAGCCATCGCGCACGAGTCGTCGCGCACGGGCGCGAGATTTCAAGCGATCGAAGGGACGTACATGCCCATGGGTCACACGGCCACGCAACAGGCCGGTACCGGCGGCCTGACAGCGACCGAGCACCGCCTGGCCAACGGCCTGCGGGTGGTGCTCTCCGAAGACCACCTGACCCCGGTCGCCGCCGTCTGCCTCTGGTACGACGTCGGCTCGCGGCACGAGGTCAAGGGCCGCACAGGCCTCGCCCACCTCTTCGAGCACCTTATGTTCCAGGGCTCGGCCCAGGTCAAGGGGAACGGCCATTTCGAGCTGGTGCAGGGCGCCGGCGGCTCCCTCAACGGCACCACCAGCTTCGAGCGCACCAACTACTTCGAGACCATGCCGGCCCACCAGCTGGAGCTGGCCCTGTGGCTCGAGGCCGACCGGATGGGCTCCCTGCTCACCGCCCTCGACGACGAGTCGATGGAGAACCAGCGCGACGTCGTCAAGAACGAGCGCCGCCAGCGCTACGACAACGTCCCCTACGGCACCGCCTTCGAGCGGCTGACCGCCATGGTCTTCCCCGACGGCCACCCGTACCACCACACCCCGATCGGCTCCATGGCCGACCTGGACGCGGCCTCCCTGGAGGACGCCCGCGCCTTCTTCCGCACGTACTACGCGCCGGGCAACGCCGTCCTGTCGGTCGTCGGCGACATCGACCCCGAGCAGACGCTCGCCTGGATCGAGAAGTACTTCGGCTCCATCCCCGCGCACGACGGCAAGCAGCCCCCGCGCGACGGCAGCCTCCCCGTCACCATCGGCGAGGAGCTGCGCCAGGTCGTCCGCGAAGAGGTCCCGGCGCGCGCCATGATGGCCGCCTACCGGCTCCCGCAGGACGGCTCCCGCGAGGCCGACGCCGCCGACCTGGCCGTCACCGTCCTCGGCGGCGGCGAGTCCTCCCGGCTCCACAACCGCCTCGTCCGCCACGACCGCACGGCCGTCGCCGCCGGCTTCGGCCTGCTGCGCCTCGCCGGCGCCCCCTCGCTGGGCTGGCTGGACGTCAAGGCCTCCGGCGGCGCCGAGGTCGCCGACATCGAGGCCGCCGTCGACGAGGAGCTGGCCCGCTTCGCCGCCGAGGGCCCGACCCCGGCGGAGATGGAGCGCGCGCAGGCCCAGCTGGAGCGCGAGTGGCTGGACCGGCTCGCGACCGTCAGCGGCCGCGCCGACGAACTGTGCCGCTTCGCGGTGCTGTTCGGCGACCCCCAGCTCGCCCTCACCGCCGTGCAGCGCGTCCTGGACATCACCCCCCAGGAGGTGCAGCAGGTCGCCCAGGCCCGCCTGCGCCCCGACAACCGCGCCGTGCTGGTGTACGAGCCCACCACCCCCGCCGCCGACGAGACCGCCGAAGCAGAAGAGGAGACGGCCAAGTGAGCGACGCCGTGGCCGCTGACCCCGCACAGCCCTCCATGGACTTCCACCCGCGACCCCAGGCCGGGCCCGCGGCCCCCTGGGCCTTCCCCGCGCCCGAGCGCGGCACGCTCCCCAACGGCCTGACGGTGCTGCGCTGCCACCGCCCCGGCCAGCAGGTCGTCGCCGTGGACATCAACGTGGTGGCTCCCCTGGACGCCGAGCCCAAGGACCTCGACGGCGTCGCCACCATCATGGCGCGCGCCCTGTCCGAGGGCACCGACAAGCACACCGCCGAGGAGTTCACCGCCGAGCTGGAGCGCTGCGGCGCCACCCTCGACGCCCACGCCGACCACCCCGGCGTGCGCCTCTCCCTGGAGGTCCCGGCCTCCCGGCTCGCCAAGGCGCTCGGCCTCGTCGCCGACGCCCTGCGCGCCCCGGCCTTCCCGGACAACGAGGTCGAGCGCCTGGTGGGCAACCGCCTGGACGAGATCCCGCACGAGCTGGCCAACCCCTCCCGCCGGGCCGCCATGGCGCTCTCCAAGGAGCTCTTCCCGGCCGGCTCGCGGATGTCCCGCCCCCGCCAGGGCACCGAGGAGACCGTCGCCCGCATCGACGCCGCCTCCGTGCGCGCCTTCTACGAGGCCCACGTCCGGCCCGCCACCACGACCGCCGTGGTCGTCGGCGACTTCACCGGCATCGACCTCGACGCGGCCCTCGCCGACTCGCTCGGCGCCTGGACGGGCTCCCCGGCCGAGCCGCACCCGCTCCCGCCGGTCAGCGCCGACGACACCGGCCGCGTCGTCATCGTGGACCGCCCCGGCGCGGTCCAGACGCAGCTCCTCATCGGCCGCGTCGGCGCCGACCGGCACGACGCGGTGTGGCCCGCCCAGTCCGTCGGCACGTACTGCCTCGGCGGCACCCTCACCTCCCGCCTGGACCGCGTCCTGCGCGAGGAGAAGGGCTACACCTACGGCGTCCGGGCCTTCGGCCAGGTGCTGCTGTCCTCCCCGGAGGGCACCGGCGCGGCCATGCTGGCCATCAGCGGCTCGGTGGACACCGCCTCCACCGGCCCCGCGCTGGAGGACCTGTGGACGGTGCTGCGCACCCTCGCCGCCGGTGGGCTCAAGGACGAGGAGCGCGACTCCGCCGTGCAGAACCTCGTCGGCGTCGCCCCGCTCAAGTACGAGACGGCGGCGGCCGTCGCCGGGACGCTGGCCGACCAGGTCGAGCAGCACCTCCCGGACGACTTCCAGGCGCGGCTGTACGAGCGCCTCGCGGCGACGGGCACGGTGGAGGCCACGGCCGCCGTCGTCAACGCCTTCCCGGTCGACCGGCTGGTCACGGTGCTCGTCGGTGACGCCGCGCAGATCGAGGAGCCCGTCCGGGCCCTCGGCATCGGCGACGTGACCGTGATCACGGGCTGACCCCCGGCGGCGGGCCGCCCCGCCGACCCGCCGTCAACCGGCAGGCACGCGCGCCCGGCAGGCGCGCGTGCCTGCCAAATGTCCGGTTTAGCGGAGTGGTTGCACGTCTGCACTGTGGCGTGGGCCACAAAATGGGGCTTCTGTTTGCCGATCGAAAGTGACGGCGTCTAGCGTCAAAGCGTCTGTCCGTCAGATGTGCGTCGCATCCGCGGCCCGGGCAGGCATCGCCGAGTCCCCGTACGGCGCGAGCCAGGGGAGCCGGGGACCCAAGTGTCCCTGGGGTGAATCGGACCCCTTTCCGGAGGGATCCGTAGGAGACCTTCCTGCTCCGAACCCGTCAGCTAACCCGGTAGGCGAGAGGGAAGGAAAGGACCAGCCTCACCCATGGCGTTCACTCGTGCCACCGGGAAACACCGCAAGCCGAGCCGCGCCGTTCGCGTCAGCGCGAACGCGGCGGGCATAGCCACCCTCGCCGCCACCGGTGTCGTCGCGGGCTTCGCCGCCCCGGCGCTGGCCGCCACCACCGACGACGTCCACCGTTCCACCGAGGACACGGGCCTGACCCAGGCCGTCGTCATCGGCGAGGACACCGCCGGCCGCATCGGCGAGCAGGCTCAGGTCCAGAGCAGCGCCGCCGCCGAGTCCACGGCCGTCCACGACGCCGAGACCGCCGCCAAGCAGCAGGCCGCCGACGTCAAGAAGGCCGACGACGAGGCCAAGCGCAAGGCCGAGGCCGAGCGCAAGGAGCAGGAGCGCGTCGCCCGCGAGCAGGAGCGCAAGCGCCTCAACACCTTCGTCTCGCCGATCGCCGGCTCGTACGTCTCCACGTCCTACAAGGCCTCCAGCGGCCTGTGGTCCTCCGGCAGCCACACCGGCGTCGACTTCCACGCCGAGACCGGCACGTCGGTCCAGGCCGTGGGCGCCGGCACCATCGTCGAGGCGGGCTGGGGCGGCGCGTACGGCAACAACGTCGTCATCAAGCACAACGACGGCACGTACACGCAGTACGGCCACCTGTCGTCCATCGACGTCTCCGTCGGCCAGAGCGTCACCGCCGGCCAGCAGATCGGCCTCTCCGGCGCCACGGGCAACGTCACCGGCCCGCACCTGCACTTCGAGGCCCGCACGGGCGCCGTCTACGGCACCGACATCGACCCCGTCGCGTACCTCTCCGAGCACGGCGTCTCCCTCTGACGCACCGCGCCCGGCGGCGCCCCGCGCGCCCCATCGCCTGACGAAGGCCCCGGCCCACCGGCCGGGGCCTTCGCCGTGCCCGGACCGCCCCGCCCCCGCCCCCGTGTTGGCCAAAACATATCGATGACTTCCCGTGCGCCGTCGGAAATCGCGGGCCGCTGCAATAGAGTCGCTGAACAAACGTCAATCGGCCGCGTTTCGCGGGGGTTATCCGGAGGTCCACCCATGCGGGGCCGTACGTGAACGGTGAGGGGACAGCGGCTCAGGAGAGCCGCCGGATTTCCGCGCATGCCGTGTGCACGGCGATTCGTGACGACATTGTTTCCGGCACGTTTCCGCCCGGCAGCCGGCTCACCGAGGAAGTCCTCGCGCGCCGCTACGGCGTCTCCCGCGTGCCCGTGCGCGAGGCGCTGCGCACCCTCGCCTCGGAGGGGTTCGTGACCACCCGGCGGCACGCCGGCGCGTGCGTCGCCGAGCCCACGGAGCAGGAGGCCGCGGATCTGCTGGAAGTGCGCGCCCTGCTGGAGCCGCTGGGCGCCGCGCGCGCCGCGCAGCGCCGCACGGAGGCGCACCTGAAGGTGTTGCGCGGGCTGGTCAGGCTGGGCCAGGAGCGGGCCCGGGGCGGCCGTACGGGCGAGCTGCGGCCGCTGGGCGACTGGTTCGACGAGACGCTCGCCCAGGCGTCCGGCAGCCCCAGCATCGCGGGGCTGCTCACCCAGCTGCGGCTGAAGATCGCCTGGGTGTACGCGGCGGAGCCGCCGGTGCGGCCCGTCGACACGTGGGAGCTGCTCGGCGCCCTCGTGGACGCCGTGGCCCGCGGCGACGCCGAGCGGGCCCGGGCGATCGCCGCGGCCCGCGCGGACCGGGTGCCGGGGGAATTCCGGCTGCGGCGCGCAGTGCCGGCGGCGCGGAAGGGGAATGCGGCGCCCGGTGTGAGAACGGTGATCGCCGGTTCTTGAAGCGCGTGCGCGCATTAGCGTCCGCGAGTTACCGAAGGAAATACTTGCCGGCTGAACTCGCGCCTATGGAATGCCCTGCCGTCACGGCGGGAATGCCATGGATTTCGCTCAGGAACGACAACGGGGCCGCGGCGGCCTCCATCGGCCGCCGCGGCCCCGCCGCGTGCGATTCCGTCGAATCAGACGGTCTCCGGGAGCTCCTCAAGGCCCTCGGCGACCAGCTTCGCCAGGCGGTCCAGAGCAGCCTCGGCACCCTCGGCGTCGCTCGCCAGGACGATCTCCTCGCCACCCTGGGCGCCCAGGCCCAGCACGGCCAGCATGGAGCCGGCGTTGACGGGGGAACCGTCGGCCTTGGCGATCGTCATGGGGACGCCGGCGGCGGTCGCCGCACGGACGAAGATCGACGCGGGACGGGCGTGCAGGCCCTCGGCCCAGCCGACGTTGACGCGGCGCTCAGCCATGGTGTTGCCCTTCAAGTCGTAGGGGTTGTCTAGACCAGTGTCTCACGGTGCCCGGAGTGCTCCGCAGCAGCGCTCCGGCTGTCAGCGCCCGGCCTTACGCTGGCCCCATGCAGACGACGCCGGCGCAGTCCGGGCACGAGCACGCCTACCCCGCCCACTGGGAAGCCGACGTCGTGCTGCGCGACGGCGGCACCGCCCATCTGCGCCCCATCGCGCCGGACGACGCGCAGCGGCTCGTGAGCTTCTACGAGCAGGTCTCGGACGAGTCGAAGTACTACCGCTTCTTCGCCCCCTACCCCCGCCTCTCCGACCGGGACGTGCACCGCTTCACCCATCACGACTACGTGGACCGGGTCGGCCTCGCCGCCACCGTCGGCGGCGAGTTCATCGCCACCGTCCGCTACGACCGCATCGACGGCCGCGGCATGCCGGCGTCCGGGCCCGCCGACGAGGCCGAGGTCGCCTTCCTCGTCCAGGACGCCCACCAGGGCCGCGGAGTCGCCTCCGCCCTCCTGGAGCACATCGCGGCCGTCGCCCGGGAGCGCGGCATCCGGCGCTTCACCGCGGAGGTGCTGCCCGCCAACACCAAGATGATCAAGGTGTTCACGGACGCGGGCTACACCCAGAAACGCAGCTTCGAGGACGGCGTCGTCCGCCTCCAGCTGGACCTGGAGCCCACCGACCGCTCGCTGGCCGTCCAGCGGGCCCGCGAGCAGCGCGCCGAGGCCCGCTCGGTCCAGCGGCTGATCGCGCCCGGCTCCGTCGCCGTCATCGGCACCGGCCGGGCGCCCGGCGGCATGGGGCGCACCGTCCTGCGCAATCTGCTCGCCGGCGGCTTCACCGGGCGGGTGCACGCCGTCAACCACGCCTTCCCCGAGGACGTCACCCGGCTCGAACCCGAGGGCGTGCCCGCCCACCGCTCCGTCCTCGGCATCGACGGGCCCGTCGACCTCGCCGTCGTCGCCGTGCCCGCCGGGCAGGTGCCCTCCGTCGTCGCCGAGTGCGGCGAGCACGGCGTCCAGGGGCTCGTCGTCCTCTCCGCGGGGTACGGCGAGAGCGGCGCCGACGGGCGCCACCGGCAGCGCGAGCTGGTGCGCCAGGCCCGCTCGTACGGGATGCGCATCATCGGGCCCAACGCCTTCGGTCTCATCAACACCGCCGCCGGCGTCCGCCTGAACGCCTCCCTGTCGCCCGAGCTGCCCGCCGCCGGGCGCATAGGGCTCTTCAGCCAGTCCGGGGCCATCGGCATCGCCCTGCTCTCCGGGCTGCACCGCCGCGCCGCCGGGCTCGTCGGCATCTCCACCTTCGTCTCCGCCGGCAACCGCGCGGACGTCTCCGGCAACGACTTCTTGCAGTACTGGCACGACGACCCCGACACCGACCTCGTGCTCATGTACCTGGAGTCCATCGGCAACCCCCGCAAGTTCACGCGGCTCGCCCGGCGCACCGCCGCCCGCAAGCCGGTCGTCGTCGTCAAGGGCGCCCGGCACGGCGGCGCCGCGCCCACCGGGCACGCCGTGCCCACCACCCGGATCCCCGACGCCACCGTCTCCGACCTGCTCCGGCAGGCCGGCGTCATCCGCGTCGACACGGTCACCGAGCTCGCCGACACCGGGCTGCTCCTCGCCTCCCAGCCGCTGCCCGCGGGCCCGCGCGTCGCCATCCTCGGCAACTCCGAGTCCCTCGCCCTGCTCACCTACGACGCCTGCCTCACGGACGGGCTGCGGCCCCAGCCGCCCTACGACCTGACCACCGGCGCCCGGCCCGCCGACTTCCGCCGGGCGCTGGCCGGGGCCCTGGCGGACGAGGAGTGCGACGCCGTCGTCGTCACCGCCATCCCGTGGGTCGGGGACGCCTCCGCGGCCGACCTCGCCGGGGCGCTGCGGGAGGCGGTCGCCGCTTCGCCCGCCGCGAAGCCGGTCACCGTCGTGCACCTGGAGATCCCCGGGCTCGCGGAAGCCCTCGCCGAGCCGCCGGCGCCTGACGCCGCGGGCGGCGGGGGCGCGGCCGTACGGATCCCCGCCTACCCCGCCGCCGAGCGGGCCGTACGGGCCCTCGCCGAGGCCGCGCGTTACGCACGCTGGCGGCGGCTGGCCGCCGAGCCGGGGCGGGTGCCGGAGTACGACGACATCGACGAGGCGGGCGCCGCCGCGGACATCGAGGTGCTCCTGGAGGCCCACGGCGCCGTCCTCGCACCGCCGCCCGAGGGGCCCCGTGCGGTCACCCTCTCCGCGCCCGACACGCAGCGGCTCCTCGCCCGGTACGGGATCGCCGTGCTGCCCGCCCTGCCGGCGCCCGACCCCGACAGCGCGGTGCGGGCGGCCGGGCGGCTCGGCTTCCCCGTCACCCTCAAGCCCACGGCCCCGCACCTGCGCCACCGCGCCGACCTCGGGGGCGTCCGGCTCGACCTCGGCGGCGAGGCGGAACTGCGCCGCGCGTACGCCGAATTGACCGAGCTCCTCGGCAAGCCCGAGGAGACCCGGCTCGTCGTCCAGTCCATGGCGCCGCGCGGCGTCGACACGGTGGTGCGGGCGGCGATCGACCCGGCGGCGGGCGCGGTCCTGTCCTTCGGGCTGGCCGGGGCGCCGTCGCTGCTGCTCGGCGACACCGCGCACCGGCTCGTCCCCGTGACCGACCGGGACGCCGCCGAGCAGATCCGCTCGATCCGCACCGCGCCGCTGCTGTTCGGCTGGCGCGGTGCGGCGCCGGTGGACACGCGGGCGCTGGAGGAGCTGCTGCTACGGGTCTCCCGGCTCGTCGACGACCACCCGGAGGTCGTCGGAGCCGACCTGGAACCGGTGATCGTCGCGCCCCGGGGCGTCCACGTCCTCGGCGCCACGATCCGCCTCTCCCCGGCCCCGGCCCGCACGGACCTGGGCCCTCGCAGCCTCCCGGTGATCTGACGGCAACAGCCCACCGGGTCGCACCGGGCCGTGCGGCCTGAGGCGGGGGCGGGCACCGCCGACCACCACGGTGGGGGTTGTTCGCCGCGGCGGCGGGCCCACCTCCGGTGCGGCCGGTCGGGCACCGCCGGTCCTGCCTCCGGGCCCTGCCGGGCAACCCCATGCCCGCCGCAGCGGTGCTGAGCCACGATGTTGCCTTCCGGCGGTGCCGTCCCGCCGCTGGTACGGCCGGTTCGGCACCGCCGGTCCGCTTCGTGGGGGGTGCTCGCCGCGGCGGCGGGAGTGAGAGGCGGGGCCGGATTCGTACTGCGGACGGCGGAAGGGAGGGCTCCGTGTGATGCCTGTCCCATTGGGGCGGGCCGGGTGGCGGCGGCGCGGGCGCATCGGGCGGCTGGGGCCCGTGGGCCCCTTAGGATGGGCTTATGGCGAAGACCGGTACGACGACCCAAGGGCTGCGCGCGGCGATCGAGCGCAGCGGCTACTACCCGGCCCTCGTGGCCGAGGCGGTGGAGGCCGCAGTGGGCGGGGAGCCGGTCGTGTCGTACCTGGTGCACCAGGAGACGACGTTCGACTCCAACGAGGTCCGCCGCCACGTCACGGTCCTCGTCCTCACCGGCACCCGCTTCATCGTCAGCCACACCGACGAGCAGGCCGCCGACGGCACGTCCCCGTCCCCGTACGCCACCACCTCCACGGAGTCCGTGAAGCTGGAGCGGATCTCCTCGGTCGTGCTGAGCCGCGTCGTCGCCAACCCCGAGTCGTACACGCCGGGCACCCTGCCCCGCGAGGTCGTGCTGAACATCGGCTGGGGCGCGGTGTCCCGGATCGACCTGGAGCCCGCGGCCTGCGGCGACCCCAACTGCGACGCCGACCACGGCTACACCGGCTCCTCCACGGCCGACGACCTGAGCCTGCGCGTCAGCGAGGCCGGCGACGGCCCGGACACCGTCCGCCAGACCCTGGCCTTCGCCCAGGCGCTCTCCGAAGCCACTGCGGCGACCGCGCCGACCACCCGCTGATGTCCTACGCGATGACGGCGGGCTCCGCCTGGCACGAGCCCGCCCCGCTCGACCCCCGCACGGCCCCGCTGCCCCGCTACGGCACGGGCTCGCTGGCCGATCTGCTGCCCGCCGTCGCGGCAGGCATGGGGGTCCCCGGCTTCTCCACGGGCCTGGAGCTCACCCCGGCCGACCGCGTGTGCGTGTTCCTGATCGACGGCCTCGGCTGGGAGCTGCTGCGCGCCCATCCCGCCGAGGCGCCGTTCCTGCACTCGCTGACGACCGGTTCCGCCCCGCTGACCGCGGGCTTCCCGTCGACCACGGCGACCTCCCTCGCCTCGGTCGGCACGGGCCTGCCGCCGGGCGCCCACGGCCTGCCCGGCTACACGGTGGCCGACCCGGCCACGGGGCAGCTGATGAACCAGCTGCGCTGGCGCCCCTGGACCGACCCGCACGCCTGGCAGCCGTACCCGACGGTCTTCCAGCTCGCGGACGCGGCCGGCGTGCACACCTGCCAGGTCTCCGCCCCGGACTTCCAGCACACCCCGCTGACGAAGATCGCGCTGAGCGGCGGCACGTTCCACGGCCGGCTCTCCGGCGAGGAGCGGATGGACTTCGCCGCCGACCGGCTCGGCGCCGCGGACCGCTCGCTCGTCTACACGTACTACAGCGACGTCGACGGCAAGGGGCACCGCTTCGGCGTCGACTCCGACGAGTGGCGCGGCCAGTTGATGTACGTCGACCGCCTCGCCCAGCGCCTCGCCGAGCAGCTGCCGCCCCGCTCCGCCCTGTACGTCACCGCCGACCACGGCATGATCGACATCCCGTTCGACCCGGAGTCGCGCATCGACTTCGACGAGGACTGGGAGCTCCGCGCGGGCGTCGCCCTGCTCGGCGGCGAGGCACGCGCCCGCCACGTCTACGCCGTGCCCGGCGCCGCCGCCGACGTCCTCGCCGTGTGGCGGGAGGTCCTGGGCGAGCAGATGTGGATCGCGAGCCGCGACGAGGCCATCGAGGCGGGCTGGTTCGGCCGGCCCGGCGACGGCGTCGACGACCGCGTCTACGGCCGGATCGGTGACGTGGTCGCCGCCGCCCGCGACGACATCGCGATCGTCGCCACCGAGACCGAGCCGAACGAATCCGCGATGGTGGGGCTGCACGGCTCCATGACGCCCGTGGAGCAGCTCGTGCCGCTCCTCGAAGTGCGGCCCTGACCCGTAACCCCGTACGACCCCGATCCGTACGTACGCTCACCCGACGCCCCCCACAACGCCCCGACCTATGAAAGGCATTGGCTTCCCCATGCCCGAGCTGGTGTTCTTCTCCGGAACGATGGACTGCGGAAAGAGCACCCTCGCTCTGCAGATCGAGCACAACCGCTCGGCCCGCGGACTGCAAGGGATGATCTACACCCGCAACGACCGCGCCGGCGCGGGCAAGCTCTCCTCGCGGCTCGGCCTGGTCACCGACTCCGTCGAGGCGGGCGAGGGGTTCGACTTCTACGCGCACATCGTCGCCCACCTCTCCGCGGGCCGCCGCGCCGACTACGTCATAGCCGACGAGGCGCAGTTCCTCGACCCCGATCAGGTCGACCAGCTCGCCCGGATCGTCGACGACCTCGAGCTCGACGTCTTCGCCTTCGGCATCACCACCGACTTCCGCACCAGGCTCTTCCCCGGCTCCCGGCGCCTGGTCGAACTCGCCGACCGCATCGAGGTGCTCCAGGTCGAGGCGCTGTGCTGGTGCGGCGCGCGCGCCACGCACAACGCCCGTACGGTGGGCGGGCAGATGGTCGTCGAGGGCGCGCAGGTCGTCGTCGGCGACGTCAACCAGCCCGAGACCGTGGTCGGTTACGAAGTGCTGTGCCGGCGCCACCACCGCCGCAGGCTGACGGCCGCCGCGGCCCGCGCCGCGGCGCTCTCGCCCGACGTGCTGCCCGTGGACCCCGACTCCGCCGGGGACCCGGTCAGCGGACTGTCCGCAGCAGAGTAAAGACGGCCCCCTCGGGGTCGGCGACCGTGGCCACCCGGCCGGCCGGCCCCTCGTGCGGCGGCCGCAGCACCCGGCCCCCCAGCTCCTCCACGCGCAGCGCCGCGGCGTCGGTGTCCGCGACCTCGAAGTACGTCATCCAGTGCGGGCTCCGCAGCGCCGTCCCGGCCCCGCGGATCGCCGCGACCGGCTTGTCGCCGAGCTGGAGCGTCAGGTAGTCGCTGGTCTCCGCGTCCGCCGGCTTGACGTCGTAGCCGAACAGGGCCCGGTAGAAGCCGACGACGGCGGACGCCCTGCGGGTCACCAGCTCGTGCCAAGCGGGCGTGCCCGGCACGCCCGTCAGCTGCGTGCCGGTCAGCTTCTGGCCCTGCCAGATGCCGAACGGCGCGCCCGCCGGGTCGCTGGCGAGCACCAGCCGCCCCGCGTCCTCCGCGGCCAGCGGGCCCACCCCGACCGTGCCGCCGAGGCAGCGGATCCACTCCGCGGCCTCGTCCGCGTCGTCGCCGGCGAGGTACGTGGCCCACGCGGTCGGCAGCCGTACGCCCGGCGCGAGCTCCCCGAGGCCGGCCACGTCGCGGCCGTCGACCGTGGCGCGGACGTAGGGCCCCAGCTGGCGCGGCCCGGGGCTGTAGAAGGCCCAGCCGAACAGACCGCCGTAGAAGTCCTGGATCGACTCCAGGTCGTGCGCCAGGAGACTCGTCCAGCACGGGGTGCCCGGCGCGCGCCGGGCCTCACGTGCTCCTGGCCGGGGGGAGCCCCAAACCTCGGTCATGTCACTCTCTCCTCGGACCATCGTGGTGGCCGCGCGTCCCGCGCCGGGCCGCGGCGCGCGGAGGTGGTACGGGACGGGGCACGACCAGATGGTTGCACCACCGGCCGTCACGCGCCCCCCGGCCGCGCCGGGATTCCCGGGTTCCCGCAGGAGAATGCCCGCAATCGCCGGGCCGTACCGTTCCGGCGCCCGCGCAAGCTGCGGAGGGCGGGGGCGCCCAGTATCGATCAGGTGTGCGCGGCCCCGCCAGAGGCCGGTTGACCGCACGTCCGACTACGCCAGGATGGGGGCCATGAATGCCATCATCACCGCAGTCGAACTCATGACCGCGTCGGCGGGCGGGCAGCCGCCGGTCCTGCTGGACGTCCGCTACCAGCTCGGGGGTCCGCCCGGGCGGCCCGAGTACGAGGCGGGGCACATTCCCGGCGCGGTCTACGTCGAGCTGGAGGGCGAGCTCGCCGGGCCCGCGGGCAAGGACGGCCGGCACCCGCTGCCGGACCTCGCCGTCTTCGGCGCGGCGATGCGCCGGGCGGGCGTCGGCTCCTCCGGCGACGTCGTCGTCTACGACGGGGGCCAGGGCTGGGCGGCCGCGCGGGCGTGGTGGATGCTGCGCTGGGCCGGGCACCCGTCCGTACGGGTCCTCGACGGCGGACTCGCCGCCTGGCGGGCGCAGGGCGGGCCGGTCACGGACGGGCGGACGGCCGTGCGCGAGGGCGACTTCGTCCCCGCGCCGGGGGCGCTGCCGCTGCTCGACGCGGACGGCGCGGCGGCGCTGGCCCGCCGCGGGCTGCTGCTGGACGCGCGGGCGGGGGAGCGCTACCGGGGCGAGGCCGAGCCGATCGACGCCGTCGCGGGCCACATCCCGGGCGCGGTCTCCGCACCGACCACGGAGAACGTGGCCGAGGACGGGCTGCTGCGCCCCGCCGCCGAACTGGCGGCCCGCTTCGCGGCGCTGGGGGCCGCGGACGGCACCGAGGTGGGTGTCTACTGCGGCTCGGGGGTCTCCGCGGCACAGGAGGTGCTGGCGCTGGCCGTGGCGGGGATTCCGGCGGCGCTGTACGTCGGCTCCTGGAGCGAGTGGTCCTCCGACCCGTCCCGCCCCGTCGCCACGGGCCCGCAGCCGGGCTGAGCCGGTGGCCCGGCGGTCCGGCGCGTGCTCCCGTGCCGGGGGCCGGACGGCACCGCCGGGCAGGACCGTCGTGGTCGAGCGCCGCCGCGGCAGCGGGAGGATGCCGGGCGTCTGCTTCCCTACGCGCAGCCGGACGGCGATGCCGGGCCGACCGCGCGTACGAGGGGTGCCGGGCGCCCGCGTTCTCTTCCGCCGCGGCGGTGGAAAACCCCCGCGGCGCGGACCGGCGGTGCCGAGCCGGCCGCATGTACGGCCTTCCGGCCCGGCTTCGGGCCGGGCGCGCTGCCGCCGACGCCCCCGGACGGAGCCGGGGGCTTGACGGGGAGTCACTCTCGTAGGCGTTACTCCTGTTTCTTGCGGCGGGTGCCGAAGACGATCTCGTCCCAGCTGGGGACCGCCGCGCGCCGGCCCGGCCGGACCCCGTCCGCCTCGGCCTGACGGTCCGTCGTGCCGGTCAGCCGGTCGCGGTGACCGGCCACGGACCGCGGCATGAGGACGTCCGCGTACGCGGCTCCCGCACTTGCGGCCGGTGCCGGCGGCTCGACGGCCTCCGGCACCTCGGACGATTCGTCAGCGGCCTGCGCGGCCGCGGCCGAAGCCGTTTCGGGCACGACCATGTCACCGCGGAAACTGGGCACCGCTTCGAGCAGGCTCGTCAGCGAATCCCGCTCTTTGCCGGGCTCCTCTGCGGACTCGGCCTCCGGCTCAGGCGGGGCCGGAGGGCCGGACGACGCCTGCTGCCGGTCCAGCGACCGGTCGAGGGGCCGGTCCCGGGGCAGCCGGGCGATCCGGGGCACGAACGGGAAGCTCGGCTCGGGCGTGTCGTCGGTCTCGCCGATGAGCGCGCGGGCCTCGTCGTCCATCGCTTGAACGATCCGCCTCGGCGGGTCGTACGACCAGCTCGCCGCATGGGGCTCACCTGCCGCCCGGTAGACGAGCAGGACCTCCCACGTGCCGTCGTCCCGGCGCCAGGAGTCCCACTGCGCGGTGTCCTTCTCGGCCCCGCGCAGCATGAGCCGCTCGGCCACGGTCTCGCCGAGGAGCGGGCCGGTGTTCTCGCCGGGGCGGCGCACGGCCGTCTTGCGGGCGCGCTCGGCCATGAACGCGCGCTCGGCCAGGACCGGGCCCTCGAACCGCCGCACCCGCTCGACGGGGATGCCCGCGAGCTGCGCGACTTCCTCCGCGGAGGCTCCCGCGCGTATCCGCGCCTGGATGTCGCGGGGGCGGAGATGGCTCTCCACCTCGATCTCGATCTGCCCCAGGCGCGCACGGTCGTTGCGCACGGCGGCGCGCAGCCGCTCGTCGATGGGAAGGGTGTACTCCGTGCTGTCCGCAGCCTTGAGCACCAGCCGTGTGCCGTCGTTGGAGACGGCCACGACACGCAGTTCGGGCATGGGGACCTCCCGGGTGGTGCCTGCCGACGTCACGTGCGTCGCTGCTTCCGCTAGTCGAGTGTGGCCTGCCCGGGTGCAGCCTGCCACAACATTGCCGAGTTGACGGGGGTGAGAGCCGCTGGGGCCCCGCCCGTTGGGTCCGGGCAGCCGGACGGGACACCGGGGCCAGGGCTCGCCACAGTACTCCATTCGGGCCACTGGGGGTGGAATGGCGCGCCATCGAAGTTC
Organism: Streptomyces klenkii; assembly: GCF_003626645.1. Classification (GTDB taxonomy): domain Bacteria; phylum Actinomycetota; class Actinomycetes; order Streptomycetales; family Streptomycetaceae; genus Streptomyces; species Streptomyces klenkii. The sequence continues at coordinate 494,847 of NZ_RBAM01000005.1, read as the reverse complement.
ACGCGGGAGAAGGGAGTTGATCGTACCTATCGAGTGCGGAGCCGCTTGCACGGGTGTCGAGGTTCACACAATCGCCAGATTCGGAACTGTTCGTTACGCTCGAATGTCTCTTCTAGCTACAAGGCAGACCCAAGGGCTACACAGAGGCAGGAGATGGACGACAAAGGCGAAAGCGAGGCAAAAGCGAAGAACAAGCGTCTGGACCTGAGCCTCGCGCAGGTCGCCGGCAGCGCCCTCGCGGCGGTGATCGCCGCACTGCTCGCGGGCAAGCTCGGGGTGTACGGCACGGTCATCGGCGCCGGTGTCGTGAGCGTCGTGGCCACCTCGGGCGGCACGATCTTCCAGCACTTGTTCAAGCGGACCGGGGAACAGCTCCGCGAGGCGACCGCGCAGTCGGCGAAGCCGACCATGCGCCAGGTGCCCGTGCAGGACGCGGGCCGGGCGGTCAGCCGTGCGGCCGCGGCCGTACGGGGCGGCGGGCCCGCCGGCCGGGGTACAGCGCACGACGACGCGACCCGCGCGCTCCCGCAGGCCGATGCGACGCAGATGCTGCCCGCGGCGGACGGCGACGCGGCGACACGGCTGGTGTACACGGGGCGACAGGCGCCGGAGCCTGGTGGCGCGCACGCGGGCGCGCATCCTGGGGCGCGCGCCGACGAACACTCCTCTGCGTACGGCGACACGCACGCCGCCGCGCACCCCGGCCCGTACACCGACACGTACACCCCGGCCACGACCCACGGCACACGGGTGCGCGGCTGGAAGCGCCCCCTGATCGCGGCCGGCGCGGTCTTCGTGCTCGCCATGGGCACGGTCACCGCGGTCGAGCTGGTCAAGGGTTCGAGCGCGGACGGCGGCGGCTCGACCACGGTCGGCCAGATCTTCGACGGCGGGAAGTCGCAGAAGAAGCAGGACCCGGCGCCCGACCGGAGCCCGGGTCCCGGCCGCTCCCACGACGGCGACGGTGACGGCGACAGCGGCGAGCAGCACCGGCCCGGCGGGGGCACCGGCTCCACGCCGGACCCGGACGCGTCCCGCCAGGGCGGCGACCCGGGCAAGCAGTCGCCCGACCCGTCGACGTCCCCGTCCTCCGGCGGCTCCACGCCCAGCACCAAGCCGGACCCCTCGCCGAACCCGTCCACGTCCCCGGACGGCGGCACGGGCGGCGACGGCAAGGGCGGCAGCACGAGCGGGGCCGGCGCCACGGGTGGGCAGACGACGCCCAAGCCGCCGGCTCAGGGCCAGAACGCGGCGGCTGGCGCGGCCTCGGCCGGCACGGTCTCGTAGGGCGCGGCCCGGCCGGGTGCTCCCTCGGCTGCGGGCCGTGTGTGGCTGGTCGCGCCCGCGCGGCGGAGCCGCAGATCGATACAGCCCCGCGCCCCTTACGGGGCGCGGGGTGCACTTGTGGGGGTGGGGTCTACGCCCCCAGCACGCGCCGCAAGTAGTCGTTGCCGAACACGCGCTGCGGGTCCAGCCGGTCCCGTATCGCGGTGAACTCCTCGAAGCGCGGGTACGCCGCCGCGAGGTGCCCCGCGTCGCGGCTGTGCAGCTTGCCCCAGTGCGGCCGGCCGCCGTGCGCCGTCATGATCTGCTCGGCGGCCCGGAAGTAGGCCTGGTAGGGCGTGCCGCGGTACATGTGCACGGCGATGTAGGCGGTCTCCCGGCCGGAGGCCGTGGACAGGGGGATGTCGTCCGCCGGAGCCGTGCGGACCTCCACGGGGAAGGCCACGCGCAGCCGCGAGCGCTCGATCGCGGCCCGCAGCTCGCGCAGCGCCGGCAGCGCGGCCTCTCGCGGCAGTGCGTATTCCATCTCCAGGAAGCGGACCCGGCGCGGGCTGGTGAAGACCTTGTACGGGACGTCCGTGTACGTGCGGGCGGAGAGGGCGCGGCCGGCGATGCGGGCGATGCCCGGTATCGCGGCGGGGACGGCGCGGCCCACGGCGCACAGGGCGCCGAAGAGACCGTTCGAGAGCAGCTCGTCCTCGACGAAGGCGCCGATCCGGCCGGGCGGGGCGGCGGGGCCCGCGCTGCGGTTGTTGCGCTTGGTGACACAGCTGCTGGTGTGCGGGAACCAGTAGAACTCGAAGTGCTCGTTCTCGGCGACCAGCTGGTCGAACTCGGCCGTAACCCGGTCGAGCGGCATCGGCTCCTCGCGGGCCCGGAGCAGGAACTCCGGCTCCACGGCGAAGGTCAGCGCGGTGATCACTCCGAGGGCGCCGAGCCCCAGCCGGGCGGCCGCGAAGACCTCCGGGTTCTCGTCGGCGGAGCAGGCGAGCACCGAGCCGTCCGCGGTGACCAGCTCCAGGCCGCGGACCTGGGCCGAGAGCGAGGCCGAGGTGCGTCCGGTGCCGTGGGTGCCGGTGCTGACGGCGCCGGAGACGGTCTGCTCCATGATGTCGCCCATGTTGGCCAGCGACAGGCCGTGCGCGGACAGCATCTCGTTCAGCTGCCGGAGCGTGGTGCCGGCCCCCACCGTCACGGTGCCCGCCGCGCGGTCGACCGCGCGCAGGCCCGTAAGGCGCTCGGGGCGCAGCAGCAGGCCGTCGGTGGCGGCCGCTGCGGTGAACGAGTGGCCGGTGCCGGCCGCCTTCACCTTCAGGCCGTCCGAGGCGGCCCGGACGACCGCCGCCGCGACCTCCCCGGCGGTCGCCGGGGCCGCCGTGCGCGCGGGGCGGGCGCTGACGTTCCCCGCCCAGTTGCGCCACGGGGGCGATCCGGCCGCCCTAGGCGACGATGCCCTTGCTGCGCTCGTCCCGGCCTTCGTGCCGGCCGTCGTTCCGGTCGTCTCCGTCATGCGCGTCAGACCCTCCCCTTGCCTGCGGCACAGGTGCCCCCGGCCGCTGCTCTGCCTGCGTGCGGAGCCGGCGGTACCCCAGGAGCGCGACCGCCGCCGCGAGCGCCCCCGCCACCGCGGACACCTCGTACCCCGCGGCCGCGCCGCGGGTGTCCACCACCCAGCCGGCGGCCGACGACCCCAGCGCCACGCCGACCGCGAGCCCCGTGCTCGTCCAGGTCATGCCCTCGGTCAGCTGCGCGCGCGGTACGTGCTGTTCGACCAGGGCCATCGTCGACACCATGGTCGGCGCGATCGACAGCCCCGAGACAAAGAGCGCCACGGCCAGGAACGGCAGGCTCCCGACCAGTAGGAGGGGGATCATACTCACGGCCATCGCACACACGCCCAGGAGCCAGCGGCGGGCCAGCTCCCCCTTCAGCGGCAGGAGTCCGAAAACCACCCCCGCCGCGCAGGAGCCCAGCGCGTACGTCGCGAGCACCACGCTCGCCATGCTCTTGTGCCCCTGCTCGTCGGCGAAGGCGACGGTCACCACGTCGCAGGTGCCGAAGATCATGCCCGTCGCGGTGAAGGCCACCACCAGGACCTGGAGGCCGGGCGAGCGCAGCGCACCGCCGCGCGCCCCCTTCGCCTGCGGGTGCGGCTCGGGCTCGGTGCCGCGCTGCGCGGTCAGCCAGAACACCCCGACCGCGAGGAAGCAGGTGGCCAGCAGGGGGCCGGCCTCCGGGAACCACTGTGTGCAGAGCCCGATCGACAGGATCGGGCCGACGATGAAGCACACCTCGTCGACGACGGACTCGAAGGCGTAGGCCGTGTGGAGCTGCGGGCTGCCTCCGTACAGGGCCGCCCAGCGGGCCCGCACCATGGAGCCCACGTTCGGCACGCACCCGCAGCACGCCGAGAAGAGGAACAGCGTCCAGTCCGGCCAGCGCTGCTGCGCGCTCAGCAGCAGCCCCACGGCGGCGGCCAGGGCCACGAGCGTCGCCGGGCGCAGCACCCGGCGCTGCCCGTGCCGGTCGACGAGCCGGGATATCTGCGGCCCGACCACGGCCGCCGAGATCGCCAGGGTGGCCGAGAGGGCACCCGCCAGGCCGTAGCGGCCGGTGATCTGGGAGACCATCGTGACCACGCCGATGCCGAACATGGACAGCGGCATCCGGCCCAGCAGGCCGGCGGCCGAGAAGCCCTTGCTTCCGGGGACGGCGAAGATCGCGCGGTACGGACTGGACAACGACGGCTCCCAGGGAGGTCGGGGACGGGACGGATCGAGGGTGCCGTAAGGGATGTAGGTGGCTGATACAGCTTACGGGGGTACGTTTGTGCGGCGCACCGCCATTTCCTGCCGGTCAGTGACGAGTGGCAGGATCGGACTCATGTCGGATCAGCCAGCGCACGCCCCCTACGACGCCCTGCTGTTGCTCTCCTTCGGCGGTCCCGAGGGCCCGGACGACGTCGTTCCTTTTCTGGAGAACGTCACGCGCGGGCGCGGCATCCCCCGCGAGCGCCTCAAGGAGGTCGGTCAGCACTACTTCCTCTTCGGCGGCGTCAGCCCCATCAATGACCAGAACAGGGCGCTGCTCGGCGCCCTGCGCAAGGAGTTCGCCGAGCACGGCACCGACCTCCCGGTCTACTGGGGCAACCGCAACTGGGCGCCGTACCTGACCGACACCCTGCGCGAGATCGCCGCCGACGGCCGGCGCCGCGTCCTCACCCTCGCCACCAGCGCCTACGCCTCGTACTCGGGCTGCCGCCAGTACCGCGAGAACCTCGCGGACGCGCTCGCCGCCCTGGAGGCCGAGGGCGTCACCCCGCCCCGCGTCGACAAGCTGCGGCACTACTTCAACCACCCCGGCTTCGTCCGCCCCATGGCCGACGCCGTCCTCGCGGCCCTCTCCGAGCTGCCCGAGGCCGTCCGCGAGGGCGCCCGCCTCGCGTTCACCACCCACTCCATCCCCACCGCCGCCGCGGACTCCTCCGGCCCGGCGGAGGGCCACGGCGACGGCGGCGCCTACGTCGCCCAGCACCTCGACGTGGCCCGCACGATCGCGGAGGCGGTCCGCGCGGAGACCGGCCGGGAGCACCCCTGGCAGCTCGTCTACCAGTCCCGCAGCGGCGCCCCGCACATCCCCTGGCTCGAACCCGACATCTGCGACCACCTGGAGGCCTCCCACGCCGCCGGCGTCCCTGCCGTCGTCATGGTCCCCATCGGCTTCGTCTCGGACCACATGGAGGTCAAGTACGACCTCGACACCGAGGCCACCGCCAAGGCCGCGGAGCTCGGCCTGCCGGTCGCCCGCGCGGCGACCGTCGGCGCCGACCCCCGCTTCGCCGCCGCCGTCCGCGAGCTCGTCCTGGAGCGCGCCGCGACCGAGCGCGGCGAGCACCCCGCGCGGTGCGCCCTGGGGGCCCTCGGCCCCTCGCACGACCTCTGTCCCGTCGGCTGCTGCCCGGCCAGGGCCCCTCGCCCGGCCGCCGCCGGAGCCGACAGCCCGTACGCCTGACCCTTCCCGTACGCCCGCCCTTTCCGTCCAATCCGTCCAAGGAGCACCAGCACCGTGAGCGACACTCTGAAGGCAGAACTCCTGGCCGTAGCCCTTGAGGCCGCCGGCCGCGCCGGAGCGCTGCTCCGCGACGGCCGCCCGGCGGACCTGGGCGTCGCCGCGACGAAGACCAGCCCGATCGACGTCGTCACCGAGATGGACATCGCCGCCGAGAAGCTGATCACCGGCTTCCTCGCCGAGCGCCGCCCCGGCGACGGCCTGCTGGGGGAGGAGGGCGCCAGCAGCGAGGGCAGCACCGGCGTCCGGTGGGTCATCGACCCCGTCGACGGCACCGTGAACTACCTCTACGGCCTGCCGTCCTGGTGCGTGTCGATAGCCGCCGAGATCGACGGCGAGGCCGTCGTCGGCGTCGTGGCCGCCCCGATGCGCGGCGAGACCTACCACGCGGTGCTCGGCCAGGGCGCCTTCCTGGGCGAGCGGCGGCTGGCCGTACGGCCCGCGCCCGGCCTCGACCAGGCCCTCATCGGCACCGGCTTCGGCTACCTCGCCTCGCGCCGCGCCGCCCAGGCGGAGGTCCTGCGCTCCCTGCTGCCGCAGGTGCGCGACATCCGGCGCGGCGGGTCGGCCGCGATCGACCTGTGCGACGTGGCCTGCGGCCGGCTCGACGGCTACTACGAGCGCGGCCTGAACCCCTGGGACTACGCGGCGGGCGCGCTGATCGCCCGCGAGGCCGGGGCACTGACGGGCGGCCGCCCGGGCGAGCCCGCCTCCACGGAGCTCACGGTGGCGGCCCCGCCGGCCCTCTTCGAGCGGCTGCAAGGCCGGCTGGAGGAGCTGGGGGCCTGGCAGGGCTGAGCGCCCCTCCCAGGGCCCTCAGGGGCCTTCCCCCGGGCATGACGACGCCCCGGCACCCACGTGGGTGCCGGGGCGTCGCCGCCGGATCAGGATCAGGCGGCCGAGACCTTGACGCCGTGCTCCGCGGCCAGGCGGTGGAGATCGTCCAGGGCGGACTGCTCCACCTCGGCCGTGTACTCATCGCCCAGCTTGCGGGCCTGGTCCCGGTCGCTGCGGGTGGTCTCTATGCGCTGCAGAATGCCAGCGGTGAACGCGTCCATGGTGCTGCGCCCCCTCGTCGTGGGTCGATGGCACGGGGGTGTGCCGACGGCGAATCGATCGCGCCCCTGCCCCTGGATCGGGCGGGCGTGCCGTAGTGGCGTGCCGCCACTGGGCGTGATCGCGGGTGTGCAGACGTCTTCCCCAGCCCCATGCGCGGGGAAACCTCCCGTCCGGAACCAATCCACGAGCGGACCGGAAACAGCTCGGAGCCGCACCCCGGCGGCGATCCGGAACGACCGGCCGGCAGGTCGGCCCCGGCGCCCCTTACAGCCGGTTTACCGAGGTTCGAGGCAGGATGGAGGAACCCACAGGGGTATCTCCAGCCTGCCCGCCCGGGCCCAAAGGGAAGGATCAACGCCGTGCGCGTACTCGTCGTCGAGGACGAGCAGCTGCTCGCCGATGCCGTCGCCACCGGACTGCGCCGGGAGGCCATGGCGGTCGACGTCGTGTACGACGGTGCCGCCGCTCTGGAGCGCATCGCCGTCAACGACTACGACGTGATCGTCCTCGACCGCGACCTGCCCCTCGTCCACGGCGACGACGTGTGCCGCAAGGTCGTCGAGCTCGGCATCCCCACCCGCGTCCTGATGCTCACCGCCTCCGGCGACGTCAGCGACCGCGTGGAGGGCCTGGAGATCGGCGCCGACGACTACCTGCCCAAGCCCTTCGCCTTCAGCGAGCTCACCGCCCGCGTGCGGGCCCTCGGCCGCCGCACGACCGTGGCCCTGCCGCCCGTCCTGGAGCGCGCCGGCATCAAGCTCGACCCCAACCGCCGCGAGGTCTTCCGCGACGGCCGGGAGGTCCAGCTCGCCCCCAAGGAGTTCGCCGTCCTGGAGGTCCTCATGCGCAGCGAGGGCGCGGTCGTCTCGGCCGAGCAGCTCCTGGAGAAGGCCTGGGACGAGAACACCGACCCCTTCACCAACGTCGTCCGGGTCACCGTGATGACCCTGCGCCGCAAGCTCGGCGAGCCCCCGGTGATCGTCACCGTGCCGGGCTCCGGATACCGGATCTGACCCTGATGTCCACCTCCCCCGCGCCCGCACCCCCCGCAGCGCCCCCCAAGCCCACCTGGGACCCGCGGCAGCCCGTCGTGCGCCCGTTCCCCTGGCTGCGCCCCACCATCCGGATACGGCTGACCCTGCTGTACGGCGGGATGTTCCTGATGGCGGGCGTGCTGCTGCTGACGATCATCTATCTGCTGGCGGCCGACGCCCTCACCCAGGGCAACCAGCTGCCGTTCCGGATCCTCAACGCCAACGTCGAGACCAGTGCCAGCTGCCGGAGCCTGCCCCAGGGCTCCGCGACCAACAGCGACGCCTTCATGAACGGCCTGCGGCTGTGCATGGAGCACCAGCGGGCCATCGCCCTCGACGGCCTCCTCAAGCGCTCCCTGCTGGCCCTCCTGGGCCTCGCCGTGATCGCCTTCGCCTTCGGCTACGCCATGGCCGGCCGGGTCCTCTCGCCGCTGGGCAAGATGACGCGGACCGCCCGCCGGGTGGCCGCCACCGACCTCTCCCGGCGCATCGAACTGGGCGGGCCGGAGGATGAGTTGAAGGAGCTGTCCGACACCTTCGACGAGATGCTGGACCGGCTGGAGCGGGCCTTCACCGCGCAGCAGCGGTTCGTGGCCAACGCCTCGCACGAGCTGCGCACGCCGCTCGCGATCAACCGCACGCTGCTGGAGGTCACCCTCTCCGACCCCGGGGCGCCGCCGGAGCTCCAGCAGCTCGGCAAGACGCTGCTGGCCACGAACGAGCGCAGCGAGCAGCTGGTGGAGGGCCTGCTGCTGCTCGCCCGCAGCGACAACGAGATCGTCGACCGCAAGCCCGTGGACCTCGCCGAGGTGGCGTCCAGGGCGCTGGACCAGACGCGCTCGGAGGCCCAGGGCAAGGGCGTGGAGCTGCGCGGCACGCGGCAGCCCGCCGTGGTCCAGGGCAACGGCGTGCTGCTGGAGCGGATCGCGCTGAACCTCGTGCAGAACGCCGTGCGCTACAACGCCCCGGACGGCTGGGTCGAGGTCACCACCGAGGCGCAGCCGGGGCAGGCGGTGCTGGTGGTGGAGAACACCGGCCCGGTGGTCCCCGCGTACGAGCTGGACAACATCTTCGAGCCGTTCCGCAGGCTCCGTACGGAGCGCACGGGCAGCGACAAGGGCGTCGGCCTGGGGCTCTCGATCGTGCGCTCGGTGGCCCGCGCGCACGGCGGGCGGATCACCGCGGTGCCGCGCGAGGGAGGCGGGTTGATCATGAGAGTGGTCCTGCCCACCTGAAAATTTCTGCGAGAATAGGGCGGCCGTAGGTTCGCTTTGGGCGGAATTTTCACGTTCCGCCCCTTGCTGTGGATGTGTGGAATCGCTCACACACGCAAACTTCCGGCCATCCACTCTCCGTGATCAATGGACTCGCCGGAACGCCGGGAAAATGGGGGTTTCTGCTGGTCGTGATCACGGGAAGTACACGTGATGGCGCATCCGCATGCGGCATCCGGACCGTGTACGGTCCGGTTCGCCATCCAACCCCATCACCTCTTCAGGTGTGCGGTTGGGTGTCGATTGAGTAACAGACCTTGATGTGAGGCAAAATCTCCGCCTCGGGTCGGGCACAAGTCCGGCCTCTCACGCGTTACGTGCGCTGGAGACACCGCAGACACCCAGAGGGGGAGAGCGACATGGCAACGGACTACGACACCCCACGCAAGACCGACGACGACGTCGACTCGGACAGCCTTGAAGAGCTCAAGGCCCGCCGGAACGACAAGTCGGCGTCGACCGTAGACGTGGACGACTTCGAGGCCGCGGAGGGCATGGAGCTGCCCGGCGCGGACCTCTCCAACGAGGAGCTGGCCGTCCGGGTCCTGCCCAAGCAGGCCGACGAGTTCACCTGCATGAGCTGCTTCCTCGTGCACCACCGCAGCCAGCTGGCGCGCGAGAAGAACGGCCAGCCGATCTGCCGCGACTGCGACTGAGGACCGGGTCTGCGATGGCAGGCTCGACCCCGTTCCGGAAGCGGCGCTCCCGGCAGCCCGAACTGACCACCGGGCCCGGCGGGGACGCCGCACGGCAGGACGCATCCGCCCCTGGTGACACGGCCGGCAATCACGTCGAGCGGGGCCGCACGGCCTCGCTCGCCGCCGCGGTCGGCCGTGGCGCCGCCAAGGGCGGCCGGGGAGCACGGGCGGGCCTGACCGCCCTTGCCGACCGGATCATCGCGAACGCCCCGCGCATCCCCGTGCGGGACCTCGCGACGCTGCGGGCCCAGTTCCCGGGCCTCGGCCCGGAGGAGCTCGCCGACAAGCTGGTGGCGGGCGCGGCCCACGGCACCTCCACGGTGGGCGCCGGAGTCGGTGCCGCGGCGATGCTGCCGGTGCCGCCCGCGATGCCCGCCGAACTGGCGGCGGAGATCGCCGGCGTCGCCGCCGTGGAGTTCAAGCTGATCGCCGAGCTCCACGAGGTGTACGGCCTGAGGGCTCCCGGCAACCTCCGGCAGCGCTCCCTGGCCTATCTGGCCGCCTGGGCTGACGAGCGCGGCATCGACGTCACGGCCCCCACCACCGTCAACGCGGCCCTGGGCGGCCAGCTCAAGCGCGAGCTGCGCCAGCAGATCCTCAAGCGCACGTTCCGCAATCTGCCCAGCCTCACGCCCTTCATGATCGGCGCGACCGTGGGTGCGGTGATGAACCGCCGCGACACCAGAAGGCTGGCGGCCAAGGTCCGCAAGGACCTGCGCGCTCGGCAGGTGCCGTGGGAGGCGCTCCCCGAGGGCCCTGAGGGCCCTCTTCCGCTCCTGTAGCGGCCTCTGGGCCGGGCCCGGGGCCCGGCCCTTCCCGTACCGCCGGGAGAGCCGTCGAACCCGCCGGGAAGCCCCCTCAGCGAGCCCGTACTGCCACCACTGCGCCAGGGAAGCCCGTAAGCCCGTCAGGAAGCCCGTACCGCCGTCAGCGCGGCGGCCAGCCGCTCGGGGGAGCGCGTGGAGAGGTAGACGTAGGGCGTCGGGTCGGACGGATCGGTGATCTCGATCCGCAGCGCCGTGGGCACGTAGCCCCGCAGCAGCATGAAGGCGCGGGTGTCGGCCTTGTACGTGCGCCAGGCGCGGGCCTCTTCGGCGTCCAGCACCTGCGGCGTCCCCAGCGCCTTGACCGGGATCCGGGCGTCGCCCGCGACCAGCGCGCCGCCCACCACGCGGATGCGCACCGAGCCGTACGAGCTGACCGCCGTGGCCGCCAGGGCGCCGCCGCCCACGAGGCCGGCGAGCATGGGCACCGTCCCCAGGGGCAGCAGGATCAGCGCCATCGCCACCCCGGTCAGAACCGCGATGAACCACCAGGAACGGGGCGCGGTCAGACGTTCTTCGTAAGCCTGCATGGGCCCAAGCTTGACACGAGCGGGACCGGGCCCCGCCCGCGCGGGTAAGGTCAGCCCCTGTGAGTGGACGAACGACAGCGCCGACGCCGCCGGACGGGGCCGTGCCCCCCGTGCGGCACCCCGACGCGCCCGCGCCCGGCGAGACCATCGGGTCGCACTACGAGTACTGCTTCGGCTGCGGCCCCGGCGTCCCGCACGGGCTGCACGTCGAGGTGCGGGCCGGCGACGGCGTGTGCGTCTCCGCGGAGTTCCGGGTCAAGGAAGCGCACCAGGGCGCCCCCGGCCTCGCCCACGGCGGGGTGCTGGCGACGGCGCTGGACGAGACGCTGGGCTCGCTGGGCTGGATGCTGCGGGTGATCGCGGTGACCGGCCGGCTGGAGACCGACTTCCTGCTGCCCGTGCCCGTGGACACCGTGCTCCACCTGCACGCCGAGGTGACGGCCGTGCACGGCCGTAAGATCTACGCCGCGGCCACCGGCCGGATCGGCGGGCCCGAGGGCCCGCTCGCACTCCGCGCCGAAGCGGTGTTCGTCGAGGTCAAGGTCGACCACTTCATCGAGCACGGCCGTCCCGCAGAGATCCAGGCCACGCTGGCCAACCCCGACCAGGTGAAGGTCGCGCGAGCTTTCGAGGTGAACCCGTGACGCGTCAACCCTTGGACGTCCTCATCCGCCGAGTGGACCCCGAGGTGCCCCTCCCCTCCTACGGTCACCCCGGTGACGCCGGCTGCGACCTCGTGACCACCGAGGCCGCCGAGCTGGCCCCGGGGGAGCGGATGGTGCTGCCGACGGGCGTCTCCATCGCGCTGCCGGACGGCTACGCGGCCTTCGTGCACCCGCGTTCGGGCCTCGCCGCCCGGTGCGGAGTCTCCATGGTGAATGCCCCGGGGACCATCGATGCCGGGTACCGTGGAGAGATCAAGGTGATTGTGGTCAATCTGGACCCGCGGGAGACCGTCCGGTTCGAGAGGTTCGACCGCATCGCCCAGTTGGTCGTCCAGCAAGTAGAGAAGGTCCGCTTCCACGAGGTCGCGGAGCTTCCGGGCTCGGCACGGGCCGAAGGGGGCTTCGGGTCCACCGGTGGCCACGCTGCCGTGGGGTATGGATTCGCTTCGGTCGCCAGCGACCGGGAAGGACAGTGACGTGTTCGGTCGTCGCCGCAAGCGCAGTGAGGACGTGGTCGAGGACTCCCGTCCCGACGACGTGACCTCCGAGGATTTGGCTGAGGAGTCGCCGGCCGCGTCGGACTCCGAGGCCGGGAGCCGGGTCCGGCTGGAGCCGGAGCCGCGCCCCGACGGGCCGTGGGACCTCTCCGAGGTCCGCGACCCCGCCGAGGGCCGGGTCGACCTGGGCGGCCTGTTCGTGCCGGGCGTCGAGGGCATGGAGCTGCGCGTGGAGGTCGCCGGTGACGCGATCGTCGCCGCCACCGTCGTGCTCCGCGACAGCGCCGTGCAGCTCCAGGGCTTCGCCGCCCCCAAGCGCGAGGGCATCTGGGGCGAGGTCCGCGAGGAGATCGCCTCCGGCATCACCCAGCAGGGCGGTGTCGTGGACGAGGTCCAGGGGCCGCTCGGCTGGGAGCTGCGGGCCCAGGTGCCCGTGGCGCTGCCGGACGGCACGCAGGGCGTGCAGATGGTGCGCTTCATCGGGTGCGACGGGCCGCGCTGGTTCCTGCGCGGCGTGATCTCCGGCCAGGGCGCGGTGCAGCCGCAGACCGCCGGCCTGCTGGAGCAGATCTTCCGGGACACCGTCGTCGTCCGCGGCGAGTCCCCGATGGCTCCCCGCGACCCGATCGTCCTGAAGCTGCCCGAGGACGCCCAGATGGTCGCCGAGGGCCTCCAGCAGACGGACGACGACCGCTCGCGCTTCGCGGGCGGCGTGGACCGCCTGGAGCGCGGTCCGGAGATCACCGAAGTGCGCTGACGGACGCGCGCAGCCACCGGCGAACACCCTCGCCGGCGGCTGGATTACGGCCTTCCGCTGGGCCGCAACCCCTGACCGGGGTTGCGGCCCAGCGGCGTTTTTGCAGGTCAAAGGCGGATCCATATGGATTCCGTCAAGGGGGCGCTAATGGCCGTATAGAGGGCGTCAACGGAGCGCCCGGGAGGGTCCGCGAACGGTTTCCTGTGATGGTCCGTTCATATCCGAACCCTCTCTAGGAGCACACGATGGCCGACGTGGCCTTCGTCGTCACCACGCTCGCGGTCTTCGCGCTGGTGGCTCTCGTCGCCAAGGGGGTGACGAAGCTGTGACTGCCGAGAACATCGTCGGCCTGGTCGTGGCCGTCGCCCTGCTGGGCTACCTGATCCTCGCCCTCGTCTTCCCGGAGAGGTTCTGAGCACAGATATGAGCCCCGTACTCTCCGGAGTCCTCCAGCTCCTCGCGCTCATCGCGGCGCTGGCGCTGTCGTACCGCCCGCTCGGCGACTTCATGGCCGGGGTCTACAGCTCCGGCAAGCACCTGCGCGCCGAGAAGCTGATCTACCGCACCATCGGCGCCGACCCGGACGCCGGGATGCGCTGGCCCGCGTACCTGCGCGGCGTCCTCGCGTTCTCCGCCGTCGGCGTCCTCTTCCTGTACCTGCTCCAGCGGATCCAGGGCGTCCTGCCCGACTCGCTGTCGCTGGGCTTCACCGCGATCAGCCCGGACCAGGCGTTCAACACCGCCGCCTCGTTCGTCGCCAACACCAACTGGCAGTCGTACTCGGGTGAGCAGGCCATGGGCCACGCCGTCCAGACGCTCGGCCTCGCCGTGCAGAACTTCGTCTCCGCGGCCGTGGGCATGGCCGTGGCCGTCGCGCTCGTCCGCGGCTTCGCCCGGTCGCGCACCGGCGAGCTCGGCAACTTCTGGGCCGACCTCGTGCGCGGCACCGTCCGCATCCTGCTGCCGCTCTCGGTGGTCGGCGCGGTCGTCCTGGTCGCCTGCGGCGCCATCCAGAACTTCTCCGGCATCCACGAGATAGGTCAGCTCGCCGGGGGCACCCAGCAGGTCAACGGCGGCGCCGTGGCCTCGCAGGAGGTCATCAAGGAGCTCGGCACCAACGGCGGCGGCTACTTCAACGCCAACTCCGCCCACCCGTTCGAGAACCCCGACGCCTTCTCCAACCTCTTCGAGATCTTCCTGATCCTCGTCATCCCCTTCGCGCTGACCCGGACCTTCGGCAAGCTCGTCGGCAACGTCAAGCAGGGTTACGCGATCCTGGCCGCGATGGGCGTCATCTGGCTCGGCTTCACCGCCCTGATGATGTGGACCGAGTACGCGCACCACGGTCCCGCGCTCCAGGCGGCGGGCGGCGCGATGGAGGGCAAGGAGCAGCGCTTCGGCGTCGGCGCCTCGGCCATCTTCGCCACCACCACGACGCTCACCTCGACCGGCGCGGTGGACTCCTTCCACTCCTCCTACACCGGCCTCGGCGGCGGCATCACGCTGCTGAGCATGATGCTGGGCGAGATCGCGCCCGGCGGCGTCGGCTCCGGCCTCTACGGCATGCTCGTCATGGCGATCATCGCGGTCTTCATCGCGGGCCTGATGGTCGGCCGGACGCCCGAGTACCTCGGCAAGAAGATCGGCACCCGCGAGATCAAGCTCGCCGCGTGCTACATCCTCATCACCCCGACCCTGGTGCTGGGCTTCACCGCCCTGTCCATGGCGCTGTCCGGGCCGCCCGAGTCGATCCTGAACGTCAAGGGCAACTCGGTGGACGGCAGCGGCGCCCACGGCTTCTCCGAGGTCCTCTACGCGTTCACCTCCGGCGCCAACAACAACGGCTCCGCCTTCGCCGGCCTGAACGCCAACACGCCCTGGTACAACACCACGATCGGCCTCGCCATGCTGCTCGGCCGCTTCCTGCCGATGGTCTTCGTCCTGGCGCTGGCCGGCTCGCTGGCCGAGCAGACGCCCGTCCCCGAGACCGCCGGCACCCTGCGCACGGAGAAGCCGCTCTTCGCGGGCCTGCTCGTCGGCGCGATCCTCATCATCACCGGCTTGACCTACTTCCCGGCCCTGGCCCTTGGCCCGATGGCGGAGGGACTCTCATGAGCACGACCACCCCTGTCCGTACCGCGTCCGAGGAGGAGGCCCGCCCGCAGGGCTCCCCGGATCCCGGCCGGGTCTCCGGCGGCCTCTTCGACCCGGCCCAGCTGCTGAAGTCGCTGCCGGACGCCTTCCGCAAGCTCGACCCCCGGGTGATGGTCAAGGCCCCGGTGATGTTCGTGGTCCTGATCGGCTCGGTGGTCACCACCGTGCTGGCGCTGAAGGACCCCGGCTCGTGGTTCGGCTGGGCGATCACGGTGTGGCTGTGGCTGACCGTCCTCTTCGCCAACCTGGCCGAGGCGGTCGCCGAGGGCCGCGGCAAGGCCCAGGCCGACACGCTGCGCAAGGCCAAGACCGACACGGTGGCCCGGCGCCTCGCCGGCGACACCGAGGAGTCGGTGCCCGGCACCGACCTGCGCGTGGGCGACCTGGTCGTCTGCGAGGCCGGCGACATCATCCCGGGCGACGGCGACGTCGTCGAGGGCGTCGCCTCCGTCGACGAGTCGGCCATCACCGGCGAGTCGGCCCCGGTCATCCGCGAGTCCGGCGGCGACCGCTCGGCGGTCACCGGCGGCACCAAGGTCCTCTCCGACCGCATCGTCATCAAGATCACGACGAAGCCCGGCGAGACCTTCATCGACCGCATGATCAACCTGGTCGAGGGCGCGGCCCGGCAGAAGACGCCCAACGAGATCGCGCTGAACATCCTGCTCGCCTCGCTGACGATCGTCTTCCTGCTGGCCGTCATCACGCTCCAGCCGTTCGCGATCTACGCGGGCGCCGAGCAGTCGATGATCATCCTGGCGGCGCTGCTGGTCTGCCTCATCCCGACCACCATCGGCGCCCTGCTGTCCGCGATCGGCATCGCGGGCATGGACCGGCTGGTGCAGCGCAACGTCCTGGCGATGTCCGGGCGCGCGGTGGAGGCCGCGGGCGACGTCTCGACGCTGCTGCTCGACAAGACCGGCACCATCACCTACGGCAACCGCCAGGCCGCCGAGTTCGTGCCCGTCAAGGGCACCACGGCCGCCGAGGTCGCCGACGCCGCCCAGCTCTCCTCGCTCGCCGACGAGACGCCCGAGGGCCGCTCCATCGTCGTCCTCGCCAAGGAGAAGTACGGCCTGCGCGAGCGCCACGAGGGCGAGCTCGTGGGCGCCGAGTGGATCCCCTTCACCGCCCAGACCCGGATGTCCGGCGTCGACGTGGACGGCCGCAAGGTCCGCAAGGGCGCGACCGGTTCGGTCCTCGCCTGGGTCGAGGAGCAGGGCGGCACCGTCGCCGAGGACGCCCGTACGCTCACCGACGACATCTCCCAGGCCGGCGGCACCCCGCTGCTGGTCGCCGTGGAGGACGCCCGGGGCGCCCGCGTCCTCGGTGTCATCCACCTCAAGGACGTCGTCAAGGAGGGCATGCGCGAGCGGTTCGACGAGCTGCGCGCCATGGGCATCAAGACCGTCATGATCACGGGTGACAACCCGCTGACGGCCAAGGCCATCGCGGAGGAGGCCGGCGTCGACGACTTCCTCGCCGAGGCGACGCCCGAGGACAAGATGGCGCTCATCAAGCGCGAGCAGGCCGGCGGCAAGCTCGTGGCGATGACGGGCGACGGCACGAACGACGCCCCCGCGCTCGCGCAGGCCGACGTGGGCGTGGCCATGAACACCGGCACCTCGGCCGCCAAGGAGGCCGGGAACATGGTGGACCTGGACTCCAACCCCACCAAGCTCATCGAGATCGTCGAGATCGGCAAGCAGCTGCTCATCACGCGCGGCGCCCTGACGACCTTCTCGATCGCCAACGACGTCGCCAAGTACTTCGCCATCATCCCGGCGATGTTCGCGGTGGCCTACCCCGGCCTGGACAAGCTCAACATCATGAGCCTGTCCTCGCCCGAGTCGGCCATCCTCTCGGCGGTCATCTTCAACGCGCTGATCATCGTCGCGCTGGTGCCGCTCGCCCTCAAGGGCGTGCGCTACCGGCCGATGAGCGCGGACGCCATGCTCCGGCGCAACCTCTTGATCTACGGACTGGGCGGCCTGATCTCCCCGTTCATCGGCATCAAGATCATCGACCTGCTCATCTCCCTCATCCCTGGCATCGGGTGACGTCACCATGAACAACTCCGTACGCAGCACGGCCCGCCTGGTCGGCGCGGGGCTCCGCGCCCTGCTCGTCCTCACGGTGGTCTGCGGGGTGATCTACCCGCTGGTCGTCACCGGCATCGCCCAGGCGGCCTTCCACGGCAAGGCCAACGGCTCCGAGGTCACGGTGGACGGCAAGTCCGTGGGCTCCGAGCGGCTCGGCCAGAGCTACACGCTCGACAAGAAGGACAAGGACGGCAACCCGCTGCCGGACCCGAAGTTCTTCCAGCCCCGCCCGTCGGCGGCCGGCCCGAACGCCGAGAACACCCGGTACAAGCTGATCGTCTCCGGCGCCTCCAACCTGGCCGCGGACAGCAAGACCCTGCTGGACGCCGTCAAGCAGCGGCGGGCGGACGCCGCCGCGTTCAACCACGTCGAGCCGTCGGCCGTACCGGTGGACGCGCTGACCGCCTCCGCCTCGGGCCTCGACCCGGACATCTCGCCGGCGTACGCCCGGCTCCAGGCCAAGCGCGTCGCCGAGGCCAACGGCCTGCCGGCGGACAAGGTCGAGAAGCTCGTCGAGGACCACGTGGACGGCCGCGTCCTCGGCTTCATGGGCGAGGAGCGCGTCAACGTCCTGAAGCTGAACATCGCCCTGCGGGAGCTCGCCGGGACCGGCGGGAAGCAGTGACACCCGGCGCGAACTGACATGCGGCCCGCCCTCTCCTTGTGAGAGGGCGGGCCGCGGTGCGTGGCGGGCGGGTGCTCCGGAGACGCGGCGGGCGTGCGCTCCGGAGCGCGGTCCGTGGAGGGGCGGGTTCCGGGGGTGGAGGGTTGTGCTCCGGCCCCGCCGATCCGGTATGCCCCGTATCTCCGTACCAATTCCGGTGAATGTTCGACCGGCGCAGGGCAGGCTGACGGTGTGGCCACACTGAACCAGCAGCCCCAAGTCACGCCGGACGCACCGCACATGGTGGTGTGCGGTGACGACGGGCTCGTGCACCGGCTCGCCGCCGAGCTCTCCGGCGTGTACGGCGAGCGCGTCACCGTCGTCCTGCCGCCGGCGCGCGAGGCCCGGCGGCGCCCCGCGCCCATGGTCGGCCGCGCCGCGGCCCTGTTCGGGCGTGTCACCGGAGTCGTCGGCCGCGCCGGCGCCCCCGACCGCAACGGCACCGCCCCCGCCGGCAGTGGCCTCGTACGGGTCGTGGAGGCGGCCGAGCCCGGCGAGGAGGCGTTCGCCGAGGCGGGGGTGGCCCACGCCACCGCGCTCGCCCTCGTCTACGACGACGACGAGACCAACGTCCAGGCGGCCCTGCTCGCCCGCCGCCTCAACCCGCGCGTCCGGCTCGTCATCCGCCTCTACAACCGGCGGCTCGGCCAGCACCTGGAGGAAGTCCTCGACCAGGCCGCCCTGCTGGCCGCCGCCACGTCGGACGCCGAGCCCGTCACCGACGCCACCACCACCGTCCTGTCGGACGCGGACACCGCCGCCCCCGTCCTCGTCACCGCCGCCGTCTCCGGGCACAGCCGGGTCTTCGACGTCGGCAGCAGGCTCCTGAGAGCCGCCGAGCGGCCGCCCCTGGCGGACGCCCCCGGGCGGCCGCAGGAGCTGTGCACCGTCGCCCTGCTCGCCCCGGCCCAGCGGCCCGCCGACGCCTACGGTCCCGAGGCCGACGGGCCCCTGCTGCTGCCCGGCGCCGTGCCGCCGCCGGGCGCGGAGGGGCGCTCCCGGGTCGTCCTGGAGGCGGTGCCGATGGACGTGCCGTCCGTGCCGCCGAGCCGGCCCACCGTCCGCGGCCTGCCGCTCGGCTCGTTCTTCTCCCGGCGCCTGCGCTGGGCCCTCGGGCTGCTGATCGCCGCCGTGTGCGGGCTGGCCGTCGCGTCCTGGAGCGTCAGCAGCAACAACCCGACGCACGCCGTCTACCTGTCGCTGCTCGACCTCTTCGCGATCAACGACCCCGCGATCCACGAGGGCCACGGCCGGCAGATCCTCCAGCTCCTCTCCGGCTTCACCGGACTGCTGCTGCTCCCCCTGCTCGTGGCCGCCGCCCTGGAAGGCCTCGGCACCTTCCGCTCCGCCTCCACGCTGCGGCGCCCGCGGCGCGGCCTCTCCGGGCACGTGGTGCTGCTCGGGCTCGGCAAGATCGGCACCCGTGTGCTGGCCCGGCTGCGCGAGCTCGGCATCCCCGTCGTCTGCGTCGAGCGCGACCCGCAGGCGCGCGGTGTCGCGGTCGCCCGTTCCCTGCGCGTGCCCACGATCATCGGCGACGTCACCGAGGAAGGCGTCCTGGAGGCCGCCAAGATCGGCCAGAGCGGCACGCTCATGGCGCTGACCAGCAGCGACATCACCAACCTGGAGGCCGCGCTGTACGCGCGGGCCGTCAAGCCCGACGTCCGCGTGGTCATGCGGCTCTACGACGACCGCTTCGCCAAGGCCGTCTACCGCACCCTGCGCGACACGTACCCGCGGGCGTGGACGCGCAGCCGCAGCGTCTCGTTCCTGGTCGCCCCGGCCTTCGCCAGCGCGATGATAGGGCGTCAGATCCTGGGGGCGGTGCCGGTGGAGCGGAGCGTCGTCCTCATCGCCGCGATCGAGGTCGTGGGGCACGCGGGGCTGGAGGGGCGCGCCGCCGCGGACGCGTTCGCGCCGGGGGCGTGGCGGGTGCTCGGGCTGACCATGGTGCGGCCGGACGCGTCCGGGCGGCAGACGGTCCTGCTACGGGATCTGCCCGGCGACTACGTGCTGCGGCGCCAGGACCGCGTCCTCGTCGCCGCGACCCGCCAGGGCCTGGCCGACCTCCTGGGCCGCCGCCCGGTTCCGAGGCCTCGCTGACGCGTCGGCCGCGCTGACTTCCGGGGCGACCACGCCCCGGGGCCCGCGCCCGGCGCAGCCGGCGGGCCGGCGCCCCAAGGGCGAGCCGCCGGCCCGGCGACGCACCTTCCGCCGCGGCGGTGATCAGCCCCTACGGGCGTGTCCGGCGGTGCCCGGCGGCCTGGGGCCGGTTCGGCACCGCCGGGTTGCGGCCATGTGGTTGCGCGCCGTTGCGGCGGGGGAGGGGTGCCGGCCCGGCTGGTGGTAGGGGTGGGGCCCGCCCCTGTCTTCCGCCGCGGCGGTGATCAGCCCCTACGGGCGTGTCCGGCGGTGCCCGGCGGCCTGGGGCCGGTTGGGCACCGCCGGGTTGCGCACGTGTGGCTGGTCGCCGTTGCGGCGGGGAGCGGGGCTCGGCCCCGGCGAAGGGCCCGGGGCTCCGGACCGGTGACGCGCCTGTCGGCGGGGGACGTCGGGGCTACCACACGTCCCCCGGACGCCAGTCGCACGCCACCGCGCCGTCCAGGTCCAGCGCCGCCCCGAGCGGGAGGACGTAGATGCAGCCGTCCTCCTCCTCCGTGCGCCGCAGGCCCGTCGGTGCGAGCACCGACGACGGGCCGCGCCACAGCTGCCAGCCGCGGCCCTCGTACAGCGGGACCGCCTCGTCCGCCGCGCCCAGCGCGCCCACCTCGTACGCCCCGTCCCGCAGAACCCGCTCCAGCGCGGCCATCACGGCCGAGGCCACGCCCTGCCGGCGCCGGTCCGCGCGGACGGCGACGGCCTCCACGTAGCCGGTGCGCAGCGCGCGCCCGCCGTGCAGGAGCCGCCGCTGCACGAGCGAGCCGTGGCCTATGAGCTCGCCGTCCTCCCACGCGAGGGCGTGCATGCCGCCCACGGTGTGGTCCCAGTCGTCGTCGGAGAAGTCCCCTTCGAACGCTTCGTTCACGAGGGCGCGGACCGCGGAGAGTTCCTTACCGGTCAGATCGGAGGTGTGGGCCGTGCGGATGTCGGTCATACGGCCATCATGCCGCCGTACGCGGTCCGCGAAGGACACGGCATACGGCGTCAGAGCTGCGTCAATACCGCGCCCGGCACCCCCGGGTGCCCCATATGTCCAGAACTTTGGCCGTAAGGTCGGCCGTACGCGGCAGTGCGGGCACATCGGCACTGCCGGCCGTCACGAACCGGCCGGACACCACCGCGGAGCGTGAAAGACAATGGGGCCATGGGACGCGGCAAGCTTCGGATCTACCTCGGCGCGGCACCGGGCGTCGGCAAGACGTACGCGATGCTCTCCGAGGCCCACCGCCGCGTGGAGCGCGGCACGGACGCCGTGGTCGGCTTCGTCGAGCACCACGGCCGGCCGCGCACCGAGGTGATGCTGCACGGGCTGGAGGAGGTGCCCCGCAGGGAGATCGCCTACCGCGGGACGGTCTTCACCGAGATGGACATCGACGCCGTCCTCGCCCGCCGCCCCGCCGTCGTCCTCGTCGACGAGCTCGCCCACACCAACGTGCCCGGCTCGCGCAACACCAAGCGCTGGCAGGACGTCGAGGAGCTGCTCCAGGCGGGCGTCGACGTCGTCTCCACGGTCAACATCCAGCACCTGGAGTCCCTCGGCGACGTCGTCGAGTCGATCACGGGCGTGCGGCAGCAGGAGACCGTGCCCGACGAGGTGGTGCGCCGCGCCGACCAGATAGAGCTGGTCGACATGTCGCCGCAGGCGCTGCGCCGCCGCATGGCGCACGGCAACATCTACAAGCCCGACAAGGTCGACGCGGCCCTCTCCAACTACTTCCGGCCCGGCAACCTGACCGCGCTGCGCGAGCTCGCGCTGCTGTGGACGGCCGACCGCGTCGACGAGTACCTGCGCCAGTACCGCACCGAGCACAGCGTCTCCACCATCTGGCACGCCCGCGAGCGCATCGTCGTGGGCCTCACCGGCGGCCCCGAGGGCCGCACCCTGATCCGCCGCGCGGCGCGCATGGCCGCCAAGGGCTCCGGCAGCGAGATCCTCGCCGTCTACATCGCCCGCAGCGACGGGCTCACCTCGGCGTCGCCGAAGGAGCTGGCCGTCCAGCGCACCCTGGTCGAGGACCTCGGCGGCACCTTCCACCACGTGATCGGGGACGACGTGCCCGCCTCGCTGCTGGAGTTCGCCCGTGGCGTGAACGCCACCCAGATCGTGCTCGGCTCCAGCCGGCGCAAGACCTGGCAGTACATCTTCGGCCCCGGCGTGGGCCAGACCGTGGCCCGCGACTCCGGGCCCGACCTCGACGTGCACATCGTCACGCACGAGGAGGCCGCCAAGGGCCGCGGCCTGCCGGTCGCGCGCGGCGCCCGCCTGGGCCGCGGCCGCATCGTCGCGGGCTGGCTCGTCGGCCTGGGCGGGCCCGCCCTGCTCAGCCTGCTGCTGACGCACATCGACCCGGACCTCGGCCTCGCCAACGACATGCTGCTGTTCCTGTGCATGACGGTGGCCGCGGCCCTCCTCGGCGGCCTGCTGCCGTCCCTCGCGTCCGCGGCCTTCGGCTCGCTGCTGCTGAACTACTTCTTCGTCGAGCCCCTGCACCGCTGGACGATCACCGACCCCAAGAACATCGTCGCCATCACGATCTTCGTCTTCGTCGCGGTCTCCGTGGCGTCCGTGGTGGACGTGGCCGCGCGCCGCACCCACCAGGCGGCCCGGCTGCGCGCCGAGTCCGAGATCCTCTCCTTCCTGGCCGGCAGCGTCCTGCGCGGCGACACCAGCCTGGACGCGCTGCTGGAGCGGGTCCGGGAGACCTTCGCGATGGAGTCCGTGGCCCTGCTGGAGCGCGCCAGCGAGGTCGACCCGTGGACCTGCGCGGCCAGCGTCGTGACCAGCTCGGGCAAGCCCCTGCTGCGGCCCGAGGACGCCGACGTCGACATGCCCGTCGGCGACAACATGGCGCTCGCCCTCTCCGGCCGCGTCCTGCCCGCCGAGGACCGCCGCGTGCTCGCCGCCTTCGCCGCGCAGGCCGCCGTCGTCCTGGACCGGCAGCGGCTGGTCGGCGAGGCCGAGCGGGCCCGCCGCCTGGACGAGGGCAACCGCATCCGCGTCGCCCTGCTCGCCGCCGTCAGCCACGACCTGCGCACCCCGCTCGCCGCGATCAAGGCCGCGGTGACGTCCCTGCGCTCGGACGACGTCGCCTGGTCCGAGGAGGACGAGGCCGAGCTGCTGGCGAGCATCGAGGACGGCGCCGACCGCCTCGACCACCTCGTCGGCAACCTCCTCGACATGTCGCGGCTCCAGACCGGCACGGTCACCCCGCTGATCCGGGAGATCGACCTGGACGAGGTCGTGCCCATGGCCCTGGGCGGCGTCCCCGAGGGCAGCGTCACCCTCGACATCCCCGAGTCGCTGCCGATGGTCGCCGTCGACCCGGGCCTGCTGGAGCGCAGCGTCGCCAACGTCGTCGAGAACGCCGTCAAGTACAGCCCCGGCGGGACGCCCGTCCACGTGGCCGCCAGCGCCCTGGGCGACCGGGTGGAGGTCCGGGTGGCCGACCGCGGCCCCGGCGTTCCCGACAGCGCCAAGGACCGCATCTTCGAGCCCTTCCAGCGCTACGGGGACGCGCCGCGGGGCGCCGGCGTGGGCCTCGGCCTGGCCGTCGCCCGCGGCTTCGCCGAGGCCATGGGCGGCACCCTCGCCGCCGAGGACACGCCCGGCGGCGGCATGACCATGGTGCTCACCTTGCGGGCCGCCGCGGGGGTCGCCCCCGTCCGCGGGGACCTCCCGGCGCAGGCCACCACGTGAGGCCTCCCCGGCACACCGACAGACCAGCAGTCCCCGACCCCGGGCCCCGTGGACGGGCCCGCACGACCAGCAGAGGTGGATACCGATGAACCGGGTGCTCGTGGTGGATGACGAGCCGCAGATCGTCCGCGCCCTCGTGATCAACCTCAAGGCGCGGAAGTACGAGGTCGACGCCGCGCCCGACGGCGCGACCGCGCTCCAGCTCGCCGCCGCCCGCCACCCCGACGTGGTCATCCTCGACCTCGGCCTGCCTGACATGGACGGCGTCGAGGTGATCAAGGGGCTGCGGGGCTGGACCCGGGTCCCGATCCTGGTGCTCTCGGCCCGCCACACCTCCGACGAGAAGGTCGAGGCGCTGGACGCCGGCGCCGACGACTACGTCACCAAGCCGTTCGGCATGGACGAGCTGCTGGCCCGGCTGCGGGCCGCGGTGCGGCGCGCGGAGCCGACGGGGCCCGCGGCCGCGGGGGACGACGCGATCGTCGAGACGGAGGTCTTCACGGTCGACCTCGCGGCGAAGAAGGTCAACCGCGAGGGGCGGGACGTGCGGCTGACGCCGACGGAGTGGCACCTGCTGGAGGTCCTGGTCCGCAATACGGGACGTCTCGTCAGTCAGAAGCAGCTGCTCCAGGAGGTCTGGGGGCCCTCGTACGGCACGGAGACGAACTACCTGCGGGTGTACATGGCCCAGCTGCGGCGCAAGCTGGAACGTGACCCTTCGCACCCGAAGCACTTCATCACGGAGCCGGGGATGGGTTACCGGTTCGAAATGTGACCGGGGCTCCGCCCCGGACCCCGGACCCAACGGCGCCCCATGTCGCTGCCGGTACGCTGGGTTCATGAGTGCCGTACCCCGTTCCGAGAAGCCGACCGGCCGTTTCCGCCGGATGCTCGACCGGCTGTCAACCTCCCAGGAGGAGCTGCACGACGCGGAGCTGCAGCAGGACACGGAGGCCGCGGGCTGCACGCGGATATGCGACTGCGACGACCGCCAGATAGTCAAGGTCACCGGTACGCTGCGGACCGTCACTCTGCGTCCGCGCGCCGGAGTCCCCGCTCTGGAGGCCGAGCTGTTCGACGGCTCGGCCGCGCTCGACGTCGTGTGGCTCGGCCGGCGTTCCATCGTCGGCATAGAGCCCGGCCGTAAGCTGATCGCCTCCGGCCGGATCTCGATGAGCCGCGGCCGCCGGGTGCTGTTCAATCCCAAGTACGAACTCCGACCGCTCGGACAGGAGTAGCGGGTGACGTCTCTCGACAAGCCGATCGTTGACCAGCAGGGAACGGGCGGTGACGCCGACGCGTCGGCGGCCACCAAAGCGGCCCTGTTCGAGGCCTTCGGCGGGGTGCGGGGCATGGTCGAGACGACCGTGCCGGGCCTGGTCTTCGTGGCGATCTTCACCGCCCAGCGGGACATCCACACCGCGGCCATCGCCGCGCTGGGCCTGTCGCTGCTGATGGGCGTGGCCCGGCTGCTGCGCAAGGACACCGTCAAGCACGCCTTCAGCGGCGTCTTCGGGGTCGCCATCGGCGCGGTCTTCGCGATGATGACCGGCGACGCCAAGAACTTCCACCTGCCGGGCATGCTCTACACCCTGGGCCTGGCCGTGGCGTACATCGTCACGTCGCTGGCGGGCTATCCGCTGCTCGGGCTGATCCTGGGCCCGGTGTTCAAGGAGAACCTCTCCTGGCGCACCCGCAACCCCGGCCGCAAGGTGGCCTACACCAAGGCGAGCTGGGCCTGGGGCCTGATCCTGCTGGCGAAGTCGGCGATCCTCTTCCCGCTGTACTGGTGGGGCGACGCGACCGAGCTCGGCTGGGTGAAGGTGGCCCTCGGCATCCCGCCGATGCTGCTGTCGGTCTACCTGACCTGGATCTTCCTGGCCAAGGCGCCGCCGCCGATCGACGTGATCGCGGAGATGGAGGCGGCGGAGGCGGCCGAGGCCGCGGAGCGCGCCGAAGGCGCGGAGAACAGCAAGGCCCTCAGCTAGCGCCCTCCGTACAAGCAGCTAGCTTCCCCCGTATGACCCGTACAACACGAAACGCCGGGCGGGCTCGGAATCCCGAGCCCGCCCGGCGTCGTCGTACGGTACGGCGCGGGGCTAGGCCTCGCGCGTCGCCGACAGCAGGACCTCCAGCTGCTCCTCGCGCGCCGGTGCGGCCACGAACAGCAGCTCGTCGCCGGCCTCCAGCACGTCCTCCCGGCTGGGGGTGAGCACGCGGGTGCCGCGGATGATCGTGACCAGCGAGGTGTCGTCCGGCCAGTCCACGTCGCCGACGCGGGTGCCGGCCAGGGCCGACTCGGGCGGCAGCGTCAGCTCGACCAGGTTCGCGTCGCCCTGGCTGAAGCGCATGAGCCGCACCAGGTCGCCGACGCTCACGGCCTCCTCGACCAGCGCGGACATCAGGCGCGGCGTGGACACGGCCACGTCGACGCCCCAGGACTCGTTGAACAGCCACTCGTTCTTGGGGTTGTTGACCCGGGCCACGACCCGGGGCACCCCGTACTCGGTCTTGGCCAGCAGCGAGACGACCAGGTTGACCTTGTCGTCACCCGTGGCGGCGATGACCACGTTGCAGCGCTGGAGCGCCGCCTCGTCCAGCGAGGTGATCTCGCAGGCGTCGGCCAGCAGCCACTCCGCGAGCGGCACCCGCTCGACCGAGATGGCGGTCGGGGCCTTGTCGACGAGCAGTACCTCGTGGCCGTTCTCCAGCAGCTCGCCCGCGATGGAGCGGCCGACGGCACCGGCACCGGCAATGGCGACCCTCATCAGTGCGCCTCCTCGGGGCCGTGCGAGAACGCCGCTTCGACCTTCTCGACCTCGTCGGTGCGCATCATCACGTGCACCAGATCGCCTTCCTGCAACACCGTCGAGGACGTCGGCAGCATCGCTTCACCCAGCCGGGTGAGGAACGCCACCCGCACGCCGGTCTCCTCCTGGAGCTTGCTGATCTTGTGGCCGACCCAGGCCTCGGACGCCGGGACCTCGGCGAGCTGCACGCCGCCGCTCGGGTCGCGCCACAGCGGCTCCGCGCCGGACGGCAGCAGCCGCCGCAGCATCTGGTCGGCCGTCCAGCGGACGGTCGCCACGGTGGGGATGCCGAGGCGCTGGTAGACCTCGGCGCGCCGCGGGTCGTAGATCCGCGCGGCCACGTTCTCGACGCCGAACATCTCGCGGGCCACCCGGGCCGCGATGATGTTGGAGTTGTCACCGCTGCTGACGGCCGCGAACGCGCCCGCCTCCTCGATGCCCGCCTCGCGCAGGGTGTCCTGGTCGAAGCCGACGCCGGTCACGCGGCGGCCGCCGAACCCGGAGCCCAGGCGGCGGAAGGCCGTCGGGTCCTGGTCGATCACGGCGACCGTGTGACCCTGCTTCTCAAGGGTCTGGGCGAGGGCCGAGCCCACGCGCCCGCAGCCCATGATCACAATGTGCACGACGCTTACCCCACGCTCCGGACTACCGCGCTGACCTGCACCAACAACCTGCTCACGTGTTCCTTCCCGGTTTTTGCGCACCGCGTGACCGAATACCGAATGCTTGCCCGCGGTCCCCGGTGCGGGCTGCCGCGAGGGGCCCGACCGCACCGGTGCACAGGACCACCGTATCCGCACCGCCCCGCGCCGCTCCGACCCCGTCCTCCGAGTGGCCCCCCGCGCCGCCGCCGGAATGGTGGTCCGGGCACACACCGGGGGCCCTCCAAGGCGCCGTGCGGCCCCTCACGGACCCCCGGGTGGTGGTGAGACCACCATCGGGAGGGGCATGCGGGTGGCCTTGACACCTGGGCGGCGGGGGGTGCGCGGCAGGACCGTGGAGAAAGCCACCCAGCTGCCGAGATGGGGGATTGACGATGAGTGGTGTTGCTCTCCACCGGCGGACCGCACGGCCTGCCCGGCCCGCCCGGCCTTCCGTTTCCGCCCCGGCCCGCCCCGAGACCCAGGACGCCGTCCTGGCCGAGCTGTGCGCCGCCCTCTTCGCCTCCCTGCCGCGCAGCGACCAGCGGCGCCGGGGCGAGGCCTACGTGCGCGGCCTGCTGGGCACCCAGGGCCGCAAGTCCATCCGCAACATCGCGGCGCTCATCGGCGGCCAGGCCGCCGAGCAGAGCCTGCACCACTTCATCTCCAGCTCCACCTGGGACTGGATCCCCGTGCGCCGCGCGCTCGCCCACTACCTCACCCGGGTCTCGCCGCCGCACGCGTGGGTCGTGCGCCCCATGGTCATCCCCAAGGCCGGCGACAACTCGGTGGGCGTCGACCGGCGCTTCTGCCCCGCCGTCGGCCAGGTGCTCAACGCGCAGGAGGCCGTCGGCGTCTGGGCCGCCTCCGCCGAGCGCAGTACCCCCGTCAACTGGCGGCTGCACCTGTCCGACGCCTGGCTGGAGGACGGGCTCCGGCGCAGCCAGGCCGCCATCCCCGACTCGGTCCGCCCGGAGACCCTGGGGGAGTGCACGGTCGAGGCGTACACGGGGATGATGCGCGACTGGGGGCTGCCGCTGCGCCCCCTGGTGCTGGACGCCCGTGACATGGACGCCCCGGCGGCCCTGCTGCGGCTGCGCGCCTGCGGCGTGCCGGCCATGGTCCGCGTCAGCCCCTCGCTGCGGCTGACCGTGTCCGGCCAGGCCGTGCCGGGGCGCGGTGCGGAGGCGCTGCCGGCCCACCAGATCCTCGGGGCGGCGCGCGACATGCGGCGCCCGGTGATGTGGCGCGACCACGGCCCGTCGCGGGTCGTGCGGACCTCGCTGATCGCGGCGGTGCGCGTGGGGCTGCCGGCGCTGCGCACGGCGGCCGTGCCCGGGCCGGCGCGCCGCCGGGAGTTACTCCTGCTGGGCGTGGGGGAGAACGGCCGGCGCTGGCCGGCCGAGCTGTGGCTGACGGACCTGGTCAACGTCCCGCCCGCCGCCCTCGTCCGGCTGGGCAAGCTCCTGGACCGGGTCGACCGGGACTTCACCGAGATCGCCGACGAGGTCGGCATCCGGGACTTCGCGGGCCGTGCGTTCAGCGGCTGGCACCGGCACGTCACGCTGGCCTCCGCCGCCCACGCCGTGGCCGCGCTCACCGGCCGGCCCGAGGAGGAGCGCCTGCAACTCGGCTACGTCTCCTGAGCCTCCGGGGGGCCGCCGGCCTCGGCGGGCGCGCCCCGCTCGCCCAGCCGCAGGCTGTGCCGCACCCGGAAGACCCGCAGGGCCAGCTGCACTTCGAGGGCGCGCTCGGGCTGCTGCCACTGCGGCCCCAGCAGCTCGCTGATCCGCTCCAGGCGCCGCGCCACCGTATTGGGGTGCACATGAAGCTTCTTGGCCGCGTTCGTCGGGCTGCCGCCCGCCTCGAAGTACGTCTCCAGCGTGCGCGTCAGGTCCGTGAACCGCTGCTGGTCGTAGTCGATCACGGGCCCTATGGCCGAGTCGACGAACCCTTCGACGTCGTGGTTGTCGGAGAGCAGCACCCCGAGGAAGCCCAGCTCGCGCACCGACGCCGACCGGCCGATCACCCCGAGCGACGTCATCGCGTCCAGGCAGCGCAGCGCCTCCTGGAAGGCGTGGTGCACCGAGGCCGGGCCCGCGACCGGTCCGGCGGAGCTCACCGTCACCGGGTGGCCCAGGAGCGGCGACAGCTCGGCGGAGACGGCGCGGCCCGCGCCGCCCGCGTCGCCGCCCGGCAGCAGCAGCACCGCGCAGCCGTTGTGCATGCTCTTGAGCCCGCTGAGCCGGTGCGCGTACGACGACGCCCAGATCGCCATCTTGCCGCGGGCGTCGCCCTCGGGCCGGGCCACGACGACGACGTGCGGCTTGCTCAGGTCGATGCCGAGCCGCCGCGCGTGCTGTTCGAGCTGGTGGGGCGGGCGCTGCGGGC
This sequence comes from Streptomyces klenkii, assembly GCF_003626645.1. Taxonomy (GTDB): domain Bacteria; phylum Actinomycetota; class Actinomycetes; order Streptomycetales; family Streptomycetaceae; genus Streptomyces; species Streptomyces klenkii. Next base: position 465,538 of record NZ_RBAM01000005.1, on the reverse strand, counting down.
TGGCCAGCAGGTCGGCGAGGAAGTCGTCGCGGACCTGTCCTTCGGCGATCGCCGTGCGGCTGCTCTCCACCAGCAGTTGTACGGCCATGACCTGCGCGACCAGCCGCAGCAGCCGTTCGTCCTGCACGGCGCCGGGCCGGTCGGGGCGCAGCAGCAGGGTGCCGAGGTTGCTGCCGGTGCCCGCGGAGATCGGCACGGCCCACAGCCCGTCGTCGAGGGCGACGGGCTCGCGTGCGGCGTGGGCGTCCATGGCGGCGGGCACGAGCAGCGACTCGGGGTCCGCGCCCTCGTCCCGTACGTGCCCGGAGGCGCAGAGGATCGTGCCGTTGGCGGCGCACACCTGGACGGCGGCGTTCAGCTCGCCGGCCGAGGCCCGGGCGAGGGCGTCCAGGTCGCAGTCGCCCAGCACCAGCTGGATGAGCCGGTGCTGGGTGTCGCTGAGCTCCTGCGCGCTGCGCAGCCCGGCCTCGACCCGCGTGGAGTGCTGCTCCAGCTCGGCCACCAGGGCGGTGGTGCGGTCCAGCAGTTCGGCCTTCTCTATGGCCACGCCGGCCAGGTCGCCCAGCGAGCTGAGGAGCGCTATCTCGTCCGTGGTGAAGTGCCGGACCTTGCGCTCGGCCACGTACAGCGTGCCGAAGGGGCGCGCGCCGCGGTTCAGCGGGACGGCGAGGACGGCTTGCAGGCCCTCGGCCTTCACCACGTAGTCGATGTCGCCGCTGTGCTGGATGCGCTCGTCGGCGAGGTAGTCCGGGGTCCAGAACGGGGAGGGGTTGGACATGACGGCGGAGCCCAGCCCGCTGCCGCCGGGCAGCCTCAGGCCCACGTTGAAGGCGGTGGTGTGGCCGTCGGAGGCGCGTATGGTGACGTACCGTTCCCCCTCGTCGTACATGCCGATGTACGACATGTCGACGGCGAGCAGCAGCCGGGCGCGCCGCAGGATGACCTTCAGGAGCGTGTCGACGTCGTGCGGGGTGGCCAGGTCGCGCGCGGTGTCGATGAGGGCCGACATGCCGGCCTCCCGCTGCTGCTGACGCTCCGTCCAGGTCCGTATGGTCAGCCCGAGCCGCACCGCCCGGCCGAGCCGCGCGAGCTCGGCGGCGCTCGCGCCGGAAGCGCGGAGCCGCTGCGCGAGGGCTTCGTATTCCTGGGCCGGCGCCCCGGCGGCCAATAGCTCCAGCACGGCGAATATGCCGTCCTCGGACATGCCTTGCGACACGATGCCCCCCGGGTCCGGTGCGCTCTGCCGCACGGATAGAGCCGCGGCACGGTATGCCGGGAAGCTATGCACACCGGCAGTGGCGCGTCAACCGTTCCCGATCAAGGAGGGTCCCGCCGTGCGGCGGGGCCCCGCACGGTGGTGTCCGGACCACCGCCGAAACTCGCGGGTGTGTTACTGGATCACCTTCCTCTTTAGCGTCCCTATAGGTGAAGGTTGATGAACACCGGGCCCGGACCCGGGAGTTGTCGCTGATTCAGGGGGATCGGTATGACGGGGGTACGGGACTACAGGCTCTCTCTGGAGCGCAGCCGCCGGGCGCTCGTGCGGGAGGACCGGCCGGACGTTTTCGCGATGTGCGGCCGCGAGTGGGATCTGTTACCGGAGGTGTTTGCTCCGATTTACTCGCCCGCGACGGAAATCACGCTGGATTTCCTGGACCTGACGGAAAAGACCGCCGAATCCGCCGTCCTCCGCAAGGGATCGCTCCTGGAGATCGGCTGCGGCACGGGCGTCGTGGCGGTGACGGCGGCGCTGGCGGGCTGCACCCGGGTGATCGCGACCGACATCAATCCCGCGGCAGTGCTGAACACCGAGATGAACGCGGCCCGGCACGGAGTGCCGGACAGGGTGTCCGGCCTGCACAGCGACCTCTTCGAAAGCCTCACCGGCCAGGAGGGATTCGACACGGTTTTCTGGCACTCGAATTTCGTCCTGGCGCCGCCGGACTACCGGCCCAGGACCATGCACGAGAGGGCCTACGTCGACCCCGGCTACGCCGCGCACCGCCGCTTCCTGCAAGAGGCGCCGGACCGGCTCGCCCCGGGCGGCAAGGTCCTGCTGCACTTCAGCACCAGGGGGGACGTGCCCGCCCTGCACCGGATCGCGGACGCGTGCGGCCGCCGGCTGGACGTGGTCCGCCGCACCGCTGTACGGGAAGGCCCGCACGAGGTCGAGCACCTGCTGATGGAAGTGACGCCGGCGGCGGAATTCTCGCGCCGCCCGGAAGTCGTCCGATAACGCCGAAACGGGGGAAACGTGCGTACGTTATTAGTCGACAACTACGACTCCTTCACCTACAACCTGTTCCATTACCTGGCCGAAGTCAACGGCCGGGAACCGGAAGTCGTCACACACGACGACCGGACCTGGAAACCCCAGCACCTCGCCGCATTCGACAACGTCGTCATCTCACCCGGCCCCGGAACCCCGGAACGGGAAGCGGACTTCGGCATCTGCACGGAAATCCTGCGGCACGGCCGCATACCCACGCTCGGGGTGTGCCTCGGGCACCAGGGCATCGCCCTGCTGTACGGGGGCGAAGTCGGCCGGGCCCCGGAGCCGTACCACGGCCGGGTCTCGCCCGTGGTCCACGAGGGCACGGGCCTGTTCGAGGGGCTGCCGTCCCCTTTTCCGGCCGTGCGCTACCACTCCCTCGCCGCCCGCAGGCTGCCCGCCGACCTGGAGGTGACGGCGCGGACGCCCGACGGCATCATCATGGGACTGCGGCACCGTGAGCGCCCGCTGTGGGGCGTGCAGTTCCACCCGGAGTCGGTCGGAAGCGAGCACGGGCACCGCATTCTGGACAACTTCAGAAGGCTGACGGAACGCCACGAGGGACAAGGCAAGGCGCCACGGCCTAAGCAGCTCAGGCGCCCGAAGCCGGAAGAGGCACCGCAGAGGATCCGCCGCCTGCGCATCATCACCGCGACGCTGCCGACGAACTGGAACGACGAGGTGGCCTTCGACCGCCTGTTCCGCAGGGGCCCGCACGCGTACTGGCTGGACAGCAGCAGCCGGGACGAGCGGACGGGCAGGTTCTCCATCATGGGGGACGCATCCGGCCCGCTGGCCCGCACGGCCACCGCCGACGTCCACAGCAGCACGGTGACGGTCCGCTCGCGGCACACCACCGAAGTGGTCACGGGACGGTTCCTGGACTGGCTCGACCGGGACCTGCGCGCGACCCGCACCGAAGCACCGCCCCTGCCCTTCGACTTCGCGCTCGGCTGGGTGGGCTACCTCGGCTACGGACTCAAAGCCGAGTGCGGCGGCGAACGGGGCCACCGCTCGGACGATCCCGACGCCACGATGGTCTTCGCCGACCGGGCACTCGTCCTCGACCACGCGACCGGCACCACCCACCTCCTCGCCCTGGCCGAGGACGGCGACGAGTCCGGGGCCCGCACCTGGCTCGACACCACGGCCCGCAGGCTCGCGGCGCTCACCGGGATGCGCCCCTTTCCGGCCCGCCGCCCCGACACCCTCGGCGCCCTGGAGCTGCGCCACGACCGCGACGCGTACCTCAGGCTGATCGACACGTGCCAGGAGCAGATCGCGGCGGGGGAGTCGTACGAGATCTGCCTGACCAACATGGCCGAAACAACCGGCACGCTGGACCCCTGGGACGGCTACCGCTTCCTGCGCCGCACCAGCCCGGCCCCCTTCGGAGCCCTGCTGAGCTTCGGGGAGCTGTCGGTGCTCAGCACGTCGCCCGAGCGGTTCCTGCGGATCGACGCGACAGGCCGTGCGGAATCCAGCCCGATCAAGGGAACGCGCCCGCGCGGCGCGACGCCGCAGGAGGACGCACGACTGGCGGCGGACCTCGCGACGGACGAGAAGGACCGCGCGGAGAACCTGATGATCGTGGACCTGGTCCGCAACGACCTGGGCCGCTGCGCGCGGATCGGCTCGGTCGAGGCGAAGGACGTCTTCCGGGTGGAGAGCTACGCGAAGGCCCACCAACTGGTCAGCACCGTACGGGCGAAGCTGCGCGAGGACCACTCCGCGGTCGACTGCGTGCGGGCGGCCTTCCCGCCGGGCTCGATGACGGGAGCGCCCAAGATCCGCACGATGCAGATCATCGACGCCCTCGAAGAGGGCCCACGGGGCGTGTACTCGGGGGCGATCGGCTACTTCTCCCTCACAGGAGCAGCGGACTTGAGCGTGGTGATCCGCACGGCGGTGGTAACCGAGAACCACGTCCGCTACGGAGTGGGCGGCGCGATCATAGCCCTCTCGAACCCGGAAGAGGAGTACGAGGAAACAGCGGTGAAGGCGGCCCCCCTCACCACACTGACGGGCAAGCCGTTCCCGGACAGAAGGCCGTCGAGGCACGCGGTGAGGATCTGACGACCCACCGGCGGTCAGTGGACGACGAGACGGGAGGGGCCGGGGCCGCAGGGGCAGGGGTCCGGGACGCTGACGTGTATTTGCGGGCCCGATGAGGAAGAGGGCGCAAAAGGAACAAGGGGAACGGGCCCGTAAATATACGGTCCCGGACCCCTGCCCCGGAGGCGCCGGCCCCGCACCCCGCACGCGCCCGCCCCCTCAGGCCCGCAGCCGCTCACCCACCACCCCCCGCAACGCCCGCCAGGAGGACACCCGGTGCTTCGCGCTATCCGCCTCCAGCGTCTTAGCGACCTCACCGAACGACACCCCGCACCGCTCCAGCCGCGCCACGGCCGCCCGCGCCGCACCGTCCTGCCCGGTCAGCGTGTCGCCCCGCAGCCGCCCCCGCTCCACCACGGCCCCGAGCGCGGCCTCGGACATCGCGCTGACGGTGCCCCAGGCAACCAGGGATTCGACGTACGGGACGCCGGAGCCGACGGCCCACATCAGCCGCTGCGGCCGGGCCCCGGCCGCGGCCAGGACCCGCCAGCGCGCGCTGCCGAGCCCTTCCTCGTACTGCCGGTAGACGAGCCGGGCGACGGCGAGGGCCGCCGTCCCGCGCAGCTCGGGCGCGGCCCCGGCGTCACGCAACCGCCCGTCGACCTCGGCGTCGATGCGGGCCACGGGCAGGGCGGCGAGAGAGGGGATCACGGACAGGTCCAGGCCGGCGTCCCGGGCCCGCTCCAGCCCGGCGAACCACACGTCCACGACCTGCTCGTAGCGCTGTACGGAGCAGATCCCGGTGACGTGCACGCCGATGCCCTGGGCGAGGCACTCGCCGGCCGCGGCGAGGCCGTCGTCCGTGGCGGGGAGCTTGACCAGGGCGTTGGGCCGGCAGGCCGCCCGGTGGAGGGCGACCGCGGCGTCGGCGAGGGCCCCGGCGCAGCCGCCGGGATACACGACGGGGTCCATGGAGACGTGCCCGTCGAGCCCTTGCGTTGCGGTGAAAACCGGCCGGAGCTCGTCGCACGCGGTCCGCAGGTCGTACGCGCACAGGGCTTGGACGGCGGTCGTCAGGGGGACGGAGCGGCAGGCGAGGTGGGACAGCTGCTGGGCGTAGGACGTGCCGCCGGAGACCTCGGCGGCGAGCACTCCGGGGTCGGTCGTGGCCCCCCGTGCGCGACCGTCGGCGACGAGCCGGGTCAGCGTGCCGGAGGTGAGGAGTGAGCGGTGGAGGCCGTCGAGCCAGGGGGAGACGCCTTCGGCGAGGAGTTCCCGCAGGACCTCGCCTCCCGACGTCACCGTGCGCTCTCCCATGACGGGGTCGCCCCCTCTCCGGATGGTCCGCGGAAACGCTTAGGGCAGAGGGGACGACAGTAAATCGGAACGGGGGTACGGCAGAACAGCCCGTACGTACTCCGTCAACTTGGCAAGAACGGGGACTTGACAGCCACTTGATGAAGTCGCGGCTCATCTGACGGAGTGGCGGAGGGGGCGTTGGCGAAAGCGGGAGAACCCCGGACGATCGAGTCCGCGCAAGGAGAGAGCGCGCACCCACCCCCACACCGATCCCCACCCGCCCACATCCCCATCCACATCCCCATCCCGACCCCCGCCCCCGTCCCCAGGCCGAAAGGGAGCCGCTCCCTGGAAATCCCCGGCACCACCTTGCTTGCTTTGTTCCCAAGAGCAGTCACTTAAGCGTTTTTGGAGAAACCATGACCGACGCTCTGCTCGACGACGTCCAGCACAAGCCCGCCCTCCAGCAGCCGGACTGGGGCGACGTCCCCCAGGTGCGCCGGGTCCGCGAAGAGCTCGCCCGCCGCCCGGCGCTCGTCCGCGCCGACGACGTGAGGACGCTGCGCCACCACCTCGCCGAGGTGGCGCGCGGCGCGGCCCAGGTGGTCCAGGCGGGCGACTGCGCGGAGGATCCCGCGGAGTGCACTTCGGGCTACGTGGCCCGCAAGGCCGGCCTGCTGGACGTGCTGGCCGGCGTGATGAAGATGGTGGCGCACAAGCCCGTGATCCGGGCGGGCCGCATGGCGGGCCAGTTCGCGAAGCCGCGTTCCAGCGCGACCGAGTGCGTCGCGGAGGGCCTCGAACTGCCGGTCTACCGCGGCCACATGGTCAACAATCCGGAGCCGCACCCGGAGCGCCGCCGCCCGGACCCGCAGCGGATGCTGTCGGGCTATCTCGCGGCGGGGGAGGCGATGACGCACCTCGGCTGGCTGGACCCGTCCCGCAGGTCGGGCGTCTGCCCGCCCGTGTGGACGAGCCACGAGGCGCTCCTGCTGGACTACGAACTGCCCATGGTGCGCGCCGGCGAGGACGGCCGCCCGCTGCTCACGTCGACGCACTGGCCGTGGATCGGGGAGCGCACGCGGCACGCGGACGGCGCGCACGTGGCGTTGCTCGCGGCCGTGGCGAACCCGGTGGCGTGCAAGGTCGGCCCGAAGACGACCAGGGACGAACTCCTCGCCCTGTGCGAGCTCCTGGACCCGGGCCGGGAGCACGGTCGGCTCACGCTGATAGCGCGCATGGGCGCGGACGTGGTGTCGCAGAAGCTGCCCCCGCTGGTGGCGGCGGTGCGCGAGGCCGGGCACCCCGTGATCTGGCTCAGCGACCCGATGCACGGCAACACGGTCACGGCGCCGGACGGGCTGAAGACGCGGTTGCTGGACACCGTGATCCGCGAGGTCCACGGCTTCCAGTGCTCGGTCAGGACGGCCGGCGGCATCGCGGGCGGCCTGCACCTGGAGACCACGCCGGAGAACGTGACCGAGTGTGTCCGCAACGAGGCGGGGCTGGCTCACGTGGGCGACAAGTACACGAGCTTCTGCGACCCGCGCCTCAATCCGCAGCAGGCGATCGCCGTCGTCTCGGCCTGGGAGGGCTGACCTGTCATGACACGCACCGCTGGAATTCCCCGCATAGAGCCGTACCCGATGCCCACGGCGGGCGACCTGCCGGAGAACACGGCCGGCTGGGCCGCGGACCCGGCCCGCGCCGTCCTGCTGGTCCACGACATGCAGCGCTACTTCCTCGGACCCTTGCCGCAGGGCCTGCGCGACGAGCTCGTCGCGAACGCGGCGCTGCTGCGGGAGACCGCGGCGGCGCTCGGCATCCCCGTGGCCTACACGGCCCAGCCGGGCGGCATGAGCGACGAACAGCGCGGCCTGCTCAAGGACTTCTGGGGCCCGGGCATGCGGGTGGACCCCGCCGACCGGCGCGTCGTCGAGCCGCTCGCCCCGGCTCCCGGGGACTGGGTCTTCACCAAGTGGCGCTACAGCGCCTTCTTCCGCTCGGACCTGCTGGGGCGGATGCGGGCGAACGGCCGCGACCAGCTGATCGTCTGCGGGGTGTACGCGCACGTGGGCGTGCTGATGAGCGCCGTGGACGCGTTCACGAACGACATCCGCCCGTTCCTGGTCGCGGACGCCGTGGCCGACTTCTCGCCCGCGTACCACCGGCTGGCGCTGGAGTACGCGGCGGCGCGGTGCGCGGTCGTGACGACGACGAAGGACATGCTGGGCCGCTTGCAGGGCACGCGGCCGGGCCGCGGGGCGGAGACGCTGACGGTTGAGGGGGCGGCGGTATGAGCGAGGTGTTCGCCGGCGGTCTGCTGGCCCGGATACTGGCTCCCAACCCACCGCCCTTCGCGCTGCTCCACCGCCCGGAGACCACGGGCCCGGGGGCCGTGGAGCTGCTCCTCGGTGAGATCACCACGCCGGAAACCCTGGGAGCGATCCCCCTGGCCGACGCACGGGACGGCGCCCCCGCCCCCGCCGACGTCCTGGCGATCATCCCGTACCGCCAGATCGCCGAACGCGGCTTCCGCGGCGCGGACGACGGTGCGCCGCTCCTCGCCATGACCGTCACCCACCAGGCGGTCCTGCCGCTCGCCGAGGTCCTGGCCCGTATCCCCGAGACGCCGATCGCCCTGTCCGGCGGGCACTTCGACATGGACGACGCCACGTACGCGGAGACCGTCCGCCGCGTGATCGCCGACGAGATCGGGGAAGGCGAGGGCGCGAACTTCGTCATCAAGCGCTCGTTCCTCGCCGGGATCGACGACTACACGCCCGGCCACGCCCTCACGTTCTTCCGCCGGCTCCTGGAGCGCGAGTCCGGCGCGTACTGGACCTTCGCCGTGCACACGGGCGAGCGCACGTTCGTCGGAGCCACGCCGGAACGGCACATCAGCGTCCGCGGCGGCACGGCCGTGATGAACCCCATCAGCGGCACGTACCGCTACCCCGCCGCGGGCCCGAGCCTGCCCGAGGTCATGGACTTCCTCGCCGACCGCAAGGAGGCCGACGAGCTGTACATGGTCGTCGACGAGGAGCTGAAAATGATGGCCCGCATCTGCGCGGGCGGCGGCCGCGTGGTCGGCCCGTACTTGAAGGAGATGGCGCGCCTCGCCCACACCGAGTACTTCATCGAGGGCACGACCGACCGCGACCCGCGCGAGATCCTGCGCGAGACGATGTTCGCGCCGACGGTCACCGGCAGCCCGCTGGAGAGCGCGTGCCGGGTCATCGACCGGTACGAGCCCCAGGGCCGCGGCTACTACAGCGGCGTCCTCGCCCTCATCGGCCGCGACGCCCGCGGCGAGCGCACCCTGGACTCGTCCATCCTCATCCGCACGGCCGACATCGACCGCACGGGGCAGGTGCGCATCGGGGTGGGCGCGACGCTCGTGCGCCACTCCGACCCCGCCTCCGAGGTGGCAGAGACCCGCGCCAAGGCGGCCGGGCTGATCTCCGCGCTGGAGTCCGGCGGGGCGGCCCGGTTCGGCGGCCACCCGCGGGTGCGGGCCGCCCTGGAACAGCGCAACGACACCATCGCCGGCTTCTGGCTCGCCCAGGAGGCGGAACGGGTGCACGCGGCACCCGGGCTGGCCGGGCGGCGCGTCCTGGTCGTGGACGCCGAGGACACCTTCACGTCGATGATCGGCCACCAGCTGCGCGCCATGGGGCTCACGGTGACCGTCCGCCGCTTCGACGAGCCGTACGCCTTCGACGGGCACGACCTCGTCGTCATGGGGCCCGGCCCCGGCGACCCGCGCGACGGCCGCCACCCCAAGATCGCCCACCTGCGGGGGGCCGTCCGCGCGCTCCTGGACGAGCGGCGGCCGTTCCTGGCCGTGTGCCTCAGCCACCAGGTGCTGTCCCTGGCCCTCGGCCTCGAACTCGTCCGGCGGGACGTCCCCAACCAGGGCGTCCAGCGCGAGATCGACCTGTTCGGGGCGCGGGAACGCGTCGGCTTCTACAACACCTTCGCCGCCCGCAGCGACCGCGACAGCGTGGACGTCGACGGGGTCGGCACGGTGGATGTGAGCCGTGACCCGCACACGGGTGAGGTGCACGCCCTGCGCGGGCCGCACTTCGCCTCCATGCAGTTCCACGCGGAGTCGGTCCTCACGCAAGGGGGGCCGCGCATCGTGGGGACGCTGCTCGCCGCGCTCGCTCCGGAGGTGCCTGTCGCATGAACTCCTTACGCGTGAACTCCTTACGGATGCCCGAGGCGCCTACCGCTCCTCGTGCTCCGGGAAGCGACGGCCCCGCGCGCGGCGGCTACATCCTCGCCGAGGCCCTGGACGCCGACCCGGGCGCGGCGGCCCCCGACGTCGTCCTCGTCGCGTCCGGAGGCGAGGTGCCGGCGGCCCTGGACGCCCGCCGCATCCTGCAACGCGAGGGCATCGCCACCCGCGTGGTGTCGATGCCGTGCGCGGCGTGGTTCCGGCAGCAGAGCCGCGCCTACCGCGACACGGTCCTGCCGCCCGGCGCGCCCGCCACCGTCTCCGTGGGCGCGGGCGCGGAGGTGGGCCGGTACGAGCTCCTGGGCGCCGCCGCCGAACACGACCGAGGCCTGCTCGACCACGCCGGCCTCACCCCGGAACGGGTAGCGGCCACGGCCCGCGCCACGCTGGCCCGCGGGGCGGGGGAGCCCCGCGCGGGGCAACGGTGGCCGCGGTGAACGGCGGCCCCGGAGGCCCTGCGGGCCGGCAGGGCGGAGAGGTGGAGCGCGGCTCCGTAGGAGGGACCCGGCCGGCGGGCTCTACGGGGCAGGCGCGCAATCCGAGTGCGGCCGACGACGGCCGACGCGGTGGGGGAGCGGGAGCCGGGCCCACGAGGCCGGCCGGGCTCAAGCCGGCGGGGCAGACACAGGGCCCGGCTCCGGCCGGTGACCGGTACGGCTGGGGGACGGGCACCGGGCCCACGGCCCCGGACCCCGCGGCTGTGCGGGCGGAGCCCGCAGGCGCCGGCAGTCGGCGGGGCTGCGGCGTCGGAGCCGGGCTTACGGGGCCCGCAGATTCCTCAGCTTCCGCAGGGCCAACGGGGCCGGCCATGCGGGGGTCTGGTCCGGGCGTGGACGGTGCTGCTGTACGGGGGGAGCCCGCAGGTGCCGGCAACCGGCGGGGCCGCGGCGCCGGGGCCGGGCTCACCGGGCCCGCCGGGCCCTCGGTTCCGGCCGGGCGCATGGGGCCCACAGGGCCCACCGGGCGGGCGCCCGCCCCGGGCGCGGCCGGCGGACCGGGGCACGGCCCGGCGGAAGCCGGCGCCGGTTCCCGCCGCTGGGGCGCGGCCGGGATCTCCGTCTGGCTCGACGGGCTCAGCCGGCAGCGCCTCGCCGGCGGCAGGCTCGCCGCCCTGGCCCGGCAGGGCCGCATCGCCGGAGTCACCTCCGACCCGGCCTTCCTCGCCCGGTCGTTGACCGGCGGCGGCCCCTACTACACCGGGCAGCTCGGCGACCTCGCCGAGCGCGGCGTCCCCGCCGAACGGGCCCTGAAGGCCCTCGCGGTCCACGACATCCGCTGGGCCTGCGACATCCTGCGCCCCGTGCACGAGGCAACCGCGGGCGTCGACGGGCTCGTCTCCGTAACCCTCGACCCGCGGCTCGCCCACGACGCCGAGGCGACCCTCGCCGAGGCCCGCGCGCTGTGGCGGGCCGTCGACCGCCGCAACGCCATGCTCGGCATCCCGGCCACGGCGGCCGGCCTCACGGCACTCAGCGCGTGCCTCGCCGAGGGCATCAACGTCAACGCGACGCTCGTCCTGTCCGCGGCGCGCCACCGCCAAGCCGCGGACGCCTACGCGGAAGGCCTGGAGCGGGCCCGCGCCGCGGGCCGGCACCTCGCCTCCCTCGCGTCGGTCGCCTCGTTCCCCGTCAGCCGCATCGACACCGCCGTCGACGCCCTCCTCGACCGCGAGGGCACCCTGGAGGCCCGGGCCGTGCGGGGCGCCGTCGCCGTCGCGGCGGCCCGGCACGTACACGAGCAGTACGAGCGGATGCTCGACGAGCCGCGGTGGCACGCCCTGGCGGCCCGCGGCGCCCGCCCCCAGCGGTTGCTGTGGACCGCGACCGCCGTTCCGGACGCCGGAGCCTCCGGGCTGCTGCCCACGCGGTACGCGGCGCCGCTGCTGACCCGGGGCACGGTCACGGCGGTGACGGAGGAGACGCTGGAGGCACTGGAAGCCGCGGACGCCTCGGAAGCCGTTGCGAAAGCTTCGGCCGGTGCCGGCACGTACACCGCCGCACGGCGCCTGCTCGGGCACCTGCAATGGTTCGGCATCGACCACGGCGAACTGGCCCTCCGCCTGGAGTCCGAGGCGCTCAAGGAGCTCAACGACGCCTGGCATCAGCTCCTGGACAGGGTGACCCTGGCCCTCGACCAGGGCCCGTCGGCCGCCGCCACCGGCTGAGCCGACCGGAGCACCGACCGCCGCTGCTCCGCGACGATGGCCACCGCCTCGAACGTGGCGTCCACCAGCTCCCGCAGCGCCGCGACCGCCTCCGGATCGGTCATCTCACCGGCCCCGTCCAGCCGTTGGTGCGCCCCGCGAATGGCCACGGGCGGGTGCTCGACGGTGATCGCCTCGCAGCTGTCCAGCAGGTCCAGCAGCGCCGGCTGGGCGTCGATCCCGCCGCGGCCGCCCGGCGAGGCGCTCAGGACGGCGGCGATCCGCCCGGCGAGCGGGCTCGCCCCCTCCGGGCGGGAGAGCCAGTCGAGGGCGTTCTTCAGCACGCCCGGCACGGCACCGTTGTAGCAGGGCGTACTGATCACCAGGGCGTCGGCGTCCGCGACGAGGGCGCGGGCGACGGCCACGGCCGGGGTCGTCCCCGCGGAGTCGACGTCACCGTTGTAGAACGGCAGCCGGCCGATCGGCAGGAAGACCGCCGAGGAGGCCGGACGGGTCTGCGCGATGATGCGGCGGACGGCCCTGAGCGCCGCGGAGTTCACCGAAGCGGCGCGCAGGCTGCCGGAGATCAATACCACCTTGGTCATGTGTCGGTCCCCGCTTCTCCGTCGGAGGTCCCGGTACGGGGCGGGGGCTGCGGCGAACGGTTGCGCCCCGGCCCTGCCGGACGGTCCGAGGGTAGATCCGCTCCTTGCGTACGCGCCCCGGGCGGCGGGCCGTTGTGTCAGGTACCCGGCCGGACCTGACGTAGCGCCCGACGGGCTGACGGACTGCCGGGCGGGGCGTGGCCACGGGGCGTGGAGCGGTCGCAGTGTGGGACAGCGCCGGCCCTGCCGGGGCGCTCGCAAGACGCTCGCCGATCGGTACGCCGCCGTGCGAGCGGTGCCACCGCGCATCGCCCCCCCCACCGCGCAGCGGCCCCCCCACCTGCGAAAGGAAGGAGCGTACGGCCCATGCCGAACACCGCCGTCGTCCACGGCCCAGCCGGGCCGTCCGCACCAGCCGCATCCGCAACAGGATCCCCGTTCTTGTCCCCGTCCCCCTGGGACACCACCCCCCTCGACCTCGACGCCTACCTCTCCCGTATCCGCCTCACCGGCCGGCACCCTCTCCCGCCCACCGCCGCAACCCTCCGCACCCTCCAGCGCGCCCACACCGCCGCCGTCAGCTTCGAGAACCTCGACGTGCTGCTCGGCCGGGACATGCCGCTCGACACCGCCGCGCTCCAGCGGAAGATCGTCCACGCCGGCCGCGGCGGCTACTGCTTCGAGCAGAACCTGCTCTTCGCCGCCGTCCTCGAACGCCTCGGCTTCCCCGTGGTCCGTCACCTCGCCCGCGTCCGCCGCGGCAGCACCCGCGTCCGCCGCCGCTCGCACACGACCCTGGTGGTCGAGGCGGACGGCCGCCCCTGGCTCTGCGACGCCGGCTTCGGCGACGAGGGCCCCCTCGAACCCGTACCGCTCACCCCGGGCGCCACCGTGACCACCGGCGACTGGACCTGGCGCCTGGAACTCGAACCGCCCGCCGGACCCGCCCCCGAGCAGTGGGCCCTGCGCTCCCTGCACCCGGACGGCTGGTTCGACGTCTACTCCTTCCGCCCGGAGCACCACGCTCCCGACGACTTCGAGTCCGCCCACTACTGGACCTCCCACCACCCCCGGTCGCCCTTCACCGGCCGCGTGGTCGTCCAGCGCGGCGACGACCACGCCCGCCACACGCTCACCGACCGCACCCTCGCCGTCCGGTACGCCGACGGCCGCCTCCTGCGCACCGAACTCGCCCCCGACGAGGTCGTCCACGTCCTGCGCGGCACGTTCGGCATCACGCTCGGCGCGCAGGACGCGGTCCTGCTCCAGCAGCGCGTCGCGGAGCTCGCATGAACGCCCAAGGAGGCACCGCCCAAGAAAGCACCGCCCAAGGAGGCACCGCCCTCCACCTCGGCCTCATCCCCGAACGAGCCGCGGCCCGGCACGGCGACGTCACCATCACCCTCGACCACGACCTCGACGCCCTGCCCGGCACCGGCCGCCGCCTGACCTACGCCGGGCTCGCCGGCCACGTCGACGACCTCGCGGCCCGCCTGTGGGCGGCCGGTGTGCGCCCCACCGAGCACCTTGCCGTCCACAAGGCCGCCAACTTCGACACCTACCTGCTGACCTGCGCGGCCGCCCGCATCGGCGCCGTCCCCGTCCTGCTCTCCCCGCAGCTCGACGGGGCCACGGCCGGTGCGCTCCTGCGCCGCCTGAACCGGCCGCATCTCCTCACCGACGACGACAAACTGCGCACCTGCCTCGCACCCCTCGCCCTGTCGGAGTTCGCCTCCACCGTCCTCACCACCGGCCCCGCCCGCCCCGGCTGCACCCCCCTCACCGCACTGGCCGGCGCACCCCGCCGCGCCCCCGTGCTCCCGCACCCGGACCGCCCCGCCCTGATGACCCACACCTCCGGCACCACCGGCCTCCCCAAACTCGTGGTGCACACGGCGGCGAGCCTGTACGGCCGCTACGCGCCGCAGCGCACGCTCGCCGCCCTGATCCGTACGCCCGAGACGTACGCGGCCCACCTCAGCCCCGTCCACTCCCGCATGTACCTGGCGCTCGCCGTCGCCCTGCCCAAGGGCATGCCGCTCGTCATCGTGGGCGACCCCGAACCGGCGCACGTGGCGGACCTCTTCGCCCGTACGCGCCCCGGCTTCGTCGAGACCCACCCCAACTCGTTCATGGCGTGGGAGGAACTGGCGGACGACCCGCGCCGGCCCCTCGCCTCCGTCCGGTACTTCAGCGCCACCTTCGACGCCCTCCACCCGCCCACCGTGCACAGGCTGCTGCACGCCTCCCGCCGCCGCGCGCCGCTGTTCTTCCAGTTCTACGGGCAGAGCGAGTGCGGCCCCCTGACCGGCCGCTGGTACACGCGGCGCACCGCCCACCGCGCCGACGGCCGCTGCCTGGGCCGCCCGCTGCCCGGCGTCCGCGTGCGCCTGGCCACGCCCGGCGGGCGACGTGCGACGCGGGAGCGGCCCGGCGCCATCGAGGTACGGGCCGCGGGCCGCGCCACCGGCTACCACGCCGAACCCGAGCGCTTCGCGCAGCAGCTGCACGACGGGTGGTGGCGCACCGGCGACGTCGGCTACCGCACCCGCACCGGCTGCCTGCACCTCCTCGACCGCGAAGTCGACGTCATCCCGCACATCGGCTCCACCCTCGACGTCGAGGACCGGCTGATGGCCCGGCTGCCCGAACTCGCCGAGGTCGTCCTCGTACCGGGTCCGTGCAAGGAGCCCGTCCCCGTGGTCTGCACCCGCGGCGACGCGCCCCTCGACCCCGCCCGCTGGACGGCCGCCACCGCCGACTGGCCCCGGCTCGCCGCGCCCGTACAGCTGCCGCTGTCCGCGCTGCCCCGCACCGCCACGATGAAGGTCCGCCGCCTCGAACTCGCCCGGAGCCTCGGCAGTGACCGGCCTTCCCCTTCCCGGCCCTGAGCCCACGCCCGGGCCCGCGGTCCTCATCGCCGGCGCCGGGCCCACGGGACTCCTCGCCGCCTGCGAACTCCTCCGCCGCGGCGTCCCCGTACGCCTCGTCGACCAGGCCCCCGAACCGGCGCCGGCCCCGCGCGCCCTCTCCCTGTGGCCCCGCGCCCTCGCCATCCTCGACGACCTCGGCATCGGCGACGACGTCCGCGCCGCGTCCGTACGCATCGACGGCTACCGCTACTTCACCGGCGGCCGCCCGCTCGCGACGTTCGCCTTCCCGGCGTGGTGCGCGGCGCGGAACCTTCCCCAGTACGAGACGGAGAGGCTCCTGACGCGCCGGCTGCACGAGCTCGGCGGCGCGGTCGAACGGGGCGCGCGGCTGGTGGACTTCACGGCGGAGGGCGACGGGGGAGTGACGGTGGCGCTGCGCCACGCCGACGGACGGCGAGAACGGGCCCGCGCGCCGTACCTCCTGGGCGCGGACGGCGCGGGCAGCACGGTGCGGAAGCGGCTGGGCACGGGCTTCGCGGGAAGCACGTACCCGATGGCGTTCGCGGCCCTGGACACGCGCATAGGGGGCGATGGCCTCCCGCCCGGCGAGATCCTCTACTACCAGGCGCCGGCCGGCACGCTGGTGATCGTGCCCATGCCGGGAGGCGTCTTCCGCATCCTGACGGCCCTCCCCGAGGGCGCACAGGCCCCCGGCGTTGCCGGCATGCAGGGCCTGCTCGACGCCCGGGGGCCGAGGGGCGTGCGGATCACCGAGCCGGTCCACCACGCCGTCTTCCGCGTCCACGCGCGCCGTGCGGCGGTGCTGCGGCGCGGGCGCGTCTTCCTGCTGGGCGACGCCGCCCACGTGCACAGCCCGGCCGGCGGCCAGGGCATGAACAACGGCCTCCAGGACGCGCACAACCTCGCCTGGAAACTCGCCGCCGTCCTCCACGGCGACTCCCCGGCCTCCCTCCTCGCGAGCTACGAGCCCGAACGCACGGAAGCCACGCGCCGCATCGTCCGCGACACCGACGTACAGACCCGGGCCTGGATGGTGGACGGACGACTGCGCGTCGCGGCCCGCGACACGGCGTTCCGGCTCCTGGACCGCACGGGCGCGGTCACCCGCTTCTACGCCCCCGTCATGGCCGGCCACCGCCTCGCCTACCGGCCGCGCCGCCGCACGCAGGGCCCGTCGTGGCCGGTGCTGTGCGGCGGTGGTGGGGTGCGGGCGGGGGAACTGTTCCCGCGGGGGCCGGCGGGCGGTACGGACTGGCGACTCCTCTTAGCGGTAGGCCCCGGAGCGGGGGAGGCGTGGGCGGACGAGGCGACGGCGATGGCCAAGGGGCGGCGCGGGATACGCGTGGTCTTACGGACTGCCGCCCCAGGCTGCCGCCGCCCCGGCTACTACCTCATCCGCCCGGACGGCCACGTAGCCGCCCACGGCCACGCCCACGACCTGACCCGCCTGCGCGAAGAACTGACACACGCAACGGCGCGAGCCGCCAACACTTGACCGCGGGGGCGCGGGCCGAGCGACCCTCAACGCCGCGCGTGGCGGATGCGCCCACCGGGTCCACCGGCGGCGGCAATGGTGGACGTCGTGCCCGCCTTCTCCGCCGGGAGCGAGGCCAGGACCGGCACCAGCTCGCTGTGCGTCGTGGCGGTGAGCGCCTGCTGGAGGCGTTCGTCCATCTCCTCGTGCGAGATGTGCGGCAGACCGCTCTTCATGATGGTTTCGGAGGGCCCGTCCCGGCGAACCTTCTCGGCCAGTGCACGCGGGCGCGTATTCGCCGCCGAGTGGGCGGAAACCGGACAGGCTCCGTGATAGCGGTCGGCTCAGTCATCGCCGGCGGTTCTTCAGCCGCAAGCCGAAGTAGACGGCGGCAACGCCCGCGACAAGGGCGCCCACGGCCGGGAAAATCAGGTCCTTGGCGTTCTGGCCGGTGGATGCGATGGCACCCGTCGCCGTGGAGCTCGGCGGAGCTTTGCTCCCGCCGGCGGAGCCCGCATCAGACTTGCCGCCTGTGGCCGTCGCGCCCGAGGTGCCGCCTGAGGCCGACATGCCTGAGGTGCCGCCTGAGGCCGTCGAGCCTGTCGTGCCCGTGCCCGAGGTGCCGGATGTGGTCGAGCCGGTCGTCGTCCCCGTTCCGGTGATCTCGAACGACCCGATGCTGTTGCCCTGATGGGAGTCCAGCGTGCACGGAACGGTGAGCGGCTTGCCGAGAATGTCGCCGTTCGCCTTTCTCCCGGTGACGTGCATGGTGATGTCGCCGACGGTGATCCGCGCTTTGCCCGGCCGGCGGAAGGTGAGACTGGGCGCGTCGCCGGCCGCTTTGACGTCGAAGGAACCGGACTCCGGGACGCTGGTCCTGGGGATGTCGAGGGGCACTTTGAGGCGCCTGTCGTCCTGCGGCGCGGTAACGCCGATCTCCGCGTCCACCCTGCCTTCAACGGTCTTCACACCGAACAAGTGGAGCTTCGGTGTGAGGTCCGCGTCCACCGTCGTCCGCGCATCGATGGCGAATTTCCGGCTGGGCTCGCCGACGGCGACCGACCCCGGGATATCCGCGTCGATCTTCGCCTTGAAGGGCTGATCGTCGATCACCGGAACTTTGCATGTGTACTTCAGCGTGAGCGAAACCGGTTGTGCGGAAGCGGTTCCGGCGCCGGAAACTCCTAAGGTCCCGATGGCGGCCCCTAAAGCAGCCGTCACTCCAAGGGCGATCCTCGTCCCTGGCCTTCTCGTACTTTGCCCAGAAGTCATATGCCATTCCCGTGAGTTGGTCCGCTGAGGTTCCCATCGATGACGGACTGCGGGGTATCCCCGAGCCAAGACGCTGTTGCGGTGAAGGGTGGTTCCCAGTCCGTCTTGCCGGGCGTGCTCGACCGGTGAGCAGGGTGGCGTGCCTGGAAGACGTGGGCCAGATGGTCTTGGAGGCGGGCGTGGCGGAATTGGTAGACCGCGCCGGTCTGGCGCAGCACACCTCGCTCGTGCGCGTCGTCCAGAAAAGAGATCACCGCCCAGGGCAGTCGGCCTGTCAGCGGCAACCACATACGCGACAGGGCCACCCACTGGCCCCAAGCGGTGAAACTCAGCCCGTACCCGAGCCCGCCTCCGAACGCCGCCTCCACCCCGAACACGAGCCCCGCCAGGAGTCCGCGGACCGGACCGGCCCCGAGCCCGTAGACGAATCCGGACGGGAGGCCGATCACCAGCATCCACGCGAGCATATGGAAGCCCACGTTCCTGCGGTTCGTGCTCAACAGGTCCGAGGCGCTGACCTCGGATTTGATGTCGATGGGAGCTTCGAGCCAGGCCATGACGCCGAGGACCAGCCCGGTCCCGAGCCCGACCTCGAGCGGGAACTGGGCCGCGCCCACGAGCCCGCCGTTGAGTCCGTCATCGAACCCCAGCGGCTCGATCACGCCCCTGTCGATGAGCACCAGCACGAGCGCGGTCGGGACCCCGGCCCCGAGCCCCAGCATGAATCTGCGGGCGAACGCGGCGCGTCTCTCTCTGCTCCCGCCGAAGATCTGTATGCGTACACGCGAAGGCTCAGCCGGTGTGCTTGTGGACACGAACCCGTACGCGAGCCCGAAGACCAGCCCGACGACGAGCCCGTGCAGGAGCCCGACCATGAGCCCTCGTGTGATGGCGAACCGGGGCCCCTTCGGCGTTGCGACCAGGTCCACGGGGAGGTTCCCGAGCCCGGTCGTCAGCCCGAAGGCCAGTGCGGCAAGGAACCCGACCACCACCATGCGCGAAGAACGGCGCATGGTGGTGCCCAGCGTCCACCAGGCGAGGTTGTGGGTGCCGAGCTGATCCAGGTGAGCGGCGAGGTATTCGAGCCAGCGCTGGGCCCGTTCGGGGTGCCGGCGAGGGCGGTGGCGGGCACCGCGGCCGGTCGGTGTGGGGTCGTAGACGGCGGGGAGGAAGGCTGCCAGCAGATGGTCCTGCAGGGCTTCGGGGGACGCGAACTTCGTGGTGTCCAGTAGCTCCGAGGGGTCGTGTCCGGCGGAATCGCTGTAGACGGTGCGGGCCAGCGCGACCATCAGCGGGGTGGTGAGCACCTCGGCGACGTTCGCCGCCCCCGGGTTGCCCGGCCGTTCGCGCAGCTGGGCCAGCACCGGTCCCCACACAGTGCTGTGCGGGCCGCCCTCTGCGGCCGGTTGGCTGGCGCGGTGCAGGTAGCCGGCGTAGTCGTCTACGGTGAGCCCCTCCAGCTCCATCACGGCGGCGTCGGTGAGCACACGGGTTTTCTTCACGGCCCGGCTGTATTCCGCGGGGCGGCTGGTGAGCAACAGCGGCGTGGCAGTGCGGCTGAGCACTCGGAGCGCCGCACCGTGCAGGCCGCCTGCGATTTCGTCGAATCCGTCGAGCACGGGCAGGATCCGGCCCTCGTCGAGCAGGACGTCGGCCACGATCCCTCCGTGACCCGATGGAGAACCCAAAAAGGGGTAGTCGCGGACCAGCTGGCCGCACATCCAGTCATCCAGTGACGTGGTGCTCGGATCCCATGATCCCAGGCCGAAGATCACCGGCACCCGGTCGCCGGGTGCGCGGGCGCTCAGCCAGTCGAGGACGAAGCGCAGGGTCAGGATCGTCTTGCCCGACCCGGCCTCGCCCAGCACCACCAGCCGACGGGACGGGATGGACCCGTACACCTCCGCGATCCGGTCGAGTCGGCCGTCCAGCGGGAGGGGCCCTGGTTCCGTTCCGGGCGGGGCTTTGCGGATGTTCTCCCAGTGATCGAACAAAGTCCGGGTGGGGGTGCACCGGAAGCGCACGGCGAGCGGGTGCGGGGTGTGCACCCGCCGTCGCTGCTCCTCGCGACACCACTGCGTGTCCACCTCGCGGGCGAGCTTCCTGACCGCCTCCCGCACTTCCGGCGCGTCGTCCCGCTCCGGCGTGACCGGCGGCGACGGGGGCGGGAGCTGCGTGAGCCGGTCGGCTCGGGCCGGCAGGCCGATCAGCTCGTTGAGCCGGCCGACCTGGGTCGGGGTGAGGCGGTACCAGCGTTTCACCTGGCTTGCCGCGAGCCTGCCGAGCCCGTCGGAGCGGTGGTGCTCGACGACCACCCCGATCACGCACCCGCCGCTCCACACCGCGGCCCCCGACATCCCCTCCCAAGGGGAACGGCCCGGCTCGGGGTCGTACTCGGGGGGATAAACGGAGATCTCCAGGCTGCCCGCCCGCAGGTTCCCCAACGGTGTGGTCCTGCCGTGCGCGTGGTGCGAATCCCGGTACCACGTGGGAGCGCCATGGTCCGGTGAGGCGGCATCGGGGCGCAGCTTGAACCGTGGAAATCCCACTGCTTCGCAGTCCACCGGCCGAGCGATCCGGGCGAACCGCACCGGCGAGATTTCGGCGGCGCACAATCCTCCGGTGCTCGCATTATTCGCGATCTTGAGCACCGCGATATCCGAGGCGGAGTCGGCCCACACCTGTTCGCCGGGCAACTCCGTTGTGTCACCGTCCTCGGTGAGAAATCGCAACCGCACCGACACTGCGTCACTGACCACATGAGCCGCGGTGAGCACCGCGTCCCCGTTCACCCGGTATCCCGAGCCGCGCCGCCCCGCACCCGCGCGCTGCGTGGTGATGACCTGGACCACGCGCCGTGGGTCGGGACCGTCCAGCTCGGATGCCCTGTTATCCACGGGAGTCATTGCTCGTGCGAATCAGCGGGCCCGGAGACGAACGGGCCATTTCCTGAGCCCCGGAGGGCCGGTTTCAACGCCAGTGTGATGCGCTGGGTCGAGGTGGCGCCCATGGCCGCCTCCGCACCGGACTCCACCACCCAGAACCGTACCTTCGCCTCCGCGTGTCCGGTTCTCTCCAGAGCGACCGAAACCTCCAGCTCGATCATCCCCAATTCAAAGCGCAGCACCTCGCCTTCCGCCGCGACGACCGCCCGCTCCAGCTCCTCCCGCAGATCCCTGATCACATTGGCTAACTCGATCACTCCGCATCCTCTCGCCGAGCCCATCGGTAGCAGAGGACTCTACTCCCCGTGATGTGGTGTCGGCGTCATATGGTGGACGTCGAGAGGTTCGCTAACTCGGGCTGTTTCAGGTGGAGTTGATTTCTCGATCTTCGTTGATTTGAGGCCGCGGCACGGCGATGGCGACCCGTCCGAAGCGGCGCGAGGCGACATCGTCGACGGCCATCTCGACAAGGCCGGGATCGGCGGTCGCCGTCACCGAGCCGACTCCGGTGATCGGCTCAGGTGGTGACTGCCTCCGTCGGCCCGGAGCCGGGCCGGGCCGTCTCCCTGTCGGCATAGGTGCTGTCCGCGGCGGTCCGCGCCGTGCGACTATCGGCGGTTCTTAGTGTGGTGACCCGGGGGTGGGCGGGTTCGTTGGCAGGGAGTGTCGGTGACGTTGGCGTTCGGAGAGAGTGAGCTTGCTTATGAGTAGCGGTGGCCTTTCGCCGGAGCTTCCCTCGTCCCTGCCGCTCATGCAGTTGAGCACCGGGTTCTGGGCTTTCAAGACGCTGGCCGCGGCGCATGAGCTCGGCCTGTTCGCCGTGCTCGACGAGCTCGGGTCCGCGACCGTGGGGCAGGTCGCCGCGAAGCTGGAGATCGCCGACCGGCCCGCCCGGATGCTGCTCACCGGATGCGCGGCGCTCGGTCTCGTCGAAGTGGAAGCGGGAGAAGGAGAAGGCGGGGCCTTCGCCAACAGCGCCATGGCGGAGGCCTACTTGGTGCCTTCGCGGCCGTACTACTTCGGCGGCTGGGTCCGCATGCTGGACCGCCGGCTCTACCCGGGCTGGGGACGCCTGGACGAGGCCCTGCGCACGAACGCGCCCACCACCTGGGATCCGCGGACGCAGGAGAGCCTCTTCTCGGGCGAGGACCCCGCGCTCCTCGAGACGTTCTGGCAGGCCATGTACAGCCTGTCCTCCTCCACCGCACGCGGCCTGGCCCGGGCGGCGGATCTCGGTGCGTACCGGCGGCTGCTGGACGTGGGCGGCGGCTCCGGTGCGTACGCGATCGAGCTCTGCCGGGCCTACCCGGGCCTGCGCGCCACCGTCTTCGACCTGCCGCACGTGTGCCCCATCGCCGCGGGGCGCGCCGCCGAAGCCGGACTGAGTGAGCGCATCGCCGTCCACCCCGGCGACTTCCTCAACGACCCCGCCCTGCCGCAGGGGCACGACCTGATCCTGCTCTCCATGGTGCTGCACGACTGGGACGAGCCCACGGGGCGGGCACTGCTGGCCAAGTGCCATGCGGCGCTGCCGCCGGGCGGTGCCGTCGTGATCAGCGAACTGATGGTCGACGACGATCGGTCGGGGCCCGCGGCCGCCGCCCTGATGGGTCTGAACATGCTCGTCGAAACCGTAGGAGGGGAGAACTACACCGCTGCCGAATACGGCCGGTGGCTGACCGATACGGGTTTCGAGCAGCCCCGGGACGTTCTGCTCGACGGCCCCGGAGCCAACCGCGTGCTGGTCGCCGTCCGGCATTGATCAGATGGCACTGATCAGGTAGGCGGACTACCCCAGCTCGTACGGGATGAGTGTCCGTACGCCGCGGCCCGGCGCGGGTTCCTTTCGTGCGTACACCGCGCAGGTGAGGGCCGCGCACACCCCGTAGAGGCCGAGGAGCGCCCAGAGTGCGGGAAGGAGCGAGCCTCCGGTCACGGCCGGGACGATCGCGGCGGTGGCCAGCGCGCCCGCCGTTCCGCCGAGCCCCGCGACCCCCGCGGAGCGGTCCCGCGCCCTGGCGAAGGCTGTTGTCGCGTCCCGCCCGGCGAGGATCGCACCGCCTGCCCGCGCGGCGAAGACCGCCGGGACGAGCGCGGCGACGGCGCCCGCGCCGAGACCCGCCAGGACGATCACCGCTGTGAAGACGGCGGCGAACACCCCCGCGGCTCCTCGCGCCGCCGCCGCGGCCAGGGCCGCCGTCCCCGCCGCCATGCCCACCAGGCTCGCGAGCGTGACCCGCGCCCCGCCCCAGCGCGCGGCGAGCAGTCCGCCGAAGGGCCGGGCGGCCGTGCCCAGGAGCGTGGCGAGCACCGCGCACGCAAGAGCCGCCGGCACGGAGGCGTCGAATCCGCCCCGCAGTATCAGCCCGAAGGCGAGTCCGTACGCCGTGAACGACCCGGCCGTGGCCAGGGAGAGCAGCGACAGCCCCCACACGTGCGGGTCCCGGGCGGCCCCGCCCCGGCCCCGGGCGGCGGCGCCCTGCTCAACCGGCAAGTTGTCCATCCGCAGTGCCGCGAGCGCCGCGGCCAGCGCCACCAACGGCACGTGCGCCGCAGCGATCCATATAAAGGAAGGGCCCCCGGCCGTGACGGCGGCCACCACCCCGGCCGTCTGGACCGTGGCGACACCGAGGTCGCCCCCGGCCGACGCGACGGCGAAGGCCCGCCCCTGCGCGCGTCGCGGGAAGAACGCGGCCGCACGGGCCGCCGACGCCGCGGCGACGTCCCCCGCACCGGCGGTCGCCGCGACGGCCGCCAGCAGCCACAACGGCGTGCCGGGCTGCTGCAACACGTACACCGCGGCAAGCACCGGCAGGGTCAGCGCGGCCGTGGTGACGACCGTACGGTCCCGGCCGCCCAGCCGGCCCAGCGCCCGCTCCGCGAACGGCCGCAGCACGGCCCCCGCGACGAGCGGCGTGGCCAGCAGCAGGGACGTCCCGCCCGGGCCGGTCACCGGCCCGTCGCCCGCCGGCAGGAACAGCACCAGTACGGCCCACATGCTGCGGACGGACGTGCCCACGTGCCCGCCGAGCGCCGCCAGCAGCAGGTTGCGGCGGGCGACGTGCCGGCCACCCCGCTCCCAGAAGCCCGGGTCCTCCGCGTCCCACTGCTCGGCCTTCGGCCGAAGCGGCGCCGACGGGTTCGTCATCCCCGCCCGCCCCGCTCGGCTGCGGACCCGGCTATGGAGTCAGATGCTGCCTCCACCACGGACTTGATGCGGGACAGCGACGCGGCCACGTCGTCGGCGAGCTTCTCGTTCCACGCGGCCGCGAACCGCCGCCGCTCGTCCTCCCCCAGGTGCTCGAAGATCTTCGCGAGCCCTTCCGTGAGCCGGCCGAGCCGGTAGCGGTGGATGAGCAGGCAGCCGTCGGCGGTGGCCTGGAGCTCGTACGTCCACGTGCTGTCCTGCCGCCGGCCGGCACTGTCGCGCACCACCCACTGGAACAGGCGCCACGGCTCGGCGGCCACGACCTCCGACTCCGTGGTCCAGGGGCCGCGGACGACCGGCGCCCAGGGCACGACGTCCGCCCCGCGGTAGTTCTCGCCGCGGAAGACGGCGCCGACCGTGCGCGGCGTGCCGGACACCCAGCGCCCGCCGGTGCATTCGCGGCTCCACTCGCCGCTGCGGGTGAGGTCGCTGACCGTCTCGTAGACGGCGCCCGGCGCGGCCGCGATCAGGATCCGGGCCTGCACGGAGAGGATCGCGGGAGCCGGCGCAGGAGTGTCCGCGGGGGTGATTGCGGAGTCGGTCGCGGAGGTGATGGCGGGCGTGCCGGTGGCTGACGGAGTCATACGGTCCAGGGTGCGCGGGCGGGAGGCCCCCGGCAACGGACCTGAGGACGATGCGTCAGATCAACGGCCCGGGCCCACGGACCTAGGCCTTGCGGCCCCGCCCCGTGCGTCAGATCCTCAGCACCAGCCGCCGCCCCCGCAGTTCCCCCCGCTCCATGCGCCGGTGCGCCTCGGCGGCCTCCGCGAGCGGCATCTCCTCGACCTCCCGCGGCCGCAGCCGCCCCGCGGCGAGCAACTGCCCCACGGCACCGGCCGCCCGCGCGAGCTCGGCCGAGGTCGCGCGGGAGATCACGAAGCCGACGAGGGCGCCGTCCTTCTGGTACAGCTGCCCCACCGGCAGGACGGGCCGCGCGGTGGTTCCCGCGAGCACGACGATCCGGCCGCGCCGGGCGAGCAGCGGCACGGCGACCTCCAGGTCATGCCTTCCGTGCGTCGCGATGTGGACGTCGAAGCCGCCGGGCGCGGCGTCCGCGAGCTGCCCCGCGAGCCCGGGCGACGCGTAGTCGAGGACCTCCGCGGCGCCGAGGCCGCGCACGTACTCCGCGTCGCGCGCCGCGGCCGTGGCCACGACCCGGGCGCCGGCCCACACGGCCATCGTCACGAGGGCGCCGCCCACGTTCCCGGCGGCCCCCGCGACGAGCACGGTCTCGCCGGGCCGCAGCCGGCCGTGGGTGAACAGCGCCAGGTACGCGGTGGCGCCGGGGTGGGCGACGGCGACGGCGTCCTCCGCGCGCACCCCGGCGGGCAGCGGGTAGAGCCGGTCGGCGGGGACGACGGCCCGCTCGGCGGCGGGGCCCTGGCGCCCGCCGTGCCCCAGGCTGTTGCACCACACCGGGTCGCCGGGCGCGAACCCGACCGCACCGGGCCCGGCCTCGGCGACCGTACCGACCAGGTCCCGGCCGATCACGAAGGGGAACGGCACCGAGGTCCGGAAGCTGCCGGAGCGGACGAGCGTGTCGACGGGGTTGACGGCCGTGGCGACGACGTCGACCAGGACGTCGGTGGGCCCGGGGCGCGGCGCGGGGAGCCCGCCGACCACGATCTCCTCCGGCGGGCCGAACCGTTCGATGTAGGCGGCCCGCATGTCACCCGTGCCACCCGTGCCACCCGTGCCACCTGCGCCCGTGCCGCCTGTGCCCATGTCACTCGTGCCCGCGTCACCCGCACCCGTGTCACCCGCGCCCATGCCGCCCGTGCCCGTGTCGACCATGCCGTCCACTGTGGCACGGCCGGGCCGCGTGACCGGGAAACCGCCACTGACGGTATGTCACCTCCGCTCCGGGGGACCTGACGGACCCGGCGGACGCACATTGACCCGGCCGTTCCGCAACGGCGAGATGGACGGAGCAGTCCCCTCAGGACGGAGGAGCAGACGCATGAGCAGCAGTCGTATTGAGGTCGGCATCGTCGGCGTCGGCCCGCGGGGGCTGTCCGTGCTGGAGCGGCTGTGCGCCAACGAGCGCACCGAGCCCTCGCACTCCGCGGTGACCGTGCACGTCGTCGACCCGTCCGCCCCGGGCGCGGGCACGGTGTGGCGCACCGACCAGTCGCCCCACCTGCTCATGAACACCGTGGCCTCGCAGATCACCGTGTACACGGACGACAGCGCCCGCATCGAGGGCCCGGTCGAGCCGGGGCCCAGCCTGTACGAGTGGGCGCGGGGCGTCGCGGGCCTCCCGGACGGCAGCGGCAGCGACAACGGTACGGAGCACGACGACGCCACCCTCGCCGAGGCGCGGGCGCTCGGCCCGGACGACTACCCCACCCGCGCCTTCTACGGCCGCTACCTCCACGACAGCTTCCGGCGGATCGCCGCCCGCGCCCCCGCGCACATGACCATCGAGGTGCACCGCTCGCGCGCCGTGGCCATGGCCGACACCGAGGGCATCACCGGCGGGCCGCAGGGCATCCGCCTGGAGGACGGCACGCGCCTCAACCGGCTCGACGCGATCGTCATGGCGCTCGGCCACGTGCCCGCGCAGTTGTCCGCCCGGGAAGCCCGTACGGCGTCGCTGGCCCGCATCCACCACCTCGACTACGTCACGCCCGTCAACCCCGCCGACCTCGACCTCGCGCACATCGCGCCCGGCACGCCGGTGCTGCTGCGCGGGCTCGGGCTGAACTTCTTCGACTACATGGCGCTGTTCACCGCCGGGCGGGGCGGCGAGTTCGTCCGCGTCCGCGACGGGGACGGTGACGGGGTCGGCGACGGGGGCCGCCTCGTCTACCGGCCCTCCGGCGCGGAGCCGCGGCTGTACGCCTTCTCCCGGCGCGGCGTGCCCTACCACGCGCGCGGCGAGAACGAGAAGGGCGCGCACGGCCGCTACCTGCCCCGTCTGCTCACCGCGGGCTACATCGCCGGCCTGCGCGAGCGCGCCGCGCGCGGCGGGCCCGTCCGCTTCGGCACCGACCTGTGGCCCCTGATCTCCAGTGAAGTGGAGAGCGTCTACTACGGCACGCTGCTGGAGCGGCTGGGCCGGGCGGGGGAGCGGGAGGAGTTCACCCGGCGGTTCCTGGCCCTGGAGAAGGACGACGACCGCGCCGAGCTCCTCGAAGCGTTCCGCATCGCCCCCGGCGACCGGTGGGACTGGCAGCGGCTCGCCCGGCCGTACGTCGACCGCGTCTTCACCGGCCGCGCCGAGTTCCGCACCTGGCTGCTGGACTACCTGCGCGCCGACGTACGGGCCGCCCGCGCCGGGAACGTCAGCGGCCCGCTGAAGGCCGCGCTCGACGTCCTGCGCGACCTGCGCAACGAGATACGGCTCGCCGTCGACCACGGCGGCCTGGAGGGCGACTCCCACCGCGACGACCTCGAAGGCTGGTACACCCCCCTCAACGCCTTCCTCTCCATCGGCCCGCCCGCCTCCCGCATCGAGGAGATGGCCGCGCTCATCGAGGCGGGGGTGCTGGAGGTCACCGGGCCCGGCACCGTCGTCCGCCTGGACGTCGCCGGCCCCGGCGGGCCGTCCTTCGCCGCCGACTGCCGCGCCGTGCCGGGGCCGCCGGTCCGCTCCCGCGTGCTCATCGAGGCCCGGCTGCCCGAGCCGGACCTGCGGCGCACGGCCGATCCGCTGCTGCGGCACCTCCTGAACACCGATCAGGTCACCACGTACCGCATCCCGACGGCCACGGGCACCGGCTACGAGACGGGCGGGCTCGCCGTCACCGAGCGCCCGTACCACGTCATCGACGGCCGCGGCCGTCCCCACCCGCGCCGCTTCGCCTACGGGGTGCCCACGGAGTCCGTCCACTGGGTCACGGCGGCGGGCATCCGCCCGGGCGTGGACTCGGTGACCCTGTCCGACTCGGACGCGATAGCCCGCGCGGTCCTGAGCCTCCCCCCGGTGGCCCACGTCCCCCCGTCCTTACGCCCGGCGACCCCCGACTCGGACGAGGAAGGCGTGATCGTTTGACTCCTCCCTCTCGTAAACGAGGGGGATTCCTCGCTCACGTCGCCTGCGGCCCGGCGGGCGCGCAGGTCTTACACGATCAGCACTAGCCGGGTTGAAGACCAGCCCGGACCAGCATCACGCGGGCGGAGTTCTTGTCTCTCGGCGAGACTGCTCCGCACGCGGTGCAGGCATACGTCCTTTCGGAAAGAGGTAGTGCGTGCTTGGCTCTCGCTCCGCACTGCGCACAGTCCATCGTGGTGTGCGCGGGGTGCACCAGGCGGACATCCCGCCCGTGCTTGCGGCCCATCTCGATCAGCCGCTGGGCTGCCACCTTGCGGTGCAGCTTCGCGGTCTGCCGCTTCGCTTCGCGGTAGCCCTTCGACCCGGCCTGCCCCTTGGGCGGCTTGCGCCGGGCCATCATCCGCTGGTACTTGGCGAGCGTGTGCTCTGCGGTCCTGCCGTCTGCGCGTGGAGAAGATCGTGCGCGTCGGATGTGGTGGTAGCGGTCTCCTTCACACCCCAGTCGATGCCGATCACACGGCCGGTTTCGGGCAGGGCCTCGGTCACGGTGGCCACGACGAAGGATGCCCACCAGTGGCCCACGGCATCGCGGTACACGCGGACGCTGGACGGCGGCGCGGGCAGTTCCCGCGACCACACCGGGCGTACGACGATTCCGCCCACCAGATGCAGACGGCCGTCTCTCAGCCGGAAACCCCGCTTGGTGTATTCGAGGGTGGGCCGCGCCTCGCGCTTCTTCTTGTACTTCGGCATCCCGGCCCGCTGCCGCATCGGCAACCGTGCCTTGATGTCCTTGATGTCCTTGATGTCCTTGAGGGCCTTGGAGCGGGACTTGCCGAAGCCGCGTATCAACTGCTGCTGCGGCACACACGCGCCCTCAGCCAGCCACGGTGTACGGGCGCGAGCCTCGGTCAGCATCGCCGCGAGCTGCACCGGGCCACACGTCGCCTTCTCGCCGGTTGCCCTGTTGTGCGCATGCACGGCCTTGGACTTGGCCACCGACTCATTCCAGACCCAGCGGCACCGGCCCCACTCGGCTTCAAGCTGACGCCGGGCCGTATCCGACAGGCGCACACGGAAGGTGTACCGGGCGTGCCCGGCCGCTTCCGTGGTCGCTTCCGTCGTCATGTACCCGAACCTACCTGTGCGCACTGACAGTTGAGCTGGATTGCTCTTTGCGTGTCCCTCACCAGCGTGTTTGGTGTACGCCGATCCGCTCTGGCGGCGACTTGGCTTTCCCGGTCCCGCTTACGCGGGAGCTTCGCTTCCTCCCTCAGCTGAAGCCGGGGGTATCCACGAAGGAGACTGAGATGACTACCCCCGGGAACACGCCCGGAACGCCCGCCCCCTTGAGTCCGCCGCCGCGGCGCGCAACCCCCGCGGCGGAGTCCGGCGGTGCCGTACGTACTGAGGCCGGTTCGGCGCCGCCGGTCAGCGCCGCGGCGGCTGCTGACCGTCGCGGCGGTGGGGTGGCGGGCGCGGACGGCCCGTCCGGGGCCGCCGTGCCGGGCCCGCAGGCACCCCCCGCCCCGGCCGGCGAGGCCCCGGTCGCCGACATCGGCCTGCTCTCTCCCGTCCGGGTCGGGGCGGCCGCCGAAGACGCCACCGCCGATGCTGCCTGGCTGCAAGCCATGCTCGATGCCGAGGCCGCGCTCGTGCGGGCGCAGGCGCGCGTCGGGGCCGTGCCGGGGGAGGCCGCCGAGGCGATCACCCGGGTCGCCCGCGCGGAGCGGTTCGACGTGCGGGCGCTCGCGCTGGCCGCGCGGGAGACCGCGAACCCCGTCGTCGGCCTCGTGCAGGCGCTCACCGCGGCCGTCGCCGCGGAGACCCCGCACGCCGCCGAGTACGTGCACCGCGGCTCCACCAGCCAGGACATCCTCGACACGGGCGCCATGCTGGTCGCGGACCGCACGCTCCGCACGGTCCGCGCGGACCTGACCCGTACCGCCGAAGCGCTGGCCGTACTCGCCGCCCGCCACCGGGACACCCTCATGGCGGGCCGCACGCTCACCCTGCACGCCGTGCCGACGACCTTCGGTCTGAAGGCGGCCGGCTGGCGGCAGCTCGCCCTCGACGCGGAGCAGCGCCTCGCGCACGTGCACGCCACCCTGCCCGTCTCGCTCGGCGGCGCGGCCGGCACGCTCGCCGGCTACCTGGAGCACGCGCGCCTCGACGGCGCGCACGGCACCGCCGACGGCACCTACGCGGACCGGCTCCTGGACGCGTTCGCCGCCGAGACCGGCCTGGCCCGGCCCACCCTGCCCTGGCACGCCCTGCGCACCCCGGTCGCCGACCTGGCCGCCGCCCTCGCGTTCACCGCCGGCGCCCTCGGCAAGACCGCGGCGGACGTGCAGTCGCTGGCGCGCACGGAGGTCGGCGAGGTCGCCGAGCCGGGCGGCGGCACAGCCGGGCGCGGCGCCTCCTCGGCCATGCCGCACAAGCGCAACCCCGTCCTGGCCACCCTGATCCGCAGCGCGGCGCTCCAGGTGCCGGTCCTGGCCGCGGGCCTGACACAGTGTCTGGCGACGGAGGACGAGCGGTCCGCCGGCGCCTGGCACGCGGAGTGGCAGCTGCTGCGCGAGTGCCTGCGCCTGGCCGGCGGCGCGGCCCGTACCGCCGCCGAGCTCGCGGAGGGCCTGGAGGTGCGGGCGGACCGGATGCGCGAGAACCTCCGTCTGACGGGCGCCCAGGTCGTCTCGGAGCGGCTCGCGGCCGTCCTGGCGCCCCGCATCGGCAGGGCGGCGGCGAAGCGGCTGCTCACCGAGGCATCGGCCGAGGCGGCCGCACATGGCCGGGAATTGCACACGATCCTCGCGGAGCAGCCGTTACTGGACGGTCACTTCAGTGCGGCCGAGCTGGCCGCCCTCTGCGACCCCGCCGACTACACCGGCGCGGCCGGTCCGCTGGTCGACCGCGCACTGTGGTCCTGACAACACTTCACCCGCACAACCTGCGCCCGCCGTCCGCCTTCCGTACCCTCGTCCGAGGCCTACGGAAGGCGGATGCGTGTTCGGTCATCCGTAGGCGAAGATCGGCCACCCGGCCACGGCCGTGGTTAGGATGATCCGCGTATTCCGCTTCTGGACGGGACGTCAGGGACAACGGCCTCGTCCAGCCGTCCGCATGCCCCCTGCGTCCACGAGGAATTGATGTCACATCACATACCGGACGTAGTGACCTGGTGCCTGGCCGCCGCGCTGATCGCCGTCGCGGTCCTGCTCGTGCGCCAGCGCGGCATCACCGCGGCCCTGCGGCTGCGCGCGGCGACGCTGGAGGAGGGCCAGCGGGCGCGCGACACCGAGCTCGGCCACCTGACCGCCGTCCGGCTCCCCGCCGTGACGGCCTCCATGAACCAGCCCGTCCCCCTGCCCGGCCTGCTCGACGAGCAGCTCGCCGGCACCGTCTTCGCGCACGGCCTGCAATCCGTGATGGACACCTTCACCCAGGCCGTCGACAAGGCGCAGGCCCGCGCAGACCAGTCCGCGAAGGCCGCCCTCAAGGCCTCCATGCGCGCCCTCCAGGGCCTCGCCCACGAGCAGCAGCTGGCCATCTCCGACATGCAGGACCGGCACGACAACCCCGACGTGCTGCGCGACCTGCTCCAGATCGACCACGCCAACTCCCAGTTCGGCCGCCGCGCCCAGGCCATCGCCGTCCTGTGCGGCTCCTGGCCCGGCCGGCAGCGCGCCGCCTCGCCCCTGACCGACGTCGTGCGCGGCGCGACCTCCCGCATCCGCGACTACCGGCGCGTCCAGGTCCACAGCCAGGCCGACCTCGCCGTCGTCAGCCGCGCCGTGGAGCCGGTCGTGCTCGCCGTCGCCGAGCTCCTCGACAACGCCGCGCGCCACTCCCAGCCCAACACCACCGTCGAGGTCGGCCTCCAGCCCGTGCACAACGGCGCCTGCATCGTCATCGACGACGCGGGCGTCGGCATGGACGGCCAGGAGATCCAGCGGGCCGGCGCCCTGCTCACCGGCCGCACCACGGTCGACGTCTCCCGCCTCGGCGACCCGCCCCAGTTCGGCTTCCCCGTCATCGGCGTGCTCGCCGCGCGCTACGGGTTCAGCGTCTCGGTCGACACGCGCTCGCCGTACGGCGGCGTCCGGGCCGTGCTGTTCCTCCCCAGCACGCTGCTCACCCAGATCGACATCGACGGGCCCGACACGACGCCGCTGCGGCCCCCGGGCGAGCGCGACCGCGGCCGCGGGCAGGCGCGCGGTCAGGAGCGTGGGCAGGGGCGCGGGTACGAGGCGGACCGTACGGCGGCGACGCGGCCCCCGGGGCAGGCGCCCGTGCCGGACTTCCCGGACTTTCCCGATGCGCGGAACTTCCCGGCTGCGTCGGATGTACGGGACTTCCCGGCCGCATCGGGCTTTCCTTCTGAATCGGATTTCCCTGCTGCACCGGACTTCCCGTCCGTATCCGACTTCCCCGCGGCGGCGGCGCGGGCCGACCGCGACCGCCCCACGGCGGCCGGCAGCCCCGCCGAGCCGACCTCCGACACCCCCGGAACCAGCGGGTCCGTCCCCGGCTCCGTCGGCTCCACCGCGGGCGGCCTGCCCAAGCGCCGCCGCCGGCAGCCGGCCGCCGGCAGCCACCGGGGCCGCCCCGCGCCACTGCCCGCCGAGACGCCCGCCCCGGGCACCCCGGGCGGCGCAGGCGCCGGCGAGCGCACGGCCGAGGAGACCGCCCGCCGCATGGGCGCCTTCGCCCGCGGCACCCGCGCGGGCCGCACCCCCGCCGCCGGCACGCCCATCGGCCCGCTGCACGGGGCGCCGGCGCCCGACGCGGCGCCGCATGAGGCACCCGCCCACGGGGCGCCGGCGTTCGGGACAGGGGCGCACGAAGCGTCGGCCTACGAGACCGCCGCGCACGACGCCCACGCGCACGAGGCACCCGCACATCAGCCCCCCGCGCCCGACGCCCCTGCGCACCGGACCGCGGCCGCGCAGGCAACCCCCGCGCACGGGAGCGCGCCGCACGGCGCCCCCGCCCCCGTAGACGACGAAGGGAACCCCCTCGCGTGAACGACCACCTCAACAACGAACTCGGCTGGATGCTGGACGAGGTCGTCAAGATGCCCGAAGCCCGGCACGCGATCCTGCTGTCGTCCGACGGCATGCTGCGCGCCCGCTCCCAGGGCATCGAGCGCGACGAGGCCGAGCGCCAGGCCGCGGCCCTCTCCGGCTTGCAGTCCATCAGCCGCTCCACCTCCGAGTTCTGCAACCAGGGGCAGCAGGAGAACCCCTGGCGGCAGACGCTCGTGGAGTTCGCCCACGGCTACGTCTTCCTGATCGCGGCCGGCCCCGGCGCGTACCTCGCGGTGTCCGCCACCGAGCACGTCGACATGGAAGCGGTCACGTACCGCATGCAGAAGCTCGTCGACCGGCTCGGCAAGGAGCTGACGAGCCCGCCCCGCGCGGGCACCTGGCAGGGCTCGGGCGCCCCGGCATGACCCCGCCCGCGCCGAGGCACGAGAGAGGGTTAGTACGCCCGTACGTCGTCACCGACGGCCGCGCCCACCCGACCCGCAACACCTTCGACCTGGTCACCCTGGTCCTGGCCCAGTACGACCGGCCGCTCACCGGGCTCAGCCCCGAGAAGCGCCGGCTCATGGAACTCTGCCTCGGCGGCCCCCTGTCGGTCGCCGAGATCGCCGGACACCTGATGCTGCCCGTGAGCGTCACCAAGGTGCTGCTCGGCGACCTGGTCGACAGCGGTCACCTCATCACCCGGGCCCCCATCCCCTCGGCACAACTCCCCGAGGCCCAGATCTTGCAGGAGGTGCTGGATGGACTTCGCGCTCGCCTCTGAGCCCGGCAGTCCTGTCGAGCCCGTCACGCCCGCCGAGTCCGCCGGGTCCGTTCCCGGCTCCGGCGGCGAGTTCTACCTGCGGCGCACCGTGAGCACCGCCGCGAAGCTCCTTGTCGTCGGCCACTTCGCCGTCGGCAAGACCACGTTCGTCGGCTCGCTGTCGGAGATCCGGCCGCTGCGCACCGAAGAGACCATGACCCAGGCCGGGGCGGGCGTCGACGACCTCTCCGGCATCGAGGGCAAGACCACCACCACGGTCGCCATGGACTTCGGCCGCCTCACCCTCAGCGACAGCCTGGTGCTCTACCTCTTCGGCGCCCCCGGCCAGCAGCGCTTCACCCGCCTCTGGCAGGACATGACGCACGGCGCGCTCGGCGCGCTCGTCCTCGCCGACACCCGCCGCCTGGAGCAGTCCTTCGACGTCATGGGCCTGCTGGAGGAGCTCGGCCTGCCCTACGGCGTGGCCGTCAACCACTTCGACGGCGCACCCGCGTACCCGGAGGAGGAGATCCGCGAGGCGCTCGACCTGCTCCCCGAGACCCCTCTGGTCACCTGCGACGCCCGCGACCGGGTCTCCTCCACCCGCGCGCTCATCGCCCTCGTCGAGTACCTGCAACGGCGCACCGCGGGGGAGCACGCGTGAACCACCCCCACCCCGACGGGGGCGCCGCGCCCCCGCCCGGCTGCCCGGCGCACCAGGGATACGGCCCGGAGGCCCCCGGGGCTCACCAGGCGTACGTTCCGGAGGCCCCCGAGGCCTGGGCCACCGGGACCCACCAGGCGTACGCCCCCGAGTCCCCCCAGGCCTGGGCCCCCGGCCCCCCCACCCCCATGTACGGGCCCGACTTCGCCGCCGACCCGCACGCCGTCTACGCCCGGCTGCGCACCCTGGGCCCGGCCGCCCCCGTGGAGCTGGCCCCCGGCGCCCGCGCGACCCTCGTCACCGACTACCGGGCCGCGCTCGAAGTGCTCCGCACCCCCGAGATCTTCGGCAAGGACGCCCGCCGCTGGCGCGCCCTCGCCGACGGCCGCGTCGCCCCGGACAACCCGGTCGTGCCGATGATGGCCTACCGCCCCAACTGCCTCTTCTCCGACGGCGAGGCCCACACGCGGCTGCGCCAGGCCGTCACCGACTCCCTCGCGCGCATCGACCCCAACGCCCTGCGCGGCTACGTCGAGCGCAGCGCCGACACCCTCATCGACCGCTTCGCCGGCCTCGGCGAGGCCGATCTGCTCGGCGCGTACGCCAAGACGCTGCCGCTGCTGGTCTTCCAGCAGCTCTTCGGCTGCCCGCCCGAGCTCGGCGACCGCCTCGTGGAGGGCTTCTCCGGCATCTTCGACGGCGTCGACTCCGAGCGCGCCGACGCCCTCATCACCAGCAGCCTGGTCGAGCTCATCGCCCTCAAGCGCGAGCAGCCGGGCGCGGACATGACCTCCTGGCTCATGGCGCACCACGCCCGCCTGAGCGACGAGGAGCTGATCCACCAGCACGTCGTCCTCATCGGCGCCGGCACCGAGCCCCAGCAGAACCTCATCGCCAACGCCCTGCGGCTGCTGCTCTCCGACGACCGCTTCGCGGGCGACCTCGCGGGCGGCAGCATGCCGGTCGAGGACGCCCTGGACGAGGTGCTCTGGCTCGACCCGCCGATGGCCAACTACGGCGTCCACTACCCCGTGCAGGACGTCGACTTCGGCGGCGTGCCGCTGGCCGCCGGCGAGCCCGTCGTCGTCAGCTTCGCCGCCGCCAACACCGACCCGGCGCTGCTCACCACCCGGCGCACCGGCAACCGCGCCCACCTCGCCTGGAGCGCCGGCCCCCACCACTGCCCGGCCAAGGACGCGGCCCGCCTGATCGCCGCCGTCGCCGTCGAGAAGCTCCTCGACCGGCTGCCGGACCTCGAACTCGCCATCCCCGCCGAGCGCCTCGTCTGGCGCCCCGGCCCGTTCCACCGCGCCCTGACGGCGCTGCCCGTGCGCTTCCCCCCGGCCCCGCCCGCCGGCCCGCGGCCCGCACCCGTGCACGACCTCTCGGCCGTGCGCCGCCCCGGGTCCGGCCCCGTACCGCCGTACGAGTCGTACGAACAGCCCCGCTCCGCCCAGCAGCCCGCTCCGTCCCCGCAGCAGGCAGACCTCCCTGGAGACAGCCGATGGAACGCAAGCCCAGCACGGAACACCGGCCCGGCACCGTCCCGGTTCAGCCCGGAGCCGTCCCCCCTCAGCCCGGCGACCTCCGGGCCGGGCCCCTCCGGATCGACCCCACCGGCAGCGACATCCACGGCGAGGCCGCCCGCATCCGGGCCCGCGGCGCAGCGACGCCCGTGGAGCTTCCTGGCGGAGTGGTGGCGTGGGCAGTGACCACCCAGCCGCTGCTGAAGGAGCTCCTGACCGACCCGCGCGTCTCCAAGGACCCCCACCAGCACTGGCCGGCCTGGATCAACGGTGACATCTCACCCGAGTGGCCCCTGTTCACCTGGGTGGCCGTGCGGAACATGTTCACCGCCTACGGCACCGACCACAAGCGGCTGCGCTCCCTCGTCGCCAAGGCCTTCACCGCCCGCCGCACCGCCGCCCTGCGCCCCCGCATCGAGGCGCTGACCGCGGACCTCCTCGACGGCCTGGACGCGACCGCGAAGGCGGCGCCCGGCGAGGTCGTCGACCTGCGCGAGCGCTACGCGTACCCGATCCCCATCCAGGTCATCTGCGAGCTGTTCGGCGTGACCGACCCGGACCTCCGCGAGGGCTTGCGGGACTGCGTCGACAGCATCTTCCACACCTCCGCCGACCCCGACGAGGTCACCGCCACGTACGCCCGGACCTACGAGCTGCTCGGCGCCCTCGTCGCCGCCAAGCGCACCGCACCCGGCGACGACATGACCAGCGTGCTGATCTCCGCCCGCGAGGAGGACGGCTCCCGCCTCAGCGAGCAGGAGCTCCTCGACACCCTGCTGCTGGTGATCAGCGCCGGGCACGAGACCACCGTCAACCTCCTCGACAACGCCGTCCACGCCCTGCTCACCCACCCCGAGCAACTCGCCCTGGTCCGCTCGGGCGCGGCGAGCTGGGACGACGTGATCGAGGAGACCCTGCGCCACCGGTCCCCGGTCGCGAGCCTCCCGCTGCGCTACGCCACCGAGGACATCGAGACCGGCGACGGCGTCACCCTGCGCAAGGGCGACGCGATCCTCGCCGCGTACGCCGCGGCCGGCCGCGACCCGCAGCTCCACGGTGAGGACGCCGAGCGCTTCGACGTCACCCGGGCCGTCAAGGACCACCTCGCCTTCGGGCACGGCGTCCACTTCTGCCTCGGCGCGCCCCTCGCCCGGATGGAGGCGGCCATCGCCCTGCCCGCCCTCTTCGAGCGCTTCCCGCGGATGCGGCTCGCGGTCGGGGAGGGCGAGGGCGGGGGCGGGGGCGAGGGCGTGCTGGAGCCGGTGGAGTCGTTCATCTCCAACGGGCACCGGGCGCTGCCGGCCCTGCTGAACGGCTGAGCGCGGGGCCCTTTCCCTGCAATTCCATGGCCCTTTAACGCGCCTTTAACGCCCCTTTAATGCGCCGCATCACGGGATCGGGTGGTGCGGCGTACGCCACATTTCCGCTGGGGCGGGTGGCGGGTGGGCGACCGTACGGGTGAGCGCTTACGATCCTCTGTTGTGTCCAAACTGACCGACCTGCCGAAACGGATCCTCATCGGCCGGGCGCTGCACAGCAGCAAGC
The DNA here is from genome assembly GCF_003626645.1 of Streptomyces klenkii. Taxonomy (GTDB): domain Bacteria; phylum Actinomycetota; class Actinomycetes; order Streptomycetales; family Streptomycetaceae; genus Streptomyces; species Streptomyces klenkii. Next base: position 427,603 of record NZ_RBAM01000005.1, on the reverse strand, counting down.
TGGGAGAGACCCTTCTCCCCAAGCGCATCGCCCTGCCCGTCTTCGCCTCCGACCCGCTCTCCTCCGTGGCGTACGCGCCGGGCGAAGTGCTCCTCGTGCTCTCCGCGGCAGGCGTGTCGGCCTACCACTTCAGCCCCTGGATCGCCGTCGCCGTCGTCGTGCTGATGTTCACGGTGGTCGCCTCGTACCGCCAGAACGTCCACGCCTATCCCAGTGGCGGCGGCGACTACGAGGTCGCCAACGTCAACCTCGGCCCCAAGGCCGGCCTCACCGTCGCGAGCGCCCTGCTCGTCGACTACGTCCTGACCGTCGCGGTCTCCATCGCCTCCGGCATCGAGAACCTCGGCTCCGCCATCCCCTTCGTCATCGAGCACAAGACGGCCTGCGCCATCGGCGTGATCGTGCTGCTCACCCTGATGAACCTGCGCGGCGTCAAGGAGTCCGGAAAGCTCTTCGCGATCCCCACGTACGTCTTCGTGGGCGGCGTCTTCGTCATGATCGTCTGGGGTGCCGTCCGCGGCCTCCTCATGGGCGACACCATGAAGGCCCCCACCGCCGACTACACCATCCACGCCGAGCACCAGGGCCTCGCGGGCTTCGCCCTCGTCTTCCTGCTGCTGCGCGCCTTCTCCTCCGGCTGCGCCGCCCTCACCGGCGTCGAGGCCATCAGCAACGGCGTGCCGGCCTTCCGCAAGCCGAAGAGCAAGAACGCCGCCACGACGCTGGCGCTCATGGGCGGCCTCGCCGTCACCATGTTCTGCGGCATCATCGGCCTGGCCATGGCGACCAACGTCCGGATGGCCGAGAACCCGGCCGCCGACCTGCTCAAGAACGGCATCCCGGTCGGCGACGGCTACACCCAGAACCCGGTGATCTCGCAGGTCGCCGAGGCGGTCTTCGGCAGCGGCTCGTTCTTCTTCATCGTGCTCGCCGCCGCCACCGCGCTGGTCCTCTTCCTGGCCGCCAACACCGCGTACAACGGCTTCCCGCTGCTCGGCTCGATCCTCGCCCAGGACCGCTACCTGCCGCGCCAGCTGCACACGCGCGGCGACCGCCTGGCGTTCTCGAACGGCATCGTGCTGCTGGCGGGCGCGGCGGCGGTCCTCACGTACATCTACGGCGCGGACTCCACCAAGCTCATCCAGCTCTACATCGTCGGCGTCTTCGTCTCCTTCACCCTGAGCCAGACCGGCATGGTCCGGCACTGGAACCGCCACCTGCGCACGGAGACCGACCCGGCCAAGCGCCGCCACATGGTCCGCTCCCGCGCGATCAACACTTTCGGCGCCTTCCTCACCGGCCTGGTCCTGGTCGTCGTCCTGCTGACGAAGTTCACCCACGGCGCCTGGGTCGCCCTGCTCGGCATGGTGATCTTCTACGCGACGATGACGGCGATCCGGAAGCACTACGACCGGGTGGCCGAGGAGATCGCCGCCGACGAGGGCCCGGGCGACGAGACCGTCCGCCCGTCCCGCGTCCACTCGATCGTCCTGGTCTCCAAGATCCACAAGCCGACGCTGCGGGCCCTGGCCTACGCCAAGCTCATGCGCTCCGACACCCTCGAAGCGCTCAGCATCAGCGTCGACACGGCCGAGACCAAGCTGCTGCGCGACGAGTGGCAGCGCCGCGGCCTCGACGTCCCGCTGAAGATCCTCGACTCGCCGTACCGCGAGATCACCCGCCCGGTCATCGACTACGTCAAGAGCCTCCGCAAGGAGAGCCCGCGCGACGTCGTCAGCATCTACATCCCCGAGTACGTGGTGGGTCACTGGTACGAGCACCTGCTGCACAACCAGAGCGCGCTGCGGCTCAAGGGCCGCCTGCTCTTCACGCCGGGCGTCATGGTCACCTCGGTGCCGTGGCAGCTCGACTCCTCGGAGGCGGCGAAGCTGCGGGCGCGCAAGCGCGCGGAGTGGAACGCGCCGGGGTCGGTGCGCCGCGGGCCGGTGTCGCAGCCGAAAAAGGAAAAGGCGAGCACGAAGAAGTAGAAGAAGTAGCTGAGGCATAGCTGCGAATTCGCAGGTGGGGTGGGACGGCCCGTAGACTGAACGGCTGCCCCACCCCACTCTTCTCTCTTCTCTGACTCTGGAGCCGACCGAATGCAGAACGAACCGCAGGAATCGCTGGTCGGCGAGGAGTACGAGGTCGAGGTCGGCCCGGTGGCTCACGGGGGCCACTGCGTGGCGCGCACGGAGTCGGGCCGGGTGCTGTTCGTACGGCACGCACTGCCGGGCGAGCGGGTGGTCGCGAAGGTGACGGAGGGCGAGTCGACGTCGCGCTTCCTCCGCGCGGACGCGGTGAAGATCCTGGAATCGTCGAAGGACCGCGTGCCGGCCCCCTGCCCCTTCTCGGGCCCGGGCAAGTGCGGCGGCTGCGACTGGCAGCACGCGAAGCCGGGCGCGCAGCGCCGCCTGAAGGGCGAGGTCATCGCCGAACAGCTCAAGCGCCTCGCGGGCCTCACCCCGGAGGAGGCCGGCTGGGACGGCACGGTCATGCCGGCCGAGGGCGACAAGCTCCCCGCGGGCCAGGTCCCCGCCTGGCGCACCCGCGTCCAGTACGCGGTCGACGCCGAGGGCCACGCGGGCCTGCGCAAGCACCGCTCGCACGAGGTCCAGGTCATCGACCACTGCATGATCGCCGCCCCGGGCGTCAGCGAGCTCGGCATCGAGAAGCGCGAGTGGCCGCAGATCGCGACGGTCGAGGCCATCGCGGCGAGCGGCTCGGCGGACCGCCAGGTGATCCTCACCCCGAAGCCGGGCGGCCGCCTCCCGATCGTGGAGCTGGACAAGCCGGTCTCGGTCCTCCGCATCGGCGAGAAGGACAAGCAGGTTCACCGGGTCCACGGCCGCCCCTTCGTCCGCGAGCGCGCGGACGAGCGCACCTACCGCGTCGGCGAGGGCGGCTTCTGGCAGGTTCACCCGCAGGCCGCCGACACCCTGATCAAGGCCGTCATGCAGGGCCTCATGCCCCGCAAGGGCGACATGGCCCTCGACCTCTACTGCGGCGTCGGCCTCTTCGCCGGCGCCCTCGGCGAGCGCGTCGGCGAGAAGGGCGCGGTGCTCGGCATCGAGTCCGGCAAGCGCGCCGTCGAGGACGCCCGCCACAACCTCCAGGACCTCGACCGCGTCCGCATCGAACAGGGCAAGGTCGAGCAGGTCCTCCCGCGCACGGGCATCAAGCAGGCCGACATCATCGTCCTCGACCCGCCCCGCGCGGGCGCCGGCAAGCAGACGGTCCAGCACCTGGCCTCCCTGGGCGCCCGCCGCATCGCCTACGTGGCCTGCGACCCGGCGGCCCTGGCCCGGGACCTGGCGTACTTCGCAGAGGAGGGCTACGCCCCGGCAACCCTGCGAGCGTTCGACCTCTTCCCGATGACGCATCACGTGGAGTGCGTGGCGATCCTCAAGCCTGCGGCAAAGGGCCTCTGACCTGCGGATTTACCTGGTGTGCATTATGTGCGCTATAGGCGTTACGGGCGAAATTCTGACGTTGAAATGACGCTCGTGACGCTCTCCTGACGCCCGTGTGACGCTCGTCGGGAGGGTGGCCAGAGGGCACAAAATCGCCCGTCGACTGGGCTTTGAGTCCGGTCGGCGGGCGGTTGTGTTGGGCAGGGCGAAGGGCATGCCCAGGGTGCACGACGCTGTTCCCGAGGTCCTTTGACGTGCGCTCACGCCTCCGGAAACAATCTTGCCCTCGCGGATCGTTGTGACCCGCGAGGACAAGGGGGACGGGTGTCGAGTCTGAGGTTGTTCAACATCGCGGGTGGTGGCGCGGCAGAGGTGGTATCGGCCACGGCGGTGCGTGAGTGGCATCTGCAGGAGCTGGTCGAGAGGAACATGGAGGCGCTGCTGGGCGTCCGCTTCCTCGCGAGCGAGTACAACACCGGACCGCTGCACGGCGGACGAATCGACTCCCTGGGTCTGGATGAGAACGGCGCGCCCGTGATCGTGGAATACAAGCGTGGCCAGAACGCGGGAGTAATCCCGCAGGGCCTTTTCTACCTGGCCTGGCTGAGCGACCATCGGGCCGAGTTCCAGCTCCTGGTCCGCGAACACCTCGGGGCAGCGGCGGCGGATCAGGTGCTGTGGAGCGCGCCAAGGCTGATCTGCGTCGCGGAGAGCTTCACCCGGTACGACGTCCACGCCGTCCGCGAGATCCAGCGCAACATCGACCTCGTCCGCTACGGCTACTTCGGCCACGAGCTGCTCGCCCTGGAGACGGTCGTCTCCGTAACGTCGTCGGCCAAGGAGCGGCGTGCCGTGCGCAAGCGAGATCGTGCCGACACGACGATCGTGCAGCCCTGTGGCGCCGGCGGACCGCTGGACGAGCTGCGATCTGCCCTGGACGACGTCTTGGTGTCGCTCGGCGATGACGTGACGCAGGTAGAGCGCAAGCAGTACCTCGCTTACCGGCGGCTGAAGAACTTCGCCTGCGTCGGCCGCACGCAGCAGCGCGAGGTCGTCGTCTACCTCAAGGCAGACCCGGACACGGTCGACCTCGTCCCCGGCTTCACCCGGGACGTACGGGAGATCGGCCACCACGGCACGGGCTCCCTCGAGGTCCGATTGCGTACCGAGAAGGATCTGGAGCGTGCTGATGGCTTGTTCCGGTTGAGTTACGCGGCAGCGTAGTCCTGCCGTCCTGGAGCGTCGGACACTGGCTTGCCCACGATGCAGGTATGAAGTTGTCGTTTTTCTTGATGAGTTCGCCTTTCGACGCGTCGGACAGTGAGTGGCGGTGGACTTCCATGATGCGATGGGCCCCGGTTTGGCTAACCGGGGGTCCGCTGGTAGTAGGCCCGCAAGCCGCGCGGCGAATGAACGGACGACCGCCTCAGGCTGATCAGCAGGCACATAGCCAGTCCTGGATGAGATGCTGCTGGCATGACGACTGTCAGGACACCTCGTGCCTGTGTGCCCACGTACCGTTCGGCGGAGGAACTCGTCTTGCGCGAGCCGCATGAGCATGCCTACGAGCTCGCCGACTGGATGCAGAGAGCGTCCTTGGCCCTTCAGCCAGTCGAGCGGCAGGCATGGGACAGGGCCTACTCGTGGCTCCGCGTGACCAGTGGACTCAGGGCCATCTCCTTCGACATGGCCTACGACGACGGCGGCATGTGTGCCGGCGGCGACTTCGACTTCGTCTGGTCGGAGATGATGAACGAGTGGCAGCTGCACCAGGTACGCCTCGGGTATGCCGCTGTCGCGATCAAGGCGTTGGTTCGTGCGCTACAGCTGCCGGGCGGCGATGTATCGACCGCAGTCGCAGCAGCGGAGACCGACGGCAAGCTGACTGAGTGGACTCGCCTTGTCCATGCGCGGCCTCTTGCTGAGCACCTCGGCGGGCATCTGGCCGTAGGGGCTTCAGAGGCTGACGCGCCGGTGTCTGTAGCGGTTCGTGCGGCACTTGAGATGCACGGGAGGGTGGCGGCCGGGGAGGTGGGCGTTCCGGAACCGGAGGAAGGTGATGACACGATCCTGCCGGCCGGGCACGAGCTTATCTGTGTCGGCAGAGAAGCAACGTCGGCTCTTCTCCTGGGTGGACAGGTTCTACTCGCTGGGGCCGTCGGCCAGGGGGCTATAGGAGCTCCTGACGAAGACAAGTACCTGCTCGATGGGATGTGGATTCGAGGGGCAGCAGGAGATCCTGTGTGGGTCGACGAAGAAATCTCCTACAAGAAGTACCTGGCATTCCTGCACCTGGAACCGGGCGAGCCTCCCCTCGACTAACCCTGAGGCAGGTTGGCAGAACTGTCCTGCAGTTGGGCATGTGAGGGTAGTCGGGATCCACCCTCACATGCTTAGCAGCAGGTGCTACTGCGAGGCGACGTCAGGTCATACACCACCCGGAATCACAGGATGCATCACCATCTTCTTCGTCGCAGGTATCGCGTATCGCGTCACCAAGAGGCATTCCATAGCGGGTTAGGTAAACGGCGTCGCGCCCGAGTGCGGTTCTGCGCGCGTTGATGACTTCCTCGAGTTGCTGCGACCTCTTGAAGAGTTCAGGTTCGTCGCTCCTCTGCCGTTGCCATTCTCCTACAGTGTGGAATGGACAGAAGAAGCACGAGCTCTTAGGCGGTACCGGAAGGCCAGCTTCTTTGATGATGCGAGCACAGTCTTCACGGCGTAGCTCGAGGTCGAGTAGAGGATACGAGATCTGCTCGTGAGGTTCGCTCCTTCGCCTGTTGGCTCGGTGGATCTCATCAACGGAGATACCAATCCCGACTGTTGCCGGGTGGTCGGCTGTTGCTCCGTGTTGTTTGAGCCACTTGCTGACTACCTTGATCTTGAAGTCAGCGGTGCAGTTGCGGCGCCCTGGTGCGCCGTTCGACATGCGGACTGGGATGGGTATGGACCGAGTATCTGGGCGGTGCAGGCGCTGCCACAACGTCTCGGTGGTGCCGTCGCGGCGCACCTTTTGTAGATGTACAAGGGACAGCCCGTGCCGCCTTGCGTAAGGGGCTGCAAATTCGTGGATGTACCGCAGGGATGCAGGATTCTCGCTGTCGTCTCCGACATTCGAGAACAGAAGCGTTCGGTAGTCGATTTCACCCATCGCGGCCAGCACAAGGAGTGCAGTGGACTGCACTCCGCCACCGTACGAGATCACCCGAAGAGGCTCTTGTGGGACCGGTTCATCTGGTACAGACGCCTTGGTTTCCGAAAGTGCGTCGTTGCGCTGGAGGCTGGTCATCCTGCTCCTTCGTGATCGCGGATGACACAACAAACCCCACTACTCTTCACCAGTCAACTTGTGGCTGGCGTGCGGGCAGAGTTGGCAGCGCGTAGAACTCGCAGGAGGGAATTGCAGTGGGTGGTCGGGGATTTGGCTATGCCCAGAAGATCTTCGATGCGCCGTCAAACATGGTCGGGCTGTGCCGTCCGCCGATGTCCCTGCCATCGAAGAAGTCCTGGTGTAGCAACCCCACTCACGACAATGGTGTAGACGCGGGCGATCTGAGGACGGCCAGGCCGCCGCCGCCCACTGCAATCGTGCATGAGTAAAGTCCGGCCCCCGCATACGTCCAGCTCGAAGAGAGCGCGGTGGGTAGTCTTGGCGCTTAGAGCGTCAGATCAGCCAGGTCGTGCAGATATGGCGCTGCGATGTGCCGAGTGGGCGAAGACCGCCTGCTTGGTCCGTATAAAGCTAAAGGTTCTTGCTGTCTCCGGCAGATGCCGGAGACAGCAAGAACCTTCGTGGCGTCAGCGGGCGTTCTGCGGGGTTCAGCGGCCCTCGTAATGCTTTGAAGGCTGGTTGTCCGGTTCGAAGGCTTCACCGTCGCCCGGGACGCGGTGCGCTGGGGGCGTGGACGGACGTGAGCCGTACCCGAGCGACCTGCTGGATGAAGCGTGGGAGCCGATCCGGCCGGTCATCACCGACTGGGAGGCGAAGCACCCTTCGGTCAGCGGCCACGAGGGCAACTACGACATGCGAGAGATCGCGAATGGAATCCTTTACCAGGTCCGGACCGGCTGACAGGTGTGCTACCTGCCCCACGACCTGCCGCCCAAGAGCGCCGTGTACTACTACTTCGGCCTATGGCGCGACGACGGGACCTCCGAGGCCATCCATGATGTGCTGCACTGGCAGGCCCGGGAGATGCGCAAGCGGCACGAGGACCCCACCACCGTGGTCCTGGACTCGCAGACCGTGCGGGCCTCCACGAACGCGCCGGCAGAGACGACGGGGCTGGATCCGGGGAAGAGGAGCCCGGGCCGGAAAAGAGGCTTCACCACCGACGTAATCGGCCTGTTCATTGCCGTGATCGTGGTCGCGGCGAGCTGCACGACAACGTTCTCGGCTTCGCCCCGCTCGACAAGGTGGCAGCCAGCGTGCCCACCGTGACGAAGGCGTGGGCGGACGCCAGATGCCGAGGCGGGTACCCGCGAACCGGGGAGGAAGGGGTTCGCACCGCAGCCGAGGCGGTGGGTGGTCGAACGGACGTTCGGTGCCCTAATGCTGCACAGCCGCCTGTACGTGACTACGAGGCCAGGCCAGCCAGTTCAGTGGCCTGATCCACCGGCCCATGACAGAGCCACGCTCCGCCGCCTCACCCGTACCAGCGCCCGACCCCTGGTGTGACCCACCCCCCGGACGGCGCCGGTGCCGCCAGCCCGGCCAGGAACAGACCCGTCCGAGTCAGCAGCCCCACGACCCCGGGCCGCCCGTGGCTTGTGAGCACCCGCCCCCCATTCGTGCGTATGCGATGCCTGCAGATCCTGCCAGATACCGCGCAACAGCCGTCCCGGGGGCAGGCCCCCAATCTCCGGCACCTCGTTCCTCAACGCAGAACCTGCTAAAAGCCCATAGAACGCCCACGTAAGGAACGTAACTCCGATCTCTTCGGCCGCGCCGTCGAGTGCGAGGAGAAGGTTCGCTACCGGCACACCGCCGTGAAGGGCCGCAACTACACCTGGTCACAGGGCGAGTCGCTTCCGGAGCTGATAGAACGCAAGGATGAGATCGAGCCGAGCATCATGCGGCACCGGAGCGCACGGCCAAGCGCATCAAGCACAACCGCCCCCTGTTGGAAGTTCTTTCCGACGCACTCGACTCCGACGACGAGGCCGGCATCTCCGTCTACCGCCCTCTGACGCGCAACCACGCACAGTGGCCCCAGCAGCCCGAGCTGGGGCCGCATTCTCGACTTCCAAACAAGCTTGCCGCGCCTGCGGTTGTGGCCTCGCGCAGACTCCGTCCCAGACTGCCGAAGGGGCGTAGCGCACTCGCCCACGACAAGTCGAGTTGCTGTGCGGTGGAGTGACGTAGCGCCACACGCTGGCGCATGATGGGCGCACACCCGCTCCTGCTACCACTGGCGACCACCGATGTGCCACCATGAGTGACGATTCACCCACAGGTAGCAAACGGTAACGAGAGAAATCGGCGATATGGAAACTCGCGAGATCTTTGATGCTGCACCGCTTTCGGTTTCTCAATTCCTGAGCGAGCCCAGTCAGGGCCTCTATGTTCCCCCGTATCAGCGCGCGTACGGCTAGGAACTGCCCAAGACCAGGCGTCTACTCAGCGACGTCGCTCATGGTCTTAACCACCGAACCTGCTGAACGAAAAAGGGACTACGCATGCCTACGCAGGCCAAGGAAATATTCGAGGCGCAGAGCAAGAGTCTTCGCGAGCTGCTGTCTGACAACGGCCTGGGCCTCTACCTACCGCCCTACCAGCGTCCGTACGGCTGGGGCAAAGACAAGGTCGAGAAATTGCTCGACGACACACTGCATGGCCTCAAGAATCTAGGCGAGGCGCCGGACAGCTTCACCTTCTTGGGGACCGTCATCACCATCCATGACGTCAACCACGTCACGGTGAAGCCAATCGTCAAGCCTGAGGTCCCGTCTAAGGTCCTTACCGTGATCGATGGGCAGCAGCGTTTGTCGAGCCTTCTTATCCTGCTTGTCGGCCTGCACAACCTCATCCGTCAGTGTGCATGGAAGGTTTTCAAGGGCAAGACGCCGGATCCGACTGATAGTGCTCGCACTCACCTCTACTCGGAAACGATCAACATCCTGCAGATGCTTGGGGCAGCGTTCTACGAGCGAAAGAACTTCGGAACTACGCCGATCTACCCGCGCCTCATTCGAGCCTTCGAGGATCAGTGGGCCAAGGACGAGAAGCTCAAGCAGTATGAGTCGCCGATCGCCAACCTTACCTACAAGTACTCGGTGCTAGCCGACGGCGAGTCGCCGGCTTCTAAGCCGACGGACTTCAGGCCCAAGGCACGACAGGACGCGGGCGATGGTGAAGGCGATCTCATCAAGAGGTTCAACGAGATCCGTGCGGCGCTGACCAAGCTGTCGCAGCGAAAGTCTATCGAGGAGCTGGAGGATCTGCCGCCGCTAGCAACTCTTGCTACCGGCATCGAGTTCCAGCGTGCGCTCTTCAACCATGAACTCGACCCCGAGCTCTGCACTTGGCTGGGGCAGTTGCAGGACGAGCCCGAGGCTGAGCTGATGCGGCTCGTCATGTTTGCCGCCTATGGCTTGAACCGCATCGCTCTGACGGTCGTGCAAGGCAAGGACGAGGACTATGCCTTCACGATCTTCGAGTCGTTGAACACCACGGGCGAGCCTCTGACTGCCTTCGAGACCTTCCTCCCTCGAGTGGTCATGGCAGAGAAGATTGAGGACTACCAGGAATCGGGCGCATACGCTTACATGAAGGCGGTTCAGGGCTACCTCGACCATTTCGACGTCGGAGACAAGCTTCAGAACGCAACTCGAGACCTGCTGGTCACTTTTGCGTTGGCAGAGACTGGGAAGAAGCTCTCCAAGCGTCTCCCGGATCAGCGGGTCTACATGCGCGATACCTTTGAGCGCCACAAGGACTCGGCCGGTGATCGGAGCGCGTACTTGCGCCATCTAAGCGACACGGCAGCCTTTATGGGGAATACCTGGGAGCCTGCGGCCAACTCTCCTCGCACGCTAGCCGGGCTGGAAGCGACCGCCATGACGGACACCGTGAAGTTGTGTTTGGCCTTCCTTAATTCGCTCAATCACACCATTGCCATCGCGCCGCTCGTGCGCTTCTACTCCGAGGCTGTCCACGCGGACGAAGGGGAGGCGAGGATCAAGCGCATCGCCGAGTTCGAGAAGGCGATCAAGGCAATCACTGCCTTCACGGTCTTCTGGCGAGCAACCCGCCGCGGCACGGGCAACATCGACAGCCAGTACCGGGCGGTCATGGCCGGGGACTCGCTCACGGGCATTGGGCCGCTCGCTCGGCAGTGGGCAGTGCCCGATGCATCGAAGCCTGATCCGATCGTCGACGCTGAGGCGCTGAAGAAGGAACTTGCAGCGCGTTTGTCGGACCCCAAGCTCGGCGGCATCCCAAACTTGGCGTCGTTCCTGGCAGCTGCTTCCGCGCTGCCGCTCTACAAAATTAGCCGCCCGCTGACGCGTTTCCTTCTTCTGGCTGCATATCACGACACGATTGAAGATCCGGAGAATCCGGGACTGATCATCCAAGGCAAGGCGGGGGTCGCCTCATGCTTCACCGTAGACGGTTGGGCGGACGAGACACACCTCACGATCGAACACATCGCACCACAGCAGGCCACGAGTGGGTGGGATGAGGAGTTCTACAGCCAGAAGGAGACCGTCCACAAGCTGGGCAATCTGGTCCTGGCACCAGGCGCTGCCAACACGTCCCTCAGCTCGCGGCCTTGGACCGAGAAGAAGGTCCTGTATACGGCACTCGGTGCCTCGACGGCCGACGATGCCAAGTCGGTCCTCAACAGTTCTGGCTTGACTTTCGCGCAGACGACTGAAGATCTAGCGGCCATGTCGCGCTACCTCCCGCACCTACGAGCACTGGGTCAGCGAAAGGACGAGTGGAATCCGAAGTTCATGGATCAGCGTGCTGACGTCCTCCTACGTCTGGCCTACACACGGCTCAAGGGCTGGCTCGACCTAGAGCTGTCTGACTCCAGCAGTGATCCGGTGGTTCAGGTCGAGGATGTGGAGATCGAGAACGATGAGCTCGACGACAAGGACGCCGGGGGAGCGGTTGGAACGGCGTAGCCTCACGGGTCAGTTGGGCGGCATTACGGCCCCGGATTCCGTGGGGGACTGGCCCCGCTAGTATTCCAGTCCGACTTCGCCATCTTGCGGCGGACCCGGCTACGTTGGATGGCAAACAATCACTTCGAGCGCGCCGTGGGCCGGCCCCGACGGAGCTCGGCTCGGTCGGCACGTTCGGCCATACCCACGGCCACCTTGACGGCTCGTACGCAGCACCCAGAGAACCGTGCGGGCGGACCTCAACAGATCGTTTCTGGTAGCGGCCTCGTCCGGGTTGGGTGAGGAAGCCTTGTCGGACGAGGCGTCCGAGGCGGCTGCGGGTGACGTTGACGGTCGCCTCGTCGGGTGGGCATGCCGAGGAGTTCCTGCAGCTCGCGGGCTCGAAATGCCCGGCCAGGTGGGGGCGGGTGTGGTGAGGCGGCGGGCCATGTTCGCGATGGAAGCCCAGTAGACGTGCGAGGCGGCGGTGACGGCGCGGCGCTCGACATCGCTGCCGAGCTGATCGGCGACCTCGGTGGCGTGCCCGCCGTGATAGGCGGACTGGAGCGCGCCCGGCAGCTTGAAGACGTGGCGGGTTTCGTCATGGGCTGGTTGCCGCGGGCCACAACCCGGTCACCGCCGTGCCCGTCGTCGATCGGTCACTGGACTGACGACGTCGCTCACCGCATGCGCTGCGAGACGACCAGCACTCACATCCGGCAGCACCCATCCGAGGTCATGCAGTGCCGTCATGATCTCTGACGGACTATGGGCCAGAAAGCCACTCATCCCAGTCCGGATAGGCCGCCAGCGCCATCCCGGCCGAATGCCAATCCCGGACCGTGTGGCCCTCAACGGGATCTTGCATGTACAGCGGCCATGATGGCAGGACGGACACAGGTCCGGGTCATCACTGAGCGTCACACTTCCGTGATCACCGGGACCTGTGCCCGCGTTACTGCGGGTGCTCCCCACGCCGCCAATCTGCGCGAGCTCTTAACGTCCCCACCCAGAGGTTCAGAGGTGACACACGGCGCAGCCGGCCTCGTCGTCGTCCTCGTCATGGGCGTCAGCAAGGACCTGGAGCAGAGGGCTGTTCGGCTTTACGCGCTTGGCCGCCCTGTCGAGGGCCGCCTGGTGCTTGGCCTCGATCTCGTCCCTGCGCTCGATTAGTTCGTGCAGTGACTCGCCTTGGGACCAGGTGTACTCCCGGCCCTGCATGGCCGTGCGCCTGTAGTTGACCTTCTCTTCGTACGCTATGGCCTTCTCGAAGAGGTCCGGGTGCCGATCTTTCAAACCGACCCACTCGTGCTTGCGCTGGAAGAAGCAGAAGTAGCAGCCGGACCGGGTTCGCCACTCGTAGTAGGCAGGCAGGCCGATGCCGGCCTCGTCGAGGATCCGGTCGACGCCGGCACGATCAATGCCGTCCTCACGGAAGGGGAAGACCGCGCTGATGTTCGGCTTCGTGCTGACGTACCCGAGGCGGTTCTCGTCTGCGCGGATCGCGACGTAGGAGATGACCTCGTCGTCGCCTACCCACTCCTCCAGCGGCTTGAGCTTCAGGTTCTTGGTGCACCAGCGCATCTGGGGGCTGGGGAGAGTGCCCTGGTAGACCTCGAGCCAGTGGTCGAAGTCGCGGGTGGCGTTGAGACGCACGATCTGCTTGCCGACCGCGGCCTCGAGGCGGTTGAGGTACTCGTAGGTCTCCGGCAGCTCGGCACCGGTGTCGCAGAAGAAGTACTCCATTTCCGGCACGCGGTCGCGCATGTGGATCGCGAGCGCGGAGGAGTCCTTACCGCCAGAGAGGCCGAGGACGTGGCGCTTCTTCCCGCTGGAGCTGTTGGTGTCGGTCACAGCGTCTCCTTCGTCTGGGGGGCCGCGGCGGTGTCCTGTGCGGCCAGGCGCTCGGCCAGGGCGGCGAGCAGGATGCGTGCGCCGTCGGGGCCCAGTGCTTCCTCAGCTTGCCTGATGACACTGACAACGAGGTCGTTGGTCACCTGACGGGACTGCTTGGGCACGTGGATAAGGGTGCGCTCTTCCGTCCCCTGGGGGGTGGTGAGCGTCAGCAGGTGGGTGTCGATCTGCCGGGGCTTGGATTCCTTCTTGACGGTGCTGGTGAGCGCGTGTGCCTCGTACAGGTGGCTGACGCGGTCGAGGGCGCGAGCCACCTCCTTGACCTGGCGGGGGAACGAGGCGGCGTCCTTGTCACTCCAGTCTCCGAGTGCCCTATTCGCCAGGCGGATGATGATCGGGTCGAGCCAGTCCTCATCCGGCAGGCTCTCGTTGAGGACGCGGGAGACGAAGCCCTGCAGGTTGAGCTCAAGCGGAGCATCGGCGAAGCCCTGCAGCCTTTCGGTCAAACCGGTGCGCAGGCTGGAGAGTTCAGAGGGGAGGCGGAACTCGCGTCCAATTGTGGCCACGACCTCCTGGCGCAGGGCGGCGCCGGCGCCGGTGAGCTCGTTGAGCGCTGTTGTCAGGCTGGTGACGTACGCCTTGGCGGTCGCTTCGTCTCGTGGGGCGGTGGCCCCGATCGGCTCGAAGCCCAACGCTGCGGGCAGGGAGGTGAAGACCAACTCGTCCGGGTCGGTGGCCTGAGTGAGTACTTCGCGGATTGCGAGTGCCTCGGTGCTCAGCCGGCGAGTCTTTTGGGCGTAGGGCTCCAGGACCATGACGCGTTCGAGAATGGACCGTGTCACCCCGAGCAGTGCGGGGTTGCGCGCTGTACGGGAGCGGGGCGTGTCCACGTCGAGCGCCTTGGCCAGGCCGTTGATGACGAGGAGGCGTTGTCCGTGACCGGTTGGTGCGGCCTTGACCGTGAAGCGGTCCGGGTACGGAACGTTGAGTCTCTCGATGATCTCCGGGGTCAGCCGCTGGCAGTAATTACCGTCTTCGAACAGGGCAATGTCCTGAGCCCGCAGGACGAGCGCGGTGACCATCAGGATGGGAACGACGCCTGCTTTGACCCCGAAGGGGGGTGCCATGAGCTTCTGGTAGATGTCGACGATCGGCGTGGGTTGCTTCGCACTGGTCAGTGCTTCTTCGAGGGCTTCCCAGGCTGCAGTGATGCTGGGATTCTTCTCGGGGTTGGGGCGCGACAGACCATGGGTGAGGATGCTGGTGGTGTCGGTGCTCGCGTCGGTCTCGCCGGCAGGCCGGTGCAGGCCGAGGTATTCCAGGACGCCGTGGTACATCGCCCGCTCGGGGGTGTACTTGGTTTTGTCGTACCCGAGAAGGGGGCTACCCGAGCGCTGCAGCATGGAGGTGAGCAGTTCTCGGCGTGCGCGCGCACCGTTGCTGGTGAGTTGGTGGCGCCCGACCATCTCGTTACGGATGTGCGGGGTCTGAGGGTAGACGCGATCGCATGCCTGGGAGGCCAGGTTGGCGTAGCTGCGGGCCTCGATCGGCTCGCTTTCGTCGCTGCGGACCTCGGTTCCCTTGTGCCACAGGTACCAGCTCGACTGCGGGCTCAGAGGGTTGAATGCCTCGTCCAGCAGACTGCCGATGGTCTGCGAGATGTACGCGGCGCGTTCTTCGATCTCGCGGGTGGCGACATGGTCGATGGTGTCGTCGTCGAGGAGCTCCTCGAGGGCAACGAGGTCGATGCCGGCCTGTAGGACAGCTTCCGGGGTCTTCGTCGTGCCGATGAGTACGGGCAACGGCGACTGCACTACAGGTCGAGTTTCCAGTGACCCGAGATGATAGATGATCAATCCGTCGGCAGCGTCCTGGACGACCTGGGGCCCGTTGAGCTTCTCGCTTTTGTGGCTGACGGCGGTGGAGAAGTAACGCAGCATGCCTGTGCGCTGGCTGTGACCGCCAGCCACAACCGCTGCGGGCAGCACGGTCCCTAGGTGCTGGCTGAAGTATTCGATGACGTCGGCCGGGGCGATACGGGTGGCGACCTCCCGGACCCGCGCGTCAATATCGAAGTCAGTGCCCTGCCAGACTCGGTATTCGTTGCTGTAGGCGCGGTGGACGATGAAGCCGTCGTCGACGAGCTTGTTCAGCCGCTCCTGCAGGGCCGCGTAGCGCTCAGGATCGGGCGCGTCGGCGGGGTCATGCAGCGCGAACTGGATCATGGACGGCGTGGCCCGCAGCAAGCCGTCGGCATCGATGAGGTTCAGAATGCCGATCGCCTTGAGGACCTCCTGGTCTTCGGCGGGCAGCCCGTGGGCCTCGTTGAGGCGGTTGTCTACCTCGAGCCAACGGCTGGCGTTCATCGAGGCAAGGATTGTGGTGCGGCCGGACGCGAAGAAGTAGTCGTACAGCTGCGGCAGGCGAATGGTGCTGGCCCGCTTAGGGGTGTCAGACGATGAGGTGTCCAGGGTGCGGCGGACCGTGTTCGGCTCATCGCTGGCGAGGAAACCGGTAAGGCTTCGGTCGTGCTGCCCGATCTGGGCGGCAAGCAGCGGTGCCGCAACAGCGGTAAGCGGGTGCAGCGGGTAGAGGCCAGCAAACATCTCCGGGGAGATGTCCACGACGGCGCGCAACGCGTGGTCGTTCCAGGCGTGTGCTGCGGCATCGGCCTGCATGCGGATGAGATCGAGGCCCGGTTCCGAGACACGCGTCAGGTCTAGGCGGCGGCGCATCAGATGGACGGCGTCGCCGATGTTCGGCGCGAAGGTGATGTCTTCGAAGCGGCCCTGGACCTTGGCCCACTCCTGAGTCTGGATGGCGCTGGAGCGTGCCGCATAGTCAGTGAACGCAAGGTGCTGCAGCGTGAACATGAACAGCCGCATGCCCGAAGGACCGGCGCCTTTTTCCGCGAGCATCTGGAGCAGGAACACGTCGCTCTCAGCACTGCCCGAGTCGCCGTCGGCGGCGAGGTATTCGAGCGTCTTGCCGAACTCGTCGATGATCAGCAGGAGCGGGTGCCGGTCGCACAGGACGGTGACGGCGTCGATGATGTTCTGGGTGCTCGGCACCTCGTGCTCGGCACACGCGGCCAGCGCCTGGGCGACCTCTTTGGGGACCCGCTTCTTCCACTTCCGTTCGACCGCGGTCTGCAGCGCGCGGTGCACGGTGGCGGCGAGGGGTTCACGGCGAGCGGTGGCAACCGCGCCGAGGAAGCCCGCCTTGTCGGTGAGCTCGTCCCGTACCCGAGACAGTCGGGCTGCCTGCCCGGGGTTGGTGGCCTTAACCGCGGCTTCGGCCTCCGCGCGACGGGTTTCGTCGTGGCCGAGGAAGGCGTCGAAGAGGTTCGAAAGGGTGGACTTGCCGGAGCCGTACGGGCCGGTGAAGGACCACGCACGGGTACGGCGGAGGTCGGCCACCGCGTTGGTGACACGATCAAGGACGTCGAGCGCGCGGACGCCTACGTAGGGGTTGTTGAGATGCTTCTCGCGGACGTCGCGCTCAAGATTGGTCGAGCGCAGCTCGGAGCCAACCAAGGCGATACCAGCGGGGAGCTGGGTGGCAGCGGCCTGGTGAGGACGCCGGGTGGTGTTCGTCGCCATGGTTACGAGTTCTCCTCAATCAGGTCCAGCACCTCGATCTGCTGGGGCTGCTTCTTGCGCGCCGGCTTGGGAGCGTTGCCGTCAAGGCCGGGGTACTTCTTGGTCCATTCCTGCGGGGTGGGGAATCCCTCGCGGTCGCGCACGTGTCCGTAATGCGCGTCAAGGACGTCCCAGGCCAGTGGCAGTGGAGCCTTGGAGAAGGCAAGGCTCCGCTGGCCGAGTGCCTCGACGATCTGCAGGTCCGGGTGGTCGCTGACCAGAGACTCGATGGCCTTGGTCAGTTCCGGCTCTCGCATACGGAAGGTTCGGCCCGGGGATCCCGGGTCCCCGGCGAGGCGGGCCAGGGAGATGGAGCCGGCGTTCACCGAGGATCGGGAGGCGTAGTCCAGGCAGGCATAGGCCAGTACGGGTGCCGGCAGGTTGGAGCGGGATCCGCTAGTGAAGCGCCAGGTACGGTCCCTGCCCTTGCCCTGGCCTTCCAGCAGACCGAGTTCACGGAACGGGGACATGAGGAGATCTTCGAAGCTGCCGGGGGACAGCGGGTTGAATTCCTGGTCCAGCGCATACATCTTGATCATGCATTCCACGTCGCGGGAGATGGACTCCCCTGCGGGCCAGTACTTCTCATCGAAGTTCTCGTGGATGTTGCGCGTGATGACATTGGTCATCTCTGCTGAGGTGAGCCGCGAGCGCGCCGCCAGGTTGAAGATCACGTACCAGCTCGGCACCCAGCACTTGGCCCCTGAGCCGCTCGACAGCAGCCACCAGTGCAGCAGCCACAGGCTGCCCGTGTCCTCGAGGTAGGGGTCGGCTCCCTCCTCGTCGAGCAGCCACCGAGCACGCCAGGTCGGGGATGCCGCGCGGGCATTTTTGGAGGAATCCTCGTGAGCGTGTTCTTGGGTGAGCTTGAACGCCTTCGACCAGTACCGCATGGAATTGACCATGTTCTTACCCACGCCGAGCAGGACCGGGGCGTCCTCACGATGGAAGATCTCGCTGTCGTGTTTGACCTGCATGTATGCCTTGTGCAGCCAGCCGAAGCGCGGGGCAAAGGTCTCGTGGCGCCCGAAGGAGCCGGAGGTTTCTACGGCTTCAGGAAGCCGGCTGTCTGACATGGGAAGGGGAGCCTTTCGGTGAACAAGAACGAGAGGGAAGCGTGCTTATGTGGGGATAACGCTCGTCAGGGCTCGACCGTCGCGGCCATGACCGACCGGACATGCTGTACGGCGTCCACGGCCGCTGTTGCGGCCCGTTCGATGTCGCGTTCGGTGGTGGCGTAGCCGAGAGAGAAACGCACCGTGGAGTCCGCGTCGTCGCGACTGTGCCCCATGGCGAGAAGCACGTGGCTTGGACTCGGGGCTCCTGAGGAGCACGCGCTCCCGTCAGATGCGGCCACGTGCGGCATTGCCGCAAGGACGGCATCTGCCGGCAGGCCGGGGAACGTGACGCTGGAGACCCCAGGGAGGCGAGGAGCGCGCGCCCCATTGATGCGGCAGTCTGCGACCTCGGCGATCAGCGCTTCCTCGAGGGCGTCACGCAGCGCAGCGATTCTGTTCGCCTCATGGGCAAGCTCCTGCCGGGCGGCGCGAGCAGCGGCTCCGAGGCCAGTGATTCCAGCCACATTCAGAGTTCCGGCCCGCCATCCACGCTCGTGTCCGCCGCCCACGAGTAGGGGGCGGTGCGGCAGTGGCGCCCCTCGACGGACGAAGAGGGCTCCGATGCCTTGGGGACCGCCGAACTTATGAGCCGAGAGGGAAAGCAGATCGACATCGAGTGCACGGAGGTCCAGCGGGAGGCGCCCCACATACTGTGTGGCGTCGGTGTGCACCAGCGCGCCAGCCTCGTGAGCCACCTTGCATACCGGCGCCAGGTCGGTCAGCACTCCAGTCTCGTTGTTCGCGAGCATGAGGGAGACGAGAGCGACCGGGCGGGCACGCAGCGCAGTAACCAGAGGCTCGAGATCAACGACGCCGTCCTTGTCTACCGGGAGGACAAGGAGGGAGTCCTGCTGCTCAGCAGTGACGGCACGGGCCGTCTCGATCACGGCCAGATGCTCGGCGGCGGTCGTCACCAGCATGCCGCCGCGCGCATAGCCAGCCCGCAGGGCCAGGTTATTCGCTTCCGTAGCCCCGGAAGTGAAGATGATCTCGCCCGGACTGCAATTAAGCAGGTCGGCTAGATGCCGCCGGGCTACGTCGACTCGGGCGGCTGCCTCGCGTCCGGGGTGGTGCATGCTTGAGGCGTTGCCGACGCTATGCAGCGCGGCAAGGGTCGCTTCAAGAGCCTCGGGTCGCAGTGGTGCGGTGGCGTTGTAGTCGAGATAGACCACACTTGCCCCTTGCGGGTCACCTGCCATGTTCTGCCCCCATTGGCTGCTATGCGCTCCTCTAGTCACTCCTGGCGAATCCTCTCGGCCTGCGCTCATCGCCCACCAGGAGTGCACTGAGATCCTAACGAACGCCTGAGACCGCTGGGACAGGGCTCGCCGCGACCGACTGTCCGCGCCCGGTTACGGAGTGCGCTCGTCGCGGGTCGATCCGGGTGGCCTCACCGCTCGCACCTTGCGAGGAATCGGTCCTCCCGGCTGCTCTTCGGGTGGCACTCCTGGTGGACGTGAAGCGTGTGACCCCGTCTTTCACCAGGAGTGGAATTCTGCCAGTCGTTTGCCCTGTGGACGGACAGAGGCAGCAACAAGCGACATCGAACATATTTTCTATATCGAGAGATCCCCTCGGTTGGGCGGAACCATCAAGCGTCAACCTGGCGTGATTCGATCCATGTGTGCCCGAAAAGCGTCTGCTGAACTGCTGGTACGCAGAACGAGAACCCTATTGTCGGTAGGTGGGTTTAGGGTGATCGCACACTGTTGCGCAGGGGCTATTCGTCGCTGAGTGCTGCTTGGCGTCGGCTGTACTGAGGTGGGGGCACTTCACGTTGATGGTTGATCAGGTACGTGCGTCGAGCTGCTCGACGGTGGCTGTTCTCGGGACGGTGTTCCCGTGACGGCGTGGTCGCCCGGCATGGCGTTTCAGACGGTTCTGGATGCCGCCCCGATGTCGTACATCCGCGAGCGGCTCGGCAAGGATCTGTGCGCCTTGCTGGACCTCATCGACGGCGGTGCGGCAGGAGATGACCGGCTTCGGGCCGTGGCCTCCGTGGCCATCGATGCCGAGTCGCTGGTCGTTGATGCGGCCGAGCGTGAGGAGCTCCTCGCACTGCTGCCCGAGGTGAAGCAGCGGGAGCTGGCGCAGCGACTGGGCTCTGAGAGGGCCGACGTTGAGCCGCTCATCTACCTCAGCTCCCTGAAGTGGTCGCTCGACCAACGGCGGGAGCTGCTGGAGTTCTTCGGGTTCATCGTCGACCGGGCGCCGGCGGAGCCGCCGCTGTTCCGTCAGGGTTGCGGGCCCGAGTACGCCCTTTTCCCGCATCAGCGCACGGCGGCGGCTCGGGTGAAGGAGCTCCTTTACGACGGCCCGCGGCGGGTGGTCCTCCATCTGCCCACCGGCGTCGGCAAGACCCGCACCGGGATGAACCTGATCTGCGATCACCTTCGGCAGCATGAGCCGACTCTCGTGGTGTGGCTGGCTCACGGGCAGGAACTCCTCGAACAGGCTGCTGCTGAATTCGAGCGAGCCTGGGGGAAGTTGGGCGACCGGCCGGTCGCCGTGGTCCGGATGTGGGCCGATGCGCCGACCGACTTGGAAGGGGTGACGGATGGTGTGGTCATCCTCGGCCTGGAGAAGGCGGTCTCGGCGGCTAAGAGCAGGCCGGAGTTCCTGCGGCTCCTTGCCGCGCGCAGCAGTCTGACCGTGTTCGACGAGGCGCACCAGATCATCGCGCCTACCTTCCAGCGGGTCGTGGACGCGCTGACCATCCGCCCGGACGCGAGTCTGCTGGGGCTCACAGCCACGCCAGGGCGTACATGGGCGGACATTGCCCAGGATGAGCGACTGTCCGACTTCTTCTCGCGCCAGAAGGTCATGCTGAAGATCGAGGGCTACAGCAACCCGGTGACGGCGCTCATTGAACAGGGCTATCTGTCTAGGCCCACCATGCGGACGGTGGCATCAGAGGCGGGTCTGCGCCTGTCGGCAGGGGACCAACGCCTGCTAGCCAACTCCTTCGACATCCCGGCGAGGATCATCGAGGAGCTGGCCCGAGACGAGCAGTGGAACCTCAAGGTTGTCCAGACCATCATGGATCTACTGGAACGCAAGCACCGCAGGATTCTGGTGTTCGCCGCATCGGTCGACCACTGTCGCTTGATCGCCGCCGTGCTCTCCGCCGTCGGCCTCGATGCCGAGTTCGTCACCGGCGAGTCGTCCGCCCGGCACCGTAGCCAAGCCATCACCCGCTTCAAGAGCGCTGCTCGTCGTTCAATGATCCTGGTCAATTACGGGGTGTTGACGACAGGCTTCGATGCACCGGCGGCTAGCGCTGCCGTCATTGCCCGACCGACCAAGTCCCTTGTGCTCTATAGCCAGATGGTCGGCCGAGTCATCCGCGGCCCGAAGGCCGGCGGAACCGCCACCTGCGAGATCGTCACAGTCGTCGACCCGGAGCTGCCCGGATTCGGCGATGTGGCCGAGGCATTCATCAACTGGGAAGACGTATGGGAGACCGCGTGACCAGCGAAGGCAACAGCTACCGGATCGTCAGCCCTTCGCTGACCGTGAAGGCTATGCGCGACAGCGGCTACAAGAACACGGCGTACGCGCTCGCCGAGCTCATCGACAACAGCATCGATGCCAACGCCAAGCTCGTAGAGGTCTTCGCCTGCGAGAGCCCGGTACAGGTAGCCAGTCGTACCAGCCATCGCGTCGAGACCATCGCTGTACTCGACAATGGTGACGGAATGGACGCTGAAGCCCTGCGCCGGGCCCTGAAGTTCGGTGATGGCCGCGGCGACGACCGTAAACGAATCGGTCGTTTCGGGATGGGCTTGCCCAACTCCAGCATGTCCCAGTGCACCAAGCTCGAAGTGTGGTCCTGGACCAACGGGCCTGGTAACGCCATGTATACCTATCTCGACCTCGCCGAGATCAACAACGGTCGGGACGACGTCCCCGCACCGGAACTCGACCCGCTCCCCGAGTACTGGCGCGATCTCAGCGATGGCCTGGGCAGCAGTGGAACGCTCGTGGTGTGGAGCGACCTTGACCGCGTCAACTGGCACGGTGCCGCTGCCACCTTGCGCAACACGTCGGACATCATCGGACGCGTCTACCGACACTACCTCGATGCCGGCTCTGTCGACATCAGAATGGCGCCGGTTCGCGATGGTGCCGTGATCGAAGGTCAGTACTACGCCGCCCCCAACGACCCGCTGTATCTGATGGCCTCGTCTCAGACTCCGGAGCCATTTGACGAACAGCCCATGTTCGAGCCCTTCAACATGGGCTCGGAAGATGAGCCCGGTGTCGCGTACTTCCCCATCACCGTTGACGGTCAGCAACACAGAATCAAGGTGACTGCCTCCATCGCGCGTCCTGAGGCGCGTCGCCCCGACGTCGAGGACCGTCCCTGGCCGGAGAGCGCGAAGGCGACCAAGGATGCCGGTTCCCAGCTATGGGGCAAGCATGCCCGCCACAACATCGGTATCTCTCTCATCCGGCAAGGCCGTGAACTCGACCTGGATTCCTCCTGGGCCATTGGGTACGACCCTGTGGAACGCTGGTGGGGTATCGAGATCGATTTCCCTCCCGCCCTCGATGACGTTTTCGGCGTTACCAACAACAAGCAGACTGCGACGATCTTTTCCTCGCTCGCTCACTTCGACTGGAAGTCGGAAGCGGAAGCAGACGAGACGTTCAAGGCGTTCAAGGATCGCCTCGCTGATCTCGGCGATCCCCGTCTGGAGCTCATCGACCTTGCCCTCTACCTCGAGACCAAGCTGCTTCCCGCGATTCGGCGGCAGCTGCGTCAGCAGACTGTGGGTAACCGCAAGACGAAGAAACGCCATGACGACGTCAACGCTAAGGCCACAGACGCTGTCAAGCGGCGCAGCGAAGACGGGCACACAGGCAAGACCGATGATCTGGCAGAAGGCGCGAGCCCCGAAGACAAGCGGCAGGAACAGTTCAACGCCTTGACCCAGCGCCACCACCTTGATGAGGATACTGCAGAGTCCCTGGTCAATGAGGCTCTGGAGAATGACTGGCGGGTGCGTTGGATTTCCAGCTACCAGGACTCGCACGCTTTCTTCAGCGTCGACCTTATGGCAGGCATGCTCCAAGTAATCTTCAACGAAAAGCACCCGCTGCACGCTCACCTGCTGGCCGTACTCGAAGAGGTTCCGGAAGATGCCACCCCCGACGAACTGAGGCACCGCCTCGACCGGGCGGCCGATACTTTCAAGCTCCTCCTCTTCTCATGGGCTCGCATGGAAGACGAGATCCCCAATGACCGGAAGCGCGAGAAGATCGCAGATGCGCGGCAGGACTGGGGCCGCTATGCCCGCGACTTCATCGATGGCGAGGACGACGGGGAGTGACGGAGCGCGACCACGTCTGGCGGCAGATTGAGGAGCTGCTCCAGCATGCTTCGCAGAGCGTGACACTTATCGCGCCGTTCATCAAAAAACCGATTTTCGAGGCCGCCCTCGCAGCTGTGCCCACTTCGGTGGAGCATGTTCACTGCGTGACGCGGTGGACCCCGGCGGAGGTCGCCGCCGGGGTTTCCGACCCGGAAATCATGGAACTGGCGGAGAACGACAAGCGCGTCCATGTTGATCTGTGCCCTGCGCTGCATGCCAAGATCTACCTCGCCGACGATCGCGGTCTGGTTGGCTCCGCCAACCTGACCGGCAAGGCCACCGGCCGTGTTCCGGACAGCAACTTCGAGCTGTTGGTCGAGATCGCCACGGCACACCCCGAGGTTCAGCGAGTGCTGGAGCAGATCGACGCAGCGTCCAGCGAGGCGACACCGCAACAGGCAGCCCTGGTCCGTAGGCAGGCAGAGCTTCTTAAGGCCGAGACAGGCCCTCCGCAAGCCGAAGCTATGGAGGCGGTGATGCCATCTTGGTACCCCGCCACCCGGCGGCCAGAGAACCTCTACTCGTTCTACAGCGGGCGCGGAACATTCGCGTCGGCTGTAGAGGCCGGCATCGTGTGGGATCTCGCCCTGCTTAACATTCCGGTCGGGCTGGGAGAGGATGATTTCAACGCTGCTGTGCGGACTGGGTTGCATGCCATACCAGAACTCCGGAAGTTGCAGGACGACGAGAGTCTCAGCAACGTAGAGCTGGAGAGCGCCATCGCGCTGCACTCAGGTGTGAACGATGCTCTGGCTCGTCGGAGGACAGAGAACATCGCAGCTTGGCTCCGACACTTCGATAGCTACTACACCGAGGTGGGTACCTGGGAGATCCGCCGGGGTCGCGAACTGAACTGAGAGGTTGGGGACGGCGGTCTGGTGATGCCGCTTCGGTTCCTGGAGAGACGGGCCGTTGGCCAAAATGGCGATTAGCGCTCGTCTGAGACGACGACGGGCTGGCCGCGCATTGCGGCCAGCCCGAAGTTATTTGGCAGGTGGTGTATTTGTTGTCCTTTCCGGAGTCGAGGGCTTCTCGAAGAAGAGATTGTTCCAGGTCACACCCTCGCGCCCGAGCACATCGGCCTGCCGACTCTGGTGGATAAGGCGGATCCCCCTAGCAGCAAACAGGGAAATCGTCTCCGCCGCAGACACGGTGAACATCCCACGGTTTTCCGGTGCCGGCCCGCTCCGTAGGACCATCCCCAGCCGGCCTCCCTCTTCGAGTATCTCGTCGATGCGGCTCACGGCGCATCGACGCTGATCTTCGCACAGGAACATCCACACCGCTGTTAGCATCACGAGCCGAAAGTGCTTGTGCTGGCCACAGAGGTTCCTTAGATCAGGAAGGGTGTCGTCCACCCAGTGGATATTGTGAGCGGCGTGGACGCGCTGCCCTATGGTTCGTAGATCTTTGGCAGGTTCGACCGCGACGACTGTGTGCCCCCGGATCGACAGGGCAGCTGCGTCTCTCCCTGTACCGGCACCGATGTCCAAGACCGATACTGGATCTGTCGGAATTAGATGGAGCACGTGGCGATGAACTTCGTTGAACGTGACGCTTTCGTATTGAGAGGCCAGAACGCTTATCTCGCCGCGCATTTCGCGCACTCCCTTCCCGGATCGCTTGTCCTGATGGGTCAGCAACAGATGTCCGATGCGGGGACGGCATCGTGCGGCTTGACGGACAGTTCAGGCGGAGCGAACCCCAGGGTACCCATGTACGCACCGGTGCGGCCGATGAAGGTGGTCTGGCCGCGAGGCCGCCGCACGAACAACGCCCACGTGCACATGCGGATCACCGCCTGCTCGGCGAGCGGAGGATAGGGGCGGGCGGCGAGGCTGATGCGGGTTGCCGCGGCGACGGGGCCCGCGAAGGTGGCCGTGACGGTATCTGCGCGGGTGGAGCGGTAGGCGAGAGGGGAGGCAGAGCGGGATTCGAGGAAGGGCTTGTGCACGCGGGTATCTGTGCCAACGGAGGGTCCGTGTGGTTGCTTGTGACCG
The DNA here is from genome assembly GCF_003626645.1 of Streptomyces klenkii. Lineage (GTDB taxonomy): Bacteria > Actinomycetota > Actinomycetes > Streptomycetales > Streptomycetaceae > Streptomyces > Streptomyces klenkii. The sequence continues at coordinate 402,090 of NZ_RBAM01000005.1, read as the reverse complement.
GCGGCGGTCTGCGTCGCGATTCTGTCGGCTGCCAGGGCGCATTCTCTGCTCGGGCGCGGTGGGATCGAAGGCGGATGGCGGTGAGGTCGGCGAGAGCGCGGCGGGACGTGGTGATCAGCTGATGGGGTGTGAGCGTGGTGTCGGCGGCGAGACGCCCAATATGGCCGGCAGCGTCGGTGGCAGCGGACAGTAGCGCGTGGCGTATGACGCGGGTTGCCCAGTAGACGGGGTCCGCGCCGGACCGCTCACAGATAGCGAGGACGTCGTCGGGTGTGGCCGTAGTGCGGACGAAGACACCACGCTGCTGGGCCTCCCAGACGACGGTGACCGGGTCGATTGGGTCGCCGCGGTGGTCCAGGGCGGCCAGCGCCCGGAAGAGCTGCTGGTGGACCGGGTCAGCGAAGTCCTCCGCCGTGAGATAGGCGCGCACCTCTGTTAGGACGGCAGGCCGGTTCGTGGCAGCCGAGAGGAAGACCCGCTCGGCCAGTATTCGGTCTTTGATGTCTTCGCTCTGCGTGGACGAGGCGCTCGTTTCGGTGCGGGGGAGAGAGCCGGGGTGGGGTCGCCACCGACGTGTGAGCTGTTCGAGGACGTCGGCCAGCTCGTCGGCCCGTGCACAGAGCAGATCCATGCCCGTGTCGGATTCTCGGGATTCCCGTACGGCCTGTCCGAGGCGGGCGGCGTGCTCGGCGACGGTCCGGCGGGCGTGGCTGGCCAGGACCATCTGCCCGTATGCGGTCGCGTGTTTGGGCTGCGGGCAGCCATTGATCAGGGCGTGAGCGTAGGAGGGGGTGAGCGCGGACGCTGTTTCGGCGCCGCGCGCGGTGGCTTGCTGCACCCACTCCAGTCCCTGCTCGGGCGTCGGCTGCGCCTCGGCGAAAGCGGGGTGACCGGTCTTGGCGAGGTGGCACATCGCGGAGTAGAGGGCGGTGTGGTGCGGGAGGTAGAAGTGCTCCGGCTCCAGCCATCCTGAGACCGCGATGAGCGCGCGGGGCTGGAAGAGGAGGGCGCCGAGGAGGGCCTGCTCGGCCAGGACGATGACGTCCCGGCCGGGCAGGCCCCGGAGACCGGTGCTCATGCGGCCAGCCCGAAGTCGCTCTGGCGTACGCGGGTGCCCAGGTGAGGGGCGAGGAGTTGCGCGGCCAGCAGTGGGGGTACTGCGTTGCCGATCTGCTCGAATTGCCGCGACTTCGTGCCCTGCCACGGGTAGGTGGTGGGAAAGGACTGGAGGATCCCTGCCTCCGTTGCCGTGATCCGGATCGCGGCCGGGTTCCGCTCGCCACCCGGGTCCGGGGCGGGCGGCGTGGTGGGGTCGGGTACCCAGACGCATTCGTTCACGCGGTGGCCGAAGAAGAGGGTGCCTGCTGGTTCGTCCGCCCGTCGCACGGTGGCGTTGGCCTGGCTGTTGCTCCGTAGTATCCAGGACGAACGCCCGTGGCGCACCTGGGCAGTTGAGTCGGTGTGGCGGGCCTGCCAGGTTCCGTGGTCACGGGAGGTGGTCAGCGCTTTGCGTGACCCGCTGGGGAAGGGCTCGGGCCCGCCGCCGTTCCCACCGCCTGCACAGACGGTGGGAACGGGCCGGTCGGTCGCGCCCCAGCCGAGCGCTTCGGCCATGGAGACCCAGCGGGCCCGGCCCGGCCCGAAGAGCGTGTCGGGCGTGGCTGCTCGGGCATGCGTCGGCTCAGGTGGTGCAGTTTCACCGGTGCGGGAGGCGAGGAGGATGGCCCGTCGGCGGGTCTGCGGCACCCCGTAGTCCGCCGCGTTCACGATGCCGGTCCAGACGGAGAAGCCCCAGGTACGCAGGATCTGGGCGTACTGGCGCCAGAGCGGAAGCACGTCCGGCACTTCTTCCATGGCGACCCATTCGGGCTGACCGACGGCATGAAGGGCGTGGAGGTAGCGCATCGGCTCGGCGGCCAGCAGAGACCGCTCGTCCCGGCATGCGGCCAGGAGCTTGCCGCGGGTGTCGAGACCGTTGGCGAGGTCGGCGACGGCCTGGTGGACCAAGGGCTGGTCGATCAGCCCCAGCCGTTTGCTGGCCATCGACCACGCCTGGCACGGCGGGCTCGCGATCACCCCCGTGGTCTTCCCTGCGAACGGCCACGTTGGATACCGTGCCACATCGGTTCGGATGGTGGTGTGCCCGGCGGCTGCCCGGGTCTTGCACGCCCACTTATCCCATTCCAGGCCGATGTCCCGTGCGCCGAGGACGGCCAGGGCGTGCGACCAGCCACCAGGCCCGTTCTGTCGGCAGAGGCTGTGTCTCTCGACTTGGTGTCGCTTTGAGCAGCGGTTGGGGGTGTGGTGTCGGGTCGTGTCTTCGTGTCGCTTTCCACGGCGGACATGGGCGGAATTTGTGATGAAGGTCGCCTCCGGGAGGTGGGTAGTGCTTGTGTGGGCTGGCTGATTGAGCCTGTGGGTGAACGTGACCAGGTGCTGATGGTGGTAGGGCGGGCCGAGTTAGGGTCCGCGCCTTTGCTGCACTGGCTGCTGTAGGTGCAGGTATCCGCGCTAGGTGAGCGGTGTCGGTAGATGGTGAGTCATTGGTGGATCCTCCTCGGTTGAGTCGGTGACAGCGATTGAGGTATCCATGGTCTTGGTGACCGCCGGTTTGGCTAACCGGGCTTCATCAGCTATTCACGACCTCGTGCGCGGTTAGCGTGGCCGGTGTGGTGGCTGGTCGTTGATCAAGGTGCCCATCTGCCACCCATTGCACTTGATGTGAACTCGAGACGGTTCGCGATCTGCCGTCGGCAGGGGTCGCGCCCCTCGATGGCCAGGGGCATTGGGCCCTGAGCCAACGGTGGCCGTGGCGAACCCTGGGGTGTCGCCACCAGCCAGTGTCACTCGTACGGCTGGATGGCCTGCGAACTCTCCTTCTACTCACATCTGATGCGGATTTCTCGCACCCGACGTGAGTGAACCTCTCTCATCCTCCGTTCCTGCAGGTCAGCGGCCTGAGGGCTGATGCTCCGTCAGGCCTCTGACCTGGGGCGATGCACCAGCGCCGGCAGGGTCGGCGCGGAAGCCGTCACCCTCCCGGGACAGGTTGAAGAGGTTCAGTGACAGAGGGTGGCGACCCGGAGTAGACCGTCGCCGCAATGCGACAGCTCGCGTTCAGTCGTCCGTCCGGCTGGTTGCTCGCCAGCGAGTGAGGGCTTCGCGGGTGGCGTTTGTGTCGTCGTGGTGGGGACCGAGGGCCCTCTCTTGATCGGCAAGGATGCTTGCCAGCTCGGCTGCCGCCCGAGCTGGATCGCCCAGAGTGCCGTACAGCTGCGCGAGTTTGTGGCGGGTCGCCATCGTCTCTGGGTGGTCTTTCCCGAACTGGCAGGTCTGGACGGCGAGAACCTCTTTGAACTCGGCAGCCGCGCCGAGCGGATCGCCGAGTTCTGTCCGGACTTCCGCGAGCCGATTGCGGGTCGCGAGTGTGTCGCGGTGGGCGGGGCCAAACATACGCAGCCGGTCGACCAGAAGGGGCTCCAGAGCAGCGGCGGCTCCCGCGACGTCACCGGCCTCCGCGCTCCAGTGGGCGAGGTTGTGCCGCAGGACCGAGACGTCGCGGTGTTCGGCGCCGAGAGCCCGGACCATGTCGTCGAGCAGCTCCCGCAGCGTTGCCACCGCAGCGGCCGGATCTCCCGCCGCCCCCAGCCAGAAGCCGAAGTTGCTGCGGATGTCCAGGGTCGTCCGGTGATCAGCGCCGAGGTCGTGGACCGCGTCCGGGAGCAATGCCCTCAGGCAGGCGACCGCTCCGGCGACGTCCCCGGCCTTGCCCTGCCAGTAGGCGAGCTGGTTGGCGACCACATAGGCGGTCGGGTCGTAGTGGCCAAGCGAGTGGACCCGGTCCGCCAGTACTGTGGTGAGATCCCGCGCAGCCGCAGCGGGGTCGCCAGCTTGGCCGCGCTGGTAGCCCAGGGTTTGGCGGGCGTCCAAAGTAGCCGGGTGGTCGGGGCCGAGCACCCGGGAGGCATCGGCGACGAGTGCCTCGCCGAGCGCCTGTGCCTCGGCGAGCTCACCAGCGTCACCGAGAAGGTCCACGAGGAGACTGCGCAGGGCAAATGTGTCGGGGTGGTCCGCGCAGAGCCGCCGGGGCGCTTCAGCGACAAACCGACGGGCAAGCTGGATGCCTGCTGTGAGCAATGCCGCGTCCCCGAGGCTCCGCACTGTACGCAGCAGCACCGGGTGCGCACCATGGTGCGGGTCCCACAAGGCACCGGGCACGCTCTGGTGGACCGCCGTGGTGTTGGTGCGCAGGAGCTGCGCATCTGCACCTTGGTCAACCTCTGGCCAGATCGCCGCCAGGGCGTCGGCGGTGGTCCAGGCCATCAGGGCGAGTTGGTCCGGCGACAGGGCCTCGCGGGCGACGCGCTGAACGAGCCCGTGTACCCGGACCAGCCCAGCTTCGTGGGTGATGAGGTTGAAGCGATGCAGGCTGCGCAACCCGTCCCGGATGCCGGTGCTTGCTGAAGCCACAGGAGATGCCCTTGTGAGGAGCGTGACCGAGGAATCCGCCGTGAATACTGCTTCGGGGATGCCGTTCGGGTCGAGCACTGAGGCTAGAGCGAGCAGCGGCCGGGCCAACCCCGCCGGGGTGAAGCGGTCAGCGGCCTCGATGGACAGGGCCCAGGTCGTAGCCACGGTGTGAGGTGCACTGTCAAACAGCTCCTGTTCGTTGGGGAACAGAGTGGCCAGGCTCCGGCTCCGGTCGGCGTAACGACGGCGGTAGTCAGCGCAGGTGAGGTCCTGGTCGAGCATGTAGGCGGCTGCGTGGCTCAATGCCAGCGGGAGCAGCCCCAGGTCGGCGATCACACCTTCAACGTCGTCCGCGAGCCGAGGTCGTAACCTGGCGGCCAGGTAGTCGCCTGCCTCCTGTTCGGTGAACAGGCCGACCTCTATGAGGTGTCGGCCGGCGAACAGGGTGGCGTCTCGCCGACGGGAGGTGATGACCGTGCAACCATTCGGCCGGTCCGGCGGCCACAGTCCCCGGACAGCGGTTGCGTCGGCCACGTCGTCCAGGACGACGAGCCAGCGCTTGTGAGTTCGCTGCAGCCAGGCCAGGAACCGGGTGGCGGCCTGTTCCGCATCCTCCCCATCCGGACCCAGCACCAGATCGGTGCTGGCCTGTGTGTAGCTGGACACCACAGCGTCCCTGCCGGCGGCGGAAACCCAGAGCAGCAGGTCAAGTGCGTCGGCATCCCACATCCGTCGAGCGAACGCCGCGGCCAGCTGGGTCTTGCCCACCCCGCCCATGCCGACCAGTAGCTGCCCCAGCACAGCGGTGCCGTCACCGGCTACCGCCTGGTCCAGGTTCCGGGCTGCGGCGCGGTCCTGGAAGAAGTCGGCCCGCCGGGGTATCACCCCGACCTGGTGTGGCCACGGCACCGGCGCGCCGGACGCGGCGTGGTGGTGGACCGTGTCGATGTGGATGGCGGCGATGCCGTGGTCGGCTTGGACGGTCAGGCTGCCTCCCGCCTCGATACCAGGGTCGGGGGTAGGCGGGGGGCTTGGGGTGCCGGGCCCGGTCAGCCCTGGGACGGACCCGGCGGGCGAGGGGTGCCCAGATGCGCACCGCCATGGATCACCGCAGCCGCGATCCCGCCGTCTGCTCGGATGTTCACCGCCCGGCCAGCGGCCACTCCGCCGGGCCCGGCCGACGCCGCGGCAGTAGCACCCTGCTCGACCAGTAGCGCCCGGAGCTCGGTCGCGACCTGCTCACGGCCGGTCCCATCCAGGCTCTCCAACAGGGCTTCGAAGCGTGTCTGCCAGGACGCCTCCTGCCGTACCCGTGCCCGCTCCGCTTCGTCTGCGATAACCCCGTCGAGCGCGGCCGCTGTCTGGTCGAGCCGCTCCAGCTCGGCATGTTCGCGCTGAGCATCTCCGCGACCGAACAACCGTGCCACTGCCTGCCGGAATCCGGCCCACGCATCCGTACCGGCGGCCTGCACCACTGCCGAGCCGCCAGCTGCGGCCAACGCCGCCAAGGTCGCCTCTAACATTTCTGTCTCCTCCCCGACCCTGCGTGGGCCGTTGCCTTGATTGTGATACCAGGCCCGGCACACGCACAGCGTCTCTGCTGCTAAGCGCCCCCACCAGATCCTTGCTCTACCGTCCCAGCGGCTGCCAGGAGGGCAACCATCCGGTGACCACACACCGTCACCATCAAGCCCTACGCGCCAGCGAATTCACGATGGTTGAATACGCGAGCGGCGTCCTGCAGCAGGGCCTTGAGAGGTCGCCCCGCTTGTCGGGGAGAGGGCGGGGCTGGCTGGATTGGGTGATGCCGTCCTCTTCGTTGCTGTGGGCACCACCGCCTCCAATTGGCCTCGTCGGCGTGCTGGGCCTATCGGACCCACCATGGTCTGCTCGCGCAGACGCTCAAGCTCGAGGTGCTGGGCGGCGATCCTGGACAGCGCGAGCTGCTTGAACTCCTTGAGTTCGGCGAGCTCGACATCGCTCTGTTCGAGGCGCTTCTTGAGCGCCGCGTTGGCCTTCTTGAGCCGTTCGATCTGCGCGGCCTTCGGGTCGGGGATCGTTCCGGCCTGGTGAAGGTTCTTGAGACGCCGGTCGAATTCCTCGGCCAGCTGCTGGTAGGGCCCGGGTCGTGGGGTGCCGTCGCGGTTCTTCTTCGGGTAGAAGCCCGTGCGGGGAACTCCGGCCATGCGGGCGAGGGTCTTCAAGTCGGTGCTGCCGTCGAGCGGCACGTCCCCGCTGAGTAGGCGTTCCATCGCGTCGTGGATGGCTTGCCTGTTGCGGTCCCGGGTCTCTTCGCTGATGCGTGCCATCGAGTGGGTCTCCTTTTCACACGGTGGCGTCGATGGTGGCGAGGACGGCCAGGTCGCGGTCCAAGCCCGCCTGAAGTCGGGCTTTTTCGGTTTTCTGTCGGCGGGCGATGGAGCCGATGAACGCCTGCTTGGTCTGGGCGCTGGTGGCCCAGACGGGCCGGTGGCAGGGATGGTGGGTGGCCTGGGGGCAGCGCGAGGAATCGCACATGCCCACCAGGGGCTTCGTGGCATCGGGGGTGCCGGCCAGTTTCAGGCACAGTGCCTTGGAGGGGTCAACGAACCAGCAGTAGTTCGCCACTCCGAGGTGAAGGACCTCGGCGCGGGAGGCTAGAAGATCGCGGACCTGCTGATCGCTGTCCACCACGACGGAGTTCTCGGCGCTCGTGCGAGCGATCTGCCTGTCGACGCTGGCGAAGAAGTCGATCAGATCGCGGGCGCCGGGACCCGCGGGGAGGTGCCCTTGCTGGTAGCGTCGGAACTCGGTGAGGACGAGGTCCTTGTTGCGCTCGTTCTCCTCCGCGTTGACTTCGGCTAGGAACTTGGCCTGGGCCCCGCCCGGACGCGCCGCGTAGCCTTCCGTTGTGACCACAGACAGGTGCTTGAGCTGCACCTTTGCCGCCAGGAGACCGCCGGGCCGGTAGGCGATTTCCAGGGCAAGCGTGCGCCGCAGCATCCGTGCCGTCACTGGTCCGTCGGGGATAGGAACCAGCCCCAGCCGCTGGCCGGCGGGTCCGTTCACCCAGTTCCGGAATGTAGTGAAGCGGGTGCGGTCCAAGGGGCCGGTGACCAGCGGGTCACCGATGTCGGTGTCAGGGCCCAGGAGCTGTTCGGCGACCTCGGCCGCGTCGTACGCTTCCTTGACCACGACCCACTCGTCCGCGACGCCGCCCAGCGGCTTGTCCTTGACGACGCGGCTGGCCAACTTGTAGCGCACCAGTCCCGGCCCGGCTTCCACGGGTGGGACGCGGCAGCCGACGTTCATCTCGCGCAGCTCGCTCTGGCGCATCCCGGACAGCGCCACGATGACCAGGTGGGTGGCGGTCTTGACCACCCCGGTCAACGTGCGCAGGTCCCGCTCAGCCAGCGGCAGCGACCAGGGCGCCGATCCGTGGCCGCCGGCCCGCTCCATCAACGTGGCATCACGGCAGAAGGGCTCGGCCACCCCAGCGTCCTGCACGGCCTTCTCGATAGCGGCTCGCATCTGGCTGAGCAGTTGAGGACTGATGACGCCCTTCCCCGCCTCGTGGGCGATGGCGCGGAGATTGACCCTGACCAGCGGGTCCTCCTTGCCCAGCCCCCAGGTCCGGGACTTGGACCAGGTGGGCAGGAGGTTAAAGGGCTGCCTCTCGGTGACATGGCGATGCAAGACCTCTTCCAGAGTGACCGGGTTGGTGAGGGCGGAAACCGGCAGCGATGCGCGGACGGCATCCTCGTGCCGCTTGGTCTCCAGCTCGCGCACCAGGTGCGGAGCAAGGGTCTGCACGAGGTAGAGGGCAGCGGCCAGCAGGGGCTGGAACACCTCGTCCGCCACCGGCTGGATTTTGTTCTCCGTCGGACCGGAGTCCGTGCCGGCGACCTCGTCGGCTGTGTGCCCGGCGAAGGGCCGCAGTCCGTCGCGGTAGCGGTCGGTGGTGAACAGCTCGCCATACTGCACCAGCCCGAGGATCACCGAGGCGACGAGCTTGTGGACGCTCTCGCGGTGCGGGGTCTTCGTACCGTTGGGGCGGTGTGTTGCCCGGTACTGGGCGAAGGACGTGCAGTGATGTTCGGTCACCTCGTCCAGGTGCCGGATGCCGCGGGCCGTCAGCCAGTTCAGCCAGCGGACCAGCTCCAGCAGCTCGCGGTAGATGGTGCCGATCGCCTTGATATTGCGGTTGGCGTACGGCAGCAGCCGCACAGCCTCGTGGCCCGGGGCCATCTGGGCTGCGGCGTACTCCTTGGCCACGGTCTTCCACCGCGGGTTGAGGATCTGGGTGAAGTCCAGGCGCCGAGCACAATTCGCCAGGTAGGCGGGCATGCCGATGACCTGGGAGAAGTCCCAGATGTCGTCCTCGAACACAGGGCGGGGCGCCCCGGTGGGGAGCGTGAAGCCGGCCAGGCGGCACAGGTCGGCGCCAGCGAACGGCGACGCCGCGGTGGCCGCGGACAGCGGGGTCAGGTGAGTGGGCGTGGTCATCGGGTGCTTTCCTCCGGCAGCAGGGGGATCTCGTCGTCGGTGTCCGCGACCTCGGTGGTCGCCAGGGCGAGCTGAGCCGGGTCGTACCTGGCCAACACCTCGTCGATCCGCTGGGCGTAGTGGCCGAAGACGGCCATGAACTGGGCTGCCGGCAGCTGCTGCCACTGGCGGGCGAAGAATGCCTTCATCCGCAGCAGATTCACCGCATGTGCGGGCGTGAACAGCGCCAGGGGACACAGCAGGCAGACCCACGGTCGGGCCGGACACGGCTTGCCCTTGGGGCCGTGCACTCCCGCGAGCGGGTCGGCGCAGGACGCCACGAACACATCGCGCTGCCCGCCCACCAGCTCGGCGATCGCCGCCTCATCCAGCTCCAACTCGGACACCAGCTGGGGAAACTGCTCGGCGAGATGAGCGATGTCCTGCTCGCCGAGCACCATCGGCGGGCGGCTCTTGCGCAGCAGGTCGCCCTGGGCCTGCTCCACAATCTCCTCGACCGCGTTCTTCTGGGCCGCCGTCATCGCGGACAAGTAGTGATCGCCCTCGACAGCCGGGGAGTGGTTGGGGTCGATGGTGGAACGACGGCTGCCGAACCACGAACCGCGGTCGCGATGCGACTCGAAGGTCGTGCGGATCACGTGGCGGTGCAGGCGAATCACGGCACCGTTCGCATCGACCACACCGCGATCGTTCACCCACTGGGCCAGGGTGGTGCGGTAGGCACGACTGGTCTGCCAGGGACCTCGCCGGTGAGGCCCGGAAGCGCTGGGCTCGAACCGCAGCCACAGCCCCTCCCGCAGCTCGGGCGGGCAGTGCACGCGCAACAGGGCGGAATGCTCGAGCCAGCGCTCCAGCAGCCGCACGGCCTTCTTCGACAGGGTCAGGCTCTCGTGCGAGGTGCGGCCCTTGAGGTAGCGCAGCAGGATGGTGGCCTGCCCGGCCCACTCCAGGTCCTCGATGCCCAGGTCGTCGATGCCGTCGGGCACGATCCCGGTGTAGACGCCGAACAGCAGCTGGTAGGCGAGCATCACCTGAGGCCCGGGGAACAGGGCCTGGCGCTGGGCGTGCACGGACCCGATCCGGTATCGCGCCTGGCTACTCGTCCAGCCGACCCGTGCCCCCAGTTCGGCGCTCGTGGCGGGCCCGTGGTGGACCATCTGCCAGCAGATGTTCTCGTGCGTCCAGCCGTGCGCGTACGGATCCCGGCCGATCTCGGCTGCCGTCCGGGCCGCCCGGTGGGCCGCCCAGGTCTCCTTGATGACCTGCCGGCAGGCATCGGCCAGGTTCTTCCAGGCGACCTCGTCATACGGTTCATGCGGCTCGTAGTCGGGATAACGGTTGTAGAGGCGCCCGCCCACAAGTGACCGCACATCCGGGGCGAGCACCCCGGTCTCCGCGTCCAGGGCCGCCAGCAGGCTACGGCTCTCCGCCTCACGCCGGTTGCCGGCCGACCACCACAACTCCGCGAGCATCGCGCGGGTCAGACCAGCCAAACCGCCCTGATGGCCGCGCTCAGCGAGCGCCGCGACGAACCAGTCGATCGTGCCCTTGTGCTTCTCCAGCGTGCGGTGCGAGTCGCCCTTGCCGTGTGGGTGCATCAGGTAGACCAGGCCCGTCAGCAACTCCCGGGTCAAGAGCGGATTGAGGGCATCGTCGACCTTCAGCACCGAGGTGGTGCCCCGGGTAAAGGTGCAGGACAGGCGCAGCGGGTTCTCCAGGATCTCTGCGGGCATCAGATGTCGTCGTCCTCGTCGAATTCGTCGTCGGCTTCCCGCCCCGCCTCGGCGAGAAGGGCGTGGTCATGGCCCGCGCGCTCGTAGGCGTCGCGGTAGATCCGGGTCGTATCCAGGCGCCGGAGGTAAACCTCCGTGGTCAGGACGCTGGAATGGCCGAGCAAATCTCGCAGCACCATGACCGGATCGGTCTTGCTCAAATAGAGCGCGAGGGCCGCGTCCGCGTCGGTGTCCTTGACGAGCTTCGCCGCTTGGGCGTAGTAGCCGCCGACGAGCCGCTCCAGCGTCCTGATCGCGAACGTGTGCCGGCATCGGTGCGGGGCGGTGTGGGGGAACCGCGGCTCGAATCGCTCCCGGATGCGCTGCGAGGTCCGCTTGAAGACGGTGCCCCAGTCCAGAAACGGGCTCCCGTCCGCCTGCAAGGCCAGCAGCATCGAGCCACCGTCCGGCGCCACCAGTAGCCGGCGCTCGCGCGGCGTCAGCTCAGCCCAGGCCACCCGTTCCCCGTTGACCCGGCCGCCGACCTCGTCGGCCTCCGTCACCACCAGCGGGTCACCCCAGCGCGATGGCGGCCGCCACGACGAGCCCGTCGCCGCCAGCACACGCTGCATCCGCAAGTACTGGTGCAGTCGGGCCAACGCGTCATACGTCGTCCACGTGGTGCGGAACTTCCGGCCCTTGGTGATCCCGGCCGGCACCGGCACCCGGATCGGCAGCGGCGACCGCCGCCGCGGCAACGCCGGCACCTCGCACGACAGCAAGTACGTGAACTCCTGCCGCCGCATCCCGTTGGACAGGGCGAACCCGCCCACCGCCGCATTGCGCGCTGTCGTCCTCCCCCGATAGCACGGGTCCTCGCTGCCGTCCGGGCACAGCCCCGCCAGCCCCTTCAGGAACAGGCCCTCGAAGTCCTCTTCGAAGTACTTGATCGTCACATGGGGCTTCGGCATCCGGCGCTTGGCCAAGTTCACCGGCCGCATCCGCACCTGGTCGCCGTACACCGTGACGGCCTGCTTGTAGGTGAACGGCACCGCGCTCGCGTACTGCTCGTCCACCGCCCACCCGTACAGGCCCGACAAGATGCTCATGTGCTGGTTCCAGGTGGACGCCGCAAAGCGAGCCTCCACTGGACCGATTGCACGGTGCACGGCGTACGCGCTCAGGCCGCGCTTCAACTCCGCGCGGCTATCGAAGAGGCGGATGCCCCGCTCGGTCAGGAACACCGTCCAGTCCCGCGCGACTCGGGCATAGGTCTCCCACGAGTCCGGCGCCGGACAACCGAGCACTGGGAGCTCCTGGAGCCACCGGTTGAGCACCGTTGTGGTGCGAGGGCCAGCCGCATCTTCGAAGCGGAGGTCCTTGTCGATCAGGACCGGCATGCGTTCCGGGATTACCGGCTGGCTCGACAGCCCCCAGGTCTCCCAGCCGGTCGGTGAGAAGTACGTCATGAACACCTGCATGACCGTACGTATGCGACTTGGCCAATCGCAACGCGCAAACTCGCAGGTCAGAGTGGGAGGAGCCCTCGAATGAGACATGACCACTCTGCCAACAGAAGGGCCGGCAAACAGGTCCAGGATCACGCGGCCTGCCCGAAGTTGTCCTGCTTCGGCGCGGCCTTGGCGACGGCACGGGCCGTGATGGCCTGCGAGGCGCGCTGGGAAGCGGCGGACAGTTCGGCGGCGCCGGGCTCCTTGTACCAGGGGCGCAGGGTGAGCATGGCGGCGCGCATGCCGGTGGCGAGGCAGATGGCGGTTCCCTTGGCGAGGGCGCGGATGGCGTCGGCGGGCAGGATCCGCTCTTGGCGCATCGAGACGGACTTCGAGGTGCCGGACTCGGAGGTGGAGGTGGAGACGGTTTCGACGTCGTGGTCGCCGATCATCCGGGAGAGCTTGTCGGCGAAGTCCGGATCGTCGATACCGGAGCCGATGACCTTGATGGTGGCCGCGCTCCACATCGCGTCCATGCCCGAGTCGCCCCAGACCTTCTGGCCCTGGCGGTAGGACTGCAGGATGGTGATGGGGATGATCCCGCGGGATCCGAGGTGGGAGTACAGGTCGGGGAGGTCGCTGATCTTGCATACGTTGGCTGCCTCGTCGAGGACCGCGAGCATCGGCGGGTCCAGGCGGCCTCCGGAACGTTCGGCGTGTGCGGTCGCCGTGCGCATCACCGAGTCCGCGCACGCGGCGATCAGCGCGCTCGCTCCGCCACCGCCGTCCTTCGACAGCAGGTACAAGGTGTCGCGGCCCTGGACGAACTCGGCGGGCCGGAATTCCGCGACGTCGTCCTGCGGGGTGATCCAGGCGGCGATGTCGGCCGAGAGCAGGCAGGCTGCGTACTGGCGGGCGGTCTCGTAGATGCCGTCTCGGGTCTCGGGCGGGCCCTCGACGGTGCCCTTGAGCTGGGCGGCGACGGCGTCGAAGCCGTGGTCACGTAGCAGGTCCAGCGGGGTGCGGTCGGCAGGGAAGGCCAGCCACTGCATCACGTCGGTGATCGGGCGCTGGTCGAGGGCAGCGGCCAGGAAGAGCTGGCCGAGGATGTTCTGCGCGGCTTTGGACCAGAAGTCGCCGGCGTTGCTGCTGTCGACGGAGGCGGCGACGAAGTGGCCGGCCAGGCGGCCGGCGCCTTCGAGACTGGTGGCATCAGCGAGGGGGTTCCACCACATCTCCCGCGGGGCGTGCGCGATCTGCTGAGGATCCATCGACCATGTCCGCCCCACCTTCCCCCGGGCCTCCAGCGTGGCCGTATAGGCGTCGCCCGCGGCCTTGTTGGACGTCAGCAGGACAGCGCCCGGGGCTCCGAGAATCGCCGGGATGGCCAGGCAGGTCGTCTTGCCAGAGCGGGGGGCCATGATGGCCACGGCCACGTCCTCGTAGCCCATGCGGATCTCGTGCCGGGTGCCGGCGAGATCCCCGAGCAGAACGCCGATCTCCTGCGGATCGATCTTCTTCGTCCCGCTCTTGGCCAGGCTCGGGCGCAGCTCCTTGGCCTTGGCGGTGATCTGCCGGGCGAGCAGCGGCTCGACGTCCCGCCGAGTGGCCATCCCCTTGACGGCCTTGCGGCCCTTCGTGCCGTTCTTGTGGCGCATGTAGAGCCGCGCGGCGATGGCGGCGATGGCCACGAGGAGGACGCAGGGGAAGACGAGGGTGCCGATGGTCAGGGCGGTGTCGCCGGTCTTGGGCCAGAGGTCGTGCGGGTGGAGGAGCGCGTCGGCGGGGCGGAAGGGGGCACGGGAGTCGGCGTCGGTGGTGAGGAAGGCGACGGTGTTGCCGCCGATCCAGGAGGCGGTGGCGAAGGGGATGAAGACGGCGATGGCGCCGATCAGGATGCGGAAGAGGAGGTCCGTGGCCGGGGAGGAGGTCGCGGACGGGGATGTGCGAGGAGGCAAAGCGGATGGTCCTGTGGTGGTGTGGGAGAGATGGGGGAGCGCGAGAGGCGCGGGGGATGCGCTGGGTTCAGCGGCCACGGCGACTGGGCGCGGGAGATGCGACGGGCAGGGGCCGGGCCGGGGGAGCGCCGCGAGGGAGGGCGAGCGGTGGATTCGCTACGGAGGGTCTGCCGGCCGGAGGCGCGCGGCTGACGGCGGGTAGACGGTCCAAACGGGTGGCGGTGTCCACGAGGCCGTTGGCGTCGTCGGTGATGTCCTCGGCGGCCTGGGCGATGGCGTGCCGCAGGTCGTAAGCGGGTGGGCCCAGTTCCTGAGGGTCGACGCGGTCGCGGGCGAGTCAGCCGGCGGTGGACAGCAAGTCGGAGAGCCGCTCCAGCACGCCGGTTCTGGGATGGAGGATGGCCTTCATCGGGTGGGCCGCAGCCCGGGGCTCGATTGTGGTGCGCAGGCTTCGGCCGAGCAGGTGGATCAGATCGGCTGCGATCCGATCCGCCTCCTCGATCGTCACCGGGACGGAACTGTCAACGACGGCCGCTCACTTCCCGGTTCGGGTGCCAAGTGGAGGTGCCGTGCCGGACGTTCGGCGGCTCTCGTCGAGCGCGCCGGAGAGGCCAGTAGCCAGCGGGATGCCCGTACGCGGGGCGTGCGCCGCGCGAGCGGAGGCATAGCGGCTGATGCGGCGGTGGAGCAGTCGGCGCAGGCGGTAGAAGAGGTGGCGAGTCAGCCGGGCTGCAGGTCCGGCGGTCGTGGTGAAGCTGGGGAACATGTGAGACGAGGCGGGAATCTGTGAGGCAGGGACGGGTGGGGTATCGGGCTCCGCGGTCTGCAGGACGTCCTGCACGACGGTGTTGGCATCGCCCTCGCGGCTCCAGAGGGCGATCATGCCGCTAGGCCGTAGTCGTCGCGGTGCACGAGCTGGTCGAGTGCGGTGAAGCGGTACCAGTCCCCTTCCGCGCACCCGAGCTTGGGCAGTTGTGGCAGCAGCTCGGCGGCCAGGGCGCGGAAGAAGGCGACACAGTCGGGGCAGTGCTGCTCGACGTGGATCAGATAGCGCGGGTGCGCGGTGGTGAAGGTGTGGGCGCCGCCCTGGGGGTTGCGGGTGCGCCAGCCGTCCTGGCCGGTGGGGGTGTGCCAGGGCGGCGCGACGACGGTCAGGTCATCGCCATGGAGGTCGCCGTCCAGGCTGCCCCGGATGACCACGACGCGGTCGCCGGGAGCGAAGTGGTCGTGCCGGACCTGCCGGCTGGGAGTGACAGTGTCGGTGGCGTGGACGGAAAGGGGAGCGGAGTCGGGCATCGACGGGTCCTCAACGGGGGTGGAACGGTGAAAAGAGACGGCGAAGGTCAAGGGCCGTGGGGCGAAGCCGGTTTCTTGAACCGGTCATGAGGGGCTATAGCTGCTCTGCTACACGTAGGGGTTCTCGGTCGGGCGGTCGGCGTCGGTTGCCGCCTCGAGCAGCTCCGGCAGATCGGCGCCGTCGGCATCGCGTTGGTCGATCCACCACCCGGCCCGTGTGACCGTACGGACCTTCTCCTCGATCTCCGACCAGTCCGCGTCGTCGAGCTCGCCTTCGACGGCCAGGGCGATGTATGCGGCGGTCACCAGCTGGTGCCGGCACCGCACGGCCCACCCCAGCGCCTTCTCCGGGCCCTCCAGCGGCGGCATTTCGTAGCGCTGCTCCCACTCGGTGGCCGCTTCCTGCTCTTCGGCGCGCCGGGCGGCGAGCCACTGTTTCGTATCCGCAGGACTGCTCTCGCGGGCGGCCTTCCAGCAGTCGGAGCAGTCGCGGGCCTCAAGCCAGCGGGCGAAGCCGGCGCGTCGGTCGGCGGCGCGATCGGACAGGTCGTGCTCGGCCTGATGGCCGCACGTGTGGTTGATGGTCCAGTGAGTACGGACAGCCATGAAGTTCTCCAATTCGGCCGGGGCTTGAAGGGAATGAGGAGGGTCAGCGGCGGGCACGGTGACTGGGCGGCGCGGCAGCGCGCGGTGGCCGGCCCGGACCGGGCGGACCGAAGGGGTGCACGGTGTGCGGCCGAGACCCCGTACCGCGGAGCGTGGGTGCGGGGGATCGGGTGAGATCTTCGGTGAGCCGGACGACGTCGTCCCCGATCGCATCCAGCGCGGCAGTGGCATCGCGGAGCCGCCGGGCGGCATCGCCGGGGCTGAGGCCGGGGTGCTCGTCGAACCAGATGCTGGCCCTCTCCAACAGGTCATAGAGACCCGACAGATGACCACGCGGATCTTCGATCGCTTCCTGGAGCATGCGTGCCGCTTCTGCTGTGGAGCGTGCGCCGGCGACACGGTCGGCTGGTGTCAGACCCATGGGACCTCAACGGCGTATCTGGCTGCGGGGAGCCCACAGCGGAGGATTCTTCGGCTTGGGCGGAATGGGCTGGAGATCGGTACGGCTCTGCCAGGCAGCGGACTTCACGACCGCGGCCTGAGCGGTCGGCGTCGTCCGCTGCACCCTGCCCTGCGTCGTGGTCTGCTGCTGCTCGTTGGTGCGGCGCTGGGTGGCGGCCTGCTGAGGCGGTGCGGGGTCGAGGCTGATGTCGGCGGCGACCTGGTAGCGAGCGGCGCGCAGGGAGGCGATGGCCTGCCGGGTACGGCGTTCGCCGTCGTGCCCGGGGTTGGCCAGGGCGTAGAGCTTGCTGCCGGGGACGGGCTGGAAGCCCAGGAGCTTGAGCACGTGGTCGGCGACGAACAAGTCCTGCGTGTTCAGGGCGACGTAGTCGAATTCGGGGTGACGGCCGACGACGACATGGGGGTCTGGATTATCCACAGGGCTGTGCTCCGTACTGGGGGATAGCGTGAAGGGCTCACCGGCGGGGGCAACGAGGGAACGGCGGTGCCCGGAGGCACGCGGCTACGCTCAACGCCCGCGCGGGACACCACCGATGGCGGTGGTCCTGGCTGGCGTCGGGGATAGGGCTGTCGCAGTGGGGGTGGCGCGGGGGGTGTGGTGCTGGGCCAGCCGTCCGCCGCCGCCCACACGCTCCTGCGCCACCTCCACGAAGACGGCGCGAGGCTGCTCTACCACGGCGACTTCGACTGGGGCGGGCTGCGCATCGCGACCGTGCTGCTGCGCAGCGTGCCCTGGCACCCTTGGCGGTACACGGCCACCGACTACCGCGCCGTGGCCGCCGCCAACCCATCGTTGCCGCCTCTGACGGGCACACCCACCGAGGCCCCCTGGGACCCCGCCCTGGCACCGGCCCTCACCGAGCTCGGAGTCCGCGTCGAGGAGGAGACGGTCCTGGACCTGCTCCTCGCGGATCTTGCGTGATCGTGCGTGCCCAGGCCGTTTCGTCCGGGTCTACTTCCTCGACGCGGACGACTGCATGGGCCCCGAGGCACTGGAGCGCATGGTCACGGCGGCGGCACACCAGAACGGCTCGGCCGTCGTGCGCGGGCGGATCGTGGGGGCGGGTGGGCCGTCGTGCGCCTCAGTCGATGTTCCGGCGGAGCCAGCCCAAGACAGACGTGTTCGCCTTCAGCGTCTATGAGGGTTGACGATGAAAGCTCGTGCACAGCGCCGGACGGGCTGTGGCTCCGGGCCGTCCGGCGCTCAGGCGTGTCATTGGTCCCGGCGGGTGACGATTGTCCCTAGGATTGTGGGATGCATATAGCGAGCACGTTCCCCGGAGGGGTGAGCCGGTGAACAGGTCCGAGGCCACCGATGAGCAGTGGGAGGGTCTGGCCGAGGTCGTCCCGCTCCGTGGTCACCACGCATGGCCGTCCTGGCCCAATCACCGGGCCCTGCCCGAGGATGAGCAGGCGGCCGATCCCGATCAGCGGCGCATGGTCGTGCTGCGGGTCCAGATCTTCGCGGACGCCCGCGAGGTCGCCGAGCACCTGATGGCGCGGGTGCCGGTGCTGCTGGACCTCACCAGTGCCGACACGGACGTCGCCAAGCGCATCCTCGACTTCTCCAGCGGCGTCGTCTTCGGCCTGGGCAGTGGCATGCACCGGGTCGACACGAACGTCTTCCTGCTGACTCCCGAAGGGACGGAGGTGGCATCGGGGTACCCCGATCGTAGGAAAAGTGATCAGCCGAAACGGTTTGGCTGATTATGTGACACATACGGTCCGGGCATGGACACTCGCTGTGCCCGACCGGACGTTTCCTCCGGCGTTCCTTCCGCCGTCTCCTCCGCCTCTTCTACGCAGCGGCCCGTCGTAACCGAGTTACGGCTCTCCGCCTTCAAGTCGCACCGCAACGCCACCTTCGCGCTCGGCCCGCTCACCCTCTTCCGGGGGCCGAGCGGCTCCGGTAAGTCCAGTGCCCTCCAGGCGTACGGGGTGCTCGCGCGGCTGGCCGGCGGGGATGACCTGGGTGAGGCCCTGTCCATCGTCGACGGCGGCCCCGGGGCGTGCGTTCCTCAGCAGGCGCGGCCCGACGCCCAAGGGCGGCGCGGCTTCCGCATCGGCTGCACCGTCGAGGGGCCCGTGGGGCCCGTGCGGGTCGACGTCGCCGTGCAGGCCGAGCCCGAGCTCCGCATCGTCGGCGAACGGATGACGGGCTGCGGCCGCACCCTCCTCTCGACGGCCCTCCGGGACCCGGGGCGCCGCGCCGTGGAGGCCGCCTGGCACACGGCCGGCGCCGTCCCCGTCACCCGCGCGCCCCTGCCGGACGACCGGCTCGGCACCGCTCTGCTGCCCCTGCGTGTCGCGGGCAAGACCGCCGGGCAGCGCCTCGTCCTCGACGCCGCCGAGCAGGTCGTCGTGGCTCTGCGCGCGGTCTTCGCCTGCGACCCGCGCCCGGAGGTCATGCGGATGCCCGCCGTCGCCCATGACGGGCTGCTGCGCGGCGCCTGCGACAACATCGCCGCGGTCCTGGACCGTACGCGCCACGAGTGCGCGACCCGCCACGCGGCGCTCGTGGCGGCGGTGGGTGCCGGGTGCCGCGTCCCGGTGGCCGGGCTGGCCGTACGGGAAGCGGGCAGCGGCCTCGTGCAGGCCGTGCTGGAGCGGAAGCCCGGTGACGGGGTGCCGATGGCGCGGCTCGGGGACGGCGAGTTGCGCTACCTCGCGCTCTGCCTGGTGCTGATGACCGGCCCCGGAGTGCTGGACATGGACCCCGTCGGCGAGGTGCTTCAGGCGCGGCAGGCGCTCACCGTCCTCGCGGACGGCTTCGACCGCTGCCTGGACGCCCGGCAGGCGCGCGAGCTGCTCGCCCTGGCGGTACGGATGGGGGAGCGGGGGCATGTGCGGCTGGTGGGGGCGGTACGGGGGGCGGAGTTCGAGGCCGGCATCGAGGGTGTGTCGGTGGTAGATCTTGGGGGTGAATGCTGAACATCGAGAGGGCCGCCGAGCCGATCAAGGCCGGGAAGCGGACGGCGGGGAGAGTGAGCTGCGGGTGTTGCAGCGGCGTCTCGCGGACTTCGCGGCCGCGCGCCGCTGGCAGCCGTACCACACGCCCAAGAACCTCGTCGCGGCGCTCAGCGTCGAGGCGTCGGAACTGGTCGAGATCTTCCAGTGGTTGACTCCGGAGGAGTCGGCGCGGGTGATGGACCGGCCGGGGACGGCGGAGAAGGTCGAGGACGAGGTCGCCGACGTCCTGTCGTACCTGTTGCAGTTCTGCGAGGTGCTGGGCATCGACGCGGCCGCCGCCCTCGCCGCGAAGATCGAGCGCAACGAGAAGCGGTTCCCGGTGCCGGATCCGGTGCCGGATGGGGACACTCCGGATTCGCCGGATCGTCACTCTCCGGAGTGATTGAGTTATCCACACCCCATCTGGTATCCACAGATTTCTGAATTCCCCTGGCGTTTCCGGCGGTTAGTCATCACTCTGGGTAGTGAGAAGGTGTGGGCACGGCACAGTCGGGAAGTTGGGGGACCGGGTCATGGACGCAGTGCGGCTCATCGGAGCCACCCGGACGGCCCTGGCGCAGGCCAGGGCCGTCCACGACATCGTCACCGAGGCATGGCAGACCCAGGCGCTGGCGGGTGCGGTCGGCGGCCACCTCGCGGTCCACGGGCCCTTCGAGGCCCGCGCCGCCGCGGGAAGCCTGAGCGAGGCCGGGGCCCGCGCGTCCGGCGCGCTGCGTCAGACGCTGCGCGCCGGAGCGATACGGGCCGGGCAGCTCACCGAAGTCCGCGATCCCTGGGGCGCGTTGGCCGGGCTCTGCGGGCTTCTCGGGGAAGTGGGCATCGCCCTCGTGGGGGTCGCCTGCTCCTCCGACGAGGACGCCATGTACTGGCAGTGCATAGAAGCGATAGACGCCGCCGACGAGACGAGCGACAGAGTGCGCTGGTTACAGAGACGGCTCGCGTCGCGCGAGCGGGAAGGCGGTGCCGCGTGAGGCGCGGGCGGTCAGCGGGCATCCCTTCCGTCGACGGACGCGTCGACGGGCACGTCGATGGGCGCATCGACGGATGTGCCGACGGATGTGCCGGTGGATGTGCCGGTGGACGCTCCGGTGGATGTGCCGCTGGACGCACCAGCGGAGGCACCGGCAGGCGCACTGGCAGGCGTACCAGCAGGCGCCGGGTGCCCGTCGCGCGGCTGCAGGTCCGCGTCGAGCTGCGACAGGTCGGCATTGAGCGCGGCCATCAGCTCCTCCATCTGCTGGAGCAGGCCCTTGGGCGCGCCGGTCTGCCCGGCGGCGGGCTTTGCGGGCACCGTTTCGTCGGGCACGGCTTCCTGGGTCATCGCGGCCTCCTCGGCCCCGGCCCTCCCGGTGCGGGAGAGCGGTGTTGCAGTCGTCGCCTCCGGCAGGGTGCACCGGTGCGCGGGCCGGGCGGTCCGGCTCCGCCCGAGCCAACGACCACCGGCCGCGGCGGACACTGGCCGGAGCTCACCCGCTCGGCGGGGGCGGCGGAATTTCACCCGACCGGGGAGGGTGTACCGGCGCAGGGCGCAGTCGGTTGACGCCTGTTCGGCAGTGCAGGATGGAGGCATGGATCTGCGAATCTTCACCGAGCCCCAGCAAGGGGCGAGCTACGACACGCTGCTGACGGTCGCCAAGGCAACCGAGGACCTCGGCTTCGACGCCTTCTTCCGCTCCGACCACTACCTGGCCATGGGCTCCGCGGACGGCCTGCCCGGGCCGACCGACGCCTGGATCACCCTCGCGGGCCTCGCCCGTGAGACGCGCCGCATCCGGCTCGGCACCCTGATGACCGCGGGCACGTTCCGGCTGCCCGGCGTGCTGGCCATCCAGGTGGCGCAGGTGGACCAGATGTCCGGTGGGCGCGTCGAGCTGGGCCTGGGGGCGGGCTGGTTCGAGGAGGAGCACAAGGCCTACGGCATCCCCTTCCCGAAGGAGAAGTTCGGGCGCCTGGAGGAGCAGCTCGCCATCGTCACGGGCCTGTGGGAGACGGAGGTGGGCAAGACCTTCGACTTCGACGGCACGTACTACCGGCTCACCGACAGCCCGGCGCTGCCCAAGCCGGCGCAGGAGAAGCTGCCCGTGCTCATCGGCGGGCACGGTGCGAAGCGCACGCCGCGCCTCGCCGCGAAGTACGCCGACGAGTTCAACATCCCGTTCGCCTCGGTCGAGGACAGTGAGCGGCAGTTCGGCCGGGTGCGGGCGGCCGCGGAGGAGGCCGGCCGCAAGGGCGGCGACCTCGTGTACTCCAATGTGCTCGTCGCCTGCGTCGGCAAGGACGACGCGGAGGTCGCGCGACGGGCGGCGGTCATCGGGCGCGAGGTGGACGAGCTCAAGGAGAACGGGCTGGCCGGCTCCCCGGCCGAGGTGGTCGACAAGATCGGGCGGTACGCGGCCATCGGTTCGTCCCGGATCTACTTCCAGATCCTGGACCTGGACGACCTCGACCACCTGGAGCTGATCGCCTCCGAGGTCCAGTCCCAGCTGGGCTGACGCCGGCCCAGGCCCAGGCCCAGGCCCCGGCCCCGGCCCCGGCCCCGGGCATGGCCCCGGGCATGGCCCGGCATCGGCCCCGGTTCCTCCGGTTCCGGCCCCGTACCTGAGTCGGCCCCCACGACCCCCGTCCCCATTGAGGAGTTCCCCTGTGACGCCCGCCCCCACCGTTTCCTTCGCCGATGCGCTGGTGCGCGGTCCGCTCGTGCTCGACGGCGGGCTGTCCAACCAGCTGGCGGCGCAGGGCTGCGATCTGTCCGACGCCCTGTGGTCGGCCCGGCTGCTCGCCGACGACCCCGGGCAGATCGAGCAGGCGCACGCCGCGTACGTGCGGGCGGGCGCACAGGTCCTCATCACCGCCAGCTATCAGGCCACGTTCGAGGGCTTCGCGCGCCGCGGCCTGGGCCGGCGGCGGGCGGCGGAGCTGCTGCGGCGCAGCGTGGAGCTGGCCCGGAGCGCCGCGGAGAAGGAGGCACCGGGGAAGGACGTGTGGGTCGCGGCGTCCGTCGGCCCGTACGGTGCCTTTCTGGCCGACGGGAGCGAATACCGGGGCCGTTACGGGCTGAGCGTCGCGGAGCTGGAGCGCTTCCACCGGCCGCGGATCGAGACGCTGGTGGAAGCGGAGCCGGACGTGCTCGCGCTGGAGACCGTGCCGGACGTGGCCGAGGCGGAGGCGCTGCTGCGGGCCGTGGCGGGCTGCGGCGTGCCGGTATGGCTCTCGTACAGCGCGGCGGGGGAGCGCACCCGCGCGGGGCAGCCGCTGCGCGAGGCCTTCGCCCTGGCCGCCGGGAACGACCAGGTCGTCGCCGTGGGGGTCAACTGCTGCACCCCCGCCGACGCCGACGGGGCGGTCCGGACGGCGGCGGAGGCGGCCCGTAAGCCCGTCGTGGTCTACCCCAACAGCGGCGAGGAGTGGGATGCCGCCGCCCGGTCCTGGACGGGGCGGCCGGCCTTCGCGCCCGACCGCGTCACCACATGGCGCGCGGCCGGCGCCCGCCTCCTGGGCGGCTGCTGCCGCGTGGGGCCGGTTGAGATCGAGGCGCTGGCCCGCGCCCTCGCCACTGACCGCGCCCCAGGGACCGCGTAGCCCGGCCCCACCCCTCTGTCCCGGTCCCGGATCAGGCCTCAGCCCGGCCCAGCCCCCAGTTCCGCCGGTCGGCCAGCCAGTCACCGGGGCTGCGTACAGCAGCCGGAGCTCCGGAAGCAGTATCCGCCAATTCTCATGCACATCAGTCCAGTTGACGCAACCGCGGGCGCGGGCCACCGGTTCACGGCTAGCGTGGATACGGACGTGAACACAGCGTCACCGGGGGGCTTGAGGACCGGGGGTGTGGAGGGATGGCCCAGCAATCCACCGAGGCAGCAGTGAGGGTGAGGCCGGCGGATCTCGCGCCGGGAGCGGTGATCGCGCAGTCCCTGGACAACCAGTGGGTGACCGCGGAGCTGACCAGGGACATGGTCGCGCGCGGGAAGTCGCTCCAGGACGTCGGGAGCGAGCGGGACAAGGAGGTGCGGGCCGAGTACTTCCGCAGCCTGATCAACACCCGGCAGGTGGTGGCGAACCGGGTGTTCTTCTACAACAACGCGGCCGTAAGCTGCGATCTCCTGGAGGGCGGCGCGGCCCGCCGCGCGCACCAGAAGCTGCTGGCGCAGGGAGCCCTGGTGCCCTACCTGCTCAACGAGCGCGACCCCGCCGAGCCCCCGCGCCCCGGCCTGGACTACGACGCGAGGGCGTTCGCCGCCTGGCAGGAGACCCTCGAAGGGATGCCGGCCGGCGAGCGCGTGAAGTGCGTCCGGTTCTCCTGGGAGGACCAGGAGAACCGGGACGCGACCCGGACCGCGCTGTTCAACGCGTTCGCCGCGCGGGTGCAGGCGCTCACGGCGAAGGACATTCCCCTCCTCGCGCGCCAGGTCGGGGTCGCGGAACGGCAGCACCGGGCGTTCGCGGAGCGGATCGGCGAGGTGGTCCGGTGGAGCAACGAGCGCAGCATCCACGGGGACTTCGTCACGCGCAACCTGCTCTACGAGGAGTTCGTGACGGTGCCGGGCTCTCCGGTCTCCGAGGGCCGGTACGACCGGGCCAAGCCGTTCGCCGCGGAGATCAAACAGCTCCTCGACCTCATCTACAGCGTGAACCTCGCCGACGCCCTCGGCATGTATCCGCTCACCCCGGCCGGCAGCCTGCGCCGGGTCGCCCTCCAGGAATGGCGGGACGTCCGTACGTCCACGGGCGGTACGGTCACCGACCCCGAGCAGTTGCTGCTGTTCCTCAAGCGCCAGGCGTTCTCGACGGTCCAGGACCGGCTCGCCCTGACCCCCTCCGCCGTCGACGCGCTCGCCCTGGAGGACATCTGGAGCCTGCGCCAGAGCGGCGAATGGAACGCGTACATCCGCGCCTTCGACGAGCTGACCGCCGCCCCCGAGGCCTTCCAGGAGCGGGTGGGGCCGGTCTTCGACCGCTATGTCCGGCTCAACTCCGAGATCGTCCGCCTCGCCGAGGCCCGTGGCGGCCGGCGGGTGGGGGCCAACAAGTGGCTGCCCGTCATCGAGGTCGTCGTCACCGTCGGCGGCGCCGTCTTCACGGCGGTCACCGGCGACGAGTCCTGGAGCGTGGCCGGCAGCCTCGGCGGGATCTCGGCCAAGTACGGCGGCTCCGTACAGCTGGTGCTCCGCAACCGGCTGGAGGGGCGGCGCGAGCAGAAGTTCGCCCGGGAGATGGCCGCGGTCCGGTTCGACAGCACCCGGGAATGGGAAAGGTTCCACGGCATGGTGAGCAGACTGCCCGGCTACCGGGAGGAGGGCGGCTCCCCGGCCGTCACCGGCTCCGCCACCGTGCAGGACGACATCCCGGACTACTGACCGGAGCACCGAGCCTGTGCGAGAAGAGACCCGAGAAGAGACCGAGGCCACCCCGTACGAGCGGCTGCGCGACGCCCGCCCCGAGCTGTTCGGCAACAGCCCGGGCGGGATCGACATCCTCCTCGACCCCGCCGACGTCGAGGAGGCCCGGCGCGCGGCGGAAGGCATGGCAGGCGGTGCGGCCTCCGGTGCAGCCGCCGGTTCGGCGGACAGCACGGCGGACGATAGGGCGGCCGGTGCGTCCACACCCGTCGGCGTCGTCTACGCCGACCGCTTCGTCACCCTCGTGCGGGACGCCGTCCGTTTCCCCGGCGGCGCCCTCGGGCTCTACCTCCGCATGCTCTCCACCGCCGCGAGCCCCGGCGCCGTCGTCCTCCCGCTCACCACCACGGGCGACGTGGTCCTCGTCGAGCACTACCGCCACGCCACCCGCTCCTGGCACTGGGAAGTGCCCCGCGGCATGGGAGCGCCGGGCGCCACCGGCGCGGAAAGCGCCGTCCGGGAACTCGCGGAGGAAATCGGCGCGGAGGCCACCGAATTGATTTCCCTGGGCCGGGTGCACCCCGACAGCGGCCTGCTCGGTGATCACGTCGAGCTGTTCGCCGCCCGTATCGCCGGCTTCGGCCCGCCCGAGACCTCCGAAGGCATCCGGCGGATCGTCACCCGCCCCTGGTCCGAGGTCTCGGGGATGGTGGCGGCGGGGGAGATCACCTGTGGATTCACCATTGCGGTCCTCACCCGCGCGCTGCTGAACGGCCTCTTTCGGTAAAACAAGGCGCCCACGAAAACAAGGCACCCACGAAAAGAGTTAGGGGAAATCGCCCGTCCCGGGCGATACTCGACCGCGTGTTCCTGACGATATCCACCACCGGCACGGCCGGATCCCCCGCGACCGATCTCGGATTCCTGCTGCACAAGCACCCTGACAAGGCGCAGCGTTTTTCCACCTCCCACGGCACCGCGCACGTCCTCTACCCCGAGGCCGGCGCGGAGCGCTGCACCGCCGCGCTGCTGCTGGAGATCGATCCGGTCGCGCTGGTGCGGCGGGCGAAGGACAAGAACCGCGGCGGAGCGCCCGACTCCGCCCTCGCCCAGTACGTCAACGACCGCCCGTACGCGGCGTCCTCGCTGCTCGCGGTCGCCATCGGCAACGTCTTCTCCACCGCGCTGAAGGGCCAGTGCGCCGCCCGGCCGGAGCTGCCGGGGGCCGCGCGCCCGCTGCGCATCGAGGTGCCGGTGCTGCCCGCCCGCGGCGGCGCGGCGCTGGTGGAGCGGCTGTTCGCGCCGCTGGGCTGGACGGTCGTCGCCGAGCCGATAGCGCTGGACGAGACGTTCCCGCAGTGGGGCGACTCGCGCTACGTACGCCTGGTGCTGGAGGGCGAGCAGCGGCTCGCGGACGCCCTGCGCCACCTCTACGTCCTCCTGCCGGTCCTCGACGACGCCAAGCACTACTGGGTGGCGCCCGACGAGGTCGAGAAGCTGCTGCGGGCAGGCGAGGGCTGGCTGGAGAGCCACCCCGAACAGCGCCTGATCGCCGGCCGCTACCTGGGCCGCCGCTGGTCGCTGACCCGCGACGCCCTGGAGCGGCTGGCCCTCGCACGCCTCGCCGAGTCCGACGACACCGAGGCCGAGGCGCTCGACAACGCCGTCGACGAGGAGACGGACACCGAGGAGCGGCCCGTTCCGCTGGCCGTCCAGCGCCGCGCGGCGATCCTCGACGCCCTGCGCGCCGCCGGTGCCGCGCGCGTCCTCGACCTCGGCTGCGGCCAGGGCCAGCTCGTGGGCGAGCTGCTGAAGGACCCGCGGTTCACCGAGGTGGCCGGCACGGACGTCTCGCCGCGCGCCCTCGCGGTGGCCGCGCGCCGGCTGCGGCTGGACCGGATGACCGAGCGGCAGGCGGCGCGGGTCAGGCTGTTCCAGGGCTCGCTCGCGTACACCGACCGCAGGCTGGCCGGGTACGACGCGGCCGTGCTCAGCGAGGTGATCGAGCACCTCGACCTGCCGCGGCTGCCCGCGCTGGAGCACGCGGTGTTCGGCGCGGCCCGCCCCGCGACGGTCGTCGTCACCACTCCGAACGTCGAATACAACGTGCGCTGGGAGACCCTGCCCGCCGGGCACGTGCGGCACTCCGACCACCGGTTCGAGTGGACGCGCGAGGAGTTCCGCACCTGGGCGGCGGAGGTCGCGGATCGCTACGGCTACGAGGTCGCGTACGTGCCCGTGGGGCCGGACGACCCGGAGGTCGGGCCGCCCACCCAGATGGGGGTCTTTACTCGCAAGGAAAAAGAGTCGGAGCAGGAGAAGGCCGCATGACCAGTACGGAAACCACCGCGGCTGCCGGCACGGCGAAGCGCACCCTCGCCGTCACCGACCTCTCCCTCGTGGTCCTGATCGGCGCGACCGGCTCCGGCAAGTCCACCTTCGCCCGCAAGCACTTCAAGCCCACCGAAGTGATCTCCTCGGACTTCTGCCGCGGCCTCGTCGCCGACGACGAGAACGACCAGAGCGCCAGCGGCGACGCCTTCGACGTCCTGCACTACATCGCGGGCAAGCGCCTCGCCGCCGGCCGCCTCACCGTCGTCGACGCGACCAACGTCCAGGCCGAGGCCCGCAGGCAGCTGGTGCGGGTCGCCCGCGAGCACGACGTGCTGCCCATCGCCATCGTCCTCGACCTGCCCGAGGAGGTGTGCGCCGCGCGCAACGCAGGCCGCTCCGACCGGGCCGGCCTGCCCCGCCACGTCATCCAGCGCCACCGCCGCGAGCTGCGCCGCTCGCTGCGCGGCCTGGAGCGCGAGGGCTTCCGCAAGGTGCACGTGCTGCGCAGCGCGGAGGAGGTGGAGGCCGCCGAGGTCGTCCTGGAGCGCCGCTTCAACGACCTGCGGCACCTCACCGGCCCCTTCGACATCATCGGTGACATCCACGGGTGCAGCTCCGAACTCGAAACGCTCCTCGCGAAGCTGGGGTACGAGGACGGCGCCCACCCCGCCGGCCGTACGGCCGTCTTCGTCGGCGACCTCGTCGACCGCGGCCCCGACAGCCCGGGCGTGCTGCGCCGCGTCATGGGCATGGTCGCCGCGGGCAACGCCCTGTGCGTGCCGGGCAACCACGAGAACAAGCTCGGCCGCTGGCTGAAGGGCAAGAAGGTCCAGCACAGCCACGGCCTGGCCGAGACCATCGAGCAGCTGGAGCGCGTGGACGCCGAGGACCCCGCCTTCCGCGAGCGGGTGCGGGAGTTCATCGACGGCCTCGTCAGCCACTACGTCCTCGACGGCGGCAAGCTGGTGGTCTGCCACGCGGGCCTGCCGGAGAAGTACCACGGCCGCACCTCGGGGCGCGTGCGCTCGCACGCGCTGTACGGGGACACGACGGGCGAGACCGACGAGTTCGGCCTGCCCGTGCGCTACCCGTGGGCCGAGGACTACCGCGGCCGCGCCGCCGTCGTCTACGGCCACACCCCGAACCCGTCCGCCACGTGGCTGAACAACACCATCTGCCTCGACACCGGCGCCGTCTTCGGCGGGAAGATGACCGCGCTGCGCTGGCCCGAGCGCGAGCTGGTGGACGTACCGGCCGAGCAGGTCTGGTACGAGCCGGCCCGGCCGCTGGCGAGCGACGCGCCCGGCGGCGCGGACGGCCGCCCGCTCGACCTGACCGACGTCACGGGCCGCCGCGTCGTCGAGACCCGGCACATGGGCCGCGTCGCCGTGAAGGAGGAGAACGCCGCGGCCGCGCTGGAGGTCATGAGCCGCTTCGCCGTCGACCCGCGGCTGCTGCCCTACCTCCCGCCGACCATGGCGCCGTGCGCGACCTCCCAGGAGGAGGGCTACCTGGAGCACCCGGCGGAGGCGTTCGCCGCCTACCGCGCCGACGGGGTGCGGCAGGTGGTGTGCGAGGAGAAGCACATGGGCTCGCGGGCCGTGGCCCTCGTGTGCCGTGACGCGGACGTGGCGCGGGAGCGCTTCGGCGCGACCGGCGGGGTGAGCGGCGCGCTGTACACCCGCACCGGCCGGCCGTTCTTCGACGACCCCGCGATGACCGAGCGCGTCCTCCGGCGGCTGAGCAGGACGGCCGGTTCGGCCGGGCTGTGGGAGGAGCTGGAGACCGACTGGCTGCTGCTGGACGCCGAGCTCATGCCCTGGTCGCTCAAGGCGCAGGGGCTGCTGCGTCACCAGTACGCGGCGGTGGGGGCCGCGTCCGGCGCGGTCTTCCCGCCGGCGCTCGCCGCGCTGGAGGCGGCGGCCGGCCGCGGCGTGGACGTGTCCGGGCTGCTGGACCGGCAGCGTGAGCGGGCCGCGGACGCGGCCGCCTTCACCGAGGCGTACCGCCGCTACTGCTGGACCACCGGCGACAGCGCGCAGGGCTGGCCGGGGGAGCAGGCGGAAACGCACGCCCCGCGCCGGGTCGGCGACCGGGGCACGGACGGCCTCGACGGCATCCGGATGGCGCCGTTCCAGATCCTGGCGGTGCAGGGCCGCAGCCTGGCCGCGCTCCCGCACGGCGAGCAGCTCGCCCTGATCGACCGGATGATCGAGGCGGAGACGCACGGCTCCGAGGCGAACAACGGCCTCTGCGCGTACACCCCGGTGTACATGAACCGCCTGCTCGCCCCGACCCGCCGTCTGGTCGTCGACACCGAGGACGAGGCGTCGGTCGCCGCCGGCGTGCAGTGGTGGCTGGATCTGACGGGTGCCGGCGGCGAGGGCATGGTCGTCAAGCCGTTGCAGGCGCTCGTACGGACCGAGGGCGGACGGCTGGTCCAGCCGGGCGTCAAGTGCCGCGGCCGGGAGTACCTGCGGATCATCTACGGCCCCGAGTACACCCGCCCGGACAACCTGACCCGCCTGCGCGCACGCCACCTCGGCCACAAGCGCTCGCTCGCCCTGCGCGAGTACGCGCTCGGCCTGGAGGCGCTGGACCGGCTGGCGGAGGGCGAGCCGCTGTGGCGGGTGCACGAGGCGGTCTTCGGGGTGCTCGCCCTGGAGTCCGAGCCGGTGGACCCGCGGCTGTAGGCGCCGCGGGCCGGGTCGCCTCGCACGTACGGGTACGGGTGGCCGCCTATTCCGCCTATTCCGCCGGACTCGCACCGCAGGGGTTGCTCGCCGCTGCGGCGGGTGCAATGCGCCGGGGGACACCGTCCGGCCTCCGGCCGGGCCCGGGGCCGCGGCGCGCACGGAAGAAGTGCCCGCCGCAGCGTTGCCGCACCACCGCGGCGAGGGTCCGGCGGAATGTGCCACCGCCGCAACCCGTGCCCCTGCGGGCCGCAACGCGGACACCGCCCGTACGGGCCGCCTCCGGTCGCCGCCCCGCAGGGGCGGCGGCATGCTGGCCGCATGAGTACCCCGCATCCGGGCGGCGGCGGCCCCTCGCACGGCCAGTGGGTGCCGCCCCCTGCCCATGTCCGCAAGGGGCGCCGCAAGTGGCCGTGGGTGCTGCTCGCCGTCGTGCTCCTGCTGGCCGGCGGGTGCGCGGCGCTCGTCATCGGGCTCGACAAGGAGACCGACAAGACGGTCCGGGTGCGGTACGAGGTGACCGGCAGCGCGAAGGGCGTGGCCGTCGCGTACACCACCTGGCAGGGCGGGGCCCTCGTCACGCAGAAGGAGGGGCCCCGGGACCTGCCCTGGCGCAAGGAGCTGGTGACGAAGGACTTCGTGAAGGGCGGCCTGCTGGCGGTCACGACCGGGAAGGGCGGCGGTACGGTCGCCTGCTCGGTGACGGTGAACGACGGCCGGCCGAGGACCGCGACCGCGTCCGGCCCGGACGCGACGGCGACGTGCACGGGGTTTTGAGCGCGGCGGAGTCCTACGGAGCCCGGCGGAGCGCAACGGCTGGAAAGCAAGCAAGCAAGCGAGTAAGCAAGCCCGCCCGCCGCACGGCGTCACGTCACGGCAGCATCGCTATCCCGTCCAGCTCCACCAGCGCTTCCTCGTCCCACAGCCGCACCACCCCGACGACGGCCATGGCCGGGTAGTCCCGCCCGGCCAGCCGCCGCCAGACGGCACCCAGTTCCCGGGCGTGCGCCCGGTAGCCGGCGACATCGGTGGCGTAGACAGTGACGCGCGCGAGGTGCTCCGGCCCGCCGCCCGCGGCGCGGAGCGCGCTGAGCAGATTGCTCAGCGCCCGCTCGAACTGCTCGGGCAGGCCGCCGGGCACGACGCGGCCCGCGGTGTCGAGCGCGGTCTGGCCGGCCAGGAACACCAGCCGTCCGCCGGTGACGGTGACGGCGTGCGAGAAGCCCGCCGGCGGCGAGAGCCCGGGCGGGTTGACCCGGCGCACTTCCCCGTCCCGCCCGTCGTCCCCGCTCACCGGTACAGCTCCTTCGCGATGATCGTGCGCTGGACCTCGCTCGCGCCCTCGTAGATCCGTGGCGCGCGCACTTCCCTGTACAGGTGTTCCAGCAGGTGCCCCCGGCGCAGCGCGCGGGCGCCGTGGAGCTGGACGGCCGCGTCCACCACGTACTGCGCGGTTTCGGTCGCGAAGAGCTTGGCCATGGCCGAGCGGGCCGCGATGCCCGGCTCGCCCGCGTCGTACGCCGCGGCCGCCGCGTACACCAGCAGCGCCGCCGCCTCCGTCCGGGTGGCCATCTCGGCGAGCTGGTGGGAGACGGCTTGCAGGTCCTTCAAGGGGCCGCCGAAGGCCCGCCGCTCCCCGGCGTGGGCGACGGCGGCGGCGAGCGCGGCCCGCGCCATGCCCACGGCGAACGCGCCCACGCTGGGCCGGAAGAGGTCGAGCGTGCGCATGGCGACGCGGAAGCCGCCGCCCGGCACGCCGAGCACGTCGCCCGCGCCGACCGGCACGCCGTCGAACGTCAGCGTGCCGATGGGGTGCGGGCTGAGCATGTCCAGGCCGCGGCCGGACAGTCCCGCGCTGTCGCCCGGCACGAGGAAGGCCGTGACGCCGCGCGACCCCGGCGCCTGTCCCGTACGGGCGAAGACCGTGTACACGTCGGCTTCGGGGGCGTTGGAGATCCACGCCTTCTCGCCCGTCAGGCGCCAGCCGTCCCCGGCGCCGGACGGGTCCGGCTCGGCGCGCAGCTCCAGCGCCGCCGCGTCGGACCCGGCCGCCGGCTCGCTCAGCGCGAACGCGGCCACGGCCCGCCCCGCGATCACCTCCGGCATCCAGCGGGCGCGCTGCCGTGCGCTGCCGGACTGCGCGACGGGGTACGCGCCGAGGCCCTGGAGGGCGAGCGCGGTCTCGGCCTCCGTGCACTCGCGCGCGAGGGACTCCCGCAGCAGGCACAGGTCCATGGCGTGCACGGTGCCGGCAGCTCCCGCAGCCGGCCCTGCCGCCGGCCCCGTAGCCGATCCCGCCGCCGCCCCAGCCGCGGCTCCCTCGGCCGGGAAGAGCCGGGCCAGCAGGCCGAGTTCGCCGAGGGCGGCGACGAGGGGCCGGTTGACGCGGCCCGGCTCGCCCGCCGCCGCGAGCGGGCGCAACTTCTCCGCAGCGAGGGTGCGCAAGTCCTCGCTCCAGGCTCGCTGTTGCGGGTCGAGGGCGAACGGGGTGGCCATGGGCGGCCCTTTCTGCTCGCTGAGGCTGGTCTGTCCCTGCTTCTCTGCTCTTGCGTACCTATCGCGCCCTATCGCGCTCTGTTGACTGCCGTCACCAAGTCGCTACGCTGACAGCGGATCCGTACAGCTGGCAAGACCCCCGTTCACCTCCATGTCACCGGCGCGAGGGGGCGCACAGCGATGGAGCTTCAGCCCTCGGTCCATGCCGACACCTTCCCGCGCGACCACCTCCCGCCCGCCGGCCAGTGGCCCGATCTCCTCCTCGGCCCGCGGGACGGCGTCCTCCCGGCCTACCCGGACCGGCTCAACTGCGGTGCGGAGCTGCTCGACGCCACCATCGCCCGGCTGGGCCCGGACCGCCCCGCCGTGCACGACGGTCACGGCGGCCTCTGGACGTACGGGCAACTCGCCGCGCACGTCGCCCGGATCGCCCGCACCCTCACCGACGACCTCGGCGTCGTCCCCGGCAACCGCGTCCTGCTGCGCGGCCCCACCAGTCCCTGGCTCGCGGCCTGCTGGCTCGCCGTGATGAAGGCCGGGGCCGTGGCCGTCACCGTGCTGGCCGCCCAGCGCCCGCACGAACTCGCCACGATCTGCGAACTCGCCCGCATCCGGCACGCCTTGTGCGACGCCCGCTCGCTCGACGGCCTCCACGACATCCGGCCGGCACAGGGCCAGGGCCTCCGCGTCACCCCCTTCGGCGGCGACACCCCCGGCGACCTGCTGCGCCTGGCCGCGGACAAACCCTCATCGTATGCGGCCGCCGACACCGCCGCGGACGACGTCGCCCTCATCGCCTTCACCTCCGGCACCACCGGACGCCCCAAGGGCTGCATGCACTTCCACCGCGACGTGCTCGCCATAGCCGACACCTTCTCCGCCCACGTCCTGCGGCCCGGCCCCGGCGACGTGTTCGCCGGCAGCCCGCCCCTGGGCTTCACCTTCGGCCTCGGCGGCCTCGTCGTCTTCCCGCTCCGCGCGGGCGCCGCCACCCTCCTCACCGACTGGCGCGGCCCGGAACAGCTCCTCGCCGACATCCGGCGCCACCGCGTCTCCGTGCTCTTCACCGCCCCCACCGCCTACCGCTCGATGCTGGAGCGGCTGGAGGAACGACCCGCCGCACAGGACCCGCACACCCTTCCCACCCCGCTCGCCCCGTACGACATCTCCTCGCTCCGCCGCTGCGTCTCCGCCGGCGAACACCTCCCCGCGGCCCTCTGGGACGCCTGGCGCCGGGCCACCGGGCTGCGCGTCATCAACGGCATCGGCGCCACCGAAATGCTGCACATCTTCATCTCCGCCGCCGACGACGCGATCCGCCCCGGCACCACCGGCCTGCCCGTCCCCGGCTACGAGGCGCGGATCCTCGGCCCCGACGGCCGCCCCCTCCCGGACGGCGAACCCGGGCTGCTCGCCGTGCGCGGCCCCACCGGCTGCCGCTACCTCGCCGACGACCGGCAGCGCGACTACGTGCGCGACGGCTGGAACCTCACCGGCGACACGTACGTCCGTGAGACCACGGGCCACTACCGTTACGTCGCCCGCGCCGACGACATGATCATCTCTGCCGGGTACAACATCGCGGGGCCCGAGGTCGAGGAGGCCCTGCTGCGCCACCCCGACGTCCTGGAGGCGGCCGTCGTCGGGCGCCCCGACGAGCGGCGCGGCGAGATCGTCGTCGCCTTCGTCGTGCTGCGGGACGGCGTGCCGGCGACGGCGGAAACGGTGGCGGAGCTGCGGGAGTTCACCAAAAAGGAGATCGTTCCCTACAAGTGCCCTCGCGAGATCGAGTTCCTGCCCGCCCTGCCCCGTACGCCCACCGGCAAGTTGCAGCGATTCCGGCTGCGTGACGGCTCTTGACGGAGCTTTACAGTTTCCCCGTGACTGACCAGCAACCACTCCCTCCTCTCCACACTCCTCGGTCCCTCATCGTCACGTTCTACGGCGCGTACGGCCGCGGCGGCGCCCGCCACGCGCCCGGCCGCCCCGTGCCGATCGCGGCCCTGATCCGGTTGCTGGGTGCCGTCGGCGTGGACTCGCCCTCGGTGCGGTCGGCCGTCTCGCGCCTGAAACGGCGCGGGCTGCTCGTCGCGGGCCGCACGGCCGGCGGCGCCGCGGGGTACGGGCTCTCGGACGCCGCCCGGCAGCTGCTCGACGACGGCGACCGGCGCATCTACGGCCGCGTCCCCGCGCGGACGGCCGGCGGCTGGCTGCTGGCGGTCTTCTCCGTGCCCGAGGAGGAGCGGCACAAGCGGCACCTCCTGCGCTCCCGGCTCGCGCGGCTCGGCTTCGGCACGGCGGCGCCGGGGGTGTGGATCGCCCCGGCGCACGTGCACGACGAGACGCGGCACACGCTCCAGCGGCTCGGGCTCGCCCCGTACGTCGACCTGTTCAAGGGCTCCCACCTCGGCTTCGAACCGACCGCGGAGGCGGTGGGCCGCTGGTGGGACCTCGACGCCCTGGCCGCGCAGCACCGCGCGTTCCTGACCGCGCACGAGCCGGTGCTGCGGCGGTGGGCGCGGCGGCGGGTGGTGCCGCCGCGCGAGGCGTACCGGGACTACCTCCTCGCCCTGGACTCCTGGCGCCACCTCCCGTACGCGGACCCGGGCCTCCCGGGAGGCCTGCTGCCGGACGACTGGCCGGGGGCACGCTCGGCACGCGTCTTCGCCGCGTTGCACACCCGCCTCCGGGAGGCGGGGGCGCGCTTCGTGGCGGGGGAGCTGGCGTAGGGGGAGGAGCGGATCACGCCCCTCGCCCCGTCGGTGGGCGGCGGCTGCCCGCCCGGTACGGCGCGGCCCACACCGCCCCCGGGCCCGTGTACTCCTGTTCCGCTGCCGCGTGCAGCGTCCAGTGGGGGTCGTACAGGTGCGGGCGCCCGAGCGCGCAGAGGTCGGCGCGGCCGGCCAGGATGAGCGAGTTGACGTCGTCCCAGGACGAGATCGCGCCGACGGCGATCACGGGGATGCCCACCTCGTGGCGGATGCGGTCCGCGAACGGCGTCTGGTACGAGCGGCCGAACGCGGGCCGCTCGTCGGCGACGACCTGGCCGGTCGAGACGTCGAGCGCGTCCGCGCCGTGGCCGGCGAAGGCGCGGGCGACGGCCACGGCGTCCTCGGCCGTCGTGCCGCCGTCGGCCCAGTCCGTGGCGGAGACGCGCACGGTCATGGGCCGGTCGGCGGGCCACGCGGCCCGTACCGCGTCGAACACCTCCAGCGGGTAGCGCAGACGGCCCTCCAGCCCGCCCCCGTACGCGTCGTCGCGGTGGTTCGTCAGCGGGGAGAGGAAGCCGGACAGCAGGTAGCCGTGCGCGCAGTGGAGTTCCAGGAGGTCGAACCCGGCGCGGGCGGCGGCCTCCGCCGACCGTACGAACTCATCCCGTATGGAGGTCATTTCGGCCACCGACAAGGCGTGCGGGGTCTGGTTGACGCCGGGCCGGTACGGGAGTGCCGACGGGGCGACGACCGGCCAGTTGCCGTCCGGGAGCGGCTGATCGATGCCCTCCCACATCCGCCGCGTGGAGCCCTTGCGCCCCGCGTGTCCCAGCTGGAGGCCGATCGCCGTGCCGGGCGCCTGGTCGTGGACGAAGCCGGTGATGCGGCTCCAGGCCCGCTCGTGCTCGGGCGCGTACATGCCGGAGCAGCCGGGCGTGATCCGGCCCCGCTCGCTGACGCACACCATTTCGGCCATGACGAGGCCCGCCCCGCCCAGGGCGCGCGCGCCGAGGTGGACGAGGTGGAAGTCGCCGGGGGTGCCGTCGACGGCGGAGTACATGTCCATGGGGGAGACCACGACGCGGTTGCGCAGGGTCAGGCCGCGCAGCCGGAAGGGGGTGAACATGGGCGGCGTGCCGGGCGGCACGCCGGCCTCGTCCTCGACGGAGGCGACGAAGCCCGGGTCGCGCAGCCGCAGGTTGCCGTGGGTGACGCGGCGGCTGCGGGTGAGCAGGTTGAAGGCGAACCGGCGGGGCGGCTGGTCCGCGTGCACGGCGAGGTCCTCGAACCACTCCAGGCTCGCGCGGGCGGCGCGCTGCGTGGAGGCGACGGCCGGGCGCCGCTCGGCTTCGTAGGCGGCGAGCGCGCCGGGAACGTCCGGGTGCCGCTCCAGGGCCTGCGCGAGCGCGAGGGCGTCCTCGACGGCGAGCTTGGTGCCGGATCCGATGGAGAAGTGCGCGGTGTGGGCGGCGTCGCCGAGCAGGACCGTACGGCCGTGGTGCCAGCGTTCGTTGACGACCGTGCGGAAGGCCGTCCAGGCGGAGAGGTTGGAGCGCAGGGGGCGCCCGCCGAGGGCGTCGGCGAAGTACTTGCCGCAGGCTGCGAGCGTGCCCTCTTCGTCGCAGCGGTCGAGGCCCGCGCGGCGCCAGACCTCCTCGCGCATCTCGACGATGACGGTGCTGGCGTCGTGCCGGTACGGGTAGCCGTGCAGCTGCATCAGACCGTGCTCGGTCTCGGCGATCTCGAAGCGGAAGGCGTCGAAGGCGAAGTCGGCGGAGAGCCAGATGTAGCGGCAGCGGTGCGTGGTGAGGACGGGCCGGAAGTGGTCCGCGTGGGCCTCGCGGGTGCGGCTGTGGACGCCGTCGGCGGCGATGACGAGGTCGTGGGTGCGGGCCAGCTCGGCGGCGGGCGGCGCCTCCGTGCGGAAGCGGAGGCGGACGCCGAGGCCGTGGCAGCGCTCGTGGAGGATCTCCAGGAGCCGGCGGCGGCCGAGGGCGGCGAAGCCGTGGCCGCCGGAGCGCAGGGTGGTGCCGCGGTGGACGACGTCGATGTCGTCCCAGCGGACGAACTCGCGGCACAGGGCGGCGTGGACGTCCGCGTCGGCGCTCTCGATGCCGCCGAGGGTCTCGTCGGAGAGGACGACGCCGAAGCCGAAGGTGTCGTCGGGGGCGTTGCGCTCCCAGAGGGTGACCTCGCGCTCCGGGGCGAGACGTTTCAGCAGGGCCGCGGCGTAGAGGCCGCCGGGACCGCCGCCGATGACGGCGACACGTGCGGCGGTGATCCCCGCCCCGGTGGGTGCCGCAGCCCCGGCGGGCGTCACCGTCCCCGCCACTTCGGCGGCCGCTTCTCGCTGAAGGCGGCGTGGAACTCGGCGTAGTCGGCGCTGTTCATCAGCAGCGCCTGGGTGGCGGCGTCGAGCTCGACGGCGGCGGCGAGCGGCATGTCGAGCTCGGCGGTGAGCAGGGCCTTCGTCTGGGCGTGCGCGAGGGCGGGCCCCTCGGCGAGGCGGCGGGCGAGGGACTGCGCCGCGTCGGCCGCCTGCCCCTCCTCCGACATCACGCTGATCAGGCCGATGCGTTCCGCCTCTGCGGCGCGTACGGGCTCGCCGAGCATCAGCAGCCGCGTCGCGTGGCCGAGGCCGACGACGCGGGGGAGGAGGTAGGCGGCGCCCATGTCCCCGCCGGAGAGGCCGACCCGGGTGAAGAGGAACGCGAAGCGGGCCGTCGGGTCGGCGACGCGGAAGTCGGCGGCGAGCGCGAGCACGGCGCCGGCGCCCGCGGCGACCCCGTGGACGGCGGCGACCACGGGGAACGGGCACTCGCGCAGGGCCCGTACGGTCTGGCCGGTCATCCGGTTGAAGTCGAGGAGCTGTCCGGTGTCCATGGCCAGCGTCGCGCCGATGATCTCGTCGACGTCGCCGCCGGAGCAGAAGCCGCGGCCCTCGCCGCCGAGCACGAGCGCGCGCACGGAGCCGTCGCGGGCCAGCTCGGGCAGCAGGTCGCGCAGGTCGGCGTAGGCGCCGAAGGTGAGGGCGTTGAGCTTGTCCGGGCGGGCGAGGGTGACGGTGGCTACGCCTGAATCGATATTCAGGCGTAGGTGCCGCCAGTCCTGGGTCATACCGGCTGAACCGGTGAACGGACTCGTGACTCCGCCCTCCTCAATCGTGAGGGGGCTTCCCCCTCAGCCTGGTCAGCTGAGGCGCGGTCAAGCCCTGACCGCTGCTCGAAAGCAGGCCACAAGTCTATAAGCCGGTTGGGTCAAGTGGCCGCCTACGTATCGAAGTTAACACCAAAGAGTGACGGTCGTCATGGGGGCGCGATACGTAAGCGACGGTTTCCCCTAGCCGGCCAGCGTGGCGACCATCACCGCCTTGATCGTGTGCATCCGGTTCTCCGCCTGGTCGAAGACGATCGAGTGCGGCGACTCGAAGACCTCGTCGGTGACCTCCAGGGAGGTCAGCCCGTGCCGCTCGTGGATCTCGCGGGCGACGCTCGTCTCCAGGTCGTGGAAGGCCGGCAGGCAGTGCAGGAACTTCACCGCCGGGTTGCCGGTGGCGCGCAGCACGTCCATGGTCACGGCGTACGGCCCGAGCAGCGCGATCCGGGCGTCCCACACCTCCTTGGGCTCGCCCATCGACACCCACACGTCGGTGGCGATGAAGTCGGCGCTCTTCACGCCCTCGGCGATGTCCTCCGTGAGCTTGATCGTCGCCCCGCTCACCTCGGCGAGGAGCCGCGCCTGCGCGATGACCTCGGGGGCGGGCCACAGCTCCTCCGGTGCCACGATGCGCACGTCCATGCCGAGGAGAGCGCCCGTGATGAGGTAGGAGTTGCCCATGTTGTAACGGGCGTCGCCGAGGTAGGCGAAGGTGACGTGGTCCAGGGACTTGGCCGTGTGCTCGGACATGGTGAGGACGTCGGCGAGCATCTGCGTGGGGTGCCATTCGTCCGACAGGCCGTTGTAGACGGGCACCCCCGCGTGCGCGGCGAGCTCCTCGACCACCTCCTGCCCGTGCCCCCGGTACTCGATGGCGTCGAACATCCGGCCGAGCACCCGGGCGGTGTCCCGCACCGACTCCTTGTGCCCGATCTGCGAGCCCGCCGGGTCGAGGAAGGTCGTACGGGCCCCCTGGTCGCCCGCCGCCACCTCGAAGGCGCAGCGGGTCCGGGTCGAGGTCTTCTCGAAGACGAGGGCGATGTGGCGGCCGAGGAGCCGCTGCTCCTCGGTGCCGGTCTGCCGGGCGGCCTTGAGCTCGGCGGCGAGCTCGACGAGGCTGTGGAACTCCTCGGCGGTGAAGTCCGTCTCCTTGAGGAAGTGACGGCCCTTGAGGTCTGTCGCCATGGGGTGGGACTCCTAGCTTGCTCGCGGGATGCTCACGACTACGGAAAAGTGGAACTATACGAACATCCGTATTGCTATGCAATCAGGTGTGCGACGCATCTCAGGTCCACGCTCTCAGATCTCAGGTCTCGGACTCACGCTCTCAGGTCGCAGGCTCGCGCTCCCGGATCCCGGGTCCACGCCCTCAGACCGCGTCCCGCTCGATCGGGCAGCTCATGCACCGCGGACCGCCCCGCCCCCGCCCCAGCTCGCTGCCCGGGATGGTGATCACCTCGATGCCGTTCTTCCGCAGGTGCGTGTTGGTCGTCGCGTTCCGCTCGTAGGCGACCACCACGCCCGGCTCGATGGCCAGCACGTTGCAGCCGTCGTCCCACTGCTCCCGCTCCGCCGCGTGCACGTCCTGCGTCGCGGTCAGCACCCGCACCGAGTCCAGGCCCAGCGCGGCGGCGATCGCGCGGTGCATGTGCTCCGGCGGGTGGTCGGTGACCTTGAGCTCGCGCTCGCCCACGCCCGGCTCGATCGTGTACGAACGGAGCATCCCGAGCCCGGCGTACTGCGTGAAGGTGTCCCCGTCCACCATGGTCATCACCGTGTCCAGGTGCATGAACGCGCGCCGCTTGGGCATGTCCAGCGCCACGATGGTCCGGGCCGAGCCGGCGGCGAAGAGCCGGTGGGCGAGCATCTCCACGGCCTGCGGAGTGGTCCGCTCGCTCATGCCGATCAGCACGGCACCCTCGCCGATCACGAGCACGTCGCCGCCCTCGATCGTCGACGGATAGGCCGCCTGCCCCTCCGACCAGACGTGGAAGCCGCCGTCCGAGAACAGCGGGTGGTAGCGGTACAGGGCCTCGTAGTGCACGGTCTCGTGCCAACGCGCGGGCCAGCGCATCGCGTTGACGCACACGCCGTCGTAGATCCAGGCGGAGGTGTCCCGGGTGAACAGGTGGTTGGGCAGCGGGTTGATCAGGAAGTCGTCCAGCTCCATGGCGTGGAAGCGCACCGAGACCGGCTCGCTGTGCCCCTCCAGGAACTCCCGCTTGGTCATCCCGCCGACCAGCCACTCGCCCAGCTGCGCCGCCGGCATCCGTGCGAACGCGGCCCGCAGGTGGCCCGTGGCCAGCGGCCCGTACTCCTTCTCGTCGAAGACCCGGTCCAGCACGAGCTCCCGCGCCTCCGGCACCGTCAGGCTCTCCTCCAGCAGGTCCTGGAAGAAGTGCACCTCGACCCCGCGCTCGCGCAGCACGTCCGCGAACCCGTCGTGCTCGGCGCGCGCCCTGCGCACCCACAGCACGTCGTCGAAGAGCAGAGCGTCCTTGTTGGAGGGCGTGAGCCGCTTCAGTTCCAGGCCGGGGCGGTGCAGTATGACGCGGCGCAGCCGCCCGGCCTCGGAATCGACATGGAATCCCATGCCACCATCCTGGCCCCGATCACCCGCGATGGTCCGGTTCACCACGACGAAACGTCCAACCGGCCGCCGCCGGGGCCGGGGCCCCGGCGGCGGGGGTCTCAGATGTCCCGGAAGATCTCGATCTGGGCGCCGATGGAGTTGAGGCGTTCGGCGAGGTCCTCGTAACCGCGGTTGATGACATACACGTTGCGGAGCACCGACGTGCCCTCGGCGGCCATCATGGCCAGGAGGACGACCACGGCGGGGCGCAGGGCCGGCGGGCACATCATCTCCGCCGAGCGCCAGCGCGTGGGGCCCTCGACGAGGACGCGGTGCGGGTCGAGGAGCTTGACGTCGGCGCCGAGGCGGTTGAGGTCGGTGAGGTAGATGGCGCGGTTGTCGTAGACCCAGTCGTGGATGAGGGTCTGGCCCTGGGCGGTCGCGGCGATGGCCGCGAAGAACGGCACGTTGTCGATGTTGAGGCCGGGGAACGGCATCGGGTGGATCTTGTCGATCGGCGCCCGCAGCTTGGAGGGGCGCACGGTCAGGTCGAGCAGGCGCGTGCGGCCGTTGTTCGCCGGGTACTCGGGGCTGCGCTCGTGGTCGAGGCCCATCTCCTCCAGGACGGCGAGCTCGATCTCCAGGAACTCCACCGGTACCCGCCGGATGGTCAGTTCGGACTCGGTGACGACGGCGGCGGCCAGCAGGCTCATGGCCTCGACCGGGTCCTCGGAGGGCGCGTAGTCCACGTCGCGGTCGATGGTGGCGACGCCGTGCACGGTGAGGGTGGTGGTGCCGATGCCCTCGACGCGGACGCCGAGCTCCTCCAGGAAGAAGCAGAGGTCCTGGACCATGTAGTTCGAACTGGCGTTCCGGATGACGGTGACGCCGTCGTGCCGGGCGGCCGCCAGGAGGGCGTTCTCGGTCACGGTGTCGCCGCGCTCGGTCAGCACAATCGCCCGGGTGGGTGCGACCGAACGGTCGACCTGAGCGTGGTACGTGCCGTCCGTCGCCGTGACCTCCAGGCCGAAGTGGCGCAGGGCCGTCATGTGCGGCTGGACGGTGCGGGTGCCGAGGTCGCAGCCGCCCGCGTACGGGATCTTGAAGTGCTCCATGCGGTGCAGGAGCGGGCCGAGGAACATGATGACGCTGCGCGTGCGGCGGGCGGCCTCGGTGTCCATCGCGGCCAGGTCGAGCTCCGCGGGCGGCACGATCTCCAGGTCGTTGCCGTCGTTGATCCAGCGGGTGCGGACGCCGATGCTGCCCAGCACCTCCAGGATCCGGTAGACCTCCTCGATCCGGGCGACCCTGCGCAGGGTGGTGCGGCCCGCGTTGAGGAGCGTCGCGCACAGCAGGGCGACACACGCGTTCTTGCTGGTCTTGACGTCGATCGAGCCGGAGAGCCGGCGGCCGCCGACCACCCTGAGGTGCATGGGGCCGGCGTAACCGAGGGAGACGATTTCGCTGTCCAGCGCCTCACCGATGCGGGCGATCATATCAAGGCTGATGTTCTGATTTCCTCGCTCAATGCGGTTCACGGCGCTCTGGCTGGTGCCGAGGGCTTCCGCGAGCTGCGACTGAGTCCAGCCTCGGTGCTGCCGGGCGTCACGGATCAGCTTGCCGATACGGGCGAGGTATGCGTCGGTCATGCCGTAGACGTTATCTCAGATATGAGATTTCATCCGCATGGCGGTTCTGGCCATTGGTTGTTCTATTACGATGCGTACAACTCGGAGGTGCCACGGAGGTGCCATGCCTGTGTCCCCGCCGCCCGCGCGCGGCCTGCGCGCGCCCCTCGTCGTGGCCGCCGCCCATCTGCTGGCCTGCGCCGCCTTCCTGGCGGCCTTTCTCGCCCGCCGTGACGCCCTGCCCGACCCCGTCGCCACCCACTTCTCCGGTTCCGGCGGCGCCGACGGCTTCACGACCCTCGGCGCCTTCCCGTACGAGATGCTCGGCATGCTCCTCGTCATGGCGCTGCTCTGTACGGGCCTCGTGACGGGCTTCCTGTACGCGACGCGCGCCCACCGGAGGCTCGTCGGCCTCGGCTGCGGCCTCGCGGGGCTCCTCGGCGCGGTGGCCGTGTCCGTCGTCGTGAGCAACGCCGGGGCGGAGACGGCCGACGCGGTGCGGCTCGGCCCGGGGGCGCTCGGCGTCGCCGTGGCGGCCGCCGCCGTGGCCGCGGGCCTCGGCGTACCGGCCGGCGGGCGCCGCCCCGCTGAGCCGCGGGCGAAGCCGGACGCCGCCGTGGAACCCGCACCCCGCTTCGTGCTCCGCGAGGGCGAGAGCGTGCTCTGGACCCGCAGGGCCGGGTCGCGCCCCATGCTCGTCGGCGGCGGGTCGCTCCTGGCGGCCGGCGCCGTCCTGATCCCGCTCGCCGGCTGGGCCGCGGGCCTGGGGCTGGCGCTCGGGGGAGTGGTGCTGTGCGCCTGCTTCGCCGTCCGCGTCACCGTCGACCGGCACGGCCTCACCGTGAACGTGCTCGGCCTGCCCCGCCCCCGCGTCCGCATCCCCCTCGACCGGATCGCGGAGGCCGGCCACCGCGACGTCGAACCGCTGCGCGACCTCGGCGGCTGGGGCTACCGCGCCGTCCCCGGCCGCAGCGGCTTCGCCCTGCGCTCCGGCCCCGCGGTGGTGGTCCGCCTGACGACCGGCAGCGAGTTCGTCGTCACCGTCGACGACGCCGCCACGGCCGCCGCGCTCCTCGACGCCCTGGCCGAACGCGACCGTACGACGGCCGGGTCCGCGACCGACACCACGGCTGGAGGCTGAGATGCTCGTCCGCCTCGACCACGGCTCCCCGGTCCCGCTCGGCGATCAGATCGCCGCCGCCGTGCGCGGCGCCATAGCCGACGCCGCCGTCCTCCCGGGCGAGCGCCTCCCCGCCGCCCGCGCCCTCGCCGACTCCCTCGGCGTCAACGTCCACACGGTCCTCCGCGGCTACCAGCGCCTCCGCGAGGAGGGCCTCATCGAACTCCGCCGC
This sequence comes from Streptomyces klenkii, assembly GCF_003626645.1. GTDB lineage: Bacteria > Actinomycetota > Actinomycetes > Streptomycetales > Streptomycetaceae > Streptomyces > Streptomyces klenkii. The sequence continues at coordinate 358,405 of NZ_RBAM01000005.1, read as the reverse complement.
GGCCGCGGCGCCGTGGTCACCCCCGACCCGGCCGCCCCCGGCCGCGCCCGCCTGACGGACGGCGTCCGAGCCCTGGTGGCCGACGCCCGCGCCCTGGGCGTCTCGGACGAGGAGCTGGTGAATCTCGTACGGGGCGGGCTGGCGGGGCGGTAGCGACGTTAGGAGCGGAACTCCGAGGTATCCAGGTCGAAGTTGAAGGGGTCCGGGAGGCGTAGCGGCTTACCGAAGGAGTGGGGGCCGTCCACCTGCTGGTAGCCGATTTCTCCTGGCTGACTGAAGAGGGTGCATGTGTGGTCCTGGCGGTCCACCAAGAGGTAGAGGGGGGCACCGAATTCCGCGTAACGACGACGCTTGACGATTCGATCGGTGTCTCCGTTGGAGTCGGACGTCACTTCGACGATGAGCAGAGTCTGATCGGGGAGCAGGGCTCCAGCGCCCTTTGTCAGCTCTTTCGGGACCACAGCGACATCAGGGACATACCAGTTCGGCGTGCCAGGTAGGTCCAGGTCTCCGGCCCCTGAGATGCAGCCCAGCCTGCGCACCACAGGGTCGATCTGCCTGCGGATGGAATCGCCGAGGGATTCGTGATCCCAGCTCGGTGACATCAACGTGATGACCCCCTCCACGATCTGCACTCGATCCCCTTCGAGGTGCTGGATCGCATACTTCAGCGCGGTTTCGGGGTCGTCGGCTGCGTAAGAGTGGGGCTGTGCGCTCATCGGTCCTCCCGCGGACATCGTGACTGCAGCATGACGACTGTCCAAGGTCTACGGCAATCAGTGCCGCCGCCCCGCCCGTTCGGCCCAACGCTCACTCGTACTGGTGAACTAGGTCCGGATGTGTCTCGAAAGCCACCCCCCGCCATGATCGAACGCGCGGAGCGTCTCCGGCAGTCGGGGTTCCGCGCCACCGGAATGGCCGTACGGGTCCCGAGCGCTCCATCCGGGCCCCGGGCGACCCGGTGCGCCCCGCGTCAGGTGTCCGCGTCCCGTGCGCACGGTGCCCCGCCCGCCGCCGGAAGCGCGGCGCGGGCCCGGGGCCCGGCCCGGGGCCGTGCAGGTCAGCCCGTCAGGACATGACCGTTCCCCCGCGATGTACTAGAGTTATCTCGACATCGAGATATCTACCGAGAGGCGTACCGCTGTCGCGCCAGTAAGGCTTGCCTAACTAAGGCACACCTTATCGGATCGGCGGGACCGCGGGGCGGCAGGATGGCCGCAGTACGCGAATTCATGCATGAAGGAGACTGTCGTGTCGGCGAACAGCTTCGACGCCCGCAGCACGCTGCAGGTGGGCGACGAGTCGTACGAAATCTTCCGGCTGGACAAGGTCGAGGGCTCGGCGCGCCTGCCCTACAGCCTGAAGGTGCTGCTGGAGAACCTGCTCCGCACGGAGGACGGCGCGAACATCACCGCCGATCACATCCGCGCGCTGGGCAGCTGGGACTCGCAGGCCCAGCCCAGCCAGGAGATCCAGTTCACGCCGGCCCGCGTGATCATGCAGGACTTCACCGGCGTCCCCTGCGTCGTCGACCTCGCCACCATGCGTGAGGCCGTCAAGGAGCTCGGCGGCGACCCGGCGAAGGTCAACCCGCTGTCCCCGGCCGAGCTGGTCATCGACCACTCCGTCATCGCCGACAAGTTCGGCACGAAGGACGCCTTCGGCCAGAACGTCGAGCTGGAGTACGGCCGCAACAAGGAGCGCTACCAGTTCCTGCGCTGGGGCCAGACCGCCTTCGACGACTTCAAGGTCGTCCCCCCGGGCACCGGCATCGTCCACCAGGTGAACATCGAGCACCTGGCCCGTACGGTCATGGTCCGTAACGGCCAGGCCTACCCCGACACGCTCGTCGGCACCGACTCGCACACCACCATGGTCAACGGCCTCGGCGTGCTGGGCTGGGGCGTCGGCGGCATCGAGGCCGAGGCCGCGATGCTCGGCCAGCCGGTCTCCATGCTCATCCCGCGCGTCGTCGGCTTCAAGCTGACCGGCGAGCTCCCGGCCGGCACCACCGCCACCGACCTCGTCCTCACGATCACCGAGATGCTGCGCAAGCACGGCGTCGTCGGCAAGTTCGTCGAGTTCTACGGCGAGGGCGTCGCGGCCACGAGCCTCGCCAACCGCGCCACCATCGGCAACATGTCGCCCGAGTTCGGCTCCACCGCCGCGATCTTCCCGATCGACGGCGAGACCCTGAACTACCTCAAGCTCACCGGCCGCAGCGAGCAGCAGGTCGCGCTCGTCGAGGCGTACGCCAAGGAGCAGGGCCTCTGGCTGGACCCGGCCGCCGAGCCGGACTTCTCCGAGAAGCTGGAGCTCGACCTGTCGACGGTCGTCCCCTCCATCGCCGGCCCGAAGCGCCCGCAGGACCGCATCGTCCTGGCGAACGCCGCCGCGCAGTTCGCGCAGGACGTCCGCAACTACGTGGACACCACCGACGAGGCGGGCAAGGAGTCCTTCCCGGCCTCCGACGCCCCGGCCAACACGCCGAACGGCGCTCCGTCGAAGCCGGTCACCGTGACCGCCCCCGACGGCACCACGTACGAGATCGACCACGGCGCCGTCACCGTCGCCGCGATCACCTCCTGCACCAACACCTCGAACCCGTACGTGATGGTGGCCGCGGCCCTCGTCGCGAAGAAGGCGGTCGAGAAGGGCCTGACCCGCAAGCCGTGGGTCAAGACCACCCTCGCCCCGGGCTCGAAGGTCGTCACCGACTACTTCGACAAGGCGGGCCTGACCCCGTACCTCGACAAGGTCGGCTTCAACCTCGTCGGCTACGGCTGCACCACCTGCATCGGCAACTCCGGCCCGCTGCCGGAGGAGGTCTCCAAGGCGGTCAACGACCACGACCTCGCGGTCACGTCCGTCCTGTCGGGCAACCGCAACTTCGAGGGTCGCATCAACCCCGACGTCAAGATGAACTACCTGGCCTCCCCGCCGCTGGTCGTCGCGTACGCCCTCGCGGGCTCCATGAAGGTGGACATCACGCGCGACGCCCTGGGCGCCGACCAGGACGGCAACCCGGTCTTCCTCAAGGACATCTGGCCGACCGAGGCCGAGGTCAACGACGTCGTGGCCAACGCCATCGGCGAGGACATGTTCAACAAGTCCTACCAGGACGTCTTCGCGGGCGACGCCCAGTGGCAGGCCCTGCCGATCCCCACCGGCAACACCTTCGAGTGGGACGGCGAGTCCACCTACGTCCGTAAGCCCCCGTACTTCGAGGGCATGACGATGGAGACCACCCCGGTCACCGACATCGAGGGCGCCCGCGTCCTCGCCAAGCTCGGCGACTCGGTCACCACTGACCACATCTCCCCGGCCGGTGCCATCAAGGCCGACACCCCGGCCGGCAAGTACCTCACCGAGCACGGTGTCGAGCGCCGTGACTTCAACAGCTACGGCTCGCGCCGCGGCAACCACGAGGTCATGATCCGCGGCACGTTCGCCAACATCCGCCTGCGCAACCAGATCGCGCCGGGCACGGAGGGCGGCTTCACCCGCGACTTCACTCAGGCCGACGCGCCGGTGTCGTTCATCTACGACGCCTCGCGCAACTACATCGAGCAGGGCATCCCGCTGGTCGTCCTGGCCGGCAAGGAGTACGGCTCCGGCTCGTCCCGCGACTGGGCCGCCAAGGGCACCGCGCTGCTCGGCGTCAAGGCCGTCATCGCCGAGTCCTACGAGCGCATCCACCGCTCGAACCTCATCGGCATGGGCGTCCTGCCGCTCCAGTTCCCCGAGGGCGCCTCGGCCGAGTCCCTCGGCCTGACCGGCGAGGAGACCTTCTCCTTCGCGGGCGTCACCGAGCTCAACGAGGGCCGCACGCCGCGCACGGTCAAGGTCACCACCGACACCGGTGTCGAGTTCGACGCGGTCGTCCGCATCGACACCCCCGGTGAGGCCGACTACTACCGCAACGGCGGCATCATGCAGTACGTGCTGCGCAACCTGATCCGCAAGTAAGCGGTTCCGGCAACGCAGTTGTAGCGGTTGAAGGCCGCACCCCGTCTCGTACGGGGTGCGGCCTTCGCGCGTTTACGGACGTTTACGGGTGCGGCCTTCGCGCGTCTACAGGGCCTCGCGCGGCACGGGCGTTCGCACGTGCACTCCCGCGGGGCAAATCCCAACTCGTCCGGGTGATCAGGGTGTTGGCGAAGTGTTGGACATTCCGCTCCTGGTTAATCTCCGGCGGGGATCGACGCCGGGACGATGTCGTCCCCCAGGGAGGGAACAACTATGGAATCCGCCGTCACTTTCGGGGAACTCGAACGCCTTTCGGGCGAAGAGCTTCCCCCGCGGCTCGCGCTGTCGAGCGTGCTGTCGGCGGGCACCGACCAGCCGGTCCACCCGGTGATGGTGAAGACCGACCACGGCACGACGGTCGCCTACGCCTGCCAGTACCGGCAGAACGCGGGAAGTCCTCCGCTCCTCGTCTTCCTGGGGCTCGCGTCCCAGGACCCCGGCTACACGACGACGTGCATTCCCGCGGCCATCTCCACCCGATGAGCACTGACCCGTAATCAGCGAATCAGAAAAGGGGAATGGAATGGACAACGCCATCAGCTTCGAGGAGCTCGACAGCGTCGCGGGCGAGCTCCTGCCCGAGCGCACGGTCATGGGCATCCTGGCCACCCCGCTCGCCGGGCCCTACGGGGACGGCGACGGAGGCTCCGGGGCGGGCGCGGGCAGCTCCAGCAGCAGCTCCGCGGCTGCCACGGGCGGCGGCGTGTTCGCCCCGCAGCCGCACGACCACGGCACCGTGGCGCTGTCGGCCTGCCAGTCCACGGCTCGCCCGGGCACCCCGGGTCTGTTCGGCTCGCTCGGTCTGCCGTCCACGGCTCCGAGCAACGAGCTGACCTGCATCCCGGCGGCCGTCTCCAGCCACTGACGTACGCACGCGTGCATCAGGGGAAGGGCCGGACGCGTCCGGCCCTTCCCCGTACTTCCGCCCCCTACGGAGAGCGCTGAATGACACTGCCCGCGCTGGTGGCCGGCACCGAACTGGTCGGAGAGTTCGAGGACTCCGGATACCGCGAACCGCCGCACCTCGTCTGCCGCCCCGACGGGCAGATCGTCCGCCTGCCCCCGCTGCTGTACCAGGTCGCGCGGGCGCTGGACGACGGCCGGCCCGTGGCGGGCGTGGCCGAACAGCTCAGCCGGGAGACCGGGCGGCAGTTCACGGCGGACCACGTCGTCTTCCTCCTCGACAAGAAGCTCGCCCCGCTCGGCATCACGACGTACAGCGACGGCTCCCCGCCCCCGCAGGTGCGCAAGAGCGATCCGTTCCTCGCCTTCCGGTTCCGGCTCGCGGTCGTCCCGGAGCACGTCACCTGGATCCTCTCCGGCGTCTTCGCCTGGCTGTTCCGCCCGGCGCTCGTGGCCGGAACGCTCGCCGCCTTCGTGTGCGGCGAGGCCTGGCTGTGGACGACGCAGGACACGGGCACGGCGCTGCAATCCGTACTGTCGTCGCCCGCCGACGTCCTGCTCGTCGTGGCCCTGGCCATCGCCTCGTGCGTCTTCCACGAACTGGGGCACGGCGCGGCCTGCCGCTACGGAGGCGTCCGGCCCGGCCGGATGGGCTGCGGCATCTACCTGGTGTGGCCCGCGTTCTACACCGACATCACCAACTCGTACCGGCTCGGCCGCCGCGGGCGCATCCGCACGGACCTGGGCGGCGTCTACTTCAACGCGCTCTTCGTGCTCGGCCTGCTGGCGCTGTACGGGGTGAACGGGAGCCCGCTGCTGCTGGTGGCCGTCCTCTCCGTCCACCTGGAGATGATCCAGCAGCTCCTGCCCACGCTGCGGTTCGACGGCTACTACATCATCGCCGACCTGGTCGGCATCCCCGACCTGTTCAAGTACATCGCCCCGATCCTCAAGCGGGTCGTCCTGCGGCGCCCGGAGGACGAGCGGCTCCGCGCGCTCAAGCGACGGCCGCAGATCGTGGTCGCGGCGTGGGTCCTCTTCCTCGTGCCCGCGCTCACGCTGCAACTGGGCTGGGTGCTCGTCAACCTGCCCGACCTGCTGCGGGCCGACTGGCAGACCATCGGGCTGCTCCTGGCGAACGCCGGCTCCTCCCAGTACCAGATCCTCGGCACGGTGACGGCGTGCTTGCAGATCCTGCTGCTCACACTGCCCGTGGCGGGACTGGCGCTGGCCCTGTGGCGGCCGGTGCGTTCGCTCGTCCGCGCCGCCCGGAGCCGGTGACCGGCCCGGAGGGCAGCGCGGACAGTGCGGGAAGCGCGGAGAACCGGGCTCCGTCAGCCGGTCAGTTCGCGGGCGGCGAGGGCGGTGCCTTCGATACGGGCGCGGATCTTGGCGAAGGCGATGTCGCGCGAGGTGGAGGTGTCGTCGGCGAAGGGCGCGAAGCCGCAGTCGTCGCAGGTGCCCAGACGGTCGACGGGCAGGTGACGGGCGGCGGTCAGGACCCGGTCGCGGACCTGCTCGGGGGTCTCGACGCAGGGGTCGATCGGGTCCGTCACCCCGATGAACACACGGGCGTGGCCGGGTAGATGGTCGGCGAGGACGCCGAGGACCTTGTCCGGATCCGGCTCACTGGCCAGCTGGACGTAGAACGCCCCCGCCTTGAGCCGCATCAGGCCGGGCAGAAGGGCGACGTAGTCCACGTCGAGACTGTGCGTGGAATCCTGATCGCCGCCGGGGCAGGTGTGCACGCTGATCCTGGCCCGCTCGGTGGCGGAGAAACGCTCCAGGACACGGTTGTTGAGCGCGATGAAATCCTCCAGCAGGCCCCCTGACGGGTCCAGCTTCAGCGCGAGGCGGGCCTCGGTGAAGTCGAGCTGGACGACGTGGGCCCCGGCGTCCAGGCAGCCGCGGATGTCGGCCTCGGCCCCGGCGGTGAGATCGTCGAGGAACGCCTCGCGGGGATATCCGTCGAGGGGGGCTTGAGGGTAGAGCAGGCTGAGCGCCGAGGGGGCGATCACGGCCTGTTTCACGGGGACGGTCGCGTGCCGGAGGGCGGCGCGCAGATAGCGCTCGGCGTGCACGCCGTAGCGCAGCGGCCCTGCCGTCAGCCGGGGCAGCTGCCGCTGGTGGCCGTCGGCGAAGGGGATGACGACGCCGTCGGGTGCCAGCCGGTCCAGCCCCGCCAGGGGGTACGTGGCGAAGCTGGGCTTGGCCTGCTCGCCGTCGGTGACCACCGGCGAGCCGATCTCCTCCAGGCGGCGGACGGTGTCGCGGACCGCCTCGTCCTGGACGGTGGCGAGTTCGTCGTCGCCGATGCGGCCGGCGGCATGGGCCGCCATGGCCGTGAGCAGCTCGGCGGGACGGGGAATGCTGCCGATGGGCTCGGTGGGAATTGTCGCCGGGGAGAACTCCCCCGTGGGAGAAGTGCTGTACGCCCGGGCCGCTCCTGCGTGAGGCATGTGCCCCACGCAGGCGGCGTACGTCGCTAGTGACGTTACGTCAGAACAGCAGCCCGTACTGGTTCCAGCCGGAGTTGCCGATCTTCACCTTGTAGTCGTACGGCTGGTCCGTGCGGCCCGTGCCGCGGTACAGCCACAGCGCGCCGTCCTTGTCCCGCGCGACGAGGTCGGCTTTGCCGTCCAGGTCGACGTCGCCCGTGCCGACCAGCTTGTTGAACTGGTTCCAGCCACCGCCGATCCGCTGCTTGGTCTCGAACGGCTTCGTGTAGTCGCCCGTGCCCTTGTACAGCCACAGGACGCCGTCCTTGTCGCGGGCGACGATGTCGGCCTTGCCGTCACCGGTGAGGTCGCCGCGGCCGGCGATCTCGGTGAACTGGCCCCAGCCGGGGCCGACCTTCTTGCGGCCGGTGAGGGTGCCGTCCGGGTAGGCGAGGTAGAGCCACAGGACGCCGTCGCGGTCGCGGACGAGGATGTCCGACTCCTTGCCGCCGCCGAGGTTGCCGGGGGACATGAACTGGTCGTACTGGCCCCAGTCGTCCGCCACGATGCTCGGGCTGCCGCCGGCCGGGGCGTAGATGATGTTCTGCGCGTTGTCGCGGACGTACAGCCCGTCGGCGATGCCGTCCCGGTCGTGGTCGACGCGGGCGGCGGAGTTGATCGCGCTCCAGCCGTTGGTGACGAACTCCTTGGGCGTGATGCCGCCCTTGCCGTCGGGCCAGTAGAAGTACAGGTCGTCGTTGTTGACGGCGCTCAGCGGGAGGAACGGGGCCTCGGCGGTGGGGCCGTCGGCCTTGACGCCCTTGCGGGGGGCCGCGAGGCGCGGGGCCTGCGGGGCGACCGCGCCGGACTTCGGGTAGTCGCCGGACTTCGCCTCGCCGCGCAGCGCCTCGGAGCGGTGCTTGAACGAGGTGCCGGCGGGCAGCTTCGCCGCGCGCTCGGCCGCGGTGGCGGCACGCGCGGAAGAAGGGGTCTTGGGGCCGTCGGCCAGGGCGGTGCCGGCGGTGGTGCCGACCAGGGCGGCGGCTATCGCCGCGGTGGCGATGCGCTGCACCGCGCGGGTGCGCGGGCGGCCGGGAAGGTGAGCCACGTGGGTTCTCCAGGAGGGTCTCAGTGAAAAGCGGCGCACCCCTGACAGGGGCACGCCACTGGATCATCGCGATCGTTTCACACTTCCTTTACAGGTCAAGAGGCTTTATGCGGATCTGGCCCCCAATAGCTCGATCTCGGCGAGGACGTGGTCGCCGCCGTCCGCCGTCCGCAGCCGGTAGTGCCGGTACGCGCCGGGCCGTGCCACCGAGAAGACGCGCGTCTGCCGGTCCCAGGAGAAGGCCTCGCCCGTGCGCCGGTCGACCTCCGTCCACTCGCCGGTGCCGTCCCGTGAGCCCTCCAGCACCCAGCCGTCCGGGGCCTTGGCCCGGTCCGCCGAGGTCAGGGTGTACGAGGTCACGCGCCCGCCCGACGGCACCTGGAGCAGGGCCGTGCTGAAGGAGACGTCCGTGACCGACGTGTCGTCAGTGAGGGGCGAGGCGCCCGGCGCGGTCAGGTCCGCGTCCGGGACCGGGGCGGTGAAGTCCTTGCTGATGGACACCGGGCCGTCGTCGCGGCCGCTGCCCCAGGACGACGGCTGCGGGCCCATGTCGAACTCCAGCGTCGCGCCCTTGGCGAGGACCGCGTGCGGCAGCGCCGTCGACCGCCAGGCCTTGCCGTTGACCCGCAGCCCCTGCACGTACACGTTGCGGGCGCTGTTGCGCGGGGCCTTCACGACCACGTCACGGCCCCCCTCCAGATGGAGCGTGGCCTTCCGGAAGAGCGGGGAGCCGATCGCGTACTCGCCGCCGCCCATCACCAGCGGGTAGAAGCCCAGCGCGCTGAACAGGTACCACGCCGACATCTCGCCGTTGTCGTCGTCGCCCGGGTAGCCCTGGCCGATCTCGCTGCCGAGGTAGAGGCGGGACAGCACCTCGCGCACCTTCTCCTGCGTCTTCCACGGCTGCCCGGCGGCGTCGTAGAGGTACGCGATGTGGTGCGAGACCTGGTTGCTGTGGCCGTACATGCCCATCCGCACGTCCCGCGCCTCGGTCATCTCGTGGATGACCCCGCCGTACGAGCCGGCGAACTCGGGCGCTCCCGTCTCCGGCGTGCCGAAGAACTGGTCGAGCTTCCCGGCCAGGCCCTCGCGGCCGCCGTACAGCCCGGCCAGGCCGCGGGTGTCCTGCGGGGCGTGGAAGGCGAAGTTCCAGCCGTTGGTCTCGGTGTTGTCGTTGCCCCAGACGCGCGGGTCGTAGCGGCCGGGCGGCAGGCGCCGCGAGCCGTCGGCGTTGCGGCCCTGGAAGAAGCCGACGGCGGGGTCGAAGAGCTTGACGTAGTTGCGGGCGCGGTTGAGGAAGTACGCCGACTCGTCGCGGTAGCGGGCCTTGTGCGTGCGCTCGTAGAGGGCCTTGCCCATCGTCGCGAGGCCGTAGTCGTTGAGGTAGCCCTCCAGGGCCCAGGACATGCCCTCGCGGGTGGTCGTGCTCGTCCAGCCGAGGAAGGGGGAGGTCTCCATGCCCTTGCGGCCGACGCCGGGCTGGGTCGGCACGACGGTGGCGTTCTTGAGCGCGGCCTCGTACGCGGCCTCCGCGTCGAAGGAGACGCCCTTGGCGTAGGCGTCGGCGAAGGCCACGTCGGAGCTCGTGCCCGTCATCAGGTCGGCGTAGCCGGGGGAGGACCAGCGCGAGATCCAGCCGCCGTCCTTGTACTGCTGCACGAAGCCGTCGACGAGGCGCCCGGCCTGCTGGGGGGTGAGGAGGGAGTAGGCGGGCCAGGTGGTGCGGTAGGTGTCCCAGAAGCCGTTGTTGACGTAGACCTCGCCGTCGGCGATCCGCGCGCCCGTACGGGTGGGCGTGTTCTCCCCCTCGGGGCGGGAGAAGGGGCTGGCGTAGCGCCGGCGCGGGCGGGCGCGGGTGCCGGTGTTCTCGGAGCCGGAGTTCGGATAGAGGTAGAGGCGGTAGAGGCTGGAGTAGAGGGTGGTGAGCTGGTCGCGGCTCGCGCCCTCGACCTCGACGCGGCCGAGGAGGGCGTCCCAGGCGGCGCGGGCGCGGTCGTGGACCCGGCCGAAGGAGGTGCCTTCGGGGATCTCCTGCTCCAGGTTGGCCTTGGCCTGCTCAGTGCCGATGAGGGAGGTCGCGATGCGGAGGGTGACGGTGCGGTCCCGGCCGGGGGCCAGGCGGAGGTAGCCGGTGGTGCCGGATCCGGCGTCGCTGCCCGGCTTGCCGCTCGCCGTGACGGGCGCGTCGAGGACGCCGTAGACGAACATGCGGCCCGCGCCGACGGACAGGCCGCTGCGCACGTCCGAGTAGGCGGTGAAGGAGCGGGTCTCGGGGTCGAGGGTGAGGCCGCCCTGGTTGCGGACGTTGTCGAGGATGAGGGCGGCGTTGTCGGGGGCCCGGGGGGCTCGGTCGGCTCCGCTGTCACCGCTGCTCTCACCTCCGCTCTCACCCGGATAGGTGAAGCGCATGATCGCGGCGTGGTCGGTGGGGGCGATCTCGGTCTTGAGGCCGTTGTCGAAGGTGACGCCGTAGTAGTGGGGGCGGGCCGTCTCGTTGGCGTGGTGGAAGGGGAGGGCGCGGGCGGTGCGGCTCGTGTCCGGGGGGCCGCTCCCGGGAGCGAGGGCCGGCATCACCTGAAAGGTCTGCCGGTCGCCCATCCAGGGGCTCGGCTGGTGGCTCGTGCTGAACGCCTGGACGGTGGGGAGGTTGTCGGCGTTGTTCGCGGCGGCGTACTGGTAGAGCCAGTCCATGGCGCCCGCGTTCGTGACCGGCGTCCAGAAGTTGAAGCCGTGGGGGACGGCGGTCGCGGGGAAGGTGTTGCCCCGCGAGAAGCTCGCGCTGGAGTGGGTGCCGCGCGTCGTCACGGCGTAGTCGGCCAGGTGCGCCAGGGGCTTCTCGGCGGGCGCGGGGGCGAGGGAGACGTCGTCCAGCCAGCCGCGGAACGGCGCCGGCCCGGCGGGGGAGTCGTACGCGACGAGCACCCGGGCCACCGTCTTCCCCGCGGCCACGGCCCCGATGCGCGACTCCTTGTTGTTCCACTGGTTGGCGTAGAGCGTGCGGGAGTCGGCCTGGCCGCGGGGCGAGAGGGGCGCGCCGTGCTGGTCCACCGCCCCGAGGTCACTCAGATAGGTGCCGTCCGTGAAGACGAGGTCCAGAGACACGTGGGTGGCCGGGTAGCGCAGGTCGACCTCGGGCATGGAGGGGAAGACCTTGTACGAGAGGACCGTGCGCGGGGTGACGCGGAGGCTGACCGAAAACAGCTTGTTGTAGGAGTAGGCGCGGCCCGTGGCCTGGTGGACGCCGCCGTAGCGCAGGGCGCGGCGCCCGGAGAAGCCGGCGCGCGCCTTGGCGGTGGGGGAGCCCTTGGGGCCGCCGTCGACGTAGCTGCGCATGTCGGAGGGCGGCGGCGGTCCGGTGTAGAACGGCGCCAGCTGCACCTCGGCGAGCTGCGTGATGTCCTCGCCGCTGTTGCGGGTTAAGTCGAGCCGGTAGTGGGCGTAGGGGGTGGTGTTGGTGAAGGTGAACTCGCGGGTCTGGAAGCGCTTGTCGAAGGTCTCGCCCTTGCGGGTGTCCAGCGGCGTCCAGTCCTTGCCGTCCCGCGAGCCCTGGAGGACCCAGTCGCGCGGGTCGCGGCCGGGGGCGTCGTTGGCGGACGTCAGGGCGTAGCGGACGGCGGCGACCGGCTCGTCGAGGTCGAACTCCAGCCAGGCTCCCGCCTTCTCGAAGGTGAGCCATTTGGTCGTGCTCTCGCCGTCGACGAGGTTCTCCTTGACCTCGCCCGAGCCGGCGTTCTCGCCGCTCGCCCGGACGTCGGTGACGGAGTCGCTGACGTTGCCGGGGATGCCGCGCGTGTCGTTGCCGTCGACGCCGGCGGCGCGCTTGCGGCCGTCGGGGGTGGTGTCGACGGTGTTGCGCCAGTCGGGCTGGGGGTCGCCGCGCTCGAAGGAGGAGGAGAAATGGTCGGTGGGGGTGGTGGGGGCGGCCGCGGTGGGGGAGGCGGTGGCGGTGGCTTGGGGTACCTGAATGGCCGTCATAAGGGTGACGGCCAGAAGGAGTACGAGGGGGCGGGTGGGATTAGGCCATCGGTGTCGCCGGGACCTGGTACGGGTTCGGGGTCCGTGCCAATACCGCCGTCCCTGCCGCATCGCATGTCTCCCATGTCTCGCAACGTGCAGACAACGTTGTCAAGTGAGCCGCGCAGAGATAAGTAGGACTTGAGAGGCGGATGGTGTCAAGGGTCTTGGGGTTGGTGTCGTCGCCACCGGGACGGTCGGCAGGTCTCAAGTAGAGAAAGACTGGGGGCGGAAGCTGCTCCCGATCTTGCCCAGTTGGTGAGAAATGGACTATACCTGTCGGCGACCGGGGAGGCTCTGAGGGCCGCCGCGGCGGATCCGGGGGAGCGCGGCAGGGAGGGGAACGCCGCGGGCGCGTCACCGGCACGTCACCGCTCCCGGCGCACACATCGAGCACGTCAAGCGCATCAAGTACATCAAGTACACCCAGCGAACCGAGCACATCCAGTAGGACCAGCACATCCGTAAACCCAGCACGCCCAGCACACCAAGCACCACACCAAGCTTCAACCGACCAGCGGTGTCGGGCCCTTCGTCGATTCTTGTGCACAAGGGGAGTAACCGGTCCACCGCCCGAGTCCTGGAGAAGGCGAGGCCTTGAGCATGGGATCCACAGGGGAATTCAGGGAGTCCGGGGAGTCCGGGGAGTTCACGGGGGCCGGGCGGTCCGGTCGATCAGGGCAGTTCAGTGGATTCGGCCGGCGCGACCTCATCAAGAGAGCGGCCGCACTCGGCCTGATCGTGGTGCCGTCGATGGGCGTGCTGAGCGCCTGCGCGTCGGGCGGCGGCAGCGACGACAACAAGGTCGACAAGGGGACGAAGAGCGAGAAGAACCCGCTCGCGGTCAATGAGTCCGCGCAGCTCGACGTCGTCATCTTCGACGGCGGTTTCGGCCAGCAGTACGCCAAGGACGCCGAGGCCGAGTACAAGGCGGCGTATCCCAAGGCCGATATCAAGCACGCGGCCACCCAGGAGATCCAGACCCAGCTCCAGCCCCGCTTCAACGGCGGCACACCGCCGGACCTGATCGACAACTCCGGTGCCAAGCAAATGGACATGGGCACTCTGGTGGGGAAGAAGCAGCTGACCGACCTCAATGCGCTGCTGGACGCGCCGTCGATCGACGACCCGTCGAAGAAGGTACGGGACACGCTGCGGCCGGGCGTCGTCGAAATGGGCCGGTTCGAGGGCGAGGAGACCTGGATCCTCTACTACGCGTACACGGTCTACGGCGTCTGGTATTCGAAGACGGCGCTGGAGAAGCTGGACGCGCAGTACCCGGAGACGTGGGACGAGATGCTCGCCGTCTGCGAGAAGGCGAAGAAGAAGGGCATCGCCGGCTGGACGTACCCCGGCAAGTTCCCTTACTACCTGCCGTTCAGCCTCTACCCCTTCATCGCCAAGATCGGTGGCCGGGAGGTCATCGACCGGATTGACAACCTGGAGCCGAACGCCTGGAAGGACCCGGCGGTCAAGGCGGCCTTCGAGGCGTACTACGAGCTCTACAAGAAGGGCTACATCCTCCAGGGCACCCCCGGCCTCACCCACATCGAGTCGCAGACGGCCTGGAACCAGGGCAAGGCGCTGTTCATCCCCAACGGGTCGTGGGTGGAGAACGAGTCGAAGAAGACCACGCCGGCCGACTTCAAGATGGCGGTCGGGGCGCCTTCGAGCCTGGACGCGAAGCGCGACAAGATGCCGTTCGGCACGATCTGGGCCTCGGGCGGCGAGCCGTTCATCGTGCCGAAGAACGCGAAGAACCCGCAGGGCGGCATGGAACTGCTGCGCATCATGCTCGGCAAGAAGTCGTCGCAGAACTTCATCAAGCAGGTCTCGTCGCTGACGTCGCTGAACGGGGGGACGGAGGGGCTCACGCTGCCTCCGGGCCTCAGCTCCTCGCAGGAGGCGCTCGCCAAGGCGGGGGAGAACGTGGTCAATCCGCGGATCCAGGACTGGTACGTCGCCCTCCAGAAGGAGAAGATCGGCGTGGCGGCGCTGGGCGAGATGATGGCCGGCCGCATGACCCCGGACGAGACGATCGCCAAGATCCAGAAATTCGCGGACGGTGTGCGCGCGGATGACTCGATCAAGAAGTACCGGCACAAGTAGGAGCGGGCGAGCGGCGGCGTGCGCTGAACGCAGGAACGCACTAAAAGCCGCATGCACTGAACGCACGCACTGAGGCACGTCACCGGCGGCGGCGCGTACGGGAACGGGATGGGACCGCGTCCGCCGCTCCGCGCCCGCGGGAGATCGGGGTCGAAAGGCAATGCAGCACGGTAAGTACCGTTTCATCGTGGGGTTCCTGGCCGTACCCCTGGCGATCTACGCGGTGTTCGTGATCTCGCCGTTCCTCCAGGCGATCTACTACTCGTTCACGGACTGGACGGGTCTCAGTCCCGACTTCAAGATGGTCGGGGTCGCGAACTACCGGAAGATGTTCGCCGACGACGTGTTCTGGACGTCGGTCGGCCACAATGTCCTGTTGCTGCTGGTGCTGCCACTGGTGACGCTCGGACTGGGACTGTTCTTCGCCTTCATGCTCAACGTGGGCGGGCGGAGGAGGAAGAACGCGGCGGTGGCGGGCGTCCGCGGCTCGGGCTTCTACAAGGTCGTGTACTTCTTCCCGCAGGTGCTGTCGATCGCCATCGTGGCCCTGCTGTTCCAGTTCGCGTACAACCCCAACAGCGGCGCGCTGAACTCCTTCCTGAGCGCCGTGGGCCTGGATTCCGTACAGCCGAACTGGCTCGGTGACCCGGATCTCGCGCTGTGGTGCGTGATGGCGGTGATGGTGTGGAGCAACGTCGGCTTCTACGTCGTCCTGTTCTCGGCGGGCATGAGCTCGATTCCGAAGGACTTCTACGAGGCGGCGCTGCTGGACGGCGCGAACCGCATCCAGACCTTCTTCCGGATCACGCTTCCCCTGCTGTGGGACACGGTCCAGACCGGCTGGGTCTACATGGGCATCATGGCGCTCGACGGATTCGCGGTCGTGCAGATCATGACGGTGGGCCCCGGCGGTCCGGACTACTCGACCGAAGTGCTCGCCTATCTCCTCTACACCAAGGCGTTCCGGGACGGGCAGGCCGGATACGCGACCACGCTCGGGGTCGCCCTGCTCATCGTCACCATGATCTTCGCCGGCATCGTGATGAAGCTGGGCCGGCGCGAACGGCTGGAGTTCTGAGATGGGCGGCGCGGAGAAGAGCGCGGAGAGCGGCGTGGCGGACGATGCGGTGACCAGGGCGGCCCCGGCGGCGCCAGTGCCCCCGGTCGTCGATTCCCCCGAAGGGCGCATGGGCACCGAGGGACGGGTCCTCAACGTCTTCTCGCACGGGGTGCTGATCCTGTGGGCCCTGATGGTCACGCTGCCGCTGTTGTGGGCGGTGATGAGCGCCCTCAAGGACGACAAGTCCATTTTCACGTCGCCCTGGGCGCTGCCCACGAGCCTGCACTTCGACAACTGGTCGAGGGCGTGGTCGCAGGCGCACATGAGCGAGTACTTCTTCAACTCGGTCGTGGTGGTGGCGGGTTCGCTGCTGGGCACGATGCTGCTGGGCTCGATGGCGGCGTACGTCCTGGCGAGGTTCGAATTCCCGGGAAACCGCTTCATCTATTACTTGTTCGTGGGCGGGATGAGCTTCCCGGTGATCCTGGCCCTGGTTCCCCTGTTCTTCGTCATGAAGAACATGCAGCTGCTGGACACGTACCACGGACTGATCCTGGTCTACATCGCGTACTCGCTACCGTTCACGATTTTCTTCCTGAGCGGCTTCTTCCGCACGCTCCCGTCGTCGGTCGCGGAGGCGGCCCTGATCGACGGCGCTTCGCACACCCGTACGTTCTTCCAGGTGATGCTGCCGATGGCCAAGCCGGGCCTGATCAGCGTCGGGATCTTCAACTTCCTGGGGCAGTGGAACCAGTACTTGTTGCCGGCGGTCCTGAACGTGGGTGACGAGGACAAGAAGCTGCTGCCCCAGGGCCTGGTGGCGCTGGCCGTCAGCCAGGGCTACAAGGGCGACTGGTCGGGCCTCTTCGCGGGCCTGGTCATCGCCATGCTCCCGGTCCTGGCGGCGTACATCGTCTTCCAGCGGCAGGTCCAGGCGGGCCTGACGGCGGGGGCCCTGAAGTAGCTCCCCGGCACCCTCCGGAGGGCACCGGGGAGGCTTCTCCTTCAGCTCCTTCGGCTCCTTCAGTCCGCGGCGCCGTCTACGGGCGGCGCCCGTGGTTGTGGTCCCGGTCGTGATCGTGGTCGCGATCGTGGTCATGGTCGTGGTCGCGGCGGTCGTCGTCGCGATGGTGGTTGTCGTCGCGGCGGTGGTCGTCGTCCCGCCAGTGATCATCGTCGCGGCGGTGATCGCCCCGGCCGTGGTCGTCGTCACGCCGGTGGTCGTCATCGCGGCGGTGATCGTTGTCCCAGCGGTGGTCGTCATCGCGCCGGTGGTCGTCGCGGCCGTGATCGTCCCGACCGTGGTCATCCCGGCCGTGATCGTCCCGGCCGTGGTCGTCATCGCGGCGGTCGTCGTCGTGGTGGTGGACCTCGTACGGATGTACCCACCAGCCATTGCGGCAGACGCGGCCCTCGGCGTCACGATCTCCCTCGTCGTAGACGCCACTGCCTCTGCTCTCCCCGTTCGGCCCGGGACGCCCGTTGGTATAGACGTACCGGCAGTCGGCGGGGGTCGAGGGAGCAGCCGCCTGCGCCACCGGGAGGACAGGCAGCGCGGCCCCGGTCGCGCAGAGAACCACCAGCGCTGCACGCACAACATTTCGCATTCGGATCGCCCTTCATCGATGGGCCGCGCCATCCTGCGACCCTGGATGACCCACGATGTCGAAGGAAAGGCGGTCGTCTGTGACGTATCAATACCAAACCACACGAATGCGTATTCTGGTGCGCTATACGCCATATGTGTATGAGTGTTCAGCAGGGGATGAGGGGAGATCGGCAGATGGGTGACCGCCGGAGGAATCGACCGTGGCCGACGTGCTGGCAAATGCCGGAAACAGCTCCGGCCTTCGACAAGGACGAAACGCTACGTCTTATGCAGTGGCTGGCCGAGCAGGGGGTGGTTGCCACTGTCTCGGCCAGTGGCCGTCCGTCTCCCGCCCACACACCACAGTGGACGTTCCGCTTCTTCTCAGGTCCCAGCGTCTCCACGGATTTGCGCCAAAGCGTCCTGGCAGAGGAGGCCACCGTGGCGGAATGCATGCGCGTTGCCCTGCCCCGGCTGAGGGACGCGGGGCTGCCCATGGACGAGAGCCCATGGGCGCCGGATCTTGAGCCGGAGAACAGCATGGAGGGGATGGGAATGCTGGTCCTGGACTGGCTGGTGGAGCAGGGCGTGACCGTCTTCCTCAAGGCGGACGGCGAGCGGCCGATTCCCGGCTGGACCTTCATAGCCAAGGGCGGACCGCTGACCGAGTTTCTCCGTACTGACGGCGCCCACGCAGAGAACTGCTTCACCCCGATGCTGGACAACCTCCGTCACCAGGACCTCCCCGTCCCGGTCTGAATGAGGCCCCAGTAGCACTGAGCCCCCGACCGCGTCGAGCCGGACGGCCTCGGACGGCCGGTCGGGGGCGCTCAGACCCTATGGTCAGGTCGCGGCGGGCCGCTGCTTTCGCCGGCTACTGGACAGGAGTTTCACACCGGGCTTCTCCACGTATTCGTGCAGGAGCACCGCGCCGATGAACGAGATCGACAGGACCAGACCCAGGTGCAGGGCCAAGGGAACGGTGAAGTGGTGCGTCGTGAGGAAGTGGTCGACGCTGAAGATGACGATCTCGTGCACCAGGTAGAAGGCGAAGGAAACTTCGCCCAGGTAGACGTTGATCCGGTTCCTGAACGGCGAGGGCTCCCCGCGGACGTCCGCGCGCGCGGCCGCGGCAATGGTGAGGGTGTACGGGATGACCGTGTCGGCGGCCCAGTGGTAGTCGAAGGGCAGGAGGTGGGACGGCCCGAGGACGGCGAACACGGAAAGGGCAAGACTGGCGGTCAGGCCCGGACCGCGCCACGAGCCGCTCTTGACCAGCAGTGCGACGGCGATGCCGATCACGAACTCGAGCAGGCGCACGGGCGGGAAGATGTAGAGCATGAACTTGGGGTCCCAGCCGCTCGCCTTCGCGATGTGGCTCGCGGCCAGCGGCGCC
This sequence comes from Streptomyces klenkii, assembly GCF_003626645.1. Taxonomy (GTDB): domain Bacteria; phylum Actinomycetota; class Actinomycetes; order Streptomycetales; family Streptomycetaceae; genus Streptomyces; species Streptomyces klenkii. Next base: position 339,760 of record NZ_RBAM01000005.1, on the reverse strand, counting down.
AGGACCACGCACAGGTTGCCGAGAACCGCCGTCGCCCACAGGCCGCGGGTGGAGAACCGCCTGATGACCTTCACTACGAAGGGGAACGTCAGGTAGAAGAGGAATTCACAGCTGAGCGACCACGAGACGCCGTTGAACCCGAACCACCAGTCCTTGCGGTTGGGTATCCAGGACTGGGTCAGGCTCAGATTCACCAGCCCGATGCGGGGGTCGAGGGCCTTGCCCATCCAGACCATCGTCAGGACGGCGACGGCGAAGGTCGCCAGGTGGCTGGGGTAGATGCGGGCGAAGCGGCGCCGCCAGAACCCGGTCACGGTGTCGCGCGGACGGGCCGACCAGGCGAGTACGAATCCGGAGAGTATGAAGAAGAACGACACCGCCGAGGGACCGGCGTAGACGACCTCTTTCAACCGGAAGACGTGCAGAGAGGTTCCGGTCGACGTCTCCTCGTAGGCGAAGTGAAAACAGGCGACGAGAAGCGCCGCGTACCACCGGAGGCCTGTGAGCGAGTCCAGCCGCACCCGTGCGACGGGGGATTTGCTGGACACCTCGGTGGTGGTGGGGGTTATCAGACTCACTGTCGGCTATCCCAGGTGAAGAGCAGGCGAGTTCCGCGACGTGGGTCACATCGAGGAGCCGTGCGAGGGCGTGGCGCGGGCCCTGGGTGAAGCGCCCCCGGGGTCCACGGAAAGGCCTGTGTCCCGCCCGGTGGTCGCGGGCAGGGGACACAGGCCGTACTGCGGGTGGCCGGGGCCGCGGGAATGCGGTCACCGGCTACAGAACGAATGAGCACGAAGCGCCCATCTTATATGCAAGGTGGTCACTACACGAGGTGCTTCGGTCACAGACTTGCCGAGTCGGAGCATCACGACTCGTCCGCGAACTCCGTAACCCACGGTTCCGGTACACCGAAGGCGCGGGGAGGGCAGTTCCCCACCCGTCGCCGGGGCGTGCGCTAGATCCGGACCTTGCTGCCGGGTTCGCCTACTCCGGTGGCGAAGGTGCCGCGCTCGGCCCAACTGCCCTGGCTGTCGCCCATGGTGTTGATCCAGGCTTGAACGACTCCGTTGTCCTGGAGGACGAGGTAGTCGGCTTTACCGTCGGCGTTGATGTCGGCGAAGCGGATCTTGTGTCCGGGTTCGCCGACGCCGGGGATGAAGGAATCGAGTTCGCTCCAGCGGCCGCGCCCGTCGGGACCCTTGTTGATCCAGGCCCGCGCGGAGCCGTCGTCCTGGACGGCGAGGTAGTCGGCTCTTCCGTCGCCGTTGATGTCGGCGAAACGGATGCTGTCCTCGTGTTCGCCGACGCCGCCGATGATGGTGCCGAGCCCGATCCAGCTTCCCTGGCCGGTGCCCCCGTTGTTGAGCCAGGCCTGCACTGCCCCGTATTTGTGGACCACGAGGTAGTCGGCTTTGCCGTCGCCGTTGATGTCGGCGAAGCGGACTTTGCTGCCGGGTTCGCCGACTCCGGTGGCGAACGTGCCGCGCTCGCTCCAGCCGCCGTGGCCGGTGCCGCCGTTGTTGATCCAGGCCTTCACGGTGCCGTCGTCGTTGAGGACCAGGTAGTCGGCTTTGCCGTCGCCGTTGATGTCGGCGAAGCGGACTTTGCTGCCGGGTTCGCCGACTCCGGTGGCGAACGTGCCGCGTCCGCTCCAGCTGCCGTGATCGGTGCCGCCGTTGTTGATCCAGGCCTTCACAGAGCCGTTGTCCTGGACGGTGAGGTAGTCGGCCTTGCCGTCGCCGTCGATGTCGACTCGGTAGTCACCGGGCGGGGCCGCCCGGCGCGCCGGGGCCGGCTTGACGTCCACTCGCTGCTGTATCCAGCCGCTTTCCGCGGCCCGGGCCACTCCGGCGGCGAAGGCCTCCGCCATCTTGACGTAGCCACTGTCCTTGGGGTGGAGGTCGTCGGCAAGGTCGTCCGTGGTGACCGCGCTCATGTCGACGTATCCCAAGCGCAAGCCCTTGGCCCGCCGTTCCGCCACCAGCTGGGGCACCACGGCATTGAACTGCTCGATGCGCCTCTGGGTCTCGGTCGTCGTGGAGGGGACCAGGGAAGAGACCAGCACGGTCATGCCGGGAGCGGCTGACGTGATCTTGTCGATGAGATCACCGAGGCGGCGAGGTGCCGTGTCCACGTGGTAGTTGTCGTTGAGGTCGTTCGTGCCGATGTGCAGGAGTACGACGTTCGGGTTCGCTGCCGGCAGCCACTGCTCGATGTTTGTGGAGAGACCGCCGATCTTCCAGCCCCAGTGGCCTTCGTGATCGAGGTCGGGCAGCTTGCCGTGCCGCTCGGAACCCACGAAGTCCAGCTGGTCCGTGTGCGGGGCCAGCCGGCTCCACAGTTCGCCGCGGTAGCCGGACTCGGTCGAACTGCCGGCGCCGTGCGTGATCGAGTCGCCCAGGGGCATCACGGTCAGGCGCGGCACCTTCCAGTCCTTCGCGGCGGCAGTGGCCGCGACTGTACGACCGTCGGGTGCGGCGTACGGAGGCTGCGGGTCGGCGACGACGGCATCAGCCGCTATCAGGCTTCCTGCGAGCGCCGCGGCCAGCGTGAGTGCGACCAGCCGCGGCGACGACGGTCTGAGGCGATTTCTGCTCTTCAAATCAATGACTCTCTGTCATATCCGTTTCTGGGGAGCCAGGAATGCTTCCTCGCGATGCAAGGGATGGCTTCTCGTGGCAACCAAGGCCGGACGGCGCTCTATTGCCGCGGCCCGAGAAAGGCGTGTGTTCACGGTCGGCCGGGAGAGCCTGGCCCGGTATCCGTCACGGTCGCGCGCGGTACGAGCTCGAGAGCCTGCGTGGTACTGCCGTCGTTGCGGCCGGAGGGCCCGGCCCTCTGGGCCCCGACTCTCGCGCCCTTGTTCATTCCGAGACGGACTTTGTGGCCCCGCCGTCTATGTTCACCTAGGGGCGGAGGCTGCAGTCACCCGACGATACGCGGACGGCCTCGGGGGTTTCCAGGGGTCAGGTGCCCTGTCGGCCGGGGCAATTCCCCGGCGACGACTCCTGTGAGCAGGAGTTTGCGCGCACGTGACATCACCTAGGAATCCTTCCAAGGGTTTTTCTCCGCCGCAGTAGCTGCGAGTAGTGCCGCGGTGACAGGCGATACGGGTGAACATACCATACAGTCTGAATCGGGGCGCAGGCATGTCAGGGGGAGTTCGTGCGGCGCACGTGATGAAGTGTCATGTACACGGCTGTGCTTGCCTTCTGATTGGATTGCGGCAATCCGTGCCGTCCGACCGGCCTCCAGCCGCTCTCCCGTAAGTTGCCGGCCGTCGGGCCTCGGGCGCGCGGCGGTTTCCGAGGGTAAGGGGCGGCGTCGTCGGACCGTACGTCGCAGATTGAGGTTGCGGGCCATCGGTTGCCCGGCTCCGGGGCTCAGTTGGCGGTGACGCGCGGTCGGTCATTGCAGGTCTGGATCTCCTTCTCTTATGCGTTTCGGCGGGTGCCGGACGCCCGATCTAATGGGTGGAGCAAAGCGTCTTCGCCTTCCTTGCGGACGGCCAGTTCGAGGCGCGCGCGAAGGACAAGAAGGCTCAGAAGTAGAAGTCGACTGAACTCACTTGAAGCCCCGCCAGGAACTGACGGGGCTTCAAGCCTTCATGAATGCGGCCTGAGCGGATCCCTTCGAGGGGCGGACCTGCACAGACGGGTGTCGGCGGGCACGACGTGGCCGTTCACTGATCGCACATGCCACCCCTGTAGGTCATGTTCACGCTGAGCCCGGCCATCGGATCAACAAGGCCATCGGATCCACAAGAGTGATCTTGCTCTTTGCCGCCGCAGGCTGCATACACATGGTCCCTGCCTGCCGCCGAGGCGCCCCTTCTCCGTGTGACGCCTTCCATACCATGGAGGCCTCGATGTGGTTCTAGGCCTTGACGGGGGCTCCGCCGGACGGCTCAGCTTAGAGTTCATATGTTGTATGGATGCCGGGCTCCAGAGCTGTGGTCCGGTACGGGGACGGCCGGCGTGCCGTGGCCCGGCTAGGCGGGAGTGGATGGGCGTGGAGACTCCGGGGTCGCAGTCGTCGCTGCACCGGGCCAATCTTGAGCGGGTCGTGCGGGCTGTGCGGACGGCCGGGTCGCTCACACAGGCCGAGATCGCCCGGACCACCGGTTTGTCGGCCGCGACCGTTTCCAACATCGTGCGGGAGCTGAAGGAGGGCGGGACCGTCGAGGTCACGCCCACCTCTTCCGGGGGGCGGCGGGCGCGGAGTGTGTCGCTGTCCGGGGACGCCGGGGTTGTGGTGGGGGTGGACTTCGGGCACACGCATCTGCGGGTCGCCATCGGGAACCTCGCCCAGCGCGTCCTCGCCGAGGACGCTGAGCCGCTCGACGTGGACGCCTCCGCCGCGCAGGGGCTCGACCGGGCCGAGCAGCTGGTCAGGCGGCTGATCGGCGATGCCGGGATCGATCCCGGGAAGATCATCGGAGTGGGGCTCGGCGTGCCCGGGCCCATCGACGTCGAGACCGGAACGCTCGGGTCCACCGCCATCCTCCCCGGGTGGGCCGGGACTAATCCGCGGGATGAGCTGGCCGCCCGGCTGAGCGTGCCCGTGCACGTCGATAACGATGCGAACCTCGGCGCGCTCGGTGAGCTCGTGTGGGGCGCCGGGCGCGGGGCCTCCGATCTTGCGTACATCAAGGTCGCCAGTGGCGTCGGGGCCGGGCTTGTCATCAACGGGAAGATCTACCGGGGGCCCGGGGGCACTGCCGGCGAAATCGGGCATATTACGCTCGACGAGTCCGGGCCCGTTTGCCGGTGCGGCAACCGTGGGTGTCTTGAAACCTTTACCGCTGCCCGGTATGTCCTTCCTCTGCTCCATTCGGCCCATGGGCCCGATCTCACCGTCGCCCGTATGGTCCAGCTCGCGCGTGAAGGCGACCCCGGCTGCCGGCGGGTCATTTCGGATGTCGGGCGGCATATCGGTAGCGGCGTGGCCAATCTGTGCAACCTGCTCAATCCCCGACGCGTCGTGCTCGGCGGTGATCTCGCGCCGTCCGGTGAGCTCATCCTCGGGCCCATCCGCGAGTCCGTCTCCCGGTACGCCATCCCCAGCGCCGCCCGGCAGTTGGAGGTCGTCCCCGGTGCGCTCGGCGGGCGGGCGGAGGTGCTGGGGGCGCTCGCGCTCGTGCTGAGCGAGATGGGTGATTCCACGCTGCTCGACGGGCATGCTTCGGTCGGGGCTCCGTTGCCCGCCTGATCCCCGTGCTACGCCCATGGGGGGCGAGCTCGCTCCTTGAGTTCAGGTAGATAACGAATGGCACCGTTGCCATCTCGTTAAGGATTTACTTCTTGACGGCCCCTTGGCGGCCGAGTTGACTTCCAGCCACCTCGGCCGCAATGACGCGGCCTCGTCAGGGAGGTTTCTGCAAGTGAACACGCATATGCGTCGTGCAGCCGTGGCCGTGGCGGCCGTTTCGATGGCCGCCGGGCTCGCCGCCTGCGGCAGCGCCAAGGAAGCCGGCGGCGGAGAGTCCAAGAAGGAGAAGAAGGGCCCCCTCACCATCGGGCTCCTCCTCCCGGAGAACCAGACCGCGCGTTACGAGCGCTTCGACAAGCCGCTGATCGAGAAGAAGATCAAGGAATTGGCGGGGGCGGACACCGTCGTCCTTTACGAGAACGCCAAGCAGGACGCCTCCGTCCAGCAGCAGCAGGTCGACACGATGATCACCAAGAAGGTCGACGCGCTGATCGTCGACTCGGTGGACGCGAAGTCGATAGCTTCTTCGGTGAAGAAGGCGAACGACAAGGGAATTCCCGTCGTCGCGTACGACCGGCTGGCCGAGGGCCCGGTCAAGGCGTACACCTCCGTCGACAACGAGCGCGTCGGCAAGATCCAGGGCGAGTCGCTGCTCAAGGAGCTCGGCGACAACGCCTCCAAGGGCCAGATCGTCATGATGAACGGCTCCGTCACCGACCCGAACGCCAAGATGTACAAGGACGGCGCCCACTCCGTCCTCGACGGCAAGGTCAAGATCGGGAAGGAGTACGACACCAAGGAGTGGAAGCCGGAGAACGCCAACGAGAACATGAAGGGCGCGATCTCCTCGCTGGGCAAGGACAACATCGTCGGCGTCTACTCCGCCAACGACGGCATGGCCGGCGGCATCATCACCGCCCTCAAGAGCGCCGGCTTCGACAAGCTCCCGCCCGTCACCGGCCAGGACGCCGAGCTCTCCGCCGTCCAGCGGATCCTCTCCGACGAGCAGTTCATGAGCGTGTACAAGCCTTACAAGCCCGAGGCCGACGCTGCTGCCGAGATGGCCGTTGCGCTTGCCAAGGGGAAGGCTCTCGACGGCATCGCCAAGAGCACCGTCGACAGCGGTACCGAGAAGAAGATCCCTTCCATCATCGTCACCCCCTTCGCGCTCACCAAGGGCGACATCGCGAAGTACGTGGGCCAGGAAGGCTTCTTCAACCGCAACGAGATCTGCACGGACAAGTACAAGTCCCAGTGCGACTCCGCCGGGATCAAGTAGGGATTCCGCAGATGCCCGAAACCCAGTCCGCCACCACGTCCCCCGCCGCGTCAGCCACCCCCGTCCTCGCCCTGCGCGGCATCTCCAAGCGCTTCGGTGCCGTCCAGGCGCTCACCGACGTCGACCTGGAGGTCCGCGCCGGTGAGGTGGTCGCCCTCGTCGGTGACAACGGCGCCGGCAAGTCCACCCTGGTCAAGACCATCGCCGGTGTCGGCCCCGCCGACGACGGCGTCGTCGAGTGGGAGGGGAAGCCGGTCACCGTCGACCGGCCGCACGCCGCCCAGGAGCTCGGCATCGCGACCGTCTACCAGGACCTCGCCCTCTGCGACAACCTCGACGTCGTCGGCAACCTCTTCCTCGGCCGCGAGATCGTCCGCGCCGGGGTGCTCGACGAGGTCGAGATGGAGCGCCGCGCCCGTGAGCTGCTCTCCACCCTGTCCATCCGGATCCCCAGCGTCCGGATCCCCATCGCCTCGCTCTCCGGCGGGCAGCGGCAGACCGTCGCCATCGCCCGCTCGCTGCTCGGCGAGCCCAAGATCGTCATTCTGGACGAGCCGACCGCGGCGCTCGGCGTCGAGCAGACCGCGCAGGTCCTGGACCTGGTCGAGCGGCTGCGCGAGCGCGGCCTCGGGGTCATCCTCATCAGCCACAACATGGCCGACGTGAAGGCCGTCGCCGACCGCGTCGCCGTGCTGCGCCTCGGCCGGAACAACGGCACGTTCGACGTCCGGTCGACCTCCCAGGAAGAGATCATCTCCGCCATCACCGGCGCCACCGACAACGCTGTCACCCGGCGCCGGGACCGCTCCGCGGGGGTTTCCGGGGTTCCCGGGGCTGTGGAGGCCACCGGTGCCGCCGAGGCGGCTCCGGCCGCCCCGGCCGCCCAGGTCACCGGGCCTGCCGACGCCGTCAAGGCCGCCCAGGCCGCCCAGGACGGCAAGGAAGCCGGCAAGGAATCCGCCCCGGCCGGCGAGCCTGTCGACGCCGTCGACGCCGTTGAAGCAGCCGAGGCGGACGAGAGCGCCGAGGCCACCCCGGCCGGCAAGGCCGGCAAGCCCGAGGTCGGCAAGCCCGAGGTCGGCAAGCCCGAGGTCGGCAAGCCCGAGGTCGGCAAGCCCGAGGTCGGCAAGCCCGAGGTCGGCAAGCCCGAGAAGGAGGCCGGCGCATGAGCACCGATCTGCCCACGTCGTCCACCGAGCCTGCCGCCAACGCCGCCGGCCCCACCAACGGCCAGGCCCCCGCCCACGACGCCCTCCCCGCCGTCGACCCCCGCCTCCTCGTCCGCGAAGAAGGCTTCGCCGGCTACTGGGGCGAATTCCGCCGCAAGATGCGCAGCGGCGAGCTCGGCTCCCTCCCCGTCGTCGTCGGCCTGATCGTCATCGCCCTGGTCTTCCAGCTGCGGGACCCGGCCTTCCTCGGCGCGGAGAACCTCAACAACCTCTTCGTCACCGCCGCCGGCACCGGCCTCATCGCGGTCGGCATCGTCTTCGTGCTGATCCTCGGCGAGATCGACCTGTCCGTCGGCTCGGTCAGCGGGCTCGCGGCCGCCGTCTTCGCCGTACTCAACGTGAGCCACGGCATGCCGGAGTGGCTCGCGCTCGTCCTGGCGATCCTCTCCGGTACCGTCATCGGCGCCCTGCACGGCTTCTTCTTCGCCCGGATCGGCGTCCCCGCGTTCGTTGTCACCCTCGCCGGCCTGCTGGGCTGGAACGGCCTGATGCTCCAGGTGCTCGGCTCCAACGGAACGATCAACCTGGACGACTCCGGGCTGGTCGCGGGCCTCACCAACCACTACTTCACCGACATCGCCGCCGCGTACGGGCTGGCGACGGTCGCCGTGGCCGCGTTCTTCCTGGTGTCCTTCCGCGACAGCAGGCGCCGCGAGGCCGCGGGCGTGCCCAGCCGGCCGCTCAGCGAGATCGTGCTGCGCACGGTGGCGCTGGCCGTGCCCGCGTACGTGGTGGCGTGGCTGTTCAACCAGTACAAGGGCCTGCCCCTGGCCGTCGTGATCTTCCTCGGGGTCGTCGTGGCGCTGGACCTGGTGCTGCGCCGCACCTCGTACGGGCGGAAGGTCTTCGCCCTCGGCGGCAGCGTCGAGGCGGCGCGCCGCGCCGGCATCAACGTCGCCGCGGTCCGGATCTCCGTCTTCGCCCTCTCCGGGACGATGGCGGCCGTCGGCGGCATGTTCCTCGCGTCGCAGATCAACGCCGCGAACCAGTCCTCCGGGGCCGGCAGCCTCCTGATGAACGCGATCGCCGCGGCCGTCATCGGCGGCACGAGCCTCTTCGGCGGGCGCGGCAAGACCTGGTCCGCCCTGCTGGGCGTGCTGGTGATCCAGTCGATCGCGTCGGGCATGGCGCTGCTGGGCATCGCCTCGGCGGTCCAGTACATGATCACTGGCGCGGTGCTGCTGGCTGCGGTCGTCATTGACTCCGTCTCGCGGCGGACGCAGAAGACGGCGGGCCGCGCGTAGCCCCTGCGGGGTGCGCTCTGCCCGTGGGGCGCCGCCGTTCGCCGCCCGTCTGGGCGGCGGGCGGCGGCGCCTTTGTGTGCGGGGTGCGCCTTCCCCTTGCGGTGCGGGTCTCCTGCCCGTACGGGCCTTCCCCCCGCCGTACGGGTCTCCCGGTCCGTCGTGGCTGGTCGCGCAGTTCCCCGCGCCCCTTTGGGGCGCGGTCGTGCGTGCCCGCGTCTCCTGCGAGGCGTGGTCGTGCCGCCGCCCGCCCACGTGGCCGTACGTACGAAGAGGACCGGCCCGGCTTACGTGCGCGGTCGCGTCGCCCACCGTCATACAGCCGTACGTACGAATCCGGCCGGATAGGGCCCGTCCCCGCCCCGCCGGCCCGTCCGTCCCGTGCCCTATAGGGCGTTTTGCCGTGTCGCCGGTCGCTCGTACGTCCGGTCGGGTGACTCAGGTCGCATCACCCGTTCATCGCCACGCCGGGCGGAACATTAGACTCGACGGATCTAGAGGTTCCTCAAGACTTCTACACGCTCTACAAGCCGACAGCTCGACGAAGAGGAGGCACGGGTGGCCCTGCTGACCCGCATCAGGGAACCGCGCGACCTGGACCGGCTCAGCCCGGAGCAGCTCGACCGGCTCGCCGCCGAGATCCGCACCTTCCTCGTCGACGCCGTCTCCAAGACCGGCGGTCACCTCGGGCCCAACCTCGGTGTGGTCGAGCTGACCATCGCCATGCACCGGGTCTTCGACTCGCCCAAGGACAAGATCCTCTTTGACACCGGGCACCAGGCGTACGTCCACAAGCTGCTCACCGGCCGCCAGGACTTCTCGAAGCTGCGCGCCCGGGACGGCCTGTCCGGCTACCCCTCGCGCGCCGAGTCCGCGCACGACGTGATCGAGAACAGCCACGCCTCCACCGTGCTCGGCTGGGCCGACGGCCTCGCCAAGGCCAACCAGGTGCGGGGCCGCAAGGACCACGTCGTCGCCGTCATCGGTGACGGCGCGCTCACCGGCGGCATGGCCTGGGAGGCGCTGAACAACATCGCCGTCGCCAAGGACCGCCCGCTGGTCATCGTCGTCAACGACAACGAGCGCTCCTACGAGCCCACCATCGGCGGCCTCGCCAACCACCTCGCGACCCTGCGCACCACGGACGGCTACGAGCGCTTCCTGGCCCGTGGCAAGGACATCCTGGAGCGCACCCCGGTCGTCGGGAAGCCGCTGTACGAGACGCTGCACGGCGCGAAGAAGGGTCTGAAGGACTTCATCGCCCCGCAGGGCATGTTCGAGGACCTGGGCCTGAAGTACGTCGGCCCGATCGACGGCCACGACATCGAGGCCCTGGAGTCCGCCCTCCAGCGCGCCAAGCGCTTCGGCGGCCCCGTCCTCGTGCACTGCCTGACCCAGAAGGGCCGCGGCTACAAGCACGCCGAGCAGAACGAGGCGGACCGCTTCCACGGCATCGGCGCCATCCACCCCGACACGGGCCTCCCGGTCGCCTCCTCCGGCGCCAGCTGGACGTCCGTCTTCGCCGACGAGATGGTCGAGCTCGGCAAGGAGCGCGAGGACATCGTCGCCATCACGGCGGCCATGATGCAGCCGGTCGGCCTCGGCAAGTTCGCCAAGGCCTTCCCCGACCGCGTCTACGACGTCGGCATCGCCGAGCAGCACGCGGCCACCTCCGCGGCCGGCCTGGCCACCGGCGGTCTGCACCCGGTCTTCGCCGTCTACGCCACGTTCCTCAACCGCGCCTTCGATCAGGTGCTCATGGACGTCGCCCTGCACAAGTGCGGCGTGACGTTCGTCCTGGACCGCGCCGGCGTCACCGGTGACGACGGCGCCTCGCACAACGGCATGTGGGACATGTCGATCCTCCAGGTCGTGCCCGACCTGCGGATCGCCGCCCCGCGCGACGCCGACCAGGTCCGCGCCCAGCTCCGCGAGGCCGTCGAGGTCAAGGACGCCCCCACCGTCGTGCGCTACTCCAAGGGCACCGTCGGCCCGGCCGTCGAGGCCGTCGGCCGCGTCGGCGGCATGGACGTGCTGCGCAAGCCCGCCGACGGCGTGGAGCGCCCCGACGTCCTCATCGTCTCCGTCGGCGCGCTCGCCCCGATGTGCCTGGAGATCGCCGGCCTCCTCGACAAGCAGGGCATCTCCGCGACGGTCGTCGACCCGCGCTGGGTCAAGCCGGTCGACCCCGCCCTGCCCGGCCTCGCCGCCGAGCACCGCGTCGTCGTCACCGTCGAGGACAACAGCCGCGTCGGCGGTGTCGGTTCGGCCGTCGCCCAGGCGCTGCGCGACGCCGGCGTCGACCTGCCGCTGCGCGACTTCGGCATCCCGCCGCGCTTCCTCGACCACGCCTCCCGCAAGGAGGTCATGGCCGAGATCGGGCTGACCGCGCCGGACATCGCCCGGCAGGTCACGGGGCTCGTTGCGAAGCTGGACGGGCGTTTCGAGGACGCGCCTGAGGTGCCTGAGGCGTCTGAGGTGCCCGAGGCCGCCGGCGAGGCTGCCGCCGCGGAGCCCGCGCGCGACTAGGAGTCCGAGGCCTCCGGCCGGTCCTGTCCCCGCGCCCCGCGCCCCTTACAGACGGGCCGGTCGTACCACCTATCCGGGTGGTACGACCGGCCCGTCTGCATATGGACCGGTGCGTCCCATCGGGTGAATCCTGAGGGTGGTGGCCGGTCAGGCCCCTGTCCGGCCCGGATCATCGCGGACACTCGCTCAGTTCCCGGTGGGCGACGGCCAGGAGCACGAGACGGCCATGAGACGCGAGCAGGTGGAGGTGGGCCGATGAGCACGAGCGAACAGCAACCTCTCGGGGAGCGCCGCGGCAAGCGCGGGGTCTTCCGTACCAAATCCGTAGAGCAGTCCATCCGGGACACCGAGGAGCCCGAGCACGCGCTCAAGAAGTCCCTCACCGCCCTCGACCTCACCGTCTTCGGTGTCGGTGTCGTCATCGGCACCGGCATCTTCGTCCTGACCGGCAAGGTTGCCAAGGAGAACGCCGGCCCGGCGGTCTCGCTGGCCTTCGTCCTCGCCGGCGTCGTCTGCGGGCTCGCGGCGCTGTGCTACGCCGAGTTCGCCTCCACCGTGCCGGTCGCCGGCTCCGCGTACACCTTCTCGTACGCCTCCCTCGGCGAGCTGCCCGCCTGGATCATCGGCTGGGACCTGATCCTGGAGCTGGCGCTCGGCTGCGCCGTCGTCGCCGTCGGCTGGTCGGGCTACATCCGCTCGCTGCTGGACAACGCGGGCTGGCACCTGCCGGTGAGCTTGCAGGGCACGCACGAGGGGCACTTCGGCTTCGACATCCTCGCCTGCGCCCTCGTCCTCGCCCTCACCGTGATCCTCGTGCTCGGCATGAAGCTGTCCTCGCGCGTGACCGCGGTCGTGGTCGCCGTCAAGGTCACCGTCGTCCTCATCGTGATCATCGTCGGGGCCTTCTTCATCAACGGCGCCAACTACGAGCCGTTCATCCCGAAGTCCCAGGGCACCACGGCCGGCAGCGACATCAAGGCGCCGCTGGTGCAGCTGATGTTCGGCTTCTCCCCGTCGAACTTCGGCGTCATGGGCATCTTCTCGGCCGCCGCCGTGGTCTTCTTCGCCTTCATCGGCTTCGACATCGTCGCCACCGCCGCCGAGGAGACCCGCAACCCGCAGCGCGACGTGCCGCGCGGCATCCTCGGCTCCCTCGCCATCTGCACGCTGCTCTACGTGGCCGTGTCCGTCGTCGTCACCGGCATGCAGAAGTACAGCGAGCTGTCCACGGACGCCCCGCTCGCCGACGCCTTCAAAGCCACCGGGCACCCGTTCTGGGCCGGGCTCATCAGCTTCGGCGCCGCCGTCGGCCTCACGACCGTCTGCATGATCCTGCTGCTCGGCCAGAGCCGGGTGTTCTTCGCGATGAGCCGCGACGGGCTGCTGCCGCGGATCTTCTCCCGGGTCCACCCGAAGTACGGCACGCCCTACCGCTCCACGATCCTGCTGGGCGTGGTCGTCGCCGTCCTCGCGGGCTTCACCTCGATCGACGTCCTCGCCGAACTCGTCAACATCGGCACGCTCTTCGCGTTCGTCGTCGTCGCCCTCGGCGTCGTCATCCTCCGCCGCACCCGGCCCGACCTGCCCCGCGCCTTCCGCACGCCCCTGGTGCCCGCGGTGCCCGTCCTGTCGGTCGTCGCCTCGGTGTGGCTGATGCTCAACCTGACCGCGGAGACGTGGCTGCGGTTCGCGGCGTGGATGGTCCTCGGCTGCGTCCTGTACTTCGTGTACGGGAAGCGGCACAGCCGGGTCCCGTAAGGCCTCAGGGTCTCAGGGGTTCACCGCGCTCGGCCCGGTCACCTCCGCGCCGAGCGCGGTCACGCGCTCCCGCAGCTCCCGGTCGGCCGTGACGACCACGCAGCGCCGGCCCGGCTCCCGCCCCGCCACCAGCTCGACGATCTCGTCGTCGCCGCTGCCGGACGCCTCCTCGACCCGTACCCCCGGCACCGGGGCGACGCCGCGCGCCTTGCCCTCGACCACCAGGACGACCTCCGGCGCCTCCGCGAACAGCGCGGGCGAACCGGCCGCCGCGTACCCCGCGAGGCGGTCCCGCAGCCGCTCGGCCGCGCCGCGACGGTCGCGCCACCAGCCGTCCGGCACCGAGCCGACGACGTTCGCGGCATCCACGACGAGCAGAGTGTTCATGGTCATGGCCACAGCCTCGCACGGCCCACGGCCACCGTGGCCGGATGCCCTGACCGGCCACGATGTTATTGTCGAGGGTCGACAAACGGGCTCCGAGCGCAGCGCGACCGAGGCCGATGCGAGAGCCGCAGGCGAGAAAGGCTGGCAGCGAGTCATGGCAGTGCGTACGGCCACCCCGGTCACCGGCTGGCTACTGAGGGGGAGCGACGGCCGCCTGACGGCCTACGCGCCGGCCGAGGGCGGTGTCGTGCGCTGGACCGAGACCCGGCCCGGCGGCCCCGACTGGACGGGCCCGGAGCTGCTGGCGGTGCCCGGCCTGGAGCCGTGCCTGTCCATAGCGCAAGGCCCGAAGGGTTACGTCCACCTGGTCGGCGTGCGGTGCCGTGACGTCGACGGACGCACTGAGACCGACATCGTTTACGCCACCCAGTTCCAGTCCGGCCGCCCGCTGACGAACTGGCGCTCCCTCGGCTCGCCCCACGGCCAGGACTGGCAGCGCTCGGCCCAGATCGGCGCCCCCGCGGCGGCCGTCGACTCCGCCGGCCTGCACGTCTTCGTACGCAACTCCGGCGGCGGGGTGTGCGGGCGCCGGCAGGACGCGCGCGGCATCTGGGGCCCCTGGGCCGATATGAAGGGCAGTCACGTCCTCGACGGCCTGACCGCCGTCGCCACGCCCGCCGGGCGTGTCGAACTGATCGCCCCCGCGGCCGAATTCGTCCTGCGCTGGCGGCAGGACCAGGCGGGCGGGCCGGTGCGGCGCGTGCGCAACGTCCCCGCGAAGCCGGCGTCCGGTTCCTCCGCTTCGGGTGTCACCGGCGACGACCGCGTCACGCACTTCTGGCGGGACGCGGCGGACGGGGGGTTGCAGACGCTCCTGCCGGACGCCGGGGAGGACGACGAGCCGTCGGTCACGTCCGTGGGCGGCACGGGCACCGGCCCCCTCGCCGTGCTGCGGGCCGTCCTCGACGGGCACGAGTGCACGGTGCTGGCCCAGCGGTCCGCTTCCGGCCTGCCGGCCGTCGCGGTGTGCCCCAGCGGCGACGAGACGCTGTCGGCGCAGTGGTCGGAGACGGGCGAGGAGTTCGCGGGGGCGCCGGCGCTGGCCGTCGACGGCAACGGCCGGGTGACAGTCGCGGTGCTCGGCACCGACGGTCACTTGCGGGTGGCGCGCCAGCGCACCGGTGAGAGCGGACTCACTCTGGGCGAGTGGCAGCGGGTGTAGCGACTCCGGTTACTGCGTGGGCGTCACCGCATTCAACGCCGAAGGGCTGCTGGGTGGACAGGCAATGCCCGTCCACCCAGCAGCCCCTTGGAAGTGGGTACCGCTCGGTGTGTCCGGTCTATCTCATGGTTCCAGCAGTCCACGCCGGAGCCGGAGCTTATCCCGGAAAGGATCTATCAGACTCTGAATCTGCGAGGAAAGTTCCGGCTCGACGCGGAGTGGCTCATCCGCGAGTTCATGCCAGAGAATCCGCCTCTGTGATGTTTTCGTAGATCATTCCTCGGAAGAAGTCAGAGAAGGATGGATACCTTTCGATTTCTCCGCCCGCGAGCCAGATAACCTGGGCTGGTTGATTCGAACCTTTCCCACACGGCATGACGAGGACGTCGATGTCTGTCTGTGACGCGCCGATAGGAATCAGGCGGGAGAAGTTTTTTCCCCGCTCGATCACCAATTCGTCCTCGATCACACGCACCAGTTCCTCTGCTTCGGTGTATGCGGCGGTACCGAAGTCGGCTGTCCCGAAGAGGTCGATGTCCTGCAAGATGGCCGGCCAGCCATCCGCATGTAGCAGGAAATTGGCATACTCAGGGTCTACAGGGCAGTGCGTCACCATGGTGATTTCTGTAATTCGCTCAGGCGTGGCCGGAGGCCGACGCGACTCATGGCGCCAGAGCTCGTCACGGTCGCTGGCTGCCAACCTACGCTTTGCCGTTTCCATTTCCGCGAAAAGCGCTGACCAATCAGACACCGCCACCCCTGTTATCCACCAGTACGAATCTCGTAGGGCTGCACCCCACGGGGCAGCGTTGCCCCTGGGCAGAAAGACTACTGTTTACTCGTTTCGCCATATCGATCCAGGTTGGCGGCTTTCCATGACCCAGCCACATCGCATCGGGTGCATGTCCGGCTACACCAGAGTAGGGGGTTCCGGCTGCCGCTGCACGCTTCCTCTCTGCCGCTGCCTCACGAGCTGCTTCCTTCCTGATTGCACCCTTAGTGGAAACTCGGCCCGTCGGTGACATCTGCCCCCGGGCGATGGCGTCGTTGGTTGCATCTACGTAGGCCGCGAACTGCTGTGCCTCTTCATCTGTGGCCCACTCGGGGATTCTTACCTCGGCTTCGCCGTTCGCGTTGCAATTGTGAACGAGTACCGGTGTGGTCCCGGCCTGCACATAGTACGTATGGATCGAGCTGACCGACAGGTTGAACACCTGCTGCACCGCGGTCCACGCCCGAGTTGCCGTCACCTTGACCCATGTGCCGGCGGAAGTGCGAAGCAGTGCTCCCGGCTTGATCTCGCCAGCCTTGGACCAAGTCTTCTGGTCCTCCAGCCAGAACGGGTGGCCTTCGGTCGCGGTGATGGTGTCGGTGGCCTCGCCCTTGTCGCCGTCCGTGTCGACAGTCAGCTTGACGAGGTGCTTCTCGCCGTTACCGACGATGACATCACCGACTGTCTGGGCTTCCGTCTTTCCGGTTGCCGGATTGGTCGCCAGGACCTTGTCGCCGACCTTGACGTCCCTGATGGGTTTGCTCGTGCCGTCGGCCATCAACACCGGGGTTTCCGGAGTGAAGCTGTTCGGGACCTTGCAGGTGGCCTCGCCCAGGTCCTCGGCCTTCTCCGCGAGCTTCGTGCCCTTCCCCGCGGTGGTCGCGCCCTTCTCGGAAACGAACGCGGTCTTCGCCGCGTGTTCCATCTTCATGCCGGCTCGCGCGGCCTTCGCGCCGCGGACTCCCGCCGTGGCGCCCGGGACGAACATGCTGCCGACCGTTGCGATGGTCCAGAGGCACGCCTCGACGTCGCCCTTCGTGGCGCACGCGATCGCGTCGTTGACGCCCGTGACCTCGGCCGCGAAGTCCAGTGCCGCCTTCAGGTAGGGCGCCGCCGTCTGGGCGAACTCCGAGACCGCGGTGATCGCCGTGTCGACGGCCGAGACCATCTTGGCGCTCACGTCGGCGACGATCTTCGTGACTTCGGTCGCGACCTTGGCGACGTCCTGGACGATCTGCTTGGTCTCCTGGACGATCAGCGCGGGTGCGTGAGCCGCCGCCGCGACGACCATCTTCATGCCTGCGTAGACGGGGCGAAGCGCCTTGGCGAGGACCGGAATGGGGTTGTGGGTGGCGACGTACTTCTTCGCCGCCCGGGCCGTGTCGCTGATGTAGCGCTTGCTCTCGCGGTAGATCTGGGCCGCGGATTTGTAGATCCGTGCGCCTTGGTTGCGTATGTACCGCGCTCCGGACGAGATCTTGTTGCCGAGCCACCGCGCGCCGGAGGAGACCTTCTGCACCATCCAGTTGACGCCGGAGGAGATCTTCTGTTCCACGTAGTGGTAGATCTGTGAGGCCTTCTGCTCCACGTAGTGGTAGACCTGCGATGCCTTCCGCTCGATGTAGCGGCCGGCGGACGCGACCTTCCGGCCGATCTTCTTCAGGGCCCCGCCGATGCTCCAGTGCCCCGTCGGGTCCGCGTTGTCCACCGGGTCGCCGTCGCCGTAGGTGTAGCGGTTGGCCCGGATGGACGAGGGGTTCGGGTCGAGGGTGTAGCTGTCGCGGGAGGTGAAGGAGCCGGAGCCGGCGTCGTACCAGCGGGCGGCCATGTTGACCTGCTGGGTGGACGGGTCGGTCCAGTCGCCCTGGTAGCCGATGGAGACCTGGTTGCCCTGGGTGGCCGTGGTGCGGCCGAAGGGGTCGAAGGCGGTCGAGGACGTGAGCTTCGTCGGGTTGGTGTCGTTGACGTCCAGGGTGCCGACGACGTCGCCGTGACGGTCGTTCATCGCGAGGCGCGTGGAGCCGTCCTGGGTGACGGAGACCAGCTCGCCGGTCAGGCCCCGGCTGTAGACACCGCGGCCGTCGGTGACGACCTCGTCGTCGAGGCCGGCGTAGGTGTGCTGGGTGCCGTCGCGGTCGACCAGGCGGCCGAGGGCGTCGTACTGGTAGGAGATCTCGCCCTGCTTGGCCAGCTGGCCGAAGGCGTCGAAGCGGCTCTCCTCGGCCAGGCCGGACGTCGTGGAGGACTTGCGGGTGCCGCGCGGGGTGTAGGCGTAGGTGGCCTCACCGTCCGTCAGCATCCGGTTGCGCGCGTCGTACGTCGCCTTCCGCTCGCCCGCCTGGACCCGGTTGCCGGCGTCGTCCCACGAGTAGCCCGTGGTCTTGCCGTCCTTGTCGGTCCAGGAGGTCAGGCGGCCCTCGTCGTCGTAGGCGTACTTCTGCTCACCCGCGCCGGCCGTGCCCGTCGTCTTCTTCGAGACCACACGGTCGTTGTCGTCGAAGGCGTACTCGAACGAGGCCAGCGTCGTCCCGCCGGTCGACTTGGTGACGTCGGAGACCTGACGGCCCAGTGCGTCGTAGCCGAAGGTGCGGTTCAGCCCGGGGGAGTCGATGCCCTCCAGCGCGCCCGTCTTGTCGTAGCGGTAGGAGAACAGCTGCTGCGACCGCGCGTCCTTGAGGGACTTCAGCCGGCCCTTCTCGTAGGAGAACACCGCCGTTCCGGCGGCGTCGACCCGGGTGAGCAGACGGCCGTTCTCGTCGTAGCCGAACGTGGCGTCGCCGGATCCGCCCTTCGCGGAGGTCAGCAGGCCGCGGTCGTTGTACTCGAAGGTGTTGGCCCCCTTCGGCGCGCTGGCGGAGGTCATCCGGCCGGCCGCGTCGTACTCGTAGACGCGCGAGGCGGTCGAGACCTCGGCCCCGGAGCCGGTCTCCTGTAGCAGCAGACCGCTGGGGTCGAAGGTGCGCTGACGCTCCACCTTGCCGGGCTCGGTGAGCCGGACCGGGTTGCCTTCGGCGTCGTAGGAGGTCGTCCAGGTGCGGTCGGCAAGGGCCGGCTGGTCCTTGGTCTCCGGCTCGATCACCGACTCGGGCAGGCCGAGGCTGTTGAAGGTGTAGCGGGTGGTGTTGCCGCGACCGTCGGTGAAGCGGGTGCGGTTGCCGTTCAGGTCGTAGCCGAAGCTGGTCGTGATCGTCTTGCCGGCGGACACCGGCTCGTCCTGCTTCACCAGCTGGTTCTGCGGGTCGAAGGTGTAGCTGGTGGTCTTGCCCTTGGCGTCGGTCGACTTGGTGGGGTTGCCCGCCTGGTCGTAGCGGAAGCTGCGGTTGCGCAGCGGGCGGTCGTCCTTGTCCAGCCAGAGCTGACCGGTCATCCGGCCGGCCTGGTCGTAGTCCTGCCGCACGGTGCGGCCCAGGGCGTCGCTGTTGCGGATGACGCGGCCGGCCATGTCGTAGCCGGTCTGCGTCTTCACGCCGGCGGCGTCCTCGGTGCCCGTCAGCTGGCCGAGCGCGTCGTAGCTGAAGTGCGTGGTGTCGCCGCTGGGCGCGGTCTGTGCCACGAGCTGGTTGGCGTCGTCGTAGGCGAAGGTGGTGGAGAAGTAGCGGGTCTGGTCGGACTTGCGCTCCACCGCCGTCGCCGTGCGCTGACGACCGAGGTCGTCGTAGGTGTTCTCGGCGCGGGCTCCGGTCGGGTCCGTCACCGAGAGGGTCTCGCCCGTGCGGGAGTAGGTGTAGGACCACACGGCACCGGCACCTGCCGGAACGTTTTTGCCGGGCTCCGTCACCAGGCTGAGCAGCTTCGAGGCGCGCGGCTCCTCTCGCTGGACCATCCGGCCGAGCTGGTCGTAGCGGAAGCGCTGGACGTTGCCGAGCGCGTCCGTGGTCGCGGTGATCCGGCCCGCCGCGTCGTACTCGTTGCGGCTCACCGGGGTGATCGGCTCGGAGGCCCCGGGCGGGGTGTAGGACGGAGAGGTGCTGACCGTCGGGCGGCCGGCGTTGTCAAAGGTGACGGAGGAGACGCGGCCCTGCGGGTCCTTGCTCTGGGTCGCCTCGTCGAAGGCGTTGTACCCGGTGGTGGTGGCCGGACGGGTCCTGACCGCCGGAGCGTCGCCCCCGCCGTTCTCCACGTCGGCGGCCGGTTCGGTGACGGTCACCTGACGGCCGAGCTCGTCATAGGTGTAGGTGGTGGTGAACGCCTCCGCGTCCGCGCCTTCGGCGTTGCCCCGGGGCTCGGTCTCCGCGAGCAGCAGTCCGCGCTGGTCGCGCTTGAAGGTCGTAGTCAGCCGGTCCTTGCCGTTGAGGGTGGTCTCGCTGAGCTCCCGGCCGGCGGCGTCGTAGGTGTAGTCGACGACCTCGGAGCTGCTGCTGGAGAACCCGACGTTGGAGCTCTTGCCGGTGTGCACGACGCGCGTCACGTTGTCCGCGTCGTCGTACGTGTAGCTGACCTTGCGGTCGAGCCTGCCCGGGTCCGTAGTGATGGTCTGGGTGCGGCCCGAGACGTCGTAGTCATAGGCGGTGACGGTGGTGCCGTTGCCGGTGGTCTTGCGCGTCAGGTTGCCGAGGGCGTCGTAGGCGTTCCGTTCGAGCTCGATGTCACGGGTGGACCCGTCCGGCTGGCGCACGCCGAGGGCGCGCACGGCCTTGCTGAGACCGTCGTCGTAGTAGCTGAACGCGCGGATGCGGCCCATGGCGTCGGCGTGCCGGGTCATGCGGCCGGCCATGTCGTAGGCGTAGGAGTCGGTCACGAGGACCTTCTCGTCGGCGTCCTTGGGCGCCTCCTCCGGGTCTCCGCTCCAGTCGCGCACCCGTACCTCGGCCACCTTGTTGCGCGGGGTGTAGGTGTACTCGGTCCGGGTGCCGCTCGGGTCGACCTGCCAGGCACGGTTGCCCAGAGCGTCGTAGCCGAAGCTGGTCTCTGCGCCTTCGGCGTCCGTCACCCGCACCGGGCGGCCGGAGTCGTCGTACTCGGTGCGGGTCACGCGGGTGGGGTCGCCACCCGTGGTGTCGGCGACCTCGGAGCGCAGCACCAGGCCGTCCTGGTCGAACTCGATGGTCGTGAACGCGGTGTGCGTGACGCCGGTGACCTGGTTCTTGACCCCGGGCTTGGTCGTGGTGACGGTCCGGCCCAGCCCGTCGTAGGTGTAGCTGACGGTCACGCCCTTGGGCTGGGAGTCGCTGATGTCGGTCTCGGTGAGCTTGCGGCCCAGCCGGTCGTAGGTGTAGCGGGTGACCAGGCCCGCCGGGTCGGTGGTCTCGGCGAGATCACCGTTGGCGAAGTAGGTGTACTTGGTCGTCTTGCCCTTGGCGTCGGTCATGGACGCCAGCAGGCCTGCCGGAGCGGTGCCCTCGTTGTTGAAGGCGGGGTCCGATCCGGTGGTGAAGGTGCGGGTGGCCTTGCGGCCGTCCGGTGCGGTCTGCTCGAGGAGCTCACCTCGGGCGTCGTAGGAGTACGTCGTCCTGTAGGTGTTGTCCTGAGCGCCCGCGGAACGCGCGTCACGGGACTCGGTGAGCTTGCCGTTGCGCGGGTCGAGCGGGTTCTTCTCGTCGTAGTAGTACGCGTAGTACGTGGTCTGGCAGTCGTTGAGGTCGCGGCAGGTCTTGCGCGTCGCGACGTTGCCCTGGTCGTCGTAGGTCATGTCGAGCGCATGACCGTTCTCGTCCATGACCCGGTTCTGGAAGCCCTTGTCGTCGTAGCCGAAGCTGCGCACGCCCATGGCGTTGACGGCTCCGCCGACGAACTCGGGGTCGGGGTAGTCCATCGGGGGCTTGCCGTCGCCGACGACACCGCCCTCGAAGATGCCGCCATCGGTGCCGGGGGTCGGGGAGGTCGTGGGCTTGGGTTTCTGGGGCTCCACCGGCTTGTCGCGCAGGGGCGACACGTAGCGGATGACACGCCCGGCCAGGGGGTCGTAGTCGTAGAAGTGCCGGCGGTTCTTGGGGTCGGTCACCTGGACGGTGCGGATGAGCTCCTTGCCGTACAGACCGGTGACGGGGACGCCCAGCTGCCACTGGCCGCCGTTGTTGTCGGTCAGCTTGTCGACGCGGTCGACGGAGGTGTCGTACGAGACCTCCACGGCCGCGCGGCCGCCGGGCGTGGTCACCTTGGTGAGCTGGTCGGCCTGCTCGCGGGCGGCGTAGAGGGACTGCGCGGCGGCGGTGCCGATCGGCTTGTGGTAGACGGCGACCTCGTCGATGTCGCCCTTGAAGTAGACCGAGCCCTTGGCGGGCGGGGAGGGCCAGTCGTAGGCGTAGCCGGAGCCGATCTCGGCGAACCGCTGGTTGCCGTGGTTGACCGGTGCGTCCAGGCTGCCGTGGCGCTTGCCGTCCAGGAACAGGGTCTGCCGGGCGCCGTCCGAGGACAGCACCACATGGTGCCACTGGCCGTCGTTGACGGCGGTTCCCGTGGTGATGGGGGAGATGCGGCCGATGCGGAACTGTCCGCGCAGCTTGCCGTCCGCGCCGATGTACAGCACGGGCGCGCTGGTCCCGTCGTTGCTGTCGTTGTGCTTGTCGGAGCGGTAGTTCAGCAGCACGCCGTTGCCGGAGGTGCGGAACCACATGCTGACCGCGAGGCTGCGCTGCAGGTTCAGCAGGTTCTCGGGCAGGTCGACGCGCGATGAGGTGCCGTTGAAGGAGGCGGCGTTGTCGGAGGTGCCGCTCAGCGGGCCGGCGGCGTCGTGGGTGACGTCGACGTACTGGGCCCGGTCCTTGCCCTGGTTGACGGTGACCTGGCTGACGGCATCGTCGCCGCCGTCCTCACCGAAGCGCCAGTAGGCGTAGGGGCCGGAGTCCAGGGCCACGCTGCGGTAGTGCGAGCCCTTTCCGTACTCGTACCGGGTGCAGGTCTTCTCGGGGGAGCAGACCTTGGCGAGCTTGTCCCCGTCGTACTCGTACGTCCAGGTCAGCGGGCTGGTGCGCAGCGGGTCGGTACCGACTGCCGTGATGTGCTCACCCGTCCACTGGAAGAACAGGCTTCGCTTGCTGGCGTCGTTGCGGAGCTGGACGAGCTTGCCGTCCGTGTAGGTGAAGGTCTGGGTCAGCCCGCTCGCGTCGGTGACCGTGCCGAGCAGTCCGTCGGCGCGGAAGGCGTAGCGGACGCCGTTCTTGTCGGTGAGCTGCCAGCCACCGTCCTTGACGGTGGTGAAGACGGCGTCACGGCCCATGGGGGCGGCGAAGGAGCCGTCGGGGTTGCGGCCGAAGCGGACCTGCTGGCCGTCGGGGTAGGTGACGACGACATTGCCGGTTCCGTCGTCGTCCGGCGTCACCCTCATGTCGAGGCGCGAGGCCCAGCCCGCGCCGAAGACGTGGTTCCTGGACGGGTCGAGGCTGTTGTAGGTGCGGGCGACGGTGAGCTCCGGGCCGATGGTGGCCACCGACGCGTCGACCGCCGCGCTGGCGAAGTTACCGACCTGTGGGTCGAAGGGCTTGTCCGAGGAGCCGTAAGGCGAGCCCGCCAGGTGCGAGGTGATGACCGGCTGCGGCACGGCGGTCAGCAGGGTGGCGTACGGCAGCTCGGGGCTGACGGCCGCGTTGTCCCTGCTCCAGGGGCGCCACAGGTAGGTCTTGGACCAGCGGAGCTTGCCCGCCGGGACGACCCAGCTGCGGTCGGGGGACCAGTCGGAGAAGAAGCAGTCCTTCGGCTTGCCGTCCTTGCCGGACTCGCAGACCTCGTAGCGGTACTGGAGCGTCTGCCCGGTCTTATCCATGTCCCGGGCGTTGGCCCACAGCTCCGGCGTGAGCGTCTGGGACTGGTAGCCGTTGGCCGGATGGAAGGCGTCGACGACCGGCGGGATGGCCAGCACGTTGAGGCCGATGCGGACCGGCGCGATGTTGTAGTCGGTGAAGAATCCCAGACCCTTGCGGATCATCGAGAAGTCGATGAGGTACTCGCCCGGGTCGCCCTTCTGGACCGTCGCCTCGAGGGTGACGGCGGCGCCGCGGGGCACGTCCTTGGGGAGCTGGGCCGCGGACACCTCCTTGACGAGCTTGCCGCCCTTGTAGGCGCGGTAGCCCAGCTCGTAGGTGCTGGGGGTCCAGGTCTCGGCGCCCAGGTTGGTCACCTTGATCTTGACCTTGCCGTCCTGGCTCCGGCTGACAGCCGGCTCCGGGTTCGCGCGCTCGACGGAGTACTTGGCGTCGTACGGCGAGTGCGTGACGTAGAGGGACGGCGGGTTGGCGCTGTTGGTGCTGGAGAACTTCTTCCAGCTCGCCGTGTCGGACTCCGAGCCGCGCAGGGTCAGGCCGTAGTTGGGGCGGGAGCCGTTGGCCCATTCTTCGACCAGGTCGCGCCCCTTGGCACCGAGGTCCATGGCCTCCCACGCGGCGGGGCAGGCCGAGCTGGACTGGCCCTCGCCGATGAAGCCGTGGGCGAAGGAGGAGCCGGCGATCTTCCCGCCGAAGGAGGGGCCGGGGTAGGTGTGGCCCTTGCCGGCCGTCCACGCTTCGGTGACCGGGTGGACGCTCACCTCACGGGGGCGGCAGGAGGCCGACCAGTAGTTGAGGACGTTGAGCGAGGCACCGAAGATCTTGTGGTTGCGCAGCTTGGAGGCCACGTTCGGGAAGGCGAGGTAGCTCGCGGCCCGGCTGGTGCCGCCGTCGCTGACGGCGCCCACCTTGAGGGTGTCCTCGGAGCCCGAGCTCCAGTTGTTGCTGCCGGACTTCTCGACGTACATGCTCGACGAGGCGCCGACGGGATCCACCATGGGCGGGTCGACCCGGACGGGGAACGTGCGCTCCGGTGCGGAGAGCCAGTCGCCGTCGAGGTCCACACGCAGGGCCTGCCCGCCGCCGTGCTCGACGAGGCGGTAGTCGACCTTGGTGGATATCGCACCGTCGCCGGACTCCGGGTGGACCTTGGAGTCCTCCATGTAGCCGTGCGGGATCCGCACGCGCTGCTTGCCCTCGGCGTCCTTGAGGACGACGTCGCCGTTGTCCAGCGAGGCCGTGAGGCCCTTGGTCCGCAGCGGGAAGAGCCAGGTGCGCGGTGCGTCCTTGGACCGCAGGACCATGACCTCCTTGAGGCCGCCCGGCCTGGAGATCAGCTCCAGGTCGGCGTCCTTGAGGATGCCGGGGTAGGTGACGGCGGACTTGTCCTTGTCGTCGGTCCGGCCGGCCGAGCGCTGCGCTCCGTCGAGGCCGAAGGAGACTTCGTGGTCGCCGTCCACGACGAGCCGGGCCAGGTCCTTGGCGTCGGCCTGAGGCGCGAGCCGGATGCCGAGGCTGTCGGCGGCGTTGTGCCAGCCACCCGCATTGCCGTCGCCCGTGGGGACGAGCGTTGCGTCGATGGGCTTCCAGCTGCCGTCGGCCGTCCGGTAGTTCAGCCGCTCCTTGGAGAACTGGGTCGTCTGCGACCCGTCCCGGTTGCTGAAGGTGCGCTCGAACTCCGAGCGCTTGCCGGTGATTTCGCTGCTGCTCTTCGGGTCGTAGCCCCTGACTTCCTTGCCGGGGGCGGCCTCGACCTTGGCCTCGTTCCGGGTGGTGGTCTTGGGTATCTCCGGGTGCTCCACGGCGTACTTGCCGTGGAGGGTCTGCGGGCCGCGGGCCTTGACCGGCCCGGAGGCGCCGTCGAGGTGATCGAGGTCTGCCGCGCTGCCCCAGCGCTGGCCGTCGGGGCGCTTGGTGTGGCCCTTGACGCCCGGCAGCGAGGGCTCGGACTCCGGCCGGCTCACGGCCTCCGAAGGTGCCGTGGCGGCGAACACCAGCATCGCGGCCGTCAACGCGACCGCTCTGCGTGCCCCCGGTCTCGTAGCGAAGAAGCCGCGGTGCCTGAAGGCGCCGCGGCGGCGACGCGCACCGGAAGACCCGGTGCGCCGACTGCCAAGGAACACGGAGAACACACCCCACCCATCGACCTGGAGGTGGCGAACCTGCATATGGACATGCGTCGCCATATGGGCATAGGTCGCCACAGGAAGCCACAACCATGAGATGGCGGGCATTGAGACGATGTTTTATCTGAGTAAAGATCAGGTATGCAAGAGGTTGGGGCAGTTGGAACGGTGGTGACTACACTCTGAAATCGGGAACGGGGCTTATGGGGGATTTGCCGCCATCGGCGCTCATCGAGCGTAACTACCCCAAAGCTAGGTACATGGGGTGTGATTACATGCATCCCGCCCCGCCGTCCTCCGGCCGGGACCTCGGCCCCGGCCGGGCTTTGTCGCCCCGTCAGAAAGTGCCCCTCGATGCCTCTGAGTCGCCCCCGCCCGTCTGCCGCCCGCATGGCGGCACTGACCCTCGCGGCCGTCACGGCCCTGCCCTTGGGTCTGGTGTGCGCACCCGCCGCCGTGGCGGACGCGGTGCCGTCCACGCCCGCCCCCACCGCCCAGGTGAGCTGCCGTCCCCAGGCCCAGCTGTACGGTGCGACCGCCGACGGGAAGCTGGAGCTCTTCACCCACGGCGACGCCGCGCAGGGGTCCTTCAACTGGCCTGTGATCGGCAAGCGGATCGACGGGAGCGGGTGGGGCTCTCCCCGCATCACCCTCGGTGGCCCCGGTAACTGGATCTACAGCATCAACCCCGACGGCGGCCTGTACCGCCACCGCTACGATCCGGCCACCAACACCTGGGGGACGCCTCCGGGCGAGAAGATCGACAGCGGCTGGGGGACCTTCCTGGACGGTGCCGCGAGGCGCAATCGCGTCACCATCGATGACCGCGGCAACATCTTCGCCATCCATGACGACGGCACCCTGCGGATCTACCGCTACGACGAGAAGACCGGGGCCCCGATGCCCGGCAACGGCCGCGTGATCGACACCGGCAGCTGGGGCGGGTACAACCTCATCGTCGCCGCGGGCGACGGCCTCCTCTTCGCCCGTCAGGGCGGGGACATGTACCGCTACCGCTACGACGTCGACCGCCAGCAGTGGCTGGAAATCAAGAGCCAGGCGTGGACGAGCGGCTGGCAGTACCTCCGCGACATCCGCTCGGCGGGCGGCGGCACCCTCTACGGCCTGCACGCCGACGGTTCGCTGTTCTGGTACCGCTACGACGTCAACGCCGGTGCCTGGGTCGACACCGGCCGCCGCAAGGCCGGCTGGAACTTCGAGACGTTCCACGGGATATCCCTGTCCACGGACGCCTGCAAGACCCCGGCTCAGCCCGCGAAGCCCCCCGTCGCCCCGCGGCCCAACATGCCCGCCGCGATCCGGCAGAGCAGCGACAAGCTCATCCAGCAGTTCTACGTCGACGAGCGCGGCTGGCTGGTCAACGGCGTCCAGCGCGACCCCAGGGACCTGGGCACCGTGGCCTACAGCACCGTGCCCGGCGCGCGGGACATCGTCGACCAGCCCGTCATCACGGAGCAGGCCGACGGCACCCCGATGGCCTTCGCCCTCGGCAAGGACGGCCACATCTGGATGACGAAGCGTCAAGCGGGCGGGACCTGGTCAGCGCTGAAGGACTTCGGCGGCGACTTCACCGGCGCGCCCACCGTCACCAGGAACCCTCAGGGCATCGTCGGGGTCCACGCCTTCGACCGCGACGGCAAGATGTGGTACCTGAACCAGCAGAGCCCGAACAGCGACAACTTCATCCCGTGGCGCACCCGGGACGCCTACTCTTCCATGCCCGCCGGGTACGAGAAGTCGTCCTTCCTCGCTGCGGGCCAGGCCGCCTCGGTGGACAAGGAGGCCGACCGCCCGTTCATCCTCGGGATCGACAAGCAAGGCCGTCTCGGCATGAACCGCGCGGATGCCAAGCGCGAGGGCTGGTGGGTGTGGGGGGCCTCCGACACGAGCGGCCTGGGCGGGACCCCGGCCGCGGCGCGCGGGGCCGACGGCAAGGTGATGGCCTTCGCCCGCACCAAGGACGGCGAGATCTGGACGGCCAAGGAGTCCACCCGTACTGACGCGGACAGCAAGCTTCCGCTCAACGGCTTCTTCGGCGACGGAACCGTACTGTCGGGCGTGAAGACGGCGGGGTCGCCCGCGGTCGCCGTCAACCAGGACAAGTCGCTCGGGGTGGTCGTCCGGGATGACAAGGGCTACGTCCACTACGCTCGCCAGCTGGGCCCGGACGGAGACTTCAGCCGGTGGAGCCTCGTCGCCTCGAAGCAGGCGGCGACCGACCCCGCGGTGGTCCAGCTCGCCGACGGCCAGTGGGCCGTGTTCTACATCGACACCGACGGTCTGGAGCGGATGTACTGGCTCTCCGACGCGGACAGCGGCAGCGCCCAGCCCCGGTCCCTGGCCAGGGGGAAGCGCAGCACCCCGGCCGACCCGGTGTTCACCGGCGGGGTCACCGCCAAGTCCCACAACGGCAAGCCGGTGGTGACGGAAGGCCGGTAGCGGCGGTGGGCGGGAGGCACGCCTCCCGCCCACTCTTCGCACCGCTTGTTTCAGTCCTCCAGGATGCGCCAGTGCCCGTCGACGCGTTCCACCGTCACGCTGCTCTTCCTGGCGCCCTTCGCCCCGGCGCTGACCTCGACGTGAGCGACCTTGCCCCCGCCCTCGACCCGTGCCGCGCTGACGTCGATGTCGCCGACCTTGCGCTGTTCCTTGCCGCCGAGCCGGTCACCGATCTGCGCGCGCATGGCTCCGGGGCAACCGCCCTCGGCCTGAGCCATGGAGGAGACCACCTTGGGATGCAGCAGACGGCACGCCTCGCGCATGTCGTCGTCGGCGAGTGCGTCGATGTACGCCATGACGAGCTTGCGAGCACCTTTGGCCCCGGGCTCCGCTCCGGGGTCGCTGTCCCAGAAGACCAGGACGCCGGTAACGGCGGCGGCCACCAGGGCGGCCGAGGTGCCGATCGTGGTCAGCCGGCGCCTGCGGGTCGACCACAGCCGCGTGCGGGCGCCGTGAGCCGCGCGGCCGATCCGTTCTCCTGCACTCCGTTCTCCGGACGAGGACTTCACCTGCTGGGGCACGGTCTCACACTTCTCTCGCGAACCACCTGTGAACCGGGCAAGTCTGACACGGAGTTCCGGCAAACGGAATATTTGTGCAGATATTGCTGAGAAGGCGTCAGAGACGCTTCGCGCTGCGCAGTCCCGCCGCGTAGAAGCCGTTGCCGTCCAGGCGGGCCGTGCCGCCCTTGTCGCCGAAGGTGGGGCCGTTGGCTTCTTCGCGGCTGGAGATGAAGCGGGGCTTGCCGTCGGTGTCGAGGCCCATGTAGATGCCGACGTGGTCGAGGCGTTCGCCGGTGCGCTTGTCGATGTCGAAGAAGACCAGGTCGCCCGGCTGCAACCGGTCCGTGGCGTCGGGGCGCTTGCCGGTCAGTTCCAGGACGGGGACGCCGGGGGAGAGGCGGGCCATGCCGTTGGCGGTGCGGGGGAGGCCGTCGCCCTTGATGTCCTTGGCCAGGAGGGGGTAGCGCGCGCGGTAGCCGTAGACGGTGCGGACGAAGCCCGAGCAGTCCATCGCCCGGAAGCGCGCCGCCTCGGGCTGCTCCACGGTGCCGTCGCGGAAGCGGTACGGGATGCCGAGGTAGTCGTAGAAGTCCGACTGTTCGAGGCGCAGGTCGCCCGCGACGGAGCCGTTGGGGTTGAGCGGGCCGAACTGGGCGTCGCCGGAGTACGGAACGCCGCGGGCGTCCTTCTTCTGCGGGGCGCCTTCGATGTACTCCATGGCGAAGGCGAAGATGTCGGGCTCCTTGCTGCCCAGGGACGTGCTGAACCAGTCCTTGAACCAGGCCGCCTTCTCGCCGCCCTCCTTCCACGCCTCCGGCAGCAGCCGCACCCAGCTGTCCGTCGTCACCTTCGCGTCCGTGTACTTCGGCTCGGTGAACGTACGGCTCGCGCCGGTCAGGACCGCGGTGCGGGCGCCGTCCGTGAACGTGGCGAGGACGCCGCCGTCCGCCGCGCGCACCACCGTGCGGGCCGGGCTGGCCAGCCGCTCGAAGCGGCGCTCGCCCGCGGCGGGCTTGCCGCCGGACGCCGCTCCGGTGCCCGTGCCCGTGCCGGAGACGGACTGGACCGGCGGCGCCGTCCCGTCCTGCTGCTCGCGCAGCTCCACCGTGAGGTACGCGCTGGTGCCGAGCAGGCCGAGCACCACCAGGGTGTGCAGGGCGTGGCGGCCGGTGACCTTCCGGTTCTTCTTCCGGGCCTTGTTCCGGGCCTTGTTCCGGGCCTTTGTCATGCTGCGCTCCGTGGGTCGGGAAGGCTCAGGCGGTGGGCATGAAGCCCAGCAGGATGCCGGCGGTCAGGACGACGTAGTTGGCGAGCGAGACCGTGCCGGTGGCCAGCAGGGTCGCGCCGCGCGGCTGCCGCACCAGCTGGTACGCGATCAGGCCGGGGACGATGAAGCCGAGCGTCTGGTTCGCGTACATCAGCGGGAACTGCTGCTGGAGGATCACGTAGAGCGTCGCCTGGAGCACGACACCGGTCAGCACGACCGCCGCGAACAGCCGCTTGCCGTAGAGGATCACGTACCGCTGGAGCAGCAGGGTGGCCAGGTACGTCAGGACGGTGATGCCGACGACCATGGCGGCGCGCTGGAGGCTCTCCACGAGCGTGAGGGCCAGCCAGCCGGGGGTGATCATGCCGCCGGGGGAGAGGTTGGTCGTGAGGTAGCAGACCAGGGAGAACAGCAGGCCCAGGGCGATCCCGATGGCGGCGATCTCCGGAGTGAGGACGGCGGGGATCAACGGAAGTCTCCTGTGCGATCTACGTGATCTATGTGGTCTGTGTGGTCTATGTAGGTCGGGACGTACACCTGGGGCTCCTCCGGATGCTGCACCCGGGACGGCTCCGGCTCCTCGTCCGCCGGCAGTTCCGCCAGCCGCTCCAGCAGCAGCTCGCCCTGCCCGTGGATGTTGCCGATGGCGATCAGGGACGCGCCCGGGCCCAGCCGGCCGAGGATCTCCCGTTCGAGCTCGGCGGGGTCGCGGCGGTCGCCGCCGAGGTCGACGATCCGCGAGCGCCACTCGGCGGGGATCGCGTCGGCGGCGCTCTTCGTCGGGTGGCCGATGAGGAAGACCGACTCGGGGGCGAGGCGCGGGATCAGCTCGCCCATCTGGCCGTTGCGCTCGACGCGGTCCGGGCGGCAGTTGATGAGGACGTGCAGGGGCCGGTCGATCGCGCCGAGGCTGAGCAGCTGCTCGACGTTCATCAGCGTCGACTCGGGGTCGTTGGCCGCGAAGATGTTGGCGAAGCGGAAGGGCATGCCCTCGGGGGTGCGGTACCGCTCGACGGACAGTACGCCGGGGTCCGGCGGCGCGTCGTACATGCCCTGGAGGGCGGTGGCCCGGTCGACGCCGAGGAGTTCGGCGACGGCGAGCGCGATGGCGACGTTCTCCTTGAACGTGAACCAGCTGAAGCCGCGCAGCTCGGCGTCGGTCACCGTCTCCGGGTCCACGGCGATCAGCCGGCAGTCGCGCTTGGCGGCCTCCTCGCGCAGGATGTGCAGCCGGTCGCGCTCGGCGGTGACGCAGATCCCGCCGTGCGGCATGGAGCGGCTCAGCGAGCGGGCGACGTCGTCCAGGGTGGGGCCCATCTCCGCCAGGTGGTCCTCGCGGACGTTGCACAGCACGCCGATGGTGGAGCGGATCAGCTTCGTCTGGTTGACCTCTTGCAGGGCCGGCATGACGGCCATGCACTCGATCACCAGCGCGTGCGGCCGGTACGCGGCGGCGCGCCGCACGATGCCGATCTGCTCGACGACGTTGGCGATGCCGAACTTGCGGTAGACGGGCTCCTCGGTGGCGTCCGGGTGGATGAAGCGGGCCGCGGTGCCGGTGGTCTTGGCGACCGTGACCAGCCCGCCGCCGCGCAGCGCGCCCGCGCACAGCCGGGTGATGGAGCTCTTGCCGCGGATGCCGTTGATGAGCACCCGGGTGGGGATCATGTCGAGGTTGGTGAAGTGCCGGCGCTGCTCGATCACGCCCGCGACCAGGACGATCGCACAGCAGATCACCAGGACCGTGTAGAGGAAGAGCACGCGTCAGTTCCTTCCGGCCGTGGGCCGCTCGGCGGTGCGCAGTTGCTGCCGGATCAGTTCGAGGTTGTGGACGACCGCGCCCGCCTCGTCGTGGTGCTGCGGGAACAGCACGGTCTTGCGGTCGCCGCCGGCCAGCGCCTCGGCCTGGTCCGCGAGCGTGCGCAGCGGGCGGACGACGATGATGTGCAGCCAGCCCAGGCAGGCGACGGCGGCGGTCACGCCGAGCAGGCCGGCGAGCATGGTGTGGCGCTGCGCGGTGTACTCGGGCAGCTCCAGCCAGGAGGCGGGCTGCTCGCTGACGACCTGCCAGCCCAGGTCGCGTACGGCGCCGCCGCCGGTGAAGGCCGCGGCGGCCGCGAGCGACGAGCCGCCGCTCGTGCGGTGCAGCAGGGACGTGCCGTTGGTGTCCTTGCGGGCCTTGGTGGCGAGGTCGTCGAGGTGGCCGCCGGGCAGCCTGGAGAAGGCGCGGAAGCCGTGCTGGCGGTCGGCGGCGAGGACGCGGTGCTTGTCGTCCACGAGCCAGACCTGGCCGAGGCCGGGCCGGGTGACCATGGAGATCAGGAACTGCGGGTCGTACTCGCCGACGACGGTGCGGCCCTTGCCGCCGGGCACGGCCGCGTAGGCGGCGACGGCCGGCTCCTTGCCGGAGGTGTTGAGCTGGGCCACGGAGTCCGCGTACGGCTTCCGCCCGGCCGGGTGGCGCGGTGCGGCCCCGGCGCGGGTGAGGACCTTGCCGTCGGCGTCGAGGACGTAGACGGAGCGGTAGCGGGGGTGCTCGCGCAGGGTGGTCTGGAGGACGGCCTTGGCGGCGCTGCTCGTGTCCGCCTGCTCCTTACCGCTCTCCTTGCCGTTCTCCTTGTCGCCGCCCGCGCCGACGATCTGCGCGACGGAGGCGACGTCGGCCCAGCCCTCGTTCAGCGCCTTGCGGACGCGGTCGGCGGCGGTGTCCGTACGCCGCCGCTGGTCCTCGACCAGCTGCTTGGGCACGGTGACGCCGCTGCCGGCGCGGTTGAGCAGCAGCAGGAGCGGGGCGGCCCAGGCGAGGAGGACCACGCCGCAGACGATCACGGTGGTACGGGTGCCGATGCCGCCGCGGGCCCGGCCGGTACGGGTGGGGCGCCCGCCGAGGAGCTGGCCGCGCAGGCTCTCCAGGGCGGCGCCGACGCGGGCCGGTTCGCGGCCGCGGAAGGAGCGGACGGGGCGGTCGAGCTCGCCGCGGCCGAGGCGGCGGCTCTCCAGGTACAGGTGGATCAGCGGGCGCTGGACCGTACGGACCAGGATCCAGGTCACGAGCACGGCGAGGAGCAGCAGGACGGCGGCGGCGACGAGGCCGAAGGCCTGGGTGCGCACCGCCTTGGCGTCCTCGGTGACCTTGACCGAGGTGACCACGGACAGGCCGAGGCCGCCCGCGGGGCTGCTCTCGCCGGGCGCGCGGCCGGCGGCGGCGTAGCCCACGGCCGTGCGGTGCTTGTCCGTGCCGCCCATGAGGTTGCCGCTCGCGCCCGGGTGGCCGCCGGGCTCGGGGGTCTTGCCGGAGGCCGCGGCCGCCGTCTTCGCGGCGCGCTTGGCCCACGCGGTGCGGGAGATCGACGGGCCGTCCTTGGCGAGGACGGTGCCGGCGGAGTCGACGACGAGCAGGGAGCGGTTCTCGCCGGTGGAGATGCCCGGCACGTTGAGGGTGCCGGAGGCGACGAGGAGGCGCGGCTTGTCGCCGCCGCGGAGGGCGGCGGTCACGAGCATGCGGGTGTCGCCGGAGGGGAGCTTGACGAGGCGGGGCGCGGGGGCGCCGTCCTTCTTGCCGGAGCCCTGGTCTTTACCGGAGCTCTGATCGGCCTTGCCGGTCTTGTCGGCCAGGCTGTCGGCCAGCGGAATCGTTTCGCCGCGGGCGGCGAGGAGGGCGCCGCTCCCGGGGTCGATCACGGCGAGCCCGCGCCACTTGTTGTAGACCTTGCCGAGCTTGTCCAGGACGGTGTCGGCGGGCACGGCCTCGGGGCCGGCGAAGAGCGCGGCGGCGCGCTGGAGGTCGGTGACGCTCTCGTCGAGGGAGGCCCGCAGGGCGACCGCGCCGTCTTCCGCGACCCGCTGCTGCGAGGAGAGGACGGCCTTGTCGACGGCGGACCGGTCGTGATCGCCGAGTACGAGGGCGGTCGCGCCCGCGACCAGCAGCAGGAGCGCCAGGAGTGCGGCGATCGGCGGGCGGGCGCCGCCGAGGAGAGGCATGTCTGCACGACGGCGCAGCTTGCGCCGGCGCGCGCCGCGCGGAGCGGACAGCGGCATTCCTGGGCATTCCTTTCGGCCGCGGCTCGGCATTGCCGGGTCGGCGGAATACCTTGTTCTACTTGCCGCTCATCAGGATGAACTAAGGGGAACCGGAGAATTCTAAGTGGAAGTTAAAGTATCGACAAAATCTTGACGACGTGTGTGTCATATGCGTGCGCTGCGGACGCAGTTGGAGTACAGGCGGAGAGGCGGGGTCGCTCCCGGGGTACTTTTGCCCGCATGACGACCCAGCCGGCCCCCCGTAGCGCCGCCCGCACGGCACGTACCGCACGCGGCGTGCTGTCCTGCGTGCTGCTCGGCGCGCTGGCCCTCGCCGGGGCCACCGGCTGCGGCGGGTCGGCGGCGGCCCCGGCGGACGGGCGCGGGGACGCCCCCGCCGCGCGCAAGGCGGCCCCCGACGCCGCCGGGACCGTCGACCTCGGCCGCCGGATCACCGACTACGCCGCTGGCATGACCGCCGACGGCAGCTACCGCGTCCCCACCGAGCGCGAGCGCCGGGCGATCGCCGACGGCGTCCGCGCCCTCCTCGACGGCGACCGCGCCGCGGCCGCGCGCCGCCTTTCCGGCGTGGGGTACGCCGTCCACACCCTCGTCGACAGCGGCGGCGACGGCGCCCGCTACGCGGAGATCGCCGACGCCACGCGCGAGGGCGAGGTCCGGCGCGGCTGGGGCCGCATCTACGCCGACCTGCGCGGCGGCCCGGCGCGCTGGCAGGTCCAGGTCCCGCACCCGTCCGCCGACCAGCGCACCGAGCAGCTCGGCATCGGCCTGCTGCGGGGCGCCCCCGGCGGCGTCCTCGTCCTCGCCGGCGCCCACCGCGCGGCGGACTCCGGCGCCGGCCCCGACGCCGCGGACGTCGCCCACCGCCGCGACTCCGTCTTCGCGGCCGTCTCCGACGCCCTCGCCGACCGCCGCCTCCCCGCCGTCCAGGTCCACGGCTTCGCCGACAGCAGCCTGCCCGACCACGACGTCGTCGTCTCCCCGGGCAGCGGCGACGCGGGCCTCCCCTCCGCGCGGCGCCTCGCGGCGGCGTACCGCGCGCAGGGCATGCGCGTCTGCGAGGTCTGGGAGCGCTACTGCGGCCGCCTCGAAGGCCGCACGAACGTGGAGGGCGAGTACGCGGGCGAGGCCGGCGTGCCCTTCGTGCACGTCGAGCACAACCGGCGCGTACGGGACGACGACGGGCTGGTCGCGAAGGCGGTGCGGGCGCTGGTGGAGATCGCGAAGACGTGGGGCGCGGGCTCGCGCTGAGCCGCGCCGAGCCCGCCGCCGGTGGTGGACCTTCGGTGTTCGCTTCAGACGTGTTCGCTTCAGACGCGAAGCCTTCGCGTCTGAAGCGAACACGATCCGGCTGCTGAGGCGACGTACGCCCTACCTCGGTGCCTGGAAGCCGCCGATCTTCTGCTCAAGCAGTTCGGCCAGCCGCAGCGGGGTGCGGTCCTCGAACATCGGACCGATGAGCTGCACTCCCACCGGCAGACCCTCGGGGGACCGGCCCGTCGGCACGGCGGTGGCGGGCAGGCCGGGCATGGTGGCCAGACCGGCCCAGACGAGCTGGTCGAAGTACGGGTACTCGACGCCGTCGATGTCGATCCGGCGTTCCCTCGGATCGGGGTTGTGGTCGTGCGGGAACGCGGGAGTCGGCGTGATCGGGCACACCACGGCATCGAACTCGGCGAAGAGCTGCCGCCAGCCGTGACGGTGAAGCTCGCGACGGCTGTTCGCCTCCAGCCAGTCGCGGTGGCTCAACACCATCCCGCGCAGTACTGCCGCATCCAGACTCTGGTCGTCCGCGCTCAGTCCGGCGGCGCGGGTCCGCAGCTGCTCGTAGGAGTCGACGGGAAAACGGGCAACGGAGCCCGAAAACAGCAACTGTCGGTAAAGCATGGCGGCTTCGGTCAAATCGGGCAGCAGCGGACTGTGCCGTTCGACGCGGGCGCCGCCGTCGGCAAGGGCGTCGGCCACCCGGTTCACGCCCGCCCGCACGGCGGACCCGGTCGGAATGAGCGGATGCTCGTCGATGATCAGGACCCGGAAGTCGCCGAGCCGCTCGTGGCGCGCGGGCGGCAGCGTCAGGTCGTACGCCACACCGTGCGTCAGCGGGTCCGGTCCGGCCATGACGTCGAGCAGGAGCGTGAGGTCGCGGGCGGTGCGAGCCATCGGACCGACGACGGCGAGGTCGAGGTCGACCGGCAACGGCGGTGCCGGCGGCGCGACCATGCCGCGGGTTGCCGCAAGTCCGAGTGTCGGCTTGTGCGCGTAGATACCGCAGAAATGCGCGGGGGTACGCAACGAGCCGGCGAGGTCGGAGCCGATGGACAGCGCGCCGAACCCGGACGCCAGGGCCGCCGCCGAGCCGCCGGAGGATCCGCCCGACGTGCGATCGTGATCCCACGGGTTATTGGTGGTGCCGTAGATCTCGTTGAAGCTCTGGATATCTTGCAGCCCCACCGGCACATTGGTCTTACCCAGCACCACCGCGCCCGCGGCCTTGAGCCGCGACACCTGTACCGCGTCCTCGGCCAGCACATAGTCCCGGTGTTGCGGCATGCCCCAGGTCGTGGGCAGCCCAGCCATGTTGTAGGACTCTTTGACCGTCACCGGAATGCCCAGCAGCGGCCGGTCCTCGCCGCGGGCGCGCGCCTGGTCGGCATCGCGCGCGGCGGCCCGCGCCCGGTCGAAGTCCGGCACACAGATCGCGTTGATCACCTCGTCGTCGCGCTCGATACGGGCAATCGCTTCATCGGTCAGTTCCGCCGAGGTCACTTCACCGGCACGCAAGGCAGCCGCGAGTTGTTCGGCTGTCGGAAAATTCAACTCCATGAATCCGACCGTATGGGCTTGTGGGGGAGGGCACGAAATGCCGCTTCGCACAACGGGATAGGGGTGTGAACGCCAAGACCCCGGGTCAGCTGAAGTCCAGGCCGCCCGTACGGGTGCGCTTGAGCTCGAAGAAGTTCGGGTAACCGGCCAGCAGCCGCACGCCGTCGAAGATCCTGGCGGCTTCCTCGCCCCGCGGGATCGCGGTCAGGACGGGTCCGAAGAAGGCGACCCCGTCGATGTGGATGGTGGGCGTGCCCACCTCTTCCCCGACGGGGTCCATGCCCTCGTGGTGGCTCTTGCGCAGCGCCTCGTCATGGTCGGCCGAGTGAGCCGCGTCCGCCAGCGACTCCGGGAGGCCGGCGTCGGCCAGCGCCTTTCTGATCAGTTCGTCCGAGACCTCGCCGTCATCGTTGTGGATGCGCGTGCCGAGGGCCGTGTACAGGTCGCGCAGCACGCCCTCCCCGTGCGCCTGCGCCGCGGCGGTGCACACGCGCACGGGACCCCAGCCCGTGTCCAGCAGGCGGCGGTAGCGCTCGGGCAGGCCGTCACGGCCCTCGTTGAGCACGGACAGGCTCATGACGCGGAAGCGCAGGTCGATGTCGCGGTGGCGCTCGACCTCCAGGATCCAGCGGGAGGTGATCCAGGCGAAGGGGCAGACGGGATCGAAGTAGAAGTCGACTTTGTGTGTCATGACCATGAGCGTACGGGGGAGGTGGACCGTCGGTCAGGTCCAATTCCCTCCGTGGATCGTGGGCCAATCCGCGTTCCATGCGTCTGCGGGGCCCGGAAGCGCTACTGCGGCCGCTCGCAGGGCGCGGCGCGGGCGCTCGTGGGGCGGCGCCCGGCGTCACGCGCACCCCTTCCGGACGTGGCGCGGGGATCCCGTTCCCGGGTTACTTCCCGGCCTTGTGCAGGAGCTGGGCGACCGGCTGATCGGTCGCCACGTACATCACCGAGTACGCCACGCTCGCGACGCCGACGGCGGACACCGCTACACCGGGCGCAAAACTCTTCTGTTCACCGACGCCGGGCGGGATCACTTGGCCGAACTGGCGGTTGACGTCCACCCGGCGGAGCGGCATCGGATTCCGGCTCCTCGGCGCCGCCGTGGCGGCTGCCCGGGACGGATCCCGGCGCTGCGTCGTCGCGCAGGCCGGGGCCGGATCGCTCGGCGACCGGTTCCTGTCGGCCCAGGGCTTCCGCAAGGTCTTCACACTGCGGTACGCCCGCCTCGCGCTTGCGGGCGCGGGCCTCGGGGCCGGCCTTTGTTCCACGTAGCGCATGGTGGCCCAGCTGACGCGCAGGCGCATTGCGGGTGGTGGAGGTCAGACGGTGATGGCGAAGACCCAGAGGTGAGGGTTGGGGCCCATGATGATTGCGTAGTGGACGATGGCCGCGGGCGTCGTGACGATGCGCACCGTGTCGTCCATCTCGTACTTGTCGGCCTGCGGCCAGGACCAAGGGTCGGAGCAGGCCCGCAGCATTGCGTTGTGCAGTTCCTGCCTGACAGTGACCGGCAAGGCCTTGATGGTCTCGCCTACGCTTGCGGCGAACCGTGCGGGGATGGCCGTCACGTGCCGAAGACCTCGCTCATGTCCATCGCGCCCTCTTCGGATTCGCCGGTGGTCTTCCACTTCTTGTAGGCCGCGAGGGCATGCATCTGTGCGCGGGCTTCCCTCAGTGCCGGACTGCCGGATGCCGCGGCTTGGTCGGCTGCGAGCACATCGCTTACGTAATCGCCGATGCTCATGCCGGCGCGGGCGGCAGCGGCCCGCACTTGCTCGGCCAGATCTTCAGGAACTCGCGCGTTCAGCTGGGTCGTAGCCATAGCGGAATCCTAGCGATCTGCTATGCGGCTTGGCAGGAGAATGAGGCGATGCGTCACGAGCGGGGGGACGGGCGGGGCTGTCGTGTCGGCGGTGCGCGCCGGGCGCCGTGTGCTCAGCGGCGCTGCACGGCGGCCGAGACGATCTCGCCGTTGTTCACCGTGAACGTGCCGGAGAAGTACCGGTGAGATCCGTCGGTCTGTGTCGCGTCGAGCTCGACGCCCACGGTGTCGCCGGACACGGAGGTGACGGTGACGGAGTCCGACGCGGTGGTCGCGAAACCCTTGACGAACTCCCCGTAGGAACCACCGAGGTTCTTGCCCCCGAGCTCCCAGGCGCGGGCGTAGTCATGGTTGTTGATGGCGGCGTAGTAGTCCTGCACCACCTGCTGGGGAGCGGCGGCGGGCGTGCCGTTGGGCGGTTGGGCCGGTGCGGGTGGTGCAGGTGGTGCAGGTGGTGCGGACGGCGGGGTGCTGGGGGCCGTGGACGGTACGGGCTGCGGAGCGGGGTGCGGGCTGCTCGTCAGTTTCCACACCGCGAGACCGCCGCCGAGGAGGCCCAGGACCAGGGAGACCGCGGTGATCAGCGCACGCACGCGCGCCTTGCGCCGGGGCGGGCTGCCACTCGGTGCGCCCGGCGGAGGCGGAGGCGGAGGTGGGGGCGGAGGTGGAGACGGGGGCGGAGTGATCGGTTGTGTCGCCGTGACGGACGGTCTGGCCACCACGTCGGCGAGCATGCGCCGGGCCTGCTCGGCGTCGGGCCGCTGATCCGGGTCCTTGCTCAGCAGCGCCTCGACCACCGGGGCCAGGGAGCCGGCGTGCCGGGGCGGCGGCAGTGGGTCGGCGGCCACCGCTCGCAGGGTTTCGGCATTCGTGGCGCGCCGGAACGGGGGCTCGCCTTCCAGGGCGCTGTACAGCGTGGCGCCCAGTGACCACAGGTCCGACGGCGGGCCGGGCGGGCCCGCGGCCAGCTCCGGCGCCACGTACGCGGCCGATCCGACGGCACTGACGATGCGGGCCAGGTCGGCCGGGCCCTCGAACGCGGCGAGGCCGAAGCCGGTGAGCACCACCCTGCCGCTGTGTTCCAGCAGCACGCTCGCCGGTGTCACGTCCCCGTGGAGCACGCCGGCCCGGTGGGCCTGTTGCAGGGCGCCCAGCAGCGGCTGGGCCAGGCGGGCCGCATCACGCGGCCGCAGCGTCCCCTCCTTGGAGAGGACGTCGGCCAGGGAACGCCCGTCTACCAGCTCCATTACGATCCACGGCCGCCCGTCCTGCTCCAGCACGTCGAAGACGGTGACGGCGTTGGCGTGCCGGACGGCCGCCGCCGCCCGGGCCGTCCGCAGGATGCGGGAGTACAGCGCGGCGAGCTCCTCGGGCGGCAGACCGCCGACGGTCACTTCCTTGACCGCGACCTCGCGGTCGAGCACGGTGTCCGTCGCCCGCCGGACCGTGCCCGTCGTGCCGCCGCCGAGCGTCTCGCCCAGCCGGTAGCGGCCGGCCAGTAGCCGTTCCGCTCCGGGGCCCGGCCCGGGGCTCCCACCGGTTCCGGGACCGCCCTGCCCGCTCACGGTGCGTCCCTTCGTGATCCCTGATTCCATACTGCGCCGCCGGGCCGGGGTTCGCCTCATCCGCACCCCCTTGATCCGCCGGGCCCGCGGTGCGAGGCTGAATTCAGGGGACCCCTCGGAAGGGTCCATGCCATGACCAGCGCGAATGACGAATTCGTCGCCACCCATACGGTCCCCGCGTGGGGCGCGGATCTGTGGAGCCTGCCGGATCCGGAGCAGCAGCCCGTCGCCGAACTCCCCGGCGGCACGGAAGTGCAGGTCGTCGAGCGACGGCCCGACGGCTGGGTACGCCTCACGACCCGCGGCGGCCCGCCCGGCTGGACCGACGGTCGCCATCTGGAGGCGGTCCCGCCCGACGAGTCCGTCGATGCCGACGCCATGGAGCTGATCGCGCAGTTGCAGGGCGCGCTGTCGACCTGTTCGCAACTGCTTGAGGATTTGAAGGACGGGCGGATCGACGCCGGATCCTTCCGCAGCCGGTCGTTCCGCGCCGGGCTCGTCCTGCGCGACGAAGAAGCGTGGATGTGGGACTTCGCGAGCGGCTGGCACTGCTACGACGGCGTCGGCCTGCGCCAGATGGACCTGTCGGCCGAGGGCCGCTCGGATGCCGGGCGGGGGCGCGCTGAGGGGCGCGAGGAGCAGTCATGAAGGACTTGTCGCGGGGCTTCGACGACCTCATGCAGATGGAAAAGGCGCAGGATCTGATCAGGGGGTACGAGGAGGGGCTGGCTGCCAAACGAGCGATCCTGGCGAATAAGGAGGCGCAGCTCGCGGAGGGCAGCTTCCACTCCGGCATGACCGCGGAAGAGACAAAGGTCTGGGTCCAGCACCTCCGGGAGGGCATGGCGGAGCTCCAGCAGAGGATCGAACAGGTGCGGGCAGCGCTGTCGCGGGGGCCGGATGCCTGCCGTTCGTTGCTCCAGCAGAGAGCGGCCGAGGAGGACATGTTCCGCCGGGCGTTCGGGAGGATGCGCGACAACGTCGTTCCTCCCGAGCCGCAGGCCGCACCGGAACCCGGCGGTGCCGACTTGGCCCCCGACGTTCCGGCGGAACCTCCTCGCCAAGGGTTGGTACGGAAGCCCGGCGGCGGCGTGGGGCAGGAGGTTCCCACGGGAGGCTTTCCCGCCACGGAGGCCGCCGAGGTACCGGGCGGCATCGGCGCGGCCCCGGAGCCTCCGCCGGTCGCACCTGTCGCCGCGGGCGAAGAAGTCATCGCGGGCAGTGACGCGGCCGCGGGCGCCGGAGCCGAAGTCGTGGGCGCCTCGCGGCTCGGCAGGGTGCTCGTGGGGCTTGTGATCATCGCCGGTGTGGCGATAGGCGGTTACTGGGCCTACAACCACTTCACCTCGCCGCCGGCGTCGTCTCCGTCCTCTCCCACGGCTACACAGCCGGCCTCCTTCGACATCAACGGGGACTACAACGGGACCGCGAACGGAGCGGCGTGTGCGAAGCCCCAGTGCTATGTCACCGTGACGAAGGTGAGCGACCCGAGCGGGCCCGGCGCCGACAATGCCGGGAAGATCACCGTGAATTTCACCGCCGTGAACTGGACGCCGGCGTCCACGGGCGTGGCCAGCGTGATCAACATGAAGATCGGCCCGATGGATGCCTGGCTCCAGCAGGACGGCACGGTCAAGGAAACCGGTTACAACCCCTGGACCATCATTACCGACACCACGCCCGGCAGTAACTCCCGGACGTCCGGGAGCTACAAGCTGAGCGGGAAGTTCACCAGCGGTACGAACGGTTCACCGTCGTACACGCTCACGATGAACGTGTCCGGCCTTGACTACCAGCTCGTGGGCACCCGCGCGGGCTGAGCCTCAGCGGTGCCCGTTCCGGACGTGTTCCCTGCGCTTGCGCTCGACCTCCTCCACCGCGGTGGGGCTCTCCCGGAGGGCTGCGGCGCGCTTCATGACGAGGACGGCGCAGGTGAGGCATGAGGCGGTTGCCGCCGTCCGGCTGCCCTCTTCTTCGTCGTACGGGTGGGCATTCGCACGGGCGTTCATCATGTCCGGCCTCCGGTTCGTCTTGCTTGTTGTAGCGGGCAACTCATGTTCAGAGAACTAGAGTTGCCGAGGCGGAAACCCGACCACCAGGACTGGATGTCTCCCGTGTAAGCAGGGGAGATGGGAGGTGCACACGTGCCTGCACGACCACGCCCGCTGACGCCTACGCGGTCCGCCCGGCATTTGTTCGGTGCGAAGATGCGCGCGTATCGCGGC
This sequence comes from Streptomyces klenkii, assembly GCF_003626645.1. Taxonomy (GTDB): domain Bacteria; phylum Actinomycetota; class Actinomycetes; order Streptomycetales; family Streptomycetaceae; genus Streptomyces; species Streptomyces klenkii. The sequence goes on along the minus strand of NZ_RBAM01000005.1, from coordinate 297,537 downwards.
GGTATGAGCCTGGAGCGGCTCGCCGAGATCGTGAACTTCAGCAAGAGCCACCTTGCGCGGGTGGAGACGGCGGATTCGATGCCGCCGCCGGAGCTCCCGGCGTTGCTGGACGCCGCGTTCGACACGGACGGGATCTTCGGTGAGCTGTACCAGCTCGCACGGAATGAGAGCCTTCCGGATCAGCTCCAGAGGCGGATGGAGCTGGAAGCGCAGGCGTGCGTCATCGCCGAGTACACATGCCAGGTGGTTCCGGGCCTCGTACAGACCGCGGACTTTGCCCGCGCCCTCTTCAAGGCGCATTACCCGCGTGCGACGGAGGACACGATCGAGGAGATGGTGAACAGGCGGATGATCCGGCAGGGGGTGTTTCTGCGTGACAATCCGCCGGACTACTCCGCGATCCTCGATGAGGCGGTTCTGCGCCGCGGCTTCGGCGGGCCCGCCGTCATGCGGGCGCAACTGACCCGCCTGATCCACTTCATGCTGAATTCCACGGGCGTGGTGCAGGTGCTGCCGTTCGCCTACGGAGGTCATCCTCTGGTGGGCGGCTCCCTGGCGTTGTTCACCCTCGATGACGGTGCTCAAGTGGCTTGGGAGGAGGGCAGTGACAGCGGGACGCTGATGGAAGATCTCGAAAGGGCCACTGCCCGTCGGCGTTCCTACGATCTGCTGAGGTCCTGCGCCTTGTCGCCGTCGGAATCGGCGGCATTCATTCAGTCGGTCCTGGACACCTTGCCCGATGAGTACGGTCCCTTGGCTTACCCGGCACCAATGGGCCGACCGTAGCCGCAACGCAAACGAGGGCCGTACGGGGAAACCCCGTACGGCCCTCAGGCTTACGTCCCGCTACGCGGGAACGGAAGCAACACCCACCGGCAGGAACCGCTTCCCGTTGGCCTTCTCGGCGGTGCCGGAGCGGTCCAGGTACGGCGTGATGCCGCCCAGGTGGAAGGGCCAGCCCGCGCCGGTGATCAGGCACAGGTCGATGTCCTGGGCCTCGGCGACGACGCCCTCGTCCAGCATGAGGCCGATCTCCTGCGCGACCGCCTCCAGGACGCGGGCGCGCACCTGCTCCTCCGTCAGGACGGAGTCGCCCTGGACGAGCAGCGCGGCGACCTCGGGGTCCAGCTCCGGCTTGCCGGAGTCGTAGACGTAGAAGCCGCGCTTCCCGGCCTTGACGACCGCGGCGAGGTTCGGGGAGACCTTGAAGCGGTCGGGGAACGCGCCGGCCAGCGTCTCGGAGACGTGGAGGCCGATCGCGGGGCCGACGAGCTCCAGGAGCACCAGCGGGGACATCGGCAGGCCGAGCGGCTCGACGGCCTTCTCCGCCACGGCGACGGGCGTGCCCTCGTCGATGACGTTCTGGATCTCGCCCATGAAGCGGGTGAGGATGCGGTTGACGACGAACGCCGGGGCGTCCTTCACCAGGACCGCGGTCTTCTTCAGCTTCTTCGCGACGGCGAAGGCCGTGGCGAGCGACGCGTCGTCCGTCTTCTCACCGCGGACGATCTCCAGCAGCGGGAGGATCGCGACGGGGTTGAAGAAGTGGAAGCCGACGACCCGCTCGGGGTGCTTGAGCTTGGACGCCATCTCGCTGACGGACAGCGAGGAGGTGTTCGTGGCGAGGATGGTGTGGGCGGGGACGACCGCCTCGACCTCGGCGAAGACCTGCTGCTTGACGCCCATCTCCTCGAAGACGGCCTCGATGACGAAGTCCGCGTCGCCGAAGCCGGCGGCCTTGTCGAGGGAGCCGGTGACGGCGGCCTTGAGGCGGTTGGCCTTGTCGTTGCCGATGCGGCCCTTGGCGAGGAGCTTGTCGATCTCGCCGTGGACGTAGCCGACGCCCTTGTCGATGCGCTCCTGGTCGATGTCGGTGAGGACGACCTGGACCTCCAGGCGGCGCGCGAAGAGCAGCGCGAGCTGGGAGGCCATCAGGCCGGCGCCGACGACGCCCACCTTGGTGACGGGGCGGGCCAGCGAGCGGTCGGGGGCACCGGCCGGGCGCTTGGCGCGCTTCTGCACCAGGTTGAAGGAGTAGATGCCGCTGCGCAGCTCCTCGCCCATGATCAGGTCCGCGAGGGCCTGGTCCTCGGCGTCGAAGCCCTGGCGCAGGTCGCCGTTCTTCGCCGCGGAGATGATCTCCAGGGCGCGGTAGGCGGCCGGGGCGGCGCCGTGCACCTTGGAGTCGGCGATGAAGCGGCCGCGCTCGACGGCCTGGTCCCAGGCCTCGCCGCGGTCGATCTCGGCGCGGTCGACCTGGACGTCGCCCTTGAGGACGCGGGCGGTCCACAGCAGTGACTGCTCCAGGAAGTCGGCGCCGTCGAAGAGGGCGTCGGCGATGCCGAGCTCGAAGACCTGCTTGCCCTTGAGCTGGCGGTTCTGGTTGAGCGAGTTCTCGATGATGACCGAGACCGCGCGGTCGGCGCCGATGAGGTTCGGCAGCAGGGTGCAGCCGCCCCAGCCGGGGACCAGGCCGAGGAAGACCTCGGGCAGGGAGAAGGCCGGGATGGCCCGCGAGACGGTCCGGTAGGTGCAGTGCAGACCGGCCTCGACGCCGCCGCCCATGGCCGCGCCGTTGTAGTACGCGAACGTCGGGACGGCGAGGGAGGACAGGCGCTTGAAGACGTCGTGGCCGCCCTTGCCGATGGCGAGCGCGTCCTCGTGCTTCTTCAGCAGCTCGACGCCCTTGAGGTCGGCGCCGACGGCGAAGATGAACGGCTTGCCGGTGAGGCCGATGCCGGTGATGGAGCCCTCGGCGGCCTCCTTCTCGACCTGGTCGATCGCGGCGTTCAGGTTCGCGAGCGACTGCGGGCCGAAGGTGGTCGGCTTGGTGTGGTCAAGGCCGTTGTCCAGCGTGATGAGCGCGAAGCGCCCGGCGCCGAAGGGGAGGTCGAAGTGGCGCACGTGCGCCTGCGTCACGACCTCGTCGGGGAACAGCTCCGCCGCACCCTTGAGAAGTTCAGCGGTGGTGCTCACTTGTTGCCTCCGTCGAAGTGCGGGTTCTCCCAGATGACCGTTCCGCCCATGCCGAGGCCGACACACATCGAGGTGAGGCCGTAGCGGACGTGCGGCTGCTCCTCGAACTGGCGCGCCAGCTGCGTCATCAGGCGCACGCCGGACGAGGCCAGCGGGTGGCCGAAGGCGATGGCGCCGCCGTACTGGTTGACGCGCGGGTCGTCGTCGGCGATGCCGTAGTGGTCCAGGAGCGCGAGCACCTGCACCGCGTACGCCTCGTTCAGCTCGAACAGGCCGATGTCGTCGATGGTCAGGCCGGCCTTGGCCAGGGCCTTCTCCGTCGCCGGGATCGGGCCGTAGCCCATGACCTCGGGCTCGACACCGACGAAGGCGTACGAGACGAGGCGCATCCGGACCGGCAGGCCCAGCTCGCGCGCGACGTCCTCGGCGGCGATCAGCGAGGCGGTGGCGCCGTCGTTGAGGCCGGAGGCGTTGCCGGGGGTGACCCGGCCGTGCGGGCGGAACGGCGTCTTGAGGTTGGCCAGCCCCTCCATGGTGGTGCCCGGGCGCATCGGCTCGTCGGCCGTGACCAGGCCCCAGCCCAGCTCCCCGCCCTCGGGCGTGGTGCGGCGCACGGAGATCGGCACGAGGTCGGCCTGGATCTTGCCGTCGGCGTACGCCTTGGCGGCCTTCTCCTGGCTGCGGACCGCGTACGCGTCCGCGCGCTCCTTGGTGAGCTGCGGGTAGCGGTCGTGCAGGTTCTCCGCGGTCATGCCCATGACGAGGGCGGAGTCGTCGACCAGCCGCTCCGAGAGGAAGCGCGGGTTGGGGTCCACGCCCTCGCCCATCGGGTGGCGGCCCATGTGCTCGACGCCGCCCGCGAGGGCGATGTCGTACGCACCGAAGGCGACGCCGCCGGCGACGGTCGTCACGGCGGTCATCGCGCCGGCGCACATGCGGTCGATGGACATGCCGGGCACGGTCTGCGGCAGGCCCGCGAGCATGCCGGCCGTGCGGCCCAGGGTCAGGCCCTGGTCGCCGATCTGCGTGGTCGCGGCGATGGCGACCTCGTCGATCTTGGCGGCGTCCAGGTTCGGGTTGCGGCGCAGCAGCTCACGGATGCACTTGATGACGAGGTCGTCGGCGCGGGTCTCGTGGTAGATGCCCTTCGGGCCCGCCTTGCCGAACGGGGTGCGGACGCCGTCGACGAATACGACGTCCCTAGCGGTACGAGGCACGTTGGCTCTCCTCCATGTGCGGGATCGCTGCGCTTGGGCATGCCGGAAACACGGGCTACGCCACGGCGCGGGGCTCACGGTCATGCTACTTACGGGTAACTATGTTGCCCAGTCCCCTGGCGGGGAGCGGCGAAGGTCACATTCCGTGTACGGGGGCGCCTACCGCGGGTTCGCCGAGTGCGGCGGCCGCGGCGAGTGCGGCACCGCCGGACCGGCCGGTGAGGGGCAGGTCGCCGCTGCGGCGGGAAGGACGCGGGGCCGCGCCCCCGGCCCCGGGCGGGCCGGGGGCGCGGCCCCGAGGAACGGTGAAAGGACGGGCCGGGGCTCTCCCCCGCCGCGACGGTGATCAGCCGCAGCCGGCCGGTCCGGCGGTGCCGGACCGGCCGTGCCCCGCACGTGCATGCCGGGGCTGCCCCGTACCGGAAATCAGGCCGAGCCCTCCGTCAGGGCCTCGACCAGGACCGGGGTCACCTGTTCGATCTGCCACGGGCGGGCGCCGTGCGCGGAGAGGACCTCCGCCACCGACTCCGGCGTCGCCGCCTTCGGCGGCTCCCAGCACAGCCGCCGCACCGTGTCCGGCGTGATCAGGTTCTCCTGCGGCATCGTGAGGCGCTCGGCGAGCGCGGACACGGCCGTACGGGCCGCCGTGAGCCGGGCCGCGGCCGCCGGGTCCTTGTCGGCCCAGGCGCGCGGCGGCGGCGGGCCGGTGAGCGGCTGGCCGGGCTGCGGCAGCTCGGCGTCCGGCAGGGCGCGGGCGCGGTCGACCGCCGCCTGCCACTGCTCCAGCTGCTTGCGGCTCATGCGGTGCCCGAAGCCGGGCAGGGCCGCCAGCGCATGGGCGTTCGGCGGCAGGTTCAGCGCGGCCTCGACGATCGCGGCGTCACCGAGCACCTTGCCCGGCGAGACGTCGCGCCGCTGCGCCACCTGGTCACGGGCGGTCCACAGCTCGCGCACCACCGCCATCTGGCGGCGCCTGCGCACCTTGTGCATCCCGGACGTGCGGCGCCAGGGGTCCTTGCGGGGCGGGGCGGGCGGCGCGGAGGCGATGGCGTCGAACTCCTGGCGGGCCCACTCCAGCTTGCCCTGCCGCTCCAGCTCCGCCTCCAGGGCGTCGCGCAGGTCGACGAGGAGCTCCACGTCGAGGGCGGCGTAGCGCAGCCAGGGGTCGGGCAGGGGGCGGGTCGACCAGTCGACGGCGGAGTGGCCCTTCTCCAGGGCGTACCCCAGGACGTTCTCCACCATGGCTCCGAGACCCACCCGTGCGAACCCGGCGAGCCGTCCGGCCAGCTCGGTGTCGAACAGCCGCGTCGGCGTCATCCCTATCTCGCGCAGGCACGGCAGGTCCTGGGTGGCTGCATGCAGCACCCATTCGGTGTCGGCGATGGCTTCGCCGAGCGCGGACAGGTCGGGGCAGCCGACCGGGTCGATGAGCGCGCTGCCGGCGCCCTCGCGGCGCAGCTGTACGAGGTAGGCGCGCTGGCCGTAGCGGTATCCGGAGGCGCGCTCGGCGTCGACGGCGACGGGGCCGGTGCCGGCGGCGAACGCGGCGACGACCGCCGCGAGGGCATCGTTGTCAGCGACGACCGGCGGGATGCCTTCGCGTGGCTCCAGTAGGGGGATCGGCGCCGAAACGACGTCGTCCGGGGGGCCGCCCCCGGTGGTTCGCAGTGGTGTGTCTGCTGCGGTTTCTTGGGCGTCGGTCACCGGTCAAGGGTATCTGTGTATGGCAAGCGCCCGCCGACGGAACGTCCCGTCGACGGGCGCGGCGTGTGGGGCCGGCGGGGGAGAGGGGGTGGGTGAGGGGATGAGGGGGAGGGTGAGGGGGTGGTGGTGCGGTGCGGCCGGGGGCGCGGGCGTCAGTGGATGATGCCGGTGCGCAGTGCGACGGCGACCATGCCGGCGCGGTCGCCGGTGCCGAGCTTGCGGGCGATCCGGGCCAGGTGGCTCTTGACGGTCAGGGCGGACAGGCCCATCGACACGCCGATCGCCTTGTTGGACTGCCCCTCCGCGACGAGCCGCAGCACCTCGACCTCGCGGCCGGACAGCTCGCGGTAGCCGCCGGGGTGGCCGGGGGCGCCGGGCGGGCGGCGGTGCAGCCGGGCAGCGGCCGCGGAGCCGATGGGGGCGGCGCCGGGGCGGCCCGGAACGCCGAGGTTGGTGCGGGTGCCGGTGACGACGTAGCCCTTCACGCCGCCCGCGAGGGCGTTGCGCACGGCGCCGATGTCGTCGGCGGCGGACAGGGCCAGGCCGTTCGGCCAGCCCGCGGCGCGGGTCTCGGACAGGAGGGTGAGCCCGGAGCCGTCGGGGAGGTGGACGTCGGCCACGCAGATGTCGCGCGGGTTGCCGACGCGGGGGCGGGCCTCCGCGATGGACGACGCCTCGATCACGTCTCGCACGCCCAGCGCCCACAGGTGCCGGGTGACGGTGGAGCGGACACGGGGGTCGGCTACGACGACCATGGCCGTCGGTTTATTGGGGCGGTAGGCGAGGCTCGCAGGTTGCTCGAGGAGAACGGACACCAAGCCTCCAGGGGGGAGTGGCGGGGGGACGGGTCCGGCTTTGGGGGTAAGCCGGGGTAATCCGTATGGGAAGGGTCACAAGCCTCTTCGGCACCGAAGCGTCCCGGCTTTAGGGAATGATCACGAATTGGTGAGTAACAATTCGGGCAATTCGGATGCGAACGGTCGGCAACCGATCAGGTTGCCGACCGAAACGGTGCCCGGGGGCGGGCGAATTCGGTCATGGATACGGCATCCGGGTGACCGTTCCGCGGCGCGGGGCTCGGCGGTGCCGTACGGCTCGGGGCGGGTTCGGCGCCGCCGGGGTGCGGCGGTGCGGCTGAGCGCCGCGGGGGCGGTTCCAAGGACGCGGGGCGTCCTTGACCGGCCGGTCCCGGCCGCGCTCGGCCGTGAAGGGGCCCGGCCCCTTCATTCCCGCCGCGGCGGCGCTCAGCCACAGCGGACGTATCCGGCGGTGCCGGGCCCACCTGAGCCCGTACGGCACCGCCGGACAGCGCCGCTTCGGCTGAGCGCCGTCGCGGCGGATTCAAGGATGCGGGCATCCTTGACCGGCTGGAACCGGCTGGAACCGGCTGGAACCGGCCGGTACCGGCCGTGAAGGGGCCCGGCCCCTTCAAGCCCGCCGCGGCGGTGATCAGCCGCAGCGGACGTATCCGGCGGTGCCGGACTCGCCTCGCCCTCGTACGGCGAAAGCGCGCGCAGCGCTACCGGCGGCCCTGGGGGTCCCGTCTCTGGGGGAGGGTCACCACGCCCGCGTCCGGGGCGCCGCCCGGGGGGAGGCCCGCGATCTGGCACAGCAGGTCGCACCACGCAGCGAGGTGCGCCGCGGTGTCCGGCACCCCCGCCTCCTCCGGCGGCTCCGCGGCCGGGCCGCCGCCCCCCTTCCCGCCCCGGACCGCCCGTACGGGCTTGGCCGCCGCCGGCGGGACCGGCGACCAGGAGGCCCGGATCTCGATGCGCGTCGACGGCTCCCGGTCGGAGAGGCCGCCGAAGTAGTGGGACCCGGCCCGCGTGACCGTCCCGCTCGGCGCCGCGTACGGCACGCGCCGTGCCTCCAGCGCGCCCGTGAGCCAGGACCAGCAGACTTCGGGGAGCAGCGGGTCCGCCGCCATCTCCGGCTCCAGGTCCGCGTGCACCAGCGTCACGAGCCGGAACGTGCCGCCCCAGGCCTCGTGCCCGGCGGGGTCGTGGAGCAGGATCAGCCGGCCGTCGGCCAGCTCCTGGTCGTCGACGACGACCGCGGCCTCCAGCGCGTACGAGAAGGGGGCGAGCCGCTGGGGCGGCGGCGTCGCGTCGAGCTCGATCTCCGGCCGCAGGCGCACCCCTTGCAGCCCGGCGACCGCCTGCCGGAAGACGGACGGGGAGCCCTCCCCATCCGCGTCGTCCGGACCGTCCGAGAGGTGTCCCTGCGCCGCAGCCATGCCCGGAAGACTAGGCGGAACGAAGCGCGGTTCCGGGTAGGACACCCACACGGGCGGGTCACTCGTTCGGCCCGTGCGAAGATTTGGGGCATGAGTGAGCGCAGCCAGCAGCAGACAGGCCGTATCGCCGCACACGACTCGGCGTTCCTGAGGGCGTGCCGGCGCGAGCCGGTGCCCCACACTCCGGTCTGGTTCATGCGGCAGGCGGGCCGCTCGCTCCCCGAGTACCGCAAGGTGCGCGAGGGCATCGCGATGCTCGACTCCTGCATGCGGCCCGACCTCGTCACCGAGATCACTCTGCAGCCGGTCCGCCGGCACAACGTCGACGCCGCGATCTTCTTCAGCGACATCGTGGTGCCGCTCAAGGCCGTCGGCATCGACCTGGACATCAAGCCGGGCGTCGGCCCGGTCGTCGCCGAGCCGGTCCGTACCCGCGCGGACCTGGAGCGCCTGCGCCCGCTCGACGCCTCCGACGTCCCCTACGTCACCGAGGCCGTCCGCCAGCTCACCGGCGAGCTCGGCGCGACCCCGCTGATCGGCTTCGCGGGCGCGCCGTTCACCCTGGCCAGCTACCTCATCGAGGGCGGGCCCTCGCGCACGTACGAGAACACCAAGGCCATGATGTACGGCGACCCGGAGCTGTGGGCCGACCTCGTGGACCGCCTGGCCGGCATCACGGCCGCCTTCCTGGACGTCCAGATCCGGGCCGGCGTCTCCGCCGTCCAGCTCTTCGACTCGTGGGCGGGCGCCCTCGCCCCGGCCGAGTACCGCAACTTCGTCATGCCGGCCTCCGCCAAGGTCTTCGACGCGGTCGCCCACCACGGCGTGCCCCGCATCCACTTCGGCGTCGGCACGGGCGAGCTCCTCGGCCTCATGGGCGAGGCCGGCGCGGACGTCGTCGGCGTCGACTGGCGCGTCCCGCTGGACGAGGCCGTCCGCCGCGTCGGCCCGGGCAAGGCCCTCCAGGGCAACCTCGACCCGGCCGTGCTCTTCGCCGGCCGCAGCGCGGTCGAGATGAAGGCCCAGGAGGTGCTGGACGCGGCGTCCGGCCTGGAGGGCCACGTCTTCAACCTGGGCCACGGCGTCATGCCGAACACGGACCCGGACGCGCTGACGCGCCTCGTGGAGTACGTGCACGAGCGCACGGCCCGCTGACCTGCCGGCCGAGGCCGGCTATCGCATCAGGCCGCGGTAGAGGGGGTCGGTGAGGTCGCAGCGGACGTCACCGGCCAGCGCCGGGGGACGCGGCAGGAGCGACCTGCCGGCGATCTCGGCGAAGGACATGTCGATCTGCGGGACCCCGTACGAGATGAGCTTCTCCACGGAGGTCCCGTAGGCGACGGCCCGCACCTTGCTCCACAGGAGCGCGCCCGCGCACATCGCGCACGGCTCGGCCGTGGTGACCACGGCGTGGTCCGGGAGGTGCAGGCCCGCGGCGGCGGCCTTGCGCAGCAGGGCGACCTCGGCGTGCGCCGTGGGGTCGTGGCCGGAGTCGTTGCTCGCGCCCGTCACGACGTGCCCGCCGGCGACGTCGACGAGCACCGCGCCGTAGGGCCACCGGCCGGCGGCGCGGGCGTAGTCGACGGCGGCCGGCATGGCGCGGCGGGCCGCGGCCTCCAGGCCCGGAGGCCAGGTGCCGGTCCGCACGTGCGGACGGGGGCGGTCCAGGGCCCGGGCCCCGGGCGCCGCGGCGAGCAGACCGCCGCCGGCGGCCACCGCCCCCGAGAGGAAGCGGCGGCGCGAAGCGGGGGAAAGAGAGCGCGCAGGGCGCGCAGGGTCGGGAGTCGTCACCCGGGTTTTCTAGCAGCCGTGTGACGGCGGGTGGGCCGGAATGGCGACTGCTCCGGAAATGGCGGCCGCTCCGGAAACCGCGGCCGCTACGGCTTCGCCGCCTGTGGCGGGAAGGGGATCCCGGCGAGCGGCGGGAGCAGGATCTCCTCCTCGTAGGCGAGGTGCGCCGTCAGCTCCTGCGTCATCCGCTCCAGTTCGGCGCGGAAGCGTACGGGGTCGGCGCCCGCGATGTCCGCCAGCAGCGCTCCCAGCTCCTGCTGCAACCGCGCCACGGTCCTGTGCTCGGACCGGAGCCGCTCGAAGGCGGCGCCGAGCTCCGGGTGGTGGGCCTCCATCGCCGGGAACAGGTGCTGGTCCTCACTCGTGTGGTGGAACTCCAGCGACTGGCAGAACGCCAGGCAGTGCTGCCGGATCTGCAACCCCAGCCCCGGCATCCGCCGCTCGTCGCCCGGCGCGGCGGCGAAGTGGGCTTCGACCTCGGCGCGTACGTGCTTCAGCTGCGCGCGCAGCCAGGTGTGCACCTCCATGACCTTGTCGGCGAGCGTCCGGACGGGCGGCGCCTCGGTGTCGCCGGTGCGCTCCAGGACCACGACCGGCAGGACGCGCGGGGTGTTCGCCTGGTACTCGCCGTACCCGGGCGCTGCGCTCACCACGTGGGCGAACAGCCGGTCGCGCCGCGCCCCTTCGGCGGGCACCGCCACCGCCGCGTACCGTTCGGCCCCGATCTCCACCTGGACGAGCGGGTGGGCCAGCAGGTTCCGGTACCAGTCGGGGTGCCGGGGCGCTCCCATGTCGGAGCCGACGACCAGCAGTAGTTCGCCGTGGCGCACGTAGCCGAGCGGCGTGGTGTGTTCCGCGCCGGACTTCGCGCCCGTGGTGGTCAGCAGGAGCAGATCGCCGCCCTCGAACGGGCCGCCGACCTTTCCGCCGTTGGCACGGAACTCGTCGATGACGGATTGGTTGAAGGAAGACATGCGTGTGGGCTCTCCGGGAAATACAGGACCGCGGCCGCGTCAACCGGCGTGCGAATTCCTGAAGATGAGGATCCGCGTGAAGCGGAGGAAGGGAAGAAGAGGGGGAAGAAAAGGGCGCGCGGAGCGCCGGGCGTACGCGTACGAGAGCGTTCGCCTGCGTCAGGCTCAGCCTGCGGAGGGTGAATTCACGGGACGGACCCCTGCACTACGGGTGGTCGCCCGGCTGCCGGCCGGCCCACTTCTCTTTGGCCGGCGCCACGCGCCACGCCGCCCATTACAGCGGCCGGTCCGGCGCACGTCAACGCCGGAGATCGTCCGCGCACGGGCTCGCGCCGCTTTGCATGTCATGTACATGCCTGGATAGCGTGGTGATCACCGTTACCTACCACGACGGGGAACCATCATGCACATAAGGAAGTTGGCGGCCACCGCCGTCACCGCCGCCGTTCTCGCCGGCGGCGCCGTCCTGACCGGCGGCGGCGTCGCTGCCGCGGCCGACGCGCGCGTCTCCGCCGCCGCGTCTTGCAGCTACGACACGCTGACGGCGCTGGAGAGCGTGAAGATCCGCACGGACCGGAAGCTGGGCGCCACCGCCGTCGGCCTGCTCCCCAAGGGCAAGTCCGGCCGCGGCTGCGACCCGACCGGCACCGGCATCAGCGGCCAGTCCTACAACCTCTGCGGGAAGAAGGACAACAGCTGGGTCATCCTGAGCTATGGCGGGCACCGGGGCTGGGTCCCCAGCGCCTGCATCAAGCAGTGGCGCTGACCTAGGGCACAGGCTGGACTAGGACGCCGATAGGCGATCCGGTGCGCCCCGGGCGGGATCCCCGCCCGGGGCGCACTGCCGTCCGCGCGATCACCTCTCGCGCTCCCGCGGCGGGACCGAGAGCAGGGTGCTGAAGCAGCCCGAGCCGGCCGGCTCGCCCACGGGCCGGCCCTCGGCCTCGACCCAGGCGTGCGCGGCGAAAGGGCCCGTGCGGACCCCGGTGCACCACGTGGGCCACGTGCCGCGCAGCCGGCAGAGCAGCGCCGTGGCCACGGACCGGGGCACGCAGTACGGGCCGGCGCAGTGCGCGCTGGTGCCGGTGACCGCGGTGCGGGCGGCGAGCGCCTGGTCGTACGTCGCGGGGACGGCCCCGGTGCGCAACGCGCCCAGCAGGGCGCGGAGGTGACGGGGCGGCAGGCGGGCGATCAGGCGGGCCGCGCCGATCGCCACGTGCGCCGCGGCCCGCTCGCGCAGCGGCGGTTTCGGCTCCCGGGGGAGGACGACGGGGCCGCTCACGCCCGCACCGTCCCCGGACCCGCGACGCCGGGGGCGCGCGCCCTGCCCGTGCGGCCCGCCGCCGAACGCAGCCACGCCTCGGTGGCGAGGGTCTGCACGAGCGCGGGGCGTACGACGCCCTCGGCGCACGCTTCGGCGACGGCCGCCCGCAGCCGGGCGGCGTCGGCCAGGCCGTACTGGGCGAGCAGCAGGTCGTCGCACAGGGCGAGCAGTTCACCGCGGTGGCGGCGGAACCCCGCGGAGACCTCCGGGCCCGTGTCCGCCTTGGTCGTGCGGCGCAGCACGGCGTCGGGGACGATGCCGCGCATCGCTTCCGTCAGCAGGGGTTTGTAGCGCCAGGGGGTGGTGCGCTCGTGCAGGCGCACGGCCAGGCACGTCTCCAGCACGCGGTCGTCGAGGAAGGGGTAGGCCGCGGTCAGGCCGGTGCCCGCGACGACCTGCCCGTCGATGCGGGAGCAGCGGCCGGCGGTCTGCGCCAGCGCGACGGCCTCGTGCCGGCCGCGCGAGCCCGCGAGCGGCCGGGCGTCCTCCGCCGCCGCGCCGAGCAGGGCACGGGTCGCCTCGGCGGCTTCCGCCGTGGCCCACGGGGCCATGCGCAGGTCCGGGCCCCAGCCGGCGGGGCCGTCCCGGCCGGGCGGCGAGGTGAGGGCCGCGGCCTGGTCGCCGAGCCACGTGCCGTAGTCCCGGCGGTCCAGCAGCATGTCCATGAGGGAGCGGCCGGACCAGCGGCGCAGGATCCGGTGGGCGCGGGCGTGCCGCCAGCAGGTGTGCGGGTGGCTGCGCGCCAGGTCGTGGAGGTACGCGCCCCGGGCCCACACCACCTCGTCGCCGCCGTGCCCGCTGAGCCGCACGCGGCAGCCCTCGGCCGCCAGGAGCCCGGCGAGCGCGAGGACTTGGGCCTGGCCGCGCAGGCCGGGGTTCGGCTCGTCCGTGCCGGCGGAGCGCAGGAGGTCCGCGAACTGCGGAGGGCGCTGCCCGGCGGACACGACGAGCCGCCGGGCGCCGGGCAGGTCGCGGGCGGCGAGGTCGGCCCACGCCGCGTCGTCGTCGCTCTCGTCGGCTCCGGCGCACGTCAACGCGGTCAGGCCGGGCCGGTGCCGGTGGGCCAGGAAGCACAGCGACGTCGAATCCAGGCCGCCGGACAGATCGCAGCCGATGCCGGGGGCGGGCCCCGTCGTTCCCGCAGTCCCCGACGTTCCCGCAGCCCCCGCAGTCCCAGCAGCCCCCGCGGCCTCAACCCGGAACGCCACCGCCGTGGCCAGCGCGTCGCGCAGGAGCGGGGCGCCCCGGGACAGGGGCAGCTCCGGCTCGGGCGGATACCACCAGCGCGCGGTACGGCTGCGCCCGTCGGCCTCGATCAGCAGGCAGCGTCCCGGCGGCACCGCCCGCACTCCTTGCCACGGCGGGGCGTCGGCCGCCGGGTGCGGCACCGGCTGGTCCAGCAGCCGGGCCGCGAGCCACTGCCGGTCCGGGCCGCTTCCGGTCAGGCGGGCCAGGACGTCGGACCGGTCGGCCGCCACCACGGTGCCCGCCAGCGGCGCGTAGAAGACCCTCCGGAGCCCCGACGCGCTGCCCTGGACCCGGAGCCTGCCGCCCGCCGCGGCCACCGCGTGGAAGCTTCCCGGCAGGATCGCGCCGATCCGGTCCAGGTACGCCACGCCCGTGCCGAGCCCCGCGGCCAGCCGGTTCAGCCGGCCGGCGGTGACCGGGCACTGCCCGATCACCGCCAGCCTCGCGCCGCCAGCCTCGCCGACCACGACCTCGTCCGCGCTCCAGTGGCCCAGCAGCCACGGCCGTCCCGAGGCGTGCTGGACGGACCGGGCGGCGAGGGGGCGCAGGAGCCCGGCCGCCGTGCTGCCGGCTTCGCTGTCGGGCAACACCGCGAACCAGCGCGCACCGCAACCGGACATCCCGCTGTCCGCCCTTACCGGTTACCAGTTACCGGTTACCGGTTACCAGTCACGCCAGCCGTTGAAGCCGTCCCACCAATGGCCCCACCAGCCCTGCGTGTCCTCTTCGAAGGTGCCGATCTCGATGAGCTCGGGCGATTCGTAGGTCTTCTTCTCGTCCACGGGGTTCACCTCGGTCCTGACCGGAGTTCAGGCCTCCCTTTGGGGCCTGTCGCCAGCATCGCGCCGTAATTCCGGAATGCGCAAGTGTCCGGCCTTACGCACAATCGGGTGAATTTTCCCGGCCTTCGTGCGTGTCGAATTGCGCTCCCAACGGCTCCTCCCGGCCTCTCAGGCCCCCTCAGTCGCCCTTGACGGCCGCCGCCGCCCTGCGGGCCGCCACCAGCACCGGGTCCCACACGGGTGAGAACGGCGGGGCGTATCCCAGGTCCAGGGCCGTCATCTGATCCACCGTCATGCGGGCCGTGAGGGCCACCGCCGCGACGTCCACCCGCTTCGCCGCGCCCTCGCGCCCGACGATCTGCACGCCCAGCAGCCGCCCCGTGCCGCGCTCGGCGAGCATCTTCACCGTCATCGGGCGCGCGCCGGGGTAGTAGCCGGCGCGGCTCGTGGACTCGATGGTGGCGGTCACGTAGCGCAGGCCTTCGGCCCGCGCCTGGGCCTCCAGCAGCCCGGTCCGGGCGATCTCCAGGTCGCAGACCTTGCTGACGGCCGTGCCCACCACGCCGGGGAACGTCGCGTAACCGCCGCCCACGTTCGTGCCGATGACCTGGCCGTGCTTGTTGGCGTGCGTGCCGAGGGGGATGTGGCGGGTGCGGCCGGAGACGAGGTCGAGGACCTCCACGCAGTCGCCGCCCGCCCAGACGTTCTCGTGGCCGCGCACCCGCATCGCCAGGTCGGTGAGCAGCCCGCCCGACGTGCCCAGCGGCAGGCCCGCCTCCCGGGCCAGCGCCGTCTCGGGGCGTACGCCGAGGCCGAGGACGACCACGTCGGCGGGGTGTTCGCGGCCGGCCGTGGCGACGGCGCGGACCCGCCCGTCCGGGCCGGTCCGTACGGCGGTGACCTCGGTGTCCGTCACCACCTCGATGCCCATGCCGGTCATGGCGTCGCGCACGAGCGCCCCCATGTCGGGATCGAGGGTCGCCATCGGCTGCGCGGACCGCTCGATCACCGTCACCGCCCAGCCGCGCCGGACGAGCGCCTCCGCCGCCTCCACGCCGATGTACCCCGCACCGACCACCACCGCCCTGCGGTCCCCCGCGCCGCCGTCCAGCGCGTCGACGAGCGCCCGGCCGTCGTCCAGGGTCTGCACCCCGTGCACGCCCGGGGCGTCGATGCCCTCCAGGGGCGGCCGGACGGGGCGGGCGCCCGTCGCGAGGACGAGGTGGTCGAAGCCGTGCCGGCGCTCCTCCCCGGACTCCAGGTCGCGCACGAGGACGTGCTGCCCGCCGAGGTCGAGCCCGGTCACCTCGGTGCGCATCCGCACGTCGATGCCGCGGGCGCGGTGCTCCTCCGGCGTCCGGGCGACGAGCTCGTCCGGGCCGTCCACCACGCCGCCCGCCCAGTAGGGGATGCCGCACGCGGAGTACGACGTGAAACCGCCGCGCTCGAACGCGACGATCTCCAGCTCGTCCGGCTTCGTGAGCCTGCGCGCCCGGGACGCGGCGGACATGCCCGCCGCGTCGCCTCCGACGACCACCAGCCGCTGTGCGGCCATACCCCGCTCCTCCCGGTCCCGACATCCTCGTGGAGTTTCCTTCAGTCTCCGGCACTCCAGTCCAGGAAGACCGTCTCGCCTTCCCCCTGAAGCTTCACATCGAAGCGGTACGTGTCCCGCCGCCCGGCCTCGGGCCGCGCCAGCAGCGTGGCGCGCCGGTCCGCCGGCAGCGCGGCCAGCAGGGCGTCGCCGGGCGGCGGGTCGGTGACGTACACCCGGGTGAACAAGTGCCGGTTCAGCCCGCGGGCGTGGACGCACAGGGCCAGGTACGGCGCGCCGCCCGGCAGCAGCGTGCGCAGGACGTAGTGCCCGTCCCGGTCGGTGGGCACGCGGGCCCAGCCGGTGAACGTCTCCCCGTCGCGGCGCAGGCTGCCCGGCGCGCCGGTGAGCGAGCCGTCCGGGGCGGCCTGCCAGAACTCCAGGAGCGCGTCGGGCACGGGCGCGCCCTCCCCGTCGCGGACGTGGCCGTGCAGGGCCACGGCGGCCGGGTGCCCGGCCGGGGCCGCGTCGCCGCCGCGCGGGAAGGGCAGGGCGGTGCCGTAGTACGGGCCGATGGTCTGGGACGGGGTCGGCGGCAGCAGCATCAGCGGGCCCCTCCGGTTTCGGTCCAGGTGGCGGACGGGCCGTCCAGGACGATGTCCCACCGGTAGCCGAGGGAGCGGCCCGGCTCGCCCAGCGTGCGGTCTAGGGCGCTGACCAGCCGGGCGCGGGCCGCCGCGTCGCTGACGGCGTTCCGGATCAGATCGGCCGGCAGGAGCGGGTCGCCGGGGAAGTACATCTGCGTCACGAGCCGCTGCGTGAACGCCGTGCCGAAGAGCGAGAAGTGCAGGTGGGAGGCGCGCCAGGCGTCGTCCGGGCTGCCCAGCGGATAGGCGCCGGGCCGGATGGTGACGAAGCGGTAGCGTCCGTCGCCGTCGGTGAGGCAGCGGCCCGCGCCGGTGAAGTGGGGGTCGAGCGGGGCGGGGTGGCGGTCGAGGGGGTGGGCGTAGCGGCCCGCGGCGTTGGCCTGCCACAGCTCCACGAGCTGGCCGCGCACGGGGCGGCCCCGGCGGTCCGTGACCCGCCCGGCGACGACGATGCGCTCGCCGATCGGCTCGCCGTGGTGCTGCCGGGTGAGGTCGTGGTCGAGGGGCCCGACGTCGGCGGTCCCGAAGACGGGGCCGGTCAGCTCGGCGGCCTCGGGCGCGGCGGGCAGGGGCACGGGCACGGCCGGCTTGAGCGGGGCGCGGAGGGCGACGGCCCGCGCGGCGGCGGCGAAGGCGCTGTCCCCGGCGGCTGCGGGGCGTATCTGTTCCTGCGCGGGATGAGGTGCGGGTTCAGAGAGGGCCATGGCCCTGATCTACCCCGGGGGGCCACCGGTGATCCCGCCCGGCCTGCCGCCAGGTCAGACCAGCGGCGCCCCCGCGTAGTTCTCGGCCAGCTCCGCCGCGGCCGCCGTGGGGCCCGTGACCCGGCGCAGCCACGTCAGCTGCATGGCGCGGTCGTACGCGTCGGCGCCCGGCGCCGCGTGCAGCATCGTCGTCAGCTCGTGCGAGAAGAACTGCGCCTGCCACACGCGCCGCAGGCAGTTGTCCGAATACCGGTCGAGGAGCGCGGCCGAGCCGGTGCGGTGCCAGTGCGTGAACGCCCGCGCCATGGTGACGACGTCCCCGAAAGCCAGGTTGAGGCCCTTGGCGGCGCTCGGCGGCACGATGTGCGCCGCGTCCCCGGCGAGCAGCAGCCGCCCGTACCGCATCGGCTCGATCACCTGGCTGCGCAGGCCGTTCACCGACTTGGCGAGGACGGGGCCGCGCCGCAGCCGCCAGTCCCCGGCGGCCAGCCGGACGTCCAGCTCGTCCCAGATGCGGTCGTCCGGCCAGGCGCGGGGGTCGGTGCCGTTGGGCACCTGGAGGTAGAGCCGGGAGACGGCGGGGGAGCGCATGCTGTGCAGCGCGAAGCCCCGCTCGTGGCCGGCGAGCAGCAGCTCGTCGCTGGAGGGCGGCACGTCCGCGAGGATGCCGAGCCACGAGTACGGGTACGTGCGCGCGTGCATCCGCACCGCGCCCGCGGGCAGGGCGCGCCGGGAAGCGCCGTACGAGCCGTCGCAGCCCGCCACGAACTCGCACTCCAGCGTGCCCTCCTGGCCGCCCCGCCCCTCGTGGCCTCCCCGGACGAAGCGGACGAGCGGCTGCTCGCCGTCGGCCTTCTCAATGGCGACCACCCGCGTGTCGAACAACAGGGGCGGCCCGCCCGCCAGCTGAAGGGCGATCAGGTCCTTGACTACCTCGGTCTGCGGATAGATCGTCACGGTGCGGCCGCCGGTCCTGGACGGCAGGTCCACGCGGTGCGCCTCGCCCTCGAAGCGCAGTTCGAAGCCGCGGTGGGTCAGCCCCTCGCGGTCCAGGCGGTCGCCCGCGCCGCACGCCCGCAGGACGTCCACCGAGCCCTGCTCCAGGATCCCGGCGCGCTGCCGCCGCTCGACGTACGCGCGGTCGCGGGCCTCCAGGACGACGCAGTCCACGCCCGCCCGGTGCAGCAGCCGGGCGAGCAGCAGGCCGGCGGGGCCGGCCCCGATGATGCCGACGGTGGTACGCATGTGCGGGCAACCTCCCCGGAGAGCGAGCGCCGTACGCGTCCTCGGCGTGCGCGCGATTCCGGGCGGGCGGCCCTCAGCACCCGAAGGCCGAGGCCCCGGCTGTCCGAAGACCGCGGCCCTCAGCGTTCGAGGACCAGTGCCTGTCCCTGCCCCACGCCGATGCACAGTGCGGCCAGCCCCGTGCCCGAGCCCGCCGCGGCGAGCTGGTGGGCGACCGACCCCGCGAGGCGCGCTCCGGAGCAGCCCAGCGGGTGGCCGATGGCGATCGCGCCGCCACGGGGGTTGACGATCCCGGTGTCGAGGTCCGGCCACTCCTCGAAGCATCCCAGGACCTGGGCCGCGTAGGCCTCGTTGAGTTCAAAATATGTCACGTCCGCAAAGGAGCGCCCGGCCTTGGCGAGGGCGCGCCGCACGGCCTCCACCGGCCCGAGCCCGTAGAGCTCCGGCTCGGTGCCGGTGACCGCGGACGCCCGGATCCGCGCGAGCGGCTCGCGGCCCGTCTCGCGCAGCCCTTCCTCATCGCACAGCAGCAGCGCCGCCGCGCCGTCGTTGAGCGGCGAGGCGTTGCCCGCCGTGACCGTGCCCCCGGCCTTACGGAAGGCCGGCTTCAGGCGGGCGAGGGCCTCCAGGGAGGTGGTGTCGCGGATCGTCTCGTCCCGCGGCAGCTCCACGCCCGGCAGCGGGACGACCTCGGCGTCGTACGCGCCCTCCGCCCACGCCCGCGCCGCCTTCCGGTGGCTGGCCAGCGCGTAGGCGTCCTGCCGCTCGCGCGTGATGCCGTACTTGTCCGCGATCAGCTCGGCGCCCTCGCCCAGCGGCGTCGTCCACCGCTCCGGCATCGCCGGGTTGGTCATCCGCCAGCCGAGCGTGGTCGAGTACAGCTCCTGGTGGGCCGAGGGGAAGGCCCGCTCGGGCTTGGGCAGGACGTAGGGCGCGCGGGTCATGGACTCCACGCCGCCCGCCACGACCACCGACGCGTCGCCGAGGGCGATCGCCCGGTACGCGTGGACGACGGCCTCCAGGCCCGAGGCGCACAGCCGGTTGACCGTCATGCCCGGCACGGTCACCGGCAGCCCCGACAGCAGCACGGCCATCCGGCCCACGTTGCGGTTCTCCTCGCCGGCGCCGTTGGCGTTGCCGAAGACGACGTCGTCGATCCGGGCCGGGTCGAGGGCGGGGCTGCGGCCGACGACCGAGCGGACGACGTGCGCGGCGAGGTCGTCGGGGCGCACGGAGGCGAGCGCCCCGCCGTACTTGCCGACCGGGGTGCGCACGGCGTCGACGACGTAGACGTCCCGGATGCGGTCGTTCATGGCACTCCTCCCGCGGGGCCCCGCGACCGGGGCCGCCGTGTGAACTGCTGTTCCTGAACTGCTGTCCTGGCCGGCCGCTGCCGAGTCTTCGGGCTGCCTCCGGCCGCTGTCAATGGGCAACCGCCCGATCGGTCGGTCGGGAGGGCTGAGAGGCGGATCGCAGAGGGCGGCGGAAGGGCGTTTGAGGCCGTTTGAGAGAGTGGTCCCATGAGTGCAGCGGACTCCCCGGCCGTCTCCGCGGCGGCCTCCTCCACCCCTCGTGCGGTCGTCATCGGCGGCGGGATCTCGGGCCTCGCCGCGGCCCTCCGGCTCGCGCGCGCGGGCGTCCGCGTCACGCTCCTGGAGAGCAGCGACCGCGTCGGCGGCAAGCTCCACGCGGGCGAGATCGCGGGCATGCCCGTCGACTTCGGCGCCGAGTCGATGCTCGCCCGGCGCCCCGAAGCCGTCGAGCTCGCCCGAGCCGCAGGACTCGGCGACCACCTCCAGCCGCCCGCCGCGACCGCCATGCTCTGGACCCGCGGCGAGCTGCGCCCCCTGCCCACCGGCCACACCATGGGCGTCCCCGGCGACCTCGCCCCGCTCGCCGCCTCCGGCATCCTGTCCGCCGACGGCCTCGCGCGCGTCGCCCAGGACGCCGAGCTGCCGCACACCGACCCCGGCGAGGACGTCGCCATCGGCGCGTACATTGCCGAGCGCATGGGCCGCGAGGTCGTTGACCGGCTGGTCGAGCCGCTCCTCGGCGGCGTCTACGCGGGCGACGCCTACCGCATCTCCATGCGCGCCGCCGCCCCGCCGCTCTTCGAGGCCGCCCGCGCCCACCGCTCCCTCGGCGAGGGCGTCCGCGACCTCCAGGCCCGCGCCGCCGCCCGGCAGCAGACCGGCCCCGTCTTCATGGGCATCGAAGGCGGCATCGGACGGCTTCCGCTCGCGGTCGCCGACGCCGTGCGGGCCGCCGGCGGCGAGATCCTCACCCGTACCCGCGCGGACGAGCTCCGCCGCGACGGCGCGGGGTGGACCGTCCGCGCGGGCGAGCGGACCCTGACCGCCGACGCCGTCGTCCTCGCCGCGCCCGCCGCGGAGGCCGCACGGCTCCTGCGCGGCGCCGCGCCCGCGGCCGCCGACGGGCTCGCCGCCGTCGAGTACGCCTCGATGGCCCTGGTCACCATGGCCTTCCGGCGCTCCGACGCGGAGGGGCTGCTGCACGGCAGCGGCTTCCTCGTCCCGCCCGTCGACGGCCGGACGATCAAGGCCTCCACCTTCAGCAGCAACAAGTGGCGCTGGAACGCCGACGCCGACCCCGGCCTGTTCGTCCTGCGGACCTCGATCGGGCGGTACGGCGACGAGGCTTTCTTGCAGCGCGAGGACGCCGAGCTGGTGTCGGCCTCGCTCAAGGACCTCGGCGACGCGGTGGGCCTCGCGGCCGCCCCCGTCGAGACGCGCGTCACCCGCTGGGACGGCGGCCTGCCGCAGTACCCCGTGGGGCACCTGGACCGCGTCGCCCGCATCCGCGAGGCCGTCGGCCGCGTGCCCGGCCTGGCCGTGTGCGGCGCCGTCTACGACGGCGTGGGCATCCCCGCCTGCGTCTCCAGCGCCCACCGGGCGGCCGACGCCGTACTCGCCGTACTCGCCACCCTGGCCGAGGGCGCCGGGGACCGCAGGGGAGAATAGGAACCATGACTGACGACGCGCAGAAGATCCCGAACGCCGGCAAGAAGGCCAAGGACCTCAACGAGGTCATCCGCTACACCCTCTGGTCGGTGTTCAAGCTCCGCGACGTCCTGCCGCAGGACCGGGCCGGCTGGGCCGACGAGGTCGAGGAGCTGTTCGCGCAGCTCGCGCAGAAGGACGTCACCGTGCGCGGCACGTACGACCTCTCCGGGCTGCGCGCCGACGCCGACGTCATGATCTGGTGGCACTCCGAGACCTCGGACGCCCTCCAGGACGCGTACAACCTCTTCCGCCGCACGAAGCTCGGCCGTGCGCTGGAGCCGGTGTGGTCCAACATGGCGCTGCACCGCCCCGCCGAGTTCAACAAGTCGCACATCCCGGCGTTCCTCGCCGACGAGACCCCGCGTGACTACGTCAGCGTCTACCCCTTCGTCCGCTCCTACGACTGGTACCTGCTGCCCGACGAGGACCGCCGCCGCATGCTCGCCGACCACGGCAAGATGGCCCGCGGCTACCCGGACGTCCGGGCGAACACGGTCGCCTCGTTCTCCCTGGGCGACTACGAGTGGATCCTCGCCTTCGAGGCGAACGACCTGTACCGCATCGTCGACCTCATGCGCCACCTCCGCGCGTCCGAGGCCCGCATGCACGTCCGCGAGGAAGTCCCGTTCTACACGGGCCGCCGCAAGGCGGTCGCGGAGCTGGTGGCGGGGCTGGCGTAGCCCCGCACCGGGGGCGTGCGGCCCGGCGGTGTGCCGCCGGGCCGGAGGCCGCTAGGCGGCCGGCAGGCGGGCCGGGTCCTTGCCCGCTCTTGCCGTCGGTTCCCGGCGCGGAGCGCACGCCGCGTCGCGGGCCGGGACCGCGCCCGTCAGCAGGTAGTTCTCCAGGTGGCGGTTGACGCAGTGGTTCGGGCCGCCGCCGATGCCGTGCGTGCCCGAGCCCCGCTCGGTCACCAGGGCCGAGCCGGCCAGCCGCCGCCGCAGCTCCAGGGCGCCGGAGTAGGGCGTGGCCGCGTCCCGTTCCGCCGCCAGCAGCAGCGTCGGCGGGAGCGCGCCGCGCGCGGCGCGGACGTCGAGCGGCCGCTGCGACGGCGCCTTCCAGAAGGCGCACGGCAGGTTCATCCACGCGTTCTGCCACGTCTCGAACGGCGCCCGCCGCGCGAGCCGCGTGTTGTCGCGGTCCCACTTCTTCCAGGAGCGCGGCCAGCGCACGTCGTTGCACTCGACGGCCGTGTAGACGGCGTTGGAGTTCTCACTGGCCACCGCGCCGTTCACGTCCGGCTCGGCGATGGCGCGCAGCGACTTCGCGTCCCCGCGCAGGTACGTGGCGAGGGCGCTCGCGCTGCGCGCCCAGTAGCTGTCGGTGTAGCCGACCTGGAGGAACGCGGCCTGGAGCTCCCCGGGGCCGACCTTGCCGGCGGGCTTGCGGGCCAGCCGGCGGCTCGCCCGCTCGTAGGAGGCGTGCACCTGCTTCGCGGTGCGCCCCAGGTGGTAGACGGCGTCGTGCCGGGCGACCCAGCGCCGCCAGTCGCTCCAGCGGGTCTCGAACGCCGCGGACTGGCTGAGGTTGCTGCCGTACCAGATCTTCTTGGGGTCGGGGTCGACCACGCTGTCGAAGACCATGCGGCGCACGTGCCCCGGGAACATGGTGGCGTAGAGCGCGCCGAAGTACGTGCCGTAGGACGCCCCCATGTACGTGAGCCGCCGCTCGCCGAGCGCGGCGCGCAGGACGTCCAGGTCGCGGGCGTTGTTGAGGCTGGTGAAGTGCTGGAGGCCGGAGCCGCCGCGGCGCGCGCAGCTCTCCGCGTAGGCGCGCGCCTCGGCGACCTTCTTGCGCTTGTACGCGCGGGTGGGGTGCTCCGGCGCCTCGGTGGGTCCCTTCACGAAGCTCGCGGGGGACACGCACGACAGGGGCGCGGAGCGGCCGACGCCGCGGGGCGCGTAGCCGACGAAGTCGTACGCCTTCGCCAGGTTCTGCCACTGGGGGATGGCGGCGAGCAGCGGGAAGAACATGCCGGAGCCGCCCGGCCCGCCGGGGTTGTAGACGAGCGCGCCCTGCCGGCCGGAGTCCGGGCCGGTGGCGCGGCCGCGGCTGACGGTGAGGCTGATGTGCTTGCCGTGGGGGTGGGCGTAGTCCAGCGGGACGGAGACGGTGCCGCACTCGAAGGGCTCGGGCAGGCCCTCCGCCTCGGGGCACGCGCCGAAGCGGATGCCCTCCGAGGCGGCTTCCTCGGCGGCTTCCTCCGCGCCGAGCGCTTCGGCGTAGCCGCCGGGCGCGTGGGTGCGGTCCGGGGCGATGGCGTCGGCCGGGACGACGGCGAGCGTGGTGAGGACCAGCGATCCCAGGGCTCCGTACAAGGTGAGTGCTCTCACTGACCATCCCTTCCCGGCATTTAATGTGACAAAAGGGATGATTGGTGGGGTGTTTGGCGATGTAAAGCACCGGGGGCGGGTGTCGCCGCGATGGGGCCGGATGAGGCCGGATACGGCCGGACGGGCCAAGGGGGCGCGGCCGGACGGACCAGGGGGTGCGCCCGGACGGGCCAAGGGCGCGCGCCGGGGCGGGAATGGACGAGACCCCGCGATCGGGGGGATGTCGCGGGGCCTCTGTCAGGGGAACGGTCCGCCGGACGGGTTGGTTCCCGCGCTTCTGCGGCAGTATGGCGGAGGGGGTGGTCTGCGTGCGGGAGCGGCCGGACGGCAAGAGGAGCGCGAACGGCAAGGAGTTCGACCCCGAGCGGCTGTTCCTGCCGCCCGACGACGACCTCGCGCCCAACCGGCCCGGCGAGACGCTCCGCGCCCGGCTCGACGGCTCCGGCGCGGCCGGGCCGTCCGGCCGCGCGCGCCTCGCGCTCGCCCGGCTGCTCGGGCGGCGGCCCGTGGAGGACGCGTGGCGCCGGGCGCTGGCCGCGGAGCAGTGCGTCGGCGCGGCGCTCGAAGGGCTCGCAAGCGGCGGCTGGGACGTGGTGCACTCCATCGTCCTTCCGGGGGACGCGATCGTCTCCCACCTGCTGATCGGGCCCGGCGGGGTCTTCGGCATCGCCTCCAGGCCGGCGGCCAGGGCGCGGGTGCGGGCCGGGGTGTCGGAGGTGCGGACGGACCGCGAGCGGCATCCGCAGCCGTATGTCCGCGAGGCCCGGCACGACGCGGCCCGGGCGTCGCTCGTCCTCTCGCGCGGCTGCGGGTTCCTGGTGCAGGTGCGGCCGGTGCTGGTGCTCGTGGGTGCGCGGAGCGTGGACGTCTCGCCGGAGCTGGACGACGTCCGGGTGCTGGAGGAGCGGGACGTGCCGGGGCTGGGCGCGTTCGGCGGGGTCCTGCACCCCGACCGCTCCCGGCGCGTCCATACGGTCGCGCGGAACCGGCGGGTGTGGTTGTGGGCGTGACGGCGTGTCAAACGGGTGACGTATGGGCGTATTTCCCGACTAGGGCGGCGATCCGCCCCTAGCCTTGATCATGCGGTCGAGGACCGCGGGGTGGCTGCGGTGCGGTACGTCGTGTCCGGCGGACGCTCGGGGATGAGGGGTTCCCTCCGGGGCGCCCCACCGCCGGACGCGCTCTCGCGCGGCTGCCGCCCTGTAACTCGGCCGCGTTTGCTTTTGTGCGGGTGGGTGACGGATACGGCCCAGCGGCCGTATCCGCTGCCGCGGTGGCAACATCCTTCCGCCGCGGCGGCGCGCAACCACCGCGGCGGTGTCCGGCGGTGCCCGGCGGGCTCGGCGGGCTCGGCCGGTTCGGCACCGCCGGGATGGTGGTTGTCGGTTGCGCGCCGTTGCGGCGGTTGAGAGGTGCGGGTGCTCTCGATCGCTGCGCCGGGCCGAGCGCCCGCTGTTGCCGCGCAACAACCAGCCGCCGCGGCGGCGCGTAACCACCGTGGTGGTGCCCGGCGGTGCCGGGTGGGCGGGACGGAGGAGGCGGTCGATGAGGCGTAGTCCGGGCGTTCGCTCGACGCACGTCGTTGCCGCCGCGGCCGTCGGCGGTGCCGTGTTCGCCCTCGCCGGGTGCGCGGCGGCGGAGCCCCCCGCCCCCCACTCCGCCCCCGCCGACCGCGTCGACACGTCGCCGCACCGCTGCGGCCACGGCTGGGGCCCGCACCCCCGCCCCGGTACGCACACGTTCACCCTGCACAACACCTCCGGCACCGCCGCCGAGGTCCAGCTCACCGACCCCCGTACGGGAGCCGTGTTCGGCGAGGCCGAAGGGATCGCGCCCGGGGCCGTCCGGACGATGAGGGCGCGGCTCGGCGCCGGCACGTACGCGTTCGTGTGCTTCGGCGAGGACGCCGACCCCGTCACCGGCCCCGCCGTCCGCATCCGGGGCCGCACGGCTGCCGGCGCCGTCCCCGCCGCCGTCCCCCTCACCGCGCACGACCTCATCCCGCCCACCCTGGACTACCAGCACTGGGTGACCACCCGCATGACCCGCCTCGCCGCGGCGACGGACGCCCTGCGCGCGGCCGTCCGCACCGGCGACCTCCGAGCCGCCCGCACCCGCTGGCTCGCCGCCCACCTCGCCTACGCCCGCCTCGGCGCCGCCTACGACGCCTTCGGCGACGCGGGCGAAGCCGTCGACCGCACCACCGCCGGCCTGCCCCGCGGCCTGCGCGACCCGGGCTTCACCGGCTTCCACCGCGTCGAGCACGGCCTCTGGCACCACGAGCGCCCCGCCGGCCTCGTCCCCGCCACCGACCGCCTCGCCCGCGACGTGCGCGCCCTGCGCACGGCCTGGGCCGGCACCCGGATGGACCCCGCCGACCTCGGCCGCCGCGCGCACGAAATCCTGGAGGACACCCTGCGCGCCGAGCTGACCGGCCGCACCGACTACGGCAGCGGCTCCGGCCTCGCCACCGCCCGCGCCCACGTCGACGCGACCCGCGCCGTCCTGGACCGCCTCCGCCCCTTCCTCCGCACCCGCTACCCGGGCCTCCCGGCCCTCGACCGCCGCCTCGGCGGCCTCGCCCGCGCCCTCGACGCCCATGCGCACGCCCACCACGGCGGCTGGACGCCCCTGGCCCGCCTCAGCCGTACGGAACGGGCCCGCATCGACGCCGCCGTCGGCGACCTCACCGAGCGCCTCGCGTCCGTCGCCGCGCTCTGCGACGTACGGAGGACGCCGTGAGGCCCGTCCCCCGCCGCGGCCTCCTGCGCGGCGCACTCGCCGCGGGCGCCGCCGGCGCCCTCGCGGCACCGGCCGCCGCCACCGCCCCCCGCCCCCCGGCCGCCCCCCGCTTCCACGGCCCCCACCAGGCCGCCGTCCTCACCCCGCCCGCCCGCGCCACCGCCTTCACCTCCTTCGACGTCACCGCCGCCGACCGGCGCGAACTCGCCGACCTCCTGCGCACCCTCACCGACCGCGCCCGCCTCCTGACCACCGGCGGCACCCCCGACCCCACCGGCATCACCGCCCCGCCCCCCGACTCCGGCCTCCTCGGCCCGGACCTCCCCGCCGACGGCGGACTCGCCGTCACCCTCTCCGCCGGCGCCTCCCTCTTCGACGGCCGCTACGGACTCGCCGGCCGCGCCCCGCGCCTGCTGCGCCCCATGCCCGTCTTCCCCGACGACGACCCCGACCCCGCCTGGTGCCACGGCGACCTCGCCGTCCAGCTGTGCGCCGACAGCCCCGACACCGTGCTGCACGCCCTGCGCGACCTCACCCGCCACACCCGCGGCGCGCTCCAGATCCGCTGGCGCATCAACGGCCACACCGCCCCGCCCCGCCCCACGGGCGCCCCCCGCAACCTGTTCGGCTTCAAGGACGGCACCTCCGGCCCCGACCCCCGCGACGCCCGCCTCATGGACCGCCTCGTGTGGACCGGACCGGACTCCGGCGAGCCGCCGTGGGCCGCCGGCGGCAGCTACCAGGTCGTCCGGCTCATCCGCATGCTGACCGAGTTCTGGGACCGCATCCCGCTCTCCGAGCAGGAGCGCGTCATCGGCCGCAGCCGCGACACCGGCGCGCCCCTCGACGGCGCCCACGAGAACGACGCGCCCCGCTACGCCCACGACCCCACGGGCGAGGTGACCCCCCTCGACAGCCACATCCGCCTGGCCCACCCCCGCACCCCCGGCAGCGAGGCGCACCGGCTGCTGCGCCGCTCGTACAGCTACGACCGCGGCACCGACAGCAACGGCACCCTCGACCAGGGGCTGCTCTTCTGCTGCTACCAGCGCGACCCCGTGCGCCAGTTCACCGCCGTGCAGAAACGACTCGCCGGAGAGCCGCTGACCGACTACGTCACCCCGTTCGGCGGCGGGTACTTCTTCGCCCTGCCCGGTGTGCGGGACCGCGCCGACTGGTACGGCCGCGCCCTGCTGGCCTGAACCGGAGGACCACCACGCATGAGCACCCGTACCCGTACCCGTACTCGTACAAGAAGAGGCGCCGCCCTCGCCGCCGCCTTCGCCACCACCGCCGTCCTCGGCGCGTCCCCCGCCGCGGCCCGCTCCCCGCTCCCCGGCGACTGGAGCGCGACCGAGTCACCGGTCGAGCACCTCGTCGTCGTCTTCGACGAGAACGTCTCCTTCGACCACTACTTCGCCACGTACCCGCGCGCCGCGAACACCGACGGCACGCGCTTCACCCCCGCCCGCGACACCCCCGCCAAGGTCGACAACCTGCGCACGGCCGGGCTCCTGCAACGCAACCCCAACCAGTACCCGCCGCGCCGGCTGTCCGCCCGGCAGGCCCTCACCTGCGACCAGAACCACTCCTACGGCCCGGAGCAGTACGCCGCCAACGGCGGGAAGGCCGACCGCTACGTGCAGAACACCGACTCCGGGAAGTGCTCGGGCCGTCTCTTCGGCGAGCCCGGCCTCGTCATGGACTACTACGACGGCAACACCGTCACCGCCCTGTGGAACTACGCGCAGCACTACGCCCTGAACGACCGCTCCTTCAGCACCACGTACGGGCCGTCCACGCCCGGAGCGATCAACCTCGTCTCCGGGCAGACCCACGGCGTCGTCTCCACCGACCCCGCCTCCGGCACGGAGCGGCCCGAGCGGACCGCCGAGCCGGACCCGCGCGTCGTGACCGCGCCGGACGCCGACGGCGTCGGCACGGTCCTCGCCGACCCCGAGCCCGCCTACGACGACTGCTCGAACAAGGACGGCAGCGGGCACAGCCCCCTCGCCGAGATGACCGGCCGCACCATCGGGGACGTGCTCACCGACGAAGACGTCTCCTGGGGCTGGTTCCAGGGCGGCTTCCGCCCCAGCACCCCCTGGGACGGCAGGCCCGGCCACCACGCGCGGTGCTCCGGCCGCACGCACACCAACGCCGGCGGCGCGCGCGTGATCGACTACAGCCCGCACCACGAGCCGTTCCAGTACTACCGCTCCACGGCCAACCCGCACCACCTCCCGCCGCGCTCCGTCGCCGAGATCGGCCACGCCGGGCGGGCGAACCACCAGTACGACCTGACCGACTTCGACGCCGCCCTGCGCGCGGGGCGGCTGCCCGCCGTCAGCTTCCTCAAGGCCCCCGCCGCGCGGGACGGGCACGCGGGCTACTCCGGGCCCCTCGACGAACAGCGGTTCCTCGTGGAGTGGATCAACAAGATCCAGAGCGCGCCGCAGTGGAAGGACACCGCGGTCGTCGTCGCCTACGACGACTCCGACGGCTGGTACGACCACGCCTACGCGGCGCCGCGCAACGGCTCCCGGCTCGGAGGCAAGGGCCCGCACGGCAAGCCCCTGGACGGGCCCGCCTGCCGGGCGGCGCCCGCGGCGGCCGGCGGGCACGGGGGGCGGTGCGGGCCGGGGCCGCGGCAGCCGCTGCTCGTGATCTCGCCCTACAGCAAGGTCAACGCGATCGACCACACGCCGACCGAGCAGACGTCCGTCCTGAAGTTCATCGAGTGGAACTGGGACACCGACCCGGTCGGTGGTTCGTCGTTCGACACGCGCGCGGGCTCGCTGCTGGGCATGTTCGACTTCGCCCACCCGAACGGGAAGCGGGTCCTGCTGAACGCGGACGGCTCCGTGCGGTCGGTCGGCAGCATCCGCAGGGTCGATCCGGTGATGACGGAGATCGTCGACGGCGACGCCCCGGACGACGACCCCGTCGACCCGGTCGCCCTGGCGGCGAGCAGCGCGGCGACCTGCGGGGCGGCGGCGCTGCTGCTGCGCCGCCGCGCACGACGCACGGCCTGACCCGGCCCCGGGGCCGGGTCCCCTACCTCGGTGCCGGGATGACGATGCCGTCCGTCAGGACCGCCCGGAGGAGGAGGGCGTCCTCCGGGGGGAGCTCCGAGGCGAAGCGGGCGAGGACCACCTCGCGGTCCGGGACGCCGTCGAGGATGCGGCACATGCGGCGCGCCGCCAGCCCCGCCTCGTCCGTGACCGGTGCGTACGCGTAGGCGCGCCCCCGCGGGGTCCGGGTGAGGACCTCCTTGCTGAGGAGCCGGGAGAGGATCGTCACCACCGTGCTGTACGTGAGCTCGCCGGACAGCCGCGCCTGCACCTCGCGCGGGGTCAGCGGCCCCTCCGCCCGCTGCAGCGCGGCGAGGACCTCACCCTCCAGCGCCCCGTTCGCGCGGCGGCGGGGGAGGCGCACCACGACGGGCGGTGTGGCTGTTTCCATGGCGTTCCGGCGGTCCTTCGCTTGTTTCGCGGGGTATGACCCAAGATTTAATGCTTTTACAAGGAAGTAAGACATTACGCTATGGGTGCGCACCCCATAGGGTCGAGCGGTGTTCGAACGACGAAAAGGGCGACGAAGAGGGGCGCGTGCCACGCATGCCCGGAAACCATCCGCTCCGGCCGGCCGCCGGTCCTCCGGCCCTGCCCGCCGTAGACGCGCCGCCCCCCGCAAAGGCCGGCTCACCGGCCTGAGCCGGCTCGCCCGGGCGGCCCGGCTGAACCGCCTGCGCCCCGTGTACCCGCGCCCGGGCCGCCCGGGCTGGCGCCGCTGGATACCGTCCTGGCGCCAGGTCCTCGGACTCTGCTCCTCCGTCGTGGGCGCCGTCGCCGTACTCGTGGCGATCATGTACGCGCGCACGGACATACCCGCCGACCTCAACGCCTTCGCGACCCAGCAGGACAACGTCTACTACTGGGCCGACGGCACGGAGATGGCCCGCACCGGCGAGGTCAACCGGCAGGACACCGACCTGGACAAGGTCCCCGAGAAGGTGCGCTGGGCCGCCCTCGCCGCCGAGAACGAGACGTTCTACTCCGACAGCGGCGTCTCCCCGAGCGGCATGGTCCGCGCCGTCTCCAAGATGATCACCGGCGGCAGCACCCAGGGCGGCTCCACGATCACCCAGCAGTACGTGAAGAACGCCTACCTCAACCAGGAGCAGACCTTCACGCGCAAGCTCACCGAGATGTTCATCGCGATCAAGCTGGACAACCGGATGAGCAAGGACGACATCCTGGAGGGCTACCTCAACACCAGCTGGTTCGGCCGCGGCACGTACGGCATCCAGCGCGCCTCCCACGCCTACTACGGCAAGGACGTCTCGCAGCTCAACGCCAGCGAGGGCGCCTTCCTGGCCTCGCTGCTCAAGGGCGCGGCCCTCTACGACCCGGCGATGGGCCCGAAGAACCACGAGCGGGCGGTGGAGCGCTGGAAGTGGATCCTGGACCGGATGGTCGCCACCGGCAAGCTGCCGAAGGAGGAGCGGGCCCGCTACACCACCTTCCCGGAGCCCAAGGCCCCGCCCAAGCCGGCCGGCCTGACCGGGCAGACGGGCTATCTGGTGGAGACGGCGCGGGCGTACGTGAGCGCCCACACGCCCGTCACCGAGAAGGACTTCGACCTGGGCGGCTACCAGATCCGCACGACCTTCGAGAAGCCGTCCGTGGCGGCGCTGACGAAGGCCGCCGACGAGGTGAAGGGCCGGCTCGACCCCGAGAAGCGCGACGCCGACAAGGACGTGCGCGTCGGCGCGGCATCGGTCACCACCGACGGCCGCATCGTCGCCCTCTACGGCGGCCCCGGCTACCTCAAGCAGGGGTTCAACGACGCGAACTCCTCCGTCGTCCCGGCGGGCACCGCCTTCGCGCCGTTCGTCTACGCGGCCGCCCTGCGCGACGGCGTGCAGCTGGAGCGCGGCAAGCCCCGTACGCCCGTCTCCCCGTCCACCGTCTACGACGGCGACAACAAGGTGAGCCTGCGCACCCCCGAGGGCCCGTACTGGGACCGCTCCGGGAAGATCGTCAAGGCGGTGAACGACGGCGGCAAGTCCTGGGGGAAGGTGACCCTCAAGGAGGCCGTCGCGCAGTCCGTGAACACCCCGGTGATGCAGCTCGGCATGGACGTGGGCCTGGACCGGGTGGGCAAGGCCGCCGTCGACGCGGGCCTGCTGGAGAGCAGCCTCGGCACGAAGCTGCCCGCCTTCTCCCTGGGCACCGCGACCCCCAGCGCCATCCGCATGGCCGGCGCCTACGGCACCTTCGCCGCCAAGGGCCTGCACAGCGAGCCGTACTCCGTGGACCGGCTCAGCCGCAACGGCAACGAGGTGCCCGTCGAGAAGCCCAAGGCCGAGCGGACCCTGCCGCAGACCGTCGCGACCGCCGTGGACGACGCCCTGCGGGAGGCGGTCCGGCGCGGCACGGCGGCCACCGCCAAGGCGGCCGGCGACGTGGCCGGCAAGACCGGCACGGGGCAGGGCAACAAGTCCGCGTGGTTCGCCGGCTACCGCGGCAAGGTCTCGACCGCCGTCTCGCTCTCCCGCATCGACCCCAAGACGCAGGAGCTGCTCCCGCTGGACGGCCTGGGCGGCGCCCCGAAGGACGCGACCGGCAGCACGTACCCGATCGACATCTGGACGAAGTACATGGCCGGCGTGCAGCAGAAGTAAAAGGGGGGCGGGCAGGGGAGCACCCCCGGCCCGCCCGGATGCCCGGTCTACTTGACGAGCGTGGCCCAGTCCGGGGACTGCGCCGGGTCCAGGCCGCGGAGCTTCGCCAGGACCTTCGGGTCCTGGGCGTCCAGCCAGTCGGCGAGCTGCTTGAAGGACACGCAGCGCACCCCGTCCCGCTTGCAGACCGACTTCACGACGTCCTCGACGGCCTTCATGTAGATGCCGCCGTTCCAGTCCTCGAAGTGGTTGCCGACGAACATCGGCGCCCGGCTGCCGTTGTAGACGCGCTCGAAGCCGTTGAGGTAGCCGTCCCGGGTCAGCTTCCGCCACTCCGCGTACTTGGCCGGGTCGCCCTTGGTGTTGTCGCCGGACTGGTTGTAGAGGAAGTTGAAGTCCATCGACAGGACCTGCTTCTCGCTCTTGGGGTACGGCAGCAGCTGAAGCGGGAAGTTCCAGATGTTGTTGATCTTCGACGGCCAGATCTGGAAGTCGCCGGGCGAGCTCGCGTCGTAGCGCCAGCCGAACTGCTGCGCCGCCCCCAGCATGTTCTTCTGCCCCTCCAGGCACGGGGCGCGGCCGCCCACCAGCTCCTTCTTGAAGTCGAAGGGCAGCGGCGGAAGGCTCGTCAGGCCGGTGTTCGTCTTCCAGTTCTCGACGAAGGAATACGACTGCTCGATCTCGCTCTTCCACTCGGCGACGCTCCAGTCGCCGCCGCCCTTGCCCCCGCAGAAGTGGCCGTTGAAGTGCGTGCCGATCTCGTTGCCGTCCAGCCACGCGCCGCGCAGCTGCACCAGGGTGTCCTTGATGTGCGGGTCGGTCGCGAAGGATATCGCCGCGTCGCCCGGCTTGTGCTGCGGCGGCTTGTACATCGACGCCTTCGACTTCGGCAGCAGATACATGCTGGTGAGGAAGAAGGTCATCTTCGCGTTGTTCTCTTTCGCCACCTGGCGGAAGTGCGAGAACTGGTGGTCGTCGCCCTCCAGCGCGCCGTCCCAGGAGAAGACGACGAACTGCGGCGGCTTCTCGCCCGGCTTGAGCTTCTCCGGCTTGGGCTGGTTCGGCTGCGGGCCCGTGTAGGACGTCGAACCGTCCCCGAGCACCTTGACCTTGCCGTCCCACTTCTCCTCGGGCTTCTTCCCGTCCCCGGCGTCGTCCTCACCGCCGGCCGGGCTCTGCGCGGAGCCCGGGGAGGAGGCCGACGCGGAGCTCTTGCCGCCGTCCTTCTTCCCGTCCTTCTCATCGGCGTCGCAGGCGGTCAGGCCCAGCGCGAGCGCGGCGACGGCGCCCGCGGTGACGAGAGCCGTCGCGCCGCGCACGGTCCTTTTCGACAACTTCTTACCCCCTGGCGCCAAAACAGATGTTCTCCGCCAGTATCACAGGTCTCCCTGTGAGTCCCTTCAGCCCCTCTGGACGCTTCTGTTACGGAGGGCGGGGTGGTCGGCCACGACCGTGCACGAGCCCGGTGCGATCTCCGTGAAGCCCGCGTCCCGCACCACCGGCAGGCCGCTCGCCGCGAGTTCCGGCCAGTGCGCCGGGTCCGCCGTCCGCACCGCCAGCGCGAAACCGGCCTTGCGCCAGGCCGCGCGGGCGTCGTCGTCCAGCCCCCACCACGCCAGCTGGGCACCGTGTCCGGCCTGCGCCATCGCCTTGCCCGCCGACATCTGAAGCTCCGGGCTCATCCACAGCACCGGCAGCGCGGGGTCCGGCTCCGCCGGAGCCTTGGGGTCGTCCAGGTCCGTCCCCGACACTTGCAGCTTCACGAGCTCCTTGGGCCAGCCGTCCAGCGGGACCGGCGGGAAGACGCGCACCTCCGCCCGCTCCCCGGTCACCGTGATGCCCGGCAGCGCCGACGCCTTGCGCCACTCCGCGCCGCGCGCCCTGCGCACCACCTTGCGGATCCGCGAGTCCTGCCAGTCCCGTACGGCCTGCGCCCACTCGCCGTCCTCGCCGCCCTCCCCGGTCCCGGCACCGGCCCGCTCGTCCGACAGCAGGGTCAGCACGGCGCGCGCCGCGGTCTCCAGGGCGTCGGTCCGGGCGGGCGGGGCGTCCTTCTCGATCCGTACGACGAGGGGCAGGACGAACTGGGGTGCGTCAGGGCTGGTCACGGCCCCCAGTCTGCCAGCCGCCCGGCAGCGCCCCTTAAGCTGCCCGGATGAGACTCACGGGGGTGGGCCGCCGCTACGGGCTCGGCGGGCCGTGGATCCTGCGCGACCTGGACCTCGACCTTCCCGGGGGCAGCCTGTTACGGGTCGAGGGCGCCAACGGCAGCGGCAAGTCCACGCTGCTGCGGCTGCTCGCGGGCATCGACGCCCCGAGCGCCGGCCGGATCACCGGACGCCCGCGCACCGCGTACGTCCCCGAACGCTTCCCCGCCGCGCTGCCGATGACGGCGGGCGCCTACCTCACGCGCCTCGGCCGCATCCACGGCCTCAGCCGCGCGGCCGCGTCCCGCGGTGCGCTGGAGTGGCTGGAGCGGTTCGGCGCCGCCGCGTACGCCGGCACGCCGCTGTCCGAACTGTCCAAGGGCACCAGCCAGAAGGTCGCCGTCGCCCAAGGGCTCATGGGCACGCCCGGGCTCCTCGTCCTGGACGAGGCGTGGACCGGACTCGACCGCACGTCGCGCGGCATCCTCGACGACGCGGTACGGGAACGGGTGGCGGCCGGGGCGCGGGTGGTCTTCGTCGACCACGACCCGGGGCGGCTGGCGGGGGAGGCGTACGGGGTGATGAAACTCGGGGGCCGCAACGACTCGGCCGGTTCCGGCAGTCACTCGGCCCGTCCGGCGTTTGAGGACACCACGCGTTCAGCGCGGAACGCCACGGTGCACATCGTCGCCGAAGGCCCGGCCGCCGGAGCCGAGCTCCCCCGCGGCCTCCCCGGTGCGGCGGAGTCACTCGGCGACGGCGCCGTCAGGCTGACCGTGGCCGGGTCACAGACGGACGACACCCTCCGCGCCCTCCTCGCCGCCCGACCCCCGTGGCACATCCGCTCCGTGAAGGAGGCCCCGCACCCGTGACCGCCCTGCTCCGCTACCAGGCCGCCCTCCTCCTGCGCTCGCACCGCTGGCTGCCGCCCCTGCTCCTCTACGCCGGCTCCATGGCCGTCGGCGTGCAGGGCGGCCAGCCGGTCCTGGACTGCGCCGGATGGGCGGCGGCCACGCTGCTGCCCGTCACCGCCTGGCTGGTCCGGGTCTGCGTCACCAACGAGCCGCCCGCCGCGCGCGACTGCACCGCCGCCGCTGCCGGGCCGTGGCGCGTGCACCTCGCCGCGATCGCCGTCGCCCTGGGCGCGGCGCTGCTGCTGGCCCTCGCCGGCAGCGGGATCGCCGCGGCCGCCGGCGACCCGCACGCCACCGGCCGGCACGCCGTCGTCCCCCTGGGGCCCGCGACGGCCGCCGGGCTGGTGTCCGCGGCGGCCTGCGCGCTGATCGGGGCGGCGATCGGGGCGCTGTGCAACCGGCCGCTGCTGCGCAGCACCGCGTGGGGCGTGCCGTCGGCACTGATCGCCACGGTCGTCGTGCTGTTCGCCGGGGCGTCGCCCGCGAACGCCGCCGTGACCGGCCTGGTCACCGGGTCCCGTACGGGCGTCGTGCACGTACCGCTGCTGCCGCTCGCCGCCGCGGGCGCCCTGGCGGCCGGAGCCGTCGCGGTGGCCTGCGCGCTCGCCTCCCGGCGGACGTAGGCGAGGATGGGGGCATGAGCGACCGCAACGACGAGGCGTTCGCGGACTGCGTGCAGTGCGCGAAGCCCACCGAGTACCCCGCCGACCGCCCCGGCATCACGCTGTGCCCCGTGTGCGAATGGCAGGAGGCGCAGCGCACCGCCTGCTCAGGCTGAGCGCACGGCCCGCTCCGGCCGGTGGTCAGCCCCGCGGTCAGCCGCCGGCGATGAGGTCGGAGACGCGGACGAGTTCGTAGCCGCGGGCCCGCAGCTCCGGCACGATGCGCCGGATCGCCTCCTCGGTGGCCGGTGCCGCGCTGTGCGTGCAGTGCATGACCACGACCGAGCCGGGCTTGACCTGTGCCAGGACCTGGTCGGCGACCGGCCCGGACTTCTTGGCGAACGCGTCGCCGCTGACCACGTCCCACTGCACGGCCGTGACCTTCGCGGGCCCGATCTCGCGCAGGACCGCGTCGTCGTAACACCCGCCGGGGAAGCGGAAGTACGGCACGGTGCGCTCCACACCGGCCTTCTCGAACGCGGCGGAGGCCCGCTGCACGTCCTGCCGCGCGGAGCCGGGCGCCACGGCCGGGAGGCCGTAGCAGGGCGTGGAGAACGCGTGGTGGGAGTAGGAGTGGTTGGCGACCTCGAAGAGCGGGTCGCGGCCGATGGACCTGGCCTGGTCCGGGTACTGCTCGGCCCACTTGCCCGTCATGAAGACGGTGGCGGGCGCCTTCAGCCGCCGCAGCGTCGCGATCAGCTGCGGGTTGTCGAACCGCTCGCCGCGCGCGGCCCGCTTGTCCTGATCCGCCGTCATATCGGCGTCGAAGGTGAGCGCGACGCGCTTGGCGCCGTCGCGCCTGCCGTGCGAGAAGACGGGGGCGGCCCCGCCCGGGCCCGGGGGCAGTGTGGGCGCGGCCAGGGGCCGGACGGAGGGGTCCGGCCCGCTCCGCGCCGGCGGCGTCCCAGCCGGTGAAGAGGCCCCGGACGGCGCGCTCTTGGGGCGCTCGGCCGCGCCGGAGCCGCCGCCGCACGCGGCGAGGGGCAGGCACAGCAGCGCGGCGAGGGCGGGCGCGAGGGCGTGCCGGCGACGAGGCGTGGGGAGGGGGGTCACCACGGCACTGTATGCCCTGCCCCGGAGCCCTGACCCGGCGCGCCCTCGCGCCCGCCGCCGCCGTCAGGCGACGACGACGTTGTGCGCCGGGGTGATGGCGGGCCGCAGGTCGGCGTGGCCGAGGTCGGCGAGGACGGGGCCGAGGGTCTTGGCCCAGTTCTCCAGCGCCTCGGTGGACTCCCACACGTCCGTCACCCGCCACCCGCCGCCCTCCAGCGGGCCGGCGATGTGGGCGATGAGCCCGGCGCTGGGAATGTCGGCGAGACGGGTGAAGCCCTGCCCGTCGGTGACGCGGCTGACGACGGCCTCGTAGAGGTCCTGTCCCCCGTCGGGGACGTCGAAGGTGACGATGATGGCCATGGTGTGCTCCTGGCGGTGGCGGAGAGCCCGGTGCCGGACCCGTCCCCACCCTCCCGCCCCGGGCCGCCGCGGGGGAGCCCCGCGGGGGCGGCTCGCGGGCGCGTTGGGCGGGGGGCCGTAGGCGCTGGCGCGAGGGCGCGCGGGGGGCGGGCTCACCGCTTGCGGAGCGTGCCGGGCGGACGGCACCGGTCCGGCGGCGCCGGACCGCCCGCAGCCCGTGGGTTACGCCTCGGCCAGCCGCTTCGCGTCGCGCGCGAGCGCGGTGAGCCGGGATATCGCCCGGAAGTACTTCTTGCGGTAGCCGCCGGCCAGCATCTCCGCGCTGAACAGCTCGTCGAACGGCCGCCCGGAGGCCAGGACCGGTATCTCGCGGTCGTACAGCCGGTCGGCGAGGACGACCAGCCGCAGCGCCGTGGACTGGTCCGGCACCGGCTCCACGCCCGTCAGGCACACGGCCCGCACGGAGTCGCACATCGCGCCGTAGCGGCTGGGGTGGACCCTGGAGAGGTGCTCCAGCAGCGCGGGGAAGGCGTCGAGAGAGGCGCCCTCGGTGGATTCAGCCGTACGGGTGACGGTCGCGTCGTCGTACGGGGCGGGCGCCTGCGGCAGGCCGCGGTGGCGGTAGTCCTCGCCGTCGATGCGCAGGGGGCGGAAGTGGGCCGACAGCCCCTGTATCTCGCGCAGGAAGTCCGCCGCGGCGAACCGGCCCTCGCCGAGCTTGCCCGGCAGCGTGTTGGAGGTCGCGGCGAGCGCGACGCCCGCCTCCACCAGCTTGCCCAGCAGGGAGGAGACGAGGACGGTGTCGCCCGGGTCGTCGAGCTCGAACTCGTCGATGCACAGGAGGCGGTGGCCGCTGAGGGTCTTGACGGCCTGCTGGAAGCCCAGGGCGCCGACGAGGTTGGTCAGCTCCACGAAGGTGCCGAACGCCTTCAGCTCCGGGGCGGCCGGGGTGGCGTGCCACAAGGAGGCCAGCAGGTGCGTCTTGCCGACGCCGAACCCGCCGTCGAGGTAGACGCCGCGCGGGCCGGCGGCCGCGGCCGGCTTCGCCTCGCGCCGGAACCAGCGCTTGCGGCCCCCGCCGGCGGCGCTCGCGCCGCCGAGGCCCGCCGCGAAGCCGCTGAGCACCTGGACGGCCTCGGCCTGGCTGGGCTGGTCGGCCGCCGGTATGTAGTTGTCGAAGCGGACCGTGCCGAAGCGGGGCGGCGGCACCATCTCGGCGACCAGGCGGTCGGCCGGCACATGCGGGGCGCGGGAGGTCAGCGCTATCGGGGAGCCGGTACCGGCGCCGGATATCGGGCCCGAAGGGTCGGCAGGGGCCGACGGGGCCGGAGAGGCGGCTGCGCCGGAAGCGGAGGCGGTGGTGGGTGACACAGCTCTCCAGCCTAGCCGCTGAACGCCGGCTGCCGGCCGCCGGAAGAGCGAGGCATGTCACACTGCGGCCTATGCGACGCCTGTTCCCCGTGCCCCTGCCGTCTTCGTCCTCCCCTGCCGGGTCTTCGGACACTTCGGACTCGCCGGACTCTTCGGAGGACCGCACCTGGGAGCTGGAGGAGCTCGCCGAGGCCTACGCCTACCCGGAGGCCGTGGCGGCGGCCGGGAGCGGCGACGGCACCGGGCCGAGGGCATGGCTGCGGGCCAACATGGTCTCCTCCCTGGACGGCGCGGCCCACCACGACGGGCGCTCGCAGCCGCTGTCCTCCGCCACCGACATGCGCGTCTTCGGCACCCTGCGCGGCCTCGCGGACGCGGTCGTCGTCGGCGCCGAGACCGTACGCCAGGAGGGCTACCGCCCCGCGCGCGCCCGCGAGGCGTTCGCGGCGCGCCGGGCGGCGCTCGGCCAGGGGCCCGCGCCGGTGATCGCGATCGTGAGCGCGGGGCTCGACCTGGACTTCACCCTGCCCTTGTTCCGCGAGCCGCTGGTGCCGACCATCGTGCTGACGGGTGCGGACGCCCCCGCGGAGCGGGTCGCCGCGGCCCGCGCGGCCGGGGCCGAGGTGCTCGTGGCCGGCGAGGGCCGCCGGGTGGACCCCGCGCTGGTGCCGCAGGTGCTGGCCGCGCGCGGGCTGACCAGGCTGCTCACCGAGGGCGGCCCGCGGCTGCTGGGGCAGTTCGCGGCGGCGGGCGTGCTCGACGAGCTGTGCCTGACGCTCGCGCCGCTGGTCGCGGGCGGCACGGCGACCCGGATCGTGAACGGTCCCGGGATGCCCGTGCCGGAACGATTCGTCCTCGCCTCGCTCCTCGAAGAGGGAGGATTTCTGTTCAGCAGGTACCACAGAATCTGACAATCGGCGGAATATCCTGTTCCGGTTACCCGTCGGTGGGCAGAATTGAGTCGGACGTGCCCGCGGGGGCACGTGACCAGAACAGGCGGGCCCAGGGGGGCACGCGCAGGATGGTTTCTGTTGGCCGTTGGGCCGGTGGCCCACGAAGGAGAAGGGCTCCCACCGTGTTCACGAGCGTATTGATGATCGAGCAGCCGCTGTCCGCCACCGACGTCGACTTCGTCACGACCCTCCACGACGACCAGATGTCCTTCGTGGTGCTCATGCAGCCCAGAGGCGCCGAGGACCGGCTCCTGCGCGCCATCGACGACGTCGCACTCGGCGAGCTGGAACGGGCGATGCACGAGGCCGACGAACCGGAGGGCGAGCAGGCCCTCCGCCCGGCCGCCGTCGCCCTGGAGCACTCGCTCCGCCTCCTGCGGGACGCGGGCTCCGAGGCCGTGGGCCAGCTCGTCGAGGGCCACCCGCTGGACCTGCTGCGGTCCGTCGTCGAGCAGACCCATGCCGACGAGGTGATCGTGCTGACCGCACCGCACCTGGTGGAGGAGTTCTTCCACCGCGACTGGGCCTCCCGGGCCCGGCACAAGGTCGGCGTGCCCGTCCTCAAGCTCTACGCCCACAACGACGAGGAGGACTACGCCCTGGGCGACGTGGGAGAGGGGTGAGGTGAGGCGGGCGGCCCGCCGGCCGGCCCGCCCGCCGGCACCTCGGCGGGCCTGCGCGCAGCCGCCGGCCGCCCGCGGGAAGCCGTCAGCGCAGCCGCCCGTCGGCCATCGTCAGGACCCGGTCCGCGCGGCCGAGCAGCGCCCGGTCGTGCGTCACCAGCACCGTGGCCGTCCCGTGCGCCCGGGTCACCGCGGCGAGCAGCTCCACCACCCGCTCGCCGCGCTCGTGATCCAGCGCCGACGTCGGCTCGTCCACCAGCAGGACGGACGGGCCGCCGGACAGCGCGCGGGCGATGTTCACCCGCTGCCGCTCGCCCCCGGACAGCTGGTGCGGGCGGCGGCGCCGCTTCGCCGCGTCCAGGCCCACCGACTCCAGCAGCTCCGCGGCCCGCGCCCGGGCGGCCCGCACGCCCCTCACTCCGCTCCGTACGCCCCTGGCCCCGCCCCGTACGTGCTCCACCGCCAGCAGTTGCTCCTCCGCGGTCAGCGACGGCAGCAGGTTCGCCTGCTGGAAGACGATGCCGATCCGCTCCCGGCGCAGCGCCGTCCGGGCCCGGGCGCTCATCGCTCCGGTGTCCTGCCCGGCCACGGCCACGCGCCCCTCGTCGGGGCGCAGCAGCGTGGCCGC
This sequence comes from Streptomyces klenkii, assembly GCF_003626645.1. Taxonomy (GTDB): domain Bacteria; phylum Actinomycetota; class Actinomycetes; order Streptomycetales; family Streptomycetaceae; genus Streptomyces; species Streptomyces klenkii. Next base: position 256,660 of record NZ_RBAM01000005.1, on the reverse strand, counting down.
CACCGCGAGCAGGCTCGACTTCCCCGAGCCGGAGGGCCCGGCGACGGCGACGAGCTCGCCGGGCGCCACGTCCAGGGACACCGCGTCGAGGGCGGTCAGGCGGCGGTCGCCGTCCGGGTAGGTGAGAGTGACGGATTTCAGCGACAGGGCGGGTGCGGCGTTCACCGGGAGGCTCCCAGGGCGGTCAGCGGGTCGACGGACGTGATGCGGCGTACGGCGAGGGCGGAGCCGGCCAGGCCCAGCAGCACCATGGCCGCCACGGGCACGGCCACGGTCGCCGCGCCCAGCTCGAACGGCACCGACGCCGACGCGAGCGCCCCGCCGGCCGCGCCCGCCACGGCGCCGAGCGCGGACCCGGCGGCCAGGACGACCGCGGCCTGCCCGAGCGCGTCCCGTACGAGATAGGCGCTGCTCGCGCCCACCGCCTTGAGCACGGCGACGTCGGGCCTGCGCTGCACGGTCCACACCGTGAAGAAGGCGCCCACGACGAGGGCGCTCACCACGAACAGGAAGCCCTGGATCATCCGCAGGGTGCCGTGCTCGGCGGCGTAGCCGTCGATCCCGTCCAGGGCCTCGCCGACGGAGACCGCCTTCGTGGACCGCGCGGCGTCCCCGGCAGGGCGCCCGCCGCCGTCGACGGCGAGCGCGGTCGGCTGCTCCTGGTGGCTCACCCGCTGCCATGCCGCGAGCGTCGTCCACACGGCCGGGGCGTGGCCGTGGCTGCGGTCCTCGGTGATGCCCGAGACGGTCAGCTCCTCGGTGCCGAGGGTGACGCGGTCGCCGGGGCGCAGCCCGGCCTCGCGCGCGACGCGCTCGCTCACGGCCGTCTCGCGGCCGTCCGGCGCCCGGCCCGAGACCAGGGCGGGCCGCAGCCGGTCCGGCGTTCCGAACACGCTCACCGACGACGCCCTGCCGCCCGCCGTCAGCCGCGTCATCGCCACGCCGAACGGCTCGGCGGACCGTACGCCCGGCGCCTCGCGCCAGGCCCGCTGCTGCCCGGCGTCCACCGAGCTGTTCGAGAACGACACCTCCGGCCCCGCCCCGGCGGGCGCGCCGAAGACGATCCGGCCGGCCGGCAGGCCCGCCACGGCCGACGACGCCTCCCGGGCCAGGCCGTCGGTCAGGCCGTAGAGAAAGACCACGAGGGTCGTGATGAGCGTGACCACCGCACCCATCAGGGCGAACCGCCCCCGGGCGAAACGGATGTCACGGAGCGCGACGAACAAGGACCCTCTACCTCCGGCGGCGCCAGGTTCTGAACAGGACCCCTCCACACTCCCGCGCGGACGCCCCACCGCCATCAGGGCAAGGACTGGTCCGCGGCCCGTCCGTACGGTGCACCCGAAAATCAATCGAACGGTTGAGGGCGGGAGCGGGCGGAAGCGGGCGGGCCTCCGGCACGGGCCCGTACGCTCGATGGGGTGAGCCGAACGCCCCTTTCCCCGCCCGGCGCCGACATGCCCTCCCTGCGCCTGGTCCGCCTCGCGCTGCACGGCTCCTTCTACGTGCTCCTCGCCGTCGCCGCCGCACCCGCCGTCGCCGGGACCGGGCCCTCCTCGGTGGTCCTGTTCCCCGTCGCCGTGCTCGCCGCCGTCTACGGCCTCGGCGTCGTCCGGCCCACTGCCCGCCCCGGGCTCTGGCTCACCACCGTCACCGCCCTGTGGCTGCTGCTGCTCGCCATGGACCACGGCTTCAGCTACGTCGCCTTCCCGCTGTTCTTCCTCTTCCAGGGCGCCCTGCCCGTCCGCTGGGCGCACCCCGCCATCGCCGCGGCCACCGCCGCCGTCGTGGCCGCCCAGGCCGGCGCGCCCGGCGGGCTCACCGCCGCCAAGGTGATCGGCCCCGCCGCCGGCGCCGCCGTCGCCATCCTCACCGGCTACGGATACGCCGCGCTCTACCGGGAGAGCCGCAAGCGCCAGCAGCTCATCGACGACCTGCTGCGCACCCGCGACGAGCTCGCCGCCGCCCAGCGCGAGGCCGGCCGGCTCGCCGAGCGCCAGCGGCTCGCACGCGAGATCCACGACACCCTCGCCCAGGGCCTGTCCAGCATCGTCCTGCTCGCCCGCGCCGCCGAGACCGCCGCCCCCGTCACCGCCCGCGAGCACGTCCGCGAGATCGGGCTGACCGCCTCCGACAACCTCGCCGAGGCCCGCCGCTTCGTCCAGGCCCTCACCCCGCCCGCCCTGGAGGACGCGCCCCTGCCCGAGGCGCTGCGCCGCGTCACCGCGCGCACCGTCCCCGGGGCCGTCTTCCGCCTCGACGGCGACCCGTGCGCCCTCCCCATGGAGACCGAGGTCGCCCTGCTGCGCCTCACGCAGGAGGCCCTCGCCAACGTCGCCCGCCACGCGCACGCCGACCGCACCGCCGTCACCCTCGCCTTCCTCGACGGGCAGGTCACCCTCGACGTCTACGACGACGGCGCCGGCTTCACCCCCGGCGACGGCCCCGCCGACGGCCGCCGCACCTTCGGCCTGCACGGCATGCGCGAACGCATCGCCGCCCTCGGCGGCACCCTCACCGTGGAGTCGGCCCCGGGCGAGGGCACGGCGATCGCGGCGACGGTTCCGGTGGATCCGGGGGCCGGCGCCCGCCCGGGCGGGCCGGCGGCCTTGCCCCGGGAAACGCCGGCGGACCCGGGGGCCTGCCCCGAGGAAGCACGAAGCGGGGGCATCCTCTCCGGGAGAGAGCCCGCTGCTTCCTCCCCGCCGCGGCGGAGCGCAGCCACAACGGCGGAGTCCGGCGGTGCCGAACCGGCCGCCACCACCCCGAAGGGGGCCGCGGCATGAGCGGGCGTACCGGTGGAACCGGTAGTACGCCGGACGCATCCCGTGCGGAGCACATCCGCGTGCTGATCGTCGACGACCACCCCGTCGTCCGCCGCGGCCTGCGCGCCATGGTCGACGACCTCCCCGACGTGGAGGCCGCCGGCGAAGCCGCCGACGGCGCCGCGGCCCTGCGGCTCCTCGACGCCGGCACCCGCCCCGACGTCGTCCTCATGGACCTCCAGATGGGCGACGGCATGCACGGCGTCGAGGCCACCCGCCGCATCACCGCGCTGCCCTCCCCGCCCGCCGTCCTCATCCTCACCACCTACAGCACCGACGCCGACATCCTCGCCGCCGTCGAGGCCGGGGCCACCGGCTACCTCCTCAAGGACGCCCCGCCCGAAGAGGTCGCCGCCGCCGTCCACGCCGCCGCCCGCGGCGAGACCGTCCTCGCCCCGCCCGTCGCCGCCCGGCTGCTCGGCCGCGTACGCGCCGGGGGCAGGCCCGCCCTCACCCAGCGCGAGACCGAGATCCTCGGTCTGGTGGCCGAGGGCCTGGCCAACAAGCAGATCTCCCGCCGCCTCTTCATCAGTGAGGCGACGGTCAAGACCCACCTCGTCCACATCTACGGAAAGCTGGGCGTGGACAGCCGCACGGCGGCGATCGCGGCGGGCCTGGCGGCGGGGCTGATCAGGGCGGTGTGACGGGGGAGGGCGGGAGTGTCACCGAGGGGTGCAAGAATCGGTCCCTGACACCCAGCAAGCTGCGACAGGGAGCACCGCACATGGCACCGGCCGTCCCCACGACGATGGACCGACCGCACTTCATCGGCATCGGCGGCGCCGGCATGTCGGGCATCGCGAAGATCCTCGCCCAGCGCGGCGCGCAGGTCGCGGGCAGCGACGCGAAGGAGTCCGCGACCGCCGAGGCGCTGCGCGCCCTGGGCGCGACGGTGCACATCGGGCACGCCGCCGGGCACCTGGCCGAGGACGCCACCTGCGTCGTTGTCTCCAGCGCCATCCGCGAGGACAACCCCGAGCTGGCCGCGGCCGCCGAGCGCGGCATCCCCGTCGTGCACCGCTCGGACGCCCTCGCCCGCCTGATGGACGGCCTGCGCCCGATCGCGGTCGCCGGCACCCATGGCAAGACGACCACGACGTCGATGCTCGCGGTCGCCCTGGACGCGCTGGGCCTCGACCCGTCGTACGCCATCGGCGGCGACCTGGACGCCCCGGGCTCCAACGCCCGGCACGGTGCCGGCGAGATCTTCGTGGCCGAGGCGGACGAGAGTGACCGCAGTTTCCACAAGTACGCGCCCGAGGTCGCGATCATCCTCAACGTGGAGCTCGACCACCACGCGAACTACGCGTCGATGGACGAGATCTACGAGTCGTTCGAGACGTTCGTGGGCCGGATCCGCCCGGGCGGCACGCTCGTCGTCGCCGCGGACCAGGCGGGCGCCCGCGAGCTCACCGAGCGAATCGCCGAAAACGCAGCCCGCCACGACATCGAGGTCGTCACCTACGGCGAGGCCGAGGACGCCGACGTGCGCGTCCTGAAGGTCACCCCGCGCGGCCTGACCAGCGAGGTCACCGTCCTCCTGAACGGCAAGATGCTGACCTTCACGGTCTCCGTCCCCGGCCGCCACTACGCGCACAACGCCGTTGCCGCCCTCGCCGCGGGCATCGCCCTGGGCATCCCCGCGCACAACCTGGCCTCGGCGATCGGCAAGTACACCGGCGTCAAGCGCCGCCTCCAGCTCAAGGGCGAGGCGGCCGGCGTGCAGGTCATCGACTCGTACGCCCACCACCCCACCGAGATGACCGCCGACCTGGAGGCCATCCGCGGCGCCGCCGCCGGCTCCCGCGTCCTGGTCGTCTTCCAGCCGCACCTGTTCTCCCGCACCCAGGAGCTCGGCACCGAGATGGGCCGGGCCCTGGCGCTCGCCGACGGCTCCGTGGTCCTGGACATCTACCCGGCCCGCGAGGACCCGGTCCCCGGCGTCACCAGCGCCCTGATCATCGACGCCGCGGTCGCCGCGGGCGCCGACGTGCGCGCCGAGCACGACATGGCCGCCATCCCGGACGTCGTCGCGGGAATGGCCCGCCCCGGCGATCTGGTTCTGACCATGGGGGCGGGAGACGTCACGGACCTCGGTCCGAAGATCCTGGCCCGCCTGGAGAGCTGAACCGGAAAGCCGTAACCCCGAAAGGCGAGCGACATGGCGTACGAGGTCGAGAAGTCGGACGAGCAGTGGCGCACGGAGCTCTCCCCCGCGGAGTACCAGGTGCTCCGCAAGGCCGGCACCGAGCCCGCCTTCCGGGGTGAGTACACCGACACCAAGACCGCGGGCGTCTACTCCTGCCGCGCCTGCGGCGCGGAGCTCTTCCGCTCCACGGAGAAGTTCGAGAGCCACTGCGGCTGGCCGAGCTTCTACGACCCGAAGGACTCCGCGGCCGTCGAGCTGATCGACGACCGCTCCCACGGCATGGTCCGCACCGAGGTCCGCTGCGCCCGCTGCGGCTCCCACCTGGGCCACGTCTTCGAGGGCGAGGGCTACCCCACCCCCACGGACCAGCGGTACTGCATCAACTCCATCGCCCTGCGCCTGGAGTCGGCGGAGTCCGCGGAGGGCTGAGCGCTGCCCGGAGGGAGGCGCTCAGCTGAGCGCCGCGAGGCCCTTCTTCAGGTCGTCCAGGTTCATGACCGGGTGCAGTTCGACCTCGGCCTCCGCCGTCAGGAAGAACTTCTCGCAGATGCCGGGCATCTGTGAGGGGTCCTTCATGTCGAAGACGATGAGGCAGGAGCGCCCGCCGTCCAGCGCGGTGAAGTAGGCGGCCTCCGGTTCGAGCTGCTGGACGACCTCCTCGATCATCTTCGCCATGGTGCCGTCCTTGACCGCTTCGTTGGACGTGCGGGTGTCCATCCGGGCCCTGAGCAAGGTGCGCATGGTGGTTCGTCCCCTCGGGGCGACGTACCGCGCCCGGCGCTCCGGCTCCGCGCTCACTGAGGCGCGGATGCGCCCGCTCTCAGCGTCCCTCCGGGGCCGGTCCGTCGCAACGCAGCACCGCCGCCGACGCGGGCGGCAGGTGGAGGAGGCCGTCCGGGCCCGGGAGGTGTACGGGGTGCCAGGCCGCCAGGATCCCGGCCGGCCGGGAGGCGGCCAGGGGAAGGGCGGCCGGGGCGGACGTCGGGTTGACGGCCGTGCACAGGGTGCCGCGGCGCAGGACCGCCGTGCCGCCGGGGCCCACCGCGACGGACGTGGCGGAGAGCGGGCCCGGGTCCGGTTCGGCGCGGCGGAGGGCGATCAGGCGGCGGTGCCAGTCCAGCAGGGCGCGGTGCGGTTCGCGCCGGGGCTCGGTCCAGTCCAGGCAGGAGCGGTCCCGGGTGGCCGGGTCCTGCGGGTCGGGGATGTCCTCCGCGGACCAGCCGTGCTCGGCGAACTCGCGCCGGCGGCCCGTGCGGACCGCCTCGGCCAGCCGCGGATCCGTGTGGTCGGTGAAGAACTGCCAGGGGGTGCGGGCGCCCCACTCCTCGCCCATGAACAGCATGGGCGTGAACGGCCCGCCCAGGACGAGCGCGGCGGCGCAGGCGAGCAGGCCGGGGGAGAGGCGGGCCGCGAGCCGGTCGCCCTGGGCGCGGTTGCCGATCTGGTCGTGGTTCTGGGCGTAGCCGACGAGGCGGTGCGCGTCGGTGGCCGCCGGGTCGAGGGGGCGGCCCCACGGGCGGCCGCGGAACGAGGAGTGCGTGCCGTCGTGGAAGAAGCCGCCCCGCAGCGTTTTGGCGAGCGCCGCGGCCGGGTCGGCGGCGAAGTCGGCGTAGTAGCCCTGGGACTCGCCGGTCAGGACGGTGTGCAGGGCGTGATGGAAGTCGTCGTTCCACTGGCCGTGCAGGCCCAGGCCGCCGGCCCGGCGCGGCGTCACCGTGGCCGGGTCGTTCCGGTCGGACTCGGCGACGAGGAACAGCGGCCTGCCCAGCCGGGCGGCCAGGGCGTCCACGGCGCCGGAGAGCTCGGCGAGGAAGTGCTTGGGCCGGTTGTCGGCGAGCGCGTGCACGGCGTCCAGCCGTAGCCCGTCCAGCCGGTAGTCGCGCAGCCAGGCCAGCGCACTGCCCGTCAGATACGCGCGCACCTCGTCCGATCCGGGGGCGTCGAGGTTGACGGCCGCGCCCCACGGTGTGTGGTGGGTGTCGGTGAAGTACGGCCCGAAGGCGGGCAGGTGGTTGCCGGAGGGGCCGAGGTGGTTGTGCACCACGTCCAGGACGACGCCGAGCCCGAGCGCGTGGGCCGCGTCCACGAAGCGGGCGAGGCCCGCGGGCCCGCCGTAGGGCTCGTGCACGGCCCACAGCGACACGCCCTCGTACCCCCAGCCGTGCGTGCCCGGGAACGGGCACACGGGCATCAGCTCCACGTGGGTGACGCCCAGTTCCGCCAGGTGCGGCAGGCGCGCGGCCGCGGCGTCGAAGGTGCCCTCGCGGGTGAACGTGCCCACGTGCAGCTCGTAGAGGACGGCCCCGGGCAGCCCCCGGCTCGCCCACGCGTGCCGCCACGCGAAGCTCCCCGGATCGGTGACCGCGCTCAGCCCGTCGGGCCCGTCCGGCTGGCGGCGCGAGCGCGGATCGGGCCGTACGGGGCCGCCGTCGAGGGCGAAGCCGTAGCGGGTGCCGTCCCCGCCCGGCGCCTCCCGCCGCCACCAGCCGGCCCGCGCCGGATCCGGCTCCATCGCGTACGCCCCGCCGCCGGCGTGCAGCGTCACCTGCCCGGCCCGCGGCGCCCACACCTCGAACAGCACTGGCGGCTCCTTCCGGCCGTGGTGACCGCAGTGCTGCCCATGGTGCCCTGCGGCCACCCCTTCCGGGGCGCGGAACCGGTCAGTCCGCCCGGGGCATAACCGGTCAGCCCTGCCGCGGCGGAAGCAGGCCGATGCGCTCCTGGCTGACGGGATATCAGGGCCGCCCGGCCCGCCCCACCGGGCGGCGCGGGTCACACCTGGTGCAGCCCCCGCCCCGCCAGCGACAGCATGACCTCGCCCACCGCCTCCGACAGCGTCGGGTGCGGGTGGATGTGCTCGGCGACGTCCGTGGCCTCCGCGTCCCAGCCCACGGCCAGCTGGCTCTCCGCGATCATCTCCGAGACGTGCGGGCCCACCAGGTGGACGCCGAGCAGCCGGCCGCCGCCCTTCTCGGCGACGGCCTTCACCACGCCGCCCTGTCCGTGCACCATGCCCTTGGCGATGGCCGTCAGCGGCATGGAGTTGACCTCGACGTCGAAGCCGCGCTCGCGCGCCCCGGCCTCCGTCAGGCCGACCGAGGCCGTCTGCGGGCTGGAGTAGGTGACGCGCGGCACGGCGGCGTAGTCGACCGGCCGCGGCGCCCGCCCGCCGAGGGTCTCGGCGACCAGCAGCCCTTCCGCGAAGGAAGCGTGGGCCAGGCCGAGCGACGGCGGCGGCAGCAGGTCGCCGACCACGTGGATGCCCGGCACCGCCGTCTCCAGGCGCGACCAGTCGGCCGGCGGGACGAAGCCGCGGGCGTCGCGGGCGAGCCCGGCGGCCGCGAGACCGAGGCCGTCGGTGACCGGGGCCCTGCCCACGGCCACCAGCAGCCGCTCCGCCTCCACGGTGTGCACGCCGCCCTTGGCGGTACGGAGCGTGGCCCGCACCCCGCCCTCGTGGACGGCGGCCTCCTCCAGCCGCGCCCCCGCCCGCACGTCGATGCCGCGCTTCTTCAGACCCCGCGTCAGATACCGGCTCACGTCGGTGTCCTCCAGCGGCAGCAGCCGGTCCGCGGCCTCGACGAGCGTCACCTCGGCGCCCATGGAGCGGTGCAGGGACGCGTACTCGACGCCGATGGCGCCGCCGCCCAGCACCAGCACCGAGCCCGGCAGCCCGGGTGCGAAGAGCGCGTCGTCGCTGGTCACCACGCGGACGCCGTCGGGCTCCAGGCCGGGCAGCGTGCGCGGCCGGGAGCCGGTCGCGAGGACGACGCCCCGGCGGGCCGTCCACTGCGCGCCCGCGTCCGCACCCGAGTCGATCCGTATGCTCCGTGCGCCCGTCAGCGAGGCGGAGCCGCGCACCACGCGTACGCCGGCATGCGCCAGATGGCCCTCCACACCGCGGTGGTTGCGGGAGACGATGTCGTCACGGGTCGCGGTCAGCGCGGACCAGTCGACCGACTCCAGGGTCGCCTTCACGCCCCACCGCTCGCGCGCCTCCGCGATGCCGTCCACGAGCTCCGCCGCGTGCAGCATCGCCTTGCTGGGTATGCAGCCGCGGTGCAGACAGGTCCCGCCCACCAGGTCGCGTTCCGCCAGGACGACGCCGAGGCCGAGCGCCGCGGCCCGCAGGGCGGTGCTGTAGCCGCCGGTGCCGCCGCCGATCACGATCACATCTGTTTCGCGCATGACTTCACCCTGCGCCGTCAGGGATTATGAGTCCAACGCAATGTTTCGATGGAACCCATGACCTGGGTTCATGACCACTCGGGGGGCCCGGCATGAGCCTGCGGCAGATGGAGTACCTCGTCGCCGTCGTCGAGGAGGAGTCCTTCACCCGCGCCGCCGAGCTCCTCAACGTCACCCAGTCCGCGCTCTCCCACCAGATCAAGGCCCTGGAGCGGGACGTCGGCGGCCCGCTGCTGGAGCGCCGCCCGCGCGGCATCGGCCTGACGCCGATGGGCCGCGCCTTCCTCCCGCACGCCGAACTCGCCGTCCGCAGCGCCGAGCAGGCCCGCCGGGCGGCGAAGGCCGCGGCCGGGGCGGCCGGCGGCGAGCTGCACATCGCCTCGCTGCACGCCCTCGCGGTCGGCGTGCTGCCGCCCGTCTTCGCGCGCTGGCGCCGCGCCTTCCCGGCCGTCCGCCTCCACCTCCACGAGTACGCGACCACGGAGGAGCTGCGCGACCACATGGAGCGCGGGGTCGCCGACGTCGCCGTCGGCCCCCGCCCCGAGGGCTGGCACGGCCCCGTCGTCCCCCTGGGCCACGAGGAGATCATGGTGATCACCTCGGCCGGCGACCCGCTCGCCGCCCGTACGGACCCGGTCACGCTGTCCGAGCTGGCCGGCCGCGACTGGGTGCGCTGCGCCCTCGAACCGGTCGTGGAGGGCAAGCGCTGGCTGGACTGGGTCTGTGAGCGGGACGGCTTCACGCCCCGTACGGCCGTCTGGACGGAGCACTCCTCGACCGCCGTGCGGATGGCGGTGGCCGGCATGGGGCTGGTCGCCGCGCCCGTGCACATGGCGCGCGACGTGTCCGGCGCCGTGACCGTCCCCGTCGACCGGCCGTGGCGCCGCGAGCAGACGGCCTTCACGCGCGTCGGCCTGACGGGGGTCACGGCGGCGTTCGTGGAGCTCTGCCAGGAGCTGGCGTTCGCGGGGCCGGTGCCGCCGGGTCGCCGCACGCCGTAGTCGACCGCCCCGCAGGCGGCTAGGCCCGTACGAGCAGCGCCACCGGATAGCGCTCCAGCAACTCGGCCAGTACGGGGTGCGGCCCGAAAGACGCCCCCGTCAGCACCTCGCGCCACCGCCCGCCGCCCGGCAGCGCCAGCACCGTCTCCGGCAGGCCCCCGCTCCGGGTGAGCCTGCGGTGCAGCCGCGACACGACGGTGACCGCCTCGCCGGAGCGGGCGAACGCCACGCAGTGCCCGGCGGCCGGGCCGTCGGCGGCCAGCGGCTCGTACGAGGCGCCCGCGCCGAACCACTCGGGGCGCTCGCGGCGCAGCCGCAGCACGGTGCGGGTCAGGTGCAGCTTCTCGGCGGACAGCCCCTCGGTACAGGCCTCGGCTTCGGAGAAGACCGGCGGCCGCCGGTTGTCGGGGTCGACCAGGGCGGCGTACGCGTGCTCCGTGCCCATGTAGAGGTCCGGGACGCCCGGCATGGTCAGGTGCAGCAGGGCGGCGCCGAGCATGTTGGCCCGTACGGACGGCCGCAGCGCGTCCTCCAGGGGCGCGAGCGCGGCGCGGGCCGCGCCGCACGGGCCGCCCGCGACGAACGCCTCGACCGCCGCCTCGTACCGCGCGTCCGGCTCGGTCCACGTCGTGCGCAGGCCCGCCTCGCGCACGCTCTTCAGCACGGCGGGGACGAGCCGGGACGCGTCGGCGGGCCTGCCGGCCGGCCCGAGCCCGAAGGCGGTCTGCCAGGCCAGCCACGCCGTGTGCCGGTCGGGCGCGCCGGGCTCCGCGGCCGCCAGCCGCTCCATCAGGTCGCCCCACTCCGCGGGGCATTCGCTCAGCGCGGCGATGCGGGCCCGTACGTCGGCGCTGCGCTTGGTGTCGTGCGTGGAGAGCACGGTGCCGGTCGCGGGCCAGTCGCGCTGGAGGCGGGCGCAGTACGCGTGGAAGTCCTCGGGGGAGACTGCGGGCCGGCCGGGGTCGCCGCCGACCTCCGTGGCCGACAGCAGGGGCGCGTGCCGGTAGAAGGCGGTGTCCTCGACGGACTTGGCGCGCAGCGCGGAGGCGGTCTGCGCGAACCGCGCGCAGAAGTCCCGGTGGTCGGGGCCCTGCCCCAGACGGCCGAGCGCCGCGTCGCGGACCACCTCGGCCGCGGCGGCCTCCTCGGGGACGGTGAAGGCGCCGCGCGCGTCCTGGGCGGCCTGGTCGAGGAGGGCGGCGTCGACGGGGGCGACCGGCCGGCCGGGCACGGCGTAGGGGCGGTAGACGGGCAGCCGGACGAGGATCTCGTGCAGGGCCGTGCGCAGGGCCCAGGGCGCGGTGTCGCGCAGCCGGTGGGAGCCCTCGCAGATCCGGCCGGCGGTCCGGACGAGCCGTTCGGACTCCGCGGCGAGCTCGTGGGTGATGACCTTGTACGCGGCGCGCCGCACCGTCGCGGGCCAGTCGCCGCCGCGGTCGGGCGGCAGGCCGGTGAAATCGCGGTAGCGGGCGCCGAGCGCGCCCGCGCCCTCGGGGTCGAGGAAGAGGCCGTCGAGGCGGCGCAGGGCGTCGTAGCCGGTGGTGCCGGCGACGGGCCAGTCGGCGGGCAGCCGCTCCTCGCCGCTGAGGATCTTCTCGACGACCGTCCACCGGCCCTCCGCGGCCCCGGCCAGCCGGTGCAGGTAGCCCGCGGGGTCGGCGAGGCCGTCGGGGTGGTCGACGCGCAGCCCGTCGATCACCCCCTCGCGCAGCAGTTGGACGACCTTGCCGTGGGTGGCGGCGAAGACCTCGGGGTCCTCGACGCGGACCGCGATCAGCTCGGAGACGGTGAAGAAGCGCCGGTAGTTGAGCTCGGTGCGGGCCAGGCGCCACCAGGCGGGCCGGTACCACTGGGCGTCGAGCAGCTCGGGCAGCGGCAGCCGCTCGGTGCCGGGGCGCAGCGGGAACGCGTGGTCGCCGTAGCGCAGGACGGGCTCGGAGTGCCCCGCGACCGTGAAGCGGTGCAGCTCCTGCCCGAGCGGCCCGGCCAGCACGGGCAGGAGCACCTTGCCGCCGTGCTCGGCCCAGTCGATGTCGAACCAGCGGGCGTAGCGCGAGGCCGGGCCGTCCCGTAGGACCTCCCACAGCGGGCCGTTGAGCGTCGCGGGCGCGGGCACGGCCATGTGGTTGGGGACGATGTCGACGACGAGGCCGAGCCCGTGCTCCCGGGCGGTGCGCGAGAGCGACCGCAGGCCCTCCTCGCCGCCGAGCTCCGCCCGTACGGCCGAGTGGTCGGTCACGTCGTAGCCGTGGGTGGAGCCGGGGACGGCCTCCAGGACGGGCGACAGGTGCAGGTGCGACACCCCGAGCGAGGCCAGGTACGGCACGGCCTCCTCGGCCGCCCGGAACGGGAAGCCGGGCTGGAGCTGGAGCCGGTAGGTGGCGGTCGGCGCACTGCGCTGCGGGTCCCTCATGGGAACGTACGTACCCAGCGGAGGAGGCTTTTCCGCACGGCGGGGCCGGGCCGGCTACGCCGTACGGCCCGCGGTCACCGGCACCGGCGCGCACTCCCTCGGTCCGCCGGAAGGGCCTACGCCGGCCGTTGCAGGACCGTCAGGCTGCGGTCCGCCAAGGTCAGGTGGTCGCCCGCGCCGACCTTCGGGCCGTTGGTCTCCACGCCCTCCGCGCTCGCCGTGTCGACCACGACCTGCCACTGCCTGCCGTGGTCGGCGGGGACGACGAAGTCGAGCGGCTTGTCGTGGGCGTTGAACATCAGCAGGAAGGAGTCGTCGACGACCGGCTCGCCGCGCGGCCCCGGTTCGGAGATCGCGCCGCCGTTGAGGAAGACGGTCAGGGACTTGGCCTGGGCGGCCTGCCAGTCGCTGTCCCGCATCTCTTCACCCTCGTGGGTGAACCAGGCGATGTCGGACAGCTCGTCGTGCGTGCCCTGCACGGGGCGGCCGTGGAAGAAGCGGCGGCGCCGGAAGACCGGGTGGTCGCGGCGCAGCCACACCATCGCGCGCGTGAAGGCGAGCATCCGGCGGGCCCGCGTGGAGGAGGCGTCATCGGGGTGCGGCCAGTGCACCCAGGAGACGTCGTTGTCCTGGCAGTAGGCGTTGTTGTTGCCGCGCTGGCTGCGCGCGAACTCGTCGCCGTGGCTGAGCATGGGCACGCCCTGGGACACCAGCAGCGTGGCGATGAAGTTGCGCATCTGGCGCTCGCGCAGGGCCAGCACCCCGGGGTCGCCGGTCTCGCCCTCGGCCCCGCAGTTCCACGACCGGTTGTGGTTCTCGCCGTCGCGGTTGTCCTCGCCGTTGGCCTCGTTGTGCTTGTCGTTGTACGCGACGAGGTCGTGCAGGGTGAAGCCGTCGTGGCAGGTGACGAAGTTGATGGAGGCCAGCGGGCGGCGGCCGTCGCCCTGGTAGAGGTCGGAGGAGCCGGTCAGGCGCGAGCCGAACTCCGCGAGCGTGGCCGGCTCGCCGCGCCACAGGTCCCGCGCCGTATCCCGGAATTTCCCGTTCCACTCAGCCCAGAGCGGCGGGAAGTTCCCCACCTGGTAGCCCCCCTCGCCGACGTCCCACGGCTCGGCGATCAGCTTCACCCGGCTGACCACCGGATCCTGCTGCACCAGGTCGAAGAACGACGACAGCCGGTCCACCTCGTGGAACTGGCGCGCGAGCGTCGCCGCCAGATCGAAGCGGAAGCCGTCCACCCGCATCTCCGTCACCCAGTACCGCAGCGAGTCCATGATGAGCTGGAGGACGTGCGGGCTGCGCATCAGCAGGGAATTGCCGGTGCCGGTGGTGTCCATGTAGTACTGCGGGTCGTCCGCGAGCCGGTAGTACGAGGCGTTGTCCAGGCCGCGGAAGGACAGCGTCGGCCCCAGATGGCTGCCCTCGGCCGTGTGGTTGTAGACCACATCCAGAATGACCTCGATGCCCGCCGCGTGCAGCGCCCGCACCGCCGACTTGAACTCCAGCACCTGCTGGCCCCGGTCGCCCCAGGAGGCGTAGGCGTTGTGCGGGGCGAAGAAGCCGATGGTGTTGTAGCCCCAGTAGTTGGCCAGCCCCGCGTCCACCAGCCGGTGGTCGTTGACGAACTGATGGACCGGCATCAGCTCGATCGCCGTGACCCCCAGCTCCGTCAGGTGCTCCAGCACCGCCGGATGGGCGAGCGCCGCGTACGTGCCCCGGATCTCCTCCGGCAGCGCGGGGTGGCGCATCGTCAGGCCCTTCACATGGGCCTCATAGATGACCGTGCGGTGATAGTCGGTGCGCGGCGGGCGGTCGTCCCCCCAGTCGAAGTACGGATTGACCACCACCGACGTCATCATGTGCGGCGCCGAGTCCATGTCGTTGCGCTTCTCCGGCCGCCCGAAGTGATAGCCGTAGACCGCCTCGCTCCAGTCGACGGCCCCGCTCACGGCCCGGGCGTACGGGTCGAGCAGCAGCTTGGCGGAGTTGCAGCGGTGGCCGCGCTCCGGCTCGTACGGGCCGTGCACCCGGAAGCCGTACCGCTGACCCGGCATCACCCCCGGTAGATAGGCGTGCCGTACGAACGCGTCGCTCTCGCGCAGCTCGACCGCCGTCTCCGAGCCGTCGTCGTGCAGCAGGCACAGCTCGACCCGCTCGGCGACCTCCGCGAAGACCGCGAAGTTGGTGCCGGCGCCGTCGTACGTCGCGCCGAGGGGGTACGCCTGTCCCGGCCAGACCTGCATCGACTCTTCCGTTCTTCCGTCGTCCCCCGGTCTTGTCGTACCGGTGGTCTCGCGCGCGTACGGGCCGAAGCGGCATCCTCGCCCAATCGGAGCCGACGGGCCGCCCTTTCGCCAGATCTTCCCCAAAAGGAGCGCCCCCACCGCTCTCTTCGGCTCGTCCGACCGGGTGACCCGGCGGGACCCGGCCCCCGCCCGCACTGCCCGCGGAACCCCCTCACCACCGCGCCCGTACGCGCGCCCGCACGGCCCTCACCGCGCCTTTTGCGCCCCCGCCGCTATGAAACGGCTCACTCCCCGCCCCGGGCCCCGGGACAACAGGCGAACGGATCCGCAGAGTTGACGGGGGAGCGGCCGCGTCCGGGTGCAGGGCCTCCCGCCCGCACAGTAGTCTGCCTTGATCGTTGGACGGGGGCGGAAGGCGGTGCACTGTGAGCTCGGGCGGGCTGGAGCTGCCCCCTGGAGACGGAAGTCCCGGGGGTGACGGCTCGGCCGACACACCTCCCGGCGCCGTGTCCTTGGCACGCCCCGTGGAGATCGGCGCCGCACTGGACTGGGACGCCGACGCGTGGAGCGAGGTGCGCACCCGCGCCCGGCGCGCCGGGCGGGCCTACATCTGGCTCAACCTCGTCGAGCAGCGGCTGCGCGCCGTCGTCGCCGCCGTGCTGCGGCCCGTCTACGAGCCGGTGCACGGCGAGGACGAATGGGTCGTCGCCGCGGCCGGCCCCGCCGGGCAGGAGTGGGTGCAGCGGGCCGTGGCGGTGCGCGAGGTCAGCCGCCGCAAGGGCTATCTGCTGGACCCCGCCGACGACAACGTCCTCAGCTTCCTCACCCTGCCCCAGCTGCGCGA
This sequence comes from Streptomyces klenkii, assembly GCF_003626645.1. GTDB lineage: Bacteria > Actinomycetota > Actinomycetes > Streptomycetales > Streptomycetaceae > Streptomyces > Streptomyces klenkii. The sequence goes on along the minus strand of NZ_RBAM01000005.1, from coordinate 240,994 downwards.
GCTCCTCGTCCAGCACTGGCCCTGCTTCGAGCCCTACCTCGACGACCGGCGCGAGCTGGAACTGGCGCTGGACGAGCTGGAGGTCACGCGCAACGTCGTCTCCCGCAACCGCGCCCTGTCCGAGACCGTCCTCGCCCAGGCCGAGCGGGCCGCCGGCCGCCTGCTCGCCATCCTCGGCGGCGGCACCGGCTCCGGCGCCGGGTCCGCCGACCGGCTGCCCGTCGACGCCGTCGAGGACATCGTCGGCGACCGCTACGCCGACGTCGTCGGCGTCCACCCCGACCGGGTCCGGCTCCAGCGCCAGCTGCCCGTCGAGGACCTCTTCGGCAGCGCCCGCCGCCTCGACGCCGTCGGCATAGGCCTGAACCTGCTCGTCCAGAACTACTCGGGGCGCCGGCTCGTCCGGCTCGCCGAGGCGGGCTGCCGGGCCCGCCTGCTCTTCCTCAACCCCGCCAGCAGCGCCGTGCGGCGCCGCGAGCGGGAGCTGGGGATCAAGAAGGGCGAGATGAGCCGGTCCGTCGAGATGAACATCATGCACATGCGGCGCGTGCGCGACCGGCTGCGGGACACCGCCGCCTTCGAGATCCGCGTCTTCGACGAGACGCCCCGCTTCACCGCCTACCTCGTCAACGGCGACGGCTCGGACGGCCTCGCCGTCGTCCAGTCCTACCTGCGCAAGGCCCGCGGCATGGAGGCCCCCGTGCTGGTGCTGCGCGGCGGCGGCACCGTCGTCCGCGACGGGCGCGAGCCCGAGCACGGGCTCTTCGAGACGTACCGCGAAGAGTTCGAGAGCGTGTGGGCGGACTCCCGTCCGGTGTCGTGACGGCACCCCGTGACGCCTCCCCTTGACGGCCGCCGCGGGGCGCTGTCAGTGGGGCGTGCGACGCTGGGGACCAGTCGGGGGAAGCACCACGAAGGGGGACCGCGATGGGGTGGCATCAGGAGCTGCTGATCGGCTTCGACCTGGAGACGACGGGCACGGACCCGGCGGAGGCGAGGATCGTCACGGCGGCCGTCGTCGAGACCAAGGGCGGTGAGCCGATCGGGCGCCGCGAGTGGCTGGCCGACCCCGGCGTCCCCATCCCGGACGACGCCGCGGCCATCCACGGCATCACCAGCGAGCGCGCGGCGCTCGGCCGGCCGGCGCGCGAGGTGGCCGACGAGATAGCGGGCATCCTCGTCGCCCACTGGTCGGCGGGCGCCCCCGTCGTCGCCTACAACGCCGCCTTCGACCTGACGATCCTCGCGGCGGAGCTGCGACGGCACGGGCTGCCCTCGCTCGGCGAGCGGCTCGCGGCCGAGGGCGACGCGGCCGGCGCCGCGGCGGGCACGGGCCCCGTTGTGGACCCGCTCACCATGGACCGAGCCCTCGACCGCTACCGCCGGGGCAAGCGCAATCTGGAGACCGTCTGCGGCGTCTACGGCGTCACCCTGGACGACGCCCACGAGGCGGGCGCGGACGCCCTGGCAGCGGTCCGCGTGGCCTGCGCCCTCGCCGACCGCTACCCGGACGTGGCATCAGCGACCCCGTGGGACCTCCACCGCGACCAGATCCACTGGTACGCAACCTGGGCCAAGGGCTACGAGGACTGGCTACGGGGGAGGGGAGACACGACGGCGAGCGTGGACACACGCTGGCCACTGCGGTAGCCGCGGCGCCGAATGAGGCCGCGGCGGGCGCGCCCCGTGAGGCGCGCGGGCTTTTCAGCGCCAACGGCTCGGCCGCGCCCCGTTAGGGGCGCGGGGAACTGCGCGACCAGCCACCGACGGCCCGCAGTCGACAGACCGCACCGCCGATGCCCGACCACCCCGCCGGACGGCGACACCGCTCAGAACGGATACCACCGCACCGCCGCATCCCCCTCCCGCAGGGACGCCACGCGCCGGGCGAACTCCGTACGGGCCGCCGCGCCGGCCGGCGCGTGCTGGGCCACCCACGCGCAGCTCGCCGTCTCCCGCGCGCCGCGCAGGACCGCGCAGCCCGCCCACTCCCGGACGTCCCAGCCGTACGCGCGCACGAACGCGTCATAGGCGTCGGCGGGCAGGCCGTAGCGGTCCTTGCTGAGGGCGAGGACGACGAGGTCGTGCTCGCGCAGGTCGCCGGAGAAGGTCTCCAGGTCCACCAGGACCGGCCCGTCCGGCCCCATGTGCACGTTGCGCGGGAGCGCGTCCCCGTGGATGGGCCCGCGCGGCAGGTGCGGGGTCAGCGCGGCGGCCTCCGCCGCGAACGCGTCCCGCCGCTGCCGCAGGTACGCGGCGTCGGCCGGGTCGATCGCGTCGCCCGCCAGCCGCAGCCACCGCTCCACGCCGCCGAGCAGATCCCGCGGCGGCAGGGCGAAGTCCGGCTCCGGCAGGGCGTGGATGACGCGCAGCAGCACGGCGAGGTCGGCGGGGCTCGCCGGGCCCGTGGCGCCGGGGAGCCGGTGCCAGAGGGTCACGGGCCGGCCCTCGGCCACCCGCGGCGCGGGCTCGGCGGCGCGCACCGCCGGGACGCCGTGCCCGGCGAGCCACGCGGCGACGCGCAGCTCGTGCCGCGCCCGGTCCAGCAGCGCCGCGTCGCGGCCCACCTTGGCGACGAGCCCGCCGCCGGCGAAGACCGCGTTCTCGCCGAGCGCGAGCAGGGCCGCGTCCGCCGGCATCTCCGGGACCGCCGCCGCGAGCAGGGCGCGCGCCCGCTGCTCCGTGAATGCCGTGCCTTCCACCGGGTCCGTCACTGTGCCCCTGCTCCCCGCTCGCCGTCGTTCACCTTGCTGACCTGCCACTGAGCAGCCACGCTACCCGGCCCGGCCAGTGATGGCCGAAAGTGACCGGCGGGCGATACGTATCGTCTCGACGGCCTCGGCACCGGCCCGCTCGCCCGCCTCTCTCATCGGGGCTCACCCCGCGCTCAATTGATGCTCCGTCAGTGCCCAAATTGCCTTCCTTCAAAGGCTTTTGGCATTACGCAACGACGTTGCCTATGTCACAAAACCCCGAGGGGGTTGAACTGCCCGCGTCAAATCCGACAGGGTTTCGAAGCACCCGGAGTGGTCCCTTCCGTCACTCCGGGTGTGCACAGACTCATGCTCAATTCCCCCCACAACAGCACGAGGAGGAAACCTCGTCATGGCAGCACACAAGCGCGCCGGCCGGCGACGGCTGATCCTTGCGATATCCGCCGCGACCGCCGTCACCGCAGGAGCCACGCTCATGGCCCTGCCGGCCGGCGCCGCCCCCGCCCCCGAAGGCACCGTCTACGGCACCGAGTCCAAGGACGCCATCGACGGCAGCTACATCGTCCTCCTGAAGGACGGCAAGGACGCTGAGGACGGCGTGGGCGCCAAGTCCGTGTCCGCGAAGGGCGGCGACCTCGCCCAGCGGTACGGCGGCAAGCTCGGCCGCACGTACGACTCGGCCGTCCACGGCTTCTCCGCCAGCGGCCTCGACAAGACCGAGGCCAAGCGGCTCGCGGCCGACCCGGCCGTCGCCAAGGTCGTGCAGAACCACGTCTTCAAGGCCAGCGCCACCCAGGAGGCCCCACCCTCCTGGGGCCTGGACCGCATCGACCAGACCGAGACCAAGGGCGACGGCAAGTACGCCTACCCCGACGGTGCCGGTGAGGGCGTGACCGCGTACGTCATCGACACCGGGGTCCACATCAGCCACAAGGACTTCGGCGGTCGCGCCTCCTTCGGCTTCAACGCCGTCGACAAGAGCGACAAGGCCGAGGACGACAACGGCCACGGCACGCACGTCGCGGGCACCATCGCCGGCACGGCGCACGGCGTGGCCAAGAAGGCCAAGGTCGTGGCCGTCAAGGTGCTGGACGGCCAGGGCTCCGGCTCCACGGAGCAGGTCGTCGCGGGCATCGACTGGGTCACCAAGAACCACAAGGGCCCCTCGGTCGCCAACATGAGCCTCGGCGGCGGCGCCGACGAGGCGCTCGACGCGGCGGTGCAGAAGGCGATCGCCTCCGGCGTCACCTTCGCCATCGCGGCGGGCAACGAGTCCACGGACGCGGGCAACAGCTCCCCGGCCCGGGTGAAGGAGGCCATCACGGTCGCCTCCACCACCAAGGACGACCAGCAGTCCGACTTCTCCAACTTCGGCAGCGCGGTCGACCTCTACGCCCCCGGCTCGGACATCACCTCCGACTGGAACGACAGCGACTCCGGCACCAAGACCATCTCCGGTACGTCGATGGCCACCCCGCACGTCGCCGGTGCCGCCGCGGTCTACCTCTCCGCCCACAAGGACGCCACCCCGGAGCAGGTCGCGGCCGGGCTCGTCAAGGGCGCCACGGCGGACAAGGTGTCCAACCCGGGCGCGGGCACGCCCAACAAGCTGCTGAAGGTCACCGAGTAATCCGGTAGCCCGGTAGTCCGGACGGTCCGGACAGCAGCACAGCCCATCGGCCGGCCGCCGCGCCCCACCCCCACGGGGCGCGGCGGCCGTGGGCGTCCCCGGCCGGACCGCCGCCGGGGATCAGGCCGGGCGGCCGAGGAGGGCCGCCCGCAGGCCCGGGGAGGAGGCGGCAGCCCCTGCCGCCTCCTGCTCGTAGCGCCGCACCACCAGCTCCGCCACTTCCGGCGCCGCCCCCAGCACGTCCGCGAGGACGTCCGCGCCGCCCTCCGCGGCGCCCCGCGCGATCCGGTCCGGGAGCCGGCCGGGCGCGAGGACGTACGGGGCGACCGCCACCCGGCGGGCCCCCTCGGCGCGCAGCGCCCGCACGGCGTCCGCCACGCGCGGCAGGGAAGCGGAGGCGAACGCGGGCCGCACGGCGCACCAACCGGTACGCCGCCACTCCCGCGCGATTGCTGCGATCACCGCGCTCGCCTCCGGGTCGGAGGAGCCCGCCGCGGCCAGGACGACCCCGGTCGGACTCCGGTCGCCGGGCGCCAGCCCGGCCTCGTGCAGCCGCCGCTCCAGGGCGGCGGTCAGCAGGGGCGACGGCCCCAGCACCCGGGCCTGCCGCACCCGCAGGTCCGGCAGGCAGGCCGTCGCCGCCCGCAGCACGGCCGGGATGTCGGCCTTGGCGTGGAAGGCACGGGTCAGCAGCAGCGGTACGGCCACCACTTCCCGTACGCCTTCCGCCGCCAGCCGCTCCAGCACCTGCGGCACGCCCGGCACGCAGAAGTCGAGGAACGCGGTCTCAACCCGTACGCCCGGCAGCGCCGCGGCCACTTCCTCCCGCAGGGCGAGGACGGTGGCCGCGTGGCGCGGGTCGCGGCTGCCGTGGGCGACGAGGAGCAGGGGCGGCCGCGCGGTCATCGGGCCGCCGCGGCCAGTCCGCGCGTCCGCAGCACCCGGCGCTCCAGGGGGCTGAAGACGGCCAGGTCGATGGCGATGCCGACGAACAGGATGAGGATGATCCCGAGGAGGACGCCCGGCATGTCGGAGTCGGTGCGCGCGTTCTCCAGGTACTGCCCCAGGCCCAGCCCCAGGTCGGGGGAGGAGGCGATCAGCTCGGCGGCCATGAGGGACCGCCAGGAGAACGCCCAGCCCTGCTTCAGCCCGGCGATGTAGCCGGGGAGCGCGGCGGGCAGCAGGACGTGCCGGGCGCCGCTCAGCCCCGTGGCGCCCATGGTGCGGCCCGCCCGCAGGTACAGCGGCGGCACCTGGTCGATGCCGGACACCAGGCCGTTGGCGATGGACGGCACCGCGCCGAGCAGGATCACCGCGTACATCGCCCCGTCGGTGATGCCCAGCCAGATCACCGCCGCGGGCACCCAGGCCACCGACGGCAGCGACTGCAACCCGGACAGGAGGGGCCCGAGCGCCGCCCGTACGACCTTCACGCGCGCGACGAGCAGGCCGAGCGGCGTGCCGAGGGCGAGGGCGGCGGCGAAGCCCAGCAGGCCGCGCGAGACGGACGTCCAGACGATGTCCAGGAGGGTGCCGCGCAGCCACAGCTCCTTCAGGCTGTGCCAGACCGCCGACGGGTCGGGCAGCTTGTAGGCGTCGGTGACCTCCGCGACGACCAGCACCTTCCACACCACGAGGACGAGGACGACGGCCGTGACCGGCGGCAGGACCTTGTGGAGCAGCACCTTCGCGAAGGGGGTGCGCTCGACCCGCACCGCGTCCAGGGCGTCGAGCCCGGCCTCCAGGCCGGCGAGGTCGTGCGGGCTGCCGGAGACGCTCCGGGGCCCGGTCTCAGTGCCGGCCATGGCGGCGGATCTCCCCACGCAGTTCTTCGGTGATCTCGACGGACAGGTCCGCCACCGCCGCGTCCTCGATGCGGCGGGGCTGGGGTATGTCCACGGCCCACTGCCGGGCCACCCGCCCCGGCCGCGAGGACAGCAGCACGACGCGCTGCGCGAGCCGCACCGCCTCGCGGACGTTGTGGGTGACGAACAGCACCGACAGCGACGTCTCGGACCAGATGCGGGTCAGTTCGTGGTGCAGCACGTCCCGGGTGATGGCGTCCAGCGCCGCGAACGGCTCGTCCATCAGCAGGACCTGGCTGTCCTGCGCCAGGGCGCGGGCGAGCGCGACGCGCTGCCGCATGCCGCCCGACAGCTCGTGCACCCGCTTGCCGTACGCCCCGGAGAGCCGCACGAGCTCCAGGAGCCGCTCCGCCTCCGGCCGCCGCTCCGCGCGCGGCACGCCGCGCAGCCGCAGCGCCAGCTCGATGTTGCGGCCCGCGGTGAGCCACGGGAACAGCGCGTGCTCCTGGAACATCAGGGCCGGGCGCCCGCCGGGCACCTCGATGGTGCCCGCGGTCGGCCGGTCCAGGCCGGCCACCAGGTTGAGCAGCGTCGACTTGCCGCAGCCCGAGGCGCCCAGGAGGCACACGAACTCGCCGGGGCGCACCTCCAGCGAGACGTCGTCCAGCACCGGCTGGGCCGCGCCGGGCCGGCCGAAGGACTTGTGGACGTGGTCGATCCTGACCGCGGACCCGCTGTTCGCGCGCGCGGCCGTGCCGGTCTTGTCGGTCGTCAGTGCCGGGGCCATCCGGTCACCTCCTGGGGATGGGGCGGATACGACGGGCGGGCGGCTGCTACTGCTTGCCGAGCTTCGCGGCGTCCACCGCGGGCCTGCCCTCGGCCTTGAGAACCTTGTTGAGCAGGGTCAGGTCGTAGACGCCCGCCAGGTCGGGCTTCTCCAGCAGCCCGGCCTTGACGGCGTGTCCGGCCTCGGCGTCCAGCGACGCGGCCAGCGGGTCGTCGAGGACCTCGATGGACTTCCAGGCCGGGTCGAGGATCTCGGCCGGCAGTTCCTTGCCGGAGAGCTTCTTCAGCGCCGCGTTCGCCGAGGCCTTGGCCTTCTCCGGCTCGGCCTTGATCCAGGCGTTGGTCTTCACGGAGCCGCGCAGCACGGCCTCGACCACGTCGGGGTGCGCGTCCAGGAACTTCTGCGACACGATCACATTGGTGATGACGAACTTCCCGCCCGGCCACAGCTCGGACTCGTCCAGGAGCACCTTGCCGCCCTCGGAGACCAGCTTCGACGCGGTCGGCTCGGGCACCCACGCACCGTCCACCGAGCCGGACTTGAAGGCGTCGGGCGTCACCTTGTTGTCCGTACGGACCACCGAGACGTCGCCCTTGCCGCTCTGCGGGTCGACCTTCCAGCCCTTGGCCGCGATCCAGTTGAGGAACGCCACGTCCTGGGTGTTGCCCTTCTGCGGGGTGGCGATCCGCTTGCCCTTGACGTCGTCCAGGGAGGAGATCTTCTTGGGGTCGACGACCAGCTTCACCCCGCCCGAGGCCGAGCCCGAGATGATGCGCAGGCTCTTGCCCTTGGACTTCACGTAGCCGTTGATCGCCGGCGACGGCCCGATCCAGCCGATGTCGATCGAGCCCGCGTTGAGCGCCTCGATCTCGGAGGGGCCCGCGTTGAACGTGGTCGAGCGGAGCTTCGTGCCGCCCAGCTCCTTCTGGATCAGGCCCTCCTGCTCGCCGACCAGCGGCGTGGCGTGGGTGATGTTCGGGAAATAGCCGATCCGGACGGTGTCGGCCGACAGCGGGGCCGCCGACGGCGCGTTCTTGCCGGCTGAGGTGCCGGGCGCGGTGTCCTTCTGGGAGCCGTAGCCACAGGCGCCCAGGGCGAGGGTCAGCAGGGGGAGGGCTGTGAGGGCGATAAGGGTACGGCGGCGGGTCGGGCGGGCGACGCTGGACACAGGCGGTCCTCTCGAACGGGCCGGGATGCGACTAAGGGGACGCCCGGCACTTGCAGGGGCGTAAGGAGCGGCGGAGGGCGGGGGGAACGGAGGGTCCGGCGGGCGACGCCGGACCGGTGCTCAGCACGCACATCGGCCGGTGCCGCCCCGCCCGCTGCCGATGTCGCCGCTGCCGACCCTGCCGCCCTGCTTGCCGAAGCCGGAGAAGAAGTCCCGGGAGGAAGTGGTCATCCTCAGAAGTCCCATCCCTCTACCGAGTCGTCGGAGGGCTTCCCGGGGCCCGCCGCGAACGCCTCGCCCGCCATGCCGGCGGTCAGCGTCGTCCCGTCGGCCGGGTCGATCAGCAGGAACGAGCCGGTGCGCCGGGAGCCGGCGTACGGGTCGAGCGCCAGCGGTTCGGCCGTGCGCAGCACCACGCGCCCGATGTCGTTGGCGGCCAGCCGGCCGGGCTCCGGGTGCTGGGAGAGGTCGTCGAGCGTCAGGCGGGACGGCACTGCCTTCACCAGCGCCTTGACCGTACGGGTGGTGTGCTTGAGCAGTACCCGGTCCCCCACGCGCAGCGGCCGGTCCGCTACGTGGCAGACGGTTGCTTCGACGTCCCGGGTCGTGGCGGGTGCGCTTGCGGCCGGGGCGATGAGGTCGCCGCGTGAGATGTCCAGGTCGTCGGCGAGGCGGACCGTTACCGATTGCGGTGCCCACGCCACGTCCACCGACGAGCCCAGGGCGTCGATGCCGGTGATCGTGCTCGTGCGCCCCGAGGGGAGGACCGTCACTTGCTCGCCGACGCGCAGGACGCCGGAGGCGATCTGGCCGGCGTAGCCGCGGTAGTCGGGGTGGGTGGCGGTCCGGGGGCGGATGACGTACTGGACGGGGAAGCGGGCCGGCTCGCTCGCGGGGTCGGTGACGACGGGCACCGTTTCGAGGTGTTCCAGGACGGTGGGGCCGCCGTACCAGTCCATGTGCGGGGACGGGGTGACCACGTTGTCCCCGGCGAGCGCCGAGACCGGGATCGCGGTGACTTCCGGCACCCCCAGGGAGCCCGCGTAGGCGGCGAACTCGGCGGCGATCGGTGCGAAGACCGACTCGGCGTAGCCGGCGAGGTCCATTTTGTTGACGGCGAGGATGAGGTGGGGAACGCGCAGGAGGGCGGCGACGGCGGCGTGCCGGCGGGTTTGTTCGACGACGCCGTTGCGGGCGTCGACGAGGACGACGGCGGCTTGTGCGGTGGAGGCGCCGGTGACCATGTTGCGGGTGTACTGCACGTGGCCGGGGGTGTCGGCGAGGATGAAGCGGCGCCGGGGCGTGGCGAAGTAGCGGTAGGCGACGTCGATGGTGATGCCCTGCTCGCGCTCCGCCCGCAGCCCGTCCGTCAGCAACGCCAGGTCCGGCGCGGACGCCCCGCGGTTGCGGGAGGCGTGTGTGACGGCTTCGAGCTGGTCGGCCAGCACGGACTTGGAGTCGTGCAGGAGGCGTCCGACGAGAGTCGACTTCCCGTCGTCGACGGAGCCGGCGGTGGCAAAACGCAGCAGCGACGTCGCCGCGGCCGTCGTCGTGTCGGTGGTGGTCATGGCTAGAAGTACCCCTCGCGCTTGCGGTCTTCCATGGCGGCCTCGGACAGGCGGTCATCGGCTCTGCTCGCGCCGCGCTCGGTCAGGCGGGAGGCGGTGATCTCGGTGATGACGTCGGCGACGGTCGTGGCGGCGGAGTCGACGGCACCCGTGCAGGACATGTCGCCCACCGTGCGGTAGCGCACGAGGCGCTGCACCACGGCCTCCCCGTCGCGGGGGCCGCCCCAGTCGCCGGGAGCCAGCCACATCCCGTCCCGGGCGAAGACCTCCCGCTGATGCGCGAAGTAGATCGAGGGCAGCTCGATCTTCTCCCGTGCGATGTACTGCCACACATCCAGCTCAGTGAAATTCGACAAGGGGAAGACCCGTACGTGTTCGCCCGGGGCGTGACGGCCGTTGTAGAGCTGCCACAGTTCGGGGCGCTGCCGGCGCGGATCCCAGCCACCGAACTCATCGCGCAGGGAGAAGACACGTTCCTTGGCGCGGGCCTTCTCCTCATCCCGCCGCCCACCGCCGAAGACCGCGTCGAAGCGGTGACCGGTGATGGCGTCTAGAAGGGGCACGGTCTGCAAGGGATTACGCGTCCCGTCCGGCCGCTCCCGCACCCGCCCCGCGTCGATCGCCTCCTGGACGGAAGCGACGTGCAGGCGCAGCCCGTGTTCGGCGGCGGTGCGGTCGCGGTAGGCCAGGACCTCGGGGAAGTTGTGTCCCGTGTCCACGTGCAGCAGGGCGAAGGGCAGCGGCGCGGGCGCGAACGCCTTCAGCGCCAGGTGCAGCATCACGATGGAGTCCTTGCCGCCGGAGAACAGCAGCACCGGCCGCTCGAACTCCCCCGCCACCTCCCGGAAGACGTGCACCGCCTCCGACTCCAGCACGTCCAAGTGCGACAACACGTACGGGCTGTCCGAAGAACCCGCGCTCATGCCAGCCCCCTTCCCGCCAGCAGCGCGTGCAGCGCCCCGGCCGACTCCTCGACGGTCTGTGCGTGCGCCTCGATCCGCAGGTCCGGGTCGGCCGGCACCTCGTACGGATCGTCCACGCCCGTCAGCCCGGACAGCTCGCCCGCGGCCTGCTTCGCGTACAGGCCCTTCACGTCCCGGGCCGAGCACACCTCGACGGGCGTGGCCACGTGCACCTCCAGATAGCCGGTGCCGTGCTGCTGGTGGTGCTTGCGCACCGCCTCGCGGGAGTCCGCGTACGGGGCGATCACCGGAACGAGCACCTTCACGCCGTGCGCGGCGAGCAACTGCGCGACGAAGCCGATGCGGCGCACGTTGGTGTCCCGGTCCGCGCGGGAGAAGCCCAGGCCGGCCGAGAGGAACTCCCTGACCTCGTCGCCGTCCAGCACCTCCACCCGGTGCCCCTCGCCGCTCAGCCGCGCGGCCAGCGCCCGGGCGATGGTCGTCTTGCCCGCGCTCGGCAGGCCGGTGAGCCAGATCGTGGCTCCGCTCATCCTTCGCTCCCGCTCCGTGTCGTCCGTGGTCATCCGTGCAGCCCGCACTCGGTCTTGGCGAGGCCCGCCCAGCGGCCGGCGCGCGCGTCCTCGCCCGCTTCGACCCGGCGGGTGCAGGGCGCGCAGCCGACGGAGGCGTAGCCGTCCATGAGCAGCGGGTTGGTGAGCACGCCGTGTTCGGACACGTACGCGTCGACGTCGTCCTGGGTCCAGCGGGCTATGGGGGACACCTTCACCTTCCGCCGCCGTGCGTCCCAGCCGACGACGGGCGTGCCCGCGCGGGTCGGCGACTCGTCGCGGCGCAGCCCGGTCGCCCAGGCGTCGTACGCGGTGAGCCCGCGCTCCAGCGGCTCGACCTTGCGCAGCGCGCAGCACAGGTCGGGGTCGCGGTCGTGCAGCCGGGGCCCGTGGGCGGCGTCCTGCTCGGCGACGGTCGCGCGCGGCGTGAGCGTGATGACGTTGACGTCCATCACGGCCGCGACCGCGTCGCGGGTGCCGATCGTCTCCGGGAAGTGGTAGCCGGTGTCGAGGAAGACGACGTCGACGCCGGGCAGGGCGCGGGAGGCGAGGTGGGCGACGACCGCGTCCTCCATGGAGGAGGTGACGCAGAACCTCTTCCCGAAGGTCTCGGCGGCCCAGCGCAGGATGTCGGGCGCCGGGGCGTCCTCCAGCTCGCGGCCTGCCCGTTCGGCGACTTCCTGTAGGCCGGTGGTGGTCATGGGGTCGTGCCCCCTTCGCCGGAAGCGGATACGGGTGCCGGTGCGTCTGCCGGAGCCGGAGCCGGTGCGGGTGCCCCGGTGGCGGGCTCCGGGCCGCGGCCGTGCGTGCGCGGGGCCAGCAGCCCGAGGAACGACAGCCGGAACGCCCGGCTGCACGCGGTGCATTCCCAGGCGCCGTGCCCCTCCTCGGAGGGGCGCAGGTCCTCGTCGCCGCAGTAGGGGCAGTAGAAGGGGGCGGCGCGTCCGCTCATGACAGGTCCGCTTCCGTGGCGCGCGCGACCCAGGCCGCGAACCGCTCGCCGTCCTCGCGCTGTTCGCCGAAGCGGGTGAGCACGCGCTCGACGTAGTCCGGGAGTTCGGCGGAGGTGACCTTCAGCCCGCGGACCTTGCGCCCGAAGCCGGCCTGGAGGCCCAGCGCGCCGCCCAGGTGCACCTGGAAGCCCTCGACCTGCCGGCCGTCCTCATCCAGCACGAGCTGGCCCTTGAGGCCGATGTCGGCGGTCTGGATCCGGGCGCAGGCGTTCGGGCAGCCGTTGATGTTGATGGTGACCGGCTCCGTGAAGTCCGGCATCCGGCGCTCCAGTTCGTCGATCAGCGAGGCGCCGCGGGCCTTGGTCTCCACGATCGCGAGCTTGCAGTACTCGATGCCCGTGCAGGCCATCGTGCCGCGCCGGAACGGGGAGGGCGTGACCTGGAAGCCGAGCGCCTCCAGCCCGGCGACGAGGGAGTCCACCTGCTCGCGCGCCACGTCCAGGACGACCATCTTCTGCTCGACGGTGGTGTTGAGCCGGTCCGAGCCGTGCGCCGCCGCGAGTTCGGCGAGCTTGGTGAGGGTGCTGCCGTCCACGCGGCCGACGCGCGGGGCGAAGCCCACGTAGAAGCGGCCGTCCTTCTGCTCGTGCACGCCCATGTGGTCGCGCCAGCGGTTGCTCGGCTCGGCCGGCGGCGGGCCGTCGGCGAGCTTGCGCTTCAGGTACTCGTTCTCCAGGACGTCGCGGAACCGCTCCGGGCCCCAGTCCGCCATCAGGAACTTCAGCCGGGCGCGGGTGCGCAGGCGGCGGTAGCCGTAGTCGCGGAAGATGCCGGCCACCCCGGCCCACACGTCCGGGACGTCCGCCAGCGGCACCCAGGCGCCCAGCCGCTCGCCGAGCCGGGGGCTCGTGGACAGCCCGCCGCCCACCCACACGTCGAAGCCGGGCCCGTGCTCGGGGTGTTCGACGCCCACGAAGGCGATGTCGTTGATCTCGTGGACGACGTCCTGCGCCGGCGAGCCGGAGACCGCGGACTTGAACTTCCGCGGCAGGTTGGAGAATTCCTTGCTGCCGATGTAGCGGCGCTCGATCTCCTCGATCGCCGGCGTGCCGTCGATGATCTCGTCCGCGGCGATCCCGGCGACCGGCGAGCCGATGACGACGCGCGGGCAGTCGCCGCACGCCTCCGTCGTGGACAGCCCGACGGCCTCCAGCTTCTCCCAGATCGCGGGCACGTCCTCGATGCGGACCCAGTGCAGCTGGATGTTCTGCCGGTCCGTGATGTCGGCCGTGCCGCGGGCGTACGTCTGCGAGACCTCGCCGATGGCGCGCAGCTGGGCGACGGAGAGGCGGCCGCCGTCGATGCGGACGCGCATCATGAAGTACTTGTCGTCCAGCTCCTCCGGCTCCAGGACCGCCGTCCTGCCGCCGTCGATCCCCGGCTTGCGCTGGGTGTACAGGCCCCACCAGCGCATCCGGCCGCGCAGATCGGCGGGGTCGATGGAGTCGAAGCCGGCCTTCGAGTAGATCGTCTCGATGCGTGTCCGCACATTGAGACCGTCGTCGTCCTTTTTGAACTGCTCGTTGCCGTTCAGCGGGGTGAAGTGGCCCACGGCCCACTGGCCCTCGCCGCGGTGGCGGCCGGCCTTGCGGCGGGTCGGGGCGGCGGCCGGGGGTGTGTGCGAGGTGGCAGCCATGGCGGTGTGTCCTTCGGTGGCCTGCGGGTAGCCCGCGGGGCCCGGCCCCGCGGGTGCGGGGCGGCGGGCTGCGGCGGGGCTGCGAGGGTGCGCAAGAGGGACGCTCGTCCGCGGCATCGGGGACGGCGGCAGAGCGGGCGAATGTCAGGAAACGGCAGTGCTGGAGCGCTGTGGTGCGAAGACGTCAGCCCGCCGGACAGATGGCGCTGGACACGCGGACGAGGTCGACGTGACGCCGACTCACCAAGACGATTCCAGCTCCGGACATGACGGCAGCGTGGCACGGCGGGATCCGGCCAGTCCACCATTGTCCGTAATGTGGACGAACCCGTCCCGGATGGCGGGACGGGTTCGTCGGTGGGGCGGTCGTGCGGTGGTGCTCGCTCAGGCGTGGGCGCCCGGCCACGGGCCCGGAGGCGCGGCCTCCGGCTGCTCCTCGGACTCCGTCCGGAACAGGCGGAAGCCACGGCGCTCGTAGTTGGCGACCGCGTGCTCGCCGTCCAGGCTGCAGGTGTGGACCCAGACCCGCTTCGTCGGCGCCAGGCCCGGCCACCGGCCGGCCAGGTCCCAGGCGCGGGCCGTGCCGTACGAGAGCAGGTGCCCGCCGATGCGGCGGCCCCGGAACGCGGGGATCAGACCGAAGTAGACGATCTCGACCGTGCCTTCGCCCTGGGCCTCCAGCTCGACGTAGCCGGCGGGCGTCCCGTGTTCGTACGCCACCCAGGTCTCGACCCCGGGCCGCGCGAGGTGCGCGCGCCACGTCTCGTAGGTCCACGGCAGGCGGTCGAGCCACGTTATGTCGCCGCCGACAGCCGTGTAGAGGAAGCGGCTGAACTCGGGCGAGGGCACCTCGGCCCGGACAATCCGAATGCCGGACGCGCCGTCCGGCTCCTGGACGGCCGCGAGGTCCTGCGGCGAGGTCTGCTCCAGCGACCAGGTGATGACGGTGGTCGTACGTTCACTCATCCCTAAAGCCAACCACGCCGTGGCGGCGGCCGGCGGTGCCGTACGACCTGGGCCGGTCGGGCACCGCCGGGCGGGTTGTGGCGGGTTGCTCGCCGCGGCGGCGGGCGAGAGGGCGCCGCGCCGGGGCGGCATGCCGGGCCCTTGGCTCCCCCGCGCCAAGGTGGCTCGGGACTGGCCCGGTGCCGGGCTCTCCATTCCGCCGCAGCGGTGCTCAGCCACCGCGGTGGCATTCGGCGGTGCCGTACGGCCTGGGGTCGGTTCGGCACCGCCGGACGCGTCGCAGTGGGTTGCTCGCCGCGGCGGCGGGGGAGAGGGCGCCGCGCCGGGGCGGCAGAGCCCGGCTCTTTGTTCCGCCGCCGCGGTGCTCAGCCACCGTGGTGGCGTGCGGCGGTGCCGTGCTCGCCCCGCCCGTACGTCACGGTCACCCCGAAGGGCTACCGCGGTCCGCCAGGACCACCGGGGCCCGTGACGGCGGCAGGAGGTTCGGCAAATGGGTCGGCAGCAGGAGTTGGACGTCGACGTTTTCCGCGAAGCGGTACGGGCGGTGGCTGAGCACGCCCGCGAGCGTGCGCCGCATCCGTGACATCTCCGCCCGTACCGTCACCGCCCGGGACGCATCGCCGAACAGGTCCGCCGCGAGCTCCGCCGCGGACCGCCCCCCGGGATGCCGGGCCAGCACGTACAGCAGCTCGGCGTGGCGCGGGCTGAGCTCCTGCGACCACTCGCCCGCCACGCCGGAGACCGTGACCGTCCAGCGCCGCGGCCCCCGCACGTCCAGCACCACGCGGCTGGGCGCGAGCTCGGCCCGGGCCGCCTCCTCCACCCGCACCAGCCAGCCGTCCGGCAGGGGCGCGAGCGAGCACAGCCCCAGCGACGGCAGCCACACCCGCCCCGCCTGGACGGACTTGGGCAGCGCGACCCGGCCGACCGGCCCCATGCCCGTGACGGCCGCCGCCCAGCCGTCGCGGTCCACCACCAGCGCCCGGCCGCTCACCCGGGCCAGCATCGGCGCCGCGACCGCCCGCAGCCGCTCCACCGACTCCCAGTGCCGGGCCCGCAGCTCCCCCTCGCCGACCTTGGCGACCGCCGTGACCAGCGGCAGCGTGGCCGGGTTGAAGGCCGGGGCGGGGCCGCTCACGTTCAGCACGCCCAGCAGCCGCCCGTCGCGCGGATCGTGCAGCGGGGCCGCCGCGCAGGACCACGCGTGGTGCGTACGGACGAAGTGCTCGGCCGACCGCACCTGCACCGGGCGCCGCTCCACCAGCGACGTGCCGATGCCGTTCGTGCCCACCAGCTCCTCCGCCCACGACGCGCCCACGTCGAAGCCGAGCCGGTCGGCGCCGCGCAGCACGCCCCGGTTGCCCTGCCGCCACAGCACCCGGCCCTCGGCGTCCGTGACGGCCATCAGGTGCCGCTCGACGTCCACCACCGACCCCAGGCCCTCGCGCAGGTGGGCGAGCAGGCCCCCGAGCGGGGAGCGGTGCCGCCGCTCCTCGACCTCCTCGGCCGCCAGCCACGGAGACGAGCCGCCCTTGTCCGGGTCGACGCCCCGCAGCCGGACGCGGTGCCAGGACTGCCCGATCAGCGGGCGCGGAGGAACCGGGGGACGCCCGTCCCCCAGGCAGGCCTCCCGGACGGACGGCAGCAGGGCCTCGTCGGTGGTTCCGCGGTTCACGCTGCCCATGGTGCCGTCCCGGAGGTCCGCCCGCCGGGGCATCCACAGGATTGCAACTCCATGCAACCGTTGCGCGGGACCCCGCCCCGGGCGGAAGGTGAGGGAGAGCGGCCGGAGGGTGGTGCCGAGTCGGCGCAGCATCACCCTCCACCGGACGCTTTTCCCGCCCCCGTCGCCCGCCTGTTCGGCTGCTGTGCGATCCGACGTGGCCAGGGCGGATACGGTTAGACCGTGCAGGCAGCAAATGAATCACCGGGGCGTCGGGCCGGCCGGCTGCACAGGGCTCGCGTCCTGTACCGAAATGTCTCGAAACGCAGGATGGCGTGGCTCCTTCTGAAGGACACCGTCAACTCCTGCGTCGAATACCGCGTGACCGGACTCGCGGCGGAGGCCGCGTTCTTCACCCTGCTCTCCCTGCCGCCGTTGCTGCTCGGCCTCCTCGGCCTGCTCGGCTACCTGGACGCATGGACCGGCACCAACACGATCGGCTCCATCCAGGAGAACATCCTCAAGGCGTCCGCGACCGTCCTCAGCGACAAGGGCGTCAACGAGATCGCCCGGCCTCTGCTGCGCGACGTCACCAAGGGCCGCCCCGACGTCATCTCCGTCGGCTTCGCCATCGCCCTGTGGTCCGGCTCGCGCGCCGTCAACGTCTTCGTCGACACCATCACGATCATGTACGGGCTGGAGGGCAAGCGCGGCATCGTCCGCACCCGCCTGCTCGCCTTCCTCCTCTACGTCGTCGCCCTCCTGATCGGCGCGGTGGCCCTGCCGCTGATGGTCGCCGGGCCCGAGGCCGTCGAGGACGTCGTGCCCTGGAGCGGCGACGTGGTGCGGTTCCTCTACTGGCCCGTCGTCACGCTGCTGTCCATCGTCTTCCTCACGACGCTCTACCACGTCTCCGTGCCGGTCCGTTCGCCCTGGCAGGAGGACATCCCCGGGGCGCTCGTCGCCCTGACGATGTGGGTGCTCGGCAGCTTCCTGCTGCGCATCTACCTCACCCACACGGTGGAGGGCCTGACCATCTACGGGTCCCTGGCCGCGCCCGTCGCCGTCCTCCTGTGGATCGGCGTCTCGGCCTTCGCGGTGCTCGTCGGCGCGGCCGTCAACGCCGCGCTCGACCGCGTGTGGCCGTCGGTCGCCACCGCCGCCGCGCGCGCCGACGTCGACCGGCTGCGGGCCGCCGCGGCGGCGCAGGAGGCGGCCGAGCGCGCGGCCCGCGCGCTGGAGGCGAGCCTCGCCGACGACCTCGACGAGGACGCCCCGGACGAGGGCGTGATCGGCCAGGACCGCGAGCCGCCCTCGGAGTTCCCCGAGCGGTGGGCGCAGTTCCACCCCCCGGAGGACGTCCGCTCCCGGCTCCAGAAGGAGCCGCACCAGCCGAAGCACGCCAAGCACGCGAAGCGGCGCGACTGACGGCGAAAAACCGTTCGCGCACCCCTGCCCGCCCTGCCTAAGCTCACCCCGTCGCGAAAGACGCGTGTCCGCAAGGACGTACGGAGAGGAGGCGAGGACCGATGACTGTCACGGCCCGCACCCAGACGTCGATCACCTCCATCTCCTCCTCCGTGAAGGAACACCGTCTTGAGTTCGCTCTCCCACCCTCTCGCTCCCTACGGCTGGGACGAAGGGTTCGCTGACAGCTACGCTCCGCACGCCGCCGAGGGCGTCGTCCCCGGCCGCATCGTCCGCGTGGACCGGGGCCGCTGCGACGTCGTCGTCCCCGCACCGGACGGCTCAGGCGTCCGCACGGTGCAGGCCGACGCCGCGCTCGTCACCACCGGCGACCCGCTCGCCGTCATGTGCACCGGCGACTGGGCCGCCGTCGACACCACCCGCGGCTACGTCCTCGCCCTGCTGCCCCGCCGCACCGCCTTCGTACGGTCCACGTCGTCCAAGCGCTCCGAGGGCCAGGTCCTCGCCGCCAACGTCGACCACGCCGTCGTCGTGGTCTCCCTCGCCGTAGAACTGGACCTGGGCCGCGTCGAGCGGTTCCTCGCCCTCGCGTGGGAGAGCGGCGCCGCACCGCTGGTCGTCCTCACCAAGGCCGACCTCGTGCCCGACCCCGCCACCCTGGGCCACCTCGTCGCCGACACCGCCGCGGCGGCGCCGGGCGCCCAGGTGCTCGCCGTCAGCTCGGAGACCGGCGAGGGCCTCGACGTCCTCGCCGCCTCCCTGGCCGGCGGCACCACCGTGCTCCTCGGGCAGTCCGGCGCCGGCAAGTCCACCCTGGCCAACGCGCTCGTCGGCGAGGACGTCCAGGACGTCAACGCCGCCCGCGACCGCGACGGCAAGGGGCGCCACACCACCACCACGCGCAACATGCTCCGGCTGCCCTACGGGGGCGTCATCATCGACACGCCCGGCCTGCGCGGCGTCGGCCTGTGGGACGCGGAGGGCGGTGTCGCGCAGGCCTTCGCCGAGGTCGAGGAGTACGCCGCGCGCTGCCGCTTCCACGACTGCGGGCACGCCGGGGAACCGGGCTGCGCGGTGCTGGCCGCCGTCGCCGACGGCGAGCTCGCCGAGCGCCGCCTCGACAGCTACCGCAAGCTCCTGCGCGAAAACGCATGGATCGCCGCCCGCACGGACGCCCGGCTCCGGGCGGAGATCCGCCGCGACTGGAAACGGAAGTCGGCGGAGGGCCGCGAGGCCGCTGCGCGGAAGCGGGGCGGGCGGTAACCGCACCGTACGGGTCCGGGCGGGTCCGGCACCGCCGGGACGGTTCGACGCGGCTGGGCGCCGTCGCGGCGGGATTCCTTCCCCGCCGCGACGGCGGGTCGTCCGGCGGTGGCGGCCGACGGTGCCTGACCTGCCCCCGCCCGTGGAGCCGCACCGCCCCCTCGCGGGTTCGGTACCGTCGTCGGCCACCGCGGGGCGTTTCGCCGTTGCGGCGGAGAAAAGGTCCCGCCGCAACGGCGCCCAGCCACGACGATGCGCTCCGGCGGTGCCGAACCCACCCCGGCCCGGGGAGTCCATAACGCGCCCCGCGGGCGCGAGGCCCCCGTCCGATTTCCGCCAGTCGCCCGCGCAGCGATACCGCAGACTGGACGCATGGACGACGAGTCCCGCTACCAGGCGGTACACAGCAGAGACGCCCGCTTCGACGGCGAGTTCTTCCTCGCCGTGAAGACCACGGGCATCTACTGCCGTCCCAGCTGCCCCGCCGTGACCCCCAAGCGCCGGAACGCCCGTTTCTACCCCTCGGCCGCCGCCGCCCAAGGCGCCGGCTTCCGCGCCTGCCGCCGCTGCCGCCCCGATGCCGCCCCCGGCTCCGCCGAGTGGAACGTCCGCGCCGACCTCGTCGGCCGCGCCGTGCGGCTCATCGGCGACGGCGTCGTCGACCGTGAGGGCGTCGCGGGCCTCGCCCACCGCCTCGGCTACAGCTCCCGCCAGGTGCACCGCCAGCTCACCCAGGAGCTCGGCGCGGGCCCCATCGCCCTCGCCCGCGCCCAGCGCGCCCACACCGCCCGCGTGCTCCTCCGGACCACGGACATGCCCGTCACCGGCATCGCCTTCGCCGCGGGCTTCGCGAGCGTCCGGCAGTTCAACGACACCATGCGCGAGATCTACGCGGCCACCCCCAGCGGCCTGCGCGTCCGCAAGGGCCCCCGGCGGTCCGGCGCCGGCATCCCGCTGCGCCTGGCCCACCGCGGCCCGTACGCCGCCCGCGAGATCTTCGGCTTCCTCCAGCGGCGCGCCGTCCCCGGCGTCGAGGAGGTCCTCGGCGCCCCCGGCTCCCGGCTCTACCGCCGCACCCTGCGGCTCCCCTACGGCACCGGCGTCGCCGAAGTCCGCGAACCCCGCCCCGCGGGCGGCCGGCAGGGCGCCTGGCTCGACTGCCGGCTCCACCTCACCGACCTCCGCGACCTGGCCACCGCCGTCCAGCGCGTCCGCCGGCTCTTCGACCTCGACGCCGACCCGTACGCCGTTGCCGAGCGCCTCGGCGCCGACCCGCTGCTGCGCCCGCTCGTCGCCGCCCGGCCCGGGCTCCGCTCGCCCGGCGCCGCCGACGGCGACGAACTGGCCGTACGGGCCGTGCTCGGCCGGCAGGTCACCGTCGCGGCCGCGGTGCGCCTGGGCGCGGACCTCGTCGCCGCCTACGGCAAGCCGCTGCCCGCACCCGACGGCGGCCTCACCCACCTCTTCCCCGACCCCGGCACCCTCGCCGACGCCGCCCTCGACGGCCTCGGCATGCCGGACACCCGCAAGCGCGCCCTGCGCGCCACCGCCACGGCCCTCGCCGACGGCGCGGTCCGCCTCGACCCCGGCGCCGACCGCGACCAGGCGGCCGAGGCCCTCCTGGAACTCCCCGGGATCGGCCCCTGGACCGCCGGCTACGTCCGCATGCGCGCCCTCGGCGACCCCGACGTCTTCCTGCCCGGCGACGCCGGCGTCCGCCACGGCCTCGCCGCCCTCGGCGCGGAGCCCGGCGCCGCCGAAGCCTGGCGCCCCTGGCGCTCGTACGCCCTCCACCACCTCTGGCAGGCGGCGGCCGACCCGGCTCCCGGGCCCCGCGCCACCGCCCCCGACCGCAAGGACACCTGAACCATGACCACCACGCTCTACACCGAGATCGCCAGCCCCCTCGGCCCGCTCCTCGTCACCGGCCGGCCCTCCGCCACCGCCCCCGGCGGCACCGCCATCGCCTCCCTGTCCGTACCGGGCCAGAAGAACGCCCCCGCCCCGGCACCGGACCACATCTGCGACCACGCCGCCTTCGCGGAGGCCGAGCGGCAGCTCACCGCCTACTTCGCCGGCGAAGCCGAGGGCTTCGACCTCGAATACGCCGTGGAGGGCACGGAATTCCGCCGCCGCGTCTGGGACGCCCTCGACGCCATCCCCTACGGCGCCACCACCACCTACGGCGAGCTCGCCGCCCGGATCGGCGCCTCCCGCGCCGCGGTCCGCGCGGTCGGCGGGGCCGTCGGCGCCAACCCGCTGCTTGTGCTGCGCCCCTGCCACCGGGTGATCGGCGCGGACGGCTCGCTCACCGGCTACGCGGGCGGCCTGGACCGCAAGCGCGTGCTGCTGGCGCTGGAAGGCGTGGGGGAGCCGGTGACGGCCTGAGCGGGGCAGGTCCCGGGGCTCGTATTCGGGCCTCGCCCCGTCAGCCCCAGGCGACCGCGCCGATCCACCCGCCCACCACCAGCAGGCACGCGAACAGCTCCACCAGGACGCTCGTGCCCAGCGCCCGCATCACGTTCCGCGTGGACGCCCACGCCGCGCCGTGCCCGCCCAGCCGCCGCCGCTCCACCCCGTAGAGCCCGCCGATGAAGCCGGGGATCGCCCCCAGCACCGGGAGCACGAAGAAGCCGGCGGTCCCGGCGGCCCCCGCCACCAGGAAGGCGCGGCGCGTGATGCCCGCGCCCCTGAGCCTGCGGGGCGGCAGCAGCCAGCTGACGGCCTGCTCCAGCAGCAGCACCATCGTCGCCCCCGCGAGCACCGCCCAGGCCAGGGCGGACCGGTCGGTCATCGACCACCACAGCACGCCGGCCCAGACGATCGGCGGTCCCGGCAGCCCCGGGGTGACCACGCCGAACAGGCCGAGCAGCATCACGAGGCCGACGAGGAGAAGCTGCCACGTCCCCATGCACCAAGGTTGCCGGAAGGCGGGCAGCGGCGCTTCCGGATGATTGCGGCCATTGTGGCCGGTACGTCCCTCCGCCGCCCCGGCCCGTCGCTCAGCTCTGCGGCCGGCGGACGGCCGTCCAGCCGTGCGCCGCCGCGTGCCACCCCAGCTGGAGCCGGGTCGTCACCCCGGCCAGCTCCATCAGCCGCTTCACCCGGCGCTGCACCGTCCTCAGCCCCAGCCCGAGCTGCTTGGCGACGCTCGCGTCGGTCAGGCCGCCCATCAGCAGCGAGAGCACCTCCAGATCGAGCGCGTCGGGCCCGGCGGGAAGGCCGTCCACCGCCCGCCGCCGGGCGGCGTCCGCACAGACCCGGGCCGGGAGGGCCTCGTTCCAGATGTCCTCGAACAGATTCACCAGCGTCGAGAGCAGCGGCCCCCGGTGGACGACCAGGGCCGCCGGCTCGGGCACCTCGCCGAGCGCGGCCGGACCGGCGCTACCGGCGGTACGGGGCGTGAACGGGAGCAGCGCAACTGCGCGATCGGCAATCACCAGTTCGGCCGGAATGCGGTCCGCAACACGTATCAGAGTGGGATCCCCGGCATCCGGCAGGGCGGCGAGCCCCGCACGTTCGACGACCGCGCGGCGGGGTATGCCGGAGCCTGTGTCAGACGAAGCGGATGGACTTCCCGCGAGCAGCGCGCATATTTCCACGGTCGCCCCGCGGCATATGCGCACGAGCCGTTCGTCAACAGCGCGTGCTCCCGTCACCAGTTCCACACCACCGGGTCCCGCGGACCGCGGCCGTTCCTTTTCCGTCCCCCCGCAGCGGCTCATCTCCCGGACTGCGGAAGGCGCTTCCGGTCCAATGCCCAGTCCCATGGTGCCAAGCACACGACATCCCTCCCCGCGACCGCTTTTCGACTCGGTCATCATCCCCGGGTGAGGTCCGCCGTGCACTCTTCCCGTATGCCCCGGAGTGTGGACAATAAGGGCATGAGTCAGCAGGGGGACCCGCGCACCGGCCAAGAGGACGCCTGGTGGGGCGAGTTGTACGACAAGAATGCACCGGACATCGGATCCGCCGCCGGGGACGAGAGCAGCCTCGACGAGCGATTCACCTCGGCCTCGGCGGTGGTGAGAGCGGAACCCCGTGGTGAACGGCCGAAACGGACGCAGAGGGCGGTGCGGGCGCCGAGAGCGGAGCCTCCCGATCCACCGCGGCCTCCGGATCCGGTCGCCGTTCCCCCGAGCGGTCTTCCCTCTTTGCCGAAGGGATACGGCGCGCCGCGGGCACGGGGCGTTCCCGTTCCGGGGCGTTCTTCGGAATTCACGCCGCCGCCACCGCCCTCCGGCGCGGAACGCCTCTCCGACGGGCCGGCCCCCGGCCGCGCGGCGCGTGTGCCCCTGCCGAGGATCCCGAAACCGCCGGATTTGCACGGAGCGGGGCTCCTGCCGGAGCTGCTGGAGAAACCGCAGAAGTGGCGGAAGGCCGACCCGCGCAGGCCGTCCGAAGTGCCGCGGCAGCCGGAGGATTCGGCTCCGCCGGAGCGGAGGGATCCCCGGGACCGCCCTGAACGCCCGGACCGTCCGGACCGTGTGGAGCGCCGGACCGGGGCGGCGGCGCAGCCGCCCGGCTCCACGAGGGCGCCCGTCACGCGGAGGCCGGCGCCGGACGGCGCGGGCCCGGAAGCCCCCGTCCGCGCCCCGCGCCCGGCCCGGCCCGAGACCACGGGCCGCACCACCCCCCAGCCCCGCACGGAACGCCCGCCCCGCTCCGAGCGCACGGACCGCTGTGAAGGCGCGGACCTCTTCTTCGGCGGCCGCACCCCGCGCCCGCCCCGCCCGGAACCGGCCGAAGGCGCGGACCGCCCGGCCGGCCGGGACGGCTCCGGCAAGACCCGCCCGGCCCGCTCCACGGGGCGGAACGCTCCCCGGTACGCGGACGGCGCCGACCGCGCGGAGGACGCGGAGAACGCAGAAGACTCCAAGCGCGCAGAAGACCGCGAAGAAGCCGGCTACGGCCTGCCGGAAGAGCCGGTCGGCGCGGAGAGCGACGCGAGCGCCGAGCCCGCAGTCCGGCAGGGCCGCTCCAGCGCCCCGGAAGCCACCGATTCCCCGGACCACCCAGCAGGCGGTGACGAACCGGCGGAGGGCTACGGCAGCGCCGAGCCCGTAGGCCGCCGGGATCGCACCGGGCGCGCCGATTACGGCGACATGGAGGACGCCGAAGCCCCGGACCGGCCGGCAGACCGCGCCCGCGCCGGACTCGTCGCCCGGCGGGATCATCCCGGCGGCGGCCTGGAGCGTGCCGGTTCCCCGGACCGCCCGGCAGGTGCTGACGAACAGGTGGAGGGTTACGGCAGTGCCGAGCCCGTCGCCCGCCGGGATCGTTCCGGTGGCGGCCTGGAAGCCGCCGATTCCGCGGACCCCCCGGCAGGTGCTGACGAACCGGCGGAGAATTACGGCAGCGTCGAACTCGTCGCTCGCCGGGATCGTTCCGGTCGCCCGGAGGGCGCTGACGCCCCGGATCTGCCGGCAGAGCCTGACGACCGTCCCGTGAGCAACGCCGACGGCCGTTCCCTCGCCCCGGCCGAGCCGCACGACGGCTACGGCGCCCCGGACCGCTCGGACCGGTCCGCGCTCCCGGAGCGTCCCGAGCGCATCCGGCGTACCGGCCGCCTGGAGAGGCCGACCCGGCCCGTGCGGGCCGAGCGTCCCGTACGTGCGCCGAGGCCCCCCAGGCCGGAGCTCCCGCAGCCGCTGGAGCCCGCCGCGCCGTCCGATGCGTACGAGCGCCCCGGGCTGCCGGGGCAGTCCCTCCCCGCCGTGCCGGAGAAGCCGGCTTCCGGGGCGAGCCCCGCGCGGACCCGGAGCGCCCAGCCGGCCCGCACCGCCCCGCCCGGCGGCGACCACGCCGACTCGCTGGAGCCCGCCGCCCGGGCGGCGTCCCTGGAGCCGGCCTCCCGCCCGCCCGTCGTCTCCCACGAGTCGACGCCGCCCCGGCGGCACCCCCTCGCGGCGCCCCCGCAGCCGCCGCGCCGCGAGGCCCGCGGGGCGGAGTTCGTGGGGGAGCGGCCGCCGACGTACGACGCGGAGCCCACCGCCTGGCCCGCCGCGGACCCGCAGGACCTGGACGGCCTCGTGCCGGACACGGTCCTGGACGGCGCGCAGTACGGCGCCGTCACGCTGCGCGCCCTGTCGCTGCGCGGCGACTCCGCGCGCTACCGCGGCGAGCCCCGGCGGGACGCCCTGCTGACGGCGCGCTTCGGCGACGGGGACGGCGCGCTGCTGCTCGTGGCGATGGCCAGCGGCCTGCGCGGCACCGACGTGGCGCCCCGCGCGGCGCGGGACGCGTGCAGGTGGCTGGCGGGCGCCGTCGGCCGCAGCCACGCCCGGCTGGCCGACGACATCCGCGGCGGCCGGCGCGGCGAGCTCAAGTCGGGCCTGCACCGGCTCACCGACCGCTCCTACGGCCGGCTGCGCGCCCGCGCGGCCGAACTGGGCCTGCGGCCCGAGGAGTACACGGCGACGGTCCGCTGCCTGCTGCTGACGGCCGACCCGCAGTGCCGCACGCGGGTGTTCTTCGGCGTCGGCCCGGGCGGCCTGTTCCGCCTCCGCGAGGGCGTGTGGCAGGACCTGGAGCCGGACGCCCCGCCGGAGCGCACGGGCGAGCCGGCCGCCGGCTACGGCTCGGCGTCCGCCGACACGATGACGGTGGACCTCGGCATCCCGACGCCGGGCCTCACCCCGCCCGTCGAGCCCGAGGAGCCGGCGGCGCCCGGCGAGCCCTTCCGCTTCCGGGCGTCCGTCGCGCGGCCGGGGGACACCCTGATGCTGTGCACGGCGGGCCTGGCCGAGCCGATGCGCGGCGAGCCGGAGCTGGGCGGCAGGCTGGCCGAGCGCTGGGCGGGCGAACGGCCGCCGGGGCTCGCGGCGTTCCTCGCGGACACCCAGCTGCGGGTGAAGGGTTACGCCGACGACCGTACGGCGTGCGCGATCTGGGAGGCGTAGGCGCGGAGGCGGCCCTTCCTGCGGATTGCGTTGTACGCGCGGGGGTCCGGCGGGTGAACAATCCGCCGGACCTCCGTAGCGCGTGCCCGGCCCCCGATACGGCGGGCGAGTCACATTTATCTGCCGGCGCCCGGGGATTGTCCGCCCCGGGCGGAGCCGGGGTTACCCCAGGAATGCTGCCGGTTCCGTACAAACTCCTAATCCGCCGCGCGCCAATGGCATATTCGCAGCCCGCACAAGAGGCTCCGGGATTGTGGTCATATCACCATGTTGATGGCTCAACAGGAGTCGTTCCGGGCGGGCCGGGGCATGCATTGCGGTGAGTGAGCGCGAGCGTGTTCGAGGCCGGGGCGCCGGGGAGGGGTCGGGGCGGGGAGGATGAAACGGCAGGCAGCAAGCCGGATGAGCGCTGAGGGATACGCGGAGGGCCATGCGGGGGACCGGGAGGGCCGTACGGACCACAGGAACGGGCACGGCGACGGCACGGCGCATTCCGGGCCGCGTTTCGAAAGGCGGCTCCGCCGCCGCGATCTCACCGGAGTCCGGGAAGTGCGGGCCGAGTTGCGCCGCCTGCTGGCCCACTGGGGCGCGCCGGGCCGGGCGGAGACCGCGGAGCTGCTCGCGAGCGAGCTCGTCACCAATGCCCTGGTGCACACCGACGGGGGCGCCGTGGTCAAGGCGGTGCTCACCGGCGCGTTCGGCCAGGCGCGGGGGCGGCTGCGGGTGGAGGTCCGGGACTTCGTGGCGGGCCACCCGGCGCTGCGCGGCCCGGGCACGGACACGGGGCCGGTCAGCCTGGAGAACATGAGCATGAACGAGATCGAGAAGGCCGCCACGTCGGGCCGGGGGCTGCTGCTGGTCCACGCCCTCGCGGACGGCTGGGGCGTCCGCGCCCACGGCGTGGGCAAGTCGGTCTGGTTCGAGCTGGCCGCCCAGGAGCCCTGAACCGCCGCCGTACGGCGACCCAGGGCCCTGGGGCGTCAGCCGAACTGCCGCTCGATCTGGGCGAGCTTCGCTTCGAGTGAGTCCAGGCGGGGAATCGCCTGGGTGTCGTCCTCCGCGGTGAGGTCGATCGGGTCAGGGCCGCCGACCGACTGGAGCGGCCGCGCGCGGACGGGAAGTTGTCCCTGGTCGACTATGGAGGGGTCCGATCCGATCTGCGCCGGCTGTGCGGGGCCCGGCACCGCGGCCCCGCCGACCTCCACCTGCCGGCCGCTGCGGACCCGGCCCCACACCCGGTTCTGGCGGTTGTACGCCTTGAGCCGGGCGCGTTCGAGCTTGCCGGCCTCCCTTCTGCGGGCCCTCGCCTGCGCCCGCTGCCGCTTGTCCTCGCGGACCTCCTCCACGGCTTCGTCCAGCGAGCGGACGCCCTCCAGGAGCATCAGGGACCAGGCGCCGAAGGTCTCGCGCGGCGCCCGCAGCCAGCGGACTATCCGGATCTGCGGCAGCGGCCTGGGCACCAGGCCCTGTTCGCGCAGCGCGGCCCGGCGGGTCTGCTTGAGCGCGCGGTCGAAGAGGACCGCCGCCGACAGCGACATGCCGGCGAAGAACTGCGGCGCGCCCGCGTGGTCCAGGCCCCGCGGCGCGTGCACCCAGTTGAACCAGGCGGCCGCGCTGGCGAAGGTCCACACGAGCATCCGGGAGCCGAGCGCGGCGTCGCCGTGGCTCGCCTCGCGCACCGCCAGCACCGAGCAGAACATGGCCGCCCCGTCGAGGCCGAACGGCACCAGGTACTCCCAGCCGCCCGTCAGCCCCAGGTTCTGCCGCCCGAAGCCCACGAGACCGTGGAAGGAAAGGGCGGCGGCCACCGCGGCGCAGCAGAACAGGAGGAGGTACGAGGCGCTTCCGTAGACGGCCTCCTTGCGCCGCCTGCGCTCCTCGTTGCGCTCCCAGGAGTCCGAGCCGCCCCCCGAGTCGTCCACGCCGTGCCGGCCGCGTGCGAGCACCGTCACCGCCACCACGACCCCGGCGAGCGCCACGACACAGGGGAGCATCCAATTCAGCGGTATATCGGTCACTCTCATCTTGCGTCCCTTGCATAGCTGTACGGCCTTTCGCGCGCCATCCTCTCGGAATCGGTCCGTTCGCCAAGGGGTTTCACGCCAACTGCCTGCCAATGGAGGGCAACGGCATACGGATAGGTGCGAAGAAAATCGAACGCGGTTAAGGGAAGAGGGAATTGCGTTCCCTTCAACTCACCCGATCGAGTGGTGTGAGGCCGGTCAGCTTACGGACAGGCGATGCACCCGGTCCGTGTCGCATGTACGCGGGCAGGTCGTACAGGTGTCCTGCGGACGCAGGGTGTAGAAGAGGCAGCAACTGGCCCTGTCGCGGGTCGGGATCGGCTCTCCCATGCGGCCGGTAAGCATCCGGAAGGCCGCGCCGCCGACGTACGGCGGCGTCACCCCCGGGAGCAGCAGGTGCAGTTCGCGGCGGGCGCGTTCCTCTTCGCCGAGCAGCCGGCCCACATACCACAAGGATTCGGCCAGTTCGTCCGTCACCATTCCCCACAGGGCGCGCGGACCGCGCCGCATCCGTGGCCTGAAGCCTTCCAGGACGGGTGTGAAATGCGCGGCCACGGCGGCGCGCAGTTCCACCCGGAGGGTCTCTTCGCAGGGAACTGCCCGGGCGCCCGGCAGTTCCGCGGCGGGGTCTGCGGGCAGGCACGCGAATTCCGTCGCGAGGGCCGTCAGCCGGCTCTCGCCGCGGTGGAAGGAAACCGCTCCGGGAGGCAGCCGCGGCACCCTGCGGTGCAGGAACCAGGGGACGGTCAGGAGCAGGCAGGACGCCCAGGCGTAGCGGTGCAGGCCGAAGCTCGCGACGACGTCCGGGCGGGCCCGCTCCCCGAACTCGCGCAGGATCTGCCGGTCGTCCCACGCGAGGAAGGCGTCCAGGCCGGCGCCGCCCTCCGCGAGCGCGGCGGCGGTCAGCCAGCCCTCTCCGTCGCGCGGCGGTCCGGCCGTGAGGGTCAGGCCCGCGTAGACCTCGGCGAGGCGGGCGTAGTGAGCGGGGGCGCGGCAGTCGGGGCACTGGGGGCTGGGGCCATGCGGACCACCGAATCGCGATCGTTCTACAGGTTAGGCTTACCTTACCCCGGTTGATCGGGGTTTGAACTGTCCGCGGGGCCGCCTATGGTTCAGAAAGGACATCAGGAGGACCCCAATGGAGCAGGGAAGACCCCACGCCGCGCCGCCGGCCGCGAGGCTCTTCGCCGAGATGCCGCCGCAGGTCGCGCGCGGCGCGGCCGTCCGCGGCGGCGCTCCCGCCGCCGGCCCTGCCGGCCTCCGCGGCGAGGGCGCCCGCGGTGAGCACGTCCACGGCGAGCAGGAGTACGGGGTTCCGTGTGCCGCCCCCGCGCACGCTCCCGCACGCAGGATGCCGCAGCGCCACTCCGTGCGCGGCCAGGTGCTGGACGCCCTGCGCAGGGCCCTCGTCAGCGGCGAGCTGATCCCCGGCGAGGTCTACTCGGGCCCCGCGCTCGGCGAGCGCTTCGGCGTGTCGGCCACGCCCGTCCGGGAGGCGATGCAGCAGCTCGCCCTGGAGGGCGCCGTCGAGGTCGTCCCCAACCGGGGCTTCCGCGTCGCCACGCGCACCGCGCGCGATCTCGCCGAGCTCGCCGAGGTGCGCGCCATGCTGGAGGTCCCGGTCCTGCTGCGGCTCGCCCGTACGGTGCCGGCCGCCGGCTGGGACGGGCTCCGCCCGCTCGCCGAGACGGCGGCCGCCGCGGCGGCCACCGGCGACCGCGCCCTCTACGCCGAGGCCGACCGCGCCTTCCACCGCGCGCTCCTCGGCCTCGCGGGCAACCGCCAGCTCGTCGCCGTCGCCGACGAGCTCCACCGGCGCGCGCAGTGGCCCGCGGCGCACGGCCGGCCGCACTGCACGGCCGACCTCGTCGCCGACGCGGCCGAGCACGTGGCGCTGCTGGAGGCGCTGGCGGCGCATGACGTGGAACGGGCCGAGGTGCTGGTGCGGGGGCACTTCGGGACAGGGGAGTAAGGGCAGCGGGGGTGGAGGGGGCTGTCAGTCCTCCGGCGGCGCCGGCGGCGCCAGCTGTTCCGCCAGCCAGCCCGGGACGCCGCCGAGCAGCCGGACCAGCCGGGCGGCCTCCCTGCGGAGCCGCGCGGCCTCGCCGGGGTCGTCGATGACGGCGGCGAGCGAGGCCAGCGCCGGGGCGATGCCGACGAGATAGCCCAGCTCCTCCCGGATGCGCAGCGACTCCCCGAAGCCGTACCGCGCCTCGGCGAACCTGCCCTCGTGCTCGGCCATGGCCGCCACGTGCCGCCAGGTGAAGGAGAGCAGCAGGCGCTGCCCCTGGGCCGTCGCCCCCGCGTGGGCGCGCTCGAAGGCGGCCGTCGCGTCGGACGGGTTGTCCGACAGGTGCTGGGCGATCAGGCCGCGCCGGAAGTGCAGCAGCGGGCGCGTGGGCGACCCCGGCGCGAGCAGGGCCGCGGCCCGGCCCAGGGCGGAGCGGGCCTCGTCCGCCCGGTCGCGGACGCCCAAGAGGGTGGAGGCGTAGGCGAGATGGCCGCGCTCGCAGGCCGCCCCGCCCCGCTCCTCGTCGTCCGCGGCCAGCGCTTCCGCCGCGCGCAGTGCGTCCTCGGCGGCTCCCCAGCCGTCCCCGGTGAACATGCAGCGCTCGGTCAGGACCGCCGTCCGCAGCAGGGCCGGCCCGGGCTCGGCGGCGGCGCGCGGCGCGAGCAGGGCCGCGGCGTCGTCCCAGCAGGCGCGCGACCGCAGCCGCCACACCGCCCGCTCCAGCGGATCCTCGCCCTGCGGGTCCGCCCCCTGCGGTCCCCGTGGCTCCGGCAACCCCGCATTACGCATGGCGGTGTCCGCCACAGTGCCCTCCCCAAGCGCGCCGTCGAGCTGGAAGCAGCCGTGACCGCATCTCAGCACGAAGTAGCGGGCCCGGCCAAGGGTCAGGTGTGAATCAATTCACAAAGGCCTCTCCCAGCGGTACCGGCAGATTACCAAGAGTGAGCGGGGGTGGCGGTCGTTGAGCGCAGAGATGCTCATCTGTGCTGCTCGTCCGGCCTGCCCGCTGCTGTCCGACCGACCCGCTGTGCTCACGTGCGCTGCCGGAAATTCGCTGGATCCCGGACCGGCCGCCTGTCACGATGGCGCCGCGCGCTCCGTGCGCGCTGCGCCACCCATGCACTTCGGGATACGTCAGGAGACACGCCATGCGCCAGAGGCCCGGATCCCCCCAGCGCCCTGACCGGATGACTCCTCCCGAGGTCCTCTTTGCGTACGCACACCCTGCTCTCCGGGCTCTCCCTGCCCGCGCAGCCCGTTCTGAACATCGGCATCCTCGCCCACGTCGACGCGGGTAAGACCAGCCTCACCGAGCGCCTGCTCTTCGACGCCGGCGCCATCGACCGGCTCGGCAGCGTCGACGCCGGCAGCACCCGCACCGACAGCGGCGAGATCGAACGCCGCCGCGGCATCACCATCCGCACCGCCGTCGCCCCCTTCCGCGTCGGCGGCCTGCGCGTCAACCTCGTCGACACTCCCGGCCACAGCGACTTCATCGCCGAGGTCGAGCGCGCCCTGGGCGTCCTCGACGGCGCCGTGCTCGTCCTGTCCGCCGTCGAAGGTGTGCAGGCGCAAACGCGCGTGCTGATGAAGACGCTGCGCCGGCTGCGCCTGCCCACCCTCGTCTTCGTCAACAAGACCGACCGCCCGGGGGCCCGCGGGGCCGAGACCCTCGCCGCGGTCCGCCGCCGGCTGACACCGCACGTGGTGCCCATGGGCACCGTCCACGGCATCGGCGCGCCCGGCGCCCGCACCGTGCCCGGCTCGTACGAGGACCCGGCCTTCCGCGACGCCATGGCCGAGGCGCTGGCCGAGCACGACGACGCGCTGCTCGCGAAGCTGGTCGAGGACCGGCCCGTGACGCCCTGGGAGCTGCGGCGCACGCTCGCCCGGCAGACCGCGCGCGGCCGCGTCCACCCCGTGTACTTCGGCTCCGCCCTCTCCGGCGAGGGCGTGGCGGACCTCGTCGACGGCATCGTCCGCTACCTGCCGCCCGCGCGTTGCACCGGCCGGGAGACCACCGGCACGGTGTTCGCCGTCGACCGCGGCCCCTCCGGAGAGAAGACCGCCTACCTGCGCCTCTTCTCGGGCGCGGTCTCCGAGCGCGACCGCATCACCCTCCACCGGCAGCACGCCGGCGGCACGCACACCGAGCACTCGGGCCGCGTCACCTCCCTCGCGGCGGTCGAGACCGGGCCGCCCGGGGCCGCCCGCCGCCGCGCCGCGGCCGGCGACATCGCCCGGATCCGGGGCCTGCCCGAGGTCCGGGTCGGCGACCGCCTCGGCCCCGTCCGCGACGGCGCGGACCACCGGCACTTCGCCGCGCCGAGCCTGGAGACCGTCGTCAGGCCCGTACGCCCCGAGGACGCCGCCCGGCTGCACAGCGCCCTCGCCGCGCTCGCCGACCAGGACCCGCTCATCGGCACCCGCACTCTGCCGGCGGGCGGCGGCACGTCCGTCCTGCTCTACGGCGAGGTGCAGAAGGAGACCATCGCGGCCACGCTCGCCGGGGAGTTCGGCGTCGAAGCGGTCTTCGAACCGAGCAGCACCGTCCACCGCGAGCGGCTCACCGGCACGGGCGAGGCGTACGAGGAGATCGACCGGCACGGCGGCCACGCCTTCTGGGCCACCGTCGGCCTGCGCACCGAACCGGGCGCCCCCGGCTCGGGCACGGTCTTCCGCCGCGACACCGAACTCGGCGCGCTGCCCCTCGCCTTCGACCGCGCCGTCGAGGAGACCGTCCACCACACCCTCGCCCAGGGCCTGTACGGCTGGCCGGTCACCGACTGCACCGTCACCCTGACCCGCTCCGGCTTCGTCGGTCCCGTCAGCACCGCCGCCGACTTCCGCCGCCTGACCCCGCTCGTCCTGATGGCGGCCCTGGCCCGGGCGAGAACACAGGTGTACGAACCCTGCCACGCCTACGAACTGGAGGCCCCCGCCGACACCTTGAGCGCCGTCGCGGGAGCGCTGGCGGCACTGGGAGCCGAGATCCACGACACGGAGACCGGCCCGGAGGTGTGCGTCCTCAAAGGCACCGTCCCGGCCCGCCACGCCGCCGACGCCGAACGCCGCCTGCCCGCCCTCACCCGCGGCGAGGCCCTCTGGTGGATCCACCCCACCGACGACCGCCCCCACCCGGGCCGCCCCCCGGAGCGCCCGCGCACGGACGGCAACCCCCTCAACCGCGCGGCGTACCTCCGCCACCTGACGGCGGTGCGGGCCTGATCCTCATACGGGCGGCAGCGCGTCCGGGCCGATGACCGGGGTGTCGTCTTCGTGCAGGATCCGGCACGGGGGATGGTGTTTGCAGAAGAAGCCCCGGCCCGTGCAGTAGGGGCAGAGGTGAGCGCCCGTCATGTTGCCGCCCTCGCCCGACTGGTCGAGGTAGAGCACGGCCGCGTGGTAGTCGCCGCTCCCTCTGCAGCCCTTGCAGAAGGCGTGCGGGCCGGGGCACGCCTCGTCAGGATCACTCATATCCGTGATGATGCGCGCCTGCCGCAGGAGCCGTACGCCACTTGGGCGTGACTCCTCCTTTCTGCGTACGGCACCGGTCTTTTGTCGTACGTCCCCGGCCGCCGGGCCCCTCACCACAACCCCGGCGGGCTCTCAGAACAGCGCCCCCGGCACCCGCGCCGCCCACCCCAGCCAGACCCCGATCAGGCCGCAGGCCGGCGCGCCGAGCCCGACGAGGGTGACCACGTCCAGGAAGAGCCACAGGATCCGGGTCGGGACCACGACGCGGGACGGGTCCTGCGGGTCGTAACGGATCTCGCCGTTGCGGGAGGCCCACAGGGACGTGTACTCGCGGAGGCTGCCGTCGAGGGCGCGGAAGCGGTAGCGGTAGTCCGCTTCCGTGTCGGCCGAGCCGCCCACCCGCTGCGGCGGGCCCACCTGTACCGTCACCCCGCGCAGGCGGACGACCCACCGCGTCCTCAGGCTCCTCATCTTCGCCCACACCGCGAACAGGCCGAAGCCGAGCCCGCCGAGCAGCCACGCGCCCGCCCCGTCCGAACGCGGTTCGACCGGGACCAGGGCCACGACCGGCACGCCCAGCACCGCATACGCCACGGCCGCCTTGAGCAGCGGGTGGGCCGATGCCATGAAGGCGCGCGCCCGGGCCGCGCGGGCGGGCCACGGGGCGGACGTCTCCCGCCGCACGGGCGGCCGGGCGCCCTCGTGGGGGCGGTCCGGCCGGATCGCCCGGATCTCCCCGGCGAACGCGGCGAGGACCTGCGGATTGCGGTGACGGATGGTCAGCGGCGGTTCGCCGGGATCGAAGAGGAGGACGGTCAGGATCCCGCCCTCCGTCTCGACCGCCCGGATCTGCGCCCCCGGCACGGCCGTCGTCGTACGGCCCCGCTCCTGCAACAGCTCGCGGCCGGCTATTCGCAGCCGGGTCCGCCCGTTCTTGATCACTACCCCCATGAGGGGAACATTACCCCGCTGACCTGGACAGATGCCGCCGAAGCGACCGCCTCAGGCCCGCGGCGGGAGCGTCTCAGGTCCGCAGCGGGACCGCCTCAGCCCGGTCCCCGCAGCCGCCTCGGCCCGGCGCCGTCAGCTCATCCGCAGCGCGAGGAAGAAGTCCAGCTTGTCCTCCAGGCGCGACAGGTCCCGGCCCGTCAGCTGCTCGATCCTGCCCACGCGGTAGCGCAGGGTGTTGACGTGCAGGTGCAGCCGCGTCGCGCACCGCGTCCAGGAGCCGTCGCAGTCCAGGAAGGCCTCCAGCGTCGGGATGAGCTCGGCGCGGTGGCGGCGGTCGTAGTCGCGCAGCGGGTCCAGGAGCCGGGCCGTGAAGGCGCGGCGGACGTCGTCGGGGACGAACGGCAGCAGCAGGACGTGCGAGGCGAGCTCCTGGTGGCCCGCCGCGCAGACCCGGCCCGGGCGGGCGGCGGCGACCCGGCGGGCGTGCCGGGCCTCCTCCAGCGCCCCGCGCAGGCCCTCCGCCGAGTGCACGGCGGCGCTGACGCCGAGCGTGAGCCGGCCGTCGTCGTCGAGGCCGCGGGAGAGCGGTTCGCGGACGGCGGCGAGGAGCCGGTCCGCGTGCAGCCCGGCGGCCTGGGCCGCCGCCTCGTCGCCCTCGGACCCGGCCGGCACCGCGGGCAGCGGCACGAGGGCGACCGCCTCGTCGCCCATGTGGGCGACGGCGATCCGGTCGGACGGCTCGGGCCCGGACGCCTCGGGGGCGGCCAGCATCTCCTCCAGGAGGGCCTGGGCGACCGGGCCGCCGGGGATGTCGCCGTCCTCCCACTCGACGCGGGCGACGACGACCTGCCAGTGCGGCGCCGTGCCGAGGCCCGGCAGCAGGACGGGGGCCGCGACGCGCAGGCGGGCGGCGATCTCGGCGGGGGCCGCGCCCGTCTGGACCAGTTCGAGGACCTCCTGGGCGAGCCGGCGGCGCACCGTACGGGCGGCGTCGCGGCGGTCCCGCTCCACGGCGATCAGCTGGGTGACGCCGTCGAGCAGGTCCAGCCGCTCGGGCGACCAGTCGCCGGCGTCGGCCTCGACGGCGAGGAACCAGTCGGACAGGACCGTCTCGCGGACGTCACGGGCGGCCAGTGCGCGGCCGCTGTGGCTGATGGGGAACAGCGAGTACGTGTCGCCGCCGGCGCTCACGCGGTGCGGCCCGCGCCGGCCCGTGCGGGCGGCGGCCAGGTGCTCGCCGGCCAGGGCCGCGCTGACCGAGGCGGGCAGCTCGGGCCCGGCGCCCGCGAGCGAGGAGCCCGCGATGGGGCGGCCGGTCGGGGAGAGCACCCACGCCCGCAGGTCCAGGTCGGAGCCCAGCAGGTCGAGGACGACCTCGGGGCCGCCCCCGGCCGGGCCGGACGTCATCAGCCGGCGGTGCCGGTCCACGACGGCCGCCAGGTCCCCGGCGCGCTCGCTCGACACCTGCCGCACGACGTGCTCGGTGATGGAGGCGAACGAGACGTTCTCGTTCACCGAGAACAGCGGCAGGCGGTGCCGGGCGCAGGCCCGGATCAGGTCGTCCGGGATGGAGGCCATCTCGGCCTCGCCCGCCGCGAGCCCCGCCACGCCCGCCCCCGTGAGGATCCGCACGAACCGCTCGGAGTCCTCCGGCTCCCGCCGCCAGGCGAGGCCGGTGAGCACGAGTTCGCCGCCGGAGAGGTAGCGGCTCGGGTCGCGCAGGTCGGTCGTCATCACGCCGCGCACCGTGCGGTCCAGCTCGTCCTCGCCGCCGAGCAGACGGAGGCCCAGCGCTTCGGTCTCCAGGAGTGCGCGCAGCCGCATCGTGGTCGCCGCCGATCTGTCTTGTTGTTACCAGTGGAATGCAGTGAGGTTTCCCAACCCCGTCTTTCGTTCGAATCTACAAGATGGGTGCTCCGACCAGCCAACCGCTTCATGGTTTCAGTGACTGCACCGGCGCGCCGGGCGCTCGCTGTACTGGGCTCACCCCCCTCGGACGACCCCGTGAGACCGATCGACGACCCGGTGAGACCGATCGAGAAGAGAACCCCCATGGAGTTCCTGCGCCCCCGCAGCTGGGAGGAGGCTCTGGCCGCCAAGGCCGAGCACCCGGCCGCCGTCCCCCTCGCGGGCGGCACGGACGTGATGGTCGAGATCAATTTCGATCAGCGCCGCCCCGAGTACCTGCTGGACCTGAACCGCATCGGCGATTTGTACGAATGGGAGACCGGGGAGGACGAGGTCCGGCTGGGCGCCTCCGTACCGTACACGCGGATCATGGAGGAGCTGCGGGCGGAGCTTCCCGGCCTCGCGCTCGCGGCGCACACCGTCGGCTCGCCGCAGATCCGCAACCGCGGCAGCGTCGGCGGCAACCTCGGCGCCGCCTCGCCCGCCGGGGACTCCCACCCGGCCCTGCTGGCGGCGGGCGCGCGGGTGGAGGCCGCGTCCGTGCGGGGCACGCGCCTGATCCCCGCCGAGGAGTTCTACACGGGCGTCAAGCGCAACGCCCTCGCGCCGGACGAGCTGATCCGTGCCGTACGGATCGCGCGGGCCGACGGGCCCCAGCAGTTCTCCAAGGTCGGCACGCGCAACGCCATGGTCATCGCCGTGTGCGCGTTCTCCCTCGCGCTGCACCCGCGCACCCGCACGGTGCGCACGGGCATCGGCTCCGCGGCCCCCACCCCGGTGCGGGCCCGCGCCGCGGAGGACTTCCTCGCGGCCGCCCTGGAGGAGGGCGGGTGCTGGGAGTCCGGCCGGCCCCTGCCGCCCTCCGCGGTCCGGCAGTTCGCCGAGCTCGCCGCCGGGGCGTGCAACCCGATCGACGACGTCCGCGGCAGCGCCCGCTACCGCCGGCACGCGGTCGCCGTCATGGCCCGCCGCACGCTCGGCTGGACGTGGGACGCCTACCGCGGCGGGGAGAGGGGCGAACGATGCGCGTGAACTTCACGGTCAACGGCCGGCCGCGGCAGGCCGACGACGTGTGGGAGGGCGAGAGCCTGCTGTACGTCCTGCGCGAGCGGCTCGGCCTGCCGGGCTCGAAGAACGCCTGCGAGCAGGGCGAGTGCGGCTCGTGCACGGTCCGGCTCGACGGCGTGCCCGTCTGCGCCTGCCTGGTCGCCGCCGGGCAGGTCGAGGGGCGCGAGGTCGTCACCGTCGAGGGGCTCGCCACGGGGGAGGACGGCGCGGAACTCTCCGTCGTGCAAAAGGCGTTCACCGACGCCGGCGCCGTCCAGTGCGGCTTCTGCACGCCCGGCCTGGTCGTCGCCGCCGACGAGCTCATCCGGCGCAACCCCGACCCCTCCGACGCGGACATCCGCGAGGCCCTCTCGGGCAACCTGTGCCGATGTACCGGCTACGAGATGATCCTCGACGCGGTCCGCCTCGCGGCCGCCCGCGCCGGAGAGGCGGGCTGACATGGCCACCGCACGCACCCCCGCCGGCCTCGCCGCCGGCACCCTCGGCGGCATCGGCGAGTCCGTCCCGCGCCCCGACGGCACGCTCAAGGTCACCGGCGAGTTCGCCTACGCCTCCGACCTGTGGCACGAGGACATGCTGTGGGGCTGCACGCTCCGCAGCCCCCAC
Source organism: Streptomyces klenkii (assembly GCF_003626645.1). GTDB lineage: Bacteria > Actinomycetota > Actinomycetes > Streptomycetales > Streptomycetaceae > Streptomyces > Streptomyces klenkii. Next base: position 202,935 of record NZ_RBAM01000005.1, on the reverse strand, counting down.
GCCCACGCCAGGATCCTGTCCACCGACGTCTCCGGCGCCCTCGCCACCCCGGGCGTGTACGCGGTGCTGACCCACGCCGACCTGCCCGCCGCGACCCGCTACGGGCTGGAGATCCAGGACACCCCCGTCCTCGCCGACGGCGTCGTCCGCTACCACGGCGAGCCCGTCGCCCTCGTCGCCGCCGACCACCCCGAGACCGCCCGCCGCGCCGCCGCCCGCATCCGCGTCGCCTACGAGGAACTCCCCGTCGTCCACGACGAGGAGAGCGCCACCGCCCCCGGCGCCCCCCTCCTGCACCCCGGCCGCGACGACAGCCACGCCGCCCACGTCCCGCACCCCAACATCGTCCACCGCCAGCCCGTCGTCCGCGGCGACGTCGCCGCCGCCCGGGCCCGCGCCGCCGTCGTCGTCACCGGCGACTACGAAGTGGGCATGCAGGACCAGGCGTTCCTCGGCCCCGAGTCCGGGCTCGCCGTGCCCGCGGAGGACGGCGGCGTCGACCTCTACATCGCCACCCAGTGGCTCCACGCCGACCTGCGCCAGATCGCCCCCGTCCTCGGCCTCCCCGAGGACAAGGTCCGCATGACGCTCTCCGGCGTCGGCGGCGCCTTCGGCGGCCGCGAGGACCTGTCCATGCAGGCCCACGCCTGCCTGCTCGCGCTGCGCACCGGCAAGCCCGTGAAGATGGTCTACAACCGCTTCGAGTCGTTCTTCGGCCACGTCCACCGCCACCCGGCCCGGCTCCACTACGAGCACGGGGCGAGCGGCGACGGCCGGCTGCTCTACGTCAAGGCCCGCATCGTCCTCGACGGCGGCGCCTACGCCTCCTCCTCCCCGGCCGTCGTCGGCAACGCCGCGTCCCTGGCCGTCGGCCCGTACGTGGTCGACGCCGTCGACGTCGAGGCCGTCGCGCTCTACAGCAACAACCCGCCGTGCGGCGCGATGCGCGGCTTCGGCGCCGTCCAGGCCTGCTTCGCGTACGAGGCCCAGATGGACCGGCTCGCGGACCGCCTCGGCCTGGACCCCGTGGAGTTCCGGCAGCGCAACGCCATGGCCCAGGGCGCCGTCATGCCCACCGGGCAGGTCGTCGACGCGCCCGCGCCCGTCGCGGAGCTGCTGCGCCGGGTCAAGGCCCGGCCGCTGCCGCCCGAGCGGCCGTGGGAGAGCGCCGGGGGCGGCCCCGACGTCCGCGCGCTGCCGGGCGGGCTGTCCAACACCACGCACGGCGAGGGCGTCGTCCGCGGCGTCGGCTACGCGGTCGGCATCAAGAACGTCGGCTTCTCGGAGGGCTTCGACGACTATTCGACGGCCCGGGTGCGGCTCGAAACCGTCGCCGGGCAGCCGGTGGCCACCGTGCACACCGCGATGGCCGAGGTCGGTCAGGGCGGCGTGACCGTCCACGCCCAGATCGCGCGCACCGAACTCGGCGTCACCCGCGTCGTCCTGGAGCCCGCCGACACCCGCGTCGGCTCGGCCGGCTCCACCTCCGCCTCCCGCCAGACCTACGTCACGGGCGGCGCCGTCCGCCACGCCTGCCACCTCGTACGGGAAGAGGTGCTCGCCCTCGGCCGCGCCCGGTTCGGCGCCTCCCACCCCGCATGGGCGCACGCCGAACTCCTGCTGGAGGGCGGCAAGGTGACCACCGAAGCGGGCGAGGTCCTGGCCGCCCTCGCCGACGTCCTGGAGGACGAGGTGATCGACGTCGAGCGCGAGTGGCGGCACCGGCCCACCGAGCCCTTCGACCTGCGCACCGGCCGGGGCGACGGCCACGTCCAGTACTCCTTCGCGGCCCACCGCGCCGTCGTCGACGTCGACACCGAGCTCGGGCTCGTCAAGGTCGTCGAGCTGGCCTGCGCCCAGGACGTCGGCAAGGCCATGAACCCGCTGGCCGTCGCCGGCCAGATACAGGGCGGCACCACCCAGGGCCTGGGCCTCGCCGTCATGGAGGAGATCGTCGTCTCCGCGGACGGGCGGGTGCGCAACCCGTCCTTCACGGACTACCTGATCCCCACCATCCTCGACACCCCCGCCATCCCCGTGGACATCCTCGAACTCGCCGATGAGCACGCCCCGTACGGGCTGCGCGGCGCGGGCGAGGCGCCCACGCTGTCCGCCACCCCGGCCGTCGTCGCGGCCATCCGGGCGGCGACCGGGCTGGCGCTGGGCAGGGTGCCGGTGCGGCCCGAACACCTCACCGGAACCTGAGAGTTCCCCCCAGGGCACCACCGGCCGCGCGCCCCCCAGCGGCCGGTGCCGTGCCGCCCCTTCGTCTCGGGCCGTCCCCCGGGTCGTGCACGCCACTACCCACCCACACCCCGGAGAAGGCAGCTCATGACCCAGCCATCCGTGGAGCCGGCCTCCACGGCGCCGAACGCGGGCGCGGGCCCGCGGCCACCCGCCGGAAGGTCCTGGCCCGACCGCTACTTCCACATCAGCGCGCGCGGATCCACCCCCGGCCGGGAGGTGCGCGGCGGCATCACCACCTTCATGGCGATGTCGTACATCCTCCTGCTCAACCCCCTGATCCTCTCCGGCCCCGACGCCTCCGGGCAGCGGCTCGGCCACACCGGGCTGATCACCGCCACCGCGCTCGCCGCCGCGGTCTGCACCCTGGCAATGGGCTTCCTCGGCAGGGTCCCGCTCGCCCTGGCCGCCGGGCTGGGCGTCTCCGGGGTGCTCTCCACCCAGGTGGCGCCCCACATGACCTGGCCCCAGGCGATGGGGATGTGCGTGCTGTACGGCGCGGTGATCGTGCTGCTGGCCGTGACCGGCCTGCGCGAGCTGATCATGAACGCGCTGCCGCTCGCCCTCAAGCACGCCATCACCATGGGCATCGGCATGTTCATCGCCCTGATAGGGCTGGTCAAGGCCGGTTTCGTGCACGCCTCCAAGGGCGGCGGGCCGGTCACGCTCGGCCCGGCGGGCGAGCTCGCCGGCTGGCCCGTGCTGATCTTCTGCGTCACCCTGCTGGCCGTCTTCATGCTGCAAGCGCGCGACGTCCCCGGCGCGATCCTCATCGGCATCGTCGTCGGCACGGTGCTGGCCGTCGCCGTCAACTCCGCGGCCGGGCTCGCGCCCTCCGCCTGGCAGAACGGCGCGCCCGCGCTCAAGGGCGGCGCCGTCTCCATGCCGGACTTCTCCCTCTTCGGGCACGTGGAGTTCGGCGGCTGGGGGTCGCTGGGCGTCATGAGCGTCGCGATGATCGTTTTTACGCTGGTCCTGGCCGGCTTCTTCGACGCCATGGCCACGATCATCGGCGTCGCGACGGAGGCCCGGCTGACGGACGACCGCGGCCGGCTGCCGGGGCTGAGCACGGCGCTGTTCGTCGACGGGGCGGGCGGCGCGATCGGCGGGGTCGCCGGGGCGTCGGGCCAGACCGTCTTCATCGAGTCCGCGACCGGGGTCGGCGAGGGCGCCCGCACGGGGCTGTCGTCCGTCGTGACCGGGCTGCTCTTCGCCGCCTGCCTGTTCTTCACCCCGCTGACCCGCATCGTGCCCGGCGAGGTCGCCGCCGCCGCGCTCGTCGTCATCGGCGCCATGATGATGAGCAACGCCCGGCACGTCGACTGGGGCGACCGGGCCGTCGCCGTACCGGCGTTCCTGACCGTGGTGCTGATGCCGTTCACGTACTCCATCACGGCGGGCGTCGGCGCGGGCGTCATCGCCTTCACGGCGATCAAGGCGGCGCAGGGGAAGTGGCGCGAGCCGGGCGTGTTCATGTGGGTGCTGACGGCGGTGTTCACGGCGTATTTCGCCTTGCACCCGATCGAGAGCTGGCTGGGCGTCAAGTAGGCCGTGCCGACATGAAGTAGGCCGTGCTGGTCATGTATATCGCGTAAGCCATGTACGTCGTGTAGGTCATGTACATCGCGTAGGTCATGTAGGTCAGGTACGTCGTGTAGCTCGTGTACGTCGCGTGAGGAGTGGGCCGTCATGCTGGACATCGCCGAGGATCTGCACCGCTGGTGCGGGGAAGGGCGGGCGTTCGCCGTCGCCACGGTGGTCGCCGTGGAGGGCAGCGCGCCCCGGCAGCCGGGCGCGGCCCTCGCCGTCGACACCGAGGGCACGGCGGTCGGTTCGGTCTCGGGCGGGTGCGTGGAGGGCGCGGTGTACGAGCTGTGCCGCGCCGCGCTGGAGAGCGGCGAGAGCGTGCGGGAACGATTCGGCTATTCGGACGAGGACGCCTTCGCCGTGGGCCTGACCTGCGGGGGCGCCCTCGACGTCCTGGTCGTCCCGGTGCTGCCGGACGGGTGCGGGCGCGCGGTCCTGGCCGAGGCGCTGACAGCGGTGACGGCGGGGGAGCCGGTGGCGCTGGCCCGCGTGGCCGACGGGCCGGACGGGTGGCTGGGGCGGGCGCTGCTGGTCCGGGCGGACGGGACGTACGCGGGAACGCTGGCGGGGACGGAGCCGGAGGACCGCTCCGTCTCTCTGGGCCGCTCCGCCTCTTCGGACCGTACGGATTCGGACCGTACGGTTCTGGATCGTACGGTCGCCGCGGAGGCCGCCGCGCTGCTGGCCGCCGGCCGGACGGGCACGGTCGTGGCGGGCACGGACGACGTGAACGGGTCTCGCTGCGGGGATCCGGTGACGGTCCTGGTGGAGTCGTGCCTGCCGCCCCCGCGCATGATCGTCTTCGGGGCGGTGGACTTCGCCGCGGCGCTCGTACGGGCCGGCAAGTTCCTCGGCTACCACGTGACGGTGTGCGACGCGCGGCCCGTGTTCGCGACGACGGGCCGCTTCCCCGGCGCGGACGAGGTCGCCGTGGACTGGCCGCACCGCTACCTCGACGCCCAGCAGGCGGCGGGGGCGCTCGACGCCCGGACCGTTCTGTGCGTGCTGACCCACGATGCGAAGTTCGACGTACCGCTGCTGGAACGCGCCCTGCGGCTGCCCGTCGCCTACGTCGGCGCGATGGGCTCGCGCCGCACGCACGAGGCCCGCCTGGAGCGGCTGCGCGAGGCGGGAGTCGCCGAGCGCGCGCTGGACCGGCTGCGCTCGCCGATCGGCCTCGACCTGGGCGCGCGTACCCCGGAGGAGACGGCCCTGTCCATCGTGGCGGAGATCGTCGCCGCCCGGCACGGCGGCACGGGCGTCCCGCTGACGGGCGCGCACACGCCGATCCACCACGAACCGCGGCGGGAGCGGGAGCTGGGGAAGGGGCGGGGCCTGGGATCGGTGGCCTGAGCCTGGTGTCCTGAACCCGGTGTGCTGAGGCCGGTGCCCCGGCGCCGCTGTCGGAGGCCTCTGGTAGAACATGAGTCGCATTTTGAGCTGTTCATGTTCCTGTCCCACCAGCACGATGAGGCCCTTTGTCGCCCTCCAGACAGTTGTCGCCCTCCAGACGGATCTGGACCCTCGCCATAGCCGTGGGCCTGGTCACCTGCGGCACGGCCGCCACGGCATCCGCCGCGCCCTCCCCGGCCGGCCCGTCCCCCGCCCCCTCCGCAGCCGCGGCAGCCCGCAAGGCCGAGACGTACTGGACGGCCGAGCGCATGGCGGGGGCGAAGCCCCTCGGCGCGGGGAAGCCCGTTGAAGCGGGGAAGTCCCTCGACGCGGGGAAGGCGCCGTCCGCGGGGCGGGCGCTGACGGCCGCCCCCCGCACGTCGGTCGCCGCGGCGCCACCGGCCGGCACGCCCCAGGGAACGTACGGCGACGGCATACCCATGGTCGGCACGTTCTTCAGCAGCGACCCGACCGGGACCACGTACTGCACCGCGAGCGTCGTACAGAGCCCCGGCCGCAACCTCGTCCTCACCGCCGGGCACTGCGCCCAGGGTCTCGCCGGGCGCACCCAGCAGATCTTCGTGCCGCAGTACCGCAAGGGCCTGGACGCGGCCCACCAGCCGTACGGCGTCTTCCCCGTGGAGCGCGTCTTCAGCGACCCGCGGTACACCCGCAACAGCACCGGCCCCGACTCCGACCTGGACGCCGGCTTCGCCCGCCTCGGCCCCAACTCCCGCGGCGAGCAGGCCGAGACCCGCACCGGTGGTCTCCGGCTGACCCCCACGCCCCGCTGGACCAGCACCGTCACCGTCGTCGGCTACCCCGGCTCGCACAACACCGACCAGCGGGCGCTGAGCTGCACCGTGCCGACGTCGCGCCTGTCCGGTCAGCACCAGCTCCAGATGAAGTGCGGCGGCTTCTACGGCGGCACGTCCGGCAGCCCGTGGATCACGAACTACGACGCCGCGGCCCGCACCGGCGACATCGTCGGCAGCCTCGGCGGCTGGAACGGCGGCGGCACCCTCACCGGCGAGGACTGGATCAGCTACGCGCCCGTCTTCGGCAGCGAGATACAGGCCCTCTACCAGGACGCGATCGCCGACCGCACGCCCGTCCGCACCGCCTACCAGCGGCCCTCCGACAGCGCCCGCCTCCCCGGCGCCGCCACCACCTGGACGCACGCCAAGCACCTGGTCTCCGCCGACTTCACCGGCGACGGGCGCGACGACCTGCTGACGATCTGGAGCGACGGCGAGGTCAGCCTCTACCCGGGCGACGGCCGCGGCGGCTTCGGCACCGAGCAGCAGCTCGCGCGGTCCGACAGCTTCTGGAAGCGCGCCGTGACCGTCACGGCGGGCGAGTTCAGCGGCTCCGGCAAGCCCGACCTCATGGTCCGCTGGGACACCGGCAAGCTCTCGTACTACGAGGACTTCCAGGCCGGCGGCTCGGGCCCCGAGTACACCCTCGGCGCGGGCGGCTCCTTCTGGAAGTACGCCTCCCAGATCACGGCGGGCCGCTACGACTCCACGGACCGCTCCGCGGACCTGGCCGTCCGCTGGGTCGACGGCAGCCTCAGCGTGTACGCGGGTGCCGGCCCCTCCGGCCCCGGCACGGAGCGCCGTCTGATGGACGCCGGCTCGTACTGGAAGTACGCCACCGCCCTCAGCAGCCCCCGCCCGGCGGGCCAGGACCGCAGCGCCCTCCTCGTCCGCTGGTCCGACGGCTCCCTCGGCTCGTACGCCACCACCGGTACGGACCTCGGCAAGGGCACCCGCCTCCAGGCCCCCAACCCGTCCTGGACGGACACCGCCATGACCACGGGCGACCTCACCGCCTCGGGCCGCCCGGACGCCCTCGTCGTCCGCTGGTCCGACGGCGAGACGTCCCGCTACGACGGGCTCAACGCCGACGGCCCGGGCGCGTGGACGCCGCTGGTGAACAACGGCTGATGCGCTCCGGTCCGGCGTTCCGCGGCCCCGGAGCCACGGAACGCCGGACCGCGTCGGCGAGACCGGTCGGGTCCGCTCGGCCCCCGCCTCACCTGTGCAGCACCGCGTCCACCACCAGCCCCCGGTGGTCCGTGCCCGTCAGGTCCAGGAAGCGGGCGCTGCGGGGTTCCAGGGACGGGCTGAGGAGGACGTGGTCGATCTGGGCGCCCAGCGGGGGAGCGGTCAGGGACGGCCAGGTGGGGGTGCGGGAGCGGCCCACGGCGGCCGCGCTGTCGCGGACGCCCGTGTCCAGGACGGCGCGGAAGGCCGCGTGGTCCTGCGAGGCGTTGAAGTCGCCGGCGATGACCGTGGGAGCCTCGCCGCGCGCCGCGGCCATGGCGCGGACCCGGCCCAGCTCCGTGCGCCACAGCTCCACCCCGCCCGCCACCGGCGGCATCGGGTGCGCCACCTGGAACAGCAGCCGCGCCCCCGCCACCCGCACCAGCGCCCGCGGCATCGCCAGCGTCCCGCGCACCGAGCCGTCCGGCGCCAGGGGGAAGCGGCTGAGGAGCGCCGAGCCCTGCGCCCTGCCGCCGCCCACGACGATCCGGTACGGGTACGCGGCCCGCAGCCCCGGGCTCTCCAGCGCCGGTGCGCACTCCTCCGGGGAGCACTCCTGCACCGAGACCAGGTCCGGGCGCTCGCGCCGCAGGGCCTCCAGCAGGCCCGGCGTGGCCCCGCCGAACTCCAGGTTCGCGGTCAGGATGCGCAGCCGGGCCACCTCCGGGCCGGACGCTGCCGCCCCTCCCGCCTCGTACGGGGGCAGGAAGTACAGCGTGCCGAGGACCGCCGCCAGGCCCCACGCGCAGCCCACCACCCACCGCGTGCCTGCCGCGAGCACCAGTGCGGCCCCGGCGGGAGCGAGCAACCAGGGTAGGAACGCCAGCAGTTGGGGCATCGGCGTGACGCCGTCCACGTCGCAGGCCCGGCACAGCAGCGGCCCGCTCACCAGCGCCAGGAGCAGGCCCGCGCCCCACCGGGCGGCCTTGCGGCGCACGCGCGGCGGCGGGCCCTCGGGGCCGGGCGGTGCCGAGGCGGTCCCCTCCATGGTTTTGACCCCGGTATTACCTTCTGATTGCGGACGGCTTGACGTCATATGGCAAGCTAGACGCTGAAGGTGCCGCTCCGGCCGCATTTAGTGGGTATTTGGCGCGGTGCCGCATCGTGTACGTACGAGCGAGGAGGTGATCGGGATGACCAGTCGGAGTCCCGAGGGAAGTCCTCGCGCATGCGCTGCGCTGAGCTGACCTGCTTTTGCCGGGCCCGTGGCGGGTCCGGCCTGCGTCGGCCGCGCCGTTCGATGTGATTCCCCCCCCGCTTTCGCGGTGGATTTCCCCCTTGTGCACGCTCAGTGATTCCGGCCTTCCCGGCCACTGACACTCACTGACGTTTCTTTCCCGCGCCCCGGGCAGTTCGTGCTGCCCTGCCGCGTTCCTTCACCCCTCCGGGCCCCGGTGCGGCCGCGCCATGCCGCCATGCCGCCATGCCGCCATGCCGCCATGCCGCCATGCCGTCGTGCCTCATGCCGTCGCGCCGCCATGCCGCCGTGCCCGGAAGAGAGGTTCCGCCATGACCAACACCACCCTCACCCCCGGCAAGCTCGCTCCGCCGGGCCGCACCCGCCGCGAGCGGAAGGCCGCCGAGCTGGAGGCCCGTACCCGCGCCGCCGGCGACCGGCTGGCCCGGATCAGCGGCCGGCCCGCCGCTCAGGTCCTCCAGGACGCCCGCGCCACCCCGCACGGCCTGCGCCAGGACGACGCCGAGCTGCGGCTCGACCGCGGCGGCGCCAACGTCGTCGCCCACGACACCGGCCCCCGCTGGTACGCGCAGCTCGCGAAGGCCTTCTGGAACCCCTTCATCATGATCCTGGTCGTCCTCCTGGCGGTCATGTACGTGCAGTGGCTCCAGGTCGCCGACGAGGAGCCCTTCGACCCCAAGATCCCCATCATCGGGACGATGGTGCTGGTCAGCGGCCTGCTGCGGTTCTGGCAGGAGCACCGCTCGGCGGGCGCCGCGGCCGCCCTGCGCGCTCTGGTCACCACGACCACCGCCGTCCAGCGGCGCGCCGACCGCAACGCGGCCCCGGCCACCGTCGAGATCCCGATGGACCGGGTCGTCGTCGGCGACGTCGTCCGCCTCGCCGCGGGCGACCTCGTCCCCGCCGACCTGCGCCTGCTCACCGCCAAGGACCTGATGGTCAGTCAAGCGGCGCTGTCGGGCGAGTCGCTGCCGGTCGCCAAGGCCGACACCCGCCCCCACGACTACGGGCAGTCCACGACCACGGACCCCGTAGAGGCCGACAACCTCTGCCTCATGGGCACCTCGGTGACCTCCGGCACCGCCACCGGCGTCGTCGTGGCCACCGGCGCCGGCACCTACTTCGGGTCGATGGCCGGCTCGCTCGTCGGCGAGCGCCCCGAGACCAGCTTCGACACCGGCGTGAAGAAGGTCAGCTTCCTGCTGATCCGGTTCATGCTCGTCATGGTGCCGCTCGTGTTCGCCGTCAACGGCTTCACCAAGGGCGACTGGAACGAGGCGTTCATGTTCGCCGTCGCCGTGGCCGTCGGCCTCACGCCCGAGATGCTGCCGATGGTCGTCACCACGAACCTCGCGCGCGGCGCCGTCGCCATGTCCAAGCGCAAGGTCGTCGTCAAGCGGCTCAACGCCATCCAGAACCTGGGCGCCATGGACGTGCTGTGCACGGACAAGACCGGCACGCTCACCGAGGACCGCATCGTCCTCGACCGCTACCTCGACGCGCACGGCCGGGAGGACGCCGAAGTCCTCGAATACGCCTATCTCAACAGCCACTTCCAGACAGGGCTGCGCAACCTCATGGACCGGGCGGTCATCGACCGCGTGCTCGAGGCCGAGGAGGTTGTCGTCGACGCCCGCTTCACGAAGGTCGACGAGATCCCCTTCGACTTCGCGCGCCGCCGGATGTCGGTGGTCCTGAGCCGCAACGAAGTCGGCCGCGGCGAAGCCAACCGCAGCGAAGTCAGCCGCGGCGACCTGGACGGGCCCGCGTCCACCGAGCACATCCTCATCACCAAAGGCGCCGTCGAGGAAGTCCTCGCGCTGTGCACCCACATGACCGACAGCGGCCGCCGCCTCGAACTCACCCGGGAGCTGCGCCGCCGCGTCACCCGTACCGCCGAGGACAACAACCGGCAGGGCCTGCGCGTGCTGGCCGTCGCCACCCGCGCCTTCCCCGCCGTCCGCGACGCGTACACCGTCGCGGACGAGGACGGCCTGACCCTCGTCGGCTTCCTCGCCTTCCTCGACCCGCCGAAGGCCGACGCCGCGGCGGCCCTGCGGGCCCTCGCCGACAAGGGCGTGGCCGTCAAGGTCGTCACCGGCGACAACGAGCTCGTCGCGGCGCGCGTCTGCGCCGACGTCGGCATCGACGTGGGAGCCGTCGTCACCGGGGCGGAGGTCGACGCCCTGGACGACGCGGAGCTGCGCACCCTGGTCCGTGCCACCACGGTCTTCGCCAAGACCAACCCGGTGCAGAAGGCCCGCATCGTCCGGGCGCTCCAGGCCGAGGGGCACACCGTCGGCTTCCTGGGCGACGGCATCAACGACGCCGCCGCGCTGCGCGACGCCGACGTCGGCATCTCCGTCGACACGGCCGTCGACATCGCCAAGGAGTCGGCCGACATCATCCTGCTGGAGAAGGACCTGATGGTCCTCGAACAGGGCGTCGAGCAGGGCCGCACCACCTTCGGCAACACCATCAAGTACATCAAGATGACGGCGAGCTCGAACTTCGGGAACGTCTTCTCGGTCCTGGTGGCCAGCGCCTTCATCCCCTTCCAGCCGATGCTGGCGATCCACCTGCTGGTGCAGAACCTCGCCTACGACATCTCGCAGCTCGCCACGCCCTGGGACCGGATGGACCCGGAGTACCTGCGCGAGCCGCGCACGTGGGACGCCAAGGGCATCGCCCGCTTCATGCTCTTCATCGGGCCGATCAGCTCGGTCTTCGACATCACCACCTTCGTGGTGCTGTGGAACGTGTTCGGCGCGGACAGCGAGGCGAGCCAGACGCTGTTCCAGTCCGGGTGGTTCGTCGAGGGGCTGCTCTCCCAGACCCTCATCGTCCACATGATCCGTACCCGCAAGGTGCCGTTCATCGGCTCCCGGGCCTCGGCGCCGGTGATGGTGATGACCGCCGTGGTGATGGCGTTCGGCCTGCTCCTGCCGTTCTCGCCGCTGGCCCCGGCGCTCTCGATGGAAGCGCTGCCGATGAGCTACTTCCCTTGGCTGATCGCGATCCTGCTCGCGTACTGCGCCCTGACCCAGGCGGTCAAGACCTGGTACATCCGGCGATTCGACGCCTGGCTGTGACCGGGCTCGACGTCCGGCCGTGACCGGGCTCAACACCTGGCCGTGACCGGCCGATAGGGATACCGACGAGGAAGGTGGATCATGGTTGTGGTCAACGAGTGGCACATGGCGGGCAACATCGCGGCCGGCCTGGGCTTCGGGGCGATCATCGGACTGGAGCGCCAGTGGCGGGCCCGGATGGCGGGCCTGCGCACCAATGCGCTGGTCGCGGCCGGTTCCGCCCTCTTCGTCCTGCTCTCGCAGTACGGGTTCGCCGCCGCGACGAGTACGACCGGCTACGACGGCTCCCGCGTCGCCGCACAGATCGTCTCCGGCATCGGCTTCCTCGGCGCGGGCGTCATCATGCGGGACGGGCTGAGCGTGCGCGGCCTCAACACCGCGGCGACCCTGTGGTGCTCGGCCGCCGTCGGCGCCCTCGCCGGGACCGGGCTGTACGTGGTGGCCGCGCTCGGCACGGTGGGCGTCGTCGGCGCCAACACCCTGCTCCGGCCGCTGGCCCGGGGCCTCGACCGGGGCCCGCACGGCGGCGCGGAAGTGGCTACGGACTACCACTTCGAGGTCGTGTGCACCGAGCCCGAGGAGGCCCACGTCCGCACCCTCGTCGTCCAGGCCGTCGCCCGCCCCGGCTTCCGCCTGCGCTCGGTCTACAGCGCGGACGCCGAGGCCCCCGGCAAGGTCACCGTCTCGGCCGACCTCACCACGGAACGGCGCGACGACAGCCTCCTGGAGGAGGCCGTCAGCCGCCTCTCCCTCGAACCCGCCGTCTCCGCCGTCAGCTGGACCGTCCTCCAGGCGCCCGACGACGATGCCGACGACGACTACGCGGCCGACCCCCGCAGCCGCCGCCGCGTCCGGGACTTCTTCACGGGGAGGTGAGCCCGGGCGGGCCGCTGAGCCCAACCGGGCCGCTGAACTCGGTCCTGCTCGGCCCTGCCGCTAGGTGCTGCTCGCGTCACTCACCGTCGTTCCGGAAAATCTCCACAACCGCCGGGTACCCGCGGTAGCCCCTCATTGCCGCACCTCGATATGCCGGTTATGCCCGACGCGCTTGATGGGCGTGTGTCCATTTATGTTCCGTGGGGATCTTGAGGCCCTTGTATCTGTTACTCGATCTTGTGAAGGAAGTGTGATGATCCCGCGAAGGAATCCGAAAGCCCGAGCTCAGAAAGGGCGTCAGAACGTCAACGCGGTTGGCCGTGCCACCCGTTCGCGTGCTTATATCTGCCGCACCGCGACGGCTCTTTGAACGGTGGCCGGTTCCGGCCGGGTCGGCGCGGTGGTGAGAAACATCGAGCAATATTCAGACAAATGGAAAGGTGCGCAATCATGCGTGACAACCTCGAGACCCGTGAGATCGCCGACGCCGAGCTGGACGCCGTTTCCGGCGGTGTGAGCATTTCCGGTGGCCTGCTCGGCGCCGTGACCGGCGACGTTCACCACGTGCTCGGTACCGTGACCTCGCTGAACACCGTTCAGGCCGTCCCCGGCACGGTCGGTCAGGTCGAGGGCATCGTCGGCCTGCACGCCGGTGTCGCCGGTCTCTGAGCACCGCTCAGAAATACGTGCCCGTGAATCCCGGAACTCCTCCCCTGTTCCGGGGTTCACGGCTGCCCGCATTTCCGCCGCCCTTTTCGGTACCCGTGTCACGAATGCAGTCGAAGGAATAGTCCGTGCAGTTCCGCCAGCAGGCGCTTTCCAAGCTGCAATCGCCCGAAGAACTCGATCTGCCCGTACGATTCGCGCGCCCGCAGGGGCGGCTCGTGCTGGCCGTCACGCTCGCCGTCGTCATCGCCGCGGCTTTCTGGGCGTTCACCGGATCCGTGACGTCCAGGCTGAGCGCGCCGGGCATTCTCACCCGCGCCGAGGGAAGTTATCTGCTCCAGAGCCCGTACGCGGGTCAGGTCACCGGAGTCCTCGCCGAGGAGGGCCAGCTGCTGGCCGCGGGCGCGCCCCTGCTCCGGGTCAGCACGGACCGGGGCGACCGGACCGTGCACGTCGTGGCCGCGGGACGGGTGACGTCCCTGGTCGCCAGGACGGGCGCGGTCGTGACGACCGGCGCGGACGTGGCGACCGTGGAACGGATGACGAAGCCGGACGATCCGCTGGTCGCCGTGCTGTACGTGCCGGGCGGCAGCGGCGGCTCGATCCCCGTGGGCGCCTCCGTCGACCTGAGCGTCCAGTCCGTCCCCCGGGAGAAGTTCGGCGTGCTGCGCGGCCGCGTCCAGGCCGTCGGCCGCGCGCCTCAGACCGCGGCGCAGATCGGCGGCTTCCTCGGCGACAACCGGCTCGCCGACCGGTTCACCCGGCAAGGAGACCCCGTAGCCGTCCTCGTACGGCTGGAGCCCTCGGCCGCCACGAAGTCCGGCTACAGCTGGTCCGTGGCGAGCGGCCCCCCGTACGCCGTCGACTCCACGACGCCCGTCACCGCCGCCGTACACCTCGCCGACCAGCGGCCCGTCGACTGGCTGCTGCCGTGACCGCCGCGCGCCGCCGCCGGTCCGCGCCCGCACGCTCCACCGGCAGGCAGAGCACCGGCCGGCAGAAGCAGAAGACCGTACGCACCCCCACCGTCCTCCAGATGGAGGCCGTCGAGTGCGGCGCCGCCGCGCTCGCCATGGTGCTCGGCCACCACGGCCGCCACGTCCCCCTCGAAGAGCTCCGCATCGCCTGCGGCGTCTCCCGCGACGGCTCCCGCGCCAGCAACCTCCTCAAGGCCGCCCGCAGCTACGGGCTGACGGCCAAGGGCATGCAGATGGACCTCGCCGCGCTCGCCGGAGTGCGCGCCCCGGCCGTCCTGTTCTGGGAGTTCAACCACTACGTCGTCTACGACGGCACGGGCCGCCGGTTCGGCCGCCGCGGCGTGTACGTCAACGACCCCGCCAAGGGCCGCCGGTTCGTCCCCATGGAGGAGTTCGACTCCGCCTTCACCGGCGTCGTGCTCACCTTCGAACCCGGCCCGGACTTCCGCCGCGCCGGCCGCCGCCCCGGCGTCGCGGGGGCCGTGCCCGCCCGGCTGCGCGGCACGTCCGGCACCATGCTCGCCGCCGTCCTCTCCAGCCTCCTGCTGGTGGCCGTCGGCGCGGCGGTGCCCGCGCTGAGCCGCACGTACATCGACACGTACCTGATCGGCGGCCGGACCGACCTGCTGGGCGTGCTCTTCGCGGCCATGGCGACCGCCCTCGTGCTCACGGCCGCACTCACCGCCCTCCAGCAGGCCAACCTGCTGCGCGGCCGCATCATCTCCTCCACGCTGGGCAGCGCCCGCTTCCTGCGCCACCTGCTCCGCCTCCCGGTCACCTTCTACGCCCAGCGCAACCCGGCCGACCTGGTCCAGCGCCTGCGGTCCAATGACGCGGTCGCCGAGACCCTCGCGCGCGACCTCGCCGCGGCCGGCGTCGACGCGGTCGTCGTCGTCCTCTACGCCGTGCTGCTGTGGACCTACGACCCGCAGCTCACCGTCGTCGGCGTCGGCATCGCGCTGCTCAACGTCGTCGCCCTGCGCATCGTGGTCCGCCTGCGGGCCACCGGCACCCAGAAGCTGCGCGCCGAGAGCGCCCGGCTCACCAACACCTCCTACAGCGGCTTGCAGCTCATCGAGACGATGAAGGCCACCGGCGGCGAGAACGGCTTCTTCCGCCGCTGGGCCGGCCGGCACGCCGTCACCCTCGACGTGCAGCAGCGGCTCGGCGTGCCCAGCGCCTGGCTGGCGGTCACCGCTCCTACCCTCGCCGCCCTCAACAGCGCGCTGATCCTGGCGATCGGCGGCCTCCGGGCCGTCGAGGGACACCTCTCCGTCGGCCTCCTCGTCGCCTTCCAGGCCCTCGTGACCGGCTTCACCGCGCCGATCACCCGCCTCAACGGCGTGGCCGGGCGCGTCCAGGACTTCGCCGCCGACGTCGCCCGCCTCAAGGACGTCGAGAACTTCCCCGTCGACCCGGTCCACACGCGCCGCGAGCCCGCGGCCGCCACCCGCCGCCTCAAGGGCCACGTCGAGCTGGACGGCATCACCTTCGGCTACAGCCCCCTCGACGCCCCGCTGCTGAAGGACTTCTCGCTCACCGCCGGCCCCGGGCAGCAGATCGCCCTCGTCGGCGGCTCCGGCAGCGGCAAGTCCACCGTCTCCCGGCTGATATCCGGCCTCTACGCCCCCTGGGAGGGAACCGTCCGCATCGACGGCATGCGCCTGGAGGACATCCCGCGCGCCGCGCTCGCCGCCTCCGTATCCTTCGTCGACCAGGACGTCTTCCTCTTCGAGGGCACCGTCCGCGACAACGTCGCCCTGTGGGACCCCTCCGTCCCCGACGACGCCGTGGTCGCCGCCCTGGAGGACGCCGCCGTGTACGACGTGGTCGCCCGCCGCCCCGGCGGCATCCACAGCCGCGTCGAGCAGGACGGCCGCAACTTCTCCGGGGGCCAGCGCCAGCGCCTGGAGATCGCCCGCGCGCTGGTGCGCCGCCCCAGCGTCCTGGTCCTCGACGAAGTGACCAGCGCCCTCGACGCCGTCACCGAACAGACCGTCATGGACAACCTGCGCCGCCGCGGCTGCGCCTGCGTCGTCATCGCCCACCGGCTGAGCACCGTGCGCGACAGCGACGAGATCCTCGTCCTCGACCGCGGCACGGTCGTCGAACGCGGGCGCCACGAGCAGCTGGCCGCGGCCGGGGGCCCGTACGCCGAACTGGTCAGGGAGCACTGACGTGACCACCCCGTACTACGCCGCCCCGCAGCACGCTTCCACTCCGCAGCACGCGTCCGTCCCGCACCACGCGACCGCTCCCCACCACGGGCCCGCCTCCCACCACGCCCCTCCCGTCACCGACCCCGTCGTCGCGGCCCTCGGCGCGCTCGGCACGCCCGTCGACTGCACGGGGCTGCGCAGCCTGGACCTGGAAGGGCCGCTCGTCCTGTGGCTCGTCGTGGACGGCGAGCTCGACCTGTTCGCCGTCGACGCCGCCCGGGCCGGGCACTGGCACTTCCTGGGCCGGCTGGCCCCGGGCACGCTGCTCCTCGGCCCGGCCGACGGCCCCGAGCACACCCTGCTCGGCCGGCCCCTCCAGGGCTGCGCACTGCGCCGCATCGACCTGCACGAGCTGCACCGGCAGGACCACGGGGGCACCCCGTACGGCCGGCAGCACAGCGACCCTTGGCAGCAAGGCGACGCCTGGCAGTACGGCGAACCGTGGCACAGCGGCACCCCCGGCGGGACGCTCGGCCCCCTGGAGAACGCCTTCGCCCTCGGCATCGGCCGCGGCCTGCGCGTCCTCTACCAGGCGCCCCTGGAGAACCGCGCGACCCCGGGCGGGAGCGGGGCCGACGAGGACGTCCTGTGGATGCAGCTCGCCCCCGGCAGCGTGCAGTACGGCGCCCCGTACGAGGGCTGCACGGCCGGGAGCCTGCTCGTCGACCCGGCGATGTGGCAGGGCATGGTCGACCAGCAGTACCGGCTGCTCTACGCCCTCGACCGCTGGATCGAGCAGGCCGAGCGCGCCCACGAGGACCGCACGGCCGCCGGCATCGAGGCCGGCGAGGCCGCCCGCACCCGGGCCGACCAGGCGCTCCTGGCCTCCATCGGCCGCTCCGGCCGGGCACCGCGCCGCGGCGCGCGGGACGACGACGCGACGTTCGCCGCGTGCCGCCTGGTCGCCGACGAGGCCCGCATCGCCCTGACCGAACCGCCCGCGGCGGGCGCCGCCGACGACCGTACGGACCCCGTCGAACGCATCGCGCTCGCCTCCCGCATCCGCACCCGCACGGTCGGCCTGAGCGGCGGCTGGTGGCGCGACAACAGCGGCCCCCTGGTCGGCCGGCGGGCGGAGGACGGGGCGCCCGTCGCCTTCCTGTGGCGGCGCGGACGGTACGAGGCCGTCGACCCCGCCACCGGCCGGCGCGAGCGCCTCGGCAAGGCCTGCGAGGACGCGTACGAACCGCGCGCCGTCATGCTCTACCGCCCCCTGCCTCCCGGAAAGCCGCGCCTGCTGCCCCTCCTGCGCTTCACCCTGCGCGGCACCGGCCGGGAGCTGCGCAGCCTCGCCCTGGGCGGGCTCGTCGCCGTCGGCCTCGGCGCGCTCGTGCCCGTCGCCACCGGAAAGGTGCTCGGCCGGTACGTGCCCGAGGCCGAGACCGGCCTCATCGTGCAGACGGCCGTGGCCCTCGTGGCCGCCGGCATCGTCTCGGCCGCCTTCATGCTGCTCCAGAACATCGCGATCCTGCGCATGGAAGGCCGCATCGAGGCCACCCTGCAACCCGCGGTGTGGGACCGGCTGCTGCGGCTCCCGGCGAAGTTCTTCGCCGGCCGCTCCACGGGCGAACTGGCGGGCGCGGCCATGGGCGTCAGCGCCATCCGCCGCGTCCTGTCCGGCACCACCCCCGTCGTGCTCCAGGCGGGCACCGTCGGCACGGTGAACCTCGTCCTGCTGCTCGCCTACAGCGTGCCGCTCGCCCTGGCGGCACTCGCCCTGCTGCTCGCCATCGCCGCGGTCTTCCTGGGCCTCGGGCTGTGGCAGCTGCGCTACCAGCGGCAGCTGATCAAGCTCGGCAACAAGCTCGACAACCAGGCGTTCCAGACCCTGCGCGGGCTGCCCAAGCTGCGCGTGGCGGCGGCCGAAAGCTTCGCCTACGCCGCCTGGGCCCGGGAGTTCGCCCGCACACGCGAGCTCCAGCAGCGCATCGGCCGCATCAAGAACGTCGTCACCGTACTCAACGCCGTCGCGCTGCCGCTGTGCACGCTCGTGACGTTCATGCTGCTGGCCGGGCCGGCCCGGGGCAGCATGACGGCCGGCGACTTCCTCACCTTCAGCACCGCCGTGACGATGCTGCTGTCCTCCGTCACCCAGCTCACCGGCGCGCTCCTGTCAGCCGCCGCCGTACAGCCCATGTTCGAACAGATCAAGCCGGTGCTTGAGGCCGCCCCGGAGGTGCGCGGCTCCGACGTCCAGCCGGGCGAACTGGGCGGCGCCGTCGAGGCCGTGAGCCTGTCCTACCGGTACGCCGACGACGGGCCGCTCGTCCTGGACGACGTGTCGTTCGCCGTGCGGCCGGGGGAGTTCGTCGCGGTCGTCGGGGCCAGCGGCTGCGGCAAGTCGACCCTGCTGCGCCTGCTCATCGGCTTCGACAAGCCGGCCTCCGGCAGCGTGCTCTACGACGGCCAGGACCTCGCGGCGCTCGACCAGACCGCCGTCCGCCGGCAGTGCGGCGTCGTCCTCCAGAGCGCCCAGCCGTTCTCCGGCTCGATCCTCGACTGCATCTGCGGCGCCGGGACCTTCACCCTGGAGGAGGCGTGGGAGGCCGCCGCCCTGGCGGGCCTGGCCGAGGACATCAAGGCCATGCCCATGGGCATGCACACCATGCTCTCCGACGGCGGCGGCACCGTCTCGGGCGGTCAGCGCCAGCGGCTGATGATCGCCCAGGCCCTCGTCCGCAAGCCGCGCGTCCTCTTCCTGGACGAGGCCACCAGCGCGCTGGACAACGAGGCCCAGCGCGTGGTCATCGAGTCCACCCGCGCCCTGCGCGCCACCCGCATCGTGATCGCCCACCGGCTGTCCACGGTCATGGACGCCGACCGGGTGATCGTCATGGCGGAGGGCCGGGTCGTCCAGCAGGGCCCGCCCGCCGCGCTGCTCGCCGACACGGGCGGACTCTTCCACGACCTGGTCCGCCGCCAGATCAGGTGACGGGGCTGTGCGGGGCGGTCCGGTCCGCTGCCCGGTCCGCCCGCCCGGCTCGTTCCGCTCGCTCGGCCGATGGGGCGGGCAGGGCGACGCCCTGGGCGGCGGCGTGGCAGGTGGCGCACAGCACCTGCCGGGCGGGGGAGGGGGCGTGGGAGACGCCCGTGCCGTTCACCCGGTGGACCGTGGGGCGGGTGACGCGGAGATGGCCGGGGCAGAGGCCGGAGTTGCAGCTGCGGCACACGGCGACAGCGGCGGTTTCGGCGCCCTCGGACGTGTAGCAGTCGTAGCAGTTCATGCGAGTTCCCCTTCGAGTCGGGAGGTGGCGGGACGCGCGGGCCGGGGTGGGACGCGCGGGCCGTGGCGGCCTACTGCACCAGACAGCCGCATTCCGCTTCCGCTTCCGCGCCGCCGGGGAACCCGACGCCGCAGCACGCTTCGACGAACCGCGACGCCAGGCCGGGGTCCTGGTCCTCGCGCCAGACCACGGCGACGTCCGTCCGCGGCCCGGGCGCGCCCAGCGGGCGCAGGCGCAGGTCCAGGCTGAGGCTCATCCATTCGGCGATGTCGCGGTCCATGTACGAGACGCCGGCGCCGGAGGCCACGGCCGCGGCCACGTTGATGTAGTCGGGCTCCTCCCACGCCACGTACGGGGGCGGCCCCTGCGGAGACCGCTCCTGCCGGGCGATGCCGAGGATCTTGTCGTGGAGCCCGGGGGCCTGCGAGCGCGGCCACAGGATGAGCGGAAGGTCTCCGGCGGACGAGAGATCTCCGGCGGGCGAGAAGCCTCCGGCGGCCTGCCGGTCCTCCGCCGCGCGGCCGGACACGCTCTCGCCCGGGAGGAGCTGGACCAGCTCCACCTCCCCGACGACGGCCATCCGCAGGCCGTCCGCCTCGACGGGCGGCCGGACGAAGGCGAAGTCGGCCTTTCCGGCGCGCACTTGCTCGATGTTCCGCTCCGACCAGCCGGATTCCACGGAGACCGGGAGGGCGTTGCGCGCCCGGAACTCCGCGACCATCTCCCGCTGGCGCAGGGCGTGCCCCGAGCGGCTGAAGGCGACCCGCACCGGCCGGCCGGGCCCCGCGGCCGCCTCCCTGATCCGGGCCTTGATGGAGTACGTGCGCTGCAAGAGCTGCGGCGCCTCCTCCTGAAGGGCCCGGCCCGGAGGGGTCAGTGACATCCGGCGGCTGTCGCGGCACAGCAGCTGGGCTCCCAACTCCTTTTCCAGCACCTTCAACTGATGTGAGAGGGTGGGCTGGCTCACCCCGCAGCGCTGTGCCGCCCTTCCCAGATGGAGTTCGTCGGCCACGACGACGAAGTACTCCAGGCGGCGCAATAGACCGGAGAGGCTGAGTAAAGGCTCCTGGTCTCCCCGCACGTGCGACCTCCCGCCAGGGTTATTCCCATTTACGAAAGTTTACTTTCCGGGTGCTTCGCGAGTGTAGCAACGCGGGACGAAGCCCGGTCAACGCCTCAGCAGGCACTTTGTTCGCCGGCCGCCCCTTCGCCCGCCGGGGCGTCAAATAAAAGGCGGGCCATCCGGTTTGTGATCCGCGCCACTGGAAGCACGGTGTGGAGGGCATCCGACCTGCGGTGTTAGCGAGCGTCTATGTGTCCATAGATCAACTTTATTGGACTGTTCGGACCGCGCATGGAAACGTCACTGTCGCAAACGGGCACCGAAATCAGGCGGCGCGAGCAGCGGCGTGAGCAACAGCAGCGTGCGTAAGTGAGCAGGCCGTGAGTAAGAGTGAGTAGGCATGAGCAAGGCCGACTGAATTCGATGCGAGCAGTACTTCCTTTGTGTCCGGACTCTGAGCCGTCCTGTCCGTCCAAGTCGCCCCCGGAGTGACCCCCCTCGGATGCAGGAGGTAGGATGATCAGCGAGCTGATCAGCAAGGACGATCGATTCCAGGAGATCCTGGAGCGCCTCAACCGCAAGTCGGTCGAGGACTACTACAACCCTTACCGGATGTTCGACTGGCCGGATTCCCTGCCGGAGAACCGGTGGTGGATGAGCCCCGAGCTCACGACTACCTTCGGGACCGAAATCGCCTCCGAACTGAGCACGGAACAGCTCTACCGGCTGTCCCGCTTCGAAAGCATCAACTTCTACAGTCTGAATGTGGACGGCATTCGCGAGCTCATCGTCGAAGTGACCCGGCGCATTCACACCCGCGGCTTCGAGATACCGTCCGAGTTCTTCCACCATTTCATTGGTGAGGAGAACGAGCACATGTGGTTCTTCGCCGAGTTCTGCCTGCGGTACGGCAATAAGATCTACCGCCAGCTGGAACCGGCCGGGGACGGCGGTGCGTGGTCCGACGAGGCCGCCAGTTTCCTGGTGTTCCTCCGCATCCTCCTCTTCGAGGAGCTCGTCGACCACTTCAACAGCACGATGGCGGCCGACGAGCGGCTCCACGACACCATCCGGGCGGTCAACCGGATTCACCACCAGGACGAGTCCCGGCACATCGCCTTCGGCCGCGAACTGGTCTCCCTGCTCTTCAAGGACCTCACGGCGAACGCCTCGGAGGAGGAGCTCGGCCGGGTCCGGGACTACATCAAGCGCTATCTCAACTACAGCTTCGAGTCCCTGTTCAACCCGCACGTCTACCGGGACGCCGGCATTCCCGAGCCGTTCGCCGTACGGCGGCGCCTGCTGGCCTCCCCGCGCAGCGCGGAATTCCAGCAGCAGGTGTTCCGCAAGCCGCTGAACTACCTCGTCAAGACCGGGATCCTGCCGGACCGCGACCTCGGCTTCGGCGCCCCGGCGACCGCGGGACGGGGGCAGGCGTGACCGCGACCCTCTCGACCGCCCAGGGCGGTGCGCTCACCATCCTCGGCCCCGACCAGACCGACCTGCTGCGCGACCTGGACCGCACCATCACCGGCTGGGCCGCCGAGGCCGGCGCGCGGGAGATCATGCCGCCGCCCGTCTACCCGCTGAGCGACCTGGAGAAGTTCGACGTCTACGCCAACTTCCCGCACTTGCAGTTCGTGGGCGGCCCGCTGGACGTCACCGGTGCCCCGCCGGCCCCGGTCGGCGGCGCCTTCGCCAGCCGCGACGTCGACCCGCCGTTCCTCGGGCTGCCGCACTCCAGCTGCTACGGCGCCTACCTCTACTTCGAGCAGCAGGCGGTGGCACCCGACACCACCATCACCCTCATCAACCGCTGCTTCCGCAACGAGACGAAGTACGAGGGGCTGAGGCGGCTGCTCAGCTTCCAGATGCGCGAGATCGTGGCCATCGGGACGTTCGAGCACACCCAGGACGTCATCGCCCGCTTCACCGACCGGATCGAGCGGTTCGCCAAGGAACTCGGTCTGGAACTGCACAAGGAGGCGGCCAGCGACCCGTTCTTCGAACGGGACAGCGGCCGGGCCCTCCTCCAGCGGCTCAGCCCCGTCAAGCACGAGTTCCAGGCCGACGGGCTGGCCATCGCCTCCGTCAACACGCACCGCAACTTCTTCGGCGAGCGGTGCGCCATCACCGTCGAGGGCACGGGCGAGCACGCCTTCACCGGATGCGTCGCCTTCGGCCTCGAACGGTGGCTGGCGGTCCTCGGCGACCGGTTCGGCGGCGACCTCCAGGAGGCCCGCGCCGCCGTCAACGCCGCCGCTGTCAACGCCGCGCCCGCGTGACCGGGACCGCGATCCGGGTCGGCGTGGACCTCGTCCCCCTGACCCGGGTGCAGGCCATGACGGACGCCGGCGACGACGCCCGGCTGCGCCGGATGCTCACCCCCGCGGAGATCGCCCTGAGCCGGACCGCCACCGGCTGGGACCTCCACGGAGTCGCCGGCCGGTTCGCCGCGAAGGAAGCGGTGTTCAAGCTGCTCCACGTCCCCGGCCGGCCGCTTCCCTGGCAGTCCATCGAGATCCTCAAAAGCCCCGGCGAATGGCCGTTCGTCCACCTCACCGGGCCCGCCCGCGGCTGGGCCGCCGATGCCGGCATCGAGGCCGTCGACGTCAGCATCTCCCACGAAGAACTCTTCGCTGTCGCCGTCGCAGCCACGGCGGCGGCACGCCCCGGGCACGCGCACCCGCACACGCCCGCGCACACGGACACGTACCCGCACGTGGATGCGTATCCGCAGACGGACACGCACCCGCACACGTACCCGCCCATCCCGCACAAGGAGGAACCCCATGCCGAGCACCACCTCGTCCAACCTTGACACCGTGCGGAACTGGCTGCTGGCCAAGCACCCCGAGCGCACCTCCATCGCCGCGGACGAGGACCTCATCAAGGCCCGTCTCGTCGACTCGCTCTCCTTCGTCGAGTTCGTCCTGACCGTCGAGGAGGCCAGCGGCGTGGAGATCGACCACGAGGCCATCGACCTCGAGGACTTCCGCACCCTGGAGGCCATCGAGCGGAAGTACTTCTGATGGGCCGTCTGATCCACGCCGAGGACTACACCATCGGCAGCAGCTTCGACCTCGGCTCGCACAAGGTCACGGCCGAGGAGATCACCGCCTTCGGCCGCACCTACGACCCGCAGCCGTACCACCTCGACGAGGAGGCGGGGCGCGCCTCCGCCTTCGGCGGCCTGATCGCCAGCGGCTGGAACACCGCCGCGATCTGGATGCGCCTGTACGTCACGACGCTGCTGCCCGACGCCGCCGCCGAGGGCACGGTCGAGGGCTCGCCCGGCGTCGACGAGGTGCGCTTCCTCCAGCCGGTCCGCCCGGGCGACGTGCTCACCGGCACCTGCGAGATCGCCGCCGTCCTCCCCTCGCTCTCCGCACCCGACTTCCGCATCGTCCGCAACCGCGGACGCCTGGTGAACGCGGACGGGGACGAGGTCCTGACGCTGATCCTCAACGCCCGCTTCCGGTGCCGTCCCAAGCACGCCTGACCAGACCACCTTCGAGAACGGAGCCCGTCATGGAGACCGTGTCCTACACCTCGCAGTGGACCGCCGCGGCCCGCGCCCTGGAGAGCGAGCGGAGCGACGCCCTGTTCGTCGACCCGCTGGCCCGGGCGCTCGCCGAGCCGAAGGGGTTCGAGCTGCTCGACCACTACGGCGGCGGCGGACTCGTCGAATTCGTGGCCGTCCGCACCCGCTACCTCGACGACGCCATCAACGACGCGGTGAAGAAGGGCATCCGGCAGGTCGTGCTGATCGCGGCCGGCATGGACACCCGCGCCTACCGGCTGTCCCTCCCGGACGACGTCACGGTGTACGAGGTCGACCACCAGGCGCTGATCGACGAGAAGGAGAAGCGCCTCGCCCAGCTCGGCTCCCCGGCCCCGACCGTCACGCTCCAGCGCGTCGGCGCCGACCTCGCCGGCGACTGGTCCGCCTCGCTGCGCGCCGCCGGCTTCGACACCACCCTGCCCACGCTGTGGATCCCCGAGGCCCTGCTGTTCTTCCTGACCGAGGAGCAGTCCGCCACGCTGATGCGCACCTTCGCGGCCAACTCCGCCCCCGGCAGCCAGGTCGCGGTGGACATCCTCAGCAAGGCGCTCCTGCGCAGCCCGGCCACCCAGATCTTCCTCTCCTCCCTCAACGAGGACGGGATCCCCTGGCTCTTCGGGACCGACGAGCCCGAGGAGTTCATGGCCGGCACCGGCTGGACCGTACGCGAGCTCAAGGAGCCGGGCGAGCCCGGCGCCGGCGAGGGCCGCTGGCCGTACGCCGTCCAGCCCCGCGAGATCAAGGGAGCGGCGCGCAACTGGCTGCTCCGCGCGGAACTCGCTTAGTTGTGACGCGTGGAGAGGCACGGCCCGCCGGGCCGTGCCTCTCCACGGCATTTTCCTGACTGCCTGTCAAACGAAGGGAACGTGCCATGACCGAGAGTCGTCCCGTGACGACCACGGACAGCGGTATCCCGGTACCGAGCGACGAGTTCTCCCAGTCCGTGGGCGCCGACGGCCCGCTGCTGCTCCAGGACCACTACCTCATCCAGAAGCTCGCGCACTTCGACCGCGAGCGCGTGCCCGAGCGGGTCGTGCACGCCAAGGGCGGCGGCGCGTACGGAACCCTGGAGATCACCGAGGACGTCAGCCAGTTCACCAAGGCCGACGTCTTCCGGCGCGGCAAGCGCACCGAGCTGTTCCTGCGCTTCTCCACGGTCGCCGGCGAGCTCGGCTTCGCGGACACCGCCCGCGACCCGCGCGGCTTCGCGGTCAAGCTGTACACCGAAGAGGGCAACTACGACATCGTCGGGAACAACACCCCGATCTTCTTCATCCGCGACCCGCAGAAGTTCCCCGACTTCATCCACTCGCAGAAGCGGCGCGCCGACAACCACCTGCACGACAACAACATGCAGTGGGACTTCTGGACGCTCTCGCCCGAGTCGGCGCACCAGGTCACGCTCCTGATGTCCGACCGCGGCACCCCGTACTCCTGGCGCCACATGAACGGCTACGGCAGCCACACCTTCCTGTGGTACAACGCCGCCCGCGAGAAGTTCTGGGTGAAGTACCACTTCAAGACCGACCAGGGCATCAGGAACTTCACCGGCACCGAGGCCGCGGCCGCCGGCGCCGAGGACCCGGACTTCCACATCCGCGACCTCCACGAGGCGATCGGGAAGGGCGACCACCCGACCTGGACCCTCCAAGTGCAGGTCATGCCCTTCGAGGACGCCGCGGACTACCGGTTCAACCCGTTCGACCTGACGAAGGTCTGGCCGCACGAGGACTACCCGCCCATCGACATCGGCACCCTGACGCTCAACCGCAACCCGGAGAACTACTTCGCCGAGGTCGAGCAGGCCGCGTTCGAGCCGTCGAACCTCGTCCCGGGCGTGGGTGCCTCCCCGGACAAGATGCTGCAAGGGCGGCTGTTCAGCTACCCCGACACCCACCGCTACCGCATCGGCGCCAACTACCTCCAGCTGCCGGTCAACCGGCCCAAGAACGCGGTCCACTCGTACAACCGCGACGGCTCCATGCGCTACGACAACCCCGGCGACCCCGTCTACGCGCCCAACAGCTTCGCCGGCCCGGTCGCTGACCCGCTGCTGCTCGCCGGCGAGCACTACGACGTCACCGGCGAGATCGTGCGCAGCGCCCACCGGCTGCACGCCGAGGACGACGACTTCGGCCAGGCCCGCGCCCTGTGGGAGAAGGTCATGACCGACACCGACCGCGACCACCTGGTGGCCAACATCGTCGCGCACGCCTCGGCGCCCGAGGTGCGCACGGAGACCAAGGAGCGCGTCGTCGACTACTGGCGCAGCGTCCACAAGGACCTGGGCGACCGGGTCTCCCGGGGCCTCGGCGTCACGGGGCAGTGACCACGGACAGCGGCACGAGGCGTACAGGTCGCACGAGTCGTATGAGGAGTACGAGGAGCGTGAGGAGCACACCATGAGTTCGGCCGAGACCGTAACCCTGCGGCGTCTCGCCTGGGCCGGCGTCGAAGTGGCCTGCGGAGACGTCCGCATCGTCATCGACGCCCTCAAGAACCCCGCGGACCTCGCGGGGTTCCAGGGCATGCCCCGGCGCCCCCTGCCCAGCATCGAGGCGCCCCCGGGCGTGTCGACCCACGCGTTCATCACCCACCTCCACCCCGACCACTGCGACCGGCTGCTGCTGACGGAGTTCGCCGCCACCGAGGGCAGCACCGTCGGCTGCCACACCCCGATCGTGGACATCCTCGGGAAGATGGGGGTGGCCGCCGTCGCGCAGAACATGGGCGAGCGGCGGCAGATCGGGCCCTTCACCACCATCCCCGTGCCGTCCCACGACTGGCGAGGCGACGACCAGGTCGCGTGGATCGTGGAGGGCCCCGGGCTGCGCGTCATCCACTTCGGCGACACCATCTGGCACGGCAAGTGGTGGGAGATCGCGCGCGAGTACGGGCCCTTCGACGTCGCGTTCCTGCCCATCGCCGGGGTGATGGCCCGCCGCGAGGGCATCACGCCCACCAACCAGCCCGCCACCCTCACCCCCGAGCAGGCCGTCGAGGCGGCGGTCGTGCTGGAGGCGTCGACCGCCTGCGCGATCCACTACGACCTCTTCAACAACCCGCCGTACTACACCGAGCAGCACGACGTACGCGGGCGCTTCCTGCGGGCCGCCCGGGCCCGGGGCATCAACGGAATCGCCCCCGGCGACGGGAAGCCCGTGCCGTACGCGGCAGCCGCTGCCGCCTGACCGCGGACACCGCTGCCCGACCAGAACCGGAAGGATGGTTCGTGACCCCACCCCCTGAATCGGAAACCACGGTGGAATCGGAAACCACGGTTTCACCCGCGGCGGGCCGGCCCCGCGGGACGGCGGACGAGCCAGGGCCCGGTTCGGCCCGCGGCGCCCCCGGGAGCCGCCGCCTGCTCTGGTACGCGCTGGCGGTGCTGCTGGTCGGCATCAACATGCGGCCCGCCATCGTGGCGGTCTCCCCGCTGCTCGACGAGATCCGGCACGTCACCGGCCTGTCCAACGGCGGCGCCGGCGCGCTGTCGACGCTGCCGCTGATCTGCTTCGGCATCTTCGCCCCGCTCGCGCCCCGGCTGGCCCGCCGCTGGGGCATGGAGCGCACGCTGGTCGCGGTGCTGGCGGTGCTGCTGGCCGGCAGCGCGGTACGGCTCGCCCCCGAGCTGTTCCCCCTGTTCGCCGGTACGTTCCTGGTCGGCACCGCGGTGGCGATCGCCAACGTGGTCATCACCGCGCTGATCAAGCGGGACTTCCCGCGGCAGGTCGGGCTGATGTCCGGCCTGCACACCACCATGCTCGTCGGCGGCGGCGCCGTCACCGCCGCGGCGACCGTGCCGCTGCGGGACGCCCTGTCGCTGACCTGGGCCGGCGGACTGGCGATCTGGGGCGTGCTGGCCCTGGTGGCCCTGCTGGTGTGGGCGCCGAAGCTGCGCCGGGGCCGGGCGCAGCCGCCGGTGGGGGAGCAGGAGGGCGGCTCGATCTGGCGGAGCCGCCTGGCGTGGGCGGTGGCCCTGTTCTACGCGTTCCAGTCGCTGCTCTACTACACCGCGACCACCTGGCTGCCGTCGTTCTACATCGACCACGGCTGGAGCGAGGGCGGCGCCGGAGTACTGCTGGCCGTCTGCATGGGCTCGGCCATGGTCACCTCGCTGCTGGTACCGGTGTGGGCGCAACGCTCCCGCCGACAGAGCTACCTGGCGGTGGCCGGCACCGTCCTGTGCATGGCCGCCTTCGCCGGCCTGATCGCGGCCCCGACGGGCGCGGCGGTGCTGTGGGCCGCCGTCCTGGGCCTCGGCCTGGGCGCGGTGCTGTCCCTGGGCATCGCCTACATGTCCATGTGCGCCCGCACCACACACGACGCGGGCCTGCTCTCCGCCATGTCCCAGTGCGTGGGCTACCTCCTGGCAGCCCTGGGCCCCACAGCCTTCGGCGCGGCCCGCGACCTGACCGGCGCCTGGACGACGGGCCTGATAGCCCTGGTAATCCTGGCCGTCCCGATGGGCATCACAGGCGCCGTGGCGGGCCGAGGCGGCCAGATCACCCGCTAGAAAGCGTCGGGGTGCGGCGACACACGGCCGCACCCCGACGCCTCACAACCAGTCGCGCTTCTTGAAGATGAAGTACAGGCTCGTGCACACCACGGCCATCAGCAGAATTGCGAACGGGTAGCCGAACGCCCAGTGGAGCTCGGGCATTGCGTCGAAGTTCATGCCGTAGATCGTGCCGACCAGGGTCGGGGCGAAGAGGATGGCGGCCCACGACGAGATCTTCTTGATTTCCTCGTTCTGTTCGAAGCCCGCTTCCGCCAGGGCGCGCATTTCTGCGTTCTGCTGCTGGGTGACCAGGGTGGCGTTGACCTGGAGGATGTCTGTGAGGGCTGAGCGGAAGCCGTCGACGCGTTCGCTGGTGTGGGTGACGTGGTCGGCTACGTCGCGGAGGTAGCGCTGGAGTTCGTCGTCGGTGCCGTATTTGGCGAAGCCGGCCATGAGGCCGTGGAGCATGCCGACCAGGGGGCGGGTCGCGCGCTGGAACTCCACCATTTCGCGGGCGAGTTCGTAGATGCGGCGGGAGACGGCGGGGTCGCCGCTGAAGACCTCGGTCTCGATCTCGTCGATGTCGTTCTGCACGCCCGCGACGACGGGGGCGTAGCCGTCGACGACGGCGTCGAGGATCGCGTACAGCACCGCCTCCGGGCCCAGGGAGAGCAGCTCCGGGGTGGCTTCCATGCGGCGGCGTACGGCGGAGAGGTCGGGGGCCGCGCCGTGCCGGACCGTGATCACGAAGTCGCGGCCCACGAACACGTGGAGCTCGCCGAAGTCGACCTCTTCGGGGGCGTCCAGGTAGCGGGCCGCGCGCAGGACCACGAACAGGGTGTCGCCGTACCGCTCCAGCTTCGGACGCTGGTGGGCCTCCAGGGCATCTTCCACCGCGAGCTGGTGGAGGCCGAACTCCTCGGCCAGGGAGAGGAGTTCGCGCTCACTGGGGCGGTGGAGGCCGATCCACGCCATGCCCTCGGGCTGCTCGTGCAGGAGGCGGTACGTGTCCGCCAGGGAGTCCGGCGTCGCGACGCGCCGGCCGTCGCGGTAGACCGCGGCGTGCACGACGCTGCCCGCCCCGCCCGCGGACCCGGCCGCCGGCGGGGCGGTCGGGGCGGCGGCGTCACCATCCGTACGGCCGTTCGCCGGGCGGAGCCAGGAGTGCTTCCGGGGGGTGCTCCTGGGAGCGTTCTTGGGCGTGGGGCGCTGGCGGCGCGGAGGGTTTTCGGACACGGGTGAACTCCCTCTCGCTGTTCGCTGGACCAGCGAACAGGATATACGCGCCGAATTCGGCCCCGCGGTGCGGTCGAGGACCGGTCTTGTTCGATCTTGTCCGTTAAGCCGCCTAGCTTGGTCGCATGACAGCTAGTGGTCCGCCTGTTCTGGCTAACCGTGCTCTGAATCGTGCGCTTCTTGAGCGCCAGCTGCTGCTCCGCAGGAGCGCCATGCCGGTCCTCGGCGCCGTCGAGCACCTCGTCGGCCTCCAGGCGCAGTCGCCCGGGGACCCCTACTACGGGCTCGCCGCCCGCCTCGACGGCTTCGACCCCGAGGAGCTCTCCACGCTGATCGCCTCGCGCGCGGCCGTCCGCATCCCCGTGATGCGCTCGACGATCCACCTGGTCAGCGCCCGCGACTGCCACGGTCTGCGCGCGCTGTGCCGGCCCGTGCTCGAGCAGTCGTTCCGCGGCAACCACGGCAAGCGCCTCGCCGGCGCCGACCTGGCGCGCGTGGCCGGGCTCGCCTCGCGCCTCGTCGCCGAGCGTCCGTACACCTTCCACCACCTCGGCCAGGCCCTCGCCGAGGAGTGGCCGGAATGCGCCCCGCAGGACCTCGCGATGGCCGCGCGCGCCCTGCTGCCGCTCGTCCAGGTGCCCCCGCGCGGGCTGTGGGGCCGCAGCGGGCCCGCCGCGCACACGACCGCGGACCACTGGCTGGGCGGCCCGCCGGGCCCCGCGCCCGGCCCCGACCCCGGCGCCGTCCTCCTGCGCTACCTCGCCGCCTTCGGCCCCGCCTCCGTCAAGGACATGCAGAAGTGGTGCGGCCTGACCGGGCTGCGCACGGTCGTCGACGGCCTCCGCCCCGGGCTGCGCACCTTCCGTGACGAGCACGGCACCGAGCTCCTCGACCTTCCGGACGGCCCGCTGCCCGACCCCGGCACCGACGCCCCGGTGCGGTTCCTGCCGGAGTTCGACAACATCTCCCTCTCCCACGCCGACCGCGCCCGCATCGTCGACCCCGGCCACCTGCGCCGCGTCCGGCGCGTCAACCGGGCCGCGCCCACCGTCCTCCTCGACGGCTTCATCCGCGCCGTCTGGCGCCTCGACAAGGGGCCCGGCACCACGACGCTCGTGGTCGAGCCGTTCGAGAAGATCCGCAGGGCGGACCGCGCACCGGTGGAGGAGGAGGCCCTGCGGGTCCTGGCGATGGCGGCGCCGGGTGACGGGCACGACGTACTCGTCAGGCCGGCCGGCGACTGACCCGCACCCGCACCCTTACTCGCCGACGTCCCGGCTGCGCAGGTCCGCCAGGGTCTCGCGGCGGACGAGCAGGCGCGCGCGGCCGCCGGACACCGCGGCCACCGGCGGGCGCCCCACCAGGTTGTACGCCGAGGCCATCGACAGGTGGTACGCGCCCGAGGCCGGGACGGCCAGCACGTCGCCCGGCCGCAGGTCCGCGGGGAGCTCCACGTCGTCGGCGAGCACGTCCCCGGCCTCGCAGTGCCGGCCCACCACCGTCACGGAGCGGCCCGGCGCGGTGGAGGAGCGGCCCGCGAGCCGGACCGTGTAGCGCACGCCGTACAGCGCCGGGCGCGGGTTGTCGCTCATGCCGCCGTCGACGGCCACGAACGTCCGGCCGCCGGTGGACTTCACCGACAGCACCCGGTACAGCGCGACGCCCGCCGGCCCGGCTATCCACCGCCCCGGCTCCACCGTCAGGCGGGGCAGCGGCAGCCCGAAGCGGCCGCACTCCAGCGTGAGTTCGCCCATGACCCGCTCGGCGTACGTGTCCGGGTCCACGGCCGGGTCGCCCTCGCGGTAGGCGATGGCGAAGCCGCCGCCCAGGTCCAGCTCCGGGAAGGTCACCCCGTGCCGGTCGCGGATCCGGGCCAGCAGCGGGACGAGGCGGCGCACGGCGCTCACGTACGGGCCGAGGCCCGCGATCTGCGAGCCGAGGTGGCAGTGCAGACCCACCAGCTCCAGGCGGGGCTGCCCGAGAAGGCGGGCCACCGCCTCCTCGGCTTCGCCGCCCGCCACCGACAGGCCGAACTTCTGGCCGTCCATCCCGGTCCGCACCGCCGCGTGCGCCCCGGCCGTCACTCCCGGCACGACCCGTAGCAGCACCCGCTGGCGGGTGCCCGGCGGCACGAGGGCGGCGAGGCGGGCGATCTCGCCCGTGCCGTCGATGACGATCCGGCCGACGCCCAGGCGCAGCGCGGCCCGCACGTCGTCGGGGCTCTTGGCGTTGCCGTGCAGCACGATCCGCTCGGCGGGGAAGCCGCTGTGCACGGCGAGCTCCAGCTCGCCCGCGGAGCAGACGTCCAGGGACAGGCCCTCCTCCTCGATCCAGCGGATCATGGCGCGGGAGAGGAACGCCTTGCCGGCGTAGGCGACGTCGGCGCCGGGCAGGGCGGTGCGCCAGGCGCGGGCGCGGGCCCGCACCTCGTCCTCGTCCAGGACGTAGACGGGCGTGCCGAACCGGTCGGCGACCTCCGCCAGCGGCACCCCGCCGACGGCGATCCCGCCGCCCGGCACGGCACGGGCGGACGCGGGCCACAGGGGCGCCGCCGGCGTCTCCGGCGGGCGGGGAGGGGATGCGGGGGCGGTCGACATGACCACGGGGGCTCCTTCGGAGGGATGTGCGGGGTGGGGTGTGTTTGGGTGGCTTTGGGCGCCGCTAGTCCGCGCCGCGGGGGTTGCTCGCCGTTGCGGCGGCGTCTTCTTGCCTGCGGCAAGGGGGCGGACCGGGTGGCGCCGGGGGCCGGGCTGATTTCGGCACCGCCGGGTCGCGCCGTTGCGGCTGATCGCCGTTGCGGCGGGGGTTTTCTTGCCTGCGGCAAGGGGCGCGGGCGGGGCGGTTCCGGCGGTGCCGCCGACCCGGCCGGTTTCGGCACCGCCGGGCTGTGCTGTTGTGGCTGGTGGCCGTTGCGGCCGGCGATCTTCTTGCCTGCGGCAAGCGGGGGTTTGCTGGCGGTGCCGGGGGCTGGGGTTGGTCTTGGCACCGCCGGGTTGCACCGTTGTGGCTGGTCGCCGTTGCGGCGGGATTGATTTGTCTGCGGTCAGGAGATGAGGCGGAGGCTTCCGGTGGCGTGGCGTGGCGTGGCGTGGCGTGGCGCCGGGCCTTCGGCCGGCTTCGGCGCCGTCAGCCGCCCGGGCTGTTCCCGGTGCCGCCGGTCGCCCCCGCGGGGATCGCCCGTCGTGTCGGGCACCGGCCCATCCGCCGCCGCGGTGAGCAACCCCCGCGGCGCGGATCGGCGCTGCCGGGATCACCTCTGCCCCGAGTGGTACGCCGCCCCGAGTGGTACCCCGCCCCCGCCCCGAGTGGTTCCCCGCCCCGGGCGGTTCCCCGCCCCGAGCGGTCGACGCGGTCGGGTCAGGGCCGCCCCGAGCAGTTCCCCGCCCGGGACGCCCGGGACGCCCGGGACGCCCGGGACGCCCGGGGTACCCGGCGCGGTCGGGTCAGGACGGAAGAGCCGGCAAAGGCGTGCCCGGTGGGGTGGTGGAGACCGGGGGAGCCGTCAGCTGGGGGTCCACGGAGACGAGCTCGACGCCGAGGGGCGAGGCCAGCGCCCGTACCGCCGGCAGCGCCAGCCGGATGGCCGGCTGATCGGGGCCCAGAACGTCCGAAAGCCGCCGCTCCGTGGTGAAGGCGACGGCGGTCCGCGCCCCGAGCGGGGAGCGGAAGACCCGCAGGGCGAAGCCGCACGCGCAGGGCCGTACGGGGACGTACAGCGGCGGGGCGGGGGCGTGCCCGGCGGGATGCGAGGGTTCGGACGGTTCGGAGGGTTCGGACGGTTCCCCGTCGCCGGCCGAGCTGTCGCCGACCGTGCTTTCGACGGCTGCGACTGCGGCGGCTTCGGCGGGGGTACGGCTCAGGTGCATGACGGTCCTCAGGAAGCTCGGGAGGTGTCGGATGGGAACGTCGCTGACGGCGCCGTGGCGCCGCCGTTCACGCTATGCCCGTACCGAACCCCGCCGAGCTCCTCCTTGACAGCCTGTTGACCCTCAGTGCCACTCCTTTGACGCTTCGTTGACGGGCCGGAAAGGTCCGAAAGGGACCGGGGGCGCGCGACGGGGGCCGCACGGCTACGGCAGCAGCCCCGCCCGCCGCGCCGCGACCACGGCCTCCAGGCGCGTGTGCACGCCCAGCTTCCGCATGC
Organism: Streptomyces klenkii; assembly: GCF_003626645.1. Taxonomy (GTDB): domain Bacteria; phylum Actinomycetota; class Actinomycetes; order Streptomycetales; family Streptomycetaceae; genus Streptomyces; species Streptomyces klenkii. Next base: position 168,903 of record NZ_RBAM01000005.1, on the reverse strand, counting down.
TCGACCGGAGGTAGCTCTTGACCGTTTCCGGGCGCAGGCCCAGCCGGTCCGCCGCGGTGGCGTTCGTCGCGCCCGTGGCCACGCACGCGAGGACGTCCACTTCGCGCGGGGACAAGCCGACGTCCGGCCCCGCGCGCCGCCCCGCCGGCTCCGCCGAGGACGCCGCGGCGAGGCGCCCGCACGCCGCGAGGAGCTCCTGCCGGAGCAGGGGATCGGTGACACGCTGTGCCAGGGCGCGCAGTTCGAAGTGCGCCTCGCGGACCTCCTCCCACATCGCCGGGTCGGCGGTGGTCGGCTGATGGGCCACGGACAGCAGCCGCTGGACCTCGTCCTGGACGGCGAGGGCCTGTTCGAGCTCGCGCGCCGCGTCGACGGCGGCGGTCAGGGAGCGGTCCCCGAGCGTGAGCGGCCGCCGCAGCGCGCCGTAGAGCACGCCGCGCACCCGGCCCCGTACGACCACGGGCACCGCGAGCACGGAGCGCAGGCCCTCGGTCGCCACCGCCGCGTCGTACTCGTGGGTGATGACGTGCGAGGACTGGTAGTCGGTCACGGACAGCGGCCTGGTCAGGGCGGCCGCCTTGCCGCCCAGCCCGCTGCCCGTGCGGATCGCCAGCCCGCGCAGGACCGGCGTCGTCGTTCCCGTCATGTCCGATATTCGGAACTGCCGGGCGCCGGTGAGCAGACCGCCGAAGGCGACCGGCAACCCGGCCCCCCTGCGCATCCGCATCAGCGCCGCCCGTACCTCGGCCGTTCCGCCCGGGTCTCCCATCGCTGCCTCCCCGTCCCGGATACGGAGGAGGAACCTCCGTATCCCTGAAATGCGGCCACCCCCGTTCGGGGGTGGTGAGACTCAGATCACCGTCGCACGATGCTAACCATGCGGGTCGGCGACGTGCCCCGCAATCTGGAGGACATGTGACGTCATCGAAGCCGCGGAATCCGGGCGCCACGGGGGCAACGCCCGCCCCCGCCACCGCATTCCGCGCGGCCCGGGACTTCCTCCTCGCGCACCGCGAGGACTGGCAGGCGGCCCGCGAGGGCTTCGTCTGGCCCCGCCCGGCGGAGTTCAACTGGGCGCTGGACTGGTTCGACACCATCGCCGAGGGCAACGGCCGCACCGCCCTGCGGATCGCCGAGGAGGACGGCTCCGAGGCCGCGTACTCCTTCGACGACCTGCGCCGCCGCTCGAACCAGGTCGCCAACTGGCTGCGCGAGCAGGGCGTACGCGCCGGGGACCGCATGATCGTCATGCTCGGCAACCAGGCCGAGCTGTGGGAGACCGCCCTCGCCGCGATGAAGCTGCGCGCCGTGGTCATCCCGGCCACCCCGCTGCTCGGCACGGCCGACCTGGCCGACCGCGTGGAGCGCGGCCGGGCCGCCCACGTGCTCGTACGGGCCGCGGACACCGGCAAGTTCGCCGGCGTGCCGGGCGGCTACACACGGATCGCGGTGGGCGAGCGCGCGGACCGCGGAGGTGGCAGGGGAGACGGCACGGGCGGCTGGCACTCCTACGCCGACTCCGCCCACGCCGCCGACACCTTCACCCCCGACGGCCCCACCCGCGCCGACGACCCCCTGCTGCTCTACTTCACCTCCGGCACCACCGCCCGGCCCAAGCTCGTCGAGCACACCCACACCTCGTACCCCGTCGGCCATCTGGCGACCATGTACTGGATCGGGCTCCGCCCGGGCGACGTCCACCTCAACATCTCCTCGCCCGGCTGGGCCAAGCACGCCTGGTCCAGCCTCTTCGCCCCCTGGAACGCCGAGGCCACCGTCTACGTGCACAACTACGCGCGCTTCGACGCCGCCCGCCTCATGGCGGAGATGGACCGGGCGGGCGTGACGAGCTTCTGTGCTCCGCCCACCGTGTGGCGCATGCTCATCCAGGCCGACCTCGGCGCGCTGCGCACCCCTCCCCGCGAGGCCGTCGCCGCGGGCGAGCCGCTCAACCCCGAGGTCATCGAGACCGTCCGGCGGGCCTGGGGCGTGACGATCCGCGACGGCTTCGGGCAGACCGAGACCACCGTGCAGATCGCCAACCCGCCCGGCCAGCCGGTGAAGACCGGCTCCATGGGCCGCCCCGGCCCCGGCTACACCGTCGTCCTCCTGGACCCCGTCACGGGCGAGCCGGCCGACGAGGGCGAGATCGCCCTCGACCTCTCCGACCGCCCCGTGGGCGTCATGACGGGCTACGCGGGCGACCCCGAGCGCACGGCGGAGGCCATGGCCGGCGGCTACTACCGCACCGGCGACATCGCCGCCCGCGACGCCGACGGATACCTCACCTACGTGGGCCGGAGCGACGACGTATTCAAGTCGAGTGACTACAAAGTGTCGCCGTTCGAGCTGGAGAGCGCCCTGCTCGAACACGAGGCCGTGGCCGAGGCGGCCGTCGTCCCCTCCCCCGACCCGCTGCGGCTCTCCGTGCCCAAGGCGTACGTCGTCCTCGCCGAGGGCTGGGAGCCCGGCCCCGGCACGGCGAAGGCCCTCTTCGCCCACTCGCGGGCCACCCTCGCCCCCTTCAAGCGCATCCGGCGCCTGGAGTTCGCCGAGCTGCCCAAGACCGTGTCCGGCAAGATCCGCCGCATCGAGCTGCGCGAACGCACCGCGCGCGGCGAGCTGTCGGGCGGCGCGGACGAGTACCGAGAGGAAGACCACCGGTGACCACACCCTCGTACGAGGCCGGGAGCACCTCCGTTCCGCTGATCGACGACACCATCGGCGCCGATCTCGCCTTCACCGTGGAGCGGTTCGGCGACCGCGACGCCCTCGTCGACGTCCCCAGCGGCCGCCGCTGGACCTACGCCGAGTTCGGCCGCGCCGTCGAGGAGATCGCGCTCGGCCTGCTGGCCAAGGGGGTGGCCAAGGGCGACAGGGTCGGCATCTGGGCGGTCAACTGCCCCGAGTGGGTCATGGTCCAGTACGCCACCGCCCGCGTCGGCGCGATCATGGTCAACATCAACCCGGCCTACCGCGTCCACGAACTCCGCTACGTGCTCCGCCAGGCCGGCGTCAGCGTGCTCGTCGCCTCCGTCGCGCACAAGAACAGCGACTACCGGCAGATGGTCGAGGAAGCCCGCGCCGACTGCCCGGCGCTGCGCGACGTCGTCCACATCGACGACCCCACGTGGACCGCCCTCGTCCGCGCCGGGGCGGACGTGCCCCGCGAGCGGCTCGCCGAGCGCGAGGCGCAGCTGAGCTGCCACGACCCGGTCAACATCCAGTACACGTCCGGGACCACGGGCTTCGCCAAGGGCGCCACCCTCTCCCACCACAACATCCTCAACAACGGCTACTTCGTGGGGGAGACGCTCGGCTACACCGAGGCCGACCGGGTCTGCCTGCCCGTGCCCTTCTATCACTGCTTCGGCATGGTCATGGGCAACCTCGCCGTCACCAGCCACGGTGCCTGCGCCGTCATCCCGGCCCCGGCCTTCGACCCCACCGCCACGCTGCACGCTGTCGAGCGCGAGCGCTGCACCTCCCTGTACGGCGTGCCCACCATGTTCATCGCCGAGCTGGACCTGCCGGACTTCGCCACGTACGACCTCTCCTCGCTGCGTACGGGCATCATGGCGGGCTCGCCGTGCCCGACCGAGGTGATGAAGCGGGTCATGGGCGAGATGCACATGTCCGAGGTCTCCATCTGCTACGGCATGACCGAGACGTCGCCCGTCTCCACGCAGACCCGGCGCGACGACGACATCGCGCGGCGCACGGGCACCGTCGGGCGTGTGCTGCCGCACATCGAGGTGAAGGTCGTCGACCCGGAGACGGGGGACACCGCCGGCCGCGGCGAGCCCGGCGAGCTGTGCACGCGCGGCTACTCGGTGATGCTCGGCTACTGGGACGAGCCGGAGCGCACCGCCGAGGCCGTCGACGGCGAGCGCTGGATGCACACCGGCGACCTCGCGGTGATGGACGAGGACGGCTACGTCCGCATCGTCGGCCGCATCAAGGACATGATCATCAGGGGCGGGGAGAACGTCTACCCGCGGGAGATCGAGGAGTTCCTCTACACCCACCCCAAGATCTCCGACGTGCAGGTCGTCGGCGTGCCCGACGAGAAGTACGGCGAGGAGATCATGGCCTGCGTGATCCTCCGCGACCCCGCCAAGCCGCTCGGCCTCGACGAACTCACCCACTTCTGCCGCGGCCGCCTCGCCCACTACAAGATCCCGCGCCGTCTGCGGATCCTGGAGGCGTTCCCCATGACGGTCAGCGGCAAGGTGAGAAAGGTGGAACTGCGCGACCGGGAACGCCTGGCGGCGGGCTCCCAGGACGCCTGAGCGGTGCGGCGTTGCGGCTTTCCGCCGCCGCGGGGTTCGCGCTTGCGGCGGCACGCGCTCGGGCGGGAACCGTCGCCTCCCCCCGATCCGTCGGAGACGGCAAGGCGACCGGGTCCCGCCCGGAACGTGGAGGGGCCCGCGATCCCCCGTCCGTTTCGCGGGCCCGATACGAAGTCTCGCCCCGTCCACCTCAACTCGCCATCGTCCGGGCGTTGTTCAGAGGAAAAATTGAGGTTGGCGATGCGGGCGGCTCACGCGGGCCCCAGCTCGACGAGCTCGTCCGCCGGGGCGTTCAGCGGCTGCGGAGTACCGGTGAGGTCCATCACGAACAGCGGAACCCGCAGGTCGTCCGCGCGGGAGCGGGCCTCGCGCGCGTAACCGGCGAGTGAGAAGAACGCCCCTCGCGCGCCGTCCACCAGCCCGTGCAGCCACAGGCACTCCACGTCCCGCAGCGACGTCGGCACGGTGGACGGGTCCACCCGGGCCACCAGCCCGGCCGCACGCAGGTCGACGCCCTCCTCCTCGGGGTCGCCGGGCCGGGTGACGCCCGCGTACCCCAGCCACGTCAGATAGCGTTCGGCGGCCACGACCGCGTCGCCCGCGGTGCGGATGGCGACCGGCCGGAAGGCGGGGCGCAGCGCCCGGGCGGGCCGGTCACCGGCGCCGGGCCCGCCGCCCCCGGACTCGGAACCGGCCTCGGAACCGCCCCTGGGCTCGGCCCCGTCCCCGGACCCGGAACCGGATCCGGAACCGGCCTCGGGAGGCCGTACGGGCAGCCGCACCACCGTGCCGCACGCGCAGCCGAACTCCGGCCGCGGCCACTGGTCCTGCCGGTCGCAGGCGGGGCAGCGCACGGCCACCCACGCGTCGCGCCAGGTGCGGTGCGCGACGGGTTCGGGGGAGGCGTCCGCCTGGAGCGGCAGCGTGAGCGGCGCACCGCACGCGCAGGGGAAGGTGGGCGGGGTGAAGGAGTGCTCGCGACGGCACGTCGGGCAGTGAACCGGCACGCTCTTGGCCATATTCGGCTCCAGCAACGGGTCCGTGAGGTATGCGTACGGGGCCCATCGTCCACGATGCGGGCGCGCGGGGGGAGCGAATGCGGAAGAGGGCGGGTGCGCCCCCCGCGCCTCCCGTGTCGCCGCCGAGCGCGAGGGCGCACGCGCCGGTCGTGCGCTAGCGCTCCGGCACGGGCTCGGCCTCCTGTGCGGGCTCGGTCCGCCGTACGGGCTCGGTCTCTCGTACGGGCTCGGCCCGCCCTACGGGTTCGGTCTCGCGGACGGCGTTGATGTCCGGGCCGTGCGGGGTGTCCGCCTCGCGCTCGATCAGCACCTCCACCAGCACCGGCCGTGACGTCGCCACGGCTTCCTTGCGGGCCCACTCGATCGCGGGCCGGATGTCCGACGGCTCCGTCACGCGCCGCCCTGAACACCCGTACGCCTCCATGAGTTTGACGTTGTCGGTGCCCGTCTCGTCGTAGTGGATGTCCACCTGGTAGTTCATGCCGTAGCCGGCCGAGGCCTGCCGGATCAGCCCCAGGTACTCGTTGTTGAGCATGATCAGCACGAAGGGGACGTCGTACTGCGCGGCGACCGCGAGCTCCTCGGCCGTGAACTGGAAGCCGTAGTCGCCGACCACGCCGACCACTTCCTCCGCGCCCCGCCCCATGCCCTCCAGCGCCTTCTTGACGCCGATTGCGGCCGGCACCTCCCAGCCGAGCGGCCCGGCCTGCCCGCACACCTGGTAGTGGCGCGGCTTGTGGGCCTTCTGATGCTGGCCGCCCCAGATCTGGTAGAGGCCGATGGCGGTGACGAACCACGTGTCCTCGCCGAAGACCTCGTTGATCTCCCGGTAGACGCGGGGCGCCTTGACGGGGACGGCGTCGTAGTCGTCGCGGCGGGTGAGCGTCCTCTTGAGGTCGCGGCAGCGGGCGGCCCACGCGCGGTGCCGGGGGCGGGCGGCGCGCGCCTTCGCCGCCTCCAGCAGGGCCGCCAGGAACAGCTTCGCGTCGGAGACGACGCCCAGGTCCGGCTCGAAGACCCGGCCCAGCTGCGACGGCTCGATGTCGACGTGCACGAAGGACCGCCGCCCCCGGTAGACGGAGAGGTCCGCCCCCGTGTGCCGGTCGCCGAAGCGGGCGCCGACGGCGAGGATGAAGTCCGACTCCAGGAAGGAGGCGTTGGCGTACCGCTGCGAGGTCTGGATGCCGGTGGTGCCCATGTGGAGCCGGTGATCGTCCTCGACGGCCCCCTTGCCCATGAGCGTCACCTGGAACGGCACCTCCAGCAGCTCCACCAGCTCCCGGAGTTCGGCCTCCGCGCCCGAGAGGATCACCCCGCCGCCGGCCAGTACGAGCGGCCGCTCGGCGGCGAGGAGGAGATCCAGCGCGGCCTCGACGCGCGGCGGGTGCGGGGCGGCGGCGGGCACCGGCAGCGGGGTGTCCAGGGCCGGGTCGTAGCGGATCTCGCGGCGCGCGATGTCGACCGGGATGTCGATCAGCACGGGCCCGGGGCGCCCCGACCTCGCGATCCGGAACGCCTCCCGGAACGCCCACGGTATCTGTGCCGCCTCCTTGATCTGCACCGCCCACTTGGTCACCGGCCGGACGATCTCCACGATGTCGACGGCCTGGAACGCTTCTTGGTGCAGCCTTCCCGAGACCGCCTGCCCGGTGACGCACAGCATGGGCACGGAGTCCGCGTACGCGGTGTAGAGGCCGGTGACGAAGTTGGTGCCGCCCGGGCCCGAGGTGGCGATGGCGACGCCGGTCCTGCCGTTCGTACGGGCCCAGCCGTCGGCCATGTGCGTGGCCCCGGACTCGTGACGGACAATCAAGTGCTCGATGCCGCCGACGGCTTGCAGCGCTCGGTAGAGCGGGAGGACGGCGGCGCCGGGGCAGCCGAAGGCGATGTCGACGCCCTCGTCCTTGAGGATGTGGACGACGGCGTGCATGGCGGGCATCGTCGTCATCGCCGCCCTCCCTGCCCGGCGCTTTCGGCCCGCCCAGCGCCTTCGGGGCGCCCGACGTCTTCGGCGCGCCCGGACCTTCCGGCCCTTCCGGCCCTCCCGGTGTCGATGCCGGACAGCCGCTCCACGCCGCGCAGGAGCGCCGAGTGGTCGAGCCCGCCGTCGCCCTGGGCGCGGGCCGCGGCCACCAGGCTCGCGACGAGGGCGCCCACGGGGACGGCCGCGCCGACGGCCCGGGCGGCCTCCGTGACGATGCCCATGTCCTTGTGGTGCAGGTCGATGCGGAAGCCCGGCGGGTAGTGCCGGGAGAGGAAGTTGTGCCGCTTGCGGCTGAGCACGGCGGAGCCGGCGAGCCCGCCGCCGAGCACGTCGAGGGCGGCCTCCAGGTCCACGCCGGACTTCTCCAGGAAGACCACGGCCTCGGCGCACGCCTGGATGTTGGCGGCCACGATGAGCTGGTTGGCGGCCTTCACGGTCTGGCCGGCGCCGTGCGGGCCGCAGTGCACGACCGTCGTGCCGAGCGCGCCGAGCAGCGGCCGGGCCCGCTCGAAGTCGGCCCGCTCCCCGCCCACCATGATCGACAGGACGCCTTCGACGGCGCCCGCCTCGCCGCCGGACACGGGCGCGTCCAGGACGCGGACGCCTTTGCCGGCCGCGGCCTCCGCGAGCTCGACGGACGTACGGGGGGTGATGGACGACATGTCGACGAACAGCGTGCCGGGCGCGGCGTGCGCGAGGACGCCGTCCTCGCCGTAGGCCACGGCCTCCACGTCGGGCGAGGCGGGAACCATGGTGATGACGACATCCGCTCCGCGGACGGCGGCGGCGACGGAGGGCGCGGGCGTGCCGCCCACGGCGGCCAGCCGGTCGAGGCCGGCCTGTTCGAGGGTGTGCCCGGTGACGTCGTACCCGGCTTTGACCAGGTTCGAGGCCATGGGCAGCCCCATGATCCCGAGCCCGATCCAGGCGATGCGGGGGAGGGTCGTGGGTGTGGGAGTGGGCATGAGGGGGCTCCTTACGTTGTAGGCGGGTTGGTTCCTGGGAGCGTTGTCACAGCTCGTCCAGCCAGTCGAAGTCCCCCGCGCCGGAGGCGCCCCCGCCCCGGTATTCCAGGCCCACCCAGCCCCCGTAACCCGCCTCGTCGAGCCGGGACAGCAGGTCCGGGACGTCCAGCGCGCCGGTGCCGGGCCGGCCGCGGCCCGGGGCGTCCGCCAGCTGGACGTGGCCGCACGTGCCCCCGTGCGCGGTGATCGCCGCGGCCAGGTCCTCGCCCGCCGTCGCCAGGTGGTACAGGTCCATCAGGAACCGGGCGTTGCCGAGCCCGCTCGCCTTGTTGACCTCGTCCACGACTGCGACGGCCGCCGCCGACCCGGTGAGCGGGTACGCGGGGGACTCGGCGGGGTTGAGGGCCTCGATCAGCACCTGCGCGCCCACCCGGTCCGCCGCCTCCGCGGCCCGTACGAGGTTCTCCAGCGCGAGCGCGTCCTGGGCCCGCGGATCGGCGCCCGCAACGCGGTTGCCGTACAGGGCGTTGAGCGCCGTGCACCCCAGCGAGGCCGCGAACCCGGCCGCCACGGCGAGGTTGGCGCGGAAGCGGGCGGACTCCACGCCGGGGACGGAGAGGGCGCCCCGGTCGGGCCCGGGCAGCCGCCCGGCGTAGAAGTTCAGCCCCACCAGCCGCGTACCGGCATCGTCCAACGCCTTACGCAGGGCGTCGAGTTCACGATCAGGCGGATTGGGGGTCTCCGGCCAGGGCCACCACATCTCGACGGCTCCGAAGCCCGCGGCCGCCGCCGCGGCGGGCCGTTCCAGGAGCGGCAGTCCGGTGAAGAGCATCGACAGGTTGACGGCGAAGCGGTGCCGGGGGAAGGGCATCCCGTGCACTCTCCTTCCGTGTCGGTGTTCCGTATTACGGAAAAGAGATTTTGTTTTACGGAAGCGTGCTGCCGTTCCCGCCTCCTGTCAAGGCGAGCGTCAGGGCGAGTAGGTTGACCGGCGTGCGATTGCGAGTGGAATTCACGACCGAACCGTTCGACCTCGACCGGGTGCCGCCCCACGCCGAGGCCGCCCGGGACGCCCTGCGCGGCGCCGGCCTCGACACCGTGGACGTCGGCCCCTTCGGCAACACCGCGGAGGGCGCCGGCGCCGCCGTGCTCGCCGCCGTGCGGCAGGTGCTGAGCGCCTCGCTGGAAGCCGGCGCCACCCGGGTGTCGCTCCAGGTCAGCGTGGTCGGCGAGGGCGGGCCGGCGGAGGGGGCGCCGTGACCGGGGAAGCCGCCGCCCACCCCCTCCGGGAGGCCGTCGCGCCGCTGGTCGACGCCATGGGCGGGGAGATGATCGACCCGGAGCGCGCCGCGGACGGCGACGTGGTGCTGTCCTGGGAGGGCCGCGAGGTCGTCGCCGTCCGGCTGCCGCGCCTCTCGGCCTCCCTGGACCACATGCTGGCCGACCTGGAGCGCCGGCACGGCAGACCCCTGGCCGAACTCGACCGGCGCACCAAGCAGTCGGTCGTGCGCGCGCTGGAGGAGCGCGGCGCCTTCTCCCTGCGGCACGGCGTGGAGACCGTGGCCGCGGCGCTCGGTGTCAGCCGCTTCACGATCTACAACTACCTGAACCGGGAAGGCGGTTCCGGGGCCTCCTGAGGGATCTCCCAAGGGCCTCTCAAGGGATCTCCTGCGGGGCGACTTCTTCAACAAACTGTTGACGCGGCGTTCGCCGGGGCGTTAGCTATGCGCAGTCGTCAGCGAAGTCCGCAGCCCGTCACCGCCACGGAGGCGCCCGTGACTCCGAGCTCGCCGCCGGGACTCACCCGGTTCAACGCAGCCGAGGACGGCGCGGCCCGCGCCGCACTGCACGCCATCTGTGCCAGTCGTGCGTGGGCGGACGCGCTCCTCGCCCGGCGCCCCTACCCCGGCGCCGACGCCCTCCTCGCCGCGAGCGACGCCGCCACGGCCGCGCTCTCGGCGTCCGCCCTGACCGAGGCCATGGCGGCGCACCCGCCCATCGGGCGCCCGAAGCCCGACGACCCGGCCTCCGCGCGCGAGCAGCGCGGCATGGCGCAGGCGCCGCCCGGGCTCCGGGCCGAGATGCTCGAACTCAACCTCGCCTACCAGCGGAAGTTCGGGCACGTCTTCCTGATCTGCGCCACCGGGCTCGGCGCCGCGCAGATGCTCGACGCGATCCGCCGCCGGATCGGCAACACGCCGGAGCGCGAACGCGAGACCGTACGTACGGAACTGGGCAGGATCAACCGCATCAGGCTGACGCGTCTGATGGAGGACCCGGCCGAGGCGTACGAGCCGGCCGAGGCGTACGAGCCGGATCCCCGACACGGAGGCCCCCGCCCGTGAAGCCCACCGCCACCCTCTCCACGCACGTCCTGGACACCGCCGCCGGCCGCCCCGCCGAGGGCGTCGCCGTCGAGCTGTCGGCCCGCAGCGGCGACGACGCGCCCTGGTCGGTGTGCGGCACCGCCGTGACGGACGCGGACGGGCGGTGCGCCGCGCTCCCCGCGCCGCCGGAGGGGACGGCGCACGTCCAGCTCCGGTTCGACGTCGCGAAGCACACCCCGTTCTTCCCGGAGGTGGCCGTGGCCTTCGCGGTCGCCCCCGGCGAGCACCACCACGTACCGCTGCTGCTCAGTCCGTTCGGCTATTCCGTGTACCGAGGGAGCTAGCACCCACCATGCCCACCGTTCTCGGCCAGAACCAGTACGGCAAAGCCGAAACCCGCGTCGTCCGGGTCACCCGCGAAGGCCCCGTCCACCACATCAGGGACCTCAACGTCTCCATCGCCCTCTCCGGCGCCATGAGTGACGTCCACACCAAGGGCTCCAACGCCGGCGTCCTGCCCACGGACACCACCAAGAACACCGTGTTCGCCTTCGCCAAGGAGCACGGCATCGCGTCCGCCGAGGACTTCGCCGTGCGGCTCGCGCGCCACTTCGTCTCCGGGCAGGAGACGATCCACACCGCCCGGATCCGCGTCGAGGAGTACGGCTGGGACCGGATACCGGCGGACGGCGACGCCGCGCACTCCTTCGTCCGCCGCGGCCAGGAGACCCGCACCGCGCAGGTCACCTACCACGGGCAGAGCAACGGACACGGCGGACAGGGCGAGCAGTGGCAGGTCCTCTCCGGCCTCAAAGGCCTCGTCGTCATGAACACCACCGACTCCGAGTTCCACGGCTACGTGAAGGACCGCTACACCACCCTCCCCGAGACCCGCGACCGGATCCTCGCCACCGAGGTCAATGCCTGCTGGCGGCACGCCGGCCGGCCCGAGGGGGACAAGCCGGACTGGGACGCGTCCTACGAGCGGGCGCGCGGCCACCTGCTGGCCGCCTTCGCCGGCACGTACTCCCTCTCCCTCCAGCAGACCCTCTACGCCATGGGCTCCCGCGTCGTCGACCAGGAGCCCGGCATCGACGAGATACGCCTCTCGCTGCCCAACAAGCACCACTTCCTGGCCGACCTGCGCCCCTTCGGGCTCGACAACGACAACGAGGTGTACTTCGCGGCCGACCGCCCGTACGGCCTCATCGAGGCCACCGTCCTGCGCGACGGCGTGACGGCGGCCGTCCCGGTGGACCTGACGAACCTTCCCTGAACCGACAGCGAGGAATCACCGTGGTCGCACCCCCCGCACCGGCCGCAGGTGCCGGCAGCACCGAGCGCCTCGTCATCGAGAACTGCGCCATCGCCACCGTCGATCCGGACGGCACCGAGTACGCCTCGGGACACGTCGTCGTCGCCGGCAACCGCATCGAATCCGTCGGCCCCGGGCCCGCGCCCGCCGGGCTCGCCGGCGTCGTCCGGCGCGTCGACGGCACCGGCCACCTGGCCACCCCCGGCCTGGTCAACACCCACCACCACTTCTACCAGTGGATCACCCGCGGCCTCGCCCAGGACTGCAACCTCTTCGACTGGCTCGTCGCCCTCTACCCTACCTGGGCCCGCATCGACGAGCCCATGGTGTACGCGGCCGCGCGCGGCTCGCTGGCGATGATGGCCCGCGGCGGCGTCACCACCGCGATGGACCACCACTACGTCTTCCCGGAGGGCGCGGGCGACCTCCTCGGCGCCGAGATCCGCGCCGCCCGCGAGATGGGCGTCCGCTTCCACCCCACGCGCGGCTCGATGGACCTCGGGCAGTCCGACGGCGGTCTGCCGCCGGACTTCGCGGTCGAGAGCACCGACGCGGCGCTCGCCGCCACCGAGGAGGCGATCGACGCCCACCACGACCCGGCGTTCGACTCCATGCTGCGCGTCGGCGTCGCGCCCTGCTCCCCCTTCTCCGTCAGCACCGAGCTGCTGCGCGAGGCCGCCGTGCTCGCCCGCCGCAAGGGGGTGCGCCTGCACACGCACGGCTCCGAGACCGTCGAGGAGGAGCAGTACTGTAAGGAGAAGTTCGGCATGGGCCCCACGGACTACTTCGAGTCCACGGGCTGGCTCGGCGACGACGTGTGGATGGCCCACTGCATCCACATGGCCGACTCCGACATCGCCGCCTTCGCCCGTACGGGTACGGGCGTCGCCCACTGCCCCTCCTCCAACGCCCGGATCGCCGCCGGCACCGCCCGCGTGCCGGACCTGCTGCGGGCCGGCGTCCCCGTCGGCCTCGGCGTCGACGGCACCGCGTCCAACGAGTCCGGCGAGCTCCACACCGAGCTGCGCAACGCGCTCCTCGTCCACCGGCTGGCCGGCGGCGAGAAGGCGCTGACCGTACGGCAGGCGCTGCGGCTCGGGACGTACGGGGGTGCGCAGGTGCTCGGGCGGGCGGACGGCATCGGCTCGCTGGAGGCCGGCAAACTCGCCGACCTGGTGCTGTGGAAGCTCGACGGCCTCGGCCACTCGTCCATCGCCGACCCGGTCGCCGCGCTCGTCCTCGGCGCGCCCGCGCCCGTCACCCTCTCGCTGGTCAACGGCCGCCCCGTCGTCGAAGGCGGCCGGCTCGTGACCGCCGACGAGGACGACATCGCCCGCGGCGCGCGAGCGGAGGCGCGGCGCCTCGCCCGGATCGCCGGGGGAGCCTGACGCCCCCGCCCCGCACCCCCGGCCGAGGGGGACGGCCCTCGGCCGGGCCCACCACGGGTTCGCCGCCGCAGCGGTGATCGGCCACTGACGGCCCGTCCGGCGGTGCCGAGCTCGCCTCAGGTGGTCCGGGCACCGCCGGTCCCCGCCGCGGGGGTTGACCGCCGTCGCGGCGGAGTGAAGCTGCGGGGCCGGGAAATTCACTCCCGGCCCTCCGTCTCCGCCGCGGTGGACGGGACCGGCGGGGCCGGAATGCCGCTCCGGTGCCGCCGGGCGGGCCCGGGCCCATTTGTTTAAGGAGGCACGTCGTGGCCGCAGACGAAGTCGAAGCCACCCCCACCGACCGCCCCGCCGCAGGCCGCGCCCCGCACCCCGTCGACGAAGTGCTCCGCCCCGGCCGCCTGCTGGCCGGGGGCTTGCAGCACGTCGCCGCGAGCTACGCGGGCGTCGTCGCCCCGCCCCTCGTCCTCGCCGCGGCCATCGGCCTCCCCCCGGCGCAGACGACGTTCCTCGTCGGCGCCGCCCTCTTCACCGCGGGCATTGCCACCCTCCTCCAGACGATCGGCTTCTGGAAGGTGGGGGCGAGGATGCCGTTCGTCAACGGCGTGTCCTTTGCGGGCGTCGCGCCGATGACCGCGATCGTCGGCACGCAGGCCGACAAGAGCGACGCCCTCCCCGTCATCTTCGGCGCCGTCATGGTGGCCGGGGCGCTCGGCTTCCTCCTCGCCCCCTGGTTCTGCAAACTCGTCCGCTTCTTCCCGCCGCTCGTGAGCGGCACGGTCATCACCCTGATCGGCCTCACTCTCCTCCCCGTGGCCTTCGGCTGGATTCAGGGCGGCACCCCCGGCCGCCCCGCCTCCCCGACCGGCCTGGCCCTGGCCGCCACCACGCTCGCGATCGTGCTCGTGCTGCGCCGCGTCCTGCGCGGCTTCCTGCGGCAGATCGCGATCCTGCTGGGCCTGGCCGCCGGCACCCTGATCGCGATACCGGCCGGGGCCGTCGACCTCGGGCCGGTCGAGCACGCCGGCCTCGTCGGCTTCCCGGCGCCGTTCCACTTCGGCACCCCGCACTTCACGCTGTCGGCGATCGTGTCGATGTGCGTGCTGATGCTGGTGTGCATGACGGAGAGCACGGCCGACATGCTCGCGCTGGGCCGGGTCGTCGGCCGCCCGGCGGACGAGCGGACCATCGCCGCGGGCCTGCGCGCCGACACGCTCGGCACGGCCGTCAGCCCCTTCTTCAACGGCTTCGCCAACAGCGCCTTCGCGCAGAACATCGGCCTGGTGGCGATCACCCGGGTGCGCAGCCGCTACGTGGTGGCCGCGTGCGGGGCGATGTTCGTCGTCCTCGGCCTGAGCCCCGCGTTCGCCTCCCTGATCGCGGTCGTGCCGCGCCCGGTGCTCGGCGGCGCGGGCATCGTGCTGTTCGGGACGGTGGCGGCCAGCGGCATCCAGGTCCTGCTGGGCGCGGGCCTGGACCGGGGCGACAACCTGCTGGTGGCGGCGGCCTCGCTGGGCGTCGGCATGATCCCGGTGGTCTCGCGGACGTTCTACGACGGCGCGGGCGTCCCCGAGACGCTGCGGACGCTCCTGGACTCGGGCGTGAGCGCGGGCTGCCTGACGGCGGTGCTGCTGAACCTTGCGTTCAACCATGTGGGAAGGCGCGGGGACGGCGAGAGGCGTGGCGGCTAGGGAGCACCCCCGTACTTAGCGACAATAGGGGCAAAGTGACTCACCCTCAGCGCCGAGAGGGGCCCCGCCGTGGAGGCCGAAGCCGAGAACGCCGCAGCCGGCGACCCCGGAGCGCCGGGTGGCGGCAGGCGCCGCCGCTTCGTCTTCCCCAGCGCGCTGACCGTCCTCGCGGCCGTCACCGTCGCCGTCTGGATCCTCACCTTCGTCATCCCCTCCGGCGCGTACGAGCGCAGCGCCGACGGCCGCCCCCTGCAAGGCACCTACCACCGCGAGCCGGCGCCCGGCGGCTTCGTGCACCGGCTCGGCGACCTCTTCCTCGCCCCCGTCAACGGCCTCTACGGAGTGCGCGACACCGCCACCGGCGAGGTCGCCCCCGACGCGACCGGCGCGCTCTACGGCGCGGCCGCCGTCTTCCTCTTCGTCCTCGCGATCGGCGCGTTCATCACGGTCGTCTTCGCCACCGGCGCCCTGGACCGCGGCATCGAGCGCCTCGCCCACCGCCTGCGCACCCGCGGCGCCCTGCTGATCGCGGGCGTCATGACCGTCTTCTCGCTGCTCGGCACCGTCGAGGGCTTCGCCGAGGAGACCCTCGGCTTCTACGGGCTGATCGTGCCCCTCATGCTCGCCCTCGGCTACGACCGCATGGTCGCCACGGGCGCGATCATCCTCGGCGCGGGCGTCGGCGTGCTCGCCTCGACGGTGAACCCGTTCGCCACGGGCGTGGCCTCCGCGGCGGCCGGCATCTCCCTGGGGGACGGCATCGCGCTGCGCTTCGCGATGTGGATCGTCCTCACGGCCGTCACCATCGGCTACGTGCTGCGGTACGCGCGCCGGGTGCGGGCCGCGCCCGACCGCTCCCTGACCGGTTTCCTGCCGGGTGACCGGGAGCTGGCGGCGGAGGCGGCCGCGGAGCCGCCGGAGCTGACGCGGCTGCACAAGCTCGTGCTCGTGGCGGTGACCCTGGTCTTCGCCTTCATGATCTTCTCGGTGATCCCGTGGGCGAGCGCGCTCACCGGCAAGGCCGACGCCACGCCGTACGGCTGGGAGCTGGGCTGGTCCTTCGCCCAGCTCGCGGCGCTGTTCATCGTCGCCGCCGTGCTCGTCGGGCTGCTGGCCCGGCTGGGGGAGCAGCGGCTGAGCGCCACGCTCGTGCAGGGCGCGGCGGACTTCATCGCCCCCGCGCTGGTGATCGTCCTCGCCCGCGGGGTCACCGTCATCATGACGAACGCGAAGATCATCGACACGGTGCTGCACGCCGTGGAGAGCACGGTGTCGGGCACGCCGGCCGTGGTCTTCGCGATCCTCGTCTACATCGTCAACCTGCCGCTGGCGTTCCTGATCCCCTCGACCTCCGGCCACGCCACGCTCGCCATGCCCGTCCTGGCCCCGCTCGCGGGCTTCGCGGGCGTCCCGCGCGCCGTGGTCGTCACGGCCTGGCAGTCCGCGAGCGGGGTGATGAACCTGTGGGTGCCGACGACCGCCGTCATCATGGGCGGCGTGGCGCTGGCGAAGGTCGGCTACGACAAGTACTTGCGGTTCGTCTGGCCGCTGCTGGTGCTTCTGTCGGTGCTGATCTGCGGTTTCGTGGCGCTGGGGGCCCTGATGTGAGGGGAGGTCAGTCGCCGAGCAGCTCGTAGGCCGGCAGGGTGAGGAACTCCGCGTAGTCCTCGTCGAGGGCGACCTTCAGCAGCAGGTCGTGGGCCTGCTGCCAGCGGCCCGCCGCGTAGGCCTCCTCGCCCAGCCCGGAGCGGATCGCGGCGAGCTCCTCGGCGGCGACCGCGCGCACGAGCTCCGCCGTGACCTTCTCGCCGTCGTCGAGGACGACGCCGGCGGCGGTCCACTGCCAGATCTGCGAGCGGGAGATCTCGGCGGTCGCCGCGTCCTCCATCAGGTTGAAGATGGCGACCGCGCCCAGGCCGCGCAGCCACGCCTCGATGTAACGGGTGGCGACGGCCACGGCGTTGCGCAGCCCCGCGGCCGTGGGGCGGGCCTCCAGCGAGTCCACGGCGATGAGCTGGTCCGCCGTCACGCTGACGTCCTCGCGCAGCCGGTCCTTCTGGTGCGGGCGGTCGCCGAGGACGGCGTCGAAGGAGGCGCGGGCGACAGGCACGAGGTCGGGGTGGGCGACCCAGGAGCCGTCGAAGCCGTCCCGCGCCTCGCGGTCCTTGTCCGCCTTGACCTTCTCGAACGCGGCCTCGTTGACCGCGGGATCCTTGCGGGAGGGGATGAACGCGGCCATCCCGCCGATCGCGTGCGCGCCGCGCCGGTGGCACGTGCGCACCAGCAGCTCGGTGTACGCGCGCATGAACGGGGCGGTCATCGTCACGGCGTTGCGGTCGGGCAGGACGAAGCGGGGGCCGCCGTCGCGGAAGTTCTTGATGATCGAGAAGAGGTAGTCCCAGCGGCCGGCGTTGAGGCCCGCGGCGTGCTCGCGGAGTTCGTAGAGGATCTCCTCCATCTCGTACGCGGCCGTGATCGTCTCGATCAGCACGGTGGCGCGGACGGTGCCTCGGGGCAGGCCCGCGTACTCCTGCGCGAAGACGAAGACGTCGTTCCAGAGGCGGGCCTCCAGGTGCGACTCGGTCTTGGGGAGGTAGAAGTACGGGCCCTTGCCGAGGGCGATCAGCCGGTGGGCGTTGTGGAAGAAGTACAGGCCGAAGTCGACCAGCGCGCCGGGCACGGCGCGGCCGTCGACGGTCACGTGCCGCTCGTCCAGGTGCCAGCCGCGGGGGCGCACGACGACGGTCGCGAGCTCTTCGGCGGGCCGCAGGGCGTAGTGCTTGCCGCGCGCGTCGGTGAAGTCGATGCGCCGCTCGAACGCGTCGATCAGGTTCAGCTGGCCCAGGACGACGTTCTCCCAGGTGGGGGCCGAGGCGTCCTCGAAGTCCGCGAGCCAGACGCGGGCGCCGGAGTTGAGGGCGTTGACGGTCATCTTGCGGTCCGTCGGCCCGGTGATCTCCACCCGGCGGTCCTCCAGGGCGGGCGGGGCCGGCGCGACGCGCCAGGACGGGTCCTCGCGGACGGAGGCCGTCCCGGGCAGGAAGTCCAGCCTGCCCGTACGGGCGATCTCGGCCCTGCGGCCGGCCCGGCGGGCGAGGAGCTCGTCGCGGCGGGGGGTGAAGCGGCGGTGCAGCTCGGCGAGGAACGCGAGCGCCGGCCGCGTGAGGACCTCCTCCTGCCGCTCCAGGGGCCGGGCGGTGACGGTGGCCGGTGAGGACGGAGCGGGTGCGGACATGGGCGGTCACTCCCTCGGGGCAACGGCACGGGGTGCCGTAGGAACGGTCTATTTCGGAGAGTAGTTTCCTCATTGCGGAAGTTCAATGGGGTGAGCGGGCCCGCAGTGTCAGTCCGGGCGGCTCAGCAGGCCGAGGTCGTCCGGGACGTCGATGTCCCGCGGATCGGCGACGTCGGCACACTCCACGAGCGTGACGGCGGCGGCGTGCGCCCTCAGGTACGCGCGGGCACCGCGGTCGCCGCCGGCCGCCCGGGCCACGCCCGCCCAGTGCTCGCGCGCGAGCAGCACCGGGTGGCCGCGCTCGCCCCCGTACGAGGCCGCCGCCAGCCCGGCGCCCGCGCGGCGGGCGGCCAGCAGGCGGGACACCGCGGCCGCGCCGACGCCCGGCTGGTCGACGAGCGAGACGAGGACCGCGGCGGCGTCCGTCGCGGCGAGCGCCGCGAGGCCCGCACGCAGCGACGAGCCCATGCCGTCCGGCCAGCCGGGGTTGTCCACCAAGGTGCAGTGGGTGAGATCGGCGTGTACGCGCACCTCCGCGGCCGCCGCGCCCAGCACCACGCACACCGGCGCGCAGCCGCCGTCGGACAGGGCCCGCGCCGCGTGCTCCACGAGCGGGCGGCCGCGGAAGCCGAGCAGGGCCTTGGGGCGCCCGCCCAGGCGCCTTCCGCCGCCCGCGGCGAGCAGCAGGCCCGCGACGGGGCCGTACGGAACCGGCGTGCCGGGCGCGCTGTCCGTGGTAGGTGTCATGGCCCCTGCATATCGCATCGTTGACGGTCGTGGGGCGGACGACGGCCCATCACCCGTGCGTGCGACGCCCGGACTTGATTTCGCTGAGCGTATGGCGCTCTGTACGGAAAGTGGCGTTAACTGATCCGCGCGAGCGCGTGGGAGGGGCGGGAGGGGGAGTGTCGTGGCGGAAGGCGCCGTAGTGGCCGAGGATCCGAGGGTGAGCGAGCTGCGGGAAGCGGTCTCCCGCCTCCGCCGGGCGCTCGCGGGGCACCCCGCGCCGTTACCCGACCGCGACGCGGCGGAGGAGGAGCTCGCGGCGCTCGACGCGATGGCCCGCGAGGGCGCCCCCGAGCTGTCCCGCCTTCGGCGGTCCTTGCTGCTGGTCGCGGGGGCGGTGGGCTCGGTGAGCGCACTGTCGCCGTCCCTGACGGCGGTCCACCAAGCGGTAGACAATTTCGCGCCGCCGAAAGATGCCCCGTAGGGGATCGTCCGCGGTGCCGGAAGCGGCGTGACCCGGACGTTCCGGGGAACCCTCAGGCGGAGCCGGACGCCGCGCCGGCGAGGTCTGTTGAGAGGGCCGCGGCCACTTCCTTCAGGAGGGGGACGATGCGCTCCGTGGCCGCGTCCGTGACCCGGCCCGCGGGGCCGGAGATGGAGATGGCCGCCACCGTGGGAGAGTCCGGCACCGGCACCGCCAGGCACCGCACCCCGATCTCCTGCTCGTTGTCGTCCACCGCGTAGCCGTGCTCGCGCACGCGCCCCAGCGCCTCCAGGAAGTCCTCGGGCGTGGTGATGGTCTTCTCGGTCGCGGCCGGCATCCCCGTACGGGCGAGGATCGACCGCACCTCGTCGTCAGGGCTCTGCGCGAGCAGCGCCTTGCCCACGCCCGTGGTGTGCGGCAGCACCCGCCGCCCCACCTCGGTGAACATCCGCACGGAGTGCCGCGAGGGCACCTGGGCGACGTAGACGACCTCGTCGCCGTCGAGCAGCGCCATGTTCGCCGTCTCGCCGGTCTCCTCGACCAGCCGCGCCAGATGCGGCCGGGCCCACGTGCCCAGCAGCCGGGAAGCGCTCTCGCCGAGCCGGATCAGCCGCGGCCCGAGCGCGTACCGCCGGTTGGGCTGCTGCCGGACGTACCCGCAGGCGACGAGCGTGCGCATGAGCCGGTGGATCGTCGGCAGCGGCAGCCCGCTGCTCGTGGCCAGCTCGCTCAGCCCGACCTCGCCGCCCGCGTCGGCCATCCGCTCCAGCAGGTCGAAGGCGCGCTCCAGGGACTGGACGCCTCCACTGGGAGAGGGGGTGCGGGGCTCGGCGGACGGGGGCACGGCAGGTCCTTTCGGGTACGGGGTGGGAGCAGCGTCTCTGATCAGTTAAGTGACCCCATGCTAGACGTAGTGTCTGGCCATGAGATCTCCCATCGTGGAGAGGTGGCGTGGGTGTGCAGGTGGAAGCCCGCGCCCAGTGCTGCGCCTCGTGGCCGGTGGCCGGATGGGGATTCCCCCGGACAGAGTTCGGGGGTGGGTGTGCTGATCGTGGTCGCGCCCTGGTGCCGGTGGGCTGCGCGGGGCAGCCGTTGCCGGTCCGTGTGAGCGTGTCCCTCCGGACGCTGGCCCGCCGGACCCGTGAGTCTGGCGGGGGAGGGTGCCCTGCGTCGCCTGGGCGCGGGGCGTGCTGTTCGTCGCCGGGTGGGCCCGGTCTTGGACCGCTCCCGGCGAGTCTGGTCGGCAGCCGGTGTGACGACTGCCCGGGCTTCGAGTATGTCCACCACCGAGCGGATGACCATGGTGGCGTCGGTACGGTCGGTGACAGTCTTGGCCTGGTGGGTCAGGCCGCGCGCGGCGATGCGTTTCCAAGCCCCCGTGTCACGGTCGCTCTGATAGCCGCACGAGGGGCACAGGGCCCACTTCCAGCCGGGCGCAGTGGGCCGGTCGGGCGCCTTAGAGTGCCGTAGTGGGGTCAGGCACTGCGGGCAGTGCCTGGACGTGTTACGGGCCGGGACCGTGATCACGGCGATGCCCGCTTCGGCGGCGGTGTGCCGCATGCGGTCGACGATCTGGCCGCGTATCTGCTGGGAGAGGCGGGTGTTGATGCTGCGGCCCATGCCGCGGGCTTCCATCGACCGCAGATCCTCGACATAGATTACCGTTGCCCCGGCGGCGAGGGCTTGATCGACAGCCCAGCGCGCGGCAGATCGGGCCAGGGCCTGGTTGAGGTTCAAGCGGCGTGCGGACACTGCCCGGATCTCGCCGGTCAGGACCGCGTGCCTGGCAGCCAGGGGATGACCGCTGTGCCGGCGGATGAGCTGCTGGTAGCGGCCGGCTTTGGCGTTCAGATCCTCGGACAGGCGGCGCAGTCGGTGCTGCTTGGCAAGGACACCGGCAGCCCGGAACATGCCCCCGGCGCCGAGGGTGGCGATGCGGCCGTCGCTGTGCAGGCGGACAGCCCCGGCGGAGAGCAGGGTGTTCAGACCCCAGTCCACACCAAGAACGATCGTGTGGCCGGCGCGGCGGGTCTTCGGGACGGCGTGGGAGTAGGCAAGGTCGGCGCGCACGCGTCCGTTGTGGATGCGCAGGGTGGGCAAGTGCAGCACCGCACCGGCGGGGATCGTCGGCGGCAGCGCAATGGGACAGGCGACCCAGGTCCAGTCCCTGTAGGACCGGGGGTCGGGGCGGGTGGGCAGTTGCATGCGCAGCAGCGCGCGGTCTGGTGCGTCGGTGCGTTCGATGGTGGCCTGCTGCCCGTCGCACGCCGACAGCAGCAGTATCCGCGCCACCTTGGGCGCGGCCTCCATCTCGAATACCCCGGCGGGCATACGCCCGTTGACCTTAGCGAAGGCGGCGATCTGACGGGTACGGGCCTTGATGACGCTTCCCGGCAGATGCGCACCGCCTGGTACCCCCGCACGAACGGCATCCCATTCCTGCGTGGTGCGCTTGCCCGGCTCGGCGGGCCACGTCACGAGCACCCCGGACGTAAGGTCCGCCCGCCACTTCACGGAGCGCAACACGCGTCCGGCCTGCTCCTGCGCCATCCGCACGATCCGGTCATTGACCTTCACACCGTCCGAGACGGTCACCGTCCAGCCCAGGCGGCGCAGGGCCATCCACGCATGCGAAGGGAGCCTGCGGCCCCCGGCGTCCTCGCCGGAGGCGATCACGTCCACGTCGCCTGCGTTCCAGCGCTCTGCCAGCAGACTGCCGGCCATGCCCGACACCAACTCCACGCACCAGCTGACACGTTCCGCCAGCATGGCAGCGGGCAGGAGCTCGCCGGTCTTCTCCTCCACCCCGGTACGCAGCAGACCCCGCGCGCAGGCGGTCCGGGCAGTCTCACCCCCGGCGAGCGGCAGCCTCCGTTTCACCGTCCCTGCCCCCTCCACGCCCGCACTGTGCAGTCATCCGATCAACGACACCCAGCAGGAGAAAGTCACGCATTCGACCCACGAATACGCGTACGACAATCGGACCGGACCGAGGGCACCGGTACACGCGCGATGCCCAACCACAGACCCCAGCCGCACAGTTACCTTCGCCACGGACAGGTTAGGTAAGGAAACCAGTGAGCCTACCGGGCTCCCACCGCGCCGCCCCGCCGGAGGTCTTGACGGGTGAGGGGAGCGACAGAAGACTGCCCCCACGCCTTCAACAGAACGTTGAATTTCCGGGAGGGGCCGTGTCCGGCATGTCCACGGGAACGCTGGTCCTGCGCTCGACGCGCGTCGTCACCCCGGCGGGCACCCGCCCGGCCACCGTCACCGTCACCGGCGGCACGATCGCGGCGGTGGGCCCGTACGGGGCGGCCCCGCCGCCGGGCGCGGCCGTGACGGACCTGGGCGACGACGCCCTGCTCCCGGGCCTCGTGGACACCCACGTGCACGTGAACGACCCCGGCCGCACGGAGTGGGAGGGTTTCCGCACCGCGACGCGCGCCGCCGCGGCCGGCGGCGTCACCACGCTCCTCGACATGCCGCTCAACAGCATCCCGCCCACCACCACCGCCGCCCACCTGCGGGTGAAGCAGGACACGGCCCGCCCCGCGGCCCACGTCGACGTCGGCTTCTGGGGCGGCGCCCTGCCCTCGAACACGGCGGACCTGCGCCCCCTGCACGACGCGGGCGTCTTCGGCTTCAAGGCGTTCCTCTCGCCGTCGGGCGTCGACGAGTTCCCCGCCCTCGCCCCGGGCGACCTGGAGGCCGCCGCGGCCCGCATCGCCGAGTTGGACGGCCTGCTGATCGTGCACGCCGAGGACCCCGCCCGCCTGGAGCGCGCCCCGCAGCGCGGCGGCCCCCGCTACGCCGACTTCCTCGCCTCCCGTCCCCGCGCCGCCGAGAACGAGGCCGTGAACCGGCTCATAGCCGTCTCGCGGCGCCTGGGCACCCGCGTGCACATCCTGCACCTGTCGTCCTCGGACGCCCTCCCCGCGATCGCCGCGGCGAAGGCGGACGGCGTGCCCGTCACCGCGGAGACCTGCCCGCACTTCCTGACGCTGACCGCCGAGGAAGTCCCGGACGGGGCGACCGAGTTCAAGTGCTGCCCGCCCATCCGGGAGGCCGCCAACCAGGACGCCCTGTGGGCGGCCCTGGCCGACGGCACCCTCGACTGCGTGGTCTCCGACCACTCGCCCTGCACCACCGACCTCAAGGTCCCCGACTTCGGCGCCGCCTGGGGCGGCATCTCGTCCCTCCAGCTCGGCCTCCCGGCGGTCTGGACCGAGGCCCGCCGCCGCGGGCACACCCTCGCCGACGTCGCCCGCTGGATGTCCGCCGGCCCCGCCGCCCTCGCGGGCCTGCACCGCAAGGGCGCCGTCGAGCCCGGCCGCGACGCCGACTTCACCGTCCTCGCCCCCGAGGCGGCCTTCACCGTCGACCCGGCCGCCCTCCACCACCGCAACCACGTCACCGCCTACGCGGGCCGCACCCTCCACGGAGTCGTACGGTCCACCTGGCTGCGCGGCCGCAGGATCGCCCACGACGGCGCCCTCGCCGAGCCGCCCGCCGGGCTCCTCCTCGAAAGGCAGCGCAGCGCATGACCAGCTCCCCGGACAACGGCTCCGGCGGCATACCCGCCTTCACGGGCGGCGCCGCACCGTACGCGGGCGGCGATCCGTATGCCGACTACCGCGCCGCAAACCTCCCCTTCGCGGGTCTTCCCGACCTCGCCGACCGCCGTCTCGGCGGCAGCGTCGTCGCCGCCAACGACGAGTTCTTCGCCGACCGCGAGAATCTCCTCACTCCCGCCCCCGCGCACTTCGACCCCCACCTCTTCGCGCACAAGGGCAAGGTCATGGACGGCTGGGAGACGCGCCGCAGGCGCGGTGCCGACGCCGCTCACCCGCATCCGGCCGACGGCGACCACGACTGGGCCCTGATCCGCCTCGGCGCCCCGGGCGTGATCCGCGGGATCGTGGTCGACACCGCCCACTTCCGCGGCAACCACCCGCAGTCCGTGGCCGTCGAGGCCGCCTGCGTGCCGGGCACGCCCTCCCCGGAGGAGCTGCTCGCCGACGGGGTGAAGTGGACGGTCCTCGTGCCGCGCACCCCCGTCGGCGGCCACGCGGCCAACGGCTTCGCCGTGCACGCCGAGGAGCGCTTCACCCATCTGAGGCTGTGCCAGTACCCGGACGGGGGCATCGCCCGGCTCAGGGTGCACGGCGAGGCGCGCCCCGACCCGGCCTGGCTCGCCGCCCTCGGCACCTTCGACCTCGCCGCGCTGGAGAACGGCGGCCGCCCCGAGGACGCCTCGGACCGCTTCTTCTCGCCCCCGCTCAACAGCGTCCTGCCGGGGCGCTCGCAGAAGATGGACGACGGCTGGGAGACGCGCCGCCGCCGCGACGACGGGCACGACTGGGTCCGCTACCGCCTCACCGGGCAGGCCGTCCTGCGCGCCCTGGAGATCGACACCGGCTGCTACAAGGGCAACGCCGCGGGCTGGGCCGAGGTGTCCGTCCTGGACGCCGCCGCGGGCGCCGACCCGGCCGATTCCGCCGCCGGCTGGACGCTGGTCCTGCCCCGCACCCGCCTCCAGCCCGACACCGTGCACCGGTTCCCCCTGGAGGGCGCCCCGGTGGCCACGCACGTGCGCGTCGACATCTACCCGGACGGCGGCGTGGCCCGGCTGCGCGTGTACGGCTCGCTGACGGAGGCGGGGGCGCGGAGCCTCACAGCGAGCGGCTCATGAACAGCGCGGTCTCGCCCTCCGATGCCGTCCCCCGGTAGAGGGACGTGTCCAGGCCGCACAGCGCGAACCCCATGCGGCGGTAGACCCGTACGGCCGGTGCGTTGACGTTCGTGACCTCCAGCCAGGCCGTGCGGGCGCCGAGCTCCCGGCCGTGGGCCAGGGCGCGCTCCATGAGGGCGGGGCCGATGCCGCGGCCGCGGTGCCCGGGCGCCACCCGGAGATCGGCGATCACC
The DNA here is from genome assembly GCF_003626645.1 of Streptomyces klenkii. Classification (GTDB taxonomy): domain Bacteria; phylum Actinomycetota; class Actinomycetes; order Streptomycetales; family Streptomycetaceae; genus Streptomyces; species Streptomyces klenkii. The sequence continues at coordinate 143,552 of NZ_RBAM01000005.1, read as the reverse complement.
AGCCGGTGGTTCCACTCCGAGTGGGTGAGGCTGATGGCGCCGCACAGGCCGTCCCCGGAGCGGGCGACGATGACGTGGGCGTCCTCGTCGCCGCCCTCGTCCTCGTCCGGGTAGACCTTGCGCAGGGGCGGGTCGACCGGCGTCTCGTGGAGCCGGAACCCCTCGTCGGAGGCCGTCACTTCGAGGACGGTCGCCGTCGTGAAGGAGTTGTCGATCGCCTCGGCCGCGGTGTGCTCACCGGGGAGCGCGGGGCGGTAGACGACGGCTGCGGGCTGTGCGGCGGACAACATGGCTTCACCGTACAGCGAGTCCGTCCCAGAACATCAGCTCGTAGGCCTGGAGCAGCCGTCCGTAGCGGTGGGCCAGCGGTTCGGACAGCCGCCCGTTCGCCAGGCCGGCCTCCACGGCTTCCACGGACCGTTCCTCCACTTCGGGCGCGGGACCGGCGAAGAAGTCGAAGAATCCGCAGGCGGGGTTGTCGAAGCCGTAGTGCTCGCGCAGGGCCGCGCCGACCGTCGCGCAGTAGCCGCCCCACGCCGCGAAGTTGGCGGTCAGGGCGACCGCCACGTCCACGGGTTCGGCGTTGAGCGCGAGCCAGGCCACGTACGACGGGTAGGCCTGGCAGGCCGGGCGCGGCTCGTGGTCGCGGAGGGCCTCCTCGTCCAGCCCGCACGCGAGCGCCAGCGGATCCAGCAGGGGCAGGGCCAGGTCCTCCCCCTGGGCGAGGGACTCGAAGAACCGGGCCGCGGCCGGATCGCCGGCCGCGCGCCCGGCGAGGTGCGCGAAGCTGCGGCGGTCGCTCGTGATGATCCGGTGCTGCTCCAGCGCGAACGCGGCGAACACCTCCCGCGGGGCCTCGCCCGCGGCGATCCGCGGGACGAGCCGGTTGGCGCCCTCGGCGGGCGCGAGGCCGCGCACCGCTTCCGCCAGTACCTCCTGGGCCGTACGGGTCATCGCTCCGCCTTCCCGGCCCGGGACGGGCCGCCCTGTGCCGCCTCCCGGGATCGTAGCGCCGGGGACGGCCCGGACCCGGCAGGAATCAGCTCCTCGGCGAGGACGAAATCAGCCCCCGGCGAGGAAGAAGAGGAGGAACAGGAAGGCCGCGAAGAAGTGGACGGCCACGAGGTAGATGACGACCCGGACGGTCATCCCCATGGGGGCCCGGTCCTCTTCGTCCATACGCTTCGCGGTGCGTGCGGATGCGTCGTTCGCGGTGCGGTGCGCGGCGTCGTTCACGGCATTCCCCTCCGGGTGGGTGCGGCGCCTCCGAGGCACAGCTCGGTCGCGCCGCTCTGCAGCAGCGTGTGCATGAACAGCAGGTCGGCCCCGCCGCGTGACGCGGCGGCGATGCGGTGCGGGGTGAGCGAGTCGAAGTGGGCGGCGTCGCCGGGATCCAGGAGGTGCGTGCTCCCGCCCAGCGTGAGCCGCAGCCGCCCGCCCGTGACGTACAGCCACTCCTCGCCCGGGTGGACGCGTACCAGCTCGGCCTGGCCGCCCGCCTCCGGCGGCACGTGCAGCCGCAGGGCCTGCATGGCGCGGCCCGAGCCGCCGGCCCGCCAGTACGTCCAGCCGCCGGCGAGCTGCGGCTCCATGTGGTCCGCGCGCACGACGGGGTCGCGCTCCGGCGCCGCCTCGCCCAGCAGGTCGGATACCGTCGTTCCGTAGGTACGGGCCAGGGCGAGCAGCATCGGCAGCGACGGCGTCCGCCGGCCGGTCTCCAGCCGGGACAGGTGGGCGGGGGACAGGCCGACGCGGGCGGCGGCGGCCTCCAGGGTCAGCCCGCTGCGCGTGCGCAGGTCGCGCAGGCGCGGGGCCACCGTGGGGAGGTCGGCCGCGGGCTCGTCGGGCAGCGGTGTCATGCTTCCGGTATAGGGCTGTTCCTGCCTTAAAGGCAAAAGTTTTGCCTACGAGGCAAAGATCCCGCCTGAAGCAAAGGTTCCGCCTGGCTGGAACGCGCCCCCGGTTAACACCTGGAAAACAGTCGAGATTGTCATTGACATGACATTAGCTACGCGCGTCATGCTGGCGTCATGAAGTCAACCCCCCATCGCACGGCGCGTTCTTCGCGCTTCGCCCGCGCGGCCGTCCTCGCCGCGCTGACCTCGGCCCTGTTCGCCGGCGGCACGGCCGTCGCCGCACCCCTCACCGCCCAGGCGGCGCCCGTCGCCGCCACTGCCCACGCCCCGGCCGTCAAGAAGGCCACCGGTAGCGTCTGCAAGTCCGGTCTGCCCTCCCAGGCCGACGACACCCTGCGCCTGATCGACGAGGGCGGCCCCTTCCCGTACCCGAAGGACGGCACCGTCTTCTCCAACCGCGAGGGCGTCCTGCCCAAGCAGTCCTCGGGCTACTACCACGAGTACACGGTCATCACCCCCGGCTCGCCCGACCGCGGTGCCCGCCGCATCGTCGCCGGCGAGGGCGACCACGAGGACTACTACACCGGCGACCACTACGCGACGTTCAACCTGATCGACTTCACCTGCTGATCAGTCGTCACCCAAGCGCCATCCGGGCGGAATCCGCCCGCGAAGCGTCTCCTCACGCTCGGAAACGAGTTGATCCGGTCATCGAGCAGCTGATCACCGGGCAGCCGACCGACGCGTGAGGAGACCGGCCCTTGTCCAGAACCCGGCCCTTGTCCAGAACCCGGGCCTTGTCCGGAACCCGGCCCGCGGGGTGCCGAGCCCGCCTCGGCGCCGCCGCCCTCGCCGCCGCGGTCACCGCCTGCCTCGCCCTCGGCTGCGCCCCGGAGCGACCGCCCGCACCGCTCGCCGCACCTGCCGCGCCCGGCGCCCCCGACCTCGGACCGGGGGTCCACGTCTTCGACCCGTCGATGCCCCGGCAGCGCATCCAGCGCACCCTGGACGAGGTCTTCCGGCGCCAGGAGAGCGCCCAGTTCGGCCCCGGCCGCGAGGCACTGCTCTTCAAGCCGGGCACCTACGACGCCGACGTCAACGTCGGCTTCTACACCCAGGTCGCGGGCCTGGGCCTGCACCCCGACGACGTCACCGTCCGGGGCGCGGTGCACGCCGAAGCCGACTGGCTGCACGGCAATGCCACGCAGAACTTCTGGCGCGCGGCCGAGAACCTCTCCGTGACCCCCGCCTCCGGCGCCGACCGCTGGGCCGTCTCCCAGGCCGCCCCGTACCGCCGCATGCACCTGCGCGGCGACCTGCACCTGGACGACGGCGGCTGGTCCAGCGGCGGCTTCATCGCCGACTCGCTGATCGACGGGAAGGTGCTCTCCGGAACGCAGCAGCAGTGGCTCACGCGCGACAGCGAGCTCCGCGGCGGCTGGTCGGGCGCCACCTGGAACATGGTGTTCACCGGGGTCCGCAACGCCCCGCCGACGACCTTCCCCGACCCGCCCCGCACGAGCGTCGAGCGCACCCCCGTAGTCCGCGAGAAGCCCTTCCTGTACGTCGACCGGTCGGGCGCCTACCGCGTCTTCGTCCCCGCCCTGCGCAGGGCCGCACGGGGCACCACGTGGTCCGGCAAGGCCGCACAGCCCGGCGGCTCCCGGCCGCTCAGCCGGTTCTTCGTCGTCCGGCCCGGCACCACCGCCGCCCGCGTCAACGCGGCGCTCGCGGCGGGCAAGGACCTGCTGATCACGCCCGGGGTGCACCACCTGGACCGGGCGCTGCGCGTCACCCGCCCCGGCACCGTCGTCCTCGGCCTGGGGCTCGCGACGCTCGTCCCCGACCGCGGCACCGCCGCCCTGACCGTCGCCGACGTCGACGGCGTACGCGTCGCGGGCCTGCTCGTCGACGCGGGCCCCAAGGCCTCGCCCGTGCTGATGGAGATCGGCCCGCCCGGCGCCCGGCGGCGCCACGCCGCCGACCCCGTCTCGCTGCACGACGTCCACTTCCGCGTGGGTGGCGCCGGCCCCGCACGGGCCGTCAGGAGCCTCGTGGTGCACAGCTCGGACGTCATCGGCGACGACCTGTGGCTGTGGCGGGCCGACCACGGCGACGGCGTCGGATGGACCGTCAACCCGGCGGCGGACGGGCTCGTCGTCGACGGCCGGGACGTCACCATGTACGGGCTCTTCGCGGAGCACTACCAGCGGGAGCAGGTCCTCTGGAACGGCGAGGGAGGCCGTACGTACTTCTTCCAGAACGAGCTGCCCTACGACCCGCCCGGCCGCGCCGCGTGGAGCGAGGGCGGCGGCGCGGGCAGGCCCGCCTACCGGGTCGCCCCGTCCGTGACCCGGCACGAGGCCTGGGGCCTGGGCAGCTACTGCCACTTCACCAACGCGACCGGCCTCGCGACCGACCACGCCTTCGAGGCGCCGCGCCGGCCCGGCGTGCGGCTCCACAGCATGGTCGCCGTCTCGCTCGCCGGTGACTGCGCCTACCGGCACGTCGCCGGCGACAGCGGGGGCCCGGCCGACGCCGGGACCCGGGTCGCCACGCTCCGCGCGTGGCCGTGAGTGACGACGTGAGCGATGACTTGAGCGGTGGCGTGAGTAATCGGTCCTGAGCGACGGCCGGGGCAGCTCTTCCGAACTGCTGTCCGGAAATCGCCCTTGAGTCGATCACTCTCCGTCAACCATCATGATCTTCCCGGAGTGGGGCCGGAGTGAGCCGGAGCGAGGGGGAGCGCCATGGCAGTGACCGGAGCAGAGGCAGTCGTCGATCTTGCGGCAATGGGGGAGGAGTTCGCCCGCCATCCGCACCGCGTCTACGCCGAACTGCGCGCGAAGGGCCCGGTGCACCGGGTGCACATGCCCGAGGGCGCAGACGCCTGGCTCGTCGTCGGCTACGACGAGGTGCGCGCCGCGCTCAACGACCCCCGGCTGACGAAGGACTGGGCGAGGGCCGCCTCCGACATCAGCCTGATCCGGGCCTCCGCCGGGCCGAACATGCTGGTTCTGGACGCGCCGGACCACACCAGGCTGCGCAGGCTCGTCGCCAAGGAGTTCACCCCGCGGCGCGTCGAGGCGATGGCGCCCCGGGTGCAGCAGATGACGGACGAGCTGCTCGACGCCATGCTCGCGGCGCCCGGCCGCCGCGCCGACCTGGTGGAGGCCCTCTCCTTCCCGCTGCCCATGGGCGTCATCTGCGACCTGCTCGGCGTGCCGACCCTGGACCGCGCGGCCTTCCGCCACTGGTCGAACGTCAGCATCGGTGCGGGGCCGGCCGAGGAGAAGATGGTCGTGGCCCGCGAGGTCACCGCCTACCTGAACGAGCTCATCGCCGCCAAGCGCGAGCAGCCCGGTGACGATCTGATGAGCGGCCTGATCAGCGCCGCGGACGAGGACGGCGACCGGCTCTCGCCCGAGGAGCTCCTCGGCACGGCGTGGCTGCTCCTGGTCGCCGGCCACGAGACCACGGTCAACCTGATCTCGAACGGCGTGCTCGCCCTCCTCCGGCACCCGGAGCAACTGGCCGCCCTGCGCGCCGACCCCGGCCTGCTGGACAACGCCGTCGAGGAGATGCTGCGCTACGACGGGCCGCTGGAGACCCCCACGTACCGCTTCACCACCGAGCCGCTGGAGATCGGCGGCACGTCCATACCCGGCGGGGGAGAGCTCGTGCTGCCCGTGCTCGCCGACGCCGACCGCGATCCGGCCCGCTTCCCGGACGCCGGGCGGTTCGACATCCGGCGCGACGCCCGCGGCCACGTGGCCTTCGGGCACGGCATCCACTACTGTCTCGGCGCGCCGCTGGCCCGCCTGGAGGCCCGGATCGCCGTCCGCTCGCTGCTGGAGCGCTGTCCGGAGCTCGCCCTGGACACCCACCCGGACGCCCTCACCTGGCGCGAGGGCCTTCTCATCAGGGGCCCGCACCGGCTGCCGATCCGCTTCTGAGCGGACCGGACGACCCGGTGCCTTCCGCGCCCACTCCGGTTCCGGTGCCTTCCACCCTCACTCCGGCAGCGGGTGCCCCAGCTCGTCGCGGGCGTGTTCGAGCTCGGCCCGGGCCCGTTCCCTGGTGCCGGTGCTCGCGCCCGTCTGGTGCCGCAGGAAGGACTCGACGAAGCCCGCGCGCCGGGCGGGCGGATAGCGCCGCTCGGTGAGGAACGGCAGGTCGTTGCCGACCATGCTGCGGGCGACGAGCAGCGGGACGTCGCAGTGCAGCGGGCGGAAGCCGGGGTTGTGCAGCCCCGGCCCCGGGTGCCCGGGGTAGAACTCCCCGAGCATCAGCCCGTCGGCCACGAACTCCGGTTTGAGGCGGTCGTGGACGCGGACGACGGTCGCCGCGGCCGCCCCGGGCAGGACGAGCACGATGGTCTTGTCGATGGTGTGCTGGCCGCTGACCGGCTCCATGGCCAGCCAGTGCGCCTTGAGCGCGGCGACGGCGGCCGCGAGCCCGTCCTCGTCGTGCACGGGCGGGTCGGCGAGGGCGAAGCGGATCAGCCCGAGCCGCTGCGCGAGCGGCACGAACGGGCAGACGGCGCCGCGGCGGCCGAGGCCGGGGTGGGGCCGGGCGACGTGCCCGGTGATCCAGCCGGCGACGGGCCGGAGCAGCTCGTGGGCGGAGGCCTCCTGCTGGTCGCACAGCCGTATACGGGCGAGGAGGCCGGACGGCGCGTTTCCGTGGTGCATGCGTGGTTCCCCTTGGGTCACAGAGCCTTGTGACCGGAAAAACCGACCAGACCACGCATGCGGTTGAGGGATATGGGCAAAATACCTTTATTGCGGTGTTACGGGACGGTCATCGTGGCCAGAACGTCTACGCCGTGAGTGCAGAGCCGAACTCCACCAGCAGGAGGGCGGAGGCCGCCAGCAGCAGTACGCCGGAGCCGCCGAGCAGCATCCGGTAGCCGCGGGTGCCGATCCGGTGCCGGGCCCGCGAGACCACGAGCGCGAGCGCGGCCTTGCTGCCGACCAGCAGCCCGTAGAAGCCGAAGAGGAAGCCGCCCGCGCCGGGCGGGCTGTGGCGCCAGGCGGCCACGAGCAGGGGCGCCCCCGTCGTCAGCCAGAACACCCACGGGTGCGGGCTGAGCAGGTTGACCACCACGCCTTGCCACAGCGTCCGCCGGCCCTGGAGCCGGGCCTCCGCGCCGTCGCGGGCCTCGGGCACCTCGGCCGTCCGGGCCTCGCGCAGCGTCGTGACCGCCAGCCAGGCCAGGAAGAGCCCGCCCACCACGCCGCCCGCCGCGATCGCCCGCTCGGGCAGCACGGCGAGCACGGTCACGGCCAGCACGATCACGGGCAGGTCGGTGAGCAGCGGAACGGCCGCCACCCGCAGCCCGACGCCGAGACCCCCGCGCAGGGTCCCGGACAGCACCAGCGCGAGCAGCGGGCCCGGGCTGATCCCCGCGCTGAAGCCGAGCGCCACCCCCAGTGCCAGCTCTTCCACGACGCCGCCCAGCTTCCTCACTCGCCCGCACAACGGCGGGGGTATGGGTGAAATCAGTGACAGTGCGATATCAGTACTGTCGTCTGTATTGCGCAAGGACGCATGCGAGGGGCGCGGGGTTGACGGCCCGGTCACCCGTATCGGTCATGCCGGATACGTACCGTTGCATGTCCGGACAACCTGACCTACGAACTTCCCGTCATCCGGTCCCGGGGCTAGGCTCCCTGCGTGGCGAACCATCCGGCCCTCCAGTTCAGCCTGGACCGCAGCAGTCCCGTCCCCCTCTACTACCAGCTGTCCCAGCAGCTCGAAGCGGCGATCGAACAGGGCGGGCTCGCCCCCGGCAGCCTCCTCGGCAACGAGATCGACCTCGCCGCGCGGCTCGGCCTGTCCCGGCCCACCGTCCGGCAGGCCATCCAGTCGCTGGTGGACAAGGGCCTGCTCGTCCGCCGCCGCGGCGTCGGTACCCAGGTGCTGCGCAGCCAGGTCCGGCGCCCCCTGGAGCTCAGCAGCCTCTACGACGACCTCGAAGCGGCCGGCCAGCACCCCGCCACCCAGGTGCTGCGCCACGAGACCGAGCCCGCCACGGCCCGCGTCGCCGCCGCCCTCGGCGTGCCCGAGGGCAGCGAGGTGCTCCTCGTCGAGCGGCTGCGCCTCGCGCACGGCGAGCCCATGGCCCACCTGCGCAACCACCTCCCCGCCGGCCTCCTCGACGCCGGCCCCGCACGGCTGGAGGAGACCGGCCTCTACCGGCTCATCCGCGCCGCGGGCATCACGCTGCACAGCGCCCGCCAGACCGTCGGCGCCCGCGCCGCCACCCCCGAGGAGGGCGCCCGGCTGGCCGAGCCCGAAGGCGCGCCGCTGCTGACGATGGAGCGGACGACGTACGACGACACCGGGCGCGCCGTCGAGTTCGGCTCGCACGTCTACCGGGCGTCGCGCTACTCCTTCGAGTTCCAGCTGCTGGTCCGCCCGTAGGGGGAGGCGTACGACGGGCCGGGCGAGCCCGTAACGTCAGCCCGTACGTCAGGCAGTGCGTCAGGCCGTACGTCACCCCGTACGTCAGGCCGTCAGAATGTTCGGACAAAGTCTTGACGCCGTGGGGCGCCCGCCACTAGAACTCCACCCACATGCAGCAGCCCTCGGCGGGAACCCGGAAGCCCCCGCGGTCAGCGGTGACGGATGGTGACGGATACTTGGGCGGTTGGGCCCGCGAAACGGCCCGGCCGCACCGTGACAGACAGTGAGAAGGGCAACTCCTCGTGGCAAGGGTTCGGACAGGCGTACGTGCGGTGAGCGCCGTGCTGGCAGCGGTGCTCGGCGCCACCTTGGCGGGATGCAGCGCTACGGGCGGCAAGCGCGCGGAGGAGCGGGCCGCCAAGGCGGCCCAGGGCCGCGCCGCGGTCGACACGCCGCGCTGGACCTTCGCGATGGTCACCCACTCGGGCGATGGCGACAACTTCTGGGACATCGTCCAGAAGGGCGCCAAGCAGGCGGCCGTCAAGGACAACATCAACTTCCTCTACGCCCACGACGCCGAAGGCAACAAGCAGGCGCAGAGCGTCCAGGCCATGATCGACCAGAAGGTCGACGGCCTGATCGTCACGCTCGCCAAGCCCGACGCCATGAAGGACGTCGTGGCCAAGGCCAAGAAGGCCGGCATCCCGGTGATCACGGTGAACTCGGGCTCCGACAAGTCCAAGGAGTTCGGCGCCCTCACCCACATCGGCCAGGACGAGGTCATCGCCGGCGAGGCCGTCGGCGAGCAGCTCAACGAGCGCGGCCGGAAGAAGGCCGTCTGCGTGCTGCACGAGCAGGGCAACGTCGGCCACGAGCAGCGCTGCGAAGGCGTGAAGAAGTCCTTCAAGGGCGAGGTGCAGAACCTCTACGTCGAGGGCACCAACATGCCGAACGTGCAGTCCTCGATCGAGGCCAAGCTCCAGTCCGACAAGGACATCGACACCGTCGTCACGCTCGGTGCCCCCTTCGCGCCCACCGCGGTCAAGGCCGCCGAGCAGGCCGGCAGCAAGGCCGAGGTCGACACCTTCGACCTCAACGCCCAGGTCGCCGAGGCCCTGCAAAGCGGCAAGCTCGGCTTCGCCGTCGACCAGGACCCGTACCTCCAGGGCTACGAGGCCGTCGACCTGCTGTGGCTCTACCGCTACAACCGCGACATGCTCGGCGGCGGCCGCCCGGTCCTGACCGGCCCGCAGATCGTCACCAAGGACGACGCCAAGCAGCTCGCCGAGTACGCCAAGCGGGGCACGCGATGAGCGCCCCCGCGACGGCCCCCGTCCAGGACCCCTCCGACGAGCGCCTGGTGCACCGCTCGTACCTGCGCCGCCTCCTCGGCCGCCCCGAGCTGGGCGCGGTCGTCGGCGCCGCCGCCGTCTTCCTCTTCTTCTCCTTCGTCGCCGACAGCTTCCTCCAGGCCTCCAGCCTGTCGACGGTGCTCTACGCGTCCTCCACGATCGGGATCATGGCGGTGCCGGTGGCGCTGCTGATGATCGGCGGCGAGTTCGACCTGTCGGCCGGCGTGATGGTCACCACCTCGGCGCTGATCTCGTCGATGTTCAGCTATCAGATGACGGCGAACGTCTGGGTGGGCGTGGGCGTCTCGCTGCTGGCCACCCTGGCGGTCGGCTTCTTCAACGGCTTCGTCTTCACCCGGACCAAGCTCCCCAGCTTCATCATCACGCTCGCCACGTTCCTGATGCTCACCGGGCTCAACCTCGGCTTCACCAAGCTCATCAGTGGCACCGTCTCCACCAAGACGATCGGTGACATGGAGGGCTTCGAGTCGGCCCGGGCGGTCTTCGCCTCCCACTTCACCGTCGGCGGCGTGGACATCCAGGTCACCATCCTGTGGTGGCTCGGCCTCGTGGCCGTGGCGACCTGGGTCCTGCTCCGCACCCGCGTGGGCAACTGGATCTTCGCGGTCGGCGGCGGCGCGGACGCGGCCCGCGCCGTGGGCGTCCCCGTCCGGCGCACCAAGATCGGCCTCTACATGGCCGTGGCGTTCTGCGCCTGGATCTCGGGCCAGCACCTGCTGATGTCGTACGACGTGGTGCAGTCCGGCGAGGGCGTCGGCAACGAGCTCCTCTACATCATCGCGGCCGTCATCGGCGGCTGCCTGATGACCGGCGGCTACGGGTCGGCCATCGGCTCCGCGGTCGGCGCGTTCATCTTCGGCATGGCCAGCAAGGGCATCGTCTACGCGCAGTGGAACCCGGACTGGTTCAAGTTCTTCCTGGGCGCGATGCTGCTGCTCGCCACGCTGCTCAACGCCTGGGTCCGTAAGCGGGCGGAGGCCAGCAAGTGAGCGCGAGTGCAGAGGCCGGGCAGGGCGCCGGGCAGGAAGCCGGGCAAGGCGCCGGGGCCGGGCAGGAAGCCGGCCAGGAGGCGGCCGCCCTGGTCAAGCTGACCGACGTCAGCAAGTTCTACGGGAACATCCGCGCCCTCGAAGGGGTCTCCCTGGAGGTCCACGCGGGCGAGATCACCTGCGTGCTGGGCGACAACGGCGCCGGCAAGTCCACCCTCATCAAGATCATCGCCGGGCTGCACCAGCACGACGCCGGCAGCTTCGAGATCGAGGGCGAGGAGACGAAGCTGGCCTCCCCGCGCGAGGCCCTCGACCGCGGCATCGCCACGGTCTACCAGGACCTCGCGGTCGTCCCCCTCATGCCGGTCTGGCGGAACTTCTTCCTCGGCTCCGAGCCGACGAAGGGCGTGGGCCCCTTCAAGCGGCTCGACGTCGAGCGGATGCGCGAGACCACGCGCAGCGAGCTGCTGCGCATGGGCATCGACCTGCGCGACGTCGACCAGCCCATCGGCACGCTCTCCGGCGGCGAGCGGCAGTGCGTCGCCATCGCCCGGGCCGTCCACTTCGGCGCCAAGGTGCTCGTCCTGGACGAGCCGACCGCGGCGCTCGGCGTCAAGCAGTCCGGCGTCGTCCTGAAGTACGTGGCGGCCGCGCGCGACGCCGGCCTGGGCGTGGTTTTGATCACCCACAATCCGCACCACGCGTATCTGGTCGGTGACCGCTTCGTGCTGCTCAAGCGCGGCGCGATGGCCGGCAGCCACGCCAAGTCGGAGATCGCCCTGGACGAGCTCACCCGCCAGATGGCGGGCGGCAGCGAGCTCGATCAGCTCAGCCACGAGCTGGAGCGGGCCCCCGCGCCGGACGTGATCGGCGGCAAGCACGTCGGCCCCGGCGGGGAGTGACGGGGCTCTCACCGGGCGGGCCCGCCGGGCGCGGGCCCGCTTCCGGCGATGCGGTACGGAACGCTTCCTTGAGGCACAATCGGCCACGACCGTATCCACGAGGCAGACACCTCCCGAGACCACCGCAGGGACGACGACTCTTGCGAGCACGCAGCCGGAGCGACCGTAGAACCGCCCAGCTCCACGCCGTGGCGGTGGTGTCATGAGCATGTACCGCGAGCTCCACCGGGGCGCCGCGAGAGCCACCGTGCTGCGCACCGTCGGCACGCGCGAGCGCCGCTCGCACCTGACCGCCCCGCGCGTCCCCACCGTCGGCATCGACATCGGCGGCACCAAGGTCATGGCGGGCGTCGTGGACGCCGACGGCACCATCCTGGAGAAGGTCCGCACCGAGACGCCGGACAAGTCCAAGAGCCCTAAGGTCGTCGAGGACACCATCGTCGAGCTCGTCCTCGACCTCTCCGACCGGCACGACGTGCACGCCGTGGGCATCGGCGCGGCCGGCTGGGTCGACGCCGACCGCAACCGCGTCCTGTTCGCCCCGCACCTGTCCTGGCGCAACGAGCCGCTGCGCGACCGCCTCGCCGGCCGCCTCGCCGTTCCCGTCATGGTCGACAACGACGCCAACACCGCCGCCTGGGCGGAGTGGCGGTTCGGCGCCGGCCGCGGCGAGGACCACCTCGTGATGATCACCCTCGGTACGGGCATCGGCGGCGCGATCCTGGAGGACGGGCAGGTCAAGCGCGGCAAGTTCGGCGTCGCCGGCGAGTTCGGCCACATGCAGGTCGTGCCCGGCGGGCACCGCTGCCCGTGCGGCAACCGCGGCTGCTGGGAGCAGTACAGCTCCGGCAACGCCCTCGTGCGCGAGGCCCGCGAGCTGGCCGCCGCCGAGTCCCCCGTCGCGTACGGGATCATCGACCGCGTCGGCGGCAACGTCCACGAGATCACCGGCCCCCTCATCACCGAGCTGGCCCGCTCCGGCGACGCCATGTGCGTCGAGCTGCTCCAGGACATCGGCCAGTGGCTCGGCGTCGGCATCGCCAACCTCGCCGCCGCCCTCGACCCCTCCTGCTTCGTCATCGGCGGCGGCGTCAGCGCCGCCGACGACCTGCTGATCGCCCCCGCCCGGGACGCCTTCCGCCGCCACCTCACCGGCCGCGGCTACCGGCCCGAGGCCCGCATCGTCAAGGCCCAGCTCGGCCCCGAGGCCGGCATGGTCGGCGCCGCGGACCTGGCCCGGCTCGTCGCCCGCCGCTTCCGCCGCGCCAACCGGCGCCGCGTCGAACGCTACGAGCGCTACGCGAAGGCGGGCCGCGCTTGATGACCACCACCGACCACCGCGGCGAGCGCACGGCGCTGCCGCCCGGCCCCCCGCGGACGGACGGCGGCTTCGGCCGCCGCTGCCTCAAGTCCGTCATCGTCTTCCTGCTCATCGCGATCCCCGCCGGCTACCTCTACATCTCCGCGATGCAGAGCCGCGGCGGCAGCGAGTCCAAGAAGGAACAGGCCGCCGCGTCCGGCCTGGAGGAGGGCTGGCCGACCCGGCTCCAGCGCCGCCTCTACGAGGTGACCGTCCCGCCCTACGCCGAGGACGTCGCCTCCTACGAGACCAACGCGTGGAAGGCGAGCTCGCTCTTCCTGCAATTCACCACCACGCGCGAGAAGTTCGACAAGTGGCTCTCCGACGTCGGCTCCAGCGCCGCCGACCTGGAAGCCGGCGAAGTCACCATCGACGAGGACGAGGCCGCCGAGGTCGGCTGGAACCTGGGCGAGGGCCACCACTGGGCGGGCACCACCGTCGACCAGGACAAGCCCAAGCCCTCCCTGGAGATCACCGCCAACCTCGACGACCCGAAATACCCCCGGGTCTTCGTGGTGTCCACGACCACGCCCTGACCGCCGGTGAGACGTGTGTGATACCGCGTGAGACCGCCCTCGGGGTTGGGCCTGCGCGCCACATGACGCTTCGAGCGGGGGCCCTGTGACGCCCGGACACCGATGAGGAATAGCCCGCAATTCCTCCCGGCCGCGTTACCGTGATGCACTTTTGATGAGGAGTCATATGCTGTGCGTTACGTGGGTCTGAGAGGCCGGAAGAGAGCGAGAGTCTTTCTTCGCCAGTAGCGCATTTTTCCCGCCAAGACGGGATATTCGGACTCTTGGGTGCAGACGGTGCAATCGCCCCGAAAAGCCGATGTCCTGTGGGTGATTAGTACGAAACGACCGCCCCCGGCCCGCCCGCTGCGGGAAATCCGTAGAAGTCCGCAAGATTTCTGCGGGTCGGCCGCAGGAAATTGAACCTTTGACTTCCCGTTGCGGGAATTCCCTCGGTTGACAAAATTGGCCACTACATCGGAAGGTGAATGCATCCAATGGGGGCGGCAAAGCAGCCATGTTTCCCCGTGCCCGAAAGGCTAGGCAGAAGGTGGGGGGTCCCGTGCGAGTGGTCCTGGCCGAGGATCATCCGACCGTACGAGCTGGAACCCGGGCGCTCCTGGAGCCTGAGGGCTTCATCGTGGTCGGGGAGGCCGCCTGCGAACGCGAGGCGCTGGAGATCGTTTCCGAGCAGCAGCCCGATGTGCTGATGCTGGACATGAAGCTGGAGTCGGGCCTGGCGCTCAATGCCATTCCCCAATTCCAGGCCGCCGCGCCGAAGATGGGAATTCTCGTGCAGAGCTGCTACGAGGACCGGGCCATCATCTGCGGGGCAATGGCCGCGGGTGCCGCGGGCTATCTGCTGAAGAGCAGCCCCGTGTCCGAGCTGGTCCTGGCGGTACGGACGGTGGCGTCGGGAAAACGCTACGTACAGCCCTCGCTCGGTGCCGGGCTGGCCCGCGCACAGGGCCGGGAGCCGGAACTGCAACTGCGGGAGCGGCAGGTCCTGGGCCTGCTCGCCGAGGGGCACACCAACCGTGAGGTGGCCGCGCGGCTGACGGTCAGTGTCCGCACGGTGGAGAGCGTCAGGGCCGCTCTGCGCGCCCGGCTGGGCCTGGTCACCAGGGCCGACCTCGTCGCGTACGCCCGGCAGAGCCGCTCCGCCGATGTGTAGCAGAACCGCCCGGCCGGCCACCGCACAACAGTCGCTCGCCCTGGGCACACTCGGCGGCTTGTGCATCGCGGTGAGCCTGGTCAGCGCCGTGTCCTACACGGCCAACCTCCTCACCGACGGCCACTTGCCGCCCAGGTCGGTCTCGACCCCGAGCATCGCCCTGGCCACCGGCGTCCTCGCGCTGCTGACCTGCGGGCTGCGGCGGGCCCGCCGGCTGCTGATCATGATCTGCTGCGGATTCACGGTCCTGAGCGTGGACCGGCTGGCGCACTCCACAGCGACGGACCACGCGGCCATCGCGTTCCTGCTGGCGGCATCCGTCTACGCCGTCCCGGCCTGGCCCGAGATGAAAGTGGTCCTCAGCCGGGGACGCGCCAGCGCCATGGTGGAGCGGCAGGAGCACCATGCGGGCCTGCTCGCGGGCGAGTTGCACGACGAAGTCCTCCAGCTGCTGGCGCTGACCCGGCGGCGGCTCGACGCGGCCCGCGCACTGGACGACCCCGGTGCGCTGCGCGCGGCGATGGAGGACGCGTCCCGCACCCTCGACGAACAGGCCGGTACGCTGCGCCGCATCATCGCCACCGTGAGCCCGGCAACCGTCCAAGGGCTGGGGCTCGCCGAGTCGGTCACCTTCCTCGCCGGACAGATCGCCGCCGAGAACGGGCTCGTGGTGGACGTGGACGTCCAGGGCGACCGGCCCCACGCGGGTACAGGGGAGAACGGTGTGAACCTTGCCGTCTACCGGGTCGCCCAGGAAGCGCTCACCAACGTGGTCAAGCACGCCGACGCCCGGCGCATCACCGTTGCCCTCACATGTCGCGACGAGGACATCAGCCTCACCGTCACCGACGACGGACGCGGCCTCGGCCCGAACCCGCCGAGAGCCACCGAGGGGTACGGCATGCAGGGCATGCGCTGGCGCTGCGAAGCGTACGGCGGCACCTTCAGCGCCAGAACCGCCGACACCACCGGCACGGTCGTCCGGGCCGTGTTCCCCCTGCGCACCTGCCGGAAAACCCGGGCGTCCTAGCCGGCCCGGCCGCGCCGGCGCCGGCCTGCCCCCGGCGCGCACAGGCGGGCCAGGGGCAGGATTCCGGGCGCCCGGCTGCGGGCCGGATCAGGCCGAGCGTCGGCGTCGGCGCAGATGAAGGACCGCCGCGCCCGACACCGCCAGGGCTGCCGCGCCGGAGGCGGCCGGGAGCCAGGAGCGGGAAGGGGCGGTGGCGGCGGTCTGCTCCTCGGCGAGGGCGTAGCCGCCCGCGAGACCCTTACGGTCGTAGGCCGAGCCGGGGAGCTTGTCGCCGTAGCGCTTGGCGACGAGTTGCTGGTACGCCGCGAGCGGGACGCGGGGCTTGCCTTGCAGGGCTGTCCGGGCTTCCTTGTTGAGGGGCTCGACGGAGCCGTTGCCGGTCAGCCGGTACCAGCCGTGGATCTGCGGCTCCATGAAGGTCTGCGCTTGGTCCGTGCCACGTTCGGCGGCGCTGATGTCCGCGTCGCCGTCGCGGATGCCGGCCAGCTGCCAGTCACGGCCGCCTTGCTCCGGGGCGAGCAGGACGGCGGCCTGGCGGCCGTCGGCGGCCGAGACGCGGGAGGCGAGGTAGGACAGCCGCAGGGCCGCGCCGGCGGTGGCCTCGGTCTTGCCGGCGACGAACTCGGGCGACAGCTCGTAGAAGGGGACCGGCTTCTTGAGGTCGAAGCCGGGTGCCGCGGCGGGCGACTGCGCGAGGCTGCGCGGGGCGCCGGCCTTGCCGCCGTCAGTGCCGCCGTCCGTGCCGCCTTCCGGTGCGCCGCGCTCGGCCGCGGCCGTCAGGAAGCGGGCGACGGTGTCGCGGAGCTGGCCGGAGCGCAGCACCTTCTGAGCGGCGGTGACGTCGGTCGCCGCAGGGGTGGTGGGTCCGTCGGCGGCCTGCGCGGGAACGATTCCGCAGAGGGCGGCGACGGCAGTGGCCGCACACAGGGTGGCGGCGCGTCTGGTCGTGTGGTGCACGGTGGGTCGTCTCTTCCGGTCGTTCTAGCCGTGTATGCCGATGCGCGTGTGGGTCCACCGGAAGGAGTTGTTTCCGGAGTAGGCGGAGTAGTTCCACCAGGTGTAGGTCTTCGTGGTGGGCCAGGGGTCGCCGATCGCGATCATGTTGCTGGTGCTGTCGTAGCCGTAGACGACGTTCATGTGGCCGCCGCCGGAGTTCCAGCCGATGCGGACGGCGAACGGACGCCCGTTCGCGATCTCGGTCCGGGTCTCGCCGAAGGAAGCGTTGCGGTAGAGGTCGTTGCCATTGCTGCGGAAGCCCATGTTGCGGAGGGCATTGGCCATGTCGCCCAGGGTGGCGGGGCGGTTGTTGCAGTCCAGCCGGTTGTTCTGGGCGGCCAGGCGGCAGAAGTCGTACTGGTTGTAGCGGGTGTAGCCCCAGAAGTTGGCTATGGTCAGGCCGGTGGCGTCCCAGCACCACTGGTCCTTGACCTGCTTCTGCATGCTGATGTCGAGGGCCTTCCGGCCGGTGGGATTGCCGGTGGGCTTGTCAGTGGGCTTATCGGTGGGCTGAGTGGAGGTGCAGACCGGCAGCTTCCCGGTGTTCTCCCGGATGAACGCGTCGGCGATGTAGTACTTGCCGGACCAGATCCAGCGGGAGTTGTTCTCGACGGCGTCGCCGGTGGTACGGCAGGTCATCGGGATCTGGTCGCCGACCCGCGACTTTCCGGTGATGCCGGCCGAAAGCGACGGCTGGGACCGCTGGTTGACGGTGCTGAAATTGCCTCGTCCGCCGGTGACCGTGCCGGTAGCACTGGCCTGGGCCTGGGGGGAGATGTTCAGCAGGAGTGCACCGGACAGGACGGCGGCGCCCGTCGTGGCCAGAAGCACCTTTTTGCGCTTTGACGCAGGGGCGGCGTGTGCGTGCGTTGATATGCGGGTTGATCTACGGAATCTGTGCATGGGGAATTCTTCTCTTGCCGATCGGGCGGGTCAGTACTGGATGGTGTGGTGGTAGAGGATGTTGCGGGCCTTCGCTCCGCTGTCCAGGCCGTACGCGGGCCGGTCGGTGAGGAAGTACTCACGGAAGGTGGACTGGCGCTCGCGGGACATCATGGTGTTGCTCTTCGTCCAGCCGCCGTCGACCTGGGACCACAGGTCGGCCAGCGCGGTGGCGACCCGGGCCTCGCAGGCGTCGCCCCAGTCGATGCCGCGTGTGGTGCGGTCGTTGGCGAGGTTCATGGAGCTGCCGTTGCCCCACGTCATGACGGTGTCCTTGAAGGCGCGGAACGCCACGGCGTCGGCGAAGCCCTCGGTCCAGCCGCAGGTGGTGGAGGAGGTGCGGTTGACGTAGTGGGGCGAGCAGTTGGTGACGTTCGGCCACCATCCCTTGTAGAGCTTGCCCATGAGGGAGTGGCCGGCCTCGTGGACGGTGGTGTGGCCGGAGTCGGGGTCGCTGTCCGCGAGGTGGACCTTGTCGTCGCGGTTCGTCCAGTACGTGCCGTCCTGGGAGCCCGGATACCACTGGACGGTGATCGGGGAGCAGCGGCCGTCCTTCTCGTTGCTCGTCCAGCAGGTGCTGGTCGAACCCCGGTCCCACCAGAGCTTGTTGAGGGTGTCGAAGGCGTGCCAGGCGCGGCTCTGGCCGCTGTTGGCGTAGACGGTGCCCAGGCTCTTGTTGCCCGAGACGTTGCTGAGGGCGTTCGAGGTGGTCGAGTAGTGGCGGTTGTATCCGTCGACGACCGACCACATGCTGCCGGCCCGGGTCTGGAACTCCGCCCAGACCCGGGAGGTGACGGAAGCGCTCGGCGTGTAGCAGAGCTTGAACGTGCCGTCTCCGTTGCCGGTCAGGCCCGTGGCGAGCTTCTGCGTACTGCCGCCTGCGGTCGTTCTGCCCCAGAGGGTGACATTGGCGTTGCTGACCGGCAGGTCCCGGTCGGCCTTGCGGTTCCAGCTGCCGCCCTCGGAGGACTGGAAGCGGTTGCGCAGAGTGCCGCTGACGCAGACCGGGGCGTAGGGCTTGCCGGGGGCGGTGGCCTGCGGGGGAGTGCCGGGTGCGGCCGGGGCGGCGGCGCCCGGGCGCACCGGGCGGTCGTGTGCCGTGGGCCCGTCGGCCGGAGTCGCGTCGGCCTTGGTGACGGACATGCCCTTGGTGGTGGAGCCCTTGGCCTTGCCGATGGTCAGTTCCACCGAGGCGTGACCGGCGCGGCGCGGGCCGGGGCGGTCGATGTCACTGATGTCCGCCTGGATCTGGGCGGGGCCCGCGGCGACGGCCTCGACCTTGAGCCTGATGGTGCGGGTGCCCGGCGTGAGGGCCAGCGTCCGGCTGGTGCGCTGGCCGAAGGGGTCCGTCGTGGGCGCGGCGAGGGCCGGGTCCCGGTCGACGATCCGCAGGGCGGGCGGCAGCTGGAGGGAGAGGCCGGCGCGCTTGACGCCGGCCTGCGCCGTGACGGCCACGGTGAGGGTGGTCCGCTCGCCGATGGCGGGAAGGCGCTCGAGGGAGGCGGTGACGCCGAGACAGCTCGGCGGCGCTTCGGAGTTCTTGTCCGCGGGGCGGACGGTGCAGCTGTCCGCCGGGGTGGGGGTGACCGCGTAGGCGGGTGGTACGGCGACGGTGGCGATGCAGGCACCTATGCCGCCCGCTGCGATCAGCGCCGCGGGTCTCGGTATTCGTATGCGGAACATGGGCATGCCTTTCTGCGGCGTGCACGACGGGTCCGGTGCACGCCGATTCGAACGGGTGGGCTGAGTGTCGGTGTGTCAGTTGTGCCGGGGCTTGCTGCCGCCGGACTGGTCCTTGTCGCCCGGCTTCGTGTCGTCCTGCGGAGTGCGCGGCTGGGGGATCTGTACGGCTCCCTTGCCGTGGGCGAGTTGCACCTCGCGCTGCACCTTGGGCATCGGCAGGCGCACCGCGAACGCCTGTACGCCGCCGATCTTCAGATACGGCATGACCCAGCCCTCCAGGTCGACTCCCGCGAACAGCTTCCAGTCGGCCTCGGCCGCGGCCTTCCCCTCGGTCGACCCGCCGGCCCGGCCCTTGACCTCGGTGCGCACGTACGGCGCGGCGACGTCGCCCTTCACGCCCACGCTGCCGTAGAGACCGAGGTTCGCCTCGGTGCCGAACCGGACCTTCGTGTTGACCGCGGCCGAGACGCTCGCCTTCAGCGTCGCGGGGGTGAAGTTCGCCTTGGCCTCCGGCTGCCAGCCCTCGCGCAGGCTGAACGCGGAGCCGAGGGCGAAGTCGCCCTTCACCGGGTCCTGTTCGACGTCCAGGCTCGCCTTGCCGTCGGCGTCGATCAGGACGTAGCAGGTGAGGTCGATGTTGACGGTGACCGGAAGTTCACCGATGTAGAAGGTCGGGTTGGCGTGCAGGACGACGAACGGTATCCGCAGCGGCTTGCCGTTGGTCGTGGGGGCCGTCCGCCCCTTGAAGTGGAACCCCGAGGACCAGTCACCGCTCAGCCGCAGGCCGGCCCCCGACGGGCCGTCGCCGGAACCGCGGCCGTAGTAGGTGAAGTCGACCTGGGGCGCGAGCTGGACGAAGCCCTTGAACGACGCCTTGGTGGGGCTTTCCACCCCTTCTCCCTTCGCGCTCTTCTCCGTGTCGACCGAGGTGTCGACGTCGACGCGCAGGCTGCCGAAGGGCAGCTTGAGGCCCTCGGGCCCGGCGTGGACATTGCCGCGCTTTGCCCAGGAGAACTTCACCCCCGGAACGAGCGAATCGGCCTTGAAGCCGGACGGGTCGACGGGCAGCTTGTTCTTGACCTTGGAGTCGCCCAGCACCGTGGAGAGGTCGACCGGGGCGGTACGGACCTCGGTGCCCGCCGAGGTCTCCTTCTCCACCTTCGTGACCTTGGCCAGGACGCCCTGGGGCGCGCCGGCCACGGGCTTGCTGGCGATGATGTCGCCCACGGCGACGGGCTTCTTCGCGGCAGGCGTCGCCGACGGCCCCGGCTTGCCGGACGGGCTCGGGGAGGCCTGCGCGGCGGTCGGGGAGATGACGGCGCGCCCGCTGTTCCGGTCGATGGAGTCGACCTTCACCGCCGACTTGTGCGCCTTGACGCCGCCGCCCGCCGGAATGGTCACCGCGCCGGGGTCGGTTCCCCGGGGGGAGGGCGTGCGGAGGCTGACGTCGCCCTGAGGGGCGCCGGCTGCACTGCTGTTCTCCGCCTCATTCGAGGCGGGGCCGCCGTCAGACGGCGAGCAGCCGGCGAGGGCAAGGGCGAGGGAGGTGAGCAGCACTGGTGCCAGTGCCGCTCTCCTGCGGGGGTTGCGCATAGTGGTTCCTTGTGGATTGGTGTGAGGGGGATCGGTGCGAGGAGGTTGTTCTCCCCGCAAGAGGGATGGCGGGGGCATGCCATGTCAGGGCATGGGTGACACCTCTCATTCGGCAGGGCCCGCGGGCCCGCGGGTCACTTCGCCCGCGCCGCCAGGGCTTCGAGGTGTACGGCTGCGGCCGTGGCACCCCCCGCGGCGCGGAACGACGCGCGCACCCTCCCGGCCGCCTCGCGGCAGCCGGGCTCGCGGAGGACGGTGTCCAGCGCCGCGCCCAGCACTTCGGCGGTCGCCCGGTTGAACCGGACCCGTACGCCCGCCCCGGCGTCCGTCACCTGGGCGGCGACGGCGGGCTGGTCGTCCCGGATGGGTGCGACGATCAGAGGGAGGCCGTACCACAGCGCCTCGCACACGGTGTTGTGCCCGCCGTGGCAGATCACCGCGTCGCACCGTTCCAGCAGGGCCAGTTGGGGAACGCGCGGCCGGACCAGCACCCGGTCGGCGAACTCCGGCACCGTGCCCGTCGGGTCGACGATCACCGCCTGCGCCCGGTCCGGCCGTCCGCGCACCGCCTCGGCGCACGCGGCGAGGAAGCGGGGCGCCGCCTCGGCATTGGCCGTGCCGAGGGTGATCAGCACGGTGGGCGTGCGGGGGTCGAGCCGGTGCCAGGGGAAGTCGTCCGCGGCCGGGCGTGAGGCGAGCGACGGTCCGACGAACCGGACCTGCTCGCCCGCGGACGGGACCGGCCCGGCCAGGGCCTCGGTGCTGAAGGCCAGCACCAGCCGGCCGGACAGCCGGGGGTCCGCGGTGCTCCAGGGGTCGCCGATCCGCTGCCGCAGCTCCCCGATCAGCCCGGCGATCCAGGAGTCGACCTTCGGCAGGCCGGACAGCGAGGTGAAGCCCGCCGTGGTGGCCGCCGAGGTGGCCCACACCAGCCCCAGCCGCTCGGCCACGAGGCCGCCGGCGACGGCCTGCTGGTCGGCCACCAGGACGTCCGGCCGGAACTCGGCGACGGCCGCCCGCACTCCGGGCGCCATGTGCTCGGCGAGCGGCCCGAGGAACCGCTCCCACAGGAACTTCAGCGCCGCCGGGCCGCGGAGCGTGGGCGGCCGCAGCAGGGCGGGGTCGGCCAGGTCCGGGGAGGCGCACCGGAACACGGTCGCGCCGTCGCCCACCAGCGGTCCCACGACCTCCGGCAGACCGGCCCAGGCCACCTGGTGCCCGCGCCGGACCAGCTCGGCGGCGACGCCGACCGTGGGGTTGACGTGCCCGGCCAGGGGTGGCACCACGAACAGGAAGCGGCTCACCGGATCACGTCCCCGGCCGCCGGTACGGGCGTGTGCGCCCGTATCCACTCGAGGATCAGGTCGCCGGCCGGTTCCGTGGCGCCGACGAGGACCCAGTGTTCCTGGTCCGGCAGCACGACGGTGCGGCAGACGGGGAGGAGGGACCGCAACCAGCCCTCCTGAGCGGCGAGGTCGGACTCGGCGCCGTAGAGGGCGAGTACGGGGGTGCCCACCGACCGGATCGCGTCCTCGTCGAGCACCCGGCTGGCGGGGACGTCCCGCACCGTGTTCGTGGAGTGCAGCAGCCGGGCGGCCGACCGGACGCGTTTGGTCACGTGCTTGCCGTGCTTCTCGGTGAGTTCCTCGAAGAGGCCGTCGCGGGTGAGCTCCTCCGCCCCGCGCGCGAGGTTGGCCGCCATCTTGCGGGCCCAGGCGGCGGTGGCCGGCTCCGACTCGATCATCGAGACGCTGGCCACCCGGCCGGGGTGCCGCGCCGCGTGGCCGAACGCGATGGTGCCGCCGTAGGAGTTGCCCACCAGGTGCACGGGGCCCGCCGGATCCAGCCGGTCGAGCAGGGCCTCCAGGTCGTCGAGGTGATCCTCCAGCCGGTAGCCGGCCGGCGGCCGTTCGCTGAGGCCCTGCCCCCGCAGGTCGTACATGATCACGTCGAGTCCGGCGGCGGCGAACCGGGGCGCCAGGGTGAAGTAGTAGCTGACGAGGCTGTCGATGAGCATCCCGTGGACGAGCACTACGGTGGGCGGCGGGGCGGTGCCGGTCGTCGTCCGCGCGGGTATGCGTTCCACGTGCAGGGCAAGGCCGTTGGCGTCGATCATGGCCATGGGTCACCGCTCCCCGGGGGCCCGCAGGCAGCCGGTGATGTGCTCGACGAGCTGTCCGACCGTCAGGCCGATGATCTCCTCCAGCCCGAGCCCGGCCAGGTACTCGGCGAAGTTCACCAGCTCCCCGTACCGCGCCCGGAGGTGGCCGCCGAGGGTGACCAGGTCGATGCTCTCCAGGTCCAGGTCGTCGTGGAACCGGGTGTCCATGGTGATCCCGGCGTTCACCACGCCCCCGTACTCGCCGAGGACGGTGTGGAGCATGCCGGTGATCTCCTCGAACACGGCCTCCTCGAACACGGCCCCGGGGGTCGCGGCGGTCGGCGCCGCCTCGCTGCTGTTCACTTGGACTCTCCTCGCGTTGCCGGTCCAGGGCACTCCGTGGACCTGTGGTTCCGGCCGGGGGTCCGGGGGTTGTCCCCCGGGGAAACGCAGTACTGCTGACTCTCCTGTCGTTCGTCTTGCTGCCGGGCGTCCCCGGGGGCCGGACCCGTGGTCCACGCGACCACGTACTCCCTCTCCGGCAGGCCTTGCGGGTTGGTGACGGTGCGGCAGCGCACCGGGTATCGGCGTCCGCCCACGACCACCACCAGGGCGTCCGCCCGTGCCTCGGTCACGGCGAAGTCCTTCGGCCGTCCCCGCAGCCCGGTGCCCTCGGCCTTGGCCACCGCCTCCTTCGCCGCCCAGAACCGGGTGAACCACAGCGGCTGCGGTTCACCGGTCCGGAAGCACAGCGCGACGAGGAGCTCGCGCTCGGCGGGGCCGAGGGCGGCGGCCAGGGTCCCCGGTGGCCGTTGGGCGACCTCCTCCACGTCGATGCCGACCGGCGCCGGGTGCCCGTCCGTGCCGCGCGGCCGGACCAGGGCGACCGCGGCCTCGGCCCGGTGCGCCAGCGAGACGTCGAGGGCGGGGAGAGCCCGGCCGTGCGCACCGGTGACCCGCGGCCGGCCGGACGCGTCGTTGCCCACCCGGATCTCGGCGGGGAAGACCGGCCCTTCGCCGTGCTGCCACAGCCACCGGCGGACCGCGTCCTTGGCCGCGATGCGGCCGAGCAGCCACTGGCGGCGGCCGGACGGCGGGCGCCGCTCGTGGTCCTCGCGCTCGGCGGTGCCGAGGTGCCGCCGCATCACGAGGTCGCGGGACGCGAGGTCGTGGCACCCGTCGAACAGGAGCACCCAGCCGCCCGGTTGCACCGCGGAGAGGGCGTGCTGCTCGGGGAACCGTTCCTGCGCCTTGGTGTCCGTGCGGCTGTCGAACCGGTGGTCCTGCCAGCCGCGGATCTCCGCCCAGACACGACCGTCCAGGAGCAACTGCACGTCCGCCCCCACCGTGGCGTCGGTGACCGAGACGATCCTGATGAGGCACTCGACCCGGGTGCCGGGCGACGGGTGCGGGCCGAAGAACCGGATGTGCCGCACGCGGACGGGGAACACCAGGGTCCGCTCGGCCAGGGTGGTGAGGATCCAGTAGCCGAGCAGCTGCCCCACGTTGTCGAGCAGGCCGCCCGGCGCGGACGGTGCGGTGAGCACGCCGCGCACATGCGCGTCGCCGACCGCCGTCAGCTCGGTGACGCCCTGGAACGCCGGGCCGTGGAACATCCAGCGGTCCCGGTACAGCTGCCCGGCCGTGATCCCGGGGGCCCGTTCCTCCTCGGGTGCCCACCGCCAGGGCCGGGGCGCGCCGCCGGGGTACCGGTCCGCGAGTTCCACCTCGCCGTGCGCGTACGCGCCGAACGTCACACCGGCCCGGTCGGTCCCGGACGCCTCGACGGTCACAGGCACGTCGACGGCGGGGGCCGCGGCCACCCAGCGGTTCAGCCGCACCTCGCGCACCGCCACCGCGGTCGTCCCGGGCCGGGCCCGTTCGGCGTGCTCCATCATGTGGTGCACCACGGTCGTGGCCGGGACGACCGGCCACCGGTCGGCCTCGGCGGGCCAGCCGGGGCGCTGTGCGAAGAAGCAGTGGTCGCGCAGGTACGGCATGGCGTCCGTGGACACCCGCAGTACGGTGCGGACCGTGGACGCCGCCGCGGCGCGGGACACCGCGACGGCCGTGTCGGCGGTGTCCTTCAGCAGGGCCCGGAGCTCGGCCGCCAGCGGGGAGCCGTCCGGGACGGGCAGCACCGTGCCGGAGTCCGTGCCGGAGTCCGTTCCCTGCCGGACGGCGAGCGCCGAGCGCACCGCGGCCACCGTCTCCCGGTCCAGGGACACCAGCTTCCCGCCCAGGTCCAGCCGCGAGGGCGGCATCCGGCGGGCGTGGCTGCCACCGTCCACCGGGACCCCGGTGGACGGGTCACCGCCGGCCGTCCACAGCGCCGTGGCGACCCGCAGCAGCTGCGCGGTCCCGTCCCGGTGCGGGGAGTTGGCCGCCACCACCAGGTGGGGGAGACCGCGCAGGGTGTTCTCGACGAGCGAGCCCACATGGCCCGTACCGGCCTGGACGAAGACGCGGAAGCCGGCCGCGTACATGGCCTCGATCAGCGGGCGGAAGCGGACGGGCTCCAGCAGGTGGCGTACGAAGAGCTCCCGCACCTCGTCCTCAGCGCGGGGGTACTCCGCGGCGGTGGTCGCCGACCAGACGGGCACGGTCGGCCGGCGCAGCTCGAACAGGCCCGCGTAGTGCCGGATCTGCTCGACGTAGGGGGCCAGCATCGGGGTGTGGAAGCCCGAGCGGAACGGCAGGACCTGCCCGATGACGCCGCGTTGCCGGAAGTGCCTCACCAGATCCTTCACTTGGCCGGGCGGGCCGCAGACCATCGACTGCTCCGGGGCGTTGTCGTGCGACAGCACCACATCGGGACGGTCGGCGAGCACGGCGGTGACCTGCTCGGCCGGTGCGCCCAGCGCGGCGAAGGACAGCCCGGCCACCCGCACCTGGTCCGGGTCGAAGGAGCGGGTGAACTCGTCGACCGCGTCCCCGGCGTACAGCCCGGCGGTGGCCATGGCCGTCCACTCGCCGATGCTGTGGCCCGCGACGGCGTCGGGCACGATGCCCATCCGGCGCAGCGCGGCGTCCAGCACCCGCCCCACGGCGATGACTCCGGCCCCGTGCCGTCCGACGTCCGCCACATCGGCCCCGGACCCGCCGAACCCCGCGGGCAGCAGCGCCGAGAGCCCGAACCGCTCGACGACGTCGTCGATCCGGGGCCGGAACTCGGCCTCCAGGCCGGGGAAGACGAAGGCCAGCCGCCCGCCCGCAGGGCCGCCGAGCAGCGGCTCCGGGGAGAACCAGATGTCGCCGCGCCCCCGCGGGCTGCCCTTGGCGACCGCTTTCCGGGCCAGGGCGAGGCGCCTGGCGTCCGGGGCGACGACGCCCAGCCGGGTGCGTCCGTCGTGCGCGGGCCGTCGTGCGCGGACGGCGGCGTCCTCGGCGTCCAGCAGCGCGGCGAGCTCCTCCGGGGTGCCGGCGGCCAGCCGCAGCACCTGTTCCCGTTCGCGGACCTCCACCGCCGGACGGTCCGGGCCGGGGGCGGCTTCGAGCACCACATGGGCGTTGATGCCGCCGAAGCCGAAGGCGTTGACGCCCGCCCGCCGGGTCCGCCCGTCGCCGGTCTCCCAGCCCCGCGCCGCGGCGATCGTCCGGAAGCGGGTACGGGCCAGGGCCGGGTGCGGCTCCTCGCAGTGGAGGGTCGGCGGCAGTACGCCGTGGTGCACCGCGAGCGCGGCCTTGACGAGACCGGCCACGCCGGCGGCCGGCATGGTGTGCCCGATCATCGACTTCACCGACCCGAGCACCGGCCGGTCCTTGCCGTCCGGCGGGCCGAACACCTCGGCCAGGGTGGCCAGTTCGGCCGCGTCGCCCGAGGGGGTGGCGGTCCCGTGCGCCTCCAGGAGTCCGACCGACCCCGGTGCAGCGGGATCCAGCCCCGCCTCGCGCCAGGCCGCCCGTAC
Source organism: Streptomyces klenkii (assembly GCF_003626645.1). Classification (GTDB taxonomy): domain Bacteria; phylum Actinomycetota; class Actinomycetes; order Streptomycetales; family Streptomycetaceae; genus Streptomyces; species Streptomyces klenkii. The sequence continues at coordinate 116,719 of NZ_RBAM01000005.1, read as the reverse complement.
CGCCTTCACCTGGCCCGAGGGGTCGGGGTTGACGAGGCTGCCGCTGCGGCCGTCGCTGGCCACGCCGGTGCCGCGGACGACGGCGTAGACGCGGTCGCCGTCGCGCAGCGCGTCGGAGAGGCGCTTGAGCGCCACCACGCCGGTGCCCTCGCCGATCAGCAGGCCGTCCGCGTCCCGGTGGAACGGGCGGATCCGCTGGCTCGGCGACATCGCGCGCAGCCGGGAGAACAGGGACCACAGCGTGATGTCGTGACAGTGGTGGACCCCGCCCGCCAGCACCAGGTCGCAGCGGCCCGAGGCCAGTTCGCCGACCGCCTGGTCGACCGCGACCAGCGAGGACGCGCAGGCGGCGTCCACCGTGTACGCCGGGCCGCGCAGGTCGAGCCGGTTGGCCACCCGGGAGGCGGTCAGGTTGGGCACCAGGTTGATCGCCTGCTCGGGCTCGTCCGGTCCCAGCTGCCGCGTGTACGCCCGCCGGACCCGTTCCAGCAGTCCGGCGTCCAGCTCGGGCAGCAGCTCCGCGAGAGTGCGCACCAACTGGTTGGACGTCTGGACGGACTGGGTGCCCCGCGCCATCCCGGGGGACAGATAGCCGCCCCGGCCCAGGATCACCCCGATCCGGTCCCGGTCCGGCAGCCGTTCCTCGCCGCCGGCGTCGGCGATCGCCTCAGCGGCGACGTGCAGCGCGATGAGCTGTTCCGGCTCGGTGCCGGGCACCGAGCTGGGCATGATCCCGAACCGGGTCGCCTCCACCTCGGCCAGCTCGTCGACGAATCCGCCGCGACGGCAGTACACCCGGTCCGAGCGGCCGCGGGCGGCCGCCGGGTCGTAGAAGGAGGGGTCCCAGCGCCCGGCCGGGACCTCGGTGATCGCGTCGGTTCCGGCCGTCAGATTGCGCCAGTACGCCGCGAGGTCCGGCGCGCCGGGAAAGAGGACGGCCATGCCGACGATGGCGACGGCCGGCCGGCCGGACGGCGTGTGATGCGTGCTCATGCTCACCAGCCCGTTGCGGTGTAGACCACGGCGCCGGCCGATTCCTCGCCCCAGGCGAGCTCGCGCAGCAGGCACAGCGCCCCCTCCTCGGGGTCGATGAGTCCGACGCCGCGCCGCGCGTACTCCCGGGCAAGCTCGGGGGTCACCATGCCCGCGTGCTCCCCGTCCGGCGCCCAGGGCCCCCAGTGCACCGTCAGCGTGCGGGACGCGGACTTCTCCGCCCACCGGCTGCCGAGGGACTGCAGAGCGTCGTTGGCGGCCGCGTAGTCCGCCTGGCCGCGGTTGCCGAGAACGGCCGCGACGCTGCCGAAGAACACGACGAACCGGGAAGTCCGCGGCAGTTCGTCCAGCGCCGCCAGCAGGGTGCGCGCGCCCTCGACCTTGGTGTCGTAGACCCGGCGGAAGGACTCCGGGTCCTTCTCGGCCAGGACCCGGTCCTCGATGATCCCGGCCGCGTACACCACGCCGTCCAGCCGGCCGTGTTCGGCGTGGACGTCGGCCACCAGGCGTCGCACCGCCTCGGGGTCCCGGACGTCCACGGTGTGGTAGCGCACCGGACTGCCCAGATCCCGCAGGGTGCCGAGGGTGCGGCGGACCTCCCGGCGGGCGAGGATCTCCGAGACGGCCCGCTCGATGCCGGCCGGGGAGCGTTCCCCCCGGCCGGCCAGGACGGCCCGCAGCGCGGCCCGGTCCGGCGCCTGCCGGGTGGCTGCGTCTTCGAGGTCCTCGGGGGCGTTGTCCGGCAGAGCGGTCCGGCCGGCCAGTTCGATCCGGCAGCGGGAGGCCGCCGCCAGCGTCGCGGCGACCCGGGCGGAGATGCCCCGGGCCCCGCCGATCAGCAGCACCACCGAGTCCCGGTGCAGGCCGATGGCAGCTGCCTCGGCCGTACCGTCCCCGGCCGGGCCCGCGCCGCGGTCGCCCAGGGCGCCGAGGCCGGCGGCCACGGTTTCGAGGCCGGACCGGACGCCGTCCGGCGACCGCAGCACCACCGGGGCCGGCTCCTCGGACGTCAGCTCGCCCACCAGCGCGGCCGCCATCTCGGCGGCCGTCAGCTGCGGGGCCAGCTCGACGAACCGGGCGAGGGTGTCCGGGTACTCCCGCGCGACGGTCCGGAACATGCCGCGCAGCCCGTCCGCCCGTCCGCCGGTCCCGGCGGGGGCGTTCGCGTCGGCGGCGGGCGCGGCCGCGAGCAGCCAGCGCGGCCCGCACCGCAGCGCGGCCTGGAACACCGGGAAGGCCCCGGGCAGCAGCGGCTCGCCGCCGTCCTGCGACAGCGTCTCCAGGTGGAACACCCCGTCCAGCGGGCCGTCCGCGTCCGTGAGCACGTGGTCCGGCGGCAGGGTGACCGCCTCCGCGCCGCGGGCGCCCAGCAGGGCGGCCAGCGCGTCCGGCACCGGTCCGGCACCGCCCAGCAGGGCGAACCGTGTTCCCTCCAGCACCGCGAAGTCCCCGTCGGGGGAGGGGAGGCGGACGCTGCGCAGCACCAGCCTGCCGGGCGCCTCGCCGGTGACGGCCGGACCAGGGTCTTCCGCAGGGGCGGGGGTCTGCTGCGCGGGAGCCGTTCCCCCGCCGGGCAGCCGCTCCTCCAGCAGTTCGGCGATGCCGGACGCCGTACGGGCCTTCGAGACCGCTTCCAGCTCCGCGTCGTCGAGCCGGGGCAGCTCGGTCCCGCCGGTGCCGAAGCCCAGCCGTGCGGCCAGCTCGCCGACGATCTCGACCCGCTTGATCGAGTCGATGCTCAGGTCGGCCTCCAGGTCGAGACCGGGCTCGATCATGTCGAGGGGATAGCCGGTGCGTTCGCTGATGATGTCCAGGACGGTCGCCAGCACGTCCGCCGGTGCCTCGGGTGCCGTGGGTGCCGCCGCCGGGGACATCACGGGAGCGGCAACGGGAGCGGGCTCCGGCACGGCCGGCCGGAGCGCAGCCGGTACCGGCGTGGCCGGTATCGCCGCCGGCGCGACCGGCGGCACACCCGCCGCCCCGCCGAGATACGTCAGCAGTACGTCGCGCTGCGCCGCGACCAGCTCCCTGCTGGTGAGCAGGAATTCATGGACCATCCGGTCACGGTCGTCCGCCGTGCCGCCGTCCTGGGCCCGGATCACTGTCATCTTCTCCATCGGTATGCGTCGGGCGGGTGCGAGCGAGCCGGGCAGCAGGCCGCCGTCCCGGGTGCGTGTCAGCTGCCCGTTGACGATCCAGCCGGGTGCCGCGGGGCAGGTCCCGGGGACGGCTTCGACGCTGTCGCGCCCGCGGTGCGTCCAGCCGGTGCGGACGGGGACGCCGGCGACGGCGAGCCGGGCGAGCAGGCTCAGGAAGCCGCGCAGCCCGGGGTCTTCGGGCCCCTCGCACGCCGCCGCGGTGTGCGGACGGTCGCCGAGGATCCGGCCCACCAGGCCCGTCAGCACGGAACCCGGCCCGGCCTCCACGAAGACCCGGACGCCGGCCTCGTACATCCGCTCGATCTGCTGCACGAAGCGCACGGGGGAACCGATCTGGGCCGCCAGCTCGGACCGTATGCCGTCCGGTTGCTCGGGGTAGGCGGCAGCCGTCCGGTTCGCCCACACCGGTATCTCCGGCGCGGCCACCGGCCGGGCGGCGAGAACCTCGGCGAACCGTTCGCCGGCCGGGGCCACCAGGGGACTGTGGAAGGCGCACGCCACCGGCACGGTCTTGGCGCCCAGGCCCCGCTCACGCAGCCGGCGCACCGCCGCCCCGACCTCCTCGACGGGACCGGAAATCACGGTCTGCCGCGGTGCGTTGTGGTTCGCGACCACCACCCGGGCGGCCGGCCCGGCCGCCCGCAGTTCCTCGGCGACGTCCCGGTGCCCGGCCGCCACGGCGGCCATGGTCCCCGGCTCCGCGCCGGCGGCGGCCAGGATCGCCTCCGCGCGCGCCGCGCTCAGCTCCAGCAGCGTCTCCGAATCGAACACCCCAGCCGCGCACAGCGCGACCAGTTCGCCGTAGCTGTGCCCGGCCACCGTCGCGGGCCGGACGCCGGCCCGGCCCAGCAGCTCGGACACGGCCAGCCCCATGATGCCCAGCGCGGGCTGGGCGGTCCTGGTGTCGGTGACCCGGGCGCGCCGCGCCTCCTCGGCGCCGGTGTCGAAGGCGGTCGGCGGGAAGATGACGTCCGCCCACTCGCGGCCGGTCCGCAGATACCGCTGGACCTCCGGGAAGGCGATGAACAGCTCGGCGAGCATGTCCGGCCGCTGACTGCCCTGGCCGGGAAAGAGGAACGCCACCTCGCCGCCCGGCCCGTCCGATCCGTCCGATCCGTCCGGCTCCGCGACGAAGATCCCCGCCCGGGGATCGTGCTCTCCCTCCCGGGCCCGTCCCAGCAGCCCGGGCAGCTCGTCCAGGTCACGGGCCACGACCGCCGTCCAGGCCGGCTTCCCGGACGCGTCGGCGCGCCGGGCGGCGCTCAGCGCCAGGTCGCGCAGCCGCCAGGAACGGCCCTGCCGGTCGTTCTCCGCGACCAGCTCCAGCAGCCGGCCGATCTCCCGGGCGGTCTCCGCCCGGTCGGCGCCGTGGAAGACGAACAGCTCCGCCGGCCAGGCGTCGAGCCCGTGCCGGGGCGGAGGCCCCGCCTCGTGCCCGCGCAGCACCACGTGGAAGTTGGTGCCGCCGAAGCCGAACGCGCTGACCCCGGCGATCCGTTCACCGGGCGCGGCCGCCCACGGGCGTGCCACGGTGTGGAAGGCGAACGGGCTGCTCCCGGCCTCCCAGGCCTCATTGGGCCGGGTCAGCTGCGCCGTGGGCGGCCTGACCCCGGTGTGCAGGGCCAGGGCCGTCTTGATCAGGCCGGCCAGCCCGGCCGCGCACTTGGTGTGCCCGATCTGGGACTTCACCGAGCCGAGCGCGCATCCGCCCGGCGCCGCCCCGGCCTCGGTGAACACCTCGGTGAGTGTGGTGAGTTCGGTGCGGTCGCCGACCACCGTCCCGGTGCCGTGCGCCTCCAGCAGGCCCACCTCGGCCGGCGAGATCCCGGCGCGGCGGTAGGCCCGCTCCAGCGCCGCCCGCTGACCCTCCGGGCGGGGTGCCGCCAGCCCCAGGGACCTGCCGTCGCTCGAACTGCCGACGCCCTTGACGACCGCGTAGACGCGGTCGCCGTCCCGCTCCGCGTCCGCCAGCCGCTTGAGGACGACGCAGGCGACGCCCTCGCCGAGCGCGATACCGTCCGCCGCGCTGTCGAAGGTGCGGGAGCGACCGGTCGGCGACAGCGCGTGCACCGAGGAGAACAGCAGATAGTCGTTGATCCCGTTGTGCAGGTCCGCGCCTCCGCACAGGACGAGGTCGCTGGTGCCGGCGGACAGTTCCTTGCACGCTACGTCCACCGCGGCCAGCGAGGAGGCGCAGGCCGCGTCCACGGTGAAGTTCGCGCCGCCGAAGTCGAGCCGGTTGGCGATCCGCCCGGCGATGACGTTGGCCAGCATGCCCGGGAACGAGTCCTCGGTCAGCCGCGGGAGTTGCTCGTCCAGCCCGGGCGGCAGTTCCCCCACGTAGGCGGGGAGCACCGTGCGCACGGTGGTGGCGTTCGACAGGTCGCTGCCCGCCTCGGCCCCGAACACGACCGAGGCCCTGGAGCGGTCGAAGGGGCGCTCCTCGTAGCCGGCGTCGCGCAGCGCCCGCCGCGCAGCCTCCAGCGCGAGCAACTGCACCGGCTCGATGCTGCCGAGCGAGGACGGCGGGATGCCGTAGCGCAGCGGGTCGAAGGGAATGTCCGGCAGGAATCCGCCCCACTTCGACGCCGTGCGGGCGCCGTCCGCACCGGGCGCGTAGTGCAGCTCCGGGTCCCAGCGCTCCGGCGGCACCTCGCCGACCGCGTCGGTGCCCGCAACCACGTTCGCCCAGTAGGCGGCCAGGTCCGGCGCGCCGGGGAACATGCAGGCCATGCCGACCACGGCGATGTCGAGCGGGTCCGCGACGCGCTCCGGGGCGTCCTGGCGGAACCCCTCGCGCAGCCGCCGGGCACGCGCGGCGAAGAAGCCGGCGGCCTCCGCACTGACGGCGGTGTGCAGTTCGGGGACGGTGGTGACCGCGGACCGCAGCACGGCCACCTGGCCGGCCATGAACATGCCCTCGGCCAGCTGCCGGGGCTCGTCCACCTCCGTGAGCGACTCACCGGTCCGCTCCACGCCCTTGCTGGCGATCCTCAGCCGCCCGACGTTGAGCTGTTCCAGCCGCTCCCAAGCCCGCCGCTCCGGGACGCCCCGCTCCCGCAGCTCCTCCTTGGCGCCGCGGAATTCGTCCGTGAACGGGCTGCTCACGCAGCGCGTGGCATGCCCGGGCGCGGTCTCCAGCAATTCGGTCCGCCGTGCCGCCAGGACCTGCCGCTGGAACGACGGCCGCACGGCACCCCGGTCCACCGCCTCCTCGGTGAACAGGTACGCGGTGCCCATGAGCAGTCCGACGGCCACTCCGCGGGCGGTCAGCGGCGCGGCGAGCGCGGCCACCATCGCGGCCGACCGCTTGTCGTGCACGCCGCCGGCGAAGAACACCCGCAGCTCCGCGGGGTCCGCGCCCACGGCCGTGTCCAGGAACTCCTCCAGCACATCGGCCTGCGCCTCCCACAGCGCGAAGCTGCTCCGCGGTCCGACATGGCCGCCGCACTCCGAGCCCTCGAAGACGAACTTGCGCGCGCCCGCGTCCAGGAACTGCCGGAGCAGCCCGGGCGAGGGCACATGCAGGAAGGCGTCGACGCCCGCCGCCTCCAGCTCGGCCGCCTGCGCGGGCCGGCCGCCCGCGATGACGGCGCAGGAGGGCCGGATCTCCCGGACGAGCTCCAGCTGCGCCGTCTTGATCTGCACCGGTGCGAAGCCGAGGATGCCCACGCCCCAGGGGCGTCCGCCCAGTTCGTCGCGGGTCTGCTCCAGCAGGGTCCGGGTCTCCGCCGGCCCGGCGAGGGCCAGCGCGAGGAACGGCAGCCCGCCGTGGCCGGCGACGGCGGCGGCGAACCCGGCCCGGTCGCTGACCCTGGTCATGGGCCCTTGGGCGACGGGCAGCGCAGTGCCCAGCGCGCGGCTCATCGGGGAGCCGCGGAGCAGCGCGTCCGCGGCGGCGTCGTCGCGCACGGCCTCCCGGATGGCGGCAGTGACACCACGGACGGCCGTGCCCACATCGCTCCAGCGCCGCGCGAACGAGGAAGCCAGGAAGCCGTCCTGGCCCACGGGGAGCAGCCGGGCCCGGAGATCGTCCGCGCCCAGCAGCCGGGCGACTTCGCCGGGCTCGTCCGGCAGGGGCGGCGCGTCCGGTCCACGGCGGCGCAGCACCCGGTGGCCGGCGGCCACTACGGTCTCCGAGCCGTCCATGGCCCGGACGGCGGCTGCCACCTCCTCCGGGACGCCGGATTCGTCGAGCAGCGCCAGCTGGGTGTCCAGGACGACCCCTGCCGCACCGCCGACGACGGCGGCCGCGGCGGTGCGCGGCCCGATGCCTCCGCAGGCCCAGACCGGCAGGCCGAGCTCCGGGTCCGCCATCAGCTGCTGAAGGAGGACGAAGGTGCTCAGCTCGCCGACCCGTCCGCCGGCCTCGTTCCCCCGGGCGACGAGGCCGTGCGCCCCGGCGCGCGCGGCCGCGAGGGCCTCCTCGTAGCAGGTGACCTCGACCAGGACGCGGTGCCGGCCGGCAGCGAGGTCGCCCGGGGCCAACCCGGCGTCCGCGGCGAGCAATACGGTGTGCACGTCCCCGCCGGCCGCCAGGTCGTCCGGCCCGAGTGCGCATCCCGCCCCGACGCGCACTCCGAAGGGGCCCGGCACCCATTGCCGCACCAGTTGGAGGGCCGCGCGGGCCGCGCGGCGCCGGCCCCTTCCGAGATCGAGCACGCCCAGACCGCCGGCCCGGCAGACCGCCGCTACCAGACGTGGATCGGGTTCGCCGAACGGGCTGACGCCCAGGATTGTTTCTGTGGACACGGGCACTCCGGGAGGCAAGAGGGTCGTTCGGAAACACCGGGAACGCGCGGGGGCCTCGGGCGCCCGAGGCCGGAGGAATGCCGCCGCGATCGGTGCCGGTGAGGTGGGACGGGACAAGAAGCGCGCGACCTCGAAGGCCGTCGGAAACGCGGCCCGACTTTCCCGGTGGGCCTGGCTGGATCATTGCACGGCGGGATGGGAAAGGAATACCTGCTCAGTATTGTTCCGCGAATGGTGTGCATCACATTAATGGTCGGGCTGATACCGGTTGCGGGCTTCCCGCAAGGGAATTGCGGGAAGCCCGCAGCGGGTGCGGAATTACCGCAAAGAATAGTCCGTACCAATTGGGGTGACGGGTTCAACTCCACTGGAAACATTGCCTGTTGGCGACTCGCGGGATCGGAGCTGAATTCCGTGCGGAAACTTTCCCTCGCCTCAGGGTTGCCATTCTCAATCCGTGTGCGAGTATTCCTGCTACCCGGCCCGGAGAGGGCTGGATGGAGAATGGAGTCCGGTGAAATCATTGACGCTGAGAACCGCTGCCGGGGTCGTCGCCTCCCTGGCGGTGTCGGCCGCGTTGGTGCCGATATCCCCCGCGGAGGCCGCGGCCCGGCCCGGGGACATGGACAGGGCGACGGCCGATTCCTTCGGCCGTATCGCGGGTGTCGTGCTCACCGACCGTACGGCGGCGATCGTCGACGGGAAGGCGCAGGGGCACACCACCCCGCCGCCCGCGAAGAAGGTGCACCTCTCCTCCGCGATGGCGCGTTCGGAGAAGTCCGTCGTGGCCTTGCTGCACCAGCGCAAGGAGAAGCTCAAGGCCCTGGGCGAGGCGTACTCCGCCGGCGACACCCGGGTCGCGGTGGACCGGACCAGTGTCGACGGCAAGAAGGCCACGATGCGGGTGACCGAGACCACGCGGCTGACCTACCGGAAGATCCGCGGTGACGAGCCGGAGGACACCGGCTTCCAGGCCCACCACGAGCTGAGCTTCGCCGCCGCCGGGAACGGGGCGTGGGAGCTGACCGGCATCAGGGCTCTGGACGAGATGCCGCAGATCAACGCACCCGCACCGGCGGCGCCCGAGGCGAAGGCCGCCGTGGCGGGCGCGGGCGACACGCCGAACGCACCCGAGGCGAGCGTCTGGCCCTTCCCCCAGCGGCTGCCGAAGGACACGACGACCGGCCTCAACTACAAGGCGATGGCTGAATACGCCGAGAAGTACTGGAAGAACTACAACCCGGACTACCGGGCGTATCCGCTGGGCACCGGCGGCGACTGTACGAACTTCGTCAGCCAGGCGCTGAAGGCGGGCGGCTGGAAGCACGCTCCTGGCAAGGCCGGTGACTACACGAAGTGGTGGTACGGGTCCGACACCCAGTCGGATTCCTGGACCGGCGTCAACGAGTGGTCCTGGTTCGCGCAGAACTCGAAGCGGGTGAAGCCGCTGAAGTACGCCTACCAGATGGAGGTCGGAGACGTCCTCCAGGCGGACTTCGACCGCGACGGGTCCAAGGACCACACCATGCTGGTGACTTACCGCGACAGTCTTGGCACTCCTTATCTGACGTACCACTCCTTCGACACCTACCGGCGGTCGATGCTGAGCCTTTCGGTGATGCTGCCGCTCACCAAGTGGTACGCCTACCGGACCTGATGCGTATAGCGCGCGGTGCGGTGGTCCTGGTGACCGGGACCGGCAGTCGCGCGCCGTCAAGTAACTCCCCACCCCCACCCTGTGAGGCACTCCCATGTCCCCGCGCAAGAGATCCGTCCCCGCCCTCGCCTGCGCCGCCTCGGCGCTTGCCCTGGCCATTACGGCAGTCGCCGCCTCCGCCTCCGCGTCCGCCGCCCCGGCCGTCGCGAAGACCGGAGTGGCCGGCAAGACCGTCACCAGCGGCTGGAACGACTGGTCCTGCAAGCCGTCCGCCGCCCACCCCGACCCCGTCGTCCTCCTCCACGGCACCTGGGCCAACCAGCTGGACACCTGGTTCGTCCTGGCTCCGGAACTGGCCGCCAAGGGCTACTGCGTCTACTCCCTCGACTACGGCAAGCTGCCCTACATGCCGGGGCTCAACGGCCAGGGGCCGCTGGTCAAGTCGGCCGGAGAGGTGTCCGCCTTCGTGGACAAGGTCCTGCGGTCCACGGGCACGAAGAAGGTGGACATCGTCGGCCACTCCCAGGGCGGCGGCCCCCTGCCCCGCTACTACATGGAGTTCATGAACGGCGCCTCCAAGGTCGACAAGCTCATCGGCCTGGCCCCGGACAACCACGGCGCGACCGCCTCCGGGCTGGGCACCCTCGCGCGCAAGGTTCCCGGCGTGAGCAAGGCACTGTCCCTCTCCCTCCCCGGCCTGGAGGACCAGATCGTCGGCTCCGCGTTCATGAAGAAGCTGAACTCCAAGCCCGACACCGTGCCGGGGGTGAAATACACGGTCATCTCGACCAAGTACGACGAGATCGCCACGCCCTACAAGTCGCAGCAGCTCTCGGGCCCGAACGTGCGGAACGTCGTGGTCCAGGACCTGTGCAAGCTCGACGTCTCCGAGCACATCGCGCTGGGCCTGGTCGACCGCATCGCCTTCCACGAGGTGAAGAACGCCCTCGACCCGGCGCACGCGACCCCCACCACCTGCAAGTCCGCCATCAGCTGAGCCGTCGGCCGGCACGAAATCGGTTCCTTCACTCCCCACGTGCGAGGTAGCTCCATGTCCGTACGCAGAAGAACGCTCCGCGTCCTCGCCGGTGCCGTCTCGGCGCTGGCCCTGGCTCTGTCCTTCGGCTCCGCCTCCGCGTCCGCGGCCGACGCGAAGACCGGACCGGCCGGGAAGACTGTCACCAGCGGCTGGAACGACTGGTCCTGCAAGCCTTCCGCCGCCCACCCCGACCCCGTCGTCCTGGTGCACGGCACCTTCGCCAACTCCTGGGACAACTGGCTCGTGCTGGCCCCGTACCTGGTCAAGCGCGGCTACTGCGTCTACTCGCTCGACTACGGGCAGAAGCCCGGGGTACCGCTCTTCAACGGCCTCGGACCGATCGAGAAGTCGGCCGGGCAGCTGTCCGCGTTCGTGGACAAGGTCCGGCAGTCGACCGGTGCCGGGAAGGTGGATCTGGTCGGCCACTCCCAGGGCGGCGGCCCCCTGCCCCGCTACTACCTCAACTTCCTGGACGGTGCCGGCAAGGTCGGCAAACTCGTGGGCATCGCCCCCGACAACCACGGCACCACCGTCTCGGGGATGTCCCGCCTCGTGGACACCGTCCCCGGCGCGCGCAAGGTCTTCTCCCTCACCCTGCCCGGGGTGGAGGACCAGCTGGTGGGTTCGGAGTTCATGAAGAAGCTGAACTCGAAGCCCGACACCGTGCCGGGAGTGACGTATACGGTCATCTCGACCAAGTACGACGAGATCGCCACGCCCTACAAGTCGCAGCAGCTCTCGGGCCCGGACGTCCGTAACGTCGTGGTCCAGGACCTGTGCAAGTGGGACATCTCCGAGCACGCCGCGGTCGGCACGATCGACACGATCGCCTTCCACGAGGTGGCCAACGCGCTCGACCCGGCGCACGCGACCCCCACCACCTGCAAGTCCGCCGTCAGCTGACCCACCCCCCATACCGGCCCGGCCGCCGTTTCCCCCACGGCGGCCGGGCCCCTGCCGCGACCGGCAGGTGAACGCCGCCTTGCTCGACGTCGTCCGGTGGCTCAAACGCTACGTTGCCCGGGAGGTCTTCCACTTGATCAGGCCCGCACAGCCATGCCCCCGCTGTGGGGGCAGCCGTGATACGTGAGAGGGTCTGGCGGGTGAGTGAGACACCGGCGAACACCCTCCAATACCGCTCCGACGGGCCAGAAGACGCTCCCGTCCTGGTCGTGGGCCCTGCGCTGGGCACCACATGGCACATGTGGGACCGCCAGATCCCCGAGCTGACCCGGCACTGGCGGGTCGTCCGCTTCGACCTGCCCGGACACGGCGGCGCCCCCGCCGCGCCCGCCGCCTCCGTCGACGACCTCGGTGACCGCCTCGTCGCCACCCTCGACTCGCTCGGCGTCGACCGCTTCGGCTACGCCGGCTGCTCCCTCAGCGCCGCCGTCGGCATCGACATCGCGCTGCGCCACCCGCACCGGCTCGCCTCCCTCGCCCTCGTCGCCGCCTCCGCCCGCTACGGCACGCCCGAATCCTGGCGGCTGCGCGGCGAAACCGTCCGCCGGGAGGGGCTCGACCCGGTCGCCCGCTCCGCGCCCGAGCGCTGGTTCACCGCGAACTTCTCCGGCGCCCAGCCGGCCATCGTGGACTGGGCCGTCCAGATGGTCGGCACCACCGACACCTACGCGTACGTCGCCGCGTGCGACGCCCTCGCCGCGTTCGACGTGCGTGCCGAGCTGACCCGGATCAGCGTCCCGACGCTCGTCATCGTCGGCGCCGAGGACGCCACGACGCCGCCCGCGGACGCGCGCGTCCTCGTCGCGGGCATCCACGACGCGAAGCTGGCCGTCGTCCCCGGTGCGTCCCACCTGACCCCGGTCGAACAGCCGGCAGCGGTGACGGACCTCCTGGTCCGCCACTTCACGACGGCCTGGCAGCTGTCGACGCAGCAGGGCCTGTCGGTGCTCCCCGGGGCCTCCGGCCAGGGCGGCCCGGCCGCGTCGGGTGCGTCCTCTGCCGGTGCGGACGGCCCGACGGGCCCGGGCGCCGTCGGCGCGGGGCCCGGCCTGCCCGACGCGGGGCCCGCCGGTGCGGGCTTCGGGGCTGACGGGCCCGGCACGGCCGGCTCCGGAGCGACGTCCTCCGGTGCCGCTGCCGGGGCGGGCGGCGTCACGCACCCGGCCGCCGCCGGTCCGGCCCGGGGCGGCTTCGGCGCGCCCGGCGCGGGCTTCGGGGCGCCGGGATCCGGCATGCCGGGACCGGATTTCGGTACCCCGTCGGCAGGCACCGGCGGGCCGGTCTCCGGACCGGCGCCGGGCGCCGGCTCCGCCACGGCACCCGGCCCGGCCGGCACCCCGGCCCCGGGCTCTGACGGCGCGGGCTCCGGCCCCGGCGCCGGCTTCGGCACCCCGGGCGCGCCGTCCGGCGGCGGCTTCGGGGCCCCGGGATCCGGCTCTGCCGGGACGGCCGGCTCCGCGGCCACCGGCCGTACCGGCGAGGGCTTCGGCGCCTTCGCGCCGGGCTCCGGCCCGGCCGGCGTGCCCGGCCCCGCGGGCCCGCAGCCGTTCGGGAGCCCGGGCTACGGTCCCGGCACGCCCGGTGCGGCCGGCCCCGCGGGCCCGGGCACGGACCCCTCGGGCTCGGCCGTTCCGGGTGCCGGCATACCCGGGCCGGGCAGCTCCGGTGGTGCCGCCTTCGGAGCCGCGCGCGGCGGTGCCCCCGGCGCGGGCGGCTCGGACACCGTGCGGATCACTCCCGGCACAGGAACCCCGGACAGCGCGCGGACCCCCTCCGGCCCCGGGGTGCCGGACACGGTGCGGATCACCCCCGGGCCGCCGCCCGGCTCCGGCCCCGGAGCACACGGCTTCGGAGGCGCCGGGCTGCCGGCGGCGGAACCGGCCGCGGCAGAGCCCGGCGCAGCCGGGTCGTTCGGCGGCTTCGGGCCGCCGCCCGCGGACCTGCACGCCGAGCCCGACGCCCTCGCCCGTGGCAAGCGCACCCGGCGCGACGTTCTCGGCGACGAGGGCGCGGAGCGGGCCGAAGCGGACCGGGACGCGTTCACCGCCGACTTCCACGACCTCGTGACCCGCTCCGCGTGGGGTGAGACCTGGACCCGCCCCGGCCTGGACCACCGCACCCGGGCGCTGCTCACCCTCACCGCCCTCACGGCCCGCGGCCATTACGACGACATCGCCCCGTACACCCGCGCGGCCCTCCGCAGCGGCGCCGGCCCGGAGGAGATCAAGGAGACGCTGCTGCACGCGGCGGTCTACTGCGGCCTGCCCGCCGCGGGCGCCGCGTTCGCCGTCGCGCAGCGTGTCATCGCCGAGGAGGCGGGCCCGAAGGCGTAGCAGTATGGGCCCATGGAGCTCAATCTGAAGCTGACGAAGAAGAGCCACGCGTGCGTCCGCCTGGAGAAGGACGGCCGCACGCTCGCCATCGACCCCGGCGCCTTCAGCGAGGAGGACGCGGCCGTCGGCGCCGACGCGATCCTCGTGACCCACGAGCACCCGGACCACTTCTCGGAGGACCGCCTGCGGGCGGCCCTCGACGCGAACCCGGCTGCCGAGCTGTGGACGCTGCGCAGCGTCGCCGAGCAGATCGCCCCGGCCTTCCCGGGCCGGGTGCACACCGTGGGGGAGGGGGACGCGTTCACGGCGGCGGGTTTCGACGTACAGGTGCACGGGCAGCTGCACGCGGTGATCCACCCGGACATCCCGCGGATCACGAACGTGGGCTATCTCGTGGACGGTTCGGTCTTCCATCCGGGCGACGCGCTGACGCTGCCGGGCGTGCCGGTGGACACCCTGCTGCTGCCGGTCATGGCGCCCTGGAGCAAGATCTCGGAGGTCATCGACTACGTGCGGGAGCTCGCGCCGCGCCTGGCGATCGACGTCCACGACGCGCTGCTCGCCGACCTCGCGCACCCGGTCTACGACCGGATGCTGACGCCGGCCCGGGTCGGCGCGGAGCACACCCGGCTGGTGCCCGGGGAGGCCGTCACCCTCTGAACGCCGGCATTGTCGTACCCGGCCGTTAGGGTTGCTGCATGCGCATCGCCACCTGGAACGTGAACTCGATCACCGCCCGCCTCCCGCGGCTGCTGGCCTGGCTGGAGAGCAGCGGCACGGACGTGCTCTGCATACAGGAGACGAAGTGCGCCGACGACGCCTTCCCGTACGCGGAGCTGCGCGAGCTGGGCTACGAGGCCGCGGTGAACGCCACCGGCCGGTGGAACGGCGTGGCCGTGATCTCCCGGGTGGGCCTGGAGGACGTGGTGAGCGGCCTGCCGGGCGGGCCGGACTACGACGGCGGGCAGGAGCCCCGCGCGATCTCGGCGACGTGCGGGGGCGTCCGCGTCTGGTCGGTCTACGTGCCCAACGGCCGCGAGGTCGGCCACGACCACTACGCGTACAAGCTCCGCTGGCTGGAGGCCCTGCGGGACGCCGTCGCGGCGGACGCGGAGGGCGAGCGCCCCTTCGCGGTCCTCGGTGACTACAACATCGCG
Source organism: Streptomyces klenkii (assembly GCF_003626645.1). GTDB lineage: Bacteria > Actinomycetota > Actinomycetes > Streptomycetales > Streptomycetaceae > Streptomyces > Streptomyces klenkii. The sequence continues at coordinate 101,666 of NZ_RBAM01000005.1, read as the reverse complement.
CCGACCGACGACGACGTCTACGACCCGGCCGTCTTCGAGGGCGCGACGCACGTCACCCCGGCCGAGCGGGCGGCGCTCGGCGCCCTGCGCGACCTCGGCCTGTCCGACGTCGTGCCGCGCCCGCTGAAGTACGACCACCCGTACACGTACTGGGACTACCGCCAGCTGTGCTTCCCCAAGAACCGGGGCATGCGCATCGACCTCGTCTACGGCAACACCCCCTTCGTGAAGGCCAAGCAGGACGCGTACGTCGACCGTGAGGAGCGCAAGGGCAAGGGCGCCTCGGACCACGCCCCGGTCGTCGTCGACCTGGAGGTGTGAGACCGGGGCGCCCCGGAAATGAAGGGCGCCCCGGAGGCGGCGGGCGGCGTGGTCAGACCAGCTCGCGCAGGTCGATCGCGTCGCTGAACGCCTTCATCCCCGCGTCGTTCGGGTGCAGGTGGTCGCCGCCGTCGTACGCCGGCAGCATCCGGTCCGGGTGCTGCGGGTCCCGGATCGCCGCGTCGAAGTCGTACACGGCGTCGTAGGCGCGGCCCGTGCTGCCGCCCATCCGGATGTGCCGGTTGATGGCGGCGCGCCGGGCCTCGGCGTCCGCCGTGCAGTCGTAGAAGCCGCCGCAGGGCGCGATCGTCGCGGCGATGACCCGCATCCCGCGCTCGTGGGCGCGCTCGGCGATCGCCTCCAGGCCCGCGATGACCTGCGCGGCCGACGTCCCGGACCGGATGTCGTTGACGCCCTCGAAGACGATGACCGTACGGGCCGAGGTCTGCGCCAGCACGTCCCGCTCCAGGCGGTGCTGCGCGCTGACGCCGCTCATGATGGTGCTGGTCCCGTCGCCCGGGTAGCGGTCGGTCACCACGCGGTTGCCGGAGATCCCGTGGTTGAGGACCCCCAGCCGCGGCAGGGAGTGCTGCGCCTGGAGCCGCCGCGCCAGCAGGTCGGGCCAGCGGCCGTTGGCGCCGGGCGTCGACCGCTCGCCGTCGGTGATGGAGTCGCCCAGCGTCACCACGGACCCGGGCCCGCCCTCCACGTCCACGCCCGTCAGCAGCGGCCAGGTGGAGAGCGTGCCGGTGTACGCGCCCGCGCCGCGCTCGCCCGTCCGGTCGCCACTGCCGTCGCCGGTCAGGTAGGAGACCTGCGCGGTGTAGCTGTGCACGGGCACGGCCGCCACCTTGCCGGGCAGGTGGATGCTCACGAGCAGGTTGGTGCCGGCCGGCACCCGGAAGCCCAGCGGGTCGCTGAAGGCCTGCGCGCCGGCGGGGATCACCGTGTCCGGCCGCCCGCCGAAGGACAGGGCCCGCGGCGCGCCGGCCGCGGCCGCGCCCTTGCCTTGCAGGGCGATCGTGGCGTGGCCGATCCGCACCGGCCGGGGCGCGAAGGTGTTCTCCAGCCGGATCCGCGTCGCGGGCCCGCCCGCGCTGCTGTGCACGACCAGCCGCAGCGTGCGGTCCGTCCACGGCCCGACGGCCGCGTAGCCGGAGGTGGACGCGGCCCAGGTGCCGGTCCAGCCGCGTGAGCCGCCGCGCAGCGCGAGGGAGAAGACGTGCAGGTCGCTGTCCGGCCCGGGGTCCTGCGGGAGCACCACGGAGGCGAGTTCGCGGCCGGGCGCGACCGGCACGGACACCGCGTACAGCCGCGTGGTCTCGGCGCGCCGCCCGCCGGGCGTGTTGAGGTGGGGCAGGCCGAGGGCCTTCGTCGTCAGGGGGCCGCGGCGCCAGTCCGGCGCCGTCAGCCGGTACGTGCTGCGCGAGCCGTCGCGGTAGCGCACCGTGCCCGTGCCGCCGGCGTCGCCGCCCGGCGCGCCCTTGGCCGTCGCGGCGACGAGGAAGGTGAGGGCCTCGCCGCGGCCGCCGAGGCGGACGGCCTGCCCCGCCGCGCGGACGTTGTCGGGCCGGCCGGCGGCCGTGCGGGGCCGGCGCAGCGGGGCGCCGTCGAAAGCGAGTTCGCGGCCGGGCGTCCAGCCGGCGGCCGCGAGGTCCTGGGCGGAGAGGGAGTTGCCGGCTCCGTCGAAGTCGGCCGCGCCGGGGCGGGCGTCATCACTGATCGCTCTGCTGTCGAAGAGCCGCTCCAAAGGGAGCGGCTCTCGGTCGGACGGTGCACTTGGTTGTTGCCCGGCGGCGAGCGCCGGGGCGTTTGCGGCAGCGACGGCGCACGCGGCGCTCGCGATCCCCACCGCGGCGGCCCGGACCGCGGTCCGGGCCGCCGCCCACCGTCTGTGCCGTCTACCGCCCGGCTTCTCTGTTCGGAGCATGCGTCTCATGCCTCCCTTGGTTCCCCGCTCGGTACGTGGCTGCATGAAGCTAAGAAGACGCATGGGCAACGTCAAGGAGGCCATCCGGTCACGCCGGCGCCGCGCGCCTGTGGTGGGGCCATCCGTGCGAGTGCGATCCTGTTGGTATGAACATTCCCTTCTTGGACAGTTGGCGAAAGCGACACGGCCCGGGGCGCGGGGCGGCGCTGGCGAGCGCGGTCGACCGGGACCCGGAAGGGCTCGCGGAGCTGCTGTCCGAGTGCGAACTGCTGCGCACGCACGCGCAGTCCGCGGGAGTGGCGCTGGACGACTCGCCCGCTTCCCTGGAGGCCCTGGACCAGCTGCAGCCGCGCTGGCGCGACGACCCGGAACTGCTGCCCTGGCTCGGCAACGACGCGGGTCTCTACCTGGGCACGGTCGTCATCCGTACGGTCCGGGACGCGGGGTGGTGGATCCGGTCCGACGGCCAGCCGGTGGTGCGGCTGGCCAACGGCCGCGAGGTCGACGTGGTCGAGGCGGGGCAGGCGTGGGCGGCCGACGGCGCGCCGGAGCTGTCCCAGCTGTACGCGGAGCTCGCCGAGAGCTGACGTACGGGATGACGCGCGGGCTGACCTACGGGGGCCGGCGTGGTCGCGGATGCGCGGGCCGACGTACGGGCTGACGTACGGGCTGACGTGCGCGCTGACGTACGGCCCGGCGTACCCCCTCAGCTGGTGAATGCGATGTCGTACTCCACCCGCCAGCGGTCCGCGCGGACGACGATGTCGGAGGTCTCCACGGCGCGGCCGTCGCCGTCGAAGTGCGTGCGCTCGATGACCGTGACGCAGCTGCCCGCGGCGCAGCCCAGCGCCTCCGCCTCCGGCGTGCTCGCGGGCCGGGAGCCGACCAGCTCCTGCGCCCGTACGACGCGGATCCCGATGGCCGCGAGCCGCCCGCGCACCCCCCGCCGGGCGTAGGGCCCGCGCTCGGGCAGGACGACGTCCGTGCCCTCGGTGATGGCGAGCGGCTCCCAGCTCGTGGCGAGCTGGACGGGGTGCCGGTTGGCCAGGTACTCGTACTGGGTGCAGAGCACGCGCGTGCCCACGCCGATGTGCAGCCGCTGGGCGATCCGCTCCGGGGCGGCGGTCTCGGTGGACGAGGCTTCCCACGTAAGAGTGGTGTTGCGGCCCGTGCCGCCGTCGGGCGGGGGCTGCCGGCCGGACTGCCGGCCCTGGCGCGGGCGGGGCGGCCCGTACCCCCGGATCTGGGCGGCGAAGGGGGTGTCGACGGCCCCGGTGGACCGCAGCAGGCTGCCGAGCGGCGCCCGGTCGGTGACGAACACGCCGCGGCCGAACTGGCCTTCCGCGTAGCCGGCGGCCTTCAGCACGCGCACCGCCCGGTCCACGGTCTGATCGCTGGCCGCGTAGGCGCGCTTGAGCTCGGAGCGGGAGGGGATGCGCTCGCCCACGGCGAGCCCGCCCTCGTCGATCCGCCGGCGCAGATCGTCCGCGATGCGCTGGTAGACGGGCCTGCTGTCGCCCACCCCCGGCTCCTTTCCCCCGAGTTCCCCCAGTCCGTCCCCCTCAGGCTAGGTACCCAGGCCCGGTCTGTGTACCTAGGGCAAATGGCGGGCAATGTGTAACGAATGCCCATATGAATGCGTGTCATGGCTGAAGTCCCCTATGGAGGGGAATAGTTTGCCCGGATGGCGAGCGTGGACCGGAAGAGCGCGGAGAGTGGGCGGGACTGGGTATGGCCGTCGATCCCCTGATCGAAATGCGTGATGTCAACAAGCATTACGGCAAGCTGCACGTCCTGAAGGACATCAACCTCACCGTCGGCCGCGGCGAGGTGGTCGTCGTCATCGGCCCCTCCGGCTCCGGGAAGTCCACCCTGTGCCGCGCCATCAACCGCCTGGAGCCCGTCGAGTCCGGCACGATCCTCCTCGACGGGCACCCGCTGCCCGACGAGGGGCGCGAGCTCGCCAAGCTGCGGGCCGAGGTCGGGATGGTCTTCCAGTCCTTCAACCTCTTCGCCCACAAGACCGTGCTCGCCAACGTCTCCCTGGCGCCGGTCAAGGTGCGCAAGCGGTCCAGGGAGGAGGCGGACCGGCGCTCGCGCGAGCTGCTGGAGCGCGTCGGCCTCCTCGCCCACGCGGACAAGTACCCGGCGCAGCTCTCCGGTGGCCAGCAGCAGCGCGTGGCCATCGCCCGCGCCCTGGCCATGGAGCCCAAGGCCCTCCTCTTCGACGAGCCGACGTCCGCGCTCGACCCGGAGATGATCAATGAGGTGCTGGAGGTCATGCAGCAGCTCGCGCGGGACGGCATGACGATGGTCGTCGTCACCCACGAGATGGGCTTCGCCCGCTCCGCCGCGAACCGCGTCGTCTTCATGGCCGACGGCCGCATCGTCGAGGACCGCGCCCCCGAGGAGTTCTTCACCGCGCCGCGCAGCGAGCGCGCCAAGGACTTCCTCTCCAAGATCCTCAAGCACTGAGCGGGGGACCGGTGACTCTGCAGACACTGACGCGCCGGCGCCGCATCCGCCGCCCGCACGCCCCGCGCCGCCCGCTCGCCGTGCGGCGGCCGCGGGCCCTGCGCCGTACGGCCGCCGCCCTGGCCCTGGCCGCCCTCGCGCTTCCGGCCGCCGCCTGCGGCAAGTCCGGCAGCCCGCCCGTCAAGGGGCCCAAGGCCGAGGCCCTGCCGGTCTACCGGGTCGACACGGGCTTCCAGCTGGCCGACTCGCCCACCTGGCGGGCCGCGAAGGCCCGCGGCCACCTCGTCGTCGGCGCCAAGGAGGACCAGCCCTACATGGGCGAGAAGGACCCCGCCACCGGCGTCTACTCCGGCTACGACATCGAGATCGCCCGCATGATGTCCGCCTCCCTCGGCTTCGACCCCAAGACCGTCCGGTTCCGCACGATCGCCTCGGCGAACCGCGAAACCGCCCTCCAGAACGGCCAGATCGACTACTACGTCGGCACGTACACCATCAACGCCCTGCGCAAGAAGCAGGTCGGCTTCGCCGGGCCGTACTACATCGCCGGGCAGTCGCTGCTCGTCCGCACCGACGAGACGGACATCAACGGCCCCCAGGACCTGGCCGGCAAACGGGTCTGCTCGGCCGCCGGCTCCACCCCGCTGCAGCGCATCGAGCGCGATTACCCCAAGGCGATCGCGGTGGCCTACGACACCTACTCGGTCTGTGTGGACAACCTCCTCAGCCTCCAGGTCGACGCCGTCACCACCGACGACACCATCCTCATGGGCTTCGCCGCCAAGGCCCCCGACGAACTGAAGATCGCCGGCAAGCCCTTCTCGAAGGAGCCCTACGGCATCGGCGTGCCCCGCGGCGACAACGCCCTCCGCTTCGCCCTGGACGACGCCATCGAGGCGCACGAGAAGAACGGCGACTGGAAGAAGGCGTACGACGCGACGCTCGGCCTCTCCGGGGTGTCGGCCCCGAAGCCGCCCGCCGTCGACCGCTACCCGGCGAGCTGAGGACGAGGACTTCCGTGAACGTACTCACCGACAACTTCTCCCTCTACGGCAAGGGGCTGCTCGGCACGGTCGAACTCACCGTCTACGCCTCGCTGCTCGCTCTCGTCCTGGGCTTCCTGATGGCCTCCTTCCGGGTCGCCCCCGTCGGCTCGCTGCGGGTCTTCGGCACGGTGTGGGTGACGGTGCTGCGCAACACCCCGCTCACGCTGCTGTTCTTCGCGGTGCTGCTCGGCCTGCCGCGGTTCGGCGTGGTGCTGCCCTTCCAGCTGTTCGCCGTCCTCGCCCTGGGCTGCTACACCTCGGCCTTCATCTGCGAGGCCGTGCGCTCGGGCATCAACACCGTGCCCACGGGGCAGGGCGAGGCGGCCCGCAGCCTGGGCATGACCTTCGGGCAGACCCTGAGCCTCGTCGTGCTGCCGCAGGCCTTCCGCTCCGTCATCCCGCCGGTCGGCTCCACCCTGATCGCGCTCGCCAAGAACTCCGCGATCGCCGGGTCCTTCAGCGTGACCGAGCTCCTCGGCACGTACAAGACGCTCAACGAGCTCGGCTACAGCGTCGTCTGGTCCTTCGTCTGGATCGCCGTCGGCTATCTGATCGTGACCCTGACCATCAGCGCGGTCTTCAACGTGCTGGAGAAGCGCTGGGGAGTGCCCCGATGACCGACACCGCGCTCTACGACATCCCCGGGCCGCGGGCCCGGCGGCGCCATCTGGTCTACGGCCTGGCCGCCACCGCCGTGATCCTGGGGATCATCGCCTGGGTGCTCTACCTCCTCTTCGACACCCACCAGTTCACGGCGCAGAAGTGGCGGCCCTTCGAGTACCAGGGCATCCAGGAGATGCTGCTGCGCGGCCTCGGCAACACGCTGAAGGCCTTCGCCTACGCCGCCGTGCTCTCCCTCGCCCTCGGCGGTCTGCTCGCCGCGGGCCGCCTCTCCGACCACCGGATCCTGCGCTGGGTCGCCACGCTCTTCGTGGAGTTCTTCCGGGCGATGCCGGTCCTGGTCATGATCTTCTTCGTCTTCGTCGCCCTGAAGGTGCAGCCGCTGCCGGCCCTCGTCACCGGGCTCACCCTCTACAACGGCTCGGTGCTCGCCGAGGTCTTCCGCAGCGGGGTGAACTCCGTCGACCGCGGCCAGCGGGAGGCGGCGTACGCGCTGGGGATGCGCAAGACGCAGGTGATGAGCCACGTGCTCGTGCCGCAGGCGCTCCGCGCCATGCTGCCGACGATCATCAGTCAGCTCGTGGTGGCGCTCAAGGACACCTCGCTCGGCTTCCTGATCACCTACGAGGAGTTCCTGCACGCCGGCAAGCTGATCGCCAGCAATCTGGACTACGGGCTGCCGTTCATCCCCGTCGTCATGATCATTTCTCCGATCTACATCGGCATGTGCATGCTCCTTTCGTGGCTGGCGACGTGGGTCGCCAAGCGGCAGCGGCGCAGCCTCAAGACGGAGGCGGTGGAGGTCGCCCCCGCGGAGCCCGGCACGCTGCTGCCGGGCGCCGGGCAGATCCATCCGTGACGATGGCTGGGGCTACTGGGCGGCGGGGGCTACTGCTTGACTGCCACTCAGCTACTCGACGATGACCTTGCCCGTCAGTGTCGAGTGGAAGTCGCAGTGGTAGGAGAAGGTTCCCCGGGTCGGGAAGACCTGGGTGAAGTCGCCGTCGGGGACGATGGCGCCCGAGTCCCAGCCCGGCTCGTCGGACGTCGAGGTGTGCTCGTCGTAGTCCTTGTTGACCCAGCGGACGGAGTCGCCGGCGTGGATGGTGACCGACGCCGGGACGAACTCGTAGCCCTCTATCACCACGGTGGTCTCGGTCATGGTTCTGCCGGCTCCGGCTGCGGGCGCCGCCGGTCCGGTCAGGAGCGCGCCGAGCGCGAGTGCCGTCAGCGGGGCGGTGAAGAGGCGGCGGAGCGAGCGCGCAGGTGAGTGTTGCATGGGAGCCCTCCTCGGACGTGAGTGCGGGGAAGCTGCCCTCTGGGTGGTGCGACAACCGCCCGTCACTCGAATGTGCGAACGATTCGGGATGCCGGTGCAGGGTGGGGCACCGGTGAGTGACATGGTCTCCGCGCCGGCCGTCCCGCGCCAGTCGGCCCCGGCGGCGCCCCGCGCGGGACGGCCGTTCCGCCCCGTCCCGCGTCAGCCGTCCTGCCCCAGCCACAGGTCCGGGCCGAAGACCTCGTAGTGGATGGCGGCCGGGGCCACCCCCGCCGCCAGGAGCTGCGTGCGGACGGAGCGGAGGAACGGCAGCGGGCCGCAGAGGTAGGCCGTGGTGCCCGCGGGGATGTCGATGCGGGAGAGGTCGGCGTAGCCGGTGCGGTCGGCGGGCCGGGTGCCCTCGGGCTCCTCGTACCAGACGTGCGCGACCGCGTCCGGCAGCTTCTCCGTGAGTTGCAGCAGGTCGGTGCGGAAGGCGTGGGTGGACTCGCTGCGGTCGGCGTGGACGGAGATGACGCGGCGGCGCGAGCCGGTCGCGGCCAGGTGGGAGAGCATCCCGGTCATGGGGGTGCAGCCGATGCCGGCCGAGGCCAGCAGGACGGGCCCGTCGCCGTCGTCGAGGGCGACGTCGCCGGCCGGCGCGCTGACCAGCAGGGTGTCGCCGACGGCCACGCGGTCGTGCAGGTGGTGGGAGACCTCGCCGTCCGGTTCGCCGGTCACGCGCTTGACGGAGAACTGGAGGGCGCCGTCGGGCCGGCCGGAGAGGCTGTACTGGCGGATCTGCCGTACACCGTCGGGGAGTTGCACCTGCACGGAGACGTACTGGCCGGGCCGGGAGGCGGGCAGCGGGCGGCCGTCCAGCGGCTGGACGACGTACGTGGTCACGTCCGCGGTCTCCGCGAGGCGGCCGGCGACGCGGTACGGGCGGAAGACGTCCCCGGCGGCGGTTCCGGCCTGCTCGTACAGGCGGGCCTCCAGGGCGATGAGGGCGTTGGCCATCAGCCAGTAGACCTCGTCCCAGGCCGCCTCGACCTCCTCGGTGACGGCGTCGCCCAGCACCTCCGCGATGGCCTCGAAGAGGTGGTGGCGGACCACCGGGTACTGATCGGGGCTGATGCCCAGCGACACGTGCTTGTGGGCGATGCGCGAGAGCATCGCGTCGGGCCGGGTCTCCGGGTGCTCGACCAGGGCCGTCGCGAAGGCGGCTATCGCCCCGGCGAGGGCCTGCTGCTGGGTGCCGCTCGCCTGGTTGCCGCGGTTGAACAGGTCGCGCAGGAGCGCGGGGTGGGCGGCGAAGAGCTTCTCGTAGAAGAGCGGGGCGATCTCGCCGATCGCGCCCCCGACGGCGGGGAGGGTGGCGCGGACGATCTCGGTCGACCTGGTGGACAGCATCGGCGCTCCTGGATCTTTTGAGTCTCTTGGATCTCGGATCTGGATCTCTTGAATTGGTATCTGTGATGCGCATTTTTGGTTGTGCGAAGAACCCCGGGGACTTCAGGGCTTCAGTCCCGCGTGCGGGTGCCCAGACTCAGCAGCACCGGGCCCGTCGGCGGGCCGGTCAGCTCCTCGATCGTGATCGGGTCCAGCGCGGCGAAGAACGCCTCCTGCGCGTTGCGCAGCGCCCCGCGCAGGCGGCATGCCGCGCGCAGCGGGCACGGTGGATCGTCTTCGCAGCCGACGACGTCGCCCACGCCCTCCAGCTCGCGCACCAGCCGACCGACGGAACCCGTCCGCCCGGCGGTGGTGAGGGTGAGTCCGCCGCCGCGGCCCCGGCGGGCCTCGACGACGCCCATGTGCTGAAGCCTGCTGACCACCTTTGCGGCGTGGGTGTACGGCACTCCGACCGCCTCGGCCACCTCGCGGGTGGTCGGGTTGTCGTCGCCGGTCACGGCCAGGCGCATGGCGATGCGCAGCGCGATGTCGGTGCTCTTGGTCAGTCGCACATCTGCACTCTACCTAATTGGATTCTTGTAATCCAATTAACCCTTCGGTCATTAGTTGACAGACGGTCACCACCCGGCGAGTCTGACGTCCGCGTCGGCGGTCGCATGGTTCACCGGACCGTTCACCGCACGACGCGTCCAGGACGACAGCACTTAGCACGGAGGCAGTAGTGGCACACGCGCACGGACGTGGTGGGCGGTACGGCAAGGGACTGGCTGCGCTCGGCGCGGCGGCGGCCCTGGCGGCGGGGGCGGCCGGCACCGCGACGGCGGAGGGCACGGAGGAAGCCGCGACCCCCGCCGGTGGCGCCCGCTACGTCGCCCTCGGCGACTCCTACACCTCCGGCCCGGGCATCCCGGAGCAGACCGGCGGCGACTGCGCCCGCTCCAGCGTCAACTACCCGGCGCTCACGGCGAAGGCCCTGAAGCAGACGTCCTTCAAGGACGTCAGCTGCAGCGGCGCCAAGACCGACGACATGTGGCGCGCCCAGGGCGACAACGCGCCCCAGCTCAACGCGCTCGGCACCAGCACCCGCCTCGTCACGCTCGGTATCGGCGGCAACGACATCGGCTTCGGCGACATCATCGGCACCTGCGCCCAGCTGTCCGCCACGGACCCGGCGGGCGCGCCCTGCCGCACGAAGTACACCGAGGGCGGCGCCGACCAGCTCACCGCGCGCATCGCCGGTGCCGCGCCCAAGGTCGCCAAGGTGCTGAAGGACGTCCACAAGCGCGCGCCGCACGCCCGCGTCGTCCTCGTCGGCTACCCGGCGATCATGCCGGAGGACGGCGCCGGGTGCTTCCCGGCCGTGCCGATCGCCGCGGGCGACGTCCCTTACCTGCGGGACACCGAGAAGCAGCTCAACACGATGCTGCTGGGCGAGGCCCGCAAGGCCGGCGTCCGCTTCGCCGACACGTACAAGCCGACCCTCGGCCACGACGTGTGCAAGCCCGCCGCGGACCGCTGGGTCGAGGGCGCCCAGCCGGAGAACCCGGCGGCCCCCTTCCACCCCAACGCCAAGGGCGAGGCCGCGATGGCCACCGCGGTCACCACGGCGGCCCGCGGCCGCTGAGACCGGTTCGGCGGCCGTACGGGCTGAGCCCGGTTGCTGAGCCGCGGGCCGGCTGACCACCTCTCTCCGCCGCGACGGCGGCGCGCCACGACGCCGGCGTCCGGCGGTGCCGTACGGGCTGAGCCCGGTCCGGCGCCGCCGGTCAGGTCCGGTGGGGCGTGAGCGCCGTCGCGGCGGGGGTGGTTCGGGGTGCGGTTCCCGCAATGGCGCGGGGCCGTCACTCCCCTCCGCCGCGACGGCGGCGTGCCACGATGCCGGCGTCCGGTGGTGCCGTACGGGCGGAGGCCGGTTCGTGAGGTCGCGGGGTGGCCGGATGCCCGGCTTCGCCGCAACCGCGGCGCCCCGCACCGCCGGTTGGCGCCGGTGGGGGTGCCGCGCCGTCTCCGCGCGGGTAGGCTCCGGGGCCCGTTCGTCACCTTGGAGGCAGTGATGGCCCGTCCGAGAACGAAACCCCCGCGCCGGCGACTGCCCGTGCTCGCCGCGACGGCTTCCCTGGTCATAGGACTCGGCGCGCTCCCGGCCGCCGCCGCCCAGCCCGGCGGGCAGCCCGCCGCCCGTACGCCCGCCAAGACCCCCGTCGCCGCCGGCTACGGCGGCGCCGTGGCCAGCGTCGACGCCGACGCCTCGGCCGCCGGCATCGAAGTGCTCCGCAAGGGCGGCAACGCCGTCGACGCGGCCGTGGCCACCGCCGCCGCCCTCGGCGTCACCGAGCCGTACTCCGCGGGCATCGGCGGAGGCGGCTACTTCGTGTACTACGACGCGAAGCGCCGCCAGGTCTCCACCCTCGACGGCCGCGAACGGGCCCCGCTCAGCGCGGACAAGAACCTCTTCCTGGAGAACGGCAAACCCCTGCCGTTCGCTGACGCCGTCACCAGCGGCCTGAGCGTGGGCACCCCGGGCACCCCCGCCACCTGGGACACCGCCCTGCGCACGTGGGGCAGCCGTTCGCTCGCCCAAGTGCTGAAGCCCGCCGAGCGCATCGCCCGCTCCGGCTTCACCGTCGACGCCACGTTCCGCCAGCAGACCACCGACAACCAGTCCCGCTTCAAGGACTTCCCGGCCACGGCGAAGCTGTTCCTGCCCGGCGGCGCCCCGCCGGCCGTCGGCAGCACGCTCAAGAACCCCGACCTGGCCCGGACGTACGCCCTGCTCGGCGAGCGCGGCGTGGACGCCCTCTACCGCGGCGAGCTCGGCCGGGACATCGTGCGGACCGTACGCAAGCCCCCCGTCGACCCCGCGTCCGGGCGCGTCGCCCGCCCCGGCGACCTGACGGAGCGGGACCTGCGCGCGTACGGGGCGGAGCGCCGGGCGCCGACGCGTACGTCGTACCGGGGACTCGACGTCTACGGCATCGGGCCCTCTTCCTCCGGCGGCACCACGGTCGCCGAGGCCCTCAACATCCTGGAGAGGGGCGACCTTTCGAAGGCCGACGAGAAGACGTACCTGCACCGTTACATCGAGGCGAGCCGGATCGCGTTCGCCGACCGCAACCGCTGGGTCGGCGACCCGGCCTTCGAGGACGTGCCCGCGAAGGCCCTCACCTCCCAGCGGTTCGCCGACGCCCGCGCCTGCCTCGTCAAGGACGACGCCGTGCTGAAGAGCCCGCTCGCGCCCGGCGACCCGCGCCGCCCGGTGCCCTGCGGCGCGCACGGCAAGGCCGCGCCCACCCCGTACGAGGGCGAGCACACCACTCACCTGACGGCCGCCGACAAGTGGGGCAACGTCGTCGCGTACACGCTCACCATCGAGCAGACCGGCGGCAGCGGCATCACCGTCCCCGGCCGCGGTTTCCTGCTCAACAACGAGCTGACCGACTTCTCCTTCACCCCCGTCACGCCGGGCGTCCACGACCCCAACCTGCCGGGCCCGGGCAAGCGCCCGCGCTCGTCGATCTCGCCCACGATCGTCCTCGACCACGGGCGGCCCGCGTTCGCCCTCGGTTCCCCCGGCGGCGCGACGATCATCACCACGGTGCTCCAGACGCTCCTCAACCACGTCGACCGCGGGATGCCGCTCGTCGACGCGATCGCGGCGCCGCGCGCCAGCCAGCGCAACGCGGCGGCCACCGAGCTGGAACCGGGCCTGTGGGACAGCGCGTTGCGCGGCCGGCTGGAGCGCATCGGGCACGCCTTCAAGCTCAACCCCGAGATCGGCGCGGCGACCGCCGTGCAGCGGCTGCCGGACGGCCGCTGGGTGGCCGCGGCCGAGCGGACCCGGCGCGGCGGGGGCTCGGCGATGGTGGTGCGGCCGAGCGGGCACGCTCCCACCCGCTGAGGGCGTGCGCATCACCCACATGGGCGTATCGGTCCGGGCCGCCGGTTGGGCCGCCGGGGTCCGGGCCACGTTCCTGACATGGCTGCGGGGGAGCACACGGGACGGCGGTCCGGCCCCAGGAGGGCACTGACGGCCTCCCTGGCCCTCCTGACGGCCCTGGCGGGCGCGCTGTGGGGGTTGTGGGGGCTGCTGACGGGACCGGCGGCGCACGCGGCCCAGGCCGCCCGGGCCGCCGGGACACCCACGTGCACGCTGGGCGCCTACCTCAGCGACCTGTACGACATCGACCCCGCGAAGCACACCTTCGCCGCGCGGTTCCGCCTCTGGTCCGTGTGCCCCGAGCGCGACCTGGACCCGCTGCCCAAGGTCTCCTTCAGCAATGTCAGCAGCCCGGAGAAGGGCGACCCGGTGGTGACCGTCCACCCGGGCGGCGTCCGGGACGTCATGCTGCTCCAGGGAACGTTCCGGCAGAACTGGGACGCCCGGGCCTTCCCCTTCGACGAGCAGCGGATCGAGGTGGTGGTGAGCGCCGGCCGGCCGCTGGACGAGTTCCGGTTCGTGCCCGACAACGCGAACTCCGCCGTCAGCGAGGGCGTCGCCCCGTCCGGCTGGCGCGTCACCGGCTTCCGGCTGGTCGCCACGGAACACCGCTTCCCCACGAACTTCGGCGACCCCTCCCTCCGGCCGGGATCAGGCGTCACGCACAGCCAGGTGCGCATCCGGATCGGCCTGGAGCGCGACGACCCCACCGCCTTCCTGAAGCTGACCGGCCCGCTGTACCTCATGGTGCTCGTCGTCACCGCCACCTTCCTGCTGCCCTCGCACAACGAGGAGCTCGCCATGGGCGAGCGGCTGGACTCCCTCCAGAGCCGGCTGGGGCTGCTCGGCGGCGGCCTCTTCGTCATCATGCTGAACATGCAGCAGGTCAGTGCGGTGGTGACCAGCAGCGTGGGGCTCACGCTCCTCGACTGGCTCCACCTGCTCACCCTGGCCTACGTGCTGCTGGCGGTGGTGGGCACGGTGGTGCCCTGGCGCTGGACGGTGCAGGGCGTCGACCCCGCGCGGGTGGAGACGTACCACCACAAGGGAGCCGTCTACGGGCTCCTGGGGTACTCCCTGGCCGCCGCCGCGATCGTGGGCGGGTTCGCGGCGGCGGACTGGGTGTGGTGAGGCCCGGGAGCCTCACCGGTCCTGCCGGCCCAGCAGCTTGATCACCTCGTCCGCCGTGCCGGTCTCCGCGAGGCGCGGGAAGATCCTTTCGACGGCGGTGCGGTGCACCTCCGGGTCGGTGTCGGTGACCGCGTCGGTCACGACCGTCACGTGGTAGCCGTGCTCGTGGGCGGCCCGGGCGGTGGACTCCACGCCCGCGCCGGTCGCGATCCCCGCGAGGACGACCTGGGTGACGCCGCGGCGGCGCAGCTGGAGGTCGAGGTCGGTGGCGTGGAACGCGCCCCACGTGTGCTTGGTGACCACGATGTCGCCCTCCGCGCGGCCGAGTTCGGGCAGCAGCTCGGCGAAGTCCGCCGGGAACTCCCCGCCGCGCAGGGGCGTCTCGGAGCGGCCGGGCGCGGCACCGGTGACGCGGACGAGGACGACCGGCAGGCCGTGGTCGCGGAAGGCGGCGGCCAGGCGGGCGCCGCGTTCGACGATCTCCCCGGAGGGATGGGCGGTGGGCAGGGCGACGATGCCCTTCTGGAGGTCGATCAGGACGAGGGCGGTGGTCTTGTCGAGCGTGGTGACGGGCATGGGCCGTGGGCTCCGTTTCCGGGTCAGGTGCGGGAGGGGGCGCGCAGGGCGCGGTCGGTGGCGGTGAGGGCGAGCAGCAGCAGGTTCAGCACGCCGGTGACGGCGGCGAGCCGGTGGAGTCCGGCGTCGCCCGCCCGCTGCCCGAAGCAGAGGGCGAGCAGGCCGGTGGCGGCCATCGCGCTCGCGTACTGGGCGGTGCGTTGCAGCCCGGCCGCGGACCCGACGCGGTCGGGCCGGGCCTGGGCGTAGACGGCGGCCTGGTTGCCGGTGGCGAACAGGCCCTGGGGGATGCCGAACAGCGCGGCGGCGACGAGCAGCGCGGCCAGTGGTGCGCCGCCGGTGGTGACCACCAGGACGCCGCTGCCCGCGGCGAGCAGGGCGGCGGCCGTGGTGAGCGGGGCGCGCAGGCCCTTCGTCCGGGCGCCGAGCAGGGAGCAGGCGGCGGCCGCGAGGGACATCGGCAGCATGACCAGGCCGGTCTGGAAGGAGGTGTAGCCGTGGGACTCCTCCAGCCATTGGGAGTACCCGTAGAGGCAGGCGTAGATGGACAGGTAGGCGAGCCCGTGGCGCAGGTAGGTGCGCAGGAGGGCGGGCCGGGACGGAGCCGGGCCGCCGGACCGCTGCGCCTGCTGTACGGGGCGGGGCCCGTCGCCGGCCGGGCGCTGCCGGTCGTGCGGGAGCCACGGGAGGGCAGCCGCGAGCGCGAGGAGGGCCAGGGGGACGTTGACCGCGAAGATGCCCCGCCAGCCGGTGGTCGCGGTGAGGAGCCCGCCGAGCGTGGGGCCGAGGGCCGCGCTGCCGAGGGCGGCGAGCGAGAGGCGGCCCATCACGGGGCGGGGTGCGGGACGGCCGGTGCGCAGGGACTCGGCGCGCAGCACGGCCATCGCGGCCGGGTACGCGGCCGAGGTGCCGAGGCCCAGCAGGACGCGGGCGGCGATCACCCATCCGAAGCCGGGCGCGAGCGTGCCGAGCAGTCCGGCGGCGCAGACGAGGACGAGGCCCGCCAGGAACACGCGGCGGGGGCCGAGGGAGTCGGCCAGGCGGCCCATGACGGGCTGGCCGACGGCGCTGGCGAGGTAGAGGGAGGACAGCAGCCATCCGGTGCCGGAGGGGCCGGTGCCGAAGTCGTGGCCGATCGCCACCAGGCCGGTGGCGATCATGGTGCTGTTGAGGGGGTTGAGGACGGAGCCCAGGAGCAGCGGCGTCATCAGGCGGACGCCGAAGCCGTCGTCGGGGGCGGTGGTGCCGGTGCCCCGGGCGCGGTGGGCGGTCCTTAAGGCTTTCACTCCTCCACCAGGCGCTGGAGCAGGCGGGTGGCCTCGGCGAGGGACCGCTGCTCCTCCGGGGAGAGCTGGTGGGTGATGGCGTCGGCGAGCCAGGTGTTCTTGGAGTGGCGTACGGAGGCGACGGCCTCTTCGCCGTACTCCGTGAGGGAGAACAGGACCTGGCGCCCGTCCGTGGGGTGCGGGGAGCGGGCGACCAGCTCCAGCTCCTCCAGCTTGGCGACGATGACGCGCATGGACTGCGGGCGGACGAGCTCCGCGCGGGCCAGCTCCGCGGTGGTGGCGGGCCCGCCGTTGGCGAGGCGGCCGAGGACGGTGCGCTGGGAGGGGGTGAGCGCGCCCTGCGGCGACGCCACGCGCAGGCGGCGCATGAGCTGGGAGACCACCGCGGCCAGGTCGGCGGCGGTGCGTTCCTGATCCTTGCCGGACGGCTGGCCGGCTTCCTTGTCGGACATGCCTCCACCGTAGATATCGACAGGGAAACTTGCAAGTTTTTCTGTTCTCTTGTGGGTGGGCCGGGTGCGGGCCGGGCGCGGGCCGGGTTATCCACAGGTTTTTCGACGGTCTTGCCGCGCGGCGTGCCGCGCCCTACGGTCGCAACCACACGTGGATCTACGCGTGTCAGCCAGGCCCGACAGCCTGGCCGGCGCCCCCGTGAAGGAGCAGCTCATGGCCAACGTCGTCCGCGCCGCTCTGGTCCAGGCCACCTGGACCGGCGACACCGAATCCATGCTCGCCAAGCACGAGGAGCACGCCCGCGCGGCCGCTTCCCGGGGCGCGCAGGTGATCGGCTTCCAAGAGGTCTTCAACGCCCCCTACTTCTGCCAGGTCCAGGAGAGCGAGCACTACCGCTGGGCCGAGCCCGTCCCCGACGGGCCCACGGTCCGCCGCATGCAGGAACTGGCCCGGGAGACGGGCATGGTGATCGTCGTGCCCGTCTTCGAGACCGAGGGCCCCGGCTTCTACTACAACACCGCGGCCGTCATCGACGCCGACGGCCGCTACCTCGGCAAGTACCGCAAGCACCACATCCCCCAGGTCAAGGGCTTCTGGGAGAAGTACTACTTCGCGCCGGGCAACCTCGGCTGGCCCGTCTTCGACACGGCCGTCGGCAAGGTCGGCGTCTACATCTGCTACGACCGCCACTTCCCCGAGGGCTGGCGCCAGCTCGGCCTCAACGGCGCCCAGCTCGTCTACAACCCCTCCGCCACCTCCCGCGGCCTCTCGGCCCACCTGTGGAAGCTGGAGCAGCCCGCCGCCGCCGTCGCCAACGCGTACTACGTCGCCGCCATCAACCGCGTCGGCCAGGAGGAGTACGGCGACAACGACTTCTACGGCACGTCCTACTTCGTCGACCCCCGCGGCCAGTTCGTCGGCGACGTGGCCAGCGACACCAAGGAGGAACTGCTCGTCCGCGACCTGGACCTGGACCTCATCGACGAGGTGCGGCAGCAGTGGGCCTTCTACCGCGACCGCCGGCCCGACGCGTACGACGGGCTGGTCCGGCCGTGACCCCCGCGAGCGGCCCCGGCCCCGGCGGCGCCCCGGCCACCCGCCTGCACGCCCGGCACCGCGCCGTGATGCCCGAGTGGCTCGCCCTCTACTACCGCGAGCCGCTGGAGCTCACCCACGGCGAGGGCCGCCACGTGTGGGACGCCCAAGGCCGGCGCTACCTCGACTTCTTCGGCGGCATCCTCACCACCATGACCGCCCACGCCCTGCCCGAGGTCACCAAGGCCGTCGCCGAGCAGGCCGGCCGCATCCTGCACACCTCCACCCTCTACCTCGACCGGCACATGGTCGAGCTCGCCGAGCGCATCGCCGCCCTCTCCGGCATCCCCGACGCCCGCGTCTTCTTCACCACCTCCGGCACCGAAGCCAACGACACCGCCCTCCTGCTCGCCACCTCGTACCGCCGCTCCAACCAGATCCTGGCGATGCGCAACAGCTACCACGGCCGCTCCTTCTCCGCCGTCGGCATCACCGGAAACTCCTCCTGGTCACCCACCAGCCTCTCCCCGCTCCAGACCCTCTACGTCCACGGCGGAGTGCGCCGGGCCGGCCCCTACGCCCACCTGTCCGACGCCGGCTTCACCGCCGCCTGTGTCGCCGACCTCAAGGACATGCTCGGCCAGACCCACGGCCGGGTGGCCGCGCTGATCGCCGAACCCATCCAGGGCGTCGGCGGGTTCACCGCCCCGCCCGACGGCCTCTACGCCGCCTTCCGCGAGGTCCTCGCCGAGCGCGGCATCCTCTGGATCACCGACGAGGTGCAGACCGGCTGGGGCCGCACCGGCGACCACTTCTGGGGCTGGCAGGCGCACGCCGAGCACGGCCCGCCCGACCTCCTCACCTTCGCCAAGGGCATCGGCAACGGCATGTCGATCGGCGGCGTCGTCGCCCGCGCCGAGGTCATGAACTGCCTCGACGCCAACTCCATCTCCACCTTCGGCGGCAGTCCCGTCACCATGGCCGCCGGCCTCGCCAACCTCACCCACCTCCTCGAACACGACCTCCAGGGCAACGCCCGCCGCGTCGGCGGCCTGCTCATCGAGCGGCTCCGCGCCATCACCGCCGGCTTCCCCGTCGTCCGCGAGGTGCGCGGCCGCGGCCTGATGACCGGCATCGAGCTCGTCGAGCACGACGGATCGCCCTCACCGGAAGGCGCCTCCCTCGCCCTCGAACTCGCCAGGGAAGAAGGCCTGCTGATCGGCAAGGGCGGCCGCGAGGCCAACGTCCTGCGCATCGCCCCGCCGCTCTCCCTCACCGTCGCCGAGGCGGAGGAGGGCGCGACCACCCTCGAATCCGTGCTGCGCCAAGTGCAGTTCACCATCGCCGGAAAGGAACGGCCATGACCACCACGGCCATCCGCGGCGGCCTCGTCATCACCGCCGCCGAGGAGACCCACGCCGACGTCCTCATCGAGGACGACAAGGTCGCGGCCCTCGCCGCGCCCGGCAGCGCCTGCGCGCAGAGCTGGCACGCCGACCGCACCCTGGACGCCACCGGGAAATACGTCATCCCCGGCGGCGTCGACGCCCACACCCACCTCGACCTCCCCTTCGGCGGCACCGCCTCCTCCGACGACTTCGAGACCGGCACCCGCGCCGCCGCCTGGGGCGGCACCACCACCATCGTCGACTTCGCCGTCCAGAGCCGCGGCCGGGCCCTGCGCGAAGGGCTCGACCAATGGCACGCCAAGGCCGCCGGCCGCTGCGCGATCGACTACGGCTTCCACATGATCCTCTCCGATGTGAACGAGAGTTCCCTCAAGGAGCTGGACCTGCTGGTGGAGGAGGGCGTGACCTCCTTCAAGCTCTTCATGGCCTACCCCGGCGTCTTCTACAGCGACGACGGGCAGATCCTGCGCGCCATGCAGCGCGCCGCCGGCAACGGCGGGCTGGTCATGATGCACGCCGAGAACGGCATCGCCATCGACGTCCTCGTCGAACAGGCCCTCGCCGCGGGCCGCACCGACCCCCGCTACCACGGAGAGGTCCGCAAGGCCCTCCTGGAGGCCGAGGCCACCCACCGGGCGATCCAGCTCGCCCGCGTCGCCGGCAGCCCCCTGTACGTCGTGCACGTCTCCGCCGAGGAAGCCCTCGCCGAGCTCGCCCAGGCCCGCGACAAGGGCCTGCCCGTCTTCGGCGAGACCTGCCCGCAATACCTCTTCCTCTCCACCGACAACCTCGCCGAGCCGGACTTCGAAGGCGCCAAGTACGTCTGCTCCACCCCGCTGCGCCCCCGCGAGCACCAGGACGCCCTCTGGCGCGGCCTGCGCACCGACGACCTCCAAGTCGTCTCCACCGACCACTGCCCCTTCTGCTTCTCCGGCCAGAAGGAGCTCGGCCGCGGCGACTTCTCCAAGATCCCCAACGGCCTGCCCGGCATCGAGAACCGCATGGACCTCCTCCACCAGGCCGTGGTCGAAGGCCGCATCACCCGCCGCCGCTGGATCGAGATCGCCTGCGCCGCCCCCGCCCGGATGTTCGGCCTCGCCCCGCACAAGGGCACCATCAGCCCCGGCAGTGACGCCGACATCGTCATCTACGACCCGCACGCCGAACAGACCCTCTCGGCCGCCACCCACCACATGAACGTCGACTACTCGGCCTACGAGGGCAAGCGCGTCACGGGCCGCGTCGAGACCGTCCTCAGCCGCGGCGAGACGGTCATCGACCGGCACACCTACACCGGACGCGCCGGCCACGGCCGCTACGTTCCCCGCACCACCTGCCAGTACCTGACGTAATCGCGCACCTGCTCACGCACTTGCTCACGCACCTGCGCAACGACGCACCACGTATGACGTAAGGAGCACCGCCGTGGACTTCGGCCTCGTCCTGCAGACCGACCCGCCCGCCACCGCCGTCGTCGAGCTGATGCGCCGCGCCGAGCGCTCCGGCTTCCGCTACGGCTGGACGTTCGACTCCGCCGTGCTGTGGCAGGAGCCGTTCGTCATCTACAGCCGCATCCTGGAGCACACCGAGCGGCTCGTCGTGGGGCCGATGGTCACCAACCCCTCCACCCGCACCCCCGAGGTCACGGCCTCCACCTTCGCCACCCTCAACGACATGTACGGCAACCGCACGGTCTGCGGCATCGGCCGCGGCGACTCCGCGATGCGCGTGGCCGGCCGCAAGCCCAACACCCTCGCGTCGCTGCGGGAGTCCATCCGGGTCATCCGCGACCTCGCCGAGGGGCGCGAGGCCGACGTCGGCGGCACGGCGCTGCGCATCCCCTGGATCCGCGACGGCAAGCTCCCCGTCTGGATGGCCGCCTACGGCCCCAAGGCCCTCGCCCTCGCCGGCCAGGAGGCCGACGGCTTCATCCTCCAGCTCGCCGACCCGTTCCTCACCGAATGGATGGTCAAGCACGTCCGCGAGGCGGCCGCCGAGGCCGGCCGCGACCCGGCCTCGGTCACCATCTGCGTCGCCGCCCCCGCCTACGTCGGCGACGACCTCGACCACGCCCGCGAGCAGTGCCGCTGGTTCGGCGGCATGGTCGGCAACCACGTCGCCGACCTGGTCGGGCGCTACGGCGAGCACTCCGCCATGATCCCCGAGGCGCTCACCGCCTACATCAAACAGCGCCACGGCTACGACTACAGCCACCACGGCCGCGCCGGAAACCCCTCCACCGACTTCGTCCCCGACGACATCGTGGACCGCTTCTGCCTCCTGGGCCCCGCCCAGGCCCACCGCGAACGCCTGGAACACCTCCGCGAGCTGGGCGTCGACCAGTTCGCGCTCTACGCCATGCACGACGCGAAGGAGGCGACGATCGACGCGTACGGGAGGGACATCATCCCGGCGCTGAGCTGAGCTGAGCTGAGTCAGGCTGCTTGGACGCCGGGACGCCGGGACGCCGGGACGCCGTCCCACGGCCTACGGCACCCGGGCCGTCCACTCCTCGGAGGAGAACTTCGTCGCCGCCAGTTCCTCCGCCCGTGCCATCTCCTCGGGGGTGACCGAGCCCGCCGCGAGGCCGTACCGGTCGCGGAAGGTGTCGATCATCTTCCCGATGACATCGGCGCGCGGCAGGCCGGTCTGGCGGCGGAGGGGGTCGACGCGCTTCTTGGCGCTCTTCGTGCCCTTGTCCGACAGCTTCTCCCGGCCGATGCGCAGCACGTCGAGCATCTTGCCGGCATCGATGTCGTAGGCCATGGTCACGTGGTGCAGCACCGCGCCCCGGTCGCCCACCAGGCGCTTCTGGGCCGCGCCCGCGATCTTGCCCGCCTCCGTGGCGATGTCGTTGAGCGGCTGGTACCAGGCCTTGACGCCCATGGCCTCCAGGGCGCCCAGGACCCAGTCGTCGAGATAGGCGTAGCTGTCGGCGAAGGACAGGCCTTGGACGAGGGCGTCGGGGACGCACAGCGAGTAGGTGATGGTGTTGCCGGGCTCGATGAACATGGCCCCGCCGCCGCTGATGCGGCGGACCACCGTCATGCCGTGGCGCTCGGCGCCCTCCCGGTCCACCTCGTTGCGCAGCGACTGGAAGCTGCCGATGACCACCGCCGGGGAGGCCCATTCCCACACGCGCAGCGTCGGCGGCCGCCGGCCGGCCGCCACCTCGGCCGTCAGGACCTCGTCGAGGGCCATGTGCAGGGCGGGGGACTGGGGGCCGTCGTGGATCAGCTGCCAGTCGTAGTGGTGCCAGTCGGTCGCGTTCGCCAGGGCGCGGCGGACGGCGACGCCCACGGACTCCGCGGTGAAGCCGAACATCACCGTGCCCTCCGGCAGGGCCGCCTCGATGCGGGCGCCGAGCTGCGGGGCGGTCAGGTCGGCGGGCGCGCCCTCCAGGGCGCGGCTGAGGGCGAGGAACGCCTCGTCGGGTTCGAGGAAGAAGTCCCCGGCCACCCGTACGTCGTGCAGCACCTGACCCTGCGGGGTGGACGCGGTCTCCAGGTCCACGACCACGAGTTTGCCGCCCGGCACCTTGTATTCACCGTGCACGGCGCCTCCTCCAGCTTCTCTTCCCAGGCCGGCACTGCCGTCCGGCGACGGATCAACCGTAACGCCGTCCCGTGGGTCGCCGTGCCGCCCCGTGGCGCACCCGTGAGCCCTTGCGCATCCGCTGTCCGGTCTGACGTGATGGACGCCATGTTCACCACCCGGCCCACCCTGCAGGGCACCTTCGGCATGGTGTCGTCCACCCACTGGCTCGCGTCGCAGTCCGCGATGGCCGTCCTGGAGAGCGGCGGCAACGCCTTCGACGCGGCGGTCGCGGCGGGCTTCGTCCTGCACGTCGTCGAGCCGCACATGAACGGGCCGGCCGGGGAGGTGCCCGCGGTGTTCGCGCCGGCCGGCGGCCCGGTGCGGGTCCTCGCCGGGCAGGGGCCGGCGCCGCGCGGCGCGACCATCGAGCACTACACCTCGCTCGGCCTCGACCTCGTCCCCGGCACCGGCCCCCTGGCGGCCGCCGTGCCGGGCGCGTTCGACGCCTGGATGCTGCTCCTGCGCGACCACGGCACCAAGCCGCTCGCCGACGTTCTGTCGTACGCCATCGGCTACGCCGAGCACGGCCACGCCCCCGTCGAGGCCATCGGCCGGACCGTGGCCACCGTCCGCAGGATCTTCGAGACCGAGTGGACGGCCTCGGCCGAGGTCTACCTGCCCGGCGGCCGCCCGCCCGCGCCCGGCACGCTCCTGCGCAACCCCGCGCTCGCCGCCACCTGGCGCCGCCTGATCACCGAGGCCGAAGCCGCCGGCGGCGGCCGCGAGCAGTGCATCGACGCGGCCCGTCGCGTATGGCGGGAGGGCTTCGTCGCCGAGGCCCTCGTGGCCGCCGCGGCCCGCCCCACCCTCGACACCTCCGGCGAACGCCACACCGCGCCCCTCACCGGCGACGACCTCGCCGGCTTCCGGGCCGCGTACGAGGAGCCGGCCCGCTACGACTGGAACGGCTGGACGGTCTGCAAGCCCGGCCCCTGGTCGCAGGGCCCGGTCCTGCTCCAGCAGCTCGCCCTGCTCGACGGCCCGCCGGACTACGGCACCCCTGAGTACGTCCACACCCTCATCGAGGGCGGCAAGCTCGCCATGGCCGACCGCGAGGCCTGGTACGGCGACGCCGCCGACGTCCCGCTGAAGGACCTGCTCTCGGAGGGCTACAACTCCGCCCGCCGCGCCCTGATCGGCGACCTCGCCTCGTACGAGCTGCGCCCCGGCAGCCCCGGCGGCCGCAGCCCGCGGCTGGCCCGGCACGCCGTCGCCGCCGCGGAGCGCACCGCTCCGGCACCGGCGCCGGGTGCGGGCGAGCCGACCGTCACCGTCAGCGGCGCGACCCGCGGCGACACCTGCCACCTCGACGTCGTCGACCGCTGGGGCAACATGATCTCGGCGACGCCCAGCGGCGGCTGGCTGCAGTCCAACCCCGTCGTTCCCGGGCTCGGCTTCCCCCTCGGCACCCGGCTCCAGATGGCCTGGCTCGAACCGGGGCTGCCCAACTCCCTGACCCCCGGGCGCCGGCCGCGCACCACCCTGACCCCGTCGCTGGCCCTGCGCGACGGCGAGCCCGTCCTCGCCTTCGGCACGCCCGGCGGCGATCAGCAGGACCAGTGGCAGCTGCACTTCTTCCTCGCGGTCGCCCTGCGCCCGCCCGTGCGCGGCGGCCTCGATCTCCAGGGCGCGATCGACGCCCCCAACTGGCACCACGAGTCCTTCCCCGGCTCCTTCCACCCGCGCACCATGGCGCCCGGCTCGGTCGTCGTCGAACGGCGCCTCGGCGAGAGCACGATCGGGGAGCTGCGGCGGCGGGGCCACCGGGTGACGGTGGGGGAGGCGTGGTCGGAGGGGCGGCTGTGCGCGGTGGCCCGCGACCCGCGGACGGGCGTGCTGTCGGCCGCCGCCAACCCGCGCGGCATGCAGGGGTACGCGGTGGGCCGCTGAGCGGGGTGCCGGGGGCGGCGTCCCGGGGGCGCCCGGGGCGGTGGGGGCCTGCGTTCACCGGGAGGACACCCGGAGGCCGCAGGGCCGCCACTGGTTGTCGGTGGGGCATGGTTCGATGGACTCATGCTCGAAGACTTTCTCGCAGGTGACATGAACGACGTCGAGGAGGCGGTCCGCAAGGCGGCCGCAGCCGAGATCGTGCCGCGCTTCCGGCAGCTCGCCGCGGACGAGATCGTCGAGAAGAACGGCCCGCACGACCTCGTCACCGTCGCCGACCGGCGCGCGGAGGAGCACCTCACGGCCTCGCTCACCGCCCTGCTGCCCGGTTCGGTCGTCGTCGGCGAGGAGGCCGTGCACGCGGATGCGGGCGTGCTCGCCGCGCTCGGCGGCGACGCGCCCGTGTGGATCGTCGACCCCGTCGACGGCACCCGCCAGTTCGTGCACGGCGACCCCGGCTTCGCGACGCTCGTCTGCCTCGCCCACCGCGGCGAGCTCCTCGCCTCCTGGACGTACGCCCCCGCGCTCGACCTGATGGCCGTCGCCCGCCGCGGCGCCGGGGCCGTGCTCAACGGCGAGCCGCTGAAGACCGGCTCGCCCGCCCCGGGCAAGGTCCTCGAAGTGGCGATCTCCCACTACGACTTCACCGACGACGAGCAGAAGCGCGTCCTCGCGACGCTCGTCACCGAGGGCGTCGCGCCGCGCCCCTGCGGCTCCGCCGGCCTCGAATACCTGAACGTGGCCCGGGGCGAGATCGACGGTCTGGCCTTCAGCTGGGAGAACGCCTGGGACCACGCCGCGGGCCTGCTGCTCGTCGCCGAGGCGGGCGGCGCGAGCGGGACCGTCGCCGGCGAGCCCTTCCGGATAGCCGGCGGCAACGCGCTCCCGTTCGCCGCGGCGCGGGACGAGGCGACGCTCCGTCATATCCTGGGGCTGCTGGCGTCCGCCGGCTGATCCCGGGGACGGGTCCGGAGACGGTCCCGACGGGTCCGGAGACGGTCCTGACGGGTCCGGAAAGGGACCTGCCGGATCCGTAAAGGGCCTGCCGGGTCCGGTAAAGGACCTGACGGGACATTTCGAGGACGAGGGGAGTGGCGTCCGGTGCCGACCATGCTCGACGCTGTCGTCGTAGGCGCCGGGCCCAACGGGCTCACCGCCGCCGTGGAGCTGGCCCGCCGCGGCCTGTCGGTGGAGGTCTTCGAGGCCGCCGACGGCATCGGCGGCGGCGCGCGGACCGAGGAGCTCACGCTGCCCGGCTTCCGCCACGACCCGTGCTCCGCCGTGCACCCGCTCGGCGCCGGCTCCCCGGCCTTCGCCTCGATGCCGCTCGACCGGCACGGCCTGGAGTGGGTCCACCCCGAGCTGCCCATGGCGCACCCCTTCCCCGACGGCACGGCCGCGGTCCTCTCCCACAGCGTGGGGGAGACGGCGCACTCGCTCGGCCCGCGCGACGCCGGGGCCTACCGCCGGCTCATCGCCCCCTTCCACGGCAAGTGGGACACCGTCGCGGCCGACTTCCTGCGCACCCAGTGGGACGGGCTGCCGCGCGACCCCGTCCTCTACGCGCGCTTCGGCCTGGCCGGCGTCCAGCCCGCGGCCCTGCTCACCCGCCGCTTCCGGGACGAGAAGGCACAGGCCCTGTTCGCCGGGCTGGCCGCGCACGGCATCTCCCCCCTCACCGGCATCGGCACGGGCGGCATGGCGCTGGTCTTCGCGCTGGCCGCGCACGCGGGCGGCTGGCCGGTGCCGCGCGGCGGCTCCCAGGCCATCGCCGACGCCCTCGCCTCGTACCTGCGCGTGCACGGCGGCACCGTGCACACCGGCTTCGAGGTCAAGCGGCTGGACGACCTCCCGCCCGCCCGCGCCTACGTGTTCGACACCTCGCCCACCGCCCTCGCCCGGATCGCGGGTCTCGGCAACGCCTACCACGGCTACCGGTACGGACCCAGCGTCTTCAAGATCGATTACGCCCTGTCGGGCCCCGTGCCGTGGACGGCGGAGTCCGCGCGCCGGGCCGGAACGGTCCACATCGGCCCCACGTACGGCGAGATCGACGCGGCCCTCGACGCGGCGCTGCACGGCCGCGACCCCTCGGTGCCCTTCCTCATCACCGCCCAGCCCAGCCTCGCCGACCCCACCCGCGCGCCCGAGGGCAAGCACACGTTCTGGGTGTACGGGCACGTGCCGAGCGGCTGGGAGGGCGATGCCACGGAGGTCATCGAGCGGCAGATCGAGCGGTTCGCCCCCGGCTTCCGCGACCTGGTCCTGGCCCGCGCCACGGCCGGGCCGCCGCAGCTGGCCGCCCGCAACGCCAACTACGTGGGCGGCGACTTCGCCATCGGCTCCGTGGCCGGCCTGCGCCTGATCATCCGCCCCAAGCTCGCCCGCGTGCCGTACGCGACGGCCCACCCGGCGGTCTTCCTCTGCTCCTCGGCCACGCCGCCGGGGCCGGGCGTGCACGGCATGTGCGGGCACCACGCGGCGAAGGCGGTGTGGCGGAGGCTGCGGAAGAGGTAGCGGAGAGGTTTACGGGACAGGCGCGCCGGCCGGGAGGGGCTACGCCGCCCGCGGCAGATCCCGCAGGATCCCGTTCCGTACGGTGGCGGTGTCGGTCCCCAGCTTCCGCAGGACGCCCGCCGTCACCTTGTCGTCCGGGTCGAGGATGCCCAGGACGACGTGTTCCGGGCCGATGTGGCGCTCCTTGCGGGCGAGGGCCTCGCGCAGCGAGCGCTCCAGGGCCTTCTTCGCGCGGGGCGCGAAGGGGATGTGGCCCGTCCGGCCGGGTTCGTCCCGGCGGCGGCGCCCGCCGAAGAGCAGGATCCGCCGCCGTTCCCCGGGAGGACCGGGCTGGTCCAGGGCGCCGGGCCCGAAAGTGTCCTCCGCCCGGGCCCGTACGGCCTCCAGGTCGATGCCGAACGCGCGCAGCGCCTCCGCGTCGCCCGTACCGAGGGAACCGGCGGGCGCCAGCGCGCCCCGGCACGCCTCCGGTGTGATCCCGAACCGGGCCAGCGCGGCGACCACGGGGGCGCCGGCCTGACCGAGCACGCCGAGCAGCAGGTGCTCGCTGCCGATCCAGGCGTGGCCCAGCGTGCGGGCCTCCTCCTGCGCCTGTACGACGGCGACACGTGCGTCCCGGGTGAACCGTTCGAACATGCCTACCTCCTGGCGTGTTTCTTGTGCACTGCCTGCCTGCTGACCCCGAGCGCGGCCCCGATCTCCTCCCAGGACCAGGCCTGCCGGCGCGCGCTGTCGACCTGAAGCGCCTCCAGGCGCTCGACGAGCCGCCGCAGCGCCGCGACGGCGTGCAGTCCCACGTGGGGATCGCTGTCCATGGCGGCCTCGGTGGTGCCGACCGCGTCCTTCGCATCCGTTCCGGCCATGCTGTCAACCTAGGATGACAAGTGCGGCCCTGTCAACCATTGTTGACAGGGCCGCACTTGATTCCGCGCCGCGTGATTCTGCTCAGCTGTTCTTCAGTGGGCGCTTGTAGTAGCTCCACGGGAAGTACGTGCCGACCTCAATCCAGCCGTCCGCCTCCATGCGCCGCCCGCGCCCGGCGACCGCGAACGGCACGCGGCGGTACTCCCACTGCCGGTCGGACGCCTCCACCGCGTGGTACAGCGGGCCGAAATCGACCAGCTCCCAGCGCTCCAGGCCCGCCTCGGCGAGGGCGGCCATCTCGTTGAACGCGGTCAGCATGGTGAGGACCCGGCGCTCGGGGGACCCCTTCGGCACCGCGGTGTCCTTGGCCGCGAAGCGCTGCTGCGCGGCCTGCCGGCTCACGCCCAGCAGGCGGCCGATGGTGTCCCAGCTGTGGCCCGCGGCCCGCGCGCCCTGCACGGCCTTGCGCAGCAGCCGGCTCGTCTCCTCGGCGCCGGTCCGGGTGGCGGACACCAGGCGCAGATAGCTCTCCGGATCGTGCTCCAGCGACTCGGCGAGCCCCTCGGGGGTGCCGAGGACGGCGCTCGCGACGGCCTCGCGGATGCGGGCCTCCTCCTCCGGGCTGAGCTGCGGAGTCTCGCTCATCGCTGCTCACCGCCGCGGAGGGGCTCGAGGGCGTCGAGGGTCGCCTCGTCGCGCTTCTTCTGCTCTGCGGCGTCGGCGGCGGCGGTGCTCTGCGCCTGCACGGTGCTGAAGAGGGCGCCTATGACCACGATGAGGAGGA
The DNA here is from genome assembly GCF_003626645.1 of Streptomyces klenkii. Taxonomy (GTDB): domain Bacteria; phylum Actinomycetota; class Actinomycetes; order Streptomycetales; family Streptomycetaceae; genus Streptomyces; species Streptomyces klenkii. The sequence continues at coordinate 73,126 of NZ_RBAM01000005.1, read as the reverse complement.
GCTCCGCGCCGATGAGCGCGAGGAACGCCGGGGTGCCGAGGCTGTCGGCGAACCCCAGGGCGAGCGTGATCAGGGCGATGGCGCAGAGCAGCAGTCCGAGGGCCGTGTAGGCGAGGGAGGACTGCGGAGCGGCCGCGGGCCGCGACGAATCGATCATGACGTCAACTTTTCCTTGACGCCATCCCTCTTGTCAACTCTTCCTTGACACTCGCTCCGGGTCGTCCCGTGGCGACATCTCATCCGGTGCGCTACCCCGCCGTCAGCCGCTCCAGCAGCGCCGGAAGCGCCGTCCCGATCGGCTCGCGCACCAGCTCGTCGGCCCGGTCGTCGTACGGCGTCGGCTCCGCGTTGACGATGATCAGCCGCGCGCCGTGGTCGGCGGCCAGCCCCGCCAGTGACGCGGCGGGGTGCACCTGGAGGCTCGTGCCGACCGCGATGAACACCTCGCACGCCTTGGTCACGGCCACCGCCTCGCCGAGCACCTCCGGGTCCAGGCCCTCGCCGAACATCACCGTGGCCGATTTCAGGATTCCGCCGCACGTCTCGCACGCCGGATCCGGATCGCCCGCCGCGACGCGCTCCAGCGCGGCCTCCATGCTGGATCGCTCCTTGCAACGGGTGCACTGCACCGCCCGCGCGGTGCCGTGCAGTTCGAGGACCTTCCGCTCCGGCATTCCCGCCAGCTGGTGCAGCCCGTCGACGTTCTGCGTGATGACGCGTACGGGCACGCCCGCCCGCTCCAGGCGCGCCACGGCCTCGTGCGCGGCGTTCGGGCGGGCGCGCAGGGCGGGGCCGTCGCGGCGCATGCGCCAGGAGCGGCGGCGGATCTCCGGGTCGGACATGTAGTACGCGTACGTGACGAGCTTCTCGGCCTCCGGGTCGCGGCGCCACAGGCCGTTCGGGCCGCGGTAGTCCGGGATTCCGGAGTCCGTCGAGATGCCGGCGCCGCTGAGGATCGCCACCAGTGTCTTGCTTCCGCTGCCGTTGCCGGTGTTCATGGCGTGAGCGTACGGAGCGGGTGGAGGTGCGGCGAGCGGATTTTTGTGGAGATCTATCGACATTTTCGATGCCTGGTGACTGCTGGGGAAGGGGCGGGGGTTTGTGATGATTTATCGACTTTCCGGATAGTCATTCCGATGGAGTCGTTTTATATGAGCGGTACTCGCTCGTGGGGGTGAAGGAAACGGCGGCAACCGGGTCAAGAACCGGGCTCGCCTGGCGGGCGCGGGCCGACCCGTGTGTTCCTGTGCCACTCCGGGTCCCTTGGAGTGAAGGGAGCGACATGTCGCTAATTCGGAGACGGGCCGGGGCCTTCGTGGCGGGGAGCGGCGCGGTCGCGCTGGGGGCGCTGTTCGCCTTCTGCGCGTCGGCGGGCGGGGGCGGGGTGTCCGCGTTCGCGTCGGTGCCGGATCCCGTGCCGGCCGGGGACGGGGGCAGGCACGGTGGGGTGCCGGGCAAGGTGATCTCGCGGTTCGGCCAGAAGGTACGGAAGTCGCCGACGACTTCCGCGCCGGTCGTGGGGAGTTACGGCCCGGGGGAGCGGGTGAACATCGGCTGCAAGGGGGCCGGGGAGCGGGTGGAGGGGGACAGCCGCTGGTACCGGCTCGTGGGCGGGCGGGGCTGGATGAGCGCGCACTATGTGCGGGCGTTCGGGCAGGTGCCGGCGTGCGGGGGTGGGGGTCATGGGGGCCATGGCGGCGGCCACGGGGGCCCGGGCGGCCCGAAGGGCGATCACCCCGGGCCGCCCGGCCGGCCGGGACCGCAGGGCCCGAAGGGCGACCCGGGCCGCCCCGGCCCGCCGGGGGCGCGGGGCGACGAGGGTCCTTCGGGGCCCGCCGGACCCCCTGGCCCGCCAGGCGCGGCGGGCCCTCCGGGCCCGGGCGGGGCCAAGGGCGACCCGGGGGCGGTGGGCCCGGCGGGCCCGACCGGGGCGAAGGGCGAGAAGGGAGCCCCGGGAGTGGAAGGCCCGGCGGGCGCCAAGGGTGACAAGGGCGACCCGGGCGCGGTGGGGTCTGTCGGCCCGCCCGGGGGCATCGGTCCTGTGGGCCCTCCTGGCCTTGCGGGGCCCAAGGGCGACAAAGGCGATCCGGGAGTGGCGGGTCCTGCTGGGCTTGTCGGCCCTCCGGGCATCGCCGGAGCGAAGGGCGACAAGGGCGATCCCGGGGCTGCCGGCCCTGCCGGCCCTGCTGGTCCTCCGGGTGATGCGGGCCCCGCGGGGTCCGTCGGGCTCGTTGGGCCTCCTGGCCCTGCCGGTCCCAAGGGTGACAAGGGCGATCCAGGTGCCGTGGGGCTTGCGGGGCTGCCCGGCGCCGTGGGCCCCGAAGGGCCTGCCGGGCCCACCGGGCCTCCCGGCCCTGCTGGGGTCAAGGGCGACAAGGGGGACCCAGGGGTTGTCGGCCCTGCCGGTCCTCCCGGTGCCGCGGGTCCTGTGGGGTCGGTTGGTCCTGCCGGTCCCAAGGGTGACAAGGGTGATCCGGGTGGCGCGGGGCCTGTTGGGGCGGCCGGGCTCGTCGGTCCTGTCGGACCTCCCGGCGTCGCCGGAGCCAAGGGTGAGAAGGGCGATCCGGGGGCTGCCGGGTCTGCGGGTCCTCCCGGACCTGCCGGAACCAAGGGAGATAAGGGTGATCCCGGGGCTATCGGCCCTGCTGGGCTCACGGGTCCCGTTGGTCCCGCCGGGCTTGTGGGGCCTCCCGGGCCTGCCGGAGCTAAAGGTGACAAGGGTGATCCCGGGGCTATCGGCCCCGCTGGTCCCGCTGGGTTTACAGGTCCTGTCGGCCCTGCCGGTCTCGTAGGGCCTGTCGGGCCTGCCGGTTCCGTCGGACCTATCGGTCCCCCTGGTCCCGCCGGAACCACGGGCCCTGTCGGCCCCGCCGGTCCTGTGGGACCTGTCGGCTCCGCCGGCCCCGTAGGGCCTATTGGGCCTGCCGGTCCTGCCGGGAGTGCCGGCCCCGTTGGCCCCGTTGGCCCCGTTGGGCCCGTCGGGCCGCCCGGAGTGCCCGGGCCGGCCGGAGGGCCCGTTGGACCCGCAGGCCCCAGTGGGCCCATGGGGCCTGCCGGGCCTGTGGGGCCTCGAGGGGAGCAAGGGGATCCTGGACTCACCGGTCCTCCCGGGCCTGTGGGGCCCGTGGGGGCTGTCGGGCCTGGGGGACCCGCCGGGCCCGCTGGGTCCGTCGGGCCGGTCGGGCCGGCCGGTGCTCCCGGACCGAAAGGGGACCGAGGCGAGGCAGGTGTCACAGGCCCCGGCGGACCCGCGGGGCCGGCCGGAGCGGTGGGACCCGCGGGACCGGCAGGCCCCACCGGGCCCACCGGATCCGCGGGACCTTCGGGGCCCACCGGGCCTGTAGGTCCGGCCGGTCCCGTCGGACCCGCCGGCCCCAAAGGCGACCGGGGTGACCCCGGTACCACCGGCCCCGCCGGTCCGGGCACCGCAGGCCCGGCGGGTCCCACCGGACCGAGCGGCCCCACCGGGCCCGCGGGACCCGTGGGCCCTGTCGGAGCCACCGGGGCGACCGGCCCTACAGGGCCGGTCGGGCCGCAAGGCGCCAAAGGGGACACCGGAGGCACCGGGCTGACCGGACCGGTCGGGCCCGTAGGACCCGCAGGCCCTGCCGGGCCGACCGGCCCCACGGGGTCTACCGGTCCTGCCGGCCCCTCCGGTCCCGTAGGTCTTGCCGGGCCTAAGGGTGAATCCGGTGCTCCTGGCCCTGCCGGGCCTACCGGCCCCACGGGCTCCACCGGACCGGCCGGGCCGGCCGGCCCCTCCGGCCTCCCGGGGCCCGCGGGGCCGCAAGGGATCCCCGGGCCCGCCGGGCCCCCGGGGCCCTTGGGGCCGCAAGGCGCCCCCGGTGCCACCGGGCTCCCGCTCACCGTCGTGCAGGACCACTCCGTGCCGCCGCTCTCCCGTGACCAGCAGCTCCGTAGCCCCGTCTGTCCCGCCGGTACCCAGATCGTCGGTGGTGGGTACTACCAGCCCGGCAGCCGGACCGGTGCCCTGGAAAAGCTCGACGCGTACCCCAGCGTCATCGAGAACGCCTACCTGGTGGGCGTGAACAACACGAGCCCCACCGCCATCGACTTGCGCGTCTTCGCCGTCTGCCAGCCCGCGCCGACCAGTAATTGACCTACAGGTCAAAAAGACCTACCGTTTCCTTCATGGGAAGGCCCAAGCAGTTCGATCCGGACGCAGTCGTCGACAAAGCCATGGACGTCTTCTGGCGCAAGGGCTACGCCGCCACCACGCCCCAGGACCTCGTCGACGAGCTCGGCATCGGCAAGGGCAGCCTCTACCACTCCTTCGGCAGCAAGCACGCCCTGTTCGAGCGCGCGCTGGAGCGCTACCGCGACACCCAGGCCGCGGCGCTGGTGGGGCTGCTCGATCAGCCCGGCCCCGTCCGGCCGCTGCTGCGCTCCGCGCTGGAGCTGCTGATCGAGACGGACCTCGGCGAGTCCGGCCGCCGCGGCTGCCTGGCCGTGAACACCGCCACCGAACTCGGCGGCAGGGACGACGCCTCCACCGAACTCGTACGCCGCATGTTCGAGCGCACCGAAGGTGCCTTCAAGGCCGCCGTCGAGCGCGGGCAGCGCACGGGCGAGTTCGCCCCGGACCGCGACCCGGCCGCGGTCGCGAGCCTGCTGCTCGCGGCGCTCGTCGGCATGCGGGTCATAGCCCGCGCCCAGGGCGGCCGGGAGCGGCTGTGCCGCGTCGCGGACGCGGCGCTCGCCATGCTCTGAGTAGCCGGGCCGGCCGCCGAGCCCGCTCACCCGTACCCAAATTTTGTACCTTCAGGTAAAGAAAGAAGAGTACGTCATGGACCTCCACCTCACCGGCAAGACCGCCCTCGTCACCGGAGCGAGCCGCGGCATCGGCCTCGCCACCGTCCGCTCCCTCGCCGCCGAGGGCGTACGGGTCGTCGGCGCCGCCCGTACGATCACCCCCGAGCTCAAGGAGGCCGCCACCGCGGCCGTCGCCGTCGACCTCAGCACGCCCGACGGCGCGCGCACGCTCGTCGAGCAGACCCTCGCCGCGCTCGGCGAGGGGATCGACCTGCTGGTCAACAACGTCGGCGGCGGCGACGAGGTCGTCCTCGGCGGTTTCCTCGAGGCCGACGACGCCCAGTTCCAGGCAAACCTCGACCTCAACTTCCTCAGCGCCGTCCGCGTCAGCCGCGCCGCCCTGCCGTCCCTGACCCCGCGCCGCGGCTCCGTCGTCAACGTCTCCTCCATCAACGCGCGGCTCCCCGCCGCCGGCCCCATCGCGTACAGCGTGGCCAAGGCGGCGCTCACGGCCTTCGGCAAGTCCCTCTCCGAGGAGTACGGGCCGCAGGGCGTGCGCGTCAACACCGTCTCGCCCGGCGTGGTCCGTACCGCGATCTGGGAGGACCCGGACGGGTTCGGCGGCAAGGTGGCCGCCGCGGCCGGCGTCGACCACGCCGCGTTCCTGGAGCAGTTGCCGGAGCGCTTCGGCATGGCCAGCCCGCGGATCACCGAGCCCGGCGAGGTCGCGGCGCTCATCACCTTTCTGCTCTCCGACCGGGCGGCCAACATCACCGGCGCGGACCACGTTATCGACGGCGGCACGGTGAAGACCGTCTAGCCGGCCGCCCCGTCCGGTTTAGCCCCCGCCCTGCCCCTCGTCGTCGCGGTCGCGGACGCTGTCCGCGACCCGGCGCAGCCGCGCGTGGCGCACCGGGCCCGGGGCCCGCTCCTCGATCACGTCGCCGACCATCGTCCGCAGCGCGTCCCGCAAGCCGTGCATCGCGTGGTGCCGGGCCGGGCCCGCCCCCGGGTCCTCGCGCAGCTCCGACATCAGCGACCAGCACAGGGCCAGCATGACCAGCACGAACGGCAGGGCGACCAGGATCGTCGCCGACTGGAGCGACTGGAGCCCGCCGGCCACCAGCAGCACCGCCGCGACCGCCGCCATCAGCACCCCCCACGTCACCACCAGCCACGTGCGCGGGTGCAGCGCGCCGCGGCTGGAGAGCGAGCCCATCACGAGGGACGCGGAGTCCGCGCTGGTGATGAAGTACGTCATGACCAGCGCCATCGCGATCCACGAGGTGAGCGTCTCCAGCGGCAGCGTGTCCAGGAGGGCGAACAGGGACGCCTCCGCGCCGTCCTTGACGGTCCCGGCCATGTCGGCCGCGCCCGTCATGTCCAGCCGCAGGGCGCTGCCGCCCATCACGCAGAACCACACGATCGTCGCGCCGCTCGGCACCAGCAGGACGCCGATGAGGAACTCGCGGATCGTCCGGCCGCGCGAGATGCGGGCGATGAACGTGCCCACGAAGGGGGCCCACGACAGCCACCACGCCCAGTAGAAGATCGTCCACGCGCCGAGCCACTTGGAGTCCGTGAACGCGCCCGTGCGCGTCGCGAGGGTCAGCAGGTCGTGCAGGTAGCCGCCGGTGGCCGCGGGGATGGTGTTGAGGACGAAGACCGTGGGGCCGAGGAGGAAGACGAAGAGCATGAGGCAGGCGGCGAGCACGATGTTGAGCGTGCTGAGCCACTTCACGCCCTTGTGCAGGCCGGAGAACGCCGACAGCACGAACGCGGCCGACAGGCCGCCGATGATGACCAGCTCCAGGGCCGTGCTGTCCTTCACCCCGGTCGTGATGTTGAGGCCCTTCGACACCTGGAGGGCGCCCAGGCCGAGGCTCGTCGCCGTGCCGAACACGGTGGCGAAGACCGCGAGCAGGTCGATGACCCGGCCCGGCCAGCCGGCCGCCCGCTCCTCGCCCAGCAGCGGCACGAACGCCGAGCTCAGCCGGTTGCCGCGGCCCTTGCGGAAGCCCGCGTAGGCGAGGGCGAGGCCCGCCATGCCGTAGATCGCCCACGGGTGCAGGGTCCAGTGGAAGAACGAGTACTCCAGCGCGGTACGGGCCGCGGCCGGCGTGTTCGCGGTGACGCCGCTGCCGGGCGGCGGGGAGACGAAGTGCAGGAGCGGCTCGCCGACGCCGTAGAACATCAGGCCGATGCCCATGCCCGCGCTGAACATCATCGCGATCCACGCGAGGTTGCTGAACTCCGGCTGGTCGTCGTCCCGGCCGAGCCGGATCCGGCCGAAGCGGCTGAAGGCGATGACCACGCACAGGGCGAGGAAGACGTCGGCGGCGATCACGAACAGCCAGGCGAAGTTGGACAGCACCCAGTTCAGCGCCGACTTCGTCACCCGGTCGAAGGAGTGCTTGCCCAGCGCCGCCCACGCGACGACCGCGAGCACCGCCGCGCCGCCGATCGCGACCAGGGCCGCGTCCGGGGGCTCCTCCCGGCCGCCCGGGGCGGCGGGGGCGTGCGGGTCGGCCGGATCGTGCGCTCGGGTGCTCATGACGCCCCACTATGGCCGGAAGAGTACGGAATTGGGCGGACTGGCACGCCGCGCGCGGGCATGGGCAACGGCGGATCCGCCCCGGTAGGGTCCAGGCGGCACGGCCGGGCTCGAAGCGAGGGGTGGCGCGCAATGACGGACGCCGTACGGGTGCTCATCGCCGCGGACAAGTTCAAGGGCTCCCTGACGGCCGTCGAGGTCGCCCGGCACGTCGCCGCCGGGCTGCGGCGGGGCGCGGACGCCGCCGGCCGGCAGCTCGACGTCGCCGCGCTGCCCGTCGCCGACGGCGGGGACGGCACGGTCGACGCGGCGGTCGCCGCCGGCTTCGCGCGGCGCGAGGTGACGGTGACGGGGCCGGTGGGGGCGCCCGTCACCGCCGCGTACGCGCTGCGCGGCGGCACCGCGGTCGTGGAGATGGCCGAGGCGTCCGGGCTGCGGCGGCTGCCGGGCGGGGTGCCCGCGCCCCTCACCGCCACCACGTACGGGACCGGTGAGCTCCTGCGGGCCGCGCTCGACGCGGGCGCGCGCACGCTCGTCCTCGGCATCGGCGGCAGCGCCACGACGGACGGCGGGGCCGGGATGCTCAGCGCGCTCGGCGCGCGGCTCCTGGACGCCTCGGGTGCGCCGGTCCGGCCCGGGGGAGCGGCCCTGGCCGGGCTCGCCACGGCCGACCTGTCGGGGCTCGACCCGCGGCTGCGGGCCGTCGGGCTCGTCCTTGCGAGCGACGTCGACAACCCGCTGACCGGGCCGGCGGGCGCCGCGGCCGTCTACGGGCCGCAGAAGGGCGCCGGCCCGGACGACGTGGCCCTGCTCGACGCCGCGCTCGCGCACTACGCCGCCGTGCTCGACGGCGGCGCGCTCACGGGCGCGGCCGGTGCGGGCGCCGCGGGCGGGCTCGGGTACGGGGCCCTGGCCGGGCTCGGCGCGGTCTTCCGGCCCGGCATCGAGGTCATGCTCGACGTCCTCGGCTTCGCCGGCGCCCTCGCCGGCACGGACCTCGTCATCACGGGTGAGGGCTCCCTCGACGCGCAGACCCTGCGGGGCAAGGCGCCGGTGGGGGTGGCCGGGGCGGCCCGCGAACGGGGCGTGCCGGTCGTGGCCGTCTGCGGCCGGCTGGCCCTGTCCACGGAGGCCCTGTCGGCGGCGGGCATCGGGCGCGCGTACGCCCTGACGTCCCTGGAGCCGGACCCTGCCCGCTGCATGGCCCTTGCCGGGCCCCTGCTGGAACGCGTCGCAGAACGCATCGCGGAGGACCACTTCCGGTAGCCCGGCACCGCCGGGCACGTCCGGTGGGGGTTGTCCGCCGCCGCCCGGCAAGGCAAAAGGGCGGCCCCGGACCCAAAGGTCCGGGGCCGCCCCGCTTGGTCAAACCCGCTACGGCAACTGCGTCGCCCTCGCCTCGCGGCGGTTGTCGCGGAAGGTGTTCACCCGGCGTGCCGTCGCGAAGAGGGGGATCACCGCGCCCAGGACGACCTGGAGCGCGCAGCCCGTCTGGAGGAGCAGCTCGCCGCCGGGCGCGTCGAACGCCCAGGCCGCCAGCAGGCCCATGCTGAGCACGATCCAGCTGAGCATCGCCACCGCGAGGCGACCCCGCGGCTTGGGGTACTCGACCCGGCTCACCATCAGCCACGCCACGCCCACGATCGCGAGCAGCGTCGGGACGAACGGCAGCTCCAGCAGCACGATGGAGACGACCGTGAGCGCCCCGAAGGGGCTCGGCATGCCCTGGAAGATGCCGTCCCGCAGCTGGACGCACGAGAAGCGCGCCAGTCTGAGGACGACCGCCAGCAGCACCACGACCGCGGCCACGGCCGACACCCGCTGGTGGGCGTCGTCGGCGACCATGCCCCACACGACCACGAAGTACGCCGGGGCGAGCCCGAAGCTGATCAGGTCGGAGAGGTTGTCCAGCTCCGCGCCCATCGCCGAGCTGCGCAGCTTGCGCGCGACGAGCCCGTCGAAGAGGTCGAAGACCGATGCGAGCAGCATCAGTATGACCGCGGTGGCCGCGCTGTGGCGGGCCATGCCGCCGTCCTCGTTCCCCGTGAGGTGGGGGATGAGGACGCCGGTGGTGGTGAAGTACACCGCCATGAACCCGCAGATCGCGTTACCGAGCGTGAGCGTGTCCGCTATTGAGAGCCGGGTGGACAGCGGGATGGTCTCCGCGTCCTCGGCCTCGTCCGCCTCGGGCACCCAGGATGCCTCTTGATCAATCACGGTCAAGGCGTGTCACCCCCGCGGTGGTCTTCTGGCCGACCTCGACCGCCACCTCGACGCCCTCCGGGAGGTAGACGTCGACGCGCGAACCGAAGCGGATCAGACCGATCCGCTCACCCTGCTCCACCTTGGTGTCCGCGGTGAGGTAGGGCACGATGCGACGGGCGACGGCACCGGCGATCTGCACCATCTCGATGTCGCCGAGCTCGGTGTCGAAGTGCCAGACGACGCGCTCGTTGTTCTCGCTCTCCTTGTTGAACGCCGGAACGAAACCGCCGGGGATGTGCTCGACGGACGTCACGGTGCCGGCCAGCGGCGCCCGGTTGACGTGGACGTTCAGCGGGCTCATGAAGATCGCGACACGGGTGCGCCCGTCCTTCCACGGCATGATGCTCTGCACCACGCCGTCGGCCGGGGAGATGACCCGGCCGGTGGCGATCTCGCGATCGGGGTCGCGGAAGAACCACAGCATGCCCGCCGCGAGCGCGGTGGTGGGCACGGCCAGCGCGGCCCAGCGCCCGGAGCGCCGGGCGCGGGAGAGGCTTACCGCCGCCGTGGCGACGGTCGGGAGGAGCCACGGCGATGCTCCGCGCGCGAGGCGAACGCCGGCGAGGCTGTCGCGGTGTGCAGAGGAAGAGCTGTGGGGCATGGGTGACCTTCGTAGCGGAGGGTGCCGCGAAACGATTGGGGGACGGCGGCTTTCCGGGGATGCTATCGGTTGCGACCGGCAACTGGCTAAGCGCCAGAGCCAGTCCATGGCCGAAGTCCGATGACTGGGTGTGATCTTCTTCTCGGTCAAATCACCCCTAACCGGAATATTTATCCCTGGATCCGGTACTCCTCGAGTAGCCGGCGACCGATGATCATTTTCTGGATCTCTGCCGTTCCCTCACCGATGAGCAGCATGGGGGCCTCTCGGTAGAGGCGCTCGATCTCGTATTCCTTCGAGAACCCGTATCCGCCGTGGATGCGGAACGCGTCCTCGACCACCTCCTTGCAGTACTCGGAGGCCAGGTACTTGGCCATTCCGGCCTCGAGATCGTTGCGCCGGCCCGAGTCCTTCTTCCGGGCCGCATTAACCATCATCGCATGCGCGGCTTCGACCTTTGTCCCCATTTCGGCAAGTTTGAACTGGATCGCCTGGTGCTGAGCAATCGGTTTTCCGAAGGTCTGCCGCTGCTGCGCATAGGACACACCCAGCTCGAACGCACGCTGCGCGACTCCGCAGCCACGCGCCGCGACGTTGACCCGGCCGACCTCGACGCCGTCCATCATTTGGTAAAAGCCGCGCCCCGTGACCCCGCCGAGCACGCGGTCGGCCGGCACCCGCAGCCCGTCCATGATCAGCTCAGTGGTGTCGACGCCCTTGTAACCCATTTTGTCGATCTTTCCGGGGATGGTCAGCCCCGGCTTGACCTCACCGAATCCCGGTTCCTTCTCGATCAGGAAGGTCGTCATCGACTTGTGCGGCGCGGTCCCCTCGGGATGCCCCTCGTCCGTCCGGCAGAGCACCGCCACCAGCGTCGAGGTGCCGCCGTTCGTCAGCCACATCTTCTGGCCGGTAAGGACGTACTCTCCCCCGCTCTCGGCTTCGCTCGAGCGGGAGGTGCCCCCATCGTCCCGCACGCCCTTCGATGTGATAGCGGACACATCCGAGCCGAGACCCGGCTCCGACATCGAGAACGCGCCCCGGATCTCCCCCGCCGCCATCTTTGGCAGGAAATAGTCCTTCTGTTCCTGGGTGCCGTGCTGCTTGAGCATGTACGCCACGATGAAGTGCGTGTTGATGATCCCCGACACGCTCATCCAGCCCCGGGCGATCTCCTCCACGCACAGCGCGTATGTGAGAAGCGACTCACCCAGCCCGCCGTACTCCTCCGGGATCATCAGCCCGAACACCCCGAGGTCCTTGAGGCCCTCGACTATCTGCGACGGGTACTCGTCCCGGTGCTCCAGACCCGTGGCGACCGGAATGATCTCCTTGTCGACGAAGTCGCGGACCGTCGAGAGGATCTCCTGCTGGACGTCCGTCAGCCCGTCCGTCTGCGCCAGGCGGCCCATCACTTCTCCCGGATGATCGGCTCGGGGCGGCCGGGCTGCTCCCCGCCGCGCTCCTTGATGTACGTGGCGGTGGGCACCATCACCTTGCGCCGGAAGGTGCAGACCACGGTGCCGTCCTGCTTGTAGCCGATGGTCTCGACGTACACGATCCCGCGGTCGCTCTTCGACTTCGACGGCGTCTTGTCCAGCACGCGCGTCTCGCCGTAGATCGTGTCGCCGTGGAAGGTCGGCGCGACGTGCTTCAGCGACTCGACCTCCAGGTTGGCGATCGCCTTGCCCGAGACGTCGGGGACGGACATGCCCAGCAGGAGGGAGTAGACGTAATTCCCGACCACGACGTTCTTGCCGAAATCGGTCGTCTTCTCCGCGTAGTTGCTGTCCATGTGCAGCGGGTGGTGGTTCATGGTCAGCAGACAGAACAAATGGTCGTCGTACTCGGTGACCGTCTTGCCGGGCCAGTGCTTGTAGACGTCGCCGACGGTGAATTCTTCGTAAGTCCGGCCGAACTGCACGGTGCTCAGGCCTCCGGGATCTCGAACTTCGACGTACGGGTCAGCCCCGCCGCCCGGCCCTTGCCCGCGATCACCAGGGCCATCTTCCGGCTGGCCTCGTCGATCATCTCGTCGCCGAGCATCGCCGAGCCCTTCTTGCCGCCGGCCTCCGACGTGCACCAGTCGTACGCGTCGAGGATCAGCTCGGCGTGGTCGTACTCCTCCTGCGAGGGGGAGAAGACCTCGTTGGCCGCGTCCACCTGGCCGGGGTGCAGCACCCACTTGCCGTCGAAGCCCAGCGCCGCCGAACGGCGCGCGATCTCCTTGTAGCCGTCGATGTTCTTGATCTGGAGGTACGGGCCGTCGATGGCCTGCACGTCGAGGGCGCGGGCCGCCATCAGGATGCGCATCAGGATGTAGTGGTAGGCGTCCGCCGGGTAGCCGGGCGGCTGTTCGCCGACGACCAGGGACCGCATGTTGATCGAGGCCATGAAGTCGGCCGGGCCGAAGATGAGCGTCTCGATGCGCGGCGACGCGGCGGCGATCTCGTCCACGTTCACCAGGCCCTTGGCGTTCTCGATCTGCGCCTCGATGCCGATGCGGCCCACCTCGAAGCCCATGGTCTTCTCGATCTGGGTGAGCAGCAGGTCGAGGGCGACGACCTGCTGGGCGTCCTGGACCTTCGGCAGCATGATGCAGTCGAGGTTGGGGCCCGCGCCCTCCACGACCGTCACGACGTCGCGGTACGTCCAGTGCGTCGTCCAGTCGTTGACGCGGACGGCCGTGGTCTTGCCGGTCCAGTCGCCGTTGTTGAGCGCGTCCACGACCAGGTGGCGGGCGCCCTCCTTGGCCAGCGGGGCGCAGGCGTCCTCCAGGTCGAGGAAGACCATGTCGGCGGGGAGGCCCTGGGCCTTCTCCAGGAAGCGCGGGTTGCTGCCGGGGACCGCGAGGCACGAGCGGCGCGGGCGCAGCGGCTTCTGGGGTGCGGGCGTGTTCATGCGGGGACCTCCAGCGGGTCGAGGTGGTTCGCTTTCCGGATCTCGTCGACGATACGTCCGATGATCTCCGTGATGCCGAAATCTTTGGGGGTGAATACGGCGGCGACGCCGGCCGCCCGCAGCGCGGCGGCGTCCGCGGACGGGATGATGCCCCCGACGATGACGGGGACGTCGCCGGCCCCCTCGTCGCGCATCCGCGCCAGGACGTCGGGGACGAGCTCGGCGTGCGACCCGGAGAGGATCGACAGGCCGACGCAGTGCACGTCCTCGGCGACGGCCGCCGAGACGATCTGCTCCGGGGTCAGCCGGATGCCCTGGTAGACCACCTCGAAGCCGGCGTCGCGCGCGCGGACGGCGATCTGCTCGGCGCCGTTGGAGTGGCCGTCCAGGCCGGGCTTGCCGACCAGCAGGCGCAGTTGGCCGCCGCCCAGCTGCTCGGCCGTGCGGGCCGCCTTGGCGCGGACGGCGGCCAGCGGCGTGCCGGCCTCCGCGGCGACCGCGACGGGGGCGCTGCTCACGCCCGTGGGGGCGCGGAACTCCCCGAAGACGTCGCGCAGGGCCCACGACCACTCGCCGGTCGTGACGCCGGACCGGACGCACTCCAGCGTGGCCGCCATCAGGTTGTCCGAGCCCGCCGCCGCCTTCTTCAGCGCGGACAGCGACTCCTGCGCGCGGGCCTCGTCGCGGTCGTCGCGCCAGGCGTGCAGGGAGGCCACGACCCGGGCCTCGTTGGCCGGGTCCACGGTCATGATCGCGGTGTCGAGGTCGGCGGTGAGCGGGTTGGGCTCGGTCGACTCGTAGCAGTTGACGCCGACGATCTTCTCCTCGCCGGCCTCGATCCGGGCCCGGCGCTCGGCGTGCGAGGAGACCAGCTGCGACTTCAGGTAGCCGGACTCGACGGCCGCCATCGCGCCGCCCATCCGCTGGATCCGCTCGATCTCCGCCAGGCACTCCTCGACGAGGGCGGCCACCTTGGCCTCGATGACGTGCGACCCCGCGAAGATGTCGTCGTACTCCAGCAGGTCGCTCTCGTGCGCGAGGACCTGCTGGATGCGCAGGCTCCACTGCTGGTCCCAGGGCCGGGGCAGGCCCAGCGCCTCGTTCCAGGCCGGCAGCTGCACGGCGCGGGCGCGGGCGTCCTTGGAGAGGGTCACGGCCAGCATCTCCAGGACGATGCGCTGGACGTTGTTCTCCGGCTGGGCCTCGGTCAGGCCGAGGGAGTTGACCTGGACGCCGTAGCGGAAGCGGCGCTGCTTGGGGTTGCCGACCCCGTAGCGCTCGCGGGTGACCTGGTCCCAGATGCGCCCGAAGGCCCGCATCTTGCACATCTCCTCGACGAAGCGGACGCCCGCGTTGACGAAGAAGGAGATGCGGGCGACCACGTCGCCGAAGCGGTCGGCGGGGACCTGGCCGGAGTCCCGCACCGCATCCAGCACGGCGATCGCCGTGGACATCGCGTACGAGATCTCCTGGACCGGAGTGGCCCCCGCCTCCTGTAGGTGGTAGCTACAGATGTTGATCGGGTTCCACTTCGGGATGTTGTTGACCGTGTACGTGATCATGTCGGTGGTCAGCCGCAGCGACGGCCCCGGCGGGAAGACGTGCGTCCCGCGCGAGAGGTACTCCTTGACGATGTCGTTCTGCGTCGTCCCCTGGAGCTTCGTGACGTCGGCGCCCTGCTCCTCCGCGACCACCTGGTACATCGCCAGCAGCCACATGGCGGTGGCGTTGATGGTCATGGAGGTGTTCATCTGCTCCAGCGGGATGTCCTGGAACAGCCGCCGCATGTCGCCGAGGTGCGCGACCGGCACGCCGACCCGGCCGACCTCGCCGCGCGCGAGGATGTGGTCGGAGTCGTAGCCGGTCTGCGTCGGCAGGTCGAAGGCGACCGAGAGACCGGTCTGGCCCTTGGCGAGGTTGCGCCGGTAGAGCTCGTTGGACGCCTCGGCGGTGGAGTGCCCGGCGTAGGTCCGCATGAGCCAGGGCCGGTCCTTTTGACGCTCAGTCATTCCTGCGCTCTCACACGTTCCGGAAGCGGTTGATGGCGTCGATGTGCCGGGCCCGCATCTCCTCGTCGCGGACCCCCATGCCCTCCTCGGGGGCCAGCGCCAGCACGCCGACCTTGCCCTGGTGGAGGTTGCGGTGCACGTCGTACGCGGCCTGCCCGGTGTCCTCCAGGCGGTACGTCTTCGACAGCGTGGGGTGGATCTTGCCCTTGGCGATGAGCCGGTTGGCCTCCCACGCCTCGCGGTAGTTGGCGAAGTGCGAGCCCACGATCCGCTTCAGTGACATCCACAGGTAGCGGTTGTCGTACTCGTGCTTGAAGCCGGAGGTCGAGGCGCAGGTGACGACCGTGCCGCCCTTGCGCGTGACGTAGACGGAGGCGCCGAAGGTCTCGCGGCCCGGGTGCTCGAAGACGATGTCGACGTCCTCGCCGCCGGTCAGCTCGCGGATGCGCTTGCCGAAGCGCTTCCACTCGCGCGGGTCCTGCTCGTGCTCGTCCTTCCAGAACTTGTAGTCCTCGGCGGAGCGGTCGATGATCGCCTCGGCGCCCATCCGCCGGCAGATCTCCGCCTTCTTGTCGCTGGAGACGACACAGATCGGGTTGGCGCCGCCGGCGAGCGCGAACTGCGTGGCGTACGAGCCGAGTCCGCCGCTCGCGCCCCAGATCAGGACGTTGTCGCCCTGCTTCATGCCGGCGCCGTTGCGGGAGACGAGCTGGCGGTAGGCGGTGGAGTTGACCAGGCCCGGGGCGGCCGCCTCCTCCCAGCTCAGGTGCTTCGGCTTGGGCATGAGCTGGTTGGACTTCACCAGCGCGATCTCCGCCAGACCACCGAAGTTGGTCTCGAAGCCCCAGATGCGCTGCTCGGGGTCGAGCATCGTGTCGCCGTGGCCGTCGGCCGACTCCAGCTCCACGGACAGGCAGTGGGCGACGACCTCGTCGCCGGGCTTCCAGAGGTTGACGCCGGGGCCGGTGCGCAGGACGACGCCCGCGAGGTCGGAGCCGATGACGTGGTACGGCAGGTCGTGCCGCTTGGCGAGCGGGGAGAGCTTTCCGTAGCGCTCCAGGAAGCCGAAGGTGGACAGCGGCTCGAAGATCGAGGTCCAGACGGAGTTGTAGTTCACCGAGCTGGCCATGACGGCCACGAGCGCCTCGCCGGGCCCGAGTTCGGGCACCGGCACCTCCTCGACGTGCAGCGACTTGCGCGGGTCCTTCTCCCGCGTGGCGAGGCCCTCGAACATGCCCGCCTCGTCCTTGTGCACGGTCACCGCGCGGTAGGAGTCGGGGACGGTCAGGGCCGCGAAGTCCTCGGGCGTGCTGTCCGGCGCGAGGATGGCGTCGAGTATCTGGTTCACGGTA
This sequence comes from Streptomyces klenkii, assembly GCF_003626645.1. GTDB lineage: Bacteria > Actinomycetota > Actinomycetes > Streptomycetales > Streptomycetaceae > Streptomyces > Streptomyces klenkii. The sequence continues at coordinate 56,671 of NZ_RBAM01000005.1, read as the reverse complement.
TTGCCTCCGGCGAAGCACGTTGGGGAACGGCTTGAGGGAACGTCGGGGGTGGTGCGAGGAAGGAGCTGAGGCGGTGCCGTCGGTTCGGCGGGTGGTGCGGGGCGGTGCGAGGCGGTGCTCTGTGCAGCTTCGACCCGGCGCCGGTGGGCGCGGTGGGAGTGCCTGTGACGCAGGCGTCCGGGCGCACAAGATGCTTGTGGGGACAGCCGGCGCGCGACGGTTTCTGTCTGCGCGCCGGCCGCCCGGACACGCACAACGTATGGCACGCCGTGCCACACGACAAGACACTCGGTGCCAACAATTTCTCTCAGATGTCATCCGGAGGGCACGCATGAGCAACGAAGGCCGCCCCTCGGGGGCGGCCTTCGTCGGTAAATATCGGGTGATGTCCTACTTCTTCTTGAGCGCCTTCTCGATCGCGCGCATGACCTCGTCCAGCGGCGCGTCCGTCCGGGCCACGGTCACCAGGACCTCGCCCTCGGCCCGCGCGCTCGCTCCCGGGGCCTCGTCCTGGCGGGCGCGGCCGGCCCCGATGCCCGTGCCGAAGGTCTCCCGCACGATCGCGAACGCGTGGTCGAGCTGGGTCTCCACGTCGCCCTGCCCGCCGCCGCGCAGCCAGCGCCGCAGCACGTGGTTGTGGGCGGTGACCACGGCCGACGCGGCGACCTCGGCGAGCAGCGGGTCGTCGTCGCCGACGTGGTGCGCGCCCTCGTCGAAGTGGCCGAGGAGATAGCGGGTGAACAGCCGCTCGTAGCGGGCGACGGAGGCGATCTCGCGCTCGCGCAGGGCGGGCACCTCGCGGGTCAGGCGGTAGCGCTCGACGGACACGGCCGGGGAGGCCGCGTACATCCGCATGACCTCCTTGATGCCCCGGCAGACGGTGTCGAGGGGGTTCTCGTGCGGCGGGGCCGCGTCCAGCACCCCCGCGGCCCGTACGAGGGTGTCGTCGTGGTCGGGGAAGATGGCCTCTTCCTTGGAGCGGAAGTGGCGGAAGAAGGTGCGGCGGGCGACGCCGGCCGCCGCCGCGATCTCGTCGACGGTCGTCGCCTCGTAGCCCTTGGTCGCGAACAACTCCATCGCGGCGGTGGCGAGTTTGCGGCGCATGGTCAGGCGCTGCGCGGCGGCCCGGCGGCTGCCGGCGCTCTCGGGGCCGGGGTGCGGATCTCGGGTCTCACGGGGTGTTTCGTCGGCCGTGCGCGGAGCGCGGACGGCCTTGGCGGGCTGGGGCATGTGGGGAACGTAACACGCGTCCGTACGGGCGCGCCGGGACGGACCGTCCCCCGGTTCGAGCAGTCCGCCCCAGCCCGCGTCGCGCTCGCGCGCCGTCCTGTCAGGCCTTCGCATACTCGCGGAAGCCGCGGCCCGTCTTGCGCCCCAGGCAGCCCGCCGCCACGAGGTGCTCCAGGAGGGGCGCGGGCGCGAGGCCCGGGTCGCGGAACTCGCGGTGCAGGACCTTCTCGATGGCCAGGGACACGTCCAGCCCCACGACGTCCAGCAGTTCGAACGGGCCCATCGGGTAGCCGCCGCCGAGCTTCATGGCCGCGTCGATGTCGTCCGGGGTCGCGTAGTGCTCCTGCACCATCTTCACCGCGTTGTTCAGGTACGGGAACAGCAGGGCGTTCACGATGAACCCGGCCCGGTCGCCGCAGTCCACGGCGTGCTTGCGCACCTTCGCGCACACCGCGCGGACGGTGGCGTGCGCGTCGTCCGCGGTGAGGACCGTACGGACCACCTCCACGAGCTTCATCGCCGGCGCCGGGTTGAAGAAGTGCATCCCGATGACGTCCTGCGGGCGCGAGGTGGCACGGGCGAGAGCGACGACCGGCAGCGAGGACGTGGTCGTGGCCAGCACCGCGCCCGGCTTGCAGACCTTGTCGAGCGTGCCGAACAGCTGCTGCTTGACGGCCAGGTCCTCCGCGACCGCCTCGACGGCGAGGTCGACGTCGGCGAACGCGTCCAGCGAGCCCGCCGGCGTGAGCGCCGCCAGGGCCGCCTCCCGCTCGGCGGCCGTCAGGCGGCCCTTCTCCACCGAGCGCGCGAGGGATTTGGCCACCCGCACCTTGGCGGCCTCGGCCTTCTCCTGCGTGCGCGCCGCGAGCACCACGCGGTAGCCGGCCTTGGCGAAGACCTCGGCGATGCCGCTCGCCATCGTGCCCGACCCGGCCACGCCGACCGCGCGCACCTCGCGCGGCCCGGCCGCGGCCCCGCCCCCGGCGCCGCCGGGCGTCAGCGCGTCCCGCACGACCACGGCCGAGTCCGGGCCGTCGTAGGTGTAGAAGCCGCGGCCCGCCTTGCGGCCGGTCAGGCCCGCCTCCGCGAGCTGGCCGAGGACAGGGGCGGGCGCGTGCAGCCGGTCGTGGGAGGCCGCGTACATGGCCTCCAGGACCGTGCGCGCGGTGTCGACGCCGATCAGGTCCAGCAGGGCGAGCGGGCCCATCGGCAGGCCGCAGCCCAGCCGCATCGCCGCGTCGATGTCCTCGCGCGTCGCGTACCGCGACTCGTACATCGCGGCCGCCTGGTTGAGGTAGCCGAACAGCAGGCCGTCGGCGACGAAGCCGGGCCGGTCGCCGACCGCGACGGGCTCCTTGCCCAGCTCGCGGGCGAGCGCGGTGACGGCCGAGACGGCGGCGGGCGCGGTCAGCACCGACGAGACGACCTCCACCAGCTTCATCGCCGGCGCGGGGTTGAAGAAGTGCAGCCCCAGGACGCGCTCGGGGCGGGCCGAGTCGGCGGCCAGCCGGGTCACCGACAGGGCGTTGGTGCCCGTCGCCAGGATCGCCGAGGGGCGCACGATCGCGTCCAGCGCCGTGAACACCTCGTGCTTGAGGGCGTAGTCCTCGGGCACGACCTCGATCACGAGGTCGGCGCCGGCCGCCGCCCGGAGGTCCGTGGCCGTGCGGAAGCGGGCGAGCGCGGCCCGCCGCTCGTCCTCGGTGATGCGCTCGCGGCGCACCGCGCGGGCGGTGGCGGTCTCCAGCGCGCGGACGGCGTGCGCGGCCGCGGCCTCCGAGACGTCGATGCCGACGACGTCGCGGCCGGCCCGGACCAGGACTTCGGCGATGCCGGCGCCCATGGTGCCGAGGCCCACGACGGCGACGGTCCGCAAGGGGGCGGGAGACGGGAGGGAGGTCGGCGGAGGGGTGGACGTACGGTCCATCGCGAGACTCCAGAGGGAGGTCCCCGTGCGCGCGGGGTCGCGCGGGGATGCGTCGGTCGGATGCGTTTCCGGGTACGGGTAAGGGACGACCGCGGAAAGGGAGTTGAACGACCGGCAGGCCCTGTCCCGGGGCCGTGCCGTACTCGACGGGCCGAACCGACGAACCGACGTCGAAGCGAGCGGGCGGCTGCGTCACCAGGCCGCCCGAGCGGGGATGCCGCTCTTGCCGGGAGATTAACTCACGGGTAACCAAGAGCGCCAGGGGGCGGACGTGCGACCTACTATGTGGCGCAGGCCACTCGGGGAGGAGAAGCGGGCAGTGACAGGAGCCGAGAGGGCAGAAGAGGAATTCCGTGCGCTGGTGAAGCGGGTGCGGGCCGAGCTGGCCACGTCCGCCGAGTTCGCCGGCTTCGAGCGGCTGCTCGCGCTCGTCCGCTCCCGCGACGGCGGCCCGCCCGCCCGGCGCGGGCGCCGGGACGAGCTCGCCGGCATGCTGGTCGCCCCCGAACAGCCGCTGTGGGCCCGCGAGATCGCCGCCTTCGTCCTGGGGGCGGAGGGCGACCGGCGGGCCTTCGAGACGCTCATACTGCTCCTCAACTACCGCGAACCGGTGCGCTGCGCCACCGCCGCCTTCGCCCTCGCCCGCCTCGGCGACCCCCGTACCGCCCGCGCGGCCGCGGCCCTCGCCACCAACCCGCTGCGCACCGCCTACGCCCTCCACCCCGTCCGCCTGCTGACCGAGCTTCGCGCCCCGGAGTCCGTGCCCGCCCTGCTCGCCACGCTCGAACGGCTGCTGGCGGCCCGTGACCACTGCTGGCCGATCGCCCGCGCCTGCGTCGAGGGCCTGGGCGCCCTGGGCGACCGCCGCGCCGAGGACGCCCTGGTCGCCGCCCGCGAGCACGAACGGCTGCGGGCCGCGGCCCACGAGGCCCTGGCCCGGCTCGGCTGACCGGCCGGGCCCGCGGGCCCTACAGCAGGGTCAGCTGGGTCGCCTGAGGCGGCGCGGGGGGAGGCGGCGCGGGGACGTTGCGGTGGGCGCCGGGGGGTGTGGGGCCTATGCCGAACTCCGCCGCGTATTCGTGGACTTGGCGGGTGATGCGCCGCTGGTACCACTTGGGGGCGTACGCGCCGTCCGCGTACATCGTCTCGTAGCGGCGCACCAGGTGCGGGTGGTGGCGGGCCAGCCAGGCCGTGAACCACTCGCGGGCGCCGGGGCGCAGGTGGAGGGCGAGCGGGGTGACCGAGGTCGCGCCGGAGGCGGCGACGGCGCGGACCGTGGCGCGCAGCTGCTCGGGGGAGTCGCCGAGGAAGGGGATGACCGGGGCCATCAGCACGCCGCAGGCGATGCCGTGGGCGGTGAGCGTCCGGACGGCGTCCAGCCGCCGCTCGGGCGAGGGCGTGCCGGGCTCGACCGTGTGCCACAGCTCGCGGTCGAGGAAGCCGGCCGAGACCGACACCCCGACGTCGGTGACGGCCGCGGCCTCGCGCAGCAGCTCCAGATCGCGCAGGATCAGCGTGCCCTTGGTGAGGATCGAGAAGGGGTTCGCGCGGTCGCGCAGCGCCGCGATGATGCCGGGCATCAGGCGGTAGCGGCCCTCGGCGCGCTGGTAGCAGTCGACGTTGGTGCCCATGGCGATGTGCTCGCCGCGCCAGCGCGGGGCGGCCAGCTCGCGGCGGAGCGCCTCCGGGGCGTTGACCTTGACGACGATCTGGGAGTCGAAGCCGAGGCCGGTGTCCAGGTCGAGGTAGCTGTGGGTCTTGCGGGCGAAGCAGTACACGCACGCGTGCGTGCAGCCGCGGTACGGGTTCACGGTCCACTCGAAGGGCATCCGGGAGGCGCCCGGCACCCGGTTGACGACCGATTTCGCCCGGACCTCGTGGAAGGTGATCCCCCGGAACTCGGGGGTGTCCAGGGTGCGCGTCACCACGCCGGTGCCGAAGAGCGCGCCCGTGGCGGCGCCGGCGGCGTCTTCGTCACCCAAGCCGGACCAGCGCATGGCGGTCCTCCTTCGCGTCGATGCCGAGTCGTTCCGAGCCGTTCGTATGTTCGATCCCTCCCGTCGAGATTAGAACACATGTTCGCGCCGGGTGAGGGGGTCCGGATTTGGGCGGGTGTGGCGTTGGTGGTTGGCTGTGCGCGAAGCACGTAGCAATGCAGTCGAAGCACGTAGCAGTTCGGTACGACGTCCGGAGGACAAGCCATGGGCCAGGTCGAGGCCACCACGGAGCGGATCATCGCGGCGGACCCCGAGGAGGTGTTCGACGCGCTGGCCGACTACACCGGCACCCGGGCCAAGCTGCTGCCCGAGCACTTCAGCGAGTACGAGGTGCGCGAGGGCGGGGACGGCGAGGGCACCCTGGTGCACTGGAAGCTCCAGGCCACCAGCAAGCGCGTCCGCGACTGCCTGCTGGAGGTCACCGAGCCGACCACCGGGCAGCTGGTCGAGAAGGACCGCAACTCCTCCATGGTCACCACCTGGACCGTCACCCCGGCCGGCGAGGGCAAGGCCAAGGCCGTCGTGAGCACCGTGTGGAACGGCGCCGGCGGCGTCGGCGGCTTCTTCGAGCGCACCTTCGCCCCCAAGGGCCTCGGCCGCATCTACGACGCGGTGCTCGCCAAGCTGGCCGCGGAGGTCGAGAAGTAGCCCGGCGCAGCCCGCGCGCAGCCGCGCCACCAACGGTGGAAGCCCGGACCGGTCGCGGTCCGGGCTTCACCGTTTCGGGTGGTTTCCCCGGTGCCGCACCGGGCCGTCGTATGCCTCCGACCGGCGCAAAAGCCCCACAGATGGCCTCTCGGGTCAATCCCCTCGGTTGCCCGCCGTTGTCGCGAAATGCGAGAAAAGGGCGGCGATAGCAGGCGCTACGAGGGGAGCGGTACGTGGGCGGGACCACCTTGGTACAGAGCGACGGGCCGGCGCCCGCCCTGCCCGCACCCGACCCCGTCCCCGCGTTCGGGGCGCCCCCCGAACCCCCCGCGGGCCGGGGGAGGTTGCGCGTCGTCCTCGCCGCCCTGCTCCTCGCGCTGCTCCTCGCCGCGCTCGACCAGACCGTCGTCGTCACCGCCCTGCCCGCCATCGCCGGCGAACTGCACGGCCCCGGCCGGACGCCCTGGGTGATCACCGCCTACCTGCTCGGCTCCGCCGCCGCCCTGCCCGTGTGCGGCAGGCTCGGCGAGAGCACCGGCCGCAAGGGCGTGTTCGCCTTCGCCCTCGTCCTCCTCGCCGCCGCCTCCGCCCTCGCCGCCCGCGCGCACACCATGGACCAGCTCGTCGCCTTCCGCGCCCTGCAAGGGATCGGCGGCGGCGGAGTGCTGGCCGGCGCCCACGCGATCATCGCCGGCCTCGTCCCCGCCCGCGAGCGCGCCCGCCATCTCGGCGCGGCCGCCGCCGTGTTCGGGCTCGCCACCGCCGCCGGGCCCCCGCTCGGCGGCCTCCTCACCGACCACGCCTCCTGGCGCTGGTGCTTCGACCTCAACGTCCCCCTCGGCGCGCTCGCCCTCCTCGCCGCCGCCTTCGGCCCGCGGCTCCCCGGGCCCGCGCGCCGCGCCCGCTTCGACGTCCTCGGCGCGCTGCTGCTCACGGCCTTCTCGGCCTGCCTCGTCCTGCTGGCCGCCCGCGCCGGGACCGCCCGCCCCTGGCACTCCCACGTCACCCTCGGGCTCGCCGCGGCCGCGCTCGGCACCGCGCTGCTCCTCGTCGTCGCCGAGAACCTCGCGGCCGAACCCCTCCTTCCGCCCCGGCTGTTGCGCAACCCGGTCTTCGTCGCCTGCGCCGTCCTCGGCGCGGCCACCGGAGCGGCCCTCTTCGGCGCCGTCGGCTATCTGCCCACCTTCCTGCAGATGGCCGACGGCGCGGGCGCCGTCCGTGCGGGGCTGCTCGTGCTGCCCCTGACGGCCGGCGCCGTCCTCGGCTCCCTCATCAGCGGACAGCTCGCCCGCCGCACGGGCCGCTGCCGGCTCTTCGCCGCCGCGGGGTGCGCCGCGGCCGCCGCCGGGGCCTTCCTGCTCTCCCGGCTCGGCACCGGCACCACCTGGCCCGCCTACACGCTGTGGACCGCGCTCCTCGGCACCGGCGCCGGGCTCGCCGTGCCGGCCGCCCTCCGGGCCGCGCAGCGCTCCGTCCCCGCCGCGGACCGGGCCGCCGCCGGGGGAGCCGCCACGTACTTCCGGCAGCTCGGCGGCGCGGTCGGCGCGGGCGCCCTCGGCAGCCTGTTCGCCCGCCGCCTCGTCGACGGCGGGGCCGTGAGCCCGCTCACCCCGTGGGTGCTCCGCGACCTGCCCCCCGAGCTCCGCGGCGGCTACGTACGGGCGTACGCGCACGCCCTGCCGCCGGTCTTCCTGTACCTCGTACCCGTCCTCTTCCTGGGCCTTTTACTCGCCTTCCTGCTGAAGGAGAAACCGCCGGTGTCCCAAAACCTCGCAGAAGCCCCCGTCATCCCCTCGGCGCGGACCGCCCCGCCGGAGGAGGAGCCGCCGCCGTTCGTCCCCGGCATCCCCGTCACCGGGGTCGTCCAGCACCACGACGGCACGACCGTTCCGCGCGCCGCCCTCACCCTGATCGACGGCGGGGGCCGGCAGGTCGGGCGCGGCGCGACCGGCGAGGACGGGCGGTACGCGCTCAGCACGCCCGGCACCGGCTCCTACGTCCTCATCGCGGCGGCCGGCGGTCACCAGCCGCAGGCCGTCACCGTCACCGTCGGCGAACGGCCCGTCGAGCTCGACGTCGTCCTCGGCGGCGCGGGGCGGCTCGCCGGGACCGTGCTCACCGCGGACGGGTCGCCCGTACGGGACGCTCTGGTCACTCTGACCAACGTGCACGGCGAAGTCGTCGCCTCCACGCGGACCGGGCGCGACGGCGGCTACGACATCGGCGAGCTCATCGCCGGGGAGTACACGCTCGCCGGCAGCGCGCCCGTCTTCCGGCCGGCCGCCCTTCCGGTCACCGTCCAGTCCTGCCGCGAGACCCGCCAGGACATCGAGCTGGCCGGCGGCGCGGTGCTGCGGGGCGTGGTCCGCGCGGGCGGCGGGCGGCTCGTCGAGGACGCGCGCGTCACGCTGCTGGACGCCGCGGGCAACGTCGTCGACACGGCGACGACCGGGTCCGACGGGGCGTTCCGCTTCGTCGACCTGTCGGCCGGGGAGTACACGGTCATCGCCGCGGGGTACCCGCCGGTGGCCACGGTCCTCCAGGTCGCGGGCGGAGGCCGCACGGAACGCGACCTCCAACTGGGCCACGCGGACTAGCGGACTAGCCGTCCGGCTGGGTTCCGGGAACTCCGGGGTGCGGCACCTCTCGTCGCGGCGGTGCCTCGCCGACCCTCCTCCGCCGCGGCAGGCCTGGATCGGGGTGCCGGGCACCCCCTTCCGCCGCCGTGGTGCTCGGCCACGATGGTGAGGGTCCGGCGGAATCGGTGGCGGCCGTTCTTGATGCCGCCGGACCCTCGCCGTGGTGGCGTATCGCCGTTGCGGCGGGAGGATTTTCCCGGCTCCGCCGGGAGGGGCGTCCCCTCCGCTGCGGCGGGAAGAATCCGGTCCGGGGTGCCGGGCACCCCCTTCCGCCGCCGTGGTGCTCGGCCACGATGGTGAGGGTCCGGCGGAATCGGTGGCGGCGGAGGGGAATTCCCGGTTACGGCGACGGCCACTCCGCGTACCTGCGGTTGCCGTAGAGGAGGGGGCCCTGGTCGGTCCCCGGCAGGGTGTCCGCGCGGAAGATTTCGCCGATTATCACCGTGTGGTCACCCGCAGGCTCCAGCCGGTGGACGCGGCATTCCGCCGTCGCGTGCGCGTCCTCCGGGAGCAGGGGCAGGCCCGTGGCCGGCGACCGCACCCAGGGGACGGCCGAGAAGCGGCCGGCCCCCCGGTGCGCGAAGGCCTCCGCCGCGCGCCGCCCCGCCCCGTGCAGGAGGTTGACGGCGAACCAGCCGCGCTCGGCGAGCACCGGCAGGGTGCTGCCCGTGTTGGAGGCGCACACCAGCAGCAGCGGCGGGTCGAGGGACACCCCGCACCACGCGGTGCAGGCGAAGCCGTACGGCGTGCCGAGGCCGTCGTGCGTGGTGACCACGGCCACCCCGCCGGGGTGGGAGGCCATCAGGGTGCGGTAGCTGTCGGGGTCGACGGGGGAGAGCGCGGTGGTCATGGCGGGGTCCTCATCGGTTCGTGGTGCGGTTGCCGAGGGCCGTGGTGACGCCGATGCTGCCCAGGCACAGCACCGTGATCACCGCGGCGAAGACGCCGGCCGCCGTCATGAGCGTGCCGTTCGCCAGCAGCACGGCGACGCCGACGACCGGCACGGTCAGGCCCAGGTACGCGGCGACGAAGAAGCCGGAGACCAGTTCGGAGACGCGGTCGGGCGACGCCTGGGCCGTCACCAGCGCCAGGCCGGACTTGAAGGACGTGCCCGCGCCCGCGCCGCCCAGCAGGGAGCCGCACAGGAAGACGGGCAGGGACGCGGCCGACAGACCGGTGACGATCAGGGCGAGCCCGAGAGGGACGGCCGTCATGCCCACGATCAGCCCGGTGCGGGGCGCGAGCCGCGCCGCGAGGAGCTGGGCGGCCCCCGCCGAGCCGAAGGCGCTGAACGCGACCAGGCCGACGGCGAGGTGGCTGTGGTTGTGCAGCCCCTGCACGAGGAAGTTGCCGGCGAGCGCGGCCAGCAGGCCCAGCAGGGAGAAGGACGCGAAGACCGCGGCCGCCGCGGCGGCGAACGGGCGCCGCACGGCCGGCGGCACGCCGATCCGCTGCGGGCGGATGCCGCCGCCGCGCGGGGCGGCCCGCTCGGGCAGCGCCCACACGGCCAGGCCGGGCAGCAGCAGTCCGATCAGGACGGCGTACGGCAGCACGGTCGGCGAGGGCGCGTACTCCACGAGCACGCCCGACAGGAGCGCCCCGCTGCCGAGCCCGGCCATGTTGGTGACGGAAGCGATCAGGGCGGCGCGCGGCGGCGACGGGTGCAGCTCTCTCAGGTACGCGGTGGCCGCGCCGGTCGTCAGCCCCACCGAGATCCCCGAGAGCAGCCGCCCGGCGAACAGCCCGGGAAGCGACGGGAAGGCGATGAAGACGACGCTGCTCGCCACGGCCACGGCCAGCGCCGGGACGAGCGTGGCCCGCCGCCCGATGTTGTCCGAGAGGCCGCCGAAGAGCAGCAGGGCGGCCAGGATGCCCACCGCGTAGGCGGCGAAGACGAGGGCGACGACGGGCGGGGACAGGTGCAGCCGCTGCGCGTAGAGGGCGTAGACGGGCGTCGGGACGGTGCCGCCGGTCATCACGGCGAACAGTACGTACGTCACGGCGGGGACGGCGGAGCGCGGGATGCCCGGGGTGGCGGGGACCCCGGCCCCCGCCACCCCGGCGCGCCGCTGCGTGTGAGCCCTCACCAGTCGAAGGCGGTCGCGTCGTACAGGTTGACACCGAGCGCGGCTTTGCCGAGATATTCCAGGCACTCCTCCGGCTTGGCGGGCATCACCGAGGCGAAGGACGCCTCGCGCAGCAGCCGCTCCAGCGGCAGGGACCGGCTCACCGCGGCCGAACCGCAGATGCGGACGGCGTCCTGCGCGAGCGCGGGCCCGGTCTCGCCGACGACGTACTTCGCGGCGTGCACCGCGGCGTTGGCCTCGGCGCCGCCCCGGCCCGCGTCGACGCGCGCCCCGGCCTCGGCGACGAGGGCCCGCGCCGCGGCCAGCCGCGCGGACATCCGGCCGAGCTCGCGCTGGAGCACCGGCGAGCCGGCCCGCTCGGGGGACGCGGCCACGTGGTCGGTGGTGAAGCGCAGGATCGCCTCGGCGATGCCCAGGTACGCGCCCGTGTACCCGGCGATCATCCAGTGCGGTTCGCGCACCAGCTTGTACAGGGACATGCCCTCGACGCCGAGGAAGAGCCGCGAGCGCGGCACCGTCACCGCGTCGAGGACCATGCCCGCCGTGCTCGTGCCGTACATCGCGGACAGGCTGTGCACCTCCCCGAAGCTCACGCCCGGATCGTCCGCGGCGACGACGAAGTGCGAGACCTCGCCGCTGCCTTCGGTGCCCTCGGCGCGGGCGGCGACCACGTAGTAGTCGGCGACGCCCGCCAGCGAGACGAACGACTTCTCGCCGGTGATGACGTAACCGCCGTCGTCGGTGCGGCGGTAGGACGTGCGCACGCCGCGCAGCTTCGCGCCGCTGCCCGCCTCGGAGGTGGCGGAGGCGAACAGCTTCCGCCCGTTGACCACCTCGTCGAACAGCCGGCTCCGGAAGGCCTCCGCCGCGGGCGGCAGGGGCGTGCCGGCGGACTCGCACAGCGAGCCGATGGCGACGTTGTGCATGTTGAAGCCGAGGGCGGCGGCGCCGTTGTGGGCGCCGAGCACGGCCAGCACCCGCGAGTAGGCGGCGAAGCCGAGCCCCGCCCCGCCCGCCTCGCGCGGGACGAGCAGGCCCAGCAGGCCCGCCTCGCGCAGTATCCGGTACGTCTCGTGGCCGGCGGAACGGCCCGCGTCCACGTCGGCCGCGTGGGGGGCGAGGGCCGCCCCCGTCTCCTCGGCGAGCGCGAGGATTTCGTCGAATTCGGCGGGCAGCAGCCCGGTGGGCAAGGACAGGGCCATGAGGGGCCTTTCGGAAATCGGGTTCCCGGCGCGGGAACCGTTCTTCGGGCGCGGGAATCAGTTCTCGACGGGGAGCCCGAATTCACGGGCGACACCGATGCGCAGCAGGTCGTTGGGGCCTGCATACGTCAGCGCCGCCATCGGGCTGTGCAGATCGGCGGGGAGTTCGGAATCGGCGATGAAGGCCCGTACGCCGGACAGCGCGGTGGCGTGTTCCGTCAGCCGGACGTAGTCCTCGGAGACCGAGATCTTGGTCAGGGCGGCCTCCGCCGACAGCCGCCGCGGGGGCGTGCCCGCGTCCAGCCGCGCCGCCATGCCGTACAGCAGCGTGCGGGAGCGGTGCAGGACGAGCGCCATGTCGCTGATGCGGGAGGCCACTTGGTGGCTGGCCCCCATGCGGCGGCCGAAGTGGCCGCGCTCGGTCGCCCAGTCCGTCAGGCGCCGCAGGGTGCGGCGCATGGGGCCGAGGGCGTAACCCAGCAGCAGGGCCCGCTCCCACGTGGTGGTGGAGGTCAGGAGCGCGAGCCCCGAGCCCTCCCCGCCGACGAGGCCGCCCGCGGGCAGCCGCACGCCGTCGAAGACCAGCTCGCCCATCGGGACGCCGGGCAGCGCGGTCTTGGCGAAGGCGTCGGCACGGGTGACGCCCGGCGTGGCGACGGGGAACAGGAACGCGGACAGGGAGAACGGCGAACGCCCCTCGCCGGTGCGGGCGAAGACGAGCGCGAGATCGGCCACCGGGGCCGCCGTGATGAACGTCTTGGCGCCGTCCAGCACGTAGCCGTCGCCGTCGCGCCGGGCCACGGTGTCCATCGACAGCGGGTCGCTGCCGCCCTTGCGCTCGGTGAGCGCGTGGCACAGCAGCTCCCCGCCGTCCTGGATGCGGGCCACGGCCCGCCATGCCTCGGCGGGGAGCGCCGCGCGCAGCGGGTACTCCATGCCGAACACCTGGGAGGCCATCGCGTAGACGACGCCGGGGTCGACGCCGGCCAGGCCGATGCCCTCGATCATGGCGAGCGAGCGGGTGACGGGCCCGGGGGCGGCGTCCGCGGCCGCCCCCGGCTCCGGCCCGGTCTCCGTCTCCGGCGGGTCGAGACGGAGCACGCCGAGCCCGGCGAGGGCCGCCCACTGGTCGCGGAAGCCCTTCCCGGCGAGCTGCTCCACCAGGGGCAGGGCCCGGTCGCGGTACGCGTCGACCACGGCCTCGGCCCCGGCGGGCCCGGAACGCAGCAAACGGTCTACTGCACTCACAGCGCAGCCCCCGCCCGGATGTTCTCCAGTACGCCCCACAGCGCCTGCGGGCTGCGGAAGTTGGCCGCCACGATCTCCGTGTCCGGCAGCACGATGCCGGCCTCGGAGTCGAGCGCGGCGACGATCTGCATGATGGCCAGGGAGTCCAGGAGACCCTGTTCGAGCAGCGGGGTGTCCGGGCTCAGCTGCTGCGGCTCCTCGCCGCGCCCCCAGGTGATCTTGCTGCTGATCAGAGTGCAGAGGTCCTCTACGGTGTTCACTACGGTTTCCTCCGTTGGTGTGCTGCGTGCCGGCGGCCGGCGGTCGGCCGGGTGGCTGGTGGTCAGTCGGTGCGGGCGGCGAGCGCGCGGCGGTCGACCTTGCCGCGGGCGTTGACGGGCAGGGCGGTCGTGGGCACGACGCGATCGGGCAGCATGCGCAGCGGCAGGAGCCCGCGCAGCCCGGCGAGGATCTCCTCGGCGGCCGCCGCACCGCCGTCGCTCTGCACGTACGCCCAGAACTCGCCGTAGTGCGGGCCGTCCTTGGCGACGACCGCGGCGGCCGCGACCTGCGGCAGCGACAGCACGGCGCTCTCGACGTCGAGCAGGTCGATGCGGTGGCCGCGCCGCTTGACCTGCGAGTCGCCGCGGCCGCGCAGGAAGACGCGCCCGTCGGCGGTGATGCGGCCGATGTCGCCGGTGGCGTAGGCGCGGCGGGCGACGCCGTCGCGGAAGCGCACCGTGCGGGTCGGGTCGGTCAGGGCCCCGTCCTGGAGGTAGCCCTGGAAGACCGTGGCGCCGGCGACGTGGATCTCGCCCGTGCCGTCGGTGGGCAGGCCGTCCTCGCCGAGGACGTCGACGACGTCGCCCTCGACGGCCCTGCCGATGGTCGTCTCCTGGTCCGCGGTCCAGCCGGCGGGCACCCGGCTGTACGTGCAGACGTTGGTCTCGGTCGGCCCGTAGAGGTTGTAGAGGGGCACGTCGCCGAGGAGGTGCAGGTAGCGCTCCAGGGGGCGCGGGGCGAAGGGCTCGCCGGCGAAGGCCGCCACCCGCAGCGAGGGCGGGAAGTGCTCGGCGATGCCGCCCCGTTCGAGCATGCCCTGGTAGAGGGAGGGCACGGCGTAGAAGGCGGTGATGCGCTGCTCGTGCAGCCAGCCGACGACGTCGCGCGGGAAGGAGCGCAGGACGTCCGGCATGAGGACGGCGCAGGCGCCCGCCGCGGCCGTGCTGAACAGGTCGAAGGTCGTGAGGTCGAAGGTGAGGGCGGCCTGCGAGCCCACCCGGTCCGCCTCGGTCAGGGCGAGCTCGGCGGCGGCCCACAGCGCGAAGTGGGCGACGTTGGCGTGGGAGAGGAGCACTCCCTTGGGGCGGCCGGTGGAGCCGGAGGTGAAGAGGATGTAGCCGCCGCGGTCGGTGGGCGCGGGCAGCGGGGCGGGCTTCCCGGCCGCCGGGAGCGTGCGCACCCAGTTCAGGCCGTGGTCCAGGACGCCCTCGGCGGGCTCGGGGCCCGCGCCCGCCTCCTCGGCGGCGCGCCGGCAGCCGGCGAGGGAGCGGTCGGAGGCGAGCAGCAGGGACAGCCCGGCGCCGCGCACCATGTGGGCCGTGCGGACGGGCGGGTCGGCGACGTCGAGCGGGGCCGTGACCGCTCCGGCGCGCAGCGCGGCGTAGATGCCGAGGACGGCCTCGGGCCCCTTGGGGGCGAGGACGCCCACGCGGTCGCCGGGCTCCAGGCCGGCCGCGGCGAGCTGCCGGGCCAGCTCGTCGACGGCGCGGTCGAGTTCGGCGTAGGTCCAGGTGCGGCCCTGGGCGGTGAGGGCGGGCCGGCCGGGGTGACGGCGGGCGGCCGCGGCGAGCAGGCCGTCGAGGCGGACGTCGTCGGTGTCACTCATGGGCGGGCCTCCTGGCGCGAGGGCTGTGCGGAGTCTGCGGAGGGCTGCTGTACGGGGTGTGCGGAGCCGCCGGTGCGGCTCGTGAGGAACGTCACGACGGCGTCGACGACGTCGTCGGTCCGTTCGAGGTGCGGGGTGTGGCCGCAGCCGGCGAGCTCCAGGCGCTGCACGGGCCCGCCGAGGCCGCGCTCGGCCGCGTCGAGGTGGGCCGTGGTGCCGTACGGGTCGCTGTCGCCCTGGACGAGGAGCACGGGGGCGGTGGCGCCGGCCAGATCGCCCTCGATGTCCCAGCCGCGGAACGCCTCGGAGAGCCACAGGCCGCTCCAGCGGCGGAACACGGTGTGCGGGTCCTGGTGGTAGAAGGCCAGCTCCTTGGCGAGCGGCCCGGATGCGTGGGCGCGGCGGGCGTCGGCGACGCCGCGGAGCGTCTGCTCCTCGGCGAAGAGGTGCGGGGCGATGGCGACGACGGCTTCGACGGGGCGGGCGGCGGCGTGCAGCAGGGCGATCGAGGCCCCTTCGCTGTGGCCGACGAGCACGGGGCGCTCGATGCCGAGCCGGCCGAGCAGCTCGGGGAGGACGTCGTGGGCCTCCTCGTGCAGGGAGCGCGGCGTGCGCTCCTGCGGCGCCGGGCCCGAACTGCCGTGGCCGTGCCGGGAGAAGACCAGGGTGCGGCGGCCGGTGGCCGCCGCCAGGCGGGCCGGGAAGCGCCGCCACATGGCGATGCAGCCGAGGCCTTCGTGGAGGAGGACGAGCGGGGCGGCTTCGGGACTGCCTTCGAGGACCGTGTATTCGACAGGCCCTCGGGATAGCGCGACGGTGGGCATGCGGAGTCCTTGGTGTGAGGGCCGGTTGACGGGAAAACTCTTGACGGAGTGCGTCGGCCGACGCCGGGAACCGATAATTGCCGACGCCAATGTCGGCGTCAACTGCCTTTTTATTTGACATAGTTGACTCAACCATCCGATCGCCCGTGGTAAAATGCGGGAATTCTTGGAATGTGTAATTCCCCCAGCCGCCGGTGGCGGTTTACCTCTATCCCGCCCGGGCGTCTTCCGGGTGGTTCCGCGGGGGTCTCCGGCGGCGTCCGGGCGTCCTCCGTAGCGCACCGAACGCCTGATCGACAGCTGATCGGCGGCCGATCCCGTACGCCGAACGGCCGCCCCCCGGCTGCGGCCCGCCGCAGAGACTGCTGCGAGCACCCGTGCGGCCGCCTCCCACCTGCGGTAGGACTGATGCATGGTGAAGATCCTGATCTCCGCGGACATGGAGGGCGTCACCGGCGTCACCTGCCCGGCCGACGTGCTGCCCGGCGCCTCGCAGTGGGAGAGATGCCGCCATCTGTTCACTTCCGACGTGAACGCGGCGATCGCCGGGTTCTTCGACGGGGGCGCCGACGAGGTCCTCGTCAATGAGGCGCACTGGGGCATGCGCAATCTGCTGCTGGAGAAGCTGGACGAACGGGCGCAGATGCTCACCGGCAAGCACAAGAGCCTGAGCATGGTCGAAGGGGTGCAGCACGGCGATGTCGACGGCGTCGCCTTCGTGGGCTATCACACGGGCGCCGGCACCCCGGGCGTGCTGGCCCACACCTACCTGGCCAACAGCATCACCGGCGTGTGGGTGGGCGGCGCGCGGGCGAGCGAGGGGTTGCTCAACTCCCTGGTCGTCGCCGAATACGGTGTTCCGGTGGTGCTGGTGACGGGCGACGACCTGACCTGCGCGGACGCCAAGGGTTATGCGCCGCGCGCCCGTTCGGTGGCCGTCAAGGACTGCGTGTCGCGCTACGCGGCCGTCTGCCGCCCGCCCGCGCGCACCGCCGCGGACATCAGCGCCGCGGCCAAGGAGGCGACGGCGCTGGCCGTGCGGTACGAGCCCGCGGCGGGCACCGGCCCGTTCACCGTCGACATCGAGTTCGACGCGGACCACCTGGCCGGCGCGGCGACGGTGGTCCCGGGCGTCGTGCTGAGCGGCGAGCGGCGGGTCTCGTACACCACGGCGACCATGTACGACGGCATCCGCTGCTTCAAGGCGGTCACGACCGTCGTGTCGGCCGCGGTGGAGGAGCAGTATGGCTGAGAGCACGACGGAAGGGGCCGGGACCGGGGTGGACGAGCGCGCGCTCGACGAAGTGGTGCGCTTCACCTCGGACCTGATCCGGCTCGACACGACCAACCGGGGCGGCGGCGACTGCCGTGAGCGGCCCGCCGCCGAGTACGTCGCCGAGGCGCTGAGCGAGGCGGGCGTCGAGCCGGTGGTGCTGGAGAAGGAGCGCGGCCGGACGAACGTCGTCGCCCGCATCTGCGGCACCGATCCGGGCGCGCCCGCGCTGCTGGTCCACGGCCACCTCGACGTCGTCCCCGCCGACCCCGGGGAGTGGAGCGTCCACCCCTTCTCGGGCGAGGTCCGCGACGGCGTGGTGTGGGGCCGCGGCGCGGTCGACATGAAGAACACCGACGCGATGGTCCTGTCGGTCGTCCGGGCCTGGGCGCGTGCGGGCGTCCGGCCCCCGCGGGACGTCGTGCTCGCCTTCACCGCCGACGAGGAGGACCGCGCCTGGACGGGCGCCGGCTTCCTCGCCGAGAAGTACCCGCAGCTGTTCGAGGGCTGCCGGTACGCCATCGGCGAGTCGGGCGCGTACACCTTCCACGCGGACGGCGGGCTGCGGCTGTATCCGGTGGCGGCGGGGGAGCGGGGCACGGCCTGGCTCCGGCTCACCGCGCGCGGCCGGGCGGGCCACGGCTCCAAGCCCAATGAGGCGAACGCCGTCACCCGGCTGGCCGAGGCCCTCGCCCGGATCGGCCGGCACCGCTGGCCGGTGCGGATGTCGCCGGTCGTACGCGCCGCCCTGGTCGAGATCGCCGCCCTGTACGGCATCGAGGCCGACCCCGAGGCCCCGGACTTCGACGTCGACGCGCTGCTCGCCGAGCTCGGGCCGGCGTCGCGGCTCATCGGCTCGACGGTCCGCAACAGCTCCAACCCGACGATGCTGGACGCCGGCTACAAGGTCAACGTGATCCCCGGGACGGCCGTGGGGCACGTGGACGGGCGCGTCGTGCCGGGCGGCGAGGACGAGTTCCGCGCGGCCATGGACGAGCTCACGGGGCCGCACGTGGAATGGGAGTACTACCAGCGCGGGAAGCCGCTGCAAGCCCCGCTCGGCACCGAGCTGTTCGCCCGGATGCGGGAAGCGGTCGAGCGCTTCGACCCCGGGGGGCACGTGGTGCCGTTCTGCATGTCCGGCGGCACCGACGCCAACCAGTTCTCGCGCCTGGGCATCGACTGCTACGGCTTCGCGCCCCTGAAGCTGCCCGAGGACATTGACTACCAGGCGCTGTTCCACGGCGTCGACGAACGGGTCCCCGTAGAGGCGCTGCACTTCGGGGTCCGGGTGCTCGACCACTTTTTGCTGAGCACGGCCTGATGAACCCGGCTCGATGAGCACGGCTTGCTGAGCACGGCCTGATGAGCCCGGTCCGCCGGGCCGTCACGCATCTGATGAACCCTTACGAGGAGGCTGAGCAGATCATGGTGTCCACGGTGCCCTACGGAGCCTGGCAGTCCCCGGTCGGCGCGGAGCTCGCCGCGTCGCACGGCGGCGGCCCGGACTTCGTGGGCATGGCCGGTGACGAGCTGTGGTGGGTGAGCCCGCGCCCGGCGGAGGAGGGCCGCTTCGCGCTGGTGCGGCGGCGGGCCGGCGGCCCGGAGGAGACGGTGCTGCCCGCTCCGTGGAACGTGCGCAACCGCGTCATGGAGTACGGCGGCCTGCCCTGGGCGGCCGCGGCGCGGGAGACGGGCGGCCCGCTGGTGGTCTTCACCCACTTCGGAGACCAGCGGCTCTACGCGTTCGAGCCCGACGCCCCGGCGGGGAGCGCGCGGCGCGACCCGCGGCCGCTGACGCCGGTCTCGTCCGTGGGCGGGGGACTGCGCTGGGCCGATCCCGTGCTGCTGCCGGACCGGGGCGAGGTGTGGTGCGTCCTGGAGGAGTTCACGGGCGGGGGCCCGTGCGACGTGCGCCGGCTGCTCGTGGCCGTGCCGCTGGACGGCTCCGCGGCGCGGGACCGCGGGGCGGTCCGGGAGCTGACGGACGGCCGGAGCCGCTTCGTGACCGGGCCGCGGCTCTCGCCGGACGGGCGGCAGGCGGCCTGGATCGCCTGGGACCACCCCCGGATGCCGTGGGAGGGCACGGAGCTGAAGGCCGCCCACGTCTCCGAAGGCGGGCGGCTGTCCGGCGTCCGGAGTGTCCTGGGCGGGCCGGAGGAGTCCGTCGCCCAGGCGGAGTGGGCCGCCGACGGCTCGCTGCTCGCGGCGAGCGACCGCTCCGGCTGGTGGAACCTGTACCGCGTCGACCCGGTGACGGGGGAGAGCACGGCGCTGTGCCGCCGCGAGGAGGAGTTCGCCGGCCCGCTGTGGCGCGTGGGACAGCGCTGGTTCGCGCCCCTGCCCGGCGGGCTGATCGCCACCGTCCACGGCCGGGGCGCCGCGGTCCTCGGCATCCTGGACCCGGCGAGCGGCGAGATCGCCGACGTCGCCGGGCCGTGGACCGAGTGGGCGCCGACCCTGGCGGTGTCCGGCACCCGCGCGGTGGGCGTCGCGGCGAGCCCGCGCAGCACGTACGAGGTCGTCGAGCTCGACGTCTGCACGGGCCGCGCCCGGCCCGTCGGCGCCCGGCACGCCGACCGCGTGGACCCCGCCCACTACCCCGAGCCGCTGGTGCGCACCTTCGCGGGGCCCGGCGGGCGCGAGGTGCACGCCAACCTCTACCCGCCGCGCAACCCCGGCCACGTGGCCCCGGAGGGCGAGCTGCCGCCGTACGTGGTGATGGCGCACGGCGGCCCGACCGCCCGGTCGCCGCTCGTGCTGGACCTGGTGACGGTCTTCTTCACCTCGCGCGGCATCGGCGTCGCCGAGGTGAACTACGGCGGCTCGACGGGCTACGGGCGCGCCTACCGCGAGCGGCTGCGCGGGCAGTGGGGCGTGGTGGACGTCGAGGACTGCGCGGCGGTGGCCGCGGCGCTGGCCGCCGAGGGCATCGCCGACCCGGCCCGGATCGCGGTCCGCGGCGGCAGCGCGGGCGGCTGGACGGCCGTGGCCTCGCTCGCCGCCACGTCCCTCTACGCCTGCGGCACGGTCCTCTACCCGGTGCTGGACCTGGAGACCTGGGCGGCGGAGGACGGCACGCACGACTTCGAGTCGCGCTACCTGGACTGGCTGATCGGGCCGCGGGACGAGGTGCCCGGGCTGTACGCCGAGCGCTCGCCGCTGCGCCGGGCGGACCGGATCGCCACCCCGTTCCTGCTGCTTCAGGGGCTGTCCGACCCCGTCTGCCCGGCCGCGCAGAGCGAGCGGCTGCTGGCGGCGATGGCCGGCCGCGGTGTGCCGCACACCTACCTCGCCTTCGAGGGCGAGGGCCACGGCTTCCGGCGGGTCGGGACGATCGTGCGGGCGCTGGAGGCGGAGCTCTCCCTGTACGCGCAGACCTTCGGGGTGACCGCGCCGGGCGTACCGGCCCTGGAGCTCGTGACGACCTGACGAAGGACCTCGTGACGGCGTGACGAAGGAGTTCGCGACGACCTGACATAAAGCCAGTTCCCGTCTTGCCGGGGGCGGTCGCCGGTCAGCCGGGGGCCGCCCCCCTATAGGCAAGAGCGTGAGGTTAGCCTAACCTAAGCCTTGCTGTGCGCCCCCCGCGTGCGGAGTGGCGGGGGCGCCCCCGCCGTGGGCGGTGATCCCGGCCGGGCGGGACGTGTAAGGTAAGGCTTACCTTAGTTTGGAACCGGAATCGGGGGAACAGCCGTGCAGCAGTCAGAACTCTCCGGCCGCGTCGCGCTGGTCACCGGCGCCGGCCAGGGCATAGGCGAGGCCGTGACCCGCGCCCTCGTCGCCAGGGGAGCACGCGTCGCGGCCCTCGACTGGACCCCGGACGGCATCAAGGACCTGGAGGCCGAGTTCGGCCGCGACAAGGTCACCGCCCACACCGCCGACGTCGCCGACAGCACCGCCGTCGAGGCCGTCGTCGACGAGGTCGAGAACACCGTCGGCCCGCTCGGCATCCTCGTCAACGTCGCCGGCGTGCTGCGCACCTCGCCCGTCGTCGACATCACCGACGACGTCTGGCACCGCACCTTCGCCGTGAACTCCACCGGCGTCTTCAACGCCTCGCGCGCCGTCGCCCGCCGGATGACCGAGCGCCGCTCCGGCTGCATCGTCACCGTCGGCTCCAACGCCGCGGGCGTGCCGCGCACCAGCATGGCCGCGTACGCCGCCTCCAAGGCCGCCGCCACCATGTTCACCAAGTGCCTCGGCCTGGAGCTGGGCCGCAGCGGCATCCGCTGCAACGTCGTCTCGCCCGGCTCCACCGACACCGCCATGCAGCGCGGGCTGTGGGCCGACGACCAGGCGCCCCAGCGCGTCATCGACGGCGACCCCGGCTCGTACCGCGTCGGCATCCCCCTCGGCCGGATCGCCGAACCCGCCGACATCGCCGACGCGGTCGCCTTCCTCGTCTCCGACCGCGCGCGGCACATCACGATGCACGACCTGTACGTCGACGGGGGCGCGACGCTGCGCGCCTGACGGCGCGTCGCACCCTCCCGGGGCCCCGCCCCGGACCCCGGACCCCGGACCCCGGTCCTCATGCCTCCTCCGGCTGACGCCGGGAGTTGCCCCACGCGCGGCCCCCACGAGGCCGGCCGCCGCCCGAACACTTCACGCAGGACCCACCCGGTGCGACCCACCGGAGGAACGGAGCAGCAAAGGTGACCACCGCTCACCACGTCGCGGACCGCCCGGGCGGCAGCGAGCCCGGCGCCCCCGCCGGGGGTGACACCGTCGGCGCCGCCACCTCGCTGCTCGACGCCTACGAGCCGGGCCGGGCCCGGTTCTTCGCCTCCCCGACGCGCACCCTGCTCGCCCACGGCGTACGGGCCGAGGTGCCGCACGGCACCGCCCCCGTGGCGCAGCGCGTCGCCGAGACCCTCGCCGCCCGCGTACGGGCCGGCGACGCGGCCCCGGTCGTCGTCGGCGCGATCCCCTTCGACCAGGCCGCGCCCGCCGCGCTCGCCGTGCCGGAGGCCGTCCGCTGGGCGCCGCCGCTCGCCGAGGACCCGCTGGTCGCCCTGCCGGCCGCCGCCCCCGGCGCCGCCCGCTGGGACGTCCGGCCCGTGCCGGAGCCCGCCGGCTACGGCGCCGCCGTCGCCGAGGCCGTGCGCCGCATGCGGCGCGGCGACTTCGCCAAGGTCGTCCTGGCCCGCACCCTGGAGCTCGCCTCCG
Organism: Streptomyces klenkii; assembly: GCF_003626645.1. Classification (GTDB taxonomy): domain Bacteria; phylum Actinomycetota; class Actinomycetes; order Streptomycetales; family Streptomycetaceae; genus Streptomyces; species Streptomyces klenkii. Next base: position 34,557 of record NZ_RBAM01000005.1, on the reverse strand, counting down.
ACCGCGACCTCGACCTGCCCGCGCTGCTCCAGCGCCTCGCCCGCCGCGACCCCTCCGGCTACACCTTCGCCCTGCCCACCGGCCCCGGCCGCACGCTGCTCGGCGCGAGCCCCGAACTGCTGGTCTCCCGGCGCGGCGGCACCCTCGTCGCCAACCCGCTGGCCGGCTCCACGCCGCGCAGCGCCGACCTCGCCGAGGACGTCCGCCGCGCCGCGGCCCTCCTGGAGTCGGAGAAGGACCTGCACGAGCACGCCGTCGTCGTCGACGCCGTCCGCGAGGCCCTCGCCCCGTACTGCCGCACCCTGCACGTGCCCGAGCGGCCCACGCTGGTGCGCACGGCCGCCATGTGGCACCTGTCGACCACCGTGACCGGCGAGCCGGCCGACCCGGCGGTGTCCGCGCTGGAGCTGGCCTCCGCGCTGCACCCCACGCCCGCCGTCTGCGGCACCCCGACCGCCACCGCGCGCGACGTCATCGGCGAGCTGGAGCCCTTCGACCGCGGCTTCTTCACCGGCATGGTCGGCTGGGGCGACGCGCACGGCGACGGCGAATGGGTCGTCACCATCCGCTGCGCGGAGGCCGAGGAGCGCACCCTGCGGCTGTACGCGGGCGCGGGGGTCGTCGCGCAGTCCTCGCCGGAGGCCGAGACGGCCGAGACCGGCGCCAAGTTCCAGACGTTCCTGCAGGCTGTGGGGGTTGACCAGTGACCGAGACGACCGACGCTCCGGGCTATCCGGCCGAGTTCGCCGAGCGCTACCGCGCGGCGGGCTACTGGCGGGGAGAAACGTTCGGGCAGATGCTGCGCGACCGCGCGCAGGCGCACCCGGACCGGATCGCGATCGTCGACCCCTCCGGCGAGGGCCGCCGCTGGACGTACGGCGAGCTCGACCTGCGCGCCGACCGGCTGGCCGCCGGCCTCCTCTCCCACGGCATCGGCAAGGGCGACCGCGTCGTCGTCCAGCTCCCGAACATCGCCGAGTTCTTCGAGGTCGTCTTCGCGCTCTTCCGCATCGGCGCCCTCCCCGTCTTCGCGCTGCCCGCCCACCGCGAGACCGAGATCCGCCACTTCTGCGCCTTCACCGAGGCCGCCGCGTACGTCGTCGCCGACGTCAGCGAGGGCTACGACTACCGCGAGCTCGCCTCGAAGGTGCGCGCCGAGGTGCCCACCCTCAAGCACGTCTTCGTCGCGGGCGACCCCGGCGAGCACACCGCCCTGTCCGCCGTGCCCACCGAGCCGGTGGCCGTGCCCGACGCGCCCGCCCCGCACGAGCTGGCCTTCCTCCAGCTCTCCGGCGGCTCCACGGGCGTGCCCAAGCTCATCCCGCGCACCCACGACGACTACATCTACTCGCTGTGGGGCTCCAACGAGATCTGCGGCGTCGACGAGAACAGCGTCTACCTCTGCGCCCTGCCCGCCGCCCACAACTTCCCGCTGAGCTCCCCGGGCACGCTCGGCGCGCTCTACGCCGGTGCCCGCGTCGTCCTCGCCCCGCGCCCCAGCCCCGACGTCGCCTTCCCGCTCATCGAGGCCGAGGGCGTCACGATCACCGGCCTCGTCCCGCCGCTGGCCCTCGTGTGGACCGAGGCCGCGGCGGAGACCCCGTACGACCTGAGCAGCCTTCAGGTCCTGCTGGTGGGCGGCGCGAAGTTCAGCGAGGAGGCGGCGCGCCGGGTGCGCCCGGCCCTCGGCTGCACCCTCCAGCAGGTCTTCGGCATGGCGGAGGGCCTGGTGAACTACACCCGGCTGGACGACCCCGAGGAGACCATCGTCACCACCCAGGGCCGGCCGATCTCGCCCGACGACGAGGTCCGCGTCGTGGACGACGAGGACAACGACCTGCCCGCCGGGGCCACCGGCCACCTGCTGACCCGCGGCCCGTACACCATCCGCGGCTACTGGCGGGCCCCCGAGCACAACGCCACGGCCTTCACCGCCGACGGCTTCTACCGCACCGGCGACGTCGTCCGGCGCACGGAGAGCGGCCACCTCGTGGTCGAGGGCCGGGCCAAGGACCAGATCAACCGGGGCGGCGAGAAGGTCGCCGCCGAGGAGATCGAGAACCACATCCTCGCCCACCCGGCCGTGCACGACGCCGCCGTCGTCTCCATGCCCGACGCCTACCTCGGCGAGCGCACCTGCGCCTACGTCGTCCTGCGCGAGGGCGCCGGACCCGTCAAGTCGATCGCCATCAAGAAGTTCGTCCGCGAGCGCGGCCTCGCCGCCTTCAAGGTCCCCGACCGGGTGGAGTTCGTGACGGAATTCCCGCAGACGGGCATCGGCAAGGTGTCGAAGAAAGACCTCCGCGCGGCCATCGCCGCACAGGTCGCCGCCGCAGCAGCAGAGCGCTGAAAACGCTGAGAACCGAGAAAGGGTCACCGACCACCATGGCACTGCCTGCCATCGCCCCCTATCCCATGCCGCGGGCGGCCGACCTGCCCGCGAACAAGGTCGCCTGGACCGCCGACCCGGCCCGCGCCGTGCTGCTCGTGCACGACCTCCAGAACTACTTCCTCGACGCGTTCGAGGCCGGGTCCTCGCCGGTCACCGAACTGCTCGCCAACGTCGCCGCCGTGAAGAAGGACTGCGACCGGCTCGGCGTCCCCGTCGTCTACTCCGCCCAGCCCGGCGGCCAGAGCCCCGCCGAGCGCGGCCTCCAGCAGGACTTCTGGGGCCCCGGCCTGCCGGACGACGAGCGCGCCAAGGCCATCGCCGACGCCGTCGCCCCCACCGAGGGCGACACCGTCCTGACGAAGTGGAAGTACTCCGCGTTCGTCCGGACCGACCTCGCCGAGCGGATGGCCGCCCAGGGCCGCGACCAGCTGATCATCGTCGGCGTGTACGCGCACATCGGCGTCATGATGAGCGCCTGCGACGCCTGGATGCGCGACATCCAGCCCTTCCTCGTCGCCGACGCCGTCGCCGACTTCTCGGCCGAGGACCACGCCACGGCACTGCGCTGGGCCGCCGCCAAGTGCGCCGTGGTGACCACCACCGACCGGCTCTTCGAAGGGGCGTAACTCCCATGGCACTCACCCTCGAACAGATCCGGGCCGACGTCGCCGACGTGCTCGGAGAGGACCCCGCCGACATCCCCGACGACGAGAACCTCGTCGACTACGGCCTCGACTCCGTCCGCATCATGACCCTCGTCGAGCGCTGGCGCCGCGACCACGGCACCGACGTCACCTTCGTGGCCCTCGCCGAGCAGCCGGCCATAGAGCAGTGGGCACCGCTGCTGGGGGCGGGAACGTGAACGCCCGCACCCTCGACCGGGCAGGGGCGCGCCCCCTGCCCGGCCCCTCCGGCGCGGGACGGTCCCCCGCGCCGGAGGGGCTGCCCCTGACGGCCGCCCAGTCGGGCATGTGGTTCGCCCAGGCCCTCGACCCGGGCAGCCCCGCCCTCGGCACCGCCGAATACCTGGAGATCCACGGGGACATCGACCCCGTGCGCTTCGCCGAGGCCCTGCACCGCACCGTCGGCGAGGCCGACGCCCTGCGCGTCCGCATCACCGACACCCCCGACGGCCCCCGCCAGTTCCCCATCGCCGTCGAGGCCCCCGGCCACGGCTTCCCCCTGCACACCGCCGACCTGCGCGCCGAGCGCGACCCGCACGCCGCCGCCCTCGCCTGGATGCGCGCCGACCTCGCCGAGCCCTTCGACCTCGCCCGCGGCCCCCTCTTCGCGCACGCCCTCCTGCGCACCGGCGACGCCCGCTGGCTGTGGTACCAGCGCGTCCACCACGCCGTCCTCGACGGCTACGGCTACTCCCTCGTCGCCCGCCGCGTCGCCGAGCTCTACACCGCCCTGGCCACCGGCGAGGACCCGGCCCCCAGCCCCTTCGGCCGGCTCGCCGACCTCGTCGCCGAGGACGCCGCCTACCGCGACTCCGCCACCCGCACCCGCGACCGCGCCCACTGGCTCACCGCCTTCGCCGACCGCCCCGAGGCGCCCGCCCTCGCCTCCTCGCCGGGCCCCGCCCTGCCCTCCCGCGGCCACCTGCGCGCCACCGCCCACCTCGACCCCGGGGCCACCGCACGGCTACGCCGCCTGGCCGCGTCCGTCCGGGCCACCTGGACCGACGTCCTCCTCGCCGCCCAGGCCCTCTACGTCGCCCGCGCCACCCGCAGCCAGGACGTCGTCCTCGGCCTGCCCATGATGGGCCGCATGGGCTCCGTCGCCCTGCGCGTCCCCGGCATGGTCATGAACGTGCTGCCGCTGCGCCTGGCCGTCACCCCCGGCACGACCTTCGCCGAACTCGTCCACCAGACCGTCCTCGGCATCCGGTCCGCCCGCCGCCACCAGCGCTACCGCTTCGAGGACATCCGCCGCGACCTCGGCCTCCTCGGCGAGGGCCGGGCCCTGACCGGCCCGCTCGTCAACGTCATGCCCTTCGACTACGGGCTCACGTTCGCGGGCGCCCGTTCCGACGCGCACAACCTCGCCCCCGGGCCCGTCGACGACCTCACCGTCGGCATCTACGACCGCGCCGACGGCAGCGGCCTGCGCATCGACTACGACGCCAACCCCGCGCGCTACGGCCAGGACGAGCTCGCCGCCCACCAGGCCCGCTTCCTCGACCTGCTCACCCGCCTCGCCGAGCGCGACCCGCACCTGCCGACCGGCGGCCTCGCCCTGGCCACCGCCGCCGAGCGCGAACAGGTCCTCGCCGAGTTCAACGACACCGCCGCCGAGGTCCCGCCCACCACCCTCATCGGCCCCGTCGAGGCCCGCGCCGCCCGCACCCCGCACGCCACCGCCCTGGTGTGCGGCGCCGAGACCCTCACCTACGCCGGGCTCAACGCCCGCGCCAACCGGCTCGCCCGCCACCTCGCCGGCCTCGGCGTGCGCCCCGGCACGATCACCGCCGTCGCCCTGCCGCGCTCCACCGACCTCGTCGTGGCCCTCCTCGCCGTCCTCAAGGCGGGCGGCGCCTACCTGCCGCTCGACACCGCCGACCCGGCCGCGCGCCTGCGCGACGTGCTGGAGAGCGCCGCCCCGGTGTGCGTCGTCACCGACCGCGCCGGCACCGCCGCCCTGCCCGCGGGCGCGCCGCCCGCCGTCGCGCTCGACGACCCCGCGCTCCGCGAGACGCTCGCCGCACACCTGCCCACCGACCCCGGCCGGGCCCTGACGCCCCAGCACCCCGCGTACGTCCTGCACACCTCCGGCTCCACCGGACCCCCCAAGGGCGTCGTCGTGCCGCACTCGGCGATCGACAACCGGCTGCGCTGGATGCAGGCGCAGTACCCGCTCGCCCCCGGCGACCGCGTCCTGCACAAGACCCCCGCCGGCTTCGACGTCTCCGTGTGGGAGCTGTTCTGGCCCCTGCGCGAAGGCGCCACCCTCGTCGTGGCCGGACCCGAGGCCCACCGCGACCCCGCCGAGCTCGCCCGCACCATCCGCGAACACGGCGTCACCGCCGCCCACTTCGTGCCCTCGGTGCTCCAGCTCTTCCTCGCCGCCCCCGGCGCGGCGGGCTGCACCGGGCTGCGGCACGTCTTCAGCAGCGGCGAAGTCCTGCCCCGCGCCACGGCCGACGCCTTCCACCGGCTGCTCCCCGGCGCCCTGCTGCACAACCTCTACGGGCCCACCGAAGCGGCCGTCGACGTCACCCACCACACCTGCCGGCCGGGCGACACCGGGCCCGTCCCCATCGGACGGCCCGCCCGCAACACCCGCCTCTACATCCTCGACGAGGCCCTGCACCCCTGCCCGCCCGGCGTCCCCGGCGAGCTCTACCTCGCCGGCGCCCAGCTCGCCGACGGCTACCTGGGCCGGCCGGACCTCACGGCCGAGCGGTTCCCGGACGACCCCTTCGCGGGGCCCGGCGCGCGCATGTACCGCACGGGCGACCTCGCCCGCTGGCGGGCGGACGGCGAGGCCGAGTACCTCGGCCGCACCGACCGCCAGGTCAAGCTGCACGGGCGCCGCATCGAGCTCGACGGCATCGAGGCCGTCCTGCTGGCCGACCCCCGCGTCCAGGCCGCCTGCGCCGTCGTCCGCGAGGACCGGCCCGGCGACCGGCGCCTGGTCGCCTACGTGACTCCGGCCTCGGCGGATGCCGCCGCCGAGGCCGGCCCCGGTGTCCTGCGCGAGGCGCTGGCCGCGCGCCTGCCCGCGAGCACGGTGCCGGACGCCGTCGTGGTCCTGGACACCTTCCCCACGGGCCCCAACGGCAAGCTCGACCGCGCGGCACTGCCCGCCCCCGCCGCCGGGGCGGACACCGGCGGCCGCGCACCCGCGGGGCTCCGCGAGGAGACCCTGACGCGGCTGTTCGCCGAGGTCCTCGGGCTGCCGCACGTCGGCGTCGACGACAGCTTCTTCGCCCTGGGCGGCACGTCGCTGCTCGCGGCGCGGCTCGTGGCCCGGATCCGGGACGTCCTGGGCGAGGACGTCTGCGGTGACGCTGTGTCCGGTGACGCTGTGTCCAGTGAAGGCGCGGCCGGTGAAGTGGCGTCCGGTGAAGACGGGCCCCTCGCCCTGGGCACCCTCTTCCGCGCGCCCACCCCGGCCGCCCTCGCCCGCCGTCTGGGCGGCGGGGACGGCACCGCCCCGGGCGCCCTGGATCCCGTCCTGCCGCTGCGCGCGACCGGCAGCCGTACGCCCCTGTTCGCCCTGCCCCCGGCCGCCGGCCTCGGCTGGTGCTACACCGGGCTGCTCGCCGGCCTCGGCCCCGACCAGCCCCTCCACGCGCTCCGGGCCCGCGGGTTCGCGCCCGGCGAGGCGCTGCCCGCAACGCTGGAGGAGATGGCCGCGGACCACGCGGACCGCATCCGGGACGTCCAGCCGTACGGCCCCTACCGGCTGCTGGGCTGGTCGGCGGGCGGCGTCCTCGCGCACGCCGTCGCCGTACGGCTTCAGGAGGCCGGCGAGAAGGTCGAGCTCCTCGCGCTGCTCGACGCCCACCCCGCGGGCGCCGCGTTCGAGGAACAGGCCGTCCTCGGCGCCCTGCTGGACATGGCCGGCCGCGCCCGTGACGGCGACGGCCCCCTCACCCGGGACGGCGTGCTCGCCGCCCTCCGCGCGGACAGCGGCCCGTTCGCCGCGCTGACCGGCGGGACGCTGCGATCCGTGGTCGGCGTCGCGCTCTCCACGACGGCCCTGGCCGGGCGCCACCCGCACCGCGTCTTCGACGGCGACGTCCTCTTCTTCACCGCGACGGGCTCCGCGGACCCGGCCGGCCCCGCGCCGAGTCAGGCGTGGCGGCCGTACGTCACGGGTAGGGTGATCAACCACGATGTCGGCTGCGCGCACGCACACATGACGCGGCCGGGACCGATCGCGGAGGTCGCCGGGGCGGTGACCCGCCACCTGGGAGAGGGCTGAGCGCATGGGCGTGAGCGGCGGGCCGGGCATACGGCCCCGGGTCCTCGGCGAGGACCCGCTGCCGGGGGAGTGGACACCGGGCGGGCCGCCGCGCGTTTGGCTGCTGCACCTCGCCGGCCTGCGGCCGGGCGGCTTCACGAACGAGGGCCCGGAGGCCGGTGGCCTGCGGGGTGACGGCCTCGGGGCCGGCGTCCCGGCAAACGGTGCGCTGCTGGACGACGGTCCGCGACCAGGTGCCGTGCCGGGCGAGGAAGTCCCGGACGGCGACCTGAGGCCCGGTGCCGCCGGCCTGCCGGACGACGGGCCGCAGGCGGCCCGCAGCCCGCTCGACGCCGCACTGCGGGACCACGCGCGCATCCTCGACCCCGCGGAGCGGGACCGCGCCGCCGCGTTCGTGCGGGACCTGCACCGCAACCGCTACATCGCCTCCCACGTCGGGCTGCGGCTCCTCCTCGGCGCGTACCTGGCCACCGACCCGGCCGCGGTCGTGCTCGTGCGCGAGCCGTGCCCCGGCTGCGGCGGGCCGCACGGCCGCCCCGCCGCCGCCGGCGCGCCCCTGCACTTCAACCTCTCGCACGCGGGCGACCTCGCGCTCTTCGCCTTCGCGGACACCCCGGTCGGTGCCGACGTCGAGCAGCTCCAGCCGGCCGAGGTGGTCGACGAGGTGGCGCGCGTGCTCCACCCCGACGAGACCGCGGAGCTGGCCGCGCTGCCCGCGGTGGGGCGCCCGGAGGCGTTCGCGCGCTGCTGGACGCGCAAGGAGGCCTACCTCAAGGGCACGGGCACGGGCCTGTCGGAGAACCCGTCCGTGACGTACGTCGGCGCGGGCCCCGCCCCGGCCTCCCCCGCGGGGTGGACGCTGACCGACGTCGCGGCCCCGCCGGGGTACGCGGCGGCCGTAGCGGTCGCGAACGCGCGCGGGCCGCTCCTGCCGTAAGGGCGCGAGGGCGCGCTCCGGGAGCGCGCGGAGGCGACCGGCCGAATATACGGTGCCCAGCCCGGCGGCATTCCCTCGAATTGCCTATAACCTGACTGGTCCGCGGAGGGTCGTGACACCTCGGGGGGCCATCATGCCGACCTCTGCTTCGATCATTCTGTTCGTCTTCGGGGGCCTCATGGTCCTCATCTCTCTACTGGGCAGCGGATTCTCGGTCCGGGAAATCTCCTTTCCCCGGATCAGCCCGGTGGTCCGGTCCACCGCGGCGCTGCTCGGCGCCGCTCTCGTAGTCACCAGCATTGTCCTGCTGGCAAATAAGGATTCCGGAAAGGCGGAAGCCGGCCCTCTGCCCGATACCTTGCCGACGCAATCCGTACCGCCGTCATCACCGGCGCCGGCCTCGTCACAGCCGCCCGCCCCGCCGTCCTCGGCCGCCCCGCCGCCGCAGCCGCCGACGCCCGCGCCGGGGACGCCCCGGTCCTCGGGGGCGACCGCGTCCCTGCTCGCCCACGTGCCGGAGACCATCCGCCCGAGCTGCTCCGAAGGCGACGCGTCCAAGTTCCCGGCGTCGGTCGTCGCCGTGGTCGCCTGCACCCCGGCCACCGGATTTCCCGTGATCTACGCCCAGTTCGTGGACGACATCAGCACCCAGGGCGGATTCCAGCGGCTCGTGAGCGGCGTCTCCTTCACGCAGAACTCGTGCGGGCCGTCCACTCCGCTCAGCGGCCGGCAGAAGTACAGCAACAGCGGAAAGCAAGTCGGCGAACTCGCCTGTCACCAGGACCCGGACGACGGCGACGCCTATCTCACGTGGTCCAGCGAGGACGTGAAGATCATCGCGCAGGCCCACGCCCCGCTCGCCTCGTACGGGCAACTGCTCTCCTGGTGGAAGACCGCGGGACCGCTGCACGGAACGGCCACGTGAGGAAGCGAGAAAACGGAATGCTGACACCTCTGCGGAATTCCCGGGAGCCGTGATGCCCGCCGCCGCCGACTTCGTCCTGGAAATCAGCGGCGGGACCGGCGGGCAGTACGCGGTGACCGTCTCCTCGCCCGCGGGCGAGGGGGCCGCCTCGGTCGCCCTGGAGCCCGGCGCCATCGGCGCCCGCCTCGCCGACCTCCAACGGGCCGTCCTCGCCTCCTCGGTGACGCCGCGCGCGGCGGCCCTCGGCCTGGAGCGGCCCGTACGGGACGTGGGGGAGCGGCTCTTCCGCACCGTCTTCGACGGGCGCCTGCGCGGCCTGTATCTCGCCAGCCGCCAGCGCGCCGCCGAGCGCGACCAGCCGCTCCGCGTGGTCCTGCGCATCCGCGCGCCCGAACTCGCCGCCCTGCCCTGGGAACTGCTCCACGACGAGGACCTCGGCGGCTACCTGTGCCTGCGCCAGCCCCTCGTCCGCTACGTCGACCTGCCCGAGCCGCTGGCCCCGCTGCGCTCCGAACCGCCCCTCAAAGTCCTCGGCATGACCTCGCTGCCCCGCTCCCGCGCGCCCCTGGGCGCCGAGAGCGAGCGCGCCGCCCTCGCGGTCGCGCTGCGGCCGCTGACCGAGCGCGGGCTCGTCGAGCTCGACTGGGTCGAGGGCCAGACCGCGGACGACCTCTCCCGCCGGCTCCTGCGCGGCTGCCACGTCCTGCACTTCATCGGGCACGGCGCCTACGACCCCCAGCGCCACGAAGGCATGATCACGCTGGCCGACGCGGACGGGCGCGAGCACCACCTGCACGCCTCCGCCCTCGCCTCGCTCCTCAGCGTGGCCCGGCCCCGGCCGCAACTCGTCATCCTCAACAGCTGCCAGAGCGGCATGGGCAACGCCGAAGACCTCTTCTCCAGCACCGCCGCCGTCCTCGTGCGCTCCGTGCCGGCGATCGTCGCCATGCAGTTCGCCGTCACCGACAAGGCGGCCACGCGCTTCGCCGCCTCCTTCTACCAGGCGCTGGCCGGAGGACGCACCGTCGACGAGGCCGTACGGGTCGGAAGGATCGCCCTCGTCGTCGACAAGGACGACAGCCTGGAGTGGGCGACCCCCGTCCTCTACCTGCGCGGCGGGGACGCCCGCCTCTTCGACATGCCGGAACCGCCGGAAGAGCCGGCAGGGGGCCCGCCGCGAGGGCCTGCCGCCGTACCACCGCGGCCGGTGCGGCCCCCGGACACCGGCACACCTGCCGGCTCGGACCCGGGCGGTCCGCCCGGCCCCGGCATCACCTCACGCGTCCTCAACGCCCGCCAGTGGGTGCAAGCCCTCGCCTTCCACCCCGACGGCAGACGGCTGGCCACCGGATCCCGCAGCCGCGTCAGGGTCTGGGACGCCCTGACCGGCAACCGGATCTGGGAACAGACCGCGGGCGGCTGGCTCTCCTCCGTCTTCGCCGCCGCCTTCAGCCCCGGCGGCCGCCGCCTCGTCACCGGAGGCGCCGACAACACCGTCCGCATCTGGGCGGCCTCCGACGGCGAGGAACTGCTTCGCCTGCGCCACGACCACGTGGTCTTCGGCGTGGCCTTCAGCCCCGACGGCTTCCGCGTGGCCTCCGCCTCCGCCGACCGCACCGTCCGGCTGTGGGACTCCACCGGCGGCGACCCCATGCTGCGCATCAAGCACGACCAGGTCGTCACCGACGTCGCCTTCAGCCCGGAGGGCGCCCGGCTCGCCTCGGCCTCGGCCGACCGCTCGGTGCACGTGTGGTCGCTCGGCGGCGACGCCCTGCTGCGCCTGCGCCACGACCACCCGGTCAAGGCCGTCGACTTCAGCCCCGACGGCGGCCGGCTGGCGACCGCGGGCGACGACGGCTGCGTACGGGTGTGGGACGCGGGCAGCGGCCACCAGCGCCTGCTGGTCCGGCACGGCGCCGCCGTCAAGGACATCGCCTTCAGCCCCGACGGCCACTGGCTCGCCACGGCCTCCGCCGACCGCACGGCGGGCCTGTGGTCCACGGCGGACGGCACCCGCGCGCTACGGGTGCAACACCACGACACGGTCCTGTGCGTGGCCTTCGGCCCGGACGGCACGTGGCTGGCCAGCGGCAGCGAGGACAAGACGGTGAAGCTGACCCCGGTCCCGGGGGGCCGGGACTGATCGCGGCACAGCGTCGGCCGACGCGTCGTGCGCGCAGCCGGGTTCCTCGCCGGTGCGGCGGAAAAGAAGGCCCGCCGCAATGGCAAGAGACCCCCGTGGTGAGGGTCCGGCGGCATGCGCGGCGGCAGCAAACCGCGCGTTCGCCGTGATCTGTCGGACAAGCCCTGGCCGTCGGCCGAGGCCGCCCCCGACGGCACCCCCGGCGCCCTGCCCGCCCAGGCCCTGGACCACGGCACCGGCTACCTCCTCGCGGCCGCCGTCCTGCGCGCCGTCACCGAGCAGCGCACCACCGGCGGCACGCGCCTCGCCCGCCTCTCCCTCGCGCGGACGGCGCACTGGCTCACCTCGGACCTCGCACGCGACGAGGACGGACCCGGCGCAGCGGACGCGTACGAACCGGGCCCGTGGCTCACCGAGGCCGGCGGACCGCTCGGCCGCGTCCGCTACGCCCTGCCGCCCGTGCACGTCGAGGGCGCGCCGCGCGACTGGGCGAAGCTCCCCGCACGCTGGGGAACCGACGCGCCGGAGTGGAGTTGACGGCCCGCGGCGCCACGGGCGCAGGACCGTACGATGACCCCATGCCGGAACCGGAATGGCTCGGCCGAGGCCCGCGCGTCGCGATCCGCCCCGTGAGGCCCGGAGACGGCCCGGAGTTCACCCGCCTCGTGCGGGCCAGCGAGGCCCTGCACCACCCGTGGCTGTCCATGCCCGCCACCGAGGCGGACTTCGCCGCGTACGCCGCCACCCTCGACGGCGAGCAGCGCGCGGGCCTCCTCGTGTGCCTGCGCGAGACCGGCGCCCCGGCGGGCTTCGTCAACATCAACAACATCGTCCGCGGCCGCTTCCAGTGCGGCGCCCTCGGCTACGGAGCCTTCGCGCCGGCGGCGGGCCGCGGCCTCATGAGCGAGGGCCTCGGCCTCGTCCTGCGCCACGCTTTCGGCCCGCTCGGCCTGCACCGGCTGGAGGCGAACGTCCAGCCGGGCAACGCCGCGTCCCTGGCCCTGGTCAAGCGCAACGGCTTCCGGCTGGAGGGCTTCTCCCCGGGGTTCCTCTTCATCGACGGGGCGTGGCGCGACCACGAACGCTGGGCGATCACCGCCGACATGCTGCCGGACCACGACGGGTAGGCACTCCGGACCGCTTACCCACCGGTTACCGACCGGCCGACCAGAACGCCGCACGACCGCCAGGGCTGAGGAAGCCACCGGACCACCAGGCGTGAGAAAGGTTGCCGTGCCCACGACCATCCGACGAGCCGTCCTGACCCTGCCCGCCGCTCCGCTCGGCGCCGAGAACCCGCTGCCCTCCCTCCGCACGGCCCGCGACGTCCACCGCCTCGACGCGGCACAGCGCAAGGGCCTGCCCGCCGACATGGCCCGCCAGACGGGCTACGAGCCCCTGCGCTCCGTCCTGCCCGTGCGCCGCCGCGACCACTACACCCGCAAGCGCGCCCTCACCGACGTCGACGCGATCGTCATCGAGAACGACCGGCTGCGCGCCACCGTCCTGCCCGGCCTCGGCGGCCGCGTCCACTCCCTCGAACACAAGCCGGCGGGCCGGCACCTGCTCTACGCCAACCCCGTCCTGCAACCCGCCCACTTCGCGCTCAACGGCGCCTGGTTCTCCGGCGGCATCGAGTGGAACATCGGCGCCACCGGCCACACCCCCCTGTCCGTGGCACCGCTGCACGCCGCCCGCGTGCCCGCGCCGGGCAGCGGGGAGATGCTGCGCCTGTGGGAGTGGGAGCGGCTGCGCGACCTGCCGTTCCAGGTCGACCTGTGGCTGCCCGACGGCTCGGACTTCCTCTACGTGGGCGTGCGCATCCGCAACCCCCACCACCGGCCCGCGCCCGTCTACTGGTGGTCGAACATCGCCGTCCCCGAGGAGGCGGGCACGCGCGTCCTCGCCCCCGCCGAGGCGGCCTGGCGGTTCGGCTACGAGCGCAGCCTGCGCCGGGTCCCGGTGCCCGGATGGGAGGGCGCGGACCGCACGTACCCGCTGAACAGCACGCACGCCGCCGACTTCTTCTACGACGTGCCCGGCGGGGAGCGCCGCTGGATCGCCTCCCTCGGCGCCGACGGCCGCGGCCTCGTGCAGACCTCGACCGACGCGCTGCGCGGCCGCAAGCTCTTCGTCTGGGGATCGGGCCGCGGCGGCCGCCGCTGGCAGGAGTGGCTGACCGAGCCCGGCACCGGCGGCTACGCCGAGATCCAGGCCGGGCTCGCCCGCACCCAGTTGGAGCACGTGCCGCTGGAGCCCGGCGGCGAGTTCGCCTGGCTGGAGGCGTACGGCCCGCTGGCCGCGGACCCCGCCGCCGTGCACGGCGCCTGCTGGGCGGCCGCCCGCGGCGAGGCGGCGGCCCGGCTCGAAGCGGCCCTGCCCCGGGCCGAGGTGGACGCGGCGTACGCGGCGTGGCGCCCGTATGCCGACACCGAGCCGAAGGAGAGCCTGCACACGGGCTCCGGCTGGGGCGCGCTCGAAGCCGTGCGCGGGCACTACGACCTGCCCGGCACGCCCTTCCCGCCGGAGACGCTGGGGGAGGAGCAGGCGCCCTGGCTGCGCTTCCTGCGGACCGGCTCGCACCCGTCCCCGGACCGGGCGCTGCCGCCCCCGCCCTCGCTGGTGTCGCCCCAGTGGCGCGAGCTGCTGGAGACGACCGACGGGGCCGACCTCTGCGGCGCGTACCACCTCGGGGTAGCCCGCTGGCACACGGGCGACCGCTCGCAGGCGGTCCGCGCCTGGGAGGGGGCGGGCCGGCTGTGGTTCGTCAAGCGCTGCCTGGCCTTCGCCGACGCCGAGGACGGCCACCCCGAGCGCGCCGCGGACCGCTACCTGGAGGCGTTCGAGGACGCCTGCGCCGAGCAGCGCGAGGGCCCCGGCTGGACCGCCGCCCTGGCCGCGCTCGGCGAGGAGGCGGCGGAGGCCCTGCTCGCCGCGGACCGGGCCGCCGGCGCCGGGGCCGTGCTGGAGGCCCTGCGCCCCGGCACCCGCGAGCGCGGCCGCTTCCAGCTGCTCCGGGCCCGGGTGCTGCTCGCCGGCGGCGACGCCGCGGCCGCTCGGGAGATCTTCGACCGCGGCTTCGAGGTCGCGGACCTGCGCGAGGGCGACGAATCGCTCGGCGAGACCTGGTACGCGACCGAGGAGGCGCTGCTGGCGGGCGGGGGCCCGGTCACGCGGGAGATCCGCGCCCGGGCGCGCGCGAAGGAGCTGCCCCCGCAGTACGACTTCAGGATGCGGCCGGCCCCGTAAGGCCCGCCCGTACGCCTCGCCCGTGACCCTCCCGGCGCTTTCCGGCCCCATCATTCTTGACCGATCGTTCTCGAAAACGCTACCGTCAACATGTGGCCAGGACCAAGGAATTCGATCCGGACGCCGCGCTCCAGTCGGCCCTCGACCTGTTCTGGCGGCGCGGCTACGAGGCGACGTCGATGGCCGACCTCGTCGGTCACCTGGGCATCGCCCGGGCGAGCCTCTACGCGACGTTCGGCAGCAAGCACGAGCTTTACCTCAAGGCGCTGGAGCGCTACGGCGAGCAGCACGGCCCGCGCATCGCCGAGGAGCTGTCGCGCCCCGGCCCCGCCCTGCCGGCCGTGCGCGGGCTGGTGGCCCGCTTCGCGGAGGAGGCCGCCGGGGACGACCTGCGGCGCGGGTGCTTCGTCACCAACACCGCCGTCGAGCTGGCGCCGCACGACCCCGACGCGGCCCGCGGCGTCGAGGAGAGCTGGCTCGCCCTGGAGCGGGCGCTCACCTCGGCGCTCACCCGGGCCGCTGACCAGGGCGAACTGCCCCCCGGCAGCGACCCCGTGGCCCTCGCCCGGATGCTGCTCGTCCTGATGCAGGGCATGCGGGTGGTCGGCAAGGCGGTCCCGGACCGGGCCCGGATCCGGGACGCCGCGGCGCAGGCCCTCGCCCTGCTGGACCGAGCCTGACGGACGGACCGGAGGTGACGGACTCCCGCTCCATTTCCGGACCGCTGCCGCCGCCACGGCATCTCATGCAACAGACCCGCCCTTTTGTGTTCCATCGCTGAGGAGTCTCGACATGACCGCACGCTTCACCGGCAAGACCGTCCTCGTCACCGGCGGTGGTACGGGAATCGGCCAGGCCATCGCCCTCGCCTTCGCCCGCGAGGGCGCGCGCGTGGTCGTCGCGGGCCGCAGGGAGGAGCCCCTGAAGGAGACGGTCGCCTACGTGGAGGCGGAGGGCGGCGAGGCCGTCGCCATCACCGCAGACGTGACCCGCTCCGAGGACGTACGGGCGCTCGTGGAGCGGACGGTCGCCCGCTTCGGCGGCCTCGACGTCGCCGTCAACAACGTGGGCCTGGCCGTGCCGCCGGCCAAGGTCGCGGACGTGCCCGAGGAGGACTTCGACCGGATCGTCGAGACCAACCTCAAGGGCGTCTGGCTGTCCATGAAGCACGAGATCGGGCACATGCGCGCGCACGGCGGCGGCGCCATCGTGAACATCGCGTCCAACGTCGGCGCGCACCGCAGGAAGCCCGGGTTCGGCGCGTACACGGCCACGAAGGCGGCCGTCTCCGCCCTGACGCGCAACGCCGCCCTGGACCACATCGGCGAGGGCGTGCGGATCAACGCCGTCAGCCCCGGGCCCGTCGAGACCCCGATGTCCTCCCGCCCCGGCGAGTCCTCGCTGGACAAGGCCGAGCGGATGCGCCGCGAGGTGCCGGCCGGCCGCGCGGGCACCCCCGACGAGATCGCGGCCGCCGTGCTGCACCTCGCCTCCGACGAGGCCGGCTACACCGTCGGCGCCGACCTCGTCCTCGACGGAGGCGTCACGGCCTGACGGCCGCCGCCTCCTGCGCCTCCTGCACCGTCCCGGCCGGCTCCGCGGCGGGGGCCTGCGCCTCCGCCTGCGCCGCCGCCGTGCGGCGGGCGGTCAGCCACACGTACACGAGGATGCCCGCGAAGAGGAACAGCACGCCCTGGTAGACGGCCGCGTAGCCGGCGCCCGCCACCAGCCAGAAGGAGAAGGCGAAGGCGCCCAGCGCGAGCGCCATGTCACGGACGAAGCGGCCCGTACGGACCTTGTCGCGCCGCCCCGTCAGCAGGAAGTACACCTGCGCGGCGGCGGCCAGCAGGTACGGGACCGTCGCGGAGAACGTCGTGATCAGGACGAGGATCTCGAAGACCCCGCCCACGCCCGACGTGTAGTTGACGACGGTCAGGCCCGAGGCGAGGACCGCGGCGGCGAGCACGCCGAACGTCGGCACCCCGCGCTTCTTCTTCCCGAACGCGGCCGGGAACAGCCCGTCCTTCGCGGCCGCGTACGGGGCCTGGGCGCTCATCAGCGTCCAGCCGTTGAGCGCGCCCACGATGGAGATCACGGCGCAGACGGCGATCAGCGTGCCGCCCCAGTGGCCGCCGAACATCACGTCGACCGCGTCCGAGAACGGAGCTGTGGACTCCACCAGCTTGTCGTGCCGCACGGTGCCGAACACCGAGACCGTGCCCAGCAGGTAGACCAGCGCCGCGCCCACGGTGCCCAGGACGCTTGCGCGCCCCACGTTGCGCTCCGGGTCGCGCACCTCGCCCGCGCTCATCGCGGCGGACTCCACGCCCACGTACGAGTAGAGGAGGATCGCGGCCGACGCCGTCAGCCCGCCGGTCCAGTTGCCGTCGGACGTCGTGAACGAGCCGAGGTTGTCCGGGTCGAAGAAGAACAGGCCGACCACCGCGACGAACAGCAGCGGCACGAACTTCATCACCGTGGAGATCATCTGGACGGCGCCCACCCAGCGCGTACCGGCCAGGTTCGCGAGCGCCGGCAGCCACAGCATGGCCAGCGCCATGGCCAGGTCCCCCGCCATGGAGCCCTTGCCGGTCATGACGTGCAGATAGCCGACGCCGGCCACCGCGAGGGCCGCGTTGCTCACCCACGTCATGGTCCAGAACGACCACGCGGACAGGAAGCCGGCGAAGTCGCCGAAGGCCTCGCGCGCGTAGACGTACGGGCCGCCCGTGCGCGGATGGCGCCGCGCGAGCCGGCCGAAGACGAGCGCCAGGGCGATGGCCCCGACGGTGAGGACGCCGAACGCCAGCAGGCTGACCGTGCCGAACGGGGCGACGGACGCGGGCAGCAGGAAGATGCCGCCGCCGATGATGTTGCCCATGACCAGGGCAGTGGCGGTCGGGAGGCCGAAACGGCGGGTGTGCGTGCCGTCGGTGTCGTGCATGAGGGGGTGTGCCTCTCGGTCCAGCGGGCAGGTTCGCCAGGATGTGCGACACGACATGGTGACCGGAGCTGAGCAGTCCGCAAAATCCTTTGTTTTTGTCCCGCCGCCCCCGCCCGGCGGCCGCAAATGTGGCTGCGATCGGGCCCCCCGGCAGTGATTCGTCCACTCACGATCCACTCCTGCTCCCTGCGGGGTCCACTCGCCGTCACCCGCCCGCCCGTGTCGCCCCGCTCCGCACCCCCTGATCTGCCAAGGTGGACGGGGGCGGCAGCGGGCGGCCCCGGGGCCGGACAGGTGCTGCCGCCCGGTGCGGACGGCGCGGCGGTCGGAGGTACGGACGGATGCAGCCCAGCTTTCCCGCGCTCCCGGCCGGCACCGCGCCCGAGCGCGGGCTGCCCGTCCTGCCGCAGCTCGCCGCGCGCCTCGCGCGGGCCGCCCGGGACAGCGCGCCCGAACCGGTCGGCGGCGGCCCCGCCCTGCGCGCCGCCGCCTGCGGCTACTGGGCCCGGCGCGGCCTGCCGACCACCCCCGAGCACGTCCTCGCCGCCCCCGGGGCGCAGCCCCTGCTGCTCGCGGTCCTCGCGGGCGCCGGCGGCGACGTCCTCCTCACCCGCCCCTGCGCCGCCTGGTACCCGCCGCTCGCCCGGATCGCCGGGCGCCCCACCTACCACGTGCCGGTGCCCGCCGAGTGCGGCGGCGTGCCCGACCCCTTCGCCCTGCTGGAGACCGTGCGCCGGATCCGCGCCGAGGGCGGCAGGCCGCGCGTCCTCGTCCTGTCGCCCGCCGACGACCCCACGGGCTCGGTCACCCCGCCCGAGCTGCTGCACGAGGTGTGCGAGGCGGCCGCGGCCGAGGAGCTGACGATCGTCAGCGACGAGACCTGGCGCGACATGCGCCACGACCCCGGCGGCACGGTCTTCCTCGGCCCGGCCGAGATGTGGCCCGACCACGTCGTCGTCCTCACCGACCTGGCCGGCGGCCTGTTCCCCACGGCCTGGCCCGCCGCCGTGGCCCGCTTCCCCGCGGGCGGGCGCGGCCCCGTCCTGCGCGCCCGCGTCACCACCGCCCTCGCCGCCGTACGGGCCGAGCTGGCCCCGCCCATCGCCGCGGCCGCCGCGTACGCCCTGGACGAGCCGGAGCCCGTCCGCGCCCGCGCCGCCGCCGCGGCGCGGCTCTACGGGGCGCTCGCCCGCGCCGCCCACGAGCGGCTCACCGCGGCCGGCGTGCTGAGCCGGCCCCCGCAGGCCGGCCCCTACCTCTACGCCGACCTCGGCGAGCTCCGCGCCCCGCTCGCCGCCCGCGCCATCACCGACTCCGTGGAACTGGAGGCACACCTCAGCACCGCCCTCGGCCGCCCCGTGCCGGGCGGCCACCGCTTCGGCGACCCTCCCGACGCCCTGCGGGTCCGGATCTCCACGCCGCCGCTCCTCGGCACCACCGACGACGAGCGGCAGCGCGCCCTGGACTCCCCTGACCCGCTGGCCGCCCCGGGCGTCGGCGACGCACTGACCGGTTTCGGATCGGCCTTCGCCCGGCTCGCGGGCGGCTGACCTACCGTCGATCTGTCATGCGCCGCCGTCCGCCGCCGGCCGGTACCGCCGCCCTGCCCCGCCCCGCTCCGCCCCGTACGACACCGCACTGCTCGACACCGCTCGCCACCGCTCGATTCCGCCCCGCCGACGCGCCGTCCGCCCGCCGCCCCGCCACGCCACGCACCACACCGGACCGCCCCGCCGCTTCGCCGCTCAGCCGGTCCGCCGCAGCCGGCCGTGCGGGGCCCGGCGCCCCGGCCGGGCGCCGCGCCGCACCGCCCCGGTTCCCCAGCGATTGGAGCCCTCCCGATGACCGAACAGACCGAGCGCCCCCTCGCAGAGCCGCGCCCCCTCGCCGCGCCCCGCCGGCTCGGCGAGTACCGCATCTGGCCCAAGTCGTTCGCCGACCGCCTCACCGCGCCCCTGCCCGGCGTCCGCGCCCTCGCCCGGCTGGCCCGCGAAGGCCGGCTGCGCCCGCGGGCCGAGGCGCTGGGAGACGCCGCCGCCCTGCCGGTCGCCCCCGGGCCGCTGCCGGCCGTGGACGCCCGCACCACCGCGGTCACCTGGGCCGGGCACGCCAGCTGGATCCTGCGCATCGGCGGCCTCACGGTCCTCACCGACCCCGTCTGGTCGCGCAGAATCCTCGGCACACCGGCCCGGCTCACCCCGGTGGGCGTCCGCTGGGAGGACCTCCCGCCGGTCGACGCGGTCCTCATCAGCCACAACCACTACGACCACCTGGACGCGCCCACCCTCAAGCGGCTGCCCCGCGACACCCCGCTCCTCCTGCCGGCCGGCCTGGCCCGCTGGGCCCGCCGGCGCCGTTTCACGCGCGTCACCGAGCTCGACTGGTGGGAGGCGGTGGAGCTGCCCGGCCCGGCCGGCCCCGTCCGCTGCGACTTCGTCCCCGCCCACCACTGGAGCAAGCGCACCCTCACCGACACCTGCCGGTCGCTGTGGGGCGGCTGGGTGCTCACCGCGCCGGGCGGTCGGCGCGTCTATTTCGCGGGCGACACCGGCTACGGGCACTGGTTCGAGCGCATCGGGCGGCGCTACGACGGCATCGACCTCGCCCTGCTGCCCATCGGCGCCTACGACCCGCGCTGGATGCTGGGCACGGTCCACACCGACCCGGAGGAGGCCGTCGCCGCCTGCCAGGACCTGGGCGCCCGGGTGATGGCCCCCATGCACTGGTCGACCTTCATCCTCTCGGCCGAGCCCCCGCTGGAGCCGCTGCACCGCGTCCGCGCGGCCTGGGAGGCGACGGGCCGGCCGCGCGAGGACCTGTGGGACCTGCCGGTGGGCGGCTCGCGCGTGCTGCCCGGGTAAGCCCCGTACCGGCTCACGCGCGCGCGTCGAGGCTCACGGGCGCGCGTCGAGGACGTGGACGCAGACCGGGACCCCGTACTCCGGGTGGGTCGTCTCCCGCTCGCGCCGCATCCCCAGCTTGCGCAGGACCGCCGCCGAGGCGTCGTTGCCGGCGTTGTGCACGCTGACGACCCGGGCCAGCCCGCGGTCGCGGAACGCGAAGTCCAGGACGGCGCGGGCGGCCTCGGTGGCGAGGCCGCGCCCCCAGAAGGGCCGGCCGAGCCGCCAGCCGAGCTCCACGGCCGGGAGGATCTCGGGCAGGTAGGAGGGCACGGACAGGCCCGCGAAGCCGGCCAATCGGCGCGA
This sequence comes from Streptomyces klenkii, assembly GCF_003626645.1. Lineage (GTDB taxonomy): Bacteria > Actinomycetota > Actinomycetes > Streptomycetales > Streptomycetaceae > Streptomyces > Streptomyces klenkii. The sequence goes on along the minus strand of NZ_RBAM01000005.1, from coordinate 13,826 downwards.
CTGGCGGACCTCGACGGCGAACAGGCCCACCCCGCGCTCGTCCCACTCCCGCTCCCAGGACGCGATCGCCGCCGAGGTCCGCTCCCGGTCCTGCACGGAGCCGTCCCCGATCCAGCGCATCACCTCCGGGTCGGCGTTGACGGCGGCCATCGGGTCGAGGTCGTCCGCGTGCCAGCGGCGCAGTGTCAGGCGGGGCGTCATCAGCGTGAGTGGGGAGGCCATGGGGGCATCCTGCCCACGGCCGTACGGATTACCCGACCGCGTGGGTGCTGCTGGTGTGGGGTTCGCCGCAGGGCCGTCGTCCCGCCGTCAGACGCCGCTGTCAGACGCGCCGGCCCAGCTGGGCGAGCAGCACGGTCTGGGCGTCGGCGCCGGCGGGCGGCTCGACCGGCTCGGCGAACAGGCCCGTGCCCGCGAGGCTGTCGATGTAGGGCTCCACTTCGCGCCGGGTCAGCTCGACCAGCGGCTTGGGCAGCCGCTCGTCCGCGCCGATCGCGCGGGCCAGGTCCCACGCGTGCACGACCGCGTCCGCCACCATCTGCGAGCAGTACGCGCGGGCGGACGACGGCCCGGAGGACAGCTCCACCGTCCGGTCGAGGGCCCCGGACGCCTCGAAGGCCTTGTGCGCGGCGGCCTCCGCCGCGTCCCACACGGCCACCGGGTCGTCGCCGAGCCGGTCGCCGTCGAAGGAGTCGCCGACGTCGTCGATGGACGAGCCGTCCAGCAGCGGCGGCACCCACAGCTGTTCGACGGTCAGGTGGTTGACGAGGTCGCGTACGGACCACTCGGTGCAGGGCGTCGGCTCGTCCCACTGGCCGGGGCGGATGGCGTGCACGCGCTCGGTGAAGAGTCCGAGCGCTTCTTTGTGCCGGGTGAGCAGCGTCGCATCGGTCATGCGGCCATTGTCGGCGCGCGGCGGCCGGGCGGCTACTCCCCGCCCCCTGCTCCGGCTACTCTCCGCCCTCTTGCTCCGGATGCTTCCGGCCCCCGGCGTCGGACGCGGCCCGCGGGGTACACGTGCGTCATGCCGAAGATCGTGAGCTCCTGGGACCGGGCGGCCTTCCTCGCCGTCGCGGCGCACCACTGGCCGGGCGGGGACCGCGTCCTGCCCCGCCTGTCGCGCAGCGCGAACCACGGGCTGCTGTGGTTCGGCCTGGCGGCGGGCGCGGCCCTGGCCGGAGGGCGCCCCGCGCGGCGCGCCGCCCTGCGCGGAGCCGCGTCCCTGGCGGTCGCCTCCGCGGCCGTGAACACCGCCGGCAAGCGGTCGGTGCGGCGCGTGCGCCCGGTCCTGGACTCCGTGCCGGCGGTCCGGCGGCTGTCCCGGCAGCCCGTCACGACGTCGTTCCCGTCCGGCCATTCGGCGTCGGCGGTCGCCTTCGTGACGGGCGTCGCCCTGGAGAACCCCCTGTGGGGGCTGGCCCTCGCGCCGCTGGCCGTGTCGGTGTGCTTCTCGCGCGTCTACACCGGCGTCCACTATCCGGGTGACGTGCTCGCCGGGGCCTTGCTGGGCGCGGGCGCCGCCTTCGCCGTCCGCGGCATCGCCCCCACCCGCTCCCAGCTCGCGCCCCCGGCCCGGCCGCGGGCCGACGCCCCGGCGCTGCCGCGCGGCGAGGGCCTGGTGGTGGTCGTGAACACCGGTTCCGGGCAGCGGGCCGTCGCCCGCCCCGACCCGGTGCAGGCGGTGCGCGCGGCGCTGCCCCGCGCGGAGGTCGTCCCGTACGGGCAGGAGGGGCCGGAGGAGGAAGCGGACCTCGGGAAGACGCTGGAGGCAGCCGCCGTACGGGCACGCGAACGGGGCGGCGCCCTGGGCGTGTCCGGCGGCGACGGCACCGTCAGCGCCGCGGCCGCCGTGGCACACCGCCACGGGCTGCCGCTGGCCGTCCTGCCGGGCGGCACGTACAACCACTTCGCCTACGACCTGGGCATCGAGACCCTGGGTGACGCCTGCGGGGCCGTGGAGACCGGCGAGGCGGTGGCGGTCGACATGGTGCAGGTGCGCGACGGCGACGGCGCCGACCTGGGCCCGTTCCTCAACACCTTCAGCATCGGCGCCTATCCGGACCTGGTCCGCGTCCGCGAGCGGTGGGCCCCGCGCACCGGCGCCTGGCCCGCCGGGGTGCTGGCGGCCGTGCACGTCCTGCGCACGGCGCGCCCGGTCCGCCTGCGGGTGGACGGCAAGCGCCGCCGCCTGTGGATGCTCTTCGCCGGCAACTGCACGTACCGCGGCCTGGGCCTCGCCCCCGTGCGCCGGCACGACCTGGCGGACGGCGTCCTCGACGTGCGCACTGTCTCGGGCGGCCCGCTGGCCCGCACCCGGCTGCTCGCGGCGGCCCTCGCGGGCGACCTGAAGCACTCACCGGTGCTGCGCACGGCCCGCGTGCGGAACCTGCGGATCAGCGGCATCGCCGAGGGCACACACCTGGCCCGCGACGGGGAAGTCGCGCCCGCGCCCGAGGTGGTGACGCTGAAGAAGGAGAACGAGGCACTGGTGGTCTACCGCAACGTGTCCGACGGGTAGGACGCCCAACCGGCGAGATGTCCAATTAGTAAGACGGGACTCTCGTCATCCGAGATGAATGCCTACGGTGCTGTCATGGCTTCCGACGACACCACCGTGTACACCCACGGCCACCACGAATCGGTCCTGCGTTCGCACACCTGGCGCACGGCCGGCAACTCCGCCGCGTACCTGCTGCCGCACCTGCGACCGCACATGGAGGTCCTCGACGTCGGCTGCGGGCCCGGCACCATCACCGCCGACCTGGCCGCGCTGGTCCCGCAGGGCCGGGTCACCGGCCTGGACGCCGCCGGGGAGGTGCTCACGGCGGCCCGCGCGGTCGCCCGCGAACGGGGGCTGAACAACGTCGGCTTCACCGTGGGTGACCTGCGCGCCCTGGACTTCCCCGACGACTCCTTCGACGTCGTCCACGCCCACCAGGTGCTCCAGCACGTGGGCGACCCCGTCGGCGCGCTGCGCGAGATGCGCCGGGTCTGCCGGCCGGGCGGCATCGTCGCCGTCCGCGACGCGGACTACGCCGCCATGACCTGGTACCCGCGCGTGCCCGGCCTCGACGCGTGGCAGGAGCTCTACCAGCGGGTCGCCCGCGCGGGCGGGGGCGAGCCCGACGCGGGCCGCCGGCTCCTGTCCTGGGCCCGGCGGGCCGGCTTCACCCGCACCACGGCCACCGCGAGCGCCTGGTGCTACGCGAGCGAGGAGGAACGCTCCTGGTGGAGCGGCCTGTGGGCGGACCGCACCGTCGCCTCCGCGTACGCCCGGCTGGCGATCGACGGCGGCCACGCGGACCGCGCCGCGCTCGACCGGATCGCCGGCGCCTGGCGCACGTGGGGGCGGCACGAGGACGCGTGGTTCGCCGTCCTCAACGGTGAACTCTTGTGCCGCGCATGAACCGCCCCGCATCGCCCGTCGGCTCCAACTAGCCTTGTCCCCATGAACATTCTGGGGACCTCGCTGCGGGTGTGTGTCGATGATCTCGACCACGCGATCGACGTCTACGAACGCCTGACCGGCGCCGAAGCGCTGCGCTTCCACCGCGGCGGCGTCGCCGTGGCCGCGGTCGGGTGCTTCTTCCTCATGAGCGGCCCGGAGAGGGAGCTGTCCATCCTGAGGAAGATCACCGCCACGATCGCGGTGGCGGACGTCGACGAGGCGCTCGACGACCTGACGGCGGTAGGCGCCCAGATCATCGCGGGCCCGGTCCCCACCCCGATCGGCCGCAACGTAGTGGCTCGCCACCCCGACGGCTCGGTCTTCGAATACGTGGACCGCAAACAAGCCTGAGGCGCGCTACCTCACCCCCCTTACCTCGCGGGTAATCGCCCTTCCGCGGCGTGCCCGGCATTGTGAAGGCAAGCGCCACCCCGGGCCGGCGCACTCCGGCCCGGGGGCGTGACCCTTCTTGTCATGCCTGCTCAGGGAGTTCGCCATGTCGTTCGCTATGTCGTCGTACGAGACCGCTGTCGCCCGCTACTTCACCGCCTGGAACGCCACCGGGGCCGAGGAGCTGGCCAAGGCCGTTGCCGCTGCCTGGGGCGAGGGCGGGTCGTACACCGATCCGCTGGTCGACGTTCGTGGGCACGAGAGCGTCGCGGCTGTCATCGCCGGGGCGCAGGAGCAGTTTCCCGGGTTCGAGTTCCGGCAGACCGGGGTCGTCGAGGGGCACCATGATGTGGCGCGGTTCCAGTGGGAATTGGTGTCCCTCGCCGACGGGTCCGCGCCCGTGGCCGGTTCCGATGTGATCACCCTGGACGGGGACGGCCGGATCCGGACCGTGACGGGATTCCTGGACCGCATGCCTATGGCATGAGGGCGCCCAGCAGCCGCGCGGTCTCCGGATCGGCCGGCAGGAACGTCTCCACCGCCAGCTCCGAGACCGTGACGTCCATCGGGGTGTTGAACGTCGCGATGGTCGAGACGAAGGAGAGGGTGTGACCCGCGTGGTCGATGACCATGGGGAGGGCGAAGGGGACGTCACCGTGACCGTCCTCCCGCCGGGCCCGTTCCTCGCCGGTGGATTCCGGGAGCGGGTACGCGCTCACCTCGTCGTACAGGGCCCGCAGCGGGGCGGACCGCATCAGGGCCAGCTGGCGCTCCATCTGGTGCAGCAGGTGGCCGCGCCACTCGCGGTAGTTGCGGATGCGGGGCGCCAGGCCCGAGGGGTGCATGGTGAGCCGCATGGCGTTCAGCGGGGGCACGAGCAGGGACGGGGCGACGCCCTCCAGGAGCATCGCTATGCCCCGGTTGGCGGCCAGCACCTCGTACGTGCCGTCGACGACGAGCGCGGGGAACGGCTCGTAGGACGTCAGCAGCCGCTCCAGGCCCTCGCGCAGCCCGCCCAGCGCCGGGTCGTCCAGCGGCCGCTCCGGGTACGCGGGGGCGTAACCCGCGGCGACCAGCAGGGCGTTCCGCTCCCGGATGGGCACGTCGAGGTGGTCCGCGAGGCGCAGGACCATCTCCTGGCTCGGCCGGGAGCGGCCCGTCTCGATGAAGCTGATGTGGCGGGCGGAGGAGCCGGCGCGCAGGGAGAGCTCCAGCTGGCTGATCCGGCGCCTCTCCCGCCACTGTCTCAGCAGCGGGCCCACCCCGGGGGCGTCCACGGCAGTCGTCATGATCCGACCGTAGCGCGCCGCCCCGGCGCGCGCGGCTCACCCCAGGTCGAAGGCGTTGGGCAGGCCCAGCCCGTGCCGGATCGCGTCGTCGGCCTTCGGCAGTTCCAGCTCCGGGGCCCGGTACAGCGGCGTGATCGCGCACCGCCCGGCCCGCGAACCCGACTCGTCCAGCAGGGCGTTGACCGCCGCTCGGGCCGAGGCGTTGGCGCCCTCCATCGTGGCGAGGTCGATGTCGGTGGCCACGTAGTCCCCGCACAGGAAGAGGTTGGGGATCGCCGTCCGCGCCGAAGGGCGGTTGTGCCAGGTGCCGGTGGGGTGGATGAGGAGCTGTTCGTCGTTGACCGGGCGGGGGCCGCCGATCTCCACGGCCGGGTCCAGGAACCACGAATGGATCTTCGCGTCGCTCAGCACCGTGCGCCCGGTGTCGTTGAGCCCGGCCTTCATCTGCGCCCACACCTCGCGCGCGACCTCCTCGCGCGTGCACTGCTTGGCGGTCTTGCCGTAGAGGATGCCGGGCCGGTCCCACTCGGAGACGTCCACGGACAGGCAGTCCGCGGCCGCGCCGTCCCCGTAGTCGGCCCGGAAGTCGCGCCCGGACCAGTACTGCGCCTGCCCCACGGAGGTGATCGACCAGGGGGAGTCGATGTGGTTGACGTGCCCGTGGAGGATGGGCGTCGGCTCCGTCAGATAGAACTGGATGCCCGTCATCCAGTCCGTCCGGAGCTTGTCGCAGCGCGCCAGCTGCGGGTCGGCGGCCCGCACTTGCGCGTTCCAGGTCGTACGGGCGTGCTCGACGGGCATCGCCGAGACGAAGTGGTCGGCGGTGACGGACCGCTTGGCGCCGGAGGGGTCTTGCAGCACGGCCTCGGTGATCCGGCCGCCCGCGATCCGCAGGTCCCGTACGGCCGAGCCGATCTCGAAGGCGACCCCCAGGGAGCGCAGGTGTGCCACCCACGGGTCGATCCACGCCTCGTTGGTCGGCGCGTCGAGCACCCGGTCCGGCTCGCCGTCCGCGCCCCGCCCCAGGGCGTTGAAGAGGAACGCCTCGATGCACGTCGACACCGTCTTGGTGCTGGCCACCTCGGCCTTGGTGGCCACGATGTTGCGGGTGATGCCGATGGCCAGCAGCCGCTGGTAGTTCGGCGACATCCGCGCGGAGCCGATGAACTCCCACCAGGGCGTGCGCTCCCACGCCCCGGTGCGCCGCGCGTCGCAGCTGGTGAGCCAGACGAGCAGCCGGCTCACGAAGTAGGCGGTCTCGTGGACCGGGATGTTGCCGAACGCGTCGAGGAAGCCGGTCAGCGCGCGGCTCAGGGCGTCCGGGGTGAGCAGCGGCGGCGGCTTGCCGACCGAGCGGAACGGCAGCCGGACGTCCTCGTGGCCGATGCGGGCCAGCATCACTTCGGTGGACGCCACGAGGTTGCCGTGGCAGCCGTTCGCGTTGCCGGGGAAGGGTATGCGGCGCAGCGTGTCCGGCAGGTTGCGGTAGAAGCCGGGGATGAAGCGGAACCCGTGCTCGCCCGGCAGCGGCTTCCGGCCGCCCCGCGCGCTGCCGGGCACGTCCATGCTGCGGGCCTTGCCGCCCGGCGCCTTCTTCTCGTAGACCGTCACCCGGAAGCCGCGTTCGGCGAGTTCGTGCGCGGCGGTGAGCCCCGCGACGCCGCCGCCGAGGACGGCGACGCTCGGCGCGCCGGACCCGGTGCGGCGGCCCGGCGCGGCGGGTCTGGCGCGGGGGGCCGCGGCCGCGGCCCGTCCGCCGAGCGCCGCCGTGCCCGCGGCCGTCGCGGCGACGGCCGCGGCCCCGCCGATGAAGCCCCTGCGCGTGCTGCCCGTACCGTCTGTACCGTCCATGCCGGCCCCCTGGCGTAGGTGACGTGTACACATCCGGTGCGGGAGCATAGGAGCGGTGCCTACGACCCGGTAGCACTTGTCCGGCGCGCGGGGCCCCGTACGGCACATTGGCGCGAAAGCACCCCTGCACCGTGGGACGCTTGAGTCACCGGCACCCGGCGCGGGCACCTACCCCGGGCAACCACCGCATCACCGCACCCACCACGGCACCCACCCACGAAGGGGACAGTCATGGCCGTCGAACCGCTCTCCCAGCAGGACATCGAGCAGCGCCTCCAGGAACTGCCCGGCTGGACCACGGACGGCGTCCGCATCAGCCGCACCTACCGTTTCGACGGGCACTTCCAGGCGGCCGCCATGGTGATCCACATCGCTCAGATCCAGGAGGAGCTGGATCACCACTCGGATGTGACGCTGGGCTACAACACCGTGTCGGTCAGCGTGAACACCCACAGCGTGGGCGGCAAGGTCACCGGCCTGGACGTCGGGCTGGCCCGCCGCATCGAGGCCGCCGCGGCGGGGCACGGGGCGCGCTAGCGCCCGTTCAGGCGCGGCCGCGCGCCCGCTTGAACCGCTCCAGCGCCTCCTCCAGACCGACCACCGGCGCGGGGTAGCCGCGGCGCTCCCGCTCCTCGTCCGGCAGCAGCCACGGCCGGTGGACGGCCCGGCCGGGCACGCCGGCCAGCTCGGGGACCCAGCGGCGCACGTAGGCGCCGTCCGGGTCGAAGCGTTCGGCCTGGGCCGTCGGGCTGAGCACGCGGTGGGGGCGGGTGTCGCTGCCGGTGCCCGCCACCCACTGCCAGTTGAGCTGGTTGTCGGCCACGTCGCCGTCCACGAGCAGGTCCAGGAAGTGCCGGGCGCCGGCCCGCCAGTCGAGGTAGAGGGTCTTCGTCAGGAAGCTCGCGGCGATCAGCCGGGCCCGGTTGTGCATCCAGCCCTCGTGCGCGAGCTGCCGCATCGCCGCGTCGACCACCGGGTAGCCCGTACGGCCCGCCCGCCACGCGGCGAGCTCGCCGGGCGCCTCGCGCCACCGGTCGTGCCGGGTGCGGTAGTCGCGGTGGGCCGCGTCCGGCCGGGCGGCCAGCATCTGGTGGTGGAAGTCCCGCCACGCCAGCTGCCGCGCGAACGCCTCGGCGCCCGCGCAGCCCCCGCCGGCCCGCTCCCGGGCCCCGGCGGCCAGCTCGACCGGCGACAGGCAGCCGAAGTGCAGGTACGGGGACAGCCGCGACGTCGCGTCCCCCGCCAGGTCGTCGTGGCGTTCGGCGTAGCGTACGAGCCCGCCGCGCCGCCAGGCCGCGAGCCGGCGGCGGCCCTCGCCCTCGCCGCCCCGCGGCAGCGCGGGCGAGGCCGTGCCCCGGGCCAGGGACGACGCCGCGGGCAGCGGCTCCGTGCGCACCTCGGACAGCAGCGCCTCGGGCAGCAGCACCGCGCGCGGCGGCGGCAGCACCGCCCGGAGCGGCTCGGCCGACCAGCGGCGGAAGTACGGGGTGAACACCGCGTAGTGGTCCTTGCCCGCGGGCAGGACGGTGCCGGGCGGCACGGCCGTGACGACCGCGTCGTGCACCCGCAGCAGCCGGCCGTCCGCCGCCAGCGCGCTCCGCAGCCGCTCCTCGCGGCGCAGCGCGTACCCGCTCACGCCCGCGGCGACGTGCACCTCGCCCGCCCCGGTCCCGGCGGCCACCCGGCAGGTCTCCGCCACCACGTCGCCCCGGCGGACGACGAGGGCACCGCCGCGGGCCCGCAGCCCCTCGTCGAGCGCGGCGAGGCAGTCCGCCAGGAACGCGGCCCGGTTGGGCACGGCGAAGCCCGCGGCGGCGATTCCGGTGTCCACGACGAACAGCGGTACGACGCGCGGCGCGCTCCGCAGGGCCGCGGCGAGCACCGGGTTGTCGTGCAGCCGCAGGTCGGAGGTGAAGAGGACGACGGACACGCCGTCAGGTACGCCCATTCCGCGATTGTGCGCCCCGTGCCCGGGCGGGGCGCGGGTGGCAGGGCCGTCACGACCAGGGGATGTTAAGCCAGGGGCTCGCGGGGTCGGTGGTGAGGACGCGGTGGGTGAGGAGTGTTTCGTAGCCGGAGCTGCCGGCGTCGGCAGGGCCGGGGACTGTGCGGTCCGGGCCGCCCGACTGCCCCGGGGCGCCGTGCACCGCAGTGCGCGGATCGCCCGCGCCGCCCGGCCGCAGCTCCCGCCCCAGCAAGAAGCCGGCGGCGAACGCGGGCCACGACCCGTACGTCCGGCGGGCGGCCTCCCCGGCGGACAGGACGACCCGTTCCGCGTCGGCCGGGCCGCACAGCCGCGCCGCGAGGCCGAGCCGGGCGACGGTCACGGCGCACGCGAGGCCGTAGGCGGCGGCCGAGGCGACGCGCTCTCCGGGCCGCAGCACCGCATCGCCCTCGCCCCGCAGCCGCTCCTCCGCCTCGGCGATACGGGTGACGGTCGCGTCCATCGCCCGGACTTCGGCCTCGGGCGCGGCCCGGTGCACGAGGACCTGGGTGACGGCCTGACGCCACTCCTCGGTCGTCGGCGGTGCGTCGGCGGAACCGGCGTGTTCGGCGAGCCCCTTGCGGGCCCGCAGCGCGAACTCCGCCTCGCGCCCAGCCCCAGCCCCCGCCCCGGCTCCGGCGAGCAGTCGCTCCGTCAGGTGCCACCAGCCGGCGGGGTCGGCCACGCCCCACGTGTCGCGCAGGACGGCACGGTCCGCGCCGTAGTCCCGGTAGACGGCGCCGAGCTCGTTCCAGGGCACGCAGTCGCGTACGGACAGCGGGGCGCCGCAGGCCAGGCCGTGGGCGAGCGGCCCGTGCAGGGGGCCCGTGTACAGGGACAGGAGCCGGCCGGGCGCGGGCGGCGGCGTCTCGGCGTAGACCTCCAGCCAGGCGGCACGGTCGAGCGGGGTGGCCGGTATGACGGACGCGGCCGGCTGCCCGGGGTTGACCGCGAGGTGCCACTTGTCGTTCGGCCACTCCAGGGCCAGCTCGTCCAGCGTGGTGCGCCGGAAGACCCAGTCGGGCTGCCAGGGCGGCAGCGCGCCGCGCGTCAGGACCGGCAGGCAGCGCTTGCCCGAGGCCGGGTCGCGGTACGGGGCGAGCGGCACGGGCGGCACCAGGCCGTCGGCCTGCACCCTGGCCACGGCGACGTACAGCTCGGCCGCGGCGACGGCGCCGATCTGCCCGTCCCAGTCCCCGCGCGCCGTCGCCGCCTGAAGGTGCTGTTCGATGGGCGTCGGCGGGGTCCAGGGCGTGAAGAACATGTGCGCGACTCTATAGAGACGGCACGGCGCACCGCCCCGGGGCCCGGGACGGTACGGCCGGTCCGGGCTCAGTTGACGTCGAACTCGTCCGGGTCCGGGCCCAGCCGCGTGCCGCTGTCGAGCGCGGCGATCGCCGTCATGTCCTCGTCGTCGAGGCCGAAGCCGAAGACGTCGAAGTTCTCGCGGATGCGCGACGGCGTCACGGACTTGGGGATGGCCACGTGGCCCAGCTGGAGGTGCCAGCGCAGCACGATCTGCGCGGGGGTGCGGCCGTGCTTCTCGGCGATCCCCGCGATCACGGGGGTGCTCAGCAGCTCCTTGCCCTGGCCGAGCGGCGCCCACGCCTCGGTGGTGATGCCGTGGCGCGCGTGGAACGCGCGCAGCTCGGACTGGGCCAGGAACGGGTGGAGCTCGATCTGGTTGACGGCGGGGACGACGGACGTCTCGGCCAGCAGCCGCTCCAGGTGGGCGGGCTGGAAGTTGGAGACGCCGATCGCCCGGGCGCGGCCGCTCTCCGCGATCTCCTCGAACGCGCGCCAGATGGAGAGGTAGTCGTCGCGGACGGCGCGCGGCCAGTGGATGAGGTACAGGTCCACGTGGTCGAGGCCGAGCCGCTCCAGGGAGGCGTCGAGCTCGCGCAGGACGGCGTCGCGCGTCCAGCTGCGCGAGGCGCTGTTCCACAGCTTCGTGGTCACGAAGAGCTCGTCGCGCGCGATGCCCGAGCCCGTCAGGGCCTTGCCGGTGCCGGTCTCGTTCTCGTACACGGCCGCCGTGTCGATGCTGCGGTACCCGGCGGCCAGAGCCGTCTCGACGGCGGCCGTCGCCTCGGCGTCGGGGACCTGGAAGACGCCGAAGCCGAGCTGCGGCATCTCGACGCCGTTGTTGAGCGTGATGGACGGAATGGGGGCAGCCTTGCTCACGGGTGCTCGATCCTTACGGTCGGAGACGCGATTTCGTACGTCCAGCGTGATTCGTACGTCCAGCGTCAACGATCACAGCCGTCACTGCATTCCCGTAATGCCCCTGTTGCCTCCGATACCTCCTCCGTCTCTAGCAGCGCCGGTGTCCCCGATACCTCCCCGGGGTTGTCCGCGGTACAGGGCGTCCACCTCGCGCGCGTACGCCACTTCGATCGCCTTCCGCCGGAGCTTGAGTGACGGCGTCAGCAGCCCGTCCTCCTCCGTGAACCGGGCTTTCAGGATCCGGAAGGTCCGGATGGACTCGGCCTGCGAGACGAGGGTGTTCGCGGCCACGACGGCCCGCCGGATCTCGGCCTCCAGGCCGCTGTCGCGCACGAGCTCGGTGTCCTGGAGCAGCCCGGGCCCGTGGCCGTACGCGGATCCGTGGCCGTACGCGGTGCCGGTGCCGGTCCCGGGCACCGTCCCCGGCGCCGGTCCGCCGCGCATGTGCAGCCAGTGCGCGACCGCCTCCTCGTCCAGCGTGACCAGCGCGGCCACGTACGGGCGGTCGTTGCCGACGACGACGCAGTGGGCGACGAGCGGGTGCGCCCGTACGCGCTCCTCCAGCAGCACGGGCGACAGGCTTTTGCCGCCCGACGTCACCAGGATCTCCTTCTTCCGCCCGGTGATGGACAGGTAGCCGTCCTCGTCCAGCCGCCCCAGGTCGCCGGTCGCGAACCAGCCCTCTTGCAGCACCGCGCCCGTCGCCCGCCCGTCGCCCAGGTAGCCGGCGAAGACCTGGCCGCCGCGCAGCCAGACCTCGCCGTCGCCGGCGATCCGCACGGTCGTGCCCGGGACGGGCTGCCCGACCGAGCCGAAGCGGGGCCGCTCCGGCGGGTTGGCGGTCGCGGCGCCCGTGGTCTCCGTCAGCCCGTAGCCTTCCAGGACGGTCACCCCGGCGCCCGCGTAGAACAGCCCCAGCCGCCGGTCCATGGCCGAACCGCCCGACATCGCGTGCCGCACCCGGCCGCCCAGCGCCTCCCGCACCTTGGCGTAGACCAGCCGGTCGAAGACCTGGTGCCGGAGCCGCAGCGCGGGCCCCGGCCCCGCGCCCCGGCCGAACGCCCGCTGCTCCACGGCCTCCGCGTAGCGCACCGCCACGTCCACGGCCCGCTCGAACGGCGCGGCCCGGCCCTCGGCCTCGGCCGCGCGCCGCGCCAGCGCGAAGATCTTCTCCAGGACGTACGGGACCGCGAGGACGAACGTCGGCCGGAACGCCCGCAGGTCCGGCAGCAGCGCGGCGCTCGTCAGCTGCGGCTGGTGGCCGAGCTTCACCCGCCCGCGCACCGCGGCGACCTGCACCATCCGCCCGAACACATGGGCCAGCGGCAGGAACAGCAGCGTCGCCGCCTCGTCGCCCGGGCGGGAGCGGAAGACGTGCTCGTAGCGCCTGACGACGTTGTCCGCCTCGGCCATGAAATTGGCGTGCGTGAGCACGCAACCCTTGGGGCGGCCGGTCGTGCCGGAGGTGTAGACGACGGTGGCCGGTGTGGAGGGGGTGAGGGCCATGCGGTGCCGCTCCACCACGTCGTCGCCGACCCGCGCCCCGGCGGCGCCCAGCTCCTCGACCGCCCCGGCGTCCAGCTGCCACAGCCGCGTCAGCTCCGGCAGCCGGTCGATGACCGAGCCGATGGTCATGGCGTGGTCCTCGTGCTCGACGACGCAGGCCGTCACGCCCGCGTCGCGCAGGATCCAGCAGACCTGGTCGGGGGAGGCCGTCGGGTACAGCGGCACGGGCTGCGCGCCGATCGACCACAGCGCGAAGTCGAAGAGCGTCCACTCGTAGCGCGTACGGGACATGACCGCGACCCGGTCCCCGAACCGCACGCCCTCGGCGAGCAACCCCTTCGCCAGGGCCAGGACCTCGTCCCGGAACGCCGCCGCCGTCACGTCCTGCCAGGCCCCGTCCGTCCCCTTGCGGCCGAACGCCGCCTCCCCGGGCTCCTCGCCGGCGCGGTCGAAGACGGAATCCGCCAGGCCGCCGATGGGCGGCGTCGACACGAGCGGCGGAACGGTGATCTCGCGCAACGGCCAGCTCCTTGTCATGCCCCCCACAGCGCGAAGCCCCTACCCGGCGTACGGGGCCCTCAATCACCTTGGGGGAGTGGCTGGTTGGGACGCGCGCCCCAGGGGCCCAGGGGGGCGGCTGCGCGGCGTTGCCGGGCGGCCGCCGGGCCGGCGTCCCCTGCGCCGGAGGCGGCCCGTGCCGGGCCCGGCCGCTTCGCTCACCGCGGGCGCGGTCCGTGTCGACGTCCGCGTGGGGGCAGCCCTGTTGCCGCCGCAGCAGACGCGTTTCTTCCGCCGCGGCGGCGAGTGACCCCCTGCGAGGTATTCGGCGGTGCCGAGCCGGCCGCGGGCGCTCCGCGCAAGCCCACGCGGCGTTGCCGGGCGGCCGCCGGGCCGGCATCCCCCGCGCCGGAGGCGGCCCGTGGCGGGCCCGGCCGCCTCGCCTACCGCGGGCGCCGGCCCGTGCCGACGTTTGTACGGGGGTAGGCCTCTTGCCGCCGCGGGAGGCGCGTTTCTTCCGCCGCGGCGGCGAGTGACCCCCTGCGAGGTATTCGGCGGTGCCGAGCCGGCCGCGGGCGCTCCGCGCAAGCCCACGCGGCGTTGCCGGGCGGCCGCCGGGCCGGCATCCCCCGCG
>NZ_RBAM01000004.1 GCF_003626645.1 Streptomyces klenkii | reverse complement strand
CTACTTTAGCGGATTTCCCCGGTGACTCCTAATCGGAGTCCGAGGCCTTCACGATCCGAATTCCGGCACGCCGAAATTCATCCCGTTCAGGGGCCGTGCAGTAGTGAGTGCCGCCGGTGCGGCTCGATCGCCGCCCCGTTGTCCTTGCGGACCCCGTGGCAACTCGGAGAACACTACACGAGGTTCCGGGGCCCTGTTGCCACCCCCTCGCCCCGTCCCCGTCCCGCCCTGACCCGGTGCCGGCGCCTACCGCTTGCGCCTGCCCTTGCCCTTCCGCTCGGTCCGCCGCTCGTACCGCGCGACGGCCTCCTCGTACTCCCGGCGGTGGAGCTCCTCGCCCGGCGCCTCCTTGAGTGTGCGGAGGGCGTAGGCCAGGAGGGCGCCGATGAAGCCGATCATCATCAGGCTCTGCATCGACCGCTCGGCGTGCGGGTCGGCCGCGGGATCGGGCCGGCGGCCGAAGCGTTCCCAGGTGCGCCGGAAGGCCAGGGCGCTGCACACCGCGAAGGCGACGACCACCATCGTGTTGACCAGGCCGCCGACCTTGGCGATGGCCAGGCCCTCGTAGCCGAAGCGCAGGACCAGGGCTCCCGCTGCTGCCGCGGCCAGCGCGCTGAGGCATGTGCCCGCTCGCCGCAGCCCGTATCCACCGTCGTGATTCAGCCACGTGGTGCCGTAGAACCTGATCGGTTCCGGCCGGGGTCCCGCCTGGTCGCTCATATCTCGATTATGAGCACTCGATTATGAGCAGCGGATCGTCACGAAGCCGTCGCTGCCGGTCTTCACGTAGGCGTCCGACACGTACTGGCCGGGGGCGATGCTGTCCCAGATGTCGGTGGTGCCGTACGGACCGGTGATCGTTTCACCGCGGGTCTGGCAGCGGATGGCGATGCGGGAGTCCTCGGGGAGGACCCGGACGATCTGGCTGCCGGTGTTCGGGCCGCGGCGCACATTGACCTGCTGGCCGGGGGCCACCGGGTAGTAGACGGTGGCGGCGGCCGACCTGGCCGACAGATTCGAGGCCCCGCTCGCGTTCACGTCCCCGCTCACGCTCTCGTTCACGCTCTCGCTCGCGTTCTCGTTGATCTCGCTGGTGGCCATGCGGCCCTCCCCCGTTATGCGCGTTCACCGTCGATCAATGATGCGTTGATCGCTGCTGTGTAGATCAATGACATGCGATGTCATGTGCAGGCTAGCAAGGCGCGGCACGCCTCCCGGGATTGCCGGAAGCCATCGATTAGGCTCCGGACGCCGCGCTTTTGGCGGCCGACAGACAACGGGGGTGGGGGAATGCCACCGCTGCGCAGTGCCGGAACGGGGCCGGAAGCGGAGGATCCGGGTTACGCCGGGGAGTACCTGCTGGAAGGACGCCTCGGGTCCGGCGGCATGGGCGTGGTGCATCTGGCGCGTTCCGCTTCGGGACTGCGGCTCGCGGTCAAGGTCGTACACGCCGAATATGCGGAGGACCCGGAGTTCAGGGCACGGTTCCGGCAGGAGGTGGCGGCCGCCCGGCGGGTGAGCGGGGCATTCACCGCACCCGTCGTGGACGCGGATCCCGACGGCGAGCGCCCTTGGATGGCGACGCTCTACATTCCCGGTCCCACGCTTTCCGAGCGGGTGAAACGGAACGGTCCTCTTGCTCCGGAGGAAGTGCGGCGCCTGGCGGCCGGGCTGGCGGAGGCGCTGCGGGACATCCACCGGGCCGGGGTCGTGCACCGCGATCTCAAGCCGAGCAACGTGCTGCTGGCCGAGGACGGCCCGAAGGTCATCGACTTCGGGATCTCGCGCCCGTACGACAGCGAGCTGCGGACCGAGACGGGGAAGCTGATCGGGACGCCGCCGTTCATGGCGCCCGAGCAGTTCCAGCGGCCGCGGGAGGTGGGGCCGGCGGCGGACGTGTTCGCGCTGGCGTCGCTGCTCGTGCACGCGGCGACCGGGCGGGGGCCGTTCGAGTCCGAGAGCCCGTACATCGTGGCGTACCAGGTCGTGCACACCGATCCCGATCTGACGGGGGTGCCGGCCGATCTCGTACCGCTGATCCAGGACTGCCTGGCCAAGGACCCGGAGCGGCGGCCGACGCCGGACGCGATCATGGCTCGGCTGCCGCGCGAGCTGCGGCAGGGCGGGGCCCGCCGGGTCGAGGCCGCCGTCCTGGACTCCTCGGTTCCCACGCATGTGCGCGTCCCCTGGCCCCGGGACGACGCCGAGGAGTCCCCGGATCCCCTCGCTCCCGGCTCCGTACCGCCGCGCAGGCGGCGGCGTATGCCGTGGCTCATTTCCGCCGCTGTCGTGACCGCGGCGCTGGTGGCGGGTGGGACGTGGGTGCTGAGCCGTGGCGGTGGCGCGGAGCAGCCGTTGCAGACGCGGCCGACCGCCGCCTCCGCGGACTGGCGGCCGTGGGAGGTGCCGGTGCCGGATGGTGCGACGGGGGCGTGCGCGTACGGAGGGGAGGCGCTGTACTGCTCCGCGCGGGGTGTGCAGGCGGCGCGCATCGAGGCCTCGGGCGGGAAGGTCGCCTGGCAGAAGACGGCCCATGCCGGTGGCAGCGGCGGTGATGCCGGGCCCGTGCCCGCTCCCGTCGTCTCCGGCGGTCTCGTCCACGTCCTGTCGCCGGACGGACGGAAGCTGTCGGCGCTGGAGCCGTCGACGGGTGAGCCGCGCTGGACGCGGGACGTCTCCGCGTACCCCGGGCGGGTCTACCACGCGGGCGACACCGTGCTGCTGGTCGCCGGGGACGGGACGGTGACGGCGGTCGACGGCGGCACGAACAAGGAGCGCTGGCGGCACGGGCTCGGGCTGCCGGGGCACTCCAAGCCGGTGTTCTCCTTCTATAGCTACGGTCACGACGGTCACGGCCGCGGCACGGCTGCCGGCGAGGGCAGGTCGGGTCAGCCGGTGTACGCCGTGGCCCCGGCCGGTCAGGGGCAGCACCGGACGCGGATCCTCGCGCTCGATCCGGAGCGCGGGACGACGCTGTGGGAGCGGACGGCCGACGGCGATCTGACGGCTGTCGGCGCGGGGACGGACGGTGCGCTGTTCCTGACGGCCCCCGACCGGGACAACCGGGTGTCGGCCGTCGTCCGCTACGACCCGGGGGCGCGGCGGGAGACGCGTGTGCCGCTCGGTGCGCCGCTCAACGTGGCGAGTGCGGTGGCGCGGGGCGACGCGGTGTATTTGCTGTCCACGGACGGTGGGCTCACTGCCGTGGGTGAGAAGCGGCAGCTGTGGCGCCTGGACACGTCCGTGGCGAACGCGTCCGCGCTGGTCGCCGCCGGTGACGACCGCGTGTACTTCTCCGCGGCGGACGGGCGGCTGCTGGCCGTCGACACCGCGAAGGGGGCACTCCTCGGTCAGACGTCCCCGCGGCCGGCCCGCGGCGGGCGCGGCTACCTCGACCTGCCGCCCGCGCCCGTCGCGGCGGACGGAAAGGTCTTCGGCACGGCGCCCGACGGGACGGTCTTCGCGGTGAGCGCACGGGATCCGGGGCGCTGGCGCTGAAGCCGGTGGTGCCGGAGCCGGAGCCTCAGCCCCGCGCCCCGCCGACCTACCGACCTACCGACCTACCGACCTGCTGTCAGGCCCCGTCACCCCTCCAGAAGGCTGACGTCCCGCACCGCGCCGCGGTCCGCGCTCGTGGCCATGGCCGCGTACGCGCGCAGCGCCGCCGAGACCTTGCGTTCGCGGTTCTTCGGGGCGTACGTGCCGCCCAGTGCCGCGCGCCGCGCGTCGAGCTCGGTCTCCTCCACGAGGAGTTCGATGGAGCGGTTCGGGATGTCGATGCGGATGCGGTCGCCGTCCCGCACGAGCGCGATCGTGCCGCCCGAAGCGGCCTCCGGCGAGGCGTGGCCGATCGACAGGCCTGATGTGCCGCCGGAGAAGCGGCCGTCCGTCACGAGGGCGCAGGCCTTGCCGAGGCCGCGGCCCTTGAGGAAGGACGTGGGGTAGAGCATCTCCTGCATGCCGGGGCCGCCGCGCGGGCCCTCGTAGCGGATGACGACGACGTCGCCCTCCTTGATCGACTTGGTCAGGATCTTGTCGACGGCCTCTTCCTGCGACTCGCAGACGACGGCCGGGCCCTCGAACGTCCAGATCGACTCGTCGACGCCCGCCGTCTTCACGACGCACCCGTCGACGGCGAGGTTGCCCTTCAGGACGGCCAGCCCGCCGTCCTTGGAGTAGGCATGGGCGGCGTCGCGGATGCAGCCGCCCGCGGCGTCCACGTCAAGGGACTCCCACCGCTCGGACTGGGAGAAGGCGGTGGCGGAGCGGACGCAGCCGGGGGCGGCGTGCCAGAGCTCGACGGCCTCGGGGGTCGGCGAGCCGCCGCGGACGTCCCAGGCCTCCAGCCACTCCTTGATGCCGCGCGAGTGGACGGTGTGCACGTCCTCGTTGAGGAGGCCCGCGCGGTAGAGCTCGCCGAGGATGGCGGGGATGCCGCCGGCCCGGTGGATGTCCTCCATGTAGTAGGTGCCGCCGGGGGCGACGTTCGGGGCGACCTTGGCCAGGCAGGGGACGCGGCGCGAGACGGCGTCGATGTCGCTCAGGTCGTAGTCGAGCCCGGCCTCCTGCGCGGCGGCGAGGAGGTGGAGGATCGTGTTGGTGGAGCCGCCCATGGCGATGTCGAGGGCCATGGCGTTGTCGAAGGCGGCGCGGGTGGCGATGTTGCGCGGCAGGACGGACTCGTCGCCGTCCTCGTAGTAGCGCTTGGTGATCTCGACGACCGTGCGGGCGGCGTTCTCGTAGAGGGCCTTGCGGGCGGTGTGCGTGGCGAGGACGGAGCCGTTGCCCGGCAGGGAGAGGCCGATGGCCTCGGTGAGGCAGTTCATCGAGTTGGCGGTGAACATGCCGGAACAGGAGCCGCAGGTCGGGCAGGCGTTCTCCTCGATGCGCAGCACGTCCTCGTCGGAGACGTTCTCGTTGACCGCGTCGACGATGGCGTTGATGAGGTCGAGCTTGCGGACCGTGCCGTCGACGAGGGTGGCCTGGCCGGCCTCCATGGGGCCGCCGGAGACGAAGACGACGGGGATGTTGAGGCGCATGGCGGCCATCAGCATGCCCGGGGTGATCTTGTCGCAGTTGGAGATGCAGATCAGGGCGTCGGCGCAGTGGGCCTCGACCATGTACTCGACGGAGTCGGCGATCAGGTCGCGGGAGGGCAGCGAGTAGAGCATGCCGGCGTGGCCCATGGCGATGCCGTCGTCGACGGCGATGGTGTTGAACTCGCGGGGCACGGCGCCGGCCGCCTTGATCGCCTCGGAGACGATCCGGCCGACCGGGGCGAGGTGGGTGTGGCCCGGGACGAACTCGGTGAAGGAGTTGGCCACCGCGATGATCGGCTTGCCGATGTCCTCGCTCGCTACGCCCGAGGCTCGCATGAGGGCGCGGGCGCCCGCCATGTTGCGGCCGTGGGTGACGGTGCGGGACCTCAGCTCGGGCATCCTGCTCCACTCCTCGCAGTTGCGTGGGCGCCGCCGCGTGGGGCGGGCGCCTCTCCTCCGCCGTACCGGCGTCTTTCGAGCCTACGCCCGTACTCCAGGGTGCGGACAGGTTCTCCGCCATGTGAGACGCGCGTCCGCGGCGAGCCGTAAGCGTGTCTACGTGCGCCTACACGTGCCTACGTGTGTCCACGCGCGCCTACGTGTGTCTACGCGTCCCCCGCCAGGTGCCGCTGCACCGCCGGGGCCACCATCGCCACCACCTGCTCGACGTCCGCCGACGCCAGCGGCTCGACCTTGATCACGTAGCGCAGCATGGCGACGCCGACGAGGTTGGCGGCGGCCAGCTCCGAGCGCAGCCGGGCGTCGGGGACGCCGAGCTCGCCCGCGATGCGGGTCATGAGCCTGCTGGTGACGAGGTCGCGGAAGACCGCGGCGGCGGTCTCGTTGGCGACGGCCGAGCGGACGATCGCCAGGAGCTGTTCGCGGGTGGCCGGGTCCTCCCAGACGCCGAGGATGAAGCGGGTGAGCCGCTCCCCCAGGGTGTCCGGGCCGCCGGCCTGGATGACGTCCGGCGCTTCGAGTGCGGGTGCGAAGTCCGTCTCGATCGCGGCGGCGAAGATCTGTTCCTTGGGGCCGTAGTAGTGGTGCACGAGCGCCGGGTCGACGTCCGCGCCCTTGGCGATGGCGCGGATGGAGGCGCGGTCGTAGCCGCGGGCGGCGAATTCGGCGCGCGCGGCGGCGAGGATGCGCTCGCGGGCGCCGGGGCCGCTGCCCGCGTCCGTACGGGCGGGGCGGCCGCGCCTGCGGGGGGTTCCGGCGCCGCCGGGGGCTGCCGCGGTCATGGCCGGGGCACGCCGGTGGGCGAGGCCAGGTGGAGCCGGGTGAAGGCGAGGGCCTCGGCCAGGTCGGCCTCGCGCTCGGCTGCGGACATCGCGCGGCGGGTGTTGACCTCGATGACCACGTGCCCGTCGAAGCCGCGGGTCGCCAGGCGCTCCAGCACCTCGGCGCAGGGCTGCTTGCCGCGGCCGGGCACGAGGTGCTCGTCCTTGGCGGAGCCGTTGCCGTCGGCGAGGTGGATGTGCGCGAGCCGATCGCCCATCCGGTCGACCATCGCGAGGGCGTCCGTACGGGCGGTGGAGGTGTGGGAGAGGTCGACCGTGAAGTGGCGGTAGTCGTCCTTGGTGACGTCCCAGTCGGGCGCGTAGGCGAGCATCTCGCGGTCGCGGTAGCGCCACGGATACATGTTCTCGACCGCAAAGCGGACGTCGGTCTCCTCGGCCATCCGCCAGATGCCGCGGACGAAGTCGCGGGCGTATCCGCGCTGCCAGCGGAACGGCGGGTGGACGACGACGGTGCTCGCGCCGAGCTTCTCGGCGGCCGCCCGGGCGCGCTGGAGCTTGACCCAGGGATCGGTCGACCAGACGCGCTGGGTGATCAGCAGGCAGGGTGCGTGCACCGCGAGGATGGGCACCTGGTGATAGTCGGACAGGCGGCGGAGCGCCTCGATGTCCTGGCTGACCGGGTCGGTCCACACCATGACCTCGACGCCGTCGTAGCCCAGGCGGGCGGCGATCTCGAAGGCCGTCGCCGTCGACTCGGGATAGACCGAGGCCGTGGACAGCGCGACCTTCGCATCCGGGATGCGCACCACTGGCTCTGTCACGAAGGACAGCGTACGACCGCCTCTCGTACGGCGGGCGGGTACCTCCCATGTGGCGGGTCCGCCCCCGGACGGCCTCACCGCGCTACGGGTTCGGGTTCACCTTCGGCTTCGGCTACGGCTACGGCTACGGCTACGGCTACGGCTACGGCTACGGGTTCAGCTTCCGGCCGCCGCCGGCAGGTGGTCCAGCCTGCGCAGGATGACGCCCTCGCGCAGCGCCCACGGGCAGATCTCCAGCTCGTCCACGCCGAACAGGTCCATCGCGCCCTCCGCGACCAGCGCGCCCGCGAGCAGCTGGTGCGCCCGGCCCTCCGACACGCCGGGCAGCTGGGAGCGGCGGTCGGCGGTCATCGCGGCGAGCCGCGGCACCCAGTCCTCCAGGGCGCGGCGGGTCAGGGCGCGCTGCACGTACAGGCCGTCGGTGGAGCGGGCGGCGCCCGCGATGCGGGCGAGCTGCTTGAAGGTCTTGGAGGTGGCCACGACGTGGTCCGGCGCGCCGAGCCGCGCGAAGTCGCCGACGATGCGGGCGATCTGGGCGCGGACGTGGCGGCGCAGGGCGCGGACGTCCGTGGGGTCGGGCGGGTCGCCGGGCAGCCACGCGGAGGTGAGGCGGCCGGCGCCTAGGGGGAGGGAGGCGGCGGCGTCCGGGTCCTCGTCCAGGCCGAAAGCGATCTCCAGGGAGCCGCCGCCGATGTCGAGCACCAGCAGCTTTCCGGCCGACCAGCCGAACCAGCGGCGGGCGGCCAGGAAGGTCAGGCGGGCCTCCTCCTCGCCGGTCAGGACCGGCAGTGTGAGACCCGTCTCCTTCTGCACCCGGGCCAGGACGGCGTCCGCGTTGGCGGCCTCGCGGACGGCGGACGTCGCGAACGGCAGGACGTCCTCGCAGCCCTTGTCCTCGGCCGCTTGCAGGGCGTCCTGGAGGACGGCGACCAGCCGGTCTATCCCGGCGTCGCTGATCGCGCCGTCGTCGTCGAGGAGCTGGGCGAGGCGCAGCTCGGTCTTGTGGGAGTGGGCGGGCAGGGGGCGCGCGCCCGGGTGCGCGTCCACCACGAGCAGATGCACCGTATTCGAACCCACGTCGAGGACACCGAGTCTCATGGCCTGAACGCTACTGCGGCCGCCGGGGGCGCATAGGCTGGAGGGGTGGCAAAGACGAAGAAGGCCAAGCCGGGCAAAAAGCGCGAACAGCAGACCTCTGACGAGGTCGGGCTGGACTTCGCCCGCGCCTGGGTCGAGTTCCCCGACCCCGCGGACGACGAGCAGGTCTTCCGCTGCGACCTGACCTGGCTGACCTCGCGCTGGACGTGCATCTTCGGCAGCGGCTGCCAGGGCATCCAGGCGGGGCGTGCCGACGACGGCTGCTGCACCCTGGGCGCGCACTTCTCCGACGAGGACGACGAGAAGCGGGTCGCCGGGCACGTGGCGCGGCTCACGCCGGAGATGTGGCAGTTCCACGACGTGGGCACGGACTCCGGCTGGACGCAGCTCGACGAGGACGGCGAGCGGCAGACGCGCCGCTGGAAGGGCTCCTGCATCTTCCAGAACCGGCCCGGCTTCGCGGGCGGCGCGGGGTGCTCCCTGCACATCCTGGCCCTCAAGGAGGGCCGCGAGCCGCTGGAGACCAAGCCGGACGTCTGCTGGCAGCTGCCGGTGCGGCGCACGTACGACTGGATCGACAGGCCGGACGACACGCGCGTGCTCCAGATCTCCATCGGGGAGTACGACCGCCGGGGCTGGGGCCCGGGCGGCCACGACCTGCACTGGTGGTGCACGTCGGCCACGTCCGCGCACGGGGCCGGGGATCCGGTCTATGTCACGTACCGGCCCGAGCTCACGGAGATGATGGGCAAGGAGGCCTACGACCGCCTCGCCGAACTCTGCGAGGACCGGCTGGCCACGCTGCTCCCGATGGCCCCGCACCCGGCGGACCCGAAGCCGGGCGCGACGACGCGCCCCTGAAGCCGCCGCAGCGGTGATCAGCCCGCGCGGCGGGTTCCGGCGGTGCCGTACGCACTTCAAGGCCGGCCTGGCACCGCCGGGCTGCGGCGTTGTGGTCGCGCGCCGTCGCGGCGGAAAAGATTGTGCGGCCCGCACCCGAACAGCCGCCGCAGCGGTGATCAGCCACAACGGTGGTGACCGGCGGTGCCGTACGCACCTCGCCCCGGTTTCCTGGGCGCCGCGCCGCCCATGGGCTCAACCCGCCGACGGCGACGGGGGCGCCGCGGTCGGAGACGCCGGCGGTGGTGGGGACTGGGTGGCGGCCGGGGTGGAGACGACCGGGCGGCCGCGGCCCTCGATCGTCACCGTCGTACCGCCCGGGGCGATGACGACGCGGGCCCGCCACGGCCCCACCGGCTCGCGTTCCGCGTCGATCCCGACCACGACGGTCGTGGTCTGCCCGGGCTGGAGGACGCCGCCCGGTTTGCTGAGCCGTAGCCAGGGCGCGTCGGCCGTCATGGACCACACCACTGCCTGGCCGCCGCTCGCCGTGAGCGTGACGATCGTGGCGGTGCCGCTGGGCTGGGCGCTGACCGTCAGCCGGCCGGGGGCGGGCGCGGGGGCGCCCGGGGCGGGCGGCCCGGCGTCGCCGCCGGCCGGGGACGGCGGGGCGGCGCTGCCGGCCTGCGGGGGCGGTACGGGCCGGCCGTCGGGGCCGATGACGGCGACCGACACCTCGGTGACCAGGCGCCCGGGCGCGCTGCCACTGCTGCCGACGGGCCGCGGGGCGGGGCCGGGCCCCCGGTAGGGGCGTTCGCGGGCGGCGCCGGTCTCCTTCGCGGAGACGGCCGCGGCGTCCGGGCGCGACTCCCCGGTCTCCGGCGCGCCGTGCCACGCGGCCCACAGGGCGAGCACGGGCGCGGCGACGACGGTGACGACGACGGCCGTGGTGACGGCCCGGCTGCGCAGCCGCCCGCGCCGCGCCGTGCGGTCCTTGGGGTCGACGGGATAGCCGCGCCGGTCGAAGCGCGGCACGGCGGGCGCGTGGGCGCCGCGCTGCCGCCCGCCCGTGCCCGCCGCGGACAGCATCGCGGCGTACGCGTCGGCTCTGGGGGCTTCGAGGACGGGCAGCGGCGCGGAGGACGCGGCCGTACCGGGCCAGGGCTCGCCCGCGGTGGCCCGCTCGGCGGTGCGGCGGCAGTCGGCGCAGTCGTCGACGTGCCGGACGAGCTCGCGCCGCAGGGCCGCGCCGAGCAGCACCTGGGTGTCGCCCGCGAAGCGGGCGACGACGGGGCAGCGGCCCGCTTCCACGACGGCCAGGGCCGTGCGCGTGCGCTCGACCTCGCAGGCCGCGGAGGACAGCAGGGCCCGCGCGGCGTCGCCCTCCACGCCGAGGACGGCGGCGACCTCGGAGGCGGTCAGGCCGTGCCGGACGGCCAGTTCGAGCGCTTCGCGCTGCTCGGCGGTGGTCCCGGCGGCCTCGGGCCAGGCGAGCAGGGCCAGCTCGGCGCGCCGCCGCGGGTCGGGCGGGGCGGGCGCATCCCCCGCGGCGGGGCCGGGGGCGTCCGGGGCGACGAGGCGGCGCAGGCAGGCCCAGCGGGCGAGGGCGTAGAGCCAGGGGCGGCGCGATTCCTCGTCGGCGGGGGCGCGGTCGGCGCGCTTCTCGGCGAGGGCGAGGACCTCGCCGAGGGCGGCGGTCGCGGCGTCGTGCTCGCACAGGACCGACAGGCAGTAGGTGAAGAGCCCGTCGAGGTGGGGGTCGTACTTCAGGGGCGGCTGCTGCGCGAGGGTCGCGTGCGGGCCGGGCGCGACGGGAGCGGCGGCGGCTGCCGGGGCTGCGGGGCCGCGGACGGCGTCCGTCTCGCGGACCGTCCGCGTCCCCGGCCGCGCCTCCGCGTCGTGTCCCGGCTGAGCGGTCTGATTGTCCCGAGGCGCGCGGGCCTCGCGCGGCGCACCGCGGTGTGCGCGATGCGCGCCGGGGGCGGGCGGGCGGTGCTCTGGCCTCCTGGTCATCATCCCGGCGACGGTAGGCGGGTGACGGGCCGTTGCTGCCGCTGCCGACCCAGGTTTAACCCATTCGGGTGATGTTCTCCCACAAAATGGGGACACTGCTGCGCCGTCCCTCCCGTGTTTCCGGGAGAGGTGCTCCGGACAGCAGGAACTTGCAAGAACGGGCGGCGTCCCGGTTCTGGTAAAGGGCCGTGGGACCGCGGGCCGTCGCGGGGAGCCGGGCGGTGGCCGGGTGGGCGGCGTTGTCAGTGGTGCCCGCTACGGTGGCTCGCATGGCTGCCCGTACCGCACGCTCGTCCGCCAAGGACCGGCCCTCTTACCGCTGCACCGAGTGCGGCTGGACCACGGTGAAGTGGCTCGGCCGCTGCCCCGAGTGCCAGGCGTGGGGCACGGTCGAGGAGTTCGGCACGCCCGCGGTGCGGACGACCGCGCCCGGCCGCGTGTCCACCGCCGCGCTGCCCATCGGCCAGGTTGACGGCCGGCAGGCCACCGCGCGCAGCACGGGGGTGGACGAGCTGGACCGCGTCCTGGGCGGCGGGCTCGTGCCGGGTGCGGTGGTGCTGATCGCGGGCGAGCCGGGCGTCGGCAAGTCGACGCTCCTGCTGGACGTGGCGGCGAAGGCCGCCTCGGAGGAGCACCGCACGCTGTACGTGACGGGTGAGGAGTCGGCAAGCCAGGTGCGCCTGCGGGCGGACCGCATCGGGGCGATCGACGACCATCTGTATCTGGCGGCCGAGACGGATCTGGCGGCCGTGCTCGGCCACCTCGACTCCGTCAAGCCGTCCCTGCTGGTCCTGGACTCGGTGCAGACGGTGGCCTCGCCGGAGATCGACGGCGCGCCGGGCGGCATGGCGCAGGTGCGCGAGGTGGCGGGCGCCCTGATCCGGGCCTCCAAGGAGCGGGGCATGGCCACGCTCCTGGTCGGTCACGTCACCAAGGACGGGGCGATCGCGGGCCCGCGCTTGCTGGAGCACCTGGTCGACGTGGTGCTGAGCTTCGAGGGCGACCGGCACGCGCGCCTGCGGCTGGTGCGCGGCGTGAAGAACCGCTACGGGGCGACGGACGAGGTCGGCTGCTTCGAGCTGCACGACGAGGGCATCACCGGTCTGGCCGATCCGAGCGGCCTGTTCCTCACCCGCCGCGCCGAGCCCGTCCCGGGCACGTGTCTGACGGTGACGCTGGAGGGCCGCCGGCCGCTGGTGGCCGAGGTGCAGGCGCTGACGGTCGATTCGCAGATCCCCTCGCCCCGCCGCACGACGTCCGGCCTGGAGACGTCGCGGGTGTCGATGATGCTGGCGGTGCTGGAGCAGCGGGGCAGGATCAGCGCGCTCGGCAAGCGGGACATCTACAGCGCCACGGTGGGCGGCGTGAAGCTGTCGGAGCCCGCGGCGGACCTGGCGGTCGCGCTGGCTCTGGCCAGTGCCGCCAGCGACACCCCCCTGCCGAAGAACCTGGTGGCGATCGGCGAGGTGGGCCTGGCCGGCGAGGTCCGGCGGGTCACCGGAGTGCAGCGGCGGCTGGCGGAAGCGGCCCGGCTGGGCTTCACGCACGCGCTGGTGCCGAGCGATCCGGGGAAGGTGCCGAGCGGCATGCGCGTCCTCGAAGTCGCGGACATAGGCGAGGCGCTTCGAGTGCTCCCCAAGCGGGTACCCCGGGAGAACCGGCGCCGAGCCGGGTCGGACGCCCCGGCCGGGGAGAGCCCTGTCGGCCCTGTTCAAGCGTGAGGGGGCCCTCTTTAATAGGCTGGAGGCCCGAACACGCCAGTAGACTTTGCCCTGGTCTCGCCCGTACGTACGGAAAACAGGGCGGGCTGCGGCACCGTTGACCTTGCGACCGGAGGAGTGCAGTGGCAGCCAACGACCGGGCATCGGGCCCCGGCAAGGCCGGGGGTTCCTCCGGTGCCGACGGTCTGATGCGCGCCTCGCTGAGCGCCGTCGCGCCCGGCACGGCCTTGCGCGACGGCCTGGAGCGCGTCCTCCGCGGTAATACGGGCGGCCTGATCGTCCTGGGCATGGACAAGACGGTGGAGTCCATGTGCACGGGCGGTTTCGTGCTGGACGTGGAGTTCAGTGCCACGCGCCTGCGCGAGCTGTGCAAGCTGGACGGCGCCCTGATCCTCGACAAGGACATCACCAAGATCGTGCGGGCGGGCGTGCAGCTCCTGCCGGACGCGTCGATCCCCACCGAGGAGACCGGCACCCGGCACCGCACGGCGCAGCGCGTCTCCATCCAGTGCGGCTTCCCCGTGGTGTCGGTCAGCCAGTCGATGCGCCTGATCGCCCTGTACGTGGACGGTGAGCGACGCACCCTGGAGGAGTCCGGGGCGATCCTCTCCCGGGCCAACCAGGCCCTGGCCACCCTGGAGCGCTACAAGCTCCGGCTGGACGAGGTCGCCGGCACCCTCTCCGCCCTGGAGATCGAGGACCTGGTCACCGTCCGCGATGTGACCGCGGTCTGCCAGCGCCTGGAGCTGGTGCGCCGCATCGCCACGGAGATCGCGGAGTACGTGGTCGAGCTGGGCACCGACGGCCGCCTGCTCTCCCTCCAGCTGGACGAGCTCATCGCGGGCGTCGAGCCCGAGCGCGATCTGGTCGTGCGGGACTATGTCCCCGAGCCGACCGCCAAGCGCACCCGCACCGTCCCCGAGGCCCTGTCCGAGCTGGACGCCCTCACCCACCCCGAGCTGCTCGAACTGCCCATCGTGGCGCGCGCCCTGGGCTACAGCGGCTCCCCCGAGACGCTGGACTCCGCGGTCTCGCCGCGCGGCTACCGCCTGCTGGCGAAGGTGCCGCGCCTGCCCGGCGCGATCATAGAGCGGCTGGTCGACCACTTCGGAGGCTTGCAGAAACTGCTGGCCGCCAGCGTGGACGACCTCCAGACCGTCGACGGGGTCGGCGAGGCCCGCGCCCGCTCGGTCCGCGAGGGCCTGTCGCGACTGGCGGAGTCCTCGATCCTGGAGCGGTACGTCTAGGCACGACGCGTCCAGCCGGAGTCTTACCCCCGGCCGGGTGTCCTGTCGTACGCCCGGCCGTCAGTCCTTCTCCAGGGCGAATTCCACCTTTTCGGTGACGCCCGCAATTCTGACCTCGGCCCGGTACTTGCCGGTGCCCGCCGCTCCGTCGCCGGAAGGCGTCGCGCAGTGCGGGGCGCTGCGCTTGCGGTCCCATTCCACGGTGCGCTTGGTCTCACCCGAACCGGGGAGCTCGACGAGCGCCGGGCCCGTGGCGCGGGGGCAGTCGTCGGAGGCCCACACGTGGTCGTCACCGTCGATTTGCGTGATCTTCATAATCGCGGCGGTGGCACCGAAGTTGAGCTTGCAGGCACTGCCGCCGGAGTTCTTCACCACGATCTCGAACTTCGGCTTCTCGTCGGGCCGGTAGGCGTCCTTGACGCTGCGAACCGCGATCCGCACCGCGCCCGGCGAGCAGTCGGGCAGGGACGAGCCGATCGGCACGGCCTTGCCGTCGCCGGTGCCGAGGGCGCCACCGCCGCCGGTGCCCGTCGTGCCGCCGCCGCCCGTGCCGGCGCCGCCGGTCCCGGACGCGCCCGTGCCGCTGCCGCCGCTGCCCGCGGAGCCGCCCGAGCCGGCACTGCCCGACTCGCCGCGCCCGCCGGGGCGTTGGCTGTAGTGCGGGCCGGAGGGCACCGGGCCGGGGGTGATGGTGGTGCTGTCGCCCGGGTTCTTCCCGTCCGTGCCCTTGCTCTGGTTGTCGCCGGAGCCGCCGTCACCCCCGAGGGTGACGAACCAGAGCCCCAGCAGAACGAGAAGGCCGAGCAGGCCAAGCGCAACTGCCCTCCGCCGCCAATAGATGGAGGAGGGAAGCGGCCCGATCGGATTGCGCAGTGATCCCACGCGAAGACTCTACGAGACAACGGCGGGGGCACCGGCCCATACCCGCCGGGTGGGTGC
The DNA here is from genome assembly GCF_003626645.1 of Streptomyces klenkii. Classification (GTDB taxonomy): domain Bacteria; phylum Actinomycetota; class Actinomycetes; order Streptomycetales; family Streptomycetaceae; genus Streptomyces; species Streptomyces klenkii. Next base: position 649,633 of record NZ_RBAM01000004.1, on the reverse strand, counting down.
CGGATTTTCTCATCATCGGTCCGCCGCGGGCCGATTTTCCATTGCTGCCATCTGACGAAAGTCGGACGGTGTGCATGCCGATAGCCCGGTGTGGCGTACAAGTGACGGTCCGTAAGCTCCGGGAACCATGGACACCGTGGACAACGACCTCTATCGCGACGTCACCGAATTCGCCCGCTCCACACCGGAGTGGGTGCACACCCTTGCGGAAATCGGCACCGAGGCCGGGCTGTTGCTGCTGATGGCCGTGGCCGTCGCCGTGTGGTGGGGCAACCGGCGCACGGGGGCGCGCAAAGTCGCGCTCGCGCTGCTCGTGCCGGTCACCACGGCCATCGCGTACGGCATCAGCGAGGTGGTCAAGAGCCTGGTGGACGAGGAGCGGCCGTGCCGGGCGGTGCACGGCGCGGTGACCTCGCTCGCGGCGTGCCCGCCGCACGGCGACTGGTCGTTCCCCAGCAACCACGCCACGCTCGCCGCGGCCCTCGCGACGGGGATCGTCCTCGCGCGGCGGGCGCTCGTGTGGGCCGTGCTGCCCCTGGCGCTGCTCGTCGCGTTCTCGCGGGTCTTCCTCGGCGTGCACTACCCGCACGACGTGGCCGCGGGCCTGCTGCTCGGCGTGGTCGTGGCGCTGCTCGGCGGGCTGCTGCTCGTACGGCCCGCCACGGGGCTGGTGGAACGGGCCGAGCGGGGACGGCTGCGGGTGCTCGTGAAGGCGTAGCCCCCCGGGGAGATGGGGTCAGGCCGCGGGGCGGGTCCACTCCGACTTGTGGCCGAAGCCCTGCCCGTTGTCGATCAGGCGCAGCCAGCCGGGGCGCAGCTCCCACAGGTCGGTGCGCTCCATCGCCTGCCGGAGGCGGTCGTTGTGGTCGACGTACGGGAAGCGCTCGCTGTACGCGCGCCAGGCGGCCTCGCGTTCGGCGCCCTCCAGGCGGCGGCACGTGCCGCGCCCTTGAATGCCCGTCAGGGCCGTCCACACCTGGCCGTCGCGCTGAGCGGTGAAGGCGACGGTGCCGGCGCCTTCGGTGAGGGCGCGGCCGTGGCGGGTGGTGGCCGAGGTGACGAACAGCAGTGCGGTGTCGTCGCCGTCGGCGAGGGCGTAGAGCACGGCGCACGCCTGCGGGCCGTCCTCGTCGGCGTAGGCCAGGGTCAGGGTCGAGTGCGCGTCGAGGGCCGCCCGGATGTCCAGCGGCGGCCGCGGCTGCGTTTCGCTCTCGTTCATGGCCCCATTCCTACGCGCCGGTGGGCGTGCTCGCCACCAGACCCGCCTCGTACGCGATGATCGCGGCCTGGACGCGGTTGCCGACCTCCAGGCGGTCCAGGACCGCGCTCACGTAGCCCTTCACCGTGCCTTCGACCAGATGCAGCCGGCGGCCGATGGCCGCGTTGGGCAGGCCCTCGCCCAGCAGGGCGAGGACTTCGCGTTCGCGGGCGGTCAGGGCGGCGATGCGGGCGCGGGCGGCGGCGCCGCGGGTGAGCCGTTCGCCGCCCAGTTCGGCGATGACGTGCCGGGCGACCTTCGGGGAGAGGTACGCGCCGCCGTCCGCGACCGCGCGGACGCCGGTCATCAGTTCGTAGGGGTCGCCGGACTTGAGGAGGAAGCCGGTGGCCCCGCCGCCCAGGGCGCGGGAGATGTAGGCGTCTTCGGAGAAGGTGGTGAGGATAGCGACCGCCGTGCCGGGCGCGGTCCGGCGGATCTCCTCGCACGCGGCGAGGCCGTCCATGCGGGGCATGCGGATGTCGAGCAGCGCGACGTCCGGCCGGTGGGCGCGGGCCGCCTCGACGGCTTCGCGGCCGTCCGCCGCCTCCGCGACGACCTCGATGCCGGGGTCGGCGGACAGGATCGCGCAGACGCCGGCGCGGATCATCGCCTCGTCGTCGGCGACGAGGACCCTGACGACGGCGCCGCCGCCCGGCCCCGTGTTCACCGCAGCCATTCCTTCTCCTCCTGTTCCACGACGCCGGCGGTGCCGGCCCGCGGGATGCGGCTCTTCGCGACGAGGTGCCCGTCGCGGAAGCAGAGCCGGAAGTGTTCGACGCTGACGAAGAGTTCGCCGCTCGCCCGGTAGTAGCGGCACTCCGCCCCGGCGGGCGGGGTGCCCGGGTCCCGGTCGGACGGCGGGTCGGTGACCTGCCGGTCCGGGAGGAGCGGCGCGACGTCGGCGTACGGCGCGCCGACGCGCAAGGCCGCGTAGTCGGCGGGCCTCAGCACCGAGTGGGCCTTGACGTAGGCGTACCAGCCGAAGGCCACGGCGACGAAGACGGCCCCGCCGGCGGCCGCGACGGCGAAGGGGACGGCGAACCGCCGCCGGGCGGTGCGCTGGGCGCGCGCGAGGGCTTCGAAGTCGGTGCTCCGGTCCGTGCGGCCCTCCGGAGCGGACCGGTGTCCCGGCGCCGCGCGGGGCCCCGGCTCGTGCGGCAGCCGCGCCCGCACCCGGAACCCCCCGCCGTCCCCGTCCGCCCCCGCCGTGAACTCGCCTCCCGCGAGCGCCACCCGCTCCCGCAGCCCCAGCAGCCCCGTACCGCCGCCGGAGCCGGACGCGGACGGCGCGCCGCCCTCCGGGGACGGCCCGCTCACCACCGTCACCAGCGTCTCCCGCGCCCCGGTGTCCACCGTGACGCTCACCTCCGCCCCCGGCGCGTGCTTGGCCGCGTTCGTCAGCGCCTCCTGCACGACGCGGTACGCGGCCCGCTCCACGAGCGGCGGCAGTGCCGTCTCGCGCGGCAGCCGGGCGCGCACGGGCAGGCCGGAGGCCGCCGCGCGGTCCACGAGGGCGGGCAGCGAGTCGTCCGGCGGGGCCAGCGGCGCGGGTGCGGGCGGGGCGGCGTCGCGCAGGACGCCGATGATGTCGCGCAGCCGGTCCGTCGCCGCCGCGGCGGCCCCGCGCAGATCGGCGGCGGCCGCCCGGTGCGCCGCGTCGAGGCCCGGCGCGACCTGCAAGGCCCCGGCGCGCAGCGCGATCAGGCTCAGTTCGTGGCCGAGGGAGTCGTGCATGTCCTGGGCGATGCGGGCGCGCTCGCGCAGCCGGGCCCGGTCCGCGACGATCTCCTGCTCGCGCTCCAGCTGCGCCGCCCGGCTCCAGCCCGCGGCGACGAGCTCGCGCGCCTGGCGCCGGTACCGGCCGGCCAGCCAGGGGAAGACCGCGCCGAACAGCAGCGTGCCGATCAGAACCAGCCATTCGATGACGGGGTCGGTGTGGCGGGCGAGGATCAGCGCCGTGCCGCCGGCCGCGACGGCCGGGAAGGCGTACAGCGCGGGGCGCGTCCGGGCCGAGCGGCGGCCCAGCAGGTAGGCGAGGACGGAGAGCGCGGGCCCGTAGGAGAGCGTGAAGAGCGAGGGCGACGCGGCCAGGCCCAGCCCGGCGGCGAGGCCGAGCGCGAGGACGGGCCGGGCGCGGGAGGCGGCCACGGCGGCGGCGAGGACGGCCGCTCCGGCCGCGGTCTGCCACCAGGGCCGGGGCGCGTTCAGGCCGAGCAGGTCCGCGGCGACGCCGGGCACGGTGAGCGCCGCCCACAGCAGGACGTCGGGCAGGGCCCTGGCCGGAAACCCGGTCCGGGTCCCGGCCGGAAGCCCGGTCCCGGCCCTGCTCAGGGCCCTTGTCAGGGCGGTGGTCGTGCGGCGGCTCACCAGCACGACGGTACAAGCCGGGAGCAGCCGCGCGCCCCTGACGAAAGTCAGACGAAAGTCAGGTGAACGGGGCCCGGCGCGTTTCTCCGCCGTCCGCGGCCGTGCCAGGATCGGAAGCGCCATGACTGTGACAGACCGCACCACCGCCGCCCTGCCCGAGCCCTCCTCCGAGACCTCCCCCGGGATCCTCTCCGAGCCCCTCTCCGGCGCGCTCCACGGACCGGTCATCGACTGGTTCGACGCGCACGCCCGCGACCTGCCCTGGCGGCGCCCGGAAGCCGGCGCGTGGGGCGTGATGGTCAGCGAGTTCATGCTCCAGCAGACGCCGGTCAGCCGCGTCCTGCCGGTGTACGAGCAGTGGCTCGCGCGCTGGCCGCGCCCGGCGGACCTGGCGGCCCAGCCGCCCGGCGAGGCGGTGCGCGCCTGGGGCCGGCTCGGCTACCCGCGGCGGGCGCTGCGGCTGCACGCCGCCGCGACGGCGATCACGGAGGTGCACGGCGGCGAGGTGCCGAGCGACCACGCCCGGCTGCTGGCGCTGCCGGGCGTCGGCGAGTACACGGCGGCGGCGGTGGCCTCGTTCGCGTACGGGCAGCGGCACGCGGTCCTCGACACCAACGTACGCAGGGTGTTCGCACGCGCCGTGAGCGGCGCGCAGTACCCGCCGAACGCGACGACGGCGGCCGAGCGCAAGCTGGCCCGCGCGCTGCTGCCGGAGAGCGAGCCGGTCGCCGCCCGCTGGGCCGCCGCGACGATGGAGCTGGGCGCGCTGGTGTGCACGGCGCGCACGCCGGTCTGCGGGCGCTGCCCGATCGCCGACCGGTGCGCGTGGCGCGCCGCGGGCTCCCCGGCCCACGACGGCCCGCCGCGCCGCGGCCAGACCTACGCGGGGACGGACCGGCAGGTGCGCGGAAAGCTGCTGGCGGTGCTGCGGGAGGCGCTGGAGCCGGTGCCGCAGGTGGCGCTGGACGCCGTCTGGGACGAGCCGGTGCAGCGGGCCAGGGCGCTGGACGGGCTGGTGGCGGACGGTCTGGTGGAGCCGCTGGAGAACGGGACGTACCGGCTGCCGCTGGCGTAGCCGGGGACTGTCACAAAGGCCGTCACGAAGGCTGCCGCGCAGGCCGTCACAAAGACCGTCCGTCAGCCGTCACAAAGGCCGTCACAAAAGTCCCTCCGAGAACGGCCGAAAGGCCCTCCCGAACAGGACAGAGCCCCCTTTTCACGCCCTACCGCCCCTGCTCCCGCACCGCTGTTACACAACCTATGGATAGCTGTGCACCAGCCGCAGTGCTGCCGCACATCACGTCGCAACAGCGCCTCCGTAGCGTCCATCTCGTGCTGGGAGACCACCAGCGTGACGCGGGGATGCAAGCGGAATGGAGGCTGCGAGATGGCCAGCAGCGGCAAGGTTCTGGACTTCGAGGAGTACGTGCGCAACCGTCAGGACGCGCTCCTGCGCAGCGCCCGCCGTCTCGTGCCGGACCCGATCGACGCGCAGGACCTCCTCCAGACCGCTCTCGTGCGCACTTACGGCCGCTGGGAGGGCATAGCGGACAAGTCGCTTGCCGACGCCTACCTCCGCCGTGTCATGATCAACACTCGTACGGAGTGGTGGCGCGCCCGCAAGCTCGACGAGGTGCCCACCGAGCAGCTCCCCGACGCCAGCGTCGAGGACGGCACGGAGCAGCACGCCGACCGCGCCCTGCTGATGGACGTCCTGGGTGTCCTTGCGCCCAAGCAGCGCAGCGTCGTCGTGCTGCGACACTGGGAGCAGATGAGCACCGAGGAGACCGCGGAGGCGCTCGGCATGTCGACCGGAACGGTCAAGAGCACGCTGCACCGGGCCCTGGCCCGGCTGCGCCAGGAGCTGGAGAGCCGCGACCTGGACTTCCACGCCCTCGAGCGCAACGAGCGGGGGCAGGAACGGTGCGCAGCCTGAAAAAGGCGGCTCCCCCCAGGCCGGTTCTGATCACCGGCGGCACGGTCACCGCACTGGCCGCTGCCGCCGGTCTTCTGCTTGCCGGATGCAATGCGGGCAGCGAGGGCGTGCGCAAGGAGGGCACCGCGCAGACGCAGTCCGCGGCGAAGCCCACCCGGCTGCCCTCGGCCTCGGCGACGGCGGGGCAACCGCAGGAGAAGGTCGACGCGGTCAAGCTGATCAAGGGCGATCCGAAGATCGGCGCCCAGGTCAAGAAGGACCTCAAGCCCTGCGTGAAGAACCAGTACCCGCTGGACGTGATCTACGGGAAGCTGACCGACGGCTCCCGCGACGACATCGTGGTCAACATCCTGACCTGTGGCGATTCCGTGGGCGTGGGCTCGTATGTGTACCGTGCGAAGGGCGACGGCTCCTACGAGAACGTGTTCATGATCGAGCAGGCGCCGGTGTACGCCGAGATCGACCGCCGCGACCTCCGGGTCACCAAGCAGGTCTACGGCCCCGGTGACGCGGTCTGCTGCGCGTCGGGCGAGGATGTCATGACGTACCACTGGTCGGGTTCGGAGTTCCGGGAGACCGGGCGCACGCACACCGACTACAGCAAGGCCGGCAACAACGACAAGGGCGATTTCCCGAGCGTGGGAACGGAGGGCTGAGAGCAGCGTGGCCGATACGCATGTGCTCTTCGTAGAGGACGACGACGTCATCCGTGAGGCGACCCAGCTGGCGCTGGAGCGCGACGGCTTCGAGGTGACCGCGGTGCCGGACGGGCTGCTGGGGCTGGAGAGGTTCCGCGCCCGCCGGCCCGACATCGCGCTGCTCGACGTCATGGTCCCGGGCCTGGACGGCGTCAGCCTCTGCCGCCGGATCCGCGACGAGTCGACCGTTCCCGTGATCATGCTGTCGGCGCGCGCGGACTCCATCGACGTCGTCCTGGGCCTGGAGGCCGGGGCCGACGACTACGTCACCAAGCCCTTCGACGGGGCCGTGCTCGTCGCCCGCATACGGGCCGTGCTGCGCCGCTTCGGGCACGCCAGCGGGCCGGGCGGCGCCGCCGGTGCCGACGCCCCCGAGGAGCTGGAGTGCGGCGTGCTGCGCTTCGGCGACCTGGAGGTCGACACGGACGGCATGGAGGTCCGCAAGGGCGGCGTGCCCGTCGCGCTGACCCCGACCGAGATGCGGCTGCTGCTGGAGTTCTCCGCGGCGCCCGGCACGGTGCTCTCCCGCGACCGGCTGCTGGAGCGCGTATGGGACTACGGCTGGGGCGGCGACACCCGGGTCGTCGACGTCCACGTGCAGCGGCTGCGCGGCAAGATCGGCCAGGACCGCATCGAGACGGTCCGCGGCTTCGGCTACAAGCTCAGAGGGTGACACGGGTGACCACCCCATGGTGATCCGCTCGGCCGTACAGCTCTTCGCGGCTGCCCGTTCCACGGTGACCGGCTCGTGGTGAAGCTCGCCCTCCGCTCCGGTCTGCGCTGGAAGGTCAGCCTCGCCATCGCGGGCGTCGGCGCGCTCGTCGCGGTGGCGCTCAGCCTCGTCGTGCACAACGCCGCCCGCCTGTCGATGCTCGACAACAGCCGCGACGTCATGGACGAGCGCGTGCAGATCGCCCAGCGGTACTACGAGAACACCGGCCGGCTGATGCTGCACGCCAAGATCGACGACCCCACGCTGCCCAAGCCCCTGCGCGACGCCGCCGCGATCGGCCAGCGCGCCACCTTCCTCCAGGACTCCGGCGGCGGGGACTCCCCCGAGGTCTGGGCCTCGGTGCCGGTCCGCAACGGCAAGATCCTCTCGATCCACACCCGGTTCAAGGACCGGTTCTCGATCATCGACGCCCTCGACAAGGCGCTGATCATCGGCTCGGTCTCCGTCGTCCTCGGCGGCTGCGCCCTCGGCATCCTCATCGGCGACCAGCTCTCCCGCCGGCTGCGCAAGGCCTCGGCGGCCGCCCGCAAGCTCGCCGACGGCGACTCGGAGGTGCGGGTCCGCGAGGCCATCGGCGGCCGCGTGCGCGACGAGACCGACGACCTGGCCCGCGCCGTCGACGGCATGGCCGAGGCGCTCCAGCGCCGGCTGGAGGCCGAGCGGCGCGTCACCGCCGACATCGCCCACGAGCTGCGCACCCCCGTCACCGGCCTGCTCACCGCCGCCGAGCTGCTGCCGCCCGGCCGGCCCACCGAGCTGGTGCGCGACCGGGCGCAGGCCATGCGCACCCTCGTCGAGGACGTCCTGGAGGTGGCCCGGCTGGACGGCTTCGCCGAGCGCGCCGAGATGCAGGAGCTCCTGCTGGGCGAGTTCGTCGAGCGCCGCGTCCGCGTCGCCGAGCCGGAGGCCCGTGTACGGGTCGCCCGGGACGCCTACGTCTCCACCGACCCGCGCCGCCTGGAGCGCATCATCGGCAACCTCCTGGCCAACGCCGCCAAGCACGGCAAGCCGCCGTTCGACGTGACCGTCGAGGGGCGCGTGCTGCGGGTGCGCGACCACGGGCCCGGCTTCCCCGAGGAGCTGCTGCAAGAGGGGCCCAGCCGGTTCCGCACGGGCAGCAAGGACCGCGCGGGCAAGGGCCACGGCCTGGGCCTGACCATCGCCGTCGGCCAGGCCCGCGTCCTGGGCGCGCGCCTGACCTTCCGCAACGCCGATCCGGAGGTCGAGGGCGGCACGGGGGCGATCGCGGTGCTGTGGCTGCCGGAGTCGGCGCCGACGAGCACGGGCACGTTCCCGGTCATCCAGGTGCCGGACTGACCGGTGCGCGGGGGGGGGCGGCCCGCGGCGTCACATCGGGTCGACGCACTCGCCCCAGGCCTTGTCCATGTCCATCCGCTCGTTGCGCTGCGTCAGCGAGAACCAGTTGCCGGAGTCGTCGCGCAGGATCGCCTCGGTGCCGTACGGCCGCTCCTGGGGCTCCTGCAAGAACTCCACGCCCTTGGCCTTGAACGCCTCGTAGTCGCGGTGGATGTCGTCGGTGCTGAGCACCCCCGCGCCCAGGGCGCCCTTGGCGACCAGTTCCTTCACGGCCTCCGCGGATTGCGGGTCGAGCCCGGGCGGGCCGGGGACCATCAGCGTGATTTCGACGTCCGGCTGGTACTTCGCGCCGACCGTGAGCCAGCGCATTCCCTCGTCGCCGCCCATGGTCATATCGGTGCGGACTTCCATGCCGAGCTTGTTCGTGTAGAAATCCTTCGCCCGGTCCTGGTCCAGGACCCAGACGGTGGTGATGGCAATTCCCTTGATCATGACGCGCTCCGATCGCCGGATTGTGCGCTGCATTACCACCGTAAAAGCAGGAGCCGGTGCACCGCGTGTCGCGGTGCACCGGCTCCGGTGCGGATCCGACGGATCGGTCCGGTGGATCAGACGGATCAGAGGCTCTCGCCGTGGGCCTTCAGGAAGCCGACCGGCTCGACGGCGGTGCCGTAGTTCGGGGTGGTGCGGATCTCGAAGTGCAGGTGGGGGCCGGACGAGTTGCCGGTGGAGCCCGACAGGCCGATGACCTGGCCGGTCGTGACGGTCTGGCCGACGGAGACCTTCACCTGCGAGAGGTGGGCGTACTGCGAGTACGTGTTGTCGGCGTGCTTGATCACGATGGCGTTGCCGTACGCGGGGCCGTCGCCGCCGCCGTTCGGGCCGGCCTTGACGACGGTGCCGCCGTGGACGGACATGACGGGCGTGCCGGTGCCCACGACCAGGTCCTGGCCGCTGTGCTTGGCGGCCCACATCTTGCCGGCCTTACCGAAGGGCTGGCCGATCTGGTAGCCGGCGACGGGGGCGACCCAGGCGTCGGCGCGGTTGCGCGAGGCCTCGGCCTGCTTGCGGGCGTCCTCGGCACGCTTACCCGCGTCCCGCTTCGCCTGCTCGGCGGCCTGCTTCTCCTTCTCCGCCGCCTTCAGCTGCGTCTCGGCCTGCTTGTTCAGCGCCGACTCCAGGCCCGCGACCGACGCGAACGCCGGGAACCCGCTCACCGTGGCGGTGGTGTCGGCTGCGAGCGCGACCCCGGAACCCAGCGCGACCGAGGCTCCCAGGCCGGCCACCACGAAGGCGGCGCGGGTACGGAGAACGGTCTTGCTCGAGTTACGGAAAGCGGTGCGCTTCGACATACGGATAAACCTCCAGGCATAAACAGGTCCCGGCTGCGGACCGGGATCGCCCTACCTTGGTAACCCGCATCCGCCCTGCTGCCAAGGACGGCCACTACTAACGAATGCCGTAGCGGCCGAGTGGATATTCGCCCCTTTCCGGCGGGGGTTCCGTACGGCTTTTGAGGGAAATCCGGCACCCGCCATCTGCTATTTCCCTTAGTACGTGATGCACGTCCTATGGCGGGTGTCACCGCCGAAGGACATTCGGCCTCCCCTGTTCCGGGACCAAAGGCCCGGTCGCGGCGGTACGCTCCCCGTCAGCGGGTGCGCACGGAGCGTGCGGCCCCACAGGGGCTGGGGGTGGACGATGAGCAGCGAGTTCGAGGACATCGAGCTGGCGGATGCCGTACAGGCGGTCCGGGAGGGCCTGACCTCGGCGGCGGCCCGGGGCGCGGGGCAGGACCTGGCCTTCGAGGTGGGCGAGATCGCCATGGAGTTCACCGTCGAGATCCGCAAGGACCTCAAGGGCTCGGGCGGGGTGAAGGCCTGGGTGATCAGCGCGGACGCGGAGGCGTCCCGCGGCTCGACCCGTACGCACAAGGTCGCGTTCACCCTGACCCCGAAGGACGCGCGCACGGGCGGCAGCTGGCGCGTGGGCAACGAGCGGCCGGGCGGGGTGTCGCGGTTCGGGTCCTCAGGGCAGTAACGGTGGTCCGGGCGAGAGCGTCGGTGCGGGCCGTGGAGGACCGGCTGGTGGCGGTCCTGGGGGCGCGGCAGGGCAGCGGGGTACTGCTGAGACCGGAGCTGGTGCTGACAAGTGCACATCTGTTCGAGAAGGGCGACACGGTGGAGATCGTCGCCCCGGACGGCGACGGGCGCGTCCCCTGTGACGTCGCGTGGTCGGGCGATCCGGAGACGTGCGACGTGGCGCTCCTCGTGGCCCGCAGGCCCGTGCTGTCCTTCCGGCACGCGTCGCCGCTGCGCTGGGGCAAGTGCGCCGGCTGGCAGCCGATGCCGCGCTGCCAGGTCCTGGGCTTCCCGAGGGTCCAGCGGTACGCGGGCGAGGAGCTGGAGGCCGTGCAGATCCCGGGCACGCTGATGCCCCTGGCGGGGCGGATGCGCGGCCGGTACGTGCTGCACGCGGACCACCACCCGCCGGCGCCCGTCCCGGACGGATCACCCTGGGCGGGCCTGTCGGGCGGGCCGGTGTTCGCGGGCCCGCTGCTGATCGGCATCGCGAGCGGGGACCCGACGGGCTGGCAGCACGCCTCCATCGAGTCGGTGCCGCTGTCCGCGGTCATCGGTGACGACGGCTTCGGGAAAGCGCTGCTGAAGCATTGGCCGGAGGCCCCGGAGTTCGAGGAGGTGACCTCCGCCTACCCCGAGGACCTGTCCTACGAGCCCGCGTACGCGAAGGCCGTCAAGGCCGCCTACAGCCGGTTGGAGATCTTCGGCCTGGACGAGCTGAGCTCGGGCGACTGGGATCTGGACACGGCCTATCTGAGCCTGGAGGCGCAGTCGTCCTCGGGGCGCACCGGCTCCGGGCCCCGGCGCATCGAGGACCTCCTCGGCTCCCGGCCGCGGACGGTCCTGCGGGGCGAGGCGGGTGCGGGCAAGACGACGCTCGTGTGGTGGCTGGCCTCCCACACCGTGTACCGCACCTTGCCCGAGCAGCTGTCCGAGCTCGACGGAATGATCCCTTTCGTGGTCCCCATGCGCAGCCTGGCCGCGCGGGGCATCACCTCCCCCACCCCGTCCCAGCTCCCCAAGATCGCGCGGCTGCCGGTCGACAAGCCCCCCGACGGCTGGGCGGGGCGCGTGCTGGAGGCCGGCCGCGGCCTGCTCCTGGTCGACGGAATGGACGAGATTCCGCAGGCGGACCGCGAGCTGGCCCGCAAATGGCTCGCCGGGCTCCTGCGGATGTACCCGCGGACGCGCTGCCTGGTCACCGTGCGCCCGCTGGCCGTCGGCAGCGACTGGCTGGAACAGGAGGGGTTCGAGGAACTCCGGCTGCTTCCGCTGGGCGACGAGGACATCCGGTCGTTCGTCGGTGCGTGGCACCGGGCCGCCCGGCTGGAATGCGACAGATATGCCGACGAGCACTGGGCGAAACGGCAGCGCGACCGGCTCGACAAACTCGAACCCGAGCTCACCCAGGAATTCGAACGCAATTCCGTTCTACGTGACCTGGCCCGTACGCCGCTGCTCTGCGCGGTCATCTGCGCCCTGCACCGGCAGTGGAACGGTCTCCTTCCGAAGACCCGCTGGGACCTCTACAGCGCCGCGCTGAACCTGATGCTGGCGAGGCGCGACGCGCACCGCCGCATTCTCAAGCCGGAGGGCATAGAACTCACCGCGGACGAGAGCCGGCAGCTGCTGCAAAGAATCGCGGTCTGGCTGGTGCGCAACGGCCGTGCCGAGCTCAGCCGGGAGCAGGCGGTCCGCCAGCTCGATCTGGCGCTGCGCGGGCTCCGCCGCGTACGGGCCCAGGGCGCGACGCCCGTGGTGCTGGCGTATCTGCTCAATCGCAGCGGGCTGCTCCAGGAGCAGGCCCCGGATTCGATCCAGTTCATCCACCGCACCTTCCAGGACTATCTGGCGGCGAAGGAGTTCCAGGAGAGCGATTGCCTGGACGAATTGCTGCTCCATGCGGCGGAGGAGCAGTGGCAGGACGTCCTGCGGCTGGCCGTCGGGCACTGCGGGCGCAGTGAGGAGAAGCGCCTCATCGCCGGTCTGACGGCGGCGGCGGACGCGGCCCCGGACCGGGAGACGGAGTGGCCCTTGCGGGGGCTGGCGGCCCACTGCGCGCTCCATGCGAAGTACATCGAGGACGACCAGTACCGGCAGGTGTGGGCGGGCCTGAAAAGGCTGCTGCCGGCCCGCGACCAGAGGGAGCTGCACTCCCTCGGCCAGGAAGTCATGGCGGCAGTTCGCTGAAGCCGCCATTCACCAAAAGACGCGGGCCGGCCCCGGAACCCTCACAGGTTCCGGGGCCGGCCCGCGTCGTGGAATGAGCGGAGCGCCGACGCGCCTTACGCGTCCTTGGACAGGTTGGGACCCGCCCCGCCCGCGGCCGACTCGATCGGCGGCGTGTCCGGCAGGGCCGACTTCTCCTCGCCGCGGAAGGTGAACTTCTTCTCCTCGCCCTCGCCGTCCGTGCCGACGACCACGATGTGGCCGGGGCGCAGTTCGCCGAAGAGGATCTTCTCGGAGAGGATGTCCTCGATCTCGCGCTGGATGGTGCGGCGCAGCGGACGGGCGCCCAGGATCGGGTCGTAGCCCTTCTTGGCCAGCAGCTGCTTGGCGTCCGCGCTGAGCTCGATGCCCATGTCGCGGTCCTTCAGCCGCTCGTCCACCTTGGCGACCATCAGGTCGACGATCTGGATGATGTCTTCCTGGGAGAGCTGGTGGAAGACCACCGTGTCATCGACACGGTTGAGGAACTCGGGCCGGAAGTGCTGCTTGAGCTCCTCGTTGACCTTGGCCTTCATCCGCTCGTAGCCGGTCTTGACGTCACCCTGGGCGGCGAAGCCCAGGTTGAAGCCCTTGGAGATGTCCCGGGTGCCGAGGTTGGTCGTCATGATGATGACGGTGTTCTTGAAGTCCACGACCCGGCCCTGGGAGTCGGTCAGGCGACCGTCCTCCAGGATCTGGAGCAGCGAGTTGAAGATGTCCGGGTGGGCCTTCTCGACCTCGTCGAACAGGACCACCGAGAACGGCTTGCGGCGGACCTTCTCCGTCAGCTGGCCGCCCTCTTCGTAGCCCACGTAGCCGGGGGGCGAGCCGAAGAGGCGCGAGACGGTGTGCTTCTCGCTGAACTCCGACATGTCGAGGGAGATCAGGGCGTCCTCGTCGCCGAAGAGGAACTCGGCGAGCGTCTTGGACAGCTCGGTCTTACCGACACCGGAGGGGCCGGCGAAGATGAACGATCCGCCCGGGCGCTTGGGGTCCTTGAGGCCCGCACGGGTGCGCCGGATGGCCTGGGAGAGCGCCTTGATGGCGTCCTTCTGGCCGATGACGCGCTTGTGCAGCTCGTCCTCCATGCGCAGCAGGCGGGAGGACTCCTCCTCCGTCAGCTTGAAGACCGGGATGCCGGTGGCCGTGGCGAGGACCTCGGCGATCAGCTCGCCGTCGACCTCGGCGACGACGTCCATGTCGCCGGCCTTCCACTCCTTCTCGCGCTTGGCCTTGGCGGCGAGGAGCTGCTTCTCCTTGTCGCGCAGGGAGGCGGCCTTCTCGAAGTCCTGCGAGTCGATCGCGGACTCCTTCTCCCGGCGCACGTCGGCGATCTTCTCGTCGAACTCGCGGAGGTCCGGCGGCGCGGTCATCCGGCGGATGCGCATCCGGGAGCCGGCCTCGTCGATCAGGTCGATCGCCTTGTCCGGCAGGAAGCGGTCGGAGATGTAGCGGTCGGCGAGCGTGGCGGCCTGGACCAGCGCCTCGTCCGTGATGGAGACGCGGTGGTGGGCCTCGTAGCGGTCGCGCAGACCCTTGAGGATCTCGATGGTGTGCGGCAGCGACGGCTCGGCGACCTGGATGGGCTGGAAGCGGCGCTCGAGGGCGGCGTCCTTCTCCAGGTGCTTGCGGTACTCGTCGAGCGTGGTGGCACCGATGGTCTGGAGCTCACCGCGGGCCAGCATCGGCTTGAGGATGCTGGCGGCGTCGATCGCGCCCTCGGCGGCGCCCGCACCCACCAGGGTGTGGAGCTCGTCGATGAACAGGATGATGTCGCCGCGGGTGCGGATCTCCTTGAGGACCTTCTTCAGGCGCTCCTCGAAGTCACCGCGGTAGCGGGAGCCGGCGACCAGGGCGCCGAGGTCGAGGGTGTAGAGGTGCTTGTCCTTGAGGGTCTCGGGCACCTCGCCCTTGACGATGGCCTGGGCCAGGCCCTCGACGACGGCGGTCTTGCCGACGCCGGGCTCGCCGATGAGGACCGGGTTGTTCTTGGTGCGGCGGGACAGCACCTGCATGACCCGCTCGATCTCCTTCTCGCGCCCGATGACCGGGTCGAGCTTGGACTCGCGGGCGGCCTGCGTCAGATTGCGGCCGAACTGGTCCAGGACGAGCGAGGTCGAGGGGGTGCCCTCGGCCGGGCCGCCGGCGGTGGCGGCCTCCTTGCCCTGGTAGCCCGAGAGCAGCTGGATGACCTGCTGACGGACCCGGTTGAGATCGGCGCCCAGCTTCACGAGGACCTGGGCGGCGACGCCCTCGCCCTCGCGGATCAGGCCGAGCAGGATGTGCTCCGTGCCGATGTAGTTGTGGCCGAGCTGAAGGGCCTCGCGGAGGGAAAGCTCCAGGACCTTCTTCGCACGGGGGGTGAAGGGGATGTGCCCGGACGGGGCCTGCTGGCCCTGGCCGATGATCTCCTCCACCTGCTGGCGGACCGCCTCGAGCGAAATCCCGAGGCTCTCCAGGGCCTTAGCGGCGACACCCTCACCCTCGTGGATCAGGCCCAGGAGGATGTGCTCGGTGCCGATGTAGTTGTGGTTGAGCATCCGGGCTTCTTCCTGAGCCAGGACGACAACCCGCCGCGCACGGTCGGTGAACCTCTCGAACATCGTTAATCGCTCCTCAGAGCGGTCAGGCAAGTAGGGGTCGGTCCCCTCCCTGTCCTTCCGCATGCTAGTCCCGCGGGACGGGACAGCTCATTCCAACTGCCGACATCCGTCCGGATCACCCCGCGTCGGCGGGGAAACCTGCTGCCGAACAGCCGACATCTCCTCCAACCCGATGGTGGGAGACGATGTTCCCGCAGGCCAGGCATATACGCTCGCCGTCACTACGCCGACGGCGAACGCGGGCCCGGCCCGACACGCCCGCCCATCGCCCGCCGCCACCCTCGGTGACGCGCTCCGCGCGGTGTCGCACCGCCTCTTCCCATGGGGAACCTCTTACCCGCAAGGATTGACAATCCATGCGGCGCGGGCACCGTCCATCCGCTACGGGCGAACACCCTCGCTCCGCCCGGAGCGCCTGTGCGCCCCCCACTCCTTATACGGAGTGTGCCCAACTACCCACCCAGAGTAACCTCTTGGGCGTTTCGCAGTTGCACCGCACATGACCGCCTGCCACCCGCGCCCCGGAGGTCCCGCAGCTCCATGGTGCCAGGCGCGGTGGTGGTACGAGCGCGCGCTCGGCTGGCCCACCTCCGGAAAGGCGCCCCTGGAGCTGCTGACCGGCGTCCGCTTCGACGCCCTGGGCCTGCCCCTGGACGCGGGCGCGGCGCTGCTCGGCCGCCCGGTGCGCACCGGGCCGGTCGTGCTCGACACCCGGGCCCGGAGGCTGTGGTTCCTGCTGGCCGCGGGCAGCGCCGACGAGCTGCCGGTGCTGCTCGACTGGCTGGAGTGGGGCGAGGTGGCCCTGGACCTGGCCGTCCTGGGGCCGGGCGGGCGGATCGCCGCGCCCGTGCCCGCCGGGCCGGAGCGGGCCGTGTGGGTACGGCCTCCCCGGCCGGGGAAGTACGGGGGCGGGGGCGGGGTCGAGCCGCCGCTGCCGGTGACCGGCCTCGGGGGCGAGGGAAACGCCCCCGATCTCGCACGGCTGGTGGGCGCGGCCGCCACGGAGGCGCACCGGGCCCGGCTGCTGCGCGCCCGCAGAGCGCGCCGCCGCCTGCCGGGGAAAGGTCAGGCGTTGGCCTTCTCGTACGCCTCGCGGATGTCGGCGGGCACGCGGCCGCGGTCGTTGACGTTGTAGCCGTTCTTCTTGGCCCAGGCGCGGATCTTCGCGGTGTCCGGGCTGCCGCCCGAGACCGCGGCCGTGCGCGCCTTGCCGCGGGCGCCGGCGGCGCGGCCACCGGTGCGGCGGGCGGACTTCACGTAGTCCGCGAGCGCCTGGCGGAGCTTGTCGGCGTTGGCCGTGGTGAGGTCGATCTCGTACGTCTTCCCGTCCAGGGCGAACGTCACGGTCTCGTCGGCCTCGCCACCGTCGAGGTCATCGACAAGAAGGACCTGAACCTTCTGCGCCACGGGGAATCCTTTCAGTGGAAAATGGGATTACGGAGGAATAGCAAACCGCCTTTCCCGGAAAAACACAAACCCCCCGGGAAGGTTCAGCCCGCCTTCCGCGTGGGAAGCATCCCTTCCGGAGGCATGTGATAGGGGCGCGATTCGGACATAGGGACCGCGATCACAGATGCAGAAGCATCCGGCTGTTGCCAAGGGTGTTCGGCTTCACCCGTTCGAGACCCAGGAACTCGGCGACGCCCTCGTCATAGGAACGCAGCAGCTCGCTGTAGACATCACCGTCCACGGGTGTCTCACCGATCTCCACGAAGCCGTGCTTCGCGAAGAAGTCGACTTCGAAGGTGAGGCAGAAAATACGCCGCACGCCGAGCCAGCGCGCCGTCTGGAGCAGCTTGTCCAGTACGGCGTGCCCGACGCCGCCGCCCTTGACGTCCGGGTCCACCGCGAGAGTGCGTACCTCCGCGAGGTCTTCCCACATCACGTGCAGGGCCCCGCAGCCGACGACGGCGCCGTCCTCGTCCCGCTCGGCCACCCAGAACTCCTGGATGTCCTCGTAAAGAGTGACGGTGGCTTTGTCGAGCAGGATGCGGTCACGAACGTACGTGTTGATGAGGCGGCGCAGCGCCGCCACATCGCTGGTCCGGGCACGGCGGACGGTGACGACTTTTGATAGCGCGGGCATGCCCGGACGCTATCGTCCCGGGGTGCCCGGGCCGTCCCCGGGCCCGTCGAGTTGCACGACCCGGATCGCGTCCCGCAGGGCTTCGCGTTGTTCGGCCGACATCATGCCGAAGAAGGCGACGAGAGCGGCCGCGGGGTTGTCGCTCACGGACCACGCTTCGTTCATCAGTGCGGCCGAGTAGGCGGCCCGGTTGGAGACCGCCTCATATCGATAGGCCCGGCCTTCCGCTTCCCGTCGCAGCCAGCCCTTCTGATACAGGTTGTCCATTACGGTCATGACCGTGGTGTAGGCGATGGACCGTTCCTGTTGAAGGTCTTCCAGCACTTCTCGAACAGTGACCGGCCGGTTCCAGTCCCACACGCGCGTCATGACGGCGTCTTCCAGATCACCCAGGCGTCTGACCACACGCGAATAATAGTGGGAGATGTCTGGAATGACGCTTTATCGGAGCTGCAAAGGGGCAGCAAAAAGGGCGCACGGCGGGAATTGTGGTCCCTTGCCGTACGCCCCGTGAGCGACCGCGCCCGCGACGGGCGCGCCCGCGTCAGGCCGCGCTGCCCTCGGCGGGCTGCTGCGCGGCTTCCGCGCGGGCCAGCGCGGCGTCGACCGCGGCGTCTTCCTTGCCCTTGTTCGCGCCACCCTGGCTCTTGATGATCGTCACGACCAGGGCGGTGAAGGCGATCGCCATCACGACGGGCGGCACCAGTGCGGCGACATAGTCCATGGCCGGCTCCTTCTGGATCGGGAAAGCACGGTTTGTCAGAGGCCCGTCCAGATTACGCGCGCGCCCGGCCGCCTTTCAGGCGGGTCGGGCGTGCGGCGCCTCGGCGCCCGCGGGCGGGGCGGGCTTGCGGCGGGGCGGGAAGACCTCGCCGGGCGTGGGGATGGGCCGGCCCGGGCTCGGCGCGGACGGCTTGCCGGGCTCGCCGCCGGGCTTCTCCGCGGGTTTCTCGGCCGGTTTCCTGACCGGCTTCTGCCCGGGCCGCGGCGCGGAGGCCCCGGCGGTCGGCGGGCGGCCGCCGGGCAGGGCGAGCAGCGGGGTGCGGCGCAGCCGGATGCGCGCGGCGGGCACCGCGCAGGCCGTGCGGTCGGCGGCCGCACCCCGGCCGGGCGGGCCCGCCGCGAGCTCGCAGCGGCGCAGCAGGGCCCGGTAGGCGGCCGCGGCAGGCCCGGCGGTGGGGGTGGCGCTCAGGGCGCGGAGCGCGTCGAGGTCCTCCTCGCGCGGCCGGTAGCCCGCCGCCAGGGCGTCCTGGAGGCGCTCGGCGTAGCCGGAGGCGGCGCCGGGCAGGGCGGCGCGGTAGCGGGCGAGGTCGGCGCGGAGGAAGGCGCGCAGCCGTCCGCTCTCCAGCACCGCCTCGTCCACGGCCTCGGCGAGCCGGAAGCAGTCGCGCACCTCCGCGGCGCGCTCGGGGCCGGGGCGCCCGGGGACGGCATGGGGGTGGAGGGCGATGGCGAGGGCTCGGCGCAGCACGCGCAGTTCGTCCGCGCTGAACGCCATGCCGCCGCGGGATCCGTATGGCGTGGGCATGCGCCGACTTTAAGTGCTAAACGGACAATTTTCGCATAGGCCGAACTTTTACGGCGTGGCCCCGGGCCTTGCCGGCCGCTTCACGACGAACGCGCCGGGTGCGGTGACCGCGCGCGGCCCGCGGGGCTACCGCCTGCGCCGCTTGACCCCGAACGCGATCGCCCCGGCCGAAACCGCCGTCCCCGACGTCGTCGCGAGCAGGAGCGTGCCGTTCGCCGCCGGCGAGGCGACCGGCTCGGGCGCGCGGTCCATGACCTCGACGCGGATCGGCGCCGTGTCGTTGCCGGGGTCCGGGTCGGAGGCCGGCGCGCCGTCGCGGTCGAGGATCCGGACCAGGCCCTCCGCTCCGTCGACCTTCTCGTCGATGCGGACCCGGAAGCTGAGCGTGTCCCGCTCGCCCGCGGAGAAGCTCTCCTCGATGGAGCAGATGTACGAGCTGGGCGCCGCGCCCGGGCTCACCGCCGCCACACACGGCTGCCGGGCGCCGCTGCGCGGGGCCGCGACGATCGCCGTGCCCGGCGGCGGCGTCACCTCGTACAGGCCGGCGCCGTGCCCGGGCCGCCCGCCGCCCGGGCCGGGGCCGCCGTTCCTGACGCCCAGCTCGACCTCGACGGTCTCGCCGACCCGGCCCACGACCGGATGGGCGACGGCCTGGTAGTCGGCGCGGGAGGCCGGCCCGTCCTGCGCCGGAGCGGCCTGCGCCGCGGCGGCGCACAGCCCCAGCCCGGCCGCCAGCGCCGCGGCGGGCACCGCCGCCCACCGCATTGTCCGCTTCATTCCCATACGCTCCACGCCCGTCGGATACAGGATCAGGTTCCGCAGCTGACAGGACAGTTGAAACGGACGGTTGGTTGCGCGCGGGCCGCGACCCGCGCCCTACGTGCGGGAGACGTTCCGCTCGTACACCAGCCGCAGGCCGATCAGCGTGAGCCACGGCTCGTGTTCGTCGATGACCGACGCCTCGCCGAGCACCAGGGGCGAGAGCCCGCCGGTGGCGATGACGGTGACCTCGTCCGGATCGTCGGCGAGCTCGCGGGCCATCCGCTCGACGACGCCGTCGACCTGCCCGGCGAAGCCGTAGAGGATGCCGGACTGCATGGCCTCGACCGTGTTCTTCCCGATGACGCCGCGCGGGCGGGCCAGCTCGATCTTGCGGAGCTGCGCGCCCTTAACGCCCAGCGCCTCCACCGAGATCTCGATGCCCGGGGCGATCACCCCGCCCGCGTACTCGCCGCGGGCGCTGACCGCGTCGAAGGTCGTGGCCGTGCCGAAGTCGACGACGATGCACGGGCCGCCGTAGAGCTCGACGGCCGCGACGGCGTTGACGATCCGGTCGGCGCCGACCTCCTTGGGGTTGTCCATCAGGATCGGCACCCCGGTCTTCACGCCCGGCTCGACCAGGACCGCGGGCACGTCGCCGTAATAGCGGCGGGTGACCTCGCGCAGCTCGTGCAGGACCGCGGGGACCGTGGAGCAGATGGCGATGCCGTCGATGCCGTCGCCGAGCTCCTCGCCGAGCAGCGGGTGCATGCCCATCAGGCCCTGGAGGAGGACGGCCAGTTCGTCGGCCGTCCGGCGGGGGTCGGTCGACACCCGCCAGTGCTCGACGATCTCCTCGCCGTCGAACAGGCCGAGGACCGTATGGGTGTTGCCGACATCGATGGTGAGCAGCATCAGGCGGTTTCCCCCTGCGGCTCGTCGCCGTCGCCCTCGCGCAGGTCCAGGCCGATGTCGAGGATCGGGGAGGAGTGCGTCAGCGCGCCGACCGCCAGGTAGTCCACGCCGGTCTCGGCGTAGGCGTGGGCGTTGACCAGGGTGAGGCGGCCGGAGGACTCCAGCAGGGCGCGGCCCGCGACCAGTTCGACGGCCTCGCGGGTCTGCTCGGGGGTGAAGTTGTCCAGCATGACGAGGTCGGCGCCCTCGGCGAGGACCGGCTCGATCTGGTCGATCCGGTCGACCTCGACCTCGATGGCCAGGCCCGGGCAGGCGTCCCGGACGGCCTTGAAGGCCTCGGCGACGCCGCCGGCCGCGACCACGTGGTTGTCCTTGATGAGGGCCGCGTCCGACAGGGACATGCGGTGGTTGACGCCGCCGCCGCAGCGGACCGCGTACTTCTCCAGGGCGCGCAGGCCGACCGTGGTCTTGCGGGTGTCGCGGACGGCGGCCTTGGTGCCGTCCAGCAGGTCGGCCCACTCGCGGGTCGCGGTGGCGATGCCCGACAGGCGGCACAGGATGTTGAGCGCGCTGCGCTCGGCGGTGAGCAGGTCGCGGGTGCGGGTGCGGACGGTGAGCAGCTTCTGGCCGGCGGTCACCCGGTCGCCGTCCTCGACGTGCCGCTCGACCTCGAACTCCTCGGTGCAGACGACCGAGAGGATCGCCTCGGCGATGTGCAGGCCGGCGACGGTGCCGTCGGTGCGGGCGGTGAAGTCGCCGGTGGCGACGGCGTCCGCGGGGATGGTGGCCAGGGTGGTGACGTCCTCGCCGCCGTCGAGGTCCTCCTCGATGGCGACGTGGGCGATGTCCTCGACCTGGAGGGGGTCGAGGCCGGCGTCGGCGAGGAGGCGGGCGAGGTCGGGGTCGAGCCCGCACTCCATGGCGTCCTCCGCGAACGTCTCGCCGCAGCCGCAGCCGTCACCGCAGCCGCCGGTGGCCGTTTCGAGGTTCACCTGGATGTCCTGGCCGATCTGGTGGAGGGGGAGGTCGTTCGGGGTGGTCACGTGGTGCTCCTCGGGTGGGCGCCGTTCGTGGGCGGGTGGGGCGTCGGGGCGGCCGCGGGCGGGAAGGCGGCCGTCTCGGTGGTGGAGACCGCGAGCGTACGGTCCGGGCGCAGGGTCACCAAGAGGTGGCGACGCCAGGCATCGTCCCGGTCGGGGGCGTCCTCGCGCCAGTGGCAGCCGCGGGTCTCCTCGCGTCGCAGGGCGGCGGCGACGAGGACGCGGGCGACGAGCAGGAGGTTGGTGGCCTCCCAGCTCTCGGTGCCGGGCGCTTCCAGCGCGGCCGCGGCGTCGTCGTCGATGCGCGCGAGCTCCGCGGCCGCCCGGTCGAGGCTCTCCCTGGACCGCAGGACCCCGGCGCCCTCGGACATGATGCGCTGGATCTCCAGCCGGGCCTTCGGACCGGCGAGCACCGTGCCGGCGCCGGTGTCCGTGCCGGTGGCCGCGGGCCGCGGGGGCGCGCCGGCCTCCCGGAGGACCTCCGTGACGTCCGCGGCGATGCGCTCCGCGAAGACGAGCCCTTCCAGCAGCGAGTTCGACGCGAGGCGGTTCGCGCCGTGCACGCCCGTGCAGGCGACCTCGCCGCACGCGTAGAGGCCCGGCACGGACGAACGGCCCGCCAGGTCCGTACGGACGCCGCCGGAGGCGTAGTGCGCGGCGGGCGCGACCGGGATCGGCTCGGTGACCGGGTCGATGCCGTGCGCGCGGCAGGCGGCGAGGATCGTGGGGAAGCGCTGCTCCCACATCCGCGCGCCGAAGTGGCGGGCGTCGAGGTACATGTGCGGAGCGCCGAGCTCCTGCATGCGCCGCATGATGCCCTTGGCGACGATGTCGCGCGGGGCCAGCTCGGCGAGCTCGTGGGCACCGACCATGAAGCGGTGGCCGTTCGCGTCGACGAGGTGGGCGCCCTCGCCGCGCACCGCCTCCGACACGAGCGGCTGCTGTCCTTCGGCGTCCGGGCCGAGCCACAGCACGGTGGGGTGGAACTGGACGAACTCCAGGTCGGAGACCTCGGCCCCGGCCCGCAGGGCGAGGGCGACGCCGTCGCCGGTGGAGACCGCCGGGTTCGTGGTCGCGGAGAAGACCTGGCCCATGCCGCCGGTCGCGAGGACGACGGCCCGGGCCCGTACGGCGCCGACGCCGTCGCGCTCGCCCTCGCCCATGACGTGCAGGGTGACGCCGGCGGCCCGGCCGTCCGCGTCCTTGAGGAGGTCGAGGACGAGGGCGTGCTCGATGGTCTCGATGCCGGCCGCGCGGACGGCCTCGACGAGGGCGCGGGAGATCTCGGCGCCGGTCGCGTCACCGCCCGCATGGGCGATGCGGCGGCGGTGGTGGCCGCCCTCACGGGTGAGCAGGACGGCGCCCGTGTCGGCGTCGGTGTCGAACCGGGCGCCCGTGGCGATGAGCCGGCGCACGGCGTCGGGGCCCTCGGTGACCAGGGCCCGCACGGCCTCCTCGTCGCAGAGGCCCGCACCGGCGACGAGCGTGTCGTCCAGGTGCTGCTCGGGGGTGTCGCCCTCGCCGAGCGCTGCCGCTATCCCGCCCTGGGCCCAGCGGGTGGAGCCGTCGTCCAGGAGCGCCTTGGTGACGACGGTGACCTTCGCGCCGGCGGCGGCGCAGCGCAGCGCGACGGTGAGCCCGGCCACGCCGGAGCCCACGACGACGACGTCGGCGTCGACGGACCAGCCGGGGCGGGGCGCGTGGAGCCGTATGCCGGTCATCGCTGCGCTCCCGTGGCCGGGCCGACGGTGAGGGGGACGTTGTCGATCAGGCGGGTGGTGCCGACCTTGGCGGCGACGGCGAGGACGGCCTCGCCCTCGTAGTCGTCGGGGACGTCGGTGAAGTCGGCGGGGTCGACGAGGGCGACGTAGTCGAGGTGGAGCGGGGGCTCCATCTGCGCCGCGGCGTCGAGCACGACCCGGGCGGAGCGCCGGACGGGCCCTGCCCCGAGTTCGGCGGCGGCCTCTGCGGTCAGCAGGGCGCGCGAGATCTCCAGCGCCGTAGCCCGGTCGGCCACGGAGAGATAGCGGTTGCGGCTCGACAGCGCGAGGTTGTCGCCCTCGCGGACCGTCTCCACGCCCACGACCTCCACGGGGAAGTTGAGGTCACGCACCATGCGGCGGATCAGGGCGAGCTGCTGGGCGTCCTTCTGGCCGAACAGCGCGAGGTCCGGCGCGGTGAGGTGCAGGAGCTTGGCGACGACGGTGAGCATGCCGTCGAAGTGGCCGGGGCGGGAGGCGCCTTCGAGGCGCTCGCCCATGGGGCCGGCGGTGATGCGGACCTGGGGCTCGCCGCCGGGGTAGACCTCGTCCACGGAAGGGGCGAAGACGACGTCGGCGCCGGCCTGCTCGGCTATGTCGATGTCGGCGTCGAGGGTGCGCGGGTAGCGGTCGAGATCCTCACCCGCGCCGAATTGCAGCGGGTTGACGAAGACCGTGACGACGACCTGGCCCTCCGGGCCGGCCAGGCGGCGCGCCTCGCGGACGAGGGTGGCGTGGCCCTCGTGCAGGGCGCCCATCGTCATCACGACGGCGCGGCGGCCTTCGTGCGGGAGGGCGTGCAGCTCCTCGGCGTCACGGGTGAGCTGGATGGTCATGCGGTGCCTCCGTCCGCGAGGACGCCGAGCAGGTCCTCCGCCAGTTCCGGCTTGAGCAGGCCGGCCGCGAGCGCGCGGTCGGCGGTGGTGCGGGCCATCGCCAGATAGCCGGCGACGGCCTGGGGTGCGTGGACACGCAGCTCGGCGACGTGCGCGGCGACCGTGCCGGCGTCGCCGCGGGCCACGGGGCCCGTCAGGGCCGCGTCGCCGCTGCGCAGGACGTTGTCGAGCGCGGCGCCGAGGAGCGGGCCGAGCATGCGGTCGGGAGCGGCGACGCCGGCGGTCCGCAGCAGGTCCATGGCCTGGGCGACCAGGGTGACCAGGTGGTTCGAGCCCATGGCGAGGGCCGCGTGGTAGAGCGGGCGGGCCTCTTCCGCTATCCACTCGGGCTCGCCGCCCATCTCGATGACCAGGGCCTCCGCGGCGAGCCGCAGCTCCTCGGGCGCGGTGACGCCGAAGGAGCAGCCGGCCAGGCGGTCGACGTCGACCGGGGTGCCGGTGAAGGTCATGGCCGGGTGCAGGGCGAGCGGAAGGGCCCCGGCGCGGCGGGCGGGGTCGAGGACAGCGGTGCCGTGCCGGCCCGAGGTGTGCACGAGGAGCTGGCCCGGGCGCACGGCGCCCGTCTCGGCGAGGCCGCTGACCAGGCCCGGCAGGGCGTCGTCGGGCACGGTGAGCAGGACCAGCTCGGCGCGCGCCAGGACTTCGGCGGGCGGCACGAGCGGGACTTCCGGCAGCAGGGCCGCGGCCCTGCGCACCGAGGCGTCGGAGACTCCGGAGACGGCGACCGGGCGGTGCCCGGCGAGCCGGAGCGCGGCGGCGAGCGCCGGGCCGACGCGACCCGCGCCGACGACGCCGACGGTGAGCCGGGCGGGCCGGTCCTGGGGGCTCGGGTGCTCCGGGAAAGTGTGTGCGTTCACGCGGCGATGGCCTTCCGTTCCAGTCCGCGGGGGGTACCGGACGATTCCATCGTCATGCTACGTGAGGCGGGAGGGGCAGTCCCCGGACGTCCCCAGGCCTGTGGATATCGCCGGGCAGCGTCTTCCGGTGTGCGTCAGCACTCGGCCGGGCGGCCGCAGGTGTCCGGGACGCGGCGGGTGGTGTCCTGCGCCGTGTACGGGCGGACGGCGGCGGCTGCGGGCCGCCGGAAGAAGACGGCGCGGAGGGGGCGGAGCAGCGCCGCCCGGCGGGCGCGGCGGGCCGCGACCCGCTCGTCGACGACGCCCTGGAAGGCGCGCCAGGTGCGGAAGGAACGGTAGGCCTCCACGTCCCCGGTGCCGGGGGCCGGCGGGGCCGGAGTGCCGAGCTGGGCGGAGCGGTAGACGTCGAGCATGTGCTGCTGAGCTGCGTTCATGCCTTCCACGGTGCTCCGGTCCGCGCCGACCTGCCGCGTCGATTGACGAGGACCGTCAAGTGACGCGGGGGCCCTTGGCAAGGGAGGCAGGATGGGCGCATGAGCGTGGAGATCGACATCGCCGGGCTGCCGCCCGAGCGCATCGTGTTCGGGCCGTCGCCGCTGGCCGAGCTCGGCGCGATGCTGCACGTCCTGGCGGAGCCCGGCCACCATCCCGGGCTGCACGGCTGGGCGACGGCCACCGCCGCCGGGCTGCGGCCCGACCTCGCCGACCGGCTCACCGAGGCCGACTTCCTGTGGCGCTCGGCGCGCTCCGACCTGCTCCTGCCGGCCGTGCCCCGCGCCACGCTCGCCGAGGACCTGGACGACCTCGACCGCATGGACGACGAGCAGTTCGTGTCCGCCGCCTTCGAGGTCACGTGCAGCTCGTCCTACGAGCGGCCCGTTCCCTCGCCCCTCGTCGACGCGGAGCAGCGGGCACGCGTGCGCGAGCTGTCCGCGGCGCGGGGGCCGCGGCAGGCGCAGTTCACCGACCGCATGCTGGAGAACCCCGGCGCGCTGCGGGCATGGCTGCGGCGGCTCCTGGAGGACTGCGACGAGGCCTTCTTCGCCGACAACTGGCAGCGGGTGCGGGTGCAGCTGGCCGCCGACGCCCGGCACAAGGCGGAGCTGCTGCGGCGCCACGGTCTCGCGGAGGCCCTGGCCGCCGTCTCCACGGCCGTCTCCGTCAGCGAGGACGGCACGCGGCTCGTCTTCGACAAGCTGTCGAACGGGCGGGGTGCGGCGCCCCGGGACGGCATCACGTTCGTCCCCACCGCCTTCGGGTGGCCGCACCTGATCGTGCTGCACCGGCCGGGCTGGCGGCCGATGGTCCAGTACCCGGTGGCCGCGCCGGAGCTGCCGCGCGGGCCCGCCCTGCAGCTGGTCCAGCAGCGGATGGAAGCCCTCGCGCACCCGGTGCGCATGCGGCTGTGCCGCACGCTGGCCCGCGGCCCGCACACCACGGGCGAGCTGGCGACGGCCTTCGACCTGACGCCGCCGGAGGTGTCCCGGCACGTGGCCGTGATGAAGAAGGCGGGTCTCCTGACCACCCGCCGCCGCGGCCGCTACGTCCTCCACCAACTGGACCTCCCGATAGTGGCCCGCCTGGGCAGCGACTTCCTGGAGACGGTGCTCAGGTAAACGGTGCCCGGGTAAGGGGGCGGGGGCGGTCAGCGGACCGCGTAGACGCGGGCCGTCTGAGCGCCCTCGATCGCGCGGACGTACGCCGTCGCCACCCGGGACGCCGGGACCGCTTCCATGCCCGGGAAGAACGGGGCGTAGCCCGGGAGGGACTCCTCGACCACCGTCGGGCTCACCGCATTGATCCGCTGCGGCGCGAGCTCGATCGCCGCGGCCCGTACGAACGCCTCCACCGCACCGTTCGCCGCGGAAGCCGCCGCCCCGGCCACGATCGGCTCGTCCGTGAGTACCCCGCTGATCAGCGTGAACGACCCGGTGGGGGCCACGTGCCGCGCCCCCTGCCGGACCAGCTCCACCTGGCTGAGCGCCTTGCCGCGGAACGTCGCCGCGAAGTCGTCCGCCGTCAGCTCGCCGAACGGTTTGAAGACCGCGTCACCGGCCGCGACCGCCACCGCGTCCAGCCCCTCCACCCGCGCGTACAGCCGCCCGACCGCCTCCGGGTCGGTGACGTCGCAGATCACGTCCCCGCCGGTGCGCCCCACGCCGATCACCTCGTGGCCCCGCTCCGCCAGCGCCTTCCGCACCGCGCCGCCGAGCGTTCCGCCCGCACCCACCAGAAGAATCTTCATAACCGGCCCGTCCCATCCCGTACATCAGATCTCGGAATCCCTCAGATCTCGGAATCCCCTGCGAAGCCAACGCTACGGACTCTTCCCCACCCCCGGAAATGCCTTCTGCGCAGCAGCTATGCTTCCCGCGCATGGATGTGGAGCTGCGTCACCTCAAGGCCTTGGCCGCCATCGCCGAGGCCGGCACCGTCACCGCCGCCGCGGCCCGGCTGCACGTCACGCAGCCCGCCCTCTCCCGGACGCTCGCCCAGCTGGAGGCCCGCGTCGGCGTGCGGCTGGTCGACCGGTCGTCGCGGCACCTGGACCTCACCCCGGCCGGGGCCACCCTGCTCGGGCACGGCCGGGCCATCCTGGCCCACCTCGACGCCGCGCTCGCGGACACCAGGGCGCTCTCCCGCCCCCTCCGCCTGGGCTACACCTGCGCGGTCCTGGGACAGCAGACCGTCCCGCTCCTGCGCTCCTGGCGCCGCTCGCACCCGCACGTGCCGCTCGAAGTCGTCCGCCAGGACAACCACACCGCGGGCCTGGCCACGGGCGACACCGACGTGGCCGTGCTGCGCACCCGCCCCCGTGACCCGCGCATCCGCACCGAGGCCCTCTACACCGAGGACCGCATCGCCGCCCTCCCCGACGACCACCCGCTCGCCGGCCGCACCCGCGTGCGCCTCGCCGAGCTCACCGAGAACCCGCGCCTGCCCCTCGCGGTGTGGCCGGAAACGGGCACCGGCTCGCCGGACCTGTGGCCCCCGGTGCAGCGCCCGTCCCGCACCGTCGAGGTGCACAACGTCGACGAGTGGCTGAACATCATCGCGACGGGCGACGCGTTCGGCATCGCGGCCGCCGGCACCGGGGAGAGCCACGGCCACCCCGGCGTCCGCTTCGTCCCGGTCGAGGACGCCCCCGCCGCGACGGTCTACCTCGCCGGCCCCGCCCACCCCACGCACCCCCGCACGGAGGAGTTCATGGCGGCGGTGCGCGAGGCCGTCAGCGGGTGAGGAGCGCGCGGCGCTACTGCTGCGCCGGCCCGCCCCCGGCCCGTACGAGCCCGCTCTCGTAGGCGAGCACCACGACCTGCACCCGGTCGCGCAGCCCCAGCTTGGTGAGGATGCGCCCCACGTGCGTCTTGACCGTGGCCTCGGACAGCACCAGCCGCGCCGCGATCTCCCCGTTGGACAGGCCCTGCGCCACGAGCAGCATGACCTCGCGCTCGCGCTCGGTGAGCCGCCCCAGCTCGGCGCTGACCGGCTCCTTGCTCATGCTCGGCAGCATGGGGGTGAAACGATCCAGCAGCCGCCGCGTCGTGCTCGGCGCGACCACCGCGTCACCGCTGTGCACGGCCCGGATCGCCCCCAGCAGCTCGGCCGGCGGCACGTCCTTGAGCATGAACCCGCTCGCGCCGACCTTCAGCGCCGAGAACGCGTACTCGTCCAGGTCGAACGTGGTCAGGATCAGCACCTTCGGCGGGTCGTCCTGCGCGCAGATGCGGCGCGTCGCCTCCACGCCGTCCAGCCGGGGCATGCGGACGTCCATCAGGACGACGTCCACCTCGGTGCCGGCCAGCACCTCCACGGCCTCCGCGCCGTCCCCGGCCTCGGCGACGACCTCCATGTCGGGCTGGGCGGCCAGCACCATGCGGAAACCGGTACGGAGAAGTACCTGGTCGTCCACGAGCATCACCCGGATGGACATGCAGATGCCCCTTTCCTCGATCGGGCAGTTGTCAAAGAGCTCATCTGCCGAAGAACTGATCTGTCAACGAACTCATCGTCAGCGGCCGCCCGGCTTCACCGGCAGCAGCACGCTGATCCGGAAGCCGCCGCCCGGCCGCGGCCCCGCGTCCAGCGTGCCCCCGACCATGCCGACCCGCTCGCGCATGCCGATCAGGCCGTGGCCCATGCCGTCCGCGCCGCCCGCCTCGTACAGCTCGTGCTGCGCGCCCCGGCCGTCGTCCTCGACGAGCAGGCCGAGCCCGTCGTCGAAGTACGTGAGGCGCACGCTCGCCCCGGCCTCCGGGCCGCCGTGCTTGCGCGTGTTGGTCAGGGCTTCCTGCACGATGCGGTACGCGGTCAGCTCCACGCCGCTCGGCAGCGGCCGCGGCGCACCCTCGACCTCGTACTCCACGGGCAGGCCCGCGCCCCGCACCTGCTCGACCAGGTCGCCGATCTGCTCGACGTCGGGCTGCGGCACGTAGTCCCCGCCCTCGGTGGTGCCCTCCTCCGTGCGCAGGACGCCCAGCAGGCGGCGCATCTCGGCGAGCGCCTGGCGGCCCGTGCCGGAGATCGTCTCCAGGGCCTGCTTGGCCTGCTCGGGCGAGGCGTCCAGGACGTACGCCGCGCCGTCGGCCTGGACGACCATCACCGAGACGTTGTGCGCGACGACGTCGTGCAGCTCGCGGGCGATGCGCGCCCGCTCGGCCGTCACGGCCATCCGCGCCTGCTGCTCGCGGTCCTTCTCCAGGCGGGCCGCACGCTCCTCCAGCTGGGCCCAGTACGCGCGGCGGGTGCGCATGGAGTCGCCCAGCACCCAGGCGAGGACGAAGGGGGCGGTGAGGAAGGCCAGCGAGATGAGCGTCCCGCCGAGCCCGCGGTTAACGACCGGCCACCGGATCAGGAAGAGCACCGGCGCGGCCAGCCCGCCGGCCAGGGCCACCCTCGACGCCCAGCGGACGTGGCCGGAGGCGACGGTGTAGACGATCGCGAGCATCGCGATGTCGGCGAGGCCGCCCTGCACGTCGGCCACGATCTGGGCCAGGCCGCTCGCGATCGCGAGGAACAGCATCGGCACGGGGGCGCGGCGGCGCAGGGCGACCACCAGGCTGAGGGTCAGCACCGTGACGACGTTCACGGCCGACTGGGTCGCCGTCGTGCCGTGCTCTTCGGCGGCGACCAGCAGGCTGATCCCGAGCAGGAGGACGGCCCAGAAGCTGTCCACACCGGTCGGGTGCCTGCGGAGAAAGTCGTAGAGGCGGTGCACGTCACCCAGCGTAGGCATGCCGCGTACGTGCCGGGGTCAGCCCGGCGATCGATCCGGTGACACTCCTTCTACTCCGCAAGGTGGAGGCGGCGTACCCGCGAAGGACGCATAGCGTGTGCGTATGGCAAGCGGAACGAGAACATGGAGCGCCGCGACCGAGGCCGCGCTCTACGGCCCGAGCGGCTTCTACCGGCGCCCCGAGGGCCCCGCCGGGCACTTCCGCACCTCCGTGCACGCCTCGCCGCTGTACGCCGGTGCCGTCGCCGAACTGCTGTGCCGGGTCGACAAGGCGCTCGGGCAGCCGGCGGAGCTCGCCTTCACGGACGTCGGCGCCGGGCGCGGCGAACTGCTCACCGGCGTCCTCGGGAAGCTGCCGGCGGACGTGGCCGCGCGGCTGCGCCCGTACGCCGTCGAGCGCGCCGCCCGCCCGGCCGGGCTGGACGGGCGCATCACCTGGGTGGGCGAGGTCCCGGAAGGCGTCGAGGGCCTGCTGTTCGCCAACGAGTGGCTCGACAACGTGCCCGTGGACGTCGTCGAGACGGACGCGGAGGGCGTCGCGCGCCAGGTGCTCGTCCAGGAGGACGGCGAGGAGCTGCTCGGGGAGCCGGTCGCGGGCGAGGACGCCGCGTGGCTCGCCCGCTGGTGGCCCGTCGCGGGCGCGCCGCCCGGCACCCGCGCCGAGATCGGCCGGCCGCGCGACGCCGCCTGGGCGCGAGCCGTGGGCAGCCTGCGCGCGGGCCTCGCCGTGGCCGTCGACTACGCCCACGAGCGCGCCGGCCGTCCGCCCTTCGGCACGCTGGCCGGCTTCCGGGAGGGCCGCGAGGTGCGGCCGGTGCCGGACGGCTCGTGCGACATCACCGCGCACGTCGCCATGGACGCGTGCGCGCGGCCGGGCAGCACCGTGCTGACCCAGCGCGAGGCACTGCGGGCGCTCGGCCTGGACGGCGGCCGCCCGCCGCTGTCGCTCGCCTCGACCGACCCGGCCGCCTACGTCCGGGCGCTGGGGCGGGCGGGCGAGGCCGCCGAGCTCACCTCGCCGGCCGGGCTGGGGGCCTTCGGCTGGCTGGTGCACCCGGTGGGCGACGCCTGCCGGGGGCTGCTCCCGGACGGCCCGGAGCGGGCCTGAGAGCGGCGCCCGGACCGCCTGGAAGCGGCACCGGGACCGGCCTTGCGGAGAAGGCTGACAGACTTATCCCCATGACCCCCATGACGGAGACGACAGTCGGCATCGGCGGTGCGGCGGAGAGCACCGACATGGTGCTCAACATCGGACCCCAGCACCCGTCCACGCACGGCGTGCTGCGCCTGCGGCTCGTCCTCGACGGCGAGCGGGTCCGGGAGGCCGAGCCGATCATCGGCTACATGCACCGCGGCGCGGAGAAGCTGTTCGAGGCCCGCGACTACCGGCAGATCATCGTGCTCGCCAACCGCCACGACTGGCTGTCGGCGTTCTCCAACGAGCTGGGCGTCGTCCTGGCCGTGGAGCGGATGCTCGGCATGGAGGTCCCCGAGCGCGCCGTGTGGACCCGTACGCTGCTCGCCGAGCTGAACCGGGTCCTCAACCACCTGATGTTCCTCGGCTCCTACCCCCTGGAGCTCGGCGGCATCACCCCCGTCTTCCACGCCTTCCACGAGCGCGAGGAGCTCCAGACGGTGATGGAGGAGGTCTCCGGCGGCCGGATGCACTACATGTTCAACCGCGTCGGCGGCCTGAAGGAGGACCTGCCGGCCGGCTGGCTCGGCCGGGCGCGGCACGCCGTGGCCCAGGTCCGCTCCCGGATGGACGTCTACGACCGGCTCGTCCTCGGCAACGAGATCTTCCGGGGCCGCACGCGCGGCGTCGGCGTCCTCGCGCCGGAGACGGTGCACGCGTACGGGGTGAGCGGGCCGATCGCCCGCGCGTCCGGCGTCGACTTCGACCTGCGGCGCGACGAGCCGTACCTCGCCTACGGGGAACTCCAGGACGTGCTCAAGGTCGTCACCCGCGAGGACGGCGACTGCCTGGCCCGCTTCGAGTGCCTGCTGGAGCAGACGCACAACGCGCTGGAGCTCGCGGAGGCCTGCCTCGACCGGATCGCCGAGCTGCCGCCGGGGCCGATCAACCAGCGGCTGCCGAAGGTGCTGAAGGCGCCCGAGGGCGCGACGTACGCGTGGACCGAGAACCCGCTCGGCCTCAACGGCTACTACCTCGTCTCGAAGGGCGAGAAGACCCCGTACCGGCTGAAGCTGCGCTCCGCGTCCTTCAACAACATCCAGGCCCTGACGGAGCTGCTGCCGGGGACGCTGGTCGCCGACATGGTGGCGATCCTGGGGTCGCTGTTCTTCGTCGTGGGCGACATCGACAAGTAGGCCGAACCGGCAAGCAGGCCGGCTGGTCGACGAAACCCCCGGCGGGAGTCCCCGCCGGGGGTTTCGTTTCTGCATGCGGGCCGGGCTTCGTGACCGCCTACGAGACGGCCGTCCGCAGCTCGGCCACGTCTATCTGCTCGGTCTCGTCGTGCGCGGTCAGGTCGATGACGTCGTCACCGGCCGGCTCGCCGTCCGCTTCGGCCTTGGCCTCGGCGAGCGCCTCCTCGCCGACGACGTCCGCGAGGTCCGTCTCCTCGACGGGGCGCGGGGCCGGGGCGGAGCCCTGGGTGCCGAAGAAGTCGAAGCCGCCCGTGGTGCGGGAGGCGGGGCGCCGGGCCGGGGACTGCGGCACGGCGGGCTTCGCGGCGGCGGGCCCCGGCGCGACGGTCTCGGCGCCGTCGGCGGCCTGGGGCGCGGGGGCGGCGGCCGGGCCGTCCGCCTTGCTCCCGCCGTCCGTCCGCCGGGCACCGCGCGGGCCGCCCTTGCGGGTCTCCGTACGCGGCTGGGGCACGGCCTTGGGCGCCGCCTGAGGCGCCGTCACGGGCTTCAGGCCGGGCCGGGACTCCGCCCCGGCGGCCGCCTCGCCGCCGGCGAGGCCGCGCAGCACCTCCGCGGCCTTGCGGAACGCGGCCGGATCGACGGCGGGGCCGGGCACCTTGAGCGGGGCGCCGGACTCCAGCGCCGCCGCGCCGCCGCGGGCGACGCGGCGGCTCTCCAGCGCGCTGGCCCGCCCGGTCTCGGCGGCGGCGTAGCGGCGCAGCAGGTCGGCGTGCTCCGTGCGGAGGCGGGCCAGCTCGGCGCGCTTACCGCGCAGCTTGGACTCCAGGCGGGTCTTGGCCGCCCGGGTGTCCTCCAGGTCCGTCTCCAGCTCGGCTATGCGCTCCTCGGTCTTCCACTCGTCGCGGGTGCGGGCGGCGGTGAGCTGGGCGACCCGCCTCCCGGCGGAGCGGTCCCAACGGCGCATCAGCACGGCGCCGACCACCGCGGCGGCGGCAGCCGCCGCGGCGAGACCCCGGATGACGACCGTTTCACCTACCACCCATGCACCGGCGGCGCAGGCGACCGATGTCGCGGCGACGGCCGATGGGGGAAGGAGCCTGTGCAGGGATGGCGAATGGCGGTGGCGTCCTCGTGGCATGGCCTGAAACTTACCGTGCGTCGCCTCGGGAGTGTGACTCCACCACGAAACTGTTCCCCTAATCTTACTTGTCTCCTACACCTCTCACTTCGTCAGGAGCCGCTTCTCCTTGAGGTACTGCGCGGCGACATCGGCGGGCTTGAGCCGCTGCGCATCCACCTTCTTGTTGAGTTCGGTGAGATCTTCCGTGGTCAGCACCCTGGTGAGCTTCGCGAGGGCGTCCGCGACCTTCTGCGAACCCGCCTTCTGTGCATTCACCACGGGCAGCACGTTGTCGGAGTTCTGGAGCTTCTTGTCGTCCTTGAGCAGGACCAGTCCGAACTGTTCGAGCGTGGCGTCCGTGGTCGTGGTCAGGAGCAGCTGGGCCTTGCCGTCCTTGACCGCCTGCTTGGCCTGGACGCTGCCCACCTCCAGCGGGGCGATGCCCGTGACGCGGATGCCGTACGTCTTCTCCAGACCGGGCTGGCAGAAGGGCCGCTGCGGGCATTCGTCACCGGCCGCGAGCTTGACCTCCTGACCGGACTTCCCCAGGTCGGAAAGCGTCTTGAGCTGGTGTTTCTCCGCGAACTCCGTGGTTACGGCGAAGGCGTTCTGATCGACCGCGCGGCCGGGGTCGAGCACCTTCAGTCCGCGCGGCTCCGCGAGTTTCCGCAGGGCCGTCACCGTGGCACCGGCGTCGGCGGACGCGACGGTGGGTGCGTCCTTGCCGTTCTGCTTCTTGTTCAGGAATTCGGCGAGCGTCGCCGCATACTCCGGGACGACGTCGATCCGGCCCTTCTCCAGCTCCGGTTCATAGAGCTCGCGGGCTTCGGTGGTCTTGATCGTCGGGGAATATCCGGCGTCCTTCAGCAGGCCCGCGTATATCTCGGCCAGCACTCTGGACTCGGTGAACCCGGCCGAGCCGATGACCAGCGCGTTCTCACCCGGTTTCGCCGATCCGCCGCCTCCTCCGGTGCCGGACTTCTCCAGGCTGTCGCCGCCGCACGCGGCGAGGCCGGCCGCGAGGACGCCGACGGCGGCCGTCGCCAGCAGGGCGCGGGAGGTCCGCGCCCGGCGCGGGGTGCTGCTCATGGGAGACATGGGAAACATGGGAAATCTGCCCTTCGGTTCCGTCGGCGGGCTCTCCGGCCGCCGTCGCTTCGCTGACCGGCGCCGCGCCTACCCCGGCACCGGCCCCGTACGCCGGCGCACCGGGTCGAACAGCCGCTCCGCCAGCATCAGCACGCCTTCGACGAGCAGCGCGAGCGCCGCCACCAGCACGGCGCCGGCCACCACCTGGGCGGTGTCGGTGAGCCGGAAGCCCGCCGTGATGATGCGGCCCAGGCCGCCGCCACCGGGCAGGGCGGCGAGCGTGGTCGTCGCGACGACCTGCACGGCGGCGGTCCGCACGCCCGTCACGATCAGCGGGAACGCCAGCGGGAGCTCCACGCGCGCTATGAGCTGACGGCCCGTCATTCCCATGCCGCGGGCCGCCTCGACCACATCGCGGTCCACCTCGCGCATGCCCACGTAGGCGTTGGTCAGCAGCGGCGGTATCGCGAACAGCACCAGCGCGATGACGGTGGGCCAGGAGCCGTGCGTGCCCAGCGGGCTGAGCAGCAACAGCACCAGCACCGCGAAAGTGGGCACGGCGCGGCCCGCGTTGGAGATGTTGACCGCGAGGGCGCCGCCCTTGCCCAGGTGGCCCAGCAGCACGGCCACCGGCAGCGCTATCGCGCAGGAGATCGCCAGGCACACCGCGGTCAGGAAGAGGTGCTCACCGAGCCGGTGCCACACGCCGTCCGGGCCCGACCAGTGCGCTCCGGTAGCCAGCCAGGACCACGTGCGCTCCACGACGCCCATCAGACCGCCCCCTTGCCCGCGCGCGTCCACGGCGTCAGCAGCCGCTGGACGAGCAGCAGGAGCAGGTCCGCCGCGACGGCCAGCGCGACGCACAGCACCGACGCGGTGAGCACCTGCGCCTTGAAATAGCTGTGCATGCCGTCGTAGACGAGGTTGCCCAGGCCGCCGTAGTGCAGGATCGCGCCGACCGTGGTGAGCGAGATCGTGGACACCGTGGTGATCCGCAGGCCCGCCATCAGGGCGGGCAGCGCCAGCGGCAGTTCGACCCCGAAGAGCAGGCGCACCGGGCCGTAGCCCATGCCGCGCGCCGCCTCCCTCGCCTCCTCCGGCACCGACGCGAGCCCCGCGAGGATGTTCCGCACGAGGATCGTCAGCGAATACAGCACGAGGCCCGTGACCACCACCGACACGGACAGCCCGAAGAACGGCACCAGCAGCGAGAACATCGCCAGCGACGGCACCGTGTAGAGCACGGTGGTCAGGCCGAGGACCGGGCCCGCAGCGGCGCGCCACCGGCGGGCCAGCAACGCGAGCGGGAAGGCCACGAGCAGGCCTATGGCCACCGACGCGAGCGTGATGCCGACGTGCTGGAGCGTGGCGTCCGTCAGCTCCTGGCCCCGGGTCCGCAGATACTCGCCGCAGATCCAGTCATTGCTGATCAGGCAGGACTGCCCCGCCATGCGCTCCCACCTCCCCCTGGCCGTAGACCCACGGTTTTCCGGTCACCTGCGACCCTAACCCGGGGCACTGACATTCGAGCCGGCCGCCACACAACGGCAACAATGTCCCCAGCGAGTACGGCCAGAATGGGGAACCATGATCCGCTTCGAGCACGTCACCAAGCGCTACGCCGACGGCACGACAGCCGTGGACGACCTGTCCTTCGAAGTGGCGGAGGGCGAGCTCGTCACGCTCGTGGGGCCCTCGGGCTGCGGCAAGACCACCACGATGAAGATGGTCAACCGGCTCACCGAGCCCACGTCCGGCCGGATCCTCCTCGACGGCGAGGACATCTCCGGCGTCGACCCCGTCGAACTGCGGCGCCGCATCGGCTACGTCATCCAGCAGGTCGGCCTCTTCCCGCACAAGACCGTGCTGGAGAACACCGCGACCGTCCCCCACCTGCTGGGCTGGCAGCGCAAGAAGGCCCGCGACCGCGCGGCCGAGCTCCTCGACCTCGTCGGCCTCGACCCCGCCGTCCACGGCGCCCGCTATCCGCACCAGCTCTCCGGCGGGCAGCGGCAGCGGGTCGGGGTCGCCCGGGCCCTCGCCGCCGACCCGCCCGTCCTGCTCATGGACGAGCCGTTCGGGGCGGTCGACCCCGTGGTGCGGGAGCGGCTCCAGAACGAGTTCCTGCGGCTCCAGTCGCAGGTGCGCAAGACCGTGCTGTTCGTCACGCACGACATCGAGGAGGCGGTCCGGCTCGGCGACCGCATCGCCGTCTACGGGCAGGGCCGCATCGAACAGTTCGACGCGCCGGCCACGGTGCTGGGCGCGCCCGCCACGCCGTACGTCGCCGACTTCGTCGGGGCCGACCGGGGGCTCAAGCGGCTCTCGGTCACCCCGATCGAGGAGGGCGACCTCGAACAGCCGCCGGTCGTGCGGCTGGACGACACGGCCGCCGCGGCGGCGGCCGCCCTCGCCTCGGACGGCGCCCAGTGGGCCGTGGTCCTCGGCGAGGCCGGGCGGCTGCACGGCTGGGTCTCGGCGGAGGCCCTCGCGGGCGGCGGCACCGTACGGGACCGGGCCCGCCGCATGGACGCGTGGCTCCCCGTCGGCGCCTCCCTCAAGCAGGCCTTCAGCACGATGCTCCAGCACGACGCGGGCTGGATCGCCGTCCTCGACGGCGACGCGACGGACCGCTTCGTCGGGGTCCTGACCCCGGCGCGGCTGCATGAGGCGCTGCGACGCTCGATTGACGCGGACGCGCGGGGCGCTGCGCGCAGCGACGTAAATCTGGAGAGCATCCCTGGGGCGTAGCCCGGGGCTGCTCTCCTGCCGAGCGGCCGTGCCGGCCTCACCCCCTCTGTCCGCCGCGGCGGCGCGCAGCCACAGCGGCGGTGTCCGGCGGTGCCGTACGCGCCTCAGGCGGGCTCGGCACCGCCGGGATCCACCGTTGTGGTGACGCGCCATTGCGGCGGATTCAAGGGTGCGCGGCACCCGTGACCCGCGGCGGGATCAAGGGTGCGCGGCACCCCTGGCCCGTGGCCGGAGGCCGTCCCGCTAGCCCCGCACCGTTCCCGTGCCCCCCGGGCCCTCTTCGTCGTCCTCCGGGAGTTTGCAGACGCGTTCCAGGAAGAACGCCGCGGCGATTACCGCGATGCCGGCGACGACGGACGCGCCCGCGTAGATCACCTGGTCGCGGCGGGGCTCGACGTCCAGGCCGTCGAGGCCGAGGAAGACGCCGACGCCGCCGTACATGCCGGCCACGAGCGCCGCGACCAGCGCGCTGGCCTGGCCGAAGACGACCGCGCGGGCGGCCACCAGCGGATCGACGCCCTTCGCGCCGGGCCGCCGCTCGCGCTGCGCCCGCAGCCGGGCGCGCAGGGAGAGCGCCGTGGCCGCGAGGACGACGGCGATGACCGCCAGCACGATGGGCGCGGCCACCGGCACCCGCGGCAGCGTGCCGACCGAGTCCCACAGCCGGGCGCCCGCCCAGGAGAGGAGGCCGGCCACGGCGAACAGCCCGGCCAGCACCCCGATCCGCAGTTGCCTCACCGAGCCGTCGCTCCTCATCTCGATCGCGTTCTCAGCAGTCCAACAACTAAACGACTACTCGGGCAGCCGGAGTTCCAGGTCGACCCGGGGCTGCACGCCTTCCGTGCCGACCGCGGCGAGCAGCTCGACGACCGCGCCGCGGCCCGGGACGACGGCCTCCGGGTCCACATCGTGCCAGGGCGCGAGGACGAAGGCGCGCTCATGGGCGCGCGGGTGCGGCAGGGTCAGCACGGGGTCGGCGGAGACGACGTCCTGGTAGGCGACGATGTCGACATCGAGCGTGCGCGGCCCCCAGCGCTCGTCCCGCACCCGCTCGAAGGCCTCCTCGATGGCGTGACCGCGCTCAAGCAGGGAGTCCGGCGGGAGGGTGGTCTTCACGAGCACGACGGCGTTGAAATACGAGGGCTGGGTGCCGGGCTCGACGCCCCACGGCTCCGTCTCGTAGACCGGGGAGACGGCCTTGACCCGGAGGCCGGGCGTGTCTTCCAGGGCGTCGATCGCACCCTGGAGGGTCTCCAGGCGGTTGCCGAGATTGCTGCCGAGGGAGATCACGGCTCGTTTGGGATTGCTCAGGGTCACGTCCGCCGCGTCCACCTGCTCCACCACGGAGGCGGGCACCGGCTGCACGGTCGGGTCGCTGCTGCTCATACTCGGCTCCGCGTAATAGTGATCGTCACATCGTCAAAGGGCACGGTGATGGGGGCGTCCGGCTTGTGGACGGTCACCTCCACCTCGCGCACCGCATCGTGCTTGAGGCAGTTCTGGGCGATTCGCTCGGCCAGGGTCTCGATGAGATCGACGGGCTCACCCTGGACGATATCGACCACTTCCTCCGCGACGACGCCGTAGTGCACGGTCTTCGTGAGGTCGTCGGAGGCGGCGGCGGGCCGGGTGTCCAGGCTCAGGACGAGGTCCACGATGAAGGTCTGGCCCTCCTCGCGCTCCCGGGGGAACACGCCGTGGTGCCCACGGGCCTTCAGGCCGCGCAGCGCGACACGATCCACACGAATCACTCCTGCTGGTCGTCGGACGGGGGCACCTCCGATGCCCGGTACCCACGTCGAATCTACCTGCGAGCACCGACAGCGCTCGCACACGGACGCTAGGGATTCCTGCACACATTTACGGATACTTCTGCATACTTCCGGCCCATTCGGGCACCCGCCGTGCCCGGCCGGCCACGACTTCCGCCGCGCTTACCCGCACACCCGGTGCCCCACCCCTACCCGCCCGCCCAGCAGCCCGAACGAGTGGTGAGGGCCCGCCGCGCTGACGCCCGGCAGCCCCACGCGAAGCACGGCGCAACGCGAGATACGTCACGCCCCCGGAATGCCGTCCGCCCCGCCGTTCCCGCCGGTAGCGCCGTCCTCGTCGTCGTCCTCCTCGTCGCGCCCGGCGAGCACCGGCGAGCCGTGGTGCGACCACACCTTCCACTCCTCGCCGACGCGCCGGAACGCGTTCGTCGCCACGACCAGCTGGCCGACGAGCGGCCCCAGCTCGCCCTCCTCCTCGGCCGGGCCGCCGCTGAGGATGTTCTCCGTGCAGGTCACGAGGGCCGTGTCACCGGCGACCGCCACCTCGACATCGGTCAGGAAGAACTGGATGTAGTCCGTACTCGCCATGATCAGCGCGTACGAGCGGAGCACCTCGCTGCGCCCGCGCAGCACCGGCCACCCCGGGTGGACGCACGACACCTCGGCGTCCGGGTCGTCCAGCCACAGCCGGCCCATCGCGGCCGTGTCGCCGCGCTCCACCGCCTCGTACAGCGCGGTGTTCGCCAGCTCGACCTGCTCGCTGTCCGTACGGGCAGTGCTCACATGCCCCCCTCGGCGCCCGACGCGCCCGCCGCACCCGCCACCCGCGCCGCCTCCGCGACCTCGGCCATCTCCTCGGACTCCGAGGACTCCGAGGACTCCGCGGCCTCCTGCACCGCCCGCACCACGCGCACCGCATCCGCGCTGGCCCGCACCTCGTGCACCCGCACCGCCCACGCGCCCTCGCGCGCCGCGAGCGCCGAGACCGCGGCCGTCGCGGCGTCCCGCTCCCGGGCCGGCGGCGGCTCGCCCTCCGGCCCGGCCAGCACCCGGCCGAGGAAGCGCTTGCGGGAGGCCGCCACCAGCATCGGCAGTCCCAGCTCCCGGCGCAGCCGGCCCAGGCCCGCGACCAGCGCGAGGTCGTGCGCGGCGGTCTTCGCGAAGCCCAGGCCCGGGTCCACGACGAGCCGGTCCGGGTCGACGCCGCCCTCGACCACGGCGTCCAGCCGCTGCCGCAGCTCGGCGAGGACCTCGCCGACCACGTCGCCGTAGACGGCCCGGTTGTTCATGTCGGCGCTGAAGCCGCGCCAGTGCATCACCACGAAGGGCACCCGGGCCGTGGCCACGACGGGCACCATCGCCGGGTCGGCGAGGCCGCCGCTCACGTCGTTGACCAGCGTCGCCCCGGCCTCCACGGCCGCCTCCGCGACCGAGGCCCGCATGGTGTCCACCGACACCACGGCCCCCTCGGCCACCAGCTCGCGGACCACCGGCACGACCCGGCGCAGCTCCTCGCCCTCGTCGACCCGCGAGGCGCCGGGCCGGGTGGACTCGCCGCCCACGTCGACCAGGTCCGCGCCGCCCGCGATGAGGTCCAGCCCGCGCTTGACCGCGAGTTCGGTGTCGAACCAGCGCCCGCCGTCGGAGAACGAGTCCGGCGTGACGTTGACGACGCCCATCACCGCACAGCGATTCCACTCCGGCAGACCGACGGGCCCGGGACGACCGCGCAAGGTACTCATGGGTCCAGCCTAGGGCGTGCCGTAAAGAGGAGTGCCCCCGACCGGAAGCCGGTCGGGGGCACTGCCGCACGTGCGTTCAGCGGGATCACCACGGCGCGCTCGCGGGGCGCTCACGCCGCGCGCGTGACCTCCGTGGCCGAAACCTGCTCGTCCGCGTCGTCCAGGACGTCCTTCGGCGGGGCGGGGCGGCGGCGCAGCAGGCGCGGCAGCTCCAGGAAGCCCTCCGCCTGCATCATGGCGAAGCCGATGCGGGGCAGGTCGCGGCTGTTCGGGAAGACGATGAAGCGGGGCTCCCAGCGCGGCCGGAACTTCTCGTTGAACTTGTAGAGCGACTCGATCTGGAACCAGCGCGAGAGGAAGACCAGCACCGAGCGCTGGATGCGCACGACCGGGCCGGCGCCCAGCTTGCCGCCGCGCTCCAGGGCGGAGCGGAAGAACGCGAAGTTCAGCGACAGGCGCTTGACCTTGAGCTCGGGCGCGGCCTGGAGGAAGGCGACGATCAGGAGCTCGTTCATGCCCGGGTCCGCGCTGCGGTCGCGGCGCATGAGCTCCAGCGAGCTGCCGTCCGGGCCCCACGGCACGTAGTGCTGCATGGCGCGGAGGTCGCCGAACGGGCAGTCCTCGCCCTCCTCCGGGTCCTTGTGGGCCGTCGCGATGATGGCGTCCAGGTCCTTCGGGTCGCCGATGCGGCCCAGGGCCATCGAGAAGCCGCGCTCGTCCTCGGTGTCGCGCCAGGCGTTGGCCGCCTTCTGGACGGCCTCCAGCTCCTCCGGGGAGAGGTCGCCGACGCGGCGCACCTTGGTGCTGTAGCCGTTGCGCTCGATGCGCTTGACCATCTGGCGGACGTTGCGCATGGACCGGCCGGTCAGGGAGAAGTCGGCCACCTCCACGATGGCCTCGTCACCCATCTCCAGGGCGTCGAGCCCGGTCTCGCGGGTCCACACCTCGCCGCCGGTCTCGCTGCACCCGGCGACGGCGGGCGTCCAGGAGTGGCGCTTGGCCAGCGACATGAACTGCTCGATCGCGCCCGGCCAGGCCTCGACGTCACCGATCGGGTCACCGCTCGCGAGCATGACGCCGGAGACGACGCGGTAGGAGACGGCCGCCTTGCCGGAGGGCGAGAAGACGGCGCTCTTGTCGCGGCGCAGCGCGAAGTGGCCCAGCGAGTCGCGGGCGCCGTGCTTGGCGAGCAGCTCGCGCAGCTTGTCCTCGTCCTCCTCGGTGAGGACGGCCGCCGGGTACGCCGGCATGAAGGCCAGGTAGGCGGTGGTGGCGACGGTCAGCAGGCCGAGGGCGCCCAGGGAGTAGCCGACGGTGTAGTCGACGTGATCGGTGTAGCGGATCGAGCCCTCGAAGCCGAAGAGGCCCCAGATCACGTGCTCGATCTGCTCGATCACCGGCGGGTCGCCGATCATCTGGTCCGGGTGCGAGCCGACGATCACCCAGCCGAGGCCGAAGCTGAACGCGCCCATCAGCACGAAGTTGGCCGCGACCTTCCAGCGGCTGCGCGGGTCCGGGAGCGCGTAGAAGGAGCTCTTGTGCCACACGAGGTAGATGAAGAGCAGCAGCGACAGGATCGCGCCGATGTAGGAGTGGCGGTAGACGAGCTGCGCGGCCGCGCCGATGGGCAGCAGCACCACGGCGGCGAGCCAGGCGCGCTGCTTGGCCCGCTTGAGGGCGTGGGCCAGCAGCAGCAGGAGGACGCCGACGATGATCGAGCCGGCGGCGGCGAGCTGCGTCACCGAGCCGGGCAGCACCTCGGCGAGGCTGTGGACCTTGCTCCAGCGGAACCGCGGAACCACCCCGGCAAGGACGTCCACCAGGCCGATGAGAGCGGCGACCGTTCCCACGACGGCAGGCACGTTCTCGGGCTTGGGCCCTCTGACGATACGCGCAAGCCTCGACAGTCGCTTGGTTCCCTCGGGAACCCCATCGGACTTTTTGCCATCTACCCTGACAGACATCTCTTCCCGTCGTCCTGTCGAGTGGACCTGCGCCATGCGGCGGCAGCGCCCGGACAATGTGCGCCCTGTAGGACGACGGTTTCGGGGTTGAGGTTCCGCGGGGGGCCGAGCCCGGAAAGACGTAACCATTCCGCGACTCGGCGCCGGGTCGCCTCGGCAGAAAGCACCTCATGGGTCTCACCAGCATGGCAGTTCTGCTGCTTGCCATCGCGGCTGCGATAGTGCTCTTCGCGTTGACCATCTGGCTCTGGCCACGCCTGGGCAAACGGAGCGTGGGCTCCATACTCGGCAGGGTGGGCATGATGCTGGCCACGCAGCTCACCCTGTTCGCAGCGATCGGTCTCTGGGCCAACCAGTCCTTCGGCTTCTACGGCTCCTGGGCCGACCTCTTCGGTCAGGTCAAGGAGGAGGGCGTGGTCGTCGACCACGCCGCCAGCGGCAAGCGGCTGCAGGTCGTGAACACCCAGGCCGTCAAGGTGCCCCGCGGCAACGTCCCGCGCGTCGGCGGAAAGATCGAGAAGATCCAGGTCGCGGGCGTCGAATCCAAGATCAACGGCCCGGCGTACGTCTACCTGCCGCCGGAGTACTTCCAGCCGGAGTACGCGAACCGCAAGTTTCCCGCCTCCGTCGTCCTGACCGGCTATCCGGGCACCGCCGAGGCGCTCATCAAAGGGCTCGACTACCCCGTCCGCGCGCACAAGCTGAGCAAGGACAAGAAGATGCAGCCCACCGTCCTGGTGATGATGCGTCCGTCCATCGTCGGCCAGCGCGACACCGAGTGCATGGACATACCGAACGGCCCGCAGGCCGAGACCTTCTTCACCAAGGACCTGCGCAACGCCGTCGCCCAGCACTACCGCGTCGGCGACAAGGCCGCGAACTGGGGCATGATCGGCGACTCCACCGGCGGCTACTGCGCGCTGAAGATCGCCATGCGCCACCCGGACGCGTACAGCGCCGCGGCCGCGCTCTCCGGCTACTACAAGGCCCCGCAGGACCCGACGACGGGCTCGCTCTTCGGCGGCAGCAAGAAGCTGGAGAACGAGAACGACCTGCTGTGGCGGCTGAAGAACAAGGGCATGCCGCCCGTCTCGCTGCTGGTGACCACCAGCAAGCAGGGCGAGCACAACTACAAGGACACCCTGAAGTTCATCGACAGCATCAAGGCTCCGGCCCGGGTCTCGTCGATCATCCTGGACACGGGCGGTCACAACTTCAACACGTGGCGTCGTGAGCTGAACCCGACGCTGAAGTGGATGGGCAGCCGGCTGAGCGCGTAGTGGCTTGCCGCCGGCTCGCCGGGTGACCCGACTGCGGGTCGCCTTCGGCTGAGCGCGCAGTTCCCCGCGCCCCTTATGGGGCGCGGGCCCCTTGCGGGCCCGCCTCAGGGCGGGCCCTTTTCGTCGGCCCGGAAGGTCAGCGCGCCATGATGAGGCTCATCGCCTCCGCGCGCGTCGCGGGATCCCGCAGCTGGCCCCGGACCGCCGAGGTCAGCGTCTTCGCGCCGGGCTTGCGGATGCCCCGCATCGACATGCACATGTGCTCGCACTCGATGACCACGACCACGCCCCGCGGCTCCAGGATCTCCATCAGCGAGTCCGCGATCTGCGTGGTGAGCCGCTCCTGGACCTGCGGCCGGCGGGCGTAGACGTCCACGAGGCGGGCCAGCTTCGACAGGCCGGTGATCTTCCCGCTGGTCGACGGGATGTACCCGACGTGCGCCACGCCGTGGAACGGCACCAGGTGGTGCTCGCACGTGCTGTAGACCTCGATGTCGCGCACG
This sequence comes from Streptomyces klenkii, assembly GCF_003626645.1. GTDB lineage: Bacteria > Actinomycetota > Actinomycetes > Streptomycetales > Streptomycetaceae > Streptomyces > Streptomyces klenkii. The sequence goes on along the minus strand of NZ_RBAM01000004.1, from coordinate 604,803 downwards.
AGCACCATCTCGTCGTGACCGAGGTCGAACGTCGTGGTCAGCACGTCCTCCGGCTCCTGCCAGAGGCCCGCGAATATCTCCTTGTACGCGCGCGCCACCCGCGCCGGCGTCTCCCGCAGGCCCTCCCGGTCCGGGTCCTCGCCCACGGCGAGCAACAGCTCCCGCACCGCGTTCTCGGCGCGCTTCTCGTCGAATGCGCCGACGCTCCGCTCGGCGTCCAGCGTCACCGGGTCGGTCATGGAGTGCCTCGTTCTCTCGTACGTACGTGCCAACCGGCACCGCCCGGATAAACGGGATGCCGCGTTCCCCAGGCTAAAACCTGGGGAACGCGGCATCCATTCCGGGCCCTGCGGTGCGGGGCCCGTGAGCCTTGCGGGCTATCCGTCCGAACCGGCCGGAATCAGCTCTCCGGCCGGGTGTCGTCCGGGAGGCCGGCCTGCTCGACGGCCTGGCCACCATTGCTCGGGGCGAGCTCCTTGGGGGAGAGCACCGGCGGGCGGGTGGAGGGCGTACGGCGCGAGGAGCCGGTCCACGCCGGGCGGGCCGGGCGCTTCACGATGTGCTTGAAGACCTCGGCGATCTCCTCCTTGTTCAGCGTCTCCTTCTCCAGGAGGGCCAGAACCAGGTTGTCGAGGACGTCGCGGTTCTCGACGAGGATCTCCCACGCCTCGTTGTGCGCGGTCTCGATGAGCTTCTTGACCTCTTCGTCGACCAGGGCGGCGACCTCTTCCGAGTAGTCGCGCTGGTGCGACATCTCGCGGCCCAGGAACGGCTCGGAATTGTCGGAGCCGAACTTGATCGCGCCGAGGCGCTCGGTCATGCCGTACTGCGTGACCATCGCGCGGGCCGTGGCCGTGGCCTTCTCGATGTCGTTGGCGGCACCGGTGGTCGGGTCGTGGAAGACGAGCTCCTCCGCGGCGCGGCCGCCCAGCATGTACGCCAGCTGGTCGAGCATTTCATTGCGCGTGGTGGAGTACTTGTCCTCGTCCGGCAGGACCATGGTGTAGCCGAGGGCGCGGCCGCGGGACAGGATCGTGATCTTGTGCACCGGGTCGGAGTTCGGGGAAGCCGCCGCGACCAGGGCGTGTCCGCCCTCGTGGTACGCGGTGATCTTCTTCTCCTTGTCGCTCATGATCCGGGTCCGCTTCTGCGGGCCGGCCACGACGCGGTCGATCGCCTCGTCCAGCATGTGGTTGTCGATCAGCTTCCGGTCGCTGCGGGCCGTCAGCAGGGCGGCCTCGTTCAGCACGTTGGAGAGATCGGCACCGGTGAAGCCGGGGGTGCGGCGGGCGACGGCCGACAGGTCGACGTCCGGGGCGACCGGCTTGCCCTTCTGGTGGACCTTGAGGATCTCCAGACGGCCCTGCATGTCCGGGCGGTCGACGGCGATCTGCCGGTCGAAGCGGCCGGGGCGCAGCAGCGCCGGGTCGAGGATGTCGGGCCGGTTCGTGGCGGCGATCAGGATGACGCCGCCCTTCACGTCGAAGCCGTCCATCTCGACGAGGAGCTGGTTCAGGGTCTGCTCGCGCTCGTCGTGACCGCCGCCGAGGCCGGCGCCGCGGTGGCGGCCGACCGCGTCGATCTCGTCGACGAAGACGATGGCCGGGGCGTTGGCCTTGGCCTGCTCGAAGAGGTCACGGACGCGCGAGGCGCCGACACCCACGAACATCTCGACGAAGTCGGAGCCCGAGATCGAGTAGAAGGGCACGCCCGCCTCGCCGGCGACGGCGCGCGCGAGCAGGGTCTTGCCCGTACCGGGCGGGCCGTAGAGCAGCACGCCCTTGGGGATCTTGGCGCCGACGGCCTGGAACTTCGCCGGCTCCTGGAGGAACTCCTTGATCTCGTGGAGCTCCTCGACGGCCTCGTCCGCGCCTGCGACGTCGGAGAAGGTCGTCTTGGGGGTGTCCTTGGTGATGAGCTTGGCCTTGGACTTCCCGAAGTTCATGACCCGGGAGCCGCCGCCCTGCATCTGGTTCATCAGGAACAGGAAGACCACGACGATGAGGACGAACGGCAGCAACGACAGCAGAACGCCGATGAACGGGTTCTGCTTGGACGTCGAGACGTTGTACCCCTCCGGGATCATGTTCTTCTCGGCGTTGGCCTGCAGGGACTTGGCGATGTCAACGCCCTGCTCGCCGATGTAGTTCGCCTGGATCTTGCTGGAGCCCTTGACCTTCTGGCCGTCCTTGAGCTCGACCTTGATCTTGTTCTCGTCACCGGTCGTCAGCTCGGCCGATTTCACCAGGTCCTTGTTGATCGCGTTAACGACCTGGCTGGTGTCCACCGACTTGTAGCCGCCGCCGGAGCCGACGACCTGCATCAACACGACCACGGCGAGGACGGCCAGCACGATCCACATGACCGGCCCACGGAAGTAGCGCTTCACGTCCATCCATACGGGGCGCAAGCGCCCCGTCCCTCCTGCCACAGTGAGGCACGGCCAGCCCCTGGTCGGGGTGCCTGTGCGTACGGTGTCCTGCTCGACCTTGAAAGCTTGACTTGAAAGTCTGAAAAAGACTGACCTTCGGACGGTACCCCAGCATTGTCTCCCGACGCCGCTGCAGACGGTCAACCAACCCGCCTTACCCTGCTCCAACGGCGGGAACCGTCATTCGGTTCCCGCGCGGCGGACGGGGTGGCCCGCTCCGAGGGCCCGCCGGCTCAGCCGCCGTAGACGTGCGGCGCGAGCGTGCCCACGAAGGGCAGGTTGCGGTACTTCTCGGCGAAGTCGAGACCATAGCCGACGACGAACTCGTTGGGGATGTCGAAGCCGACCCACTTGACGTCGATCGCGACCTTGGCCGCCTCCGGCTTGCGCAGGAGGGTGACGACGTTGAGCGAGGCGGGCTCGCGCGAGCCGAGGTTCGACAGCAGCCACGAAAGAGTCAGGCCGGAGTCGATGATGTCCTCGACGATCAGGACGTCCTTGCCCTTGATGTCGGTGTCGAGGTCCTTGAGGATGCGGACCACGCCGGAGGACTGGGTGCCCGCGCCGTACGAGGACACGGCCATCCAGTCCATCGTGACGGGGTTGGAGAGGGCGCGCGCCAGGTCGGCCATCACCATCACGGCGCCCTTGAGGACACCGACGATCAGCAGGTCCTTGCCCGCGTACTCCGCGTCGATCTTCGCCGCCAGCTCAGCCAGCTTCGCGTCGATCTCTTCCTTGGTGATGAGCACCGACTTGAGGTCGGTGCCCATGTCCTTGTCGTCCACCCGCGCCACTCTCGCTTGTCTACGGATCGTCCGGCATTTCCGCGGCGAGCTGAGGCCCGTTCGAGACGTTCGTGCCCGTTCGAATCAGCCCTGCCGGAGGACCAGTCTGCCACCCTGCCTGCGGACCGCGACCCGCCCGGGCAGATTGATGGCTCCTTGGCCGCGCCATCCGGTGATCAGCCGGTCGACTTCCTCGATGTGCCGGGCGAAGAGCGAACCGGCCGGTGAGCCCGCCGAGATGGCCGCCCGGCGCAGCACGCGGCGGCGCACCGCGGGCGGCAGGGCGTAGAGCTTGGCGGTCTCCAGGGCGCCGCTGTCGTCCCGGACGGAGGGCTCCACGGCGGCGGCCCAGTCGTCCAGCGCGTCGGCGTCGTCGCGGGAGAGCTGGGCCGTGCGGGCGAGTGCCTCGATCACGCCCTTGCCGAGGGCCTTCTCCAGGACGGGGAGGGCTTCGTGGCGGACCCGGGAGCGGGTGTAGGCCGGGTCGGCGTTGTGCGGGTCGTCCCAGACGGGGAGGGACTGGACCATGCAGGCCTTGCGGGCGGTCTGCCGGTCGAGGCCGAGGAAGGGCCTGCGGTAGCGGCCGCCGATGCCGGAGGTCACGGCCATGCCGGCGAGGGAGCGGGTGCCCGAGCCGCGGGCGAGCCCGAGGAGGACCGTCTCGGCCTGGTCGTCCCGGGTGTGGCCGAGGAGGACGGCCGCGGCGCCGTGCCGCTCGGCGGCGGCGTCGAGGGCGGCGTAGCGCGCGTCGCGGGCGGCGGCTTCGGGCCCGCCGTCCCGGCCGACGGTGACGGTCAGCGCCTCGACGGGGTCGAGGTCGAAGGCGGCGAGGCGGCTCGCCACCTCTGCGGCGCGCAGATCGGAGCCGTGCTGGAGGCCGTGGTCGACGGTGACTCCGCCGGCCCGGATGCCGAGCCGGGGCGCCTCGAAGGCCAGCGCGGAGGCGAGCGCCATCGAGTCCGCACCGCCGGAGCAGGCTACGAGGACGAGCGGCTTCTCACCTGCGGGGGCGGGGGGGACGGATTCGGGTGTGGTGGGGGTGAGGACGTCGTGAAGTACGCGGCGGACCGCCAGGCGTATCGCGGCGACCGCGGGATGTGGACCCATGTCCGTGTGTCCAATCGTTCCATATGGAGATCGTTCGGAGCTGCGCGAGCTTCGAAGCCTCAGTCACGCTGTGTGCGTCGATGGTGACAGAAGCGAGCCATTACCCGAGCATCGCACGCCCACCCCTGGCTCACGGTCCCTCGGACGGGTGATTACGGAGGCGTTCTACCCGGAGGTGGAGCTTCCGGTTCACGGCTCTGTACGGCGGTGCACCCTCGCGACCCAGTCCGCCGGTTTGGCGATCTCCGCCTTGGTGGGCAAGGTGTTCGGGGACGTCCACACCCTGTTGAAACCGTCCATGCCGACCTCTCCGACCACGGCCCGCACGAAGCGCTCACCATCACGGTACTGGCGCAGCTTCGCATCCAGCCCCAGCAGCTTCCGCAGCGCCGCGTCCAGCCGGCCCGCGCCCTTCGCCCGCCGCTGCTGGAACTTCTCCCGGATCTCCGCCACCGACGGCACGACCTCCGGGCCCACGCCGTCCATCACATAGTCCGCATGGCCCTCCAGCAGCGACATCACCGCCGTCAGCCGGCCCAGAATCTCCCGCTGCGCGGGCGTCTGCACCAGATCCACGATGCTGCGCCCGCCCTCGTCCGCGCCGTCCTCCTCCGGAGGACGGCCGCCCGCCAGCGACTGGGCCGCCTCCCGGATGCGCTCCAGCAGGGTGGCGGGGTCCACGTCCGTCTCCGCCAGGAACGCCTGGATCTCGCCTTCGACGTGGTCGCGCAGCCAGGGCACGGCCGTGAACTGCGTCCGGTGCGTCTCCTCGTGCAGGCACACCCACAGGCGGAAGTCGTGCGGATCCACCTCGAGCTCGCGCTCGACGTGGACGATGTTCGGCGCGACCAGCAGCAGGCGGCCGCCGCCCGCCGCCGAGCCCGGCAGGTCCCTGCTCGACGGGGCGAACGTCTCGTACTGGCCGAGGACGCGGGAGGCCAGGAACGACAGCAGCATCCCCAGCTCCACGCCGGTCACCTTGCCGCCCACCGCGCCGAACACCGCCCCGCCGGGGACGTTCGCGCGGCGGTCCTGCATCTTCTCCAGCAGCGGGCCGAGGATCGCGCGGAAGCCGGCCACGTTCGCCTTGATCCACCCCGCCCTGTCCACGACGAGGACCGGGGTGTCGCTCCCGGCGCCGTCGCCCTTGCCGGGCCACATCCGGGTGAACTCCCTGACGTGCTCCTCGGACGTCGCCGCGTGCCGCCGCAGCTCCGCGACGACCGCCCGCGCCTCCTCCCGGCTGATCTCCGGTCCGGGCCGCACGAACCGGGTCGCGGTCGCGACCGCGAGCTTCCAGTCGACCATCTCCGCACCACCGATGCTCGTCATGGCTTCACCGTACGTGGACGGCCCTGATCGGGGTAGCGAAGTGGTGGGGCTGTGGATAACGGGGCGGGCGGCACCGGCGGTGCGGCGGAAAGCCCGTACGGCACCGCCGGAGGCCGGGCCGCGCTAGCGGCACCCGCAGCCCGCCAGCGCCGTCGCCATGCGGTCCAGCGCCTCCTGGGCGCTCGGGCCCGACGAGGCGTCCATCGTCATGAAGGCGAAGGACAGCAACCGTCCGTCCGCGTCCACGACCGTGCCGGAGAGCGTGTTCACGCCCGTGAGCGTGCCGGTCTTGGCGCGGACGAGGCCGCGGCCCGCCGCGTCCGCTCCGTACCGCCCGCTGAGCGTCCCGCTGAAGCCCGCGACGGGCAGTCCCGTCAGGACGGGCCGCAACTCCGGCCGGGCCGGATCCGCCGCCCGGGCGAGGAGCCCGGCCAGGAACGCCGCCGAGACGTGGTCCGCGCGGTCGAGCCCGCTGCCGTCGGCGATCCGGGCCCCGGACAGCGGCAGGCCGAGCTTCTCCAGGCGCGCGGTCACCGCCCCGGCCGCGCCCTCGAAGTCCGCGGGCCGCCCGGACGCCAGCGCGGTCTGCCGGGCCAGCGCCTCGGCGATGTCGTTGTCGCTGTTGGTGAGCGTGCGTTCGACGAGCGCGGACAGCGGCGGCGAGGAGACGGAGGCGAGACGTTCCGCCTTGCCCCCCGCGGCCGGCGTCCCCGCGGCCGGGTCGCCGTCGACGTCCACGCCCGCGTCGCGCAGCATCCCGGCGAACTTCCGCGCCGCGTCCCCGGCCGGGTCCGTCGTGCGGTCGGCGGGGCCGTGGTCGGAGTCGTCGAGCCGGCCCTCGTCCACCATCAGGGCGCTGACCGGCGCGATGTTCTCGTTGGGCCCGATGGGGTGGAGGGCGGGCCCGGAGTAGCGGGAGGCGTCGTAGGCGACCTTCACGCGGCCCTTGCCGCGCGCCTTGAGGCCGCGGGCGGTGGCGTCGGCCAGCTCCTTCAGGCTCGCGGCGGCCGGAGCGCCCTCCTTCGCGGGGCGGGCGGTCAGCGTCGGGTCTCCCCCGCCGACGAGCACGACGGTGTCGCCGTCGGCGACGGCGGTGGTCTCGATCCGGTGATCCGGGCCCAGCGCGGCGAGCGCCGCCGCGGCCGTGGCCGTCTTGATCGTGGAGGCGGGGGTGTACGGCGTGTCCTGGCCGGCCCCGTACAGCTGCTGCCCGGTGGCGACGTCGACGACGGCCGCCGACGTCTGCGCGCCCAGCGCGCCGTCCTTCAGCAGGCCCTCCAGCGCGCCCGCGAGGCCCTCCCGGGCCGGCAGCGGCGCCGTGGCCCGCCCGCCGAGGCCGGCGAGCACGGGCGGGGCCGCCGGGCGTACGGGGCCGCCGCCGCGCTCGTCCTGGTCCGCCGCCGTGCCCGCGGCGGCCCGGGCGCGCTCGGCCCTGCGCTGGCCGCCCTCCCAGGGGCCGGCCGCGCCCACGGCGCCCGCCGCCACGACGCATCCGGCGAGCGCGGACACCGCGACGAAGCGCACCGTCCGGGCCCGCGGCGTGCCGCCCCGCAACGGCGGCAGGGAAGGCCGGAGCTGCGGCCGAAGCCGCCACGACCTGGTCTCCGACACCACGGACCAGCCCCTTTCGCCAGCACACACCCACGTGAGAGACACTTAATCACCAGACGTATGTGTTGATCATGGAGGAGCCACCCGTGGAGTTCGACGTCACCATCGAGATCCCGAAGGGTTCGCGGAACAAGTACGAGGTGGACCACGAGACCGGTCGCATCCGCCTGGACCGCCGACTCTTCACCTCGACCAGCTACCCGGCGGACTACGGCTTCGTCGAGAACACCCTCGGTGAGGACGGCGACCCGCTGGACGCCCTCGTCATCCTGGACGAGCCCACCTTCCCGGGCTGCCTCATCAAGTGCCGCGCCATCGGCATGTTCCGCATGACCGACGAGGCCGGCGGCGACGACAAGCTGCTGTGCGTCCCGGCGAACGACCCGCGCATGGAGCACCTGCGCGACATCCACCACGTGTCGGAGTTCGACCGCCTGGAGATCCAGCACTTCTTCGAGGTCTACAAGGACCTGGAGCCGGGCAAGTCGGTCGAGGGTGCGGACTGGGTCGGCCGCGCGGAGGCCGAGGCGGAGATCGAGGCCTCCTACAAGCGCCTCGAGGCGGCGGGCGGCGCCCACCACTGAGCCTGCGGCTCGCTTTGCACCGGGGCCGGGGTGCCGTACGCGACGTACGGCACCCCGGCCCCGCTTGCTCCCCGGCGCACGGGCCGAGCCGGGCTCGGCACCGCCGAGAACGTCCGCTGTGGCGGATCACCGCCGCGGCGGAGGGCAAGGGCCGGGCCAAGCACCTCTCCTCCCGCCGCAGCGGCGCGCAACCACCGCGGTGGAATCCGGCGGTGCCGTACGAGCCCAGGTGGGCTCGGCACCGCCGAGGGCGTCCGCTGTGTCGGATCGCCGCCGCGGCGGCAAAGGCCTCCGGGGTGCCCGGGACCGCGGAGCGTGGCTTCCGGGGTGCCCCGGGTTCCAGGCCGCGCCCCGCGTAAGGCTTGCGCTAGAAGCCTCGCGTCCGCTTCGCGGCGCGGCGGCCCGCCGCCTCTCCCGGGACCTTGAGGAACATCCGGGCCATCTCGGAGCCGAGGTTCACGCCGATGGCGATCGCCAGGGCCAGCGCAGCGGCCTTCGTGAGGCTGGCGATGCCGGTGTTCAGCTCGTTCTTCGCGAAGTTCAGCAGCGCGAAGTAGACCGCGCTACCGGGCAGCAGCGGCCCGATCGCCGCCGTCACGTACGGCAGCGCGGACGCGTACCGGTAGCGCGAGAGCAGCTGCCCGAAGAGGCCGACGAGCCCGGCGGCGATGGCCGTGGCGGGCACGGGGTCCAGCCCGGCGGTGTCGGCGAGCGCGCCGTAGACCACCCAGGCGACCCCGCCGTTGAGGGTGGCCACCCAGACAGAGTGACGTTCCTGCTGGAGCAGCACCGCGAAGGCGAAGGACAGCAGCATCGCGGCGATGATCTGGATCACCGGCCGCTCCACGCGCTCCAGCGCCGCCTCCGGATTGAGCGTGGCCCCGCCGATGTGCACGCCCCCGTAGAGGACGATCAGCACGCCGCAGACGATGCCGGCGACCAGATAGCCGACTTCCAGCAGCCGGGCCGCGGCGGTGATGTAGTAGCCCGTCAGGCCGTCCTGGACGCCCGCCACGAGCGCCCGCCCGGGGATCAGGGCGAACAGCCCACCGGTGATCACCGCGGACGCCTGGACGTCCACGTAGCCGTGGAGCGCGCTGAGCGTCACGCCCACCGCCGCGGGCGGCAGCCCGGCCGCCACGAACTGGTAGAACTCCGGCAGCCCGCGCCCCGACGCGAGCCACGCCAGCCGGTCGCCCAGCATCGCCCCGAGCGCGGCCGCGACGAACACCACGACGCCGCCGCCCACGAGCATGCTCGCCGCGCCGGCGAGCAGCCCGGAGGCGGCGGTCAGGCCCCAGCCCGGGTACGGGTGGCGGTTGCGGCGTATCTCGGCGAGGCGGCGGTACGCCTCCTCCAGCGTCAGCCCCTGCGACGTGATGTCGTGGACGAGCCGGAAGACGGCGTCGAGCCGCGTGTAGTCGGTGCCGCGCCGCCGCACCGTGCGGTTGGCGGTGACGGGGTCGTCGACGAGGGACGGCTGGTAGCTGACGGTCAGCAGCGTGAACGTGACCGTCGGCTCGCAGCGGTCGAGCCCGTACGCGTGCGCGACGCCGAACATCGCCGCTTCCACGTCCTCGGCCCCCTCGCCGCCCGCGAGGAGCAGCTCGCCGATGCGCAGGGTCAGGTCGAGGACGCGGGGGACGGGCGGGCCCGGCTCGTCCTGCTTCGCGGCCCGCTCGGGCGCGGGCCGCTCCCCCACCGGCATGCGCAGCATCGTGCGCATGCGGTCCTGCCAGGGCGTGTCCTTGGTCAGGCTGACCTTGGGCATGCCGTACGGCGGCGTGTAGCCGGGCAGCAGGGTGCTCTGCGTGGTGCTGGAGTCCGGGGCGACGGCGCCCGCGGGGAGGGTGAAGGCCGAGCCCTCGGGTTCGCCGGGCGGCTCGGGGGCGATGCCCTCGGGGACCGCGAACTCGGAGGTCGGGTGCTCGTCCTCGGGCGGGGGCGGGAGGGGGACGCCGAGCGGTGGGGTGAAGGCGCTGCGCGCCTCGTCGGACTGGGGTTTGCGATCCTCCGGAGCCTCACCGGCCGCCCCTCCGCCGCCCCGCTGCCGCTCAGCCACCTCGCGCTCCTCATACGCCCTGCCCGCCGGTCATCGGGGCGTTCCGCAGAGGCCGCGGCCGGTCCCTCACCGCCGGCTGCCGGCGGCACCGGACCGGCCGTCTCGCCGGAACGTCCCGCAGAGCCGTAGCTCTAGGGTCACCATGCCTGATCAGAGGGGCGTGTGCCCAGTGGGGCCGGCACTATGCGGAATGCGGGCTGCGGCGGCGCGGGGCAGGGGGCGCGGGACGGGGCGGAAGTACGGGGCGGAAGCGGGGTGGGAGTGCGGCCTCAGCGCCGCGCGTGGCGGCCGCGCTGGGCCGGCGGGCGGGGGCCGCCCGCGGGGCCCTGACCGCCGCCCGGGTGCGGACCCTGGCCGGGGCCCGCGTAGGGGCTCTGGCCCGGGTACGGGCTCTGGTCCGGGTACGGGCTCTGGTCCGGGTACGGGTTCTGGTTCTGGTCGGGGTACGGGCTCTGGTCCGGGTACTGCTCCTGACCCGCGCCGGGGTACGGGCTCCGGCCCGGGGCGGCGTACGGGCTCTGACCCTGGCCCGCGTATCCGCCGTCGTACGGCGCCTGCGGTGCGTACGGGAACTGCGGCGCCTGCGGCGTCCGCGGCGCCTCCGCCGCCCGTGCCGCCTCCTTCTTGTTCTTCGCGCGCGCCCGCAGGAACTCGATGATGATCGGCACGACCGAGATCAGCACGATCGCGACCAGCATCAGCTCGATGTTCTTGTTGACGAACTCGATCTTGCCGAGCGCCGCGCCCAGCAGTGTCACGCCGACGCCCCAGAGGATGCCGCCGATGATGTTGAAGATGAGGAACGAGCGGTAGTTCATGCGGCTCACGCCGGCGATGATCGGCGTGAACGTACGGATCACGGGCACGAAGCGGGCCAGCACCAGCGACTTCGGCCCGTACTTCTCGAAGAACTCGTGCGCCTTCTCCACGTTCTCCTGCTTGAAGAGCTTGGAGTCGGGGCGCCGGAACAGCGAGGGGCCGACCTTGCGGCCGAAGAGGTAGCCCGCCTGGTCGCCGAGGATCGCCGCGACCGCCACCAGCGTGCACACGAGCCACAGCGGCTTGCTGATCTGGCCCGTGGTGACCAGCAGGCCCGTGGTGAAGAGCAGCGAGTCGCCGGGGAGGAAGAAGCCGATCAGAAGGCCGGACTCCGCGAAGACGATGGCCAGGACGCCGATCAGACCGAATTGCTCGATCAGATAGTTCGCATCCAGCCACTGGGGGCCGAGCGCGAGAGTGGTCATGGGGGTCACGGGTGACAGGCTCCTGGGTCGAGGGCGCAGGCTCGTGCGAGGCCCGGGCACAGGCGGGGTGGGCCGGTGTGCGGCCCCAAGTTACCAACGCGACGGGGTACCGCCGCGTTCCAGTGTGATTACCAGTGTGCGGGAGGAGCGCCCGGTCCGCCGTACGCCCGGTCGGCGCAACCCCGCGGCCCCCGCATGCGTCCTGGTCAGGCACCCGCAAAACTGCACACACTGCACACACGGAGGTGGATGCGATGGGCATCGAGGAGTACGGCGGCGGGCAGTCCCAGTCCGACGTCCTGGTCGTGACGACGAACGACGTGCCGGGCTACAAGGTCGACCGTGTCATCGGCGAGGTCTTCGGCCTCACCGTGCGCTCCCGCCACATCGGCAGCCAGATCGGGGCGGGGCTGAAGTCCCTGGTCGGCGGCGAGCTCAAGGGCCTGACGAAGACGCTGGTGGAGACCCGTAACCAGGCCATGGAGCGACTGATCGAGCAGGCGCGGGCGCGCGGCGCGAACGCGGTGCTGATGTTCCGCTTCGACGTGACGGAGGCGGCGGACGTGGGCACGGAGGTGTGCGCGTACGGCACCGCGGTGGTGATCTCGCCGCGTCCGTGAGAGCGGCGGACGGACGGCAGGGCGGCCCCGGCTGATGCCGGGGCCGCCCTGTTGTTGCCGCTGTCCACTGTTAGCGCATCACAGCCGTTTACGCGTTCCGCGCCGCATTGGCGAGAATCGCACCCCGCAGGAAGGTCGCCATGCCGGGCCGGATGGCCTCATAGGTGGCGGTGAACCGCTCGTCCGTGACGTACATCTCGGCGAGGCAGGTGTGAACGTCGTACGTGCAGTCGTAGTAGTGGCGCACGATCTGCTGCCGGTGCTCCTCGGCGAGGTCCATGGCCTCCGGGGAGTCCTCGGCCGCGCCGGAGGCCATGAGGGCGGCGATGCGCTCGTTGAGCCCGTTCGCCTCGGCCTGGATCCGCAGCCAGTCCTCCTTCGTGTACGAGGCGGTCCGGCGCTGCGATTCGCGGTAGGCCTCCGTGTCGCCCCACCGCCGCTCGACCTCCTCCTTGTGGTCGTCGGGGTCGAAGTCCCCGAACACCTCGAACTTCTCCTCCGGCGTGAGCTGGATTCCCATCTTCTTCGCCTCCATGGCTTGCTCGACGGCGGTGGCCATGCGCTGGAGCTGCTCGATCCGCTCGGTGAGCAGGCCGTGCTGGCGGCGCAGGTGCTCGGCCGGGTCGACGCCCGGGTCGTCCAGCAGCACCGCCACCTCGTCCAGCGGAAAGCCGAGCTCCCGGTAGAACAGGATCTGCTGCAACCGGTCGAGGTCGGCGTCGTCGTAGCGCCGGTGGCCCGCGTGGCTGCGGTCCCCGGGCGACAGCAGCCCGATCTCGTCGTAGTGGTGCAGCGTCCGCACGGTCACCCCGGCGAAGGCGGCGACCTGCCCCACGGAATAGCTCATGTCCGCTTCCTTCTTTCGCTTACGGCCACCACGGTGCGTCCTCCCGCTACGTGAGGTGCAAGTCCGTATCGTCACGATCATGGCCCTGCACCGAGGCGAGGACGTACGCGGCGGCCGCTCCGCACGCCGCCGCGGCGTGGCAGTGAACCCGTTCCTGTACGGCGAGGCCGATCCGGTCGGCGGGATGGCGGCCGAGCCGCCGCGCCACCGGCTGCCGGACGGGCCGATGGCCCCGCACGCCGCGTACCAGGTCGTCCACGACGAACTGATGCTCGACGGCAACTCCCGGCTCAACCTGGCGACCTTCGTCACCACGTGGATGGAGCCTCAGGCGGCCGTCCTCATGTCCGAGTGCCGCGACAAGAACATGATCGACAAGGACGAGTACCCGCGCACGGCCGAGCTGGAGCGGCGCTGCGTGGCCATCCTCGCCGACCTGTGGCACGCCCCGGACCCGGCCGCGGCCGTCGGCTGCTCCACCACCGGGTCGAGCGAGGCGTGCATGCTGGCCGGCCTGGCCTTCAAGCGGCACTGGGCCGCCCGCAACGCCCACCGCTACCCGGGCGGCGGCGCCCGGCCGAACCTGGTCATGGGCGCCAACGTCCAGGTCTGCTGGGACAAGTTCTGCAACTTCTGGGAGGCCGAGGCCCGCCAGGTGCCGCTGGCCGGCGACCGCTTCCACATCGACCCCGGCGCCGCGGCCGCCCTCTGCGACGAGAACACGATCGGGGTCGTCGCCGTCATGGGGTCGACGTTCGACGGCTCCTACGAACCGGTGGCGGACCTCTGCGCGGCCCTCGACGAGCTGGAGCAGCGCACGGGCCTGAACGTGCCGGTCCACGTGGACGGCGCGTCCGGCGGCATGATCGCCCCCTTCCTGGACCCGGAGCTGGTCTGGGACTTCCGGCTGCCGCGCGTCGCCTCCATCAACACCTCCGGCCACAAGTACGGGCTCGTCTACCCGGGCGTCGGCTGGGCCCTGTGGCGCGACCGGTCCGCCCTCCCCGAGGACCTGGTCTTCCGCGTCAACTACCTCGGCGGCGACATGCCGACCTTCGCCCTCAACTTCTCCCGCCCCGGCGCGCAGGTGGCCGCCCAGTACTACACGTTCCTGCGGCTGGGCCGCGAGGGCTACCGCGCGGTGCAGCAGAACGCGCGCGACGTGGCCTGCCGGCTGTCCGGGCTGATCGAGGAGACGGGCGACTTCCGCCTCCTCACCCGCGGCGACGAACTCCCCGTCTTCGCCTTCACGGTCGCGGACGGCATCGACGCGTACGACGTCTTCGACGTCTCCCGCCGCCTCCGCGAGCGCGGCTGGCTCGTCCCCGCGTACACCTTCCCGCCCGACCGCGAGGACCTCTCGGTCCTCCGCGTCGTCTGCCGCAACGGCTTCTCCCACGACCTGGCCGACCTCTTCATGAACGACCTCCACGCCCTCTTGCCGGAACTCCGCCGCCAGCCCCACCCACTAGGCCGCCCGGAAACGGTGGCGACGGCGTTCCACCACTGAGGCGGGCTCACTTCCCCCAGGTGCTCCGGGCATTGACCTCGCGGACCTTGGCGCGGAGGTCGTCGTTGTCGGCGGGGTGGTCATGCGACTTCGCGGAACAGGTGCAGGCGCGGAGCTTGCTGCTGGACTGGATGTCGATCCCATGAGCGGTGGCCCAGACGTAGATCCCGCAGTGGGGTCGGAAGGGTTCGGGGGTGGGCGCGGGGGCGGGGGCGGGCGTCTCCGGCGGGGACTCAGGCGCGGTCTGCGTCCCCTTCGCGTCCCCGTGGCGGTTGAAAAGTGCCCTCACGCGCCCGGCCCACCCGGCGATAAAGTCATGCATGTCGACGCTCCCATAAGCGTTGGTCACGCCCCGGGGCCGTTTGCGCGGCCGCCGGGGTTTTACATACCCCTGAACGTAGGACGCGGCATGAAGCAGAGTGGAGCAGTACGACGCTATCCACCCTTACGTGTTGTGTGACGCTGCGCTAGGTTGACGCCCATGGCAGAGGAGCAGGGCGTCCCACCCGTCGACCCGACGCGGGTTGCCTACGTCTACATGCAGGTCGCAGACCACGTCGCCGCCCAGATCGAGGCCGGAACCCTGCGCCCGGGCGCCCGACTGGCGGGCGAGAGGGACCTGGCCGAGCAGTACGGCGTAGCCATCGGAACGATCCGTCGAGCCATCCAGGAACTCCGGGACCGCGGCCTCCTGGTCACCCTGCCCGCCAAGGGAACCTTCGTGCCGGAGCAGCTATCGACGGACGATGCGGACCTGCGCGACACCTGACCGTGATGGAATTCGACCCCACTCGTCCCAAGTGGACGCAGATCGCCGACGTCATCCGTAAACGCATCAGCACTGGCGAGTACCCGGTGAACTACCTACTCTCCGAGACCAAGCTGGAGCAGGAGTTCGGCGTTGCGCGGGTGACCGTCCGCAAGGTCACCCGCGCACTGCGCGAAGAGGGCCTCATCATCACCACCCACGGCATGGGCTCCTTCGTCGCCGCCCAGCCGCCGAAGAACTAGGGCCGAACGGCGGCGCATCAGCCCTGGGCAACGCCCGTTTGCCGCAAGGTCCGGGCGGCGAACTGAGTAGTGCGCTACGGTAGATGCCGTGTGGTACGGCACCTGAGGTACCGGACTACGCAAAGACGCCCGCCGCAGGGGCTGGAGCCTGCGACGGGCGAGCCGAGAGTTGGCCGTACGGGGCGTACTGGATATACGCCCCGCCGGTCAGCCCTTACCGATCATCACCAGTGTCAGGACGATCAAGGCCGCGAGCAGTTCCACCCATGGTGTTACTGCTCGGGCCACGTCCCTGACCCGGTCCCAGTCGATCGGCGGTTTCGGCCTCCTGTGAAGCGGCATCTGCGCGCCTTTCCTTGGGTCGGAGCCTCACCGGTTGCGAGGCCCCAGAAGGGCCCTCGGACGCGGCAGAGAGAACCGGCCCCGCCCGAGACCCCTGGATGGGGCCCCGACCGCGGCGGGCTGACCCAAAGGGGTCAGCAGATGACGCAACGGAGGCGACTCTATCGCCTGAGCCGGGTAACTCGCATGAGTTCGGGCACTGTTACCGATCCCCAGTCACACTCGGGCTCGGTACGAACCGAGTTCAACCCGCGGCGTCCGGACGCCTCCCCGTCTCCGCGAGGAGGATCGCGGAGATGGCCAGCGCGGCGCCCGTCAGATTGACCGCGGTGAAGGTCTCTCGGCGAGCCAGTAGCCGGAGAAGCCGGCGAAGACCGGTTCCATCGCCATGATCAGGGCGATGCGGCTGGGCGATGAGGTCGCGAACGCCTTGGTCTTGATGAAGAAGGCGAGCGCGGAGCTCGGCAGCGCGGTGACGACCAAGGCCGTCCAGACACCACCCGTGGCGGGCGCGGCGAGGGTTCCGGTGACGAGAGACCACAGCAGCCCGCACAGGCCCACTGTCGTCAGCTGTACGACGGTGAGGAGCCCGGTGCGGGCGCCCGGGCCGATGCGGGCGAGGACGACGTTCTGCACGGTGAACGCGAGGGCGCAGCCCAGCATCAGTGCGTCGCCGCGGTTGACCGACAGGCCCTTGAGCGTGAGGAGGGCCAGTCCGGCGAGGGCCAGGACGGCGCCGGCGGTCTGGCGCGGGCGCGGCGGCGTCCGGTAGGCGAGGGCCCAGAGGAGCGGGGTGAAGACGACGGCGAGTCCGGTGATGAAGGCGGCGTTCGAGACGGTGGTGTCCTGAAGGCCGGCGGTCTGCAGCGCGTACACGGCGAAGAGCACGCCCCCGGCGACGGCGCCGCCCGCCACTTCACGAGCCGTCATCCGTGCAAGGCCGCGGTACTGGAAGAGAGCGACGAAGGCTGCCGCGCCGAGGAAGCGGTAGGCGAGGAACGCCGGTACGGGGAGAAGAGCGACGGCGTCCTGGACGACGACATAGGTCCATCCCCACAGGGCCGTGACGCCCAGCATGGCCAGCGCCCACCCGGTGGAGTGACGGGCTGCGGGGCGTTGCGGGATGCGCGCGGGGGCGGAAGCGGAGACGGTGACGCTGACGCGCCGGTCGGCGCGGAGGTTCGCGAAGGGCATTCCCGGCAACCGCACTCGGGTACCTCTCCTCGGCCAGCGAGGAAATTAGTGGGAGCGGAACGGGCCGTCAACGTCCTTCCTCGCACTTCCACTTGACCGAAAACTCCTCCGCAAACTGGCGTACGGAGGGGGCCATCTTGAGTGGATGCCCGGTTGGCGCCCGGTTGGAATACTGGACCACCGGAGATCCCGTTCGTACGGAAGACATCGAAGATCTTTCGGAGGTGGCACAGGGGTGGTTTCCCCAAAAGCATCGGAACCGACCATCGCGTCAGTGGACCTGGCCTCGGACTCCGCGGTCGCCGAGATAGGCGAAGCGTGCCGGCGCGACGGATTCTTCTTCGCGTTCCATCACGGCGTACCAACCGGCCTGGTATCGCCCGCGTTCGAGGAAACGCTGCGGTTCTATGCGCGACCGGCCCACGAGAAGAAGAGCCTGGCCGCTGACGTACGCTCGCAGTTCCTGGGCTACCGGAGCGTGGGCCAGGAGAGGAGCACCTCGCACGCGGGCGGCGAGGCTTGCGAGCAGTACAGGATCGGGCGGACGACCGGCACCCTCGCGTCGGGCCGGCCGACCGACGTCTACCACGAGCCCTTCCGGCGGACGGCGGATGGATACCCGTCCCGGTGATCTATGACGCGTTCTTCGTCTTCCTCGGCGACTATTTGCAGAGGTGGACGAACGGCACCTACCGGGCGGCACTGCACCGCGTCGGCCCGGTGCCCGTCGACAGGGTGTCCATCCAGTACAAGCACCGCCCTGCCTACAGCACGGTGGGCGCGCCCCTCGAACCGTTCGTCAGCGAAACCGACCCGCCCCGCTACGAACCGTTCGACACGGGCAGCCAGTACGCGTCCCTCCTCGAATCCCTCTTGGAGGCGCGCTGCACCGCGAGGCGAACGTGAGCACCGGAGCGGACCCGTTTGGGCGGGCCGACGCTTAGCCCGTTCGGCGGACGGAAAGCCTCTCGGCGGATCCGCTACACCCCCAGTGCGCCCGACAAGAAATCACGTGGTCATGTGGTCACGTGCGCGTGCCGCCGCTGTCCGCGTGCCGTCAGAAGGGGTCTGCCTTGCCACGTATTGCCCGCGCCTTCACCGCCACTGCCCTGCTGACCCTGCTCACCACCGGACTCGCCGCTCCCGCACACGCCGCGGGGGCGGACACCGGCGTTCGCACGGGTGGCACCACGGGTAGGACCACTGCCCAACCGATGATGTTCGATGTCATTCCGCGCTGGGCCCTCGCCCTGGGCATCGACACCATCAGCGCCGCAGGCGTCGCCACCGTCGCGATGGAAGGTATCGGCACCACGGGTCCGGCCTGCGTCCAGACTCACGCCGGTGTCCCGAGCACTGCCTGCGCCACCGTCGGCGACCGGTCCAAGTTGGTCAGCATCGATGAGCTACAGGTCGGCTCCGGCAGTCCCGGCTAGCCGCCTCCACCGGGCCGGGCCCTGCAGAGGACCCGGCCCGGTCCGCGTTCTTCCCGCCCGCACCGCACGCACCGCAGCCGGTCAAGGCACAAGCACGACCTTGCCGCGGACGCGGCCGGTCTCGCTGAGTTCGTGCGCCTTGGCCGCATCGCTCAGGGGCAGTACCTCCTGCACGACCGGACGCAGGGATCCCTGTTCCACCAGGCCGGCGAGGCCCTCCAGATCGGCCCGGGTCGGTTCGAGGTAGTACTCGACGAACCGCAGGCCGGCCGCCTCCGCCTGCGCCTTCACCGCCGTGCGGTCGACTCCGACGCCCACGACGTCGATGAGGATGCCGCCCGGGGCGAGCGTGGTCAGCGACCTCGGACCGTAGTCGTAGCTGATCGTGTCGATGACGACGTTCACCTTCCGTACGGTCGTGAAGTCGGTCGCCGTGTAGTCGATGAGTTCGTCCGCGCCGAGGCCCCGCAGGAACTCGTGGTTGACCGCGCGCGACGTGCCGATCACGTGCGCGCCGCGCGCCTTGGCGACCTGTACGGCGAGGTGGCCGACGCCGCCCGCGGCGCCGTGGACGAGGACGCGCTGCCCGGGGCGCACCTGGGCGATGTTCACCAGCGTCTGCCAGGCGGTCAGCCCGGCGATGGGGAGCGCGGCGGCGTGGACGTGGTCGATGGCGGCCGGCTTGGCGGTGACGGCGTCCTCGGGGACGAGTACGTAGTCGGCGTTGGCGCCGTTCGGCATGGCCGCCCATCCGAACACCTCGTCGCCGGGCCGGACTCGGCCCCCGGATCCGCCGGCTTCGGCCACTACGCCGCTGAAATCGTGGCCGAGGACGAAAGGCGGGTCGCCGAACCACCGTACGTGGCCGGAGCGGACCTTCCAGTCCGCCGGATTGACGGCTGTGGCACGTACCCGCACCAGGATTTCGCCGGAGCCGGGGACAGGCCGGCCGGCCTCCGCGACCTCCAGGACTTCCGGGCCGCCGAGGGAACGTTGGGTGATGACTCGCATGCGTTCATCTTTAAACGGCTGGTATCCACCGTAAAGTAGGCACTTTCCAGGAAGGTAGGTACCTGATGGATACTGACTGCCCGTCCCGGACGGTGGTCGAGGTGCTGGCCAACAAGTGGGTGCTGTACGTGCTCGGTTCGCTGCGGGAGCACGCCGGGCCGATGCGGTTCAACCAGCTGGGCCGCGCCCTGCCCGGCGTCACGCAAAAAATGCTGACGCAGACACTCCGGACACTGGAGCGCGACGGCCTGGTCTCACGGAAGGTCTACCCGACGGTTCCGCCGCGCGTGGAGTACGGCCTGACGCCGCTCGGCTGCGAGGCGGCCCTGTTGTCCGTGGCGATCGGCGAGTGGGCGCTCTCCCACGTAGGACAGATCCTCGCCGCGCGGGAGTCCTTCGCCGCGGCCGCAACCACCACTCCCGAGCCGCTCGACTGACCGCTCAGGCCATCTCGGCCTGTACGGGCAAGGTGCCCAGAGGAGCGCCGTCCGACGGCGGGGGCGGCCACGATGCGGGCATCGACGTGCGTGACGTGCGTGACGTGCATGAAGCCGCTCCGCTTGAGCAGGTCAGCCCGCAGCCCAGGTGGTGGGCGTGCGCTCTCTTCCGTCATCGCGCTGCGCCCCCGGTAGGGGCCCGAAACCGGTTGCCCCCGCTCGCCGCTGGGCAGAGCCTCTGCGGGCCCGGTTCGGCGGGTCGTTCAGGGAGTGGGACGGAAGGTGAGCCAGATGGTACTTCTCGACATGCAGCTCATGGAGTCCGCCACGGCCGCGAGGCAGGGCCCGGGGTTCGGGGCCGGCACCGGGCCCAACAGCGACCTCAGCCTGCTCCTCTGCCACGAAGGGGACCAGTGACGGGCGAGTGACAGCGGTGCGGCACCCGGGCCCCCGGGTGCCGCACCGCCCCACCACCGCAAGCGCTCAGGCGGCACCGGCGCTCCGGGGCTCGCCGGACTCTCCCCCGGTGCCGTCCAGCTCCCAGCCGCGGATGGTGCAGAACACGATCAGGACGCTCCCGCAGAAGAGCGCCCAGTCGGCCAGGTTCATCACGCTGAAGCCGCGGACGGAGATGAAGTCGACGACCGCGCCCTCCAGGCCGCCGGGCGCGCGGAAGAGCCGGTCCGTCAGATTGCCGAGTGCGCCGCCGAGAAGCAGGCCCAGGGCCATCGCCCACGGGACGCTGTAGAGCTTGCGCGCGAGGCGGGCGATCGCCACGGCCACGCCCGCGGCGACCAGCGTGAACACGATGGTCGTCGTCTCGCCGATGCCGAACGCCGCACCGGAGTTGCGCATCACCCGCAGCTCCAGCCACGTGCCGATCACCTGGACGGCGGGGCGGTTCTCCAGCTCGGCGACCACGGCCAGTTTGCTGCACAGGTCGATCAGGTAGGAGAGCCCCGCCACGGCGAGAAGCAGCGAGACCCTCCGCCCGCCCCCACCACGTATGCCTGAAGCGCCACCCGGCTCGCTCATGTTCCCTCACCCCGAAGTCGTCGTCCGGTCCCGGTCGCACCGCGGGACCGCCCCGTCCACCAGCCTACGGATGACTCCGCCGGCCCATGCCCGGGAGGACGTCCGTTGTCAGGGCAGGACCTCCAACTGGACCGCGTTGCCGCCTTCTCGGAGGCCGGAGGTGAGGCAGCCCGTGGACAGTTCACGGGTCGGCCCGGTGACGGTTCGCCGTGCGGGATGCCCCTTGCCGCGTCCTTCGGTGACCCGGCCCGTCTGGACGAGGGCCAGAACGCCGGCGGCACGAAGGATGGTGGCGCTGTCGTAGACGATCAGCGACCGGCGACCGTCGGCGTACTGGACGGTCTCCTCTCCGCGTCCGCCGGACAGCGTGAGGCAGGCCGCCGCCGGCGAGACCCCGTCGAAGGAGCCGGTGGCCGGGACCGTACGGCCGGGTCCGACGGCGCAGGAGGTGTACGTGACGTCCGCGTGGACACGGGTCGACCGGGGTTCGAGGGTGAGCGGTGGGTCGTAGTGGCTCCGGCTGCTGCCCGTGCAGAGGAAACCGCCCTCATGTCTGTCCGTCCCGGCCCGGCCCATGGGTGCCCACACCAGCGACGAGCCCACCAGAAGCAGGGAACCCAGCGTCACTGCCGCACCGCGCTTACCGAACACATGCCCTCCAGCACGTCCTGTACCGCTCTCGGCTACCGGCCCTTGGCTACCCGGAGACTCATCCGCTGCCCCGGCGCCTCGAAGCGCCCCGCCCGCGCACGGCCCGTCCGGCGCGCGGTCGCGCGCACCTTTCCCCCCGCCCGTCCGGTCCCGTCGGCCCCGGTCGCATGGGTCCCGGGAGGCGCCGGGTAGGAAGCGCCGACGGCGAGTCACCGCCGGGCACGACGCGATCAAGAAGCGATCAGACACGACCAGGACGCCGGCACGCGATCAAGAGGAGATCTTCCGTGAGCCCTACGCCCGCCGCAGCCGAAGCCGAAACCGAAGCCGCGACCGCCGCGCGAGGACGCGTCTTCGCCATGATGGACGCGGACGGGGACGGGGTCATCGCGGCGCACGACTACCTCTCCCGGGTCGACCGGGCCGTCCGGGCGACGGAGCGCACAGAGGACGATCCGCTCGTCGTCGCCGCCCGCGCCGAAGCCCACAAGGCGTGGGGGGCGATGGACGCCGACGGCGACGGGAAGCTGACCTTCGACGAGTACAACGCATGGGTGGGCGCCGACAAGTTCGACAACGTCTGCCGGTTCGCCCTCGGCGCGCTCTTCGACCTCGCCGACGCCGACGGGGACGGCGCCCTCGGCAAGACCGAATTCACGCTCCTGCGCACCGCGCTGAACAATCCGCCCGGAAACGCCGCCGCCGCGTTCGACGCGCTGGATGCCGACGGCGACGGCCGGGTCGGCCGCGACGCGTACCTGGCGTCGATCCGCGCCTACATCGTCGGCGACAGCTCCCCGATGGGCGAGGCCCTGTACTAGACCGACCTGATACGAGACGAACCGCCGCCGCCCCTCAGGACTCCCGTCAGGACTCCCGTCAGGACTTCCGCGCGACCGCCGTCTGTGCCATGCCCGGCAGGAAGTCCGTGAACAGTTCGTGGATTTCGAGGACGAGCGGGCGGAGGACCCGGAAGCGGGCCAGGGAGATGCCGCGGGTGGTCAGGCGGGCGCCGCGGCCGGCGAGGCGGCGGGTGCGTTCGCGGTCGGGCGAGCGGTCGAAGACCCAGTAGAGGACGAGGCCCATCTGGGAGAGCCACATCAGCTCGGGGAGGACCTCGCGCAGCTCGGCCGGGACCTTGGCCTTGGCGCCGGCGAGCACCTCGCGGTGGACGTCGATGGCCGCTTCCCGCGCGTGCTCGGACTCGGCGGAGAACGGGCTGAGCGGGGAGTCCGGGTCTGCGGCGTTCTTGAAGAACTGGGCCGCGAACTCGTGGTACGGCGCGGCCACGTCCAGCCAGGCTTGCAGCACGCCGGCGAGCCGCGCCTCCAGGTCGGTCTCCCGGTCCAGCACCGCGCGGGCCGCCGCCTGGTGCTCGGCGGCGATCCGGTCGTAGAACCCCTGGATCAGGTGTTCCTTGCCGGCGAAGTAGTAGTACGCGTTGCCGACGGAGACCCCGGCCTCCTGGGCGATGGCCCGCATGGTGGTCTTGTCGTAGCCGCGCTCCTGGAAGAGCCGCAGCGCGGTCTCCAGGATCAGGGTGCGAGTCTGCTCGCTCTTCGCAGGCCGGGGCTCGTTCTCTGCTGCTGGCACGGTGGAGAGCCTAAAGGGTCTTCTTGAAGCGGAACTGGGTGGCCGTGTCCCCGGACGGCTTGATGAACAGGCCGTCGCGGGCGCGCTCGCCCGCGATCGACACCTCGTACGTCTCCCCGGCCTCGTTCTCGATCCGGATCCGCTGGTGGCCGAGCTTGGGTTTGCTCTTCAGGGACCAGGTGCCGCTGCCGGTGAACCAGGCGGTGGCCCGCTCGTCGTCGTCCTCCGCGAAGGAGGTGGGGAGGCGGGCGGCGGTGAGCGTGCCGTCCTCGCGCAGGGTCAGTTCGGCTCCCTCGCGGCTGCGCCACGAGCCGATCACGTCCGCGCGCTCCGCCGAGCCGGCGGGCGGGCTGAGGAGGACGACCAGGGCGGCCAGCGCGGCCACGGCGCCGAAGGCGGCGAGGCCGACGACGCTACGCATCCTGAGCATCGCAGCCCCCTCCGTCGCACACCGGAGGAGAGACGTACGTCCAGCCGCCGACCGGCTGGTACACCCAGCCGCTCGCCCCGGGCGCGGGCGCCTGCCACCGCGTACCCCGGTACTTGGCCGCGGCCAGCACCGCCCCGCGCGCGAAGCGGAGGCCGGACGGGGTGCTGATCCTGTGGGCGAGCGGGCGGTACGCGGAGAGCGCCCACAGGCAGACGACCCAGGCGGAGGCGCCCCGGTAGACCTGCCCGCCGTCGCCGACGACGGTGATCTCCTCGTACGCGGCGGCGTGGTCGAGCTCGGGGAAGCGGCGCCGGGCCTCGGCCGACCCGACCGGTACGAGGTCGAGCGGCACGAGCTGCCGCTGCTTCGCCAGCCAGTTGCGGACGAAGACGCAGAGGGCGCACTGCGCGTCGTAGAGGACGGTGAACCGGCGGACCGGGGCGCTCCGGAGAGCGGCGGCGCCCCGGTCGTCGGCTACGGCGGTGGCGGTGGCCATCGGGCTCAGCGCCCGCCGGCCGGCGAAGCCGGCGCGGTCCACGGGCCCTGCTGCCCCGCGTAACCCTGCGGCGCGACCGGCGGGACCTGCTCCCGGTCCATCAGGCCGCGGCGGCGGAACCGGTTCAGGACGTAGACGTTGCCGAGGTGCATCGCGCCGAGCACGAGGAGGACGACGCCGAGGTTGCGCGACAGCACCTCGAAGACGCCGCGGGCGTCGGCGACCGTGGTGTCGTCCCTCAGGTAGAGGGCGATGAAGCCGAGGTTCACCAGGTAGAAGCCGACCACCAGCAGGTGGTTCACGGCGTCCGCGAGCTTCTCGTTGCCGTGCAGGACGTCGGCGAGGAAGACGCGGCCGTTGCGGCTGAGCGTGCGCGCGACCCAGACCGTGAGGCCGAGGCTGATCACCAGGTAGACGGCGTACGAGACAACGGTGAGATCCACGTTCCCCACCCCTTCTTGAACGTGTTCAAAAGCTTTGGTGCCCGTGACTGTAGACCTGTTTTTGAACACGTTCAAGCCGAAGCCGGAAGCAGTCGGCCCTCAGCCGGAAGCACCCCTGCCCCGGCTGGAACCGGCCGAGTGCCGCACACCACGCGCAATGCCATGCTGGGACCGGGAGTCACACCTCCACCGGATGCACTGGCGCATCCCGCCCCCAGGGAAGCCGCATGAGCAGCAGAACTTTCGGACCGGCACCGCACCGGAGCACCCCGGCGACACAGGAGCGACGGGCCACCGCACGAGCTTCCCTGAGGTCCCGGGGCAGGCCCCGCGGCTCATCGGGCCAAGCCCTCGACAGCAACACCCGACAGCTGTTCGAGTCGCGCTTCCGCTACGACTTCAGCCGGGTAAGGGTTCACAGCCGGCAGGAAGAGGCGGAATCAGCCGTGACCCTGGACGCCTCGGCGTACACGTTCGGCAGGGACATCGTGTTCGCCCCCGGCCGGTACCAGCCGGGCACCGACGCCGGCCGCCGGCTGCTGGCGCACGAGCTCGCACATGTGATCCAGCAGGGCGCGCAGACCGCCACGTCCCTGCCGGCCTTGGAGGTGAGCAGGGCGGATGACACCGGCGAGCGGGCGGCCGAGCGCGCCGCGGAAGCGGTCACGCACCCCGGCTACTCACGATCAGCCGCCCCCGGCGACGGCCGTGCCGATGCCGTCGCCTCCTTGACCCGGCAAGGGCTCGCGATCCAGCGGGCCATCACGCCGGAGGACGTGTCCGCCGAGATGGCCGGACGGCGTTTCCAGCTCACCCAGGCCTTCTCCGCCAACGGGGTGCCGCTGCCCGCGGGGACCGCAGTGACGGTGGTCACCTGGTTCAACCTCACGGAGACAGTCGTGGCCACTGCCGCGGGAGTACCGGGCGCTTTCGACGTTCCCAAGCGACTCCTCGCGCCGAGCCGGACGGCGGTCCCCGGGATGGACCCCTACAGCAGCGGCGTAGCGGCCCAGGCGGCCACGGTGGAGAAGAGCGAGACCGAACTCGCGGACTGGGAGGCGAAGAAGGGGCAGTTCAAGACCCCCAAGGCTGTGGAGACGTTCGAGAAGGAGCGCCTGCGCCGTGAGGACATGCTCGCCAAGCGGCGCAAGGTACTCAACCGCAGACTCATTCAGGAGACGATGTTCAACCGCTTCGACAAGAAGATCAAGGAAGAGGTCGACGCGGCGAACGCAGCGCACGGGCTCACGGGCCGGGATGCGCTCGACCCCAATCTGGTCAAGTCGATGTTCTTTCAGGAGACCCAGCTCGGCACAGCAGGAGTCCACCTCGAAGTACCCCCGAGCCATCCGACGAAGACCCGCTTCAACCTGGCCCAGGTCATCGACTCCTCCGGTCTGGCACTGCTCACCCTCTTGGAGGCCGAACATCCCGCCGTGGTCGCCAGCTTCTCGCTCGGCGGGCTGCGCACGGACCTGGCCGCCGCACAACGCGAGCTCGTCCAACTGACCGGGAAGACGAACAGAACCGCGGCCGAAAACACCCGGCTGGCGACCCTGCAAGGGCTGTCCAGGCAGAACTGGGAACCGTTCATCTGGGGGTACAAGGCCGCGGGTGCCTCCACCGGATTCGCCGATGCGATCGCCGCCTTCTTCGCCCCTGCCGCCGGCGGCACCCCGCGCAACGAGGACTACGACTTCTGGATCCACATCGCCGTGTTCTGGCTCTTCAAGAAGCACCGGTCAGGGATGAGCTGGCCCGATGCCATCAAGGCGTACAACGGCTCGGGCACTGCGGCGGAGCACTATCGCGACGCCGTCGTGAACAGGGCCGCCGGCGCGAAGCAGGCGGGCGCGGGCGGCGGCTTCGTTCCGGGCGGAATCTGAGCGCGGCTGCCGGAAGTGCACCGGCGAGTCACTCCTGCGGTGCCACCGCCACCGGGCACGCCGCGTGGTGCAGCGCCGTGTGGCTGACGCGGCCGAGCTGGAGGCCGAAGCCGCGGCGGCGGCGTACGGAGCCGACGACCAGCAGGTCCGCCGTCCCCGACGCGTCGATGAGCGCCTTGCGGGCGTGCCCCTCGTAGACGGTGCTGTGCACGGTGACGTCCGGGTACGCGCGCTGCGGCTCGCGCAGGGCCTCGGTCAGCTCGCGCCCGGCGAGCTCCTCGTGCGCGATGGCGTCGTCGCTGGGCAGCGGGTAGTGGTCCGCCGACTGGTGGGCGGGATGCCGCCAGGCCCGTACGGCCTCGACGCCGCAGCCGCGCGCGGCGGCCTCGCGGAGGGCGAAGCGGAGGGCCGCCGGGGCCTCCTCGGGGTCGCCGACGCCGACGACGATCCGGCCGTACTCGCCGCGGACGTTCCGCTCGCCGCCCCGTACGACGACCACCGGGCAGTGGGCGCGGGCCGCGACCGAGAGGCTGACCGAGCCGAGGAGCAGGCCGGTCAGCGTGCCGCGGCCCGACGGGCCGGTGACGAGCGCGACGGCCCGGCGGGACTCGTCCAGCAGGGCGTTCAGCGGCTCCTCCGGGAGCACGTCCGCCTCGGCCACGAGGCCCGGGTCGCGCTTCCGGGCGCGCAGCTCGGCCACGGCGATGACGCGCTCCTCGGCGACCGCCTCCGGGGAGGGCTCGTCGCCGGACGGCAGGCGGGTCTCGTAGCGCTCCCAGCGGGAGGCGTAGACGATGCGCAGCCGCACGCCGTGGCGGCCGGCGGCGTCCACGGCCCAGTCCAGGGCCTGCATGCTGCCCGGGGACCCGTCGACGCCCACGACCAGGGGCGGCTGCATCGTCGTCGTCACAACATCACCATGGCACCGGCTGTGCCGCAGCTCACCTCTATAGGTCCGTTCGGGGTGCCTGAGCAGCGACTACGCGGGGCGAAGTGTCAGGATGAGGGCATGACGACCAAGGTTTACTTCGACATCACCATCAACGACGAGCCCGCCGGGCGCATCACCTTCAACCTCTTCGAGGACGTCGTCCCGAAGACCGCGGAGAACTTCCGCGCCCTCTGCACCGGCGAGAAGGGCTTCGGCTACGCCGGCTCCTCCTTCCACCGCGTCATCCCGGACTTCATGCTCCAGGGCGGCGACTTCACCGCCGGCAACGGCACGGGCGGCAAGAGCATCTACGGCGAGAAGTTCGCCGACGAGAACTTCAAGCTCAAGCACGACCGCCCGGGCCTGCTGTCGATGGCCAACGCGGGGCCGAACACCAACGGCTCCCAGTTCTTCGTGACGACCATCGTGACGGGCTGGCTGGACGGCAAGCACGTCGTCTTCGGCGAGGTCGCCGACGAGGCGAGCATGCAGCTCGTCAAGAAGATCGAGTCGCTCGGCTCCCAGAGCGGCAAGACCGCCGCGAAGATCACCATCGCCGAGTCCGGCCAGCTGTAAGCCCGCGCGCTCCGTTCCGGCCGCTGCCCACCACCGACCGGTGGGCGGCGGCCGGCGGAGCCGGGTTCCGAAGGCCCGCCGTGCCGCGGGCCTTCCCCCTTCACCCCTTCCCGGGCATCCTCATGCGCGCCCCACGTCCTCACGTCCTCGCGCGCACCACCGGAACCGGCTCCGTCCGAGGAGCCGGCTGCATCCGAGAGGAACAGCCATGGGAACGGGAACCATCCATCGTGCGCTCCGCCCACTGAGCGCCCTCGTGCTCGTGACCGGCGCGTTCTTCGCCACCTCGTCGGCAGCCGCCGACAACGCCCGGGAAGCGCAGCCCCGGGCCAGACCGGCCGCCGCGGCCGCCGGGTTCGAGATCATGTCGAACCTCAACAACAGATGCCTCAACGTCGCCCACTTCAACACGGGGAACGGCGCCTCCGTGCAGACGTACGACTGCAACGGCAACCCCAGTGAACGCTGGACCGAGAACGGCAGCGAGATCCGCAGCGACCTCAGCAGCAAGTGCCTCGACCTGGCCATCGGCAACGGCGACAACGGCGCCACGGTCCAGATGTACGACTGCGTCGGGCTCAAGCAGCAGGGCTGGCACTGGAGCGGCAACGAGATCCACACCGACCTCAACCACCGCTGCCTGACCATCACGGACGCGAACTGGTGGCAGGGCGCCTCGGTCACGGTCCGTGACTGCGTCGCCGGCGGAGCCGCCCACCAGCAGTGGCACAAGGCCTGACCTGGCTCCGGGATCCGGTCGACGGCAGCAACCGGGCCCGGCGGCCCCCTCAAGCCCGCCGGCCCCGGCTCCGCGCACCGCCTCCCCCTCTGCCTCCTACCAGCTCGACTTTCGTACGCCCGGGAGGTGACCCGCGTGGGCCTCCTTGCGGAGGTTGACGCGGCTCAGGCCGAACGTGCGGAAGTAGCCGCGCGGGCGGCCGTCCGCCGAGTCGCGGTTGCGGACGCGCGTGGCGCTCGCGTCGCGCGGCTGGCGGTGCAGTTCGCGGGCGGCGGCCTGCCGTTCCTCCTCCGGGGTCTGCGGGTTGCGGATGACGGCCTTGAGGAGGGCGCGCCGGGCCGCGTAGCGGGCCACTGTCAGGCGGCGCTGCTCGTTCTTTGCGATCTTGCTCTTCTTCGCCATCAGGCTGTGACCTTCCGTCCCTTCAGACCTTCTCGCCGCGCGCCCGGATGCGGGCGACCGCGGCCTCGATGCCGATCGCGTCGACCGTCCGGATGCCCTTCGCGCTGAGCCGCAGCCGTACGTGGCGGCCCTCGCCGGGGAGCCAGTAGCGCTTGGTCTGGATGTTGGGGTCGAAGCGCCGGGACGTACGGCGGTGCGAGTGCGAGATGGCGTTGCCGAAGCCGGGCTTGCGGCCGGTCAGCTGGCAGTGCGCGGACATCCGCGGAACCTCCTAATGAAAATGGAAACCATTTCTGTATAGTAGCCCCCATGGCCCGCAACGAGCTACGCCCCGTCATCAAGCTCCGGTCCACCGCCGGCACCGGATTCACCTACGTCACCCGCAAGAACCGCCGTAACGACCCCGATCGCATGCAGCTGCGGAAGTACGACCCCGTCGCCCGCCGCCACGTCACCTTCCGAGAGGAGCGCTGACCCGCCATGAAGCCCGGAATCCACCCGCCCTACGGCCCCGTCGTCTTCCGCGACCGCGCGGCCGGATTCGCCTTCCTCACCCGCTCGACCGCCACCAGCGAGAAGACCGTCGAGTGGGAGGACGGCAGGACGTACCCCGTCATCGACGTCGAGATCTCCTCGGCGAGCCACCCCTTCTACACCGGTACGGCCCGGGTCCTGGACACGGCCGGACGCGTCGAGCGCTTCGAGCGCCGTTACGGCCGCAGCGACGGCAACAGCAACAACGGCAGCAGCAACGGCAAGCGTGGAGGCCCGCGGTGACCGCGCCGCACCCCCTGTCCGTAGCCCTGGTGGGCGGTCTGCACGCGGACGCCCGCCGGGCCGCGGTCGAGCACCTCCTCGGCACCGTCCCCGGCAGCGTCGCCCTCCACCACGACCTGGCCACCGCCGCCACCGGAACGGTCCGCCGGACCGTACGGGACCGCACCGGCGTCCTCGACGAGGGAGAGGCCCCGCTCGCCAACGACTGCGCCTGCTGCGCCCTGCGCGAGGACCTCATGCCCGAGCTGGAGCGGCTCGCCGCGGCCGGCACCTGCCGGCTCGCCGTCGTCGAACTGTGGGACTCCGTCGAACCCAAGGCCATGGCCGAGGTCGTGGCCGCCCACGCGGGCGAGGACCTGCGCCTCACCGGCGTGATCACCGCCGTCGACCCCGCCCTCGTCCTGCCCGCCCTCGGCTGCGGCGACGACCTCGCCGAGGCCGGGCTGGCCGCCGCGGCCGGCGACCAGCGCACCGTGGCCGACACCTTCGCCCGGCAGCTGGAGTACCCGACGGTGCTGGCACTGGCGGAAACGACGGCCGAAGAAGACGACAGGCGCACCGCCTTCGGCGAGCCCGTCGCCCCCGCCGACGCCGCCGACCACGCCCTCCTCGCCCAACTCGCCCCCACCGCACGCCGCATCCCCGCCGACTCCGTCGAGCTCGCGGCCGCCGCGGTCGCCGGCTTCGACGTGGAGGCCGCCGCGGCCCGCCAGCACCCCGCCTGCGCGCTGCTGCCGCAGGAAGCCGACACGGACGGCGTCACCACGCTCGTGTGGCGCGCCCGCCGCCCCTTCCACCCGGGCCGCTTGTACGCCGCGCTGGAGGACCTGTGCTGCGCCGCCGCGCGCAGCCGCGGCCGGTTCTGGCTCGCCGACCGGCCGGACACGCTGCTCGCGTGGGACGCCGCGGGCGGTGCGCTGTGCGTCGAGAGCGCCGGGCCGTGGCTCGCCGCACTGCCGGACGCCGCCTGGGACATGGCGCCGCCGGACCGGCGCGTGGCCGCCTCCCTCGACTGGGACCCCGAGCACGGCGACCGCCTCCAGCACCTCACCTTCACCTCCCCCGGGCTCGACGGCGCCGGGCTGCGCGAGCTGCTGGCGTCCTGCCTGCTCACCGACGCCGAATACGCGGGCGGGCCCGGCGCCTGGCGGCGGCTCCCGGCCGCATTCGACGCACTGCTCGATCCCGTTTCCTGACGCCCCGCAAGAACCGGCGCACACGCAAGCACTTCAAGGACTTTCCATGACCCGCCACCCCGACCGCCGCAAGAACCTCAAGCCCCGTCCCAATCCCCTGGAAACGGCGGGCATCACGTATATCGACTACAAGGACACCGATCTCCTGCGGAAGTTCATTTCGGACCGGGGGAAGATCCGCAGCCGGCGGGTGACTCGCGTCACCGTCCAGCAGCAGCGCGCCCTGGCCCGGGCGATCAAGAATGCCCGCGAGATGGCACTCCTGCCGTATGCCGCGAGGGGCAAGTAGCCGACACATTCATTGAAACGCCTGGTCACGATGGTGTAGTCACGCTGAAGAAGTACGGGAACACCGTAAGTGCACGTGCATTCGCTCATGCAGAAGCATGTGAACGCAGCTATGATCCGGGAGTAGTTGTCAACCCCACCATTCGCCGCCGGGCGGTACGGGGTGCCCTGCAATTCTCCGGGAGAGTCCTGTGCCTCACGCGTACAACGGCCGCGCGTACAACGGCATGGCCGCCGCGGACCTCGACGGCGTCGTCTGGCGGAAGAGCCGGCACTCCAACTCCCAGGGCTCGTGCGTGGAGTTCGCCAAGCTGCCGGGCGGTGGAGTCGCCGTACGCAATTCCCGTCACCCGGACGGACCGGCGCTCGTCTACACCCCGGCGGAGATCGATGCGATGCTGCGCGGGATCAAGGACGGCGAATTCGACTATCTGGTGACCGACTGATCCGGTAGTCGGATCCGGTAGCCGATCCGGCAGCAGGGCTCCAGCGCGCCCCGGCGGAAAAGCCCTACGCGTGCTGCTCCCGCCGGCCCTGGCAGAAAGGCCCTACGCGTGCTGCTCCCGCGGCAGCCGGAACAGCGCCCATACGACCTTCCCGTGCAGCGCCCCCGCCAGCGGATGCCAGCCCCACGTATCGCTGAAGGACTCCACGAGGAAGAGCCCCCGCCCGCACTCCGCCGACGCGTCCGCCTCGCCCGCCGTCGGGCTCTGCTCGCTCGGGTCGCGCACGGCGCACACGAGCCGCGACGTCCACCGCATGAGATGCAGCCGCACCGGGGGCTCGTAGGCGCCGCCGGATATCGGCTCGGGGGGCAGGGCATAGCGCAGGGAGTTGGTCACCAGCTCCGAGACGACCAGCGCCACGTCGTCGAAAAGGCCGCCCAGGCCCCACCCCTGAAGGGTCGTTCTGGTGAACGTGCGGGCCGTCCGGACCGCTTCGAAGCGGGGCGGGAGCGCGCAGGATGCCGAGTTGGAGACGGCCGATGGGGCGATCGGTGGCAGCCCTCGCCACAGGGGAGAGAGCACAGTCGATCCTTCGGTACCCATCCGAGGCACTCCTGGCAATCGTGGACGTGACACGCACGTGTGCGTTCCCCATCGTTCCCAATGCGCGTGGCGGATGCAAGGGCAGATGCACGTGCACATGGGGGGTTTGGGGGCGCACGTTCGCGTCCGTCCGCAATTCTTCCTACGCCCTCTTCCGTACGGCCTCCGACCTACTCCCCTCCGGGTAGCCGGATGCACACTCAATGCACACTCAACGAGGCCCGGAGATGGCAGACTTCACCGCCGGGGGTTGCGGGGGTCGCCCCCGGAGAGGGCGAGAGCGGCGAGAGCGACAAGCCGGGAACGGAACCGGAAGAGGAGGAGTCGCAAAGATGGCCACGAGCGAGTCGAGCGGTTCTGTGGTGCGCCGCATACTCCTGGGCTCACAGCTCAGGCGGCTGCGTGAGTCGCGGGGCATCACCCGCGAGGCAGCCGGTTACTCGATCCGCGCCTCCGAGTCGAAGATCAGCCGTATGGAGCTGGGCCGGGTGAGCTTCAAAGCGCGCGACGTGGAAGACCTCCTGACGCTCTACGGAGTCACCGACGAGCTGGAGCGCGAGGCGCTGCTCGGGCTCGCCCGCGAGGCCAACGTCGCCGGCTGGTGGCACAGCTACGGCGACGTGCTGCCGGGCTGGTTCCAGACGTACGTCGGGCTGGAGGGCGCCGCCTCGCACATCGGGATCTACGAGGTGCAGTTCGTGCACGGGCTGCTCCAGACGGAGGGGTACGCCCAGGCCGTCGTCGTGCGCGGCCAGCCCGCGGCCGACGAGGCGGAGGTCGAGCGGCGCGTCTCGCTGCGCATGGAGCGCCAGAAGCTGCTGTTCTCGGAGCGCGCCCCGCACTTTCACGCCGTCCTCGACGAGGCCGCGCTGCACCGCCCGTACGGCGGCGAGGCCGTCATGCGCGGCCAGCTCCAGCACCTCATGGACATCTCCGAGCAGGCCAATGTCACGCTGCAAGTGATGCCCTTCGCGCACGGCGGGCACGCGGGCGAGAGCGGCGCCTTCACCATGCTCCGCTTCCCCGAGTCGGACCTGTCGGACGTGGTCTACCTGGAGCAGCTCACGAGCGCGCTCTACCTCGACAAGCCCGACGAAGTGGCGCAGTACGGAAGGGTGATGGAGCGGCTGCACGAGGACAGCCTCTCGCCACTGGCCACCCGCGACCTGCTGAGGCGGCTGCTCCAACTCATGTGACACATCAGTACGATGACGTCCCATCAGGAGCGCGTTCCGGTTCGGGCGCACGCGTGCGCCCCCGTATCTCCAGGCAGGGATGGCACATGTCCTACTTCGAAGAATTGGCCTTCCAGTACATCGACGGCGAGTGGCGGTCGGGCACCGGCTCCTGGGACATCGTCGACTTCAACCCGTACAACGGGGAGAAGCTCGCCTCCATCACCGTCGCCGGCGTCGCCGAGATCGACCAGGCCTACCGGGCCGCCGAGCGCGCCCAGCCCGCGTGGGGCGCCACCAATCCGTACCGCCGCCGGCTGGTCTTCGAGCGCGCGCTGCGCATCATCGACGACCGGGAGGCTTCGCTTACCGCCGCGATCACCGCGGAGTGCGGCGGCACGGCGCTGAAGGCGGCGTTCGAGCTGCACCTGGTGCGCGAGTTCCTGCGCGAGGCGATCCACCTCGCGCTGCGGGCGGAGGGCCGGATCCTGCCGTCGCCCGACGACACCAAGGAGAACCGGCTCTACCGGGTGCCGGTCGGGGTCGTCGGGGTGATCAGCCCGTTCAACTTCCCCTTCCTGCTGTCGCTCAAGTCCGTCGCGCCGGCGCTCGCGCTCGGCAACACGGTCGTCCTCAAGCCCCACCAGAACACGCCGATATGCGGCGGCGGGCTGGTCGCCAAGGTCTTCGAGGAGGCGGGGCTGCCGGCCGGCGTCCTCAACGTCGTCGTCACCGACATCGCGGAGATCGGCGACGCGCTCATCGAGCACCCGGTCCCGAAGGTCATCTCCTTCACGGGCTCCGACAAGGTCGGGCGCCACGTGGCCACGGTCGCCGCCGGCCACTTCAAGCGCACGATCCTGGAGCTCGGCGGGAACAGCGCGCTGATCGTCCTCGAAGACGCCGACCTCGACTACGCGGTCGACGCGGCGGTCTTCAGCCGTTTCATCCACCAGGGGCAGGTCTGCATGGCCGCCAACCGGGTGCTCGTGGACCGCTCGGTGGAGCAGGAGTTCACCGAGAAGTTCGTCGCCAAGGTCAGGAGCCTCAAGGTCGGCGACCCCGGCGACCCCGCCACCCACATCGGCCCCCTCATCCACGCCGGGCAGGCGGAGGCCATCGGCGCGCTCGTCGAACAGGCCGTCGCGGACGGCGCGACCGCGCTCGTACGGGGCGGGGCCGAGGGTACGCTCGTCTCGCCGTCCGTGCTGACCGGCCTGAAGGCCGACGCGGCCATTCTCGGCCAGGAGATCTTCGGCCCGGTCGCGCTGATCATCCCCTTCGACGGGGAGGAGGAGGCGATCCGGCTGGCGAACGCCACCCCGTACGGGCTGAGCGGGGCCGTCCACACGGGGGACGTCGAGCGCGGCGTGCGGGTGGCCAAGCGCATCGACTCCGGGATGATCCACGTGAACGACGGGACCGTCCACGACGAGCCGATCGTGCCCTTCGGCGGGGAGAAGGCGTCGGGGGTCGGGCGGCTGAACGGGGACGCGATGGTGGACGCGTTCACGACGACGAAGTGGATCTCGATCCAGCACGGGCGGACGAGGTTCCCGTTCTGAGTTCTGAGTTCTGAGTTCTGAGGGGTGTTGTAGGACAGAATCCGACCTCATTCAGTCCTAGCCTGATTCCCTCACGACGGACCGAAAACGATGGGGGAACACCATGCCCACTCACGTGGTCGAGAAGAACGTCACCGACGAGCGCGGCACGCTGCTGGCCTTCGTGGAGGCTCAGCGGGGCGGGCTGCGCAGAGCACTGCTCGGGCTGACCGACGAGCAGGCGGCGCTCAAGCCGAGCGCGAGCGAGCTGTCCCTCGGCGGGCTCGTCAAGCACGCGGCGCAGGCCGAGCGGAACTGGCTGCTGCTGGCACAGGGCCGGGGCGAGGAGACCGGGCACGACGAGTCGAAGTGGGCCGACGGCTTCCGCCTCCTGGAGGGCGAGACGGTCGCGGGGGCGCTCGCCCACTGGGAGAAGGTCGCCGCGGAGACGGAGGAGTTCATCCGCTCCGTGCCCAGCCTGGAGGACACGTTCCCGCTGCCCGCCGCGCCGTGGTTCCCGGCGGACAGCCGGGTGTCGATGCGGTGGCTGCTCCTGCACCTGATCGAGGAGTTCGCGCGGCACGCGGGGCACGCCGACGTCATCCGCGAGTCGCTCGACGGGAAGACGGCGTTCGAGCTGGTGGCGCTCGCGTCCGGGGACGAAGAGGTCTGACGGGATCCGACGGATTCTGACGGAAAAGGTCTGATCGGCCCCCCGGCCACGTTCCACCTACTCTGTCAAGCGGAGACAACGGAGCAGGTGGAACGAGGGGAGCTGAGGGCGCGATGTCCGCGATCCGGCTGCTGGTCCTGGGCTCCGTGCGCCGGCACGGGCGGGCGCACGGCTACCAGGTCCGCGGCGACCTGGAGCTGTGGGGCGCGCACGAGTGGTCCAACGCCAAGCCCGGCTCGATCTACCACGCGCTCAAGGCGATGGCGAAGCAAGGCCTGCTCATCGCCCACGACACGGCCCCGAGCGAGGCCGGCGGCCCTCCCCGTACGGAGTACGAAGTGACGCCGGACGGCGAGGCGGAGTACTTCCGCCTGCTGCGGCACGCCCTCTCCGCCCACGACGAGAAGACCGACGTCCTCACGGCCGGGGTGGGCTTCCTCACCGACCTGCCGCGCGCCGAGGCCGTCGCCCTGCTGCGGCAGCGGATCGCGGCCCTGGAGGAGTGGCGCGAGGAGATCCGCCGCCACTGGACCCCGGCGGAGGGCGAGGACTGGGGCCACATCTCCGAAATCATGGGCCTGTGGATCCACACGGCGGAAACGGGCGACGCGTGGACCCGCGGCCTGGTCGAGCGGCTGGAGGCGGGGGCGTACGAGATGGCGGACGAGCGGGTCACACCTCGATGAGGCTGCGCAGGTCGATCTCGATGGGGAAGGGGACGTCGGTCTTGAGGATGTGGGTGTGGGTGGGGCGGTCGGGGGCAGGTGCATAGACACCGGCTTCGGGGTGCAGCCAGAACTCGTGCACCCTGGGGATGTCGTCCTCCCCTCGTTCGACGCGCCAGTAGTAGTTGATACAGGCCTCGGCGTACATACCCGGCTTCGAGAAGCGGTCTTCCCTGCGTGATCCCGGGGACACGACCTCAATGGCGAGGGCGACCTTCTCGACAGGGATGCAATCCAGAGTGCGGATATCGAGCCCGATCTTGTCGAAGACCACGGCATCCGGCTTCGGCACGTTGTGCTCGTCAATGAAGACCGGCTGCTCCAGATTAACGGCAAAAGGCTCGCGCCTGACGCTCTCCAAACAGAAGTACAGTCGGTCCCGAACGCGGTTGTGCCACCACTTGGTTGCTCCTCGTACCACGATGTTCCCATCCAGAAGTTCCCAGTCGAACGGCAGGACCAGTTCCTTCACCTGGTCGTACGTCCAGCCGTCCGCCGGCGGGTACATCCAGTTCTCCGGGGTGGCCCGCTCCTGCTGCTCATGCCTGGCTTCTGCGGCCATCACTGCTCCCATGGGCGAAATGGTGTGCGACATCGCGGTCACTTCTCCTGCCTACGACGGTAGTGCCCTCCCTATGGGTGAGGACCGACCGTTTCCTCATGTCGCGAGCAGAGCACGTGTGCTAGCGACACAGGTTCACGAAGCGATCTAGAGGTGCTAGCTTCTTTCCTAGAAGCCCTAGGAAAGAAGGGATGCACCCATGGTCCGCGCAGGACTCACCGCCGCCAAAGTGACCGCCGCCGCCGCCGAGATGGCCGACGAGGCCGGGCTCGACAGCGTCACCGTGTCCGCGCTCGCGCGCCGGCTCGGCGTGAAGGACGCGAGCCTGTACTCGCACGTGAAGAACCTGCGCGACCTGCGCGTCCGCATCGGGCTGCTGGGCTCCGAGGAGATGACCGACCGCATCGGCGCGGCGGTCGCGGGGCGCGCCGGCAAGGACGCGCTCGTCGCCTTCGCCGACGCCTACCGGGGCTACGCCCTCGGCCACCCCGGCCGCTACGCCGCGACGCAGATGCGGTTCGAGCCGGAGGAGGTCGCCGGCTCCGTCGGCTTCCGCCGCAGCATCGAGCTGACCTACGGCATGCTGCGCGCCTACGACCTCGCCGAACCGGACCTGACCGACGCGGGGCGCCTGCTGCGGAGCACGTTCCACGGCTACATCCACCTCGAACTCGGCGGCGGCTTCGGCCACTCGCGCGACGTCGGGGAGTCCTGGGCGCGCTCGCTCGACGCGCTCCACCGGACGCTGGAGAACTGGCCCGCCCGCGAGACCGGGAGCAAGTGATGACCGAGCCGAAGACCGGCACCCTCGACGTCCCCGGCGCCACCCTCCACTACGAGAAGCGCGGCAGCGGCCCGCTCCTGCTGCTGATCCCCGGCGGCGGCGCTGACGCCGGGATGTTCACGGCCATGGCGCCCGCCCTGGCCACGCGCCGCACCGTGGTCTCCTTCGATTCGCGCAGCATGTCGCGCAGCCCGCTGCACGGCCCCCTCGCCGACCAGCGGGTGGAGGTGTGGAGCGACGACGCGTACCGGATGCTCGAACTGTTCTCGCCGGACGAGCCCGCCGACGTGTTCGGGTGCAGCGCGGGCGCGATCGTCGCGCTCGACCTGCTGGCCCGGCACCCGGAGCGGCTGCGCCGCGTCATCGCCCACGAACCGCCGCTCGTGGAGCTCATGGCGGACCCGGCCACGTACCGCGCCCTCTTCGCCGAGGTGCGAGAGACGCTCCGCGCGGAGGGCCTCGGCGCGGCGATGGCCCGGTTCAGCGAGGGGCTCGGCGGGGACGAGCCGCCGGATCAGCCGGCCGAACTGCCGCCCGCGGTCCAGGAGATGGCGCCCCGGATCTTCGCCAACCTCCCGGTCTTCCTGGAGCACGTCCTGGGCCCGTTCTCCTCGTGGGCCCCGGATGTCGCCGCCCTCCGCGCCGTCGCTCACCGGCTGGTCCCGGCGGCGGGCGGCGAGTCGCGCGGCCTGCCGCTCTACGGGCCCGCCGCCCGGCTGGCGGAGCTGACCGGCAGCCCGCTGGCGGAGTTCCCGGGCGGTCACCTGGGCGTCACCGAACGCCCGGAGGAGTTCGCCGGGCATCTGCTGGCCGAGCTCGCGGGGACGGCCCGGCCGGGCTCACCCGCAACGGCCTGAGCACACGCCCCGGCAGCGGCCGGCTACACGGCCGTCTACGCGCCCGGCACCAGCAGCAGTTCGTCCGCGTAGCACCACGCCCAGTCCTCGCCCGGTTCGAACGACCGGGCGAGGTCGTGTCCGGGCACGGTGTGCGCATGGGCGCTGGCGTGCCGGTTCGGGGAGCTGTCGCAGCAGGCGACGTGGCCGCAGACCAGGCACTCGCGCAGGTGCACCCACGTGCCGCCCGTGCGCAGGCAGTCCTCGCAGCCCTCCGTCGTGCTCGGGGTGACGTCGGCCGCCGCCTCGTCGAGGTGGGCGCAGTCCCGCCGGGTCGGGCGGCCCTCGACGTCCGCTGACACCTGCCAGGTTCCGGTCATGTCCCCAACGTAGCCCGCGGCCGCGCGGCCCGCGACAGCTCGGCACGCAACGGCAACCGCGCAGGTCAGGGCGATTGTCAGTGCCTGCTGGCAGGATCTTTTCCGTGAGGCTGGCGGTGGCGGAGACGGGTGACGGGGGTGTCCGTCTCCGCGCCGTCGACCTCACGGGGGAGCCCGCCGGGCCGGTCGAGTCGGCCGGCAGCCTGGCCGAGGCGGTGCGGGCGCGGCCGGGGGTCGAGCGGTGGGTGTGGCGGTCCACCGCGCAGCACTACCCGCAGCTGCTCGCGGCGGGGCTGCGCGTCGAGCGGTGTTACGACGTGGAGGCGGCCGAGAGCCTGCTCGCCGGGCACGAGGAAGGGCAGTCCGGGCAGCCGCGGTCGCTCGCCGCGGCGTGGGCGCGGCTGCGCGGGCTGCCCGTGCCCGCCGATCCGCCGCCGCGCGCGGCCGGCGGGCAGCCGTCGCTGTTCGAGCCGGGGCCCGTGCCGCTGCCGCCGGGCACGGATCCGCTCGACGCCCTGATCGAGGTCCACGCCGCCCAGCTCGCGCGGGCGCGGGCGGCCGAGCACCCCGGCCGTCTCCTGCTGCTCCTCGCCCTGGAGTCCGCGGGCACCTTGGTCGCCGCCGAGCTGAACCGCGCCGGCCTGCCGTGGCGCGCCGACGCCCACCGCGCGCTCCTGGACGAGCTGCTCGGCGAGCACTTCCCGGGCGGTCTGGAGCCCCGGCGGCTGGCCGGGCTGGCGGAGGCCGTCTCCCGCGCCTTCAGCGAGGGCGGCGAGGAGGTCCGCGTACGGCCCGATCTGCCCGCCGACATCGTCCGGGCCTTCGCGCGCCAGGGCATCGCCCTGTCCTCCACGCGCGCGTGGGAGCTCAAGGCGCTCGACCACCCGGCCGTGGAGCCCCTGCTGGAGTACAAGAAGCTCTACCGGCTGCACACCGCGCACGGCCGCTCCTGGCTGCAGACGTGGGTGCGCGACGGCCGCTTCCGCGCCGAGTACGTGCCGAGCGGCTCCGTCTCCGGCCGCTGGACCACCAACGGCGGGGGCGCCTTGCAGATCCCGCGCGTCGTGCGGCGCGCCGTCGTCGCCGACCCCGGCTGGCGGCTGGTGGTCGCCGACGCCGATCAGCTGGAGCCGCGCGTCCTGGCCGCCGTCTCCCGCGACCCGGGCCTGATGGAGGCCGCGAGCGGCGAGCGCGACCTGTACGCGGCGCTGTCCGACCGGGCCTTCGCCGGCGACCGCGAGCGGGCCAAGCTCGCGCTGCTCGGCGCGATCTACGGCCAGACCTCCGGCGACGGCCTGAAGCACCTCGCCGACCTGCGCCGCCGCTTCCCCGCGGCCGTCGCCCTCGTGGACGACGCGGCGCGCGCGGGCGAGGAGGGCCGTCTCGTCCGCACCTGGCTGGGGCGTACGTGCCCGCCGGCCTCCACCGCCCTGCCCGACGAGGCCGGCATCCCGCAGGCCGCCGAGGAGGACGCCCCGCCCGGCTACGGCAGCACCCCGGCCGGCCGGGCCCGCGGCCGTTTCACGCGGAACTTCGTCGTGCAGGGCAGCGCCGCCGACTGGGCCCTGGCCCTGCTCGCGGCCCTGCGCCAGGAGCTCGCGGGGCTCCGCGCCGAGCTCGTCTTCTTCCAGCACGACGAGGTCATCGTGCACTGCCCCGAAGCCGAGGCGGCCGCCGTCAGCGAGGCGATCCGCACCGCCTCGGCCCGCGCCGCGCGCGTCGTCTTCGGGGACACCCCGGTGCTGTTCCCGTTCACGACGGCCGTGGTGGAGTGCTACGGCGACGCGAAGTGACCCCGGCGTGACCCCGGCCGGACACGAACCCCCGGGCGGCCCAGTCCAGCGCGCAGCGGGGCCTCCCGCCGCGCACGATGAGCCCAGGGGCGCCCGGCGGCGGCGGCCCGACCGTGATCCCCGACCGCCGCTCAGGGGAGGCCCTGCCATGACGTCCTTCAGCCTTGAGCAGCTGCGCCGGTGCACCGTCGCCGTGGACCTCGGCGCCGCCCGCACCCGGGTCTACCTGCGCGACAACGGCCTGATCGTGGACGAGCCGAGCATCGCCGCCATCAATACCCGTACGGGCTCGCTGATCGCGGTCGGACAGCTCGCCGAAGGCATGGCGGGGCGCACTCCCGCGCACATCAGCGTCGTCCGGCCGATCTCCGGCGGCACCGTCGTCGACATCGAGATGGCCCAGCGGATGCTCCGCAGCCTCGTCAGCGACAAGGTGCGCCGCGCCTGGCGGCGCAAGCCGATGCTGCGCGCCGCGGTGTGCATCCCGCACGACGCGGACCCGCTCGCCCGCCGCGCCGCCGTCGAGACCCTGATGGGCCTGGGGACGCGGCGCGTGGAGCTGGTCGACACCCTCATCGCCGCGGCCGTGGGCTGCGGGCTGCCCGTCGAGCAGCCCGAGGCGACGATGATCGTGGTGTGCGGGGCGGCGTCCACGCAGGTCGCCGTCCTGTCGCTGGGGGCGATCGTGGCGGCGGAGAAGGTGCTGGTCGGCGGCGACGCCATGGACTACGCGGTCGTGGAGTACCTGCGCAGCCGCCACGAGCTGATGCTGCCGACGCAGGGCCTGCGCCCGCTGCGCCTCGCGCTGGCCGCGGAGCCCGTGCAGGAGAGCGCCGAGGTCCGCGGCCGGGACGTGGCGACGGGCCTGTCCCGTACGGTCCTGGTGAACACCAGCGACGTCCGCGAGGTCATGCACACGCCGCTGACCGCCGTCCTGGACGCGATCGGCCGCGTGCTGCGCGCCTGCCCACCGGACCTCGTGGCGGACCTGGTCGACCGCGGCGTGATGCTCGCGGGCGGCAGCGCGGTGCTGCCCGGCCTGGACCGGATGATCGAGGACGCCACGGGGATGATCGTGCGGATCGCCGCCCACGCCGACGTGTGCTCCGTGCTCGGGCTCGGCGCGATGATGGAGGGCAAGGTGCAGCCGCTGCACCTGGATCCGCTGGCCTCGTAACAAACGTCGTAGCAAACCCCGTAGCAAACCTCGTAGCAAACGCCGTAGCAGACCCCGTAGCTAACGCAGTAGCAACTCACATCGCCGCGCGCCGCTTTGTCGCTTTGGGAACTTCCGTACCCCTCTCCCCCGTTCTCCCCGTACACCCCCGTTGTTATGTATGAGGAGAAACAGCAAATGGCGCTCTGGGACCGGCTCAAGGACTCCGCGACGACGATGCAGGGTCAGCTGGTGGCGAAGAAGAACGAGCTGAAGAGCGGCGCGTTCCGGGACGCGAGCATGGCCATGTGCGCCCTGGTGGCGGCCGCCGACGGTTCGATCGACGCCTCGGAGCGGCAGCGCGTCGCCTCGCTGATCGCCACCAACGAGGTGCTGAAGAACTTCCCGGCCGACGACCTCCAGGCCCGCTTCAACGACTACTGCCAGAAGCTCACGGCCGACTTCGACTTCGGCAAGGTCAGCGTGATGCAGACCATCGGCAAGGTGCAGAAGAAGCCGACCGAGGCCCGTGCGGTCATCCAGATCGGCATCGTCATCGGCGGCGCCGACGGCGACTTCGACAAGACCGAGCAGGCCGTCGTCCGCGAGGCGTGCTTCGCGCTGGGCATCAACCCGGCCGAGTTCGACCTCTGACGGCCGGGCCTCCGGCAGTCCTCCGGAGCCCGCTCACGCGGGCTGCGGCATCGGGCGCACGGGCGGCGTCCGCCGCCCGTCGTCCTCTCCCCGGCCCGCCGTGGTCCACGTCCCCAG
The DNA here is from genome assembly GCF_003626645.1 of Streptomyces klenkii. Lineage (GTDB taxonomy): Bacteria > Actinomycetota > Actinomycetes > Streptomycetales > Streptomycetaceae > Streptomyces > Streptomyces klenkii. The sequence goes on along the minus strand of NZ_RBAM01000004.1, from coordinate 562,345 downwards.
CGAGATCTCCGCGGTGATGCCGGGGCCGAAGCCGGCGATGATGCCCCGGGCGTTGTGCGGCGCGCCGCCGTCGGCCCAGAGGCGCTCCAGGGCGTCGAAGATGACGGCGCTGGCGATGTTGCCCCGCTCGGTGAGCGTGGCACGGCTGTAGCGGAACCACTCGGGCGCGAGGTCGAGGTATTTGCACAGGTCGTCGAGGATCCTCGGCCCGCCCGCGTGGACGATGTAGAAGCCCAGGCCGGAGACGTCCCAGTCGTGGGGCTCGGCCATGTCGCGCATGGCCGGGGCGAGCATGGCCATCGTGCCCGGCACCCGCTTGTCCAGCAAGAAGTGGAATCCGGTGTCGCGGACCGCGTAGGAGATCCAGCTCTCGGTGTCGGGCACGAGGTGGGAGCCGTTGCGCTCCAGGTGCACGCCCTCGCCGCCCTCGCCGCGCACCACGGCCGCGGCGAGGGCGTCGCCGAAGAGGCCGTTGGACAGGAGATTGCCGACGCCGAGGTCGGTGGGCTGGTAGAGCAGCGAGCAGAACTCGCAGCAGACGATGAGGGCGTTGGCGCCGGGATAGGCGGTGCAGAAGTCGTGCGCGCGGTTGATGGCCGCGCCGCCGGCCGCGCAGCCGAGCTGGGCGATCGGCAGCTGTCTCGTGGTGACCGGGAAGTCCATGTTGTTGATCAGCCAGGCCGTCATGGACGGCATCATGAATCCGGTGCACGAGGCGTAGACGATCAGATCGATGTCACGTGACGTCAGCTGGGCGTTCTCCAGGGCCCGCCGGACGACGCCGGGGACGCGGGCCTTGGCCTCGGTCTCGTAGAGGTTGTTGCGCCAGGTGAACCCGGGGTGTTTGAGGGTGTCCTCGATGGGCTGGAGGATGTGCCGGGTCTGCACTCCGGTGTTGCCGATCAGACGCAGCGCCAGCGGCAGCTGGGGGTGGTCGGCGTGCAGCGTCCGGGCCAGGTGCAGGGTCTCCTCCATCGTGATGACGTGCTCGGGTACGGCGATGGCCGGTCGGCAGAGCGTTGCCATGACTGCCTCCTTACCAGGGACTTACCGGTCCAGGGGACTGACCGGGGGACTTACCGGGCGACGGGGCGTCGCCCTCGTGCGAGCGGCGGGCCCCGGCGCCCCCGTCGGGGCTCCGGAGGCCCGTCGCGCTACCAGGCCACGGGGAGGGCGAGCGGGAAACGCCAGATGGAGCCGGTGTTCCACCGCACTTCCTCCGCCGGGACGGCCAGGCGCAGTGCGGGAAAGCGGGTGAGCAGCGTGCCGATGGCGACCTGGAGCTCCATGCGGGCCAGCCGGGCCCCCAGGCAGTGGTGCGTGCCGTGGCCGAACGTGAGGTGGGCGGGGGCGTCCTGCCGCGCCAGGTCCAGCTCGTCGGGGCGGTCGTAGACGCGCTCGTCGCGGTTGGCGGCGAGGTAGGAGACGTGGACGGTCTCGCCCGCGCGGATCGTGACGCCGTCCAGCTCCACGTCCTCCGTGGCCTGGCGGGGGATGCCCACGCCCTGCCGGTACGGGATGAAGCGCAGGAGCTCCTCGATCGCGGAGGGCAACAGCTCGGGCCGGGCCCGCAGCAGCTCCAGCTGCGCGGGGTGGGTGAGCAGGGTGTAGACGATGTTGCTGATCTGGTGGGCGCTGGTGTTGTGGCCGGTGACGAGCAGGAGCATGCCCATCACCGCGACCTCGCGGGCGTCCAGGAGCTCGCCGTCCTCGCGGACCGCGGCCAGGGCGCTGAGCAGGTCATTTCCGGGGTGCCGGCGGCGGGCGGCGGTCAACTCGGCGAAATACGCGCGGAGTCCGGCCTTGCCCTCGGCGGCCGCGGCGCCGTCGGGGGTGCCGGGCGCCATCATCGCCGTCGCCCAGCGGCGCAGCGGGGCGCGGTCGGGGCCGGGGACGCCCAGCAGCTCGAAGACGGTGTCGAGCGGGAGGGGGGCGGCCAGCCAGTCGGAGACGTCGGCCGGGGAGCCGTGGTCGGCCATGGCGTCGAGCAGGCCGTCGACGGTGCGCCGGGTGTGCGGGCGAAGCTCCTCGACGCGGCGCTCGCCGAACGCGGCGGCCACCAGGCCGCGCAGGCGGCTGTGGGCCGGCGGATCCATGAGGTTGATCGACTCGGCGTGGTCGACGAGGTCGGGCGTGACGCGCGGGAGGTCGCGGCCGATCAGGGCGGCGCGGCTGAAGCGGGGGTCGGAGGTGACCGCGCGGACGTGCTCGTGCCGGGTCACGAGCCAGGCGGCGCCGGCGGCGGGGGCGCCTGAGGGGGATCCGGAGCCGGGGCCGGGGCCGGACGCGGGGTCAGGGCCGGGGGCCGGGCCGGGAGCCGCTCCTGCGGCTGAATGGGGGGCCGGAGCGGAAGCCGGACCGGAGGCGGAACCGGAAGCGGGAGCGGAGCCTCCGGAAGCCGCCGGGCCGTCCTCCGTGGCATCGCCCGCGCCGTCCCCGCGGGGCATGGGGATGCGGGTGATCGGCGGCTCGCTCCGCAGCCGGGCCAGGAAGGGATCGAACTCCAGGGCCTCATCGTGGCGGAACGGACAGGTCCACACCGACTCGGAGGTGGTCATCGAAGACTCCCATCCCAAGGGCCCCGCCCCGGTGGGCGCGCCAGCTTATTTTCAGACCATGCCGCACCAGTGACTCCGCCACACCCCAGCCTTCGCAGTTCACCCGAATGGTGGAAATTTCGGAGAATCACCCGTCGCATCCCCCACTTTTCCCTTCTTTCTCACCACTCCCCCAGGCTCCGCTCCGGCGCCCTTCCGCGCGCCCTGAATCCCCCGGCCGACCGGCGTGTCCCGGGGCGGACTTCACACAGAGCGTGCTTAGCCTCATTTGTCCGACATCACTGATTAAGTGATGAATTTACCTGCATCGCCTCAGGAGGCGCCGCACATGCTCACGCAGGAGTCCCGCAAGTGAGTTCCCGTTCGGCCTACGCCGCGGCGGCCGACGAGCTGGCCTCCCGCGTCCTCCGCGCCCTCCGGGGCACGGAGGACGCGGGGGGTGCGGCCCTCGTCACCCCGCACCTCGACAGCGCCCCCGGCGCCTCCGGCTCCCCGGACTTCCCCGACTCCCTCGACTCCCCCGGATCGCTGGCGGCCCTTGCCGCCGTCCGGGTGATCGGCGCCGACACCTTCACGCCGCACGTCCTCACCGGCGCCCCCTTCCACGCCTCCGACGCGGCTGCCGTGGCGCGCGCCTTCGAGGCGTTCCCCGTGCCCGGCCACGGCCCCTCCGCCCCGCCCGACGAGCGCACCGCCGCCTGGCGCGACTGGGCGACCGCGCAGCTCCTGGCCCGTACGCGCGGCTACGCGGGCAACCCGGTGCCCGCCACGCTGCCCGAAACCCGCGACGACCTGACGGACACCACCGACTGGCAGCGCTGGTCCGTCCGGATGGCCCAGCTCGCGCCGCTCGCCACTCCCGCCCTGGAGGGCCCCGTACGGGACGCCGCCCGCGACGCCGCCCTCCCCCTGAGCCGCGGCCTGACCCGCTCCGTGCTGCGCCGCGACTTCCCCACGGCCGTGCGCCTGCTGCGCTGGCTCGCCCTGCTCCGCCACGACGGCATCGCCCTGCCCCTGGAGCCGGAACCCGTCCTCGACCACATCCGGCTGCTCGGCGGCGCGGGCCCGCGGACGGCGCTCGACCTGGCGGTCGCCGCCCACCTGCTGAACGGCCGGACCGAAGACGTACGCAACGAGCCCTCGGAGGCGCCGGCATGACCTCTTCCGCCCCCGCCCCCGCCTCCGCCCCCGTCGCGATCCCCGCGCCCGTGACGGCGGCCGCGCGCGCCATGGCCGACCGCGCGCTGTCCTGGCTGCACGCCCACCGCGCGCTCGGCGCGCTCCCGCCCGGCACCACCGAGGAGCTCACCGACCCCGACGGCGTCTACAAGCCCCTGGGCGAGACCACGCTGGCCGCCTCCATCATCCTGCGCGACGGCATGGCCGGCCCCGGCCAACTGGCCGCCGCGCAGAGCCTCATGGACTTCAACTGGCTCCAGCTGCGCAAGGGCGACTTGCTCTACGAGCGCCAGCTGCGCCACACCCTGATGACGGACCCGCTGGAGATGTACGCGCACTTCGTGCGCTGCGGTTACCGGCACGCGGACATGGACCGGCTGCTGGACCACCGCGTCCGGCTGCGCTCGGTGCACAGCAGCGAGCTGCTGCCCAACCGCCGCCTCGCCGTGGCCAACGCCGCCCGCATCACCGGCCTCGACCACGGCGAGGACTTCGAGGCGCTCGCCCGCACCACGTGGCTGGGCGCCACTCCCGAGCCCTGGGCGATCAACTGGATCACCGCCTACGCGATGACCCACACCGTCTTCCACCTGACCGACTGGGGCGGCCGCCCCGAGGGCCTCCCCGCCGACCTCACCGCGTACGTGCGCACCTGGCTGCCCGTGTGGATCGACATCTGGCGCGAGGTGCGGCAGTGGGACCTCGTGGCGGAACTCCTCATCGTGGGCGCCTGCTTGTCCGAGCCCTACTGCCGGCCGGAGGACTGGGAGGCCATGGCCGCCTTGCAGCACGAGGACGGCCTGATGCCCGCCGACGGCGACCCCGTCGACGAGGACCCCGTCCGCCGGTACAAGGAGCACCATCACACCACCGTCGTGACCGCCGTGGCGGGCTCCATCGCCCTGGCCCGGGCGGCGCGAGCCCGGTGACGGAGCCCCTGGAGACTCCGGCCCACCTGGAGACGCCGGCGCTGTCCGCCGCGGCGGCGGAAGCGGCGGCCGCGGCGGAAGCGGCAGCGGAGGGCGTCACCGCGCCACCGCTGAACGCCCTGCTGCTGCCCCTGCCCGACGCGGCCCGCGGCGCGAGCGCCGTCGCGGTCGCCGCGGTGCGCGGCGACGAGCAGATCATCGTCTGCCGCGGACCCGCCGAGGAGGACACCCGCTTCGAAACCGGTTCGCTCACCAAGACGTTCACCGCGCTGCTGCTCGCCGAGCTGGCCGCCCGCGGCGAGGTCCGCTACGACGACCCCCTCGACCGCTACCTGCCGCCCGGCGCCCGCCGCATCCCCGGCCCGCCGCTCACCCTCCTCCACCTCGCCACGCATACCGCGGGCCTGCCCCGGCTGCCCCCTGGAATGCTCGCCCGCTCCGCCCGCGCGGGATGGTTCCGCAACCCATACGCCGCCTTCACCACGGACGACCTGCTGGCGGCGCTGCCCCGGACCCGGCTGCACCACCGCCCCGGCACCCACGTGCGCTACTCCAACTACGGCGTGGGCCTGCTCGGCCTCGCCCTGGCGCGCGCGGCCGGCGGCCGGCCCGGCGACTACCCGGCGCTGCTCGGCGAGCGCATCCTGGACCCGCTCGGCCTGGCCGACACCGACTGCGACCCCGCCCGCCCGCAGGTCGTGGGCCACTGGCACGGCCGGCCCCGGCCGCCCTGGCTCGTCCCCGGGCTGCCCGGCGCGGGCGCACTGCGCTCCAGCGCGCGGGACCTGCTGCGCTGTCTGACGGCCCTGCTCGCGCCCGAGGCGGCCGCCCCGCCGAGCCTGCGCGTCGCCCTTACGGAGGTGCAGCGGCCCCGGCTGGCGCTGCGGCGCTCGGGGCGCCGCCTGTGCCTCGTCTGGAACCAGCGCATGCGGCCCGGCGGGCCGCTCCTGCACCACTCCGGGGGCACCCGGGGCTGCACGGCCTTCGCCGGCTTCGCACCCGGCTCGCGCACCGGCCTCGTAGCCCTGGCGGACACCTCCCCGGCACCGGCGGGCGCCTTCATCCAGGCGGCGTACGGGACGCTGTGCGGGCTGGGGGATGACGGCCCGGGGCTCGACGTCCTGAGGCAGGGCCTGCGGCGGTAGGGCGTCCGGGAGCGTCAGCCGCCCGCCACGTGCCGGGTGACCGACGCCGCGAACTCCCGGGCCGCGGGGGACAGGGCCGACCACTGGCGGGCGGCCCAGCCCACCTCCAGGGGCGGGATGCCCGCGACCGGGATCAGCCGTACCGCGCCCGACGGGCTCACCAGGCCCGGCATGGCCGGTATCAGGGCGTGCCCCAGGCCCAGTTCGGCCAGCAGCAGGGCCGTGTCCCAGTCCGTGGCCCGGGTGGTCGCGCGCGAGGAGAGGGCGACCGCGCCGAGCACGTCTTCGACCTGCCGGCCGGAGCTCGTCCCGGCGGGCGGGCGGATGAGGCGCGTACGGGCGAGGTCGGCCGCGCCGAGCGTGCTCTCGGCGGCGAGCGGGTCGCCGGGGTGGACGGCCAGCACCCACTCCAGGCTTTTGACCGGCCGCAGTTCGACGCCCTGGGCGTCGGAGGTGACGGTCACCCAGGCGAGGTCGACCGCCCCCGAACGCAGGGCGTCGATGCAGCGGTGGCTGGAGCGCTCGGTGTGGAACTCCAGGCCGACGTCCGGGTACTGCCTGCTGTACTCCTCGATGGCCGCGCCCATCAGGTGCCGGATGGTGGTCGCGCCGGTGGCGATGACGACGCCACCGCCCCGGCCGGTGCGCAGCTCCTCCAGCGTGCGCAGGCCCTCGCCGAGGGCGGTGAGCCCGTCGGACGCGGCCCGCTGGAGGATCCGCCCCGCCTCCGTGGGCACCACGCCGCGCGGCTGGCGCTCCATCAGCGGCAGCCCGACCTCCTTCTCCAGGCGCCGGACGTGCTGGCTGACGGCGGACTGACTGCAATTCATCTCGCGGGCCACGGCACTGAGGTTGCGGGCCTCGCACACCATGACGAACACCTTCAGGTCATCTAGCGTCACCCGGCCAAGATACAAGCTCAGCCTTTGACCGATCGAGTCAAGTCATAGGATTGACTTGGTGGATGGAGTGCCGCCATGATCTACCTGAAAAGCGGCGGCAACCTGTCCGTGGCTTCACACCGCAGCACAGAGCGTTCCGTTGCTGCGCATGCACAGCAGCGGGCCGAGGCGTCGCTGCGGACAGGTGTCGACCAGGGCCCCGCGGGGCCGGTCCCGAGCCTCACCCGGTACTCACCCCTGTACTCACTCGGCGCTCATCCGGTACGGATCCGGTATGCATCCGGTGCTCACCGCAGGACCGGCACGGCTTCCAGCAGCTGCCGCGTGTACGGGTGCGCGGGCTCCTCCCACACGCGCTCGACCGGCCCCCGCTCCACGACTCTTCCCTCCCGCATCACCACCACCTCGTCGCACAGGTAGCGCACGACGCCCAGGTCGTGGGTGACGACGCACAGCGCCATGTCCCGCTCGGCCGTGACCCTGCTCAGGACGTCGAGGACCTGGGCCCGTACGGACACGTCCAGGGCGCTGACCGGCTCGTCGGCGAGGAGCACGGACGGGCGGGGGGCCAGGGCCCGCGCGATGGCGATGCGCTGCCGCTGCCCGCCGGAGAACTGGTGCGGGTAGCGCCCGGCCGCCTCCGCCGGCAGGCCCACGTCGGCAAGGAGCTCCGCCACGCGGTCCGCGGCCGCGGGCGAGCGGCGGTCCGGGAGCGGCTCGGCGATGACGTCCCGCACGCGCATCCGGGGGTCGAGGGAGCCCATGGGGTCCTGGAAGACCACTTGGAGGCCGCCGCCCGGCCCGCTCCGCGGATCACCGCCGGCCGCGTTCTCGACCGTCCCCGACGTCGGCCGGTCCAGCCCGGACAGCAGCCGCAGGAGCGTGGTCTTCCCCGATCCCGACTCGCCGACCACCCCGACCCGGGCGCCCGCGCGCAGCTCCAGGTCCAGGCCCTCCAGTGCCGTGAAGTGCGTCCGCGGGCCGAGGAGGCCGCGGCGCGGGCGGGCGTAGCGGCGGGTCAGGCCGCGGGCTCGCAGCAGCGTCCTGGGTTCGGCGGGCGCGGGGGGCCGCGGGGCCGGAACCGACAGGTCGGAGGCGCTCAGCAGGGCCTGCGTGTACGGGTGCTCGGGCTGCCGCAGCACCCGTTCCACCGGCCCGCTCTCGACGATCTCCCCGTCGTGCATGACCAGGACGCGGTGGCAGACGGACGCGACGAGCGCGAGGTCGTGGCTGATGTAGAGGACGGCCGTGCCGCGCTCGTCGGACACGCCCGTGATCAGGTCGACGATCTCCTTCTGGACGGTGACGTCCAGGGCGGTGGTCGGCTCGTCGCAGATCAGCAGGGCGGGGTCGTTGGCGAGGGCCCCGGCGAGGACGGCGCGCTGGCGCTGGCCGCCGGAGAGCTGGTGGGGGTAGGCGCGGGCGGCGCGGGCCGGGTCGGGCAGCCGCAGCCGGCCCAGGAGCTCCACGGCGGCGTCGCGGGCGGCGGCCCGGCCGGGGCGCTCGCCGCGGGGGCCGTGCAGCCGCAGCGCCTCGGCGACCTGGGAGCCCGTCCTCATCACGGGGTTGAGGGCCGTCATGGGCTCCTGGAAGACCATGCCCGCGAGCCGCCCCCGTACGGTCGACAGCTCGCGGTCACCCGCGCCCAGCAGGTCGAACGGGACACCGGCCAGGCGGGCGCTGCCGGCGGCCCGCAGGCCCTCGCCGAGGAGGCCCAGCAGGGCGAGCGCGGTGAGGGTCTTGCCGGAGCCGGACTCGCCGATGATGCCGACGCGTTCGCCCCGGCCGACGGTGAAGCCCACGCCCTGCACGAGCGGCTTGCCGCCCGCGTCGACGGTGAGGCCCTCGACCTCCAGCAGCGCGCCGCTCTCGGAGCCCGCTGAACGCTCCGGGTCCACCGGATCCACAGAAGTCACCGGATCCACCGGGCTCACCGGACACCTTCCAGCGTGGGGTCGAAGCGGTCCCGCAGGCCGTCGCCGAGCAGGTTGAGGCCCATGACGGCGGCGGCGACGGCGAGGCCCGGCCACAGGCACAGCTCGGGCCGCGAGAACAGCAGCTCCTGGGAGTCGAGCAGCATGCGGCCCCAGGACGGGGTGGGCGGCGGCGTGCCGAGGCCCAGGTACGACAGGGCGGCCTCGGCGAGCACGGCCGTCGCGAAGGCCACCGACACCTGCACGATGACCACGTCGCGGATGTTCGGCAGGACGTGCCGCACCGCGATGGCCGCGCGGGTGCGCCGGGCGAGCCGCGCGGCGTCGACGTACTCGGCCGCCATGACGCGCAGCGTCGCGGCGCGGGCCACGCGCGCGAAGCCGGGGGCGGAGGCGATGCCGATGGCCACCATGGCGGTGAGCGTGCTCGTGCCGTAGACCGCCGCCAGCATGATGGCGAGCAGCAGGGCGGGGAAGGCCAGCAGGAAATCGCTCACTCTCATCAGCAGCGCGCTGAGCGGCCCTCCGGACATGCCCGCGGCGATCCCCATGGGCACGCCGATGACGACGGCGAACCCGACGGCCACGACGCCGACGAAGACGGTCGTGCGGGCGCCGGTCATCAGCCGGCTGGCGACGTCCCGGCCGAACTGGTCGGTGCCCAGCACGTGTCCGCCGCCGGGCGGCAGCAGGCGCTGCGCCGCGTCCACGTGCGTGGGGTCGTAGGGCGTCCAGAGGAGGGACAGCAGGGCGAGCGCAAGGACGAGAGTGACGAGAATTCCGCCGGCGGTGAGGGCGGGGTGCCGGGCGAGGGTACGGGCCGACGGCTTCGACGGCTTCGACGGCATCAAGGGCTTCGACGGCATCAACGGCTCCGCAGGCGCGGGTCGAGCAGGTGGTAGAGCAGGTCGGTGACCACGTTGACGACGAGCACGGCCACCACCAGGACGATCACCACGCCCTGGACGACCAGCAGGTCGCGGTCGGCCACGGACTGCAACAGCAGGTCGCCGAGGCCGGGGATGACGAAGACCCGCTCGACGACGACCGCGCCGACGAGCACGGTGGACAGCTGCAACCCCAGGACGGTCAGCACGGGCACCGCGGCGTTGGGCAGCCCGTGCCGCCACAGGGCCGGCCACTGCCTGCGCCCCTTGGCGCGGGCGGTACGCAGGAAGTCCTGATGGAGGACGGTGAGGACGGCGGAGCGCACGTAGCGCGTGAGGACCGCCCCTTGGACGAGGCCGAGGGACAGGCACGGCAGCACGAGCTGCCGCGCCCAGGCGGCGGGGTCCTCGGCGAGCGGGGTGTAGCCGCCCGCGGGCAGCGCCCCCGCCCGGACCGCGAAGACGTAGACGAGCAGGATGCCGGCGAGGAAGGCCGGGACGGCGATCCCGGCCTGGCTGACGGCCGACAGCAGGGCGCCCGCGGGCCTGCGGTGCCAGGCGGCCGCGAGCACCCCGGCGGGCAGCGCGAAGAGGACGGCCACGGCCATGCCGCCGAGCGCCAGCCAGCAGGTGACGCCGAGCCGGTCGCTGATCCGCGGGCCGATGGGGTCGTGGCTGATGTACGAGATGCCGAAGTCGCCGTGCAGCAGGCCCTGCGCCCAGTCGGCGTACTGCACGACGAGCGGCCGGTCGGTGCCGAAGGAGTGGCGCAGCGCGGCCAGCTCCTGCGTGCCGGCGTTCGTCCCGAGGACGACCTCGGCCGGGTCGCCGGGCAGGACGGACAGGAACGCGAACACGACGAAGCTGGCGATCACGGCGCTGACCAGCAGCGACGCCGTCCTGCGCAGGAACACCCGCATGCTGGGACCGCGCCTACTTCTTCTTCGCCCAGCGGACGTTCGTCAGGTCGAAGCCCTCGCCGACCTGGTTGACCGGCAGGCCGGTGATGTTCTTGTCGGCCACCATCAGGTTGGGCATGAGGTAGAGCCAGTCGGCCGCGGCGTCGTCGGAGAGCAGGCGGGCGGCGTCGCGGTAGCGGGCGGTCTCGTCCTCGGCCTTGCCGGAGTCGGCCTCCTTGAGGAGCTTCGCGTACTCGGGGTTGTCGTAGCGGAAGTAGTAGCCGGGGTCGGCGAACGTCCACAGGTCGCGCGGTTCGGTGTGGGCGATGACGGAGAGGTCGTAGTCGGCCTTGTTGTAGACCTCGGACAGCCAGCGCGCGGGGAATTCCAGGGGCTCGATGTCCGCCTTCAGCCCGACCTGTTCGAGCTGGGACTTCACGACCTGGGCGGCGGACATCGCGTACGGCATGTTGGGCACCCGGAACTTCACGGTCCGGCCCTCGGCGCCCGCGTCCTTCAGCAGCTGCTTGGCCTTCGCCGGGTCGTACGGATAGCGGCCGGTGAGGTCCTCGTACCAGGGGTCGGTGGGGCTGGCCATGGTGCCGATCAGCTTGCCGTACCCGGCGCGGGAGGTCTCGACCAGCGCCTTGTGGTCGATGGCGTACCGCACGGCCTGGCGGACGCGCTTGTCCTTGAACGGCTCGCGGGAGTTGTTCATCGACAGGACGACCTCGCCCGTGGAGGAGCCCTCGATGACCTGGAACCGGTTCTTGTCGGAGAAGCGGGAGAGCGACTCCGGGGCCTGGACCGTGCCGACGACGTCGATGCCGCCGGTGAGCATGGCGTTGTTCATCGCCCCGGCGTCCTTGAAGTACTTCAAGGTGACCTTGGACAGGGCGGGCTCGGTGCCCCAGTAGGAGGCGTTGCGGTCGAGGACGATGCGGTCGCCGCGGCGGCGCTCGCCCAGGGTGAAGGGGCCGGTGCCGACGGGGTGGTTGGCGAGGTCGCTCACGCCCGTACGGCTGAACATGGCGCCGATGCGGGTGGTCATGGCGTAGAGCCAGCCGTTGCTCGGACGGTTCAGGGTGATCTTGACCGTGCGGTCGTCGGTCTTCTCCGCCTTGTCGACCACGTCCATCTGCCGGGCCGTCTTCAGCTTCCAGTCCTTCTTCACCCGGTCGATGGAGAACACCGCGTCGTCGGCGGTGAACTCGGCGCCGTTGGTGAACTTCACGCCCTTACGGAGGTGGAAGGTGTACGTCTTGCCGTCGTCGGAGCGCTCGTAGCGCTCGGCGAGCAGGGGCTGGATCTTCCCCTGCTGGTCGACGCGGACCAGGCCCTCGTAGATGCTGCCCAGGGTGGCCTGGGGGACGGCCGCGCCGTCGGTGGTGGTGAAGTCGAGGCTCGCGGGCTCGGCGATGAGGCCCACGGAGAGGGAGTCGGCGGAGCCGGAGGCGGAACCGCCACCTCCGCCGGAGCCGCACGCGGCCGCGAGGGTCCCCGCTAAGACGGCGCAGCCGGCCGCGCGGGCGGAACGCCGCAACGCCGGCCCTGACCTGGCGGTTGACTTGGCCACTGTGTCTCCGTGTCTCTGCGTCGGCGTTTCTACGCCTGCGTCGTCTGCGCTGCGTCTGCGTCTCTGCGTGCCGGTGTCACCGTGTCTTCCCGGAAACTAACCACCGGTGCGCGCCCCACACCATGGAAGCGGTAACGAAGGTGATCGAGTTCACGCACAATCACGACACTCCGCCTCTTCCGTCGCACCGTCACCAACTCCATTGACCGTGCGCGCACTTCGAATCATGATCGATGTGTCGTGTCACCAGTGCCGCCGAGCCACTGACAGCTGTGCCGCTGAACCGCCGTGCCGCTCATTGCCGGCGCCACTCGTGCCGCGCGACCGCCGCACGCTCAGCGAATCCCGAGTGGAGTCCGTATGCCCGCAGCGCCCGCCGACACCGTCCTCACCGAGCCCGTCACCGGACCGTCCGCCTGGACGGCCGCCGATTTCACCGGCGAAAGCGACTGGGTGGTCGTCCTCACCCCCGAGGAGATCGACGACCTGGAAACCGCGCTCGCGGCGGCGAAAGCACGCGGAATCCCGTTCGAACAACTCACCGTCGAAGACTTTCCGCTGCCCGTCCTCGGCAAGACCTTCGAAGCCGCCGTCCAGGAACTGGAGTTCGGGCGCGGATTCACGCTCCTGCGCGGCCTCCCGGTGGAGCGGTGGAGCCTGGAGGAGGCCCGCCTGGCCTACTGGGGCATCGCGCTGCACCTGGGCACCCCCGTCTCCCAAAACGCCGCCGGGGAACTGATCGCCCACGTCAAGGACTACGGCGAGGGCGAGGTCACCGAATCCGCCACCCGCGCCTACCGGACCCGCTCCGAGCTGCCCTTCCACACCGACAGCTCCGACATCGTGGGCCTGCTCTGCCTGCGCCAGGCGGGCGAGGGCGGCGTCAGCACCCTCGCCAGCTCCATGACCGTCCACAACCACCTGCTCGCCCACCACCGCGAGCTGCTCGGCCTGTACTACCGGGGATTCGTCTACGACCGGCGCCTGGAAGAGGGCTCGGACGAGCTCCCGTACTACCGGAACGCGGTGTACGGCTATTTCCACGACCAGTTGAGCTGCCGCTTCTACATGACCCACTACATCGATTCGGCCGTGCCGAAGTCCGGAATCCCGCTGAGCGGGATCGAGCGGCACGCGCTGCGGCTCTTCCAGGACATCGCGGGAATGGACGAGCACCGCGTCGAGATGACCCTGCGCGCCGGCGACCTCCAGCTGCTGAACAACAACGTCGTCATCCACGGCCGCTCCGCCTTCCGCGACGAACCGGGCCGCCGCCGCGACCTGCTGCGCCTGTGGCTCAACACCCGGTACGCGCGCGAGCTGCCGGAGGACTTCGCCGCGTTCAGGCGGGGGATGCCGCGGACCTGGTGACGGATGCTGCCGGTGGGCCGTCCCCGGCGGTGGCGGCGACGGCGGGGAGCGCGATGGCCGAGAGGACGAAGCCGCTGCCCACGGTCCACCGGCCGGTGAACCCGTCCAGGCGGACGCCTCCCACGACCGGGCCGGGCACCAGCAGCCGGGCGGAGAACGCACCGGCGTCCGGGTCGAACTCCAGCTCCGCCTCCTCGAAGTCCAGCTCCTGCCCGGTCAGCGGATACCAGGTCTTGAAGACGCTCTCCTTGGCGCTGAACAGCAGGCGGTCCCAGTGCACATCGGGGCGCAGCGCGGTCAGCGAGCGGATCCGGGCGCGCTCGCCGGGCAGCGACACGACGTCGAGGACGCCGTCCGGGAGCGGCCCGTTCGGCTCGGCGTCGATGCCGACCGAGGCGAGGGCGCCGGAGCGGGCCACGACGGCCGCCCGGTAGCCGTCGCAGTGCGTCATGCTGCCGACGACCCCCGCGGGCCACTGCGGGGCCCCGCGGCGGTTGGGCACGAGGGGGACGGGCGGCAGCCCCAGCCGGCCCAGCGCCGTGCGCGCGCAGACCCGTACGGCCGCGAACTCGTCCTTCCGCTTGGGCACGGCGCGGGCGACGACCGCGGCCTCCTCGGGGTGGAGGAAGGCGCCCGCCGACGCCGCGGCGCTGCCGAAGCCCTCCTCCGCGACGGCCTCCGCGGGCAGGATCCGCTCGATCACGACGCCCGACCCCCCGGGCCCTCGGCGGCCGGCCGCGGCAGGATCTGCCGCAGCGGCTCGCGCGGCGGCCGGGGCTGCCACTCGCGCGGATAGCCCACGGAGACCTCCTCGAACCGCACCCCGTCGTGCCAGGTGACGCGGGGGATGTGCAGGTGGCCGTAGACGGCGGCGGCCGCGCGGAAGCGGGTGTGCCAGTCGGCGGTCAGCTCCGTGCCGCACCACTGCGCGAAGTCGGGGTACCGCAGGATCCTGGTGGGCTCGCGGACCAGCGGGAAGTGGTTGACCAGCACGGTCCGGTGCGCGGGGTCGACGGCGGCGAGACGGCGCTCGGTGTACTCCACGCGGGCGTGGCACCACGCGTCGCGGCCCGGGAACGGGTCGGGGTGCAGGAAGTGCTCGTCGGCACAGACGATGCCCGCGTCGTAGGCGCGGCGCAGCGACTCCTCCTTGGTGTGCGCTCCGGGCACGCGGAAGGTGTAGTCGTAGAGCACGAAGAGCGGGGCCACGGCGACCGGTCCGCCCTCGCCGTGCCACACGGGGTACGGGTCCTCGGGGGTGGCGACGCCGAGGCTGCGGCACAGCTCCACGAGGTGCAGGTAGCGCTTCTCGCCGCGCAGGTCGACCGGGTCGCTGGGGTGGGTCCACAGCTCGTGGTTCCCGGGCGCCCAGATCACCTTGGCGAAGCGCTCGGCGAGCATCCGCAGCGTCCATTCGATGTCCGCGTACTGCTCGCCGACGTCGCCGGCCACGATGAGCCAGTCGGCGTCGCTCCGCGGCCGCAGCGTTTCCGCGAGCGCGCGATTCTCTTTGTACGCGACGTGCAGGTCGCTGACGGCCAGCAGCTTTCCGCCGGAGTTACTGCCGGTGTTCCCGCTGGTGTTCCGGCCGTTGTTTCCGTCGGTGTTCCTGCCGTTGTTCCCGCCGTCGTTTCCGTCGTCGTTTCCGCCGGCGGCCGTGCCGGGCAGTGTGTTGGGCACTGTGTGTCCTTCTCGCCGATTCCCCTGGAATTCCCCGGGCTCCCCTGGAATCCCCCGTTCAAACCGGAACAGCCGTGTGTTCCAGCGCACTTCGAGCCGGCACCACGCATGTCTGCACCCTGCAAAGGAACCTAATACGCGCGGGGCACCGGAAGGAACCCCCGGCTGCGGCGGGCTCCTTCCGACGTATGCTGCCCAGAACCCGAAGCCCGAAGGGAAACGGCACGATGGTTGTGGACGACAAGAAGTGGATCCGCCGATTCCATCCGGCGGACGAAGCTCCGGTACGGCTGGCCTGCCTGCCGCACGCCGGAGGGGCCGCGAGCTACTTCTTCCCGGTGTCGAAGGCGCTCTCCCCCTCGGTCGAGGTCCTCGCGGTCCAGTACCCCGGCCGCCAGGACCGCCGCGCGGACCCCTGCATCGAGAACCTCGCCGAGCTCGCCGACCGCACCGCCGAGGCCCTGGCCCCCGCGACCGACCGCCCCCTGGCCCTCTTCGGCCACAGCATGGGCGCGACGCTCGCCTACGAGGTCGCCCTGCGCCTGGAGGAGCGGGGCACGACCCCCGTCGCCCTCTTCGTCTCCGGCCGCCGCGCCCCCTCCCGGCACCGCGAGGAGACCGTGCACGAGCGCACCGACGAGGGCCTCGTCGAGGAGCTCCGCAGGCTGAGCGGCACGGACGCCCAGATGCTGGACGACCCGGACATCCTCGAGCTGGTCCTGCCGGCCCTCCGCGCCGACTACCGCGCCATCGAGACCCACCGCGCCCGCCCGGGCCTGCGCGTCGGCTGCCCCGTCCACGCCCTGACCGGCGACGCCGACCCCAGGGCCACCCCGGACGAGGTCCAGGACTGGCAGCACCACACCACCGGCGCCTTCACGATCAGCGTCTTCCCCGGCGGCCACTTCTACCTCAACGACCACCAGCAGGAGATCGCCAAGATCATCTCGTCGGCGCTCGTGTACGGAGCACCCCTCGGAAGTGTGTAGACTTGGCCGCGCTGCTGAAGCCGGTGAGGCAACAGGCAGCACTGCCGCCTTAGCTCAGTTGGCCAGAGCAACGCACTCGTAATGCGTAGGTCTCGGGTTCGAATCCCGAAGGCGGCTCCGATGAGGCCCAGGTCACTTTTTGTGACCTGGGCCTTTTGGGTTTCTCCGCTCGGGTTTCTCCGCTTGGGCTTCCCCGCGCAGTCCTGGTTTCAGCTTGAGCAGCGCTGTCCGGCCGGGGGCGGGGTCGAGGTCAGCAGGTAGGTGTTGATGGCCTTGTCGATGCAGGTGCTGCCGCGGGTGTAGGCGGTGTGGCCGTCGCCCTCGTAGGTGAGGAGGCGGCCCGAGGAGAGCTGCGAGGCCAGGGAGCGGGCCCAGCCGTAGGGGGTGGCGGGGTCGCGGGTGGTGCCGACGACGAGGATGGGCGCGGCGCCCGCGGCGGGGATGCGGTGCGGGGCGCCGGTGGCGGGGACCGACCAGTATCCGCAGGTCAGGGCCGCCCAGGCGAGGGCGGTGCCGAAGACCGGCGAGGCCTTGCGGAAGGCGGGGACCGCCTCCCGGACCTCGCTCGGGGAGCGGAAGGCCGGGGGCAGGTCCAGGCAGTTCACGGCCGCGTTGGCGTACATCAGGTTCTGGTAGGAGCCGTGGCGGTCGCGCTCGTAGTAGGCGTCGGACAGCTTCAGCAGGGGAGCGCCGTCGCCCGCGAAGGCCGCCTTGAGCGCGTTGCGCAGCAGGCCCCACGCCGCCTCGTCGTACATGGCGGAGATCACACCTGTGGTCGCGAGACTCTCGGTGAGCTTGCGGGACTTGCCGGTGGCCAGTGGGGTCGCGTCCGTCTTCGCGAAGAACTCGGCGAGGCGGTCGCCCGCCCGGTCGGCGGACGGGCCGAGCGGGCAGTCCTTGCGCCGGGTGCAGTCCTCGGCGAAGGACGCGAAGGCCGTCTGGAAGCCGGCCGTCTGGTCGCGGTTGATCTGCTCCGAGCCGAGGGACGGGTCGAGGGCCCCGTCGAGGACGAGGCGGCCGACGCGGGAGGGGAAGAGGCCGGCGTAGGTGGCGCCGAGGAAGGTGCCGTACGAGGCGCCCACGTACGTCAGCTTGTCGTCGTCCAGGGCCGCGCGCAGGACGTCCATGTCGCGGGCGGCCTCGATGGTGGAGACGTGGCCCAGGAGCTTGCCGGCGCGGGCGGCGCAGCCGTCGGCGAATTTCGTGTACGCGTCGACGAGTTCCGCGGTCTCGGTGGCGTTGTCGGGGGTCTGGTCGACCTCGGTGTAGCGGTCCATCTCGGTGTCGGAGAGGCAGGTGACCGGTTCGCTGCCGGCGACGCCGCGGGGGTCCATGGCGACCATGTCGTAGTGGGCGCGGACGGCGGCGGGATAGCCGATGCCCGCGTAGTGCTGGAGGTAGCCGACCGCCGAGCCGCCCGGCCCGCCCGGGTTGACCATAAGGGAGCCGAGGCGCTTGGCGTGACCGGCGCCGGTGGCCTTCTTGCGGGAGACGGCGAGCTTGAGGTCGTCCGCCTCGCGGGGGTGGTCGTAGTCCAGCGGGGCCATGAGGGTGGCGCACTCGAAGCCGCTGGTGCCGCTGGTGCCGCAGGAGTGCCAGGTGAGCTTCTGGGCGTAGTAGCGGCGCAGGGCCGGGGGGAGGGCGGCCGGGAGAGGGGCGAGCGTGCGGGCGTTGTCGTGGCGGGCGGCGGGCGGGCTCTCCGGCCCTTCCGCCCCTTCCGCGCTGCCCGCGCCGAAGCTCTCGAAGCCGGGGAAGCCGCTGCTCCGGCCGTCGCCCGTGTCGTACGCTCTCGCCGCCGCCGTCGCCCGCGGCGAGGCGCTCCCGAGCGCGCAGCCCGAGATCAGCATCGCCGCGGTCGCGATGGCGGTGCCGGACGTACGGAACAGGCGGCTGGAATCCATCGGCGGTCCCTCTGCGAGAAGGCGTGGAGCTGCGCGGATGCAGGAGGTGCAGGGCAGCAAAGAGCCGGGCATTACGCAGCGTTACGAGAACCGCTGTGCCCCGACGGAGCGTATCGACACCCCTGCGGACTGCCGCCAGTCGCCGGGCCCAGGAGGCCTCATATGAGTGAGAGTGCGTAACCGGACGTGTGCTCGCTCTTCGCGCCTGCGGCCGTACCCCTCGCTGTTCGCCGGCTTTTTCGCCGCCGCCGCTGTCGCCGCCGCTGTCGCTCAGCCGGCGCGCAGCGCCATCGTCATCGCCTCGACCGCCAGCAGCGGGGCCACGTTCCGGTCGAGGGCGCGGCGGCAGTCGATGATCGCCTCGATGCGGCGCAGCGTGCCCTCCGGGCCCGAGGCTCCGGCGACGCGCTCCAGGGCGTCCTGCATGTCCGCGTTGGCGATCTCGACGCGCGAGCCGAGCTGCATCGCCAGGACGTCGCGGTAGAAGCCCGTCAGGTCGACCAGGGCCAGGTCCAGGCTGTCGCGCTGGGTGCGCGTGCTGCGGCGCTTCTGGCGGTCCTGGAGATCCTTCATGGCGCCCGCCGTGCCGCGCGGCAGGCGGCTGCCCGTACCGGCCGCGGCGCCGAGCGCCGCCCGCAGCTCCTCGGTCTCCTTCGTGTCGACCTCTTCGGCGACCTGCTTGGCGTCCTCCGCGGCGGCGTCGATGAGCTCCTGGGCCGCCTTCAGGCAGCCGCCGACGTCGTCCACGCGCAGCGGCATCTTGAGCACGGCCGCGCGGCGGGCGCGGGCCCGCTCGTCGGTGGCCAGGCGGCGGGCGCGGCCGATGTGGCCCTGCGTGGCGCGGGCCACGCGCGCGGCCAGCTCGGGCTCGATGCCGTCGCGGCGGGCGAGGATGTCGGCCACGGCGGCCACCGGCGGCGTGCGCAGGGTGAGCAGGCGGCAGCGGGAACGGATGGTCGGCAGCACGTCCTCCAGGGACGGCGTGCACAGCAGCCAGACCGTACGGGGCGCGGGCTCCTCGACGGCCTTCAGCAGGACGTTGCCCGCGCCCTCGGTCAGCCGGTCCGCGTCCTCCATGACGATCACCTGCCAGCGCCCTCCGGCCGGGGAGAGCTGGGCGCGGCGGACCAGGTCACGGGTCTCCTTGACGCCGATCGACAGCTGGTCGGTGCGGACGATCTCCACGTCCGCGTGCGTGCCCACCAGCGTGGTGTGACAGCCCTCGCAGAAACCGCAGCCGGGCGTCCCGCCGACGGCCCGGTCCGGGCTCACGCACTGCAAGGCGGCGGCGAACGCACGGGCGGCGGTGGCCCGGCCGGAGCCGGGAGGGCCGGTGAAGAGCCAGGCGTGCGTCATCGACCCGCCGGGGGGCACCTCCCCGGCCGCCGACGCCGCGGCGGCGACCAGCGCGTCCGCGTCCCGCGCGGCCGCGGAGAGCTGCTCCGTCACCCGGTCCTGCCCGACCAGGTCGTCCCACACCGCCATGACTGCCCTCCGAGCTGCTGGTCCTGCGCCTACCCATTGTGGGCCACGCCGCTGACAGTGCCGCGCGGGACGAGAACGGCGCGGGGCACGGGGGCGTCCTTGTACGACACCGTGTACGGCACCGCCGGACTGCACCGCTGTGGCTGAGCGCCGCCGCGGCGGAGACTTTTCGCCTGGCGGCGGGGAGAGCCACCCGCCGAAGCGGAAGGGACGTCCGGCGGAAGGGACGTCCGGCGGAAGCGCCGGGGCCCTCGGCAGGCGTCTCACCTGGCGGCCGGACCGCGGCCGACGGCGCCCCGCCGCTCCACGGCCGCCCGGCATCGCGGCGGGACCCTCCTGCCGAGTGAGAGGCCACGCCTCTCCACCCCGCCGCAGCGGCGCTCAGCCCCAGCGGTGCAGTCCGGCGGTGCCGGGGACACGTGTTGCCCCGGAAGGCCTCGCCTCAGCGACCGCCGCGGCCTCGGCCTCGGCGGTCGTTCTCGTCGTCGCCGCGGCGGGGCTTGCGGGCCGGGCGGGGGCCCAGGAGTTCGTCCGCCAGGGTGGGGCCGTCCTCGTCGGACGCGGCGGCCGGGGAGGCCTCCTCCGCCCAGCCCGGACGGCGACGGCCCTTCGCCGCCGCGCCCTCGTCGACCACCCGCGGCATCTCCCGCGTCTTCTCGGCGTCCGCGTGCTCCTCCGCCTCCTCCGGCCGGAACATCCAGTCGGGCACCCGGTCCGCAGGGTCTTCGGAGCGCTCCTCCGGCCGTACCGGAGGCAGAATCTCCGTCACAGCGGTGGCGGCGTCCGCAACGGGCGGCTGCGGCAGGACGGCCGTCTCCTCGGACTCCCGCGAAGGCTCCTGCGGCCCCTGCGGTTCCTCCCGCTCCTGCGGCCCCTGTGCCGACGGCTCCACGCCCCACGTCACCCGCTGCGGCGCGGCAGGCGGCGCGACGGGCCACACCGGCGGCAGCACCTCCGTCTCATCCGACACCCGCGGGTCGACGCGAGGCCGCTCCACCGTAGGCGTCGTGTCCGAGCTGTCCGGGCTGACCGGGCTGACTCCGGTGGTGTGGTCCACCGTTCGCGGGTCCGGCCGGTGGACGGACGGCGTCTGCACCGTCTGCGTCTCCTCGGAGCTCCCCGCCGGGACCGCGGTCCGCCGCTCCTCAGGGGACTCCTTAGGAGACTCCTTACGGAGCGAAGGCCGGAGCGAAGGCCGCTCAACCGTCGGCGCCTCGGAAGCCGAAGTCGAAGCGGAAGCAGAAGCGGAAGCGGAAGCGGAAGCCGCATCAGCCTCCGTCGCTGCCGAAGCCGCAGCCGCAGCCGCAGCAGCCGCCGCAGCCTCCTTAGCCACCCGCGCCTGCTCCGCCTTCAGCAGCGCCTCTTCCGCCTTGCGCTGCTTCTCCAGCCGCCGCTCCTCGGCCTCGGCCCGCAGCCGGGCCTCTTCCTCGGCCTGCTTGCGGAGCCGCTCCTGCTCGGCGGCGCGGGTCCGCTCCTCCGCCTCGCGGCGCTTGCGCTCCTCCTCCGCCTGCCGGCGGGCCTCCTCGGCACGCTGCCGGGCCTCTTCGGCGAGGCGCGCCTCCTCGCGGATGCGGGCCTCCTCGGCCTCGCGCCGCTTGCGCTCCTCCTCCTCGGCCCGGAGCTTGGCGAGCTGCTCCTGGCGCTCGCGCTCCAGCCGCGCCTCCTCCGCCTTGCGCGCGGCCTCTTCCTCGGCCTTGCGGCGAGCCTCCTCCTCGGCGGCCTTGCGGGCCTGCTCGCGGGCCTCGATCTCGCTGGCGGAGAGCGGCAGGACCTGGTCGAGGCGGTGGCGCACGACGGTGGTGATGTCCTCGGGCGCCTGCCCGGCGTCCACGACGAGGTAGCGCGAGGGGTCGGCGGCGGCCAGGGTGAGGAACCCGGTCCGGACGCGGTTGTGGAACTCCATGGGCTCGGACTCGAGCCGGTCGGGCGCCTCGGTGAAACGTTCTCGCGCGGTCTCCGGCGAGACGTCGAGCAGCACGGTCAGGTGGGGCACGAGCCCGCCCGTGGCCCACCGGTTGATGCGGGCGATCTCGGTCGGCGACAGGTCGCGCCCGGCGCCCTGGTAGGCGACGGACGAGTCGATGTAGCGGTCGGTGATGACGACGGCGCCCCGCGCGAGGGCGGGCTGGACGACGGAGTCGACGTGCTCGGCACGGTCGGCGGCGTAGAGCAGCGCCTCGGCGCGGTCCGACAGGCCGGCGGAGGAGACGTCCAGCAGGATCGCGCGCAGCCGCTGCCCGATCGGCGTGGCGCCGGGCTCGCGGGTGACCACGACCTCGTGGCCCTTGGAGCGGATCCATTCGGCGACGGCCCGCACCTGGGTGGACTTGCCGGCGCCGTCGCCGCCCTCGAAGGCGATGAAGAAGCCCGTGGCGGCGGGCGCCTGCTCGGGGTCGCCGCCGCGCAGCACGTCCATCAGGTCGCGCCGGAACGGCACGCCGTGGCGGTCGTCGGTCTTGCCGAGCACGATGGCGCCCACGGGCAGCAGCAGCGCGCCGACGAGCATCAGCGTGAAGGCCGCGCCGCCGTGCGCGAAGACGAAGCCGCCGCCCTCCAGCCGGTGCGGTCCGATGCCGGCGGCGAGCAGCGGTGCGGCGACCGCGCCCAGGGCCGCGGTGACGCGCACGACGGCGTGGAGGTGGTCGGTCGTACGGGGCCGGCGGGCCTCCTCCGTCTCCTGGTCCAGGAGGGAGTGGCCGGTGTTGGCGGCGATGCCGGCGCAGACGCCGGCGAGCAGCACGAGCAGGAGCACCGTCGTGGGGTCGGGCACGAGGCCGGCCGCGAGCAGCGCCAGGCCGGTGAGCGCGATGGACAGCGCGAGCAGCCGGCGCCGGGAGAAGCCGGGGAGCACCTTGACGGCGGCGCGGATGCCGATGACGGGGCCGCCGCTGAGCGCGAGCACGAGCAGCCCGAAGGCCACGGGCCCGCCGCCGAGGTCGACGGCCTGGAGGGCGGCGACGCCGACGGCCGCGGCGACCGCCCCGGCGACGGCGGCGCAGGCCAGGACGAGCACCGGGATGGCGCCCGTACGGCCGGTGTCCGGGCCGCCGTCGGCGCCGCGGGGCCGACGCAGGCCCTCCAGCGGGGAGCGCACGCGCGGCGACTTCGCGCCGGGCAGCTCCAGGAACCACAGGATGGTGGCCGAGCCGGCGAACAGCGCTGCCGCGAGGAACGAGCCGAGGGCCGCCTGGTGCTGGTGGAACCAGTCGATGCCGGCCCCGAGCAGATTGCCGATCAGCGTGATGGCGAGGAGCGCGGCCGCGGCGAACGGCAGCGAGACGAAGCTGGTCCGCAGCGAGAGGCGCCGCAGCGCGTCGTAGTGATCGGGCAGCGGCCGTACGGCGGAGCCCTCCAGGGCGGGCGCGGGCAGGAGCGCGGGGGCCGTGCTGTCCTTGACGGCGGTCCACACCCGTTCGGCGACGCCGATCAGGAAGGCCGAGATCAGCAGGAAGGCGAGCGCGCGGTTCCCCGTCCAGCCGAGCCACAGGGGCGCGACGACCAGCAGGCCGGCCCGGACCCCGTCCGCGCCGAGCATGGTCCACCGGCGGTCGAGGGGACCGGCCGGGGCGATGAGCGAGGTGACCGGCCCGAGCAGGACCGCGCCGAAGAGCAGGGTCGCCAGCAGCCTGGCCGCGATGACCGCGGCGACGGCGAGGGCCGCGCCCCGGTAGCCACCGCCGAAGGAGCCCTCCGCGACGGCGGCCTGCAGCGACAGCAGCAGGAGCACGAGGAGGGCGAGGGAGTCTCCGACACCGCCGGCGAACTGGGCGTTCCACAGCCGCCGCAGCGGGGGGAAACGCAGCAGGGACCGGACGGCACGCTCGCGGGAGTCCGCGGCTAGGGCGCCGGAAGTGGAGGTCACCACGGTTGGCTGCTCGGCTCGCGTCATCCTGCCAGCCTATCCGGCTGCGCACGGCTTCCGCGTTTTTGCCCGAACATACGCCCGAACGAATGGATGTCGCACGGGAGCTGACGGAACCGGCGGCCCCGGTCCCGGAACCGGCCCCGCCTCCCTCCCCTCCGGCATGAGCCGGGCCGGGGAAGGAGGCGGGCAGGTCACTCGGCGGCGGACTCGGCGGCCGCGGCCACCTTCTTCGCCGTCGTCTTCTTGGCCGTCGTCTTCGCCGCGGTCGTCTTCTTGGCGGCCGTGGTCTTCTTCGCGGTCGTCGTCTTCTTCGCCGCGGTCTTCTTGGCCGCCGTCTTCTTGGCGGCGGTCTTCTTCGCCGGCGCCTTCTTGGCCGCGGCCTTCTTCGCGGTCTTCTTCGCCGGGCCCTTGGCGCGCTTCTCCGCCAGGAGCTCGTAGCCGCGCTCCGGCGTGATCGTCTCGACGTCGTCGTCACGGCGCAGCGTCGCGTTGGTCTCGCCGTCCGTCACGTACGGGCCGAAGCGGCCGTCCTTGACGACGACGGGGCGCTCGCTGACCGGGTCGGTGCCCAGCTCCTTCAGCGGCGGCTTGGCCGCGGCGCGCCCGCGCTGCTTGGGCTGGGCGTAGATCGCGAGGGCCTCGTCCAGCGTGATCGTGAAGAGCTGCTCCTCGGTCTCCAGGGAGCGCGAGTCGGTGCCCTTCTTCAGATACGGGCCGTAGCGGCCGTTCTGCGCGGTGATCTCGACGCCTTCGGCGTCCGTGCCGACGGTGCGCGGCAGCTCCATGAGCTTGAGCGCGTCCTCCAGCGTGACCGTGTCGAGGGACATGGACTTGAAGAGCGAGGCCGTGCGCGGCTTGACCGCGTTCTTGCCGGTCTTCGGAGTGCCCTCGGGGAGGATCTCGGTGACGTACGGGCCGTAGCGGCCGTCCTTGGCGACGATCTGGTGACCGGTGCCGGGGTCGGTGCCCAGCTCGAAGTCGCCGCTCGGCTTGGCGAGCAGCTCCTCGGCGTACTCGACGGTCAGCTCGTCGGGCGCGAGGTCGTCGGGGACGTCCGCCCGCTGGTGGCCCTCGGAGTCCTTCTCGCCGCGCTCGACGTACGGGCCGTAGCGGCCGACGCGCAGCACGATGCCCTCGCCGACGGGGAAGGAGGACACCTCGCGGGCGTCGATCGCGCCCAGGTCGGTGACGAGCTCCTTGAGGCCGCCGAGGTGGTCGCCGTCGCCGTTGCCGGCCTCGGCGGCGCCGCCCGCGGCACCTTCGGTGCCCTCGCCGAAGTAGAAGCGGCGCAGCCACGGCACGGCCTGGGCCTCGCCGCGGGCGATGCGGTCGAGGTCCTCCTCCATGGAGGCGGTGAAGTCGTAGTCGACGAGCCGGCCGAAGTGCTTCTCCAGCAGGTTGACGACGGCGAAGCTCAGGAAGGACGGGACGAGCGCCGTGCCCTTCTTGAAGACGTAGCCGCGGTCGAGGATGGTGCCGATGATCGACGCGTACGTCGACGGGCGGCCGATCTCCCGCTCCTCCAGCTCCTTGACCAGCGAGGCCTCGGTGTAGCGGGCGGGGGGCTTGGTGGCGTGGCCGTCGGCCGTGATCTCCCGGGCGGCCAGCGGGTCGCCCTCGGTGACCTGCGGCAGGCGGCGCTCGCGGTCGTCGAGCTCGGCGTTCGGGTCGTCCGCGCCCTCCACGTAGGCCTTCATGAAGCCGTGGAAGGTGATGGTCTTGCCGGAGGCGGTGAACTCGGCGTCCCGGCCGTCGCTCGCCCGGCCGGCGATCCGGACGGTGACGGAGTTGCCGGTCGCGTCCTTCATCTGGGAGGCGACGGTCCGCTTCCAGATCAGCTCGTAGAGACGGAACTGGTCGCCGCTCAGGCCGGTCTCGGCAGGCGTGCGGAAACGATCACCCGAAGGCCGGATCGCCTCGTGCGCCTCCTGGGCGTTCTTGACCTTGCCGGCGTACGTGCGCGGCTTCTCCGGCAGGTAATTGGCGCCGTAGAGCTGCGTGACCTGCGCACGGGCCGCGTTCACCGCCGTGTCCGACAGCGTCGTGGAGTCCGTACGCATATAGGTGATGAAGCCGTTCTCGTACAGCTTCTGGGCCACCTGCATGGTGGCCTTCGCGCCGAAGCCGAGCTTGCGCGAGGCCTCCTGCTGGAGCGTGGTCGTACGGAACGGGGCGTACGGCGAGCGGCGGTACGGCTTGGACTCGACCGAGCGCACGGCGAACGACGCGTCCGCCAGGGCGGCGGCCAGCGCGCGGGCGTTCGCCTCGTCCAGGTGGAGGACCTGGGCGGCGTCCTTCAGCCGGCCGTTCGACCCGAAGTCGCGGCCCTGGGCCACGCGCTTTCCGTCGACCGAGGCCAGCCGGGCGGTCAGCGTCGACGGGTCGCTGTTGTCGCCGGGGCGGCCGGTGTCGAAGATGCCCGTGAGGTCCCAGTACTCGGCGGAGCGGAAGGCGATGCGCTCGCGCTCCCGCTCGACGACGAGGCGGGTGGCCACGGACTGCACACGGCCGGCCGACAGCCGCGGCATGACCTTCTTCCACAGGACCGGCGAGACCTCGTAGCCGTAGAGGCGGTCGAGGATGCGGCGGGTCTCCTGGGCATCGACGAGCTTCTTGTTCAGCTCGCGCGGGCTGGCGACGGCGGCCTGGATCGCGTCCTTGGTGATCTCGTGGAAGACCATCCGGCGGACGGGGACCTTGGGCTTGAGGACCTCTTGCAGGTGCCAGGCGATGGCCTCGCCCTCGCGGTCCTCATCGGTGGCGAGGAAGAGCTCGTCGGACTCGGCCAGCAGCTCCTTGAGCTTCTTGACCTGGTCCTTCTTGTCGTGGTTCACGACGTAGATCGGCTGGAAGTCCTTCTCGACGTTGACGCCGAGGCGGGCCCAGGACTCGCCCTTGTACTTCGCCGGGACCTCGGCGGCCCCGTTCGGCAGGTCACGGATGTGCCCGACGCTCGCCTCGACGACGTATCCGGGGCCGAGGTAGCCCTTGATCGTCTTCGCCTTGGCAGGCGACTCGACGATGACGAGTCGGCGGCCGCCCTTTGCGGTCTCGCTGGTCGGGGACAACTTCGCTCTTCTTCCGGTCGGCACTCGGTGTGGGCGCTGCGGTGACGCTGCGGAGTGTGACGGTACATCCCGCCCCCGTGTCAAACGGAAAAAGTCCGCAACGCCACTCGAACGGTAACCCGATGTACGTTCTAACCAGCACGGTATCCAACATCACACTCTTAGGGTCGTAATGAAGGCTACGTCCACTCCGCCCCCGGCGCCGCGCTTCGCCGGACCCTGACTGCCCTGGCCAAGGGTCCACCGACGGAGGGGCGGACGGCCGCCCGCGCGCCGCAGGAGCGCACCCTTGGACCCGAAAGAGTCACCGGAGCCCCGGACGATCCTTGGCATGGCCCTGCCCGACCCGCCCGGCGCATAAGCGTCCGGCCGGGCCGCGGTCAGCAGGTTGTCCTGAAAACGATGTCCGGAATTGCCATCCGCAAACACAGCGGGGGCGTGGGG
Organism: Streptomyces klenkii; assembly: GCF_003626645.1. GTDB lineage: Bacteria > Actinomycetota > Actinomycetes > Streptomycetales > Streptomycetaceae > Streptomyces > Streptomyces klenkii. Next base: position 535,533 of record NZ_RBAM01000004.1, on the reverse strand, counting down.
ACCGTCACGTGGACGGAGCGGCATTGTCAGTGGCGGGCACTTCAATGAGTACGAGGGCACATTCCTGTACGGCTTCGACCACGAGTGCGCCGCCCCCACCGTGGCGCGAGGAGCCGCGCCTACTCCCCCGCCGGCGTCAGGAAGCCCTGCTCGACGAGGGTCCTGATCGCTTCCGGCGTCCGGTCCCGGAGCAGGACCGGGTCCTCGCCGACCAGCTGGGCGATCGCGTCGAGGATCCGGCCGGCGGTGAGGGAGCCGTCGCACACGCCGGCGAAGCCCGCGCCGACGGTGTCCACCTTGGTGGCCCGCCGCATGCCGCGGTTGTGGCGCAGCACCACGTGCTCGGGGTCCTCCGCGCCCGGCAGGCCGACCTGCTCCTGCACGACCTCGTCGGCCAGGACGAAGCGCGAGGCGAGCAGCGCGGCGTCGTCGTGCGTGCGCAGGAAGTCCTGCCGCTCGAAGTGGGAGCGGATGGTGGGGCCGAGCGGCTGCTCGACGGGGTGCGGCCACTCCTCGGCGACTACGGACGGCCGGTCGGCGCCCGACTTGCGCAGCGTGATCCAGCCAAATCCGATGCCCTTGGTCCTGCGGGCCTCGAACTCCTCCAGCCACGCGTCATAGCGGGCCGCGTACTCGGCCGGACCGGTGCGGTGGTCGCCCGCGTCGCGCAGCCACAGCTCGGCGTACTGGGCGACGTCCTGCACCTCGCGCTGGACGATCCAGGCGTCGCAGCCGCGCGGCACCCAGGAGGAGAGCCGCTCGCGCCAGTCCTCGCCCTCGACGTGCTGCCAGTTGGCGAGCAGCTGGCAGTAGCCGCCGTCGTTCAGCCGGTCGGCCGACTGCTGGACGAGGGTGCGGCACAGGTCGTCGCCGCCCATGCCGCCGTCGCGGTAGGTCAGGCGGGCGCCGGGCGAGATGACGAACGGCGGGTTGGAGACGATCAGGTCGAACGTGTCGCCGGCGACCGGCTCAAAGAGCGAGCCCTCGCGCAGGTCCGCCTCGGCGACGCCGGAGAGCTCCAGCGTGAGCCGCGCGATGTGCAGGGCGCGCGGGTTGAGGTCGGTGGCGGTGACGCGCGTGGCGTGCTGGGTGGCGTGCAGGGCCTGGATGCCGGAGCCCGTGCCCAGGTCGAGGGCGCTCTCGACGGGCGTGCGGACGGTGATGCCAGCGAGCGTGGTCGAGGCGCCGCCGACACCGAGGACGAGCTGCGCGCGGTCGACCCCCGAGGGGCCGGTTCCGCCCCCGGCGATGCCGCCGGCACCGCCGACCGCGCAGCCCAGGTCGGAGACGATCCACCAGTCCTGCCCGTCGGGACCGCCGTAGGGGCGCACGTCCACGGTGGCGCGGACGGCGTCCCCGTCGCGGACGAGCCAGCCGCCGGCGAGGCAGTCCTCGACGGGCAGCGCGACCGCGGCCCGCGCGGAAGGGGCGGGCATCTGCAACAGGAAGAGGCGGACCAGCGTCTCCAGCGGTCCGTCGCCGCGGGTGGCGCGCAGGGCCGGGACGGTCTCGCTGCGGGCGAGGGCGGCGTAGGCGGGGGCGCCCAGCAGGTCGAGGAGGCCGTCGGCGGTGAAGGCGGCGGCGAGCAGGGCGTCGCGCAGCCGGGAGCTGCGCGCGCGGTCGGCGGCGGGAAGGAGCGTACTCACGGGACCATTGTCGGGGGCGGCACCGGCAAACGCCGAAAGCGGCGGGGTGCGGCGCCGCGCCCGCCGGACGCGGCCGCGCCGTACCCCGCCGTCAGCCCGGGGAGCCGGCCGCCGGGAACGCCGGCTCCCGGCGCCGGGCTCAGCCTTCGGCAGGTGCCGCGCTCAGCCCTCCGACGGCACCGGGATCAGCCCTCCGGCAGTGCCGCGCTCAGCCCTTCGACGGCGTCGGCGAGAGCGAGTTCTTCTGGCAGCCCGGCTGCTTGGCCATGGCCTTGCCGACGTCGCCCGCCTGGAGCTTCTTGAGCGCCTCGGAGCTCTGGCCGCTGAGCTTGGCGACGTCCCCGCCGATGCTCCTGAGCCCCTCGCCGAACTTGTTCTTGTCGCCGGTGTCGAGGCTGTCGCTGCGCTTCTTCAGGTTCGCATACGCCGTGGAGAGGTCGTTGAGCGCCTTGACGGCGTTCTTCTGGCTGCTCTCGCCGTCCTTGACCGGCGGGGCGCCCGCGTCCTGGACCGCGTTGGCGAGCGACTTGTACGCGTCGACGCTGACCTGGAAGGCGGCGGAGTCGGTCTGCTGGACCTTCTTGGAGTCCTCCTCCGTCTGGACGCTCGCGATCGACTGGTTGGCCTCCAGGATCTTCTTCACCTGGGGCTGCATCTGGTCGCAGACCTTCTTGGCCCAGTCGTCCAGCTTCTTGTTGCCTTCGTCGTCGCTGCTGCAGCCGGTCAGCGCCAGCAGAAGCGCCGTACCGCCGGACAGTACGGCCGCAAGCTTCTTGTTCACCGGATCGGTCCCTTCGATGGCTCTCGGCCCGGAACTTACACGTCCGAGCGGGACCGCCCAGGAGGCGAGAGCCCCGTACGCCCCCTTTTGAAGCCATTTGCACCAAGCGCAGCGTGTCATTCACCGCACCTGTTCCCGGGCCGGCGGCGGAGCGGCGGACTGCACGCCGCCGGCACCGCCGCCGGCCCGGGGTCCGAAGTGCCGGAGCGTCAGTTCCTCACGACACCACCGCTTCTTACGACACCACCGCCGGATCGGCCGACTTCGCGGCCCGTTCGGCGTTCTCGTCGTCCCCCACCGCGACACCGCGCCGCTTCGAGACGTACACCGCGACGACGATGACGACGATCGCCAGCACCGAGACCCCGATCCGCAGTCCCTTGCTGGCGTCGGCGCCGTAGGAGAACTTGACCACCGCGGGCGCGATCAGCAGCGCCACCAGGTTCATGACCTTCAGCAGCGGGTTGATGGCCGGCCCGGCGGTGTCCTTGAAGGGGTCGCCGACCGTGTCGCCGATGACCGTCGCCGCGTGGGCCTCGCTGCCCTTGCCGCCGTGCTTGCCGTCCTCCACCAGCTTCTTGGCGTTGTCCCAGGCGCCACCGGAGTTGGCGAGGAAGACGGCCATCAGGGTGCCGGTGCCGATGGCGCCCGCGAGATACGAGCCGAGCGCGCCGACGCCGAGCGAGAAGCCGACGGCGATCGGCGCCATGACGGCCAGCAGGCCGGGCGTGGCGAGTTCGCGCAGCGCGTCCTTGGTGCAGATGTCCACCACGCGCCCGTACTCCGGCTGCTCGGTGTAGTCCATGATCCCGGGGTGCTCGCGGAACTGCCGCCGCACCTCGTAGACGACCGCGCCCGCCGACCGGGACACGGCGTTGATGGCCAGCCCGGAGAAGAGGAAGACGACCGCGGCCCCGAGGATCAGCCCCACGAGGTTGTTGGGCTGCGAGATGTCCAGACTCAGGCCCAGCTCCCCGGACTTCGCGTGCACGTCCCGCACGGCGGTGGCGATCGCGTCGCGGTACGAGCCGAAGAGCGCCGACGCCGCGAGGACCGCCGTGGCGATGGCGATGCCCTTGGTGATGGCCTTGGTGGTGTTGCCGACGGCGTCGAGGTCGGTGAGCACCTGCGCTCCGGCGCCCTCGACGTCACCGGACATCTCGGCGATGCCCTGGGCGTTGTCCGAGACCGGGCCGAAGGTGTCCATGGCGACGATGACGCCGACCGTGGTCAGCAGGCCGGTGCCGGCGAGGGCGACGGCGAACAGGGCCAGCATGATGGACGTGCCGCCGAGCAGGAACGCCCCGTAGACGCCCAGCGCGATGAGCACGGCCGAGTAGACGGCGGACTCCAGGCCGATGGAGATGCCGGCGAGGACCACCGTCGCCGGGCCGGTCAGGGACGTCTTGCCGATGTCGCGCACGGGCCGCCGGCTGGTCTCCGTGAAGTACCCCGTCAGCTGCTGGATGAGCGCGGCGAGGACGATGCCGATGGCCACGGCCACGAGGGCCAGGACCCTGGGATCGCCGGAGTGGGCGCGGATGGCGTCGTCCCCGATGCCCTTCAAATCGGCGTAGCTGGAGGGCAGGTACGAGTAGACCGCGACGGCCACCAGGACCAGCGAGATGACGGCCGAGATGAAGAACCCGCGGTTGATCGCGGTCATCCCGCTGCGGTCGGCGCGGCGCGGCGCGACCGCGAAGATGCCGATCATCGCCGTGAGCACGCCGATCGCGGGGACGAGCAGGGGGAAGGCGAGACCCGCGTCGCCGAACGCGGCCTTGCCGAGGATCAGCGCGGCCACCAGCGTCACGGCGTACGACTCGAAGAGGTCGGCCGCCATGCCGGCGCAGTCGCCCACGTTGTCGCCCACGTTGTCCGCGATGGTGGCGGCGTTGCGCGGGTCGTCCTCGGGGATGCCCTGCTCGACCTTGCCGACGAGGTCGGCGCCGACGTCGGCCGCCTTGGTGAAGATGCCGCCGCCGACCCTCATGAACATGGCCAGCAGCGCCGCTCCGAACCCGAAGCCCTCCAGCACCTTGGGCGCGTCGGCGGCGTAGACGAGGACGACGCAGGAGGCGCCCAGCAGGCCGAGGCCCACGGTGAACATCCCGACGACGCCACCCGTGCGAAACGCAATCTTCATGGCCTTGTGGGACACGGCCGTCAGATCCTTCTCCGGATCGCCCGGCGCCGGAGTGGCCTCGCGCGCCGCCGCGGCGACCCGCACATTGCTGCGTACGGCGAGCCACATGCCGATATAGCCGGTGGCCGCCGAGAACAGCGCTCCGATCAGGAAGAAGACGGAACGCCCGATGCGCTGCGACCAGTTGTCGGCCGGCAGGAGCATCAGGAGGAAGAACACCGCCACGGCGAATACGCCGAGCGTGCGCAACTGCCGGGCGAGATAGGCGTTCGCGCCTTCCTGCACCGCCGCTGCGATCTTTCTCATGCTGTCGGTGCCCTCGCCCGCCGCGAGGACCTGCCGCACCAGGGCGACGGCGACCACGAGCGCCGCGAGCGCGACGGCTGCGATCACGTACACCATGGTGCGGTTGCCCTGGGTGAGTTCGGCTGCGAGATGCTGAGTGAAGTCCACCTGTCGAGGGGTGAAGGGCCCCGCCATTCGTCCTCCCTAGACGTTTGGCACATGGGCGCGCAGCTCCTCCGCGCCATTGATCCACGCGCGCACGGAACAGCAGCCACGCTCAGGCGTCCTGAGCTCAAGATGGACGGATTGTAGGGAGCCCGGCGAGATCAAAACAGAGCGCGGCAAAGGGAATTGGCCTGTGCAAGTGAAGATCGGATGAATGATCCGCCGGATAAACGATCTCGGACGGAGATCGGCAATGGAGATCGGAATGGAGATCCATTACGGGGCAGGGAAGGGCGCGGGGAAACGATCAGCGAAAAGATCGCGGAATTACTGCTGATCAATTCCCGGAAAGCCGGAGGCGGCCGCAGAGGGCGCGGAGAGGCGGGCGAAGATCGACTACGGCTCGGCGGGGAATCGGCAGGGGCTCGGCGAAAGGACGTCGACAAGACGTCGGCGCGATGCGATCCCGGTGCGGCCGGGAGTTACGCCCGTCCGATGAGGGCGGACTACGTCAATGCGCCCGGACGGACTACGGCAGCACGGCCGCGGGGACGATCGGCCAGCTCATACGGATCAGGCCGCCGTGCTCGTCCGCGGTCACCTCGACGTCATCGACCAGGCCGCTGATGACGGCGAGGCCCATGTCGTCCTCGCTGTCGGCGCCGGCGTCCTCGTACCCGGCCGCGGGGCGCTCCGAGCCGTTCGCAGAGGTGAGCTCGAGGGGCGCGGGGCGAGGGGCGTCGTCCCCCACCTCGATGGAGAACTTCTTCTCCTCCTCGATCAGCGTCACCCGCACGGGAGTGGGCACCTCATTGGTGATGTGCAGGCCCACCGCACGCGAACAGGCCTCGCCCACGGCGAGCCGGACCTCGTCCAGCACGGCCTCGTCCACGCCGGCACGGCGCGCCACCGCGGCCGCCACCAGCCGGGCGGTCCGGACATGCTCGGGAAGGGCACTGAAGAGCAGTTCGACGGTGGCCATGCCATCCCCCTCGGTCGTACGTGCCCTCTCCCCCTCATCCGGAAAAGGGCGGACTCACGAGGGGGCCGGGCCCACGGGCCCGGGTTCCCCCCGCGTGACAGTCTTCCCCGGCGACCTCAGTCGGTCGCCTGCACCGCATCCTCCACCGAGGTGTGGATGGGGAACACCTTGGTGAGACCGGTGATACGGAAAATCTTGAGAATGCGCTCCTGGTTGCAGACCAGGCGCAGCGAGCCCTCATGGGCACGCACTCGCTTCAGCCCGCCGACCAGGACGCCGAGCCCGGTGGAGTCGAGGAAGTCGACGCCCTCCATGTCCACGACGAGGTGATAGCTGCCGTCGTTGACAAGCTCGACCAGCTGCTCACGCAGCTTGGGCGCGGTGTACACATCAATCTCGCCACCGACCCGGACAACCGTACGGTCGCCTACGGTCTCGGTCGACAGGGACAGGTCCACGGATCCTCCAGCACCTTGCATCGAGCGGTCGCCCCCCATGGATCGGCAGCCGCGATGGCATTCAATCACTTACCGGCAGGCGCGCACGACGCCTTGACGCCATTGTCCGTCACGCCAGTGACACACTCGGTGCCGATGGCCAACGATCAACTCCCGCCGGAGGCGGGCGTACATCCCCTTCCCCGGACAGTCCTCGACCGACTGACCACCGGGGCCGACCGGGCTGCACGCATCACTCATACGGAGCACTTGCCCCCGCGTCCGGGACGTCATGCCCCCTGGCCTGAGCAGATCCGGCCGGAAGTGGTCGAGGCCGTCCGGGCCGCCGGCATCGAGCGGCCCTGGGCTCACCAGGCGCTCACCGCCGCGCACGCGCTGCGCGGCGAGTCGGTGGTCGTGGCCACCGGCACCGCCTCCGGGAAGTCCCTCGCGTACCTGGCGCCGGTCCTCAGCGCCCTGCTGGACGGCTCGGAGGCCCCGAACGGCCGCGGCGCCACCGCCCTGTACCTCGCCCCCACCAAGGCCCTGGCCGCCGACCAGCGGCGCGCCGTACGGGCCCTCGCCGAGCCCCTGGGCAAGGGCATCCGGCCCGCCGTGTACGACGGGGACACGCCGGTCGAGGAGCGGGAGTGGGTGCGCCAGTACGCCAATTACGCGCTCACCAACCCCGACATGCTCCACCGCTCGATCCTGCCCGCCCACCCCAAGTGGTCCTCCTTCCTGCGCGCCCTGCGCTACGTCGTCATCGACGAGTGCCACACCTACCGGGGCGTCTTCGGCTCGCACGTCGCCCAGGTGCTGCGCCGCCTCCGGCGCGTCTGCGCCCGCTACGGCGCCGATCCGGTCTTCCTCCTCGCCTCGGCCACGGCCTCCGACCCGGCCACCGCGGCCACCCGGCTCACGGGCGTCCGGGTGGCGGAGATCACTGAGGACGCCTCCCCGCGCGGCGAACTCGTCTTCGCCCTGTGGGAGCCCCCGCTCACCGAGCTCCACGGCGAGCGGGGCGCCCCCGTGCGCCGCACCGCCACCGCCGAGAGCGCCGACCTCCTCACCGACCTCGTCGTCCAGGGCGTCCGCACGGTCGCCTTCGTGCGCTCACGGCGCGGCGCCGAGCTCATCGCCCTGATCGCCCAGGAACGCCTCGCCGCCGTGGACCGCTCGCTCCCCGGGCGTGTCGCCGCCTACCGCGGCGGCTACCTCCCCGAGGAGCGCCGCGCCATCGAGCGCGCCCTGCACAGCGGCGAACTGCTCGGCCTGTCCGCCACGACGGCCCTGGAGCTCGGCGTCGACGTCGCGGGCCTCGACGCCGTCCTCCTGACCGGCTATCCGGGCACCCGGGCCTCCCTGTGGCAGCAGGCCGGCCGCGCGGGCCGTACGGGCCGGGGAGCCCTGGCCGTCCTGGTCGCCCGCGACGACCCCCTGGACACCTACCTCGTCCACCACCCGGAGGCGCTCTTCCGCCGCCCCGTGGAATCCACCGTCCTCGATCCCGACAACCCCTACGTCCTCGCCCCCCATCTGTGCGCCGCGGCCGCCGAGCTTCCGCTCACCGAGGCCGACCTGTCCCTGTTCGGGCCCGCGGCCCCGGGCGTGCTCGCCCAGCTCGAGGCCCGCAAGCTGCTCCGCCGCCGCGGCGCCGCCTGGCACTGGACCCGCCGCGAGCGCGCCGCCGACCTGACCGACATCCGGGGCGGCGGCGGCCGGCCCGTCCAGGTCGTGGAGGAGGGCACCGGGCGCCTGCTGGGCACCGTGGACGCGGCCGCGGCCCACGCCTCCGTCCACGAGGGCGCGGTCCACCTCCACCAGGGCCGCACCTACCTCGTCCGCCGCCTCGACCTGGAGGACTCCGTCGCCCTCGTCGAGCAGGCCGACCCGCCGTACTCGACCACCGCCCGCGACACGACCTCCATCGCCGTCCTGGAGACCGCCGCCGAGATCCCCTGGGGGGAGGCGCGGCTGTGCTTCGGCTCGGTCGAGGTCACCAACCAGGTCGTCTCCTTCCTGCGTCGCCGGCTGATCACCGGCGAGATCCTGGGCGAGTCCAAACTGGACCTCCCGCCCCGTACGCTGCGGACCCGCGCCGTGTGGTGGACCGTCACCGAGGACCAGCTCGACGAGGCCCGCATCGACCCCGAGGCCCTCGGCGGTGCCCTGCACGCCGCGGAACACGCCTCCATCGGCATGCTCCCCCTCTTCGCCACCTGCGACCGCCGGGACATCGGCGGCGTCTCCGTCCCCCTGCACCCCGACACGCTCCTGCCGACCGTGTTCGTCTATGACGGCCACCCCGGCGGCGCCGGCTTCGCCGAGCGGGCCTTCCACACCGCCGCCCGCTGGCTCACCGCCACCCGCGAGGCGATCGCCGCCTGCGAGTGCGACACGGGCTGCCCTTCCTGCGTGCAGTCCCCCAAGTGCGGCAACGGCAACGACCCCCTCGACAAGCGGGCCGCGATCCGCCTCCTCACCCGGCTCCTCAGGGACGCCCCGAAGGACGAGACCCCACAGGAGGAGCCCCCGCAGGACGAACCCCCGCAGGCCCCGCCCGGGCCGCCTGGCGACTGAGTCCCGGGGAGGCACACCCCTGAGGACCAGGGCCTGGGAGGCCGGGGTTCCGGAGACCAGGGCCTGGGAGACCAGGCTTCCGGAGGCCGGGGTTCCGGAGGTCAGGGCCTCCGAGATCGGAGCCCGGGAAGAAAGCGGCGGCCGATACGGCCACAGGGGTGAACCCCACCGCCTCCGCGGGCCCCGCCCGCGACCGCACCCGGACGGCATACGGCCCCGCCCGGGCCTCGGCCGCGACCTCGGCGATCTCACCGCTCACGGCACAGCGCACCACTCTCGTCCCCTGCGCGGCGGCCACCCGCCGGGCGAGGCCGCACGCGGCGTCCTGCCCTTCGAGGGCGTGGTCCGCCGCGGCCAGCGCCGCCAGATCCGCCGCGCCGCCCGCCCGGTGACGGGCCACCACGGCCTGCCCCATGGCCAGCAGCGCCGCGAACACCGCGCAGAGCGCCGTGGCCGCGACCGCCACCCACACCGTGGCCGTCCCACGGTCACCGCACCGTCTCCTCCGCAAGGGCCACCGCCTCTCCGCCCAGCCGCACGGCGAGCGGGCCCGCCGCACGCGCCTCGACCCGTACCCGTACGAGGTCGCCCTCCCGCGCCACGGCGATGCGGGCCCCCTGCGGCGCGGCGGACCGGGCCGCCGCGACCGCCGCCGATGCCGGGTCCGACCGCGCCGCCGCCCGGGCGCCCGCCCTGGCGGCGTCCACACACTGGATCTGCGCGGCGGCGGCCATCAGCCCCCAGATCAGGGCCATGCCGAACAGAATCAGCGCCGGGAGCACCATCGCCGCCTCGGCGGTCACATAGCCGCCGTCCGCACAGCCGCCGCAGCACCGGGGACGCCCCCGGTGGCCGCCCGCCGCCGGGGCGGCCGGAAGGCGGCGGCCCGGTCCGCGGGCAGGGCCGGCGAGGACGACCTCGCCGGACCCTCCGTCAGAACACCGGCCCGGGCTGGCCCGCAGCCCCGGCCACCCGGCCCCGGACGGCTCACCGGACGCCCTGTCAGAACGGCGCATTGAGTGCCCGCCCGATGAGCCCTTGCAGAGCCGCATTGACCGCCCCGCTGGTGACCACCTTGTAGAGCACGGCGGCAAGTGCACAGGCGGCCAAGGTGCCGACGGCGTACTCGGCCGTCGACATGCCCGCGTCGCCGGCCGCGAAGGCCCACGGCCTGCCCGCCCGCTCCCACGGCACCGGCCAACGCCACTGCCTGCTCCGGCCGCCGGGCCACCACCGGCCCCGTTCCCGGCCCTGCGAGCGGCTCCTCACCCGGACCGGCCGTGCCGCATGCGCCCCGCACCAGCCCCGGCGCACCGGTGCCCTCCGCACCGTCGTCGTCTTCCCCGCCATCGCCGTCGCCCCCGTCATCGCTGCCATGACCTGCATCCCACTCACCGTCAATGTCCTTTCGTCAGACCACTCGCCAGACCGATCACCACGGGCACCACCCCGACCGTCAGGAACGCGGGCAGGAAGCACAGCCCGAGCGGGGCCGTCGCCAGGACGCCCGCACGCCGGGCCCGTATGCCCGCCGCCCTGCCGCGCTCGGCCCGCAAACGGCCGGCGAGCCGCGACATGGGCTCCACGGCGGGCACTCCCGTCGCCTGCGCCCGCTCCAGACAGCGGGCGAGCCCCCGGGCGCCCGGAAGGCCGCCCAAGCGGCTCCAGGCCGTGGCGGGGTCGCCGCCGAGCCGGACTTCGGCCGCGGCCCGGGCGAGCCGTTCGCCCACCGGGCCGCCCAGCGACAGGCCGACCGCTTCGGCCGCCTCCCTGGGCCCGGCGCCCGCCGCCAGGCACGCCGCCATGAGATCGGCGGCCAGCGGAAGTTGCCTCTCGGCTTCCCCCGACGGGGCCTGTGCCGAGGGCTCCGCCGCAGCGTCGGCCCTCTTCCGGCGCTGTCGCCACCGCCACATGCCGTACGCGGCGGCGAGTCCCACCGCGCAGCCGGCCACTCCGCCGACGAGGATGATCCCGGCGGCTCCGGCCCCCGCCGGGGGGAGCCAGTCCCGGACCCCCGGCAGCCGGCCGGCACGGGCCCGCAGCCCCTGCACCCTCGTGCTCGTGGCGGGTTCGTACCCGAGCAGAGCAGCCGCCCGGCGGCGCGCCGCCCGCCCCTTGCGGATCCGGACCGCTATGCGCACCGCGCAAGCCGTCGCGATCCCGGCAAGGATTTCCATCCACAGGCTGTGGATAACATTTGCGCTCACGAGACTTTCCCTTCCGCCGAGAGTCCGGGCCTGCCGCACTCACCGCCGCGCCCCTCGGGCTCCCCCGCCGCCGTCCGCACGATCCGCCCGGTCCAGGCGATGCCGGCGCCCTCCAGGAGCCCGCCGAGAACGAGGCAGCCGAGCCCGGCCGGGGTGTGCAGCAGCACCTTCAGCGGCGCCGCTCCCAGCGCACTGCCCATCAGCAGGGCGAGTACGGGCAGCAGGGCCAGCATCACGGCGGTGGACCGTGCGCCCGCCAATTGCGACCGCAGCTCCTCCCGTTGATCCCGCTCGGCACTCAGCGCGGCCGCCACCCGTTCGAGCCCCGACGCGAGCCCCGCACCCCCGTCCACGGCCACGCGCCAGCAAGCGGCGACACCATGCAGCCCCTCGGCCCCGGGGCGTCCGGCCACGGCCCGCAGGGCCTCCGGCACATCGCCGCCGAACCTCGCCGCGGCCGCGACGGCCGCCCACTGCGGGCCCAAGTCCCCCGCGGGCACGCCGGCCAGCGCCTGGCCGGGCTGCCTGCCCGCCCGCAGCTCGCCCGCGACCGCCCCGCACAGCTCGATCACGGCCGCCTCCCGCCGTTCCCCTTCCCTCTGCTCGCGCCGCGCGGCCAGCCACTTCCGTACGAGCGGGATCGCGACGAGCGCTGCCAGCAGTGGCAGCAGCGACGCCCCCAACAAGGCCACCGCACCGCCGACCGGAAGGCACATCAGCTCCCGCCGTGCCCGCGCCCACCGGCCCAGCCGGGCGCCCCACTCCCCCGCCCAGGCGGGCGGCCACGATCCGGCGGGCGTGGTGGACCCGCCGCCCGCGAACAGCAGCCGGGCGCGGCGCAGTTCCCGGCCGGGGCCGGTCAGCGGCCAGGCCATGAACAGCGCGCTCAGCGCGGCGACGCCCGTGAGCGTGGCGGGCGGCATCGTCCCGGCGGCGGTCATGGCGTCGCTCCGCCCCGCTCGCACAGCCCGGCCAGCCGGGCCCACCCGCGCGCCCGCTGAAAGCCCTCGGCTCCCCAGGCGACGGCCGGCACCGTGGTGACGAACCCGGCAGGATCCCGGTCGAGCACGTGCACCTCGGCGACCCGCCGCCGCCCGCCCCGCTCCCGTACGAGATGGATGACGACCGACAGGCCGGCCGCCAATTGGCTGTGCAGCGCGGCCCGGTCGAGGCCGGCGGCCGAGCCCAGCGCTTCGAGCCGGGCGGGAACGTCCGCCGCGGCGTTCGCATGGACCGTCCCGCAGCCTCCTTCATGCCCCGTATTGAGGGCGGCCAGCAGGTCCGTGACCTCCGCACCGCGGACCTCGCCCACCACCAGCCGGTCCGGCCTCATGCGCAGGGCCTGCCGGACCAGGTCCCGCAAGGTGACCAGGCCCATGCCCTCCTGGTTCGCCGGGCGGCTCTCCAGCCGGACCACGTGCGGGTGGTCGGGGCGCAGTTCGGCGGAGTCCTCGGCGAGGACGATCCGCTCGTCCGGCGCCACCAGCCCGAGCAAGGTGGTCAGCAACGTGGTCTTGCCGCTGCCCGTGCCGCCGCTGATGACGAACGAGAGCCTCGCTTCCAGCACCGCCCGCAGCAGCCGGTCGCCGCCGGGCGGCACGGTGCCGGCGGCCATCAGGTCATCCAGGGTGAAGGCGCGGGGGCGCACGACGCGCAGTGAGAGGCAGGTGGAGCCGACGGCGATCGGGGGCAGCACCGCATGCAGCCGCGTGCCGTCGGGAAGCCGGGCGTCGACCCAGGGGCGGGCGTCGTCCAGCCGCCGGCCGGCGATGGCGGCGAGCCGCTGGGCGAGCCTGCGCACGGCCGTGGCATCCGGGAAAACGACGTCCGTGCGCTGCAAGCCGGCGCCCCGGTCGACCCAGACCTGGTCGGGCGCCGTGACGAGGACGTCGGTGACGTCGGGCTCGGCCAGCAGCCGTTCCAGCGGGCCGGCACCGATCAGCTCGGAACGCAGCCGGGCCGCGACGCCGAGGATCTCGGCGTCCCCCAACAGCCGCCCTTCCTGGCGCAGCGCCTCCGCGACCTTGGCGGGCGTGGGTTCGGCGCCGCTCTCGGCCAGCCTCAGCCGCACGGCCTCCAGCAGTCCGGCGCTCACGACAGCACTCCCTGGAGGGCCTCGAAGCAGGCCCAGAAGTCGGTGCAGTACCGGGCGAGCGGGCCGCGCTCGGCGCCCGGCGGTCTGCCCGCTGCGAGCGCGGCCGCCAGGCCCGTCTCCGGAGGGAGCTCGCCCGCGAGAGGGAGGCCGAGGAGGCGGGAGACCTGCTCGCCGTTGAGACCGGCGGCGCGCGGAGTGCGGACGACGATCCGCAGGTCGCCCAGGACCGCTCCGGCGGTGGCGGCGACGCGGTGCGCCGCGGCCACGGCCCTCAGCTCCGCGGGCACCACCAGCAGGCCCGCGTCGAGCTGTCCGAGCGCTTCGAGGGCCGCTTCGTCGAGCCGGCGCGGGAGATCGACGACCACCGCGCCGCCGCGGCGGCGGGCCGCGGTCAGCACGGCCTTCACCGCTTCGGGCGGCACAGCCGTGCAGGGGCTCCGGTCCCAGCTGAGCAGGCGCATCGAGTGGAGCTCGGGCAGGGCCTCTTCCAGCGCCCGGCACGCCACGCGGCCCCGGGAGTCGGCGAAGGCCGGCCAACGCAGCCCTTCCGCTCTCTCGCCACCGAGCAGAACGTCGAGGCCGCCGCCCAGTGGATCGCCGTCGATGAGCATGGTGCGCCGCCCGGCGGCGGCAGCGCTGACGGCGAGGGCGCACGCCAGCGTGCTCGCGCCCGCGCCGCCGCATCCGCCGATCACCCCGACGGTGAGGGCGGGCCGCCCGGCGCCTTCGACGGCATCGGCGATCCGCTCGACGAGCCGGCCCTCGCAGCCGGGCAGCAGCACCACGTCCCGCGCGCCGACCTCCATGGCCAGCCGCCACACCCCGTCGTCGCCGCGGTCCCGGCCGACGAGCACGACCGCATCCCCGTGGGCTGCGAGGCGCGAGCCGCGCAGGCGGCGCGCGCAGTCCTCCCCGACCAGGATCAGCGGTGGATCGAGACCGGCGCCGCGGCGCGCCGGGGCGCCGTGTGCCACTTCGGGCATGGCGCCGGCCGCCGCGCACAGGCGCAGCAGGTCGTCGAGCAGCTCCTCGTCCTCGGCGATGATCAGTGGTCCGCGCTGCCTCTCACCGGCGGCGGGCGGCCATTCGGATGCGCTGGATCCGGCCACGGCGTCCTCCCCGTCTCAACTGCGCGCTCTCGCATCCGCGGACATCGCGGAAGAGCGCGGGGAATCACCGTGCAGCGAACTGGAAAATAATGTGGATCTTGGTTAAAAACTGTGGACAACTCAGTCGCTGTGAATATCCCGGTCACCTATACCGGTGACTTCCACAGAGCAGCCCACCGATTACGCTGCGTAGCGTGTATGAAGGGAGGGAGGCAGCCACCGAGCGGGCGGCGCGGGAGGGAGGAATGCCGGGTGGGGGTCCACGAAATGCATCCGGACATGCGACGACCCCCGCCGGGGGGGAGAGCGGGGGTCGTCCCCACGGCCGACTCGGGGGGGGAGGAGTCGGACCGGGTTAGACACGGTCGCGAACGATCCGTGACTTCCATGGTGTACCCGAGAGCCTTCTCAGGCAAACCCACACGCCTCAGCTTACGCCGAATGGAGGGCGCCTATGCTCGGCATCGTGGAAAACCACTCGTTGCCCCGGACAGCCGCGTTCTTTGATCTGGACAAGACGGTCATTGCGAAGTCGAGCACGCTCACCTTCAGCAAGTCGTTCTACCAAGGTGGCTTGATCAACCGGCGGGCCGTGCTGCGCACCGCGTACGCACAGTTCGTCTTCCTCGCCGGCGGAGCCGACCACGATCAGATGGAGCGGATGCGCGAGTATCTCTCGGCGCTCTGCAGGGGCTGGAATGTCCAGCAGGTCCGCGAGATCGTCGCCGAGACCCTGCACGAACTCATCGACCCGATCATTTACGACGAAGCCGCCTCCCTCATCGAAGCACACCACACCGCCGGGCGCGACGTGGTGATTGTCAGCACCTCGGGCGCCGAGGTCGTCGAGCCCATCGGCGAACTGCTGGGCGCGGACCGCGTGGTGGCCACCCGCATGGTCGTGGAGGACGGCGCCTTCACCGGCGAAGTCGAGTACTACGCCTACGGGCCCACCAAGGCCGAAGCCATCAAGGAGCTCGCCGAGTCGGAGGGGTACGACCTCTCCCGGTGCTACGCCTACAGCGACTCCGTCACCGACATCCCCATGCTCGAAACCGTCGGCCACCCGCACGCGGTCAATCCCGACCGGGCGCTGCGCCGGGAGGCGGCGGCCCGCGACTGGCCGGTTCTCTCCTTCAACCGCCCCGTCCGGCTCAAGCAGCGGGTGCCCGCCCTGTCGATGCCCTCGCGCCCCGCCCTCGTGGCGGCGGCCGCGGTCGGCGCCGCCGCCGCGACCGCGGGCCTGGTCTGGCTGGCCGGGCGGCGCCGCGAGCCGGGTGCCCGCATTGCCCCGGTTTAACGCTAAACACAAAGAACTGCGGCCCAGCCTTCCGCTTCGGCGGCGACAGGAGTAGAAAGGACTTAACGGCCCGCGAGACCAGGGACATCCGGGAGGACGCCCTTCACGCACCAAGGCCCCACGGACCGAAGCATGAACGTCGGGCACCCACGCGACGCCGACCCGTCGATTACGGGCCAGCCGCACCAGGTGACGGGCAAAGTCCCCGGCCTGATGGGCAAATCTCGTGCACGCATGGTAACCCGGCGAACATGCCAGCGGCGGTACCGGAATTGACCGGTACCGCCGCAACCCTGTCGGGCACTCACGCCGCCCCGGGCGGCACGCGAAGCCGCCGGGCAGCCCGCCGCAGGAAGCCCCGCGGGCGCAAACTCAGGCGGCTCCGCGCTGGAGCGCCTCGCACACCGCGGTGCTCTCCCGCACACCCAGCTCGACCGCACGGCCGCAGTGCGCGATCCAGGCGCCGACGCCCTCCGGCGTGCCCGACGCGTAGCCGTCGAGCGCCGCCAGATAGGCCTCCGCACCCAGCTCGGCGTGGCCGGCCTCGGCCGGGCAGACCGACTTGGGGTCGAGTCCGCTGCCCACCAGCACGATCCGCTCCGCCGCCCGCGCGACCAGGCCGTTGTGCGAGCCGAAGGGGCGCAGGGCGAGCAGTTCGCCGTGCACCACGGCCGCCGTCACCAGCGCGGGCGCCTCCGTCCCCGCGAGGAGCAGCCCCGCCAGGCCTTCGAGCCGTCCGGCCACCTCCGACGCGCTGGGCACCGCCAGCCGGACCAGCGGTTCGTCAACGGGCTCGCCCTCCAGCCGGGGCCGGCCGACCGTCTCGTCGGGCCGGGTCCCGCCCGCGGCCACCAGGTGCAGCCTGGCCAGCACCCGCAGCGGCGACTGCCGCCACACGCTCAGCAGCTGCCCCGCCTCGGCGGTCAGCCGCAGGGCGGCGCCCACCGTCCCGGCCTCCGCCTCCACGCCGAAGTCGGTGCGGCGGCGCACCTCTTCGAGCGCCCAGTCGGCACCGGACAGTGCGGCCGAGCCGCGTGCGCCGCGCAGCGCGGCCTCGGAAGTGATCTCGTTGCTGCGGCGGCGCATCACCCGGTGCCCGTAGACGCGGTCCACCGCCTTGCGCACGGAGTCCACGGAGTCGGCCACGCCGGGGAGGGAGGCCAGGGCGGCGAGCGGGTCGGCAGTCGTACTCATGCGTAAGACAGTACGCACTTCGGGTCTACACCCCTCGAACGAGTGGTCTTCTTCACGCACTGCTCTCACTCCGTGCACCCTCACACCTACGCTTGGTGAACATGAAGATCGCTTTCGTAGGGAAGGGCGGCAGCGGGAAGACCACGCTGTCCTCGCTGTTCATCCGCCACCTCGCCGCGGACCGCGCACCCGTCGTCGCGGTGGACGCCGACATCAACCAGCACCTCGGCGCGGCGCTCGGGCTGGACGAGGAGGAGACGTCCGTACTGCCCGCGATGGGCGCTCAGCTCCCCCTGATCAAGAACTACCTGCGCGGCAGCAACCCCCGGATCACCTCCGCCGAGACGATGATCAAGACGACGCCGCCGGGCGAGGGCTCGCGGCTGCTGCGGATCGCCGAGGACAACCCGGTCTACGACGCCTGCGCCCGCCCCGTCGAGCTCGACGGCGGGCCCGTACGGCTGATGGTCACGGGCCCGTTCACCGAGTCCGACCTCGGGGTCGCCTGCTACCACTCCAAGGTCGGAGCCGTCGAGCTGTGCCTCAACCACCTGGTGGACGGCCCCGGGGAGTACGTCGTCGTCGACATGACGGCCGGCAGTGACTCCTTCGCCTCGGGCATGTTCACCCGGTTCGACATGACCTTCCTGGTGGCCGAGCCCACCCGCAAGGGCGTGTCCGTCTACCGCCAGTACAAGGAGTACGCCCGCGACTTCGGCGTCTGCCTCAAGGTCGTGGGCAACAAGGTCCAGGGCCAGGACGACATCGACTTCCTGCGCGACGAGGTCGGCGAGGACCTCCTGGTGACCTTCGGCCACTCCGACTGGGTGCGGGCGATGGAGAAGGGCCGGCCGCCCCGCTTCGGCCTGCTGGAGGAGCACAACCACCAGGCGCTGCGCGCCCTGCGCGAGACGGCGGACGGCTCGTACGAGCTGCGGGACTGGCAGCGCTACACCCGCCAGATGGTGCACTTCCACCTGAAGAACGCGGAGAGCTGGGGCAACGCCAAGACGGGCGCCGACCTGGCGGCCCAGGTCGACCCCTCCTTCGTGCTCGACGAGAGCTGGGCGTCTACTCCGCAGCCCGCTTGACGCGCCGGGCGGCGGGGAAGCGCTCCCAGCCGCCCTTGGGGGCTTGTCCGACGTCGAGCTCACGCAGTGCGGCGAGGAGCCTGTTGTCCTGCGCGTCGAGCCAGTCGGCCAGTTGCTTGAAGGACACGCAGCGCACCTCTTCCTTGGTGCAGATGGTCTTGATGACGTGCTCGACCGCCCGCATGTAGGTGCCGCCGTTCCAGGACTCGAAGTGGTCGCCGATGAAGAAGGGCGCCCTGTTGCCACGGTAAGCGCGGCGGAATCCCGCGAGGAGGCCGTCGCGCATCTGCTTGCCCCAGGCGCGGTGCAGAGCGCGGCTGCCCCGGGTCGTGCCGGACTGGTTGGCGAGGAAGTTGTAGTCCATCGACAGGGTTTCGAAGTCCCGGCCGGGCACCGGGATGTCCTGTAGCGGGAAGTCCCAGAGGCCGTTGAGCCTGCGGGGCCACACCTGGCGGCCGCCGATGGAGCTCGCGTCGTAGCGGAAGCCCATGGTCTTGGCGGCCCGCACGAGGTTGCGCTGGCCTTCGAGGCAGGGGGCGCGGCCGCCGACGAGCTCCTTGCCGTAGTCGAACGGAAGCGGATCCTCTTCCTTCAGGCCGGCGTTGGTCCGCCAGTTCCGCACCAGGGACCGCGCCTGCCGGATCTCGCTCTTCCAGTCCTTGGGCGACCAGGTGCCGACCCCCCGGTCGGGGCCGCAGAAGTGGCCGTTGAAGTGCGTTCCGATCTCGTTCCCGTCCAGCCAGGCGCCGCGGAGCTGCTCCACGGTGTCCCTGACGCCTTTGACGGTGTTGAAGCCGATGTCCGAGGCGCCGGGCCGGTGCCGGGGCGGTTTGTAGAGGCGCCGTTTGCCCGCGGGGAGCATGTACACGCCGCTGAGGAAGTAGGTCATCGTCGCGTGGTGCTTCCTGCCGATGGCGCGGAAGCGGGAGAACAGGTGCTGCCCGTCCTCGCCCGAGCCGTCCCAGGAGAAGACGACGAACTGCGGCGGCCTGTGCCCGGGCTGCAGCCGGTCAGGGGTGGGCTGCCCGGGCTGGGGGCCCGTATCGGCGGTGGAACCGTCGCCGATGAGGCGGACCGGACGCCGCCCGGCCTCGGGATCGGCCGCGGCGCGCGGCGCGCCGGGGTCGGCTCCGCCCGAGCAGCCCGCCGAACCCGTCGCCAGCGCAAGGGCCGTGAGGCCGCCCAGCGCCACTTTCCATCCAGCGGCCATCAGCCACCTCTGCCTTCGCTGCCTGCCCGATCCGGCGCTTCAACGTCGCACGCCCGACCCCCTAAGCCGGTATTACAGATAGATAAAATGACAAATTCACTCATTAGGTGGAACCGCGCCTTTATTCGACCTTCCACCCTTCCCCGGGATCTTTACCCTCCATTACGATCCGTTTACCCAGAGTTGAGTTAATCCCCGCCACCGCAGCCGCTCCCGCCGCTGCGCGCCGTGACCACGGCCGCTTCTTCAGCGCGTCCGCGCCGCCCCGACGAAGACGGGAACGCCCATGCAGCCTCAGTCGCCTTCGACGCACCGCCCGCAGGCAGCCACCGGCGGGCCGAGCCCCGCCGGCCGGTCCACCTGGCGCGGAGATCTCGCCGCCTCCTTCGTCATCTTCCTCATCGCCGTGCCGCTCTCCCTCGGCATCGCGCTGGCCACCGGAGCGCCGCTCCAGGCCGGGCTGGTGGCGGCGGCGGTCGGCGGGATCGTCGCGGGGCTGCTGGGCGGCGCGCCGCTCCAGGTCAGCGGCGCGGCCACGGGCCTGGTCGTGGTGACGGCCGAGCTGGTCCAGCAGTACGGCTGGCGGGCCACCTGCGCGATCACCGCGCTCGCCGGACTGACCCAACTCGCCCTCGGCACGGCCCGGGTGGCCCGCGGTGCGCTGGCCGTCAGCCCGGCGATCGTGCACGGCGTGCTCGCCGGCATCGGCGTCACGATCGCCCTCGGCCAGCTCCACGTCGTCCTGGGCGACACCCCGAACAGCTCCGCCCTGGAGAATCTGGCCGCCCTCCCCGCGGAGCTGAGCCATCCGCACCCTTCGGCCCTGCTGGTCGGGGCCGTCACAGCGGCCGTTCTGGTGGGCTGGCCGCGGTTGCCCGGGAGGGCCGGTCAGTGGCTGCGCACGGTCCCCGCCCCGCTGGCCGCCGTGGCACTCGCCACCGGCGCCAGCACCGGCATGCCCGTGCCCCGCGTCTCCCTCCCCCAATGGCAGCTCCAAGCGCTACCCGCCCTGCCGGACGGGCCGGTGCTGGGCGTCTTCGCGGCGGTGCTCACGGTCACGCTCGTGGCGAGCATGGAGTCGCTGCTGTCCGCAGTGGCGGTGGACCGGCTGCGTGCCGAGCGCGCGGGCCTGCCGCAGGAGCAGGCCCGGCTCGACCGCGAGCTGGCCGGCCAGGGGGCCGCCAATCTGGTGTCCGGGCTCCTCGGCGGCCTGCCGGTCGCCGGCGGCGCGATCCGCGGGTCGGCGAACGTGGCGGCGGGGGCCGCCTCCCGCAAGTCCACCGTGCTGCACGGGCTGTGGGTGCTGCTCTGCGCCGGCCTGCTCACGACGGTCCTGGAGCTGATCCCGCTGGCGGCCCTGGCCGCACTGGTGATGGTGGTCGGGGTGAAGATGGTGAGCTTCGCGCACATCAAGCACGTACAGCGGCACCGCGAGTTCCCCATGTACGCGTCCACGCTCGGCGCCGTCGTGCTCTTCGGCGTCCTCCAGGGTGTCGCCGTCGGCATCGTGGTCACGGCGTTCCTCTCCCTGCGGCGCCTCGCCCACACGCGCATCACCGTGGACGAGGAGGGCGGCAACCACCTGGTCCGCGTCAGCGGCCAGTTGACGTTCCTGGCGGTCCCCAAGCTGAGCCGGGCGCTCGCCCAGGTGCCGCCGGAGGCGCCCGCGGTCGTGGAGCTGGGCGGCTCGTTCATGGACCACACCGCGTACGACACCCTCCAGTCATGGACGAACGCCCATCGCGCGCGGGGCGGCTGGGTCACGCTGCGAGGCCGCGGCGGGCGGCCGATCGCCGAGCCGGCCAGCACGCACGCCTGCCGCCCCTGGACACCCTGGCGCAACCACCACTGCACCCGGCCCACCGCCCCGGCCGACGCCCTCACCCCGCGCGGCGGGCAGCAACTGCTCGGCGGTGTCAGCGCCTTCCAGCGCAATACGGCCCCGCTCGTACGGGCCGAGCTGGCGCGGCTCGCCCGCGAGGGTCAGTGCCCGACGCAGCTCTTCCTCACCTGCGCCGACTCCCGGCTCGTCACCAGCATGATCACCTCCAGCGGCCCGGGCGACCTCTTCACCGTGCGGAACGTCGGCAATCTCATCCCGCCGCCCGCCACGGACGGCTCGTGCGACTCCGTCGGTGCCGCCGTGGAGTACGCCGTGGAGGTACTGAAGGTCAGCAGCATCACCGTGTGCGGGCATTCGGGGTGCGGCGCGATGCAGGCACTGCTCGACTCCGGGGCCGGGGAGCCCGGCGCGCCGCAGACCACGCTCACGCGCTGGCTGCGCCACGGCCGGCCGAGCCTCGCCCGGATGCAGCGGATCGGGCGGCTCGGCCGCGGCGAGGTGGCGGTGGCCGACCGGCCCGTCGCGGACGCCCTCGAACGGCTCGCGCTCGTCAACGTGATGCAGCAGCTCGATCACCTGATGGCCCACGCCTGTGTCGCCCGCCGCGTGGCCGAGGGATCGCTCCAGCTGCACGGCATGTACTTCCATGTGGGCGAGGCGCAGGCCTACGTCCTGGACCCGCCCTCGCGCACCTTCACGGCCGTGCGCCCCGAGGTCCTCGACGCCGTCTGACCCCTCTTCTACAGGTCTAAACCATTTTTTATCAACAGCCCTTGTCAGGGTGTGCCCCGGGCTGGTGAGCTATGCCCCGGGACACTACGGGCACCCACGGGCACAGCACGGTCACCCAACGGGCACCCTGAGAAAGGGAGATGTCGTGAGTAACGAGAGCCTGGCCAACCTCCTGAAGGAGGAGCGCCGCTTCGCACCGCCTGCCGCACTGGCCGCGAGCGCCAATGTCACCGCGGAGGCGTACGAGCAGGCGAAGGCTGACCGGCTGGGCTTCTGGGCCGCGCAGGCCCGCCGCCTGACCTGGGAGACCGAGCCCACCGAAGTCCTCGACTGGTCGAACCCGCCGTTCGCGAAGTGGTTCGCCGACGGCCGGCTCAACGTCGCGTACAACTGCGTCGACCGCCATGTGGAGAACGGCCTGGGCGACCGGGTGGCCATCCACTTCGAGGGCGAGCCGGGCGACACCCGCACCATCACCTACGCCGAGCTCCAGCGCGAGGTCTCCAAGGCGGCCCACGCCCTGACCGAGCTGGGCGTACAGGCGGGCGACCGCGTCGCCATCTACCTGCCGATGATCCCCGAGGCCGTCGTGGCGATGCTCGCCTGCGCCCGGCTCGGCGCGCCGCACTCGCTGGTCTTCGGCGGCTTCTCCGCCGACGCCCTCGCCACGCGCATCAACGACGCCGACGCCCGCGTCGTCATCACCGCCGACGGCGGCTACCGCCGCGGCAAGCCCTCCGCCCTGAAGCCCGCCGTGGACGAGGCCCTCACCCGCCCCGGCACTTCGAGCGTCCGCAGCGTCCTCGTCGTCCGCCGCACGGGCCAGGAGGGCATCGGCTGGACCGAGGGCCGTGACGTGTGGTGGCACGAGCTCGTCGAGCGCCAGCCCGAGGAGCACACACCGCAGGCGTTCGACGCCGAGCACCCGCTCTTCATCCTCTACACCTCGGGCACCACGGGGAAGCCGAAGGGCATCCTGCACACCACGGGCGGCTATCTGACCCAGGTGTCGTACACCCACCACGCCGTCTTCGACCTCAAGCCCGAGTCGGACGTGTTCTGGTGCACCGCCGACGTCGGCTGGGTGACCGGCCACTCGTACATCGTCTACGGCCCCCTCAGCAACGGCGCCACCGAAGTGCTCTACGAGGGCACCCCCGACAGCCCCCACCAGGGGCGCTGGTGGGAGATCGTGCAGAAGTACGGCGTCACCATCCTCTACACCGCGCCGACCGCGATCCGCGCCGCCATGAAGTGGGGCGACGACATCCCGGCCAAGTTCGACCTGAGCAGCCTGCGCATCCTCGGCTCGGTCGGCGAGCCCATCAACCCCGAGGCCTGGGTCTGGTACCGCAAGCACATCGGCGGCGACCGCACCCCGGTGGTCGACACCTGGTGGCAGACCGAGACGGGCGGCATGATGATCAGCCCGCTGCCCGGGGTCACCGAGACCAAGCCCGGCTCGGCCCAGGTTCCGCTCCCCGGCATCGCGGCCACGGTCGTGGACGACGAGGCCCGCGAGGTGCCCGACGGCGCCGGCGGCTATCTCGTCCTGACCGAGCCGTGGCCGTCGATGCTCCGCACCATCTGGGGCGACGACCAGCGCTACCTCGACACGTACTGGTCCCGCTTCGAGGGCAAGTACTTCGCGGGCGACGGCGCCAAGAAGGACGACGACGGCGACATCTGGCTGCTCGGCCGGGTGGACGACGTCATGCTCGTCTCGGGCCACAACATCTCCACCACCGAGGTCGAGTCCGCGCTGGTCTCGCACCCGAAGGTCGCCGAGGCGGCGGTCGTCGGCGCGACGGACCCGCAGACCACCCAGGCGATCTGCGCCTTCGTCATCCTGCGCGGCGGCGCCGACGCCACGGAGGAGGGCCTGGTCGAGGAGCTGCGGGCGCACGTCGCCAAGCAGCTGGGCCCGATCGCCAAGCCCAAGCGGATCCTCCCCGTGGCCGAGCTGCCCAAGACCCGCTCCGGCAAGATCATGCGCCGCCTCCTGCGCGACGTCGCCGAGCACCGCACCCTCGGCGACGTCACCACCCTGACCGACTCCTCGGTCATGGACCTCATCCAGTCCCAGCTCCCCGCAGCCTCCAGCGAGGGCTGACCGCGGCAGCAGTAACCCCGAGCGGAAGGGCGTCCGGCAGCGGCCGGGCGCCCTTCCGCTCGTTGCGCTTCACTCGTTCCGGTTAAGGTAAGGAGTGGTCGCGTAAAAAATGCGACAAGAATCAAGGGCGCGCCGGGAAGTCTGGTCGGCACACAGCACACGTGTATCCGATGACCCTGGAGGTCCCCCGCCGTGGCCGCGCCCAAGAACCGCCGCTCCGTCTTCCTCGGCCGGTTGCCGCTGCCCGAGCGGAACTTCCTCGCCGACGCCCTGCGTACCGAGACCGTGGGCGGTGTGCTTCTGCTGGTCGCCGCCGTCGCCGCCCTGATCTGGGCGAACACCCCGCTGCGCGACAGCTACGAGGCCGTGCGCGACTTCCACTTCGGGCCGGGCTCGCTGGGGCTGGACCTCTCCGTCCAGCACTGGGCGGCCGACGGCCTGCTCGCCGTCTTCTTCTTCGTCGCGGGCATCGAACTCAAGCGCGAGCTGGTCGCCGGTGAGCTGCGCGACCCCAAGGCGGCGCTGCTGCCCGTCATCGCCGCGATCTGCGGCATGGCCGTGCCCGCGCTCGTCTACTTCACCGTCGTGACGAGCGGCAACGGCTCGACGGCCGGCTGGGCGGTGCCCACCGCCACCGACATCGCCTTCGCCCTGGCCGTCCTGGCCGTCATCGGCACGGCGCTGCCGTCGGCGCTGCGCGCGTTCCTGCTCACCCTGGCCGTCGTCGACGACCTGTTCGCGATCCTGATCATCGCGGTCTTCTTCACCCAGAACCTGAACTTCGCCGCCCTGGGCTTCGCCGTGCTGGGCCTGGTCGTCTTCTGGCTGCTGCTCCGCAAGGGCGTCCGCGGCTGGTACGTGTACGTGCCGCTGGCCGTCGTCAACTGGGCGCTGATGTACAACAGCGGCGTCCACGCGACCATCGCGGGCGTGGCCATGGGCCTGATGCTGCGCTGCCACCGCCGCGAGGGCGAGCGGCACTCTCCCGGGGAGCACATCGAGCACCTCGTGCGCCCCCTCTCGGCGGGGCTGGCGGTGCCGCTCTTCGCCCTGTTCTCGGCGGGCGTGGTGGTCTCCGGCGGTGCCCTGTCGGACGTCTTCACCAAGCCCGAGACGCTGGGCGTCGTCCTCGGCCTGGTGGTCGGCAAGACGATCGGCGTGTTCGGCGGGACGTGGCTCGCCGCCCGGTTCACCCGGGCCGAGCTCAACCCCGACCTGAAGTGGCCCGACGTGCTCGCCGTCGCCTCGCTCGCGGGCATCGGCTTCACGGTGTCGCTGCTCATCGGCGAGCTGGCCTTCGGCACCGACCTGCTGCTGGCGGACGAAGTCAAGGCGGCCGTGCTCGTCGGCTCGCTGATCGCCGCGGTCTGCGCGAGCGTGCTGCTCAAACTGCGCGACAACAAGTACAAGAAGCTGTGCGCGGACGAGGACCGCGACGAGGACGACGACGGCATCCCCGACATCTACGAGCAGGGCAACCCGGACTACCACCTGCGGATGGCGGCGATCCTCGAGGCGAAGGCCGCCGAGCACCGCAGGCTGGCCGAAGTCGTCTCCAGGGGCACCACCGGCGACGATGGTCCGGCATGATCTGAGAGTCTTTACATCCGCCGAAAGCCCGCGGATGACGTGGCGACGAAGATGAGGGAGCAGCCGATGAGCGCAGCCGACGACGGTGCGAACGGTGCCAACCGCACTCTCGGCCAGCTGGTGGCTACGGCCACCACCGAGCTGTCCGCGCTGGTGCACGACGAGATCGCACTGGCCAAGGCCGAGCTGCGGCAGGACGCCAAGCGCGTCGGCATCGGCGGTGGCGCGATCGCCGCGGCCGGCACGCTCGCGCTTTTCTCGCTGCCCGTGCTGAGCTTCGCGGCCGCGTTCGGCATCCACAACCTCGGCCTCGGGCTCGCCTGGTCGTTCCTGATCGTCGGCGGTGCGTTCCTGCTGATCGCGGCGCTGCTCGGGCTGCTGGCGGTGGCCAAGTTCAAGAAGGTCAGCAAGCCGGAGAAGAGCATCGCGTCGGCGAAGCAGACGGCGGCCGTGCTGGGCACCGTCAAGCCGCACCCGCGCCCGCTGACCGACACGAGCCCCGCGGACGCATCTGTGACACGCTCGACCGTATGACGGTGCCCGATACCTCCGCAGCGACCTCGCCGCCCGATCCCGCCGTTCCGGCCGCCGTGCCGGGGCCCGTCCCGACGGGCACCCCGGGCGGTCCCGCCACGTCGGTCGTCCGGCCCGAGGGTCCCTGGGTCCACCGGGACGTCGCGGCGAACGGCGCGCGGTTCCACATCGCCGAGATGGGCGACGGGCCGCTGGTGCTGCTGCTGCACGGCTTCCCGCAGTTCTGGTGGACGTGGCGGCACCAGCTGCCGGCGCTCGCCGGGGCGGGGTTCCGGGCCGTGGCCATGGATCTGCGCGGGGTGGGCGGCAGTGACCGCACGCCGCGGGGCTACGACCCGGCCAACCTGGCCCTCGACATCACCGGCGTGATCCGTTCCCTGGGCGAGCCGGACGCGGCCCTGGTCGGCCACGACCTCGGCGGCTACCTGGCGTGGACGGCGGCCGTGATGCGGCCCAAGCTGGTGCGCAGGCTCGCGGTGTCCTCCATGCCGCACCCGCGCCGCTGGCGTTCGGCGATGCTCGCCGACCCCCGGCAGAGCTCGGCGAGCAGCCACATCTGGGGCTTCCAGCGGCCGTGGATCCCGGAGCGCCGGCTGGTCGCCGACGACGCGGCGCTGGCCGGGCGGCTGGTGCGCGAGTGGTCGGGGCCGCGGCAGCCGGACGACGAGGCCGTGGAGACGTACCGCCGGGCGATGTCCATCCCGTCGACGGCGCACTGTTCGATCGAGCCGTACCGCTGGATGGTGCGGTCGATGGCGCGGCCGGACGGCATCCAGTTCAACCGGCGCATGAAGCGGCCCGTACGGGTGCCCACGCTGCACCTGCACGGTTCCCTCGATCCGGTGATGCGCACGCGGAGCGCCGCGGGCTCCGGTGAGTACGTGGAGGCGCCGTACCGCTGGCGGCTGTTCGACGGTCTGGGCCACTTCCCCCATGAGGAGGACCCGGCGGCGTTCTCGACCGAGCTGATCAATTGGCTCAAGGATCCGGAACCGGACCGCTAGGGTCCGGAACGAGCCGCCGGGACCCGGCTGAAAGCCTACGGGCCGGGCGGGCGGCGGACGGGCCACGCTCCGTAAACCGAAGGGGAACGTCCGTTCTTCGAACGGCCAATTGCCCGGCGCATAGGCCGATTGAGCGACCCCCGGGCGATTACCGACCTTTCGGCCCGGGCACAGAGCACGGTATGGGCTGGACGCACGACTACCGTGACGTGACTCAGGAGCGGGGCGCCGAGGGCGACGCCGCGCTGATCGTGAGCGAGATGCCGGAGAGGGCCGGGAGGGGCGAGCACCGGCCATCCGCCGGGCACGATCCGCGCATCGGCATTCCGCGCATCATCCGGCGCCGCGCCCGATGGGTGTCGGCGCGGCTGCGCCATCACCCGCGCAGCCGCTGACGCGACCGGAACAGCGCCCGCTGACTTGCCCGGCGCAGCGCCCCCTGACCCGCCGGGCTCGGCGTCCGGCCGGCCCGTGCGGCGCACGGCCGGGCCCCAGCAA
The DNA here is from genome assembly GCF_003626645.1 of Streptomyces klenkii. GTDB lineage: Bacteria > Actinomycetota > Actinomycetes > Streptomycetales > Streptomycetaceae > Streptomyces > Streptomyces klenkii. Next base: position 507,988 of record NZ_RBAM01000004.1, on the reverse strand, counting down.
GGATCCCGGCAGGCCCCTGGAAGGGCCTGAGGGAAGGCTCAGAGGGCGCAGCCCTGGGTGTTGACCCGCTCGGTAGCCCTGCGGCCGCTGACGGCGTCGCCGCGCACCTCGTCCGCGGTCAGGGCGTAGCCCGTCTCGGCATCGTCGAGGGACTTGGCGAAGACCACTCCGTAGACCCGGCCGTCCGGCGTGAGCAGGGGCCCGCCGGAGTTGCCCTGGCGGACGATCGTGTAGAGCGAGTAGACGTCGCGGCGGACGTTGCCGCGGCGGTAGATGTCCGGGCCGTTCGCCTGGACGCGGCTGCGGACCCGCGCGGCGCGCACGTCGTAGGAGCCGTTCTCCGGGAATCCGGCCACGATGGCGCCCTTGCCGCTCTCGGCGTCGGCCTCGGCGAAGCGCAGCTCGGGCGCCTCCAGGTCCGGCACCTCCAGCACGGCGATGTCGCGCTTCCAGTCGTAGAGGACGACCTTCGCCTCGTACTGCCTGCCCTGGCCGCCGACCTGCACGGTCGGCTCGTCGACGCCGCCGACGACGTGGGCGTTGGTCATCACGCGCTGCGGGGCGAAGACGAAGCCGGTGCCCTCCAGGACCTTGCCGCAGCTGGGTGCGGTGCCGACGACCTTGACGATGCTGCGCTGGGCGTCGGTGGCGACGGGGCTGCCCGCGAGCGCGGGGTCGGGGGCGGGCACGTTGGTGATCGGCTCGGTGGAGAAGGGCGCGAAGACCTGCGGGAAGCCGTTCTGCGCGAGGACCGTGCTGAAGTCGGCGAACCAGGTGTTGGCCTGCGGGGGCACGACCCGGGCGACGCCGAGCAGCACCTTGGAGTTGCGGACCTCCTTGCCGAGCGTCGGCAGGGACGTGCCGGCGAGGGCGGAGCCGATCAGCCAGGCCACCAGCAGCATCGCCAGGACGTTGACGAGCGCGCCGCCCGTGGCGTCCAGGGCGCGGGCCGGTGACCAGGTGATGTGCCGGCGGAGCTTGTTGCCCAGGTGGGTGGTGGCGGCCTGGCCCACGGAGGCGCACACGATGACGATGACGACGGCCGCTATGGCGGCGGCCATGCCGGGGGTGGCGTCTCCGGTGGCGCTGTCCCAGATGACGGGCAGGAGGTACACCGCTACGAGGCCGCCGCCGATGAATCCGATCACCGACAGCACGCCGACCACGAAGCCCTGGCGGTAGCCGACAACGGCGAACCACACGGCGGCGATCAGCAGCACGATGTCCAGCACGTTCACCGGGAATGCCTCGCAATGATGTCGTCTGCGGTGTCGCCGGCCCGGGGGACGGCGGGAGCCGGGATCACCGTCTCATGCCCGTCAGGCCCGCTGGTCCAGCGGTACCTGCCGATCGCGGTCCCAGGGGCGCTCCCAGCCCGCGTAGTGCAGGATCCGGTCGATCACACCGGCGGTGAACCCCCACACGAGGGCGTTCTCGACCTTGAAGGCGGGGCCGGTGTGGCCGCTCGGATGTATCGCGGTCGCCCGGTTCTCCGGGTCGGTCAGGTCGGCGACGGGCACGGTGAAGACGCGGGCGGTCTCGGCCTTGTCGACCGGCTTCACGGGGGTGGGCTCGCGCCACCAGCCGAGCACGGGCGTGACGACGAATTTGCTCACCGGGATGTACAGCTGCGGCAGGACGCCGAAGATCTGGACGCCCGCGGGGTCGAGGCCGGTCTCCTCCTCCGCCTCGCGCAGCGCGGCGCGCACGAGCCCGCCGGAGGCGGGGTCGCCGTCCTCCGGGTCGAGGGCGCCGCCGGGGAAGGACGGCTGCCCGGCGTGCGAGCGCAGCGTCCCGGCCCGCTCCAGGAGGAGCAGCTCCGGGCCCTTGGGGCCGTCGCCGAAGAGGACGAGCACGGCGGACTGCCGGCCGCCGGTCTCCGGCGGCAGGAAGCGGCTGAGCTGGTGGGGCTCGATCGTCTCCGAGGCGCGCGCCACCGGCTCCAGCCACCCGGGCAGGCCCTCGGCGGTGACCGCGGCCCCTCGGCCGTACGTGCTCGTCATGCGTCGCCTCCCAGCGGCGGGGCCGGCAGGCCCGGGTAGTCGGGCGGGGGCTTGAGCCGCTGGCCGGGCTTGCCGCCCTTCTCGTACTTCAGGAGCTTCTTGGCCTTCTCGGGATCGGTCTCCCCCTCGCCGTACGAGGGGCAGAGCGGGGCGATCGGGCAGGCGCCGCAGGCGGGCTTGCGAGAGTGGCAGATGCGGCGGCCGTGGAAGATGACGCGGTGCGAGAGCATGGTCCACTCGCTCTTGGGGAAGAGCGCGCAGATCTCCGCCTCGACCTTCTCCGGGTCGGTGGCCTCGGTCCACTTCCAGCGCCGCACGAGCCGCCCGAAGTGGGTGTCCACAGTGATCCCAGGCCTGCCGAAGGCATTGCCGAGGACGACGTGGGCGGTCTTGCGGCCGACGCCGGGCAGGGAGACGAGGTCCTCTATGCGGCCGGGCACCTCGCCGCCGAAGCGGTCGCGGATCGCGGTGGACAGGCCGATGAGCGACTTGGCCTTGGCGCGGAAGAAGCCCGTGGGCCGGATGATCTGCTCCAGCGCCTCGGGATCGGCCGCCGCCATGTCCTCGGGCGTGGGGTAGGCGGCGAAGAGGGCGGGAGTGGTCTGGTTGACGCGCAGGTCCGTCGTCTGGGCGGAGAGGACCGTGGCGACCAGGAGCTCGAAGGGATTCTCGAAGTCGAGCTCGGGGTGGGCGTACGGATAGACCTCGGCGAGCTCGCGGTTGATGCGGCGGGCGCGACGGACGAGGGCGGTGCGGGACTCCTGCTTTGCCGCCTTTACGGAAGATGGGCTTCCGCTTTCCTTTTTGGCCTTATTTGCGGCTTTCGCCGCCCCCGCAGGCGCGCGTTCGCCCACAGCGGAATTACGAGGCGGAGTCACCCTTCCGGCCCCCTTGCCCTGTGCTCTCACCGGCGTATTGGACACCCGGCCAGACTAAGGCCCACCACTGACATCCGGCCCTCGCGCAGAAAAACCACAGCCCAATCGGACCCCTGCCGTAGGGCTTCGGGCGACGATGCGCGACACTTGTGTTTGATCACACAGTTTTACCGACGGGCATCATGGGGACCACGGTCCTCTGTGCATGTCGACAAGGAGAGAACTCGTGGACGACGTTCTGCGGCGCGCCCCGCTTTTCGCGGCGCTCGATGACGAGCAGGCCGCTGAGCTGCGCGCCTCCATGGGCGAGGCTACCCTCGCGAGGGGCGACGCCCTGTTCCACGAAGGGGACCCCGGCGACCGCCTCTACGTGGTGACCGAGGGCAAGGTGAAGCTCCACCGCACCTCCCCCGACGGCCGCGAGAACATGCTGGCCGTCCTGGGTCCGGGTGAGCTCATCGGAGAGCTGTCGCTCTTCGACCCCGGGCCGCGCACCGCCACCGCCACCGCCCTCACCGAGGTCAAGCTGCTCGGCCTCGGCCACGGCGACCTCCAGCCCTGGCTCAACGCCCGGCCCGAGGTGGCCACCGCGCTGCTGCGCGCCGTCGCCCGCCGGCTGCGCCGCACCAACGACTCGATGTCGGACCTCGTCTTCTCGGACGTCCCCGGCCGCGTCGCCAAGGCCCTGCTGGACCTGTCGCGCCGCTTCGGCGTGCAGTCCGAGGAAGGCATCCACGTGGTGCACGACCTCACCCAGGAGGAGCTGGCCCAGCTCGTCGGCGCCTCCCGCGAGACGGTCAACAAGGCCCTCGCCGACTTCGCCGGCCGCGGCTGGCTGCGCCTGGAGGCCCGTGCGGTGATCCTCCTCGACGTGGAGCGGCTCGCGAAGCGCTCCCGCTGACGTCTGCCGTGCCGGGCGTGCGCGCCGCACGCCCGGGGCGCGCGGCATGACGGGAGCGCCCTCAGGCGCGCCCACAAGCTCGGAAGGCCCCTGCCGGGAACGGCAGGGGCCTTCGGCATGCCCGCCTCATGTGCTCGACACGGGCGGTACGGAGGGGGCGGCACGGGGCGCCTCCGCTCACTGGATCAGCCCGTGCTCCCCCAGGTACTCCAGCTGCGCCCGTACGGACAGCTCCGCGGCCGGCCACAGCGACTGATCGACGTCCGCGTAGACGTGGGCGACCACCTCCGCCGGCGTGCGGAAACCGTTCTCCACGGCGGTCTCCACCTGCGCGAGCCGCTTCGCCCGGTGCACGAGGTAGAAGTCGACGGCGCCGCACGCGTCGTCGAGCACCGGGCCGTGGCCCGGCAGCACCGTCCCCACGCCCTCGTCCACGGTCAGCGCGCGCAGGCGGCGCAGCGAGTCGAGGTAGTCGCCGAGCCGGCCCTCGGGATGGGCGACGACGGTCGTGCCGCGGCCCAGCACCGTGTCGCCGGTGAACAGCGCCCCGTCGGCGGGCAGGTGGAAGCAGAGCGAGTCGGCGGTGTGGCCGGGCGTGGAGAGCACATGCAGCTCCAGCCCGCCGGTGGTGACCACGTCACCGATGCCGAGGCCCTCGCCGCCCAGGCGCAGCGCCGGATCGAGGGCCCGTACGTGCGTGCCGGTCAGCTCGGCGAAGCGGGCCGCCCCGCCGGAGTGGTCGGGGTGGCCGTGCGTGAGCAGAGTGAGGGCGATGCGCTTTCCGGCCGCCTCGGCGGTCGAGATGACGGCCTGTAGGTGGGTCTCGTCCAGCGGCCCGGGGTCGATGACGACGGCGAGGTCGGAGTCCGGTTCGGCGACGATCCAGGTGTTGGTGCCGTCGAGCGTCATCGGGGACGGGTTGGGCGCGAGGACACAGGTCGCACGGGCGGTCGCGGGGCCGCCGAGGGCCCCTGCGCGGGGCCGGCCGGGGAGTTCGGTCGCGGATGTCATGAGTCGGCCTCCGAAGGTCCCGAGGGTTTCATGGCGACGTGCCGGGTGAATTCGTCGTGTCCGGGCCAGCTCAGCACGATCTCCCCGTCTTCGAGCCGCGCTCTGGCCAGGACGGGGGTGAGATCCCTGTCACGCGCGGCGGCCAGGGCAGCGGCGGCACTGCCGTACGGGCGCAGCTGGCGCAGCGTGGAGATGGTGGGCGGCATCATCAGCAGCTCGCCGCGGTCGAAGCCGTCGGCCGCCTCGGCGGGACGGATCCACACGGTCCGGTCCGCTTCCGTGGAGGCGTTGCGCGTGCGCTGTCCCTCGGGGAGGGCGGCGACGAAGAACCAGGTGTCGTAGCGGCGCGGTTCGAACTCGGGCGTGATCCAGCGCGCCCAGCCGCCCAGGAGGTCGCTGCGCAGGAGCAGGCCGCGCCGTACGAGGAAGTCGGCGAACGCCAGCTCGCGGCTGACGAGGGCGGCCCGCTCGGCCTCCCACTCGGGCCCGGTGGTGTCCGCGACGACCGTGCCGGGGGTGGGGCCCGCGAGCAGCACCCCCGCCTCCTCGAAGGTCTCCCGGACGGCGGCGCACACGATGGCCTGTGCGGAGGCCGCGTCGACGCCCAGGCGGCGGGCCCAGTCGGCGGGGGCGGGGCCGGCCCAGGGCACGTCCCGCTCGTCGCGCGGGTCGACGGAGCCGCCCGGATACGCGTACGCGCCTCCGGCGAAGGCCATGGAGGCGCGTCTGCGCAGCATGTGGACGGCGGGGCCGCCGGCTCCGTCGCGCAGCAGCAGGACGGTCGCGGCGCGGCGGGGGCGTACGGGGTCGAGCTCGCCCCGCGTGAGCGCTCTGATCCGGTCCGGCCACTCCGGCGGATACCACTGGCCGTTCGAAGTCGACATGGCCGGATGCTATGCGCTCACGGGCGGATGTTCGAGAGGACCAGGAGCTGCTTCGAAGGGGCAAGCAGCTGCACGGCAGCGCTGACGGCCCGGGCCGGGCTCAGGCCCTGCCCGGACCCTCTCCGGCCCCGGAGCCGACTCAGGCCGGGCCCCGACTCGGGCCCGGACCTGCGTTCAGGCCTGGACCTCGACGATGATCTCGACCTCGACCGGCGCGTCCAGCGGCAGCACCGCGACGCCCACGGCCGAGCGGGCGTGCACGCCCTTCTCGCCGAGCACCTCGCCGAGCAGCTCGCTGGCGCCGTTGAGGACGCCCGGCTGGCCGGTGAAGTCGGGGGCGGAGGCGACGAAGCCGACGACCTTCACCACGCGGACGATCTTGTCCAGGTCGCCGATGACCGACTTGACCGCCGCCAGGGCGTTCAGCGCGCACGTGGCCGCGAGCTCCTTGGCCTGCTCGGCGCTGACCTCGGCGCCGACCTTGCCCGTCACCGGGATGGAGCCCTTGACCATGGGCAGCTGACCGGCGGTGTAGACGTACGCGCCGGAGCGCACGGCCGGCTGGTACGCGGCCAGCGGCGGCACGACGTCGGGAAGGGTCAGCCCGAGCTCGGCGAGCCGGCTCTCGACGGCGCTCACGGCTTCGGCCGCTTGAGGTAGGCCACCAGCTGCTCGGGGTTGTTCGGCCCCGGGACGACCTGGACGAGCTCCCAGCCGTCCTCGCCCCAGGTGTCCAGGATCTGCTTGGTCGCGTGCACGAGCAGCGGCACGGTGGCGTATTCCCATTTGGTCATAGGCCGACTGTAATGCCTCCCGCCGACAGCGAATGACCTCATGTCGCCACCTGGCGCCACAAGGGCGTTGCCGACGAATTAGGCTCCAATTCATGAGCAGGCTCCATGTCGTCAGCGGCAAGGGCGGAACCGGCAAGACCACGGTCGCCGCGGCACTCGCGCTTGCCCTCGCCGCCGAGGGCAAGCGCACTCTCCTGGTGGAGGTGGAAGGCCGTCAGGGCATAGCCCAGCTGTTCGAGACGGAGGCGCTGCCGTACGAGGAGCGCAAGATCGCGGTGGCGCCGGGCGGGGGCGAGGTCTTCGCTCTGGCCATCGACGCCGAGCGGGCGCTCCTCGATTACCTGCACATGTTCTACAAGCTCGGCAGTGCGGGGCGGGCGCTGCGGAAGATCGGCGCCATCGATTTTGCGACAACCATCGCGCCCGGGCTGCGCGATGTCCTGCTGACCGGCAAAGCCTGCGAGGCGGTGCGCCGCAAGGACCGCACGGGCCGCTTCGTCTACGACCACGTGGTCATGGACGCCCCGCCCACCGGCCGCATCACCCGCTTCCTCAACGTGAACGACGAGGTGGCCGGGCTCGCCCGGATCGGCCCGATCCACAACCAGGCGCAGGCCGTCATGCGGGTGCTCAAGTCGCCGGAGACGGCCGTGCACTTCGTGACGCTGCTGGAGGAGATGCCCGTCCAGGAGACGAGTGACGGCGTTGCGGAGCTCCGTGCGGCGGGCCTGCCCGTGGGCGGTGTCGTCATCAATATGGTGCGGCCGGAGATATTGGACGCGGCGGACGTGGAGGCTGCCGCGAACGGCCGGCGGACCGCCGTCGCACACGCCCTGTCGCACGCCCTGGAGCGCACCGGTTTCGGCGGCGCGCGCAGCCCCGGCCTCGCCGAGCAGCTCGTCGACCCCCTGCTGACCGAGGCCCGTGAGCACATCGAGCGGCTCGCCCTGGAGGAGCGCGGGCGCGCCGGCATTGCGGCGCTCGGCCTGCCCACGTACGAACTGGAACTGCTCGGCGACGGCGTTGACCTGGCGGGGCTCTACCGCATGGCACGCGAACTGCGGAAGCAAGGAGTGGCGCGTTGACAGCAGAAGTGCCGGCCCAGGCACCCGCCCAGGTGCCCGCCCAGCGGAAGGGCCTCGACACCGCCTCCGTCCTCGCCATCGACCCCGTCCTGGACAACCCCCGCACCCGCATCGTGGTGTGCTGCGGCTCCGGCGGCGTCGGCAAGACGACGACCGCGGCGGCCCTCGGCGTGCGGGCCGCGGAGCGCGGCCGGAAGGTCGTCGTCCTGACGATCGACCCGGCGCGCAGGCTGGCGCAGTCGATGGGCATCGAGGAGCTCGACAACGTGCCCCGCCGGGTGCCCGGCATCGACTCGTCCGCCGGTGGCGAGCTGCACGCCATGATGCTCGACATGAAGCGGACCTTCGACGAGATCGTGGAGGCGCACTCCGACAAGGAGCGCGCCCGGGCGATCCTGGAGAACCCCTTCTACCAGTCCCTGTCGGCCGGCTTCGCCGGCACGCAGGAGTACATGGCCATGGAGAAGCTCGGCCAGCTCCGCTCCCGCGACGAGTGGGACCTGATCGTCGTGGACACCCCGCCGAGCCGCTCCGCGCTCGACTTCCTGGACGCTCCCGGGCGGCTGGGGTCGTTCCTGGACGGCAAGCTGATCAAGCTGCTGGTCGCGCCGGCGAAGCTCGGCGGGCGGGCCGGGATGAAGTTCCTGGGCGTCGGCATGTCCGTGATGAGCGGGCCGCTGAACAAGCTGATGGGCGCCCAGCTCCTGCGGGACGTCCAGACGTTCGTGGCCGCCATGGACACCATGTTCGGCGGATTCCGCACCCGCGCGGATGCCACGTACCGGCTGCTTCAGGCCCCCGGGACGGCCTTCCTGGTCGTCGCGGCGCCCGAGCGGGACGCGCTGCGGGAGGCGGCGTACTTCGTGGAGCGGCTGGCCGCGGAGCGCATGCCGCTGGCGGGCCTCGTCCTCAACCGGGTGCACGGAAGCGCGGCCGACCAGCTGACGGCGGAGCGGGCGCTGGCCGCGGCGGAGGCCCTGTCCGAGGGGCTCACGGACGGGTCGGTGGACGGAGCGGCGAACGCGCCGGCGGACGACTCGGCGGGGGCCCCGGAGACGGCTTCGGAGAAGGCTCCAGAGGCGACCCCGGCAGGAACATCGGAAAATCTTGCCGCCGACGGCATTGTGGATCGTGACAGCGGGCAAGCTGGGTCACGTACCGCCCGCGTCGCAGGCACCGACGCTCCCACAGCCCCGTCCTCTCCGTCCTCCCCCGAGAGCGGCCTCCCCCAGCCGGCATCTTCGGGAGAATCGAGCGACGCTTCGGCCTCGGACAACGATGCGTCCAGGTCGGAGAGTGACGCGTCCAGGACGGCAGCAGGGCTGCTGCGGCTGCACGCCGAGCGTATGCAGGTGCTCGACCGCGAGCGTCGTACGCGCGACCGCTTCACCTCTCTGCACCCGGAGGTGGCGGTGGCGGAAGTGGCCGCCTTGCCCGGCGATGTGCACGACTTGGCGGGGCTGCGGGAGATCGGCGAGCTCCTCGCCGCCCGGCCCGCTGCCCCGGCTCCCAAGGCTGCCTCGACCGCTTCACCCGCTCCGTCGGCGGACCAGCCGCACGCCGCCGAGCGAACTGAGTGACCCTGGAACCGTATCCGGCTACCCGACAGCCGCGTACTCGCCGTACTCCTCGTCGCCCAGCGGCAGGATCCCCGCCCCGCGCTCGTATTCCGTACGGGCGGTCTCCAGGAGCCTGCGCCACGAGGTGACCGTCGGCCTGCGCCGCAGCAGCGCCCTGCGCTCGCGCTCGGTCATCCCGCCCCACACGCCGAACTCGACGCGGTTGTCCAGCGCATCGGCCAGACACTCGGTGCGCACCGGGCACCCCGTGCAGACCGCCTTGGCCCTGTTCTGTGCAGCGCCCTGAACGAATAGTTCATCCGGATCGGTAGTGCGACAGGCTGCCTGCGCACTCCAGTCGGTTACCCAGCCCATGCTGGCGCCGTCCTCTCCCGAATCGGGGCTCCCCCACGGCGGCAGCGGCATATTCACCGTTGCCAGTTGAGGACGTTACGGAAGGCGGGCAGGGGGCAACACCCCCTTCGGGCCCAATCTTGGATGGCCCGAACGGACTATGCGTACGCGGCAGATCACCCAACGGAGTGAGCGAACGACATTACCGGCTAATCCGCCATATTGGAGCAGATCACCCGCGAGTCACCCGGGTCGCAAACCCCAGAGAGTGACACGGACGGCAATACGGACACATCTCATCACCCACAAGAGTGAAGGCAGAGATGATGCTGAATCACACCGCAGTGACTGGCGTGAAACAGCGTAGGCGAACACACGGGCGTCTGTCCGCCGAATGAGAACGTAGGCTTCCCTCCATGGGTAAGAAGCGCTCGGGCGAGGGGTCCAGCAGGACCCGGATGGCCGCCAAGTTCCTAGGTGTCAGCGTGCTCTCCGGGGCGGTTCTGGCGGGCCTGGCCCTGCCTGCCGTCGGGGCCTTCGGCCTGGTGGCCAAGGGGTCCGTCGAGGGGTTCGATGAGATCCCGGCCAGTATGAAGACCCCACCGCTCAGCCAGCGCACCACAATCCTGGATGCCGAGGGCGGCGAAATAGCCAAGGTCTACTCGCGGGACCGTACGGTCGTACCGCTGAACGAGATCTCCCCGTACATGCGGAAGGCGATCGTCGCCATCGAGGACGCGCGCTTCTACGAGCACGGCGCGATCGACCTCAAGGGCGTGCTCCGTGCGGTCAACAAGAACGCTCAGTCCGGCGGCGTCTCCGAGGGCGCTTCCACCCTCACCCAGCAGTACATCAAGAACATCTTCGTCGAGGAGGCCGGCGACGATCCCGACAAGGTCGCCGTCGCCACCCAGCAGACCATCGGCCGCAAGGTCAAGGAGCTGAAGTACGCCATTCAGGTGGAGAAGGAGCTCGGTAAGGACCGGATCCTCAACAACTACCTGAACATCACCTTCTTCGGGCAGCAGTCCTACGGCGTCGAGGCCGCCTCCCAGCGGTACTTCAGCAAGCGCGCCAAGGACCTCACCCTGGCCGAGTCGGCGATGCTGGCCGGCATCGTCCAGTCGCCGAGCCGCTACGACCCCGTCAACGCCCCGAACGAGGCCGTCAAGCGCCGCAACACCGTGTTGCAGCGCATGACCGAGCTCAAGGCCGTCACCCCGGAGGAGGCCGCGGCCGCCAAGGCCGAGCCCCTCAAGCTGAAGGTGACCCGCCCCAAGAGCGGCTGCATCACCGCCGTCAGCGGCGCGGGCTTCTTCTGCGACTACGTCCGCGAGGTCTTCCTCAAGGACCCGGTCTTCGGCAAGACAAAGGAGGCGCGGGCCAAGCGCTGGAACGAGGGCGGCATGACGATCCGCACCACCCTCGACCCGCAGACGCAGAAGTCCGTCCAGAAGTCGATCACCGACCACGTCTACCAGTCCGACCCGGTGGCCACCGCGATCTCGATCGTGCAGCCCGGCACCGGCAAGGTGCTCGGCATGGGCCAGTCGCGCCCGTACGGCTTCGGCGACCACCAGACGCAGATCAACCTCTCGGCCGACAAGAACCGGGGCGGGTCGAACTACGGCTTCCAGACCGGCTCCACCTTCAAGCCGATCCTCGCGGCGGCCGCCCTGGAGGAGGGCATCTCGCCCAACAAGACGTACTCGTCGCCCTACCAGATGGCCTACCCGGACGCCGTGGACACGTGCACCGGCACGTGGAAGAACTCCGGCGGCGAGACGGTCAGCAACGAGAACCGGAGCGAGGTCGGCCCGTACGGGATGCGGGAGGCGACCGCCAAGTCGGTCAACACCTACTTCATCCAGATGATCGGTGACATCGGCACCTGCCCGGTGACGAAGATGGCGTCGAAGCTCGGCCTCCAGCCGGCCTCCGGTTCCGACATGGACCAGGTCCCGTCGATCGCGCTCGGCACGCAGGGCATGTCCCCGCTGACCATGGCCGCCGCCTACGCCGCCTTCGCCAACGGCGGTACGTACTGCACGCCGGTCCTGATCACCTCGGCCACCGGCCCGAACGGCAAGAGCCTGCCCGTGCCGAAGACGAAGTGCTCGCGGGCCATGTCCGAGCAGACCGCCGATACGGTGAACACGCTCCTCAAGGGCGTCGTCGAGGACGGTACGGGCAAGGAGGCGGGCCTGTCCGGGCGCGACAGCGCGGGCAAGACCGGTACGACGGACGGCCGCAAGGCCGCCTGGTTCGTCGGCTACACCCCGAACATGGCCGGTGCGGTCTGGGTCGGCGGCCCGGGCAAGGACGTCGAGATGGAGGGCATCACCATCGGCGGCCAGTACCACGACAAGGTCTACGGCGGCGACACCCCCGGCCCGATCTGGCGCGACGCGATGGCCGGTGCCCTGGAGGGCAAGGAGGCCCCGACCTTCGACACCGTGGCGGTCGGCGGCGGCGAGCGCGGTGACGCCGACAAGGGCGACACCGACAAGGGCGGCACGGCCGGCAACGGGCACGGCAGGAACAAGCCGGGCGGCAGTGGCAACAAGCCGGGTAACGGCGGCAGCAACGGCAAGACCGGCGGCAGCGGCAACGGCGGGCGTCACAACCAGCCGGGGACGGGCCAGGACGGCGGCCGCTGAGCCGTCCGAGGCACAGCCGGCAAGCACATACGAAGAAGGGGCGCCCGGACCGAAACGGTCCGGGCGCCCCTTCTTCGTATGTGTGCGGGTCAGCCCGCGAGGAGCCGCTTGACCTCGTTGGCGACGCGGCTGCCCTCGGCGAGGCCGTCGACCTTGGGCTTCACGATCTTCATGACGGCACCCATGGCCTTCGGCCCCTCGGCGCCGCCGGCCTTGGCCACGGCCACGGCGTCGGCGACGATCGCGGTGAGCTCCTCGTCCGACAGCTGCTTCGGCAGGTAGGCGGCGAGCAGCTCGCCCTCGGCGCGCTCCCGCTCGGCCTGCTCGGGGCGGTCGCCCGTGTCGAACGCCTCCGCGGCCTCGCGGCGCTTCTTCGCCTCGCGGGCGATCACCTTCAGCACCTCGTCGTCGGAGAGCTCACGGGCGGACTTGCCCGCGGTCTCCTCGTAGGCGATGGCGGAGAGGGTGAGCCGGAGGGTGGAGGAGCGCAGCTCGTCACGCGCCTTGATGGCGGCAGTGAGGTCGTCGTGCAGCTTGGCCTTGAGCGTGGTCATGCCGCAATCTTCGCATTCGGCAGCGGATGACGCCCCGCATTAACGCCGTGGGGCGGCGGGGCGGCGGCAACTCCCGCGGTGCGCCCGCGACATCGCGCCGGCACCCTGCCCGCGACAGCCGGAAGATATCCACAGCCCGTGACGGGGCGAGGCCGGCGGTCTGCGACCATGTATCCCATGCGCGCTCGATACGGAGTACCCCTGGGAATCGCGGCAGTCGGCGCGGCCGGCATCGCCTACGCCGCCGGCTTCGAGGTCCGGTCCTTCCGGCTGCGGCGGGTGACCGTGCCCGTGCTGCCGCCCGGCATGCGGCCGCTGCGGGTGCTCCAGGTCTCCGACATCCACATGGTCTCCGGACAGCGCAAGAAGCAGCGCTGGCTGCAGTCGCTCGCGGGGCTGCGCCCGGACTTCGTGATCAACACGGGGGACAACCTCTCCGACCCGGAGGGCGTGCCCGAGACGCTCGACGCGCTGGGCCCGCTGATGGAGTTCCCCGGCGCCTACGTCTTCGGCTCGAACGACTACTACGGGCCCAAGCTGCGCAACCCCGCTCGCTACCTGCTGGAGCGGGCCAGCGGCCGGCACGGCCTCAACGGCAACGCCCCGGTAGTCGGCGCGATCCACAACCCCTGGGAGGAGCTGCGCGACGGCTTCGACACGGCGGGCTGGGTCAACCTCACCAACACGCGCGGCGCCCTCAAGGTCGCGGGCTACGACATCGCCCTCACCGGCCTCGACGACCCGCACATCAAGCGCGACCGGTACGCGGAGGTCACCGGCGGCCCCCGCGAGGACGCGGACTTCTCCATGGCCGTCGTCCACGCCCCGTACCTCCGGGTCCTGGATGCCTTCGCCGCCGACCGCTACCCGCTGATCCTCGCCGGTCACACGCACGGCGGCCAGCTGTGCATCCCCTTCTACGGGGCGCTGGTCACCAACTGCGACATCGACCCCGAGCGGGTCAAGGGCCTCTCCACCCACAAGGCCGGCGGCCACCGCTCCTACCTGCACGTTTCCGCAGGCTGCGGCACCAATCGCTACACCCCCGTCCGCTTCGCCTGCCCCCCGGAGGCCACCCTCCTCACCCTCGTCCCCCGCGACTGAGCCGTGAGAGCGCCGGGGAGGTTCCCGGCGCTCGCCGTACCGTGTAGGGATGATCGACCCCATACCCTCCACCACGCGGCGCGGCACGACCGATGCCGCGGGCGTGCCCGCTTCCGCAGTCGTCCCGGCCGGCCGCCGCCCCTTCGCGGCGGTCTTCCGCGCGCTCGTGGCCCTGGCCGCGCTCACCGGCATCGTCCTCGACACGATCGACTCCGACGACCTGGGCAGGCTCTTCAGCTACTTCACGGTCCAGTCCAACCTGCTGGTGGCGGTCACCTTCGCCTGGTCCGCCCAGCGCGCCTGGACCGGGCGCCCCGCCCTCTCCCCGCGGATCACGGGTGCCGCGCTGCTCTACATCTCCATCACGGGCCTGGTCTTCCACTTCGTGCTCTCGAACGACTCCAGCGGGTTCGCCATGACCAGCGAGCGCACGCCCCTGGAATCGGTCGCCAACCAGCTCCTCCACACCGTGACCCCGCTCACGGCCGCCCTCGACTGGCTCGTGCTCACCGCGCCCGGCGGCTTCCTGCTGCGCCACGCCTGGCAGTGGCTGGCCTACCCCCTCTTCTACCTCCCCTTCGCCCTGGCCCGCGGCGCCCTCCTCGACCCCGGCACCGAGGGCCGCTACCCGTACCCCTTCCTGGACGTCGACCTCCACGGCTACGACGGCATCGCCGTCAACGCCGTCACCTTCGGTCTGGCCTTCTACGCCCTGGCCCTCACCCTGACCCTCCTCGACCGCATACGCCCCCACCTGCGCGCCCCTCGAAACCGGATTTCGCCTACGGGCTCCAGTCCGCTAAAGTAGAGCTCGTTGCGCCGGGGACCTGCGAAATCAGGAACTCGGAGAACATCGGGGTGTAGCGCAGCTTGGCAGCGCGCTTCGTTCGGGACGAAGAGGTCGTGGGTTCAAATCCCGCCACCCCGACAGCTGAAACAGCACGTCAGCCCTGGTTCTCTCACTGAGAGAACCAGGGCTGACGTGTTTCTTGGCGTGCTCGCGGATCTGGAGTGGCGCTGGAGTGGATCAAGGAAAGCGGAACCGGAATCCACCACTCCAGAGGCTAGGGAGTGCGCCCCCGCAGCAGCGCATCGAGGACAGCGACCTGTGATCCCAGACACATCGCACGCCTTGCCTCCAGAGACGCCTCCCACACTTCGGTCAGGCCCTCCATCAGTCGGCGGCGCATGCCGGAGGTGATGTGCGAGTAGCGAGCCTGGACCGAGCCGTCCAGGTGGCCGAGCCGCTCATCCATGAGCTTGGGCGGTGTCCCCATGTCCTCCATGATCGATTTATGGGTATGCCGGAGCCCATGGGGCGTGAGCCCCTGAGCGATAGGCACCCAGCACGCCTCGGCCCGCTCGGAAGCGTTCCGCCCACGAGCAGGTACACCGGGCCAAGGCCCCGCGAGGAGAGGAACAGGGCGCGCCGCCTGCGGCGCCTTCTTCGGATACCAGCCCGTAGCAGCCGGCTGGAACAACCAGGTCGCGAACCCGGACCGACGCCAATGCGCCGCAGGCTCCCCCGGAGCACTGCCCCGGAGGTAGCCGAGCTCCGCCATCGCGAGCTCGACCCTGGCCCGCTTTTCCTCCCGCACCACCTCAGGCCGGTTCAACACGTTCGAAGCCGTCCCGACGGAGACTCCGGCATGGCGGGCGACGTCGGCCAGCTTCACGCCCGGGGAGCGAGCAGCATCATTAGCTTCGCCATAGCCGCGGAAGACGTACCGACGACCGTGGCACAGGCAGGGCTGCGGATCTGCTCGGGCAACTTGGCCGGTGATCAGGGCAGACAGCCAGTCCATGCTGTCGATGGTCCGGTACGAGTCGTCCTTCGGCGGGCAGCGAACCAGCTCGCCGTTGTCCAGCTCGTACAGCTGCCACTCCACTCGAATGGACTTGGGACGAATGAACTCTGTCTCCAAGCCCACCATCTCGCCCCAACGCACTCCGGTGTATCCCTTGGTGACGCCCCCGACGAACTCGTCGTCGCGACCGGATAAGAGGGCCATTCGTTCGGAGACGAGCAGGATGCCCAGTGCATCTGTCACCACCTTCTCCGGCCCACGTTTCCGGGAACGCCCAGCACGCTTCCCCCGGCCTCGCCTCCTGGCAGCCGGGTTCACACTCAGGAGCTCCTCTTCGATGGCGTCCTCGAAGATGACGTGGAGGGTGCCGTGCCACGTCTGCACGCTTGTGCTCGCGTACGAGGCCTGCTCCTTCTTCTCCCACGCGCCGACATCGGCACGCGTGATGTCGGCCAGCGCCTTGGCCCCGAATTCGGGAAGAAGGTGATTCTCAACGTGCCGCTTGTAGTTCTGCATGGTCGAGGCAGCGAGCTCCAGCCCCGCGTACCACTGGTTCACGTACTCGCCGAAGGTCATCGCGGGCTGAACATCAGGTTCTTCAGGTGCCGCGCTCTGGGGACCGACACCGGCCACTTGCTCTTCCGCAAGCGGCGTGTCTGTCTCGGGGGATGGTGCGCTCTGAACAACTCTCCGGATCAAGGCCTCGTGATCGTTGGCTGCCTTCGCTGCTGCCCGCTTGCTGCTGAACCGCATCGTTCGCCCCTCGGCATCCACGAGGGTGCGCAGGATGCCAGGTGCTTCCCAATATCGAGCGCGATAAGAGCCTTTGAGCTTCTCTCCGTATCCCACTTCTGCCACCACCGCTCACGCAGCAGCGTCGCCGTGCGGCGGTTCGACCGCTCGGCGAGGGCGCTTGGGCCGGAGCAGGACGGACGCCGGCACCGTGCGCTCGCAGCGAGCCGGCCGAGCGGGAGCCATCTGCACCGAGACTGCGGCCCGGAGGGTGGGAGGCCGCTCCTCGAAGAGACGGATGATCTCCGCGAAGTGGTCGGCAGTGAAGCGGTAGGCCCCGCCGAGCCGGGTGAACGGGATGCGATGCTGCCGGGCCTGCTCCTTCACCCACCACTCCGAGCAGCCGATTGCCGTGGCGACCTCGGCGGCTGTGAAGAGACGCGGCAAGCCGCTGTCTGCTGTGCCGTGGGGAGTGCGGCCTGACCCGTCCGCCCCGCCGGCCCGCGGCTGCGGGCCGGTGTCGTTGTAGGGCATGCTGTGGGCACCTCCTGATTTCCTGCAAGGGATGGGGAGGCCGGGGCAGCGGGGTACTTTGCCGGTAGACCGCTGCCCCGGGCGAAATCAGAACGGCTGAGTGCGGTTCCAGGAGTGGTACTCGCGGCGGACGTACGTGCGGCAGTCCTCGTCGGTGACCACGTCGGAGCCCCTGAGGCTCAGCCCGGTGTGCGTGGCGTCGTACTCGACCAGCCGCCTCGCCGCCGCTTCCGCGGTGTCAACCGCCTTGGCCGCGGCCTGCGGGGCGTACGTCGCCACCTCCTCGATCGCGATCCGATCGAGGACAGCGGCTTTGCGGAGCCAGAACTCCCGGCCCTGCTCCGTGCCGAGGGAACGGGTCGCCCTTACCTGCCTGAGCACCCAGAGGATCTCCGAGACGATGCGGGGAGCGCCTGCGTACTCGGCGTACTCGGCGGCGGGATCAGTGCTGTGCGCTGCGTCTGTCACTGCTCCTCCTCCGGGCCGTGGTCCGTGCGGGAGGTGAGGAGCAGGTGGTGGAGGGCCGTCTCGGCCTGCTCGCCGTACGCGTAGGCGGCGTCCGCGAGGCCGGCCATCGAGCCGTGGCTCAGTTCTCCGGAGTGGTCGAGCATGCGGGCCGCGACGATGGAGCGGAGCAGGGTCAGGCGCCTCTGGCCGTTCCAGTCGCCGAGGTCTCCGCGGAAGTCGGGCAGCGGGTCGCTCGGCACGATGTAGTGGTCGGTCTGGTCGCGCTGGAGCTCGACGTACCGCGGCCGGTATCCCTTGATGACCGCGAGGAGCGCTGCTGCCGTGCCGTGGGCGTACGTGAGGGCGAGGTTCTCGTACAGGTCGGTGGTCATGCGCTGGTAGGCGCGGGACAGGCCGCGGACCTGGCTCAGGGCGATGTCGCAGGGGCTGATCTTGTACTCCCCGCGGATGTTCACGTCGCCGATCACCAGCCGCAGGCGGGCCGGCTCGATCTGCCACGAAGCGACCTGGGCCGCCTGGTGGGCGAGCCGCATCTCCCGGGCCGCGGCCCCGAGCGCGAACACGCTCGCGGTTAAGCTGTCGAACCACGCGATGGTGGTGATGTTGGACATGGGCGTCCTCTCCGCTGACGGAATTGCCGAGCCGGGTTGTCCGGCCCTCTGCACGGCCCCACCTCCAGGGGAGTTGGACCCGCACAGGGAGCCGTCAGTCGATGGCCGGCGCCGCCGCGCTTTCCACGGTGTGGAGTAAGAGCGAGCGCAGATCCGTGCCGACGACCGCCTTGAGACGGTGCTCGATCGCCTGCCACGAAGTGGGGTCGATGGCCATGAGGGCGGCGATAGCGGCCGGCCCTTTTCCTTCTCCGATGGCCGTGAGCGCATCACGCAGCTCGCCGGAGGCCATGAGGGAAATCTTGTTCATGGAAGGGACTCCTTCACCTGATCACTTGTCGAGGGCGGGGACGGCGTGGGCGATGGCGCCCATGACCTGATCAATCGGCGCGGCGATACCGGTGCGGCTGAGGTAGTAGCCGAAGAGGATGGCGACCGTGGCACCGCCGATGCCGACAGCCTTCGAGCGGAGGAGCATGGCCAGGAGGAGGCCGAACAGTACGAGCGCGGAGATGGAGAAGGACATCGCAGGGCTCCTCGGGGAAGTCAGCGTCGAGCCTTGCCGGTGCCGTCGCGGTAAAGCTCGGCGACGGAGTTGTAGAGGCGCCGGCCGACGCGCAGGCGCAGGCCCTGCCCCTCGCAACGGCGGCATTCGCGGCCGCGCTTGATCCGGCCGCTGCGGGTCTGGCGGATCTTCGCGCCCCATCCCCCGCATTTGCGGCACGCACCGAACGGGCTGAGGGCGCAGATGACTGCGTAGCAGAGCGTGAGGAATATGAGGCCGGGCATAGCGTCGAGCAGGGAACTCATCAGAACCCTCTCCGGGTAGGAATTCGGGGGTCGCTCGGCGAGCGCCGCTAGGTGCTAGTGCGCAGGTCAGGTGCGTGATGTGCTGCTAGCGGGGGTGCTAGACCTAGCGGCCGTCCTGCTAGGCCTAGCGGCGGCGGCAGCTATGCCACGGCGCCGCTGCTGTCACGTTCCGCGATCGCTCCTAGGACGTCGGCGCGCTTAATTCCGCGCCGGTTGGCGCCCGTACCGTCGTCCGTGGTGCCCCACACCTGCGCGGTGCGGATGCCGTACGGCTTCAGGGCTGCGGTGAGCTGTTCCGCGGTCCACGTGCCGTACACGGTGGGTCGGAGTTCCGCGAGGGCGGCGACGATCGCCTCGTTCCAGAGCTTTTCCTTGCCGACGGGCAGCGTCGTGAGGAGATCCGAGAGCAGGTCGTAGGACGGGCCGGACGCGGCCGCGGGTTGCTCCCCCAGCGCGTGGCCAGCCAGAGTGCCGAGGCGCTCGCGCATCTTCCGGGCCCGCAGGGCGATGACTTCGGCCTGCACGGCATTGACCTCGGCCGCGCGGACGATCTGCGCATCCGCGCCTTCGCCGAGGAAGTAGCAGATGCCCTTGTCCTCCCAGGCGAACATCGTTGCCCGTACGCCCCGCTTATAGGCACCGGTGCCGAGAACCATGTTGTTCTCGACGTGACTCATGACCTTGAGGCACCAACGGGCCGACGCGTTTGCGGAAATCCCCTTCGGCAGACTGATTTCGTCCGGCCGCTGAGTGGCCAGCAGCAGCACGATTCCCGTGGCCGGACCGAGCTTGACGAGGTCCGTGCAGATCTCCTCAAGTTCCTTGCCGTACTTCGGGTGCTCGAACCACTTCTGGCACTCGTCCACCCCGACCACAATCGGGTGCAGGCCTAGGGACCGCTTCGAAGCGAGCTCCGTCGTCACCTTCGACTCGGGGCAGATATCCCGGGGCAGGCCGCGGATGACGTCCGTACGGCGTCGCAACTCGGCCTGGAGCTCACGGAGAGAGGTCAGCCCGTAGAGGATGTCCTCGTCGCGATTGCCCGCCCGGTGGCGAAAGCCGATGGCATCGCCGACAGGGTCGAGGTCGCCCGTTCCCTTCAGGTCATAGCTGTGCACCTCGGCGCGCGGGTCGAGCGCGGCGATGAGCAGGAGGAGACGCAAGAGGTAGGTCTTGCCCATTCTCGGGATGGCGCCGATCACGCCTGCCAAGTACATGAGGGTGATCTCCACCCAGCGTCCGCGCTGGTCGGTTCCCCACGCGACGGGCTTGAAGAGATCCACCGTGCCCGACTTCGCGAGGGGCCACGCCGGCTGCGAGGTCTGGGACATGTCCTGATCGCCGACCCACAGCCGCAGGCGGCCGGTGTGCTCGTTCCGTACCGCTTCGGGCCAGACCGTTCCCAGCGGCCGCCGGAGACCGGAGGCCAGCCTCTCCCGGCGGTCCATGATGTCCGTGACGGTCACGCCATGAGGAAGATCGCCCTCGGCGAGCCAACCGGGGCCGTCCCGCGTGATGGGGGCGGTGAAGGCGAACCCGTCCCCGCCCTTCGACTGAGCCTGATTGATGCCCTGAATGCCGAGGGAGCCGAGAGCACGGAGGACGATGTCGCTGGTGAGCCTCGTCGCCCTCGGGATTTCCACCGCCCGGTGGATCACCGGTGCGTCAGCGGGTTGCCCCAGCCATCCCAGGGCCATCGTCAGAGCGAAGCCGCACAGCGAAAGCAGCCACTGCGGGGCCATGACGTAGAGCACGAGCGCCGCGGCGGTTCCCGCGATCGAGGCTACGAGGGCGACCGCCGCCCGCCAGCGGACGCGGCGATCCCGCTGTCGCGAGAGTTGCAGGTATTTGGCGATGTCATCGGTGGCCGCCGCGTACTGCCGGAACGGCTCGCCTTCGACATCCGCGACCCATCGCAGCCTGCCGCCGACGAACCGTGCGGCACCGCTCGGGGCCTGTAACGCGAGACGGATCGTGTACCAGGGCGTACGTACCGCGTGATACGCGGATACGTGCCAGGCGTACGCGGCGACGCCTTTGCCGGCCGCGAGGAACTCTTTACGCGACTTCGCCCAGGCCGGGATGACCGGGCGGCGCTTGGCGCTCTGCGCCCGGTCCGCCAAGCCGGGGCCCGATGGTCCTTCCGGGCTGTCGACAGCAACGGTCTCATTTCCGGGGATGGCGGATTCGGAAAGACCGGAGACGGCCGGTCCGGCAGGGTGGCCCTGATCTAACGCGATGCTCTCCGCCAGTTGGTCGTTCACGTGACTCCTCCAAATCCTGGGCGGGACGGGAGAACGGGAGTGATGCGTTCAAGCGATGCGTTCAGACGCGAAAGCGCCGCGGCCCGGTGAGACGTGCCCAGCACTGGTACGCGATCGCCACGACCTTGAACCCGCCCAGCCCGGCGAAGAACGTCAGCAGCCAGTCCGCACCGATGCTCTCGGCCGACCGGCAACTGATGTAGGACACGAGGAGCGCGAGGCCCAAGAAGAGCAGGGCCACGAAGCTGCGGCCGGCCGAGGCCGGCGGGACGTAACGCCCCACGACGACCAGGGCCCGCGGTTCGACGAAACTGAGCCCCCCGTTCGGGAGCCGTAAGACGACGAGCTTGCCTTCGCCGTGGTCCGCGATGCCGGCCACGGTGCCGAGGGTGATGTCCTCGCGGCTGCGGGCGACGTCGCCGAGGGTGAGCTGCATGTGATCCACCTCTGTGGTTGAGAGCAGTGCAGGCAGCAGGGAACGAGCGCGTCCGCGGCGAGCGCATCGGACGCTGATGACTCATCAAGAGGTCAAGTCCTCATGAGGACTTGAGGAGTTCAGACTGGGACTATGACGCGGGTCTCACTAACTCGTCAAGTCCTCTTGAGGAGTCGTATGCTGAGCCCCGTCGACACGACAGGCGGGTGAGCACCGATGGCGAAGGCGTACGAGCGGATTGCGGACGGCTTGCGAGAAGCCATCCGCGCAGGTCAGCTGAGCGCCGGGGACCGTCTCCCCTCTGAGACGGCACTCGCCGAGGAGTACGGCCGCAGCCTTCCCACGATCCGCGAAGCACTGCGCCTTCTGCGCGACGAGGGGCTGATCGAGAAGCAGCACGGCCGCGGCAACTTCGTCCGTCAACCCCGGGCGACCGTCCTCCGAACGAACGTCAGGCACCAGTGGGAGAAGGACCGCGTCCGGCAGCCCGAGGAGCAGCGGGCGCAGACCGGAGCCACCGAGCATGACACCGGCCTGACGCTCAACGATCTCGTCTTCCGCGCGTCCTACCGCGAGGTCAAGGCGGGCAAGGCTCTCGCGAAGGCCTTCGAGGTCCCGGAAGGCGAAGTGCTCCTGGAGCGCACCTACCGGACGCGCTATGCGGCGGAGCGAGCCCCGTTCGCGCTGGTCACCTCCTACCTCGTCCGCGACATGGTCGCGTCGAACCCGGACCTCTTGGACGAGTCCAACGAACCGTGGCCCGGAGGCACCCAGAACCAGCTCTTCACGATCGGCATCGAGCTCGACCGCATCGAGGAGCACGTCACCGCCCGGCCGCCCACGCCGGAAGAGGCGGAGGAACTGGAACTCCCGCCCGGCACCGCCGTGATCCTGCTGCGCAAGACCTCGTACGACACCAACGACCGCGTTGTGGAGCTCTCCGACATCGCGCTGCCCGGCGACCGGACGGAGATGCTCTTCACCACTCCCCTGGAAAGGTGGTGAGTGCCGTGCGCCGGCGCATCATCATCGTCACCGCAGTGCACGGACCCTCCGCCCACCACCTCCACGACGCCTACAAGTCGCTCTGCGCTCAGGAGCTCCCCGAAGGCTGGGAGTGGCACTGGCTGATCCAGGAGGACGGGCAGACGGACGACGTCGCCCCCCACGTCCCCGATGACGAGCGCGTGACCTTCCGGCAGGGGCGACGCGGCGGCCCTGGGGTCGCCCGGACCATGGCCCTGGCGCACGCCGACGGCGAGTACGTAAAGATCCTGGACGCCGACGACCAGCTTCCGCCCGGCGCACTGGCCCGCGACATCTCCGTCCTTGAACGCGACCCCAGCATCGGCTGGACGACGTCACGCGTCCTGGACCTGCTGCCCGACGGGACGACGGTCGGTTTCGACCAGGACCCGGACGAGGGACCGATAGAGCTGGGCGCCGTACTTGCGCACTGGCAGGCGCACAACTTCCGGGCACAGGTCCACCCCGCGACCCTCTGCGTACGTCGCAACCTGCTGGTCGCGCTGGGCGGCTGGATGGCGCTTCCGGCGTCGGAGGACACCGGGCTTCTGCTCGCCCTTGATGCGGTCAGCCGCGGGTACTTCACCCGCGAGGTAGGGCTCCTCTACCGGAAGTGGCCCGGTCAGGCGACCGGGCAGGCGGCTCACACCGATGCCGCGGAGCGCGATGCGCGCATGGCCGTCGTCCAGGCCCGCGCGCAGGCGCTCGCGTACAACCGCTGGCTCTACCCGGCTACGAGCTGACCGGCACTTCGTAGACGATCACGCCGAGGGAGGCGGGCACCACGATGTCCGCCGTCTCGACGGCTCGCCCGTCGTCGCTGTAGTACGTCCGCTGGATGCGCGTGACGAGTGCTCCCCGCTGCACGCCGAGGAGGGTGGCTTCCTCGGCGGTCGCGTGTCCGGGTTCGGGCTGCTCGACCGCGCGCGTGACCGTAATGCCGATTTCCGCCATGCGGTCCACCACGCCCTTACCGGCGTAGGGCCCGCCCTCCGGGAGCACGACCAGCGTGTTGCCTGTGAGGTCGTACGGCTCCCAACTGGTGGATAGCTGTACGGGCTTGCCGTCCGACAGGAACTCGTAGACGGTCCGGACGCACAGGTCCCCCTCGGCGATGCCGAGGCGGGTGGCGACGTCTGCCGGCGCGGGGAGCTTGGCCTCCGTGCTGCTCTCCCAGGTGCCGTGCTTGCCGAGGGCGGACATGTCCGCGGCGAAGGGCGACCCTCCGCTCTGTTCGCGGCTCTGTGAGCGGACCATGCGCAGGCGTGCGCGAGGCTCGGCGACGTACGTTCCCGACCCTGCACGCCCTTCCAAGACGCCTTGCGAGATCAGGAGTTCCTGCGCTCGGCGGATGACGTTCTCGCCCACGCCGCCGCACTCCTGCGCAAGCTGCGTACGCGACGGCAGCCGGTCGCCCGGCGCCCACTCCTGGTCCGCGATGCGCTGTCTCAGCAGGTCAGCGACGCGGAGATAAGGCGGCTGCTCACGCATGTGGAAAATCTAGTCCACTAGCCCTATTCTAGTTAACTAGCTTCACGTACTGTGATCCCGTGGCGACGGAGGAACACCTTGTGGCCGCACGCAGCAACCGGGCCGACCACATCGCGGCACGCCTGTCAGCTGCTGGTTTCACTCCACGCGTGAGGCATCGGAAGGGCTGCATCTGCGTCGAGACGGAAGTTCCGGATCCGGTCTCGGCCGAGGCGTGGCGAGAGCTCTTAAAGGTGCTGGGGACGGCCGACTCGTTCGGGCTGATCACCAGCGGAAGCGGCCGCATCGCCTGGGCCGCCATCAGCAAGGACACCCCCGCGACAGCGGGCGCTGCCCGGGGGCACGGCCATCAGCTATGAGGAGCTGATCAGCGTGATTGACCTTATCCGCCGGGCCCTTGAGTGGGCTAGGCGACAGTTCGTTCCCGTCATCGAGCCGGAACGCCGCAGCGCGCCGGCCGAGCCCCGGCCCGCCGAAAAGACGACCCCGCCGGCCCCGCCCATGCGTCAGCCGCAGTGGTACGCAGAACTGCGCGACGTCGAGCAGACGGCTCTCGTCCGCCTCTACGTGGTGGGCGATGGCGAGCGCGTACGCCGGCGGCTTGAGCATCGCTGGCAGCCCCTCGCGGTCGGCCTGCCCTGGACCGCGGCGGAGGTGCACTGATGTACGTAGAGACCGCCACATCCCTCATGACACACCACCACATCCGCCTTCAGGTCACCGGGGAGACCGTCCGGCCCGGAGACGTCATCGACTTCGGGGGCTGGGGGTACACGGTGGTCGAGGTAGTGGACTTCTCCGGCGGCAGGAAGGGCCTGCGCTTCGACACGGGGGAAGCACTGATCGTCGATTCGGCTGACGAACTGTCCGCTGTGCGGGCCATCGAGAGGCGGTGAAACCCGCCGTGGCAGGCCGCTACCAGACCATCGCCGAGGACCTCCGCCAGCTCATCGCCGCCGGAAACTGGCGGGCAGGCGAACAGCTCCCGTCGGAGACGGAACTCGCTTCGCTGTACAGGTCCAGCCTCCCTACGTTACGGGGCGCCCTAGACCTGCTCCAGGCCGAAGGGCTGGTGGAGAAGTTCCACGGGCGAGGCAACTTCGTGCGGCGCCCCGGCGACCGCACTGTCTACGACAGCGCACGGCACACCTCGGACCGGCCGCCTCCCTCCGGCTCAGCGTTGCGGGTCACTGTCGAGGTTCGCAGGGTAAAGGCATCCGGTGATGTGGCGTCGCTCCTGAAGATCCGCGCCGGCTCCCTGCTGACGGAGCAGGAATACGTCAGCATTGCCGGCACCTCGGTACGGAGCGTGGCCCGCCTGTACGTCCCCCTCAAAGTGGCCAAGCTCGAACGCCCGGAAGGGGTCCTGTCGCCGTGGGGCGACAACGTCCGGGAGCTGCTCACCGCGGCCGGAGTACACGTGGCGTCCACGATCGAGCGTGTCACCTCCCGATTGCCGAGCGCCGAGGAGAGGGAGATTTTCCGCAGCCCCGCACCCGTCCTGGCAGTGGAGCGGGCATCGATGGACATCACCGGGCAGGTCGTGGAGGGGGCGCTCCTGACCCTCCCCGGCGATCGCGCAGAGGCCGTCTTCACCACACGTACACGCGTCGAAGGACGGGAGGAATCCGGATGAGATCCATCGGCGGCGGAAGAACTCCCCGACCAGAAGTCAGGAACCCCGGTCACGGCCTGCGACTCCTCCCGTGGAACTCACCGGACGACAAACCCTGCTTCCTGAGCCCGTCCGACGGTCAGGGGAGGCTGTCCCGATACGCCGACACCGTAGAGGCGGCACAGATGAACATCGGGGCCGACGTACTGGCGGACGCGGAGAAGCTCCTCTCCAACCCGGAGGCATGCCGTCATGACCTCCGGATCGCGCTCCACCAGACGGCCAAGTCGCTGGGCGACGTCCTACGGGTGGCGGAGAGCAGGGGCGCACGGCTGCGCGAGCCGAATGAAGATGAGTGGCGGCTGGGGGCTAAGGGAAACGAGCCGCCCCGACCGACGAGCTGACTTCCTTCCCGGTGAACGGTCCGGCCCTGAGGGGCCGGACTGTTTCGTGTTCAGGGCAACGCGTCGGCATCCACACGGGAGAACACGAGATCGCACTCCTCCACGACGGGCCCCCGGAGGCGGGCGAGAGGAGCGTTGGCGCAACGAATAGCGGCCGGATAACTCTCCGGGGCGTAGTCATTGGGTTGGCGGTAAGCCTGGAATCCATGCTCGCGCATGGTGGCCAGCAGCTCGTCCACGGAGTCCCCTAACCGAGACATGCGCTCGGGGGTCACCTCAACGGTGACCTCGGCATCGGGACGAAGCTGATCAAGTAAGGGGGCCATGCCCCGGACTACGCTCCCCTCGGCCCCCTCCACGTCGACTTTGATCACGCGAGCGCCGGCCACCTCGGAGGCGGTGAGTACCTCAGTGAGCGGAAGGGCCTGCGCCTCAAAGCAGGACTCCGCCGGCCCGTCATACGGGACGATGCTGTTCGCCCCCAGATTCCGAGAACTGGCGAGCGTAAACCTCAAGGCCCCCCTGGCGTCAGACACTGCCGTATTGACCGCCCGCACGTTGCGACAGGCGTTACGCCGCGCGTTCGCCAGCACACTCCGGTGAAACGCAGGAGAGGCCTCGATAGCGACGACCCTCCCCGAGGGCCCGACCAGATGGGCCGCCAACAGGCTGAAGTACCCAATGTTCGCCCCGACATCGACGAACGTATCCCCAGGCCGTAGCCGCTGGCCTAGCCAGCGCGTCATGTGGGGCTCCCACGTCCCGAACATGTAGATGTACCGCTGTATGAGGTCCTGCGTGTCGACCGGGACAGCAGCCCCGAACCGCGTCTGCGCGACACGCCGCCGAGGCCGATCACGCAGATACGGATTAAGGCACTTCGCAGCCAACCACGGCTTCCCGAGCGAACCAGGACAGTGCCGCACGTACTGACGGCCGGCCGAGGCCAATAACTCTGCGGTGCAGTTGCTCATCCAACACCCCAAGACTGCTTCTGGCGCCCCATGAAGCTCTGGCGAGCCCAGTCTCGCACTCCGCCCAGGTGGACAGCTGGCCGCCTCGTCAGGTGTCGCTAAGGACTTCTCTACGAGCTGCCTCGGCCTTTCGGTTGAGGGCATTGGTCATCCCCACGGCGGCAATGGTGGCCAGGATGCCGAGGCCAAAGAACAGAACCTCAGTGATAACACTGACGACCGCGACGTTTCGCGTGGCATTCGCGGTGATCGCCATGATGATCCCACCGGATACCCAAGCGAACCAGATTCGGAACTTCTCAACCCGGACGGCCTTCTGCACTTCGCTGTAGCTGGCCATCAGTTCCCCCCTACGGTGGTGTACGCAGGGCATCATGCCGTGGAGCCTGGGCTGCATCAGGCGATGTGGCCGTTCTGTGACGCTGCTGAGAGGACACCCATCTGGCGGTGCGGCCTACTGTGCGCCTGCCGACAACGGCTACGGACAGAACCGCCGATCGACGGCCGGGAACGGTAGCAGGAGGGCGGGTCAGCCTGACCCGCCACGGCCTTCCCGCATCTTCTAGCGCTGGGGCGCATCCTGGGTGAGTGTCTACTCCCACACGCCGAACATGTAGACGTCGCGCTGGATGAGGTCTCGGGGTCGACCGCGAAACTCACACCGACTCGCGAGCGGGTGACGATCCGGCGAGGATGATCACGCAGCCGCGGATTCAGCCACCGTGCCGAGAGGGCCGCGACGCCAGTGCGCCAGGAACGTAGCGGACGTACCACCGGCCAACACTGACCACGTGCTCTACAGCACCAACTCTCAGTCCTCTGCACTGTTGTGCGAGATCGATGCCAGGTCAAGCCTCGCCGTACTTGGCTGATCAAATTCGGCCGTGGCCCCGAGCCCGATCGCAGCGTGGCCCGAGGACGGCCCCTAGTGCAGCCAAGGGGCAACTCGCGGGCTCTTGGGCATCACACGGCGGGGCCGTTTGTCAGTGGGGCCGCGTACCCTCTCCGAGATCATCAGCAAGACCCCCGAGGTACATGTGCCCCCGCTCGAAATACCCAAGACAGACCCTGCCTGGGAATCCATCGACACCTACCTGGACGGATTCCGGAATTACCCAGGCAAGTCGAAACAAGGGTACGTATACGTCGTAGAAGTCGAGGGCGCGCGTCGGCGCCTCAAGATCGGCTGCACAACCGGCCCCCGACGGCGGATATCGGACTTCCGGAGGGATGCCCAGAACATCGGCGATCGCCTGACCAGGGTATGGGTCTCTCCTGTCCACCTCAACTACGGGGTCACGGAGACACTAAGCCTTCAGGAGGCGCGAGCGATCAGTCCCTCGTTTACCAAGACAAGCGAATGGTTCCCCTCTCTACCCTTCGACACCGCCCAGGCCATCGTGGCACGTAATACAGAATCAATCAGCGCATCGACACTGCTGACCGCAAAAAGAGAAGAGCGCGAACGCGAACAGGCTGCTACTAAAAGAGAGGAGCTCAAAGACCGATACGTCTCCCCCCGCCCCCCACAGCACAGCGACGGGCCCGACGGCACGCTCCAGCCTCTCGCCGTCGGCGAGTTCACCCCGATCCCCTCCTATCTCCGCGAACGCCTCTACCCGCAAAACGAAAAGGAGAGGCGCAGTCGGCGATACCCAATGGCGATCCTGTGAGACATAAAGAAATCAGAGGAAAGCTGAACCATTCGGTATCGCTGCCGCCACAGCGTCACAGCATTCTGAGAGAGATCTCGGGAGAAGCACCCCGCCCCTCGCTGCCGCACCAACCCAGACCAGCACAAAAACCACCCTTACCTGCGGCGTTGCTGCGTGCCAGGGCCACAGCCCCGCCGCACTTCATTCGGAACGAGAAGGTCGCAAAATCAAAGTGGGCTTACTCCTCGGGCTCACCCTTCAACCTGTAATAGCGACGGATGCTATCCGCCAAGAGAATCGAGTCGGCCCTCTTTCTTTGGGAGTCAGCAGCTTCCGCCCGCTCTAGACGTAACCTTTCCTTAATATCCGAATGGAGCTCCGGAAAGCAAGCATCCATAACCGCTGCACGAAAGAGATAGGGGGCAAACACGAAGGGCGCCAATACGAAGCAGATCCCGGCAATCTTCGCCGAAACACCACGATCACCCATCGAATTCAAGGTGTAGCCCATTGGACCAATAGAGACTATTAACGAGACAAACGGGTACGCATACCAGGGGAGATCAAAACCGTGAATCCGAGAATAGGCATCAAATGCTATCATCGAGAGAAACACTAGAGGAGGCATGGCGGTCATCGCTGCCTGGTCGAAACGCCCCTCGACACCGTCCACCGACTGCCACATGAGCCAGCAGGACCCCAGAATGATGGCAACCGTATAAATGGATCCCATCCAAGCTAAGATTTTTTGACCTCTACGCTGACCCGCTTTCCCAAACCCCTCTTCAACGGATCTCGCGTAATCCTTCAGACTCTCACTGTGGACGCTTTCCCGTGTTTGCGCTTCGACCAGTTGTGTCGACGAGAGAGGCATCTGCTGAACGGCTAATGAGGAGGCAGAGGCCATTGCGGGAGACCCGTCAGGAGGCGGCAGCTCCTGAGGGGATGAGTGGGCACGCGGTGTGCTGGGTGGCTCGGTCTCCTTGAGAGACATAGGTTGGTGCGGGACCGGACGGCGGGCGATTGCCACGTCGCCTTCCCCCACGAACTTCAGTTGCGGAGCGATGACAGCGTCCAGGGTCATCCCATGATGCACCTGTCGGTAAACATCCACTACGGTCACGTACCCTGCGTCCTTGCCAGGTTGGGCGCTACGCAAGGCCCGGACGAGTTGGCGGGTGAACGGGCTGGGCTGGCCGGGACGAGTGGCCGCTCGGGCGAGTTGGGTGGATCTGCTGCTGGTGAGGACGTAGCGGCCTCTGCCTGCTACAGAAGCCGAAGGGGTGATCCCCTTGAAGGCTCCGCTATAGCAGCAGTCGAGAATAATGACCGTGGTGGCTGCCGGTGAGCCTTCGATGATGTTGTTGATCTCGATGGCGCTCAAGGCAGTGGCACGCAGGCCAGCGGTTCTGGTGTCCTGGGCGCAGAGGTAGAGAGTGCCACGCTCATCGAGTTGGCCGTGGCCACTGTAGTAAAGCAGCAGCACGTCCCCGCGGGCTGCGGTGGTAAAGAACTCGTCGACCTTCTCCCTTAAGTCCTGAATGCCGTAGTCGGACAAGGTTTCGACGTCAGGAGAGTCAAAGAGCCCGACTTGACGATCAGTTAATACCTGCTTCAGGTGCGTGATGTCAGCGAGAGGGCCGTTGAGGGCCGGGAGGCAGTGCGGGTCGCGGGGGTAGGTTGCGTTACCGATCAATAGCCCCCGGTAGCGCCGGCTGTCTGTCATCAGCCATCCCCCAATCGGCTCCCGAGACCCTCAGTGAGCGCCTGGAAAGACGTCTGGTCGATGTTGTCGCCAACGACCCGGATGCTCCGTTCCCCTCCTGCGGCATCGGTCCAGGTCACAGTCAACGTTCTGGTCTTGTCCCGGGCCAACCAGGCTCGAAAGCACGCCACGGCGGCAGTCAGCCCGCCGGAAGACCCCAATACGAGAACCGTTGCCTCGACGGCACCCTTGTGGCCCGGCCTGGGCACACCACGGTGGACAATCGGTCCTGCCTCTTCGCGCAACGCCGCATGCAAAGCCGCAACCTGGTCGTGCCAGGGTTGATCATCCGGATCGAACCTGCTGGTCTCCGGACGGATCGCCACTTCGGCCTCTGTGGTCATGCCCTCCCCCT
The DNA here is from genome assembly GCF_003626645.1 of Streptomyces klenkii. Classification (GTDB taxonomy): domain Bacteria; phylum Actinomycetota; class Actinomycetes; order Streptomycetales; family Streptomycetaceae; genus Streptomyces; species Streptomyces klenkii. Next base: position 477,253 of record NZ_RBAM01000004.1, on the reverse strand, counting down.
CATGCGCCTACAGTGGGCAGCATATTGCTCGGGCCTCACGGAACGAGTCCGCCGCCGCACCGCTCCACAGCTCAACTGCTGAGACTTCCGGGCCGTCACTGCCGTCAGACTTCTGCCTGGCCATGCCTATCCCTCCCATGTTTCAGCCATATCTATGGTGCTACGGGTGGCGCTTGGGGGATCGGAGTGGAGTATGCGGGGAGTCGATCTTGTAAGTCACCCCTCGCCGCACCAACCCTGACCAATGCAGGCCGACGCCCTGACCTGCGGCGCAGCCAAACTCCCAGGCCACAGCCGTCCCCGCACCTCGTTCGGGACGAAGAGGTCGTGGGTTCAAATCCCGCCACCCCGACAGCTGAAACACCAGGTCAGGGCCTTGATCCACTCAGTGGATCAAGGCCCTGACTCGTTTTTGTGGCCTTTGGTCTTTGGGCTTTGGGAGCACCGCCCTGGAGGGCGGGCCTGGAGTGGGGCAAGGGAACCGGAAGCTGGTTCGGGGGTGGTTGCTCGGTGGGCGCGGGCCCGGCTCTGGGGGAGCCGGGCCGGCAAGGGGCTAGGCCATGGACTCGGCGTAGGGGCTCGGGGCGTTTACTGCGTTGGGGACCGGGGCGCCCTTCAGAGCCAGGGCTACTGATTCGGCTACCTGGGTTCCTGCCTTTTCCTGGGCCTCGTAGGTGGAAGCGCCCAGGTGAGGGGTGACCACCACGTTGTCCAGGGTGAGGAGAGGGGAGCCGGAGGGCGGCTCGGTCTCGAAGACGTCCAGGGCCGCGCCCGCTATGTCGCCGGCGCGCAGGGCGTCTGCCAGGGCGGCCTCGTCGATGATGCCGCCGCGGGCGACGTTGACGAAGTACGCGGTGGGCTTGGCCTTCCGGAGGGCGTCGGCGCCGATGAGGCCGATCGTCTCGGGGGTCCGCGGGAGGTGGACCGTCACGAAGTCGGCGCGGGTGAGGAGGTCGTCGAGGCCGGTCATCTCGATGCCGAGCTCCGTGGCGCGATCACCCACCACGTACGGGTCGTAGGCGATGACCTTCATGCCGAAGGCGGTCATCCGCTCGGCCACCAGGACACCGATGCGGCCGAGGCCCACGATGCCGAGCACCTTGCCCGCGAGCTCCACGCCCGTGAAGCGGCTGCGTTCCCAGGAGCCCTGTTTCAGGGCGTGGCCGGCCTGCGGGACGTTGCGGGCCGCTGCCAGCAGCAGGGCGCAGGTCATCTCGGCGGCGCTGACGATGTTGGCCGTGGGGGTGTTGGCCACGAGGACGCCGGCGCGGGTGGCCGCGGCGACGTCGACGTTGTCGAGGCCGACGCCCGCCCGGCCGATGACCTTGAGGCGGGGTGCGGCGTCGATGACCTCGGCGTCGGCGCGGGTGCCACTGCGGACGAGCAGGGCGTCGGCGTCCCGGACGGCCGCCAGCAGCGCGGTCCGGTCCGTCCCGTCGACGTGGCGGATCTCGACGTCCTCACCCAGGGCGTCGACCGCAGCGGGCGAGAGTGGGTCGGCTATCAGCACTACGGGGTGCTTCATTACCGTTCTACCGTTCTTCCTGTCGGTTGCCTGTGTCACTGCCATAGGACCGCTATCCCTCCCGTCGTGAGGAACACGAGCGCGTGCACCGAGAGCACGGTGCGCAGCACCCATCGGGTGTCGACCAGGCGGGCCGTCGACGTCTCCGCTTCCGCTTCCGCCGGGGCTTGCAGCACCGGCGTCGCCGTTCGGCCGCCCGATGCGGATGCGGACGTGGACGTGGATGCGGATACGGACTCCCGCGCCGGCACGACCGCCGCGGCTTCCGGTCCCGGCGCGTTCTCCGCCAGCTGTGCCGCCAGGACGACACGGGCGCTGGAGGCGCCCGAGGCGAGCGCCGCGCTCACGTTCTGCACGGCCACGAGGTGGCCGGTGGAGTAGCCGAGCGCTTCGGCGGTGTTCGCCTGGCTGGCGGCGAACATCGCGTTGGCCCCGGTGTTGGAGCCGGCGAGGAAGCCGCCGATGGCACCGATCCACGGCGCGAGCACGAGGTAGGAGGAGCCGATCGAGGCGCAGGCCTCGGCGAGTTCGCGGCTCATGCCCGTCACGGTGAGCAGGGTGCCCAGGGTCAGGAACACGACCGTCGTCAGGGTCACCTGCCACCAGCGGCCGAGCGCGGCGCGAGCGGCCGTGCCCAGCACGGGCTCGCCCGCCCCCAGCAGCTTCGGCGTGAGGGCGGCGGTCAGCAGCAGCCAGCCGCCGGGCCCGGCGACGACCGTCCACCACCCTTCCTTGACGCCCGCCGACTCCAGGATCAGCCGGCTCACCAGGAGGCCGGCGACGAGGAAGCCGTACGGGGAGAGGGTGCGGGCAATGGGCTCCCGCTGCGCGCCCGCGCCACTCTTCTCCAGCAGCCGCGAGACCAGCAGCAGAACGACCATCGTGACGAGGCCGCCGAGGACGCCGGCCAGCGGCACGCCGATGAAGGTGTTGACGGCCCAGACGGTGCCCCAGAGGGCCGCCACGGCGAGCAACAGGTCACCGGCCGAGGCCACCGCGCGGCGCACGCCGAGCGCGACGATCAGCGTGGCCGATCCGGTGATGAGGAAGACCGGCGCGGAGAGCAGGGCGGAGTCGATGCCCAGTTGCTGGAAATCGACCCCTCCGAGCTCCGCCGCGACCAGGCTGCCCGGCGCCAGAGACCCCCACGGCACCGTGACCAGACCCAGCAGACCGACCACTGCGGCCCTCGCGGGCGGCAGGCCCAACTGACGCAGCAGGGGGATGGCCACGATGACGCCGATGCCGAAGCCGGTGAGCGATTCGGCGAAAGGCGTCACTCCAAGCATGACGAGCAGAACCGCACGACTGGGCGAACTACAGGCACTGCCTATCCAGTTGCCCAGACGGGACTGCGCGCCCGTACGGGTCATCAGCTCGCTGAGCAGGATGCCACCGAAGAGGATGGCGGCCAGTTCGACGATCGTCGGCAGCATGTGCTGTTCGGCATGGCCGAGTTCAGCGAGCGGGGTACGGAAGGACGTGGCCGTGATGACGATCGCGGTGGCCAGTGCCGACAGGGCCGCGTAGAGCGCGCGCACGCCGAGGGCGAGGAGTCCCAGCGTGACGAGGATGGGGAGGGTTGCGAGAGCAGCGTTCACAGAGCCACCTTTGCGGATGATGTCTCTGTGGGTGACTCCTTTTCGGACAGCTGTGCCGCAGTTCCTGCCGCCGCGAGCATCTCCACCACGCTTCGGTGCGCATCGCTCAACGCCCGCGAGAACCCGCCCGGCGACGGCACGTAGTGGTTGTAGAACGTGGTGCCTTCGGACAGCGGGCCTAGCACCCACATGCGCTCGTCCGCCGCACCGTCGCTGCCGACCGGATGCAGGCCGCGTGTGAGGTCCACGCCCCGGCTGTTCGCCACGGCAGACCGGTGGCGGCGGATGGTGCCGGTACGGACCAGGCCGGCGAGCAGCCGGCTGCCCGTGCGGTCGACGTCCGGCTGGCCGGACGTGGCGTGGCACAGCCAGTCGGCGGTGGCGGAGTACGGCTCGGCCAGCCGGGTGGAGGACAGCCGCCAGCAGGCTCTCGCCTCGTCCCAGGCCACCTCCGGCGCGGGGCCGAACGGGACGGCGACGACCCCGGCCCGCAGCAGGGCGAGCAGCTCCTGATGCCGGTCCAGCTGGGGGCCGGTCACGGACCGGTTCAGTACGGCGGTGAAGGATCCGTAGAACTCGTCGTGGGACTTCTCGTCGAGCCCCGCGAAGTCGACGGCCCTGCGTATCAGCTCACGGCGGTCGCGGAGGACCTCCAGCGCGGCCTTGAGCGGGCTGCCGGCCAGGCCCAGCTCCGCCTGTTCCAGGTCCTCCGCGAGGCGGCCGCCGTACCAGTCCTGGTAGGCGCGGCTGCCGGAGAGGCCGCCCGTCTCGGGGAAGAGCAGTTCCTCCGGGTTCAGGGTCCCGAAGGCCGTGCGGTGCTTGTCGTCCAGCCCGGCCAGCTCGGAGTCCAGGCGGCCGGACGCGGCGGCGTCACGTAGGGCGTCCGCCATACGTTCCTCGGCCGTACGGTCCTCGGTTGTACGGTCCTCGGTTGTACGGTCCTCAGTCGTACGCTTCTCCCTCACCCCGCCATCGCCGAGGAGTGCGGCACACCGGAGGTGGAATGCGATGCGCATCTCGGTGCGGAGGAGCGGCAGCAGGTCGCCGTGGAGGCTCAGGCCGTCCTCGGGGGCGTCGGCCCGCAAGCGGTCGACGGCCTCCGCCGTGAACGCCAGCGGCTCGTACAGCCGGCCCTCGCGGTTGGCCCGGGGGCGGGCCCTGAACGGCAGCCCCGTACGGGAGTACAGGAGGATGCGGGGCTCGTCTCCGCTCGGGACGTAGTGCAGCGTCCCGTCAGCAGCGGTGGTGTACTTGCCGCCGCGGCCGAGGGTGAGCGCTGCGAGGGCGTCCATGCCGGACAGTCCGGTGCCCGCGAGGGCGACCGTCTGGCCGGGCTGGATGGCGGCGAACCGGCTCACCGGCGGGTAGATCTCCCGGACCCTGCGGTGCTCCCCCAGCGGCCGCTCCTGTTCGGGCAGGGCGGCCGGCGGGGTGTGTCCGGTGGTGAGGAAGACGAACGGGGCGGTCAGGACACCGCCGTCGTCGAGGACGATACGGCGGTTGCCGTCGGGCAGGACCGTGAGTTCCGCGGCCTCGGTCCGGTGGAACCGGATCACCAGGTGGCCGAGCGCGCGGTCCAGGACCCGCTGAAGGAACCACGAGAGGTACTCGCCGAGGATGCGGCGCGGAAGGTAGTCGTCCTCGCGTATCTCGCGGGTTGCGGGGCCCTCGGAGCCTGCGGCGTCGGCCGGGACGAGCGTGTAGCCGTCCTCCGCCAGCCGGAGGCCGCGTTCACGGACCCATTCGTACAGGTTGGGCCCGCGGTCGCCGACCGTGTCGCCGACCGTGGCCTCCTCGGGGAACGGCGAGACCTGGCTGCACGTGGTGTTGAGCAACAGGTAATCCGGCTGAGCCGGGTCGTGAATGCCGATGGCGTCGCACCGCGGATCGACGATGTCGACGGTGAAGGGCCTGTCACCCCATTCGGGGGCCGAGGTCAGGGTGACGATCCGTTCCAGGACGCCGAGGCCCCGGGAGCCGAAACCGATGATGCAGACGCCGGGTTCCGCAGACAGAGAAGACCGAGGAGAAAGAGGAGACGAGGAAGACAAAGGGTTAGTGGGCAGAGGTGGAGAAAAGGGTGTGGTGGAGGAAGAAGTCATCGTCACCACCGCCGGGTCTCGCCGAAGAAGTCCGGTACGTCGACCGACTCGCCGCTCTCGCGCGCCGTGCGGTAGACGTGCATGCCCACGGCGAGGTCGAGGACGCCCAGCCCGAACGGGGAGAAGATCACCGGACGGTCCTTGACGGGCTGGACGTCGCCGCGGATGACGTCCGCGAGCGTGCCGTCGATGAAGTCGCGGTGGCCGTACTTCTGCTCGGCCAGGTGGGGCGAGGTGTTGGCGGTCAGGCAGTGGTCGATGTCGTCGAGGATGTTCTGCGCACCCAGGATGATCTCCGGCCCGATGTCGCGCAGCGAGACGTTCAGCACGACCTGGCCGGCGGCGAAGGTGGCGGGGTCCGTGATGTACGGCTCGCCGGCCGTGGTGGCCAGGACCACGAGGTCGGAGCCGGTCAGGGCGGCCGTCAGGTCATCCTCGGTGGTGGCCCGGTGGCCCAGCGAGGAAGTGGCGTACTCGGCAAAGGCCTTGCTGTACTCGGGCAGCCGGTCGTGAATGACCAGCTCGTCCACGGACCACTCCTGGGCGGTGAAGAACTCCAGGATGTTGCGGGCGATGATGCCCGCGCCGACGATGGTCAGCCGCCGGGCGGTGCGCCCGCCGGTCAGCTGTTCCGCGGCCAGGACGGCGGAAGCGGCGGTACGGGCCGCGCTGATCTGGGAGGCCTCCAGGCAGGCGAAGGGGTAGCCCGTCTCGTAATCGTTGAGCAGGAGGGCCGCGGAGGCGCGCGGGAACCCCTTGGTGATGTTGCCCGGGAAGCTGCTGATCCACTTGATGCCTGCGACATCGGCGTTGCCACCCAGGTAGGCGGGCAGGGCGATGATGCGGCTGTCGGGCTTGTCGGGGAAGCGCAGGAAATAGCTGTTGGGGTTGACCGACTCGCCCGCGTGGTGGGTCAGATAGGTGTCGCGCACCTCCGACACGATCTGCTGCCGTGTGCGGCCGATGATGTCTCGTGCGGTCTTTCCGCCGATGACGCTGAACTCGAACATTGCTTTCCCTTCGGGGACTTCGGATCACGGACTGGAGATCGGAGGTGTGCGGGCTTCAAACGCTGTGGTCTGCATGGCACTCATGACCGGCACGTGTTCATGACCAGCACGCACTCATGCTCGGCACGTATTCGCACTCGGCATGCGTTCATGACCGGCGCGCGCGTTCATGACCGGCATGACTGCGCCGGGACCCTTGGCTGCGCGCGTGGCGGGAAACTGCCGGACGACGGCGCTGCCGCTTCCGCCCCGAACCGTTCCCGCACCCACGCGTCGTCGTAGATGGTGCTGAGATAGCGGTCGCCGAGGTCGGGTGCGATCGCCACGACCCGGGCGCCGGAAGGGATTTCCGCGCGCCGTCGCTCGACGGCGGCCAGTACGGACCCGGTCGATCCGCCGGCCGCGATGCCGCGCTTCGCGGCGAGCAGGCGGCACATGTGCACGGCTTCGATCTCGGGGACCATGACCACGTTCCCGATCTGTTCCGGGTCGAGGATTTCGGGCCGCCTGCTGGTGCCCAGCCCCGGTATGTGGCGCCTTCCGGGCGGGTTTCCGAAGGTGACGGAACCGACGGTGTCGACGGCGATCACCTTTGTCTGCGGAGAGTTCTCCCGGAAGTACGCGACGCAGCCCATCAGCGTCCCGGTGGTTCCGGCGCCGACGAAGAGGTAGTCGACGTCGAGCCCTTGCTTGACGATGGCGGCCGCCGTGCGCTCGTAATGCGCCCTGGGATTGGCCGGGTTCGCGTACTGGTTGGGCCAGACGAGTTCGGGATCGCCGGCGATGCGCCGGTGGATGTAGTCGATACGGGATTGCAGGTATCCCCCGTTGCTGTCCCGCCGGTCGACGGACACGACCTCCGCCCCGTAGGCCCGCATCAGCGCAATGCTGTGGGCGGACGTATTGGGGTCGACCACGCAGGTGAAGCGGTAGCCGCGGGCGGCGCACACCGAGCTCAGCGCGATGCCGAGATTGCCGGAGGAGGATTCGATGACGTGCCCGCCCGGCCCCAGGAGCCCCCGGTCCTCCGCATCCTCCAGCAGGCCGACAGCGGCTTTCATCTTGATGGAACCGGCCGGGTTGAATCCTTCGACCTTGAGCAGGAGATTGACTCCTGATATGAAGCCGGACAGGTCGAGAAACACGTCGTCCAGAATCATTTCGTGAGTGCTCTGATAGATCATTGATCGCCTCGCATTTCCGCGTACCCCGGGTTTCCCCGTGTCCCGGGCGGGCCGGCGTGGCGGCGGGCTGCGGCAGGTGGGAAGGTCACCGACCTGCTCTGTTCCACCGGCCTGCTGCTACGAGCGCGTCAGCGAAAGAGGCTGTAGGAAACGCATACTCCACATCGGATCCCCCCGTTGCGCGGCGGCAGGCCGGGCCGCCACTCCCTGTTGATCAACTCTGGCCCGGAGACGTCTCGCCGGTCCATGAGAACTCATGACGACAAGTCGTCAGTCGAGTTCTCGTCACCCGCCGAGAAGGGGATAAACAATGTCAAATGCGAACCATTGCACAGGCGGCACCGGGGGCGGCGTAGGGGGCACCGGAAGGAGAGAGCCGACCGGTGCCCGGGTCGGCCCGGAATACCGTCACGGAACCCGACCCCTGGTTCGCCGCGAAGAGCAGGCGCTCGTCGGGGGAGAAAGCGATGTGGCGCGGGAAGTCGCCGCGTACCAGCACGGTGTCCAGCAGGCGCAGCCGCGCGCCGGACGCCTCGACGGCATAGCGGGCGATGCTGTTGTGCCCCCGGTTGGCGAGATACGCGAAACGGCCCGACTTTCCGACCAGGATCTGCGCCGGATAGTTCTTGGCACCGCCGATGCCGGAGCTGAGGCCCGGGCTGGAACTGGGGCCTGTGCCGGCACCGGTACGCAGCGCCGGTCCCGGGCTGAGGTCACCCGTCGCCGGGTCATAGGCGCAGACGACGACCGTGTTGTCGAGTTCGTTCGCCACATACGCGAACCGGCCGCGGGGGTGGAACGTCAAATGGCGCGGACCCGCGCCCGGAGCGAGGGTCACATAGGCAATTCGCTTAAGGCGTCCGGTGGTTGTGTCGAGGCGATACGTGTACACCGTATCGTTGCCGAGATCCACGGCGAGGACGAAGCGCCCGTCGGGGCTGGTGATGATCTGGTGGGCGTGCGCGCTCTCCTGGCCCGGGCCGGGCGGGGGGACGAGGTGGGCGACCACGTCGGACGGCTCGGCCAAGGTGCCCGTTCCGTCGATCGGGTGAACGGCCACGCTGCCGGAGAGATAGTTGGCCGTCAGCAGCCAGCGGCCGCTCGGGTGGACCGAGACGTGGCACGGCAGGGCGCCGCCGGTGCTCCACGTCCCCAGGGTCCGGCGGTCGGCCAGCCGAACGGCCGTCACACTGCCGTCCTGCTGCTCGTTGACGGCGTAGAGGGTGTGCCCGCGCGGGTGCAGCGCCAGGTAGGACGGGTCGGCCACCCCCTCGATCACCCCCGCCCCGGTCATCCGCCCTGTCTTCCGGTCGTACGAGGCGAGGCCGATGCCGGCGCCGCCGCCCGGGACGGATGTGTACGCGCCGAGGAAGATGAGGCCTGGAGATCCGGGCGTGGGTGCGGATGCGGATACAGGCGTGGGCGCGGGATGGGGCTGGGGCTTCGGATGTGGCTTCGTCTGGGACTGCCGCTTCGGGTGCGGCTGAGGCTTCGGGTGCGGGTACGGATGCGGCTTCGACGGCGGCTGAAGCCGAGGCCGGGGCGGTGCCGGATCGGCGGCTGAAGGCCGTCCGGCCCCGAGCGCGGCACTCGCGGCGAGTCCGGCGAGCCCCGCCAGCAGCCGACGCCGCCCGGAGCCGCCCCGTTCCGGCCCCGGTTCGACCGCGTGTGACGGAAATGCTTCGTCGGATCCCAGTGCTTCTTCGCCTCCTGCGGCCGGGCGGAGTTCCCTTTGTAGTAAAGCCTGGGAAAGGCGGGATCCGGGCCGGTCGCCACGCCGAGATCGGTGCCGACGTTATTCATAAAAGAGCCCTTCCCGCCGACCGGGTGTCCGGCCGACGGGAAGGCACAGGCCCCATTTCCGCCTCAGGAGGAGAGGGACCCCTTGACCGGTTGGTGCGTGTGCGACTCGATGTCGTGCGCGGCGTTGTCGAGCAGCTTGTTGGTGAGGTCCGCGAGAGCGCGGGCCGCCGCTAGTTCGTCGCCTATGGCGGGGTCGTTCTGGTCGGCCGGATTGCACCGGGCGACGCCGTGCCCCACCATTCGCCGTTCCCCGCCCTTGCCGATCAGCATGGCGTCGGCGGTGACCTTGCGGCCCTCTTCCGTGATGTCGATCTGGGCGTTCCACGCCGTCTTGGTCGTCATGGCAAACCTCCTGTACCTACCGGGGCACCCGGGGCACCAGGACGTCGAGCACGTCGAGCGCAGAGCGCACACCTGGGCCCACTTTCCACGCTGGCACCGGTACCGGCCGAGCGCATCTCAAGACGCGGTTCTACGGGACTTCGGGCGGATCGACGGGGCCGGTCGACGGGGCGGAACGGCGGAACGGATCAACGACTGGAGAGTTACTCTCCGCGGCCCCCTGGGCACCTTGTGTGTCATGAGTCATGTCTGGTCACGGACCCCGGTGACCCGCGAGGGCCGGCTCGGCACGGCGGCGCAGCACCCGGGGCGGAACGACAGCCTGTACCTGAAGCGGCGGAACGCCATAGCGCGGCTCGCCCGCGGGCACCGCGTGGGCGAGCCCTCCCCGGCCGTGGAGTACACCGAGGCCGAACACGCGACGTGGCGCACGGTCCACGGCGCGCTGGCCGGGGCGCACCGGGCGTACGCGTGCCGGGAGGTCCTGGACGCCGCGGAGGCGGCCCCGATCCCGGCCGATCACGTACCGCAGCACGCCGAGGTCAGTGAGCGTCTGAAGCCGCTGGCCGGGTTCGAATTCACGCTCGCGGGTGGTTTCGTGGAGAACCGGCGCTTCCTGGGAGCGATGGAGAACGGTTACTTCCATGCCGTGCAGTTCGTCCGCCATCCGTCGGTGCCGCTGTACACGCCCGAACCGGACGTGATCCACGACGTGTTCGGCCACGGCATTCACCTCGCGTCGCCCCGGTTCGCGGAGCTGTACCGCTTGTTCGGCCGTACGGCGATGCGTCTCGATACGCCCGAGGCGCTCGATCTCCTCAGCCGCGTCTACTGGTTCACGCTCGAGTTCGGCGTGATGGCGGAGGCCGGATCGGCGGGACGGACCGAAGGCCCGCCCAAGGCCTACGGGGCGGCGCTGCTGTCCTCGTACGGCGAGCTCGCGCGGCTGGACCGCTGCGAGGTCCGCGAGCTGGACGTGCACGCGGTCGTGGCGACTCCTTACCGGGTTTCGGGTTACCAGCCGGTGCTGTTCAGCGCGCGGTGCCTGAACCACCTCACGGACTCGCTGGCCGGTTTCCTGGCGGACTTCGACGACGACACGGGCGACCGGCTGGGCCTGCGCCCGGTGCCGGGCGACCGGTCATGACCTCAGCCCCCCCTCCCCCGCAGCCCCAGCAACCCCATCAGCCCTAACAGACCTGGCTGACCCGGCAGCCCCAGCAGACCCGGCAACCACTAAGCGGAATGACGGTTATCCACAGGCTGGGGCTCGCCTGGACGCCCCGGCCGTGCTCCGGCGCAGAATGGGTCCATGACTGAGAGCAACGGGGCCGAGTTGAACGACGAGCGGCCCGGTACGGCCGTGCCGGACTGGGAGAAGCGCTTCCGGGCGCCGCGGGTCGGGCTGCCGAGATGGGCGCAGGACGCCCCCGACCGCGCACTGTTCGTGTCCAACGTGACGGGCACCTTCGAGGTGTACGCCTGGGACCGGGCGACGGGCGGGCAGCGGCAGGCGACCGACCGGCCGAACGGCACGACGGGCGGGGTGCTGTCGCCCGACGGCGAATGGATCTGGTGGTTCTCCGACACGGACGGGGACGAGTTCGGCGTGTGGATGCGCCAGCCCTTCCACGGCGGGCCCGACGAGCCCGCCGCGCCCGGCCTCGAGCCCTCCTACCCGGCCGGCCTGGCCCTGGGCCGGGACGGCACGGCCGTGGTCGGCCGCTCCACGGACAAGGGCGGGTCCACAGTCCACGTGGCGCGGCCCGGCGCGGCGCCCGTGGAGATCTACCGTCACACGGAATCGGCGGGGGTCGGCGGCATGTCGCACGACGGCGCCCTGATCGCGATCGAGCACACCGAGCACGGCGACGCGATGCACTCGGCCGTCCGGATCGTGCGACCGGACGGCAGCACCGTCGCCGAGCTGGACGACACGCGGGGCGGCACGGAGGAGCTGGGCCTGGCCGTGATGGGCTTCGCGCCGGTGGCCGGGGACTCCCGGCTGCTCGTGGGGCACCAGCGGCGCGGCCGCTGGGAGCCGATGCTGTGGGACGCCGCGACGGGCGAGGAGACGGCCCTGGCCGTCGACCTGCCGGGCGACCTGGACGCCGGCTGGTATCCGGACGGTTCGGCGCTGCTGATCGAGCACAGCTTCCAGGCCCGCAGCGAGCTGTTCCGCTACGAGCTGGCCGGGGGCTCGCTGACCCGCCTGGACACTCCGGCGGGCACGGTGTCGGGCGCCCTGCCGCGGCCGGACGGCAGCGTGGAGTTCCTGTGGTCCTCGGCCGCCGAGCCGTCGGCGGTGCGGTCCACGACCGGGCAGGTCGTGCTGGATCCGCCGGCGCTGCCGGGCGGGGTCGGCCGGGCGCCGGGCTCCGTGCCGGTCGAGGACGTGTGGGTGGAGGGTCCCGGCGGCAAGGTGCACGCCCTGATCCAGAAGCCGGAGGGCGACGGCCCCTTCCCGGCGGTCTTCGACATCCACGGCGGCCCGACCTGGCACGACAGCGACGCGTTCGCCGCGGGCCCCGCGGCCTGGGTGGACCACGGCTACGCGGTCGTCCGCGTCAACTACCGGGGCTCGACGGGCTACGGCCGGGCGTGGACGGACGCGCTCAAGCACCGGGTGGGCCTCATCGAACTGGAGGACATCGCGGCGGTCCGGGACTGGACGGTCTCCGCGGGGATCGCCGACCCCGGGCGGCTGGTGCTGGCGGGCGGGTCGTGGGGCGGCTATCTGACGCTGCTCGGCCTGGGCACCCAGCCGGAGGCCTGGGCGCTGGGCCTGGCCGGCGTGCCCGTCGCGGACTACGTGACGGCCTATCACGACGAGATGGAGGCCCTGAAGGCCCTGGACCGCACGCTGCTGGGCGGCACCCCGGAGGAGGTGCCGGAGCGCTACGAGGCGTCGTCGCCGCTGACGTACGTCGACCAGGTGCGCGCGCCGGTCTACATCTCCGCGGGCATGAACGACCCGCGGTGCCCGATCCGCCAGATCGAGAACTACGTGGAGCGGCTGGAGGGACGCGGCCACCCCCTGGAGGTGTACCGCTACGACGCGGGCCACGGCTCCCTGGTGGTGGAGGAGCGGATCAAGCAGCTCCGGCTGGAGATCGCTTTTGCGGAGCGTCATCTGGGCCGTCCGGACCCGGAGCGTCCGGAGCCGTCTCCGGAGTGATGCCGAGGGCCAGGTCCCGTGCGGCCTCCGCCTCGCGGCGGAAGAGCCTGGCCCACATGAACAGCACGAAGCCGGCGAAGACGAACCACTCCCCGGTGTAGCCGAGGTTCTGGAAGGCCTTGAGGTCCAGGCCGCTGTTCGGGGCGGCGGCCGGGGGCACCGGGGTCATGGCCCCGTCCGCCTCGGTGGCGGTGATCCACGCGTCCTGGACCCCGTACGGGACGAGGTTGACCAGTGAGGCGGCGCTGATCACGCCGAGCTGGCCGGCGGGCAGGCCGCCGCCGGACCGTACGCCCTTGGAGCCGGGGCTCTCCGAGGACTGGAGGGCGCCGGTGACGGTCACGTGGCCGGCCGGCGGGGCCGGGACCTTGGCGGTGTCGGCCCTGGAGTCCGCGTCGCCGGGCAGCCAGCCGCGGACGACGGGAAGGGCCTTGCCCTCGTCCGTGCGCAGGAGGGTCAGCACGTAGAAGCCCTGGCGGTCGTCCAGCGTCCGCTCCGGCACGAGCAGCTGGTGCTCGGTGTCGTAGCGGCCGGAGGCGGTCGCCCGGCGGCCGGAGGTCTCGGTCGTCACGGGGAGGAGGTCGCGCAGCGGCTCGGCCGCGGCCTCACGGGCGTCGTCGGCCTGCGTCTGCTGCTCGCGGTGCGAGTCGACGCGCGTTTCGAAGCGGCCGAGCTGCCAGCTGCCCATGAAGAGACAGAAGGGGATGGCCACCACGGTGAAGACGTTGATCGCCCACCAGCGGGGAGTCAGCAGGAACCGATACACACCACCACGGTACGGGCACGGCCGCGGGGCCGGTCACCGCCCCCTGCCGGGGACCCGCGCGGCGGGGTCAGTTCGTCGTGACGATCGGCCCGGTGCGATAGACCGTGCCCGCGCACGCATCGGCGATCTTGGCGTCCGCTATCGCCGGCTCGCCCACGTCCGGGGTGTGGCTGAGGACGACGCTCGGCTGGGGCGTGGGCGGCGGCGAATCCGGGACGCTCGGCTGCTGCTGGCTCGCCGTGGCGGAGCCGGCCGGGGAGGCGCTGGCACCCCCGCCGGCGGAAGGCGCCGGGGAGGCGCCGCCGCCGGTCTTGCCGCAGCTGCTGCGCCCGCCGTCGGAGGCCGGGATCCAGGCGAACTTCACCTCGTAGGCCTGGCCGGGCTGAAGGATGACCTCGCTGGGCTCGGTCGCCGGGTCGGGCAGGCCGGTCGCGGCGTCGCCCGGCGTGTGGTCCACGACGGAGACGCGCCCGCTCTCGGCGCTGCCCCGCGGGCTCGCCGCGACGGTCCCCGGCCCGCCCACCGTACAGACGGCGCGGGAGACGTTGACCACGCGGAAGGCGCCGTAGATCCGCCCGTCGCGGTCGGCAGGGCCGACCGTCCCGCTGCCCTTGCCGAGCTGGTCGCGGTCGCAGGTCGGGGAGACGGCGGCGAAGGTGTTCGTGGGCGCGGGGGGGATGCCTGCGGGGGAGGAACCGGCGGGCTTGGGCTCATTGCCCTTTTTCCCCTCGTCCTTGTGTTCCTCCCGCTTTTCGTCGTGGTTCCGGGCCTCGCCCTCATCGGGCCGCCCGGCACCGTCGCCCACCCCGTCGGGCTCGGCGACCGGATCCTCGGGGGTGTGCTGACTGCTGGCCGTGTTGGCGTGGCGTTCCTCGACCGCGTCACCGGTGGTGGCGACGTGGACGACCGCGGGCAGGGCCGTGCCGCCGAGGATCAGCGCGGCCGCGGCGCCCACGAGGGCCTGCCTGCGGCGGGTGCGCCGGGCCGGCACGGCGCGCCGGATCTGGTCCAGCGAGTCGGGCGCGGGCTCGATGTCCCCGACGGCACCCTGAAGCAGCTGCCGGAGCGTCTGCTCGTCCATGCCGGTGCCGTGCGTGCTCGTGCTGTCCGTGCCGGTGCCGTGCATGCCGATGTCACGCACACCGTCGTCGTGCATACCGCCGTCGTGCGTGCCCCCGTCGCGCTCGCCGGCGGGACCGAGCCCGTCATAAGGGGGGCGGGTCATGCCGGAGCCTCCATGGCGATGCGGAGCGCCGCGATGCCGCGCGACCCGTACGCCTTGACCGAGCCGAGGGAGAGGCCCAGGGTCTCGGCGACCTGGGCCTCGGTCATATCGGCGAAGTAGCGGAGGACGAGGACTTCCCGCTGGCGGCGTTGCAGTCCACGCATCGCTTTGATCAATTGGTCGCGCTCCAGCTGTTCGTACGCACCCTCTTCGGCGCTCGCCATGTCGGGCATCGGCTTGGAGAGCAGCTTCAGCCCGAGGATCCGGCGGCGGAGCGCGGAACGGGACAGATTGACGACAGTCTGCCTCAGATAGGCGAGTGTCTTCTCCGGCTCCCGGACCCGGCCGCGCGCGGAGTGCACTCGTATGAATGCCTCCTGGACCACGTCCTCACACGAGGCGGTGTCGTCGAGGAGCAGCGCGGCAAGGCCGAGCAGGGACCGGTAGTGGGCCCTGTAGGTCTCGGTGAGGTGGTCGACTGTGGTGCCCGCTGCCATTGCTTCGTCAGCGTCCCCCCGCTGGGGCGGGATCTGGGCGGCGGGCCGGGCGGTCGGCCAGGGAGCGATCACCGGCATGCCGCCCGACGGGTAGGAACGCGGACGCAGTGCACTGCCGCCGCGCCTCGGGGCGGTTGCGATGCTGATGACCTCTGCCACGCCTGTTGGACACGCTTCCCCCCGTCAGGGTTGTACACGCGAGGCGCCGCGTCTGACGATGCGCCGCGTGACGATGCGTCATATGCCCTCATGCGTACCAGCTCTTCCTCAATGCCCCGGTTTTGCTACCGCCCTGAGAGACGGCAGCAAAGACGCTCCCGGCCCGCTGTCGGTTGCAGTGGGCGGGGAGCGCATCGTCGAACACTTCATCTACCCAGTTCAAGAGGTCTGGACCAACGACTTGATCACAGGACCTGCAAGACCTTCACCACTTCTCCAGATTAGGGAGTGGTCAGCTCCGCCGCCACGCATTCGGCGACCTGAGCTGTGTTCAGTGCCGCTCCCTTGCGCAGATTGTCGCCGCAGACGAAGAGGTCGAGCGCCCGTGGGTCGTCCAGGGAACGGCGCACCCGGCCCACCCACGTCGGATCGGTGCCCACCGCGTCGGCGGGCGTGGGGAACTCCCCCTCGGCGGGATCGTCCACGAGCACGACCCCCGGCGCGCTCGCCAGGATCTCGTGGGCCTGCTCCACCGTGACCTCGTTCTCGAACCGCGCGTGCACGGCCAGCGAGTGCGTGGTGATCACGGGGACCCGTACGCACGTCGCCGCGACCCGCAGCGACGGCAGCCCCAGGATCTTGCGGGACTCGTCCCGGATCTTCAGCTCCTCGGAGGACCAGCCGTCCTCCCGGAGCGAGCCCGCCCACGGCACCACGTTCAGCGCGAGGGGCGCGGGGAAGGGGCCGAGCCCGTCGCCGACCGCCCGGCGCACGTCCCCGGGCTGCGTCCCCAGCGACGAGCCGGCCACCGCGGCGAGCTGCGCCCGCAGCGTGTCGACGCCGGCCTTGCCCGCCCCGGAAGCCGCCTGGTACGAGGAGACGACCAGCTCGCTGAGCCCGAATTCGGCGTGCAGCGCAGCCACCGCGACGATCATCGACAGTGTCGTGCAGTTGGGGTTGGCGATGATGCCGCGCGGGCGTACGCGCGCGGCGTGCGCGTTCACCTCGGGCACCACCAGCGGCACGTCCGGGTCCATCCGGAAGGCCGCGGAGTTGTCCACGACGACCGTGCCCTTGGCGGCGGCGATCGGCGCCCACTGCGCGGAGACCTCGTCCGGCACGTCGAACATGGCGACGTCGACGCCGTCGAACGCCTCCTCGCTCAGCGCGACGACCTCGGTCTCCTCGCCGCGCACGGCGAGCCGGCGCCCCGCCGAGCGCGGGGAGGCGACGAGCCGGATCTCGCCCCACACGTCCTGGCGCTGCGAAAGGATCTCCAGCATGACCGTGCCGACGGCGCCGGTGGCGCCGACGACGGCGAGCACCGGCTTACGGCCCGTACCGGCACCCGTGAAGGTGCCGGTACGGGCCGCGGGGCCGGAGGTCATCGCCCGGTGCCTCCGTAGACGACGGCCTCGTCGCTCTCGCTGTCCAGGCCGAAGGCGGAGTGCACCGCGCGGACGGCCTCGTTCACGTCGTCGGCGCGGGTGACGACCGAGATGCGGATCTCAGAGGTCGAGATCAGCTCGATGTTCACGCCGGCGTTCGACAGGGCCTCGAAGAACGTCGCGGTGACGCCCGGGTTGGTCTTCATGCCCGCGCCGACCAGCGAGATCTTGGCGATCTGGTCGTCGTAGCGCAGCGAGTCGAAGCCCACGCGGGGCTTCGTCTTCTCCAGCGCCTCGATCGCCTTGCGGCCCTCGGTCTTGGGCAGCGTGAAGGAGATGTCCGTCAGGCCCGTGGAGGCCGCCGAGACGTTCTGCACGATCATGTCGATGTTGATCTCGGCGTCCGAGATCGCCCGGAAGATCGTCGCGGCCTCGCCCGGCTTGTCCGGCACCCCGACGACCGTGACCTTCGCCTCGGACGTGTCGTGCGCGACGCCCGAGATGATCGCCTGCTCCATCGGCTGGTCCCCTTGCGGTTCGTTGCTGACCCAGGTGCCGCGCAGCCCGGAGAAGGACGAGCGGACGTGGATCGGGATGTTGTAACGACGTGCGTACTCGACGCAGCGGTGCAGCAGCACCTTCGAGCCGGACGCGGCCAGCTCGAGCATGTCCTCGAACGAGATCCAATCGATCTTGCGGGCCTTCTTCACCACCCGCGGGTCGGCCGTGAAGACGCCGTCGACGTCGGTGTAGATCTCGCAGACCTCGGCGTTCAGCGCGGCGGCCAGGGCGACGGCGGTGGTGTCGGATCCGCCGCGGCCCAGGGTCGTGATGTCCTTGCTGTCCTGGGACACGCCCTGGAAGCCGGCCACGATCGCGATGTTGCCGGAGTCCACCGACTGCTGGATGCGGCCCGGCGTGACGTCGATGATGCGCGCCTTGCCGTGGACCGCGTCCGTGATGACACCGGCCTGGCTGCCGGTGAACGACTGCGCCGCGTGGCCGAGGTTTTTGATCGCCATCGCCAGCAGGGCCATGGAGATCCGCTCTCCGGCGGTCAGCAGCATGTCGAACTCACGCCCGGCAGGCATCGGCGAAACCTGCTCGGCGAGATCGATCAACTCGTCCGTCGTGTCACCCATCGCGGAAACCACGACGACCACCTGGTGGCCGTTCTTCTTGGCTTCCACGATTCGCTTGGCAACCCGCTTGATGCCTTCGGCATCGGCAACGGAGGAGCCTCCGTACTTCTGCACGACAAGGCCCACGTGCGCTCCTCGCAGCTCTGTGTAATGCGGTCGGCTCAGTCTAACGAGCGGCCGGATTCAGCCATGCCGATACCGCATGCTGAGACGTGTCGCCCGCGTCATGATCGTGAACGGTACGCCGTCGGACCGCCCGTGATCACTCCTGCCCTACCGGAGCGACGCCACTCACTTTGTGAGCCGCGACACTCCCCGGATCCGCGCCACCGATCGGCGTCGTGTCGTGTCGTGTCGCCGACCGGCGTCGTGTCGCGCCGTGCCGCGCCGTGTCGTGAGTGGCCGTGCCATGCCGCGTCGTGAGTGTCGTGAGTGGCCGTGCCATGCCGCGTCGTGAGTGTCGTGAAGCCGCCACGCCCTGGCGCGTTCCCGGCAGCGTTCGGCGCCCCACGGGGCCCGTGGGTCCGGCAGATTCGGGGCATGCGCTACACCATCGTTCTCAGCTACGCCTTCAGCCCCGCCTGGCTCAGCCTCTCCCGCGACGAGCGGAATGACATGCGGGAGCGGTGCATCCAGCCCGTGCTCGCCAAATACGCCGACCGCGTCTCCGCGCGGTTCTTCGACGCCGAGGCGTTCCACGCGCAGCACACCGACTTCGCGCTGCTGGAGACCGCGGACCTGCGGGCGTACTACCACCTGGTCGAAGAGCTCCGCGACACGCCGCTGATCGGCGACGGGTACCTCGCCTTCACCGACATCAGGATCGGCGTGGAGGACGGCTATCGCGCCTTCGAGGAGTCCGCCTCCGCCGCGTAACGAGCTAGAGCCAGCCACGCTCCTTCGCCCGTACGGCCGCCTGGAAGCGGCTGCCGGCGTCCAGACGGGCCATGAGGTGGGCGACGTACCGCTGGAACGTACGCAGCGAGACGCCCAGTTCGCGCGCCGCGACCTCGTCCTTGTCGGCCCGTACGAGAGCCTCCAGCACCTGCCTGTCGAGCTCGGGCAGCGGGCATTCCTCGCCGCCGTCCACCGTGGCCGGGTCCGCGGCCGACTGCCAGGTCTGCTCGAAGAGGTCCACGAAGCCGGCGACCAGCCCCGGCTGGCGCACGACGACGGCGCCGCGCCGCTTCTCCTCCGGGTCGAGCGGCACGACGGCCCGGCTCCGGTCGTAGACGGCCATCCGCTGAACCGGTTCCTCGACGCAGCGGACCTGCGCTCCGGCTGAACGGAGCTCTTCCAGATATGCCCTGGTCAGGGGGTCCTGGAGGGCTTCGCGTACGACGATCAGCCGGTACGTCAGGCCGCGGCGCAGGCAGCGCATGTCGAGGGGGCGGGCCGCCTCGATGTTCCAGGGCCGCCACGGCGCGCCGGGGTGGATCGCCATGACCTCGCGGTACGCGAAGAAGGTCAGTTCGTCGAGCCGGTCCCAGACCTCCTGGCGGCCGGTGACGTGCTCGATGTCCGGCGCCGGGGCTGCCCGTACGCCCTCCCCGCGCCGGAACTCCTGCCCCAGCTCGGAGATCGCCGCCCTGGCCGCGTCCGCCTGCTGCATCCGCGCCCGCAGACCGGCCATGACGTCCTCGACGAGCCGCTCGACGCCGATGGCGGGGTCGACGGCCGTGACCCCACCGCCGCGGGTGTGCACCAGACCGAGGCCGACCAGCCGTTCCAGCGTGGAGCGGACGTCCGGTCCGGCCAGCCCCAGCGCCTGGCGGATCTCCTCGACGGTTCCCTTCCCCCCCTTCAAGAGAAACCGGTAGATCCGCTCTTCTTCCGCAGTGACTCCCAAACAGCCCAGGAGCACTTCATTCCCCCACTTCTCGGCAGCTCCTTACGGTCAGGAGCGTCGGCCGATAGTGACATGGCTTCCCAGGTAGATGATCAGACCGGGAATCGCTCGCCCCTTGTTTCACTACGGGCAGGTCCGCGCGCACAGTCCGGGCATACGGCTGGGCATACGGCCCGGGCGCACGCGACGGCAGACCGGCGCCGGAACGGTAACGTCCCTGCCACAAACAGCACTTGGCGAACCGGTCTCCTCCAGACCACGTGGACGATGCCGTACATGACCGGACAGATGCAGGCGCGTTGGGGCGGGGCCGCCGCGGCAGTGGCTGTGGTGGGGCTCGCGGTGTACTTCTCGCTGGTGGGGTGGGATGCGGCGCAGCGGTGGGCCACGGTGCTGGGGCTGTTCGTGGGGCTGGCGGGGCTGTGGATCGCGGTGGCCGGATTACGCCGCGGGCGGCGGGACGCGGCGGGTGGTCAGGGGGTGGTCGGCAGCTCCGTCGGGGGCGGGGTGGCGATGGTCGACGGGACGTGCGGGAACGTACGGATCCGGCATACGGGTGGGCCGGGGACGGCGCCGGTTACACCGCCCGCGCCGGGCCCTGCCGCGCCCCCGGGGAACGGTCAGACCGTCTCCGGTAGCGCGGTCGGCGGGCCGGTCGACCAGGTCCGTGAGACGGGCGGAGATGTCGACATCGAGCAGGGCCCGTGAAGTGGCCCAAGCGCCGCCGAGCCGCCGGGCCGGTCGCGCGGAGCCGCGGCTCGTGGGTGGCGAGGTCGGTCGTGTACGGGTCCGTGGTGCAGGTGTCGGGTGTGACGGGCGATGTGTCCGTCGCTGGTGGGGAGCCCCCGCTGTACCGGGTGGAGGTGTTCCCGCAGGCCCGCACCCGACTGACCGTCGAGGAGGCCCGCGCCCAGCCGGCCCGCCTGCTGCTGGCCCGGCAGGGAGTCGTCCCCTTTACCGGGCGGGCCGCCGAGCTGGCGCGCCTCACGCGGTGGCGCGATGGCGCGCCGCCCGTGTCGGTGCTGCTGCTGCACGGGTCGGGCGGCCAGGGCAAGACGCGGTTGGCGGCGCGGTTCGCGGCGCGGAGCCGGGAGGCGGGCTGGGACGTACTACAGGCACGGCATGCGAGCGATCCGGCGCCGGTAGGGCCCGCGCTGGTGGGACCCGCGGCGGTGGAACCCGCAGCACTGCGACCTACGGCGGTGGGGCCCGCGGCGCGCCGGGCGGATAAGACCGGAACCGGCGTGCTGATGGTGGCCGACTACGCCGAACGGTGGCCCGTAGCCGACCTGCTGGAGCTCATACGGGACGCAGCACGCCAGGAGGGCCGCCCGGCACGGGTGCTGCTGGTGGCCCGGCCGGCCGGTGCGTGGTGGCAGCCGCTCGCCAATCGGCTGGACCGGATGGGCCTGGAGGCGCAGCAATTGCGGCTGTCAACGCTGGCGGATGACCCGATCACGAGCGCGGGGGACCTTTTCGCGGCGGCCCGGGAGCAGTTTGCCGCCGCTCTGGAGGCGCCCGAGGCGCACGGCGTCACCCCGCCGTCCGTCGTACTGTCCAAGGACTCCGGCTTCCGGTCGGTCCTCGCCATCCACATGGCGGCGCTGGCAGCGGTCGACCGCGTACGCCGCAGCCCGGCGCAGGCGCCGGCCGGCCTGGACACTCCGGCGCAGTTCTCCGCCTATCTCCTGAACCGTGAGCGTGACCACTGGCAGACGCTGCACGCCAACGGCCGGGTCACGACGCCCCCGGACACGCTCGGCAGAGCCGTCTATACGGCGGCTCTTACGGGTGCCATGACGTATCAGGACGGCCGGGCGGCCCTGACAGCGATCGACGCCTGCCGGGACGGGGACGCGGCCCGGCTCTTCACGGACCATGCGGCGCCGTATCCGTCCTCCACCCCGCACGCCGGGACCGTGCTGGAGCCCCTCTATCCGGACGTCCTCGCCGAGGACTTCATCGCGTTGACCACGCCCGGGCACGAGGTGGAGGACTACGCGCCGGATCCGTGGGCCACGGGTGCGGCCCGCCGGCTCCTGGCCGGCAAAGGCGGGTTGCCGGGGTGGCCCCGGCACGCCTTCTACGCGCTCGCCTCCGCCTCGGCACGGTGGCCTCACCTGGCCGAGCACGAGCTCGCGCCGCTGTACCTCACACAGTTGGAACTCGTGCTCGAATCGCACGACGACGATGCCGTCCGTCTGGGCCTCACAGTGCTCGCGACTCTCCCCACCAGCGTCCTGCAACGGATCAGGGTGCCGAATCCGCTCCCGGGCTTCGCCGGCTGCGTGAGCTTCGCCGCGATAAGTGCCGGGGTGACGTGCGGGATGCTCGCCGACGGTGAGGACCCGGGCATTGAGGACCCGGGCGTTGAAAACCTGGACGATGAGGACCCGTACGAGCGAGCCAGGGCCTATCTCCGCCACGCCGAACGCATTGCGCTCACGGGCAGTACCGAAGACTCGCTCGCCGCAATCGATCAGACCTTGGCCATTCTGCTGCCGCTCCCCGCGGACGAACGGGTCCTGCGCAGAGTAAAGGCACTCAAAGAACGGGTCCTTGAAGCCCTCGATCGCACGGAGGAGGCCGATCAGGAGTGACCCACGCGGAGTCCGTCCCCGACCTCCGACGCCCGGAGCTCAGCCCGCCGCCGCGTCAGAGGTCAGGGGTGATCAGGGGGGCAGGGATAGACCGTCAGACCGGCAGCGCCTCGATGATCGAGCTGAAGCCGGGCGTGGGGATGATCCGGTCCACCCTGAAGCCCGCCTCGCCGAGCAGGTCGCGGAACTCCCGCTCCGTACGCTCCCGGCCCGTCACGAGGGCCAGCATGGTGATGTCCAGGACCTTGGCCATGTGCGGTTCGTTGCCCTGCGGGAGGACCGCGTCCACGGCCAGCAGCTTGCCGCCGGGGGCGATCGCGGCGCGGATCGCGCGCAGGATGCGCAGGCACTCCTCGTCGTTCCAGTCGTGGAGGATGTGCTTGAGGAGGTAGATGTCGCCGCCGGGCGTCACGGCCTCGAAGAAGTTGCCGCCGTCCGTGCGCCAGCGGCCGGCGATCGCCTTGGCTTCCGTGCCCTCCTCCAGGAGGTGCGCGGCCACCGTCTGCTCCTGGTCGAACAGGATGCCGGACAGCCCGGGGTTGCGGCTGAGCACGGCCCGGACCAGCCCGCCGCGGCCGCCGCCGACGTCCACGACCGTACCGCCGGCCGGGAACTCGTACGCGTCGGCGATGAGTTCGTCCTCCGGGCCGGACATGTTCGCCATGCCCGTGTCGAACTGGCGCTGGGCGTCGGCGTCCGTCATCAGGTAGTCGAAGAAAGGCATGCCGTACGCCGTCTGGAACGGGACGGCGCCCGTGCGGAGCGCGTCCTCCAGGCCCGCCGCCGAGCGCCGGAAGACCTCGTCGGTGAGCCAGACCATGCCGGTGCGCGCCGAGTGGGGCGCGTCCGTACGGAGCAGGTCGGCGGCCGGGGTGAGGCCGAAGGCGCCCTGCTCGTCCTCCTGGAAGATGCCGCGCGTGGCGAGCAGCCGCAGCACGCGGCGCAGCGTAGACCCGTGCAGGCCCGCGCGGCGGGCGAGCTCGCCGGGCTCCAGGGGGCCGTCGGCGAGGTGGTCGGCGACGCGGTGGACGGCGACGGCGCGCAGTGCGGAGGCGTAGAAGTAACCGAAGGCGGCATCGCCCAACTCGGTCGAGATGGCGGGGTTTTCGTCGGACCGACCGGTGCCGGAAGTGGCGTCCATGTCTCTCCCCTCGTAGTCCCCTCGTCAGAGGCGACGGAGCCCCCTCGTCAGGGGCGCTCGTCTCGCAGGCTACGAGGGGGAGGGAGGCCGGGGACGTCGAATGCTCAACGATGGCCGAAGTTGGCGGGTGGGTGGCAGGAGCGGTCCGGGCAGGGTCATGTCAGGCGGGTACGGGCGGGGCGGCGGACCGGGCGGGTTGGGACCGGGCCGGGCCGCGTCAGCCCTCGCCGCCGCGTCCGTCGAGTCCCGCGCAGCGTCCCTCAGGCCCCGCGCAGCCCCAGTGGCCCCGCGATCTCCGCCTCCATCACGCGCCCCGCCTCCTCGGCGAGCCGCTCCTCCGTCGCCACGGAGTCGGTGTCCAGGCCGCCGAGCTCGTCCAGGGGCTGGTCGAGGCGTACGTGGGCGACCAGCGACTGGAGCGCGCGGAGGGCGGCCGAGGCCGTCGGGCCCCAGTTGGACAGGTACGAGAACTGCCACCACCACAGGGCCTCGCTGACCCGGCCGTCCCGGTAGTGGGCCATGCCGTGCCGCAGGTCGGTGATGATGTCGGCGAGGTCGTCGGAGATGCGGCAGGCGACGGGGGCCGTACGCGGCACGTACGGGTCGAAGACCTCCGAGTAGACGTCCACGGGGTCCAGGAGCCGGGCGAAGCGCTCCCGCAGCTCGTCGACGTCCGGCTCGGGGCCGACGTCGGGCTCGTAGCGCTCGTCGGGG
Organism: Streptomyces klenkii; assembly: GCF_003626645.1. Lineage (GTDB taxonomy): Bacteria > Actinomycetota > Actinomycetes > Streptomycetales > Streptomycetaceae > Streptomyces > Streptomyces klenkii. The sequence continues at coordinate 453,027 of NZ_RBAM01000004.1, read as the reverse complement.
AGGAAGTCCTCGTGCGCGCCGAGCCTGCCGCCGGTGAGGAGCAGCTGGGAGATCTCCAGCAGCAGGAAGGGCACGGCGCTGTCGGGCTCATCGCCGCGCGACACCTCGGCGACGGCGACGATGAAGCTCTCGATGGAGTCCGCGACCGAGACCGCGAAGTCGTCGGGGTCGCGCTTGGCGTCATGCAGCGTTGCGTCAGACATCGAGAAGTCGTCTCCCTTCGAAGGCACGCCCGAGCGTGACCTCGTCGGCGTATTCAAGGTCTCCCCCTACGGGAAGGCCGCTGGCCAGCCGCGTGACCTTGAGCCCCATGGGCTTCACCATACGGGCGAGGTACGTGGCGGTGGCCTCACCTTCCAGATTGGGGTCGGTGGCCAGAATCAGCTCGGTGACGGTGCCGTCCGCGAGCCGTGCGAGCAGCTCGCGGATGCGCAGATCGTCGGGCCCGACGCCCTCGATGGGGCTGATGGCCCCGCCGAGGACGTGGTAGCGGCCGCGGAACTCCCTCGTCCGCTCGATGGCGACGACGTCCTTGGACTCCTCCACGACGCAGATCACCGCGGGATCGCGGCGCGGGTCCTGGCAGACCCGGCAGCGCTCCTCCTGGGCGACATTGCCGCAGACAGCGCAGAAGCGGACCTTGGCCTTGACCTCGGTCAGGGCATGGGCGAGCCGGCGGACGTCGGCCGGCTCGGCCTGAAGGATGTGGAAGGCGATCCGCTGCGCGCTCTTGGGACCGACGCCGGGCAGCCTGCCCAGCTCGTCGATGAGGTCCTGGACCACGCCTTCATACACGGATCGAATACTCCTTCTTCGCTCTTCGCTTGTGCGCTCTTGGTTACGTGCTGTTCCGTCTGCTCAAAAGGGCAGGTCAGAACGGGTCAGGTCAGAACGGCAGGCCGGGGATGCCGCTGCCGCCGCCCAGGCCCTGGGCGAGCGGGCCGAGCTTCTGCTGCTGGAGCTGCTGGGCCGCGTTGTTGGCGTCGCGGACGGCGGCGAGGATGAGATCGGCGAGGGTCTCGGTGTCCTCGGGGTCGACGGCCTTGGGGTCGATCGCCAGGGCCTGGAGCTCGCCGGCGCCGGTGACCGTCGCCTTCACCAGGCCGCCGCCCGACGAGCCCTCGACGGGCGTACGGGCGAGCTCTTCCTGCGCTGCGGCGAGATCCTGCTGCATCTTCTGCGCCTGCTGGAGGAGCTGCTGCATGTTGGGCTGGCCACCACCGGGAATCACGGGTTCGCTCCTGGCTTTCGACGACGTTTGTCTCGGTAGCCCGAGCCTACGTGGTCGCCGCCTCCGGCGCCCCATGCCGGGCGAAGAAGAACAGGGGGCGCCTGGGGGCGCATGCAGCGCACCCGGGGGGTTCCGGCGGTGTCGCTGCGGGCCCCTGTGTCCGGTGTGTCCGGACTAGTTGCCCTACTCGTTCGCGATCTCTTCGATGACGGTCGCGCCCAGCTCGCGGACGATGAGGTCGTGGCCGGTCAGGGCGGTCTCGTCGAGGTCCGGGTCGTCCTCGGCGGGCATGTCGTCCTCGGGGGCGACGGGCGGCGGCTCGGGCTCGCGGTAGGCCTGGGCCGGCGGGGGCGGCGGAGGCGTGGGGGAGGCGGGTGCCTGGTAGGGGGACTGGTGCTGCTGCCGGCTTGCCGGGCTCGGGCTCGCCTGGGGCTGCGGGGCGGCCGGGGCCGGGCGGGGAGCGGCGGGTGCGGGGGCCTGCGGGGCGTAGCCGCCGCCGAAGCCGCCCGCGGGGGCGCCTGCCCCCGGCGCCGGGCCCGCACCGACGACGAGCTCGATCTTCCACTGGACCTGGCCCTGGTAGGCGTCGCCGATCGCCTGGCGGAGGACCTCCTCGCTGCCGCTGTTGGCGAAGCTGTCGCGCGCGCCGGCGTTGGCGAAGCCGATCTGCAAGGTCGTGCCGTCGAAGCCGACGACCTCGGCGTTCTGGCTGAGGACGATCCAGGTGAAGCGGCGGCGGTTCTTGACCGCGTCCAGGATGGCGGGCCACATCTGGCGGACCTGGTTGGGGTCGCCCACGGGGCCGGCCTGGGATCCCGCGCCCGCACCTGCACCTGCGCCTGTGCCGGCAGCTGCGGGGGCGGGCGCCGGGGCGGGGGCGGCAGGGGCGGAGGCCGGGGCGGGCTGGCCCTGGCCGGGGGCCACGGCGGAAGGCCAGGCGCCGGGGCGGGAGGCTCCACCGCCGCCCTGGCCGGGCGCGGCCGCGGCCGGCCAGGCGCCTGCGGGGCGCGCCGCGGGGGCTTCGGGGGCCGGGGCCTGAGGTGCGGGGGGCGTCTGCGGTGCCACGGGGGCGGCCGGGGCAGGAGCCGCCGGGGCCGGGGCGGCAGCCTGGACGGGAGCGGCGGCAGCTGGCGCAGGAGCCCCGGAGACCGCCGCGCGCGCCGCGGCGGGGCCGGACAGCCCGGCGGCCTGCGCGGGCTGCCCGTAGGCCTGGTCAGGGGCGTGCGCGCCGGGCCCGGGGACGTAGCCGGTGGCGGGAACCATGGGCGCGGACACGAGCGAGGCCGCGCCGCGCTCCAGCTTCTCGAGCCGGGCCCGTACGGACCGCTCGTCGTCGTAGGCCGCGGGGAGCAGGACGCGCGCGCAGATCAGCTCCAGCTGCAGCCGCGGCGAGGTCGCGCCCCGCATCTCCGTCAGGCCCTCGTTGACGAGGTCGGCGGCGCGGCTGAGCTCGCCCGGGCCGAAGACGCCGGCCTGGGCCTGCATGCGCTCCACGACGTCAGCGGGCGCGTCGATGAGGCCCTTCTCGGCCGCGTCGGGCACGGCGGCGAGGATCACCAGGTCGCGCAGGCGCTCCAAGAGGTCGGCGACGAAGCGGCGGGGGTCGTTGCCGCCCTCGATGACGCGGTCGACGACCTCGAAGGCCGCGGCGCCGTCGTTCGCCGCGAAGGCGTCCACCACGGCGTCGAGCAGCGACCCGTCCGTGTACCCGAGGAGGGACGTCGCCATGGCGTATGTCACACCGTCCTCGGCCGCGCCGGCGAGGAGCTGGTCCATGACGGACATCGAGTCACGTACGGATCCGGCACCCGCCCGCACGACCAGCGGCAGCACCCCGTCCTCGACGGGAATGGCCTCGCGGTCGCACACCTCACCCAGATACTCACGCAGCGTGCCCGGGGGGACCAGCCGGAAGGGGTAGTGGTGCGTACGCGACCGGATGGTCCCGATGACCTTCTCGGGCTCCGTGGTCGCGAAGATGAACTTGAGGTGCTCCGGCGGCTCCTCGACCACCTTCAGCAGGGCGTTGAAGCCCGCCGAGGTGACCATGTGGGCTTCGTCGATGATGTAGATCTTGTAGCGGCTGGAGGCGGGCCCGAAGAAGGCCTTCTCCCGCAGCTCACGGGCGTCGTCCACGCCACCGTGGGAGGCGGCGTCGATCTCGATGACGTCGATCGAACCGCGCCCGTTGCGCGCGAGGTCCTGACACGACTGGCACTCCCCGCACGGGGTGGGCGTCGGGCCCTGCTCGCAGTTCAGACAGCGGGCGAGGATGCGCGCGCTCGTCGTCTTTCCGCAGCCTCGCGGCCCGCTGAACAGATACGCGTGATTGACCCTGTTGTTGCGCAGCGCCTGCTGCAACGGGGTGGTGACATGCTCCTGCCCGATGACCTCGGCGAAGGACTCGGGGCGGTAGCGGCGGTAGAGCGCGAGGGACGACACACCTACGACGATATCGGGCCCCACTGACAAGTGGCCTCGCTCACATCCGCAGGCCCCCGCGGCCCCGGGTCGCGGGCCCCGGAAACACAAGGGCCCCCCACGCACCCGCCAGAGCCGACCTACCCTTGCTGCCTTCCGGCCCTGGGGGAGTTCAGTCAGATAGCGCCACGTGAGGGGCTTGCCCCCCAGCCTAGCGGATCCCACCCGGTGCCCGTGCCCGCTCCCCCGCCCCACCCCCACCCCGCGACCACGTGTTCGCGAGCACCCCTCCGCGTCTTGTATTGTTTGCGGCGGAGGATTCGCCTAGAGGCCTAGGGCGCACGCTTGGAAAGCGTGTTGGGGGCAACCCCTCACGAGTTCGAATCTCGTATCCTCCGCCAGTGCCTCACCGGGCACGAACCGAAGGCCCCGACCGGGAAACCGGCCGGGGCCTTCGGCGTTCTGTGGTTGCAGTTTTGGTTGCAGTTACCGCTACCGGCCGTTCAGGACGGCACGGCAGGCGATGCAGAACATGGCCGCGTCACGCCCGTACCGCCGCATCAGCTGTCCGCACTCGGCACACGGTCCCCAGCTCCCACGGCGGGCAGCCCAGCGCGGCGGAGGCCGCGGCGCGCTCGACCGGCGTGATCAGCAGCGGACTCATAATCCGCTGCGCCGGCATCCGGGCCAAGGTGAAGCCTCCGGTCGGCTGCCCCATGTCGCGGACGGGCCGTGCATCGCTGGCGAACCAGCCCTCCTCGCCCGCCCTGCATTTCCGGTCGATCTCCTGCTCGGCGAAGGTGATCTCATCGTCCTGATCCTGGGACTCCGCCGTGGGCAAGGGATCCGTCTGGCCGGTCATCTCCCGCCAGAGCCGACAGTCGGCTGCCGGCACCCACATGTGACGCCCGGCCCGGCCGCCGCCACGGTTCGGCACGTAGACCGGAACGCTGTCCCCCGTCGCGCTCGACAGCACGAGGTCTTCCAACTGCACCGCTTTCTTCTCCGGGTGACAGAGAGCGGGCAGGAACCATTCGGAGTGAAGCTGCTCACAATGACCGGCGCCGTCGGTGATAGGACAGACGCGGGGGCTGCTGGGGACGCACTTCCAGACCTGGAGGTACCGATACCCACCGCGGATCACCATCTCCCTACCGCCCGCGATCTCCTTCCACGGCATGTCGTCCACCCTTGCCCAGGGCGCGCGGTCGATCAGGGAAGCCGTGCGGTCCTTCGCCACCCACAAGGGCGTGATCCGGTTCTGCACCGCATTGACCGACCGGCGGTGCACGCTGCTGGGGCTGAGGTGGTGGTACTGGATCTCCCAGCCGATCCGGATTCCTCCGGGACCGGTGACCAGCGCGTCCGAGATGCTCCGGCGGTTCGTGGTGGGCACCTCGACGCCGGCCTCCAGGCCGTAGCGCGAGGCGGTCTCCACGATCCGCTCCTTGGTGGCCTTGTGCTGCTCGCTCTCAGCCGGTGTCGCCCTGTGCGTGATCGGCAGGTGGGAAGCGACCAGGGGCCGGCGGCCCCCGACACGCCCTCGGCGGATGAACATCCACGGCGACTTCCCGCCCGACTCGGACACACACTCGCGGCCGTCGTGATGCGCGAGGCATTCGAGCAGCTGCGGATCGCGCTCGGCGACGCTCGCGGTGATCTCCCGCAACAGATCGGGACGCCCCGGATGACCGAGGTCAGGCAGCGACAGATTGACCTCTATGCCGTATCCGGTGTGCCACACCCCATTCGCCATCCCTCCACGATAGAAGCGGGCACTGACACTCAACAGGCCGTGGAATCAATGGAGATGATCCCCGAATTGCGCCCCCAAGCGGGGCCCTTGAAACGGGCTGTGGCTCAGCTCCCTTGGAATGCCTGGGCGCGGACAGGCCAGAGGAGCCCGCCGATCTTGTCGGCAGTGTCCTGGAACACCCGCCCAACGAGGGCAGCTCCATCAGCTCCTGCGGAACGTCGCAGGGCCCTTGCCCGCGCGGAACTTCGCGTCCTTGGCCTCGCGGCGCATGTTGATCTTCTGAGGGCAGTAGCCGGGCTTACGTCCGCAGCGGTTGCCGCAGCCGTGCTTGTACCGGGGGCGGAGCCGCCCACGGCTGACGCGGATCACCCCTGCCTCACAGTCGACGTCCGTCCACTGAAGACCGAGCACCGCACCCTGGCGGAGGCCGAGGGCCAGAGCGGTGACGCGGCCCTCGAGCTGGTCCACGACGGCTGCACCGAGGCAGACCACGACGGCCGTCCACGGCCTTTTCTCTTGGTCCAGGAATGGGGGCCTACATCGAATCCGGCGTGATTGGCTTTCCGGCTCTCAGCACCGCAGACAAGGGGAAGGCCGTACTCGCCAGTTTGACGGAAGGCTTCGCATTTGCACCTCACGGCCCACGGCGCGAGCTGATAAGTCGGTGGAAGAGTGCGCCGGGAGCGTTTTCCACAGGCTCATCGACGTGAGCGCAATCTGGCTACGCTGTGCCCATGGCAGCAGAGGCAGCAGCAGCGACAACGGATCTTGTAGCCCGTACGGAGGTTCGGCGGCAGGAGTCCTCTTCGGCTCTTGATCCGAAAGAGCGCGCGAAGCGCGGCCAGTACTTCACACCCGCCCCTGCCGCAGACTTCATTGCCTCGCTGGCCAGGCTGGACCACACAGGCCCGATCCGGATCCTGGACCCCGGCGCTGGGGCCGGCTCTCTAACCGCCTCTCTCGTGTCGCGCATCCTCCAGGAGCAGCCAGAAGCCCAGCTCAGCGTGACGGCCTGCGAGAACGACCCACAGCTCCACGCGACCCTGCTGGCGACTCTGGAGGACTGCGCGAGCACGGCCCGGGCATCCGGCGGGCGGGTTGAGACCACCCTGGTAACCGACGACTTCATCGCCTGGACTACACAGGCTGAAGGCCTCTTCGGTGAAGATCGCGGCCCGTTCGACCTCGTGGTGATGAACCCTCCGTACAAGAAGCTGGCCGCCAACTCGCGCGAGCGCATGGCAGTCACAGCGGCTTGCACAGAAACTTCGAACCTCTACTCTGCGTTCCTGGCCCTCGGGATCCACCTCCTCGCCCCCGGTGGCCAGCTCGTGGCTATCACCCCGAGAAGTTTCGCGAACGGCCCTTACTTCCGACCGTTCCGCAAGTACCTTCTCGACCGGATACACATTGACCGCATACACCTGTTCGAGGCGCGGAACAAGGTATTCGCCGACACAGACGTGCTCCAGGAGAACGTGATCTTCTCGGCAACGCGCACCGATGCGCCCGACCGAGGCCCCATCGTCGTATCCTCCAGCCATAGCTACGGCGGCGAAATTCGCAGCCGCGTCATGGAATACCGGGAGATGGTCCAGCCCGAGGACAGTGAGCATTTCATCCACATCAGCGCAGACGAGGAAGACGCCCAGCTCGCCGCGACCCATGCGGGGCTTGCCGAAAACCTCGCCGGGATCGAATGCCAGGTTTCAACTGGTCGCGTGGTGGACTTCCGCTCCAAGGAGCACCTCCGCCCCGACCCAGAGGAAGGTACGGTTCCGCTCATCTACCCGCTACACATGCGCGATGGCGGAATCCGCTGGCCCGTACCTGGCGCTAAGAAGAACAACGCAATCATGCTTAACTCCGACACGGAGAAGATGACCTTCCCGTCCGGGTATTACGTCGTGGTGAAGCGATTGTCCTCCAAGGAGGAGAAGCGTCGCGTGGTTGCCACCGTTTTCGATCCCGATGTGACGCCTTGCGCGAGAATCGGCTTCGAAAACCACGTGAACGTGTTCCACAGCGCGGGTGCCGGACTCCCCAAGGAAGTCGCACGCGGCCTCTGTCTCTGGCTCAACTCCACGCTGCTGGACCGACTCATTCGACGGTTCAGCGGCCACACACAGGTCAACGCTACCGACCTGCGGAACCTGCGCTACCCAAGCAATGCACAACTTCGGGCCATTGGCAGCGAATGGATAGAGGGCGGATGGCCCGACCAGGAGAAGCTGGATGACCTAGTGGAACGCCATCTGGAGCCGACCGAACCCGCCTCTCTCAGCGAGGTGTAGCTCCAGCACACCGCTCCCGATTGGCTGGTAATGGGCGTCCTGGCGAGAGCGCAGCACCTGCTCGAAGCATGTAACCCCAACAGTCAGCAGCACCCGCTCGGACACCTTGTAGCCTGACCTTCACTCACCGTGTCAGCATGGCTGGGAAGGGTCAGCGAGTGACGAAAGCGCAGCAAGAGAAGAAGCTCGACGAGGCGAAGGAAGTTCTCGCCGCAATAGGGATGCCCCTAAAGCAGCAGAACACCCGGACCGCGCTCGTCCTGCTCTCGATGTTCAACCTTGGCCCGACGCAGGAATGGGCGGCCGTAAGCTCGAACACCCTCGGAATCACCGAGTGCATGGCTTGGATGGCCGACCGCTACCCGGACATCCCCAAGGGCACAAAAGACCCGACCCGGTACGCCCCGAACAGTCGCGAGTCCGTGCGTAAGGAGTCGGTCCACCAGCTCATCGATGCCGGTATCCTCGTCAAGAACTCCGATGCGCCGGGCCGGGCCACAAACGACAAGAACAATCGATATCGCCCCAGCGATCTAGCGGTAAAGGCGCTGGCGGCGTACGGCACGTCAGCGTGGGAAAAGTCCCTGGAGGAATTCCACGCCGAGTGGAAAAAGCTGACCGAGGTGTGGGCCGCCGAGAGGTCGGTTCATCGAGTTCCGGTCGAGCTTCCCGACGGAACCGAGGTCAAGCTCAGCCCGGGAGAGCACAGCGAACTCATCGGAGCTGTCGTCGAGCGCTTCGCATCACAGTTCACGCCCGGGGGCACCGTCGTCTACCTAGGCGACACAGGCTCCAAGTGGATCGTGAACAAACCCGAGTACCTCGCTGAGCTCGGCGTGGTGGTGGACGCCCATGGCAAGATGCCCGACGTAGTGATCCACTACACCGAGCGGGACTGGCTTGTGCTGGTGGAGGCAGTCACCTCTACCGGACCGGTGAACGGCCTGCGGGTCGCCCAGCTGAAGGAAATCTTCGCGGGAGCCCGCCCAGGCCTGGTCTTCGTTACTGCCTTCCAGACGAGGAAGAAGTTCCGCCAGTTCGCTGCCGACATCGCCTGGGAAACGGAAGTCTGGGTCGCGGAAGAAGAAACACACATGGTGCACTTCAACGGCGAGCGTTTCCTCGGACCGTACGACAAGGGCGAATAAAAGCGATGGCCGCCACGCAAAGCGGGGCGGCCATCAAAGAAGATATCGGCGACGACCTACCCGGGCGTCGGCGCTGGCGCCGATGAGGCATCACTCATGAACAGGCACCTCCAGCATGCCCGGAAAGGCCGCCGCGCGCTTACGGTCGACGAGAGCGTGAGGATCTGTGGTGCGTTCCGCCGGGGCGGCCGGTTCGAACACCCATCCGGCGCTGTTGGGTGCTCGCACGAGACCTTCGCGGGCGCCGTCGCCAGCGCCGGCCGTGGCCAGTCCGCACAAGGCTCCGTAGACCATGGCGGATCGCACGTCCGCCGTGTCCGCGTAGAGCGCTCTTGACACTTTCGCCGCGGTTTTCCGCAGGCACGACCACGTTGCGTGGTGCCGGGGATGTCACTGTGGGAGGAGCGGGCCACACCGCGCCGAACGGCATCTCGCAGCGCCACGTTTGCAGCGTTGTGAAAGCCCCGGGCCTGTTGACCGGTGGTGGCCTCCGGGGGCCTATTGCTTTTCTGTTGGGCTCGGGGGTGTGGGGATACGATTGCCCGCCGTGGACTGGGTTGAGCGGACGTCGAATCTGCGGCAGTGGAGGCAAGGCGGGGTTCGGGCGCCGCACAAGCCGTTGCTGTTTCTCTATGCGCTCGGCCGGTATCAGCAGGACGCCGGGTCGGTGCTGAAGTACAGCGCCGTGGAGGCGGACTTGAAGCGGCTGCTGGCCGAGTACGGGCCGGCGAACAAGACCACACCCGCGTACCCCTTCCACCACTTGGTCAGCGACGGGGTGTGGGAGGTGCGTACCGATCGCGGGCCGGGCAGTCCCGGCAGCGGGGTGCAGGTGCTGCGGGCGGCGGGGGCCGCCGGGCGGCTGGTGCCGGAGTTGCGGGCGGCGCTGGGGCGGGAGCCGTCGCTGCTCGGGCGGATGGCCCGGGTGCTGCTCGACCAGAATTTCCCGCCCTCTCTCCACGACGAACTGTGCGAGGCCGTCGGCCTGGAGCCTGAGCCGGTGGTGGAGGCCGGGCCGCTTGCGGCCGGGCGGCGGCAACGGGACCGGCGGATGCGGGAGGCGGTGCTGACCGCCTACGAGTACCGGTGCGCCTTCTGCGGCTACGACGGCAGGATCGGCGCGGTGCCGGTCGGGCTGGAGGCGGCGCACGTGCGCTGGTGGGCGTTCGGCGGGCCCGACGACGTCGACAACGGGCTGTGCCTGTGCTCGCTGCACCACAAGCTCTTCGACAAGGGTGTCCTCGGCATCGGTGACGGCCACCGCGTTCTCGTGTCACAGAGCTTCATCGGCCACAGCCCTGCCGCTCGCGAACACGTCATAGCCCTCTCGGGGCGGCCGCTCATCGGTCCTCAGCAGGGTGCACGCCCCGTCGCCGCGGCCCACCGCTCCTGGCACGCCAGCCAGGTCTTCCACGGCGTTCCCCGCCCCGCCGCCTGACGTCAGCGCGGGAGGTCCTGGGCCGCGGGGCGGTGGCGGAGGGCGTCCTGGGAGGCGACGTATTTGAGCATGAGGCGGGCGAACTCCAGGCGCTCGTGCTCGGTCCAGTCGGCGGTGATGCATTCGAAGGCCGAGCGCTGGTGGCGGGTGAAGCGAGCCATCAGCTCGCGGCCTTCGGGGCTGAGGTTGAGGACGGTGCGGCGCCCGTCCTGCTGGGAGGCCGCCCGGATCAGATAGCCGGCCGAGATGCAGTCGGAGACCATGCGGCTGGCCACCGACGGGTCCACGCCCAGGTGGCGGGCCACCGCCCCGACAGTGATCTCCGGCGGGCCCTCCGGCGCCTCCTGTTCGGCCTCCAGGACGATCCTGAGCACCAGCGTGCGGCTCAGGTCCTTCTGGGAGATGGGGTTCTCGACCTCCAGGAGCGAGGAACGCCGCAGCTTTCCGAAAGCCGGGCCCACGGCATCCAGCAGCTCGTCCGCCGTCTTCTCGTTCGCCTCGTTCACCTCGTTCACCTCGTCCATCCCATCCACTCTCTTCCCCTCGCGCTCGGTCATGTCCTTCAGCGTACAGACATGTGTTGACCCACAGATGTGTGCATGCGAGCATGCATATGCAGATTTCATGTTTGCATGAACGGAGTACCTTCATGTCCATCCTCGTCACCGGCGCCCGCGGCAAAGTCGGCCGAGCCGTCATCGGCCGCCTGCACTCCGCCGGTCTCACCGTCCGCGCCGCCAGCGCCGACCCCGCCGCGCTGACCGTCCCCGACGGCATCGAGGTCGCCGAGCTCGCCCTCGGCCGGCCCGAGGGCTTCGGCGCCGCGCTCCGCGGCGTCCGCCAGGTCTTCCTCTACCCCGAGCCCGCCGGCATCCACGAGCTGGTCAAGGCCGCCGAGGCCGCGGGCGTCGAGCACGTCGTCCTGCTCTCGTCCTCCTCGGTGCTCGGCCCGGACGCCGAGAACGACCCGCTCGCCGGCCACAGCCTCCAGGTCGAACGCGCCCTGGCCTGCTCCGGCCTCACCTGTACGTTCCTGCGCCCGGACGCCTTCGCCAGCAACTCCCTCGGCTGGGCCCGCCCCATCAGCCGGTCGATGCCGATCCGGCTCGCCTACCCGGAAGCGCACATCGCGCCCATCCACCCCGAGGACATCGCCGACATCGCCGTCGAGGCCCTGACCGGCACGTCCCTCACCGGCCGCTCGGTCACCCTGACCGGTCCCGAGTCGCTCAGCTTCCGCGAGCAGCTCGCCGTCCTCGCCGAGACCCTCGGCCGCGAGATCCCGGTCGAGAAGATCAGCCGCGCCGAAGCCGAGCGGCAGATGGCGGACTACATGCCCGGCCCGATGATTTACTCCCTGCTCAATCTGTGGGAGGCCGCCGACCGCGGTCCGGCCGCCATCGCCGACACCACCCACACCCTCCTCGGCCGCCCCGCCCGTACCTTCCGGCAGTGGGCCCGTGAGAACGCCGCCGCGTTCATCCAGCGCTGACCCTCGCGCCCGCGCCCGGCATCACTGAACCGCTGCGCCGCTGAAATGACATCACCAGCCCTCTAGGGAGTACGTCTTGAAGCCCATCGGCTACTGGCTCAACCGCACCGACAAAGCCCTCACCCGCTCCATGGACTCCATGCTGGCCGAATTCGGCCTCACCCGGCTCGCGTGGCAGGTCCTCAACGTCATCAAGGACCATCCACCCGGCACAGGAACAGACATGCCGACCGTGCAAACGGCCCTCGCCTACAACGCCGACCCCGCCACCCTGAACGCCACCGTCGAGGCGGTCGTCGCCGGCGGCTGGGCGGCACGCCCGGCACCCGCCCGGCTCGTCCTGACCGACGACGGCCGCGCCCGCCTCACCGAGGTCGCCGCACGCGTTCACGCCTTCCGCGACCTGTCGGCGGCCGGCATCTCCGACGAGGAGTACCGGATCGCCGTCAGTGTCCTGGAGCGGATGACCGGCAACGTGGAAAGCATCCGGCCGGAGAGCATGTAGAACGCATGAGCCTATGAGCCGTGCATCTTGCCGAAGAAGCCCCGTGACTTTCCCGTCAGGGACGCGGCCAGGTAGCGGCCCGCTCCCGGTAGCTTGGCGGCGCGCAGGGCGAGGCGGCGGGCGCGTAGTTCGGCTTGTGAGTGGGGGAGGAACCAGCGGACACCCTTGCGTGCTGCGCGCTGTTTTTCCGTGACCACGGGTCGCCACTGTTCCTCGTACCGCCGCAGTGCCGTCACGATCGACGGTGCCTCGGACAGCTGTTCCGCGAGGAGGCGGGCGCCGGCGAGGCCTAGGGAGGCGCCCTGGCCGGCGAGGAGTGAGACCGCGTAGCAGGCGTCGCCGACGAGGGTCACCCTCCCCCGGCTCCAGCACGGCACTTCGGTCTGGGCGACTTGGTCGTAGTACACCTCGTCGCCGGGCGGGCACGCGCGCAGTGCCTGCGGGACGGCCCAGCCGAGCCCCGCGTACTCCTTGCGCAGCGCCTCCCGCGGGTCGCCGGGCAGGCCTGGATCGGCCGACCGGTGGACGGCGAACGCCGCCACGCGGCCGTCGCGCAGGCCGTAGAAGCCCATCTGCCGGTCGATTGTGTCGGTGAGGACGAAGCTGTCCCGGCAGGCGGCGTGGATCTCGGGGTCCTCGAAGACGAACGCCGCGGTGTGGAAGCCCAGATGGCGCACATGACGGTCGTCGTCATCATCACCTTCTGCTTCGCAGAAGGCGAGGCGCCGTACGGCCGAGTGGACGCCGTCCGCGCCTACGACGACGTCGGCATCGAGGTGCGTGCCGTCGTTCAGCGTGACGGTCGCGCCGCCGGTGTCACTGCCTCCGCGGCCGCCGACCGCCGTGACGGTGGTCCCGAACCGTACGTCGACGCCCGCGGGCAGGCTCTCGTACAGGGCGCGTTCGAGGTCCGGCCGCATGATGCTGATCAGCCGGCCGCCGATGGCGCGGCCCAGCGTCGCGTACGTCATGCCCGCGCGCCGGCGGCCGTCCTCGTCCACGTAGCGGAGTTCGTGCACCGCGTAGCCGAGCTCTTGCAGCCGAGGCAGGAGGCCCAGTTCCTCGGCGGCCGTGTAGCCCGGGCCGAAGAAGTCGATCATGTAGCCCTGGGTGCGGAGGGCGGGGGCCTTCTCCAGGACCACCACGTCCCAGCCGGCGGCGCCGAGGCAGCGGGCGAGGCCCAGTCCGGCGATTCCGGCGCCGCAGATCACGGCCTTCATCAGCATCGGCCTCCTCTTGCGCTCCGTTTCGCGCCCTGTTCGCCTCCTACCCTGCCGCCGCTTCCTCGAACTGCGGTGTGCCCACCGCTCCCAGGAGGGCCAGGCGGTCCTGGGTGTCCGTGCCGGGGGGCGGGGTGAGGAGGATCAGGCGCTGGTCGCAGTCAGGGGAGAGGAGGACCTGGCAGTCCAGGTCGACGGGGCCCACCAGGTGGTGCAGGACGCGCATGCGGGTGCGGCGGCGGACGGCCACCTCGTGGCGTTCCCAGAGGGTGCGGAACTCGTCGCTGGCCTCGCGGAGGCGGTCGACCAGGCGGGTCGCCGCCTGATCGCCGGCGCGGCGGGCCACGGCGGCACGCAGGTCGGCCGTGTGCAGGCGGCCGTAGTGCTCGTGTTCCTCGGGCGGGTAGGCGGCGCGGACGGCCGGGTCGGTGAACCAGCGCCAGACGACGTTGCGGCCGTGTTCGGAGACGGTGCAGACGCCGCCGAGGAGGGCGCGGGCCATGGCGTTCTGGGCCAGGACGTCGCCCAGGTCGCTGAGGACCTGGGCCGGTGTCGCAGGCAGCTGGTCGAGGAGATGGAGCAGGCCGGGGGCCACGTGGTCGCCCGCCGTGCGGCCCGCGGGCGGGCGGTGGCCCGCGAGCAGGTACAGGTGGTCGCGTTCGTCGGTGTCCAGGCGCAGGGCGCGGGCGAGGGAGGCGAGCATCTGCGGGGAGGGCTGCGGGCCGCGGGCCTGTTCCAGGCGGATGTAGTAGTCGGCCGACATGCCCGCGAGCTGGGCGACCTCCTCGCGGCGCAGTCCGGGCGTGCGACGCCGGGGGCCCGCGGGCAGGCCCGCGTCCTGGGGGCGGATCCGATCGCGGGAGCGGCGGAGGAAGTCGGCGAGCTCCGGGCGGTCCGGGCGGGCGGTCGTCATGCGGATCATCCTCGCCGACGCGTCCGCCGCGAACCAGGGACCGGCAGTCCCAGGGTCGGCAGGGCTCTCCCGCGGGGCTGCGGACGACGGGAGTGTGGGGGACGTCCCCACCGGTCGGGGGCGTCCCTACCGGTCAGGGCCTCCGCCGCCCGTCGGGGGCGTCCCCCACCGGTAGGGCTGTCCCTATCGGCACACATTCACAACAGGAGTTCTCCCCATGACCACGACTACGACCACCGTCACTACCGCCATCACCACAGCCCCCGTCACCACCGCCCCCGTCACCACCACCCTCGCCGTCGCCGACGCCCTCGTCCACTACGACCGCTTCGGCTCCTCCGACGGCACCCGCACGCCCCTCGTCCTCGTCCACGGCACCGGGTCCACCGGCGCGGCCCTGACCTGGGGGCAGATCGCCCCGCGGTTCGCCGAGGACCGTACGGTCATCACCCCCGACCTCTCCGGCACCGACCGCACCACCGACGGCGGCGGCCCGCTCAGCGTCGAGGGCCTCGCCGCCCAGGTCATCGCCGTCATCGAGGACGCCGGGACCGGGCCCGTCGACCTGCTGGGCTTCTCCATGGGCTCGCCCGTCGCCGCGGCCGTCGCCGCGCTCCGGCCCGACCTCGTACGGCGGCTGGTCCTGGTGGCGGGCTGGGCGCACACGGAGGGCGACGAGTTCCTCCGCAGCACCTTCGGCCTGTGGAACCGGCTCGGCACGTCCGACCCCGTGGCCTTCGGCCGGTTCGTCCTGATGACGGGCTTCAGCCGCGGCTTCCTCAACGCCATCGGGCGGGAGCAGGTCGACGCCATGGCCGCCAACATGCCACCCACCCCGGGCACCCTCCGCCACGCCGACCTCGACGCGCGCGTCGACATCCGCGCCTTGCTGCCCCGCGTCCAGGCCGAGACGCTCGTGATCGGTTGCCTCCAGGACGCCACCGTGCCGGTCGAGCACAGCCGCAACCTGCACGCAGCGATCCCCGGCAGCACGTACGCCGAGCTCGACACCGGGCACGTCGCCTTCTTCGAGCAGCCGGAGGAGTTCCGGAGGCTGGTGGACGAGTTCACCCTCGGCACCACCCGCGGTGCGTGAGGCCCGGGCCGGGAACAGATGCGGGAACGGGCGCGGGTGCGGGAACGGGCAGTTATCCACAGCCCCCCGAGGCCTGTCGGGCAGGTGTCGTACGCTGCTGAGCAGGGATTCGGGCCGGGGAGTAGTCATGACGGAAATCGCAGATCAAGCCGCTGATCGGCACGCCGGCAGGCGGCAGTTCGCCGGGCAGCAGTCCGCGGATTTACCGTCCGCTGATCGCATGCGCGGTCTGCTCGACGCCGTCATGAGCGTCGGGCACGGGCTCGAACTTCCGCAGGTGCTTCACGGCATCGTCGAGGCGGCCGTCACCCTCACCGATGCGGAGTACGGCGCCCTCGGCATCGTCGGGGACGGGCAGACGCTGTCGGAGTTCCTGCCGGTCGGCATGTCCGAGGAGCTCACGGCGCGCATCGGGCGTACGCCCTGCGGGCGCGGGATCCTCGGCGAGCTCATCCACAACCCCGCCCCGCTGCGGCTCACCGACCTCACGCGCCATCCGCGCAGCTACGGATTCCCCGAGCACCATCCGCCCATGCGCACGTTCCTGGGTGTGCCCGTCCGTGTGCGTGACGAGGTCTTCGGCAACCTCTACCTCACCGAGAAGCGGGGCGGCGCCGCGTTCGACGCGGACGACGAGGCCGTCCTGGCCACGCTGTCCATCGCCGCGGGCGTCGCCATCGACAACGCCCGCATGTACCACGAGAGCCGCCGCCGCGAGCGCTGGCTGCAAGCGCTCGGAGAGATCACCCGCAGCCTGCTGTCGGGCACGGATGCGGACGCCGCCCTGAAGCTCATCGCCGAGCGGGCGATGGAGGTCGCGGACGCCGACAGCGCCGTCGTCGTGGGGTGCGGCGACGCGGAGGCCGCGGAAGCGCCCGACGGCCGGCCCGGTTCCGGCCCCACCCTTTCCGTTCCCCTCCAGGCCGGCGACGGTGCCCGCTGTGCGCTGCTGCTGCGCCGCCGGGCCGGGCGTGCGCCGTTCGACGAGACCGAGGTGAAGCTGATTTCCGGCTTCGCCGACCAGGCGGCCATCGCCCTCGAACTGGCCCAGCGCCGCGCCGAGTCCGAGGAGCTCGCCGTCCTCCACGACCGTGACCGCATCGCCCGTGACCTGCACGACCTGGCCATCCAGCGGCTCTTCGCCACCGGCATGACGCTCCAGAGCGCCACGCGCCTGATCGACCGGCCGGAGGCCGCCGAGCGCGTCGGCCGGGCGGTCGACGACCTGGACACGACGATTCAGATCATCCGGTCGACCATCTTCGGCCTGCGGACGGCCGGGGACGGCCGCGGCGGCGGGCCGAGCCTGCGGCGCGGCATGGCCGAGGCCGTGCAGGCGGCCACGCGGACGCTGGGCTTCGCGCCCGCACTGCGGATCGAGGGGCCGGCCGACACCGACGTCCCCGCCGAACTGGCCGAGCAGATCCTCGCCGTGGCGGCGGAGGCGCTCAGCAACGCGGCCCGGCATGCCGCGGCCCGCCGCGTGGAGGTCATGCTGACGGTGGCCGAGCGGGCCACGCTGACGGTGACGGACGACGGCGTGGGCGTCGGGTCCGCCCCGCGGCGCGGCGGCCTGGCCAACATGCGGTCCCGGGCCGAGCTCCACGACGGCCGGCTGGCCGTGGAGATACCCGAGGGCGGGGGCACGCGGATCGTATGGAGCGTGCCGCTGCCCGACTGAGTCACGGAGCTCCCACGCGGGCGGCCCCTACGCCCCTACGCCTCCACATGCCCTATGCCCCTACGGCTCCTACGACCTCTACGGCCGCTACGACCCCTACGACCTCTTCGTCCTGCCCGCTATGACCGCCGCCTGGACCCGCCGCCCCACCCCCAGCTTCGCCAGGATCGATGAGATGCGGTTCTTCACCGTCTTCTCCGCAAGGAAGAGACGGTCGGCGATCTGGCGGTTCGTCAGGCCCTCGCCTATGAGGTCGAGGATCTCCCGTTCGCGGGGCGAGAGGCGGTCCAGTTCCGACGTCTCGAGCACCTCCGGTTCCCGCGGGGTGCGCAGCCGGTCCATGACCCGGGATGCCGTGCGGGGGTCGAGTGTCGACTTTCCCGTGGCCACCGTCCGTACCGCCGTTACCAGCTCCGAGCCGTTGATCTGCTTGAGGACGTAGCCCGCGGCGCCCGCCATGATGGCGTCGAAGAGGGCCTCGTCGTCGTCGAAGGACGTCAGCATCAGGCAGGCCAGCCCCGGCATGCGGGCGCGGAGTTCGCGGCACACCTCGATGCCGCCGTGGTCGCCGCCCTCCGTGCCGCTCTCCCCGAGCCGTACGTCGAGGACGGCCACGTGCGGGCGGGTCGCCGGGACGCGTGCGAGGGCCTCCCGGCCCGTGGCCGCCTCCCCCACGACCTCGACGTCCGGCTCCGCTTCGAGGAGGTCGCGGACTCCGCGGCGGACCACCTCGTGGTCGTCGAGGATGAACACGCGCAAGGGCGCGGCTGTTTCCATTGCGCCCGCTTCTTCCGGTTCCATTGCTACCGCTTTTTCCGGATCGGTTCGGTCCATACGCGCAGTATGTCCGGGCCCGGCAGGGGCACCGCGCACCAGGGTGCGGGCACCGCTGCCGGGTCCGGGCGCAACGAACCGCAGGCCCAGCCCACACCCTGTGCGCACCCCGCCGATAGGGCCGAACGGCCCTGCTGACCAGGGCCGGGCGGTCCCCCGGGCCCGTTGCCATACTGGCGCGCGCCCCAGCCCGTGTGCGAGGAGCCTTCGAGGAGCTGCCCACCCGTGAACGCCGTCAACGACACCTACCACTCCCTGCTCGCCAGGCACGACGCGATGCGGCTCCGCAGGCGGCTGCTCTCCCCCGCGGGTACCGGGCGCCAGGGGGCGGAGGGTGCCGGAGAGACGACGGGCACGGCGGCGGCGCAGCAGCCGTACGACGGCGCCGCCGACCAGCGCGTCATCACCGACCACCTCGAACTCGTCACGCCCTTCGAGGACTTGATCGCCCACCTCTACGACGCGATGTTCGCGCACCGGCCCTACCTGCGGCGGCTCTTCCCGGAGTCGATGGAGTTCCAGCGCAAGCACCTCGAAGCGATCTTCTGGTACCTGATCGAGAACCTCCACGACCCCGACGCCGTCGCGGCCACCTTCACCCGCCTCGGGCGCGACCACCGCAAGCTGGGCGTACGGCCCGCGCACTACCGGGCGTTCGAAGCCGCGCTGTGCGAGGCGCTGCGCCGCACGGCGGGCCCGCGCTGGAGCGAGGGCATGGAGCGGGCGTGGGTGCGCATGCTGCGGTTCGCGGTGGCGGCCATGGTCGAGGGCGCGGAGGCCGCCCTGGGCGAGCCCGCGGCCTGGCAGGCCACGGTCACGGACCACGACCTGCGGCGCGCGGACCTCGCCGTCCTGCGCGTACGGCCGCACGAGCCGTACCCGTACCGGGCCGGGCAGTTCGCCTCCGTGGCCTCGCCGGCCCTGCCGCAGGCGTGGCGGCAGTACTCCGTCGCCTGCGCGCCCCGCCCGGACGGCGAGCTGGAGTTCCACGTGAAACTGACCGGCCGCGGAGGCGTCAGCGAGGCCCTCGTGGCGCGCACCCGTGTCGGCGACGTCCTGCGGCTCGGTCCGCCGGGCGGCACGATGACGCTGGACAACGAGGACGCCGCGCACGACCTGCTGCTCGTCGCGGCCGACACCGGCTGGGCCGCGGTCAAGGCACTGCTCCAGGAGCTGGCCGCGCACAGGGTCGCGCAGCGCGGCGTGCACCTCTTCCTCGGGGTGCGGCACCCTTCGGCGCTGTACGACACGGAGGCGCCGGCGGAGTTGCGCCGCCGCTACCCGTGGCTGCGGGTCACGCAGGTGATCGGCGAGGGGCCCGGCCCGGGCGAGTACGGCGCGCTGGCCGACGTCGTCGCGGGGCACGGCGACTGGTCCCGGCACCTCGCCTTCGTGAGCGGCCCGCCGGACATGGCCGGACCGCTCGTGGCACGGCTGACCGCAGAGGGCGTGCCTGCCCCGCGCGTCCGGCACGATCCGCTGCCGGACCGGGCCTGAGGGCGGGCGGGACAGAGAGCGGGCGAGTCTGAGAGCGGGCGGGGCTGAGGACGGACCAGGCCCGAGAGCGGGCGGGACTGAGCGGGCGCGGGGCTTAGAGCCGGCGAATCGCCCGGCCGGCAGCGGATATCCGGACGACAGCGCGTCCCCCGCCGTCGCACACTGCGCCCATGGATGATCACGACAAAGGCGTTCCGGCCGCCCCCGGCTTCGCCTTCAAGCCCACGCTCACCGGCGAGCTCGCCCTGCTGTGACCGGTCACCGTGGACGACGTGCCCGCGCTCCTTCCCATGTTCCGGGACGAGGAGACGTCGCGGCTGACCGGTTACCACGCCGCATACGACGAGGCCGGGCTGCGGGCCTGGTACTCCTCGCGCGGCGCCCAGGACGACCGTCTGGACCTCGCGATCGTGGAGCGGGCGACCGGGCAGGTCGTCGGGGAGGCGGTCCTCAACGAGTGGGATCCGGGCAACGAGAGCTGTAGCTTCCGCATCTGCTCCGTGCCCGGCGCACCCGGACGCGGGCTGGGGACCGAGGCGACCCGGCTGATCGTCGGCTACGGGTTCGAGACGCTGGGCCTGCACCGCATCTCGCTGGAGGTGTACGCCTTCAACCCGCGCGCCCGGCGCGTCTACGAGAAGGCCGGCTTCGTACCGGAGGGCGTGCTGCGGGGCGCGCTGCTGTGGGAGGGCGAGCAGGTCGACGCCGTGGTGATGTCGATCCTCGCGCCGGAGTGGTCCCGGCACCGCGGGCGGCCGGAGCCGGAGCTGTAGCCGTCACCGGGGCCGTCCGTCACCGGGGCCGTTCGGCCCCTGGTGTCCCGTGACCCGGCCGCCTCTACTGGAGGGGTGAGCGACACCACCGCACCGCCCCGCCGCCGCGTCGAGCTGACCCGCGCCGAGTCCCTCCGGCTCCTGCGCACCGTCTCCCTGGGCCGGGTCGTCTTCACCCGGCGCGCGCTGCCGGCCATCCGCCCGGTCAACCACGTCGTGGACGGCGGCCACATCGTCATCCGCACCCACGAGGGCTCCTCCCTGGCCGGACTCGCGGCACCAGCGGCAACCGCGGCGGCACCCGCACAACAGCCCGGGGCGGCCGCCCGCCGCGTCGTCGTCGCGTACGAGGCCGACGCCATCGACCCCGTCACCCACCTCGGCTGGAGCGTCGTCGTCACCGGCTACTGCACGCCGGTCACCGACCCGGACGAACTCGCCCGCTGTGCCGCGCTCCTGACGCCCTGGTGGGACGAGCGGATGGACTACGCGGTACGGATCCGCCCGTCGCTCGTGACGGGTGTCCGACTGATCCCCGGGTGCCCGCATCCGCCCGTCGCGGCCTGCTGATACCGGCGGACGACCAGCCGGGCCACGGCCTCGTGCGGGCCCAGCGGAGCGGACACGGAAATATCTCTCACTCTCCTCCGTACGGACGCGCTTACGGACGCATGCATGGGCTCATGCACGGGCTCACGTACGGACGCACGCACGGACGCACGTACAGACTCGCTGAAGTGCCCCGGCCCCGTCAGATACGTGGCGACGGACACCTCCGCGTGCCCCTCCTCCCGTAGCGCCGCCACGGCCTCCCCGGGGCGCGGCCCGCGGCCCGACACGTACGACGGTTCCACGCGGACCCCGAGCCGCAGGGCGAGCAACCGTGCCATGCGGGTGGTGTCCGCCCGGGCGGCGGGGTCGGAGGACCCGGCGGCGGCGAGGACGACGGGCGCCGGCGAGCCGGGCTCCCGCCCCGCCTCCGCCAGCCGGTCCGCGAGAGCCTCCGCGAGCAGCGGGTGCGGCCCCAGCGCGGGGGCCGTACGGCACAGCAGCCGGGGCCCCGCGGACGCCGCCGCGGCCGGAATGTCGACCCGTACGTGGTGACCGGTCCCGAGCAGCAGCGGCACGAGCACCGCCTCGCCCCGCAGTCCGGCCAGGACGTCATCCAGGGCGGGCGCCACCAGTCCGAGGTAGCCGGCCCGGACGTCGAGGTCCGGCCTCAGCGCCCGTACGCGCCCGGCGAGCGCCTCGGTGACGGCGGCTCCGGCCGGGTTCCGGGTGCCGTGGGCGGCCAGGACGAGAGCGGGCACGGTCTACACCCCCACCGGACCGCGGCCGGGCCGCAGGTAGACCGCCCACGTCAGGGCGGCGCACAGGGCGTACGTGGCCAGGAAGGCGAGATAGGCAGCGTCGCCGTTGTGCGAGCCGAGGAAGGACTGCCGGAAGGCGAGGTTGACCAGGACGCCGCCGAAGGCCCCCACCGCGCCGGCGACGCCGATCAGGGCCGAGGCGCGGCGCCGCGAGGTCTCCTCGGCCGCGGCCGGGTCGGCGCCGTGCGCCTCCACCGCGGTCCGGGCCCGGGCCCGGAAGATCGCCGGGATCATCTTGTACGTCGAGCCGTTGCCGATGCCGCTGAAGACGAACAGGGCCACGAAGCCGGTGACGAACAGCGGCAGCGAGCCCTCCCGGGACGCGACCAGGACGGTCACCGCGCCCGCCGCCATCGCCCCGTAGTTCACCAGGGTCACGCGGGCCCCGCCCCAGCGGTCGGCGAGCAGCCCGCCGACGGGGCGCACGAGCGAGCCGAGGAGCGGGCCGAGGAAGGTGAGGCCCGCGGCCTTGACCGGGGTGTCGAAGTCGCCGTGGAACTGCACCTGAAGCACCTGCCCGAAGGCGAAGCCGAAGCCGATGAAGGAGCCGAAGGTGCCGATGTAGAGCACCGACATCACCCAGGTGTGCGGCTCGCGGCAGATCTCGCGCAGGGCGCGCTTGTGGTTGCGCAGGCCGGTCAGGTTGTCCATGCGCAGGGCGGCGCCGAGGGCCGCGAGCGCGATGAGGGGGAGGTAGAGCAGCGGCAGCAGGCGCGGGTTGCCGCTGCCCGCGGTGGCCAGGACCAGCAGGCCGAGGAGCTGGACGGCGGCGACGCCGAGGTTGCCGCCGCCCGCGTTGACGCCGAGGGCCCACCCCTTGAGCCGCTGCGGGTAGAAAGCGTTGATGTTGGCCATGGAGGAGGCGAAGTTGCCGCCTCCGACGCCGGCGGCGCACGCGACGGCGAGCAGCGTCCCGTAGGAGACGCCGGGTTCGAGGAGGACTCCGGCCAGGACGGTCGGGACGAGCAGCAGGAGTGCGCTGATCACCGTCCAGTTGCGGCCGCCGAAGGCCGCTACGGCGACGGTGTACGGCAGCCGCAGCACGGCGCCGAGGGCCGTCGGCAGGGCGGTGAGCAGGAACTTTCCGGCCGGGTCGATGCCGTACTCGGGGCCGAGGAAGAGGACCAGGACGGACCACAGGCTCCAGACGGAGAAGCCGATGTGCTCGGAGAGGACGGAGAAGAGGAGGTTGCGGCGGGCGGTCCGGGCGCCGGTCTCCTTCCAGAAGACGGGGTCCTCGGGGCGCCAGTCGGCGATGTCGTGGCGGGCGTGACCGGCATGACCGGCGTGACCAGCACGACGAGGTGCGCCTGCGACGGGCTCAGGGGGCTCGTACGACACCACGGGCTCCGGGGCCACCCCCCGCCGCACCGGCCACACCCGTACCGCCGCCTCGCTGCCGTCCGGCGCCAGCGGCTCGTCCAGGCAGGCGCCCGTCCGCAGGCAGAACGCCTGCTTGTACATGGGCGAGGCCACCACCGGCGCGCCGTCGCGGCTGCCGAGGATGCCGCGCGAGAGGACGTGCGCGCCGCTGAACGGGTCGCGGTTGCCGACGGCGTACACCTCCCCGGCCCGGTCGCGGAAGACCGCCACCTGCTGGTCGCCGACCAGCACCGCGACCCCGCGCCCGGGGACGAGCCCGTCCCACTCGCACACGGGCTGCCAGCCCGTTCCGTCGTAGATCTCCACGGTCGACGCAGTCGTATCGGCCGACACGTTCGACGCGTTCGACTCAACCGTCTCGGTCATCCTGTACGCACCTCCAGCTGAGCGCCGGCGATCAGCGGCGCGGTGAGGACCTGCCCGTCCTCGTGCGGCAGGGCAGGGCGGATCTGGCCCCGTTCGGGGACGAAGCGGACGGTCGGGTCGGGGGTGCCGGGGGCGTTGGCGAAGGAGGCGAAGCGGCGCAGCCGGACGGGGTCGGCGAGGGTGGCCGCCCACTCGTCCTCGTACGTGGCGATGTGGCGGGCCATGAGCGCGTCCAGGTCGGCGCAGATGCCGAGGGAGTCGTCCATGACGACGGCCCGCAGGTGGTCGAGGCCGCCGTCGAGGCGTTCGAGCCAGGGGGCGGTGCGTTCCAGGCGGTCGGCGGTGCGGATGTAGAACATCAGGAACCGGTCGATGGTGCGGAGGAGCGCGGGGCGGTCGAGGTCGGAGGCGAGCAGGTCGGCGTGGCGCGGGGTCATGCCGCCATTGCCGCCGACGTAGAGGTTCCAGCCGGTGGAGGTGGCGATGACGCCGAAGTCCTTGCTCTGCGCCTCGGCGCACTCGCGGGCGCAGCCGGAGACGGCCGACTTGAGCTTGTGCGGGGCGCGCAGCCCGCGGTAGCGCAGCTCCAGTTCGATGGCGAGACCGACGGAGTCCTGCACGCCGTAGCGGCACCAGGTCTCCCCCACGCACGACTTCACCGTGCGCAGGGCCTTGCCGTAGGCGTGGCCGGACTCGAAGCCGGCGTCGACGAGCCGCCGCCAGATGTGCGGGAGCGCATCGACGGTGGCGCCGAAGAGGTCGATGCGCTGCCCGCCGGTGATCTTCGTGTAGAGGCCGTAGTCGCGGGCGATCTCGCCGATGACGATGAGGCCGGCGGGGGTGATCTCGCCGCCGGGGACGCGCGGGACGACCGAGTACGAGCCGTTGCGCTGGAGGTTGGCGAGGAAGTGGTCGTTCGTGTCCTGGAGGGCGGCCTGCTCGCCGTCGAGGATGTGGCCGTTGCCGAGGCTCGCGAGGATGGAACCGACGACGGGCTTGCAGACGTCGCAGCCGTCCGCGCCTTTGCCGGCCTCCACGCCGTTGCCCGCTGCCGTCCCGTGCTCGTCGGCGAGGCGGGCGAAGCCGTCGATGCCCTTGACGCGGATGATCTCGTAGAGCTCGGCGCGGGTGTGCTCGAAGTGTTCGCACAGGCCGCGCGCGGTCTCGACGCCCGCGGCGGCGAGCTCGTCGGTCACGAGCGTGCCGAGGAGCTTCACGCAGCTGCCGCAGCCCGTGCCGGCCCTGGTGCACTGCTTGATCTCGGGGACGCTCGTACAGCCCTTGTCGTTCACCGCCGCCCTGACGGCGCCCTTGGTGACGTGGTGGCACGAGCACACGACCGCCTCGTCGGGCAGGGTCACGGGCCCGGCCGGAACCCCGGCGGAGGCGGGCAGCACCAGCTGTTCGGGCGGGGCGGGCAGCGGCGTGCCGCTGAGGGCGAGGGGGCGCAGGATGCCGTACGCCTCGGTGTCGCCGACGAGGACACCGCCGAGGAGGGCACCGTCCGCGCCGATGACCAGCTTCTTGTAGACGCCGTCCCGACTGTTGGAGTACGTGACGTCGAGGGCGCCGTCGGCGGCGCCGTGCGCGTCGCCGAAGCTCGCGACGTCGACGCCGAGGAGCTTGAGCTTGGTGGAGGTGTCGGCGCCGGTGAAGGTGCCGCCGTCGGTGAGGGAGCCGCGAGCGGTGTGGTGGGAGTCGCGAGCGGTCGCGGTGACGGCCCGCGCGGCGGTCTCGGCCATGGCGTAGCCGGGGGCGACGAGGCCGTAGACGCGGCCGTCGGCGGCGAGGGCGCACTCGCCGATGGCGAGGACGGCGGGGTCGGCCGTACGGCAGTGCTCGTCGATGACGATGCCGCCGCGCTCGCCCACGGGGAGTCCGCAGGCACGGGCCAGTTCGTCGCGCGGGCGCACGCCGGCCGCGAAGATCACCAGGTCGGTGGGGAGTTGCCGGCCGTCGGAGAGGGTGAGGGCCCGCGCCGCGCCGTCCGCGCCGGTTTCGATGCGCCGGGCTCCGGCGCCCGTGTGGACGGTGACGCCCAGGTCCTCGATCCTGCGGCGCAGGACGGCGCCGCCTCCGTCGTCCACCTGGATCGCCATGAGGCGGGGCGCGAACTCCACGACGTGGGTCGGCACTCCCATGGCCTTGAGCGCGCCCGCCGCCTCCAGGCCGAGCAGCCCGCCGCCGATGACCGCGCCCGCGCCGGCCGTGGCGGCGGCGTCGCGGATGCCCTCCAGGTCCTCGATGGTGCGGTAGACGTGGCAGCCGGGGGCGTCGTGGCCGGGGACGGGCGGCACGAACGGGTACGAGCCGGTGGCCAGGACGAGCGCGTCGTACGGGAGTTGCCGCCCGGAGGCGGTGGTGACGGTGCGGGCGGCGCGGTCGACGGCGGTGGCGCGGTCGCCGAGGCGCAGCTCGATGCCGTACTTCTCCAGGAAGCCGTCCGGGCAGAGGGAGAGCTCCTCGGCGGAGGTGCCGGAGAACCAGGAGGTGAGGTGGACGCGGTCGTAGGCGGGGCGCGGCTCCTCGGCGAGGACGGTGACCTGCCATTCGGTGGCCGGCCCGGCCGGGGCCTGCTCGAACAGGGCTTCCAGGAAGCGTTGTCCGACCATGCCGTGGCCGACGAGAACCAGGCGTCGTGCAGCCGTCATCAGGAGGCTCCTTGCGAGGTGGGCGAGGTGGGCGAGGTCAGCAGGTGGAAGGGGTCACTGGGTACGGGTTCGCCCCGTTCGTAGGCGCGGGCGAGGGCGCCGACCGTCGCCAGGTCGCCGAGGAGGACGGCCCCGGCGATCCGGTCGCCGCGCAGGACGAGCTTCTTGTACGAGCCGCGGGTGGCGTCGGCGATGCGGAGGACGTCGAGGCCGTCCTCGCCGGCGGCTGCCGCGTCGCCGAACGCCGCGTACTCCAGGGGCCCGGCCGACAGCCGGGCGTACGGGCGCGAGCCCTCGTACACGGCGTCCGGCGAGGCACCGGAGAGGCGCGCGGCCAGCACGTCGGCCTGCTCCCAGGCGGGGCCGGCCGTGCCGTGCGTACGGCCGGCGTGCTCGGCGCAGTCGCCGATCGCGTACACGCCGGGGGCGCAGGAGAGGCTGTCGTCGACCACGACGCCGGTACGGACGGGGAGGCCGGCGGCGCGGGCGAGGGCTGTACGGGGCGTGACGCCGCAGGCGGCGACGACGAGGTCGGCGTCGAGGGTGTGACCGTCGGAGAGTTCGACGCGGACGGCCCCGTACGCCCCTTCCCCTTCCCCCGCCCCCGGCTCCGCCTCCCGCACCGTGACCCCCGTGCGCACCTCCACCCCCAGGCCCGCCAGGCCCCGGCGCAGGAGCTCGCCCGCCGGGCCGTCCAGGTCGCGCTCGACGAGGTACGGGGCCCGGTGGACGATCGTCACCGGCAGCCCGCAGGACGCCAGCGCCCGGGCCACGCTCACCCCGAGGACGCCGCCGCCGATCACCACCGCCCGGCGGGCGCGGGCGGCCGCGCCGGCCAGCGCCTCGCCGTCGTCGGCGGTCCGCACCACGTGCACCCGGCCCCGCCCGAGCTCGCCGCAGGCGACCGGCTCCGCGCCCGTGGCCAGGACCAGTTCGTCGTACGGGACGCGCTCCCCGTCCGCCAGCTCCAGCGTGTGGGCCACAGTGTCGAGCCCCGTCACCTCGCAGCCCGTCCGCAGCCGCGCCTCGCCGGCCGGCAGCGTGAGGTCGTCCGCGGCGTAGCGGCCCGTGAGGACGTCGGCGAGCAGCACCCGGTTGTACGGGGCGCGCGGCTCGGCCCCGTACAGCGTGACCTCCGCGTCCCCGCCGAAGGCCTGGAAGCGCTCCGCGAAGCGGGCGGCGGCCATGCCCGCGCCGACGACGGCGATGCGCCGGGTCACGATGCCGCATCCGTAACAGCAGAAGCCTCGGCCTTCTCCACCCGTACCGCGCACACCTTGAACTCGGGCATCCGCGAGACCGGGTCGAGGGCGGGGTTCGTGAGGGAGTTGGCGCGTCCCTTCCCGCCCCAGTGGAAGGGCATGAAGACGGTGTCCGGCCGGATGGTGTCGGTGACGCGGGCGGGGGCGACCGCCCGGCCGCGCCTGCTGCTGACCGCCAGCAGCTCGCCCTCCGCGACGCCGAGGCGCCGGGCGAGGACCGGGTGGACCTCCACGAACGGGCCGGGCGCGGAGCGGTTGAGCTCGTCGACGCGCCGCGTCTGGGCGCCGCTCTGGTACTGGCCGACGACGCGGCCCGTCGTCAGGAACAGCGGATAGTCGCCGTCGGGGCCGTCGGGCTCCTCCGCGGCGGGCCGGTGCGTCACGGCGGCGAACCGCGCCCGCCCGTCGGGGGTGGCGAAGCGGTCCAGGAAGAGGCGGGGCGTGCCGGGGTGGTCCGGGGCCGGGCAGGGCCAGAAGACGCCGTCCTCGGCGCGGATGCGGCCGTAGCTGATGCCCGCGTAGTCGGCCTGGCCGCCGGCCGAGGCGCGCCGCAGCTCCTCGAAGACCTCCTCGGGGTCCTCGGGGAACCCTTCGGGCA
The DNA here is from genome assembly GCF_003626645.1 of Streptomyces klenkii. Taxonomy (GTDB): domain Bacteria; phylum Actinomycetota; class Actinomycetes; order Streptomycetales; family Streptomycetaceae; genus Streptomyces; species Streptomyces klenkii. The sequence goes on along the minus strand of NZ_RBAM01000004.1, from coordinate 425,098 downwards.
CGCCCAGCCGGGCGGCGAGCCCGTGCAGGACGGCGAGGTCGCTGCGTACGCCCTCGGGGGCGTCGACGGCTTTACGCCGCAGGATGACGCGGCCTTCGAGGTTCGTGGTCGTACCGGTCTCCTCCGCCCACTGGGTGACCGGCAGGACCACGTCGGCGAGCCGGGCCGTCTCGGAGAGGACGACGTCGCCGACGGCGAGGAGGTCCAGCGCGCGCAGCCGCTCGGTGACGTGGGCGGCGCGGGGGGCGGAGACGGCCGGGTTGGAGCCCATGAGCAGGAGCGCGCGGACGCGGCCGTCGCTGTTGTTACCGCCGATACCGCCGCCGCTGCCGTCGCCCCCATCACCCCCGAGCGAGTCGAGGAGTTCGTACGCGCTGCGGCCGGGTCCGGGCAGGTCGTCGGGGTCGATGCCCCAGACGGCGGCGACGTGGCGGCGGGCCGCGGGGTCGGTGATCGAGCGGTAGCCGGGGAGCTGGTCGGCCTTCTGGCCGTGTTCGCGGCCGCCCTGGCCGTTGCCCTGGCCGGTCAGGCAGCCGTAGCCGGAGCCGGGGCGGCCCGCCTTGCCGGCCGCCAGGCACAGGTTGATCCACGCGCTGACGGTGTCCGTGCCCTTGCTCTGCTGCTCGGGCCCGCGCGCGGTCAGCACCATGCCGCGCGGAGCCTCCCCGAACATGGCGGCCGCGGCGGCTAGTTGCGTCACCGGCACGCCCGTGATCCGCTCCACGCGCCCCGGCCAGTGCGCCATCGCGGCGGCCCGCGCCTGCGCGAAACCGGTCGTGCGGCGGGCGATGAAGTCCTTGTCGGCCCGGCCGTCGGCGATCAGCAGGTGCAGCAGCCCGAGCGCGAGGGCGAGGTCGGTGCCGGGGAGGGGCTGGAGGTGCAGGTCGGCCTGGTCGGCGGTGCGCGTGCGGCGCGGGTCGACGACGATCAGCCGGCCGCCGTTCTCGCGCAGTTCGCGGAAGTAGCGCAGCGCCGGGGGCATCGTCTCGGCCGGGTTGGCGCCGACCAGGATCACGCAGTCCGTGCCGGCGACGTCCGCGAGCGGGAAGGGCAGGCCGCGGTCGATGCCGAACGCGCGGCGGTGCGCGGCCGCCGCGGACGACATGCAGAAACGGCCGTTGTAGTCGATGTTCGGGGTGCGGAGCGCGACGCGCGCGAACTTCCCCAGCAGGTACGCCTTCTCGTTCGTGAGCCCGCCGCCGCCGAAGACGCCGACGGCGTCGTTGCCGTAGCGGCGCCGCACCGCCATGAGGCCGGCGGCCACCCGGTCGAGGGCCTCGTCCCAGGAGGCCGGGCGCAGCGGGGCGTCCCGCGAGTCGCGGACGAGGGGCTCGGTGAGCCGCACGCCGGGGCGCAGCACGGCGGCGGCGGTCCGCCCCTTGCCGCACAGGGCGCCCCGGTTGACGGGGAAGCCGGGGCGCTCCAGGACCTCCACGGGCTCCGGCCCGGCGCCCGGACGCAGCCGCATGCCGCACTGCAAGGCGCAGTACGGGCAATGGGTGTCGGTGGCGGTGCCGGGGCCTGGGCCGGAGGTCGTCATGTCACTGAGGTTCACGCCGCGCCGTTACGTGCCGGCGTCGGCGGTGTTGCCTGCCCGGAACAAGCCCTTCACACGGCCGGGCGGGCGGCGCGGGCCGTACGACATCTGCCGTAACCTGCCGCAAGCTTTCCCTAACGCTTGTGTGACTGCGGCGCAACGGCGCCGAAACCCCGCCGACGGACCATGCGCGCATGGCAACGACCAGCGCTGACACCGGCCCGGGCACAGGACCTGACCCCGGACCGGGCCCGGGGCCGGGCATAGGGCCGGACATAGGGCCGGGCCCCGGGCCCGAGACAGGCCCGCTCACCGGCTTCGTCGTCGGGGTGACCGCGGACCGGCGGCGCGACGAGCTGACGGCCCTGATCCGGCGCAGGGGCGCCCGGGTGATCGAGGCGCCCACGATGCGGATCCTGCCGCTCGACGACGACGTGGCGCTGCGCCGCGCCACCGAGCGCTGCCTCGCCGCCCCGCTCGACTACGTCGTCGCCACGACGGGCGTCGGCTGGCGGGGGTGGATGAGCGCCGCGGAGGGCTGGGGGCACGGGGCGGGGCTCGCGGGGGCGTGCCGGGGCGCGGAGGTGCTCAGCCGCGGGCCCAAGGCGACGGGCGCGGTGCGGGCCAGCGGCCTGGAGGAGGCGTACTCGCCCGGCTCCGAGGCCACCGACGAGCTCCTGACCTGGCTCCTCGCCCGCGACCTGACCGGCCGCCGCATCGCCGTCCAGGAGCACGGCGTGCCCCTCGACGGCTTCTCCGACGCGCTGCGGGAGCGCGGCGCCGAGGTCATCGGCGTGCCGGTCTACCGGTGGACGCCGCCGGAGGACACCGACGCGGTACGGCGCCTGGTCGGGCAGACCGTACGGCGCGAGGTCCACGCCCTCACCTTCACCAGCGCGCCCGCCATCGTCTTCTTCCTGGAGTCCGCGCACGCGGCCGGCCTGTACGCGGAGGTCCTCGCCGCGCTGCGGGACGACGTCCTGCCGGTCTGCGTCGGCCCGCTGTGCGCCCGCCCGCTCCAGGACGTCGGCGTCCCGGCGACCTGGCCGGAGCGCGGCCGCCTCGGCGCCCTCGTCCGCACCCTCACGGACACCCTCCCGGCCCGCGAACGCCGCGTCCTGCGCACCGGCGAGCGCCCCCTCGTCCTCCAGGGCAGCGCCCTCCTCGCGGGCGCGGAAGCCATCTGGCTGCCCCCGGTCCCGGCCGCGGTCCTGCACGCCCTGGCCGCCCGCCCGGGCCGGGTCCTCAGCCGCAGCGAACTGCTCCAGCGGGTGTGGGCGGGCGCCCGGGCGGACGAACACGCGGTGGAAGCGGCGGTGGGCCGGCTGCGCAGCGCACTGGGCACGCACGCGATCCTGATCCGCACGGTGCCGAAACGCGGCTACAGACTGGCAGTGGACGACTGAGCCGAAAGCCCGCACCGGAACCACTCCGGCCGGCCGCGGCCATGAAGGACCGTTAAGGACCGCCCCGGCCCTGCGCCCGCTTCCTACCGCCGCCGCAGGACGAGGTCCAGCAGCCCCGGGAAGTGCTCATCGAATTCGGCACGGCGCAGCCGGTTGATGCGCTTGGCGCCCGCGTCGCGCTGCTCGATGAGCCCCGCGGAGCGCAGCACCGCGAAGTGATGACTCAGCGCGGCCTTGCGGACCGGCACGTCGAAGCTGCCGCAGGTGCGCTCCCAGTCCTCACTGGCCGCCAACTCCCGTACAAGCGCGAGCCGTACGGGGTCGCTGAGCGCGGCCATGGCGGTCTCCAGGAGCACGTCCCGGGGATGGACGTGCTCCGGTGGCGTGCGGTGCGACGCCGATGCCGACGCCGGAGCCGCGACGTTTCCCTTGGTCATAACGGCCTTCCTGACGAACGATTGCAAAGTGTTCGATGATCTGCGTACAGTCTACGTGTTCGCGTCGCATCGAACAGTCTATTCGCGTCGTACGCCCTTCACCCCCGCCCCGTCCGACCGACCTTTAGGAATAGGCATGTCCCAGAGTGAACCCAGTACTGCGAAAAGGAAGCTGTCGCTGCTCGCGGCCTGCCTCGGGTTCGTCGTCGTCATCCTCGACGTCAGCGTCGTCAACGTCGCCACCGACGCGCTGAGCAAGGACTTCGGCGGCAGCCTCTCCGGGCTGGAGTGGGTGATCAACGGCTACACCCTCACCTTCGCCGCGTTCCTGCTGTCCACCGGTTCGCTGGGCGACCGCTTCGACCCGAAGCGGATCTACCAGGTGGGCTTCGCGCTCTTCGCCGTGGCGTCCTTCGCCTGCGGCGCCTCCACCACGCTCGTCGCGCTGATCGTCTCCCGGGTGGTCCAGGGCCTGGGCGCGGCGATGATCGTCCCGTCCTCGCTGTCGATCGTGAACAAGTCGTTCCCCGACGCCGGCGAGCGCGCCAAGGCCGTGAGCCTGTGGGCCGCGGCGGGCGGCCTCGCCCTCGCCCTCGGCCCGGTGGTCGGCGGCGTCCTCATCGACCAGCTCGGCTGGCGGTCGATCTTCTTCGTGAACGTCCCGATCGCTGTCGCCGGCATCTGGCTGACCCAGGCCAACGCCCCGGCCACCGTCCGCGCCGCCGACGCCCCGCGCCGCTCCTTCGACCTGCTCGGCCAGGTGCTGGCCGTGGTCGCGCTGGGCACCTTCACCGCCGCCATCATCGAGGCCAACGGCCGGGGCTGGGGCTCGGCGTTCGTCATCGGCTGCCTCGTGGCCTTCGCCGTCGCGACCATCGCCTTCGTCGCCGCCGAGAAGCGCAGCAGCGACCCGATGCTGCCGCTGCACCTCTTCGGCCGCAAGGCGTTCACCTCGACCTCGCTGATCGGCGTCCTCGTCAACTTCGCCTTCTACGGCCTGATCTTCGTCTTCAGCCTGTTCTTCCAGTCCGTCTGGGACTACTCGCCGATCGTCGCCGGCCTCGCGTTCCTCCCGATGACCGCCGCGATCATGACCGCCAACCTGTCCTGCGGCCCGCTCGCCAAGCGGTACGGCGCCCGTGCCGTCCTCATCACCGGCAGCTCGCTGGCCGCCCTCGGCTACCTCGGCACGCTCCCGGCCGTGCACTCCGGCTCGTACTTCGCCATCGTCGCCCAGTTCCTGGTGGCGGGCTTCGGCATCGGCCTGGTCGTCCCGGCCATGACGAACGCCATGCTCTCCGCGGTCGACTCCGGCAACATCGGCATCGCCTCCGGCGTCCTGAACGCGTCGCGCCAGCTGGGCGGCCTGATCGGCGTCGCGATCATGGGCCTGATCGTGGGCGACGCGAAGTCGGACACGTTCACGTCGGGCTTGCAGACGGCCCTGGGGTGGGCGGTGGCGGCGCTGGTCGGGTGCGCGCTGCTGAGCGCCTTCGGCATCCACCGCGCCGCCAAGGCCAAGGCCGCGGCCGCCCCTGCCGCCGCCACCGCCCCGGCGGCCGCCAAGGCCGCCGTCCCGGCGAAGTAGCCCACCCGCAGGAGCCCCCACAGGAAACGCTCGCAGGAGCACCCGCAGAAACACCCACAGACCCGGAACCGCCGGCCCCGTGCCGGCGGTTCCGTCATGCCGGCGTATCCGCCGTCGGTAGATGCCTGCAAGGCAGAACGCAGAGGAGGAGGTATACGCCGGCATCACCACGTGAAACAGAGAAAGGAATCGGCATGCCCCACCTCATGCTCGAGCACTCGGGCAACATCCGTGAATCGGTCGACGAAGCCGGCCTGTTCAGGGAACTGCATGCTGCGCTCTCGGAAGTCGGCGGCTTCCGTGTCCAGGACTTCAAGAGCAGGGTCGTCCGGCTGAACGCCTACATCGGCGACGGCACGTACGAGCAGGCGTTCGTCAATCTCGACATCCGCACCTTCGCGGGCAAGTCCGCGGACGCCAAGAGCCGCATCAGCCAGGAAGCCCTGCGCGTCCTGGGCCGGCACTTCCGGCGGACGATGACGGAGACCTCCTGCGACATATCGGTTCAGATCACCGAGCTGAACCGTGAGAGCTATTCCCGCACCCGTTCCGAGGACCTGGCCTCCCAGGCCCCCGTCCTTCCCCTCGTCCTACAGGAGAGCACCACACCATGACCGATTACCAAGGAAAGCGCGTCCTCGTCGTCGGAGGGAGCTCAGGCGTCGGCCTGGCCACTGCCCGGCAGTTCACCGCACAGGGCGCACACGTCACCATCGCCTCCCGCTCCAAGGAGAAGATCGACGCCGCGGTGGGCAGCATCGGCGCACCCGCGACCGGCCGGGTCCTGGACATCACCGACGACGCCTCGGTCGAGGAATTCGCCGGCACTGCGGGCGCGTTCGACCACGTCGTCATCACGGCGGCCGACACGCCGATGGGCCGCGTCGACACCTTGCCGCTCGACGCCGCCCGCGCCGCGATGGACAGCAAGTTCTGGGGCGCCTACCGCCTGGCCCGCGCGCTGCGGATCAGCCCCGCCGGCTCGCTGACCATCGTCACCGGCTACCTGTCCGTACGGCCCGGAAAGGCCGCCGCGCTACAGAGCGCGATCAACGCCGCGCTGGAGGCCCTCGTCCGCGGGCTGGCCCTGGAATACGCACCGCTGCGCGTCAACGCCGTCTCCCCCGGCCTGATCAGGACGCCGCTGTGGGACGGCCTCCCCGCGGAGGACCGCGAGGCCATGTACGAGGCCGCTGCCGAGCGGCTCCCCGTCGGCCGCGTGGGCGAGCCCGAGGACATCGCCGACGCGATCCTCTACGTGGCGGGCAATCCGTACAGCACGGGCACCACGCTGTTCATCGAAGGCGGCGGCGCGATCGCCTGATCGCGGCCGCGGCCCCTGTCACCGGGACGGGCCGGTCCCGCGGAACCCGGCAGCCTTCTCCACGGCTGCGGGTCCGCGCGCTCCGGCCCGTCCGGCGACGCCCTGCCTCACTTTCCCCTTCGGCTCACTTCTCGACCGTCAGCTCCGGCATCTTTCCCGTCGTCGCGCTCAGGTCGATGACGGCGAACGACGCGCCCTGGGGGTCGGTCAATGCGGCGAAGCGGCCGAAGGGGCTGTCCATCGGGCCGAATTTGAGGTCGCCGCCGCGTTCCGTCGCCTTGGCGACCGTGGCGTCGCAGTCGCCGACGGCGAAGAAGACCTGAATGTGCGGCGGGACCTCCGGGGGGAATTCCTCGCCCATCACCATGCGGCCGAGCACCGCGTCGCCGCCGAGCGTGAACAGCTTGAAGTCGATTTCCTCGTCGTCGGTGTCCGCGTCGCCCTTGATGCGCTGCACCCCGTACGGGAAGACGGCCGGGAAGAAGGCGTCGGTCTTGCGCGGATCGCGGGTGAAGACCTCGGCCCAGCAGTACGCGCCGGCCTCCCCGCGCTTGCCGAAGCCCTCGTGGGTGCCGGCCTGCCAGACGCCGAAGGTGACGCCCGAGGGGTCGCGGGCGAGGACCATCGTGCCGAAGTCGCCGACGGTCATCGGGTCCATCAGCAGCTCGCCGCCACTCGCGCGGATCTTCGCGGCGGTGGCTGCCGCGTCGGGCGAGGCGAAGTAGAGGTTCCAGGCGGAGTGGCCCTCCTGGCCCGGCATGGGAGGCACCACGGCGGCCACGGCCTTGCCGTCCGCGTCGTACGCCTCCGTGTAGTCGCCGAACTCCGACGCGCTCTCGCCGAAGGTCCATCCCAGGACGTCACCGTAGAAATCCTTGGCCGCCTCGACGTCCGTGAACATCGCGTCGGCCCAGCACGGCATGCCCTCTGCTTGCGCGGCCATGGTTCCGGCTCCTTCCGGGCTGCTACGTCCCTGGCGCCCCCGTAGCCACGCTAATCACCCGGGACCGCGCCCGCACGGGGAGCGCGCAGGGCCACGAGCCCCACGACCGCCGCCGCGGCCACCGCCACCAGCCCGCACGCCAGGATCCCGGCCCGCGCCCCGTAGTGCTGGACCGCCCAGCCCACCACCGGGCCGCCGATGGGCGTCCCGCCCGTGTAGACGAGCATGTACAGGCCCATCACGCGGCCCCGCATCGACGGGTCCGTGTTCAGCTGCACCAGCGCATTGGCCGTGGTCGCGAACGTCACGTTCAGCAGCCCCACCAGCACCATCAGTGCGCCGAACCACCAGATGCCCGGCGCCGCCGACGTCAGCGCCTCCAGCACGCCGAAGGCCGCCGCCGTGACCACCATGACCACCGCGCTGCCGCTCCGCCGGCGCGCCGACAGCAGCGCCCCCGCCAGGGCCCCCAGCCCGACCGCCGTCGTCAGGAAGCCGAATTCCTTCGCGCCGCCGTCGAAGACGTTGTACGCGAAGCCCGACAGCAGCGTCGGGAAGTTGAAGCCGAAGGTGCAGACGAACCCGACCAGCACGATCGGCAGCATCAGCTGCGGATGCTCGCGCACGTGCCGCAGGCCCGCCCGGACCTGGCCCTTCTCGCGCGGCGCGGGCTTCGACGGGAGCAGCTCGGCGGCCCGCACGGCCAGCAGGGAGGCGATCACCGCGAGGTAGGAGAGGGCGTTGAGGGCGAACGCCCAGCCGCTGCCGATCACGACGATCAGCGGTCCCGCCACGGCCGGGCCGAGCAGGCGGGCGCTCTGGAAGTTGACGGCGCCCAGGCTGACCGCGTTGGCGATGCGCTCGGGACCGACCATCTCGGGGACGAACGTCTGGATCGCCGGGTTGGCGAACACGTTCATGAGGCCGAGCAGGAACGCGAAGACGTAGACGTGCGCGACCTCGACGGTGCCGGTCAGCGTGAGCACGGCCAGGGCCGCCGCGAACAGGCCCATCGCGCCCTGCGTGGTGAGCAGGATCCGCCGCTTCGGGTACCGGTCGGCGACGACCCCGCCGAACAGGCCGAACAGCAGCACCGGCAGGAATTGCAGCGCCGTGGTGACGCCCACCGCGAACGTGCTGCCGGTGAGGTGGAAGACCAGCCAGTCCTGGGCGACGAACTGCATCCACGTGCCGGAGTTCGAGATGAACTGCCCGAAGAAGAAGTAGCGGTAGTTGCGCACGGCGAGCGACGCGAACATGCGGCTGCCCGGCTTGGCGGCGGGCGCGGAGGCGGGGGCGGGGCCTGCCGCGGCGGGCCCCCTCGGGGACGGAGCGGTCATCAGTCAGTACCAAACCCTTGACGTCTGTACGGCTGTGCGGCTGTACGGCTTGCCGGGCGACGGCCGTGCGGCTCGCGCGGCTGTACGGGACGGCCTACGTGCCCGTACGGCTCGCGCGGCTGTACGGCTTACGCGTCGCGGCGCGCGAGGACCAGCAGGTAGGCGAGGCCCGGCAGCTCCCTGCGGACGGTGCGGACGGCGGTCACGGTGAACCCGGCGCCGGCCAGCAGCTCCGTCGCCTCCCGCTCGTTGAACCAGCGCGACAGACGGCCGTCATCGGCGCGGTTGAGAACGCCCTCGGCGAGCTCCTCGGCCGTGGTGAAGAGGCTGACGGCCAGCAGCCCGCCGGGGCGCAGCCGCCGCCGTACGTTCGCGAGGTACTGCGCGTAGGCGGCGGGGGCCTGGTGGTGGAGGACGCCGTTGTCGACAGCCGCGTCGTAGATGTGGGCGGCGTCGGCCATGTCCGCGAAGTCACCGACCTCGAAGGACGCGGCGGCGCCGTAGCGGCGGGCTATGTCGTCCCAGTCGGGGAGGCGGACGAGGTCGACCGCGGTGACGCGGTGGCCGGCGGCCAGCAGGAGCTCCATGTCGCGGCCGCGGCCCGCGCCGATGTCGATGACGCTGCTGCCCGCCGCCAGCTCCGTGCAGAGCAGGGGCACCAGCTCGCGCATGGCCGGTTCCTCGCTCCAGGAGTCCGCGCCGTCCTCGTAGCGCCGGACGAAGGCGTCGCGGAGGACCCGGCGGTAGGGGTCGGCACCACTGGTGCCGCCGTCCGTGTCGATGCCCGGGTTCGTCGTGGTCACCTGGTCTCCTTCAAGGATGCCCCTGCCTTCAGGCAGGGGAGGAATCGAAGCCCTGCGGAGCAGGGCAGGGAGCCGGTAGGCTGCACGCTGTGCGTTGCAAGAACCAAGCTCCGTACGCGCGTTGATCGAGAGCCAAGAAAGCGCAACCCCGGCTTTGCCGTACACAACCGGGCAGGTTCCGTCCCGGCTGGTGTTGAGGGAGTAAGACCTTGCGGGTCGCTGACCTGCGGGGCTTCCTGAGCCAGGAATCCCCCTGCTTCAGCCGGGGGAGGGTTCAAAGGCCGCTCCTCTTCCTCGTCGCTTCGGTGCCGCCGGCCCGTGCCAGGGCCGGCCTGCCCTTCGGGTGGATCTCGCTCTTGGGGGCGCCCACCCGGCTCCCGGCCGGGACGTCCGTCGTCACCAGCGCGTGCGCGCCGATGAGGCTGTCGTCGCCGATGCGCACCGGGCCGAGGACGGAGGCGCCCGCGCCCACCACGACGCGGTCGCCGAGGGTGGGATGCCGCCGCTCGCCGGGCAGCCGGTGGCGGTCGCGCCACCAGCCGACGGCGCCGATGGTGACCTGGTGGTAGAGGGTGACGTCGTCGCCGATCACGGCGTCCTCGCCGATGACGACGGCCGCGGCGTGGTCGATGAACAGCCGCCGCCCCACGCGTGCGCCCGGGTGGATGTCGACGCCGCCGGACAGGAAGCGGCCGGCGAGCGACAGCACGCGGGCCGCGACCCGGTGGCCCCGCGCGTGCAGCCTGCTCGCGGGCCGGTGCAGCCACAGGGCGGGCAGGAAGGGGGACAGGAGCGCCTCGGCCCGGCTGCGGACGGCGGGGTCGCGCTCGGCGACGACCTTCAGGTCCTCGCGCAGGCGGCTCAGGGAGCTCAAGCGGCTCAGAGGGCTCAGGGAGCTCAGGGAGCTCAGACGGGAGGCGATTCCGGTGATTCTCAAGCCGCCACCCCCGCCCGCGTGCCGTCTGCCGGGTCGTCCATACGGCCGTCCGCACAGCCATCCACACGGACGTCCACACGGCTGTCCGTACGGCCGTCCGCTCCCCGCATCGCGCGCGTGAACACCGCGAGCTGATCGGCCAGTTCCGCGCACCGCGCGTGCACCGGCCCCGCCTCGTCCAGCGTCCGCCGCCCGCCACCCGTGGAGTCCGTAAGGTCCACGACATCCGCGAAATCCGCGGTCACCGTGCTGACCTGCATCGGCACCGCCCACCCGCCGAGCGCCTTCACCACCTGCCGCAGCTGTTCGCAGGCGGCGGCCGACCCGCGCGGCCCGCTCGCGTGCGAGACCAGGGCTACGGCCTTGCCCTCGAAGGCGTCGCGCGGCAGCAGGTCGACAGCGCTCTTGAGCAGTCCGGAGTAGCCCGAGTGGTAGACGGGCGTCCCCAGGACCAGGGCGTCGCTCGCGCGCACCGCCTCGATGAACTCGCGTGCCCGCGCGACGGGGTGGGGCTCGGGGCTCCAGTAGTGGTCGGGGTGGCTGGGCGGCAGGCCGAGCTCGGCGAGGTCCGCCAGGACGGTCTCGGAGCCGCGCCGCTCCAGCAGGCCGCCGATGTGGGCGACCAGCGCCCGGGTGTGGGATCCGCGGCTCGGGCTCCCGGCCACGCACAGCGTGCGGAAACGGTTCACGCGGCCCCCTCCGCAGCGTCCGTGGCATCCGCGACGCCCGCGGCATCCGCAGAGCCCACAGCGCCCGTGGCATCCGCGGCATCCGCGGCGTCCTCAACCGTCACCCGTACAAGGGCGTGCGCGTCCTCCGCCGCCTTCCTCGCCTCGGCCGCCGTGTCAGCCGTCGTGATGAGGAAGCCGAGCCGGTCGAAGTTGTTGCGCGCAGGGCGCACCGGCTGCCCGGGGCGCGCGTGCAGCATCACTTCGGCCGTCCCGGGGGCGCTCCGTGCCGCCTCTGCGTCGATGCCGGCGAGCACGCCGGGCGCCGGGGCGGTGATCGCCCGGATGCAGCCGACGCCCTGCGCCGGGGAGGGCGACGGGCTGCCGCCCAGGGCGAGTTCGATGACGTCGTGGTAGATGTTCCGGCCCAGCACGTAATTGATCATCGTGGGGACGTAGCCGCCGATGAGCCGGCCGTTGATTTCGATGATCTGCGGGCCGTCCGGCCCGAGGACGACCTCGGTGTGGGTGTGCGCGCGCCGGATGCCGGCGGCGTCGAGCGCGTCGGCGACGACGCGCTCGACGGCCTCGCGGACGTCGTCGTCCAGCTCGGCGGGGAAGCAGCCGCCCAGTTCGACCGGGTGCGGCGCGGGGGCGAGCAAGCGGTCCACGCAGCCGTACGGGGTGCTGGTGCCGTCGACGGTCACCATCTCGCAGCTGACGACCGGGCCCGGCACGTACGCCTCCAGCAGGGCCACGCCGCTGCCGGCGACCCCGCGCCCGTACGAGCGCGCCCCGGCGACGGCCCCGGCCAGCTCGGCCACTTCGGCCGCGTCGTTCGCGACGCCGACGTGGAGGGAGCCGAAGCCGTCGGCCGGCTTGACCACGACGGGGTAGCCGATCTCCGCGGCCGCGGCCACGGCCTCCTCGGGCGTCCGGGCCTGCCGGAACGCGGGCTGCGGCACGCCCGCGGCGGCCAGGCGTTCGCGCACGGCGTGCTTGTCGCGCAGCCGCCGCATCACCGCCGCGCTCTCGAAGGGCAGGCCGAGCGCCTCGGCGACCTCGGCCGTGGCCGGCAGGTGGCCCTCGCTGAGGGCGAGCAGGCCGTGCACAGGATGCTTGCGGTGCAGCGTGCCGATGACGTCGAGGAGGCCGCCCGGGTCCGTGGTGGGGACCCCGGTCAGCAGCCGGGTCGGCGTCCGCAGCGCCTCCTCGCCGCCCTCCGCGGCGAGGTACGGATCGAGGGAGTGGGCCACGAAGGTCACTTCGTGGCCGAGCGCGAGAGCCTCCGACACGATCTTGAATCCGGCGGTCGGGGTCGTCTCCACCAGCACCAGGTGCGAAGGAGAAGAAGGAGAAGGAGAGGAAGAGGGGGAAGAGGAGGAAGAAGAAGGCGTCGTCGTCATCGTCCGAGCTGCTCCCACTCCTCGGGCGTCCCGGCGTCGGGGAAGACGGTGACGACCGTCGCCGAAGCCGGCAGACCGGCGGCTATCTCCTTGGCTGCCAGCCAGTTGGCGGCGGCGGAGCTGCCGATCCGGAGGCCGGTGAGGTCGCGGAACTCCCCCATGGCGGCGAAGGCGCGCGGGTACGAGACGGTGCGGTGCTCGGTCTCGTCGTCGTACAGCGTCACGAACGGCTGCCTGATGCCGTGGCCCATGCCGCCCGACCCGGCGTACTTCCGCTGCCCGTTGGGCGGCTCCTCGCTGCCGTAGGGCAGCTCGGCGGGCGTGACGCCGACGGCCCGCACGGCGGGGAACCGGGCGCGCAGAGCGCGCAGCACGCCGATCAGCGTGCCGCCGGTGCCGATCGAGGCCACCCAGGCGTCGGGGACGCGGCCGCCGAGCTGCGCGACGAGCTCGGCGCCGGTGGTGCGCTCCTGGAGCAGCACGTTGGCGGGGTTGCGGTGCTGGTAGAGCAGGGTCCACTCGGGTTCGGCGGCGGCGATGCGCAGGGCCTCGCGGACGACTTCGAGGAAGCCGCGCTCCTTGTCGACCAGGTCGACGCGGGCGCCGCGCTCGGCGAGGGTGCCGAGGAGGCTGCCGGGGCTCGCCGAGGAGAGGACGAAGCGGGAGCGGATGCCCAGGTCGGCGCAGAGGCGGGAGAGGGCGTTGGCGAGGCTGCCGCCGGAGTACTCCAGGATGCGGAGCTCGTCGAGCGGGCGGTCGCCGTGCCGCTGGAGGGCGCTGCCGAGCAGGGCGTGGGCGACGCGGTCCTTGACGGAGCCGGCTGGGTTCTCCCACTCGCACTTGGCCAGCACGGCGGCGCCGCCGCGGGGGCCCGGCACCTCGATGAGCGAGGTGTTGCCGAGCTCCTGGCCGAACTTCTCGTACGCCGGGTGCCGTTCCGCCACCGCGGCGGTGTCCACCGCGGCGCGGACCGGGTCCAGACTGCCGGGTGGGTAGGGGGCTTCGAGTGGTTCGGGGCGGGGGGCGGGGTAAGAGGAATTCGCGTCGTTTCCGGCCTGATACACCGTCAGCCTCCCTGAGCCATTTACACGTTCACATGCACGTTCAAAGGCAGCGCGATCACCCTAGGTGAAGAGATGTTCACAACAGCGGGGAATGTGATTGCCGTCACATCTTCACGGCGAAGATGACTTATTACCTCCCCCGGAGGATCGGCATCCGACCAGGTGGGAATATGAATCGGACGCACAACTTCCGCTACGGAGAGGGGAGTTGCAAAGCCGGGCCGCAGAAATAGGGACGCCTCACCGGCTATGAATTCCGGCCAGTTCCGCCGCACTCCGATGTTTACGCCACGGGTACGCGGGCGGATTTACGCCTTCCGGCCGTCGAACCGTTCAGCCGTCGAGCCGCGAACCACGAACCACGAACCGTTCAGCCATCCAGCCGCTCAGCCGATCCGGCCGCCCGCCGCACCAGCCGCGCCCAGCACGCCACTGACCGCCGCCAGCAAGGCGTTCCAGCGCGCGGAGCGCAGCGCCGCCGCCCGGGAGGCCAGGGCGCGGACCGTGGGGGCGTACGGGGCGCCCAGGATTTCCAGGGAGTCCAGGACGCGCGCGGCGGCGCGGCCCCGGCCGGTGACGGCGTCACCGCGCGGATTGCCGCGCTCGGCGACGGCCTCCAGGGTCGCGGGCCCCAGCGTGGTGATCGCGCCGCGGACGACGAGCTCGTCCACGTAGCGCGTGCCGGGCCCGCCCGGCGCGCGCACGGCGGTGTCCGTCCAGCGCACCCGGTGCGGCCGCGCCCCGAGCGCGGCGAGCTCGCGCCAGTCCGGCCCGGCCAGCAGCCGCTCGTGGCTGTGGAAGACGAGCCGCGCGGAGGCGAGGGCCGCCTCGCCGCGCATCATCCGGGCCGCCTCGGACGAGGAGGAGCGCAGCCGCTCGTCGAAGGCGGCGTCCACGGGCGCCAGCGGCACGGAGACGACGGCCCGGATCGCGGAGAGGTCGCGCCCCGCGCGGTGCGCGCGGCGCAGGCCGTCCAGCCAGGCGGCGGCCGCCTTGCCGTAGTGGGCGGGCGACAGCACGGGCCCGAGGTCCACGCCGATGCCCTCGGCGAGGCAGTCCGCGGCCGCGGCGAGCCCGTCGGGCCCGGCGGGCAGGGCGACCAGCACATTGGGGCGGTCGACGGCCCGCGCCAGCCGCCGCGCCGTGGCCGTGTCCGCGACGGGGCCGGCCTCCAGGGCGACGTGCCCGTCCCGGCCGCCGGTCCGCTCGTGCACGGGCAGCAGCACGTCGCACGCGCGCCGCCCCTCGGCCGCGAGCAGCCCCTCCGCGGCGCGCAGGGCCCCGGCCGTCACCGGCCCCCCGGTCCCGCGCACGGGCCGGCCGCGCCGGAGCAGGGACCGCGTGAGGGGCTCGGGCCCGAGGGCCAGCCCGCTGATCAGCCCGTCGTCGACGAGCCGGGCCAGCCGCCGCGGATTGGGCTCCTGCCACTCGGCGCCGTCCAGCCAGCGCGACACGCCCTGGTCCGCCAGCAGGCTGATGATGCCCGCGCCGCACACCTCGTCACTCCCCTTGCCCTGTCCATGCGAGCGCCCCTCCGCTCGACGCACGCCGCGGCATCCTCGGCGGAAAGACCTTACGAGTCAAGGAAGCTGACGGTGCGTCGCATGATTTTCGCAGAGCAATGCGTAAAGCAATGCGCAGGGCGATGCGTAGAGCAATCCGTAGAGCGATGCCGGAAGCGGCAGAGCAATGCCGGGAGCAAAGGACACCCCCGGTCGCCCCGGACATGCGGAACACTCGCCCCGGACATGCAGAACACCCCTCCGTCCGCGTTTCCACGGACGAAGGGGTGTCGCTGGCGGTAGCGGTGGGATTTGAACCCACGGTGGAGTTGCCCCCACACACGCTTTCGAGGCGTGCTCCTTAGGCCGCTCGGACACGCTACCGAGAGAGAGCTTAGCGGACGGTGGGCCGTGGTCTGAAATCGATACCGGGCCGGACCGGTGTGACGCTCCTCATGAGGCGCTCACCGGGCGCTCACCAGGGGCTCACCGGGAGCTCACCGGGAGCGGAAGAACTCGGTGAGGAGCGCCGCGCACTCCCCGGCGAGGACGCCCTGGATCACCTCGGGCCGGTGGTTGAGCCGGCGGTCGCGCAGGACGTCCCAGAGGGAGCCGGCCGCCCCCGCCTTCTCGTCCACGGCGCCGTAGACGACGCGGTCGACCCGGGAGAGGACGATCGCGCCCGCACACATCGTGCACGGCTCCAGCGTCACGACCAGTGTGCAGCCCGCGAGGCGCCACTCGCCGACGGCCCGCGCCGCCTCGCGCAGGGCGAGGACCTCGGCGTGGCCGGTCGGGTCGCCGGTGGCCTCGCGTTCGTTGCGGCCGCGGCCGATGACGGAGCCGTCCGGGCCCAGCACCACGGCGCCGACCGGCACGTCGCCGGTGGCGGGGGCCCGTACGGCCTCGTCCAGGGCGGCCCGCATGGGGGCGAGCCACGGGGCGCGCACGGGGTCGTGGTCTGTCGGCTCGCGGACGGCTTCGTTCATGGCACCAGTGTGAGCGAACCGGGCCCGGCGGCCGTCAGCGGACGGCCTCCAGGACGTCCGTGCAGCCGAGGGCGTCGGCGATCTCGCTGAGCGCCTCCCTTTCGAGGGCGAGCAGCTCCTTCGCGCCCACACCGAGGTCGGAGAGGATCTCGGCGTCGCCGAGCGGGCCGGCCGGCCGCGGCTCGGCGGCGTCGCCCGCCTCCTCGGCCTCGTCCTCCACGGCGTCGGGCTCACCGTCCTCCGTCCCGTCCAGGTCGAGGTCGTCGAGGTCGTCGGTGCCGTCGTCCTCGTCGCGGCCGATCAGCTCGTCCACGAGCATGGCGCCGTACGAGCTGCGGCCCGCGACGACCGCGTTCGAGACGAAGACGCGCGGGTCGTCCTCGCCGTCCACGCGGACGATCCCGAACCAGGAGTCCTCCTGCTCGATGAACGCCAGGACCGTGTCGTCGTCCACCGCGGACTCACGGGCCAGGTCGGCGAGGTCGGCCAGGGTTTCCACGTTGTCGAGTTCTGTATCGCTCGCTTGCCATCCGTCTTCGGTGCGCGCGAGCAGTGCGGCGAAGTACACCGTGACTCTCCCACTGGTCATAGGCGGTGCCGGGCCGGACGGGGACCACCCCGCCCATTCGGAATCGTGGCAGAAACCTCGCCGTTGCGAGAGGTCTTCCGCCCTGCGTCGTGCAGCAGTCCGAAGAGATGTGCCTCACGTGGCGCCGCGGGGCCGCCGTACGGATCACCAGCGGAAGGTCCGCATCCGCATCTGCTGGCGCATCCGGGCCGCCCGGGCCCGGCGCGGCTGCACGCGGTCGCGGAGCTCCTTCGCCTCGTTCAGCTCGCGCAGGAACTGCGCGCGTCTGCGGCGGCGGTCCGCCTCGTCCCCGGCTTCGGGGGCGGTTCCGGGTTCGGACATCGTGTCGGGCTTCGTGCCGGACTTGATGTCGGACATCGTGTCGGACTTGGTGTGGGGCTTCTCGGGGGCGTCTTCAGCCATGGCAGGACCACCTCGTGCCGAGTGCTTCGCCGGCCACGCCCGGAGCGACAGACCGGGCGTACGTGCCCACTTTCCCCCTAAGTGGTGGTTTGATGCCAGTGCGGCGACAGACCGTCGCAGACCGGCGGCGGGGCGTCGAACGCCGCACGGCGGCCGCCGGGGGCCGAAAGCTCGGTTAATGTCGATGTCATGCGGATCCACGTCGTCGACCACCCCCTGGTGGCGCACAAGCTCACCACCCTGCGCGACAAGCGCACCGACTCCCCCACCTTCCGGCGTCTCGCCGACGAGCTGGTCACCCTGCTCGCCTACGAGGCCACGCGCGATGTGCGCACGGAGCAGGTGGACATCGAGTCCCCGGTCACGGCGACCACCGGCGTCAAGCTCTCCCACCCGCGCCCGCTGGTCGTGCCGATCCTGCGCGCCGGCCTCGGCATGCTGGACGGCATGGTCCGGCTGCTGCCGACCGCCGAGGTGGGTTTCCTGGGCATGATCCGCAATGAGGAGACCCTCAAGGCGGAGACGTACGCCACGCGCATGCCCGACGACCTCTCGGGCCGCCAGGTCTACGTCCTGGACCCGATGCTGGCCACCGGCGGCACGCTGGTCGCGGCGATCAACGAGCTGATCGAGCGCGGCGCGGACGACGTCACCGCGATCTGCCTGCTGGCCGCGCCGGAGGGCGTCGAGGTCATGGAGCGCGAGCTGGCCGGCGCGCCGGTGACCGTCGTCACCGCCTCCGTCGACGAGCGCCTCAACGAGAACGGCTACATCGTCCCGGGCCTGGGCGACGCGGGCGACCGCATGTACGGCACGGCGGGCTAGCCGCCAGGCTCACGACGAACGCGACGGCCCGGCGGCCCTACGTTCCGCCGGGCCGCAGCCCTTCTACCCCCTCAGCCCGTCGAGGGCTGCCTCAGCACCTCTTCGGTGCCGGGGACGCCGCCTTCGACGGCGGTGCCGAGGACGGGGACCCCGAGGGCGCCGGGCCCTCTCCCGGTTCGACACCCATGTCGGTCAGAGCCCGGTCGGCGTCCTTCCGCGCCGTGAGCTCCTTGAACTCATTGCCGATGACCAGATCGACGTCCTCGTCGGTGTCGCGCTGGTCGTTCTTGATCTCGGCCCCGGCCATCTGCGTGCCGACGACCCGCAGCGCCCCCTCCGCGGCCTCCGGCGCACCGATCAGCAGGCCGGTCCGCTCGACCTTCTTGTCGTAGAGGGCGGGGGCGTTGCCCACCTTGCCGATCCTGAAGCCGCGGCTCTTGAGCTCATCCGCGGTGATCTTGGCGAGTCCGCCCTGCGGAGTCGCGTTGTAGACGTTGACGGTGATGTCGGACGGGCGGGGCAGCGGCTTCGTCTCCGCTTCCTCGTCCGCGGCCGCCTTGCAGTCGCCGTCCCTCGCCCCTTTCCCGCCCTTCGCTCCCGCACCGTGGGCCTGTGTCTCGCTCGGGCCCCCGGTGAAGACGTCGACGAGCTGGAAGGTCCCCCATCCGGCCAGGGCGAGCGCGGCGGACGAGGTGACTGCGGCGAGCACGATCCTGCGGCGGTTTCTGGGGCGGCGCATGTGCGGGAATCGCTTGCCCGTAATGCGGTATCTGCCGCCCATGCCGGGAGGGGTGAGCATGCTCATGGGCGCAGCGTAGTGCGGGGCGGGGCCGCTGCCTACTAAATGATCAATGGGTTCGCGCGGCCCTACCCGAAAGGCCGAACAACGGCCGGAAAGAGCCTCCGGTCAGCCCAGTTCGAGCACGCGTGCGTGCAGCACCTGGCGCTGCTGGAGCGCGGCGCGCACGGCGCGGTGCAGGCCGTCCTCGAGGTAGAGGTCGCCGTGCCACTTGACGACGTGGGCGAAGAGGTCGCCGTAGAAGGTCGAGTCCTCGGCCAGCAGGGTTTCCAGGTCGAGCTGCTGCTTGGTGGTCACCAACTGGTCGAGCCGCACCGGGCGCGGGGCGACGTCCGCCCACTGCCGGGTGCTCTCCCGGCCGTGGTCGGGGTACGGCCGCCCGTTTCCGATGCGCTTGAAGATCACACGGAAAGCCTACCGGGCGACAGGCTCCCGGCGCAGCCACGGCACGGCAGCGCGAAGGCGACAATCGGCCGCATACCAGGAGCAGCGGGGGCGGTCTCCGGTACGGAAATACGGGGCGGACCGTGCGGGAAATCCGTCATCCACAGGCTGGGGACGTCAGGACTTCTTCTTCGCCGGCTTCGCCGGCCGGATCGTGGCCTTGGCGGCCGCCGCCTGCTTGGCCGCGCGCTTGACCTCCTGCTTGTGCTCCCGCACCTTCGCCAGCGACTCGGGCCCGGTGATGTCCGCAACCGAGCGGTAGGAGCCCTCCTCCCCGTACGCGCCGGCCGCCTCGCGCCAGCCCTCCGGCGCGACCTGGAGCTGCTTGCCCAGCAGCGCGAGGAAGATCCGGGCCTTCTGCTCGCCGAAGCCGGGCAGCTCCTTGAGCCGCGCGAGCAGCTCCGCCCCGGTCCCGGCGCCGTCCCACACCGCGCTCGCCTCGCCGCCGTAGTGCTCCACGAGGTACTGGCAGAGCTGCTGGACGCGCTTGGCCATCGAGCCGGGGTAGCGGTGCACGGCCGGCTTCTCGGACAGCAGCCCGGCGAACGCGTCGGGGTCGTAGGCGGCGATCTCGTACGCGTCGAGGTCGTCGCGGCCCATCCGCTGCGCGATGGCGTACGGGCCGGAGAACGCCCACTCCATGGGGATCTGCTGGTCCAGCAGCATCCCGACCAGCGCGGCGAGCGGGCTGCGGCCGAGCAGGGCGTCGGCCTCGGGCTGCTGTGCGAGGTGCAGGGTGATGTCCATGCCTCGATGATCGCCCCGCGGGGCGCGTGCGGGAGGGAGCCGGAGCCCGGGTGTCACCCGCGGGCGGCTCCGCGCGGGCCCGTGTGCGAACGGGTGAACCCGGGGGCGGTGCTCTTGCGGGCGCGGCGGCGCGCGGCTGTCATGGACGTCCGAGCGAGGGAGGCCCGGCATGGCGCGAGTCCGGGTGCGCGGCGCGGAGCTCTTCCACGAGGTCGTGGGCGAAGGCGAGCCGCTGGTGCTGGTCCACGGCGGGCTGACCGACCACTACACGTGGCAGGCGGTCGTCCCGGCCCTCGCCGCGTCCTTCCGGGTCCTCGTCTACGACCGGCGCGGCCACAGCGGCAGCACGCGCACCCTCGGCAACGGCGTCCGCAGGGACCACGAGGACGATCTGGCCGCCCTGATGGAGACGCTGGGCTTCGCCCCGGCACACGTCGCGGGCAACTCCTTCGGCGCGTCGACGGCGCTGGGCCTGGCCGTCCGCCGGCCCGGCCTGTTCCGCAGCCTCATCGCGCACGAGCCGCCGCTGCTGGGCGTGATCCGCGGCGACGACCCGGCGCACGTGCTGGTGCGGGCCGCGCAGGAGGGCATCGACACGGCGGTGGCCCTCATCCTCGCCGGGGAGGAGAGTGAGGGAGTTCGCCGCTTCATGGAGGAGGTGGCCCTCGGGCCGGGCTCCTGGGCGGCCCTGCCCGCGCGCGTGCGCGCGGTCCTCGTCGCCAACAGCCGCGCCTTCGTGCACGAGCAGTGCGACCCCGGCTGGGCGAGCCTCGACCTCACCCGGCTCTCCGGCTTCTCCGCGCCGGCGCTGCTGACGTACGGGACGGAGAGCCTGCCGTGGCTCCCGCCGGTGACGGTCGAGCTCTCCCGGAGCGTGCGGCAGGCGGAGCTCAGGGGGCTGGAGGGCGCGGGGCACGTGCCGCAGGTGTCGCATCCGGAGACGTATGCGGAGATGGTGCGGGAGTTCATCGCCGCGGTGTGACGGGAGCGCCGCCGCGTGACACCGCGTGAGGCCCGTCCGGGCGTGCACACCGGTACGTGAGCGTCCGCGCGCCGCGTGCCCCGCCACCTGCTCCGGGGCGCCGCTCCAGCGCGTCGTCCCCCTCTGTGCGGGAGCGGCGGAAGTGCACGACCGTGGAGTGGGCGGGACTCAGTGCCCTGTAGTGCCCAGCCGTGCCCAGCGGAACAGGGGGACCGCAATGGAGAGCACGCACGACCCGATCACGCCGGCGACCGACACCTCAGCGACCGTCCAGCGCTCCCGCACCGTCCAGCACCCCCGCACCCTCAAGCGCCCGTACGTGGAACCGCAGATCGACGAGCTCGGCACCGTCGAACGGCTCACTGCCCACAACGGCCCCCTCCCACCCGACTCGCCGAACACGCGTGCGCTCGTCTGACGCGCGCGCCCACCGCCCCGGCCCGCGCCGGGGCGGCACCGGACCGCGACCGGCGCCCGGTGCCCGCGCGAGCGATGCCGGAAGGGAAGTCATGGAGACCGTGCCCGTGCCCGACGGAGCCCGCCCCGGCGGCGCCTCTCCCGTCGGCGACTACCTGGGCTGCTACGGACGCGTCCCGTTCGGCGGCCAGGCGCCCCGCATCTCGTACGTCAGCGCGCCCTTCGGCCGCCGCCCCGCCTGGTCGGACCCCGGCCGCCACCTCGTCCAGTGGGCGGTCCCGGGGACGCCCCGGATCCCGTACCCCTCCGAGCGAGAGAGGCTGCTGCTGACCGGCGTCGTCCGGGGCCCGGTGACGCCCGCGTGGGTGGACCGCCTCGCCAAGGCCCTCAAGGAGGGCCGCCACGCCGACCTGGCCCGCATGCCCGGCGCGCTGTCCGGCGCGCTGGTCGCCGACCACAGGGTGTTCCTCTTCCGCAGCGCCACCAGCGAGGAGGCCCTGCACTACCGCCGCTCCCGGGACCTGCTGCGCTTCTCCACCGACCCCACCGACCTCCTCGACGGACCCGGCGAGTACGGCCGCGAGGAGCTGTGGCGCGCCTGCCGCGGCGACATGGTCTTCGTCTACCCCGGCATCGCGCGCGTCCCGCCCGGCACGGTCGTCACCCTCGAACGCGACTGCGCGACCACGGCCGCCTACGACCCGGTGACGCCGCTGGACCTGCCCCCGCGCACGACGATGACGGAGTTCGCGGAGGCCGCCTGGGAGCTCGTGGTGGAGGCCGCCCGCCCGTACGCGGGCCGCGGCCGGACCGGCATCCTGCTCAGCGGCGGCCTGGACTCCGCGGCCGTGCTCGCGGCGCTCGTGGAGTGCGGCGCGGACGCGGTCGCCTACCACTACGCCACGCGCGACCCGCTGGCCGACGAATCAGCGTACGCCCGGGCCGTCTGCGACCACCTGGGGGTGCCGTTCGTGCCCGTCCCCACGGACCACGGCGCCGGATACCTGGACGAGCGCTGGCAGTTCCCCCACCCGTACAACCACCTGGCCTACCGGTGGCTGGAGCAGATGGCCGAGCGCGTCGCCGCGGACGGCGTCACCTTCCTGGCCTGGGGCCGCGAGGGCGACCGGATCTTCGGCCCCGCGCGCTACGGCCTGCACGACGTCCTCACCGGCGACCTGCCCGCGCGGGAGAAGGCGACGCTCTGCCGCGGCCTGCTGACCTCGCGCTGGGAGCTCCCCCGCATCCTGCGCAGCGCCTCGCCCCGCACCTCCCTGCTCGACGACCTCGTGCCCGCCGGCGGCGCCGTGCGCCCCGCGGACTTCCTCACTCCCCTCCCCGGCGCACCGGCGGACGCCTTCGACGCCGGCCACGCGCCGCAGGAGCACTGCGCGAACCTCACCGTCTGGCGCCCCCGCGGCATCCAGCTGTGCAACCCCCTCGGGAGCAAGGGGCTGCGGAGCCTGGCCGCACGCCTGCCGCACGCGTACCGCCTCCTGCCGCACCAGGGCCGGCTGATCACCAAACCGGTGCTCCGCCTGATGCTCTCCGGGCGGTTCCCCGACACCGTGTGGCGCCGCCACGGCCGGCTGTGGCTGGGCTCCCCGCACAAGGACTACGTCCTGCGCCACCCCCACGTGTTCGCCGGCCTGCTCGGCGGCCCGGACGCCCACCTCGTCCGCCTGGGCGTCGTCGACCCCCGGCGGCTCGCGCACGTGCTGGCCGAGCCGGCGCGGCTGCGCCTGAACGCGGAGAGCCTGATCGGCACCGCCATGACCGAGCTGTTCCTGCGCAGCGACGCGCGCCGGACGCCGCCGGGCGGCCTGAGGGGGCGGACCGCATGCCCCTGATCGGACTGGCAGGACACGTCGTCTTCGACGACACGGACGGCGCGGGCGTCATCCTCGACACCCGCCGCGGCGTCTACCTGTCCCTCAACGCCACCGCCACCCGCATGCTGTGCACCGCGCTGGCGTGCGACTCCGTGGCGGCGGCCGTCGCCCGCCTGCGCGAGGACTTCGACACGGACGAGGAGACGCTGGCCGCCGGGCTGGCCGGTCTCGCCGCCCGGCTGGGCGAGCACGCACTGCTGGCGGAGGACGGCGGCGGCGCGCCCGCTCCGCGCCGGTGGGGCCGCCGGAGGGGGGTCCGGTGAGCACGAGCGCGGACTGGGCGTTCTTCCTGGACGACCCCGGCGAGGGCGCGCCGGTCCCCGCCGTCCCGCACCGGCTGCGGGCCGCCGCCCTGCTGCGCACGGCCCGGGCGCTGTGGCTCTACCGGCGGCGCGGCTGGCGCGGGGCGCACCCGTACGTGTGCCGGGTCCGGCCCGTGCGGGGCTCGGCGGCGCTGTCCGGGCTGCCGCCCGCGACCGCGGTCCGGCTGGCCCGCCGGGAGATCCTCGCCGCCCAGCTGGTGCTGCGCGCGATGGTGCCCAACGGGCTCTGCCTGCCGCGGTCGTTGGCCCTGACCGTGTACCTGTGCGCGCTCGGGCTGCCCGCCCGGATGACGGTGGCCCGGGGCCGCGCCCTGTCCACGCCGGCGAACGCGTTCCACTCGTGGACCGAGCTGCACGGGGCGGTCCTGACCGACAACCCGGACGTACAGCTGGGGTACACGGTGCTGCAACGGGTCCCGTGATCCGCACACCCTTGTCCCCGTCGGTCGATTGTTCTAGCGTGATGCAAACAATGTGATCCAGGGGGTGGGCGGCATGGCGGTCTGGAGCCGTACGGTCGTGGCGGGCTGGATGGTCGCTCTGGGGGCGGTGTCCGCCGTGGGGTTCGTTGTGGCGAGCGTGCTGGTGGCCGGTCAGCCGGCGCTGTTCCTGGGGCTGCTGGTGGCCTCGGCGGCCCTGGTGATCAGCGGGGCGGTGCGGGTCACCGTGACGGACCGGAGCGTGACCGTGCACTCGGTCGTGCTCCCGCTCGTCCGCCGCCGGATACCGCACTCCCGCATACGGGAGGCGTCGGCGAAGCAGTCCCGCCCGCAGGAGCTCGGCGGCTGGGGGTACCGCTGGCTGCCGGGACAGACCGCGGTGTCGCTGCGTGCCGGTGACGCCCTGTGGCTGGAGCTCGCGTCCGGGAAGTTCTTCGTCGTCACGGTCGACGACGCGGCGGAGGCGGCGGCACTCGTGAACGACTATGTGATGCGGACGGCGGACAAGTGAACAAAACCCTCACTCGCACCCCTGCGGGCAAGGCCGTGGACGTATACGGGCCACCCGGCGGCGGCACCGCGCCCATGCCCACCGTCCTGCTCTGGCACGGCATGGGGCCGGACGAGCGGGACATCATGCGGCCCGTCGCGGAGGCGGCCGCGGCACAAGGCGTCGTGGTCGTCGTCCCGGACTGGCGCTCCGACGCGCCCGACCGCGGGGCTGCGCACCTCCTGGACTCCCTGACGTTCGTACGGGAGCGGGTGACGGACTTCGGCGGGGACCCCGGCGGGATCGTGGTGGCGGGCTGGTCGGCGGGCGCGGGAGCAGCCGTCGGGACGGCGCTGCGGCCGGACCTCTTCGGCGGGCTGCCGCCGGCGGCAGTGGTGGGCATAGCGGGCCGTTACGACGTCCCCGCCCGGACCACGGGGTCGGCTCCGCTGGAGGACCTCGCGCACGCGGCGCCCGTGCCGGTGCTGCTGGTGCACGGCACCGAGGACGACCAGGTGGACGTCCGCAGCAGCAGGGAGTTCGCCGCCGCCCTCCGCGCGCACGGCCTGCCCGTACGGCTGGAGGAACCGGCGACGGACCACGCCGGGGTCATCATGAGCGCCTACGACCCGGAACTCGGCCGCCTCCGCCCGAGCAGCGCCGGGCACGCCCTGGAGGGCGGCCGGACCACGGCCCGGGTGCTGGCCGAGGCGGCGAAGGGGATCGCGGGGCTCTGACCTCGCGGCGCCCTGGCCTCGCGGGGCCCCGACCTCGCGGCACCCTGATCCCGCAGGGCCCTGACCCCTCAGTGCCTCCTCAGGCGACGCTCCCGTCCCGCGGGCCGGGCTCCTCCGCCGCCGCGAACTCCGTCTGTACGAGCTGTACGGACGGGACCGCCGGGGCGGCCGGAGCGGGCGGCGGGAAGGCGTCCACGATGTCGAAGGCCGCGTCCACCCCCGACACCCGCATCACCCGGGACACGCGCGGCACTCCCCGCACCACCCGCAGCCGCCCGCCCCGGCAGAGCATGCGGTGCCGGGCTCTGAGCAGCAGGCGGAGCCCGCTCGCGTCCAGGAAGGTCACCCGGCGGAGGTCGATCACGATATCGGCGCGGCCCCGCTCGGTCAGCGCGTCCACGCGCGGCCCGAGCTCCTGCTCCGCCAAGATGTCCAGCTCACCGTGCAGTTCAATGATGATCGCGCCGCACGCCACACGCTCCCGCATGGCGAAGGCGGGCTCTTGCGCGCCCATGTCGCCCCTCACCGACCTCCCTCTGCCCCTCACTTCCGGCACCGTGCATCCGCCGGTTGCCGGATACCTTTCTGGTGCCCCCGCAGTAGGCGGATCTCACCTTCGACGCAAAGCTGTCATCTCGCGTACAGGCGCGCCGCACGGGGCGCACGCGGGCGCGGGCGCTCGAAGGAGAAGGCACGGGGGAGAGCAGAGGGAGAAGTGCAGGTCGGGGGAAGCGGCATCGGGGGGACAGCCGCTTCCCCCGGCGGGGTCACGGCCTCCAAGTACGGGCCGCAGTCGGGGGGAATCGCGCGGCCCGGACCCCGCAGTGAGGCCATGTCCCTGCCCGGCGGATTCCTGCCAGATCCGGTACGGGCACCCCCCATCCTCCGCCCCGCCCCGTCCGCTCCCGTACGGCGAAGGGCCCTGCTTGGCGGGCCTTTGGTCCTTAAAAGCCATGTGAGGAAGCGGGCACGTTCCCGGCATTCGGGCAAACGTACGGTTAGACTCCGCCACCGGAGAAGGGGATCACGGGGATCACCGGGGAGGGAGTGCGCCGTGGAGAAGGCGAAGAAGATCACGCTCTGGGCGCTCGGGATTTTCGTGGCCTACACCATCATCCACTCCCCCAAGCGGTCGGCCGAGATCGTCCAGATAGGGTTCGAGGGCATCTCGGACGCCGCCAAGAGCGTCGGCGAGTTCATGACCCAGCTGATCAGCTGACAGACCCGGCGTGGAGGCAGTGCCGTGATTCGTCATCTCGTCCTGTTCAAGCTCAACGAGGGCGTCCGGCGCGACGACCCGCGCGTCGTCGCCGGGGTACAGGCGTTCGAGGAGCTGGAGAAGGCGATCCCGGAGCTCCGCTTCTGGGAGTGCGCCTGGAACATCTCCGACCGGCCGATCGCCTACGACTTCGCCATCAACTCGGCCGTCGACGACGCCGAGGCGCTCCAGCGCTACCTGGACCACCCGGCGCATCAGGCGGGCGTCGCGCAGTGGCGCGAATTCGCCACTTGGGTGATCGCCGACTACCCCTTCTGAGCGCCCGCAGCGCACGGCCCCTCGCCACCTTGGCGAGGGGCCGTTTTTATGGTCAACACGATGTTATGGGGTTCTTGCACACAGTGCACATGTCTTGTGATGCTATGACCGCTTTTGCCGGATGAGTTGACCATGAAGGGTGGCAGAACCGTGTCGGCCCGAACCGTCCCCGAAGCCCCCTTCCAGGAAACCCCTGCTCAGCGCCCGGACCCCGGACCCGGCTCTCTTGAGCCCCCTTCCCGCGCCCCCGATGCGCCCGATGCCTCCGATGCCCCCGACGCTCCCGGCACCTCCGGCTCCCCCGAGGCCGCCGACCCCGATCACCCCAGGAGCCGCGGCGCGGACGCCAGGGCGCTCACCCAGGTGCTCTTCAAGGAGTTCATCGGCCTGGAGCCCGGCACGCCCGAGCACGCCCGGGTGCGGGCCGCGCTCATCGAGGCCAACCTCCCCCTCGTCCGCTACGCCGCCGCCCGCTTCCGCAGCCGCAACGAACCCATGGAGGACGTGATTCAGGTCGGCACGATCGGCCTGATCAACGCCATCGACCGGTTCGACCCGGACCGCGGGGTGCAGTTCCCGACCTTCGCGATGCCGACCGTGGTCGGCGAGATCAAGCGCTACTTCCGCGACAACGTCCGCACCGTGCACGTGCCGCGCCGGCTGCACGAGCTGTGGGTGCAGGTCAACGGCGCCAGCGAGGACCTGACGGTGCTGCACGGCCGCACGCCCACCACCGCCGAGATCGCCGAGCGGCTGCGGATCCCCGAGGACGAGGTGCTGGCCTGCATCGAGGCCGGCCGCTCGTACCACGCCACCTCGCTGGAGGCCGCGCAGGAGGGCGACGGGCTGCCCGGCCTGCTGGACCGGCTCGGCTACGAGGACCCCGCCCTCGCCGGGGTCGAACACCGGGACCTCGTGCGCCACCTGCTCGTACAGCTGCCGGAGCGCGAGCAGCGCATTCTGCTGCTCCGCTATTACAGCAATCTGACGCAGTCCCAGATCAGCGCGGAGCTGGGCGTCTCGCAGATGCACGTATCCCGGCTGCTCTCGCGGAGCTTCGCGCGGCTGCGGTCCGCAAATCGAATCGAAGCCTAACCCTCATGGGTGACCCCCTCCCCATACGAGGCGGCAGATATGTCGACTTGACGCTACAGCGCGTTGCCGACATGTGACATTCTGCTGGAACTGCGTTTGCCACAGCTCGGCCTCCGGTATTCAGGTGGGGGCCAACCCCTCGTGCGAGGGGCCCGCTGTGACCCGTCCGCGACCTCAAGGGGGTGGCATGTCCGTAGACCTGGGCAGCGCGAAGGTGCTCGCCACCGACGCACCGCACGCCGTGCTCGACGACTGCGAATCCATCGACACCCGCACCCTCTCCCGTTCCCTCTTCTTGCGCCTGGCCACGCTCGACCGGGACAGCGCGGAGCGCGCCTACGTCCGCGACACCCTGATCGAGCTCAACCTCCCCCTCGTGCGCTACGCGGCCGCCCGCTTCCGCAGCCGCAACGAGCCCATGGAGGACATCGTCCAGGTCGGCACGATCGGCCTGATCAAGGCGATCGACCGGTTCGACTGCGAACGGGGGGTGGAGTTCCCCACCTTCGCCATGCCGACGGTCGTGGGCGAGATCAAGCGGTTCTTCCGGGACACGAGTTGGTCGGTGCGCGTGCCGCGCCGGCTCCAGGAGCTGCGCCTCGCGCTCACCAAGGCCAGCGACGAGCTCGCACAGAAGCTCGACCGCTCGCCGACCGTCCCCGAACTGGCCCTGTGCCTGGGCGTCTCCGAGGACGACGTCGTCGACGGCCTGGCCGTGGGCAACGCCTACACCGCCAGCTCGCTCGACTCGCCCTCCCCCGAGGACGACGGCGGCGAGGGCTCCCTGGCGGACCGGCTCGGCTACGAGGACAGCGCGCTGGAGGGCGTCGAGTACCGCGAGTCGCTCAAACCCCTGCTGGCCAAACTGCCACCGCGGGAGCGGCAGATCATCATGCTGCGCTTCTTCGCCAATATGACGCAGTCGCAGATCGGCGAGGAGGTCGGCATCTCCCAGATGCACGTGTCCCGGCTCCTGACCAGGACGCTGTCGCAGCTCCGCGAAGGACTCATCGCGGACTAGGCCCACTGCCACGGGGGATCTTCACGGGGGATCACTCACCACCGACCGCCAACGACCACTGCCCCGCTCACGACCACTACCCACCCCACGGCGAGCCGCACGGGGGATCGCCGCTCCGCACCACCCGACCCTGTACTCCTGACTGACCGTCAGCCACACTGGGCCGATGCGACGGAAGACGATCGTCTCCGCATCCGCCTCAGCCGCGGCGGCCGCACTCGCCCTGGGAGCCGTTCTCGCAGGTTGCGGCGGCACCGACCGCGACGCCTACGTCGCCTCCGAGGCGGCAGGCCCCGGCTCGTCCTCCCACCCGGTGGGCGGAGCCGTTCCGCCCGATCAGGGCGTCGAGCTCTACTCCTTGCCCGCGGCACCACCCGGCCGCACATCGGGCTCTCCCGGCCCGGGCCGCTCCAGGCCCCCGGCCTCCGCGCCGTCCGCGCCCTCTTCACCCGCCGCGCCACCCTCGCCGCCTTCGTCAGCAGGGCCGCACGACGGCGGTGCACCGTCCTCCGGTCACGGCACCGATCCCCGTACCGGCGCTCGGGACCCGTCGTCCCCCTCACGCACCGGCCCCGTGCGCCCCTCGGCGCCCGCGACCACCCCGTCGTCTCCCGGAAGGCCCTCACAGCCTTCACGGCCTTCGCAGCCCTCTCAGCCTTCGCGACCGCCCGGCGACGGCGGCCGGCCGCCCGCGCCGGCCCGGATCGACGCCGGCACACCGCGCCGGTCGGCGGACGACGAGGCCCGGCGCTGGTGCGAGAAGGTCACGGTGCCGCTCACCAACTCCGGCGGCAGCCCCGTCACCACGGGCACCGTCACCTTCGGCACGCACGTGATCGACCTGTTCGGCATCGACTGGGCCACCCTCACCTCGTCGCAGCCGCTCCCGGTGCCGATCGAGGCGGGCGCGGCGGTCGAGGGGACGTGGGCCGTGTGCGTCGACGCGTGGCGCGTGCCGTGGGGCATGCACGTCGAGACGCGCGACGTGAAGGTGGAGACGTAGAGGTAGGAACGTAAAGGTGAGACGTAAAGGTGGACGCGTAAGGGCAGTGGGGCCGGCCCAGCGCTAGCCCAGCGCGAGCCAGACCACCGCCGCGACGACGGCGACGGCCGCGATCACTCCGACGACCACTCCGGCGCGGGGGCCGGAGGACCGGGTGGGCGCCGGCGCCGCGCGCCTGCTGCCCGCGGGGCTCGCGGGGCCGCCCTGCCCCTCGTCGACGAAGGCGCGGAACATCTGCGTGCTGCCCGCGGGGTCGTAGCTCTCGGGGTTCTGCTGATGGGGGTTGGCCATAGGCCAGGACCCTAGCGAAGGAGGGGCGGGCGGTGCGCAGCGCCCCGCCCAGCACACCGACCCACTGAGGCACTCCGTCCACTTCGCTCCCGACCTGCGGCTTTACAGCCCCCTGGGGATCCTTGGCCCTACCTTTACCCACGGAAACCACTTTTCACTTGCCTATAGCAACCAAATTCTGGTTACATCGTTGCCCTAAGCAACTGAAGTGGGTGGGGGGCGCATGGCCGAGCAGGAGCAGTACGAAGAGCTCGCCCGGCAGCTCAGCGCCGTCGCCGCCGTCCGGCGCGACCTCGCCCGCGTACTCCCGGCGGACTGCTCGCCGGCCGCGGCCTTCGTGCTGACGGTGCTGCGGCAGTACGGCGAGATGCGCATGGGCAAGCTGGCCGAGCTCCTGCTGATCGACATGTCGGTGACCAGCCGGCACGTCGCGTACGCGGAGGCCCGGGGCTGGCTCGAACGGCACCCCGACCCCGCGGACCGGCGGTCCCGGCTGCTGCGCATCAGCCCCGGCGGCGAAGCCCTGCTCCGGCAGGTCTCCGGGCGCTACACCCAGGCGCTCGCAACCTGCCTGCGGGACTGGCCGGCGGAGGACGTCGGCCGGCTGATCGAGCTGCTCGGCCGGTTCCGCGACAGCTTCGACGGCTGCCGGCCCCGTACGTAGGCCCGTACGGACCCCCGCGGACGCACACACCCGCACGCGTCGCACCGAGACACGCACCACGACCCGCACTCACCTTCGCAATTCGCACTCTCACCGCAAAGGAACTTCATGGCTACGACCACACCGGCCGGTGTGGGGGGCGGCCACGCCAAGCACGGCGGCCAGGACGCCGGCTCCCCCATGACTCACCGGCAGATCATGGAGGCGCTGTCCGGGCTGCTGCTCGGCATGTTCGTCGCCATCCTGTCCTCGACGATCGTCTCCAACGCGCTGCCGGAGATCATCTCCGATCTGCACGGGAGCCAGTCCTCCTACACCTGGGTCGTCACGGCCTCGCTCCTGGCGATGACCGCGTCCACCCCGCTCTGGGGCAAGCTCTCCGATCTCTTCAGCAAGAAGCTGCTGGTCCAGATAGCCCTGATCGTCTACGTCGCGGGCTCGGTCGTGGCCGGCCTCTCGCAGAACACCGCCACGCTCATCGCGTGCCGCGCCGTGCAGGGCATAGGCGTGGGCGGCCTGTCCGCCCTGGCCCAGATCATCATGGCGGCGATGATCTCCCCGCGCGAGCGCGGCCGTTACAGCGGCTACCTCGGCGCGACCTTCGCCGTCGCCACCGTCGGCGGCCCGCTGCTCGGCGGCGTCATCACCGACACCGACTGGCTCGGCTGGCGCTGGTGCTTCTACGTCGGCGTGCCGTTCGCCGTGATCGCGCTGATCGTGCTCCAGAAGACGCTGAAGCTCCCCGTCGTGAAGCGGAACGTGAAGGTCGACTGGCTGGGCGCGTTCTTCATCAGCGCCTCGGTCACGCTGCTGCTGGTGTGGGTCACCCTCGCGGGCAAGAACTACGACTGGATCTCCTGGCAGACGTACGCCATGGTCGGCGGCTCGATCGCGCTCGGCGCGATCTTCGTCTTCGTCGAGTCCAAGGCCTCCGAACCGATCATTCCGCTGCGGCTGTTCCGCAACAAGACGATCACCCTGTCGTCGGCGGCGAGCCTCTTCGTCGGCGTCGCGATGTTCAGCGGCACGGTCTTCTTCTCGCAGTACTTCCAGCTGGCGCGCGGCAAGTCACCGACGATGTCCGGCGTGATGACCATCCCGATGATCACCGGCCTGTTCCTGTCGTCGACGATCTCCGGCCAGATCATCACCAAGACCGGCCGCTGGAAGGCCTGGCTGGTCACCGGTGGCGTGCTGCTCACGGCGGGCCTCGGCCTGCTCGGCACGATGCGCTACGACACCCCGTACTGGCACCTCGCCGTCTTCATGGCGCTCGTCGGCCTCGGCATGGGCATGATGATGCAGAACCTGGTGCTCTGCACGCAGAACCAGGTCGCGCCGAAGGACCTCGGCTCCGCGAGCTCCGTCGTCACCTTCTTCCGCTCCCTCGGCGGCGCGGTGGGCGTCTCGGCGCTCGGCGCGGTCCTCGGGAACCGGGTCACGGACTACGTCAAGGACGGCCTCGCCGCGCTCGGCCCGCAGGGCGCGGCCGCCGCGGCCAAGGGCGGCGGCTCCGGCGGCGGCATCCCCAAGCTGGACGCGATGCCCGCGCCGCTGCGCACGGTCGTCGAGAGCGCCTACGGGCACGGTGTGGGCGACGTGTTCCTCTACGCGGCGCCGTGCGCGCTGCTGGCCTTCGTCCTGACGCTCTTCATCAAGGAGGTCGCGCTTCAGGGGCGGCCGGGAGCGGCCGCCGCGGCCGGCTCCTCCTCCGAAGAGAAGGAGACCGCCCGGCAGGGCGGCTGACAGACCCCGTCGGCCGGGGCGCGGAATCGAGCGGAGACGCGCCCCCGGTCAGGCGGAAACCGGGACCCGAACGGCATGACGGTCCCGGGGACGGGCCCCGGTGGTGGCGCGCGCAAAGGCAGGGGACGGCCTGCGCGCCACCGCCGGGGCTTCGTTGTGTCCCCGTACGCAGATGCTCAGTTCGGGCGGTCGCGCATGGCCTCGATGCCGGCGATCACCGTGTCGAGGGCGTACTCGAAGTCGCGGTGCCGCATCTCCGCGACGCTTCCCTGCTCGCCCCAGTCCGCGGTGACCTCGGCGGCCTCCGGGTAGGTCTCCGTCCACTCCGGGCTGTCGTGGACGACGCCGATGACCTCGCGGAAGTACTCGTCCTCGCTGACGCCCGCGGCCCGGCAGCGCTCCTTGTACAGGTTCTCGATCGTGCAGAAGCCGTAGACGAACTGGAAGACGGCGCCGAGCGCGCCGGTGAGCCGGTCGTGGGGGACGCCGCTGCGGCGCATCACCGCCAGCGTGGCGTTCGAGAACGCCATCGAGCGGGGGCCGAGGTTGAGGAAACGGCCGAGGAGACTCGGGGCCCACGGGTGGGCGGCGAGGGTCCGGCGGTACGCCTCGGCCAGGCCGCGGAGCTGGTCGCGCCAGTCGGCGCGCTCGTCGGACAGGTCCGGGAGCGCCATCTCGCCGCAGATCTCGTCGAGGGCGTACTCGAGGAGGTCGTCCTTGTTGTCGACGTACCAGTAGACCGACATGGCGGTCACGCCGAGCTCGGTGGCGAGGCGCCGCATGGAGAACTTCTCCAGGCCCTCGGCGTCGAGGAGGCGGATGGTCGCCGCGACGATCCTGTCGCGGTCGAGGTTGCCCTGGTCGTCCCCGCGGCGCGGGGCGGATGCGGATGCCGGCTTCCCGGCCAGCCACACACTGGTCCGCGGACCGCTCGTCTGCCTACCGCCGCCCGCCATCGCCCTGCGCCTCCCTGTCCACGACCCTACGCCCGAATGCTAGGCCCTGCGCCGAACCCGCCTACCCGACGGCGCCCCCGCCCGGGGCGACCCCGGCACCGCCGGACCAGCCCTGTTCGGGCGGACCGCCCGAACCACTCCCGCCGCCACGGCGCGCAACCACGCCCCAACCTGACCGGCGGTGCCGCTCCCACAGCCGGCGGATCGGCACTGCCGACCGCCGCCGCAGTGGCCGATCACCGCCGCGGCGGATTCAACAGGGCCGGGCCCTGATACCCCGCCGGCAGGCGACCGGCGCCGCCGGGCACGCCCTCCCGGGCGGACCGCCCGAACCACTCCCGCCGCAGCGGCGAGCAACCACACACCCCCTGACCGGCGGTGCCGGTCTCACACCAGGGCCGGGCCCCGATACCCGCCGCCGAGACGATCGGCGTCGCCGGGCCCGCCCCCGTGAGGGCCCGGCGGTGCTGAGGGGGCGCTCGCGTGGCTACTCCGCGCGTTCCGCTCGCCGCAGGAGGAGCGCCGCGGTGAGGCCGCCCGCGAGGACCGCCGCGGCGCCGACCAGCTGGCTGGTGTGGACGCCCGTGGCGAACGCGTCCGCGATCGCGTCCCGCTGCGCGTCCGTCCGCGCGGAGGCCAGCGCCGCCGGCAGCGACCCCGCCCCCGCGGCCACCGCGGGGACCAGCGCCGCGAAGCGCGAGTTGAGGACGGCGCCCAGCACCGCGACGCCCAGCCCGTTGCCGCACTCCTGGAGCGTGCCGTTGACGCCGGCGCCGACGCCCGCCTTCTCCGGCGGGATCGCGGACATGATCGCCGTGGCCATGGCGGGCATGGACAGCGCGATGCCGACACCCATCAGCACGAGCCCGAAGAGCATCCCGCCGTACCCGTCGGCGCCCAGCACCGCGATCGCCGCGAGCCCCGCCGCGAGCAGCCCCATGCCGCCGGCGATGGAGACGGGCGTGCCGACCTTCGGCAGGAGCCGCGCCCCGACCCCGGTGAGGTTGAGGACGACGATGACGAGCGCGAGCG
Source organism: Streptomyces klenkii (assembly GCF_003626645.1). Classification (GTDB taxonomy): domain Bacteria; phylum Actinomycetota; class Actinomycetes; order Streptomycetales; family Streptomycetaceae; genus Streptomyces; species Streptomyces klenkii. The sequence continues at coordinate 390,722 of NZ_RBAM01000004.1, read as the reverse complement.
GCGACATCCGCAGACCGGTCTCCAGCGGGTCGTAGCCGAGCACGAGCTGGAGGTGCTGCGTGAGCAGGAAGAAGGACCCGCCCATGCCGAAGGCGACGAGGATGGAGCCGGAGACCGCGCCCACGAAGCGCCGGTTGCGGAAGAACGACATGTCGAGCATCGGGTAGGGTGCCCGCCGCTCCCACACCGCGAACGCGGCCAGCACGACCACGCCCACCCCCGCGGAGACCAGCACCCGCCCGGACGTCCAGCCGTGCCCCGGCCCCGAGATGATCGCGAAGGTCACCCCGGTCATGCCGATCGTGGACAGCAGCGCACCGAGCAGGTCGGGCCGCTCACCGGCCGGGTTCTTGGACTCCGGCACCCACTTGAGGACGGCCAGCAGGCCGAGCAGCGCCACCGGCAAGTTGATCAGGAAGATCGAGCCCCACCAGAAGTGGTTGAGGAGCGCCCCGCCGATCAGCGGCCCGGCGGCGAAGCCGAGCGAGCTCACCGCGCCCCACAGCCCGATCGCCTTCGTCCGCTCGGCCTCGTCGAAGACCTGGACGATGACGGCGAGGGTCGTGGTCATCAGCAGCGCACCGCCGATGCCCATGCCGGCCCGCGCGGCGATCAGCTGCCCGGTCGTCTCGGACAGGGCCCCGCCGAGCGAGCCGATCCCGAAGAGCGCGAGCCCGACGGCGAGCAGCTTCTTGCGCCCGTAGCGGTCGGCGGCGCTGCCCGCGGTGAGCAGCAGCCCGGCCTGGACCAGCGAGTACGCGTTGATCATCCACTGGACGTCGGACGTCGCGGCACCCATCTCCTCGGTGAGGGACGGGATGGCGACGGTGAGCACCGTGTTGTCCAGCAGCACGGTGAGCTGGGCGAGGCAGATCACGCCGAGCACCAGCCAGCGCGTGGGGTTGCGCTGCGGCGCCTCCTCCGCGGCGCTTGGTGATTCCTTGGTCGGCGCGGTCATGTGAGATCCCCCTTGTACGGTGTACGACTCGGTGTCGGCGTACACCGTACAAGGACTCCTCTACGCCGTACAAGCAAGTTTTCCTACGAGCCTCCCGCCGGGCCCTCCACCGGCCGCGTCAGGTCGTAGAGCACCGCCCCGCCGACCGTGACCTTCGTGAAGTGCGCCGCCGCCCACGCCGCGATCCCGGCCGAGGCGGACTCCGTCCCTCCGCGCCCGCCGCCGCGCATCTCCCCGCTCCCCGCGGCGATGAAGTAGTGCACCTTGCCCGCCTTCACGTACGCCTCGAACTGCCGCAGCGTCGGCGACGGATCGCTCCCGTTGAAGCCGCCGACCGCCATCACCGGCACCTGGGTGGCGAGCTGGTAGCTCGCCGCGTTCTGCGAGCCGACCGCGGCCGCCGCCCACCGGTACTCCGACGCGTCCTTCTTCACCGCGGCCGCCGCGGCGGCACTCACCCGCGAACCGCCGAGGAGCCCGCCCATGCCTCCACCGGGGCCGCCGGGACCGCCCGGAGCGCCGGAAGCACGCTCACCCCGTGGCTGCTTCCCCATCGGCCCGGCAGGCCCACCAGGTCCCGCAGGCCCACCAGGCCCGCCGGGCCCACGCCCCCCGGGCACGCCCCACGCACCACGCCCCCCGGGCGCCCCCTTCTGCCCGCCGAACCGCTCGTCCCGCCCCGCCATCCGCGCGCCACCGCCACCGAAGCGCCCCGCGCCCTTCACGGCCGGCCCCGCCGTCACGATGGATCCACCGTGCGGCGTCCGCACCGTGTTCAGCGTGTACGCCAGCGGCGCCGCGAGCGCACTCGTCACGGACAGCGCAACAGCAACACGCGCAACAGGACCCCGCCTTGCCCCCAGCAACGCGCACCCCGCCACGACCCCGCCCAGCAGCACCGCCCACTTCAGCCACGGCAGCCACTGCGGCGTACGGTCCAGGAGCACGTACGCCCAGCCGCCCGTCCCCGCCACCACCGCCGCCAGCACGGCGAACGCCCGCCGCTCCCACAGCAGTACGGCCCCCATGCCGATCAGCGCGGCCACATAGGGCGCGAGCGCGATGTTGTAGTACTGGTGGAAGATCCCGGACATGAAGCTGAAGACCCCGAAGGTCATCAGCATCGCCCCGCCCCACGCCAGGAACGCCGCCCGGCGGATGTCCGTACGGCCCGCGCGCCGGGTCAGCACCAGCCCGGCCACCAGCAGCGCGAACGCCGCCGGCAGCAGCCAGGCGATCTGACCGCCCATGTCGGAGCCGAACAGCCGCAGGATGCCGGTGTCGCCCCAGCGACCGCCGCCGCCCCCGCCGGGCCCGTGCCCGCCGCCGCCCACGCTCCCGGTCTCGTTGCCGTTGATGCGGCCGAGTCCGTTGTAGCCGAAGGTGAGTTCGAGGAAGCTGTTGTGCTGCGAGCCGCCGATGTACGGGCGCGAGCCCGCCGGCCACAGCTCGACCACGGCGACCCACCAGCCGCCGGAGACGACGGTCACCAGCCCGGCGAGCAGCAGCTGCCCCACGCGCCGCAGCGGCCTGCCCGGCGCGCAGACCGCGTACAGCACGGCGAGCGGCGGCAGGATCAGCCACGCTTGCAGCGTCTTGGTGAGGAACGCCAGGCCGAAGCAGAGCCCCGCCAGGAGCAGCCACGCCGTCCGGCCCGCCTCCAGCGCGCGCAGGACGCACGCCACGGCGCACACCATCAGCAGGCACAGCAGCGCGTCGGGGTTGTCGAAGCGGAACATCAGCGCGGCAACGGGTGTCAGCGCGAACGCCGCCCCCGCCAGCAGCCCGGCCGCCTCGCCGAAGTGCCGTCGCACCGCCGCGTACAGCACCCCCACCGCCGCCACGCCCATCAGCGCCTCGGGCACGAGGACCGCCCACGAGCCGAGCCCGAAGAGCCGTACGGACAGGCCCATCGGCCAGAGCGCGGCGGGCGGCTTGTCGACGGTGATCGCCCCGGCGGCGTCGGACGCGCCGAAGAAGAACGCCTTCCAGCTCGCGCCGCCCGCCTGCGCGGCGGCGGCGTAGAACTGGTTCGCGTAGCCGGACGCGCCCAGGTCCCAGAGGTAGAGCGCGCCGGTGACGGCGAGCAGCGCCGCGATCCGTAGCCGCGCGGCCTTCGTCGTGGTGATGGTCATCGATCGTTCCTTGTCGCAGGGGCGGGGGCCGGAGCCGGGGCTGCCGCAGAAGGTGTCGCCGTCGCGGAGGGCGCCTGCGCCGTCGTCCGGTCCGCCGGGAAGACCCACGCCCGCAGCAGCAGGAACCGCAGCACCGTCGCCGCCAGGTTGGCCGTGATGAGAACGGAGAGTTCCGCGCCGTGGGTGGGGGAGCCGCCCGCCGCGTGCAGTGCGGCGAGCGAACCGCTGGTGAGGGCCAGGCCGATGGCGAAGACCACCAGGCCCTGCGCCTGCTGCCGGACCGCCCGGTCCCGGCCCCGCACCCCGAAGGTCAGGCGCCGGTTGGCCGCGGTGTTGGCGAGGGCGGACAGCAGCAGCGCGGCCGCGTTCGCCTCCTGCGGGCCCGTGACCGCCCGCAGCAGCGAGTACAGCGCGAGGTAGAAGCCCGTACTGAGCACGCCCACGGCGCAGAAGCCCAGCACCTGCCGGGCCAGCCCCCGCGGCACCCCCGCCACGGCCCGGTCGCGCGGGTCGTCGCCGAAGGGGCGGCGCAGCCGGTCCAGCGGCAGCGCCCCCGTGGCGAGCGCCCGCCCCACGCGCCACACGCCGCGCAGGTCCTCGGTCGCCGTGCGGACGATGTGCACGGAGCTGTCCGGGTCGTCGACCCAGTCCACCGGCACCTCGTGGATCCGCAGCCCCGCCCGCTCGGCCAGCACCAGCAGCTCCGTGTCGAAGAACCACCCCGAGTCCTCGACCAGCGGCAGCAGCCGCTCGGCGACGTCCTGGCGCACCGCCTTGAACCCGCACTGCGCGTCCGAGAACCGCGCCGCGAGCCCCGTCCGCAGCAGGACGTTGTACGCGCGCGAGATGAACTCCCGCTTCGGCCCGCGCACGACGCGCGAACCGCCCGCGAGCCGCGTCCCTATGGCCAGGTCGGAGTGGCCGGAGATGAGCGGGGCGACCAGCGGGAGCAAGGCGTTGAGGTCGGTGGACAGGTCGACGTCCATGTAGGCGAGCACGGGCGCCTCGGACATCGACCAGACGGTGCGCAGCGCCCGCCCGCGGCCCTTCTCCTCCAGCCGGACGGCGGTCACCTCGTCGAGGGCGTCGTCCAGCAGGGCGGAGACCTCGGGGGTGCGGTCGGTGCTCGCGTTGTCCGCGACGGTGATCCGGAACCCGTACGGGAACGTCGCCGTGAGGTGCGCGTGCAGCCGGCGCACGCACGCCTCCAGGTCGTCCTCCTCGTTGTGGACGGGGATCACGACGTCGAGCACGATCCCCTGCGGGGGCAGGGGTGCGCGGGCCGGGAGTGGTTGCCGAGTGGCCTCAGTCATGCCGCCGACCCTCGCCGGGCCCGCTGTCGCGGACGTGTGGAAGCCCTGTGCACCGCCTGTGAATGCCGGCACGGACCCCCGGCCACCCGGCCCCCAACGCCCCTGGGGGGTCCGGGGGCTTGCCCCCGGTTACGGGAAGGGGCGGGTCAGGGGAATCTCCCCCGCCGCAACGGCGCTCAGCCCCGGCGGCGCAACCCGGCGGTGCCGAACCGGCAGCCTGACCGTGAAAACGGTCCGCCCAGCCGCACTCTGCACGCCCACCTCACCCCCATGCGCCGCCACAACCGCCCGCACGATCGCCAGCCCCAGCCCGGATCCCCCCGCCGCCCTGGACCGGGACGCGTCCCCCCGCGCGAACCGCTCGAACACATGCGGCAGCAACTCCGCGGGAATGCCCGGCCCGTCGTCCTCGACCGACACCACCGCCCACCCCTCGCGGGAGGCAGCCCGCGCCGTCACCGTCGTCCCCGCCGGCGTGTGCGTCCGCGCGTTGGCCAGCAGGTTGACGAGCACCTGGTGCAGCCGGGCGGCATCGCCCCGTACGGCCACCGGCTCGGCCGGCAGGTCCATCCGCCACACGTGCCCCGGCCCGGCCGCCCGCGCGTCGCTCACGGCGTCGACCACGAGCGGAGAGAGGTCGAGGTCCGCGAACGCCTGCGGGCGGCGGCCGGTGTCCAGGCGGGCGAGCAGCAGCAGGTCCTCCACCAGGCCGGTCATGCGGCGCGCCTCGGACTCGATGCGGCCGAGCGCGTGCCGCGTACGCGGCCCGATCGCCTCACCACCGTCGCCCGAACCCGTCCCCGCACCCGCCCCCGTCCGCCGCGTGAGCTCCGCGTATCCCAGGATGGACGCCAGCGGCGTCCGCAGCTCGTGACTGGCGTCCGCGACGAACTGTCGCACCCGCGTCTCACTCTCCTGACGTACCGTCAGCGCCGAACCCACGTGCCCCAGCATGCGGTTGAGCGCCGCGCCGACCTGCCCCACCTCGGTCCGCGGATCGGCCTCCGCCTCCGGTACGCGCTCGTGCAGCGCCACTTCACCCTGGTGCAGGGGGAGTTCGGAGACCCGGGTCGCGGTCGCCGCGACCCGCCGCAGCGGCCCCAGCGCGAGCCGTACGGTCGCGGCGGCGGCGATCCCGGCCGCCACGAGGCCGGCGGCGGTGACGCACACCTCCACCACGATCAGCGTGTCGAGGGTCTCCTGGACGCTCGTGGTCGGGATGCCGACCAGGTACGTCGTGCCGTCCGGCGCGGTGACGGACCGGGCGCGGTAGTCCCCCCGCCCGGGCAGGCCGACGTCGTGGGGCCGCCCGTCGCGGGGCAGCCGCGCGAGGGCGTCGCTCTGGGCGGCGGTCAGCGGCTCGCGCAGGGGGTCGCCGTCGCCGTGCCAGGTGCGCGGGGACGTGCTGACGGCGGAGTCGGTGACCCGCCCGTCGTCCCCGGTCAGCGCACCGACGGTGCCGATGGGCTGGCCCCCGCCCTGCACGAAGCTCAGCGGGCCGCCGCGCCGCAGGTCCGGCGGCCGGGGCGCCGCGGCCCGCCGCACCACTTCCCCCAGTTGCCCGTCGAGCTGCCCGTACAGGTAGCTGCGCAGCACGATGGCCGTGACCGTGCCGATCACCGCGCACACGACGGCGACCAGCATGCCGGTCGACAGCACGAGCCGCGTGCGCAGCGTGCGGGGACGCGAACGCGGGCGCGGCCGGGCGGGCAGCGCCGGGCTCACGCCGGAGCGGCCGGCTTGATGAGGTAGCCGACGCCCCGCCGCGTGTGGATCATCGGCTCGCGCCCGGCGTCGATCTTCCGCCGCAGGTACGAGATGTAGAGCTCGACGACGTTGGCCTGCCCGCCGAAGTCGTACGACCAGACGCGGTCGAGGATCTGCGGCTTGCTGAGCACCCGCCGCGGGTTGCGCATGAGGAAGCGCAGCAGCTCGAACTCGGTCGCGGTGAGGTGGATGTCGGTGCCGCCGCGCGAGACCTCGTGGCTGTCCTCGTCCAGGACCAGGTCGCCCACGGTGAGGACGGAGCCGGGGCGCGGCGCGACGGCGCGGGCCCGGCGCAGCAGCCCGCGCAGCCGGGCGACGACCTCCTCCAGGCTGAACGGCTTGGTCACGTAGTCGTCGCCGCCGGCGGTGAGCCCGGCGATGCGGTCCTCGACGGAGTCCTTGGCGGTGAGGAAGAGCACGGGGACGTCGGCGCGTTCGCGGCGCAGCCGGCCCAGCACGGTCAGCCCGTCCAGGTCGGGCAGCATCACGTCCAGCACGACGGCGTCCGGCCCGAAGTCCCGCGCGACCCGTACGGCCTCGGCGCCGTCCGCGGCGGACCGCACGTCCCAGCCCTCGTAGCGCAGGGCGAGGCAGAGGAGCTCGGCCAGCGACGCCTCGTCGTCCACGACCAGGACGCGGACGGGCGTGCCGTCCTCCCGCAGAAGGGGTGCGGGGGCGGTGGCGGGAGGGGCTGGAGGGAGGAAGGGGTCGGCCGTCATGGGGACGAGGGTGCGAGCGGCGCGTGAGAGGGAGCTTTCGGCTCTCTGTGATTCTCCTGAGAATCACGCACTCAACCGGGACGGAGGACTCCGCATAGGGTCGGTGCACCACTACGCCGTCGCACTGGTACGCAGATACGCCGCAGGCCCGGTACCTGAGGTACCGGGCCTGCGGATTAGTAGCGGGGACAGGATTTGAACCTGCGACCTCTGGGTTATGAGCCCAGCGAGCTACCGAGCTGCTCCACCCCGCGACGGTCGAAAGTCCGAGGACTTCCGGCTGTGCGCTCGGCAGGATTCGAACCTGCAACCTCTTGATCCGTAGTCAAGTGCTCTATCCGTTAAGCTACGAGCGCTCGGCTTCCCGGCGTTTTCTTGCCGGTCGGCGTTGCGTGGACAACATTACATGAACTCCGCCGCGACGCGAAATCCATTCCCCGCATCCCCTCCGACCTGCGAAAACGCCGCTCGGAGGGCCTCCGGAGGGAAGCCCGTGGAGCCCCGGAGGGAAGCCCTCCGAGGGCCCGGGAGAAGGGATCCGGGACAAGAGGTCCGGGGCAAGGACCTCCCGGCAACACCGCCCGGCAACGCGGAAGCCCCGGCCGTCTCAAGGACGACCGGGGCTTGCCGGTGGTGCGGAGGCGGAGGGATTTGAACCCTCGATGGGCTTTAAGACCCAAACCGCATTAGCAGTGCGGCGCCATAGACCGGACTAGGCGACGCCTCCAGCCCACCCGTGCGTGCACGGGTGGTGCGATGCAGATGATGGCACAACCTCGCGGCCGCTCACCAATCGCACCCCTACGGTACCGGGCTTTCACCGGGCGGGGCAAAGACGTTTTCCGGAGCGCAACGCGTTGCCGCCCGGCGCGTTAGAAGGGTGAAGGGACCGGCCGGGCCCCGCACGCCCCCCCCGGTCCGCCTCGCCTGCCCCCGGGAGTCCCGCATGCTGCTCCGCCGTATCGCCCTCGCCGCCGCCGCTCTCGCCCCGGTGGCCCTGCTCGCCGTCCCCTCCGCGTCCGCCGCCCCGGCGGCCGGGCTCCCCATGCCCCCGGCGAACCCCGAGGGCCTCGACCACCTCACCGTGATCATCAGCGACAACGGCAGATTCGACGGCAGCCAGACCTCCACGTACCTCTACTGCCATCCGGACGGCGGCACCCACCCGCGCGCCCGTGAGGCCTGCCACCAGATCGACGGCCAGACCACCTGGGGCAAGGACCCGTTCGCCCCCGTGCCCGACGGCACCGTCTGCACGATGATCTACGGCGGCCCGCAGCGGGCCCGGGTCGTCGGCCAGTGGGCCGGCCGCCCCGTGCGGGCGGACTTCAAGCGGACGAACGGCTGCGAGATCGAGCGCTGGGAGAAGTTCTCCCGCCTGCTCGGCACGCCCGAGAAGGGCTGGCCGGGAATCCGCTGAGCGCCGCCCGGCGCACGCGGCCGGCGCCTTGCCGGCCGACCGCAATGTCAACCACAAGGTCTGACACATAAGACATGTCGGGCCTGCGGCAGACGCCCCACGGCGCCCGTACGGCGCGCCTCGCCGCACGCCTCGTCCGCCGCCGCGCCCGCCCCGGCAGCCCGTAGACTGCGCTCCAGTGACACGCCACGGCGCGGCGGACAGCCCGCCCGGCGCGGTCTGCAAGGTGCGGTAACCAGGGAGGAAGCGTCGTCGTGAGCAGCAGGCCATCCCGAGGCGCTGCTCGCCTCGCAGCCATACTCGACGCCCTCCCCGACGCCCTGTTGCTCGTCAACTGCAACGGCACGGTCGTCAACGCCAACCACATAGCGCTGGAGACCTTCGAGGTTCCCGGCACCGGGCTGGTCGGCCGCGGACTGCTCTCCCTGCTGCCCGACTTCGACTCGCGCCGCATCCCCGGCTCGATGCGGCTGCCCGACAGCGACGACGGCCGCACCAAGCCGACGCGCATGGTCGCCCGGCGCACGGACGGCTCCCAGTTCCCCGTCGAGGTGACGAGCGCGAACCTGGAGGACGGCCGCACCCCGTACGCCGACCACCAGCCCTACACCGGCGACGAGCTCCTCATGCTCGTCGTCCGCGACCTGACCGGCACGCTCGACACCGAGGCGGAACTCGCCCGGCAGCAGCGGCAGACCGAGATGATCCTGCGCGCCGCCGCGGAGGGCGTCGTCGGCGTCGACACCGCCGGCAAGATCGTGCTGCTCAACCCCTCCGCCGCGCAGATCCTCGGCTACCGCGCCAGCGACCTCGGCGGCAAGGAGCTGCACCCGCTGATCCACCACTCCCGGCCGGACGGCACCCCGTTCCCGTACGAGGAGTCCCCGGTCGCCGACACGCTGCGCTCGGGGCGCAAGCACCGGGTGCGCGGGCAGGCGCTGTGGGCCAAGGACGGCCGGGCCGTCCCGGTCGACCTCACGACGGCGCCCGTGCGCGACGGCGACCAGCTCGTCGGCGCGGTGATGACCTTCACGGACCGCCGCCCGTACGACGCGCTCGCCGCGCGCCACGCGCAGCTGCAAGCCGTCCTGAACGAATCGCTGCGCGGCCCCCTGGAGCAACTGCGCGCCGAGCTCGGCACCCTGGCCGCCGACCCGGCCGGGCAGCTGTGGCCCGAGGCCAACCAGATCCTGCACCACCTCTCCGCCGGGTACGCCCGGATGACCGCCCTCGTCGACAACGTCCTCGCCTACCAGCAGCTGGACGCCGGCGAGACCAAGCTGGAGCGGGAGACGGCCGCGCTCGACGAGGTCGTCGCCGCGGGCGTCGAGGGCGCGATCGAGCTGATCGGGCCCGGGCGGGCGCAGTTCGCGGTGCACGCGCCGGCGATCGAGGCCGAGGTCGACGCGGAGCGGTTCGCGCAGGCGCTGGCGCACCTGATCGCGGACGTCGCGGGCGTCGACGCCACGGGCAACGCCCCCGCGGGCGGCGCGCCGTCCGGCGACTCCACGATCGTCGTGGCGGCGGCGCAGCGCGGCGAGGTCGTACGGATCGAGGTGCGGGGGCCCTACGCGGGCGGCGACCCCGTCCACGGGCCGATCGTGCGCGGCATCGTGCGGGCGCACGGCGGGGTGCTCCAGACCCACGACGTGCCGGGCGCGGCGGGCGGCAGCGCGTACGTCCTGGAGGTGCCCGTCTCCGCGAAGGCCGGGCCGGTGAGCCCCGCCGCCACGGAGCGGCGCTCCGCCACGGACACGATGAACGCCACGACCGTCATGCCGGTGCCGTCCCAGCGGGCGCGCGGCACGGCGGAGACGCCGGAGGCTTCCGCGGCTCCGTCGCCCGCTCCGGCTCCGTCCCCGGCCCCGGCCCCGGCTGCTGCCGATGCCGGGACGCAGGGCGGCGGGCGGCGGGCGCGCCGCGGGGCGGACGGCGACGCGCCGGGCGACGGCGCTGCGGCCGCCCAGCAGCCCGCGCGGGACGACGACACTCCGCCCACGGGGCGGCGGCGCGCCAAGCCGCGCACGGACGAGGAGCCCGCGCCGTCGGGCGACGCGAGCGGGCTCGTACCGCCGCAGGGGCCCACGGGGCGGCGGGCGCGCCGTGAGCAGCCGCAACAGCAGCAGGCGGAGGGGGCGCCGCGGACGGCGTTCGCCCTGCCGCCCGCCGAGGCGGACCGCACCCCGGAGTCCGCCGCGGCCGCGGCCCCGACGGGCCGCCGCGCCCGGCGGGCCGTCACCGAGTCCCCGGAGCGTCCGATCCCGGGCCAGTCCACGGGTGAGCCCGCGGCGCCGCGGGCGGCGTTCGCCCTGCCGCCGGCCGAAGCGGACCGCCCGCAGGGCGCGGGCGGCGGCCTGCCCGGCGCCCCCCGCAAGCCCGCGGACGACGACCGCGGCCCCGGAGGCTCCCACCCCGAGCGGGGCGAAGCGGGCCGCTTCGCGGGCCCGGCCCAGAACGGCCGCGGCGGTACGGCGTCGTTCCTGGGCGCCGAGGAGACGGGAACGGGCCCGGCCCGGAGCGGCCCCGCGCCGACGGAGGGCACGCACGGCACGGCAACGCCCGCAGGCGCAGGAGTCCCTCACGGCCCGGCCCCCTTCCCGGGCGGGAGCGGCCCCGCGCCCGCAGGCCCGGACAACGGCCCCGCGCCCGCGCGAACGGGGAACAGCCACCCGGGGCAGGGCAGCAGCGCGTCGGCCTTCCCGGGCCAGGGCGGCGGCCCCGCGCCCGCCGGAGCCGGAAACCCCGCCCAGGGCGGCGGCACTTCCGCCTTCCTCGCGCAGGACGCCAACGGCCCCGCGCCCGTAGGCGCGCGCGAAGGTCACCCGGGTCAGGGCGGTCAGGGCGGCGCTCCGGCCTTCCCCGGCCAGGACGCCGGCCCCGCGCCCGCCGGAGCCGCAAACCCCGGCCAGGGCGGCGGCACCTCCGCCTTCCTCGGACAGGACACCCGGGCACCCGCCGACGCGGGCCACGACCGAGGGCGCCCCTTCCCCGCCCAGGGCAACGCCCCCGCCCCCGCGGGTGCAGGGATCGCCCACGGTCCCGCGCCCTTCCCGGGCGGCCAGGCCAACAGCCCCGCACCCGCGAGCGCTGGAGCCCCCCACCCCGGTCCCGGCGGCGGCACGTCCGCCTTCTTCGGGCAGGACGCCCCCGCGGCTGCCGGTGCAGCCGCGCCCTTCCCCGGCCAGGGCAACGGCCCCGCGCGCGCCGGAATCCCCCACGGCCCGGCCCCCTTCCCGGGCCGGAGCGGTCCCGCACCCGCCGATGCGGGCAACAGCCGGCCCGACCCCGTACCGGGCCCCGGCACGGGCAGCCCTCAGCGCGGGGCAACGCCTGCGCCTTTCCCCGGCCCCGGCGGCGGCCCCGCGCCCGTAGGCGCGGAGAACGGCCACCCCGGTCCCGGCGGCGGCACCTCCGCCTTCCTCGGTCAGGGCGCCCCGGCAGCCGCCGGCACCCCCGCGGCTCCCGCGCCCGGCAGCCCGAACAGCCCGGCGTCCGGCGGCCCGAACAGCCCCGTGCCCGCCCCCGCGCCTGACGGCGCCCCCGCTCCGACGGGGCGTCGCCGGGCACGGCGTCCCCTCGCCGAAGAGCCGGGCGCGGCAGCGGCGGCTCAGGGCGGTCCGGACACTTCCGGGCGGCCGATCAGCGTGCGCGCGCTGGGCCAGTCCGCGCCGTTCGCCCAGCCCGGCCAAGAGCCGGTGCCCGGCGGCGGTTCGGGCCGTCGCCGGCGGCTCGGCAACCCGGCCGAGGGCGACCGCGAGCGCGCACCCGAGCCGGAGCAGGGACAGGGGCAGGCGCCCCGCGCCACCGCCGCGCCGCAGCGCCCGCCGCTGCTGGACGCCCAGGAAGGGCGGGCGTTCGCCATAGGAGCACCGGACGAGGGCTCGGAGGGGCCGGAGCCCCTCGACGGCCCCAACGGCGCGGTCGAAGTGATGAACGCGCCGCGGCCGCCGATGGACGACGAGCTGCCCCCCGAGCCGCTCGACAACCCGCGCCGGCTCCTCGTATGGCCGGCCCCGGACCCGTCCACGGAGGCGGCGCTGACCGAGCGCGGCTACCGCCCGGTGCTCGTGCACTCGCGCGAGGAGGTCGACGCGCAGACGGCGGCCTACCCGGCGGCGCTGTTCGTGGACCCGCTGACCGGCCCGATCACCCGCACCGCGCTGCAGTCGCTGCGCGAGGCGGCCGTCGCGGCCGAGGTCCCGGTGCTGGTGACGGCCGGCCTGGGGCAGGCGACGCGGGACGCGGCCTACGGGGCGGACCCGGCGGTGCTGCTGAAGGCGCTGGCGCCGCGCGACAGCGAGATGCACCCGCCGCGCGTGCTGCTGATCGAGGAGCACGAGCCGATCGCGAGCGCGCTGACGGCGACCCTGGAGATCCGCGGCATGCAGGTGGCCGGGGCGGCGACGGACGCGGAGGCGGTGACGCTCGCCGAGCAGATGCGCCCGAACCTGGTGGTGATGGACCTGATGCAGGTGCGCCGCCGCCGCGCGGGCATCGTCGACTGGCTCCGCGGCAACGGCCTGCTCAAGCGCACGCCGCTGGTCGTCTACACCTCGGCCGCGATCGACCCGGCGCAGCTGCCGCGGCTGGCGGCGGGCGAGACGGTGCTGTTCCTGGCGGAGCGGTCGACCAGCGCGGAGGTGCAGGGCCGGATCGTGGACCTGCTGTCGAAGGTCGGCACGGACTGACCTGGGTCTGGGTCTGGGTCTGGGTTTGAGCCTGGGCCTTCGCCTGCCGCCGGACGGGCTCGGTCAGCCCGCCGCGCCCGGCTCGGGCTCGGACTCCCGCTCCCCCGCCGGCCGGGTGATCCGCCCCGCGGCCGTCCGTACGGACTCGCGCAGCCCGGCCAGGTCGTCCTCCGTCCCGCCCACGAGCAGCCGGCGGAACTGGGGCACGGCCGTGGCCCACCCGGCCAGCGCGCTGAGCATGAAGAGCAGGTGCCGCGGCGGCAGGGCCGCGTCGACCCGCCCCTTCTCCTGCGCGGCGGCGAAGGCCTCGGCCTTGGCGTCGTAGCGGGCGCGCCGGGCCGCCTCGTGCGGAATCTCCCCGTTCCCGTACTCCAGGCCCTCCCACAGCAGCAGCCGCACCAGCTCGGGGTTGGCGCGGTGGTACGCCATGAGGCGGTCGACGTAGCAGTCGGGGTCGTCCGCGTCGACGGGCACGGCGGAGGCGAGCTCCAGCAGCGCGTGTTCGAGAACCTGGGCGAACAGCTCGGCCTTGTCGCCGAAGTACGCGTAGATGAGCTGCTTGTTCGCCTTCGCCTCGCGGGCGATGCGGTCGACGCGCGCACCGGCGATGCCGTGGGCGGCGAACTCGGCGGTCGCCGCGGCGAAGATGCGCGCCTTGGTGGCCTCGGGATCCCTCACTGCTGCCATGCACCCAGCGTAACCAACTATTTGGTTGACAGCACGTTCTGTTTCACGTGAAACTTATAACCAACCAGTTGGTTATAGCCACACGCCACGCCACGCCACGCCAGACCCAGCACGGCCCAGGGGGACCCACCGCTCATGTCCACGCCCGCACCCATAGACGCTCCCGTAAGCACAGACACCCCCGCACCAGCGCCCACACCAGCACCGGCCCCCGTGGCCGCACCCGCCCGCACCAGCAACGCCGTCCTCCTCGCCGTCATCTCCCTCTGCACGGCCGTCACCGCCGCGAACATCTACCTCGCGGCCCCGCTCCTCGGCCTCATCGCCCGCGACTTCGGCGTCTCCCCCTCCGGGGCGGGCTGGATCGCCTCCGTCGCCCAGCTCGGTTACGCCATCGGCCTGCTGGTCTTCGCCCCGCTCGGCGACACCGCCGACCGGCGCCGGCTCGTGGCCGTGCTGTCCGCCGTGGCCGGCGCGGCCCTCGTCGCGGCGACGGTCGCGCCCGGCCTGCCCGCGCTGGCCGCGGCCGTCCTGGTGGCCTGCGCCGCGACGGTCGTCCCGCAGCTGCTCGTGCCGCTCGTCGCCGAGCGGGCGCCCGCCGAGCGGCGCGGCCGGCACGTGGCCGCGGTCGTGGCCGGGCTGTTCACCGGCATCGTCGCGGCCCGCGTCCTCGGCTCGCTCGCCGGTCAGGCGTACGGCTGGCGCGCCGTCTTCCTCGGCTCCGCCGCGCTGACCGTCGCCATCGGCCTGCTGACCGCGCTGATCCTGCCGGCCGAGACCCGCCCGCGCCGCGCCTCCCGGCCGCTGAAGGCCATCGCCGCGCTGCCGGGCCTGCTGCGCGGGTCCGCCGAACTGCGGGCCGCGTGCCTGCGCCAGGGCGGCCTGTTCGGCGCCTGGAGCTCCCTCTGGACGACGCTCGTCCTGCTGCTCACCGCGGACGAACCGTTCCACCTGTCCACCGCGTCCGCGGGCCTCTTCGGCCTGTTCGGCCTCGTCTCGACGGCCGTCGCCCCGGTGTCGGGCTCGCTCATCGACCGCTTCGGCGCGTCCCGGGTCGTCACCACGGCGTACGTCCTCGCGGCCGTCTCGCTGCCGCTGTTCTGGCTGGGCGGGCACCAGCTGTGGGCGCTGTGCGCGGGTGCGGTGTTCATCCACGCGGGCCTGATGGCAGGCCAGGTCGCCAACCAGACCCGCGCGCTGGCCTCGACCGGCACGCCCGCGGCGGCCAACACGGCCTACGTCGTCGCGGCGTTCATCGGCGGCGCGAGCGCGTCGGCGCTCGCGGGCCCCGCGTACGCCCACTGGGGCTGGAACGGCGTGTGCGCCATCGCGGCCGCCGCGATCGCCATCGGCTGGGCGGGCAGCGCGGCGGTGGCGCGCAAGAACCGCTGAGGAGCCGTCGAAGAGCCGTTGAAGAGCAACTGAAGAACTGACTCACCGGGCGGTCTCCTCACACAGGAGACCGCCCGTATTCAGGAAACCGCCCGCTCCCCTACGCCAGGACGGTGACCTCCAGCTCCCCGTCCGCGTACTGCTTGCGCAGCACCTTCTTGTCGAACTTGCCCACCGACGTCTTCGGCACGGTCACGACCACCGCCCACCGCTCGGGCAGCTGCCAGCGGGCCACCCGCTCGCCGAGGAAGGCCCGCAGGGCGGCGTAGTCCGCGTCCTTGCCGTCCTTGAGGACGACCGTGGCGAGGGGGCGCTCGCCCCACTTCTCGTCGGGGACGGCCACGACGGCCGCCTCGGCGACGTCCGGGTGGGCCATCAGGTGGTTCTCCAGCTCGACGGAGGAGATCCACTCGCCACCGGACTTGATCACGTCCTTGGCGCGGTCGGTGAGGGTGAGGAAGCCGTCGGCGGTGATCGTGCCGACGTCGCCCGTGCGCAGCCAGCCGTCCGGGCTGAACTTGTCCTCGGGCCGGACCGGTTCGCCGGCCGCGCCGCCGTAGTACGCGCCCGCGATCCACGGCCCGCGCACCTCCAGTTCACCGGCCGACGTGCCGTCCCAGGGCAGGATCTCCCCGCCGGGACCGGCGAGCCGGGCCTCCACGGAGGAGGGCAGCCGGCCCTGGGTGACGCGGTAGGGCCACTCCTCCTCCTCGCTCAGACCGGCCGGCGGGTAGGCGACGGAGCCCAGCGGCGAGGTCTCCGTCATGCCCCAGGCCTGCACGATCCGCACGCCGTGGCGCTCGTGGAAGCCCCGCATCATCGCGGGCGGCGCGGCCGAGCCGCCGCTGATGACCGTGCGCAGCGAGGACAGGTCCCGCGGCCGGGCGTCGAGCTCGGCGAGCAGGCCGGCCCAGATGGTGGGGACGCCGGCGGAGACCGTGGGCCGCTCGGTGGCGATCATGTCGGCGAGCGGGGCGGGCTGGAGGAAGCGGTCGGGCATCAGCAGGGACGTGCCGGCCATGAAGGCGGCGTGCGGCAGGCCCCAGGCGTTCACGTGGAACATCGGCACGACGGGGAGACAGGTGTCGGCGGGCGTCAGGCCGAACGCCGAGGCCGCGTTGACCTCCATCGCGTGGAGGTACACCGAACGGTGGCTGTAGAGCACGCCCTTGGGCTCGCCGGTGGTGCCGGAGGTGTAGCAGAGGGCGGCGGCCTGCCGCTCGTCGAGCTGCGGCCAGTCGAAGCCGGAGACGGGGCGGCCCGCGATCAGCTCCTCGTACTCGTGCACGCGGGGCCGGCAGCCCTCCAGCGCGGAGCGGTCGCCGGGGCCCGAGACGATCACGTGCTCGACGGTGGGGAGGTGCGGCAGGAGCGGCGCGAGCAGCGGCAGCAGCGAGCCGTTGACGAGGACCACGCGGTCCGCGGCGTGGTTGACGATGAAGACGAGCTGCTCGACGGGCAGCCGCAGGTTCAGCGTGTGCAGGACGGCGCCCATGGAGGGGATCGCGAGATACGCCTCCAGGTGGTCGCTGTTGTTCCACATGAGGGTCGCGATCCGCTGGTCGCCGGTCACCCCCAGCTCGTCGCGCAGCGCGTGGGCCAGCTGGACGGACCGCTCCGCGACCTCCCGGAAACTGCGCCGCAGTGGCTCGCCGTCCCCGGTCCACGTGGTCACCGTGGCGCCGCCGTGCACGAGCGCGCCATGGGCGAGGATTCGCGTGACTGTGAGCGGTACGTCCTGCATCGTGCTCTGCACCGGGGTCCTCCCGTAAGACCTGGTACGGCGGGTGTCGTCCGCTGATTGTGCTGGGGTATCTCGCGGTAAGTCACTACCCCGGGACACCCGGACAGCATGATCGGGACAGCCCGCAGCAGGCCCCGGCACGGATCCGGCACGGATCCGGGAGACGGGTGAGCACAGAACTCACTACCGAGCAATTAGTCGTATTTCCTGCTCGTACGTCCCCCAGCGTCAACAACGGGAACTTTTAAAGCATGCCCACGAACGAGTGAATTCCTCGATGAGCTGATGAGTGGAAAACCTACTGACGCAGGCCCGGAAAACGGCCCGTGAGCCCCTGCGGAAACCCCGTCAACGACGCCGGGAGCGGCCTCGGTACGGCGGGGGGCCACCGCTGTTTCGGTCATAGCCTGAACGCCCCGCGGCCTCTTCAAAAACTCGCGGGGAATCCGGACCCCTCACACAGGAGATTGACATGACCACGAACGATGGCCCCCCTGCTGGGGGGCCGGGTGCCACCGTCGCGCACACCCGGGAGCCGAGGCGCCTGCCCAGCGGTGAGGGCCTCGACAAGGCGGTGACGAAGCTCGCCGCCACCGTCATCTTCGTCGCGCTGATCCACGGATCCAGGATGGAACCCCGTGCGGCGGGCCTGCTGACCCTGGAGATCGTCGCCGGCATTTGCCTGATCCACTCCGCCGGCTCCGCCATGCGGAACGGCGGAACGAAGGTCAAGCAATTGCTGAGCGCAATCACCAGCTAGCCGCCCTCCCTATTGATCATATCGTCGTCGCCTCCGTTCGATCCGGGCATCCGGTCCGGCTCGAACGGGGGCGCATCCGTGCGCAAATATGAAGTCGCAATTATGGAGTATCCCGCCGGGTGAACGACATGGTGGCAGTAAAAGCAGCGGCGCGCGAGCGAGTAACCACCCGTTCGAGGGAAGCGGGCCGGACTTCGCCACCCTTCGCTACCCCGCGCCATGCTGCGCCATGCCCTTGGCCCGTACTCAGCCGCCCCCTTCGCTACCCCCGCGCCATGCCCTTGGCCCGTACTCAGCCGCGCCGGATGCTTTGTGCGATATAGCGCTTTATGGGAAATTACGCCGCGCAGGCCAGCTCCGGGTCCTCGCGCAGCTTCCCGAGCGCCCGGGAGACCGCGCTCTTGACCGTGCCGACGGAGACGCCGAGCAGCTCGGCCGTCTGCACCTCGGTGAGGTCCTCGTAATACCTGAGGACGACCATGGCCCGCTGCCGCGCCGGCAGCCGCAGCACGGCCCGCCACATCGCGTCGCGCAGCGCCTGCTGCTCGGCCGGGTCCACCGAGGGGGCCGCGTCGGGCTCGGGCAGCTCGTCGCAGGGGAACTCCTCGACCTTGCGCTTGCGCCACTGCGAGGTGCGGGTGTTCACCAGGGCGCGGCGCACGTAGCCGTCCAGGGCCCGGTGGTCCTCGATCCGCTCCCAGGCCAGGTAGGTCTTGGTGAGCGCGGTTTGCAGCAGGTCCTCCGCGTCGCACGGGTTCGAGGTCAGGGAGCGCGCGGTGCGCTGCAACACCGGACCACGTGCCCGTACGTAGGAGGAGAACGACGGGTACACGGCGGTGGATGCGCTGGTGCACACAGGCGTCGTGGTTGCTGTCATGCCTCAACGCTAGGAGCGCACCTGTCCGGGCGGATCGCCCGCAAGTGCCGAAGCGCGATCCCCCTCAGGTCGTACTGCTGGGGCTACCCCCACCTCCCGGAGGGGGAGAGGCATCGGGGACGGGTCGGGGGGAGGAGGAGCGGCCCGGCCCCGTCCCCCCGATCCTCTCAGCCGGTGATCGCGACCGGTCCCTTATTCGATGATCGCGACCGGCGCGTCCACCAGGTTGCGGTCGACGGTCAGCTTCCGTCCGCCGTGGGACTCGGTGATGTTCCCCTTGTACTGGTGGATGCGGCGGTGCGGCTGCCACGCGCCGTGCCCGATCGACGGCTCGCCGTCCGTCGTGGGCTCCACCCGCCAGCGGGCGAACCACAGCACGTCGGGCAGCGACGTCGCACCCGCGCGGCGGGCCCGGTCCATGTGCCGCACCCCGGACTCGGCGCTGCTGTAGAAGCCCGGCAGGTAGCCGGCGCTGCGCACGGCCGTCGCCCAGCCGCGGATGAAGGACAGCGTCGTACGGGCGCAGTCGTCGTCCTTGTCGTTGTACGCCTCCATGTCGAGGTAGAGCGGGCTGTGGATGTCGATGCCGAGGCCGGAGGCCTTGGACACGGCCTCCTCGCCCTCGCTCTGGCCCTGGTCGAAGGGGTAGGAGCCGATCGGGTAGCCCTTCTTGTTCGACGCGCGCACGCAGGGCGACTGGGAGCCCACGTAGATCGGCAGGATGCGCCAGCCGAGGTCGTCGGCGCCCTCCAGCCAGCGCTCGCTCAGATACGTCTGGCGCGGGCAGGCGCGGGCGCGGCCGGCGAAGTAGACACCGACGGCGCGGTAGTCCGACGACTTCCACGCGCTCAGCGTGGTCAGCGCGGGGGCCTGGCAGGTGTCGATGCCCCAGCCCTTGAAGACGGACGCCCCCTCGCTCCGCGGGTCTCCCCGGTCGCCGGCGCCCGCGGGCTCGGCGAAGATCAACTGGGTGACCACCGCCATAAGGGCGAGGAGATATCCGATGATCTTCCTTCGTCGGTCCATAACCGGAGTCAAAGGCGCTGGAGCCCGGCGCCGTTCCGTGACACGCCCTCCGTTCATCCGTCTGCTCCGAGAAGCAGCCCGGACGTGGGAACTCCGGTCCCGGCGGTGACAAGCGCCCGGGCGGCGCCCGGCACCTGGTTCACGGCGGTGCCGCGCACCTGCCGCACCGCCTCCGCGATGCCGTTCATGCCGTGGAGGTACGCCTCCCCCAGCTGGCCCCCGTGCGTGTTCAGCGGCAGGACGTCCGACTCCACGAACGCGCCCCCTTCGCCGGGCCCGCAGAAGCCGAACTCCTCCAGCTGCATCAACACGTACGGCGTGAAGTGGTCGTAGAGGACCGCCACATCGACGTCCGCGGGGCCCAGGCCGCTGCTGCCCCACAACTGCCGTGCGACGACGCCCATCTCGGGGAGACCGTCGATGCCGTCCCGGTAGTAACTGGTCATCTGCTCCTGCGCGCGGCCGGCGCCCTGCGCCGCCGCGATGATCACCGCGGGCGGGCGGGCGAGCGTGCGGGCCCGCTCGACGGACGTGACGACCAGGGCCTGCCCGCCGTCCGTCTCCTGGCAGCAGTCGAGCAGCCGCAGCGGCTCGGCGATCCACCGGGAGGCGGCGTGGTCGGCGAGGGTGATCGGGCGGCCGTGGAAGTACGCGGCCGGGTTCGTCGCGGCGTGGCGGCGGTCGGTGACGGCGACGTGCCCGAAGACCCCGGGCTCCAGGCCGTACGTGTGCAGGTAGCGGCGGGCGGCCATGGCGACCCAGGACGCCGGCGTGAGCAGCCCGTACGGGAGTCCCCAGCCGAGCGCCGCGCCCTCCGCCGAGGGTTCGCGCGATTGCACCCCGGCGCCGAAGCGGCGGCCGGAGCGCTCGTTGAAGGCCCGGTAGCAGACCACCACCTCGGCGAGGCCGGCCGCGACGGCGAGGGCGGCCTGCTGGACGGTGGCGCAGGCCGCGCCGCCGCCGTAGTGGACGCGGGAGAAGAAGGTCAGCTCGCCGATGCCGGCCGCCTGGGCGACGGTGATCTCGGGGCTGGTGTCCATGGTGAAGGTGACCATGCCGTCGACGTCGCGGGGGCCGAGCCCGGCGTCGTCGAGGGCCGCGCGGACGGCCTCGGCGGCCAGGGCGAGCTCGCTGCGGCCGGAGTCCTTGGTGAAGGCGGTGGCGCCGATGCCGGCGACGGCCGCGGTGCCGGCGATCACGGGGCGGTCCGGGAGGCGGGAGGAGCGGGAGGAGCGGGTGAGGCGACCGCGACCGTAGCCGTGACGTGGCGGCCGAGGCGGTTCGTACCGGCGACGGAGATCTCGATGACGCATTCGTTCTCGATGGCGCGCTCGTCCACGGAAAGGATCCTTCCGGTCAGCACCAGAACGTCGCCTGGATAGCTGGGCACTCCGAGCCGGATGGAAACCCTGCGGAGGATGGCGTTCCTGCCGAGCCGACCGTTCACATAGTCAGTGACGTAACGGCCGACCAGACCATTGGTGGTGAGGATGTTCATGAAGATGTCAGGAGTGCCTTTTGCGCGGGCGGCCTCGGCGTCGTGGTGCACGTCCTGGTAGTCACGGGAGGCGATGGCGCCCGCGATGATGAGCGTACGGGTGATGGGGACGGTGAGGGACGGGAGTTCTTCGCCGGGCTTCATTCGGCTGCCCCTTCCGGCCCGGCCGACTGGGCGCGGAACACCGGGAGTTCCCACTCGCCGTCCACTCGTATGAATTCCAGCTCGACGGACATTCCGATGCGCACGCCGTCGTACGGAACGCCGGTGATGTTGCTGATCATCCGTACGCCTTCGGCGAGTTCGACGAGCGCGACGGCGTACGGCGGGTCGAAGGCCGGGAAGGGCGGGTGATGCATGACGACGTACGAGTGGACGGTGCCGGAGCCGCAGGCCTCGACGGTCCCCCACGCGGGCGAGCCGCAGCGGCCGCAGCCCGGCAGCCATGGGAAGCGGAGGGTGCCGCAGGCCGTGCAGCGCTGGATGAGCAGCTTGTGCGCGGCGACGCCTTCCCAGAAGGGGGCGTTGTCGCGGTTGATTACGGGGCGGGGGCGGGTGGGGTGCGTGGGGCGGTCGGGCTCCGGGGGCTGCACGGGGGCCGGGGGCTGCACGGGGGCTTGGGGCTGCACGGGAGCAGGTGCGTATTTGAGGATGCGGAAGCGGTGGGTGCCGACGAGCTCGCCGGCGGCCCGCACGCGCATCATCGTGGTGATGAAGTAGCCGGCCCCGAGCTTGGTGGTCTTGCGGGGCGAGACGGTCTCGATGACCGTGTCGAAGGTGAGCCGGTCGCCGGGGCGGAGCGGGCGCACGTACTCCTGTTCGCAGTCGGTCGCGACGACCGCGGCGTACCCGGCGCCGTCGAGCAGGGCGAAGAGCTCGTCGTAGGCCGGGGTGCGGGCGGAGGAGGCGCCGGAGAGCCCGGGCATCGTCCAGGCCTGGAGCATGGTGGGCGGGGCGATCGCGTCGTCGCCGGTGTAGGCGGGGCCGGCGTCACCCATGACCTCGCACCAGTGCCTGATCATGGGGAGGTTGACGGGGTCGGGAGCGGGCGCGGAGACGGCGGCGGGCCGGCCCTCGAAGGCCTTGAGCAGGTGGTGGACGTCGAGCAGGCGGTGGACGTCGCTGGGCGGACGCACGGGGACCCCCTCTCTCTATGAATCTGACTATCCGTCAGATTCAGGAGAGCGGTCAAGGACCGCACGCCGCCGGATACGGCTGCGCGGCGGCACCGGAGTGCCGCCGCGCACCATCACCAGACCCTCTGTCCCAGTCACCTGGTCACATAGGCCACCCCCGGCCGTGCCACCCCCGGATCCGGCCCCGGCCGCCCCGGCCTACCAGCGGTCGTCGGTGAAGATGATCGTGACGTTGTCCTGACGGATGGCCGTGTGGCCCGGGCCGTTGACACTCGCCGTGTTGGCCGCGTTGTGCGCGCCGTTGCCGGTCGCCTGCTGCTGCGTCGTGGTGGAGTTCCCGTGGTTGCTTCCCCCGACGCCGCTCCCGACGACGGCCGCCGCAGCGGCGTTCGACCCGCGGTTGGCCACCTGGTTGCCATTGCCGTCGTCGGAGGCGTGGGCGACGCCTGAGAGGAGAACGGCGGCTACGGGGACGGCGGCGGCGGTGGTGAGGACGCGAGCAGTGCGGGTGCTTGCCATTTCAATTCCTCCGGAACGCTGAGCGGAACTACTGCCCAATAGAGATAACTACTCGGCAGAGCCGGGGAGTTGGCCGACCACCCGGCGCGGTTTCGACGTCGCACCTCAAGATTGCCCGCCGAATCCCCGGCGAACCACCCGTCGCTCGCCATTCCCTCGCAAGCATGACCACTCCGGAATAAACCCCGTCACTTCGCCGGACCGCCGACCCGTGGCCCCCAGAGAGCCCTTGAAGACCAAGGGCCACAAGGGCAGAACCGTTCCGGCGAAATTTCGGCCAATTCCGTAAACGTGGCCGAGAACGGGGCGGCAGGAGCGGGCATAAACGTTCAGGCGCGGCGGGACCGGGGCCCTGCGGCACAGGCTGAAGCGGGGGCGGGAACGGATGAAGCCTCGTCCACGGACGGCGCAGTCCCGGCTCCTGGGGCCGCTCCGACGCCCGGGGTCGCCCCCACACGCTGAGCCGTCCCCACGCCCGGAGCCGTCCCTACGCCCGGCGCAGTCCCCACCACCACGGTCGCATCCAGCTCATCGCACTCGACGACCTGCGCGCTCAGCCCGGCCGCCAGGAACGTGCCGACCGTGCGCGCCGCCTGGCGCTCGCTCGTCTCGACCAGCAGGTGCCCGCCGGGCGCGAGCCAGTCCGCTGCCGCCGCGGCGACCCTGCGCTGCACGTCGAGCCCGTCCGACCCGCCGTCCAGGGCCACCCGCGCCTCGTGGTCGCGGGCCTCGCCGGGCAGAAGGGCAATCGCTTCGGTGGGCACGTAGGGCGCATTGGCCACGAGTATGTCTATGCGCCCCTGGAGTTCCCGGGGCAGCGGCTCGTAGAGGTCCCCTTCGTACACGGCGCCGTCCGCGCCGATGTTCCGCCGGGCGCAGCGCACCGCGGCGGGGTCGATGTCGGCCGCGTGCAACTCGGCGTCGCCGAGCACCGCGGCCAGTGCGGCGCCCACCGCCCCGGAGCCGCAGCACAGGTCGACGACGACGGCGCGGGGGGAGGGGAGGGCGAGGGCGAGCGCTGCCGCCTGTCCGACGAGGAATTCCGTACGCCGCCGCGGTACGAAGACACCCGCGTCGACGGCTATGCGCAGTCCGCAGAACTCGGCCCAGCCGACGACGTGTTCGAGCGGGAGTCCGGCGGCGCGCCGCGCGACCATGTCCCCGGCCTCGCCGGCCGTACGCGCCGCGGAGAGGATGAGCCGGGCCTCGTCCTCGGCGAAGACGCAGCCGGCGGCCCGGAGCGCGGAAACGACGCGGGGAAAGAGGGAGGAAGAAGAAGGGAAAAGCGAGGGGAGCGAAAGCGAATCAACCATGAGAGAGCCTTCCGGATCACCGAAGGGCGCTCTCGCGGGTCGGCTACAGGAAAGAGGCGACCGTACAACCGTAGGATGAGAGCACCCGGACTGCCACTGCGGTAATGGGTCTCACCTCCTGGGACGGTTTTCTGCCAGCTGGCCGGGAGCAACAGTACATGATCACCGCCCGGTTGAGCAGGTCCACGACAAAACGGAACGGACGTCAATACCGGTGCCGTTTTCGGACGTACTGCCGGTAGCCCTTGCGTTCGAGGGGCGCGCGCGTGGTGGGATATGGCGATGCGACCCCCCATACGCATACCCTCCCGCCCCCACAACCCGTACGAAGAACTGGCAGAGCTGGCCGACCCGGACCCCCACGCCGAGCCGCTCCCGCTCATTCCCCTCCGCCTCACGTACCCGGAAGCGGAATCTGATGCGGAATCGGACGACGACGCCTGGTCGCCGCCGAACCACCGCCGCGGCAAGCGCGGCCACCGCCGTCGCCGCAGCCCGTTCGCGGCCGTGCCCCGCACGCTGAAGCTGCTGGTCGCACTGGCCCTCTGCGGCGGAATCCTGGTCCTGGCGGACCGCTGCGCTCAAATGTACGCGGAGAAGAAGGCACAGCAGAAGCTCCAGCAGGAGCTCCACCTGGCGGCCGCTCCCCAGGTGGACATCCACGGCTTCCCGTTCCTCACCCAGGTCCTGGAGAAGCGGCTGCAACGCGTGGACGTCACCGTTCCGCACGTGGCCGCCGACCGCGTGTCCCTCGCGGAGGTCCGGGCGAGCGCGCACGACATCCGGCTCACCGGCAGCCTCCCGAACGCCATCCGCGGAGCCGTCGTGGAGAACCTCGACGGCGAGGTCCGGCTCTCCTTCGACGACATGAACCGGGAACTCGCCGCCTCCCAGGTCCGCTTCAGCCGTCACGACGACCACGCGGTCGACGCCGACGGAAAACTGACGATCGCGGGCCAGGAAGTGCGCCTACGGGCCCAGGCCCGCCTCCAGCTCTCGGGGGACCGGAGTCTGTCGACGAACATCGACGACATGAGCCTGGACCTGCCCGGCATCGCCACCTACCGCCCCGGCAAGGGCAAGGGCCTCACCCTCCACCACGAGACCGCCGAACGCATCAGCCGCGACGCGGCCCGCGCAAAGGCCCTGCTCTCGGTGCCGGCCCTGGCGGAGCGGCTGGGCGTCTCCCCCGCCGACGTCGCGGCGGCGCTGCGGAGCGAGGAGAAACTGCACCAGCTGACGGGCGCACCCCGCTTCGTGGAGAAGCTCACCCGCCTCAACCTGATCGACGCCGTCGTCGACCACCCCTGGCTCCTGGAAAAGCTCGGCATCGACCCCCACCTGATCACCGCCCTCACCCACGTCCGCCCCCCGGAACTCACGGACCGCCTCTCCTTCTCGTTCGCCCTCCCCAAGCAGGCGCGCGACCTGCAACTGCGGGACGTGAGGGTGGAGAAGGACGGAATCCGCGCGATCCTGTCGGCCGGGGAGCTACCGGTGGGAAAGACGGGCTGACGGCGCCCGCAAAAAAGCGGCCCACAAAGAAGGGGTACCCCTACCCAGGGGCACCCCTTGTGACCTGCGCGGACGCAGGGCTGGCGGAGAGTGTGGGATTTGAACCCACGGTGACATCGCTGCCACGACGGTTTTCAAGACCGTTCCCTTAGGCCGCTCGGGCAACTCTCCCCGCGCCGTGCTTACCAGCAACGACGCGGGGACAGCCTACCGTCTGGGCCGAACGGACGGGGGTGCCGGGCCACGCATGGGCCACGGATTCCCGGAGGGTGGTTACTCCGCGGGCGGCGGGCCGGGCGGGAGGCGTAGGGCCAGGCCGTCGAGCATGGCCTCCAGGCCGTAGGCGAACTTGGCCTCACGCGCTTCGGCCGGGTCGAGGGCGTCGGTCGCGGCGGCGGCGTAAGCCTCGGTCAGGTTCTCGTGACCCGCGGCGGCTTGCTGGGCGGCGGGCATGAGGCGGGCGACGAAGTCGGCCTCCGTCTCGCCGGTCCGGGCCACCGTGGTCAGCCAGGCCGCCTCGGCGCTGCTCATGCCCATCACGTACGCGATGAGGGAGTCGATCGCGCGGGTGGGATCGGGGAAGCCCGCCTTGATGAACAGGGCCCCCAGCCGGTCGGAGAAGGACATCAGGTTGGGGCCGAGGTAGGCCAGGCCGGCCTGGCCCAGCACCGAGGACAGCCAGGGGTGGCGCAGGGCCGTCGCGCGGAAGGACGCGGCGGCCTGAGAGGCCGTCGTCCGCCAGTCCGCGGAGTCGGCGGCCGGTACGGCCATCTCTCCGAAGACCTGATCCACGGCGAGCTCCATGAGCTCGTCCTTGGTGGCGACGTGGCGGTACAGGGAGGTCGCTCCGGCGTTCAGCCGAGCGGCCAGCTTCCGCATGCTGAGGGCTTCGATGCCCTCGGCGTCCAGCATCACGATCGCTTCCCGGACGATCGCGTCCTGGGACAGCCCGCGCTGTTCCGCGTCGCGCGACCGGCGGGTCCAGACGGAGGGAATGGGCTGCGGCGTCTTGTCGGCGGCCATCGGCTCGCTCCTTTGCGTACGTTGTGCGCATTCAGCGTACAGGCTTAAGGGGTTGCGCACAGCGTGCGCAGACGCGTACATTGTTCGCCACACCAGGAACAGTGTGCGCATCGCCGGAACGCCGTGCGCAAGCCCGAAAGGAGAGCCCGATGACAGCCGCAGTCGCAGGGGCCCGTACCGAGACCCGCAGTCCGCGTCGCTGGTGGATCCTCATCGTGCTGTGCCTCAGCACGCTGGTCCTGGTGGTCGACAGCATGGCGCTGACCGTCGCCGTGCCGGCCATGACCGAGGACACCGGGGCGAGCCCCCAGCAGATCCAGTGGATCCTCGACTCCTACGTGCTGGTCTTCGCCGGTCTGCTGCTGACCTCGGGAAGCCTCGGAGACCGGTTCGGCCGCCGGAAGGTGATGATCATCGGCCTGCTCCTCTTCGGAGCGGCGTCGCTGGCCGCGGTGTTCTGCACCACCCCGGGTGAGGTCATAGCCGTCCGCACGGCCATGGGCGTCGGCGGCGCGCTGATCATGCCGTCCACGCTGTCGATCCTGATCACGGTCTTCGACGAGGAGGAGCGCCCGAAGGCGATGGCGGCCTGGGGCTCGGTGTCGATGCTCGGCCTGGTCGGCAGTCCGGTCCTCGGCGGTGTCCTGATCGACCGCTTCTCCTGGCACTCGATCTTCTTCATCAACGTCCCGGTCGTCGTCCTGGCCGTGGTGGCCGGTCTGCTGCTGATGCCCGAGTCCAAGGGCCCCTGGCAGAAGCCCGACCCGCTGGGCGCCGTCCTCTCCGCCGTCGGCATGACCGCCCTGGTCTGGTGGATCGTCGAGATCCCGCAGCACGGCGCCTTCGAGGGCCGCGGGCTGATCACCCTCGCCGTCGCCATTGCCTCCCTGGCCGGCTTCGTGATCTGGGAGAACACCACCGCCTCGCCGATGGTCCCGCTGGTCCTCTTCAAGCACCGCAACTTCACGGGCGGTTCGATCTCGCTGGCTCTGGTCCAGATCGGCAACGGCGGTCTGCTCCTGGTCCTCACCCAGTACCTCCAGTCGGTCCTCGGCTACTCCCCGGTCAAGGCGGGCCTGGCGTTCACCCCGCTGGCCGTCGCCGCGCTGATCGGCAACGGCGTCGGCGCCAAGCTCGCCGCCAAGGCCGGCCACCGCCGGCTGATCCTGGCCGGCATGCTCCTGATGGCGGCCTCCTTCGGCCTGCTGACCACCGTCAGCGCCGGCAGCGGCTTCGCCGTCCCGGCGGTCGCCCTCGTCCTGCTCGGCCTCGGCGCCGGTACGGCCATGCCGGCCGCGGTGGGCGCCCTGATGGGAACCATCCCGGCCGACAAGGCGGGCGTCGGCTCCGCTCTGAACGACACCATCCAGCAGGCCGGCACCGCCCTCGGCATCGCCATCCTCGGCTCACTGCTCACCAGCACCTTCTCCGCGGAGATGCCGGCCGGCGCCCCCGAGCAGGCCAAGCAGTCGATCAGCGGCGCGCTGGCCGTCGCCCAGGGCGACGCGGGCCTGGTCCGGGCCGCCAAGGACGCCTTCATCGCCTCGATGTCCACCACTCTCACCGTCAGCGCGATCGGCGTCCTGGCCGCCGCACTGCTCGCCGTGGTGGTCATGCGCGGCGGCAAGGACGGGGCCCCGGCCGAGGAGGCCGCCGCCCCGGAGAAGGAGGTCGTGCCGGCCGCCTGACCAGGCTGCTGCCCCCGCTGTCCGGGCCGGGGGAACCGACATACGGAAGGGGCGCCCCCAACTCGGGGGCGCCCCTTCCGGTTTCCGGTCTTCCGGACGCGTCAGCTGTCGCCCTTGCGTTCGCCCAAGGTGATCTCCGCCGTGGACTGCTTGCCGTCGCGGGTGTAGGTCACGGTGACCTTGTCGCCCGGCTTGTGGGTCCAGATCTCGCTGATGAGGGTGGGCCCGCTGTCGACGGTGGTGTCGTCGAGCTTGGTGATGACGTCGCCGGGCTTGAGGCCGGCCTTGTCGGCCGGGCCGCCCGGGGTCACGGCCGGGCTGTTGTTGTCGCCGTTGGGGGCGATCCGGGCGCCGCTGCCGGCGTCCTTCATGTTCACCGACGCGGAGATGACCGGGTAGACCGGCTGGCCGGTCCTGATGAGCTGGTCGGCGACGTTCTTGGCCTGGTTGATCGGGATGGCGAAGCCGAGGCCGATGCTGCCGGCCTGCTGCTGGGCGCCGCCGAAGCCGCCGCCGTTGTTCGCCGACTGGATGGCCGAGTTGATGCCGATGACCGCGCCCTGGGCGTTGAGGAGCGGCCCGCCGGAGTTGCCCGGGTTGATGGACGCGTCCGTCTGGAGGGCGCTCATGTACGAGGCCTTGCCCATGCCGCCGCCGTCGCTGGAAGCCACCGGCCGCTTCTTGGCGCTGACGATGCCCGTGGTGACCGTGCCCGACAGGCCGAACGGCGCGCCGATGGCGATCGTCGCGTCGCCCACCGCCGCCTTGTCCGAGTCCCCGAGGGGGATCGGGTTGAGCTTCGCGCCCGAGGGGTTCTTCAGCTTTATGACCGCGACGTCGTAGCCCTGCGCCCGGCCCACGACCTCGGCGTCGTACTGCTTGCCGTCCGAGAACGTGGCCATCAGCTTGCCGCCGCCCTGCGCGGCCGACGCGACGACGTGGTTGTTGGTGAGGATGTGGCCCTGCTTGTCGTAGACGAAGCCGGTGCCCGTGCCGCCTTCCCCGCCGCCGCTCTGCGCCTCGATGGTGACGACGCTCGGCAGCGCCTTGCCGGCGATGTCGGCCACGGAACCGGGGGTGCGGCTCTCCGTCTTCGGGTCGCCGGAGGAGGAGACCGTCGTGGAATTGCCGCTGTCGTCCCGGCTGGCCGCCCAGTAGCCGATCCCGCCGCCGATGCCGCCCGCGACGAGCGTCGCCGCCAGCGCCATCGCCACGAGGCCACCGGCGCGCTTACGGGCCGGCGGGTACGCGTCCGGGCCGCCGGCCCACACGCCGGTCGGACCGACCGGGCCCACCGGGCCGCCGCCTGCCGGTGCGCCGTACGGGTACGGCTGCGGCTGTCCGGGCGGGGGCGCGGGCGGCGCCGGGTGCTGCTGGGCCTGGCCGTCGTACCAGCCGCCGCCGGGGTGACCCTGCACGCCCGGCTGACCCTGCATGCCCGGCTGCTGACCCTGCACTCCGGCCTGACCCTGCACGCCCGCCTGCGGTGCACCCGCATGGGCGTACTCCGGCTGAGCCGGCTGAGGCTGGGACGGAGCCACCGGCTGCTCCGGAGCGTGCGCCGGAGCCGGAGGTGCCGCAGGAGGTACGGCAGGAGCGGCCGGAGCCGCAGGAGCCGCAGGGGCAGCCGCGGCGGGCGGCGCAGCCTGCGCGTCCTCGCCGACGGGCCGCTGCTCACCGGCCTCCGGCGCCGCCGCCCGGCCACCCTTCTCCATAGAGATGCCGGACGAACCGTCCGACGGACCTCCCGACGAGCCGCCCGGAACATCCGGAACGCCCTCCGCAGGCGCGCCCGCTGCGCCCTCGTTCTCGGTGCTCACAGCTCTCTCCTCATCAGGTGCACATCAGTTCGGTGTGGTGGAGTCCGCGTCGCCCCACGACCAGCTTTTCCCAACACGCGTCAGACCACCGTAAGCGGACCCTGTGCCCCACGGCAGCAGACCTTTACTCCGGGCACTCCCCGCCAAAAAGGACCGCATGCGTGAGGGTGCCGGGCGATGGCACGATAACGCGGTGACCTATGCGCACCAGGCCCGGGACCTCGGCCCCGAGCGCCACTCGCTCTCCGTCGTCGCCCACCGCGGGGCCTCCGAGGACGCTCCGGAGCACACCCTGGCCGCCTACCGGAAGGCGATCGAGGACGGCGCCGACGCGCTGGAGTGCGACGTACGGCTCACTGCCGACGGTCACCTCGTCTGCGTGCACGACCGCCGCGTCAACCGCACCTCCAACGGCCGCGGCGCCGTCTCCGCCCTGGAGCTCGCCGACCTCGCCACCCTCGACTTCGGCTCCTGGAAGGCCGACGTCTCGGCCACGGAGGCCCCGGACCTCGACGCGACGTCGGTGCTCACCCTGGAGCGCCTGCTGGAGCTCGTCGCCGACGCGGGGCGCCGCGTCGAGCTCGCCATCGAGACCAAGCACCCGACCCGCTGGGCCGGTCAGGTGGAGGAGAAGCTGCTGGAGCTGCTGGGCCGCTTCGGCCTCGCCGATCCCCCGGCCGGCGCCCCCTCGCCCGTACGGGTCATGAGCTTCTCCGCCCGCTCCCTGCACCGCGTCCAGCTCGCCGCCCCGGCTCTCCCGACCGTCTATCTGATGCAGTTCGTGTCGCCGCGCCACCGGGACGGGCGCCTGCCCGCGGGCGTCCGCATCGCCGGCCCGAGCATCCGCATCATCCGCAAGGACCCCGGTTACGTCGCCCGGCTGCACGAGGCGGGCAACGAAGTGCACGTCTGGACGGTGAACGAGCCCGAGGACGTCGAACTCTGCGCCCGCCTCGGCGTCGACGCCCTGATCACGAACCGGCCCAAGCGCGTGCTCACCCAGCTCGGCCGCCCGTAGCGGAATGCCGCAGCCGGATGCCATAGCCGGATGTCATAGCCGAAAGCCGTGACTGCAAGCCGCAGCCGAACGCCGTAGCCAAATGCCGTAGCCGAATCTCACCCCCCGCCCCATTACATGGAGTGCACCGGCGCGTTCGGTGCGTGTTCGAGTCGTCCGAGTGCCCCCGGCGGGTGCGGGATGGCCGGTTTCCGGTCCAGTCCATTGGGGCATCCATCCCCTGACGTGGGGCAAAGGAGGTCTCGGGGGTGGCGTTGGTGGTGGCACAGGAGGTGCCCACGTCGTCGATCATGGCCGTACCCCATGGTCCAACCGGTGTGGGCCAGGCAAGACACCGGATGCGCAAGGATCTGCGCATCATCGGGGTACCGGATTCGGTCATCGACGACGCCGTTCTGATCCTCTCGGAGCTGCTCAGCAATGCGTACCGGCACGGACGCCCGCTGAGCGCCGCGGGAGGCATCCGCAGAGACGAGGACGAGGGGGAGAGCGACGGGGGAATACGTGCCGCGTGGAGGGTGGACGCCCACGGCCGGCTCACGGTCGAGGTGACGGACGGCGGGGGCCCGACCCGCCCGGTTCCGGCCACGCCTTCGGTAACCGCCCGCGGAGGCCGCGGGCTCAACATCATCAGCGCCCTCTCCCAGGACTGGGGCGTCCGTGACGCGTCCGGCGAGGTGACGGTATGGGCCGCGCTCTCGGCTCACGACAGCTTCGCTACGCGCGTTGAGGCGGAGCCGGACGCACACCCGGGCGGGACAGCAGGCGCTACGACAGGCGCCACGACAAGCGCGCCGACGGGCGCGAAATCGGGTGCGGGCCCCAGGCTGGCATTCGCCGACATCGACAAGCTGACATGACGGACGAGCTGACATAACGGCGGCGTGACGCGCGTAGATCCCACGCAAGACGGGACCGCGCCCGCGTACCGCCCTGACCTCGGCCGGTGGGCCCCCTGCCGCGGAGCCGTGTCTCCGCGGGCGAGCGGCACCCCACCACCGGCCGGCCGTGCGACCGACCTCCCGACGCCCCGCGCGCGTGCCCGTTCCGGCCGCCGTGGCGAGCGCTAGGCTCGCGCCCGTACGAGCTTGTACGAGCCATTGCCCGGACGAGCCGTACGCATGCCGTACGGCACCGAGCCGTACGCGCCGAGCCGTACGCACCTGTTGCACCGATCGGGAGACACGCACGCCATGGCCAAGAAGCGCCGCCCCCAGACCAAGGCCGCAACGCCGCAGGCCGTCGACGGTCCGATCCCCGTCGTCGGCGCCCGTGAGTCCTGCCCGTGCGGTTCGGGCCGGCGCTACAAGGCCTGCCACGGCCGTGCCGCCGCGCACGCCGCCACCGAGCTCGTCCACCGGCCCTTCGAGGGCCTGCCCGGCGAGGCCGACTGGGTCGCGCTGCGCGAGCTCGTGCCCGCCGCGACGGTCGAGCTCACCCTCAAGGGCGGGCTGCCGGAGGGCGTCCCGTCGGTGACGCTGGCCACCGTGCTGCCGATGGCCTGGCCCGCCCTGCGCCGCGACAACGGCGCCGTCCTCCTGGGCCTCCAGAACGACACCGCCTCCGGTGACCTCAGCCGCGACCTCGCGGACACCCTCCAGCGCGCCCTGACCGCCGCTCCGGGCAGCCCGGTGACCGCCGGCCGCGCCGCCGGCGACGGGCCGCGCCTCCAGGATCTGCTGGACCCCGAGGGCCCCTTCGAGCCGAACGTGCACTCGGGCTTCGAGTTCTGGGTCGAGAACGCCGAGAACGCCACCGGCGAGGTCGCCGCCTCCCTGGACCGGGCCAACGCCGCCGCCATCCCGACGGTCCGCCTCTCGGGCGTCGACGCCGCGTACTGGTGCGAGACCCCGGAGAAGAATCACCTCCGCTGGGTGATGACCCACCCCGAGGAGCAGCTTCTGGACGCTCTGGCCCGGCTGCACGCCGCGGGCACCTCCTCGCTCGGGGAAGACACCCGTCTGGTCGGCTCGTTCCGGGCGCACGGGCTGACCGTGCCCGTGTGGGACCTGCCGAGCACGATGAGCGCGGAGGACATCGAGAAGCCGGCCGCCGCGTTCGCGGAGCGGCTGGCCACGGCCCTCGCCGACACCTCTCCGCTCTCGGGCGACGAGCGCCGGGCGCGCAGCGGGCTCACCAGCCGTCAGATCACCCTGAACTGACGCCGGTCCGCCGGAGCGGGCTCCGGCGGACGCCGCGACCGGGCGCGAACCGCCGCCTTCCAGGCGGCGGAGTAGTTGATTCCGGGGGCTAATCAGGCGCCATTCACGTGACTCCTGTCACAACTCCCGCTGTCAGCCCGGAAATACGCGTCCGGAAATCCACGATCGAATTTGCGAACGGCCAATCTCTTGTTACCGTTCTAGGAGCCCGGTCGCTGGTGCATCCCCCGTCGCCAGCGACCGGGCGTTTCCATGCCCGGAGACGGCAGGCCCGAGGCGGCCGCCGCTCCGGAAGACTCACGCGGCGACCGGCTCCGCCATCAGCCCGGTTCCTCCGCCGAGTTGCTCCCCGAGCGCAGCAGCAGCTTCCCGCCCTCCGAAGCGTCCCCCGAAGAGCCGCTTGAAGCGCCGTTTGAAGCGCCGCCCGAAGCACCTTCCGAGGCGTCGTCCGAGGCGATCTCCGCAACGGCCGTGTACGGGTCCTCCCCGCGCGCCCCCGCCCGCGCCGCCTCCGCGCCCCGGACCGTCCGCGCGCGGGGCGTCTCGCACCCGTCGGGGTCGTCCGAGGCGGTCGTGCGGCAGTGCACCTGTACGGTCCGGCCGTCGGGGCCCATGAGGGTCAGAACGGCCCGCAGAGGGGCGCCTGTCGCGTTGCGGAAGTACGTACGGGCCCAGGTCTCGTTCCCCTGCTCCAGGACGCACGTCTGGGCCTCCACGCCCTCCGGCGACGTGAGTTCGGGACCGCACCGCGCGGACGCCGGGCCGGACGGGCCCGCCGCGGACCCCGCCAGCGGCGGTGATGCCGCCGGCCAGCCGGGGGCCGAGCCGTCCGCGCCACCGCCCGGGATCTTGCCCAGGCCCTTGCCGAGGTCCTTGCCCAGGTCCCGGCCGAGCTCCGTACCGGCGTCCCTGCCGGCCTCCCTGCCCAAGCCCGTATCGGCGTTCTTGCCCGAGTCTTTACCCGGACCCAGGCGTAGTCCGCTGTCGGCGCCCGACCGTTTCCCGGAGCTCTCACCCCGGGCGGCCTCAGGGCCGGACAGACCCACGGGCCCGGCCGTGGCGGCCGCCAGCGGCAGCACGACGGCCAGCGCCACCGCACTCGCGAGCGCGACCATACGGAGGTTGGCCCCCCGCGCATCGCCGGACTCCGCGGGCACCCTCGACCCGCCGGGTGTTCCGGGCACACCGGATGCAGACGCTCGCTCCATGGGGACCACCTGAGACTCGCCGCGCGGACGCTGATACGCATCGCGGGGACGGCTGGGACGGCTCGGACCACCCCGCCCCGCGGAACGCCCCGGCCTGATCGACGGGACCCGGCCGGCACCAACCCGGTCCAGGTCCTCACCCGAACATAGCGGTCAGAACAGGGCTGTCCTCGGGGCCGCGCGGTGGAATCCCGCAGAACTCGGACGGGCTTACACCCGTACGAGTGAGAGCGCGTGCGTCTCCCGTCCGTACGCGCTCTCCATGTGCTCGTTCGTACTTGTCATGCTCGGCGCCGCGCCCGCCGTCGCGCCCGCGCTCGCCGTGGTGCCCGTCTCCCGCGCCTGCGCGCGGGGTTCCCCGTGAGGGCAGTGGCCGAGGCCGAGGTCAGAACGCGAGCCTGCTGCCGCCGCCCGGCGTCCCCGTGCCGGCGCTCTCCTCGACGAGGACGTCGACCAGAGAAGACACGTCCGGCAGCCAGGGCTGCGCGACACCGGCCGTACGTTCCTTACGCTCCCCGCGCCCCGCGCGATCAGCGCGGAGCGTACGGATTCCGCCACCGAAGGCGCCCTTGACAGATTCGGCGGCACCGCCGGGGCTTCCGTCGGTGCCGGCCGGCTGCGGAGCGCGCTCCCAGCGCACCCGGCCCGCCCCCGTGGGCGACGGGGGAAGCGCCACGAAGCCGCCCTCCCCGTGGAAGAGCAGCGATCCGGGCACCCAGTCCTGGCGGTGGAGCAGCTCGCCGAGGACCTCCAGGGAGTACGGGGCCACGAGCAGGGCCCACCGGGTGGGGGTGGCGACCACGGGCCCGAGGCGGATGCCCGCGCGGTCGAACGCGGCGAGGGCGCGGGCGCCGGCCACCGCGGGCAGGCTCACGGCGCACGGCGCGCGGCCGCCCGTGGCGAGCACCACCGGCGCGTCGGGCCGGTTGGTCCACCACCAGCGGACCATCTTGGCGTCCGTGGTGGCCGCCAGCAGCCCCGGGTCGAAGGGGTGGGCGCCGGGGGCCGCGCAGTCGGGCTGCGGGCAGTTGCACCGGCGCACGCGCCCGCCGTCGGCCCTCAGGCCCACGCCGGGCAGTACGGGCCACTGCCATTCGGTGGCATAGGCCAAGGCCGCGGAGAGGACCGCGGACCGGTCGCCTCGCCTGAGCGAGAGCTTGCGTCGCCTTCCGAGGATCTCGCGCATGAGCGCTCGTTCCTTTCCGTGAACGCCGAAGTGTCGGGGACCCCTGCCGGTGGCAAGGGCCGTATCGCGCTGATGGTGATCCGAGCTGCGTACGGAGTGAGCCGTACGGGTAGTGCGGATGGAGCGGGCCGTGCTGTGCGAGCTGTGCGATGGAGCGGAGGCCGTACCGACCGAACTGCTGGTGCCGTGCGCAGGGCTGTGCGGCGGTCCCGGGACTGCCTGCTGGAACTGCACCTGAACTGCTTCCGGGCCGCGTCCGGACTCCATGGCACTACGGCCCGACATGGCGCGCCGCTCAACACGCCGTGGCTCTCACCAAGCCGGCACACCACGTGGTCGATCACAAGTCACTGCTTGTACAACGCAGCGCATCACGCCACGGGCCGAGCGTGAAACATGGCGGGGGGTGGCGCGCGTATGGCGCTTCGTGCTGAGCCTGTCGCCCCTCGCCGGCGGCACGGGTCTCCCCATCGCCCTCGGGTGCGGGCGCGGCCGTCGCCGGTTAAGACGCTCGGGCCCGCCGCCGGGTTCCGGGGCGGCCCCAACTGCCCCTGCCCTTCTCCGTGTACGTACCCACCGGGGTGGATATGACGCGCTGTCGAGCAACGTCAGTCGACCGCAAATCCATGGCCTCGGGACCATTTTCCGGCCAAGTTTGAAACCCCATAGACACCACCAATCCCACCGGTTCAATGCTGGACATCTCCTTGCCCGGGCGTGTACATGTGGAGCACCGATAGCGCGCAACGCGACAGGGGGTTTGCGATGCTATTCATGAGAAAACACAGGTCAAGACGGTGGTCAAGAGGGAGCGGCGAAGTGCCGCGGGCCCTGGTGCGCACGGGCGCCCCGAACACCGCGCCACCGGCCGGTCCGGGTAGCCGACCATGACCACGCCCCACCTGCCGAAAGTGGCCGGAATCAATCCTCCGGTCCCGTCCCCCGCGCAGACTCCGGCCCCCACATCCGCAGCCTCATGCGCAGATCCCCTCTCCCCTGCCGCTCCCGGCGCGCCCGGAGCAGAAGGACCGGAGGGCCCGGAAGGCCCAAGAGGACCAGGAGGGCCGGAGGGTCCGTACGGTTCAGGCGCACCGGCCGGCACCGGTGACCCTGCCGACCCGTCCGACGCAACCGCCTCCTCCGGCACCACCGCCCTGCCCGGGCCGTCCCTCCCCGCCCCCAACGCCGTCGTCCAGGACCGCCTGGCGGGCTGGATCTCCGACCTGACCACGCTCCAGGACCTCACCGAGCGGCTGACCCGTACCGCCGGCCTCGACGCCGCCCTGCACGAAGCGCTGCGGGCGGGCGCGTCGCTCGTCGGCGCCCGCCGCGGCCTGGTCACCCTGCACCCGGCCACGGGCCCCGGCCGCGAGCACCCCGTCACCATCGGGTTCGGCCTGGACCACGCGGACCTCGGCCACATCGAAACCATCCCCGAGACCATCCCTGCGGCTGTCCCCTCGGCCGGCTCCGAAACCATCCCGGACTCCGCCGTCCCGGAGGACACCGTCCTGGAAGGCGCCCGTCCGCAGACCGCCTACGGCCGGCTGTTCGACGACCTCCCCCCGGCCGGCTCCCGCAGCGGCACCGCCCACCCCGACATCGCCGCCGACGAGGAGCTCGACCCCCGCCACCGCGAGGTCGCCGCCCGCCTCGGCTACGGCGCGAGCTACGCCGTACCGCTGGAGACCGAGCACGCGGGCCGGATCGGGGCCGCCGTCTGGCTCTACGACGAGCCGGCCGAGCCCACCGAGCGGCAGCGCCACCTCGTCGGCCTCTACCGCGACCACGCCACCGAGCACCTCGCCCGCCAGCTCGAACTGGCCGAGGCCCGGCGGACCGTGGCGACCCTCCGCGAGGAGCTGCTGCCGAGCCGCCTGCCGCGGACGCCGGGCGTCCGGCTGGCCGTCCGGCACCGCACCGGTCCGCTCGGCGGCGGCGACTGGTACGACGCGCTGCCGCTGCCCGAGGGTGCGCTCGGCCTGGCCGTGGGCGGAGTGAGCGGTTCCGGTCCGGGTGCCGTGGCCGCCATGGGGCGGCTGCGGGCCTCCCTCCGCGCGTACGCCGTCATGGAAGGGGAAGATCCGGTCGCGGTCCTCTCCGACCTCGAACTCCTGCTGCGGCTCACCGAGCCGTCCCGCGCCGCGACGGCGATCTTCGCGTACTGCGAGCCGGCCGAGCGCAAGGTCGTCCTGGCGGGCGCGGGCCACTGCCCGCCGCTGATCATCGGTGACCACCGCGCCGAGTTCGTCGAGACCTCGCTGTCCGCGCCGCTCGGGATGCTGGCCTGCTGGGAAGCGCCCAGCGTGGAGATCGAACCGGCGCCCGGAGAAACGCTCCTCTTCTACAGCGACGGACTGCTGCACCGGACGGGCAAGCCGATGGACCGCGCCTTCGCGCGGCTGCGCACGGCCGCCGCCGGCGTGCCGAAGGCGGCGCGCAGGGATCCGGAGGCCGTCGTGGAGCACGTGCTGCGCACCGTACTGCCGCAGCTGCCGCAGGAGGACCACGGCGAGTGGGAGGGAAGCGAGGACGTCGTCCTGCTCGCGGCCCACTTCGAATGATCTTCCGCCTTAAGGCCTCGCCCCGGGTTTCTCCCCTTCCTCTGATTTTCCCCACAGTTTCCTCGCATTTCGGTCGCACCTACGATGGAAAGCGCACCGTCCGAGGAGGAAAGCAGTG
Source organism: Streptomyces klenkii (assembly GCF_003626645.1). GTDB lineage: Bacteria > Actinomycetota > Actinomycetes > Streptomycetales > Streptomycetaceae > Streptomyces > Streptomyces klenkii. The sequence goes on along the minus strand of NZ_RBAM01000004.1, from coordinate 352,468 downwards.
ACCGAGCAGCAGCCCGCGCCCGAGAACCCCGAAGGCGACGAGCCGATCAAGCAGCGGAAGAACGGCCTCTACCCGGCCGTCTCCGACGAGCTGGCGGCCAACATGAAGAGCGGCTGGGCCGACACCGAGCTGCACGACGTGCAGCCCATCGAGCAGGCCCCGCACACGGCCCGCCGCCGCGCCGAGCTCTCCGCGCGCTTCCCCGGGGAGCGCCTGGTGATCCCCGCCGGAAACCTGAAGACCCGCTCGAACGACACCGAGTACGGCTTCCGCGCCTCCACGGAGTACGTGTACCTCACCGGTGACCAGAGCCAGGACGGCGTCCTCGTCCTGGAGCCCACCGGCGCCGAGGGCCACCGGGCGACGATCCACCTCCTGCCCCGCTCCAACCGCGAGAACGGCGAGTTCTGGCTCGACGGCCAGGGCGAGCTGTGGGTCGGCCGCCGCCACAGCCTCTCCGAGGCCGAGCAGCTGCTGGGCCTGCCCGCCGCGGACGTCCGCGAGCTCGCGGACGCGCTGGGCGCGGCGAGCGGCCCGGTGCGCGTGGTCCGCGGCCACGACGCCGGCGTCGAGGAGGCCCTGACCGACAAGGTCACCGCCGAGCGCGACGAGGAGCTGCGCGTCTTCATCAGCGCGCAGCGGCTCGTGAAGGACGCCTTCGAGGTCGGCGAGCTCCAGAAGGCCGTCGACTCCACGGTGCGCGGCTTCGAGGACGTCGTGAAGGTCCTCGACAAGGCCGAGGCGACCTCCGAGCGCTACATCGAGGGCACGTTCTTCCTGCGCGCCCGCGTCGAGGGCAACGACGTCGGCTACGGCTCGATCTGCGCCGCCGGCCCGCACGCCACGACCCTGCACTGGGTGCGCAACGACGGTGCGGTCCGCTCCGGCGACCTGCTCCTGCTGGACGCGGGCGTCGAGACGAACAGCCTCTACACGGCCGACGTCACCCGCACGCTGCCGATCAACGGCACGTACACCGAGCTCCAGCGCAAGATCTACGACGCGGTGCACGAGGCCCAGGAGGCCGGCATCGCGGCGGTGAAGCCGGGCGCCAAGTACCGCGACTTCCACGACGCCGCCCAGCGGGTCCTCGCCGGGAAGCTCGTCGAGTGGGGCCTGGTGGAGGGCCCGGCGGAGCGCGTCCTGGAGCTCGGTCTCCAGCGCCGCTGGACCCTGCACGGCACCGGCCACATGCTCGGCCTGGACGTCCACGACTGCGCGGTCGCCCGCACCGAGACGTACGTGGACGGCGTCCTGGAGCCGGGCATGGTGCTCACCGTGGAGCCCGGGCTGTACTTCCAGGCGGACGACACGACCGTACCCGCGGAGTACCGCGGCATCGGCGTCCGCATCGAGGACGACATCCTGGTCACCGAGGACGGCAACCGGAACCTGTCCGCCGCGCTGCCGCGGGCGGCGTCGGACGTCGAGGCGTGGATGGCGTCCCTGAAGAGCTGACGCCCGATGCCGTTACGGTGCGTGTGTGAGCCGTAGCCCCTGCTTCCCGCGGGGCTGCGGCTCACCGTGTTTCTGCGGTGGTGGGCCGGGGACCCGTGAGCGCATCATGGCCACAGGAAGGCGCACCCGGGGGGACCCCAGGAGGTGTGAGGAGCCATGGGCAAGTTCATGGACGTCCATCACGGCATGCAGGGCATCACGGCCGATCAGCTCAAGGAAGCGCACAGCCGGGACCTGGCCATCCAGGCCGAGGAGGGCGTGCACTTCGAGCAGGCGTGGGCGGACCCGAAGTCGGGCACGGTCTACTGCCTGTCCGACGCGCCGTCGGCGGACGCGGTCAAGCGGGTCCACTCCCAGGCCGGCCATCCGGTCACGGAGGTCCACGAAGTGTCGCTGACGGTCACCTGACCCGCATGCCGACCTCGAATACGGCCGCGGGGCCCGTGGAGCTCACGACGCCCGGAGCAGTGCCGCGTCCTCTCTCCACTTGAGGATCTTGTCGAACGTGACGACGGCTCCCTGCCGGCCCGGGCGGTTCCGGACGCGGACGTGGTCGGTGAGCGACTCGATGAGGAAGAGGCCCCTGCCGTGCTCGTCCTCGGCGGGGGCGGGGGGCCGGGGCGGCTGCGGGAGCCGGCTGCGGCGTCCGTGCGGGCGGGGCTGCTCCGGGAAGCCGGGGCCCGAGTCGGTGACCTCGATCCGGCAGGTGTCGCCGTCGATGAACGCCGTGACGAGGTAACCGGTCGAGGAATCGCCGCCGTGCTCGACGGCGTTCGCACACGCCTCGCTCAGGGCGAGCGAAAGATCATACGAAATATCCGGGTCGACCCCGGCCGTCTCCATGGCGCCTACCAGCAACCGCCGCGCGAGCGGAACGCTCGCGGCCTCCCGCCGCAGATGGAGTGACCACCAAATGCTCATGCTCAGCCTCCTGGCCGCGGCTCGACATACCGATACGTATAGCCAGCACTGACGCCCCGTAAGCCTCCCGAGTGTGTGAGACCGCTCATTCGGACGACGCGCCCGGTGGATGCATCGGTGTATGGCGGCGTACGGGAGTGCGCCGGTGCGCCCCCTCCGGGTGGAGATCGAGCGCCCCCTGCCGTAGGGGAGGAGTAAGCCCGGTGGGATGATGGCGCAGCCATGTCTCACCCCGTCGGGCGTGTCGGCGCCGATCTGCGACTGATCCGGGCCGCGGTGTTCACCGCGGTCTGCGTTCTGCTGTCCGCGGGCGGGCATGTGCTGGCCTCCTGCGCGCGGGTGCCGCTGTGGACCCTCGCGGCCGGTTTCCTCGCTGTTCTCGCCGCGGCCGTGCCGCTGGCGGGGCGGGAGCGCTCGCTGCCGTCGATCGCGGCCGGCCTGGCGGCCGGTCAGCTCGCGCTGCACACGCTCTTCGCCGTCGGCCAGCAGAACGCCGGCATGGCGCCGCGGCAGACGACCACCGAAGGCCGGCTGATCGACTTCGCCGCGAAGCTGGTCTGCAACCAGCCGCAGATGATGTCGGCCTCCGCCGCCCGCCGGGTCATCACCGACGCGGGGCTCGACCCGGCCGTCCACCCCCTTCAGCCGGGTGCCGCGGCCCCGGCCGCCGGCCCGGCCATGGGGATGCACGGCGGCACGTCCTCCGGCTCGCTGCTCGACGCGCTCCCCCTCTCGCTGCCGATGCTCCTCGGCCACCTCCTCGCGGCGCTGGCCGCGGGCTGGCTGCTGCGCCGCGGCGAAGTGGCGCTGTGGCGAGTGGTCGCGCTCTCGGAGCAGTCGGCGCGCGAGGCCGCGGAGACCACGCTCGTCCAGGCCCTGCGCACGGCCTTCGCGCTCGTCGGCGCCTTCCAGGAGCTGTCCGCCGGGAAGCCGGTGGCCGCCCTTCCGCGTACGGAAGCGGCCGAGGAGCGCCCCGCGGCGGAACCGGCGCTCCAGCACTCCGTGATCAGGCGGGGTCCGCCGGTCCTCGCCCTCGCGGCCTGACGACGTTCCACCGCCGAATCTCCGGCGTCCCCGGCATTCCCTTCCCTGAGTTCCTTTCCCGAGCCTTGAGCGCCCCGCTCCCTGCGCGCGCTCGCGCACGGCCGTGCCTGCCCGCATTCCGGCGGGCCGGGGCGGGGGAGGCGGCCCGGGCAGGAGGGCGGGCGCACCGTCGTCGTCACCACCGCACGCGTGCCACCCCCACCCCTCCCCGTGATCCCCTCCTGCCCCTGGAGTGTCCCCATGAACGCCAAGTCCGCTCGCCTGCGCCGCCTCCCCGTCATCGGCGCCGTCGCCGCCAGCGCCGTCCTGCTGCTCGCCGGCCCCGCCTCCGCGCACGTCAGCGTGCAGCCCGGCACCGCCGAGAAGGGCGGCTACAGCACCATCGCCTTCAAGGTGCCGAACGAGAAGGACAACGCCTCGACGGTGAAGCTGGAAGTCACCCTCGACCCCAAGCACCCGCTCGCCTCGGTGATGCCGCAGCCGGTCCCCGGCTGGGAGGTGAAGGTCGAGAAGGCCAAGCTGGACAAGCCGCTCCAGATGCACGGCAAGACCATCGACGAGGCCGTCAGCAAGATCACCTGGACCGGCGGAAAGATCGACCCGGGCCAGTTCCAGCAGTTCCCGCTGTCCGTCGGCCAGCTGCCGACGGACGCCGACGAGCTGGTCTTCAAGGCGCTCCAGACGTACTCCGACGACGACGTCGTCCGCTGGATCGACCCGTCCAAGCCGGGCGGCGCCGAGGCCGAGCACCCGGCTCCCACGCTGAAGCTCGTCGCCAAGGGCGCCGCCGCCGGCAAGGGTGACGACCACGACGACAAGACGAACGGCAAGGGCGCGGACGGCAAGACCGAGAGCGCGTCCGGGACGTCGGACGACAAGGACGGCGGCAGCGACACCACCGCCCGCGTGCTCGGCGTCGTCGGCATCGTCGTCGGCGCGGCGGGCGTCGCCTTCGGCCTGATCGCCGGGCGCCGCCGCTCGGCCGCCTGACACAGAGCCGTCAGGCAGAGAGCCGGCTGACACAGAGCCGCCCGGCGCACAGCCGGCTCGCGCACGGACCCCCGGCGCACGAGCGGCTCACGCACGGACCGGCCGGGTGCGGGCCCGCCATCGGGCGAGGCCCGCACCCCGCCCCGCACCACTGACCCATCCCTGGAGAAGAGCTCCATGCGCACCAAGATCCTGGGCGCGGCCCTGGCCACGGCCGCCGCGCTCACGCTGACCGCCTGCGGCGGCGGCTCGGACGACGGCGGCGACAAGCCCGTCGCCGACGTCTCGGCCACGCCCAAGAAGGCCGCGATCACCCTGGACAGCCCGAAGGCCAAGCCGGACCTGGTCCTCACGGACACGAACGACAAGAAGTACGAGCTGGTCAAGGAGACCAAGGGCAAGCCGCTCCTGCTCTACTTCGGCTACACCTACTGCCCCGACGTCTGCTCCACCGTCATCTCCGACGTCGCCGCGGCCGAGAAGACCCTGCCGAAGGAGGACCAGGAGAAGCTCCAGGTCGTCTTCGTCACCACCGACCCGGAGCGCGACACGCCCAAGCGGATGCGCGAGTGGCTGGACGCCCAGGGCGGCCAGGACATAGTCGGGCTCACCGGCGACTTCGCCACCATCCAGGCGGCGGCGAAGGGCATCGGCATCTTCGTGGAGAAGCCGAAGAAGGAGAAGGACGGCTCCATCACCGTCAGCCACGGGGCCGAGGTCGTCGGCTTCTCGCCGAAGGACGACGGCGGCCACTGGATATACACGACCGAAACCACCAAGGACCAGTACTCCAAGGATCTCCCGAAGATCATCAAGGGGGAGAACCCGTAATGCGCAAGACCACCGCCGCCACCGCCGCCGCCCTGCCGCTCGTCCTCGCCGGAGGGCTCCTGCTGCTCACCGGCTGCCAGTCCGAGAAGGACGCCCTGTCCTCCGGCAAGCCCGAGCTGTCGGTCAGCGGCGCCTACCTGCCGCAGCCCGCGATGACCGACATGGCCGCGGCCTACCTCACCGTCACCAACGACGGCGGCAAGGCCGACCGGCTCACCAAGGTCACCAGCCCGCTCTCCGGCGACATCACCATGCACACCACCGAGGGCTCGCAGATGAAGCACGCGACCTCGCTCGACGTGCCGGCCGAGGGCGAGCTGAAGCTCACCCGCGGTGGCACGCACCTGATGCTCGGCAAGCTCGACCACAAGCCGGCCGTCGGCGAGAAGATCGAGTTCACGCTGCACTTCGCCACCGCCGGGCCGGTCAAGGTCCAGGTGCCCGTGGAGTCCACGACGTTCCGTCCCAAGGACTGACGAAGGACTGACGTGCGATGAAGACCCTGACCGCCGGGCGGCTGCTGCCGGTCCTCGGCACGCTGCTCGCCGCGCTGCTGTGCGCGCTCGGGCCCGGCGCGGGCAGCGCCTCGGCACACGCCGCGCTGACCTCGACCGACCCGGCCTCCGGCTCCGTGGTGCCGACCGCACCCCGGCAGGTGAAGCTCACCTTCTCCGAAGGCGTCCTGCTGAGCGCGGACTCGGTGCGGGTCCTCGATCCGCAGGGCAAGCGCGTCGACGAGGGCAAGCCCGCCCACGTCGACGGCAAGTCCGACACGGCCGCCGTCGGGCTCGCCGGAGGGCTCGCCGACGGCACCTATACGGTCGCCTGGCAGGCCGTCTCCGCCGACAGCCACCCGGTGGCCGGGGCCTTCACCTTCTCGATAGGCGCGCCGTCGAAGACGGCCGCCAAAGTGTCGGCGGCCGAGATAGACCCGGTCGTCGACGCGCTCTACACCACCGGGCGGTACGCGGCCTACGCCGGCTACCTCCTGCTCGTCGGCGGCTGTGTGTTCGCCGGCGTGTGCCGCTCCTCGCGGCCCGTGCAGCGGATCGCCGTCGGCGGCTGGATCGCCCTCTTCGCCGCGACGTCGGTGCTCCTGCTGCTGCGCGGCCCCTACACCAGTGGCAAGGGCTTCGGTTCGTCCTTCGATCTCAGCCTCCTCGGTGACGTGCTGGCCACCAAACCGGGCGCGGCACTGCTGTCGCGCCTGCTGCTGCTGAGCGCCGCGGCGGTGTTCCTGGCCGTGCTGTTCGGCTCGTACGCCCGCGAGGACGGCGACCGCACCCGCATGGAGCGCCGCGACGTCGCCTACGGGCTCGCGATCGGCGGCACCGTCGTCGCCGTCGGGCTCGCGGCGACCTGGGCGATGGCCGAGCACGCCTCGGCGGGCCTCCAGCCGTGGCTCGCCATGCCGGTCGACGTCCTGCACCTGCTGGGCGTCGCGGTGTGGCTCGGCGGCCTCGCCGCGCTGCTCGCCGCGCTGTGGTCGGGAGAGCCCGTACGCCGCGCGGAGGTGCAGCGCTTCTCCCGGCTCGCCTTCACCTCGGTGTGCGTGCTGGTGGCGACCGGCCTCTACCAGTCCTGGCGGCAGGTCGGCTCGTGGGGCGCGCTCACCGGCACGGAGTACGGCCGCTGGCTCCTCCTCAAGGTCGCGCTCGTGGCGGGCATGGTCGCCCTGGCTTCCTTCTCCCGGCGCTGGACGGGCCGTCTCACCGACGGCCGCCCGGCGTCGAAGAAGGCGGCCTCGGCGGTCAGGACCGTCCGTGCGGCCACGGGGGCGGTCAAGGGAGCGGCCAAGGCGGCGGGCCCCTCCCGGAAGGAGAAGGACGCCTCCCCCGAGCGGGCCGCCCAGCTCGCGCGCCAGCGCGAGGCCCTGGAGAAGGCCGCCGGACGGCGGCAGCGCGACGCCGACGAACCCCGCAGCGGACTGCGCCGCGCCGTTCTGGCCGAGGCCGGGGTCGCCGTCGTCCTGCTCGCCGTCACCACCCTGCTCACCGGCACCCAGCCGGGCCGGGCCGAGACCGAACAGCGCCAATCGGCGGCATCCGGCGGAGCCCGCACCACGGCACCGGCCGCTTCGGGCCCGGCCGAGACCCGTATCCCGTACGACACGGGTGGCACGAACGGGCGAGGCACGGCCCTCGTACGTATCGACCCGGCCCGCACGGGCAACAACTCCCTCGACGTCTCCGTGACCGACCCGACCGGCAAGGCCGTGGACGTACCGGAGCTGGAGGTGTCCTTCACCGAGAAGCAGAAGAACATCGGCCCGCTGCGCACGGCCCTCAAGCGCACATCCGCCGGCCGCTGGCAGGCCACCGGCTTCCAGCTGCCCATGGCCGGCACGTGGCAGCTCACCCTGACCGTACGGACCTCCGACATCGACCAGATCACGGAGATCAGGAACGTGAAGATCAACTGATGGCTGAACGATCCCAGGATTCCCAGGACACACAGCAGGACGCGGAGCAGCCCCGGAAGGCGGGCGGCGTCAGCCGCCGCCGGCTGCTCGGCACGGCCGGCGCCGCGGGCGCGGCCGGGCTCGTCGCGGGCGGCGCGGCCGGGGCCTTCGCCACCGAGACCGTCCGCAAGGACCCGGCGCCGCTGACCGGCGTCGGCGCCGCGAGCAGACCCTTCTACGGCGTGCACCAGGCGGGGATCGCCGATCCCGCGCAGACTTGCGGGCACTTCCTCGCCTTCGACCTCGCGCCCGACGCCGGCCGCAAGGCCGCCGCCGCGCTGATGCGCAGGTGGTCGAACACCGCTGCCGATCTCATGGCCGGGAAGACGCCCAAGGGGGACGAGACCGGGGTGGCGCTCGACGCGGGCCCCTCCTCGCTGACCGTCACCTTCGGCTTCGGCCGGACGTTCTTCGACCGGACGGACCTCACGTCCAAGCGGCCCGACGCGCTGGAGCCGCTGCCCGACTTCAGCGCCGACGCGCTCGACTCCAAGCGCAGCAACGGCGACCTGTGGGTGCAGATCGGCTCCGATGACGCGCTCGTCGCCTTCCACGCGCTGCGGCTGATCCAGCAGCAGGCCGGGAACACCGCGCGGCTGCGCTGGCAGATGAGCGGCTTCAACCGGACGCCCGGCGCCACCGCCCAGCCGATGACCGGCCGGAACCTGATGGGCCAGATCGACGGCACGAACAACCCCAAGACGTCGGACCCGGGCTTCCCGGCCAAGATCTACGTGCCGGAGGACCGCAGCGGCACGGACGAGTGGATGGCGGGCGGCTCGTACGCCGTGGTCCGGCGCATCCGCATGCTGCTCGACACCTGGGAGCACCTCTCCCTGGAGCGCCAGGAGAAGGTGATCGGGCGCCGCAAGTCGGACGGGGCGCCGCTGTCCGGCGGCACGGAGACGACCCGGCCGGACCTCAACAAGGTCAACTCGGACGGGGCGCTGGCGATCGCCGGTGACGCGCACATCCGCGTGGCGTCGCCGGCGTCGAACCGTGGTGCGTCGATGCTGCGGCGGGCGTTCTCCTACCATGACGGCTTCCTCGACGACGGGGCTCCGGACGCGGGTCTGCTGTTCGTCGCCTGGCAGGCGGACCCGCTGAAGGGGTTCGTGCCGGTGCAGCGGAAGCTGGACCGCGGGGACGGCCTCTCCCGCTTCCTGCGGCACGAGGCGAGCGGCCTCTTCGCGGTGCCGGGCGGCTGCAAGCCGGGCGAGTACGTGGGGCAGCGGCTGCTGGAGGGCTGACGGCCCGCCCTCGGGCGCTCGGTATCGTGGCGAGACACCGGACGATCGAGGAGCCAGCGTGATGTCGGCCAGCCGCTACACCTATCTCGGCCCCGAGGGCACGTTCACCGAGGCCGCCCTGCGGACGCTGCCGGAGGCGGCGACGCGGGAGCTGGTGCCGATGGTGTCCGTGCCCGCGGCGCTGGACGCCGTGCGCAGCGGCGAGGCGGCGGCCGCCCTCGTGCCGATCGAGAATTCGGTGGAGGGCGGTGTGACCGCCACCCTCGACCAGCTCACGACGGGCTCCCCGCTGATGATCTATCGCGAGGTGCTGCTCCAGATCACGTTCGCGCTGCTCGTGCGGCCGGGGACGCGGCTGTCGGACATCAAGACGGTGACCGGGCACCCCGTGGCGCAGCCGCAGGTGCGCAAGTGGCTCGCGGCGCACCTGCCGGACGCGCTGTGGGAGTCGGCGGCCTCCAACGCGGACGGCGCGCGCCTGGTGCAGGAGGGGCGCTTCGACGCCGCCTTCGCGGGGGAGTTCGCGGCGGCGACGTACGGTCTGGAGCCGCTGGTCACCGACATCCACGACGCGCGGAACGCGCAGACCCGCTTCGTGCTGGTGGGCCGCCCGGCCCGGCCCGCGGCGCGGACGGGCGCGGACAAGACGTCGGTCGTGGTGTGGCTGCGCGAGGACCATCCGGGCGCCCTGCTGGAGCTGCTTCAGGAGTTCGCGACGCGGGGGGTGAACCTGATGCTCATCCAGTCGCGGCCGACGGGCGAGGGCATCGGCAACTACTGCTTCGCGATCGACGCGGAGGGGCACATCGCCGACCGGCGCGTCGGCGAGGCGCTGATGGGCCTGAACCGGATCTGCCCGCAGGTGCGGTTCCTCGGCTCGTATCCCCGGGCGGACGTGACTCCGGCGGAGGTGGGTCCCACGCGCTACGGCACGTCGGACGAGGAGTTCGTGACGGCGGCGGACTGGCTGGCGCGCTGCCAGGACGGCCGCGCCTGAAGCGGTCGGGGCTTTGTTGTCCACGCGTCGACGGTAGCGGCCGGCGCCGGCATCCCCAGAGTTATCCACAGGGGATTCCCAGGCTGGGGATAAGTCGACAGATCGAGGCGGGGCACCGGCTCCCCGAATCGGTCAAGGTCGACAAATCGCTCTAGCCACAGGGTCGTCATCCACAGCACCTAGGTCCACCCGATCGGGCTGCGTCCTCGCCATTCGTCAGCGGAATGTCTGCGAATAACCCTTTGGAGCGAGGCAATACCACCCGAATGAGTGGCCGCGCGAGGTTTGACCAAGGAATACAGGGCGCGGGACAGAAGCGGACGGAACGTTCGATTCCGGCGTCCACAGATTTCACGCACAGCCTGTGGACAAAGAAAGCGGAGGAATCTCCTCCTGTGGACAAGAAGTCCGCCAACTCCGGCCGCCCGCAAGCGGATCAGCGGCCGGCGGCGCCGCTATGCCCGTTTTTCAGCAAAAGCGCACCCATTCCCGCCGCCACTCCACCGGAAGGCTTTCCGGCGCTTCGCGATCGCCCGGGCTGCTGATTATGCACAGCCTTTTCCGATCACCCAAAATAGGGCAAACCACCACCAAGAGGAATATGCCGTCGAGTGATCGCGTGGGCAACGGTAGCCTGGAGGGGTGATTGACCTTCGCCTGCTTCGTGAGGACCCCGACCGTGTGCGCGCCTCCCAGCGCGCCCGTGGAGAGGACGTCGACGTCGTCGACGCACTTCTCTCCGCCGACGAACGGCGCAGGTCGTCCAGCGTCCGCTTCGATGAACTCCGCTCCGAGCAGAAGGCGCTCGGCAAGCTCATCCCCAAGGCCGCCGGCGACGAGAAGGCCGCGCTGCTGAAGAAGGCCGGCGAGCTGTCCGCCGCCGTGAAGGCCGCCGACGCCGAGCAGGACGAGGCCGCCGCCGAGGCGCAGCACCTGCTGCTCCGGATCGGCAATCTGGTCCACCCCGACGTGCCGCTCGGCGGCGAGGACGACTTCGTCGTCCTGGAGACCGCCGGCTCCCCGCGCGACTTCGCCGCCGAGGGCTTCGAGCCCAAGGACCACCTGGAGCTCGGCCAGCTGCTCGGCGCGATCGACGTCGAGCGCGGCGCCAAGGTCTCCGGCTCGCGCTTCTATTACCTGACGGGTGTCGGCGCGCTGCTGGAGCTCGCGCTCGTCAACGCCGCCATCGCCCAGGCCACGGCCGCCGGCTTCACCCCGATGCTGACGCCCGCGCTGGTCAAGCCGCGCGCCATGGAGGGCACGGGCTTCCTCGGCCAGGCCGCCCAGGACGTCTACCACCTGGAGAAGGACGACTTCTACCTGGTGGGCACGTCCGAGGTGCCGCTCGCGGCGTACCACATGGACGAGATCATCGACGCCGACCAGCTGCCGCTGCGCTACGCCGGCTTCTCGCCGTGCTTCCGCCGCGAGGCCGGCACGTACGGCAAGGACACCCGCGGCATCTTCCGCGTCCACCAGTTCGACAAGGTCGAGATGTTCTCCTACATCGCGCCGGAGGACGCCGAGGCGGAGCACGCGCGCCTGCTGGAGTGGGAGAAGCAGTGGCTGACGAGCCTGGAGCTGCCCTTCCAGGTCATCGACACCGCCACGGGTGACCTCGGCTCCTCGGCCTCGCGCAAGTTCGACTGCGAGGCGTGGATCCCCACCCAGGGCAAGTACCGCGAGCTGACGTCCACGTCCAACTGCAACGAGTTCCAGGCCCGCCGCCTGTCCGTCCGCATGCGCGACGGCAAGAACGTCCGCCCGCTGGCGACGCTCAACGGCACGCTGTGCGCGGTGCCGCGCACGATCGTGGCGCTGCTGGAGAACCACCAGCAGGCCGACGGCTCGGTGCGCGTGCCCGAGGTGCTCCGTCCGTACCTGGGCGGGCGCGAGGTGCTGGAGCCGGTCGCCAAGTGAGCCCCGCCGCGGCCGGACCGCAGTATCGCCTTGTCGCGACCGACCTGGACGGCACCCTGCTGCGCTCCGACGAAAGCGTCTCGGAGCGCACCCGGGCCGCCCTCAAGCTGGCCACGGAGGCGGGTGCCGCGCACATCGTCGTGACCGGGCGGGCCGTCCCGTGGACGCGGCACATCTTGCAGGAGCTGGACTACCAGGGCCTGGCGGTGTGCGGCCAGGGCGCGCAGGTCTACCACGCCGGTGAGCACCGGCTGCTGACGTCGGTGACGCTGGACCGGCGCCTCGCCGGGCAGGCCGTCGCCAAGATCGAGGCCGAGGCCGGCCCGCTGCACCTCGCCGCGGGCCGCGACGGCCTCGACGGCGAGGTGCTGGTCACCCCGGGCTACCGCGTCCAGGAGGGCCCGCTCCCGGCCGTCGTGGCCCACGACCGGGACGAGCTCCTGGCCGAGCCGCTCAACAAGCTCTACCTCCAGCACCCTGAGCTCGACGACGACGCCCTGGCCCACGTCGCCCGCACGGTCGCGGGCGACCTGGTCGGGGTGACGATGGCGGGCGAGGGCATAGTGGAGCTGCTGCCGCTGGGCCTGAGCAAGGCCACCGGGCTGTCCCTGGCCGCGCGCCGGCTCGGGATGAAGGCCGCCGGGACCATCGCCTTCGGCGACATGCCCAACGACATACCGATGTTCGGCTGGGCCGCCCACGGCGTGGCCATGGCCAACGCCCACACGGAGCTGCGGGCCGTCGCCGACGAGGTCACCGGGTCGAACGAGGACGACGGGATCGCTACGGTCCTGGAGCGTCTGTACGGCTGAGGCCGCTCCGGTCGTCCTGCCCGGACCGGCCGGACCGGCCGTCCAGGCCGGGGATGCCCTGCCGGACGGCGCCCACCGCCCGCCGCAGGACTCCGGGAACGCACCCGAAGTCCCACGGCGGGCGGCCCTGTGTGAACTGCCGGCAGCCCAGCCCGATCGCCGCGGCCACCGCGTGCCCCACGTCGGTGAAGGTGCCTCCCGTGGCCAGCGGGACGGCGAAGAACAGCACCAGACCGGCGAGGTAGACCCACCGCCAGGGCCGCGGCATCCGGTACGTGAGGATCCCGGCGGCCGCCGCGAGCCCGTACGAGACGCCTATGTCGACCACTCTCTTCATCGACCGCGGCAGTGAGTGGTCCTCTATGGAGAGCAGCACGACCTCCTGGCTGACGAGAGTGGCGGCGATGTGCGCGAAGCCCACGGTGAACAGCCAGCGGGCGGTGCCGGTCCAGCGCTCGACGTTCGCGTGCAGGAGCTCGAAGAGGGCCGCGTAGAGCAGGAACGACGAGGGGTTCTCGATCCAGAACCCGCTGATCAGCAGCGCCCGTAGCGGGTGCTTGGTGAGCTGGTGGATGTTGCTGCTGTTGCGGTGCAGCAGGAACATCTCCAGGTCCTGGCTGGCCGCGGCGATCACGAGGCTGGTGATGCCGATGACGAGCAGCCAGATGTGCGTCCCGGGCGAGGAGGCGATCCAGGAGCGCACTGCGGACCGCGCCAGGGAAGCGGCCCGGGCGGCGACGGCCGGCCACCGGCCGTGCGCACCGGAGCCGCGGCGCTCGTCCCGTCCACGCACCCTTCGACGGTAGCCGCTCCTTTCCGGGGGCGCCCTCGAAAGGAGTTGTAGGATGACTGGGCAACCGGGTGAATCACGCTCGGCGGCAGCAGCGGACACAGCGGCTCAGGCACTCGGAACCGGAGGACGTATGGCACTGCGGGCGGCGGGACGGCAGTCCCTCGTGGACACCGTCGTGGATCAGTTGCGCACACAGGTCGCGGCCGGAGAGTGGCCGGTCGGCGCCCGCATCCCGACCGAGCACGCGCTCGCCGAGCAGATGGAGGTCGGCCGCAACACGGTGCGCGAGGCCATCCGCGTCCTGGTCCACGCCGGGATGCTGCGCTCGCGGCAGGGGGAGGGCACCTTCGTCGTCTCCACCGCCGACCCGGGCGAGATCATGCGCGGCCTGCAACGCGCGGGCGTGCGCGACGTCCTGGAGCTCCGCATCGCGCTGGAGGCCGAGGCCGCCCGGCTCGCGGCGCTCCGGCACGAGCCCGCCGACCTGGAGCGGATGCGGGCCGCGCTGGACGCCCAGACGGCCTTCGAGGACCCCGAGGGCCAGCCGGACTCCGGCAACCTGGAGCTCTACGCCGACCACGACGTGGAGTTCCACCGCGCCGTCGTGGAGGCCGCGCACAACAGCGCCCTGACGGCCACGTACGCCTGGTTCAGCAGCTCCGTCCGCGAGGCGCTGGTCACCGCGCTCGGCGACCACGACATGCCGCGCATCATCCACGGCGACCACCACGCCCTCATGGACGCCATCGCCTCCGGCGACCCGGAGGCCGCCGCGCGGGCCGCCAGGGCCCTCCTCGAGCGCCCCAAGCAGGCCGTGGAGACCTTGCTCGGCGAGAGCTGACGCGCACAGCGCCCGGGCTTCCGCTCCCCCACCCCACCCCCCTCACATCTGCACCACCCCTTGGAAAGGCACCCCATGTCGGAAACGAGGCCGGACACACGCGACCCCCTGATAGACGCGGAAGCAGACCTCGCCCCCGCGCCCGCCGTTGCCGCCGCGCGCCGCACCCTGCGCGCCCACCCGGCGCTCGTCATGGCGGGCATCGTCCTCGCCTCGCTCAACATGCGGGCCGCCCTCGCCGGGGTCTCGCCCCTGATGGGCGAGATCAGCGACCACTTCCACCTGGCCGCGGCGGCGAGCAGCCTCGTCACCACCATCCCGCTGCTCTTCATGGGCCTGGGCTCGATCGTCGCGCCGAAGCTCGCCCGCCGCTGGGGCACGGAGGCCGTCCTGTGCGGCGCCCTGCTGCTGCTGTGCGGCGGCATCCTGCTGCGCGTCGCGCCCCCGGTCGTGGCCCTGTTCGCCGGCTGCGCGCTCGTCGGCACGGCCATCGCCCTGCTCAACGTCCTGATGCCCGGCCTCGTGAAGCGGGACTTCCCGGACCGCGCCGCGAGCATGACCGCGCTGTACTCGACCACGCTGATCCTCGGCGCCACCGGCTCGGCCGCCCTGTCCGTGCCCCTGGAGAACGCCCTGGGCGGCTGGCGGGGCTCCCTGGCCTCCTGGGCGCTGCTCGCCGCCGTGGCGGCCGTCGCCTGGATCCCGCAGGCCGTCATCGCGCGCCGCGGCACCCGGCACGGCCAGGCGGCCGCCGCCCCCGTACGGTCGGCGCAGGACGGGCCGAAGCTGACCCGGTCGCCCATCGCCTGGCAGGTCACGCTGATGATGGGCACCCAGTCGCTGGTCGCGTACGTGTGCATCGCCTGGATGCCGACCGTGTTCACCGACCACGGCATGAGCAAGAGCGAGGCCGGCATGGTCTACGCCTTCTACACGCTGGTGCAGATGGCCGGTTCGTTCGTGGTGCCGATGGTGGCCGGGCGGATGCGCGACCAGCGGGCGATCGGCGCCGGCGTCGTCGTCCTCATGGCGGCCGGTGTGACCGGTCTGCTCACCGCGCCCGTGGAGGGCGCATGGGTCTGGGCGACGCTGATGGGCGTGGCGCAGGGCGGTCTGCTGGGGCTCGCCCTGACACTGATGGTGCTGCGCACGCGGGACGCCCACACGGCGTCCCGGCTGTCGGGCATGGCGCAGACGTGGGGCTATCTGCTCGCCTCCGTCGGCCCGTTCGCGATCGGTGCGGTCCACCAGGCGACGGACAGCTGGACGCTTCCGATCGCCCTGCTGCTCGTCGCCTGTGCGGCGCTGCTGCTGCTCGCGATGGGCGCCGGGCGCGATCGGAAGATCTGAGACGTTGGGTGGGCAGGGGGCCCTCCGGGGCCTCCCCACCCGTCGTGAGGAGACCGCTGCCCATGCACGCCGCTCACCGCATCACCGTCCCGGCCGAACTCGTCGGCTTCCACGAGGATTTCGACGGGGAGGAGGGCCGCTCCTGGATCGCCGCGCTGCCGGAGCTGGCCTCCCGGTTCCTCGACCGCTGGGGCCTGCGGCTCGACGGGCCGGCCTCGCACGGGATGGTGGCCCTCGTCCTGCCCGTGCTGCGCGAGGACGGCACCCCGGCGGCGCTTAAGCTCCAGCCCGTCACCGACGAGAGCGTCGGTGAGCCGGCGGCGCTGCGGGCCTGGGACGGCGACGGTGCGGTCGCGCTCCTCGACCACGACGAGGCGACCGGCACGATGCTGCTGGAGCGGTTGGACGCAAACCGTTCACTCTTGTCCATACGCGATGCCGAAGCATCGCTGCGGACGCTCTCCGAGCTGCTGGCCCGGCTGCTGACGGCCCCCGTGCCCGCGGGGCTGCGGCCCCTCGCGGACGTCGCGGGGGCCATGCTCAAGGACGTGCCCGCGGCCCTGCCGGAGCTGCGGGACGCCTCGGAGCGCAGGCTCGTGGAGACGTGCGCCGCGGCCGTACGGGAGGTCATCGGCGAGCCCGGTCACCAACTGCTGCACTGGGACCTTCACTACGACAACGTCCTCGCTCCCGTGCCGGGCTCCGCACGCGAGCCGTGGCTCGCCATCGACCCCAAGCCGCTGGTGGGCGACGCCGGTTTCGAGCTGCTGCCCGCGCTGCACGACCGGTGGGACGACATCACCGCGACCGGGGACGTGGAACGGGCCGTGCTGCGGCGCTTCGACCTGATGACCGAAGTGCTGGGCCTGGACCGGCAGCGGGCGGCCCGCTGGACGCTGGGCAGGGTGCTTCAGAACGCCCTGTGGGACGTCGAGGACGGCGAGGACGCGCTAGCGCCCGAGCAGGTGGAGATTGCCCGGGCGCTGCGGCGGCGTGTCATTCGGGGATGAGGCCCACGGAGTGAATCCCGCAGAGTGAGCCCTACGGAGTGAGCCTCACGAATGAGTCCTACGGGATGAGGCTCACTCTTCCCCTGCGAGCGTGAGGGAGCGCAGCTTCCGGCCCGCGAACCACGTCGCGCCCGCCGTCACACCGGCCAGCAGGACGAGGGCCAGCGGCAGACCCACGTCCGACGAGATGGCGCCGTCCGCGCCGATGCGCTGGGCGAGGGCGAGCGCCCACTGCTGAACGCTCAGGGTGCGCGCGCCGGGGACGAGGCTGCCGAAGAGCGACTCCCACACCAGGGCGTAGACCAGGCCGGCCACGACGGCGTGCCGGGTGACCGTGCCCAGCAGCAGGAACACCGCGCTGTACGCGACGGAGGCGGCGGCCGCCGCGGCGGCGTAGGCCACCGCGATCTGCTGGCTGTTGCCGTTGAGGATGAAGCCCGCGATGAGCGTGGGAACGGCCGAGAAGACGACGGTGACGCCGATCGCCACGATCAGCTTGGTGAAGATGATCGTGGGCCGTTTGACCGGCTTGGAGAGCAGGTAGACGACCGAGCCGTCATCGATCTCCGGGCCGATCGCACCCGTGCCGGCGACGACGCCGATCAGCGGGACCATGGTGGCCAGTGCGAGACCGCCCAGGACGCTGCTCGCGGTGCCGTCGTCCGCGCCGACGAGCACGCGGACGACGGCCGAGACGGTGAGCAGCAGGGCGGGCAGCCCGAAGAGGATGAAGGCACGGCGGCGGCCCAGGAGGCCCCGGTAGGTGAGCCGTGCGACGGTGGCGTTGTACATGGCGCTGGGCTCCTTTCAGGCCGCGACGAGGTAGGAGAAGACCGATTCCAGGGACTCGTCCGAGGGCGAGACCGTGAAGAGCCGGATGCCGTGCTCCCGGGCGACCCGGGGCAGCAGTGCGGTGAAGCGGCCGAAGTCGACGGCCTGGACGCGCAGGGCGCCTTCCTGGACGTCCACTTCGATGCCCGCCGTCGACGGGTCGGCGATCAGGGCGGCGGCCAGGGCGCGGTCGTCGCTGGAGCGGACCAGGTAGCGGTGCGGGCGGTCCGTCATCAGCCGGCGGATCTTGCGGAAGTCGCCGGAGGCGGCGTGCCGGCCGGCGACGACGACCTCGATGTGGGTGGCGAGCTGCTCGACCTCCTCCAGGATGTGCGAGGAGAAGAGCACGGTGCGGCCCTCGGCGCCCATCCTGCGGAGCAGGTCCATCAGCTGCATGCGCTGGCGCGGATCCATGCCGTTGAAGGGCTCGTCGAGGAGGAGCACGGAGGGCTCGTGGACGAGCGCGGAGGCCATCTTCACGCGCTGCCGCATGCCCTTGCTGTACGTGCTGATCGCGCGGTCCTGGGCGTACTCCATCTCGACGGTGGCGAGCGCCCGCTGCGCCTCGGCCGCGCCCAGGCCGTGCAGTTCGGCGTTGGCGCGGACGAACTCCAGTCCGGTGAGGAAGTCGTACATCGCCTCCCGCTCGGGGACGATGCCGATGTGGCGGTAGATCTGCTCGTTGCGCCAGATGGCGGCGCCGTCGAGGGTGACGGTGCCGGTCGAGGGGGCGAGGAAGCCGCCCATCATGTTGATGAGGGTGGACTTGCCCGCGCCGTTGGGGCCGAGGAGGCCGGTGACGCCCGGTCCGACGGTCATGGAGACGTCGTTCACGGCGACGACGTTGCCGAACCAGCGGGAGACGTTGTCGATGCGGATTGAGGTCACAGCCCGACCTTTCGGTAGCGGCGCATCAGCAGCCCGTAGGAGCCGGCGATCAGGGCGAGGAGCACGAGCAGGTAGACGTATCCCGCCGCGGTGCTGGGGCCGTGGCCTTCGGGGAACGCGGTGCTCGCGGAGAGGAACGCCGTCTGGACGCCGTCGATGAGGGTGATGGGCGAGAAGAGGCCCATCCAGCCGATCGCGTCGAAGCTGTCGCGCTGGAAGGCGATGCTCTGGATGGTGGTCACGACGCCGTAGGAGATGGTCAGCACGCCGATGACGGCGGCGACGCCGAAACCGCGGCGCGGGGTGAGCGCGGCGACCACCAGGCCGATGCCGGCGAAGAGCAGGGACAGCAGTGCCACGGAGACCAGTCCTTGTGCGAACCCCTTCGTCTGGTCCGCGAAGTCGAGCTTCGCGAGCAGGGCGCCGACGTACAGGATCAGCAGGGGCGTTGCGGTGAGGAGGAACAGGGCGGAGACCATGGCGGCGAACTTCGCCGTCACGTAGTCGACGCGCTCGATGGGGCGCGAGAAGTACAGGGGCACGGTCCTGAAGCGCAGGTCGCGCGAGACGGACTGCGGGGCCTGTGCCGCGAGGAAGAGGCCGATGACGACCTGCATGATGATCGCGTAACGCGTGTACTCCACCGGCAGCTTGTTGAGCTTGGTGGCGACCGTGACGGCCACCATGATGGCGGCGGGCAGGCACATCACGCCGAACAGGATCATCGGCAGCACCTTGGACTTCGCCGACCGGCCGAGGCCGTACGCGCCGCGCAGGCTCTGCGAGAAGAGCGAGCGGCGGGCGTAGGAGCGGCCGAGGCGGGCGCCGGAGTAGTTGCGGTAGCCGATGTTGTGGATGACGTCCTGCGCGGGCGCGGAGGTGGTCTCAGGCGGCATGGGCGCTGCCCCTTTCGTGTGCGCTCTGGAAGACCTCCGCGATGCGGTGGCGGCGCTGCTCCATGCGGACGAGGCCGAGGCCGAGGCCGGCGACCGCGTCGCGCACGGTGTCGTAGGTGTCGTCGCCGGTGACGTCGACGAGGAGGACGTGGCCCGAGCCCGCCGCCGCGAACTCGGCGGTCCGGCCGGCGGGCTGGACGGTGAGGCCGGCCGCGGTGAGCGCGGTGGCGAGGGCCGCGGCACCGTCCGGGTGGTCGTCGGAGTCGGTGACCTCGACCGCGAGGGAGGCCGTGGCCTGCGTGAAGTCGCTGGTGGAGGAGGAGCGCAGCAGCTTGCCGCCGTCGATGACGACGACGTGGTCGCAGGTGCGCTCCAGCTCGCCGAGCAGGTGTGACGTGACCAGCACCGAGATGCCGAAGTCGGTGTGGATGCGGCGGATCAGGCCGAGCATCTCGTCGCGGCCGACGGGGTCGAGGCCGTTGGTGGGCTCGTCCAGCAGGACCAGCCGGGGGTCGTGGACGAGGGCCTGGGCGAGCTTGACCCGCTGCTTCATGCCCGTGGAGTAGCCGCCCATGGGGCGGTAGCGCTCTTCGTAGAGGCCGACGTGCCGCAGCGTGTCGGCGGTGCGCTCGCGGGCGGCGGTGACGGGCAGGCCGGACATCCGCGCCATGTGGACGACGAACTCGGTGGCCGACACGTCGGGCGGCAGGCAGTCGTGCTCGGGCATGTAGCCGACGCGCTCGCGGATGGCGGCGCCCTCGGTCGCCACGTCGAGGCCGAGCACGGTGGCGCGGCCCTCGGTGGCGGGGGACAGCCCGAGAAGAATCTTGATCAGCGTGGACTTGCCGGCTCCATTGGCGCCCACCAGGCCGGTCACGCCCGGCGTGATGTCGACGGACAGCCGGTCAAGAGCGGTCACCCGGGGGAACCGCTTGCTGAGGCTTTCGGTAGCGATCACAGTCACACCTTCGACGGTAGTGGTGCGTGCCACAGCGGGCGTCAGACCGGATGACTGATTCCGTGTACTCCTCAGGTCTGACGTTCCCGTAGGGGAACCGGCCCGCAGGAAGGAGACGGGCGGGGCGGCCGGGAATGGGTGCGCAAGGAGAAGAAGGTTTTCCACAGGCGGTGCACGACCCTTGACGCAGCCGCCGGGCATTGTCACATTCATCAGTGTCAAGTTACGGACGCGTACCGGAGCCGGCTCACGGGACGGACGAATGGCCATGACCTCAGCAGTGCCGCGGGGATCGACGCCCCGGGGACCGGACAGCGAGTTGCGGGGCTTCAGGGAGGTCCAGCGCCTGGCGTACGACTGCGCGGAGGCCGTCGCCGCCCAGCTCAGACCCGGCGTCACCGAGCGCGAGGCGGCCCGGATGCAGCGGGAGTGGCTGCGCGACCGCGGCGTGCGGGACTGGTTCCACCTGCCGTTCGCCTGGTTCGGGGACCGCACGGCCTTCGCGGGCTTCCGGGTGCCCTCGCAGTTCTTCCCCACCGGCCGGCGGCTGGAGCCGGGGATGCCCTTCATCCTCGACATGGCGCCGGTCCACCGCGGCTTCACGGCCGACATCGGCTACTCCGGCTGCCTCGGCCCGAACCCGCTGCACGACCGCCTGCTCGCCGATCTCGGCGAGCACCGGGAGCTGGTGCTGCGCGAGGTCCGCGAGCGCCGCTCCCTGCGCGAGATCTACGAGGACGTGGACCGGCTCATGGTCCGCCAGGGCTACGCGAACCGGCACCGCGCCTATCCGTTCGGCGTGATCGCGCACAAGGTGGGCCGGATCCGCGAGCGCCGCTGGTCACCGAACGTCTTCGGGTTCGGCACCCAGGCGCTCAAGGGGCTCGCGTCCGACGCCGTCCGCGGGCACCGCGAGGGCTGGTCGCCGCTGTGGAGCCCGTACCGGTTCTCCGACCACCCGCCCCGGCCGGGCCTGTGGGCGGTCGAGCCCCACCTCGGCTTCCGGGGCACGGGCGCGAAGTTCGAGGAGCTCCTCGTGGTCACCGACTCCCGGGACCCCGAGGAGAGCGCGTTCTGGCTGGACGACGATCTGCCGCACGTGCGGCGCAGGCAGGAGGAGAGGGCTGCATGAGCGAGCACGCCGGGAACGGCGCCGGTCCGGAGGGCGCGCGCGAGCGCCGGATCCGTACGGGCGGGATCGAGTTGTGCGTGGCCGAGCTGGGTGACGCCGCCCTGCCCACCGTGGTGCTGGTGCACGGCTACCCGGACAGCAAGGAGGTCTGGTCGGAGGTCGCGGAGCGGCTGAGCGACCGCTTCCACGTGGTGCTGTACGACGTGCGCGGCTGCGGCCGGTCCACGGCGCCCAAGCCGCTGCGGGGAGGCTTCACCCTGGAGAAACTCACCGACGACTTCCTGGCCGTCGCCGATGCGGTGAGCCCGGACGCTCCGGTGCACCTGGTCGGTCACGACTGGGGGTCGGTGCAGGCGTGGGAGTTCGCCACCGTCGCGCGCACCGAGGGGCGCATCGCCTCCTTCACGTCGATCTCCGGCCCGTCCCTCGACCATCTCGCGCTGTGGCTCCGCAAGCGGGCCGCCCGCCCCACCCCGCGGCGGATGGCCCAGCTGCTGGGCCAGAGCGCCCGGTCCTGGTACGTGTACCTGCTGCACACCCCCGGGCTGCCGGAGGCGGCCTGGCGCGGCCCGCTGGGCAAGCAATGGCCCAAGATGCTCGCGCGGGCGGAGAAGCTTCCGGTCTCCGGCTATCCGACGGCGTCGCTGCCGGACGACGCCGCGCACGGCGCCTGGCTCTACCGCGACAACGTCCTCGCCCGGCTGCGCCGGCCGCGCACCGACGCGTACGCACACGTGCCCGTCCAGCTCATCACGCCGACCGGCGACGCCTTTCTCTCCGAGCGGCTGTACGACGACGTGGAGCAGTGGGCCCCCGGCCTGGTGCGGCGCAACCTCGCCGCCAAGCACTGGGTGCCGCGCACCCGGCCCGATCAAGTCGCCGCGTGGATCGCCGAGTTCGCGGCCTCCCATCAGGAGGGGGCGAGGCCGCGCGAGACGGCGCCCGCCAACCCGTACGCGCGCTGGTTCGCCGGCCGGCTGGTGCTGGTGACGGGCGCGGCCAGCGGCATCGGCCGGGCCACGGCGTTCGCCTTCGCGGAGGCGGGCGCCCGGGTCGTCGCCGTGGACCGCGACCCCGAGGGCGCGGCCCGTACAGCCGACATGGCCCGGCTGATCGGCGCTCCCGAGGCCTGGGGCGAGTGCACGGACGTCTCGGACGAGCAGGCGATGGAGAAGCTGGCCGCCAAGGTCGCCGCCGAGTACGGCGTGGTGGACGTGCTGGTCAACAACGCCGGCATCGGCGTCGCCGGGTCCTTCATGGACACCACCGCGGAGGACTGGCGCAAGACCCTCGACGTCAATCTGTGGGGCGTGATCCACGGCTGCCGCCTCTTCGGCAAGCAGATGGCGGAGCGCGGCCAGGGCGGCCACATCGTCAACACCGCCTCCGCCGCCGCCTTCCAGCCCTCCAGGGGCCTCCCCGCCTACAGCACGTCCAAGGCGGCGGTGCTGATGCTCAGCGAGTGCCTGCGCGCGGAGCTGGCCGGGCGGGGGATCGGCGTCTCCGCGATCTGCCCCGGCATCGTCAACACCCCCATCACCGGGGCCACGCACTTCGCCGGGGTCTCCGAGGAGGAGCAGCGGCGGCGGCGCACCAAGGCGAGCCGGGCCTACGGCCGGCGGAACTACCCGCCGGAGAAGGTCGCCGAGGCGGTCCTGCGGGCCGTGGTGCGCAACCAGGCGGTCGTGCCCGTCACCCCCGAGGCCCACGGCCTCCGCTTCATGTCCCGCTTCACACCGTGGGCGCAGCGCGCCCTCGCCAGGATCGAGCCGCCGCTCTAGCGGACGGCGGAGGAGAAGCAGAAATGACCGACGGACACCGGGGCGCTTACGCGATAGCCCCCCGCCGCGTCTCCTTCGACTGGGACGCGACACCCCTGCACTGGATACCGGAAGAGCCCACCGCCACCCACGTCATCAACGTCCTGCACCTGCTGCTGCCGGCCGGGGAGCGGTGGTTCGTCAAGGTGTTCAAGGAGGCCCTGCCGCTGGTGCAGGACCCCGTGCTGCTCAAGGACGTCAAGGGGTTCATGGGCCAGGAGGCCACGCACAGCGTCCAGCACGCGTACGTGCTCGGCCACCTCGCCGCGCAGGACCTGGACACCACCCCGTACACCCGCCACGTCGACTACCTCTTCGACGTCCTGCTGGGCGAGAAGCCGCCGTTCGGCATGCCGGTGACGGCGCGGGAGTGGCTGCGCTTCCGCCTCTCGCTGATCGCCGCCATCGAGCAGTTCACGGCCGTCCTGGGCAACTGGGTGCTGGAGGCGGAGGGCCTGGACCGGGCCGCCCCGGACCCGGTGATGCTGGACCTGCTGCGCTGGCACGGCGCCGAGGAGGTCGAGCACCGCTCCGTCGCCTTCGACATGTACGAGCACTGCGGCGGCGAGGACCCCGGCCGCTATGCCCGCCGTGTCCTCGGCATGGCCGTGACGGCGCCCGTGCTCTTCCACCTCTGGAACCGGGGGACGCGCTTCCTGATCCGCAACGACCCGCGGCTCGCGAAGCGGATGCGCTACTCGCTACGCGAGCACAACCGGGCCGTGGCCATGGGCCTGCTGCCGAGCTGGCGCGAGCTGGGCTCGGCCGTCCCGCGCTACCTCCGGCGGTCGTACCATCCCTCGAAGGAGGGGTCGCTGCGCAGAGCCGTCGACTATCTGGCGACCTCACCCGCGGCACGGACCGCGGCGGGCGCGATAGGCCGCGCGGCCCTTTCGTAAGGAGCGACACTCTTGTCCGAGCAGCCCGGTCGTCCCGGTCTCCCCGGCCGGCACGGCGAGACCGGCCGGCCCGGCCGCGACCGCGAATACCGCATCGAGGCCCTCGCCCACCACAGCGGCGCCACGGTCCGCACGATCCGCGCCTACCAGGACCGGGGGCTGCTCCCCAAGCCGGAGCGGCGCGGGCGCGCCAACGTCTACCGGGACACCCATCTGGAGCGCCTGCACCAGATCGCCGGGCTCCTCGACCGCGGCTACACCCTGGCGAGCATCAAGGAGCTCCTGGACGCCTGGGACACCGGCCGCGGCCTGGGCGGGGTCCTCGGGCTGGTCGCCGAGGTGGCCGGGCCGTGGTCGGACGAGGAGGCGGGCCGGATCACCCGGGCGGAGCTCGGCGAGCGCTTCGGCGGCGCCCAGGACGACGACGCCGTCGAGGATGCGGTGAAACTCGGCGTCCTCGTGCGCGTGCCGGACGCGCCCGAGGAGTTCCTCGTGCCGAGCCCGCAGGAACTGACCGTCGCCGTGGAGCTCCACGCCGCCGGGGTGCCGCTGCTCGCCATCACCGGCCACCTGCGCGAACTGCGCACGAGGGTCGAGCACATAGCGGGCCGGTTCCTGGACTTCACCACCGAATACGTCTTCCGGCAGTACCTCGATCACCCGCCCACCGAGGAGGAGGCCGCCGAGGCCGCCTCGCTGGTGCGCCGGCTGCGGCCGCTGGCCCAGCAGACCATCGACGTCGAACTCGCCCGCGCCATGCGTGCGATGGCCACGCGCCACCTCCGCCGGCACCTGGAGGCCGAGACCTCCGAGGCTGCCGAGGACGCCGAGGTCTCCGGCGCCGTAGCCCCGGCCGCGGAGGAGACCGGTCCGCCGGCCGCTTCCTCCGGCTCCCTCCCCCTCCCCGGAACCGTCCGGCTTCCCGACCGGACCTTCCGGGCCGTGGAAGCGCTGGTCGGGCAGGAGAACGTCGCCGCCTTCGTCGCCGCCGCGGTGGAGCGCGAGGTGCAGGCCCGCACGATGGACGCGCTGGTCATCGAGCCCGAGGCCCGATAGCTCCGCCGGCTCAGCGGTCCGCGAGCCAGTTGCCGTGGAAACCGTAGGGCACGCGCTGCGGCAGGTGGACGGTGGCGACCGGCTCCGCGGCGAGGTCGTCGGCGTCGAGTATGACGAGGTCACTGCGGTCGGTGGCGGCGTCGTGGACGTAGGTCAGCAGCCATCCGGGACCGCCGGGCCGGTCGTCGGCGGGGGCGAACGCCGCCTCGGCCGGGGTCCTCCCGGGCCCGAAGTCGTGGCGGGCGACGGACCCCGACCACAGGCCGTAACGGAGCAGGGAGCCGCGGTCGAGGGGTCTGCCGGGCAGTGAGGTGGAGGTGACGTGGCCGTACCGGGCCGCGAGCCCGGCGAGCCGGTCGTCCACCCGGGGGAACTCACAAGGCCGGTCGTCCAGCTGGTCTTCGGTCACCGTCCCGGCCGTCAGGTCGAGGGTCCAGCGCCAGAGGGTGGCGTGGGCGCGGCTCCGGCCGTCCTCGCTGCCGTAGTGCGGATAGCGCGCCACGTACAGGACGATGCGCTCGCCGTCGGCGTGCTGCTCGTCGTGGGCGTTGAGGGCGTGGAAGACGTAGCAGGGG
Source organism: Streptomyces klenkii (assembly GCF_003626645.1). Taxonomy (GTDB): domain Bacteria; phylum Actinomycetota; class Actinomycetes; order Streptomycetales; family Streptomycetaceae; genus Streptomyces; species Streptomyces klenkii. The sequence continues at coordinate 326,735 of NZ_RBAM01000004.1, read as the reverse complement.
CCGATGGTGAACCAGCGCACCTCGCCGTGGGGGTCGTCGCGCCGCAGCACGCCCAGCCGGGCGCCGTAGCCGGGGTCCCACGCGTACGGCATGCCGCCGCCGGCGGCTCGGGCGCGGTCGAGGTCGAAGACGACGGGCAGGTCCATGAAGACGACGTGGGAGCGGGTGAGGTGGAAGTCGTGCATCATCGTGTGCGCGGGCACCTCGACGGGCCGGCTGACCGTCAACTCGCCGCCCGCATCGGCCCGGTGGTAGGTCAGGTAGGGCGCGGAGAGCCCTCCGTAGCCGAAGAAGTGCAGCTCTCCGGTCTCCGGGCAGGTCTTGGGATGGGCGGTCATCGGTGTGCTGAGCCGGCCGCCGAAGTCGTACGGGCCGACGGTCTCCAGCTCGCGCCCGGGCCGGGCGTCCAGCTCGTACGGGTAGGAGGACTCGACCAGGGCGAGGGTGCGGCCCGCGTGCCGCACGACGTGGGTGTTCGCGGCTCCGGCGGTCAGGTCGCGCCTGCCGCGCTCGTCGTAGACGCGGGCGCCGTCGGTGAAGGTGGAGGTGCGCACCCAGCGGTTGCGGTAGGAGGTGGCCCGGCCGCCTTCGAGGCGCACTCCGTGGATCATGCCGTCCCCGAAGAACCAGTGGCTGGAGGCGGCGTCCTGCGGGTTGGGGCCGTTGCGCAGATACCAGCCGGTGAGCTCCGGCGGGATCGCTCCGGTGACCGGGAGGTCGTACGCGGTGAGCTCCTCCGTCACGGGCGCGTAGTTGCCGGCGAGATGGGCGGGCGGGGCCGTCGTCATAGCGCGGTATCTCCTCTGCGGTGGCTGCGGGCGGCTGCGATGACTGCGGTTGCTGCGGTGGCTGCCGTGAAGGCCCGTGGAATTCGCCGGGCGGCGGGGCTCTTACGGAGCTGCCTGAAGGAAGCGGGCGCGGGCGCGCTCGGGGTAGCGGGCGGTGAAGAGGGCGGGCAGGACGAAGCCCGCGACCTGGACCGGAACCGACACCTCGTTGCCGAGGCCTTCGGCGGTCACCAGGGCCAGCACCGCGGCGGTCACGGTGAAGGAGACGGCCCAGACGGAAGTGATCACGACGTTGATGCGGCGGAAGAGCGGGGTTCCCCACACGGCGGCAGGCGCCTGCCGCTTGGCGATGCCGGTCGTGAACGGACGGCCGACGGCCAGCGTGGCCCAGGCGGTGAGCGCGAGCCAGCCCAGGGACATGGTCCCGCCGTAGTGCCGCAGCTCGCTGTGCGGAAGGGCGAAGGCCACAGCCGTGAGCACGACGAAGTAGCAGACCGTGCTGCCCTCCAGGATCAGCGACTCCGCCGCGACCCCGGCCTTGCACTCCTTGACCAGCAGAGCGACGCCGGTGACGAGCCCGGCCAGGGCGCCCCACTGCCAGCCGGCGGAGGAGACGACCGCGAAGGCGATCCAGGGAATGAAGCCGCGCACGTAGTTCATCGAAGGTCTCCTCGGGCGGGGTGCCGGCCTTCCCGCCGACATTCCAACTCTGACATGTCAAAAGTAGAAGGTCGCCACCCGACATGTCAACAGTGGAAGGTAGGGTGGACGGCATGAGCCTGAGACACGCGATGCTGGGCCTGCTGGCCGACCGGCCGGCCAGCGGGTACGACCTGATGAAGCGGTTCGAGACCTCGCTCAGCAATGTCTGGCCGGCGACGCAGAGCCAGGTCTACGGCGAGCTGGGCAAGCTCACCAAGGCCGGCCTGCTGGAGGTCGCGGCGGAGGGCCCGCGCGGCCGCAAGGAGTACGCGATCACCGACGAGGGCCGCGAAGAGCTGCGCCGCTGGCTCACCGAGGCCGCGCCCGACCCGGTGCGCCGCAGCGACGTGCTGCTGCGGGTCTTCTTCCTCAACCACCTCACGCCCGTGGAGGCCACGGCCTACCTCATGGGCGAGGCCGAGCGCGCCGCGGGCCAGCACCAGGCGCTGGAGGAAGTGGAGCGGAACGTGGACTGGGGCGACGACCCGCTGTCCGTGAACGGCCGGCTGGCCCTGGAGTACGGGCTGCGCTTCATGGCCATGCGCGAGGAATGGGCCCGCTGGGCCGTCGAGGAGCTCGGCAGGACGCGCCGGTGATGGACGTCCAGCGCGCGACCCGCATCTCGAAGCACCTGGCCAGGCACCTGCGGCACGACCCCGGCCGGATCGGCATCGCCCTGGACGCCCAGGGCTGGACGTCCGTCGCCGCCCTGCTGGAGGCGAGCGCCGCGCACGGTCTCCCCTTCAGCCGGGCCGAGCTGGAGGAGGTCGTCGCCTCGAACGACAAGCAGCGCTACACCCTCGACGGCGAGCTCATCCGGGCCAACCAGGGCCATTCCGTGCCGGTCGACCTCGCCCTTCCGGCCGCCGAGCCGCCCGCCGTGGTCTTCCACGGCACGGTGGCACGCTCCGTCGCCGCCATCCGGGCCGAGGGCCTGCGCCCCATGACCCGGCACGCCGTCCACCTGTCGGCCGACCGCGAGACGGCGATGCGCGTGGGCGCCCGCCGTGGCAAGCCGGTGGTGCTGACCGTGGACGCGTACGGGATGCACCAGGCGGGCCACGTCTTCCGCGTGAGCGAGAACGGGGTGTGGCTGGTGGAGCGCGTTCCGGCCGAGTTCCTGCGGCTCCCCGGCTGAGCCGGCTCCCGGGCCGGGCCCTTCGCGGCGACCGGCCCGGCACCGGCCGGTACGGGGTACGGACGCGCCCCGCGCCGCTCACAGGCCGGGCGCGCCCCACACCGGGAACCAGCGCGCCAGGTCCTCCTCGATCCGCAGGTCGTCCGCCAGCAGCGCCCGCGCCTGTAGTTCCAGGCCGTTGTCCCGCTTCTCCCCCGCGCCCGCCACGGGCGCGAAGGGGTAGAAGGTGCCGCGCTTGTAGAGGTAGACCAGCGCCAGGGAGCGCCCGTCCGCGCCGCGGAAGCCCATCAGGGAGCAGAGCAGCTGCGGCCCGAAACCACCGTCCTGGAGCAGGGTGTTGACCGCGTGCAGGTCGTTGACCAGCGCGGCCGTGTCCTCGGGCGGCTGCCGTGCGAGCAGCCACGTATAGCCGTACGCGTCCTGGCTGAAGGCGACGGGCTCGCCGCCGCGCTCCGTGTCCGCGTCCAGCAGGGCCCGTACGTCCTGCTGGAGCTGTGCGAAGGCGCCGCCCTCCACGCTGGCGAAGCAGACCGAGCCCAGCCCGGTCGGGGTGAGGCCGGCGCCCGCCTGGAGGGTGATCGCGGCGGACGGCAGGGCGAAGAGCTGATCGAGGTCCGGGCGGACCGGCTTGCTGCGGCCGAGGATGACGTCCAGGAAGCCCACGGGCACGCGCTCCTTCCGGGCGGTGAGGGCGATCGGGAGACGATCGGGAGACCGGCGGAGAGCCGTCAGGGACGGCCCAGCTGGGCCGAGATCCGGCCGAGCTGCTCCAGCCGCTGTTCCAGCGGCGGGTGGGAGGACAGCAGGCGGCTGAAGCTCTCCTTGGAGAACGCGGGCGCGAAGTAGAAGGCGTTGAACGGCTCGGCCTGCCGGAGGTCGCGGGTGGGGATCCGGGCCATCTCACCGGTGACCTTGGTCAGGGCGGCCGCCAGTGCGGACGGCCGACCGGTGAGCAGGGCTCCCGCACGATCGGCGGACAGTTCCCGGTAGCGGGAGAGCAGGCGGGTGAGCAGGAAGCTGATGGCGTAGACGACGGCGCTGATCAGCGGGATCAGGACGACCAGGACGGCGGTGTTGCTGTCGCGCCCGCCCACGCGGCGGAGGCCGCCCCACAGGCCGACGCGCGTGATGATCCCGGCCAGCACGCCCAGGAAGGAGGCGATGGTCATGACGGCGACGTCGCGGTGGGCCACGTGCGAGAGCTCGTGGGCGAGCACGCCCTCCAGTTCCTCGGGCTCCAGCCTGCGCAGCAGTCCCGTGGTCGCGCACACCAGGGCGTTCTTCCGGTTGCGCCCGGTGGCGAAGGCGTTCGGCACGTCGCTGTCGGCGATCGCCACGCGCGGCTTGGGCATGTCAGCGAGCGCGCACAGGCGGTCGACGGCGCCGTGCAGCTCGGGCGCCTGCTCGGGGGTGACTTCCCGCGCCCCCATGCTGAAGGCGGCGATCCTGTCGCTGAACCAGAACTGCGCGATGAACATGCCTCCTGCGAAGAGCAGGATGAGGGGCCAGGCGCCGCGCAGCAGCGCCAGGAGCACCCCCACGAAGACCACGTAGAGCAGGCCGATGAAGAACATCGTGCTCACCATGCGGGTGGTCAGCCCGCGGTCCGGGGCGAATCGGGTGCTCTTCGAGGAGTGCATGGGAAACCTCCCGGGCGGCTCTCCTGGGAACGCGCCTTGGTGGATGCCTATGCCCCGATTCTCCCTCTTCACCGATCGCGCGGGGAATCGTCGGTCGCGAGGGAGTCCCCGCGGGCCGGGGATCCCCGCGCGATCACCGCACCGCTCAGGCGGAGAGCTGGGCGAGCCCGTCCGTGGCGATCTTCTCGAAGACCGGGACGTCCGCGGCGAAGACCGAGTCGGCGATGGGCCAGTGCACCACGATCTCGTCGATGCCGAGCTCCGCGTGCGAACCGGCGAAGTCGACGAAGGCGTCCACGGAGTCCAGCGGGCGGTCCGGGCTGAAGCCCGTCAGCATCGTCTTCCCCAGCTCCGAGACGTCCCTGCCCAGCTCCTCACAGGCCGCGCCCAGCCGCTGGATCTGGCCCGCCACGGCTGCCCGGGACTGCTCCGGGGTGCCGGTCTCGAACAGCTTCGGGTCGCCCGTGGTCACCCACGCCTGCCCGTACCGGGCGGCGATCTTCATGCCGCGCGGGCCCGTGGCCGCCACGGCGAAGGGCAGCCGGGGGCGCTGCACGCAGCCGGGGATGTTGCGCACCTCGAAAGCGGAGTAGTGCTCGCCCTCGTGCGTGACGACGTCCTCGGTGAGCAGGCGGTCCAGCAGCGGCACGAACTCGCCGAACCGGTCGGCGCGCTCCCGCGGCGTCCACGGCTCCTGGCCGTCCTTCAGCAGCGCGGTCGCGTCGAAACCGGAGCCGCCGGCCCCTATGCCGAGCGTGATGCGGCCGCCCGAGATGTCGTCCAGGGAGATGAGCTCCTTGGCCAGAGTGACGGGATGCCGGAAGTTGGGAGAGGTCACGAGCGTGCCCAGGCGCATCCGGGAGGTGGCCGCCGCGGCCGCCGTCAGCGTGGGGATCGCGCCGAACCACGGCCCGTCCCGGAAGGTCCGCCAGGACAGGTGGTCGTAGGTGTAGGCGGTGTGGAAGCCCAGTTCCTCCGCACGCTGCCAGGCGGCCCGGCCGCCCTCGGACCAGCGGCGGTCGGGAAGGATCACGGTGCTCAGTCGCATGACACCGAGCCTAGGCCGTGGGACCTGCGGGCCCTCCGTGACAACGGACACACACCCGGCTTGAACACATGTGTGGCGTCGTGCACACCTGTGCACCGCATATGCCCGTGGCCCACAATGGAATCCGTGACTTCAGCTATCGAGCAGCCCGAGACCTCCGCCGCGTGGCGGCCCGCCGCTGTGCCCCGCCTGATCGCCACCGACCTGGACGGCACCCTGCTGCGGGACGACAAGACGGTCTCCGAGCGCACGGTGGCGGCCCTCGCCGCCGCCGAGGCGGCGGGCATCGAGGTCTTCTTCGTCACCGGCCGCCCGGCGCGCTGGATGGGCGTGGTCAGCGACCACGTCCACGGTCACGGCCTGGCGATATGCGCCAACGGCGCCGCGGTCGTCGACCTGCGCGACGGCGCCCGCTTCGTCGACATCCGCCCCCTGGAGCGCACGGACGCCCTCGCTGTGGTGCACGCCGTACGCGACGCCGCTCCGGGCTCCTCGTTCGCAGTGGAGCGCACCGCGGGCTTCCACTACGAGCCCGCGTACCCGCCGTTCTTCCTCGACCCGGACGCCGTCATCGCGCCCGCGGAGAAGCTCCTGGCCGAGGACAGCGGCTACACCGAGCCGATCATCAAGCTGCTGGCCCACCACCCCGACCTCGCCCCGGACGAGTTCCTCAAGATCGCCCGCACCGCGGCGGGGGAGCACGGCTCGTTCACCCGGTCCAGCCCGACCGCCCTGCTGGAGATCAGCGGCCCGGGCGTCAGCAAGGCCAGCACCCTGGCGCGGTGCTGCGCGGAGCGCGGCATCTCCCCGGAGGAGGTCGTGGCGTTCGGGGACATGCCCAACGACCTGGAAATGCTCGACTGGGCAGGCACCGCGTTCGCCATGGCGAACGCACACCCCGACGTGCTGGCGCTCACCGCGCACCGCACCGCGGCCAACACCGAGGACGGCGTCGCCGCCGTCATCGAGCAGATCCTGGAGGCCCGCTCCGCAGGAGAGCTCGCCTAGCACGGGCACTCCGGGCCGGCCTCCGGCGACGGCCTACAGCCGCACCCCGCGCGCGTTCAGCCACGGCACCGGATCGACCGCCGACCCGAACTCGGGCGAGGTGCGGATCTCGAAGTGCAGATGCGGCCCCGTGGAGTTGCCGGTCGTCCCCGACAGCCCGATCCACTGGCCGGCGCGCACCTGCTGCCCGGGAGTCACGAACATCGCCGCCAGGTGCGCGTACTGCGAGTACCAGCCGTCGTCGTGCTGCACGACCAGGCTGATGCCGAACGCCCCTCCGCAGCCGGTCGCGACCACCGTCCCCGCGCCGATCGCCCGGACAGGGGTTCCGGACGGCACGGCGAAGTCCTGACCGCTGTGCGTGCTCGCCCAGTTGGCGCCCACGCCGCCGAAGCCCGCGGTCAGCTGGTACGAGGTCACCGGGCGCGTCCAGCGCCCGTTCGCCTGCGCCACGGCCTGGTCCTTGGCCGTCCCTCCGCCGGCGGCCGCGCGGTCGAGCCGGAGCGGAGAGCAGCGGCCGCTGTCGAGCGCCCCCTGCGCCATGGCGTCGAGGTCCTCCCGGGCCGCCGTGAGACGGGCCTCGGAGACCCGTACGCGCGCCTGCAACTCCTCCCTGTCCCTGTCGGCACCGGCCTGTTCGGCGGCCAGCGCCTGCTCCTCCGCGAACAGGCTCCGGCTCTTGCGGTCGTCCTCGTCGAGCATCCGCGCCAGCCGGGCGCGACGGCGCGCGTCGGGCAGTTGCAGAGCCATCAGGTCGAAGGGGTCGTCGGCCTCCGAATAGTCGTCAGGGACGGTGGTGAAGCCTCCCGTGCGGTACTGCGCCCGGGCGGCCGACCCCAGGTCCTCGCGCAGCGTGTCCGAGACGGCCCTGCGGCCCTGCAACCGGCGCCCTATCTCCTGGGCCCGCGCCTTGTGCGCCGTGGCAGCATGCTGCGCCTGCTCGTACTGGTGGCGCGTCTCCTCGACCTCATCGGTCAGCCGGAGCACCTCGGAGGTGATCCGGCTCGCGCGGTCCGGCGTGCGCACGGCTTCCGGCGGTGCGGAGCGGAGTGACGGAAATCCGAGGGCGCACACGCTGCACAGCACGCACAGGACGGAGAAGACCACGGCGCCGGCCTTCGGCAGCAGGCGTGGCCCGCGTATCGGTAGGCGCAGACGTCGCATGGACGCGATCTTGTCGCGTGTCCCGGGCGTGCGCGCTCGCTGAGGTCCGTTCGGTGGACCTGCTGCGGCCGGACGGGCGACCGGGGCCCCTGCACGGGCGCTACAGGGGCGCTTCCCACACCACCCGGGTGCCGCCCCCGTCCTCCCCGAGCCCCGGTCCGTACGAGCTGGAGCCGCCCAGCGACTCGGCGCGCTTGGCGAGGTTCCTCAGCCCGCTGCGCCGCCCGCCCTCCGGGATGCCGACTCCGTCGTCCGCAACGGTCAGCCGAACCGCCGGCCTGCCGTCCGGAAGGGAGACCGTGGCGTCGACGACCACCTCCATCCGGGACGCGCGGGCGTGCCGGAACGCGTTGGAGAGGGCCTCGCGCAGCGCCGCGATGAGGTTCTTGCCGGTGAGCTCCCCGACCTTCGCGTCGACAGGGCCGACGAAGCTCGCGGAGGGCTGGAAGCCCAGCGGCACCGCCGCCGTTCCCAGCTCGCGCAGGACGCGCGTACGGAGCCCCGCGGGCGCCTCGGTGGGCCCTTGCTGGAGGGCGAAGATGGCCGTACGGATCTCCTGGATGGTCACGTCCAGCTCGTCGACGGCCTGCCCGACCTTCACCTTCACATCGGGGACGACGGCGTTGCGCTGGGCGCTCTCCAGCATCAGCCCGGTGGCGAACAGCCGCTGGATGACCAGGTCGTGCAGGTCGCGGGCGATCCGGTCGCGGTCCTCGTAGACGGCCAGCCGCTCGCGGTCGCGCTGCGCCTCGGCCATGACGAGCGCGAGGGCGGCCTGGGCGGCGAACTGGGCGGCCAGCGTGCGCTCGGCGGGCGTGAACCTGCGGGCGCCGCGCGCCCGCGGCGTCGCGAGCGTCCCCAGCACCCGGTCGCCGCTCTTGAGCGGCAGCAGCATGCTCGGGCCGAAGCGGGGCGCCACCTCCGTGATCATGCGGGGGTCGGTGGCGGAGTCGTCGATGAAGACCGGTTCGCCGGCGAGCAGGTGCGAGACGACCGGGCTGTGGGGCGGTATCACCGTCCCCAGCAGGCCGGACGGGTCGTCGGCGGAGACGGCCACTATCTCCAGGCCGCCGTCGCCGTCCGGCAGCAGCACGATGCCCGCGGCCGAGTCCGCGAGGCGGCGCGCCTGCTCGGCGACGACCGACAGGGCGTCCTCGGCGTCACCGCGCGACAGCAGGGCCGTCGTGACGGCGACCGAACCGTCGATCCAGCGCCTGCGCTGGCGCTCCTCGTCGTGCACGCGCGCGTTGCCGATCGCGATGCCGGCCTCCGTCGCCAGGATCTTCACCATGTTCAGGTCGGCGAGGCTGAACTCGCGGCCGTCCCGCTTCTCGGTGAGGTAGAGGTTGCCGAAGATCTCGGCTCCGACGCGGATCGGGACGCCCAGGAAGGTGCGCATCGGCGGGTGACCCGGCGGGAAGCCGGCCGAGCGCGGGTCCGAGGAGAGGTCGGTGAGCATCACGGGCGCGGGCTGGTGGATGAGCGCCCCGAGCAGCCCGTGGTGACCGTCGGGAAGCGCGCCGATGCGCTCGTGCTGCTCCTTGGTCACGCCGTACGTGATGAAGTCGGCCAGGCCCTCGCCGCTGGAGTCGATGACGCCGATGGCGGCGTAGCGGGCGTCGGCGAGCTCGGCCGCGGTCCGTGTGATGCGGTCGAGGGTGGTGTGCAGCCCCAGACCCGTGCCGACCGAGCGCATGGCCTCCAGCAGCTGCGGGATGCGCGCGGTGAGCTCCGTGGACATGCCCTGGAGGCTGCGGGTGGCCTCCGTGGCGATGGCCAGGGGGTCCATCGGGCCCGGCCCGCTCTGAGGAGCGCCGGCCCGTCGGGGGCCGGCGGCGTCCCGCGGGCGGGGGTCGTCTGCCGTGGCTGCCATACCCAAGAGCCTAGTAAGCCCCATTTGTCAGGGAAAGCGATTCCGGGCGGGTGTCTGCACCGGCATCCGCACCGGCATCGGCCCCGGCCTCCGCCATGGCCTCGCGCTCCAGCATCCGGCGGAACGGCCCGTCCACGCCCGCCAGCGCCTCGTACGGGCCCCGCTGGACCGTCCGCCCCCCGTCCAGCACGATCACCTCGTCGACCGCCTCCAGGCCCGTCAGCCGGTGCGTGATGAGTACGGTCGTGCGGCCTTCCGTGGCCGCCAGCAGATCGGCGGTCAGCGCGTCCGCGGTCGGCAGGTCGAGGTGCTCGGCCGGCTCGTCGAGCACCAGCACGGGGAAGTCCGCGAGCAGCGCGCGGGCGAGCGCGAGCCGCTGCCTCTGCCCGCCGGACAGACGTGCCCCGTGCTCCCCGACCAGCGTGTCCAGCCCCTGCGGGAGGCCGCCGACCCAGTCCAGGAGACGCGCCGACCGCAGGGCTTCGCACAGATCGGCCTCACTCGCGTCCGGCCGGGCAAGGCGCAGGTTTTCGCGCAGAGAGCTGTCGAAGATGTGCGCGTCCTGCGCGCACAGCCCCACCAGCCGGCGCACCGCGTCACCCGCCATGGGAGCCGTGTCCCCGCCCGCCAGAGTGTACGCGCCGGATTCCGCGTCCAGGAAGCGCAGCAGCACCTGCGCGAGCGTCGTCTTGCCGGCTCCGGACCGGCCCACCACAGCCACCCTGCGGCCCGCTCCGAGCTCCAGGGAGAAGTCCGCCAGAGCGGGGGCCGGCTGCCCCGGGTAGCGCACCGTCAGGCCGGTCAGCCGCAGCGGGAAGGGCGTTCCGGGCGCGTCGGCCGTCCCTTCCCGTACGGGCGCAGGCGCGTCCAGCACCTCGTACACACGCTCCGCGGAGCGTCGCACGCGCTGCCGGTACTGCACGGCGAGCGGCAGGCCGGCCACCGCCTCGAACGCGGCCAGCGGGGTCAGCACCACCACGGCCAGCCACAGGCCGCCCAGGCGGCCTGTGTGTACGGCCGTCACTCCCGTCCAGGCAGCAGCAGCCACCGTCAGGCCGCACGCGAGGGCGGAGAGGCCCGAACCGAGCGCCGTGGCCGCCGCGGCGCGCCGGGCGAGACGGGTGAGCCGGCCGTCGGCCGCCCGCAGTCCGGCCAGCCGCTCCGGCAGGGCACCGGCGACGGTCAACTCGTCCGTACCGGCGAGGACATCGACCACCCGGACGGACAGCTCGCCCCGTGCGGGCGCGGACTGCCGCTCCGCGCGCCGGGCGACCGCCCCGGACAGCAGCGGCACGGCAACGCCCGCGACCAGCAGCCCGAGGGCGAGCACGAGCCCGGCCTCCGGGAGCAGCCAGGCGGTGAAGCCGACTGCCGCGCCGCCCACGAGGACGGCTGAGCCGAGCGGCAGCAGCCAGCGCAGGAAGTAGTCCTGGAGGGCGTCCACGTCCGCCACGAGGCGGGACAGCAGGTCGCCGCGGTGGGTGTCGCGCAGCCCGGCGGGCGCCAGGCGCTCCAGCCGCCGGTACACCCCGACGCGCAGCCCGGCCAGGGCCCGCAGGACGGCGTCGTGGGAGACCAGGCGCTCGGCGTAGCGGAAGACGGCGCGCCCGATGCCGAACGCGCGGGTCGCGGTGACGGCGACCATCAGGTAGAGCACGGGCGGCTGCTGCGAGGCGCGCGAGATGAGCCAGCCGGACACGGCCATCAGCCCCACGGCGCTGCCGAGGGCGAGGGCGCCCAGCAGCAGGGCGAGGGCGAACCGCGCCCGCAGGGGGCGCGCCGCGGCGCGCACGCGCCTGAGGACGCGGGGAGTCCGCGGGGCGTGTGCGGTGCGCGTGGCGTCCGAGGCGTACGGAGTGCGTGCGTCGCGCGGGGCTCCTGCCGGATCGGCAGCGGATCCGCCGGGCGGCAGGCCCTCGGGCGCCGGGCTCCGCAGGTCCGGATCCAGCGGCTCCGGGACCTGGACTTCCAGGTCAAGCGGCGCCGGGGCCTGGACTTCCAGATCACCCGACCGCTGGCCGGGCAGCGGCCCGCGGCCCGCCTCTTCGGGCCCTCGGCCCGCCACGTCCGGTCCGAGACCCGCCCCGCCCGACCCGGCGGCCGGGCCGCCCAGCCGTACCGTCCGGTCGGCCACGGCGAGCAGCGCCGGCCGGTGCACGACCATGATCACGGTGCGTCCGGCGGCCAGCCGCCCGATCGCCTCGACGATCGAGGCCTCGGTCTCCCCGTCCAGGTTCGCCGTCGGCTCGTCCAGCAGCAGGACCGGCCGGTCGGCGAGGAACGCCCGTGCCAGCGCGAGGCGTTGGCGCTGCCCGGCGGAGAGCCCGGCTCCGTTCTCGCCGAGGCGAGTGTCAGTGCCGTGGTGCAGCATGGACACGAAGTCGAGCGCACCGGCCGCACGCAGTGCTTCCCGCACCTGTGCGTCCGTGGCGCCGGGCCGTGCCAGCCGTACGTTCTCGGCGACCGTCCCGGCGAAGAGACGGGGTCGTTGCGGGACCCAGGCCACTTGGTCCCGCCAGCTTTCGGGGGAGAGCGATGCCAGATCCGTACCGCCCACGAGCACCCGGCCGGCGTCCGGGCGGGCGAAGCCGAGCAGCACGTTCAGCAGGGTGGTCTTCCCGGAGCCGCTGGGGCCCACGAGCGCGACCGTCTCCCCGGCCCGAACCTCGAACGACGTCTCGGGCAGGGAGGGTTCGGCCCGCCCCGCGTGGCGCACCACCAGCCGGTCGACGGTCAGGTCCGCCCGCCGGGCGTCGGGGGCCGGGGCCGTGCCCGCCGGGGCCGGCTCGGTCTCCAGGACGGCGAAGACCTCGTCGGCGGCCGCCAGGCCTTCGGCCGCCGCGTGGTACTGCGCGCCCACCTGCCGCAGCGGCAGGTAGGCCTCGGGCGCGAGCACCAGCACCATCAGCCCGGTGTACAAGTCGAGTTCACCGTGCACGAGCCGCATGCCGATGCCGACGGCGACGAGCGCCACCGACACCGTCGCGAGGAGTTCGAGGGCGAAGGAGGAGAGGAAGGCGATGCGCAGGGTCCGCAGGGTGGCCCGCCGGTAGTCGGCGGTGATCGCGCGGATCGACTCGGCCTGCGCCTTGGCCCGGCCGAAGACCTTGAGGGTGGGCAGTCCGGAGACGACGTCGAGGAAGTGCCCGGACAGCCGTGACAGCAGCCGCCATTGGCGGTCCATCCGCGACTGGGTGGCCCAGCCGATGAGGATCATGAAGAGGGGGATGAGCGGCAGCGTGAGGACGATGATCAGCGCGGAGACCCAGTCCGCGGAGACGATACGGGCGAGGACGGCGACGGGGACGACGACCGCGAGGCCCAGCTGGGGCAGGTAGCGGGCGAAGTAGTCGTCGAGCGCGTCGACGCCGCGGGTGGCGAGCGTGGTGAGCTCACCGGTCCGGCGCGCGTCCAGCCAGCCGGGGCCGAGCCGGGTCGCGCGGGTCAGCAGGCGGTCGCGCAGCTCGGACTTGACCGCCGCGCTCGCGCGGTGCGCGGCGAGCTCGGTGAGCCAGGACACGGCGGCGCGTCCGGCGGCCACGGCGGCCAGCAACGCCAGCGCCGTGCCCAGGTCGCCCGCGCTCCGTCCGTGCTGGAAAGCGCCGGTGACGATCTCCGCGACGAGCATCGCCTGGGCGATGACGAGGCCGGCGCCCGCCAGCCCCAGCGCGACGGAGGCGGCCAGGAAGAAGCGCGTCGCCGTGGCGTACCTGAGCAGTCGGGGGTCGACGGGCTTCATGGCGACCTGTCCTCCGTCCGTCGTCGCTGGTGGTCCGTGCGCCCTAGTGGGCGGCGGGTGCCGGGATGTGCTGCGTGCCGATGCGCTTGCGGAAGACCCAGTACGTCCAGGCCTGGTAGCCGATGATCAGGGGCGTCATGGGCACCGCCACCCAGGTCATGATCTTGAGCGTGTACGGGCTGGAGGCGGCGCCGGCGGCGGTCAGGCTCCAGGCCGGGTTCGACGAGGAGGGCATGACGTCCGGGAAGAGCGCGAGGAAGACCAGCGCGAAGGCCGCGGCGACCGCCACGCCGGAGCACGCGAAGGCCCAGCCCTCGCGCCCGTAGTGGTTCATGACCAGCGCGGCGGCCAGCGCCGCCACGGAGACGATCAGGGCGGGCAGGCTGCGTCCGTTGCCGGAGGCGACCTGCGTCCAGCCGAGGAAGGCCACGGCGAGCACGCCCGAGGTCATCCCCAGCACAGTGGCGCGGGAGCGCGCCCGGTCGCGGATGTCGCCCACCGTCTTCAGCGCCGCGAAGACCGCGCCGTGGAAGGTGAACAGCACGAGCGTCAGGAGGCCGCCCAGGAGCGCGTACGGGCCGAAGAGGTCGGCGAGGGTGCCGGTGAAGTTCTTGTCCGGGCCGATCGGCACGCCGCGCACGATGTCCGCGAAGACGACGCCCCACAGGAAGGCGGGCAGCAGCGAGCACCAGAAGATCGCGTGTTCCCAGTTGCGCTGCCAGCGCTCACCGCTGCGCTTGTGGCGGTACTCGAAGGCGACGCCGCGCACGATCAGGCAGACCAGGATGGCCAGGAAGGGCAGGTAGAAGCCGCTGAACAGGGTCGCGTACCAGTCGGGGAACGCCGCGAAGGTCGCGCCGGCCGCCGTGATGAGCCAGACCTCGTTGCCGTCCCAGACGGGGCCGATCGTGTTGATCAGCACCCGGCGCTCGGTGCGGTCCCGGGCCAGCAGCTTGGTCAGGACGCCTATGCCGAAGTCGAACCCTTCGAGGAAGAAGTAGCCGGTCCACAGGACGGCGATCAGCAGGAACCAGAAGTCGTGGAGGTGCATGGTCGGTTCTCCGTTCCGTTCCGCCGCGTCGTCCGACGAGGGCGTCGGACGAAATCGTCGGTCGGCGCGTCAGTAATCCGGGGCGGCGCTCAGTAGGCCGGTCGGCGCTTCAGTAGGCGAAGGTCATCGGCTTGTCGGCGTCCTCGGGGCGCTCGGCCGCGCCGCCGGAGGGCAGCCGCAGCCGGGGGTCCTTCGCGGGCGGCTTCTCGTCGGTGTCCGGGCCGGCCTTGCCGTACTTCACGAGCAGCTTGACCTCGACCACGGCCAGCACCCCGTACAGCAGGGTGAAGACGCCCATGGAGGTGAGCACCTCGCCCTGGCTGACGCCGGGCGACACCGCGTCGGCGGTCTTCATCAGGCCGTAGACGCCCCAGGGCTGGCGGCCCATCTCGGTGAAGATCCAGCCGAAGGAGTTGGCGATCAGCGGGAAGCCCATGGTCAGGATGCCGATCCGCCACGACCAGGTGGTGAAGAACGGGCTCATCTCGCGGGACTTCGTCAGCATCAGCCGCGGGACCTCGTTCTCGCCCGTGCGGTACTCGGGCGCGAGCCAGAACTTCTTGCGGGTCGTCCACAGGCCGATCAGCGCGGCGACGAAGGAGGTCATCCCGAAGCCGATCATGAGCCGGAAGCCCCAGAAGGTCATGAAGATGCTGGGGATGTAGTCCTCCGGCTTGCCGCCGAACCGGGCGGCCTCGCGGGCGGCGATGTCGTTGATGCCGGGGACGGCCTCGGTGAAGTTGTTGTGGGCGAGGAAGGAGAGCAGGCCCGGGATCTCTATCTCGACGCTGTTGTGGCCCTTGGAGACGTCGCCGACCGCGAAGACCGAGAACGGCGCCGGCGCCTTGGTCTCCCACAGCGCCTCGGCCGCGGCCATCTTCATCGGCTGCTGCTCGAACATCACCTTGCCGAGTTCGTCGCCGCTGACCGCGGTGCCCAGACCGGCGATCACCGCGACGACGAGGCCGGTGCGCAGCGAGGTCCGCATCGCGCCGACCTGGCTGCGCTGCTTCTCGCCGAGCTCCTCGCCGCGCAGTTGCTTGCGCTTGGCGCGCCACAGGTGGAAGGAGGCAATGCCGACGATGAAGGCGCCGCCGGTGAGGAAGGCGGCGGTCAGGGTGTGGAAGGCGACGACGAGCGTGGTGTTCTGGGTGAGCACGGCCCAGATGTCGGTGAGCTGCGCCTTGCCGGTCGCCTTGTCGACGGCGTAGCCGATGGGGTGCTGCATCCAGGAGTTCGCGGCCAGGATGAAGTACGAGGACAGCAGCGTGCCGACGGCGACGATCCAGATGCACGCGCAGTGGATCTTCTTCGGCAGCTTGTCCCAGCCGAAGATCCACAGGCCGATGAAGGTCGACTCGAAGAAGAAGGCGAGCAGGGCCTCCATCGCGAGCGGGGCGCCGAAGACGTCACCGACGAAGCGTGAGTAGTCCGACCAGTTCATGCCGAACTGGAACTCCTGCACGATGCCGGTGACCACGCCCATCGCGATGTTGATCAGGAAGAGCTTTCCCCAGAACTTCGTCGCGTGGAAGTACTTGTCCTTGCCCGTGCGGACCCAGGCGGTCTCCAGTCCGGCAGTGATCGCGGCAAGGCTGATCGTGAGCGGGACGAAGAGGAAGTGGTAGACGGTCGTGATGCCGAACTGCCAGCGGGCCAGCGTCTCAGGAGCCAAAGCCAGATTCACTCGGTCTCTCCTTGCCTGTCGCATCGCCGGCAACACGGGTCCCCGGCGTTATGCACCTGTATGCCCCAGGTGAAGCAGGACAATAGGGCGCGCTTGTGAACGCGTTCACATTCACAAGCATTATGGCGCACCAGCTTTTCGGACAACTCAGGGGGGTACCCCCTTCGGCCCTAGTGCGGCCCCGGCCCCTCGGGCCCGTGCCCTGACGCACGAACGCCGCGCACCCCGGGCGGGGTGCGCGGCGTTTCAGTCGGCCGGCCGGCCGGTCAGAGCTCCTTGCGGAACTCCTCCGCCACCCGCAGGAAGATGTCGTTCGCCTCGGTCTCGCCGATCGTCACCCGCACGCCCTCGCCCGCGAACGGCCGCACGATCACCCCGGCCCGCTCGCACGCCCCCGCGAAGTCGAGCGTCCGGTCGCCCAGCCGCAGCCACACGAAGTTCGCCTGGGTCGCCGCCGGCGTCCAGCCCTGGCCCGCCAGCTCCGC
This sequence comes from Streptomyces klenkii, assembly GCF_003626645.1. Classification (GTDB taxonomy): domain Bacteria; phylum Actinomycetota; class Actinomycetes; order Streptomycetales; family Streptomycetaceae; genus Streptomyces; species Streptomyces klenkii. The sequence goes on along the minus strand of NZ_RBAM01000004.1, from coordinate 310,412 downwards.
CACGATCCGCGCCCGCTCCTCCACCAGCGCGTCGACCCGCTCGCGCAGGGCGTCCTCGCTGCGCAGCGACGCGATCGCCGCCTCCTGCGCGATGTGGCTCACACCGAACGGCACGGCCGTCTTGCGCAGCGCCGCGGCCACCGGCTCGTGCGCCACGGCGAAGCCCACCCGGAGCCCCGCCAGGCCGTACGCCTTGGAGAACGTGCGCAGCACGCAGACGTTGGGCCGGTCGCGGTAGAGCTCGAGCCCGTTGGGGAACTCGGCGTCGCGGACGAACTCGATGTACGCCTCGTCGAGCACCACCAGGATGTCGGAGGGCACGCGGTCCAGGAAGGACTCCAGCTCCGCCCGGTGCACCACGGTGCCCGTGGGGTTGTTGGGGTTGCAGACGAAGATCAGCCGGGTCCGGTCGGTGATCGCCGCCAGCATCGCCTCCAGGTCGTGGACCTCGTCGCCGGTCAGCGGGATCTGCACCGGGGTGGCGCCGGAGACCTGGGTGATGATCGGGTACGCCTCGAAGGACCGCCAGGCGTAGATCACCTCGTCGCCGGGGCCGGCCGTGGCCTGCACCAGCTGCTGGGCCACGCCCACCGAGCCGGTGCCGGTGGCCAGGTGCGCCAGGGGCACGGAGAAGCGCTCGGCCAGCTCGGCCATCAGCCCGGCGCACGCCATGTCGGGGTAGCGGTTGAGCACGCCCGCCGCGGTGACGGCCCGCTCCAGCACGCCCGGCAGCGGCGGATACGGGTTCTCGTTGGAGGACAGCTTGTACGCGACCGGGCCGTCGGCGGCGGCGGGCTTGCCCGGCTTGTAGGTGGGCACGTCGTCCAGCGCGGCGCGCAGCTTCGGGGTGTTCTCGGTCACCGCAGGTCCTCCACGAATAGCGGACATGAATACTGCACACCTTAAGAGGATTCACCGGGCCCGCGTCCAGAGCCGGGAGTGAGCCCGGCCACCCGGTGGGGGCGCTTGCATAAATGCCGCGCGCTGGTGGCGGGCGCCGTGGCGCGCATCCCCCGTGAAGGTGAGTTGAGACCTCTTCGAGACCTGGACCATTCACCAGGTGCGGATATGCCACAGGCCAACGGCCTACCGTCAGCACCCACAACTGACTGCGTTTCCATGGTCATTGAAGGAAATTCCACTTGCAGAAACGTCTCTGTCAACAGTCAAATGTGCCGCCCTGCCAACGGACCACCCGAGCCCTACTATCGGCTCGCCATGACAGCAGCAGGGAAGCATCAGGTGAGCCGGGCGGAACCATCCCGCAGGGGCAGCCGGCATGGACGCGCGGGCATCCGCGACGTGGCCGCCGCCGCCGGGGTTTCGATCACGACCGTCTCCGACGCGCTCAACGGCAAGGGCCGGCTACCGGACGCGACCCGCCGCCATGTCCGCGAGGTCGCCGACCGGCTGGGCTATCGCCCGTCCGCCGCGGCCCGCACCCTCCGTACGGGCAAGTCGGGGCTCATCGGCCTGACCGTGACCACGTACGGGGATGAACCTTTCACCTTCACCGAGTTCGCCTACTTCGCCGAAATGGCGCGGGCCGCCACCTCCGCCGCACTGGCCCGCGGCTACGCCCTGGTCATCCTCCCCGCCACCTCCCGCCACGACGTGTGGTCCAACGTGGCGCTCGACGGCACCGTCGTCATCGACCCCTCCGACCACGACCCCGTGGTCTCCGACCTCGTCCGCCAGGGCATCCCCGTCGTCTCCGACGGCCGCCCCGCCGGCACGCTGCCCGTCACCGCCTGGGTGGACAACGACCACGAGGCCGCCGTCCTCGGCATCCTCGACCACCTCGCCGCCGCCGGCGCCCGCCGGATCGGCCTGCTGACCGGGACCAGCACCGACACGTACACCCGCCTGTCCACCCACGCCTACCTGCACTGGTGCGAGCGGGTCGGCCAGGACCCGGTCTACGAGAAGTACCCCGCCCACGACCCCTGCGCCGGCGCCGTGGCCGCCGACCGGCTGCTCGCCCGCCCCGACCGTCCCGACGCCGTCTACGGCCTCTTCGACCCCAACGGCACCGACCTGCTGGCCGCCGCCCGGCGCTACGGGCTGCGCGTCCCGGACGACCTGCTGCTCGTGTGCTGCAGCGAGTCCACGGTCTACGCCACGACCGAGCCGCCCATCACCACGCTCTCCCTCAAGCCGCGGCGCATCGGCACCGCGGTCGTCCAGCTGCTCATCGACGCCATCGAGGGGCTGGACAGCGGCCGGCCGGTCGAGCAGGTGATACCGACCGAACTGATCGTCCGGACCTCCTCGCAGCGCCGCCCGCCGCGCACCACGGTCAGCCCGCCGCGCGGCCCGGCCGTCTGAGCCTCACCGTCCGACCCCGTCGGCGACCTCACCGTCCGAGCCCGCCGCCGCGGCCCCGCCGTCCGGTCCCGGCACGCCCGGGACCGGAGATTCCGGTGCCGCGGCGGCGGGGCGCGACACGGCGGGGCCGCCGGCGGACGAGCGTGCCCGCTCCCGGGCGGTCAACGCGCCGTTCGCCGCCTCCACCGCCTTCACCCGGCAGCCGGGAGGGCGCTCGGGGGGCGCACAGCCCCCGGGCGAATAGCTCAATTGGGGAGAAAAACCTGCCGTGCGCACTCTCCTGCCCCGATTCGCGGCCCCTGGTGCGTCACAAGCCGCGACGGTCATTCCTATGATGGGCGCACGACACCACGGACCGCCGTCGACCAGGCAAGGTCCACAAGGTGCACGGCGGCGCGATGGTGGAGGGGTCGATGACTCAGGGGGCCGGTCAAGGACCCGCGGCACGGCACACGGCGGGCATCCCGCCCTTCCCCGGCTACGCCGCGCCTCCCGCGGCCCCTGGCCCCGTGGCGCCGTACGCCCAGTCCGCGCCCCCCGTGCAGCCGCCCATGGACGCTCCCGACGGCTACACCCCCACCGCGCGCGACCTGCCGGTGATCGGCCGTGGCGCCCGCCAGGCGGTCCCCCAGGACGTCCCGACGGTCGAGCTGACCCCGCTCACCGAGCCGCACGCGCCGGCCCCGCAGCACCCCGCCCTGGGCCCGCTCTACGTCGTGGGCGACGTCCACGGCTATCTGGACGAGCTCTACGAGGCCCTCCAGGCCGAGGGGCTGATCGACAAGACCGGGCACTGGGCGGCCGGCAACGCCCGCCTGTGGTTCCTCGGTGACTTCACCGACCGCGGCCCGGACGGCGTCGGCGTGATCGACCTCGTCATGCGGCTGTCGGCCGAGGCCGCGGCCGCCGGCGGCTACTGCAAGGCCCTCATGGGCAACCACGAGCTGCTGATCATCGGCGCGAAGCGGTTCGCCGACACGCCGGTCAACTCCGGCGCCGGCACGGCCTCCTTCCAGGCGGCCTGGCTGCTCAACGGCGGCCAGCGCTCCGACATGGAGCGCCTGGAGGACCACCACTTGCAGTGGATGTCCCGGCTCGACGCCATGGCGGAGGAGGACGGGCACCTGCTGGTGCACTCCGACACCACCGCCTACCTGGACTTCGGCGACTCCATCGAGGACGTCAACGACGCGATCACCGAGGCCCTGCAACGCAACGACCCGGACGAGGTCTGGGACCTCTTCCGGAAGTTCACCAAGCGCTTCGCCTTCCGCGACGAGGACGCCGGCCCCCTGGCCGTGCGGGAGCTGCTGGGCACCTACGGCGGTGGCCGGATCGTGCACGGTCACAGCCCCATCCCGTACCTCCTGGGTGAGGTCGGCACGGAGGAAGCGGACGCCGAGGACGACGGAGCGCCGCTGGTGGACGGCCCGCACCTGTACGCGGACGGGCTCGCGCTCGCCATGGACGGCGGGGTCACGATGGCCGGAAAACTGCTGGTCGTGCAACTTCCGCTGGCTGACTGAGGGTTCAGCGGGTAGACGGACGGGCAGGTAGGGAGTTCCACCGCCGCGGGGGTAATTCGCGAAACACGCTGTCACCCCGCGCCGGTACGGCTCTACCATCGGCTTATCCGTAGCAGGCTCTCCTCCGTTTCCGCCCACTGCCCGGTGTAAGCCGGCTACACGGCCCTACGGAGCATCGGGGGATGCACATGAACAGCGCTCCGCATCTGCTGGCCGAGGACCACCCGGAATTCGAGCGGGTTCTCGACCAGGCGCTGCGTACCGCGAACCATGACCCGGAACTTGCCGCAGCGATAGGACAGCGGCTCAATACAGAACAGCTGCGCGAGATGGCGCTCGGCTCCATGTCCGCCATCACGGCGTGCGCGGCGGTCGAATACCAGAACTACGTAAGGGCGCGCGATGAACTGCGCGCGCTCTCCGCCACGGCACGCCCTCAGACCGTAGGCGCCGGGGGCGCGCCGGACGAGGAAAGCGCTCCCTCCGGTGCGGCCGCCCCCGCCGCACCGGACGACGAGCCGGAGGAATCCTCGGGCGCGGGTGCCGGAGCGGTGCTCGCCGTGCTGGCGCCGGTTCTCGCCGGGATCGCCGCGCTGATCTTCCTGGCGATCGGCTACGTCCTGCGGTCCATCGGGTCGGAGACCACCATCGCGGATCCGATGATCAGCGTGGGCTGGTGGTTCGCCGGGCTCACGGCCGCCGGCGTGTTCATCGCCATGGTCGGCATCGTCCTCACGGCGGTGCGCAACGGCTCCTCCGAGGGGAGTGATGCGCGAGGGGTGCACGTCCAGGAGGACGCCGATCGCGCCAGAGAGGCCTGGCGGCAGGCCCTGATCCACCGCGGCCTGCTGCCCTTTGTGCGCGATGCCCTGGCCAATGCTCCCGTGATCCCGGGCTCGCGCCCGGGGCCGGGCGGCGGAAAGGATCCGTCCGCCTCCTTCGTCCCCGGGCGCCGGGAGGGCAATGGCCGTACGCCGCAGCTGGGGTACTCCCGGCCCGGCTTCACCAGCCCCGACGGCGATTCGTCCCCGGGCAGCCGTGCCGGCTTCACGAGCCCTGATTTCACCAGCCCCGACTACGGCGGCCCGGACCACCGCCCGGAGTGAGGGTCCGGGCGGTGGTCCGGGAGCTCCGGGGACCCCGCGGTCGGATAACGACCGCGGTCAGATAGCGGTCGCGGTCAGTCAGCGATCGGCAGATAAACGCGGTTGCCCGCCGCCGCGAACTCCTTCGACTTCTCCGCCATGCCCGCCTCGGGGTCGAGGGCCAGGTCGCCGCCGTGCTCGCGCCGGATGTCCTGAGAGATCTTCATCGAACAGAATTTCGGCCCGCACATCGAACAGAAATGCGCGGTCTTCGCCGGCTCGGCGGGCAGCGTCTCGTCGTGGAAGGCCCGCGCCGTCTCCGGGTCGAGGGCCAGGTTGAACTGGTCCTCCCAGCGGAATTCGAAGCGGGCGTCCGACAGCGCGTCGTCCCACTCCTGCGCGCCCGGGTGCCCCTTGGCGAGGTCCGCGGCGTGCGCGGCGATCTTGTAGGTGATCACACCGGTCTTGACGTCGTCCCGGTCCGGCAGCCCCAGGTGCTCCTTGGGCGTGACGTAGCAGAGCATCGCCGTGCCCCACCACGCGATCATCGCGGCGCCGATGCCGGAGGTGATGTGGTCGTACGCGGGTGCGACGTCCGTCGTCAGCGGGCCGAGCGTGTAGAACGGCGCCTCCTCGCAGATCTCCTGCTGGAGGTCGATGTTCTCCTTGATCTTGTGCATCGGGACGTGGCCCGGGCCCTCGATCATCGTCTGGACGTTGTGCCGCTTGGCGATGGTGTTGAGCTCGCCGAGCGTCTTCAGCTCGGCGAACTGCGCCTCGTCGTTGGCGTCCGCGATGGAGCCGGGGCGCAGGCCGTCGCCGAGCGAGTACGTCACGTCGTAGGCCGCGAGGATCTCGCAGAGCTCCTCGAAGTTCTCGTAGAGGAACGATTCCTTGTGGTGGGCCAGGCACCACGCGGCCATGATCGAACCGCCGCGGGAGACGATGCCGGTCTTGCGGCGGGCGGTGAGCGGGACGTACCGCAGCAGCACGCCGGCGTGCACGGTCATGTAGTCGACGCCCTGTTCGGCCTGTTCGATGACCGTGTCCTTGTAGATCTCCCAGGTGAGCTCCTCGGCCTTGCCGTCGACCTTCTCCAGGGCCTGGTAGAGCGGCACGGTGCCGATCGGCACGGGGGAGTTGCGCAGCACCCACTCGCGCGTGGTGTGGATGTTACGGCCGGTGGAGAGGTCCATGACGGTGTCGGCGCCCCAGCGGGTGGCCCACGTCATCTTCTCCACCTCCTCCTCGATGGAGGAGGTGACCGCGGAGTTGCCGATGTTGGCGTTGACCTTCACCAGGAACTTCTTGCCGATGATCATCGGCTCGATCTCCGGGTGGTTCACATTGGCCGGGAGGACCGCCCGGCCGGCCGCGATCTCCTCGCGGACGGTCTCGGGAGAAACGTTCTCCCGGAGGGCCACGTACTCCATCTCCTCGGTGATCTCACCGCGGCGGGCGTACGCGAGCTGGGTGACGGCCTGTCCGCCGCGCCCCCGGCGGGGCTGGCGCGGGCGGCCCGGGAAGACCGCGTCGAGGTTCTTCAGACCCCCGCGCGGCGACGTGTGCTTGATGCCGTCGTCCTCCGGGCGCATCGGGCGCCCGGCGTACTCCTCGGTGTCACCACGGCCGATGATCCAGTTCTCCCGGAGCGGCTGGAGGCCGCGCCGGACGTCCGTCTCGATCGCCGGGTCGGTGTATGGGCCGGAGGTGTCGTACAGCTGCACGTCCTGCCCGTTGGTGAGGTGGACCCGCCGAACCGGAACCCGAAGGTCCGGACGCGAGCCGGTCACGTAGTCCTTGTGCCAGCCGATCTCCCGGCCGGATTCGGACGTGCGTGCATCCTGCGAGGTCATGAGACCAGAACTCCCTACGCCGGCATTACCCGGTAACAGGTTCGGCGGTCGACGCAGCGGTCTTCCGTACGGCTCTCCGTACGGAGGTCAGCGCCCTCTCAGCCCGGTGCTCCGAGCTCCCGCGATTGCAAAGGTGCCACCACGCTAGCGCCTCTCCCGTCCGGAGGGCCAGGGGGGCTTGCGATGATGCGGGCGTGACCCCCACGGACCAGCATTCCCCCGCGCATCCCCACGAGCCCGGCCCCCAGGCCGCGCACGAGCACCCGCCCTCCCCGGCGCACGGCCACGGCCACGCTCACGCACACAGCCATGGCCATGGCCATGGCCATGGCCACAGCCACGGTCACGGCCCCGCCTCCCCCGTCTCCGCCCACCTGCGCAAGGTGATCGGCGCGATCCTCATCCCCTTCGCCGCCGCGGTGCTCACCGGCCTGTTCGTGCTGTGGCCCGGCGGCGCGCCTCCGCACGAGCACTCCGGGCTCGGCCTCGACCAGAAGACGGAGTCGGGCCGTGTCGTGAAGATCGAGGAGCTCGACTGCGCGAAGGCGGGCGCGCAGCCGCAGCAGCCGCCGCCGGGTGCGCAGGGCGGCCCGGGGGGACCGCCGCAGGCGAAGGGGCCGTGCGAGAAATCGGAGATCGAGGTCACCTCGGGCCCCGACAAGGGCCGGACGTTCACCGAGCTCGTCCAGCCCAGCGCCTCCCGGCACTACACGGTCGGCCAGGAAGTCATCCTCGCGTACGCCCCCAAGGCGCCGAAGAACCTCCAGTACTCGGTCACCGACGTGAACCGGACGCTGCCCATGGCGATACTCGCCGCGGTGTTCGCCCTGGCCGTCGTGGTCGTGGGCCGGCTGCGCGGGGTCTTCGCACTGATCGCGCTGGTGATCAGCTTCGGGGTGCTCACGCTGTTCATCCTCCCGGCGATCCTCCAGGGGTCGGATCCGCTGGTGGTCGCCGTCATCGGCGGCAGCGCGATCATGCTGATCGCGCTCTACATGTGCCACGGCCTGACCGCCCGGACGTCCGTGGCCGTGCTCGGGACGCTCACCTCGCTGATGCTCATCGGCCTGCTGGGCTCGCTCTTCACCAGCTGGGCCCATCTGACGGGCAACACCGACGACCAGACCGGGCTCGTGCACGGCCTCTACCCGGAGATCGAGATCCGCGGCCTGCTGCTCGCAGGGATCATCATCGGCTCGCTCGGCGTGCTCGACGACGTGACGGTGACGCAGACCTCCGCGGTGTGGGAGCTGAAGGACGCCGACCCGAGCGCGAGTTGGCGCAAGCTCTACGGGGCGGCCATGCGCATCGGCCGGGACCACATCGCGTCGGTCGTGAACACGCTCGTGCTGGCGTACGCGGGCGCCTCGCTGCCGCTCCTGCTGCTGTTCTCGATCGCCGACAGCGGGGTCGGAACGGTCGCGACCAGCGAGATCGTGTCCGAGGAGATCGTGCGGACGCTCGTCGGCAGCATCGGGTTGGTCGCCTCGGTGCCGGTGACGACCTTGCTGGCAGCCCTCGTTGTCAGTGCCGACCGGCACAATGCGAGTACGGGGACAGGTGCCCGCACGGGCACCGGCACGGGTACCGGCGCGCGGGCGGGCGGGCGCGGCAGGTCGAAGGGGGGCAGGCGCCGCCGCGCCAAGTGACCGCGCGGCGCCGGGCGGGGCGCATCGCACGAGGGGGGAGCCGCAGGTGATCGGGGAACAGGGCAGGGTGACCGGCACGGTCGGGCCGGGGCTGGTCGGCGAGGTGATGGTGCGGGTGCGCGGCGGGGCCGAGGCCTTCCTGGCCTACGCGGCGGAGCCGGGGGAGCGGATCGAGCGCGGCACGGTGGTGGTGATCATGGAGTACCAGCCGCCGCGCACGGTCTATGTGGCGTCCGTCTACGGGTGATGACGGGGAGCCTGCTTACGGGTGGGGCAGCCGGGGCAGAAGGGGCATGAGGGGCGTTGCGCCGGCCCCATAACGGTGCCGTGTCACGCCCGTGCACACCTCTCGTATCAGGACCGTGCCAAGCCGTGTCCGGGTCTTCACCACCGGCTCGCGCGGGAGCACACTTTCGAGCTCGGGCCCCGTCGCGGGGCCCATAAGGGGGGCTGGACGCATGCTCATCGGCGTCGTGGCGGGGGTTGTCCTCGTCGCTGTGGCCATCGTGGTCGGGCTGTTCAAACTGATGTGGCGGGTTGCCGAGCCCAATGAGGCGCTCGTCATCTCCGGTTCTAAGCACCGCACCGAGGGGCTGGAGGAGGGGATGGGGTTCCGGATCGTCACGGGGCGGGGGACCCTCGTGCTGCCCGGGGTCCAGGTGGTCCGGAAGCTGTCGCTCGACCTCAACGAGGCCGATCTCCACGTGGATTGCGTGACCAAGCAGGGCATCCCCCTCAAGGTCCACGGTGTGGTCATATTCAAGGTGGGCGACGACTTCGTCTCGATCGCCAACGCCGCCCGGCGCTTCCTCGACCAGCAGAAGTTCATGGGCGAGCGGGTGCACAACGTCTTCGCGGGCCATCTGCGCTCGATCGTCGGCGGCCTGACCGTGGAGGACATGATCCGCGACCGGGAGCGGCTGACGGGCGAGACCCGCGCGGCCTCGGGCACGGAGATGGAGAAGCTCGGGCTGATCATCGACTCGTTGCAGATCCACGAGATCCAGGACCCCACGGGCTACATCAAGAACCTGTCCGCGCCGCACGCCGCGGCCGTGCAGCGGGACGCCCGGATCGCCCAGGCCGAGGCCGACCGGCTGGCCACGGAGGCGGAGCAGCAGGCCGCGGCCCGGATGGCGCAGGCCCAGCGCGACTCCGAGATCCTCCAGGCCGGCTATCAGGCCGAGCGGGACAGCGCGGCGGCGAAGGCGCGGCAGGCCGGGCCGCTGGCGGACGCCGCGGCCCAGCAGGAGGTCGTGGTCCAGGAGACGCGGGTCGCCGAGCTGGCGGCGCACCGGCGGGAGCAGCAGCTCCAGGCGGACGTGCGCAAGCCCGCGGACGCGGCGGCCTACGAGAAGCGCACCCTGGCGGAGGCGGAGCGCGATGCCCGTATCTCCGCGGCCCAGGCGAAGGCCCGGGAGACGGAGCTGGCCGCGGCCGCCGAGGCGACGCGCGTGAAGGCGGCCGCCGGCGCCGAGGCCGAGGCCACCAAGGCGCGCGGTGCCGCGGCGGCGGATGCGACCCGGGCGACGGGTGAGGCCGAGGCGGCGGCCGCGCGGGCGAAGGGTCTGGCGACGGCCGAGGCCGCCAAGGCGCGCGGCCTGGCGGAGGCGGATGCGATCAAGGCACGGGCGGCGGCCCTGGCGGAGAACCAGGAGGCGGTGGTCGCGCAACAACTGGCCGAAAAGTGGCCCGAGATCGTACGTGCGGGGGCTGAAGCCTTCGGAAACGTTGACCACATGGTGCTGCTCAACGGGGCCGACGGGATGTCGGAGATGTTCGCGAAGGCTCTGACGATGGGCGGTACGGGGCTGGGCCTGGCGCGGCAGCTGCTCGGCTCCATGGGCACGGCAGGAGCGGCGGGCGCGGCGGACGGATCGGGCGCGCCCGGGGGGAACGGCCTCGGTGTGCCCGGTGCCGGACAGGCCGGCGGGAACGGCGGCCCGGGGGAAAACGGCAGCTCAGGGGCGCTGGGGGCCGGGACGGCGCCGAAGGGCGCACCCCCGCGCGCTGAGCGGGTGCCGGTCCGGGACGAGGGCGGTGCCGGCGGAGGCATGCCGGGCCGCTAACCGGCGTTCTGCCCCTCGGTGTTGCCGGCGAGGATGTTGTCGAGCGCCGCGGCGAGGTCGTAGTCGAAGTCGGCGACCGACCGCTCCTCGCCGAGCGGGGCGATGCGGTCGGTCCGGTCGAGGAACGCCACGAGGGGCGCCGCGCCGGCCCGGAACAGGGCCCCTTCGGAGCCCACTTGCAGCCGGATGAAGACGTCCGAGAGGTGCTCGGCGGAGGCGGGGGCGATGTGCACATCGCCCTCGCCGGACGGCTGACTGAGCCCGTCAAGCAACAGCTCCCGTGCGAATGCCCAGGTCACGGGCGCGTCGCCGGGAAGGTGGAAGGTGAACTTCACCGCGTAGGGATCACTGCTGTCGTAGTCCAGTCCCACCGGGATCCGGAAGGACAGCTCCTCGGAGACGAGGAAGGTCATGATCACTTCTGCCTGCACCGTTTCACGCATCGCCCAATGCCCCGTATTCGTCGTTTTGGCCGGGATTGGCTCCTCGCATCCCTGAACGCCATCGCTCGACGGCATCCACAGATCACGAGGAGTGAGTCTTCAGCTACCGATAGAGATCGAGACTGAGCTTACGAGCTCTATGACTCTGGAGCGTAGCGACTCGACTACGGGGCGGAGTCGTTCCACGGGATTCAGGGCAGAGAAATTGCCAGAGCCGTCAACACCGGTCCGGGCGGCGACCGGAAGGACGGCTCTCGGAGGGCCGGGCGCTGACCGGCTACCAGTCGCTCTTCGACGAGGACGACGACGTGAACTTCTTGACGACGAAGATCAGCCCGCCGACGAGCGCGACCAGCAGCAGCGCCTTGAAGACCAGCGCTATGACGAAGCCCAGCACGCTCATGATCAGGCTGCCGAACACCACGAGGACGAGCGCCGGCACGGCGATCCACTTCACCCACCAGGGCAGTCCTGCGAAAATCCCCTTCTCGGCCATGTCGTTCGTCCCCTGCTTTCCGCTTCGTGGTTCCGGAGCCCGACTGCTCCGGCCTTGATTCGATGCTAGGACGGGCAGGGGCCCGGACGGGGCCCCGCAGCCCCTGCCGACCCCTGAACGTCCCCCTACGGGTTCCCGGGGCGGACCCTCAGCTCTCGGGGGGAGAGAAGACCACCAGAACCCTCAGAGGCTCGCTGACGTGGTGGAAGCGGTGCGTCTCCCCGGCCGGTACGTACACCACGCTCCCCCGCCCCACCTGCGTCGTCTCCTCCCCCACGGTGATCGACGCCCGGCCGCTCATCACCACGTACACCTCGTCCTGGGCGTGCGGGGTCTGCGGGTCCATCTGCCCCGCGTCGAGCGCGTAGAGCCCGACCGACATGTTCCGCTCGCGCAGGAACTGGAGGTACGCACCGTCGTTCGCGAGGCGCTCACCCTCCAGTTCATCCAGCCGGAAGGCCTTCATCTACCGTCCACCTCTTGCCGCTCCTCGTCCGTGACCGGTCCGTGCGCCGGCCGCCGACTGTGCTGATCCGCGCCGGACCGGGCGCGTCTGCAACGATCTCACCATGAAGAATTTCGTAGTCAAGACGATCGCCAACGCGGCGGCCCTGGCGGTCGCCATCTGGCTGCTCAAGGGCATCACGCTCTCCGGTGAGAACACCGCGCGCAAGGTGCTCACGCTGATCCTCGTCGCGCTCGTCTTCGGCGTGGTCAACTTCATCGTCAAGCCCGTGGTGAAGCTGCTGTCCTTCCCGCTGTTCATCCTTACCCTCGGCCTCATCACGCTCGTGATCAACGCGCTGATGCTGTTGCTGACCTCGTGGATCGCCAAGGAGCTGGGGCTCGCCTTCCATGTCGACGGGTTCTGGAACGCCCTGATCGGCGGCGTGATCATCTCGATCGTGGCGTGGGCGATGCACGTGATCCTGCCGGACGAGAAGGACTGACCCGGCGACGGACGACTCGGCGGACGTCTCGGCCGACGACGCAGCGGACAGCGCGACAGACGACGCGGCGGACGACGGACCGAACGAACGGAACAACCGTTACGACCGGAACGAACGGACGAGGACGAAGAAGGAGCAGCCGATGACAGGCGACGGCACCCGGGCCGTACGAGCGGGCCTGCCGGAACCGCGGGCGAACGAGCCCGCGCTCCCCGGCCCGGCCTTCGCCGCCCACTACCACCTCCCGGGCGAGGTCTCCGGCCCGTACACGTACGGCCGGGAGGCCAACCCCACCTGGGCCGCCCTGGAGAGGGCCATCGCCGCGCTGGAGACCCCGGACGGCCCCGGCCCGGCGGCGGAGGCGGTCGCCTTCCCCTCCGGGATGGCCGCGATCTCCGCCGTGCTCTTCTCCCAGCTGCGGCCCGGCGACACGGCGGTCCTCCCCTCGGACGGCTATCAGCTGCTGCCCGCGCTGCGCGACCGCCTGGAGGCGTTCGGCGTCGCCGTGCGCACCGCCCCGACCGCCGGGGACGCACAGCTCGCCGCGCTGGACGGGGCGCGGCTGCTGTGGCTCGAATCGCCCTCCAACCCCGGCCTCGACGTGTGCGACATCCGCCGCCTCGCCGACGCCGCCCACCGCCACGGCGCGCTCGTCGCCGTCGACAACACCCTCCCCACCCCGCTCGGCCAGCGGCCCCTCGAACTGGGCGCCGACTTCTCCGTAGCCAGCGGCACCAAGGCCCTCACCGGCCACGGCGATCTCCTCCTGGGCTACGTCGCCGCACGCGACCCACGGCTCACCGCGGCCGTACGGGACTGGCGCAAGGTCGCCGGCGCGATCCCCGGCCCGATGGAGGCCTGGCTGGCGCACCGCTCCCTGGCGACACTGCACCTGCGCGTGGACCGGCAGGCGGCCACCGCGCTCGCCCTCGCCGAAGCCCTGCGCAACCGGCCCGAAGTGACCGGCCTGCGCCACCCCGGGCTGCCCACCGACCCCGCCCACGCGCTCGCCCTGCGGCAGATGCGCGGCGGGCGCTTCGGCTGCGTGGTTTCGTTCGTCCTGCCCGGCCGGGTGCACGCCGAGCGCTTCCTGACCGCCCTGCGGCTCGTCGACGAAGCGACAAGCTTCGGCGGCGTGCGGTCGACGGCGGAGCGGCGCGGGCGGTGGGGCGGCGACGCCGTGCCGGAGGGGTTCATCCGCTTCTCGGTGGGCGTCGAGGACACGGCGGACCTCGTCGCGGACGTGCTCGCGGCGCTGGATGAAGCGGCCCGTCCGTAAGGCGAAGCGACCCGCAGACGGAACGGCCCGTCCCCGTAAGGACGGCTCGAGTCTCCCCCCTCTTGACTCGAGCCGTCGTGGCCGGACGTGCGACCCCCCGCACGAATGACCACCCGGTCAAGGCTAGTTGACTCTGCGTCAGTGTCCAATCACACCGGCGACACAGCCCTATCGACTTATTTATAGTTCCCCTACGGCCGGCAAGCACCGAGTCAGGGGAGACGGCATGGATCTGGCCCTGCTGCGCACGTTCGTCACGGTGCACCGGGCCGGGTCCTTCACCCGCGCCGCGGCCCTCCTCGGTCTCTCCCAGCCCGCCGTCACCGGCCAGATCCGCACGCTGGAGACGCAGTTGGGCCGCCCCCTCTTCCTCCGTCTGGCCCGCGGCGTGCGCCCCACCACCACCGGCGAGGAACTGGCCCACAAGATCGCGCCGCACGTCGACGCACTCCTGGAGATCACCGAGGCGGGCATCGACGAGGTGGAGGGGACGCCGAACCGGACGCTCCACCTCGCCGGCCCTCCCGAGTTCACCGGCCTGCGCGCCCTCCCCGCGCTCACCCCCCTCATCGCGCAGGGCCTGACCGTGCGCGCCGCCCACGGCACCTCCGACGAGCTCTTCGAGAGCCTGTCCGCCGGCCACCACGACCTCGCGATCACCACCGCGCGCCCGCGCGGGCGGCTGCTGACCGCCACCCCGCTCTGCGACGAGGAGCACGTCCTCGTCGCGGCGCCGCGCTGGGCGGCGCGGCTGGGCGGGCCGGCCGTCGTGCGCGACAAGGGCGTACGGGCCCTGGAGCACCTGCCCGTGGTCGAGGTCCACGAGACCCTGCCGCTCGTCACCCGCTACTGGGCCGCCGTCTTCGACACCGAACCCGTCGCCTCGGGCAGCGTCGTCGTCCCCGACCTGCGGGCCGTCCTCTCCTGCGTCGCCGCGGGCGCCGGGATCGGCGTGCTGCCCCGCTACCTGTGCGCGGACGCCCTCGACACCGGCGAGCTCGTCGCCCTCCTCGACCCGCCCGTCCCCCCGCTGCGCACCTATTTCCTCGTCGTACGGACCGGCACACTGGCCCACCCGCACCTCGCCCGGGCACACGAGTGGCTGCTGCGCGCTGCCGTTTCCTGGTGAGAAAGGGTTGCCGCCAGGGGTTTCACCGACCGCCCTACGCGGCAGATGTCCCCTATGACCGAACGTCCAGTGGTCAAGCGCACCGCCCGCGCCATCCTCCTCGACAGCGGCGGCGATCCCGGGCCCCACGCCGCCCTGGAGATGATCCTGATCAAGCGCACCAAGCCCGGACAGGCGCCGTACTGGATCACGCCCGGCGGCGGCATGGAGCCGGAGGACACCACGGTCGTCGCCGCGCTCCACCGCGAGGTCGACGAGGAGCTCGGCGCCAAGGTCGTCGACGTCGTCCCCGCCTTCGTCGACACCGTCACGCACTCGCTGCACCACGCCGCCCACGGCGTCAAAGTGCAGCACTTCTTCGTCTGCCGGCTGGCCTCCATGGACCTCTCGATGCGCCACGGCCCCGAAGTGGACGAGCCTCGCGGGACGTACGAGGTGGTGCGGATCCCCTTCACGCGGGCCGGAATCGCGTCGGTGGAGCTGGTGCCCCCGTCGCTGCGCGCCTACCTCGACGCGAACATCGAGGGCGTACGGGCGCTGCTGGCGGACGACCTGGGGTAGCCCCTAAGACACCGTTTCTGATGGCTGTTCGCGCTCGTTGGTTCATGCGTGGTGAGCCTTGCCGAGCGGCTGGTGCCGGACGAGTTGTGGGAGCTGTTCCGGCGGGTGGTGCCGCCGACGGAGGTGATCCGCCCGCAGGGCGGGGGTAAACGGCGGGCCGAGGACCGTGAGGTGCTGACGGCGATCATCTTTGTTGCAACTTCGGGCTGCACCTGGCGGCAGCTGCCGCCGGTGTTCGGCCCGTGCTGGCCCACGGTCTACCGGCGCTTCGCCCAGTGGAGCCGGGAGCGGGTATGGGCCCGGCTCCATCGCGTCATCCTCGATGAGCTGGGCGCCCGCGGTGAGCTGGATTGGTCTCGCTGTGCGATCGACTCGGTGAGTATCCGGGCCGCAAAAGGGGGCCGCTGACCGGACCGAATCCGACCGATCGCGGCAAGAACGGATCGAAGGTCCACCTGCTCACGGACCGGAAGGGGCTACCTCTATCGCTCGGAATCTCAGCCGCTAATCTGCACGACAGCCAGGCGCTCATGCCGCTCGTTCGCGGTATCCCGCCGATCCGCTCCCGGCGCGGCCCACGACGGCGCCGGCCCGGCAAACTCTATGCCGACAAGGGATACGACTACCGCCACCTGCGCAGATGGCTCCGCTCGCGCGGCATCACGCACCGCATCGCACGCAAGGGCATTGAACCCTCTCACCGGCTGGGCCGGCACCGGTGGGTCGTGGAGAGAACCGTGTCGTGGCTGGCGGGCTGCCGACGTCTGCACCGCCGCTACGAGCGCAAACCGGAGCACTTCCTGGCCTTCGTCGGCATAGCGGCAGCCCTCATCGGCTACCGCCGGCTCACCTCGTGAAGCCGGGAGCTACCCGCGTCGCCGGATCACAGCAGTCCCCGCGTCCAGGTCGACACCCGTGCGCGGCGGCGCGCCACCGTGCACGTCATCCCTCAGCACCAGCTCCACCTGCCGCTGCTCGATCTGCACCCGCTTGTTGGCATTCATGAACGCGTGCAGCTCCTCGGTCACCGTGGCCCCCAGGCCGACACCGCCGTGCGGAGCGCGCGCAGCCAGCCGGCGGCACAGCCAGGACGGACGCCCCGATCGCAGGAGCACGTACCGGACCGAGGCGAACATGAACGGCACGATCACCAGCACAGTCATGAACAGCAGACCCGCCATCATCACCATGACCGGCCAACGCCCCGGGCTGGCACCACAGTTCCCAACAGGCGCTCACTGGGCCGAGCCTGTACCTTGACCTGCCCTACTGGCCATCAGAAACGGCGTCTAAGTCCCTAAGTCCTCTTCCTTCACAACTGGTCCCTCTTCCTTCACAGCCCTCTCAGCGCGGTGCCGCCGCCATGAGGCCGCCGATCTCGTCGTGGCGGATGCGGTGGGAGGGGATGCCGATGCCCACCAGCGTGTCCACACCGCTGCGGATCATCCCGGGCGGGCCGGAGAGGTAGGCGTCGTAGGCGGGCCAGGGCCCGTACTGGCGCACGATGGCGGGGAGTTCGCCGCACAGGCCGCGGGTGGGGCCGTCGGAGACGACCGGCCGCACCGACAGCCAGTTGTGCGCCCGCTGCAACCGCAGCATGGTGTCGATGTCGTAGAGGTCGCCGGCGTGGCGCGCACCGTAGAAGACCTCGACGGGGCGGCAGCGGCCGTGCTCGGCGACGTCCTCCACCAGCGCCTTGATCGGGGCGATGCCGGTGCCGCCGCCCAGGCACAGCAGGCCGTTGTCAGTGCTGTGGTCCACAATCATGGAACCGGCGGGGGGACCGAGCCGCAGGACATCGCCCGGGCGGGCGCGGTGGACGAGGGCGCCGGACACCCAGCCGGCGGGCACGGCCTTGACGTGGAAGGAGAGCAGCCCGTCCGGACGGGGCGCGGCGGAGAAGGAGTAGTGCCGCCACACGCGCGGCCACCAGGGGGTTTCTAGGGTCGTGTACTGACCCGCGAGGAAGGGGTACGGCTGGTCGGGCCGTACGGTCACGACGGCGATGTCCGGCGTGCGTAACTCATGGCGGACGATCTCGCCCTGCCACCAGGCGGGGGACTGCTCCTCGTCCTCGGCGGCCGCGTCGATCATGATCTGGGAGATCGCCGTGTAGGTGCGCACCCAGGCGGCTTCGGTGGCCTCGTTCCAGGTATCCGGGGCGTAGCGGCTTAAGGCGGCGAGCAGGCACTCGCCGACGGCGGGGTAGTGCTCGGGCCGGGTGCCGTACTTCCTGTGCCCGCGGCCGAGCCGGGAGAGGTAGGCGGTGAGGGTGGCGGGGTCGTCCGCGTGCCGGGCGGCGGTCAGCAACGCCTTGAAGAGGCGGTCGCGCTGGGCGTCCATGGCCACGGGGAAGAGGGCGCGAAGATCGGGGTTCTGTATGAACAGCAGCGCGTAGAAGTACGAAGTGGCCTTGTCAGCCACGGGTTCCAGCTCCGCCAGGGTGCGGCGGAGGGCGTACGCGTCGGGGGACGGCGCCGCTCCGGTCGCGGGGACGGGGTCCGGAGCGGGGCGGAACCCCTGGTCGGGCGGCGGCTCGGCCGGGCGCTGGTGTTCGTGCGCCTGTCGCTGTACCTGCGCCCGTTTCTGTACGTGCGCCTGTCGGTGTTCGTGCGCCTGTTGCTGTTCGTGCGCCCGCTGCCGGTCGTGCGGGGGAGGAGGGGGAGGGGCGGGGGCGGGGGGAAGAGCCGGGGGAACGGCCGGGGCATGGGCCCCGGTTCCGTCCGGCGGCTGCGTGGGGGTGAACCAGCCCCGGTCGCTTCCTCTGCCGTGCGGGCCGCCGTCGGCCGACCTGGTGGGAGCGTCCATCATCGTCTCGCCTCGAACATCTCTCGGTCCGTCCTCGCGCTTCCGTCCTAGCCGGAAAGCGCGCGCGATTCCCCGCTCTGCTCATGGGTCGCTGTTCAGGCTGCGCAGCTTGCCATCTTCTGTGCGGGCTTCGCGCGAATCGCGGGAAGTACGAGTGATGCAGGCGGTGTTGGGGCTAGGATCGACGACTCTCCTGCCCATCGACCACTCCCCTGCCCACGGAGACCGACCTCAGGGGCGGGCTACGAGGCGGCGCCGACGAGTTCGTACGCCTCTCTGAGGTCCCGGCCCGTATACGCGTGGACCGCGATGTCCCGTACGTGGTGGTCCGCGTTCACCGCCACGGAGACCGGGACCGCGGAGAACAGCTGAGAATCCGACATCGAGTCCCCGTAGGCCACGCAGTCGGCGCGGGTCAGGCCGAATTCCGCACAGAGCTCGTCCGCGATCCTCACCTTCGCCCCCGCGTCGAGGATCCCCGCCGGGTCCACCGGATCCCGGAACGGCACCGTCGGCCAGAGCGAGCCGTGGGCCGCGTCGGCGCCCCAGGTCAGCAGGCGCTCCACGAAGAAGCCGGGGGACAGTGAAATCACGGCGCACCGCTCGCCGCGGGCCCGGATCTCCGCCCATACGTCGCGGATCCCGGCCATCCAGGGAGCCCCGTCGAAGGCCGCGGTGATGTGTTCCTCGGTGAGTTCCCGCCACAGCTCGCAGGCGAGTTCGGCGAAGCGCGGCGGGTCGAGCTCGCGGGCCGCGAAGGCCCGCTCCAGTTCGGCGATCTCCGGCTCGACCCCGAGCTGCCGGGATATCTCGATCGCCGCCGCGGACCCGTGCATGAGGGTCCCGTCCATGTCGAACAAATGCAGTCTGCTCACGGTCCCCGAGCGTAAGCGGCCCGGCACCGGAGGACACGCGAATAGTGCGCGGCCGGTGCCGGGCCGGTGCGCCGGCCTGCGCTTACGGTGCACCGGCCGGTGCGGGGCGGTACAAGACGATGCAGGGCGATGCGGGGCGTCAGCCGCCCAGTACGGCCTCGATCGCGGTCAGGGCGATGCCGTGGTCCTGGTCGGGCGCCCCGCCGCCCACGCCGATCGCGCCGACGAGCCGGCCGTCACGGTGCAGCGGCACTCCCCCGGCGATGAACAGCAGCGGGCGGTCCAGGGCCGTGGGCAGGGTGTGGAAGAGCCCGTCGGGGCGGACGGCGTCGACGAGGTCACGCGTCGGCGCGTCCAGCTGGAGCGCGGTGAAGGCCTTGCGCGTGCTGGTCTCCCCCGCGATCAGCACGGCGCGGTCGTCCCGGCGGAAGGCCAGCAGGTGACCGCCGGCGTCGAGGACGGTCACGGCGATCCGTACGCCCTGCTCGTCCGCGGCCCGGCGGGCGGCGGCGACGAGCGCATCGCCGTCGTCCGTGGTGAGGGGGAGGACGGGGGTGGCAGTGGCGGACGTGGTCACGGAGTTCTCCTAGTGGTGCGTGGTGCTGTCGTGCTTGGTGCTGTCGTGCTTGGTGTTGCGGTGAAGAGGCACGGGGGGATGAGGTACGGGGAGAGGTGCCGGTGCGGCCCCTGCGGAGTTACGAGTACTGCCGTTCCGGCGCGGGCTCCTGCCGCGCCACGATGCGCCCGCCCCGCATCCCGTCCCGGGCTCCCGTGCGGCGCTCCAGCGCCATGGAGAGGAGGGCCAGGAGGAGCGCGGAGCCGGCCATGGCCGCGCCGACCCAGTTGGGCGCCGTGTAGCCGAAGCCGGCGGAGATCACGAGGCCGCCGAGCCAGGCGGCGATCGCGTTGCCCAGGTTGAAGGCGCCGATGTTGGCGGCGGAGGCGAGGGTGGGGGCTTCCGCCGCCTGGTCCAGGACGCGCTTCTGCAACGGCGGGACCGTCGCGAAGCCCATCGCCCCGATCAGCGGGACGGCGATCACCGTGGCGATCTTGCTGTGGGTCGCGAGCGGCAGCAGCGCGAGGACGATCGCGAGGCCGGCGAGGGCCGTGAGCAGCATGGGCATCAGCGCGCGGTCGGCGTACCGGCCGCCGATGAGGTTGCCGGCCACCATGCCCAGGCCGAAGAGGACGAGGAGCCAGGTGACGGAGGAGGCGGCGAAGCCCGCGGCCTCGGTCATCGTCGGCGTGAAGTAGGTGGTCATGGTGAAGACGCCGCCGAAGCCGAGGACGGTCATCGCCATCGCGAGCAGGACCTGGGGGTTGCGGAAGGCGGCCAGTTCGCCGCCGATCCGGGCCCGTTCGGGGCGGGGCTGGCGCGGGACGAGCGCGGCGATGCCGAGGACGGCGAGCACGCCCAGTCCGGCGATGAGGAAGAACGTGATCCGCCAGCCGGCGCTCTGGCCGACCATCGTGCCCATCGGCACACCCACCACGTTGGCCACCGTCAGCCCCGAGAACAGCATCGAGAGCGCGGCCGCCTTCTTCTCCGGGGCGACGAGCCCGGCGGCGACGATCGCGCCGATGCCGAAGAACGCGCCGTGCGCGAACGAGGCGACCACGCGCCCGGCCAGCATCACCGAGAAGACGGGGGCGGCGGCGGAGATCGCGTTGCCGGCGACGAACAGGCCCATCAGGCCCATCAGCATCGCCTTGCGCGGCACCCGGCTGCCGAGGATCGCGAGGATCGGGGCCCCGATCAGGACGCCGAGCGCGTAGCCGGTCGTCAGGTAGCCGGCGGTCGGGATGGAGACGCCGAAGTCGTCCGCGATCTCCGGGAGCAGGCCCGAGGTGACGAATTCGGTGGTGCCGATACCGAAGGCGCCGATGGCGAGCGCCAGCAGTGCGAGGGGCATGACAGGGGTCCTTCGGGGAGGGGGAGGGGGGATCCGGCCCGCGGTCCGGTCCGGCGGAGGGATGGAGGGGCGGACGGATGGCGGGAATCCCGTGGGCGATCTCGTTGCGATCGACCCTTACCGGCGTAGACAATAATTGCCTGCGCCGATACTTGCAAGCGCGGGCTATTGCGGATGGGAGATATCCTGGTCGGTGACGACACGCGTGTGCGGTGTCAGAAGGAGGGCCACCCATGTCCCGCACCCCGGATCCCGCTCTGCTCGGCCTGGCACAGGGCTGGTGCGCACTGTCCGCCCTGCACGGCCGGATCGAAGCGCACATCGAGCGGGCGCTTCAGGCCGCGCACGGCCTGAGCGTGCGCGAGTTCTCCGTGCTCGACGTGCTCAGCAGGCAGCACAGCGGCGAGGGCGGCCACCTGCGCATGAACGAGGTCGCCGAGGCGGTCGTGCTCAGCCAGAGCGCGACGACGCGCCTGGTCAACCGCCTGGAGGACCGCGGACTGCTGACCCGCTACCTCTGCCTCACCGACCGCCGGGGCATCTACACCGACGTCACGGAGGCGGGCCTCGCCCTCCTCGACCAGGCCCGGCCGACGAACGACACGGCGCTGCGCGAGGCCCTCGACGAGGCGTCTAAGCGCGAGGAGCTGGCCCCGCTGGTCACGGCCGTGAAGTCCCTCGCGCCCGCCTCATAGCTGAGGAACCCTCGTAGCTGCGGAATACCTCGCGCCCGCTCCGTAGCTGATGGGATCCCTCGCGCCCGCTACGTAACAGCGCCCGGCCTCGGGTCTACGAGCGGGCCCTGGCCCGCTCCCGGTGCGCCTTCTGCCGGCAGGCCGCGCCGCAGTAGCGGGCCGGCCGGCCCGTACGCGCCGGGGCCACCGGGCCTCCGCACACCTCGCATTGCGTTTCGTTACGTCGGGCGGACGGAATGGCGGGCAGTTTCGTTACGCGACGGCCCGGACGGAGGCTGTCGCACGCCAGCGCCGTCATCCGCCCTTGCGGCACGCCCGGAGCGCGCCGCTGCTCCATCGACAGACAGCCCATGAGCAGGGCCATCAGGTCGTCGATGGTCACGTCCTTCCGTACGGCATCGGCCTGTTGGGCACGCCGCAGCAGGACGCCGAGGGCTTCCCGGAACGCCTCCTCGACACCGGGAGAGGGCTCGAAACGCCCCTCCAGAGCGTCGCACAGTGCCTTGTTCCGCACGGTCAGCCGTATGACCGCCGAAAGGTAGCGGTAGAAGACCGTCCCGGCGTCTTCGGTATGCGCCAACTCCCGTGCCGTGTCCGTGAAAAGCACGATCCTGTCGCTCACCGCCGCCCTGAACAGGGCTTCCTTGGAAGGGAAATGACGGTAGACGGTGCCCGTACCGACGCCTGCGCGGCGCGCGATCTCCCCGAGCGGCACCCCCAACCCGCCTTCCTCGAAGGCCGATCGGGCCGCTTGGAGGACCAGCGCACGGTTGCGCCGGGCGTCCGCGCGCAGGGATGCGGAGGCCTGAGAAGGCAGCAGTGAGTGGCTGCGCTCTGCCATGCGAGTACGCCTCCGGAGGCCGGGAAACGAAACGGGTTGCTGGTTCCGATTTTATCCGGGCGTATGAACGAGGGTCCCGACACGCCATACCGGGGCAAATCAAAAGAAGTGGGAAAAGACGAGCAGGAGAGAGAACTCAAAAAAGGGCCGCCGCCGGTGCACGCAGCACCGACGGCGGCCCTTGGCACGCCGGAGAACCGGGGGTCAGCCCGGGATCACCGCATCCCATGCCTCCCCCGCCGCGGCCGACGCCGCCGCGGCATCCGCGACCGGCACGCCCAGCGCGCGCAACCCCTCGCCGAGCGCCGCCAGCGAGGCCAGGACGACCTCGCGGTCCGCGTCGAGGCCGTAGTGGTTGACGCGGATCATCTCCTTGGCCAGCGGCCCGGCCGCCGCCTGGACGGGCACCGAGGCATCGGCCGCCAGGGCGGCGGCCACCACATCGCGGGCGTCCTTGCCGTCAGGGGCGCGCAGGGTCGTGGCGACGGGGGCGGCGTCCTCGTCCCGGACGACGTACGGGGACAGGCCGCCCAGGGCCCGGACGCCGGCGCGCATGGCGGCGGCAGCGGCGCGGTGACGGGCCATGACGGCCTCCAGGCCGTCCGCCTCGATGCGGTCGGCGGCCTGCTCCAGGGCCAGCATCTCCAGCTGTGCGGGCGCGTGCGGCAGGGCCGTGCGGCCGCCGTCGATCCAGCGCTCCTTCCAGTCCAGCAGGGAGAGGTACGAGCGGCGCGGCGCCTGCTCGTTGGCGGCGATGCGCTCCCAAGCACGGGCGCTGACCGAGACGACGGACACGCCGGCCGGGCCCGCCATGGCCTTCTGGCCGCCGATGACGCACAGGTCGACGCCCCACTCGTCGGTGAGGAGCGGCTCGGCGCCGACGGACGCGACCGCGTCCAGCATCAGCAGCGCGCCGTGCGCGCGCACGGCCTCGCCGATCGCTGCCACGGGGTTGGTGTTGCCCGTCGCCGCCTCGGCGTGCACCAGGCTGACGAAGTCGATCTCGGGGTGCGCGCGCAGCGCCTCCGCGACCTGCTCGGCGCCGACCGCACCGCTGAACGGCGCCGAGATGGTGATCACCTCGGCGCCGCAGGAGCGCAGCCAGCCGCCGAACGTCTCGCCGTACGGACCGGTGATGATGTTGAGCGCGGTGCTGCCGGGCCGGACGGCCGAGCGAATCGCGGCCTCCAGCGGCAGCAGCGCCTCTCCCTGCATCGTGACGACCGTCTCGCGCGTGCGCATCAGCGACGCGATCTTGTCCTCGATGCGCGCGAAGTGACCGGCGCCCAGGGGCGCGAGGTCGAGCAGGTCCGGTGCGTCCGGTGCGATGTTCGCAGTCACGGTGCCAGTGCCTTCCGGGTGTCGCGCCGGGTGTCCGGCGCCCGCCAATCTCCCCATGACCCTACGTCCGCACCCGGTTCCGCGCCGACCGTCGTCCACAGGACCGGACGGACAATCCGATTACTCCTGCCTGCCTCCGATCACCTCTGATCACTGCCCTCGGACACCTGCTGCCGGACTCCCTCCGCCGCGCGCCAGCCGGCCGCGTCCACGCCGCCCGGCACCGCGTCCCCCGCCCCGTACGGCTCGCGGGTGAAGACGAACGTGCCGAGGTCGAGGTGGCTCACCGCGCCCTCCGCCGTCCGCACCGCGGTCAGCGTCTCCCCCGCGTAGTACTCGTCAAGCCCCGTCCACGTGCCGTCCTCCTCCGGGCGGAAGCGCGAACCGCGTCCGCCCGAGCCCGACGGCGCCAGCTCCAGGGCCCCGCCTGCGCACAGCCGCAGCGTGAACGGGGCCGCACCCCAGTACCAGGAGCCGGTCAGCTCCAGGTGCTCGTCCTTCACCTCGGAGAGGGGGCGCCAGGGCGCGGGGATCCGCGGTTCGAGGTCGGCGACCGTCGCCAGCAGGTCCGCCGCGACGCCCACGGCCTCGAAGCAGGAGGTGCGGTTGGCCAGGGCGACGCCCGCGATCCCGTCCCGCGGGCTCACCAGCAGCGCCGCCACGAAGCCCGGCATGGTGCCGATGTGGCCCACGAGCGTCCGGCCGTCGTTCTGCATCACCTGGAGGCCCAGCCCGTAGCCGGACTGCCCCGGCGCACGCGAGCCGCCCTCCGGTGTCCGCATCTCGGCGAGCGTCGCCGCGGACAGCACCTGCCCGCCCCTGCCCGTCCCGTACGAATCGCCCCTGCCCGTCCCGTACGAACCACCCATCAGGAAGGCCGCGAAGCGGCACAGGTCGGCGGTCGTGGACCAGAGCTGCCCGGCGGGCGCCATCCGCCCGGTGTCCACCGCGGGCTCGGGAAGGAGGACGTCGGCCCAGGGGTGCACGGCCCAGCCGTCCGCATGGGGCGCGCCGGGGGTGAGGGTCGTCCGGTCCATGCCGAGCGGTTCGAGGACCTCGCGGCGCAGCACGTCGTACCAGCTCTCCCCTCGGATCCGCTCGACCAGGGCGCCGAGCAGCGCGTAACCGGGGTTGGAGTAGTGGTGCAACCGCCCGGGAGTGTGGAGCTGGGGGTGGTCGCCGAAGAGGTCGGCGAGCCCGGGGCGCAGCGCGCCGTCCGTGCGCTCCCACCACGGCCCGCGCGCCTCCGCCGCGAGCCCCGAGGTGTGCGAGAGGAGCTGGGCGACGGTCGCGTCGCCACCCGCCGGGGTGTCGAGGTACGCACCGATCCGGTCCTCCAGCTTCAGCAGTCCCTCGTCACGCAGCCGCATCACCAGCACTGCGACGAAGGTCTTGGTGATCGAACCGATGCGGTACTGGACGTCCTCGGCCTGTGCCCCTCCGGGGAGTTCACCGCGGGCCGAGCTCCACACCAGGTGCCCGTCCCGCATCACCGCCCCCGTCATCGACGGCGCGCGCCCCTCGGACTGGCCGGTGGCGAGGCGGTGAAGGAGCGCGCGGCGGGTGGCCGGCAGCAGCTCGGCGTCTTCGTACGGAGCGTCGATCATGTCCGCACCCTAACCAGCCGTGTCCGCGCCGTCGCCGGCTTCCGCCTCTGGTGTTCTCGCCGGCCTTCCGCCTCTGGCGTTGACGTCAGCGTGAAGGTTTACGGTCATGGCCATGCGCATCGGGGAACTGGCCCGGCAGGCGGGCACCACCACCCGCACGCTGCGGCACTACGAGGAACTCGGGCTCCTGCCCGCGCGCCGCACGGGCAACGGATACCGCACCTACGACGACGGCGACCTGCGGCTGCTCCAGCAGATCCGCACGCTCCAGGACTTCGGCTTCGGCCTGGAGGAGACCCGCCCGTTCGTGGACTGCCTGCGCGCAGGGCACCCGGCCGGCGACGCCTGCCCCGCCTCCCTCGACGTCTACCGCCGCAAGCTCGCGGAGCTGGACGACTGCATCGCGGACTTGCAGCGGATCCGGGCTGAAGTGGGCACCCAGCTCGCCCGCGCCGAACTGGAAGCGGCGGCCGACGTCCCCGGCGGCCCGCCGCCGCTGTGCGCTTTCGCCCCACCGTTCGAACACGAAAGGGAACCCGGAACGCCATGACCACCGCCATGACCACCGCCATGACCACCGCCACGACCACCGCCACGAACGCCTCGGCCGCGAACGCCTCGGCCACGTCTGTCGTGACCGTCACCGACGCCACCTTCGCCGCCGAGGTCCTCGACGAGCGGCTGCCCGTCCTCGTCGACTTCACCGCCTCCTGGTGCCCGCCCTGCCGCATGATCGAGCCCGTACTCGCCGAACTGGCGGCGGAGGAGGCGGGACGCCTCAAGATCGTCCGGCTGGACGTGGACGCCAACCCGCGGACGCAGGCCGCCTACGGGGTCCTGTCCATGCCGACCCTCATCCTCTTCCGCGCGGGCGAGCGCGTGACGACCCTCGTCGGTGCCCGCTCCAAGGTCCGCCTGCTCCGTGATCTCGGCGACGCCCTGAACTGATCCTGAACCGGCCCCGAACCGGCCCTGAACTAAAAAAAGAGCCGCTGACCAGCCAGAACCCTCGTACCCCCCACGACCAGCGAAACCCACCCGCACCGCTCCGATAGCATGTTCGACCATGCTATCCAGCACGATGAGTGACCAATTTAGCCAAAACCTAGCAAATCGGCCGAACAATTGATATCCACAGCGCTGCGGGTGTTTTCGCGAATAAATAGCAGAATTAAGTTCTCCGCGTGGCGTCAGCCACGGGCGATACTGTGGGCCACGGTGGGTGTCGTGGCCCTCGGATTCCTCATCGCGCTGGAGATCGCTGCACGCCGCTACGGCCTGCCGGGGCCGATGACCAATCAGGCCCGGGAGGTGATTTTCGCTCCCAAATCGGGGCCGCTGCTCTACGCCAGCATGGCGTTGATGATGGTGGTGCTCACCTGGCGGGAGCGATTCATCGCGGCCGGCGTCGCGGTCGGCATCGACATCGTCTTCTTTCTGGTGCGCTGGGCCGTCGACGCCAAGATGATGTTCGGCAACGGCGCGCTGTGGGTGATCATCGGCTATGCGGTCATCGCCGTCACGCGCCGCACCGGCAAGGAACGCGCCCTGCTGCTGAAGGGCATCGGGCTGGGCCTGCTGCTGGTGGCCGGCCGTAAAACCGGCGATACCTGGCTGCTCATCACGTCAAAGACCCGCCCGACGGTGCTCGATCAATACGTGGCCACCGCCGATCACGCGCTGGGCAACCCGTCATGGCTCGTGGGCCGGCTCGTGAAAGCCACCGGTCCGGTCGGCGACCACATTCTCGATTACGTCTACATTCAGCTCGCTGTGGCCGCGGTCATCGTCGCGCTCTACCAGCTGCGCAACGTGGCGGCCGAGCGCCGCTTCCCGCGCCATCACCTGGTGCGCACGTTCCTGGTGATCGGCCTCCTCGGGCCGGGCATCTACATGATCTTCCCGGTGGTCGGGCCGATCTTCGCCTACGGCGCCGACGGCGGGCACTGGGCCGTGGCCGACCTGTGGCCGAACACGCCGCCGCCGCTCGATGCGCCGCACCACATGCCGTTCAACGACATCACCCCGCGCAACTGCATGCCCAGCCTGCACACAGCGTGGGCCACGGCAATCTTCATTCACTCCCGCAAGGGGCCCCGCATTCTGCAATTCGCGGGCGCGTTCTGGCTGATCGCCACCCTCGGCGCGACGCTGGGCTTCGGCTACCACTACGGCGCGGACATCATCGCCGGCGTGGTGTTCACCCTCACGATCGAGGCGGCTCTGCGCGCGCAGGTACGCGGCTGGGACCGGTCGGGAATCCAGCTGGTCGCTTACGGCGCGACGGTCTTCACCGCGCTCCTGGTCTCCTACCGCTTCCTGCCGACGGAAATGGCCGAAACCCCCTGGGTGTTCGGACCGCTTCTCATTCTGGCGATGGTCTCGGTGATCCTCGGCTACGTACGAACCACCAGAATGTGGGAACCGAAGGCCGCACCGGCACAGCAACCGGAACCACAGCCGGAACTGGTCTGAGCCCCCGCCGGCCCGCCGATCCGGCCGACCGATCAGGTCGGCCGATCAGGTCGGCCGATCGGACTTTCCGCTCCGACCGGTCAGGTCTGGGCCATGTCCACGAAGCGTGAGTAGTGGCCCTGGAAGGCGACCGTGATCGTGGCCGTCGGGCCGTTACGGTGCTTGCCGACGATGATGTCCGCCTCGCCCGCGCGGGGCGACTCCTTCTCGTAGGCGTCCTCGCGGTGGAGCAGGATGACCATGTCCGCGTCCTGCTCGATGGAGCCGGATTCACGCAGGTCGGAGACCATCGGCTTCTTGTCCGTGCGCTGCTCCGGGCCACGGTTCAGCTGCGACAGCGCGATGACCGGCAGCTCCAGCTCCTTGGCCAGCAGCTTGAGGTTTCGGGACATGTCCGAGACCTCCTGCTGGCGGCTCTCGGCGCGCTTGGAGCCGCCGGCCTGCATCAGCTGGAGGTAGTCGATGATGACGAGCTTAATGTCGCTGCGCTGCTTCAGGCGGCGGCACTTGGCGCGGATCTCCATCATCGACAGGTTCGGCGAGTCGTCGATGAACAGCGGGGCCTGGGAGACATCCGGCATGCGGCGCGCGAGGCGCGTCCAGTCCTCGTCCGTCATGGAGCCCGAGCGCATGTGGTGCAGGGCCACGCGGGCCTCGGCCGACAGCAGGCGCATCGCGATCTCGTTGCGCCCCATTTCGAGCGAGAAGATCACGCTGGCCATGTTGTGCTTGATCGAGCAGGCCCGCGCGAAGTCCAGGGCCAGGGTGGACTTACCCATGGCGGGACGGGCCGCGATGACGATCATCTGGCCGGGGTGCAGGCCGTTCGTCAGGGCGTCGAGGTCGGTGAAGCCGGTCGGGACGCCGGTCATCTCGCCGCTGCGCGAGCCGATCGCCTCGATCTCGTCGAGCGCGCCCTCCATGATGTCGCCCAGGGGGAGGTAGTCCTCGCTGGTGCGCTGCTCGGTGACGGCGTAGACCTCGGCCTGGGCCTTGTTGACGATGTCGTCCACGTCGCCGTCGGCCGCGTATCCCATCTGGGTGATGCGGGTGCCGGCCTCGACCAGGCGGCGCAGGACGGCGCGCTCGTGGACGATCTCGGCGTAGTACTCGGCGTTGGCCGCGGTGGGGACCGTCTGCACCAGGGAGTGCAGGTACGGCGCACCGCCGACGCGGGTGATCTCGCCGCGCTTGGTGAGCTCGGCGGCGACGGTGATCGGGTCGGCCGGCTCGCCCTTGGCGTAGAGGTCGAGGATGGCCTGGTAGATCGTCTCGTGCGCCGGGCGGTAGAAGTCGTGGCCCTTGAGGACCTCGACGACGTCGGCGATGGCGTCCTTGGACAGCAGCATGCCGCCGAGGACGGACTGCTCGGCGTCCAGGTCCTGCGGCGGGACGCGCTCGAAGCCCGCGGACTCCGGCCGGCCCTGGCCGCCGTCGCCCCGGGACCAGGAGCCGTCCTCCGGGCCGCGGTCGTGGCGCTCACCGCGCCCCGGGCCGTCGCCCCGGCGGGGGCGGGAGACGGGGAGTCGGTCGCTGGGACCCGCATCCGCCCAGGGGTCGTCCATGGGCTCGGGGATGCTCATCCCGCCACCTCCTCCCGTCCGCGAAGCGGACCTTGCCGTGCTGTTCTTTCTTACGGCACGGCTCTGACAAACAGGCCGCCCGACTCCGGTTCCGGCGCGTCGAGTTCAGGGCGGCCCCGTTCAGGTCCGCCGGGCCCTTCGGGCTCCGGAACAGGCGGCGGCCGCCGGTCCACGGTAGGCCCGCGGGCACCGTCAGCCAATCTGGTTATCCACAGGCCGTGTGGATGACGGGCCCCATCCTGTGGAGAACTCCGTGGATCCTGTGTACGGGGCGGGGGAAACCGCTGTGGACAAACCCACACCCCTTCCCGCCTTACGCCTCTGACCTGCGGTTTCACCATCCACCGGCTGTTGAGGAGAAAAACTTTCACCCTCAGCCGGAGATCACGACAAACGGCGCAGAGAAGATCGGACCGAGCAACGCAATGTAAGGGGTCCAATGCAGTTGCACCGATTACCTGTGGAAGATTAGGTTGGAGGCATGACCCTGGCTCCCGCGCGCGCACCGCGCACCGCCCGCCGGCACGACCGCGAGATCCTCTCACTGGCCGTGCCCGCCTTCGGCGCCCTCGTCGCGGAGCCCCTCTTCGTCATGGCCGACAGCGCCATCGTCGGCCACCTCGGCACGCCCGAGCTCGCCGGGCTCGGCATCGCCGCCGCCCTGCTCACCACCGCCGCCGGCGTCTTCGTCTTCCTCGCCTACGCCACCACCGCGGCCGTCTCCCGGCGCGTGGGCGCGGGCGACCTCAAGGGCGCGATACGCCAGGGCATGGACGGCATATGGCTCGCCGCGCTCCTCGGCGCGGCCCTCGTGGCAGCCGTCCTGCCCGCCGCCCCCGCGGTCGTCGAGCTCCTCGGCGCCTCCCCGACCGCCGCCCCGCACGCCACGACGTACCTGCGGATCAGCGCGCTCGGCATGCCGGCCATGCTCATCCTCCTCGCCGCCACCGGCGTCCTGCGCGGCCTTCAGGACACCCGTACGCCGCTCTACGTGGCCGTGGGCGGCTTCGCCCTCAACGGCGCCCTCAACGCCGCCCTCGTCTACGGCACGGGCCTCGGCATCGCCGGCTCCGCCTGGGGCACGGTCATCGCCCAGTGGGCCATGACCGCCGTCTACCTCGCCGTGGTCCTCCGGGGCGCCCGCCGCCACGACGCCTCCCTGCGGCCCGACGCCGCCGGCATCCGGGCCTGCGCCCGGGCCGGCGTCCCGCTGCTCGTCCGCACGCTCTCGCTGCGCGCGGTCCTCGTGATCGCCACGGCCGTCGCGGCCCGGCTCGGCGACACCCAGATCGCCGCGCACCAGATCGTGCTCAGCCTGTGGAGCCTGCTGGCCTTCGCCCTCGACGCCATAGCCATCGCCGGCCAGGCGATCATCGGGCGCTACCTGGGCGCCGGCGACGCGGACGGGGCCCGGGCGGCCTGCCGGCGCATGGTGCAGTGGGGCATCGCCTCCGGCGTGGTGCTGGGGGCGCTGGTGGTGGCCGCGCGGCCGCTGTTCATCCCGCTCTTCACCGCCGACGGCACCGTCCGGGACGCCCTGCTGCCGGCCCTGCTGGTGGTCGCCCTGTCCCAGCCGGTCGCCGGGGTGGTCTTCGTCCTGGACGGGGTCCTGATGGGCGCCGGTGACGGCACCTACCTGGCCTGGGCGATGGTCCTGGTGCTCGCCGCCTTCGCCCCCGCCGCCCTGCTGGTCCCCGCGCTCGGCGGCGGCGTGACGGCCCTGTGGTGGGCGATGACGCTGATGATGACCGTCCGGATGGTGACCGTGTGGCTCCGGGCGCGGTCGGGGCGCTGGATAGTCACCGGGGCGACGCGCTGAAGAAACGTATCGGCGAACGCCGGTCACAGCGGAAACAAGCAGAAGGGCCGCACCCCCGCAGGGGTACGGCCCTCCTTCAGGCTCTACCGATCACCGTCAGGTGATCAGGCAGCGACGACCTCGATGCCGAGCTTGGCAACGACGTCGGCGTGCAGACGCACGGAGACCTGGTGGGCGCCCAGGGTCTTGATGGGCGAGCCCACCTCGACGCGGCGCTTGTCGACGTCCGGGCCACCGGCAGCCTTGATCGCCGCAGCGACGTCGGCCTGGGTGACGGAGCCGAACAGGCGGCCGGCCTCGCCGGAGCGGGTGGCCAGGCGGACCTTGAGGCCCTCCAGCTGACCCTTGACCTCGTTGGCCTGCTCGATCGTGGCGATCTCGCGGATCTTGCGAGCGCGGCGGATCTGAGCGACGTCCTGCTCGCCACCCTTGGTCCAGCGGATCGCGAAACCGCGCGGGACCAGGTAGTTGCGGGCGTAGCCGTCCTTGACGTCAACGACGTCACCGGCAGTGCCGAGGCCGGAGACCTCGTGGGTGAGGATGATCTTCATTAGTTGGTCACCCTTCCCTTATCGCGCGGACGAGGTGTAGGGCAGCAGCGCCATCTCACGGCTGTTCTTCACGGCCGTGGCGACGTCACGCTGGTGCTGGGTGCAGTTGCCGGTCACGCGACGGGCACGGATCTTGCCGCGGTCGGAAATGAACTTCCGCAGCATGTTCGTGTCCTTGTAGTCCACGTAAGCGGTCTTGTCCTTGCAGAAAGCGCAGACCTTCTTCTTAGGCTTGCGCGGCGGGGGCTTCGCCATCGTTTCTCTCCTGTGTGATCAAGAAGTTTGTGTGCTGCTCGCCCTTAGAAGGGCGGCTCGTCCGAGTAGCCGCCGGAGTTGCCGGGGCCGCCGCCCCAGCCGCCTCCGCCGCCGCCCTGCTGGCCGCCGGACGGCGCGCTGGTGGCCCAGGGGTCGTCGGCGGGAGCACCGCCGCCGCCCTGCTGCTGCTGACCGCCGGAGCCACCGCCCCAGCCGCCCTGCTGCTGGCCACCGCCGTAGCCACCCTGGCCACCGCGACCCGCGGTCTTGGTGACCTTCGCCGTGGCGTTCTTCAGGCTGGCGCCGACCTCTTCGACGTCGAGCTCGTAGACCGTGCGCTTGACGCCCTCGCGGTCCTCGTAGGACCGCTGCTTCAGACGGCCCTGCACGATGACGCGCATGCCGCGCTGAAGCGACTCGGCGACGTTCTCCGCCGCCTGCCGCCAGACCGAGCACGTGAGGAAGAGGCTCTCGCCGTCCTTCCACTCGTTGGTCTGGCGGTCGAAGGTGCGGGGAGTGGACGCGACGCGGAACTTCGCGACCGCCGCACCGGACGGGGTGAAGCGCAGCTCGGGGTCGTCGACGAGATTGCCGACGACCGTGATGACGGTCTCGCCTGCCATGGGTGAACCTCTCGGCGGGTGTGCTGCTGGCTGCTTGCTGCTCGTTGAGCTACAGCCCGATTACCTCTGAACCGCTGGGGTTCAGTGGGTCTCGGGACGGAGGACCTTGGTCCGGAGGACCGACTCGTTCAGGTTCATCTGGCGGTCGAGCTCCTTGACGACCGCAGGCGTGGCCTGCAGGTCGATGACCGAGTAGATGCCCTCGGGCTTCTTCTTGATCTCGTACGCGAGACGACGACGGCCCCAGGTGTCGACCTTCTCAACCTTTCCGTTGCCCTCACGGACGACGGAGAGGAAGTTCTCGATCAGCGGGGAGACAGCGCGCTCCTCGAGATCGGGGTCGAGGATGACCATCACCTCGTAGTGACGCATGTGGAACCCACCTCCTTTGGACTCAGCGGCCACGGTCGTTCCGTGGCAGGAGGGTCGTGATGCGTTAACAACGGTATCGGCCGACACTGACAATCAGCGGAAAGTCCCTGGGTTGCCCCCGAGGACCGAAGCTGGTTCAGGGCAGACACCGGTGCAGACCGTACAGAGTACCCGCACTCCGGCTTCCGGTTGAAATCCAGCCGTCCGGGCCCGCAATCTGGACGGACCGGGTGTGACCGGCGCAACAATGCGCCGGTCGCCTTCAGGAGGAGGTAGCCCCCATGACACAGGCAGTACGCCGTCCCCGCACGCTCATCGGTGCGGTACTCAACAGCGACGGAAAGCCCCATCCCCTCGAGAACACCTTCGTCGCCGTGACGGTGGTGCTCGGACTGCTGGCCTTCGTTTCCTCGGCCTTCAACAACCTGCATCTGCTGAGCTCGTGGAGCGGACTGGCCGGCATCTTCTCGGGTGCCTACGGCCAGTACATCTCGGTCACGACGGGCGAGCGCTTCCTGCTGATCATCGGGCTGGGCGCGGCCGCCTTCGGCTTCTTCCTCGGCATGGCCCACGGGGGCCTCTTCGGGGGTGTCATCGGCTAGCGCGGGGCCTGCCCGGCCGTACACCCGAACGGGCGCCCCAACGGTGTGCGTCCCTGTCGCAGTAGGCTTCGCCGCGAGAGCCGGAGCCCCGACCCTGGGGACACACCTGCCGAGGAGCGCCCCGCATGAGCCTGACCCTGAGGACAATCAGCCGAGAGCAGCATCTGGCTTATATCCAGAGCCTGCCCGCGGCCAGTCACATGCAGGTGCCGGCGTGGGCCGATGTCAAGGCGGAGTGGCGCTCGGAGAGCCTGGGCTGGTTCGACAAGACCGGGCAGATCGTGGGCGCGGGCCTGGTGCTCTACCGCCAGCTGCCCAAGATCAAGCGCTACCTCGCCTACCTGCCCGAGGGCCCGGTCATCAACTGGTTCGCGCCGAACCTCAAGGACTGGCTCGACCCGATGCTCGCGCACCTCAAGCAGCAGGGCGCCTTCTCGGTGAAGATGGGCCCGCCGGTCGTCATCCGCCGCTGGGACGCGAACGCGATCAAGGGCGGCATCTCCGACCCGGACGTCAAGCGGCTGCGCGACGTCGAGGCCACCTTCATCGAGCCGCGCGCCTTCGAGGTCGCCGACCAGCTGCGCCGGATGGGCTGGCAGCAGGGCGAGGACGGCGGCGCCGGCTTCGGCGACGTCCAGCCGCGGTACGTCTTCCAGGTGCCCCTGGCGAACCGCTCGCTGGAGGACGTCCACAAGAACTTCAACCAGCTGTGGCGCCGCAACATCAAGAAGGCCGAGAAGGCCGGCGTCGAGGTCGTCCAGGGCGGCTACGAGGACCTGCCCACCTGGCAGCACCTGTACGAGATCACCGCCGAGCGGGACAAGTTCCGCCCGCGCCCGCTGAGCTACTTCCAGCGCATGTGGACGGCCCTCAACACCGAGGACCCCAACCGCATGCGGCTGTACTTCGCGGTGCACGAGGGCGAGGCCGTCGCCGCGGCCACGATGCTGATCGTGGGCGGCCACGTCTGGTACTCCTACGGCGCCTCGGCCAACCACAAGCGCGAGGTCCGGCCCTCCAACGCCATGCAGTGGCGGATGCTGCGCGACGCCTACGCCCTGGGCGCCAGCGTCTACGACCTGCGCGGCATCGGCGACTCCCTGGACGAGAGCGACCACCTCTTCGGCCTCATCCAGTTCAAGGTCGGCACGGGCGGCCAGGCCGCGGAGTACCTGGGCGAGTGGGACTTCCCGCTCAACAAGCTGCTCCACAAGGCCCTCGACATGTACATGTCGCGTCGCTGATGTCCCTCCGGGGCCGCACGGCCCCGGGCATCCGGCACGCAACAGCATCCAGCAGGCACAGGGAAAGGTTCCGGACCGGCCATGGCGCTCACGCTCCACGTCGAAACCGCGCGCTGGCGGGCGCACCAGCAGACCGTCGTCCAGCAGTTCCCGGGCATCGTCCCGGTGTGCAAGGGCAATGGCTACGGCTTCGGCCACGAGCGGCTGGCCGACGAGGCCGCCCGCTTCGGCTCGGACATCCTGGCCGTCGGCACCACCTACGAAGCGGCCCGGATCAAGGACTTCTTCAGCGGTGACCTGCTGGTGCTCACCCCCTTCCGGCTGGGTGAGGAGCCCGTGCCGCTGCCGGACCGCGCGATCCGGTCCGTCTCCTCGGTGGAGGGCGTGCGCGGCCTGGTCGGCGCCCGCGTCGTCATCGAGGTCATGAGCTCGATGAAGCGGCACGGCATCAGCGAGGAGGACCTCTCCAAGCTGTCCGCGGCCATCGAGGACGTGCGCCTGGAGGGCTTCGCGATCCACCTGCCGCTGGACCGCACGGACGGCTCCGACGCCGTCCAGGAGGTGGCCGACTGGATGAACCGGCTGCGCAACGCCGGCCTGCCGCTGCGCACCATGTTCGTCAGCCACCTGAAGTCCGAGGAGCTCGCGCGGCTCCAGCAGCAGTTCCCGCACACCCGCTTCCGGGCGCGCATCGGCACCCGGCTGTGGCTGGGCGACCACGGCGCGACCCACTACACGGGCGCGGTCCTGGACGTGACGCCCGTGTCCAAGGGCGACCGCTTCGGCTACCGCCAGCAGAAGGTCGGCGGTGACGGCCACCTCGTCGTCGTCGCGGGCGGCACCTCGCACGGCGTGGGCCTGGAGGCGCCGAAGGCGCTGCACGGCATGATGCCGCGCGCCAAGGGCGTCGCCCGTGCGGGCCTCGCGACCATGAACCGCAACCAGTCGCCGTTCTACTGGGACAACAAGCAGCTCTGGTTCGCGGAGCCGCCGCACATGCAGGTGTCGATCCTCTTCGTGCCGGACGACGCGAGGACCCCTCAGGTCGGCGACGAGCTGAAGGCCCAGCTGCGGCACACCACCACCACGTTCGACCGGATCGTCGACAAGTAACCGGCCCGGGCAGTCCCCTTCGCAGCCCCCTCCGCGACTCAAGGGCGGTGTCACGAGCGGCTCCCGGTGCCCCACCGGACGCTCGTGACGGCGGAGCGCTCCGCGTACCGCGGCCGGTGCGCGGAGCCGAGGGCGATCACGTCCGGGGCGCCGTCGAGGACGCCGCCCGAGGGGTCGTCGGAGCCGTCGCGGCGGACAACGTCCCGCTCGGGCATGAGGATGTCGCGCACGACGACCGCGCAGAGGTAGAGCGTGCCCAGCAGGTGCAGGGCGATGGCCAGCTGATAGCCCTCCGTGGGCAGGCCCTGGTGCTTGTCGCCGCTGCCGGTGTAGGCGAGGTACGACCAGATGCCCAGGAAGTAGAGCACCTCGCAGGCCTGCCAGATGAGGAAGTCGCGCCACTTGGGCCGCGCCAGGACCGCGAGCGGGATGAGCCACAGGACGTACTGCGGTGAGTAGACCTTGTTGGTGAGGATGAAGAGCGCCACCACCAGGAAGGCCAGCTGGGCGAAGCGCGGGCGCCGCGGTGCGTAGAGGCCGAGGGCCACGAGGGCCAGGCAGCCCAGGATCATCAGCAGGCTGACGTACGTGTTGGCGCCCTCCAGGGGATTGCCCGTGCGCTGGGAGATCAGCAGCCAGATCGAGCCGAAGTCGATCGGGCGCTCCTGGCTGAACGTGTAGAACTTCGCCCAGCCCTCCCGGATGTGGAATCCCGTGGCGTCGTGCGTGAGCATCACCGGCAGGTTCACCACCAGCCAGGCGGCGACGGCGGAGGCGGTGCTCACGGCGAAGGCCCGCATGCGCCCGGCCCGCAGGCACAGCACGAACAGCGGCCCGAGGAGCAGCAGCGGATAGAGCTTCGCGGCGGCGGCCAGGCCGATGAGGACGCCCGCGAGGGCCGGCCTGCCGCGCGACCACATCAGCATCGCGGCGGCGGTGAGGGCGACGGCGAACAGGTCCCAGTTGACGGTGGCGGTGAGGGCGAAGGCGGGAGCCAGCGCGATCAGCAGGGCGTCCCAGGGCCGGCGCCGGTGCGTACGGGCCGAGCAGACGGCGATGACGGCCGTGCAGGCCATCAGCATTCCGGCGTTGACCAGCCAGTTGATCTGCTCGCGGTGCTGGATGGTGCCGCCGCCGGGGGTGAGCCAGGCGGCGATCTGCATGAACAGGCCGGTGAGGACCGGATATTCCAGGTAGTCCATGCCGCCGGAGAGGGTCTGCGGGATGCGGTCGAAGTACGGGACGAGGCCCGCGTCGAAGCCGCGGCCGCTGTAGAGGTGCGGGATGTCCGAATAGCAGGCGTGGGTGTACTGCGTGGTGGCGCCGAAGAACCACCCGTACTCGTAGCAGGGCAGCTTCTGGACCATGCCCAGGGCGAACATCCCGATCGCCACCAGCACGATCACGCGGACCGGCGTCCACCATCCCGCACCGGGCAGGGCCCGCTTGCCCGCCGGCCCCCCGATGAGCTCGCTTCCTGCGGCGGCCACCTCATCCTCGTCGGTGGGCCGTACCTGTCGGTCGTCGTCCCGCGCGCTCCTCATGGGGGCCATCCTGCCGTACGAGCCTGTCAGCCGCCGGAGCCTGTGGATAACGCCGAGGGCCGTCTCACGCGAACGCGGGACGGCCCTCGAAACGTTTGCCGGAAGCAGTCGGCTCCGGGCGGATCGGCGCTGGTCAGCCGTTCATGCCGCCGAAGAGACCACCGCCGCCGGGGCGCCGGCTGGGATCGGGCGAGGGAGACGTGCCCGGGTCGCCGCCCGGTCCGCCGTTGCCGCCGCCCGGGCCGCCTCCGGGGCCCCCGTTGCCATTGCCGTTGCCGCCGCCGTGCTTGCACTTGAAGTCGAAGATCGAGCACGAGCGGCTCGCCGACGGGCTCGGCGAGGCGGACTTCGACGGGGTGCCGGACGGGCTGGCGGACGGCATCGCCGACGGGGGTGCGGAGGGCACCGCGCTGGGGGAGGGGCTGGCGCCGTCCCCGTAGATCTTCTCGCCGAGCGGCTGCGCCGGCTCGAACTGCTCGATCGGCTGGCCCTTGAGCGCGGCGTTCATGTAGTCGGCCCAGATCTCCGCCGGGAACGAGGCACCGTGGATGCTCTCCTTGCCGCCCACGCCGCGCATGGAGAGGAACTCCTGCTTCTTGGCGTTGGGGTCGACCCGGTACATGCCGATCGCCGTGGACAGCTGCGGGGTGTAGCCGGCGAACCAGGCGGAGCGGTTCTCGTCCGTCGTACCGGTCTTGCCCGCGGCCGGGCGGCCGCCCGCCAGCTTCGCGGACGTGCCCGTGCCCGCCTCGACGACGGTCTTGAGCACGTCGGTGACGTTGTTCGCCACGTTCGGGGAGAAGGCCTGGTCGGACTTGATCTCGTGCATGAAGGCGGGCTTGCCGTCCCGCTCCACCTTCTCGACGGAGTACGGG
Organism: Streptomyces klenkii; assembly: GCF_003626645.1. Taxonomy (GTDB): domain Bacteria; phylum Actinomycetota; class Actinomycetes; order Streptomycetales; family Streptomycetaceae; genus Streptomyces; species Streptomyces klenkii. The sequence continues at coordinate 271,905 of NZ_RBAM01000004.1, read as the reverse complement.
TCGATCTGCTTGCCGCTGGCGGCGAAGGTCGCGTAGGCCCCCGCCAGCCGGATCGCGCTGGGCGCCGATGTGCCGAGCGAGAAGGTGGGCGTGGCCGCGGCGAGCTGGTCCTTGTCCAGGCCGGCCCGCAGGGCGGCCTCCTTGACCAGGTCCGTGCCCACGTCCATGCCGAGCTGGATGAAGGGGGTGTTCACCGAGAACTGCATGGCGGTGCGCAGGGTGACGGGGCCCTTGTCCTCTTCACCGTCGTTCTTCTGGTGCCACTCGCTGCCGTCGTTGTCGTGCCAGACCTGGCCGTTGTACTTCCGGAGCGTCACCTTGTTGTCGCCGTTGTAGATGCTCTCGGGGGAGACCAGGGTGCGCTGGCTGTCGCTCTGCGTCTCGCCGAGGGCCGGGTTGCGCTTGCCGTGCGCCATGGCCGCCGCGAGCACGAAGGGCTTGAACGTCGAGCCCACCTGCACACCGGTGTAGTCGGCGTTGTTGGTGTAGTGCTCCAGGGCGTTCTCGCCGCCGTAGATGGCGACGATCTTGCCCGTCTTGGGGTCGACCGACGCCCCGCCGAACTGCACGAACTTGTCGCGCTCGCGCACGTCCGGCTTGATGTTCGCCTTGCGGACCTCCTCGACCGACTTGGAGAGGGCCTCGACCCGCTCCCGGTCGAAGGTCGTGTAGATCTGGTAGCCGCCGCGGTCCAGCTGGGTCTTGCTGATGCCGGAGTGGGCGACGACGTAGTTGTCGGCGAGGTCGGTGAGGTAGCCGATCTGGCCGGCGCGGTTCGTCGCGGGCTTGGGCTTCTGGGGGGTGGGGAAGCCCTTGCCGACCCACTTGTCGCGCTCGGCCGCCTGCATGTTGCCCGTCTCGACCTCGCGGTCCAGGGTCCACTTCCAGCGGTCGGTGGCGCGCTTGGTGTTCTTCTCCGGGGTCGCCGCCGGGCCCTGGCCGCCGTACGGGTCGTAGAGGTTCGGGCCGTTGAGCGTGGCCGCGAGGAAGGCGCCCTCGCTCGGCGTGAGGTCCTTGGCGTCCTTGTCGAAGTAGGCCCGTGCCGCGGCCTGGATCCCGTAGGCGCCCCGCCCGTAGTAGGCGGTGTTGAGGTAGCCGGCGAGGATGTCGTCCTTGTCCTTGGTGGCGCCCACCTTTATGGAGATCAGCAGCTCGGTGGCCTTGCGCTTGAGCGTCTGCTCCTGGCTCAGGTAGGTGTTCTTCACGAACTGCTGCGTGATGGTCGAACCGCTCTGGGTCTCACCGCCCTGCGCCATCTTGACGACGGCGCGCAGGATGCCCATGGGGTCGACGCCCCAGTCCTTGTAGAAGCTCGCGTTCTCGGCCGAGATCACGGCCCGCTGCATCGACAGCGGGATCTTGGAGATCGGCACGATCTGGCGGTTGAGCGCACCACCGCCGGCGACGACCATCTGCTTGCCGTCGGCCCAGTAATAGACGTTCTTCTGCACCTGGGCGGTCTTCTGCGCCGACGGCACCTGCACCACGGCCAGGGCGATGCCGACGGTGCCGAGGATCAGCACGAGGAAGGTGAAGGCGGCGCCCAGGACCAGCCGCCAGGAGGGCAGCCAGCGCTTGACGCCCTGTTTCCCCGCTCGCGGATAGTCGATGAAGCGCTTCTTCGCCGGGCGGCCGCGGCCGCCCGGGCCCGGATCGGCGCCGCGTCTGCGGCCGCCGGCCGCCGGGCCGCGCTGGCTCGCGCGGCGGGACTCGGCCCGGCTGCCGTGCCGGTCTGACTCGCCGCGGCCGGACCGCGCGGCGGAACTGCTGGTCGGCGCGGAACGGCGGCCGGGACCCGGCTGCTGTGCCGCGCGCCTGGCCGCGGCTCGTCCGCCGCCCTGAGGCTGCGGCGGCGGCTTGCGGCGGTGCTCGCTCATCGAACGACTACTCCTCGGGCAGGCGCTAACGCCTGGAAGCGGCAGGTGGCTTGCGTTCCCCCCGATGCGCCGGACGGCTGCCTGAGGCAACCGGGCGCATTGCATACGGGACGAGGACGCCTGTCGTCGTCACTCGGTTCCCGCTGGTCTGCATGGCGCACAGACTACGCACGGCCAAAACGCGTCTACTGCGGATGTTCACTCCAATTCAGGCAGGTTGTGTCCCACGAATCGGTGATGTGACCTCGTTCACCGTGCCCCCTCTTGTCGCATGGAAGGGGTCGTTCTATCGTCTGGATGTATCGAGTCGATACATCAGCTCGGCATAAACGTCGGCTCGGACCGGCATAAGGGACCAAAAAGGGACTAGGGATCACAAGGACTAGGCTGTGTGCGACAAGGAGGCGAAACATGAGCAGACGCTCCGGCATCCTCGAGTTCGCCGTCCTCGGCCTGCTCCGCGAGTCCCCGATGCACGGCTACGAGCTGCGGAAACGCTTGAACACCTCGCTCGGGGTGTTCCGTGCGTTCAGCTACGGCACCCTCTACCCCTGCCTGAAGGCCCTCGTGGCGAACGGCTGGCTGGTCGAGGAGCCCGGGAGCGCTCCGGAGGACGCCCGAGCGGCGTCCCTGGCCGGACGACGAGCGAAGATCGTCTACCGCCTGACGGCAGAGGGCAAGGAGCACTTCGAGGAGCTCCTCGCCCACACCGGTCCGGACACGTGGGAGGACGAGCACTTCGCCGCCCGCTTCGCGTTCTTCGGACAGACCTCCCGGGACGTACGGATGCGCGTGCTGGAAGGCCGCCGCAGCCGTCTGGAGGAGCGCCTGGAGAAGATGCGAGCCTCCCTGGCCCGCACCCGGGAACGGCTGGACGACTACACCCTCGAGCTTCAGCGGCACGGCATGGAGTCCGTGGAGCGCGAGGTCCGCTGGCTGAACGAGCTGATCGAGAGCGAGCGGGCCGGGCGTGACAAGCGCCCCGGTCCGGACCAGTGAGCCCTGCACTCCGCAGGGCTTCGTCGAGTACTAACAGGGAGCAACCGGAATGGGTTCGGTTCGCGTAGCCATCGTCGGCGTGGGCAACTGCGCCGCCTCGCTGGTGCAGGGCGTCGAGTACTACAAGGACGCCGACCCGAACGGTCGCGTGCCGGGTCTGATGCACGTGCAGTTCGGCGACTACCACGTGCGTGATGTGGAGTTCGTGGCCGCGTTCGACGTCGACGCGAAGAAGGTCGGCCTCGACCTCGCCGACGCCATCGGCGCCAGCGAGAACAACACCATCAAGATCTGCGACGTGCCGTCGACCGGCGTCACCGTGCAGCGCGGCCACACCCACGACGGCCTGGGCAAGTACTACCGCCAGACCATCGAGGAGTCCTCCGAGGCCCCCGTCGACATCGTCCAGGTCCTCAAGGACAAGCAGGTCGACGTGCTCGTCTGCTACCTCCCCGTGGGCTCCGAGGACGCCGCCAAGTTCTACGCGCAGTGCGCCATCGACGCCAAGGTCGCGTTCGTCAACGCCCTCCCGGTCTTCATCGCCGGCACCAAGGAGTGGGCCGACAAGTTCACCGAGGCCGGTGTGCCGATCGTCGGTGACGACATCAAGTCGCAGGTCGGCGCCACCATCACGCACCGCGTGATGGCCAAGCTGTTCGAGGACCGGGGCGTCATCCTGGACCGCACGATGCAGCTGAACGTCGGCGGCAACATGGACTTCAAGAACATGCTCGAGCGCGAGCGCCTGGAGTCCAAGAAGATCTCCAAGACGCAGGCCGTCACCTCCCAGATCCGCGACCGCGAGCTGGGCGAGGACAACGTCCACATCGGCCCGTCGGACTACGTGGCGTGGCTCGACGACCGCAAGTGGGCGTACGTCCGCCTCGAGGGCCGCGCGTTCGGCGACGTCCCGCTGAACCTGGAGTACAAGCTCGAGGTCTGGGACTCCCCGAACTCCGCCGGTGTCATCATCGACGCCGTGCGCGCCGCGAAGATCGCCAAGGACCGCGGTATCGGCGGCCCGATCCTCTCCGCCTCCTCCTACTTCATGAAGTCGCCGCCGGTGCAGTACTTCGACGACGAGGCGCGGGAGAACGTCGAGAAGTTCATCAAGGGCGAGGTCGAGCGCTAAGCGTTCCGCTCCCTGCCGTTCCCTCGCACAGGTCCCCGGGTTGTCCGCCCGGGGACCTGTGCGTTGTGTGAGGCTGTGACCATGCCCGTTGTGCGTGATCTTCGCGTCCTGCTCCGCCTACGCGATTTCCGCCGTCTGCTGGCCGTCCGGCTCCTCTCCCAGACGGCCGACGGGATCTATCAGGTCGCGCTCGCCACCTACGTGGTCTTCTCCCCGGAGAAGCAGGCTTCCCCCACGGCCATCGCCTCGGCCATGGCCGTGCTCCTCCTGCCGTACTCGCTGCTGGGCCCCTTCGCCGGAGTGCTCCTGGACCGCCGGCGCCGCCGCCAGGTGCTGCTCCACGGCAACCTGCTGCGCACGGCCCTGGCCACCGTCACCGCCGTGTTCATCGTCGCGCGCGTCCCCGACTGGCTCTTCTACGTCTCCGCCCTGTCGGTCACCGCGGTCAACCGCTTCGTGCTCGCCGGGCTCTCCGCCTCCCTGCCGCGCGTGGTGGACTCGCGCGAACGCCTGGTCATGGCCAACGCGCTCTCCCCCACCGCCGGGACGCTGGCGGCCACGGCGGGTGGCGGCCTCGCCTTCGCCGTGCGCATGGCCGTCCCCGGGGGCACGGGGGCCGATGCCCTGGTCGTCCTGCTCGGCGCGGCCCTCTACCTGTGCGCCGCCATGTCCTCGCTGCTGATGCCCATCGGCCTGCTCGGCCCGGACACGCCGGTCGCTCGCCGGCTGGGCACGGCCCTGGCCGGCACCGCCCGCGGTCTGGCCGCGGGCCTGCGTCACCTCGCCGAGCGCCGCACGGCCGCCTACGCGCTCGGTGCCATGACGCTGATGCGCTTCTGCTACGGCGCCCTCACCGTCACCGTGCTGATGCTCTGCCGCTACGCGTGGGCCGGCGACGAGTCCGCCGGTCTGGCCCTGCTGGGGCTCGCCGTCGCGGTCTCGGGAGCGGGATTCTTCGTGGCGGCCCTCATCACTCCCTGGGCGGTGTCCCGGCTGGGCCCCCTCGGCTGGATGCTCGCCTGCGCGTCCGCCGCGGCGGTGCTGGAGCCCGCGCTCGGGCTGCCCTTCGAGCGCGTGCCCATGCTGATCGCCGCCTTCGTCCTCGGCCTCGTCACCCAGGGCGCGAAGATCGCCACGGACACGGTCGTCCAGGCCGCGGTGGCCGACCCCTTCCGGGGCCGGGTGTTCTCCATCTACGACGTCCTCTTCAACGTCGCCTTCGTGGGGGCGGCGGGGGTGGCGGCCCTGATGCTGCCGCCCGACGGCCGCTCGGGCCTGCTGGTGTCCGCCGTCGCCGTGCTCTATGCGGTGGTCGCCGTCGCCCTGGCGGCCTTCCGGCGGCGCGAGCACGCATAAGCGCTGTTTCACGTGAAACAGCGACGCCCTCGTCAAACAGCGGCGCCCTCGTTGTTTCACGTGAAACAACGAGGGCGCCGGCCGGGCCGGGTCAGCTCTGGGCCGCCCACCACTCCTTGAGCGCGGCGACGGCCTCGTCGTGGGACATCGGGCCGTTCTCCAGCCGCAGCTCCAGCATCTGCTTGTACGCCTTGCCGACCTGCGGGCCGGGGCCCACGCCCAGGATCTCCATGATCTGGTTGCCGTCGAGATCCGGCCGGATCGCGTCCAGCTCCTCCTGCTCCTGGAGGCGGGCGATGCGCTCCTCCAGGCCGTCGTACGCCCGCGAGAGCGCATTGGCCTTGCGCTTGTTGCGCGTCGTGCAGTCGGAACGGGTCAGCTTGTGGAGCCGCTCCAGCATGGGGCCCGCGTCCCGTACGTACCGGCGCACGGCGGAGTCGGTCCACTCGCCGGTGCCGTAGCCGTGGAAGCGCAGGTGCAGCTCCACCAGCTTGGAGACGTCCTTCACCAGCTCGTTGGAGTACTTGAGCTTGGTCATGCGCGCCTTGGTCATCTTGGCGCCCACCACCTCGTGGTGGTGGAAGGAGACGCGGCCGTCCTTCTCGAAGCGGCGCGTCCGCGGCTTGCCGATGTCGTGCAGCAGGGCCGCGAGGCGCAGCACCAGGTCGGGGCCACCGCCGGGCTGGTCGCGCGGGGCCTCCAGGGCGACGGCCTGCTCCAGGACGGTGAGCGTGTGCTCGTAGACGTCCTTGTGGCGGTGGTGCTCGTCGCGCTCCAGGCGCAGGGCGGGGAGCTCGGGCAGGACCAGGGCGGCGAGCCCGGTGTCGACGAGCAGCTTCAGGCCCTTGCGCGGGTGGTCGGAGAGGATGAGCTTGTTGAGCTCGTCCCGGATCCGCTCGGCGGAGACGATCTCCAGCCGGCCGCACATCTCGGTCATCGCGGTGACGACCTCGGGGGCGACCTCGAAGTCGAGCTGTGCGGCGAAGCGGGCGGCCCGCATCATGCGCAGCGGGTCGTCGGAGAAGGACTCCTCCGGGGTGCCGGGAGTGCGCAGGACGCGCGCGGCGAGGTCCTCCAGGCCGTTGTGCGGGTCGATGAACTCCTTCTCCGGCAGCGCGACGGCCATGGCGTTGACCGTGAAGTCGCGGCGGACGAGGTCTTGCTCGATGGAGTCGCCGTAGGAGACCTCCGGCTTGCGGGAGGTCCGGTCGTAGGCTTCCGACCGATATGTCGTGACCTCGATGTCGAAGTCGGCTTTGCGGCAGCCCACGGTGCCGAAGGCGATGCCGACCTCCCAGACGGCGTCCGCCCAGGGACGGACGATCTTCAGGACGTCTTCCGGGCGAGCGTCCGTCGTGAAGTCCAGGTCGTTGCCGAGCCGGCCGAGCAGCGCGTCCCGTACCGATCCGCCGACCAGGGCAAGCGTGAACCCGGCCTCCCGGAATCGGCGGGCGAGGTCGTCGGCCACGGGGGAGACCCTCAGGAGCTCGCTCACGGCACGGCGCTGCACCTGGCTGAGCTCGTTGGTCGGCGACTGGGTCAGGCTGTCATTGTTGGCATTCGGCACAACAGAAGAGGGTACGTGGCTGCGCGCCCCGGGGCCTCCCGGTTACGGACGCATGGCGCAGGCCGCACAAAGCGGGCGCAGCCGGGACATCGGGCCGGCTGCGCGATCTTGCGGAGCGGTCCGCAGCACTTCGTCACAGCGGGCCTCGTTACCATTCGTGGACGCACAACCGACGACCACTGACGACGACGAGGGACGGGCGAGCGCGTGGCCGAGGCGGCAGAGACCCAGGAGACCCCCTCCGCTTCTGCCTGCCGGTGGTCCCGGCTCCTCACGACGCTGCTGATGGGCGCGGCGCTGCTGCTCGGCCTGGTGCAGCTGCCGGGCGCGCAGCCGGCCCGCGCCGAGTCCCCCGGCTCCCGCGCGGTCGGCGTCTCGATCAACACGCTGACCCCCGTCGCGCCGAAGCAGGACGACACGCTCACCGTCTCGGGCACCGTCACCAACAACGGCGGCTCGACCGTCTCCGACGCGCACGTCGGCCTGCGGGTGGGCGGCCAGCTCAACAGCCGGGTCGACGCCGACGAGACCGGCAGCCGTGCCGCCTTCTCGCCCGGCAGCGACGGCTCCGAGATCGGCAAGCACACCCAGAAGATCGACAAGCTCCCTCCGGGGGGCAGCCGCGAGTTCAGCATCTCGCTGCCGGCGAAGGACCTGGACCTCGGCAAGGACGGGGTGTACCAGCTGGGCGTCTCCCTGTCCGGGCACACCGCGGACCAGGGGTCCGAGCGGGTGCTGGGCATCGGCCGGACCCTGCTGCCCTGGCAGCCCTCCTCGATCGAGGGCAAGAAGACGCAGCTCACCTTCCTGTGGCCGCTGATCTCCGCGACCCACCTGACGGCCCGCACCGAGTCCGACCAGCAGCAGACGCCGATCTTCCCCAATGACCACCTGGCCGCGGAGCTGGCGCCGGGCGGGCGGCTCCAGCAACTGGTCGCCCTGGGCAAGGGCCTGCACATCACCTGGGTGATCGACCCCGATCTGCTGGCCACGGTCGAGGCCATGACGAAGGCGTACCGGGTGGACGCGCCGGACGGGAAGACCACCGCGGGCCGGGGCCAGGCGGTCGCCAAGCAGTGGCTCAGCCAGCTCCAGAACGCCGTCGCGGGCGACCAGGTGGTGGCGCTGCCGTTCGGCGACCCCGACATCGCGTCGCTGGCCCACCACGGCAAGGACGTCTCGGGCTCCCTGAGCCACCTCCAGTCGGCCACGGAGCTCGCCTCGACGACCGTCGACACGATCCTCGGCGTGAAGCCGCGCACGGACTTCGCGTGGCCCGTCGACGGCGCCGTCGACTCGTCGGTCATCGACGTCGCCACCTCGGCCGGTGCCCACAACGTGATCGCCCGCAGCGACAGCTTCCGCGACCACACGTCCTACACGCCCACCGCGGCCCGCCAGATCGGCAGCGGCAACACGGCCGTCGTGGCGGACGCCCGGATGTCCACCGGCTTCGAGGGCGACCTGGTCCGCGCCGGCGAGTACTCGCTCGCCGTGCAGCGGTTCGCCGCCCAGAGCCTGCTGGTGAACCGGCAGGCGCCGGACAACGAGCGCAGCATCGTCGTGGCGCCGCAGCGCATGCCGACGGCGAGCCAGGCCCAGGCGATGGCCGCGGCGATCGCGGGCCTCTCGGACGGCCGCTGGACGCAGCCGCGGAACCTGGGCGACGCTGCCGCCGCCAAGCCGGACCCGGACGCGAACCAGCAGGTGCCCGGCTCCGGCTCGTACCCCGAGGGGCTGCGCGAGCAGGAGCTCTCCACCAAGGCCTTCCAGGAGATCCAGAAGACCCAGGCGACCCTGGACGGCTTCAAGGTCATCCTGACCTCGCAGGACCGCGTGGTGACCCCCTTCGGCAGCGCGATCATGCGGGAGATGTCGACGTCCTGGCGCGGCAACCCCAAGGGGGCCGCCGAGTTCCGCGACGCCGTGCAGTCGTACCTGTACGGGCTCACCCGCCGGGTGGAGCTGATCAAGAAGTCGGACGTGACCCTGTCCGGGCGCAGCGCGACGATCCCCATGACGGTCCACAACGGTCTGTTGCAGGGGATCGAGGGGCTCCACCTGGTGCTGGAGTCCAGCCAGACGAACCGCCTCCAGATCGACCGGTCCCAGCCGGTGAAGATCAACGGTGGCCAGAACCAGTCGGTGAAGTTCGAGACGCGGGCCAATGCCAACGGCCCGGTGCGGGTGACGGCCCGGCTGTACACGGACGAGGGCCAGCCCTACGGCGACCCGGTCACCTTTACTGTGCATGTCACGTCCATCACCCCTATGGTTCTCCTCGTCATCGCCGGAGGGGTGCTCCTCCTGGTCCTCGCGGGGCTCCGCATCTACATCAAGCGGAAGCGGTCCGCCGCCCGTGCGGCCGACGGTGGCGGGCCCGGCGCGGACGGCGACGGGCCCGGCAACGGTGGCCCGGACGACGACCGGCCGGGGCGGCGGCCGGGTGACCCGGCCCCGGACACCGGATCGCATGACACGGAGCCGTCCGGCTCGGGTGAGAAAGTGGAACGTTGACGCGTAGTGGGGCCGGCCGGCCGCGGACGATGAGGTGGGGTAGCGATGAACGCGCCGTACGACGGTGACCGCGGGCAGGGCGCGGGTGGTGACCAGCGGGGCCAGTACCCGCCGCCACCGCCTGCCCCCGGCACGCCCCGCCAGGGCCCGTACGCCCGGGACCCGTACCTGCGGGACGCCTACGCCTCCGAGCCGTACCCCGGGCACGACCCGGCCGCCCAGGACCCGGTGAGCGACGCGCTGTACGACCGCGCCACGCCCCCGGCGCCGCCCGGCACGTACCGCAACACCTACCCGTTGCAGCAGGGCCCCGGATCGCAGCAGGGCCCCGGCACCGGCTCCCACCCGTGGCCCCCGGCCCCGGGTGACGACGACGCCACGAAGCAGTTCGCGGCCGTGGACGGCTTCGCCGACCCGCCGGGGGAGGACGGCCCCCAGCGGGACGCGTTCGCCCACCTCTACCGCGACCAGCAGCAGCCCTACGAGCCGCCGCGGACGCCGGGGCAGCAGATCCCGGCGCCGGGGCAGTACGGCTCCCCCGTGCCCCCGCCGAAGATCCCTGCCCCCGAGCCCGCCGAGGAGCCGGAGCCCGCTCCGCAAGCCAAGGGCGGCAAGGCGGCGAGCCTGCTGAAGTCGAGCGCCCTGATGGCGGCGGGCACGATGGTCTCCCGCCTCCTGGGCTTCGGCCGCAACCTCGTCATGGCGGCGGCGATCGGCGTCGGCACGCTCAACGACGACTACCAGGTCGCCAACGTCCTGCCGACGATGATCTACATCCTGGTGGGCGGCGGCGCGCTGAACGCCGTCTTCATCCCCCAGCTCGTGCGGGCGATGAAGAACGACGAGGACGGCGGCGAGGCCTACGCCAACCGCCTGCTCACCCTCGTGATCGTGCTGCTGGCGGGTGTCACCACCGTCTGTGTCCTGGGGGCGCCGCTCTTCATCCAGGCGATGTCACCCACCATCGCCGCCGACCCGCACCGGATGGACGTGGCCGTCGCGTTCGCCCGCTACTGCCTGCCCACGATGTTCTTCATGGGTGTGCACGTGGTGCTCGGCCAGATCCTCAACGCGCGCGGAAAGTTCGGCGCGATGATGTGGACCCCGGTCCTCAACAACATCATCATCATCGCCACCTTCGGCTCCTTCATCTGGGCCTTCGGTCCCTTCACGGACAGCAACGTCAACGCGGCCAGCATCCCGGCCGAGGGCGTACGGCTGATCGGCATCGGCACACTGCTGGGCCTCGTCGTCCAGGCGCTGGCCATGCTCCCCTACCTGCGCGAAGCGGGATTCCGCCTCCGGCCCCGCTTCGACTGGCGCGGCCAGGGCCTGGGCAAGGCCGCGGGTCTCGCCAAGTGGACCTTCTTCTTCGTCCTCGCGAACCAGCTCAGCATGGTCGTGGTCACGCAGCTCGCCACCAAGGCGGGCGCGCTGGCGGAGAAGGGCGGACACACCGGTACAGGCATCACCGCTTACAACTTCGCCCTACAGCTCTGGCAGATGCCGCAGGCCATCATCACCGTCTCGGTGATGACCGCGGTGCTCCCCCGGATCTCCCGCGCCGCCCACGACGGCGACGCCTCCGCCGTCCGCGACGACCTCTCCCACGGTCTGCGCACCTCGGCCGTCGCCATCGTGCCGTGCGCCTTCGCCTTCCTGGCGCTGGGCGTCCCCATGGCCACGCTGATGTTCTCGGGCGGCTCGGGCACCGAGGGCGCCACCAACATCGGCTTCATCCTCATGGCCTTCGGTCTCGGTCTGATCCCGTACTCCGCGCAGTACGTCATCCTCCGTGGCTTCTACGCCTACGAGGACACCCGTACGCCCTTCTACAACACGCTGATCGTCTCGGCGGCTTTCGCGGCCTCCGCCTTCTTGAGCTACGTCCTTCTCCCCGCCCGCTGGGCCGTCGCCGGCATGGCCTTCTCCTACGGCCTCGGCTACGCCGTCGGCGTCGGTGTGGCGTGGCGCAGGCTGCGTACGCGGCTCGGCGGCGACCTGGACGGCTCGCGCGTCATCCGGACGTATGCCCGCCTGGCCGGCGCGTGCGTGCCCGCAGCGCTGATCGGCGGAGCCGTGTCCTACGGAATCAGCGAGGTTCTCGGCAAGGGCGTGCTCGGTTCGCTCGCCTCTCTGACCGGTGGTGGTCTCATCCTGATCGCCGTCTTCTACGTCGCCGCGAAGCGGATGCGGATCGAGGAGCTGACGGCCATGGTCGGTATGGTCCGCGGGCGTCTCGGACGCTGACGGGAGCACAACCTTCGCCCGCCGCCGTGTGTCGTGCATAGCGCCGGACTGTGGGCACAATTGTCATGGCTGTGGACAGCGTGCAACGGATGGGGAGGCAGGAACGACGGTGGCAGAACGGAGCACAGCTGCCGTCGACGTGGCAGGCAACAGCGGCGGTGAGCCGCTGACCGCCAAGGCGGGCAAGGCCACGGCCGACGGGGCGGAGGCCGCGATCAAGGCCGGCACCCAGAAGGACACCGGGCGCGCGGACGGCAAGAAGACGGACGCCGGGAAGCCCGCGCGCGAGGACCGGGCCCCCGAGCTGCACAGCGGCCACAAGCTCGCCAGAAGGTACCGCCTGGAGGAGTGCGTCACCCGTCTGGAGGGATTCAGCAGCTGGCGTGCCGTGGACGAGAAGCTCCGCCGCGCCGTGGGCGTCCACCTGCTGCCCGCCGACCACCCGCGCGCCCGCCCCGTCCTCGCCGCCGCCCGCTCCGCCGCCCTCCTCGGCGACCCGCGCTTCGTCCAGGTCCTCGACGCCGTCGAGGAGAACGACCTGGTCTACGTCGTCCACGAGTGGCTGCCCGACGCCACCGAGCTCACCAACGTCCTCGCCTCCGGCCCCATGGAGCCGCACGACGCCTACCAGCTCGTGAGCCAGGTGTCCCAGGCCATGGCCGCCGCCCACCGCGAGGGCCTCGCGCACCTGCGCCTCCACCCCGGTTCCGTGCTGCGCACGGGCACCGGGCAGTACCGCATCCGCGGCCTCGCGGTCATGGCCGCCCTCCGGGGCATCACGTCCGACCACCCCCAGCAGACCGACACCGAGGCCATCGGCGCGCTCCTCTACGCCGCGCTCACCCAGCGCTGGCCGTACGAGGACAGCGCCCACGGCCTGCCGGGCCTGCCCAAGGGGGTCGGCCTGATCGCCCCCGACCAGGTCCGCGCCGGCGTCCACCGCGGCCTGTCCGAGCTCGCCATGCGCGCGCTCGTCAACGACGGCTCCACCGCGTCACGGCAGGAGAAGCCGTGCACGACGCCGGAGGAGCTGTCCAAGGCCGTCGCCGCCATGCCGCGCATCCGGCCCCCGGAGCCGTCCTTCACCCCGCCGCCGGGCGGCTACCCGCGCCCGCACGCCTACGGCCAGCTGCCGCCGCACGGCGGCAGCGCCACGGGCCCCATGCCGGTGCCCCCGCCGCCTCCGCTGCAAGGCCGCACGGGCCGGGCGCTCAAGTGGAGCGTCGCCGCCCTGCTGATCGCCGCCCTGGGCCTGGCCAGCTGGCAGCTCGCGGACACCCTCCTCAAGGACGGGCAGGAGGACCGCCCGCAGATCTCCGAGTCGACGGGCGACGGCGACCAGAAGCCGACCGGCGACCCGATAAAGATCGTCGACGCCCAGGAGTACGCCCCGGACGGATCTCCGCAGGGCGCGGACCGGGTGAAGAACACCTACACCAAGAACGACGATCCCAAGGAAGTCTGGCGCTCGCGCACCTACAACGAAGGCCCCTCCCTGAAGCAGTACAAGGGCGGCGTCGGGATCATCTACGACCTCGGCGGCAAGCAGCAGCTCAGCTCCGCGGACATCAAGCTGCTCTACGGCGGCGAATACACCGAGGTGTCGCTCTACGCGGCGAAGTCCCTCGACGGCACCGAGTCGCTCAAGTCGATGAAGAAGCTGGCGACCAAGAAGACGTCGACCGATTCGATAAGCCTCTCCCTCAAGAAGCCCCGCGAGACCCAGTACGTCCTCCTCTGGATCACCGCGGCGCCTTACTCTGGCGCTGACGGACAGACCTTCGCCGGAGCCGGCTACAAGCAGGGCATCAACAACGTGAAGTTCACCGGCTGACGCGCAGGACGGACCTCAGGGGGAGGGCTCGACGGTGGACGACGTCATGCGTGACGGCCTGAGCGACGCCGATCTCCTCGCCCGGCACGTCGCCGGCGACCCCGACGCCTTCGGCGAGATCGTGCGCCGGCACCGTGACCGCCTCTGGGCCGTCGCCCTGCGGACGCTCGGCGACCGGGAAGAGGCCGCGGACGCCGTGCAGGACGCCCTGGTCTCCGCCTACCGCGCCGCGCACACCTTTCGCGGGCAGTCCGCCGTCACCACATGGCTGCACCGCATCACCGTCAACGCCTGCCTGGACCGCGCCCGCAAGGCCGCGTCCCGGCGTACGGCTCCTCTCGCCGAAACCGAACGGCTTGAACAGCTCATCGAGCCCCACGAGTCTGCTGCCGCACCCGCGGAGCGCGGGGATCTGCACCGGGAACTGCTCCAGGCGCTGTCCACGCTGCCTCCCGATCAGCGCGCGGCCCTCGTCCTGGTCGACATGCAGGGGTATCCCGTGGCCGAAGCCGCAGAGGTGCTCGACGTTCCCGTGGGCACGGTGAAGAGCCGTTGCGCACGGGGAAGGGCCCGGCTGCTGCCGATCCTCACCCATCTGCGCCCCGGTGGCGGGGGTAGCCCACCGTCCGACGGGGGAAGGAACCGGACGCAAGGGGCGTCCGTCCCACCACCGGCAGGACAGAGCGACGCAGATCCAGTGAAGGGTGGAGGTGGGCGAGCGTGACTTCGATGACCGGCACGGATGGGCACCCGGAGGTCGGGGAGATCTCCGCGCTCACCGAGGGGGTGCTCTCGCCGTCGCGTACCGCGGACGTCCGGGAGCACCTGGCGGGCTGCGAGCTCTGCGAGGACGTCCGCAGCTCCCTGGACGAGATCCGCGGCGCGCTCGGCACGCTCCCCGGTCCGCCGCGGATGCCGGCGGACATCGCCGGCCGGATCGACGCCGCTCTCGCCGCCGAGGCATTGCTGGACTCGACCACGCCGCCGTCGGGTGTGCGTGTGCCTTTCCTTGTTTCACGTGAAACGGGAACGCGTGAAACAGGAACGCGCGAGACGGGGGCGCGGGAAACAGGGACGCGGGAAACAGAGCCCCTGCCCCACGGTGCCGTTTCACGTGAAACAGAGCCCTCCGCCCACGGCGCCGTTTCACGTGAAACAGGGGCCGCCCCCCGGAAGACTCCAGCGCGCGAAACCGCCCGGCCTCGTCCCGCCACCGGCCCCGGCCGCCAGGGGCCGCCGCCCGGCAAGCCCGGGGGCAGGCGCGCCCGGCGGCGCTGGCCCGCAGTGCTGCTCGGGAGTGCCTGCGTCGCCGCCGCGATCAGCGTGGGCGGAATCTTCTGGCAGTCCGGTGGGACGGATGCCCCCACCCGGACGCCCGCCAAGAGCGGTGAGAGCCATGCGGCAGCGCATGCCCTCGCCTCCGGCGATCTCACGGCACGGGTGCAGGAGCTTTTGAGGCCGTCGCCGTTCAGCGCCACCGAGTCCCATGGGAAGACCGCCGAGAGCCCGGAGAGCCCGCCCAGCAAGACGCTCAACGCCCCGGGCGGCACGGCTCCGCTCTGCGTGCGGCAGGGCATCGGGCGCTCGGAGCAGGAGCTGATCTCCGAGCCGGAGACCTATCAGGGTGAGGACGCCTATCTCATCGTCCTGCCGCACCCCGGGGACGGCACGCTCGTCGACGCCTTTGTGGTCTCCGCCACCTGCGTCGACGCCGGCGGCACCGCTCCGGGCAAGGTGCTGCTGAACGAGACGCTGCCACGGTCCTGAGCCGTACCGGCCGCAGCAGGCGCCCACGGGAATGCCCGACCCGTAGGATCCGTTGGGTGGGGTGAACCCCCTCAAGGACCCGAGACAGCAGTCGGCAGACAAGGAAGACTCCCGTGAGCGACGTCCGCAACGTGATCATCATCGGCTCCGGGCCCGCGGGCTACACGGCCGCGCTCTACACCGCCCGCGCCTCGCTGAAGCCGCTGGTCTTCGAGGGCGCCGTGACCGCCGGTGGTGCCCTGATGAACACCACCGATGTCGAGAACTTCCCCGGCTTCCGTGACGGGATCATGGGGCCGGACCTCATGGACAACATGCGCGCGCAGGCCGAGCGCTTCGGCGCCGAGCTGATCCCGGACGACGTCGTCGCGGTCGACCTCAGCGAGGAGATCAAGACCGTCACGGACTCCGCCGGCACCGTCCACCGCGCCAAGGCCGTGATCGTCACGACCGGCTCGCAGCACCGCAAGCTCGGTCTGCCCCGCGAGGACGAGCTGTCGGGCCGCGGTGTCTCGTGGTGCGCCACCTGCGACGGCTTCTTCTTCAAGGACCAGGACATCGCCGTCATCGGTGGTGGCGACACCGCGATGGAGGAGGCCACCTTCCTCTCGCGCTTCGCCAAGTCCGTCACCGTCGTCCACCGCCGTGACACCCTGCGCGCCAGCAAGGCCATGCAGGAGCGCGCCTTCGCCGACCCGAAGATCTCCTTCGTGTGGGACAGCGAGATCGCGGAGATCCACGGGGAGGGCAAGCTGTCGGGCCTGACCCTGCGCAACGTCAAGACCGGCGAGACCTCCGAGCTGCCGGTGACCGGTCTGTTCATCGCGATCGGCCACGACCCGCGCACGGAGCTCTTCAAGGGCCAGCTGGAGCTGGACGACGAGGGCTACCTCAAGGTGGACGCCCCCTCGACCCGCACCAACCTGACCGGTGTCTTCGCCGCCGGTGACGTCGTGGACCACACCTACCGCCAGGCGATCACCGCCGCCGGTACGGGCTGCTCCGCGGCGCTGGACGCCGAGCGCTTCCTCGCCCACCTCTCGGACAGCGAGCACGTCCGCGAGCCCGAGAAGACCGCCTGACCCCACCCCCCGCCAACCCTCCCCACGCAAAGAATTTAAGGAGACCTCCGTGGCTCTCAAGGCTGTGACCGACAAGACCTTCGACGAGGACGTCCTCAAGAGCGACAAGCCCGTTCTGGTGGACTTCTGGGCCGACTGGTGCGGCCCGTGCCGTCAGATCGCCCCCTCCCTGGAGGCGATCGCGGCCGAGTACGGCGACAAGATCGAGATCGTCAAGCTCAACATCGACCAGAACCCCGGCACCGCCGCGAAGTACGGCGTGATGTCGATTCCGACCCTGAACGTCTACAAGGGTGGCGAGGTCGTCCAGACGATCGTCGGTGCCAAGCCGAAGGCCGCTCTGGAGCGCGAGCTGAGCACCTTCATCCACGCGTAAGCATCACTCGCCCGGACGGCCGGGTGCGGTTTCACGTGAAACCGCACCCGGCCGTCCGGCGTTTGTGCAGAAGGCAGTCGCTACAGCGGCCGCAACGCGGGCTCCTTCTGGACCGCCCCCAGCAGACGGTCCAGCGCAAGCTCGACGTCCTCCTTCCAGGAGAGCGCCGTCCTGAGCTCCAGCCTCAGCCGCGGATACCGCGGATGCGGTCGCACGGTCTTGAAGCCGACGGCCAGGAGGTGGTCGGCCGGCAGCACACAGGCCGGCTCCTTCCAGCGCGCGTCGGCGAAGGCCTCGATGGCCTTGAACCCCCGCCGCAGGACGTCCTTGGCAGCGGTCTGCACCATGACCCGGCCGAGGCCCTGCCCCTGGAAGCCGGGTGACAGCCACGCCGTGATCAGCTGAACCGCGTCCGCGGCGACGGGGCTCGTGGAAAAGGTGGCCGACCGGGGAACATAGGCGGGCGGTGCGTAGAGCACAAAGCCCACCGGCACCTCGTCGACGTACACCACACGGCCGCAGGATCCCCACTCCAGCAGGACGCCGGAGATCCAGGCCTCCTTCTCCAGCTCGGGCCGGCCCGCCTTCAGCGCGGCTTCGCCGCTGACAGGGTCGAGTTCCCAGAAGACGCAGGAGCGACAGCGCTGGGGGAGGTCCGGGAGATTGTCCAGCGTGAGCGGTACGAGCCGACGCCCCATGGAGCCAATTCCTCACTTCCGTCGCGTGCCATACCCCGGGCGGCGCTCAGCACGCTCCGTTCCCAGAGAAGGCTGCCGACGAATCCGCCGACTGCTCCCAGGCCGAAGCCTGTTGCCACCAGTCCGGTCCGGCCCACCCATCGCATGGCCCCGCCCCTCCGCGAACTGTGTCAACGTGGTTGCGCCATACCCCAACGCATCGTATCCGGGGAGGGGTTGAGCGAACAGCGCGGCAAGGCAAAGGGCGGGTGGTGTTTCACGTGAAACACCACCCGCCCTTTGCCTTCGGGCTCAGCCCTCGTCCTAGTCCTCGTCGTCGGCGGAGAGCTTCTGCTCCATGACCCGGCCCTCGCCCGGGGCGAGCGTGCCCAGGATGCGCTCCAGGTCCTCCATCGAGGCGAACTCGACGACGATCTTGCCCTTCTTCTGGCCCAGGTCGACCTTCACCCGGGTCTCGAAGCGGTCCGACAGCCGGGTGGCCAGATCGGTGAGCGCCGGGGAGACCCGGGTGCCCGCGCGGGGGCCCTTGGGCTTGACCAAGCCCTTCGTCTCCCGCTTCAGCAGGGTCACGATCTCTTCCACGGAACGCACCGACAGCCCCTCGGCCACGATGCGCCCCGCGAGCCGGATCTGCTCCTCGGTGTCGTCGATCGAGAGCAGGGCACGGGCGTGTCCGGCCAGGAGCACGCCGGCCGCGACCTTCCTCTGCACCTCCGGGGAGAGCTTGAGCAGCCGCAGCGTGTTGGAGACCTGGGGACGCGACCGTCCGATCCGGTCCGCCAGCTCGTCATGGGTGCAGTTGAAGTCCTTGAGCAGCTGGTCGTAGGCGGCAGCCTCTTCCAGCGGGTTCAGCTGCGCCCGGTGCAGGTTCTCCAGGAGGGCGTCGAGGAGGAGCTTGTCGTCCTCCGTCGCGCGGATGATGGCCGGGATGCTGTCCAGGCCGGCCTCCCGGCAGGCCCGCCAGCGGCGCTCACCCATGATCAGTTCATAGCGCTCCGGGGCGGTCCGGCGTACGACCACCGGCTGGAGCAGCCCGACCTCGCGGATGGAGTGGACCAGCTCGGCAAGGGCGTCCTCGTCGAAGACCTCCCTCGGCTGCCGCGGATTGGGCGTGATGGCGTCCAGCGGCAGCTCTGCGAACTGCGCTCCCGTTCCCTGGGCCTCCTCCGCATCCGTTTCACGTGAAACGGCGACGTCCATCACCGGCAGCGGGGTCACCTTGGCCGTCGCCACCCCCCGCTCCGGCGTGAGAACCGGCACCGCGGCGGGGGACGTCGCGCCCGGCCCCACGGCCGAGCCGGCGCTCTCCGATGCCTTCGGCGCCGCTGGAATCAGGGCACCGAGCCCACGGCCCAGTCCTCTACGTCGATCGCTCACTGCAGCCCCTCCGACATGCTGTGCTGGTCTTGCTGTTGTTGACGGCCCACCAGGTGAGCCCTACTGCCGTCGTAACGTACGCCCACGCCCCGCAGCGCGATCTCCCGGGCTGCCTCCAGGTAGGAAAGCGCTCCAGTGGAACCCGGGTCGTACGTCAAGACCGTCTGCCCGTAGCTGGGCGCCTCGGAGATGCGGACGGACCGGGGAATGCTGGTCCGCAGCACCTCATGGCCGAAGTGGGTGCGCACCTCATCGGCCACCTGGGAGGCCAGCCGGGTCCGGCCGTCGTACATCGTCAGGAGGATCGTCGAGACGTGGAGCTTGGGGTTGAGGTGCCCCCGCACCAGCTCCACATTGCGCAGCAGCTGGCCGAGGCCCTCCAGGGCGTAGTACTCGCACTGGATGGGGATCAGCACCTCGGCGCCGGCGACCAGGGCGTTGACCGTCAGCAGGCCGAGCGAGGGCGGGCAGTCGATGAGGATGTAGTCCAGCGGCTGCTCATAGGCCTTGATCGCACGGTCGAGCCGGCTCTCACGGGCGACGAGGGAGACCAGCTCGATCTCGGCGCCCGCCAGGTCGATCGTGGCGGGCGCGCAGAAGAGGCCCTCCACATCGACGACCGGCTGCACCACGTCGGCGAGCTTCTTGCTGTCCACCAGGACGTCGTAGATCGACGGAACCTCTGCGTGGTGGTCGATGCCCAGCGCGGTGGAGGCATTGCCCTGGGGGTCGAGGTCGATGACCAGGACACGGTTGCCGTGCAGGGCCAGTGAGGCCGCCAGGTTCACGGTCGTGGTGGTCTTGCCCACGCCGCCCTTCTGGTTGGCGACCACCATGACCCGGGTCTGCTCCGGCCGGGGCATCGGCGGCGGTGTTTCACGTGAAACCGAGCCGACGAGCTCATTCACGGGCAGCACCCCGGCATCAGCCACGGGCAGTACCCCGGGATCAGCCGACGGCGCGGAGTCGGCGGGGCGGGGACCGGGGACCGGATCGGCCATCGGCCCCGCGATATTGGCGTCGGACCGCAAGGATTCACTCTCCTCGACATCAGGCTCGCAATGGACAGAGCCTGCCATGCTTTCGGGGTTGTGAACCAGCGAGGCCCGTTCTCCTGTGGATGAATCCAGCATTCCTGTGGATACACCAGCGTCGCCGGTGCCACCGGCGCGCTCGGCCGTCCGCTGGCCGCGCGGCACGGCCGCGCGGCCCCGGTCGATGATTCCCTGTAGCAAGGAGCGTCGTTTCACGTGAAACACGATGCAGCGCACGCTCTGCGCCGCGGCGACGACACTCCGCTATGGATAGGTTTGGCAGGTTGTATGGAGCATTGCCCTGCTCCACCGGGGTGACCCGGAAGGGTGATCTCAGCGACGGCGGCGCGAGCGTCCCGCGGCCTTGGCCCGCTTGGCGGCGAAGCGCACACCGCCCGGGCTCTCCCCCACCTCGACCCGGACCACCGTGGACGGCGGGTCCACGACGCCCTGGCCGACCTGGAGGATCGAGGTCCGGACCACGCCGAGCTTGCTGAGCGCCGCACGAGCGCCCTTCAGCTCCTCCTCCGCGGTGTCGCCCTTGAGGGCGAGCATCTCGCCGTACGGCCGCAGCAGGGGCACGCCCCAGCCCGCGAGCCGGTCCAGCGGAGCCACGGCCCGCGCGGTGACGACGTGCACCGGCTGCACCTTGCCGAGCATCTCCTCGGCGCGGCCGCGCACGACCGTGACGTGATCCAGGCCCAGCAGCTCCACGACCTCCTGGAGGAACGTCGTACGGCGCAGCAGGGGCTCCAGGAGGGTGATCTGGAGGTCCGGCCGGACCAGGGCCAGCGGGATGCCGGGCAGCCCGGCGCCGGAGCCCACGTCGCACACGGAGACGCCGTCCGGGACGGCCTCGGAGAGCACCGCGCAGTTCAGCAGGTGCCGCTCCCACAGCCGCGGAACCTCACGGGGACCGATGAGACCACGCCGTACGCCCGCGTCCGCGAGCACTTCGGCGTACCGAACGGCTTCCGGCAGGCGGTCACCGAAAACCTCCCGGGCCTCGGGGGGCGCCGGGGGGAGCTCCGCTGCCTCATCCACGGGAAACCGTCCTTCCGTACGACGTCTCTCTGAGCATCACTGGGATTCAGAGTCTGCATATCAGGCTGACAAGGATCGGCCCCGCCTGCGAGCAGACGGGGCCGGACACACCTAGAAGTGGGATCGGGAAAGCCGGGGGGAACCGGGCGGGGATCCGCCCGGGACGGTCAGGCCGGGAGGACGACGACGAAGCGCTGCGGCTCCTCGCCCTCGGACTCGCTGCGCAGGCCCGCGGCGGCCACGGCGTCGTGGACGACCTTGCGCTCGAAGGGCGTCATCGGGTCCAGCTTGACCGGGCCGCCGGTGCTGCGGGCCTCGGCAGCCGCCTGGGCGCCGACCTTCGCCAGCTCCTCGCGCTTGCGGGCGCGGAAGCCGGCGATGTCCAGCATGAGCCGGCTGCGGTCGCCGGTCTCCCGGTTCACGGCCAGCCGGGTGAGCTCCTGGAGCGCCTCCAGCACCTCGCCGTCACGGCCGACGAGCTTCTGGAGGTCACGGCTGGTCGAGTCGCTGATGATCGACACCGCGGCGCGGTCGGCCTCGACGTCCATGTCGATGTCGCCGTCGAGGTCGGCGATGTCGAGCAGACCCTCGAGGTAGTCGGCCGCGATCTCGCCCTCCTGCTCGAGGCGGGACAGGGTGTCGGTGCCCTCAGCGGCGACACCGCTGGTCTGGCGCTGCGTGTCCGTCACAGTGGACTCCTTCATCACTTCTTGGAGGGGTGCTTGGGCCGCTGCGGGCCGCTCTTGCGCTGCCCGGGCTTGCCGCCCGCCTTGGCGTCCTTGGCGCCGCCGGCGGCCTTGGCGTCCGTCCCGGACTCACCCTGCTTCTTCTCCAGCGACGGCTTCTGCTCGTCCGCGGCGGAGGTGGTGGAATCGGTGGAGGCGGCGTCGGAAGCGGCCGGGGTCGTGCCCGCGACCTGGCGCTTGGCCTTGGTCTGGCGCTTGGGCTGCTGACGCTTGGCACGGGCGGCCTCGACGGCCTTGCGCGCCTCGACCTCGGCCGGGTCCTCCTTGAGCTTGCCCTTGGCCCGCAGGCGGTCCTGGCGCTGCTTGAAGGCGAGGCTGCCCGGGGTGGGGTTGCGGCGGATGACAAACATCTGCTGGCCCATGGTCCACACGTTGGTGGTCAGCCAGTACAGGAGCACACCCGCGGGGACGTTGATGCCGATGACCGCGAAGATCACGGGGAAGACGTACATCAGCATCTTCTGCTGCTGCATGAACGGCGTCTTCACCGAGAGGTCGACGTTCTTCGTCATCAGCTGGCGCTGGGTGTAGAACTGCGACAGCGACATCAGGACGATCATGATGATCGTGACGACGCGGACGTCGGTCAGCGTGGCGCCGAGGCTCTCCACCTTGGAGGCGGAGTCGAGGAACTTCACCGACAGCGGGGCGCCGAAGATGTGCGCCTGGCGGGCGCTGTCCAGCAGCTCCTTGTCGATGAAGCCGACGGTCTTGCCCTGGGCGATGTGGTTCAGGACCTGGTACAGCGAGATGAAGAAGGGCGACTGGGCCAGGATCGGGAGACAGCTCGAGAGAGGGTTGGTGCCCGTCTCCTTGTAGAGCTTCATCATCTCTTCGGATTGGCGCTGCTTGTCGCTCTTGTAGCGCTCCTGGATCGCCTTCATCTTCGGCTGGAGCGCCTGCATGTTCCGCGTCGCCTTGATCTGCTTCACGAAGAGCGGGATCAGGCAGATGCGGATCAGGACCACGAGGGAGACGATGGACAGCCCCCACGCCCAGCCGCTGTTCTTGTCGAAGACAAGGCTGTACAGCGAATGAAACTGGACGATGATCCAGGAAACTGCGTAATAGAGGGGACCGAGGATCGTGTCCACGAATCAGGCTCCTTGGGCGTTGGGCTGAGTCTCGGGCTGTGCGGCAGGCCCCGAGGCGGGGTGCCCACCCAGTCGGCTCCTCAGCCGCTGGTGCCAGACCGGACGCTTCCGGGGAGGAACGTGGTCGACGCCACCGAGCGACCACGGATTGCAGCGCAGGACGCGCCAGGCCGTCAGCGCCGTTCCTTTGACCGCACCGTGCACGTCAATGGCTGTGTAGCCGTAGTGCGAGCACGACGGGTAGTACTTGCAGACCGGGCCCAGGAGCGGGCTGATGGTCCACTGATAGAGCTTGATCAACCACAGCAGCGGATACTTCACCGTGCGCTCCCTCCCTGGCTTCGGCCAAGGTCCCCGGGGGTCTCCCTGGGGGAATCGGAACGGCGCGGCGCCCCTCCCAACAGCCGCTGCAGTGCGGTGTCAAGATCACGGGCCAGCTCATCGTGGTCCGCCTCGCCCGAGCCGGGCAGGGCCCGTACCACCACCAGGCTACCGGCGGGCAGCTGATCGAGCCGGTCACGCATCAGGTGGCGAAGCCTGCGCTTCACCAGATTGCGGACAACGGCGACGCCGACGGCCTTGCTGACGACGAAACCCGCACGCACCGGGGGAACGTTCTCCCCAGGTGTGTGCGGGTCCGTTGTACCGCTACGGAGGTGGACGACGAGGAGCGGGCGGCCTGCCCTGCGTCCCCGGCGCACCGCGGTCGCAAAGTCCTCGCGCCGCCTCAGACGATTGTCGGTAGGCAGCACGGCATGGACCTATTGGTCGTCAGGCTGCTCAGGCCGACAGGCGGGCGCGACCCTTGCCACGGCGGGACGCGAGAATCGCGCGGCCGGCACGGGTGCGCATGCGCAGGCGGAAGCCGTGGGTCTTCGCGCGACGGCGGTTGTTCGGCTGGAAGGTGCGCTTGCTCACTCGGGGGCTCCAGAAATGATTCGGTGGTGGCGGGACATCGCCTGGCTGTCACCGTGCGCCCACGAGAAGCTCGCAACGCCCGAGTGCACCGCTTCATAACCACGCACAGATTCGACGCGATCTTTGCCCATCGGAGGCAGGCGGCAGCAGCCATCGACAACTCGACCTGGTCACGGTACGCGCGGCTACGCCATTCGGTCAAACCGGCAGCGCACCAGGGATACACCGTAGCCCGCCGTGGCCCGGTGGGACGACACGGCTCGCGTCATGGCACATTTGTACACACCCTGTGGACAACGACTTGAACCACGCACCGCGGGCTGACTACCGTGGCTGAACTCCGAATCCTTCCCGCCCGTCCCGAGAACCACACATTCGTGGGACTGACGGGGCGCCCCCAGTGACTGAGAGAGCGTGCCCTGTGGCTGACCTGCCTGCCGATCTTGCCGCAGTGTGGCCGCGCGTGCTCGACCAGCTCCTGGGCGAGGGCCGGGACAAGCGCGGCCAGGGCGTCGAGACCAAGGACGAGCACTGGATCAAGCGGTGCCAGCCGCTGGCCCTCGTCGCGGACACCGCCCTGCTGGCCGTGCCCAACGAATTCGCCAAGGGCGTGCTCGAGGGCCGGCTCGCGCCGCTCGTCAGCGAGGCGCTCAGCCGCGAGTGCGGCCGCCCCATCCGGATCGCGATCACCGTGGACGACTCCGCGGGCGAGCCCGCCGAGCGCCCCCAGGCCCCGCAGCAGTCCCGCTACGAGGAGCCCGCGGGCCGCGGCGGCGACGGCCGGGGCCGCGACGCCTACGAGTCCCGGGACGGCTATGAGAGCTTCGACAACGGCGCCTACGAGGGCCGCGAGAGCTACGGCCGCCAGGCCCCGGCCGACGACCTGCCGTCCGTGCGCCCCGCCTACCCGGACTACCAGCAGCAGCGCCCCGAGCCCGGCGCCTGGCCGCGCCACTCGGCCCCCTCGGTGCCGCCCCCCGGTGACAGGGGCGACAGGAACGACTACGGCTGGCAGCAGCAGCGACTCGGCGGCTTCGCCGAGGGCGAACGCGATCCGTACGCCTCGCAGCACTCCGGCGGCGGCTACGAACCGCAGGGTTCCGACTACCGGACGCAGCCGTCCGAGCGCATGCCGTACGAGCAGCAGCGCCACGACATGCCCGGCCGTGACATGCAGGGCCGCGAGATCCCCGGCCGGGACCGGCCGGAGAGCGGCCCGCGCGGCGGCGACCGGTCCGACCGTCCCGTCTCCGGCGGCGCCCCCGGCCCGCTCGCGGCGAAGCCGTCCCCGGCCCCCGGCCCCGGCGAGCCGACCGCCCGCCTGAACCCGAAGTACCTCTTCGACACGTTCGTGATCGGCGCGTCCAACCGCTTCGCGCACGCCGCCGCCGTCGCGGTGGCCGAGGCGCCGGCGAAGGCGTACAACCCCCTCTTCATCTACGGCGAGTCGGGCCTGGGGAAGACCCACCTGCTGCACGCCATCGGGCACTACGCGCGCAGCCTCTACCCGGGCACCCGCGTGCGCTACGTGAGCTCCGAGGAGTTCACCAACGAGTTCATCAACTCCATCCGCGACGGCAAGGCGGACGCGTTCCGCAAGCGCTACCGCGACATGGACATCCTCCTGGTCGACGACATCCAGTTCCTGGCGAGCAAGGAGTCGACGCAGGAGGAGTTCTTCCACACCTTCAACACCCTCCACAACGCGAACAAGCAGATCGTGCTGTCCTCGGACCGGCCGCCCAAGCAGCTGGTGACGCTGGAGGACCGGCTGCGCAACCGCTTCGAGTGGGGCCTCATCACGGACGTCCAGCCGCCCGAGCTGGAGACCCGCATCGCGATCCTGCGCAAGAAGGCCGTGCAGGAGCAGCTGAACGCCCCGCCGGAGGTCCTGGAGTTCATCGCCTCCCGCATCTCGCGCAACATCCGCGAGCTGGAGGGCGCGCTGATCCGGGTGACGGCCTTCGCGAGCCTGAACCGGCAGCCCGTCGACCTGGGCCTGACCGAGATCGTCCTCAAGGACCTGATCCCGGGCGGCGAGGACGCCTCGCCGGAGATCACGGCGCCGGCCATCATGGCCGCGACCGCCGACTACTTCGGGCACACCGTCGAGGACCTGTGCGGGGCCTCGCGCAGCCGCGTGCTGGTGACGGCCCGGCAGATCGCCATGTAC
The DNA here is from genome assembly GCF_003626645.1 of Streptomyces klenkii. GTDB lineage: Bacteria > Actinomycetota > Actinomycetes > Streptomycetales > Streptomycetaceae > Streptomyces > Streptomyces klenkii. The sequence goes on along the minus strand of NZ_RBAM01000004.1, from coordinate 246,064 downwards.
CTGTGCCGCGAGCTCACGGACCTGTCGCTGCCGAAGATCGGTGCGCAGTTCGGCGGGCGGGACCACACGACCGTCATGCACGCGGACCGGAAGATCCGCGCGCTGATGGCCGAACGGCGCTCCATCTACAACCAGGTGACCGAGCTGACCAACCGCATCAAGAACGGCTGAGGACACCGCACAGGACGTCCGAGGGCGCTCCGGGAGGCTTCCCGGAGCGCCCTTTTCGCGGTCTTGGGGACGTCGCAGGCACCTCACAGGGACGTCTCAAGGCGCCTCACAGAGGCGCCGGAAGGCGCCGCGGAGGCATCGGCGGGCCATCAACCGGGCGTCCCGAGGGCCTCCGGTGTCCACAGCCGCGCACAGCTCTGTTCGAATACGTGCGCCGGACCCGGGGTTCTCCACAGTTTCCTTGCCGACCGGCTGTCCACACCCTGTGGGCTGCGAAGTTGTCCATACGCCGTCCACAGCGCAGGCTGTTGATAGCCCATCAGGCGAGGTCAAGGGCGTGTGGATTTGTGGCTGACGGTCTTCCACAGCCTGTGGACAGATTAATCACCCACAAGGACCCCTCGGCGTTGTCCACCGGCCGCCCACAGGAGAGTGGATGTTGTACACAGTCTTTCCACACCTCTGTCCACTGTTCGGCAACGAAACGCCCGACCTCACCGCACCGAGTGAAAGGCGTCACACCAAGGTGCCGGATTGGGCTGTGGGGAACCTGGGTAAAACTGGGGACAGCCCTGGGGAGAAGTGCGCCCCGCCTGTGCACCGGTTGTGCAGAACTTTCCGCGGTCCACAGCGCACCCCGCTTATCCACTGCCCCCGCCCACAGGCCCGGTGGACAAAAAAGCGGCGTTGACCTGGGCAAAGAGGGTTTTCCACCGTTTCCACAGGCCCTACTACTACGACCACAGAGATCTAGCGGGGAACTCGTTTCGAAGTGGGTCCTGTGCACAACTCGGCCGCGGGCCTCGCCACGCCCTCCGACCCGACTTGACCCCGAGACGCACCAGCTGTCAGCGGCGTACGTCAGACTGGTCTCCGGCAAGCAGCCGACGAAGAAGCCAGCAGGGCGAGCCAGCAACAAGCAGGAGGCGGTTCCGGTGAAGATCCGGGTGGAGCGCGATGTACTCGCGGAGGCAGTGGCCTGGGCGGCCCGCAGCCTCCCGGCCCGTCCGCCGGTGCCCGTCCTCGCGGGCCTGCTGCTGAAGGCCGAGGACGGCTCCCTGAGCCTGTCCGGCTTCGACTACGAGGTCTCCGCCCGCGTCTCGGTCGACGCCGATGTGGAGGAGGACGGCACCGTCCTCGTCTCCGGCCGCCTCCTCGCCGACATCTGCCGCGCACTTCCCAACAGGCCTGTGGAAATCTCCACCGATGGTGTGCGCGTCACCGTGGTCTGCGGCTCTTCGCGATTCACACTCCACACCCTGCCTGTGGAGGAGTACCCGGCGCTGCCGCAGATGCCCACCGCCACGGGCACCGTCCCCGCCGAGGTCTTCGCCGCCGCCGCCGCGCAGGTCGCCATCGCCGCCGGCCGTGACGACACGCTGCCGGTGCTCACCGGTGTCCGCATCGAGATCGAGGGCGACACCGTCACCCTGGCCTCCACCGACCGCTACCGCTTCGCGGTCCGCGAGTTCATGTGGAAGCCCGAGACCCCGGACATCTCCGCGGTCGCCCTGGTCCCCGCCAAGACCCTGCTGGACACCGCCAAGTCCCTCAGCGGCGGCGACTCCGTCTCGATCGCCCTGTCCGGCTCCGGTGCGGGCGAGGGCCTGATCGGCTTCGAGGGCGCCGGCCGCCGCACCACCACGCGGCTGCTCGAGGGCGACCTGCCGAAGTACCGCACGCTCTTCCCCACCGAGTTCAACTCGGTCGCCGTCATCGAGACCGCGCCGTTCGTCGAGGCCGTCAAGCGCGTGGCGCTGGTTGCCGAGCGGAACACCCCGGTGCGGCTGAGCTTCGAGCAGGGCGTGCTGATCCTGGAGGCCGGCTCCAGCGACGATGCACAGGCTGTGGAGCGCGTCGACGCCCAGCTCGACGGCGACGACATCTCGATCGCGTTCAACCCCGGCTTCCTGCTGGAGGGCCTGTCGGCGATCGACTCCCCGGTCGCGCAGCTGTCCTTCACGACGTCGACGAAGCCGGCGCTGCTGAGCGGCAAGCCCGCCGTCGACGCCGAGGCGGACGACGCGTACAAGTACCTGATCATGCCGGTTCGCCTGTCCGGCTGACGCAGCTGACGGGATCGGCCGCGGCGGGGGCACACAGCCTTTTGAGCGCCCCCGCCCCACAGGTGTGCAGCGCCTGCCCGGCGTAGGCTCGGACCCAGGTACGAACCCACTCAAGGCATAGAGGATCACCCATGGAGCTCGGTCTCGTCGGTCTCGGCAAGATGGGCGGCAACATGCGCGAGCGCATCCGCCGCGCAGGTCACACCGTCATCGGATACGACCGCAACCCTGACCTCGCGGATGTCAGCAGCCTCAAGGACCTGGTCGGCTCCCTCCAGGGCCCGCGCGTCGTGTGGGTCATGGTTCCGGCCGGTGCCGCCACCCAGTCCACCATCGACGAGCTCGGCGAGCTGCTCTCCCCGGGCGACATCGTCGTCGACGGCGGCAACTCCCGCTGGACCGATGACGAGAAGCACGCCGAGGAGCTGGGCCACAAGGGCATCGGCTTCGTGGACTGCGGCGTCTCAGGCGGCGTCTGGGGCCTGGAGAACGGCTACGCCCTGATGTACGGCGGCGACGCGGCGAACGTCGCGCGCGTGCAGCCGATCTTCGACGCGCTCAAGCCCGAGGGTGACTTCGGCGCGGTGCACGCGGGCAAGGTCGGTGCCGGCCACTTCGCCAAGATGGTCCACAACGGCATCGAGTACGCCATGATGCAGGCCTTCGCCGAGGGCTGGGAGCTGCTGGAGAAGGTCGACTCCGTCACCGACGTGCGCGAGGTCTTCCGCTCCTGGCAGGAGGGCACGGTCATCCGCTCCTGGCTGCTCGACCTGGCCGTCAACGCCCTGGACGACGACGAGCACCTCGACAAGCTGCGCGGTTACGCCGCCGACTCCGGCGAGGGCCGCTGGACGGTCGAGGCCGCGATCGACAACGCCGTGCCGCTGCCCGCGATCACCGCGTCGCTCTTCGCGCGCTTCGCCTCCCGTCAGGACGACTCGCCGCAGATGAAGATGATCGCCGCGCTGCGCAACCAGTTCGGCGGCCACGCCGTCGAGAGCAAGTAGTAACAGGCACCACAGCAGTAACTGCATCACCAGCAGGACGAGTAGTACACAGCGGAAGAGGTCGGCGCACCATGCATGTCACGCATCTGTCGCTGGCCGACTTCCGCTCGTACGCCCGGGCCGAGGTCTCCCTCGACCCGGGCGTCACGGCGTTCGTGGGCCCGAACGGCCAGGGCAAGACCAATCTCGTCGAGGCGGTCGGCTATCTGGCCACCCTCGGCAGCCACCGGGTCTCCTCCGACGCCCCGCTGGTCCGGATGGGCGCCGAGCGCGCCGTCATACGGGCCGCGGTGGTCCAGGACGAGCGGCAGCAGCTGATCGAGCTGGAGCTCAACCCGGGCCGCGCCAACCGGGCCCGGATCAATAGATCGTCCCAGGTCAGACCGCGCGACGTGCTCGGCATCGTGCGCACCGTGCTGTTCGCCCCCGAGGACCTCGCCCTGGTCAAGGGCGACCCCGGCGAGCGCCGCCGCTTCCTGGACGAGCTGATCACCGCGCGCACCCCGCGCATGGCGGGCGTCCGCTCCGACTACGAGCGGGTCCTCAAGCAGCGCAACACCCTCCTCAAGAGCGCGGCCATGGCGCGCCGCCACGGCGGTCGCGGCCTGGATCTGTCCACGCTCGACATCTGGGACCAGCACCTGGCCCGCGCCGGCGCCGAGCTGCTGGCCCAGCGGCTCGACCTGATCGCGACCCTGCGCCCGCTCGCCGACAAGGCCTACGAGCAGCTGGCGCCCGGCGGCGGCCCGGTCGCCTTCGACTACCGCGGCCCGGCCGGCATCGAGGGCGCCCACACCCGTGAGGAGCTGTACGAGGCGCTGCTCGCGGCGCTCGCCGAGGCCCGCAAGCAGGAGATCGAGCGGGGCGTGACGCTGGTCGGCCCGCACCGCGACGACCTCCTCCTGCGGCTCGGCCAGCTGCCGGCCAAGGGGTACGCGAGCCACGGCGAGTCCTGGTCGTACGCGCTGGCGCTGCGCCTGGCCTCGTACGAGCTGCTGCGCTCCGAGGGCAACGAGCCGGTGCTCGTCCTGGACGACGTCTTCGCCGAGCTGGACGCCCGGCGCCGGGAGCGGCTGGCGGAGCTGGTGGCCCACGGCGAGCAGGTGCTGGTCACCGCCGCGGTCGACGACGACGTGCCGGAGGTCCTCACCGGCGCCCGGTACGCGGTCTCGGACGGCAAGGTCGAGCGCGTATGAGCACGCACCCCGGCTCGTCCTCCGAGCACCCGAAGCCGCCCGAGTCCTCCGGCGTGGACCTGGCGCGGGTCGCGCTGCGCGCGGCCAAGGAGCAGGCGCGGGCGCGGGGCGCTGCGGCCCAGCAGAAGAAGCAGGTGCGCCGCGGCGGTGGGCTGCGCTCCGGGGCGCGCGCCGACGGCCGCGACCCGCTGCCGCTGGGCGCCGCCATCAACCGGCTGATCACCGAGCGGGGCTGGGAGAAGCCCGCGGCGGTGGGCGGGGTGATGGGCCGCTGGCCGCAGATCGTGGGCGACGCGCTGGCCCTGCACTGCACCCCGCAGACCTTCGACGAGGACTCGCACGTCCTGACGGTGCAGTGCGACTCGACGGCGTGGGCGACGCAGCTGCGCCTGCTGGCGCCGCAGCTGGTGGCCCGGCTCAACGACGACCTCGGGCAGGGCACCGTACGGACGATCAAGGTGCTGGGCCCGGGCGGCCCCGCCCGCCGCTACGGCTCGCTGCGCGCCCCCGGCAGCACGGGCCCGGGCGACACGTACGGCTGAGAAGGCTGACACGGAAGAGACGGCTGGCAGCGGGGCCGACGGCGGAAGCGAAAGCGGCCACGGAGGCCGGTGATGCCACGGGTTGACCGGCGTGGCGCGTGAGCCGGCGCTGAGACCCCGCTCACGGTAGCGGGCGGTTGACAGCCCGAAGCGCTGAGTGCCGCTGTGAGCCTCTCGGAGCCCGGGGGCGCATATAGGGAGTCGGCTGATGCCGGTTCAGGGCGGCACGTGCAGGCTCAGGCACCGCCAAACCCCCATTCATGTCAGCGCTACCGGTAGACTGGTGGCAATCCCGCCGGCTCGCGGGACTCGTCGACCAACGCAGAACGACGCAGCCGCTCCTGCCTGCCTCGGGTGGGGTCTCCCCGCCGCAGTCGGGGATGGCCTGTGCTGTGCCAGAAAGGGCGCTTCGTGGCCGATTCCGGCAACCCCAACGAGAACACCACCCCTTCCAACGAGACGGCCGAGGCCGCACCCGCGGGCGCGCCCGAAGCGGTGTCCTACGACGCCAGCGCGATCACCGTCCTGGAGGGTCTGGACGCCGTCCGCAAGCGGCCCGGCATGTACATCGGCTCGACCGGTGAGCGCGGCCTGCACCACCTCGTCTACGAGGTCGTGGACAACTCCGTCGACGAGGCCCTCGCGGGCCACGCGGACACCATCGACGTCACGATCCTCTCCGACGGCGGCGTGCGCGTCGTGGACAACGGCCGTGGCATCCCGGTCGGCATCGTGCCCTCCGAGGGCAAGCCCGCGGTCGAGGTCGTCCTGACCGTCCTGCACGCGGGCGGCAAGTTCGGCGGCGGCGGCTACGCCGTCTCCGGCGGTCTGCACGGCGTCGGCGTCTCGGTCGTCAACGCGCTGTCGACGCGCGTCGCGGTCGAGGTGAAGACCGACGGCTTCCGCTGGACCCAGGACTACAAGCTCGGCGTCCCGACCGCCCCGCTCCAGCAGAACGAGGCGACCGACGAGCACGGCACCTCGGTCACCTTCTGGGCCGACGGCGACATCTTCGAGACCACCGAGTACTCCTTCGAGACGCTCTCGCGGCGCTTCCAGGAGATGGCGTTCCTCAACAAGGGCCTCACCATCTCGCTGACGGACGAGCGCCCGGCCCACGTGGACGAGGAGGGCAAGCCCCTCACCGTCCGCTACCACTACGAGGGCGGCATCTCCGACTTCGTCCGCTACCTCAACTCGCGCAAGGGCGAGGTCATTCACCCCACGGTGATCGACTTCGAGGCCGAGGACAAGGAGCGGATGCTCTCCCTCGAGGTCGCGATGCAGTGGAACACCCAGTACACCGAGGGTGTCTACAGCTTCGCGAACACCATCCACACCCACGAGGGCGGTACGCACGAGGAAGGCTTCCGCGCGGCGCTCACCGGTCTGATCAACCGCTATGCGCGCGACAAGAAGCTGCTCCGCGAGAAGGACGACAACCTCACGGGCGACGACATCCGCGAGGGTCTGACGGCGATCATCTCCGTCAAGCTGGGCGAGCCGCAGTTCGAGGGCCAGACCAAGACCAAGCTGGGCAACACCGAGGCCAAGACCTTCGTGCAGAAGGTCGTCCACGAGCAGCTGACGGACTGGCTGGACCGCAACCCCAACGAGGCCGCGGACATCATCCGCAAGTCCATCCAGGCCGCCACCGCGCGCGTCGCGGCCCGCAAGGCCCGTGACCTCACGCGCCGCAAGGGCCTGCTGGAGACGGCGTCGCTGCCGGGCAAGCTCTCGGACTGCCAGTCGAACGAGCCGGCCAAGTGCGAGATCTTCATCGTCGAGGGTGACTCCGCCGGCGGCTCGGCCAAGTCCGGCCGCAACCCGCAGTACCAGGCGATCCTCCCGATCCGCGGCAAGATCCTCAACGTCGAGAAGGCCCGGATCGACAAGATCCTCCAGAACCAGGAGATCCAGGCGCTGATCTCCGCCTTCGGCACCGGCGTGCACGAGGACTTCGACATCGCGAAGCTCCGCTATCACAAGATCATCCTGATGGCGGACGCCGACGTCGACGGTCAGCACATCAACACCCTGCTGCTCACCTTCCTCTTCCGCTTTATGCGCCCCCTGGTCGAGGCCGGTCACGTCTACCTCTCCCGTCCCCCGCTCTACAAGATCAAGTGGGGCCGGGACGACTTCGAGTACGCGTACTCCGACCGCGAGCGCGACGCCCTGATCCAGCTCGGCCGCGAAAACGGCAAGCGGATCAAGGACGACTCGGTCCAGCGCTTCAAGGGTCTCGGTGAGATGAACGCCGAGGAGCTGCGCGTGACCACCATGGACGTCGACCACCGCGTCCTGGGCCAGGTCACCCTGGACGACGCCGCGCAGGCGGACGACCTGTTCTCGGTGCTCATGGGCGAGGACGTCGAGGCCCGGCGCTCCTTCATCCAGCGCAACGCCAAGGACGTCCGCTTCCTCGATATCTGAGCCTGTCGGCCCACCCCGAGACAGCCGCAGCGCGAAAGGACTTTGAACACCCATGGCCGACGAAACCCCTGAGACCCCCACCGCCCCCGTGCCCGAGGTGACCCCCGAGGGCGCGCCCGCCCCGCTGGAGGGCGTGGGCATGCGCGTCGAGCCCGTCGGGCTCGAGACGGAGATGCAGCGCTCCTACCTCGACTACGCGATGAGCGTGATCGTCTCGCGTGCGCTGCCCGACGTGCGCGACGGCCTCAAGCCGGTGCACCGCCGCGTGCTCTACGCGATGTACGACGGCGGCTACCGGCCCGAGAAGGGCTTCTACAAGTGCGCCCGCGTCGTCGGTGACGTGATGGGTACGTACCACCCGCACGGTGACGCCTCCATCTACGACGCCCTGGTCCGCCTCGCCCAGCCCTGGGCCATGCGGATGCCGCTGGTGGACTCCAACGGCAACTTCGGTTCCCCGGGCAACGACCCGGCCGCCGCCATGCGGTACACCGAGTGCAAGATGGCGCCGCTGTCCATGGAGATGGTCCGGGACATCGACGAGGAGACCGTCGACTTCCAGGACAACTACGACGGCCGCAACCAGGAGCCGACGGTCCTGCCGTCGCGCATCCCCAACCTGCTGGTCAACGGCTCCGCCGGCATCGCGGTCGGCATGGCCACCAACATCCCGCCGCACAACCTCCGCGAGGTCGCCGAGGGCGCCCAGTGGTTCCTGGCGAACCCGGAGGCGAGCTCCGAGGAGCTGCTCGACGCGCTCATCGAGCGCATCAAGGGCCCCGACTTCCCGACCGGCGCCCTCGTGGTGGGCCGCAAGGGCATCGAGGAGGCCTACCGCACGGGCCGCGGCTCGATCACCATGCGCGCCGTGGTCGAGGTCGAGGAGATCCAGAACCGCCAGTGCCTGGTGGTCACCGAGCTCCCGTACCAGACCAACCCGGACAACCTCGCGCAGAAGATCGCCGACCTGGTGAAGGACGGCAGGATCGGCGGCATCGCCGACGTACGCGACGAGACCTCGTCCCGTACGGGCCAGCGCCTGGTGATCGTCCTCAAGCGGGACGCGGTCGCCAAGGTCGTCCTCAACAACCTCTACAAGCACACCGACCTCCAGACCAACTTCGGCGCCAACATGCTGGCCCTGGTCGACGGCGTGCCGCGCACCCTCTCCCTGGACGCCTTCATCCGCAACTGGGTGACGCACCAGATCGAGGTCATCGTCCGGCGCACCCGCTTCCGGCTGCGCAAGGCCGAGGAGCGCGCCCACATCCTGCGCGGTCTGCTCAAGGCCCTGGACGCCATCGACGAGGTCATCGCGCTCATCCGGCGCAGCGACACCGTCGACGTGGCCCGCGAGGGCCTGATGGGTCTGCTCCAGATCGACGAGATCCAGGCCAACGCGATCCTGGAGATGCAGCTGCGCCGGCTGGCCGCCCTGGAGCGCCAGAAGATCGTGGCGGAGCACGACGAGCTCCAGGCGAAGATCAACGAGTACAACGCGATCCTCGCCTCGCCCGAGCGCCAGCGTCAGATCATCAGCGAGGAACTCACGGCGATCGTCGAGAAGTTCGGCGAGGACCGGCGCTCGGCGCTGGTGCCCTTCGACGGCGACATGTCCATCGAGGACCTGATCGCCGAGGAGGACATCGTCGTCACGATCACCCGTGGCGGCTACGTCAAGCGCACGAAGACCGACGACTACCGCTCGCAGAAGCGCGGCGGCAAGGGCGTGCGGGGCACGAAGCTCAAGGAAGACGACATCGTCGACCACTTCTTCGTCTCCACCACCCACCACTGGCTGCTGTTCTTCACGAACAAGGGCCGCGTCTACCGCGCCAAGGCCTACGAGCTGCCGGACGCCGGGCGCGACGCCCGCGGCCAGCACGTGGCCAACCTGCTGGCCTTCCAGCCGGACGAGAAGATCGCCCAGATCCTCGCCGTCCGCGACTACGACGTCGCGCCGTACCTGGTGCTCGCCACCAAGTCCGGTCTGGTGAAGAAGACCTCGCTCAAGGACTACGACTCCCCGCGCTCCGGCGGCGTCATCGCCATCAACCTGCGCGAGACCGAGAGCGGTGCCGAGGACGAGCTGATCGGTGCCGAGCTGGTCTCCGCCGCGGACGACCTGCTGCTGATCAGCAAGAAGGCGCAGTCCATCCGGTTCACCGCTACGGATGAAGCCCTCCGCCCGATGGGCCGGGCCACCTCCGGCGTCAAGGGCATGAGCTTCCGCGAGGGCGACGAGCTGCTCTCCATGAGCGTCGTGCGCCCGGGGACGTTCGTCTTCACGGCGACCGACGGCGGCTACGCGAAGCGGTCGAACGTGGACGAGTACCGCGTTCAGGGCCGCGGCGGCCTCGGTATCAAGGCGGCCAAGATCGTGGAGGATCGTGGCTCGCTGGTCGGTGCGCTGGTGGTCGAGGAGACCGACGAGATCCTTGCCATTACGCTCGGCGGCGGCGTGATCCGCACACGGGTCAGCGAGGTCAGGGAGACGGGCCGTGACACCATGGGCGTCCAGCTGATCAACTTGGGCAAGCGCGATGCCGTTGTGGGCATCGCACGGAACGCCGAGGCCGGTCGCGAGGCTGAAGAGGTCGAGGAGTTGGCCGATGCAGCCGAGGGCGACGGGGCCCAGGGTGCCGAGGGCGCATCCGCCCCGGCAGGAAACACCGAGGAGTAAGTCGTGAGTCGAGCCACGGGCGCCGCGGCAAGCGGTGCAGGTGCCGAGCGCAGTACTTCCGCCGCACCTGCTACCGATGAGGCGGGCGCCCGTGGCTCCGCCGCGGACGCGGGCTCCCGAGGGGGGACGTTGACGGACTCCCGGAAGCCGGAGCCCAAGCCGGAGCCCTACCACCCGCCGCAGGCGTACGAGCCTCCGGCGGGTTCGGCGGGCGCGGCCGGTTCGGCCGGTTCGGCCGGCTCCGAGCCGGCGGAGACGTCCGGCAAGGGCGAGGCCGAGGCCGGGAGCACCGCCGGCGCCGGGAAGTCCGGCAAGGCGGCGAAGGCCGCGACCTCCAAGACTGAGCCTTCCGCCGAGGTGAAGGCGGCCGGGGCGGGGAAGGCTGCAAGCGTGGCTGACGAGACGGGGAACGGCAGCGGGAGCGGCAGCGCCGGGAGCAACGGGGGCAAGCCCGTTGCGAGCGGCCCGGCGAAGGGTTCGGCGAAGGCCTCCTCGGCCGATCCGCGGAACGCCGTCAAGGCGCCGCCCCGCATCCCCGGCCAGGACGGCCCCAAGGCCGCCGCGGGTGCCCTCAAGAAGGGTGCCGCGGGCAAGGGCTCCGGTGGCGCCCAGGCGCCCCGCCAGGAGCCTCAGAAGGCCGCCGGGGCGGGCGCTGCCGTGCCGCGCCCCGCGGCCCGCCAGGAGCCCGTGCAGGACGGCGGGGCCTCCGCTGCCGCGCCCCGCCCGGCAGGGCGCCCCGCGCCCCGTACGCGCACCGCACGGCTGCGGGTGGCCAAGGCCGACCCGTGGTCGGTGATGAAGGTCAGCTTCCTGCTGTCGATCGCGCTGGGCATCTGCACGATCGTCGCGGCGGCCGTGCTGTGGACGGTCATGGACGCCATGGGCGTCTTCTCGACCGTCGGCGGGACGATCAGCGACGCCACGACCTCCAGCGACGGCGGCGGCTTCGACCTCCAGTCGTTCCTGTCGCTTCCCCGGGTGCTGCTCTTCACCTCGGTCATCGCGGTGATCAACGTGGTCCTGGCGACCGCGCTGGCCACCCTGGGGGCCTTCGTCTACAACCTCTCGGCGGGCTTCGTGGGCGGCGTGGAGCTGACCCTCGCCGAGGACGAATAGCCGTGCGCAGGGGCCCGGCGGACCGGATTTTGGGACTGGGCCCCAAGTGCGCTAATCTTTCGGTGTCGCGCGGGGCTATAGCTCAGACGGTTAGAGCGCTTCCCTGATAAGGAAGAGGCCACAGGTTCAAGTCCTGTTAGCCCCACCGCACGATCGGCCCGGACGGAGATTTTCTCCGCCCGGGCCGATCTGTTTTCCCCAGGTGGGGAGTTGGGTCCGCGGCCGCCCGGCGGAAGCGGGCGCCGCACAGGTCACCGATCGGTATCGGCCGGTGTGTATCATCGGCCACCAGAGGTCCCCTTACGTCAAGGAAAGACGAGGTCGCGCGGTGAAGAAGCTCCTCCTGGTCGCACTGGCCGCCATCGGCGGGCTCCTCGTGTACCGCCAGATCCAGGCGGATCGCGCCGAGCAGGACCTGTGGACGGAGGCGACCGACTCCGTGCCCGCAGGTTCGGGTGTGTGAGACAAACGAGTCCTGAGCAGGGCCCCGGCCGACACGGCCGGGGCCCTGCTGTTTTCATACGCAAATGATTTATTTGCGGGAGCAACCTGGGTGGCAGGCTAGGCGGAGGTGAGCGCCCAGAAGCCGATTCCCAGGCAGATCAGCGCGACGATCAGCACGGGGACGGCCACCTTGGCGGGCGGGCCGGGCTGCCGTTCAGGAGCGGGGTTCCGTACGGGCTGGGGGGCCGTGTAGACGCGCGTGAACGGATGGGCCGGGGGAGCCGGATAGGCCGGAGGAGCCGGTGGGGCGGGCGGTTGCGGGGCTTGCAGGATTTGCGGGGCTTGCGGCCCCGGGTGCGGGGCTTGCGGCGCCGGGTGCGGCGGATAGGCCGGCAGGGGCGGCGGTACCGGCGCGGCAGGGTGCTGCGGGCCGTCCGGGCCGAACCCCGCGGGCAGCGGCCCGAGCTGGTCGAAGACCTCGATGGGCTCCTCGTCCGCGGCGGGGGCGCCCAGCATCTCCACGGCCGCCGCAAGGGCCTTGCGCGCGCCCGTGGCCGTACGGAAGCGCAGCCCCGGATCGGGTTGCAGGAGGCCCGCAATCACGTGCCAGAGGGGCTCGGGGACCTCTTCCGGAGCTCCGGGCGTGCCGTGCTCGGTGAAGCGCTCCACGAGCGCCTCGGCGTCGGGTTTGCGGCCGGTGAGGAGATACAGCGCGGTGAGGCCGACGGCGTAGAGGTCGGCGGGGAAATCGGGCTCGTCGCCCAGCATTTGCTCCGGCGCGAAATAACCGGGGGTGCCCATGACGTAGTTGGCGTCCGTGAGGCGGGGCTCCCCCTTCCGCATGGCGATGCCGAAGTCGGAGAGGCGGACGTGGGGCCGGCCGGTGCCGGTCGCTTCCAGGAGGACGTTCGCGGGCTTGATGTCCCGGTGGACCACGCCTTCGGCGTGCACCGCCGCGAGGCCGGACAGCAGCTGGTCCAGCAGGACGCACACGTAGGACGGCGGCAAGGGCCCGTAGTCGCCGATGAGATGGGCGAGGGAGCCGCCGCTCACCACGTCCATGGTGAACAGCACCTTGTCGTCGTCGGCGGCCCAGCTCATCGGCGCGACCACGTGCGGGTGGTCGATCCGTAAGCCCTGCTCGCGGACGAACCTCAGCAGGGTGTGGGCGTCGCTCTGCTGGAGGACCTTGGCCGCCACGTAGCGGCGCCGGCGCCGGTCCCAGGCACGCCAGACGGCCCCCACCCCGCCCCGGCCGATCGGGTCCACCAGCTCGTAGCGCCCGGCGAAGAGCTCACCCATCGCGTGCGCGCGGTCAGCTCTGGTGGGCCTCGTAGTGCGCGACCGCCTCGGCGGTCCGCCCCGCGCCGTACACCCGCAGGAACTCGGCGAGTTCGGGATGCGTGGGAGCCAGGCTCTGCGCGGCCTCGATGATGTCGCCCGCGCCGGCGACGGAGCGCAGCAGCGACTGGATCTCGCGGACCACCCGGCGCACGGTCGGCGCACCACTGCTGGCCGTCGTCTGCGTGGAGTTGAGGACGGAGCCGCCCGAGCTCTTCTTGACCTCCTCCATCCGGTCGGCCGCCTCGGCGGCGCTCACGGTGCCGTCGGCGACCTGGCGGGAGAGCTCCTGAAGCGCCTGGACTCGTTGGACGACCGCGGGGTTGCCGATCTTCGCGCGCTGGCCGCTCATCAGCTGGGAGAGCATGGGCGCCGACAGGCCGAGCACGGAGGCGAGCCGGGCCTGGTTGAGGCCGAGGTCGTCGATGAGCCGCCGGAAGAGCGCCCCCAGCGGCTCTCCGTACCAGCTACGCTGCAGCTCCCGCGCGCGGGCGGTGGCTTCCTGCTGTGCTGCGTCCATCTCGCTCTCCCCTTCGCTTCGCTTCAGCGAATCTTGCGGTGCATCCTACGGAGAGTGCTGGGCCCCGGCGATACCCGGTCGGAAAACACCGCGGGCACCGGGTAGTCTGGTCGGCGACGGGGCCTTAGCTCAGTTGGTAGAGCGCTGTCTTTGCATGGCAGATGTCAGGGGTTCGACTCCCCTAGGCTCCACAAGAAATCCCCTTTGACCTGCGGAAACGCAAGGCGGAGGGGATTTTTCGTGGTGTGGTGGCGTGCTCGTGCGGCCCGTGGGGCCGTGCGCGTCAGTCGTCCAGTAAGCCCGCGCGGCGGGCGTAGCTTCCCGCCTGGAAACGGCTTTGGGCGCCGAGCTCGGCGAGCAGTTCGGTGACGTGGCGCCGGTAGGTGGTGACGGACATGGCGAGCCGGCGGGCCGCCATGCCGTCCTTCATGCCGGACTCCAGGAGTTCGAGGATCGACCGGCGCAGTTCGTCCTTGGCCGATCCGTCGTCGCCGGATCCGGTGAAGGGCCGCGCGGACTCCCAGGCGCTCTCCCAGGACCGGTAGAGGAAGCGCACGAGCGAGGGGTCGCGGACGGCGAGGGCGCCCTTGCCGTCGCCGGGGGAGCTGCCGTGGTCGGCGAGGACGGCGGTGCCGGCGTCGAAGATGAGGACCCGGTCGGGCACGTGGGCGGTGGTGCGGACCCGGGCGCCGAGCTCCGCCATCCGGCCCAGGTGCTGCTGCACGTGGGCGTGGGTGAGGACGGAGTGGGGGTAGAGGGTCCGCACGAGCACGCCGCGGGCGGTCAGCTCGGTGGTGCGTTGCAGCCCCTCCTCCAGGGCCGCGGGGTCCGGCACGTCGGGGTGGGCGGCGGCGACCTCCGTACGGGCGGTGGCGGAGAGGCGTTCGAGGGCGGAGCGGATGGCGTCCGGGAGGGTCAGGTACTCGATGGGGGTCCGGGTGAAGTGGCCGTGCCAGGACTCCTCGAACACCGGCTTCATGGCCAGCACATGACTGCTCATCCGCTCGGATTCGCGGTGCAGCTGCTGGATCCGCGCCTCGATGGGGCCGGTCACGTGGGTGACGGCGACGTCGGGGTTGCGGGCGGCGTACTCGGTGTCGCGGCCGGCACCGCCGGCGAGCTCCCCGGTGGGCCGGGCGGCGTCGGGCGCCTCCTCGGCGGGGCGCAGCAGGTGCAGCCGGGAGAGGTCGTCCACGGCGGCGCGGACGACGGCGCGCGGCACGTCCAAGCGGTGGGCGGCCGCCTTCGGCCGGAGCCTGCCCTGCTCGAGCGCCATGCGGTAGAGCAGCACATGGAGGTCGCTGAGAGGCGACAGCTGCGGCACCTCCGTAGCGGTTTTATCCATTTTCTTCTCCGTCGTCGGCTTGGTGGGGGGTGCCTGATTCGCCGCCGCATAACCGGGGGGATTTCACATTGATTTAAAGTTCGTATTTCTTTGTTGTCGGGCGCCGCACGCCCTGGGCAGCCGGATCTCAGGCCCTGGGGCAGCGGGCCAGGGGCGGGCGGCCGCCCGTGGAAACGAAGGTGAGGGCGGGGCATGACCCCGTCAATCGCCCCTCACAGACTCTACCGTCGGTTTTTCCGAAAAGGAATGGCGATATCCCGCGGGTAACCGATGCCGTTATTTGAGTGATGGATTCCGCTTCCGGAAACAAATACGTCCGCGCCGGGGCCCGGAGGCCTCGGCGCGGACGTTCGGAGCGGGGTTACGAAGGGTCGGTACGGATGGTCAGTACAGGCGGTCTGTACGGATGGTGCGGACGGTGCGGGCGGTCAGTACGGGCGCTCGCCCGGGCCGTCGTTGTTCTCCGGGGAGGACTCCGCCTCGGCCTGCTTGGCCTGGACCTCCGGGTCGAGCGGCGAGGACGCGCTCTCCGGGCCCGTGCCGTCGACCGACGTCAGCGGGGGCCGGTCCCGGACCTCCGTGGCCTCGGGCGGCTCGACGAGCCAGTCCGGATTGGCCTGCTTGTCCCACCACTTCCAGGCCGCGTACGCCCCGCCGGCGAGCAGGCCGATCACCGCGAAGCGGCGGAGCGCCCGTCCCGCCCGGCACCGCCGGTCGCGCCGGGCGACCAGCTTCTCGATCTCTTTCGGGGTCACCTGCCCGCGCAGTGCCGCGAGGGCGGCGGCGCTCCGGGCGACGGCCTCGTCCCGGACCGGCTCGACGGCCGTGCGGGCGCGCACGGCGGCCTGGTCGATCTTCGGGGGCAGGGCGCCGCGGGCGTGCTCGATCCGGGGATGGAGATGTGCGTCGTACTGGGAGCGGGCCTGGTGCGCGGCCTGGTGCGCGGCCTCCGCGACCTTGGGCGCCAGCCGTGTCCGGGCCTCATGCGCGTAGTGCACGGCCGCGTCCTTGGCCGTGCCGGCGTACGGCGCCACCACTTCCGCGGCGTGCCGGACACTGTCCTTCGCCGTGCTGGTCGCGGCGCGCACGCTGTCCTTGCGGGTCACGAGATCCTCCTCCTCGGTGGCGTGTGTTTTGTCGCCTTTCCACCCAGTGAAAAATCATGCCTGGGGACGGGCGGTCCGGCATGTGCGAGCGTGCATCCGGGTCATCGGGGAAGTGAGCGTGAGGTGAAGGGGCGGTGAGCCCCGCTCGACCATGCCACGGTTTCGCGCGGCGCGCGGGTGTTTGTCCGCTACTCGCCGCCAACCCGTACGTGCGAGGATCGTTAGCCGACAGTGCAGACGAGGGAAGGCAGACCGTGGCCGAGCAGCTTTACGCCACCCTGAAGACCAACCAGGGCGACATCGAGATCCGGCTCTTCCCGGACCACGCCCCGAAGACCGTCAAGAACTTCGTGGAGCTCGCGAAGGGCGAGCGCGCGTGGATCAACCCGGAGACGGGCCAGAAGACCACGGACAAGCTGTACGACGGCACGGTCTTCCACCGCGTCATCGAGGGCTTCATGATCCAGGGCGGCGACCCGCTGGGCAACGGCACCGGCGGCCCGGGCTACAAGTTCGCGGACGAGTTCCACCCGGACCTGGCCTTCACCAAGCCCTACCTGCTGGCCATGGCCAACGCCGGCCCGGGCACCAACGGCTCGCAGTTCTTCATCACCGTCTCGCCCACCACGTGGCTGACCCGCAAGCACACCATCTTCGGCGAGGTCACGAGCGACGCCTCCAAGAAGGTCGTCGACGCCATCGCCACCGCCCAGACCAACCCGCGCACCGACCGCCCGGTCAACGACGTGGTCATCGAGTCGGTCGTCGTCGAGACCCGCTGACGGCGGGAGGCCGCCTTCCCCGCCCTCCTCCTCCCTCACCCGCCCTCGCCCGCCCGAGGGAACCCGGCGCCCCGCTCGTCCGTATGACGGGCGGGGCCGCGCGTCCCGGACAGGCCCGCCCACCACCCGGCGCAAGGGGAACGCATGAACGACCAGGCCGTCGGCTGCTACCGGCATCCCGAGCGGGAGACCGGCATCCGCTGCACCCGCTGCGAGCGGCCGATCTGCCCGGAGTGCATGGTGAGCGCATCCGTCGGGTTCCAGTGCCCGGCTTGCGTCGCCGGCGACTCCGGTACGGGACACCGGCCGCAGGCCACCGCGCCGCGCACCATCGCGGGCGGCACGCAGGCCGCCGACCCCCGGCTGGTGACCAAGATCCTGCTCGCGGTCAACGTGGCCCTGTGGGTCGCGGTGATGGCCACCGGCGACGGCCTGCTCGACGAGCTGGAGCTGTTCGGCCGCGCCGTGCTCGGCGGCGAGCCGCAGGGCGTCGCCGAGGGCCAGTGGTACCGCCTGCTGACCTCGATGTTCCTGCACCAGGCGCCGATGCACATCGCCTTCAACATGCTGTCGCTGTGGTGGATCGGCCCGCCGCTGGAGGCGGCCCTGGGCCGCGCCCGCTACCTCACGCTGTACCTGCTGGCCGGCCTCGGCGGCTCCGCGCTCACCTTCGTCGTCGCGGACCCGCGCCAGCCCTCGCTCGGCGCGTCCGGCGCGATCTTCGGCCTGCTGGGCGCCACGGCGGTGATCATGCGCCGCCTCAACTACGACATGCGGCCCGTCGCGGCGCTGCTGGTGCTCAACCTGATCTTCACGTTCACGTGGCACAACATCGCCTGGGAGGCCCACATCGGCGGGCTGGTCGTGGGCGCGGTCGTCGCGTACGGGATGGTGCACGCGCCCCGGGAGAAGCGGGCGCTCGTCCAGGGGCTCACCTGCGGCGTGACGCTGGCGGTGATCGTCGCGGCGGTGATCGTACGGACGGCGACGCTGCCGGAGCTCGTCGGCTTCTCCGGCTGATCCGGACGCTGAGACCCGGGCGCTGTGGGCTCAGGGTCTCAGGCCGGCCGGGGCACCCGGCCCCGGCTGACCCGTGCGTTTGTCCACAGCGCGTACAGAATCTTGTGCACGCTGTGGGGAACGCGTGTCCGTGCTCGTACAGAGCTACGTTTCCGCTGGTGGGCGGGGCCGCCAAGCGGCCCACCGCGCTTGTGATCAGTCACACCGGCGTCAACGGTGAGGAAGTTATCCACAGATCTTCTGAGTTTTTCCCCACTGTGGACGAGGGTGTGGATAACTCCCCGGAAGGCTCCCCGGAGGGCTTGCTACTTCCACTGTGTGGAGACTACGAACCCCGCCGCGATGAAGCCGAAACCGACCACGATGTTCCAGTTGTGGAGCGACTCGACGGGCATGTCGCCACTGGTCACGTAGAACATGACGATCCAGGCCAGCCCGATCAGGAACATCGCCAGCATCAGCGGCGCCACCCAGCCCCGTCCGGAGCTCAGCTTGATGGTCTGCTGCTTCGCCGGCGGCGGCGTGAAGTCGTCCTTCTTGCGGATCCGTGACTTCGGCACGAGGAACTCTCCTGTCGATGCGCTGCGTGACCGCGCTGGGGCTGCATGGGGCGGGACAAAGGGCCGGCCCCGGGGCGGTGGGCGGCGGGAACGCCACCTTGCCCCGGGCGTCCGTTAGCGTAGTGCTTCCGTGGCGCCGGAGAGGATAAGGGTACGTTGAGTAATTCTGCGGACTCCACCAGCAGGCCCTCCCGGCGCTTCAAGCCCGTCCGGCTGCTCACCGGGGGCGTGTTCGCGCTGGCCGGCCTCATCTTCTGGACGAGCTTCAACACCGCGCACGGCACCAACATCCGCACCGACGACTCCATGCTCCGGCTCTCCGACCTCATCCAGGAGCGCAGCCGCAAGAACGCCGGCCTGGACGAGAGCGCCGCGGCCGTCCGTTCCCAGGTCGACGCCCTCGCCCGGCGCGGCGACGGCAACACCGCCGCCCAGAACAAGAAGCTGGCCGACCTCGCGGCGGCCGCGGGCACCGAGAAGCTCAGCGGCCCGGGCCTGACCGTCACCCTCACCGACGCCCCGCCGAACGCCACGGCCAAGATCCCCGGCGTCCCGCAGCCGCAGCCCAACGACCTGGTCATCCATCAGCAGGACCTGCAAGCCGTCGTCAACGCCCTCTGGCAGGGCGGCGCCAAGGGCATCCAGGTCATGGACCAGCGGCTGATCTCCACCAGCGCGGTCCGCTGCGTCGGCAACACCCTGATCCTCCAGGGCCGCGTCTACTCCCCGCCGTACAAGGTGACGGCCGTCGGCGACCGCGGCGCGCTCCGCAAGGCGATCGACGCCTCCCCGTCGATCCAGAACTACCTCCAGTACGTCAACGCGTACGGGCTCGGCTGGAAAGTCGACCAGCACGAGGCGGTGACTCTTCCGGGCTACTCGGGCACAGTGGACCTCCACTACGCCGAGCCCGTGACATGAGCCGTGACGTGAGCCCGTGACGTGAGGACGTGAGCGGGGAGCACGAGCGGGAGGAGGCCCGCGGTGAGGTCGAGGACCGTCGTCCGCACCTTCAGCGAACTGTGCGTCACCATCGGCACTCTGCTCGTCCTCTTCGTCGTCTACGTCCTCTACTGGACGGGCGTGCGCGCCGACAGCGCCATGGACGAGGAGCTCGGCCGGCTCCAGGACCGCTGGTCGAGCGGGGCCGTGGGTGCGGCGGCCGCGCCGGGGGAGCAGGCAGGGGAGCAGGCGGGGCAGCAGCAGCCGGAGGGCGCGCAGCCCGAGGCCGGCGGCCTGCCTGACGATCCGTCCGCCCCATCGGGAGGCCGATCAGACGGCCAATCAGGGGGCGGATCAGGGGACCAGCCGGGAGCCCGGCCGGGAGACCCGTCCGGTCCGGCACGCCCCGACGCACCCTCCCGCACCCCGCCCCGCGCGGGCACCGCCGGCCAGGCGCCCCCCGCGGGCACGGCGCCGCGGGCCGGCCGAGCCTTCGCCGTCATGTACATCCCCCGCTTCGGCGCCGGCTGGGCCAAGCCCGTCCTCGAAGGAACCGGCACCGACCTCCTCAAGCGGGGCCTCGGCCACTACGAGCGGACCGCCCGCCCCGGCGCGCAGGGCAACTTCGCGGTCGCCGGCCACCGCCGCACCTACGGCGACCCCTTCAAGGACCTCGACGAGCTGCGCGCGGGCGACGCGGTGGTGATCAGCGACGGCACGACCTGGTTCACGTACCGCGTGGACGGCCGCCCGTACCGCACGCGCCCCGACGACACGGGCGTCATCGACCCCGTGCCCGCCGCGTCCGGCTACCGCACCCCGGGCCGCTACCTGACCCTCACCACCTGCGAGCCGGAGTGGGGCCACAGCCACCGGCTGATCGTGTGGGCGCACCTGGACGCCACTTCGCCCGTCTCGCGGGGCCGGCCCGGGGCTTTGTCCGCCTGACCCCCTCGGCGGGCGCCCGACCCTTAGTCTGGTGCTGCAATTTCGACTACGTCATCGGCAAGTGGGGACAGCATGTACGGCTGGATCTGGCGGCGTCTGCCGGGCAACGCATGGGTGCGGGCACTGATCTCGCTGCTGCTCGTACTGGCGGTCGTCTACGTGCTCTTCCAGTACGTCTTCCCCTGGGCGGAACCGCTGCTGCCGTTCAACGACGTGACGGTCGACAACGGAATGGCGGTCAACCAGTGAGTGCGCGCATCCTCGTCGTGGACAACTACGACAGCTTCGTCTTCAACCTCGTCCAGTACCTCTACCAGCTCGGCGCCGAGTGCGAGGTACGGCGCAACGACGAGGTCGAGCTCGCCCACGCGCAGGACGGCTTCGACGGGGTCCTGCTCTCGCCCGGGCCGGGGGCGCCCGAGCAGGCCGGTGTGTGCATCGACATGGTGCGGCACTGTGCGCAGCACGGCATCCCCGTCTTCGGCGTCTGCCTGGGCATGCAGTCGATGGCCGTCGCGTACGGCGGCGTGGTCGGGCGGGCGCCCGAGTTGCTGCACGGCAAGACGTCGCTGGTGACGCACGAGGGCGCGGGCGTCTTCCAGGGCCTCCCGTCGCCCTTCACGGCCACCCGCTACCACTCGCTGGCCGTCGAGCGGGAGAACTGGCCGGACGAGCTGGAGATCACCGCCTGGACGGAGTCGGGCATCGCGATGGGCCTGCGCCACCGCGACCTGCCGGTCGAGGGCGTGCAGTTCCACCCCGAGTCCGTGCTCACCGAGTGGGGCCACCGGATGCTCGCCAACTGGCTGGTCGCCTGCGGCGACGCCACGGCGGTGGAGCGGTCGGCGGGACTGGCCCCGGTGGTGGGCAAGACCGGGGCGGCCGGGGCGTGACCACGCCCCCGCGGGTCGTATCGCAGCCGCTGCCGCCCGAGGACCGGGCGACGATGGAGCTGCGCAGGGTGGAGGTGCCGGCTCAGGCGGCGCACAGGCCCGTACGGACCGGGGGGCGTGCTGCGCGGAGGCACGCGGCCCGGCGGGCGCGCAGGGGCAGCCTGGGCGTGCTGCTGTGCCGGCTGACGGGCGAGCTGTTCATCACGGCCGGCCTCGTGATGCTGCTCTTCGTCGCCTACCAGCTGTGGTGGACGAACATCCGCGCCCTCCAGCAGGCCGGCGGGGCCGCCCATCACTTGCAGAGCCGCTGGGACGAGGACGGCCAGGGCGCCGCCGACCGGGACGCGGGCGCGTTCTCGCCGGGCGAGGGCTTCGCGATCCTCTACATCCCGTCGCTGGATGTGAAGGCGCCCATCGCCGAGGGCGTCGGCAAGCAGAAGGTCCTCGACCGCGGCATGGTGGGCCATTACGGGGATGCCGGCCTCAAGACCGCGATGCCGTGGGACAAGCAAGGCAACTTCGCCCTCGCCGGCCACCGCAACACCCATGGCGAACCGTTCCGCTACGTCAACCGCCTGAAGCCCGGCGACAAGATCGTCGTGGAGACGCGGAGCGCCTTCTACACGTATGAGATGACGAGCCGTCTGGACCAGACGTCACCGGCGAATGTCACGGTCATCGCCCCCGTGCCGGCCGGTTCGGGCTTCCGTGGCCCCGGCCGCTACATCACCCTCACCACCTGCACCCCCGAGTTCACCAGTACCTACCGCCTGATCGTGTGGGGCAAGATGGTCGACGAGCGGCCCCGGAGCAAGGGAAAGCCGGACGCGCTCGTCAACTGAGACACGCGGGGAACAGTGAGCGGGGTACGAACGTCAGTGGCACGTACTGACCGGGGACGGGGGCGCCTCGCCGCCGCCGTGGGCGTCATCGGCGAACTGCTGATCACAGCGGGCGTGATCCTGGCCCTCTTCGTCGTCTACTCCCTGTGGTGGACGAACGTCCTCGCCGATCGCGAGGCGAAGCGGCAGGGCAACCACGTGCGCGACCGCTGGGCGCAGGGCCCGTCGGGCCCCGGCGCGCTCGACACCAAGGACGGCATCGGCTTCCTGCACGTGCCCGCCATGAAGAACGGCGAGGTCCTGGTCAAGCGCGGTACGGGGACCGACGTCCTCAACGAGGGCGTGGCCGGCTTCTACACCTCCCCGGCCAAGGCCGCGATGCCGTGGGAGCAGCAGGGCAACTTCACCCTGGCGGCCCACCGCGACGGGCACGGCGCGAAGTTCCACAACATCGACAAGGTGAAGACCGGCGACCGGGTCGTCTTCGAGACGCGCGACGTCTGGTACGTCTACAAGGTCTACGCCGAGCTGAAGCAGACCTCGAAGTACAACGTCGCCGTCATCGACCCCGTCCCGAAGGAATCGGGGAAGACGAAGCCGGGCCGCTACCTGACCCTGACGACCTGCACGCCGGTCTACACCTCGGACTACCGCTACATCGTCTGGGCGGAGCTGGAGCGCACGGAGAAGGTCGACGCGGACCGTACGCCCCCGAAGGAACTGCGCTAGCCCCGGAAGCCGGCTCGGAACGCCGAACGCCGGGTGGGTTTCAAGAAGCCCACCCGGCGTTCACCGTTCTTACGGCGTCAGTGGCGACGGCCCCCTATGAAGCCGCCTCCGATGAAGCCCGTGTTGCCCGTGGCGCCCTGGTCGCCGCCCGGGGTGCCGGGGTTGCCCGTGTCGGAGCCGGGAAGGCCCGCCGTGGTCGTCACGTCGACCGCGGAACCCTTGGCGACCTGGTTGCCCGGGAGCGGGTTCGTGGTCTGCACGACCGCGTTGTCGTCCTGCGGGCCGATGACGTTGCCGACCTTCAGGCCCGCGGCCTCGATGTCCTTCTTGGCGTCCTTGAGCTTGTGCGTCAGGACGGGAGGCACGACGACGTTCTGCGCGCCCTTGGCCACGGTCAGGGTGACCATGGAGCCCTGGGCGGCCTGGGTGTTGCCGTCGGGGCTCTGCTTGGTGACGGTGCCCGGAGGCTGCGTGGAGTCCTCCTCCGTCACCGACACCTGGAAGCCGTTGTCGGTCAGCTGCTTCTTCGCGGCGTCCACGTTCTGGCCCACCACGGACGGCACCGTCTTGGTCGGCTTGGCCGTGGCGACGGTGAGGGTGACCTCGGAGCCCTTCTCGGCCTGCGTGTCGCCCTTGGGGTTCTGCTCAAGAACCGTGTCGGCCGCGACGCCGTCGACCTGCTTGCCCTTGGTGTTGACCTGGAAGCCCGCCTTCTCCAGGATCCGCCGGGCGTTCTCCAGTTGCTTCTCGGTGACGTCGGGGACGCTGACCTTGGCCGCGCCCGCGGACACCTTGACCTTGACCTCGCCGCCGCGGTCGATCTTGCCGCCGCCCGTCGGGTCCTGGCTGCAGATCTTGCCCTTGTCCTGCTCGCAGGTCTCGGTGCCGTTCTGCACGACCTTGAAATCGCCGTTGACGCCCTGCTGCTGAGCGTCCTTCAGCGTCTGCCCGACGAGGTTCGGCACGGACACCTTGGAGGCGTTGTCGCTGCCGTTGAAGAGCGACTTCCCGATGAAGATCGCACCGACCAGCACCAGGACGCCCGCGAGGATCAGCAGGATCGTCGACAGGTTGCTCTTGCGGCCGCCGCCCCCGCCGCGCCGCCGGCCGTGGCCGTCGTCGTAGCCGCCGTACCCGCCGTCGTCGTCCCGTACGGGCGGGAGCATGGACGTCTGCCCCTGGCCTGCGGGGGCCTGGGGGCGGAGCATGGCCGTCGGGGCGTCCGCGCCGTAGCCGACGGCGCCCATGGTGGCCGTGGCGGCGACGGGCTGGCCCTCCAGGGCCGCCTCGATGTCGGCGCGCATCTCGTCGGCCGACTGGTAGCGGTAGTCCGGGTCCTTGGCCAGCGCCTTGAGGACGATGGCGTCCATCTCGGGCGTGATCTCGGGGTCGTGGACGCTCGGCGGGTTCGGCTCCTCCCGCACGTGCTGGTAGGCGACCGCCACCGGCGAGTCGCCCACGAACGGCGGGCGCACGGCCAGCAGCTCGTACAGCAGGCAGCCGGTCGAATAGAGGTCCGAGCGCGCGTCGACCTGCTCGCCCTTGGCCTGCTCCGGGGAGAGGTACTGGGCGGTGCCGATCACGGCCGCGGTCTGCGTCATCGTCATGCCGGAGTCGCCCATCGCGCGGGCGATGCCGAAGTCCATGACCTTGACCTGGCCGGTGCGCGTCAGCATGACGTTGGCCGGCTTGATGTCGCGGTGGACGATGCCGGCCCGGTGGGAGTACTCCAGCGCCTGGAGGACGCCGATGGTCATCTCCAGCGACCGCTCGGGCAGCAGCTTGCGGCCGGAGTGCAGCAGCTCGCGCAGGGTCGACCCGTCCACGTACTCCATGACGATGTACGGGATCGACACGCCGTCGACGTAGTCCTCGCCCGTGTCGTACACGGCGACGATCGACGGGTGGTTGAGCGAGGCGGCCGACTGGGCCTCACGGCGGAACCGGGCCTGGAAGGACGGGTCGCGGGCAAGATCCACCCGCAGCGTCTTCACGGCGACGGTGCGGCCGAGCCGGGTGTCGTGGGCGAGGTAGACCTCGGCCATGCCACCGCGGCCGAGCACCGAGCCCAGTTCGTACCGGCCGCCGAGGCGACGCGGCTCTTCCATAGCTCCAGCCCTTCCGTTTTCCTGACCGCACCTTCACTACGTCCGGCGGTGTGCTGTCCGGCATACGGTACCCGGCACCTCACGCCCCTTCCGGCCGCGACGGCCACCTGATACACGACCGGTACCGTCGCGCGCGGCGCCGGACGGCGGAGGTGAGCGGCGTCACTTCGCCGTGCTGAGCACCGCCTCCATGACCTTCTTGGCGATCGGCGCGGCGAGAGCGCCACCGGCGATGTCGTCGCGCATCGTGTCCGAGCCCTCGATCACCACGGCGACGGCGACGGGCGAGCCGTTGGAGCCCTTGGCGTAGGAGATGAACCACGCGTAGGGGTTCTCGCTGTTGGCCACGCCGTGCTGGGCGGTTCCGGTCTTGCCGCCGACCGTGACGCCGGAGATGCGGCCGTTCTTGCCGGTGCCCTCGTTGACGACGGTCTCCATCATCGACTGGATCTTCCGGGCGTTGTCCCGCGACATCGGCTGGGACATTTCCTTCGGCTGGTGCGTCTCGATCACGTTCAGGTTGGGGGCGCGCACCTTGTCGACCATGTACGGCTCCATGAGCTTGCCGTCATTGGCGACCGCGGCGGCCACCATGGCCATCTGGAGCGGCGTGGCGCGGTTGGAGGCCTGGCCGATGCCGTCCATGGCGTTCTGCGGACGGTTGTCCTTGGGGTAGATGCTCTGGGCGGCGCGCACGGGCGTGTCGAGCTTGTCGTTGTTGAAGCCGAACTTCTGCGCCTCGTCCATCATCTTCTTGTTGCCGAGGTCGGCGCTGACCTTGCCGAAGACGGTGTTGCAGGACCACTGCAGGGCCACCCGCAGCGAGGCGTCCTTGCAGGGGATGTCGCCCTCGTTCTTCAGCGGGGTGACCGTGTCCGGCAGCGTCCACGGCAGCGGCGAGTCGGTCTTGGAGTCGACGTCCTTGTACAGCCCGTTCTCCAGGGCCGCGGCCGCCGTCACGACCTTGAACGTCGAACCCGGCGGGTAGGTCTCGCGCAGCGCCCGGTTGAGCATGGGCTTGTTCTTGTCCTTGTCCAGCGACGTCCACTCCTTGCCGTCGTTGGCACCCGCGATCTTGGACGGGTCGTACGACGGGGTGGACGCCAGGGCGAGGATCTTGCCGGTGCGCGGGTCGATGGCCGCGACCGCGCCCTTCTTGTCGCCCAGGCCCTCGAAGGCGGCCTTCTGGGCCTTGCCGTTCAGGGTGGTGATCACGTCACCGCCCTTCTTCCCCTTGCCCGTGATCATGTCGACGGTGCGGTTGAAGAACAGGCGGTCGTCGTCGCCGATGAGGACGCGGTCGTAGAGGTTCTCCAGCTGGGTGGCGCCGTAGACCTGCGAGGAGCGGCCGGTGACCGGCGCCCACATGGGGCCGTCCGTGTACGTCCGCTTGTACTTGAAGTCCACGCCGCCGGTCTCGACGGAGCCCGTGATGGCCTGGCCGTCCACGATGATGTTGCCGCGGGGCTGGCTGTAGCGGGCGATGTCGACGCGGCGGTTGTTCTTGTGCGTCTTCAGCTCGTCGGCCTGGACGAACTGGAGCCAGTTGTCCCGCAGGAGCAGGGCCAGGACGAGGAGGCCGCAGAAGATCGCGATCCTGCGTACGGGCTTGTTCACGGGCGGACCACCTGGGTCATCTCGGCGTCTGGGGACGGAGCGGGGGCCGGAGCCGGGCGCCGTGCCGTGTCGCTGATCTTTATCAGGATGGCGATCAGCGCCCAGTTGGCGATCACGGACGAGCCGCCCTGGGCGAGGAACGGCATGGTCATGCCGGTCAGTGGAATGAGGCCCATGACGCCGCCCGCCACGACGAAGACCTGGATGCCGAAGGCCGCGGCGAGGCCGGTGGCGAGGAGCTTGCCGAAGGGGTCGCGGGCGGCGAGCGCCGTCCGCACGCCGCGCTCCACGATCAGCCCGTAGATCAGCAGGATCGCCATGGCGCCGGCCAGGCCGAGCTCCTCGCCGTAGGAGGCGAAGATGAAGTCGGAGTTGGCGGCGAACTGGATCAGGTCGGAGGCGCCCTGGCCCCAGCCGGTGCCGAAGACGCCGCCGGAGCCGAAGGCGAACAGGGCCTGGGCGATCTGCTCGGTGGTGGCCCAGGACGGGCGCGGGTTGTCGTAGACCGCGAAGGGGTGCAGCCAGGCCATCACACGGACCTTGACGTGCGGCTCGACGGAGCCGACGACGGCCGCGCCGCCCGCCGACATCAGCAGACCGAAGACGATCCAGCTGGTGCGCTCGGTGGCGACGTACAGCATGACGACGAACATGCCGAAGAACAGCAGCGACGAGCCCAGGTCGGTCTCGAAGACGAGGATGACGAGGCTCAGCGCCCAGACGGCGAGGATCGGGCCGAGGTCGCGGCCGCGCGGCAGGTACAGCCCCATGAAGCGGCGGCTGGCCAGGGCCAGGGCGTCGCGCTTCACCATCAGGTAGCCGGCGAAGAAGATCGCCAGGATGATCTTCGCGAACTCACCGGGCTGGATGGAACCGAGGCCCGGGACGGTGATCCAGATCTTGGCGCCGAACTTGCCGGGGAAGAACACCGGGGCGACCAGCAGGATCAGCGCGACCACCATGGAGATGTAGGTGTAGCGCTGGAGGATGCGGTGGTCCTTGAGGAAGATCACCACGGCCACGAAGAGCGCGATGCCGAGCGCCGAGAACAGCAGCTGGTTGGGCGCCGACGCCTGGAACGTGAAGCCCTGCGCCTTGGCCAGGCGCGCCAGCCGCTCCGACTGGTCGAGCCGCCAGATCATCACGAGCCCGAGGCCGTTGAGCAGGGTGGCCAGCGGCAGCAGCAGCGGGTCGGCGTACTTCGCGAACTTGCGCACCACCAGGTGCCCGACGCCGCCGAGCAGGCCGAGGCCGAGCCCGTAGCCGAGCATGCCCGACGGCATCTCGCCGTTGAGCGCGAGGCCGACGTTGGCGTACGCGAAGCAGGGCAGGATCACCGCGAACGCGAGCAGCGCCAGCTCGGTGTTGCGCCGGCTGGGCGGGCCCACGGTGCTGATCGTGGTCGTCGCGGTCGTGTTGCTGCCCGCGCTGGATGGCATGGATGGCATGGCTGACATGAGTTGATGGCCCCCTACGGCTTTACTGCTGAGCGCTGCACTGCGGGACCAACTTCTGCTCTTCCTCGGTGAGGGTGGGGCCCGGGCTGGGCACCGGGGTGGCTTGGGCGGAGAGGCCGGCGGCCCCCGGCTTGGCGTCGCCCGCCTTGGGGTCCTTCGGGTCCTTCGGGTCCTTGGGCAGTTCGCCGACGGAGCCGACCCGGTCGCCGTTCTGCTTCTCCTTGTCCCGCTGCGCCTGCTCGGCCTTGCGCCGCTCGTCTTCCTTCTTGCAGGCGCCGGCGAGCAGGCCGAGGTCCTTGGCCTTCTGCTCCGCCTTCTCGCGGCTGTCGAGCGCGATGGTGTCCTCGACGCGGCTGCGCTGGTCGACGGGCAGGTACTTGAGTTCGATCTCGGGGTGGTCCTGGTAGAGCTTGCTGAGGCTCACCCACGCCAGGTCCTGGTTGATGCCCTGGTAGACCGCCACGTGGTTGTTGTCCTTGGCGCCCACGTAGTACTGCGTCTGGGTCCAGCTGTAGCCGCCGTAGAGGCCGCCCGCGACGACGCCGAGGGCGACGGCGAGGATGAGCGTCCGCTTGAGCCACCGGCCGCGCCGGGGCTCCTTGACGAAGTCCTCGTCCATGAAGGCGCCGAACGAGCCGTCCGGGGTGCCGTCGTCTCCGCTGCCGGGCGGGCCGAAGCCGCCGCCGGGAGCCTGCGGGGGCACCGGCCGGTTGGCGCGGGCGTGCTCGGCGGCACGGCCGGCCGGGGTCTGCATGGCGCCGTCGACGCCCAGCTGGAGCTGGTTCTCGGCGACCGCGCCGACGATCACCGGCGTGTCGTTGAGCTGCTGGGCGAGGGTGTCGCCGCCGTCGACGTCGAGGACGTCGGCGACGATGCAGGTGATGTTGTCGGGGCCGCCGCCGCGCAGGGCGAGCTGGATCAGCTCCTGGACCGTCTCGTGCGGGCCCTGGTAGCTGGCGAGCGTCTCCTCCATCGTCTGGTGGCTGACGACGCCGGAGAGGCCGTCGGAGCAGATCAGATAGCGGTCGCCGGCGCGGACCTCGCGGATGGACAGGTCCGGCTCGACGTGGTCGCCGCTGCCCAGCGCGCGCATCAGCAGGGAGCGCTGCGGGTGGGTGGTGGCCTCCTCCTCGGTGATCCGGCCCTCGTCCACCAGCCGCTGCACCCAGGTGTGGTCCTGGGTGATCTGGGTGAGGACGCCGTCGCGCAGCAGGTACGCGCGGGAGTCGCCGACGTGCACGAGGCCGAGGCGCTGGCCGGTCCACAGCAGGGCGGTCAGGGTCGTGCCCATGCCCTCCAGCTGGGGGTCCTCCTCGACCATGACGCGCAACTGGTCGTTGGCGCGCTGCACGGCGGTGCCCAGCGAGGTCAGGAGGTCCGAGCCGGGGACGTCGTCGTCGAGCTGGACGAGGGTGGAGATCACCTCGGAGCTGGCGACCTCGCCCGCGGCCTGGCCGCCCATGCCGTCGGCGATGGCGAGCAGGCGCGGGCCGGCGTAACCGGAGTCCTCGTTGCCCTCCCGGATCATGCCCTTGTGCGATCCGGCGGCGAAGCGCAGAGACAGACTCATGCGCACCTCGCCCGTCGGCTCCGGGTACAGCCCCTTCCCAGCCACGCTGCCCACCCTCCGGTCGTCATGGTCCTACTACTTCCGCAGCTCGATGACGGTCTTGCCGATGCGGATCGGCGCGCCGAGCGGGATCGGGGTCGGGGTGGTCAGCCGGGTGCGGTCGAGATACGTGCCGTTGGTCGAGCCGAGGTCCTCGACGATCCACTGGCCGTCGCGGTCCGGGTAGATCCTGGCATGCCGGCTGGAGGCGTAGTCGTCGTCCAGCACGATCGTGGAGTCGTGGGCGCGGCCCAGCGAGATGGTCTGGCCTTGCAGTGCCACCGTGGTGCCCGCGAGGGAGCCCTCGGAGACCACGAGCTTGGTGGGGGCGCCGCGGCGGCCCCGGTCCGCGCGCCGGTCGGCCCTGCGGCCGCCCGTCTGCTGCTGCTGGCGCTGCTGCGGAGGCGCGGCCTGGGCCTGCGCGCGCTGCGGCCGGTTCTCGCCACCGCCGCGGCGGGAGCCACGCTGGGTGACCCGGGTGCCGAAGAGGTCACTGCGGATGACCTGAACGGCCACGATCACGAACAGCCACAGTACGGCGAGGAAACCCAACCGCATGACCGTGAGGGTCAGCTCTGACATTGCCCCCGCTTCACCCTTCGGCTTGCCGATAAACGATGGTGGTGCTGCCCACGACGATCCGTGAGCCGTCGCGGAGCGTAGCGCGAGTGGTGTGCTGTCCGTCCACCACGATGCCGTTGGTCGACCCCAGGTCCTGGATGGTGGCGGGGGTGCCGACCCGGATTTCGCAGTGCCGGCGGGAGACGCCGGGGTCGTCGATCCGTACGTCCGCCTCGGTGCTGCGGCCCAGCACGAGGGTGGGCCGGGAGATCTGGTGGCGGGTGCCGTTGATCTCGATCCAGCGCCGGGTCTGGGCGCCGGGCGCGCCCGCCGCGGAGCCGCTGCCGCCCGCGCGCGGCGCGGGCCGCCCGGGGGGTGCGGAGGGCGGCGGGGACGCGGGCATGGGCGGCAGCCCCGACGGGGGTGCCGGATAGCCCGCACCGTGCGTGACGGGGCTGCCCGGGCGCGGGCTGCCGCCGGGACGCTGGCCCGGCCCGCCTTGGTGGTCCTGCGACTCGCTGGAGGCGAGGGTGCGGCTGCGCACCCGGTACAGGCCGGTGTCGAGGTCGTCCGCCTTCTCCAGGTGGACCTTGATGGTCCCCATGAAGGTGTACCGCTGCTGCTTGGCGTAGTCGCGGACCATGCCGGACAGCTCGTCGCCGAGCTGGCCGGAGTACGGGCTGAGCCGCTCGAAGTCCGGGGTGCTCAGCTCCACGATGAAGTCGTTCGGGACGACGGTGCGGTCACGGTTCCAGATGGTGGCGTTGTTGTCGCACTCGCGCTGGAGCGCACCGGCGATCTCGACCGGCTGCACCTCGGACTTGAACACCTTGGCGAAGGTGCCGTTCACGAGACCCTCGAGACGCTGCTCGAAGCGCTTCAGTACTCCCACGGGGCACCTCCTTCCCTCAGTGACGTTCCTGATGCTCGGTGTCGTTCCTGATACTGCTTACTGATCGTATCCACGCGTTGGGGAAACGGCCGGTTCCCCTTCGGGGCCAGGAGTGACGAGTGTCGCCCCGGCCCTCCGGCGCGACCCTCCCTGTCCCCTTCACGGGGATCCCTTCACCGGGACCCCTACATAGGGATCGTAGAGGCGGCCGGGAGCCAGTGTCCCGCAACCGGCGGGGTCCCCACCGGTCCCGGCGGCCCGGGCGGGCCTCCACGGCCCCCGCCTGCGCCGGTCAGGGAAGAACGAGTGTGAAGGCACCCGCCAGGGCGTGCTAATGTTCTCGATGTCGGAAGGCGCACGGCGCAGACACCGGAAGGGCCAAGGCCCCGCCGGAAGAAGCCCGGAAGCCCGAGGACGACACCCATGCGCGGGTGGCGGAATAGGCAGACGCGCTGGATTCAGGTTCCAGTGCCCGAAAGGGCGTGGGGGTTCAACTCCCCCCTCGCGCACAGTGAGGACAGACCTCTCGAAGTGACTTCGGTCACTCCGGGGGGTCTGTCTCGTTTTGGTGTTCTGTCCGCCCTTTGTCCGTCCTCTTGTTCGCCCTTTCGTCCGCCTTTCATCCGTCCTTCCATGTCCTTGGCGTCGAGGGGCCCTTGTGGCCCTTGCGGCCTCAAGAGCTTGGCCGGAACGTGGCGCGCCGTAGTGGCTGGAGTGGGAACATCATTCCGTAGTCGTACCGGGGCGCTGTGTGATCCGGAATGGGGGACGCGGGGTGGCTGGTGACCAGACGTCCGTTTTTTCGGTGTGGATATTGCCCGCTGCCGTCTGCGCGCCCGTGACCTGGGTGTGTCTCGTGCACCGCTTCCGGGGGCAGGGGCGGCTGCTGGGGACGGTGCGCTCGGCCGCCTCGGCGCTGGCCGTCGTGCTGTGGACGTCCGCGATGGCGGCGCTCGCCAGCGGCCTGCTGTTACCGCACGCCTCCGCCGTGCCGCCGGCGGCGGTCGGGATCGTCGCGGGAGCGGGGCTGGTGCCCAAGCGGCGGACCGAGCAGGCCGAGCATCCGGTGATGGCGATTCTCACACTCGGCCATTCCCTGCTGATCAACAGTCTGATGGACCGCTTGCAGACGGACCGGGCCGACTGGTGCGCCCGCCTGGCCGACGGCTTCGACAACCACTGGGAGCTCGACGTCTTCGCGGACCGGGTCACGCGGCACCTGAAGTCGCGGGTCGAGGTGCCCGGGCGCCCGGCCAGGGGCAAGAGCAGCCCTGCCGTCTCGATCGAGGCGCGGTACGAAGAGGTGCGGGCCGCGGTGCAGAAGGCGGACACGCTGGAGGCCGAGATCGAGAAGGCCTGTTCGGTCGAGCAGCGCCGGCGGACGCGCGAGGAGATCGGCCGGACGCTGCGGGCCTTCGGTGAGGCCGAGCACCTGTGCGCGCGCCTGCTGGAGCTGGCGCACGCGCACGGCAAGCGCAGCGACGACCGGAAGATCCTCGAACTGCGGCGGCAGCCTTTGTACGCGGCCGCCGCGGAGCCGCCGGGGCGGTGATGCGGTGAGCGGTGGGTCCTGGGCCGCCGGTTCGGGAGACCGGCTTACGGGCTTCCGGCTTACGGACAGCCAGGTCACAGGCCGTCAGCTCAGCGGTACGTCTTGGCCAACGCTCTGTGTGCGGGCGATTCCTGGCAGCCTGCGGCGGCGGGCTCGGAGAACGAGATCTCCATCTTCACGTCGAGCGCATCGGCCACGGCGGCCAGCGAACGCATGGTCAGATTCTCGTCACCGGAGAGGATTTGGCTCACCCTGCCCGGGGAGACGCCCATGCTCTCCGCCAAGTCCTTGCGCGTCATGCCGCGTTCGGCGAGGAGGCCCGCAAGGGATGCCGTCGCGTGGCGTGCCAGCCGGCCTCCGGCCTCGTCGGCCGTCGATCCATGATCACGTCTGTCGCGCCACGTCATCGTTACCCCCTGGAACCAAGAACTCACGGCGCCCTTAGGCGCCTTCCCCTAAGAGGATGCCACCTTTAGGGCTAACTAAAAGCCCGCATCCGGCTAAAGATTGCCGCAACGGGGGCGAGTTCACTTTTTGATCAATCTGTGACCAGGCGTGATGAGGCAATCGGTCGAATTCGGCCAAGGTTCACGCCACTCTTCGTAGCCGGGCGGCCGGGATGCCTTAGGTGTTACAAGGTTCAAGCATCAATAGAAACCACGCGGTCGGTTTGGTACGGTCGGGCGCCAGTCCGGTAGCCACCACCGGTAGCCACCTCGTGGGGAGATCCGATGGCAGTCAGATCCGCGCAATCCGGCCGTGCTCCCGGCGGGACGGCGGCCGGTCGTGTGCCCGGCCGCACGGCGGCCGGGCGCGGGCCCGGCGGGACGGCGTCCCTTGCCGACGGCTGGGACGTGGAGCCGGAGCTGTTCGCCTCCCTCGCGCGGCACGACCAGCGCCGGATGGCCGAGCAGTACGTACGCGGCCTGCTGGCGGCGGAGGGCCGCAAGACCCTGCGCAACGTCGCGGAACAGATCGGCGGGAAGGCGCTCCAGCAGAGCGTCCACCACTTCATCACCGCGTCGTCCTGGAACTGGGCGCCCGTCCGGAGCGCGCTGGCGCGGCTCGCGGACGAGGCGGTGCGCCCCCAGGCGTGGGTGGTCAACTCCACGGTCATCCCCAAGGCGGGCATCCACTCGGTCGGCGTCGACCAGCAGTTCCTCCCCCACCTGGGCCAGACCGTCAACGGGCAGCGGGCGTTCGGCGCGTGGAGCGCCTCGGAGCGGATCAGTGTGCCCTTCAACTGGAGCCTGGTGCTCTCCAGGAGCTGGCTGGAGGACCCGGCCCGGCGCAGCCGCGCCAACATACCCGCCGCCAGTCGCGTCGCCTCCCTGGAGGAGCACGCCGGATCCGTCGCCCTGGAGGCGGCCGAGGCCTGGGGCCTGCGCCGGCGCCCCGTCGTCGTGGACGTGGAGGGGCTCGACGCGGGCGCGACCGCGGGGCGCTTCGCCCGCGCGGGCGCCTCCCTGATCCTGCGCATCGACGGCGCGACGCCGCTGCGGGTCGACGGCTCCCTGCTCCAGGGGTACAGCGACAAGGAGGTGCCCGCCCTGAACCTGATCTCCTCGATGAAGCGGATGCGCCGCCAGGTGGAGTGGTCGGACGCGGTGGGGGGCCGCCTGCACCTCGGCGTGGTGAGCGCCATTCCCGTGCTGCTGGCGTGCCGGGTGCCCGGCGGCGGCTCCGGCGCCGTCCACCACCGGCCGATGCTGCTCATGGGCGACTGGCGCTCCTCCGACCGGTGGCCGTCGCGGCTGTGGCTCACCGACTCCCGGCGGCTGCCGCTGACCACCCTGCTGCGGCTGACCCGGCTCACGGACGTCGTCGAGCGCGACTTCGCGGAGATCTCCGAGCAGACCGGCGTCCGGGACTTCGCGGGCCGCTCGTTCCAGGGCTGGCACCGCCACATCACGCTGGCCTCGGTCGCCCACCTCGTCGCCGCGCGGGCGGGGGCGCGCGGGTTCCCGGCGCGGCGGCGGCGCGCTGCGGGGTCCGTCACGCCCCTGTGCGCCTGAGCGGTTCGCGCCCCCGAGTCCGCCCGAGTCCCCCCTGTCTCACGCCGGAGCTCCGCCGGTAGGTTCTCGCCATCCGATCGACGCGCGGCGTGCGGTGCGCGGCGTCCGGTGCGCCGGATGCGCGACGTAAGAGCCGTAAGAGCAAGGACGAAGGGGGAGGTGGGCGCGATGTCGCGACTGCCGTACGTGCCGGGGTTCGCCCGGCCCGCCGGGCCCAAGGGGGCGGCCGGGTCGCCGAAGGCGGAGGGCAAGGCGCTGCGGGAGCGGGTGCCGCGGTCCGCGCACGCGCGCTGGGACGCGAGTCCGGACCGGCCGGACGCGGTCGCCGCCGTCGAGGCCTCGAACGCGGGCCGGCTGCCCGAGCTCACGCCGATACGGGTCGGCCGGATGGCCGCCTCCCCGTTCGCCTTCCTGCGCGGGTCCGCCGGGCTCATGGCGTACGACCTGGTGGACACCGCCGTGACCGGGGCCGGCGCCCAGATCTGCGGGGACGCCCACGCCGCCAACTTCGGGCTCTACGGCGACGCGCGCGGCGGACTCGTCATCGACCTCAACGACTTCGACGAGACCCTGCACGGGCCCTGGGAGTGGGACGTGAAGCGGCTCGCCGCCTCGCTGGTGCTGGCCGGGCGGGAGGCGGGCGCGGACGAGGCCACCTGCCGGGACGCGGCGCGGGACGCGGCCGGCTCCTACCGGCACACGGTGCGGCTGCTCGCCGGCATGCCCGTCGCGGACGCCTGGAACGCCATCGCCGACGAGCGGCTCGTCTCCCACGCGGACGCCCGCGACCTGACCGGCACGCTGGAGCGCGTCTCCGAGAAGGCCCGGCGGAACACGAGCGCCCGCTTCGCCGCCAAGGCCACGGAGAAGGCGGGCGGCGGGCGGCGTTTCGTGGACGCCCCGCCGGTGCTGCGGCGCCTGCCGGACGCCGAGGCGGGCGCGGTCGCCTCGGCGCTGGGCGGCTACCTCGGCACCCTCCCGGAGGACCTGCTGCCGCTGCTCGCCCGGTACGAGGTGCAGGACGTGGCGTTCCGCATCGTCGGCACCGGGAGCGTGGGGCTGCGCTCGTACGTGGTGCTGCTCCTGGACCACCGCGGGGAGCCGCTGGTCCTCCAGGTGAAGGAGGCCCGGCCCTCGGTCCTGCTGCCGTACGCGGAGAAGGCCGGCTTCGCGCTGCCGCCGGACGGGCACGAGGGGCGGCGGGTCGTGCTCGGCCAGAAGCGGATGCAGGTCGTGAGCGACGTGCTGCTCGGCTGGGCCACGGTCGAGGGGCGTCCGTACCAGGTGCGGCAGTTCCGCAACCGCAAGGGCAGCGTCGACCCGGCGGCCCTCGCCCCCGCCGAACTGGACGACTACGCCCGCCTCACCGGCGCGCTCCTCGCCCGCGCCCACTCCCACACGACGGACCCGCGCCTGATAGCGGCCTACTGCGGCAAGTCCGACGCCCTGGACGAGGCGGTGGCCACGTTCGCCCGGACCTACGCGAACCGCACAGAAGCCGACCACGACTCCCTGACCCGCGCGATCAGAGCGGGCCGGGTAGCGGCGGAGACGGGCGTCTAGGGGGCGGCGCCTGTCTTCAGCCCCCTTGCCGCAGGCAAGAAAAATCCGCCGCGACGGCGAAAAGCCACGACGGCGCAGTCCGGCGGTGCCCGGCCGGCTTCAGGCCGTCCGGCGCCGCCGGCCGCTGTCTCGGCGGAGGATCGTGGGGCGCACCGACGTGCCCCGGGGAACCCTCCGGGAGGGAACTACGCTGGGCGGGTGATGAATCCGGAAGCAGACACTTCCCGCCTGGAGCAAGCCGTCCGCACGGCCGAGACCGCGCTGATCGAGTTCGAGATCGCCGTGGAGACGTTCCGCGTGGAGGTGGAGAACTTCTCCCGCCTGCACCACCAGCGCCTCGGCCCGGTCTACGCCCGCCTTGAAGAGCTGGACGCACAGATCGCCGAGGCCGTCGCGGCCCGCAGCG
Source organism: Streptomyces klenkii (assembly GCF_003626645.1). Classification (GTDB taxonomy): domain Bacteria; phylum Actinomycetota; class Actinomycetes; order Streptomycetales; family Streptomycetaceae; genus Streptomyces; species Streptomyces klenkii. The sequence goes on along the minus strand of NZ_RBAM01000004.1, from coordinate 209,595 downwards.
GCGATCCGGAGGACCAGCGCAAGGCCCGCGAGGCCCGCGCGCTGGTGCAGCCGCTGCCCGGCGTGGAGGAGCTGTTCGGCGGCTGGCTGGACTCGGACGGGCTGTCCCCGGAGGGCATGGCGATGCTCACGGAGAAGCAGGTCCGCCCGCCCCGCCGGGTCCGTGCGAGCGACGAGGCCCGCCGGGCCTTCCGGGAGCTGGTCCGCAAGGCCCACCCGGACCTGGCGCGGGACGAGGCCGAGCGGCTGCGGCGCGAGGAGTTCATCGTGCGCGTCAACGCCGCGTACGCGGACGGTGACGAGGACCTCCTGGGCGCCCTGGCCGCGGAGTGGGCCGCGGGCCCGGCGCCGGAGCCGCGGCCCCTGGACCGCGCGGAGGAGCTCTACGCCCGCCTGGAGTGGCTGGCGCAGCGCAAGGAGATGCTGTCGGGGCTGGCCGCCGAGCTGGAGGGGTCGGCGATCGGCGCGATGCTGCGGATGGCGCCGGAGGACCCGGACGGCCTGCTGGAGGAGATCGCCGAGGGGCTGCGCGCCCAGGTCTCCGAGCGCGAGGCACAGCTGCGGGAACTGGTCGGGTAGCGTCGTGGGCATGAGCTTTGGTTCCGGAATTCCCACGGTCGGCGTCGACGCCGTCTCGTCCGACGACTTTCTGCTGGATGTGCGCGAGGCCGACGAGTGGGCGGCCGGCCACGCCGAGGGCGCTCTGCACATCCCGATGAGCGACTTCGTGGCCCGCTTCGGCGAGTTGACGGAGAAGGCGCCGGACGGCGGCCGGATCAACGTCATCTGCCGCTCGGGCGGCCGTTCCGCGCAGGTCACCGCCTATCTGGTGCAGCAGGGCATGGACGCGGTGAACGTCGAGGGCGGCATGCAGGTCTGGGAGGCCGCCGGCCGCCCTGTCGTGGACGGCAACGGCGCCCCCGGGACCGTGATCTAGCGGTTCCGGTCCCAGCAGCCCCGGTCTAGTAGCCCTCGGGCGCGTGGGCGGCCAGCAGGTCGCCCAGCGCCTCCTCGTGCGCCGCGGCTGGGCCCAGCGACAGCTCCAGCTGCTTGGCCCAGGCGTGGTACCGGTGCAGGGCGTAGCCGGTGTCGGCGCCGAATCCGCCGTGGAGGTGCTGCGCGGTCTGCACCGCGCGCCGCACCCCTTCCGAGGCCCACACCTTCGCGACGGCGAGGTCCGCGTCGGCCGGGAGGGCCCCGCCCGCGCCGGTCTCCAGCCGCCACGCGGCCTGCCAGAGCGTGGCCTCCATGGCCCGCAGGTCGACATAGCGGTCCGCGGCCTGGACGGCCACCGCCTGGAACGTGGCCAGCGGGAAGCCGAACTGCTCCCGCTTGCTCGTGTACGCGCTGGTCATGCGGCACACGGCCGTTCCCACCCCGAGCGCGAGCGCGCACGTCCCGGCCGTGAGCAGCGCGCGCAGCCGCGGCCAGACTCCTTCGGCGTCGACGATCCGCGTGCCGTCGAGCCGTACGGCGTCGAGCCGCACCTCCGCGTACCGCTCGCCGTTGGTGGACACCTGCCGTTCCAGGGCGACGCCGGGGTGATCGCGGGGGACGAGCCCGAGCACGGTGCGGCCGTCCGCGTCGCACGCGGGGACAACGATCAGGTCGGCACTGGGCGCCCACGGCACGGCCGTCTGCACGCCGTCGAGCACGCGGCCGCCGCCCTCCCCGGCCGCGGGCCGGGCGGCGACCGAGAGTTCCGCCGCGTCGTGCCCGGTCCGCCCGTTGGAGGCGACCGTGACGACCAGCTCCCCGCGCCCGAGCGCCGGCAGGATCCGGGCCCCTGCCGCACCGCCGTGCGTGGTCAGCGCGAGCGCCGTGGCCCCGGCCTCCAGCAGGGGCACCCGCGCGAGGACCTGCCCGGCCTCGCGCAGCACCAGGCACAGGGCGACCGGGCCGAGCCCCGCCCCGCCGTGCCGGGTGCCGGCGGTCAGGCTCAGCAGATCCGCCGCGGCCAGCCTGCGCCACAGCGCGCGGTCGAAGTCCTCCGCGACCGGGCCCCGGGACAGCACGGGGCTGGGCACGCCGTCGGGGGAAACCCCGGAGAACACGGCCCGCGCCGCCTCGGCGGCCGCCTGCTGCTCTTCGCTGAAGGTGAAGTCCACTGCCGCCGCCTTCCCGCCCCGCTGCCCGTCCGCCAACTCCACTCACTATCTGACGGTCCGTCAATGTAGGCGGGTCGGGGGCATTTGGGAATGCTCAGCGATCGAAGTCGAGCTCCACCTCCGCCGTCACCGGGTGCGACTGGCACGCCAGCACATGGCCGCTCTCGATCTCCTCCGGCTCCAGGGCGAAGTTCCGGTCCATCCGCACCTCGCCCCTGACCAGGAACGCCCGGCACGTCCCGCACACCCCGCCCTTGCAGGCGTAGGGCGCATCGGGCCGGTTCCGCAGGACCGCCTCCAGCAGCGTCTCCCCCTCCCGCACCGGCCAGCTGCCGCCGCGCCCGTCGAGCTTCGCCGTCACCGTGCTGCGCGCGGGGGCACCGGCGGGGGCCGGCCGGCGGGCCTCCGCACCGGAGTCCTCCACGTGGAAGATCTCCTGGTGGATGCGGTCCCGCCCGATCCCCAGGGCGCGCAGCGCCCGCTCCGCGCCCCGCACCAGCCCGTAGGGCCCGCACAGGAACCAGCCGCCTATCTCCTCCACCGGCACCAGGGCGGGCAGCAGCCGGGTCAGCCGCTCCTCGTCCAGCCGCCCGGACGGCAGCCCGGCCTGCTGCTCCTCGCGGGAGAGGGTCTGCACCAGCTGGAAGCGGTCGGGGAAGCGGTCTTTGAGGTCGGCGACCTCCTCCAGGAACATCGTGGAGGCCGTGGTCCGGTCGCTGCGTATGAGGCAGAACCGGGCCCCGGGCTCCCGCGCCAGCAGCGTCGAGGCGATGGACAGCACGGGGGTGATGCCGCTGCCGCCCACGATGGCCGCGAAGTGCCCGGCCCGCGGCTCCAGGACGAACCGCCCGATCGGCGCCATCACCTCCACCGTGTCCCCGGCGGCCAGCTCCTTGAGGGCGTACGTCGAGAACTCGCCGCCGTCCACCAGCCGGACCCCCACCCTCAGCTCGGCGGGCCCGGGCGCCTCCGGGGCGGGTGCGGGGACGCACACCGAGTACGTACGGCGGATCTCGGTGCCGTCGTGGGCGGTGCGGCGGACGGCGATGTGCTGGCCCGGCGTCCAGCGGTAGGCCTCGCGCAGCTCGGGCGGTACGGCGAAGGTCACGGCGACCGAGTCGTCGGTGAGGCGGTCGACTGCCGCCACCCGCAGGGGGTGGAAGGCGCCGTGGCGGGCCGCGGCCATCTACAACTCCTTGAAGTGGTCGAAGGGTTCGCGGCACGCCTCGCAGCGGCGCAGGGCCTTGCAGGCCGTGGACGAGAAGCGGCTGAGCAGCGTCGTCTCGGTGGATCCGCAGTGGGGGCAGCGAATGGCCAGGCCGACCATGACGGGCCCGGCCGGCCCCGTGGGCCGGGGCGGCGCTATGCCGAACTCCTCCAGCTTGCGGCGCCCTTCGGCCGTGATGTCGTCGGTGGACCAGGCGGGGGAGAGGACCGTGCGGACGGACACCTCGGCCTGTCCGTGCTCGTGCAGCACGCGCTCGATGTCCGCGGACATCGCCTCGACCGCGGGACAACCGGTGTACGTGGGGGTCAGCTCCACCTCGACCCGGCCGGGGCCGGTGACGTGCAGGCCGCGCAGCACGCCCAGCTCGGCCAGGGTGAGCACGGGCAGCTCGGGGTCGGGGACGGCCCCGGCCAGCGCACGGAGCTCCTCTTCGAGGCGGGTGGCTCCGGGGCGGGCGGATTCGCGGCGGGCGGAGGTGGTCACCATGACGCCCCCGGGTGGCTGCGGTGCAGGTGCTGCATCTCGGCGAGCATCCGTCCGAACGACTCGGTGTGGATCCCCTGGCGGCCCGCGCCGGCCGTCCACGCCCCGGTCTGCGGGCCGTCCGGCATCCGCAGCGTGGCGCGCTCGACGACCTCGGTCACCGCGGCCAGCCAGCCCTCGCGCAGGGCGGCCCGGTCGACGGCCAGGCCCTCGACGGGCTCGAACAGCTCGCCCGTATACCGCCAGAGGCCGTCCAGGGCGCTCTGCATGCGGGCGTGGCTCTCCTCCGTGCCGTCGCCGAGCCGCAGCGTCCATTGCTCGGCGTGGTCGCGGTGGTAGGCGACCTCCTTGACGGCCTTGCCGGCCAGGGGCGCGAACGGGCCGTCGCCCGCGGCCAGCTGCCCGTACAGCAGGTGCTGGTGGACGGAGAAGAACAGCTGGCGGGCGATCGTGCGGGCGAAGTCGCCGTTGGGCTGCTCGACGAGCTGGGCGTTGCGGAAGGAGCGCTCCTCCCGCAGATAGGCCAACTCGTCCTCGTCACCGGCGAGGGAGAGCAGGGTGCGGGCCTGGCCGAGCAGGTCGAGCGCGATGTTGGCGAGAGCGACCTCCTCCTCCAGGACGGGCGCGTGCCCGGCCCACTCCCCCAGCCGGTGCGAGAGCACCAGGGCGTCGTCGCCGAGCGCCAGGGCGGCCGTGGCCAGGGGGGCTTCCCCGACGGTCACAGATGCGCCGTTCATAGGTGCCGCACCCCTTCCGGGATCTCGTAGAAGGTCGGGTGGCGGTAGGGCTTGTCGGCGGCCGGCTCGAAGAAGGGGTCCTTCTCGTCGGGCGAGGAAGCGGTGACCGCGGCGGAGGGCACCACCCAGATCGAGACTCCCTCGGAACGGCGGGTGTAGAGGTCGCGCGCATTGCGCAGGGCCATCTCCGCATCCGGGGCGTGGAGGCTGCCCGCGTGGGTGTGGGAGAGGCCGCGCCTGCTGCGCACGAAGACCTCCCACAGCGGCCAGTCAGCGTTCGTCATGCCGTCGCCTTTCCGTGCTTGGCCGCATACGCGGCGGCCGCTTCGCGCACCCACGCGCCCTCTTCATGGGCGCGCCGGCGCTGACCGATCCGCTGGTCGTTGCAGGGGCCGTTGCCGCGGAGCACTTCCTGGAACTCCGTCCAGTCGATCGCGCCGAAGTCGTGCCGGCCGCGCTCCTCGTTCCACCGCAGGCCGGGGTCGGGGAGGGTCAGGCCGAGGGAGGCGGCCTGGGGGACGCAGATGTCCACGAAGCGCTGGCGCAGCTCGTCGTTGGAGTGCCGCTTGATCTTCCAGGCCATGGACTGGGCCGAGTGGGCCGACTCCGCGTCCGGCGGGCCGAACATCATCAGGGAGGGCCACCACCAGCGGTCCACGGCGTCCTGCGCCATCGCGTGCTGGGCCTCCGTGCCGCGGCTGAGGGCCAGCAGGAGCTCGTAGCCCTGGCGCTGGTGGAAGGACTCCTCCTTGCAGATGCGGACCATGGCGCGGGCGTAGGGCCCGTAGGAGCAGCGGCACAGCGGGACCTGGTTGGTGATCGCGGCGCCGTCCACCAGCCAGCCGATGGCGCCGACATCGGCCCAGGTCAGGGTGGGGTAGTTGAAGATCGAGGAGTACTTCTGGCGGCCCGAGTGGAGCTTGTCGAGCAGCTCGTCGCGCCCGGTGCCCAGGGTCTCGGCGGCGCTGTAGAGGTAGAGGCCGTGGCCGGCCTCGTCCTGCACCTTGGCCATGAGGATCGCCTTGCGCCGCAGCGAGGGCGCGCGCGTGATCCAGTTGGCCTCGGGCTGCATGCCGATGATCTCGGAGTGGGCGTGCTGCGCTATCTGCCGGACGAGCGTGGCGCGGTAGGCGTCGGGCATCCAGTCCCGCGGCTCGATGCGCTCGTCCGCGGCCACGGCGGCGTCGAAATCCGCCTCGTGGGCCGTGGTGTCCTGGGCTCCTGCGTCCGCCGCCATCGTCGTCATGGCATTGCCCCCTGCCTCTCCGCCCGCTGCGCGACCGGCCCGACCGACCGATCGTTCGGTTCAATGGTGGTGCGGTCGCCGGGGGGTGTCAAGCCTGTGGATAACCCCCGGGCGCTGTGCCCCGTGAGGCGACATCGGTACCGTTCGGGTGCACAGCACAGGGCGGACGCAGGAACGGGGCGGGTATGGAGTCGGATGACGGGCACGAGCGGGCCGGCGCTCTCGCGGGGCTGTCCCTGCCCGCGCGCCTCGTCGTCGCGGCGGGCGCAGCGGTGATCGCGGTGACGGCCGCCGTCCACCTGGGGATGGTGTTCCTGCACGTGGCGCCGTCGAACACGGTCACCAAGCAGAACGCCGCGGCGATAGACGACTACATCTACCCGGAGTACGAGCAGAACTGGAAGTTCTTCGCTCCCAACCCGCTCCAGCAGAACGTCGCCGTCCAGGCCCGCGCCGAGCTCCGCGGCCCCGACGGCCGGACCACCGTCACCGGCTGGACCGACTTCACCGCACAGGACGGCGCCGAGATCCGCCACAACCTCATCCCCAGCCACACGCAGCAGAACGAGCTGCGCCGCGCCTGGGACTTCTACACCAACTCCCACGACGTCAAGGAAGTCCCCAACGGGCTGCGCGGGGCCCTCTCCGAGCAGTACATCCGGCGCATCGTCGTCGGCCGGCTCGGCGGCGGGCAGGACGGGCGCACCGTCCAGCGCGTCCAGGTGCGCGCCGTGACCACCCTGGTCGCGCCGCCGTCCTGGAGCGACGAGAAGAACGAGCCCAAGCCCGCCTACCGGGTGCTGGGCTGGTGGCCGGTCACCGCCGCCGACCGTACGGAGGCGAAGAACCGATGAGCACGTCCCTTCCGCTGGGCGCCCGCCTCTCGCGCGGGATCGACCGCGTCACCGGCGCGGCGCTCGGCGCCCACCAGACGGCCGTGATCCGGATAGGCCTGTCCTTCACGTGGCTGGTCTTCCTGCTGCGCGAGTGGCCGAACCGGCACGAGATGTACGGCCCCGACGGGCCGTGGAGCTGGGAGATGGCCCGTCGGCTGACGGCCGACAACCACGCCTTCACCGCCCTGCTCTGGTCCGACGGCGGCCTGTGGTTCGAGGCCGTCTACGCCTTCGCCGTCGTCACCGCCGCCCTGCTCGCCCTCGGGTGGCGCACCCGGACCATGACCGTGCTCTCCATGGTCGGCGTGCTGTCGCTCCAGAACCGCAGCGTCTTCCTCGGCGACGGCGGCGACAACGTCATCCACCTGATGGCGCTCTACCTGATCCTCATGCGCTGCGGCCGCGTCTGGTCCCTCGACGCCCGCCGCGCGGCGAAGCGGGCCGGGCAGCCCGCCGGTCCCGACCTCACGGGCATCGTGCTGTGGGCCTGCTGCGGGGCGGCCCTGGCCGCGGCGATGGTCCTCGGCGACACCCGGATGTCGTGGACCGAGCACGGCCCGCTCCCCGGCATCGGCTGGGCCACCGCCCTGTGGGCCCTCTGGCTGGTCCAGGGCCTGTGGTGGCTCGCGAAGCGGTACGGCCCGGGCGAGCCCCGCGCCGTCCTCGACGTGCTGGCCAACCTGCTGCACAACGCCGGACTGCTGGTGATCATGGCGGAGGTCTGCCTGATCTACGCCACGGCCGGCTGGTACAAGATCCAGGGTTCCCGCTGGCAGGACGGCACCGCGCTCTACTACCCGCTGCACCTCGACTACTTCTCGCCCTGGCCCGAGCTCTCGCACGCCCTCGCCGGCAGCGGGCTGCTCGTCCTGCTGCTCAGCTACGGCACCGTGGCCGTGCAGGTCGCCTTCCCCTTCACCCTGCTGAACCGGCGGGTGAAGAACGTCCTGCTCGCCGTGATGATGCTGGAGCACCTCGGCATCGCCCTCCTGCTCGGGCTGCCGTTCTTCTCCCTGGCGATGATCGTGGCCGACGCGGTCTTCCTGCCCACCTCCTTCCTGCGCCGCCTGGGCGCCGCCGTCGGCCGCGCCCGCGACCGGCTGCTCCCGGCCCGGGCGCAGCAGCTCCCGGTGCAGCGCGAGAGCGACGAGGCGGCCACCAGGACTCTCGTAGGCTGAGGGCATGACCGAGGACGAAGCCGCTGCCGCACTCCGGCAGTGGGGCGAGCGCGCCCCCGACGCCGTACTGCTCGACGGCTTCCACGCCCTGAAGCACGCGCTGCGCTTCGGCGCGGACGTGCCGCTCGCGGTCACCAGCGACAAGGCGGCGGCACTGGCGCTCGCCGAAGCCCTGGCAGATGACCTCACCGGGACGCTCGCCGAGCGCCTGGTCGAGATCCCCGCCGAGGCCCTGCGTGAGCTGGTGCCCAGGATCCACCCCACGGGCGTGGCCGCCCTCGCCGTGCGGCGCGGGCGCAGGGCGAACCTCGACGTGCTCTCGCGGGCGCCCCGCAAGGCTCCCGTCGTCGTCCTCGACAACCCGCGCAACCTCGGCAACGTGGGCGCCGTGATCCGGCTGGCCGCCGGCTTCGGCGCCACGGGCGTCGTCACCACCGGGGACGTGGACCCCTGGCACCCCAACGCCGTACGGGCCGGGGCGGGCCTGCACTACGCCACCGCCGTCGAGCGGCTGCCCCTGCCCGAGCTCCCGCCCGGGCCGCTCTACGCCCTGGACCCCGAGGGCGACGACATCCGCTCCCTCACCCTGCCCGACGACGCGCTGATCGCCTTCGGCTCCGAGCGCCACGGCATCTCGCCCGAGCTGCGCGAGAGGGCGACCCGGCTGGTCGCCCTCCCCATGCGCCCCCAGGTCTCCAGCTACAACCTCGCCACGAGCGTGGCCATGGCGCTGTTCCACTGGGGAGGCCCGGGCCCGGGCCTGGACTAGGCCGGGCGGCGCACCTCGACCGTGCGGAAGCGGTTCGCGACGAACGCGCCGTCGCACAGGGCCGCGTTCGCGGCGGGGTTGCCGCCGGAGCCGTGGAAGTCGGAGAACGCGGCCGTCTGGTTCACGAAGACCCCGCCCGTCAGGTTGAGGGAGAGCTGGGCGCACTCCTCCAGGCACGCCTCCTCCACCAGCCGCTCGACCTCGGGCGACGTCGTGTACGCCCCGACGGTCATCGCGCCCTTCTCGCGCACCGTGCGGCTCAGCAGCTCCACGGCGTCCGCCGCGGAGTCGACGGCGACGGCGAAGGACACCGGCCCGAAGCACTCCGAGAAATAGGCCGCTTCGGCGTCGGGCTTGGCGCCGTCCAGCTTCACGATCACCGGGGTGCGGACCGTGGCGCCGGGGAAGTCGGGATTCTCCACCGCGCGGGAGGCCAGGGCGATCTCGCCGAGCCGGCCCGCGGCGTCGATCCGCTCCTTGACCTGGTCGTTGACGATGGCGCCGAGCAGGCCGTTCGCCCGGGCGTCGTCGCCCAGCAGGCCCTGGACCGCGGCGGCCAGATCCGCCACCACCTCGTCGTAGGACTTGGGCCCGGCGTCGGTGGTGATGCCGCCGCGGGGGATCAGGAAGTTCTGCGGGGTGGTGCACATCTGGCCGCTGTAGAGGGACAGCGAGAAGGCCAGGTTGCCGAGGAGGCCCTTGTAGTCGTCCGTGGAGTCGATGACGACCGTGTTGACGCCGGCCTTCTCCGTGAAGACCTGCGCCTGGCGGGCGTTGGTCTCCAGCCAGTCGCCGAAGGCGGTGGAGCCGGTGTAGTCGATGATGCGGATCTCGGGGCGCACGGCCAGGACCTTGGCGATGCCCTCGCCGTCCCGCTCGGCGGCCAGGGCCACCAGGTCGGGCGAGAAGCCCGTCTCGCGCAGCACTTCGCGCGCGATCCGCACCGTCAGGGCCAGCGGCAGCACCGCGCGCGGGTGCGGCTTGACCAGGACGGCGTTGCCCGTGGCGAGGGAGGCGAAGAGGCCGGGGAAGCCGTTCCACGTGGGGAAGGTGTTGCAGCCGATGAGCAGGGAGACGCCCCGCGGCACGGCCGTGAACTCCTTGCGCAGCTCCAGCGGATCGCGCTTGCCCTGCGGCTTGGACCAGTCGGCCGAGCCGGGGGTGCGGACCTGCTCCGCATACGCGTAGGCCACGGCCTCCAGGCCACGGTCCTGGGCGTGCGGGCCGCCGGCCTGGAAGGCCATCATGAAGGCCTGGCCGCTGGTGTGCATGACGGCGTGCGCGAACTCGTGCGAGCGGGCGTTGATCCGGGCGAGGATCTCCAGGCAGACCGCGGCCCGCGCCTCCGGACCCGCCTCGCGCCACTGCGGCATCGCCGCGCGCAGTGCCGGCAGCAGCTCGCCGGTGGCCGGGTGCGGATATTCGATGCCGAGCTCGATGCCGAACGGCGACACCTCGGCGCCCGCCCAGCCGTCGGTGCCCGGCTGGTCCAGCTCGAAGCGCTTGCCCCGGAGCGCCTCGAAGGCGGCCTGACCCTCGGCGGCGCTCAGGCTGCCGGGCACGGATCCCTCCGCGCCGTACGCCTTGGGGTGCTCGGGGAACGGGGACCAATAGGCGCGCGTGCGGATGGCTTCCAGCGCCTGATCGAGGGTGGGGCGGTGCTTCTCGGCCAACTGAGCGGTGGTGAGTCCGGCGGTCACGGCTGACCAACTCCTTGTCGAGCGGGGCTCCGATACGGGGGACCAGACGCACCCCCGGTGGATACAGTAACCGAACGATCGGTCGGGACAAGGGGGCCCGGCGAACCTGTGGACAACTCTTCGGGGAGGATCACTGCCATGACCCCAATCGACCCCGCCGGGACCGTCGCCGTCGTCGGCGCCGGCACCATGGGCCAGGGCATCGCCCAGGTCGCCCTGGCGGCGGGCCACGCCGTGCGGCTGTACGACGCCGCGTCCGGCCGTGCGGAGGAGGCGGCGCGGGCGATCGCCGCCCGGCTCGGCCGCCTGGTGGACAAGGGCAGGCTCGACGCGGCGGGCCGGGACGCGTCCCTCACCCGTCTGCTGCCCGCCGCGCGGCTCGCCGAACTCGCCGACTCCGCCCTCGTCATCGAGGCGATTGTCGAGCAACTGGACGCCAAACAGAAGCTGTTCACCGAGCTGGAATCGGTCGTCCCCGACGACTGCCTGCTGGCCACCAACACCTCGTCCCTGTCGGTGACCGCCGTCGCCGGCGCCCTGCGGCTGCCCGGCCGCTTCGTCGGCCTGCACTTCTTCAACCCCGCCCCGCTGCTGCCGCTGGTCGAGGTGGTCCGGGGCTTCGCCACGGACCCGGAAGCGGCCGATCGCGCCCGGGCCACCGTGGCCGCGTGGGGCAAGACCCCGGTGGCCTGCGCCGACACGCCCGGCTTCCTCGTCAACCGGCTCGCCCGGCCCTTCTACGCGGAGGCCTTCCGCGTCCACGAGGAGGGCGGCGCCGACCCGGCCACCATCGACGCCGTGCTGCGGGAGTGCGGCGGCTTCCGCATGGGCCCCTTCGAGCTCACCGACCTCATCGGCCAGGATGTGAACAACGCCGTCACCCGTTCGGTCTACGAGGCGTTCTTCCATGACCCCCGGTTCACGCCCTCCCTCGCCCAGCAGCGGCTCGTGGAGGCCGGGCTGCTCGGCCGGAAGACCGGCCGCGGATGGTTCTCGTACGCGGAGGGCGCGGAGCGGCCCGAGCCGGCCACCGCGGCGCCGTGCGAGCCGCCCGCGGAGATCGGCTGGCACGCCGAGGCCCCGCGCGTCTGCGCCCCCCTGCGCGAGATGACCGAGGAAGCCGGGGTCAAGGTCGTGCGCGACCGCGCGCCCCATGAGGCCGACTGGTACATGACCCTCCCCGACGGCGCGGTGCTCACCCTGACCGGGGGAGAGGCGGCCACCCCCGCGAACGGCGGGCCGCACATCTACTTCGACCTGGCCCTCGACTACCGCACCTGCACCCGGATCGCCCTCGCCCCCTCCGAGAAGGCCTCGGCACGGGACGTGCGGGCCGCCGTGGGCCTGTTCCAGGCGCTCGGCAAGAGCGTCAGCGTCATCGCCGACGTCCCCGGCCTGATCGTCGCCCGTACGGTCGCCATGCTCGTCGACTTCGCCGAGGACGCCGCCGGGCGCGGCGTGGCGAGCCGCGAGGACATCGACACCGCCATGCGGCTGGGCGTGAACTACCCGCGCGGCCCGCTGGAGTGGGGCCGCGAGATCGGCCTGGACCGCGTGCGCGGCATGCTGCGGGGCCTCGCCCAGGACTACCCGGGCGGCCGCTACGACCCCTCCCTGTCCCTACGCCGCCGTGCGGCCGTCGAAGAGAGCCTGCTGTAATCATGACCATGGCCAAGCGCGACACCTACACGCCCGAATCGCTGCTCGCGGTCGCCGTCGGGGTGTTCAACGAGCGGGGCTACGACGGCACGTCCATGGAGCACCTCTCCAAGGCGGCCGGCATCTCCAAGTCCTCCATCTACCACCACGTGAAGGGCAAGGAAGAGCTGCTCCGGCTCGCGATAAGCCGCGCCCTGGACGAGCTCTTCGCCGTGCTGGACGAGCCCGGCGCGACCGGCGGCCCGGCCGTCGACCGGCTCCAGTACGTGACCCGCCGCACCGTCGAGGTGCTCATGGCCGAGCTGCCCTACGTGACGCTGCTGCTGCGCGTGCGCGGCAACACCGCCACCGAGCGCTGGGCGATGGAGCGCCGCCGCGAGTTCGACCACCGCGTCGCCGAGCTGCTCAAGCAGGCGGCGGCCGACGGCGACCTGCGGGCGGACGTGGACGCACGGCTGGCCACCCGGCTGCTTTTCGGGATGATCAACTCCGTGGTGGAGTGGTACCGCCCCGACCGCGGCGGGGCGGTGACCAGCGAAGAAGTCGCCGAAGCGGTCGTGCGCACCGCGTTCGACGGGCTCCGGACCGACCGCTAAGGACCTCCTTTCCGCCGGAGGCTTTCCGGCTCGGAGCCTTTCCCGGGCTACGGGCTAGCGGCCTCCCTCGTCGAGGTCCGTCTCCTCGAAGATCAGCAGCGTGCGGGTGCTGAGCACCTCGTCCATGGCCTGGATGCGGGTCAGCACCAGCTCGCGCAGCGCGCGGTTGTCTTTGGTGTGCACCAGCAGGAGCACGTCGAAGTCCCCGCTCACCAGGGCGATGTGCGCGGCCCCCGGCAGCTCCAGGAGCTTGTCGCGGACCGCGCGCCAGGAGTTCTGCACGATCTTCAGCGTGATGTACGCGGACGCGCTCTGCCCGGCCCGCTCCTGGTCGACCCGGGCGCTGAAGCCCCGGATGACCCCGTCGTCGATCAGCCGGTTGATCCGCGCGTAGGCGTTGGCGCGCGAGACGTGCACCCGCTCGGCCACGGACCGTATCGACGCGCGCCCGTCCGCTTGCAGCATGCGCAGGATGGCGCGGTCTATGTCGTCCAGCGGCCGCGCGGGGGCCCTGCTCCCGGTGAGGGCCATCTGTTCGTCCGGCATGGCGTCCCGCCTCCCCCTCTTGGACGTCCTGGCCATATCTCAGGCTGTGGAGAACCGTTTGTCCACAGGCTCGGGCCGCCTGTAGCCAAAATGTGCCGACGACCGAACAATCGGTAGGGAGGGCGTCCGGCGCATCGAGCCGCACGTCCGGTCAAGCCCGTCCCCACAAAGGAGGTGCTCGTCATGACGGTTCTGGAGCAGCCCGGCTCGTACCGGCCCACCCCACCGCCCGCCTGGCGGCCCCGCACCGACCCGGCCCCCCTGCTCCCCGACGCGGAGCCGTACCGCGTGCTGGGCACCGAGGCGGCGGGCGGGCTCGACGCCGGGCTGCTGCTGCGGCTGTACGGGCACCTCGTCCGCGGCCGGCGGTACAACGGCCAGGCCACGGCGCTGACCCGGCAGGGCCGGCTGGCCGTCTATCCCTCCTCCGCCGGGCAGGAGGCGTGCGAGGTCGCCGCCGCGCTCGCCCTCCAGGAGCAGGACTGGCTCTTCCCGAGCTACCGCGACACCCTCGCCGCGGTCGCCCGCGGCCTCGACCCCGTCCAGGCGCTCACGCTCCTGCGCGGCGACTGGCACACCGGATACGACCCCCACGAGCACAGGATCGCACCGCTGTGCACCCCTTTGGCCACCCAACTGCCGCATGCGGTGGGCCTCGCGCACGCGGCCCGCCTCAAGGGCGACGACGTGGTCGCGCTCGCCATGGTCGGTGACGGCGGCACCAGCGAGGGCGACTTCCACGAGGCGCTGAACTTCGCCGCCGTGTGGCGGGCCCCCGTCGTCTTCTTCGTGCAGAACAACGGCTTCGCCATCTCCGTGCCGCTCGCCAAGCAGACCGCGGCCCCCTCGCTGGCCCACAAGGCCGTCGGCTACGGCATGCCCGGCCGGCTCGTCGACGGCAACGACGTCGCCGCCGTCCACGAGGTGCTCACCGACGCCGTACGGCATGCCCGCGAAGGCGGCGGCCCCACCCTGGTCGAAGCGGTCACCTACCGCATGGACGCCCACACCAACGCCGACGACGCCACGCGCTACCGCAGCGACGCCGAAGTCGACACCTGGCGTGGCCACGACCCCATCGCCCTGCTGGAGCAGGAGCTGACCGAGCGCAAGCTGCTGGACCCGTCCGTCGTCGCCGCCGAGCGCGAAGCCGCCGAGCGCATGGCCGCCGACCTGCGCGACCGCATGAACGAGGATCCCCTGCTCGATCCCATGGACCTCTTCACCCACGTCTACGCCCGGCAGACCGCCCAACTGCGGGAGCAGGCCGGGATGCTGCGCGCCGAGCTCGACGCGGCGGACGAGGCCGCCCCGGCGGCCCGGGAAGGGGCGCAGCGATGACCACCGCCGCCGTCCGGGCCGGAGCCCGGCCCGCTTCCATGGCCCAAGCCCTCAACCGGGCCCTGCGCGACGCCATGGCCGAGGACCCGTCCGTCCACGTCCTCGGAGAGGACGTCGGTGCGCTGGGCGGCGTCTTCCGCGTCACCGACGGCCTGGTGAAGGAGTTCGGCGAGGACCGCTGCACCGACACCCCGCTCGCCGAGGCCGGCATCCTCGGCACGGCGGTCGGCATGGCCATGTACGGGCTGCGGCCCGTCGTCGAGATGCAGTTCGACGCCTTCGCCTACCCCTCCTTCGAGCAGCTCATCAGCCACGTCGCCCGCATGCGCAACCGCACGCGCGGTGCGCTGCCCATGCCCCTCACCATCCGCGTGCCGTACGGCGGCGGCATCGGCGGCGTCGAGCACCACAGCGACTCCTCCGAGGCGTACTACATGGCGACGCCCGGCCTCCACGTGGTCACGCCCGCCACCGTCGCCGACGCCTACGGGCTGCTGCGCGAGGCGATCGCCTCCGACGACCCCGTCGTCTTCCTGGAGCCCAAGCGGCTCTACTGGTCCAAGGCCGAGTGGGACCCCGAGACGCCCGAGGCCGTCCCCGGCATAGGGCGCGCCGCCGTCCGCCGCCGGGGCACCTCCGCCACGCTCATCACCTACGGGCCGTCCCTGCCCGTCTGCATGGAAGCGGCCGAGGCGGCCACCGACGAGGGCTGGGACCTCGAAGTGGTCGACCTGCGCTCGCTCGTGCCCTTTGACGAGGAGACGGTCTGCGCCTCCGTCCGGCGCACCGGTCGCGCCGTCGTCGTCCACGAGTCCACCGGGTTCGGCGGCCCCGGCGGGGAGATCGCGGCCCGCGTCACCGAGCGCTGCTTCCACCACCTGGAGGCGCCGGTGCTGCGCGTCGCCGGATTCGACATCCCGTACCCGCCGCCGATGCTGGAGCGGCACCACCTGCCCGGGGTCGACCGGGTGCTCGATGCGGTCGCGCGGTTGCAGTGGGAGGCGGAGAGCTGATGCCCGAGGTCAAGGAATTCCGGCTGCCGGATCTCGGTGAGGGCCTCACCGAGGCGGAGATCGTGCGGTGGCTGGTGGAGGTCGGCGAGGTCGTGGCCATCGACCAGCCCGTCGTGGAGGTCGAGACGGCCAAGGCGATGGTCGAAGTCCCCTGCCCCTACGGGGGAGTGGTGACCGCCCGCTTCGGCGAGGAGGGCATGGAGCTGCCGGTGGGGGCGCCGCTCCTGACGGTCGCCGTCGGCGCGGCCGCGGAGACCGAGCCCGGCCCCGCGGCGGAGACATCCGGCAACGTGCTCGTGGGCTACGGCACGGGGGCGCCCGCGGCGCGGCGCCGCCGTGTCCGGCCGCAGGCCGGTCCTTCCGGGGCGTCCGGGAGCGCCGCCGGTGCCGGCTCGGCGGGTGGCCCGGCGGATCCGGGCCGCCCGGAGGCAGGCGGGCACCGCCGGTCACGTCCGCATGGGCTGAGCGCCGTGGCGGCGGACGATGTGGCCGAGGCCGCCGGGGGACCGGCAGACCCCGGGCCTTCCCGGGCCGAGCCCGTGGCTGCCAGGGCGTCCGGGAGTGTGTCCACGGACGGTCTTGAGGCGGGCGGGCGCCGCCGGGCAGGTTCGTACGGGCCGGGCGCCGCTGCGGCGGAGGGGATGGCCGGGGCTCCCAGTGATCTTGCCGGCCGAGGGGGGTCCCGGGCCGTGCCCGGGGAACGGCGTGCGGGCGGGCGCGGAGCCGTGGCCGGGCCACGGCCTTCCGCCCCGGCCGGGCCCGTTGCCGTCGTCTCGCCCCTCGTGCGGAAGATGGCGCGTGAACATGGTGTTGATCTGCGGGCGTTGACCGGGTCCGGGCGGGACGGGCTGATCCTGCGGGCCGATGTCGAGCGCGCCGTGCAGGCGGCCGCGGACAGGGCGGCGGCTCCGGTCGCGGCCCCCGCCCCGGCCGCCGGGGTCCCCGGTGCCGAGCGCATCCCCCTGCGGGGGCTGCGCGGCGCCGTTGCCGAGAAGCTCGGCAGGAGCCGGCGGGAGATTCCCGACGCCACCTGCTGGGTGGACGCCGATGCGACCGAGCTGCTGGCGGCCCGCAGGGCCATGAACGCCGCCGGGGGCGCGAAGATATCCCTCCTGGCCCTGCTCGCCCGCATCTGCACGGCCGCCCTCACGCGCTATCCCGACCTCAACTCCACCGTCGACACCGAGGCCCGGGAGATCGTCCGGCTGCCCGGCGTCCACCTCGGGTTCGCCGCGCAGACGGACCGCGGGCTGGTCGTCCCCGTCGTCCGGGACGCCCACCTGCGCAACGCCGCCGGCCTCTCGGCGGAGATGGCCCGGCTGACCGAGGCCGCGCGCACGGGCACCCTGACGCCCGCTGACCTCACGGGGGGCACGTTCACGCTGAACAATTACGGAGTGTTCGGCGTCGACGGCTCCACGCCGATCATCAACCACCCCGAGACGGCCATGCTCGGCGTCGGCCGGATAGCCCCCAAGCCCTGGGTGCACGAGGGCGAGTTGGCCGTACGGCACGTGGTGCAGCTGTCGTTCACCTTCGACCACCGGGTCTGCGACGGCGGCACGGCCGGCGGCTTCCTGCGCTACGTCGCCGACTGCGTCGAGCAGCCGGCCGTCCTGTTGCGCTCCCTCTGAGCCTTCGCCGCAAGGCGAACGGCCATACTCGACGGGTGACTGGTTACGACGCCGTAGTGCTCGCCGGTGGTGCCGCCCGCAGACTGGGCGGCACCGACAAGCCCACCCTGCGCGTGGGCGGGCGCACACTGCTGGACCGGGTGCTGGAGGCGTGCGCGGACGCCGAGGAGACCGTCGTCGTGGGCCCCCGGCGCCCCACCGCGCGGCCCGTGCGGTGGGCGCGGGAGGAGCCGCCCGGCGGCGGCCCCCTCGCCGGGCTCGCCGCGGGCCTGCGGCACACGGCCGCCG
This sequence comes from Streptomyces klenkii, assembly GCF_003626645.1. GTDB lineage: Bacteria > Actinomycetota > Actinomycetes > Streptomycetales > Streptomycetaceae > Streptomyces > Streptomyces klenkii. The sequence continues at coordinate 192,174 of NZ_RBAM01000004.1, read as the reverse complement.
CCACCACGCTCGTGCTCTCCGCCGACCTGCCGTTCCTGCGCGCCGAAACCGTACGGGCCCTGCTCGCCGCGTCCGCCACCGGCGGCCCGTACGTGGAAGGGGTGCTGCTCACCGACCTGGACGGCCGTGACCAGCCGCTGGTCGCCGCGTACCGCACCGAGCCGCTGCGCCGCGAGCTGGCGCTGCTCGCCACCGAGCACGGCAGCCTCGTGGGACTGCCGCTGCGGCTGCTCACCGACGAGCTGACCCTCGGCCGGTTCCCGCACCCGACGGCCTCCTTCGACTGTGACACCTGGGAGGACGTCGCCACCGCCCGCGCGCGCATCAGGGACGATGGGAGCGTGCTGGATGAATGGATCTCCGCGGCCAAGACCGAGCTGGGCATCGACCTCGACGTCGACACCACCGCCCTCCTGGACCTCGCGCGCGACGCCGCGCACGGCGTGGCCCGGCCCGCCGCGCCCCTGACCACCTTCCTCGTCGGCTACGCCGCGGGGCGCCTGGGAGGCGGCCCCGAAGCCGTGGCCGAGGCGACCCGCAAGGCCGTCGCCCTGGCCCAGCGGTGGGCCGCGGAGGCCGCCGCCGCCGAGGACCACGCGGCGGGCAAGCCCGGCGTCGACGGCGTTGACGGCGTCGACGGCGCCGCGGGGAAGGCCGACAGCCCGCGATGAAGGAAGCGGACGGGGACTCCGCGCTCGACCGGGCGACGGAAGAGGCGCTGGCGCTCTTCGCGGACCAGCGACGCGGTACGCGCTCCCGCGCCGGTGCTGAGGACTGGTTTCCGGACGAGGGCGAGCACGCGCCCGGCCGCTCCGGGGCCGGAGGCGCCGAGCCGCGGCGTGCCGGGCCCGCGCACGACGGGCAAGCGCCCCTCGCGTACTTCCCGTTCGACGAGATGCCCGTCGGGGGCGGCGTGGTCGACGGCGGCCGCGCAATGGGCACCGCACGGGCCGCGCAGGCCACGCGGGGGCCTTCCGTCCCCGCTCCCGCGCCCGCCCCCGCCTACGATGACTTTCCGTTCACCGGCATCGACGACACCGGCATTGACGACACCGACGACACCGGCGTCGTCCAGAACGGCAAAGACCGGAAGCGGGCCCGCGACATGACGGCCGACGACACCCCCCACGCCCCTCACGCCTCTCACGGAGCCACCCCCTGGCCCGCGGCCCGCGCCGTCGCCGCCGAGGCCGCCGACGCCCTCCCGGCGGAGGACCGGGCTCTCGGCGACGCCCTCGGGCAAGTACTTGCCGAGTCGCTCGTCGCCCTCACCGACCTGCCCTCCTTCGACACCTCCGCCATGGACGGCTGGGCCGTCTCCGGGCCCGGCCCGTGGAAGCTCCCGCCGCCCGGCGCGCAGGACGTCCTCGCGGGCCGCCCGGGCGCGCGGCCGCTGCGCGACGGGAGCGCCGTGCGGATCGCCACCGGAGCACCGGTCCCGCCCGGGGCGACCGCCGTGCTGCGCAGCGAGCACGGCGAAGTGACCGTGAAGGGCGAGCTGCTGGCCGCCCGGCACGTCAGCCACGGCCAGGACATCCGGCCGCGGGGCGGCGAGTGCCGGCAGGGCGACGAACTCGTGCCCGCGGGAACGCTCGTCACGCCCGCCCTGCTCGGGCTCGCGGCCGCCGCCGGCTACGACGACCTGACCGTCGTGCGGCGCCCCCGCGTCGAGGTGCTCGTCCTCGGCGACGAGCTGCTCCGCGAGGGCCTGCCGGAGGGCGGGCTGATCCGGGACGCGCTCGGCCCGATGCTCGGCCCGTGGCTGCGGGCGCTCGGTGCGGAGCCGGGTGAGGCTTTGTGCCTCGGGGACGACGAGGACGCCCTGTACGAGGCGCTCGCCGCGTCCACGGCGGACGTTGTCGTCACCACCGGCGGTACGGCCTCCGGCCCTGTGGACCACGTTCACCCCACGCTGCGGCGGCTGGGCGCCGAGCTGCTGGTCGACGGGGTCGCGGTGCGGCCCGGTCACCCGATGCTGCTCGCCCGGCTGGGGCCGGGGCGGCATGTCGTCGGGCTGCCCGGGAACCCGCTGGCCGCGGTGGCCGGTCTGCTGACGCTCGCCGAGCCGTTGCTGCGCGGGCTGACCGGGCGGGTGCCGGGTGAGCCCGTGCGGGCCGTCCTGGCGGAGTCCGTGTCCGGGCACCCGGCGGACACGCGGCTGGTGCCGGTCTCGTACGACGGCGCCGGCCGCGTGCGGCCTCTGCGGTTTCATGGGCCCGCGATGCTGCGAGGGCTGGCCGCGGCCGACGGCATGGCGGTCGTGCCGGCGGGTGGGGCGGGGCGCGCCGCGGAGGTGCAGGTGCTGGGCCTGCCGTAGCCCGGGGCTCCGCCCCGGACCCCGCTCCTCAAACGGCGGAGGCGCTTAAGAAGCGGGCCTCTAAAACGGGCCTGTAAAAAGTGGGCCTCACTCGCGGTGCTCGGCCGCCCCCGCCGCCTCCCTGATGGTGATCAGGCGGTCCGCCAGTTGCAGCGTCGCCGCCTCCGGGTCCGTGAAGTGCAGCAGGCGGTGGCCCCGTACCACCGCCACCACCAAGTCCTCGCAGTCCCGCGGCGAGTGGCCCGCTTCCCGCTTCGTCACCGGGCGTTCCGCGACGTCCAGCCCGTTGCCGTACGTCAGCAGGTCCTCCAGCACCGTGCCGACGTTCGGGCTCATCATCGACATGCCGAGCAGGCGGCCCGCCGAGCTGGAGCTCGTCACGACCGTGTTCGCGCCGCTCTGCCGCAGCAGCGGCACGTTCTCGTCCTCCCGGACGGCGACGACGATCGTGGCCGACTTGTTCAGCTGCCGCGCCGTCAGGGTGACCAGCGCCGCCGTGTCGTCCCGCTGCGTGGTGATGACGATCTGGGAGGCGCGCGCGAGCTCCGCGCGCAGCAGTGTCTCGGAGCGCGTGGCGTCGCCCAGGACGCCCACGAGGCCCTCGGTCGCCGCCGCGTCGACCACCTTCTTCTGCGGGTCGACCACGACGATCTTGTCCTTGGGCTTGCCCTGTCCGAGCAGCGTCTCGACGGCGTGCCGGCCCTTCGTGCCGTAGCCGACGACGACGGTGTGCTCTCGCATCCGGGACCTCCAACGGTGGACGCGCACCTGCTGGCGCGTCCGATCGGTCAACACTTCCAGGGTCGTTCCCACCAAAATGATCAGGAACAGCACGCGCAGCGGCGTGATCACGAAGATATTCGTCAGCCGGGCCGCGTCGCCGACGGGCGTGATGTCGCCGTAGCCCGTGGTCGACAGGGTCACGGTCGCGTAGTACGCGGAGTCGAGGAAGCCCACTTCGCCGCCGGCGTTGTCGTGGTAGCCGCTGCTGTCCGCGTAGACGATCAGCGTGGTGACTCCCAGCACCACCAGCGACATGATCAGCCGCTGGAGCACCTGCCGCAGCGGCGGCGCGACGCGTCGGGCGGGCATGACGATCGAACGGCCCGCCTCGGCGTCCTCGCCGGCCTCTCCTCGGGTGCGGTTCCACAGGGTGCGGAACAGCGACAGTCGGGTCATCTTGCGCGTCACCATGGCCCCCATATTCCGTGATCGCCCCCGTACCCCGGCGGTAGCCTCGCGACCATGTATGCGATCACCATTAGCGAACCGGGCGGGCCCGAGGCCCTGGTCTGGTCAGAGGTCCCCGATCCCGTACCCGGCGAGGGCGAGGTCCTGATCGATGTCGTGGCCAGCGCCGTCAACCGCGCTGACGTCGTCCAGCGGCAGGGCTTCTACGACCCGCCGCCCGGCGCCTCCCCCTACCCCGGCCTGGAGTGCTCCGGCCGGATCGCCGCGCTCGGCCCCGGGGTGAGCGGCTGGGCGGTCGGCGACGAGGTGTGCGCGCTGCTGGCGGGCGGCGGCTACGCGCAGAAGGTGTGCGTCCCCGCGGGCCAGCTGCTGCCCGTGCCCGACGGCATGGACCTCGTCACGGCGGCCTGCCTGCCCGAGGTGACCGCGACCGTCTGGTCCAACGTGTTCATGGTCGCCCACCTGAGCCCCGGCGAGACGTTCCTCGTGCACGGCGGCGGCAGCGGCATCGGCACCATGGCCGTCCAGCTGGCGAAGGCCGTCGGGGCGCGCGTCGCCGTCACCGCGGGCAGCGCGGACAAGCTGGAGGCCTGCCGCGAGCTGGGTGCGGACATCCTCATCGACTACCGCGAACAGGACTTCGTCGAGGAGCTGCACAAGGTCACCGGCGGCGTCGGCGCCGACGTCGTCCTCGACATCGTCGGCGCGAAGTACCTCGCCCGGAACGTGGACGCCCTCGCCGTCAACGGCCGCCTGGTCATCATCGGTTTGCAGGGCGGGCGCAAGGCGGAGCTCGACCTCGGCACGCTGCTGACCAAGCGCGCCGCCGTGATGGGCACCTCCCTGCGCGGCCGCCCGCTCGCCGAGAAGGCGACGATCATCGCGGCCGTACGGGAGCACGTGTGGCCGCTCGTCGCCGGCGGACGGGTGCGGCCGGTCGTCGACCGCACGATGCCGATGGCGGAGGCCGCCGAGGCGCACCGCGTCATGGAGCAGAGCGCGCACGTGGGGAAGATCCTCCTCACGGCCTGAGCGAGCCACTGCCTGAGCGAGCCCTGAACGAGCCCTGAGCAAGCCCCGGGCAGTGGACCACCCGCTGCACCACCCGCTTGAACCACCCGCCGTGCCGCCCCGCCCACCCCGTGTGAGGGTGGGCGTGAGCGGCTCGGGCGGAGAGCGGAGGGCGGCGACGTGGGCATCGACGGCGGCAGGCTGCCGGGCCGTCCGCGGGCGGGCCTGCGCACACGGCTGATAGCCGGGCCGCTCCTGGCTGCCTCCGCCCTGGTCGTCGCCGCCGCGCCGCACCCGGTGCTCCCGGCGCTCCCCGAGCCGTCCCCCGGGCGCCCGCCCCCGCGCGCGGCCTCCGCCGCGCCCGAACCGGTGCCCGGCCCCACCCGTCACGCCTCGGCCCCGCCGGCCCCCGGCGAGGGCAGGCTCGCCGGGACGTCCGCCGGCGAGGGACGCCTCCACCCCGGCCGCGAACCCGGCCGGACACACCGGCCCACCGCCCCGCCCGCGATATCCGGCTCACTCCCCTCCGACGAGTCGGACGAGCCGTCCGGGTCGCCCTCCGCGTCGCCCTCCGCGGACCCCTCCGAAGACACCGGTACGGAGGCGGGTGAGGACACGCCCGGACCGGCCGAGGACGCGCCCGGGGAGGACGCCCCCGACACCGCGCCTCCGGCCGCCGTGGACGAGGCCGGCGGCGTCCCCGAACAGCCGCAGGAGCCCGCCGGACCGGTGACCCCCGACCCCGTGTCCACGCGCTCGCCCGCCGCCCGCAACACCAGGACCGCGGCCTACGGCGACCGCGTGCTGCGCGTCCTGCCCCTGGGCACCGGCCTCGCCCTCACCGGCCTCGGGCTCGGGTTCTTCGCCCTGCGGCTGCGCAGAGCGAAATAGCTGCCGCAGGGCCGAGCAGCCGCCGCGCACGGCGAAATAAGGAGCGATACGGCGCATGGAGTGAAAAACAGGGCGCGCGAAGCAGAAGAGGGGCGCGCGGAAGGGCGCGTGGCACGGTGGATCAGGCGTGTACGGGGGCATCAACAGGGGGAAATCACATGTGCGAGAGAATGGCGGCATGGATATGCCGAGGAATGAACGGTCGCAGGAGGAGAGCCCCAAAGTCCTGGTCGTAGGCCCGGACGGCATGGCTCTCGGCAGCGCCAGCCCCGGCGGCGGGGAGGGCGACGACGAGTCGCGCGAGGTCCCGGTGACGGAAATGGTCGAACAGCCTGCGAAGGTCATGCGCATCGGCAGCATGATCAAGCAACTGCTGGAGGAAGTGCGGGCCGCTCCTCTCGACGAGGCGAGCAGGGTCCGGCTCAAGGAGATCCACCACAGCTCCGTCAAGGAGCTGGAGGACGGCCTGGCCCCCGAGCTGGTCGAGGAGCTGGAGCGCCTGTCGCTGCCCTTCATGGACGACAGCGTGCCCAGCGAGGCGGAACTGCGCATTGCGCAGGCCCAGTTGGTCGGCTGGCTGGAGGGCCTGTTCCACGGCATCCAGACGACGCTGTTCGCCCAGCAGATGGCGGCCCGCGCCCAGCTGGAGCAGATGCGCAGGGCGCTGCCTGCCGGCGTCCTGGGGGACGACGAGGGCGACGACCACCAGCACGGCGGCGCGCGCTCCGGCCCGTACCTCTAGCCGTCCGGCGTCCGGCCGCCCGGTCCTCCAGCCGGCCGGCCCGGTCTTCAAGCGCCTCCCGGAAAGCCCTGAGCAAGCGTCAGCCCGCTTGTGCGTGTGCCCGGTACGTCCTCTCAGGACGTACCGGGCACACGCACAAAAACAGCTCTCGGAGCTACGAAGCCGGGTCGCCCGTCGACACCGTCAGCACGAACTGGTCCGACGGCGACTTCGGGTCGAACGGGTCACCCGCGGCCGGCACCTGGTTGAGCACCGTGCCCTTGCCCCACGTGTTCTCCGACGACACGTCGATCCGGTACTTCCAGCCGGCGGCCTGGAGGCACGACTTCACGGAGTCGATGTACATGTAGCGGAAGTCGGGGGCCGACTTCTTCGACTTGTCGCTGTAGTACTCGTAGGCCTTGGTGCACTTCGCCGGGTCGATGGTCTTCGACTTGTCGCCCTCTTTGTGCTTGCTCTGCGTGCCGCCGGTGCTGCCGCCGGACGTCGTGCCACCGCTCGTCGTGGTGGTGCCGCCGGTCGTGCCGCCGCCGCCGGGAGCCGGGGCCTGGCTCTGCCCGCCGGTGGTGCCGCCGCTGCCGCCGGCCTCGTCGCCCTTGTCGCCGCCGCCGCCACCGCTCAGCGCGATCGCGGCGATCACGCCGATGACCGCGAGGCCCGCGACGACCGCCGAGCCGATGACGACGCCCTTGTTGCTCTTGCCGCCGCCCGAGGACGAGCCGACCGAGGTGGAGGGGCCCGCCGAGTACGGCGGGGGCGTGCTGGGGCCGCCGGGACCGGCCTGGAAGGGCTGCACCGGCGTCGGGTACCCGGGACCGCCCGGAGCGGTCTGCTGAGCGCCCGAGGAGGGCCCGTAGCCGCCGCTGTACGGCCCGGGGGCCGCCGGGGGCTGGTAGGGCGTCTGAACGCCTCCAGGGCCCGGCGCAGGGGTCTGCTGGTCGACGGGCGGGAAGACCGCCGAGCTGACGCCGGCGCCGCTGCGCGCCGGCGGGCCGCCCGCGATGATGATCGGCGAGGGCGCGGCCTGCGCCGTGCCCGCGACCCGGGCGCACTCGTCGCGCATGGACTCGGCGCTGGGGAAGCGCTCGTTCGGGTTCTTCTTCAGTGCCCGGGCGACGAGCGCGTCGACCGCGGGCGGGATCGAGCGGTTAATCGTGGAGGGAGCGACCGGCTCCTCCTGGACGTGCGCGTAGGCGATGGCCAGCGGCGAGTCCGCGTCGAACGGCAGCCGCCCGGTCAGCAGCTCGAAGAGCATGATGCCGACCGAATACAGGTCGGAGCGGGCGTCCACGCCGCGCCCGAGCGCCTGCTCGGGGGAGAGGTACTGCGGCGTGCCGACGACCATGCCGGTCTGCGTCATCGACGTGACGCCGGACTGCATGGCGCGCGCGATGCCGAAGTCCATCACCTTGACCACGCCGCGCTTGGTCATCATCACGTTGCCGGGCTTGATGTCGCGGTGGACCAGGCCCATCTCGTGGCTGACCTCGAGCGCGGCCAGCACGTCGGCGGTGATCTTCAGCGCCTTCTCGGCCGGCATCGCGCCGTACTGCGCCACGTCCGCGTCGAGGACGGAGCGCAGCGGCTGCCCCTCGATGTACTCCATGACGATGTACGGCATGGTCGACCCGTCCAGGTCGTCCTCGCCCGTATCGAATACCGAGACGATGTTGGTGTGTGTGAGCTTGGCGACGGCCTGGGCCTCGCGCCGGAACCGCTCGCGGAAGGACGCCTCGCGGCCGAGCTCCGTGTGAAGTGTCTTGATTGCGACCTGACGGTCCAGGACGGAGTCGTAGGCCAGGTGGACGGAGGCCATCCCGCCCTCGCCCAGCAGATCGCGGAGCTGGTAGCGGCCGCCACCGACAGACCGGCCCGCGTAGCGGCCCTGAGCGCCGTCCTGGCTCATCGTTGTACTTCCCCCTTGGGCGCACTGCCTGGCTGCGAGCCGGCTACGCGGTGCCGCTGCGATGGCAGTGGCACACGTTTCTGCTCTGTCGATATATCTCGGCCAAGTCTGCCCCAGGCCGCGGGCACGTCAAGCCGCGTGCCCGTTCCGTGACGGGATGCGCGACAAGACGTCACGAGATTTGCCTTGCCCAGGGCCGTGCGGGTTTGATAGCGCGTCCATCGCGGACCGGCGCGCGCCGTGGAACCTGTAGCGTGCCTTAGCGGAAGACCGTTTTCCCACCGCAGCGCCTTCCGCGCGACGCGGCCAGACACGACGGCGAGGACTGATGGCACAGACGCAGAGCGCCCAGGGTCCGTCCGACCCTGACGCCAACGAGGGCGGAATGCCCGATGTGCCGGAAATGTGGGGTAATGGCGGGCTGGTAGGCGACGGCCGTTACCGCCTCACGCACAGGCTGGGCCGCGGCGGCATGGCCGAGGTCTTCGCCGCCGAGGACGTGCGCCTCGGCCGTACGGTCGCGGTGAAGCTGCTCCGCGCCGACCTCGCCGAGGACCCCGTCTCCAAGGCCCGCTTCACCCGCGAGGCGCAGTCGGTCGCCGGCCTCAACCACCACGCCGTCGTCGCCGTTTACGACTCCGGCGAGGACACCGTCGGCCGCAACGTCGTGCCGTACATCGTCATGGAGTTGGTTGAAGGCCGCACCATTCGCGACCTGTTGCTCAACGCCGAGGCCCCGCCGCCCGAGCAGGCGCTCATCATCGTCTCGGGCGTGCTGGAAGCGCTGGCCTACAGCCACCAGCACGGCATCGTCCACCGTGACATCAAGCCCGCCAACGTGATCATCACCAACAGCGGCGCGGTGAAGGTCATGGACTTCGGCATCGCCCGCGCCCTGCACGGCGCGGCCTCCACCATGACCCAGACCGGCATGGTCATGGGCACCCCGCAGTACCTCTCCCCGGAGCAGGCGCTCGGCAAGACCGTCGACGCCCGCTCGGACCTGTACGCCACCGGCTGCCTCCTCTACGAACTGCTGGCGCTGCGTCCGCCGTTCACCGGCGAGACCCCGCTCTCGGTCGTCTACCAGCACGTCCAGGACATGCCGGTGGCGCCGTCGCAGGTCCTCGGCAGCGTGCCGCCGGAGCTCGACGGGCTCGTCATGCGCTCCCTCGCCAAGGACCCGGACGACCGGTTCCAGAGCGCCGAGGAGATGCGCGGGCTGGTGCAGTACGCGCTCCAGATGCTGCACGACGCGGGCGCCCACACCGGCGCCTGGGACACCGGCCCCATCGGCCACGCCGGCGGCGCCACGCAGGTGCTCGGCGCCGTGGGCGGCCAGCACACCACCGCCATGCCGCACGCGCAGCACGGCAACACCTCCCAGCAGCCGATCCTGCCGCCGCGCCACGGCGACGACGGCGGGTTCGACGGCTACGGCGGCAACGGCGGCCGCGGCCGGGGCGGCGGCGGAGGCAAGGGCAAGATGCTGCTCGTCGCCGCCGTGGTGGCGATCGTGCTGGTGGCCGGCGTCGTCTACGCGGTGAAGTCGTTCCAGACGAGCGGCGGCCAGGGCGGGAAGCCGGCGAAGGACAAGGTCTCCACCGGCCCGTCCACCCCCGGCCCCTCCGGCTCCGAGAGCCCGGATTCCCAGAAGTCGCCGTCTTCCGGCCACAACGGCACCACGGGCGACACGGGCCGCCAGCGCGACTCGGACAGCCAGGACGACACCACGGACACGGGCGAGGACACCGGCCGGCACCGCCAGTCGCGCCAGCCGTCGCCCCCGCCGAGCGGCGGTTCGACGCCCTCCTCCGGCGCGTCGACCCAGCCCGACCCGTCCTCCAAGCCGTCGAGCGGCGGCGACGATAAGCCGGGCACGAGTGCCGGCACCACGACCGGCCAGTCCGGCAGCACCGGCACCACGACCGGCCAGAGCGGCACCGTGGGGAACACGGCGGGCCAGGGCGGTCCGGCGGGCACCACCCCGGGCGGCTGATCCGGTCGGCAAGTACTTGTCGGCAAGTACTTGCCGGCACCGACACATACATGAGGGCACCCGATGACGCATTGGGTGCCCTTGGTCGTTCAGTCGTTTGGTCGCTTCAGCCGTTGCGTGGACCCTCAGTCCGTGAACGCGTCCCGTACCGCCTCGTACGACCGCGTCCACCACACCGTCAGCGCCGCCGACGCCGGGAAGCCGGGGTCCGCCCGGTGGTCGCCCCGCTGGTAGCGCCAGCGCAGCATCCAGAAGTCGTTCAGCCGCTCCCACCACACGCGGTGGACGGCGGCGCCCAGTTCGGCGGGGTCGGCGCCGCTCGCACGCCGGTACGCGCGCGCGTAGGGGCGTATCTTCGCGAGGTCGAGCGTGCCGTCGGGCCGGAGGAAGAAGATGACGGCGGCGCGGACGGCCTCCTCGGCGCGGGGCTGCACGCCGAGCCGGTCCCAGTCGACGATCGCGGCCGGTTCGCCGCCGCGGTAGAGCAGGTTGAGCGGGTGGAAGTCGCCGTGCACCCAGCCGGGCGCGGTGCCGTCGGCGGGGCGGCGGTGGGCGTGCCGCTCCAGCAGGGCGCGGCGTTCGATCAGCCGGTGCTCGGCGAGCTCGTCGAAGGAGTCGCGCGGGCGGCTGCCCCCGCCCCGGCGGACGAGCCCGAGAAGCTCCTCGATGAGGGCGTACGTGTCCTGGGGGTCCGCCGAGACGTCTGCGGGCCGCCCGGAGCCTCCGGGGCCCTCAGAGGGCCCCTCAGGGCCTTCTGCGGGGGTGAGCGGCCCGTCGGGGGTCTCCTCCCGGCAGACCTTCGCCAGGCACGTGTGGACGTGGCCGAGCAGCGCGCCGAGCTTGCGGGACTGGACGAGGGTCAGCTCTCCGCCGTCGCGGTGGCGGCCGTCGACCCAGGGGTGCAGGGCGTAGCAGCGGCCGCCGAGGACGGTGACGGTCGTGCCGTCGGTCCGGGCGACGGGCGGGGCGACGGGCAGGCCGAGGGCGGCCAGGCGCAGGGTGACGCTGTGCTGGCGGGCGATGGCGGCCTGGTCGCCGTCGAGGTGGTGTTTGAGGAAGAAGTCGCCGCGGGTGGTGGTGAGGCGGTAGCCGCGGTTGAGCAGGCCCTGGGTCAGGGGGATGCAGGAGACGGGCTCGCCGGCCCGGTCGTAGCGGCGCAGCAGTGTGTGCAGGGTGCCGGTGCCGGGGCCGGTGTCAGGTCCCGCGTCAGGGCCGGTGTCAGGTGCGATGCCAGGGCCGGTGTCAGGTCCGATGTCAGGTCCGGTGTCGGGCTGGGCATCGGTGACAAGTGAGCGTGGCACGTCCCAAATGTTAGATCACGCTGAGTGGGCGGCCTGTCGTGCGGGAACCCCTTCGAGGTGATGCACGGTGGTGAACTGCGGTTCGATGCACAGGTATTCGGGGCGGAAGGGTGTCGCGTCCGCCGTGCGGGGCGGCCGCCCGAAGCGCTCCAGGTCATCCCCGGAGGGGATGAAGAGGCGTGCCGTGCCGACGAATTGGACGGTCCACACGTCCTCGTCGCCCTCGCGCCGGTCGCCGAGGTTGTCCGCTCCGTACGCGACGACGTTGCCGTCGCAGGCCTGTGCGTACCCGAAGTCGCCGTGCAGGCGGAGCAGGACGCTATGGCCGGAGACGATGTGGCGGGCGACGGTGACGAAGGGGAGTGCGCGCATGCTGACCGAGAGGCGGCCGTAGGGGGTGCGGTCGAGCAGGTCGAGGGCTCGGTGTCGGTCGGGATGCGCGGAGAGCATGGCACCACTGTGCACGCCCGCCCCACGCGTCTATAGGGGCACCCGCCCCTTTGGCGCGGGCCATTGGTCCCGAATCACCGGTTTACCGTAGATTCACCGCTTCTCGGCCTGTAGCCGTGCCACGTACGCCGCCGCCTGGGAGCGCCGCTCCATGCCCAGCTTGGAGAGCAGGCTGGAGACGTAGTTCTTGATCGTCTTTTCGGCCAGATGCAGCCGTTCGCCGATCACGCGGTTGGTCAGGCCCTCGCCGATCAGGTCCAGGATCCGGCGCTCCTGGTCGGTCAGGCTCGCCAGCCGGTCGTCGCCCTTGGGTGCCTTGTCGTCGCGCAGCCGCTCCAGCACCCGGGCCGTCGCCACGGGGTCGAGCAGGGATTTCCCGGCCGCCACGTCCCGTACGGCGGCGAGCAGCTCATTGCCACGAATTGCCTTCAGTACGTAACCGGAGGCACCGGCCATGATCGCGTCGAAGAGCGCCTCGTCATCGGCGAAGGAGGTGAGCATCAGGCATTTGATCTGCTCGTCCTGTGAACGGATTTCCCGGCAGACTTCTACGCCGCTGCCATCCGGAAGGCGAACGTCCAGAACTGCCACGTCAGGCCGCGTGGCCGGAATGCGCACCAGGGCGTCCGCGGCGGTGCCGGCCTCGCCGACGACCTCGATGTCGGCCTCCCCGGCCAGCATCTCGTGCACCCCGCGCCGGACGACCTCGTGGTCGTCGAGCAGAAATACCGTGATTTTTCCTTGTTCGGGCACAGTGCCAGTCTCACACACCGAGTCTTCCCCTGCTCTTGTCCTCCGGGATAACGTGCCGTCGTTCCGGCAGCCCGCACGGGCTGTGCTCACAAGGTCGTGACCAGGAGCGTCGCCCCGCTTTCTCGATTTACTTGGAAATCCAAGCAAAATTGCAGGTCAGGCGGGGTTTCGCAGGAATGCGGCCTTCTGGGTAACGTGCTTATTGCAGGCCTTTCGCCGGGGCGCCTGTCACGCCCGGTTCCGGCCTCGGCACACCCACCCCGTGTGCCGTCGGGGATCGAGCGAGCATTCTCCTGCCTCACGGCGGGGGAACCCCCTCTGGCCGCCGGCGACCCCGGGGGCCGGACTGACGGAGGAGCACACGTGACTGTGGACAGCACTGCCGCGCGCAAGCCGCGCCGCGGCGGCAGCAAGCGCGCCGGCGCCAGGACCGCCAAGGCGGCGGGCGCACCCGAGCTCGTACAGCTGCTGACGCCGGAGGGCGAGCGGGTCGAGCACCCCGACTACTCCATCGACCTGTCTTCCGAAGAACTGCGTGGCCTGTACCGGGACATGGTGCTGACCCGCCGGTTCGACGCGGAGGCGACCACCCTGCAGCGCCAGGGCGAACTGGGCCTGTGGGCCTCCCTGCTGGGCCAGGAGGCCGCTCAGATCGGCTCCGGCCGGGCCACCCGCCCGGACGACTACGTCTTCCCGACCTACCGCGAGCACGGCGTGGCCTGGTGCCGCGGGGTCGACCCCACCAACCTGCTCGGCATGTTCCGCGGCGTGAACCACGGCGGCTGGGACCCCAACGAGAACAACTTCCACCTCTACACCATCGTCATCGGCTCGCAGGCGCTGCACGCGACCGGCTACGCCATGGGGATCACCAAGGACGGCGCCGACTCCGCCGTCATCGCCTACTTCGGCGACGGCGCCTCCAGCCAGGGCGACGTGGCCGAGGCGTTCACCTTCGCGGCCGTCTACAACGCCCCGGTCGTGTTCTTCTGCCAGAACAACCAGTGGGCCATCTCCGAGCCCACCGAGAAGCAGACCCGCGTCCCGCTCTACCAGCGCGCGCAGGGCTACGGCTTCCCCGGCGTCCGCGTCGACGGCAATGACGTCCTCGCCTGCCTCGCCGTCACCAAGGCCGCCCTCGACCGGGCCCGCACCGGCGAAGGCCCGATGCTGATCGAGGCCTTCACGTACCGCATGGGCGCCCACACCACCTCCGACGACCCGACGCGCTACCGCCGCGACGAGGAGCGCGAGCTGTGGGAGGCCAAGGACCCGATCGCGCGTCTGCGCACCCTCCTGGAGCGCGAGGGCCACGCCGACGAGGCGTTCTTCGCCGCCCTGGAGACCGAGGCCGACGAGCTCGCCAAGCACGTGCGCGACCGCGTCCGCACCATGCCGGATCCCGAGGACATGGCGATCTTCGACAACATCTACGCCGACGGCCACGCCCTCGTCGACGAGGAGCGCGCCCAGTTCGCCGCCTACCAGGCTTCGTTCGCCGAGGAGAGCCACTGATGACCGCCCAGAAGCTCTCCGTGGTCAAGGCGATCAACGCCTCGCTGCGCACCGCCCTGGAGAACGACCCCAAGGTCCTCGTCATGGGCGAGGACGTCGGCAAGCTCGGCGGCGTCTTCCGCGTCACCGACGGCCTCCAGAAGGACTTCGGCGAGGACCGGGTCATCGACACCCCGCTCGCCGAGTCCGGCATCGTCGGCACGGCGATCGGCCTGGCCCTGCGCGGCTACCGCCCCGTCGTCGAGATCCAGTTCGACGGCTTCGTCTTCCCCGCGTACGACCAGATCGTCACCCAGCTCGCCAAGATGCACGCCCGCGCGCTCGGCAAGATCAAGCTGCCGGTCGTCATCCGCATCCCCTACGGCGGTGCCATCGGCGCCGTCGAGCACCACAGCGAGTCGCCCGAGACGCTGTTCGCGCACGTCGCGGGCCTGAAGGTGGTCTCCCCGTCGAACGCCTCGGACGCCTACTGGATGCTCCAGCAGGCCATCCAGAGCGACGACCCGGTCATCTACTTCGAGCCCAAGCGCCGCTACCACGACAAGTCCGAGCTCGACACGGAGGCCATCCCCGGCCCGCTGCACGCCGCGCGCGTCGCCCGCCCGGGCACGGACCTCACCCTCGCCGCGTACGGGCCGATGGTGAAGACCTGTCTGGAGGCCGCCGCGGCGGCCGAGGAGGAGGGCAAGTCCCTGGAGGTCCTCGACCTCCGCTCGATGTCGCCCATCGACTTCGACGGCATCCAGGCGTCCGTCGAGCGCACCCGCCGGCTGGTCGTCGTCCACGAGGCCCCGGTCTTCCTGGGCACCGGTGCGGAGATCGCCGCCCGGATCACCGAGCGGTGCTTCTACCACCTGGAGGCCCCGGTCCTGCGGGTCGGCGGATATCACGCGCCCTACCCGCCGTCCCGGCTGGAGGACGAGTACCTTCCGGGACTGGACCGGGTGCTCGACGCCGTCGACCGCGCGCTGGCGTACTGAGGGGTTTGAGGAGAGTCGTGACCATGACTGCAAGGACCGCGAACGACCAGCGCTTCCGCGAGTTCAAGATGCCCGACGTGGGCGAGGGACTCACCGAGGCGGAGATCCTCAAGTGGTACGTGGCCGCCGGCGACACCGTCGCCGACGGGCAGGTGGTGTGCGAGGTCGAGACGGCCAAGGCGGCCGTCGAACTGCCGATCCCCTTCGACGGGGTCGTGCACGAGCTGCGGTTCCCCGAGGGGACGACGGTCGACGTCGGCCAGGTGATCATCTCGGTGGATACGCAGCCGGGTGCGGGGCCGGCTGCGCCGGAGCAGGCCGCGGCTCCGGAGGAGCCCGAGGAGCCGCAGGGGCGGCAGGCCGTGCTCGTGGGTTACGGGGCGGCGCCGTCTTCGACGAAGCGGCGCGCGCGCAAGCAGCCCGCACAGCAGGCGTCCTCTGTCGCCGCCGCCGTCCAGGGCGAGCTCAACGGGCACACGGCTCCGGGGGTGGCCGGAGTCCCTGCGGCCGCAGAGGCGGCGCCCATAGCGCCCGGAACCGCGGCCGAGAAGATTTCGCCGGTACCCGGAACGGGTCAGGCATCTATTAGCGGCCGCCCGCTCGCCAAACCCCCCGTGCGCAAGCTCGCCAAGGATCTCGGGGTCGATCTCGCCTCCGTCGTCCCGTCCGGTGCCGACGGCATCGTGACGCGCGAGGACGTCCACGCCGCCGCCTCGGCCGCGACTGCCCCGGTCGCGGAGGAGCCGGTGGCCGTCGCGGGCGCTCCCGCGGCCGGTGCGGTGACGGACTTCGCCGCGCGCGAGACGCGGATCCCGGTCAAGGGCGTCCGCAAGGCGACCGCCCAGGCGATGGTCGCGAGCGCCTTCACCGCGCCGCACGTCACGGAGTTCGTCACCGTCGACGTCTCCCGCACGATGAAGCTCGTCCAGAAGCTCAAGGCCGACCCCGACATGGCCGGCCTGCGCGTCAACCCGCTCCTGCTCGTCGCGAAGGCGTTCCTCGTCGCGATCAAGCGGAACCCGGACGTCAACGCGTCGTGGGACGAGGAGAACCAGGAGATCGTCCGCAAGGGCTATGTGAACCTGGGCATCGCGGCGGCCACGCCGCGCGGGCTGCTCGTGCCGAACATCAAGGACGCCGGCGCCAAGACGCTCCCCGAGCTGTCCACGGCGCTGTCCGAGCTGGTGGCGACCGCCCGCGACGGCAGGACCAGCCCGGCGGACATGTCCGGCGGCACCGTGACCATCACCAACGTGGGCGTCTTCGGCGTCGACACCGGCACGCCCATCCTCAACCCGGGCGAGTCCGCGATCCTGGCCGTCGGCGCGATCAAGCTCCAGCCCTGGGTCCACAAGGGCAAGGTCAAGCCGCGGCAGGTGACGACGCTGGCGCTGTCCTTCGACCACCGCCTGGTCGACGGCGAGCTGGGCTCGAAGGTGCTCGCCGACACGGCGGCCGTGCTGGAGAATCCCCAGCGGCTGATCACCTGGGGATGACGATCCGGGGATGACGGCCCGGGCTGTTTGACGGCCCGGGGCGATCGTCGGAGGGGCTGATCCCGTAATGATTGGTTGAATTCAGAACGACATAAACGACGAAAGGCCCGGACGCTTCTCTCCTCACCCCCCTCCAGCGAGGAGAGAGCGTTGCGTCCGGGCCCTCGTCGTGATGCGGAGCGGCCTCGGGAATCCCGCCAGGTCAGCGGCTGAATAGCCCGTGCGGGGCAATTTACTTAAGATTGACCGACACTTGCACTGTCGGAATTGGAGGACGCGTGGACGGCGCCGACCACGTGGACGGTGAATCCATCAGCCGTCTTCTCCGCGCCTGGCGGGCCCGCGTGGACGCGCGCACCGTCCCCGAGCTGCGCGGCGTCTTCCCCCGCCCCGGACGCCGCCTCTCCCAGGCCCACGTGGCCCGGATGACCGAGGTGAGCGAGGGCTGGTACCGCGCGCTGGAAGCCGGCCGCCGGCAGGACTTCTCCGAGCAATTCCTCCTCCGCGTCGCCCGCGCGCTGCGCCTGAGCGACGCCGAGACGCTCACCCTCTTTCTCGCCGTGAGCGGCCGCCGCCCGCCCGGTGAACTCTCCCGGGAAGCCGGCGCCGGACGCGGCGATCTCCCGCACGGCGTCAAAGCCCTGCTGGAACAGCAGACGTCCTATCCCGCCTATCTCTCCGACGTGGCCTGGAATATCGTCGCGGCGAATTCCCTCATGAGCGAGTGGTTTCCCTGGGTGCTGCGGCCCGGCGCCAATCTGATGCGCTGGGCGCTGCTCGACCCCGAGGCCCGCGAGCAGATGCTCGACTGGGAGAACGCCTGCGCCCGCACGTACCTCGCCATGCTGCGCGTCGCCGCCAACAGCGACCCGGCCAACGCCGAACTGCGCACGCTCGTCCGCGACATCCTCGACGCGGACGCCGACTGCCGGCGCATCTGGGCCGAGGAGCACGACGTGGTCGAGCACCGCGACGGCGACGTGTTCCGGCTGCGCCTGCCGTTCCACGGCGGACGGGAGATACGGGTGACGAGCCATGTGCTGCTGCCCATACAGCGCCCTGACCTGAGGTTCGTCTTCATCACGCCCGTGGACGGCTGGACGGCGCCGTAGCGCGAGACGCTTCCTGTCCGGACCTCGGACTCCCTCTTTCTGCGTATGTATGTTGTATCTAAGCTGTGCGCATGCCAACCGCTCCCCCCGTCGCGATCAAGCAGGTCAAGTCGCTCAAGCAGCCGCCGGCCGCCGAGCGCGTCTACACGCACATCAAGGAAGCCGTCCTGCACCGCCGCTACGAAGGCGGCACGCTGCTCACCGAGGGGGATCTGGCCGAGGCCGTCGGGGTGTCCCGCACCCCCGTGCGCGAAGCCCTGCTCCGGCTGGAGGCCGAAGGGCTGATCAAGCTCTACCCGAAGAAAGGCGCTCTCGTCCTGCCCGTCTCCGCACAGGAGATCGCCGACGTCGTCGAGACCCGGCTGCTCGTCGAGAAGTACGCGGCGGCCAAGGCCGTCCCCGCCTCCCCGCTGCTCATCGCCCGCCTGGAAGAGCTGCTCGACGACATGAGACGCCGGGCCGCCGAAGGCGACCTCGCCGCGGTCTCCGACAGCGACCGCGCCTTCCACGCCGAGATCGTCCGCAGCGCGGGCAACGAGATCCTCTCCCGGCTCTACGACCAGCTGCGCGACCGCCAGCTGCGGATGGGAGTGGCTGTGATGCACGCCCACCCCGACCGCATCGCCAAGAACCACAGCGAGCACACCGAGATCCTCGAAGCGCTGCGCGCCGGCGACGCCGAGGCCGCCGTCGCCGTCATCGACCAGCACGTGAGCTGGGTGCGCAACCTCGCGCAGGGCGAGATCCGATGAACGCGCAGGGCGGGACCCGATGAACGAGTGGGGGGAACACCGATGAGCCAGGGGGCCGCAGCGCTGCCCGGCGACCCACCCGGCGGGCGGCGCGCGGTCGCCGTCTGGGGGCTGGGCGTCGGGGTCTACTTCGTCGCCATCATCTTCCGTACGAGCCTCGGCGTCGCCGGCATCGACGCCGCCGAGCGCTTCCACATCAACGCGTCCGCGCTGTCGACGTTCTCCATACTCCAACTGCTCGTCTACGCCGGCATGCAGATACCCGTCGGCCTGATGATCGACCGGCTGGGCACGAAGAAGGTGCTGGCGCTCGGCGCCGTCCTGTTCACCGCCGGCCAGCTCGCCTTCGCGCTCTCCCACGCGTACGGCACGGCCCTCGCCAGCCGCGCCCTGCTCGGCTGCGGCGACGCGATGACGTTCATCAGCGTGCTGCGGCTCGGCGCCCGCTGGTTCCCCGCCCGCCGCGGACCGATGATCGCGCAGGTCGCGGCGCTCTTCGGGATGGCGGGCAACCTCGTCTCCACGATGGTCCTCGCCCGGCTGCTGCACGGCGCCGGCTGGACCGCCACGTTCGGCGGCAGCGCGGCGGCGGGCGTGCTCGTCCTCCTCCTGACGCTGCTGTTCCTGAAGGACCACCCCGAGGGCCACGAGCCGCCGCCCACCGCGCACGCCGCCGGCGGCAAGGGCTTCGTCCGGCGCCAGGTCGCCCGCGCGTGGCGCGAGCCCGGCACCCGGCTCGGCATGTGGGTGCACTTCACGACGCAGTTCCCAGCGATGGTCTTCCTGCTGCTGTGGGGCATGCCGTTCCTCGTCGAGGCGGAGGGCCTCCCGCAGGAGACCGCGGGCCTCCTGCTGACCGTCGTCGTGCTCTCCAACATGGCCGTCGGGCTCGTCTACGGGCAGATCATCGCCCGCCACCACGCGGCCCGGCTGCCCCTCGCGCTCGGCACGGTCGGCGCGACCGCGCTCCTGTGGGCGGCCGTGGCCGGCTGGCCCGGCGCGCACGCGCCCATGTGGCTGCTGGTCACCGAATGCGTCGTGCTCGGCGCGTGCGGCCCCGCCTCGATGATCGGCTTCGACTTCGCCCGCCCCGCGAACCCGCCCGAGCGCCAGGGCACCGCCTCCGGCATCGTCAACATGGGCGGCTTCATCGCCTCCATCACCACGCTGCTCGCCGTGGGCCTCCTGCTCGACGCCACCGGCGACGACTACCGGCTCGCCTTCTGCTCCGTCTTCGTCCTGGAGGCGCTGGGCCTCTCCCAGATCCTGCGGCTGCGGACGCGGGCGCAGCGGCGGGAGCAGGAGCGGGTGGTGGCCTCCCGGGTGGAGACGGTGCATGTGCCGGCGGTTTCGCCGGGGTCCACGGCCTGATTGCCGGTGCGGGTTGGTTTACGGCCTGATCGCGGGTGCGGGTCGTTCTGCGGGTCGTTCTACGGCGTGATCGCGAACTCGCGGAGCACCGCGTCCGCCAGCTCCGGCTCCCCCTCCACCTTGATCCGCCCCAGCGCCGCCTCCGGCTGCACCCGCCCGCACGCCAGCCGCGCGTACGTCTCCCAGTCCATCCCGAGCGTGACCGTCGGCCCCAGCGACACGCTGCTGTCGATCGACCCCCGCCCCTGCGCGTCGACGCGCACGGTCCGCAGGAACTCCAGCGGGCCGTGCACGTCGAAGACGACCGCCGATCCCGGCGGCGCGCCCGCGTCCTTGGCCACCACCTTCGGCAGCGCCCCGAGCAGGAAGTCCCGGCAGATCGCCGCGGCCGGCGAGTCCAGGTTGCCCGGCATGCCGAGCGCGCGGCGCAGGTCCTGCTCGTGCGTCCACACGTCGAAGGCCCGTACCGTCAAAGCGCGTTCGAGCGGCTGCTCGTTGCCCGAGCCGAGCGGCCAGCGGATCGCCGTCTGCGGGCCGCGGGTCTCGTTGCGCAGCTGGCGCGAGCGGCGGATGATCACGAGCTCCAGCTCCGAGGTCATCTCCAGCGCGGTGTGACAGCGCCGCACGTCCACCTGCACCTCGTTGTACCGGGAGAACTCGTCGGTGACGTGGTAGAGGTCGCGCGGCAGCGAGTGGATCGGCCGTGGCTCACCCATCATCTCCGTCTCCACGCCGATGACGTGCGAGACGACGTCGCGCACCGACCAACCGGGGCACTCGGTGGCCCGGTTCCAGTCGCTCTCTGCGAGCGGTTTCACCAAGTCGTTGATCGCTTCGATGGAGTGGGTCCAGGCGTCGATGGCCGGCTGAAGATTCGGGTGGACGGTCACGTGATCCCTCGGGCGGTGCGGCGGGTGCGTGGGCGTGGGCGTTCCTGATGGTGGTGCGGCGGGCTGGTGCGGCAGGCTGGTGCGGAGTGCGTTGTCGGGTGCGTTAGTTAAGTTACGCTGCGCGCGGGCGACCCGGCAGAGGTTTCGTGTGCTGAGAGTGGTGGGTACTGTGCGTGCTTCCCTGATTCAGATAAACGTCGATCCGGCGGAGCCGGTCGCCGAGCGGCGTGACCGCGCGGCGGCGCTGGTGCGCGAGCAGGCGGGCAGCGATCTGGTTGTCCTGCCTGAGCTGTGGCACGTGGGGGCTTTTGCCTTTGAATCGTTCGCCGTTGAGGCGGAACCGCTGGACGGGCCTACGGCTCGGGTGATGTCTTCTGCCGCGCTTGATGCCGGGGTCTGGTTGCATGCCGGGTCGATCGTTGAGCGGGGCGCCGGGGGCGACCTGTTCAACACCTCTCTGGTGTTCTCGCCCGGCGGCGAACTCGTGCGTACCTATCGGAAGATCCACCGCTTCGGCTTCGACAAGGGCGAGGCCGTGCTGATGGCTGCGGGGACGGAGCCGGTGACGGTGGCGCTGCCGGGTGCCGTGGCGGGCCTCGCTACTTGCTACGACCTCCGGTTCCCCGAGTTGTTCCGTGCCCTTGTTGATGCCGGCGCCCAGATGTTCGTCGTACCGGCCGGCTGGCCCGAGCGGCGCCGCGCGCACTGGTCGCTGCTCGCCCGCGCGCGGGCGGTCGAGAACCAGGCGTACGTGCTGGCCTGCGGCACGGCCGGCACGCACGCGGGGGTGGAGCAGGCCGGGCACAGCGTCGTGGTCGATCCCTGGGGGGACGTGGTCGGGGAGGCGGGGGCGGGCGAGGAAGTGCTCGCCGTCGATCTCGACCTGGCGCGCGTCGCCCGCGTTCGTGACGAGTTTCCCGCGCTCAAGGACCGGGTTCTCGGGGTTCCCGGGATTCCCGTTATTAACGGTTTGTGACAGTTGTGCGCGTTTCCTGGCCTGGGGAATGAGTCCCGCCTCCCGTGTTGTTGGATGCGTGTATGGCTCCTCGCGTACGTGTCCGCGCTCCCGAACTCATCGGCAAGGGCGGCTGGCTCAACACCGGCAATGTCGACCTCTCCCTCGCTGACCTGCGAGGACGCATTGTCATTCTCGACTTCTGGACCTTCTGCTGTGTGAACTGCCTGCACGTTCTCGACGAGCTGCGCGAGCTGGAGGAGAAGCACCGCGACACCGTGGTGATCATCGGTGTCCACTCGCCGAAGTTCGCCCACGAAGCCGAGCATCAGGCCGTCGTCGACGCCGTCGAGCGGTACGGCGTCGAGCACCCCGTCCTCGACGACCCCGAGCTCGCCACGTGGAAGCAGTACGCCGTGCGCGCCTGGCCCACGCTCGTCGTCATCGACCCCGAGGGGTACGTCGTCGCCCAGCACGCGGGTGAGGGGCACGCCCATGCCCTGGAGGCCCTCGTCGCCGAGCTGGAGGCCGAGCACGGCGCGAAGGGGACGCTGCGGCGGGGGGACGGGCCGTACGTCGCTCCTGAGCCCGTGGCCACGGATCTGAGGTTCCCCGGGAAGGCTCTTTTGCTGCCCGGTGGCGGGTTCCTCGTCTCCGACTCCACCCGGCACCAGCTCGTGGAGCTCGCCGCGGACGGGGAGACCGTCGTGCGGCGGATCGGCAGTGGTGAGCGGGGGTTCGCGGCGGGGTCTTTCAGCGAGGGGTCTTTCAGCGAGCCGCAGGGGCTTGCTCTGCTGCCGGACGGGCTGGTCGTCGTCGCCGACACCGTCAATCACGCGCTGCGGACTTACGACCCCGAGACCGGTGCCGTGGTCACGATTGCCGGTACCGGACGGCAGTGGATGCAGGGGCAGCCCACGTCCGGGGCCGCGCTTGAGGTCTCGCTGTCATCGCCCTGGGACGTCGCCTGGTTCGGCGGGCGGCTGTGGATCGCCATGGCCGGCGTCCACCAGCTGTGGACGTACGACCCGGAGACCGGGACGGTCGAAGCCGCCGCCGGTACGACCAACGAAGGCATCGTCGACGGGCCGGCGCGAGAGGCTTGGTTCTCCCAGCCTTCCGGGCTTGCTGTTTCGGCCGACGGCTCGCGGCTGTGGGTCGCCGACTCCGAAGCGTCGGCCCTGCGGTGGGTCGACCTGGACGGGTACGTGCACACCGCCGTGGGCACGGGGCTGTTCGACTTCGGGCACCGGGACGGGGACGCCGCGCAGGCGCTCCTCCAGCATCCTCTCGGGGTCACCGCTCTGCCGGACGGGTCCGTCGCCATTGCCGACACGTACAACCACGCGTTGCGGCGGTACGACCCTGCTAGTGGTGAGGTGACGACCCTCGCTACGGATCTTCGGGAGCCGTCCGACGCGGTCCTCGTCGGGGACGATGTTGTTGTTGTCGAGTCCGCTCGGCACCGGCTGACGCGGCTGCGGCTGCCCGAGTCGGCGGTACGGGTCGAGGCCGTGGCGCACCGTACGCAGCGGGCGGCTACGGAGGTGGCGCCCGGGCGGCTGCGGGTGGACGTCGTCTTCTCGGCGCCGGCCGGGCAGAAGCTGGACACGCGGTACGGGCCGTCCACGCGGCTGATCATCAGCTCCACACCGCCGGAGCTCCTGGCGGAGGGCGCGGGGACGGGCACGGACCTGGGGCGCGACGTGGTGCTGGCGGAAGGTGTGACGGAGGGGACGCTGCACGTCTCGGCGATGGCGGCTTCGTGCGACGACGATCCGGCTAACGAGTACCCGGCGTGTCATATGCATCAGAACGACTGGGGGGTGCCGGTGCGGGTTGTGGCCGGTGGTGCTGGTCGGTTGCCGCTCGTGCTTGCGGGGCTGGACGGCTGACCGTCGTTGCGGGGCGGCGCGGGGTGCGGAGGCCGGGCCGGGGCCTCCGGGGCAGGGTCCCTGGACCGTATATTTACGGCGCCCCTCGCCCCTGCGCTTTCCTGCCCCGCACTTGGCGCCACAAATACACGTCAGCGTCCAGGGACCCTGCCCCTGCGCCCCCGGCCCTCCTGCGCGTTTCCGCCTGCGGGTCCGCGTCGTTTGCCCTTCAGCGGATGAATTCACCCCTCAGCGGATGAACCGGTGGTCCTCTTCTACTACCGGCGCTGCCGGCGGCGGGGGCTGGGTCCGGCGGCGTTTGTAGATGCTCACGTACGCGGTCGTGCCGATGATGCCCACCGCCATCAGGATCAGGCCCACCAGCGGGACGTTCATGCCGTCCACGCGCCAGTCCACCGCAAAGGTGAGGATCGCGCCGATCGCGATCAGTCCGATGCACCATCCCATGCCCATGGCTGAAGCCTCCGTATCCGATTGGCTGTTCCGGTGCCGGCACGCATCGCGTACCCCGGACCGGAACCGCCAATCGGAGGGAACCCGTCAGCCCTTGAGTGCCGCGCCCTCATCGGGCAGCCAGTACGTGGCGCGTGCCTGGTCGTCGACGTGGAGGGTGTTGCCGGGGAGGGCGGGTGTCGCCGGCGTGCGTTGCATGGGGTCGCCGGTGGGGGTCTGGAACGTCACGGAGATCTTCTTCGCGTCCCGGCCCGGTCCGCCCGAGCCGTCCGCCGCGGTCGGTGTGATCGCCGCGTAGGCCGACTTGCCCGGCGCCACCTTCGTCGGTTCCTTGGGCTTCGATTCCTCGCCCACGCCCGTCGTCGCCTGGTCCTGGTCGAAGCGCACGTACGGGAACCCGTAGGCCGTGCACGGCTGCCTGGCGGTGTTCGTCGCCACCAGCAGGAGCTTGCCCGCCTGGGACCTGGCCTCGACCTTCATGTCGGACGGGGCGCAGGCGTCGCCCTTGGCCTGGGGTTTGTTGTCCTCCGGCTCCTCGTTCGGGTCCGTCGCTTCGGTGGAGGGGGATGCGGTCTGCTTTGGCTTTTCCGTGTCGCTTCCGCATGCCGTCAGTGCGAAGGCTGCTGTCAGCGCCAACGCCGCCGCGATGTGGTGGTGCTTCAACGCTCAGCCTTCCAGGAACGCCGTCAGCGCCGACGCCAGCAGGTGCGGGTCGTCCGCCCCGCACAGCTCCCGCGCCGAGTGCATCGACAGGCACGCCACGCCGATGTCCACCGTCGCGATGCCGTGCCGCGCCGCCGTGATCGGGCCGATCGTCGTGCCGCAGGGCATGGCGTTGTTGGACACGAAGTGCTGCCACGGCACGCCCGCGCGCTCACATGCCGCCGCGAACACCGCCCGGCCGCTGCCGTCCGTCGCGTAGCGCTGGTTGACGTTCACCTTGAGGATCGGGCCGCCGTTCGGCACGGGGTGGTGGCCCGGCTCGTGGCGCTCCGCGTAGTTGGGGTGGACCGCGTGGCCCGTGTCCGAGGACAGGCAGATCGTGCCGGCGAAGGCGCGGGCCTTGTCCTCGTACGTGCCGCCGCGGGCGAAGACGGATCGTTCCAGCACGTTGCCCAGGAGGGGGCCCTCCGCGCCCGTGTCGGACTGGCTGCCGTTCTCCTCGTGGTCGAACGCCGCCAGCACCGGGATGGACGGCAGGCCCTCGGAGGCCACCGCCGCCGTCAGGGCCGCCGTGCCCGCGTGGACGGACAGGAGGTTGTCCATGCGGGGGCCCGCCAGGAGTTCCTGGTCGCGGCCCAGGTAGGCCGGGGGTTCTACGCTGTGGACCATCAGGTCCCAGCCCGTGATCTCCTCGGCCGGGACGCTGATTTCCTGCGCCACGAACCTGATCAGGTCGCCCTCTCGCGGTTCGCCCAGGCCCCAGATCGGCGTCATGTGCTTCTGCTTGTCCAGCTTGAGGCCGTCCTGGTTCACCCCGCGGTCCAGGTGGATGGCCAGCTGCGGCACCCGCAGCAGCGGGCGGTCCACGTTCACCAGGCGGTGGCTGCCGTCCCGCAGGGTGACCCGGCCGGACAGGCCCAGGTCGCGGTCCAGCCACGTGTTCAGCAGGGTGCCGCCGTAGAGCTCCACGGCCACCTGGCGCCAGCCCGCGGAGCCGGTGTCCGGCAGGGGCTTCACGCGCAGGTTGGGGGAGTCGGTGTGCGCACCGACGATCCGGAAGGGGCTGGCGGGCGTCGCGCCCTCCGGCACGTACCAGGCGATGATCGCGCCGCCGCGCGTCACGTACTTGCCGCCGGTCGTGGCGTCCCACGCGTCGGTCTCCGCGACCTGGCGGAAGCCCGCCTTCTCCAGCCGCTCGGCGGTGTTGGCCACCGCGTGGTAGGGGGAGGGGCTGGCGGCGAGGAACGTCATCAGGTCGTCGGTGTGGCCGCGGTCGAAGCGGTGCGCAGAGCTCATGGCCTCAGGATAAGGATCAGGGCAAGAGCCGGGCGGTGGTTTCCGCCCGGGCTCTTGCCCCATTTGTCACTTGAGCCTCAACAGCCTTAGAAGGCGGCCTCGTCCAGCTCCATGAGGGAGTTGTCGACGGCCTCGGCGAGCGCGCGCTCGACGGAGACGGCCGGCAGGACCGTGGAGGCGAAGAACTTCGCCGCCGCGATCTTGCCCGTGTAGAACGCCTTGTCCTTGGCCGCGGCGCCCTCCAGCTTCTCGGCGGCCACGGCCGCGCCCTTGAGGAGCAGGTAGGAGATGACGACGTCGCCGGAGGCGAGCAGCAGGCGGGTCGTGTTCAGGCCGACCTTGTAGATGTTCTTGACATCCTCGCCGGTCGCGGTGAGGTCGGTGATCATCTTGCCGACGATCGCCTCCAGGTCCACCGCGGCCTTGGCCAGCGCGCCGCGCGCGGCGGACAGGTCCTCGCCGCCGGCCTCGGAGGCCAGGAACTTCTTGATCTCCTCGGACAGGGTGTTCAGGGCCTGGCCCTGGTCGCGGACGATCTTCCGGAAGAAGAAGTCCTGGCCCTGGATCGCCGTGGTGCCCTCGTAGAGGGTGTCGATCTTCGAGTCCCGGATGTACTGCTCGATCGGGTACTCCTGGAGGTACCCGGAGCCGCCGAAGGTCTGGAGGGACTGGGCGAGCTGCTCGTAGGACTTCTCGGAGCCGTAGCCCTTGACGATCGGCAGGAGCAGGTCGTTGAGGCCGTGCAGCGCCTTGGCGTCCTCGCCCGCGGCCTCCTTGACCATGATCTCGTCCTGGACGGAGGCGGTGTAGAGGACCAGGGCGCGCATGCCCTCGGCGTACGCCTTCTGCGTCATCAGCGAGCGGCGCACGTCGGGGTGGTGCGTGATGGTGACCTTGGGCGCGGTCTTGTCCATGAAGTTGGCCAGGTCCGGGCCCTGCACACGCTCCTTGGCGTACTCCAGCGCGTTGAGGTAGCCGGTGGAGAGGGTGGCGATGGCCTTCGTGCCGACCATCATCCGGGCGAACTCGATGATCATGAACATCTGGCGGATGCCGTCGTGCTTCTCGCCGATGAGCCAGCCCTTGGCGGGGTGCTTGTCGCCGAAGGTCATCTCGCACGTGTTGGAGGCCTTGAGGCCCATCTTGTGCTCGACGTTGGTCGCGTAGACGCCGTTGCGCTCGCCCAGCTCGCCGGTCTCGAAGTCGAACTCGTACTTCGGGACGAGGAAGAGGGAGAGGCCCTTGGTGCCGGGGCCGGCGCCCTCGGGGCGGGCGAGGACGTAGTGGAGGATGTTCTCGGCCATGTCGTGCTCACCCGAGGTGATGAAGCGCTTCACGCCCTCGATGTGCCAGGAGCCGTCCTCCTGCTGGACGGCCTTGGTGCGGCCGGCGCCCACGTCCGAGCCGGCGTCCGGCTCGGTCAGCACCATGGTGGAGCCCCACTGCTTCTCCACCGCGATCTTCGCGATGTGCTTCTGCTGCTCGGTGCCCTCGTCGAAGAGGATGCCGGCGAAGGCCGGGCCCGAGGAGTACATCCAGATGGCCGGGTTGGCGCCCAGGATCGACTCGGCGTAGGCCCAGATCAGGGAGCGCGGCGCGGTGGTGCCGCCGATCTCCTCCGGGATGCCGAGGCGCCACCACTCGGCGTCCATGTACGCCTGGTAGCTCTTCTTGAAGGTGTCCGGAACCGGGGCGGTGTTGGTGTCCGGGTCGAAGACCGGGGGGTTGCGGTCCGTGTCGGCGAAGGAATCGGCCAGCTCGTTCTCCGAGAGGCGCGTGATCTCCGACAGGATGTCCTTGGCGGTCTCGACGTCCATCTCCGCGAACGGGCCGGTGCCGTACAGCTTGTCGCGGCCGAGGACCTCGAAGAGGTTGAACTCGATGTCGCGGAGATTCGACTTGTAGTGGCCCATGACAACGGCTCCGTAGGACTGGGAGGATGAACCCTCAAATACGTACCGGGCAGTAATCTGCATGATGCTACCCACCGGTAATAAGACGCAACCCCTGTTCGGCCTACTGTGACCCTTTACGCTTTGGCGCATGTACGGCTACGACCAGAACGCGGGCACGCAGGGTTACGCGCCGCCGCCACCGCCGCCTCAGCAGCACGGCGGTCCCGGTGTCTACGGCGAACAGCCGCTCTATCCGGAGCCGTCTCCTCCATCGCTTGCGGACGCGGTGCGGGCCTTCACCACGGGCTCGATGTCCGCGGAGGACTTTCAGACGGTCTTCTCCACGTCGAAGGTCTACTGCCCCCGCGGCGACAACCCCGGCTTCCTCGCGCTGCACAACACCCAGCAGCCGGTGATCCCCATGTTCACGTCGCTGAAGGAGCTGCGGCGGTACGCGGGGAAGGAGTCGAAGTACTTCGTCATCACGGGCGCGGAGGTGATCGACCTCCTGCCGACGGGCTACGGCTTCGTGCTCGACATCGAGGGGGACCACCGGATGGTGTTCGACGCCAAGGCGGTCGAGCAGATGGTGGACTTCACTATGCGGAGGCTTTACGGCTGAGGGTCGTTACGGCCGAGGGCCGTTTTACGCCGCCGCCGTCGTCGCGCGGCGGTAGAGCGTCTCGGTCTCCTCGCCGAAGTACGAGCTGTACGACGTCTGCTCGTCGCCGCCCTCGTCATGGCCGCCCACGACCCCGATGACCGTGCCCAGGCCGGTCGCGGGGTCGACGTCCGTCAGGAAGGGGCCGCCGCTCGTGCCGTTGGGCAGGTCCGCGCAGTCGAACCGGAGCTGGGTGGGGCTGAAGGACTGCGCGGCGTTCTGGCAGGAGACCGGGCGCTCCTCGGTCACCGGGTAGCCCGTCACCCGCGCCTGCCGCCCGGTCTGCGGGCGGAAGCGGATCCGCTCCGCGCCGGTGACCTGCTCTATCGCCCTCGTGTCCGCGCCCGGCCGGCGCACCCGCAGGAACGCCACGTCGTGGTCCGGGTCGCGGTCGGCCGCCCACTCCGGGTCGATGTCTATCGACGCCGGCACCCACACCCCGTACGGGGCGACGCCGTCGCGGTAACCGGGGACGAATGCGATGTCCGTGCGGAAGCCGTCCTGGTACACGCAGTGCGCCGCGGTGACGATCAGATCGCCCTTCGGGCTGTGCACGACGCTCGCGCTGCAACCGTGCCCCGGCGTGCCCTGGCCCGTGTAGAACAGCGGCCCGACGGCCGGTGAGGGCGCGGACGCGGCGGCGCGCAGCGGGTCGGAGGTGGGGAGGGGGTCCGTTTTGCTGTCGGCCGCGGGCTTGAGGGGCGCCGTGCCGTTCTCGCTGCGGACGGCGTCGCGCATCGCGTCCGCCGTCTCGTCGCCCTGCGCCGCCGGCTGGGCGTAGTGCCCCGAGGCGTCGCCGTCGGCCACGGGGGAGTCCGTCGCCAGGCCCCGGTTCGCCACGATCAGCCCGGCCGCGGCCAGCGCCAGGACGGCGGCGACGAGGGCTGTGAGGGCGGCCGGGCGCGGCCCGCCGGCGTTCTGGCGCATTGATCCAGTGTCCATGATCCGGTGCTCCTGCCGGGCGGGCGGTCCCGCCCGGGGAATGCGCGGCCCTTGCGGGTTGTTAACCCTTCAACTAAATTAGGCGTTGAACGAACCGAGGAGGTCGTCATGCCAGCAGTGACCGTCGAGAACCCGCTGACCCTGCCGCGCGTCACCGCACCGGCGGGCGCCCCGCAGCGGCCGGTGCTGTACGTCGGCACGGCACCGTCGGGGTTCGAGGGCGAGGGATTCCCCGTGCGCAGGGCCTTCGCGGGGATCAATTACAAGTACCTGGACCCGTTCATCATGATGGACCAGATGGGCGAGGTGGACTACGCGGCCGGCGAGCCGAAGGGCACGCCCTGGCACCCGCACCGCGGGTTCGAGACGGTCACGTACATCATCGACGGCACGTTCGTGCACCGCGACTCGCACGGCGGCGGTGGCGTCATCACCGACGGCGACACGCAGTGGATGACGGCCGGCTCCGGCCTGCTGCACATCGAGACGCCGCCGGAGGAGCTCGTCATGAGCGGCGGCCTCTTCCACGGCCTCCAGCTGTGGGTGAACCTGCCGGCCGAGGACAAGATGATCGCGCCGAAGTACCAGGACATCCGCGGCGGCAGCGTGAAGCTGCTGGCGTCGGAGGACGGCGGCGCGCTGCTGCGGGTCATCGCGGGCGACGTCGCGGGCCACGCGGGCCCCGGTGCGACGCACACCCCGATCACGATGATCCACGCCTCCGTGACGCCCGGGGCGGAGGTCACGCTGCCGTGGCGCTCCGACTTCAACGCCCTCGCGTACGGGCTCGCCGGGTACGGCGCGGCCGGCACGGAGGGGCGTCCCTTCGGGGCGGGGCAGACGGTCGTCTTCGGCGACGGCGACTCCGTGACGATCCGCGCCGCGGAGAAGCAGGACTCGCGGAGCGAGCGGTTCGAGGTCGTCCTGCTGGGCGGCCGCCCGATCCGCGAGCCGATGCAGCACTACGGCCCGTTCGTCATGAACACCCACGCCGAACTGGCCCAGGCCTTCGACGACTACCAGGCGGGACGGCTGGGAGTCATCCCGACGTGACCCCTGCGGGGGGCGAGCCCGGGTTTCCGGCGGTGCCGTACGCACCGGTCGCCCGCCCGGGCTCATGGGTGCCGCGCACCCATGAATCCGCCGCGGCGGCGCTCAGCCCCCGCGGCGGATTTCGGCGGTGCCGTACGCGCCTCAGGCCGGTTCGGCACCGCCGGACACCTCGTCGGTGGTTGCTCGCCATCGCGGCGGGAGTGGGTTGCCGGCCCGGCAAGAGTGGGGCCCTGCCCGGGCTCAGTCGTCGGCCTCCGCCGCATCCTTCTCGTACAGCTCGAACCAGATGTTCTTGCCTTCTCCCCGCGGGTCCACTCCCCACGCCCCCGCGAGGATTTCCATCAGCACCAGGCCGCGGCCTGAAGAGGCCATTTCTCCCGGGTGCCGCCGGTGAGGCAGTTCGTCGCTGCTGTCCGAGACGTCGACGCGGACGCACCGTTCTCCCCGCTCGCCGCTGATGCGGGCGATGAGCACCGCGTCCCCGTCCGTGTGGACGAGGACGTTGGTGACCATCTCGGAGACCATCAGGACGGCGGAGTCGACCTGGTCCCCGTCGGGCCAGTCGTGCATCAGATAGCGCACTTGCTGCCGCGCCTCGGCGATCCGCTCCGGCTCGGCCTGGGCGATGCTGAGGACCGTGCGCCGCACCGGCCCCGGCACGGTCGTGGGCTCGGCGCCCGCCGCGCCGTCGCGGCGGGCGAGGAGCAGGACGGCGATGTCGTCCTCGCGCCGGTCCAGCAGCGGCCCGGTCGTGTAGTGGGAGGACGGCCCGTGGACGGCCTTGACGAGCGCGTCGGCGAGCGCCTCCAGGTCGCCGTCGGACCCGCCGACCCCCGTCAGGTCCAGCGGCGTGCCCTCGACCACCTCGCGCAGCCGGTTCCAGCCGCTGTCCAGGTCGTGCCCGCCCGTCTCGATCAGCCCGTCCGTGCAGACGAGCATCGTCTCGCCGGGTTCGAGGACGAGCCGCGTGGTGGGGTAGTCCGTGTCGGGGTCGATGCCGAGCGGCAGCCCGCCCGCCGTGTTGCGGACGAGCATCGTGCCGTCGCTCAGCCGGATCGCCGGGTTCGGGTGGCCGGCCCGGGCGATGACGAGCCGCCCGTTCGCCGGGTCGACCTCGATGTACAGGCACGTCGCGAAGCGCGGTTCGCCCTCCTCGCCCTCGGTCTCGGAGGCGTTGATCCCGGCGAGGAAGTGGGAGGCGCGGGAGAGGACGGCGTCGGGGTGGTGCCCCTCGGCGGCGTACGCGCGCAGGGCGATCCGCAGCTGGCCCATGAGCCCCGCGGCCCGCACGTCGTGGCCCTGCACGTCGCCGATGACGAGCGCGATCCTGCCGAGGGGCAGCGGGATCATGTCGTACCAGTCGCCGCCGACCTCCAGTCCGCCGCCGGTCGGCACGTACCGCGCGGCGACGGCCATGCCGGGGATGTCCTGTTGCAGCGTCGGCATCATGGAGCGCTGCAAGCCGACGGTCAGCTCCCGCTCGGACTCGTGCACGCTGGCCCGGCCCAGCGCCTGGGCGAGCATGCGGGCCACCGTCGTGAGCACGGACCGCTCGTCGGGTGTGAACGACACCGGCACGCCGAAGCCGGCCATCCACGCCCCGATGACCTGCCCCGCGTTGATCAGCGGCAGGAACGCCCACGACTGCCGCCCGAAGTGCGCGACGTCCTGCCAGGCGACGGGGAATCGGCGCTGGTACTCCTCGGGCGACGGCAGGTAGACGGCCCGGCCCGTGCGGATGACCTCGGCCGCCGGGTAGGCCGCTTCCATGGGCAGGTCGAGGAACGGGTCCGCGCTTCCCGGCGTGTACCCGTGGTGCCCGATCACCCGCACCCGGCCGCCCTCGGAGCTGAAGACCGCGAGCCCCGACGGCTCGAAGCCGGGCATCGACAGCCCCGCCGCCACCCGCAGCACCTCGGCCGTCGAGCGGGCCTCCGCGAGCGCCCGCCCCGCATCCAGCAGAAACGCTTCTCTGTTGCGCCGCCAGTCGCCCGTGACCATTGGCTTACGGGCCGCGGTCGTGCCCGGCTGCGGCTCCGGCACCTCCTGCACCGTGCCGACGAGCACGAAGTCCACCCGGCCCCCGGCCGCGGCCCGCAGCTGCGGCCGCATCCGGCTGCGCACCGTCCGCAGCACCCGGCCCTTGTCGTCGACCACCCGCAGCCGCGCCTCGGTGAGCGTGCCCTCGGCCACGGCCAGGCTGATCACGCCCGAGACCTCCACCCAGTCCACGGCGTGGAAGCGCGCCCTCGTGGCGGACTCGGTCAGCTCCGTACGGGTGGCGGGGAGGCCCAGCAGCCGGGCGGCCTCGGCGTCGAAGGTGGCGATGCGCGTGGCGTTGTCCCAGTGCCACAGGCCGGTCGCGGTGGCGGCCAGTACGTCCTCGGTGCGCATTGCCCTACTTTATGCAGGTCCGCGCGGCGGGTACCACCGAAGGTACGGTGGGCGGATCTTCACAAGCGCGCAGTACGCTTGCTCCCGTGTTGTATGCACGCTAGCCCTGTGTCGCACGCACGAGCCCTGTGCTTGCCGGCACGCTAGCCCACGCCCTCGATCACGACTTGGATGAACGATGCATCGGTACCGGTCCCACACCTGCGGCGAGCTCCGTGCGGCTGACGTCGACACCGACGTGCGACTGAGCGGCTGGCTGCACAATCGGCGTGACCTGGGCGGCATCCTCTTCATCGACCTCCGCGACCACCACGGCCTGGTGCAGCTCGTGGCCCGTCCCGGCACC
Organism: Streptomyces klenkii; assembly: GCF_003626645.1. Classification (GTDB taxonomy): domain Bacteria; phylum Actinomycetota; class Actinomycetes; order Streptomycetales; family Streptomycetaceae; genus Streptomyces; species Streptomyces klenkii. Next base: position 158,944 of record NZ_RBAM01000004.1, on the reverse strand, counting down.
CCCGCCAACGAGGCCCTGAGCCACCTCACCAAGGAGACCGTCGTCCGCATCGACGGCAAGGTCGTCAGCCGTGGTGCCGACAACATCAACCCCGAGCTCCCCACCGGCGAGATCGAGGTCGAGGTCAACGCCGTCGAGGTGCTGGGCGCCGCCGAGCCGCTGCCCTTCACCATCAACACCGAGGACGGGGTGAACGAGGAGCGCCGCCTGGAGTACCGCTTCCTCGACCTGCGCCGCGAGCGCATGCACAGCAACATCATGCTGCGCTCCGCTGTCATCGCCTCCATGCGCGAGAAGATGACGAACCTCGGCTTCAACGAGATGGCCACCCCGATCCTGTCCGCCACCTCCCCCGAGGGCGCGCGCGACTTCCTGGTGCCGTCCCGTCTGCACGCCGGCAAGTTCTACGCCCTGCCGCAGGCGCCGCAGCAGTTCAAGCAGCTGCTGATGATCGCGGGCTTCGACCGCTACTTCCAGATCGCGCCCTGCTTCCGCGACGAGGACGCCCGCGCCGACCGCTCGCCGGGCGAGTTCTACCAGCTCGACGTGGAGATGTCCTTCGTCGAGCAGGAGGACGTCTTCCAGGTCATCGAGAAGGTCATGACCGACCTCTTCGAGGAGTTCGGCAACGGCCGCCACGTCACCTCGCCGTTCCTGCGGATCCCCTTCCGCGAGGCCATGCTCAAGTACGGCTCCGACAAGCCGGACCTGCGCGCCGAGCTGGAGCTCACCGACGTCTCCGACGTCTTCGAGGGCTCGGAGTTCAAGGCCTTCGCCGGCAAGCACGTCCGCGCGCTGGCCGTCCCGGCCACCGGTGACCAGCCGCGCAAGTTCTTCGACGGCCTCGGCGACTACGCCGTCGAGCAGGGCGCGAAGGGCCTGGCCTGGGTCCGCGTCGGCGAGGAGAACGCGCTGACCGGCCCGATCGCCAAGTTCCTCACCGAGGAGAACGTCAAGGCGCTCGTGGAGCGTCTGGGCCTGGAGCCCGGCCACGCGATCTTCTTCGGCGCGGGCGAGTTCGACGAGGTCTCCAAGATCATGGGCGCCGTGCGCGTCGAGGCCGCCAAGCGCGCCGGCCAGTTCGTGGAGGACGTCTTCCGCTTCTGCTGGATCGTCGACTTCCCGATGTTCGAGAAGAACGAGGACACCGGCCGGATCGAGTTCTCGCACAACCCGTTCTCCATGCCGCAGGGCGGCCTGGAGGCGCTGAACACGATGGACCCGCTGGACATCCTGGCCTGGCAGTACGACATCGTCTGCAACGGCATCGAGCTGTCCTCCGGCGCCATCCGTAACCACGAGCCCGAGGTCATGTACCGCGCGTTCGAGATCGCGGGCTACTCCAACGAGGACGTGGAGCGCGAGTTCGGCGGCATGCTGCGCGCCTTCAAGTTCGGCGCCCCGCCGCACGGCGGCATCGCCCCGGGCGTCGACCGCATCGTGATGCTGCTGGCCGACGAGCCGAACATCCGCGAGACGATCGCCTTCCCGCTCAACGGCAACGCCCAGGACCTGCTGATGGGCGCCCCGAGCGAGGTCGACGAGTCCCGCCTGAAGGAGCTCCACCTGTCGATCCGCAAGCCGGTCGTCAAGTAGTACGCACCTGTACGTGCTGAGCCCCCGCGCCGTTTTCGGCGCGGGGGCTCACGCGTGCTGTCAGGGCTGCCGTGCTGTCAGGGCTGCCGGCGCCCGGTGCCCGGTCCCGTGCGCGGGGTGGCGTCGCCGCCGACGTTGCGGATCATGCGCTGGAGGACGGTGAGCGCGGCCGCGTACTCCTCGTCCGAGACGCCCTCGTGCATCTCCGCGCGCACCCGCGTGACCAGAGCCTTGATCCTGGCCTTGGCCTCCCGCCCGGCGTCGGTGAGGGTCAGCCGGCCGGCTCCGTCGGCCACGAGCCAGCCGCGGTGGAGGAGGCTGTCGACGGCGTGGTCCATCGTTCCGGCGCTCTCGTCGTTGCGGAACGCGTCCAGCCGGGCGGAGACCTCTGCGCGCGTGAGGCCGTTCTCCGCGGCGTCGACGTGGTTGAGCGTCCACCACTGCGGCTGGTTGACGTCCTCGCGGGCCATCGAGCCGCGGATGTGGGCGAGCAGCGCCTGCGAGGCGGCCCAGGTCCAGTAGCCGACGGGCTGGGCCGCCAGGGCGGCGGAGTCGAGCGGGGCGTCTGTGGGAGGGGCGGGGGCGATGCTTGCGCGTTCCGTCGTCATGCCGAAGACGCTAAAAGATCAAGCTGACTTGAGGTCAAGATCGGCCGGGACCCGGGACCCGGGTTCCGGGGGCGCCGTCAGTAGCCCGTCTCGCCGTCCGTCCGCTCGCGCAGCAGGTCCGCGTGCCCGTTGTGCCGCGCGTACTCCTCGATCATGTGGAGGAAGATCCACCGCAGGGACACCTCCTGGCCCTTCACGCTGCCCATCGCGTCCAGCGACAGGGGCGCGCACGTGGCACGGGCCCGCGTGACCTCCTCCTGCCACACGGCCACGGCGTCCACGAGCCGCGCGCCCGCGGCGACGTCGAGGCCCGCGTCGGACGGGTCGAGCGCCTCGGCGGATCTCGGCTCGCCGCCCGCGCCCGGCCCGAACAGCGGCGGCGCGGCCTCCCGCCGCAACACCCGGCGGAACCACTGCCGCTCCACCTCGCCCATGTGCTGCACGAGTCCCAGCAGGCTCAGCGTGGACGGGGGCGCTGCCGCCTCCCGTGCCTGTTCGTCGGTCAGGCCGGCGACTTTGCGCGCGAGGGTGGCGCGCTGGAAGTCCAGCCAACTCTCCAGTGTGGTGCGCTCATCGGCCGTCAGGGGTGGGATGGCACGCTCTGTCGTCACCATGTTCACAGTCTTACCCGGCAAGCTGGACGATGTCCCGGCCTTCAGGCCGGAGGGGCTCCCGGCTTCCCGTGCAGCGGGGCTGGAGAAGCGGATTGGCTGCTGGGCAGGTCAGTATGTGATTCCACTGAGCCGAAGATGCCTTCCAGCAGGTAGATGAGATCGGCGTTGAGCGATCGCCGTTCGCGCCGAGCGTGGGCGGCCCAGTGGGCATGAAGGTCGGCGGGGAGCCGAATGGTGGTGCGTACTTCCTGATTCATGCCCTCAGAGTAGGCGCTAGACGCTACGGTGACACCATGGCGACATCGCAAGTGAACGGCGGTGCCGGGTACGCCCGGTACGCCTACCGCTTACGCGTGTCGTCCACCGCTGGGCCGGCTCTGATCTCGGAGTGGGATCGGTGCCGCTGGGTGTGGAACCAATGCGTTGCCCAGTCCAGGACGGCACACGCGGTCAGGGAGGAGTGCGGCCCGGCCCGCCTCGACAAGATGCTGACCGGCTGGCGTGCCGGTCATGAGTGGCTGCGTACCGGTAGTTCGGTGCCGCAGCAGCAGGCCATCCGGGATTTCTCCAGGTCCCGCGCCAAGGCGCTCAAGGACATTAAGAACCGGCTGCCGCTCAAGCAACGGGCAGGGATGCCCCGCTTCAAGAAGAAAGACCGGTCAGGGCCAACGCTCAACTACACCCGGCGCGGCTTCCGTCTCAAAGACGGCCGCCTTCACCTCGCGGGAGGAATCGTCGTGACGGTGGTGTGGTCCCGGGATCTTCCTGCCGAGCCGTCCAGCGTTCGTATCTATCGCGACAGCATGGGGCACTGGTACGCCTCCTTCGTCGTTTCCACCGGGGCGCAGCCCCTTTCCCGGACAGGCCGCTGCATCGGCATCGACTGGGGCGTGAAAGAGACCGCAACCACCACCAGCGACACCCATGACCTGCCCCACCCCGGACATGGGGAGAAGGCTTCTGGCCGACTGGCCTGCTATCAGCGGATGATGGCCCGCAGGAAGCCGAAGCGCGGGCACGTGATGTCCAAGGGCTACCGGCAGGCACGGCGTCAGGTCGCGAAGGTGCACAAGAAGATCGTTCGCCAACGTCAGGACACTGCTCGCAAATGGGCCAAACGCGTGGTAGCCGACTTCGACAGCATCGCCGTGGAGGACTTCAGGCCGAAGTTTCTCGCCCAGTCGACCATGGCCCGAAAGGCGGCCGACGCGGCTATCTCGGCTACCAAGTACGAACTGGTCAACATGGCGCGCAAGCACCAGCGCACGATCCATCTGGTGCATCCCGCGTACACCACGATGGACTGCGGATGCTGCGGAGCGAGAACCAAGCACGCGCTACCGCTGTCGGAACGTACCTACACCTGCACTGTGTGCGGAGCCGTGTCCTCCAGGGACAAGAACTCCGCGCGCGTGATGCTCGTCCGGGCTGGTCTCGACCCGGCTGGTGCTGATCGCGTAAGACTTGAGGGACCGCCGGTCCGTCAGGCAGCGTGAGCCAGGAATCTCCTCCCCTGAAGGGAGGAGAGGATTCAAACGAGGGCTGTCAGCATGGGGGCCTTTGGGCAGCATCCCGCGGCGCTGTGGACGGCCTGCGAGAGCCGGCGGCGCGTGATCGCGGGGCGCCACAGCACGGACTCCACGCCGTACTCCGAGACGGCCATCAGCTCGCTCTCCCCGAGCTCGTCCGCGACCAGCACCACGGGCGCCTCACCCGCGCGGGTCAGCCGCCGCACGGTGGCCGCCGCGGCGTGGTCGTCGGCGCCCATGAGGACGAAGTCGACGTCCCCCTCCTCGTCCCGCCGGACCACCTTCACCTCCGGCAGCACCGCCCGCACCTCGCGGGCGAACCGGGCCCGCGCCAGCTCGTCGGTGGCGTGCACGCTGATGGTGATCGGCTTCTTGAACACAGCTCTTCCTCGTCTTCCCGGCTTCCCCCGTGCGGTGTGGTCCCAGACTGGCCGGACGGCCTCAACGGACGATTACCGTTCCATCAACGGGCAGGACGGAGGGCCCGGAACCATGCGGTTCCGGGCCCTCTGCGGCTGCTGTGCGGGGAGGCTAGGCCGCCGGCTCCTCGCCGCCGCCGAAGCGCTCGCGGTAGGCCGCCAGGTCATCCTCGGTGATCTTCGCGAAGAGCACCGGCGGGACCTCGAAGGACGTACCGGCCGGGACGAACGACAGCGACCGGGCCTCGTCCGCCGTGACCCACGTCTTCGTGTCGTCCGCCAGGCCGAACGCGAGGCGCATCGCCGACGCCGACTGCGGAATGAACGGCTCCGAGATCACCGAGTACAGGTGGATCAGGTTCATCGCCGTGCGCAGCGTCAGCGCCGCGGCCTCCGGGTCGGTCTTGATCTCCAGCCAGGGGGCCTTCGTCTCCAGGTACGAGTTGCCCGCGCTCCACAGTGCGCGCAGCGCCTGGGCGGCCTTGCGGAACTGCATGGCCTCCATGTGCTCCTCGTACTCCTGGAGCAGCTGGGCGATCTCGCGGCCCAGCGCGGTCTCCGCCTCGCCCGCCTCGGCGCCGGCCGGGACCGTGTCGCCGAAGCGCTTCTTCGAGAAGGACAGCACGCGGTTCACGAAGTTGCCCAGGACGTCGGCGAGGTCCTTGTTCACGGTGGCCGAGAACAGCTCCCACGTGAACGACGTGTCGTCCGACTCGGGGGCGTTCGCCATCATGAAGTAGCGCCAGTAGTCGGCGGGCAGCAGCTCCAGCGCGTCATGCGTGAACACGCCGCGCTTCTGCGACGTGGAGAACTTGCCGCCGTAGTAGTTCAGCCAGTTGAAGGCCTTGACGTAGTCGACCTTCTTCCACGGCTCGCGGACGCCGAGCTGCGTCGCCGGGAACATCACCGTGTGGAACGGGACGTTGTCCTTGCCCATGAACTGCGTGTAGCGCACGTCCGACGCCTCGTACCACCAGGACTTCCAGTCCCGGTTCTCCGGGTCCTGGGCCGCCCACTCCTTCGTCGCGCCGATGTACTCGATCGGAGCGTCGAACCAGACGTAGAAGACCTTGCCCTCCGCCGCCAGCTCCGGCCACGTGTCGGCCGGGACCGGCACGCCCCAGTCCAGGTCACGCGTGATCGCCCGGTCGTTCAGCCCCTCGGTCAGCCACTTGCGGGCGATCGAGGACGCCAGGACCGGCCAGTCCTTGCCGTGCTCGTCGATCCACGCCTCGACCTCGCCCTGAAGCTTCGACTGGAGCAGGAACAGGTGCTTGGTCTCCCGCACCTCCAGCTCGCTGCTGCCGCTGATCGCCGAACGGGCGTCGATCAGGTCCGTCGGGTCCAGGACGCGCGTGCAGTTCTCGCACTGGTCGCCGCGGGCCTTGTCGTAACCGCAGTGCGGGCACGTGCCGACGATGTAGCGGTCGGGCAGGAAGCGGCCGTCGGCCAGCGAGTACACCTGCCGGATCGAGCGCTCCTCGATGAACCCGTTCTTCTGGAGCTGCCGCGCGAAGTGCTGCGTGATCTCCCGGTTCTCCGGCGACGAGCTGCGGCCGAAGTAGTCGAAGGACAGGGCGAAGCCGTCGTAGATCGCCTTCTGCGCGTCGTGCTGCTTCGCGCAGAACTCGGCCACGGGCAGCCCGAGCTCCTTGGCGCCCAGCTCAGCCGGGGTGCCGTGCTCGTCGGTGGCACAGATGTACAGCGTCTCGCGACCGGTCTGGCGGAGGTACCTGGCGTACACGTCCGCCGGGAGCATGGACCCCACCATGTTGCCCAGGTGCTTGATCCCGTTGATGTACGGAAGGGCGCTGGTGATGAGGTGTCGAGCCATTTCCGGCTGCTCCCTGGTCGCGGGCGTATATGGAGACCTTTAGCGTATCCGAGCGACCGGGTACGCCCGCGCGGCGTTTCTTTCGGCCATCCAGGCCCGCGAGGGCCGGGTGATCACCTCACACACCCCACCTGCTCACGGCATTGAGCCGCGCCACGCGCGCGCGGAGCGCTTCCGCTTCGGACGCGGGGCGGGCGTGCTCGGGCGGACAGTGCCACGGCAGGCCGCCCTGGGGCGGGCGCAGGTGTACGCGACCGGCGGGGAGGTCGAGGTCCATGACCTGCCCGAGGCGGTTGGTACGGGTGTCCACGGCGTAGCTGAGAGGAAGGGGAGGGGGATTTTCTCTGCTCACGCCATATTGATGCCCACGGATGGCTAGCCTGATCGGTCACGAGATGGATACGGTCGGTGATGTGCGGAATCTTTGGCCAGAGGGTATGCCATCTGTAACAGGGGAGGGTGTTCGACCATGGGCGAGGTATTTCTGCCGGGCAACCATCGGTATCTCGGGAACCAGTTCATGATGTGGCGGCAGGAAGCGGAGATGTCACGGGAGGAGGTGGCTGAGGCAGTCGGCTATTCCGCGGAAATGGTCCGATCTGTGGAACAGGGGCGCCGCGCGTGCCCGCCGAGAATGGCAGAGATTGCTGATGAGCTTTTCGGAGCGCGAGGGAAGTTGAAGGCGGGGCTCTCGTATCTCACGAGGGAGAAGTTCCCCGAGCGGTCCAAGGAGTTCTTCGCGCTCGAAGCAGAAGCCGTCGTGCTGTGGTCGTACCAGACCATGCTGATCCCCGGGCTCCTACAGACTGAGGAGTACGCGCGGGCGCTGCTCAGTGGCGGACGTCCGCTGCTGGACGAGAAGACCGTGGAAGAGCGGGTCGTGGCCCGACTCGAACGACAGCAGTTGCTCTCTCGTGACCGCCTGGTGGATTTCAGTTTCGTCGTCCACGAAGCCGCGCTGCGGACGCCGATGGGTGGTCCCGAGGCGCATAAGCGACAGCTCATGCGATTGCTGGAGGTTTCGCGTCTGCGGCACGTCTGCTTGCAGGTGCTTCCGTTCGACAGGGTCGTGCCTGATGCCCTGAACGGTCCTATGGTGCTGCTGGAGACCCAGCATGGCCATCGTTATGTCCTGGCGGAAGGTCAGGAGCTGAGTCACTTTTCCTCCGAGGAAGTCGGCACTCTGTCGCAGCGCTATGGCGTAATCCGCGCGCAGGCCCTCCCATCGGAGGAAACCAGGCGTTTCCTCGAACGAATGGCGGACGAGCTATGAGCAATGAGCAGACGTGGTTCAAATCCAGCTACAGCGACGCCCAGGGCAGCGAGTGCGTCGAGATATCCGCCGGACCGGATGCGATACGTATACGTGACTCCAAGAGAAAGTGCGGGCCGCAGCTCGCCGTAGAGGCCCCCGCCTGGGCGGGGTTCATCGCATACATCGCCGCAGCGTAAACGCACCCCGCCCCGGAGCCCCGCGGGCGCGCCCCGCCCCGCGGGCACCCCGCCCCGCGCCCCGTGACACCACATTCGCCGAGCTGCGAGACTCGGCGGCATGGTCAAAGACGACCCCGCGCTTGCCGATGTGTGGATGCTGGTGCGCGAGCACCCCGCCACGCTGCACCGGGCCACCCGCGAGCTGGCCGCGGCGCTCGCCGACGCGTACGGCCCCCGCTTCGCGGTCTGGCATACCGATGAGCTGCTCTTCGGCGTGCAGGGCGGCAAGCTGGTGCTGCGCACCCTCGGCGGCGGCGCGGACCTGCCCGCCCCCGCCGTCGTGTGCGTACGGCAGATGCCCGGCCCCATGCGCAGCGACCGCGAGGTCACGTTGCTGCGGCACCTGGAACGCATGGGCAGCACCCTCATCAACACGGTGGACGCCCAGCTCAAGGCCCGTAACAAGATCCTTCAGTTGCAGGAGCTCGCCCTGGCCGGGCTGCCGGTGCCCGACACGCTCTCCTACGCCACTGCCCCCTTGGAGGGCGTCGTCCGGAGCCCGCACCTGGACACGCCCTGCGTGGTGAAGTCCGTGAACGGCGCCAAGGGCGGGCGGGTCTTCCTCGCCCGGGACCCGGGCCTGCTGCAAGAGGTGGCCGGCAGCCTCACGCAGGACACGCCGTTCCTCTTCCAGGAGCACGTCGCCCACTCGCACGGCCGTACGCTCCGCGTGGTCGTGATCGACGGCGAACCGGTGGACGCCGTCCTGCACACCTCCGGCAACGGCGCCCTCGCCGCCAACATCGCCCAGGGCGGCACCGCGACCCTGTGTGCGGGCCGCTATCCCGAGGCGGAAGAGCTCGCCGCCCGCGCGGCCCGCGCCCTGGGCCTGGACATCGCGGGGGTGGACCTGCTGTTCGCCTCCGAGGGCACCTTCACCGTCTGCGAGGTGAACGCCGTCCCCGGCTGGCGCCCGGAGATGGTCACGGTTGCACCCGCCATTACGGCCTGCGTCGCCCGTCGCCTCTCCGCCCGCTGAGCTTCGGGATTCGGGGGCCGGGACCCGAGCGATCCATACACGGAATGGGTGGGAGGACTCTCCCCACCCTCCCACCCGAGCCTCGCGCGGACACGCGTAAGCACGCACGCAAGCACGCGCGTAAGCACACCCGTATGACTTTCCGCAAGCGAGTCGCCACGCCTCGCTGTCGCCGTGTAGCGTGCGCCACAACAAAGCGACCCTGGCTCGGTGTTAGAGCACCAGGCCAGGGTCTGACCAACAAGATCAAGGAACTTTGATCTCATGGCTGTCGCCAACCTTACCGCTCCCCCCATGGCCGCGCCCGGCTACGGCAAGCGTTCCGCGCCCGACCAAGCACCCCGCCGCCGCGACGACTTCGCGCATCTGCCCACCCGCGAGGCGTACATCGCGGCCCACATCGACCGGCTTCCCGACGGTGCCGCCGTCGACATCAAGACCCTGGCCAAGGAGCTTCCCGCCTACGGGCAGCAGGCCGTCGCCACCGCGCTCAAGGCCCTCAACGACGCCGGTCACCTGCGCCGCGTCCGGCGCGTGGTCGGCGAGGGCCGTACGCAGTGGGTCTCGCGCTGGTTCTTCTCCCGGACGCCTCGCGACAACGCCTGGTGGAACGCGTTCCTGGCAGACGGCGAGGGGCCGCCCGTTCCCTCGGCAGCCACGCCCCGGGAGCAGCCCCAGCCCCGAGACCAGCCGCAATCCACCTGCTCCCAGGCCTACATCGCCCTCGCCACCCTCGGCTGCTCGGACTCCCGGCTGACGCTGTCCGCGGCAGATTGTGCGGCCCTCGAAGGCCTCGCCGCCGAGTGGTTCGCGCGGGGCATCACGCCCTTGGACTTCGCGCGGATCCTCACGCACGACCTCCCCGACGTCATCCAGTGTCCGGGTGCTTTCACCCGCAGGAGGCTCGTCGACAGGGTGCCTCCCCAGCTACCTCTCCACCTACCTCCTCAGCTCTCGCCCGCCGCGCAGGCAGCGCCCCTCTGGATGATGGAGTGCACCGTCTGCGGCATTCCCGGCCCGGCTGAAGCCCTGCCCGACGGCCTCTGCCGCGCCTGCCGCGGCGTCGAACCGTCCACGGACCTGTCCGACGCGGCGAAGGCCGAGGTGCGCGCCCGCGTCTCCCGCCTCCGCACCATCGCCCGCACCAACCCCCGCACCGCTGGACCCGGCACGGGCCCGGCCCCGAACCAGCCATAGTCCACATCAGCCGCATTTCGACTGGTGCCCCCGTACCGTCCTTGACACTCTTCCGCGGTGCTGCGAATTCACTTCACGGACACGGATCTGCTCAACACCCGCGTGGCGACCGCCCCCGACCTCCGGTGGGAACTTGTGCTGAGCCTGCGGCACTTACGAAGACGGGTCGTGCCGCCGCGCTATATGGCCTGGCGGCGTGACGTCGTCGCGAGGATGCCGCACCCGGCACCCGCCGCGCACCCGGGCCCGCCGGACGCCTACCGCGAAGTGGCCGTCGACCCGTACTGGGAGGACATCCGTACGAGCGTCGACGGCGACCGCGCCCTGCGGATCCGCGCGCTGCTGGACGGCGGGGTGAACGGGCTGCTCCGCAGCTACGCGCCCACCATGCGGTGGCTGCCGCCGACGCTCCACGTCCGCAGCGCCGTGAACCGCGACTGTGATCTCCGCGGGCGCGGGCTGCTGCTCCAGCCGTCCTACTTCTGCCACGGCACCGGGCATCTGCCCGAGGATCCGGACGAGCCGCCCGTCCTCGTGCACCCGGCCGCCCAGCCGCAGTCCGATCCCGCCGGGGACAAGGTCCTCGCCCGCCTCATGGGCGCCACCCGCGCCGGAATCCTCATCGCCGCCGGGACTGCCTGCACCGCCGGCGAACTGGCCCGCCGCGTCGGCGTCTCCGCGCCCACGGTGAGCCACCACCTCTCCGCTCTGCGGGACGCGGGCCTGCTCAGGACCGTGCCGCACGGCACCACCGCGCTGCACGTGCGCACCCGCACCGGTTCCGCGCTCGTGCATTCGAGCTGTGAGTGATGCGAGTGGGTGAGTGAGCTGCGCGTTTCGACGAGATTCGAAGGCGCTGTTCTTCTCCCCGCCGACTCGACAGGATGGCGCCTGAAAACGGAACGCTTCCTGCAAAGAGCCGAAAGAGCTGGAACAGCCGAAAGAGCCGAACAGGAGGGTTTTCGTATGCGATTCAAGCGTCTGGCCGTGGCCGGAGCGATCGCCATTGCGGCCGCGGGTTCGGGCCTTCTGGCCGCCACCACGCCGGCATCCGCGTCGACGGACCAGTTCACGGAGAGCTGCTCAAGCGGCTACGCGTGCCTGTTCTACCACCAGAACTACACGGGTGCGATCTACAAGCAGTACAACAACGACGCGAACTACGGGAACAACCACTTCGTGACGAGCAGTTCCACGCGCGGCGACTCCGGCTCCGGCCTGGTCGTCCGGAACAACGCGGCGTCGGTCGACAACTGGGACTTCAGCAACGCGATCACGATCTACTACAGCCCGAACTACACGGGCGTGCACCAGCGCATCGCGGCCGGCGGCGCGGCGAACCTCATTCCCGCGCTGCGGAACAACAACGCGTCCGGCAAGTTCGGGTGACCGAGCTGCCTCCGCGCACCACGTGCCCCGCCTGTCGACACGGGCGGGGCGCCTTTGCTGCCGCGGTCGTGGGCGTTCTGCTGGCGGTTGGCGGGTGTTCCGGCTCGTCTTCCGGTTCCGGGGCCGACGCCCGCGCCGACGTCCCGCAGGCTTCCGCCTTTCCTTCGATGGAGTCCGCCGCCTCCCACCCCCTCCCCATCGACCCCTACCTCCTCACCAACGCCCAAGCCGACCGTCTCGACGCCGCCCAGCGCACCCTCGTCGAACGCTGCATGAACCGCTTCGGCGTCACCTACCGGCCGCCCGACCCCGCCACCCCCTTCCGCCCCGCGACCCGTACGCAGTACCGCTACGGCGTCACCGATCCCGCCGAGGCCGCCCGCTACGGCTTCGCGCCGCCCGGCAGCCCGCGGACGACCGTGCCGCCGCCCGCGCCGCCGCCGTCCCTCTCCGCCGAGGCGGGCATCGTGCTGACCGGCACGGACGATCCCAAGGCCAAGCCGGGCAGCGGCGCCGCGAAGGGCGGGCAGCGGGTGGGCGGGCGCACCGTGCCCGCCGGCGGCTGCCTGGGCGAGGCGCGTGCGGCGCTGCGTACGGACGGGGCCGAGGCCGGTGGCGACGCGGCCGTCGCCGACCGGATCAACGCCGAGAGTTTCGAGAAGGCGCAGCGCGATCCCCGCGTGACCGGCGTCCTTGCCGAGTGGGCGGCCTGCATGAAGCAGCGCGGCTTCCCCTCGTACGCCGATCCGCTCCAGGCGAGCGGCGACCCCGCATGGCGTACGGAGCAGCCGTCCGTGAAGGAGCGGGAGGCGGCGACGGCCGATGCGCAGTGCAAGAAGGCGCACAACGTGGTGGGCGTGTGGTTCGCGGTCGACGCGGCCTATCAGCGGCAGGAGATCGACCGGAACGCGAAGGAGCTCGCCGCGGTCAAGGCCGAGCTCGCCGCCCGGCAGGAACGGGCCGGGGCCGCCCTGGGGGAGCTCCCGCCCGCGCCGTAGCTCCGGCCCGCTGATGGAAGCCGTCCCGGCCCGCTCATGGAAGATGGAAGCCGGAGTCGTCCCGGCCCGCATTGTGACCGGGTGGCGGGGGCTGCCCCTCCCGCCACCCGGTTCCCCCTCCCTCTCACAGGAGCACCGGAGGAAACCTCGGCGGACGCTCCGGAGGAAGTCTCGGTGGATGCTCCGGACGGCGCCTCAGTGGAAGTACACGACGTCGACCTGGCCGTCCGCCCGGTAGGAGAAGCCGGCTTCTCCGCTGCCCTGTCCCGGGGGCTGGGTGACGAAGTCGACGGCGTCCTGGAGGGAGGCGAACGTGCCTGCGTGGGACGACGTCCGCGCTTCGCCCTCCTCGCTGGGGACGACCTCGCCGGGAACGGCCATGAGAGAGCTCCTGTATCCGGTGCATCCGAATGGATCCGATGGATCCGACTGTATCCGCAGAGTGACTCTGTGATTACCAACAGTAGTTGTTCGATCGGCTCTCCGTAACCGCGTGCACGGGGCGCGCGGAGGCTCCCCGGGGGCGCGGGCAGCGCGTTGGAGAGGTTTGCGAAACATGTCCTGCTGTACACCGCATCCTGGGAGGGGAGACGTATTGCTGCCGGAGGAGACGGCCTCCAGAGGAGACGGGTGAAGCCATGCGGGTACTGGTCGCCGAGGACGAAGAGATACTGGCCGAGCTGGTCGCGACGGGCCTGCGCAGGGCCGGGTTCGCGGTGGACACCGTCTACAGCGGCGACGCGGCCATCGCCTATCTCTCCCTGCACGACTACGACGTCGTCGTCCTCGACCGCGACCTGCCGCGCGTGCACGGCGACGACGTCGCCCGGCACCTGGTCGCGGGCGGCTCCCGCACCCGCATCCTGATGCTCACCGCCGCCGGGTCGATGGAGGACCGGGTGGCCGGACTGGACCTGGGCGCGGACGACTACCTCCCGAAGCCGTTCGAGTTCCCCGAGCTGATCTCGCGGGTGCGCGCCCTGCGGCGGCGCAGCGCGCGCCCGGCCCCGCCGCTGCTGGAGCGGGCGGGCCTGCGGCTGGACACGGTGCGCCGGACCGCCGACCGGGAGGGGCGGGCCCTGGACCTCTCGCCCAAGGAGTTCGCCATCCTGCAACTGCTGCTGGAGGCGGACGGGGCGGTCGTCAGCGCGGAGGAGCTCCTGGAGCGGGCCTGGGACGCGCATGCCGACCCGTTCACCGGCGCGGTGCGGGTGGCGATGAGCAAGCTGCGCGGCAAGCTCGGGGAGCCGGCGCTGATCCGTACGGTGCAGGGCGTGGGATACGCGCTGTGAAACCCGTCAGGCGGCCGTTCCTCACGGCCCGTACCCGTATCGCCGTGGCCTTCGGCGGGATCTTTCTCGTGCTCGGCACGGCTCTCCTGCTCACCGTGAACCTGCTCTCGCGCGCCGGTACGCAGGAGCGGGCGACGACGATCGCGCGGAACGCGGTGCCCGTCGAGCTCGTGCGGCCGGGGGAGAGGGTGAGCGCGTGGACGGCGTACCGGATCTCGGGCGACGTCAGCGCCGCCGCCTCCCAGCAGATGATCATGTGGTCGGCGGTGGCGCTGTTCGTGACGGCGCTGCTGGCCGTCGGGGTGGGCTGGTGGACGGCGGGCCGCTGCCTGCGCCCCGTCCAGGGCGCGTTCGAGAGCCAGCGGCGCTTCATCTCCAACGCCTCGCACGAGCTGCGGACGCCGCTCGCCGTGCAGCGCACGGCCATCCAGGTCGGGCTGGACGGGGACCCGTCCCCGGAGGAGCTCGCGCACGTACGGACCACGCTCCTGGAGGCCAACCGCCGCTCCGAGCGCCTCATCGACGGCCTGCTCCTGCTCGCCCGCAGCGACCGCGGCCTGGAGCGGCGCGACTCCCTCGACCTCGCCGACGTCGTCTCCGAGGAGACCGCGGCCATCGCGGGGCGCGCGGAGCGGGCGGGGGTACGGGTCTCCGTCCGCAGCGAACGGGCGCCGCTGCGGGGCAACCGCGTCCTGCTCGGGCAGCTCGCCGGGAACCTGCTGCGCAACGCGGTCGAGTACAACCACCGGGGCGGCGAAGTCGACGTGATCGTCGAGCCGGGCCGGCTGGTGGTCCGCAACTCCGGGCCGGTGGTGGCGGCGGCCGACATCCCGGCCCTGTTCGAGCCGTTCCGGCGGGGGCAGGGCAAGGAACGGCTCTGCGGCGGCACGGGCCTGGGCCTGTCCATCGTCCAGTCGATCGCACGGGCCCACGGGGGGCGGGCGAGCGCCGCGCCGAACCGGGGCGGCGGGCTGCGGGTGACGGTGGAGATTCCGGCGCCGGGGCGGGAATGACGCCCGCCCCGGCGCCGGCTTCCGGGCTCAGCCTTCGACGATGCCCGCCGCCCTGGCCTCCTTCAGCCAGTCCGGGAACTCCACCATCAGCTCCGCGTAGAGCTGCGCGTCCGTGAGCGACTTCGGGTCGCGGCCCGCGTGGAAGAAGCCTGCGTTGTCCACGACGCGCTTCTCCGGGACCGGCAGGTCGTCCAGCTTCCGCAGGAAGTCGAAGCCCTTGCCCTCCGGGTCGCCGAAGGCGACGAACTGCCAGAAGATCGGCAGGTTCGAGCTCTCGCAGAGGGCCCGCTCCGCGGCCGGCTTGCTGTACGGGCCGCCGTCCGTCTGGAAGATGACGAACGCGGGGGCGGTCGAGCCGGACTTCTTGTAGTGGCCGATCACCGCTTCCATCGCCCAGTGGTAGTTGGTGCGGCCCATGTGGCCCATGGAGGAGTGGAGTTCCTCGATGCGGCCCTCGTAGTTGCCGAGGTCGACCTCGGCGACGCCGTCGACGTCCGTCGAGAAGAAGACGACCGGCACCGTGCCGTCGTCGTCCAGATGGGCGGACAGGCCGAGGGCCTGCTCGGCGAGGTGCTGGACCGTGCCGTTCTTGTAGAACTCGCGCATGGAGCCGGAACGGTCGAGGACGAGGTAGACCGCCGCGCGCTGCCCCGTCAGGCCCTGCTTCTCCAGGGAGGCACCGGCCTCCTTGTAGAGGCTGATCAGGCCGGGGGCGCGCGTTTCCAGCTTCTGGAGGCTGATGGCGGGGGACTGCGCAGGGCTGACGGCGGCGGGTGCGGCGGTCTGCGCGGCGGACTGCGCAGGCGCTTCTTCCTGCACAGGTGCTGCCTCCTGTACAGGTGCTGCCTCTTGTACAGGCGCTTCCTCGCGCGGCGGCATCGCCGGGGACGGCTCCGGCATCGGGGGGCCCGGCGCGGGCTCCGGCTTGCGGACCGGGTCCGGGCCGGGGGCGGGCTCGGGCACCGGCTCGGGGTCGACCGGCGGCACGGGCTCCGGCTGCGGAACGGGCGTGGGCGTCGGGACGGGCGTCGGCTGCGGCTCGGGCTCGGGGCTCGGCTCCGGCGGCACGGGCCCGGGGCCGGGGCGCGGACCGGGGGTGGGCCCCGGCTGCGGCGTCGGCTCCAGCGGGCCGGGGTCGGGGATGCGGTCGCCGTCCGGCTCGTCGAGGGGGGCGTCGAGCGGCTCGGCCAGCCGCGCGGTGCTCCCGCCGCCCTGCTGCGGCGGCACCGGGGCGCGGACGGGCTCGGGCGCGGGGGCCGGCTCGGCGGCGGTCTCTTCCGTAGAGGTGCGCGGCCGGGCCACGAGCGGCTCCGTACGCGGCTCAGTACGTGACTCAGTGCGCGGCGCGCTGCCGGATGCGCTCAGCGGGCCGGTACCGGTACCGGAATCGCTCCGCGGCTCGGTGCGCGGTTCGGCGCGCGGCTCCGGGTCCGGCTCCTGGGCGGGCGCGGGCACGGACGGCGGCGCGCTCTGGCGCGGGCTCGCTTCGTCTCGTTCGGCCGTCGCTGTCCTGGACCGGCCGAACGCGTTCCGCAGCAGACTCCGAATGCCCATGTGGAGTAGTCCTTCACGTGTCTCGGGAGCTATGAAATGTCCGTGTTGCGGGTATACATCCCCCTGGGGGACGGTGACGTAAGGCTAGCCGCCCCCCTATTCCCCGCATGCTCAGACCCTCGCGAGGCACTCCCGGCCGCCCCACGCACGGGGGACGGCCGCTACGCCCACTTGGGGCCACGGAAGTTCACACTCCGTCAGACCGGGGCGTGGCGGGCGGCGATTTCCCGCCACATCGCAGCTCTCGTCGTAGCCCGCTTCGTAACCCGCTTCGCAGCCCGCTTCGCAGCCGCTCCGGAGCGTCGGCCGGCGGATTCAGCGGCGCAACGGCCGTACGAACACCTCCAGGGCGTCCCCGACGTCCCCCGCGGCCGGCAGCCGCAGCCGGCCGGCCTGCTGCCAGCCCCAGGACCGGCGGGCCGCCTCCGCCGCCGCGGTGTGCGCGTCGGCGGGGGAGAGGAGCAGTGCCGCGAGCGCCGCGCCGCTGCCGGACAGCAGCCGGTCGTGCAGCCGCCGCCCGATGCCCTGGCGGCGCTCGCCCGGCGCGACCACCAGCTCGGCGACCGCGAACACCCGGCCCGCCGCGGTCAGCTCCTCCAGCTGCCCCGGCACGGGCCCGGCGAAGCCCTCCCACCGGGCGCTGTCGCGCGGCAGGGGATAGCCGTACGCGCAGCCGACCGGGCGCCCGCCGGAGTCCGCGACGACCAGGTCGAAGCCCGGCCGCGCCGAGTGTTCCGCGAGGCGTTCCCGGAAACGGCTGCGGCTGTGGAAGGGCTCGACGTACGGTTCCCCGTGGCCGTGCGGTTCCGCGGGCGCCGCGGCGCCGCGCTCGGTAGCACCACGCTCCGTAGCACCGCGTGCCGTAGCGCCGTACGCCGCGGCGTGCAGGTCCGCGAGCTGGTCGCGGTACTGGTCGGCCTGCCAGCGGCTCAGCCTGCGAAGGAAGACGTCACCCATGCGCCCTTCTTGCCCAGCGGAACCCCCACCCACCCGCCGCCGGGCCCGGTTTCCGGCGCGATAACGGCAGGCGGCCGACAGGACACGCGCAGGACAAGAGCGGGGTAAGAAATGGGTCCAGGGCAACCCTGTCCACCCATTCCGGCCTCTTCATCGGTGAGTATCGCTTTACCGAACATGAGTACCCACCGCGGGGGCAGGGAGTTGAGGGGCGCATGGGCCTGACCAGCAGGTCACTCTTCTACACGGTGGTGTTCGTCGCCGTGGTGTGTGTGGGTCTCACTCTCTGGCTCTGGCCGCGGCTTTCCGGGCGCGGCGTGCTGCCCGTGCTCGGCCGGCTCGGCGCGATCGTCGTCACCCAGCTGACGATCATGTCCTCGGTGCTGCTCGCGGTGAATTCCGCCAATAGTTTCTACGGCTCGTGGGGCGAGCTGATCGGCAAGTACGACCGGTCGCCGGGCGAGGTCACCCAGATCACCGAGAACGGCGGCGCGAACGCCGCGCCGGTGGACGCGGGCAAGGGCGGGCTCGTACGGAACACGGGCACGGAGGGCATCGACAAGAGCGACATCCCGCAGGGGCCGAAGGACAAGGTCGGCACGCTGGAGTCGGTGCGCCTGGTCGCCCGCCGGGCCGGGGTCATGGAGCCCGCGTTCGTCTACCTCCCGCCGCAGTACTACCAAGAGCAGTACAAGCGCCAGCGCTTCCCCGTCATCGTCGCCATCAGCGGCTACCCCGGCGGGATCACCAACCTCGCCCACTTCCTGAAGGTGCCGAAGACGGCGAGCGACCTGATCGGCGAGCGCAAGATGCAGCCGACCGTGATCGTGATGGTGCGGCCGACCATAGCCCCGCCCCGCGACACGGAGTGCGTGGACGTGCCCGGGGGACCGCAGTCGGAGACGTACTTCACCAAGGACCTGCCCGAGGCGATCAAGAGCGCCTACCGCGTCGGCCACGAGGCCAGCGCCTGGGGCGTCATGGGCTACTCCTCGGGCGGCACGTGCGCGCTCGAACTCGCGATGCGGCAGCCCGGTACGTATCCGGTGGCGGGCGCCCTCTCCGCCGACTACAAGATCAAGAATGATCTGACCACGGGAAATCTCTTCGGCGACGGAGAGGCGGGCGAGAAGAACAAGCGTGAGCACGATCTGCTCTGGCGGCTGGCGAATTTGCCCGCGCCGCGCGTCTCGGTTCTCGTGACGAGCAGCAAGGAAGGCGAGAAGAACTACAAGGAGACGGAGAAATTCCTCAAGGCCGTCAAGGAGCCGATGACGGCGGCGAAGATCATTCTTCCGTCGGGGAGCCATAACTTCACGACGTGGCGGCGGGAGGTCGGGCCGACGCTGGAGTGGATGGGGAAGCAGATGACGTTCCCGCAGGACGTCAACAATTAGGGCTGCTGCGCTATGGCTCGGGCTGTTACGGCTCGGGCTGCTCCGGCTGTTCTTCGGTCTGCTCCTCGGGCTGGGGGGCTTCAGCATCCGCCGTGGTCCCCGGGACCTGACCGCCCGGGACCCGCCCGCTCGGATTCGGAACCTGTCCTCCCGGCCCCTCCAGCTCCTCGCTCAGCCAGGCGAACGCGGCCGGGTACATCGAGATCCACGTGTGGTAGTTGTGGCCGCCCGCCGGAGCCAGCATCGTCCGCAGCCGGACGCCGCTGCCGGCCGCGGCCTCCTCAAAATGTTCGATGAGGGACGGCGGGCTGGAGCGGTCCTGCCGCGACGTCGCCAGGAACAGCCCGACGCCGGGCGCGGCCGGCGGCTTCGTGTGCGACACCAGCCATGTGGGGCTGTTGTGCTCCCGCAGGACGGGGTCGGTCAGGGCGCCCTGCTCGCCGTTGAGCGGGTCGGGGTCGAGGGCCGCGCCCGCGCCGAAGACCCGCGGGTACTGCAAGGGCAGCTTCGCCGCGCAGTAGCCGCCGGTCGAGATGCCCAGCAGGCCCCACGAGCGCGGGCCCTTCCCCGTACGGAAGTGCTGCCGGATCACCTCCGGGACGTCCGCCGAGAGCCAGGTGGCGATCTTGTGGCCGGGGATGTCGGCGCAGTCCGTGTCCAGGCCGCCGGGGTTGATCACCGGCACGGCCAGGATGAACGGGTGGGTCGCCCCCGCCCGCAGCAGCTTCTTGAAGGCCGCCGGCATGTGGCCCTGGTCCAGCCAGGACTGCGGCGAACCGGGGATGCCGTGCAGCAGGATCACCACGGGGAACGGCGTGCGGCGGTAGCGCGGCTCGTCGTACTGCGGCGGCGTCCACACCATCACCTGACCGGACAGGGCCGAACGGGGGCCCCGTACGTACGTCTGCTGTATCCCCGCGTCCCCGCGCAGGAAGCGGGCGCGGTCGGGCGGCGGGCCCGGCATCGCCACCGGGCCGCTGCCGCCGGCGCGGCCCAGCAGATCGTCCCACGAGGCGTACAGCCCGTAACTCGTGTTGATCCACGCGGCCACCACGCAGATGGCCGTCACCTGGCACAGCCCGATCAGCAGCACGCGCGCGAGCCAGCGGGCGGGGGCCGGGCCGGGGATCCTCGACCAGAGGAGGAGGGTGGCCAGCACGGCACACACCGTCGCCGCGGCCAGCGCGGCGAAGAACGCGGTTCCGGTGAGACTCATCGCTCCCATAGATATCCCATAGATACACGTTGGCTGGTTCGCTCTCCTCCCTTGACGCGGGTGTGCTGCATACGCTCGACGCCGCGGGCGCGCCCGGTACCGGCTGCGGCCGCTGGATGCCCAGCCCCCCACCGCCGCGAAGGCGGTGAGCGGGCCCATCGATTCGGAGGCGTGCCGTGGCCAAGCAGGACCGTGCGATCAGGACTCGACAGACCATCCTGGAGGCGGCCGCGGTGGTGTTCGACGAACGGGGCTACGACGCCGCCACGATCAACGAGATCCTCGCGCGGGCGGAGGTCACCAAAGGTGCGCTGTACTTCCATTTCCCCTCGAAAGAGGACCTCGCACTCGCCGTCATCGACGCGCAGGCCGAGGCGACGTCCGCGCTCCTGGACCTGCCCGGGGGGTGCCGGATGCAGCGGCTCGTCGACCTCGGCATGGTCTTCGCGCACCAGCTGCTGGTCGATCCCGTGCTGCGGGGGAGCGTGCGGCTGACGATGGAACACGGGTCGGCGGCGCTCCTGCACCGGAGCGGGCCGTTCACCGGGTGGATCGAGCTCCACACGCGGCTGCTGGCGGAGGGCAAGGAACGGGGGGAAGTGTTACCGGACGTCGTGCCGGTGGAAGTCGCGGAGCTACTCGTGGGGGCGTTCGGGGGGATCAACGCGCTGTCGCAGTCGGTCTCCGACCGGGCCGACCTCGAACGGCGGGCGATCGTGCTCTACGAGCACCTCATGCCGTCCATCGCCGTCCCCGCGGTCCTGGCCCGCCTGGACATGGCCCCGGGGCGCGGAGCGAGGGCGCTCGCGCTGGCGACGCTGGAGCCGGTGGGGGCGGCGTAGAGCGCGGCGCGCGGCGCCTCCGGCGGGGGGTGCGCCGATGGCCGCGGGGCGGCCCTGCGGCGGGGCCGTCCGGGTGAGGGGCCGCGCCCGGCGAGGGGTTCGGGGCTCGGGCGCTCCCTTCCGCCGCGGCGGTGAAGTGCCACGATGGTGGTGTTCGGCGGTGCCGTGCGGCCTGGGGGCGGTTGGGCACCGCCGGGGGCGTGGGTGGTGGTTGCGCGCCGTGGCGGCGGGAGATGTTCTGCCGGTTCGGCGGAACGTGGGGGCTGTTTCGGTGGGGTGAGCGGTGCTGCCCGGCAGGGCTCCGGCGCCGGCCGCCCCCGAGGGCCGGGCGTCTTTCTTCCGCCGCGGCGGTGAAGTGCCACGACGGTGGTGTCCGGCGGTGCCGTGCGGCCTGGGGGCGGTTCGGCACCGCCGGGAGGTGGTCTGCCGGTTCGGCAGGGTGAGGGGCCGCGCCCGGCGAGGGGTCCGGGGCTCGGGCGGCTCCCTTCCGCCGCACCGCCGGGGTCAGACCGTGGGGGCTGCTGCGCCTGAGAGGACGTCCAGGGCCACGTCCAGGAGCGCCTCGCGGCGCTGCTCCGCCGTGCCGGACGCGCCCGCGTCCGGCACGAACGCGCCGAAGTGGACCGTGAGCACCGCGCTCGCCACCCGCATGCGACAGCCGAACTCCAGCTCACCCGCGTGCATGAGCCGCGAGATCGCGGTCACCCGGTCGCTGAGCTCCCGCCCGACCGCGAGGTCGCGCAGCGTCGCCTGGTTCTCCTGGAGGATGTGGTAGATCGGCATCGCCGAGGCGAGCGCGGCGCTGTACCGCCGCAACAGCTCCCGCTTCGTCTCCATCGTGGGCGGTTGTTCCTCCGCCCACGCGATGAGTTCGTCGACCGGCCTCCCCAGGTCCTTGGAGAGCGCGCTGAGGATGTCCTCCTTCGTCTTGAAGTGGTAGTACAGCGCCGCCTTCGTAACGCCGAGCTCCTCGGCGATCTCCCGTAGCGACGTCTTCTCGTAACCACGCGAGACGAAGAGGTCCAGGGCCGTTTTCTGGATGCGCTCCCGGGTGTCGCTCCTGCGCGCCTGAGGGGTGCTGCCCATGGGTCTCTCCTGCCGTTGTCGTGAACCTGTCGCCCCCCAGGCACTCCTGCTTGACGCCTGGTCAGCTGGCAGCCCGCCTTCCCGCCGCTCCCAACTGGCCGCGCCTGCAAGCAAGTGGACGTGCCGGGCCGCCGCCGCACATGCCAGGGGGAGTGGAGATCATGCCGCAGAAAAGACCCCCGGCGGGCTCGCAGCGGCCGACCGCGACATCACCGACACGCAATACATACATTGTCGTGGTCAGAATGGTCGCGTGGTGGCCAAGTGGCCATAGAGGCGGCCGACATGGGGCGCGGAACCGCAGCAAACCCGTCACCTCATGAGGCGTGCATCGCCACCCAATCCTTGACATTCCTGCTTGACGCCCCACAAGCCATGTCTTACGTTCCGTCCTGGCTGGCCAGCCGCCCGGCAAGCGAGCAAGTGAGCAAGCAAGCGAGCCGGCGGGCGGCGGTACGGAGGGGGGATCCGGATGGTCAAGGCGGACATGGTGCTGGACGTCATCTGCGTCCACTCCTACATCGGCTACACCCGCCTCGTCCGCGCCGCGGACCGCCTCCGCGCCCGCGGCACCCCCGTCGCGATCACCTTCCGCCCGTACGAGATCGCCCCGGCCGCCTCCGACAGCCCCCAGCCCCTGATGCCCCTGCTGGAACGCGCGCTCGGCCCGTACGCCGCACAGCAGACCGAGCTGTTCACCTGGCAGGCCGCCCGCGACGGGCTGGAGCTGCGCTACGACCGGGCCGTCGCCACCGGCACCTTCCGCGCCCACCTGCTGATCGCCCGCGCCGCCGAGCAGGGCCGCGCCGAGGCCGTGGTCGAGCGGCTGTTCCGCGCGCACTTCGCCGAGGGCGAGCACATCGCCGCCGAAGAGGTGCTGCGGGACCTGGCCGAGGAGTGCGGCGTGGACCTCACCCCGTACGGACCCGGCGTGCTGGCACGGACCTCGCCCGAAGCGGAGGAACTCCGCGGCGCGTTGCACCGGCTGCGGCACCACGGCGTCACGGGCGCCCCCCTCTTCCGGATCGCCGACGGCCCCGTCCTGCTGGGCGTACAGACCGAGGGCGCTTTGTACGAGGCGATGGCACGGGCGTCGTCCGCTGCCCGGATAACCGGCAACGCCACGCCCTGACCGCGCCCGCTTATTTCCATATCACTTCCCCGCCTATTTACATTTGTCGGCCAGTCCTACGTGCCGCGATCCCACTGGCTCGAATGAGTGAAAGGCCGGAACTTCCGTATAGGGGCGGAGTTATTCAGAACGCTTTCCCAGTGGGGGCGCTACACGATCGAAAGGCTTAGGACGTGCTCAACAAGGTAATTGCCACGGCAGCCATGACGGCGTCCGCGGTCGGCACCATGGCCGGCCCGGCGATGGCCATCGGTAACGACCAGGACGTCGCGAACGGCAACGCCGCGGTGACCGGTTACGGCAACACGCACACCGGCGGCAAGGAAAGCCCGCAGATGAGCCTGATCCAGGGCACGCTGAACAAGCCGTGCCTGGGCATCGGGAAGATCGGTGTCCAGTCCGTGCTGGCGCTCCTCGCCAACATCGGCGTCCAGGACGTGCCGATCCTCACGTCGCAGCAGCAGCAGCAGTGCACCGACAACTCCACGATCAGCGACGGCGACGACCAGCTGTCGCACATCCTCTCGGAGATCCCGATCATCTCGGGCAACGGCTCCGGCAACAAGAGCGAGGGCGGTCACGGCCACCACGGCTTCGGCGGCCACTCGGGCTTCGGCGGGCACTGAGCATCGCGGTAGTCGGACGGAAATTCCCCCTGCGGCGGGTGTGCGGGCCCCGCGGCAGGGGGATTTCCCATTCATTTTCCCGGCGTCCGGTACCGGGTGGCCGGGTCCGGGTCCAGGGCCGAATGAGTGAAGGGCCGTATCCGGTAATAACCTCTCGGAATTTCCCGAGTTAGGCAGAGAGCTCAGAGATCCCGTAATCGTCGAGCCAGAACGAGGAACCAAGCGTGATCAAGAAAGTAGTGGCCACGACCGCACTCGTGGCTTCCGCGGCCGGCGTGTCGGCGACCCCCGCGATGGCCGTCGGCAACGGCCACGACGTTGCGAACGCCAACGGCGCGGGCCAGATGTACGGAAACACCTGGACGGGCGGCTACATGAGCCCGCAGATGGGCCTGATCAACGGCTCGCTGAACAAGCCGTGCATCGGCATCGGCAAGCTCGGCGCCCAGTCGCTGCTCTCCGCGATCAACGTCGGCCTCCAGGACATCCCGATCCTGTCCTCGCAGCAGCAGCAGTCCTGCACCGAGAACTCCACGATCAGCGACGGGGACGACCCGCTGTCGCACATCCTGGACGAGATCCCGATCATCTCGGGCAACGGTTCCTGGAACCACGAGGACCACGAGGGCGGTCGCCACCACCACGGCGGCTTCGGCCACCACCGCGGTGACGACCACCGCGGCGGCCACGACGATGACGACGATCACGGCGGCTGGCACCACGGGCACGGCCACTGACGGCAGCCCGCCCCCACACCACGAACGCCCCCGGCAATCCCGGGGGCGTTCGTGTGCGTATTGCGGGTGCGTATTCCGTGCGCGTATGCGGCTGTGGTCTCGTATGCGGCTGTGTTCTCAGCGCGCTCCCGCGTGCAGCCACGCCACCTTGTCGTACAGCTCGTCCGCCGTCAGGGAACACAGCATCCGGTTGCGGGCCAAGGCCGCCTCCCCCTCCGGGTGGTACAGCTGCTTGCCCATCTCGCGCGCCACCAGCTGCGTCCGCGCCGTGCGCTCGCCGCGCGCCGCGTTGTACTTCTCCAGCCGCCGCTCCAGGGCCGGTTCGTCCGGCTCCGCGCCCCGTAGCAGCTCGCCGAGCAGCACCGCGTCCTCCAGCGCCATGCACGCGCCCTGCGCCGCGTACTGGAGCATCGGGTGCGCGGCGTCGCCCAGCAGCGTCACCCGGCCGTCCGTCCAGCCCGGCACCGGGTCGCGGTCGCACAGCACCCACGCCCGCCAGCCCTTGCCGAGCTCCAGCAGCCGCCGCGCGGCGTGCCCCAGCTCCGGGAACTCCGAGACGACCGCCTCGGCGGGCACCGGCAGCCCCGCCACCGCCTCCGAGGCGGCGTCGTCGCGGGTCGCCGCCAGGTTCAGGCACTTGCCGCCGGCTATGGGGTAGTGCACGAAGTGCCACTTGGGCCCGGCCCACAGCGTCACGCTGTTCCAGCGCAGCTCCCGCGGCACCTGATCCATGGGGATCACCGAGCGGTAGATGGTGTGGCCCGACACACGAGGGTCGCCGTCGCCGACGAGCTGGCGGCGTACGGCCGAGCGGATCCCGTCCGCACCGATCAGCACGTCGCCGCGGAAGGAACGCCCGGTGCAGGTGACGGCGGTGACGCCCGTCGCGTCCTGCTCGTAGCGCACGACGAAATGGCCGCCGAGGAGGGTGACGGCGGGGTGAGCGCGGCAGGCGTCGAGGAGCGCCTGGTAGAGGTCGCCGCGGTGCACGACGGCGTACGGATTGCCGAAGCGCTCGCGGTAGGCGCCGGTCAGCGGCATGCGGGCGATCCGCTCGCCCGTCGTGCCGTCCATGAATTGCAGTTCGTCGATCAGCACGGCCCGCGCGCGGACCGCGTCGCCGACGCCCAGGCCGTCGAGGGCGTGGAAGGCGTTCGGGCCGAGCTGGATGCCGGCCCCGACCTCGCCGAAGACGTCGCTGCGCTCCAGCACGGTCGCCCGGTGACCCTGCCGGGCGACGGACAGGGCGGCCGCGAGACCGCCGATCCCGCCCCCGGCGATAAGGATGTTGGCCATGTCGTCTCTCGCAGTCCTCTCGGGCGGGGGAAAGGGGTGATCGAACGGTCAGGCGGCGGTCGGACTTGGGGTGGGGGCGTGGGCCGCAGTAGTGGCTCAGGCCTCAGACGGCGGTCAGCTCAGACGGCGGTCTTGCGGTCCAGGACCAGGTCGTGGCCGACGACGTAGGACGCCTCGTCGGAGGCCAGCCACAGCACGGTGTCGGCGATCTCCTCGACCTTCGCGCCGCGGCCCAGCGGGCAGGGGCTGATCGCGTTGATGCGGATGCCCTTGTCGATGTATTCGCGGGCGGCGGTCTGCGTGAGCGTGCTCACCGCCGCCTTCGACGCCGCGTACGCGCCGAGGCCCGGCAGCATGCCCTGGCTGCCGATGTTGCTGGCCGTATTCACGATCACGCCGCCGCCGTTGCGCTCCATGTGGGCGATCTCGTGCTTCATGGAAAGCCAGACCCCGGTCAGATTGGCGGCCAGGGTCTCGCCCCACACGCTCTCGCAGATCTCCGCCACCGGCTGGTTGGGGCCGAGTTCGGTGACATTGTTGAAAGCGACGTCGATGCGGCCGTGCCGTTCGACGACCGCGGCCACGACGGCTTCGGCGTCGGACGCCTCACCGTTTTCGCCGTGCCGGGTCACGTCGGCAATTCCGCAACTGGCGCTGCCGCCCAAGGCCTTGATCTCTTCAACGGTGTCGTGCAGCATTTCCGGGTGCCGGCCGGCGACCACGACGTCGGCCCCCTCGCGTGCGAAGGCGAAGGCGGCGGCCCGGCCGATGCCCTCGCCACCCCCGGTGACCAGGACAACCTTGCCTGCGAATCGCTTGGACATCGCGTCTCCCCTGTTCCGGCCTGATCCGACCTGTGCCGACTGGCGTCTCAACTTCCTTCAGCATCAGGGGAATCGCGGCGTGGTGGCTGCATATGCGTTTGACTACGTCAGGTGGTGCGGCACCTGGCGGAGTACCTGACGTAGTAAGGGAAAGAGCTTCGACCGGGCCGGGGAATGCGGCGAAGACTTCCCTGCATGATTACGCTCTCGTGGACCCGTAAAGTCGATGACGCATCCGACGCACCGTGCACCACGCGCGAGCGGCTGTGGCGCGTACTGCTGCACAAGGCGGAACATCCCGTCGGCTATGTGCCGGCGATCAGCGACTGCCGGATCCTGGAGCGCTACGAGGACGGTTTTCTGCGCGAGGCCCGGCGCGGTTCGCGGCTGCTCGTCCAGCGCGTCACTCCGGACGAGGCGGCCGGCCGCATCACCTTCCGGCACGCGGACTCCTCCGACATCGCCGTCATCACCAACCAGATGGGCGAGGACGAGCACGGCAGCCTCACGCTCACCCTCAGCATCACCCTCACCGATGCCCCGTCGTCGGCCGTGCTCCGCGAGAACGTCTACCTCCACGAGCTCGACGCGGACTTCGCCGCGACCCTCGACGCCATGACGACGGTGCTGCGGCAGCACGCGCTCCAGGGGCTCGGCGATGCCGGAGTTGTCGAAGTTACCGAAGTTGCTGGAGTTGCCAGCGATGCGTGAGAGCAGGGCAACGGGGGAGAGCAAGGCAACGGGGGCAGGCGGGGTCGGGCGGCGGTTCACGCGGCGGCAGGTCGTCGCGGGTGCGGCGGCCGTGGGCGCCGGGGCGGTGCCGGCGGGGCCGGTGGGGCGTGCGGTGGCCGACGGGGGCACGGGTACGGGCGCGGGTACAGGTACGGGTGCGGGCGCGCCGGGTGTCTTCGGCCCGCTCACCGTCCGTCCCTCCGACCGGCGCTACGCCGACCTCGCCCGCGGCGCCAACCGCCGCTGGACCGGCACGCCCGACGCCGTACGCCTGGTGGGCTCGGCCGACCAGGTGCTCGCGGCCGTCCAAGAGGCGGTCGACACGGGCCGCAAGCCGGCCGTGCGCAGCGGAGGGCACTGCTACGAGGACTTCGTGACCTCGGACGACGTACGGCTCGTCATCGACACCAGCTTCCTGGACGGGGTCGGCTACGACCCGGCCCGGCGCGCCTTCTACATCGAGCCGGGCGCCCGGCTGGGGGACGCGTACCGCGCCCTGTACAAGGGCTGGGGCGTCACGGTGCCCGGCGGGACGTGCCCCACGGTGGGTGCGGGCGGGCACATCGTGGGCGGCGGCTACGGCGCGCTGTCCCGGCTGCACGGGCTCGTCGTGGACCACCTGTACGGGATCGAGGCCGTCGTCGTCGACGCGAACGGGACCGCCAGGAAAGTGTTCGCCACGCGGGAGGAGAACGACCCGCTGCGCGAGCTGCTGTGGGCGCACACGGGTGCGGGCGGCGGATCGCTCGGGGTCGTGACGCGGTACTGGATGCGCTCGCCGGGTGCTGGTGCTGGTGCAGGCGGGGGCGCGGGCGGGGCCGATCCGGCGGGGCTGCTGCCGCAGCCGCCCTCCGAGCTGCTCGTCTCCACGGTCTCGTGGCCGTGGGAGGGCATGACGGAGGCGGCGTTCTGCACGATCCTGCGGAACTACGGGCGGTGGTGCGAGCGCAACAGCGCGCCCGGATCCCCGTACGCGAGCCTGTTCAGCCAGCTGAAGCCGGCGCACCGGTCGGCCGGGGCGTTCTCGATGACGACGCAGATCGACGCGTCGGTGCCGGGTGCGGCCGGGCTGCTGGACGCGTTCCTGGCGGAGGTCGGGCGGGGCGCGGGGATCGCGTACCGCGTGGACGACCGGCGGACGATCCCCTGGCTGCACGCCACCACGTCCTGGCCGGGCTTCACCGCGCCCGACACCACGATGCGGTTCAAGGCCAAGTCCGCGTACATGCGGAAGGGCTTTCCCGAGGACCAGCTCAAGGCCTTCTACCGGCACCTGAGCCGGGGCGACTACGCCGGTCCGATGTCGCTGGTGATGATCAGCGCGTACGGGGGGCGGGTGAATGCGGTGGGCGCGGGGGACACCGCTGTGCCGCAGCGGGACTCCGTCATGAAGCTGCACTACGTGACCTTCTGGCAGGAAGCGGCCGACGACGCACGGCATCTGGCGTGGATCCGCGAGTTCTACCAGGACGTCTACGCGGCGTCCGGGGGCGTGCCGAGGCCGGGTGACGTCACGGACGGGTGCTTCGTCAATTACGCGGACGCGGATCTGAACGAGGCGCGGTGGAACGGGTCCGGGGTGCCGTGGAACGAGCTGTATTTCAAGGGGAATTACCGCAGGTTGCAGGCGGCGAAGGCGCGGTGGGACCCGAGGGACGTGTTCCGGCATGCGCAGTCGGTGCGGCTGCCGGGCGGGGCTTGAGGAATCCGGGGCCTGAGGAATGCGGGCCTAAGGAATTAGGAATTCCGAGGAAGCGTGGGGAAGAAGGAATCATGCCATCCGTCGCGATGCCGACCGGTCCTTCCGGTCCGTCCGCGTCATCCGCTGTGGGCGCGCGTACCGGACGCGGGTTCGCCCTGCTGGGCGCCGTACAGGTCGTCCTGATCCTGGCCATCACGATGCTGTCGCCGGCACTGCCGGCGATCCAGAGCGACCTCGGGCTGTCCGGCGCGCAGCTGACGCTGGTCAGCGCGGCGTACGGGCTGTCGTTCAGCGGCCTGCTGATGCTGGGCGGGCGGCTGGGGGACCTGCTCGGGCGGCGGCGGGCGCTGGTGGCCGGGGCCGCGGTCTTCGGCCTGGCGTCGGCCGCGGCGGGTCTGGGGCCGGGGTTCGCGTTCCTGCTCGGGGGCCGCTTCGTGCAGGGCGTCGGGGCGGCGCTGGCGGCGCCCGCGGCGATGTCCCTCGTCCGCTCCCTCTACCCCGACGACGCGCGGCACGCGCGGGCGCTCGCGGTGTGGGGCGGGCTGGCCGGGTTCGGGGCGACGGCGGGGATGCTGCTGTCCGGGACGGTCTCGACGTGGGTGTCGTGGCGGTGGGCGTTCGTGGTGCCGGTGGTGGTGTCGCTGGTCGCGGTCGCCGCGGCGCGGCGCGTGCTGCCCTCCGGGCCGGATCCGGTCCGGGTGAAGCTGGATGTCCCTGGTGCGGTGCTGGTCACCGCCGGGCTGACCGTCATGAGCTACGGGCTCGTGCAGGCGGGCGAACGGCCCTGGGGCGCGGGTGTGGTGTGGGGGCCGGTGGTGGCCGGGGTGCTGCTGCTGGCCGCGTTCGTGGTGGTGGAGCTGAGGGTGGCGGATCCGCTGGTGCCGCTGGGGTTCCTGGCGCGGCGGCACCGGGCGACGGCGCTGTGGGCCGTCTTCATCGGCTCCGCCGGCATGTCCACGATCTTCTTCCTGCTGTCCCTGTACTTCCAAGAGGTGCGGGACGCGTCCCCGCTGCTCACGTCGGCGGCGTTCCTGCCGTTCAGTGCGGCCCAGGTCGTGACGGGGATGCTGGCGGGGCGGCTGATCGGGCGGTTCGGCGGGCGCACGGTCATGGTGGGCGGGCTGGTGGTCGCGGCGGGCGGGCTGGTGCTCATCGGGATGCTGGGCGCGTCCAGTCCTTACGCGGGGGCCATGCTGGCCGGGCTGATCGTCTTCCCGGTCGGGATCGCGTGCGTGTTCTCCGGGTCGACGGTTGTCGCCCTGGAGGGCGTTGAGGACTCGCGGGCGGGGCTGGCGGGCGGTGTCGTCAACACGGCGATGGAGGTCGGCCCGACGGTCGGCCTCGCCATCCTCGTCTCTTTGGCGACGGCCCACGCGAATGACCTCCGGTCGGCGGGCGAGACGGCCGCGGCGTCCACGTCCGCCGGCTACGCCTTCGCCCTCCTCCTGGCGGCGGCGGCCTTCGCGGCGAGCGCGGTGGTCTCGGCGCTGGCACTGCGGCGGCGCACGGGGGCCTCTTTGCGGCGGGGCGGTGCGACGGCCCCGACTCCGGCCCCGGCAAGGGCAACGGCCCGAACGGGGGGCACGGAGGCGTAGGCCGTTTCTTCTGAAGGGGGCTCGCCCCCTTCTTTCCGTCGCAGCGGTGCTCAGCCACCGCGGCGGTATCCGGCGGTGCCGTCCCGGGCCTCGGCTCGTACGGCACCGCCGGTCTGCGCCGTTGTGGTGGCCCGCCGTTGCGGCGGGGGTTGTTGCGGGGCAACGGTGGACTCTGGATCCCCGCACAAAAACGAGCGCGCCGTCGCGGCAGGAACTGCCCCGCGACGGCGCTCGGCTCAGCCGGCGTACGGTCAGACACCCAGCGCCGCACCCCCGTCCACCGTCAGGTCGTGCATCGTGATGTGGGACGCCGCGTCCGAGAGGAGGAACACCACCGCCTGGGCGACGTTCTCCGGACGGGCCAGCTTCCGTAGCGGAATTCCCACCCGGAAGGAACTGGCGACCCCTTCGATCGAAGCCTTTCGTGCCGCGGCCTCGTCCTTCCACATATCACTGAGCATCGGCGTTTCCGTGGAGCCCGGCGCCACCAGATTGCACCGGATCCCGTATTTGGCGACCTCCAAGCCGAGGCACTTGGTGAACATCGTGGCGGCGGCCTTCGACGCCGAATAGGCGGCCATCTCCACCCGTGCCGTACCGGCCGCGTTGGAGGCGACCGTCACCACGGCCCCGCTGCCCCGCGGCACCATGCGGTTGACGACGGCGCGGGAGACGAAGAAGACGCCGCTGGTGTTGACGGCGAAGGTGAACTTCCAGTCCTCGTCGGTCAGCCGCCGCGCTTCGGAGAGCCGTAGCACGCCGGCCGCGTTGACCAGGTAGTCCAGCGGACCGAGCGTCCGCTCGACCGCGTCGACGAAGGACTCCACGTCCGGACTGGAGGTGACGTCACCGGGAAACGCGGCCACGGGCAGACCGTCCGCGGTGAATTTCTCGACGCAGGCCCGCAGCCGGACCGCGTCCTTGTCGACCGCTGCGACGGTGACCCCCCTTTCGGCGAGCGTCCGGACGACCGATTCCCCTATCCCGCCTGCCGCCCCGGTGACGAGAGCGACTTTTCCTTCCATCTGTAAACCTCCATACCCGGGAGTTCATGGCACGTCCGTGAACAATTTTCAGCAAAACTGGATGGCAGGTGAAGCGGGGTTTTCTCACTCCGTCAGGTGAGGCGAAACAAAAAGAAGGAAACCCGGGCAGCAGCCCCGGCCCGCCCCTGCCTGCACCCTCAAGTGGCCCACGATCACAGCCGAAAAATGGACCAGACGGCCGGACACTGCCCCGCCTAGAGTGATCAACATGAACAGCACGCAGAAGCCCGCCGCCCCCCTCCTCGTCCGCTCCACCGAGGCCACCGTCCTCAGCGACGCCCCCGGCTCGCTGATCACCCTCCTCGCCGACTCGGACACCACCGGCGGGGCGTTCACGACCAACCGCGCCACGCTCGCCGAGGGCACCGCCGGCGCCCCGGCCCACTTCCACACCCGGGCCACGGAGTTCTTCCTCGTCCTCGACGGCGCGCTGGAGGTGCTGGTCGGGGAGGACATCCTGACCCTGCACAAGAACGACTTCCTCGCCGTACCGCCGGGCACGCCGCACGCGTTCGCCCCCGCGGCCGGCCACTCCGCCGAAGCCCTGGTCGTCTTCACGCCGGGCATGGCCCGCTTCGACTACTACCGCCTGCTGGACCGCGTGGCCCGGGGCGAGGCGAGCGTCGAGGAGATCAAGGAGTCGTCGGAGCGCTTCGACAACCACTACGTCGACAGCCCGACCTGGCGCGCCGCCCGCGCAGCCGCCGCGTAACCCGCGCCGTCCGAGCAGCCGCCGCGTAACCACGCGGCCCGCCCCCTCACTCCGTACCCCGGCCCCGTAGCGCCCTCCCCGTTCCGTAACACCTTCGCTGCACACGTCCCCACCCCGCGCCTCGAACACCCGAGCTGTCGCACGGAGGTGTTAACGTCGCAGCGATCTGAAGGGATCACATCAAGCAAGGGACGGGGGTCCACGGCGTGGCAGGCGCGCGCGAAGTGGGACGCAAGCACGAGAGCGGCGGACCCAAGGGCGAGATCGCCCTGGCCAAGGGCGCAGGCGTGCTCATCGCCGTGGTCGTCAGCTGGCACCTGGCGGTGTGGGCCACGGCCGACCACATGGCCCTCTCGAACGTCCTGGCCACGGCCGGCGCCCTCGCCGCGCACAAGCCCCTCGCGGGACTCGGCGACGGCATCGAACCGGCCTCCGCCCCCGTCACCGTCGCCGCCTGGCTCGGCATCCTGCTCGGTCCGGTCGTCCTGGTCGTGCTGGCGGTACGGGCCCGGCACCGCCGTACCCGCGGCGCGGGCGGCGAGGGCCTCGCCTCCGCGACCGAGGCCCGCCACATGCTCGGCGAGAAGCGCGCCCGCTCCGCCGCCAAGATGACGCGCGCGACGTCGTTCACCGACAAGGACGGCCGCTACGACGCCAAGGCCGCCGCCCGCGCGGAGCTCCGCGAGGTCGGCTGGATGCTCGGCACGCAGGTCGGCAGCGGGCAGCCGCTGGTGGCCACGCCGGAGGACTCGGTCGCGGTCATCGCCCCGTCCGGCGGCGGCAAGTCCCGCAACGTCGTCATCCCCGCCTGCCTCGACGCCCCCGGCCCGCTCGTCGTCACCTCCACCCGCGCCGACGTCCTCGACGTCATCGCCGAACCGCGCTCGCGGCTCGGCCGGGTGTGGGTCTTCGACCCGCTCGACACCGTGGGCTGGCCGCACAAGATGGTGTGGGACCCGGTGGCCGGCTGCCAGGAGGGCGAGACGGCGACGTCGCGCGCCCTGTCGTTCTCCGTCGGCATGGGCGCGGACGACAGCTCCTCCAGCAACGGCAGCTTCTTCCAGCAGACGGCGTCCTCCGCGCTGACGCGGCTCCTGCACGCCGCGGCGCTGGAGGGCAAGACCATCGAGCACGTCATGCGCTGGGCCACCAACCTGGAGAAGGCCAGCGAACCGCGGGCCATCCTCACCGACCACCCCAACGCCGAGCCCGGCTGGGACGTCCTGCTGCGCTCCGTGTCGACCGGCGCCGACGAGACCGTCGCCTCGACCCGCCAGACCCTCGCCGCCCAGATCGAGCCCCTCGCCCTGCGCAAGGTGCTGCGCTGCGTCACCCCGCAGGAAGGCGTGCCCACCTTCAGCCCGGACGCGTTCGTCGCCTCCCGCGACACCCTCGTCCTCATCAGTGACTCCAACGCGTCGACGAACGTCTCGCCGCTGACGACGATGCTGCTCGGCGAGGTCGTCGACGCGGCGAAGCGGCGCGCCCCGCGCCTGCCGTCCGGCCGGCTGGACCCGTTCCTGCGCCTCGTCCTCGATGAGGTCGCGAACGTCGCCCCGCTGCCGAAGCTGCCGTCGCTCGCCTCCGACGCGCGCGGCTACGGCATCCACATCGTCTACGCGCTCCAGTCCCTGGCCCAGGCCGTGCTCCGGTGGGGCCAGCACGAGGCCGACACGCTGCTCGACAACGCGGCGGCGACGCTCGTCATGGGCGGCCTGAAGGACGTCGAGGCGCTGCGCCGCTTCTCCGAACTCGTCGGCGAGGCCGAGATCACGGAGATCTCGACCTCCCGCGACAGCCAGCGCCTCTTCGGCTACGGCACCAACGAGGTCGAGCGCGAACGCCGCATCCTGCGCCCCGAGGAGATCCGCCAGCTGCCGCACGGCCGGGCACTCCTCCTCTTCCGCGGCGCGCCGGGCGTCATCGCCGAGCTGCTGCCGTGGGACCAGCGGCGGGACGGGGCGGCGCTGCGGGCGGCCGAGCACGCGACGCGGGCGTCGCGGATCGGGCCGCCGCCGGTGGAGAACCCGGTCGCGTAAGTAAGGAGGGGCGGGAAGCCATGGAAGACAAACAACTGCTGGAAGAACTGAAGGCCCTCCGCGAGGAGATCGAAACCCTCCGGGAGTGGCGCACCCAGTTCGAGGCGGCGGTCAAGAACTTCGCGTCGGGGACCAAGGCGAACCAGGCCGAGGTCACGGAGGTCGTGACGGAGGTCATCGACCGGTTGCACGCGGTGGAGGCGGCGACGGCGACGTCAGCGGCGGCCGCCGCTTCAGCCGCTTCCGCCGCTTTCGGAAGCGAGCACCAGCCGTGGTCCCTCCGCGCCACGGAGGACGACTGGCGGAAGCTGTCCGACTGGCTGGACTGGCTGGGCAAGCACTACGCCCCGCAACTGCACCTGCGCATCTGGCCGTGCTGGCCGCTGCACGGCGGAGTCACCGAAGAGCTGGCCGCCCTGCACGCCTCCTGGCGGGCGGCCACGGAAGCGGACGCGGACCCGTCGCGCGAGGGCAGCGACCTCGCGTACTGGCACCAGATGTGGCTGTGGCCGACGATCGAGCGCATCCGCCGGCACTACATGTTCAGCGAGTGCGAGGACGACCACTCGCCCGACCGCCCGGGCCGCCCGACGGACGCGGCGGCGCTGCACAAGCGCATGGCGGAGGCGGAGGCCGAGCGGCGCCGCCTGGAGCACGCCAAGTACGACTATTTCGTCAAGACTTCGCCGAACGGCTACCCGGCAGAGCGCCCGTCGAGCCTGTGGCGCTGCGCGGCCGGGCGCGACGAGGAGTGGGAGTACTGGTCGCTGCTGGACTGGCAGTGGCACCGGGCGGCGGACACGAACGTGGAGCTGCCGCCCGCGCGTGCGGCCCTGCATGAGGTGACGGCCGACCGGGCCGAGGAACTCCGGGCGGACCGCCAGGGCTGGCTCCGCTACTGGGCCCGGTACGTGGACGAAGAGGACTGGCGGGCAGGGGAGCGACCGGTGTCGGTGGTCCGCCGGCGCCGCAGCCCCGAGCGCATCTACGACGAGGCGTTCAAGACCTGGAACGAGTGGGGCCCGACGCAGGCCGTCTACGACTTCTTCGACGCCCGCCCGTCGAACCCGCCGCACCTGGTGGAGATCGACGCGGCGGAGGCGGAGCGACTGCTGACCGAACTCCACGGCGCGACGGGGGCGACGGAACTGTGACGGAGAAGAAGCCGGTCACGGCCTGGAAAGACGACGCTTCGGGCCCGGGCCGCCGCGTAGAACTGACAGCGGACCAGAACCGGGCGGTGACGGACCGCTGGGAAGCGGCACGAACGGCCCACAAGGGCCTGGACGCCGCGGTGGAAGCCGTCGAGCAGGCGCTGCGCGACACGCACGGCGCGAAGCTGGAGGGCAAACCGCACCGTCTGATGGGCCTCAAGGCCTTCCGCCGCAAGGTCGCCCTGCAACTGGAGGACCGCGTCCCGCTGGAAAAGATCCTCCGCACGGTCCGCGACCTGAACCGCTACACCCTGACCTTCGCCCCCAACACCTACACCGAAGGCGTCCGCCACACCTACGCCCTCCTCCACGAACGCGGCTACGCCATCGTCCCCGGCTCGGAACAGAACACCTGGGAAGACCCGGTCCACAAGGCCTTCCGCGCGGTGTGGCAGCAGCCGGACGGCCCTGTGCGATTCGAGATCGTCTTCCACACGGCGGACAGCCATTGGGCCAAAACGGAGAATCAGCTTCTCTACGATCTGTACCGCTCGAACCACCTCCGCCTGCTTGGCGACGAGACGGACACGATGGCCGAATCCCACGAGGACGCTGCGAAAATCATCCAGCATCAGCGGTACAGCGAGATTCCTGCGAAGGAGAGCAAGTGATGAGCGAAAACTACGAATACTTTGTGGAAGCGGCTCCGACAGTCGACGACCAGTACACAGTCGAGCGTCCGTCGAGCATGTGGCGGAGCGCGGGTGAGCAATGGGAGTACCTGTCTCTCATCGACTGGTCCTGGCACAATGTGAAGGACACCAACGTCAAGTACGCCCCCGCAAGGGAGGCGCTCCACCCGGTTACCGCGGAGCGGGCCGCAGAGCTGGTGGGCGACCGCCAGGGGTGGGTGCGTTACTGGGCCTATCACACGAACGAGCGCACGTGGCGTGCCGGAAATGGACCGACGACCGTCGTGCGTCGCCGACGCAGCCCTGAAGATCTGCTCGATGAGACCTTCATGCGAAATGATGTATGGGAACGTGACTCGGCTGTCTTCGAATTCTTCGATGCGCGGGCGAGCAACCCTCCGCACTTGATCGAGATCAGCCCCGACGAAGCAGAGCAGCTCCTTCAGGAGCTCCGCGGGGTGACGGGAGCCACTGAGCTGTGACCGATCTGGCAGACGGGGGCTGGCAGGGCGACGAGGCCAAATCCGAACAACACCTCAAGCTGAGTGCTGAGGACAACCGGACGGTCACGCAGTTCTGGGAGCGGGCGGCCGCGGCGCGTGGCGAGCTCGACAGTACGATGAAGGGCTTGGAGGAGCAGTCAGCTGCTCGTGGCGGAAGGCTCGAGGGCCTGGGGTACTCCCTCAAAGGCCTGGACTCTCTCCGCCGCAAGGTAGCCGTTCCTGTGGGCAAACGTGGTGACCGCGCTGAGGACGTGTGCGCAGGCATCGACGACCTCAATCGCTACACCCTCACCTTCGAGACGGACAACTACGTCCAGGGCACGAAGGAGACGTACGAGCGACTGCGTGAGCAGGGGTACGAACCGCTATCCGAGCAGAATACGTGGCAGGACCCCGTCTACAAGGGCTTGAACACCACCTGGCAGCACAAGGAGCGCGAGGAGCGGTTTGAGCTCCAGTTCCACACGCCGGAGAGCTTTGCAGCGAAGAGCGAGAATCACGAGCTTTACGAACTTGCCCGCGGCGGTTCCTTTGACGAGAAGAGCACCGAAAAGGAGCCGAACCGTGCGACTGCTTATTACCAGGCGTCGGACCTGCTGCAGAACGAACGGTACGCGAACGTAAGGACCCCCGAAGGCGTCGATGAGCTCGGAAAAGTGAAGGTACGGGCGACCCTCAATCCGCAGGTCTCTCCGGAAATCGTTGCCGAAGTCCGCCAGATGGAGGCAGACCTTAAGGCGACGCACGCCGCAGAGGCTGCTGAACGCGCCCGCGGCGAGGCGGAGGCGAAGTCGGTCGGGCTGGCCATGGACGATCCGCTCCAAGCGGAGTCACCGGACTTGAAGAACAGGCTGGCCACGAAGCCGGCTTCTCAGGAACGCCGCCAAGACCCGGAAGCGCTGTCCATGGCTCCTGTGCCGACTCAGGCTCGTGGGCGTGGGCCTTCACTGAAGTGATGGGCCTTGCATGAGCCGCCCGGTTGCACCCCGACGGGCTGACAGGGCTGGTCGTCAGCAGTCCGCGGTCGTTTGGGCGGCCTCATAAAGGGGGTCCAGGAAACAGAAGGTTGGGCAACAAGTTCGCTACAAGACGTGGCTAGCGGCAGCCCTGACAGATGGCTCTGCGATGCGCGTCGAGCCGCTGTCGGCGCAGTCGCACGGCTGTGACCTGTCGTTGACGTGACCGGTGCCACGAAATCGTTGAGGCGTCAGCTGGATGCGTCCGTCTTGTCGGGAAAATAAGGACGTCAGCTCGATCAAGATCGTTCACATCAGAACAGAAACTGTTCGTCCGAAGTAATTTGACGATCAGTAACGGTCGACGTACTGTCCTGCCACTCAGGCCTAGCACGGGGGAAGGGTCACCAGGGTTGAGCACGTTCAAGACGGTCATGCGGCGGATTCTGAATCTGCCGGAGCCGCAGGGGGACAAGAACGCGGCGAATGGGCCGGCGGGTGATCCGGCCGGGCAGCCCGCAGTCGCACCCCTTCCGCAGCACTCCGCCCCGGCGCCGTCCCCCGTGCCCGCTCAGGCCCCGCCGGCCGCCGCCGGGCTTCAGCAGTGGACCGATGCGGCTGCCCGCCTGCAAGCGCAGGCTCCGGGTGCGCCGCAGTCCGCTGCCACCGGCCAGGGCGCCCCGAGCCCGGGCCAGGGCAAGGGTCGCGACGTCCCCTGGCAGCTCGAGGACGAGAACAGCGGCACCAAGTTCCTGGTCAAGGTCGGCCGCGGTGCGCTCTGGGGCGTCGTCGCGCTGGCCGCGATCACCGGTATCCGCTCCTGGTTCTGGGCGCCGGCGCCGCCGAAGTCCGATCCGGTTCAGGTCAACAACGGGCCGACCTACCCCGTACAGGAGGCCCAGGCCGTCGCCGCCCGCTTCGCGCGCGCCTACCTGGCCTGGGACGAGAACGACCCCAAGCCGCGTGCAGAGGCCCTGGCCCGCGACATGGCCAAGGGGATGGACACGGCCGCGGGTTGGAACACGCGCGGCCACCAGGAGGTCCTCGTGGCCCAGCCCGGTCCCGTCGCCGAAGAGAAGGACAAGCGGGCCCGCGTGCGGGTCGACGTCCTGGTGAAGGGCCCCGCTTCCGACGACAAGAACAAGTCGTCCGACAAGCCTAAGGACGATAAGTCCAAGGACGACAAGTCCAAGGACAAGAAGGACGAAGCGAAGAAGGACGACGCGTCCAAGGCCGACGACTCCCGGCAGGTCACCGGCCCCCGGTGGATCGGCCTGGAGATTCCGGTCGTCTACACGTCCGGCCGGATCGTCGTCACGGGCCAGCCCGGCCTGGTGGGCGTGCCGCAGAACGCCCCGGCCGCCCCCGCGCTCACCACGAAGACCGCGGACAACGACTTCAGTGACAAGTCCCGTGGCGTCGTCGAGGAGTTCTTCGGCAAGTACGCCACGGGCGAGGCCGAGTCCGTGGCCGCGCCCGGAGCCTCCATCGCGGCCTTGCCGCCCGGCGTGGCCTTCGGCTCGCTCCGCAATTGGTCGGTCGACGAAGGCAGCGGGAGCGACCGCACCGGTGTCGCGACCGTCACGTGGCTGATGGGCGGAGCCGAACTCGAGCAGACGTACCGGGTCAAGCTGACCCGGGTCGCCTCGGCCAAGGCCGAACGCTGGCAGGTCTCGGAAGTCCACGGCGGCATGTCCTCCTGACCCGGCCGACCCGGTGCCGCATTCCGGATCTGCCCGCTCTTCTTATCTCAAGTAAAGGGAAAACGATGGAAATCGCGCTGTCCAACGGTGACGAGCTCAAGACCTGGGTTATTGCCGTCGCCGGCAACATCTTCCTGATCGTCCTGGCCGTCCGGGCGATCGGCCACTACGCCAAGCGCGAATGGGGCGAGCTGCTCGCCCACTTCATAGCGGGCGTCGTCGTGGCCGGTTTCGTCTACGCGTCGGACAGCGCCAAGGGCATGCTCACCGCGATCTGGAACAAAGTGGCGGGCTCATGAGGGTAGGGCACACCTTCACCCGCCATTTCGACCTGGAGACCCGGCAGCACGAGCTGCTGGGCATGGACCTCGGCGAGGGCCCGTCACGACGGGTCCTCACCACGGGCGCGGTCGTCTACGCGGTGTGGATGGGCGCGCTCTTCCTGATCTTCGGGTGGCCCTCACAGATGTTCTTCACCCTCTACTTCGCGCCGCCGGCCCTCATCACCTTCTACGGATCCCAGCGGTCCCGGCGCAATGAGCGGCGCTGGAACCTCACCCAGTGGGCCCTCACCGTCCGCTACCTGACGGTGGGCCACCGGCCGGTCATCAACGGCGGCCGCCGGGCGGCGGCCCGCTCCGAGTGGCTCCCGCTGCGGGCGCGCCTCGGGGAGAAGTCCGAGGACGTCCTGGCCCTTCCCGGCATGGGCGCCTTCGAGGGGTTCCTGGGCGCAGAGGAGCCGCAGCGTACGTCCGGCCGGGCCATCACGCTCGAGGCCCGCCCCCGGCTGTACGGGCCGGACCACGTCTACCGGGCGAGGTCGCGCAACCACTCGTCGCAGAAGGCGCAGCAGAAACAGCAGGCGCAGACAGCGCCGAAGGTGCCGGGCGGCGGCCGCAAAGGCCGGAAAGGTACGTAAAGGTACGCAATGAAGATCATGAAGGGCATCGCCCGCTTCCTCGGCGTCGACGGCGACCGCTCCGCCCCGCCGCCCCGCTACGTGGGCCTGGCGGACGGGCTGGTCATCACCGAGACCCACGCCGAGGCGTGGTACCTGCTGGGGAGCTCCAACACCGACCTGATGTCGGAGGCGGCCCGGGACGCCGAGCAGGACCAGGCGAGCAGTGCCCTGGCCCGTACCCTCGCCGGCTACGACTGCCACCTCAAGATTCTCTGGTCGCCGCTGAACGCCGAGGACTACCGGACCGAGGCGGAGACCCTGTTCTCGGCGGGCGACTACGCCGCATGGGCCGACCTGCGCGTCGGGCGGCTGGAGGAGCTGGAGCTCCCCACCCGGATGCTCCTGCTCGGCGTGCGGATATCCGAGCGCGCCAACCAGGCGAAGGCGCGCGGCAGCCGGGGCGTCCAGGACGCCCTGGGCATCGGCTCGACCTCGGTGTCGCAGAAGGAGATCGCCCGCCTCGACGCCCTCGCACGGCGCCTCGGCCGCCAGCTGGAGACCACGCCGTGGAAGGCGCAGACGGCCACCGTGGAGCTGCTGGCCTGGATGATCGCGCGCGAGCAGCGCCGCAGCACCCCGCTGCCCTCCCCGGACGACCAGGGAATGATCACCGGCGCCAAGCTGGCCCAGCTCACGCGGGGGCGCGTGCTGCCCTATCCCGACCACGTCCGGGTCCTCGACCAGCGCGGCGAAACGGTCGGCTGGAGCGCGATCCTCACGATGGACGGCTTCCCGGAGGAGATGGAGTCGCCGGGGCCGGGCGAATGG
Organism: Streptomyces klenkii; assembly: GCF_003626645.1. GTDB lineage: Bacteria > Actinomycetota > Actinomycetes > Streptomycetales > Streptomycetaceae > Streptomyces > Streptomyces klenkii. The sequence goes on along the minus strand of NZ_RBAM01000004.1, from coordinate 117,752 downwards.
CTGCGATCCGTCGCGGAGATCACGTACGTCCCCGAGCTCACGGACGACTACGACGCCGGCGACATCACGGCCCTGCCGGTCAACCCCGAGCCGTCCGTCCGCTTCAAGGTCCTCCACAAGCGCGACGCCCTCAAGCAGATCGACGAGGTCCGGCGCCTGGCGAAGGAACAGCGGCAGAGCGCGGCCAAGCACTCCGCCGGTGAGACCGCCCAGGAGATCGAGGAGACCGAGGAGACGATGACGTCCCTCTCGCGCGACATGAAGCGCGAGGACGTCACGCTGCTGGAGGACCACCCGCGCCTGATCGTCAGCAGCGACATCTCTCTGGACGACCTGCGCAGCCGCTGCGACGCCGTCATCGGCTTCTACGGCGGCATCGGCATCGAGGTCAGCGTCGCCGCCGAAGAACAGCGGGAGCTGTGGCTGGAGGCCCAGCCCGGCGACATGCTGCGCGTGCCGGACCTGGTCCACACCCGTACGGTCGGCGCCTTCGCCGGCTCGTGGTTCTGGGGCGGGGCCTCGGTCGGTGACGACACCGGCCCGGTCATCGGCTACCTGACCGGCTCGACCCCCGGCGTCGTCCGCAACGACCTCACCGGCGGCTCCGAGCGCGGTGACGCCACGACCACGGCCTTCATCGGCCGAAGCGGCCGCGGCAAGACGACCGCGATGATGCTGTCCCTGCTGGACTCCGGCTTCCGCGGCTCGTTCGTGCTCGCCCTGGACTTCAAGGGCGACATGGGCGGCCTGGTCTCGGCCGGCCAGCGCTACGGGCTGAACGCCCACCTGATCGAGACGGGCTCGCAGTTCGCGGGCGTCGCCGACCTCTTCACCCTGCTCAGCGGCGAGAGCGCCGAGCGCGCCCAGACCGAGGTGCCGGCGCAGCTGGGCATCGCGCTGCCGCAGCACCTGCGGATGCGCGGTGCGGAGACCCCGATCCAGAGCGCGGTCAACGAGACCATCGCCGAGGGCGACCCGGCGACGTGGAAGGTCATCGAGCGGCTGCGGCGCTCGCCGGACGAGCTGACGCGCGAGACGGGCGACGCGCTGTACGAGCTGTCCCTGACGGGCCTGGGCGCGCCGTTCATGGGCAAGCCGTCCGGCACGGCCCTGATCACGCCGACGCCGGGCATCTGGGTCGTTCAGGTCCCGGGCATCACGCTGCCGGCGCCCGACGACTCCCGCGACGACTGGTCCGTCCACCAGCGGCTCTCCGTGGCGCTGGTCCACTCGCTGCTCGCGTACGGCATCAGCATGGCCGGCCGGAAGGACCTGCGCGGCCTGCGCAAGGTCGTGGCGGTGCCGGAGGTGCACGTCCTCACGGCCACGCGCGAGGGCAGCTCGTTCCTCCAGTACATCGCCCGAGTCGGCCGCGCCCTGCACACCGCGCTCGTCGTGGACACGCAGGACCCGGAGTCGCTGGCGAGCCTGACGGGCCTCGTGGAGCAGATGACGACGGTCTTCGGCTTCCAGCTGACGACGAGCGAACAGCAGGACGCGATGGCGGCCCTGCTCGACCTGCCGAAGAGCGCCCACACGCGCCAGCTGATCCAGGCCATCGGCGTCGACGTGACGCAGGAGATCCGGCACGGCCACTGCATCATGCGCGACCGCCGCTTCAGCAGCGCCACGGTCCAGTTCGACGTGCCGTCGGTGGAGATGCTGCGGCTGCTGAACACGACGCCGAAGACGGACAGCGGGGGCGGTGCGGGCGAGGGCCCGGTGTCCATGAGCAAGCCGGCTTACGAGGAGGCGAACGCGTGAAGAGGCGGATCGCGGCGGTGACCGCGGCGACGGCTACGGCGGTGCTGGTGGTTGCGGGGTGCTCGTCGTCCTCGGGCGGGGGCAAGGACGGCGACAAGCCCGGCGCGAAGAAGACGGAGTCGGCGGCGGACCGGCAGGCCCGGGAATACCGGGAGGCGGCGAAGAAGGACCGGGCGAAGATGCTTGAGGTCGCGCTCGCCTACGGCAAGGCGACCGCCCTTCACGACGGTGAGGCGTCCTGCCGTCTGATGACGGACGAGGGCAGGCCCGGCAAGGACTCCTCGTTCGAGTCGTGCGTGAAGTTCCTCAAGCCGCTGGACGCGGAGGTTCGCGCCGTGGCGGAAGCGGCTTCGTTCAGCGTCACGGGGGAGCCGGTCGCGGTGCCTGCGGTGGGCGACCATCCGGCGGGCACCGGTGTCATGGTGACCGAGGAGTCCAAGCCCGACGGGCACACCAGCTACCACCGGACCGCCCTGCGCATGGTGAAGGTCAAGGGGACCTGGCTGGTGGACCAGGACGAAGACGTCTACGACTCGGAGATGAAGAATTCGAGCCCGGCGTTCAGTGCCCTGATGAGGTCGCATTGAGGATCCCACGGCTCCGCAATCTCGCCGTCCCGCTCATGGGCGCTTTCACCACCTTGATGGTGACCGCGTCCGCGGCCGCGGCGGACGACAAGTTCGCGAAGTACAAGCCGGCCGGAATCGGCAGCCTCCTCCCGGCCCCGCACACCTCGTACTCCGGTCCGGGCACGCTGTACGAGCAGTACGGCGACCCCATGCTCTACAACCTGGACGTCCAGCTGGGCTGGGACGAGTTCGGTGACTGGGCGCTTCAGTTCGTCTCCCAGATCTTCATGGGACTGACCGTCGTACTGGCCCTGGCCGCCATCGTCGTCGTGCAGTGGACGTTCAAGTTCACGTCCATCGACAAGCTCGAGGACTCCATCACGCACGCCATCTCCGGTGCGGCGAGCACGGTGTCGACGACCTTGCTTCCGTCGGCGATGGCCATCGGCGCGGTGATCGCCTACGCGAACCATCGAAGAAACGGCTCGTCCATCAGCCAATTGGGGTGGGTGGCGGCAACAGCGATCCTTTCCATATCCTTGCTGACCACTCCGAAGGTGTGGATCGACGGCATCGACTCGATCCGGACCATCGGCAGCAACACGGCCATGGAGGCCGCGTCGGCCGGCATGGGGAACGAGACGAAGGAACCCTTCGACACCGGCGAGCAGCCCCAATACAGCAAAAACCAGCAAGACAACATGCTGCGCAAGTCCGCGGACGCGATCTGGCGGTCCTACGTCGTCACGCCCTGGTGCGTCGCCGAGTTCGGAAACCTGAACACGTGCAAGGAGCACGGCAAGGATCTGCTGGACCAGGGCTCTGACACCGGCAAGCGTGAGGACTGGCTGAAGCCGAACGTCAGCGACGACACCGTGGGCAAGGAGGCGGTCAAGTACCGCCAGGGCCACGTGGGCCACGCGCGTGTCATGGTCACCATGGCCTCGGCTGTCTGCGCGGGACTGTTCGCCATCCTTGCGGTGGCCCTGGCCTTCGCCTCCCTCGCCTCGCTGATCGGCGCGCTCATGCTGCTGCTGGCCGGCGTCGTCTTCGCCTGTCTGTGGGTCATCCCCGGCAGGCCGCGTCAGTGGGGCGTCCGCTGGTTCGACACCCTCCTCGGGTTCACCCTGCAGTCCTTCGTCAGCACGATGGTGCTGGGATGCGTGCTCGTGCTGAACACGGCGAGCGTGTCCCTGGTCGGTTCCTACGGCTGGTTCGCCTCGGCGGGTGTGAGCATCACCGCCGCGATCGTCGCGTTCAAGTTCCGCGGGATCATGGAGAGCATCGTCGGCGTGACCGGCGCGACCAACTCATCCTTCAACGCCGGTGCGATGAGGCTCGCGCAGGGAGCCGGTTCCCTCATGGCCCGGAAGGCCGGGGGTGCCGCCCTGGCAGCCGGCAAGTTCGGTGGGAAGGGCGCTTGGGCGGGCGCGAAGAAGACCACGGCGAGCGCCGGCCGTGCGGGCAAGAAGGCCCTTGACGCTGCTGACGAACGCCTCATCCAGCGGCCCTTCCGAGCGGCGCAAGCCGTCAAGCAGCTCAGCGACAGGAACGCGGACATGGACGCCGCCGGCGTGGCCAAGGGCTCCCCGATGCGGGCGCAATACGTCAGTGGTGGCGGTATGGATTCGCCCAGCACGTCCGCTCAGGTGAGTGCCGCCGGTCGCGCGGCGAAGACAGGCAGCTCCGGGCCCCTTCGGGTCAGCAACTCCGGCCGCCCGGGCCAGTTGAACAGCCGCTCGCTCCGTGTGGGCGAGTTGCAGAGCGTTTCGGCAGCGGCCCAGGCCCGACTGGGCCGGGACGAACCCCGGCCCGAAGACAAGAGAGGTGCCCCCGCCCGGGCGGCACGCGCCGCAACCTCGGCCGCACGTCAGGCCGGAGGCGGCGACGGCGGGTTCCGGAACGCCCCGAAGCCGGGCAGCGGTGGAGCCCAGCGTCGCGTGGCGGAGGCCCGCAAGGCAGCGGCCCGCAGTGGGGCCTCCGCGGCCGGCCAAGGCACCTCCCGGCCGAAGAGGCGCACATCCGTGCGGCCTCCCGCGCCCCGTGGCCGTCGGTAAGGAAGAGGACAGGTGAGCAAGGACAAGAACCAGCGCCCGTCCTCCGAGTGGCGGGAACTGCTCAAGGCGGACTACGACTACCCCGAGGAGATCGAGAAGGCCGGCAAGCGCCGCGTCCGCCGGAAGGCCCGCAAGGCCTACCGGCAGGAGCAGCGCGAGGAGTACAAGCGCCGCCTGGCGGACGAGCGCCGCCGTGAGCCGATCACGGCGGGCGGGGCGATCCTGGTCATGGTCGTCGTCCTCGCCATCGGCGCCGCCGCCACGCACTGGTGGCCGGACCGCACCGGGGCCCCGTCGACAGTGGGGCACGCGGGGGACACCACCCGTGTGCAGACCGGGGGCGGGCAGGACGGCGAACAGCCGTCCACACCCCCCGCCCCCAAGCCGCCCCAGCCCTCCCCGTCCGCGAAGGCCGACCGCAGCAAGCCGGAGAAATCGGCCGAGGGCTGGGCCCGCGCCTACCTCACGCGCAACCCCCCGGTGGACAAGACGCACACCGCGTCCGTCGACCGGGCCGCGCCGTGGATGACCGACGCACTGGTGGTGAACCTGAAGCAGTTCGACGACAAGGCGTGGGCCGAGCTCGTCTCCAACGGCGGCGTCTCCAAGGTGGACAAGGTGACGGTCGGCCCCGCCGACGACGACCGCGTGCGGAAGCAGGCGGACACCGAGGCACGGGTCTGGCGCAAGACCAGCGTCGACATCACGGTCAAGGGCTACCGGACGTACACCGAGACGAGGGTCTACCTGACGGAGATCATGCTGACCTCCGACGGCTGGCGCGTGGGCCGGGTCCTGGGGGTCTGAGCGAGTGGTTTCACGTCAGGCCCTCGCCCTGGCCTCGGGCGGGCTGCGCAAGGGGCTCGCGTTCAAGCTCGGCATACCCGGGATCGGCCTCCTCATGGGGCTCCTGCTGATCGTGGGCATGCTGGCCGGGATCGGCGGCGGCCCCTCGGCCGTCGCCGCCGGCTGCTCCCAGCCCGGCTCGCCCGGGAACGACGGGCCTTCCGGAAACGGGCAGACCGGTGACACCACGGGCGGCGCGAGCAAGAAGCTCCGCGACGAGCAGGTTGCGAACGCGAAGATCATCGACCAGGTCGCCAAGGACGGAAAGCTGCCCGGCAGGGCCACGCTCATCGCCCTGATGACGGGGCTCGCCGAGTCGCAGCTGTCGAACATCAGCTACGGCGACCGCGATTCCCTCGGCATCTTCCAGCAGCGCCCGTCCTCGGGATGGGGCACCAAGGAGCAGATCCTGGACCCCAAGTACGCGGCCCACATGTTCCTCTTCGGCGGGGACAGCGGAGACCCGCCGGGGCTCGAAGACGTCGCCTGGGAAAGCATGTCGCTCAACGACGCCGCCCAGAAGGTGCAGCGCTCCGGCTTTCCCGACGCCTACGCGCCCAAGGAGGCCCAGGCGCGGAGCATCGCCAAGGAAGCCGGTATCGACCTGGAGCGGACGGGCGAGAACCACCCCGACAAGCCGGGAAAGAAGGACGGCGACAAGTCCAGCAAGAAGCCCGACGACAAGCCCGACAACAATCCCGACAAGAAGAAGGCGGATCGCTGCAACACGTCGGGCACCAACAACCCCGGTACGCCCGGTGAGCCCTTCCACGACAGCCAGGCCAACTGGCCGGACATCGTGAAGAACCCCCGCGACACCGCGGGGGCGATCGCCTACGCCAAGAAGCAGGCCGAAAGCCACAACAGCGAGTGGTACCAGCGGTGCCTGGCCTTTACGGCCATCGCCTACGGCCGGGGGTCTTCAGGCACCAACTACGCCATTGACCACTACACGGACGTGATGCCGCAGAACATGCGTCACGACAAGGACCGCAACCCTCCGCCGGGCGCCCTGATGTTCTGGGACACCCACCACCGGGCCGGTCACGTCGCCATTTACGTCGGTGACGGCAAGGTCGCGTCCAACGACATCGTGACCCCCGGCGAGATATCGATCGTCCCCGCCACGGACATCGAGTCCAAGTGGGGCGCGGAGTATCTGGGCTGGTCGCCCCCCTACTACCCGAATGGCGGGTGATTCGGGTCATCATTAGCCCGGGGCCGCGGCATATGCGTTGCCGTGGCCCCGTTGGCCTGCTGGCGGCGGCGGTACGTAAGGATTGACCATGCCTGTTGTGACGGACCTCGACTCGGTCCCCCTGACTCCCGTCTACACCATCGTGATCAGCGCAGCGGGTGAAGCGACGATCGAGGGGGAACCCGTAGAGCCGCTGCCCGGGCAGGACGGGCGGACGTCCGCGCTCGCGGACATACGGGTGCGGGCCGCCCGGCGCGGCCACCCCATACGCATCATCGCCAAGGAGCCCGACGGGTCGGCATGGCCGCTGATCGTCGACCACGACGGGGCCGTGACGCCGATGCCGGGGCCGCATCCGACGCCGCCGCCGGCGTTTGTGGCGCCCGCGCCTGTGGCTCCCGTGGTGCCCGTGGCTCCGCAGCCGGTGCCGGCACCGGCGCCGATGCCGCCCGCCCCCGTCGCGCCCGCGCCCATTCCTGCACCCGCACCCGCGCCCGCGCCCGCCCCTGTACAGGCACCCCCCGCCCCCGTACAGACCTCTCCCGACTGGCACACCCCCCTCCCCCCGCACCACGCCGACCGTTTCGGGCGGATCGTGGCCGCTGAGCTGCGCGGGGACCTCGTCGGGGCCGCGCTTGCCGCGCGGGAGATGGAGGGGGCGCTCGACCGGGAGTACGGGGCGTTGCATCCGCACACCGTCGGCGTGCTCGGGACGCGGGCCTGGCTGGCGCTGCTGTTGCAGGAGGACTGGGCCGCGATCATGAGGCTGCACCTGCGGACCGCCGAGCGGCGGCACAACGCGCAGGCGCCCGTCGACGAGACCCGGCGCGTGCTGCGCAACGCCCGCGCCGTGTGGTGGCGGCTCGCGGCCGTCGACCGGGCCGAGGCGGACGAGATCCAGCCGGAGCTGCAGCGCGTATCCGACCTGGTCGAGGGCGTGCTTCCGGAATAATCACGGGCATGTCGCCGTCCACGCCGCCACCCGGCCCGTACGAGGCCACCCCGTACGACGGGAGCGCGTACGAAGGGGTCCCGGTTCCGTACGAAAGCGGGCCGCGCGGCCTGCACCGGCTGCTGCCGGACGTGATGGCGGCCGGCTCGGCGTATCCGCTCCTCCTCAGCGGTTCGTACGCACTGGAGGCGCACGGCCTCCTCGCCCCCGGCGCCGCCCGCCGGGACGCCGGCCTGGAGCTGGTCACCGAGGCCCCGGACCCCGTGGCCGACGTCGTGTCCGCCCTCCGCGACGGCCTGGAGGAGCGCGGCTGGGAAGCCGAACCGCTCGAAGCCCGGCTCGTCGTCACCGACGCCGCGACCGGCGAGCACTGCACCGTCGGCATCCGCACGGAGACCCTGCGGCGGCCGCCGGAGCTCGGTCCGTACGGGCCCGTGCCCGCCGTCGAGGACGTGGTCGGCATGGCCGTGCGCGACCTCGCGGACCTCGGCCTCGCCCGCGACCTCGTCGACGTACGGGCCGCGTCCGGCGCCTGGTCGCACGTCGAGCTGGAGGAGCTCGGCCGCCGGCACGCCGGCGAAAGCGGGCTCGACCTCACCGACCTCCAGGCCCGGCTCGCCGGCGCCGAGTGGATCGCCGACTCCGAGTTCGCCGCCTGCGGGCTCGACGAGACCGACCGCACCGAGCTCCTGCGCTGGGCCGAGGCCTGGGTCGACGACATCGCGGAGCGGCTGATGGAGGAGACCCCGTACGAGGACGAAGAGGATTGATCTTCCGTCTTCCGTCTTGCGCTTTACGTCTTGACCTCAAGTCCGCTTGAGATTTCATGCTTGATCCATCGCCTCAGCAGGCCTCGGTCAAGAGATGGACGGAACGACGATGACGGACACAGCTTCCCCCGCGGACACACCGGTGCCGGTGATCGACCGGCGCCGCATGAGACTCGTCATGGCCGGGCTGATGCTCGGCCTGTTCATGTCGGCGCTCGACCAGACCATCATCTCCGCGGCGCTCCGCACCATCGCCGACGACCTCAACGGCCTCTCGCAGCAGGCCTGGGCCAACACCTCGTACATGATCACCTCGGTGGTCACCACGGCCCTCTACGGCAAGCTCTCCGACATCTACGGACGCCGGCCGCTCTACGTCATCGCCGTGGCCCTCTTCGTCGCCGGTTCGGTGCTGTGCGGGCTCGCCTCGTCCATGGTGATGCTGTCGGTCTTCCGGGGCGTCCAGGGGCTCGGCGCGGGCGGCCTGATGAGCCTCGCGTTCGCCATCCTGGCCGATCTGCTGCCGCCCACCGAGCGCAGCCGCTACCAGGCCTGGTTCGGGGCGGTCTTCGGGGTCGCGGCCGTGGTCGGGCCGGTCGTCGGCGGGTTCTTCGCCGGGCTGGACGCCTTCGCCGGGGCGGACGGCTGGCGCTGGGCCTTCTTCATCAACGTGCCGGTCGGCATCGCCGCCGTGCTGCTGATCCTCAGCCAGGTACGGGTCCAGGCGAACCGCTCGACGGACAAGCCCGACATCGCCGGCGTCATCACCCTCGTCCTCTTTCTGGTGCCCGTCCTCTTCGCCGTCGAGGAAGGACCGAAGTGGGGCTGGGGCTCGGCCGGCACGCTGGGGCTGTTCGCCGTGGGGGCCGTGGGGCTCGTGCTCTTCCTGATGGCGCAGCGGCGGGCGGGCGGCGCCGCGCTGCTCCCCACCCCGATGTTCCGCAACCCCGTCTTCTCGCTCTACAACGGCGTCAACACGATCGTCGGCGCCGCCGTCTTCGGTTCGCTCGCCGTCCTGCCGCTCTACCTCCAGATCGTCAAGGGGCTGTCGCCGACCGAGGCGGGCCTGATGCTGCTGCCGCAGACGCTCGGGATCATCGTCGCCGGCCGGATGTGCAGCGCGTACGTGACGCGTACCGGCAAGTTCAAGGGCTCCATGCTGGCCGGCATCGTGCTGATGATGGCGGGCACGTTCTGGTTCGGGTCGTTCGGCGCGGACACGGAGCTGTGGCAGGCCGGGGTCGCCGCCGGCGTCATGGGCAGCGGCATCGGAATGTGCTGGCAGGTCATGCTGGTCGCCATCCAGCGGGGCCTGGAGCCGCGGTACATGGGCGCCGGCATCGGATCCTTCGCCTTCTTCCGCTCCATCGGCGGCACCGTCGGCATCAGCGTCTTCTTCTCGCTCTTCTTCGGCACGGTCGGCGGCCGGATCGCCGACGCCTACGCCGACGCCGCGAACGACCCGGGCTTCAAGGCCGCCCTCGCCGACCCGGCCGTCACCTCCCAGCCGGCCAACCAGACGCTCCTCGCCGGCCGGAACGGCGCTGTCTCCCTGGACGACAGCTCCTTCCTGACCCACGCCGACGCCCGCCTCGCCCACCCGTTCCTGGAGGGCATGGCCGACGCGATGCAGACGGTCTTCCTGGTGAGCGGCACCCTGCTGGCGGTGGGCCTGGTCCTGGCCCTCATCCCCAGGGACCGCCGGCCGGAGACGGGGACGGGCACGGACACGGCTCCTTCGGCGACGGAGCCGAAGGAGGCCGCGGCCGCCGGCCGGAAGTGACGCGCGCTTCGTGAGGCGGTGGGGCCCGGGTCGCCGACCCGGGCCCCACGGTTACCTGTCACCATCCGCGCCGGCGCCGCCTCCGTTCAAGGCCACGCCGTTCCGCCGGACGTTCCCGGAGCGCAGCCTGATCCATGTGTCGTCGGCCTCGGAATCCGAATCGAACCCGGACTCGCCGTAGGCGTCGTGCACCGGGTCTGTCTGCTCCTGATCATCCGGCGCATCACCCGAGCGGCGGCCGCCGGAGGAGTGTCCGTCCTCCGGGTTCTCTGACTCATCGTCCGGATCAGGCCCGGTCTTCGGATCGTCCTGAGGTTCGGCCGGTGAGGGCGCCTCGGGCTTCGAGTCCTGGGGCGCCTCGGGGGCCGTCTCCTGCCGGGGTTCTGGTGCCCGCCTCGCGTCGGCGTCCTGAGCCTCGGCAGGTTCGGGGGCTTCCTCCGGGTGGTCCGCGGTCTCAGCGCGCGAGGGCGTTTCCGCCGCTTCTGCCGCCGGCTCCGGTGCGTCGTCGGCCGCGGGGTGGGCCTCCGTGGCGTCGGCCGGTTCCGGGGCGTCTTCCGAGGACTCGTGGGTGTTCCGCGAGCCTTCCGATGACGTGACTGGTTCAGCCGGTTCAGCCGGTTCAGTGAGGTCGGCTGATTCAGCCGGGTCAGCTGGTTCAGCAGGCTCGGGCGCCTCGTCCGTGTCGAGCGCGTCCGGAGACTCCGGGGCGGCGTCTTCCGAGGACTTGTCGGCGCCCTCGCTCCCTCCCGTACGCTCGGCGTCCTCGGCGTCCTCGGCGTCCTCGGCGTCCTCGGCGTCCTCGGCGTCCTCGGCGTCCTCCGGCTCTTCCGCCTCCTCGGGCTCCTCCGTGCCCTCGGCTTCCCCCGGCTCTTCCGCTTCTTCGGGCCCCTCGGCCTCCTCCGGCTCCTCCGTGCCCTCGGCTTCTTCGGTTTCTTCAGCCTCCTCGGCTTCCGCCGGTTCTTCCGCTTCCTCCGGCTCCTCGGTTTCCGCCGGTTCCGGCGCAGCGTCGGACGTCTCATCCCCGTCGGGATGCTCGCCCTCGTCGGAGGACTCGCCTTCGTCGGAAGACTCGCCCCCGTCCTCGGAGTCAGCGGAGGCTTCCGGGCGGTCGGAGGCGTCCTCTGCTTCCGCCGGCTCGGGTGCGTCCTCTGTCTTCTCGGCGTCCTCGGCCTCCGCCGGCTCCGGTGCTTCCTCCGCCTCCGTCGGCTCGGGCGCCTCCTGAGCCTCCTGTGCGTCCTCCGCTTCCGTAGGTTCCGGGGCCTCGTCCGCTCCGGATTCCGCTGGGGGCGGTTGCTCGGGAGGCGGTCCTTCCTCGCTGGAGCGGTCGCTCATGAATCAAGCCCGGCATCGGATGCGGCGTTCCTGCGGTACAGCCGCACCCACGGCAGCGTCTTCCGCTTCCACGCCGCCTGCGCAAGGTGGATGAAGACGCAGGCGCGGTAGTCCTCGACCGCTTCCGCGTCCGCCCCCGGAGGGGCGACGGCGTCGGCGATGTCGGCAACCCACTCCGCCGTGCGGGACCACCATTCGGCCTGGGCGGCCGACGTCTTGGGATAGTCGGCGACGCGCTTCTTCAGCTCGGTGCCGTGCTCCGGCCACACCGCCGTCGCCGCCCGCGAGCGGAACGTGCAGCGGTGCCGGCAGCCCTCGCAGTCGGCGAAGGGGGCGAGGGCCGCGTCGACCTCCGGGGTCGCCGCGGCGAAGGCGCGGAAGCGGTCGGCCAGTTCCGCGTTGCCGGCGAGCGGCGCCCGGGCGACCCCGGTCTCCGCGGCCGCCTCGGCCCGTACGTTCGGCACCCGGATGAGGGCCGGCCGGTCGATGCCGTCGTGGTGGGCGAAGGCCTGGAAGGGTTCCAGGGACGACGCGTAGCGCTCCTGGTCGGGGGCGAACCGCATCGTGCCGCCGATCAGCTCCCGGTCCGTGGCGGACGGCAGCCGGTGCATGATCTTGAGGTTCGTGTTCTTGTACGCGTCCTCGACGAGCTTCTCCGGCACCTGCTCGACGATCACCAGGCCTTCCCCGTACTTACGGTTCTCGGCGAGCGTGTTGGCGAAGGCCTGGGCCGCGCGGGCCTGCGCGTTGCCCTCCTTGGCGTCCCCGCCGGAGCCGGCGGGGCGTCCGAGCAGCCGGTGGGCCTCCTCGATGACGGTGATGTGGGAGAGGCCGTCTCCCCGCCGGGTCGCCTTGTAGTGCTCGGTCATGGTTTGCAGGATCAGCGCGGTGACGAGGGACTGTTCCTTCTCGTTGTCGCCGACGCCGGCCAGTTCGATGACGACGGGGCGGCTGAGGAGCTCCTCGACGGGGTAGGAGCGCGCGCAGTCCAGCGTGCTGCCGCAGGCGCCCTCCGCCAGCGACTCGGCCCGCAGCCGGGACGCGGCGATGATGTTGTCCTTGACCTCGCCCGAGTACCCGAGCTGGTCGCACTCCCTGCGCATCTCGGCGATGAAGTCGCGCAGGGTGGGCCACGACCCGGCGTGGGCGGGCGTGGCGACGTCGGTGGGGACGATGCCCTTCCGCGCGTACGTGTTGCGCAGGGCCTTGTTGTAGATGGCCGGGAGGGGGTCCCAGAGGCCGAACGCCGCGTCGAAGCAGGCGAGCAGACCGGCGGTGTGGGTGCTGATCCGGACCCCGTGCGGCACCTCGAAGGGGTTGAGCCGGAACGGCGCCGTGGTCTCGTCGCCGACGGTGAGGACGAGGAGGTCCTCGAAGCCGGGGCGGGTGGCGAGCCAGCGGTAGTCGTCGAGCTCGGAGTTGACCGGCTCCAGCACGAGGAACGGCACCTTGTGGTCCCGCCAGAGCTGCTGGCAGAAGGCCAGGGTCGTGTTGGTCTTGCCCGAACCGGTCGTTCCGACGAACAGCGCGTGCCGGGAGAGGGACCCCAGCTCCACGCCGAGCGGCCCGGCCGGCGCGCCGTGCACCAGCTGCCGGCCGAGTTCGATGGCGGGCCCGTTCGGCCGGTAGTCGGTCTCCAGAGCCATGTCGGGCCTGCGTACGGGGAAGCCCGGCATGTGCCCGTGCACGGCGAGGGGAAGCCGCAGCGCGGCGCCCGCCTCCCGCGCGTCGACCAGCTCGGGCAGCAGGCGCAGCGCCGGCGACAGCGGCTCGGGCAGCTGCCAGCGCTGATCGCCGCCCCAGCGGGCGTGCTCCAGCGTCGTGATCCCGGTCCAGGCCGCCGCCAGCTCCGGCGGCGCCGGCCGTACGGTGACGTGGGCCGGTCCGGAGAAGGTCTCGGTCAGCACGCCGCCCTGGCCGGGCCGTTCCTGCGGGGAGACCGTGGCGCCGACCAGCTCGGCGAGGGACTCGGGGAGCGGGTTCGGGGAGGCGAGAGCGATGCGGATGCGGAAGGCGCGGTCGGTGTAGCGGCGCGCGGCGTCCGCGTACACCTTCGCGGCGTCCACGGCGAAGGCGTCCGGGGCGAGCTGCGACGCCGGGCCCCACAGGCCCTCCGGAAGCTGCCCCGGCGTCCCCAGCCGCCCGTAGTGGGTCGCGATCTGGTGGAGTATCGGGCCGAGGTCGTCGGGCACGCGGTACGGCTCGAGGCCGACCGTCAGCATGAGCGGGTACGGGTGTGCCGCGAACGCCTGCCACAGCGCGTCCCACGGCGGCGCCGCGGCGGTGAACGGCTGCGGGGAGAGGTAGTACTGCACGCCCGCGTCGGGCCGGTTCGGCAGGCCCGTCCGGTAGCGCTTGCGGATCTCGGCCAGGCCGGCCGGGTCGGGCGTGAACGGCGTGAGCCACCGGGCCACTTCGGCCGCGTCCTCGACCGGCGCGCTGTGCACGTGGTGGGGGAGCTGCCCCAGCCGGTCGCGGAGCGCGAGCACCTCGGCCACGGCGGATTCCTCCGCCGAGGCCGGGCCGGGCGTGCCGGCCGCGCCGTCACTGCGCACCCGGACCAGCAAGGCGCACGAGATCCGCCGCTCGGCTGGGTCCGTGAGGTAGCGCAGCTCGATGCGGGTGTCGTGGCGGATGTCCCACTGGCCCGCCAGCCAGGCGGCCTCCGCCGCGACCGCCTTGATCCGGCGCTCTTCCTCGGGGAGCTCGGCGTACTCCCTGGTCTCGGTGAGGTCGGCGGCGGCCTCGATGCGGACGGCCGCCCAGGCCCACACCGACGTGCCGTCACCGACGGTCAGGACGCCCGGCGGGGGCGTCCTGTCGGTCTGCTGGTCCATGTCGCTCAGCTGGTCCACGGGGCGGCGGGGTTGTGGCCGCCGGGCGCGGCAGGGGGCGCGGGCGGTCCTGCGGGCCCGCCCGGCATGGGCGGAACCGGCGGAGCGGCCTGCGGTGCGGGCTGGGCCGGCGGCGTGGCGGGCATGACGGGCGGCGCGGGCGGCGCCGGCGGGCCGGCCGGGCCCTGTCCGGGCGCGTTCATGATGGGCAGGTCCTGCCCGAAGGTCGAGGCGATGGGCACCTCGATGCCCTGGACCGCGATCTCCACGCCTTCCCGGACCGCCGAGTGCACGGCCTCCCGCATGGCCCGCGGCCGCTCGGTGCGGAGCATCTGGTTGACGTCACCGGTGCGGTGCAGGAACCCGCCGATGACGTCCTTGAAGTACGTGCCGATGAGCACCAGGCCGGAGCGGCTGCGCCACATCGTCCAGCCGAGGTAGAGGCTGGTGCCGTACTCGAAGACGGATATGTAGACCACGTACCGGCCGCTGGTGATGACGAGACGGTTGTCGACCACCTCCGGCTGAAAGACGTCGCTGCGGATCCGGGACGGCACGGCCGTCACCGGGATGCGGCGCTGGGACAGCGCTCCGTAGATCGCGGCATAGGCGGAGGAGGACGCCTCCGCCTTGTCCTCCAGCAGGGTCCGCCATTCCGAGACGGGCTCGGTGAGGGAGGCGAGCAGGGCCAGCCAGAAGACGATGAAGCCCAGGATTCCGCCCACGGTCAAGCTGGTGTCGAGCGAGTCGAAGTCCCAGCCGTTCGTCAGCAGGGCGAACAGCACGCAGGTCACGAACACCAGGACCGAGATGAGGGCCGCGGACGCCCAGAGGCCGATGACCGTCCTGAGCGGGACCGTCTCGTCGAAGCCCAGCTCGATCTGCTGGTACTTCAGGGTCTGGTTCCGGTAGGAGCCGTTGGGGCCCGTGGCTCCCGATGCCGCCCAGCCGGCCGGTGCGGCGCTGCCGCCCGGATAAGTGCTCATGTCGTACTCCGTACCGGTGACGTAGATCGTTTGGCACGGCAACTTATCGGAATTTCAGGTAGGGCAGACGGGCCGGACGGGCACGGTCGGGCAAAACCCCTGAAGTGCCGTCAGCAGCGTTCCGGGCGGCTCAGCAGCGGGTCGGCTGGCCGGTTTGGCGGATGATGGTGTCGGCGGACAGCCAGCCGGCGCTCTTCGTTCCCTCGATGCGGACGTAGAGCCACTTGTGGCCGTAAGCGTTCTCGACGGCGCAGTGGAACCAGACCTTCGTGCCGGACTTGGCCGGGGCCACGGAGCCGCAGACCTGGTACGGGCCGTTCAGCACGTGGCGGTCGCCGGAGACGTAGCCGTACGTGCCCGGCTTCGGGTCCTGGTGGCTCCAGCCGCTGCACGTGGTCGGCACGTTCAGCTTGGTCGACGGGGAAGGGGACGTGCTCGGCGTCGCGCCGGGCTTGGCCGGCGCGGAGGACGACGGCGTGGCCGCGCCGGACGGCTTCGCGGAGCCTCCGGAGGAGGGGCCCGGGGAGTTCGTTCCGGCGGTCGCTTCGCCTCCGCCCGGCTGCTCGCCGCCCGCCGGGGAGCTGACCGCGGGCTGCGCCGACAACGCCTCGTCGCCCTTCGTGCTGTCGCTGTGATTGCCTGTCAGGGCGTAGGTGACGCCGCCTCCGGCCAGCACGACGGCTGCGGCCGCTGCCGCGATGACGCTACGGCTGCGGCGCCGCTTGCGGCCGGGGGCAGGAGCGGGAGCGGGGGCGGGGGCAGGCGCCGCGGCCGGTACTCCGAGGTGCGGCGGGCCGGGCTGAGGGTAGCCGGCGTGCGGGGGCTGCGGGGACAGCGGCGGCTGCTGGAACAGCGGCGGCTGCTGGAACAGCGGCGGTGCCGCGCCGAACCCGGGCGGCGGCACCGGGGCTACGACCTGCGTCGGCATGGGCGTGTGCGGAGGTGCCGGCACAGGCGATGCGCCGGGCCCCGGAGCCACCGGCCCCGGTGCGTAGTGCGCCGCCGTCCCGCCCGCGGCCACCCGCTCCAGCATCTCGCGCGCCTCGTCCGCCGCCGGCCGGTGCTCCGGCTCCTTCGCCATCAGCGCTTGCAGCACCGGAGCGAGCGGCCCCGCCTGCCGGGGCGCCGGCAGCGGCTCGCTGACGATCGCCGACAGCGTGGACCACACCGACGTCCGGCGGAACGGCGACGTGCCCTCCACCGCCGCGTACAGCGTCATGCCGAGCGACCAGATGTCCGACGCCGGGCCCGGCTCCTTGCCCTGCGCGCGCTCCGGCGGCAGGTAGTCGAGGGAGCCGATGATCTGGCCGCTCTGGGTCAGCTTGGCCATGGCGTCGTCGCCGGCGGCCTCCATGCTGGCGATGCCGAAGTCGGTGAGTACGACCCTCCCCCAGCCTCCGGCCTGGGGGACCCCCGTCTCACTTCGCCCACCGCGCTCCAGCAGCACGTTCGCCGGCTTGACGTCGCGGTGCAGCACGCCGGCCCGGTGCGCGGCGTCGAGCGCGTCCATCAGCTCGGCGCCGATCGCCGCGGCCTCGTGCGGCTCCAGGGCGCCGCGCTCCTCCAAGACGTCGTCGAGCGAGGGCCCGTCGACGAGTTCCATGACGATGACCGGCAGGCCCTGCTCCTCGGTCACGTCGTGCACGGTGACCACGCCGCCGTGCCGGATGCGGGCGGCGGCCTGCGCCTCCCGCTGCATCCGGATCCGCAGGTCGGCCAGTTCGGCGGCGGAGGCGTCGGTGAAGGCCCGCAGCACCTTGACGGCGACCTCGCGGTTCAGGAGCTCGTCCACGGCCCGGGCGACCACGCCCATGCCGCCGCGTCCGATCGTCGCGGTGACCCGGTAACGGCCCCCGAGGAGTTTGCCTATCAGCTCGTCGCCGTTCGCTTCCCCCGCTGTCACCGCATGCTCCGTCCGTCCTGGCACTGTTCGTTCGTCGTTCGTCGTTCGTCGTTCGCCCTTGCGCGGCCCCCAGAGTAGAGGCAGGCGCTGTGAGGGCCGCGGCCCCCCGGAGCCGCCCCGGGGTAACGACGAAGGCCCAGGTCTGCGACCTGGGCCTTCGTGAAGAGCTGAAGAGCGGGGGTGGGCGCCAGGGCCCACCGGGTGAGGACGACGGGCTCCCGGCTTTGAGGACGCTCCCAGGCGAGGGCGGGTCTACGGCGTAATCGGCGCCCATCGAGGGGCCGATGGGCCGGGTCGTCCAGGGCGTCGGGGCCCGGGGCGCGGAAGGAACCGGGCAGTGCTCCAGCCGGGCGGCGAGGTCACCTCAGTCCGAGGCCGGCGGCGGGGACGACGACTCGGCGGCGCGGCGGTATTCGGCGTTGATGCGCTGGGCTTCTTCGAGCTGGTCCTCAAGGATGATGATGCGGCAGGCGGCCTCGATGGGGGTGCCCTGGTCGACGAGTTCCCGGGCGCGTGCCGCGATGCGCAGTTGGTAGCGGGAGTAGCGACGATGTCCGCCCTCGGAGCGCAGCGGAGTGATCAGGCGCGCCTCGCCGATGGCGCGCAGGAAGCCCTGGGTGGTGCCGAGCATGGCGGCGGCACGGCCCATCGTGTAGGCGGGGTAGTCGTCGTCGTCAAGGCGGCCGAACGAGTCGTCTGCTGTCATTGCACCTCTCTCATGGAACGCATGGAGGGGCCCTGGTGCCGTACGGCACCAGGGCCCCGAAGGAACTACTACACCATCTGTCGGCCCTGATACTGCGCCGACCTCCTGTTTCCGCCGCCCCGGCCGAGTTGCTGCCGGGAGTGCGGGGATCGCGGTTGCTTGACCGGAGACCACCTCACTATCGATGTCCTGCGGTACCCGGGCTCAGCCTTCGGCCCGGGCGATCCTGATGGCGCCTGGCTCCTCCGTTCTTCCTCATTGATCAACTACTGGTGAAGCGGGGAACTCTGTACTGCTGGTGCTGCTCTACTGCGAACTGCGGGTACTGCCACTGCGTGAACTGCGGTACTGCTCTTGGCGGCCCCTGATGACTGCGGGCCACCCGGTCCGGCCGCCAGTCCCGTCGCCGTCCTGCAACAACCCTGGCTTCGGAACTCCGCCACCGCACCGCCCTGCGAACTGCAACTGCATGTACTGCTGCCCGGCAGTTCGTCTCTGCCGAGCCCTTCGGTCTCTCTGGGCTACGAGAGAAATCATAACCACGCCACTGCCTAATGTCTACTGCGGCGATCATAGATTTTCATATGTCTCGGGCTGAGCTAGCCGCCCATGGCGGGCCTAGGTATGCAGGACGACCATCGCTGCTGGTCAGGCCCACGGGCGGGCGGCAGCCGAACGCGGGCGGGGGACAGCCGAACGCGGGCGGGGGGTGGGACGGCCGGCGAATAGAATCGGCTCTCATGCCGAAGCCTGACGAGCTGCTCGCTGACGTCGCCACCCTGGTGGAGTCCGGGCAGAGCAATCAGATGTCCCTGACCGTGGTCACCGGCGGTGCTGTCATCACCGGCCGGCTGGCTCCCGAAGCCGTGTGGAGGCAGCGGGTGTCAGAGGTCCTGACGGACTCCGCCCGCTTGGGTGAGTTCGCCGCCATCTTCACCACCACAACGCGCCGGGAGGGTCCGCCCACACATCTGCACTTTCACATGGCCCGCATCCTTCAGGGACAGGTGGGGATCCCGGAGACGGGTGGGATGTATCGCGTCTCGATCGCCGATGTAAGCGCCTGGACGGTGGGCGACTTCAGCTACTCCGACCACTGATCCGGCGGCGTGCAGAAGGTCCCATCGGGACGCGCAGGAGGGCCCGACCGGCATGTGCCGGTCGGGCCCTCCTCGCTGCTCGGGCGGCAGCCGGTGCCGTGCCCCTCGCTCAGGCGGTCAGGCGGTCGCCGGCACGCCGAGCATCGCGGACGCCTGCTGGAGCGGGGTGAGGGGGCGCGTCGGCACGGTGGCCCCGGGCAGGACGCGGCAGGTGAAGCCGAGCTTCGCCATGGCTCGGAGAACTTCGCCGGCGCTGAAGTCGCGCCGGTCCTGGCGGGTGATGATCTGGCCGACCTGCTTGGCGGGGTAGGTGCGGCGGCCGATGGTCACGGACTCGCCGGTGACCTGCTCGGGCTTGACGCCCTTCATCGATTCCAGGACACCGCTCTTGGTCAGGTCGAACGGGAAACGGGCGATGACACAGCGCATGATGCCTCACAGGAGGAAGGGGACGGTCACGTCGGAACTGCGGTCGTGAGGCGGTTCAGCGTGCGAGGGCGGGGATGACCGAAGGGCAGCCTTGTTCGCCGGCAACGGGCAGGGCCGACTCCGGCCGGCGAGGGCGCATCACGTGCTCGGCCTCGACCGTCGTGGTGAGGGGCGAGGCGAACGGCTCGCGTTCGCCGAGGACATCGCGCAGCCGGAGCCGGTCCGTGTACGTGTCGCCCTCATGGACGGCGGCGAGCCGGGCCCGGGTGACCACCCCGGTGCACAGGTCGTCCTCGTCGCAGACGAGCAGGTGGCCCGTGCGGGCGGCGGCCATGACAGACAAGGCCACTTCGACAGTCATGTCGTCACAGACTCGCGGGACGTCCGGCTCCATGCCTTCGGCCACCATTCGCCGCACGGCGTTGCCATGTGCCGAGCGGTCCTGCGTCTGGATCAACGTCACAACGTGCCTCCCGAAGAGGTGGGTCAGTTTCCTGGTCGAGTTCCTGGTCGAGGAGCGCTCGTTCCTGCGTTCGGGGTTCATTCAGAATCTTCCTCGATGAACCTCCTTGATACGGCACGCATCAAGGAACTCGCGTAGCAGAAAAGCAGCGCCGGGAATTTCGAGACCGGGCCGAATGGAATGCGAAAGCGCATCTGGTCTACGGGGAATCCGTACAGGCCCAGGCGCTGAAATAGGCGGCGCCCGGTGAATGTAAAATCCAGGACCGCGGTCGATGGGTGCGACTGCGGGGAGGGTGCGAGCTGAAATCCTGCGTCCCGCAGGAGAAATCACTGCGGGGAAATGCGTGCAACTGAGGTCCGCGCCCCGAGGGATGTGGGCCCCAGCTGCACCATGCGCGTCAGTGTCAGGCGGGAACGATGTTCTCGGCCGTCGGGCCCTTCTGGCCCTGCACGATGTCGAAGGTCACCTTCTGGCCTTCGAGCAGCTCACGGAAGCCTTCGGCGGCGATGTTCGAGAAGTGGGCGAACACGTCGGCGCCGCCACCGTCCTGCTCGATGAAGCCGAAGCCCTTTGCCGCATTGAACCACTTCACGGTGCCAGTAGCCATGTCGTATCTCCTTGGGGCAGTACACCGGAATCCGCACCGTGCGGACACCGTGTCGCCGCGATGATGCCCCGCCCGGAAGGTGGCCGGGAAACGTAAAGCGCCCCTCAGTGACGCGGAGGGCGACTGGAGACGCTTGAAGATTTTGGGTACCAAAACTGCAACCGAGATCGACAGTAGCATGCCGCGGTGGCTTGTGTGCGCTAAATATTTCTACCCTATGTGCGGTGGCAAAAAGTCTCCTCGCGGGGTCCCTGAAATTCTTAGACCGCGGGCATAGATATGGAGGAGCTCGTGCCGCCGTGCTGCGCGCAAGCGGTGCGGCGGCGCCATGTGGGGCCGGCTCGGGCGGAGTTAGGACATGCGGAGGGCGCGGCGCCTCGCGGCAGGTCTGGACAACAAACAACCCCCAGGTCGTTGACCTGGGGGTTCACTATGGAGCGGGTGACGAGAATCGAACTCGCGCTCTGAGCTTGGGAAGCTCATGTTCTACCATTAAACTACACCCGCGAGAGCGCCCGTTTTGGGAGCGCCTCATCGTCGCACACTCTACCCCATCGAAGGCCCCCGGTGCACTCACCGTACGGGCCTTCCTGTCGTGTGTGGAGAGTGTGGGGCAGGTGAGGATGCGGCCGCGGGGTCCGGGAGTTGGGGCGTACGGTTGGGACGCCGGATGCCGGTGACGGGCTCCCGGGGGACTGCCGGGAGTGCCGCTTAGGAGCGAGTCCTATACATCCCCTAATGTGGCTTTTGTCTTTCACGTGAATGGGGAAAGGGGCAGCTCTATGGAGCGCACCGTCGTTCGTTGTGCCGAGGGGCACGTCTTCAGCACCGCTTCGTTCCCGATGCAGCACCTCGGTCCCGACCGGATCGGCCCCGGACGGCTCCTGCGCTGCCCGCGCTGCGCCCGGCTGCGGCATTCCGTACCGGTCGGGCAGAAGCGCTGATCAAGCGCCGAGCGGGCGCTGAGCGAGCGCTGAGGCGGTACTGATCAAGCGGCGCGGGCCCGTCCGCTCGGACCGGGCCCGCGTTGTCCGTCTTCTCCGCGTATCCTCGACCCGTGCTTCTCTCAGACAAGGACATCCGGACCGAGATCGACGCCGGCCGGGTGCGTATCGACCCGTTCGACGAATCCATGGTGCAGCCGTCGAGCATCGATGTGCGCCTCGACCGCTACTTCCGGGTGTTCGAGAACCACCGGTACCCGCACATCGACCCCGCGGTCGAGCAGGCGGACCTCACGCGTGAGGTGGTGCCGGAGGGCGACGAGGCGTTCATCCTGCACCCCGGTGAGTTCGTGCTCGCCTCGACGTACGAGGTCATCACGCTTCCCGACGATGTGGCCTCCCGCCTGGAGGGCAAGTCCAGCCTCGGCCGCCTCGGCCTGCTGACGCACTCGACCGCCGGCTTCATCGACCCCGGTTTCTCCGGGCACGTGACGCTGGAGCTGTCGAACATGGCCACGCTGCCGATCAAGCTGTGGCCGGGGATGAAGATCGGGCAGCTGTGCATGTTCCGCCTGACCTCGCCCGTCGAGCATCCGTACGGGTCCGCGAAGCACGGCTCCCGCTACCAGGGGCAGCGTGGGCCCACGCCCTCGCGCTCCTTCCAGAATTTCCATCGCACCCAGGTCTGAGCAGAGCAAAAGGCGAAGAGCAACAGTGAGTGAGATCCGCGAGAACCTGACCTACCCGATCTTCGGGGAGGCCATCCGTGAGCTGGCACAGACCATCGCGGACGACGGCTACGAGCCGGACATCATCCTGTCCATCGCGCGCGGCGGCGTCTTCGTCGCCGGCGGGCTGGCGTACGCGCTGGACTGCAAGAACATCCACCTCGTGAACGTGGAGTTCTACTCGGGCGTCGGCGAGACGATGGAGATGCCGGTCATGCTGGCCCCCGTCCCGGACCAGATCGACTTCACGAACAAGAAGGTCCTGATCGCCGACGACGTGGCGGACACCGGCAAGACCCTCAAGCTCGTGCACGACTTCTGCAAGGACCACGTGGCCGAGGTCCGCTCCGCGGTGATCTACGAGAAGTCCCAGAGCCTCGTGAAGTGCGAGTACGTGTGGAAGCGCACCGAGGACTGGATCAACTTCCCGTGGTCGGTCGAGCCGCCGGTCGTGCGCCGCGAGGGCCAGGTCCTCGACGCGTAACCGCGCAGGCCGCAGACATGCGTGAGGGCCCCCGCCGTGTTCATCAAGGCGGGGGCCCTCACGCATGTCTGCCGGCCGCCGCTACAGCGTGCCCAGCTTGACGATCGACAGCAGGGCGATCAGCTGGATCGCGGAGGCGCCCAGCGCCCTCGGCCACGGGATGTCGTGCGATTTGCTGACCATGGACGTGAACAGGTAGCCCGCCAGGAGCCACGTCGCCCAGCCCAGCACCTGGACCACGACGTTGTCGCCGCCGAGGAACATGGCGAACAGCAGCCGGGGCGCGTCCGTGATCGCCATGATCAGCATCGACAGGCCGACCGTCGGCTGCCAGAGGCCGTCGCCGCCGAGCTGCCGGGCGAGCGTGTGCGTGACCGCGCCCAGGAGGAGCCCGGCGAGCACCATGACCACGCCGGTGATCAGCACCGACGGCAGGCTGTTGGAGAGCGAGGCGTTCAGCACGTCCTCGCGGGCCTTGTCGAAGCCGAAGACGGCGAGCAGGCCGTAGACGAACGTGACGATCAGAGCCGGCGCCCACACGGCGTGGTCACGCATCTGCCAGAAGGTCGCGGAAGGGCGCATGACTATGCCGGTCAGCAACTGCTTCCACGGCAGGCGCGGGCCCGGGGGCGGCGCGGGCGCGTTGTTGTACGGGTCCTGGCCGCCGTACGGGTCGCCCTGGCCGTACGGATCCCCGCCGTACGCGTCCGGGGCCTCGCCGAGGCTGAACTGCTGGGTCTGACCGGGGTGACCGCCGCCGGGACCGGGCTGTCCGTGCCCGGGCTGTCCGTGGCCGTAGTACGGGTCCTGGCCCGGGCCCTGTCCCTGCCCGTACGGCTGCTGCCCGCCGTAACCCTGCTGCGGCTGCCCGCTCCCGCCGAAGTACTCCGGCTCGCCGTACGGCGGGGGCTGCTGCTGCCACTGACCACCGTGGCCCCCCTGGCCGCCCTGGCCGCCGTACGGGGCCTGGTACTGCCCCGGGCGCTGTCCTTGCTGCGCGGGCCCGGGGTCGTTCGAGCCCTGTCCGCGTCCCATCCTGAATCCAGCCACGGTTCGAACGTACCCGCTCCGTGACGATGCCGAGTCGGCGCGGTGAGAACGGGCCCGCCATTGCGGCCGAGCTGTGACATCCCCTAAGGGAAATACCGGGGGTTGGGGCTGCGGAGGCCCCGCGTCAGGAGGGGTACGTGCGGAACTCGGAGGTGTCGACGGTCCAGGGGCCGACGGAGACTTTGTCGCCGAAGACGCCGTCGTGGCGTGTCCGGTAGCAGGGGCGCCCGTCCGGACCAGGCCCGGGGTCGGACATTACCGCTACCGACCCCTTGCGGGGATCGATCAGGAGATACAGCGGGATGCCCATGGCCGGGTACTCGTCCATCTTGTCCGTGTAGTCGTTGCTGTGGTTGGAGGGGGAGACGATCTCGGCGACCAGGGAGAGGTCGCGTGGGTTGAACGGTTCGTTCTCTTCGCCGAAGACCTCGTCCGACACGACGATCAGGTCCGGGCGGCGGAGCTTGCCGAGCGTTGCGTCTTCGATGTCGCCGCCCGGGAAGGCCACGACCCCGTCGGGCAGCTGGCGGTCCAGTTGACGGCTGAGGCGCATAGCGTTGAAGTCGTGGAACCTGGACGGCGACATCATCATGAAGATTCCTTCGCCGTTGATCTCGAAGCCCCTGACCGGTTCGGGAGCGTGCTCCATCAGTTCCTCGGCGATGGCGCGCATCCGGGCGTAATCCATGACGTGGCTCCTGCTGAATACGGGCTGCAAGCGCGAACGCGTTCATCGTCCCACGCACCCATGACAACGGCCGGGCCCCGCGATCAATCGCGGGGCCCGGCCGTGCGTGCGCTTCGGAAGCGGTTACTTCACCGGCTCCGGGGCCGGAGCCGGGTCCGGCTTCGGGGTGTCCGCGGGCTCCCCGTCGCCGCCGTCGCCGCCGTCCTCGCCGCCGTCCTCCGGGGTCACCGGGGTCTTCACCGACTCCAGCAGGAGCTGGGCGACGTCGACGACCTGGATGGACTCCTTGGCCTTGCCATCGTTCTTCTTGCCGTTGACCGAGTCGGTCAGCATGACGAGGCAGAAGGGGCAGGCGGTGGAGACGATGTCCGGGTTGAGGGACAGGGCCTCGTCGACGCGCTCGTTGTTGATGCGCTTGCCGATCCGCTCCTCCATCCACATGCGCGCACCGCCCGCACCGCAGCAGAAGCCCCGCTCCTTGTGGCGGTGCATCTCCTCGTTGCGCAGGCCCGGCACCTTGGCGATGATCTCGCGCGGCGGCGTGTAGACCTTGTTGTGGCGGCCCAGGTAGCACGGGTCGTGGTACGTGATCAGGCCCTCGACCGGGGTGACCGGGACGAGCTTGCCCTCGTCGATCAGGTGCTGGAGCAGCTGCGTGTGGTGGATGACCTCGTACTCGCCGCCGAGCTGCGGGTACTCGTTCGCGATCGTGTTGAAGCAGTGCGGGCAGGTCGCGACGATCTTCTTCTTGGCCTTCTCGACCTTGACGCCCTCGTCCGCGTCCTCGCCGAACGCCATGTTCAGCATCTCGACGTTCTGCTGGCCGAGCTGCTGGAACAGGAACTCGTTGCCCAGGCGGCGGGCCGAGTCGCCCGTGCAGTTCTCCTCGCCGCCCATGATCGCGAACTTCACGCCCGCCATGTGCAGCAGCTCCGCGAAGGCCTTCGTGGTCTTCTTGGCGCGGTCCTCCAGGGCGCCGGCGCAGCCGACCCAGTAGAGGTAGTCGACCTCGGTGAGGTCCTCGACGTCCTTGCCGACGACCGGGACCTCGAAGTCGACCTCCTTGGTCCACGCCAGGCGCTGCTTCTTCGCCAGGCCCCAGGGGTTGCCCTTCTTCTCCAGGTTCTTGAGCATCGTGCCCGCCTCGGACGGGAAGGAGCTCTCGATCATCACCTGGTAGCGGCGCATGTCGACGATGTGGTCGACGTGCTCGATGTCGACCGGGCACTGCTCGACGCACGCGCCGCACGTGGTGCAGGACCACAGCACGTCGGGGTCGATGACGCCGTTCTCCTCGAGGGTGCCGATCAGCGGGCGCTCGGCCTCGGCCAGCGCCGCCGCCGGGACGTCCTTCAGCTGCTCCTCGGTGCCCTTCTCCTCGCCCTCGGCGTCCTTGCCGCCGCCCGCGAGCAGATACGGCGCCTTGGCGTGCGCGTGGTCGCGCAGCGCCATGATCAGGAGCTTGGGGGAGAGGGGCTTACCGGTGTTCCAGGCGGGGCACTGCGACTGGCAGCGGCCGCACTCGGTGCAGGTGGAGAAGTCGAGCAGGCCCTTCCAGGAGAACTCCTCGACCTTCGAGACGCCGAACGTGTCGTCCTCGCCCGGGTCCTCGAAGTCGATCGGCTTGCCGGCGCTCGTCATGGGCAGCAGCGCGCCGAGCGCCACGTCGCCGGACGCCTCGCGCTTGAACCAGATGTTCGGGAAGGCGAGGAAGCGGTGCCAGGCCACGCCCATGTCGGTCTTCAGGGCGACCGTGATCATCCAGATGAAGGACGTCGCGATCTTCAGGCCCGCGAAGAAGTAGGTGAGGTTCTGGAGCGTCGAGACGTCCATCCCCTCCAGCCACGAGACGACCGGGTACGAGACGAAGAACGAGGCCTCGTAGCCGTCGACGTGGTGCTGGGCGCCTTCGAGGGCGTGCAGCATGAAGATGCAGACGCCGACGATGAGGATGACGGCCTCGACGAAGTACGCCTGGCCGGTGTTGGAGCCGGCGAAGCGGGACTTGCGGCCCGGGTCGCCCGGCCGGTTCAGCTGCCGGATGACGATGAGCGTCAGGATGCCGAGCGCGGTCATCGTGCCGAGGAACTCGACGAAGACGTTGTACGGGGCCCAGTCGCCGATGACCGGCAGGAGCCAGTCGGCCTTGAAGAGCTGCCCGATGGCGTTGACGATCGTCAGCAGCAGCGAGAAGAAGCCCACCGCCACGAACCAGTGCGCCACACCGACGATGCCCCAGCGGTTCATCCGGGTGTGGCCCAGGAACTCCTTGGCCACGGTGACGGTGCGCTGCGCGGGGTCGCCGGTCCGGGTGCCGGCGGGCACGGGCTGACCCAGTCGCATGAAGCGGTAGATCTGGACGAGGGCACGGCCGAACAGCGCTACGCCGACCGCGATTAGGACCAGCGACACGATGATCGCGGCGAGTTGCATGGGAACGGCTCCTCGAACCTGCGAGAGCGGGGATTGCGGGATTACTGCCTAGTAACTTATCCAGTCCGTACGAGACTACTCACTCTCCCGCGCGCGATATAGGCGCACCGCCGGTGATCTGTGTCGCTCAGGCCACCCTCACCCGCGCCGCCCAAGCCCGTGGTTACCGGGCGTCCGCCTTCCGGCTGCGCATAAGGCCAGCATAAGACTTGAGTCCCCTCGACTCAGCTCGGTTGACAGGTTGGAATCCGCATTGCACCCTTGAGTCTGTTCCACTCAAGTCAGCTGGAGGAATCGACATGGCACGTGCGGTCGGCATCGACCTGGGTACGACGAACTCCGTCGTCAGTGTTCTCGAGGGCGGTGAGCCCACCGTCATCACCAACGCCGAGGGCGCCAGGACCACGCCGTCCGTCGTCGCCTTCGCGAAGAACGGCGAGGTGCTCGTCGGCGAGGTCGCCAAGCGCCAGGCTGTCACCAACGTCGACCGGACGATCCGCTCCGTCAAGCGCCACATGGGCACTGACTGGAAGATCAACCTGGACGGCAAGGACTTCAACCCGCAGCAGATGAGCGCCTTCATCCTGCAGAAGCTGAAGCGGGACGCCGAGGCGTACCTGGGCGAGAAGGTCACGGACGCGGTCATCACCGTCCCGGCGTACTTCAACGACTCCGAGCGTCAGGCGACCAAGGAGGCCGGTGAGATCGCGGGCCTCAACGTCCTGCGCATCGTCAACGAGCCCACCGCGGCCGCCCTGGCCTACGGTCTCGACAAGGACGACCAGACCATTCTGGTCTTCGACCTCGGTGGCGGCACCTTCGACGTCTCGCTCCTCGAGATCGGCGACGGCGTGGTCGAGGTCAAGGCCACCAACGGTGACAACCACCTCGGTGGTGACGACTGGGACCAGCGCGTCGTCGACTACCTGGTCAAGCAGTTCGCCAACGGTCACGGCGTGGACCTGTCCAAGGACAAGATGGCGCTCCAGCGTCTCCGCGAGGCCGCGGAGAAGGCGAAGATCGAGCTGTCCTCGTCCACCGAGACCACGATCAACCTGCCCTACATCACGGCCTCCGCCGAGGGCCCGCTGCACCTGGACGAGAAGCTCACGCGCGCCCAGTTCCAGCAGCTCACCGCGGACCTGCTGGAGCGCTGCAAGACCCCGTTCCACAACGTCATCAAGGACGCGGGCATCGCCCTCTCCGAGATCGACCACGTGGTCCTGGTCGGCGGCTCCACCCGTATGCCCGCCGTCGCCGAGCTCGTCAAGGAGCTGACCGGCGGCAACGAGGCCAACAAGGGCGTCAACCCGGACGAGGTCGTCGCCATCGGCGCCGCCCTCCAGGCCGGTGTCCTCAAGGGCGAGGTCAAGGACGTCCTGCTCCTCGACGTCACCCCGCTGTCCCTCGGCATCGAGACCAAGGGCGGCATCATGACCAAGCTCATCGAGCGCAACACCACGATCCCGACCAAGCGGTCCGAGATCTTCACGACGGCCGAGGACAATCAGCCGTCCGTGCAGATCCAGGTCTACCAGGGCGAGCGCGAGATCGCGGCGTACAACAAGAAGCTCGGCATGTTCGAGCTGACCGGTCTGCCGCCGGCCCCGCGCGGCGTCCCGCAGATCGAGGTCGCCTTCGACATCGACGCCAACGGCATCATGCACGTGACCGCGAAGGACCTCGGCACGGGCAAGGAGCAGAAGATGACCGTCACCGGTGGCTCCTCGCTGCCGAAGGACGAGGTCAACCGGATGCGCGAAGAGGCCGAGAAGTACGCCGAGGAGGACCACGCGCGCCGTGAGGCCGCCGAGTCCCGCAACCAGGGCGAGCAGCTCGTCTACCAGACGGAGAAGTTCCTCAAGGACAACGAGGACAAGGTTCCGGCCGAGGTGAAGACCGAGGTCGAGACCGCGCTCACCGAGCTGAAGGAGAAGCTCAAGGGCGAGGACACGGCCGAGATCCGCACCGCGACCGAGAAGGTCGCCGCGGTCAGCCAGAAGCTGGGCCAGGCCATGTACGCCGACGCCCAGGCCGCGCAGGGCGCCGCCGGTGACGCCGGCGCGACCGGCGGTCCGACCAAGGCCGAGGACGACGTCGTCGACGCCGAGATCGTCGACGACGAGAAGCCCAAGGACGCCAAGGGCGGTGCGGCGTGACGGAGGAGACCCCGGGCTTTGACGACAAGAAGCCTGAAGGCCCCTCCGACGCCGCCGGCTCCGAAGAAGCGGCGCAGGGCGCCGGGGCCGCCGACAAGGCGGCTCCGGGCGCTGCCCCCTCCGGCGAGGAGCTGGTGGAAGCAGGTCTCCAGGCTCAGCTGGACCAGTCCCAGGCCGCGCTCACCGAGCGCACCGCGGACCTCCAGCGTCTCCAGGCCGAGTACCAGAACTACCGCCGCCGCGTAGAGCGGGACCGGGTCACGGTCAAGGAGGTCGCCGTCGCGAACCTCCTGTCCGAGCTCCTGCCCACGCTCGACGACATCGGCCGCGCCCGTGACCACGGCGAGCTCGTCGGCGGCTTCAAGTCCGTCGCCGAGTCCCTGGAGACGATCGTCGCCAAGATGGGGCTCCAGCAGTTCGGCAAGGAGGGCGAGCCCTTCGACCCGCTGGTGCACGAGGCGCTGATGCACTCGTACGCGCCGGACGTCACCGAGACCACGTGCGTGCAGATTCTGCAGCCGGGGTATCGGATCGGCGAGCGGACGATCCGCCCCGCGCGGGTCGCCGTCGCCGAGCCCCAGCCGGGCGCCCAGGGCGCCAAGGGCGAGGGCGAGGACGCCGGTTCCGAAGAGGAGAGCGGTGGCCCGGACAAGGGCTGACGCTGACCCGATGAATCACCGCAGGGAACGGAAGGAGGGACGCCGGGGATGAGCACGAAGGACTTCCTGGAGAAGGACTACTACAAGGTCCTCGGCGTCCCCAAGGACGCCACCGAGGCCGAGATCAAGAAGGCGTACCGGAAGCTCGCCCGCGAGAACCACCCGGACGCCAACAAGGGCGACGCCAAGGCCGAGGAGCGCTTCAAGGAGATCTCCGAGGCCAATGACGTCCTGGCCGACCCCAAGCGGCGCAAGGAGTACGACGACGCCCGCGCCCTCTTCGCCAACGGCGGCTTCCGCCCGGGGGCGGGCGGCGCGGGCGGCGGCTCCTTCAACTTCGACCTGGGCGACCTCTTCGGGGGCGCCCAGGGCGGGGGCGGAGGCGGCACCGGCGGCTTCGGCGGCGGGCTCGGCGACGTCTTCGGCGGCCTGTTCAACCGCGGCGCCACGCGCACCCAGCCGCGCCGCGGCCAGGACATCGAGTCCGAGGTCTCGCTGAACTTCACCGAGGCGGTCGACGGGGCCACCGTGCCCCTGCGGATGTCCTCCTCGGCGGCCTGCAAGGCCTGCTCCGGCACCGGCGACAAAAACGGTACTCCTCGCGTCTGCCCCACCTGTGTCGGCACCGGCCAGGTGTCGCACGGCTCCGGCGGCGGATTCTCCATGACCGACCCCTGCCCCGACTGCAAGGGCCGCGGCCTCATCCCGGAGAACCCCTGCGACGTCTGCCACGGCAGCGGCCGCGCCAAGTCCTCCCGGACGATGCAGGTCCGCATCCCCGCCGGCGTCTCCGACGGCCAGCGGATCCGCCTGCGCGGCAAGGGCGCCCCGGGCGAGCGCGGCGGCCCCAACGGCGACCTCTACGTCGTCGTGCACGTCGGCACCCACCCGGTCTTCGGCCGCAAGGACGACAACCTCACCGTCACCGTGCCCGTCTCCTTCCCGGAGGCGGTCCTCGGCGGCGAGATCAAGGTGCCGACCCTCGGCGGCCCCCCGGTCACCCTCAAGCTGCCGCCCGGCACGCCCAACGGCCGCACGATGCGCGCCCGCGGCAAGGGCGCGGTGCGCAAGGACGGCACCCGCGGCGACCTGCTCGTCACGGTGGAGGTGACCGTGCCCAAGGATCTCGGCGACAAGGCCCGGGAAGCCCTGCAGACCTACCGTGAGGCCACCGCGGACCACGACCCGCGTGCAGAGCTGTTCCAGGCCGCGAAGGGAGCGTGACCCCATGGAGGGGACCGGCCGACGGCGCAATCCGTACGAGCTGACCGACGAGTCGCCGGTCTATGTCATCTCGGTCGCCGCGCAGCTGTCGGGCCTGCATCCGCAGACCCTCCGGCAGTACGACCGGCTCGGCCTGGTCTCACCCGACCGCGCCGCCGGGCGCGGCCGGCGCTACTCCGCGCGGGACATCGAACAGCTCCGGCAGGTGCAGCAGCTCAGCCAGGACGAGGGCATCAACCTCGCCGGCATCAAGCGCATCATCGAGCTGGAGAACCAGGTGGCCGCGCTCAAGGCGCGCGTCGCCGAACTGCAGGGCCTCGTCGAGGGCGCCGCCGCGGCCCGCCAGCAGGCGGAAGCGGCGGTCCACGCCTCGTACCGCCGCGACCTGGTCCCGTACCAGGAGGTCCAGCAGACGAGCGCACTGGTGGTGTGGCGCCCGCGGCGCGACCAGTAAGCACCGATCCGGCGGGGCCGGGTGAGCATTCCGCTCGCCCGGCCCCGCTGGCATGAAGCTGTGTTCCCACTGCAACAACCTGACAGGCTTTCCCGGCGGCGGGGCCCGGCCCCGCTGGCAGAGTTTTCCCCACGGAACGAACGACGTTGGGGGAAACGCGATGACCGGGAAGTTCGCCAAGAAGGCCGCCGCAGTGCTCGTACCGGGAGCGTTCCTGGGAGCCTTCGCGCTGCCGGGCACGGCGATGGCCGCTCCCGCCGCGCCTGTTGCGGCGGACGTGCACGCCGTGAGCGCCGTGCACGGCCTGTGCGGCATACCGGTCAAGCTCGTCGACCGGCTGCCCGTCTGTCATCGTGTCAACGGGTGGCAGTGACAACGACGTCGGCTCTGGAGCCCCGGCCTGCGATGCGGCAGGCCGGGGCTTTGCCGTATGCCCCCGACACCCGACAGGAACCGGAGGAGAAGGCGTGGCGAGGACAGAGTTCACGGAAGCGGTGGTGGAGCGCGCTGCGCCCACCGCCGCTCCTCCCGAGACGGCCGTGGTCAGGCTGGTGTCGGCGCTGCCCGAGGGCTGGGACTGCACCTGGCGGCTGGAGGAGGACCGGATCCGGCTCCGAGTGGAGCCCGCCGGTCCTGCTGGTCTCGCCGCCGTGCACGAGTGGCTGGCCGGAGTGCTCGTGGACGGCGGCGTGCTGCGCGGGTGGCGGCGGGGCCGCTAGCCCCGGCCGCCGGCCCGGCGACCGGCCCCGGCCGCTAGATCCAGCCGCGCTCCCGCGCCAGCAGCGCGGCGTGCGCACGGCTGGACGCGTTCAGGACGCGCAGCAGATCGGCGACGTGGCGGCGGTACGTACGCACCGAGACGCCCAGGTCGCGGGCGCCGGTCTCGTCCTTGCCGACGCGGCACATCGACTCCAGGACGCGCTGTTCCACGGCGGAGAGCCCGGCCGCCCCCTCGGCCGGCTCCTCGATCAGCGCGGCGAGGTCGGTGGCCTGGTCCCAGATCTTCTCGAAGAGGGCCAGGATGTTGGCCACCAGGCCGGCCTCCCGGGCGACCAGGGCGCCGCGCGAGGTGTCGTCGGGGTCGGCGGGCACCAGCGCGGTGTGCCGGTCGTAGACGAGGATCCGCTCGGATATGTCGGGGGCGACGCGTATCCGGGCGCCCTGGGCGGTGAGTTCGCGCAGGTAGGCGACGGTGGGCGGGTGGTCGAGCGCCGCCTTGAGGACGACGTTGCGGATCGTCACGCCGCGGCGCAGGCAGCGGGCGTCCAGCGGCCGCGCGTGGTCGATGTTCTCCTGCGTGAGGGCCGTGTACGGCTCTACGGAGAGGATCTCCTCGCGGGCGAAGAAGGCCAGGTCGTCGATGCGGTCCCGGATCTGGGCCAGGTCCTCCATGCGCTCCACGCCCTTGGGGGCGGGGGTGCGCTGCCCCTGCTCGGCGCGCAGTTCCGCGACCAGCCGGCGGGACTGGGTGACTTGCTGGAGCTCGTCGTGGAGCTCGCGCAGCCGCAGGTCGGTGAGGCGGTCCACGGCGGTCTCCGGATCGGCCGGGACGACGTCCCCGGTGTCGCTGCGGCGCAGCAGGCCGAGCCCGTACAGCCGGGCCAGGGCGGCGCGGACGGTGTCCTTGTCCTTCGCGCTGTGGATCCTCAGGTGGATGTCGTCGGCGGACGTCTCGGGATTGCGCAGAAAGTGCCGGTAAATATCCTCTTCTGCCGTACTGAGCCCCAGAAGGCCCATTCCTGTCCCCATGCCTGACTTGCTCATGGCTTCCCCCGTGTGCGATCGGCCGGCGGCTCGGCTCGACTGGTCAGTGACGAGCGCGCCCTGCGTACCGCCGGTACATCACCCAAAGAGTAATGCAGAGGTAAAGGGGCTGGCCATGGCGTTCCTTCCGCGACGACGCAGCAAGCTGTAGCGGCGGTTGCAGGAAGCTGCCTCCGGAGAACGGGTCCCGGCCCGGGGGGCCTTGGCAGTCTGGGCCGTGCCGGAAAGGCTTGGACCTACGAGGGGAATCCGGATGAGTACGACGACGGCCGAGGCCCGGCACGACTTCACCACGCTCACCGAGCGTGAGGTGGAAGTCCTGCTCCTGCTGGCCTCGGGAGAACAGAACAGACGGCTCGCGCGGCGGCTGGGCATCGCGGAGCGCACCGTACGGGCCCACACCGCGAACATCGTGCGCAAGCTCGACCTGCGGTCGCGGTTCGAGGCGGCGATCGTCTCGCACGTGTACGCGGACGCCATCAGGGCGTCGGCGCCGGACGGCCGGCCGCGTGGCTGCGTAGCCGTGTAGCGCACACACCGTTCATCCACACCGTTCATCAGGCCCCGTCGGAGCGTTCCGGCGGGGCCTTTCACGATGGCGCGGGCGGGCGGCGGGGCGCGCCGCTCACCCCGGGAGCAGTTCGGCGGCGGCCTCGATCGCCACCATCCACATCGGCTGCCCGCCGGTGCCGAAGGCCGCGGCGAGCGCGTAGCCGACGGAGGCGTCCGCGGGGGAGACCTCCGCCCCCTCCTTCCACTCGGCGAGGACCCGGCCGTCGCCGTCGGAGGAGAAGTCCCCGAGGTGCTTGCCGTCCTTCAGCAGCCGGCTGCCGGCGATGGAGTCGGGCACGAGGCGGTAGGCGACGCCGTCGCGGGTGACGTCCACGGCGTACGAGCGGCGCGACAGCTTGCCCTTGGCGGGGGCGAGGGCGACGGGCTCGCCGTCCACCGTCATGCTCAGGTGGTCGCCGTTGCGGGTGCCGATGGGGATGTGGCTCTCGGTCTCGGCCTCGGGGGCGCGGTCCACGGCGGCCGGGGGTATCGCGTCGCCGAGGACTTCGACCCAGCCCTCCTCGTCGTTCAGGAGGACGGTGATGTCGCCGAAGCGGTCGTCCTGGACGGGGCCGGTGGGGGCTTCCTCCTCCGTCTCCGTCTCGGCGGCGGCGTCGGCCTGGTTGCCGGAGTCTTTGTCGAGCGTCACGTGCGTCATGCGGGGCTTCCTTCAGTGTGGTCAGTACTGACGGTCTGACGATCAGTGTGAGACGGCGAGCTGCGTCGCCGCCAGGTCCCGGTACAGCTCGTCCCGGTCCAGCAGTTCTTCGTGCTTCCCATGGTCACGGACGCGGCCGCCCTCCAAAAGGATGAGCCGGTCCGCCGAGGTCACGGTCGAGAGCCGGTGCGCGATGAGCAGGACCGTGCAGTGCTCGGCCGCCCGCTCGACGGTCTGCCGCAGCGCGGTCTCGCTGAGGCCGTCGAGGTGCGCGGTGACCTCGTCGAGCAGCAGCACCTGCGGGCGCCGCAGCAGGGCGCGGGCGATGGCCAGCCGCTGCCGCTGCCCGCCGGAGAGGGCGAGGCCGCGGGCGCCGACGTTGGTGTCCAGGCCGTCGGGCAGGCCGTCGACGTATGTGTCGAGCAGGGTCTGCCGCAGGACGTCCGCGATCTCCTCGTCGGTGGCGCCGGGCGCCGCGTACAGCAGGTTCTCGCGGATCGTGCCGGCGAGCATGGGGGAGTCCTGCTCGACGTAGGCGATGCGGCGGCGCACCTCGGCGCGGCTGAGCTCGGAGATGTCGGTGTCGCCGAGGAGGATGCGGCCGCCGTCGACGTCGTAGAAGCGCTGGAGGAGGGAGAAGACGGTGGTCTTGCCGGTGCCTGAGGGGCCTATGACGGCGGTGACCTTGCCGGCCGGCGCGGTGAAGGACGCGCCCTCCAGGACCGGGGCCCGGTCCCGGTAGGCGAAGGTGACGTCGTCCAGGACGACGCGCGGCGGCGGGCCGGTGGGCCGCGGCGGGACGGTGTCGACGTCGTCCTCGGTCTCCATGCGGTCGACCTCCTCGATCCGGGCGAGGGCGCCGAGGCCCTGCTGAAGCGAGGTGGTGCCGCCGACGAGGGAGAGGATCGGCCCGCCGAGGTTGAAGAGGTAGAGCAGGAAGGCGATCAGGGCGGCCAGGTCGAGCGTCCCGGTGGCGACGAGGGCGCCGCCGAAGCCGATCACGGCCAGGAAGGACGCCTGCACGACCATGCCGGTGATCACGGCGATGGCGGCCTGGTAGCGGGCGCCGACGAGCCCGGCGCGGTAGGCGTCCTCGGCGGCGGCCACGGCCCGCGCGGTCTCCGTCGCCTCACCGCCGTTGGCCTTGACGGTGCGGGCGGCGCCGAGCGCGCGGTCGAGGGCGGCGCCGATGTCGCCGACCGACTCCTGCGAGCGGGTGGTGACGCGGCGGATGCGCGGCATGACGACGCCGACGGCGATGCCGGCGAGGACCAGGACGGCCGAGGTGATGCCGAGCAGCGGCAGGCTGGTGATGCCCATCAGCACGATCGTGGCGAGCAGGTGGACGCCGCCGTCCACGAGCTGGATCACGCCGTTGGTGGCGGCGTGCTGCACGAGCGTGCTGTCGGAGGTGACGCGGGTCGTCAGGCCGCCGGGCTCGACGCGGTCCAGCTCGGCGGTGCGCAGCCGGATCAGACGGGTGATCAGGCCGCGCCGCACGTGCAGGACCACCCGCTCCGCCGTCCGCTCGCTCAGCCAGGACTGGGCCCAGGTGAACCCGAGCGAGACGACGAGCAGGCCGAGCAGCAGGAGCAGGGTGTTGCGCAGGCTGCCGCCGGTCATGAGCGCCGTCATCGCCGACTCGATGACCATGGGCTGGGCGAGTCCGGCGGCGCTGCCCCCCAGTGTCAGCAGCAGCACCAGCGCGAGGACGCGGCGGTGCGGGCGCGCGTACGCGAGCAGGGCCCGCAGCGGCGGCCGCGGGGCGGGTGTGGTGTCGTGCGTGTCCGAGTCAGGTGATTTCACCCTCGTAGTTCTAGCTCTCTTACGCGGGCGCGCGAAATTGGCGGTTGCGGCAATGCCGGGGGCGGCAATGCCCGGCGGGGCAATGCCCATTGAGGCATGGACGGTAGTGGCAATAGCGGAGTTCCGCCGGGCCGGGTGAATATCTGTCTGTCCGCAGCGGACACCGGACGGCGGGGCCGACTACCGCCTCCGGAAACCCGATTGAGAATGTGGAGAACATTCATCATGCAGAACGTCACCGAGAAGGACCTGTTCGACGGCTACACCGCCTACACCTCCGCCGAGGAGCTGGGCCTGTACGACGGCAAGGACGCCGCCCCGGCCTTCAGCCCCACCATCCCGTGGGCGATCCGCGCCACCCTCATCACCGCCCGCTCCTCGCAGCAGTGCGCCGCGGCGATCGGTTCCTTCACCGCCCGCACGATCGAGAGCAAGTGCTGATCATCCGGTGAGCCGCGGGGGCCGGCCGGTCGCGTGCACACCGCACCGGCCGGCCCCCGGCCCCGTAGGAATCCGGTGAGCCCCGCAGGAGTCCGGTGAGCCCCGGAATCCGGTGAGAAGGAAGCAGAAGGAAGCAAAGGAAGCAGCTGTCATGGATATCCCCGGCGCCGGATTCCGGCGCGTGCTCGTGGTGGGCACGGGAGCGCTCAGCGTGTCCTTCCTGCCGTTCTGGATGAACTGGCTGCACGATTCCTTTCCGGCGCTGGAGAAGCGGGTCGCGCTGACCCGTTCCGCCCGCCGCTTCGTCTCGCCCGACGCCGTCGCCGCGCTCGCCCGCTCACCCCACGACGTCTTCACCGACGACTGGGACGGCGCCCCGCCCGGCACCGCGCCCCACGTCGAACTCGCCGCCTGGCCCGACCTCGTCCTCGTGCACCCCGCCACGGTGCACTTCCTGAGCCGGTACGCACTCGGCCTCGCCGACACCCCCGTGCTGCTGGCCCTCCAGACCACCCGGGCCGTGGTGGGGGTCGCCCCCGCGCTCCCGCCGGCCGCTCAGCACAGCCCGGTGGTCCAGGGGCACTTGGCGGCGCTGCGCGCCCGCCCCGGCGTCGTCGTCGCCCCGACCGTGCCCGCGGAGAGCGCCTCCACGGGCGAGCGGGAGGACGGCGGCGCGGCGCCCATGCCGGAGCTGTTCGCGCTGTGCGCCACGTACAAACAGCTGCAACAGGAGGGGACGTGACGCTTCCCGACGACGCGGGCGAGCTCGTCGCCGAGTACGTCACCGGCCTCCAGCACACCCGCGTGCACCGCTCGGCACGCGACGCCTCCGACGGCTCCGGCGCCTCCGGCGGCTTCCTGTGGTGGCACCGGCCCGGCGCCCTGCACCCCGGCCCGCTCACCGCGCCCGCCGCCGCGGCCGTCCCCGACCTGTCCGGCGTGCCCGGAGCCGCCCTGCTCGTCACCCCCGTCCCCGCGGGCGGCGGCCTGCTCCACCGCGCGCCGGGCGCCGTCTCCGTGGTCACCTGGCTCGCCGACCCCCGCCCGGGGGCCCGGCGGCTGGCCGCGCACGCCCTCGCCGCGGCGGGGCGCGCCCTGCGCGCCCTGCACGACACCCCTCTGCCGCCCGGCCTCCCCGCGGGCCCGCCCGCCGCGCTGCGCCGGATGCGCGCGTGGGCGGACGGCCGGGACGGGCTCCTGCCCGGCGCGGCGCGCCTGCGCGAGGAGACCCTCGCCGTGTGGGGAACGGACCGGCTGGACCGGGTCCGTACGTGGTGGGAGGCGGCCGTCGCACCGGCCGCACCGTCCCTGATCCACGGCGGGGCCTCGCTCGGAGCGCTCGTACCACCCCTGCACCGGGGCCGGACCGCGCTGCTCACCGGGGAGGACCTCGCCGCGGGCAGCCCCGCGCTCGACCTCGGCTGGCTGCTCGGCGACCTCGCCGAACTCGCCTGGTCGGAGCGGCGGAACGGCGGACCGGAGTCCGCGGAAGGCCCCGACCTGCGCCACGTCCTGCTCACCGCCTACGGGAGCCGGGGTCTCGACGCGGCCGGCCTCGATCCGGCCGGCCGCGACCTCGCCGGCCTCGGCCGGGCCGCCGTCCTGCGGGTCGTCACCCACATGCAGGACTTCGCCGCGTACTGCGACTGGACCGAAGAACTGCACGACTACATCGCCTTCACTGCCGAGCTGATCGACGAGGAGGGCCGCCGGGCGCTCCCCGGCCCCGGAGGAACGCCATGACCACCATCACCACCGCCACCGCCGAACAGCCCACGCTGCAACGGTTCCAGCCCACCGACCTGGACGCGGCCCCCGAGGTCAACGCCCTGCTGGAGCGGCTCGGCCTCGGCCGGCTCGGCCAGGAGGGCCTCGCCTCCTTCGGCGGCCGCAACGACAACTGGGCCGGCCGCACGAGCGGCGGCCGGCAGGTGTTCGTGAAGACCGTGGCCCGCACCGCCGAGGACGGCAGCCCCCAGCTGGACCGCGCCCTCGCTTTCGAGCACCTCGCCGCCCTGCGCCCGGCCGGCTCCCCGCTGCGCACGCCCGCGCACCTCGGCTCGGACCGTACGGCCGCCGTCGGCGTCTACGAGCTGCTGCCCGGCGCCCGCTCCGGATCCGAACTCGCCCTGGACGAGGAGTTCGACGACGACCTCTGCCGCGAGGCGGGGCGTGCCGTCGGGGCGCTCCACTCTCTTCCTGTCCGGGATGCGGAGGAGGGCCCGGCCCTCGACACGGAGGAGGCCCCGCTGCCGCCCATGCCGTGGCTGGAGGCGCTCCCGTGGAGCACCGTGCAGGAGCGCAGCATGGGCCAGATCGCCGCCTGGCGGCTGGTCCAGGACGACGAGCACGTCATCGCCGCGCTGCACGCCCTGCGCGCCGCCGAGCGCGCCGCGCCGCACACGCCCGTCCACTGCGACCTGCGCTTCGACCAGTTCCTGCGGCACGACGGAAAGCTCTACCTCTGCGACTGGGAGGAGTTCCGGCTGGCCGACCCGGCCCGCGACGTCGGCGCCTTCGCCGGCGAGTGGCTCTTCCACGCCACGTACGCGGTGTTCGCGCCCGGAGCCGGCCGGGAGGAGGAGCCCGCCGCCGGCTTCGGCCTCGACCACGCCGAGATCGTCGAGCGCGGCGCGGCCAGCCTGCGCCGCCACACCCCCCGGATCACCGCCTTCTGGCAGGGCTACCTCGACCAGCTCTCCCTCGCGGGGCACGCGCCCGACCCCGGGCTCGCCGAGCGGGCCGCGGGCTTCGCGGGATGGCACATGTTCGACCGGCTCCTCGCCACGGCCGAGCTGCACGCGACCCTCAACCCGGTCGCCCGCGCGGCCGCCGGCATCGGCCGGACGCTGCTCCTCAACCCGTCGGGCTCCGTCGCCACGATCGGTCTCGCCCAGCCGGCCCGGCCGGCCCAGCCCTCCGGGAGCCCCCGATGACTGCCACCCTCTCTCCCGCAGATGTCCCGGCGCGGGGCCTCACCCCCGGGCTCGCCGCCGCCCTCGCGACCGTCTCGGTCCGGGGCGACGGCTGCCAGGCCACCGTCGCCGGGCGCTCCCTCTCCGCCGACAGCCCCCGTGACTTGCGAGGACGACTCACCAACGCCCTCTACGAGGAGCTGCACGCGGGCCGCGACGGCGCCGCACGCGACACCGGCACCCCGCCGCGGCGCAGCCTGCGCGACCCGGAGCTGGAGCGCCGCCTGGCCGCCGCCGTCCCGCACGACCGCACGCCCGTACGCGGCCGGCTGATCGAGATCCTGCGGCGGCCCGGCGGCGACCAGCTGATCGTCCGCCTCCCCGAGGTCACCGCCCGCGTCCCCGCCGACCGGCTGATCGGGCCGGGAACCCCCGCTCCCGGCGAGCTCGTCGAGCTCTCCCTGGAGGCCGCCCGGCCCGCGCTCTCCCCCGGCTTCTTCTACGTCATGGGCTCGCGCGCGCTGCCCCGCCCCACGGGCTCCGTCCGCCGGATCTTCGTGCACGCGGCCGACGCGGACAGCGCCGTTACCCTGTGGGGCGCCACCCTCGCCGCCCTGGAGCGCGCGGAGGCCCGCTACCACGCCAAGGTCCTCTCCGACCCGCAGGACTTCCCGCGCCGCGACGGCATCGTCGTCTACCTGCACGGCGACTACGTACCGGGCGAAGAAGCCGTCGTACGGGCGGTGGCGCCGCTCCCCGGGAAGGGCGCGGAGACCTCCGTCTTCACCGAGCGCCTCGCGCCGGGCATCGCCGCCTCCTGGGACCCCGAGGACCCGCGCCCCGGCCAGGACGGCATGAGCTTCGGCCAGCACCGCGCGTTCGCCCTGGCCACCGCCCTGATCGACCACGCCCTCGCCCCGGAGGGGTCCGGGACGCGCGAGGAGCACGTCGTGCGGTGCTTCCGCGAGGCCGGCATCGACCCGTGGCGGCCCGACCGCAACCTGACTCCGCCCACCGACCCGACCGCTTCCGGGAGTTGAGCCCCATGACCACCACCGCCACTGAGACCGTCGCCGCCGTGACCGACGAGGCCGTGTCCGGCGAAGCCGCCGCCGAGCCCGGAATGAGCGGCTTCGCCGTCTCCATCACCGCCGCCTACAGCGACGCCCTCGCCGAGGTCTACGACGACATCTACCCCGGCACCCCCGACCTGGAGGACATCGCCGACTTCCTCCTCACCCTCACCCGCCCCGGCGCGAGCGTCCTCGAACTCGGCGTCGGCACGGGCCGCGTGGCGCTCCCCCTCGCCGACAAGGGGTTCCGGGTCCACGGCGTCGACGCCTCCGAGGGCATGCTCGCGCGCCTCGCCGAGAAGGACCCCGAGGGGCGCGTCACGCCCGTCCTCGGCGACTTCGCGACCCTCGACCTCGGCCGCACCTTCGACGTCGTGCTCGCCCCGTTCAACGCCCTGTGCTGCGCCGTCACCCCGGCCGAGCAGATCGCCCTCATCCACGCCGTCGCCCGCCACACGGCGCCGGACGGGCACGTGGTGATCGAGACGTTCGACCCCAGCGACTACCACGTGCAGAAGAAGAACGAGGTCAACACGTACCCGATCGGCACCCGCGGCGCCATGATCGAGTCCGTGGGCGTGCTGCCCGCCTCGCAGAACATGATGATGCAGAACACCCTCTTCCTGGACGGCGAGGCGCCCAAGTCCGCGACGACGGTGATGCGTTACCTGTGGCCCAGCGAGCTCGACCTGCTGGCGGGGCTCGCCCGGCTGGAGCTCGCCGAGCGGTACACGGGCTGGCAGAAGCAGCCGTTCGACGGCGGCGACAGCCGGAAGATGGTCGTCTCCGTCTACCGCCCGCTGTGAGCGTTCTGACCGACCGGCTCGGGAACGGCCTCCGGCTGACCGTCGAGCCCGCGCCCGCGCCCGGCCGCGGGCTCGTCGCCGTCGCGCTCACCGTGGCCGCGGGCGGCGCCCACGACCCCGCGGGCCGGCACGGCATGGCGCACCTCGTGGAGCACCTGATGTTCCCCCGGGGGACGGCCGCCGATCCGGACGGGCACGTCGGCCGCGTCGAGGGCGCGGGCGGCACGTGCAACGCCGAGACCCACCGCGACCACACCGTCTTCCACACGGTCGCCCCCGCGGACGCCCTCCCCGGGATCCTGGAGTGGGAGGCGCGCCGCCTGCTCGGCTTCGCGCCGGACGACGCGGCCGTCCGTACGGAGACGGAGGTCATCGGCGCGGAGATCCGGGGCGCGGTCGGCGGCGGCCGGCTGTGGGACACGGCGTACGCCTCGCTCCACCCCGGCAGCCGCGACAGCTACGGCACGGTCGCCGAACTCCGCCGCGCCACGGCCGCCGAGGCGCTCGCCTTCCAGCGCGCGCACTACACGGCCGGGGCGACGGCCCTGACGGTCGTG
The DNA here is from genome assembly GCF_003626645.1 of Streptomyces klenkii. Lineage (GTDB taxonomy): Bacteria > Actinomycetota > Actinomycetes > Streptomycetales > Streptomycetaceae > Streptomyces > Streptomyces klenkii. The sequence continues at coordinate 76,055 of NZ_RBAM01000004.1, read as the reverse complement.
GGGGACGTTGACCCCGCGTGGGTCGCGGAGCGGGCGGAAGAGCTCTTCGGAGCGGTGGCCGCGGGGCCCGCGCGTACGGCCGGACCGGCCGTCGCACCCGCGCCGGGGCCCGCGGGCAGCATCCCGTACGGCGCCTCCGGCACCGCCCTCGCCCACCCCCTCCCGGACGCGGCGGGCGAGCGGCACGCCTACCTCGCGCACGTGGTCCTCGCGGAACTGCTGGGGCGGGCCCGGCTGCCCCGCGCCGTCCGCACGGACGCCCGGCTCGCGTCGGCGAGCGTCATCTGCGGGTACTACGGGCAGTGGCTCGCGTCGGCGGCGCCCGACCTCGCGCTGGTGCTGCTGGGGCGGCCCGAGGGCGTGGGCACGGGCGAGGCGGTCGCGGCCTGGGAGGACGTCCTGCGCGACGCGGCGGCCGCCCCGCCCCCGGACGCGGAACACCGCCGCGCCCTCAACGCCCTCCTGGTGAACTGCCACCGCCAGGCGGACTCCCTCGCCGCCCGGGCGGTCGCCCACGGGCGCGCGGCCCTGCTCTTCCCCGGCCGCCTTCCCGGCGACAACGGCCCCGGAGCGCTCGCCGGGCAGCTGGCCCGGGTCACACCGGCGGACGTGTCGGCCGCCGCCGGCAGGCTCCTCGCCGCACCGTACGGCGTGACCGAACTCGTGAACTCGTGAACCCGTGAACTCGTAAGGGAGGCACCCCTCATGAAGCGCCCCTGGGTCCGCCGCACGCTCGGCAACGGCCTCCAGGTCGTCGTCGTAGAGGCCCCCGGCGCGCCCCTGGCCGAGCTCCGGCTGGTCGTCCCGTACGCCCTGACGGAGCCCCGCGAGGCCGCCACGCGCGAGCTGCTCGCCGCCCGGCTCGGCACCGGCAGCACGACCCGCGACCGCCGGGCCGTCGCCGACCGGACCGCGGACCTCGGCGCGGAGCTGTCCACGGTCGTCACGGTGGAGCAGTTGCTGCTGTCGGTGAGCGTGCTGTCCGAGGGCCTGGAGGGGACGCTGGAGCTCCTGGGTGACCTGCTGAGCCGCCCGGCCTACCGCGACCTCCCCACCTCCCCGCCCCCGCCCGCGCGCCCGGCCGGGCCCCGCACCGCCCTGCGCCGCGCCGTCCTCGCCCACGCCTTCGGCCTGCACCCCCTGGCGCGTCCGCCCGCCGCCGAGCCGGCGCCCGGCCCCGTGACGCCGGACGACCTGTACGCCTTCCACCGCCGGGCCGTCGTCCCGGCCGGTTCGGTGCTCCTGGTGATGACGGGTGCGGAGCCGGCCCGCGTCCTGCGGCTCGTCGCCGAGCACCTCGGCCCGTGGAGCGGCGGCCCCTCCGGCCTGACCCTGCCGCCCTTCGGGCGGACGGCCCCCGCGCCGGGCCGCCTGGCGCTGCGGCACCCCGGCGCGGACCAGGCCCTCCTCCTGACGGCGGGCCCGGCCGTCCCGTCCACCGACCCCGGCCACGCCGCGCTCCACCTCGCCCAGCTGGTCCTCGGCGGCCAGGCCTCCTCCCGGCTCACCCGGCGGCTGCGGGAGCGGCACGCCCTCGCCTACGCGGTCTCCGCCGCCCTCCGCGAGAACGCCGCGGGCACCTGGCTGGAGATCGAGTGCGCCGGTGCCCCCGGCACGGCGGGCCGCCTGGCCGCCGAGGCCGCGGACGTCCTGCGCGAACTCGCCGAGGACGGCCCCACGCCCCAGGAAGCCGAGCGCGCCCGCCGCTACGCCGCCGGGTTCACGCGCTTCGCGCTCGCCACGCGCGCGGAGGAGGCGAGCGCCCTCGCCGGCTTCGCGGCGCGCGGCGTGGACGTGGACTGGCTCCCGGCGTACGCGGAGGCCGTGGGGGGCGTCACGCACGCCGAAGTGACGGCGGCGTGCCGCGAGTTCCTGCGGCCGGAGAAGACCCTGCTGGCAACGGCCGACGGCGCGGACGCCGGCGCCGAGGAAGGAAGAACGCAGTGAGCACGCCCGCGACCACCACCCCGGCGGTCCTCTACCCCCTCCAGCCGGACCACCCGGAGCTGGTGGCTCCCTTCGCCGGGCTCGTGCAGCGCTCCGGCGCCCGCCGCCTGTGGCTGTGCCAGTCCTTCAAGGCCGAGCCGCACCAGGTCCTGGCCCACCTCTCCGGCGCCGGCTACGACGTGCCCGTCGGAACGAGCGTCAGCGTCATGCCGCTGCGCCACCCGTACGAGGCGGCCCTGCAAGCCCGTTCCCTGGCGCTGCTGACCGGGCAGCCGGTCGTGGCCGGTTACGGCATCGGCACGCCCGACTTCGTGGCCGCGCTGACGGGTGAGCCGTACAAGAGCCCCCGCACGGCCGTCCGCGACTACCTCACCTCCGTACGGGACCTCCTGGACGGCAAGGCCGTCGACCACGCAGGCCCGTACCACCACCTCGACGCGCGGCTATTGCCCCTGGACCACGCGCCGGTGGAGGTCGGGGCCGGCGTGCTCCGGCCGGGCATGGCACGTACGGCCGGGGAGGTCGCCGACGTCGCGATCACGTGGATGACGCCGCCCGCGTACGTCCGCGACGTCCTCGTGCCCGCCCTGGAGGAGGGCGCGCGGGCCGCGGGCCGCCCGGCGCGCCCGCGCGTCGCCACGGCCGTGCACGTCGCGGTCGCGCGCCCCGGCCGCGACCTGCGCCGGACCGCCCTCGCCGGGGCGGGCGAACACCTCAAGGGGCCGCACTACGCCGACATGCTCCGCCGCGCGGGCGTCCCGGCCGACGCCCACGACCCGTCGTCGACGGCCACCGCCACGGCCCTCCTGGACCACTCCGTGGTCGTCACCGGCACCCCGCACGAGATCGCCGAGCGCCTGGCCGAGTATCGCGCGAGCGGCGTCGACGAGGTCATGCTGAACCCGGCGGGGGTCATGCTCACCGAGGGCGTCCGGGCAGCGGTGGAGGACGTGGAGGAGATCATCGCGGCGTGCGGCTGAGCGGGGCGCCCGCGACCGCCACCCACTCGGGTGGCGTACCTGTCGCCGCCCGCCCACGGGCCGTACGGTGGAGGGGTGCTGCTGAGCTTCCGGGTCTCGAATCACCGCTCGATCAGGGAGGAGCAGCAGTTGCTCCTGGCCCGGGTGGGCGACGCGGGCGCTGCGGGCGACGCTTCCGCGTTCGGCACCGGCGCCGAGGCCGTCCGCGTCGCCGCCCTCTTCGGCGCGAACGCGGCCGGCAAGTCGAACGTCGTGGACGCCCTGCACTTCATGGCGGGCCTGGTGCGCACGTCCCACCGGGACGCCGAGCCGGGCGCGGGCCTCGTGCGGTGCCCGTTCCTGCTGGACGAGGAGAGCGCCGCGGCCCCGTCCTGGTACGTGGTGGACCTCGTCCTCGACGGCGTGCGCCACACGTACGGCTTCGGCCTCGACGACGAGCGGATCCGCGACGAATGGCTGTACCGCTATCCGGACGGCGACCGGCAGACCGTCTTCCAACGCACAGGCGACGACATCCGCTTCGGCGATGGCGATGGTGATGGCGACGGCAACCGCTCCGGTGACGCGGCGCCCCGGCCCGAGCTGGATCTCGTCCGGAGCATCACCGAGCCGAACGCCCTGTTCCTGACGGTCGCGGCGCGCTCCCGGCAGGCCGGGGTCCAGCCCGTCTACGCATGGTTCATGAACGTCCGCTTCCGGGCGGGCGGGGCGCACGGTTCACCCGATCCGGGAAGCCTGCTGCGGCTCCAGGACCCGCGGCGGGCCGCGTCCGTCGTCGCGCTGCTGCGCGCCGCCGACCTCGGCATCGAGGACATGGGCATCGAGGACTTCGACGCGGCCGAGGCGGGCGAACGGCTCTCCGCGCGCGGCTTCGCCGACCGGCTCCTGCGCGAGCTGCGCCGCACCGAGCTCTCCACCTGCCTGTTCACGACCACGACCGCCCGGGTCTGGGTCCGGCAGAAGGGCCGCGGAGGCAGCATCCGCCTCGGCCTGGAGGACCAGTCCCAGGGCACCCGCATGTTCTTCGACTACGCGGGCCCCGTCCTCGACACCCTGGAGCAGGGCGGCGTGCTCATCGTCGACGAGGTCGACGCGAGCCTGCACCCGCGCCTGACAGCGCACCTGATCCGGCTCTTCCAGGAGCCGGCGACGAACCCGCACGGGGCCCAGCTCCTCCTCACCACCCATGACGTGAGCCTGCTGGGCCGCTGCGGCGGCGAGGAGATCCTGCGACGCGACCAGATCTGGTTCGTGGAGAAGGACCGGCACGGGGAGAGCGCACTCTACCCCCTCTCCGACTTCGAACCGCGGGACGGCGAGAACCGCGAGCGGCGCTACCTCGGCGGCAGCTATGGTGCGGTCCCGGTCCTCAGTGACGAGCGGTTCGAGGCGGCCCTGGCCGCCAGGGGGAAGGCAGCGGCGGATGGCGAGGACGCCGAAGGCGAGAAGTAACGGACGCTGCGCGCCCGGCCCCTCCTTCGAGTCGAACGTCCTCCGCATACCCGGCGGCCGCCGCGCCCGGGACCGCCTGCTGGTCGTCTGCGGCGCCAAGGCCACCGAGAAGGACTATCTCCTGGGGCTCGTCGACCACGTCGCCAACCCCGCCGTCACCGTCCGCATCAGGACGAAGTCCTGCTCCCCCGCCCAGCTGATCACCTACGCGGCAGGAGAGCGCGACCGCATCGGCGACGACTTCGACCAGGTGTGGTGCGTCTTCGACGTCGACCACTTCGAGGTGGCCTGCGCGATCGACCGCGCCCGCCGCGAGGGCATCCGGGTCGCGGTCTCGAACCCGTGCTTCGAACTCTGGCTCATCCTCCACTTCAGCGGCCACACGGCCCCGGTCCGCACGTACCGCGAGCTGCTCCCGTACCTGAAACGCCACGTCCCCGCGTACGAGAAGGCCCGCCTGGACTTCCGCGACTTCGAACACGGCTGGGGGGAAGCGGGCCGCCGAGCCCGCCGCCTGGCAACGGAGGGCCGCGAACACGTGACGAACCCGTCGACGGGGGTGTGGGCCCTGGTGTCGCGCATCGCGACGCGGTAAGGCGGGGCGGCGGGCCCCACCCGAGCTACTCCGCGCCGTCGTAGCCGACCTGAGAGCGGGCGCGCTCCATGCGTCTGTGGATCCCGGTCTTGTCCGCCGGCGTCAGGGACTCCGGCAGGGCCCGGAACGTGTCCGGGCGGACGTCGAGCAGGCTCCGGACCTCCTCGCCGGTCACGACCGTGAGGAGCGTGTAACACCGCCACTGGGGCGAGACCTCGGGCCGGTGCCGGAGGTCGTGGGCGAACAGCGGGAGCAGGTAGTGCGTCGCGGACGCCGCGGCGTGTTCGCGGACCCAGCCGACGGAGAGCCGGCGGCTGAAGCCGAGCGCGGCGGCCTCCTCCTCCAGGAGCAGCAGCTGCTCCGTGCTGACGGCGCGGATCGTGCGGGGGACCTCGTCGGTCATGAAGACTCCTTCCAGGGGGAGCCTATGCCGGAGATTCCGTGGCGTTGTCAGTGGTGGCTGCCAGACTGCGCGCATGACTGAAACCGTGAAGGGGCCCGCCAGTTACTTCCCGTCGATCGAGAAGAAGTACGGCCGGCCGATAGCCGAGTGGAAGGACCTGATCCGTGCGTCGTCGCTGACGAAGCACATGGAGCTGGTCGGGTGGCTGAAGGCCGGGCACGGGATGGGGCACGGGCACGCCAACGCCCTCGTCGCGCACACCCTCGCGGAGCTCCGCGGCTGATTTCCGCCGGCGGGCGGAGGGGGCGGAGGCGGACGCTGGAGGCATGACCGCATCCACAGCCACATCCGTATCCACGTACACAGCCCTCCCGATCCCTCCCGCCGCTCTCGCGGAGCTCCGTCGCACGGATGACTCCGGGCGGCCCATGCAGCCGTACACCGCCCGTGAGGACGGCATTCCGTACGACTCCGTGGGCAGCCCGCTGCGTTGCTGTCTGCGCGCGGCCGAGCCGGGTGAGCGCGTCGCGCTCGTGTCGTACGCGCCGCTGCGCCGCTGGGCCGCGGCGTCGGGGGCCGAGCCCGGCGCGTACGACGAGGCGGGGCCGGTGTTCATCCACGCCGAGGAGTGCGGAGGGCCGCGGGAGGAGGCGCAGGGCTTCCGGCTCGCGCGGCCGGGGGCGTTGCGCGTCCTGCGTCGCTATGACGCCCGGGGGCGCATCGTCGGAGGGCGTCTCTTCGAGGTCCCGGAGGACAGGGAGGCCGGGTTCGCCCGGGCCCTGGGGGAGGCGTTCGCCGGGCCGGAGGCGGCGCTGGTGCACGTACGGGCTCTGGAGTACGGCTGCTTCCAGTTCGAGGTGCGGCGCCCGTAGCCGGCGGCGGCGGTCAGGACGTGCCCTCGGCCAGCCGCTGACCGAGGGCTTCGCCGAGGGTCTCCCAGTCGTGCCGGCTGTGCTTCTCCGCCGTGGACTCCATGAGACCTCCGACGCCGAAGACCTTGCACTCGATGGTGGTCTCGGCGATGAGCCGGCTGCTGCCGTCCGCCGCCTCCTCGACCCGCACCCGCCCCTCCTCCGTGATCTTGTCCGCCATGGTCGACGGGATCCTGCGCCAGGTCCACGTCAGCTGCTGCGGGTCGAACCGGCTCTCCTCGGTCTCCCGGAAGCCGGAGCCGAGGAGCTTGCGCACGGGCGCGGGCGCGTTCATGGGCGGGATCAGGGCGACCTCGCGTATGAGGTCCCCCTCGGGGGCGGTGCGGCGTGCGGTGACGGACCACTGCACGTACTGGAGCCGGTTCCGGTACAGGTCTTCGAGGAAGGCGTCGTCCGTGAGCAGTGCCCAGACGGCGGACGCGGGGCCGTTGACGTTCAACTGCACGGTGAACTGAGGCATGTTGACACGGTATGCCTGTTCTGCGGACGGCGTGGGCAGTTGCCGTAATGGCCGGGAGGGGATGCCGGAGGTTCAGACCAGCCCGAGGGCCTTCGTGACCGTGATCTCGACCAGGACGCGGTCGGGGTTGGGCGCGGGCATCCGCCCGTACCGCTCGGCGTAGCGGTTGACCGCGTCGGCGATGGCCTCGGCCTCCGTGCGCACGACTGCGCGGCCCTCCAGCGTGGCCCACTTCCGCTCGCCGATCTGGCAGACGGCGACGCGCGCGCCGTCCGGGCCGGCGGCCAGGATGTTGGCGATCTTGCGGCTGTTCTTGTTGGTGATGACGCGCGCGACCCCGGCCTCGGCATCGAAGGTCACCCCCACGGGCACGAGGTGCGGGCTGCCGTCGGGCCGGGTGGTGGTGAGGGTGCAGATGTGCCGCTCCCGCCAGAATGCGACGTAGGCGGGGTCAAGGTCGCGCAGATCGTGAGCCATGCGGGAAGGGTAACCGTGACGTCCTCAGCCGAGTTCGGACGTCTCCAGAACGAAGGCGAAGGGCTCGGGAAGGGGAAGGGTTTTGCCGAAGGCGGTCGTGTGGGCATCGCCGTAGTCTTCGTCCGCGGGTTCGCTGAACAGCGTGACTGTTTCGTGCTCGCGGTCTACGAGGAGGTAGAGGGGAACACCCGCCCGGGCGTAGCAGTGCCGCTTGGTGATGCGGTCGATGTCCGCCCTGCTGCTGGTCACCTCGACGACCATGGCTACGTCGTCGCACGGCATCCACGCTGGAGCACCGCGGAAGGGTCTCCCTTCCCTGGGAGCGATCGTGGCGTCAGGGATGACGTGGTCCGGCGGGCGGCCCCCTTCGCGCGGCACGGCCAGCCCTTTGTGGCCCGAGAGGGACATGCGCGTGGCCGACAGCAGCGTGACCTGGCGCCAGATCTCGCTGAGGCAGTGCGCGTGGTAGCCCTCGGGGGGTGGTGACACGACGATCTCGCCGTCGATGAGCTCGGACCTGAGACCTTCCGGCGTGCTCGCGTCGAGTTCCAGGAAGAGCTCCAGCAGGATGGCGTTCTCCACGGCCGTGAGTCTTGTCCGCCGGCCGCGACGGCGGCCGGCGGACAAGAGCCGTTCACGCGTAAGGGCGTGCGTTGTGCGTCAGTGCGATGCGTGCGGCGTCGGCCGCCGCCCCGTCGCGGAGGCGGCGCACCCCCGGAAGCCGGACGATGGACTCGTACCCCGCCGATGGCGCAGATGATCATCTCGGTGGTGCGGGGTGGCCAACCCAAGGTTGAGTGGAATAGGCTCAACTTATCGCACGTTGCCCTAGGCATGATGGGTCCATCGAGACCAAGGATCCCGCGGGAAGAAGGAGGAGAACGCCGTCGTGGATGCCGAGCTGACCAACAGGAGCCGGGAGGCGCTGAGCGGGGCCAGTGAGCGGGCCGTGTCGGCCGGGCATGCCGATATGACGCCCGCGCACCTGCTGCTGGCGCTGCTCGCCGGGCAGGACAACGAGAACGTCATGGATCTGCTGGCCGCCGTGGAGGCCGACGCCGCCGCGCTGCGGAACGGCGCCGAGCGGCAGCTGGCGGCCGAGCCCAGCGTGCAGGGATCGACGGTCGCGCCGCCGCAGCCCAGCCGCGAGCTGCTCGCCGTGATCGCCGACGCGTCGCAGCGGGCCCGCGAGCTGGGCGACACCTACATTTCCACCGAACACCTGCTGATCGGCCTCGCCGCCAAGGGCGGCCGCACGGGTGAGCTGTTGCAGCAGCAGGGCGCTTCCGCGAAGCGCCTGCTGGATGCGTTCGAGACCGCGAGGGGCGGGCAGCGAGTGACCACTGCCGATCCGGAGGGCACCTACAAGGCCCTGGAGAAGTTCGGCGCGGACCTGACCGCCGCCGCCCGCGAGGGCCGGCTCGACCCCGTCATCGGACGGGACACCGAGATCCGCCGCGTCGTCCAGGTCCTCTCCCGCCGTACGAAGAACAACCCCGTCCTCATCGGCGAGCCGGGCGTCGGCAAGACCGCCGTCGTGGAGGGGCTCGCGCAGCGGATAGTGAAGGGCGACGTCCCCGAGTCGCTGCGCAACAAGCGCCTGGTCGCCCTCGACCTGGGCGCGATGGTCGCCGGCGCGAAGTACCGCGGCGAGTTCGAGGAGCGGCTCAAGACCGTCCTGGCCGAGATCAAGGCCAGCGAGGGCCAGATCATCACCTTCATCGACGAGCTGCACACCGTCGTGGGCGCGGGCGCCGGCGGCGACTCCGCCATGGACGCCGGCAACATGCTCAAGCCCATGCTCGCCCGCGGCGAGCTCCGCATGGTCGGCGCCACCACCCTCGACGAGTACCGCGAGCGGATCGAGAAGGACCCCGCCCTGGAGCGCCGCTTCCAGCAGGTCCTGGTCGCCGAGCCGTCCGTCGAGGACACGATCGCGATCCTGCGCGGCCTCAAGGGCCGCTACGAGGCCCACCACAAGGTCCAGATCGCCGACAGCGCCCTCGTCGCCGCCGCCACCCTCTCCGACCGCTACATCACCTCCCGCTTCCTCCCCGACAAGGCCATCGACCTCGTCGACGAGTCCGCGTCCCGGCTGCGCATGGAGATCGACTCCTCGCCCGTCGAGATCGACGAGCTCCAGCGCGCCGTCGACCGGCTGAAGATGGAGGAGCTCGCCCTCTCCAAGGAGTCGGACGAGGCGAGCAAGCAGCGCCTGGAGAAGCTGCGCCGCGACCTCGCCGACAAGGAGGAGGAGCTGCGCGGCCTGACCGCCCGCTGGGAGCGCGAGAAGCAGTCCCTCAACCGGGTGGGCGAGCTCAAGGAGCGCCTGGACGAGCTGCGCGGGCAGGCCGAGCGCGCCCAGCGCGACGGCGACTTCGACACCGCCTCCAAGCTCCTCTACGGCGAGATCCCCGGCCTGGAGCGCGAGCTGGAGGCGGCCGCCGAGGCCGAGGCGGAGGCCGAGCAGGAGGCCGAAGCGAAGGACCTCATGGTCAAGGAGGAGGTCGGCCCGGACGACATCGCCGACGTCGTCGCCTCCTGGACCGGCATCCCCGCCGGCCGCCTGCTGGAGGGCGAGACCCGCAAGCTGCTGCGCATGGAGGACGAGATCGGCAAGCGGCTGATCGGCCAGAGCGAGGCCGTCCGCGCCGTCTCCGACGCCGTGCGCCGCTCACGGGCCGGCATCGCCGACCCCGACCGGCCGACCGGCTCGTTCCTCTTCCTCGGCCCGACCGGCGTCGGCAAGACCGAGCTGGCCAAGGCCCTCGCCGACTTCCTCTTCGACGACGAGCGGGCCATGGTCCGCATCGACATGAGCGAGTACAGCGAGAAGCACGCCGTGGCCCGCCTCGTCGGCGCGCCCCCCGGCTACGTCGGCTACGAGGAGGGCGGCCAGCTGACGGAAGCCGTGCGCCGGCGCCCGTACAGCGTCGTCCTGCTGGACGAGGTCGAGAAGGCCCACCACGAGGCCTTCGACATCCTGCTCCAGGTCCTCGACGACGGCCGCCTCACCGACGGCCAGGGCCGCACCGTCGACTTCCGCAACACCATCCTCATCCTCACCTCCAACCTGGGATCCACCTATCTGGTGGACCCCCTCCTCAAGGAGGAGCAGAAGAAGGAGAAGGTCCTGGAGACGGTGCGGGCCTCCTTCCGTCCCGAGTTCCTCAACCGCCTCGACGACATCGTCGTCTTCCACCCCCTCGGCACGGAGCAGCTGGAAGAGATCGCCCGCATCCAGCTCGGTCACTTGCAGCGACGCCTCGCCGACCGCCGCCTCACCCTCGACGTCTCCCCGGAGGCGCTCCACTGGCTGGCCGCACTCGGCCAGGAACCGGCGGAAACCGTGGACGGCACCGCCCCCGCGGCCCCCGACCTCGCCTACGGCGCCCGCCCGCTGCGCCGCCTGGTCCAGACCGCCATCGGCGACCAGCTCGCCAAGGCGATCATCGGCGGCGAGATCCGCGACGGCGACACCATCCGCGTGGACCGCGCACCCGGCCACGGCGCGGGCCTGTCGGTGACGAGGGGCGAGCCCGTGGCGGCGGCCTGACCCGCTTCCGCCGCGGGTGCCGGGGGGTAGGGGTTGCGGCACGGGGGCGGGTGTGAGGGAGGATGGCGGGAGACCGTACGAAGGGAATTAAACGGTGAGCATCGACCCGTCCTCGATCCCGAATTTCGGGGGACAGCCCGAACCGCAGCCTGAGGCGGGCCCGACCGGCCCCGTCATCCCCGACCAGGACCTGGTCAAGCAGCTCCTCGACCAGATGGAGCTGAAGTACGTCGTGGACGACGAGGGAGACCTCGCCGCGCCGTGGGAGCAGTTCCGCACGTACTTCATGTTCCGCGGCGAGGAGGAGCAGCAGGTCTTCTCGGTGCGGACGTTCTACGACCGCCCGCACGCGATCGACGAGAAGGCCCGCCTCCTGGAGGCCATCGACGACTGGAACCGCCGCACCCTGTGGCCGAAGGTCTACACCCACACGAACGACGACGGCACGGTCCGCCTGATCGGCGAGGCGCAGATGCTGATCGGCGTCGGCGTGTCCCTGGAGCACTTCGTCTCCAGCACGGTCAGCTGGGTGCGGGCGTCCATCGAGTTCGACAAGTGGCTCGTCGAGCAGCTGGGCCTCGAGGCGGACGCGGAGTCGGACGAGGGCAAGCCGGACGAGGACGCGTAACGCCTCCGGCGCGGCGCTTCGGGGTGCCCGGTCGGCCCGGGCCGGCCGGGCACCCGCGGTGGGGGTTGAGCGCTGCCACGGCGCTCAACCCCCACCGGGGTATCCGGGCAGTGCCGTACTACATCGGCATACGCGCCACGGTCAGCAGATACGTTCCGTAGAAGAACGACATCCCGGCCAGTGCCGTGACAGCCGTCAGGGCCGTGCCCGGCCGCGCGCGGGCCAGCGCCAGCGCCGCCGGCACCAGCAGCGGGAACGCCGGCAGCAGAAACCGCGGCTTCGAGGCGAAGTAGCTCGACCCGCCGACCGCGATGACGACGAGCACGACCGCGTACACGAGCACCGGCAGCGGCGGCCGCGGCCGTTCCAGGGCCAGCAGGACCAGCGACACGAGCGCGACGGCGATGATCGCGACCGTCACGTAGTACGCCATCGCGTCCCGCCCGACGATCAGGTGCCGTACGAACCGCAGCGCGTCCTTCCCGAAGTCGAACCGCGAGCCCCACAGCCGCTGCACCTCGAAGTAGCCGAACAGGCCGCCGCCGGAGCGGAATCCGGCCCAGACGACGTAGCCGGTCCAGCCCAGCGGGGCGAGCGCGGCGCCCGCCCACACGCGCCAGTTCGTACGGGCGTCCCGGTCGCGCAGGAGCAGGAGCGCGCAGGAGCAGACGACGGCCGCGGCGACGGCGACCGCGTTCGGCCGGGAGACGCCGGCGAGCAGGGAGAGCGCCCCGGCCCACACCGGGCGGCCGGTGACCAGCGCGTACAGGGCCCACACCGCGAGGGCGGTCATCAGCGGCTCGGTGTACGCCATGGACTGCACGATCGCGTGCGGCAGCAGCCCCCACAGCACCACGAGCAGCGTCGCGGCCCTGCGCCCGTACAGCTGCCCGTACAGCCGCTCCCCGAGCGCGTAGATGCCCCATGCGGCGGCGCCGGCGGACAGCCAGGCGACGACCAGGCCGGAGCTGACGACGGTCAGCGGCGTGACGGTGGAGACGGCGTGCACGAGGCCGGGGAAGAGCGGGAAGAACGCCAGGTCGTTGAAGACGACGCCGCGCGTGGTCGGCGAGGGCAGCACCAGCCCGTAGCCGTGCCGGGCGATCCCCGCGTACCAGATGCCGTCCCAGGAGTGGCCGAGCAGCGTGCGCGGGTGGCGGCCGATCCACCACGCCCAGGCGGCCATCATCGCCATGCCGGTCAGCCGGGCCGCCGCGTAGAACGCGAGGGCGGGGGCCGCCCGGCGCAGGGCGTCCCGCGCGCGCTCGACGCGGCGGACGCGGGCGTTGCCGGACGCGGGGCGCGGCTCCGGCGCCCGGACGGGCACGGCGGTGTCGGCTGACACGGGGGGACCTCCGGCATCCTCGGCCTCTCGGCCTCGGCCTCTGGGCCTGTTCGGCGCCGGTGCGGGCGCCTCCACTGCACCTTCGACCTTGCGGCGCAGCTCACGCGCGCGCGAGCGGGAGCGCCCGTAAGCGGTGCGCCTTCCACCCGCTCGGCGGGCACCGCGGAGTGTCTGCGCGGTGCGCGGCGGACGGTGTGCTGTGCCCGCGCGCAGCCGCGTGCCTAGGGTGAGGCAGCCTCAGAAACCGACAGACGAGGCAGCCTCGGAACACCGACAGAAGTGGGTTCGCATGAACAAGGACTGGAGCCCCGCCGCCCGCGTGCAGGGCCTCGGCACCTCGGTCTTCACGGAGATGACGGAGCTCGCCCGCCGCACGGGCGCGGTCAACCTCGGCCAGGGCGTGCCGGAACTGGACGCTCCGCCCGTGCTGCTGAAGGACGTCTCGGCGGCGGTCCTCGCGGGCAGCAACCAGTACCCGCCCGCCGCGGGCTTCCCCGCGCTGCGCGAGGCGGTCGCCGCTCACCAGTCCCGGCGCTACGGACTGGAGTACGACCCGCAGGACGAGGTGCTGGTGACGACGGGCGCGACCGAGGCCCTCGCCGCGGCGCTGCTCGCGCTGTGCGACCCGGGCGACGAGGTGCTGGCCTTTGACCCCTGCTACGACGCCTACCCGGCGGGCGCCCGCTTCGCCGGTGCGCGCGTGGTGGGCGTGCCGCTCGCGGAGGACGGCGACGTCTTCGTGCTGGACGCGGCCGCGCTGCGGGCGGCGGTCACCCCGCGCACCCGGGTGCTCATGCTCAACACCCCGCACAACCCGACGGGCAAGGTCTTCACGGCGCAGGAGCTCGCCGAGATCGCCGCGCTGTGCCGGGAGCACGGCCTGACGGTGGTGACGGACGAGGTGTACGAGCACCTCGTCTACGACGGCGGGCGGCACGCGACGATCGCGGCACTGGAGGGGATGCGCGAGCGTACGCTGACCATCTCGTCGGCAGGCAAGACGTTCAACGTGACCGGCTGGAAGGTCGGCTGGGTGTGCGGGCCCGCCGAGCTCGTGCGGGCGGTCGGGGCCGCGAAGCAGTTCCTCACCTACGCCTCGGGCGCGCCGTACCAGGAGGCGCTCGCGCGGATGCTGGACGGCGTGGAGGAGTGGGCGGCGGAGCTGCGGAGCACGTTGCAGCGCAATCGCGACCTGCTGAGCCGGGGGCTCGCGAGCGCCGGTCTGCGCCCCTACCGCGCGGAGGCGGGGTATTTCCTCCAGGCGGACATCCGCGCGTGGGGGTACTCGGACGGCGTGCGATTCTGCCGTGAACTCCCCTCGCGCGCCGGGGTGGTGGCCATTCCGACGGCCGCCTTCAATCTGCGCCCCGATGCGCCGCCCTATTTCGTGCGTTTCTCGTTCTGCAAGCGTGAAGAGTCCGTGATTTCGGCTGTGGAGAAGCTGGTGAACGCTGCCTGACGGGGATTTGCGGCGGTCCCGTGCTTGATCGCATATGCATCCGGCGGGTTCCCCCGGCCCGCCGGCCGCACATTCGGCCGCCCGCCGGACCGGCCGCCGGTCCGCAAAGATTCTGAACAGTTGAACTGTCCGGCCCTCGCGTGGATGGAAAGCACGATGAGATGGGTAAAAACGCTGTGGGCGCTGCTCATTCATGATTCCCTCTCATTAAGGCTCCGGGGAATCCCGTAATCACTGTCCTCGGACGTCCTCGGACCCACGGAAACAGCTCATATGTGGGCATGAGCCGGCGCACTCGAAGACCTCTGGTCCTCACCCGAAGACTCTGGTCCTCCCCGGCGGGCCGGCCCACCCTCCACTGCGTGCTTGCGGAGCCGACCCATGCTCACCACCCTCAAGACCACCTACACCGACACCCGCGCCGCCGACCTCGCCTGGTGCCTGGGCAAGGACCCGCTGCCGGCGCTGGCCGTCCTCGACCTCCAGCTCGCCGGCTCCCAGGTCCAGCTGCGCCTCCTCGGCGCCTCCCACCAGGTGCTGCTGGAGGAGGGCGACGGCGTCTGCTCGGAGACGGTCGCCTGCCTGCCCGGCAGCGCCACCCCGCTGCCGCTGGGCGTCGCCAAGCGCATCGGCGCCTGGGAGTACGAGTTCGCGGCCCGGATAGAAACGCTCTCGCACGGCTCGTTCGCGGGCCGCGCGCAGGAGCTCCTCGCCCTGGTCGCCGAACACCCCTACGGCCTGGCGGGCACCTTCCCGGGCAGCCCGCACGCCTTCACCGCACTGCTCGCCCAGCGGTGCGACGGCCGGATCAGCTGGCGCACCTGGCACGCCTATCCCCAGGAGGGACGGCTGGTCGCCACCCGCACGAGAGTGGGGGCACGGACGGCGGCGGCTCTCTCGTAATAAACCCTTGTGGGTGACAAAGGGTTGCCGTTTCGTAACGTAGCGTTCCCAACATGATCTACCGCCCGGTATCGGCGCGGCTGCCCGTACCGGCCGGGCTCGGTCGCCTCGTGGTGCTGACCACCGTCTTCATCTGCGCCGCCTGCGGGCTGGTGTACGAGCTGGAGCTGGTCGCCCTGGCCTCGTATCTGATCGGCGACTCCGTCACCCAGGCCTCCGTCGTGCTGTCCGTCATGGTCTTCGCGATGGGCATCGGCTCGCTGCTCGCCAAGCGGCTGCGCAGGCGCGCCGCCCTGGGGTTCGCCGCGGTCGAGGCCTTACTGGCACTCATAGGCGGCTTGTCGGCCATAGCGCTCTACGCCTGCTTCGCCTGGTTCGGCCAGGCGCGGCCGGCTCTGGTCGGCTTCTCCCTCGCCATCGGCGTGCTGATCGGCGCCGAAGTGCCCCTGCTGATGACGCTCATCCAGCGCATCCGCCGCCAGGACGCGGGCGGCGCCGTCGCCGACCTCTTCGCCGCCGACTACGTGGGCGCCCTGGTCGGCGGCCTCGCCTTCCCCTTCCTCCTCCTGCCCGTGCTCGGCCAGCTGACGGGCGCCCTGCTGACCGGCGCGGTCAACGCCGTCGCCGGCGGCGCGCTCGTCCTGTGGCTCTTCCGCGGCGACCTCTCGGTCCGCACGCGCCGGCTCCTCATAGCCGCCAACGGTCTCGTCCTCGCCCTCCTCGCCACCTGCTCCGCCCTCAGCGGGCCCTTCGAGAAGGCCGCCCGCCACGCCGTCTACGGCGACGACGTCCGCGTGGCCGTCCAGTCCGACGTCCAGGAGGTCGTCCTCACGGGCGGCGGCGGCAGCGGCAAGCCGCTCTCCCTCTTCCTCGACGGCCGGCTCCGCGTCAACGGCGACGACGAGTACCGGTTCCACGAAGCCCTGGTCCACCCCGCGATGGACGGCCCGCACCGCAGGGCCCTCGTCCTCGGCGGCGGCGACGGCCTCGCCGTCCGCGAACTGCTGCGCTACGGCGACCTCTCCTCGGTGACCGTCGTCGACGTCGACGCGGCCGTCCTGCGCCTGGCCAGCACGGATCCCGATCTGGCCGCCCTCAACCACGGGGCCTTCCGCGATCCGCGCGTGCGGCTGGTGGCGGCCGACCCCTTCGAGTGGCTGCGCTCCCGCTCCGCCGCCGAGGGCCCGTTCGACGTGGTCATCTCCGACCTCCCCGACCCCGGCATCACCACGAGCACCAAGTTCTATTCGCAGGAGTTCTACGGGCTGGTCGAGCGGCGGCTGGCCCCCGGCGGGCGGCTGGCCGTCCACGCGGGCACGCTCGGCGCTCGCCCGCACGTGTTCTGGACGGTCGACGCCACCGTCCGCTCGCTCGGCCTCTACTCCACGCCGTACCGCGTGGACGGCAGCGGCTTCTCCGGCGGCCCGGACCGGGTTCCGGTGCACAGCGGCCACGGCGAGGACTGGAGCTTCCTGCTCGTCTCGCGGGAACGGCTGCCGCTGGAGCTGCCCCGGGCGCGGCCCTGCCTGCTGTCCCTCACCGGCGGCCGGCTCGCGGCGGCCGGGCGGGAGGCCGAGCACAGCCGGGAGCCGGGGCTGCTGCCGTCGACGCTGATGCATCCGCGCTATGCCGAATGACCGTTTCTCTTCACGGCGTGGCCATGGCGTTTTGGTGCCCCTGGTGTCCTTGTCGCCCCTAGTGCCCTTGATGCATCCGCGCGCGGAAGGCGCCCGGTGAGCAACCCTCCCGGTGCTGGAAGAACTTGGAGAAGTTCGCCGCGTCGTCGAAGCCGACCCGGCCCGCGATCCGGGCCGCGGACAGCCCGCTGTGCGCGAGCAGCCGCTTGGCCTCCAGCATCACCCGCCGGTCGATGAACTCCTTGGCGCCCACCCCGGCCGCGGCGGTGGTCGCGCGCGACAGCGTCCGCGAGGAGTAGCCGAGCGAGCGGGCGTAGTCGGCGACCCGGTGGCTCGTGCCGAACTCCCGCTCGACCGCGGCCCGGAAGCGCAGGAAGGCGCCGCCCGGTGCGGGCACCCTGCTGCCGACGGGGGCGGTGAGGTGCGCGAGCCGCAGCACGAGGACCGACAGCAGGTGGCGCAGGACGTCGGCGTGCACGTCGGCCGGCAGGCCCGCGCCCGTACGGAAGTCCGCCTCCAGATGGCCCACCGCGCAGAACACGGCCTCCCGGTCCTGGCCGGCCGGCTGCCACACCACCGGCCGGAAGGGGTCGTCCGCCACGGCGGCGACGGGGCTGCCGGACGGCAGGAAACCCGGCTGGACGAGGACGACCGTGCCCTCGATCGCCTCCGGGTCGCCGAACTGCTGCACCTGACCCGGGCGCACCCACAGCACCGAGCCCTCCTCCAGCCAGTGGCCGGTGAAGTCGACGGTGTGGGCGGAGGAACCGGAGCGGACCGCGACGATCTGGTGGAAGTCCAGCCGCTGCGGGCTGACCAGCAGGCCCTCGGGGGCGCGGGCGCGCAGCTCGGCCACCGGCATCACCTCGACGCCGGCGGGCGTGCCGGCCGGGGCCCGGTAGGCGAGATCGATGATGCCGCCGCCGGGGCCGGTCGCGTCGTGTCGCTTTTTCACCATGGTGAGACGCGAGCTTACCTGTTTATGGGTGAAAAACGCCTTTAGCGTGGTCGTAACGCACAAGACAGTGCGGGCAAGGGAAATGCGGGAATGCAGGGAGATACGGGGACGGACATGGCACGGCAGAAAGACACCGCAGACACCGCAGACACCGCAAGCACCGCAGGCGCCGCGCGGCACAAACTCACGTACGCCTTCGACGCTTACTGCGGCTGGTGCTACGGCTTCGGCCCCACCATCCGGGAATTCGCGGAGGCGAATGCCGACCGCATCGAACTCACGGTGCTCAGCGGCGGACTGTTCACCGGCCCGCGGGCCCAGCCTGTGTCCGCCTACCCCTACATCCCCCAGGCGGATGCCCGTATCGGCGAGCTGACCGGCGCGGTCTTCGGCCCGGGCTACGCGAGGGCGTTCGCCGACGGCACCGCCGTCCTGGACTCGGCCGCCGCCGCGACGGCCCTCGCCGCGCTGCGCGCACAGGCCCCCGAGCGGACACTGGAGTTCGCGGGTGCACTGCAACGCGCCTGGTACGTGGACGGGCGGAGCCTGTCCGCCCCGGAGACGGTGCGGACGGTCGCGGCCGGGCTCGGCGGCGTGGACGCCGGCGCGGCCGTCGCCGCCTTCGCCGACCCGGCCACGCGGCGCGCGGCGGAGGCGGAGTTCCGGGAGGTCCGGCGGCTGGGCGTCGACGCCTTCCCGACCCTGCTGCTGCACACGCCCGGCGGGCTGCGGCGGCTCGGCGGCCCGACGACCAGCGCACGCGGGCTCACCCGCGCCCTCGACCAGCACTGACCACTTCAGTGGTCACCCCACTTCCTCCTGATCACCCCACTTCAGCAGGCTTTGCACCACATTTCTGAGGAGAAGAACCCCATGGCGAAGATCGCCCTCTTCGGCGCCAACGGCACCATCGGCAGCCGCGTCCTGCGCGAGGCCCTGGACCGCGGCCACCAGGTCACGGCCGTCGTCCGCGACCCCAAGAAGCTCACCGAGACCCACGAGAACCTGACCGTCGTCACCGGTGACGTCCTCGACCCGAAGTCCGTCGAGGCCGTCGCCGCGGGCCAGGACGTCGTGGTCAGCGCGGTCGGCGGCGGCGACGGCCCCGGGCACGTCGCGACCATCGAGCCCGCCGCGAAGTCGCTGGTGGCCGGGGTGCGGGCGCTCGGCGAGAAGGCGCCGCGGCTGATCACGGTCGGCGGTGCGGGCTCGCTGCGCACGCCGGACGGCAAGCAGGTCTGGGACGCGGAGGGGCTCCCCGAGTTCCTGCTCCAGATCATGCACGCGCACGGCGACGCCCTCGACTACTACCGCACGGTCACCGACGTGCGCTGGACCAACCTCAGCCCCGCCGGCCTCATCGAGCCGGGCGAGCGCACGGGCACGTACCGCACGGCCCTGGAGGACCTCGTCGTGGACGGCAGCGGCAAGTCGCGGATCTCCGCCGAGGACTACGCGGTGGCCCTCGTCGACGAGATCGAGGAGGCCAACCACATCGGCGAGCGCTTCACGGTCGGCGACTGAGACCCGGTCGGCGCGCGGCCGAAGTCCGATCGGCGCGCGGCTGAACTCCGGCCGGCGCGCGGCTGAAGTCCGGCCGGGCGCTCGATCGCTCGCCCGGCCGACGCCCTCCCGGCCCCGCGTACGGGGCCGGGAGCCACGAAAATCCGTCCGGAGAGGCCCTGGTGAGGGGCCCGGTGGGTAGGCTCGCTGACTATGGAGCATGAGGTGTTCGTCCCGTTTCCCGTCGAGGCCGTGCGCCGGGTCCTCGCCGACCCGGCGCGGGTGGCCCGGTGCGTCCCCGGCCTGCAACAGGACAGCGCCGACGCCTCGGGAGAGACCGTCGCCGGGCGGCTGCGGCTGCGCATAGGCGGCTCGACCATCACCTACCGCGGCGAGCTGCGCCTGACCGAGCGGGACGGCGCGTACGAGCTCTCCGGCGAGGGCACCGAGGTGCGGGGCACCGGCACGGTGACGCTGTCGCTGCGCGGGCTGCTGACGGAGGCGCCCGGCGGCGCGCGGCTGACCTGCGCCGGGACGGTGGCCACCGGCGGCCGGCTGGCGGAGTTCGACGAGAAGACCACGGAGGCCACCGCCCGCCGCCTGCTGGACCGTTTCGCCGCCGCACTGGTGGAGGAGTTGCACGAGGACGCCGAGGAGGAGGCCGGGGACGGCCCCCGCCTGGAGGGCGGCAGCGTCTTCGACACGGCCGTCCCGCCCTCCGCCCTCGACCCGTCGGCCGACGACGACCTCGCGGACGACCTGGCCGACGACGACCTCGACGAGGACGACGTGGACGACGAGCCGCCGGCCGAGGCCGCGCACGCCCGCCGCACGATGATCGGCCGCAGCGCGGAGGAGGTCGACCACGCCCCTCCCCGCGGCCGCTACGCCCCCGTACCGGCCCCCGAAGCCGGCTCGGCGACGGCGACCGCCCTGCGCTGGGCGGCACCCGCCGCGGCCGTCGCGATCGCCTCGGCGGTCGTCGTGGGACGCGTGCTGCGCCGCCGCCGCTGAGGGATGCCCGCGGCGGCGGCCGGATGCCCATAGGGTCGTAACCGTGACGAATGACGTACGCACAGATGACGCAAGCGGCGGGCCCGTTGACCCCGGGCAGCCCGCACGGCCGGGCCGGCTCGTGCACCTCAAGGCCGGGGACGCCGAGCTCACCGTCGACCCCGGGCACGGCTGCCGGCTGACCGGCCTCCGCATCGGCGGGACCGAACTCCTGCGCCAGGGCGACAAGTACGGCTGCTTCCCCATGGTGCCCTGGTGCGGCCGCATCGAGCTCGGGCAGTTCCGCAACGGCGGCGAGCGGCACCAGATGCCCGTCAACCATCCGCCGCACGCCATTCACGGCACCGGCCGGGACACGGCGTGGCACACGGTCCGGGTGGACGGCTCCTCCGCCGCGTTCACCTATGACCTCGCCGACCCGTGGCCGTACCCCGGCCGCGTCACCCAGCTGGTCGAACTGGCCCCGGACGCCCTCACCCTCACCATGGGCGTGGAGGCGGCGAGCGACTCGTTCCCGGCGCAGGCCGGCTGGCACCCCTGGTTCCTGCGGAACCTCGGCACCGGCGAGGACGTACGGCTCGACTTCACCCCCGGCTGGCAGGAGGAGCGCGGCGCCGACCACATCCCCACCGGCCGCCGCATCGACCCCCTCCCCGGCCCCTGGGACGACTGCTTCGGCATGCCCGACGGCGTCGACGTGACCCTGACCTGGCCCGGTGCCCTGGAGCTGAAGGTGGCCAGCCGCGCCGAATGGGTCGTGGTCTACGACGAGCAGGAGGCGGCCGTCTGCGTCGAGCCGCAGTCCGGCCCGCCCAACGGCCTGAACACCCTGCCCCGCCTCGTCACGCCGATCGACCCGCTGGAGATCTCCACGACGTGGACCTGGCGGACGCTGGGCTGACGGACGACCGCCCAGCGCTCGCTCGACTGACGGACGACCGCCCGGCGCTCGCTCGGCGCGCGCTCGCCGGACGGGCCCGGCCCGGCGGGCGCTGGCCTAAGCTCATGGGCATGAGCACGCGTGACGCCCTGCTAGAGCAGATCAAGGACAAGGCCGTGGTCCACGGCAAGGTGACCCTCTCCTCCGGCAAGGAGGCCGACTACTACATCGACCTGCGCCGGATCACCCTGGACGCCGAGGCCGCGCCGCTGGTCGGCCAGGTGATGCTGGACGCCACCGCGGACCTGGACTTCGACGCCGTGGGCGGCCTGACCCTCGGCGCCGACCCCGTCGCCACGTCGATGCTGCACGCCGCCGCCGCGCGCGGCCGCAAGCTGGACGCGTTCGTCGTCCGCAAGGCGCAGAAGACCCACGGCATGCAGCGCCGCATCGAGGGCCCGGACATCAAGGGCCGCCGCGTCCTGGTGGTCGAGGACACCTCGACCACCGGCGGCTCCCCGCTGACCGCCGTCGAGGCGGCGCGCGAGGCCGGCGCGGAGGTCGTCGCGGTCGCGACGATCGTCGACCGCGGTGCCGCCTCCGCGATCGAGGGCGCGGGCCTGCGCTATGTCACGGGCTACTCGCTGGGGGACCTGGGCCTGTCCTGACCTGCCCTTTCCATGAGTGCGGCGCCGCAAGGGGCGTGGTTTCACGTGAAACCACGCCCCTTGCGCACACCTCGGCTCATATGAGCACGCCGGGCCTCATGTGGAGTAATCAGGGGAGTCTGGGAAGATGGGGGCGACGATGACCGTCGCCCCCTAGGTCAGGGCCCCGTACCACTACGCCCGTACCCGCACATCACAAGGAGCGGACAGATGCCCATCGCAACCCCCGAGGTCTACAACGAGATGCTCGACCGGGCGAAGGCAGGCAAGTTCGCCTACCCGGCCATCAACGTCACCTCGACGCAGACCCTCCACGCCGCGCTGCGCGGCTTCGCCGAGGCGGAGAGCGACGGCATCATCCAGATCTCCACCGGCGGTGCGGAGTTCCTGGGCGGTCAGTACAGCAAGGACATGGTCTCGGGTGCGGTCGCGCTCGCCGAGTTCGCGCACGTCGTCGCCGAGAAGTACCCGGTGAACATCGCGCTGCACACCGACCACTGCCCCAAGGACAAGCTGGACGGCTACGTCCGCCCGCTGCTCGCGATCTCCCAGGAGCGCGTCGCCGCCGGCCGCAACCCCCTCTTCCAGTCCCACATGTGGGACGGCTCCGCCGAGAAGCTCGACGAGAACCTCGCCATCGCGAAGGAGCTCCTCGCCGAGGCCGTGAAGGCGAAGATCATCCTCGAGGTCGAGATCACCCCGACCGGCGGCGAGGAGGACGGCGTCTCCCACGAGATCAACGACGACCTCTACACCACCGTCGCGGACGTCGAGCGCACCGCCGAGGCGCTGGGCCTGGGCGAGAAGGGCCGCTACCTGCTGGCCGCCTCCTTCGGCAACGTCCACGGCGTCTACAAGCCGGGCAACGTCGTGCTGCGCCCGGAGCTCCTGCGCGACCTCCAGGACGGCATCGCCGCCAAGCACGGCAAGGCCGACCCGTTCGACTTCGTCTTCCACGGCGGCTCCGGCTCCACGGAGGAGGAGATCCGCACCGCGCTGGAGAACGGCGTCGTGAAGATGAACCTCGACACCGACACCCAGTACGCCTTCACCCGTCCGGTGGCGGCCCACATGTTCAAGAACTACGACGGCGTCCTGAAGGTCGACGGCGAGGTCGGCGACAAGAAGACCTACGACCCGCGCACCTGGGGCAAGCTGGCCGAGGCGAGCATGGCCGAGCGCGTCACCAAGGCGTGCGCGGACCTGCGCGCCACGGGCACGAAGCTGAAGTAGCCGAAGCAACGGCCCTACGGCCGGGGAAGGGGCCCGGTGCCGCGCGCGAGCGGCACCGGGCCCCTTCCGTATGGCCGCGCGCGCCCGTCCGGGGGATGATCGCGCCATGAGCGACTCCGCACCGGAACCCGCGCCCGGGCCCGGCCCCGAGCCGCCCCCGCCGGCGCGGGCCACGGAGGCGGGGCAGCAGGCGCCCGTCGGAGGGCCCGCGGTGCGCATGGGCACCGCCACGGGGCGCGCGGTGCTGCTGACCGCCGTGCTGGGCTCGGGCATGGCGATGCTCGACAGCACCGTCGTCAACGTCGCCCTGCCGCACATCGGCCGGGACCTCGACGCCGACCTGCCGGTCCTCCAGTGGACCGTCAACGCGTACATGCTCACCCTCGCGGGCCTGATCCTGCTGGGCGGCGCCCTCGGCGACCGCTACGGGCGGCGGCGGGTCTTCGTGATCGGCGTGGTGTGGTTCGCGCTCGCCTCGCTGCTGTGCGGGATCGCCCCCAGCGCCGGCGTGCTCGTCGGCGCGCGGGCCCTCCAGGGCATCGGCGGGGCCCTGCTCACGCCCGGCTCGCTCGCCCTCATCCAGGCCGTCTTCCGCCAGCAGGACCGGGCCGCGGCCGTCGGCGCGTGGTCCGGCCTGGGCGGGGTGGCCACGGCGGTCGGCCCGTTCGTGGGCGGCTGGCTGGTGGACGGGCCCGGCTGGCGCTGGGTGTTCCTGATCAACCTGCCGCTGGCGGCGGTGTGCGTCCCGGTGGCCCTGAAGTACGTCCCGGAGACGCGCGACCCCGGCGCGGGCGGGCGCTTCGACGCCCTCGGCGCGGCCCTGGGCGCGCTCGCCCTGGGCGCTGTGACGTACGCGCTGATCGCCGCCCCCGACAAGGGCGCCTCGCCGTGGGTGATCGGCCCCGCCGTCGCGGGCGTCCTGCTGGGCATCGCCTTCTGCCGGGTGGAGGCCCGCAGGCGCGACCCCATGCTGCCGCTGCACATCTTCTCCAACCGCCTGTTCTCCTCGATCAACGCGGTGACGGTGTGCGTCTACGCGGCCTTCAGCGGCTTCTTCTTCCTGTCGGTGCTGCAATTGCAGGTCGTGCTGGGCTGGTCGGCGCTCCAGGCCGGCACGGCCCTGCTGCCCACGACGGTGCTGATGCTGCTGCTGTCGGCCCGCTCCGGGGAGATCGCCCAGCGCATCGGCCCGCGCTGGCCCCTCACCATCGGGCCGCTGCTGTGCGCCGCGGGCATGCTGCTGATGGCCCGCGTCGGCCACGGCGCCTCGTACTGGGCGGACGTGCTGCCCGCGCTCGTGGTCCTGGGCCTGGGCATGACGGCCCTCGTCGCCCCGCTCACCGCGACCGTCCTCGCCTCCGTGGACGTCGCCCGCGCCGGCCTGGCCAGCGGCATCAACAACGCGGCCGCCCGCGCCGCCGGCCTGGTCGCCGTGGCCGCGCTGCCGCTGCTGGTCGGCATGGGCCCGGACGCCTACCGCGAGCCCGCGGTGTTCGCGCGCGCCTTCCGCAGCGCGATGTACTGGTGCGCAGGCTCCCTGGCGCTGGGCTCGGCCCTGGCCTGGTTCACGGTCGGGGCGGCGTGCCTGCGCGCCCGCAAGCCCACCGGCGAGGAGCCCAGCCACCCGGAGAGCACGTACCACTGCGGGGCGGCGTCCCCGCCGCTGGACCCGGGCGACGCCTGAGCGGCCGTATGCGGCGGCCGTACGCGGCGCAGTCGTGCGGGGTGCAGAGCCCGTACGTGGCACAGCCGTACGGGATGCAGCGCCCGTACGCGGCCCGGCGCGCTGACCGCAATCGGCGGCCGGTGGCTCCGGCACCTGCCCAGGCGGCGGGGCGACAGGGCAAACTGGAGCTCATGTCCATTCACGAGAACCTGCTCGGGGGACCGCCCCCGACCCACCTGCCCGACGACCCGGAGCCGCGCGAGCTGCTCGCCTCCGGAGCGGCCCCCTCCGAGGTCGCCGCGAAGTACCCCGCGTCGTCGCTGGCCTGGGCCCAGCTCGCCGACGAGGCGTTCGAGGGCGGCCGGGTCGTCGAGTCCTACGCCTACGCCCGCACCGGCTACCACCGCGGCCTCGACGCACTGCGCCGCAGCGGCTGGAAGGGCCACGGCCCCGTGCCCTTCGAGCACGAGCCGAACCGCGGCTTCCTGCGCGCCCTGCACGCCCTCGCGCGCGCCGCGCAGGCCATCGGCGAGCAGGAGGAGTACGAGCGCTGCTCCACCTTCCTGCGCGACAGCTCGCCCACGGCGGCCAACACCCTGGGCTGACCTGTGACGCACGGCCGGAACGCCCTGCCTCGTGCGGGGCGTTCCGGCTGTCTGCCCCGACTGCCCGTCCGGTGTCCGTCCGGCTGTCCGTCCGGTGTCCCTTCCGCTGTCTGTTCCGGCTGTCCGCCGGGCTATCCCCGGGTTATCCACAGCCCTTGCCGTGACCGGCTCCCCGCCCGCATGATCGCGTCAGTGGCCCGGCGAACCCGGGAGCAACGGCAGGGGAGACGACGTGACTTCTTCCGATCCGCAGGACACGGCAGCCAACCTTCACTTCACCGGCACCACCCCGTACGAGGACTATGTGCGGGCGTCCGAGCTCAGCAGCCTTCAGGAGCCGCTCTCCGAGGACCCCGGGGAGATGGCTTTCCTCGTTACCACGCAGGTGATGGAGCTCTGGTTCAGAGTCATCGTGCACGAATGGGAGACCGCCGCGCGCGCCCTGCGCGAGGACGACCTGCCGGTGGCGATGGCCGCCCTGAAGCGCTCCACGTACGAGTTGCAGTCCCTCAACGCCAGTTGGGAGCCGCTGGCGCACCTGACCCCGGCGCAGTTCAACGCCTTCCGCTCCGCCCTCGGGGACGCGTCCGGCTTCCAGTCGGCGATGCACCGGCGGCTGGAGTTCCTCCTCGGCGACAAGTCCGCGGCCATGCTCGTGCCGCACCAGGGCGCGCCGCAGATCCACGCAGAGCTGGAGAAGGCGCTGTACGCACCCAGCCTGTACGACGAGGTGCTGCGCCATCTCGCGCGCCGCGGCCATGAGATACCCGTGACCGTCCTCGGCCGTGACGTCTCCGAGCGGTATGCGGCGGATCCGGCGGTCGAGGCGGTCTGGGAGCGGATATACGCCGGGGACCAGGGCAGTGAGGAGTGCCGGCTGGGGGAGGCGCTGACGGAGGTCGCGGAGCTCGTCTGGCGCTGGCGCAACGATCACTTGGTGGCCACGCGCCGGGCCATGGGCGCGAAGGTGGGCACGGGCGGCTCGCCGGGCGTCGCCTGGCTGGAGAAGCGGGCGACGAAGCACGTGTTCCCCGAGTTGTGGACGGCGCGCAGCCGTGTCTGAGGCGGTCCGGGCCGGGGAAGCCGCCGCGCTCGACGCCGCCGACGGACTGGCCGCGAAGCGCGCCGAGTTCGACCTTGACGACGCCGTCGTCTACCTCGACGGGAATTCGCTCGGCGCCCCGCCGCGCGGCGTCGCCGGCCGCCTCGCCGACGTGGTCGGGCGCGAGTGGGGGCGGCTGGGCATCCGCTCCTGGGAGGAGTCCGGCTGGTGGACGGCCCCGGAGCGCGTCGGCGACCGCCTCGGCCGGCTGGTCGGCGCCGCCCCGGGCCAGGTCGTCGCCGGCGACTCCACGAGCGTCAACGTCTTCAAGGCCGTGGTCGCGGCCATCCGCATGACACGGGGGGCGGGGGAGGGGGGAGGGGAGGGGGAGGCCCCCCTGCGGGACGAAGTGCTCGTGGACGCCGCCACCTTCCCCACCGACGGCTACATCGCCAGCTCCGCCGCCCGCATGACCGGCTGCCGGATCCGCGCCGTCGACGCGGCGGACATGGCCCGCGAGGCCGGCCCCCGCACGGCCGTCGCCCTCGTCAACCACGTCGACTACCGCACGGGCCGCCTCCACGACCTGCCCGGCACCACGGCCGCCCTCCGCGCCGCCGGCGCGCGCACCGTGTGGGACCTGTGCCACAGCGCGGGCGCCCTGCCCGTCCGTCTCGACGCCGACGGGGCGGACTTCGCGGTCGGCTGCACGTACAAGTACCTCAACGGCGGCCCCGGCGCGCCCGCCTTCCTCTACGTGCGCCGCGCCCTGCAAGACCGGTTCGACTCACCGCTCCCCGGCTGGAACTCCCACGCCGACCCCTTCGCCATGGACCCCGCCTACGCGCCCGCCGGCGGCGCCGTCCGCGGCCGCGTCGGCACCCCGGAGATCCTCTCCCTCCTCGCCCTCGACGCCGCGCTCGACGTCTGGGACGGCGTGGACCTCGCGGCCGTCCGCGCCAAGAGCCTCGCCCTCACGGACTTCTTCCTGCGCTGCGTCGAGGCGTACGTCCCGCAAGGCGGCGTCGAGTCCGTGACGCCGCGGGCGCACGGCGAGCGGGGCAGCCAGGTGTCGCTGCGGTACGGGCCCGGAGCCGGCGAGGTCATGGCGGAGCTCATCCGCCGCGGTGTCGTCGGCGACTTCCGGCGCCCGGACGTCCTCCGGTTCGGTTTCACGCCGCTGTACACGCGCTTCGCGGATGCGGAACGGGCCGCGCGCGTGCTCGGCGAGGTGGTGGCGGAGGCCCGGCGGTGACGGCCGAGGAGGACGCCCTGTTCGGCCTGCCCTACGTGCCGCCCGACGCGACCGTGCCCTACGGCCCGCACCCCAGCCAGGTCGTCGACCTCCACCTGCCGGCCGGGCCGGCGGCCGGCGTCCGCGTGACCCTGCTGCACGGCGGGTTCTGGCGCGAGGCCTACGACCGCCGCCACCTCGCGCCCCTCGCGGCGGCCCTGGCCGCGCAGGGCGTGGAGGTGGCCCTCGCGGAGTACCGCCGCGTCGGGCCGGGCGGCGGCGGAGGCTGGCCGCGGACGTACGAGGACGTCGTCCGCGCCGCGGCGATCCGCAGCCGGCCGCCTCGGCGAAGACACGTCCTGGTAGGCCACTCCGCCGGCGGCCACCTCGCCCTGTGCGCGGCGAGCGACGCCACGGTCGCGGACGCTGTCACAGACGTCGTCGCCATCGCCCCGGTCGCCGACCTCGCCCGGGCGCGCGAGCTGGGGCTGAGCGGGGGAGCGGTGGAGGAGTTCCTGGGCGGCGAGCGGCCCGCGGACGCCGACCCCGTCCTGCGCCCGCCCGCGCGCGTCCCCGTCACCGTCCTGCACGGAACCGACGACCCGGACGTACCGCTGGAGCTGTCCCGGTCCTACGTGACGTCCGCCACGGCGGCGGGCGCGGACGTCACCCTGCACACCCTCCCGGGCACCGGCCACTACGCCGCGGTCACGCCGGGCACGGCGGCCTACGGAGACCTGCTGACCGCGCTGCTCTCTCCCTCCCGGGGGGAGGCCCGTCCGACTTAAGGAGGACCCCCGGAGATCCCCATTCATGGGGACGCCCTACGACATCGGTTTGCCTACCGTTGATGGTGTGACCGACACCCATGACACCCACCCGGGCAACGAGCTGCGCATGGCGAAGACTGCCCTCCACAGGCTGCGCGAGGACCTCTTCACCGACGCCTTCGCGTTCCGCCCGCTGCTGCCGCTCCCCACCGAGCGCGGGTGGGTGCGCCGGCTGCCGGTGCGCGCCCGGCGGTACGCACGCTGGTTCCCGCACAGCGCCCTCACCCTCTTCGCGTGCTTCGTCACGCTCGCGACCGCCGACCGCATAGGCGGCGTGTCCGGGCTCGGCTACGCGGGGCTGTTCGTCGGCGCACCGCTGATCATGACGATGCTCCGGCCGGTCGGCGCCTGGTGGCTCTCCCTGGCGGGGATGCTGTTCTCGGGCGTCTTCCTCAGCGGCTACAGAATGGGCGACTCGTCGGTCAACTTCGTCACGTACCTGATCGTCGTGCTGTTCGTGGCCCTGCGGACGCGGCCCCGCGTCGCGGTCGAGATGCTGGTGCTCACCGCCGCGGCCGGCATCTTCCTGACGTTCTTCCTCCAGGCCTTCCGCCCGTACGGCGGCTACCCGGGTTCCGATCTCTTCGAGATGTTCGCCCTGTTCACGGTCGTGATGATCGCCGTGCTCTCCATGCGCGGGCTGCGCGAGTCCAAGCAGCAGGTCGCCGAGCAGACCGCCGTGACCGAGGTCGAGCGCTCCCGCCGCACCGTGCTGGAGGAGCGGACCACCATCGCCCGTGAGCTGCACGACGTCGTCGCGCACCACATGTCGGTCGTCGCCATCCAGGCGGAGGCCGCCCCGTACCGCGTCCAGGACACCCCGCCCGAGCTCGCGGCCGCGTTCCAGACGATCCGGGAGAACGCCGTGGCGGCGCTGACCGAGCTGCGCCGGATCCTCGGCGTCGTGCGGTCGGAGAACCCCGAGGCGTTCGCCGACCCGGAGGCCCCGCAGCCCACCCTCGAAGCGCTGCCCTCGCTGTTCGGCAACATCCGCTCGGCCGGACTGGCCGTCGAGCACGTCACGACGGGCGCCGTGCGGCCGCTGCCGCAGGGCGTGGAGCTGTCGGCGTACCGGATCGTCCAGGAGGCGCTCAGCAACGTCCTGCGGCACGCGCCGGGCGCCGAGGCCCGCGTCGAGGTCAGCTACGTCCTGGGCGGGCTCGGCCTGCGGGTCGTCAACGGCCCGCCGAACCGGCTGGCGAAGCCCTCGCCCGGCGCCGGCCACGGCGTCCTCGGCATGCGCGAGCGCGTGGCGATGCTCGGCGGCGCGATGACGGCCGAGGCGACGGAGGACGGCGGCTACGAGGTCGCGGCGTTCCTCCCCGTGGAGCCGGGCGAGGCCGCCGCATGACCATCCGCGTGATGATCGTTGACGATCAGATGATGGTCCGCGAGGGCTTCTCCGTCCTGCTGAACGCCATGCCCGACATCGAGGTCGTGGGCGAGGCCGTCGACGGCAGGGAGGCTGTGGAAAAGGTCGCCACTCTGCGCCCCGACGTCGTCCTGATGGACATCCGGATGCCCGTGCTCAACGGCCTGGAGGCCACCCGGGAGATCGTCGCCGCCGACGCGGACGCGAAGGTGCTGGTCCTGACGACCTTCGACCTGGACGAGTACGTCTACCAGGCGCTGCGGGCCGGGGCGAGCGGCTTCCTGCTCAAGGACGCCTCCGCCCGGCAGCTCGCGGACGGCGTGCGCGTGGTCGCCGACGGCGAGGCGCTGCTGGCGCCGACGGTCACCAAGCGCCTCATCCAGGAGTTCTCCCGGCTGGGCACGC
The DNA here is from genome assembly GCF_003626645.1 of Streptomyces klenkii. Taxonomy (GTDB): domain Bacteria; phylum Actinomycetota; class Actinomycetes; order Streptomycetales; family Streptomycetaceae; genus Streptomyces; species Streptomyces klenkii. The sequence continues at coordinate 45,871 of NZ_RBAM01000004.1, read as the reverse complement.
CCAAGCCGCCCACGCAGGAGCGCGTCGGCGAGCTGACCGAGCGGGAGACGGAGGTGCTGGTGCTGGTCGCACAGGGCCGCTCCAACTCGGAGATCGCCGCGCACCTCGTGGTCGCCGAGTCCACGGTCAAGACGCACGTCAGCCGCATCCTGGTGAAGCTGGGCCTGCGCGACCGGACGCAGGCGGCGGTCTTCGCGTACGAGGCGGGCTTGGTGACCCCGGGCGGCTGAGAGCCGCCCGCAACGACGGGCCACCACGGCGGCGGGCCGCTACGGTGGCGGCCCGCCGGACGGCTACACGCGAGGCAGCGTGAGCCGCCATCCCCCCGGTGCCGCCGTCCACGTGCGCCGCCGCACCGGCCCCGCCAGGACGTTGTCCGCGCGGTAGCGGAACGCGGGCCCGGAGACGGTGACGCGGCGGGCGCGCGAGCGCAGGGGGGCGTCGGCGTCGTGGGTGTGGACGGCGAGCTCCGCGAGGCCGTCGTCGGCGGTGTCCAGGGAGACGCGGGTGACGGGCCGGTCGAGGTCGGTGATCAGCACTCCGTCGGCCTCGATCCGCAGCCGGGTGCAGCCGGGCACGGGGACGCGGCCGGCGGCCGCCGGACCGGTCAGCAGGGTGAGCGCGGAGCGGGCCGTGCGCGCGGCCGGGGACCACCACGGCTGGTGACCTTCGCCACTTCCGCCGGGCACGCCCTCCGCGCCGGCGCAACCCGGGCCGGAGCCCGCGGCCGCCGGATCCACAGCCTCCGCACCGCCCTCAGCAGCCTCCGCAGACCCGTTCGGCCCAGCCGGCACCGGCGACCCCGCAGCCGCGTCCGGCCCGTCGCCGCCGCCCGGGATCCACAGCCCGCCGAGGATCACACCGCCGCTGTCGTCCACGAGCACGTCCAGAGGCCGCTCCAGGCCGTCCAGGACGGCCCGGGCGGCGGCGACGGGCCCCAGGGGCACCCCGAGCCTGCGAGCCACGGAGACGGCCGGCAGGGGCCCCACAGGCACGACGGACACCGGGACGTCCGCCAGCTCGCGGCGGCGGTGCAGGACGGTCACCACGTGCAGCAGGGCGCGGTCGTCGCCGATGACGACCGGCCGCCGCCGGCCGCGCCGGGCCAGGGCGCGCTCGACCTCCTCCGGCCCTTCCGGCAGACAGATCTTGGTCGCCGCGCCGCCGCGGAGCACGTCCCTCGCGATCCGTACGGACTCGCCGTCCACGCGGCGGGCGACCGGGTCGATGACCACGAGCAGAGCCTGCTCGCCAGGGTCTGGAGCCGACACCTCGGTCCTTCCTCAGGTGCTGTTTTTCCCGGGGCACGACCCCCGGACCCCCGGTCGCGACCCGGGGCCCTGGGTCTTTCTGTTCGTCCCCCGAGCGAAATATTCGGTAATCTCTCGGTGCAAGAGCCCCTGTCGCTGTTGCGCCAGGGGCTTCGTCTATCCGGGGCACCGGTTCGACGGCTCTAGCGGTGGTGTACGCCCTGAGCAAGCGGGGTGACACCACCACGCACGTTGGACATGCCCCGCCCGGAAGGGGTGTACGCCTGTGCCCGCACTTGTGCTGCTCGGTGCTCAGTGGGGTGACGAGGGCAAGGGAAAGGCCACCGATCTCCTCGGTGGATCTGTGGACTATGTGGTGCGCTACCAAGGTGGCAACAACGCCGGCCACACGGTGGTCGTCGGCGACCAGAAATACGCGCTGCACCTCCTCCCTTCCGGGATCCTCTCGCCGGGGTGCACCCCGGTCATCGGCAACGGTGTGGTCGTCGACCCGGCGGTCCTGCTCTCCGAGCTGAGCGGGCTGAACGAGCGCGGCGTCGACACGTCCAAGCTGCTGCTCAGCGGTAACGCTCACCTGATCACGCCGTACCACACGACGGTCGACAAGGTGACGGAACGCTTCCTCGGCAAGCGGAAGATCGGCACCACCGGCCGCGGCATCGGCCCGACCTACGCGGACAAGATCAACCGCGTGGGCATCCGCGTTCAGGACCTCTACGACGAGTCGATCCTGACGCAGAAGGTCGAGGCTGCCCTCGACTTCAAGAACCAGATCCTGGCGAAGCTCTACAACCGCCGCGCGATCGACGTCGCCCAGATCGTCGACGAGATGCTGGGCTACGCCGAGCAGATCAAGCCGTTCGTCGCGGACACCACGCTGATCCTGAACAACGCCATCGACGAGGGCAAGGTCGTCCTCTTCGAGGGCGGTCAGGGCACGCTGCTCGACGTCGACCACGGCACGTACCCCTTCGTCACCTCCTCCAACCCGACCGCGGGCGGCGCCTGCACGGGTACGGGCGTGGGCCCGACGAAGATCAACCGCGTGATCGGCATCCTCAAGGCCTACACCACGCGCGTCGGCGCCGGTCCGTTCCCGACCGAGCTGTTCGACAAGGACGGCGAGGCGCTGCGCACCATCGGCGGCGAGCGCGGTGTGACCACCGGCCGTGACCGCCGCTGCGGCTGGTTCGACGCGGTCATCGCCCGCTACGCCACCCGCGTCAACGGCCTGACGGACTTCTTCCTCACCAAGCTCGACGTGCTCACCGGCTGGGAGCAGATCCCGGTCTGCGTCGCGTACGAGATCGACGGCAAGCGGGTCGAGGAGCTGCCCTACAGCCAGAGCGACTTCCACCACGCGAAGCCGATCTACGAGATGCTGCCGGGCTGGAGCGAGGACATCTCCAAGGCGAAGACCTTCTCGGACCTGCCGAAGAACGCGCAGGCGTACGTGAAGGCGCTGGAGGAGATGTCGGGCGCGCCGATCTCCGCGATCGGCGTGGGCCCGGGCCGCGACGAGACGATCGAGATCAACTCGTTCCTTTCGTAGGCACCCTGTACGGACGCACGGCGCCCCGGTGGCTTTCGGCCACCGGGGCGCCGTCGCGTTCAGGCGATCTTCGGGTATCAGCCGGTTTTCCGGTAGACCAGTGAGGCGTCTTTCGTGCCGGAGTCGACGAAGTCGCGCCGCATCCGGCCGTCCGGGAGCAGGACGAGGTCCGAGGCGGAGCCGGGCTGGCAGGCGGAGGCGGGGTTCGCCCGGGTGACCCGGGAGGGGCCGAGGTGCAGCGGGGTCCCGGCGGTACCGCCGCCGGTCGCCGTGGTCTGCCACTGGCAGGTGTACGGCGTGCCGTCGTCGAGGACGCCGCTCCCCTCGATCGTGACGACGGTGTCCGCGCCCCGCGTGATGGTGATGGCCCGGCTGTTGGTGCGCGCGCCGTTGCCGAAACCGGACTGCCAGGTGCCGGCGAACGCCTGGGGCCCGCCGGTGCTGCTGTCCGTGCCGGGGCTCGTGGCGGGCGCGGGCGTGGACCCGGGGGCGGCCGATGGGGACGTGGTGCCGGGGGAGGCGGCCCGCGAGGAGGAGCTCGCCGCTCCGGAAACCTCGTCCTTCCCGCCGTTGTGCTTGAGCAGGAAGACCGTTCCTGCTCCCGCGATCAGCCCGCCGGCCACCACGGCGGCGAGGATGACCGGCACCCGCGAACGGCGCGGCGCGGGAGGCCCGTAGGGGACGTACCCGGTGACGTACGTGCTGCCCGAGTCGTGCGGGCCGGGGGCGTGGCCGTGCGCATGGCCGGGGCCGTACGGGCCCGGCTGCGGATATCCGTAAGGGACCGTGGCGGGCGCGGGCGGCGGCACGGGATGCGACGGGTGCCCCGCCGGGGGAGGCGTGTTCCCCGCGGTGATGGTCGGCGGATCCTGCCGCGCGGGCGGCAGCGGCTGCGGGGCCGGTGCTGCCGGGGATATCGCCGCCGCCGGGGATATCGCCGTCGGCGCGTGCCCGTCGCCCGCCGGCTCCGGGCCCCGTACGGGCTCCTCCACGTTCAGCAACTGCACGGCGTGCCGCCCGAGCTGGGCGACGAGGCCGCCCGGCAGCCAGGGCTCCGCGGAGCGCAGGTCGCCGAGCACCTCCTCGACGCCGGTGACCTCCAGGACCTGCGCGGGCGTCGGCCGCTCCTGCGGGTCCTTGGCGAGGAACGACGTGATGAGCGGGCGCAGTCCGGCCGGGACCTCGGTCAGGTCCGGCTGCTCCTCCGCGATCCGGTACATGAGGGCGTGCACGCCGCTGTCGGCCGTGCCGAACGGCATCCGGCCGGTGGCCGCGTAGGCCAGCACCGAGCCGAGGCAGAAGACGTCGCTGGCGGGCGTGACCGCGCCGCCGCGCACCTGCTCGGGCGACATGAAGCCGGGGGAGCCGACTGCCGCGCCGGTACGGGTGAGGCCGTCGCCGTCGGCGACGGTCTCCAGGGCGCGGGCGATGCCGAAGTCGATGACGCGCGGGCCGTCGAGGGTGACGAGCACGTTGGACGGCTTGAGGTCGCGGTGGACGATGCCCGCGGCGTGCACGGCCTGGAGGGCGCGCGCGAGACCGGCGCCCAGGATGCGCACGGAGCGCTCGGGCAGCGGCCCGAAGTCCCGGTCGACGACCTGCCGCAGGGACGGTCCGGCGATGTAACCGGTGGCGACCCAGGGGACTTCGGCCTCGGTGTCCGCGTCGAGCACGGGCGCGGTCCACTCGCCGCCGACCTGGCGGGCGCTGCGCACCTCCTGGCGGAAGCGCCGCCGGAACTCCTCCTGGCCGGCCAGCTCGCGGTGGACGAGCTTGACGGCCACCGTGCGGCCCCGGTCGGAGCGGGCCAGGTAGACGCGGCCCATGCCGCCCGCTCCGAGCCGCCCGAGCAGCCGGTACGCGCCGAGTGTGCGTGGATCGTCTGGCCTCAGGCCGTCCATGGTCAGGTCCTCCGTGTCCCCCGTGTTTCTTTGCGGAGAATAGCGGGACAGGAAAGAACCGGGACCCCGCACTCGGAAAGTACGGGGCCCCGGTCCGGACCGCTGGGGACCCCGGCGCGGGCCGGGGAGCGGGGTCAGGCCGGAATGATGTTCTCCGCCTGAGGGCCCTTCTGGCCCTGGGTGACGTCGAAGGTGACCTTCTGGCCCTCCTGAAGCTCCCGGAACCCCTGGGTAGCGATGTTCGAGTAGTGGGCGAAGACGTCGGCACCGCCGCCGTCCTGGGCGATGAAGCCGAATCCCTTTTCCGAGTTGAACCACTTCACGATGCCGGTAGCCAAGATGATCTCCTCGATGGCGGCGGTGCCTGAATTCCGGGCACCTAAAAAGCGCAGCCGAACGCAACAGCGCCTGAAGGTCGCAGACCTTCAGGCGCGCATATGACCGGGTCCATAACTGCAACGGAAAATGACCGTAGCATGCGGCTCGTCCCATTCGCGGAATTTGCGAATTTCCCCGGCCGACGCGGCGTGCCGCGCGGCCCGGCAGTGTGTCGGCGGGCGCGGCAAGAGCCATACACAGTGCCGGTGTCGGGCCGGTCCGGGCCTGCCTACGCTGGCTGTTGCCCGTCCCAAGCCCCAGCCCGGCCAGAGCACCAGGGAGCCGACCGTGAGCACCCCGCACCCCGCAGCCGACCCCGCCGCCGGCGCCGCCGTCAAGGCCGCCGACCGAGCACACGTCTTCCACTCCTGGTCCGCGCAGGGCCTCATCGACCCGCTGGCCGTCGCGGGCGCCGAGGGCTCCTGGTTCTGGGACTACGACGGCAACCGCTACCTCGACTTCTCCTCCCAGCTGGTCAACACCAACATCGGCCACCAGCACCCCAAGGTGGTCGCCGCGATCCAGGAGCAGGCGGCGCGGCTGTGCACGATCGCGCCGGGCTTCGCGGTGGACGTGCGCTCCGAGGCCGCGCGGCTGATCGCCGAGCGCACCCCCGGCGACCTCGACAAGATCTTCTTCACCAACGGCGGTGCGGAGGCGGTCGAGAACGCCGTGCGGATGGCCCGCCTGCACACCGGCCGGCCCAAGGTGCTGAGCGCCTACCGCTCGTACCACGGCGCGACCGCCGCGGCCATCAACCTCACCGGCGACCCGCGCCGCTGGCCTTCCGACACCGCCTCGGCGGGCGTCGTGCACTTCTGGGCGCCCTTCCTCTACCGCTCGCCCTTCCACGCGGACAGCGAGCGGCAGGAGTGCGAGCGCGCGCTCCAACACCTTGAGGACACGATCGCCTTCGAGGGCCCGGCCACGATCGCCGCGATCGTCCTGGAGACGATCCCGGGCACGGCCGGGATCATGGTCCCGCCGCCCGGCTACCTGCCCGGAGTGCGGGAGATCTGCGACCGTTACGGCATCGTGTTCGTCCTCGACGAGGTCATGGCGGGCTTCGGCCGTACGGGCCGCTGGTTCGCCGCCGACCACTTCGACGTCGTGCCCGACCTGCTGACCTTCGCCAAGGGCGTCAACTCCGGCTACGTGCCGCTCGGCGGCGTCGCGATCTCCGCGGAGATCGCCGCCACCTTCGACGAGCGCCCCTACCCCGGCGGGCTCACCTACTCCGGGCACCCCCTGGCCTGTGCCTCCGCCGTGGCGACGATCAACGCCATGGCCGAGGAGGGCATCGTGGAGAACGCCGCCCGGATCGGCGAGCAGGTCCTCGGCCCCGGCCTGCGCGAGCTCGCCGGCCGCCACCCGAGCGTCGGCGAGGTGCGCGGCCTGGGCGCCTTCTGGGCCGTGGAGCTGGTCCGGGACCGGGCCACCCGCGAGCCGCTGGTGCCGTACGCGGCGGCGGGCGAGGCGATGACGGCGTTCACCGCCGCCTGCAAGAAGAACGGCCTGTGGCCGTTCGTGAACATGAACCGCACCCACGTGGTGCCCCCGTGCACGATCACGGAGGAGGAGGCGAAGCAGGGCCTGGCGGCCCTGGACGAGGCGCTCACGGTGGCGGACGCGTACACGGCCTGAGGTCCCGGGCGCTCCCGCCCCGGCGGTGCGCAACCGTCGCAAAAGGTGACCGGCGGCGCCGAACCACCCGAGCCCACTCGTAAGGGCGCAACCCCGCATGGGGTACCGTGCCCCGTTCCTGTGCGCACGGCCATATTGTCCAAGACGGCCCTCGCATATCGTTTGCGAGGGCCGCTCGCACCATGGCGCGCGGCCGGGGAAGGGGAGACGGAGACCGATGCCCGGCAGCGAGGCTGTCAGACGCACGACGCTGCGCGAGCAGATCGCCGATGCCTTGCGCGACGAGGTCATAGCGGGGCGGCTCCCCGCGGGCCGCCAGTTCACGGTCAAGGAGATCGCCGAGCAGTACGGCGTCTCGGCCACACCCGTGCGCGAGGCGCTGCTCGACCTGTGCGCGCAGGGGCTGCTCGGCGTGGAAATGCACAAGGGCTACCGCGTGCGCGAATTCACGTATGCCGATTTCCGGGACATGGTCGAGGCCCGTTCGCTGATCGTCGAGGGCATCTTCCGCCGCTCCCCGGACCGCGCGCTGGGCGCCGTCACCCCGTCCGCGCTGGCCTCCGTGCGGCGCCGGGCCGAGGAGGCCTCGCGGGCCGCCGCCGCGGGCGACCTGGACATCCTCATCGGCTACGACCTCCGCTTCTGGCGCGAACTCGCCGCAATCGTCGGCAACCCGTACATATCCGGCTTCCTCAATACGGTCCGGGTGCAGGGCTGGGTCTTCACCGTCCCGCTGCTGCGCCGGATGCCCACCCTCCGGGGCCGCCTGTGGAGCGGCCACAGCGAACTCGTCGAGGCCGTGGCCCGGCAGAACGCCGTGGAGGTGGAGCGGATCATCACCGCGTACAACCAGCACTCCCTGGCACTGATCGAGGCCTCCCGCCCGGTATGACAACCGGCCCGGCCGCACTACTCTGGCTCGACCATCGCATCACGTCGAGTCGTCCGCCGAGTCGACGTGAACCGTCTTCAGCCGTCTTGAGTCGTCGCGAACGAGAGTGAGTTCACGTGGCCTGTGACCTCTGGCTGGTCCCCCTCGTCGACGTGCTGTGCCACAGCCCCGACAACCCCTTCGCCGAGGAGATCGCCGCGTACGACAAGGCGCTCGGCGAGGCCGGGCTGCCGCCCGTGCCCGTCTTCGGCTACATGCCGGGGCTCTCCGGGGACGTGGCGCCCGTCGCGGGCTTCGACTACGACGCGCTGCACTTCCTGCGCCGCGCCCACATGCTCAACCTGTGCGGCCTCGCCGTCACCCCCGTGGACGAACTGGGCGGGGACTATGAGCAGTTGCTGGAGATGTTCGAGGCCACGGCGCAGCAGTCCCATCTGGTGTGGCACTACGACCACGCCGGCGCGTACGTCCCGGTGGACTTCGCGCACCCGCTGACCAATGACGAACTCCTGGAGGGCGGCGGCCCCTTGGGGTCCAGTCAGGGGCTGCTGCGCGAACTGCACGCGGTGGCACCGGTGCTGGGCATCGACCCGGACAACCCCCCTGCCGCGCCCGCCGCTCCGGAGCGGCCCACGGGGCTGGAGGAGCGGGCGGCGCCCGGGCCGGAGGACGACAGCCCGTTCGCGCGGGAGCGGCACGTCTGGCTGGGGCTGCACGCCGCGGCGACGCGCAGTCTGGGCCAGGGGTCGATGATCGTCTTCAGCTGAGGCCGCTCGCCGGTCCGGCCGAGGCTGCTTGCCGGCCCGGTTGAGGCCGCTCGCCGGTGCGTCCGGGGCGTCAGCGCGGGGACTCCGGGGGCCGCTGCCGCGGCATGTTCGGCCGGGTGCCGGGGGGCAGCGGGAAGCGGGGCAGCGGGCCGCCGCCCTCTCCCCGGGGGCCCCAGGACACCAGCGACTGCGTGAGCAGCGGCGTCGGCCCCGCGCGGAACTCCACCATCCAGTCGGCCGTCTCCGCCCGCACGAGCTCGGAGACGTCCTCGGAGAAGCGGCGCAGGACGCTCAGGCAGCGCTCGGCCGCCTCGCTGGCCGTGCCCTCCGTCGGGCCGAGCACCTCGCGGACGCACTCCGACGCCCAGTCGAACTGGAGGGCCTCCAGCCGCCGCTGCACGGCCTGTGCCGTGGCGACGGCCCGCATCCAGCCGGACGTCAGGCCGAAGTAGCGGTCGCAGGCGACGCAGGCGACCGACCCGAGCAGCACCAGGAAGCCCCAGGCGCAGCCGGTGCGGACGACGTTCGTCAGCTGGAGCAGCGGCAGGGCCGAGCCCACCACCGCGCAGGCCGCGGCGCCGATGCGCAGCGCGCGCGCCCACCGGCGTTTCCAGGCGCGGTCCGCCAGATACCAGTCGACCAGGTAGAGGGCGCCGTTCTCCACCCAGCGGTACAGCTCATCGAGACGCTCCGCGGGCTCCCCCCAGTCGCCGAGCGGGAACGTGCGGCCGCGCAGGTCGCCACGGTGCCTCCCACTCTGCTCGCGGGGGAGCCCCTCGGGCTGCATCTCCGGCTGGCTCACCCGTGCACTCCCTCTGCCGCATGCGGATCGCGAGCCACCTTCCTACCGCCGAACGGTCGGTCTTGGGGACAAGATCGCTGCTTTTCCGCCCGTAAGCGCTGAGGAATCCGGTATAAGCCGCGGATCGACATCACCCGAAAGAGTGGGTCGCGGGGTCGGGGGTATGGTCACGCCGTTGTCGTCCGGTTGCCGCCCGGCCGTGCGGGGCCGGTGCAGTGACGTTTCTGTGCCGCGCTCGCGTCTTGTCGTACGGACCGTCGTACGGACCCGGGAAAGCGATCAGTCGACGAGGCAATAGGGTGACGGGTGTGAAGGTCCTCGTCATCGGCGGCGGCGCCCGCGAACACGCCCTGTGCCGCTCACTCTCCCTCGATCCCGACGTCACCGCGCTGCACTGCGCCCCCGGCAATGCCGGGATCGCCGAGGTTGCCGAGGTGCACCAGGTGGACGCCCTCGACGGCGCGGCCGTCGCCGGCCTCGCCGCGTCCCTGAGCGCGGACCTGGTGGTCGTCGGCCCCGAAGCCCCGCTGGTCGCGGGCGTCTCCGACGTCCTGCGCGAGCGGGGTTTCGCCGTCTTCGGCCCCTCGGGGCAGGCCGCGGAGCTGGAGGGCTCCAAGGCGTTCGCCAAGGACGTCATGGCGGCGGCCGGCGTGCCCACGGCCCGCGCCTACGTGTGCACCACGCCCGCGGAGATCGACGCCGCGCTCGACGCCTTCGGCGCGCCGTACGTCGTCAAGGACGACGGCCTGGCCGCCGGCAAGGGCGTCGTCGTCACCAGCGACCTCGGCCTCGCCCGCGAGCACGCGCTGGCCTGCGGCCGCGTCGTGATCGAGGAGTTCCTGGACGGCCCCGAGGTCTCCCTCTTCGCCGTCACCGACGGCGAGACCGTCGTCCCCCTCCAGCCCGCCCAGGACTTCAAGCGCGCCCTCGACGGCGACGAGGGGCCGAACACGGGCGGCATGGGCGCGTACTCCCCGCTGCCCTGGGCCGACCCCAAGCTCGTCGACGAGGTCCTCCAGACGGTCCTCCAGCCCACCGTGGACGAGCTGCGCCGCCGCGGCACGCTCTTCTCCGGCCTGCTCTACGCCGGCCTCGCGATCACCTCGCGCGGCGTCCGCGTGATCGAGTTCAACGCCCGCTTCGGCGACCCCGAGACGCAGGTCGTCCTCGCGCGCCTGAAGACGCCCCTGGCCGGGCTGCTGCACGCCGCGGCCACGGGGACGCTCGCGTCCCTGCCGCCGCTGCGGTGGAGCGACGGCGCCGCCGTCACGGTCGTCGTCGCCTCGCACAACTACCCCGGGACGCCGCGCACGGGCGACGTCATCGAGGGCCTGGAAGAGGCCGCGCGAACCGACGGCGCGTACGTCCTCCACGCGGGTACGGCCCGGGACGCCGACGGGCACGTGGTCAGCGCCGGCGGCCGCGTCCTGTCCGTGACGGCCACGGGCGAGTCCCTGCGGGCCGCCCGCGCGCGTGCGTACGAGTCGCTCTCCCACCTCCGCCTGCCCGGCTCCCACCACCGCACGGACATCGCTGCGCGGGCTTCGGAAGAGGCGTAGGGCTCGTCGAAAGGGGGAGCACCGCGGTGCTCCCCCTTTCGGCCATCCTCTTGCCGCAGGCAAGAAATCGCCGCCGCGGCGGCGCTGAGCCCCCACAACCTGTCCGGCGGTGCCGAACGGCCTCACCCGTGGCGCCGCCCCCCGCCGGAGGCCCCGCCGCGCCGCCCCCTATACGTCGAGCCCGCCCGGCCAGGGCCCCGGCTTTGACCAAAGCCATTCCATCGGGTGACCGGATGGCTAACTAGCTGACGCGCGCCCCACCCCCAACTAGGGTGCGGCGCAAGCACGGTGCCGGGCAGAGACCGGTGCCGTGGTGCCGGCATCAGGCAACTGGCCCACCGGCATTGCGATGTCAGAGGCCGGTGCCACAGTGGGGGGAAAGGCAACGCCCCCCGGCGTTGCGTCCGCTGTCGCACTCCTCGGTCCGCGTTCCGACGGAGCACAAACTGGCAACAGGGGGTGATCGGTCTCGTGGCAGGTCCGGAAGCAGGCGTGCTGGTCGCACGCGCCCAAGCCCTCGCGGTGCTGCGCATCCGCAGCGCCGCGCTGGCCGTCGCCCTGCTGCCCGCGGCAGCCGCCGCCGTGCTGGCGGCGGGCATCGCCATGGGCCGCATCCCGGACGGCGGCGCCTGGTCCGCCGCCCGCTGGGTGTTCGCCGGTGCCGCGGTCCTCGCCCTGACCGTCGCGGCCACCGTGGCCGCCGTGGTCATCCGGGCGAGACCGGCCCTGAGCCCCACGGTCCCCATCCCGGAGGAGAAGGCGCCCGACCTCTACCGTCTGGTCCGCGACCTCGCGGAGCGGCTGGAGGTCCCGGCCCCGTCGGCGATGGCCCTCACTCCCGACTGCGACAGCTGGCTGGAGGACCGCACCCACCCGGCCCACGCCTCGCCGCACGGCGCGGCGAACGGCCCCCCGCGCGCCCGGCGCCCGCGCCGCCGTTCCACGGCCGCGCCGGTGCTGGTGATCGGGTCGCCGTTCCTGTGGTGGATGCGCGTCGCCGAGCTGCGCGCCCTGCTGGCGCCGGTCGTCGCGGGCACGGGCCCCTCGGCCCACCCCGACATAGCCGCCGCCCGCCGTTTCGTCCGCGGGCTGGACGCCGCCGTGGCGGTCGCGGCGGGCCGGCCCGCCCTGGCGTTCGTCGGCGGTCCGGCCCGGCTGCTGCTGCACTCCTGCCGGGGCCACGCGGCCGAGATGGAGCGGGGCGTCGCGGCGGCCGCTTCCGAGCGCGCCCAGAGCGTGGACTACGGCTTGCGGATCGTCGCCCAGGAGCAGGTGGGCCTGGCCTACGCCGGCTGGGACCGGCTGCTCAACCGGGTCGCGTTGCCCGCCTGGCGCATGGGCCGCTGGCCCTCCCGCCTCGACGCGGGCGTCGTCTCCGCCCTCACCGAGCTCTCCCGCCGCGACCGCCTCGCGGAGGGCTTCGCCTCCCGGCTGGGCGAGCGCCCGGCCTGCGATCTGCTGGAGGAGCCCGGCGCGATCGACGAGGCCGCGTCCCTGCTGGCGGCCCGGCTCTTCCACGGCGGCCCGCCGGACACGGGCCCGGGCTGGCTGCCGGTGGCGTGGAGCCAGTATCCGGAGGAGGTCGTGGACCGGAAATGGCGGCTGGAGGCCGCCCGCCTGCACCGCGTCCTCGACGTCGTAGATGCCCTGCCGGCCCTCACCCCCGTCCCCGCGGCCCCGGCCGGCATGGCCGCGGCTCCCACCGTCGCCCGGGTCCTGGAGCGGCTGACGGGCCCGTCCACCGACGGGATCGCGGAGGAGCTGGGCGCCCGGCTCGGCGCCGAGGTGGCCCGGGAGGCCGCCCAGGAGGCGCTCACGGCCCGGCAGCGGGCCTTCGGCGCCGCGGCCACGGCCGAGCCCTGGGTGGACGGCCTCGCGCCCCTCTTCCCGCTCCAGCCGCCCCGCAGCGGCCGCGAGCTCCTCGCCGACCACGTGACGGCCATGGTCTGCTGCGCCGCCGTGGACACCGCCGGCGCCGCCCCGGGCCTGGACTGGCTCGACGGCCCGGCCCTGCTGGTCGGCGGCGCCCGCCGCCAGGGCCTCGCCCCCACGGTCCTCAGCCTGATCGAGGACGGCGACGACGCACCGCTGCGCACCTGGCTCGGCGAGGTGGGGGTCCGCCCCGAGAAGCCCGTCCGCCTGGTGTGACGCCCGGTGAGCCCCGTGACACTCGGTGATCCTTCGCCCTGTCACTTACCGGGGAATTTCGCGACGAGCGGTGACGAGACGGGCGCAGTATGTGATGTGCTGGGGGCTGCTGTGCGCCAGTGACTGCAGTGAGCCACGCCCGGGCACCGGGATCCGGCCAGGGAAATCGGCAGGCGTCGGGGGACGTAGGGGAGGGAGCACGCATGGGGATGGACCAGATCCGCCGCTGGGAGTCGGGGGCGCTCGCGCACGCCGTGTCCGATCCCTTCGGTCAGGGCCCGCTGCCCTGGCTGCGCGGCAGCGAGCACTATTTCGACGACACGGGCCAGATCATCCCCTGGTACGTGAACCCCGTCCCGGACCGGGGCGGCGGAAGGCCGGGAGCAGGCACCGGCAGATCCGGCGGCGGGCGCGGCACGGGCCGTGTCCCCGCCCCCCGCGGCGGCGGCCCGCGCACCGCCGACGACGTCCACCTCCAGATCAAGGGCTTCGCGTCCAACAGCTCCGTCGCCCCCGGCGAGGCCATAGATTTCCGCATCACCGTGGATCCGCCGCAGCAGTTCGGCGTGGACGTCTACCGCATCGGCCACTACGCGGGCGACGGCGCCTCGAAGATCACCACCAGTCCACGGCTGTCCGGCATCGTCCAGCCCGCGCCGCTCACCGTCGACCGCACGGTCTCCTGCCACCACTGGTGGCTCTCCTGGCGCCTCCAGATCCCCAGCTACTGGAGCCTCGGCGCCTACGTGGCCGTCCTGACCACCGCCGACGGCTACCGCAGCCACATCCCCTTCCTCGTCCGCGACACCCACCCGGCGGACCTGCTGCTCGTCCTGCCCGACATCACCTGGCAGGCCTACAACCTCTACCCCGAGGACGGCCGCACGGGCGCGAGCCTCTACCACGCCTGGGACGAGCACGGCCGGTTGCTCGGCGAGGAGGGCGCGGCCACCACCGTCTCCTTCGACCGCCCCTTCGCGGGCGCGGGCCTGCCGCTGCACGTGGGCCACGCGTACGACTTCATCCGCTGGGCCGAGCGCTACGGCTACGACCTCGCCTACGCCGACACCCGCGACCTCCACGCGGGTCGCGTCGACCCCTCCCGCTACCGCGGCCTGGTCTTCCCCGGCCACGACGAGTACTGGTCGCCGGCCATGCGCCGGGCCGCCGAGCTCGCCCGCGACTCCGGCACGTCGCTGGTCTTCCTCTCCGCCAACACCATGTACTGGCAGGTCGAGCTCGCCCCCTCGCCGGCCGGCCCCGACCACCTCATGACCTGCCGGAAGCACCGCGGCCCCGGCCGCTCCGCGCTCTGGCGGGACGTCTCGCCCGCCGAGCAGCAGCTCCTGGGCATCCAGTACGCGGGGCGCGTCCCCGAGCCCGCCCCCATGGTCGTGCGCAACGCCGACCACTGGCTGTGGGACGCCACCGGCGCCGGCGAGGGCGACGAGCTCCCCGGCCTCGTCGCCGGCGAGGCCGACCGCTACTACCCCCGCACGGCCCTGCCCGAGCACACGCGCCGCATCCTGCTGGCCCACTCGCCGTACCTGGACAGCGAGGGCAACAAGCGCCACCAGGAGACGTCCCTCTACCGCGCCCCGAGCGGCGCCCTGGTCTTCGCCGCGGGCACCTTCGCCTGGTCACCCGCCCTGGACCGGCCGGGCCACACCGACACCCGGATCCAGCGGGCCACGGCCAACCTCCTGGACCGCATCTGCAAGCGCTGCTGACCCTCGCCCGACCCTCCTCCGCGTAGGTCCGGTCCCGTACGGCAGAATCGTGGTGCTTGGACAAACCACCAGGAGGACGCGTGTCCGGATTCGTAGAGAAGCCCGAGCCGATCGAGGTGCCGGGCCTTGTGCATCTGCACACCGGCAAGGTCCGCGACCTCTACCGCGACCCGGACGGCAATCTGGTCATGGTCGCCTCCGACCGCCTGTCCGCCTACGACTGGGTGCTGCCCACCGAGATCCCCGACAAGGGCCGGGTCCTCACCCAGCTGTCCCTGTGGTGGTTCGACCAGCTCACCGACCTCGCCCCCAACCACGTCCTCTCCACGGACCTGCCCGCCGGCGCCCCCGCCGACTGGGAGGGCCGCACGCTCATCTGCCGCGCGCTCGACATGGTGCCGGTGGAGTGCGTGGCCCGCGGCTATCTGACCGGCTCCGGGCTCGCCGAGTACCGGCAGACGCGCACGGTGTGCGGGCTCGCCCTCCCCGAGGGCCTCACCGACGGCTCCGAGCTGCCCTCCCCGATCTTCACGCCCGCCACGAAGGCGGAGGTCGGCGAGCACGACGAGAACGTCAGCTACGAGGAGGTGGCGCGGCAGACCGGCGCCGAGACGGCGGCCCTGCTGCGGCAGACCACCCTCGCCGTCTACGGGCGGGCCCGCGACGTCGCCCGCGACCGGGGCATCATCCTCGCCGACACCAAGTTCGAGTTCGGCTTCGCCGGCGGCGAGCTCGTCCTCGCGGACGAGGTGCTCACCCCCGACTCGTCCCGCTTCTGGCCGGCGGAGGAGTGGCAGCCGGGGCGGGCGCAGCCGTCCTACGACAAGCAGTTCGTCCGCGACTGGCTGACCTCCCCGGCCTCGGGCTGGGACCGCCACGGCCACCAGCCGCCGCCGGCCCTGCCGGAGGAGATCGTGACCCGCACCCGCGCGAAGTACGTCGAGGCGTACGAACGCCTGACGGGCCTGAGCTGGTCCTGAGACCGGGGGCGGGAGCCGGGCCACCCCTCCCGCCGCAACGGCGCCCAGCCACCGGCAAACGCTCCCGGCGGTGCCACGCGGCCTCGGGCAGCCGGTGCCCGGCCGCGCGGGGCCCGGCACATTCCTCCGCCGCAACGGCCCCCAGCCACACGCCACGCATCCGGCGGTGCCGAACTAAGAGCTCTCTAAGAGAGCCCTGACAAGCTGGGGGGCACCCCGACCCGCTGTGGGCACCGCGCAGCGGAAGGGCACCCCGAACGCCGCAGAACCCCGCCGGAGGCGACATGGTCGAGACGCCCGTTCTCGTCGTCGACGACGACCCCGACGTCCGGGCGGCCGTGGTCGACGCCCTCACCATCGAGGGCTACGCGGTCCGCGCCGCGGCCGACGGCCTGGAGGCCCTCTCCGCCGTCGCTGCCGCACCGCCCGCCGCCGTCGTCCTCGACCTGGCCATGCCTGTCCTCGACGGCCTCGCCGTCTGCCGGCGGCTGCGCGCCCTGGGCGACCGTACGCCCGTGCTCGTCCTCACCGCCCGCGACGCCGTAGCCGACCGCGTCGCGGGCCTGGACGCGGGAGCCGACGACTACCTGGTCAAGCCGTTCGCCCTGGACGAGCTCCTGGCCCGCCTCAGGGCCCTCCTGCGCCGCGCCGCCCCCGCGGAACCGGCCGCCGGGCAGGACACCGGCACCCTGTCCTTCGCGGACCTCACCGTCGACCCGGCCACCCGCACCGGCGACCGCGGCGGCACGCCCCTCGAATTCACGCGCACTGAATTCGCCCTGCTGGACGTCCTGATGCGCCACCCGGGCCAGGTGCTGCCCCGCGAGGTCATCCAGGAGCGCGTGTGGGGCACCGACTTCGGCCCGGACTCCAACTCCCTCGCCGTCTACGTCGGTTACCTGCGCCGCAAGCTGGAGGCCGGCGGCGCGCCCCGCCTGGTCCATACCGTGCACGGCGTCGGCTACCGCTTGGCGGAGCAGTGACCGAGCGGAACGCAGGCAACGCAGCAGGCGGCGCAGGCAGCGCGCGCGACACAGGCGGCGCCGCGAGAACGACGGCCCTGCGCAGAAGGCTCCTGGGCCGGAGGCCGCTCCGCGCGAGGCTCGCCCTCGTGACGTCCGTGGCCGTGGCCCTCGTCGCCCTGGGCGTCCTGGCCGCCGCCTACGTCGTCATCCGCTACGAACTCGGCCGCCAGCTCGACCTCCAGCTCAAGCAGCAGGCCACCCTCATCTCGCAGCAGAGCCGCAGCGAACCGGCGGGCCCCCTCTACGGCGAGTGCACCTGGCTCGCCGCCCCGGCCTGCGCGCAGACCGTCCGGGCCGACCCGGCCGCCCCGCACCAGAACGGCCTCGTGCTGCCCGTGACCGGCGCCACCCGCCGCGTCGCGGCCGGGACGCTCGGCGAGCACTACAGCGACATCACCGTCGACGGCCACGCCATGCGGATGCTGACCACCCCGGTCAAGGGCCACCGCGCCCTCCAGGTCGCCGTCCGCTCCGACACCGTCGACAAGGGCGTGCGCCAGGCGGGCCTGCTGCTCGGCGCGGTCGGCGGCGCGGGCGTGCTCCTCGCCGCCGGCCTCGGCTACTTCGCGTCCCGTACGTCCCTGCGCCCCGTGACCCGGCTCACGGCCACCGCCGAACACATCGCCGCCACCCGCGACCCCGCCCACCGCATCGAGCTCGCCCCCTACGAGGCCCGCCGCGACGACGAGATCACCAGCCTCGCCGCCAGCTTCAACACCATGCTCGGCGAACTGGAGGAGGCCGTCGCCGCTCAGCGCCGCCTCGTCGCCGACGCCTCGCACGAGCTGCGCACCCCGCTGACCGCGCTGCGCACCAACGCCGAGCTCCTCGCCCGCGCCGAACGCCTCACCCCGGCCCAGCGCGAGCGGGCCGCCGGCGCGCTCGGCCGCCAGCTCCGCGAGGTCACCGGTCTGGTCAACGACCTCATCGAGCTGGCCCGCGACGAGGAGCCGCAGCAGTTCCTGGAGGACGTGCGCCTCGACCGGCTGGCGGAGCGCTGCGTCGCCGACGCGCGCGGCCACTGGCCCGGCACGGTCTTCACGGCGGACCTGGCCGGCCCGGAGGGCGTCACCGTCCCGGCCGTCCCGGCCCGCCTCGCCCGGCTGCTGTCCAACCTGCTCGACAACGCCGCCAAGTTCAGCCCGCCCGGCGGCGCCGTCGAGCTGCGCCTGGCCCGCACGGGCGGCGGGCGGCTCGACCTGACCGTCCGCGACCACGGCCCCGGCATCTCCGCCGAGGACCTGCCCTACGTCTTCGACCGCTTCTACCGCTCCCGCCAGGCCCGGGCCCTTCCCGGCTCCGGCCTGGGCCTCGCCATGGCCCGCCAGATCGCCCGCGCCCACGGCGCCGAGCTGACCGCGGAACAGGCACCCACGGGCGGCGCCCTCTTCCGCCTCCGCTTCCCGGCCCCGTGACAGAAGCCCCGGGAAACCCGGAGCCCGGGAAACCGAAGGTCCCGGGAACGCCGAAGGCCCCGGTCGTGATGACCGGGGCCTTCGCACTGGAGCGGACGACGAGACTCGAACTCGCGACATCCACCTTGGCAAGGTGGTGCTCTACCAACTGAGCTACGTCCGCATGCCCCGCGCGTTTCCGTGCGGTGCGAGGACAACTATAGCCAACCTTGAGAGCGTGCAATGCGCGCGGCGGCATGCCGGTTGTCCGCGCCCAGCTTCGTGGCGGCCGAGGAGAGGTAATTGCGGACCGTCCCGGGCGTCAGTGAGGCCCGCTCCGCGATCTCCGCGACGGGCGCCCCGCCCTCCGCCAGTTCGAGCAGCTCGGCCTCGCGCGCGCTCAGCGGGGAGTCGCCCGCGCTGATCGCGTCGGCCGCCAACTCCGGGTCCACGTAACGGCTTCCGCGGTGCACGGTCCGGATGATCTCGGCGAGCTTCTGTGCCGAGACGGTCTTCGGCACGAACCCCCGCACCCCCGCTTCCAGCGCCCGCTTCAGGTGTCCGGGGCGGCCGTGCCCCGTCACGATCATGGTCCGGCACGCCGGCAGTTCGGCCCGCAGGGATGTGGCCACCATCACACCATCGGCCCCTGGCATTTGAAGATCCAGCACCGCGACGTCCGGCCGGTGCGTCCGGGCCATCGCAAGCGCCTCCGGGCCCGACGCCGCCTCGGCGACCACCTGAAGATCATCCTCCAGGCCCAGCAGCGCGGCCAGCGCGCCCCGGATCAAATGCTCGTCATCCGCGAGCATGACCCGGATCGGCGTGATGTTGACGCTGTCGCTCATATTGCTCCCCCCGTCACCGGAACCCCGCCCTTCATGCGCGGCGCCCCGCCCACCGGGGCCGCACCACCGGGCGCGTCCGCCGGCAGCACCCCCTCCAACGGCACCTCCGCCGTCAGCCGGAACGTCGCGTTCGCGCGGTGCTCGTACGTCAGCGTGCCGCCCAGCACCGTGAGCCGCTCCCGCAGGCCCGCCAGCCCGGAGCCGCTCCCGGACCCCGGATCCCGGTCCGGCTCCCGCACGCCGTTGTTCTCCATGACCAGAACGGCCTTCGCCTCCGCCGCGACCCTCAGCCGTACGGCGCACCGCTCGGCGTCCGCGTGCCGCAGCACATTGGTGGTGCCCTCCCGGACGACCCACGCCAGGACCGACTGCACCGCGGGCGGCAGGGCCTTGCCCACCGTGTCGTCGATGCGGCACTCGATGTCCGCGGCGGACAGCACGCCCCGCGCCCCCACCAGCTCGGTGTGCAGGTCCGCCTCGCGGTAGCCGCGGACGACCTCCCGGACCTCGCGCTGCGAGTCCTGCGCCATGCGCTGGACCTCGGTCATCTGGTCCACCGCGGCGGGCGAGCCCCGCCGGGCCAGCTGGACGGCGAGCTCGCTCTTGAGCGCGATCACCGCGAGGTTCCGGCCGAGGACGTCGTGCAGATCCCGGCCGAACCGCAGCCGCTCCTCCGCGACCGCCAGCCGCGCCTGCGTCTCCCGCGCCTCTTCCAGCTCCCACATGACGAGCAGCATCCAGCCCGACGTCCGCACGACGTACACGCAGCACAGCGTGAGGCCCAGCAGCGACCCCGTCAGGGAGACGGCGGCCATCCAGCCGCCGCCGATCGCCAGCACGCCGATGCCCAGCAGCAGCGCTACGGTGCCGCACGTGATCACGAACCTGCGGATCTTGCGGACCAGCAGCGTGACCGGGCCGAAGACCGACAGGACGCCGTTCCACAGGTACATGCCTATCGTGGAGCTGTGCTCGTCGCCGTAGGCGCCGAACGAGATCGTCATGCAGACGATCACCGCGACGAACAGCACCACTTGCACGGCCAGCAGCCACCAGGGGGCGGGCTTCTTCCACAGATAGTGGTCGAGGGAGCGGCGGAACACGGAGATTCCCAGGACGCCCTGGAGGGTCGAGATCCCGCCCAGCGCCAGGATCCACGGCCGCGTGAGACCGGATTCAGCGACCACGCCGGACGTGCTGAGCGCGGGGAGCAGGACGGGCAGTGCGTAGAGGGTCCAGCGTATGTAGCTGTCGAGCTTGGCGACCCTGCTGCGGCCCCGCCACTCCCGCACCCGTTTCCACAGGCCCATGGCCTCCGCCCCCTGTACGCGCTCGTTTCTGCTCTGCGGCCGCCGCTCTACGGCGCCTTGGCCCCACGGCTACCGCCGCGGCTCCCACCGGAACCAGCGCCGGGCGCCGTATGACGCCACTATTGTCCAGGCAATGCCGGTGATGATCGCGCCCCCGGCCTCATGGGCGCTCATCCCGCCCAGCCAGCCGCCGCGCACCAGCTGGATCACCGGCGTCAGCGGCAGCACCGAGCAGACGTCCGCCATGGGGCCCGGCATGGCCTCCAGCGGCACCATGAGTCCCGAGCCCGCCACGGATATCAGCATCAGCGGCGAGGTCACCAGCTGGGAGCCCTGCACCGTCTTCGCCCAGCTCGTGGTCACCGCGGCCAGGGCTATGGACATGGCCAGCCCGAGCAGGAGCCCGATCGCCATCAGATCGGGCCGGGCGACCGCCCGCAGATCCAGCCAGAGCACGCCCGCCACGACCAGCAGGGCGCATTGCGCCAGGGCCACGGCCACCGCCGGCAGCGCCGTGCCGGTCAGGATCTCGGCGTCGCTGGTCTCGCCGGTCCGGAGCCGCTTGAGGACCAGCTCCTCACGGCGCGCCACATAGGCGCTGACCAGGTGCTGGTAGACGGCGAAGAGCAGGATGTAGCCGAAGGCGCCGGTCAGCGCGACCTCGTTGGCCGATATGCCGGCCTTGCTGAGGTCGATCTCACCGATGGCGCGCCGCATGGCCCACACCATCATCACGGGCATCAGCAGTGCCACGTAGAGCGCCATCTTGTTCCGCCCGAGGAGGGTGAACTCCGCCCGGCCCAGCGCCATCATCCGCGGCACCGACATCGACACGGCCATCGCCATCACGCGTTCCTTCCCGCGACAGAATCCATACCAAGGCCGGCACCGGCGAGACCCGCCCCCGACTCCGCGGGCCCTCCGGCCGGGTTCGCGCCCGCTATGGCCAGGAACGCCTCCTCCAGCGAGGCGGTCCGGGCGTCGAGGCCCTCCAGCTCGACGTCCTTGTCCCGGGCCCAGAGCAGCAGCCCGGTCAGCGTCCGCTGCAACTCGTGCGTCTGGAGCTCTATGCGCCCGCGGTCCTCCTCGTGCCGCACGACGCCCAGTTCGGCGAGGGGCGGGAGATCGCCCACGAACCAGCCCACCGGCATCGCGAAGCGGATCCGCGCGGGATAGCTGCCGATGACGGTCTCCGGCGTACCGGACGTGACGATCCGCCCCTCGCGCATGATCGCCAGGTGGTCGGCGAGGGACTCCGCCTCTTCCAGATAGTGCGTGGTGAGTAGCACCGTGGTGCCCTCGGCGCGCAGCCTGCGCACCAGATCCCAGGTGTTGTGCCGGGCCTCGGGGTCGAGGCCGGTCGTCGGCTCGTCGAGGAAGAGGACCTCGGGGCGGCCCAGGAGGGCGAGCGCGAGATCGAGGCGGCGGCGCTCGCCGCCGGAGAGCTGCTTGATGCGGACGTTCTTGCGGCCGAGGAGATCGACCAGCTCCAGGGCCTCCGTCACCGGCCGGGCCCCGGTGGTGCAGCCGGCCCACATCCGGACCGTCTCCGTGACGGTCAGGTCCGCGGGGAAGCCGCCCTCCTGGAGCATCACCCCGATCCGGGGCCGCACGGCGCTCCGCTCCGCATACGGATCGTGCCCGAGCACCCGCACCTCGCCCGCGGTCGGCTTCGCGAGCCCCTCCAGCAGCTCGACCGTGGAGGTCTTGCCCGCGCCGTTCGTGCCGAGCAGGGCGAACAACTCGCCGCGCGCCACGGTGAAGGAGACGTCCCGCACCGCTTCGAATCCCTTGTCCCCGGCCGGGCCGTAGCGGCGGCGCAGCCCCGAGACGTCGATCACACTGTCCCCGATGTCCATGCCCCAAGCCTCCCGCCGGATCCGGGCGGAGGTCAGTGCGACCTGTCATGGGTTCGGATGACGAATGTCATCAGCGCCCGAGGCCCGGGAAACGCCGGCGCCGGAGCCCGGGAAGCGCCGGAGCCCAGGAGACCGAAGGTCCCGGGAACGCCGAAGGCCCCGGTCGTGATGACCGGGGCCTTCGTACTGGAGCGGACGACGAGACTCGAACTCGCGACATCCACCTTGGCAAGGTGGTGCTCTACCAACTGAGCTACGTCCGCATGCATCCGACCGGCTTTCACCGAGCGGCGCGTGCATCACTCTACCTGATCCACTTCCGTGGCCGGTAACCGTGATGAGAGCGGGTGACAGGAATCGCACACTGCGCCTCCCCCTTGGAAAGGGGGCGCTCTACTACTGAGCTACACCCGCGAGGATCGCCGGTCCGGCCCACAGAAGTGAACCATCAAGCGATCAGAGCGGGTGACAGGAATCGCACACTGCGCCTCCCTCTTGGAAAGAGGGCGCTCTACTACTGAGCTACACCCGCATGATCCGTCCCGACCGGTCACAGGTGTGACCAGAGGACGTTCAGAGCGGGTGACAGGAATCGCACACTGCGCCTCCCCCTTGGAAAGGGGGCGCTCTACTACTGAGCTACACCCGCGTGACCTGGGGTTTCGCCCGGTTTCCCGGCCTCGCCCCTCGGCGTGATCCAGACTCTAGCTGATCATCCGGGGTGCTTGGCAAATCGGCCCGGCGGCCGGCCCCGGGGGCGGTCCGGCGACGGCCCGCCGGGGCCCCTGCGGGCGGCTCGCAAGCGACTCGGAAGCAGCTCGGCGCGCGGCCTACTCGGCGGAGTTGAAGGCCTCGTACACGCGCTTGGGGATGCGGCCGCGCGGCGGCACGTCCATGCCGTGCGAGCGCGCCCAGGCGCGGACCGCCGCGGGGTCGGGGGCGACGGAGGTGCGGCGGTAGGCCTTGCCGGAGCGGGACTGCTTGCGGCCCGCCTCCAGGTAAGGCGTGAGGGCCGCCCGCAGTTTCTTCGCATTGGCAGTGTTCAGGTCGATCTCGTACGACTTGCCGTCGAGGCCGAAGGTAACCGTCTCCGCGGCTTCCCCGCCGTCGATGTCGTCGGAGAGTGTGACCACTACGCGCTGTGCCACGAATATCGGTCCTTTCGGCGGGCATCCCCGCGGTGAACTGCGCAGATGCACTGGTTCCGGATGTTCCGGATCCGTTCCTGGTCAATGGTTATTCATTTGTACAACGAGGGACATTCAAAGTGAAGCCCAGTTAATTCTGTCCGGGTGCCCCTTCGCAATCAGGACCGTACGTTTTTCCCGGGATTTTTCCAGGGCGTCCTGGGCGTCGATGCGTAAACGTGACAGGAGGCCCAGCATATCTATGCGCGTAGATTTTTCGGGACTGTACGCTGGCGGTACCGCTTCAGCTCACGCACCACACACCGGGAGTGCCAGTGGCACGCGTCGTAGTCGACGTCATGCTCAAGCCGGAGATCCTCGACCCGCAGGGCCAGGCGGTGCAGCGCGCGCTGCCTCGCCTGGGTTTTGAGGGGATCGCCGACGTCCGTCAGGGCAAGCGCTTTGAACTCGAGGTGGAGGGACCGGTCGACGAGGCCGCCCTCGCTCGAATCCACGAGATGGCGGAAACGTTTCTCGCCAACACCGTGATTGAGAACTTCACCGTGCGGGTCGACTCGTGACCGCCCACCCGTCACCCACCGCCACCCGTCAAGGAAGCCCTTCGGGCCGCAGCAACATTCGCGTAGGAGTCGTCACCTTCCCCGGCACCCTGGACGACCGCGACACCCAGCGCGCCGTCCGGATCGCCGGGCTCGAGCCCGTGCCGCTCTGGCACCGCGACAAGGACCTCAAGCAGGTGGACGCCGTGGTCCTGCCCGGCGGTTTCTCCTACGGCGACTATCTGCGGGCGGGTGCCATCTCCCGCTTCTCGCCGGTCATGGAGACCGTCATCGAGCAGGCCAAGGGCGGCATGCCCGTCCTCGGTATCTGCAACGGCTTCCAGGTGCTCACCGAGACCCACCTGCTGCCCGGCGCGATGCTGCGCAACAACCACCTGCACTTCATCTGCCGCGACCAGAAGCTCCGCGTGGAGAACGCGGACACCGCCTGGACGTCCGACTACGAAGCGGGCCAGGAGATCTCCGTCCCGCTGAAGAACATCGACGGCCGTTACGTGGCCGACGAGCACACCCTCGACGAGCTGGAGGCGGAGGGCCGCGTCGTCTTCCGCTACGTCGACTACAACCCGAACGGCTCGCTCCGCGACATCGCCGGCATCACCAACGCCGCCGGCAACGTCGTCGGCCTGATGCCGCACCCCGAGCACGCCGTCGAGCCCCTGGTCGGCACCGGCCGCACGGACGGGCTCGGGTTCTTCACTTCGATCCTCAAGAAGCTGGTCTCCGCATGAGCGACGCACGCGCGGCCGCTCAGCCGCAGACGAACATGAAAGCCGCACCTCTGCGCCGCGCGGGCGGAGAAGCGAATGAAAGGGGTGCCGTCTCATGAGCCTCGACACCGTCAAGCACGCCGACGAGACCCCCGACGTCGACCAGCCCTGGGCCGAACTGGGCCTGAAGCAGGACGAGTACGAGCGCATCCGCACCATCCTCGGCCGCCGTCCCACCGGCGCCGAGCTCGCGATGTACTCCGTCATGTGGTCCGAGCACTGCTCCTACAAGAGCAGCAAGGTCCACCTCCGCCAGTTCGGCGAGAAGGCCCCGGAGAACGACGCCCTCCTCGTCGGCATCGGCGAGAACGCCGGCGTCGTCGACGTCGGCCAGGGCTACGCGGTCACCTTCAAGGTCGAGTCGCACAACCACCCCTCGTACATCGAGCCCTACCAGGGCGCGGCCACCGGTGTCGGCGGCATCGTCCGCGACATCCTCGCGATGGGCGCCCGCCCGGTCGCCGTCATGGACCCGCTGCGCTTCGGCGCCGCCGACCACCCCGACACCAAGCGCGTCCTGCCGGGCGTCGTCGCGGGCATCGGCGGCTACGGCAACTGCCTGGGCCTGCCCAACATCGGCGGCGAGGTCGTCTTCGACGCCTGCTACCAGGGCAACCCGCTGGTCAACGCCCTGTGCATCGGCGTGATGAAGCACGAGGACATCCACCTCGCCAAGGCCTCCGGCGCCGGCAACAAGGTCATCCTCTACGGCGCCCGCACCGGCGGCGACGGCATCGGCGGCGTCTCGGTCCTCGCGTCCGAGACCTTCGACGACTCGAAGCCCACCAAGCGCCCCGCCGTCCAGGTCGGCGACCCCTTCCAGGAGAAGCTCCTCATCGAGTGCACCCTGGAGATCTTCCGCGAGGACCTGGTCGACGGCATCCAGGACCTCGGCGGCGCCGGCCTGTCCTGCGCCACCAGCGAGCTGGCCAGCGCCGGCTCCGGCGGCATGCGCGTCGAGCTGGACCGCGTGCCGCTGCGCGACGCGACGCTCTCGCCCGAGGAGATCCTCATGAGCGAGTCGCAGGAGCGCATGTGCGCGATCGTCGAGCCCGGCAAGGTCGACCGCTTCCTGGAGATCTGCGAGAAGTGGGACGTCATCGCCACCGTCATCGGTGAGGTCACCGACGGCGAGCGGCTGGAGATCTTCTGGCACGGCGAGCAGATCGTGGACGTGCCGCCGCGCACCGTCGCCCACGAGGGCCCGGTCTACGAGCGCCCGTACGCCCGCCCGGACTGGCAGGACGCCCTCCAGGCCGACGACGCGAACAAGCTGGCCCGGCCGGCGAGCGCCGAGGAGCTGCGCGAGCAGGTCCTGAAGGTGATCTCCTCGCCGAACCAGGCGTCCAAGTCCTGGATCACCGACCAGTACGACCGGTTCGTGCAGGGCAACACCGTCCTCGCGCAGCCGGAGGACTCCGGCATGGTCCGCATCGACGAGGACACCAACCTCGGTGTCGCCGTCGCCACGGACGGCAACGGGCGCTACGCCAAGCTCGACCCGTACGCGGGCGCACAGCTCGCGCTCGCCGAGTCCTACCGCAACGTGGCCGCCTCCGGCGCCCGCCCGCTGGCCATCTCGAACTGCCTGAACTTCGGCTCCCCCGAGGACCCCGCCGTCATGTGGCAGTTCGCGGAGGCCACGCGCGGCCTGGCCGACGGCTGCCTGACGCTGGGCACCCCGGTCACCGGCGGCAACGTCTCGCTCTACAACCAGACCGGCGAGACCGCCATCCACCCGACCCCCGTGGTCGCGGTGCTCGGCGTCATCGACGACGTCAACCGCCGCACGCCGATCGCCTTCTCCGAAGAGGGCCAGCTGCTCTACCTGCTGGGTGACACCAAGGAGGAGCTGGGCGGCTCGGCCTGGTCCCAGGTCGTCCACGACCACCTCGGCGGCCTGCCGCCGGCCGTGGACCTGGACCGCGAGAAGCTGCTCGGCGAGATCCTGATCTCCGCCTCGCGCGACGGCATGATCGACGCCGCGCACGACCTCTCCGACGGCGGTCTGATCCAGGCCCTCGCCGAGTCGTGCCTGCGCGGCGGCAAGGGCGCGCGGATCGTCGTGCCCGATGGCATTGACCCCTTCGTCTTCCTCTTCTCCGAGTCCGCCGGCCGTGCTGTCGTCGCGGTCCCGCGGAGCGAGGAGCTGCGGTTCACCGACATGTGCGGAGCGCGGGGCCTGCCCGCGACCCGGATCGGTGTCGTCGACGGCGAAGCGATCGACGTCCAGGGTCAGTTCAGCATCCCGCTGGCCGAGCTGCGCGAGGCCCACGAGGCCACGATTCCGGCGCTGCTCGCGTAGGCACCGTCTGACGTCGCCGGTGGCGGGGCGGGCTCCTTCCCGGGCCCGCCCCGCCACCGCGACGGCGGAGATCTCCGCCGGACTCCGGACTCCGGTCAGGGGCGCGGCACCCGCAGGCGTATCGCCAGCAGCAGCGCCACCACCATCGCTCCGGCAGCACACGCGAACACCGTGTCGACGGAGGTGACGAACGCCCCTATCGCCTGGGTGTGCGCCTCCCCGCTGAGCGCGGCGATGCGGCTCGCCGATCCGCCGGGGCCCTTCGCCTCGTACACCCGGGCCAGCACCGTGCCGAAGAGGGAGGCGCCCAGCGCGCCGCCCAGGGACTGGAAGAAGCGGATCCCCGTGGTGGCCACGCCCAGTTGGCGGGGCGGCGCCGACTCCTGCGTGAGCTGGATCAGCTGGCCGAGCAACTGGCCGAACCCGAGGCCGAGCAGCAGCAGCGCCGTGCCGACGATCCACAGGCTCGTGTCCGTGCCGAGGGTGGCGAGGATCCCCATGGCCGCCGCGCTGACCGCCGTGCCGGCGACGATAAAGGTCTTCTGCGGCCAGCCGCGTGCCGTCAGCTTGCCGGTGACGACGCCGATGACGGAGATCCCCGCGGCCATAGGAAGCAGGAACAGGCTGGCGTGCGTGGCGGCGATGCCGCGTACGAGTTGCAGATAGATGATCACGTAGATCATCGAGCCCATCAGGGCCGTCCCGATCAGCGCTTGCAGTGCGAACGAGATGCGCAGCACGGGGATCCTGAACAGCGACAGGGGCAGGACGGGCTCGGCCGCCGTGGCCTGCCGCCACACGAACAGGCCGAGCAGCAGCGCGCTCGCCGTGATCAGCCCGAGGACGGTGGGCGAGCCCCACGCGTACTCCTTGCCGCCCCACTCGGTGACGAGCAGCACGGACGTGGAGAAGGCCGCTGCGAGGCCGGCGCCGAGGAAGTCGATGCGGTGGCGCGTGCCGTGGTGCCGGGGGAGCTTGAGGACGGCGGCCGCGGCGGCGAGCACGGCGAGGCCGATGGGCAGGTTCACGTAGAACACCCAGCGCCAGTCGGCGTGATCGGCGAGGACGCCGCCCAGCAGGGGCCCGAGCGCCATGCCCGCGCCCGCCACGAGGCCGCCTATGCCGGCGCCGCCGTTACCGCCGCGGCCCTTGCCGCCGTCTCCGCGGCCGCCCTTGCCGGCGCCGTCGCTTCCGTCCGCGGGCGCTCCCGCCTTGAGCTGGGCGATGACGACCATGGTGACGCTCATCAGCCCGCCGCCGCCGATGCCCTGGACCGCACGGAACGCGATGAGCTGCTCCATGGACTGCGCCGCCCCGCACAGCGCCGACCCCACGAGGAAGGCCGCGACGGCGCTCAGGAACACTCTGCGCGCGCCGAGCGTGTCGCACAGCTTGCCGTAGAGCGGCAGGACGGCGGTCGAGGCGAGGGCGAAGGCGCTGATCAGCCAGGGCACGCGGTCGATGCCGTGCGCGGGGTCGAGGTCCTGGACGACCGGGACGGTGACGGCCGAGACGATGTTCTGGTCGAGGACGGCCAGGAGCATCGTGGTCAGGCAGACCACGAAGGCGATCTTGCGCTGCCCCTCGGTCATACCGGCCCCGGCCGGCTGACCGGCCGGGGCCGAGCCCGCCGCCGAACCCGTGCCCGGCGCGCCGGCAGTCCCTCTCGAAGGCCCCCGCTCAGGAGCCAACTGCCCCGCTGCTGTGGATGAACGCACCCTTCTTCCCCCTCCGGGTCGGCTGTGGAACGCCGGTGGAAGCGGCGCGCCCTCACCATGCCCCGCGAACGTGTACCGAGTCAATTCTTCTATCGGGTAAGTTTGTCGCCCCGGTCAAAACTTCATCCTGGTACAGTCGGACCATGACCGAAGGCCTGAGCCTGCGCGAGCGCAAGAAGATCCAGACCCGGCGCACCCTGTGGAAGACCGCCGCGAAGCTGTTCCTGGAGCGCGGCTACGACCAGGTGTCGGTCGCCGAGGTCGCCCTGGCCGCCGAGGTCTCGAAGATGACGGTCTTCAACTACATGTCCTCCAAGGAGGATCTGGTCCTCGGCCCCATGCACGAGCACATCGGCGACGCCGCCCGCTCCGTGCGTGACCGGCATCCCGGCGAGTCCGCCGTCGCCGCCTTCCGCAGGGAGTTCCTGGCCGCGCTCCACGCGTACGACCCGTCCGTCGGCATGAGCGACGACCCGCACGTGCTGCGGATGCGCCGGCTGATCCAGGAGACCCCGGCCCTCCTCGTCCGCGCCCACGAATACGTCCGCCGCGCCCAGATGCTCCTGGCCGAGGAGCTGGCCGCGGCCGCGGAGGGGCCCGACGCCGACCTCGCCCCCGTGGTCGCCGCGCAGCTGATGAGCGTCCGCTACGCCGTGCACGAGTACAACCACCGGCGTCTGGTCGCGGGGGAGTCGGCGGAAGCCGTCCTTCCAGGCGCCGTCGCCCTCGCCGAGCGCGCCTTCGACCTGGTCGAGCACGGTCTCGGGGACTTCGCCACGCTCCCGGCCGGCACGGGAGCGGCATCCGCCGGCACGGGATCGGAACCCGCCGGCACGGGAAGGGCACCCGCCGCCACCGGATCGGCACCCGCCACCGGGACCGGTGCCGAATAGGGTCGGAGCCATGCCTCCCGCCCCGCGCAAGCCCCGTCCCCGCAGCTACGACCCCGCCAAGCTGCGCGCAGCCGTCACCGCGCAGCTCGCCCACGTACGGGACGCCGCCGCGGGCCTGGACGAGGCGCAGCTCGCGCTGCCCACCCGGGGCGGGGAGCGGACCGTCCGCGATCTGCTCGTACGCATCGCCCTGGACGTGGACCTCGTGGCCCGCCTGATCGGGGAACCGGCCCCGCCCGCGCGGGAGATCACGGCCGTGGAGTGGCCGGCCAGGACCGCTCCCGCGGGGACCGCCGGGATCACCGAGCTCGCCGGCAGCGGTGCCCCGGAGACCGCCCCCGCCGCCTTCCTGGATGCCGTGGCGGACCGTTTCGCCGCCGTCGCCGCCACCACCCCGCCGGACCGCCTCCTCGCCACTCCCGCGGGCGCCATGCGGCTGGACGACTTCCTGGTCACGCGGTGCGTGGAGCTGGCCGCCCGCACCGACGACCTCGCGGCGGCGCTCGGCACCGGGATCCGTTACGACCGGCAGGTCTTGGCCCATGCCACCCGTCTGCTGGCCGACGCGCTCGCCGCCGGGGCCCCGGGCGGCTCCGTGGAGGTCCGCATCCCGCCGTTCGCGGTCGTCCAGTGCGTGGCCGGCCCCCGGCACACCCGGGGCACCCCGCCCAACGTGGTCGAGACCGACCCGCTCACCTGGCTCCGCCTGGCGACCGGCCGTACGGACTGGGCCACTGCCCTGGACGCCGCCGCGATCAGTGCGAGCGGCGAACGGGCGGACCTCTCCGCATACCTCCCGCTCTCTATGTGACCTCCGGCTATCGGGTCTCCGGAGCGGCCCCCGCCCGAACTCCCTTTGGCGGAATGTACAAAAGATCGTCGAGCGGCGATTCGCTTTCCCCGAAAGGTGATTCGCCGTGCGCGCCGAGTGGCTGTGCGTGGTGTGAGGTATCACCGGTCGTCCCCGGTTCGGATGAACCTCCTCCCTGCCATAGACTCAAGGTGTGCCTCGTGGTGACGGACGACTCAGCCACGACCTGCTCCCCGGTGAGAAGGGCCCCCAGGACGCATGTGGCGTCTTCGGTGTCTGGGCTCCGGGTGAAGAGGTCGCCAAACTCACCTATTTCGGGCTGTATGCGCTGCAGCACCGTGGACAGGAGTCCGCGGGCATCGCAGTGAGCAACGGCTCCCAGATCCTCGTCTTCAAGGACATGGGACTGGTTTCCCAGGTCTTCGACGAAACTTCCCTCGGCTCTCTTCAGGGCCACATCGCGGTCGGTCACGCCCGCTACTCCACCACCGGAGCCTCGGTGTGGGAGAACGCTCAGCCGACCTTCCGGGCGACCGCGCACGGCTCGATCGCGCTGGGTCACAACGGCAACCTGGTCAATACGGCCGAGCTGGCCGAGATGGTCGCCGCTCTCCCCAAGGAGAACGGCCGGGCCACCCAGGTCGCGGCGACCAACGACACCGACCTGGTCACGGCCCTCCTCGCGGGCCAGACCGACGCCGACGGCAAGCCGCTGACCATCGAGGAGGCGGCCGCCAAGGTCCTTCCCGACGTCAAGGGCGCCTTCTGCCTCGTCTTCATGAACGAGCACACGCTCTACGCCGCCCGCGACCCGCAGGGCATCCGCCCGCTGGTCCTCGGCCGCCTGGAGCGCGGCTGGGTGGTGGCCTCCGAGACCGCCGCCCTGGACATCTGCGGTGCCACGTTCGTCCGCGAGATCGAGCCGGGCGAGCTCATCGCCATCGATGAGCACGGCGTGCGCACCAGCCGCTTCGCCGAGGCCCGCCCCAAGGGCTGCGTCTTCGAGTACGTGTACCTGGCCCGTCCCGACACCGATATCGCGGGCCGGAACGTCTACCTGTCCCGGGTGGAAATGGGCCGCAAGCTCGCCGCCGAGGCCCCGGTCGACGCCGATCTGGTGATACCGACACCGGAATCCGGCACTCCGGCGGCCGTCGGATATGCGGAGGCCAGCGGCATTCCGTACGGCACCGGCCTGGTCAAGAATTCCTATGTCGGCCGGACGTTCATCCAGCCGAGCCAGACCATCCGCCAGCTCGGCATCCGGCTCAAGCTGAATCCGCTCAAGGAAGTCATCAAGGGCAAGCGCCTGGTCGTCGTCGACGATTCCATCGTCCGCGGCAACACCCAGCGCGCGCTCGTGCGGATGCTCCGCGAGGCCGGCGCCGCCGAGGTGCACGTGCGGATTTCCTCCCCGCCGGTGAAATGGCCGTGCTTCTTCGGCATCGATTTCGCCACCCGGGCCGAGCTCATCGCCAATGGCATGAGCGTCGAGGAGATCGGCCGGTCGCTGGGCGCGGACTCGCTCGCGTACATCTCCCTCGACGCCATGATCGAGGCGACCACCATCGCCAAGCCGAACCTGTGCCGCGCCTGCTTCGACGGTGAGTACCCCATGGCGCTCCCCGACCCCGAGCTGCTCGGCAAGCAGCTCCTGGAGACCGAGCTGGCCGGTGGCGCGGACGCCGCCGACGCGCTCCGTCGTCCGTAAAACGCCCTCGTAGTACCGAACGACACGAAAGTTCCCAGCAATGTCTGAGACCACTGGTGCCAGCTACGCAAGCGCGGGCGTCGACATCGAGGCGGGCGATCACGCCGTCGAGCTGATGAAGAAGTGGGTGAAGAAGGCCACCCGCCCCGAGGTCGTCGGCGGCCTCGGCGGCTTCGCCGGGCTCTTCGACGCGAGCGCGCTCAAGCGGTACGAGCGGCCCCTCCTCGCCTCCGCCACGGACGGCGTCGGCACGAAGGTCGACATCGCCCGCCGCATGGGCGTCTACGACACCATCGGCCACGACCTCGTCGGCATGGTCGTGGACGACCTGGTCGTCTGCGGCGCCGAGCCGCTGTTCATGACCGACTACATCTGCGTCGGCAAGGTCCACCCCGAGCGGGTCGCCGCGATCGTGAAGGGCATCGCCGAGGGCTGTGTCCTCGCGGGCTGCGCGCTGGTCGGCGGCGAGACCGCCGAGCACCCGGGCCTGCTCGGCGCGGACGAGTTCGACGTGGCCGGCGCGGGCACCGGCGTGGTCGAGGCCGACCGCGTGCTGGGAGCCGATCGCATCCGTACGGGTGACGTCGTCATCGCGATGGCCTCGTCCGGACTTCACTCGAACGGGTACTCGCTGGTCCGCCATGTGCTCTTCGACCGGGCCGGCTGGGAGCTGGACCGGGAGGTGCCGGAGTTCGGCCGCACCCTCGGCGAGGAGCTGCTGGAGCCCACCCGCATCTACTCGCTGGACTGCCTGGCCCTCACCCGTACGGCCGAGGTGCACGCCTTCTCGCACGTCACGGGCGGCGGCCTGGCGAACAACCTGGCCCGGGTGATCCCGGACCACCTCCACGCGACGGTCGACAGGTCCACGTGGACGCCGGGAGCGGTCTTCGACACCGTGGGCCGGCTCGGCGGCGTCGAGCGGCTGGAGCTGGAGAAGACGCTGAACATGGGCGTCGGCATGGTCGCAGTCGTACCGCAGGAGTCCGTGGACGTGGCCCTCACGGCCCTCGCCGACCGCGGAGTGGACGCGTGGGTCGCCGGCGGCGTCACCGACCGCGGTGATCACGCCGAGGCCGTGGCCCTGACCGGTGACTACGCGAGCTGACGTGAACGGCCGCTTGTGCCCACCCGTGCCGCTGCGGCGGCCCGGGTGCCCGCAAGCGGCCCGTGGGGCGGCGGCCTCAGTGATGTGCCGGCACGGCGTCCGGACAGCACAGAAGAACGGCGTCCGGGCAGCACAGAACCCGGTCCGAGGTCGTGCCTCGAACCGGGTCAGTGGGAGTTACAGCGTCAAGCGCGGCGACGGTAAGGAGAGTCGGACGGGGCCTGCTCGTCCTCGTCCTCATCGTCGTTGTAACGACTCGCGTACTGAGCGTACGGGTCGTCATCCAGCTCATCGTCCTTTTCGAGCGGCTCGCTGTTCGGCGGCTGCTTCGTCGGCGATGCGCCCAGCTCATTGGCCAGACGTGAGAGGTCGGTCCCGCCGCTGTTGTACTTCAGCTGGCGGGCGACCTTTGTCTGCTTGGCCTTGGCCCGGCCGCGCCCCATGGCTCGACCCCCTCAATGACGGGGCTCGACGGCCCCAGAGTCTTGACACGCGTTCACGTTCATGAGTCAGAGCGGACCCCCGTGGAGGGATCCGGCCTGTAGGGCTTCAACGGTACCTGCTTCCGCGGCCATACGGTACGTCGCCCGCATGACGTGCCACGCAGCACAACCCTAGGGGAGCCCCGTCCCCGCTGGTCAGCTGCGATTTTAACGTGTCTTGTGCCCCGACCCGCCGATGGGTGGTGAGAGATGTCTCGCTCACCACCTCATCGGACGGGCCTGTAGGGACCGCTAGGGGGCGGCTCCGGGCGGGCCCGGGACCGCCGGCCCGGGCGCGCTGCGCCCGCCACCGGGACATGGACGGTGCGCAAGGCGCCCTTATCAGGCTTACCGGACGGTTCTACCGCGCGGTAGCCACCGCGGTCGCACTCGCCGCGGCCGCGGGCGTGCCGACCGCACCCGTCGCGCGCGCCCGCGCCTCGGCCATGCGCTGCTCGGCCAGCCGGTCGGCGGCAGCGGCGGGCGGGATGCCGTCGGCCTTGGCCCGATCAAATATGGCCAACGTCGTGTCGAAAATCTGGTTCGCCTTGGCCTTCGCGCGGTCGAAATCAAAACCGTGCAGTTCGTCGGCGACCTGAATCACTCCGCCGGCGTTCACCACGTAGTCCGGGGCGTAGAGGATGTCGCGGTCCGCGAGGTCCTTCTCGACGCCCGGGTGGGCGAGCTGGTTGTTGGCCGCGCCGCAGACCACGCTCGCGGTCAGGGCGGCCACGGTCGCGTCGTCCAGCGCGCCGCCGAGCGCGCAGGGGGCGTAGACGTCGAGCGGCGTACGCACCAGCACCTCGGCGTCCGTCACGGCGGTGACCTGCGGGTGGCGGGCCAGGATCCGCTCCACGGCCTCCGTCCGGACGTCGGTGATCACGACTTCCGCGCCGTCCTCGACCAGGTGCTCGACGAGGTGGTGGCCGACCTTGCCGACACCGGCGATGCCGACCCGGCGGCCGCGCAGGGTGGGCTCGCCCCAGCGGGTCTGCGCGGCGGCGCGCATGCCCTGGAAGACGCCGAAGGCGGTGAGGACGGAGGAGTCGCCGGCGCCGCCGTTCTCGGGGGAGCGGCCGGTGGTCCAGCGGCACTCGCGGGCGACGACGTCCATGTCCTGGACGTAGGTGCCGACGTCGCAGGCGGTGACGTAGCGCCCGCCGAGGGAGGCCACAAAGCGACCGTATGCCAGCAAGAGTTGCTCGGTCTTGATCAGGGAGGGATCGCCGATGATCACGGCCTTTCCGCCGCCGTGATCCAGACCCGCCAGCGCGTTCTTGTAGGACATGCCGCGGGAGAGGTTGAGGGCGTCCTGCACCGCCGCCTCCTCCGAGGCGTACGGGTAGAAGCGCGTGCCGCCGAGGGCGTCGCCCAGGGCGGTGGAGTGGATGGCGATCACGGCCTTGAGGCCGCTCTCGCGGTCCTGGCACAGGACGACCTGCTCGTGGCCGCCCTGGTCCGACCGGAACAATGTGTGCAGCACGCCGTCAGCGTCATTGGTGGGACGTACGTCAGTCACTGTGGTGACTCCATATGTCGCGGAGGTTGCCCTCCGGGGGTGGTGGAGGGCCGGTTGGCAAGAGGGTAAGACCTGTCGGCCCGGCGGGCCGGTCCCGTGCGGAGGATCACTCCTCCGGGGAGCGGCGCCATGGGACGATTTGCGCGGTACGGGGAGGGTTCGGCAACTCCCCGGGGTGTCCGGCGTCTTGAGGGGAGCACGTGTGGGCTCGGCGTCATCGGTGACCGTCCCGTACGCGGCGTACCTGCGGGTCTACGAGCCGCTCGGCGCATTCCCGGAGCCGGAGCGCACGCACTGGGAGCGCTACGCCCGGCGCGCCGCCCTGCCCTGCGCCCAGGACGAGCTCCGGCGCTCGCTCGCCGACCTGCTGCCCACCCCGCCGGTGCCGGTCCCGGTGCACGAGAGCGGCGACGCCTTCGTGACCTTCCAGGACGGCGTCCTGTGCGTCTGCCCGTGGCGGACGCGGCTGCGCGGCTGGCTGGCGCTGGAGGAGCTGTCCGAGAGCCTGCCCGCGCCGGTGCTGGACGCGGCGCTGCCGCCGGTCGTGCGCCGGCAGGCGGAGGCCGACTACGAGCGCTGGCAGGAGCGCAACCCCGACGCCCGGCCGTGGATCCGCACCGCGACCTGGCAGGTGCCCCTGCGCTGGTTCGTCCTCTTCTCCGACGAGGAGCGCGAGTACGGCAAGCCGGGGGAGTGTGCGGGCGAGGGGGAGCCGGGCCGGGACGGGCTCGTGCTCCGCTACCGCACGCAGATGGTGCAGGCGAGGCGGCGGGTGGCCCGGGGGCTGCGCACGCTCAAGGATGCGATCGACGAGGGTCCGCTGATCGACGGGCTGGTGGACGTGGGGCGATGGCTGGAGGAATTCCACCCGCGCTCCCTGGTGGAGCTGGATTACGGCGGTCTGGTGCATATGGTGCCCGAGGCGCAGCTCGCCGAGGACCATTCCGCCGGGGACACGGCGGAGGGGCTCGCGGCGTTGCGTGCGGGGGACGGGGTGCGCGCGGGGCGGGCGTACGAGCGGTTGACGGAGCGCTGGAGTGCCGTACGCAACCGTCAGTACGCCAATTGATGTCCTGATCCGAGGAGCGCCGGGACCTAGGTCCCGATCCGGGCCATTGCGGCAACCGTGACCTAACGCACTTTCGTCAGGTCTTGCGCTCATCGCCCATCCGCGTGGCAAAATAGGACAAGGAGTCCGGGAAGGGCTCCTTCCGTCCAACTAAGGGCGGATTGATCGGTATTGCACTCCTTGGCGGGTCTGGTGACCCCTGATCCCGCTGTGACTGATCGTCACGGTGGCGTGACTGTCCGCTATGGCATGGTCCATCGGCTTCCGTCGAGGTTGAACACCTGAGAGGGCAATTCCATCGGTTTGGCCGACGTGGCTGGACAGATGGTGTAGTTGTAGTGCCGAGGACAAGCCGTTCGTCCTATAACCGACTCGGCCCGCGTCCGCCATTTCGGGCAACGCGGGTCAAGGTGCAGAATTTAGAGGAAAGAACCGACTCCACGTCAGGTTCTCCCGAGGAGGCCGCTCATGACCGCTCGCACCCCTGATGCCGAGCCGCTGCTGACCCCGGCTGAGGTTGCCACGATGTTCCGCGTGGACCCGAAGACGGTCACCCGTTGGGCCAAGGCTGGCAAGCTCACGTCCATCCGTACGCTCGGAGGACACCGCCGTTACCGCGAAGCGGAGGTCCGCGCCCTGCTGGCGGGCATTCCGCAGCAGCGCAGCGAGGCCTGAACAACCGCATGACCGGGCGTTTTCCGGGGCCCCCAACCCGGCTCGCGCCCTGCTCCAGTTCCATCTGAAGCACCCTGAAGCACCATCTGGCTCCATACGACCGGCTCCTGCCCCAACAGGACCGCCGCAGCCCACCGACTTGGGCGAGTCGTCGATCGCGCTGGACTCCGCCGGGTCCAGCGCGATCTTTTTTATGCCCGAACGCCGTCAAGCGCGGTCAAGGGCTGCCAGGCGTCGCCTTCAAGCACGACTGAGCGCCGCTGAGCACCTATGACGCCCTGGGCGGCCCGCGGCGCCCCTGCCCGGCTCCGGGCGGCGCAGGCCGGCGGAGCGCACCCGTACGGACCCGCCTGGCCCACCCTTTCGGGTGGAGTGCAATTGCACATATTAAATTGACCCGTTGTAGGCCAGGGGTAAGTTCCCTCGTCCGGGAAACTCTTTCGGTGACTCCCATCACAGCGCGACGGGCTTGTCACTCATTGTGCCGCTGCGGTAAAGAGCCCCGGCGCGCTCCGGATGGGTGCGGAGCCGCGGCCGACTGCCGCCCGTACAGGCGCCGTTGGTCACCCGGAGCCGGTCCGCGCCCCCTCGGCGCTCTCCGGGCCGGACACCGGCCCCGCAGGGCCTGCAGCCGCCTCCTGGGCGAGGCGCAGCAGCCGGTGGCACACAGCGCAGCGCCGGGTCAGGTGGCGGTACCCGGAAGCGCCGGACGCGGCGGACAGGTGGGCGCGCAGCAGCGCCCGCGTCTCGTGCCTGATGCTCTCGGCCCTGAGCTTCGCGGTCCCGGGCGTGCCGGGCCGTTTCGCCTCTGCCGGGGTGGTGGTCGTCGTCATGGAGCGCAGCACCTCCACTGTCTGGGTACCCCTGGCACGTGTCCCAGTCAAGGTCGAACGCGAGAAGGCCCGGATCCCTGAAAGGGGACCCGGGCCTTCAACCGATGCGGTGCTGACGGGATTTGCCGTCTCGGCGGCGGCTGCCGTCGAGGGCGCGGCCTCCGGGCAGAGCCGTCCGGTCCGAAAACAGAAGCAAGGCCCGCGCTCAGTGTAGAGCTCGGGCCTTGCTGTGATGCGGTCCTGACGGGATTTGAACCCGCGGCCTCCACCTTGACAGGGTGGCGAGCACTCCAAACTGCTCCACAGGACCTTGCTGTGCTTCCCGCTCCGGCGGGCTGCGAGACAGACTCTACAGCAGGTCAGGGGGTGCGGTCGAACCCGATCACGGGAGGGCCCCCGATCGGGTCCCCGCGCCGTGCCGAGGCCCGGCCGCACCACCCGTCCCTAGGGCACCAGCTGGTCGATGGTCTTCACGATCCGCTTGTCCGAGACCGGGTGCGCCGTCCCGAGCGCGTGGGCGAAGTAGCTCACCCGCAGCTCCTCGATCATCCAGCGGACGTCGAGCGCTTCCCGGGGCACCGGGCGCCCCTTCGGGAACTGCTCCAGCAGCCACGCGTACTCGTCCTGCATCTCCTTCACCTTCGCCATCCGGGTCCGGTCCCGGTCGGCGTTGGCGGGCAGCTGGGTGAGCCGCCGGTCGACCGCCACCAGATAGCGCAGCAGGTCGGGCAGGCGCCGGACGCCGTGCTCGGTGACGAAGCCCGGCTTGATCAGCCACGCCAGCTGCTCCTTGACGTCCGAGAGGGAGGACATCAGCGACAGGCTCGTGGTGGCCTTCAGCCGGCGCTCGCACGCCTGCCAGGCGGCCAGCACCTCCTGCACCTTGCGGATCGCGTCCATCGTGGCGTCCACGATGTCCGCCCGTACCGCGTCGAAGAGCTTGCGGAAGGATTCTTCGTCCCAGACGGGGCCGCCGTGCGCCGCGATCAGCTTGTCGGCCGCGCCCGAGACGCAGTCCTCGAAGAGCGCCTGGACGGAGCCGTGCGGATTGCGCGACAGGGCGAGCTTCTGCTGGTTGCCGAGCTTGTCCTGGGCGAACTTCGCCGGGTTGGAGGGCAGGTTCAGCAGGATCAGCCGGCGGGTGCCCCGCCACATCGCCTCGCGCTGCTCCGGCTCGGTGTCGAAGAGCCGCACGGCGACCGAGGAGCCCTCGTCCACCAGCGCGGGATACGCCTTGACCGGCTGGCCGGCCCGGCGCGTCTCGAAGGTGCGCGGCAGGGTGCCCACCGTCCAGGACGTGAGCCCCGAGCGCTGCTCCGGGGCGCCGCCGCCGGTGCCGTCGGCCTTGGCGGCCTCCGCGGCCTGCTCGAAGGCCTTGGAGATCGCCGCCTGCGTCTTCGGCTTGAGCCGCAGCCGCAGCGCCTCCAGGTCCTTGTCCTCGGCGATCTTGCGACGGCGCTCGTCAATGACCCGGAAGGTGATCTTCAGGTGGTCGGGCACCTTGCCCGGGTCGAAGTCCTCCGGATCCAGCCGGACGGCCGTCATCCGGTGCAGCTCGCGCGCCAGCGTGACCGTCAGCGACTCCTGGAGCGGGACGGCACGGTCCAGGAACGCCTTGGCGAAGTTCGGCGCCGGCACGTAGTTCCTGCGGATCGGCTTGGGCAGCGACCGGATCAGCTCCGTCACCAGGTCCTCGCGCAGCCCCGGGATCTGCCAGTCGAAGCCCTCGGCCGAGACCTGGTTCAGCACGTGCAGCGGAATGTGGACGGTCACGCCGTCCGCGTCCGCACCCGGCTCGAACTGATAGGTCACCTTGAACTTCAGCCGGCCCTGCCGCCAGGAATCCGGGTAGTCGTCCTTGGTGACCGCCCCGGCGTTCTCGTTGATGAGCATCGACTGCTCGAAGTTCAGCAACTCGGGCTCGTCGCGCCGCTTGTGCTTCCACCACGAGTCGAAATGCGCGCCCGACACCACGTGTTCGGGCAGCCGCTGGTCGTAGAAGTCGAAGAGCGTCTCGTCGTCCACCAGGATGTCCCGGCGGCGGGCGCGGTGCTCCAGCTCCTCGACCTCGCCCAGCAGCTTGCGGTTGTCGTGGAAGAACTGGTGGTGCGTACGCCAGTCGCCCTCGACCAGGGCGTGGCGGATGAACAGCTCGCGGCTCGTCTCCGGATCGATCCGGCCGAAATTGACCTTCCGCTGCGCGACGATCGGCACGCCGTAGAGCGTCACCCGCTCGTACGCCATGACGGCCGCCTGCTTCTGCTCCCAGTGCGGCTCGCTGTAATTGCGCTTCACCAGGTGCTCGGCGAGCGGCTCGATCCACTCGGGTTCGACCTTGGCATTGACCCGCGCCCACAGCCGCGACGTCTCCACCAGCTCGGCCGACATCACCCAGCGCGGCTGCTTGCGGAACAGCGCCGAGCCCGGGAACACCGCGAACTTCGCGCTGCGGGCACCCAGGTACTCGTTCTTCTCCGTGTCCTTCAGACCGATGTGAGACAGCAGACCCGCGAGCAGCGACTGGTGAATGCGCTCCGGGGCCGCGTCCTCCTCCGCCATGTGGACGCCCATCTGCTTGGCGACCGTCCGCAGCTGCGAGTAGATGTCCTGCCATTCCCGTATGCGCAGGTAGTTCAGGAACTCCGACTTGCACATGCGCCGGAACGCCGACGACGACAGCGCCTTCTGCTGCTCGCGCACATAGCGCCACAGGTTCAGGAACGCGAGGAAATCGCTCGTCTCGTCCTTGAAGCGGGCGTGCTGCTGATCGGCCTGCGCCTGCTTCTCCGAGGGCCGCTCGCGCGGATCCTGGATCGACAGCGCGGCCGCGATCACCATGACCTCGCGGACACAGCCGTTGCGGTCGGCCTCCAGGACCATGCGGGCCAGCCGCGGGTCCACCGGCAGCTGCGCGAGCTTCCGCCCCGACTGCGTGAGCCGCTTCTTCGGGTCCTTCTGCTGAGGGTCCAGCGCGCCCAGCTCGACCAGCAGGTCGACGCCGTCCTTGATGTTGCGCCGGTCCGGCGGATCGATGAACGGGAACTTCTCGATGTCGCCCAGGCCGGCCGCCGTCATCTGGAGGATGACCGACGCCAGATTCGTACGGAGGATCTCCGCGTCCGTGAACTCCGGACGGGCGAGGAAATCGTCCTCCGAATACAGCCGGATGCAGATGCCGTCCGACGTACGGCCGCAGCGGCCCTTGCGCTGGTTCGCACTGGCCTGCGAGACCGCCTCGATCGGCAGCCGCTGCACCTTGGTGCGGTGGCTGTAGCGCGAGATCCGCGCGAAACCGGGGTCGATCACATAGCGAATGCCCGGAACCGTCAGGGACGTCTCGGCGACGTTCGTCGCGAGCACGATCCGGCGGCCCGTATGACGCTGGAAGACCCGGTGCTGCTCGGCGTGCGAGAGCCGGGCGTACAGCGGCAGGATCTCGGTGAACCTGAGCTTCTTCTTCTCCAGCGCATCCGCGGTGTCACGGATCTCCCGCTCACCGGAGAGGAAGACCAATATGTCGCCGTCGCCCTCGCGCTGGAGCTCATCCACCGCATCGCAGATCGCCGTGATCTGATCGCGGTCCGCGTCGCCGGAATCCTCTTCCAGTAGAGGCCGGTACCGCACCTCCACCGGATACGTCCGCCCGCTCACCTCGATGATCGGCGCCTCCCCGAAATGGCGCGAGAAGCGCTCCGGGTCGATCGTGGCCGAGGTGATGACGACCTTGAGGTCGGGGCGGCGCGGCAGCAGCTGCGCCAGATAGCCGAGGATGAAGTCGATGTTGAGGCTGCGCTCGTGCGCCTCGTCGATGATGATCGTGTCGTACTGGCGCAGCTCGCGGTCCGTCTGGATCTCGGCCAGCAGGATGCCGTCCGTCATCAGCTTGACCAGCGTGCTGTCGCTCACCTGATCGGTGAAGCGGACCTTCCAGCCGACCGCCTCGCCCAGCGGCGTGCGCAGCTCCTCCGCGACGCGCTCCGCGACCGTGCGGGCGGCGATCCGGCGCGGCTGGGTGTGCCCGATCAGGCCCCGGACGCCGCGGCCGAGCTCCATGCAGATCTTGGGGATCTGCGTGGTCTTCCCGGAGCCGGTCTCGCCCGCGACGATCACGACCTGGTGGTCGCGGATCGCCGCCAGGATCTCGTCCTTCTTCTGGCTGACCGGGAGCTGCTCGGGGTAGGTGACGGCCGGCGCGGCGGCCCGGCGGCTCGCGACGCGCAGCTCGGCCGCGCCGACCTCTGCCGTGATCTCGGCCAGGACGGCCGTACGGGCCTCGGGCTTGCGGATGCGGCGCGCGCCCTCGAGCCGCCGCCCCAGGCGCTGCGCGTCGCGCAGCGTCAGCTCGGGGAGGCGGGCGGCGAGGTCGGCGAAGGTGGCGGGGGCGGCAGGCTGCGTAGACATACGGAGTCCAGGATCGCACCAGCCGCCGCGAAGCGGCGAACCCATTTTCCGGGAATGCACTGAGCCCCCCATCCGAAGATGAGGGGCTCACTGTGGCTGGGGCCGGGGTCGAACCGGCGACCTTCCGCTTTTCAGGCGGACGCTCGTACCAACTGAGCTACCCAGCCACGCAGACACCAGAGATGTCTGCAGCGGTCCTGACGGGATTTGAACCCGCGGCCTCCACCTTGACAGGGTGGCGAGCACTCCAAACTGCTCCACAGGACCTTGCTATGTGCGAGCACTAGTCTCGCACACGGTAAAGCGTGCCCCCAACGGGATTCGAACCCGTGCTACCGCCTTGAAAGGGCGGCGTCCTGGGCCACTAGACGATGAGGGCTGATGGCCCACCTGGGCGCTTCGCAGCGCCTCGGGGACGTGAGAAGCATATGGGATGGAGAGGGGGAACGCCAAAACGGTTTCCCGGGGGGCGGCGCGACGGAGCGGCCGGGGGCGGCGCAGGGGCCCCGCGGGGGTGCGTGCCGGACAATGGCGAGCGTGCTGGAGATGACGCGCGAGGAGTTCGAGGAACTGGTCGCCGAGGCCCTGGACCGGATCCCGCCGGAGCTGACGCGGCTGATGGACAACGTCGCGGTGTTCGTCGAGGACGAGCCCCCGGCGGAGGACCCGGAGCTGCTCGGCCTCTACGAGGGGACGCCGCTG
Source organism: Streptomyces klenkii (assembly GCF_003626645.1). Taxonomy (GTDB): domain Bacteria; phylum Actinomycetota; class Actinomycetes; order Streptomycetales; family Streptomycetaceae; genus Streptomyces; species Streptomyces klenkii. The sequence goes on along the minus strand of NZ_RBAM01000004.1, from coordinate 3,106 downwards.
ACCGAGCGCGGCGAGTGGTACGCGGGCGTCCTGCCCGACCGGATCACGATCTACCGCGGGCCGACGCTGCGCCTGTGCACCTCGCGGGAAGAGGTGGTGGAGGAGACCGAAGTGACGGTCGTTCACGAGGTGGCCCACCACTTCGGTATCGACGACGAGCGGCTGCACGCACTCGGCTACGGGTGACCGGTTGCGGCTGACGGTCGGGAGCGGAGGGGATCCGTGACGGCTGACGGTCGGGAGCGGAGGGAGATCAGTAATGGCTGACGGACGGGCCGGCCGGTAAAGAGCCGGTCAGGTGAACGCGTGCCGCGCGTGTCCTGGGCGGGGCGGTCTCAGTTGGGCAGGGGGCCTGTCCCATGCGTTCAGTCCCGCGCGTCAGTCCCGGAAGTCCCGAAGGCGGTCCCCGATGCCTCCCACCTCACCCCGCGCAGCCGTCACCCGGATCGCGGCCGTCGCAGCCGTGGCCCTGGCCCTCGGGGGGTGCATGAGCGTGAGCGACCCGGAGCGGCCCGCTCCGTCGCCGGGTGCGGGCAAGCAGCGCGACGCGGGACCGGAGCCGGACGGCGGCGTGCGGATGCCGGGCGGGCGGCCCGGGCCGGCGGACGCGCGCTCCGCGCGGGGCGCGAGCGGCAGCCCGTCGGCCAGGAGCACGGCCGGCCCGTCCTCCTCGGCGACGCCCTCCGGCAGCCCCGCCGAGGCCTCGCCGGACGCCCGCCCCGGCAAGCCGGGCAAGAAGGCGAAGCCGTCGTCCGGCGGCGGCACGGCCCCCACGCCCCACCCGCCCGCGTCCAGCCAGCCGGCCCCCCAGCCGAGCACCCCCGCTCCACCGCCGCCCACGCAGCCGCCCGCGTCCTCGGCGCCTCCTTCGCCGCAGCCCGGGCCGCAGGCCGCGGGCCCCGTGGCGTAGGTCGCACCGGGGTCCTGTGGCGCAGGCCATGCCGCCGGGCGGGGGCGGCGGGTTGCGTCCGGGGGGTGCGAGTGCGTATGGTGGTAGATCGTTTGATCCCATTTGCCCGGCGCCTAACAGAAGCGCGCCGTGTGGCGCGTTCCTTACCTTGCCGTGGCTGACCGCATCGAGGCGGTCATTTGTGAAGCCGACACGGAGCTTGGGCGCGTGCCGAAACTCCGGAAGGTTTCGCATTTCGCATGTCCATTTCCACTGAGCAGACCGTCATGCCCGTAAGCGACGAGATCGTCGAGATCGTTGCCGAGGCTGACGCCACCGCGGAGACCACCGCGGACCTCACCACCCCCGCCGACGACACCGCGGCCGACGCCGCCGAGGCCGCCGCCGAGCCCGCCGAGCCGACGATCACCTTCGGTGACCTCGGTCTGGACGCGGGCATCGTCCGCAAGCTCGCGCAGAACGGCGTGACCACCCCCTTCCCGATCCAGGCCGCGACCATCCCGGACGCCCTGGCCGGCAAGGACATCCTCGGCCGCGGCCGCACCGGCTCCGGCAAGACCCTCTCCTTCGGCCTGCCGCTGCTGTCCACCCTGGCCGGCGGCTCCACCGAGAAGAAGCGCCCCCGCGGCCTGATCCTCACCCCGACCCGTGAGCTCGCGATGCAGGTCGCGGACGCCCTCCAGCCGTACGGCGACGTGCTCGGCCTCAAGATGAAGGTCGTCTGCGGCGGTACGTCCATGGGCAACCAGATCTACGCCCTGGAGCGCGGCGTCGACATCCTCGTCGCCACCCCGGGCCGCCTGCGCGACATCATCAACCGCGGCGCCGCCTCGCTCGACAAGGTCCAGGTCGCCGTCCTCGACGAGGCCGACCAGATGGCCGACATGGGCTTCCTGCCCGAGGTCACCGAGATCCTCGACCTGGTGCCGGCCGGCGGCCAGCGCCTGCTGTTCTCCGCCACGCTGGAGAACGAGATCGACACCCTCGTCAAGCGCTACCTGGTCAACCCGATCACGCACGAGGTCGACCCCTCCGCCGGTGCGGTCACCACCATGACCCACCACGTCCTCGTCGTGAAGCCGAAGGACAAGGCGCCGGTCACCGCCGCCATCGCCGCCCGCAAGGGCCGCACCATCATCTTCGTCCGCACCCAGCTGGGCGCCGACCGCGTCGCCGAGCAGCTGCTGGACGCCGGCGTCCGCGCCGACGCCCTGCACGGCGGCATGACCCAGGGCGCCCGCAGCCGCGTCCTGGAGGACTTCAAGGCCGGCTACGTGAACTGCCTGGTCGCCACCGACGTCGCCGCCCGCGGCATCCACGTCGACGGCATCGACCTGGTCCTCAACGTCGACCCCGCCGGTGACCACAAGGACTACCTGCACCGCTCCGGCCGTACGGCCCGCGCCGGCCAGTCCGGCACGGTCGTCTCCCTGGCCCTGCCGCACCAGCGCAAGCAGATCTTCCGTCTGATGGAGGACGCGGGCGTCGACGCCTCGCGCCACATCGTCGGCGGCTCCGGCGCCTTCGACGAGGAGGTCGCCAAGATCACCGGCGCCCGCTCCCTCACCGAGGTCCAGGCCGACTCCGCGGCCAACGCCGCCAAGCAGGCCGAGCGCGACCTCGCCGACCTGACCCGCCAGCTGGAGCGCGCGCAGCGCCGCGCCACCGAGCTCCGCGAGGAGGCCGACCGCCTGCTGGCGCGCGCCGCCCGCGAGCGCGGTGAGGACCCGGAGGCCGCCGTCGCGGCCGCCGCCGAGCAGGCCCAGGCCGAGGCCGTCGCCGCCGAGGCCGCGGAGACCGCTGCCGCGTCCGTCCCGGCGCAGGCCGCTCCGGCCCACGAGCGCCGCGACGACCGGGGCAACTTCGACCGCCGTGGCGACCGTGGCGGCGACCGCGGTGGTGACCGTGGCGGCTTCCGCCGCGATGACCGTCGTGATGACAACCGCTCCGGTGGTTTCCGCCGCGACGACCGCCCGTCGGGTGGCTTCCGTCGTGACGACCGTGACGGCTTCCGTGGTGGTGACCGTCGCGATGACCGCGGTGGTGACCGTGGCGGCTTCCGCCGTGACGACCGTCGTGATGACAACCGCTCCGGTGGTTTCCGCCGCGACGACCGCCCGTCGGGTGGCTTCCGTCGTGACGACCGTGACGGCTTCCGTGGTGGTGACCGTCGCGATGACCGCGGTGGTGACCGTG
>NZ_RBAM01000003.1 GCF_003626645.1 Streptomyces klenkii | reverse complement strand
CCGTCGCGGCCGAGCTCAACAGCCGCCCACGCAAAACGCTCGGCTGGGAAACCCCAGCCGAGCGTCTCGCTAAGCTTCTGGCCACAGCCAGTTGATCACTGTGTTGCTACGACCCCTCGAATTCGCCTTTCCCTCCTGGGGGCCTTACGTATGGCCGGAGGCCAGGTGCTGCGTCGGCTGCGGGCCGTCCGTGGCTGGTCGCGCAGTTCCCCGCGCCCCTTACGGGGCGCAGGGAACTCACGTCCGCTCAGACGGCGGCAGCCGTGTCCGCCTCGCGCTGGGTCGGGATTTCGGAGGCGCGAGCCTCCATGCGGGCGCGCCGGGCGTCGGCCTCGGCGGCGAGCGCCAGCGCCGCCGCGTTGAAGCGGACCAGCGACGGCGGGTCGGACGGGCCGAGCAGCTGGACCTTGAGCTCCGCGCGGGCCTCGGCGAGGCCGTCCAGGCGGGGGTCGCGGACGGCCGCGAGCAGCCCGGCGACCTCGCCGGCCTCCGGCGTGAGGATCGTCGCCGCGCTGACCGTCGGGAAGTTCGTGCGGAACTCCTCCTCGGTCATGCCGCTGGTGTTGGCGACGGCGTACGGCTTCTCGCTGATCAGGTAGTCCGAGACGACGCTCGACACGTCGCTGATCAGCACGTCCGCCTCGTTGAAGCAGCTGAAGAGCGCCGGGCGGGCGGTGGTGATGATCTGGTGCTCCCAGTCCGGCAGGGAGGCCCAGTAGGCGGCTTCCCAGGCGGCGGTGGCGGCCTCGACGGTCGCGGCGCGGCCCGCCTCGGGCGTGCCCTGGAGCATCATCCGCTCGATCTCGTCCGCGCTGTCGCGGAACGTGCTCGTCGTCAGGCGGTCCAGCTCGGCCGTGCGGCGCTCCAGCTCGGCGGCCGCCTCCGGGCCCGGGCGGGCGCCGGTGCGGGCCGCGGCGGCCTCGCGGATCATGGCCTGGATGCGCTCGTTGGCGCGGCCCGCGCGCGGGTCGACGGAGCCGGTCATCGGGTGCGGCTTGTAGAGCAGGCGGACCTTGGGGTCGGCGAGGAGCGCGCGGACGACGTTCTCGCCGGCGAGCATCACCGAGGTGTTGCCGGGGTTGCCGTCCCAGCCCTCCCACGTCGGGGCGTACAGGACGGTGGTGAACTCGCGCGACGGCGCGCCCGCGTACGGGCGGATCGGGGCCAGCTGCGGCCGGCCGACCTCGACCACGTCGCGGTCGTCGACGCCGATGTCGGCGAGCTGGTAGCGCTCGCGGGCGGCGGGGCCGGCGACCCAGATCTCGTCGTACGCCTTGGAGTACGGGTTGCAGCTGGAGAGCTTGTCGCTCTCGCCGTGGTTGATGAAGGCGTGCTTGATCGACGGCATCCGCAGGACCTGCGAGGTCTTACCGGAGTTCGCCGGGTGGATCATCATCTTCAGCGAGGACTTCTCCAGGGCCATCAGGTGGACGACCTTGGGGATGCAGATGACCGGCACGTCGGTGGCCTCGATCTTCTGCACCATGAAGCGCTCGCGGAGCACGATCACGGGGTTGCCGTCGAGCGCGGCGAGCGTGGAGAGCCACATGTTGGCCTGGTAGGCCGAGGTGGTGCCGCCGGAGAAGTACATGCCCGTGGTCGGCTGGTAGTCGGCCAGCCAGCGGTCGAGCCACTCCAGGGCGCGCTGCTCGTCCGCGATGCGCTTCTTGGGCCGCAGCCAGCCAGCCAGGTGGACGGTGCCGCCCGCGGCCAGCAGGAGGGCCACGGCGATGCCGAGCATGCCCCACAGGGGCTTCTCCGTGCCGGCGGTGACCAGCATGCCCCCGGTGGCCGGGATCGCGAAGCGCAGCAGCCGGCGGCCGTGCTGGCGGGCCAGCAGGCGCGGCGGGGCGGCGGTCAGGCGCAGGCCGGAGGTGTCGATGTTGCGGGTCACGAAGGGCAGCGTGCGGCTGCGCCGGACCAGGATCGCGGTGGCCTGGCAGGCGAGGTGCGCGGCGTAGAAGAGCACGAGCCCCACGAAGAGGGGGGCGTACCCGCGCAGCGAGCCGTCGCCCTGGATGCGCAGCAGCCCGAGCAGGACGAGCATGTCGCGCAGCAGCTGCCGGACCATGACGTCGAAGCGGACCTTGCCGAGGACGGCGACGAGACCGGGGTCACGGTGCTGGAGGTAGAGATCGAGGGCGAGCCCCGCCGCGGAGGCGGCGATCAGCAGCGGCACGTTGGGCAGCAGCGCGCCGACGAGCTGCGTGGCGAAGAACACCAGCATCGCGAGCAGCGCCGCGGCCTGGACGGCGCGTCGGGAGGCTGTTCCGGCAGAAGGCACTGGGAGGGCTCCTGGCAGGCGGACGAGAGGGGGACTGATGGGGGTGGGGGGACCGTGCCTGGGCAACGGTCGACTACCGACCGTATGACGCGGGCTGGTCCAGGAGCAATCTTCCGTGACGGCAATCATCGCAAAACAGGGCCGAACGACCACAATCTCAGGCGGTAGATTTGCGGGCCTGAGGCAGCCCGGCAGAGGCGGGCGACCGTCGAATCACCTGAGGTGTGTGCAGTGACTGGGGCAGGGGAGCAGCAAGGGGTCCGTGCGGCGGCGGTGGCGGCCGCGCGCAGGATCGTGGTCAAGGTGGGGTCCTCCTCGCTCACCACCGCGGGCGGGGGGCTGGACGCCGACCGCGTTGACGCGCTCGTCGACACGCTCGCCAAGGCCGGCGGCGAGAAGGAGATCGTGCTGGTCTCCTCCGGCGCCATCGCGGCCGGGCTGGCCCCGCTGGGCCTCGACCGGCGCCCGCGCGACCTGGCCCGCCAGCAGGCCGCCGCCAGCGTCGGCCAGGGCCTCCTCGTGGCCCGCTACACCGCGTCGTTCGCCCGTTACGGACGGCGCGTGGGCCAGGTGCTGCTCACCACGGACGACACCAGCCGCCGCGCGCACTACCGCAACGCCCGCCGGACGCTGGACCAGCTGCTGGCCATGGGCGCGGTCCCGGTCGTCAACGAGAACGACACGGTGGCCACGGACGAGATCCGCTTCGGCGACAACGACCGGCTGGCCGCCCTCGTGGCCCACCTCGTACGGGCGGACCTGCTGGTGCTCCTCTCCGACGTGGACGGCCTCTACGACGGCGACCCGTCCACGCCGGGCACCTCGCGGATCGACGAGGTCACCGGGCCGGGGGACCTGGAGGGCATCTCGATCGGCAGCGCGGGCAAGGCCGGCGTCGGCACGGGCGGCATGGTCACCAAGGTCGACGCCGCGGGCATCGCGGCCGCCGCCGGCATCCCGGTCGTCCTCACCTCCGCCAGCCAGGCGGCGGACGCCCTCGCCGGCCGCCCCACCGGCACCTTCTTCCACCGCACCGGGCGCCGCTCCGCCGACCGCCTGCTGTGGCTCGCGCACGCCTCCACGCCCCGCGGCGCGCTGACCCTCGACGACGGTGCCGTGCGGGCCGTGGTCGACGGCACGGGCTCGCTGCTGCCGGCCGGCATCGCCGGGGTCGAGGGCGAATTCAGCGCGGGCGACCCCGTCGAGCTGCGCGACACCGAGGGCCGGGCCGTGGCGCGCGGGCTCGTGGCCTTCGACGCGGGCGAGATCCCGCAGCTGCTCGGCCGCTCCACCCGCGACCTGGCCCGCGAGCTCGGGCCGGAGTACGAGCGCGAGGTCGTCCACCGCGACGACCTGGTCGTGCTGCGCCGCTGACGGGCGTCACCCACGGCGACACAGCGGTGACGGATCCGGCGCCACGGCGCGGCCGAACAGTGCGGTAAGTCCAGCCTTTCCATGGGGCCTTTCTGCAAAAACCCCACGCGACCGCCCGCAGACTGGTCAACTTTGATGCGAGAGCGACGACCAGCACCACCGCTCCGCCGTACGCACGCGGAGCAGCGAGCAAGGAGGCCGCCGGTGAGACGAGGGCGCCCAGGGGCGCTGCCCCGCGCTGGAGGCACGCCCCCAGCCACGGCTGCGGGCTCCTCCGCCCAGGGCCGCGGGGTCGTGGGGGAGCCGCGCGCACTGACGAGCGTCGCGGGCGGGGGCGAAGCCGTGGAAGTGTCCCGGCTGTGGCACATCACGCTCAGCGTCTCGGGCGCGGAGGCGCCGCTCGCGGAGGTGCGCCGCGCGCTCGAACAGCTCGCCCACGACCACCCCTTCCTGCTGACCAGCCGCTACGCGCGCGACCACGCCGAGATCCGGTACTGGGAGGAGGCGCGCGACCTGCACGACGCCGCGGCGGTCGCGCTGCGGCTGTGGGGCGAGCACCGCTCGACGGCCCGGCTGCCCCCGTGGGAGATCGTCGGCCTGGAGGTCATCGACCGGGAGACGTACCACCAGCGCATCGCCGAGGGCTACGGCCCCCTGCCGGCGACGCCGGTCGGGGTGCATCCGTTCTGACCGGAAGCCTGTCCGCTGGGCGGATCCCCGGTGAAGATCCGCCCCGTACGCCGTAGGCTTCGCCGCATGAGCAGCGTTTTCCCCTCCCCCCTCGCCGACCCGATGCCGCAGTCGCCCGTGCTGCGCGCCGCCTACCGCGCCCGTGCCGCCGCCGCGGAGCTCGCGCCACTGCCGCGCTCGGTGAAGGACGAGGCGCTGCTGGCCGTCGCCGACGCCCTGGAGGTGCGGACGAAGGAGATCGTCGAGGCCAACGCCGAGGACGTCGCCAAGGCCCGCGCCTCCGGGACGAGCGAGAGCGTCGTCGACCGCCTGACCCTCACCCCGGAGCGGGTGCGGGCCATCGCCAAGGACGTCCGCGACGTGGTGGCCCTGCCCGACCCCGTCGGCGAGGTCGTCCGCGGCTCCACCCTTCCCAACGGCATCGACCTGCGGCAGGTCCGCGTGCCGCTCGGCGTCGTCGGGATCATCTACGAGGCCCGGCCCAACGTGACGGTCGACGCGGCCGCGCTGTGCCTGAAGTCCGGCAACGCGGTCCTGCTGCGCGGCTCGTCCTCCGCGTACGCCTCCAACACCGCGCTCGTGCGCGTCATCCGCGACGCCGTGGGCGGGGCCGGCCTGCCGGCGGACGCCGTGCAGCTGGTGCCGGGCGAGAGCCGCGAGTCGGTGCGCGAGCTGATGCGCGCCCGCGGCATGGTCGACGTGCTGATCCCGCGCGGCGGCGCCTCCCTGATCCGTACGGTCGTGGAGGAGTCGACGGTCCCGGTCATCGAGACGGGCACCGGCAACTGCCACGTGTACGTCGACGCGCAGGCCGACCTGGACATGGCGGTGGACATCCTCGTCAACTCCAAGGCGCAGCGCGTGAGCGTGTGCAACGCCGCCGAGACGCTGCTCGTGCACCAGGACATCGCCGCGGAGTTCCTGCCGAAGGCGCTCGCCGCCCTGGCGAAGGCCGGCGTGACGGTGCACGGCTGCGAGCGCGTCCTCGCGCTGGCCGAGGGCAGCCCGGCCACGGTCGTGCCGGCGACCGTCGAGGACTGGGAGACCGAGTACCTCTCGTACGACATCGCCGCGGCCGTCGTGGAGGACCTGGACGCCGCCGTCCGCCACATCCGGCTGTGGTCCTCCGGCCACACCGAGGCCATCGTGACCACCTCGCAGGCCGCCGCCCGCCGCTTCACCCAGCTCGTGGACTCGACGACCGTCGCGGTCAACGCCTCGACGCGGTTCACGGACGGCAGCCAGTTCGGCTTCGGCGCCGAGATCGGCATCTCCACGCAGAAGCTGCACGCGCGCGGCCCGATGGGCCTGCCCGAGCTGACGTCGACGAAGTACATCGTCACGGGCGACGGCCACGTGCGCGGCAACGGCCTCCCGGCGAGCTGAGCGAGCCGAATTCCCCTGCGGGCTGAGCGGATTGACCGGCTCCGGGGCTACGCTGGACGGGTGCCGGACGACGTGGGGGGCCAGCCGTTCCCGGACGGCGAGGAGCCCGACAGCTACCGCAGCGGGGACGATCGGGACGACCCCTTCGCCTCCGTGGTCTTCGACGAGGAGTTCGTGCGGTCCGCGAGGATCCACGAGCCCTCAGCGGTCGAGCGGATGCTCGCCGCGGGCCGGGCACGCGCCGAAAGCGAGACGTCACAGTCCGCGTCGCCGCGCTCCCGGTCCGGCGGCGGCCCCGCCGACGATGATCCCGACGCCTACGAGGACGGCTTCGGCGGCGCCCTGCCCGGGTACCACCCGGGCCGTGCGGGCGCCTGGCCCGCCCTCACCCACGATCTGGACCCGGACGACGCCTACGGGCCCTACGGCCGCCACGGCGGCCCCCGGCGGCCCTACCGGGGCCACGCCCGCTGGCACCGTCCGGTGGCCTGGGTGCTCGCGGTGGTGATGGGCATAGGCGTGGTGGCCCTCGCCTTCGCCGCCGTCTACCGCAGCGCCTCCTCGGGCAACCGGCCGAGCGGCGATCCCCCACCCGCGACCACGGGCGTGGACGCCCCGGCGGGCGCCCGGCCCGGCCCGCTGCCCTCCGTATCAGCGGATTCCGAGCCTCCGGTGGCCTCGGCGGCGCCCCGCCGCTGACCGGAGCCGCCGGAGGCCAGGGGCTCACCCGTCGCAACCGCTGTGACCTGCACGAATATGCATGGCCCCGGCAGTTTTGCCCGCATCGGGATTTCTTCGGAACTTGTCGTGTACCACGGCGTTTACCGAAGGCCCGGCGGACCTACTCTTGATATATGGACGGGCCTGGAGACCCACCTGAGGGCACGCCCGAGGGTGTCCCGGCAGGTGGGGACGACGAGTACCGATCCGTCGTCTTCGACGAATCGTTCGTCCGCGCTGCCCGCCTCCAGGAGCTCTCCGCCAGCGAGCGCATGGGCGACCACGCGCTCGCCGTGCGCAACCGGCACGTGTGGTCCCGGGTCAGCACCTCCCGGCAGGTCCTCGTCCTGGTGATCCTCATAGCCCTGGCCTTCGGCACGGCTGTCTACATGGGATTGCGCCATCCCTACAAGGACCCCGTCGTGCCCTCCGCCGAGCCGATGCGCGCCATGCTCGTGCCGCTCGCCCCCAAGGACCCGGTGCCCGGCGGCAGCGCGCAGGAGCTTTTCGACCGCAGCCCCGCCGCGCAGTTCCGGCTCGGCGCCGAAGGCGTGAACCTGCCCTCCGCGCGCAGCACCCAGCACTTCTCCGAGAGCCAGGTGATGGCGGCCCTCGCCGCCGCCAAGGAGTACACGGTCAAGTCGGCCCTCGACCCGGCCGTGCTCACCGGAGGCTCCCAGCGGACCGTCCGGCTGCTGCTGGACCCCGCCCAACTCGACCAGTTCGACCGCAGCTTCGACCGGCCCGCGAACGACGGGCGGCACGCGGCCACGGCCTGGCTCGTGCGCTTCGACCCGGGGCAGGTCGCCCTCGTGGACACGCCCGTACGGACGCGGGGCGTCTTCCGCGTCTCCGAGACCGGGCCGGCGACGCTGGAGGTCTCCGCCGACCACACCTTCGTCTACGCCCTCCGCCCGGCGACCGGCCCGCAGGACGCGTCGCTGTTCACCGTGCGGCGTGAGATGCGGTTCCGGTTCGACCGGGACGGGCTCCAGGAGCACCACCTGATCGTGGTGCAGAGCTACGTGCAGGCCGGGCCGCAGTCCTGCTCGGCGGACGACGAGGCCTACCTACGCCCGCTCCTGGCCGGCCGGAAACCGGACGGATCCGTACGGGTCACGGACCCGTACAGCACGGACCCGGCAACGGGGGCGGTGTGCGGGGCGCTGGGGCGCTAGGCGTTCCGCCGGACGCGGGGTTCGCCATGGTCCGGCACCGCCGGATGCCGCCGTAGTGGCTGAGCGCCGCGGCGGCGGAAAAGATTGCCGGGCCCGGCAGCGTTCTCGCCGCCGCGACGGCGCTCAGCGCCCGACGAGCGTTCCGGCGGTGCCGGACGGCCCTTAGCCCTTCCCGTCGCCCTCCGAGGGCCCCTCGGAGGCGTTCTCGGGCTTTCCGGGGTCCTTCGGGGAACCGTTCCCGGGAGTCCCCGGGCGGCCCGTGAACGCGTCGCGGAGGCGGCCGCCGATGTCGCCCGCGCCGCCGGCGATGTCCCGTACCAGCCCCATCAGGGGATCCTTGCTGGCCCGTACAGACTCCGCGTAGTGGTTCGCCGACTCCCGGAAGGAGTCGGTCACCGACGCGTCCTTGTCCTCCTCGCGCCGCGGGTAGTGCCCGTCCATGATCCGCTGGAATTCCCGGCTCTCCGCCCACTTCTTCAGCTCCGCGGCCCGCACGGTCGTGAACGGATGGCTGCGCGGCAGCACGTTCATGATCTTGAGGACGGAGTCGCGCAGGTCCCCGCCCGCCTCGTACTCCTCGGCCTGCGCGAGGAACGCGTCCACGTTCATCTCGTGCAGGTGGTTGCCGCCCGCGATCTTCATCAGGCCGCGCATCGAGGCCCGGACGTCCTGGCCGACCAGCAGGCCGGCCCGGTCCGCGGACAGCTCCGACTTGCGGAACCACTCCCGCAGTGCCGTCACGATCGCCATGATCGCGACGTTGCCCAGCGGGATCCAGGCGACCTTGACGGCGAAGTTCGTGAGGAACAGCAGGATCGTGCGGTAGACGGCGTGCCCGGAGAGGGCGTGCCCCACCTCGTGGCCGACGACGGCCCGCATCTCCTCCTCGTCGAGCAGCTCGACCAGGCCGGTGGTGACGACGATGACGGGCTCGTCCAGGCCGATGCACATGGCGTTGGGCTGCGGGTCCTGCGTGACGTACATCGGCGGGACCTTCGCCAGGTCCAGGACGTAGCAGGCGTCCAGCAGCATCGTGTGCAGGTGCTGGAACTGCTGTTCACCCACGCGCACCGAGTCCGACAGGAACAGCAGGCGCAGGCTGCGCTCGGGCAGCAGCCCGCTCAGCGCCTTGAAGACCGTGTCGAAGCCGCTCAGCTTGCGCAGCGCGACGAGCGCGGAGCGGTCCGCCGGGTGCTCGTAGGCGCGGGACGAGATGCCCGGGAAGCGCCTGCGCTGCCGGCCGGGCAGCCGCTCCCCGTGCGCGTGGCCGTTGCTGCTGCCGTTGCTGCTGTCACTCATCGAGACCCCCTCGGCGGCGTATGCACCTTCGGACCCCACCCTAGGCGCTGCCACCGGCAGGGCTACCGTGGAGGCATGTCCCCTCTGCATGCATTCGCCGCCCAGCCCGGCGTCACCGAGCTCCTGGCCGTCTCCAAGGACGACACGGGGCCGGGCCCGGTCATCCGTACGGTGCTCATCGTCGGCGTGGTCGGGATCGTCTTCCTGGCCTGGTTCCTGCTGCGCGGCTACAAGAAGGACTGAAGGACTGACGGAGGCGGGAAAAAGGGGGAAGAGGGGCCGACGCCGCGTCACAAGGCGTGGAGTCGGCGTGAGCCCGCCCGGGGCCCCCGCATACGATGTGGCAGAAGTCTCTGCCCGCTACCGTCCCGGATAGGTCCTGCCGACGATGACTGCCTTCGCCTCAGCGCACACCGCCCTCGCCACCCTCGCCTCCGAGGGCGAGCACGTCGACACGCACCCGAGCATCAGCCCCTTCATGACCGGCGGCGCCGCCCTGGTCATCCTGCTGCTCCTGCTGTGGGTCACCACCCGCTTCAACCGCGACCGCTGAGCGAGCGGGTCGGCGAGCGGGTCCCTGAGGGTCCGGCCTCCGGCCGCGCCCAGTAGGGTCTGCACGCATGGGAGAGCAGACAGGGCCCGTGAAGCGGCGGCTCGGCGTGATGGGCGGGACCTTCGACCCGATCCACCACGGCCACCTGGTCGCCGCGAGCGAGGTGGCCGCGCGTTTCCACCTGGACGAGGTGGTCTTCGTACCGACGGGACAGCCGTGGCAGAAGAGCCACCGCGAGGTGTCGCCGGCGGAGGACCGCTATCTGATGACGGTGATCGCCACGGCGTCCAACCCGCAGTTCTCGGTCAGCCGGATCGACATCGACCGCGGCGGACCGACGTACACCACGGACACGCTCCGTGAGCTGGCCGCGCTCAACGACGACTCGGACCTGTTCTTCATCACGGGCGCCGACGCGCTGTCCCAGATCCTCACCTGGCGGGACACGGAGGAGCTGTTCTCCCTGGCCCACTTCATCGGCGTGACCCGGCCCGGCCACATACTGACCAACCCCGGGCTGCCGGAGGGCGGCGTCTCCCTCGTCGAGGTGCCGGCCCTCGCGATCTCCTCCTCGGACTGCCGGGCGCGCGTGGCGCAGGGCGACCCGGTCTGGTATCTGGTCCCCGACGGTGTCGTGCGCTACATCAACAAGCGCAAGCTCTACCGGCACTGAGTCACGGATCCGAGGGGTACCGAGGGGAACCGGGTGAACGACCGACAGGACCCGTACGCACATCAGCCGCAGGTGTACGGCTACGACGCCTACGGGCAGCCGGTGTACCACCCGAACGCGCCCGAGCGGGTCTACGACCCGTACGGTCAGCCGGTGCAGCAGCACTCCTTCGCCCCTCAGGAGCCCGGGCACGGGGGTGGCGCCTACGGCGGGTACGACGCTGCGGGCGGCTATGACCCGTACGGCATGCCCCCTCAGCAGCAGCCCCCTCAGCAGCAGACCCAGCAGGAGTGGATCCCGCGGCAGGCGGGCCCGCCGTACACCGAGGCGCCCGGCGCCCGGGAGCCGGAGGCACCGGCCCCCGGGGCGCAGCCCCACGAGGCCGGGCCTCAGGAGCCGCGGGCCCGCCGGCGGACGCCCGGCGAGGTGCCCGATTCCCCCGCCGCAGCCGGCTACCAGACCGAGCAGTTCTCGTTCATCGAGGAGCCCGACGAGGACTCCGAGGACGTCATCGACTGGCTCAAGTTCAGCGAGAGCCGCACCGAGCGGCGCGACGAGCGCAAGCGCAAGGGCCGCAACCGCGTCGTGGCGCTCGCCGTGGTGCTCGTCCTCGCGCTGGGCGGTGCGGCCGCCTACCTGTTCCTGGGCGGCTCGGACGGCAAGAAGGGCGCGGCCGCGGCCGGCGCCGGGCAGAAGCGCGACGTGATCGTCGTCCACCTGCGGCAGACGCGCGGCGGCGGCTCCTCCACGGCGCTGCTGGTCGACAACGAGACCACCGGCAAGGGCACCACGGTCCTGCTGCCGAACACCCTGGCCGTCGCCAAGGACGGCGGTGCGGGTTCCACGACGCTCGGCAAGTCCGTCCAGGACGACGGCACCGGCGCGACCCGGGACGCCCTGAACACGCTGCTGGGCTCCGACATCAAGGGCAGCTGGCGGCTGGACACGCCCTACCTGGAGAACCTGGTGGAGCTCGTCGGCGGGATCGAGGCCGACACGGACACGGACGTCCCCGGCGAGAAGCAGGGCGACGGCCCGGTCGTCCGGCGCGGCACCGCGCGGAGCCTGAGCGGCCGCATGGCGGTGGCCTACGCCACGTACCGGGGCCCCGGCGAGGACGAGGGCAAGCAGCTCACGCGGTTCGGGCAGGTCATGCAGGCGGTGCTGAAGAAGATGCCGGCCGACGGCGCCTCGGCGACGCGCACCGTGGAGTCGCTGGCCCAGATCCCCGACCCGTCGCTGTCCACCGAGCAGCTGGGCGCCTCCCTGGCCCACCTCGCGGCGCTGGCCAAGAAGGGCTCGTACGCCACCGCCGTGCTCCCCGTGCAGCAGGACGGCACCCTCGGCGAGAAGGCCACGGGCGGGCTCGTCAAGGACGTCCTGGGCGGCACCGTGCGCAACACCGACCCGAACGCGGCGCCCCGGGTGAGCGTGAAGAACGCCACAGGCGGCAAGGGCGCGGCGACCTCCGCGCAGATCACCCTGGTCAACAGCGGCTACAGCGTGATCGACGGCGGCACGGCGAGCGGGGCGGAGACAGCCTCGGCGGTGCTCTACGCGGACGAGAAGCGGGCGGCGCAGGCGAGGGAGGTCGCCAAGACCCTGGGGCTGCCGGCGGGCGCCGTGAAGCGGGCCGAGGAGGCCGGGGCGGCCGACGTCACCGTGGTCCTGGGCAAGGACTACAAGGGCTGAGTGCGGTGGAGCGCGGCGGCGGGGCGGTCGGGTAACGCGACGGCGGGGCGGTCACGCACGGTGGCCGCCGAAATGCCCAGGAGGGCCGCCGGTGGGTCGTGAGACCCTTGATGGGTACCTGACCCCCTTCGACCGAAAGCATGGCTTGTGACCGCCACGGACCGCTCCATCGAGCTCATCAAGGCCGCCTCCCAGGCGGCCGCCGACAAGCTCGCGCACGACATCATCGCGTACGACGTCAGCGACGTACTGTCGATCACCGACGCCTTCCTGCTGGCCTCGGCCCCCAACGACCGCCAGGTCAAGTCGATCGTCGACGAGATCGAGGAGCGCCTCCTCAAGGAGCTCGGCGCCAAGCCGGTGCGCCGCGAGGGCGACCGCGACGCCCGCTGGGTGCTGCTGGACTACGTCGACATCGTCGTCCACGTGCAGCACAGCGAGGAGCGCGTCTACTACGCCCTGGAGCGGCTGTGGAAGGACTGCCCGGAGATCGAGCTGCCCGCCGACGCCGCCGCCACCCGCGGCAAGGGCGAGGAGCACGCCCGTGCCCAGGCCGCAGAGGGCGGCGAGGGCTTCGACGACGCGGGCCGGTGAGCTGAGCTGACCAGTGCCAAGAGCGGCGGGCGCGGCCGCCGCATCGTCCTGTGGCGGCACGGCCAGACCGCCTGGAACCTGGAGCGCCGCTTCCAGGGCTCGACGGACATCGAGCTGACCGGGACCGGCGTGGCGCAGGCGCGCCGGGCCGCCCGGCTGCTGGCCGGGCTCCGGCCGGACGCGATCATCGCCTCGGACCTCCAGCGGGCCGCGGCCACGGCCGCGGAGCTCGCCGCGGTCACCGGCCTGCCGGTCAGCCACCACTCCGAGCTGCGCGAGACGTACGCGGGCGTGTGGCAGGGCCTCACGCACGACGAGATCATCGCGCGCCACGGCGAGGAGTACGCGGCGTGGAAGCGCGGCGAGCCGGTCCGGCGCGGCGGCGGCGAGCTGGAGACCGAGGTGGCCGACCGGGCCGCCCCGGTCGTCCTGGAGCAGGCCGGGAAGCTGCCCGAGGACGGCACGCTCGTCGTCGTCAGCCACGGCGGGACCATCCGCACCACCATCGGCCGGCTGCTCCAGCTGGAGTCCCGGTCGTGGGAGGCGCTGGGCGGCCTCACCAACTGCTGCTGGTCCGTCCTGGGCGAGGGCGCGCGCGGCTGGCGCCTGCTGGAGCACAACGCCGGAACGCTCCCCGAGCCGGTCCTCGGCGACGACGACTGAGCGCCCCGGGGCGCCCCGGGGGCCCGGATTTCACATCGGGGCAGGTGGCAGGCTAAAGTTCTTCTTGTTCGCGGGGAACGCCGGGGGAAACACCGGAAGACCTGAGAACAGCGGGGCTATAGCTCAGTTGGTAGAGCGCCTGCATGGCATGCAGGAGGTCAGGAGTTCAATTCTCCTTAGCTCCACAGTTCGAAACGATCCCGTCTCCGGCACCGGAGACGGGATCGTTTGCTTTACCGGCACATTCCCGTGGCAGAATCCGGCTGTCGGGAGCGGAGGACGGGCCGAAGGGGAGGGAACGGCTGACCCATGGGTGCTCACAGCCGGAAGTGCGACTGGTGCGGCAGCGGCACGCCGATCGTCCGAGACATGGAACCGCTCAACTCGGCCTACCAGTACTGGTGCGTGGAGTGCGCACGGGCGCTGATCATAAAAGGCGACCCCATCGAGACCTACCGCGAGCTGGAAGGCGAGCCGATCTACGGCCGGCTGCTGGACGAGCACTGCGCTCTGAAACGCTTCTACTCCTTCGCCACGGCCTGAGCCGCGCGCGCCCCCCACACGCACACGCAGCCCGGGCAACCTCCCCGGGTGACGGGCGCGTCCTGAGGGGTGAAGCTGCCGCCGGGAACGGCCGGTGGCACGGGGGAAGCATGCGGAGGACACCGCGTGACCGAAACAGTCGTCAGCCCGGCCGGCGCCGAAGAAGGCTCCGGAGAGGGCTCCGAAGCGCCCGTAGCCGAACTCACACCCTTCCTCGACACCCTGCGCGTCCCGCCGGTGCTCCGGCCCGGCCGGACCGAAGCGCTCCACGGCATCGAGATCGAACAGACCGCCACCTGGGTCCGGCTGCACTCACAGCTGCCGCCCACCCTCGTATGGGCCTACGAGGGCCACGTCCCGGGGCCGACGATCGAGGTGCGGCGCGGCCGCCGCCTGCGCGTCACCTGGAGCAACCGCCTCACCGGGCCCCACCCGGTGACCGCCGTGGAGGCCGCGCAGACGCCCGGTGCCCCGGCGCCCGACACGCTGCCCGGCCGCGGCGGGGCAGCACCGCTGGCCGACGTCGCCGCGCTGCCGCCCTGGACGGTCACCCACCTGCACGGCGCGGTCACCGGCGGCGGCAACGACGGCTGGTCCGAGAACGCCGTCGCGCCCGGCGACAGCCAGCTCTCCGAATATCCCAACGACCACCGCGCGGCCGCCTGGTGGTACCACGACCACGCCATGGACATCACCCGGTGGAACGTCTTCGCGGGCCTGGCGGGGATGTACCTCGTCCGGGACGCCGAGGAGGACGCCCTGCACCTGCCCTCGGGCAGGCACGAGATCCCGCTGGTCGTCCAGGACCGCAACCTCGACACCGACCCGGACGGCAAGCTGTCCGGCCGGCTCCTCCACAAGACCGTCATCGTCGGCAAGGACGCGCAGGGGAAGAACGTCACCCGGTCCTTCAACGGCCCGTACACCCTTGTCAACGGCGTCATCTGGCCGCACCTGGACGTGGCGGCGCGGTGGTACCGCTTCCGGCTGCTCAACGCCTCCAACGCCCGCACCTACGCCCTCCGGCTGGTCGACGCGGAGACCGGCGCTCCGGTGCGGGGCGCGGCCTGGCAGATCGGCACGGACGGCGGGCTGCTGCCGCGCCCCCTGCCGCTGGACGGGCCGCTGTCCGCGGCCCCCGCCGAGCGGATGGACCTGCTGGTCGACTTCGGCCTGCTCCGGGGCCGCCGCGTCCGGCTGGTCAACGAGGACCCGGGGGCCGTCCACCCGCAGGTCATGGAGTTCCGGGTGGCCGACGAGGAGGTTGACGACCGGTTCGTGCTGCCGCCGGTGATCTCCAGCTCCTTCGAGCGGATCACCCATGACACGGCGCCCGCGCACGAGCACCGGCTGATCGCTCTGCTTCCGCCCGGCACGGCCGGCAACGCCCACCCGGGCCTGTGGGAGATGCAGCGGGCCGAGCCCGGTGAGGTGCAGGTCCCGGGCGAGGGCGTGATCCAGGTCAAGGGCGCGGACGGCAAGCTGCGCACGTACCGCAGGGGCGCGCAGACCTTCGACGACGCGCTGGGCTTCATGGTCACCTACGACGGCTGGGAGCAGTGGAGCTTCCTCAACCTGGGCGGCCCCACGCACCCCATGCACATCCACCTGATCGACTTTCAGGTGCTGAGCCGGGACCTCTATCCGGCGGGCCCGGGGAGCCCGTTCGACACGGCCCTGGGCGGCACGCGGTCGCCGCTGGAGTACGGGGGAGCGGCGCCCGTGGCGGACGGCGACGCGGGCTGGAAGGACGTGATCCAGGTGCCCGCCGGGCAGATGGTGAACGTGATCGGCCGCTTCCACGGAGCGCGCGGCCGGTTCATGTACCACTGCCACCTGCTGGAGCACGAGGACATGGGGATGATGCGTCCGTTCGTGGTGATGCCGGGAGAGGTGCTGAAGTTCCATCACGGCGAGCACGCGGGCCACGGCCACGGCGGTCACCCGGGTCACTCCGGCTGACGCTCCCGCGGGTGCCCGCGGCCCGCAGGGCGGCCAGGGCGAGGAAGGCCGCCCCGGCCGCCGGGTAGCCGGCGTCGAGCAGCATCTGGCCGCCGCTCTGGTGGAGTTCGGGCCGGAGCTCCGGGCTGTGCGGGATCCGCCACAGCGCGTACGAGCAGAACAGCGCGGCGGCCGCCGCGGTCCCCGCCCACCGGGCGGGGCTGCGGCGGCCGGCCGCCTCGCGGACGAGCAGCAGCCCGGCGGGCACGCACCACACCCAGTGGTGCGACCAGGAGACGGGGCTGACGAGCAGCGCGGTGGCCGCGCAGGCCAGGGCGCCCCAGGCGGCGCCGCGCGGCCCGGTGAGCCGGGTCCGTACGGCCGCCGTCAGGCCGAGGACGGCGACGGCCGCCGCCGCTGCCGTCCACCACGGGCCGGGGTCGCCGGTGTGCAGCAGCCGGGCGAG
This sequence comes from Streptomyces klenkii, assembly GCF_003626645.1. GTDB lineage: Bacteria > Actinomycetota > Actinomycetes > Streptomycetales > Streptomycetaceae > Streptomyces > Streptomyces klenkii. The sequence continues at coordinate 701,086 of NZ_RBAM01000003.1, read as the reverse complement.
GACGCCGCGCAGCGACTGGTTGGCGGTGTCCTCGGCGTTGCCCACGCGGTCGATGGCGAAGACGGCGCCGGTCCAGAAGCGGAGCGAGTCGTGCGGCAGGGCCAGCGCGGCGAGCGCCGCCGTGCCGCCGAAGGCTGCGGTGGCGACGGCCGCGCGGCGCAGCCACGGCCCGCCGGCCGTCCGGCGGGCCAGGCCGGTGGCCGCGAGGTGGACGACGAACAGGGCGGGGGTGAGCTTGATGCCCGTCGCCAGACCGGTGCCGAAGCCCGCCCAGCGGTGCCCGGCCGGCCGCGTCAGGTCCCACAGCACCAGGACGACGACGAGGAGGTTGATCTGCCCGTTGCGCAGGGTCTGCCACACGGGCTCGCACCAGACGCCCAGCGCGGCGACGGTGAGCGTCACGGCGGCCCGCGGGCGGCCGTCCACGAGCCGTACGGAGAGGTGGGCGAGGGCGAGCAGCAGGCCGAGGTTGGCGAGCTCGGTGAGGACGCGCAGTGCGGTCGTGCCGGGCAGGGTGAGGGCGGTGAACAGGAGCGCCGCGAAGGGCGGGTAGGTGGCGGGCAGGCCGCGGTGCGCGGCGCGCATCGCGTAGAGGTCGCCGCCGGTGCGGACGGTCCAGCCTTCGGCGCGGTAGACGAGGAGGTCGACGGAGTCGGCGTGGGAGGCCCGCTGGGCGAGGAGGAAGAGACAGAAGGAGACCAGACAGCCCGCGGCGGCGGCCAGGGTGCTGCGGCCGGGGCGGCCGAGGCGGCCGGGCCAGGCTGTCACGAGGAGCGCTCCGGGTTCCACGGGCGACAAATCGGGCGAATAGGGGGCGATGTTATCCCATTCGCCCGGTGTGCCCGTACTGCCGGACAGCCGATTTGGCAGGTGGCGGGGGTGTCCGTGTAATGTTGTCGATGTCGCCGGGGGAAACCGCAGAGGGAAACCCGGTGGCAAACATCGCAAGGGGCTATAGCTCAGTTGGTAGAGCGCCTGCATGGCATGCAGGAGGTCAGGAGTTCAATTCTCCTTAGCTCCACAGGAAATAAGCGGGTCGTCCGGAAACGGACGGCCCGCTTTTTCGTTCCCGCGCCGGTTTCGTTCCCGCGCCGGTGGTGACGGGTGCCGGTCTCTAGTGCCGCCCCTCCTTGTCGAGCCTCAGGGCCAGCGCCGGGCAGCGGCGCACGGCCCGCTGCGCACGGCCCCGCAGGTGGTCCGGCACCCCCGCGTCCGCGAGCGAGGGGTAGCCGTCCGGCCCGATCCGTACGAGCTGGGGCAGCAGGCCCGCGCACAGCCCGTGCCCCTCGCACAGCGTCCAGTCCACCGCCAGCCGCTCCACGCGCCGCGGGCCGGGCGGGCCGCCGCCGTCCGCAGGGGCGTCCGGGCCCGCGGCCGAGGGCAGCGGCAGCACCCCGGCCGTGGGGCGCCCGCAGCCGCCGTGCAGGACGTGCGCCGCCAGGTCGTCGGTGAAGGCCGACAGCGCGCTCAGGACGAACCGCGCCGCACCGTCCGGGTGCCCGCACGCCCCGCGCCCCCGCACCGCCCCGGCCGCCTCCCGCACGCGCTCCAGGGCGCCCTGGCCGGCGCCCGCCGCCACGTCCGCGAGCGCCCCGGCGAGCGCGGGCAGCCCGGAGCGGCACGGCCCGCACTGCCCGGCCGACTCGGCGGCCAGCCAGTGCGCGGCCCGTACGGTCTCGCCCAGCGGGCAGGTGTCCGCCGGCAGCGCCAGCACGGCACCCACCCCGAGGACCCCGCCGCAGTCCGCGAGGCCCCCGTGCGAGACCCGGGCCCGGGCCGCCGTCGCCGCGTCCAGCCACGCGCCGTGGCAGCCGCCCGTCAGCACCCCCTGCGGGCCGGGACCGGCGCCGCACACCTTCAGCACGTACGCGAGCGGCACCCCGCCCGGCACCTCCACGACCTGCGGCTCGGGCACCGCGCCCGAGACGGTCAGCAGCAGGGTGCCCGGCTGGCCCGGGGCGCCCGTGGCCGCGTAGCCCTCGGCGCCCAGGCGGGCGGCCAGGGCGAGTTGGGCGAACGTCTCCGCGTTGGACAGCAGCGTCGGCGCGCCGCCCAGGCCCTCGCGCGAGGCCCGGTCGTGCCGCCCGGGCGGCAGCGGGAGCCCGCCGTCAGCGGCCCGCAGCAGCGCCGAGGACTCGCCCGACACCAGCCGCTCGGGCAGCCGCACCACGCGGGCGCGCACGGACAGGGCCCGCCGGCCGCCGGCGAGCCCCCGCTCGGCCAGGGCCTCCCGCACCGAGGCCTCGGCCGCCGCCCGGGTCACCCCGACGACCACCGAGCCCGCACCGAGGGCCGCCGCCGTCAGCAGGGCCCCGTCCAGCACCAGGTGCGGGGCCCGCGCGAGCAGCACCGCGTCCTTGCGGCTCGTCGGGTCGCCCTCGCAGCCGTTGACCACCACGGCGGGGCGCGCGCCGCGCCGCTGCGCCGCCCGCCCCACCGCTTGCAGCTTGCGCGCGAACGGGAAGCCCGCGCCGCCCCGGCCGCGCAGCGCGACCGCCTCCGCCAGGGCCGTCAGCTGCGCCTCGGTGTGCTGGGGCAGCGAGCCGTGCGCCGACAGGTGGGCGCTGCGGTCCAGGCGGGCCGCGCGGTCCAGCCCGGCCAGCAGGCGCGGGCGGCCGAGGGCGAGGACCGCCGGCTGTTCGGGGAGCGCGGGGCTCACCGGGCCCGGCCCGGAGCGGCGGCGTCACCAGTGGGGTCGGGGGATGCGGGCAGGTGGGGGAGGTCCATGGCACGGCACCGTAGGGAGCCCACCGGCGGCGTGCGGTCCGCTTCGCGCAACCCCGGTGCGAGGGGCCTCACCACTGCTAACGTCGGGTCTTTTGCGATCGCCGGTCCTGCCGCCGGTTCTCTCGCCGCTCCTCTCGCCGGTGTCTCCGGCGCCGCCTTGATCTCTTCTTGACGAACTCATGCCCCACGGTTGAGCAGTTCGCCGAAAGAGTGACGCAACGTGGGCGTGCTCATGCCAGTACGCCCACTGTTTTGCGACCACTCGTTTCGCAGGGGGTTCCATGAGATCAAGCCGCACCCGCGTGCGCGCCGGACTGGCCCTGGCGGCAGCACTGCCGCTGGCCGCCGGGGCGCTCGCGCTCGGCACGCCCACCGCCCTGGCGGCCCAGCCCGGGCCGCACGACCGGCAGGCGCTGGCGGGCACCAAGCCGCTGTGGGCGACGCCCTCGGCCGACCGCGGCACGGCCGACGCGGCGGAGAAGGTCACCGCCCGCGTCTACCTCGCCGGCCGGGACGCCGAGGGGCTGGCCGCCTACGCCCGGGCCGTCTCCGACCCGGCGTCCGCCTCGTACGGCAAGTACTTGACGTCGCGCCAGGCGAAGGAACGTTTCGGGGCGACGAAGGAGCAGATAGCCGGGGTCACCGGCTGGCTGACGTCCTCCGGCCTGAAGGTGACCGGCACCAACGACCACTACGTCACCGTCACCGGTGACGCCGCCGCGGCCCGGAAGGCCTTCGGCACCGAGCTGCACCGCTACGTCAAGGACGGCCGCACCTACCACGCGCCCTCCACCACGGCCTCCGTCCCCGCCTCGCTCGACGGCGCCGTCCTGACCGTCGTGGGCCTGAACGACGCCCCGCGCCTGGCCAAGCACCGCGAGACCCTCCCCGGCCCGTCGACCGCCTTCCGCAACGCCGGCCCGTTCTCCACGTACTACGGCTCGAACGTGAACAAGAGCCTGCCGTCCGCCTACGGCTCCCACGCGCCGTACGCGATCAAGGGCTACACGGGCAAGCAACTGCGTGCCGCGTACGGGGCGAAGAACTTCACCGGCAAGGGCGTCACGATCGCCATCACCGACGCCTACGCCTCCCCGACGATCGCCCAGGACATCCAGCAGTACGCCAAGCGCAACGGCGACAAGGGCTGGAGCAAGGGCCAGTACTCCCAGGTGCTGCCCGCCGACTGGACGCACACCGGCGAGAAGGAGTGCGACGCCTCCGGCTGGTACGGCGAGGAGACCCTCGACATCGAGGCCGCCCACGCCGTCGCCCCGGACGCCGGCATCGTCTACGTGGCCGGCAAGTCCTGCCAGGACGACGACCTGATCGACGCCCTGCACAAGATCGTCGACGGGCGGCTCGCGGACATCGTCTCCAACTCCTGGGGCGACGTCGAGAGCAACGAGACCCCGGACGTGGCCGCCGCCTACGACCAGGTCTTCCAGACCGGCGCCGTCGAGGGCATCGGCTTCTACTTCTCCTCCGGCGACGACGGCGACAACGTCGGCAAGCACGGCACCAAGCAGACCGACACGCCCGCCAACTCCCCGTGGGTCACCTCCGTCGGCGGCACCTCCCTCGCCGTCGGCAAGGGCGACAAGTACTTGTGGGAGACCGGCTGGGGCACCCACAAGGCGGAGCTCTCCAAGGACGGCCTGAGCTGGGAGGGCTCGGTCTTCACGGGCGGCGCCGGCGGCGGCACCAGCAAGATCCACCAGCAGCCGTTCTACCAGCGCGGCGTCGTCCCCGACGCGCTCGCCAAGGCGAACGGCAGCACCCCCATGCGCGTCGGCCCCGACATCGCGGCCGTCGCCGACTCCAGCACCGGCTTCCTCGTCGGCCAGACCCAGACCTTCCCCGACGGCTCGGTGAAGTACGACGAGTACCGCATCGGCGGCACCTCGCTCGCGGCCCCGGTGATCGCCGGCGTCCAGGCGCTCGCCCAGCAGGCCCGCCACGGCGTGCCGATCGGCTTCGCCAACCCCGCCATCTACGACCGCTACGGCACCGCCGCCTACCACGACGTCACCGACCACCCGCTCGGCAAGGGGCAGGGCATCGGCGTCGTCCGCGTCGACTACAAGAACAGCGTGGACGCCAAGGACGGCCTGGTCACCTCGCTGCGCAGCCTCGGCGGCGACAGCTCCCTCTCGGCCGTCGCCGGCTACGACGACGTCACGGGCGTGGGCTCGCCGGGCGAGTCCTACGTGACGTCGTACGTCCCCGGTCACCGCGGCTGACCATCCGGGGCCACCGCGGCTGACGCCGCGCTCCGTCCCGCCGTTGCGGCAGCGAAAAGACGCCCGCCGCAACGGCGAGACGCCCTCACGGCGGGGGTCCGGCGGAATCCGTGGCCGCCGGAACCCGTACGTGGCCGTCATCCGCCGGAGGCTCCTGCGGTAACCTGACTGCATGCGTGCCGTACGCCTTCTGCTTAGCGGGCCGCGCTGATCAGTACCGACCGGTGACCACGGTCGGCATCGGCGCGGCGTCCCCTCCTGTGCGAGGGGCTTTTTCATTTCCGCAGGTGCCGCAGGTAGAGACGACGACGATCGATGGAGCTTTGAGGACGATGAGCGAGACCAATACCGCCGCCGAGGTGGCTGCCCCGCACCGCTACACGGCCGCGCTGGCCGCCGACATCGAGGCACGCTGGCAGGACGCCTGGGACGCCGAGGGCACGTACGAGGCCCCCAACCCGAGCGGCGACCTGGCGGGCGACCCGGCGGTCGTGGCACGCCCCAAGAAGTTCATCATGGACATGTTCCCGTACCCCTCGGGTGCGGGCCTGCACGTCGGCCACCCGCTCGGCTACATCGCCACCGACGTCTACGCGCGCTACCACCGCATGACCGGGCACAACGTCCTGCACACCCTGGGCTTCGACGCCTTCGGCCTGCCCGCCGAGCAGTACGCCGTGCAGACCGGCACCCACCCGCGGGTCTCCACCGAGGCCAACATCGTCAACATGAAGGCGCAGCTGCGCCGCCTGGGCCTGGGCCACGACAAGCGCCGCTCCTTCGCGACGATCGACCCGGCCTACTACAAGTGGACCCAGTGGATCTTCCTCCAGATCTTCAACTCCTGGTACGACGAGGAGGCGAAGAAGGCCCGCCCGATCGCCGAGCTGGTCGAGCAGTTCGAGAGCGGCCGGCGCGAGGTGCCGGGCGGGCGCGCGTGGAGCGAGCTGACCGCGGCCGAGCGCTCCGACGCCCTGGGCGAGTACCGCCTGGCCTACGCCTCCGAGGCGCCCGTCAACTGGTGCCCCGGCCTGGGCACCGTGCTGGCCAACGAGGAGGTCACCGCGGACGGCCGCTCCGAGCGCGGCAACTTCCCCGTCTTCAAGTCCAAGCTGCGCCAGTGGAACATGCGGATCACCGCGTACGCGGACCGCCTGCTGGAGGACCTGGACGCCCTGGACTGGCCCGAGGCCATCAAGCTCCAGCAGCGCAACTGGATCGGCCGCAGCGTCGGCGCCCGCGTCGACTTCGCCGTCGAGGGCCACGCCGAGGCCGCGGTCACCGTCTTCACCACCCGCCAGGACACCCTCTTCGGCGCCACCTACCTGGTCGTCGCGCCCGAGCACCCGCTGGTGACCGAGGACGAGGCGCACCGCTCCGCCATCCCGGCCGCCTGGCCCGAGGGCACCCACGAGGACTGGACCGGCGGGCACGCCACCCCGGCCGAGGCCGTCGCCGCCTACCGCAAGGAGGCCGCCGCCAAGTCCGACGTCGAGCGCCAGGCCGATGCCAAGGAGAAGACCGGCGTCTTCACCGGCGTCTACGCGGTCAACCCGGTCAGCGGCGAGAAGCTGCCCGTCTTCACGGCCGACTACGTTCTCATGGGCTACGGCACCGGCGCGATCATGGCCGTCCCCGCGCACGACAGCCGCGACTTCGCCTTCGCGCGCGCCTTCGACCTGCCGATGCGCTGCGTCGTGCAGCCGGCCGACGACCGCGGCACCGACCCCGCCGCGTGGGCCGAGTCCTTCGACTCGTACGACGCCGAGATCATCAACTCCGCCGGCGAGGGCATCTCCCTGGACGGCCTGGTCGTCAGCGACGCGAAGGCCCGCATGGCCGAGTGGCTGACCGAGCGGGGCATCGGCGAGGCCACCGTCAACTACCGCCTGCGCGACTGGCTCTTCAGCCGCCAGCGCTACTGGGGCGAGCCCTTCCCGATCGTCTACGACGAGCAGGGCGTCGCCCACGCGCTGCCCGAGTCGATGCTGCCGCTGGAGCTGCCCGAGGTCGAGGACTACTCGCCGCGCACCTTCGAGCCCGACGACGCCGACACCGAGCCCGAGACCCCGCTCTCCCGCAACGAGGACTGGGTCAACGTCACGCTCGACCTCGGCGACGGCCCCAAGCGCTACCGCCGCGAGACCAACACCATGCCCAACTGGGCCGGCTCCTGCTGGTACGAGCTGCGCTACGTCGACCCGCACAACGACCAGCAGCTGGTCTCCCCCGAGGCCGAGCAGTACTGGATGGGCCCGCGCGAGGGGCAGCCGCACGGCGGCGTCGACCTGTACGTCGGCGGCGCCGAGCACGCCGTGCTGCACCTGCTGTACGCCCGCTTCTGGTCCAAGATCCTCTTCGACCTGGGCCACGTCTCCTCGGCCGAGCCGTTCCACAAGCTCTACAACCAGGGCATGATCCAGGCGTACGTCTACCGCGACGCCCGCGGCTTCCCCGTCCCGGCCACCGAGGTGGAGGAGCGCGAGGGCGCGTACTACTTCCAGGGCGAGAAGGTCAGCCGGCTGCTCGGCAAGATGGGCAAGTCCCTGAAGAACGCCGTCACGCCGGACGAGATCTGCGCCGAGTACGGCGCCGACACCCTGCGCCTCTACGAGATGGCGATGGGCCCGCTGGACGTCTCCCGCCCGTGGGACACCCGCGCCGTCGTCGGCCAGTACCGGCTGCTCCAGCGCCTGTGGCGCAACGTCGTCGACGAGGCCACCGGTGAGGTCACCGTGGTGGACTCCGAGGCCGACGACGCGACGCTGCGCGCCCTGCACAAGGCGATCGACGGCGTCGCCCAGGACCTGGCGAACCTGCGCTTCAACACCGCCATCGCCAAGATCACCGAGCTCAACAACCACGTGACCAAGCTGCGCGAGGTCCCGCGGTCTGTCGCCGAGGCCATGGTGCTGCTCATCGCGCCGCTGGCCCCGCACATCGCCGAGGAGCTGTGGCGCAAGCTCGGCCGCTCCGGCTCCGTGGTGCACGCGGACTTCCCCGTCGCCGACCCCGCCTACCTGGTGGACGAGGCCGTGATCTGCGTCGTCCAGATCAAGGGCAAGGTCAAGGCGCGGCTGGAGGTCCCGCCGTCCATCTCCGACGAGGAGCTGGAGAAGGTCGCGCTGGGCGACCCGGCGGTCGTCGCGGCGCTCGGCGGCGCGGGCATCCGCAAGGTCATCGTGCGGGCGCCGAAGCTGGTGAACATCGTTCCGGCGTAAGGTCCGGTCCGGCGTCGTTCCGGCGTAAGGGACGGTCCGGCTGCTGAGGGTTCTTCCCTACGGGCAGGTTGGGGGTTCGTTCGGAACCCGCGGCCTGCCCGTGCCGTTTACGGTGGAGGGGAGACGGCGGACGCCGTCCCCACACCGTCCCGAGGAGCGTCATGGAAGCCGTGGCCGTGATCGTCGCACTGATCTTCGCGGTCCTCGTCGCGCTGGCAGTGATCGCCACGGTCAGGACGGTGCGGGCGGTCAAGCGCGGCGTGGACCGCACGGTCCACCAGGCGCGGCGCACGGTCGAGGACACCCGGCTGAAGGCCAGGCAGTTCGCCCAGCCGGGCGCGGCCGGGGAGGTCGCGCAGCTGCGCCTCTCGCTGCGCACGTCGATGCGCGCCACGCAGGACGCCCTCCAGACCGCCGCCCCCGAGGCCCCGTCGCTCTCCGAGGCGCTCGCCCTCTTCCAGCGCCTCAGCGCCCACGGCCACGAGCTGGACGACGAGCTCAAGCGGCTGGAGACCGAGCCGGACAAGGACCGGATCTCGGCCCGCCTGCCCGAGCTCCGCGAGCGCACGGCCCGCGTCAAGGACTCGGCGGATTCGCTGCGCTTCGCCGCCCAGGACCGGGCCCGGCGCTTCGCCGACGACGACCTGGAGACGCTGAGCGGCCAGATCCGCATGGAGGCGGGCGCGCTGCGGCACTGGAGCGACGAGGGAATGGACGAGGGAACGGACGCGGGGATCGGCGAGGCTGCGGGAGCGGGAGCGGGGGCCGGCGGTCGGGCGGCCGCTCCGGGCGCCGGGGCGCCGGCGGGGGAGCAGCCGGAGCCGCGCGCGATCACCGGACGGGACCGGGATCGGGACGCGTGGCGTTCGCCGGGTTATTCGTGGCAGAAGACGGGCCGGACGGAGAATGCGGGCTGACCGGCGGGTCTGCGGGTCTGCGGGTCTGCTTCATGGGCCTACCTCATGGGCCTACCTCATGGGGGCTCCCGTTGTCCGGTCGTCCCGCGAGATGACCACCTGTACGGGGGCCGTACTGCCGTCGGAGCGCCCCGGCGGGTAACCTCCGGAACATGTCCCGCCATGTCGCTGTCATTACTGATTCAACGGCCTATCTGCCGCAGCGGGCGATGGAGCGGCACAGCATCACCGCCGTACCGCTCACCGTCGTGCTGGGGGACGAGGCGCTCGAAGAGGGCACCGAGATCTCGGCCCGCTGCGTGGCCGAGGCGCTGAAGAAGCGCAGGCCGGTGACCACGTCGCGGCCTGGCCCAGAGGTCTTCGCGGCGGCGTACCGCGCGGCCGCCGAGGCGGGTGCGCAGGGGATCGTGTCGCTGCACCTGTCGTCGGAGTTCTCCGGCACGTACGACGCGGCGGTTCTCGCGGCGCGCGACGCGGAGGTGCCGGTGCGGGTCGTGGATACGGGCATGGTCGCCATGGCCCTCGGCTTCTGCGCGCTGGCCGCCGCCGAGACGGTGGACGCCGGCGGCACCCTCGACGAGGCGGTCGCCGCGGCGGAGAAGCGCGCGCAGGGCACGGCCGCCTACTTCTACGTCGACACCCTGGACTACCTGCGCCGGGGCGGCCGGATCGGCGCGGCCCAGGCCCTGCTGGGCTCGGCGCTCGCCGTCAAGCCGCTGCTGCAACTGGAGGGCGGCCGGATCGAGCTGCGCGAGAAGGTGCGCACGGCGTCCAAGGCCATCGCGCGGCTGGAGGAGATCGCGGTCGAGCGCGCGGCAGCGGGCCCCGTCGACATCGCGGTCCACCACCTGGCGGCGCCGGACCGTGCGACCGAGCTGGCCGACCGCCTGCGGGAACGGCTGCCGGCGCTGGAGGAGCTGCACGTCAGCGAGGTGGGAGCGGTCATCGGGGCGCACACGGGGCCGGGCCTGCTGGCCGTGGTGGTGGCGCCGAAGTAGGCGGTAACTCCGCCGCCCCGTTCGCCCGCCCGGGTGGCGAAGTTATCCACAACTGCCGGGTTATCCACGGAAATCAGACCGTCTCAGCGGGATCGAGGGAATCGCCCTACGGTCTTGCGCATGACGGATCGCGTGCAGGGGCACCTCTCCCCACCCGGGCGCAACCGCCCGCGGTGGGGCGGCGGTTGGCGGATCGCGGTGCGGGAGCGCCTGCCGCTGTGGCTGCAACTGCGGTGCGGCATGGAGCCGAAGACGCTTGCCGCGCTCGTGGTCGTGCTGGCGGCGGCGTGTGCCTTCGCCGCGTACCACTTCCTGGCCGGGCGCCCGCAGACCGTCCGGGTGCCCGCGCGGGAGACGCCGGTCGTGGTGACTCCGCCGCCTCCGCCGCCGGTCGTGGCCTCGCCGTCCCGTACGGGCGGGGCGGTGGTCGTGGACGTGGCGGGCAAGGTCCGCAGGCCCGGCGTGCTGCGCCTGCCACCGGGTTCGAGGGTGGCCGACGCGCTGGCCGCGGCCGGCGGGGCCCGCCCGGGCGCGGACACGACGGGCCTCAACAGGGCGCGCGTGCTCGTGGACGGGGAGCAGATCGTGGTGGGCGCCCCGGCGGGCGGCCCGGGCGGTCCGGGCGGTCCGGGCGGCGGTCCGGGCGGTGCGCCGGCGGCGGCATCGGCGGCCGCGGCCGGGGGAGGGCCCGCACCGGGCGCGCCGGTGAGCCTGAACTCCGCGACGGTCGAGCAACTGGACGCGCTGCCGGGCGTCGGCCCCGTCCTGGCCCGGCACATCCTCGACTACCGCACGCAGCACGGCGGTTTCCGCTCCGTAGAGGAGCTCCGCAAGGTCAATGGAATCGGCAGCCGCCGCTTCACCGACCTCCGTCCCCTGGTGCAGCCATGACGACCACCGCGGACACCGCCGCCACGACCGGCACACGAGGGCCCGTACGGAACGAGGGCCCGACGGATCTGCGGCTGATCGCGCCCGCCCTCGCGGCGTGGGTGGCGGCGGCCGCGGCCCTGACCGCGAGCGGCTGGGCCGTGGGCGCGGCGGCAGGCGCCGGGGCCGTGACAGCAGGCGTGTTGCCGGCCAGGGGAAGGGCGGGCCGGGGCGGGATCGCCGTAGCCCTTGCCGCTGTCCTCCTCTGCGCGGCGGCCGGCGCCGCGGTGGGCGCCTTGCGGGGCGCGGATTCCCGCCGGGGGCCGCTGCCCGGGCTGGCCTGCAGGCATGCCGAGGCGGTGGTGGAGGCGACGGTCACGGCCGACCCGAGGGCCGTGCGCCCGCACGTGCGGGGAGCGGCCCGGGCGGCGCCCGCCGCCGTCGTCGAGGCCGAGGCGGTCAAGGTGACCGCAGGCCGCGTGACGATCGCCGTCCGCACACCCGTACTGCTGATCGCGCCGCCCTCGTGGCTCGGGCTGCTGCCGTCCACCCGGGTCCGGGCCGAAGGGCGCCTCGCCGTGCCGACCGGGGCGGCAGGGCCCGGCCCGCTGCCCGCCGCGGTGCTGCGGATCGGCGGCCGGGAGCCGCCGCGGGTCGTCGGCGGGCCGAGCGCGGTGCAGCGCGTCGCCGGCAGGTTCCGCGCGGGGCTGCGGGAGGCCACGGACGGGCTGCCCGAGGACCCGCGGGCTCTGCTCCCCGGCCTCGTGGTGGGGGACACCTCGCGGGTGCCGCCCGACCTCGACGAGGCGTTCCGGGCGACCGGGATGACGCACTTGCTGGCCGTCTCGGGCAGCAACCTCGCGATCCTGCTCGCCGTGCTCGTCGGGCCGCCGCACCTGGCCGCCCGCACCGAGCGCCGCGGCCTCGCGGCCCGGCTCGGGGTGCCCCTGCGGGCCACGGCGGTGCTGGGCGCGGGGCTCGTGCTGGGGTTCGTCGTGGTGTGCCGGCCCGATCCGAGCGTGCTGCGTGCGGCCGCCTGCGGACTGGTGCTGCTGCTCGCCCTCGGCACGGGCCGGCGCCGCAGCCTGCTGCCCGCCCTCGCGGCCGCCGCCCTGCTGCTCGTCCTCTACGACCCGTGGCTCGCCCGCAGCCCGGGCTTCCTCCTCTCGGTGCTCGCCACCGGCGCCCTGCTGACCCTCGCGCCGCGCTGGAGCGGGGCCCTGCAACGGCGCGGAGTGCCGCCGCGCGTGGCCGAGGCCCTGGCGGCGGCCGCCGCCGCGGAGGCGGTCTGCGCTCCGGTGATCGCCGTGCTGGCGGAGCGGGTGAGCCTGGTGGCGGTGCCGTGCAATCTCCTCGCCGAGGCGGCCGTCGCACCCGCCACGGTGCTGGGTTTCGCCGCGCTCGCCGTGTCGCCCGTGGCCCTGCCCGCCGCCGTGTGGCTCGCCCGGATCGCGTCCTGGCCCGCCTCCTGGGCCGCCGCGGTGGCCCGTACGGGCGCGGACCTGCCCGGGGCGGAGCCGGCCTGGCCGGGCGGCTGGACCGGCGGCTTGCTGCTCGCCGCGGTCGTGGCCGCCGCCGTGCTCACGGCCGGCCGGCTGCTCCGCAGCCCCTGGGCCTGCGCGGCGTGCGCGCTGCTGCTGCTCGTCGCGGTCGTCCGCCCGGCGCCCCTGAACCGCGCGGTGACGGGCTGGCCGCCGCCCGGCTGGCGGCTCGCGGTCTGCGATGTGGGGCAAGGAGACGCCTTGGTCCTCGCGGCGGGCGAGGGGAGCGCGGTCGTCGTGGACGCCGGGCCGGAGCCACGGGCTGTGGACCGGTGCCTGAGCGCGCTCGGCGTCGAGCGGATCCCCCTCGTCCTGCTGACCCACTTCCACGCCGACCACGTGGACGGACTGCCCGGGGTGCTGCGCGGCCGGGCGGTCGGGGGCATCGAGACGACGCCGTACGCGGAGCCGGCGGGCCAGGCCGCGTTCGTCCGCCGCGAGGCCGGGCGCGCGCACGTGCCCGTGACCACGGCCCGGGCGGGGGAGCGCCGCCGCGTGGGCGAGCTGACGTGGGAGGTGCTGTGGCCGCCTCCGGCGGGCACGTCGGCGGTGGCCGAGGAGGGCCCCAACGACGCCAGCGTCACCCTGCTGGTCCGCAGCGCCGGCCTGACCGCGCTGCTGCTCGGCGACCTGGAGCCGCCCGCCCAGCAGGCCCTCCGGGAGGCCCACCCCGGGCTGCCCGCCGTAGACGTCCTCAAGGTCGCCCACCACGGCTCCGCCCACCAGGACCCGCAGTTGATACGCGGGCTCCGGCCGCGCCTCGCAGTCGTCTCGGCCGGCGCGGGCAACCCCTACGGCCACCCCTCGCCCCGCACGCTCGGTGCGCTCCGGGCGCAGGGCACGGCCGTCCTGCGGACCGACACCGACGGCCCGGTCGCGGTGACCGGCAGCGGGGCGGAGGTCACGGCGGTCACCAGGGCCACGGCGGGACGACGGAGAGGCGCAGGGCGCAGACATCAGCACAGACATCAGCACAGACAAAGGGACGGGCCGCCGCGGCACACACCACCACGGCCCAGGCCCACGGCCGGGACCACAGGCCGATGACATCGGCCACGATCTGAGGGATAACTGACCCATGGACAAGATCATCAGCAGTGCCGACGCCGACGCGTACCTGGCCCGTATCGGCGTCCCCCGGCCGTCCGTGCCGGACCTGGCCGCGTTGCGCGAGCTGCACCTGCGCCACCTGCACGCGGTGCCGTTCGAGAACCTGTCGATCCACCTCGGCGAGGAGATCGTGCTCGACCCCGCCGCCCTCGTGGCCAAGGTGACGGGCGGGCGGGGCGGCTTCTGCTACGAGCTCAACGGCGCGTTCGCCGCGCTGCTGGAGGCCCTGGGCTACCAGGTTACGCGGCTGGCCGGGCGGGTGATGGGGCCTGAGGGGCTGTTCGGCCCGCCCTTCGACCACCTGGCGCTGCTGGTCCGGACGGCGGACAGCGAGGAGCCGTGGCTGGTGGACATCGGCTTCGGCCGGAACAGCCACTACCCGCTGCGGTTCGGCGAGCGGGGCGAGCAGGCCGACCCCGCCGGCACCTTCCGGCTCGCCGAGACGGCGGACGGGGACCTCGACCTCCTCCGGGAGGGCGAGGTGCAGTACCGCCTCGAACTCCGGCCCCGGGAGCTGGCGGACTTCGAGGGCGGCTGCTGGTGGCACCGCACCTCGCCCAAGTCCCTCTTCACCCGGGCGGTGATCTGCTCCCGCCTCACCGACAGCGGCCGCGTCACCCTCAGCGACCGCACCCTCGTCACGACCGGCGCGACGGGCCGTCAGGAGCTGCCGCTGGCGGAGGAGGAGATCCTGCCCGCCTTCCGCGAGCACTTCGGCATCGCGCTCGACCGGGTGCCGCAGGCGCGGCGCACATCGGAGGGCCGGGGCATGTCGTAGCCGCGGGGCGGGCGGGGGCCACCATGTTTCTTGTGAGGATGCCCCGGCGTTCACGCCGTGGAGGAATCGGCACCTGGCGTTGCGGCGTGGGGCGTCACCGTATCCGGTTCATGGGCGCGGAGCGCCTGCACGGCGGCCCGGCAGAGCCGAGGCGATACGAACATGCGTACCTGTGGCCGCCGGTTGGGGTGGTGGTTGCGTGATCAGGAACGGGTGTGTGGTGGTCGCGCGTACGGTCTTGCTGGAGAGGACGGGATGCCACGGTGTTCCGGCCGGGGGCTGTGGAGGGGGTGAGGGTGTGGCGGATCCGGGGAGGGCCGCGGAGACCGGCCATGCTCGCTATTCCTACCGGCTGCGCGTGTCATCGACCGCCCGTGCCGCGCTGGAGGCTGAGTGGGCCCGCTGCCGGTGGGTCTGGAACGAGTGCGTAGCCCGCTCCACAAAGGCCTGCCGGGACAGCGAGTCGTGTGGCCCGGCCCGCCTGGACCGGATGCTCACTGAGGCCAGGGCAGGAAGCCCATGGCTGCGGGAGGGCAGTTCGGTTGTGCAGCAGCAGGTCATTCGCGACTTCGCCAGGTCCCGCACCAAGGCCCTGAAGGACATCAGGCAGCGGCTGCCCCTGCACCGTCGCGCCGGGATGCCGAAGTGCAAGAAGAAGCGCGAGGCACTGCCGACACTGAACTACACACGGCGCGGCTTCCGTCTCAAAGACAGCCGTCTGCACTTGGCGGGCGGGATCGTGCTGACGGTGGTGTGGTCGCGGGAACTTTCGGCCGGACCGTCTTCGGTGCGCGTGTACCAGGATTCTCTGGGTCACTGGTACTGCTCGTTTGTGGTCCCGGCCGGGGTCCGGCCTCTGCCCGCCACGGGCGCGGTGATCGGGATCGACTGGGGGGTGAAGGAGACCGCGACCACCATCAGCGACGCGCATGACCTTCCCCACGCCGAGCATGGCCGGAAGGCCAGGGAGAAGCTGACCCGGTACGACCGGATGACGGCCCGCCGCAGACCGAAAAGCGGGCAGCCCGCGTCGAAGGGCTACCGGCAGGCGAAGCGGCTGCGGGCCAAGGCGTACAAGAAGGTTGCCCGGCAGCGGCAGGATACCGGCCGCAAGTGGGCGAAGAAGGTCGTCCGTGACCATGATGCGATAGCGGTGGAGGACTTCCGGCCTAAGTTCCTCAGCCGTACCACCATGGCGCGCAAAGCCGCCGACGCGGCGATCGGCGCCACCAAGCGGGCCCTGATGGAGATGGGCCGCAAGCACGGCCGCGCCGTGCACCTGGTACATCCCGCGCACACCACGATGGACTGTGCGCAGTGCGGAGCGAGAACCAAGCACGCACTTCCTCTGTCGGAACGTACCTACACCTGCACCGCGTGCGGAGCCGTGTCCGCCAGGGACAAGAACTCCGCCCGCGTGATGCTGGTCCGGGCTGGTCTCAACCCGGCTGGTGCTGATCGCGTAAGACCTGACCGTCCGCAGGACAGCCAGGCAGCGTGAGCCAGAAATCCCCCTCGTCCACGAAGGGGAGGTTTCAATCGCGTTCGAGCCAGCCGTCGTACTCCTCGGCCAGCTCGCGCAGGGCGGCGAGGTCGAGGTCGCCCTCGGGGGCCTCCAGGACGACCAGCCACTGGGCGTCCTCGGCGTCGTCCTCGCCCGCCAGGGCCTCGCGGACTATCTGCGGGTCGTCGTCGAGCGCGAAGCGCTGCGCGGCCTCCTCGGCCGCCTCCTCCGCGGCATCACGGTCGGGAAGCACCAGGAGGTGTCGTACGGAATCGGTGTCTGAGGAGAGATAAGGGCTGCTCACAACGCACATTGTGCGATATGGCGGACGGGCGCGCGGGGGGAGGTGTCAGTAGCGCGTGGGATGCTGGTCGCGATGGCCAGGAAGACTGCAACCGACGATGTTCTCGCCCCCGTCACGCTCGCCGTGGGCCAGGAGGATCTCCTCCTGGACCGGGCCGTCCGGGAGGTGGTCGCGGCCGCCCGCGCCGCCGACGCGGACACCGACGTGCGTGACCTCACCCCCGACGCCCTCCAGCCGGGCACCCTCGCCGAGCTCACCAGCCCGTCGCTCTTCGCCGAGCGCAAGGTCGTGATCGTCCGCAACGCCCAGGACCTCTCCGCGGACACGATCAAGGACGTCAAGGGCTATCTCTCCGCGCCCGCCGAGGAGATCACTCTGGTGCTCCTGCACGCCGGCGGCGCCAAGGGCAAGGGCCTGCTGGACGCGGCGCGCAAGGCCGGGGCGCGGGAGGTCGCCTGCCCCAAGATGACCAAGCCTGCCGACCGCCTGGCATTCGTGCGGACCGAGTTCCGCACGGCCGGCCGCTCCGCGACCCCCGAGGCCTGCCAGGCCCTGGTGGACGCGATCGGCAGCGATCTGCGGGAGCTGGCCAGCGCCTGCACCCAGCTCGTCGCCGACGTCGACGGCACGATCGACGCCGCCGTCGTCGCGCGGTACTACACGGGCCGCGCCGAGGCCTCCAGCTTCACCGTCGCCGACCGTGCGGTGGAGGGGCGGGCCGCCGAGGCCCTGGAGGCGCTGCGCTGGGCCATGTCCACGGGCGTCGCGCCCGTCCTGATCACCAGCGCCCTCGCGCAGGGCGTCCGCGCCATCGGCAAGCTCGCCTCCGCCCCCCGCGGCGCCCGCCCGGGCGACCTCGCGCGGGACCTCGGCATGCCGCCGTGGAAGATCGACAGGGTCCGGCAGCAGATGCGGGGCTGGTCCGCCGACGGCGTCGCGGCGGCGCTCACCGCGATCGCGGAGGCCGATGCCGGCGTCAAGGGCGGCGGCGACGATCCGGAGTACGCCCTGGAGAAGGCGGTCGTGGCTGTGGTCCGCGCGGCCAGAAGCCGCGGCTGAAAAGCCCGACGGTTCTTGAAGGGCCTGAAGGCGCCGAAAGCCCGAAGGCCCGGAAGGCCCCGGCGGAGGCCCTGAAAAGCCCGAAGGCCCCGGCCGAGGCCCCTAAGGCCCCCAAAGCCCGAAGGCCCCGTGCCGCCCTTGGGGAAAGGGGGCGCGGGGCCTTCGGGATCGTTCGTCGAGTCCTAGGACTCATGCCGCGCACGCGTGGCGAACGACCGAGCGCGGCGGGGGTGCCGGACCGGAGCGGTAGAGGGGCCGCTGATTCCGATACCGGCGAAGGACCGGGGCTCACGCCCCGGAGAGGCTTCAGCCCTTGAGGGCGGCAACCTGCTTGGCCAGCGCCGACTTCTTGTTGGCGGCGGCGTTCTTGTGCAGGACACCCTTGGTGGCGGCCTTGTCGAGCTTCTTGCCGGCCAGGGCAACGGCGGCGGTGGCCTTGGCGGCGTCACCGGCGACGATGGCCTCGCGGGCCGCACGGACAGCGGTCTTGACCGAGGACTTGACGGCCTTGTTACGCAGGCGCGCCTTCTCGTTGGTCTTGTTCCGCTTGATCTGGGACTTGATGTTCGCCACGAAAAGAGCCTTTTCAGGTTCGTTGGATTTCGAT
Source organism: Streptomyces klenkii (assembly GCF_003626645.1). GTDB lineage: Bacteria > Actinomycetota > Actinomycetes > Streptomycetales > Streptomycetaceae > Streptomyces > Streptomyces klenkii. The sequence goes on along the minus strand of NZ_RBAM01000003.1, from coordinate 683,207 downwards.
TGCGTGTCATGTGCGTGTGAGAGGCACGACAGACACAGTGGACCAGGCTACCAGCAGCCCCTCCGGCCGCCCAAACCGGACGACGGCCGCCGCTCATGGGACGATGGAGGGGTCGTATACCCGACTCCCGCCGAGACTGGCGTACCAACGCCGAAGTCACCGAATGGATCCTGCGTGCCCGCGACCCCTACCAACGTGCCCGAGCCGAGCCGTACCGACCCGGCTCTGATCCGCAACTTCTGCATCATCGCGCACATCGACCACGGCAAGTCGACGCTCGCCGACCGGATGCTCCAGCTGACCGGTGTGGTCGACCAGCGGCAGATGCGCGCGCAGTACCTCGACCGGATGGACATCGAGCGCGAGCGCGGCATCACGATCAAGTCCCAGGCGGTCCGTCTGCCCTGGGCGCCCACCGAGGAGGCGGGCAACACCCACATCCTCAACATGATCGACACCCCTGGTCACGTCGACTTCACCTACGAGGTCTCGCGCTCGCTCGCCGCGTGCGAGGGCTGCATCCTCCTGGTCGACGCCGCGCAGGGCATCGAGGCCCAGACCCTCGCCAACCTCTACCTGGCGATGGAGAACGACCTCACGATCATCCCGGTCCTCAACAAGATCGACCTGCCTGCCGCCCAGCCGGAGAAGTTCGCCGCCGAGCTCGCGAACCTCGTCGGCTGCGAGCCCGAGGACGTCCTGCGGGTCTCCGCCAAGACCGGCGTCGGCGTGCCGGAGCTGCTGGACCGCGTCGTGCGCGACGTCCCGGCCCCGGTCGGCGTCAAGGGCGCCCCGGCCCGCGCGATGATCTTCGACTCGGTCTACGACTCCTACCGCGGCGTGGTCACCTACGTCCGTGTCGTCGACGGCGAGCTCAAGAAGCGCGAGCGCATCAAGATGATGTCGACCGGCGCCACCCACGAGCTGCTGGAGATCGGTGTCTCCTCGCCCGAGATGACGCCCGCCGACGGCCTGGGCGTCGGCGAGGTGGGCTACATCATCACCGGCGTGAAGGACGTGCGGCAGTCCAAGGTCGGTGACACGATCACCTCCCAGCAGAACGGCGCCACCGAGGCCCTGGGCGGCTACAAGGACCCGAAGCCGATGGTGTTCTCGGGCCTCTACCCGCTGGACGGCTCGGACTACCCGGAGCTCCGCGAGGCCCTGGACAAGCTCCAGCTCAACGACGCCGCGCTGGTCTACGAGCCGGAGACCTCGGCCGCCCTCGGCTTCGGCTTCCGCGTCGGCTTCCTCGGCCTGCTCCACCTGGACGTGGTCCGCGAGCGGCTGGAGCGCGAGTTCGGCCTCGACCTCATCGCCACGGCGCCCAACGTGGTCTACCAGGTCCGGATGGAGGACGGCGTCGAGCACACCGTCACCAACCCGAGCGAGTTCCCCGAGGGCAAGATCGCCGAGGTGCACGAGCCGGTCGTCAAGGCGACGGTCCTCGCGCCCACCGAGTTCGTCGGCGCGATCATGGAGCTCTGCCAGTCCCGCCGCGGCACGATGCTCGGCATGGACTACCTCTCCGAGGACCGGGTCGAGCTGCGCTACACCCTCCCGCTCGCGGAGATCGTCTTCGACTTCTTCGACCAGCTGAAGTCCAAGACCCGCGGCTACGCCTCCCTCGACTACGAGCCCACCGGCGAGCAGACCGCCGAGCTGGTCAAGGTCGACATCCTGCTGCACGGCGACAAGGTCGACGCCTTCTCCGCGATCACCCACAAGGACAAGGCGTACGCGTACGGCGTGCGGCTCGTGGCCAAGCTGCGCGAGCTCATCCCGCGGCAGAACTTCGAGGTGCCGATCCAGGCCGCGATCGGCTCCCGCGTCATCGCCCGTGAGACCGTCCGCGCCATCCGCAAGGACGTCCTCGCCAAGTGCTACGGCGGTGACATCTCCCGTAAGCGGAAGCTGCTGGAGAAGCAGAAGGAAGGCAAGAAGCGGATGAAGATGGTCGGCAGCGTGGAGGTCCCGCAGGAGGCCTTCATCGCGGTGCTGTCCAGCGACGAGTCGGGGGAGAAGGGCAAGAAGTAGCCCGCCCCCGGACCGCCTGCCGGCCTGCCCCCGGACCGCCCGCCGGTCCGGCCCCGGCCGCCTCCCGGTCAGTACGAAGCGCCCGTTCCACACCCGTGGGGCGGGCGCTTTCGTACCAGTGGTACGGGGTCTTGTGTGTGTTCCGGCTGTCCTGCCGGTCACAGCTTCGACAAGCCCATCTCAGCCCCTTACGCCACGGGCCCGGGCCGCTTACGCTGATCACTGCTTTGAAGGTTACTCGTGAGTCACCAGCAACGAATCGGGCCCCGGAGGACGCCGTGACCGAGACACAGGCTTTGATCGAGAACCGGCCGCCCTCCGTGGCGACGATCCTCCTCGAACGCGTTGAGGCGACACCCGGCGCGGAGGCCTACCGCTACCCCGTCCCCGCCCCCTCCGGCCAGGGCCCCGAGACCTGGGCCTCGCTCACCTGGGGCCAGGCCGCCGAGCGCGTCTTCGCGATCGCCGCGGGCCTGGTCGAGCTCGGCGTGCAGCCGGAGGAGCGGGTCGCCCTCTCCTCCGCCACCCGCGTGGAGTGGATCCTCACCGACCTCGGAGTGCTCTGTTCCGGGGCCGCGACGACCACCATCTACCCCAGCACCAACGCCGAGGAGACGGCGTTCATCCTCTCCGACTCCGAGAGCCGGGTGCTGATCGCCGAGAACGCGGCCCAGCTCGCCAAGGCCCGGCAGCACCGCGCCGAGCTGCCCGGCCTCGCGCACGTCGTGGTCGTCGAGGAGGCGGACGCCGTCCCCGCCGAGGGCGACCCCGAGGGCTGGGTGCTCTCCCTCGCCGAGCTGGAGCGGCGCGGCGCCGCCCGCCTGGCGGCCGAGCCCGGGGCCGTGCGCGAGCGCATCGAGGGCCTGCGCTCCGACCAGCTCGCCACCCTCATCTACACCTCCGGCACCACGGGCCGCCCCAAGGGCGTGCGCCTGCCGCACGACACCTGGTCGTACATGGCCCGCGCCATCCAGGCCACCGAGATGGTCCGCCCCGACGACGTGCAGTTCCTGTGGCTGCCGCTCGCGCACGTCTTCGGCAAGGTGCTGACGTGCAGCCAGATCAGCACCGGGCACGTCACCGCGGTCGACGGCCGCCAGGACCGGATCGCCGAGAACCTCCGGGTCGTCCGCCCCACCTACATGGCGGCCGTCCCACGCGTCTTCGAGAAGGTCTACAACGGCGTCGCGACCAAGGCCCGCGAGGGCGGCGGCGCCAAGTACAAGATCTTCCGCTGGGCCGCCGAGGTGGCCCGCGAGTACGCCAAGGCCTCCCAGGACAACTTCCGCCGCACCGGCACCACGGCCGTCCCCTTCGGCCTCGCCACCAAGCACAAGATCGCGGACGCCCTCGTCTACGCCAAGATCCGCGAGGCCTTCGGCGGCCGCCTGCGCGCCTGCGTCTCCGGCGCCTCCGCGCTGCCCCCGGACATCGGCTACTTCTTCTCCGGCGCCGGCATCCACATCCTGGAGGGCTACGGCCTCACCGAGACCAGCGCCGCCAGCTTCGTCAACCCCGGCGAGGCCTACCGCACCGGCACCGTCGGCAAGCCCCTGCCCGGCACCGAGGTCCGCATCGCCGACGACGGCGAGATCCTCCTGCGCGGCCCCGGCGTCATGGCCGGCTACCACCGCCTGCCCGAGAAGACCGCCGAGGTCCTGGAGAGCGACGGCTGGTTCCACACCGGCGACATCGGCGAGCTGTCCCCCGACGGCTACCTGCGCATCACCGACCGCAAGAAGGACCTGATCAAGACCTCGGGCGGCAAGTACGTCGCACCGACCGAGGTCGAGGGCCGCTTCAAGGCGCTGTGCCCCTTCGTCTCCAACGCCGTCGTGCACGGCGCCGACCGCAACTACTGCACCGCCCTCATCGCCCTGGACGAGCCCACCCTCATGTCCTGGGCCGTCGAGCATGACCTCGCCGGCAAGCCCTACGCCGAGGTCGTCGCCGACCCGCGGACCGTCGAGCTCATCGAGGGCTACGTGCAGCGGGTCAACGAGGGCCTCCAGCGCTGGCAGACGATCAAGAAGTTCCGGCTGCTGCCGCGCGACCTGGACGTCGAGCACGGCGAGCTCACCCCGAGCCTGAAGCTCAAGCGGCCCGCGGTCGAGCGGCGCTACCAGCACCTGATCGAGGAGATGTACGAGGGCGCCAGGGAGGCCTGAGGGCGGCGGCCGGGCCGGCCGGGCGGAGCGGCCCGCGGCCGGCCCGGCCGGTCCGCTCCCGCGATGCCGGACAATGGACCCATGCCTTCCGTACTGCCTGACGGCGAACCCATGCCCGAGGACGGGGCCCTGCCCCGGCACGCCCTTGCCGGCGCCGGGCAGCGGCCGCTCGGGTTCTACCTGCACGTGCCCTACTGCGCGACGCGCTGCGGGTACTGCGACTTCAACACGTACACCGCGAGCGAGCTGCGCGGCTCCGGCGGCGCGCTCGCCTCGCGGGACAACTACGCCGAGACGGTCGCCGAAGAGATCCGCCTCGCACGGAAGGTCCTGGGCGACGACCCGCGCCCCGTCGAGACCGTCTTCGTCGGCGGCGGCACGCCCACCCTGCTGCCCGCCGCCGGCCTCGTCCGGATGCTCGCCGCGATCCGCGACGAGTTCGGCCTTGCCGACGGCGCCGAGATCACCACCGAGGCCAACCCCGAGTCCGTCGACCCGCGCTACCTCGCCGAGCTCCGCGAGGGCGGCTTCAACCGGATCTCCTTCGGCATGCAGAGCGCCCGGCAGCACGTCCTGAAGATCCTCGACCGCACGCACACGCCGGGCCGCCCCGAGGCGTGCGTCGCGGAGGCGCGCGCGGCCGGGTTCGAGCACGTCAACCTCGACCTGATCTACGGCACGCCCGGGGAGTCCGACGACGACTGGCGAGCCTCCCTGGACGCGGCGATCGGCGCCGGCCCCGACCACGTCTCCGCGTACGCGCTGATCGTCGAGGAGGGCACCCAGCTCGCCCGCCGGATCCGCCGCGGCGAGGTCCCCATGACCGACGACGACGTCCACGCCGACCGCTACCTCATCGCCGAGGAGGCGCTCACGGCCGCGGGCTTCTCCTGGTACGAGGTCTCCAACTGGGCCACGACCGAGGCCGGCCGCTGCCGCCACAACGAGCTCTACTGGCGCGGCGCGGACTGGTGGGGCGCGGGCCCCGGGGCGCACTCCCACGTCGGCGGCGTGCGGTGGTGGAACGTCAAGCATCCCGGCGCGTACGCGCAGGCGCTGGCCGAGGGACGGTCGCCGGGCGCGGGCCGGGAGGTCCTGCCGGAGGAGGACCGGCGGGTGGAGCGGATCCTGCTGGAGCTCAGGCTCGTGGAGGGCTGCCCGCTGTCGCTGCTGAAGCCGGCCGGCGCCGCGGCGGCCGCCCGCGCTTTGGCGGACGGCCTGCTGGACCCCGGCCCGTACGAGCAGGGCCGCGCGGTCCTGACGCTGCGGGGGCGACTGCTCGCCGATGCCGTGGTGCGGGACCTGGTGGACTGACACGGGGCTCCGCCCCGGACCCCGGTCCTCAAACGCCGGACGGGCTCAAAAATGTTTGAGCCCGTCGGAAGAGCGGGTCAGGGGACCGTCACGAAATCGATCAGCTGCTCCACCCGCCCCAGCAGCTCCGGCTCAAGATCCTTGTACGAGCGGACGGACGACAAGATCCGCTGCCATGCCGCGCCCGTGTTCGCCGGCCACCCCAGCGCCTCACAAACCCCCGTCTTCCAGTCCGTCCCCCGCGGCACCCGCGGCCACTCCCGGATGCCCACGGAGGAGGGCTTGACCGCCTCCCAGACGTCCACGTACGGGTGACCCACGACGAGGACGTGCTCGCCCGTCACCTGCGCCGCGATGCGGGACTCCTTGGAGCCGGGCACGAGGTGGTCCACCAGGACGCCGAGCCGCGCGTCCGGCCCGGGGGCGAAGGAGCGGACGATCGCGGGCAGGTCGTCGACGCCCTCCAGGTACTCGACGACCACGCCCTCGATGCGCAGGTCGTCGCCCCACACCCGCTCCACGAGCTCCGCGTCGTGGCGGCCCTCCACGTAGATGCGCCCCGCCCGTGCGACGCGCGCCCGCGCGCCGGGGACGGCGATCGAGCCGGACGCCGTCCGCGCGGGCCCCCGCGACGCGGGCGCCGCGGCGGGCCGCACGAGGGTGACCACGCGCCCCTCCAGCAGGAACCCCCGCGGCTCCATCGGGAAGACGCGGTGCTTGCCGAAGCGGTCCTCCAGGGTCACCACCGGCCCCTGCGCCGTCTTCTCGCAGCGGATCACCGCCCCGCAGAAACCGGTGGTGACCTCCTCGACCACGAGGTCCGCCTCGGCCGGCACCTCGGGCGCGGGCTGCTGCTTCTTCCAGGGAGGGGTGAGGTCGGGGCCGTACTGTCTGCTCCGCATGAGGCCTTTCCGGTTCGGGCTGAGCGTGCCGGCCGCGGGTGGCCGGCCGGTGGCGGCTGGGGGTCCGGGGGTCATCCCCCGGGAGAATGCAGCCTGCTGCGCATGCGCGCCATTGTGGATCACGACGCGGATCACGATCACGACACACCGAAGCGCGCCGCCAGGGCGTCCCGCTGGGCCCGTACGAACGCCGCGTCCACCGCCGCCCCGTGCCCGGGCACGTACACCGCGTCCTCGCCGCCGAGGGCCAGCAGCCGGTCCAGGGCCGCGGGCCACCGCCGGGGCAGGGCGTCCGGTCCGGCCTGCGGTTCGCCGGACTCCTCGACGACGTCCCCGCAGAAGACGACCTCGGGCGCGCCGCCGCGGCCCGCGACGAAGACCGCCAGGTCGTGCGCGGTGTGGGCGGGCCCGAGGTTGGCGAGGAGGGCCTGCCGGCCGCCGCCCAGGTCCAGCGTCAGCTCCCCGCTGACGCCGTGCCGGGGCACGGCGAGGCGCTCGGCGGCCTCCGCCGCGGCCCCGGGCGCGAGCCCGTACCGCTCCGCGTCCAGGCGCAGCTCCTCGCGCTCGCGGCGCATCAGCTCGGCGGCGCCCACGGCTCCGTAGACCTCCGCGCCCGGGAACGCGGCCGTGCCGAATACGTGGTCGAAGTGGGGGTGCGTAAGAGCGATATGCGTCACGCTCCGGCCGAACAGCTCCCGCACGTCGTGCCCGAGCTCCGCCCCTTCCGCAACCGTCGCCCCGGTGTCCACGAGCAGCACACCCGTACTGCCGACGATGACTCCTACTGTGGCGTCCCACACAGGCATGCGGCGGCGTGCGACCCCCGGCGCGAGCCGTTCCCACCGTGCTTCCGCCCCCCGGCCTTGCTGACCACTGTCCATACCAGGACGCTAGCGGGAGCGCGGTACGGTTGCCCGTCCGGCCTCTTCGGCCCGGGGTGCCGCGGGCGCGCGGCGCGGACGGCTCTTGCCCTGGCTGTGGTGCACGGCCGTACACTGGCTGGAGGGCTTTGGCACTCGCCACCACTGAGTGCCAGGATCGGCCCCGTAAGACGGTCTGGACTTGGAGGTGCGCGCGATGCTGAGCGAACGCAGGCTCGAGGTGTTGCGCGCCATTGTCCAGGACTATGTGGGCACCGAGGAGCCGGTCGGCTCCAAGGCCCTCACCGAGCGGCACCGCCTGGGCGTGTCCCCGGCCACGGTGCGCAATGACATGGCCGCGCTGGAGGAGGAGGGCTTCATCGCCCAGCCGCACACCAGCGCCGGCCGCATCCCGACCGACAAGGGCTACCGGCTCTTCGTCGACCGGCTCGCGGGCGTCAAGCCCCTGTCGACCCCGGAGCGGCGCGCCATCCAGAACTTCCTGGACGGCGCCGTCGATCTGGACGACGTCGTGGGGCGCACGGTCCGCCTGCTGGCGCAGCTGACCCGGCAGGTCGCGGTGGTGCAGTATCCGTCGCTGACCCGCTCGACGGTGCGCCACGTGGAGCTCCTCTCGCTCGCGCCGGCCCGCGTCATGCTCGTCCTGATCACCGACACCGGCCGGGTCGAGCAGCGCATGATCGACTGCCCGGCCCCGATCGGGGAGACCTCGCTGGCGGATCTCCGCGCCCGGCTCAACAGCCGTGTCGTGGGCCGCCGGTTCACGGACGTGCCGCAGCTGGTCTCGGACCTCGCCGACTCCTTCGAGCAGGAGGACCGCGGAACCGTTTCTACGGTGCTCGCCACCCTGCTGGAGACGCTCGTCGAGGAGACCGAGGAGCGGCTCATGATCGGCGGCACCGCCAATCTCACCCGCTTCGGGCACGACTTCCCCCTGACCATCCGGCCCGTGCTGGAGGCGCTGGAGGAGCAGGTCGTGCTGCTGAAGCTGCTGGGCGAGGCCAAGGACTCCGGGATGACGGTCCGCATCGGCCATGAGAACGCTCACGAGGGACTGAACTCCACATCGGTCGTCGCCGTCGGCTACGGTTCGGGCGACGAGGCAGTCGCCAAACTCGGCGTGGTCGGACCGACCCGCATGGACTACCCCGGAACGATGGGAGCGGTACGCGCAGTGGCACGTTACGTCGGACAGATCCTGGCGGAGTCGTAAGTGGCCACGGATTACTACGCGGTCCTGGGCGTACGCCGCGACGCCTCGCAGGACGAGATCAAGAAGGCCTTCCGCCGCCTCGCCCGCGAGCTGCACCCGGACGTCAATCCGGACCCGAAGACGCAGGAGCGGTTCAAGGAGATCAACGCCGCTTACGAGGTGCTCTCGGACCCGCAGAAGAAGCAGGTCTACGACCTCGGCGGCGACCCGCTGTCGGCTTCCGGCGGCGGTGGCGGAGCGGGCGGCTTCGGCGGCGCAGGCTTCGGCAACTTCTCCGACATCATGGACGCCTTCTTCGGGCAGGCGGCGCAGCGCGGCCCGCGCTCGCGCACGCGGCGCGGCCAGGACGCCATGATCCGTCTCGAAGTGACCCTCGACGAGGCCGCCTTCGGGACCACCAAGGAGATCCAGGTCGACACCGCCGTCGTCTGCACCACGTGCAGCGGCGAGGGCGCGGCCCCGGGCACCTCCGCCCAGACGTGCGACATGTGCCGCGGCCGCGGTGAGGTCTCGCAGGTCACCCGCTCCTTCCTCGGCCAGGTCATGACCTCCCGGCCGTGCCCGCAGTGCCAGGGCTTCGGCACGGTCGTGCCGACCCCCTGCCCGGAGTGCGCCGGCGACGGCCGCGTCCGCTCGCGGCGCACCCTGACCGTGAAGATCCCGGCCGGTGTCGACAACGGCACCCGGATCCAGCTCGCGGGCGAGGGCGAGGTCGGCCCCGGCGGCGGCCCCGCCGGCGACCTCTACGTGGAGATCCACGAGAAGCAGCACACGGTCTTCCAGCGCCGTGGCGACGACCTGCACTGCACGGTCACCATCCCGATGACGGCCGCGGCCCTCGGCACCAAGGTGCCGCTGGAGACCCTGGACGGCATCGAGGAGATCGACATCCGGCCCGGTACGCAGTCGGGCCAGTCGATCCCGCTGCACCAGCGCGGTGTCACGCACCTGCGCGGCGGCGGCCGCGGTGACCTCATCGTCCACGTCGAGGTGATCACCCCGAACAAGCTGGACCCGCAGCAGGAGGACCTGCTCCGGCAGCTGGCGAAGCTGCGGGGCGAGGAGCGGCCGATGGGCGAGTTCAAGCCGGGGCAGCAGGGGCTGTTCTCGCGGCTGAAGGACGCGTTCAACGGGCGCTGAGCCCCGCAATCACCACCACCGGCGATCGCCGGACGGGCCCCCGGCGGACCCGTCCGGCGATCGCCGTTGCCTGTGACACGATGTGTGCATGGCTTACGAACCCAGGGTGGCTTCCGCGCTCGCCGGCCTGTGCCGGCACCCGGTCGTGCAGGCCCCCATGGCGGGCGGCGCCTCCGGGCCGGCCCTCGCGGCCGCGGTCTCCGAGGCGGGCGCCCTCGGCTTCCTGGCCGCCGGCTACAAGACGCCCGCGGCGATGTACGAGGAGATCAAGCAGCTCCGGGCCCGTACCGCCGCACCCTTCGGTGTGAATCTGTTCATGCCCCAGCCCCCCGCCGCCGATCCGGCCGCCGTCGAGGTCTACGCCGAGCAGCTCGCCGGCGAGTCCGCCTGGTACGAGACGCCGCTCGGCGACTGGGACCAGGGCTGCGACGACGCCTACGACGCCAAGCTCGCGATCCTCCTCGACGACCCCGTGCCGGTCGTCTCCTTCACCTTCGGCTGCCCCTCGGCGGAGGCCGTCGCCGCCCTCCGCGCAGCCGGCACGCGCACCATCGTGACGGTGACCTCGGCCGCCGAGGCGCTGGCCGCCCGCGACGCCGGCGCGGACGCGGTGTGCGCCCAGGGCGTCGAGGCCGGCGGCCACCGGGGCACCCACCGCGACGACCCGCACGCCGACGGCACCGGGGCGGGCCTCGGCCTGCTGTCCCTGCTCGCCCAGGTCCGGGACGCCGTCGACCTGCCCGTGATCGCCGCCGGCGGGCTGATGCGCGGCGAGCAGATAGCCGCCGTCCTCGCCGCGGGCGCCTGCGCCGCACAGCTCGGCACCGCGTTCCTGGCCTGCCCCGAGTCCGGCGCGCACGCGCTGCACAAACAGGCCCTGACCGACCCGATGTTCGGTGGTACGGAGCTGACCCGGGCCTTCTCGGGCCGCCCGGCCCGGGGGCTGGTGAACCGTTTCATCCGGGAGCACGGCCCGTACGCCCCGGCCGCCTACCCCCAGGTCCACTACCTGACGGCCGGGCTGCGCAAGGCCGCCGCCGCGGTGGGCGACCCGCAGGCGATGAACCTGTGGGCGGGCCAGGGCCACCGCCTGGCGAGGCCGCTGCCCGCGGCGGAGCTGCTGACGGTCCTGCTGGGGGAACTGGGGGCGGCCCTGGGGATGTTGAGCGATATGCGAGGGAGCAAGTCATGACAGCGCCGGTGTTCCTGGTCGAGGAGGACGCCCTGACGGGGGTCTTCCCCGGCACGGTCTTCCCCCTCGACGGCCCCGAAGGACGCCACGCCGTCTCCGTGCGCCGGCTCCGGGTCGGCGAGGAGATCGGGCTGACGGACGGTCAGGGCGCGGGCGCGTTCGGTACCGTGGCCGCCGTCGAGGGCAAGGACCACCTGGACGTCGCCGTGACGTCCGTACGCTCCGAGCCGCTGCCCGAGCCCCGCATCACCGTCGTCCAGGCCCTGCCCAAGGGCGACCGCGGCGAGCTCGCCGTCGAGACGATGACCGAGACCGGCGTCGACGCCGTCGTCCCCTGGGCCGCCTCGCGCTGCATCACCCAGTGGAAGGGCGACCGCGGCCTGAAGGCGCTCGGCAAGTGGCGCGCCACGGCCCGGGAGGCCGGCAAGCAGTCGCGCCGCCTGCGCTTCCCCACGGTGAGCGAGCCGATGACGACCCGGCAGGTCGCCGGGCTGCTCGCGGACGCGGCCTTCGCCGCCGTCCTCCACGAGGAGGGCCACAGCGCCCCCCTCGCCACGGCCCCGCTGCCCGCGACGGGCGACATCGTCCTGGTCGTCGGCCCCGAGGGCGGCGTCTCCCCCGAGGAGCTCGCGGCCTTCGCCGAGGCCGGCGCGCAGCCGTACCGCCTGGGCGCCAGCGTCCTGCGCACCTCCACGGCGGGCACGGCGGCGACTGCGCTGCTCCTGGGGCGCACGGGGCGCTGGTCCTGACGGACTGTCTTCCGGCACCGGGGGAACTTCTGAGGGTCTGAGGAACGGGATGACGGGGGTCATGACGGGGGTCACGAGGGGGGAGCAAGCTCTGCCATGGCAGCACAACTCCGCACACGGGACTACGGTCAGATGCTTGACCTCGTCGTCGCCGTCCTGGAGAACGAGGACGCCGACGCCGCCTGGCACGTCATGGCCCGGCAACTGCTGGACTCACTGGGCTGCGACTCCGCGACCTTCTCGCACGTACGGGTCACCGAGGGCACGGGCTCGGTCGTCGGCTGGGCGCCGGAACCGCTGAGCCGCGTCGTCGACGGCCTCGTCCAGCGGCGCATCCAGCAGCGGCACCCCCTGCTGGAGTACGGCCTGACCGAGACGGCGCCGGTCAACGTCGCCGACATCTGCGACGGCTGGCGCAACACCAACTGGTACCGCGAGGCCCGCCGCGACTTCGGCGTCACCCAGCAGATGGGCGTGCCGCTCACTCACGAGAACGGCAGGATGTGCGTCGCCCTCGTGGGCCGCCGGGGCGACTTCATGTCCCATGACCTCGCCTTCCTCAGCCGCCTCCAGCCCGTGATCCAGACGATGGGCAGCCACCTGTCCGAAATGAAACGCCTCCGCAGCGTGGGCGCGCCCGCGGCGTCCGGCGACCTGACGCCCCGCGAGGCGACGGTCCTGGGGTTGCTGGCGGAGGGCCTGACCGCCGCGGCGATCGCCCGCCGCCTGGCCATCTCCCCCCACACGGTGAACCGCCACCTGGAACGCATCTACCGCAAGCTCGGCACGAACAACAGGGTGTCGACGCTGGTGGTCGCGCGGGCGGAGGGTCTCGTCGCCTGAACCGGCTGAACCGTTGGTCGGTTCGCCCAACTCGGCTGCTGGAAGCCGCTATTGTGATCCGCGGCGCACCTAGTGCGCCCCCTCCCACGAGGACGTGAATACACCCCTCCGGACGCTCGCCCAGGGCGCCCGGCGTGGGCGTCCTCCGGAGCACCCCCGGGCAGGGTGCGTTTGTAGGGAGGGGGCGCCCATGGGACGCCACCGGAAGAAGCCGCTTCTCGAACGGGTCTACGCGGTGATCCGCGAGTTCGGGAGGTGGTTGACCGGACGGTGACCGGCAGTCCTCACAAGACCTGAGGGCTGACGGTCACGAACCGTCCGATCTTTTCGGTGGACCCTCGTCGCGGACTTGCCCTCCGTGGCGGGGGTCTATACGTGCAACCGGGCGCCCAGCTGCACGCTCACCAAGCTAGCACTTGCGGCAGTGGTCGCACCACGACCGGCAGTGGCGGGAGCTTCGGTGGCACGCTCGCCCACGTAGGAAGATCTTCCTATGGCGGCCCCTGCCCGCCCTCGGCGAACCTTGACCCCGGAAGAACCGAGGCTGGCCGCCGGATACGGGGGTACCGGCGGCCGCCGGGTTCAGCGGGGTCAGCGAGGTCAGCTCGCGCTGAGCGTTCCGGCTTTTATGCGGGTGAGGAACGGGCGGAGTCTCGCGGGGGTGGTGGCGAGTATGACGTCGGGGGCTTCGCTTTCGCGGAGGAGGACGGTGCCGGTAGGGGTGGCGGCGAGATAGAGGCAAGCGGATGCTGCCTCACTGTGGGAAGACTTCTGCCATGGCAGGGCGGACAACTTTGAACCTTTCAGATCGCTTGTGAGATGCGGTGCATGAGGTTGCGGGACTCTTCGGCCCCGAGTGCTGTCCCCTCCATGCGGTCCAGCATCAAGCGATACCGCTCAAGCTGTGCTGCCGAGTCGATGCTGTCGCCACCGTGACCGTTGTCGAGCTGGACGGTGTCAAGCGGGGCCACCGGGCCGTACATGTAGTCAACTCCGTGGCCGGAGATTGGGAAAGAGGTCCCGTCAAAGGGGATCACCACGATGGTGATGTTGTCGTGCTCGCTCATGGCACTGAGATGAGCCAACTGGGCCTTGACTGTCTCTGCTCCGCCGAACTGCATCCTCAGCGCTGCCTCGTGAATGATGGCTGTATAGGCAGTCGGATCGCTGCGGAAGAGGACCTGCTGCCGTTTGATGCGGTGTGAGACCCGGTATTCCACCTCGTGCGGCTTGAGTGCCGGGACGAATTCGCGAAAGACGGCGCGGGCGTGCTCCGGGGTCTGTAGTAGGCCGGGGACGGTGAGGCACTGCGTCACTCGCAGTGCGGCTGCGTGGTATTCGGTCTCTGCGAGGTCGAGCAGGCTGGTGGGGAGCGCGTCCCGGTACTCCTCCCACCAGCCCCGGTGCCGCTCTGCCGCCATAGTCGCCAGCGCATCGACGAGCGCTTGGTCCGTGCAGTGGTAGTTCCTCGCCATCGCCCGCACACGTTCCGGGCTCACTCCCACACGAGCCGCTTCGATGTTGCTGATCTGCGCCTGGCTGGTCCCGAGGAGCCGACCCGCGTCTGTCGAGGACACCCCGGCCGCCTCGCGGAGCTTGCGCAGTTCGCTGCCGAGGCGAAGCTGGCGGCCAGTTGATCTTTCTCTCGGCATGCGCCCTCTCTCCCGTTTCGAACAAATCGAGCACTCGTCGCTCATGCGGGTGGCCTGAAAGCTATTCCTCCGTGATGGGTGAATAACTTACTCCGACCCGCGCTACGGTGTGATGCAGGCCACCTCGAATGGAGGCACGCATGGCAACCGTATCCGTAACGCAGCCATGGACGTACGCTCTCGAACTGCCGCGCGATCCGAGCGCGCCGGCCATCGCGAGGGCCATGCTGAGGGCCGTCCTCCGCGAGCGCGGGATGGGGGAACTGGTCGACGACGCACAGACGTTGGCGGCCGATCTCATCGTGGGCGCACCCGTACGCGGCGGGGACACGCTGCGGCTGAGGTTGCAGGGCGACGGGAGGGGCCGACTGCGCATGACCGTGGGCGGGCACGTCGTGGAGCTGCCCGAGCCCGAACCGTACGCCGCCTCGTCCGCGATCCCGATCGGCTGCGAAACGTGCGTAGCGCTGGAGGTCGCGCTACAGAAGGCCGAAGCCCGGTGCGCCGGAGGCGAGGACGCGGTGCACGCCGGTATCGCCCTGCGCCGGCACTTCCGCAACACGCACTGGCTGCCGGAATGCGCGGCGGGATGACCACCGTGGTGGGGCGCCTCATGGCGCGGTGCACGCACGCGGGCGGCTGGACGCGGGAGGGCGACGCGGCGCGGTGTGACCACTGCGGAACCCGCCGTTTCATGGGCTACGCCGCGCTGCTGGTCCCGGAGTTGCCGCAGTGGGCGGCTTGTTTGCCGCTGTCCGGGAGCACCAGCATGGTTCCCTGACGGGAACGGGCGAGGGGAGTGATCGGCAGTGGCTGTCCGGGATGGCGACAGGATCCGTGTCGAAACGAGCGGTTCGGGCTGGGTCGACGGGATCGAGGGCGTCGTCGCCGGGGCGTGGGAAGGCCGTCTGCGGATCAGGATCACCAAGAACGCGCCGCCGGGGGTGAACGCGATCCTCTTGGAAGAGGACGCCGTGTACGCCGTGTGCGACCAGGATGAGGGGCCGGGACCGATGCCGTTGTGCTCCTCGTGCGAGGGAAGCGGAAAGATCGAGTGGGAGGACGAGGACGGCTGGCAGCACGAGGCGCCGTGCACGACGTGCGGTGGCGAGGGTGAGGTGAACCGCTGAGGTCACCACGCGCCTAGGGGCCTGGTGCGGTCGCGCCGCGCCCGGCGTCCGCCGGGAGTGGGGGCGGGGGTCAAGACAGGCTGGCAGCGGGGGGAGGGTGGGGGGCTTGCCCGTGTCGGGTGTCCGTCGCCCGGTGGGTGGTTGGCCTCCGTACTCGTGCCGTCGCGGATGCGGGCGCGTGAGGAGACCTCCCCCTCAGCCCAGACCCATGCGCAAGGTCTCCTCACGCACGTGCCATCCGTGACGGCAGGAGTACGGCGCCCAGCAACCCACCCCACCCGCAAGCCGTCCAAGCAACCGTCGCCCCCCACCCCTCCCCCTGCTGCCAGCCTGTCTTGACGCCGGCTTCAGCCAATGCTGCAAGTCGCCACTGAGGCAGCCGGCAAAGAGGGGATCAGGCGTGACGGCGAGTCGTCGCGAACGGCCCGCACCCCACCCACTCCCGGACGACCCCGACCTGCGAAAGTGACCCGGTGCTTCTGGATCCCGAGAAAACCCTGTTCGTACGGGGTGCCACCCCCGTCCTCCTGCTGGCCGACGCTTCTGCTTCCGTTCATGACGCCCTGCCGGTCGTGACCGCACCCGGCCCCGGAGCCGTGCCCTTGTGCGAAGGGTGGAGCATCGTCCCCAAGCTCACCCTCTGCGTCGTCGACGGCCCCGGGGACGTCGGGGGCCTCATCCCCGCCTTCGCCGCACCGGTGATCGACGGAAGCACCAACGGCACCAACGGCACCAACGGCACCGACAGCACCGAGCCGGCCGACATGGCCGACTGGTGCGCGGACGCCGAGCGCGCCGGCGGCGTGGTCGTCCTCTCCCTCGACCACCTGTCCCTGCCCCTGCCTCTGCCCGCCGCGCTCGACTGGGCCCGCTTGCTCGCCTCGGGCACCGCCCGGGGCGGGTTCATGCCGAGCCTGGTCTGACCGCACTCCGGACCGGCTCGCACTCTCCGCCGCTCACCCGCCGTCAAGCCTCTTCCGACGCGGAGTTGAATCGTCCGATTCGCGCTCGCAAGCATTGACGGGCCGGTCCTCCCCACCCGAGGCTTCCACCGTTCCGCAGTTCTGCCGTTCCTTCGTACCGTCACTCACCCCGTACACCTAACCGGGAGGACGCAATGCGAGCACGGATCACCGCAGCAGCCCTAGCCCTCACCGCCGGCGCCGCGCTTCTGACCGCCACGCAGGCAGGGGCCGCGCCGGCGCCCAAGCCGGTCACGCCCGCGGCATGGTGCCTCCAAAAGGGCGGTACGCCCGCCGACTACCGCGCGTACTACGACAACCAGCTCAACCTCACCCCGCTGGGCACGGTTCGCGAGCTCTGCCGGTTCCAGAACGCGAAGGACAACACGCAGATCATCCTTCCGTCCGACACCCTCGCCGCGGACAAGCCGACCCTTGCCGCCCTGGCCTACATCCGTAAGCCCGCTCTGCCGCCCGTTCCCGGAGGAGCCAACCCGGCCGCGGTGTACTGCGCCCACCTGGGCGGGACTTCGCAGTTCGGTGAGGGCAAGCTCGACGTCGGCGGATGGATCAGGGAGGGGGATCGCGTCAGCCGCGACAACCTGCACTCCATGTGCATGTTCGCCGACGGCTCGGCCATCGACGAGTGGGGGCTGACGTACCACACGTTCGGGGTCGTACGGGGCGCGAACCTGGAGAACAAGTTCCGGGCGCACATCCCGTCCGCGCAGGGCCGGGAGGCGTGGAACCGGGTGTAGCCGAGCCGGCGGGCCGTCCGGGCCACGGGGTGCGGCAGCCCGGCCGCCGCATCCCGCTCCCTGCACCCGCATCCCGCACCCCTCCCCCTGGCCGCTCCGGTGGACTGCGTGTCAGACACCAGTCCACCGCACGCGCATGCGAACATGTGACGTTGGTGTACGACCTGGCGGGGGAGGCGGCTATGGGCAACAGCCCGGGCGGCGGCGGTGGCGGCGACGGCAAGATCCTGGACATCAAGACCGCGGATCTGAAGTCCGCGGCGCCGACCTTCAGCGAGCAGAGCGGCAAGCTGCGCGACGCGCTGACGGCGCTGACCGACACTCTCGACGGCCTCGGTTCGCCGTGGGGCGCGGACGAGCAGGGAAAGACGTTCGGCGAGTCGTACAAGCCCGCACGCGAGAAGATCGAGCACGCCACGAAGATCTTCGTCGCCGGCCTCGCGAGCATTCACGAGGCGATGGTCGACATGTCCGACGGCCACATCGAGAACGACAAGCTGATCGCTGCGATGTTCTCGAAGAAGGGCGCCAAGGGTGCTCAGGGCAGCGGCAGCGGCGGCGATAGCGGTAGCGGCAAGTGAGCGTCAAGCACAAGATCCAGCACTTCCTCGTCGAGTACATGGGCCTGTACTGGCCCGACGGCGATGCCGACAAGCTCCGTAAGGCCGCCAAGGCATGGCGTACGTTCGCGGGCGAGGTCAAGGAGGTCCGTACCCCGGTCAACAACCAGGCCACCTCCCTCATCCACAACAACAAGGGTGAGGCGATCGAGGCCTTCGAGGTCTTCTGGCACCGCTACGCCAAGGGCTCGCAGGACGGCTGGCTGCACGACCTCGCCGTGTCGGCCGAGAAGATGGCGGATGGGCTGGAGAAGCTCGCCGAAGCGGTCGACAAGGCGATGGACCAGCTCTGGGACAAGATCATTGAGGACGTCGCCGTCCTGGGAGCTGCTGTCGGGGTCGCCCTGTTGACCGGCGGCGCTCTCGCCGGCCCCGCCGGTACCGCGGCGGCGGCGATCGTGGAGGCGGGCGCCGCGCTCGGCGTCACCGTGTCCATGACCGTGGCCGAAGTGGCGACCGTGACGCTGGCCTCGGCGGCGCTCGGTGGCCTGGAGTCTGTCACGGTCAACCTGGCGGTCGCCCAGCCGATCAGGATCGCGCAGGGGCGGCAGGACGGGTTCAACCTGACCGAGGCGAGTGACTCGGCCAGGGACGGCATGATTTACGGCGGCCTGTTCGGCGGCTTCGGCAGCCTCGCCAAGAACGCCGGTGCCGCTGGCGGCTTCCGCAACCTCTTCAAGGGCGTTCGCCCTATGGGCAGCGAACTCTCCCCGGCTGCCCGTCTCCCCTCCAACGTCGAATGCGCCCTCGACCCCATCGACGTCGCGACCGGCGCCATGCTCCTCCCGGCGACGGACGTCACCCTCCCCGGTTCCCTGCCCCTCGTCGTCGAGCGCACCCACGTCTCCTCGTACCGGGCGGGCGCCTGGTTCGGCCCGACGTGGGCCTCGACCTTCGACGAGCGGGTCCAGCTCGACGGCGACGGCGTCGTCTACGCGGCCGCGGACGGCATGCGCCTCGTCTACCCCGTGCCCGTACCCGGGGAGCCGGTCCTCCCGGTCAAGGGCCCGCGCCGGCCCCTGACCTGGGACGGCAGGCCCGGCGGCGTCATGACCATCGCCGACCCGCAGACGGGCATCACCCGCACCTTCGGCGGCCTGGTCCCGACCGAGGAGCCGGGCATCCTCCAGCTGCCGCTGGAGAGCATGGAGGACCGCAACGGCGCCCGCATCGACTTCGAGCGCACGGCCACCGGCACGCCGACCGCGATCCGCCACTCCGGCGGCTCCTACGTGGCCGTCGAGACGGACATCATTGGGGAGGCGGGCGCGCGCGTCACGGCCCTGCGCCTCCTCGACGAGCCCCCGTCCCCGTACGAGCCGCCGACCGCCCCCGGCCGCGGCACGACCCTCATCCGCTACGGCTACGACGACGCGGGCAACCTCACGGAGGTCACCAACTCCAGCGGCAAGCCCCTGCGCTTCACGTACGACGCCGAAGGCCGAATAACCTCCTGGACCGACCGCAACGACACGTCGTACGGCTACACGTACGACGCGTCCGGCCGCGTGGTCCGTACGGAGGGGAGTGACGGTTTTCTCTCGGGCTTGCTGGCGTACGACCCCGAGACCCGCACGACCACGGTCACCGACTCCCTCGGCAACGAGCGCACGTACCGCTACAACGCCGCCGCCCTGGTCACGGAGGAGACCGACCCGCTCGGCCACAAGACTCTGACCAAGTGGGACGAGAGGGGCGCGGACCGCCTCTCCGTGACCGACCCGCTGGGCCGGACGACCCGCTACGCGTACGACGAGCAGGGCAACCTGGCGAAGGTGGTTCTGCCGGACGGCTCGTCGGGCGAAGCGCTCTACAACGACCTGTGCAGGCCGGTGGAGGTCACGGAGCCGGGCGGCGGGCGGTGGCTGCACGCGTACGACGACCGAGGCAACCTCGTTGCGACGACGGACCCGGCGGGCGCGGAGACCCGCTACACCCACGACGACCAGGGCCGCCTCGCCGCGGTGACCGACGCGCTCGGCAACGTCTCGCGGGTTGAGTGTGACGCGGCGGGGCTCCCGGTCGCGATCACCGACGCTCTTGGGCACCGGACGACCGTCCGCCGGGACGTGTTCGGCCGCATCGTGGAGGCGGTTGATCCGCTGGGCCGGGCCACCCGCACGACGTGGACGACGGAGGGCAGGCCGTCCCGGCGCGAGTACCCGGACGGGACGAGCGAGACCTGGGCGTGGGACGGCGAGGGGAACCTCGTCACGCACACGGACACGGCGGGGAACATCACCCGCCACGAGGCCGGGCACTTCGACCTCCCGACGTCCCGCACGGACCCGGACGGCACGACGTACGCGTTCACGTACGACACCGAACTGCGCCTGACGGGAGTGACGAACCCGCAGGGCCTGACCTGGTCGTACGCCTACGACGCGGCGGGCCGGCTGACGTCCGAGACGGACTTCAACGACCGCACGCTGACGTACGCGCACGACGCGGCGGGCGGGCTGGCCTCCCGCACGAACGGCGCGGGCGAGACGCTGCACTTCACCCGCGACGCACTGGGCCGGGCGACGGAGCAGCGGGCGGATGACGCCGAGGCGGTCACGACGTTCGCTTACGACGCCGCGGGCAACCTCATCCGCGCGGTGAACGCCGACGCGGAGGTCGTATACGAGCGGGACGTGCTCGGCCGCGTGCTGTCAGAGTCGGTGAACGGCAGGGCGACGAGCTACGCGTACGACGCGCTGGGCCGGCGGGTGCGGCGCGAGACCCCGTCCGGGCTGGCGTCGGAGTGGACGTACGACGCGGCGGGCCGGCCGACGGAGCTGGTCGGCGACGCGGGCGGGCTGACGTTCGCGTACGACGCGGCGGGGCGGGAGACGGAGCGTCGGCTGGGCGGCGAGGGCGCGGTGCTCACGCAGGAGTGGGATGCCGCGGACCGCTTGACCACCCAGGTCGTACGGGGCGCGGAACGCCTCCTGCAACACCGCGAGTACGCGTACCGCGAGGACGGCTACCTCCGCGAGATCCGCGAACTCACCTCCGGCACGCGCCGCTTCGCCCTGGACCCGACGGGCCGCGTGACGACGGTCCGGGCGCACGGCTGGACCGAGCGGTACGCCTACGACGGCGCGGGCAACGTCACGAGCGCTACCGCCCCTGACCATTCGGCCCCCGGGCAGCGCGAGTTCGAGGGCACGCTGATCCGCCGCGCGGGCCGCACGACCTACGAACACGACGCGCAGGGCCGCCTTGTTCGCAAGGCGCGCAAGCTCCTCAACGGCCGGACGCGGGTCTGGACGTACACGTGGGACGCGGAGGACCGCCTGAGGGAGGCGGTGACGCCGGAGGGGGAGCGGTGGCAGTACGTGTACGACCCGCTGGGCCGCCGCATATCGAAGCGCTGCGAGGGGCGTGACGGCGAAACGCTCTTCGCGTGGGACGGCACGCGGCTGGCGGAGCAGACGGCTGCTGACGGCAGGACGCTGACCTGGGACTACGCCCCGGGCACGCACCGCCCCCTGACGCAGACGGACTCCACGCGTTTGACCAGGTCAGCGGGCAAGTCCCTGATCGAGGGCTTCGCGGAGGAAGCGGAACGGGACTTCGGCACGCGCTTCCACGCCGTCATCACGGACGCGGTCGGCACCCCGACGGAACTGATCACGCCGACGGGTGAACTGTCGTGGCAACACCGCACGACCCTCTGGGGCACGCCCCTCCCGGCCCCCACGACGGAAGGCACCCCGGACTGCCCCCTCCGCTTCCCGGGCCAGTACCACGACCCCGAAACGGGCCTCCACTACAACATTTTCCGTTACTACGATCCAGAGACAGCCTGCTATGTCTCAGTAGATCCGCTCGGGCTGGTGCCGGCGCCCAATCCTCACGCCTATGTACGTAACCCGTTCCGATGGGCGGATCGCCTTGGGCTGGCGCCGTGCATACCTACGAATGATGATGCGGTTCCTGGAATTGTCTTCAGATCTTTGGCTAAGGGTGAGGATCCTGCGCTCGGCCTGACAGCGCGTGCTCCGGATGTGCCGATTGATCAGGTGTCACCCCTGTCCCATGTGGCAGGTAAGAGGCGTAGTCCGTGGATTTCGACCACGAAGCTCCCTGGAATCGCCTTGGGGAAATATAATAAGGGGAATGGCGTCGTTGCAATCGACCTGTCCAAGGTGCCGGGTCATGTTGAGGATGTCTCGGGTGGATTCCCTGGCAAGGGTAGGATTGACTACTATGCAAAGGGTGACCAAGAGGTACTTGTTCACCAGAACATACCTCCTGAAGCGATCATTGGATATTGGGAATGAAGCATTCTGATCCTGCAGTTCTTGAGGCGCTGGACTTCGCTTGGGATGCCGACTCGGGAGTTCTGGGAAAGCTCCGGAGTGGCGTGTATGATGCAGAACTTGGGGCTAAGTACATCGAGCTCCTCGAAGGCATCGAAATCGCTGATGGTGAGTCACTGCATCCTGATTTCGTCAGGCTCGTATGGTTTGCTCCCCTGTTTTCTGAGTGGCAGCTTGAAAGGGTCGCTGAAAACGGAGGAGATCAGAGCGAGGCTCATGGCTTTGCGGATCTTGTACGCGAGCGGCTGATGGGGATTCTTGGTGTGCCCTAAAGGGCGGGTGGTGTAGGCATCGGCGCAGGGAAAATCTGAGGGGGAGGGTTTGGAGTAGGCTCGCTACACAGTGTTAGAGCTATTGCGCACTAGCGGCTTGCGTCAAATTCGAGGGGAATGGCCATTTTCGAATCGATCCGATGGATGGTTCGCCCCCTGCATTGTTTGAATGATGCGGGTCGGCTGTTGTATTCGATGGCTGGCTGTTGAGTTTGAGTGAGGTGCTGGCCTCCCTGTGGTGGAGTGATGGGTCGGTTTAATGCGGCGTCCAGCGGGCAAGCGAGCTGATTTGAACATGGAATGGCTCTCCGCGGAAGAAGAGTGCCTCCTCGTCAACGCCAGGGAGATGTCGCCGCTCTGGTCTGTATTGGCTGACTGGACGCGTGGAGGAGGCGAAAGCGAGTGGTTGGTCGTTGCTCCTATTTTTGCTGAGATCATCGGCCGGTGGGAGCGGGCCGGGTACGTCGAGGTGTATCGAGGCGAGGAGTGGCCTGCGCACCAGGGTGGGGAGAGGTTGACCGGTGACGTGCTTGACGAGACGCTTCGGCGGCCGTCCACCTGGGAGTATCGGGAAGGGCCGCCAGTGATTGGGTTGTTGGCGGTGTCAGGGAGTTCCGCGCTGTATTCTCCGCCATCGGGTTGGCGTGCTTGAACCCCGATGAATATCCGGAGATCAAAGCCTGGGTCGAGAGCTACACGGGCGACCTGGACTCCGTCGACTTCCTGAACGAGCACTGCACGGTGGGCATGTGGCTTGCCTTCGCTCACCTGATGAACCCCGAGTTCGTCGAGGTGCGGGGGTGCGTGATGCGGAAGCGTTCGTACGCGCCGGGCAGCTTTGACGACTGGTACCGCCGGCTCGATGGCGACGTTCGCAGGATCGAAGGCGTCCTCAACCGCTTCGCTGTCGGGTACGCGATCGACTGCGGTGACACCGCAGAAGCGGAAGAGGCGCTGGGTCACATTGCCCAGGCGGTGGCGCACTCCTGGGAGGCGGCGCTTCGGCGGGCCTTTCCGCGGAAGCGGTTCGACGTGCGGGTTTTGGATACTGATGACGGGCCGACCGTTGTCTTCGGCCAGGCAGCGCCATACGTTCCTGCGGCGCTTGACGAAGCGTGGCTGCGGGTGGTGGCGCGGGGCGCCACTGCCAGGGAAGTCGACCTCTTGCCTGCGTCCGGGACGACGTTTGTCGCGCGGCTGGACGGGGCCGCGATGGGGGACAGTGACGGGGTTTTCGAGTAGTTCTGGGACCGGTTCAGGTTTCCCGACTACTTCGGGTGGAACTGGAACGCCCTCTCCGACTGCCTGCGGGATCTCCACTGGCTACCCGCCGACCAGTACATCGTCGTGATCGAGAACTCGGAGCGGCTGCTTTCGGGGAGCCCGGAGGACCGAAAGGCTTTCTTCGCCCTGCTGAAGCGGGCAGCCGAGCACTGGCGCAGCCCGCACCACAAGCCCCGTGGCGTCGGCATTCCGTTCACCGTGGTGCTCGTCTGCGAGTCCGGCGAGGGAGCCGCCGACCTCTTCGGTCTGAATCTGAACGGGAATTAGTGGCGCAGCACCAGGAGGAACGTTGAGGCGATCAGCATGATGAGGCCCGCGAAGGTGAAGCCCACGCCCCTGAAGCGGAAATTGGTCGTGGTGAGGCCCCTGTGGCCTACCGGCGGCATGGTCAGGCTGTCCTTGCCGCTGAGGCGGGTGTAGATCCGTTCGGATCTCGCTCGGGCCTTGGCCGCGTACGTGTCCGCGGCGCCGCCGATGTTGAAGACGAGACGAATTCCGAAGACGACCACTGTCAGGCCGCCCACCGCGAACAGGATGGGGATTGCTATCTGCATGATGCGCGATCATATCGCTGTCACGCACGGGTATTTCCTCCCGTCCGCCGCCACCGCGGTTCGTCCGGAATTCGGTCGTTTACTTCATCTGTCGCCCTGGCCACCGCATGACCCTTGTGGCCGGATGGGCCCGGCACAACTCCCTCGCTCCGAAGAGAGGCCGACATGCGTAAGTCATCAACAGCACTCGCCGTCGCCGCCGGGCTCGGTGCCGTGGCGTTCACTCTGGGCACCGGAGCCGGGGCCCGGGCTCAGGCGCCGCAGACCCCGCAGCCGCTCTCCGGGCCCGCCGCCGGGAAGGCCGTGGTCGACGTCAGAGACGTCGGCGCGCTGCCCGGCATCGGGTCAGCCTCCAGACCCGCGGTCAACACCGTCTACCGAACACCCGCGTTTACCAACAACCTCGGTAACCAGTGCCTCGACGGTGACCGGAACACCATTCCCAACAACGGCGCCAAGGTGCAGCTCTGGGGCTGCAACAACTGGGACAACCAGAGCTGGTACTGGACGCCCGTGCCCAACCAGCCCACCGGCTACTACACGATCCAGAACGGCTACCGGTCGCAGTGCCTCGACGGCGACCTCAACACGATCCCCAACAACGGCGCTAAGGTCCAGCTCTGGGGCTGCAACGGGTGGACCAACCAGATCTGGATGTGGAACGGCGCCAACCTCCAGAACGCCCAGGGCGCCCAGTGCCTCGACGGTGACACCAACACCATCCCCAACAACGGTGCCAAGGTGCAGCTCTGGGCCTGCAACGGGTGGGCCAATCAGAAGTGGGTCTTCCACTAGGAATCAGCCCGGGGCTAGGAACCAGCCCCCGCGTTTCCCTCCTCACGCGACCCCTTGGTCGGCGGACGTCCCCCTGGTGTCGTCCGGCCTTCCGCCCCGCTCCCCGGAGTGGGAAACTGCCGCGTATGCGGGCATTGGGGCGCCTACGGGGACGACGGGGACGATCGGTGCTGTGTGCAAGTGGTGCGGTGGTGCTCGTGGGCACCGCCGCCCTCGGGCTCACCGGCTGCCGTCAGGAGGGTCCCGGCGGGCTGGATTCGGTCATCGTCGCCGTGACCGCCGACAAGCGGGCCACCGCCCGCCTGGAGCACGACGGCTACCCCGTCCAGTGGCTGACCTGCACCGGCAAGGCCGAGGACCCCGGCGTCACGGAGAAGGGCGGGGCGCGCCCCGTCTCCGCCGTGGGCGTCGACTGCGACGGCCGCACCAGCGGCGGCCAGAAGATCATCGTCTACGGGCGGGTGACCGGCCTCTACGACGACTCCTGCGTGCAAGGGAAGCTGACCGCCAAGGTTGATGGGAAGACCGTCTTCACGGCAAGCGTTCTTGGTGACTGCTCCGGGAGCGGCACCACCAACGGCGGTGGCAACGGCGATAGGCCCACGAGTAACAGCGGCGACAAGCCCACCGGCAACCAAGGCGACAAGCACCACCAGTCCAAGTAGGGGGCCTCCCCGCACCCCCGCTTACCCTTGGTCCATGCCCGAAGAGTCCCCGCTCATCAAGAGCCTGCGTGCGGCCGTCGACTCCGCACCCGACGATGTGCCCCTGCGCCTGCACCTCGCCCAGCTCCTCCTCGACGCGGGGCTCGGTCAGGACGCCATATCCCAGGTCGCCGCGGCCCTCCAGCGGGAACCGGGCAACGCCGAGGCCCAGGCGCTGATAGCCCGCGCCGTCGCCCCGCCGGTGACGGCCCCCGCATCCGCCGCCCCGGCCCCTGCCCCGGCTGAAACCCCGGCCCCGGCCCCCGCCCCCGCCGAAGAAGCCCCCCGCTACGACTGGAAGCAGGCCGAGGACGAGCTGTCCGACGTCATCCCTCCCCGCTTCGTAGAGACGGTAGAGACGGAGGCGGACGAACCTCAACCCCTCTCCACCGACGGCCACGACGGCCACGACGACCCCGCCGTCAGCGCCTGGGACGTCGAGACCGCCGGCCTCTCCCTCGCCGACGTCGGCGGCATGGAGCAGGTCAAGGAGCGCCTGGAAGCCGCTTTCCTCGCCCCCATGCGCAACCCCGAGCTCCGCAAGCTCTACGGCAAGAGCCTGCGCGGCGGGCTCCTCATGTACGGGCCGCCCGGCTGCGGCAAGACGTACATCGCCCGCGCCGTCGCCGGCGAGCTGGGCGCCCGCTTCATGTCGGTCAGCATCACCGACGTCCTCGACATGTGGATCGGCAACTCTGAGCGCAATCTGCGCGAGCTCTTCGAGACGGCCCGCCGCAACGCCCCGTGCGTCGTCTTCCTCGACGAGCTGGACGCCCTCGGCGCCAAGCGCAGCCAGCTCCGCCACTCCGGCCTGCGCACCACGGTCAACCAGCTGCTGACCGAGCTGGACGGCGTGGACGCCGCCGCCAACGAGGGCCTGTTCGTCCTCGCCGCCACCAACCACCCCTGGGACGTCGACCCCGCCCTGCGCCGCCCCGGCCGCCTCGACCGCACGGTCCTGGTGCTGCCGCCCGACGAGCCCGCCCGCGAGTCGATCCTGCGCCACCACCTCAAGGACCGCCCGATCGCCCGCATCGACCTGCGCAAGCTGGTCAAGCGCACGGACGGGTTCTCCGGCGCGGACCTGCGCCACCTGTGCGAGAGCGCCGCCGAGCGCGCCCTGATGGACTCGGTCCGCACCGGCCGGGCCCGCATGATCGAGACCGACGACCTGCTCGCGGCCCTGGCCCAGATCCGGCCCTCGACGGGCCCGTGGTTCGATTCGGCCCGCAGCGTGGCCCAGTTCGCCAACGAGGGCGGGCAGTACGACGAGCTTCTCGCGTACCTCAAGAAGAAGAGGATGCTCTGAGCGTGAGTGATACCCCTTACGGCGGCGGACACCCGACCATCGCCCGGGCCGAGGCGCTGCTGAGCCTCGGCCGGACCGACGACGCCTGTGACCTCCTCACGGCTTACACGAAAGAGGTGTCCAACAAGGACGCCGACGCCTACGCCCTGCTCGCGTCCTGCTTCTTCCGGAAGCGGGGCTGGGCCGCGGTCCTGGTGATGGCGGAGTCCGCGCTCAGCCTCAACCCCTCCCACACCGACGGCCACATCTTCCGCAGCGAGGCCCTGTGGCGCCTGAACCGTACGGACGAGGCCGTCACGGCGGCGCGCGAGGCGATACGGATCACGCCGCACCACCCGTCGCCCTACACGTCGCTGTCGGCGGCGCTGCGCGCGGCGGGCGATCTCGACGGGGCGCTGGCGGCGGCGACCGAGGGTGTGCGCGTCAGCCCGGAGTCCGTGAACGCGCACTTCGCCCGCTACGACGCCCTGCTGGACATGGGTGACAACGCCGGCGCGCAGCAGGTGATGCGCGACGTCCTGAGCTTCGCCCCCGAGGACGCCGACGCGCGCGCCGTCCTCGCCGGGCTCAAGGACGAGGCCCGCGAGCTCAAGCTGCCGGAGCTGGCCAGGGAGTACGCCGCCGCGCTGGGGGCCGACCCCCTGAGCGGGCACATCAGCGCCAAGCTGGAGGACGTCGCCCTCCGCCTCGTGCGCCGCACCCGCTGGGTCGCGCTGCTGTGCCTCGTGTACGCCGCCGTCACCTCCCGGGCCTTCCCGACCGGTGACGACCCGACCTCCCTGCCCGCGCCGCTCGGCCCGCGGATGTGGTTCTTCTTCCTGATGTGCGTGGGCTGGGGGCTGTGCGTGTGGCGCACGTACTTCACGCTGCCGAAGGGCGCCCAGCTCACCCTGCTGTCGGTGGTCCGGAGGGCCGGCGCCGCGAAGCTGGCCGTGGCGCACTCGCTGTGGGGCACGCTGTGCGCGGTGCTGCTGGTGACCGTGCCCTGGACGGACCGGGGCTACGAGCAGGCGCTCGTGTGGATCGGCGGGGTGCCGGTGGTGCTCGCCATGTGGTGGGGGAGCGCCAAGCGGCGGAACGAGCGCGCGGATGAGGAGAAGGCGAAGGAGAAGCGGCTGAAGGCCGCCCGCGAAAGGCACCAGGACAGCACCCGCGAAAGGCACCAGGACGGCGCCCGCGACAAGGATTCAGAGGCCGCCCGGTAACATCCGGACCGTAGGACCCGAGACGAGCCGACGAGCCGACGACCCGTGAGGAGCCCACCCGTGGCGGGAGAACCGCAGGCGGACTGCCTGTTCTGCAAGATCGTCAAGGGGGAGGTGCCCGCGACGGTCGTCAGGGAGACGGAGACCACCGTCGCCTTCCGCGACATCAACCCCCAGGCGCCCGTGCACGTCCTGGTCATCCCCAAGGTGCACTACCCGGACGCGGGCTCGCTCGCCGCGGCCGAGCCCTCGGTCGCCGCCGACGTGCTGCGCGAGGCGGCCGAGGTGGCCCTCCAGGAGAACGGGGACAAGGGCTTCCGCATCGTCTTCAACACCGGCGCCGGTGCGGGCCAGACCGTCTTCCACACGCACGCCCACGTCCTCGGCGGCCGCGGCTTCAACTGGCCCCCCGGGTAGGCGACGCTCCTTGTCCGTACGTGAACTGGTCGTCCTCGGCACCGCCAGCCAGGTGCCCACGCGCCACCGCAACCACAACGGCTACGTGCTGCGCTGGGACGGCGAGGGCCTGCTCTTCGACCCCGGCGAGGGCACGCAGCGGCAGATGCTGCGCGCCGGGGTGGCCGCGCACGACCTGAACCGGCTGTGCGTCACCCACTTCCACGGCGACCACTCCCTCGGCCTCGCCGGAGTGATCCAGCGCATCAACCTGGACCAGGTGCCGCACCCGGTCACCGCGCACTACCCGCGCAGCGGCAAGCGCTTCTTCGAGCGGCTGCGGTACGCGACGGCCTACCGCGAGACGGTGCAGCTCGCCGAGGAGCCCGTCTCCGGCGCGGGCGGGATCCTCTACGAGGGGCCCTCCTACCGCCTGGAGGCGCGCAAGCTCTCGCATCCCGTCGAGTCGTACGGCTACCGCCTGGTCGAGCCCGACGGCCGGCGGATGCTCCCCGAGCGGCTCGCCGCGCACGGCATCTCCGGGCCGGACGTCGGCCGGCTGATGCGCGAGGGTGCGGTCGGCGGGGTCACCCTGGACGAGGTGAGCGAGGTGCGGCGCGGGCAGCGGTTCGCGTTCGTGATGGACACGCGGCTGTGCGACGGCGTGGACGAGCTGGCCGAGGGCTGCGACATGCTCGTCATCGAATCGACGTTCACGGACGAGGACGCGGCCCTCGCCGCGGACCACGGCCACCTCACGGCCGGGCAGGCCGGCCGGGTCGCCGCGGATGCGGGAGTGCGGCATCTCGTGCTGACGCACTTCTCGCAGCGGTACGACGACCCGGCGGTCTTCGAACGGCAGGCCCGTGCGGGCGGTTTCGAGGGGGAGCTCACCGTGGCCCGGGACCTGATGCGCGTGCCCGTGCCCAAACGGCGGTAGGGCAGGGCACGCGCGCAGGAGCTACGGCAGGAAGTACATCGGGTTCGGCAGCTTGTACGTGTGCTGGGCGTAGCCGCCCTGGAGGTCGCTGTACTGGTCGCCGAAGTTGCCCACGATGCGGTAGCCCTGGGACTCGATGTGCTTGCGCGTGCCCGCCTTGTACTCGACGGTGTTGCACGTGGCGCCGCACGGCAGGTACGCCGGCGGCGTCTTCTTGTTCTTCAGGAAGAAGTGCGCGGTGTCGGCGGCGGGCTTGTAGCCGGCGTTCTTGAGGTTGCGCACGCTCCAGTCGCGCTGGTGCTCGTCGCGCCCGGTGACGTAGAAGACCGTGATGCCCTTGGACTGCGCCCAGTTGACGAGCTGCGGCATGCCGAAGACCGGGGCCATGTCGGTGGACTTCAGGTAGGCGTCCTGCGACTCGGGCGTGAAGTGGAAGCCCTGCTGGAGCTCGTAGTTGTACGTGAGCAGGGTCGTGTCGTCCAGGTCCAGGACGATGGCGGGCTTCGCCGCGCCCTTCTTGCCGGACTGGTTCTTCCCGGACTGGTTCTTGACGGCCTTCTCCAGCTGCGCCTTCGCCTTCTTCTGGATGTCGGCGACCTGCTTGGCGTAGTTGCTGTCCGGCGACGCGTAGTGCTGGCCGTTCTTGTCGGTGGTGTCGCCGTAGTAGGCCTTGATCTTGTCCGTCACCTTGGTGAGGTTCGGGATCTCCTTGTCCGTGCGCGGCACGGAGTGCTCGGCGCTGGCGGCGCCGGCCGTGTAGAGGCCGGCGCCGACGGCGAGTGCGGCACCCGCCGCGGCGATGCGGGCGCGCTTGGACGCAAGGCTGAGCTGCACGTGTGTACTCCTGAGTAGCAAGGGCGGTGCAGCGCGAAGCTAGGGCCTTGGCGGGAGCAGGTCAAGCAAGCGGAGGTCAAACACGGCCGCAGGTCACGCACGGTCTACGCGAGTAGGGGCGAGGTGTTCCCTCCGGTGCGCCGGGCGGGTCCGCGCCCGGCCCGCTCCAGGATCCGGGCCGCGACCGCCGGCGAGTCGACCAGCGGGTGCAGGGCGAGGGCGCGCAGCGCCGCGTCGCGGTCCTCGTGCACGGCCGCCGTGATCGTGGCCCGCTCGACCGCCTTGAGCTGGAGCATCAGCCCCAGCTGGTCCTCGCGCAGCGGCGCGCACGGCAGCGGCCGGGCGCCCTCGCCGGTCACCTCGCACACCGTCTCGATGATGGCGTCCGGGGCCAGGCCGGGGACGGTCGTGCCGTTGGGCACGTTGAGGATCAGGCGCGTGGGCTCGTCCCGGGCGACGGCGCCCATCAGCGCGAGCGCCACCTTGTCGTAGCCGCCGCCGTCCAGGTCGCAGGAGTCCCGCTGCCAGCCGCCGCTCGCCGCGCGGCTCTCGGCCATGTAGGTGGACTCGCGCTGGAGCCGGGCACGCTCCCACAGCTCGTACGAGCGGTCCGGCGCGGCCGCCGCCTGCGCGAAGAAGCCGCTCTGCTGTTCGTCGAGGAACTGGCCGCGGGTCTCCGGCGACTCCAGCACCGAGCGCAGCGTCTCCCGGCGGAAGTAGTAGTAGTGGAGGTATTCGTTGGGCAGGGCCCCCAGGGCGCGCAGCCAGTCCGCGCCGAAGAGCTTGCCCTCCTCGAAGGAGCCGAGGGCCGCGTCGTCCGCCAGCAGGCGCGGCAGCAGGTCCTCGCCGTCGACGCTCAACGACCTCAGCCAGCCCAGGTGATTGAGGCCGACGTAGTCGAAGCTCACCCGATCGGGGTCGGCTCCCGCGGCGTGCGCCGCCCGCCGCACCAGCCCCACGGGGGAGTCGCAGATGCCGATCACCCGTCTGCCGAGGACGGCCGACATCGCCTCCGTCACCATCCCCGCCGGGTTGGTGAAGTTGATGACCCACGCGCCGGGCGCGACCGCCGCCACCCGTTCCGCGATCTCCAGGGCCACCAGCACCGTGCGCAGCCCGTACAGGACCCCGCCCGCGCCGACGGTCTCCTGCCCCAACACCCCCTCGCTCAGGGGGATCCGCTCGTCCAGGACCCGGCCGGCCGTGCCGCCGACGCGGATCGCGGAGAACACGAAGTCGGTGCCGCGCAGGGCGTCGTCCAGGCTGTGCGCGAGGCGCACGGACGGGGCGCCCGGCACCCCCTCGGCCTGGGCCGCCAGCACCGAGGAGATCACTCTCATGCGCATGGAATCGGTGTCGTAGAGCACGAGTTCCGTACAGCGGCCCGGGGTGTCGCGCCGCGCGTCGTCAAGGAGGGCCCGGTGCACCAGAGGCACCCGGAACCCGCCACCGCCGAGAATCGTCAGCCTCATGTTCCGGAAGGTACCCCAGCATCGGGCACACTGTCCGGATCCGCACCCCGTGAGAGGAGCAGCGAGCGCGTATGACGACCTCTTCGCCCCACTCGGCCCCCCGGAAGGACCTACGGAACGGGCACTGCCCGGGCGAGCGCACGGAGGGCTTCGAGGGGTTCCGCGGGGCGGCTCCCGTCCTCGACCCGCTGGCCGCGCTCCGCTCGGAGGCCGATCCGCCCACCGACGTGTACCTGACCGGGACGGTCTTCCTGGACATCATCTTCACGGGCCTGGACTCGGCCCCCGTGCGCGGCACGGAGTCCTGGGCGCGGGGCATGGGGTCGAGCCCCGGCGGCATCGCCAACATGGCCACCGCCCTGGCCCGGCTGGGCCTGCGCACCTCCCTCGCCGCGGCCTTCGGCGACGACATGTACGGCGAGTACTGCTGGGAGGCGCTCGCGCAAGGGGAGGGAATCGATCTCGGCCCCTCGCGCACGGTGCCCGGCTGGCACTCGCCCGTGACCGTCTCCATGGCCTACGAGGGCGAGCGCACGATGGTCTCCCACGGCCACGAGGCGCCGCCGCCCGGCAACGGCGGGGGCGTGCCCGCCCCCGAGTGCCCGCCGGCCTCGCGGGCCTGCGTGGCCCTGCTCGTGCCCGGCCGCCAGGAGGAGTGGATCGCGCGCGCCGCCGCCCGCGGCAGCAGGGTCTTCGCCGACGTCGGCTGGGACGAGACGGGCCGCTGGGACCCGGCGGACCTCGCCGACCTGGAGCACTGCGAGGCCTTCCTGCCCAACGCGGAGGAGGCCATGCGCTACACCCGCACCGACTGCCCCCGCGCCGCCGCCCGCGCGCTCGCCGAGAAGGTGCCGGTCGCCGTCGTCACCATGGGCGAGAAGGGCGCGTTCGCGGTCGACAGCAGCACGGGGGAGAGCGCCGAGGTCCCCGCGATCGCCGTCGAGGCGCTCGACCCCACCGGCGCCGGGGACGTCTTCGTCGCGGGCTTCGTCACGGGCACCCTGGCCGGCTGGCCGCTCGCCGACCGGCTCGCCTTCGCCGGGCTGACGGCCGCCCTGTCCGTACAGGAATTCGGAGGGTCGCTGTCCGCGCCCGGGTGGGTCGAGATCGCCGCCTGGTGGAAGCACGTGCGCTCCTACGACGACCAGGCCCCCGCCGTCCGCCGCCGCTACGCCTTCCTCGACGGTCTGCTGCCCGCGGCCGTCCGCCCCTGGCCGCTGCGCCGGGCCGTGCCCACGCTGGGCTTCCGCAACCCGTAGCCCTCCGGTCCGCTTCCGTCCCGGAAAACCCGGCGGACCTGCGGGCGACCCGTCGTACCCTGGTATTCCAAGGATCTCCGGACCCGGAATGCAGAAAAGAGGCGATGAGCAGGCCAGAGCGCCGGCCCATGACTCAGACACCCACACGACCGCAGGCGACGGCGCGGTTCACGGTCCCGGCCAAGCACCCCATGGTGACGGTCCTGGGCTCGGGGGACGCCCTCCTGCAGGTCATCGAGAAAGCGTTCCCGTCCACGGACATCCACGTACGGGGCAATGAGATCAGCGCCACCGGGGAGCCGCGGGAAGTGGCCCTGGTGCAGCGCTTGTTCGACCAAATGATGCTGGTGCTCCGCACGGGTGCGCCGATGACGGAGGACGCGGTGGAACGCTCGATCGCCATGCTCAGGGACGAGGCGCAGGGGGCCGAGACCCCCGCCGAGGTCCTCACCCAGAACATCCTCTCCAGCCGCGGCCGCACCATCCGGCCCAAGACGCTCAACCAGAAGCGCTACGTCGACGCGATCGACAAGCACACGGTCGTCTTCGGCATCGGCCCCGCGGGCACCGGCAAGACCTACCTGGCCATGGCCAAGGCCGTCCAGGCCCTCCAGTCCAAGCAGGTCAACCGGATCATCCTGACCCGCCCCGCCGTCGAGGCCGGCGAGCGGCTCGGCTTCCTGCCCGGCACGCTGTACGAGAAGATCGACCCCTACCTGCGCCCGCTCTACGACGCCCTGCACGACATGCTCGACCCCGACTCCATCCCGCGCCTGATGGCCGCCGGGACGATCGAGGTCGCCCCGCTGGCGTATATGAGGGGTAGGGCGCACCCGACGTTCACGAATGTTCTGACGCCGGACGGTTGGCGCCCCATCGGCAGCCTCCAGGTCGGCGACCTGGTCGTCGGTTCGAATGGAGAACCGACTCCGGTGCTGGGCGTATACCCGCAGGGTGAGAAGGACATCTACCGTGTGTCCGCTCAGGACGGTTCGTGGACGCTGTGCTGCGGTGAGCACCTGTGGACGGTCAGGACGCGCGACGACAAGCGTCGTGACAAGCCGTGGCGGGTTTTGGAGACCCAGGAGATGATCGGCAACCTGCGGGCAGCGCACTACCGCCGCTATGAGTTGCCCATACTCACCGCACCGGTACAGTTCGCCGAGCGCGAGGTCCCGATTGACCCGTACGCTCTGGGGCTGCTGCTCGGCGATGGCTGCATCGCGCAAGGCAACACTCCATCGTTTACTACAGCCGACCCGGAGCTGATCTCCGCAGTGGAAGCGGCAGTTCCTGCCATCAAGGTGCGGTCGCGTGGCGGCTACAATTATCTCATCAACCGTGTGTCGACCCTGAGTGATGCAGACGGCACTGTCCTGACGCATCCGCTCAAGCAAGCCCTCCGCAAGCTGGACCTGCTCGGCTCCAAGGCGTACTCGAAATTCGTCCCGGACGATTACCTGTACAACTCGGTTGAAGTGCGCTTGGCGGTGCTTCAGGGGCTACTTGACACGGACGGCGGCCCTGTCACCCAGTCGGACCGCACTTGTCGCATCCAGTACACGACGACATCGATCCTGCTCAGGGACGATGTGATCTCCCTCGTGCAGTCGCTCGGCGGTGTCGCGTACAACCGTCGCCGGGCCGCCGAAGGCAGGAACCCGGGGAGGGCGAACGGCCGCGATGTCCACCACCGCCGTGACGCCCACATCGTCGACATCCGGCTCCCCGAGGACATCGAGCCGTTCCGTCTCGCCCGAAAGGCCGAGAAGTACCGTGCAGCGGGGGGCGGTGGCCGCCCGATGCGTTTCATCGACAGCATCGAGCCCGCGGGTCGCGAGGAGGCCGTCTGCATCCAGGTCGCGGCAGAGGACTCGCTGTACGTCACGCAGGATTACCTGCTGACGCACAACACCCTCAACGACGCCTTCATCATCCTGGACGAGGCCCAGAACACGAGCCCCGAGCAGATGAAGATGTTCCTGACCCGGCTCGGCTTCGACTCCAAGATCGTCATCACGGGAGACATCACCCAGATCGACCTCCCCGGCGGTACGAAGAGCGGCCTGCGCCAGGTGCGGGAGATCCTCGACGGCGTGGAGGACGTCCACTTCTCCATGCTCACCAGCAACGACGTCGTCCGGCACAAGCTCGTCGGCCGTATTGTCGACGCGTACGAGCAGTACGACAGCCGAAACGAAAGCACCCCCCGGTAAAAACACGATGGCTATCGACGTCAACAACGAATCCGGCACGGACATCGACGAGCAGGCGGTCCTCGACATCGCCCGCTACGCCCTCGCCCGGATGCGCATCCACCCGCTCTCCGAACTCTCGGTCATCGTTGTCGACGCCGAAGCCATGGAGCAGCTCCACATCCAGTGGATGGACCTGCCCGGGCCCACCGATGTGATGTCCTTCCCGATGGACGAGCTCCGTCCCCCGGCCAAGGACGACGACGAGCCCCCGCAGGGCCTGCTCGGCGACATCGTGCTGTGCCCGGAGGTCGCCAAGCAGCAGGGCGAGGACGCGCCCACCGGGCACTCCATGGACGAGGAGCTCCAGCTGCTCACCGTCCACGGCGTCCTCCACCTCCTCGGCTACGACCACGAGGAGCCCGACGAGAAGGCCGAGATGTTCGGCCTCCAGGCCGCCATCGTCGACGGCTGGCGCGCCGAGCGCGGGATCGAGGGGCCCTCCCCGGCCCCGACGTTCACGTGACCGGGCGCCTGATCGCGGCCGCGGTCCTGCTCCTCGTCGTCGCCTGGCTCGCCGCCTGCGCCGAGGCCGGCCTCGCGCGGACCACCCGGTTCCGCGCCGAGGAGGCCGTCCGGTCCGGGCGGCGGGGCAGCGCCCGGCTGATGGCGGTCGCCGCCGACCCCACCCGCTACCTCAACGTGGCGCTGCTCGTCCGCGTCGCCTGCGAGATGGCGGCGGGCGTGCTCGTCACGTACGTCTGCCTGCAGGGCTTCGAGAAGACCTGGCAGGCGCTGACCGTCGCCATCGCCGTGATGGTCCTCGTCTCCTACGTGGCCGTCGGCGTCTCCCCGCGCACCATCGGCCGCCAGCACCCGCTGGGCACGGCCACGGCCGCCGCCTACGTGCTGCTGCCGCTCGCCCGGATCATGGGCCCGGTGCCGCAGCTGCTGATCCTCCTCGGCAACGCCCTCACCCCCGGCAAGGGCTTCCGCAAGGGCCCCTTCGCCTCCGAGGCCGAGCTGCGGGCCATGGTCGACCTCGCCGAGAAGGAGTCGCTCATCGAGGACGAGGAGCGGCGCATGGTGCACTCCGTCTTCGAGCTCGGCGACACCCTGGTGCGCGAGGTGATGGTGCCGCGCACCGACCTCGTCGTCATCGAGCGCGGCAAGACCATCCGCCAGGCCCTCACCCTCGCCCTGCGCTCCGGCTTCTCCCGGATCCCGGTCACCGGCGAGAGCGAGGACGACATCGTGGGCGTCGTCTACCTCAAGGACCTCGTCCGCAAGACGCACATCAGCCGGGACGCGGAGTCCGAGCTGGTGTCGACCGCGATGCGGCCCGCCGTCTTCGTGCCCGACACCAAGAACGCGGGCGATCTGCTGCGCGAGATGCAGCAGCAGCGCAACCACTGCGCCGTCGCCATCGACGAGTACGGCGGCACGGCCGGCATCGTCACCATCGAGGACATCCTGGAGGAGATCGTCGGCGAGATCACCGACGAGTACGACCGGGAGCTGCCGCCGGTGGAGGAGCTCGGCGAGGGCCGCTACCGGGTGACCGCGCGGCTCGACCTGGGCGATCTGGGCGAGCTCTACGGCCTCGATGAGCTCGACGACGAGGACGTCGAGACGGTGGGCGGCCTGCTGGCGAAGTCTCTGGGCCGGGTGCCGATCGCGGGCGCCGTGGCCGAGGTGGACCTCGCGGAGTACGGGCTGGCCGAGCCGGGCGGCCTCACGGGCCTGCGCCTGACCGCGGAGGCGTCCGCGGGCCGCCGGAACCGCATCGTGACGGTCCTGGTCGAGCCGGTGCGCTGACGATCTTGTGAAGCCCCCTGCGTCCAAGCGGGGGGCTTTGTGAGCATTTCGTATCAGGGGCGGCCCGACGGGGCGATCCGGGAACCCCGGGCCGTGATTCCTTCATCTGGAGGCACGGAACTGACCGCCTTTGTCTGCCGGAGCACCACGATGACGAATCCCTCCACCGGGGCCTACCAGTCCCGCGGCCGCAACCGTGCTCGCCGTGCCCGACGATGGCTCGTTGCGGTGGCGTCCGTAGCCACGCTGGGGCTGATCGCCTGGCCGGTGATGAGCTACTTCGAGATCCCGCCGTTCACCGACAAGGGGGATCCCGTCAGCTACGGCCGGACCGGCGGCGGGGGCGGGACGGACGCCAGTGGGAAGACGCTGATGCCCACGGGCCCGCAGGCCGACTTCAAGAACGCCAAGACGCTCGCCGACGGCACCCACGTCAGCGTCGTCACCCTGGACGGCAAGAAGTCCGGGTTCAAGGGCAAGGTGTGGGTGTGGGCGCCCAAGGAGTACACCGACGACCCGAAGTTCGCCTCCAGCGGCTTCCCCGTCATGATCGCCCTGCCCGGCGGCCCCGGGAACGACAGCAACTACTGGTCGCTGGGCGAGTTCGGCCCGGACAAGCTCTCGCTGGAGAAGAGCGTCTCCAAGTGGTACCAGGAGGGCAAGAGCAAGCCGTTCCTGCTGGCCATGCCGATCCTCAACCCCGGCCCGGACGACAAGGGCATCTACTGGGACGCCAGCGACATCCCGGGCCAGGCCAAGATGGGCACCTGGCTGACCGA
This sequence comes from Streptomyces klenkii, assembly GCF_003626645.1. Lineage (GTDB taxonomy): Bacteria > Actinomycetota > Actinomycetes > Streptomycetales > Streptomycetaceae > Streptomyces > Streptomyces klenkii. The sequence continues at coordinate 645,520 of NZ_RBAM01000003.1, read as the reverse complement.
GGACGTCCCGGACCTGATGAAGGCCAACTTCCGCACGATCAAGTCGCGTGACGGCTGGAGCTACATGGGCTCCTCCACCGGCGGCTTCGCGAGCCTGAAGTCCGTGCTGAAGCACCCCGACAAGTTCAAGACCGCGATCGCCAACGGCCCGGACATCGTGCCCGACTCGCCGCTGTGGCGGGGCCACGAGAAGGAGAAGGCGGAGAACAACCCCGAGGTGCTGGCCAAGCAGCTGGCGGCCGCCAAGGGGCCGGACGTCTACATCGCCTTCCAGTACGGCACCAAGGAGAACGCCAAGATGATCTCCGACGTGAAGAAGTTCATGGCCACGTACGGCAAGGGCCCCGTCCACACCAAGCTCTGGGAGATACCGGGCGGCACCCACAACGGCGCCACGTACCTCAAGAACATGGAAGACCCCATGAAGTGGATCAGCGACCAGATGGAGGGGCCGGTGCCCTCCTCCTGATCGCCTGATCACCCTCCGCACACACCCGGGGCGGGCTGGAATCCCTCCAGCCCGCCCCGGGTGTTTTTCACGCCGCGCGCCGCTTCCGCAGGCCCACCGCGACCACCGCCGCCACCGCCACGACGATCAGCGTGTCCACCCCGAGCCCCAGCCGGATGCCGCCCAGCGTGGCCGCCGCGAAGTCCGAGCCGCCGTCGGAGAGGGTCGCGGACCGGGCCGAGGCCACCGCGCTCAGCAGCGGGATCCCGATCGTCATCCCGACCTGCTGCGAGCTGGTCACCAGCCCCGTGGCCAGACCCTGCTCGCCGTCCGGCAGGCCCGACGTCGCTATCACCCCGTAGGCGACGATCGCCCACAGGTGCCCCACGCAGCCGAGGCTCGCCGCCGCCATGGCCAGCCACGCGCCGGAGGCGTCCTGCCCCAGCGCGAGCAGCGCGGCCGTGAACACGGCCTGCACGGCCAGGCCGGTCAGGAGCGTGGCGCGGGCGCCGATGCGGGCGATGACCTTCGGTGCGGTGACGCCGGAGACGGCGGCGAAGACGCCCTGCACGCCGAAGACGAGCCCGGTGCGGAAGGCCGACAGCTCCAGCACCTCCTGGAGGTACAGCGTGAGCAGGAAGATGACGGTGCTCATCATCGCGAAGGTGAACAGGCCGGCCAGGTTCCCCCAGGCGACCGTCGGCCGCCGCAGCATCGGCAGGGAGACCAGCGGCTCCGCGGCCCGGGACTCGACCACCACGAAGGCCGTCAGCAGCACCGCGCCCAGGACGAGCGCGATCAGGACGTCCGCGCCGCCGAAGCCGCGCTGGGCCGCGGTCGACAGCCCGTAGATGAGCGCCAGCAGGCCGCCGGTGACGGTCACCGCGCCCGGCACGTCGATCCGGGGCCGCTCCGCGGGCCGCGACTCGGTGAGCAGGCCCGGCGCCAGCGCCAGGATCGCGAGGCCCGCGACGCCCAGCAGGCCCATCGTCGAGCGCCAGCCGAGGGTGTCGGTCATGACGCCGCCGAGCACCATGCCGATGGTGAAGCCGAGCGAGAGCAGCGTGCCGCTGATGCCCAGGGCGCGCTCGCGCTGCGGGCCCTCGGCGAAGGTTGTGGTCAGCAGGGACATGCCGGTCGGCACGATGACGGCCGCGCCGAGGCCCTGCAAGGCCCGCCCGGCGAGGAAGACGGCCGGGTCCCAGGCGAGCGTGGCGAGCACGGAGGCCACGGTGAAGAGCGCGAGCCCGGCCAGGAAGACGCGGCGGCGCCCGTAGAGGTCGGCGATCCGGCCCGAGAGGAGCAGGAAGCCGCCGGACGGCAGGGCGAACGCGGTCACCGCCCACTGGAGGTCCGCCTGGCCCATGCCCAGGTCGTCGCCCAGGACGGGCAGCGCCACGTTCAGGATGGAGAAGTCGAGGGCCACGATGAACTGCGCGGCGCACAGCACCAGCAGGACCAGCTTGTCGCGGCCGGACATGCCCGGCGCGGCCGCGGCGGCCGCGCCGGCGGAGGTGGAGCGGGGAGGAGAGTCGATCGCCATGCGCCCACCTTCCGGCGCGCGGAAGAAACGTGGGGAGAGCGTGTTTATGGTGGTGGCCGCACCACCAGGCAAGGGGGAGAAAGTTGACTGCACAGGCGCGCCGCCGCCAAGAGCTGCGTGAGTTCCTGATGAGCCGCCGGGCCCGGGTGGCCCCGGCCGACGTGGGCCTGCCGGACGGCGGGGGCCGCCGGCGCACGCCGGGGCTGCGCCGCGAGGAGGTCGCGGTCCTCGCCGGCGTGGGCGCCTCCTGGTACCAGTGGCTGGAGCAGGGGCGGGACATCACCGTCTCGCCGCAGGTGCTGGACGCCGTGGCGAACGTGCTCAGGCTGAGCGGGGACGAGCGCCGTCACCTCTACGTGCTGGCCGGGCTGAACCCGCCGCAGCCGGAGTCCCCGTACGACCCGGAGTACCTGTGCGAGGGCTTGCAGCGGCTGATCGACGGCTGGATGCCGTACCCGGCGCACATCATGGACCCGTACTGGAACCTGATCGCGTTCAACGACTCGGCCCGCATGGTCGTCGGCTTCGGCCGGAAGCCGCGGCCGAACTGCCTGGTCGACTTCTTCACCGACCGCGCCTACCGGGCCCGCGCGGCGAACTGGGAGCAGAACGCCGGGCGGGTCGTCGCGCAGTACCGCGCGGCGTGCTCGGAGCGCCCGGGCGACGAGGGGTTCCAGGAGATCGTGGCGGAGCTGTCCGCGGTGAGCCCGGAGTTCGTGGAGCTGTGGGCGCAGGGCGACGTGCAGGCGGGCGGGCAGCTGGTCAAGGAGTTCGACCACCCGGTGGCCGGGGCGCTGTACCTGGAGAGCACGCAGCTGCGCGTGCCGGCCCGGCCGGACCTGACGATCGTCATGCACAACCCGGTGGCGGACACGGGCACGGCCGCGAAGCTGGAGTGGCTGGTCTCGCCGGAGGGACGGCGGGGCGGGATGTACTCGGTCGCGGGCTGACGGGGGGCTGATGGGGGCGGCGCCCGGTCCCGGGAGGGGCGGGCGGGCCCGGGCTCTTTATGCTCCCCGGTATGACGGAGACCACGCTGGACCCCGAAGACCGCAAGATCATCACCCTGGCCCGCTCCGTGCGCGCCCGCAACGCCGTGCCCGAGGGCGCGGCCGTACGGGACGAGACGGGCCGTACGTACGCGGCCGGCACGGTCGCCCTCGACTCGCTGCGGCTCAGCGCGTTGCGGACCGCGGTCGCCATGGCCGTCGCGAGCGGGGCGAAGTCGCTGGAGGCGGCGGCGGTCGTCTCCGAGGCGGGCGCCGTCTCCGACGAGGACCGGGCCGCCGTACGGGACCTGGGCGGCCCCGCCACCCCTGTGCTCCTCGCGGGCCCCGACGGCGCCCCGCGCGCCACCGTCACCGCGGGCTGAGGCCGCGCGCGGGGCGGCGGGCGGGGAGCCCGCTGGTCGGCGGGGGGAAGTGGATCGGGGAGAATGTGGAGCATGGACAGCTCTGCCGCCCCCTCCCAGGCCCCTCACCGCGCGGGCTTCGCGTGCTTCGTCGGCCGCCCCAACGCGGGCAAGTCGACCCTGACCAACGCACTGGTGGGGACGAAGGTCGCCATCACCTCCAACCGCCCGCAGACCACGCGGCACACCGTGCGCGGCATCGTGCACCGGCCCGACGCCCAGCTCGTGCTGGTCGACACCCCCGGTCTGCACAAGCCCCGCACGCTGCTGGGCGAGCGGCTCAACGACGTCGTCCGCACCACGTGGGCCGAGGTCGACGTCATCGGCTTCTGCCTGCCCGCCGACCAGAAGCTCGGCCCGGGCGACCGCTTCATCGCGGCCGAGCTGGCCGGGATCAAGAAGACCCCCAAGGTCGCGATCGTCACCAAGACCGACCTGGTGGACTCCAAGGCGCTGGCGGAGCAGCTGATCGCCATCCAGAAGCTGGGCGAGGAGCTCGGCATCGAGTGGCGGGAGATCATCCCGGTGTCGGCCGTCGGCGACAAGCAGGTCTCCCTGCTGGCCGACCTGCTCGTGCCGATGCTGCCGGAGAGCCCGCCGCTCTACCCCGAGGGCGACCTGACCGACGAGCCCGAGCAGGTCATGGTGGCCGAGCTGATCCGCGAGGCCGCGCTGGAGGGCGTGCGGGACGAGCTGCCGCACTCCATCGCCGTCGTGGTCGAGGAGATGCTGCCGCGGGAGGACCGGCCGGCGGACAAGCCGCTGCTGGACATCCACGCGAACGTCTACATCGAGCGCCCCAGCCAGAAGGGCATCATCATCGGCCCGAAGGGGGCCCGCCTCAAGGAGGTGGGCATGAAGTCCCGCAAGCACATCGAGGCGCTCCTGGGTACCCCGGTCTACCTGGACCTTCACGTGAAGGTGGCGAAGGACTGGCAGCGCGATCCTAAGCAGCTGCGGAAGCTGGGCTTCTAGGCGTTCGGGGCCGCTAGGCGCCTTCCTTCAGGACCGTGCGGATCAGCTCGCGCTGTTCCGTGGTCAGGTGCGGGTCCGCGAGGTGGACCGAGCGGCCGTCCACGTTGATCTCGTAGTGGAAGCCGTCGGGCACCCCCCGCGGACTCGCGTCCCGGCCCGGCGCGAGCGCGCGGTGGGCCAGGGCCTCCAGATGTGTCTCGTCGGGCCGGCCGGACGTGTCCAGCTCGGCCCGGCGCTCGATGCCGGCGAATCCGCCGGTCCGGGTGATGACGATCCGCATGGCGCCATTCTCGCCCCGGACGGCCTGCCTTACGAGGTGGGGACGCCCACCTGCGACCACGCCTTGAGGACGGCCTGGACCTCGTCGCCGTCGTTGTAGAGCGCCCGCGCGGCGGCCACCGTCAGCCGGGCGAAGTCCGCGAACTGGGCGTCGGACGCCAGCTTTCCGCCGGTCAGCGTCGTGTACCAGATCTTCCCGGCCCGCTCCCAGGCGTTGCCGCCGAGCCGGCTGGCCACGAGGTAGAAGGCGTGGTTGGGGATGCCCGAATTGATGTGCACCCCGCCGTTGTCGCGCGAGGTGCGGACGTAGTCGTCCATCGTCGCCGGCTGCGGGTCCTTGCCGAGGACGTCGTCGTCGTAGGCCGTGCCGGGCTCCTTCATGGAGCGCAGGGCGACCCCGCGGTCCACGCCCGGCCCCAGCAGCCCCTGCCCGATCAGCCAGTCGGCCTGGTCGGCGGTCTGCCCCAGCGCGTACTGCTTGATCAGCGAGCCGAAGACGTCCGAGACGGACTCGTTCAGCGCCCCGGACTGGCCGTAGTACTCCAGGTTGGCCGTGTGCTGGGTGACGCCGTGGGTGAGCTCGTGGCCGATGACGTCCACCGGGATGGTGAAGTCGAGGAAGACGTCCCCGTCGCCGTCCCCGAAGACCATCTGGCTGCCGTCCCAGAAGGCGTTGTTGTAGCCCTGCCCGTAGTGGACCGTGGCGTCCAGGGGCAGGCCCGCGTCGTCGATGGAGTGCCGGCCGTAGGCCTTGAGGTAGAGCTCGAAGGTGGCGCCGAGCCCGGCGTGGGCGCGGTTGACCGTCGCGTCCTTCGAGGGCGCGTCGCCCTCGGCGTGGACCTTCTTGCCCGGCTGGACCGCCTTGTGCTGGGCGTCGTAAATCGTCCGCTGCGGGCTGTCGGAAGGGGTGCCCGCCGAGGCGGCGACTCCGCGCAGCGCCGTGACCCGGCGCCGGGTGCGCTGGAGGGAGTCGTGCTCCAGGGTGCGCTGGGCGAGCTCGGCCCGCGCGGCGTCGTCGGCGCGTGCGAGCTTGTCGAGCACGTGCGGCGGGACGATGGTGCAGAAAACGTTGTTCACGTCGTCACTCATGGCCTGAATCTGGCAGCGGCCCCCGGCCTTGTCAGGCCCCGGCGCACCGATTAACACAATCGAGTGGAGCCGTTCCGTGTCCCGGCCGTGTCCCGCATGCTGGAACACCCGTACCGGATCCCGTACGGCTCGGCTACCGTGCTGTGCATCATGCGTTTCGGGCTGCTTCTTCTTAGCTGCCGCGGCGAGGGCCTGTAGTCGATCGGCCGACCCCCTCCCCGCGGAGTGAGGTGCTGCGGTCACGCTGTGACCCCGCCCCGTCGGCCGGCCCCTTCCAGGACCCATGAGGAGCCCCCGCAGATGCCCGAGATCCCCGCTTCGGTCGGCCGTCCCACCCCGCTGACCGCCGCCACGGTCACCCAGCGCCCCTCCGGGATGCCGGTGCACAAGTACCGCCCCTACGAGGCCGTGGAGATCCCCGATCGCACGTGGCCCGACCGGCGGATCACCAAGGCGCCCCGCTGGCTGTCGACCGACCTGCGCGACGGCAACCAGGCCCTGATCGACCCGATGTCGCCGGCCCGCAAGCGCGAGATGTTCGACCTGCTGGTCCGCATGGGCTACAAGGAGATCGAGGTCGGCTTCCCGTCCTCCGGTGCCACCGACTTCGAGTTCGTCCGCTCGATCATCGAGGACGGCGCGATCCCCGAGGACGTGACGATCTCCGTCCTCACCCAGGCCCGCGAGGAGCTGATCGAGCGCACGGTGGAATCCCTGCGCGGCGCCCACCGCGCCACGGTCCACCTCTACAACGCCACTGCCCCGGTCTTCCGGCGGGTCGTCTTCCGCGGCTCGCGCGAGCAGGTGAAGCAGATCGCGGTCGACGGCACGCGCCTGGTCGTGGAGTACGCCGACAAGATCCTCGGCGCGGAGACGGTCTTCGGCTTCCAGTACAGCCCGGAGATCTTCACCGACACCGAGCTGGACTTCGCGCTGGAGGTCTGCGAGGGCGTCATGGACGTCTGGCAGCCCGAGGACGGCCGCGAGATCATCCTGAACCTGCCGGCCACCGTCGAGCGCTCCACGCCCTCCACCCACGCCGACCGCTTCGAGTGGATGTCGCGGCACCTGTCCCGCCGCGAGCACGTCTGCCTGTCCGTGCACCCGCACAACGACCGGGGCACCGCCGTAGCCGCCGCCGAGCTGGCGGTCATGGCCGGGGCCGACCGGGTCGAGGGCTGCCTGTTCGGCCAGGGTGAGCGCACCGGCAACGTCGACCTGGTCACCCTGGGCATGAACCTGTTCTCCCAGGGCGTCGACCCGATGATCGATTTCTCGCAGATCGACGAGGTGCGGCGCACGGCCGAGTACTGCAACCAGATGGAGGTCCACCCGCGCCACCCCTACGCGGGCGACCTCGTCTACACCGCCTTCTCCGGCTCCCACCAGGACGCCATCAAGAAGGGCTTCGAGGCCATGGCCGCCACCGCCGCGGCCGAGGGCAAGGGCGTGGACGACATCGAGTGGGCCGTCCCCTACCTGCCGATCGACCCCAAGGACGTCGGCCGCTCCTACGAGGCCGTCATCCGCGTGAACTCGCAGTCCGGCAAGGGCGGCATCGCGTACGTCCTGAAGAACGACCACAAGCTGGACCTGCCGCGCCGGATGCAGATCGAGTTCTCGAAGATCATCCAGGGCAAGACCGACGCCGAGGGCGGCGAGGTCACCCCGGCCGAGATCTGGTCCGTCTTCCAGGACGAGTACCTGCCCACCGACGGCAACCCCTGGGGCCGGATCGCGCTGCGCTCCACCCAGACCTCCACCACGGGCGAGGGCGGCGACGCGCTGACCGTCGAGGCGGTCGTGGACGGCGCCGACGCGGTCCTGACCGGTACGGGCAACGGCCCGATCTCCGCCTTCGTCGACGCGCTGGCCGCGATCGGCGTGGACGCCCGCGTCCTCGACTACAGCGAGCACACCATGAGCGAGGGCGCGGCCGCCCGCGCCGCGTCGTACATCGAGTGCGTGATCGACGGGAAGGTGCTGTGGGGGATCGGCATCGACCCCAACACGACCCGTGCTTCGATCAAGGCCGTGGTGTCGGCGGTGAACCGAGCCTACCGGGGCTGAGCGCCCGGCTGCGGGCCGTATGCGGCTGGTTGCGCCCACGCGGCGGAGCCGCAGATCGACACAGCCCCGCGCCCCTTACGGGGCGCGGCACCGTACGAACCGGGGCGGCCAGCCGTCAAGGGACCCCGGGGGAAACCACCGTATCCGGTGGTGCCGTGGCGAGATCCCCCGTATGACGCCCGCCCGCTGCGCACGGGGTACTGACGTCGCATCATTGATGTGGCTAACATCACGTCAACGCGGCGACGAGGCCGTGGCGTTATGGAGGTGTGCGCCGTGATGCACGCGCAGGGCCGACCCGGCCGGGACCGGTGTGTGGTGGGCGTACGCACCGTGTGGCGCACGGTCGGCGACGGCGAGTTCTACTGCCCCGGCTGCGGCGGCGACCGCAATTACCGCCGCCGCACCGGGCGCCGCCGCCTCGTCGCCTTCGGCCTGCCGCTGCTGCCGCGCGGCCCCGTCGGGCCGGTCGTGGAGTGTTCCGCGTGCCGCACCCGCTACGGCACGGACGCCCTCGACCACCCCACCACCACCCGCTTCTCGGCGATGCTGCGCGACGCCGTGCACACCGTCGCGCTCGCCGTCCTCGCCGCGGGCGGCACCGAGGCCCGTACGGTCCGAAGAGCCGCCGTGGGCGCCGTCCGGGCCGCGGGCTTCGTGGATTGCAGCGAGGAGCAGCTGATCACCCTCATCGAGGCCCTCGCCGCCGACACGGGCCGCCTCCCCGGCGCGTACGGCACCGACCTGGGCACCCCGTCCCCCTACGCCGGCCGGGACGGCTTCGACCCGCGGGGCACGGCGCTGGCCATCGAGCTCCACGAGGCCCTGGAGCCGCTTGCGCCCCACCTCGCGCCCGCCGGCCGCGAATCGATCCTCTTGCAGGGCGCCCGCATCGCCCTGGCCGACGGCCCCTACCGGCCCGCCGAACGGGAGGTCCTCGCCACGGTCGGCCGGGCCCTCATGCTCGCCCCGGAGGACACGGACCGGCTGCTGGCCGCGGCGCGGACCCCCTCCTAGCGGCGCCGCGGGCGCCGCTACGCCCTGCTCTCCGAGGCGGCCGCCCCCTGCGGCTCCCCGGCCGGGCCCGGGCGCCGCAGCGCCCCCAGCACCCACGGCACGTGCTTGCGCTGCACGCCGATCAGCACCTCGTCGGCGCCGTCGCGGCAGACCACGACCACCTGGCGCAGCGCTTTTCGCCAGCCGCGGGTCTCCGCCGTGACGCCCGACGGATCCGACCAGTACGGCACGCGCACCCGCTCCACCACCAGCGTGCGCGGCAGCACCCTGCGCAGGGCGCGCCCCTCCGGGTCGGGCGTCACCGCCAGCAGGCCGGGGCCCACCACCAGGTACGGGCCGATGAGCTCGCCGCGGTACGGGGTGCGGGCCGCGACACCGCCCTCGATGCACTCCTCCCGCTCCGGCACGACCGGGGCGACCTCGAACTCCTCCGCCTGCCGGCGGCGCACCCTGATGCGCCACAGCGCGCCCAGGACGACGGGCAGCGCGCCCGCCCCGGTCAGCACCAGCGCCGTCGGCACCGTGTCCGTGACCATGGCCGCGACGAACGCCACCACCCCGATCAGGACACCCGCGCAGGGCAGCACGGTGGCCTGCCAGGCGTAGCGCGCGGGGTGGCTGCCGACCTGCCGGACCATCCAGTAGGTGAGCCAGGCGAACGTGCCGCCGAGCGCGAGCAGCCCCAGGCCGCCCGCGAACGGCAGGCGGTAGGCGTCCTTCGGCTGGTCGGCGGTGAGCTGCACGGCGCCGCGGAAGTCGACGAAGCGGATCTTGCCGCGCCAGTAGGTGGCCTTCACCCGGTCGCCGGGCCTGACCCTGCCGTAGACCGAGGACGGGCCGTCCATCTCCGCGCGGTGGGTGTCACCGCCGCGGCCGGTGATGGTGAGCCAGTAGTGCGTCGTCTTGCCCCGGGGCACGGTCTCGGTGCCCTTCACCGCGCCCTCGATCGTCTTGCGGCACTCCAGGGCCGGCTCGTCGCCCACGCACGCGGGCGCCGTCGCGAAGGCCCGGCTGTCGGCGCGCTTGCCGGGCACGGTGACGAACAGCAGGAAGAGCGCGGCGAGCAGGCACACGAGGGTGGCCGCGGCGGCGGAACGGACGGGATGACGGCGCCTGCGGCGCCGGCGGCGGGTGGGGGTCACCGGGAACAACTCACTGGGGGAAGGAAGATCGACATGGCGCTCACATTGTGCCCTTGGAGGCGCGGGCGTTCAGCCCGCGTGGGTACGGGAGAATAGCTCCATGAGCCTCTTCCGCGACGACGGCATCGTGCTGCGCACGCAAAAGCTGGGTGAGGCGGACCGCATCATGCTGTTTTCTCCCGGGGGGCAACCCCCGGACCCCCGGCCGGACACCCGTGGGGGTGCGCGATGAGTCTCTTCCGTGACGACGGCGTGGTGCTGCGTACACAGAAGCTCGGTGAGGCGGACCGCATCATCACCCTCCTCACCCGCGGTCACGGCCGCGTGCGGGCCGTCGCGCGCGGTGTGCGGCGGACCAAGTCGAAGTTCGGGGCGCGCCTGGAGCCGTTCTCGCACGTCGACGTGCAGTTCTTCGCGCGGGGGAGCGAGCTCGTCGGGCGCAGCCTGCCGCTGTGCACGCAGAGCGAGACCATCGCCGCGTACGGCGGCTCCATCGTCACCGACTACGCCCGGTACACCGCCGGCACGGCCATGCTGGAGACCGCCGAGCGGTTCACCGACCACGAGGGCGAACCGGCCGTCCAGCAGTATCTGCTGCTCGTCGGCGGGCTGCGCGTGCTCGCCGCGGGCGAGCACGCCCCGGGCCTCGTCCTGGACGCGTTCCTGCTGCGCTCCCTCGCCGTCAACGGCTACGCGCCCAGCTTCGACGCCTGCGCCAGGTGCGGAATGCCCGGTCCGAACCGGTTCTTCTCGGTGGCCGCGGGCGGCGTGATCTGCGGCGAGTGCCGGGTGCCGGGAAGCGTCGTACCCTCCTCGGAGGCGATCGGGCTGCTCGGTGCGCTGCTGACCGGCGACTGGGCCACGGCCGACGCCTGCGAGGCGCGCCACGTCAGAGAGGGCAGCGGCCTGGTCGCGGCATATCTGCACTGGCACCTGGAGCGGGGCCTCCGCTCGCTCCGGTATGTCGAGAAATAGGGAAACAGGGACCAAGGAGTAGTGGCACGCATGGCACGACGCGGGATTCTGGGCCGTTCCCGACGCGAGTACCGCACACCCGACCCGCACCCGTCCGGGGCGCGGCCGCCGAAGATCCCCGGCGAGCTGGTCCCCGGGCACGTGGCGATCGTCATGGACGGCAACGGCCGCTGGGCCAAGGACCGCGGCCTGCCGCGCACCGAGGGCCACAAGGTCGGCGCCGAGCGCGTGCTGGACGTGCTCCAGGGCGCGATCGAGATGGGCGTCGGGAGTATCTCGCTCTACGCCTTCTCCACCGAGAACTGGCGGCGCTCGCCCGACGAGGTGCGCTTCCTGATGAACTTCAACCGCGACTTCATCCGCAAGACCCGCGACCAGCTCGACGAGCTCGGCATCCGGGTGCGCTGGGTGGGCCGCATGCCCAAGCTGTGGCGCTCGGTGGCCAAGGAGCTCCAGATCGCCCAGGAGCAGACCAAGGGCAACGACAAGCTCACGCTGTACTTCTGCATGAACTACGGCGGGCGCGCGGAGATCGCGGACGCGGCGCAGGCGCTGGCGGAGGACGTGAAGGCGGGCCGCCTCGACCCGTCCAAGGTCACCGAGAAGACCTTCGCGAAGTACCTCTACTACCCGGACATGCCGGAGGTGGACCTCTTCCTGCGGCCCTCGGGCGAGCAGCGCACCTCCAACTACCTGATCTGGCAGAGCGCCTACGCCGAGATGGTCTTCCAGGACGTGCTGTGGCCGGACTTCGACCGCCGAGACCTGTGGCGGGCCTGCCTGGAGTACGCGTCGCGGGACCGCCGGTTCGGCGGGGCGATCCCCAACGAGGAGCAGCTCGCGGGGGAGCAGGGCTCCGCGTGAGCTGAGCGCGGATCAGAACAGCACGAGGGCCCCGGGCATCGCCCGGGGCCCTCGGTGCACGCGGCGGGGTCAGCGCTTGGCGGCGCAGTCCCCGCAGGTGCCGAAGATCTCGATGGTGTGCGCGACGTCCACGAAGCCGTGCTCCTCCGCGATGGAGTCCGCCCACTTCTCGACGGCGGGGCCCTCCACCTCGACCGCCTTGCCGCACAGCCGGCAGACCAGGTGGTGGTGGTGCCCGCTGGAGCAGCGGCGGTAGACCGCCTCGCCCTCGCTGGTGCGCAGCACGTCGACCTCGCCCGCGTCGGCGAGGGACTGGAGCGTGCGGTAGACCGTGGTCAGGCCGACCGACGCACCGCGGTGCTTGAGCATGTCGTGGAGCTCTTGCGCGCTACGGAACTCGTCCACCTCGTCGAGCGCGGCCGCGACCGCTGCCCGCTGCTTGGTGGACCGGCCGCGTACGGGGGGACCCGCCGTCGCCACAGTTGCCTCCTCCAGCTCGCATGAACACCCATCCGCACATGTCGCACGGCAATTGTGCCAGTCCGCGGGAGCCGGTGGGAAAGCGCGGACGGGCGTCAGACCTTGACGTCGTCCGCCGTCGTGCGCTCCCCGGGCGCGTCCAGGGTGCACTCCGCCGCGGCGGCCGCCTTCCCCGCCCGCCGCTTCGCCAGGGGTGTGGCGAGCGCCGTGAGGAGGCCGAACAGGCCGATGGCGATGAGCACGATGGTCGCGCCGGACGGCACGTCGGCGTAGTAGGACGTGGCGGTGCCGGACAGCGTCACGGTGACGCCGATGCCGACCGCCAGGGCGAAGGTCGCCTTGAAGCTGCGGGCGATCTGCTGCGAGGCGGCCACCGGGATCACCATCAGGGCGCTGACGAGCAGCAGGCCGACGACGCGCATGGCGACGGTGACGGTGACGGCGGCGGTGACGGCCACGAGCAGGTTCAGCATCCGCACCGGCAGGCCGGTGACGCGCGCGAACTCCTCGTCCTGGCAGATGGCGAAGAGCTGGCGGCGCAGCCCGACCGTGGTGAGGATCACAAAGGCGGCCAGGACGCAGATCGCTACGAGGTCCTCCTCCGAGACCGTGGCGATCGACCCGAAGAGGTAGCTGCTCAGGTTGGCGCTGGAGCCGCTGTCGGAGAGGTTCATCAGCATCACGCCGCCGGCCATGCCGCCGTAGAAGAGCATGGCGAGGGCGATGTCGCCGCGCGTCCGCCCGTACCAGCGGATCAGCTCCATGACGACGGCGCCCGCGATGCACACGGCCGTGGCCATCCACACGGGGCTGGCGTTCAGCAGGAAGCCCAGGCCGACGCCGGTGAGGGCCACGTGCCCGAGGCCGTCGCCCATGAGGGCCTGGCGGCGCTGGACGAGGTAGGTGCCGATGGCGGGCGCGGTGACGCCGACGAGGAGCGCCGCGAGCAGCGCCCGCTGCATGAAGGCGAGGTCGAGGATGTCCATCAGGTCAGCAGCCCTGTCCGAATCGGTTCCGCCGCGGGTCCGGCGTGCGGGTGTACGTGGTCGTGGCCGGGGAGCGCGTGCTGGCCCACGGCCTCGGGCGGGGGCCCGTCGTGGACGACGCAGCCGTCGCGCAGGACGACCGCCCGGTCGATGAGCGGCTCCAGCGGGCCGAGCTCGTGCAGCACGAGCAGGACGGTGGCGCCGCGGGCGACCTGGGCGCGCAGGGCGTCGGCGAGCACTTCCTGGCTCGCGAGGTCCACGCCGGCCATCGGCTCGTCCATGATCAGCAGTTCGGGTTCGCCGGCCAGGGCGCGGGCGATGAGCACCCGCTGGTGCTGGCCGCCCGAGAGCGCGTCCACCGGGTCGCCGAGCCGGTCCGCCATGCCGACGAGCTCCAGGGCGCGTATGACCGCCTCCTTGTCGGCCCTGCGCATCATCCCGAACCGGGTGCGGGCCAGCCGCCCCGAAGAGACGACCTCGCGGACGGTCGCGGGCACGCCGCCGGCGGCGGTGGTGCGCTGCGGGACGTAGCCGACGCGGGCCCAGTCGCGGAAGCGGCGCTGCGGGGTGCCGAAGAGCTCCAGCTCGCCGCCGGTGAGCGGCACCTGGCCGACGATGCTGCGCACGGCGGTGGACTTGCCGGAGCCGTTGGCGCCGAGCAGGGCGACGACCTCGCCGCCGTGCACGGCCAGGTCCACGCCGCGCAGCACGGGGCGGCCGCCGAGGCTCGCGCCGGCGCCCCGCAGGGATATGACGGGCTGCTCCATGGTGATCTCCTCCGGGGCGCTCACTTGGTGCCGAGCGCCTTCTGCAGGGCGGCCAGGTTGGCTTCCATGACCTCGACGTAGTCGTGGCCCCTGGAGTCGTCCGTGATGCCCTCGATGGGGTCCAGGACGTCGGTCTTCAGCTTCAGGTCCTTGGCCAGCGTCTTCGCGGTCGCGGGGTTGGCGAGCGTCTCGAAGAAGATCGTCGAGACGTGGTGCTCCTCGGCGAGCGCGTGCAGGTCCTTGATGCGGGCGGCGCTGGGCTCGGACTCGGGGTCGAGGCCGCTGATGGACTCCTCGGTGAGGCCGTAGCGCTCGGCGAGGTAGCCGAAGGCCGCGTGGGTCGTGATGAAGGTGTCCGAGGCGCGGTTCTTCAGCCCGTCCCTGAACTTCGCGTCGAGCCCGCCGAGCCTCTTCACCAGGGCGCCGGCGTTCTTCTCATAGTCGCCCTTGTGGTCCGGGTCCGCCTCCGAGAGGGTCTTGGCGACGCCCTTGGCGGCCTCGGCGTACTTCACGGGATCGAGCCAGATGTGGGGGTCGGCGCCGCCCTCGTGCTCGGAGTGCGAGTGGTTGTCGCCCGTGGTGTGGTGGTGGCCGTCGACCTCGGTGCCGTGCTGCTCCAGCGCGGTGAGGGAGGCCACGTCCACGACGTGCTCGTTCTTGGACTGCTTGATCGCCTCGTCGACGGCGGGCTGGATGCCCTTGAGGTAGACGATCGCGCCCGCGTCGGCGAGGGAGCCGATCTGCCGGGGCTTGAGCTCCAGGTCGTGGGGCTCGACGCCGGGCTTGGTCAGGTTGGTCACGTGGACGTGGTCGCCGCCGATCTGCTCGGCGAGGTACTGCATCGGGTAGAACGACGCCACCACGGCGAGCTTGCCGTCGGCGGCCTTTCCCGCCCCGTCCGAGGAGGAGCAGGCGGAGAGGCCGAGCAGCCCCAGTGCGGCGGCCGCGGCGACGGCGGCGGTGCGTATTCGGGGGGCGCGGGCACGGAGGGGACGGCTGACGTTCATGACACTCATTTTCAACAAAAATGGAAACGATTGTCAACAAGGGAGGTCAGGGGCGGGCCGCGGAGGGGCGCGGTCAAGCCAAGGCCAGAGCCGATTTGATGAGAGGGGGTGCAGCGCCGGTAACCTGAATCATTCGCTGTTCGTCGTCGCAATGAAGAGAGCACCGTGGCCGCCGACAAGATCGACACCATCGTCAGCCTGAGCAAGCGCCGTGGCTTCGTCTATCCGTGCAGTGAGATCTATGGCGGACAGCGTGCCGCCTGGGACTACGGTCCGCTCGGTGTGGAGCTCAAGGAGAACATCAAGCGCCAGTGGTGGCGCTCCATGGTCACCTCGCGCGACGACGTCGTCGGCCTCGACTCGTCGGTGATCCTCGCCCGCGAGGTCTGGGAGGCGTCCGGCCACGTCGCGACCTTCACGGACCCGCTGACCGAGTGCACCTCCTGCCACAAGCGCTACCGCGCGGACCACCTTGAGGAGGCGTACGAGGCCAAGCACGGCAAGCTGCCCGAGAACGGCCTCGCCGACCTCAACTGCGCGCACTGCGGCACCAAGGGCGCCTTCACCGAGCCCAAGCTGTTCTCCGGCCTGCTCTCCACCCACCTGGGCCCGACCCAGGACTCGGGTTCGGTCAGCTACCTGCGCCCCGAGACCGCGCAGGGCATCTTCACCAACTTCGCCCAGGTCCAGCAGACCTCGCGGAAGAAGCCGCCGTTCGGCATCGCCCAGACCGGCAAGTCCTTCCGCAACGAGATCACGCCGGGCAACTTCATCTTCCGCACCCGCGAGTTCGAGCAGATGGAGATGGAGTTCTTCGTCAAGCCGGGCGAGGACGAGACCTGGCACGAGTACTGGATGGAGCAGCGCTGGAGCTGGTACACCGGCCTCGGCATGCGCGAGGAGAACATGCGGTGGTACGAGCACGCCGCGGAGAAGCTCTCCCACTACTCCAAGCGCACCACTGACATCGAGTACCGCTTCAACTTCGGCGGCACCGAGTTCTCCGAGCTGGAAGGCATCGCCAACCGCACGGACTACGACCTGAAGGCCCACTCCCAGGCCTCCGGCCAGGACCTGACCTTCTTCGACCAGGAGGCCGGCGAGCGCTGGTTCCCGTACGTCATCGAGCCGGCGGCCGGCCTGAACCGCGCCATGCTCGCCTTCATGCTCGACGCGTACAACGAGGACGAGGCCCCCAACGCCAAGGGCGTCATGGAGAAGCGCGTCGTCATGCGCCTCGACCCGCGCCTGGCCCCGGTCAAGGTCGCCGTCCTGCCGCTGTCCCGCAACCCGCAGCTCTCCCCGAAGGCCAAGGGTCTCGCGACGGACCTGCGCAAGAACTGGAACATCGAGTTCGACGACGCGGGCGCGATCGGCCGCCGCTACCGCCGCCAGGACGAGATCGGCACGCCGTTCTGCGTCACGGTCGACTTCGACACGCTCGAGGACAACGCGGTGACGGTGCGCGAGCGCGACACGATGAAGCAGGAGCGCGTGTCCCTCGACCAGATCGAGGGCTACCTGGGCTCGCGTCTGCTCGGCTGCTGACGTTTCGCCGTAACGGCTGAAGGCCCCGGTTCCCCGCTCGGCGGGGGCCGGGGCCTTCGGCCGTTACGACGGCGTCGGCCCGCAGGGTGGCACTGGTTGCACCCCGCCCCCGGGCGCCAGCGCCATCGATCTCTCTGACCTGCGCGTCTACCGTTCGGGACATGCCACTCCTCGCCCTTGCGCGCCCCCTGCTCCGCCCCTTCGACGGCGTCGGCCGTTCCGTCGCATGCATCGCCGTCGGCGTGCTCGTCCAGCTCGCCGCGCTGCTCGTCGTGGCCGTCCCGTGGCTGCCCGGCGGGCCCGACGAGGTGCTGAGCGTGCTGGCGGCAGTGGCCGTGCCTCTCGCCGTGCTCGCGGCGGCCGCGCCCGTGCTGAGCGCCGTGCAGCGGGCGCGCTTCCGCAACCGGCTCGGGGTGGAGATCGCGGCACCGGCGCCCGCCGGGAGCGTGGTGCGCCGGCTGCGCGCGGAATCCACCTGGCGCCAGGTGCGCTACCACCTGCTGGTGGGGCCGCTGCTGGCGCTCGGCGGAGCGGTCACGCTGCTGCTGTGGGCGGCGGCCGGCGTCGCGGCGACGGTCTACGTCTGGATCTGGGCGCTGCCGCCCGAGGTGCGCCTCGCGAACATCGGGTACACCACGCAGGCCGCGTACGTCACCCTCGCCGGGGCCGCCGGGCTGTACGCGGCCGCGTGGCTGTCCGGCGTGCTCGCCCGCACCGACGCCCGCGCCGCGGCGCGCCGCCTCGGCCCCAGCCGCGCCGAACTCCTGGAGCAGCGCGTCGAAGAGGTCACCGAGAGCCGCGCCGGCGTCCTGGACGCCGCCGACGCCGAGCGCCGCCGCATCGAACGCGACCTGCACGACGGCGCGCAGCAGCGGCTCGTGTCGATGGCGGTCAACCTCGGGCTGGCCAAGGTGACGCTCAAGGACCTGCCCGAAGACGCCCGCAAGGTCATCGACGAGGCGCACCGCGAGGCCAAGGAGGCCATCGCCGAGCTCAGCAGCCTCGTGCGCGGCCTGCACCCGGCCGTGCTGGAGGACCGCGGCCTCGACGCCGCGCTGTCCGGCATCGCCGAACGCACGCCCCTGCCCGTCGGGCTGCGCGCCGACCTGCCCGTCCGGCCCGCGCCCGCCGTCGAGGCCGTCGCCTACTTCGTCGTCTCCGAGGCGCTCGCCAACGTCGTCAAGCACGCGCGGGCGACCCGGGCCGACGTCCGCGTCGAAACGCGCGGGGGCATACTTCTAGTCGTCGTCACCGACGACGGCGTGGGCGGGGCCGATCCTACGGGCGGCACCGGGCTGGCGGGGCTGGCCAAGCGGGTCGCGTCGGTCGACGGCACGTTCTCGATCAGCAGCCCCGCCGGGGGCCCGACCGTAGTCACCGTGGAGCTGCCGTGCGCGCCGTGATCGCCGAGGATTCCGTCCTGCTCCGGATAGGCCTGGTGAAGGTCCTGGAGGCGGCCGGGTTCGACGTGGTCGCGGAGACCGGCGACGCGGAGGCGGTGCTGGCCGCGGTGGAGGAGCACCGGCCCGGCCTGGTCGTCCTCGACGTACGCATGCCGCCGGGCTTCACCGACGAGGGCGTGCGCGCCGCGCTCGTCATCCGCAAGCAGTGGCCGGACACGGCCGTGCTGCTGCTCTCCCAGTACGTGGAGGAGCGCTACGCCGCCGACCTGCTGTCCGGCGACACGCGCGGCGTCGGCTACCTGCTCAAGGAACGGGTCGCCGACGTGGAGGAGTTCATCGACGCGCTGCGGCGCGTCGCGGGCGGCGGCACGGCGCTCGACCCGCAGGTCGTCTCGCAGCTGCTGCTGCGCCGGCACAGCGATCCGCTCGACCGGCTCACGCCGCGCGAGCGGGACGTGCTGGAGCTGATGGCGTCCGGGCGGTCGAACGCGGGCATCGCGCAGGCGCTGGTCGTGAGCGAGAGCGCGGTCGCCAAGCACATCAACTCGATCCTGGCGAAGCTGGACCTGCCGAAGGCGGACGCGGACCACCGGCGGGTGCTGGCGGTGCTGCGGTTCCTGGGCGTGGGCTGAGGGTTACGGCCTAGCTTTGCAGGCCCCGTAGCAGCAGGTCGCACACGGCGTCGAACGCCGCCTCGATGCCCGGGGCGGACCAGTCCGCCGCGTACGCCGGGTCGTGGAAGCGGTTGGTCGCGTCCCACAGGGCGCGGGCGGTGGCCGCGGGGTCGGTGCCGGCGCCGGTGAACTCGCCGGTGCGGACGCCGCTCTCCACGATCCGGGCCAGCTGCCCGTTCATCGTCTCGATGTGCCGTTCGACCGTGGCGCTGTTCTCGCCGACGAGGACCATGTACGTGGCGAACAGCTCGGGGTCGTCCCCCGCCTTGCGCCGCTTCGCGGCGAACAGCGCGGCGAGCCAGTCGCGCAGGCGCGGGCCGGCGGGGCCGGCCGCGTCGGCGACGGCCGACAGCTCGGCGTGCGACAGGTCCAGCCAGCGCTGCGTGACGGCCTCCCGCAGGGCGGCCTTGCTGCCGAAGTGCCGGTAGACGCTGCCGTGGCTGACGCCCAGCGCGCGGGCGACGTCGACCACGGTGGCCTTGGCGGGGCCGTAGCGGCGCAGCACGTCCTCGGTGGCTTCGAGGATGCGCTCGGGAGTCAGCGGCTCGGGCGGCATGCGGGCTCGTACCTTTCACGTCGGAACGGGCGGCGGGTGACGCACACCGCCCAACTGGACGGTACCGGGCCCGCTCCGCGGGGGTGCGGGGTGGCCTGCGGCCAGCTCGCTCTTTCCGCCGCCGCGGCGCGCTACCACCGCGGTGGATTCCGGCGGTGCCGGACCGGGCCTGGGCTTGCGGTTGTGCGGCACCGCCGGACACCTCCGGTGGGGGTTGCTCGCTGTGGCGGCGGGAGCTTCTGCCTGGCGGCAGGGGCGTGGAGAGGCCGGGCCTCTCCCTTCCGCCGCCGCGGCGGGCAACCACCGCGGTGGATTCCGGCGGTGCCGGACCGGGCCTGGGCTTGCGGTTGTGCGGCACCGCCGGGTGCGCCGGTGGGGGGTGATCGCCGTCGCGGCGGGATCTTTTCGCCTGGCGGCGAGGCCGCGCCTCTTCTTCCGCCGCCGCGGCGCGTGACCACCGCGGTGGATTCCGGCGGTGCCGGACCGGGCCTGGGCTTGCGGTTGTGCGGCACCGCCGGGTGCCTCGGTTCGCCTGACGGCGAGGCCGCGCCTCTTCTTCCGCCGCCGCGGCGCGTGACCACCGCGGTGGATTCCGGCGGTGCCGGACCGGGCCTGGGCTTGCGGTTGTGCGGCACCGCCGGGTGCCTCGGTGGGGGGGGGGGGTGATCGCCGTCGCGGCGGGATCTTTCGCCTGGCGGCAGGCGCGTGGAGAGGCCGGGCCTCTCCCCTCCGTCGCCGCGGTGCGCAACCCCCACCGGAGGTGCCCGGCGGTGCCGGACCGGGCTCGGGCAGGGCGGCCGGCAAAACCGTCCGTAGGACTCAGCGTTCGCTGTCCAGGTGGGTCATCTGGGAGTCCGGGTAGCGCGCGCCGGACGCCGCGCCCGCGGGGACCGCTTCCTCGATCGCGGCGAGGTCGGCCGCGTCCAGGGTCAGGTCGAGCGCGCCGAGCGCCTCCGTGAGGCGGTCGCGGCGGCGGGCGCCGACGAGGGGCACGATGTCCTCGCCCTGGGCGAGGACCCACGCGATGGCGGTCTGCGCGACGGACGCGCCCCGCCCCTCGGCGACCTTCCGCAGCGCGTCGACGAGGTCGAGGTTGCGCTGGAGGTTCTCGCCCTGGAAGCGCGGGCTCATGCCGCGGAAGTCGCCCGCGCCGAGCTGCCGGTCCCGGTCGAAGTGGCCGCTGATCAGGCCGCGCGAGAGCACCCCGTACGCGGTGATGCCGATGCCCAGCTCGCGCGCGGTGGGCAGGATCTGCTCCTCGATGCCGCGGGAGATCAGCGAGTACTCGATCTGGAGGTCGGAGATCGGCACGACGGCCGCCGCCCGGCGCAGGGTGTCCGCGCCCACCTCGGAGAGGCCGACGTGGCGCACGTGGCCGGCCTCGACGAGTTCGGCGATGGCGCCGACGGTCTCCTCGACCGGCACGCCGGGGTCGAGGCGGGCGATGCGGTAGACGTCGATGTGGTCGGTGCCGAGCCGCTGCAGGGAGTACGCGGCGAAGTTCTTGACCGCGGCGGGCCGGCCGTCGTAGCCGGACCAGCCGCCGTCCGGGTCGCGCAGGGCGCCGAACTTGACGCTGATGCGCGCCTTGGCACGGGCGGCCTCACCGGCGGTGCGCAGGGCCTCGCCGATGAGGAGCTCGTTGTGGCCCATGCCGTAGAAGTCGCCGGTGTCGATCAGGGTGACGCCCGCGTCGAGGGCGGCGTGGATCGTGGCGATCGACTCGGCGCGGTCGGCTTCGCCGTAGAGGGCGGACATGCCCATCGCGCCGAGGCCGAGCGCGGAGACCCGGGGGCCGGTGGTGCCGAGGGTGCGGTGCTGCACGGGAGCTCCTTCGGAGGGAAAGCAGATAGATCAGGAGCAATCCACCCTTATGCGGGTAAGCAGGATTGCGGCTCCCTTGCAGAGTGACACATGGACTGACAGATTTCAATATCTGTCAGTCGTTCGCACGGCGCGGCATCCGCAACGTCAGAAGCACCGACGCCACCACCGCCACCATCTGCACCCCCAGCGTCACGGTGAGCGCGTCCCGCATCCCCACCGACTCCGACAGCGTCAGGAACAGCGACCCGAGCGTGGCCACGCCCAGCGCCATGAACGACTGCTGCGTGGTGACCATGACCCCGCCGCCCACGCCCGCCTGCTCCACCGGCACCTCGCTCAGCACCGTCCGCAGCGTCAGCGGCAGCAGCAGGCCCTGGCCCAGGCCCTGGACGGCCATCGCCGCGCACGGGCCCCAGATGCCCCGCCCTTCCCAGCCCCAGTAGAAGGCCGCGGCCAATCCGAGCAGTCCCGCGCCCTGGATCAGCGCCCCGGCCGTGACGGCCCGCCGCCCGTACCGGCTGAACAGCCGGGGCCCGGCCAGCGAGCCCGCGAAGAACGTCACGCACATCGGCACCAGCACCAGCCCCGCCGCCAGCGGGCCCAGCCGCAGCCCCTCCTGGAGCACCACCGCGAGGACGAACATGAAGCCGCCCCAGCCCAGCGAGAACGGCACCACCACCGCCAGCCCCGTACGCACCGACCGCACCCGCAGCAGCGACGGCGGCACCAGCGGCGTCCGCCCGTCCTCGCCCGTCCGCTCCAGGCGCCGCTCCGTGACGGCGAACGCCACCGCCGCGAACGGGAAGACCGCCAGCAGCACCCACGACCACACCGGCCAGCCCGTCGCCCTGCCCTCCGTCAGCGGCACCAGCAGGGAGATCAGCGACAGCGACAGCAACGCCGTGCCCAGACCGTCCACCCGCGTCGGGCGCTCGGAGCGGGTCTCGGGCACCGCACGGCCGGCCAGCACCAGTGCGACCGCCGCGACCGGCGCGTTCACCAGGAAGATCGACCGCCAGCCGGTGCCCGCCACGTTCGCGGCGACCAGCACCCCGCCCAGCACCTGCCCGACCGAGGCGGACACCCCGGACGTGCCGCTGTAGAAGCTGAGCGCCCGGGCCCGGCCCGCCCCGCTCGTCGTGGCCTGGATCGTCGCCAGCACCTGCGGCAGCATCAGCGCGGACGCCGCGCCCTGCGCGATCCGGGCGGCCACCAGCCACCAGGCGCCCGGCGCGAGCCCGCACGCCACTGACGTCACCCCGAACGCGGCCGTGCCCCACATAAACAGCCGGCGCCTGCCCACCATGTCGCCCAGCCGCCCGCCGAGCACCAGCAGTACGGCGTACGCGACCCCGTAGCCGCCCACGACCATCTCCAGCAGGGCCGGGCCCGCGTGCAGGTCGTGGTCGATGGCCGGCAGGGCGACGTTGACGATGAAGAAGTCGATCATCGGCAGAGCCGCGCCGGTCAGCACGGTGAACAGGCCGAGGGGGGTGAGGGCGGGGGAGGGGCGGCGGGGACCCTCCTCGGCGGGAGCCGCCGCAACGGATTCGGTGGCAGGGGGAGTTGTTCGGGTATCGCTCACGCACTCGACAATGGCGGCCCGCTCAGCCCGGTACCAGAGCGTCCTTATCCTGGTATCAGCACTACCTGGAACAGGCCGCAGGTCTCGCGCACGCTGGAGGTATGACCACGATGCTGCACGAGCCGCGGGCCGCGGCCGCCGCCCTTCCCGTGCCCGCCCCGCCCGCGTCCGCGCCCCGCGTGCCCGTGTCCGGCGTGCCCACCGCCGACGACGTGCGCCGCGGGGAGCTGGCCGCGTTCCTGCGCAGCCGCCGGGAGCGCGTCTCGCCCGAGCAGGCGGGGCTGCCGCGCGGGCCGCGGCGGCGCACGCCCGGCCTGCGCCGGGAGGAGGTGGCGCACCTCGCCGCGGTGGGGGTCACCTGGTACACGTGGCTCGAACAGGCCCGCGACATCAAGGTCTCGCCGCAGGTCCTCGACGCCGTCGCCCACGCCCTGCAACTCGACCGCAGCGAGCGCAGCCACCTCTTCGCGCTGGCGGCCGTGGCCGACCCGGTGCCGGAGAACGACTGCCCCGGGGTCTCCGCGGACCTGCGCATGATGCTGGACCGGCTGGAGCCGTTCCCCGCCTGCGTCCAGAACTCGCGGTACGACCTCATCGCCTACAACCGCACGTACAACGCGCTCATGTGCGACCTCGACAAGCTGCCGCACGAGGAGCGGAACTGCATGTGGCTCGCGTTCACCAACGCCGAGGTCCGCGCGACGCTCGCCGACCGGGAGGAGACGGTCCGCGCGATGGCGGCCAGGTTCCGCGCCTCGATGGCGGAACACCTCGGGGAGCCGCCGTGGGAGCGGCTCCTGGCCAAGCTGCTCGCCACGTCTCCGGAGTTCCGCATGCTCTGGGCCCGCCACGAGGTCGCCCCGATCACCTCGCCCCGGCTCCGCGCCCACCGGCACCCGGCGGTGGGCGAGCTCCGCCTCAACTTCACCAGCCTGTGGATGGGCCCCCACCCGGGCGCCCGGCTCCTCACGCTCACCCCGGCGGACGAGGAGACGCGGGAGCGGCTGGAACGGCTGGCCTAGGCGGCTCCGCCTGTCCGGGGCGGGGCGCCCGCGCTACGAGCCCCCGCCCGCCAGCCTCGACGTGATGCGTTCCAAGGCCGCCAGATCCTCCGCCGGCAGCGCCAGCAGGGCCGGCGGCGGCGAGCCCAGGATCCGTTCCGCGCGGGCCGCCAGCTCCTCGCCCGCCGGGGTGGCCGAGACGATCTTCGAGCGGCGGTCCGCCGGGTTCGCGGTGCGCTCGACCAGGCCGCGGCCCGCCAGGTCGTCCACGACCAGCGTCGCGTACGGGCGGTCCGTCAGCAGCTGCTCGGCGAGCTCGCGGAGGGTGAGCGGGCCGCGGGCGATGCGCCGCAGGGCCTTGATGCGGAAGAAGCTCATGCCGAGCGCGTCGACGACCTCCTTGCGGCGTTCGTTGCCGCCGAGGACGATCTCCCGCAGCTGCCCCCAGGCGCGCTCGGCCGTCGCGGCGTGTGTGTCGTGCGCGGTCATCGTGTCACCGGGATCCTGCTCTGCTCGGAGGAGAGGCCGGTACGGGCCGCGGCCCGCTCGGCGGTCCGGGCGGCCCAGCGGCCGGTGGTGATCGTACCGACCACGAGGACGGCCGCGCCGCACCCCGTGACGATCCACCAGCCCGTCTCCCGCATCCCCGCCGCGACCGCCGCGCCGATCACCGCGACGCCCAGCGAGCTGCCGACCTGCCGGCTGGTCGAGGCGACGGCGGCGGCGACGCCGGCCCGGGAGCGGGGCAGGCCGGAGACGGCCGTGTTGGTGATGGGCGCGTTCACGAGCCCGAAGCCGATGCCGAAGAGGACGTACGCGGACAGGAGCAGCACGTCGGAGGAGCCGGCGGAGGTGCCCGCGCCGCTCAGGGCCACGAGCAGGCCGCTCGCCGTCATCGCCACCCCCGCGAGCACCAGCGGCAGCCGCGGCCCGCGGGCCCCCACGAGCCGGCCCGACAGCGGCGCGAAGACCAGGCACATGACGGCCATGGGCAGCATGTACAGGCCCGCGTCCAGGGCGGACAGGCCCCGCTCGTTCTGCAAGTACAGCGTGTTGAGGAAGAGGAAGCCGCCGAGCGCCGCGAAGGCGGACACCGCCACGACCGTGGCCCCGCTGAAGGGCGCGCTGCGGAAGAGCCGCGGCTCGATCAGCGGCTCGGGGCGCCGCCGCTCGTAGGCGGTGAAGGCGGCCAGCGCGCAGCCGGCGGCGGCGAAGCAGCCGAGGATCAGGGGCGAGTCCCAGCCCGCCGCGGAGCCCTCGATGATCCCGTACGTGAGCGAGCCGAGCAGCGTGATCATCAGCAGCTGGCCGACGGGGTCAGGGCGGCGCGGCCGGGGCGCGCGGGACTCGGGCACGTACCGGGCGGTCATCGCGAGCGCGGCCAGCCCCACCGGCAGGTTGATCCAGAAGATGGCCCGCCAGCCGGTGGTCTCGACGAGCGCCCCGCCGATGACCGGCCCCGCCGCCATGCTGATGCCGACGACGCCGCCCCACACGCCTATCGCGCGGGCCCGCTCGCGGGGGTCGGTGAAGGTGTTCGTGATGATCGACATGGCGACGGGGTTGAGCATCGAACCGCCCACGGCCTGCACCATGCGGAAGACGACCAGCCAGCCGAGCCCCGGCGCGAGGCTGCACAGCACGGATCCGGCGGTGAAGAGCACCAGCCCGGCCTGGAAGACGCGGCGGCGGCCCAGCCGGTCGGCGGTCGAGCCGGCGAGCATCAGCAGCGAGGCCATGACGACGGTGTAGGCGTCGATCGTCCATTGCAGGCCGGGGACCGAGGCGTGCAGCTCGCGCTGCATGGACGGCAGCGCCACGTTGAGGATCGTGTTGTCGAGGCTCACCATCAGCAGGCTCGTGCAGCAGATGGCGAGGATCAGCATCCGGCGGCGCCGGGAGAGCTCGGGCACTAGGGACCCCCTGGGGTGCGGGCGCACAACAAGTAGTTGTACATCTCCAATGATTTAAAGAGTACAACTAAATGCCCGGTGGCGGTACGCGACAATGGAGCCATGACGCATGACTCCGCCACGCCGCTCCAGATCGGCCCGCACACCGTGTGGCCGCCGGTGGTCCTCGCCCCCATGGCGGGCATCACGAACGCGCCCTTCCGTACGCTGTGCCGAGAGTTCTCGGGCGGCAAGGGGCTGTTCGTCAGCGAGATGATCACCACCAGGGCCCTGGTCGAGCGCGACGCCAAGACCATGCGTCTGATCCACTTCGACGGCACCGAGAAGCCCCGGTCGATCCAGCTCTACGGCGTCGACCCGGTCACCGTCGGCAAGGCCGTCCGCATGATCGTGGACGAGGGCCTGGCCGACCACATCGACCTCAACTTCGGCTGCCCCGTCCCCAAGGTCACCCGCAAGGGCGGCGGCTCGGCGCTCCCGTTCAAGCGCAACCTGCTCCGCTCGATCCTGCGCGAGGCCGTCGGCAACGCCGGCTCCCTCCCCGTCACCATGAAGATGCGCAAGGGCATCGACGACGATCACATCACCTACCTCGACGCCGGCCGGATCGCCGTCGAGGAGGGTGTCACGGCCATCGCCCTGCACGGCCGCACGGCCGCCCAGCACTACGGCGGCACCGCCGACTGGGAGGCCATAGCCCGCCTGAAGGAGACCGTGCCGGAGATCCCCGTGCTCGGGAACGGCGACATCTGGTCGGCGGAGGACGCCGTGCGGATGATGCGCGAGACCGGCTGCGACGGCGTGGTCGTCGGCCGCGGCTGCCTCGGCCGCCCCTGGCTCTTCGGCGACCTCGTCACGGCCTTCGAGGGCGGCGGCGCCCCCGCCGCGCCCACGATGCGCGAGGTGGCCGCCGTGATGGTGCGCCACGCGACGCTCCTCGGCGAGTGGCTGGAGAGCGAGGAGCGCGGCGTCATCGACTTCCGCAAGCACGTGGCCTGGTACACCAAGGGCTTCTCCGTCGGCTCGGAGATGCGCAAGAAGCTGGCGATCGCCTCGTCCCTGGACGAGCTCGGCGCTCACTTGAGCGAGCTCGACCTGGACCAGCCCTGGCCGGTCGGCGCCGATGGCCCCCGCGGCCGCACGTCGGGACGCAACCGTGTGGTGCTGCCGGACGGCTGGCTGAACGACCCGTACGACTGCGCGGCCGTCAGTGCGGACGCCGAGCTCGACACGTCGGGCGGCTGATGCGTCAGATGCGGCGTCCGGGGCGTCGCCCGGCGGCGTGATTCTCGCCACCCCTGATCAGTAGTCCGCTCAGATGAGCGGTATACATGGGGGTGCATCTCTTGAGGGGTGGCACTGCGTGCCACCCCTCTTGCGTTCACGACTTGGCCCCATGCCCGCCATTTGATCGACGCTCCGTGATGCGGCGACTTCTGTTTGTCATTCTGTCTTCAGAAGTCGAACAAGCGGCTTCCGGACCCTTTACCGGGGCGTGACTTTCGATCTGCTGGCTGACAGGCGGTTACGCCCATATGGCCGGGGGGTGGACCTCCTCATAAGCCTTCGATCTGGGTACGCTCCCCGCCGTCAGCACGTTTGAGCACGCCTTCCCCCAACTGTGTACGGGGGGACCCCAGTGAGGAGTCGAGTCCCGTGCCGGAAACCACAGATCAGCAGAAGTTCGTCTACGACTTCACCGAGGGCAACAAGGACCTGAAGGACCTGCTCGGCGGGAAGGGCGCCAACCTCGCCGAGATGACCAACCTCGGCCTGCCCGTCCCCCCCGGCTTCACCATCACCACCGAAGCCTGCAAGGTCTACCTCGGCAGCGGCAGCGAGCCCACGGCCCTGCGCGACGAGGTCTCGGCCCACCTCGAAGCCCTCGAGAAGCGGATGGGCAAGAAGCTGGGGCAGGCGGACGACCCGCTGCTGGTCTCGGTCCGATCGGGCGCCAAGTTCTCCATGCCCGGCATGATGGACACCGTCCTCAACATCGGTCTCTCCGACGCCTCCGTGGCCGGGCTCGCCGCCCAGGCC
Source organism: Streptomyces klenkii (assembly GCF_003626645.1). Classification (GTDB taxonomy): domain Bacteria; phylum Actinomycetota; class Actinomycetes; order Streptomycetales; family Streptomycetaceae; genus Streptomyces; species Streptomyces klenkii. Next base: position 617,920 of record NZ_RBAM01000003.1, on the reverse strand, counting down.
GGCGACGAGCGCTTCGCCTGGGACTCCTACCGGCGCCTCATCCAGATGTTCGGCAAGACCGTGCTCGGCGTCGACGGCGAGCTCTTCGAGGACGCGCTCGACGAGGCCAAGCGCGCCAAGGGCGTCACCACGGACGTCGAGCTCGGCGCCGCCGACCTCAAGCGCCTGGTCGAGGAGTTCAAGGGCATCGTCGCCAAGGACACCGGCCGGGACTTCCCGCAGGAGCCGCGCGAGCAGATGGACCTCGCCATCCGGGCCGTCTTCGAGTCCTGGAACGGCGACCGCGCCAAGCTCTACCGCCGCCAGGAGCGCATCCCCGGCGACCTCGGCACCGCCGTCAACATCTGCTCCATGGTCTTCGGCAACCTCGGCCCCGACTCCGGCACCGGCGTCGCCTTCACCCGCGACCCCGCCAGCGGCCACCAGGGCGTCTACGGCGACTACCTCCAGAACGCCCAGGGCGAGGACGTCGTCGCCGGCATCCGCAACACCGTGCCGCTCGCCGACCTGGAGCGCATCGACAAGGCCTCCTACGACCAGCTGATGCAGATCATGGAGACCCTCGAGACGCACTACAAGGACCTGTGCGACATCGAGTTCACCATCGAGCGCGGCAAGCTGTGGATGCTCCAGACCCGCGTCGGCAAGCGCACCGCGGGCGCGGCCTTCCGCATCGCCACCCAGCTGGTCGACCAGGGACTGATCGACGAGGCCGAGGCGCTCCAGCGCGTCACCGGCGCGCAGCTGGCGATGCTGATGTTCCCGCGCTTCGACGAGAAGGCGAAGACCGACCTGCTCGGCCGGGGCATCGCGGCCTCGCCCGGCGCCGCCGTCGGCAAGGCCGTCTTCGACTCGTACACCGCCGTGAAGTGGTCGCGCTCGGGCGAGAAGGTCATCCTGATCCGCCGTGAGACCAACCCGGACGACCTCGACGGCATGATCGCCTCCGAGGGAATCCTCACCTCGCGCGGCGGCAAGACCTCGCACGCCGCCGTCGTCGCCCGCGGCATGGGCAAGACCTGTGTCTGCGGCGCGGAGGAGCTGGAGGTCGACACCAAGCGCCGCCGGATGACCGCCCCCGGCGGGGTCGTCATCGAGGAGGGCGAGGTCGTCTCCATCGACGGCTCGACCGGCAAGGTCTACCTCGGTGAGGTGCCCGTCGTGCCGTCCCCGGTCGTCGAGTACTTCGAGGGCCGCACGGACGGCGCCGCCGAGGACGCCGACGAGCTCGTCAAGGCCGTGCACCGCGTGATGTCCTACGCGGACGGCCGGCGCCGCCTCCAGGTCCGGGCCAATGCCGACAACGCCGAGGACGCGGCCCGCGCCCGCCGCTTCGGCGCCCAGGGCATCGGCCTGTGCCGCACCGAGCACATGTTCCTCGGTGAGCGCCGCGAGATGGTCGAGCGGCTGATCCTCGCCGACCACGAGGACGAGCGCGACGAGGCCCTCAAGGCCCTGCTGCCGCTCCAGAAGTCCGACTTCGTCGAGCTCTTCGAGGCCATGGACGGGCTGCCGGTCACGGTGCGCCTGCTCGACCCGCCGCTGCACGAGTTCCTGCCCGACATCACCGAGCTGTCCGTGCGGGTCGCGCTCGCCGAGGCCCGCGAGGAGGCGCACGAGAACGAGCTGCGCCTGCTCCAGGCCGTGCACAAGCTCCACGAGCAGAACCCGATGCTGGGCCTGCGCGGCGTCCGCCTCGGCCTCGTCATCCCGGGCCTGTTCGCCATGCAGGTGCGGGCCATCGCCGAGGCCGCCGCCGAGCGCGTGAAGGCGGGCGGCGCGCCGCACGCCGAGATCATGATCCCGCTGGTGGGCACCGTCCAGGAGCTGGAGATCGTCCGCGAGGAGGCCGAGCGGGTCATCGCCGAGGTCGAGCGGGCCACCGGCACCGACCTGCGGCTCACCCTCGGCACCATGATCGAGCTGCCGCGCGCCGCGCTCACGGCCGGTCAGATCGCCGAGGCCGCCGAGTTCTTCTCCTTCGGCACCAACGACCTCACCCAGACCGTGTGGGGCTTCTCCCGCGACGACGTCGAGGCGAGCTTCTTCACCGCGTACCTGGAGAAGGGCATCTTCGGCGTCAGCCCCTTCGAGACCATCGACCGGGACGGCGTGGGCTCGCTCGTACGGTCCGCCGCCGAGGCCGGCCGGGCCACCCGCCCCGACCTCAAGCTCGGCGTCTGCGGCGAGCACGGCGGCGACCCGGACTCGGTGCACTTCTTCCACGAGGTGGGCCTGGACTACGTCTCCTGCTCGCCCTTCCGCATCCCCGTCGCGCGCCTGGAGGCCGGCCGTGCGGCCGCGCTCGGCGACGGGGGCTCCGACAGCCGCTGACGCGGCTGCCGCGCCGGCCCGGCACGAACCGGGCCGGCGCGGCGGAGCCGCCGCCCGGGCGAACCCCGACCCTCAGCCCCGGCGGCGGCTCCAGCACCTCGAAGGGGCGGCACCCGTGCGGGGGGCCGCCCCTTCACTTCGGCGGCCCCTTCGCTTCGGCCGTTCCCTCACTTCGGCTGATCGCCCTCGCTCCACACGGACCGAACGGTACGGACCAAGGCCCCCGCGGCCCCCTTCACCCGGAACCCCGGTGGCTGGAAAACGCCGCCGTCATGGGGCCCGTGAGGCGCGCGATGAGGCGGCAGTGTCTCCGGCACATGACGCCGGAGTTACCGGGGCGTGGTCATCCTGTGGTGATCCTGCGCCCGAGATGTGCCCGACCTGTGGCTTCCCTGTGCCGGACAGGGCGAAGGGGCGGCGCTCGTGCGGGAGCGCCGCCCCTCTTTACTCCCCCACCGGGAGTTGTTGCCGCCCGCATCGGCTCGGGCGGCAACTCGCATACTCAGCGGCCGCTTTTTCGCTCGCCACCCCCCACGGGAACGAGCGGGGTGCGGCCCCGAGTGCGTGAATAGCATTTCGCTTCCCCCACGTTCCCCGCGAGTCCTTTCAACTGTGGCCAAAAGGGCGTGGTAACAGCTCGTATCGGTGTGCATACTCAGTGAGCGGGGGGTGGTTGCGGATGTCTCATGTGGGGGTTTGGTGCTGCGCGTCCATTTCACTGGACTCGATCTGGCCCGGTTGCGCCTGGCCGGAGACCCGGACGCACTCTGGGAAACCGTATTGAGCCTCCACCGGCTCCGGGACAAACAAGGCGAGTCGATCTTCGGGGATTGGCGCTCGGAAACCCGGGCCAGGTTGAATGGTGAAACTCGGCTTCTCGCCCCGCTGGTGCCTTCCCGCGGGTATTTTCCGGACTTCCTCACACCCCCCGAAGGGGTACTCGGACTCGACTCCGGCATGCAGGCCCTGCGCGAGACGCCGGGCGAGCGGGTGCACCGCGAGCTCGGCCGGCTCCCCACCGCCCGGACGCTCCCCGCTTGGATACGATCCATGGCCGAGGGGGACGACCGGGCCTTCGCCAAGCTCACCGGAGCGCTCCAGGCCTACCACGAGGCCGCGATAGCACCCTACTGGCAGCACATCCAGGCCCAGATCGAGGCCGATCGCGCCGTGCGCGGCCGGGCCCTGCTGGACGGCGGCGCGGACGCCCTGCTCTCCTCGCTGCCGCCCATGATGCGCTGGCGCGCCCCGGTCCTGGAGGCCGACTACCCCGTGGACCGCGACGTCCACCTCAACGGCCGCGGGCTGCTGCTGGTTCCCTCCTTCTTCTGCCGGCGCACGCCCGTCACCTACCGGGACCCCGACCTCACGCCGGTCCTCGTCTACCCCGCCCGGCACATGTCGGAGTCCGCGCCCGCCGTGCAGACCGCTCCGCGCTCGCTCGGCAAGCTCGTCGGGCACACCCGCTCGGCGGTCCTCGGCTCCATCGGCGGCGGCTGCACCACCAGCGAGCTCGCCCGCCGCGTCGGCGTGTCCGCGGCCTCGGCCAGCCAGCACGCGGGCGTCCTGCGCGAGGCGGGCCTGGTCCTGACGCTGCGCAACGGCAGCGCGGTGATGCACACCCTCACGCCCCTGGGCGCGGCCCTCCTGCGCGGCGGCCACAAGACGACGCAGCTCGCGCAGAGGGCGCCTCAGTCGTCGATCCCCGAGCGCTCCACGCCCGCCACGATGTAGCGCTGCAAGAGCAGGAAGACGAGCAGCAGCGGGAGGATCGAGACGGCGGCCGCGACGAACAGCTCGTGGATCTGGACGGTCTGGGCCGTGGTGAACGTCGACAGGGCCACCTGCACCGTCCACGAGTCGCGGCCCTGCCCGATCACCAGCGGCCACAGGAACGCGTTCCACGCCCCGATGAAGACGATCGTGCCCACGGCCGCGAAGACGGGCCGGGAGTTGGGCACCACGACCCGCCAGTACGTGCGCCAGTACCCCAGCCCGTCCACCTGCGCCGCGTCCTCCAGCTCCCGCGGGAAGCCCAGGAAGTACTGGCGGAAGACGAAGCACGCGAAGGCGCTGAAGAGCGTCGGCACGATCAGCCCGCGCAGGCTGGAGACCCAGCCCAGCGACGACACCAGCACGAACGACGGCACGAACGTGACCGCCGCCGGCACCAGCAGGGTGCCCAGGATCGCGTAGAAGACGGCGTCGGCGTGCCGGTAGGGGATGCGGGCCAGCCCGTAGCCCGCGAGCGAGGCCAGCAGCAGCGTGCCCAGCGTGGTGGCCACCGCGATCAGCGAGGAGTTCAGCAGGGCCCGGGCCATCGGCACGTCCGGGTCGGTGAACAGCTCGCGCACGTTCGACCAGTGCGGGCCGGCGGGGAAGAGCGTCCAGCCGGGTGCGGTGATCTCCTCCTCGGAGGCCAGGCCGCCGCGCACCAGCAGGTAGAAGGGGATGAGGAACAGCACGGCGAGGGCCGTCAGCAGCATCAGCCGCAGGGCCCGCCCGGTGCGTACGAGGGCGTCGTCCACGTCGTCAGTCCTCTCTCCGGCCGAGGCCCGACCAGCGGGCCTGCACGACCGTCACCACGGCGATGATCAGCGCCAGCAGCACCGCCCCGGCACTGCCCAGCCCCAGGTCCTGCCCCTGGCCGAGGGCGAGGTAGTACAGGTGGACCAGCGGCGGCCGGGCGTAGGGCGGGTAGCCGCGCTGGTCCGACAGCAGGTTGTAGAACTCGTCGAACGCCTGGAAGGCGTTGATGATCAGCAGCAGCACCACGGCCACCGAGGTGCTGCGCAGCGCCGGGAACGTGATGTGGCGGAAGGTCTGCCAGCCGGGCCGGGCGCCGTCCAGGGCCGCCGCCTCGTACAGCCGCGGCGGGATGCGCTGGAGGCCGGCCAGGAACAGCACCATGTAGAACCCCGCCTGGAGCCACAGCCGTACGGTGATGATGACCAGCCAGTACCAGGGCGGGTCGGTGGAGGCCAGCCAGGCCACCGGCTCGGCCCCGAACCAGCCGAGGACGGTGTTGGCCAGCCCGAAGCGCACTCCGTTGAACACCGACAGCTTCCACACCGTGGCCGCCACGACGTAGCTGCACGCCGTGGGGAGGAAGAAGACCGACCGGAAGAACGCCCGGCCCGCGCGCAGCCGGTTGACCGCGAGCGCCAGCCCCAGGGACAGCGCGTACGTGGCCGGCACGATGAAGGCGCTGAAGACCGCGAAGGTCACGAGCGAGGAGCGGAAGGAGGCGTCGGCCAGCAGCGTCGCGTAGTTGTCCAGCCGGACGAACTCGGTGGGGGAGACGGTGTTGTGGGCGTCGAAGAAGCTCAGGTACACGCTCCAGGCGAGCGGTACGTAGGTGAAGAGGGCGAGCCCCGCGGCGAAGGGGCCCACGAAGGCCCAGAACCACAGCGCGCGGTGCCGCTGCCGGGCGGCGGGGAGGCGGCGCGGGGCCGCGGGCATCAGCCGCGGCTCCGTACGCGGTGCAGCTCGGCGCTCGCCTTGCGCACCACCGCCTTGAGCTCGCCGCCGGGGTCGGCGCCCTCCCGGATGATGCGAGTGAGGGCATCCAGATAGGCGGTTTGACTCGCTGCCGTCCACAAAAGGGGCTGTGCGTAGCCGTGTTCCTTGGTGAAGCGCACGGCCTCCGCGGCCGCCCCGGACTTCAGCCGGCCGGCCCGGGCGGTGAGGGAGGCGCGGGCGGGGATGTGCAGCCCGTAGGACTGTGCGAAGTCCTCCTGGAAGTCGGTGCGCTCGACCCACAGCCACTTCACGTACGCCTCGGCCGCCTCCCGGTGCGCGCTGCGGCTGCTGACGGCCGCCGCCCACGCGCCCACGGGCACGGACGGCCGCCCGGCCGGGCCGTCCGGTGGGAAGGGCAGCACCCCGAAGTCGTCCCCGAGGGCCTTCTGCACCTGCGGCAGCGCCCACAGCCCGCACCACTGCATCGCGGCCAGCCCCTGGGTGAAGGCCGCCGGGTTGAACCAGTCGGTGGGCGCGCCCAGCAGCAGCGAGCCGTCGGTGTGGAACCGGCGCAGCTTGCCGAGGGTGCGCGCCGCGGCCGGGTCGTCGAAGCCCACCTCTCCGCCGGGGGTGACGAGGGACAGCCCGGCCGCGTACAGCGGCGTGCCGCCCAGGGCGCCCGCGCCGCCGGAGTTGCCCAGGAAGAACCCCTTGACGTCCTTGCGCGTCAGCCGCCGGGCGGCGTCCACGAGCTCGTCCAGCGACTGCGGCGGCCGCACGCCCGCCGCGTCCAGCATGCTCCTGCGGTAGTAGAGCAGCTGGGTGTCGACGAGCTGGGGGATGCCCCAGACGCGGTCCCGGTAGGTCCGGGGCGCGAGGATCACGGGGTCGAATTCGCCCTTGACGTCCTTCAGCAGGCCGGTCAGGTCGGTCACCTGGCCGGCCTGGATCTGCTCGATCGTCGGGCCGGCCACCTCGAAGACGTCCGGCCCGGAGTCCGTCAGCAGGGCGGCGGCGGTCTGCTGGTCGTAGTTCCCGGGCCGCCACTCGATCCGCACGGCGGCGTCCTTGTACGCGGCGGCGTACCGGCCCACCGCCTGCCGCGTGCCCGGCTCGCCGTACTGGTGGTACCAGTGGGAGAGCCGGGGCCGGCCCGGCCCCTCCTCCCCGCCGCGCCCCGTATTGGACCCGCACCCGGTCAGTGCGATGCCCGCACCCCCGGCCAAGAGCAGTCTGCGGCTGATCGGCATGTTCGGTTCTCCCCCTCGCGGTCGGGACCGTACGGACCAACGATCAACGATGGGGGAGGATTACGACAGGCCGATTACCGCCGTGTGCCGGTCCGCCGGGCGGCCGGTTCCGCGCCGATGCGGAAGCGGAGGCGGCAGATCGCCGCGTCCGTGTCGCGGCGGACCGCGTGGGCCACGACCGCGCCGCGCTGGTTCTGGAGCAGCCGCTGCCAGACGTGGGCGGGCTCGACCTCGGGGATGAGGACGGTGACGCGGTTGTCCGGGTGCCGGTCGGTGAGCTCGTGGACGTAGGCGACGATGGGGCGGCCCAGGGCGCGCGTGGCGGCGGGCAGTTCGACCAGGTCGACGCCCGGGTTCCACAGCTCCCAGTCGCGCCGCAGCGACTCGGCGGCCCGCGCCCCCTCCGCGTCGGGCTGGACGGCGGTCACCGCGATCACCTCGTCGCCCAGCGACACCGCGGCGGTCAGGGCCTTGCTGGTCAGCCGGGAGAGGGAGGAGACGGGCACGACGACCACACTGTGGCAGCGGCGCGGCGCCTCCGGCACCCGGCCCAGCCCCAGCCGCTCGCCGATCCGCCCGTACGAACGGTGCACGGCCTCGAAGACCAGCACCATCAGCGGCAGCGCCAGGACGATCAGCCAGGCGCCCTCCTCGAACTTCGTGGCCGTCACCACGACGGCCGACACCCCGGTGAGCACGGCACCGAAGCCGTTGAGGAGCGCCTTGCCGCGCCAGCCCGCCGAGCGCTCCTGCCGCCAGTGCCGCACCATGCCGACCTGGCAGATCGTGAAGCCCACGAACACCCCGATCGCGAACAGCGGCACCAGCGTGTTGACGTCGCCGCCGGAGAAGAGCAGCAGCAGCGCGGAGACCGCCGCGAGGGCCAGCACGCCGTGCCGGTGCACCTGCCGGTCCGCCTTGAGGCCGAAGACGTGCGGCAGGTAGTTGTCCCGGGCCAGCAGGGCCATCAGGACGGGCAGCCCGCCGAAGGACGTGTTCGCGGCCAGCGCCAGCAGGACGACGGTGGCGAACTGCACCACGTAGAAGGCCCAGTTGTGGCCGAGCGAGGCGTCGGCGAGCTGCGCGAGGACGGTGACGCCCTCGACCGGCTGCAAGTGGAAGCGGCCGATGAGCACTGCCAGGCCGATCAGCATGACGCCCAGCAGGGCGCCCAGCGCGACCTCCGTGCGCTGGGCCCGCCGCTGCGCCGGGGCGCGGAATGCCGGCACGGCGTTGGCCACGGCCTCCACGCCGGTGAGGGCGGAGCAGCCCGCGGCGAAGGCCTTCAGGAGCAGCAGGACGCCCACGGACGTGGCGTTCCCGGCGAGCACGGAGGCGTGCCCGGCGGCGGCCTCGGTGCTCGCGGGCGCGTCCCGCAGCAGCCCGGCCACGATCATCGTCAGGATCGAGCCGACGAACACGGCGGTGGGCACCATGAACCACTTCGCGGACTCCACGATGCCGCGCAGGTTCACCCCGGTCACCAGGGCCAGCACGGCCAGGCAGATCCACAGCCGGTCGGCGTAGAGGGAGGGGAAGGCGGAGGTCAGGGCGGCGACGCCGGCGGTGACCGACACCGCCACGTTCAGCACGTAGTCCAGCACCAGGGAGGCCGCGGTCACCAGGCTGGTGCGCCGGCCGAGGTGCCGCTTGGCGACCGCGTACGAGCCGCCGCCGTCCGGGAACGCCGCGATGACCTGCCGGTAGGAGGCGACGAGGACCGCCAGCAGGGCGGCGATCGCGAAGGTGACGGGGAGCGTGAAGCCCAGCCCGTACGCGCCCGCCGCGGCCAGCACCAGGACGATCGACTCGGGCCCGTAGGCCACCGACGCCATCGCGTCCAGGGAGAGGGCCGCGAGCCCCTGCGGGGCGGTCAGCCGGTGCCGGTCCTCGGCGCAGGGCCGCGCGGCGCCGGTATCCGGCGGTTCCTCGCCGGCCCCTCCGGGCTGCTTGTTCGCGTGCGCGAGCAGGGACATGCTGTTCGTACCTCCGTGCTTGGGACGCCCAGCGTGCGGCCGCCCCCGCGCGCTCGCGCACATTCTTGGCGGCCTCTTGGCGCGTTCCGGAGGGATCTTCACGCGCTCTTGACGGCCCGGGCCGGGATACGTCAGCAGGGCGTAAGGGTTGGCCCAAGTGGCGTCAGCACCCCGTCAACACCCGGCGCCCCGGCCCCGGCCCGGGCCTAGCGTCACGGGCATGGGACGGCGACAGCTCTCGAAGACGCGGGCGGGCGGCCCCGTCGCACGGACGGCACGGACGAAGGCGCAGCCGCCGGGCGGCGAGGTCCTCGCCCGCGACCGCGGCTGGCGGCACGAGGCGCGGGCCGCCTGGTACTGCGGCTCCGCCCTCACCGGCGTCCTCCTCGTCGCCGACCTCGCCCGCGGCGGCCTCGACGGGCCGCGCGCCGCCTGCTGGACCGGGCTCGGGGCGCTCCTGCTGGCCGTCCTGCTGCCGCAGCAGGTCACCGCCGGCCACGACTGGCTCGCCGTGCGCGGCCTGCTGGGGGAGAAGCGCGTCCGTACGGACCTGCTCACGCAGGTGCGCCGCGCGGACGGCATGACGCCGCGGCTCGTGCTGCGGGACGCCGGGGGCCGGCGCGTGGAGTTCGACCCGGAGGTGCTCGTCGCCAACCCGCTGCTGTGGCACCGGCTGGACTCGGGGGTGCGGCGCGCCCGCGAGAGCGGCCTGCTGCGGGAGGGCGACGCGCCGCTGGCGGAGCTCGCGGAACGGATCGACGGCGAGGGGGCGCGGCTCCTGCTGGAGGACCTCACCCGTAGAAGCCTGCCCGGCGATTGAGGACAACGGCCGTGGTCAGGTCCGGGTCCGGGTCACAGCCAGTCGTACGTCACTCCCGTCAGCCGCTCCGACGCGGTCCAAAGCCCTGCGCTCGCGCGATCATTGCGCGTCCAAGGAGCCCGCATCGCCCGCCGCGCAGGTGTCCCGCCGCGGAGCTCGAAGCGCGGCCCGAAGTAGTCGTCCTGGAGGACGTCCTGCGCGGTCGCCGCGTACAGCGTGGGCAGCGCCCCGGCCTCCGGGCTCTGGGCGAAGAGCCGGTTGAGCAGCTCGGCGGCGTGCTCGACCGAGGCCCGGCCCTCCATCCGGGCCCCGGCCGTCTGAAGGTTCGTGGCCGCGTAGCCGGGGTGGGCGGCGACGGCGACGACGCGCGAGCCCTCCGCCGTCAGCCGCTGCGACAGCTCGTGCGTGAACAGCAGGTTGGCGCTCTTGGAGCGGCCGTAGGCGAGCCAGCGGCGGTAGCGGTGCTCCATGTTGAGGTCGCGGGGGTCGACCGTGCCCAGGACGTGCAGCCCGCTGGCGACGGTGACGACCCGCGCGCCGTGCCCCGCCTCCCGCAGCCGTGGCAGCAGCAGCCCGGTCAGCGCGAAATGGCCGAGATGGTTCGTGCCCAGGTGCATCTCGAAGCCGTCGACCGTGCGGCGCTGCGGCAGCGCCATCACCCCGGCGTTGTTGATCAGCAGGTCGAGCCGGTCGCCGGGCAGGTCCGCGGCGAAGTCCCGCACCGAGGACAGGTCCGCGAGGTCGAGCGGGGCGAACTGCACGTCGGCGCCGGGCGCCGCCCCCCGGACCCGCTCCTCGGCGGCCTTGCCGCGCGTCGCGTCGCGGCAGGCCAGGACGACCCGCGCGCCGCGCCGCGCCAGCTCGCGGGCCGTGACGTAGCCGATGCCGCTGTTGGCGCCCGTGATCACCGCCGTGCGGCCGCTCTGGTCGGGGATCTCGCCGGCATTCCATCCAGTCACGTCTGCTGCGCTCCTCTGCGGTCCGCACCCGGCACATACGCGTCAGTAGCCTTCGTCGGTCCCAGCGTAGGCGAGGGCGTGCGGGTGCAGGGCGGGCATTCGCCCGATACGGTGGCCCGCGCGCGGGGCGCCCCCGCTCAGCGCAGCCGGACCGTATACGCCGGGACCGACACCGCGGCGTCGTCCAGGCACCGGCCGTCCGTCAGGTCGAACCGCCGCCCGGCCGGCGGCGAGGTGACGTACGGCCGCCCGCCCGCCGAGCCCAGCGGGCCGCGCGCGAGGACGAACGCCCCGCTGAACGGGTCCTGGTTGCCTATGGCGTACGCGCGTCCCGCCCGGTCGACGAAGACGGCGGCCTGCTGGCCGTCCGGCAGCAGGACCGCCACCCCGCGGCCGGGCTTCAGATCGCCCAGCTCGCAGAGGGCGTGCCAGCGGCGCCCGAGGAGCGCCTCGACGCGTACGGACTCGCGTATGGATTCGGGTACCGGCTGAGGCGCGGACACGGGGGCGGACCCGGGTGCGGGCGCGTGCGGGAGCTGCTCGGGAGCGACGGTCATCGCGGGAGTCCCTTCGGGAGAGCGGGCAGGGACGGTGGGGGAGCGGGCCGGGCTGCGGAGCGCCAGCACTGTCGCACAGCCACAGCCGTCTGTCGCCACCGTGGCACACGTTTTCACCACAGCTGTGACGGCCGTGTGTCCGACTCCGACGGTTGTGTGTCACGGCTTGTGTCACGGCTCCGGAACGGGCTGCCGCCGTCCTCCGCAGCCGAGTTGGGCCGAGCCCGTACGATCGCCGGGGTGACCACCGACATATCTCTGACGACGCTGCTCGTGCTCTGCCTCGCCGCGGCCGCGGCGGGGTGGGTCGACGCCGTGGTGGGCGGCGGCGGTCTCTTGCAGCTCCCCGCGCTGATGGTGGCCCTGCCGCACGTTCCGGTCCCGCACGCCATCGGCACCAACAAGGCCGTCGCCATCTGCGGCACCGCGGCCGCCGCCGTCACCTACACCCGCCGCGCACCGGTGAACCGGCGCACCGCCCTGCGCATCGGCCTCGCCGCGCTCGGCGGCTCGTTCGCGGGGGCCTTCTTCGCCTCCGGCATCAGCAGCGCTGTCCTGCGCCCTCTGATCATGGCGATCCTGGTGGCCGTGCTGGTCTTCGTGCTGCTGCGCCCCGCCTTCGGCACGGACGCGCTGCCCACCGCCGAGAAGCAGGTCTCGCGCCGCCGCGCCCTCGCGGCGATCCTCGTCGCGGGCCTCGGCATCGGCTTCTACGACGGGCTCATGGGCCCGGGCACCGGCACGTTCCTCGTGCTCGCCCTCGCCGCGATCCTGCACATGGACCTGGTGACGGCCTCCGGCACCTCCAAGATCGTCAACGTGTGCACCAACGTGGGCGCGCTCGTCACCTTCTCCTTCCAGCACGCCGTGATCTGGCAGATCGCCGCCCCCATGGCGCTGTTCAACCTCACCGGCGGCGCGCTGGGCGCGCGGATGGCGCTCAAGCGCGGCAGCGGCTTCGTCCGTGCGGTCCTCGTCGTGGTGGTCCTGTCGCTGGTGTGCAAGCTGGGGTACGACCAGTGGGGCAGCGGCTGAGCTGCGGAAAGACCGCGGCGACGCGGCGGCAGGGCGGGGGAAGGACGCCGCGCTGCGCCGAACGGCCGACCTTGCATAAGAAATCCCTTAAATAGACCCGGCGCGCTCCGGTGCGCCCGGTGAATGCGGCTAGCCTGACCACTACCTTCCTGACGTGGTGGGGGTTCTCGTGCGTTTCTCCCGGTGGGGCCGGGCCCGGTGGGTCCGGGCCGTGCTCGCGGGGCTCTATGTCGTCACCCTCGCGGCGGCCGTGCCGCACGGGGCCGGTGGCCACGGCCGGGACGGCAGCTGGTCCAGCGAGGAGGCCCGGCGGTTCTGGGGGCCGACGCGGATCGAACAGGCGGCGCAGGGCGCCTCCGACGGCGAGAACGGCGACGCCGTGCCCGACGCGCAGCGCATCACCGGCAGCGCCCGCCACTTCGACGGGGTGCCGTCCGTGGGCGTGCTCGTCTCCGTCGGCGAGGACCTGCGCGACCACCACTGCACCGCCAGCGTGGTGCACAGCCCCAAGGGCAATCTGATCGTCACCGCCGGGCACTGCTCCATCGGCGACGACGCCGCGTTCGTCCCCGACTACCGGGCCGGTGCCGGCAAGCAGCCGTACGGGGTGTGGCCCGTGGACCACGTCTTCGCCGACCCCCGCCGCAGCGACACGGGCGCGGGCTCCGACCTGGACTTCGCCTTCGCCACGGTCAAGGCCGACAGCCGGGGCCGCCAGGTCGAGCGGGTCACCGGCGCCAACCGGCTGGTCCGTACGCCCGGCTACGTCAACCGCGTCACGGTCATCGGCTATCCCGACGCGGACGACGACTCCGCCGACGAGGCCATCCGCTGCACCGCCATGACCACCCGCCTCGAAGAGCGCAACCAGCTGCGGATGCGCTGCGACGGCTTCGTCTCGGGCACCTCCGGCAGCCCGTGGCTCACGCACTTCGACGAACGGACGCGCACCGGCGACCTCGTGGGCGTCCTGGGAGGCCTCAACGGAGGCGGCCCGGACGGCGACGAGAGCGCGCAGATCTCGTACAGCCCGGTCAACGACGACGAGATCTTCAAGCTGTACGTGGACGCCATAAACGACCGGGATCCCGAACGGGGCTAGGCCGGTCCGGCACCGGAGCCGTCCGGGGCGCTGCTACTGCGCGAGCGCCTGCTCCACGCCCGGCTCGTGCGGCCCCAGGAACCGCGGCCCCGGCCGCACGAGCGCGTCCAGCGCCGCCTTCCCCGACGCGAACACCTCCCGCGCACCGCCCCCGTACCAGGTCACGTCGTGCTTCGCGGCCACCCCGACCCCGTACGCGTCGATCCCCGCCGCCCCGCACAGCGCCAGCGCCCGCCGGACGTGGAAGCCCTGCGTGATGAGCACTGCCTTCTTCACGCCGAAGATCCGCACGGCGCGCGTGCACGAGTCCCACGTGTCGAAGCCCGCGAAGTCGCTCACGATGCGGTCCGCCGGCACCCCGCGCTCCGTCAGGTACGCCCGCATCGCGTCCGGCTCGTCGTACTCCTCGCGGCTGTTGTCGCCGGTGACCAGCACCACGCGGACCTTGCCCGCCCGGTACAGCTCGACCGCCGCGTCGAGGCGGTGCGCCAGGTACGGGGACGGCTTGCCCTCCCACAGGCCCGCGCCGAAGACCATGGCGACCGGCGCGGACGGCACGTTCGCGACGGTCCGCATCCGCGGCTCCGCCGCCGCGTACACCCACGTCGCCGGCAGCAGCGCGAGCACGCAGCCGGCCACGGCGGCCCACAGCAGCCGCCGCCGCTCCCGCCGCGTCCGCGGCATCCGTATCCGCATCCGCAGTACGCGGCCCCGCATCATGCCCATCACTCTCCCCGTCGACCGGTAAGAACGCACCGGACACCCGTACGGTTCCGGCCGGTCGCCGCCGTCGCTGCTGTCAGACCCGGCGGTTACCGTCGGAGTATGAACGGAACGGCACGCACCGCGGGCGAGCAGCCCCCCATCGCCGGATACGACGAGCAGGACCTGGAGCGCTGGGCCCCCGAGCCCGACAAGCGCCCCGGGCGCACCGCCTTCCAGCGCGACCGGGCCCGCGTGCTGCACTCCGCCGCCCTGCGCCGGCTCGCCGGCAAGACCCAGGTCGTCACGCCCGGCGTCAGCGCCCAGGCCTGGGACGCCAGCCCCCGCACCCGCCTCACCCACTCCCTGGAGTGCGCCCAGGTCGGCCGCGAGCTCGGCGCGGCCCTCGGCTGCGACCCCGACCTCGTCGAGACCGCCTGCCTCGCGCACGACCTCGGCCACCCCCCGTTCGGCCACAACGGCGAGGAGGCGCTCAACGAAGTCGCGGGCCCGTGCGGCGGGTTCGAGGGCAACGCCCAGTCGCTGCGCCTCCTCACCCGCCTGGAGCCCAAGAGGTTCGTCCCCAGCGACAGCACCGGCGAGCTCGTCAGCGTCGGCCTCAACCTCACCCGGGCCGCCCTCGACGCCGCCACCAAGTACCCCTGGCCGCGCGGCGGCCACCCCACCGACCCGGCCTCCCGCAAGTTCGGCGTCTACGCCGACGACGTGCCCGTCTTCACCTGGCTGCGGCAGGGCGCCCCCGCGGGCCGGCAGAGCTTCGAGGCCCAGGTCATGGACTGGGCCGACGACGTGGCCTACTCCGTGCACGACGTCGAGGACGGCCTGCACGCCGGCCACCTCGACCCGAACGCGCTGCTCGCCGAGCCCGAGCGCCGGGAGGTCTTCGCCGTCGTCGCCGGCCGCTACGCCCCCGGCGCCGAGCCCGGCGAGCTCGCCGAGGCCCTCGACCGGCTCCTGGAGCAGGAGTGGTGGCCGCACGGCTACGACGGCTCGGCCGTGGCCCAGGCCCGCCTCAAGGACGCCACCAGCCAGCTCATCGGCCGCTTCTGCCTGGCCGCAGAGACCGCCACGCGCGCCGCCTACGGCACCGGCCGCCTCACCCGTTACGGGGCCGAGCTCGTCGTCCCCCGCGAAACCCGCCTCGAATGCGCGGTCTTGAAGGCCGTCGCCGACCGCTACGTGATGCAGCGCGAGGACCAGGAGAAGCTCCGCGCCGAGCAGCGCGTCGTCATCGCCGAGCTCGCCGCCGCCCTCGTCGCCCGCGCCCCCGAGGGCCTCGACCCGCAGTTCCGCACGCTCCACGCCGCCGCCACGGACGACGCCGGCCGCCTGCGCGCCGTCGTCGACCAGATCGCCGCCCTGACCGACGTCTCCGCGCGCTCCCTGCTCACCCGCCTCACCGAAGGGCGTGGTGTGTCAGAAAGGTGACCGAATGTCCACAGAATCCCAGGACTTCCCCCACACCTTGCGGGTACTGACCCGTCCGGGGTAGTCCCTCTACCGGCGGCGGGCCCCGTGCGGCAACCTCTGCACGGGCCGGTTCCGGCCCGGGGGCGGTCCACCGCAGACGCGCTGCAGACGCAGCGCGTGGCAGCGAGGAGGCAGCAAGTGGTCGACGCGAACCAGACGTTCGTCATCGTCGGAGGGGGCCTGGCCGGGGCGAAGGCCGCGGAGACCCTCCGCGCGGAAGGCTTCACCGGCAGGGTGATCCTCATCTGCGACGAGCGTGAACACCCCTACGAGCGCCCACCGCTCTCCAAGGGCTACCTCACGGGCAAGGAGGACCGCGACAGCGTCTTCGTCCACGAGCCCGCCTGGTACGCCCAGGCCGACATCGAGCTGCACCTCGGCCAGCCCGCCGTCCACCTCGACCGCGCGAACCGCTCGGTCCGCCTCGGCGACGGCACCCGCGTCCACTACGACAAGCTGCTGCTCGCCACCGGCGCCGAGCCGCGCCGCCTCGACATCCCCGGCACCGGCCTCGCCGGCGTCCACCACCTGCGCCGCCTCGCCCACGCCGAGCGGCTGCGCGGCGTCCTCGCCTCCCTCGGTCGCGACAACGGCCACCTCGTCATCGCCGGCGCGGGCTGGATCGGCCTCGAAGTGGCCGCCGCCGCCCGTTCCTACGGTGCCGAGGTGACCGTCGTCGAGCCCGAGCCCACGCCGCTGCACCCCGTCCTCGGCCCCGAGCTCGGCCAGCTCTTCACCGACCTGCACAGCGAGCACGGCGTCCGCTTCCACTTCGGCGCCCGCCTCACCGAGATCGCCGGTCAGGACGGCATGGTCCTCGCCGCCCGCACCGACGACGGCGAGGAGCACCCCGCCCACGCCGTCCTCGCCGCCATCGGAGCCGCTCCCCGCACCGCCCTCGCCGAGGCCGCCGGCCTCGCCCTCGTCGACCGCGCCGACGGCGGCGGCATCGCCGTCGACGCCTCCCTGCGCACCTCCGACCCCGAGATCTACGCCGCGGGCGACGTCGCCGCGGCCGAGCACCCGACGCTGGGCACCCGCCTGCGCGTCGAGCACTGGGCCAACGCCCTCCACACCGGCCCCGCCGCCGCCCGCGCCATGCTCGGCCAGGACGTCGCGTACGACCGCGTGCCGTACTTCTTCTCCGACCAGTACGACGTCGGCCTGGAGTACTCCGGCTACGCCCCGCCCGGCTCCTACGACCAGGTCGTCTGCCGCGGCGACGTCGGCAAGCGCGAGTTCATCGCCTTCTGGCTCGCCGGGGGGCGCCTCCTCGCCGGGATGAACGTCAATGTGTGGGATGTCACGGATACCGTCCAGAAGCTCATCCGCTCCGGCGCCCCCCTGGACCCCGAGGCCCTCGCCGACCCCGGCGTCCCCCTCGACGCCCTGCTGCCCAGCCCGGCACAGTCCTGACCGGTCCGCGCCGGCCGCCCCCGCCCGTAGAATTCAGGCGTGGCAGGACGGATCAACGATGACGACGTGAAGGCGGTTCGGGACGCGGTCCCGATCGACGCCGTCGTGTCCGAGTACCTCCAGCTGCGCAACGCGGGCGGCGGCAACCTCAAGGGCCTGTGCCCCTTCCACGACGAGAAGTCCCCGTCCTTCCAGGTCAGCCCGGCCAAGGGCCTCTTCTACTGCTTCGGCTGCCAGGAGGGCGGGGACACCGTCGACTTCGTCATGAAGATCGACCACCTCTCCTTCGCCGAGACGATCGAGCGGCTGGCCGCCCAGGCCGGCATCACCCTGCGCTACGAGGAGGGCGGCTACACCCCGGGCCGCCAGCAGGGCGAGCGCATCCGCCTCGTCGAGGCCCACAAGCACGCCGCGAAGTTCTACGTCGAGCAGCTCGACAGCCCCGAGGCGGAGATCGGCCGGCAGTTCCTCGCGAGCCGCGGCTTCGGCCAGGACGCCGCGGCCCACTTCAGCGTCGGCTACAGCCCCGCGGGCTGGGACCACCTCACCCGCTTCCTGCGCGGCAAGGGCTTCAGCGACAAGGAGCTGATCCTCTCCGGCCTCGCCCAGGAGAGCCGCGGCGGCCGCCCCATCGACCGCTTCCGCGGCCGCCTGATGTGGCCCATCCGCGACATCACCGGCGAGGTCGTCGGCTTCGGCGCGCGCAAGCTCCGCGACGACGACAACGGCCCCAAGTACCTCAACACCCCCGAGACCCCCCTCTACCGCAAGTCGCACGTCCTCTACGGCATCGACCTCGCGAAGAAGGACATCGCCAAGACCAGCCGCGCCGTCGTCGTCGAGGGCTACACCGACGTCATGGCCTGCCACCTGGCCGGCGTCACCACCGCCATCGCCACCTGCGGCACCGCCTTCGCCGGCGACCACATCAAGATCCTCCGCCGGCTCCTGATGGACAACTCCGGCGCGAAGGTGATCTTTACCTTCGATGGTGACGCCGCCGGGCAGCGCGCGGCCCTGCGGGCCTTCGAGGACGACCAGAAGTTCGCGGCGAGCACCAAGATCGCTGTCAGCCCCGGCGGGATGGATCCGTGCGAGCTCCGTCTCGCCGACGGTGACGACGCCGTACGGCGACTGGTCGAGGAGAGCACCCCTCTCTTCGAGTTCGCGATCCGTTCCGTGGTCGCCCGGCACACCGTCGAGGATCCCGAGGGCCAGGCCGCCGCTCTGGAGGAGGCTGCCCCCATCGTGGCGAACATCAAGGACGGCTCCATCCGGCACCAGTACGCCGTCCGGCTCGCCGGCCTGCTGGGCATCCTCGACACCCAGTTCGTCGTCATGCGCGTCGGGCAGCTGGCTCGCTGGGCGCGCGAGCGCGGGGAGCGCGGCGGCCCCCAGCAGCGCTCCGCCGGCCGGGCCGGCGCGTCGTCGGCCCCCGGGCCCGCCGCGAGCCCCACCGGGCCCGCGGCGGGGCTCGCCCACCACCGGGTCGGCGGGCCGCAGGCCGTCCGCGGGCCCGCGCTCAACCTGCGCAGCCCCGTCGCCCTCACCGAGCGCGAGCTCCTCAAGCTCGCCCTCCAGCGGCCCGAGCTGGTCGCCCCGGCCTTCGACGCGTACGGCGAGGACGAGTTCACCGCCGCGCCCTACGTGGCCGTGCGGCGCGCCGTCGAGGAGGCGGGCGGCGTCACCGGCGCCCCCGCCGACTACCTCACGCGCGTCCGGGACGCCGCCCCCGACGACACCGTCCGGGCGATGATCACGGAGCTGGCCGTCGAGGCGATCCGGCACAAGAACGTGGACGAGGTCTACGCGGGTATCCAGCTCGTCCAGGTCCGGCTGCGCGCCGTAGAGCGCCGCATCCAGGAGGTCCAGGGCAGCCTGATCCGCCTGGGTAGCCGCCCGGACCCGGAGCACCTCGCTGCCGTGCAGAACGAACTGTGGGTGCTGGAGCAGTACGCGCGTTCCCTGAAGGACCGGGGCGCGGCGGCGCTGTAGGGCCCGCCCCGAAGGGCGCATGCCCTTCATTCCGCCGCGACGGCGAGTGACCCTCACGAAGCGGAGGTCGTAACCCCCGGTCACGGAACGGACTCAGAAAGTGCCCGCAAGCCCCTCGTGGCGGGCCCGCGTCGTACCCCACACTGGTGGGCGGTGCCTGAGTCCTCGGACGCGGCAGGCCCGGCCGCTCGGACCCGGAACTCGGAACCCTTCGCGAAGCCGCTCCTGATCCCCGGGACGGCCGGCGGCCAGGCCGCTGCCGCCCCTCCGGCGCATGCCGCCCCGAACCGGCAGCGATCACTTTGGAGGTCGCCCCCGTGCAGACCCGGACCCCGAGCAGGCCCCAGCCACGGCCCGAGGCCGCCGCCGCGGCCCAGGGCGTGCCCCGGCAGCCCGCCGCACCGCAGGCCGAGAGCCTCCCCGACGAGCCGCTCCTGCCGGATCCGGCGGGGAGCACCACGCCGGCCGGCACCCCGCACGAGGCCGGGGAGACCGAGGCCGGGACCGAGTCCCCCCGGGCCGTGCGCGCCGAGCAGCCGGACGCCGTGCGCCCCGACACCGGCGGCCCCTCCTCCGACCTCTTCCGCCAGTACCTGCGCGAGATCGGCCGCATCCCGCTGCTGTCCGCCGCCGAGGAGGTCGAGCTGGCCCGCTGCGTGGAGGCCGGCCTGTTCGCCGAGGAGAAGCTCGCCGGCGCCCCGGACCTGGACTCCCGGCTCGCCCTCGACCTGGACCGCCTGGTCGTGCTCGGCCGGATGGCCAAACGGCGCCTCATCGAGGCCAACCTGCGCCTCGTCGTCTCCGTCGCCAAGCGCTACATCGGCCGGGGCCTGACCATGCTGGACCTCGTCCAGGAGGGCAACCTGGGCCTGATCCGGGCCGTGGAGAAGTTCGACTACGCCCGCGGCTACAAGTTCTCCACGTACGCGACGTGGTGGATCCGCCAGGCCATGTCGCGGGCCCTGGCGGACCAGGCCCGCACGATCCGCGTCCCGGTGCACGTCGTCGAGCTGATCAACCGCGTCGTGCGCGTCCAGCGCCGCATGCTCCAGGAGCGCGGCTACGAGCCCACGGCCGACGAGGTCGCCGCCCACCTCGACCTCACCCAGGAACGGGTCAGCGAGGTGCTGCGGCTGGCCCAGGAGCCGGTCTCGCTGCACGCGCCCGTCGGCGAGGAGGACGACGTCGCCCTCGGCGACCTGATCGAGGACGGCGACGCGGCCTCTCCCGTGGAGTCGGCCGCGTTCCTGCTGCTGCGCGAGCACCTGGAGGCCGTCCTGTCGACGCTCGGCGAGCGCGAGCGCAAGGTCGTCCAGCTGCGCTACGGGCTGGTCGACGGCCGCCCCCGCACCCTGGAGGAGATCGGCCGCATCTTCGGCGTGACCCGCGAGCGCATCCGCCAGATCGAGTCCAAGACCCTCAACAAGCTCCGCGACCACGCCTTCGCCGACCAGCTGCGCGGCTATCTGGACTGAGGCGGCCGCCGGACCGGCCCGGTCAGCCGGCCTGGAGCGCTCCCGGGTGGGTCTGCTCCCGCACGGCGGCGTACTGCTGCCGCACCGCCTGCCCGACGGCGAGGTCCTCACCCGGATCGAACGCCTGACCGGCGGCTGCGGGCCACATGGGCGGCTCGTGGGGCGCCAGCACCCCCTGCTGGACGCCCAGCGCCCAGGCCGCCTGCCGGGCCGCGCCCAGGGCCGCGTAGTCCGCCGGCTGCGGCACGACGATCTGCGTGCCGAACAGCGCCGGAGCGATCGCCTGCACGGCGGGCAGCTCCGCCGCGGGCCCCAGCAGGAACACCCGCCGCACCTGCACCCCGCGCGTGCGCAGCACGTCGAGGGCGTCCGTCAGCCCGCACAGCATGCCCTCGAATGCGGCCCGCGCCAGGTGCTCGCGCTTCATGCTCTCGCGCCGCAGGCCCGCGAGGGTGCCCGCCGTGTGCGGCAGGTGCGGGGTCCGCTCGCCCTCCAGGTACGGCAGCAGCACGAGCCCGGACGAGCCGGGGGACGACGCCAGGGCCAGCTCCGACAGGCCGGGGAGGTCCGTGCCCAGCAGCTCCGCGGTGCCGCGCAGCACGCGCACGGCGTTGAGGGTGTGCACCACGGGCAGGTGCATGCCGGTCGCGTCGGCGAGGGACGTGATCGTGCCGGAGTCGTCGACGAGGGCTTCGTGGTGCACGGCGAAGACCGAGCCCGAGGCCCCGAGCGAGATCACCGCGTCGCCCGGCCCCACGCCCAGCCCGAAGGCCGCGGCCATGGTCTCGCCCGTGCCCGCGGAGATCAGCAGCCCCTCGGGGGTGTGCCCGGCGGGCTCGGCGGGCGCGAGGACGTCGGGGAGCACCGCCTGGCGGCCCAGGGCGAGTTCCACCAGGTCCGGCCGCCAGGAGCCGGTCGCGGCCGACCACAGGCCGGTGCCGGAGGCGTCGCCGCGGTCGGTCGTGCGCCGCAGCGGGCGGCCCAGGAGCTGCCACACGAGCCAGTCGTGCGGCTGGAGCAGGGCGGCGATGCGCTGGGCGGACTCGGGCTCGTTGCGGGCGAGCCAGCGCAGCTTGGCGACCATCTGGCCGGGCTGCGGCACGGAGCCGACGGCCTGCGCCCACGCGGCCCGGCCGCCGAGCGCGTCGGTCAGGTCGGCGGCGGAGGGCTGCATCCGCTTGTCGTTGCCGAGCATCGCGGGCCGTACGAGCACCCCGCCGGCGTCCAGCGCGAGCAGCCCGTGCTGCTGCGCGGACACCCCGATGGCCTGGACGCCCTCCAGGAGCCCGCCGGCGGCGGCCTCGCCCAGGGAGATCAGCCAGGCCTGGGGGTCGCCTTCGGTGTGCGGATGAGGGGCGTACCCCTGCCGGAGCACGGCACCCGTGTCCGTATCGCAGACGACGATCCGTGTGCTCTCGGTGGAACTGTCCAAGCCCGCGACTATGCCCATGCCGAGATGATGCCAAACCCCGGGGCATGCTCCGTGCCCCGGAGGGGTGTTAGCCGCCCCGCCGCCGGACCGGGTCAGGAGTGAACCACCGGGACGGGTGTGACCGGGGCGGGGGCATGCCGGGACAGGTCGGGAGAAGGGGACCGAACGGCCGGCCCGGCGGCCGGGTCAGGTGTTGCTGGTGCCCCAGTCGTCCTCGGCGCCCTGGCCCCGCTCGCGCAGCGACCGCACCCGCTCGGCCACGGACTCCGGCATCCGCTCGCCCGCCTTGGACAGGGCCCGGGAGGCCAGCGCCCGGCCGTTCTGCGCGGCGGACTCGACGGTGTTGCGCACGGCGGGGTTCTGCGCGATCTGCCGGGCCCCCTTGCGCAGCTGTTCGTACCGGTCCCGGCCGGCCCGCGCCCCCAGGACGTATCCGACGGCTGCTCCCAACATGAACGTCAGCCGGTAGCGCATCCCGCTCCACCCTTCCTCGGATCCCTCGGACACCTGGTCGTCGCACCGTGGTCGCCGCCTACCCGCCGGGTGCGAAGGTCACTCCCGGGGTACCGATTGGCGGAGCACCCCCCTGCTTGCGCTAATGTATGTCTCGCAGCGAGCGCCCGCCGCCCGGAAGACCGGTCGGAAGGGCATTCGAGGCAAACGCAGCAGTCCCCTGTAGCTCAATTGGCAGAGCAGCCGGCTGTTAACCGGCAGGTTACTGGTTCGAGTCCAGTCGGGGGAGCGCGATCCTCTGTAGCTCAATTGGCAGAGCAGCCGGCTGTTAACCGGCAGGTTACTGGTTCGAGTCCAGTCGGAGGAGCAAGCGATCGAGGACCCCTTCGGGGGTCCTTTTTCGTATCCGGATGCCTTCCGGAGGGAACCGTCCCGCCGTGATCGAAGTCCTCATGGTCAGGTAGGTCACGCAATACGCCCCCTCAGGGGCAGCAGATCGTATGAGCGGCTATGCTGCGGCAGACGGCGCGCACAGATGTGCGCGACGCGCCGTGAACGGGGCGGTAGCTCAGCCGGTTAGAGCAGCGGACTCATAATCCGTCGGCCGTGGGTTCGAGTCCCACCCGCCCCACTTTCGCGACGTCGCAGCAGAAACGATGCGACCTGCGTTTTCGAAGCCCCGCCCGGCCCGGCACCCGCCCGGCCCGGCGGGGCTTCGCGCTGTGCGGGGCCGGGGGACCGCCCGGCTTCGGCCACGTCCCGCCACGCGGACCGCCTGCCCCGTCCTCGCACGGGTATGCGGCGGAATACGGCCCGGCGTCATCCTGTTGGCGCTGCTGGGCCGGTTACGACGGTCACCCGACGCCACAGCGGAAGCAGGTAGCGACGCATGAGCAGCAGCACGGTGGAGCTCACCAAGGACAACTTCGACGAGATCGTCTCCGGCAGCGGATTCGTGCTCATCGACTTCTGGGCGTCGTGGTGCGGCCCCTGCCGGCAGTTCGCGCCCGTCTACGACGCGGCCGCGGAGCGCCACGGCGACCTGGTCTTCGCCAAGGTCGACACCGAGGCCCAGCCCGAGCTGGCCGCCGCCTTCGACATCCGCTCGATCCCGACGCTGATGATCGTGCGGGACAACATCGCGGTGTTCGCGCAGCCGGGCGCGCTGCCCGAGGCCGCGCTGGAGGACGTCATCCGGCAGGCCCGGGGGCTCGACATGGACGAGGTGCGCGCCTCCGTCGCCGAGGAGCAGGCCAAGGCCGGGCAGCCGGCGGCGCAGGGCGAGGGACAGCCCTCCGGTGAGTGAGCTGCTGCTGATCCGGCACGGCGAGACGGAGTGGAGCCGCGACGGCCGCCACACCGGCTTCACGGACGTGGCCCTGACCGGCCGCGGCGAGCGGCAGGCGGAGGCCCTGCGGCCGCTGCTCGCCGGCAGTACGCCGGGGAAGGTCCTGGTGAGCCCGATGAAGCGGGCCCTGCGGACGGCCGAGCTCGCCGGGCTGGAGGGCGCCGAGACCGACCCGGACCTCCACGAGTGGGACTACGGCGGCTACGAGGGCGTCACCACCGAGGAGATCCACCGCACCCGCCCCGGCTGGTACCTGTGGGACGACGGCGTCGTCCCCGGGCCGCCGGAGCACCCGGGCGAGACGCCCGCGCAGGTCGGCGCGCGCGCCGACCGGGTGCTGGCCCGCGTGGTCCCCCTGCTGGAGGCCGGTGGCGGGGACGTGGTCCTCGTCGCGCACGGGCACTTCCTGCGCGTCCTGACCGCCCGCAGGCTCGGCCTGCCGCCCGCCGCGGGCGCGCTCTTCCGGCTCGACACCGCGACCGTCAGCCGGATCGGCACCGAGCACGGGCGGCCCGCGCTCGTGGCCTGGAACGTGCGGTCGGCGTGACACGGGGCCTCCGCCCGGGGCCTGCCCATAAGCTTTGATCCTCGTAACCGAGCAGTGACTGGAGGACGTATCCGTGGCTACCACCCGCACCGCGCACACCGTCTGGGAAGGTGAGCTGCTCAAGGGCAGCGGCACCGTCAGCTTCGACTCGTCCGGCATCGGCTCGCAGCCGGTGTCGTGGCCGTCGCGCGCCGAGCAGGCCAACGGCAAGACCAGCCCGGAGGAGCTCATCGCGGCCGCGCACTCCAGCTGCTTCTCCATGGCCCTCTCGCACGGCCTGACGGGCGCGGGCACCCCGCCCACCCGCCTGGAGACCAAGGCCGACGTCACGTTCCAGCCGGGCGAGGGCATCACCGGCATTCACCTCACCGTCCGCGGCGAGGTGCCGGGGCTGGACGCCGCGGCCTTCCAGGAGGCCGCCGAGGGCGCCAAGAAGAACTGCCCCGTCAGCCAGGCCCTCACGGGGACGACGATCACGCTGACGGCCGAGCTGGCCTGACCCCTCCCGCTCCCGCGCGTCTGCGCGGCCCGCGTCACGACGTCAGGGCCGCGCAGAGGTGGTCACGGCGTCAGGGTCGCGTAGACGTGGTCACAGCGTCAGGGTCGCGTGGACGTGATCACGGCTTCAGGGCCGCGCAGGCGTGGTCACGGCGTCAGGGTCGCGTAGACGTGGTCACAGCGTCAGGGTCGCGTGGACGTGATCACGGCTTCAGGGCCGCGCAGGCGTGGTTTACGGCTTCAGGGTCGCGTAGACGATGAGGTTCTTCACCGGGTGCCCGTCGGCGTCGGGGCCGCCCGCGCAGGTGACCAGCCGCAGCGCCCGCTCCTCGGTCGGTCCGTAGACCTTCCGCGCCGGAAAGGCGGACTTGTCGGCCGTCTCCTTGCCGGTGACGGAGAAGCGCAGCAGCTTGCCGTCCCCGCGCCGGACGTCGATGACCTCCCCCTCGTCCAGCTTCTCCAGGTCGTGGAAGACGGCACGGCCCTCGCGGGTGTCGTCGTGGCCGATCACGACGGCGGCTCCGGGCTCGCCGGGCGCCGCCCCGCCCGTGTACCAGCCGGCCGTCATGCCCTTCTCCGGCGGCGGCACCTCCACGGTGCCGTCGCCGTTCTTGGCGAGGCGCAGCAGCGCGCTGTCCACGCCGATGGAGGGGATGGAGAGGCGGGCCGGCTCCTCGGCCGAGGCCGGGGTGCCACTGGCCGCCGTGCTGTCCGCCGTGCCGGACGAGCAGGTGGTGAGCAGGGCGGCGACGAGCGCGACGGGCAGGATCAGGGCCGCTATGAGGGCGGGTACGGAAGAGGGCCTGCGGGGCAGAGGCATGGGGTGTCCGTCCGGTGTGGGGGATCCGGTCGCTGGTACCCGTCCACGCTAGGGACCGGCCGGTGCCCGGGGCCTCGGGTGAACGGCCAGTTCTGTCTCCCTCCAAAGGATGAGGAACGTTCAGGTTTGAATCACTGCGCCGCACTGACTGTTCGTCCCGGGCGGACCGGCGGTTCTAGACGAACCGCTGAAGAAGTCCCCACGTGAACTCGACCACGTACTCCCGGCGCTTCCCGGCGGCGTCCGGCGCGGTGAACGCGAGCCGCCAGCGGGTGGGGGCCGTGCCCTCCAGGGGGCGGGCGGGCGCGAAGGCGCGCGCCACCTCGTCCACCGTGCACGACCAGGGCCGCAGGTCTTCTACGGTGCGCAGCTCGGGGCCGGGCGCTCCGGGCGCGCGGACCAGCCACTCGTTCCACACGGCCCCGCCGGGCGCCGCCAGCACCTCGAACCGCAGGTCCGGCCAGAGCGGCAGCCGCCATGCCGACGACTCGAAGGTCAGGTCGCCGATGCGGCGCTCGCCGGTGGCCTCGGGCGGGCCGAGCACCGAGCGGTAGCGCGGCCCGGCCCCGCGCCGCCCGGGCGCCCGCAGCATGGCCTGCCAGCGGCGGTTGGCCTCCCGCATCTCCGCCTTGCCGGCGCCGAGCTCGCGCAGGGCGTCCTCGACGAGACCGGGCTGGTGGTCGGCCATCCGCCGCAGCAGGACGAGCTGGAAGCCGAGGGGCCCGAAGGCGCTGCCGGTGCCGGTGCCGGAGCCACCGGAGTCAGCGGACGAGGGGGCGGACTCGGGTGCGGGGTCGCGCGCTGGGTTCATGCAGGCATCGTCGCGTACGGGAGGCGGGCGCCGCCGGGCGTCGCCCGTTCACTAGGGTCAGGGCGAGCGATCAACGGCGTACGGAGGCTTCTGATGACCGGCTCGACGGCGCCGAACGGCGCCCCCGCCCCGCTGCTGCGGCTGCGCGGGGTCAGCCGCACCTACGGGGAGCGGAAGGCGCTGCACCCGCTCGACC
Source organism: Streptomyces klenkii (assembly GCF_003626645.1). Taxonomy (GTDB): domain Bacteria; phylum Actinomycetota; class Actinomycetes; order Streptomycetales; family Streptomycetaceae; genus Streptomyces; species Streptomyces klenkii. Next base: position 591,241 of record NZ_RBAM01000003.1, on the reverse strand, counting down.
TGGACCTGGAACCCGGCACCTGTACCGCCCTTTTCGGTCACAACGGCTCCGGCAAGTCCACGCTGCTGCGGATCGCGTGCGGGCGGGACGAGCCGACGAGCGGCACCGCGCAGTTCGCGGGCCGCAAGATCTCGGAGGACGACCCGGAGGTACGGGCCAGGGTCGCGGTCGTCGGGGACACCGTCGCCACGTACCCGGACCTGACCGTGCGCGAGCACCTCGAACTCGTCACCGTCGCCCACGCCGTGGAGGACGCCGACGCCTGGATCGACGAGGTGCTCGCCGACCGCCGGCTGTCCGGCCACGCGCAGGCGCTGCCCGGCTCCCTCTCCTCCGGCCAGCTCCAGTCCCTGCTGCTGGCCGCCGCCCTCGTCCGCCCCCGCGACCTGCTCGTCCTCGACGAGCCCGAGCAGCGGCTCGACCCCGACGCCCGCGTGCGCCTCGCGGAGCTGCTGAAGGGCGAGAAGCGCGACGGCGTGGCCGTGCTGCTGGCGACGCACCAGGCCGAGCTCGCGGAGGCCGTCGCGGACCGGATGATCGCCCTGGAGGACGGCCGGGTGATCGCCGAGGGCACGCCCGCGAAGGTCCTGGGGAAGCTGGGGCTGCACGGATGAGCCACGACGCACCGGGCGGCGCGGGCGAGGTCCTCGACGCCGACGAGCCCGCGTGGAGCGAGGAAGAGGACGACCGCACCGCCGAGGCGCTGCGCTGGCTGCGGGAGAAGCGCAAGGCCCACCGCCGTCAGAAGGGCCGCGACGTCGCCGTCCTCATCTACTCGGTCGTGCTCCTCGGCGGCGCTTACGGAGGCGGGTACACCGTCGACTTCCTGCGCCGGATCCGGCTCGGCGCGGACTACAGCGCCGTCGGCGCGCACGTCCAGGGCGCCCTGCCGGCCCTGTTCACGCTCCTGACCGCCGCCCTGGCCCTGCTCGCCGCGCGCGACGCGCTGTGGCGCGGCCCCGTCGTCGTCCCCGCCCCCTCGGTCGGCTGGCTGCTCACCCATCCCGTGCGCAGGGCGGTCGTCCTGCGCCCGTGGTTCTGGCTGTCGGCGGGGGTGTCGGCCGCCACCGCCCTGACGGCCGCGTGCGCCGCGGCCGTCGTCCTGCGCGTCCTGGGCCTGGCCTCGCTGGGCGGCGCCTTTCTCGCGCTGCTTCCGGCGGCCGTGTGCCTGCCGCTGCTGGCCGTCGCGGCGGGCATGGCGGTGGAGCACCGGGCCGGGCTCGCGCGCTTCGTCCGCCGCTTCTCGCCCCTGGCCGTCGTCGTGCTGATGCTGCTCGCCGGGCAGACAGCGGCCGCCGCGTACGGGCACCGGAGCGCCGTGCTGGAGCAGGTGGAGCTGTGGTCCGGGCCGTGGGGCTGGGCCGCCCAGCCCGTCGTCTCCGCAACCGGCGGCCACGCCCCCGGCCGGCCCGCCGCGGTCGTCCTGCTGGTGCTCCTGACGGCCGCCGGCCTGGTGCGGGGGCACCGGGACGCCGCGCTCGTGCCCACGGCGCAGCTGCGGCGGCGGGCGGTGACCGCCCAGACAGTGTCGTCGGTGATGTACTCGGCGGAGCTGCGGGCCGCCAAGCTCGCCCTCATGGACGCGGCCGCCGACGGTCCCGGCGCTGGTCGCACGCGCCGCGTCCGGCTGCCGCGCCCGCGCAGCAAGTACCTCGTGGTGGTCTGGCGGGACCTGCTGTCCCTGCTGCGGACGCCCGCCCGCCCGGCGAAGGCCCTGATGTGGCTGGCCTGTGCCACGGCGGTGGCCGCCCTGGGCGTGCAGTTCAGCGGCGCCGCCCGCGTCATCGGCCTCGTCGCCGCCCTGCTGCTCGGCTACGTCGCCGTGGGCGCCCTCGCCGAGCCGGCCCGGCTGGAGACGGACGACGTGCGGCGCGCGGCCTGGTCCCCGTTCCGCTTCCGTACGCTCATGCTCCAGCACGCGGTGGTGCCCGCGGTGCTGGGCGCCCTGCTGGCGCTGCTCGCGGCGGTGCCGTTCGCGGTGGCGGGGGAGCCGTGGGCGCTGGTGCTGATGCCGGCGTGCGCGGTGCCGTTCGCCGCGACGGCGGTCTTCTCGGCGAGCCGCGGACCGGCCCGTCTGGAGCTGATGTTCTCCGGTGTGACCACGCCGATGGGCGACCTCGGGCCGCTCCGCTTCTTCGCCTGGTACGCGGCGGGGCCGCTGGTGTCGGTGGGCGTGCTGGGGGTCGTCCTCTACGGGGTGCTGAGGCGTGCGCCGGATGCGGGTTCCGTGGCCGTTGCGGCCGTTGTGGCGGCGGCGTTGACGGCGGGGCTGCTGTTCTTCGCCGCACGGGCCGCGGACCGCCTCGTACGGCCCGGGAGTTGACGCTCTTCGCGCTGGTCACGCCCGGCTCGCGAGCCGGGCGCATTCACCTGAACGAGCGATTCCGTCTAGGGGATTGACGCGGGCATACTCTCGGCACAGGACGGTGCGCGCCCTCCACCACCAGGCCCCTGGCCGCCCTTCTGCCGGGACGCCTGCAAAGCGAAGGAGGACGGCATGTCCCCATCCACCCCCCGCCGGCTGACGGCCGGCGCGGCCGCACTCGCCGGGGCGCTCACACTCGGGCTCGGCACGCTCGGCAGCACGGCCGCGTCGGCCCAGGCGCTCCCGGCGCTCGTCCGTTGCACCGGCGGCAGCTTCACCATGGCCGTCAACGCCGCTGCGCACGGCCTCGGCACCCTCACCAACTGCAGTGCCCCCGGACACCCGGGTCTCACCTCCGGGGCCATCACCATGTCGGGTCTGGGCACCATCACGGACACCCTGGTGACGACGACCACCACCGACAAGATCACCTGGAACACGGGAGAGGTGACCAACCTGACGGAAGTCAGGGAGTTCATTCCGACCGTGGGGAACAGGGTGCGCGAAGTCGGCACGGGCGACAGCATCAGCGGACTCTTCCACCCCTCCAACGAGGAGGAGTTCGGTCGCGGGACCCAGTCGGTCAACCACGCCCACGACTTCACCATCAACAACGGGCTCACGGTGGCCCTCTTCGACGGCGCCCTGTAGACCGGGCGACCTGACAGGCGCCCCGCTCCGCCCGTGCGCCCGGAGCGGGGCGCCGTCACGCTCCCGTCACCCCGTCCACCCGCTGCCGCACCAGGTCCGCGTGTCCGTTGTGACGGGCGTACTCGCCGATGAGGTGGAGGAGGACGAAGCGCAGCGAGTACGTCTCGCCGCCGGCGGTGAACGTGTCGTCCAGGGACGCCTCCGCCACCACCGCGTCGGCCAGGCGCTGCTCCTCCAGCAGGCATGCGTAGTCCTCGGCGGCGCGGGCCGGGTCGCACTCCTCGAAGTCGGCGTTCGCGTTCTCCCCCGTGCCGTGCAGCCGGGGCACGTCCTGGCCGGCGAACCGCTCGCGGAACCAGATGCGCTCGACCTTCGCCATGTGCCGGATCAGCCCCAGCAGCGACAGGTCCGACGGCGGCACGGACCGCTCGGCCAGCTGCTCGCCGGTCAGCCCCGCGCACTTGTGGAGCAGGGTGCTGCGGTGCCAGGCGAGGAGGCCGGTGAGGAGGGTGCGTTCGCCGGCCGAGAGCGATCCGCCGGGCCGGGTGATCCCGGGTGCTGTCCATGTCATCCGGCGATCATGCCCATGTCTGTGCGACTACGCGAGCCTTTCCCCCCGGCCGCCCTGCCGCCCGGACTTTCTGCGCCCCCGCTGCCCGAGGGCAAGCGCTGCCCGGCCGTCAGCCCGTCGAGCCCTCTTCCGGCTGGAGCACGACGAAGTCCGCCCCCGCGAGGTCGAGGCAGACCGCCAGCCGGCCGACGCCCTCCGCGGTCTCCGGGCCCATCTGGACCGTGCCGCCTCCCTCGACGACCTTCGCGACCGTCGCGTCGCAGTCCGCGGAGCCGAAGACCGGGTGCCAGTAGGGGCGGCCGCCGTTCAGGGCGAGGTGCTCGGCGGGGAGCTCCATGAGGCCGCCCTGCATCCGCTCCTTGCCCCGGCCCGCGGGTGTGATCAGGGAGTACGTGCCGCCGCCGCCCGGCAGGTCCATGTCTTCCGCGGCCCAGCCGAAGACCGTGCCGTAGAACTGCTTCGCCGCCGCCGCGTCGGTGGTGTAGAGCTCGGTCCAGGACAGGGTGCCCGCCCGGTCGGCCGTCTCCAGGCCCCGGTACGTGCCCGGCTGGAAGACGGCGAACTGGCCGCCCTGGGGGTCGGTGAACTGGGCCATCCGGCCCTCGCCCTCGCCCGGGCCCATCGGCGGGACCCGCACCGTGCCGCCCGCGCGCTGCACGGCCGCGGCCGTCGCGTCCGCGTCGGCGGTCTGGAAGTAGATCATCCAGGCGGACCGGGCGCCCTCCTCGGTGAGGGGGCCCATTCCGGCCACGGTCTCCCCGCCCAGCCGGAAGACGCCGTAGCCGCCGGTCTCGGGGCCGTGGGGCTGGAACTCCCAGCCGAACACCGACCCGTAGAACCGCGCGGCGGCCGCGGTGTCGGGCGAGCCGAGGTCGAGCCAGGAGGGGGAGCCGGGGACAAAGTCGGTGGTGATCATGGAAGTGATCTCCCTTCGCGGATCCTCTGCGAAGCCAGCCTGACACCCGCCACTGACAACCGCCCGTCGGCGCAGGTCCGGACGTACGTCACCCGGTCCAACCACCCCGCGGCCCGCCGCCCGGTCCGCCTTCCGGCCCGTCCGGACGCGCACCGCCCGGCGGTTCTCAGTCCCCGCTGTCCTGGTGCGCCCGCAGCCCCACCTCGGTGATCCCGTCCCAGAACGTCAGCTCCTCCACGAGCGGATAGGCCGGCCCTTTCCCCTCCAGGCTCAGCACCACGCCCGCCTCCTTGGCCTTGCCCTTCTCCCGCCCGTCCGCCGACGCCTGCTCCGGCTCGATGTGGACGTCCGTGACCCGGAAGCCGCGCTTCGTGCACAGCTCCAGCACGCGTCCCAGGAGCCCCCTGCGGGTGCGGTACGACAGGTGCAGCTCGACCCGGTCGCCGGGCACGAGCGCCATGCGCCGGGTGACCACGGGGAAGCCCCGGACCACCAGGAAGTGCACCAGCGTCGCGGCGGCGCCCAGCAGCGGCAGGCCCCCGCCGCAGGCCATGCCCAGGGCGCAGGTCAGCCATATCGTGGCCGCCGTGGTCAGGCCGCGCACCGCGTCGCGGCGCACGAAGATCAGGCCGCCGCCGATGAAGCCGATGCCGGAGACGATCTGGGCGGCCACGCGCGAGGGGTCCTGCGGGGCGCCGGTGAGCGCGGTCACCGCGCCGAAGCCGTGGATCGAGACCTCCATGAACAGCGCGCTGCCCACCCCGACGAGCGTGTGGGTCCGCAGCCCGGCGCTCTTCTGCTGCACCTCGCGCTCCAGGCCGATGAGGGAGGAGAGCAGCAGCGCGATGCCCAGTTCGGTGAACTGGCGGGCGCCTTGGCCGATGCCGGGGTCGAAGAGCGGGACCGCTAAGAGCTGCGCTATGTTCATTGCGCCATTGTGGCTTGAAGTCACCTGTCTTAAAAGGGAGTTGACAAGGCCGTCTATCGCAAGGCCGGGCGCAGTGGATACCTTCCGCCTCATGCATCCCTCGCATCCCTCAAGACTCGGCGGCATATCCCTCGCGGCCGCCCTCCTGGCCACCGCCGCGGCCGTCGTCCCCACGACCGCCGTCGCCGCCGAAGCCCCCGCGCCCCGCCCGTCCCTCACCACCGAGGAGCAGCGCCTCTCCGGCCCCGTGCCGCAGGAGATCCTGCGCCGCGGCGGCTTCGCCGACGCGGCTCCGGACTTCGCCGCCGCCCTGGGCCGCACCCGCACGCTCCCGCAGGCGCAGCGCCTCGCGACCGACGAGGGCCGGCGGCTGTGGCGGCGCGCCGTGGACCGGGCGCAGGGCCGCGGGCCCGGCCCGGAGCGCGCCGGGGACCTCAGCCGCGACGACGACCGCCCGCTGTACTGGGCGCGGCTCGGCATGACCCGCGCCGTACAGGAATGGAAGCCTGCCTTCCGGCTGTCCGGGGCGCAGCGCACCGAGCTCACCGGCCGCGTCGAGCGCTCCTCGCGCGGCCAGGACACCCTCGACCTCCCGGCGGGCACGCAGGTCAAGCGCGTCGTCATCACCGGATTCGACCCCTTCCAGCTCGACGCGGACCCCCGCCGCTCCAACCCCTCCGGCGCCGCCGCCCTCGCCCTGGACGGCACGACGGTCGACACCCCGGCCGGCCCGGCGCGCATCGAGGCCGCCGTCTTCCCCGTCCGCTGGGCGGACTTCGCCGACGGCACGGTGGAGCGCACGCTGCTGCCGCACTTCCGGCCGGGCCCCCGCCGCGTGGACCTCTTCACCACCATCAGCCAGGGCCGCCCCGGCCGCTTCGACGTCGAGCGCACCAACGGGGCCTGGCGCGGCGGCTACCCGGACAACGCGGGCGTCTCCCGCACGGAGACCGTGCCCGTGCCGCCCGGCGTGCCGACCGTCCGCCCCCAGCCGCAGTGGACGTCGACCAGCCTCCCGTACGCCGCCATGACCGCCGCCGCGACGGGGCCGTTCCCCGTGCACGACAACACCGAGGTCACCGAGATCCCCGCGGGCGCCACCGAGCCGGCCGACCGGCCGGACGGGCCGACCCCGGGCTCGACCGCCCGCGCCGGCGGCGGGGGCGACTACCTCTCCAACGAGATCGCCTACCGGGCCACCCTGCTGCGCGACGCCGTGCGCCTGCCCGTCCCCGGCGGGCACCTGCACACCCCGGTGCTGGAGTTCGGCCGGGGCAACGCCGACCCCGCGACCGGTACGGTCACCGACCCCGAGTTCGTACGGAACCGGCTCGCGATCGTCGCCCAGGTGCGGTCGCTCACAGTCGTGGCCGCCGCGAACGCCCGGACGCCATGATGGACGGATGATCATCGCAGCAGCACAGTTCACCGCCCGGCCGGGCGACATCGGGGCGAACGCGGCCAGGATGGCCGCCTTCGTCACCGAGGCGGGGGAGCGCGGCGCGGCCCTCGTGGTCTTCGCCGAGCTCGCCGTCACCGGCTACGAACTGGACGCGATCGTCGCGGCCGGTGACGGCCTGCTCCTGGACGCCGGCGACGCCCGGCTCGCCCCCGTACGGGAGGCGTGCCGGGCCGCGGGCGTCGCCGCCGTGGTCAACGGCCCCGGGCGGGCCGCCGCCGGCCCCACGATCAGCAGCTTCGTCTACGGTCCGGACGGCGCGCCGCTCGCCCGCTACGACAAGGTGCACGTGACGGAGACCGAGCGTGCCGCGGGCTTCGTGCCGGGGACGGGCGAGGGCCGCTTCACGCTGGACGGCGTCGGCTTCGGGCACGTCATCTGCTACGACGCCCACTTCCCGGAGTGCGCGGCCCGTGCCGCCGCCGACGGGTGCCGCGTGCTGGTCGCCAGCTCGCTGTACGGGCGGGGCGGCGGTGCGCGGGAGCGGATGGAGATCTTCCCGGCGCTCGCGCGGGACAACGGCCTCCACGTGCTGCTGGCCAACCACCACGGCCCCTCGGGCCCCTACGACGCCTGCGGCCTCAGCGCGGTCTGGGCGCCGGACGGCAGCGTCCTCGCGGAGGGCCCGGACGCGGGGGAGGGGCTGGTGACGGCGGAGCTCTCCCTCGGCTGATCCGCCGCCCCCTCGGGGGCTGTCAGTCGAGGTGTCCGTCAGCTGAGGGCGCTGTCGCCCGCCGCCTCGGGCTCGGTCTCCACCGGGCCCTCACCCATGAGGTCCCGTACGAGCAGCGTCGCGCCCGCCACCGCGCCCGGCATCACGAACACCGCCACGACCGGCACGAGGAAGAGGAGCGCCAGCGGCACGCCGAAGCCCAGCGTGAGCAGCTTGCGGGAGCGCAGCAGCCGCAGCCGCTCGCGCAGCGGCACCCCGCGGCGCTGGAGGGCCACCGCGGTGAGCTCCTCGGCGAGGAAGAAGCCCGAGAAGCAGATGCCGATCGCGGGGACCACGGTCTGCCCGACGAAGGGCACGAAGCCGAGGGCGAAGAACAGCACGCCCCAGGCGGCGGCGCGCACGAGCACCGCGAGGCTCTCGCGGGCGGAGATCCACAGCTCCCGCCACAGCGGCAGCCCGGACTCGGGCGCCTCGCCGCCCACCGAGCGGTCGACCCGCGCGGACAGCTCCTCGTAGAAGGGCTGACCTACCAGCAGGGTCACGGCCGTGAAGGAGATCACGGCGAGCAGCAGGCCGCCGCCGAAGAGGAGCACGGTCAGCGCGCCCCGGAACAGGCCGGCCCACGGCGAGGCCCAGCCGCCGGCGAACGGCGTGGCCCAGGCGACGGCGTCGTCCGCGTACAGGGCCAGGCAGACGACCGCGGCCGCGTAGCCGACGAGCGTGATCAGCCCGGGCAGCAGCCCGAACCCCCACTGCCGCCGGTTGCCGGCCACCCAGCGCTGGCCCTTGCCCAGGTACGTCAGTCCCGCCACGAGATCTCGCATGGCGGGAAGGGTATCCGGGCGCGCCGCGGCGTGATCACGGGCGCTCACGCCTGTGATCACGCCGCGGAGGCGGTCCGGGCCAGGCCCGGATCAGGTCCGGATCAGAACGTCACGATCATCTTGCCGGTGTTCTCGCCGCGCAGCATGCCCAGGAACGCGTCCAGCGCGTGCTCCACGCCGTGGACGACCGTCTCGCGGTACTTGAGCTCGCCGGAGCGCACCCAGCCGCCGACCTCCTGCACGAACTGCGGCTGCATCGCCGCGTGGTCGCGGACGAGCACGCCCTGGAGGCGCAGGCGCTTGCCGATGATCGCGATCATGTTGCGCGGCCCGGGCTGCGGCTCGGTGTCGTTGTAACCGGAGATCGCGCCGCAGAGCGTGGCGCGGCCGTGCACCTTCAGCGCGCCGATCGCGGCCTCCAGGTGGTCGCCGCCGACGTTGTCGAAGTAGACGTCGATGCCGTCGGGCGCGGCCTCCTTCAGCTGCTCGGCGACCGGGCCGTTCTTGTAGTTGAAGGCGGCGTCGAAGCCGTACTCCTCGACGAGGGCCTTGACCTTCTCGTCGGTGCCCGCGCTGCCGATGACGCGCGAGGCGCCCTTGAGCCTGGCGATCTGGCCGACCTGGAGGCCGACCGCGCCCGCGGCGCCGGAGACGAAGACGGCGTCGCCCTCCTTGAAGGAGGCGACCTCCAGCAGGCCGGCGTAGGCGGTCAGGCCCGGCATGCCGAGCACGCCGAGGTAGGCCGACAGGGGCGCGAGCTCCGGGTCGACCTTCACCGCGTTCTCCGCGCCGACCACGGCGTACTCGCGCCAGCCCAGGCCGTGCAGCACGTGGTCGCCGGGCTTGAAGGCGTCGCTGCGCGAGGCGACGACCTCGCCGACCGCGCCGCCCTCCATCGGCCGGTCCAGCTCGAACGGCGGGACGTAGGAGCGGACGTCGTTCATCCGGCCGCGCATGTACGGGTCCACGGACATGTGGATCGTGCGCACCAGGATCTGTCCCTCGCCGGGCTCGGGCACGGCGACCTCGCGCAGCGCGAAGTCCTCGGGCTTCGGCCAGCCGTGGGGGCGGGCGACGAGGTGCCATTCACGGCTGGTGGTGGGCATTGCGGACATGGGGCGCGGCCTCCTAATGTTTCAGCTAGTGAAACAACCATGCGCCTCGATATTTCATGTTGTCAAGCAACGCGGTAACCTGGGTGTCATGGTCCCCCGAACCGATGCCCTGACCCGTGAGGTCGTCGACCTCATCGCGGCCGTCGTGGCCCGCTACCACGAGGAGTACGAGGCGGCGGCGGCCAAGCACGCGCTCACCGGCGCCCAGGCCAAGGTCCTCGCCCTGCTCGCGCGCGAGCCCATGCCGATGCGCCGGATCGCCCAGCTCCTGAAGTGCGAGCCGTCCAACGTCACCGGCATCGTCGACCGCCTGGAGGCCCGCGGCCTGGTCGAGCGCGGCCCCGACCCGGACGACCGCCGCGTCAAGCTCGCGGCGGCCACCCCCGCAGGCCTGGAGACCGCGGACCGCCTGAGCGAGTCCCTGGACTTCGCCCGCGAGCCCCTGGCCGGCCTCTCGGCCGAGGAGCGGGGGGTTCTACGAGATCTGCTCCAGCGGATGCTGGGGCCCGGCGCGGCCGCGCCCCGATAGGGGCGCGGGGAACTGCGCGACCAGCCACCGGTCACCCGTAGCCGACCGGTTGCACACCACGCCCGGCGAGCCTCCGCCGATGGGCGCGGGTCGGCTCCTCACGCGGGGAACCGCAGGTCCGCCGCCCGCATCACCGTGCCCAGACGCGGCATGTTCAGCGTCACCGAACCCCGGTGCTCCTCCGCCGTCAGCGCGCTCATCGCGTCCTCCACGAAGACCAGCCCGTAGCCGTGGTCGGCGGCCGCCCGGGCCGTCGACTCCACGCCCAGGTTGGTGGAGATCCCGCCGAGGACGAGCGTGCGCACCCCCCGCTCCCGCAGCCGCGCGTCCAGGTCCGTGCCGTGGAACGCGCCCGGCGACCGCTTCACCACCTCGGTGTCGCCCTCCTCGGCGACCCCCGCGAGCAGCCCGCTCCCGGGCGGCTGCTCCGCCGGCCCGGGCCGCTCCGTGCGCACCACGACCACCGTGCCGCCCGACTTCCGGAACGCCCGCGCCAACTCCTCCGCCGTACGGACCACTTCGTCCCCGCTGCGCGGAGCGAGGGGGAGCGCGACCATGCGCTCCATCAGGTCGATGAGGACGAGGGCGGTGGTCCGCGGGTCGATTTCCGTCATGGCCAGACCGTACCGGTCGGCCACGGGCCGCGGGCGGCCTCCGGGGCCCCTCCGGGATGACGATAGGTAAAGCTTGTCCGACGTTCGCGTGGCAGCCCGCGCCCCGATGTCACCCCTCTCATCACCCCCGCCGTCACCCCTGTCGTACGGAAGTTGACCCGCGTGGGGGTGAACTTGCTTATGAGTAAGGTGTGTTCATCGGATACCGTGCTGGTCGGCAGGCACGGAACGCCTCCGGGTGCGTGTGCGCGGTGCCGGATGTCCGGAGCGAGGGTACGTACGTTCGCGCCGCGCGCAGCCCGCACGGCCCGTGTCTGACCGGGGCGGGGCCACCTGACAGGCCCCGCCCCACCAATGCCCCGTCTCTGAGAAGGGCTTAAGACGGGTGCTTCTCGGCCGTGACGGTCCGGTAGGCCAGCGCCGCGAGCTCGCCCTGGCCCTGCGTGCTCGGATGGAACCAGTCCCACTTGCTCAGCGCCTCGCCCGTGAACGCGTACGCGGACACCGACCCGTCGAAGCGGCACAGCGCGTCCCGGCGGCACACGTCCTTCAGGACCGCGTTGTACTCGCCGACCCGCTTCACGACCTGGGCGCGCCGCTGCTCAGCCGCCGGGTCGGCGGACTGGGCGTCCTTGAGCATCGAGGGGCAGATGCCCAGGTTCCAGACGGTCTTGGCGTAGCTGTTCGTGCGCCCCTGCGACCACAGGCGTTGCAGGTCGGGCACGCCGGCCACGTAGAGCTGGGACTTCGGGAGCGCCGTGCGCAGCTCTTTCACCGAGGACTCGAAGTCGCTGCGGAACGCGCTCACCGGGGTCATGTCGGCCACATTGTCGCGGCAGGCGTCATTGGCGCCCAGGAGCACCGTCACCAGCTGCGGTTTCTGCGCGACGGCGGACTGCATCTGGCCCGGGAGGTCGGTCATCCGCGCGCCGGTCCGCGCGTAATTCCAGCTGCTGGTCGTCGGCGTGGCCAGCAGTCGGCGGGCGAGGCTGTCGACCTTGGTGCCGGTGGCCCAGGAGACCTCCGGGCAGTCCTTGAGGATCGCGCAGGCGTCGAATCCGCGGGTAATGGAGTCACCCAGTGAGGCGATCGACGCGGGGTGGGTATTCCACGCGGGAGCGGCGGCCGGCCGGGCGCTCGGCTTTCCGGCGGAGGCGTCCTCCTTGCCGGAGTCGCATCCCGTGACCAGGAGGGCGGCCGAGAAGGCGGTGGCCGCCGCGACGGCGGCCCTGGCGGCCCCGCGCGCCTTCCGTCCCGTGCTGCGGTGCATCGCTTTTCCCCTCCGGCCGGGTGATATCTGTTCGGGTCCGACGGTACGTCACCGCGGGGGTCCGTTCGCACGGTAGCTTTTCCCCGGGGCGGTCGTGCCGTGCCCCGGGGCGGCTTTGCACTTCCGGCACAACTGAAATACGACACGTCACATCCTGTCCCTTTCAGGAGAAATGCTCCCGATGGTGTTTACTGTTGGTAACCTCGCGAGCTGGTGCGGGAGTGGCCATTGGGGCAGAATGTCTCATGCTGTCCCGGGCGGGACCGGTACGGGTGCGAGGCCGCTGGGGAAGGCGAACCTCGAACCGCACTGGAGGTCCCGGTGACGACACGTGGAGTTCTGTACGTGCACTCCGCGCCGCGCGCGCTGTGCCCGCACGTCGAATGGGCAGTCGCGGGCGTGCTCGGCGTGCGGGTCACCCTCGACTGGATCCGGCAGCCCGCCTCGCCCGGCACCTGGCGTGCCGAATTCTCCTGGCAGGGACAGGTCGGCACCGCCTCCAAGCTCGCCTCCGCGCTGCGCGGCTGGCACCTCCTGCGCTTCGAAGTGACCGCCGAGCCGTGCGCCACGGCGGAGGGCGAGCGCTACAGCTCCACCCCTGACCTGGGCATCTTCCACGCCGTCACCGGCATCCACGGCGACATCCTCGTCCCCGAGGACCGGCTGCGCGCCGCCCTCGCCCGCGCCGCCCGCGGCGAGACGGAGCTGGAGGCGGAGGTCGCCAAGCTCCTGGGCAAGCCGTGGGACGACGAGCTGGAGCCCTTCCGGTACGCGGGCGAGGGCGCCCCGGTCCGCTGGCTGCACCAGGTCGTCTGAACGGGCGCGGTCGTCCGAACGGGCGCGCCGGACAGGGCGTGCGCACTTGCCCTGGAGCGGGCTCCAGCCCCTAGCGTCGGGGCATGACCGAAACGCGTACGCCGCCGTCCGGCACTGCCACCGTCACCGTCACCGTCCTCGGCACCGGCATCATGGGCGCCGCCATGGCCCGCAACCTCGCCCGCGCGGGCCTCTCCGTCACCGCCTGGAACCGCAGCCGGGAGAAGGCCGAGCCCCTCGCGGCCGACGGCGTGCGCGTCGCGGACACCCCCGCCGACGCCGTCCGCGGCGCCGGCATCGTCCTGACCATGCTCCGCGACGGCCCGGCCACCCTCGACGCGATGCGCGCCGCCGCGCCCGCGCTGGAGCCCGGCACGATCTGGGCCCAGGCGGGCACCGTCGGCCTGGAGGGCTTCGACGGCCTCGCCGTCTTCGCCCACGAGCACGGCCTCACCCTCGTCGACGCGCCCGTCCTCGGCAGCAAGCAGCCCGCGGAGGACGGCAAGCTGACCGTGCTGGCCGCCGGGCCGGAGGCGGCGTGGAAGGCCCTGGAGCCCGTCTTCGCCGCCATCGGCAGCCGGACGGTGCGGCTCGGCGACGACGCCGCGAGCGGCACGGCCACCCGCCTCAAGCTCGTCATCAACAGCTGGGTGCTGGCCGTCACCCACGGCACCGCCGAAGCGCTGGCGCTGGCCGAAGGCCTCGGCGTCGACCCGGCCGGCTTCCTGGACGCCGTCGCCGGCGGCCCCCTGGACATGGGCTACCTGCGCGCCAAGGCCGCCCTGCTCCTGGGCGGCGACCTCACCCCCAGCTTCACCACCGCCACGGCCGAGAAGGACGCCCGCCTGATCGTCGCGGCGGGGCAGCAGGCGGGCGTACGGATGGACGTGGCGGCAGCAGGCGCGGAACGCTTCCGCCGCGCCACGGAGCAGGGGCACGGGGAGGAGGACATGGCGGCGTCGTACTACGCGTCCTTCGATGCGGTGTAAAGGCCTGATCAAGTGCTGGATAGGGTGATTCATCCCGATGATTCATCCCGATGATTCATCCCGGGGATTCATCACCCCATCCGGCTTCCGAAGGACGACGCACGCATGACCATGCCCGGGTATCCCCACGGCCACCCCCACGGCCATCCCGGGGCGTACTACCCGCCCCACCCGCCCGCGCAGCCCCGCAACGGCATGGGCACGGCGGCGATGATCGTCGGCATCTGCGGTGCGGTCATCGGGCTCGTCCCGTTCCTCTTCTTCCTCTCGGGCCCGCTCGCCCTGGTCGCCCTGGGCCTGGGCATCGTCGGCCTGGTCCTCGTCCGCAGGGGACAGGCCACGAACAAGGGCATGGCCCTGACCGGCACGATCCTGGGCGGGGCGGCCCTGCTCATGGCCGTCGGCGGCCTCCTGTTCACCCTCTTCGTCATCGACAAGGCCGACGAGGAGAACGACGACCTTTACGAGGACCGCCCGCCGGCGGCCGCGGCGCCGGAGCCTTCGGCATCGACCTCCGCGGCACCGAAGCCGCTGAAGTTCGGCGAGACGCACACGTACAAGGACGGCGTCACGGTGACGGTGGACAAGCCCGAGCCGTACGAGCTGGACCGGATCGCGTTCGGCCACGAGGACGGGGACCTGGCGCTCCGGTTCAAGGTCACCATCGCCAACGACGGCAAGGAGCCGATCGACCTCCTCGCCCACGTCCCGTACGTGCGCGACGCCACCGGCAAGAGGGCCGCGGAGATCTTCGACGGCCGCGGTGCGACGAAGCCGTTCACGGGCAAGCTGCTGCCCGGCAAGCGCGCGGAGACCACGTTCACGTACTCGGTCCGCCCGGACGGCGCGAAGGAACTCCAGGTGGAGACCGGCGCGAACAACGACCGCCCGGACGTGATGTGGATCGGCCCGGGCCAGTAGTCCGGCCACCGGTCAGAGCAGGTGATCGGCCTTGCCCGCCTTGATGTCACGGATCAGGGCGCGCAAGGCGTCGCGGGAGTCGGTGACGTAATGGTCCTCGGCGCCGGATACGGCTATGTAGGCGTTGCCGGCGGCGTCAGTGCCCACACGGAAGCAATTCGCTCCCTCGCCACAGAAGGGGTCTTCCCAGCAGATGTGCGACATGGTCGCCTCCCTTCAGAAGCCGGATGCAGTTCGTGGGGGTAACGCCCCCGTCCGTACGGGCACCACTGAGCTTTCACGCGAGCTACGCCTACGCCGTCTGTGCGCAGGGCAGCCCTCCCGGACAGCGGCAGTCGGCCACGGTCAGAGCAGGTGATCGGCCTTGCCGGCCTTGATGTCGCGGATCAGTGCGCGCAAGGCATCGTGGGTGTCGGTGACGTATTGCTCTTCAGCGCCGCTGACGGCGATGTAGGCGTTTCCGGAGGAGTCGGTGCCTATCCGAAAGCAGGCGCTGGCCTCGGCGCAGTACGGGTCTTCCCAGGTGATATCGGGCATGGGGGTGTTCCTCAAGATTGTCTAGCGATGTCGTGGATGAACCGACGTGACGCTTCGGGATCCAAGGCGAGCTGCTCCATGCAGTCCAACTGATCACGGTACTTGGACAGCTGCGCTTCGCCATAGAGGAATTCCGGGCCGTGTGTGCAGTCGACCTGCACCGTGTCGAGTTCCGGCACGGGTGCCTCGGCGTACACCAGGGTCTGCCCCGAGCCCGGGAAGGTGCCGCTGGAAACGGGCAGTACGCGCACCGTGAGATGGCTGAGCTCCGACATGTGGATCAGGTGCTCCAGTTGGGCTCGCGCCACCGTTGCGCCGCCGAACTGCATGCGGAGCGCTGCCTCGTGAATGACGCAGTGGTACTCCGGCGGGTCCTCTCGGGTAAGTACCCTCTGACGCTCCATCCGGTGCACCATCCGGAGCTCGAATTCACGCTTGGGCAAGGGCGGTACGGCTGCCCCGAAGATCGCGCGCGCATGGTCAACGGTTTGCAGCAGCCCCGGGATGTGCACGGTGTGTCCCGTCCGCAGCCGTACGGCTTGGTCCTCCAGTTCGGCAATGTCGAGGAGGCCTCCGGGGAGCACCCCTCGGTATCGTTCCCACCATCCAGGGCCGTCCGGCTGGGCCATCTTGGTCAGTGCGGCGATGTATGCCTCGTCGGAGCGATCGCAGTGACAGGCCCAACTACGTAGCCGGTCCGGGCTGATGGGGCGGAGCCCGCGTTCCATATTGGAGATCTTGCCGCGATCGACGCCCAGGAGCGACGCCACGGACTCGGCACTGACGCCGGCTGCGACGCGCATCTTGTGGAGCTCGGAGCCGAGGCGCCGCTGGCGTTCGGTGGGTGTTCTTCTGGCGGCCATGGATCCCCTTCGCGTCTGTGGTGGGCAGCAGTCTGCCGCTTCAGCGAGGACGCCATCCATCGATCGAGGGCAAATTTGCCCTTCCGGTGGCTAAATAGCCCTCAGCCGCACTAGCTTCGGTGCCGCACCGCACACGCAACGGCGCCAGCCGGAAGCGCATCGCGCGAGCATGCCCGCGTCCTCCTGCCCTGGGAGGGGCGTGTCCGCGTCAGGGAGACAGGCCACCGGTCAGGCGTGCCGCACTGCGGATCCACACCTCTCACTCATCTCTGGGAGCCGCCGCATGCCCTCCACCGACACCGACACCCTCTGCCCCCTCATCACCCCCACCCCCGCCAACCCCTCCACCCTCGCCACCACCCAGCGCCCCGCCTACAAGCCCCGCTCCTCCGACCCCTCCGCGCTCTCCTACAGCTTCACCGTCCCCGGCGACCCCCTCTCCGCCACCGTCGTACGGACCACCACCCGCAGCGTCCTGCGCGCCCACGGACTCACCGCGATCGAAGAAACCGCCCTCTCCGCAGCCGGAGAACTCGTCGCCTGCGCCACCCAGTTCGCACCCGGACAGGACCTCTATCACTCGATCCGCTGGTGCGACAGCGCACTCCGCATCGTCAACTGGGACGCCCACCACGCACACTCCGACCCCCGCGACGCCGCCCGCTGCACCGCCTACCGCAAGCGCGCGCTGCTGCTCCTCGCCGCCGTCATCCACGAATGCGGCGGCGACTGGGGCATCAGCCAGAGCGGCCCCACCACCGAGGGCACCCGCGTCTGGGCCCGGCTGCCCCTCCCTGGCGCCTGAAGACATCACGCCTACGGCCCGTCCCGGGAGGCCCCCGGGACGGACAGCGGGCGTACGCGCCCGTGTCCTTTCCGGCTCGCACTGAAACGGCCACACTGACCCCCCGGCCGTAACCCCGAGGAGGCGTCATGGGACGTAAGGACGACGAGAACGACGATGACGACATGGGCCTGGACGACCGCGAATACGACGTGGACCAGGACTTCGGCAAAGCCGGCGACCTCGACGGGCCGTACGCGGGCGACGGCCGACCCGGAGGCGTCAAGTGACCGCGACGCCCGCCTCCGCCGACCCCCGGCAGGCTTGCGCCGGCGAGTTGGCCGAGCACGGTCCGTCATGGTTGGCCCGTGCCTTCCTCGCGGTGGACCGTACCCGGTTCGTACCCGGCCGGGTGTGGCTGCCCGAGCCCGGCAGCGACGGTCTGTTCCCCGTTCTTGACCGCGAGCAGGATCCTGACGCGTGGCAGGCGGCCGTCTACGAGCTCCGGCGGCCGCTGATCACGCAGATGGACGACCACCGCACGCCCTCCGAAGGGCCCGCCCGGGGCCGCTTCACCTCGTCCATCTCGGCGCTGCGGGTCGTCGCCGCTCAGCTGGCGCATCTCGATCTGCACCCGGGTCACACGGTCCTGCACATCGGTACGGGCACCGGCTACGACTCGGCCCTGATGGCCGAGCGCACCCGGGCCCACAAGATCCTGACCATCGAGACGGACCGGCAGCTGGCCGGCACCGCCCGCCGGAACCTCGACGCCTCCGGATACGGCCAGGTGCGGGCAGCCGTCGGCGACGGCGAGCTGGGATGGCCCGAGGGCGCGCCGTACGACCGCGTCTTGTCCACCGCCTCCGCCACGCGCGTTCCTCCGGCCTGGATCGCGCAGACGGTCCCCGGCGGAATCATCGTCACTCCGTACAGGGGGCTGGCCCTGCTCCGCCTTGCCGTCGCCGACGACGGCAAGAGCGCGTCGGGGCCGGTCGTCGACGCCGTCGCGTTCATGGCGCTGCGCGGCCGGCGTGGTGGCGAAGCGCCCGACATACGCGCCGTCATCAAGGCTCAGCTCGCCGATGCCGAGAAGTCCCGGACCGACGCGGACCTGTCGCCGGTGAGGAGCGAGCTGGGCGCCGAATTCCTCCTCCATGCCCTGGTGCCCGGCATCCGCATCGTCTTCGGCGGGACCACGTGGTGGTTCGAAGCCCGCGACGCTGCTTCCTGGGCGGCGTGGAAGCCGGACGGGCGGGTGCGGCAGTGGGGGCCGCGTCGCCTGGTGGACGAGGCGGTTCTGGCCGTGGCGGCGTGGCGGGATGCCGGGGCCCCTGCACTCACCGACCTCGGGGTGACCGTGGGGGCCGGCGGCGAATGCGTGTGGGCGCATGGCCCCGGGGGCCCGGCGTGGCCCGTACGGGACGCCTGACCAACGAAACGGCCCGCCCCGGGATCTCCCGGGGCGGGCCGTATGCCGTGAGGCGGTGCGGTCAGACCGAGCGCAGGGCCAGAACCACGTTGTGGCCGCCGAAGCCGAACGAGTTGTTGATCGCGGCGATCGTGCCCTCGGCGGGCAGGGCGCGCGGCTCGTCGCGGACGATGTCCGCGTCGATGTCCTCGTCCAGGTCGTCGACGTTGATGGTCGGCGGGGCCGTGCGGGTGTGCAGGGCGAGGACGGTCATGACCGTCTCGATGCCGCCCGCGCCGCCCAGGAGGTGGCCGGTCATCGACTTCGTCGCGGAGACCGCGACGTGGTCGAGGTCGTCGCCGAGGACCTTGCGCAGGGCCTTGATCTCGGCCGCGTCACCCTGCGGGGTGGACGTGGCGTGCGCGTTGAGGTGCACGACCTCGGACGGCTTGAGATCGGTGTTGTCGAGCAGGCTCTGGAGCGCGGCGGCGATGCCGCGGCCGGTCGGCTCGGGCTGGGCGATGTGGTGGCTGTCCGCGGACAGGCCCTGGCCCAGGACCTCGCAGTAGACCCGCGCGCCGCGCCGGGCGGCGTGCTCGGCCGACTCCAGGATCACGACGCCGGCGCCCTCGCCGAGGACGAAGCCGTCGCGGGCCTTGTCGTACGGGCGGGAGGCCTTCTGGGGCTCCTCGTTGTTCTTGGACATCGCCATCATGTTGGCGAAGGCGGTGATGGGCAGCGGGTGGATCGCCGCCTCGGTGCCGCCGGCGACGACCACGTCGGCGCGGCCGGTGCGGATCATCTCGACGGCGTAGCCGATGGCCTCGGCGCCGGAGGCGCACGCGCTGACCGGGGTGTGCACGCCCGCCTGGGCGTTCACCTCCAGGCCGACGTTGGCCGAGGGGCTGTTCGGCATCAGCATGGGCACGGTGTGCGGGGAGACGCGGCGGACGCCCTTCTCCTTGAGCACGTCGTACTGGTCGAGCAGGGTGGTCACGCCGCCGATGCCGGAGGCGATGACGGTGCCGAGGCGCTCGGGGGCGATGGCGGAGTCCTCGCCGGCCTTGGCGGTGTAGCCCGCGTCGGCCCACGCCTCACGGGCCGCGATCAGCGCGAACTGCGCCGAGCGGTCCAGCTTGCGGGCGAGCGGGCGGGGCAGGACGTCTTCGGGGTCGACCGCGGCGGTGGCGGCGATCCGGACCGAAAGGTCGGCGTAGCGCTCACCCTCGAGGGGCTTGACGCCGGACCGGCCGGCGAGCAGAGCCTCCCAGGTCGTCGCGCTGTCGCCACCCAGCGGTGTGGTTGCGCCGATACCGGTGACGACCACGGTGCGATTGGTCGAGCTCACAGGAATTGTCTCCACGTGTAGAGGTGCTGGTGAAACCGCCACCGCCGGGGTGGCGACGAACGCTCAGGTCAGGCCTGGTGCTTCAGGATGTAGTCCGCGGCGTCGCCGACGGTCTTGAGGTTCTTGACGTCCTCGTCGGGGATCTTGACGTCGAAGCGCTCCTCGGCGGCCACGACGACCTCGACCATGGACAGCGAGTCGACGTCCAGGTCGTCGGTGAAGGACTTGTCGAGCTTGACGTCCTCGACCGGGATGCCGGCGATCTCGTTGACGATGTCGGCGAGGCCCTTGAGGATCTCTTCCTGGGTGGCGGCCATGTGGCGCTCCTTCTATTTGTGCGGTGGAACCTGCGTGATAAGGAACTGCTGGTGCGGTGAGCTCTGCGCGGCCCGGCGGTGAGGCCGGATCGCGACGATCTCGCCTAGGGGAGGGTAACGACCGTGGCGGCGTAGACGAGACCCGCCCCGAAACCGATGACGAGCGCGGTGTCCCCGCTCTTCGCGGCGCCGGTGGCCAGGAGCCGCTCCATGGCCAGCGGAATGGAGGCCGCGGACGTGTTGCCCGTGGTCTCCACGTCACGGGCGACCGTGACGCTCTCCGGCAACTTGAGGGTCTTGACCATCGAGTCGATGATCCGCATGTTGGCCTGGTGCGGGATGAAGACGTCCAGGTCCTCCGCGCTGACCCCGGCGTCGTCCAGCGCCTGCTGGGCGACCTTGGCCATCTCGAAGACGGCCCAGCGGAACACCGCCTGGCCCTCCTGCGTGATGGCCGGGTAGCGGATCTCGTCCAGGGGCGTGCGGGCCTCCGGACCGTTTCCGCCGGGGACCGGGGTGGTGCGGTAGGTGTCCCAGCCCAGGGTCTGCTTGATGGTGTGCGACTTGTCGCCCTCGGAGCCCCACACCGCCGGGCCGATGGCCGGCTCGGCGGAGGGGCCGACGACCACGGCGCCCGCACCGTCGCCGAACAGGAAGGCCGTCGCGCGGTCCTCCAGGTCGGTGAGGTCCGACAGCCGCTCGACGCCGATCACGAGTACGTACTCCGCGGAGCCCTCGACGACCAGGCCCTTGGCGAGCGTCAGGCCGTAGCCGAAGCCCGCGCAGCCCGCCGAGATGTCGAACGCGGCCGGCTTGCCCGCGCCGATCCGGTGCGCGATCTCGGTGGCGATCGCCGGGGTCTGGTGGAAGTGCGAGACCGTCGAGACGATCACGGCGCCGATCTGCTCGGGGGTGATGCCCGCGGCGGCGATGGCCTTGCCGGACGCCTCGACCGACATCGCGGAGACCGTCTCCTCCGGGCCGGCCCAGTGCCGGGTCGCGATGCCGGAGCGGGAGCGGATCCACTCGTCCGAGGAGTCGATGTACTTAAGGATCTCCTCGTTCGGCACCACCCGGGTGGGGCGGTAGCCGCCCACGCCGAGGATGCGCGCGTACGGGGCACCCTTGCTCGGCTTGATCTTCGCGGTCATGCTCTGAGGCTCCTTATTCGGCCGGGGACCCGGCGGGTGCGGCGTACTCGGCGATCAGCTCACGGGCCGCGTCGAGGTCGGCCGGCGACTTCAGGGCCAAGGCCTTCACGCCGGGCAGCGCGCGCTTGGCCAGGCCGGTGAGCGTACCGCCGGGGGCCACTTCGAGCAGAGCCGTCACGCCGAGCTCCTTGAACGTCTCCATGCACAGGTCCCAGCGGACCGGGTTGGCCACCTGGCCGACCAGCCGCCGCACGACCTCCGCGCCGGAGGTCACGACGCCGCCGTCCTTGTTCGAGACGTAGCGGGTGTGCGGCTCGGCGGGGGACAGCTCCTGCACGGCGGCCTCCAGGGCCGACACGGCGGGGGCCATGTGGTGCGTGTGGAACGCTCCCGCGACCTTCAGCGCCACGACCTTGCGGGTGCCCTCGGGCTTGTCCTCGGCCAGCGCGGCGAGCTGCTCGGCGGTGCCGGCGGCCACGATCTGGCCCGCGCCGTTGACGTTCGCGGGGGTCAGGCCGAGCTTCTCCAGGTGCGGCACGACGACCTCGGGGTCGCCGCCGAGGAGGGCGGCCATGCCGGTCTCGGTGATCGCCGCGGCCTCGGCCATGGCCAGGCCGCGCTTGCGGACCAGCTCCATCGCCGACAGCTCCGGCAGCACACCGGTCAGCGCGGCGGCTGCGAGCTCGCCCACACTGTGGCCCGCGGCCGCGCCCACCAGACGGGTGAAGTCCTCGGCCGCCGGGAACAGCTGCCGGGCGGAGACCAGCGCCGACGCCACGAGCAGCGGCTGGGCGACGGCGGTGTCGCGGATCTCGTCCGCGTCGGCGTTCGTGCCGTAGTGGACGAGGTCCAGGCCGATGGCGGCCGACCACTCACGGAGCCGGTCTTCGACACCGGGGAGGTCGAGCCAGGGGGTCAGGAAGCCGGGCGTCTGAGCGCCCTGGCCGGGAGCGACGAGTACGAGCACCCTCACACTCTCTCTCGTGGACGGCTCCGGCCACCCGTGGGGATGGGGACCAAGAACCGTCAGGGGAATTGTTGACGTTCGACAAAAGGCTAAAGGGCCGTCTCCGTGTCGGCCAGACGCCCCAGGATGAGCGCGATTCGCAGCGTGAACGCCGACCGGACATCGGAGGGTGACCAGCCGGTGACGTCCGTCACACGTCGGAGGCGGTATCTCACGGTGTTGGGGTGAACGAACAGCATCCGTGCCGCCCCTTCCAAGCTACTCGCCTGCTCCAGGTAGACACTCAGCGTCTCCAGCAGGGCCGAGCCCGCTTCCTGTAGCGGTCTGTAGATCTCCTCCACCAGCTGATCACGGGCCGTGGTGTCACCCGCCATCGCCCGCTCCGGCAGAAGATCATCCGCAAGGACCGGGCGGGGGGCGTCCGGCCAGGCCGCGCAGGCCTTCAGGCCGGCCGCGGCCGCCTGCGCCGAGCGCGTCGCCGACAGCAGGTCCGGCACCACCGGGCCGGCCACCACCGGGCCCGCCGCGAACGGCCCGATCAGCGCCTTGGCCGTCTGCAACGGCTGGTCGGAGCCGCCCGCGATCACCACCAGCCGGTCGCCGAGAACACCGGTGAGCACCTGCACCTTCGCGTGCCGCGCCGCCCGCCGGATCGCCTCCACCGTCAGCTCGCTGTCCCCGTTCGGGGCGGTGCCCAGCACCACGCTGACGTTCGCCGGGGCGCTCCAGCCCAGGGCCGCGGCCCGCGACAGGGCCCCCTCGTCCGCCTCGCCCGACAGCACCGCGTTGACCACCAGCGACTCCAGCCGGGCGTCCCACGCGCCGCGCGCCTCGGCGGCCTGCGCGTAGACCTGCGCGGTCGCGAACGCGATCTCGCGGGCGTAGACCAGCAGGGCCTCCCGCAGCACGCCCTCGTCGCCGGGCGCCGCCACCTCGTCGATCGCCGACTCCATGACCTCGATGGTCGTGCGGACCATCTCCACCGTCTGGCGCAGGGTGATCGCCCGCGTCAGCTCGCGCGGGGCCGTCCCGAACACGTCCGTGCTGATGGCCTGCGGCGTCTCCGGATGCCGGAACCACTCGGTGAAGGCCGCGATGCCGGCCTGGGCGACCAGGCCGATCCACGAGCGGTTCTCCGGGGGCATCGCCCGGTACCACGGCAGCTGGGCGTCCATCCGGGCGATGGCGGCGGCGGCCAGGGTGCCGGAGGACTTCTCCAGGCGGCGGAGGGTGGCGCTGTGCGGATGCGGGGTGTTAGCGGCGGGTTCAGGCACGGGGACAAGCCTGCCTTATTCGGGTCCGGTGCGGGGTCGCCGGGCTACCGTAGCCCGATGACGCACGTACAGCGGTCCGTCCAGCGAGCCGGTGAACGCTTCCGCGGCGGGGACCCGGACGCCGGGATCGAGACCCGGCACGCCTTCTCCTTCTCCGGCTTCTACGACCCCGACAACGTGCGGTTCGGGCCGCTGGCGGCCTGCAACGAGGAGCGGCTCGCGCCCGGCGCGGGATTCGCGGAGCACCCGCACCGCGACGTCGAGCTCGTCACCTGGGTGATCGAGGGCGAGCTCACCCACGAGGACTCCGCGGGGCACGTCGAGGTCGTACGCCCCGGCGACGTGCAGCGGCTCAGCGCGGGCGCCGGGGTCCGGCACTCGGAGCGCAACGAGGGCGCGGTGCCGCTGCGCTTCGTGCAGATGTGGCTGACCCCCTCGGAGTACGGGGGCGAGCCGTCGTACGAGGTCGTGCGCGGCGTCGGCGACGACGTGTCCTACGGCTTGCCGGGGGTGGAGGCGGTGCTGCACGTGCGGCGGCTGCCGGCCGGGGAACGGGGTTCCCTGCCGGGGGCGCCGTGGGTGTACGTGCACGTGGTCCGGGGGTCCGTCCGGCTGGACGGGGAGCTCCTGCTGGAGGCCGGGGACGCGGCCCGGCTGATGGATGCCTCCGAGGCCGAAGCCGAGGCGGTCGGCTCCGACGCGGAGCTGCTGGCCTGGGAGATGCACGCGGAGCCGCACTTCGGCTGAGGCTCCCGGGGCTCCGCCCCGGACCCTGGTCCTCAAACGCCGGACGGGCTGAATTTTCTCAGCCCGTCCGGCATTCGAAGACACCGCGCGGCAGCGGTTACGCCAGCTCCGCCAGCACCGCGTCCGTGAGCGCCGGCCACACCTCGATCGCCCACGGTCCGAACGCCCGGTCCGTCAGGGCGACGCACGCCGCGCCCGCCGCCGGGTCGACCCACAGGAACGTCCCCGACTGCCCGAAGTGGCCGTACGTACGGGGCGAGGACGACGCGCCCGTCCAGTGGGGGGACTTGCCGTCGCGGATCTCGAAGCCGAGGCCCCAGTCGTTGGGTCGCTGGTGCCCGTAGCCGGGCAGGATCCCGGTGAGGCCGGGGAAGGCCACCGACGTCGCCTCGGCCACGGTCTCCGGCGAGAGCAGCCGCGGCGCCTGGAGCTCCGCGGCGAACCGCGCCAGGTCCGAGACGGTCGAGACGCCGTCCTTGGCGGGCGAGCCCGGAAGGTCCGTCGCCGTCATGCCGAGCGGCTCCAGGACCGCCTCGCGCAGGTATTCCGCGAAGGGAATGTCCGTGGCCTTGGCGATGTGGTCGCCGAGGACCTCGAAGCCGGCGTTGGAGTAGAGCCGCCGCGTGCCCGGCTCGGCCATCGCCCGGTGCTCGTCGAAGGCCAGCCCGGAGGTGTGGGCGAGGAGGTGGCGGACCGTCGAACCCGCGGGCCCGGCCGGCTCGTCCAGCTCGACCGCGCCCTCCTCGACGGCGACGAGCGCGGCGTAGGCGGCGAGCGGTTTGGTGACGGAGGCCAGCGGGAAACGATGCCCGGCCGGCCCGTGCGCGCCCACCGTCGTGCCGTCGGCCCGTACGACCGCCGCCGCAGCGGTGTCCACCGGCCAGTTCTCGATCATCCGCAGGCTCTCCATGATCCGAGCCTATCCCGGGGCCGCCGCCCGCCCGGCCCGGCCAAGATTCCCCCAAGTCTTCGCTTGCCTGGAGTGCGCTCCAGCTCTCTAGCGTTGTGGTCATCGCAAGGGCAACGACTGCGAACGCCCGCGAACAGGGGGAAGGCTCCATGACCGTCTTGGACAGTGCGCCCGTAGGGACCACGACACCGCCGGCCAGTGTGTGCGCCGTGCTCGAACAGCAGCGGCACGGACGCCCGGTGGGGCGCGACCGCTACACGATCAGCGAAGTGGCGGGCTGCACGGGGCTGTCGGTCCACACGCTGCGCTGGTACGAGCGGATCGGGCTGATGCCGCACGTGGACCGCTCGCACACCGGCCAGCGCCGCTACACCGACCGGGACCTGGACTGGCTGGACCTGGTGGGACGGCTGCGGCTGACCGGCATGCCGGTGGCGGACATGGTCCGCTACGCGCGGCTCGTCCGCGAGGGCGCGCACACGATGGCGGAGCGGGAAGAGCTGCTGGCCGCGCACCGCGAGGACGTCCGCAAGCGCATCGCGGAGCTGCGGAGCACCCTGGAAGTGCTGGATTACAAGATTGACATCTACTCCGACGCCCGGCGACGGGCCGAGGCCGCAGAAGGGGCCTGACGCACCGATGACCGACAGCAACGACGAGATCGCGACCGCGGCGCTCGGCACCGGCGGGCCCGAGGTGGGCGTGCAGGGCCTCGGCTGCATGGGCATGAGCTTCGCCTACGGGCCGACGACCGACGAGGGCGAGGCCCGGGCGACGCTGGAGCGGGCGCTCGAACTGGGCGTCACCCTCTATGACACGGCCGACATCTACGCCGACGGCGAGAACGAGAAGTTCATCGCGCCCTTCGTCCGGGCCCACCGCGACCAGGTGGTCCTGGCCACCAAGTTCGCCATCGCGGCCGACCCGGAGCACCCGGAGGGCCGGACGGTCCGCAACGACCGCCCGTACATCCGGCAGGCCGTCGAGGACAGCCTGAGCCGGCTCGGCGTCGACGAGATCGACCTCTACTACATGCACCGCCGCGACGTGAACGTCCCCATCGAGGAGACGGTCGGCGCCATGGCCGAGCTCGTGGCCGAGGGCAAGGTCAAGCACCTGGGCCTCAGCGAGGTCACCGGCGGCGAGCTGCGTGCAGCGCAGGCCGTGCACCCGATCGCCGCACTCCAGTCGGAGTGGTCGCTGTTCAGCCGCGACATCGAGGCGCAGGTGGTGCCGGCGGCGCGGGAGCTGGGCGTCGCCCTCGTGCCCTACTCCCCGCTCGGGCGCGGCTTCCTGACCGGCGCGTTCGTCAACGCGGACAACGAGCTGTCGAGCGACGACTGGCGCCGCACCCAGCCCCGCTTCACGGGCGACAACGCGGCGGCGAACGCGGCGCTGCTGGAGCCGGTGCGGCGGATCGCGCAGCAGCGCGGCATCACCCTGGGCCAGGTGGCCCTGGCCTGGGTGCAGCAGCAGGCGCAGGTGCACGGCCTGACGGTCGTTCCGATCCCGGGCACGCGCCGCCGCTCCCGCCTGGAGGAGAACACGGCCGCCACCCGCATCACCCTGACGGCGGACGAGCTCGCCGCCCTGGAGCCGATCGCGGACAAGGTCGCGGGCGCCCGGTACCCCGACATGTCCCTCACGTCGGCGGGTCGCGAGTAACGAGATACGAGATACGGGTTACGGGGTGACGAGTTGCGGGTGACGCGCCGTCACTTCCCGCCGGGAGCCACCAAGCCCGACTCGTAGGCGAAGATGACCGCCTGGGCGCGGTCGCGCAGGTCCAGCTTGGCCAGGACCCGGCCGATGTGCGTCTTGACGGTCTGCTCGGCCAGCACCAGCGCGGCCGCGATCTCCTGGTTGGACAGCCCGCGGGCGATGAGCTCCAGGACCTCCGTCTCGCGCGGGGTGAGCCCGTTCAGCCGCAGCGCGGCGCCGCCCTTGCGCGGCGCCGGGCGCTGCTGGGCGAAGTCCGCGATCAGACGGCGCGTCACGGACGGGGCCAGCAGGGCCTCCCCGGCGGCCACCACCCGCACGGCCGAGATCAGGTCCGCGGGCGGCGCGTCCTTCAGCAGGAAGCCGGACGCGCCCGCGCGCAGCGCCTCGTAGACGTAGTCGTCGACGTCGAAGGTCGTCAGCATCAGGACCTTCGGACGGTGCGTCACACCGGGCGGCGGGTTCAGGATCCGGCGCGCCGCCTCCAGCCCGTCCATCTCCGGCATCCGGACGTCCATCAGCACGACGTCCGGGTGGGTGCGGCGGCTGACGTCCACGCCCTGCTTCCCGTCCGGCGCGTCGCCGACGACGTCGATGTCGGGCTGGGCGGCCAGCAGCGCGGCGAAGCCCGCCCGCACCATGGCCTGGTCGTCGACGATGATCACCTTGATGGTCATGGGGAGACGGGGTCCTCTTCCGGTCCTGATCCTGATCCTGCTTGCGGTCCTTGTCCTGCTTCGGGCCCTGCTTCCGGCCCTGTTCCCGGCCCTGCTTCCGGCCCTGCCGTGAACGGGAGCCGCGCCGCGACCCGGAAGCCGCCGCCGGGCAGCGGGCCCGTGTCGAGCGTGCCGCCGACCAGGCGGACCCGCTCCCGCATGCCGACCAGGCCGTGCCCCGTGCCGCCGGTCTCCACCGGCCGCGCGTCCGGGGCCGCCGCCGCGCCGTTGACGACCAGCACCATCAGGCTCGTGCCGGCGTCGTCGGCGGACACCGACACGCGCGTGGCCGCGCCCGGCGCGTGCCGGACGACATTGGCCAGGGCTTCCTGCACGATGCGGTACGCGGACAGGTCCACGGTCTGCGGCAGCCCGTCCGGCAGCGGGTCCGCCGGCATGGCCAGCTCCACCGGCAGCCCGGCGCGCACGGTCGCCTCGACCAGCTGCGGGATCCGGGTCACGCCCGGCTGCGGCGCCCGCTCGGTGCCGCCGCCCGCGCCGGAGGCGTCCTCGCTGCGCAGCACCCCCAGCAGCCGCCGCATCTCGGTCAGCGACTCCCGCGCCGCCGCGGCGATCGAGGCGAACTCCTCACGCGCCTCCTCCGGCAGGCCCGTGAGCCGGTACGGGGCGCTGTCCGCCTGCACGGTGATCACCGACATGTGGTGGGCGACGACGTCGTGCAACTCGCGGGCGATGCGCGTGCGCTCCTCCAGCAGGGTGCGCCGGGCCCGCTCCGCCTCGCTGATCGTCTCCTGCTCGGCGAGCGCGCGCCGCGCGTCCCCGCGCTCGCGCAGCGCCCCGGCGAGCAGCATCAGCATGCCGCCGACCACGAACAGCGTCACCCAGACGTTGGTGGAGCTGCGCTCGGGCGAGAGGTCCCGCAGGACCGCGCCCGCGATGCCGGTGGCCAGCCAGACGGCGATCAGGGTCGGGCGGCGCTCCCGCATGGCGACGGCGAGCAGGAGCAGCAGCATGCCGATGAGGGTCGGGGGCGGCCACGGCCAGGACCAGTCGCGGTTCGCGGGTACGGACAGGATGGCCACCGCCGCGCCGGTGCTCGCCGCGAAGGAGATCGCCCACGCGAGCAGGGGCCTGCGGACGGCGAGGAGCAGCGGCGCGGTCTGGGCGACGGCGAGGGACAGCCCGAGGCCGAAGTCGAGGCCGTACTCGTTCGTCAGCAGGTTGGCGGTCAGCGGCAGCAGCAGGGCGGTGAACAGCGCGGCGACCACGTAGGGCAGCTTGCGCACCCAGCGGCGGCGCGACCGGCCGCACAGCGGTACGGGCGGTCCGGCGGGCGTGCACACGTCGATCAGGAGCGCGCGGGCCCGGGCGAGGGGAGCGGGGGGTGACTGGGGCATGACTCCTTCACCCTAGGCCGCGGCCCGCGCGCAGGCGTCACACCGGGGTGGGGGCTTGCGGGTCATACCGGGGTATCACCCGGAGCGGGGAGCAAGGGGCCGGCCGGTGGCGGGCGTCGGGTCACAGCTCGGCCAGGAGCTGGGCCTTCTTCGCGCTGAACTCGTCGTCGGTCAGGAGCCCCGCGTCGTGCAGCGCGCCCAGGTGGCGGATGCGGTCGGCGATGCCGCCCGGGTCCGGGCGGGCGGCCGGCACGCGCGCGGCCGGCGCGCTGGGTGCCGCGGCGCGGACGGCTTCGAGGACGGCCGCGCCGAAGGGCAGCGACTCGTGCAGCAGGCCGTAGCCCATGCCGAAGACGACGGCCGCCGGGTCCTGGTCGGCCTGGCCGGGCGGCCGGTCCTCGCCGCCGCGCGGCACGAGCCGCAGATAGCCGCCGGCGATCTCGGGGGAGCGCCACTCGACGCCGGAGAGCTCCTCGACGGCGAACCGCTGGTCGCCGGCCTTCCACTTGGCGGAGGAGGCACCCGTCCAGAACCAGCGGAAGGCCACGGAGCGGCCGTCGAAGGAGGCCTTGCCGTCGTAGGCCTTGAAGGACGGCGGGGGAGCGGGCGCCGCGACGAGCGGGCGCTGGGCGGGGTCGGCCGCGTCCGGGCCGAGGGCGGCCCGTATCTCGTCGGCGTAGTACTCGGCGAGGGCGTCGCGCTGCTCGGGCAGCACCAGCCGGTACGGATCGGTGCTCTCCTTGAGCTGGCCGTCGGCGACGTCCATCAGCGGATCGGCGCCCGGTCTCGGCACCGCGCGCAGCACCACCGTCCCGCGCTTCCCCGGGGCCAGTTCGACGGCCGCGAGCGCCTCGTAGGGGATGCGTCGCTCGCCGAGCGCCTGGAGCAGCTTCGGCGTGCGGATCCCCCGTTCGAAGCGGATGAGCACGGAGTCGGTGTCGAACTCCCAGACGGTGTGGAAACCCGTCAGCACATCACCCATGCCCGTCATCGTATGCGCCGCCCGCCCGCGCGTCCCCCTACGGGGACCGGGGAGCTACGCGCGTTGCCGGTGCGTACGCCTTGGCTCGCGGGGGCGCCGCGGCCGGAACGCAGCGCTACGCGCCTTCGGCGCAAGACGCGTCCGCTTCCGCACACGCCACCGTCGACGGCGCGCCGACGCCGATGCCCGCGAAGTTGGCGAGGCTCGTCGTGCCGGGCTCGAAGTAGCCGGCGTGGCCCTCCGCGCCGCGGGCGGACAGCACGCGCGCGCCGAAGCCCTGCGAGACGGGGTCGGCGCCGTGGCCGAGGCCGCCGACCTCCAGGTGGGGCACGCCCTGGATCCAGTCGTCCGGGTCGCGCATGGCCCATATCCGGGCGCTGGTCCGCAGCTCGGAGACGTGCTCGGCGCGCATCCCGGGGCTGCCGGCGACGGCGACGTCGGTCACGCGCGGGGACAGCTCGCGCGCGGCGACGCCGCACACCACCGAGCCGTAGCTGTGGCAGACGAGGGCGACCCGCGAGTCGCCGGGCAGGGCGCGGACCGCGGCGCGCAGCCGCAGCGCGCCCTCGGCGGCGAGCTTGCCGGTGGCGGCGTCCATGCCGACGCCGGCGGGCGAGGTGTAGTCGGCCCAGGCGATGACGGCCGTACGGGTGCCGGGGGCGGCCTTGCGCTCGGCGTCGTAGAGGGAGCGGGCCATGCCGACGGGGGCGCTGTAGGCGCGCTGGGACTTCTCGAAGGTGAGCAGGTTGGTGTCGACACCGGGGACGACGACGGAGACCCGCTGGGCCCGGTCGAGGTCGCCGATGACCTCGGCGACCCGGCCGTCGCCGGTGGGGTCGAAGGCGAGGATCTGCCGCCCGTCCTGCCGCAGGGACTCGAAGCGGTGCATGCGGCGCAGCGCTTCCCGGCGGCCCACGGGGCTGAGGCCGCTCGCGTGGCTGCGGCGCTTCTCGACCGCGCGGGCCTGGTCGAGGGCGGCGCGGTTGGCGCGGTAGCGCAGCGTGGGCGGGGCGCCGTTGAGGTTGCCGACGACGAGGGGGTACTCGTCGGCGAGCTGGGTGCGCTGGGCGCCGCTGAGCGAGGCGAAGAAGCGGGCCACGGTGTCGGAGCCCGCCCCGGGGGCCGGCAGCGGCCGGCCCGCTAGGGAGCCGTGCAGCCAGGCGCTGAGGGAGACCGTACGGGCGTCCCCGGCCGCCTTGTGGCTTCTGACGGCCGTCCAGCCGGTCGTGCCGAGCATCACGAAGACCACGGCCAGGGCGAGCAGTGCGCGCCACACGGTGGCCGTGGTCGTCCACGGTACGGAGGAGGGGGAGCCGAGCTCAGGGAAGGAAGTCACCGCGAAACACCCTAGGAGAAACCCGGCGGTGACTGCGGAGTCCGTGAGCTATCTCACGTTTGAGTGGGGGGAATTGGGCACAAGCATGGTTTTCTCGATCAAGTGCGCCAGTTTTCCGCCAATGCCGGGCCCAGCTGGTCCAGATAGGCCACGGTGAGCTCCCGGAGATCGTCCAGGCCGCCCTCCCCGCGCTCCCCCCAGGCCCGGGTGGTGACGCGCATCACCCCGCCGAACGCGGCCACCAGGACGTGCGGCCGGGGGTCGGCGTGCGGATCCAGCCCCTCGCGCCGCGCGATCTCCAGGGCCAGCCCCTCCTCCACCTCCGACAGCGACCGCAGCCGCGCCGCCAGCAGCTGGGGCGTCGACTCGATCAGCCCGTACGTGCGCATGTGCAGCTCCAGCGGCACGACCGCCTCGATGACGGCGCGCGCGCCGTCCCACGTGTCGAGGACGGCCTCGCGCAGGGCGGGCAGCGGGGCCTCGGCGGCGGGCCGCGAGCGCAGCGCGGCGAGGAAGAGGGCGTCGACGGCGCTCTGTATCGCCAGCGCGACCTCCTCCTTGTTCGCGAAGTAGCGGAAGAAGGTGCGCTGGGAGACCTCCGCGGCCTCGGCGATCTCGTCGACGGTGGTGCGCTCGTAGCCCTTGCGGGAGAACAGCTCCAGGGCGGACCGGATCAGGGTGTCCCGCGTGCGCCGCTTCTTGCGCTCGCGCAGTCCGGACGGGGCCGCCGGACGGGCCGCCGCGCCCTCGATCGACTGCATGAACTTCTCTCCTCCGCCACGTTTGTGCTGCTCAGGATAGCGATCCGACGTTATGACAGACACCCGCGGATGTCGCGTGCAGTCAATTGTCAGGGACTGACATAATTCTTGGCATGACGTCTCAGACCGCTGTCGCCGAGGCGCAGCCGGAGCTCGGTGCCCGCAAGGGGCTCCGCGGCCACCCCTGGCTGACCCTCGTTACCGTGGCGATAGGCGTGATGATGGTCGCGCTCGACGGCACGATCGTCGCCGTCGCGAATCCCGTGATCCGGGATGACCTCCACGCCTCGCTCGCCGATGTCCAGTGGATAACCAACAGCTACCTCCTCGCCCTCGCGGTCGCGCTCATCACCGCGGGCAAGCTGGGTGACCGGTTCGGTCACCGGCTGACCTTCCTCATAGGTACCACCGGCTTCGCCGTCGCCTCCGGAGCCATCGCGCTCTCCGGCAGCGTGTCGGCCGTCGTCGTCTTCCGGGTCCTCCAGGGCCTGTGCGGCGCGCTGCTGATGCCGGCCGCGCTCGGCCTGCTGCGCGCCACCTTCCCGGCCGGGAAGCTCAACATGGCCGTCGGCATCTGGGGCATGGTGATCGGCGCCTCCACCGCCGGCGGCCCCATCCTCGGCGGCGTCCTCGTCGAACACGTCAACTGGCAGTCGGTGTTCTTCATCAACGTGCCCGTCGGCGTCGTCGCGCTCGTCCTCGGCCTCGTCATCCTCAGGGACCACCGGGCCGCCCACGCCCCGCGCTCCTTCGACCTCCCCGGCATCGGCCTGCTCTCGGCGGGGATGTTCTGCCTCGTCTGGGCGCTGATCAAGGCCCGCGACTGGGGCTGGGGCGACGCGAAGACCCTGCTGTTCCTCGCGGGCGCGGTCCTCGCCCTCCTCCTCTTCGCCTTCTGGGAGGTCAGGGCGCGCGAACCGCTGCTGCCGCTGCGGCTCTTCCGCTCCGTGCCGCTGACCGCCGGCACCGTCCTGATGCTGCTGATGGCGTTCGCCTTCATCGGCGGCCTGTTTTTCGTCACCTTCTACTTGCAGAACGTGCACGGCATGAGCCCCGTCGACTCGGGCCTGCACCTGCTGCCGCTCACCGGCATGATGATCGTCGGCTCGCCCGCCGCGGGCGCGCTCATCACCCGTGTGGGGCCGCGGATCCCGCTGGTCGTGGGCATGCTGCTGACCACCGCCGCCTGCTTCGGCATGGCCCGCCTCGAACCCGGCTCCGGCACGGGCGTGATGTCGGTGTGGTTCGCCCTCTTCGGCCTCGGTCTCGCCCCGGTCATGGTCGGCGCCACCGAAGTCATCGTCGGCAACGCCCCGCTGGAGCACGCGGGCGTCGCGGGCGGCCTGCAACAGGCCGCCATGCAGGTGGGCGGCTCGCTCGGGACGGCCGTCCTCGGTGCCGTCATGGCCGCCCGCGTCGACGACACCCTGCCCGGCAAGTGGGCGGAGGCGGGGCTGCCCGCCGGCACGCCGCAGCAGGCGGCCGGGGCGGCGGACGCCGTCGCGGTCGGTGTGGCCCCGGTGCCGCCCGGGGCGCCGCCGGAGCTGGCGGGCAAAATCACGGACATTGCGCATGACACTTTCGTGTCAGGGATGAGCCTGTCCTTCACCGTCGCGGGCGTCGTCGCGGCCTGCGCCGCCTTGGTGGCGCTGTTCACCAAGCGCGGATCGAACCCCGAGGCAGCGGCCGGCGCGGCCCACATCTGACCCGGACGCACGCCTTCCCCTATCAGGGCCCCGCACCGCGGGGCCCTCTTGGCAGCGCCCGTCACTCCCGTCAGGATGCGGTGTGCGACAACGCCGACACAGGGAGTGATGTTCATGCGTACGATCCGCACCGTCGCCGCCGCCGTGGCCGCGTCCGCCGGGCTGGCCCTGCTCTGCGCGCCCACGGCCGGTGCGGCGGCCGCCGCGGGCAAGGAGCGGCTCGGCCCCTGCGCCGCCGGGCAGCTGTGCCTGTGGACGAAGACCGACTTCCACGGGACGCGCAGCACGAGCGAGCTCGCGGACATCGGCATCGAGGATTGCGTGACCTTACCGGCGGGCGGCAGCGCGGCGTCCCTCGCCAACCGCACGGGGCGCCCTGTTACTACGTATCAGAGCGCTACGTGCGCGGAGACGGGTGAGTTCACCACTTACCCGTCGGGGACGTGGGTCCCGGAGAGCCCGTATGTCGTACGGGCGTACAAGGTGTGGGAGCACTAGCTCCTTCGCAAACTGCCGCCGCCCCCGGCCAGCAGGGCTGGCCGGGGGCGGCGGCAGGAGGGATGAGGCGGAGCGACTACGCGTCGCCGCCCGCGGCGCCCGGGTCGGCAGCCGTGACGTCCAGCAGCTGGTAGCGGTCCACCGCCTGCTTCAGCACGGAGCGGTCGACCTTCCCCTGCTTGGCGAGCTCGGTGAGCACGGCCAGGACGATCGACTGGGCGTCGATGTGGAAGAAGCGACGGGCCGCGCCACGCGTGTCGGCGAAGCCGAAGCCGTCCGCACCCAGCGACTGGTACGCACCCGGCACCCAGCGCGAGATCTGGTCCGGCACGGCACGCATCCAGTCCGAGACGGCCACGAACGGACCCTCGGCGCCCTGGAGCTTCTGCGTCACGTACGGAACGCGGAGCTCCTCCTCCGGGTGCAGGAGGTTGTGCTCCTCGGCCTCGACGGCGTCCTTGCGGAGCTCGTTCCAGGAGGTGGCCGACCAGACGTCCGCCTTGACGTCCCACTCCTCGGCGAGGATCTTCTGGGCCTCGATCGCCCACGGCACCGCCACGCCCGAGGCGAGGATCTGGGCCGGGATCGCGCCCTTCTCACCCTGCGAGAAGCGGTACAGACCCTTGAGGATGCCCTCGGCGTCCACGTCCGCCGGCTCGGCCGGGTGCTGGATCGGCTCGTTGTAGACGGTCAGGTAGTAGAAGACGTTCTC
Source organism: Streptomyces klenkii (assembly GCF_003626645.1). Taxonomy (GTDB): domain Bacteria; phylum Actinomycetota; class Actinomycetes; order Streptomycetales; family Streptomycetaceae; genus Streptomyces; species Streptomyces klenkii. The sequence goes on along the minus strand of NZ_RBAM01000003.1, from coordinate 556,503 downwards.
GGCGTTCTCGCCGTACATCCTCCGCAGACCGTCCTTGACGATGTGCGCCATCTCGAAGCCGAACGCGGGGTCGTAGGAGACGACGCCCGGGTTGGTGGACGCCAGCAGCTGCGAGTGGCCGTCGGCGTGCTGGAGGCCCTCACCGGTCAGCGTGGTGCGGCCCGCAGTGGCGCCGAGCACGAAGCCGCGCGAGAGCTGGTCGGCCATCTGCCAGAACTGGTCGCCCGTGCGCTGGAAGCCGAACATCGAGTAGAAGACGTAGACCGGGATCAGCGGCTCGCCGTGCGTCGCGTAGGCGGAGCCCGCCGCGATCAGCGAGGCCGTGCAGCCCGCCTCGGAGATGCCGTCGTGCAGCATCTGGCCGGTCGGCGACTCCTTGTACGCGAGCAGCAGCTCGCGGTCCACGGACTCGTACTGCTGGCCGAGCGGGTTGTAGATCTTGGCCGACGGGAAGAACGCGTCCATGCCGAAGGTGCGGTACTCGTCGGGGGCGATCAGCACGAAGCGCTTGCCGATCTCCTTGTCCCGCATGAGGTCCTTCAGGATGCGGACGAACGCCATGGTGGTGGCGATCGACTGCTGGCCCGAGCCCTTCTTGGCGGTCGCGTAGGCCTTGTCGTCCGGCAGGGCCAGCGGCTTCGACCGGTCGACACGCGTCGGCACGTAACCACCGAGCGAGCTGCGGCGGTCGTGCATGTACTGGATCTCCTCCGAGTCGCGACCCGGGTGGTAGTACGGCGGCAGGCCGGACTCCAGCTCCTTGTCGGCGATCGGGATGTGGAGACGGTCACGGAAGCGCTTGAGGTCCTCGACCGTGAGCTTCTTCATCTGGTGGGTCGCGTTGCGGCCCTCGAAGTTCGGACCCAGGGTCCAGCCCTTGACGGTCTGCGCCAGGATCACGGTCGGCTGGCCCTTGTGCGCCTTGGCCGCCGCGTACGCCGCGAAGATCTTCTTGTGGTCGTGACCGCCGCGGCCCAGGTGCAGGATCTGGTCGTCGGTCATGCCCTCGACCATCTTGCGGAGACGGTGGTCGTCGCCGAAGAAGTGGTCACGGATGTACGCACCGGTCTCGGTGGCGTACGTCTGGAACTGGCCGTCCGGGGTGCTGTTGAGCTTGTTGACCAGGACGCCGTCCCGGTCCTGCGCCAGCAGCGGGTCCCAGGAGCGGTCCCACACCAGCTTGATCACGTTCCAGCCGGCGCCGCGGAACTGCGACTCCAGCTCCTGCATGACCTTGCCGTTGCCGCGCACCGGGCCGTCGAGGCGCTGGAGGTTGCAGTTGACGACGAAGGTCAGGTTGTCCAGGCCCTCACGGGCGGCGATGGACAGCTGGCCGAGCGACTCCGGCTCGTCCATCTCGCCGTCGCCCAGGAACGCCCAGACGTGTGACTTGGAGGTGTCGGCGATGCCGCGCGCCTCCATGTAGCGGTTCATGCGGGCCTGGTAGATCGCGCCGAGGGGGCCGAGGCCCATCGAGACGGTCGGGAACTCCCAGAAGTCCGGCATCAGCCGCGGGTGCGGGTAGCTGGACAGGCCGTAGGGGGCCTTGGACTTCTCCTGGCGGAACGAGTCCAGGTGCCGCTCGGAGAGCCGGTCCAGCAGGAACGCGCGGGCGTAGATGCCCGGGGAGGCGTGGCCCTGGAAGAAGATCTGGTCGCCGCCGTCGCCCTCGTCCTTGCCGCGGAAGAAGTGGTTGAAGCCCACGTCGTACAGCGAGGCGGAGGAGGCGAAGGTGGCGATGTGGCCGCCGACGCCGATGCCCGGGCGCTGCGCCCGGGAGACCATCACCGCTGCGTTCCAGCGGGTCGCGTTCAGGACCTTGCGCTCGATCTCCTCGTTGCCGGGGAAGAACGGCTCGTCCTTGGTCGCGATGGTGTTGACGTAGTCCGTGCTGCGCATCTCGGGCACGGCGACGCGCTTCTCGCGAGCCCGCTCGATCAGGCGAAGCATGAGGTAGCGGGCACGTTCCCGGCCTCGCTCATCGACGGCTGCGTCGAGCGAGTCGAGCCACTCCTGGGTCTCTTCGGGGTCGAAGTCCGGGACCTGGCTGGGAAGGCCGCCAATGATGATCGGGTTGCGATCGGATCCGGAAGCCACGCTGTTCCTTCGCTGTTCGGTCGTGGTCGTGCTCTGCACGCGATGTTGCTGCGCACGCGGTCAAATATGGGGCTGCTTATCTGGCGCCGGCTCCCATCGTGGACCGCGGCGGCGGAAACGTCATCTCTACTGGGCGGTAACCACCACTGGTGAGACGAAGCAGCGTTTGTTGGTCGCCCGGGGCGGCCAAATCGCAACCTTACGCCCCCAATGGGGGTTCCCCGTGTACGGCTGTTCGGGGTCGCTCCGGGGAATCACATGGAGTAACTTCGCAAAAGGGGTGAAGTTCTGTGTTGTGAATCACTTTCCCCTCCCGCCTCAGGGTTGGAGTTGCCACAGGAGGGCCGCGTCCGTCAACGTTCCGGCGGTCCGGATGGCCGGGTACTTGCGCGATCCGTCCGTCACGTGTGGACTACCGCCAATGCCTCGCGTATGCGAGGAACACAAGACACTTTCTCGAAAGATGACAGGAGGCAATCCGTGAGCGCGACCGCGGACCACGCGGAGGAGCGGACCAACCCTGCCGCCAGGCTGGGTTTCCAGCCCGGACAGGTGGTCCAGGAGATCGGCTACGACGACGATGTCGATCAGGAGCTCCGCGAGGCCATTGAGGAGATCACCGGCCAGGACCTCGTCGACGAGGACTACGACGACGTGGCCGACGCCGTCGTCCTGTGGTTCCGTGACGAGGACGGCGACCTGACGGACGCGCTCGTGGACGCCATCGGCATGCTCGAGGACGGCGGGGACATCTGGCTGATGACCCCGAAGACCGGCCGCGACGGCTACATCGAGCCGAGCGACATCAACGAGGCGTCGCAGACCGCGGGCCTGAGCCAGACCAAGAGCATCAGCGTGGCCAAGGACTGGACCGGCACCCGCATGGTCGCCCCCAAGCGCTAGCCCCCGGGCAGGCGCCCGACACCCGCACCGAGCCCCCCGGCAGCACGCTGCCCGGGGGGCTCCGTGCGTCCCCCGGACCCCGCAGTGACACACTGGCCGCCTACCCGCCGGTGGCCGGGGCCGGGCACGGCTCCCGGGGCCGGCCCCGCCGAGAGAAGGATTTCGAACATGGCGATCGAGGTCGGCACCAAGGCTCCGGACTTCGAGCTGAAGAACCAGCACGGCGAGACCGTCCGGCTCTCCGACTTCCGTGGCGAGAAGAACGTCGTCCTGCTCTTCTACCCCTTCGCCTTCACCGGCGTCTGCACCGGCGAGCTGTGCGCCCTGCGCGACGAGCTGCCGAAGTTCGTCAACGACGACGTGCAGCTCCTGGCCGTCTCCAACGACGCCCCGTTCTCCCTGCGCGTCTTCGCCGAGCAGGAGGGCCTGACCTACCCGCTGCTCTCCGACTTCTGGCCGCACGGCAACGTCAGCCGCGAATACGGCGTCTTCGACGAGGAGAAGGGCTGCGCCGTGCGCGGCACCTTCATCATCGACAAGGAAGGCGTCGTGCGCTGGACGGTCGTCAACGGCCTGCCCGACGCGCGCGACCTGGACGAGTACACCAAGGCGCTCGCCGCGCTCTGAGCCGGCCGCGCCGAGAACCATGCCATCGGCGGGAACCGGTCACTAGGATCCAGACGTTGACCGGTTGCCATCGCACAACCGGGGGCGCAGGTGAGAGGCGAGGCCTCCGCGCCCCCCTCGAACCTATGGAGGACTCGTGGGAGTCAGTCTCAGCAAGGGCGGCAACGTCTCGCTGACCAAGGCGGCCCCGAACCTGACCGCGGTCATCGTCGGTCTCGGCTGGGACGCCCGTACCACCACCGGTACGGACTTCGACCTGGACGCCAGCGCGCTGCTGACGAACGACCAGGGCAAGGTCGCCAACGACCAGAACTTCGTCTTCTTCAACAACCTCAAGAGCCCCGACGGCTCCGTCGAGCACCAGGGTGACAACCTCACCGGTGAGGGCGAGGGCGACGACGAGGTCATCAAGGTCAACCTGGCCGGTGTGCCCGCCGACGTCGCCAAGATCGTGTTCCCGGTCTCGATCTACGAGGCCGAGTCGCGCCAGCAGAGCTTCGGCCAGGTGCGCAACGCCTACATCCGCGTCGTGAACCAGGCCGACAACACCGAGCTGGCCCGCTACGACCTCAGCGAGGACGCCTCGACCGAGACCGCCATGGTCTTCGGCGAGCTCTACCGCCACGGCGCCGAGTGGAAGTTCCGCGCCATCGGCCAGGGCTACGCCTCGGGCCTGCGCGGCATCGCCCAGGACTTCGGCGTCAACGTCTGACCAGGACAGACCGCCCGCGTCCGGCGCCGCACCCCCTCCCGGGAGTGCGGCGCCGGACGCGCACCGGCGCCCCGCGGGAAGTCCGGGGCGCCGGATCTCGACTCGGGGAGGAAACAAGATCATGGGCGTCACGCTCGCCAAGGGAGGCAATGTCTCCCTCTCCAAGGCCGCACCCAACCTCACCAATGTGACCGTCGGTCTCGGCTGGGACGCGCGCTCCACCACCGGAGCCCCCTTCGACCTGGACGCCAGCGCCCTGCTGTGCGCCACGGGCCGCGTGCTCGGCGACGAGTACTTCGTCTTCTACAACAACCTCAAGAGCCCCGAGGGCTCCGTCGAACACACCGGCGATAACCTCACCGGTGAGGGCGAGGGCGACGACGAGACGATCCTGGTCGACCTGACCAAGGTCCCCGCCGCCTGCGACAAGATCGTCTTCCCGGTGAGCATCCACGACGCCGACGTCCGCGGCCAGAGCTTCGGCCAGGTCAGCAACGCCTACATCCGCGTCGTCAACCAGGCCGACGGATCCGAGCTCGCCCGCTACGACCTCAGCGAGGACGCCTCCAGCGAAACCGCGATGATCTTCGGCGAGGTCTACCGCTACGGAGGCGAGTGGAAGTTCCGGGCCGTGGGGCAGGGGTACGCATCAGGTCTGCGCGGCATCGCCCTAGACTTCGGGGTCAACGTTTCGTAAAGCCGCGCACGGCGCGGGGGAAACCCCATAACGAAGGATTGGGTAGCCAGTGCTCCTGAAAACCTTTGGTTGGTCGTTCGCCATCACGGCGGCCGGACTGGCCTTGGCCGGTGTGCTCTGGGGGTGGCAGGGGCTCGCGATCGTCGCGATACTGTCCGTCCTCGAGATCTCGCTCTCGTTCGACAACGCGGTCATCAACGCCGGAATCCTCCGGAAGATGAACCCGTTCTGGCAGAAGATGTTCCTGACCCTGGGCATCCTCATCGCCGTCTTCGGCATGAGGCTCGTCTTCCCGGTCGTCATCGTTGCCATCACGGCGAAGCTGGGTCCGATCGAGGCGGTCAGGGTCGCGATTCAGGATCACGACCGCTACGAAGCCCTCGTCACCAGCGCCCACCCGGCCATCGCCGCCTTCGGCGGCATGTTCCTCCTGATGATCTTCCTGGACTTCATCTTCGAGGACCGGGACATCAAGTGGCTCGCCTGGCTGGAGAAGCCGCTCGCCAAGCTCGGCAAGCTGGACACCCTCTCCGTCGTCGTCTCCCTGGTCGTTCTCGTCATCGCCGCCACCACCTTCGCCACCGCCGTTCCGGTGCACGACGGTGAGGGCACGATCGACAAGGCCTCCACGGTCCTGCTCGCCGGTATCGGCGGTCTGATCACGTATCTGATCGTCGGCGGCGTTTCCGATTTCTTCGAGAACCGCCTCGAAGAGGCGGACGAGGACGAGGAAGGGGCCGAGGAGGACGCTGCGCCCGCCGCCGCGGCCAAGGGCACCGGCTCGGTCGTCGGCCTCGCCGGCAAGGCCGCGTTCTTCATGTTCCTCTACCTGGAGGTCATCGACGCGTCCTTCTCCTTCGACGGAGTCATCGGCGCCTTCGCCATCACCAACGACATCTTCGTGATGGCCCTCGGTCTGGGCATCGGCGCCATGTACATCCGTTCCCTGACGGTCTTCCTCGTCCGCAAGGGGACCCTGGACGACTACGTCTATCTGGAGCACGGCGCGCACTACGCCATCGGCGCCCTCGCCGTCATCCTGCTGATCAGCATCAAGTACGAGATCCCCGAGGTCGTCACGGGCCTCATCGGCGTGGTCCTCATCGGGCTCTCGTTCATGTCCTCCGTGATGCGCAACCGCCGCGAGGCGGGCGACGGGGACGGCTCCGGCAGCAAGGCGCAGGTCACTTCCGGGGTGTGACCCTGGCACATTTGAGGAACGCTCTCAGCGGGGCGGTCGTGAGGCTCACCTCACGGCCGCCCCGCGGCAGTTGAGCGCGGAAATCGAGCGGAAAAGTGTGCCGGAAAAAGGTGGGGGGTTCGTCGGTCATGGCGGTCTGGGACAGGTTCTTCAGCAATTGGGGGCGCGCGGCCGCGCAGCAGCTCGACTTCGGCGGGGTCAACGGCGCCGTCGAGCTCACCAAGCGCCATCCCTCGTTCTCCCTCACCAAACAGGGGGCGGTCACCGGAAACCTGCGCGTCAACCTCTCCTGGCGGATGCGCACCTCGGACTTCGGCGACAGGGCCGGGCTCAGCCAGGGGCTGCGGCACCCGATGCGGAAATTCCGGCCCGAGATGGTGCAGGCGCAGGGCCCCGCCATGGTCAACGTGGACCTCGACCTCGCCTGTCTGTACGAGCTCCAGGACGGCTCCAAAGGCGTGGTGCAGCCCCTCGGCAACATACTGGGCAGCATCAACTCCCCGCCGTACGTCCAGCTGAGCGGTGACGACCGCTTCGGGTCCGGATCGGGCGAGACGATCTACATCAACATGGACCACCGCGCCGACTTCAAACGGCTGCTGATCTTCGTCTACATCTATGACGGCACCCCGGCGTTCGACCGTACGCACGCCCTGGTGACGCTCTACCCCGGCAACGGCCCCCGGATCGAGATCGCGCTCGCGGAGCGCGCGCCGGAGGCGCGGTCGTGCGCGGTGGTGATGCTGGAGAACATCAAGGGCGAGATCGTCCTGCGGCGCGAGATGCGGTACGTGTACGGGTTCCAGGCGGAGCTGGACCGGCTGTACGGGTGGGGGTTGCAGTGGGGGAGGGGGTACAAGACGAAGGTGTGACAGGTCCCTCGCGGGGGCGGCACGCCGTCAGTATTCAGCCGTCCGGCGTCTGAGGGCCGGGGTCCGGGGCTGAGCCCCGGGCCGGTCCTGCGGTCGGCGGTGCGCCGCGGCTATCGGGCCGGCAGGAACTGCGGCCCCTGCGGCGGCAGCCGGAACGACGGGTCCGGCCCCGGCCGGTACTGCGGATACCCGTAGGCGGGCGCGCCCGTGGGCGCGGGCTGGTGCGGGTATCCGTACGCGGGCTGGGGCTGGGGCGCTGCCGGTGGCACCGTGGGCGGCGCGGGAGGCGGCGGGGGGTACCCGTATCCCGGCTGGGGCTGGGGCTGGGGCTGGGGCTGGGGTTGCGGCTGGGGCTGCGGTGCCGGGGTGGGTTCGGGTGCCGGCTCCGACGCTTGGGCTGGGGCCTGGGCTGGCGCCTCATCGGTGTCTCCGGTGCCCTCGGACTCCTCCACCGAGATGCCGAACTCCGTGGCCAGTCCCACCAGCCCCGAGGCGTAGCCCTGCCCCAGGGCCCGGAACTTCCAGCCCTCCCCGCGGCGGTAGAGCTCGCCGCAGATCATCGCGGTCTCCGAGCCGGTCTCCGGCTGGACCTCGAACAGTGCGAGCGGCTCGCCGCCCTGCCCCGCGGGGACCGCCGCGGCGTCGTAGAGCAGCACGCACAGGTCCTGCACCCGGCCGAAGTCGCCCCCGTCCGCGGACGCGGCCAGCACGACGCGGTGCACGGACGGCTCCAGGCCGCCCAGGTCGGTCTCGATGGCATCGGTCAGGCCCTCGACCAGCCGCTTCTTCGGCAGGTGGCGGACCGCGCCGGAGGGGTGCCGCGGCTGGTTGTAGAAGACGAAGTCCTCGTCCGAGCGGACGCGGCCGTTCTCGCCCACGAGGAGGGCGGAGGCATCCACGTCCGGGACGCCCGGGCCGGGGGTCCAGCGCAGTACGGCCCGCACGGCGCGGGCGTCCAGCGGGATGTTCGACCCCTTCTGCATGGCGTGCGTCATGCCCGCAATCCTGCCCTCCCACGGCTCCGGGGGACAACGCAGGGGTCGGCGACGATGCCGACGATCACGAAACCGGCACATCGCGTACCCGCGGGCTCCCCGCTCCGACACCTCGGAGACTCATACGGGGACCTAGATTTTCATGCACTTGGGGAACTCTTGACCCGTCGCTGGACGTACGATAATCGGCCACCCTTGCGCCTGGACGAGCCTGAGCGCGGGTGTGGCGACGGGGAGAGTCATGAGGCATTTCGAACACCTTGCACCCTCGGTGCGGAATGGGCTGTTCCACCAGGAGCCGGTCGCCTTCGACGCCGGTTCCAAGGCCCGTACGCTCTCCGTCGCCCTCGGCGCCACGCTCTACGCCCCCGCCACCCGGCCGTCCCTCGCGGCGGACGTCGTCAAACAGGCCGAGCGGGGCGTGGTCTCCATGGTCCTCTGCCTGGAGGACTCCATAGGCGATCACGACGTCGTCGCCGCCGAGGAGAATCTCGTCCGGCAGTTCGCCGAGCTGGACGGCGGCAGCGGGTGCGTGCCGCTGCTCTTCATCCGCGTCCGGCGGCCCGCGCAGATCACCGATCTCGTGCGGCGGCTCGGGCCGGCCGTCCGGCTGCTCTCCGGATTCGTCCTGCCCAAGTTCACCGAGGACCGGGGCGTGCCGTTCCTGGAGGCGCTCACCGAGGCCGAAGCGGAGTGCGGGCAGCGGCTGTTCGCCATGCCCGTCCTCGAATCGCCCGAGCTGCTGCACCTGGAGACGCGGCGCGAAACCCTCGCCGGGATCTCCCGCACAGTCGACAAGTACCGCGAGCGGGTGCTCGCGCTGCGGCTCGGCGTCACCGACTTCTGCTCCGCGTACGGGCTGCGCAGAGCGCCCGACATGACCGCGTACGACGTGCAGCTCGTCGCTTCCGTCATCGCCGACGTGGTGAACGTGCTCGGGCGGGCCGACGGGAGCGGGTTCACCGTCACCGGGCCCGTGTGGGAGTACTTCCGGCAGCACGAGCGGATGTTCAAGCCGCAGCTGCGGCGCACGCCGTTCGCCGGGCCCGCGGAGGAGCTGCGCACCGCGCTCATCGAGCACGACATGGACGGGCTCCTGCGCGAGATCCAGCTCGACCGGGCGAACGGGCTCCAGGGCAAGACGTGCATCCATCCCTCGCACGTCGCCCCCGTCCACGCCCTGTCCGTGGTCAGCCACGAGGAGTTCAGCGACGCGCAGGACATCCTGCGGCCGGAGCGGGACGGCGGCGGAGTGCTGCGGTCCGCCTACACGAACAAGATGAACGAAGTGAAGCCGCACCGGGCCTGGGCCCAGCGGATCATGCTGCGCGCCGAGGTGTTCGGCGTCGCGCGGGAGGACGTGAGCTTTGTGGAGCTGCTGGCGGCGAGTGTTCGGGCGGGCGTGTGAGCGGGCGTGTGAGCGGGGTGTGGACCGGGCAGTGGGTGGCGGACCAGCTTGGTGTTTCGCTGGACGGTGACGGGCGGCTTTCGGAGCTGCTCGGCCTCGCGCTGCGGCGGAATCCCAAGCGGGCGCATCTGCTCGTCTCGAACGTGCTGGGCAAGCACGTGCCGGCGTCTCCGGCGGTCGTGTACGAGGCCGGGGCCGGGCTCGGACGGCGGGTGCGGGAGCTGCTCGGTGACGCGGAGGCGGCTCGGGCCGTCGTTCTCGGGTACGCCGAGACCGCTACGGGGCTGGGTCACGCCGTTGCCGACGGGCTGGGGCTCGCGCCGTACCTGCACTCGACGCGGCGGGCCGTGGCCGGGGTCGCGGCGGTCGGGGGCTTCGAGGAGGAGCACAGCCACGCGACGTCGCACCTGCTGCTGCCGGAGGACCCGGGGTTCTTCGCCGGGGACGGGCCGCTGGTGCTGGTGGACGACGAGTTCTCTACGGGGCGGACAGTTCTGAACACGATTGCTGCTCTGCATGCACGGTTTCCGCGGTCGCGGTACGTGGTGGTGGCGCTCGTGGACATGCGGTCGGCGGAGGACCGGGCTCGCTTGGAGCGGTTCGCGGAGGAGCTGGGGGCGCGGGTGGATCTCGTGGCGCTGGCTTCGGGGGCGGTGCGGCTGCCGGAGGGGGTGCTGGAGCGGGGGCAGGAGCTGGTCGCGGAGTGGGAGCGGCGTGTTGCGGCTCCGCTGCCGGGTGCCGGTGCGTCCGGGGTCCGGGGGCGGGGGCTCCGGGGTGGGGGTCCGGGGCCGTATATTTACGGGCCCGTTGCCGCGAATGTCGAGGGTGCCCCGGTATTGGGCCCACAAATACACGTCAGCGCCCCGGACCCCCACCCCTGCGCCCCCGCCCCCTCCCGCGAGACCGACGTGCGGGCCTCCCGTGTGGACCTCCAGTGGCCGGCCCGTCTGCCTGACGGTGGCCGGCACGGCTTCACGCCCGGGCACCGGGCGCGGCTGGAAGCCGCTCTGCCTGCGATGGCAGCCCATCTCACTCCGGTTGTGGGCAATCGTGCCGCTGGGGCTGGGGGTACCCCCAGCGGTAGCTGGGGGAGGGTGGGCACAACCGCACCCGCAGGTGACAACGGTGATCGCACCCCGCGGCGGATCCTCGTCCTCGGTACCGAGGAGCTGATGTACGCCCCCCTGCGCATCGCGCAGGTACTGGAGACCGCCCTCGGCGACGCGGCGGAGGTCCGTTTCTCGACGACCACCCGGTCACCCGTCCTTCCCGTGGACGACCCGGGCTACGCGATCCGATCGCGGATCACCTTCCCCGCCCACGACAACCCCGCGGACGGCCCCGGCCCCCGCTACGCGTACAACGTCGCCGGCGCCGGCTTCGACACGATCGTCGTGGTCGTCGATTCCCACGGCGACACCGCCGAGCTGCACGCCCCCGGCGGCCTGCTCGACGCGGTCGCCCCGCACGCGGAGCACGTCGTGCTCGCCGTGATTCCCTCCTACGCACCTGAGAGCCCGATGCCCGAACCCCTCCGCGGTCCCGCCTTCTCCTCCTACGACGCCGACGACGTCGGCTGGCTCCTCCAGGACCTGGCGGGCGTCGAGCTGGAGGCGCCCACCGAGGAGCGGGAGGAGGCGATCCAGAGCGGCGGCGCGCACTACGCCGAGTCGCTGCCCGTCGAGTACCAGCCCAGCGAGCGGTACCAGGCCCTCTACGAGGCCGCCCTCGGCGCCTCCGCGGACCGGATGGCCCGGGCCGTCGGCACCGTCACCGAGACCGTGCTCGCCGAGCGGTCCCCCCGGCCCGTCCTCGTCTCGCTGGCCCGGGCCGGGACGCCCGTGGGCGTGCTGATGCGCCGCTGGGCCCGCTACGCGCACGGGCTGGACCTGCCGCACTACGCCGTCTCCATCGTCCGCGGCCGCGGCATCGACCCCGTCGCCCTGCGCTGGCTCGCCGCGCACCACGATCCGGCGGACGTCGTCTTCGTGGACGGCTGGACCGGCAAGGGCGCCATCACCCGCGAACTGGCCGCGGCGCTGGAGGACTTCCCCGGCTTCGACCCGCGCATCGCCGTGCTCGCCGACCCCGGGCACTGCGTGGAGACCTACGGCACCCGGGACGACTTCCTCATCCCGTCCGCCTGTCTCAACTCCACCGTCTCCGGGCTCGTCTCCCGGACCGTGCTGCGGGCCGACCTGGTCGGGCCGCACGACTTCCACGGCGCGAAGTTCTACCGCGAGCTGGCCGGTGCCGACGTGTCCCGCGCCTTCATCGACGCCGTCACCGCCCGCTTCGACGAGGTGGCGGCGGACGTGCGGCGCGACGCCAAGGAGCTCGCCGGCGCCGACCGCACGCCCACGTGGGCCGGCTGGGACGCCGTCGAGCGGATCAGCGAGGAGTACGGCATCCACGACGTCAACCTCGTCAAGCCGGGCGTGGGCGAGACCACCCGCGTGCTGCTGCGCCGCGTCCCCTGGAAGATCCTCGCCCAGCGCGGGGCCGGGGCGGACCTGGACCACGTACGCCTGCTGGCCGAGCAGCGCGGGGTGCCCGTCGAGGACGTGGACGGCCTGCCGTACAGCTGCGTCGGCCTCATCCACCCCCGCTACACGCGCGGCGCGACCGGCGCCGACGGCAAGGCGGTCGCGAAGTGACCCTCCTCGTCGCCAGTGACCTCGACCGCACGCTCATCTACTCCGCCGCGGCTCTCGGGCTCGCCGGGCCCGACGCCCAGGCACCCCGGCTGCTGTGCGTCGAGGTCTACGACCGCAAGCCGCTCTCGTACATGACCGAGACGGCCGCCGCCACGTTCGCCGCGCTGGCCGCCGCCGTGCCCGTCGTGCCGACGACCACCCGGACGCGCGAGCAGTACGGGCGGATACGGCTGCCCGGCCCCCCGCCCGCGTACGCGATCTGCGCCAACGGCGGCGAGCTCCTCGTGCACGGCGAGTCCGACCGTTCCTGGCGGGCCGGCGTGGAGCGGCGGATCGCCGCCGGGTGCGCGCCGCTCGCCGAGGTGCGCGAGCACCTCGTACGGGCCTCCGACCCGGCGTGGCTGCTGAAGGAGCGCACCGCCGAGGACCTCTTCGCCTACCTCGTCGTGGAGCGGGCGAAGCTGCCCGACGGGTGGGTCGCGGAGCTCGCCGAGTGGGCCGGCGCCCGCGGCTGGAGCGTGTCCCTGCAAGGGCGCAAGCTCTACGCCGTGCCGCGCCCGCTCACCAAGAGCGCCGCGGCCGAGGAGGTCGCCCGCCGCGCCGGCGCCTCCGAGGTGCTCGCCGCCGGCGACTCGCTCCTCGACGCCGACCTCCTGCTGGCCGCCGGGCGCGGCTGGCGGCCCGGCCACGGCGAGCTCGCCGACACCGGCTGGTCCGCCCCGCACGTCACCGCCCTGGAGACACGGGGCGTGGCCGCGGGCGAGGAGATCCTGCGGGCTTTCGCGGACGCGGCGGCGTAGGCTCGGCCGCACCCTTGCGCACGAGTCGAGGAGGACCTCCGTGACAGAGTTCAAAGGCACCGCACTCACACCCGAGTTGTACGCGTACGTGCTCGCTCACAACCCTCCGCTCGACCCCGTGCAGCGCGGCCTGGTCGAGACCACCCAGCGGGCCCTCCCCGCACACGCCGTCAAGCAGATCGCCGAGGAACAGGTGCCGCTCATGGCGTTCCTCGTACGGCTGACGGGCGCCCGGCACGTCGTGGAGGTCGGCACGTTCACCGGCCTGTCCGCGCTCGCCATGGCGCAGGCGCTGCCCGAGGGCGGCAGACTCATCGCCCTGGACGTCTCCGAGGAGTGGACGGCCTACGCGCGGCAGGCGTGGGAGCGGGCCGGCATCGACGGCCGGATCGACCTGCGGATCGCGCCCGCCCTGGACTCCCTGCGGGCCATGCCCGCCGAGCCCCACATCGACCTGGCGTTCCTCGACGCCGACAAGGACAACTACATCAACTACTGGGAGGAGCTCGTCCCGCGGCTGCGCCCGGGCGGGCTGATCGTCGCCGACAACACCCTGATGATGGGCTCGGTCCTCGACCCGGAGAACCACCCCATGGGCGCCCACGTGCGGGAGTTCAACACGCACGTGGCGGCGGACAAGCGCATGGAGTCGGTGATGCTGACGGTGGCGGACGGCCTGACGCTGGCGCGCCGAGCGGACCGCTAGGCGCAGCAGCCGCCCCCGCAGCAGCCTCCGCCGCCCCCGCCCTGCGGCGCCGGGGCGGCGGAGGAGCCGCCCGTGACGGCGACGGCGGACAGCAGCTTCACCGTGTCCTCGTGCCCCGCGGGACAGGCCGCGGGCGCGGACGACTCGGCCATGGGCCGCGACAGCTCGAAGGTGTCCCCACAGGAACGGCAGCGGTACTCGTAACGAGGCATGCGGGCAGCATAACGGCGGCGCCTGGTGCGTACCGGGGGGTGCGGCTTCCGCTTGCGGGCATGCCCACCCGCGCCGGCCCAGCGGGACGTTCCGGCGGGAGGTGGCGGGGGCGCAGGGGTGGGGGTCCGGGGCGCTGACGTGTATTTGTGGCGCCAAGTGCGGGGCAAGAACACGCAGAGGGGAAGGGCGCCGTAAATATACGGCCCCGGACCCCCACCCCGGAGCCCCCGCCACCGGCACCCCCACCGCACCGGCCCGCACCCGAACCGGCCCGCACCCGAACCGCACCCGCTACCGGCCCCGCTCCCCCCGGATCTCCTGAACCACCCGGGCCACAGCACCCCGCACCGCCTCCGTCTCCGTGAGGAAGTGCCACCAGTCCGGATGCCGCCCCTCCAGCCCCGCCACCGCCCGGTCCAGCCGCTCCACCGCCGCGTCCAGCGGCCCCGCGTGCCGCGGGTCGGGCGTGCTGCGCCCGGCCATGGCGAGCCGCTGCGCGTCCCGGATCGCGAAGCGCGTCCGCTCGACCTCCCGCTCGTGGTCGAAGGAGACCTCGTCCAGCCGCCGCAGCCGGTCCCCCGCGGCGGAGACGGACTCGTCCGTCGTGCTCAGCACGGCACGCACCGTCGACAGCAGGGCCAGCGCGTCCGGCCACCGCTGCTCGTCCCGCGCCCGCCGCGCCTCGGCGAGCTTCTCCTCCGCCTGCGCGACGGCCCGCGACGCTTCGTCCGGCACCTGCTGGAGGTCCTGCCAGCAGGCGGCGCTGTAGCGGCGGCGCAGCTCGCTCAGGACGGGCGCGACGCCGCCCGCGCGGGTGGTCAGGGCCTGTGCCCGCGTCCGCAGGGACACCAGCCGCTTGTCGATCTCGGCGACCTTGGCCGGGAGCGCCTCGGCCTCGGCCCGTACGGCCCCGGCCTCCTGGAGGAGCCGCTCCGCGCGCCGGAGCGTGTCCGGGACGCCGTGCTGCCCGGCGCCCTGGTTGAGCTTGGTGAGCTCGGGGGAGAGCGCCGCGAGCCGCGCGGCGAGGTCGTCGGCGCGCAGGCCCGCGTCCCGTACGGCGTCGAGCGCGACCGTGGCGGCGAGGAGGCCCTGGCGGGCGCGCTCGACGGCGGGCGCGAGCCGGGACAGCTGCTCTTCGGCGGTGTGCAGGAGGGGGCCGAGGCCCTGCCCGAACCGCTCCAGGTCGGCCTTGGCGCGCAGCAGCTCGTCCTTGGCCTTGGTGAGGTCCGTGCGGGCGCGGGCGGCGGCGCCGGCGTCGAGGTCCTCGCGGTCGAGGTCGTGGGAGTCGACGGCGGAGATGTAGGCGTGGGAGACCTCGTCGATGCGCCGGCCGAAGGCCGCGAAGTCGTCGGCGGCCTTGCGGGCGGCGGGCGAGGAGTCGACCGCGGTGATCGTCTCGATGGAGATCCGCAGCTCGCGCTGGGCGGTGTCGAGCTCGTAGAAGGCGGCCGCGGCGGCGTCCTTCGCGGCCTGGGCGTCCGCCCGCCGGCCCTCGTCGCGGCCCCATCCCCAGCGGCGGGTGCCGCCGCCGGCGAAGGCGGCGGGCGCGGCGGCGACGGCCGCGGCGAGCAGGGGGAGCGGCAGGAGGGCGAGGGCGAGGACGTCCCGGGCGGCGGAGGCCGTGCCGCGGGCCCCCGCAGCCCGGAAACGGCGGCGCGCCGGTCGTGCGGACTGTGCGAAGGTCGCCGTCACTTGCCCTCTCCCGATGGATCGCCCCTGGCCGGATGCCATTCTCCCACCCGGTAAGGACGAACACACGGGACGGTTAGTTCACCCGTCAGCTCACCGCCGGCTCACACGTCAGCCCGCGAGGCGGATCTTCACCTCGCCGTTGTTGCTGTGGGCGGAGACGACGTGCGCGCTGCTGTCGTCGCGCGGCACGTCCACGCGCACCTTGCCGTTGTTGCTGCGGCCCTCGGCCTTGTACGTGGCGCGGGGCAGGTCGACGGTGATGCTGCCGTTGTCGCTGCCGGCCTCGACCCGGTCCGGCACCCGGCCGAAGGCGAGCCGTACGGCCCCGTTGTCCGTGTCGGCCTTCACTTGGCGGGAGGTGACGCCGGCGGTGGTCACGGTGCCGTTGGAGCTGTGCAGGCCGAGGGAGCCGCTGCTGTCCTCGACGCGGACGGCGCCGTTGCCGGAGCGGATGCCGAGGTCGGTGTCGAAGCCGCGGGCCTTGACCTCGCCGTTGTCGTTCTTGACGGTCACCTTCACGCCGCGCGGCACCTCGATCTTGTGCCGGGCCTCGCAGTCGACGCTCAGCCCGGTGCAGTGCTCCTTGAGCTTGAGCACGGAGCCGTCCAGCTTCCAGGTCACCTTCGCCGTCCCGCCCAGGGTCCACCCGGAGAACCAGCGCGTGACCTGCACGTCCTTGACGTCGGCGGGCACCAGCTCCAGCGCCGAGTTGTCGGACTCGACGGTCAGCTCCTTCCCGGCCAGCGCGAACGCCTTGTGCTCCGGCTTCGCGTCGTCCGCGTCGGCGCTCCCGCACCCGGTCAGCACGGCTCCGGCGGCGAGCACCCCGGCCGTGACGATCGAGACGCGGGCTGCGGCGGAACGGGTGCGGGGCTTCATCAGGACTCCGGTGAGGCAGATCGGCGAGGTGCGGCGAGGCGCTGCGGACCGCATCAGCGTAGAAGTGGATCAAGGTGGAGGGCGATGAAGCCCGCTACCGGATCGGAGGTGGGGATAACCCCCGCACGAGCGGCCCGGCCCCGCGTTTGCGGGGACCCGGGCAGGTCGATGTAGGCTGTCACCTCGTGCCAGGGCGCATAGCTCAGCGGTAGAGCGCTGCTCTTACAAAGCAGATGTCGGCGGTTCGAATCCGTCTGTGCCCACCATGTCAGGCCAGGAGCCCCGTACCAAGATCGGTACGGGGCTCTTGTGCTGCCGGGCGGGAGCCCGGAGGGCCGGGGGTGTCACGCGTGGGGTGGCATTCCGCCGTTTCTGTGGAGCCAGGACCGGTACGTCGGGTTGGCGTAGGCCAGGGAGCGGTAGGCGTCGGCCAAGTCGTGGAAGAGGGAGTCGAGTTCCTGGGTCGTGAGCGCGCCCGGGCGGGTGGCCAGGGAGAGTTCGACGGTCAGGGGGTCGCCGTAGAGGGGGCGGAGCACCGTTCCCGGGCCGGCCTCCGCGGTGGGCTGGCAGGCCCGTACCGCCTCGCCGGAGGCGACGAGGTCCGCGGCCGTGGTGGTGTCGCGCACGTGGACCAGGCGCGGGTCGATGCCGGCCGTGGTGAAGGCCCGCTGGAGGGCCGACCACTCGTGGTCGGCGGCCGGGTCCACGATCCAGGCGTCGTCGGCGAGTTCGGCGATGCCCACCACGGGGTGCGCGGCCGCCGGGTGCGTGACGGACAGGGCGACGAACCGCGGCTCCCGGGTCATGAGGACCCGCTGTCCGACGCCCGGCGGTACGAGGAGGGGGAAGCCCTCGGTCTCGTGGACGAAGGCGACGTCGAGCTGGTTGGTCGCCAGCAGTTGCAGCAACGTTCCCGCGGAGACCTCTATGTGGATGGCGACGTCCGTGTCGGGCAGCCGGGCGTGGAGCCGCCGCAGCCAGCCCGTGACCACGCGCCCGCCGAGGCTGCCGACGCGCAGCCGGGCCCCGCCCGCGCCCGCGGCGGCGTCGCGGGCGGCCGCCATCAGCGCGCTCATCTCGGCGATGATGGGCCGGGCCCGGGAGAGCACGGAGTGCCCCAGCGGCGTGGGGCGGCTGCCCGTCTGGCCGCGGGTGAACAGCAGGCCCCCGACGGCGCCTTCGATGCGGCGGAGCTGCGTGGTGAGCGAGGGCTGGGTCATGCCCAGTTGCAGCGCGGCCTTCCGCACACTTCCCGCATCCGCTATGGCGCAAAGCGCGCGGAGGTGCCTGACCTCGAGCTCCACGGGGGGAGCATAACTGTGCCCCGCAGGCAACACCAGGCACATGGCGGGGCAGGGTAGGTGATTGGCTGGTGTTATGGCCAGTTGGCATCATCCGTACCGCTGATAACTCGTCACAGACTCTCGGGGACCAGCAGTTCACCCGATGGACATCCGCCCGGCACACCCACCGCCCGGCGCGGACGTCCTCGGCACGAATGGAGTCCCCCACATGAAACGCTCCACGATGGTGCTGTCCGCGGCGATCGGCCTCGGGCTCACGGCGGCCATGACGGCGGTTCCCGCCTCCGCCGCCTCCGCTCCGGCCGCCACGGGATCGCAGACCGTGCAGTCCTCGTACGCCGGCTCGGCGGCCGAAGAAGCGGGCAACAAGGCCTTCTTCGACGCCGTGATGAAGTCGGCGCAGGCCAAGGCCGCGAAGTCGCCGGGTCTGCGGGCCGTCACGGTCACCTACGACGCCAGCAGAGCGCCCAGCTTCGCCTCCCAGATAGCCGCCAGCGCGCAGATCTGGAACAGCTCCGTGCGCAACGTCCAGCTGCGTGCGGGCAGCAACGCCGACTTCAGCTACTACGAGGGCAACGACTCCCGCGGCTCCTACGCGAGCACCGACGGCCACGGGCGCGGCTACATCTTCCTCGACTACAGCCAGAACCAGCAGTACAACTCCACCCGCGTCACCGCGCACGAGACCGGGCACGTGCTCGGCCTGCCGGACCACTACTCCGGTCCGTGCAGCGAGCTGATGTCCGGTGGCGGCCCCGGCACGTCGTGTCAGAACACCCGCCCCAACAGCGCCGAGAGCAGCCGGGTCAACCAGCTGTGGGCCAACGGCCTGTCGGCCTTCAAGAAGGACGACAAGGGAGTGTTCACCACGGTTCGATGAGCCCTGGGGTTCGGTGAGTCCTCGGGCTCACTGAGCAGGGTCCTGCTCGTCCGGCGGCCCGGTTCCCTCGTGGAGCCGGGCCGCCGCCCGTCTCCACCCGTCTCCGCGCGCGCCGCGCCGCATACTGGAACCGATGACACACGTGCCCCCTGGCCTCACCTATCCGGAGGCCGGCGCCACCGCGCGGCGCCCGCTGCCGGCCGGCTACCACCATCTCTACGAGGTCGGGTACCTCGGCCGCGGCCGGCCCGTCTTCGACGCCGCGGCCGAGGCGGTCCTCTCCTGGCGCATGCACCGCGCCGCCGGCATCCGCGTCCCCGCGGGGACCCTCCCGGCCGCGCCGGGCGTCACCGTCGACGTCTCCCTCGGCCTCGGCCCGCTGCGCGCCTCCGGGACGTGCGCGGTCGTCTGGACCGTACGGGAGGAGCGCCGCGCGGGCTTCGCCTACGGCACGCTGCCGGGCCATCCGGAGTGCGGGGAGGAGTCCTTCGTCGTCACCCTCGACGGGGCGGAGGACGTGCGCCTGGCCGTGACGGCGTTCAGCCGCCCGGCGCGCTGGTACACCAGAGCCGCGGGGCCGCTGGTGCCGGCCTTCCAGCGGAGGTACGCGCGGTACTGTGCGCGCGTCCTGCGCGCGGAGGTCGCCCGCCGGGCGCTGTAGCGGGAACGGGGTGTTGGTCCGTACCAATGGTCGTGCGGGTGCGGTGCTCTCCGCTCATCGGTCACCGACCGGACGTACGGTCGTTGCGGTAACGGCCGCTACGGAAGATGCGGGTGGGTGGCGTCCAGGAGGCCGCCCCGGTCGGCGGAACGTCCGGGCATCGCACCCGGCGCGAGCCGGCCCCGCGCTACGCCTCTCGCGGCCGCTTGACCACGTACGCCGCCCCCGCCCCCGCCGCGAACAGGGCGAAGAAGGAGACGGCCGTGCCGATCCAGCCGGCGCCGAGCCACTGGCCGCCGAAGTAGCCCAGGCTCACGCTGTACGCGGCCCAGGTCAGACCGGCCAGGGCGGACCAGGGGAGGAATTCGGCCACCCGGCGGTGCATCACGCCCGCGCCGAGGCTGACCACGGAGCGGCCGGCGGGCGCGAAGCGGGCGACGACCACCAGGGGGCCGCCGCCGCGCAGCAGCGCCGTGCCGAGCTTCTCCTGGGCGGCGGTCAGCCGCCGCGAGCGGGCGATGGCCCGGTCGAAGCGGTCGCCGCCGCGCCAGGCGAGCCGGTAGGCGACCATGTCGCCGAGGACGGACGCGGTCGCGGCGCACATGACCAGCGCGAACATCTGCGGGAAGCCGGCGTGGCCGCGGGCGGCGTCACCGACCGCGTCGGCCGCGGTGCCCGCGGCGGCGGTCGCCGCGGTGATCACCAGGACCCCGCTGGGAAGCACGGGGAGGAAGACGTCCAGGAGTACGGAGATGCTGACGATCACGTAGATCCATGGGGTGTCGGCCAACGCCCCCAACTGCTCCAGCACGTCCTGATCTCCCGGTACGGTCCCCCGCCGCGACGTCGCAGGGGAGCGGCAGGGGCGGCCTTCACAACCGCACAGCGTACGCCTGGGGCGCGTGTGACGTGTGCGTGGGGGTGGTGAAAATGGCGCAGATCACCCGTGGCGGAATCGGATCACCTGTGGGAAGGGGATCGCGCGAGGCGGGAGTGGATCACCCGCGGCGGGCGGAGACGACCCGCGGCAGGCGGAGACCACCGGCGACGGCCGCGGACCGCCCGGCGCGGATCACTTGCGGCGGGAGAAGAGCCGGTCGAGGGAGAGCGCGCCCGGGCCCGTGAAGACGAGCAGCAGGAAGGCCCACGCGAACATCGCGGACGACTCGCCGCCGTTCTGGATCGGCCACAGCGCCATGCTCTGGTGCACGTCGAAGTACGCGTACGCCATGGAGCCGGAGGCGATGAAGGCCGCGCTGCGGGTGCCCGCGCCGAGCAGCACGAGCACGCCGGCGACGAGCTGGATGACGGCCGCGTACCAGCCGGGCCAGGTGCCGGCGGCGATGGTGCCGCCGTTGCTGCCGGCCGCGCCGCCGAGCACGCCGAAGAGGGAGGCGGCGCCGTGGCAGGCGAAGAGCAGGCCGACCACGATCCGGAAGGCGGACAGGGCGTACGGGCGGACCGCGTCCAGGCGCTCCGTGAGGGAGGGGGCCTGGGCGGCGCCGGCTCTCGTGGGGGCCGCGGGGGAGGCGGTGGTGGTGGGCGTGGGGGGCATGACGGGGCTCCTCGTATCGGGGACAGGAACGATGAAGTGCCCCCAGGTTAGGTACCCCTTATCGATACTTGCAAGTTCAAGAACCGATGGGCCGACTTTGTCACACGCCCGCAATACGGGAATGCGGCGGGGCGGGCCGGATGTGTGATCCGGCCCGCCCCAGTCGCTCTGTTCCCGCTGTTCAGCCCTGCTGCTCAGCTCTGCCGCGTCAGCAGCCGTTCAGGACGGCCGTCAGCTTCTCCTTCTCCGCGGAGTCGGTGGTCAGCTTGTAGTAGTGCTTGACCGTGACCCACATGCGCGCGTACGTGCACGCGTAGGAGTTCAGCGGCGGCATCCACTGCGCCGGGTCCTTGTCGCCCTTCGCCTGGTTCACGCGGTCGGTCACGGCGATCAGCTGCGGCCGGGTGAGGTCGTTGGCGAAGGCCTGGCGCTGCGCGGTGGTCCAGGTGTTGGCGCCCGAGCGCCAGGCCTGGGCCAGCGGCACTATGTGGTCGATGTCGATGTCCTGGGCGTCGTGCCAGGTCGCGCCGTCGTACGGGGAGACCCAGGTGCCCGAGACCGCGGCGCACTTGGCGTCCTGCTGGACGTTCTCGCCGTCGCGCTTGAGGACGACCTCGCGGGTGTTGCACTCCCCCTGCTGGTTGCTCCAGTGGGGGAATTTCGCACGGCTGTAGCCGTCCATGGAGCCCTCGGGGGCGACCTTCAGCTCCGCGAGGTAGCCGCGCACGGTGGCGGCGTCCGGCGGGGTGGGCGGGGCGGCGTGGGCCGTGCCGCCGCCCAGGACGAGCGAGCCGACGAGGGCCGCGAGGCCGCTCGCCGCGGCGGTGCGACGCGCGTAGAGGCTGCGCGCGGTCGGGCGGGTGCGCATGGCGGGCATGTGAACTCCCTGTTGAGTGGGGGGTCTTCGGCCGTCGGGAACGGCCAGGATCGTGGCGTCCGGTGTCCGGGGGGTGGTCGCCAGGTAACAGGGTGACGACGCGGTCATGACAAGGCAAGGGTCAATTCGCGTGACGTTCGCCCCGATCGGCGCAGCGTGCCGCCCATTTCCTGACACGCCGCCATGCGACCGCCGGTAACCGGCCGTTCGGCACCTCTAGGGTGGGCCGCGTGCTCGCCGCCGCAGTGCTGCTGCCCGTCGGCACCACCCTCGCCGTGGTGCTCGCCGTCCTCCTCGCCGCCGCCGTGGCGATCGCCGCGGCCGCCCGCCTCGCCGACGCGCGCGGCCGCGGCTGGGCGCGCCCCGTCGCGGTCGCCGGGGTGCGCGCCGCCGTCCAACTCGCCGCGGTCTCTGCGCTGATCGGCTGGGTGGTGCGGGCCCTGCCGCTGCTGCTGTGCTTCGTCGCCCTGATGTACGCCGTGGCCGTACGGACCGCCGGGCGCCGGATCACCGGCAACCGCACGTGGTGGTGGGCGGCCCTGCCCATCGGCGCGGGCGTGCTGCCGGTCCTCGTGCTGTTGCTGCTCACCGGCCTCGTACCGGTCGACGGCATCGCGCTCGTCCCCGTCGCGGGCATCCTCATCGGCGGCGGCCTGACCGCGACGGTCCTGGCGGGCCGGCGCGCCCTGGACGAGCTCCACACGCGCCACGGGGAGGTGGAGGCGGGCCTGGCGCTCGGCCTGCCCGACCGCGACGCCCGGCTGGAGATCGCCCGCCCGGCCGCGTCCGACGCCCTCCTGCCGGGGCTCGACCAGACCCGCACGGTGGGGCTCGTCACACTTCCGGGAGCGTTCGTCGGCATGCTGCTGGGCGGGGCGTCGCCGCTGCCGGCCGCCGCGGTGCAGCTGTTCGTGCTGGTCGCGCTGATGGCGGTGCAGGTGGTGGCGGTCGCGGTGGTGCTGGAGCTGGTGGCGCGGGGGCGGCTGCACCGAGCGGACGGCGACGGGGGAGGGAAGCGGCCGACGGACGGCGGCGGGAGAAGGAAGCGGCGGGCGGACGGCGGCGGAGGGGGGTAGCGGCGGGCGTCGCGTACCCTGGGGGGAGCAGAAGGGGAGTAGCTCTTCGCCGGACCGTCGACATACTGCCGAGCTCGCCTCGGCCGGCGCCCGGAGGCCGCCCGTCCCGTACGGGCCGGCCAGCGAGACCTTCGGCCGCAGTGTCCATGACGCTGCCGTGCCGAAGCGACCCCTGAAACGTGCGGAACGTCCAGGTCCCCTCGGTGCGGCAGCACCCGACCGACTGAGGGATTGCCCACGTGTTCAGCTTCACCGTCGCCGCCCTGGCCTTCGGCGTCGTCTTCCTCGCCGAACTGCCCGACAAGACCGCCCTGGCCGGCCTCATGCTCGGCACCCGCTACCGCGCGAGCTACGTCTTCGCCGGTGTCGCCGCGGCCTTCGCCGTGCACGTCGCGCTCGCCATCGCCGCCGGGAGCGTCCTGTCGCTCCTGCCGCACCGCCTCGTCCAGTGCGTCGTCGGCCTGCTCTTCCTGGCGGGCGCGGCCATGCTCCTCTTCAAGAAGGACGAGGACGACGAGGAAGTGAAGAAGCCCGCCGACCAGTCCTTCTGGAAGGTCTCCGGGGCGGGCTTCATGCTGATCCTCGTCGCCGAGTTCGGCGACCTCACGCAGATCATGACCGCCAACCTCGCCGCCCGCTACGACGACCCGCTCTCGGTGGGCCTCGGCGCGGTGCTGGCCCTGTGGGCCGTCGCGGGCCTGGGCATCGTGGGCGGGCGCACGCTGATGAAGTACGTCCCGCTGAGTCTCGTCACGAAGGTGGCGGCCGTGGTGATGCTGGGCATGGCGGGCTTCAGCCTGTACGAGGCCGTCGCGGGCTGACGCCGGTCGCGCGCGTGCCCGCTGCCTCGCCGCTCCTAGTGCCCGGCGTGTTCCCGGCGCCCGGCGTGTCCGCCCGGCGCCGTGCGGCGCTGCTGCGACGATGCCGGGCGGGCAGGCTTGCGATCCCCGTGAGCCCGGGCGGAGGGTGCCTGCCGCGGCAGGGGGAGGGCGGGCCGGCCGCCGTCAGCTTCCGGCGTGCGGGGCGGTGGCGCATCGGGCTTCG
Source organism: Streptomyces klenkii (assembly GCF_003626645.1). GTDB lineage: Bacteria > Actinomycetota > Actinomycetes > Streptomycetales > Streptomycetaceae > Streptomyces > Streptomyces klenkii. The sequence continues at coordinate 532,647 of NZ_RBAM01000003.1, read as the reverse complement.
AAGCGCGGGACGCTGCCGCGCCGGCTTCCGATGCGCAGGGCGCTGCCGCGTCAGGCTTCCACGCGCAGGACGATGCCGCCGTCCTCCGACGGCTCGACCCGTATCCGCGTCAGGTCCGCCACCGCCACGTCCGGCCCGTGGGCGGCCGCGCGCGGGCCGACGCCCACGACGCGCATGCCCGCCGCCCGGCCGGCGGCGATGCCCGCCTCCGAGTCCTCGAAGACGATGCAGTCGGCGGGGCCGAAGCCGAGCGCGGCGGCGCCCTTGAGGAAGCCCTCCGGGTCCGGCTTGCTCGCGCCGACGGACTCCGCGGTCACGCGGACCTCCGGCATGGGCAGGCCCGCCGCGCCCATGCGGGCCTCGGCCAGGGCGCGGTCCGCGGAGGTGACCAGGGCGTGGGGGAGGGCGGCGAGGGCCGCCATGAAGGCGGGGGCGCCGGCGACCGGCACGACGCCGTCGACGTCGGCGGTCTCGGCCGCGAGCATCCGGCGGTTGTCGGCGTGGTTCTGCTCCATCGGGCGGTCCGGGAGCAGCACGGCCATCGTGGCGTAGCCCTGGCGGCCGTGGACGACCTTCATCACCGCGTCGCCGTCGAGCCCCTGCTCGGCGGCCCAGCCGCGCCAGCAGCGCTCGACGACGGCGTCGGAGTTGACGATGGTCCCGTCCATGTCCAGGAGCAGGGCGCGGGCGGTCAGCGTGGTCGTGGCGGCGGGGGCGTTGGCCTGCATCGGCGGACTCCAGAGCGCGCGGGAGGGAGACAAGCGGTCCCGCCCGCCGGTCAGGGAATACGGGCGGAACCACTTTGTTTCCCCACGATACAAAAAGTCGGGCCTTTTACGCCAACGGGCTCCCTCCGGACAGCGGCCCACGGCCCCGGACCCATGGCTCCCGCGGCCCCGGGGCCCGCTGTCCGGAGGAGGCCCCGCGAGGCTGCGAATGGCCTATTCCGGCGGGCCGGACGAGCGGATCGGGACCACGATGGAAAGGCCCCCGTCGTCCAGGAGACCCGACGGGGCCCGCGGGACCCCGCGAACGCGCACGCGAGACGCCGCGCACGCGAGAGCCCGCGAATCCCGCGAGATCCCTGGAGCCCCGGGAGCGCCCATGGCGGACGACACCCCTGGCCCCTCCGTGGCCGCAGCGCCGGAGCCCGCGGCCGTACCCGGCGAGGGGCAGCCCCGGCGCACGATCCTCGTCGCGATCGGCGCGCTGCTGCTCGGCATGCTGCTGGCCGCCCTGGACCAGACGATCGTCTCCACCGCGCTGCCCACCATCGTCAGCGACCTCGGCGGCCTCGAACACCTCTCCTGGGTCGTCACCGCGTACCTGCTCGCCTCCACCGCCGCGACCCCCCTCTGGGGCAAGCTCGGCGACCAGTACGGGCGCAAGAAGCTCTTCCAGACGGCCATCGTCATCTTCCTGATCGGCTCCGTGCTGTGCGGCATCGCCCAGAACATGGGCGAGCTCATCGCCTTCCGCGCCCTCCAGGGCCTGGGCGGCGGCGGGCTCATGGTGCTGTCGATGGCGATCGTCGGCGACATCGTCCCGCCCCGGGACCGCGGCCGCTACCAGGGCCTCTTCGGCGCCGTCTTCGGCGGTACGAGCGTGCTCGGGCCGCTGCTCGGCGGCCTGTTCGTGGACCACCTCAGCTGGCGCTGGGTCTTCTACATCAACCTCCCCATCGGCGTCGTCGCCCTCTTCACCATCGCCGCCGTCCTGCACATCCCCGCGCGCCGCACCCCGCACCGCATCGACTACCTCGGCACGTTCCTCATCGCCTCCGTCGCCACCTGCCTGGTGCTGATGACCTCGCTCGGCGGCGTCACGTACCCCTGGTCGTCCTGGCAGATCATCGGCCTCGGGGCGCTGGGCGTGCTGCTGCTCGTGCCGTTCGTGGCGGTGGAGCGGCGTGCCGCCGAGCCCGTGCTGCCGCTCGGCCTCTTCCGCATCCACGCCTTCTCGCTCTGCTCGGTGATCGGCTTCGTCGTCGGCTTCGCGATGTTCGGGTCGATGACGTACCTGCCGACGTTCCTCCAGGTCGTCCAGGGCGTCTCGCCGACGCTGTCCGGCGTGCACATGCTGCCGATGGTGGCCGGGCTGCTCATCGCCTCGACCGGCTCCGGCCAGATCGTCAGCCGCACCGGCCACTACAAGGTCTTCCCCATCGCCGGCACGGGCATCATGACCGTCGGCCTGCTCCTGCTGCACCGGCTCGACCCGGCCATCAGCACCGCCGAGATGAGCGTGTACTTCTTCGTCTTCGGCTTCGGGCTCGGCCTCGTCATGCAGGTCCTCGTCCTGATCGTGCAGAACGCCGTCGCCTACCGCGACCTCGGCGTCGCCACCTCCGGAGCCACCTTCTTCCGCTCCATCGGCGCCTCCTTCGGCGTCTCCATCTTCGGCACGATCTTCGCCAACATGCTCGGGCCGCGCATCGCCGACGCCCTCGCCGGCGCGAAGCTGCCCCCCGGCGTCAGCGCGGACCGGCTCTCGGCCGACCCGCGCGCCGTCTCCGCCCTGCCGCCGGGGGAACGGGCGCGCGTCCTCGCCGCCTACTCCGACTCGATCACCGACGTCTTCATCTACGCGGTGCCCGCCGCCCTCGCCGCCTTCGTCCTCGCCTGGTTCCTCAGGGAGGAGCCCCTGCGCGGCAGCGTCACCGCGCCCGACACCAGCGAGGTCATCTCCAGCAACCCCGTCGAACGCTCCTCCCGCGACGAGGTCGCCCGTGCGCTCTCCCTCCTCGGCAGCCGCGAGGGCCGCAAGAAGATCTACGAGGTGATCACCGAGCGGGCCGGGCTCGACCTGCGGCCCGCGGCCAGCTGGATGCTGCTCCGCATGAACCGCTACGGCTCCGTCGAACCGTCCATCCTCGCCGAGCGCGTCGACATCCCCCTGCGCACCGTCACCGAGGCCGCCATCCAGCTGGAGGTCCGCGGCCTGGCCCGCCGCGAGGGCCTCCCCCTCGTCCCCACCGACGAGGGCCGCCGCGTCGCCGGACTCCTCTTCCAGGCCCGCGAGGCCTCCCTCGCCGACCTCCTCGGCGACTGGTGGACCCCCGACCGCCCCACGGACCTCGACGCCCTCGTCCGCGAGCTCAACACCGAACTCTGCGGCTCGGACGAGGAACAGCCCCACAACGGGGACGCCTTGCCGCGGCGCGACCACGAGAGGTGGCGGGACGGGGGGAAGGAGCCGTAACGGCTCGGCCCGGTCTCCTGTCCGGCGGCGCGGGGCTTGCGGCGCATCCAAGGGGGAGGGCATGCCGACCGCGGGGCTCCGCTGCCCGGGGAACGCCGGACCGTCGTCTTTCGGACAGTCCCGCGACGCGGCCAGGTGGCCAGAGAGTGACCTGCGTCTCTTCTTCAGGAATCAGTAAGGTCTCAAAGAGCCCTACGAGGGTGACCGATCTGGGCGACCGGAGGAGCGGTGCGGGGCGTGGCGAATGCGCAGAGGGGCGGACTGGGACGCCCGCCGCGGGAGGCGTCGAGGACCGGTCCGACCCTGGGCGTGCTGTGGCTGCTCGCCGCGCTGCTGGCCGTCCGTCAGGCCGCCGCGGTGCTGCGGCTGCCCCCCGAGCGGCGGTTCAGCGACCTCGGCCGGTGGATCGGTGACCACGGCGTCCTGCACGTAAGAGGCTCGCTCTACGACACGGACGAGTTCACCGGCACCCCTTTCGAGGGGCTCGTGCTCAAGCCGCTGACGAAGGCCGCCGAGCAAGGCCTCGGCATCTTCTGGACGTTCGGCACGCTCCTCCTGGTGGTCGCCCTGGCGCTCGTCGCCGCCCGCTCCCTGCCCGGCCCCGTCCCGCGCCGCACGGCGCTGCTCGCCGCACCCGTAGCGGTGATTCTCGCCGTCCTGTCGCTGCCCGTGCGGAACACGTTCACGCTCGGGCAGACGAGCATCCTCCCCGTCCTGCTGGTGCTCCTCGGCTGCTGCCCGCCCCGCCTCGCGCAGGGCTCCGGCCGGGCGAGCGGCCTGCTCACCGGCGTCGCCGCGGCCCTTCAGCCCGCGGTGCTGCTGTTCGCCGTCCTCCAGTGGCTGACGGGCCGCCGCCGCGCGGCCGCCGCCACCGGCGTCACCTTCGCGGCCTGCTCGGGGCTGACGTGGGCCCTCATGCCGGACGACTCGTGGACGTACTGGATCCACCACGTCGCAGGCGCCGGCCTCGGCCACGCCCCGGACGGCCTCGCCAACCAGTCCCTGCACGGCCTGCTGCTCCGCACCGGCCTGCACGGCCCGGCCGAGCTGGCGCTGTACGGCGCGCTGGCCGCCGCGGTCACCGTGCTCGGCCTGCGCCGGGCCGCCCGCTACGCCCTCGACGGGCAGACGCTCCTCGCGACGGCCGTCGCGGGCTGCACCGCGGTCGCCGTCTCCCCGGCGGCCTGGCAGCACCAGCAGCTGTGGATCCTGCTCGCCGTCGTCGGCCGCGTGGGCAAGCGCCGCGCCGACCGCCTGGTGTGGCCCGTACTCGTCGTGCTCGTCATGACGCTCACCAGCACCGTGCTGATGCCGGACAACAACCCGTTCCTGAGCCCCCTCGGCGACAACGCCCCGCTGCTCACCGCGCTCCTCGCGGCCTGCGCGGTGCCCTTCCTGTCCCGCGCCGCGGAGGGCTGGGCGCGGCCGGTGCCGACGCCGGTGAGCGAGCCGCAGCGGGGCCGGTTCTCCTGGGTGCCGCTGTTCCGCTTCTGGCGGCGGCCGCTGACCCGGCCGAACGTCCTGCTGGAGCTGATGCTGCTCCGCGTCGGCTACTGGTTCTACATGTTCATCCGCTCCCGGGCCCCCGACGAGCGCTTCCCGGCGGAGGCGCACGGCCGGCAGATCCTCGGCGCCGAGGAATTCCTGCACCTCGACGTCGAGCGCGGCTTCAACCACTTCGTGGCGGGCAGCGGCCGGCTCACCGGCGCCATGAACTACTACTACGGCACTTTCCACTTCCTGGTGCCGGTCGCCCTGCTGGTCTACCTCTACGTGCGCCGGCCCGGCACGTACCGCTGGGCCCGCACCGCGCTGTCCCTGGCCACCCTGATCGCGCTCGCCGGCTTCTGGGCCTATCCGCTGGCGCCGCCGCGGCTGATGCCGGGCCTCGGCTTCATCGATACGGTCAACGGCCCGCAGGACCTGAACAACCCCGAGTTCGGTGCGCTCACGGAGCTCGCCAACCAGTACGCGGCCATGCCGTCGCTGCACATCGGCTGGTCGCTGTGGTGCGGCATCGTGTTCGCCGTCGTCGCGCCGAAGCCGTGGATGAAGTGCCTCGGCATGCTCTATCCGCTGCTGACGCTCTCGGTGATCGTCGGCACCGCCAACCACTACGTGCTCGACGCGGTCGGCGGTGCCCTGGTCGTGCTGGCCGGATTCGCGATCCAGTACGTGCTGAGCGGTCCCGGCCGGCCGGTGTTCGGGAAGGTGCCGGCGGCGCGCGGCGAGAGCGATCCGCTGCCGGCGGCGGGGGGGACGGGGGCGGCGCCTTCGCATGCGGCGAAGGGCTGACTTGCGGCCCCGGCCGCTCAGTGCTTACTCGCTCACTCGCTCACCGTGATCTGGGAGGCCGGGTCGGTGGTGTCCGTGATGTCGTAGACGGCGTTGAAGACGGACGTCGTCGTGCTCGTCGGACAGCCGAAGCCGCCCTCGACCTTCACCGGGACACCGGCGTTGCTGACGGTGAGCTTGGACGGGGAGCCGTTGGTGTAGGTCGCGACGATGTCCGCGGCCGCGGTCGGGGCCGCGGTGATGGTGCAGTTGGCCAGGCCGCTGGACTTCAGGACGAAGCCGCCGGTCGGGATGGTGAGGGTCGCGGTGATCGGCGACCCGTTCTGCATGGACACCTGCCACGCGCCGGACGTGGTGACCGTGGTGGTCACCCCGGGAAGGCTGGCGGTGCAGCCGGAGTACGTGGGCGCGTTGATGCCGCTGGTGACCGGCCCCGAGGGGTTCTGGTTGCCGGGCGCTTCCGGGATCCGGTTGCCGTCGGAGCCGTCCGACGGCCGGGAGCTGGAGGCCGTACACGTGGCCGTTACGGAGCCGGCCTTGAAGCCGGCCTTCCCGTTGAGCGTGGCCGCGAAGGAGTGGCCGGCCGGGGTGACGGTGGTGGAGCCCGCCGCGGCCGCCGGGCCCGCCTGGGCGCCCGCAGCACCGGTCAGGGTCAGGGCGGCGGTGACAGCCAGCCCGGCGCCGCAGGCGAGAACGGCACGGGGGCGGAGTCTGCGAGGGGTCATCGGGTCTCCTTGGGTGGGAGGTGTGGGTGGTGCGCGGGGGGAGCGTCGTGAGGTCCGGGGGGCGTCGCGCGCCCGGTTTCCGTTTCCGATTGCGGTGACGATTCCGATTCCGATTCCGGTGCCGGCACAGGTGCCGGGGCAGGTGCCACCGGCTGCCACGCGAAGACCATCCCCCCGCCGACCACGCCGAGGACGGTGCCGAAGAGGAACCCGCCGAGGTTCGACATCACCAGCGCCGCGGCCGCGATCATGACGGTCACCACCCCGGCGAGGGACCGGTACTGCGGCGCGAACCACGCGCTCAGCCCCATCAGGATCATGACCAGGCCCATCAGGACCGAGGGGATGCCCGCGATCCCCTGGTGGAGCATGATCTTCAGCGGTGCGAGGGGGATGGCGGAGATCTCCGCTCCGGCGAGCACGGTGGCGAGGCCGCCCCAGAAGGGCCGCCCCTTGCGCCACCGGCGCCACGCGGCCCACGGGTGACGCCGGGAGCGGGGACGGACGGCGGCGGGCTCGGTGCCTGTTCCTATTCCTGCGCCTGTACCTCTATCCGCACCTGTGCCCGCGCCCATGCCGGTGCCGTCCGCCACGTCAGAAGCACTCCTGCTTGCCCTTGAAGATGTTCATCCGCAGCCCGGCCAGCCTGAACGTTCCTGCATTGGTCGCCCACGCGACCTGCCGGACCTTCTTCATGCTGACGTGGTCGGCCTGCATGGCGAACAAGTCCTGGAGGCCCTGCGCGCCGTCCGGGCCCTTGTCGAGGGTGGAGGCGTCGCGGCCGATCTCGATGTTCTTGAACTCGGCGTCGCCGCCGAGCTGGGTGGCGTCGATGAAGAGGTTGCCGGCCTTGACCGGGGTGCCGCTGCCGCCCGCCGTCAGGTTGAGCGAGATGTCCCCGATGATGGGCAGGTGGGTGACCACGGACTGGCAGAGCTTCTTCAGCTCGGCCTCCTTGATCGAGGTGATCGCGACGGGCAGCAGGTCGCCGCGCGCGTTGGTGTCCACGCTGCCGTACTGCGCGAAGCCCTCGCCCTCCAGGCTGTCGGCCGAGACCTTGAACTCCTGCCCCGACACGGCGAACGAGGCCGCGAGGGCTCCTTCGGCCAGTGCCACGGCCAGCGCCGCCGTCGCCGCGAAGCCGGGCACGGCCAGGACGGCGAACCTGCGCCACCTGACCCGTCCCGTGACCGGTCTGCCTTGCGCGTCGTTCATGCTGATCGTCCCCTCGGAGAGCCTCGGATGAGCGCTGCCGGACGGGCGGCCTCCGTGCGGCACGGGGCCGGTGATGTCACGGGCGTACGGCGTGACGGGCCTGCCCGGAAGGTGTACCCGAGAGTAAGTCCGGGACCGGCGGCCGACAAGGTCCCGGTACGGACTATTCCCGTACGGGCAAAGGAAATTGACGGTCAGTCATAAATGGATCAGCGGACGCCGGCCCGCCGGGCGGCTACGCGTACCGCACCCGCATCTCCTTGATGCCGTTCAGCCATGCCGACCTCAGCCGCCGCGGCTCCCCGGCGAGCCGGATGTCCGGGACGGCGTCGGCCAACGCGTGGAAGATGAGGTCGATCTCCAGCGCGGCCAGCGAGCGGCCGAGGCAGAAGTGCGGCCCGCCGCCGCCGAAGCCGAGGTGCGGGTTGGGGTCGCGGGTGATGTCGAAGGCCCCGGGGTCGCCGAAGACGTCCGGGTCGTGGTTGGCGGAGGCGTAGAAGAGCCCCACGCGCTGGCCCGCGCGGATGCGGGCGCCGCCGAGCTCGGTGTCGCGCGTGGCCGTGCGCTGGAAGGAGACGACGGGCGTCGCCCAGCGGACGATCTCCTCCGCGGCGGTCGCGGGGCGCTCGCGCTTGTAGAGCTCCCACTGCTCGGGGTGGGTGAGGAAGGCGTGCATGCCGTGGCTGATGGCGTTGCGCGTGGTCTCGTTGCCGGCGACGGCCAGCAGCAGCACGAAGAAGCCGAACTCGTCGGAGGCCAGGTTGCCCTCGTCCTCGGCGGCGACCAGCCGGCTGACGATGTCCTTGGCCGGGCACTCCTTGCGCGCGGCGGCCAGGTTCATCGCGTACGAGATGAGCTCCGCCGCGGCGTGCGCGCCGACCTCCTCGGTGATGGCCAGCTCGGGGTCGTCGTAGGCGATCATCTTGTTGGACCAGTCGAAGATCCTGGCCCGGTCCTCCTGCGGAACGCCGATGAGCTCGGCGATCGCCTGGAGGGGCAGCTCGCAGGCGATGTCGGTGACGAAGTCGCCGCTGCCGCGCTCCCGCGCCGCCGCGACGATCGCGGTGGCGCGCTCGCGCAGGGCCGCCTCCAGGGCCCGTATCGCGCGCGGAGTGAAGCCGCGCTGCACGATCTGGCGGACGCGGGTGTGCTCGGGCGGGTCCATGTTGAGCATGATGAGCCGCTGGGCGTCGATCTGATCGCGGGATATGTGCTCGTTGAAGCGGATGATCGAGGTGTTGGCGGAGGCGGAGTAGAGGTCGGGCCGGGTGGAGACCTCCTTGACGTCCGCGTGCCGGGTGACGGCCCAGTAGCCGTCGTCGTCGAAGCCCGCGACGCCGTGGGGCTGGGCGACCCACCACACGGGCGCGGTGCGGCGCAGCGCGGCGAACTCCGGGAGGGGGACGCGGCGGTGGTTGACGTCGGGGGAGGTGGGGTCGAAGCCTTTGTCGAAGTCTCCGGGGAAGTCTTCGGGGAGCGCGGGGCAGGACATCGGTCCTCCATGAGGCGTCGGCAGCGAGGAGACGCCGCGGACGGCGGAGCGCGTCCACCTCTGCCTGGCGGGTGCGGGTCATCCTGACGGGCCATCAGATATACACGCCTCGACGGTAATGAGGGGCGCGGCGGGCGGCAAGGGAGGGCGCGAGGCCATCTGTCGCGCGCCCGGCACGTGCGCGACCCTTGCGTACCGGGGGTAGCGCTCATAAGACTGCGAACGGAAGAGCGGAACAAGAACGTGTTCTTGTTTGCCGGGGGCGCCGGGACGCCCAGCGGATGCCACGAGAGGACGAACCCATGGCCGCGGAACCCGTCATCGTCGAAGCCGTACGGACCCCCATCGGCAAGCGCGGAGGCACGCTCGCCAACCTCCACCCCGCCTACCTGCTGGGCGAGACCTACCGCGAGGTCCTCGCCCGCACCGGGATCCAGCCGGACTGCGTGGAGCAGATCGTCAGCGGCACGGTCACCCACGCCGGCGAGCAGTCCATGAACCCCGCGCGCACCGCCTGGCTGGCCATGGGCCTGCCCTACGAGACCGCCGCCACCACCGTCGACTGCCAGTGCGGCTCCTCGGAGCAGGCCAACCACCTCGTCGCCAACATGATCGCGTGCGGTGTCGTCGACGTCGGCATCGCGTGCGGCGTGGAGGCGATGTCCCGGGTGCCGCTCGGCAGCGGCTCCAAGCACGGGCCGGGCAAGCCGTTCCCCGACGAGTGGAGCGTCGACCTGCCCAACCAGTTCGAGGCCGCCGAGCGGATCGCCCGCAAGCGCGGCCTGACCCGCGAGCGGGTCGACGAGCTCGGCCTCCTCTCCCAGCAGCGGGCCGCCCGCGCCTGGGCCGAGGAGCGCTTCAAGCGCGAGACGTTCGCCGTCCAGGTGCCCACGACGGAGGAGGAGCAGTACGCCGGGCAGGGCATGTGGCGGCTCGTCGACCGCGACGAGGGGTTACGCGACACGAGCGCCGAAGCCCTCGGCCGGCTCAAGCCCGTGATGCCGAGCGCCGTCCACACCGCCGGCAACTCCTCCCAGATCTCGGACGGCGCCTGCGCCCTGATGTGGGCGTCCAAGCGGATGGCCCGCGCCCTCAAGCTGCGGCCCCGGGCCCGCGTCGTCGCGCAGGCGCTCGTCGGGGCCGACCCGCACTTCCACCTCGACGGGACGATCGACGCGACGCGGGCCGTCCTCGGCAAGGCCGGCATGTCGCTGCGCGACATCGACCTGGTGGAGATCAACGAGGCCTTCGCGTCGGTCGTCCTGTCCTGGACCCAGGTCTTCGAACAGGACCTCCAGAAGGTCAACGTCAACGGCGGCGCGATCGCCCTGGGCCACCCGGTCGGCGCGACGGGCGCCCGGCTGATCACGACCGCCCTGCACGAACTGGAACGGGCGGACAAGGAGTTCGCACTGATCACGATGTGCGCGGGCGGGGCGCAGGCGACGGGGACGATCATCCAGCGGCTGTGAGGTCCGCCATTCCGCATTCTCTCCGGTGACCGATCGGTAATACCCTCAAGGGTGCAGGATCTATTACCGATCGATCGGGGGAGCTGTGATCAGACGGGCGACGGCGGCGGACGCCGCGCACCTCACGGAACTGGTGCGCGGTTCGGGCGCGTACCAGGGCGGCTATGCGGCGATGGTCGCGGACTACGAGGTCACCGCGGAGTACGTGGCGGCGAACGAGGTGTACGTGGCGGAGGGGACGGACGAGCGGCTGCTCGGCTTCTACGCCCTGCTCCTCGGCCCGCCCGCCGAACTGGACCTGATGTTCGTCGCGGACGACGCCCAGGGCCTGGGCGTGGGCCGCCGCCTGGCCACCCACATGCAGGAACGCGCCCGGGCGGCGGGCCTCGCGTCCGTACGCGTCGTCTCCCACCCCCCGTCGGAAGGCTTCTACCGAAGCGTGGGCGCGATCCGCACCGGAACGGTCCCGGCAGCGCTCCCGGCAATCACCTGGGAACGCCCGGAACTACGGTTCGCACTGGGGTGACGGCCGTCCCCGGCGAGCGGCCTCACGGCGCCGGTCCGTCACCCGGGCCCGATCAGCGCCTTGTCATGCTGACGGCTTCCCGTCGAGACGCTCCAGGAAGGTCACCTCGGTCTCGGCCACGAACTCCTCGCGGGCTTCGAGGAAGTGCTTGGTGTGGGGCTGCTGCTCGTGGGCGTCGAACGCGGCGCGGTCCTCGTACAGCTCGTAGAAGAGCCGTACGAGCGGCTCGCCGGGCACGCGGTGGTTCACGTAGATGACCGTGCCCTTCTCGTGCTGCCGGATTCCCTCCAGCGTCCGGGACGCCAGCGCGTCGAAGGCCTCCGCGGCATCCGCGCCGCGCAGCGTGAAACGTACGACCAGGCCGAACCCTGGGGTCATGGCCGCCTCCTCCTGGGTGGGGTATCCGTACGGACTACCCAGCGAGCGGGCGCCTTATGGTCCCGAGCGGGTGGCCGGGCTAGTTGTCGAACTCGTACTCCAGCACGTACGACGCCGAGTCCAGCGTCATCTCGTTGAGTTCGACGGCCCGGCCGCCGGCGGCGAACGCCGTGCGGCAGATCAGGATGACGGGAGTGCCGGGCGTCAGGCCGAGTCGGCTCGCCTCGTCCCCCGACGGCATGCGGCAGCGGATCTCCTCGCGGAAGCGCACGGGCTCGGCCCCGAGCTCCGCCAGGCGTGCGTAGATGCCTCCCGGGCCGGTGTCCTTCTGCCGGATCAGGGATCCGGCCACAAGGCCGGCGGGGAGGTACGACGTGGAGAGCAGGACCGGCCGCCCGTCGAGGACGAAGCGCCGGCTCCGCACGCAGACAGCGTCCTCCGGAACCAGCCCAAGGGCCGCAGCCACGTGCGCCGGTGCCGGCTGTTCCGTGACCTCGATGCGGTCCACCGTGACGTCGCGGCCCTCGGTGTCCGCCGACCAGATGGATCGGCCGGTGGCCCAGGTGCCTTCCGTCAGCCGCTGGATGCTCCGCCGCCGGATCGGCTGCAACGACTGCCCCGTCATGCTGACGGCTTCCCGGCGAAGGCCATGGTCATGGCGCGGTCGTAGAGCTCGCGGGCCTTGGCGTTCTTGAGGTGGGGGCGGATGAGGGCGCGCATTCTCCGGACGCGGTCGTCACAGGCCGCCGAGTGCACGAGCGGATAGTCGTCCAGGACGCTGTGCCACGTGGTGCACGCAGCCTCCAAGTGGCCGATCTCCAGTTGCCGCTCCGCCGTCATGGACCGGAAGCGGACGCGGCTTCGACGGTGATCGCTGCGCCGCAGCTTCTGCGAGTCCTCCATCGTCGTGATGGATCCTCGTACGTCGCCGAGGCCGTATTTCACCTGACTGACGTGGTACAGCAGTGAAGAGGGGCCGTAGGAGCCGAAGGCCTTCTCGCGGGCCTCGGCCTTCTCCATCGCGACCTCGGCTTCCTTGATGTAGAGCAGCGCGTTGTGCCGGTCTCCCGCCAGCGCGGCCGAGTGGGCCTGCTGCCCGGCGAGGAAGGCTCGCATGCGGGGCCCGGCCTGCGGTGAGGCGGCGGCCGCTGCATCCGCTAGGCGCACCGCCGGTGCTGCGTGACCGAGGTCGACGGCCTGGACGCTCATCCCGCGAAGGGTCGTGCAGTACGTGAGGTAGTCGGTGGCCGCACCGGCCAGTTCCAGCGCGTGCGTGTAGTAGCTCTGTGCGAGGCCGTGAAATCCCTCGTCCACCGCCATCCAGCCCGTGAGGTAGGACAGATCCGCTGCGGCCGACAGCATTCCCTGCCGGACGTCGGCCGCGGCATCCGCCTGTAGGTAGGCGGCCACGGTGTTCACCATGAAGGCTGCGGCCATGGGGCGCGCGTGACGCCCGCCGAACTGGTCGTCGAGGTCGGAGATCCGCTCCGTCATGGCGATGACCATGTCGACCTCAGGTCGGCCGATGCGCGCGGCCTTGCCCTTCCGGACGGCCTCCGCGCGGCCGACGACGTCCTGCCAGCCCGGAATCGTCAGCGCCACGGAGAACAGCCCGGCGCCCAGGACGCCCCGCCGGGACGGGTCCATGTCCAGCCGCCCGAGGTCGACCAGCCCTTCCACGGTGCCCGCGGGCGCGGCGGCCTTCCGTTCGGGCGCGGGGAACCCCGCTTCGGCGTGTGTTACGGGGCGGGCCAGCTTGCGGGCCAGGGCTTCCAGGACGAGGGGCCGTACGGTCTTCCTCGGCAGCGTTCCGGTCAGCCAGTGGTGGACGGACGACTCGTCGTACCTCACGGGTGTCCCGGTCTCGGTCCCCAGCCGGTTGACCGCCATGGCGAACTGACGGTAGGTCCAGCGACTCTCACCCAGGAGCCTCGCCAGGCCCGCGTTCTCCCGCTCTCCCACACCCATCAACTCCACACGCTCTTGCGGACTTTAAAGGGATTCAAGTGCCGGTTCTCCGCCCACGGTACCGCGCCGCTCAGCTGGCCGGTTACGTAGCCGTACGGGCAGGTCAGACAGCATTTCGCAGGAGGAACGACGCCGTGACGTATCGAGTGGGCGCGTACGTGGTGGACACCCGGGAGGACAGGGTTGCCCAGGTGATCGGGCACCGGGGTGCCCACGTGCAGGTGCGGGCGCCCGGTGGCGGGACCGAGTGGGAGGTGCCCGCGGCGGCGCTGCGGTTGGCCGTGGGGCAGGAGCGGGAGGCGGTCCGGCTCCTGGCCAACAGCGACCGCGCGCCCGCGCCGAGCGGCTGTGCGCGGTGTGCCGAGCTGGAGGCGGCCTGGCGGGCGGCGTGTGCGGCGACCGGGGAGCGAACGGTGACGACCGGCTGGGCCCTGAACCGGTTTCGGAATCACTGGCGGTTGGACCACGCGACCCGATAATTCGGACGCGTCCGGGAAACCGGCCGTGCGAGCATGCCGTTATGACCGGCGCTGCTTCCTCCTTCCACTCTGCCTGGGTCGTGGGCCCTTCGCCCGTGCGTTCTCCCGAGGCGGTGGCCTTGATGCGGGAGTACATGACCGAGGTCGCTGATCGCTGGTTCCTGATGCACGGAGGGCGTACCACCACGCCGGAAGAGGTGGAGGGGTACGTCGCCGAGGAGGCGCACGACGACCTCGATCCGCCCCGGGGCGTGCTGCTGGTCGCCCGGCAAGGCGGGGACGCGGTGGGGTGTCTGGGGCTGCGGTGGTTCGACCGGGGACGGGGGACCGCCGAGCTGAAGCGGATGTTCGTGCGGCCCGCCGCGCGGGGACGCGGTGCCGCACCCGCGCTGCTGGCCGCGGCCGAGGCCGTCGCGCGGGAGTGGGGCGCCGGGCGGATCGTGCTGGACACCCGTAAGGACCTCGTGGAGGCGCAAGCGCTGTACGCCCGGCACGGGTTCGTTCCGGTTCCGCGCTACAACACCGTCGAGGACAATCCTTACGCCGAGGTGTGGATGGGCAAGGAGCTCTCCGGCTAGCTTCCGAACGTCACCGGCGCGTCGAACGCCGCCCTGCGCGTGGCGCGCCGCAGCGCCTTCAGGACCGCCGGGCCGAGGGCGAGCGTCGCGGTGACCGTCACGACCGCGCGCGGGATGTCCCAGCCCAGGGACGTGGCCAGGCAGTACGCGACGAAGCGGGCGAGGTTGTCGGACAGCGGGTCGCCGGGGACGAAGGAGATGCCCGTGGCGAGCGCGCCGATGTACGGCCAGCCCTGGAGGTTCATCACCGTCCCGTAGAGCAGGGAGGCCACCGCCCCGTAGCCCGCGAGCATCAGCACCTCGCGGGCGCCCCGCAGCCGGTCCGGGCCCGGCAGCAGGCCCGCGCCCATCGACACCCATCCCATCGCCAGCATCTGGAACGGCATCCAGGGGCCGACCCCGCCCGTCAGCAGCGCCGACGCGAACATCGACACCGAGCCGAGCACGAAGCCGAAGCCCGGTCCGAGGACCCGGCCCGACAGGACCATCAGGAAGAACATCGGCTCGATGCCGGCCGTCCCCGCGCCCAGCGGCCGCAGGGCCGCGCCCGCCGCCGCCAGGACGCCGAGCATCGCGATGGCTTTGGCGTCCAGGCCCGAGTCGGCGATGGCCGCCACCACGACCGCCAGCAGCAGCGGCAGCAGCGCCGCGAACAGCCACGGCGCGTCCGCGGAGTGCGCGAGCCCGGAGGTGGAGGCGGCGAGCAGGGGCCAGCCGAAGGCCATCACGCCGACGGCGGAGACCAGGAGCAGGGCCGCGATCGAGCGGCGGCCCAGACGGATCGCGCGCACTTGGCGGTCACGGGTTCCGGTCACGGCGCCACCTCCGGAACCACCAGCGCCTCCCGTACCTGCCCCACCGTCAGCCACGGCTGCGGCGCGAGGACCTTCGCCACCTGGGGGGCGAAGGCCGGGGACGAGACGACGACCTCCGCCGTCGGGCCGTCCGCGACGATCTCGCCGTCGGCGATGACGACGACCCGGTGGGCCAGCTCCGCGGCGAGTTCCACGTCGTGCGTCGCCAGGACGATCGCGTGGCCCTCGGCGGCGAGGCCGCGCAGGATCTCCACCAGGCGGTGCTTGGCCGCGTAGTCGAGGCCGCGGGTCGGCTCGTCGAGGAGGATCAGCGGCGGGCGCGCCGTCAGCACCACCGCGAGGGCGAGCGCGAGGCGCTGGCCCTCCGACAGGTCGCGCGGGTGCGTCGTGCCGGCAACGCCCGGCAGGAGCCCGGAGACCAGCGCGCGGCAGGTGCCCGGCGCGGCGCCCGCGTCGCCGTCGGCCGCCGTGCACTCGGCGGCGACCGTGTCCGCGTACAGCAGGTCGCGCGGCTCCTGCGGCACGAGGCCGACGTGGCGCAGCAGCTCCGCCGGGGACGTGCTGTGCGGGGCGGTGCCGCCGACGCGGACGGAGCCCGCGGCGGGCTTGTGCATGCCGACGAGCGTCCGCAGGAGGGTCGACTTGCCCGCGCCGTTGCGGCCCATCAGGGCGACCGTCTCGCCCGGGCGCACCGACAGGTTCACGTCGCGCAGCGCGATCAGCCGGTCGTGCCGGACGGCGAGGCCGGTCACGGCCGCCGCGGGGGCCGGGCCGGTGTCGCTCGTGCGGCGGGCCTTGCGCAGGAAGCCGGTGCGGGTGCGGCGCGGGGCGCCTGCCGCGGGCGGCTGCGGTGTCTCCGGCGTCTCCGGCGCCCCGGGCGCGGTGGGCGGAGACAGTGGCGCCAGCCGCTCCCGCAGCGGTGCCGCGCGGCGGCGGGCATCCCGTACGGACAGCGGGACCGGCTCCCAGCCGGCCAGGCGGCCGAGGCCGACCACGGGCGGGTGGACCGGCGAGACCGCCATGACCTCGGCCGGCTCGCCCATGACGGGGGCCTCCCCGGGGCCGGGCAGCAGGATGACGCGGTCCGCGTACTGCACGACCCGCTCCAGCCGGTGCTCGGCCATCAGGACCGTCGTGCCCAGGTCGTGGACCAGGCGCTGGAGGACGGCGAGCACCTCCTCGGCCGCGCCCGGGTCCAGGGCGGACGTCGGCTCGTCGAGGACCAGCACCGCGGGGTGCGTGGTCAGCACCGAGCCGATCGCGACGCGCTGCTGCTGCCCGCCGGAGAGCGTGGCGATGGGGCGGTCACGGAGGGCGGCGAGGCCCAGCAGGTCGAGGGTCTCCTCGACGCGGCGCCGCATGGTGTGCGGGGGGATGCCGAGGGACTCCATGCCGTACGCGAGCTCGTCCTCGACGGTGTCGGTGACGAAGTGGGCGAGCGGGTCCTGGCCCACGGTGCCGACGACGTCGGCGAGTTCCCGCGGCTTGTGGGTACGGGTGTCGCGGCCGGCCACGGTGACGCGGCCGTGCAGGGTGCCGCCGGTGAAGTGCGGGACGAGGCCGCTGACGGTGCCGAGGAGGGTGGACTTGCCGACGCCGGACGGGCCCACGAGGAGGCAGAGTTCGCCTTCGGGAACGGTGAGGTCGACTCCTCGGAGCGAGGGCGCCCCGGCGTCGTCGTAGGTGACCGACACCTGCTCGAAGCGGATCACTTGGGCTCCTCGGGATGCTGGGTGGGGGTGGACTCGGCACCGCCGGACCGGCCGGTGGGGGTGCCCCGCCGCTGCGGCGGGGAAAGAGGCCCCGGTCCCGCCCCTTCACCGTTTCCCGGGGCTGCGCCCCGGACCCCGGGGGTCCAGGGGCTCGCCCCCGGTTCCGGGAAGGGGCGGGGCCGGGGCCGGGGAACCTCCCCCGCCGCAGTGCCGCTCGGCCCCCGCCGGCCGGTCCGGCGGTGCCCGGCGGCCTCCGGCTCGGCCGTATCCCGCGGACCCCCGCCGGAGGCGCTCGGCGCCATGAACGCCGGCAGCAGGCCCACCAGCAGCGACGCCGCCGGCCACAGCGGCAGTTCCGGTGCCGTCAGCGGCACCGCGGGCGGGTGCAGCGCGCCCGGCGCGTACGTGTTCGCCCAGATCATCAGGGCCGCTACGGCCACGCCCGAGCCCGAGACGAGCCACGCGCGCACGCCCCACCGGTCGGGCCGGTAGCGCGTGCGGACGGAGCGGCGGCCGCCCAGCCACAGGCCCGCCAGGGCCGCGGCCAGGCCGGCGAGCAGCACGGGCAGCCCGTATCCCGCGCCCTGGTCGGCGAGCAGCCCGTACGTGCCGGCGCAGACGCCCATGAGGCCGCTCAGCGTCAGCACGCTCGTCGCGCGGCGCACCGCGCGCGGCACCCGGGCCGTACGGCCGTAGCCGCGCGCGTCCATCGAGGCCGCCAGCGCCACGGAACGCTCCAGGGCGCCCTCCAGCACCGGCAGTCCCACCTGGAGCAGGGCCGTGAGGCCGCGGTCGGGGCGGCCGCGCAGGCGGCGGGCCGCGCGCAGCCGCTGGACGTCGGCGACGAGGTTCGGCGCGAACGTCATGGCGACGACGACCGCGACGCCCGCCTCGTACAGCGCGCCCGGCAGGGACTTCAGCAGCCGCGCCGGGTTGGCGAGCGCGTTCGCCGCGCCCACGCACACCAGCAGCGTGGCCAGCTTCATGCCGTCGGCCAGGGCGAAGACCAGCCCCTCGGCCGTCACCCGCCCACCGAGCCGCACCCCCTTCGCCCAGTCCGGAAGCGGGACTTCCGGCAGGGTGAGGAGGGTGTGCGTGCCCGGGATGGGGGAGCCCAGCACCACCGCGAAGACGAGCCGGATGGCGATCACGGCCAGGCCGAGCTTGAGGAACGCCCCGTACGAGCGGGCCCACGGCGCGTCCGTGCGCCGCGCGGCCACGACGTAGCCGGCGACGGCGACCAGCAGGCCGAGCAGCAGGACGTTCGTGGTGCGCGAGGCGGCCGTGGCCAGGCCCAGCGCCCACACCCACCAGGCGCCCGCGTGCAGCGCGGAGGCGCGCGCGGTGAGGGGCGCGGCCGCGCTCTCAGCGGCCCCGGCCCCGGCCCCGGCCCCGGTCCCGCCCCCGGCCCGCCGCGGCGTGCTCCTGTCGCTCATCCGCGGCGTGATCCCTTTGCTCATCCGCGGCGTCGGCGGGCCTGCCAGAAGGCCGCGGCGCCGAGGACGACCACGGCGGCGACGCCGCCGATCAGGCCGGCCGACGGAACGCCGCCACCGCCCCCGTCACTCTTATCCGTGGCGCTCGGCCGCGCGCTCGCCCCGTCGTCCTTCTTCGCCCCGCTCAC
Organism: Streptomyces klenkii; assembly: GCF_003626645.1. Taxonomy (GTDB): domain Bacteria; phylum Actinomycetota; class Actinomycetes; order Streptomycetales; family Streptomycetaceae; genus Streptomyces; species Streptomyces klenkii. The sequence goes on along the minus strand of NZ_RBAM01000003.1, from coordinate 514,167 downwards.
CTGCTCGCCGCAGCCAGTCCGCGGGTAGCCGGCGATGGCGCACAGCAGGGCGGAGGAGTCGTAGCGCAGCGGCTTCGCGACGGCGGCCAGCGCCTCGCCCGCGGTCGCGTCCTCGCCCACCTGGGCGCAGGCCGAGAGGGCCGCGGGCGGCGTCTCGCCGTCGGGGGCGTCCGCGGGCGTGCCGAAGTCGAGGACGACGGCGACGCGCTTCGCCCCGTCCTTGGCGGCCGTGCGGTCGCAGACCTCGCCGAAGCCGGCCGCGGCACGCGGCTTCGCGGCGTCGGCGGAGTCCGCGCTGACCGCGAACCGGAACCCGATCACGTCCCCGTCGCCGGGCCGCGCCGTGCCCGGCCCCTGCGTCGCGTACGCCCACTGGCCGCCGGAGCTCTGCCAGAACGACCAGTACCGGTAGCCGGCGGCCTGCGCCGGGGCGGCGCTGAGGAGAGCGACGAGTACGGCGGCGAGCGCGGTGACGACCGCGCCGCCGCGCATCCCAGCGGCTCGGGTCACAGCTGCTGCTTCTTCTTGCGGCCGCTGATCAGGAAGCCGATGCCGGCGCCGAAGGCCAGGCCGACGCCGATGATCCACCACAGGTTGATCGTGACGGAGTCGTCCTTCTTCTCCTCGTCCTCCTTGCCCATGCCGCCCGTCGCGCGCTTCTCCGGGGCCGGGCCGGTGGCGTTCAGCTGGTCCACCAGGTTCGCGCCCGCGAAGTCGCGCGGGTCGCCGCCGGCGGCGCGCGTGGCGAGGATCAGCTTGGCGAGCCGGCCGGGCTGGCCCTTGGCCCACTCTGCGGTGCCGCTCTCCTTGGACCGGAGCCACTTCAGGGGCTTCTCGGCGGCGGCGCGGTGGCCGCCCGCGGCGAGGGCGAGGGCGGCGTCGGCCGTGTTGCCCTGGTCGGGCTTGGCGGGGGCGCCGGGCATGGACGGCAGCAGGTAGCCGCCGTTCTTGTCCATGGTGGCCACGAGGTAGCCGTCCACGGCCCCGGCGGCCGCGGCGGCGTCCTTCGGCTTGGCCCTCTCGTCGTCACCGGAGCACTCCAGCGCCTTGACGGGCTGGTCGGCGTCCTTCTTCGGGGGCTCGAAGAGGAAGCCCTTGCCGAGGGTGGCGAGCGCGGCGGCGGCGCTGGCCAGGTTGTCGGCGCGCAGCCCCTTGTCGTCCTTCAGGTACGCGAACGCGCCGCGCTCGCCCTCCTTCGCGTCGCAGCCGAGCTGGAAGGTCAGCAGCGTCTCCACGGGGTTCTTGCCGTTCTTGACGGCGTCCTTGGCCGGGTCCTGCCCGGCCGCCGCGAACGCGCCGAGCGCGATGGAGGTGGAGTTGGCGTCGCTGGGGCTGCCGGCCTGGTAGCCCCAGCCGCCGTCGTCGTTCTGGTGTGCCTTGAGCCAGTCCAGGCCCTTCTTGACCGCGTCCGCGCGCCCGCCGGCGGCCGCGAGGCCCTGCACGGCCGCGGCGGTGGCGTCCGTGAACTCGTCCTTCTTCGGGTCGCACGCCTTGGCCGGGTCCGCCCGGTAGCCGGGGAAGCCGCCGTCCTCGCACTGCTGGCCCGCGAGCCAGTCGACCGCCGGCTTGGCCGGGGTGACGTCCATGGCGTTCTGCGCCATGAAGGCCAGGGACTGCCGGAAGACACCGTCGAACTTGGGGTCGGCCGTGCCGTAGAGCCCCGGCGCCGGGGACGGTGAACCGTCGGCGAAGGCGGCGGGGGCCGCGGCCGCGCCCAGGACGGCGGCGGTGGCCAGGGCCGCGGCGCCGCGGCGCGCGTGGACGGCGAGGGAGGGGGCCATGGGGTCGAGCCTCTCGGTGGGTGTCACTGCGGGGGCGGGGGCGGGGCCGGCCGACGGGGTCCGCGGCCGCGCACGGCCGCCTCCCCGCGCGGGCGCGCGCGGTGGCACCGGGCTCGGCTCCGCATACCTCGGCGGTGCCGGTGGACCGGGCGGCACCGCCGAGGCGGTACGACCGGTTCCGGAAGCCTGCCGCCTGGACCGGGTGGTCCGGCTCGTGCGGCCGCCGGGCGGCGGGCCGCAGTCACGGTTGCGGGTCAGCGCCGGATTTGCACCGGCTTCCCCCGTTCCGAGGCGGGATGAAGTTGTCACGGACACTTTAACCGGTCGGTCCGAAGATCAACGGTCCGGCGGAGAAGATCGGCGGCCCGGTGGGGAGGGCCGGCGGCCCGGCGGCCTGTTGCCCGCCGCCGGGCGGGCTGCTAAGTGTCTGATGCCGAGTCTCTGATGCTGCGTCAGTTTTTCGGTTACGGCGCGCAGGGCTCCGCAGACCCGCGGGAGGCATCCGGATCATGAACCAGTACGGGAACGGACCGGTCGAACACGGACAGCTCTTCATCGGCGGCGCCATGGCCGACCCGGTCGGCCGCGCCGTCATCGACGTCGTCTCGCCGCACACCGAGGAGGTCATCGGCCGCGTCCCGCACGCCTCGCGCGAGGACGTCGACCGGGCCGTCGCCGCGGCCCGCACGGCCTTCGACTCCGGCGTCTGGGCCGACCGGCCCCTCGCCGAGCGCATCGAGGTCGTCACCCGCATCAAGGACGGCATCGCCGCCCGGCACGAGGAGATCGCCCGGGTCGTCTCCGCCCAGAACGGCTCCCCGTACTCCTGGAGCGTCCTCGCCCAGGCCCTCGGCGCGATGATGGTGTGGGACTGCGCCATCGCCGTCGCCCGCGACCTGCCGTACGAGGAGCGGCGGGCCGGCGCCCTCGGGCCGCTGCTGGTGCGGCGCGAGCCCGTCGGCGTCGTCGCGGCCGTCGTGCCGTGGAACGTCCCGCAGCTCGTGACGGCCGCCAAGCTCGCCCCCGCGCTGCTGACGGGCTGCTCGGTGGTGCTCAAGCCCTCGCCGGAGACGCCCCTGGACGCGTACCTCCTGGCGGAGATCGTCACGGAGGCGGGCCTGCCGGAGGGCGTCCTGTCGATCCTGCCCGCCGGGCGGGAGGTCAGCGAGTACCTCGTCGGGCACCCCGGCGTCGACAAGGTCGCGTTCACCGGCTCCGTCGCGGCGGGCAAGCGCGTCATGGAGGTCGCCGCGCGCCACCTCACCCGCGTCACGCTGGAGCTCGGCGGCAAGTCCGCGGCGATCGTCCTGCCGGACGCCGACCTGGAGGCGGCCGTCGCCGGCATCGTCCCCACGGCCTGGATGAACAACGGCCAGGCGTGCGTCGCCCAGACCCGCATCCTCGCCCCCCGCGCCCACTACGCCGAGCTGGCCGAGCGCTTCGCGGCCGCCGCCTCCGCCCTCGTCGTCGGCGACCCCCTCGACCCCGCCACCGAGGTCGGCCCGCTCGTCGCCGAACGGCAACGCCGCCGGTCCCTGGAGTACATCGCGCTCGGGCAGCGCGAGGGCGCCAAGGTGCTGGCCGGCGGCGGCCGCCCGGCGGGCCGCGACAAGGGCTGGTACGTCGAGCCCACCCTCTTCGGCGACGTCTCCAACGACATGCGCATCGCCCGCGAGGAGATCTTCGGCCCCGTCATCTGCCTGCTGCCCTACGACACCGAGGAGGAGGCCGTGCGCATCGCCGACGACTCCGACTACGGGCTCTCCGGCAGCGTCTGGACCCGCGACGCCGAACGCGGCATCGGCATCGCGCGCAGGGTCCGCACCGGCACGTACTCCGTCAACACCTTCGGCCTCGACATGTTCGGCCCCTTCGGCGGCTACAAGAACTCCGGCCTGGGGCGGGAGTTCGGCCCGGAGGGCTTCGCCGAGTACCTGGAGCACAAGACGATCCACTTGCCGGCGGATCAGGGGCCGGCGGGTCAGGGGCCGGGGGATGGCTGACGGGGCGGCTGAGGGGATGGCTGACGGGATGGCCCGCGGGACGGCTGATGGGGCGGCCGCCGAACGCTGGCGCGTGCGGGTAGACCGGGGGCTGTGCGTGGGCTCGGGGATGTGCGCGGGGAGCGCGCCCGGGGCGTTCGCGCTCGACGCGGGCCGCCGCTCCCGGCCCCTCGCGGAGGAGACGGATCCCTCCGAAGCGGTGCTCGCGGCCGCGGAGACCTGCCCCGTGGAGGCGATCACGATCAGCCGGCCGGATACAGGGGAGCCGGTGTTTCCTCCGGACGAGTGAAACCCCTTCGTACGCACGGACGTTGTTACTCATGCGTTCCGCACAAGTGCTTGATGACAGATGTGACTGGCCGGGCCCCTCACGGCGTGGAAATCTCTAGGCAACGCAGCCGAGGGGGGAAGCGATGGACGCGCGGTACGAGGTCTACTGCCTGGCCGACAGGCACTTCTACGAGACCCCGGACCGCCTGTCCGTCCCGGGGGCGGGCGGCGAGGAGCGCGGCCTGTACGAGACCGCGCGCCGCGCCGCCCCCGCCGGCTGGGGCACGTCCCGCCACGGGGAGTGGCTCCATGTTTTCCCTGTGGGCGGATTCCCCGCCGGGGAGGGCGGCGGCCCGCGCCCCGGGCAGCCCCTCCAGGGCTGGAAGATCCACGTCTCGGCGACCGCCGACACCGCGGAGAAGACCGCCGCCGACGTCTGGGACTACTGCACCGCCCGCGGCATCCCGTTCAAGTTCGTGCCCGGCCCGCACCTGCTGCACCTGCGCAACAACAAGTACGCGGAGCGCGGCCACAGCGGCAAGTTCGTCACCGTCTACCCGGACGGCGAGGAGCAGCTGCACGCCACCCTGACCGGCCTGCACGGGATCCTCGGCGGCCGGCCCGGCCCGTACATCCTCACCGACCTGCGCTGGGACGAAGGCCCGCTCTACGTCCGCTACGGCGCGTTCGCCCGCCGCTTCTGCATCGACGGGCGCGGCAGCCTCGTGCCCGCCGTGGAGGACGGCGAGGGCCGCCTCGTCCCCGACTCCCGGAACCCGGCCTTCCAGGTGCCGGAGTGGGTGACGCTGCCCGGCTTCCTCGCACCGCACCTCGCCGCGCGCAACGCCACCACCGTCGCCGACCTGCCCTACCGCATCGAGAAGGCCCTGCACTTCTCCAACGGCGGCGGCGTCTACGCCGGCACCGACACGCGCGACGGCCGCAAGGTCGTCCTCAAGGAAGGCCGCCCGCACGCCGGGCTCGCCGCCGACGGGGCCGACGCCGTGGCCCGCCTGGAGCGCGAGAAGGACGCCCTGGAGCGGCTCTCCGGCCTCGGCGTCGCCCCCGAGCCGCGGGACTGGCTCACCGTCGGCGACCACCGCTTCCTCGTCATGGACTTCATCGAGGGCAAACCCCTCAACTCCTTCTTCGCCCACCGCCACCCGCTGCTGGCCGCGGACCCCTCGCCCACCGCCACCGCCGGCTACACGGCATGGGCGCTGCGCGTCTTCCGGGCCGTCGAGGAAGCCGTTGCGAAGGTCCACTCGCGCGGCATCGTCTTCAACGACCTCCACATGTTCAACATCATGGTCGCGCCGGACGAACGCTCCGTCGTCCTCATCGACTTCGAGGCCGCGGCGCCCGCCTCCGAGCACGGCCGGCAGGTCGTCGCCCACCCCGGCTTCTTCGCCCCGCCGGACCGCCGCGGCACGGACGTGGACAAGTACGCCCTGGCCTGCCTGCGCCTCGCCCTGTTCCTGCCGATCACCACGCTGTTCGTGATCGACCGGGCCAAGGCGGCACACCTGGCGGAGGTGATCGCCGGGCAGTTCCCGGTGCCGCGGGAGTTCCTGGACGAGGCGGTCGCGGAGATCACGCGGGAGGGGGCGTCCTGGGAGGGAGCGCCTCCGGCGGAAGCCGTACGGGAGGGCTCCGCTACGGGAGCCGTACGGCAGGAGCCCGCCGCCGCGCCGCCGCGGCACCGCACCATCGGTCCCGGCGCCGGCCGCGCCGCCGCGCCGCAGGCGCTCCTCGACCCCGCCGCGGACTGGCCCGGCGCCCGCGCCTCGATGATCCGCGCCATCCTCGCCTCCGCCACGCCAGGCCGCGACGACCGCCTGTTCCCCGGCGACATCGCCACGTTCTCCGAAGGCGGCGGCCTCGGCCTCGCCCACGGCGCCGCCGGAGTCCTGCACGCCCTCGCCGAAGCCGGCGCCGAGCGCTACGAGGAGGGCGAGGAGTGGCTCCTGCGGCACACCGCCCCCGTGCCGTCCGGCACCCCGCTCGGCCTCTACGACGGCCTCGCCGGCGTCGCCTGCACCCTCGACCGCCTCGGCCACCCGCAGCGCGCCCTCGACCTGGCCGGCATCCTCCTCGGCGAGCAGTGGCAGCGGCTCACCTCCGACCTGCGCGGGGGCCTGGCCGGTCTCGGTCTCGCCCTCGACCACCTCGCCCGCACCACGGGCGAGCGCGGGCTCCACGACCAGGCCGTCGAGGCCGCCCAGCTCCTCGCGGACCGGCTCGCCGCCGAAGCCGCCGAAGCTGCCGGATCCGGCGGCCCGGACGGGGACGGCCCGCGCCGCCGCGCCGGCCTCCTGCGCGGCGCCACCGGCCCCGCCCTGCTCTTCCTGCGGCTGTACGAGCGCACCGGCGCCCCCGCCCTCCTCGGCCTCGCCGAGCAGGCCCTGCGCGCCGACCTCGCCCGCTGCACCCGTACGGACAACGGCACGCTCGAAGTCGACGAGGGCTGGCGCACCATGCCCTACCTCGGGGACGGCAGCGCCGGCATCGGCATGGTCCTGGACGACTTCCTCGCCCACCACCCCGACCCCGACCCGTACTTCACCGAGGCCCGCGACGGCATCCTCACCGCGGCCCGCTCCCGCTTCTACGCCCAGCCCGGGCTGTTCCAGGGCCGGGCCGGGATGGTCCTCCACCTCGCGCGCACCGCCGCGCCGGGCGCCGGGCCGGAGCACCTCGCCGCCCAAGTCCGCGGCATGTCCTGGTACGCCATGTCCTACCAGGGCGAACTCGCCTTCCCCGGCAGCCAGATGATGCGGCTGTCCATGGACCTCGCCACCGGGACCGCAGGCTGCCTGCTGGCCCTCGCCGCCGCCCTCGGCGACGGCGGCCGGGCCGCGCAACTGCCGTTCCTCCCGCCCCTCCAGGGGCCCCGAAGCCGGCTCCATGCCGTTGTGGAGCCGTAGCAAGAAGAAACCCCGTCCCCACGGGACCACCACGAAAGGAAACGACCATGGCGCTTCTCGACCTGCAGAACATGGAGTCCGAGGCGAACACCGGCCACGGTGGCGGCGGCCAGAGCACGGTCAGCCTGCTCTCCTGCGTCAGCACCGCCAGCGTTCTGATCTGTCTGTAGATCCGCCGCTGACAGACCGGATGCCAGCCGATCCGGCACCGGGCGGGCCCCTTCTGCGACAAGGGGCCCGCCCGGGTCCTGCACCCACGGATGGTACGGAGAGGAGGCCGACCCCGCCATGGCACATGCCCGTACCGCCGGGGACCGGCTCCTGCTCGGCACCGCCCGGCACAGCGCCGGCCGCGCCGCCGCGCTCGCGCTCATCGCGGTCGCCTCGACCGGCGCGGCCCTCCTGCTGCCCCTCGCCCTCGGCCACACCCTCGACCTGCTCCTCGCCCGCCGCGGCCCCGACGCCGGCCGGTGGACCGCCCTGTGCGCCCTCCTCGTCGCCGGGCCCGCCGCGCTCGACGCCGCCGGCGAAGTCCTCACCGGCACGACCGCCGCCCGCGCCACCGCCCGGCTGCGCCACCGCCTCCTCGGCCACGTCCTGGCCGCCGGGCCGCGGGCCGCCGGCCGCTTCCCGCCCGGCGACCTCGTCACCCGGGCCGTCGGCAACGCCGCCGACACCGGCACCGCGCCCGCGACGCTCGCCCACGCCGCCGCCTCCGTCGCCGGCCCCGTCGGCGGCATCGTCGCCCTCGGGCTCATCGACCCCTGGCTCGCCGTCGCCTTCCTCGCCGGAGCGCCCCTCCTCGCCGCCCTCCTGCGCGCCTTCACCCGCGCCTCCACGGACAGCGTCGCCCGCTACCAGCAGCTCCAGGGCGACATCGCCGCCCGCCTCGTCGAGGCTCTCGGCGGCGCTCGTACGATCGCCGCCGCCGGCACCGCGGACCGGGAGCGCGCCCGCATCCTCGAACCGCTGCCCCGGCTCTCCCGGCAGGGCCGGCGCATGTGGCGCGTCCAGGGCCGCTCCACGGCCCAGGCCGGCACGCTCGTACCGCTGCTCCAGATCGCCGTCCTCGCCGTCGCCGGACTGCGGCTGTCCCAGGGCCACCTGACCGTCGGCGACCTCCTCGCAGCCTCCCGCTACGCCGTGCTCGCCACCGGCGTCGGCATGCTCGTCGGACACCTCAACGCCGCGGCCCGGGCACGCGCCGCGGCGGGCCGCGTCGCGGACGTCCTCGCGGTGCCGCAAGTCCCCTACGGGCAGCGCCCCCTGCCGGCCGGGCCCGGCACGCTGGAACTGCGGGGCGTGAGCGTCGTACGGGGCGGGCGGACCGTCCTGCACGAGGTCAGCGTGACGGTCCCCGGAGGGACGTCGCTGGCCGTCGTGGGGCTGTCGGGCAGCGGGAAGTCGGTCCTGGCGGAGGTGGCGGGGCGGCTCACGGACCCCGACGCCGGGTCCGTCCTCCTCGACGGCGTCCCGCTCCCCGCGATCCGCCGCGACGACCTGCGCCGCGCCGTCGGCTACGCCTTCGCCCGGCCGGCGCTGCTGGGCGGCACGATCGGCGGCACGATCGGGTTCGGGGCGTCCGCTCCGGGGCGCGAGGCGCTGGAGGGCGCGGCCCGGGCGGCATGCGCGCACGACTTCGTACGGCGCCTCCCGCGCGGCTACGACACGGCGTGCGCGGACGCGCCCCTCTCGGGCGGCGAAACCCAGCGCCTCGGGCTCGCCCGCGCCTTCGCCCACGCCGGGCGCGTCCTGATCCTCGACGACGCGACGTCGAGCCTCGACACAGCGACGGAGCGGCGCGTCGCGTCAGCGCTGCACGCGTCCGGGGCGGTCACCCGAGTGATCGTGGCCCACCGCCCGGCCACGGCGGCCACGGCGGACCAAGTCCTCTGGCTCCACGAGGGCCGCGCCGCGGCCGTGTCCCCCCACACCACCCTCTGGCAGAACCCGGCGTACCGGGCAGTCTTCAATGCGTAGCTGCCTCCGGCCGGAAGGGGAACCGACGACTGGCACCACCGGGCTGGTGGGCGGTGGTTGCGCGCCGCGGCGGGATGTTTCGCCTGGCGGTGGGGGGTACGGAGAGGCCGCGCCTCTCCGTACCGCCGCGACGGTGAGCAGCCACCGCGGTGGCATGCGGCGGTGCCGAACCGGCCCTGGGCCGGGGCTGTGTGGCACCGCCGGATGTGTGGTTGGTGGTTGCGCGCCGTTGCGGCGGGGGGATTTGCCTGTCGGCAAGGAGCGTGGAGGGGCTGCGCCCCTCCGTTCCGCCGCGGCGGCGCGCAGCCACCGCGGGGGTTTCCGGCGGTGCCGAACGGGCCTCGGCCATCGGCCGGGAGCGGCCCTGCCTGGCGGCAAGGAGCGGGGAGAGGCCGCGCCTCTCTATTCCGCCGCCGCGGCGCGCAACCACCGCGGTGGATCCCGGCGGTGCCGGTCTCGCTTCGGCCATCGGCCGGGAGGGTCGGCCGCTCCGTTCCGCCGTCGCGGCGGCATCCGGCCGTGCCGGCAACGCAGGAGGCCGCCGTGGTAGCCGTTGAAGTCGGGCTGGGGCGGCGGGGGGTGCGGTATCTCGTCGGGCGGTGGCGGGTCGTCGCGTGGCTGCTCGCGTGGTCCGTGGTGGAGGCGGGGCACACGTTTGCCATGGGGTACGCGTTGGCCGAGGCGCTGGACGCCGGGTTCCTCGCGGGAGCGCCCCGCACCGGGCTCGCCTGGCTCGGCGCGGCCGCGGCCGCCGTGGTCGTCGGCGCGTACGGCACGGGCAAGACGTACGGCGGCGTCGCCGGCCTCGTGGAGCCGTTCCGCGACCGCCTGGTCACCACGGTCGTGGACCGCGCCCTGCGGCGCGGCGACCCCGCGGCCGTCTCCCGGCTCACGCACCAGACGGAGATCGCCCGGGACGCCTTCGCCGGCCTCGTCATGGTCGCGCGGTCGTTCGTCTTCACCGCGGCCGGCGCCCTGACGGGCCTCTTCCTGCTGGCGCCCCCGCTGCTGGCGGTCGTCGCGCCGCCCCTCGTCCTGGGCCTCGCCCTGTTCCTGGCGACGCTGCGCCCGCTCGCCCGCCGCCAAGAGGCGTACCTGGCGGCGGACGAGGCCCTCGCCGCCGAGCTCGGCGAGGTCTTCGCGGGCCTGCGCGACGTCACGGCGGCCGGCGCCGAGCCCCGCGTCCGCGCGGAGGCGGGCGCGCTCACCGACGCCGCGCTGGAGGCGTCCCGCGCGCTGGCTCGCTGGTCCGTCGCCCGCGTCGTGGCCCTGGCCGTGGCCGGGCAGCTGCCCCTCGTCCTCCTGCTGGCCGCGGCGCCCTGGCTGCTGGACCACGGCGTCACGGCGGGCGCCCTCGTCGGCGCGCTGGCCTACCTGACGCAGTCGCTGATGCCCGCGCTGCAAAACCTCGTGCACGGCCTCGGCACGAGCGGCTCGCGCCTCGCCGTGGTGGCGCGCAGGCTCACGGCGCCGGGCGGTCCCGCGGCACAGCAACCGCCCGCACCGCCCGCACCGCCCGCCCCGGCAGGGGCCCCCGCCCCCGCCCTCCGCCTCCACCACGTCACCTTCGCCTACGGACCCCACGCCGACCCCGTCGTCCGCGACCTGGACCTGACCCTGCCCCCCGGCGCGCACCTGGCCGTCGTCGGCCCCAGCGGCGTAGGGAAGTCGACGCTGGCCGGGCTGGTCGCGGGCCTGCTGCGGCCCGGCCGCGGGGAGGTCGTCGTGGGCGGGGAGCGGGCGGACACGGAGGCGGCGGCCGCCGGGCGGGTGCTGATCCCGCAGGAGGCGTACGTGTTCTCGGGAACGCTCGCCGCCAACCTCGGCTACCTGCGCGCCGCCCCCGTCCCGGAGGAGGAGCTGCACGCCGCCGCGGAGGCGCTCGGCATGACGGAACTCGTCCGCCGCCTGGGCGGCTTCGCGGCGCCCCTCGCCCCCGCGGAGCTGTCCGCGGGCGAGCGGCAGCAGATCGCGCTCGCCCGCGCCTACCTGTCGCCCGCCCCCCTCGCCGTCCTGGACGAGGCGACCTGCCACCTCGACCCCGCCGCGGAGGCCCGCGCCGAACGGGCCTTCGCCCGCCGCCCGGGCGGCACCCTCGTCGTCATCGCGCACCGCGCCGCCTCGGCCCGCCGCGCGGGCCGCGTCCTGGTGATGGACGGGGCGGACACGGCCTGCGGCGACCACCACGAACTGCTCGCGCGCTCCCCGCTCTACCGGGACCTCATGGGCGGGGGCGAGGGTGAGATCGGCGGCGAGGGCGGGGCCGGCGGCGAGCCGCCCGGCTCACACCCACCCCGCCCCCCGCGAGATGCGGATCGCATCGACCCGGTTCCGCGCCCCGGTCTTGCGGGTGATGGCGGCCATGTAATTGCGCACGGTCCCGTTCGACAGGTGCAGGCTGCGGGCGATCTCCCCGACGGACGCCCCTTCCGCCGCGAGTGACAGCACGCTCAGCTCTCGTCTCGTCAAGGGGATCTCCGCGGCCTCCAGGAAGCCGAAGCCGAGCGCCTCGTCGATGAACCGCTCGCCCTTCGCCACATGCCGTATCCCCTCGACGAGCCGGTCCGGTGAAGCGTTTTTGCTCAGGTATCCCAGGGCCTTCTCCTCGTACGCCCGGCGCAGGGGCCCCGGCCGTCCCGCGCTGGCCAGGGCGAGCAAGGCCGCCCCGCCCGCCCCCTCGCCCCGTACGTCACCGGAGCCGTGCCCGGGACCGTCACCGGCGCCGGCACCGAGCCCGGAACCGTCACCATGCCCGTACCCGTGCCCGGAGAGCTCCCGCAGCCCCCGTGGACCGCCGGCCTCCGGGCTGTCCATGTCCACCACGCACACGTGCGGCCGTAGCGAGCGCGACAGGTCCGCCGCGCGCTGCCACGAGGCCGACGAGACCTCCAGATCCGGCTCCCTGCCGATCAGGAACGCCAGCGCTGTGCGCAGCAGATAGGTGTCATGTACCAGAAGTACCCGGATCACGGTCCCCGCCTTCCGCTTACCGCTCCCCGGCGCAGCGAGCGCTGCGCCGGTCACGACGCTCATTCATACCGGCGTGTGCCACCGCAACGGGCGCGTATACGGGACATGGAGGGGGCGCAAGGGCGCATGAATCACGCCACGTGCGCCCCAAGTTCACTCGAACGCGCCTCCCATGAATCGGGTGCCGGGGGTAGCGCGTCAGGCTTGTTGTGGGGTAGTGAGCCGGATGAGCCGGCAGACGGTCTCGATGTCGATCCGCACCTGCGCGATGGACGCGCGCCCCGAGAGCCAGGTGATGAGCGCCGAGTGCCAGGTGTGCTCGATGACGCGGATGGCGGAGAGCTGCTCGGGGGTGGGCGGCCCGGCCGGCCCCATCGCGTCCAGGATGATCGCCGTGGTGAGCCGGGAGACGGTGTCGACCTCGGCGCTCACCGAGCGGTCGGCGAAGGTGAGGGCGCGCACCATCGCGTCGGCCAGGTGCGGTTCGCGCTGCATCGCGCGGAACGCCCGCATCAGGGTCTGGGCCACGCGCGCGGCCGGGTCGGTGTCCGTCGGCGGGCGCTTGCGCAGCGTGCCGTGCAGGCGCTGCAACTGGTCCTGCATGGTGGCGACGAGCAGGTGGACCTTGGAGGGGAAGTAGCGGTAGAGCGTGCCGAGCGCGACGCCGGCCGCCTCGGCGACCTCCCGCATCTGCACCGCGTCGAAGCCGCCGCGGCTCGCGAGCTCCGCGGTGGCCTGGAGGATCCGGCGGCGGCGGGCCGCCTGACGCTCGGTCAGGGGGAGGCTGGGCCCGGCGGGCACGGCCCGCGCGGTCGGCGACTTGGGTTCCGTCGTCATGTGTCCCATTCCGTGACAATCCATCCAGGGTGTCTGTCGGCCCGGACGGCACAGCATGGCAGGGGCCGGGCCGTGGCGCGAATCACCCGTTCCGGTCCTGGCGACCGCCCTTACGGCCGGTAGATTCGAGGCTTCTGGACGACCCAGTCTGAAACTTGTTCTAGATTAGCGCGACCGGTTACGCTCCGGCCGGAACAGCAGCCAGAAGGAGGCCGGGGGAGTGACCGCTGAGGCCACTGAGGCAGCTCTCGCAGAGCACGGAGAGCACGGGCGGGACGCACGCCGGGACGCCCTTCGCGAGGCGGGCGACCACGACCGCCCTCTGCGCATCGCGATGCTCACCTACAAGGGCAATCCGTTCTGCGGCGGCCAGGGCGTGTACGTCCGTCACCTCTCCCGCGAGCTCGCCCGCCTCGGGCACAGCGTCGAGGTCATCGGCTCCCAGCCGTACCCCGTCCTCGACGAGGGCGTGACCCTCACCGAGCTCCCGAGCCTCGACCTCTACCGCCAGCCGGACCCCTTCCGCACGCCCGGCCGCGACGAGTACCGCGACTGGATCGATGCGCTGGAGGTCTCCACCATGTGGACGGGCGGCTTCCCCGAGCCGCTCACCTTCAGCCTGCGCGCCCGCCGCCACCTCGCCGCGCAGCGCGGGCGGTTCGACGTCGTCCACGACAACCAGACGCTCGGCTACGGGCTGCTGGGCGGCCCCGCCGCGATCGGCGCTCCGCTGGTCACCACGATCCACCACCCCATCACCGTCGACCGGCAGCTCGACCTCGCCGCGGCCGCCGACTGGAAGCGGCGGGCGTCCGTACGGCGCTGGTACGGGTTCACGCGCATGCAGAAACGTGTCGCCCGGCGGCTGCCGTCCGTGCTGACCGTCTCCGGCTCCTCCCGCCAGGAGATCGTCGACCACCTCGGCGTACGGGCCGAGCGGGTGCACGTCGTGCCGATCGGGGCCGACACCGACCTCTTCTCGCCGGACCCGTCCGTGCCCGAGGTGCCGGGGCGGATCGTCACCACGTCCAGCGCGGACGTGCCCCTCAAGGGCCTGGTGCACCTGATCGAGGCCCTGGCGGTCGTGCGCCGCCGGCACCCGGACGCCCACCTCGTCGTCGTCGGCAAGCGCGCCGAGGACGGGCCCGTGGCCACGGCCATCCGGCGCTGCGGCCTCGGCGGCGCCGTCGAGTTCGTCAAGGGCATCAGCGACGCCGAACTCGTCGGCCTCGTACGGTCGGCGCAGGTCGCGTGCGTGCCGTCGCTGTACGAGGGCTTCTCGCTGCCGGCCGCGGAGGCCATGGCCACGGGGACGCCGCTCGCCGCGACGACCGGGGGCGCCATCCCCGAGGTCGCCGGCCCCGACGGCGAGACCTGCCTCGCCGTCCCGCCCGGCGACCCCGGAGCCCTCGCCTCCGCCCTGGGGCGGCTCCTGGACGACCCCGACCTCCGCCGCCGCCTGGGCGCCGCGGGCCGCGAACGCGTCCTCACCCGCTTCACCTGGCACGAGGCCGCCGTCGGCACGGCCCGCCACTACCGCGAGTCCATAGCCCGCGCGGGCGCGGAAGCGCCCGCGCGGCGCGCGGGACGGCACGCGTAGTGCGGCCCGGCACGGCACCAGGCCGCGGGCAGGCGCGGCCTGCCGCGGCGGCGCCCGGCCACGACCTCGCGCCCCCGCGGTGCCGCACGAGCGCCGTCCGGCACCGCCGGACTCCGTCCTGCGGCTTGCCCGCCGTTGCGCCGGAAGGCGGCAGCCGCGGACCCGGCGGGCCGTGCTGCCGGCCTGAACTTCCCGCCGCGGCGGTGCTCAGCCCCCGCGGCGCACTCCGGCACCGCCGGGCCACGCCGCGGGGCTTGCTCGCCGTTGCGGCGGAGGGAAGGTGCCGCGGTCACCGCAAGTCCGCAGGCCCGGCGCGGCGCCGGCATCCACGACCCGCCGCCGCGGCGCGCAACCACCACGGCGCAGCCCGGCGGTGCCCGGCCCGCAGTCATCCGTACGCCCCCGCAATCCACCCCGTCCCGCCGGCCGAAGGCAAATACCCGTGCTGACCGTCGATTTCTCCCGCTTCCCGCTCGCCGCAGGCGACCGCGTCCTCGATCTGGGGTGCGGCGCGGGACGGCACGCATTCGAGTGCTACCGGCGCGGGGCGCGCGTCGTCGCGCTGGACCGCAACGGCGAGGAGATACGCGAGGTCGCCAAGTGGTTCGCCGCCATGAAGGAGGCGGGTGAGGCCCCCGAAGGGGCCACCGCCACCGCCATGGAGGGCGACGCCCTGGCGCTGCCCTTCCCCGACGACAGCTTCGACGTCGTCATCATCTCCGAGGTCATGGAGCACATCCCCGACGACAAGGGCGTGCTCGCCGAGATGGTCCGCGTGCTCAAGCCCGGCGGCCGCATCGCCGTCACCGTGCCCCGCTACGGCCCCGAGAAGATCTGCTGGGCCCTCTCCGACGCCTACCACGAGGTCGAGGGCGGCCACATCCGCATCTACCGCGGCGACGAGCTCCTCGACAGGATGCGCGAGGCCGGCCTCCGCCCGTACGGCACGCACCACGCCCACGGCCTGCACAGCCCCTACTGGTGGCTCAAGTGCGCCTTCGGCGTCAACAACGACAAGGCGCTGCCCGTCCGCGCCTACCACAAGCTCCTGGTCTGGGACATCATGAAGAAGCCCCTGGCCACCCGCCTCGCCGAGCAGGCACTCAACCCGATCATCGGCAAGAGCTTCGTCGCCTACGCGACCAAGCCGCACCTGCCTTCCGCCTGCGACGGAGACACCGCGTGACCACCTTCAGCCGCGGCTCCGGCCGCACCGAACGCCTCGTCCTGCCCGGCGTCCTGACGGCGGAACAGGTCACCGGCACCGTCGCCGGCATCGCCGCCGCCCAGCGCGCGGACGGCGCCATCCCCTGGTTCCGCGGCCACCACCTCGACCCCTGGGACCACGTCGAAGCCGCCATGGCCCTCGACGCCGCCGGCGAGCACGGCCGCGCCGAGGCCGCCTACCGCTGGCTCGCCCGCCACCAGAACCCCGACGGCTCCTGGTACGCCGCCTACGCCGACGGCGCCGCAGACGAGCCCACCGACCGCGGCCGCGAGAGCAACTTCGTCGCCTACGTCGCCGTCGGCGTCTGGCACCACTACCTCGCCACCGGCGACGACGCCTTCCTCGACAGCATGTGGCCGACCGTCTACGCCGCCGTCGAGTTCGTCCTGCGGCTCCAGCAGCCCGGCGGCCAGATCGGCTGGAAGCGCGAGGAGGACGGCACCCCCGTCACCGACGCGCTCCTGACCGGCTCCTCCTCCGTCCACCAGGCCCTGCGCTGCGCCCTGGCCATCGCCGAGCACCGCGAGGAGCCCCAGCCCGACTGGGAGCTGGCCACGGGGCTGCTCGCGCACGCGATACGCCGGCACCCCGAGCGGTTCCTCGACAAGAGCCGCTACTCGATGGACTGGTACTACCCCGTCCTCGGCGGCGCCGTCACCGGCGTGGCCGCCAAGGAGCGCATAGAAGAGGGCTGGGAGCGCTTCGTCGTCCCCGGCCTGGGCGTGCGCTGCGTGCTGCCCAACCCCTGGGTGACCGGCGGCGAGAGCTGCGAGCTCGCCCTCGCCCTGTGGGTCATGGGCGAGTCCGACCGCGCTGTGCAGATCCTCCAGTGGATCCAGCACCTGCGCGCCGAGGACGGCATGTACTGGACGGGCTACGTGTACGACGACGACGCCGTCTGGCCCGAGGAGCGCACCACGTGGACGGCGGGCTCGCTGCTCCTCGCCGCGGCCGCGCTCGGCGGCGACGAGGCGACGACCGCGGTGTTCGGCGGGGAACGGCTCCCGGCCGGCCTGGAGCAGGACTGCTGCGCGTAGCGCCTCCGGCGAGGGACGCGTGCCGGGGTCAGGTGGCTGTGGATTCCGCCGGACCCTCGCCGCGGGGGCCGATCGCCGTCGCGGCGGGCTTTTTTGTGCCGGGCCCGCATGCCGGACCTGCCGCGCTGTCGCTATGCGGCCGGGAAGGCCCCCGAACGGGTCCCTCCCTGTGGCGGGCCGCACGGCTCCCCGGCACTCTGGCGGCATGGGACCCGCCACCCGTCCAGGAGGTCGCCCCGCGACCCGCCGTGCCGCCGCCGTCGCCCTGCCCCTCGTCTGCGCTCTGCTGCTGACCGGTACGGGCTGCGGCGGCGACAAGAAGGGCTCCGCGGAAGGCGGCGGCGCGAGCCCCACCAGCTCCGTCGAGCGGCAGAAGTTCGCCAAGACCCGCTTCGTCGCCAACGCCGGCCTCGCCGCGGGCGCCTCGTACCAGTGGATCATCAAGCCGTACCGGGCCGGCGCCTTCAAGAAGGGGGCCGACGGGCGGACCGTCGCCCTGGTCAAGGCGGGGCTCGCGGGCACCTTCGCCTACAACCGGTTCAAGGCGGCGCTGAACAACGCCAAGGGCGACCCCACGCTCTCGAAGGCGGTGGCCCCGCTGAGCGCGGGCGTCGAGTCGCTCAAGGGGCTGACGAGCAAGTTCCGCAAGGGCGAGGCCACGGACGGGGACGCGGGCGCGTTCGACGGGGTCATCAACAGCGTCAAGAACGCGGGCAAGGACGCCGGGGCGCCGGTCACCGACAAGGTCCCCTCGTACTCGGAGATTCAAAAGGGCTGAATCGCAACCCGGAAACGTGGGCCGGAATATGAACTTCCGCTCCTGTCCGGGCCGTTGTCCCGGGCCGTTGTCAGTGAGCGGTTCTACAGTGAAGCCATGACGACGATGCTGAGTCACGAGCGCTACTGTTCCGAGATCCTCGCCCAGACCGGTCTGCTGTGCGCGGCCCTGGGTGAGGGCACCGACGTGTCGGTCACCGTGCCCACCTGCCCGGAGTGGACGCTCGGGCATCTCCTGATGCACGTGGGGCAGGCCCAGCGGATGGCCACCGGGCTCGTGCGCGAGAAGGTCACCGAGTTCGTGCCCCCGTCCACCATGGCGCAGCCGGTCCCCACGCCCGGCCCGGGCGACCCCGCCGCGGACGACCTGGCGGGCCTGACCGCCTGGCTCACCGAGGGCGCCGAGGCGCTGGCGGCGGTCCTGCGCGAGGCGGGGCCCGACAGCCCTGTGTGGACGTTCTCCGAGCAGCCGCGGTCCGCGTTCTGGGCCCGCCGCATGGCGCACGAGACCCTCATGCACCGCGCCGACGCCCTGGGCGCCCTCGGCCTGCCCTTCACGGCGGACCCCGAAATAGCGGCCGACTGCGTCGACGAGTGGCTGGGGATCCTCTCCCTGCCCGCGGCCGTCGCCTTCAAGCCGCGCCTGAAGGAGCTGCCGGGCCCCGGCCGCACCCTCCACCTGCACGCGACCGACACCCCGGCGGAGCTCGACGCGGAGTGGTTCATCGACCTCACCGGCGAGGGCGTCGCCTGGCGCCGGGCCCACGAGAAGGCCGCCGTGGCCGTCCGCGGGCCGATGACCGACGTGCTGAGCGTCCTCTACCGGCGCCTGCCCGCCGACACCGACCGGGTCGAGGTCATCGGCGACCGCGAGCTGCTCGACTTCTGGCTGGAGCGAGTCGCCTTCTAAGCCGCCCCGCGGTCGGATGAGAGCATCATCGTATGACCGTTGTGCCCAGATCCTCCGTGACCAGCAGGCTCGCCCGGGCCGCCGTGCTGCCCGCCGCCCTCGTGCTCGTGGCGGCCTGCGGCTCCGGTGACGCGGCGACGCCCAAGGCCGGCGCTCCCGGCGCGGGGGACCCGCTCTTCCCCCGCCTGGGCAACGGCGGCTACGACGTCCGGCACTACGGCCTCACCCTCGACTACACCCCGGAGGGCAACCACCTCAAGGGCACGGCCGTCATCACCGCCCGCGCGACGCAGGACCTCGGCTCCTTCAACCTCGACCTCAAGGGGCTGAAGGTCCGCAGCGCCCGCGTCGACGGCCACCCGGCCCGTACGGCCAGGAAGGGCACCGAGCTGACGGTCACGCCCCGCAAGATGCTGGACAAGGGCCACGACTTCGAGACGGTCGTCGTCTACGACGGCACGCCCAAGGACATCACCGACGAGGACGGCAGCGCCCTGGAGGGCTGGATCGAGACCGACGACGGCGCGGTCGGCCTCGGCCAGCCCACCGGCTCGATGGCCTGGTTCCCCGGCAACCACCACCCCTCCGACAAGGCCGCCTACGACATCGAGGTGACCGTCCCCAAGGGCTACACCGCCGTCGCCAACGGCGAGCTCCAGCACCAGGAGACCAAGGGGAACCGGGCAGTGTTCGCCTGGCACAGCGCCGAGCCCATGGCGAGCTACCTGGCCAGCGTGGCCGTCTCCCCGTTCAAGGTCACCACCGCCCGCGCCGGCGACCTGCCCCTCTACATCGCCACCCACCCCAAGGAGGCCGCGGCCGGGCCCCGCCTGGAGAAGCTCCTGCCCGAGGCCATCGCCTGGGCGAGCGACCTCTTCGGCCCGTACCCGTTCTCCTCCGCCGGCGCGGTCGTCGACCACAACCAGTACGTCGACTACGCCCTGGAGACCCAGACCAAGCCCTACTTCGACTCCGCCCCGGACGACGTGACCGTCGTGCACGAAGTCGTCCACCAGTGGTTCGGCAACTCCGTGACCCCGCGCACCTGGCGCGACATGTGGCTCAACGAAAGCTTCGCCGCGTACGCGGAGTGGATGTGGGAGGAGAAGCACGGCGGCCGCTCCGTCCAGCGCGTCTTCGACGACTACTACTCCGGCAAGGACCCGCTGAGCGACGGCATCTGGGCCTTCCCGCCCGCCGACCCCGCCCCGGCCACGGTCTCCGACCCGCCCGTCTACGGCCGCGGCGCGATGGTGCTGCACAAGCTGCGGCAGGTCGTCGGCGACGAGGCGTTCTTCGCCACGACCCGGGCCTGGGTGAGCGAGCACCAGTACGGCAACGCCGACACCGCCGAGTTCGAGCGGTTCTGGCAGCAGCGCACCGGGAAGAACCTCGGCGGCGTGTTCGGCCCCTGGCTCCACGGGCAGGGGCGGCCGGACCGGCCGTGACGGCTGTACCGCCCGCCGCGGCCGCCGGCCCGTGGCCGCGCCGGGCCCGCGGTCACACCAGGTCCGCCAGCACCCGCAGCGTCTTCGGGTCCGGTGCCGTCACCAGCAGGTCCGTCACCGGCCCCGCCCGCCACAGCTCCAGCCGCTCCGCGATCCGCCCGCGCGGCCCCACGAGCGAGATCTCGTCGGCGAAGGCGTCCGGCACCGCCGCGACGGCCTCCTCGCGCCGCCCCTCCACGAACAACTCCCGCACTCGCCCCGCCTCCTCCTCGTACCCCATGCGCGCCATGAGGTCGGCGTGGAAGTTGCGGCGCGCGTGCCCCATGCCGCCGATGTAGAAGCCGAGCATCGCCTTCACCGGAAGCAGCCCCTCCGCGATGTCGGCGCACACGTGGGCCCGGACCAGCGGCGCCACCAGGAAGCCCGGCGGCGCGGCGGCGAGGGCCGCCGCGTGCAGGTCCGTGCGCAGCGGCGACCAGTACAGGGGCAGCCAGCCGTCGGCGATGCGCGCGGTCTGGGCGACGTTGCGGGGGCCCTCGGCGCCGAGCAGGACGGGCAGGTCCGGGCGCAGGGGATGGGTGATGGGGCGCAGCGGCCTGCCGAGGCCGGTCGCGCCGGGGCCGCGGTAGGGGAGGGCGTGGTGGCGGCCCTCCAGCGTCACCGGGGCCCGGCGGCGCAGCACCTGGCGGACCACGTCCACGTACTCGCGCGTCGCGGTCAGCGGGCGGTCCGGGAAGGGGCGTCCGTACCAGCCCTCGACGACCTGAGGGCCCGACAGCCCCAGGCCGAGCAGCAGCCGGCCGCCGGAGAGGTGGTCGAGGGTGAGGGCGTGCATCGCGGTGGCCGTGGGGCTGCGGGCCGCCATCTGGGCGACGGCGGTGCCGAGCCGGATGCGGGTGGTGTGCGCGGCGATCCAGGTGAGGGGGGTGAAGGCGTCGGAGCCCCAGGCCTCGGCGGTCCACACCGAGTGGTAGCCGAGCCGCTCGGCCTCCCGGGCCAGGTCGAGGTGGCCGGCGCCGGGGCCGCGTCCCCAGTAGCCGAGCGCGAGTCCGAGCCGCACGGCACCCTCCCGGCGGGTTGGTGGCTGACGGTGCGTCAGATCCACTGAATGTAGGCCCGCACCGCCCCCGGGGCAAGGGGCCTGAGCGGCCTTCGGACGAGAAGCCCCCCCCACAACGCGGCGGCCCGCCGGGGAAGTCCCCGGCGGGCCGCCGTCCGTGCACCGTGCGCGTCAGCCGCGCTGGATGCCCGTCGTGTCCTGGAGCAGGCCGCGGCGGCCGTCCTGCGTCTGCGCGACCAGGGCCTGGCCGCGCTGCTCCACCGCGAGGTACCACGTGCCGGGCGCGAGCTCGGCGATCTGCGCCGGCGAACCGTCCTCGCCGTACAGCGGGCGCGGCACCGGCACCGCGAACCAGAACGGGGCGAAGTCCCCGGCCGGGGACGCGGGCTGGCCGGCGGCGGGAGCGGCCGCGGCACCGCCGAGGCTCGCGTCCGGCTGACCCGGCTGGCCCGGCTGCGCGCCGAAGGGCTGCTGCGCCTGGGCACCGTACGGACCTGCGGCACCGGGCTGGGCGCCGCCCGGGCCCGGGTAGCCGTAGCCCGGGTTGGGGCCCGCGCCGTACGGGGACGGGGCCTGCGGGCCGGCGGCGCTCACCAGCGGGGCCTTCAGGGCCGGGGTGCGCGGGGTGAGCACGGCCACGGCGGCCAGCACCAGGTTGGCGATGAGGCCCAGGATCTGGCCGACGCCCGGGGACACGCCCTGGGCACCGCCGACGATCGTCCACAGCGAGGACCACGCGGCGAACACGGCGAACGCGGTGCCCCACTGGTCGAGCCCGAGGCCCACGAGCTTGCGGCCCTCGGGCTGGAAGCGCGCGGCGACGACGAGACCGGCGGCGATGAGACCGGCGAGGAAGATCGACGGCAGGACGGGGAAGAGTCCGGCCTTCCAGCCGTTCGGCTCCGTGGGGCAGATCGTCGACGCGCAGTCGTACGAGTAGAAGCTGAGGAACGAGGCGATGAACAGCAACACCGCTGCTCCGATCACCACGCCGTCGCCTCGAGTGAGGGAGCGGATGTTCACTCTCTAGTCCTTTGTCAGTGTGATCATTAACGTCGCTGTCGCCGGCACGCGAGGATGCGGGGCGCGGGGGTGGCCCCCCATCGTACGGGTGAACCTATCGCCTGCACGGTCGGGGCGTCTTCTTCGTATCTGCCTCGTGACAAGCCTGTGGTCTGCGCCGACGGCCGTAACAACGACCCCGGCGGCCGCTTGCAGCCGACCCGTCCCTACCCGTCCAGGAAGTCCGTGATGCCGTCGGCGATCCCCTGCGCCGCCTTCTGCCGCCAGGCTCCGTCCGTCAGCAGGGCCGCGTCCTGCGGGTCCCGCATGTTGCCGCACTCGATGAACACCTTCGGCACGGTCGAGAGGTTGAGGCCGCCGAGGTCGCCGCGGGTGTCCAGGCCCGTACCGCCGCCGATGTAGTTGGACGCGGCGCTGCGGGTGACGCGCACGAAGTGGCCCGCGATCCGCACGCCGAGCTCCTTCGACGGGCCGACGATCGGCGAGGTGTCCGCGCGGCCGCCCTTGACGGCGGCCGGCAGGATCACGTGGAAGCCGCGGTTGCCGACGGCCGAGCCGTCGGCGTGCACCGAGACGGCGGCGTCGGCGTGCGCCCGGTTCCCGATCGCCGCCCGCTCGTCCACGCACGGGCCGTACGGGCGCTCACCGTCGTGCGTGAACACCACCTTGGCGCCCTGCGACCGCAGGATCGTGCGCAGCCGGTGCGCGACGTCGAGGCTGAACGAGGCCTCCGCGTAGCCGTCGTCCGTGGACGTCCCCGTCGTGTC
This sequence comes from Streptomyces klenkii, assembly GCF_003626645.1. GTDB lineage: Bacteria > Actinomycetota > Actinomycetes > Streptomycetales > Streptomycetaceae > Streptomyces > Streptomyces klenkii. The sequence goes on along the minus strand of NZ_RBAM01000003.1, from coordinate 491,549 downwards.
GCACTCCTTGCGGCCCGTGCCGATGTCGACGGAGCGGTCGATCTCGGCGGTGTGCTCGCTGTTGCGGATGTTGTGCCCGGGGTCGACCACGACCACCTTGCCCTTGAGGGGCCCGTCGGGCAGCGGCCCGTCGTCCGCGGCGGCGGGCGAGGGGTCCGGCGCGCCCGGCGACCCGCTCGCCGAAGGCGCCTTGCCCTCCGGCGAGGACAGCTGGGACGGGGCCTGCGACGCGGGGGAGCGGCCGGGCGCCGCCGAGGAAGCCGATGACGCCGACGACGCGGCGGCCACCGGAGCCTTCTTCCCGCCGTCCGCCTCCGCGTCCCACAGCAGCCAGCCCGCGACCCCGGCCGGGATCAGGGCCGCCACCGTGACGACGACGGGCGTGCGGAAGCGCGCCGGCCGGCGGGCCGGGCGGCCGGCGCGCGGAGAGCGGGGGAAGCGGGGAAAGCTGCCTTTGGACACCCGGCGATGCTACGCCGCCGCCCCGCCCCCGAGGGGGCCTACGCCGCAACCGGTCCGCGCCGCAGCACCCGCAGCGACCGCGTCACCGACACTTCGGTGAACTCCCCGGACGCAAGCGCCCTGCGGTACACGCGGTACGGAGCCTGCCCGCCGTCCGCCGGGTCCGGGAACACGTCGTGGATGACCAGCAGCCCGCCCGGCGCGAGGTGCGGGACCCAGCCCTCGTAGTCGGCCGTCGCGTGCTCGTCGGTGTGCCCGCCGTCGATGAACACCAGCCCCAGCGGCCGCCCCCAGAGCGAGGCCGCCAGCGGCGACCGCCCCACCAGCGCCAGCACGTGCTCCTCCAGCCCCGCCCGGTGCAGCGTGCGCCGGAAGGCCGGCAGCGTGTCCATCCGCCCCACGGCCTCGTCGACGAGCGACGCGTCGTGGTACTCCCAGCCCGGCTGCTGCTCCTCGCTGCCCCGGTGGTGGTCCACCGTGACGGCCGTGACCCCCGCCTCCCGGGCGGCGGCGGCCAGCAGGATCGTCGACCGGCCGCAGTACGTGCCGACTTCGAGCAGCGGCAGCCCCAGCGCCGCGGCCTCCTCGGCGGCGGCGTGCAGGGCGAGCCCCTCGTCGAGCGGCATGAACCCCTTGGCCGCCTCGAAGGCGGCGACTATCTCGGGCTTGGGCGGCATGTGCGGTTCCTCCTGGGGTACCGGTACGCGGTGGTCGGCCCATTGTCCTTACGCGCCGCCGCGCGCGGTGCGTGAGGGGCCGATACCGTGGGAAGCACGAGCGGGGGACGCAGGAAGCCGCTGCCACAGCGCCGACTGCCAAAGCTGCCGAAAGGGGCGGAAGATGTCCTTCGCCGTATCGCTGCTCGCTGCTTCGATGGCCGTGCTGTCTCCCATGGGCGGCGCCCACGGGGGAGCCGACGTCAGCGCCGTCTTCGCCGCCCCCTCGGGCGACGTGCTGCGCGCCGTGACGTTCGACGAGGCCGCGGTCCCGGCGGGCGCCCGCGTCACCGTCACCGAGCGCACCAGCCAGGACGGCACCCGCATCCACCTGCGGCTGCGCGGCATCCAGCCGGGCCGGACGTTCGGCGCCCACGTCCATATGAACCCGTGCGGCACCCGCCCCGAAGACGCGGGCGCGCACTACCAGCACGTCAAGGACCCGGAGCAGCCCTCCACGGACCCCGAGTACGCCAATCCCCGCAACGAGGTCTGGCTGGACTTCACCACCGACCGGCAGGGCGACGGCCAGTCGTCCGCCTCGGTCGGCTGGCGCTTCCGCTCCGGCGAGGCCCGCTCCGTCGTCATCCACGAGCACGCCACCGAGACGGCCCCGGGCCGGGCGGGCATGGCGGGCGCGCGGCTGGCGTGCGTGAACGTGCCCTTCAAGTGACCGTGCGAGTGAGGGTGTCCTTCGCGTGAGAACGTCCCTTCGCATGGGTTCGAACGAAAGGGCGGGGCACTCGCAAGGGTGATCGTGTGCGCTGCCGGCGGCGGGCGCGGCTTCACGCGTCGTAGCCTGCTGCCGCCATGAACGATTTCGTTGACGAAGCACGCTCGCGCGTCGCACACCTGCTCCGGATGGCCAACACCACGGACGACCGGGTCAGGGCACGGATCATCGAGTACGCGGACACCACCCCGGAGCCGCCTGTCATGAGCCGGGCCGGGATCGTCACGACCGGATGCGCGCAGTGCCTGCGGACTGCGTGGCGCCAGCAGGACGCGGAGGGGCCCGTGTGGGTCTGCGCGTCGTGCGGCCATGTCGAAGGAGTGACCGTGAACTGCCCTCATTGCAAGGTGGCCATGACTCCGCCGCCGGCGGGTGCGCCGGACCGGTGGCAGTGCCCGCGCTGCCCGCGGGTCGCCGCGACGGGTGAGAGTCCGCAGGACATTGAGGAACGGGAGCGGCAACGGGTCGCGGCGGTCGCCGCGTTGGAAGAAGCGATGGCCTTGCGGGCGGCGGAGTGAGCGGGGAGCTGATGCGCGGTCGTTCGGCTGCGGGCCGTCTGTGGCTGGTCGCGCAGTTCCCCGCGCCCCTTAAAGGGGCGCGGGGCCGCGGCGGGGATTTTCCTCCGCCGCCGCGGCGAGGAACCACTGCGAGCCTGACCGGCGGTGCCGACTTACCGCAGGTGCGACGTGTCGTTCAGCAGGCGCAGTGACGCGTTGCCGTCCGCGTAGTAGGCGACGGCCGAGACCGAGGCCGCTGAGAGCTCCATGCGGAACAGGGACTCCGGCGGGGCGCCCAGGGCGAGTCGTACCAGGGTCTTGACCGGCGTCACGTGCGTGACCAGCAGGACCGTACGGCCCGCATAGCGGGCCAGGAGCTTGTCGCGCGTGAGCGCCGTCCGCCGGGCGACCGCGGCGAAGCTCTCGCCGCCGCCGGTCGGGGCGGCCTTGGAGGAGGCGAGCCAGGCGTCGAGGTCGTCGGGCCAGCGCTCGCGGACCTCCGCGAACGTCAGGCCCTCCCAGGCGCCGAAGTCGGCCTCGCGCAGGCCGTCTTCGACGCGGACCTCCAGGCCCAGGCGCGCGGCCACGGCCCCGGCCGTCTCCCGGCAGCGCCGCATCGGCGAGGAGACGACGGCCTGGATGGTGCCGCGGGCGGCGAGCGCGGCGCCCGCCCGCTCGGCCTGCTGAAGGCCGACGGGCGAGAGCTCCGGATCGCTGCCACCGCTGCCGGAGAATCGCTTCTGCGGAGTGAGGGCCGTCTCACCGTGCCGCATCAGGACGAACGTGGTCGGCGTCCCGAGGTCGGCGGGGGCGGCCCAGCCGACGGGCGCGGCCTTGGGCTCCTCCAGCGGCTCGGCCACGGGCTCCGCCGACCGCGAGGGCGTCCGCGCGGCGAGCGCGGCCGCGGACGCGCCCGGCTCCCACTGCCGGCCCGCCTTGCCCGCGTCCATCGCCTCGTTCGCGAGCCGGTCGGCGTGCTTGTTCTCCTCGCGCGGGATCCACGCGTACGCGACCTGCCCCGGGGCGAAGACGGCCCGCGCCCGGGCGGCCAGCGGCCGCATGTCCGGGTGCTTGATCTTCCAGCGGCCCGACATCTGCTCCACGACGAGCTTGGAGTCCATCCGGACCTGGACCTCGGCCGACGGGTCGAGGGCCTTGGCGGCCTCCAGGCCGGCGATGAGGCCCCGGTACTCGGCCACGTTGTTCGTGGCCGTGCCGATGTACTCGGCGGCCTCGGCGAGCGCCTCGCCGGTCACCGCGTCCAGGACGACGGCGCCGTAGCCGGCGGGGCCCGGGTTGCCCCGGGAACCGCCGTCCGCCTCGACGATGAAGCGAGGAGCCATCGGTCCTACAGACCCGACTCGGTGGTGCGGACCAGGATGCGGCTGCAGTTCTCGCAGCGGACGACCTGGTCCGGCGCGGCGGCGCGGACCTCGTTGAGCTCGGTGATGTCGAGCTCCAGGCGGCAGCCCTCGCAGCGGCGCTGGTTCAGGCGCGCCGCGCCGATGCCGCCCTGCTTCTCCCGCAGCCGGTCGTAGAGCTTCAGCAGGTCGGCCGGGACGGAGGCGGCGACGATCTCGCGCTCCTTGGTGACCGAGGCGTCCTCGGCGTCGATCTCGGCGACGGCGGCGTCGCGGCGCGCGACGGCGTCGTCGACCTTGGCCTGGACGGAGCTGACGCGGCCGGTCAGCTCGGTGACGCGCTCCTGCGCGGACTCGCGGCGCTCCATGACCTCCAGGACGACGTCCTCCAGGTCGCCCTGGCGCTTGGCCAGCGAGGCGATCTCGCGCTGGAGGTTCTCCAGGTCCTTCGCGGACATGCCGACGCCGGTGTCCAGGCGCTGCTGGTCACGGGCGGCGCGCTGGCGGACCTGGTCGACGTCCTGCTCGGCCTTGGTCTGCTCGCGGGCGGTGTCGCTCTCCTCGGTCTGCGCGGCGACGAGGAGGTCGCGGTGCTGGGTGAGGTCGGCCTCGAGGGAGGCGATCTCGGCGTGCTCGGGCAGGCTCCGGCGCTTGTGGGCGAGCTGACCGAGGCGGGTGTCCAGCGCCTGGAGGTCGAGGAGGCGGATCTGGTCTGCGGGCGCGGCGTTCAGTTGGGGGCTCCTGTGTTAGTGATCGTGCGTGGCGGACGCCGCGTGGGCGGTCCAGGGGTCGGTGACGTGCTTCGAGACGTGCGTGCGCAGGCCCCAGCCGTGCCGGTCGGAGATCTCGTCCAGCTGGGCGGCGGCCTGCTCCGCCCAGGGCCATTCGGTGGCCCAGTGGGCCGCGTCGACGAGCGCCAGCGGGCTCTGCTGCTGGGCCTCGGACGCGGGGTGGTGGCGCAGGTCGGCGGTGACGTAGGCGTCGACGCCGGCGGCCCGCACCTCGTCGAAGAGGGAGTCGCCGGAACCGCCGCACACGGCGACGGTGCGGATGGTGCGCTCGGGGTCGCCGGCGACCCGGATGCCCTGCGCCGTGGCGGGCAGCCGCTTCGCGGCGCGCTCGGCGAACGCGGCCAGGGTCATGGGCGGGTCGAGCTCGCAGACTCGGCCGAGGCCGCGGCGGCCCGCCGGGTCGGCCGGGTCGGGCACGAGGGGGCCGGTGACGCGCAGGTCGAGCGCGCCGGCGAGGGCGTCGGAGACGCCGGGGTCGGCGCGGTCGGCGTTGGTGTGCGCGACGTGCAGGGCGATGTCGTGCTTGATCAGGGTGTGCACGGCGCGGCCCTTGAAGGTCGAGGCCGCGACGGTCGTGGTCCCGCGCAGGTAGAGCGGGTGGTGGGTGACCAGCAGGTCGGCGCCGAGCGCCACGGCCTCGTCGACGACCTCCTGGACGGGGTCGACCGCGAACAGCACCCGGCCGACCGGGGCCGCGGGGTCGCCGCAGACCGTGCCGACGGCGTCCCACTGCTCGGCCTGCTCCGGTGGCCAGAGGGCGTCGAGGGCGGCGATGACTTCAGACAGTGCGGGCACGGAGGAAAGGCTACCTGTCCGCCGTGCCCGCGCGGGCTCCGCCCGATCCCGGGGGCTACTTCCCGAGGAAGCCGCGCAGGTCGTCGAGGACCTTGTTCGCGGCGGTGACGCCCAGGCCCAGGTACCAGGTCTCGTCCTCGACGTCCTTGGCGTGGCCCTCCTTGACCGCCCGCAGGTTCTTCCACAGCGGGTTGTCCTGGACGGTGTCGCGCTTGGTCTTGTCCGGGGCGCCGTAGACGCCGGTGAAGATCCAGTCGGCGTCGGCCTGGTCGATCTGCTCGGGGCTGACCTCCACGGCGAGCTTGTCGGCCTGCTGGTTCTTCGGGCGGGGCAGGCCCACGTCCTTGAGGATCGTGCCGATGAACGACTGGCCGGCGTACAGGCGCGTGAACTGCGGCAGGTAGCGGACCATCGAGACGGTGGGCTTCTTCTCGCCGAGGTCCGCGCCGAGCTTCTTCGCCTTCGCCTCGTACGCGTCGAGGTTCTTCTTCGCCTCGGCGGTCTTGTCCAGCGCGGCCGCGTTGAGGAGGTAGTTCTCCTTCCACGTGAAGCCGGGGCGGACGGAGAAGACGGTCGGGGCGATCTTGGCGAGGTCCTTGTAGTTCTTCTCCGCGCGCAGCTTGCTGCCGAGGATCAGGTCCGGGTGGAGCTCGTTGATGGCTTCGAGGTTGAGGTTGTTGATCGTGCCGACGTTCTTCGGCTCGCCGGCGTCCTTCTTCAGGTAGCCGGGGAGCTCCTGGCTGCCCTCGCTGGGGGCCCAGCCGACCGGCTGGATGCCGAGCGAGACCACGTTGTCGAGCTCGCCGACGTCGAGGACGACGACGCGCTTCGGGCGCTCCTTGAGCTCGGTCGTGCCGAGGGCGTGCTTGATCGTCCGCGGGAACTGCCCGGGCGCGGCGTCCGTGCCCATCTTCGCCGTCTGCTCGCCGGCCTTGCCGAAGTCCTTGCCGCTCTCCGAGACGGCCTTCGAGCCGCTGCCGTTGTCCTTGCCGTCCCCGCCGTCCGAGGAGCCGCAGGCCGCGAGGGACAGTGCGGCGGCTGCGGACAGGGCGACTGCGGCGGTGCCGCGGCGGCGAAGGGACATCACGTGACTCCAGGGGGTCCGGCCGGCCGACCAGGCCGGCGGTGGTCAAGGGGGCCCGTTCAGCCACCCCCCGCGACTACTTAGGCTCGCCTTACCTTACGTGACGCCCCGGAAGGGGCGAAGCACACCCTCCTCGTACCCCTCAGGCGAATCGGACAACAGCCACCCTTACGCGTGAAGCGGGCCGACTCTCATTGTTCGGCAGGAAGTGCGATAACTACGTTCTGTGCCGGAGGTGACGTTTCTCATGACGGTCTGTGCCCCCCAGAGCACCCCGCAGAGCACCCCGCGGAGTGGCTCGAAGGACCTGCGGCGCCCGGCGTTCACGGTCACGGCGAACGGCTCGTACGCCGCCCGGCTGGCCCTCGACGGCGCCACGGGCGGCTGGTTCCCCGAGCGCTGGACCCTCGACGGCCCCGAGCCGTACGCCGTGCCGCTGCCCGGCAGCCAGCCCGAGGAGCCCGACAGCGAGGTGCAGCCGCTCGCCGACGGGCGGGTCCTCATCCGCCGCCGGGTCGCCGAGCGGCACACGCTCTCGCTGCTCTACCCCACCGGCCCCGGCACCGGGGAGCTGCCGGTCGGCGCCGTCGAATGCGACCGGCTGTCCCTGCTGCCGCCCGCGCCGGGCGGCTCCTCCGTCTACGGGCTCGTCCACGCCGAGCGCGCGACCGCGCTGTGGCGGCTGCACGGCGGCGCCTTCGGCCCCGAGCGGGTCGTCGACGTGCCCGGCTGCTGCACGGGCGGCGCCTGGCTCGACCGTACGGGCCGGCTGCTCGCCCTCGACCGCGAGCTGGACGGCCGCACCAAGACCGTCGTGGTGGACCTGGAGCGCGGCGGCGAGACCAGCCCGCTCCTCCAGATCACCGAGGACAGCAACGACCGGCTGCTCCTCGCCGACCCGTACAGCGGCCTCCTCCTCGTACGGTCGGACGCCCCCGGGCAGGACCGGCTCGGCTGGGGCGTGCTCGGCTCCGCCCGGCCCGTCCGCTTCCCCGAGTGCCTGCGCCCCGCGGGCGCCGTGCTCACCCCCTTCGCCGCCCAGCCCGGGCAGGAGCTCACCCCCGAAGGGTGCGCGGTCGCCTTCCGGGTCGAGGGCGCGACCGGCAGCTGGGTGGGCGTCTGGCGCCCCGCGGGCAAACAGCTCCAGCAGTTCCCGGCGCCCGCCGGCTGGCTCGTCGGCGCGGGCCTGTGGACCAGCGGCGGCGAACTGCGGCTGCCGTTCGTGACCCCCTACGTGCGCTGCGGCCTGGCCCGCCTGCGGCTGCCGGAGGCGGAGCGGGGGGAGACACGGGATACCGGCGGGCGTGGCGGGGCCCCGGCCGGGGCGGGGCCCGCAGCGACGGGCGGCGCGGCGGGTGCGGCGGCGCCGGGGGTGCCGCGTCCGGAGCCGGCGGCGGCGCCCGGGGCGCCTTCCGCGCCGGCGACGCTGCTGCAAGGAGTGCCGCGGCCGACGCCGGATCAGGCGCCCTCCGACGGGCGGCCCGCGCAGCAGCCGCTGCTGCAAGGACCTCCGCGAGCGGCGGAGCCGGCGCCTTCCGGCGAGGTGCAGCGGCCGTTGTTGCAGGGGGTGCCGCGGGTGGGGGAGCAGGCGTCCTCGGACGGCCCGCAGCAACCGCTGTTGCAGGGAGTGCGGCGGCCGGAGCCGGCGCCTTCCGGCGGGGTGCAGCAGCCGCTGCTCCAGGGCGTTGCGCATACGGCGCCCCAGGTGTCCCGGCCCGCGCCGGAGGCGCAGCCGCTCCTGCACGAGGTGCCCCGGCCCGGCCTCGGCCAGGAACAGCCGCTGATGCCGCCCCGCACGGAGCCCCGGGTGCCGCGGCCGACGCCGGATCAGGCGCCCCCCGCCGCACCGCAGCAGACGTCGCAGGCTCAGCCGCCGCTGCTGCACAAGGCCCCGCAGCCGGGTCCCTCCGGGGCGGGTCAGGCGCCTCCCGGGGCGCCGCAAGCGCCGCTGCTGCGTGAGGCCCCGCAGCCTGTGCCGCCCCCGTTGCCCCGGCGTGAGGCGGCGAGCACCGCCGCGTCGTCGCAGCCGCCGTTGCTGCATGAGGCCCCGCGGCCTGTGCCGCCCCCGTTGTCCCGGCCCGAGGCGAGCGCCGGCCCGCTGCCGCAGCCGCCGTTGCCGGGTGAGGCCCCCCGGTCCGTGTCAGCGCAGCTGCCCCGCCCGGAGCAGGCGTCTTCCGGGGTGCCTCAGGCGCCGTTGCTGCGTGAAGCTCCGCAGCCCCTGCCGCCGCAGACGCCCCGGCCCGAGCCGGTCGCCGCCGCGCCGCCGCAACCCGCGCCTCCGCAGCCGATGCCGCTGCTCCGGGAAGTGCCCCGGCCGGTGACCTCCGCGCCGTGCCCCGCGCCGTGTCCTGAGCCGCAGCTTCCGCCGATGCGGGACGTGTCCCGGGTGGATATGCCGCCGCCCCCCGCCGCGCCGCACGACACCCCGCCGCAGGGCGTCCCGTTGCTGGAGCGGCCGCATGAGGGGCTGTCACCCGGCGCGCCCCAGGGGCCCGTGTCCATGCCCCCGCTCGATGTCCTGGCGCCCGTCGAGCGCGCCGAGTCGCCGGCCTCGGTCTGGACCGCCGTCGACCCCACGTGCCCCTCGGGCCTCTCCGGTCTCCCCGGAGCGGCCATGCCGGGCGCGTGGTCGGCGGCCGCGTCCAGGCCGGTGCCCTTGCAGCAGGCCCCGCTGGGACGGGAGCCACGGACCTGAGCGGCGCGCCGCGAGGCGCCCCGTAAGCACTCCGAGAGGGAGCCGACTCGCCGCCCGGCCGGGTGGCCCCGGCGATCAAGGTCCCGTTAGAATCCGGGCGGGGGTTGCGTGGCTGTACCGGGCGGAACACCGTCGTGAGCCGAACGGCCGTGCGCGGAGGGCGTGTCGGCGTCCGTCGACACCGTGCGCCACTGCCGTGGCAGCCCCCACGCGCACAGCACGCATCCCCATCCGACGGAGTGACTTTTCCCCATGCCCGACGCCCGAACCGACACGACCGAGGCGCGCCCCTTCGAGGCGTCCGCCCAGGCCGCAGCCACCGGCTCCGGCAGGCACCGCGGCCCGGCTTCCCCCGACGACGACAGCGCACCCGCCCACGGCAAGCACCGCCGTACGCCGGAAGGCCACTGACCTCAGCCGTCCTCGGCTCCGGTCAGTCCTCGGGCGCCGGGTGGTCCCGCTCAGCGGAGACCCCCGGCGCCCGAGGCGTTTCCGGGGCCCGGCACCCTGTCAGCCGGCTGTCAGCCGGGGCCCAGCCGCCACACCTCCGGCGCCGCGAACGTCTCGCCCGGCGGGCGGCCGGCGAAGTGCGGGGTGAGGAGGCCGTCCAGCTCCTCGGCGGTGAAGACGTCCTTCGCCGTGCCGAACCGCGCCGCGACCCGCGGCCGCTCCATCACGGCGACCATCCCGCCGTGCACGACGAACACCTGCCCGGTCACCCCCGCCGCGGCCGGCGCCGCGAGATAGCCGACGAGCGGCGCGACGTGCCCGGGGTCCAGCGGGTCGGGCCCGCCGGCCTCCGGGGTGCCGACGCCGGCGAAGACCTGCTCCGTCATCCGGGTGCGGGCCCGCGGGCAGATGGCGTTCGCCGTCACCCCGTACTTGCGCAGGGCCTCCGCCGTCGACGTGGTGAGGCCGACGATGCCGCCCTTGGCCGCAGCGTAGTTGGGCTGTCCGGGCGAGCCGATGAGGAAGGCCTCGGAGGAGGTGTTGACGACCCGTCCGTACACCGGCCGCCCGGACGCCTTCGCCCGCTCCCGCCAGTGCGCGGCCGCGAACCGCAGGGTGGTGAAGTGGCCCTTGAGGTGGACGCGGATCACGGCGTCCCACTCGTCCTCGCTCATGGAGAAGACCATGCGGTCGCGCAGGATGCCCGCGTTGTTGACGAGGATGTCGAGCGAGCCGCCGCCGGCGTCGACGGCGAGCCGTACGAGGTCGCGGGCGTGGCCGAAGTCGGCGACGTCGCCGGCGTGCGCGGTGGCCTGCCCGCCGGCCGCCCGGATCTCGGCGGCGACGGCCTCGGCGGGCCCGGCGGACGCCGCGCCGGAGCCGTCCGGGCCGGGCTGCCCGTAGTCGTTGACGACGACGTGGGCGCCGAGGCGGGCCAGTTCGAGGGCCTCGGCGCGGCCGAGGCCGCGCCCCGCGCCGGTGACGATCGCGGTCCTGCCGTGCAGGGACACCATGGGCTCGCCGCTCCTCCCGGTCTCGGGGCTCAGATCTCTATGCACGTGCGCAGCGCCTCGCCCGTCCGCATCTGGGCGAGCGCGTCGTTGACGCCGGACAGCGGGACCCGGTGCGTGATGAGGCCCGCGAGGTCGATGCGGCCGGCCCGCCAGAGGCTGATGGCCCTCTCGTAGGAGCGCCGGACGTCGCCGCCGCCGTAGAGGGAGGGCAGGATCCGCTTCTCGTCGAAGAACAGCTCGAACATGTTGACTTGGAAGAGGTCGTCCATGGCGCCCGCCCCGACCACGCAGAGCGTGCCGCCGCGCCGTGTGGCGTCGTAGGCGGCGCGGGCGGTGGCGGAGGTGCCGACGACCTCGAAGGCGTAGTCGAAGCCCTCGCCGCCGGTGACGCGGGCGCGGGCGTCGCCGAGCCCTTCGGGCGGTACGGCCTCGGTGGCGCCGAAGCGCAGCGCGGCCTCGCGCCGGGAGGCGACCGGGTCGACGGCGACGATCTGCGCGGCGCCCGCGGCCCGCGCGCCCTGGACCGCGCAGATCCCGACGCCGCCGCAGCCGATGACGGCGACGGAGGAACCGGCGGCGACGTCGGCGGTGTTGAGGGCGGCGCCCAGGCCGGTGGTGACGCCGCAGCCGATGAGGGCGGCGATGTCGTAGGGCAGGTCGTCCGGGATGGGGACGGCGCAGCCCGCGGCCACGACGGCCTCCTCGGCGAAGGTGCCGGTGCCGGCGAAGCCGAAGAGGTCGGAGCCGGTGCCGTTGCCCAGGCGGAAGTTGGGGGTGCCGGCCGCCATGAAGCCGGCCAGGCACAGCTGGGTCTGGCCGCGCTTGCAGGCGGGACAGCCGCCGCAGGGCGGCAGCCAGCAGACCATGACGCGGTCGCCGGGCCGCAGCCCCGTGACGCCGTCGCCGACGTCGATGACGTCTCCGGCGCCCTCGTGGCCGGGGACGAAGGGGACGAGCTGGGGCAGCACCCCGTTCATGGCGGAGAGGTCGGAGTGGCAGAGCCCGGTGGCCCGCATGCGCAGCCGGACCTTGCCGGGGCCGAAGCCCACCGCTTCGACGTCGTCGCGGACGTCGAGCTCGGGCCGTCCTGTCTCGTGCTGTACCGCTGCGCGCATGACGGACTCCTCTGGCGTGAGGGCGTACGTGCTCAGTGCTCGGTGTTCGAATGGCTGGGGGTTACCTGTGGGTGACGACGGTGTCCGCCAGCACGGGTGCGTCGTCGCGCTCCACCGCGGTCACGGTCACCTGGATCCGGTCGGGCGCCGGGGTCTCGCGCCACATCCGTACGCGCAGCGTCTCGCCGGGGTAGGCGACGCCGGCGAAGCGGGTGCGGTAGGCGCGGACGCGGGTGACGTTCCCGTCGAGCACGGTGTCGACGACGGCCTTGAGGGCGATGCCGTACGAGCACAGGCCGTGCAGGATCGGCCGGTCGAAGCCCGCGCGCTTCGCGAACTCGGGGTCGGCGTGCAGGGGGTTCCAGTCGCCGTTGAGGCGGTAGAGCAGGGCCTGGTCCTCCCGGAGGGCGCGCTCCACGGTGTGATCGGGGGTGCGGGCGGGCGGCTCCAGGCGCGTGGAGCTGCCGCGTTCGCCGCCGAAGCCGCCCTCACCCTTGACGAAGATCTCGCTCTCGCTCGTCCACAGCGGCCCGCGGGCGTCGGCGGCCTCCGCGCGCAGCACGATGACGGCGGCCTTGCCCTTGTCGTGGACGGCGGTGACGCGGGAGGTGTGGGAGACGGAGCCGCAGGCGGGCAGGGGCCGGTGGACCTCGACGGACTGCCCGCCGTGGAGCACGGCGGCGAGGTCGATGTCGATGCCGGGCGCGGCGAGGGCGCCGGACTGGGCGCTGCCGCCGCCGGCGACGGTGGCGAAGCTCGGCAGGACGTGCAGCCGGCTCTCGAGGGTGTAGCGGAGCTCGTCCGGGTCGGTGGCGGGCGTGCCGGCGCCGATGCCGAGGTGGTAGAGCAGGACGTCTTTGTGGTCCCAGGTCAGGGAGGAGCGGCGGGGTGCGGCGGCGACGGCCTGGCGTGCGTCGATGGGCATCGGGAACCTTCCTAGAACGCGTTCTAGCCGATCCGATGGACCCCATGTATAGCCGGGCCCGGGACAAATGTCACGGGTGGCCGCCCACACTTGCATCTGCCCAGCTCAGGGCGGTGTTCTCTAGAGTTCGAGCCATGACAGACAGCAAGTCCTGGCGCCGGGCCGGCCGCAAGAGCGAGCGCAAGGGCGGCCGCGAGGCCGAGATCGAGCGGCACAAGCCCCCGGGGAAGTTCGCCTTCCTGCCCTGGCTCTTCATGCTCACCGGAGACGTCCAGGAACTGTTCCGGGGCGAGGTGCCCCTGCCCTGGCTCGGCGGGGCGGGCGTGCTGGCCTTCGCCGTGCTGTACGCCCTCGCGGTCTTCACCGGCCTGGACCAGCGGTACCGGGGGACCCGCGTCCCGGTCCGCTGGCTCGCCGGAATGGCCGTCGTCACGTACGCGCTGACCATCGGCTACGGCGGCGAGTGGCTGCTGTGCTTCCCGCTGCTGTCGCTGGCCTCCGGCATCGTGCTGCGGCGCGGGCTGTCCGAGAGCGGGCGCCCCCTGGCCGTCGTCATCTTCGCCCTCGCCGGCTCGGCCGGGGTGATCGCGAGCCTGCGCGGGGGGCCGTCGGACTCCCTGATCGTCGGATACGGAACCCTGCTCTCCGGCTTCGTCACCGCCGCGATGCTCAGCCTCTTCGAGGCCGTGGCCCAACTGCGCGCCACCCGCGAGGAACTGGCCCGCAGCGCCGTGGAGCGCGAACGGCTGCGGTTCTCGCGCGACCTGCACGACCTGCTCGGGCACACCATGTCCGTCATCGTCGTCAAGGCGGAGGCCGTGCGCCGGCTCGCCCCGCGCGACCTCGACGCGGCGATCGGGCAGGCGGCCGACATCGAGGCGGTGGGCCGGCAGGCACTCACCGAGATCCGCGAGGCCGTCACCGGCTACCGCGAGTCCACCCTCACCACCGAACTCGACCGCGCCCGCTCCCTCTTGGAGGCCTCCGGCATCACGCCGGACATCCGCCAGTCCGGGCCCCCGCTGCCGCCGCAGACCGCGGCCCTGCTGGGCTGGGTCGTACGGGAGGGCGTCACGAACGTCGTCCGGCACAGCGGCGCCGGCCGCTGCACGGTCGAGGTGCGCGGCGAGACCGACCAGGTACGCCTGGAGATCACCGACAACGGCGGCGGCGTAGGCTCGGAAGCGGCCCCCGCCTCGCCGGGGAACGGCCTGAAGGGCCTGACCGAGCGGCTGGCCGCCGCGGGCGGCCACCTGACCGCAGGCCCGGACGGGCGCAAGGGCTTCCGGCTCGTGGCCGAACTGCCCGTGGACTCGGAGTCCGAGGAGGACCACCACTCATGATCAAGCTGCTCCTCGCCGAGGACCAGGGAATGATGCGCGGCGCGCTCGCGCTGCTGCTCGGGCTGGAAGAGGACATCGAGATCGTCGCCCAGGTCGGCGACGGCGACGAGATCGTCCCCAAGGCCCTGGAGACGCGGCCGGACGTCGCGCTCCTCGACATCGAACTGCCCGGCCGCAGCGGCCTCGACGCCGCCGCGGACCTGCGCGCCCGCATGCCGCACTGCCAGGTCCTCATACTCACCACCTTCGGCCGGCCCGGCTACCTGCGCCGCGCGATGGAGGCCGGCGCGGCGGGCTTCCTCGTCAAGGACGGGCCGGTCGAGGACCTGGCCGCCGCGATCCGCCGCGTCCTCGCCGGCGAACGCGTCATCGACCCGGCGCTGGCCGCCGCCGCCCTGAGCGCCGGCCCCAACCCCCTGACCCAGCGCGAACGCGACGTCCTCGCGGCGGCGGTCGACGGCGCGACGGTCGCGGACATCGCCTCCAAGGTCCACCTCTCCCCGGCCACGGTCCGCAACTACCTCTCCGCAGCCATCGGCAAAACCCAGACCCGCAACCGCATGGAAGCGGTCCGAGCGGCCCGGCAGAACGGGTGGCTGTAGCGGCGCGGTGCGCCACACCAGCGGTGCGCCACACCAGCGGTGCGCCACACCAGCGGTGCGCCACACCAAACGAAAGGCCTCTGATCTGCATGGATGCGGATCAGAGGCCTCGCTTCAGAGGGCCGGCGGACGAGTCGGCCTTATACGCCGGGTTCTGTCTCCCGGGGGCCTTGCGGCCCTCGGGGAGGCGGCCATCCATCTAGGCCTGCCGTTGCCGGCAGGCTCGTGCGGTCTACCCGCGGACTCGGGCGGGCAGCCCTCGATCGTCCGCGCAGGGCCGCCGTGAAGCGGCCCCTCTTGACCTTGCTCCGGGTGGGGTTTACCTAGCCGCCTGAGTCACCTCAGGCGCTGGTGGTCTCTTACACCACCGTTTCACCCTTACCGGAAGCCTTGCGGCCCCCGGCGGTCTGTTTTCTGTGGCACTGTCCCGCGGGTCACCCCGGGTGGGCGTTACCCACCACCCTGCCGTGTGGAGCCCGGACGTTCCTCGGGGGATCCGAAGATCCCACGCGGCCGCCCGGCCGGCTCGTCCGCCGTGCCGACCATGCTACCTGGCGGGCGCTGCCACGATCGCCGCCAGGCCATCGGCCCGGCCCCGGCCCCGGTCCCGTCCCGGTCCTTGACCTTGCCGCAGCGTCAACGTCTCTACTGGTCTCATGACGGTGATCACATGAGAATCGGAGAGCTCGCCGCGCTGGCCGGGGTCAGCACCCGGACCGTACGGCACTACCACCACCTGGGCCTGCTGCCCGAGCCCGGCCGGCTGGCCAACGGTTACCGCGTCTACGGGCTCCGCGACGCCGTCGCGCTCACCCGCATCCGCCGCCTCACCGAGCTGGGCCTCGGCCTGGACGAGGTGCGGGATGTCCTGGCCGACGACGCCGGGCGCGAGCTGCGCGACGTCCTCACCGAGCTGGACGCCGACCTGGCCCGGCAGGAGGAGGCCGTCCGGGCCCGCCGCGCCCGCCTCGCCGACCTGCTGCGCCGCGCCGGGACCGGCGGGCTGCCCGCCGAGGGCCCGGTCTCCGCCGGGCTCGCCGACCTCTTCGGCGAGATGGCGCACGCCGCCCGCGGCCTCCCCGGCCCCGAGCCCGCCATGGCCGCGAAGGACCGCGAGATGCTGGCCTTCCTGGAGACCGTGGCCGGGCCGGGGGAGCGGGAGCGCCTGCTGGAGCAGCTGCGCTCGGCCTTCCGCGGCCCCGGCGACGTCCACCGGGTGTACGAGGCCTACGCCCTGCTCGACGCCCTCGCCGCGATCACGGAGCCCGTGGCACCCGGCGATCCCCGCGTGGAGGCGGCCGCGCGGGCGCTCGCCGCGGTCATCCCGCCCGGCCTCGCCGCGGGCGCGACCGGCCGCACCGGTGACGGCGATCCCTTCCTCGCCGCCTTCTTCGCCGACTTCGCCCCCGCCCAGGCCGCCGCCCTGCGCCTGGCGATCCGCACCGTCACGGGAGAGGAGCCGGCCGGATGAAGCTCGCCCGAGCGCTCGCCGTGCACGAGGCCCGCGTCTGGGCCGGGCTCGCGCTGTGGCTCACCCGGCGTCGCGACGGCGTCGGCGACGGCGTCCGGGCGCTGCCGTACGCCCGCGCCCAGGCGTCCACGATGTACGCCTTCGCCTTCGTGTGCCTCGTGGAAACGGTGGGGATGTCCTTCTTCACCGCCCCCTACCCGGGCATCCACGAGGTGGTCCTGGCCCTCGACGCCTACACCGTGCTGCTCGTCCTCGGCTTCCACGCCGGCAGCGTCGTCCGCCCGCACACGGCCGGCCCGGAGGGGCTGCGGATCCGCCAGGGTGCCGGCCTGGACCTGCGTATTCCGGTGGCGCTCATCGGCACCGTCCGCCGTGACCTGCGCTTTCCCGGCAACGACGTCCCCGGCATCCTCGACGTGCCCATCGCCTCCCAGACCTCCGTCACCGTCGAGCTCACCGCTCCCGTCACCGCCGCCCGCCTGTTCCGGCGCCCCCGGGAGATCCGCACGGTCCGTTTCCACGCCGACGAGCCGCATGCCGCCGTCGAGGCGATACGGGGGCTCATGGCTACCGAGGTGCGGCGTTAGACACCTCACGATGTGAAGGCGTCAAGCTGCGGCCGCCAGCGCGGTGGGGAAGGCCGTTGCTTCATCGAACAGCACTCGTTGCTTGAGGCAGTGGAAGAGCTGGCCGAGCATGCGGTTGAAGAGGTTGCGCTGGGCGGCTGCGTGCCAGTCTCCGTGGTCGTCCCGGCGACGCCGGTAGTGGGCCATGGCTCCCGGCGAGGCCCGCAGGGAGGCGAAGGCCCAAAGGTAGCCAGCGTGGTTGAGGCGGTCGTTCTTCACCCAGCGTCGGGTGATGCTCGACTTCTTCCCCGAGGCTCTGGTGACGGGTGAGGAGCCGGCGTATGCCTTCAACCCGCGGGCGTCAGCGAAGCGGGTGCGGTCGTCTCCGATCTCGGCGAGCACCCGGGCGCCGAGCTGGACGCCGAGGCCGGGGAAGCTGAGGAGGATGTCAGCGTCCGGGTGCTGAGGGAAAGCCTCTTCCACCGCCTCGGCGAGGTCGTCCGCGGCTGTGCAGGCCGCGTTGAGCTGGACCAGGAGGGCCAGCATCTGCTGTCCGAGAGCCTCTTCGACCAGGGGCGGCTGGTGGGCCCATTCAGCACGGAAGGCCTCCCGCAGCCGCTCGGTTTCGGCTTCGATGCCACGCTGACGGCCGGCCCGCTTGAGTGCGGCGGCCAGCTGGGCGCGTGTCAGACGCGCCGCCCGGGACGGCGTCGGGGCCGTCTTGAGGAGCTCTCGGGCCTCCGGCCGACACAGGCCGTTCTGCCAGACGCTGAAGGCGGCGAGAGCGGCCGGGTAGTACTCGCGAAGAAGGGAGCGGAGCTGGTTGGCGATCTGCTGCCGGTTCCAGACGACGTCCTGCTGAGCCCGGGCCAGCACGGTGATGGCCCGGGCCCGGTCGCTGTCGTTCGGCAGCGGCCGGTGGGCGTGCATGTCCGTGCGGAGGATGTTCGCCAGGACCAGGGCGTCGCCCAGGTCGGACTTCTTCCGGCTGACGCTGTGCCGGTCGCGGTAGCGGGCGGCAGCCATCGGGTTGATCGCGAAGACCTGCCGCTTGCCCGTCCGCAGCACCGCGACCAGCAGGCCGCGGGACGTCTCGATCGCGACCGGGATCGGGTTCTCCTCCGTGTCGCCGTACTCGGTCAGGAGGTCCTTGAGGATCTGGTAGCCGGCCGCGTCGTCGGTGATGTGCCGCTTGGCCAGCAGCTGCCCCGAGTCGTCGACCAGAGCCACGTCGTGGGTCTTCTCGGCCCAGTCGATACCGCAGTAGATCAAGATGCTCCTCCCCTGAGCATGGGCTATTTGCGCTGGTCACGAGCGCATGCGGGCCACGCGGCGACCTAATTCCAGGACTCGGCGTCAGGGCCGGTCCGCCACCTCACCAGCCGTTCGTGGCACCAGCGCACCGCACGGGCCTCGGTCTTAGCGGGAGCTCAGGCGGCTCGGGCGGAACAAGAGGTCACCGCGTGGCGGGCTCGCACCACGAAGATCAACGAGTGAGCACACAGACAGGTGGTGGCGGCCGCGAAGGCGCCGGAGAGCGCCGCTCTTGGCTGAGGCATCTGGTGCCCGGTGAGCCAAAGGCCTTCCCGCCGGCGCCCGCGCGACCGCCACCACGACGTGGGTGAGGGCCGCCCGCACGGTCTAACGCAAGGCCTCGCGGACCCGGCTCGACGGAGGCGTCACGGCCCTCACCGCTCGAACAATCCCGTGGGCCCTACCCGTGGCCCCCGCGATCGCTCACAAGGAATTAGGCTCGTCGGGGCGCCGCCGGGACCGCCCCGCCCCGCGCCCGGATCCGTACCGATGGGAGAAGACACCGTGCTCGTGCTGTTGCCGCCGTCCGAGGGGAAGGCCGCCGCCGTCGGAACCGGCGCCGGGGCCGCACTGGAGGTCGGTGCGCTGTCGCTGCCGGGGCTGACCGGGGCGCGCGAGGCCGTGCTGACGGAGCTCGTGGAGCTGTGCGCGGGCGACGAGGACAAGGCCGCGGACGTGCTCGGCCTGTCCCCGGGGCTGCGGGGCGAGATCGCCAAGAACGCGGCGCTGCGGACCGCGGGCACCCGCCCGGCGGGCGAGATCTACACGGGCGTGCTGTACGACGCGCTGGGCCTGGCCACGCTGGACGCCGCGGCGCGGGAGCGGGCGGCGCGGTCCCTGCTGGTCTTCTCGGGGCTGTGGGGCGCGGTCCGGACCGGCGACCCGATCCCCTCCTACCGCTGCTCGATGGGCGTGAAGCTGCCCGGCCTGGGCGCCCTGGGCACGTACTGGCGCGGGATCATGGACGCGCACCTGCCGCAGGAGGCGGGCGACGGGATGGTGCTCGACCTCAGGTCGGCCGCGTACGCCTCCGCGTGGAAGCCCAAGGGCGAGCTCGCGGAGCGGACGGCGACGGTCCGGGTGTTGCAGTCGAAGGTCGTGGACGGCGTCGAGAAGCGGTCCGTCGTCAGCCACTTCAACAAGGCCACCAAGGGGCGGATGGTCCGGGACCTGCTGACGGCGGGCGCGGAGCCCGGCGGCCCCGCCGAGCTGGCGGAGGCCCTGCGCGACCTCGGGTACGCGGTGGAGGGGAGCGCCCCGGCGAAGGGCGGGCGGCCGTGGGCGCTCGACGTGGTGGTGACGGAGCTCTGACAGAGCTCTGAAAGGGCGGGCTGCCGCGCCCTGTTGCGCATAGCGCAACGTCCGTTGCGTCAGTCATCCCGGCGGAACAGGATGGCCGCGTGACCGCCTCCGTCCTCGGCCTCGCCCCCGTCCTCCCCGTCGCCGTCCTCTCCGACGCGGCCGACGCCGTGCCCCTCGCCCGCGCCCTCGTCGCGGGCGGCCTCCCGGCGATCGAGGTGACGCTGCGGACGGACGTGGCCCTGGACGCGATACGGGCCGTCGCCGCGGAGGTCCCGGAGGCGGCCGTGGGCGCGGGCACCGTCCGCTCCCCGGCGCAGGCCGCCGGGGCCGTACGGGCCGGGGCCCGCTTCCTGGTGAGCCCCGGCTGGACGGACCCGCTGCTCGCGGCGCTGCGGGAGGCGGGGGTGCCGTTCCTGCCGGGCGTCTCGACGGTGTCGGAGGTCATGGCCCTGCTGGAGCGCGGGGTGCGCGAGATGAAGTTCTTCCCCGCGCAAGCCGCGGGCGGCGCCCCGTACCTGGCCTCCCTGGCCGCACCGCTCCCCGAGGCCCGCTTCTGCCCCACGGGCGGCATCGGCCCGGCCACGGCCCCCGCGTACCTCTCCCTGCCGAACGTCGGCTGCGTGGGCGGCTCGTGGATGCTCCCGCGCGACGCCCTCGCGCGCCGCGACTGGGCCCGCGTGACGGAACTGGCCCGGGCCGCGGCGGAGCTGGGCCGCGGACCGGCTCGTTCCTGATGGTGTCCGCCCCCTTCACAGCCGCCCCACCCGCGCGCACTCTGCACCACATGACCCCCCTCTCCGAAAGTCCGTTCACCCTCGGGGTGGCGTCCGGCGACCCCCTGCCGGACTCCGTAGTGCTGTGGACCCGGCTCGCCCCCGCCCCGTACGAGCCGGGCAACGGGCTGCCCGCCGACGGCAGCATCGCCGTCCAGTGGGAGCTCTCCGAGGACGACACCTTCCGCCGCGTCGTGCAGAGCGGCACCGCCGCGGCCCCCGCCTCCGACGGCCACACCGTCCACCTGGAGCTGTCCGGCCTCGCACCCGAGCGCGCGTACTGGTACCGCTTCCGCGCGGGCCGCTGGATCAGCCCCGTGGGCCGCACCCGCACCGCGCCCCGGGCCGACGCCGACGTCGCCACCGCCCGCTTCGGCCTGCTCTCCTGCCAGCAGTTCGACGAGGGCTACTACACGGCCCTCGGCCACCTCGCCCGCGAGGACCTCGACGCCGTGTTCTTCGTCGGCGACTACATCTACGAGAACGCCATAAACGCCCAGGGCGGCGCCCGCCGGCTGACGAACCCGCTCCCGTCCTTCTACGACCACTGGACGCTCAACCTGGAGGACTAC
The DNA here is from genome assembly GCF_003626645.1 of Streptomyces klenkii. GTDB lineage: Bacteria > Actinomycetota > Actinomycetes > Streptomycetales > Streptomycetaceae > Streptomyces > Streptomyces klenkii. Next base: position 470,969 of record NZ_RBAM01000003.1, on the reverse strand, counting down.
CGCCAGCGCTACGCCCTCTACAAGTCCGACCCCGAGCTCCAGGCCGCGCACGCCGCCCACCCCTGGTATGTCACCTGGGACGACCACGAGGTCGCGAACAACTACGCGGGCGACATCTCGCAGGACAACGACCCCGTCGACCAGTTCCGCGCCCGCCGCGCCGCCGCCTACCGCGCCTACTGGGAGAACATGCCGCTGCGAAGACCGCAGCGGCCCACCGGGCCGGACATGCGGCTCTACCGCCGCTTCTCCTACGGGCGGCTCGCGCAGCTGGACATCCTCGACACCCGCCAGTACCGCTCCGACCAGGCCTACGGGGACGGCTGGCACACCCCCGGGCCCGAGACGCGGGACCCGGCCCGCACGATGACCGGCGACGCCCAGGAGCGCTGGCTCCTCGACGGCTTCCGCGCCTCCACCGCCACCTGGAACGTCGTCGCCCAGCAGGTGGCCTTCTCCCAGCACAAGGAGACGCCGGACGACGACGCCCGCGTCAGCATGGACACCTGGGACGGCTACGCGGCCTCCCGCGACCGCGTCCTGGCCGGCGTCGAACAGGCCGGCGTCCGGAACCTGGTGATCCTCACCGGCGACGACCACGTCCACTTCGCGTACGACGTGAAGGCCGACTTCGACGACCCCGGCTCGGCCACGCTCGGCGTCGAGCTCCTCGGCACCTCCGTCTCCAGCGGCTTCGACGGCGAGGAGCGGCCCTCGGACTGGGAGACGACGCTCGCCGCCAACCCGCACCTGAAGTACTACGACGGGCGGCGCGGCTACGTGGTGGTGACGCTCGACCCGCAGCGGGTGCGGGGCGACTTCCGTACGGTCACCAAGGTCACGACGCCGGGCGCGCCCATCGCGACGGCCGCGTCGTTCGTCTCGGAGGCGGGTGCCCCGGGGCTCCACGAGGCGTGACGCGTGCGTCCCGTCACACCAGCCCCCTGAATAACATGTAAGCCCCAAGTATTGGCCGCGGTCATGACACCATGGTTGAACGAACGACGACCATGGAGCGCCACGCATGACGGATCCCGGCCAGGACACGGCCGAGCAGCAGCAGAAGCAGCAGCCCGCCCGAACCGCCGAACGGGACGCCGCGGGCCCCGGCATATCCGGGGCCCGTGCCACCGGCCTGATCGTCACCCTCGTCCTCGGCGGCCTGACCGCGCTGCCACCGCTCTCCATGGACATGTACCTCCCGGCCCTCCCGGAGGTCACCGGCGCGCTCCACAGCCCCGCCGCCACCGTCCAGCTCACCCTCACCGCCTGCCTCATGGGCATGGCGCTCGGGCAGCTCGTCGTCGGCCCCATGAGCGACAAGTGGGGGCGCCGCCGCCCCCTCCTCGCCGGCATGGTCGTCTACGTCCTGGCCACCGCCGCCTGCGCCCTCGCCCCCACCGCCGGCCTGCTGATCGGCTGCCGCCTCGTCCAGGGCCTCGCCGGCGCCGCCGGCATCGTCATCGCCCGGGCCGTCGTGCGCGACCTCTACGACGGCGTGGCCATGGCCCGCTTCTTCTCCACCCTCATGCTGATCTCCGGCGTGGCCCCCGTCGTCGCACCCCTCATCGGCGGCCAGATCCTGCGCCTGACCGACTGGCGCGGCGTCTTCGTCGTCCTCACCGCGGTCGGCGTGCTGCTCACCCTCGCTGTGTGGCGCTTCCTGCACGAGACGCTGCCGCCCGAGAAGCGCCAGGCCGGCGGCCTCGGCGCGGCCCTGCGCGCCATGGGCGCCCTGCTCGCGGACCGCGTCTTCACCGGCTACATGCTCGCGGGCGGCTTCGCCTTCGCCGCGCTCTTCGCCTACATCTCGGCGTCGCCGTTCGTCATCCAGGACATCTACGGGGCCTCCCCGCAGACCTTCAGCCTCCTCTTCGGCCTCAACTCCGTCGGCCTCGTGCTGGTCGGCCAGATCAACGGCAAGCTGCTCGTCGGCCGGGTGAGCCTCGACAAGGCCCTCGCCGTGGGCCTCACGGTGATCGCCCTGGCCGCCGTGGCCCTGCTGCTGATGGCCTCCGGCGCCTTCGGCAAGGCCGGCCTCGCGCCGATCGCGGCCGGGCTGTTCGTCCTGATGTCCGCGATGGGCCTCGCGATGCCCAACACCAACGCCCAGGCCCTGATGCGCTCCCGCGACGCCGCGGGCTCCGCGTCCGCCCTGCTCGGCACGTCCACGTTCCTGCTGGGCGCGCTGGCCTCCCCGCTCGTGGGCATCGCGGGCGAGGGCACGGCGGTGCCGATGGCGACGGTCCAGCTGGTGTGCGCACTCGCCTCGGCGGCGTGCTTCCTGGGTCTTTGCCGCCCTTGGCAGCGACGGTAGCCTCCCGGCGGGGCGGGGGCCCGTGCCGGGCGCATCCCGCGGCCTGACCGTCGCGCGTGGTCGCGCCGGGCCTCACCGCCCCCGGTCCGGCACCGCCGCTCACGCACGTCGTGGCTGTTCGCCGCGGCGGCGGAAGAATCTTCCGAGGCGGCTGCCTCAACGATCCGTCGCGGAGGCGCGGCCCGGCACGTTCTTCCGCCGCCGCGGCGAGTCACTCCGACGGCGCGGTCCGGCGGTGCCGAAGTCGTCGTTTCGCCACGACCTCGTGGGCCGCAGGCCGCCCCCCGGTTGCCCGCATAGACTCCATCAAATGCACGCCCCCCATTTCCCCCGGTCCGGTGAGGAACTGCGCTCCGCGCTCGCCGGTCTCCTCGACGGCCTGCCGCCCCGCCAGGCCGCGCAGGCCGTCGAGCGGCTGATCGCCAGCTACCGGGGGCTGACCCCCACCGACGCCCCCGTGCTGCGCGACCGCTCCGACGTGGCCGCGTACGCCGCCTACCGCATGCCGGCGACGTTCGAGGCCGTCCGCTCCGCGCTGGAGGCCTTCCGCGACCGGCTGCCGTCCTTCGTCCCCGCCTCGCACGTCGACGTGGGCGGCGGCACGGGCGCGGCGACGTGGGCCGTGGCGTCCGCCTGGGAAGGCGAGGACCGTCGGACGACCGTCCTGGACTGGGCCGCCCCCGCCCTCGCCCTCGGCGCCGAACTCGCCGGGACGGCCTCCGACCCGGCCCTGCGCGCGGCCCGCTGGGAGCGCGGGATCATCGGCGACGGCCTGCGCGTGCCCGACGGCACGGACCTCGTCACCGTCTCGTACGTCCTGAAGGAGCTGACCGACGCCGGCCGCGCCGCGGTCGTCGCCGAGGCCGCCCGCGCCGCACAGGCCGTCGTGATCGTCGAGCCGGGCACCCCGGACGGCTACCTGCGGATCATCGAGGCGCGCGACCGGCTGGTCGCCGACGGCTTCCGCGTCGTCGCGCCCTGCCCGCACAGCGGGGCGTGCCCCATAGAGCCGGGCAAGGACTGGTGCCACTTCTCGGCCCGCGTGAGCCGCTCCTCGCTGCACCGGCAGGTCAAGGGCGGCTCGCTGGCGTACGAGGACGAGAAGTTCGCGTACGTGGCGGCCGTGCGGGGTTCCCTGCCGGAGGCCTCCGCGGGCGCGCCCGCCCGCATCGTGCGCAAGCCGCAGATCCGCAAGGGCCAGGTCCTCCTCGAACTCTGCACGGCCGAGGACGGCCTGACCCGTGAGACGGTCACGAAGCGGCACGGCGACGCGTACAAGGCGGCTCGCGACGCCGATTGGGGCGACGAGTGGCCTCCGGCCGGGGTGTGAGCTGAGAGCTCCGCGGGCTGCCCCGCGCCCCTTACGGGGCGCGGACTACGGCGCTAGCCGCGTAGCTCCTGCGTGCAGCACTTCACGCTGCCGCCGCCCTTCAGGAGCTCGCCGAGGTCCATGCCGATCGGTTCGTACCCTCGCGCCCGCAGTGGTTCGAAGAGGCCGACCGCCGCCTGCGGCAGCAGCACGTGCCGGCCGTCGCTGACCGCGTTGAGGCCCAGCGCCGCCGCGTCCTCCTCGCTCGCGACGAGGGCGTCGGGGAACAGCCGTCTCAGCACTTCCCGGCTGCCCGCCGAGAACGCGCCGGGGTAGTACATGATCTCGCCGTCGGTCGTGTCGTCGAGGACGCACAGCGCGGTGTCGAGGTGGTAGTAGCGGGGGTCGACGAGGTCGAGGCCGATCACCGGCCGGCCGAAGAACTCCTGCGCCTCGGGGTGGGAGAGCGGGCTGCTGCGGAAGCCGCGCCCGGCGAGCAGCCAGGAGGCGGTGACGGCGAAGTCGCCCTCGCCCTCGTTGATGTGCTCGGGTTCGAGCACGTCGGCGTAGCCCTGTGAGCGGAACCAGGCCGCGTGGACCGCGGCCTCCTCGGCTCGCTCGGGGTGGGCGAAGCGCGCGCCGAGCACCCGTCCGTCCACGACGGTCGCGCCGTTGGCCGCGAAGACCATGTCGGGCAGCCCGCGTCGGGGCTCCAGCTCCTCGACGGTGTGCCCGAGGGCCAGATAGCGGTCCCTGAGGTCCTCCCACTGCGCGAGCGCGAGGGGGATGTCGACCGGCTTGTCCGGATCCATCCAGGGGTTGATGGAGTAGGTGACCCTGAAGTGGGCAGGGGGGCACATCAGATAGCGCCGCGGAGTGGCCGCGCGTGGGGCTGTACTACGCAAGGAGTGCTCCTCACGGTGGTGTTGGGCACGTACGGATCGTCGTGCGTGCCCAAATCGTCCACGCTGCAAGGGCTTTGGCGCATGAACCGTACGGGTGGTTTACCGCTGGCTCACTCACGCGCCGGTGGTTCCGCTTCGCCCTTCCCGCAACTTCCGCAGCAGTTCCCGCTTCCGGGCCGCCGCGTCGTCGCCGCCCCCCGCGCGCCCGGCCCGGCTGCCGCCGCGCAGGGCGTTGCGGGAGAGGTTGCTGCGGGTGCCGCCGACGCCGAGCATGCCGCCCGATCCGCTCCTGCTCATGGGGTTCTCCCTTCATTCGAGCGAGACGCTCCGTCTCGCTTCCCTCGAAGCATCCAACGAGACGTGACGTCTTGTCAAGACGATACGTCTCGTCGGATGCGTCGCTAGGATTGCCGCCATGACCGACGCCCCGGCCCCCAAGGCCCCCGACGCCTCGCGCCGCAGCGAGCGCTCCCGCCGCGCGATCCTCGACGCCGCCCTGGAACTCGTCGGCGAGACCGGCTTCGCGAAGCTCACCATCGAGGCCATCGCCGCCCGCGCCGGCGTCGGCAAGCAGACCATCTACCGCTGGTGGCCCTCCAAGGCCGCCGTCCTCTTCGAGGCCTGCGTCCCCGAGGGCCTCGACCCCGCCTCCATCGAGCTCCCCGACACCGGCGACATCACCGCCGACCTGAAGACCGTGCTGCGGGCCACCGTCGACGACCTCAACGACCAGCGCCTCGACGCCCCCACCCGCGCCCTGACCGCCGAGACCGCCAACGACCCGGAGCTCGGCCGCGCCCTCACCGAGAAGGTCCTCGAACCCCAGCTCCAGGCGTACGTCCGGCGCCTGCGCGCCGCCCAGGAAGCCGGTCAGGTCGACCCGGACGCCGACCTCCGCATCGCCCTGGAACTGCTGGTCGGCCCGCTCTTCCACCGCTGGCAGACCCGTACCCTGCCGCTCACCCACGCCTACGCCGACACCGTCGTCGACCTGGCCCTGCGCGGCATGGCCCCGCGGCACCCCTAGCCGCCGGCCGGCCCGCCGCCCGGCCCGTCACTCGGCCCGTCACTCGTCCGGGGGAGGCGCCCGCGGCGGCGCGGAGGCGGGCGGCCCCGCCCGCGCGAGCGGCCGGTCTCACACCCCCTGGATCCGTCCGACGGTCACACCAGGCGCAGGATGGTGGCAGCATTGACCGCAGACCGCGGTCGAAGTGAGGGGATAGATGGAACGCAAGAGCAGGTTCTCCCAGTGGCTGCGCCGCCCCAGGAGCGGAGCGGGCGGCGGTACGGGCACGGGGGCGGCGGACAGCGCCGCCCGCGAGGAACTGCTCCTGGCCGCGGCGGCCGCAGGCTTCCCGCTGGCCCCGGCCGCCCACCCGTCCGGGTACGGCTGTTCCTGCGAGCGCATCGGCTGTCCCACCCCGGGCCGCCACCCGGTCTCCTTCGCCTGGCAGACGCTGGCCACCACCGACGCCGAGAAGGTCACGGCGTGGCTGCGCAGCCAGCCGGAAGCCAACTTCGTCACCGCCACCGGCATCGCCCACGACGTCCTCGACGTGCCCGCGGAGGCCGGCCGGCAGGCCCTGGAGCGGCTGGAGAAGGCCGGCGTCGAGACGGGCCCCGTGGCCACCGTCGCCCCCGACCGCATGCTCTTCTTCACCGCCACCCGCGGCACCCCGGACGACGAGGACGAGTGGTGGCCCTGCGAGCTCGACTGCCATCCCGAGACGATGGACGAGCATCCGGGCCTGCGCTGGCACTGCCGCGGCAGCTACGTGCTGCTGCCGCCCTCACGCCTGCCGGACGACGCCGGCGTCGCCTGGCTCCAGGGCCCCGAGCGGCCCCTGCCGGATCCGCTGACGCTCCTGGAGACCCTCACGGACGCCTGCGCCCAGTACGCGGGGGGCCGTCCCGACCACGAGGCGGCCTGGCCCATCGGCCGTTGAGCCTTCCGCACGCCCCATCGGCCGCTGAGTCTCCCGACCGCACGCCCCGTCAGCCGCCGCGCCGCCGCCCGGACCGCCGCTATTCCCCCTGCGCCGCCGTCATCGTGTCGATCCGGTTGAGGAAGACGATCTGCCCGCCGTCCGCCCCGCGCGGCGGCACCTGGACCGCCGCCTCCGAGACCCGCGTGTACGTCACCGAGCGCTTGAGGTCGCCCTTCAGCAGCGCTTTGGTCCGCGGGTCGGTGACCGCGGGCCGCAGCCCCTCGGCCATGGTCCGCTTCTCCCGGTGGTGCGCGGTGAAGAACACCAGCGCTCCGCCGTCCTCGGTGCGCAGCGCCGGGGCGGGGAAGGCGGGGGCCTGCTCGGGGGTGTCGATGAACTCCGTCCAGAACGTGGCCGTGCGGCGCACCTTGTCGCGCTCTTCGCGCAGCCCCGTCGTCCGCGGCCCGGGCGCGAAGGACTTGCCCTCGCCGGTGCGCAGGAAGCCGGTGTAGGCGGCGCTCACCCCGGCGGGGTCGGCCGTCAGGCCGTGGTCCTTGCCCTTGGCCGCCGGGACGGCCTCCGCGTAACCGTCCTTGTCCGTCACGAACTTCGGGACCTTGCCCGGGTTCACGAGCGACAGGTAGGCGGCCTTCCACGGCTCCTTCACGCCGTACCGCGTGAAGACCACGAGCCAGCGGTTGCCGTCGCGGTTGCTGCGTGTGTCGGCGAGGAAGAACTTCGGCCAGCCGGCCTGCTTCGGGACGGTGAACCGGGCGTCGTCCAGGACCAGGGAGGGGTACTTCGGGTTGCCGCCGGGCGTCTGCGCGCTCTGCGCCGCCACGTCGGACTTGCCTATCTCGGCCAGGGCACCGGTCTCGACCCGGGCGATGACGCCCGGGTCGAGCTTGCGGTAACCCTCGTTGTAGCCGTCGGTGAAGGACTTGAGGACCTTGGCGGCCTCAGCCTTGTCCACCGACGGGACGATCTCCCGTTCGCCGTGCACCGTCATGCACCCGGTCGCCGTCAGCAGCAGAGCTGCCGCCGTCACGGCCGTCCGCACCGCCGTTCGCGTCGTGCGCGGTCTGCCGGCCCGCCGTCGTCTCATCGGGCTTCGACTCCTTGGTGGCTGCTCGGTTCGGCGCCACCCTACCCGGGGCGAAGAACACCAGGAGGGTGGGGACCAGATACAGCGCCCACACCGCCACCTGCAGCCAGGTCGGGTCCGGCTGGAAGTTGAAGACGCCCTTGAGCAGCGTGCCGTACCAGCTGTCGACCGGGATCTGCTCGCTGATGTCGAAGGCCTTGCTGCCCAGGCCCGGCAGGACGCCGGCCTCCTGGAGGTCGTGGAAGCCGTAGGCGAGCACGCCCGCCGCGACCACGATCAGCATGGCGCCGGTCCACGTGAAGAACTTCGCCAGGTTGATCTTCAGTGCGCCGCGGTAGAACAGCCAGCCCAGCACGACGGCGGTCAGCAGCCCGAGCAGCGCGCCGACCAGCGGCCGGACGCCGTCGTCGGTGGCCTGCACGGCCGTCCAGATGAACAGCGCGGTCTCCAGGCCCTCCCGGCCCACGGCCAGGAAGGCGGTGACGACCAGCGCGGTCGTGCCCATCGCGAGCGCGGCGTCCAGCTTGCCGTGCAGCTCCTTCTTCAGGTGCCGCGCGGTGCGCCGCATCCAGAAGACCATCCACGTCACCAGGCCGACGGCGATGACCGACAGCGAGCCGCCGAGCATCTCCTGGGCCTCGAAGGTCATGGTCTGCGAGCCGTACTGGAGCAGCGCGCCGAAGCCCATGCTCAGCAGGACGGCCACGGCGATGCCGGCCCACACCGGGCGCAGGGCGTCGCGGCGCTCCGTCTTGACGAGGTAGGCGACGAGGATGCACACGACCAGGCTGGCCTCCAGGCCCTCGCGCAGGCCGATCAGGTAGTTGCCGAACACGCGGCATCTCCTCTCAGGAAGGACAGTCAGGAAGAACGGAAGGACGGACAGAGGGACGTACGGGTCACGCGAACAGCGCCTTGCCCCACCAGTCGCCCTTGTCGCGGACGCCCGGCGGCACGGCGAAGATCGCCGAACCCACGTGCTGGATGTACTCGTTGAGGGCGTCGTTGCGCGCGAGGTTCGTCTGGAGCGGCACGAAGCCGTCGCGGACGTCCTTCTGGTACGCGATGAAGAACAGCCCGGCGTCCAGCCGGCCCAGCCCGTCGGTGCCGTCCGTGAAGGAGTAGCCGCGGCGCAGGATCGTCACCCCGTTGTTGCTGTCGGGGTGGGCGAGGCGCACGTGCGCGTCGGGCTTCATGGCCTTCAGCAGCGGCTCGTCGTGCTCGCGCTGCTTGCCGACGGGCGCGCCCTCGGCTTTGTCGCGGCCGAAGACGTCCTCCTGCTCGGCGAGCGAGGTGCGGTCCCAGGTCTCGATGTGCATCCGGATGCGGCGCGCGACCAGGTAGGAGCCGCCGACCATCCAGTCCGGGCCGTCCTTCTCGCCGACCCAGACGTGCTTGCCGAGGCGGTCGGTCTCGGTGCCGGCGATGTTCCGGGTGCCGTCCTTGAAGCCCATCATGTTGCGCGGCGTCTGGGCGTCCGGCGTCGTCGAGGACGTCTTGCCGAAGCCGAGCTGCGACCAGCGGATGGCGACCTTGCCCATGCCGATGCGGGCCAGGTTGCGGATCGCGTGCACCGCGACCTGCGGGTCGTCGGCGCAGGCCTGGACGCACAGGTCGCCGCCGCTGCGGGCCGCGTCGAGGTTGTCGCCGGGGAAGGCCGGCAGGTCGATCAGGGCCTTGGGGCGGCGGCCCTTGAGGCCGAAGCGGTCCTTGCCGTCCTTCTCGAACAGGCCGGGGCCGACGCCGAAGGTGAGGGTCAGCCGGGACGGCTTGAGGCCGAGGGCCTCGCCGGTGTCGTCCGGCGGCAGCTCGTCGTTGTCCTGGACGGCGCCCTCGCCCACCTCGTGGCCCGCGGTCATCCGCGCGGCGGCGGCCGTCCACTCCTGGAGCATCTTCACCAGGGCGGCGCGGTCGGTCGTCGTCACGTCGAAGGCGGCGAAGTGCAGCCGGTCCTGGACCGGGGTGGCGATGCCGGCCTGGTGCTCGCCGAGGAAGGGCACCGCGTCGCCGGCCGAGGCGGCCGGGGCGGCGTCCTCGCCGAGGCGCAGCGCGGTGGCGGTGCCGCCCGCGGCCGCGGCGCCGAGCGCGAGGCCGGCGCCGCCCCAGCCGAGGACGGAGCGGCGGGAGGGCTTGGCGGAGGCGGGGGCCTGCACGGCCTCGGGGGAGTCCGTGGTGGCGGTGGTGCTGGTGGTGTCGGTCTTGTCCGTCATCGGAGGTCCCCCGTTACTTCGCGACGGCGGCGGCGAGCTTGGACAGCGGCTCGGAGAGGGCGTTGACGACGTCCGAGAGCTTCTTGCGGTCGTCCTTGCCCACACCGTCGTACGACTTGAAGCCGTCGCCCTCGCGGTAGTCGTCGAGTGCCTTCTTCACCGTGGCGAACTGCTTGTCCAGCTCGCTGACCAGCGCCGCGTCGCTCTTCGAGGCGACCGGCTTCAGCAGCCCGTACGCCTTCTCGGCGCCGGCGACGTTGCCCTCGAAGTCGACCAGGTCGGTGTGGCTGTAGCGCTCCTCCTCACCGGTGATCTTGTTCCGGTACACCTCGTCGAGCAGCTCCTTGGCGCCGTTGGCCATGCTGGTCGGGGTGATCTCGGCGGTGCCGACGCGCTTCTGCCAGTCCTTGAGGTCCGTCATCAGCTGGTCGGCCAGCTTCTTGTCGTCCTCGTCGATCTTCTTCTCGTCCCAGAGCGACTTCTCCAGCTTGTGCCAGCCGGTCCACTTCTGGTCCTTCTCCAGGCCGTCCTCGCGGACGTCGACCTTCGGGTCGATGTCACCGAAGGACTCCGCGACCGGCTCGGTGCGCTCCCAGCCGATGCGGGAGACCGCGTAGAGCTTCTTCGCCCCGTCGACGTCGCCGGCCTTGACCGCGTCGGCGAACTTCTGCGCCGCCGGGATCGTCTCGTCGGCCTGCTCCTGGACGTACTTGCGGTACTCGGCGACCGCCTTGTCCAGCTCCGGGTTCGCCTTCTCCGCCTTGCCGCCGCCTGTCACCGTGATCTTCTGGCGGATGCCATCGCCCTTCATGCCGGGCTTGCAGGCGATTTCGTAGTCGCCCGACTTCTTGATCGTCGCGGTGATCTCGGTCTTGGTCTTCGGGCCTATGTTCTCCCGCTCCGTCACGATCCGGTCGCCCGCGGCGTAGACGTAGACCTCGGTGATCTTCGAGCCGGCGTTCTCGATGTTGATCTTTACGTGCCCGGCGGGGAACGAGGTCTTGGAGACCTCGCACTTGTCGTCGGAGGCGGTGACCTTGATCGCGTCCGCGTCCTTGCTGTCCGACTTCTCGGCACAGCCGGACACGGCGGTCAGGGCCGCGGCCGCGGCGACGGCGGCTATGGCGGAGGAGCGGAAGGCGCGCATAGGGGCTCCAGGCGTGCTCGGAGAGGACGGAAAGGACGTTCGCGCCATAAACGGCATGGCCGAAAAGCGGCTGTCCGAATAAGGCCGCCCTAACTTATCTGAGGCTTGCCTACCCTGTTCCCGGAAGGGTGCGTGATTCTGCTCTCACGAGGCAAAATTTCGTCCAGCGCGCCACGGGATCACCAATGGTTCACCGGTGCGCGGATGATCAATTACCTCCACCGGCTGCAAATAGACACGAGTGAGCAACTCCGCTTCCAGTACGCGGGCCGGCGGGCCCTCAGCCGCGACCCGCCCCCCGTGCAGGACCGCCACCCGGTCCGCGTAGGCGGCGGCGAGGCCGAGGTCGTGCAGGACGACCACGACGGCCGCCCCGTCCGCCGCCCGCTCGCGGCAGATCCGCAGCACCAGTTCCTGGTGGCGCAGGTCCAGCGCGGCGGTCGGCTCGTCGAGCAGCAGGAGCGGGGTGCGCTGCGCGAGGACGCGCGCCAGCGCGACCCTCGCCCGCTCGCCGCCGGAGAGCGCGGCGAACGGCCGGGAGGCGAATCCGGTCACCTCCGCGGCGGCCATCGCCTCCCGCACGGCCTCGTCGTCCTCGCCCTCGGCGGCCGTCCCGGCCCAGGGCGCGCGGCCCATCCGGACGACCTCCTCCACGGGGAACGGGAACGACAGCTCCGCCGACTGCGGCAGGACGGCCCGGCGCAGGGCGAGTTCGGCGGCCGACCAGGAGGCGGCGGGCCCGCCGTCGATCAGGACCTCGCCCGACGCGGCGGGCAGGTCGTGCGCGAGCGCGGCCAGCAGCGTGGACTTGCCGGCGCCGTTGGGGCCGACGAGCGCGAGGACTTCGCCCGCGGCGACGCCCAGACCGACGCCGTCGAGGACGGTACGGCCGCCGAGCCGTACGGAGAGGGAGCGCGCCTCGGCGAGAACGGTGCCGAGGGGGGAGGGGAGGGGGAGACGGCGGGTGCGGCGGCGGAACAGTACGGGCCTCACGCCCATCCCCCCTGCTTCCGCCGGGTCCTTCTCAGCAACCAGCTGTGCTTTCCCGGGGGACGCTGCATCCGATTGCGGCTCCGCCGCGGGCCGGACCCCCGGCCGAAACCCATGCGGCTCATGCCCATCCCCCCTGCTTCCGCCGCGTCCTCCGCAGCAGCCAGAAGAAGAACGGGCTGCCGAAGAGGGCCGTCAGGACGCCCAGCGGCAGCTCCGTCGGCTGGGCGGCCGTGCGGGCCGCGAGGTCCGCCGCGACGAGGACCAGCGCCCCGCCCAGCGCACTGCCCGGCACCAGGAACCGGTGACCGGGGCCCGCGGCCATCCGCAGCAGGTGCGGCACCAGCAGGCCCACGAACGTGATGACCCCCGCCACGGCCACCGCCGCGGCCGTCAGCAGCGCCACCACCAGGACCATCACCAGCCGCAGCCGCTCCACGTCCACGCCCAGGTGGCGCGCGGGCCGCTCGCCGAGCGCGAGGAGGTCCAGCTTCCGCCCGTACAGCGGCGCGACGGCCAGCCCCACGAGGGCGCACGGCAGGACGGCGAGCACCTTCGGCCAGGTCGCCTGCGCGAGCGAACCGAGCTGCCAGAACGTGATCTGGGTGACCTGGGCGTTGTCGGCGAGGAAGATGCCGAGCCCGACGAGCGCGCCGCCGAACGCGTTCACCGCGATGCCGGTGAGGATGAGCGTGACCACTTCCGTACGGCCGCCCGCGCGCGAGAGCGTGTACACCAGCAGGACGGTCACGAGCCCGGCGGCGAACGCGCAGGCGGTGACGGTCCAGTTGCCGAGGAAGGTCAGCCCCAGGGAGATCGCGGCGACCGCGCCGACCGCCGAGCCCATCGAGATGCCGATGACGCCGGGCTCGGCGAGCGGATTGCCGAACACGCCCTGCATCAGCGCGCCCGCGCAGCCGAGCGACGCCCCCACGAGCAGGGCCAGGGCGACGCGCGGCAGCCGTACGTTCCACAGCACGCTCTCGGGGACCCGGTCCAGCTCGGCCCCGCCGAGCCCCGCCCGGTGCAGCAGCGAGCCGAGGACGTCGCCGAGCGGGATCTCGTACGCACCGAGCCCGGCGGAGAGCAGGCACGCCACCAGCAGCGCCGCGGCCAGGCCGGCGGTGAGGAGGGCGGGGGTGCGGCGCCGCCGGCCGGGCGGCGCCGGCTCGCCGCCGGGCTCGGCGGAGGCGGGTACGGGGGAGGGGCCCGTGGTCTTCAGGAGGCTCACGTCACTTCCCGCCGTGGATCTGCTCGACGAGGGAGGCGAGGACCGTGTCCGTGCGCGGGCCGAAGTTCAGCAGGACGCCGTCGTCCACGGAGGCGACGCGGCGGTCCAGGCCGGCCGGCGTCTGCCCGACGCCGGGGATCTTCACCAGGCCGTCCACGCCGCCGACGGAGGCGAGGCCCTTGCTCATGACGAGGATGACGTCCGGCGCGGCCTTGGCGAGGGCCTCGCTCGTCAGCGGCGTGAAGTCCTTCTTCAGCCCGGACTCCTTGCCCGCGTCCACCCCGCCCGCGGCCTCGATGAGCGAGTCCGCGCCGGAGCCGGCCCCGCCGAGGAGGTAGACGGAGGCCGTGCCGCGCAGGTAGAGGAAGGCGACGCGGGGCTTCTTGCCGCCGCCGTGCGGGACGGCCCCCGCGGCCTTGTCCAGCCGCTGCTCCGTACGGCGGTTGAGCTCCTCGCCGGCCGCGGGGACGCCGAGGGAAGCGGCCACCTTGGTGATGCGGGGCCCGACGTCGGCGAGCTTGCGGGCCGGGTCGAGGACGACGAGGGGGACCCCGGCGGCGCGGATCTGCTCGACGGCCTCCGCGGGCCCCGTCGTGGTCTCGGCCAGCACGAGCGTGGGCTTGAGCGAGAGGACGCTCTCGGCCGAGACGTCGTGGGCGCGGGTGACCACGGGCAACTTGGCCGCCTGCTCGAAGGTGGCGGTGACGTCGCGGGCGACGACCCGGTCGCCGAGGCCGAGGGTGAAGACGATCTCGGACAGCGCACCGGTGAGCGGAACGATCCGGTCCGTGCTGCGGACGGTGACGTCGTGGCCGTCCGCCGACCGTACGGTGGCGGGTAGTTGCGCCTTGGGGGCGCCGCCGGCGAGTGGCTCGATGCGGTCGGCCGCCGGAGCCTTGGTCGCTGCCGTGGACGCTCCTGAGCTGCTCGAACTCCCCGAGGAGCCGCAGCCGGTGAGGGCCAGGGTGAGCAAAGTGAGCCAAGTGAGCAGTGCGGCGCGTATGCCGGTGCGGGGTGGGGTAGGTATCGCGGCGCCCGCCGACTGCCGTTGAAGCACGGTTGCGTCTGCCTTTCGCTCCGGCCGGGGGTTTCCGACCTGATGGGACATAGCTTAGGTTAGCCTTACCTAAGTCGCCAGGGTGTGGCGCCTGCTGTCCCGCCCGAAAGGGGCCTCTCGATGCTGCCGTCGTCCGGACCTGCCCGCGCCCCCGTCGTCGCCCTGCTGGCGGCGGTGCTGGCGGCGGTGCTGGCGGGGTGGGCGCCCGGGGCGGTGCCGAGCGGGGTCGCGCACGCGGACGGTGCGGCACGGACGGTCTCCGGCGGGCGGCTGGACTGGGGCATCAAGTCCTCCTTCCAGAGCTACGTCACCGGCCCCATCGCCCAGGGGCGCTCGGACCTCCAGGGCGGCGCCGCCACGATCGGCGGCAGCCGGTTCCGCTTCCACTCCGCCAAGGGCAGCTACGACGCGGGCAGCGGAGCGTTCGAGGCCGGCTTCTCGGGCGGCGTGCACTTCACGGGCCACAAGAAGCCCGACGGCTCGTACGAACTCGACCTCACCATCAGCCGCCCGGCCGTCCGCATCACGGGCGCGAGCGGCACGCTCTACGCCGACATGGTCAGCAAGGCGAAGGGCTCGGGCGAGGTCACCCGCGCCTCGCAAGTGCCGCTGGCCGCGCTCGACCTGAAGGGCGTGAACATGCGCGGCGCGGGGTCGGCCGTCTCCCTCGCCAACGTCCCCGCGACGCTCACGGCCGACGGCGCGAAGGCCTTCGCGGGCTATTACGCGGCCGGTACGGCGCTGGACCCGGTTGCGCTGTCGGCGGACGTGCTGGCCGAGGCGGGCGCGTCGTCGGCCCCGCCGAGCCCGTCGGGCAGCCCCGGGAAAAAGGACGCCCCCAAGGGCGAGTTCACCGGCGCGGCCGTCGACTGGGGCGTGCGCCGCACCTTCCGCGAATACGTCACCGGATCCATCGCCCAGGGCTCCTGGAAGCTGGCCGACGGCGCCCAGGACGGCGGCGCGCTCTTCCGCTTCCCAGCGGGCAAGGGCGCGTACGACGAGGCGGCGCACACCCTTGACGCCGCGTTCACCGGCACGGTCCGCTTCACCGGCAACCATCTTGACCTGGCCCTGAGTGCGGTCAAGGTGAGGGCCGAGGACGGCAAGGGGACGCTGGCGGCGGATGTCGCGAGCGGCGGCGCCGAGCCGCGCCGGAACGTTCCGCTCGTCACCTTCGACGCGTCCGGCCTGAAGGAGAAGGACGGCCTCGCCGCCGTCACCGAGGCCCCGGCCAAGCTCACCGCCGACGGTGCGAAGGCGTTCGGCGGCATGTACCAGGAGGGCGCGGAGATGGACCCCGTCTCTCTGGCCGTCCCTCTGGACGCGAAGGCGAAGCTTCCGCCGCTGCCGGACCTGGGCAAGGCGCCGGCGCCGGCCGAGGGCGACCCGACGGCGGGTCAAAAGGCGGATTCCGGCCGTAAGGTGGCCACAAAAAGTGCAACCGATACCTCTTCCACCTCGTCCTTCCCGGTGCTTCCGGTAGCGGCGGGTGGCGCGGGCGTCGTCGTGGTGGCCGCGGCCACCCTCGTCGTCCTGCGCCGCCGCCGGTCCGCCGGCTGAACTCGTTACGGCTCCGCGCCGGCTGCGGCGCGCTCTTTCTTCTCTTGCTCTAGCTAAGGAGACAACCGACGATGACCGTCACCTCCCGCCGGGCGCTTGCCGCGCTCGCCACGGCGACCGTGCTGGGCGCTTCGGCGCTGGCCGTGCCCGCGTTCGCGGCGGATGCGCCCGGCAAGACCGGCGAGGCCCCGAAGACGGTGCTCAAGGAGGGCACGCTGGAGTGGGGCGTGAAGGAATCCTTCCGGAAGTACCTCATGAAGCCACTCGCCCATGGCGAGATCAAGGTCGCCGATGGCGCGAAGCAGGCGGAGAAGAACGGCGTCTTCACCTTCACCGGAGGTGAGGGCAAACAGGATCCCTCGTCGCAGTCCATAGCCGCCACCTTCAAGGGCGGCGTGCACTTCCTCGGTCATCCCAGGCATGGCAGTGCGGGCTTCGACCTCGACATCACGCTCGCCGACCTGAAGGTCGTCACCGACGCGAAGAGCGGTGGCAAGAAGGGCAGCATCACCGCGGACGTCACTGCGGGCGACGGGAAGAAGCAGGACGACGTGCCGATCGCCGCGCTCGACCTGTCGGGTGTCAAGCCCGTGGACGGCGCGGACGGTGCGAAGACCTACGCGAAGATACCGGCGAAGCTCACGGCGGAGGGCGCGAAGGTCTTCACCTACGACGGAAATCCGTACTACGACGAGGGCGAGGATCTCGACCCGGCCACACTCTCGGTGAAGGAATCCGCCGAAGAGCCCTCGAAGAAGGACGAGGGCACGCAGACGGACGAAGGTGCCAAGTCCGGCGAGGGTTCCAAGTCCGGCGAGGGTACGAAGACGGGCGAGGGCTCGAAGACGGAGAACAAGACCGGGACGGCCATCGTCGACGGCAACCTCGACTGGGGCGTGAAGAAGAAGTTCCGTGAATACCTTGCCAAGCCGGCCACCGAGGGCAGGACCGAGGTCTCGGACGGCACTCAGAAGTCCGGTGACAACTTCCGTTTCGTCCAGGGCAAGGGGTCGTACGACGCCACGGCGGGCACCCTCAACGCCACGTTCGCCGGTTCGGTGCGCTTCACGGGTCACAAGGGGCAGATGGACCTGAAGTTCAGCAACTTCAAGGTGACGGCGCAGACGTCCGGCAAGAACGGCACGCTCAGCGCGGACGTCAGCGCCAAGGACCCGGAGACCGGAAAGACGAACGTCACCACGGGCATGCCACTTGCCAAGCTGCAACTCACTGCGGACGCGCTCAAGGCCAAGGACGGCATTGTCTCCCTCTGGGGCACCCCGGCCACGCTCACAGCAGAGGGGGCGAAGGTCTTCAGGAACTACGAGACGGGTGAAGCCCTCGACCCGGTGACGGTCAGGGTCGCCGTCGACAAGAACGCGAAGCTTCCGACGGACCAGGCCCCCACGGGCTCGGACTCCGGCACCGGTAGCGGCACCGGCACCACCGGCAGCACCGGTAGCGGCACCACCGCCACCAACACCGCCAACGCCACCACCGGCGGCGGAGCCGCAACCACCGGTGGTGGAACCGGAACCGGTGATACCACCCCCCTCGCCAGCACCGGTGCCAGCACCCCCACCGGCCCCCTCCTCGGCGCCGCAGGCGCCCTCGTGCTGGCCGGTGGCGGGGCCGTGTTCGCCACGCGCCGCCGCGGCCGCGGGCCCGCGCAGGGCTGAGCCGAGCCGCCCACAGACCGGCGTCCCCTGCCTTCACCGGCCCCGGCAGGGGGCGCCGCCGTGTGTGATGGGCAACCGTGACCGAACTTCCTTTCTGCGGCACGGCGTTGCGGTGTAGCGTCACAGCCCTCGGCAGTCACGTGAGGCGTGAGAGGGGCAGTGAGCGCACAGTGAAGGCAACGCTGACGGTCAGCAGCCCGGGCACCGGCCCGGGCCCCGGCCCCGGCGGAGGCGTGAACGACCTCCGCCGCTGGCTGCAACGCCACCCGGAGTTGCGGGCGCACATCCGGCAGGAGCCCGCCCCCGAGCCCGCCCCCGGCACCATGGGCGCGGCGTCCGAGATCCTCACCCTCGTGCTCGCCCCCGGCGGGGTGACCGTCGCGCTGTCGGCCGCGGTCGTCGCCTGGTTGCAGAACCGCCGCGGCAACCAGACCGTCACGATCACCCTGCCCGACGGCACGCAGGTCACCGTCGCCTCCGAGAGGGTGCGCGATCTGAGCGCCCGGGACAGCGGCGAGCTGGCCCAGCGCCTGGCCGAGGCCCTCCAGCGAGGCGAACTGCCCCCGGCGGACGGGTCCTGACCTCCGTGGACGAGGGGCCCGTGAGAGAGCTGACCGGCCCCGACTGCCACGCCCTCGTGGTCGGTACGGGCCGGCACCCCGCCGGCGCCCGGCTCGCCGGCCTGCCGAGCGCCGCCCGCTCCGCCACCGCCCTCGCCGAAGCGCTCCGCTCGGCGTGCGGCATGGCGGACGACGGCGGCGACCGCGTCACCCTGATCACCGACCCGGCCGGCCCGTCGGACGTCCTGGCCGCCATGGAGGCCGTCACCGCCCGCGCGGAAGGCGGCGTCGTCCTCTTCTGCTTCGTCGGCCACGGACTCCTCGGCCCGGCCGAGCAGCTGTATCTCGCCACCTCGGCCTGCACGTCGGCGCACAGCACCGCCCACGCCGTCCCGTACGCCGAGATCAGGAACCTGCTGAGCTCCTCCGCCGCCCGCCCCGTGGTGGTCCTGGACTGCTGCTTCTCCGGGCTCGCGGAGGCCGTCCGGCAGGGCCCGCGCCGCGACCCGTACGTCTCGGCCCGCCCCGACGGCAGCTTCCTCCTGGCCTCCGCCACGCACTACGCCGCGGCCTTCGCCCCCGAGGGCGAGGAGCACACGCTGTTCAGCGGCGAACTCCTGCGCCTGCTGCGCGAGGGCGACGCGGGCGGCCCGAAGTGGTTCACGCTCGCCGACCTCTACCGCCACCTCGACCGCCGCCTCCAGGGCGCGCCCGCCCGTCCGCACTCCGGCAGCGTCGGCCGGATCGGCGACCTCGTCCTCGCCCGCAACCCCCGCTACGCGCCCGCGGCCGGGCCCGGCCCGGAGCCCCCGCAGTCCGACGGCCCGTGCCCGTACCCCGGGATGCGCCCCTTCCAGGCCGAGCAGCGCCACTTGTTCTTCGGCCGCGAGAAGCTCACCCGGGCCCTGCTCGACCGCGTGACCGCTGCCGGACCCGGCGGCCCCGTCGTCCTCGTGGGCCCCTCCGGGGTCGGCAAGTCCTCGCTCCTGCGGGCCGGGCTCGGCGCCGCCCTGGACGGTACGGGGCCGGGCCCCGTGCTGCTCGTGCCCGCGCCCGGCGCCCGCCCCTTCCACACGCTCACCGAGGCCTGGGCCGACGCCACGGGCCGCCCGTTCGGCGAGGTCGAACGGGACCTGGGCGCCGGGCGGTTCGGCGGCCCGGCGGACGGCGGACGCCCGCCGGGCGTCCTCGTCGTCGACCAGCTCGAAGAGATCTTCACGCACTGCGAGGACGCGGAGGAGCGCGAGCTGTTCATCCGGGCCCTCACCGGCGCGGAGGGCGCCCCCGGCCCCCGCATCGTCCTCGGCCTGCGCGCCGACTACTACGGCCACTGCCTGCGCGACCCCAGGCTCTCCCGGCTCGTGCAGGACGGGCAGTTCACCGTCCCGCCGATGACCGACGGCGAACTGCGCGAGGCCGTCGAACGGCCCGCCGCGTACGCCGGGCTGAGCCTGGAGGACGGCCTGGCCGGTCACCTGCTGCGGGAGCTGAAGGACGAGCACGCCGGCCCCGGCGAGGCCATCGCCCTGCCGTTCCTCGCCCACGCCCTCCAGGAGACCTGGGCCCGCCGCCACGGCGACCGGCTGACCTTCGCCGGCTACCAGGCCACCGGAGGCATCCGCGCCTCCGTCGGCAACACCGCCGAACACATCCACGACGCCCTCGACGCCGACGGCCGGCGCGCCTTACGCGAACTCCTGCTGCGCATGGTGCGGCTGGTGGACGGCGACGGCAAGGCCGTACGGCGCCGGGTCCGCACCGGCGAGCTCGGCAGCCACGCGGAGCTGCTCGGCCGCCTCGCCGACGCCCGCCTGGCCGTCGTCGACGACGGCCAGGCCCAGCTCTGCCACGACTCCCTGCTCCACGGCTGGCCCCGGCTCCGCGACTGGATCAACGCCGACCTCGACGGGCTGCTGGTGCGCCGCAGGCTGGACGACGCCGCCGACGCCTGGGCCGAAGCGGGCCGCCCCTCCAGCGGCCTGTACGCGGGCAAGCACCTGGCGGCGGCCCGCTCCCTGACGGCCGGCGATGACGGGCTCGGGCGGCAGCTGCCGCTGCGCCCGGTGGAGCAGGACTTCCTCGCGGCGAGCGGCCGCGCCCAGCGGCGCCGCAAGACAGCCCAGCGGGCGGGCCTCGCGATCGTCGTCGTCCTCGCGGTCCTCGCGTCCACGCTCGCGGTCCTGGCGCGGGGCGCGCAGCACCGTGCCGAGGACCGGGAGTCGGTGCTGCTCTCCCGTCAACTGGCAGCCAAGGCCGACGCGCTGCGCGAGCGCGATCCCCTGACGGCGTTCCGGCTGAGCCTCGCCTCCTACCGCCTGGCGAAGACCCCCGAGAGCCGGTCGAGCCTGTACGCCGCACAGATGTCCCGGGTGCCCGTGGACCTCAAGGGGACGGGCGAGCCCGTGCTCCACATCGCGTACAGCGGGGACGGCAAGGTGCTGGTGACGAGCCAGCGCGGCGGCCGGGTGCAACTGTGGGACGTGAGCCGCCCGACCGCCCCGCGCAAGGCCGCCGCCCTGGACCTCGGCTCCACGGCGGCCGTCGCCTTCCACCCCCGTACGCGCTTGCTGGCCGCGCAGACGCCCGGCGGGTTCGCGGTGTGGGACACCACCGACCCGCAGAGCCCGCGCCGCCTCGCCGCGCGCGGAGCAC
Organism: Streptomyces klenkii; assembly: GCF_003626645.1. Taxonomy (GTDB): domain Bacteria; phylum Actinomycetota; class Actinomycetes; order Streptomycetales; family Streptomycetaceae; genus Streptomyces; species Streptomyces klenkii. The sequence goes on along the minus strand of NZ_RBAM01000003.1, from coordinate 450,319 downwards.
CCGGCGGGGCCGCGTCCTCGCTGGCCTTCAGCCCCGACAGCAGGACGGTGGCGGCGGGCCTGGAGAAGGGCCGGCTCCTGCTCTGGGACCTCGCCGACCCCGCCCGGCCGGAGCTGCGCACCGACCGGACGGTCGCCGAACAGGACGTGGTGTCGGTCGCGTTCAACCGGGACGGCCGGCTGCTGGCCGTGAGCAGCGGCACGCTGGGCGCGGCTGACGGGTCCGGCGGGTCGGGTGCGGTCGGACTGTGGGACGTACGGGATCCGGCCCGGCCCGCCCTGAAGGACACGGCGACGACCGGGACGGCGACGAGGGTCGCGTTCCACCCGCGGCGCGATCTGCTCGCGGGGGCGAGCCGGAAGAGTGACTTGTCCGGGTGGACGGTGGAGGGAGGCGAGCGGCTGAAGTCCCTCGCGCCGGCCAAGACCTACCCGTACTGGAAGTTCGACGACCTGCCCGGCCTCGGCTTCAGCAAGGACGGCGCCATCCTGGCGGGGGCGGCTGATCAGAGCTCCGGAAAGGCGGCGCCCAGCGCATTGTTCCTGCGGAGCGTCGGGGACAAGGACTCCGCGCTCTTCGACACCCTCGCGGAGGGCAACCCCCTGCCGGTGAGCGCGCCCGCCCGGACCGTCGCCTGGGATCCCGGAGGCGCCTACCTCGCCGCAGGAGGGGACGAGGGCACGGTACGGCTGTGGCCGCAGCGCCCGCCCGCCCCGGCGGCCCTCGGCTCCCTGCCTTACGCCGATATGGGGACCAGCCCCATCAGCCCCGACGGCACCCTCATGATCACGGAGGAGCGGACGAGAGGCTCGGAGGAGGCGACGAGCCGGGTGTGGGACGTCAGCCGCTGGACGGCGCCGCGGCTGAAGTTCACGCTCCCGCAGGACTGGGAGGCCCGGAACTTCCTGCCCGCCACGTCCCTCTTCCTGGCCCACAAGTGGACGAGGAGCACCAACGAGCACGTCTTCCGCCTGTGGGACATGAGCGGGCCCGGCGCCCCGGTCCAGGGCGGCGACATCACCCTCACCGCCCCGGACGTGAACGTCGGCTTCAGCCCCGACGGCCGGCTGCTGGCCCTCGGGCGGACGTTCGACCACCGCATCGAGCTGTGGGACGTGAGCAAGCCGCGCACGCCCGTCCGGCGGTCGGTGTTCGAGGGCAGCACGAAGGACTTCACGTCGAGCATCTGGTTCCTGACCGACCGGGTCGTCGAGACCCCGGAGGAGAACGGAAAGGTGCAGCTCTGGGACGTCTCCGACCCCGGCCGCCCCCGGCGGGCGGGAGCTGTCACGGGCATGAAGCCCGACGGGAGGATCGGCTTCGGGAACCCCGGCACCCGGCCCCTCCTGCTGACGGAGATGCCCGGCCGGACCTGGGCGATATGGGACCTGTCCGACCCCGACCGGCCGCGGCGGGGCGGCTCGCTGCCGCTCGGCGTGAACGGCTATCAGACGATCGGCGGTGACATGCTGGCGGCCGTCGACCGGAACAACACCCTTCAGTTCTGGGACGTGAAGGACTTCCGGAACCCTCGTAAGACGCGCACCATGCCCCTGGAGCCGGGCGAGAACCAAGCCGACATCGACAGGGGCTTCGGCCGCGGCCGGGCCCTGACGGGCAAGAAGCCGTACCGGATCTGGGACATCGGGCCCGGCGGGGACTGGCGCACGCCCTACTTCGCCGCGCTGCCGGAGGCGAGCCGCGTCGTCCTCTTCCCGGACCGGCGGCCCCTCATCGCGATCTCGACCGGGAAGAGCGGCTACGAGGCGGGCACGCTGACGTTCCTCCTGCACCCCGACACCGACCGGCTCTACGCGGACCTGTGCCGGACCTCCCCGGCGAGCGTGCCCGAGGAGGACTGGAAGAACCTCTTCTCCGACGTGGCCTACCAGCGCTCCTGCTAGGCCGCTCCCGTCAGGCGCTGAGCGGGAACTCCCGCCCCAGGTCCTGGAAAACCGCCGTGTTCAGCGCGAAGGCGCGCTTGCACTCGTCCACCACGCGCTGCTTCTCCAGGTCGTCCACCGGCAGGGCGTCCAGCAGCTCGCGGTACTCGCGCTTGAAGGCGGCCGGGTTGGCTATGGCCTCGAAGACGTAGAAGCGCACGCCGTCGCCCTTGCGGGCGAAGCCCCACGTCTTCTCGGCGGTGCCGCGGATGATCTGGCCGCCGGAGAGGTCGCCCAGATAGCGCGTGTAGTGGTGGGCGACGTAGCCCGCGGGCCAGTCGCGCGCGCACTCCTCGATCCGGGCCGCGTACCGCGCCGTGGCGGGCAGCGGCGTGAGGCCGCCGCGCCAGTCCGGGCCGCCGAGATGCGCCAGGTCGCGCTCCAGCTCCGCGGTGCGGGCCAGCGCGGGGAGCAGGAAGGGCCCGGCCACGGGATCCTCCGCGAGGGCCGCGGAGGCCGACTCCAGGGCGCGGTAGACGAACCAGAGCTGCTCGGTGTAGCGGCGGTAGGCGTCGACGCCGAGGCGGCCGCCGAGCATGTCGCTCATGAACGTGGAGTTCTCCGCCTCCGTGTGCTGCTCGTGCGAGGCATTGCGGATCAGCGCGGAGAACGGCGTGCTGGCGGCGGTGCTGGCGGACACGTCCAAGGCGGACCTCCGGATGGCCGAGGGGACGGGCGTGGCGACGAGAAGCCATCCTGCTACTTAGGCTTACCTAAGTCAATGACTTCCCGACGGCCCGTCGGTAAAACGTTAGCGCCCGGACGCCCGCCCCGCAGCACCTACGGAAGGGTGAGGACCTCCGCGCCCGTGTCCGTCACCACCAGCGTGTGCTCGAACTGCGCCGTCCGCTTCCGGTCCTTCGTGACGACCGTCCACCCGTCCTCCCACATGTCGTACTCGTACGTCCCGAGCGTCAGCATCGGCTCGATCGTGAACGTCATGCCGGGCTGGATCAGGGTGTCGTGGTGCGGGCTGTCGTAGTGCGGGACGATCAGGCCGGAGTGGAAGGACGAGTTGATGCCGTGGCCCGTGAAGTCACGGACGACGCCGTAGCCGAAGCGCTTGGCGTACGACTCGATGACCCGGCCGATGATGTTGATCCGGCGCCCCGGCTTGACCGCCTTGATCGCGCGGTTCAGCGCCTCCTGCGTCCGCTCGACGAGCAGGCGCGACTCCTCGTCCACGTCACCGCACAGGTAAGTGGCGTTGTTGTCGCCGTGGACGCCGCCGATGTACGCCGTGACGTCCAGGTTCACGATGTCGCCGTCGCGCATGACGGTCGAGTCGGGGATGCCGTGGCAGATGACCTCGTTGATCGACGCGCACAGCGACTTCGGGAAGCCGCGGTAGCCGAGCGTGGAGGGGTAGGCGCCGTGGTCGCACATGTACTCGTGCGCGACGCGGTCCAGCTCGTCCGTCGTCACGCCCGGGGCGATCAGCTTGGCCGCCTCCTCCATCGCCCGCGCGGCGATGCGCCCCGCGACGCGCATCCGCTCGATCGTCTCCGCGTCCTGGACCTCCGGGCCGGAGTACGGGGTGGGCGCCGCCTTCCCGACGTACTCGGGCCGCGCGATGGAGGCGGGGACGGGGCGGGTGGGGGACAGGGTCCCCGGCGTGAGAAGCGACTGGCCAGACATGTCAGCGAGTGTAGCCAGGGCCCATCGGGGAGCATGTGGGCGAGAGAACGGATGTGAGGGAGATCCCGATGGCCCTGTTCAAGAAGCGCCCGGAGGGCAAGCCGGGCGAGTGGTACTACTGCCTGAAGCACGGCACGGTCGAGGAGGGCCCGGAGTGCCGCGCCGCGGACCGGCTGGGCCCGTACGACACGCGCGAGGAGGCGTCCCACGCGATGGAGACGGCGCGCGAGCGGAACGAGGAATGGCGGACGGATCCGCGCTGGAACGATGACGCGGACGCCGGCGGCGAGGGCCCGAAGGCGGGCTGAGGCCGGTCCGGCACCGCCGGGCCCCCTGGTGGGGGTTGCGCGCCGTCGCGGCGGGAATCTCTTGCCTGCGGCAAGAAACGCAGTGCGGTTGAAAGGCCTCGCCTTTCACTCCCGCCGCGACGGCGCTAAGCCCCCACCGGCGTGACCGGCGGTGCCTAAGCGGCCTCGGCCACTACGTCCGCGGCAGCCTTCACGCGCCGCATCCGCGCCGCGTGCTCGTCCGTCCGCTGGTCGTACGACATCAGCTTCGGCAGCGACGCGGCCAGCAGCCCCACCGACGCCACGCACGCCAGCCCGCCGGCCCACACCGAGGCCCGCACGTTCGTCAGGGACGCCATGCCGCCCGCCCGGACCTGGCCCAGCTGCGGGCCGATCGAGTACGAGAGCATCTCGATCCCGGCCAGCCGGCCCCGCAGCTCGTCCGGGATCGTCTGGTCCCAGATCGCCGACCGGAACAGGCCGCTCACCATGTCGCAGCCGCCCGCCACCGCCAGGAACAGCAGCACCAGCCACACGTTGCCCAGCCAGCCCGCGACGGCCATCGCCGCGCCCCAGCCCAGCGCCGCGTAGACGACCATCCGGCCGTGCCGGTGGACCCGCGACGCCCAGCCGCTGGTCAGGCTCACCACCAGGGAGCCCACCGCGCCCGCCGCGTACATCAGGCCCAGCGCCCACGGCGCGCCCAGATCGTCGGCGAGGAACGGGAAGATCGCCGTGGGGAACGCGAACAGCATCGCCGCCATGTCGATCACGTACGTGCCGAGCAGCTCCTTGCGGCTCCACGCGTACTGCGCGCCCTCCCATATGCCGCGCAACGACGGCTTGTCGGCTTCGCGCGCGGCCGGGGAGGGAGCGAGCCCGAAGAGCAGCAGGGCGGAGACCGCGTACGAGACGACGTCCAGCGCGTACGCCCACGGCAGGCCCGCGAACGCGATGAGCACGCCCGCCAGGGACGGGCCGGCGATGGCGCCGACCTGCCAGCGCATCGAGTTCAGCGCGATCGCCGCGGGCAGCTGGTCGTGCGCGACGACGCGCGGCACGATCGCCTGCATCGCCGGCCGCTGCAACCCGCTCAGCGCGCTGACCAGCGCCGCTACCACGTACAGCGGCCACAGCATGGGGTGCGGCAGGAGGGTGTTGAGGAGCAGGAGCGCGGAGAGGACGCCGAGACCGGCCTCCGTCCACAGGATCAGCTTGCGCCGGTCGACGGCGTCGGCGAGCGCGCCGCCGTAGAGACCGAAGACCACCAGCGGGACCAGCTCGACCACGCCGACCGCACCGACGGCCAGCGCCGACCCGGTCAGCTCCTTGAGCTGGAGCGGTACGGCGATGAACGTCAGGAACGTACCGAAGACGGTGACGAGACCCGCCACCCACATGCGGCGGAAGTCGCGGGAGGAGTGCCAGGGCGTCAGGTCGGGCAACAGGGCACGGAGCCGCCGGGAAGAAGGAGAAAGGGGAGGGGGGTCTTGCGCAGTCACGGAAGACCATGGTCCATAAGCGGAAGACCGGCAGCAAACGCTTTTTCGAAGCTGGTCTTCCGCTTGGAGCCTTATGGGGTTACCAGCGCGGCGGAGGCGGTGCCGCCAGCTGATCGGCGAGCCGCGCCAGCCGGTCCCGGAACCGCCGCCGCCCGCCGCGCGGCGCGGGCAGCCCGTTCTCCCCGGCGGCCGCGCTGACCAGGTGCTGCACGGTGTCGAGATCCAGCTCCGTCCGCGTCGAACACGGCGCGGGCGGCGGCACCGCGAGCTGATCGTGCGCGAGCGCCCGCAGCTCCGCCCCGGCCTCCGCCGGCGCCCCGTCCAGCGACAGCACGGTCGCCCCGCCCCGCCGGGCGTCGTGCACCCGCTCCAGCAGCCCGTCCCCGGGCTCGTCCGCGGTCACCACCAGCAGCGTCTCGCCCCGCCGCGCCGCCTCCAGCCTGCCCAGGCCGACGGACAGGTGCGCGGGGACCCCCGGCGGCACCCGGTGCCGCACCAGCGTCGGCGACAGCTCCGGCAGCCCCGACCACGCCGCCTCGTCATCCAGGTGCGCCGCCAGATGCCACGGCTCGTACCCCTCCGTCCCCACCAGCAACAGCCCCCCGTGCCGCCGCGCCACCGAGGCCCGCAACGCCCCGGCGAACCGGCGCGTGTCCTGCAACCACTCGGTCCCGGCGAGCACTTCCCTCAGCAGTGCGACCCGTACGGCGTCCATACGCCGAGCTTCGCGCAAGGGCGGGGGCGGAAGGGGGAGTTACGGGGGTTCTCACCCATATGAGGGGGGCGCGTAGGAGGGAATCAGTATCCGATCGTGAAGCGGCGCTGCACGAAACGGGGCAGCTCCACCTCGTCGATCAGAGCGACCGCGGCGTCCTCCGCCGAGACCCGGCTGCGCCCGTCGGCATCCCGCACCGCCTGGTCGCCGCCGATCCGGAACCGGCCGGTGCGCTCGCCCGGGGCGATGTCCTCGGCCGGGCTGAAGTAGGTCCAGAGGCGGTTCGACGTCCGCAGGACGTTCAGGCCGTCCCGGGCTCCGCGCACCGCGGCCGCGTACTCCCTGGGCAGCCCGACCTCGTCGAGCGTCCGGTGCAGGTGCTCGCCGGAGTCCGCCAGCACCACGCCGGGCTCCACCTCCAGGCTCCCGGCGCCGCCGATCACGATCAGCCGCGTCCTGGGGTGGCTCTCCAGGGCCTTGAGCAGCGCCCGGGCGGCGGTGGTGTGGACGGTGGGGTCGGCGATGGAGCGCTGGAGGGTGTCTGCCATGTCCTTGGCGGCGTTGCCCGGCTGGAAGCCGCTGATCAGCACGTCCAGACCGGGCAGGACGGCGGCGATGCTCGCCGCGTCGAGGACGTCGACGCTCGCCCACGTCACGTTCGGGCGGCTCTCCTCGATCCGCGAGGCGTCACGGCTGAACGCCGTGACGACATGGCCCCTGCCGAGCGCTTCGGTGACGACGCGGCTGCCGATGGTGCCGGTAGCTCCTATGACTCCGATGTGCATGTTTATCCCCCTTTGGAATGGGTCGGAATGACCCTCTGGGTGACGCCGTGCGGAAACTATACGGCGTGAAGTTTCGATACGGCAATCAATCCAGTGCCCGCTGTAGAGTGACGGCGTGGCGGAGACGAGGACCAGAGGGCGGCGCGAGCGGCTGCGGGCCGAGACGGCGGCCGAAATCAAGGACGTGGCACTGCGGCTGATGGCCTCGGGCGGCCCGGACGCCATCACCCTGCGGGCCATCGCCCGCGAGATGGGCATGACCGCCAACGCCATCTACGGCTACTTCGCCACCCGCGACGACCTGGTCACCGCGCTCATCGACGACGTGTACACCGGACTCGCCGACGCCGTCGACGCCGCGTGGGCCGCCACCGCGGCGGACGATCCGGCCGGCCGCATCCGGGCCTGGGCGCACGCCTTCCGCAACTGGGCCCTCGCCAACCCCGCCGGCTTCCGCCTCATCTACGGCGACCCCGTCCCCGGCTACCAGGCCCCCGAAGGCGGCGCCGCGCCCGATGCCGCGCAACGCGTCTGCACGGGGCTCACGGCGCTCGCGGCCGCGGCTTGGCCGCGGGCCTCGGAGGCCTCCGAGGCCTCCGAGGACTTCCAGTGGTCCGACTTCGACGCCGGCCTCCTCAGCAAGATCCGCCCGGCCTTCCCGGACCTCCCTCCGGCGGCGGTGGCGCTCGCGCTCCGCATCTGGGGACACCTGCACGGCCTGCTCTGCCTGGAGATCTACGGCCACCTGCGCACGCAGATGCTGAACCCGGACAAGCTCTTCCGCGAGGAACTCGCGCAGCTGGTCCGGTCTTTGGGCCTGACCGCCTGACTCCGTCCTGGGTCGTTCACTCACACGTGGGATGCGGGTTCGAACCCGGCCTGTACCGGCCTTGCCCGCCGTAGCGTCCGTTGATACGGACGAGGTACGGGAAGGGCGGGGAACCGTGAACGACAGTGTGCTCTCTCAGCCGCCGATGGCGTGGCGGCTCTGCGGGAACCAGGTCAAGCTGTGGCGCATGGAGGCAGGCGTCTCGCGCGAGGAACTGGGCCGCGAGGCGGGGTACGGGGAGGAGACGGTGAAGTCGATGGAGCAGGGGCGTCGGAAGCCGACGCCGCAGCTGCTCCGGGTAGCGGACGAGATGTGCGGAGCGCGGGGGAAGCTGATCGCGACTCAGGACTACCTACAGCCCGATCGGATGGCCCCTTACGTCCGGGACTTCGTACGCCACGAGTCTGAGGCGGTCGCCCTTCACAACTATCAGCCTCTACTCATTCCGGGTCTGCTCCAGACGGAGGAGACCATGCGCACGCTCTTCTGCACGCATTGGCCGCCGGTGGACGACGCGACGGTCGAGGAGCGAGTCAAGGCCCGGCTGGATCGGCAATCGATCCTCGCCACGCAGACCAAAGCGTTCACGTTCCTCATCGGGGAGCCTGCGCTGCGCAATACGCTCGGCTCCCCCAAGGCGCACAAGAGGCAGCTCCTGCACTTGCTGGAGATGGGCGAGCGGCGAAACGTCGTCATCCAGACCGTGACGTACAACGCGTCGCACCCAGGGCTCGACGGGGCGTTCGTACTGGCGGAGACGCGCGAGCACGAGCATTTCGCTTACGAGGAGGGGCAGACGACAAGTTCGATTCACTCGAACCCGGAGAAGGTCGCTGCCCTCATCCAGAGGCATGCAATGATCGCTCGCCATGCCCTCAGCCCCGAGGAAACCGTACGATTCATCAGGGAGTTGGCAGAGGAACTATGAGCACCGAACTCATATGGTTCAAGTCGAGTTACAGCGGTGGTGCGGCGGGCGAATGCGTCGAGGTCGCCGAATCCTGGCGTAAGTCCAGCCGCAGTGGAACGACGGCCGGAGACTGCGTTGAGGTCGCCCCGTCACCCCGCACCGTCCACGTGCGGGACTCGAAGCGCCCGCAGGGCCCCGCGCTAGCCGTTCCGAACGTCGTGTGGGCCCAGTTCGTTGCCTTTGCATCCGTGGTTTGACTGCGGGTCAGAACAGGCTGGCAGCGGGGGGAGGGGTGGGGGGCTTGGGCACGTCGGGTGCCCGTCGCCCGGCGGCCGACAACCCACCGGGCGTCGGACACCCGAGAACCGCAAGTCCCCTCCCTCCCCTGCTGCCAGCCTGTCTTGACCTCAGCCCATCCCGATTTCGCGGGCGGCAGAATGCCCCAACACCCCCGGACCGTTGCCGTCGTTCTAGGCTGAAGTGGTGACCACCCAAGCGTCAAAGACAGCCGCGGCCACCGCCCACGTGATCCCCCTGCGCCCCGCCGGAGAGCAGCCCCCCGCTCGGGAACCCCTCTGGCGGGACGTCCTCGGGGACGTGCTGCGGCGCGAGCGGCTGGCGCAGAAGCGGACGCTTAAGGACGTGGCCGACGCCGGGCGGATTTCCATGCCGTACCTCTCCGAGGTGGAGCGCGGGCGCAAGGAGGCGTCGTCCGAAGTACTCGCGGCCGCCGCCGCGGCGCTCGGTCTGAGCCTGGCCGAACTCCTCGTGCTGGTGCAGAAGGAACTCATCCGCCTGGCCAGCCGCACGTACACCCGCGTACAGCCCGCCCGCGTGCAACCCGCCCACGCACAGCCCGCCCGCCAGGGCGAAGTGCGCCTCGCAGCCTGACCAACTGCCATCCCGCCCCCGCCCCCGGCGGACTCGGCGGACTCGGCGGCCGCCCACCCCCGTAGCGCGGCCGCCTACCGTCCTCGTCAGCTCAGGCGGGCGTGAGGACCCGCCGACTCAGGACCTCGTCCGCGAGCCCGTACGCCACCGCCTCCTCCGCCGTGAAGACCTTGTCGCGGTCCATGTCGGCCCGCAGGGAGGCGACGTCGTGGCCCGTGTGCCGGGAGAGGACTTCCTCCACCTCTGAGCGGATGCGGAGCATCTCCTTGGCCTGGAGGGTGAGGTCGGAGACCGTGCCCTGCTGGCCGCGGCTCGCGGGCTGGCCGAGCAGGATCCGCGAGTGTTCGAGGACGAAGCGCCGCCCCGGGTCGCCCCCGGCGAGGAGCACGGCCGCGGTGGAGGCGGCCTGGCCGACGCAGAAGGTGGAGATGGGGGCGCGGACGAACGTCATCGTGTCGTAGATCGCCATGAGGGAAGTGAAGGAACCGCCCGGCGAGTTGATGTAGAGGGCGATCTCGGTTTCCGGGCTGGAGGATTCGAGGTGGAGGAGCTGGGCGATGACGACGTTGGCGACGCCGTCGTCGATTTCCGTGCCCAGGAAGATGATGCGCTCGGAAAGCAGCCGGCTGAAGACGTCGTAGGCGCGCTCTCCGTTGGGGGTGCGCTCGACCACGGTCGGGATGGTGTACTGGCTCATGTCGTCAGGTCCTCAGGTCCTCAGAGTCCGATGCGTCGCTTCGTGCCGGCCGGGCGGACGTCGTCGAGGGACGTGACGACGCGGTCGACCATGCCGTACTCCAGGGCCTGCTGGGCGGTGAACCACCGGTCGCGGTCGCTGTCGCGGGAGATGGTCTCGTGGGTCTGGCCGGTGTGCTCGGAGAGGAGGCGCTCGACGGCCTTCTTCGTGAATTCGAGGTTTTCCGCCTGGATGGCGATGTCGGCGGCGGTGCCGCCGATGCCGGCGGACGGCTGGTGCATCATGATGCGCGCGTTCGGCAGGGCGTAGCGCTTGCCCGGTGCGCCCACGGTGAGGAGGAACTGGCCCATGCTGGCGGCGAATCCCATGGCGAGGGTGGAGACGTCGTTGGGGATGAGCCGCATCGTGTCGTAGATCGCCAGCCCGGCCGTGACGGAGCCGCCGGGGCTGTTGATGTAGAGGGCGATGTCCGTACGGGGGTCCTCGGCGGAGAGGAGGAGCAGCTGCGCGCAGACGCGGTTGGCGGAGACCTCGTTCACTTCGGTGCCGAGGACGACGATGCGCTGCGTGAGGAGCAGCGAGGCGAGGTGGTCGTCGAAGCGGGTGGGGGACGGGTCGCCGTCGGTGGCGCGGGGTTCGAGGACGCGTGATGACATCGGGCCTCCTGGGCCGGGGAGTGGAGTGCTGGACGCTGTCCTCCCACTCTCCGGCCCCCGCCACCGCCCCGACAGCCTTCTCTGCCCCCGGCAGATTCGCCGACGGCAGAGCGCTGTCAGACGCCCGTGCGCCCGGGCCTGCCGGTCATTGCCAGAAGAGCTCTTCGACCACGATCTGCGGGTCGGCGGTGCGGCGGATGAAGACGAACCGGGCCCACCCCCGGCTGCTGTCGAAGAAGAGGACGTGGGGGCCTCGGAAGCGGGTGGACCTGGCAGGCTCGACCGGAACGTGCTCTCCGGGCCGGTAAGGGTCCTTGGCGGTGAGGATGTCGATCAAGGATTCCCGGAACCTGTCCCGCACCTCTGCGGGGAGCGAGTCGCGGTACGCACGGGCCGCTTCGACGTAGTCGATCTGCCAAGGCGGGCCCATGAGCCCGTCGTCGCTCACTGACCGGGCTCCGAGTGGCCGGCTTCCCGCCGTAGGTGTGCGGCCTGTTCGAGGAGTGCGCGGGCTTCGGCGATGTCCCCGGCTTCGGCGGCGCGGTCTTCGAGGTCGGTCACCCGGGCGTCCAGCCCGGGGTCGCGGGCGAGGGCGTACTCGGTCCACCAGAGGGCCATGAAGGCCGGCACGCGCGCGAGGTCGTAGGCGTCGGCGATGTCCCGCTTCCAGTGCCGGTCGAAGTCGGCGAGGAGCTGCGGGGCGTGGGCGGCGATCGCTTCCCGGAGGGCCTTCGGGTTGCGTTCGGGCATGGGAGGGATCCCGCCGGGGCGCTGTGCGGCAGACCTGGCGCTCATGCGGCCTTCCTCTGCTCTTCGTCTCTTGCGGAGTTGAGGATCTGGCGGATGCGGGAGTCGGGGACCCCGCCGCTCCGGCCGTACGCTACCCCACCCGCTCCTGGGCCGTGTCCCGTTCCCGGTCGGCGTCGCCCGACGCGACCACCCTCGACGGCTCCGCGCCGTCGCGGTCCAGGGCGCCCGAGACCACCGCGCACAGCAGGCCCGCCGCGGCGAGGGCCGCGCCGACGAGGGTGGGGGACGTCCAGCCCCAGCCCGATGCGATGGCGATGCCGCCGAGCCACGCGCCGCCCGCGTTGGCGAGGTTGAACGCGGAGTGGTTGGAGGCGGCGGCGAGGGTGGGGGCGGACTTGGCCTTGTTCATGATCAGCATCTGGAGAGGGGTGCTGGTCATGGAGCCGGCGGCGCCGATCAGGACCACGGTCGCGAGCGCGGCCCACTTCACGTGCACCGTGAAGTCGAAGAGGACCAGGACCGCCGCGAGCCCGGCGAGGGCCCCGTAGAGCGTGGGGCGCAGGGCGCGGTCGGTCAGCGGGCCCGCGGCCAGGACGCCCAGGGTCATGCCGGTGCCGAACAGGGCCAGCACGAACGTCACGGAGGTCTCCGAGAAGCCGGTGACCTCGACGGCCATCGCCGACAGGTAGCTGTAGACGGCGAAGACGCCGGCGAAGCCGAAGACGGTGGTCAGCAGGCCGAGCAGCACCTGGCGGCCGCCGAGCGCGCGCAGCTCGCGGCCCAGGCCCGCGCCCTGCTCGTGCGGCAGGTCGGGGATCAGCCGGGCGAGGGCGGCCATGGCGGCGAGGCCGATGCCGGCCACGACGAGGAACGTCGCGCGCCACCCCAGGTGCTGGCCCAGGAGCGTCGCGGCCGGGACGCCGACGATGTTGGCGACGGTCAGGCCGAGGAACATCATGGCGACGGCCCGCGCCTGCCGTCCCTCGCCCGCGAGGCGGGCGGCGACGACGGAGCCCACGCCGAAGAACGCGCCGTGCGGCAGCCCGGCCAGGACCCGGCCCGCGATGAGCGTGCCGAAGGTGGGGGCGAGCGCCGAGGCGAGGTTTCCGATCGTGAAGACGCCCATGAGCAGGATCAGCATCCGCTTGCGGGGGATGCGCGAGCCGAGGGCGGTGAGCAGCGGGGCGCCGAAGACGACGCCGAGGGCGTAGGCGGAGACGAGGTAGCCGGCGGTGGGGACGGAGGTCCCCAGGTCGCCGGCGACGTTGGGCAGGAGGCCCATCATCACGAACTCGGTCGTCCCTATGCCGAAGGCCGAGACGGCGAGCGCCAGCAGCGCCAGGGGCATGAGGAGGCCTTTCGAACGAGGGTGCGGGGCAAGCCCTCCAGCCTACGGGATGGCTCCGCAGGCCCCGCTGCGCCCGTCCTCCCCGCTCAGAGCTTGCCCCGCGCCCCGCTCAGAGCTTGACCCGCGCCGCCACCGGCAGGTGGTCGCTCGGCGTCTTCGGCAGCGTCCACGCCGAGACGGGGTCCATCCCGCGCACCATGATCTGGTCGATCCGGGCCATCGGGAAGCTCGCCGGCCAGCTGAAGCCGAAGCCGTCGCCCGCGGCGCCCTGCGCGGACCGCAGCTGCGAGGTGACGGGGGCGAGGGAGCGGTCGTTCATGGTGCCGTTGAGGTCGCCGAGGAGGACGACGCGCTTCTCCGGCTCCTGGGCGATGGCCCGGCCGAGCGCCTCCGCGCTGCGGTCGCGCTGCCCGGCGGTGAAGCCGGCGTTGAACTTCACGCGCACCGACGGCAGGTGCGCGACGTAGACGGCCACCGGCCCCTGGGGCGTGCGGACGGTGGCGCGCAGGGCCCGCACCCAGCCGAGCTGGATGTCGACGGGCTGGACCAGCTCCAGCGGGTACTTGCTCCATATGCCGACGGTGCCCTGCACGGAGTGGTACTTGTACGTGCCTTCGAGCGCCTTCTCGTAGCGCGAGGTGTTGGTGAGCTCTTCCAGGGCCACCACGTCGGCCCCGGAGGCGGCGACGGCTCGTGCGGTCGCGGCGGGGTTCGGGTTCTCGGCGTTCACGTTGTGCGTGGCGACCGTGAAGTTGCCGCCCTTGGCGGTCTTGTCGCTCAGGAGGCCGCCGAAGAGGTTCACCCAGGTGACGATGGGGAGCAGCAGTGCGACCAGCGCGGTCGCCGAGCGGCGCACGAGCGCGAGGACGAACAGGACCGGCACGGCGAGGCCGAGCCAGGGCAGGAACGTCTCGGTGAGGCTGCCGAGGTTGCCGATCTTGTTGGGGAGCTGGGTGTGCAGGAGCATCAGCAGCCCCAGCAGGGCGGCGATGACGGCGAGGACGATGCCGCGCCGCCAGACGCCGCGGTCCCGCCACTGGTCCATGAGGCGCCGGGCCCCGGATCCGGTCCGCTCCGGACCGGTCCCGTCTCGGCCCGTCTCCTGCATGTACGCCTGCGCCATCCGTCGTCCTCAACTCTCCGTCGCTGCGGCCCCGCCCACCAGACGATAGGTGATCACCGAGTGGGTGCGGCATGCGCCGCTTCCGCTTCCTGCCGGACGCCCCTGGAGGGGGTGTCGCAGGGGAGGACGACGGCCCGGCGGACCGGGGTTCCGGTCCGGGGGCCCACGGGGGCGTGCTGTGACAGAACGGGCATAATCCGCGTGAGATCCGCGCTGCCGGAGCCGACGGCTCCGCCCCGCCGGGGTCAGCGCGGGCGGATTCCCTCCAGCACCGCGTCGACGATCTTCCCGGGAAGGTCCTCCGGCAGCTCCGCCCGGTCGTGGAACATGGCCCGCGACAGCATGGGGCTGACGACGAGGTCGCCCATCAGCTCGACGTCCAGGTCGGGGCGGACCTCGCCGGTGGCCATGCCGCGCCGCAGCACGGCGTGGACGGCCTCGCGGCGGACCCTGACGACCTTCTCGTGGTACTCCTGCCAGAGCTCGGGATGGGCCTTGACCTGCGCGAGGACGGTGCGCAGGACGGCGGAGGAGCGCTTGGCCAGCCCGCGCCGGCGCAGCGTCTCCAGCAGCGTGACGAGGTCGTCGCGCACGGACTCCCCGGCGAGCTCGGGCGCGGTGTGCTCCAGGGAGCGCATGACGTCGAGCATCAGCGCCTCCTTGCCGGCCCAGCGGCGGTAGACCGTGGCCTTGCCGACGCCGGCCTCGCGCGCGATGCGCTCCACCGACAGCTCGCCGAGGGGGACGCCCTCCTCGATGAGGCGCAGGACGGTCTCGATGACGGCGCTGTCGAGGGCGGCGTTACGGGGCCGCCCGCGCCGCTCGGCGGTCCCGGGCGGGGCCGCCGCGGACGGCGCGGGGGCCGCTGCGGACGCAGGAGGGGCCGCTCCCGCCGTCTTCGTCATGCCCCCGCCCCCGCCTGCTCCTTGCGGCCGTCCGGCCGCGCGGCGCCCGCCGGCGGGCGCATCGCTCCCCGCTTGGGCAGGAACAGCGCCACCACGACCGCGCCGAGCAGCGCCGACGCGCTCGCGCACAGCACGGTGACGTGCATGGCGTGGACGAACGCGTCGCCGGCGGGGCCGATGAGCGCCTTGCCCTGCGGGCCGAGCCGGGCCGCGGCGTTCAGCGTGGCCTCGATGGACTCGCCCGCCGCGTGCCGGGCCTCCTCGCTCAGGCCGGGCAGGGCGTCGATCCGGGCGGAGATCCCGTCGCGGTACGTCGTGGACAGCACGGAGCCGAGCACGGCGATGCCGAGCGCCCCGCCGAGCTGCCGGAAGGTGTTGTTCACGGCCGAGCCCGAGCCGGCCTTGTCGCGCGGCAGTGACTGCATGATCGAGACGGTGGCGGGCGGCATGATGTGCGCCATCGAGGCGCCCTGGAAGAACAGCAGCACCTCCAGCACCCACACCGGGGTGTCCTGGTCGAGCAGCAGGAAGCAGGCCATGGTCGCGGAGACCATCACCATGCCGCCCGTGCAGACGACGCGCACGCCGAGCTTCGCGACCACGCGGCGGACGCGTACGGCGAAGAACATGTGGGCGGCCGCGAGCGGCAGCATCAGCAGCCCGCTCTGGAGCGGGGTGAAGCCCCGCACGCTCTGCGTGTAGAAGACGGTGAGGAACGTGACGCCCATGAGGGCGAAGAAGACCAGCGCGATGGCGGAGACAGCGGCGGAGAAGGCCCGGTTGCGGAACCAGCGCACGTCGAGCGCGGGGTGCCGGGAGCGCCGCTCGTGCAGGACGAACAGGGCGAGGACGAGCAGGCCGCCGCAGACCGTGCCGTAGACCTCGGGATCGGTGAAGTCGGCGAGCTGGCCGCCCTTGATGATGCCGTAGACCAGCAGGACCAGGCCCGCGACGGAGAACACCACGCCGAGCGGGTCCAGGCGGCCGGGCCGGGGGTCCTTGGAGTCGGGGACGAGCAGGGACATCGCGATCACGGCGGTGATCACGATGGGCACGTTCACGAGGAAGACCGATCCCCACCAGAAGTGGTCGAGCAGGATGCCGCCCGTGATCGGGCCTATCGCGACGGCCAGGCCGACGGCGCCCGCCCAGATGCCGATGGCCTTGGGCTGCTCCTCGCGCTCGAAGACGTTCACGATGATGGCGAGCGTGGCGGGCATGACGAACGCGCCGCCGAAGCCCATGACCGCGCGGAAGGCGATCAGCTCGTGGGGTGAGCCTGCGAACGCCGAGAGCACCGACCCCGTGCCGAAGACGGCCATGCCGAAGAGCAGGACCTTCTTGCGGCCGAGCCGGTCGCCCAGCACGCCCGCCGTGAACAGGATCCCGGCGAAGACCAGGGTGTAGGAGTTTATGGCCCACTCGAGCTCGCTCTGGGTGGCGCCGAGGCCCGTGGGGGCGGGGGTGGCGATCGTCTTCATCGCCACGTTCAGGATCGAGTTGTCCAGCACCACGATGAGCAGGCTGAGCAGCAGGACGGCCAGGATCGCCCAGCGTCTGCGGTGGACCGCCTCGGGGACTCTCCGGGGCGGGGCGGCGGGGGCGGCGCCGGAGGGATCGGTTGCCATGCCGACCAGCTTAGATCTTTTTCCGATACGGGTCCGTCTCGTATTGAAAAGCCTTTACCCGGAACCGGCGAACAGTTGTGCGGATCATGGCTCTCGTTGTCCTTCCCCGCCCTTTCCCGGCCGCGGGCGGCGTGTCAGCATGGAAACGATCCGGGGACGCCGTCAGGGCGCCTCGAGACGACACATCACAGGAGCACACCGCCATGACGACGACGCCTGCCCAGAACGGCCCCGGCAGCCCCGACAGCAGCCGCGACCCCAAGGCGCTGTACGGGGGCACGAGCTCCCGGCGCATCACCGTCCGCGACATCGCCGCCGCCAAGGCGCGCGGCGAGAAGTGGCCCATGCTCACCGCCTACGACGCGATGACCGCCTCCGTCTTCGACGAGGCCGGCATCCCCGTCCTCCTCGTCGGCGACTCCATGGGCAACTGTCACCTCGGCTACGAGTCCACCGTGCCCGTCACCATGGACGAGATAGCCGTCCTCTCCGCCGCCGTCGTACGCGGCACCAAGCGCGCCCTGATCGTCGCCGACCTGCCCTTCGGCTCGTACCAGGAAGGCCCCGTCCAGGCGCTGCGCAGCGCCACGCGGCTGATCAAGGAGACCGGCGCGGGCGCGGTCAAGCTGGAGGGCGGAGAGCGGTCCGCCGAGCAGATCAAGCTGCTGGTCGAGGCCGGCATCCCGGTGATGGCCCACATCGGCCTCACCCCCCAGTCCGTCAACGCCTTCGGCGGCTACCCCGTGCAGGGGCGCGGCGAGGAGGCCGCGCAGCAGCTGCTGCGCGACGCCAAGGCCGTGCAGGACGCGGGCGCGTTCTCCGTCGTCCTGGAGCTCGTCCCGGCCGAGCTGGCCGCCGAGGTCACGCGCGCGCTGCACATCCCGACCGTCGGCATCGGCGCGGGCGCGGAGTGTGACGCGCAGGTGCTGGTGTGGACGGACATGGCCGGCATGACGCCGGGGCGCGTCCCGCGCTTCGTCAAGCAGTACGCCCAGCTGCGCGAGGTCCTGGGCGGCGCGGCCCGCGCCTTCGCCGAGGACGTGGTCGACGGCGCGTACCCGGCCCCGGAGCACGCGTTCCACTAAGCGTGGGGCGGTGCCGCTACGGCGCGGGGCCGCATGATCCCTTCCGCCGCAGCGGTGCTCAGCCCCCATGACGCTGTCCGGCGGTGCCGTGCCCGGCTCGCAGGCCGGTCCGGCACCGCCGGTATCCGCCGCGCCGGTTGCTCGCCGCCGCGGCGGAGGAGGGTGTGCGAGGCGCCTCGCATCGCTGCGGCGCAGGGGCGCGGCGGCAGTCCGGCCCGCCGACAGCGCGCCGACAAGATCGCCGACAGCGCCTGTCGGCGCTCTGTCGGTGCGATGTCAGTGGCGGCTGGCACTGTGGTGGGCATGACGCGAAACGACACCACACGGGGGGCGGGCAGCGGCGGCAACGCCGTCGAAGTCCGCGGCCTCGTCAAGCACTTCGGCGCCACCAAGGCGCTCAACGGAGTCGACCTGGACGTCCGCGAGGGCACCGTCCTCGGCGTTCTCGGTCCCAACGGCGCCGGCAAGACCACGCTCGTGCGCTGCCTGTCCACCCTGCTCCGGCCCGACGCGGGCACCGCCCGCGTCGCGGGGTACGACGTGGTGGCCCATCCCCGGCAGCTGCGCCGGGTGATCGGCCTGACCGGCCAGTACGCCTCGGTGGACGAGAAGCTGTCCGGCTTCGAGAACCTGTACATGATCGGCCGGCTGCTGGACCTGTCCCGCAAGGACGCCCGCCGCCGCGGCGAGGAGATGCTGGAGCGCTTCTCCCTCACCGAGGCCGCCAAGCGGCCCGCCGGGCAGTACTCCGGCGGCATGCGCCGCCGGCTGGACCTGGCCGCCTCCATGATCGGCCGCCCGGCCGTGCTCTACCTGGACGAGCCCACCACCGGCCTCGACCCCCGTACGCGCAACGAGGTGTGGGAAGAGGTCCAGCGGATGGTCTCCGAGGGCTCCACCGTCCTCCTCACCACGCAGTACATGGAGGAGGCCGAGCAGCTCGCCAGCGAGCTCACGGTCATCGACCGCGGCCGGGTCATCGCGGGCGGCCGGGTGGACGAGCTGAAGGCGAAGGTCGGCGGCCGCACCCTCCAGGTCCGCCCGGCGGACCGCGCCGAGCTGCACCGCATGGTCGGCGCGCTGGCCCACGCCCAGCTCGACGGGATCTCCGGCGCCACCGCCGACGAGGCCGAGGGCGTCGTCAACGTCCCGATCATCAGCGACGAGCAGCTGACGGCCGTCGTCGCCCTGCTGGGCTCGCGCGGCTTCGCGATCTCCGGCATCTCCACCCACCTGCCGAGCCTCGACGAGGTCTTCCTCGCCGTCACCGGCCAGAAGGCTTCCGTCCCGCAGCAGGACGCCGCCGACACCGACGCACTCCAGGAGGTCGCCGCATGAGCGCGGCTACGCTCAGCGCGCCCGCGGCGGCGCCCGCCCGCGAGGGCCGCATCGGCCTGCGAGCCAACCTGCGGCACATCGGCGCCCTCGCGCGCCGCAACATGCTCCAGATCAAGGCGGACCCGGAGTCGATGTTCGACGCCGTGATCATGCCGATCATCTTCATCCTGCTCTTCACGTACGTCTTCGGCGGCTCGATGGCCGGCAAGGGCCACGAGAAGGAGTACCTCAACTACCTGGTGCCCGGCCTGATGGCCATGCAGGGCATGAACATCGCGATGGCCGTCGGCACCGGCGTCAACGACGACTTCAAGAAGGGGGTGATGGACCGCTTCCGCACCATGCCGATAGCCCGGTCCTCCGTCCTCATCGCGAAGATCGTGGTCGAGATCGGCCGGATGCTCATCGCCACCGCCATCCTGCTGGGCATGGGCTTCGCCCTCGGCCTGTCCATCACGACCACCCCGCTGCACCTGCTGGCCGCGGTCGTCCTGTCCGTGGCGTTCGGCGCCTCGCTGATGTGGGTCTTCATCCTGCTGGGCCTGTCCCTGAAGACGCCGCAGGCCGTCCAGGGCATCGCGATGCTCGTCCTGATGCCGCTCCAGTTCGGCAGCTCGATCTTCGCCCCGACGGCGAAGATGCCCGGCTGGCTGGAGGGCTTCACCGAGTACAACCCGCTGTCCAACCTCGCCGACGCCGCACGCCACCTGATGCGCGGCGGGCCCGTCGCCCACTCGGTGTGGATGACGCTGGCCTGGGCCGTCGCCATCACGCTCGTGACCGCGCCCCTGGCCGTCTCGAAGTTCCGGAAGAAGACCTGAGCCGGGCCGGCAGCGCAGGCGTCGGACGCGTCATACGAGGGCGGTGGCCTCCTCCAGGGAGAGGCCGCCGCCCTCGGCGTACGCGCGCTCGTAGGCCCGGTCCTCGCCGAGCACGGCCCGCACCGCCGCCTCCGCGGCGTCGCGGACCTCGCGCTCCACGGACGACTCCGGCAGCTCGCCGGGGCGCAGGGCGTCCGCCGCGCCCATCAGCTTCGCGGCCGTCAGCGCGTGCTCCTCGCGGGCCGGCGCGGGCCGCTGCTCGCCGGCCAGCGCGGCGTGGGCGGAGGCGGCGAACAGCAGGTGCGTCATGGGCAGCTGCGGCACGGCCAGCATCGACAGCGGGTCGCGGGCCATCGACAGCGCCTTCCGCAGCCTCGGCAGGGCGTCCGCGGGCTTGCCCTCCAGCGTGTCCAGCCAGGCCATCTGGCCGGACATCAGGTTCTCGAACATCACCACCGAGCGGATGCCGAAGTCGTCCACCAGCTCCTCGAAGATCTCCCGGGCCTCGGCCGTCCGGCCGGTGCGGGCGACCCGGATGCCGAGCTGGAGCCGGCCGAAGATCGCGGAGTCCGTGTTGCCCGCCTCCGCCTCGGCGATGGCGTCGCGCAGCATCTGCTCGCCCTCGTCGTCGCCGACCGCGCCCGCCTCGACCAGGGCCCCCGCGAGCCGCGCCCGCAGCGCCGGCAGCTGGCCGGTCGAGCCCAGCTCGCGCACCTGCTCGGCGGCCTCCCGGTAGTCCTCGGCCGCCAGCGCGAACTGCCCGCGCCGCTCGTGCACCTCGCCCAGACACGTCAGCCCCTCCGCCACGCCCCAGGCGTCCCCGAGCCGCCGGAAGATCCGGATGCCCTCCTCCGCGTCCGCCGTGGCCCGGTCCAGGCTGTTGGGGTGGTCGTTGATTATCTTCGAACGCAGTTGCAGGGCGTGCGCGAGCTCCCAGTCGTAGCCGAGCTCGCGGCAGCGCTCCACGATGCCGTCCAGGGTCCGGTGCAGCGCCCCGAAGTCACCGGTCATGATCGTCGCGTAGAAGACGATGTACCCCGGAGCGCGGCAGACCTGCGGCGGGTTGCCGGCGTAGGCGGCGACGATGGCGCGCATCCGCTCCTGCGTCTCCGGCACGCGCATCTCGGCCATGTCGTTGATGCTGATCAGGCGCATCAGATGGATGCCGCGCCGGGCCTCCATCAGCAGTTCGGGCGGCATCGGCGGCGGCTGCTCGATGCACGACACGTACAGCGGCGGGGCCGGGGCCGCCGGCTCGGCGAAGGGGTCGGGGCCCAGCGCGCCCACCACCTCCACCCAGTGCATGGCGTCCGCCCGGTGGTCCCGCAGCTGCCAGAACCAGCCCAGGGACAGCACCAGGCACAGCGCCTCCTGCTCGTCCCGCGCCGCGACGGCGCGGCGCAGGGCGGTGCGAAGGTTGTCGTGCTCCAGCTCCAGGCGCTCCAGCCACATGCCCTGGGCGGGGCCGCGCAGGAGCGGGTCGGCGGTGCGGGCCAGCTCGCGGTACGCCACGAGGTGGCGGTGCTCGGTGGCGGCGCGCTCGCCCGCCTCGTCCAGGCGCTCGGTGGCGTACTCCCCGACGGTCTCCAGCAGCCGGTAGCGCATCTCGCCACCGGCCGCGGGCGCGGCGACCACCAGCGACTTGTCGACGAGCGAGCCGAGGAGGGCGGCGACGTCGCGGGCCGGGGCGGCGTCCGGCCCCGCCGGGGCGCCGTCCGGGCCGTCCGAGCAGACCTCCTCCGCGGCGGCCAGGTCGCAGCCACCGGAGAAGACGGACAGGCGGCGCAGGACGGCCTTCTCCGGGCCGGCCAGCAGGTCCCAGGACCAGTCGACGACCGCGCGCAGCGTCTGCTGGCGCGGCAGCACGGTGCGGCTGCCGGAGGTCAGCAGCCGGAAGCGGTCGTCCAGGCGATCGGCGAGGGTGCGCGGGCTGAGCATCCGCAGCCGGGCGGCCGCGAGCTCGATCGCCAGCGGGAGCCCGTCCAGCCGGCGGCAGATCTCGGCGCACGCCTCCGGGTCGTCCTCGACGCGGAAGCCCGGGCGGGCCGCGGCGCCGCGGTCGGCCAGCAGCCGCAGGGCCACGGTGTCGGGCAGCGGCTCCACGGGCCGCACCGCCTCGCCGGGCACGCCCAGCGGCTCGCGGCTGGTGGCGAGCACCGTGACGGCCGGGCAGTGCGCGAGGAGCGTCTCGGCGACGCGGGCGGCGGCGTCGATCACGTGCTCGCAGTTGTCGAGGACGAGCAGCATGCGGCGCTGCGCGCAGTGCTCGGCGAGCCGCGCCAGCGGGTCGCTCGCGGAGGCGTCGCTCGCGGCCCGCAGCCCGTCGGCGGTGGTCCGCACCAGGGTCTCGCGGCCGCCGAGCGCGGTCAGCACGGCCTCGGGCACGGTGGCCGGGTCGTCGACGGGCGCGAGCTCGGCGAGCCACACCCCGTCCGGCCACCCGTCCCCGTCCCCGCCCGCGGCGGCGGCCTCGGCGGCCTCCTGCGACAGCCGCGTCTTCCCGGCCCCGCCGGGGCCGAGGAGGGTGACCAGGCGCTGCGCCCGCAGGTCGGCGCCGATGGACGCGATGTCGTCCTCCCGCCCGACGAAGGAGGTCAGCCGGGCCCGGAGGTTGCCGGGGTGGGCGGGCGTGCCGCCGGGGGAGGCGGGGCCGCCTCCGGACAGGGGCGCGGGCCCGCGGGAGGCCGCACCGTGCGGGGCGGGTGCGACGGGAAGCGCACCGCTGCCGGGGGCGGGCGCGAGGCCGTCGCCTGCGGAGGCACCGTCCGCGCCTGTGGCGCCTGGCGTGAAGGGGGCTCCCGCCGCAGGCGAAGCGCCGTGCGGAGCCGGGGCGCCGCGAAGGCCGGCGACCCCCGGGCGCGGTCCCGCGCCGGCACCGTACGGAGTGCCGTACGACCCCGGGGCGCCGGGCGCCGCCCCCGGCGCGGGCAGCGGCTCGGGCGACAGCAGCTCCGCGTGGAGCGCCCGGAGCTCCGGGCCCGGGTCCGTACCGAGGCGGTCGGCCAGGTCGCGGGCGAGGCCGACGTAGGCGGCGAGGGCTTCCGCCGGGCGGCCCGCCGCGCGCAGGGCGCGCAGCCGGACGGCGTGCAGCGGCTCGTCCAGCGGATGCTCGTCGCACAGCGCCGCAAGCTCCGGAAGTATCTGCTCCGCATCGCCGAGGGCGACCGCGGCCGCGAGCCGCGTGCGCCGTGCGTCCAGGCGGCGGGCCTCGTACCGTACGGCCGGCGCCGCCCGGCCCGGCAGGTCGGCGAGGACGGGCCCGCGCCACAGGGCCAGCCCGGTGTCCAGCAGGTCGGCGGCCTTGGCGGGGTCGCCGCCGGCCAGGGCCCGGGCCCCCTCCTCGGCCAGTCGCAGGAAGCGGTGCAGGTCGACGTCCTCGGGCCCGGCGCAGAGCCGGTAGCCGCCGGCGGCCGAGGCCACGGCGTCGTGCCCGATGGCGCGGCGGAGCCGGCCGACGAGGGCCTGGAGCGCGCCCGGCGCGTCGGCGGGCGGCTCGTCCTCCCAGACGGCGTCGATCAGCGCCTCGGCGGTGCGGACGCGCCCCGGGTGGAGCGCGAGCGCGGCGAGGAGGGCGCGCAGCCGGGCGCCGCCTAGGGCGGCTGCCCGGCCGTCGCCGGAGTGGGCCTGGGTGGTGCCGAGGATGCAGTAGCGCACCCGCCCATTCTCTCCCGCCCCGCCCGGCCGGGTTACGGGCAGGAGGGGTGGAGCAAGTACCGTCACCCCGGTACCTCCCGGTACGTCACGGCCCCACTCACAGGAGCACAGGTATGTCGACAGCGACCCGCGGCGAACGGCGCGTGAGCCCCGTCTTCCTCGCCCTCGTCGCCATCATGGCGGTCTCCATATGGGCGGTGTGGACGGACTACTCGGCGAGCCCGGGCTTCGCCGTCTTCCTGTTCGTCGTGTCGGGCTGGATCGTGTCGCTGTGCCTGCACGAGTACGCGCACGCGCGCACGGCCCTGCACGGCGGCGACCTCACGGTCGGCGCCAAGGGCTACCTGACGCTGAATCCGCTGAAGTACACGCACGCCGTGCTGAGCATCGTGCTGCCGGTCATCTTCGTGATCATGGGCGGGATCGGCCTGCCCGGCGGCGCGGTCTTCATCGAGCGCCACCGCATCCGCGGCCGCCTCAAGCACAGCCTGATCTCGGCCGCGGGCCCGCTGACGAACGCCGCGTTCGCCGTGGTCGTCACGGCCCCCTTCTGGCTGGGCGCCATGGACGGCGTGCCGGACAACTTCCGCTACGCCCTCGGCTTCATGGCCCAGCTCCAGGTGACGGCCGCGATCCTCAACTTCCTGCCCGTGCCCGGCCTGGACGGCTACGGGGTCGTCGAGCCGTGGCTGTCGTACAAGGTGCGGCGCCAGGTGGAGCCGTTCGCCCCGTTCGGGATACTGGCCGTCTTCGGCTTCCTGTGGATCCCCGAGGTCAACCACGCGTTCTTCGACATGATCGACGCGGTGCTGCGGTCCGTCGACGTCACGCCGTGGGACACGTACTGGGGCCGGGAGCTGTTCCGCTTCTGGCAGGGGACGCCGGACATCCCGCCGCTGACGGGCATCGTCTTCTGAGCCTTCCGATGAGCTCCCTGAGCCTTCTGAGCCGCGGTAGGTGAAAGCCCCGGGCCCGCCCCCCCCGTGCGGGCCCGGGGCCGCTTCATGCCGCGGCCACGCCGCGCTTCACGCCGCGTCCCACGTGACCGGGAGGCTGTGCACGCCGTAGATGTTCGAGTGGGTGCGCAGCGGCACCTGCTCGGCCGGGACGGCCAGCCGCAGCGACGGGAAGCGGGCGAAGAGCGCCGGGAAGGCGACCCGCATCTCGACGCGGGCCAGCTGCTGGCCCAGGCACTGGTGGACGCCGTGGCCGAAGCCCAGCTGTCCTATCGCCCTGCGGCTCAGGTCGAGGGCGTCGGGGCCGGGGAAGCGCTCCGGGTCGCGGTTGGCGGCCTGGAGGGAGAGGGTGACCGTTTCGCCCGCCCTGATCAGCAGGCCGTTCACCTCGACGTCCTCCAGCGCCGACCGCACGGTGGTGTGGGCGACGGTGAGGTAGCGCATCAGCTCCTCGACGGCGCCGTCGGCGAGGCCGGGGTCGGCGCGCAGGGCGGCGAGCTGGTCCGGGTTGCCCAGCAGGGCGAAGGTGCCGTGCGCGAGCATGTTCGCGGTGGTGTCGAGGCCGGCGCCCAGCAGGAAGGCGCCGAGGCCGGTGAGCTCCTCATCCGTGAGGTCGGTCGCGGTCAGGTCGCTGAGCAGATCGTCGGTGGGCGCGGCGCGCTTGGCGGCCACCAGCGTCTCGATGTACGCGTGCAGCCCGGTCATCGCCGCGTGCATCTCCTCCACGGAGCGGTCCTGGTCCATCAGCGTCGCCGCGTGCCGCTGGAAGACCTCCCGGTCCGCGTACGGCACCCCCAGGAGCTCGCAGATCATCAGTGCGGGCACGGGCTGCGCGAACGCCTCGACCAGGTCGAGCGGGCCTCCCCGCCGCTCCATGGCGTCCAGCTGCGCCGCGGTGATCTCCTCCAGGCGCGCGGTGAGCGCGTCCATCCGGCGGACGGTGAACTTCCCGGCGAGCAGCCTGCGGTAGCGGGTGTGCTCGGGGGCGTCGATCCCGGTCATGTCCCCGACCGGCGCGGACGGCAGGGTGCCCTCGGGCCCTCCGGGGAGCGGGTAGTGCATGAGCTCGTAGCGCGCGCTGAAGCGGGGGTCGGCCATGATCGCGCGGACCGTGGCGTAGCCGGTGGCGAGCCGGCCCAGGTGGCCGTCCGGGTAGCGCATCCGCGTCAGCGGCTGCTGCTCGCGCAGCCCGGCCAGCTCGGCGGGCGGGTCGAAGGGGCAGCCCGTGGGACGGGCCGTCGGCAGCGTCGCCTCGGCCTGGGCGGGCAGTGCGCGTTCCATGGAGTCCTCCGGTCGCGGTGTGGCGTACGGTGACGTCATGGTGGCACCGTTATGGCGCCATATGCAAGACGGTGAGGTGAGGAGGGTGGTCAGGAGAGTGCGTCCCCGGAGTCCGTCACCCAGTACGTGACGCGCAGGGAGTTGTCGATGTGCACGCCCTTCGCCTGAAGGGCGGCCTCGGCCATCTTGTCGCTGCCCTGGAAGCCGATTTCGAGGCTCTGCGCCGTGTAGCCCTCGCCGCCGCTGCCGTCGCCCGCGGACAGGATCACGCCTGCGTAGCCCTTCCCGCCCGGCGGCAGGGACGTGACCGCCTGCGGCTTGGTGTTCTCCATGACCGGCGGGACGGACTGGGCGCCCTCGAACTTCACGACGGGGTAGCCCGTCAAGTCGCACATCTTCGAACCCGTGTTGGTGATGGTGAGCAGCATGTGGTTGAGCGGGCGGGGGACGGGCGCAGCGGTGACCTCGGTGTTGGACGCGGTGCAGGGCACGCGGTTCTCCGGGGCGTACGGGTCGTGCGTCGTGCCGGCCCGCTGCGTGCCGTGGGGAGTGGCGCCGGACGGCCGGTTCTTGTCCCCGTTCTTCTCCCCGGCCGGCTTGCCCTGGGACGTGTGCCCGCCCTGCGGGGACCCCGACGACCCCGAGGACTCCGAGGGCAGGGCGCCCGGGCCCTGCTGGGAAGGCTGCGAGGAGGCGGCCCCCTCCTGACGTACGCCCTCGCCCTTCCCGCTTCCGCTGCACGCCGCGAGCGAGAGCGTGGCGAGCGCGACGGCCGTCAGGCCCGCGGTGGCGAACGGGCGGGAGCGGGGGAGGACTCGGCGGGTGGAGGCGCGCATGGCTGGTCTCTTTCTTCACGGGCGGTGCGGCGGGGCGCCGTTCAACCGGATGCGGGGAGCGGCGTGCTTGGATGGCGAAAGCTTGTGCGGTACGGCGTCCCGGAGACCAGCGATACGGCGGAGTTCGGGACGCGGGAATGCCCGCATAGGCTTTGACCTGGGAAAACAGCCGTTCCCTGGAACGGGGGGCTGGGATGGGGAGTGACGTGGGGGCGGGCGATCTCGCTGAACTGCTGCGGGCGCTGAAGGAGCGGTCGGGCCTGAGTTACGGCGTGCTGGCCAAGCGACTGCATGTCAGTACGTCGACGCTGCACCGGTATTGCAGCGGGACTGCCGTACCGGCGGAGTTCGCGCCGGTCGAGCGGCTGGCCCGCCTGTGCAAGGCCACGCCGGAAGAGCTGATGGAGGTCCACCGGCGGTGGATCGTGGCGGACGCGACGCGCGGCCGCAAGCAGCAGGCGGAGCCTGCGGCGAAGGCGGAAGGGGCGGCGGAGGACTCCGCGGCGAAAGACTCCGCGGCGAAGGTGGAGCCGGCGGCGGGGGAGCCCGTAGCGCAGGACGCCGCCGAGGCGCGGAAGGAGCCCGAGGTGCCGGTGGCGCCATCTGTGGCTCCATCGGACGAGCCGACGGCGCCACAGCGTCGGCGGCTGTCCCGCAAGACCCTCCTCGCGGCGCTCGCCGCCGCCGCGGCCGTCACCGTCCTGGGCTCCGCGGCGCTCGCCGTCACGCTCGGCGGCGGTGACGGCAAGGGCGGCGGCTCCGGCCCCGGCGACGACGGGAAGGGCCGGATCGTGGGAGCCGCCCCGTCGGCGAAGGGGCGGGCGCCCGAGCCGGGGAAGCCGGGCACGGAAGGCAGCAGCAGCCCGTCCGCCGAGCCGTCCCCCTCACCGAGCCTGGGCGGGGAGAGCGGAAGGCCCGGCGCGTCCGCGTCCCCCGGCGGCAGCCCGGAGCCGGAGACCGGCGGCGGAACGGGCCCGGACAAGAACACCGGCGTTCCCCTGACCGCCCACGTCCGGCCGTACGCCTACGAAGACCCCTGCACGCAGCACTTCCTGGTCGACCGGTCGCCCGGCACCGTCCCGGTGCCTCCCGGGGAGCCGGACGCGCCCGGCTGGGTGGCCGAGCTCGGCGCCGTCCCGGCCGGCGAGCAGTTCATCAAGATCACCTTGCAGGGCACCGGCAAGGAGACCGTCGTCCTCGAAGGGCTCCAGGTCCGGGTGCAGGACACCAAGCCGCCGCTCGCCTGGAACGAGTACAGGACGGGCGTCGGCTGCGGCGGCGACGTCGCGACGCGCTCCTTCGGCGTCGACCTCGACTCCGCCCGCCCGGTCGCCGCGCCCAGGGCCGGGCAGCGCGACTTCCCGTACAAGGTGAGCGAGACCGACCCCGAGGTCTTCTACGTCAAGGCGGCCGCCCAGCGCCAGGACGTCACCTGGTACCTGGAGGTGCAGTGGTCCAGCGGCGGCCGGCGCGGGGTCCTGCGGATCGACGACCAGGGCAGGCCCTTCCGCACCAGCGGCGCCGCGGGCAGGCCCTCGTACCAGTGGCCGCCGGGCTCGCCGCGCTGGGAGCCGGCGCCGCAGGAGGGCTGAAGCCGGGCCGGCCGGGCCGGTCCGGAAGACGGCGGCCGGCGGGCCGGGGCCGCCGTCAGGAGGCCTTGTCGGCGGCGGCCGCGGCCTTGTCGTTCTTCGCCTTGCGCACGTAGTACCAGGCGATGTTGGACGAGACGCCGAGCAGCAGGATCCAGACGATGCCGAGCCAGCTGCCCCGCGCGAAGGAGACGACGGCCGCCGCGACCGAGAGGACACAGACGGCGAGGGCGTAGAGGGCGAGGCGGGGCATGGGGGACGGCTCCTGTCCGGGGGCGCATACGGTCACGATCCCGGCCATTGTCGCTCAGGCGCCGCGCCCGCGTCCCCCCGCCCCGTCACCGCGGCGGCCGCCCCGGGCCGCCGGGTGCCCGCCCTCCGCCCGTCAGACGTCGGTGACGCGCAGCCCGGCGTGCGCCTTGTAGCGGCGGTTCACCGAGATCAGGTTGGCGACCAGCGACTCCACCTGGTGCGCGTTGCGCAGCCGGCCGGCGAAGACGCCGCG
Organism: Streptomyces klenkii; assembly: GCF_003626645.1. Lineage (GTDB taxonomy): Bacteria > Actinomycetota > Actinomycetes > Streptomycetales > Streptomycetaceae > Streptomyces > Streptomyces klenkii. The sequence goes on along the minus strand of NZ_RBAM01000003.1, from coordinate 421,647 downwards.
CATGCCGGGGATGCGGCCCGCCAGGGCCTGCACGACGTCGGTGTCGGCGCGCGCCTCGCCCAGCACCATCACGTCGGTGTCGATCGCGTCGATCTCCGGGTCCTGGAGCAGCACGGCCGACAGGTGGTGGAAGGCGGCGGTGACGCGCGAGTCCGGCAGCAGGGCGGCGGCCTGCTCGGCGGCGCTGCCCTCCTCCGGCTTGAGGGCGTACGCGCCCTGCTTGTCGAAGCCGAGCGGGTTGACGCAGTCGACGACGAGCTTGCCGGCGAGCTCCTCGCGCAGCCCCTCGAGGGTCTTGGCGTGGCCGTCCCACGGCACCGCGACGATCACGATGTCGCTGCGCCGCGCGCACTCGGCGTTGTCGGCGCCCTCGACGCCGAGGCCCAGCTCGCCGGCGGCCGCCTGCGCCCGCTCGGCCGCGCGCGAGCCGATGATCACCCGCTGGCCGGCCTTGGCCAGCCGGTAGGCGAGGCCGCGGCCCTGGTCACCGGTGCCGCCGAGCACGCCGACCACGAGGCCGGAGACGTCGGGCAGCTCCCAAGGGTCCTTCGCCGGGGCCTTCTTCACGGTCTGCGCGTCATCAGAAGTAGTCATGACAGCGATACTGTCACGCTGCCGTTCGCGCACGGACGAGGGAGCCGGCGGCACACTGGACTCATGTGCCGCAGCATCAAGACCCTGCGCCCGCCGATGACGCCCTCCGTCGAGGACGAGGACATCCGGGCGGCCGCCTTGCAGTACGTACGGAAGGTGTCCGGGTTCCACCACCCCGCCGCGCACAACCAGGCCGTGTTCGAGGAGGCCGTGACCGCCGTGGCGGCGGCCACGAAGCGGCTGCTCGACGGGCTGGAGGTGCGGGGCGCGGCGAAGGGCTAGCGCCGGGCCGGGCCCGGACCGCGCCGGGCTCAGACCGCGCAGGCGCCGTCCGCGCAGGCCTCGCCGGAGCCGGAGCCGGCCTCGGTCCCGGCCTCGGCGGCTCCCGCCCCGGCCTCCGTCTCCGCCGCGACCTGCTGGAGGATCTTCAGGAAGGTGGCCGGTTCCTGGCCGCCCTGCACCGCCCACTGCCCCTCGAAGACGAACGTCGGGACGGCCGTGACGCCGCGCTGCCGCGCCTCCTCGATCTCGTCCAGGACCTCGTCGTGCAGGTCGCCGCCGTCGAGGAAGGCGGCGACGGGGTCGCGGTCCAGGCCCACGGTGACGGCGGCGTCCGTGAGGTGCTCGCGGTCGCCGATGTCGAGGCCCTCGCCGAAGTGGGCCTCCAGGAGCCGGCCCTTGAGGCGGGCCTGGGCCTCCCGCCCGTACCGCTCCAGGACGAAGCGCAGCAGGCGGTGGGCCAGCAGGGAGTTGTTCTCGACGACGGTGTCGAAGTCGAAGGTGAGCCCCTCGTCCGCCCCCAGCCGCGTGATGTGGTCGTCCATGGCGACGGACTGCGGCCCGTACTTGGCGGCCAGCACCTCGCGGTGGGGGAGCGGCTCTTCGGGGGCGTGCGGGTCGAGCTGGAAGGGCCGGTAGACGACCTCGACATCGCCCGCACCGGGGAACGCGGCCAGCGCCTGCTCGAAGCGGCGCTTGCCTACGTGGCACCACGGGCAGGCGATGTCGCTGTAGATCTCGACCTTCACGGCAGACTCACTCCATCAGCATTGCTTGAATAATCAAGCAATGCTAACGCGTGAGCGGGGCGGCTCGTCAGCCGACGAGCTGAACCTCGTTGCGGGCGCCGGAGGCGTCCACGTCGGCGTAGTAGCTCAGGTTGCCGTCGGACCAGCGCGCCAGGAGGGCCTCCCGCTTGCCGCCGCCGAAGGAGCCCGCCACCAGCGGCTGGGCGTACTTCCAGGCCGAGCCCTCGCCGCGCAGGGCGACGCCGTCGCGGAAGCCGCTCGCGCCGAAGCCGGGGAAGAGGTCCGTCTTGCCGTTCTTCAGGCGCACGACCAGGTCGTTCACCTTCTGACCGGTGAACCGGCCGGAGGTGATCTGGGCGCCTTCCCGGGACTTGTCGGCGCGGGTCAGCTGGATCTCCTTGGAGATGCCGTTGTCAGAGGTGCCGGGGTACATCGAGGTGGAGCCGTCGGCCCACAGGACGACCAGGTCGTCCCGCCGGTACTCGTCGGTGTGGCTGCCGGCCGCGATGGACCGGGCGTTCTTCCAGCTGTCGCGGTAGACCAGGGTCTTCTCGCGGGCGAAGCCGAACTCGTTGACCGCCTCGAAGGTCGAGAGCTTGCCGCTCTTCCAGCGGACGGCGACCCCGTCCGTGTCGTTGAAGCCCACGCCGATGGAGGTGACGGCCTCCGCGTCCTTCCAGTAGCTCCCCGCGGCCGCGAGCTTGTGCTCCTTCCAGAAGGGAAGCTTCGGGTCGGCCTGGCCGGAGCCCTCGAAGAGGCTGGCCGAGCCGTCGGCGAAGACGACGAACAGGTCAGAGCGCTCGTTGCCGTTGTGCGCGACGAAGTGGCCCGGAACGACCTGGACGGCGTCCTTCCAGTTCACCCGGGGGAGGACGGTGCGGGCGGCGACGGCCTTGATCCAGCCCGCGATGTCGTCCACACGGGTCTCGGACGCGGTCCGGCGCTTCTCCGACTCGTCCGCGCCGAAGCAGCCCGCCTGGCCGGAGGTGCTGTGCACGCCGGCCAGCACGCGGAACGTGCTGACCTGGTCGAAGAGCGGGCCGCCCGTGTCGCCCTGGCACACGGCGGCATCCGGGGACTCGCCGGTGACGCGCAGCGTGGTGGCGTCGGTCGAGTCGACGGTGAAGCGGGCGGCGTGCAGGCGGTCGGGAACCCACTCGTCCTTGGTCCGGCCGTACCCGGCCGCCCGCAGGGTGTCGCCCTTCTGCGAGGGGTAGGTCGTGATCCCGTTGACGGGCTTGACGCCGGTGACCGGCTTCGCCAGCCGGGCCATCACCAGGTCGCGGTCCTCGCGCGGGACGAGCTCGACGACGTCGACGACCGTGCCGTTGTCCTCACGGGCGAGGTCGGTACGGCCGATGGTGGCGGTCGTCTTCCACTTCGGGGCGCCGGGGGCCACCTTGAAGCCCTTCGCCGGGTCCTCGGCGAAGCAACTGGCGGCGGTGATCAGCCACTCCTGCTGGACGAGCGTGGCGGAGCAGCTGCGCGAGCCCTCGTTGATGTCGAGCTTCGCCGTGAAGGCGTACTCGCCGTCGGCGACCGGCTCGCCGGCGACGGCGTGAGCCGGAACGGCGGTCAGCAGGCCCGCCGTGACGGCGGAGGCGAGGACCCCCGTCATCCATGCGGCGCGCGGACGTGTGGCAGTCATGATGTGGTGTTCCCCCTGGAAACGGTGTGGATGATGAGGCCGGCGTCAGCCGATGGTGAGGGCCAGCACAGTGGCGTCGGGGCGGAAGGCGCCTTCGCCGATGGCCTCCCCGCCGTCCTTGGGCACCTGGACCATGCCGCGTCCGTCCCCTGAAACGGTGGCCCAGACCGTGGTGTCCTTGCCGGTCATGATCATGAAGGCCTTGGGGATCTCCAGGGCGAGGTAGCCCTTCTTCCCGTTCCCGGTGACCCGGAAGCAGTACCGGCCCCTGTCCTCGCTCGTGTCGGTGGTCGTCCGGGCCAGGATCATGATGTCCTTGGAGGCTTTGCAGTCGGCCAGCAGGATGTGCCCGTCGCCCCGGTCGAGCCGGATGCCTCGCTCCTTGAGGATCTTCGCGGCCCCCGGGTACTCGAAGGTCTCCACTGCGGACGGCAGGGTGGTGTCGTCGCCCGCCGCGATGCCGGGCGTGGCGGCGCCCAGGACGATGGCCGCCGCGCCGGCCCCACCGATCAGAAGTTTGCAAGCACGAGAAAACATGTGGAATCCCCCCGGATTCGGAAAAAGTCAGATCCGCAACCTACCACTCGGTACGATCTTGAGCGTCCGGATATAGCCAAGCCGGCGCAGCAGCAGAAAGCCGGTGGGGACCGCTGATCCGCGGTCCCCACCGGCTCTGCTGCGCGGCGGCCGTGCCGCCCCCGTTCACCCCGTCTCGCGCCACCGATTGGTGATCGGCAGCCGCCGGTCCTTCCCGAAGCCCTTCGCGGAGATCTTCGTGCCCGGCGGGTACTGGCGCCGCTTGTATTCCGCCGTGTCGACCATCCGCAGGATCCGCGTGACCAGCTCCGCGTCGAAGCCCTCGGCGACGATTTCCGCGTGGCCGCGGTCGCGGTCGACGTACAGCTCCAGGATGCGGTCGAGGACCTCGTAGTCCGGGAGGGAGTCCGTGTCCACCTGGCCCGGGCGCAGTTCGGCGCTCGGGGGCTTGGTGATGGAGTTCTCCGGGATGGGCGGGGTCTCGCCGCGGGATGCGGCGTCCGCGTTGCGCCACTCGGCGAGGCGGAAGATCCAGGTCTTGTAGACGTCCTTGATCGGCCCGTACGCGCCGACGGAGTCGCCGTAGAGCGTGGAGTAACCGCACGCGAGCTCGGACTTGTTGCCCGGCGCGAGGACGATGTGGCCTTCCTGGTTGCTGATGGCCATCAGCATCGTGCCGCGCAGCCGCGACTGGAGGTTCTCCTCGGCGAGGCCGGTCAGGCCCAGCGCCCCCATGTACGCGTCGAACATCGGCGCGATCGGGACGGTGCGCAACCGCAGCCCGGTGCGCCGCGCGAGCTCCTCGGCGTCGGCGATCGAGTGCGCGGAGGAGTAGCGCGACGGCATGGCCACGCCGTACACGTTCTCCGCGCCGATCGCGTCGCACGCGAGCGCGGCGACGAGCGCGGAGTCGATGCCGCCGGACAGGCCGATGAGGACGCTGCGGAAGCCGTTCTTGACGACGTACGCGCGCAGGCCCGTGACCAGCGCCTGGTAGACCTCGGCGTCGTCGCTCAAGTGCGGTGCCGCGCCGCCCGGCGTCTCCGGCTCGTAGGCCGGGAGCGGATCCGCGGAGAGGACGACATGGTCGATGCGCAGGCCGTCGTCCACGGTCCCGGACGGCGCCCCGGGGGCGGCGGCCGGCAGGTCGAGGTCGAGCAGGACGCAGCCCTCCTCGAACTGCGGGGCCCGGGCGATCACCCGCCCGTCGCGGTCGACGACGATCGTGTCGCCGTCGAAGACCAGCTCGTCCTGGCCGCCGGTCATGGCCAGGTACGCGGTCGTGCAGCCGGCCTCCTGGGCGCGCTTGCGCACCAGCTCCAGGCGGGTGTCGTCCTTCTCCCGCTCGTACGGGGAGGCGTTGACCGACAGCAGCAGCCCGGCGCCGGCCGAGCGCGCGGCGGGCACCCGGCCTCCCTCCTGCCACAGGTCCTCGCAGATGGCGAGGGCCACGTCCACGCCGTGCACCCGGACCACCGGCATGGTGTCGCCGGGCACGAAGTACCGGAACTCGTCGAAGACGCCGTAGTTCGGCAGGTGGTGCTTGGCGAAGGACAGCGCGACCGCGCCGCGGTGCAGCACGGCCGCGGCGTTGCGCGGCGCGCCCGCGGGGCGGCCCAGGCGCGGCCGCGCCTCCTCGCTGCGGTCCAGGTAGCCGACGACCACCGGCAGCTCGCCGAGGCCCTCGGCGGCCAGGCGCGCGGCGAGGGCGTCCAGCGCGGCCCGCGACGCCTCCACGAAGGAGGGCCGCAGGGCCAGGTCCTCGACCGGGTAGCCGGTCAGCGCCATCTCGGGGAACGCCACGAGGTGGGCGCCCTGCCCGGCGGAGTGCCGGGTCCAGTGGACGATCGACTCGGCGTTCCCGGCGAGATCCCCGACGCAGGAGTCGATCTGGTTCAGAGCGAGGCGAAGTTGAGGCACGCCGCCCACAGTACTCGTCTATCTGACGCGATCTCTGAGCGGCGAGTTGCGCCTCACGGGGACGGCGGCGCTTACTTCCGGTAGCCGAGCAGCGTCATCATCCCCGACTCCGCGTGGTAGACGTTGTGGCAGTGGAGCATCCACAGGCCCGGGTTGTCCGCGTCGAAGTCCACGTCCAGCCGCTTGCCCGGCAGCACGATCGCCGTGTCCTTGCGCGCGCCCCCGCCCGCCAGGCCGAACGTGTGGCCGTGCAGGTGCATGGGGTGCCACATCGTCGTCGCGTTGACGAACGAGAGCCGCACCCGCTCACCCGCCGCCACGGGCAGCCGCCGCGACGGCGCGTACCGCTCCCCGTTGATCGCCCAGTCGTACTTCGCCATCGACCCGGTCAGCCGGAGCGTGACCGTCCGGTCGGGGGAGCGGTCCCGCAGGCGTACGGCCTCGCCCGCCTTGAGCCGGTCGGCGGTGAGCAGCTTCCCCTCCAGCTCGCGCGGGCGCGCCGACGCGCCGGGAGCCGACCCGCCACCCGTTCGCAGCAGCGCCAGCGCGGCCTCCTTCTTGCCCTCGGCCAGCGCCGTCAGCGGGAAGACGCCGTCCTTCGCCTCGACGAGCACGTCGTAGCGCTCGCCCATGCCCAGCAGCAGGGCGTCCGTCTCCGCGTGCTCGACGGGGAAGCCGTCCGTGTGCGTGACCGTCATCTTGTGGTCGCCGAGGGCCACGCGGAAGGCGGTGTCCCCGCCCGCGTTGATGAAGCGGATCCGGACGCGGTCGCCGGGGCGGGCGGTGAACGTCTCGGGACCGGCCGCGGTACGCCCGTTGACCAGGTAGTGCGGGTAGGCGACGTCGCCCGCGTCGCCGCCGAGGAGGGGGCTGGTGGCGCCCATCAGCATGCGGGAGGGGGACTTGCCCTCCCCGGCGGCCTTGGCGGCGGTCATCGACATGTGGTGCATGCCGCCACCACCGTGATCCATACCGCCACCGCCGTGGTCCATGCCGCCCATGCCCTTCGACAGCTCCGCCAGCACCGCGTCCGGCGTGCTGCCGTCCACCCCGTCGACCCAGTCGTCGAGGACGACGACCCACTCCTTGTCGTACTGCAACGGCTCCTTGGGGTCCTCCACGATCAGAGGCGCGTACAGCCCGCGGTCCTGCTGGACGCCCGAGTGGGGGTGGAACCAGTACGTGCCGGGGTGCGTGACCGCGAAGCGGTAGTCGAAGGACGCGCCCGCCGGGACGGGGCGCTGGGTGACGCCCGGAACGCCGTCCATGTCGTTGCGGAGCGCGAGCCCGTGCCAGTGCATGGACGTGGCCTCGGGCAGGTGGTTGGCGAGGGTCAGGGCGAGGGTGTCGCCCGCGGTGACCCGGACCTCCTTGCCGGGCAGCCGGTCGCCGTACGCCCAGGTGTCGACCGTACGGCCGCCCAGGTCGATCCGCGTGCGGGTCGCCGTCAGCCGGACGCTACGGACCGGGCCGCTCCCGCGCTTCGCCTCGGCCGCGGCGACCTCCGCGCCGTCCGGCGCGACGAAGGCGGCGGGCGCGGCCGACGGGGACGAGGAGCCGCCCGCGCCGTCGGAGCAGGCGGCGAGCAGCCCGCCGCCGGCAGCGGCGAGACCGGCGCCGAGGACGGCGCGGCGGGTGTGTGTGCGGTTGTGCGTACGCATGGGTGAGTGCACCTCTGAGGGGTCGGTGAAGAAGGGGTGGGGACGCGCGGAAGCGCGCTCCTACACCCGCAGCACCGACAGCCGCGCGAGGGACTTGTGCCGCGGAGGCGGCGGGATCGGCCACAGCGGCCGCAGCAACCGCGCCCGGGCCGCGGCCAGGGCGGCGGCGGGGCGGCGCAGGGCCGCGGTGACGAGCAGCAGGACGAGCGCCAGCAAGGCGGCGCCGAGGACGGCCAGGCAGACGGACATGGGATCCATGCCGGGGGCGGTGAGGGGGTCGTCGGCGGTGGGTCCGGGGGTCGGAGGGGCGGAATGCGCCTGCGCGTGCATCCCGGCCGCCGCATGCGTACCGGCCTTGTGCCCCGTACCCGCATGTCCCGTCGGATGCCCCAGCGTGTGCATCGTGACGATGCCCAGCAGCAGGGCGGAGAGCAGCAACAGCCGGCCGCACCACGCGCCCGCCGTCCCCTGCTGTCCGTTGACGATCACCCTCGCACCCTACCCCTACGGGGTATGCCCGCTCCACGGCCCCGGAAATGGGATTATGGGGCGAAACGTTTGACGCTCCACGCACGCTCCACGCACGGCCTGAAGGACGCTCCCCCTCCCATGACCATCACGGACCAGGTGAGGGACGACCGTCCCGCCGCCGTCCCCGCACCACCGAAGACCCCGCAGCCCCAGCTCATCTCGTGGGTCACCCTCGCGATGATGACCACGGCCTCCGTGGCCAACCTGCGGCCCGCGCCCTCCATGGCGCTCTACGGACTGGCCGCCGTCTTCCTCTACCTCCTCCCGGCCGTGGTCTTCCTGCTGCCGACCGCCCTCGTCTCGGCCGAGCTGGCCTCCGGCTGGACCGGCGGCATCTACCGCTGGGTCAGCGAGGGGCTCTCCAAGCCGCTGGGCTTCCTGGCCGTGTGGTGCCAGTTCGCGATGACGATCGCCTACTACCCGAGCCTGCTGGCCTACGTGGCGAGCACCTTCGCCTACGTCATCGACCCGCGCCTCGCCGACAACGGCCTCTACGTCGCCGTCGTCATCATCGTCGTCTACTGGGCCGGCGTGCTGATCTCCTCCCGCGGCACGAAGGCCGTGGCCGGCCTGTCGAGCATCGGGCTCGTCGCCGGCACCCTGATCCCGGGCGTCGTCCTCGTCGTCCTCGGCCTGGTCTTCCTCGGCCAGGGCAACGCCTCCGCCGCGCCCATGGACAGCGGGCACCTCCTGCCGCCGTGGACCGGCCTCGCCAGCCTCGTGCTGATCGTCGGCAACTTCCTGTCGTACGCGGGCATGGAGATGAACGGCGTCCACGTCTCCTCGCTGCGCGAGCCCGGCAAGCAGTTCCCGCGCTCGGTGTTCGCGGCCACCGGCCTCGTCCTGCTGATCTTCATCCTGCCGGCGCTGGCCATCAGCTGGGTCATGCCGGGCGAGGACCTCAGCCTCACGGCCGGCGTGATGCAGGCCTTCCAGGGCTTCTTCGACCACTTCCACGTGGGCTGGCTGACCAAGGTCGTCGGCGTGCTGCTCGTCGCCGCCGCGCTCGGCGGCATGCTCGCGTGGCTGGCCGGACCCTCCAAGGGCCTGCTGATGGTCGCCCGGCAGGAGGGCTACCTGCCGCCCGCGCTCCAGAAGCTCAACAAGAACGGCGTCCAGCGCAACATCATGGTCGCCCAGGGCGCGCTGACCACCGTCATCGCGCTCCTCTACGCGTTCATCCCGGACGTCTCCAGCGCGTACTGGATCTTCTCCGTGATCACCACGCAGATCTACCTCGTCGTCTATCTGCTGATGTTCGCCGCCGCCGTCCGCCTGCGGCGCACTCAGCCGGACCGGCCGCGGGGCTTCCGGGTGCCCGCCCTGCACCTCGTCGCGGGCACCGGCTTCGCGGCCTCCCTCGCGGCCATGTGCATCGGCTTCGTCCCGCCCGAGCAGTTCGGCGGCGGCCCCCTCTGGCGCTACCTGCTCACGGTCGGCGGCGGGCTGTTCGTCCTCGGGTTCCTCACCCCGCTCGCCCTCCTGAAGTTCCGCAAGCCGCACTGGGTGGCGCCGGAGCACCGGGAGAGCCCCGTCCGTTAGCTTGTCGGAGAGCGACGAGGGGGAGCCCATGATCAGCGCGAACGGCGGCAGCGGCGTGAACGGCGGCGGTGGTGTCAACGGCGGCAGCGGCGTCAACGGCACGGTGCGGCCGCCGGCCGAGACCGGCACGCAGCGGCCCCCGGGGCGCATGCTCCGCGTCGGCGGAGTGCCGCTGCACGTGGTGCGCGAGGGCTCCGGGCCGGTGTGCGTGCTCAGCGCCGGGCTCGGCATGGGCTGGTTCGACTGGGAGCCCGTCGTGCCGCTGCTCACCCCGCACCGCACCGTCGTCCGCTTCGACCGGCCCGGCCTCGGCTTCAGCGCCCCGCCCCTCGAACCGCCCACCGCGGCGGGCGAGGCCGACCGGATAGCCGGCGTCCTCGACGCCCTCGGGCTGGGCGAACCCGCGACGGTCGTCGGCCACTCCCTGGCCGGCTTCCACGCCGAGGCGTTCGCCCGGCTGCACCCGCAGCGCACGGCCGGCATCGTCCTCGTCGACGGCAGCGTCGAGGAGGACCCGCGGCCCGCGCCCGCCCGCGAGCTGCGCACCAGCGCCGCCCACGCCCGCGGCCGCGTCCTCGCCGCGGCGGGCCTGCCGCGGGCGCTCGGCCCCGCCCTGCGCCGGCTCACCGTCCGCGCCTCCTCCGTCAGCCGCCAGGACCCGGCGCCCGCGGACCTCGTGCGGCGCACGTACGGCACGGGGCGGGTGGCGCGGGCCCTCCTCATGGAGAACGCCCGCTACCGCGACGTGGCCGCGGAGCTCGGCGCCCTGCGCGAGAGCCGGCCCATGCCGCCCGTGCCGGTGAGCGTCCTGGCGGCCTCCCCGGGCACGGGGTCCTGGCTGGAGCGGCGCTGGCTGGAACGCCAGCGGGCGCTCGCCGAGCGGCTCGACGGCCGCTTCGAGGCGGTGGCCCCGGCGGGCCACCTCCTGATGTACGACCGCCCGCAGGCGATCGCGGCGGCGGTCCTGGCGACGGGCCCCGCGGCCCGCTGAGGCACCCCTGCGGGAAGCCCCTGCCCCGCCGGTGCGGGCACCGCCCCCGAGCAGGCAGTATGGGGGGAGAGCCGTACACGCACGCGAAAGGGAACGTTCGGACCCACGTCTGCAACGCACCCGACATCATGTGGTGGGATGCTCTACGCCCCAGATGTGCCCCGAGTCTTGGGAAGGGGCGGCCTGACCAGCGAGGATGGGTAGCTATGGATAAGCAGCAGGAGTTCGTGCTCCGCACCCTGGAAGAGCGCGACATCCGCTTCGTGCGGCTGTGGTTCACCGACGTGCTCGGCTATCTGAAGTCCGTGGCCGTCGCCCCCGCCGAGCTGGAGCAGGCCTTCGACGAGGGCATCGGCTTCGACGGCTCCGCGATCGAGGGCTTCGCGCGGGTCTACGAGTCCGACATGATCGCCAAGCCGGACCCGGGCACGTTCCAGATCCTGCCCTGGCGCGCGGAGGCCCCCGGCACCGCCCGGATGTTCTGCGACATCCTCATGCCGGACGGCTCGCCCTCCTACGCCGACCCGCGCTACGTCCTCAAGCGCATCCTCGCCAAGACCTCCGACCTCGGCTTCACCTTCTACACCCACCCCGAGATCGAGTTCTTCCTGCTCAAGGACAAGCCGGTGGACGGCACCCGCCCGGTGCCCGCCGACTCCTCCGGCTACTTCGACCACACCCCGCAGAACGTGGGCATGGACTTCCGCCGCCAGGCCATCACCATGCTCGAATCCATGGGCATCTCGGTCGAGTTCAGCCACCACGAGGGCGCCCCCGGCCAGCAGGAGATCGACCTGCGCTACGCCGACGCGCTCTCCACCGCCGACAACATCATGACGTTCCGGCTCGTGATGAAGCAGGTCGCGCTGGAGCAGGGCGTGCAGGCCACGTTCATGCCCAAGCCGTTCTCCGAGTACCCCGGCTCGGGCATGCACACCCACCTCTCCCTCTTCGAGGGCGACCGCAACGCCTTCTACGAGTCCGGCGCCGAGTACCAGCTGTCCAAGGTCGGCCGGTCCTTCATCGCCGGCCTGCTCAAGCACGCCGCCGAGATCTCGGCCGTGACCAACCAGTGGGTCAACTCCTACAAGCGCATCTGGGGCGGCTCGGCCCGCAGCGCCGGGGCGGGCGGCGAGGCCCCCTCGTACATCTGCTGGGGCCACAACAACCGCTCCGCGCTCATCCGCGTGCCCATGTACAAGCCCGGCAAGACCGGCTCCGCCCGCGTCGAGGTCCGCTCCATCGACTCCGGCGCCAACCCCTACCTGACCTACGCGGTCCTGCTGGCCGCGGGCCTGAAGGGCATCGAAGAGGGCTACGAGCTCCCGGCCGGCGCCGACGACGACGTGTGGGCGCTGTCCGACGCCGAGCGCCGCGCCATGGGCATCGAGCCCCTGCCGCAGAACCTGGGCGAGGCCATCGCGCTGATGGAGCGCAGCGAGCTGGTGGCCGAGACCCTCGGCGAGCACGTCTTCGACTTCTTCCTGCGCAACAAGAAGCAGGAGTGGGAGGAGTACCGTTCGGAGGTCACCGCGTTCGAGCTCCGCAAGATGCTGCCCGTGCTCTAGCAGGTGCCTATCATGGCGGCGAGCCGGCCGGCAGCGCGGAGCGAGGGGTGCCGATGACACTGCCCGAGGGGCGTCGCAGCAGCTCGTACACCCGGCTGCTGAAGTACGGCTTCACCGATCCGGCCGCCGCAGAGCGGCGGCTGGAGGTCCCGGTGCTCGCGGCGAGACGCGGCGACCCCGTCCTGCTCGACGCCCTCGGCGCCACCGCGGACCCGGACCTGGCCCTGCACGGCCTGGTCCGGCTCGCCGAGGCGCTGGACGCCCGGCCCGGCGGCGACCGGCAGGCCCTGCTGGACACGCTCGTGACGGCCAAGCCGCTGCGCGACCGGCTGCTCGGCGTGCTCGGCGCCTCCGAGGCCCTCGGCGACCACCTGGCCCGCCACCCCGGCGACTGGCACGCCCTCGTCACGTACGAGGCGGCCGATCTCAACCCGGGCGTCCCGGAGTTCGAGAAGGCGCTGGCCGACGGCGCGCGCGCCGGACGCGAGGCCGGCCTGGGCGCCGCCGACGCCCTGCGCGCCGCCTACCGCCGCTGCCTGCTGACCATCGCCGCGCGCGACGTGTGCGGCACCACGGACGTCGCCCAGACCGCCGCCGAGCTCGCCGACCTGGCCACGGTCACCCTGCGCGCCGCCCTCGCCATCGCCGCCGACGAGCAGCCCGCGGACGCCGCGGCCTGCCGGCTCGCCGTCATCGGCATGGGCAAGTGCGGCGGCCAGGAGCTCAATTACGTCTCCGACGTCGACGTCGTCTTCGTGGCCGAGGCGAAGGAAGGGACCGCCGAGGGCCCCGCCCTCCAGGCCGCCACCCGCCTCGCCTCCCGGATGATGCGCGTCTGCTCCGACGTCACCCCCGAGGGCACCATCTGGCCCGTGGACGCCAACCTGCGGCCCGAGGGCCGCAACGGCCCCCTCGTGCGCACCCTCTCCAGCCACCTCGCCTACTACCAGCGCTGGGCCAAGACCTGGGAGTTCCAGGCCCTCCTCAAGGCCCGCCCGGTCGCCGGCGACCTCGGCCTCGGCCGGGCCTACGCCGACGCCGTCGCCCCGCTGGTGTGGCAGGCCGCCGAGCGCGAGAACTTCGTGCCCGACGTGCAGCAGATGCGCCGCCGCGTCATCGCCTCCATCCCCGCCGGCCAGGTCGACCGCGAGCTCAAGCTCGGCCCGGGCGGGCTGCGCGACGTCGAGTTCGCCGTCCAGCTGCTCCAGCTCGTCCACGGCCGCGGCGACGCCACGCTGCGCGCCTCCGGCACCCTCGACGCCCTGACCGCGCTCGCCGCGGGCGGCTACGTGGGCCGCTCCGACGCCGCCGCCCTCGACGCCGCCTACCGCTTCCTGCGCACCATGGAGCACCACATCCAGCTCCACCGCCTGCGCCGCACGCACCTGATGCCGGAGGCCGAGGCCGACCAGCGCCGCCTCGGCCGCTCCCTGGCCCGCGTCCTGCAATGGCCGCCGGGCACGGAGCCCGTCGACGGGCTCGGCCGCGAGTGGAAGCGGCACGCGCGCGAAGTGCGCCGGCTGCACGAGAAGCTCTTCTACCGGCCGCTGCTGGACGCCGTCGCCCAGCTGGAGCCCGGCGAGATCCGGCTCAGCGCCAAGGAGGCCGGAAACCGCCTCCAGGCCCTGGGCTACGCCGACCCCGCCGCCGCCCTGCGCCACCTGGAGGCGCTCGCCTCGGGCGTGACCCGCAAGGCCGCCATCCAGCGCACCCTGCTGCCCGTCCTGCTCGGCTGGTTCGCCGACTCCGCCGACCCCGACGCCGGCCTGCTCAACTTCCACAAGGTCTCCGACGCCCTCGGCCGCACCCCCTGGTACCTGCGCCTGCTGCGCGACGAGGGCGCCGCCGCCGAGAACCTCGCCCGCGTCCTGTCCGCCGGCCGCCTCGCCCCCGACCTGCTGCTGCGCGCCCCCGAGGCCGTCGCCCTGCTCGGCGACCCCGAGGGCCTGCGCCCGCGCGGCCTGGAGGCCCTCGAACAGGAGACCCTGGCCGCCGTCAACCGCTCCGAGGGCGCCGAGGCCGCGATCGTCGCCGTCCGCGGCGTCCGCCGCCGCGAGCTGTTCCGCACCGCCGCCGCCGACATCATCGGGGCGTACGGCCGCAACGGCTCCTTCGGCCGCAACGGCTCGCACGGCCCGGGAGAGTCCAACGGCGAGCGCGACCCGCACGTCCGCGTCGACACCGTCGGCGACGCCGTATCCGAGGTCAACGCCGCGGCCGTCGCGGGCGCCCTGCGCGCCGCCGTGCGCGCCGAGTGGGGCGACACCCTGCCCACGCGCTTCGCCGTCATCGGCATGGGCCGCTTCGGCGGCCACGAGCAGGGCTACGGCTCCGACGCCGACGTGCTGTTCGTGCACGAGCCGCGCGAGGGCGTCCCCGACGAGGAGGCCGCCAAGGCCGCCTCCGCCGTCGCCGGGGAGATGCGCAGGCTCCTCCAACTTCCCACGACCGACCCGCCCCTGCACATCGACGCCGACCTGCGGCCCGAAGGCAAGTCCGGGCCCATGGTGCGCAGCCTCGCCTCGTACGCCGCCTACTACCGGCGCTGGTCGCTGGTGTGGGAGAGCCAGGCGCTGCTGCGCGCCCGCCCGGTCGCGGGCGACGCCGAGCTGGGGAGGCGGTTCATCGACCTCATCGACCCGCTGCGGTATCCCATGGAGGGCCTCGGCGAGGACGCGGTGCGCGAGATCCGGCGGCTCAAGGCCCGCATGGAGGGCGAGCGGCTGCCGCGCGGCGCGGACCCGACGACCCACACCAAGCTCGGGCGCGGCGGCCTGTCGGACGTGGAGTGGACCGTCCAGCTGCTCCAGCTGCGGCACGCCTGGGCGGAGCCCGGGCTGCGCACGACCCGCACCCGCGAGGCCCTCGCGGCCGCCCGCGCCGCCGGGCTGCTGAGCACGGAGGCCGCGGCCATACTGGACGACGCGTGGGTTCTCGCGACGAGCGTGCGCAACGCGGTCATGCTCGTCCGCGGCCGGTCCGGCGACACCTTCCCCACGGAGCCGCGGGAACTCGGGGCGGTGGGCCGCTATCTCGGCTACGAGCCGGGCCACGTGGGGGACATGCTCGACGACTACCGGCGGACGACGCGGCGCGCCCGCGCGGTGGTGGACGAGCTGTTCTACGGGGCGTGACGCGGGGCGCGATGCGGAGCGGGACGCAGGGCGTGAGCCGCGGTCCCTACGCCACGTGCCGTTCCAGCCGCCCCGGCGTCGCCCTGAACCACAGGAACGAGACCGCGAAGCCGAACGACAGGCACAGCAGGCCGCCCACGGCGTCCAGCCAGAAGTGGTTCGCCGTCGCCACGATGACCACCAGCGTCGCCAGCGGATACAGCAGGCCCAGCACCTTGGCCCACACCGGCCGCGCCACCATCGCGATGATGACGCCGCACCAGGTCGACCACCCGATGTGCATGGACGGCATCGCCGCGTACTGATTCGACATGTCGGCGAGGTTGCCGGAGGCCATCGAGCCCCACGTGTGGTGCACGACGACGGTGTCGACGAAGTGCTCGCCGGACATCAGGCGCGGCGGAGCGAGGGGGAAGAGGTAATAGCCGAGCAGGGCGACGCCCGTGGTGGCGAAGAGGGCCAGCCGGCCGGCGGCATAACGCCCCGGATGCCAGCGGTAGAGCCACACCAGCACCCCGATCGTCAGGACGAAGTGCAAGGTGGCGTAGTAGTAGTTCATCCCCACGATCAGCCACGTCACCGAATTCACGGCGTGGTTGATGCTGCTCTCCACGGCGATGTGGAGCGTGTGCTCGGCCCGCCATATCCAGTCGGCGTTGCGGAGCGCGGCCGCGCGCTGCTCGGGCACGGCATTGCGCACCAGGGAATACACCCAGTAACTCACCGCGATCAGCAGCACCTCGAACCACAGCCGGGGCCTGCGCGGAGAGCGGAGCCCTCGCAGGCCCGCCTTCCGTGCTGCGGCACCCTCGGCCGGCGGCCGGTCCGCTCGCTCCTCGCTGGGTGGCGGGGCGGCCGTCCGGCCTTCCAGTGTCCTTGCCGTCGCTTCACCCATAGGGAAACAGTCTGCCAGAAACCGGCCTGCCGCAGATCATCCCCAAGTCTGGTCTTCGTCCGCTTTCGGCCGGGTACCCGGCACCGATGCAGTTGAACCGCGGACCACCAGCTCGGGGAGGAACACGAACTCGCTGTGGGGCGCCGGAGTCCCGCCGATCTCCTCCAGCAGCGCCCGCACCGCCGCCTGCCCCATCGACTGCACCGGCTGCCGGATCGTGGTCAGCGGCGGGTCCGTGAAGGCGATGAGCGGCGAGTCGTCGAAGCCGACGACCGAGACGTCCCGCGGCACTTCCAGACCCTGCTGACGGGCTGCCCGGACGACGCCCAGCGCCATCATGTCGCTCGCGCACACCACGGCCGTGCAGCCCCGCTCGATGAGCGCCGTGGCCGCGGCCTGCCCGCCCTCCAGCGAGAACAGCGAGTGCTGCACCAACTGCCCGGCCTCGGCCTCCGCCAGGCCCAGCTCCTCGCGCATGCTGCGCAGGAACCCCTCGATCTTCCGCTGCACCGGAACGTAGCGGCGCGGACCCAGCGCGAGACCGATCCTGCGGTGCCCCAGTGCGGCCAAATGGGTGACGGCCAGCCTGACCGCCGCCCGGTCGTCCGGCGAGACGAAAGGAGCCCGTACTTTCGGCGAAAAACCGTTGATCAGCACGAACGGAACGCCCTGCGCGCGCAGCCGCTCGTAGCGCTCCATGTCCGCCGAGGTGTCGGCGTGCAGCCCGGAGACGAAAATGATGCCGGAGACCCCGCGGTCCACGAGCATCTCCGTCAGCTCGTCCTCCGTAGAGCCACCGGGCGTCTGCGTGGCCAGCACCGGGGTGTAGCCCTGGCGCGTCAGGGCCTGGCCTATCACCTGGGCGAAGGCCGGGAATATCGGGTTGTCCAGCCCGGGCGTGATGAGCCCCACCAGGCCCGCGCTGCGCTGCCGCAGCCGCACGGGGCGCTCGTAGCCCAGGACGTCGAGCGCGGCCAGCACGGACTCGCGGGTGGAGGCGGCGACCCCCGGCTTCCCGTTGAGTACCCGGCTGACGGTTGCTTCGCTGACACCCGCTTGGGCTGCGATATCGGCCAGCCGTGCGGTCACAGGACTGGACCTTACCGGTCGCATTTCAGACTGCCCACCAAACACAGGAATCGACGGGGATACGGACCGTACCACCGGTGAATTCCAGGGCGGACGTGGCCAGCACCGGACGGCCCGGCACCGGCATCCCCACCTCCTCGCCCCGCGTGTTCAGCGTGCACACCAGGCCCGGCCGGGAGAACGCGAGCACCCCCTCGGGCGCCTCCAGCCACGTCATCTCCCCGTCGCCCAGGCCCGGCAGCTCGTGCCGCAGCGCGAGCGCCGAGCGGTAGAGCTCCAGCGTCGAGCGCGGGTCCCCCGACTGCGCCGCCACCGACAGCTCCGCCCACCCCTCCGGCTGCGGCAGCCAGCTGCCGCCCGGCCCGAAGCCGTACGGGGCCTCCTCGCCCGACCACGGGATCGGCACCCGGCAGCCGTCGCGCGTGCCGTCCTGCCCGTCGCCGCGGAAGAACGCCGGGTCCTGGCGCACCTCGTCCGGCAGGTCCACGACCTCCGGCAGGCCCAGCTCCTCGCCCTGGTAGACGTACGCCGAACCCGGCAGGGCCAGCATCAGCAGCGCCGCCGCCCGGGCCCGCGCCAGCCCCCGCTCGCCGCCGCCGTAGCGCGTGGTGTGCCGCACCACGTCGTGGTTGGACAGCACCCACGTCGTCGGCGCGCCCACCGACCGCGTCGCGGCCAGCGACTCGTCGATGACCGTCCGCATCGCGGCCGCGCCCCAGTCGCACGTCAGGAACTGGAAGTTGAACGCCTGGTGCAGCTCGTCCGGCCGCACGTACAGCGCGAGCCGCTCCGAGGTCGGCGCCCACGCCTCCGCCACGCCGACCCGCTCGCCGGGGTAGGAGTCCAGCAGCCGGCGCCAGGCGCGGTGGATCTCGTGCACCCCGTCCTGGTCGAAGAACGGCAGCACCTGCGCCCCGATGAGCTTCGCCTGCTCGCTCAGCCCGATGTCGGGCAGGCCCGCCGCCTTGACCATGCCGTGCGCGACATCGATGCGGAACCCGTCCACGCCCAGGTCCAGCCAGAACCGCAGCACCGACTCGAACTCCTCGCGCACCTCCTGGTTCTCCCAGTTGAGGTCCGGCTGCTCCGGCGCGAACAGGTGCAGGTACCACTCGCCGGGCGTGCCGTCCGCGCGCGCCGTCCGCGTCCACGCCGGGCCGCCGAAGACGGACTCCCAGTCGTTCGGCGGCAGTTCCCCGGCCGCGCCGCGGCCCGGCCGGAAGTGGTAGCGCTCCCGCTCCGGGCCGCCCTCTCTGCCGGCGAGGGCCGCCCGGAACCAGGCGTGCTGGTCGGAGGTGTGGTTCGGCACGATGTCGACGATCACCCGCAGGCCCAGCCGGTGCGCCTCCCGCACCAGGTCGTCCGCGTCCGACAGGTCCCCGAACAGCGGGTCCACGGCCCGGTAGTCCGCCACGTCGTAGCCGCCGTCCGCCTGCGGCGAGGCGAAGAACGGCGTGAGCCACACCGCGTCCACGCCCAGCTCCGCCAGGTACGGCAGGCGCTCGCGGATCCCCCGCAGGTCGCCGATGCCGTCACCGTCGCTGTCCGCGAACGAGCGCACGTACACCTGGTAGATGACGGCGCTGCGCCACCATCCCCCGGTCCCGGATACGGGCTCGGAGGGGGAAGCGGCGGCCGGGCGGACGGAGGGCGCGAGGTCCTGGGTCATGTACGTCCTGTTCGATAGCGGGTGACGGAGTCGGAAGCGGTGGTGCGCAAGCGGTCAACACGGTCAACGACGGCGGGCGGACAAGGTCAGCCCTTGGTGCCGCCCGCGGTCAGACCGGCCACCAGGTGCCGCTGGGCGAGGAAGAACACCGCGGCCGCGGGAACGGTGATCAGCACGGCGGCGGCCGTCATCAGACCCCACTCCGCCTTCTGCTGGCCGACGAACGTCTGGAGGCCCACGGCGAGGGTGTAGTGCTCCTCGGAGCTCATGAACTGGCTGGCGAAGGCGACCTCGCCCCACGCGGTGATGAACGAGTAGAAGCCGGTCACCGCCAGGCCCGGCCGGGCGAGCGGCACCACGAGCCGCCAGAACGTGCCGAAGGGGCTCAGCCCGTCCACCCGGCCCGCCTCGTCGATCTCGGCGGGGATGGTGTCGAAGTACCCCTTGAGCATCCAGGCGCAGAACGGGACGGAGACCGAGCAGTACGTCACGATCAGCCCGGCGTAGGAGTCCAGGAGTTCCAGTTCACCGAGGATGTTGTACAGCGGCACGATGAGCACCGCCATCGGGAACATCTGCACGACGAGGAAGGTCCACATCAGCGGCCGGTGGCCGGGAAAGCGCATCCGCGAGACGGCGTAGCCGGCCGTCGCCGCGATGAGCACGCCGAGCACGGTCGCGCCCAGCGCCACGATCACCGAATTGCCGAACCAGGTCAGGAACTTCGTCTCGCCCAGGATGTGGGTGTAGTTCGAGACGTCCAGGCCGGTCCACCGCGTGGGCTCCTGCCAGCCGTCCCGGCCGCGCAGCGACACGTAGACGATGAACAGGACGGGGAAGACGGACACCGCGCTCGCGGCGACCAGCGCCGTGTGCAGCGCGGCCGACGCCGTGCGCGAACGCTGCCCGCGCGAACGCTGCCCGCGCGGGCGCTGCCCGCGGGGTCGTACGGTCCGGGCTGCGCTCATCGCACGGCCTCCTGTCGGGAGAGCATCCGGCGGTAGAAGACGGCGAAGACCAGCAGCAGCGAGAGGATGAGGATGCCGTACGTGGCCGAGCCCGCGTAGTCACGGATCCCCTGGAACGCCAGCCGGTAGGCGTACGTCACCAGGATCTCGCTCTCCGAGCCCGCGCCCTGCCCGATCAGCAGGTAGATCACCTGGAACATGTTGAACGTCCAGATCACGCCGAGCAGGATCACCGTCCCGCTCACCGAGCGCAGGCCCGGCAGCGTCACGTGCACGAAGCGCTGCCAGGGCGTCGCGCCGTCCATCTCCGCGGCCTCGTGCAGCTCCCGCGGGATCGACTGGAGCCCGCCGAGGATTGCCACCATCATGAACGGCACGCCCAGCCACACGTTGACCGCGACCGCCGACACCTTTTGCAGCGTCGCGTCGCCCAGCCAGTCCACGGAGCCCACGCCGAGCTTGGTGAGGAGGGCGTTGAGCACGCCGTACTTCTCGTTGAACATCAGCCGCCACGAGAAGGTGGCGACGAAGGCCGGCACCGCCCACGGCAGGATCAGCAGCACCCGGTACAGCGCCCGGAAGCGCATCGGCCGGTTGAGCAGGAGGGCGAGCCCGAGACCGATCGTGTAGTGCAGGAACACGCACGACGCGGTCCACACGACCGTCCAGCCGAGGCGCGAGTAGAAGTGCCCCTCCTGCCCGGACAGCACCTTCCAGTAGTTGTCCAGGCCGACGGACTTGTACGTCGCCTCGATGTGGTTGACACCGATCGTGCGCGCGACGTTCGCCTCGTTGGCGTCGGTGAAGGACAGGTAGATGCCCTTGCCCAGCGGATACCCCACGAGGACCGCCAGGACGATGACGACGGGCAGCACCATCGCCCACGCGTACCAGTGGGTGCTGAAGGAGCGCCTGACCGTGGTGACGACTGTGGCCATCAGGCCCTACTCCTCGATGCCGTAGTCCTTGAGGAGCGCGGACTGCCAGGCCTTCGCCGTGGCGTCCAGCCCGTCCTTCGGCTCCTCCTTGAGCGTGAGGATCTGCGTGTAGTGCTTGAGCCAGTCGGTGAACAGGTCGCCGCCCTGCGGGATCGCGGGCCGCGCGTGGGCCTTCGACAGCGCCTGGTAGTACGCGCTGCGCACCGGGTCGGCCAGCACCTTCTCGGTGTAGGCGGACTTGCGCGTCGGCAGCACGCCCACGCTCGTCGAGGCCTGCTCCTGCTGCGCGGCTTCCGTCATGAAGCGCGTGAAGAGGTAGGAGGCGTCGAAGTTCTTCGAGCCCGCGTAGACCACCAGGTTGTGGCCGCCGACCGGCGCGCCCGCGGTGCCCGTGGAACCGGCCGGAATGGCCGCGATGCCCAGGTTGTCCTTGGACTTGTACGCGTCGCCGCCGAAGATCTCCTTCGTGGCCCAGGGGCCGTCGATGAGCATCGACAGCTTGCCGTTCTTGAAGTCCGTCTTGAGGGCGTTGTAGCCGTCGGTGCCGGCCGGCTTGGGCGCGGCGCCGGACTTCACCAGGTCGACGGCCGTCTCGATGCCCTTGCGGGACGCGGCCGAGGAGATGGTGATCTTCTTCTTGGCGACGTCGACCATGTCGCTGTTCTCGCCGTAGAGGAAGGGCAGCGAGTAGTAGCTGTCCGGGCTCAGGCCGATGCCCTCGGCGCCCGTCTTGTCCTTGATCTTCGCGGCGGCGTCCTTGACCTCCTGCCAGGTGGCCGGAGGCCCCGCGATGCCGGCCTTGGCGAACAGCTCCTTGTTGTAGAGCAGTCCGAGGGTGTCGGTGACCTGCGGGACGCCGTACGTCTTGCCCTGGTAGGCCGCGTTCTTCAGCGGGCCCTCCAGGAAGTCCTCGGGCTTGTCGAGGGCCGCGGTGCCGGTGAGGTCCTTGAGGTAGCCGAGCTGCGCGAAGCCGGGCGTCCAGCCGACGTCGGAACGGAGCACGTCCGGGGCGCCCTTGCCGGTGGCGGCGGCGGTCTTGAACTTCTGCTGGGCCTGGTCGAAGGGCACGTTGACGTACTCGACCTTGATCTTCGGGTACTTCTGCTCGAAGGCCGAGACCAGCTTCTTGAACGCAGGCGCCTCGTTGGTGGCGTCCGAGGTGTCCCACCAGGTGACCGTGCCGCTGACACTGCCCGGGTCGCTCGCCGCCTTGGAGCCGTCGTTCCCGCTCCCGCCGTCACCGCCGCACGCGGTCGCGGTGAGCGCGAGCACACCGACGACGGCAGCGACCGATATGCCTCTTCGCATATGGATCTCCTCATGAAGGAGGCCGACCGTCGCGGGCGGCCCCGAGCTGTGGAGGAAGGTAACAGGCTGCAATCTCTTGCGAAAGGGCTTGCAAGCATGAAACGGCGAGATTTCTCGGTGGTAACCGTCTCGTGTCCAGGGGGTTGACCGGCTCTTACGGGCCTCGTACGGTCTCGGGGCGGCAGGTTCCGGTTGGCTTGCGAACGGCTTGCGCAAGAACCTTCATTGCTGCATCACGCTCCATGCATCCCCCCACCTCCCCCACTTCCAGGAGCCCGGCATGCCTGCGACAGTCCGAAGAGCCCTCTCCGCGGCGTTCGCCCTGGCGGCCGCCGTGACCGTCTGCGCCCCGCGGGCGGAGGCCGCCGCGCCCGGCGGGAAGGACGTCACCGCCGTCCTCTTCGAGTGGAAGTACGACGCGGTCGCGAAGGAGTGCAAGGACGTTCTCGGGCCCTCGGGTTACGGCTACGTCCAGGTCTCCCCGCCGCAGGAGCACGTGCGGGGCCCGCAGTGGTGGACCTCGTACCAGCCGGTCGGCTACGCGATAGCGGGCAGGCTGGGGGACCGGACCTCCTTCGCGAACATGGTGAATTCCTGCCACGGCGCGGGCGTCAAGGTCGTCGTCGACGCCGTCATCAACCACATGGCCGCCGGCTCCGGCACCGGAACCGGCGGCTCCGCGTATACGAAGTACGACTACCCCGGCACGTACCAGCGCCAGGACATGGACGACTGCACCACCGTCGTCAGCGACTACCGCGACCGCCGCAACGTCCAGGACTGCGAACTCGTGGGCCTCGCCGACCTCGACACGGGCGAGGAACACGTCCGCGGGCGCATCGCCCAGTACCTGAACGACCTGCTGTCGCTCGGCGCCGACGGCTTCCGCATCGACGCCGCGAAGCACATCCCGGCGGCGGACCTCGCGGCGATCAAGGCGAGGTTGAGCCGGAGCGGCGTGTACTGGAAGCAGGAGACCATCTACGGCGCGGGCGAGGCCGTCCAGCCCGAGGAGTACCTCGGCACCGGCGACGCCCAGGAGTTCCGCTACGCGCGCGACCTCAAGCGGGTGTTCCAGCGCGAGCGGCTCGCCTACCTCAAGAACTACGGCGAGGGCTGGGGCTACCTGCCGGGCGGCCAGGCGTCCGTGTTCGTCGACAACCACGACACGGAGCGGGGCGGCGACACCCTCACCTACAAGGACGGCGCGGACTACACCCTCGCCAACGTCTTCATGCTCGCCTGGCCCTACGGCTCACCCGACGTCCACTCCGGCTACGAGTTCACCGACCGCGACGCCGGGCCGCCCAACGGGGGCGCGGTGGCGGCGTGCTGGCAGGACGGCTGGAAGTGCCAGCACAAGTGGCCCGAGATCCGCAGCATGGTCGCCTTCCGCAATGCGGTGCGGGGCGAGGCGGTCGGCCACTGGTGGGACAACGGCTACCAGGCGATCGCTTTCGGCCGGGGCGACAAGGGTTATGTCGTCGTCAACCACGAGGCGTCCGCCTTGACCCGCACGTTCGAGACGTCCCTGCCGGGCGGCGACTACTGCGACGTGCAGAGCGGACGACGGGTGACGGTGGGTTCCGACGGCCGCTTCACGGCAACGGTGGCACCGAACACGGCACTGGCACTACACGAGGGTGCGCGCACGTGCGGTTAGCCCGGCCTCATTGACCTCAGCCAAGGAGCAGCCTTCCGTGAAACGCCTAGCCACGCTCGCGGCAGCCATAGGCCTCGCCCTCCCGCTGGCCGGGACCGGCGTCGCCCACGCCGAATCCCCGCCCCCCACCGGGGCAAAGGCCCAGTGGATCGACCGCACCACCGTCGCCTGGCCGAAGGGCCTGGGCGACCCTACCTCCCCCCACCGCCTCCTCCACGACGGCGGCAGTTTCACCCTCACCGCCCGGCCCGGCGGCCTCACGGCCGCCCAACGCACGAAGTTCCCCCACCTCGCCGGATACGACGCCTACAGCGTCAAGGAGACCCCGGATCAGGAGCGGGCCGCGCTCAGGGGCGCCCTCACGGCCGTCGCCGGCGACGTCACCACCGGCGTCCAGACACCCGGCGTCCTCGATGACCTGTACGCGGCCGTGGCCACCAAGGCCACCCTCGGCCCGTCGTTCCGCAACGGCCGCCCCACCCTCTCCGTCTGGGCCCCCACGGCCCGGAACGTGGCCCTCGAACTCGACGGCCGCACCCTCCCCATGCACCGCGACGCCGGCAGCGGTGTCTGGAGCGCGTCCGGCAGCCGCGACTGGGCCGGCAAGCCCTACCGCTACGCCGTCACCGTGCACGCCCCGGCCGCCGGCAAGGTGGTCACCAACCTCGTCACGGACCCGTACTCCACGGCCCTGACCGCCGACTCCGCCCGCAGTCTCGTCACCGACCTCGCCGACCCGGCCCTGGCCCCGCCGGGCTGGCGCGGCCTGCGCAAGCCGAAGGCCGTACCGCTGCGCGACGCGCAGATCCAGGAACTGCACATACGCGACTTCGATCAAAGAGCCGGCTACCTCGCCTTCACCGACCGCACGTCCCCCGGCATGCGCCACCTGTCGGCCCTCGCCGCCGCCGGCACCTCCTACGTCCACCTCCTCCCCGCCTTCGACTTCGCGACCGTCCCCGAGCGCCGCGCCGACCAGGCGACCCCGCCCTGCGACCTCGCCGCCCTCCCCGCGGACTCGGACCGCCAGCAGGAGTGCGTCCGCGGCACCGCCGCGCGCGACGCGTACAACTGGGGCTACGACCCGCTGCACTACACCGTCCCCGAGGGCTCGTACGCCTCCGACCCGGACGGCCCCGCCCGCACCCGCGAATTCCGGGGGATGGTCCAGGGCCTGGCGGGCGCCGGCCTGCGCACCGTCATGGACGTCGTCTACAACCACACCGCCGCGGCCGGGCAGGACGACAAGTCCGTCCTCGACCGGATCGTGCCCGGCTACTATCAGCGCCTCATGGACGACGGCGGCGTCGCCACGTCGACCTGCTGCGCGGGCACCGCGCCCGAGCACGCCATGATGGGCAAGCTCGTCGTGGACTCCGTGGTCACCTGGGCGAAGGAGTACAAGGTCGACGGCTTCCGCTTCGACCTCATGGGCCACCACCCCAAGGCCAACATCCTGGCCGTGCGCAAGGCCCTCGACGCGCTCACCCCGGGCAAGGACGGCGTCGACGGCAAGTCCGTCATCCTCTACGGCGAGGGCTGGAACTTCGGCGAGGCCGCGAACGACGCCCGCTTCGTCCAGGCCACGCAGAAGAACATGGCCGGCACCGGCATCGCCACCTTCTCCGACCGCGCCCGCGACGCCGTCCGCGGCGGCGGCCCCTTCGACGCCGACCCGCGCATGCAGGGCTTCGCCTCCGGGCTCTTCAACGACCCCAACGCCGCCCCGCAGGGCACCCCGGCCGAGCAGCGCGCCCGGCTCCTGCACGACCAGGACCTCCTCAAGGTCGGCCTGACGGGCAACCTCGCCGGCTACCGCTTCACCGACTCCGCGGGCCGCGGCGTCCGCGGCGCCGACGTCGACTACAACGGCTCGCCCGCCGGCTACGCCGCCGCCCCCGGCGACGCCCTCGCCTACGCCGACGCCCACGACAACGAGACCCTCTACGACGCCCTCGCCTTCAAGCTCCCGCAGTCCACACGGCCCGCCGACCGGGCCCGCGCACAGGTCCTCGCCATGGCCACGGCCGCCCTGTCGCAAGGCCCGGCGCTCTCCCAGGCCGGCACGGACCGGCTGCGCTCGAAGTCGCTGGACCGCAACTCGTACGACAGCGGCGACTGGTTCAACGCGATCCACTGGGACTGCGCCGACGGCAACGGCTTCGGCCGCGGCCTGCCCCCGGCCCGCGACAACGAGACCAAGTGGCCCTACGCCCGGCCCCTGCTGGCGGACCCGGCCCTGAAGGCCGGCTGCGGGCCCGTCGAGGCGGCCTCCGCCGCCTACCGCGACCTGCTGCGCATCCGTACGACGGAGAAGGCGTTCGGCCTCGCGACCACCGAGGCCGTCCAGGCGGCGCTGTCGTTCCCGCTGTCCGGCCCGGACGAGACGCCCGGCGTCGTCACCATGCGCCTCGGTGACCTGGTCGTCGTCTTCAACGCGACTCCGCAGTCGCAGGACCAGCGCGTCGCGGCGCTCTCGGGCACGTCCTACGCCCTGCACCCGGTGCAGGCGTCCGGCGCGGACCCCGCCGTCAAGGCCGCGGCCTATGCGCCCGCGACGGGCACGTTCACCGTCCCCGCCCGCACCGTCGCCGTCTTCAAGGCCGGCTAGGGCGTCCGGAACCGCCGGTGCGTCAGCGGGCCGGCTGAGGGGCCGCCGCGCCGAGACGGTCGACGAGGTCCGCGAAGGGCCCGTCGGCCGGCTCGTCCTCCAGGATGCGGTGCAGCACGGCCGCCATGTCGTCGTCGCTCGCCGCGCCCACGGCGGCGAGCGCCGCGAAGGCGTGGACCAGCTGCACCTCCAGGTCGCCGCGGGGGACGCGGCGGCCGTCGAGCCAGAGCAGGGCCGTCGTCTCCGTGAGGGAGATCCAGGAGCGGAGGGCGAGCTCCAGGCGCGGGCCGGGGGAGGGGATGCCCAGGTGGGCGAGCATCTCGTCGTACGCGGCCCGCCGCACTCTGTTGATCATGGCGCACGTGCGGCCGGAACCCGCCACGGGGCCGCCGCGCATGAGGGCGGAGAAGCCCGTGCCGTGCACTTCCACGAAGTCGAAGAAGCGATTCATCACGCGCAGCAGCCGGGCGCCGAGGGGGCCCTCGCGGGGCTCGTCGAAGAGGGCCGCGAGCTCCTCCGCGGCGCGGCTGAGAGCAGCCTCGTAGAGGCTCTGCTTGCCGGGGAAGTAGTGATAGACGAGCGGCCGGGAGATCCCGGCCGCCGCTGCTATCTCGTCGATGGAGACGTCGTCCGGGGCCCGCCGGCCGAAGAGTTCGAGCGCGACCGAGATCAGCTGCTCACGGCGCTGCTCGACACCCATCCTGCGACGTATCCCGGTCTTCATGGCGGTCATCTTAGGGCAGACCGGAAACCGCCATCCCGCCTTGGTTTCCGGCCTGCTGACTGTATTTCAGCTCTTGGAGCGGCGCTATCGCAGAGTGGAAATCCGCTTTCCGTCGGCGAGGCGGGCGCTCAGCTCGGCCTGGGCCCCGGCCTTCGCCGGGACGGCCAGCCGGTCGCCGGCGGCGGTGCCGTGGACGCCGCCCGAGGCCGTGATGGACCGGACGTCGCCGCCGCCGGCCGCCAGGGCGTACCACGTGCCGCTCGCGGCCTTCCACAGCACGCCCGCGAGGACGTGCGGGTCGCGGGCCCCGCAGGCGGGCGTGGACTCGGCGCGGGCGACGACGGTGGCCGGCGCCCCGGCCCGCGTGCCCGGCGGCTGGAACAGGGCGAGTGCCCGGCTGCCCGCGCCCCGCCACGTCTCGGCGCGGGCGCACGTCCACTCGGCGCTGCCGGCCCCGCCGGGCAGCTGCTGGGCCGCGAACGGCCAGGCGTTGACCGAGCGCACGCCCTGGCCCCGCATGGTCTGGAGGTGGCAGGCGGCGTGGGCCCAGCCGGCCCGGCCGCCGTCGCCGCTCACGTCGCGAGGGGCGGCGGGGGTGCCCGTGGTGAGGAGGGCGGGGGCCAGCTCGCCGAGGTCGGTGACGAGGCGGCCGCCCATCTGCAGGGCGGGCCAGCCGTTGCAGTCGTTGCCGGGGGCCGGGCTGGGCGTCGGGTCCGTCACGCCGTCGGCGTCGCGGTGCAGCGGGATCGGGGCGTCGCCGGGCCTGAGGAGGTCGCGCACGGAGACGTCGTCGACCCAAGGGGCGGTCAGATAGCGGACGTTGTTGTCGGCGCGGCCCACGACGACGGCCGTCGCCGTGCCGGCGTCCGCGGCGTCCGTCCGCGCGAAGTCCAGGGCCGCGGCGCCGGTGTCGCCGTCCTTCGACTCGGCGTAGCGCACGACGCGCAGGCCGTCGTGGAGCAGCACGACCGCGGCCTGCCCGACCTCGCCCGCGTACAGCAGCTGGGGCGGGCCGGCGGCCGGGCCGGACGGGGTGCCGGGGGTGGCCGTGACCTGGACCGTACGGCCCGGGCGGGCCCAGACGGCGAGCGCGCGGCGCAGCAGCTCCTCGTCGCCGAGGCGGTTGCCGCGGGCGGGCCAGGCGGCGAAGCCGGGGCGGTCCGCGGTCTTCCAGGCGCCCGGCGCCGCCTTCGTCAGCTTGGCCGGGTCGAGGGCCTGCTGCGCTGCGGCGTTCTGCGCGTAGGGCGGGGCGGCGGCGCCGTCCGGGCCCCAGCCGTCGCCCGGCAGGGCCACGAGGACCCCGCACACCGCGGCCGCCGCGACGGCCGCGAGTGCCGCCCGGGTGTGGTGGCGGCGGCGCATCAGATCGGTGGGCCGCGCCTGGAGGGAGCAGGGGTCGAACTCCATGGATTCCAGCAGCGAGCCGTCCCGGCTGCCGGGCGGGGTGCGCAGCCCGTCCGCTTCGAGCACCGCGGCCCCCGGGTCCTCGACGCCCGCCGCGGCCAGCACCTGCCGGACGTCACGGTCCGCGGGCAGCTCCAGGGCGCGCAGCACGTACGCCGCCCGGCCCGGGCCGGACAGGGTGGCCAGCCCCTGGTCCAGGGCGAGCTCGTCGGCGCCGCCCGAGCGGGGGAACAGCCGCAGCCCCCACACCTGCGGCAGCAGCGGCGGCAGCTGGCCCGGGCGCGGCAACTGCCAGCGCCCGCGCGGCCGGCCGGCCTCCAGCGCCGACCGCAGCACCCGCAGCCGCACGTAGGCGTAGCCGGGGTCGCCCGGGGATCCGCCGGGCCCGCGCGGCGCCGGCACCGCGAGCCCGGCCTGCTCGTCCGCCGCGACGCGGTTGCGCGGCAGGGCCCGCTGGACGAGGGCGTGCGCGGTCAGCACGCGGCGGTTGCGGCCCAGCGACGGCGGCAGGACGAGATACCCGAGGCGCACCAGGCGCGGGTAGTGCTCGATGAGCGCGGCTTCGGCCTGCTCGACGTCGACGGGGCCGGGGAGGGGGCGGGGGGCTGTCGCTTGCTGCTCCACGATCCATAGAACGAGTGAATGGTGAGATGGTCACCTCACCCCTGGGCGTGCCCCGGTGTCACCTCGCCCCCCGGGTGTGCCCCCGGCCCCGGGATGCGTCAGGCGATGCAGCGGGCCCGGATGCGGTCGACCGCGTCGTCGGGGATGCCCAGGCCGCCGCGGACGTACGCCTCCACGCCGCCGTAGGTGCGCTCCATCTCCTCCAGCGCCGCCGTCAGGTACGCCGAGCGCACCCCGAGGATGGCGTCGGCGATCTCCGGGTCGCCGCCCGCGGCGGTGAACCGGTCGCTGAGCGGGGCGAAGGCGGCCCGCACCGCCGGGTTCACCGCGAGGTACTCGGCGCGGACCGTCTCCTCGTCCGCGCCCAGGAGCAGCAGGATCACGGCGGCCGCCCAGCCCGTGCGGTCCTTGCCCGCCGTGCAGTGGAACAGCAGCGGGCCGCAGTCCGGCTCGGCGAGCGCCGACAGCAGGCGGGCGTAGGCGGAACAGGCGGACTCCGAAGTGACGAAGGAGCGGTACGAGTCGCAGAGCAGCTTCTCGGCCTTGCCGCTGCCCAGGTGCTCCTCGGCGACGGCGGGGCTGCCCAGCACGGAGTCGAGCCTGGCCGGTACGCCGTCGCCCGCGGCGGCGGCGCGGGCCGCCACGCTGCCGGCCATGACGTCGGCGACGATCAGCCGGGCCCCGGCCGGGACCTGGTCGGGCCGCTCCTCCCGTTCGTGCTCGGTACGCAGGTCGACGACCGTGTGGATGCCGAGGGCCGCGACCGCGGGGTCGGCGGCGGGGTCGAGCCGGTCGAGCTGGCCCGAGCGCAGCAGCAGGCCGGGGCGGACGGCGGAGTCGCCGGTCAGCGCGATGCCTCCGAGGTCACGGAGGTTGATGATGGTCGAGGCGTCGAACTGCGGCATGCGGGCGTCTCCTGTGTCTGTAGCGCACAGCGTGTCTGATATTGATCAGATATCTGCCGTTTATCTACTGTTATTGTGCCCAACAGAGCCGAAGCTCGCGCCCGCACCCCTCACGTAGCGCGACGTCGAGGCCAAGGGCGGTCGGGCGCCCCGCGCCGCCGGGGCCGCCTACGGCGTCATCGACCAGCCGGCGAACTGCGCCGTCCCCCTCGCCCCGCTGCCGTCGTTGCCCGCCGTCAGGAACAGGCCGATATCCTGGGCGGCGGCCGTGCCGGGGACCTTCGCCGTGGCGACCGGGAGCCACGTCGTGCCGTCCGTCGCGTACTCCGCGGCGAACTCGCCGGGCCCCGTGCGCGTCAGCCGCAGGGAGACCGGGGCGCGGACGCCGGCCACCTGCCGGTAGGCGTCGAACGTGCCGTCGCCGTTCGCGTCGTACGACAGGACGACGCCCTGCCCGGGCGTCACCGCGAGGTTCACCGCTCCCGCCGACCACCGCGTGCCGAGCGCGTTCCGCGCGATGATGCCCGAACGGGCCCAGTTGTTCGTGTCGGTCTGGCTGAGGACCCGCACCCGGACGCTCGCGCCGACGCCCAGCGCCCCCGCCCGGTACACCGCGCCGAACTCCTCGGTCCGCTTCCACAGGTCGTCGCCGGAACCGTCGATCGCGAAGCGGTCCCCGCCCAACTGCCCGAAGACGGCGGCGTTGTTGGTGACCGTGCGCCAGCCGGCGGACAGCGGGCCGGCCAGGAACAGCGTTCCGGCCCGCACGGCCCGCACGGGCTCCTCGCCCTGCGGCCCGTAGCGCGCGCTCACCTCGTACGGCAGCGGCTGCAACGGCCGTTCCAGCGGCGCCGCGGGGGCGGTGACGCGCCAGCGGGCCGACAGCGTGGTGCCGGGTTCCAGCCGCGGCACCGACGTGGGGCCCTGCGCGCCCGCGGGCAGGCCCGAGACGGCGAGGTCGACGCGGCCCGTGGCGCGGAAGCCGTTGGCATTGGTGAGCGCGGCGGAGAGCGCCGCCGTGCCGCCGGGCGCGACGGCCACGGGGTCGAGCGTGCTCGCGAGCGTCCCCTGGTAGGGCAGGGCGGCCAACGTGTCCCGCACGCGCGCCGCCGTACGGTACGGGTCGCCCACCGGCCGCTGCGGGTAGTCGGTGCGCTCGCGCGTCCAGAACTCCTCCACCGTGAACCAGTCCACGGCCCGCGGCGCCCGCCCCACCCGCAAGGCGTCGTCCAGCTCCTCCAGCCAGCGCCGCCAGCGCGGCAGGTAGAAGTCGCCCACGAGGCCGTGCCAGTCGCGGCTCGCGTAGTCGTGCAGCTTGCCGCCGTCGGACGTGCTCCGCTCGCCCCACACGGTGATGAGCACCCGCGCGGTGCGCTCCAGCTCGGCGGCCTCGTCGGCGTCGGAGCCCATCGCCCGGGCGGCGGCGGTCCAGGGGCCGAGCATGAAGGCCCGGTGCGTGCCCGCGACGTCGTCGGCGAGCCGCATCAGCTTCAGCCACAGCGCGGACAGGACGCGGAAGGCGGCGCGGTCCTTGCGCGCGTACGCCTCCTTGAGCTGGGGGAGGAGCTGCCGGCTGCGGTGGGCGAGGGCCTGGCGGGCCACGTCGACCAGGTCGTAGCGGTACGTGTCCGCGCCGCGCAAGCCCGCCGCGACGCCGAGCAGTCCGCCGAGGGCGGCGTCGAAGCGGACGGGGTCGTAGGCGGGGGCGCCCGGCGCGTACTCGGCGGCGCGGTCCGCCCCGAGGGCCGGGCGGGCGGCGAAGAGGCTGTCGTGCGGGTCGCTGCGCCCGGGGGCGTTCTGCCGGTACGCGGTCTCGCCCAGCACCGTCCACGCCTCCCGCGCGGCCTTGTCCCCGCGGCCGTAGCGGAACGCGGCGTACGCGCCGAACCACTGCGCCCGGCCCGGCGCGCTCTCCAGCCACGCCAGTTCGGAGAAGTACTCGAAGGCCGCCGGATCGCGGTCGGCGCCCTCGGGCATGTACGCCGTGCCCGCCAGGGCGCTGCCCGGCTTGTCGCGCCACGCGAAGAACCGCTCGTCCCACACGTGCGTCTTCGCGCCGAGCGTGGTGCGCCCGCCGTAGTTGGGGATGCTGCCGAAGGCGTACGGGGTGCCGCCCCAGTCCTTCTCGCGGTCGGTGACGCCCGTGAAGCGGTCGGAGACGCCGTCGACGATCAGCATCCGCCGGCGGTCCACGGCGCCCAGCAGCTCCGGCAGCGGGTTGTCCTCCCAGCCGAGGATCACCCACGTCGCGTCCGGGTGCGCGGTGCGCAGCGCCTTCTCGACGGCCTGCGCGGCGGCCGCGACGGGCACGTCGCCCGCCGTGCCGCCCTCGTGCAGCAGGTCCATCTTGAAGTGCCCGGCCGGGCCGAGGAGACGGGCCTGGTGGTCGTAGAAGGAGGCGGCGACGCGGGCGAATGCGCCGGAGCGCGGGTCCAGCCAGTCCGGGCGCCGGAAGCCGTGCCAGGTGCCCTGCGGGACGACGCGCGCGTCGGCGTTGCGGGAGGAGAAACCTTCCGGCACGGAGCCGTAGTAGCCGGGCAGCACGGGCGCCATGCCCAGCTCGCGCAGCCGGGCGGTGATCCGGGCGCCGAGGGCGGCGCGGGAGTCGATGAGCTTCTGACCGAGCGGGCCGCCGTAGCCGCTGAGGTTCTGCAAGAGCCACCACGGCTGGTGGGACGGGGCGGGCAGCCAGGCGCGGGCCTCGGCGTCGCTGTAACCGAAGTCGAGGAGGACGCGCTGGTAGACCGCCTCGTGGCCGCTGATGACGAGGACCTCGTTGCAGCCGTGCAGGGCGAGGACGTCGATCATCCGCTCCCAGTAGGGCCAGTCGGCGTACGGGAAGGTGTAGCCGTCGTTGGTGTCGTTGAGGGCGAAGCGGTGCCGGAGCCTGCTCGCCCGTCTCAGCGGGCGGGCCGGGGCGGGGAGGCTGCGCGGCAGGTCGGCGTGGCGCGCGCCCCAGGTGATGTGCGCTCCGCACACGTACTTGAGGTACCAGTGCACCCCTGTCAGCAGCACCGCCGGGCTCGTGCCGGCGACCTCGATCCGCCCCGTGCGGCCGGTCACTTCGAAGCGGTCCTCCCGGCCCTCGCCCTCGGTGGGCGCGAGCGCGGTCAGCTGGAACTGCTCCGCGTGCCCGGCGCCCAGCAGCCGCACGAGGGCCGCGGCGGCGGGGGCGGTGCCGAACGGCGGGCGGTCCGCGGCCCGGGCGGGCGGCGCGTGGGACGCGAGGGCGGCCCCGGCACCGAGCGCACCCGCGGCCCCCAGCAGCAGGCGTCTCGACGGCTTCGGCTGATCGGTCGGCTGACGGGTCGGCTGATCGGTCATAGCGCTCTCCACTGTGCTGAATGCGACAACGGACGCGTGCGCGGCGCACGTTAACCGGCGTCACCAGAGGGAGCAATGGGGCGCGCTCGGCGTTCAGCCGTGATCGGCCGAGCGGTCGGCCGGTCAGCCCCGGTGGAGAGTGGCTCGGATTCGGTCAGTAGGTGGTCATTAGGCGGTCAGGAGCCGTTCAGCCCCGGTCGAGGTACGCCAGCACCGCGAGGACGCGGCGGTTGTCGTCCTCGGACGGCGGCAGACCGAGCTTCCCGAAGATGTTCGACGTGTGCTTCGCCACCGCCCGCTCGGTCACGTGCAGCTGCGCGGCGATCGCCGCGTTCGACCGGCCCTGGGCCATCAGCTCGATCACCTCGCGCTCGCGCGGCGTCAGCCCGCCCATCGGCCGGTCCTGCGCCCGCCGCGACAGCAGCTGGGAGATGACCTGCGGATCCATGGCCGTACCGCCCGCCGCGACCCTGCGGACCGCGTCCACGAACTGGTCGGCGTCGAAGACCCGGTCCTTGAGCAGATAGCCGACGCCGCCGCTGCCGTCCGCGAGCAGCTCCCGCGCGTACAGCTGCTCCACGTGCTGGGAGAGCACCAGCACCGGCAGGCCCGGCGTCTCCCGCCGCGCGGCGAGCGCGCACTGCAAGCCCTCGTCGGTGAACGACGGCGGCAGCCGTACGTCCACCACCGCCACGTCCGGCCGCAGCTCGGCGAGGGCCCGGGACAGCTCGGGGCCGCTCTCCACCGCCGCCGCGATCTCGAAGTCGTACGCCTCCAGCAGCCGGACCAGACCGTCCCGCAGCAGGAACAGGTCTTCGGCGATCACAACGCGCACGGGCACTCCAACGTCGGCGAGGACAGCGCCCCCGGGCGCTCCGGGTGGCCCGGGCGGGCGGGGGCGGGCAGGTGGTTCGCCCTCATCGTCGCCGATGCCGCGGACGCGCGGGGAGCCGGGGCGGCGGCCCCGGCCCTCTTTCTCCGCCGGCGCGTCAGCGCAGGACGCAGGGAATCTCCATGGTGACCATGGTCGGCCCGCCGGCGGGGCTGCTCACGGCCAGCACGCCGTCCAGGGTGCCGATGCGCCGCTCGATGCCGGCGAGCCCGGAGCCCGCCGCGCGCGCTGCCGCACCTCTCGTGGCAGCGTCCGCCGGGGCGACCGCCCCGCCGCGGCCGTTGTCCGTCACGGAGATCCGCAGCATGCCCTCCGCGTGGTGCACGTCGAGCCACACCCGCCGGGCACCCGAGTGCTTGGCGGCATTGGTGAGCACCTCGCTGACCGCGAAGTACGCCGCCGTCTCGACCGGCTCCTCGGCCCGGCCCGCCAGCTCGACGTCCACCTCGACGGGCAGCGGCATCCGCAGCGCCAGGGCCCGCAGGGCGTCGGCCAGGCCGCGCTCGGCGAGCACCGGCGGGTGGATGCCCCGCACCAGGTCGCGCAGCTCGGCCAGGGCCTCGGCGGAATTGGTACGGGCCGCGGCGACGAGCTGCTTGGCGCGGGCCGGGTCCTTCTCGATCAGCGCCTCGATCGTGCCCAGGCTCATGCCCATGGCGACCAGGCGGGCCTGCGCGCCGTCGTGCAGGTCGCGCTCGATGCGGCGCAGCTCGGCCGCCGAGTCGTCCACCGCGTCGTGCCGGGACTCCGTGAGCCGGTCCACGCGCCGGGCCAGTTCGAGCTCCCGGGCCGTGGCCGGGCCGGGCGCGATCAGCTGCTTGGCCAGCAGGAAGTCCGCGCGCAGCAGGGGCCGGGCGAGGAAGGCGCCCAGGACTCCCCAGACCAGGCCGAGCGGGGCCGCCAGATGGGCGGTGGACTGGTCGGTGATGTGGAGGAACGTGAACCACAGACCACCGCCGGCCCGCTCGATCGGCTCCCAGACACCGAGGGCCAGCACGATCCCCCACGGCAGGTACAGCACGAGGACGGGCGCCAGGATGGCCAGCAGCGTGCCGGCCGTCGCGTCCACCAGCAGCCACAGCAGGTCGCGCCAGGTGGCGGGGTCCTTGAGCAGGGCCGTGCAGAGCTCCACCTGGCCGGCGAGGCCGGGGCGCCGTGCGGGCAGCGGGCGGTACGGCTCGGGGATCTCCACCCCTGCCCAGGCCTTCGCCTGGCGGCGGCGCAGGGAGGCGTGGGCCCTATGGGCCCCCACGGCCACGGGGGTGGTGAACAGGCCGATGCCCAGGAGTGTGAACGCGATCGAGAGCACGGTCAGCACGAACAGCAGGATCGACGCCACCAAGCCGAAGATCGCCAGCCATAGGCCGCGCGCCGCGCTCAGCAGTGCGTTGCCGATCTTCTTCATCCGGTGTCCCCCTGGTGCTGTGCTCCCGGGCCCGCGGACCGGGCCCGGGAACCAGTGTGGACGACCGCTTCATGATCGTCACGGGGGGTGCCGCCCCGGCGATGGTGTACCTAGCCCCACCCTCTGACCTCGGGGTTTGCCGACGGAACCGGGTCTTCGGGGGCGCCGGGCAGCCGGTTCGGATCAGTAGCCGGCCGGCGGCGCGTACTTGTAGCCGACCCGGCGGACGGTCACGATCGACGCGCGGTGCTCGGCACCCATCTTGCGGCGCAGCCGGGCCACGTGGACGTCCACGGTCCGGCCGTCGCCCACGTGGCCGTAGCCCCACACGGTCGTCACCAACTGGTCGCGCGTGTGCACCCGGTGGGGGTGCGCGACCAGGTGGGCCAGCAGCTCGAACTCCAGGTACGTGAGGTCGAGCCGGCGCCCGGCCACGCTGGCCGTGCGCTGCTCGGGGTCGATGCTCACCAGCGCGTCCCCGCGGGTGGCGGCGGGCGCGGCCTCGGGGGCCTGCTGCTCGGCCGGGACGAGCACCAGATAGCCGATCATCGGCGGCTGGCCGGGCAGCGACGGCACGGTGTGCTGCGGCGCCGGCATCCAGGTGGCCGCGCCGGAGTGCAGCAGCTCGGCGACCGGCGGCACCTCGTCCGGCGAGACGGCCCGGAGTCGGTGACGGTGCGCGGTATGCGAGGGGTGCGGGGAGTGGGTCGTGGCGTGCGGGGCGGCGGAGCCGGCCGTGGCGGTGGCCGCGGTGGACGGGGCGGGCACGGTGAGGGTACGGAGGTTCGTCATGGAGAGCTCAGCTCTTTCGCGCGAGAGACCGTCGAGGGGACGTGCGTGTGCGCGGGGCCGTTGGCCGGGACCGGGGACCGGCGGCTGACTTCGACGTGGGGGTCAGCGGGAGGAGAGGGCCTGCGCGGAAGTCGCGCGGCAACACACTCGGTCGAAGTCGTCGTGCTGACGGGAAGGCCAGAAGGGCTCGAGGTCGAAACGACCCGTCGCGGTGTTCTGGAAGCTGGCCATGCCCCTATTGAAGCATGACCTGCGACGGCGCAGCAGACTCCGGGTGCAGGCGGATACGCAACCTTGGCGTGATGCCCGCCACCCGCGAAGGGTCCGGAAAATACGGAGCAATCGACTCCGGAAAGCGGGGGCGGGCGGACCGGCCCCCGCGAGGCGATCACGCCGCCGGCAGCCGCCTGCGCCACTCCAGCGGCTCGACCCGTATCGCCCGGTCCGGATCACCGTCCCACTTCGAGGACAGGCCGGCCGCGGTGAGCGCGGCCACGACCTCCTGCCCCACGGCGGCGGAGGCTTCTTTTTGGTCTCCCTCGTCCTCGTGCGCGCCGTAGGTCAGCAGCAGGCCGCCGCCGTCGGCGGCGTGCCGGGTGTCGTCGTGGTAGAAGAACACGAAGCCGTGATCGCCCTCGGCGGCCTCGCCGCCGATCTCCGTGAAGGCGCAGTTGCCGCAGCAGGCGAAGTGCATCCGGGCCGTGACACCGCTGCCGTTCAGCGCCGCGAACGCCTCCGCGACCCGGTCGGCGTCGGTCACCTCGGGCCAGCCCTCCTGCTCGGCCAGCCGCTCGCGCCACAGGCGGCGCACGATCCGGCGGGCAGCCGGCACGGAGAGCGGGGTGGCGCCGTCGGCGTGGAAGTGGTCGGAGACGGCCTCGGTGATCTCCTCGGCCGTGCCGAACCCGCACCGGATCAGCCGTCCGGCTTCCGCTTCCGCCTCGGCCAGCAGCTCCGGATCCGGCTCCGCAGCGTCTTCGCCTTCCTCCTCCGGAAACCGGACCTGCTCCCAGGCGTACCCGTCCGCCCACCCCTCCTCGCCCCGCGCCCACGCCACGAACACGGCCGTCACCTCGCCGGCGCTCTCCATCCGCACCCCGAAGTGCCGCTCGGCCGTGCCCTCGCGGTACTCCACCTCGTACGGCCCGCCGTCCTCGTGCCAGGTCTGGATGTAGTGGTCCTGGCCGCCCTCCGCGTCCGCCGCCGCCCGCTCTATGCGCTCGACCACCGCGAAGCGGTCGCCCTCCCCGCCCAGCCGCGCGACGACTCCCGCCAGCTCCTCGGCGCTGACGTGCGAACGTACTTCTCCGGACTCGGTGTTGACGGTGATGGGCAGCGCGGATGACAGCATGGATCCCCCTCGCGGATGGGCCGCCCCCCGTTCGGCGACCCGCGTAGGAGCATCCTGACACCCCCCACTGACAACGAGGCGGGTCAGGACTTCCCGGCGATGACCGGGTAGTGGTCGCTGAGGTTCGTGTACGTGTAGTCCTTGCCCCAGCTGGAGACCGTCCACGGTGCGGACGACTCCTTGACCACCGTGTTCTTCCAGGACGCCGGGCGCGCGTGGCCGTTGCGGTGCAGGACGTAGTCGAGGTCCTCGCGGCCGTCCGTCGGATAGCGGTAGGCCGCGATCGAGTTCTCCTTCGTGTCGAAGGAGTACGGGTGGCCGGTGCGCTCCGTCGCCGGGGCGAGATCCGCATTCGCGAGCAGGGCCGCGTATTCGCTCCCGTGCGAGTCCACATTCAAGTCACCGGCGACCATGACCTGCTCGTTCGCGGGAATGTTCTTCGCGTCGAGGAAAGCGCCGATCTGGCGGAACTGCTTCGCCCGGTCCGCCGCCGCCTCACCCGCCGCGCAACCGCCGTCGGTCGATTGCGCGTGCGTCCCCACCACGTGCACCTTCGCGCCGTTCACATTCAGCACGACGTAAGCGAAACCCTTGTTGGACCACCAGTCCGCACCGCACGCGTCGTTGAAGATCACCTGCTCCTTGCGGACGACCGGCCACTTGCTGAGCACCGTCACCCCGCCGTCCTCCGGCGTGGTGGACGAGTAATTCCCGCTCGTGGCGTCCCAGCCGTCCTTGCCGCGCCCGACGACCGGCGTCTGGTACGGGTACGAGCCCGCCGCGTTCGCCTTGAGCGCGTCGGAGGCGCCGTTGTCGAAGGCCTCCTGGAGGACGACGACGTCATTTCCCTGGAAGAAACCGGCGGCCGGTATCTCCTTGGCGCGGTGGTCCTGACCCCAGTTGGGGTAAAGGTTCTTGCTCATGAGGAAGGTGTTGTAGGTGAGCACCTTCAATTCCGGAACATCGGCGGTCGAGGCGGCCTGAGCGGCCGTCGAAGGCACCGCAGCGGCGAACGCGACGGTGGCGAGCGTGATCGTGAGCGCGGGCTTGAGGTTCGGCATAGCAACATCAAATCAGCCACTGTTACTTCCCGACATCCTTACGGTGATCAATTCCCCTACGCGGGGCGACGACTTAGTGTTCCGCCCTCGTGTCCTGTCTTCGTGTCGCGTTCGCGCATGAGTCGTTGAGTGCGTTGGAAGAGTGGAAGAGATGCGGTGCACCACCCACCGTGAGGAGTTCCCATGCCCCCGCCCCCGCACCAGGGTCTCGTGCTCGATTTCGGCGGCGTCCTGACCACCCCGATCGCCGAGTGCACCCGGGCCTTCTGCCTGCGCGAAGGCCTCGCGCCCGACGCGTTCCTCCAGGTCATCTCCACGGACCCGGAAGGGCGCGAGATCTACGCGCAGCTGGAGCTCGGCCGGATCGGCCAGCCGGAGTGGAACGAACGCACCGCCGCACTGCTCGGCGTCGCCCCGGACAACCTGATCGGCCGGGTCCTCGCCGACCTCCGCCCCGAGCCCCTGATGCTCGCGGCCGGCCAGGCGGCCCGCCGCGCGGGCGTCAAGGTGGGCATCCTGTCCAACAGCCTCGGCTCCGGCCCCTACGACCCCTACCAGGGCTACGGCTTCGGCACCCTGTACGACGCCGTGGTGCTCTCGGGCGACCACGGCCTCCGCAAGCCGGAGCCCGGGATCTACCCGCTCGTCCTGAAGGAGCTGCGGCTGCCCGCCGAGGCCTGCGTCTTCGTGGACGACTCGGCCCGCAACCTGCCGCCCGCCCAGGACCTCGGCATGACCACCGTCCTGGACGCCGATCCCGCGGAGACGGTGAAGAAGCTCGAAGAGCTGTTCCGGATCCCGCTGAGGTGACCGGCCGGCTCCACCGAAAGGAACGCAGAGTTCAGTGAAGATCGACGGTTCCACCGTGCTCGTCACCGGCGCCAACCGCGGCATCGGACGGGCGCTCGTCTCCGCGTTCCTGGCGCGCGGCGCCCGGCGCGTCCACGCCGCCGCGCGGAATCCGGCCGCCCTCGAACCGGTCGTGGCCGAAGCCCCGGACCGCGTACTTCCGCTGGCGCTGGACCTCACCGTGCCCGCCACGATCGACGCCGCGGCGCAAGCGGCCTCCGACGTCACCCTGCTCGTGAACAACGCCGGCACGCACGCCGTCGGCCACCTCCTCGACATGGACCTCGGCGCCGTCGAGGACGTGATGCGCACCAACTGCCTGGGCACCCTGCGCGTCCTCCGGGCCTTCGTGCCCGTCCTGGAGCGCAACGGCGGCGGGGCCGTCGCCAACGTCATCAGCATCGGCGCCTTCGGGGGCACGCCGTCGCTCGGCGGATACCCGGCCTCCAAGGCCGCGCTGCACCTGATGACGCAGGCCGTACGGGCGGACCTCGCCCCGCGCGGCATCGCCGTCCACGCCGTCTTCCCGGGGCCCGTCGACACCGACATGCTCGACTACGTCGCCCGCAACGAGCCCGCGTTCGGGGACTTCCCGCGCGCGCCCGTCGCCGAGGTCGCCGCCGCCGTGCTCGACGGCCTGGAGGCGGGCGAAGAGGACATCTTCCCGGACGCGTTCGCCGCCGAGGTGGGGCGGGTGTGGAGGGCCGACCCGAAGGCCGTGGAGAGACGGCTGTCGGGGATCACGTAGGGCATCGCACCGCCACCGCGCCGCGTGGCACAGCAGCGGCGTACCTCTCAGCGGATGTGCCAGTGCCGCGCCGCCGGCCCGTGGTGCGTGGCCAGGGCGCGGTCCAGGTTCGTGGCGGCGCTGATCAGCGCGAGGTGGGTGAAGGCCTGCGGGAAGTTCCCGAGCGCCTCGCCCGCGGGCCCGATCTCCTCGGCGTAGAGCCCGAGGTGGTTCGCATGGGTGATCATCTTCTCGAACACGTAGCGGGCCTCGCCGATCCGCCCGGAGCGGGCGAGCGCCTCGACGTACCAGAACGAGCACAGGTTGAACGTTCCCTCGCCGCCGTCCAGGCCGTCGCTGCCGTCGGTCCGGTAGCGGTGCACCAGGCTGTCGCTGACCAGCTCCTCCTCGATCCGCCGCACCGTGGACAGGAACCGCGGGTCCTTGGGCCCGGAGAACTTCACCAGCGGCATCACCAGCAGCGAGGCGTCCAGCGTCGGGCTGTCCGGGTACTGGCAGTACGCGCCGAGGTCCGGCGCCCAGCAGCGGTCCTGCACGAACCGGTACGCGGCCGCCGCCGTGTCCCGCCACTGCTCGACGGGGGCCGGCATGCCGCGGTGGCGCGCGATGCGCATGGCCCGCTCGAAGGCGACCCAGGTCATCAGCGCGGAGTACGTGAAGCGCTGCCGTCCGCCGCGGGTCTCCCAGATCCCGTCGTCGGGCTCCTCCCAGTTCTTCTGCAGCCAGTCGAGCTGGCGGGCGAGCGCCTCCCACAGCTCGTACGAGATGGGCTCGGCGTGCTTGTTGTACAGGTAGACGGAGTCCATGAGCTCGCCGTGGATGTCGAGCTGGGTCTGGCCGGCCGCGGCGTTGCCGATCCGGACCGGGCGCGCGCCGTTGTAGCCGCAGAGGTGGTCCAGGATCGTCTCGGGCAGGTCGGGGCGGCCGTCGATGCCGTACAGCACCTGCAAGCCGGTGCCGGGCGGGGCCTGCGCGCAGCGCTGGTGGAGCCAGTCGATGAACGCGGCGGCCTCCTCCGTGAAGCCCAGCCGCATCAGCGCGTAGAGCGTGAAGGCGGCGTCGCGGACCCAGGTGTAGCGGTAGTCCCAGTTGCGGCCGCCGCCCGGGGCCTCGGGCAGGGAGGTGGTCGCGGCGGCGACCAGGGCGCCGGTCGGCTGGTAGACCAGCAGCTTCAGGGCCAGCGCCGAGCGCTCGACGACCTCGCGGTAGCGGCCCCGGTACTGCGACTGCCGCAGCCAGCCGTCCCAGTACTGGAGCGTCGTGTCCAGCAGCCGCGTGGCCTCCGCGCAGTCCAGCGGGCGCACCACGCCCTCCCGTACGGCACCCTCTCCGTCCCACTGCGCGGCGAGCTCCAGCGACTGGCCGGGCTCCAGCGTCACCGTCGCGCGGGCGGAGCCCCCGTCGCCGGGCGTCAGGGGCACGGAGGAGCGCAGCACGAGGAAGCCGGCCGGGCCCGCGAAGACGGCGCCCGCGCCGGGGACGGGCGTGACCGTGTGCGGGGCGCGGCCGTAGTCGAACGCGGGCCGGCAGCACACGTCGATCACGGCCCGGCCGCGCAGCACCCGCACCTCCCGCACGATCTGGCGGGTGCCCGAAGCCGGGCAGGACGGGTGGTCGGGCACCATGAAGTCGTACAGCTCGGCCACCGAGTCCCGGCCGAGGAACCGGGTCAGCAGCACGTTCGAGTCGGGCATGTACATCTGCTTGGTGCGCTCCGCGCCACGCACCGTGACGCGGAAGAACCCGCCGCGGTCGGCGTCGAGCAGGGACCCGAAGACGGAGGGCGCGTCGAAGCGGGGCAGGCAGCACCAGTCGATCGTGCCGTCCACCCCGACGAGCGCCACGGTGTGCAGATCGCCGATGATCCCGTGGTCCTCGATGGGCAGGTAGCCGGGTTTCATGGGCCCCTCCTCCGCGGAGCGGCATGCCACACCACCCGTTATACCGCCGACGGCGGCCGGATGCCTGCCTGCGCTTGTCTCTGCCCGTGTCCTCCGGTCAGCCGGCGGGCTGTGACCGTGACAGCGCCTCCCGTACGGCCTCCTCCGTACGCGCCACCACCGCCGTGCCGTCGTCGGCGGTGATGATCGGCCGCTGGATGAGCTTCGGGTGCTCGGCCAGGGCCTTGATCCACTGCTCGCGCGCGCTCGCGTCGCGCGGCCAGTCCTTGACGCCGAGCTCCTTCGCCGGCGCCTCCTGGGTGCGCGTGATGTCCCACGGCTCCAGGCCGAGCCGGTCGAGCATCGCGCGGAGCTCGTCCTCGCCGGGGACGTCCTCCAGATAGCGGCGCACGGTGTACCCGGCCCCTTCGGCGTCGAGCAGGCTGATGGCGCTCCGGCACTTCGAACAGGCGGGATTGATCCAGATCTCCATGCCCCACACCGTACCGCGCACCCCCGTCAAATCCCGCCTGAGCTGGGGCGATTGTCAGTGGGGGGCAGTAAAATTGAAGGCATACGAGAGAGGTTGTGACCCCCCTCCAGGAGGAACGTCGATGGCCGTAGCCGCACCCACTCTTCCCGATCTCCCGAGCCTTGCCACGCTGCCGAAGAAGCCGATGCCCGCGGGCCGGCCGCGCGCGTGGTACGAGTCCCACAACCGCCAGCTGAAGGCCATGCGCCTCGC
Source organism: Streptomyces klenkii (assembly GCF_003626645.1). Taxonomy (GTDB): domain Bacteria; phylum Actinomycetota; class Actinomycetes; order Streptomycetales; family Streptomycetaceae; genus Streptomyces; species Streptomyces klenkii. The sequence goes on along the minus strand of NZ_RBAM01000003.1, from coordinate 378,648 downwards.
GATCGCGCTCCTGCACTCCGGGGTGTACCGCCCGGAGCAGGCGAGCAACCGCCGGATAAGGGCGACGGCGGTCAGCATCGGGGTCCACGCGCCCTCCGACACGACGTGCCGGGCGGTGCGCTCCCTCATCCACGACGCCGCCAACTACTGACAGGTGCAGCAGGGCCTCTCCCGGCGCGGCCGGCGCCCGCATGCGAACCCCCGGACTTGCCCATAACGTGGCAAGGGGCTCGTCATGTCGTCACTGGTCATCACTGACCACTGACCGTCACCGGGAGAGGCCCATGCCCGCTCGTACGCTCAAGGACAAGGTCGTCGTCATCGGCGGCGCGTCGAAGAACCTCGGCGGCCTCGTCGCCCGCGAGCTCGCCCGGGACGGCGCCAAGATCGTCGTCCATTACAACAGCGACTCGTCGCGCGACAAGGCGGAGCAGACCGTCGCGGACGTGAAGAAGGCCGGTGGCGACGCCTTCGCCCACCAGGGCGACCTGACGAAGGTCGCCGAGGTCGAGAAGCTCTTCGACGCGGCGGTGCGGGCGTTCGGCAAGGTCGACCACATGGTGAACACCGCCGGCATGGTCATCAAGAAGCCGATGACCGAGACGTCGGAGGAGGAGTTCGACAAAATGTTCGCCGTCAATAGCAAGGCGGCGTACTTCATGATGCGCGAGGCCGCGAAACGCCTCGAACGCGACGGCTCCATCGTCACCGTCGTGACCTCCTTGCTCGCCGCGTACACCGGCCTCTACTCCGTCTACGCCGGCAGCAAGGCCCCCGTCGAGCACTTCACCCGCGCCCTCTCCAAAGAGCTCTTCGGGCGGAACATCTCGGTGAACAACATCGCCCCCGGCCCGATGGACACCCCGTTCTTCTACCCGGCCGAGACGGACGACTCCGTCGCGTACCACAAGTCCTCGTCCATGAACGGCGACCTCACCAAGATCGAGGACATCGTCCCGTACGTGAAGTTCCTGCTGACGGACGGCTGGTGGCTCAACGGCCAGACCCTCTTCATCAACGGGGGCTACACCACCCGCTGACATAGGGTTTCCCCCTATGTGGCAAGGACAGCAGTCTCCGGGGGACCCGCGGCATCCGCAGGGCGGGCAAGCGAATCCGTATCAGCAGCCGAGCCCGTACGGGCCGCCGCCGCAGCCACCACGAGGCGGGGGAAACAGAACGAAGGTCATAGCCATAGCCGCGGCGACGGCGGTCGTCATCGCCGCGGGCGTCACCGGCTTCCTCGTCCTAGGCGGCGACAAGGACGCCGAGGCGAAGGACCCGAAGCCCGCCACGAGCCCCTCGTCGCCCGCCCCGAGCACGGACCCCGGAGCGTCGGCCGGCACCGACAACCCGCGCGCGGACCACGACCCCAAGCCGGTCGTCCCCGGTTGGAAGGTCGTCACGAACCCCGCGAAGGGCGTCGCCTTCGACGTGCCCCCCGAATGGGACCGCAAGCAGACCGACTGGGTCACCTACGTCGCCGAGAACGACGACCCCGAAGACAAGCCGCTCGTCGCCTTCATGGCACCGGCGATGCTCGACCCGGCGTGGTGCAGCTCCGGCAGCGGTGACAAGAAGGAGAACATGGCCCTCGCCGCGGCCGGCTCCCGCAGCGAACGCGGCCAGGACCCCGAGGCCGCCGCCCGCGCCAACGCCGAGGCCTGGCTCTACGGCTTTTACACCCAGCCCGACAAGAAGAAGATCAAATCCGCCCCGGCGGAGCAGTACACCACCAAGTCCGGCCTCTCCGGCACCCTGGTCACGTCCGCCGCCTCGGGCGTCCCGAAGAAGAACAAGTGCGCCTCCGACGGCAAGGCCACCGCCTTCGTCTTCAAAAACCCCAAGGGCAACGAATACACGTCCTGGACCCTCTTCGCCGCAAAGGACGTCAAGAACGAACTCCCGGACGACACCGTCCGCAAAATCCTCAGCACGGTCCGCCTCATGGACCCCGCCAAGTAGCACAACGAATGCGGGCCGCCACCCGGATTCGGGTAGCGGCCCGCACTGGTCAGCCCGGCGTCTTAGATGTCGAAGTACATCTCGAACTCGTGCGGGTGCGGGCGGAGCTGGATCGGGGCGATTTCGTTGGTGCGCTTGTAGTCGATCCAGGTCTCGATCAGGTCGGAGGTGAAGACGCCGCCGGCCTGGAGGTACTCGTTGTCGGCCTCGAGGGCCTCGAGGACGGCCGGGAGGGACGTCGGGACCTGGGGGACGTTGGCGTGCTCGTCGGGGGCGAGCTCGTAGAGGTCCTTGTCGATCGGCTCGGCGGGCTCGATCTTGTTCTTGACGCCGTCGAGGCCGGCCAGGAGGAGGGCCGAGAAGGCGAGGTACGGGTTCGAGGACGGGTCCGGGGCGCGGAACTCGACGCGCTTGGCCTTCGGGTTGGAGCCCGTGATCGGGATGCGCATGGCGGCGGAGCGGTTGCGCTGGGAGTAGACCAGGTTGACCGGGGCCTCGAAGCCGGGGACCAGGCGGTGGTAGGAGTTCACCGTCGGGTTGGTGAAGGCCAGCAGCGACGGGGCGTGCTTGAGGATGCCGCCGATGTAGTAGCGGGCGGTGTCCGACAGGCCGGCGTAGCCCTGCTCGTCGTAGAAGAGCGGGTCGCCGTTGCTCCACAGGGACTGGTGGACGTGCATGCCCGAGCCGTTGTCGCCGAAGATCGGCTTCGGCATGAAGGTGGCGGTCTTGCCGTTGCGCCAGGCGACGTTCTTCACGATGTACTTGAAGAGCATCAGGTCGTCGGCGGCGGCGAGCAGCGTGTTGAACTTGTAGTTGATCTCGGCCTGGCCGGCGGTGCCGACCTCGTGGTGCTGGCGCTCGACCTGGAGGCCGGCCTTGTCCAGCTCCAGGGAGATCTCCGCGCGCAGGTCGGCGAAGTGGTCGACCGGCGGGGCCGGGAAGTAGCCGCCCTTGTAGCGGACCTTGTAACCGCGGTTGTCCTCGACCGCACCGGTGTTCCAGGCGCCGGCCTCGGAGTCGATGTGGTAGAAGGACTCGTTCGCCGCGGTGTTGAAGCGCACGCTGTCGAAGACGTAGAACTCGGCCTCCGGGCCGAAGTACGCGGTGTCCGCGATGCCCGTGGAGGCGAGGTAGGCCTCGGCCTTCTTGGCGATGTTGCGCGGGTCGCGGCTGTACTGCTCGCCCGTGATCGGGTCGTGGATGAAGAAGTTGATGTTAAGCGTCTTGTCCCGGCGGAACGGGTCCATGCGGGCCGTGGACAGGTCCGCGCGCAGGGCCATGTCGGACTCGTGGATCGCCTGGAAACCGCGGATCGAGGAGCCGTCGAAGGCGAGCTCCTCGTTCGGGTCGAAGGCCGCGGCCGGGATCGTGAAGTGCTGCATCACGCCAGGCAGGTCGCAGAATCGGACGTCGACGAACTTGACGTCCTCATCCGAGATGAACTTCTTGGCCTCGTCGGCGTTCTGGAACATCCAACTCCTCCTAGCCCGGCCGTACGCGGTCGGGGATTGCTTCGGTGGCGCGGTCCGTATCGCACCGGCGCGCTGCGGCCGACCCTAGAGAGACGGGATTTCCCGGGCATGACCCATTTGTTTCGCCGAGGTTAACCGGGGTGCGGCCCGGATGTGCTGTGTAACACGGCCTTCCGACCCCGGGCGGAAGGGAACGAATGCGGGCGCAGTACCGTGGACGGGTGGACAACAGGCAAGCAATCGGCTCATGGCTCTCCGGCCCGCGCGCGGCCGCCGAGGAGATGGGCGTCGACTTCGGGCACCGGGGCGAGCGCCTCGGGCTCCCGGCGGACGGGCCCGGCGCCATCGCCCCGCTCGGGCGGCGCCTCGGCGCCGTCTTCATCGACTGGGCGCTGTGCATGCTCATCGCCTACGCCTTCCTCGCGGACGGCAAGCCCCAGCAGGCCGGGAACTGGGCGCTGCTGATCTTCTTCGTACTCAGTGTCGTCACCGTCGGTACGGTCGGCTGCACCCCCGGCAAGCGCCTCCTCGGGCTGCGCGTCGTCGCCGAGGGCGGGGGCCGGCTCTCCCTGCCCCGCGTCCTCTTCCGCAGCGTACTCCTCGTCGTCGTCATCCCGGCCGTCATCTGGGACCGCGACACCCGCGGGCTCCACGACCGGCTCGCACGCGCCGTCCAGGTGCGGATCTGACAGAACGGCCGGCAAGAGAGCAACGACGAGGGCGGGGCGGAAACCGTAAAGGTTTCCGCCCCGCCCTCGTCGTTTGCTGTGTGCCTTCCAGCGATGTGCCTTCTAGCGGCCCTTCGGCATCCGCGCGCCCTTCGGCAGCGGACCCTTCGGGATCGGCATGTTCTTCATCGGGTCGCCCATGGCCCGCAGCCGGTCGGTGGTCGTCGTCACCTTGTCGCCCGGGACCACGCGCGGCAGCTTCGCCAGCGTCGTGCGCAGCTTCTTCAGCGGCAGCTGGCCCTCGCCGTTGCCGATGATGAAGTCGTGCACCGGGACGTCCGTCACGATGCGCGCCATCTTGCGCTTCTCGGCCGCCAGCAGGGCCTTGACCCGGCCGGGGTTGCCCTCGCCGATGAGCACGATGCCGGCCTTGCCGATCGCGCGGTGGACCATGTCCTCGTCGCGGTTGAACGCGACGGCGGTCGTCGTCGTCCACTGGCGGCCCATCTGGCCTTCCATGATGGCCGCGGCCGCGCCGCGCTGGCCCTCGATCTTGTTCTGGTAGGCGCGCTGGGCGCGCTGCCCGAAGACGATGGCCATCGCGAGGAACGCCAGCAGAACGCCGAGAATGCCCAGGTAGACCGGGTGGCCGATGGCAAAGCCCACGGCGAGCAGGACACCGAGGGTCACGATGCCCACGCCCGCGACGACAAGACCGACCTTCGGGTCAGCCTCTCGCGTCATCTTGTAGGACAGGACGATCTGCTGGAGTCGCCCCTGCTTCTCAGTCTCAGGTGTTGCCTTCCTCGCCATAAGGCGAAGTTTACGTCGCCTGCGGACCGGGGGCCGCCACGGCCTCCAGCACGTGCTGCGCCTCGCGCCGGTCCTTGGCCCGGCGGCGGTCCTCCAGCACCGCGGTCCAGGCGTTCCGCCGCGCGGTGCGCTGGCCGCCGCGCATCAGCAGCCCCTCCAGGGCCCGCAGGGCCCCGGTGACGGACGGGGGGCGCACGGCGAGCGTGGTGGGCAGGGCGGAAGCGGCGCGGGTGGCTGTCGCCACGGCTGCGTGGGCGGGCGCGGCCTGCATGTCGTTGTCCCCTCGGGAGCGGAAGTGATCAGTGGGCAGCGGGGGGCTGGAGGTGCGTACCGGCGGGGAAGGGATGTACGTACCGGGAACTGCTGTGCGTACCCCCATCGTCACGGAACGGTGTTACCAATGGATGACCTCTTGGTCAAACACCTATGAAACGTTGACGCGGCCCGTACCTTCCCCCACCGTCCGGCAGGGGAGACACGGGCCGCGTCCATGAGTGTGCGCAGGGCCGGAGCCGCAGGTCAGACCGCCTGGGTCGACGGGGCGGCCGCGCGCCGCTCCATCGCCTGCTGGTAGAGGCGACCGGCGCGGTACGACGAACGGACCAGGGGGCCGGACATGACGCCGGCGTAGCCGATCTCCTCCGCCTCGTCCTTCAGCTCGACGAACTCCTGCGGCTTCACCCAGCGCTCCACCGGGTGGTGCCGCGGCGACGGCCGCAGGTACTGGGTGATGGTGATGAGCTCGCAGCCCGCCTCGTGCAGGTCGCGCAGCGCCTCGCTGACCTCGGCCCGCTCCTCGCCCATGCCCAGGATCAGGTTGGACTTGGTCACCAGACCGGCCTCGCGGGCCTTGGTGATGACCTCGAGCGAGCGCTCGTAGCGGAAGCCGGGGCGGATGCGGCGGAAGATCCGGGGCACGGTCTCGACGTTGTGCGCGAAGACCTCGGGGCGCGAGGCGAAGACCTCGTCCAGCAGCTCGGGGACCGCGTTGAAGTCCGGCGCGAGCAGCTCGACCTTGGTCCGGCCGGCCTCGCGCTCCGTGGTCTGCTGGTGGATCTGGCGCACGGTCTCCGCGTACAGCCAGGCGCCGCCGTCGGCCAGGTCGTCGCGGGCGACGCCGGTGATCGTGGCGTAGTTCAGGTCCATCGTGACGACCGACTCGCCGACGCGGCGCGGCTCGTCCCGGTCCAGGGCCTCGGGCTTGCCGGTGTCGATCTGGCAGAAGTCACAGCGCCGGGTGCACTGGTCGCCGCCGATGAGGAACGTGGCCTCGCGGTCCTCCCAGCACTCGTAGATGTTGGGGCAGCCCGCCTCCTGGCACACGGTGTGCAGGCCCTCGCGCTTCACCAGGCCCTGGAGCGAGGTGTACTCGGGGCCCATCTTCGCCCGCGTCTTGATCCACTCGGGCTTGCGCTCGATGGGGGTCTGGGCGTTCCGGACCTCCAAGCGCAGCATCTTGCGTCCGTCGGGTGCGACTGCCGACACGTCCGGCTCCCTATGACTTCGATTCCTCGGCGGACACCAGGGTACGCCCGTTATTTCCTACGCTCGTCATTCCTGTGCCCTGGGCAACTCATGAAGGCCCGGGCACATTCCCCCACCGGCTCCCCACCGGCCCCGCGGGCTAGCTCGCCCCGGCCGCCTCGGTCACCCCGGCCGTGCCGCTCGCCGCCCCCGCTGCTACGGGGCGCGGCCGCGGCTCCGCCGACTCCAGGATCTCCCGCAGGTGCTTCTCCACCACCGGCAGGACCTCGGCCACGGACACCCGCCGGCCCAGCTCGTTCGAGAGGGAGGTCACGCCCGCGTCCCGGATGCCGCACGGCACGATCCGGTCGAACCAGGTGTTGTCAGGATCACAGTTCAGCGCGAAGCCGTGCATCGTCACGCCCTTGGCGATCCGGATGCCGATCGCCGCCAGCTTGCGGTCCTCGCGGCGCTGGCCGGCGTTGGACGGGGCGTACTCCGGGCCGTTCAGCCGGGGGTCGAACTCCTCGTCCGTCAGCCGCGGGTCGAAGTCCAGGGACAGGCCGCCGATCGCGGGGCGCTGCTCGACGGGGTCGCCCAGCACCCAGACGCCGCTGCGGCCCTCCACGCGCGTGGTTTCCAGGCCCAGCTCCGCGCAGGCGCGGATGAGTGCCTCCTCCAGGCGGCGGACGTGCGCGATCACATCCACCGGGCGCGGCAGCTTGAGGATGGGGTAGCCGACGAGCTGGCCCGGGCCGTGCCAGGTGATTTTCCCGCCGCGGTCGACGTCAACCACGGGGGTGCCGTCCAGGGGGCGCTCGCTGTCCTCCGTGCGCCGTCCCGCGGTGTAGACCGCCGGGTGCTCCAGCAGCAGGCAGGTGTCCGGGATCTCGTCCGCGAACCGGGCGGCGTGGACCCGCCGCTGCTCCTGCCACGCCTCCTGATACTCGACGGCGTCCGCCCCGAAGCCCAGGTGGACGAAGCGCAGCTCACTCACGGCGGCTCCTCAGCTTCTCTTCGACTTGCTCCTTTGCCACTGTACGGCCGCCCGCCGACATCGCCGCAGGCGGGCGGTGCACGGCGGGCTGAGGGGCGGTCCCGGACCGCCACGGCGGGGTGAGGGGGTCCGGAGCGCCGTCCGGGTGTATTTGATCTGTCCTCACACGATCGGATGAATGCGGGGCGAAGGGAGCGATCAGGGCGTTGGGGACCGCTAAGTTCGCGCCGTTCCAGAACGAGATCAGGGAGACCGGCAGGCTGATGACGGAACGACCCCCGCAGCGCATCCCCAACCGTCAGCTCGCCGCGTTGATCGCGGAGGCGGGCTTCTCCAACGCAGGGCTGGCTCGGCGAGTCGATCAGTTAGGGCTTGAGCACGGCCTCGACCTGCGTTACGACAAGACGTCCGTCACCCGCTGGCTGCGCGGCCAGCAGCCCCGGGGCACCACCCCGGCGCTGATCGCCGAGGTCTTCACCCGGCGGCTCGGGCGGCGGCTGTCCGCGCAGGACCTGGGCCTGGACGCCTGCGCCCCGGTGTACGCGGGGCTCGAATTCGCCGCGTCCCCGGAAGAAGCCATTGACATCGTCAGCGGCCTCTGGCGCAAGGACTCCGGCAGCCACACCGAGCTCCGGAAGATCGCCTTCACCCCGGCCGGGCTCGTGGTGCCCAGCCGGGACTGGCTGATCGGCCGCGCCGACGAGCGGGTCGCCCGCGGGGCGCCCGCCGCCGAGGGCGGCCGGGTCCCGGCCCAGGGGCGCGCGCACCAGCCCCGCCAGCGGCAGGTCGAGCGCGGGCCCGGCGGCCGGGTCTCGATGGGCGACATCGCGGCGCTGCGCTCGGTCGGCGAGCTCTTCCGCACGCTCGACCACGCGTACGGCGGCGGGCACGCCCGCCAGGCCCTCGTGCGGTACCTGGAGCACGAGGCCGAGCCGATGCTGCGCGGCACGTACGGGGAGGCGACCGGGCGCCGGCTCTTCGCCGCCGTCGCCGACCTCACCCGGCTCGCCGGATGGACGTCGTACGACATCGCCGCGCACGGGCTGGCGCAGCGGTACTTCGTCCAGGCGCTGCGGCTCGCCCAGGCCGCGGGGGACCGCTCCTACGGCAGCTACGTGCTCGTCACCATGAGCCGGCAGGCGGTCTACCTCGGCCACGGCCGGGAAGCCGTCCAGCTGGCCCGGGTCGCCCAGCAGGGCGTCGGCTCCAGCGCGCCGTCGGTGGTGCAGTCGCTGCTCCACGCGGTGGAGGCCCGCGGGCACGGGGTGCTCGGCGAGGTACGGGCCTGCTCGGCGTCGCTGGCGCGGGCGGAGCGGGCCCTGGAGTCCGCCCGCCCGGGCGACGACGTGCCGTACTGGGCGCGCTTCTTCGACGAGGCCCAGCTGGCGGACGAGTTCGGGCACTGCCACCGCGATCTCCAGCAGTACCGGGCCGCGGCGCAGCACGCCGAGCGCTCGTTGCAGCTCCGCAGCCAGGCGTACGCCCGCAGCCGGCTCTTCTGCCGGGTGGTGCTGGCCACGGCGCGGCTCGGGCTCGGCGAGCTGGAGCAGGCGTGCCAGCTGGGGGCGGAGGCCGCGCAGGCGGCGGCGGAGATGCGGTCGGTGCGGGCGCTGGAGTACATCCGGGACTTCGAGCGGCGGCTCGAACCGTACCGGGACGCGGCGGCGGTGCGGGCGTACCGGGAGAAGGTGGCGGTCCTTTAGGGCCGCCCCCGGGCCACCTCCGGTGGGGGTTGCTCGCCGTCGCGGCGGGATGTTCTTCCAAGAAGCCCCGGCTTCTTGGAGCCGCCGCAGCGGTGATCAGCCCCCACCGGGGATACCGGCGGTGCCGAACAAGCGGTGTTGTACGAGCGGGCCCAGGCCGGAGGCGCTACGCCGCCTGGAGTTCCTCGGAGTCCTGGGGGGCTCGGATGCCCAGGTCGCGGAGGACTGCCAGGGCCGCCCTGCGGCCTGAGAACAGGGCGCCCTGGACCGTGCTCGTGTCGCGGTGGTCGCCGCAGACGTAGAGGCCCGACAGCAGCCGCACCGGGCGCCGGACGTCGTGCGGGGCCGGCATGGCCGGGACGGCCTCGGGGTCGTGGTGGGCGCCGAGGAGCTGCCAGTCGCCGGTCGGGGTGCCGTAGACCCGGGCCAGTTGGGCCCGCGCGGCGCGGTCCAGTTCGGCGGTGGGCAGCGAGGCCGCCGCGCCCAGCACCGTCGAGGTGATCAGGGGCCGCCCCGCGGGCGCCCGCGAGGGGTCCACCTCGCTGGCCACCATGGTGTGCGCGACGGGCCCGCGCCGCCCCGCCGCGATGATGAGCGAGGCCTCGCGCAAGGGCGCCTCGGGGGCGGTGTGGTGCAGCACCGTCACCGGATGGAAGCCGGGCATCCGCAGGCCCGGGATGAGCTCGGCCGCGGCGCGCGCACCGGTGGCCACGACGACCGAGCGGCAGCGCAGCTCACCGTGCCCGGCGGTGGACACGGACGTCGTGCAGGCGGCCTTGGCGTGGACGCCGGTCCGCACCGTGCCGGGCGGCAGCAGCGAGGCGAGCAGCGCCGGTACGGTGTCCGCCCCGCCGGCCGGCAGACAGAGGTGGCCACGCGCGTAGTCCCGCAGCACGAGGTCGGCGCAGCGGCTCGACGTCGTGAGGTCCGGATCGCACAGCAGGGACGCCAGGAGGGGCCGCAGGAAGCCCTCGACGGTGCGGGCCGGCAGACCGCGCCCGGCGAGCGTCTCGGCGGTGGGCCGGTCGGGGCGGGCGAGGACGCGGTGGGCGGGCAGCGCCGCGAGGCGGCCCAGCGCGGTGCCCAGGCGGGCCTGGTCGAGGCCGCCGGCCCGGGACGCCCGCGCCGCCCGTGCCGTCCGCGAGGCGCGGGCGGCGGTCGCGAGGGCCCGTGCCGTGGGGAACGCGCGCTTCGTGGAGCGCGGTTCGCCCGTGCGCTGGTTGCGCCCGTCGGCGTGGACGAGCACTCCCGGGGTGAACGGCCGCAGCACGAGGGCGTCCAGGCCGGGCGTGCGGAGCAGCTCCGGGAAGGAGGTGTTGAGCAGCTGGGCCGTCCGGTCCAGCAGGAAGCCGTCGGCCCGGTCGGTGGTCATCCGCCCGCCGACGTAGGGGGCGGCCTCCAGGACGACGACCGATACCCCGGCGGCCGTGAGCCGGTGGGCCGCGGAGAGCCCGGCGAGGCCGGCTCCCACGATGACGACGTCGGCGTCGATAGCGGTGTCGCGTGCGCTGCTGAGCACGTGCCCTCCCGGATTCGGTCCGCTCGCTCGGTGCCCTGATGCCCTCAACGGGCAGCGCCGATGCGCGATTTGACATGACCGTAGAGAGAAATTCGGTCAATAACAGTCGCGCACGGACAGGGCACGGTCGCACAGCGGGTAGCACGGCGAGCGGCCCCGTGCGCGGTCCGTGGTCACCGTGTGTCCGCCAGCGCGGCCCGTACGGCGCTCTCGGCGTCCGGGAACGCGAAGGAGAACCCGGAGTCCAGCAGCCGCCGGGGCACGACCCGCTGGCTGCCCAGCACGTCGGAGGCCATCTCGCCGAGGGCCAGCCGGAGCGCGGGGGCGGGCACGGGGAGCAGCGCCGGGCGGTGCAGCACCCGCCCCATGACCTCGGTGAGCTGACGGTTGGTGACCGGATGCGGCGCGGTCAGATTGACGGGTCCGGACAGCGACGTGTCCTCCAGGAGGTGCCGGAGCGCGGCGACGTGGTCCTGGAGGGCGATGAAGCTCCAGTACTGCCGGCCGCTGCCCATGCGCCCCCCGAGCCCCGCCCGGAAGAGCGGGAAGAGCTTCTTCCACGCCCCGCCCCGCCGGGACACGACGAGCCCCGTACGCGCGTACACGGTCCGTACGCCCGCCTCGGCGGCGGCCACGGTGGCCTCCTCCCACTGCTGGCAGACGTCGGCGAGGAAGCCGTGCCCGGGCGGGGTGTTCTCGTCGGTGAGCCGGTCGCCGGTGTCGCCGTAGATGCCGATCGCGCTGCCGCTGACCAGCACCCGCGGCGGGGTGTCGAGGGAGGCGACGGCCTCGGCGATCGCGGCGGTGCCGAGGACCCGGCTGTCCCGGATCTCCTTCTTGTAGGCGGCGGTCCAGCGGTGGTCGCCCACGCCCGCGCCCGCCAGGTGCACCACGCCCGTGCAGCCGGCGAGCCCGGCCGCGTCGACGGTCTGGCGCACCGGGTCCCAGGAGACCTCGCCCCGCGCGCGGGCCGGGCGCCGCACGAGGCGCACCACCTCGTGGCCGTCCGCGTACAAGGAGCGCACGAGCGCCGTGCCGATGAGCCCGGAGGAACCGGTGATCGCGATCCGCATACGGCCCATCCTGCCCCCGGGCCCGTAAAAAATGACTCAGGAGGGGCGGGGCACGCCTGGCACAGTGACCCCATGGAGAACCTGATCATCCGCGCGGCCACGGAGGCCGACGACGGCCCGCTGGCGGAGCTCGACGCCCGCACCTGGTCCACGCTGCACGCCGTCCAGCCGCGGCCCGAGCCGCCCTACGGGCCCTTCTTCACCGAGCGGAACCGGCCCGGGCACATCCTGGTGGCCGACGCCGGCGGCCGGCACGCGGGGTACATACGGCTGGTGCCGCCCACGCCGCTCGCCGTCAACGCCCACGTGCGCCAGATCCAGGGCCTCGCCGTGGACGACGCCTTCCGCGGGCACGGCCTCGGCCGGGCGCTGGTGCGGGCGGCGATGGAGGAGGCGCGCCGGCAGGGGGCGACGCGGATCACGCTGCGCGTCCTCGCGCACAACGCGCCCGCCCGCAGCCTCTACGAGGCGGAGGGCTTCGCCGTGGAGGGCGTGCTGCCGGGGGAGTTCCTGCTGGACGGCGGCTACGTCGACGACGTGCTGATGGGCCGCCTGCTCACTGCCTGAGCCGCGCCCCTACCGGGGTGTGGCTACTCCCTGAAGCGCGCCCACAGGCGGGGGAAGCGCTCGGCGAGCGCCGCCTCGTCCTCCGGGTCGATGGGCGTTCCGGTGGGCTCCGCCGGCTGGTCGGGCAGCCCCAGGTCCGGCGTCTCCGCCCCGGTGAGCTGCTCGTACGCCTCGTCGGCCGCGTAGCCGAGGTCCTCGCCGTCCCCGTCGACCTCCTCGTCGAAGTCCTCCAGCAACTCGGCGAGGTGGTCCGGGTCGTGTATCCCGCCCTCGAAGACCTCCCGGCCCTGGCCGATCAGCCAGCACCGGAAGTAGTCGAAGGCGTCGTCGCTCGCGCCGCTCAGCAGGATGACGGCCGCGCCCCACAGGTCCCAGGTGTACGAGCGGTTGTAGCGGGACTCGAAGTGCCGGGCGAAGTCCACCACGCGCTCGGGGTCGAGCTGCATCAGCCGGTCGACCAGCATGTCCGCCTGGTCCTCGGCGTCGCCGTCGGCCGCCTCGCGCGTCGCGTCGATCAGCTCCCAGAACTCCGTCTCGTCCACGCCACCAGCATCGGGCCAAGCACCCCACGCCGCACGCGGAGCGCAGCGGATGCGGCCGTCTCGTTATCGGGGCGTCACACCGGGCGTGGTGTGACGCGCGAAACAGGACAGAGGGTGTCTTGATTCGGTGACAGGGTCACGGCCGTACCGACGAGAGGAGACCCGAGGACATGGGTACGCGCACACAGGACGACCGGCCGCTCGCGGGCAGGGTGGCGCTCGTGGCGGGAGCCACCCGCGGCGCGAGCCGGGCCGTGGCGGTCGAGCTCGGCAGGGCCGGCGCGGTCGTCTACGCGACCGGGCGCACCACGCGCGAGCACCGCAGCGAGGTCGGGCGGCCCGAGACGATCGAGGAGACCGCCGAACTGGTGACGGCGGCGGGCGGCACGGGCATCGCCGTGCCCGCGGACCATCTGGAACCCGGGCAGGTGGAGGCCGTCGTCGCCCGCATCGAGCGGGACCACGGGCGGCTGGACGTGCTCGTGAACGGCCTGTGGGGAGGCGACCACCTTGTCGGCTTTCCCGACGCCTTCAGCAGGAAGTCGTGGGAGCACGACCTGGACGCCGACCTGCGCATCCTGCGGCTCGGCATCGACTCCCACCTCATCACCAGCCGCCACGCGCTGCCGCTGCTGAGCCGGCGGCCCGGCGGGCTGGTGGTCGAGATGACCGACGGGACGGCCGGCTACAACGCGAGGTACCGCGGCCACCTCGCCTTCGACCTCGCCAAGTACGCGCCGATCCGCATGGCCATGGGGCTCGCCGAGGAGCTCCGGGGCGTCGGCTGCAGCGCGGTCAGCCTCACGCCCGGATACCTGCGGTCGGAGGCGATGCTCGACACGTACAAGAAGGTGACCGAGGAGACCTGGCGCGACGCCCTGAAGGAGGACCCGCACTTCTGCATCTCGGAGAGCCCCGCCTACGTCGGGCGCGCGGTCGCCGCGCTCGCCGGCGACCCCGGCGTCTCGCGCTGGAACGGGCAGTCGCTGTCCAGCGGACAGCTGGCCCGCGCCTACGGCTTCACCGACACCGACGGCACGCAGCCGGACGCCTGGGGCTACATCGCGGCCCTGGACGCGGGGGAGGACCCGCAGGAGGCGGATTACCGGTGACGTGACTCGGGGGATAGGGCTCGCCCAGGGCGGGCTTGAACTGTCCGGGCTGTTCAGCCGTACAGGGCCGCTGTCCGTGCCGCCGCCTCCGCGAAGCGCTCGCGGAACGCGGGAGGGGCCAGGATCTCCGCCTCGGGGCCGAGGGCCAGCAGCTGGTCGTAAGCCACCTCCAGGGACTCCACCGGCAAGGTGACCGTCACCCGGCCCCGCTCGTCCGGTGCGCCCGCGGCCTCCAGGGCTTCCGTGGCCGCCACGCGGTCCGTCACGTGGGGCAGCCGCCTCGCCCCTTCCGGGGTGAGGCGCAGCCCGACCCGGTCGCGGAGGATCGAGCGGGCGAACTCCGCCGCCCGCTCCTCCCAGAAGGCCGGCAGGTCGAACGCCTCGTCCCGCTCGAAGCGGTCCGCCCCGGAGACCACGGAGGTGAAGCGGTCCACCCGGTAGACGCGGAACTGCTCGCCGGCGCGGGCCGCGACGTACCAGATGCCGCCCTTGAGCACGAGCCCGTACGGCTCCAGCTCGCGCTCGGCCTCCGTGCCCTTGCGCAGGTAGCGGGCGGTGACGGTGCGGTCGTCCCAGACCGCGTCCGCGAGCGCGGGCAGCAGGGCCGGCGGGTCGCCCTCGCGCCACCAGCCGGGCGCGTCGAGGTGGAAGCGCTGGGCCGCGGACGCCGAGGCGTCCCGGAGCTCGGGCAGGAGGGCGGCGGAGACCTTGAGGCGGGCGGCCGAGGCCGCGTCGGCCAGGCCCATCTCGCGCAGCGCGGAGGGCACCCCGGACAGGAACAGCGCCTCCGCCTCCGTACGGCCGAGGCCCGTCAGGCGGGTGCGGTAGCCGCCGACGAGGCGGTAGCCGCCCGCGCGCCCGCGGTCGGCGTAGACGGGGACACCCGCTTCGGACAGCGCGAGGACGTCCCGGGCGACGGTGCGCTCGGAGACCTCCAGCTGCCGGGCCAGCTCGGTGCCCGTCATGGACGGCCGGGACTGCAACAGCAGGACCAGCTTGATCAGCCGTGCGGCGCGCATGGCTCACAGGGTAAGGGGAGTGGCGACAGGAGCCGGTGCGCAGCCAGGGCAGGAAGACGCACGGGCTCCTGTCGTCACTTCTGAGCCGTTCCGCGACACAGGACAGGGCGACGCGGGACGGCTCGAACGAGACTGTACGCCCCTGATCGATGATCGATCAATCCTTGGGGCCCAACAGGGCCCGGCAGGGACTCAGATCCTCGGCGCGCAGCTCAGCACATGGGCCTTCAGCAGCTCCCCGATCGCCGGGTCGCGCCGCCGGAACGCCGCCACGATCTCGGCGTGCTCCTCCGCGTGCGTGCGCGGCTCCGGGCTGAGCCAGCGGATCGACAGCGTCGTCCACACCTCGATGCCCAGCGACTCCCAGGTGTGCAGCAGGACGGCGTTGCCCGCGGCCTTCACGATCTCCCGGTGGAAGGCGACCGTGTGCCGCACCTGCGCCTCGCCGTCGCCCGCCCGGTCCGCCTCGTACAGCGCGGCCACCTCCGGCTCCAGCGCGGAGACGTCCTCGGCCAGCACCGGCGCGGCCAGCTCCGCCGCGACCTGCTCCAGGCCCGCCCGTACGGGATAGCTCTCCTTGAGGTCCGTGGCGGTCAGCTCGCGGACCCGGACGCCCTTGTTGGGCGAGGACTCGATCAGCCGCAGCGACTCCAGCTCGCGCAGCGCCTCGCGCACCGGCGTCTGGCTCACCGAGAGCTCGGTGGCGATCCGCCGCTCGACGATCCGCTCGCCCGGCTGCCAGCGCCCGCCGACGATCCCTTCGAGGATGTGCTCGCGGATCTGCTCACGCAGCGAGTGCACGACGGGTGTGGCCATGGGAGGAGCTCCTCAGCGGGATGGTGCGGGGTGGTGCGGGTGCTGCGGGTTGCTGTGGGGTGGTGCGGGCGCGGAGGTGAGGCGGTGACGCCATTATCCCGGCGGTGCACAAGGGCGCGGCCCCGGCGGTGCACAAGGGCGCGGCCCCGGCGGTGCACAAGGGCGCGGCCCCGGCTCGTACGAAACGAGCCGGGGCCGCGCCCTGCTGATGCCCTGCGGTGCCGCGAGGACTACAGGCCGATCTCGGCCTCGAACTCGGCGGCCTCCAGGAGCTCCTTGATCGCCGTCAGGTAGCGGGCGGCGTCGGCGCCGTCCACCAGACGGTGGTCGTAGGAGAGCGTCAGGTACGTCATGTCGCGGACGGCGATGGTCTCGCCCAGCTCCGGGTGGTTGATGACCACCGGGCGCTTGACGGTCGCACCGATGCCCAGGATGGCGACCTGGTTCGGGGGCACGATGACCGTGTCGAACAGCGCACCGCGCGAGCCGGTGTTGCTGATCGTGAAGGTCGCGCCGGACATCTCGTCCGGGCTGATCTTGCCGGTGCGGACCTTGCCGGCCAGCTCCGCGGTCTTCTTGGCGATGCCCGCGATGTTGAGGTCACCCGCACCCTTGATGACCGGGGTCATCAGGCCCTTCTCCGAGTCGACGGCGATGCCGACGTTCTCGGAGTCGAAGTAGGTGATGGTGCCCTCGTCCTCGTTGATCCGGGCGTTGATGACCGGGTGGGCCTTCAGCGCCTGGACGGCGGCCTTGACGAAGAACGGCATCGGGGACAGCTTGGCGCCCTCACGGGCGGCGAAGGCGTCCTTGGCCTTGTTGCGCATCCGCATGATCTTGGTGATGTCCACCTCGACCACGGAGCTCAGCTGGGCCTGGCCGTGCAGCGCCTTCATCATGTTGTCGGCGATGACCTTGCGCATGCGCGGCATCTTGACCGTCTGACCGCGCAGCGGGGACGCCTGCAGCGGGGCGGCCTTCGGCGCGGCCGGAGCGGCGGCGGCCGGGGCGGCCTGCGCCGGGGCGGCGGCCTTGGCGGCCTCGGCGGCGGCCAGGACGTCCTGCTTGCGGATGCGACCGCCGACGCCGGTGCCCTGGACCGAGGTGAGGTCCACGGCGTTCTCGGCGGCGAGCTTGCGCACCAGCGGCGTGACGTACGCGCCGTCGGTGACGGCGGCAGCGGCGGCCGGAGCCGGAGCGACCGGGGCAGCCGGGGCCGCGGGGGCGGCCGGAGCGGCCGGCGCGGGGACCGGAGCCGGGGCGGCCGGAGCAGCCGGGGCGGCGGGGGCAGCAGCCGGAGCCGGGGCGGCCGGAGCAGCCGGAGCAGCAGCCGGAGCCGGGGCGGCGGCGGGAGCGGCCGGGGCGGCCGGAGCGGCAGCGGCCGGAGCCGCACCCGCGGCACCGATCACGGCCAGCTTGGCGCCGACCTCGGCGACCTCGTCCTCACCGACGGCGATCTCCAGCAGCACGCCGGAAACCGGGGCCGGGATCTCGGTGTCGACCTTGTCGGTGGAGACCTCGAGCAGCGGCTCGTCGGCCTCGACCGTCTCGCCGACCTGCTTCAGCCAGCGGGTGACGGTGCCCTCGGTGACCGACTCGCCCAGCGCGGGCAGGACGACGTCGGTGCCCTCGGCGGCGCCGGCGGCCGGAGCCTCGGCAGCGGCCGGAGCGGCGGGCGCCTCGGCCACGGGGGCCTCGGCGACCGGAGCCGGAGCGGCGGGGGCCTCCTCGGCGGCCGGAGCGGCAGCCTCGGCGGCGGGGGCAGCGGCAGGGGCGCCGGTGCCGTCGTCGATGATCGCGAGCTCGGCGCCGACCTCGACCGTCTCGTCCTCGGCCACCTTGATGGAGGCGAGGATGCCGGACGCGGGGGCCGGGATCTCGGTGTCGACCTTGTCGGTGGAGACCTCGAGCAGCGGCTCGTCGGCCTCCACGCGCTCACCCTCGGCCTTGAGCCAACGGGTGACGGTGCCCTCGGACACGCTCTCGCCGAGCGCCGGCAGGGTTACGGAAACCGCCATGGTTGCGGTTGCTCCTTACGAATAGTGCGGATGGTGGTGCGCTCGGGACTTAGTCGTGCGAGTGCAGCGGCTTGCCGGCCAGGGCCAGGTGAGCCTCGCCCAGAGCCTCGTTCTGCGTCGGGTGCGCGTGGATGAGCTGCGCGACCTCGGCCGGCAGCGCCTCCCAGTTGTAGATCAGCTGGGCTTCGCCGACCTGCTCACCCATGCGGTCGCCGACCATGTGGACGCCGACCACGGCACCATCCTTGACCTGGACGAGCTTGATCTCGCCCGCGGTCTTGAGGATCTTGCTCTTGCCGTTGCCCGCGAGGTTGTACTTCAGAGCGACGACCTTGTCGGCGCCGTACAGCTCCTTGGCCTTCGCCTCGGTGATGCCGACCGAAGCGACCTCGGGGTGGCAGTACGTGACGCGCGGCACGCCGTCGTAGTCGACCGGCACGGGGTTGAGACCGGCCAGCCGCTCCGCAACCAGGATGCCCTCTGCGAAGCCGACGTGCGCGAGCTGGAGGGTCGGGACGAGGTCACCGACGGCCGAGATGGTCGGCACGTTGGTGCGCATGTACTCGTCGACCAGGACGTAGCCGCGGTCCATCGCGACGCCCTGCTCCTCGTAGCCCAGGCCCTGGGAGACCGGGCCGCGGCCGATGGCGACCAGCAGCACCTCGGCCTCGAACTCCTTGCCGTCCGCAAGGGTGACCTTGACGCCGTCGGCGGTGTACTCCGCCTTCTGGAAGAAGGTGCCGAGGTTGAACTTGATGCCGCGCTTGCGGAACGCGCGCTCCAGCAGCTTGGAGCTGTTCTCGTCCTCGACCGGGACGAGGTGCTTCAGGCCCTCGACGATGGTGACGTCGGTGCCGAACGACTTCCACGCGGAGGCGAACTCGACGCCGATGACGCCGCCGCCCAGGATGATCGCGGACTTCGGCACGCGGTCCAGGACGAGCGCGTGGTCCGAGGAGATGATGCGGTTGCCGTCGATCTCCAGGCCCGGCAGCGACTTCGGCACGGAGCCGGTCGCGAGCAGCACGTGGCGGCCCTGGACGCGCCGGCCGTTCACGTCGACGGAGGTCGGGGACGACAGGCGGCCCTCGCCCTCGATGTACGTCACCTTGCGGGAGGCGACCAGACCCTGCAGGCCCTTGTACAGGCCGGCGATCACGTCGTCCTTGTACTTGTGGACGCCCTCGATGTCGATGCCCTCGAAGGTGGCCTTGACGCCGAACTGCTCGCTCTCGCGAGCCTGGTCCGCGACCTCACCGGCGTGCAGCAGCGCCTTGGTGGGGATGCAGCCGTTGTGCAGGCAGGTCCCGCCAAGCTTGTTCTTCTCGATCAGGGCGACGTCCAGACCCAGCTGCGCTCCGCGCAGGGCAGCGGCGTAACCGCCGCTACCGCCTCCGAGGATCACTAGGTCGAAAACGGTGCTGGCGTCGTTCGCCACGTCACGTCCTCCATGCATGGATACGCCGGATCCGGTCACCGATGACCGGGCGGCGGCTGTCGTTCGGCCGCGTTTCTTCGGCCCTGTGATTAAGGGGGCCCTGTCCTGCCGAGACAACATCTTCGCATTTGTTGACGGACGGCGGGACGCCGGGCCGGTCCGAGAGGCGACTGTTGCGTCACGTTCGGGGGTTACTCGCGCGTACGGGCCGGGGTTTTCGTTACGGGCGAACGGAATCCGCCCGGCCCCGGGCAAAAGCCGCGGGGCCGGGCGGCCGTACGGAGCGCGTACGAGCCCGGTGCGAGCCTCGCGGGAGGCTCAGCCGAGGTCGCCGGCGGCGGTGTGCTCCGCGAGCCGGACCAGGGTGCGGATCGCCGAGCCGGTGCCGCCCTTGGGGGTGTAGCCGAACGGGGCGCTCTCGTGGTACGCCGGGCCCGCGATGTCCAGGTGGGCCCAGGTGATGCCCTCGCCCACGAACTCCTTCAGGAAGATGCCCGCGAGCAGGCCGCCGCCCATCCGCTCGCCCATGTTGGCGAAGTCGGCGACCGGGGAGTCCATGGCCTTGCGCAGCTCGGCGGGGAGCGGCATCGGCCACGCCTGCTCGCCGACCTCCTCGGCGATCTCGTACAGCGACGTGCGGAACGCGTCGTCGTTGGCCATGATCCCGAAGGTGCGGTTGCCCAGCGCGAGCACCATGGCGCCCGTCAGGGTCGCGACGTCGACGATCGCGTCCGGGTTCTCCTCCGAGGCGCGGGCCAGGGCGTCGCCCAGGACCAGGCGGCCCTCGGCGTCCGTGTTGAGGACCTCGACGGTCTTGCCGCCGTACATCTTCAGGACGTCGCCCGGGCGGGTGGCCGAGCCGGACGGCATGTTCTCCGCGAGGGCGAGCCAGCCCGTCACGTTGACCTTCAGGCCCAGGCGGGCGGCCGCCACGACCGCGGCGAACACGGCGGCGGCGCCGGCCATGTCGCACTTCATGGTCTCGTTGTGGCCGGCCGGCTTCAGGGAGATGCCGCCCGAGTCGTACGTGATGCCCTTGCCGACGAACGCGAGGGTCTTCTCCGCCTTCGCGTGGGTGTAGGCGATCCGCACCAGGCGCGGCGGGGCGTCCGAGCCGCGGCCGACGCCCATGATGCCGCCGAAGCCGCCCTTGAGCAGGGCCTTCTCGTCCAGCACCTCGACCTTGAGGCCGAACTCCTTGCCGGCGGTCTGGGCCGCGGCGGCGAACGTCTTCGGGTCGAGGTCGTTCGGCGGCATGTTGACCAGGTCGCGCGCCTTGTTGATCTCGTCCGCCACGGTCACGGCGCGGTCGGCGGCGGCCTTGAACGCCTTGTCGCGCGGCTTGGCGCCGAGCAGGGCGATCTCGGCGAGCGGAGCGCTCTTAGCGGCCTTGTCGTCCTTCTTGGCCGAGCCGTTGCCGCCCGGGCGGTAGGAGTAGGCACCCAGCAGGGCGCCCTCCGCCACGGCGGAGGCCGCCTCGGCGTCCTCGACGGGCAGGGCGAAGCCGGCCTTCTTGGTGCCGGTCAGCGCGCGGGCCGCGGTGCCCGCGGCGCGGCGCAGGGCCTCGTAGCCGAAGGAGTCGTCCTTCGCCGGGGCGTCGCCGAGGCCGACCGCCAGCACGACCGGGGCCTTCAGCCCGGAAGGGGCGGGGAGCTTGGTGCTCTCCCCCTCGGCGCCGGTGGCGCCGAGCGTCTCCAGGACGCCGGCCAGCTTGCCGTCGAAGGCCTTGTCCACGGCTTCGGCGCCGGGGGCGACGACGGGGCCCTTCGGGCCCTTCGCCACGCCGACGACGATGGCGTCCGCGCGCAGCGTCGCCGCACTGGAAGTGCTGAGAGTCAGAGCAGACACGGTGGTGGGGTCCCTACTTCCGTTGAGTTTCCTCGGCCGAGCGGGTGGGCCGGCCGCACCCCGGGCATCGTATGCGGTGCCTCTGCCGGGGGCTTTGGCGGTGTCGTGTCGACTTGGCCGGTTTCGGCCGGGCCGGCGACGCGGCCCGGCGGACGGCCCGGCCGCCGGTGCCCGCCTAGCCCAGGGTCAGGGCCACCAGCGCCGCCGTCGCCGCCGTTTCCGCGAGGGCGCCGAAGACGTCTCCCGTCACGCCGCCGAAGCGGCGTACGCAGCGCCGCAGGAGGAGTTCCGCGCACAGGAGGCCCGCAGCGGCCGCAGCGGCCGCGTGGGCCGCCCCGTACGGGCCCAGGAAGGCGCCCCAGGCAGCACAGGAGGCCGGAACCACCAGCGCCACGGCCGCCGCACCGCCGGCCGGTACCGCGCCCGCCACAGCGGCCCCCAGCCCCTCCGGCCGGGCCGCCGGCACGGACGGGCGGCACGCGAGCGTCATGGCGCAGCGGGCGGTCACGGCCGCCGTGAGCGCCGCGAGCGCGCCCCGCAGCGGCGACGCCGCGTACGCCCCGGACAGCGCCGCCACCTGCGCCAGCAGGACGAGGAGGAGCGTGACGACGCCGAACGGCCCGATGTCCGACTGCTTCATGATGCGCAGCGCGTCGTCCGCCGGCTTCCCGCTGCCCAGCCCGTCGGCGACGTCCGCCAGCCCGTCCAGGTGCAGGCCGCGGGTGAGGACCGCCGGTACGGCGACCGCCGCCACCGCCGCCGGCAGCGGGCCCGAGCCCAGGGCCAGGAGGAGCAGGCCGGCCGCCGCGGAAGCCGCTCCCACCGCCAGCCCAGCCAGCGGCGCCGCGAGCATGCCGCCGCGCGCCGCGGCGCGGTCCCAGCGCGTGAGGCGGACGGGCAGCACGGTGAGCGTGCCGAAGGCGAAGCGGAGGGCGTCGCCGGCAGTGGCGCGCCCGGGTGTCGTGTCGGTCATCGCGGGCACACTATCCGGCCACCCACGGGCAGTAGGTTGCCGGTGAGGGCCGATCGGGAGCGGGTGCGAGCGTCATGGGCCAGTGGTTGAGCCGCAACATCGTCGAACCGGGCAAGCTGCCCCTGCTGCTCGCCCTGAGCGCGTTCGTCCTGACCTTCCTCGTGACCCGCGTCATCACCCGCCTGATCCGCGCGGGCCGGGGCCCCTTCCGCAACATCAGCCCGGGCGGGCTGCACGTCCACCACGTCGTGCCGGGCGTCGTGCTCACGGTGATCGGCGGCTTCGGGGCCGTCGCCTCGGGCCGGCACGGCTTCGGGGCCATGGCGGCGGCCGTCCTGTTCGGCACGGGCGCGGGCCTCGTCCTCGACGAGTTCGCACTCGTCCTGCACCTGGACGACGTCTACTGGACGGAGCAGGGCCGCAAGAGCGTGGAGATCGTCGTCCTGACGGCGGCCCTCGTCGGCCTCGTCCTGGCCGGATTCCTGCCGTTCGGGGTGAACGAGCTGACCCCGGAGGAGCTGCACGACCGCGGCCTCGTGGTCGTCAACGTCCTGATCAACTTCCTGATCGCGCTGTTCGCCCTGGCCAAGGGCAAGCCGCGGATCGCCCTGCTCGGCGCGGTGGTGCCGTTCGTGGCCCTCGTCGGGGCCGTCCGCCTGGCCCGCCCCGGCTCACCGTGGGCCCGGCGCTTCTACCGCCACCGCCCGCGCGCCCGCCGCCGGGCCCGCGTGCGCGCCTACCGGCACGACGCGCGCTGGGAAGCGGTCCGCAACAGGATTCACGATCTGCTGGCCGGCGCCCCCGACCGCTGACCGTGACCGCGCCCGCACGGCGGAACGCCCCCGTCCGCGCGGGCCGCGCGCCGTCTTCGCCGCACCTCGTCCACCGCGCACACCACCAGCACCGCGGCCACGGCCGCGATGTGCTCCTTGCCCGCCAGATTCGGCTTGAGCAGCGCTTCCGTCACCATCGCCACGACGACCACGGCGCAGGTGCACCAGGCCCGGTAGCGCCAGGTGACGAAGACCGCCAGCCCCACGACGGCCGCCGACGGGCCGGTGTCCACGACCTTCGCGGCCTCGGCCGGCAGCCCGAACACCGAGTCCGGCCCGATGTGGATCGCCAGCCGCGCGTACATCGTCCCGGCGAGCGTCGCCACGTACGAGATGGCCAGCGTGCGCCACCGGCCCAGGCAGATCTCCGCGATGCCGAAGACCAGCAGGACCTGCGCCAGCGCGCCCCACACCGGCAGGTCCAGCGCCGGGACGAACAACGACAGCGGCGTCCGCAGAAGGGCGACCCACCAGGTCAGCTGCGCCTGCACCGAGCCGATCTTCTGCACCGGCTCGAAGCCCCACGACTGGTTCTGGACGATCTGGAAGACGGCCGTCAGCGCGACGGCCGCGAGCGTCATCGGGATCGCCCGGATCCCCTTGCGTACGAGCGTCCGCCGGACGGTCCCGGCCAGCGGGCCCCACTCGGTGCGCGCGGCGCGACGCAGCGCCGCCCGGTTCATCGCCGGCTCTCCAGGTGCTTGCGGTTGAGCCACTTGGGCAGGCCGGGGGCCTCCAGGAAGCCCTCGGCGCGTGCGCTCGCGATGCCGATCCGCAGCAGATCGCTGCTCTTCTCGAACAGCATGAAACGAGGCTCCCAGATGGGGCGGTACTTCGCATTTGCTCGGTACAGCGACTCGATCTGCCACCACCGGGAGAAGAAGCTCAGCAGCGAGCGCCACGCCCGCAGCACCGGCCCCGCGCCCAGCCGCGAGCCGCGCTCGAAGACCGACCGGAACATCGCGAAGTTCAGCGACACCTGGGTGATGCCGAGCCCCTTCGCCTGCTGCAACAGCTCGATGACCATGAACTCCATCAGGCCGTTCTCGGAGTCGCGGTCGCGCCGCATCAGATCCAGCGACAGCCCCTTGGGCCCCCACGGCACGAAGCTCAGCAGCGCCCGCAGCTCGCCCTCGCCGTCATGGCACTCCAGCATCACGCAGCGGCCGTCGAGGGCGTCGCCGAGCCGGCCGAGCGCCATCGAGAAGCCGCGCTCGGTCGCCCCGTCGCGCCAGTCGTCGGCGCGCGTCAGCAGCCGCGCCATCTCGTCGTCGGGGATGTCCTCGTGGCGCCGGATCCGCACCGTGTAGCCCGCGCGCTTGACGCGGTTGTACGCCTGCCGGACCGTGCGCATGGCGCGGCCGTCGAGGGTGAACTCCGCGGTGTCCACGATCGCCTCGTCGCCGAGCTCCAGGGCGTCCAGGCCGTGGCGCGCGTAGATCGTGCCGCCCTCCTCGCTCGCCCCCATCACCGCCGGGATCCAGCCGTGCTCGCGCGCCTCCGCCAGCCACGGCTCTATCGCACCCGGCCAGGCCTCGGGGTCGCCGATCGGATCGCCGGAGGCCAGCGAGACCCCGCCCACCACGCGGTACGTCACCGCCGCCTTGCCGCTGGGCGACCAGATCACGCTCTTCTCGCGGCGCAGCGCGAAATAGCCCAGCGAGTCGCGGTCGCCGTGCCGGTCGAGCAGGGCGCGCAGCCTCTCCTCGTCGCCGGCGGTGAGCGGGTCGGTGGCGCGCCGGGCCCGGAACGCCGCGTACACCACGAGCAGCAGCAGGAGCGTGCTCATCGCGTTGATCGTGACGTCCACCCAGCCCGGGACGCTGAGGCCCGGATAGGCGCTCTCGTCGACCTGGAGCGAGATCAGCCGCATGAAGCCGTAGTGCCAGCGGTCGAAGAACGACGCCCGGAACTCGTCCGGGGCGTCGTTCGCCGCCCGCACCAGCAGGGCCGCCGTCAGCGAGGTGACCAGCAGGCCCACCACCGCGACGATCGCCGCCAGCTTCGGGTTCGACCGGTCGCCCTTGGCGTAGAACTCCGTGCGGCCCGCCAGCAGCGCGGCCACGAAGAGGCCGGTGGCCACCAGCGAGAACCAGTTCAGCGCATGCTCGTTGAACTCCGGGTCGAACATGAGCGTCGCCATGAACACCAGGAACAGCCCGGACAGCACCAGGTTCAGGATCCAGGAGGCGCGCTTGCGCCGGCGCAGCGTCACCGCCATCACGAACGACCACAGCGCCGACGCGAAGCCCGCCGTCAGCAAGTACGGCGTGAAGAACTCGTCCTCGTTGTGGTGCCGGATGCCCGCGCCGAACGACACCCACACCGCGCTGAGCAGATTGACGAACGTGACGCAGCGCAGGTACCACACGGCGAAAGCGGCGGCGCGCCGTGGCCTCTGGCCGCCCGGCGCGACCTCATCCGGAGTCAAGCGGACTTCTCCCATGAAAGACAACCGTTCAGGGCACTGTCTGCGACGGGTTCCGTTTCCGTGCTCCCCCCACGCCGGCCGCCGGGGAGGTCAGCCGCGCTCGGGAAGTTCCGCCGCCAGGGCCGCGGCCGCCTGCACCAGTGGCAGAGCGAGCAGCGCCCCCGTCCCTTCGCCCACAGTGACGCCATGATCGAGCAAAGGGTTGAGCGCCATCCGGTCGAGCGCCTTCGCCTGCGCCGGGTCGCCGCTGGCCTGACCCGCCAGCCACCAGTCCGGGGCGCGGAACGCGACCCGCTGCGCGACCAGCGCGCACGCCGCGGAGACGACTCCGTCGAGGATCACCGGGGTCCGGCGGACCGCGCTCTGGAGCAGGAAGCCCGTGGCGGCGGCCAGATCCGCGCCGCCCGTCGCCGCCAGCAGCTCCAGCTGGTCGCCCAGGACCGGGCGGGCCCGGCGCAGGCCGTCGCGTATCGCCGCGCACTTGCGCATCCACGCCAGGTCGTCGATGCCGAAGCCGCCGCGGCCCGTCACCACCGAGGCGTCCGTGCCGCACAGCGCGCCGATCAGCGTGCCCGCGGCGGTGGTGCCGCCCACGCTCAGGTCGCCCAGGACCACCAGGTCGGTGCCCGAGTCCGCCTCCTCGTCGGCGATCGCCATGCCCGTACGGAACGCGGCCTCCGCCTCCTCGGCCGTCAGCGCGTCCTCGATGTCGAGACGGCCGGAACCGCGCCGGACGCGGTGGCGGGTCACTTCCTCCGGCAGCTCGGCGGGGTCGCAGTCGACGGCCATGTCGACGATGCGGAGGCGCGCGCCGGCGCGGCGGGCGAGGACGGCGCCCGCGCTCTCGCCCGCGAGAGCCCTTTTGACCAGCTCCGCCGCGCCCTCCTCCGGGCCGCCGGACACGCCCAGCTTCGCCACGCCGTGGTCGCCCGCGAACACCAGCGCCGTGACCTGCTCCACCGGCTTGACCGGCACGGCCCCCTGCGCGGCCGCGAGCCACTCGGCGAGCTCGTCCAGCCGCCCCAGCGCGGCGGGCCGCAGCCCGAGGCGCTCCCGCCGCTCCTCCGCGTCCCGCCGGACGCCCGGGTCCGGGCGCTCGATCAGCGTGGCGAAGTCATCAAGATTCAGACCGCTCATCCGCCGGAGCCTACCCGGCCGGGGCCCGGCTAGACCTGGACGGCACGGGGAAGCCTGCGGCGGGCGAGCGGGGCCAAGGGCGCGGTCGCCCTTGACGGGCCGGTGTGAGCGGTCCCGATCGGCCGGCGTCCGGCATCGCCGGTTACGTCCGGTGTGAGCGGTTCGATCGGATGCCGCCCGGCAACAATCCCTCCGCCGCAGCGGCGCTCAGCCCCCGCCGGGGGATTCGGCGGTGCCGATCGACCCCGGGGCGAAGGCCCGTCCGGCACCGCCGGTTACGTCCGGTGGGGGCTTCGCACCGCGGCGGCGGGTTCAAGGGCGTGGGCGCCCTTGACCGGCCGGTCTGAGCGGCCTCGGTGGGTCATGCCCCGTCAGGGCCCAGCGGCCCCCGTAGGGGGAGCGTTGCGTGGACGCGGAAGCCCGTGGGGCCGTCCTCGCGGGGAGCGGCCTCGCACGTGCCGCCCAGGGCCGTGACGCGTTCGCGCATGCCGAGCAGGCCGTGTCCGCCGGCCGGGGCACCGGCCGGCGGCGCGCACCCCGCGCCGTCGTCCACGACGGTCACCGTCAGCGCGTCGGCGCCCCGGTTCAGGGTGACCTCCGCCCGCGCCCCCGCCCCCGCGTGCTTGTGCACGTTCGTCAGGGCCTCCTGCACCACGCGGTAGGCCGCCAGGTCGACCGCGGCCGGCAGCGCCTCCCCGGGCGCGCCCGTGACGGACACCTTCAGCCCGGCCCGGGCGAACCCGTCGACGAGCCGGCCGAGGACGCCCAGCCCCGGCGCCGGTTCCGTCGGCGCCTCGGGGTCGCCGTACTGCCGCAGCAGCCCGACCGTCGCCCGCAGCTCCGACAGCGCCGAGCGGCTGGCCTCCCGTACGTGCGCGAGGGCCTGCTTGGCCTGGTCGGGGCGGCTGTCCATGATGTGCGAGGCGACCCCGGCCTGGACGTTGACCAGCGCGATGTGGTGCGCGACGACATCGTGCAGCTCGCGCGCGATCCGCAGCCGCTCCTCCGCCACCCGCCGCCGCGCCTCCTCCTCCCGCGTCCGCTCGGCCCGTACCGCCCGCTCCTCGATCGCCGCGACGTAGGCCCGCCGGCTGCGGACGGCGTCCCCCAGGGCGCCGGCCAGCGCGGTCCAGGTGAAGAGCCCGAGGTTCTCGGGGGAGTACCAGGGCGGCATCCCGAAGAGCATGACGGCGCAGGTGAGCACCGCGACCGTGGCCAGGGCGAACCGCCACGCCGCCGGCCGCTCGGTGCGCGAGGCGATCGTGTAGAGCGCGACGACGACGGCCATGGCGATCTGCGTGCGCGGCTGGCCGCCCCGGTGGACGACGATCTCGGCCAGGGTCAGCGCCGACGTCACGCCGAGGACCGTCCGCGGGAAGGACCGCCGCACCGCCAGCGCCCCGCAGGCGAGCGCGGAGAGCAGCAGGAAGCCCGGCCCGGGCGCGGGCGAGGCGTGGCCGCGGCCCGCGTACGAGCCGATCACGACGACCCCGTACGCGAAGAGGGCCAGCAGCGTGTCGGCGGCGAGCGGGTGCGCCCGCAGCCACCGGTGCGGGCGGGCTATGCCGGGGACGGCGAGGGAGCTCATCGGGATCCCGTCTCGTGGCCGCGCCCCCGTCTCCCGGACGGGGGACGGGGGCGCGGCGGGTGCTGGAGTCACCGGTGGCGGGCGGAGCGGGCCCGGCCGGTCAGCCGGGGATGAGACCGTCGTCGCTGAGCATCTCCCGGACCTCGTCGAGCGTGGCGTCGGGAGCGGGCAGGATCAGCTCGGACGGCTCCAGGGCGTCGTCGGGCAGCGGCGTGCCCAGCCGGCGCACGGCCTCGAGCAGCGACCCGAGGGTGCGCCGGAAGCCGGACTCGTCACCGCCCTCCATCTCTTCGAGCAGCTCGTCGTCGAGCTTGTTGAGCTCCGCGAAGTGGCTGTCGGCGAGCTTCCACTGCCCTTCCCCCATGATCCGTACGATCATGACGGTCTCTCCCTCGGTCGGGTCGGTGCCGGGGTGAGCGGTGCTCACACCGCGAAACTACTGCTTGTCGAAGCGGGGCCGCTCCTGCTCGGAGCGCTGCGCGGCCTGGCCGCCGGCGCCGTTGCCGCCCTCGATGGCCTGCTTCGGAGCGCTGCCGCCGGCCAGCTCCGCCTTCATCCGCTGGAGCTCCAGCTCCACGTCCGAGCCGCCGGAGAGGCGGTCCAGCTCGGCGGTGAGGTCGTCCTTGGCCATGCCCGTGGGGTCGTCGAGCGCGCCGGAGGCGAGGAGCTCGTCGATGGCGCCGGCCCGAGCCTGGAGCTGCGCCGTCTTGTCCTCGGCGCGCTGGATGGCCATGCCGACGTCGCCCATCTCCTCGGAGATGCCGGAGAAGGCCTCGCCGATCCGGGTCTGGGCCTGGGCGGCGGTGTACGTCGCCTTGATCGTCTCCTTCTTCGTACGGAAGGCGTCGACCTTGGCCTGGAGGCGCTGCGCCGCGAGGGTGAGCTTCTCCTCCTCGCCCTGGAGGGTCTGGTGCTGCGTCTCCAGGTCGCTGACCTGCTGCTGGAGGGCCGCACGGCGGGAGAGGGCCTCGCGGGCCAGGTCCTCGCGGCCGAGCGCGAGGGCCTTGCGGCCCTGGTCCTCCAGCTTGGAGGACTGGCCCTGGAGCTGGTTGAGCTGGAGCTCGAGGCGCTTGCGGGACGTGGCGACGTCCGCGACGCCGCGGCGCACCTTCTGGAGCAGCTCCAGCTGCTTCTGGTACGAGTAGTCGAGGGTCTCGCGCGGATCCTCGGCCCGGTCCAGGGCCTTGTTGGCCTTCGCGCGGAAAATCATTCCCATACGCTTCATGACACCGCTCATGGGCCTCGCGCGCCCCCTTCTGACGGACTACGGCTCCAGCACACCTTGCAGACCCCACAGTACGGGCCCTGCTTCCATTACCGCACTGTTCGGGCGCGGATGCGCTCCTCCTCCAGGACGATCACGAGGCCGCCGCCCTCCGGCGCAGGGAGTAGACGCCGGCCCGGGGAACGACCTGGGGATCGCCCCGGGGAGAACCGGGGAACAACCAGGGAAACGGCCGCCGTTGCCGGATCGTTCCCCGCCGCGGACCGCGCCCCCCTTGCCGTACCCCGTACCCTTGGGTTTCGTGTTCCGAAGCCGTTCCACTTCCAAGGATGAGCAGGCCGCCGCCGCCAAGGTGACCGCGGGCAGGCCCGAGACGTCCCAGCAGCCCCGTGACCCGCAGGCCCCCAAGGGCCGCCCGACCCCCAAGCGCAGCGAGGCCAATACGCAGCGCCGTGCGATGGCGTCGACGCCCGCCAACCGCAAGGAGGCGGCCAAGCGCGCCCGCGAGACCCGCCGCGTCGACATGGCCAAGCAGCGCGAGGCCCTCGCCAACGGCGACGAGCGCTACCTGCCCGTGCGCGACAAGGGCCCCGTCCGCCGCTTCGCCCGCGACTTCGTGGACTCGCGGTACTCGGTCGCCGAGTTCTTCCTGCCGCTCGCCGTGGTGATCCTGATCCTCAGCATGGTCAACCGCGGCGCGTTCCAGACGTACGTGCTGCTCGCGTGGATGATCGTGATCGCCCTGATCGTGATCAACTCCCTGATCACCGGGATCTCCCTCAAGCGCGTCCTCAAGCAGCGCTTCCCTGACGAGAACACCCGCGGTGCCGTGGCCTACGCCCTGATGCGCACGCTCCAGATGCGTCGCCTGCGTCTGCCCAAGCCGCAGGTCAAGCGCGGGGAGAAGCCGCGCGGGGAGAAGTCCTGAGCGCCTTCGCTCCCGGCTTCGGCGCCGGCGCGGAGGGCTGGCTGCGGGGCCTCGGGGGCTTACGGAACACCGTCCGTCAGGAGCTGGTGGCCCGCCAGCTCGACGAGCAGATAAGCGCCCGCTACCCCGTGGGGCGGCGGCTGCGCATCCTCGACGTCGGCCCCGGCCAGGGCACGCAGGCGCTGCGGCTGGCCCGCGCCGGGCACGAGGTGACCGGCCTGGAGTCCGATCCCGTGATGCTCGGCGCCCTCCGCGAGGCGCTGGCCGCCGAGCCGGAGGGCATCCGCGAGCGGGTGCGGCTCATCGAGGGCGACGGCCGTGAGACCGGCGCCCACTTCACGCCGGGCTCCTTCGACATCGTGCTCTGCCACGGCGTCCTGATGTACGTGCCCGAGCCGGATCCGATGCTCGCCGGGCTCGCCCGCGTGCTCGCGCCCGGCGGGCTGCTCTCTTTGCTCGTGCGCAACGCCGACGCCCTGGCCATGCGGCCGGGCCTCGCCGGGGACTGGGACACGGCGCTCGCCGCGTTCGACTCGCCCGCGTACGTCAACCGGATCGGCCTGGAGGTCCGCGCCGACCGCCTGGAGACGCTCAGCGGCACGCTCGCCGGCATCGGGGCGCCGCTGCACGGCTGGTACGGGGTGCGGGTCTTCACCGACCTGGTGCCCGACGGCGGCCCCGCCCCGGCCGGCGCGGCCCTGGACCGCCTTCTCCTCGCGGAGGAGCGAGCGGGGCGTACGGATCCGTATCGCGCGGTGGCGGCGCTGCTGCACCTGTGCGGCGTCAGGGGCGGCTAGGGCTCCGCCCGGGGCGCGTTGCGTACGGGTGCGGCTCGGCCCGGCACCGCCGGGTTCCCCGGTGGGGGTTGATCGCCGCCGCGGCGGATTCAAGGGGCGCGGCGCCGCCCCTTGACCTGCCGGGGCCCGCGCCCGGTCGTTGCCGCGCAACATTTCTCCGCCGCGACAGCGAGTCACCCCCACCGGCGTGACCGGCGGTGCCGAACCGCCCCGGGGAGCGAACCCCCCTACCACCCATTCGTAGGATCGGCCGGGACACGGTGGCGCCCGCGGGCGATACTCCGAGACATGGATGGCTCACGCGCCCGCGTCGCGCTTCTCGTGACCGCCGTCGTCTGCGCCGCGGCACTGACCGCCGGCTGTTCCACCACCTCGCCCCGCCCTTCGCAGAAGGAACGCGCCGCGTCCGGCGCCCCCACCGTCCCCGGCTCCGCCGGAGACCTGCAAGCCGCCTACGAGAAGGTCGTCAAGGACGTCCTGCCCTCCGTCGTGCAGATCACCGCGGGCGACAGCCTCGGCTCCGGCGTCGTCTACGACGACAAGGGCAACATCGTCACCAACGCCCACGTCGTCGGCTCCGCGCAGTCCTTCAAGGTCACCCTGGCCACCGGCGGCGGAGCCGTCGGCGCCCGGCTCGTCTCCAGCTACCCCGAGCAGGACCTCGCCGTCGTCCGGCTCGACGACGTCCCCAAGACCCTCAAGCCCGCCACCTTCGGCGACTCCACGAAGGTCGAGGTCGGCCAGATCGTGCTCGCCATGGGCAACCCGCTCGGCCTGTCCAGCAGCGTGACTCAGGGCATCGTCTCCGCCGTCGGCCGCACGGTCAGCGAGGGCCGTACCGGCGGCGGTACGGGCGCCACCATCGCGAACATGGTGCAGACGTCCGCCGCGATCAACCCGGGCAACAGCGGCGGCGCGCTCGTCAACCTCGCGGGCCAGATCATCGGCATTCCCACGCTCGCCGCCACCGACCCGGAGCTCGGCCAGGGCGCCGCCCCCGGCATCGGCTTCGCCATCCCCGCCGCGACCGTCCGCACGGTCGCCGGGCAGATCGTCAAGAGCGGCCGCGTCACCGACTCCGGCCGCGCCGCACTGGGCATCACCGCACGCACCATCGTCGGCCCCGACTTCACCCCCGCGGGCGTCGAGGTCGTCTCCGTGAACCAGAACGGGCCCGCCGACCGGGCCGGGCTGCGGGCCGGGGACGTCCTCACCCGCGTCGGCACGACCGACATCACCACCATGCAGTCCCTGTCCGAGGCGCTCGCGGGCCTCAGGCCCGGCGACAGAACCGACGTGTCCTACGACCGCAACGGCGCCGCCCGCACCACGACGGTCACCCTCGGCGAGATGTGACACCGGGACGGAACCGCCTGCCGCCCCGCACGGGACGGCAGGCAGTTGGTACGCGTCAGGCCTCGGCCGCCGCCCGCAGGCTCATCACGTAGATCTCCGACTCGTCCTCGAACAGCGTCACCTTCTCGGCACCGCCGTCCAGCAACTCCTTCCACACCTCGCCGATCCACGACTCGGCGTCCCCCTGCGTGGTGAACTCCTCCGGCTCCACCGCCGGAGCCACCTCGGTCCCGTCGGCCGCCTCGAACCGCCACGTCCACGCCATGTCCGCCTCCTGAGTCGCACAGAGAAACTGCCGGATGGGTCCTGCATACGTGCTGTGCCGCGCAGCCTAACGGGCCGTCGGCGGCGAGAAAGGGTGAGCCCCGCGCGCTCACGGCCCGCGGACGCGAGACGATCAGTGCGTGGAACTGACACTGCTCGGCACCGGAGCCCCCGACGGGCTGCCGCGCCCCGACTGCCCCTGCGCCTCCTGTGCCACCGCCGTGGGCGACGAGGCGCGGGCCGCGACCGCGGTCCTCGTCGACGGGGCGCTGCTGCTGGACCTCACCCCCGGCCCGGCGTTCGCCGCCGCCCGCGCGGGCCGGTCCATCGCCGGCGTCCGGCAGGTCCTGCTCTCCCACCCGCACGACGGGCCCGCCGTCGAGTTCCCGGCGGGCCTGCCCGCGCCCGGCCGGGTGCCCGACGGCCGCGAACTGGCCGTGATCAGCGGCCACCGGATCCGCGCGGTCGCCCTGGACGCCCCCGGCACGGGCTACGAGGTGACCGCCGCGGACGGCGAGCGCCTGCTCTACCTCCCGCCGGGCGCGGCCCCCGCCGGCCTGAACAACGGCCCGGGCCACGGGGCCGCCCCGGCCGTCCGTTACGACATGGTGCTGCTCGACGCCGTCGGCCGGCCGGACGCCCTCGCCCGGCTGCGGGCCGCGGGCGCGATCACGGCCACGACGGACGTGATCGCCGTCCACCTCGACCACGACGTGCCGCCCGGCCGCGAGCTGCACCGGCAGCTCGCCGCGGCCGGCGCCCGCACCGTGCCCGACGGCACCACGCTCGTCGTCGGCGACTACCACGCGGTGCCGGACCTGCCCCGGCGCACCCTGGTGCTGGGCGGCGCCCGCTCGGGCAAGTCCGTGGAGGCCGAGCGGCGCCTGGAGTCCTTCCCCGACGTGCTCTACGTGGCCACGGGCGGCACCCGCCCGGGGGACGCCGACTGGGCGGCGCGGGTGGCCCTGCACCGCGAGCGCAGGCCCGGCTCCTGGCGCACGGCGGAGACCACCGACCTCGTACCCCTGCTGGCCGCCGACGGCCCGCCGCTGCTGCTGGACTGCCTGTCGCTGTGGCTCACCGACGCGATGGACTCCGTCGGCGCGTGGGACGACGAGTCGTGGGCCGACGGCGGCAAGGACGCCCTGGCCGTGCGCGTGGCGGAGCTGGTGGCGGCCGTGCGGGCCACGCGGCGCACGGTGGTGCTGGTGAGCAACGAGGTGGGCTCGGGCGTCGTGCCCGCGACGGCGTCGGGCCGCCGCTTCCGCGACGAGCTGGGCCGGCTGAACACGAGGGTCGCCGTGGAGTGCGAGCACGTCCTGCTGGTGGTCGCGGGGCAGGCCCTCGCGCTGCGCTGACGCTCCGTACGCTTACGTCCCATGGCTGATCCCGACCGCCCCATCCGCGTCCTGCTCGCCGACGACCAGGCCCTCCTGCGCAGCGCGTTCCGCGTCCTGGTGAACTCGGAGCCGGACATGACCGTCGTGGGGGAGGCCGCCGACGGCGCGGAGGCCCTGGACCTGGCCCGGCGGCACGCCCCGCACGTGGTCCTGATGGACATCCGCATGCCCGGCATGGACGGCCTGGCCGCGACCCGGGCGATCTGCTCGGACCCGGCCCTCGCGGACGTGCGCGTGGTGATGCTGACGACCTTCGAGGTCGACGAGTACGTGGTGCAGTCGCTCCGGGCGGGCGCCTCGGGCTTCCTCGGCAAGGGCGCCGAGCCGGAGGAACTGCTGGCCGCGATCCGGGTGGCGCGGGCGGGGGAGGCGCTGCTGTCGCCCGCGGCGACGAAGGGGCTCATCGCGCGGTTCCTGGCCCAGCCGGGGGAGTCCGCGCGGCCGGAGGGCGGCCCGCCGGCCAGGCTGGACGCGCTCACGGGGCGGGAGCGGGAGGTGCTGGTGCACGTCGCGGGCGGGCTGTCCAACGACGAGATCGGCGAGCGGCTGGAGGTCAGCCCGCTGACCGTCAAGACGCACGTCAACCGTGCGATGGCGAAGCTGGGGGCGCGGGACCGGGCCCAACTCGTGGTCATCGCCTACGAGTCGGGCCTGGTCCGGCCGAGGACGGACTAGCCGCCCGGGGAGCGGGGCCCGCCCGCGCGGGCCCCGGCACGGCTGCGGCTACGGCAGCGCCAGCATCCGCTCCAGCGCCAGCTTCGAGAACGCCGCCACCTCCGGGTCGACCTCGATCCGGTTGACCACCTTGCCGTCCGCCAGGGACTCCAGGGCCCACACCAGGTGCGGCAGGTCGATCCGGTTCATGGTCGAGCAGAAGCACACCGTCTTGTCGAGGAAGACGATCTCCTTACCCTCACCGGCGAATCGATTCGCCAGGCGCCGGACCAGGTTCAGCTCCGTGCCGATGGCCCACTTGGAGCCGGCCGGGGCCGCCTCCAGGGTCTTGATGATGTACTCCGTGGAGCCGACGTAGTCGGCGGCGGCCACGACCTCGTGCCGGCACTCGGGGTGCACCAGGACGTTGACGCCCGGGATGCGCTCGCGCACGTCGTTGACGGAGTCGAGCGAGAAGCGGCCGTGCACCGAGCAGTGCCCGCGCCACAGGATCATCTTCGCGCCGCGCAGCTCCTCGGCGGTCAGCCCGCCGTTGGGCTTGTGCGGGTTGTACAGGACGCAGTCGTCCAGGGACATCCCCATGTCGCGGACGGCCGTGTTGCGGCCCAGGTGCTGGTCGGGCAGGAAGAGGACCTTCTCGCCCTGCTCGAAGGCCCAGTTCAGCGCCCGCTCGGCGTTCGACGAGGTGCAGATCGTGCCGCCGTGCTTGCCGGTGAAGGCCTTGATGTCGGCCGAGGAGTTCATGTACGAGACGGGGACGGTCACCCCGGCCACGCCCGCCTCGGTCAGCACGTCCCAGCACTCGGCGACCTGCTCGGCGGTGGCCATGTCGGCCATCGAGCAGCCGGCCGCGAGGTCCGGCAGGACGACCTGCTGGTCGGCGGTGGTGAGGATGTCGGCGGACTCGGCCATGAAGTGCACGCCGCAGAAGACGATGTACTCGGCGTCCGGGCGGGCGGCCGCGTCGCGCGCGAGCTTGAAGGAGTCCCCGGTCACGTCCGCGAACTCGATGACCTCGTCGCGCTGGTAGTGGTGGCCGAGCACGAAGACCTTGTCCCCGAGCTTCGCCTTGGCCGCGCGGGCGCGCTCCACCAGGTCCGGGTCGGAGGGCGCCGGCAGGTCGCCGGGGCACTCCACGCCCCGCTCGCTCTTCGGGTCGGCCTCGCGGCCGAGCAGCAGGAGCGCGAGCGGCGAGGGAGCGGGAGCCTGGAAGTCCAAGGGCTGGGCGGTGGTCACGTCACGCACCCTTTCTGTTCTGCGGGACGGCCGGGAAGGGCCTTGTCGTCAAAATGACGTTATCTATCATAACTGCTTCGCGTCAGTTTGACGATGGTGATCGCGTCGATGTGACACATTCCCGATCCGGCGCGGGGTGTGCGAGCATGAAAGGCGGAAAACACCGCAGCAGGCCCGGAATGAATCCGGGAGTCCGGCGGTTGCAGCCGACGGCAAGCAGTCCGCACCAAACCCGGGAGTGAAGCAGATGTCCGTTCAGGACGAGAAGACCACTGTGAGCGACGGCATCCTCCTGTCCGACGCCGCCGCCGCCAAGGTCAAGGGCCTGCTGGAGCAGGAGGGCCGTGACGACCTCGCGCTGCGCGTCGCCGTCCAGCCCGGCGGCTGCTCCGGCCTGCGCTACCAGCTCTTCTTCGACGAGCGTTCGCTCGACGGCGACGTCGTCAAGGACTTCGACGGCGTCAAGGTCGTCACGGACCGCATGAGCGCCCCGTACCTGGGCGGCGCCTCCATCGACTTCGTCGACACCATCGAGAAGCAGGGCTTCACGATCGACAACCCGAACGCCACGGGTTCCTGCGCCTGCGGTGACTCCTTCAGCTAAAGCGTCACCTTTACCGCTTGCCGCGAAGGCGGTGGCCCGACCGACGGGCCACCGCCTTCGCGGTATTCACCATCCGGTGAAGAGGCGGCGAAGAGCTATTTCTCCTGCTGCCGCGCCACCGGCTCCCCGGTCGAGGCGTCGACCACCTTCCGGTCGCCCAGCGGCTCGTCCAGCGTCACCGTCTCGTCGAACTTCTTCGCCATCAGCACGCACTGCCGGCCCGGCTGCTTCTCCGTCCCGGTGACCTTGACCGTCACCGCGGCCGCCGACTGCTCGGCGGAGGCCGCGTAGTTCTGGCACACCCCGCCCCAGAAGTGCAGGACGAGCTTGTTGCCGTCCACGCTGTACGACTCCACGTGCACCGGCACCGACCTCGGCGTGCCCTTCCCCGGGCTCTCGGAGCGGCCCGGGCCGGGGGAGTGCCGCACCAGGAACTCCGGGTCCACCGCGGGCTGCGCCACGGTGACCGCCGCCTCCTTCTCCGCGCCCGGCAGACGCACCTGGAACAGCCACGACGGCACCAGCGACTGCCGCCCGGCCACCGACTGCGCCGACAGGCCCAGCGCCGCCCCGGTCACCACGGCGGGCGTGCGCGGCGGGGCCTTCGGCGGGCAGGGCACCGCGAAGCCGCGCGGCCCCTCCCCGCTCGCGCCGTCATCGCCGAGCGGGACGGGGGAGGCGCAGCCGCCGATCGCGGGCTGACCCGTGCCGCCGCCCTTGTTGAGCTCCTTCAGCGCCTCGTCGGCCGTCACGAGCGGGTAGACCGCACCCTTCGGCGGGGTCTGGAGCTGGCCGCTGCCCCGTACGAGCTGGGCGTCCGAGCCGACCTCCAGCGTCGTCCGCCAGCCGAAGACCGGCAGGCCGTCCAGCACGGGATCGGCGTTGACCGTCCGCACCGCGCCGAAGAGCCCCGAGGCGTCGATCTTGGAGTCGTCCTGGCCGAGGGCCTTCAGGACGGGCGCGGCGGCGCTCTTCGCCTTCTCCTCCGGTACGGGCGGCTGCCCATCCGCGGCCCGCCCCTCCTGCTGCGGGCAGCTCACGGGCTTGTCCGGGGACAGGTCGGCCGCGGGGTCCGTCCGCGGCCCCGAGCCCGGCGGATGCACGCACCCCTTGCCGATGCTCCCGAAGCGCGCGAAGGACCAGTTGCCCGGGCCCTTGCGGGCCACCTGGAGAACCGGCTCGTCCGCCCCGGGCGGGCCGCCCACCCGCCAGGTGTCCCCCTCCAGCTCCGGCGTCCCGGACACGTGCAGGGCCGCGGCGAGGGAGGCCACCTCCGCCCGGCCCACCTCGCCCTCCGGCAGCCGCACCGCCGCCGTCCGCGGCCCGTCGGGCAGCTTCCCCTCGGCGCGGTAGCGCACGCCGCCGGGGTCCGGCTCGCCCACCGCGATGCCCTGCGAAGGCCCGGTGGGCCCGCCGGCCGGCGGGGCGTCCAGCGCCAGGGGCGGCGGGGAGCCCTCGCCGCCCGGCGTGCTGCCGCCCTTGCCGCCGTCGTCCTCCCACGCCGTGGCGGCCCAGTACGCACCGCCGCCACCGGCCAGCAGCACCGCCGCCGCCACCGAGGCGACCGCGAGCCGTGAACGCTTCCGCTGCTGCTTGCCTTCGGGGGTGCCGCCCTCGGTGCTCACCACATCGCTCCTTCACTCCGCCCAATGTCCGTAGCGCTGCATCCCCCGGGAAGGGGACGCGGCTTGGACGGAGCACAGGAGCGAGCGGTTCCACCCGGCCGCGGCCGGGTGGAGAGGGAGCATCAGCCGCCGTACGGCGTCAGTCGCCGTACTCCGACATCCCGTCGATCAGCCGCGCCGACCCGGCCGGCACCGAGACGCCCCTGATCAGCGAGGGCGGCACCGCCGCGGCCGCCTTCCCCGGTCCCGGGGACCCCGTCCAGTGCGGGGACATCCGTGCGCACAGCCCGCGCAGCTCCGCCAGCGATTCGGGCTCGTACTCGTTGAAAGTGACGTCCTTCACAGGGTTCGGCATAAGCGCACCGTATGCACGCGCAACGCACGATGAAAGGGCTACTATTTGGTAATTTTGTCCGGACGATGGCCGAAACTATATGCAGGTGCGAATTCCGGACCCGGTAGCGTGGTGTGGCTCGTCCAAAACCCGTCGCCTCGCCCCCGCAGGAGCAGAACCGCCGTGCGTATCGCAGTCACCGGCTCCATCGCCACTGACCATCTGATGACGTTCCCCGGCCGTTTCGCCGATCAGCTCGTGGCGGACCAGCTGCACACCGTCTCGCTCTCCTTCCTCGTCGACGAACTCGACGTCCGCCGTGGCGGTGTCGCCCCCAACATCTGCTTCGGCATGGGCCTGCTGGGCCTGCGCCCGATCCTGGTCGGCGCCGCCGGCGCGGACTTCGCCGAGTACCGCGCCTGGCTGGAGCGGCACGGTGTGGACACCGACTCCGTCCGCATCTCCGAGGTCCTGCACACCGCGCGCTTCGTCTGCACCACGGACACCGATCACAACCAGATCGCGTCCTTCTACACGGGCGCGATGAGCGAGGCCCGCCAGATCGAGCTCCAGCCCGTCGCCGACCGCGTCGGCGGCCTCGACCTGGTCCTGATCGGCGCCGACGACCCCGAGGCGATGATCCGCCACACCGAGGAGTGCCGCTCCCGGGGCATCCCCTTCGCCGCCGACCCCTCCCAGCAGCTGGCCCGCATGGAGGGCGACGACATCCGCGTCCTCGTCGAGGGCGCCACCTACCTCTTCACCAACGAGTACGAGAAGGCCCTCATCGAGTCCAAGACCGGCTGGTCCGGGGACGAGATCCTGGCCAAGGTGGGCACCCGCATCACCACCCTCGGCGCGCAGGGCGTGCGCATCGAGCGCGCGGGCGAGCCCGCCATCGAGGTCGGCTGCGCCCAGGAGGAGGCCAAGGTCGACCCGACGGGCGTCGGCGACGCCTTCCGCGCGGGCTTCCTCGCCGGCCTGACCTGGGAGCTGCCCCTGGAGCGCGCCGCCCAGCTGGGCTGCATGCTCGCCACGCTGGTCATCGAGACGCTGGGCACCCAGGAGTACGAGCTGCGCCGCGGCCACTTCATGGAGCGCTTCACCAAGGCCTACGGCGACGAGGCCGCCGCCGAGGTCAAGGCGCGCCTGGCCTGACCCCGGC
This sequence comes from Streptomyces klenkii, assembly GCF_003626645.1. Taxonomy (GTDB): domain Bacteria; phylum Actinomycetota; class Actinomycetes; order Streptomycetales; family Streptomycetaceae; genus Streptomyces; species Streptomyces klenkii. Next base: position 339,043 of record NZ_RBAM01000003.1, on the reverse strand, counting down.
TCCCGTGCGCGACCCCTCGCCCCCTCCGGGCAGGGGTCGCGTACTGCTTTGCTCAGGGGTCACGTGAGGCGCCGCACCACGTAGGCCGTGCCCCGCTCCGCCGGCCGTTCGCCCACGTACTCCTGCTCCCGCATGTCGCACCACGCGGGGATGTCCAGCCGCGCGGCCCCGTCGTCGGACAGCACGGTCACCAGACCGCCCACCGGCACGTCACCGATCGCCCGGGCCAGCTCGATCACGGGGATCGGGCAGCGCTTGCCCAGCGAGTCGATCACCAGCCCGGACTCCGAAGCCGTCCGGGCCGCGGGCGCCGGCGCGACCGGCGCGCCCAGGTGCTGCCGCACGGACGCCACCACCCCCGGCAGCACGTCGAGGAAGCGCTCGACGTCCTCCTCCGCCGTGCCCGGCGGCAGCGACACCCGGACGTTGCCCTCCGACAGCACGCCCATCGCCTGGAGCACATGGCTCGGGGCCAGAGTGCTGGACGTGCACGAAGAGCCGGAGGAGACGGAGAACCCCGCCCGGTCGAGGGCGTGCAGCAGCGTCTCACCGTCGACATACAGACACGAGAACGTGACCAGATGCGGCAGCCTGCGCACCGGGTCGCCCACCACCTCCACGTCCGGCACGAGCGCGGGCACCCGCTCGCGGATCCGCTCGACCAGCGCCCGCAGCCGGGCGCCCTCCTCCGCCGCCTCCTGCCGCACGGCCCGCAGCGACGCGGCCGCCGCCACGATCGCGGGCAGGTCGGGGAAGCCCGGCGCCCGGCCCGACTCCCGCTCGTCCGCCGGGCCCTGGAACGCGAACCGCGTCCCCTTGCGGACCGCCAGCAGGCCCACGCCCGACGGGCCGCCCCACTTGTGCGCACTGGCCGTCAGCAGCGACCAGCCGCTCGCCACGGGCCCCCACGCGAGCGACTGCGCCGCGTCCACCAGCAGCGGCACCCCCGCGGCCCGGCACTCCTCGGCCGCCTCGGCCACCGGCTGCTCGGTGCCCACCTCGTGGTTGGCGGACTGGAGGGCGGCCAGCGCGGTGTCGGGGCGCAGGGCCGCGGCGTACGCCCCGGGCGCCACGCGGCCCGCCCGGTCGACGGGCACCGTGGTGAAGCTGCCGCCGGCCGCCTCCAGGGCCGCGGCCGAGGCGAGGACGGAGGAGTGCTCGACGGCCGAGACCACCAGGTGGCGGCCGGTGCGGCGGCGCCCGGCCAGGGCGCCGGCGAGGCCGTCGTGGACCGCGCGGGTACCCGAAGGGGTGAAGACGAGCTCGTCGGGGCGGCAGCCCACGGCCTCCGCGGCGGCCTCGCGGGCGGCGTCCAGCAGCAGCCGGGCCCGCCGGCCCTCGCGGTAGAGCCGGGCGGGATCGGCCCAGCCCTCGTCGAGGGAGGCCAGCAGGGCCTGGCGGGCGACGGGGTGCAGGGGAGCGGCGGAGGCGGCGTCGAAGTAGGGCACACCCAGAAACTAACGCGTCGCCGGAAGGCGGCTCCGCGCGTACCGTCCCACCTGCGCAGCAGCCGTCTGACGGTCCCCCAGACGGCGGCCGGACCCGTGGATTCCATCCCTTCGGGGAGTGACGCGGCGCGTTGGGCACCCTCCCCGCGCGGCCCCAAATAGCGTCCAGTAGGGTTTGGTCCGCATAAACATCCAAACCCCTGCCCGCAGCGGGCCGGCGACCGACCAGCGAGACGGCCGCAGCCGGCCGCACGGGCGAGACTCTCGGGAAGGCGCTACGTGAGTCCCAACGGCTCCGACCGCTCGTCGCGGCGCCCGGTGCGGCGGAAGCTGCTGCAGGCGCTGGCCGCGGGCGCTGTCCTGGCGACCGCTACCGGTTGCACATCGAAGGACTTCCCCCGCCTCGGAATGCCCACTCCCGTCACGGAAGAGGCGCCGCGGATCCTCTCCCTGTGGCAGGGCTCCTGGGCCGCCGCCCTCGTGACCGGCATTCTGGTGTGGGGCCTGATCATCTGGAGCGTCATCTTCCACCGGCGCAGCCGGACGAAGGTGGAGGTGCCCCAGCAGACCCGGTACAACATGCCGATCGAGGCGCTGTACACGGCGGTCCCGATCATCATCGTGTCGGTGCTCTTCTACTTCACCGCGCGTGATGAGAACAAGCTGCTGACCAACCCGGAGAAGCCCCAGCACGTCGTCAACGTGGTGGGCTTCCAGTGGAGCTGGGCCTTCAACTACATGGAGGACGTCGACGGCAACGCCGCGACCCCGGCGAAGCCGCTCCGGGAGAACAAGGAGCTCGACGCGATCCCGGACCGGTTCCTGAAGAAGGCACCGCAGGGCGCGGAGGGTGTCTACGACATCGGCGTCCCCGGCACGCGCAACGAGCAGACCAACAACCCCGGCCCCACGCTGTGGCTGCCCAAGGGTGAGACGGTCGAGTTCGTGCTGACCTCGCGGGATGTCATCCACTCCTTCTGGGTGGTGCCGTTCCTGATGAAGCAGGACGTCATTCCGGGGCACACCAACAGCTTCACGGTGACCCCGAACAAGGAGGGCACCTTCCTGGGCAAGTGCGCCGAGCTCTGCGGCCAGGACCACTCCCGGATGCTCTTCAACGTCAAGGTCGTCTCTCCTGAGCGCTACAAGCAGCACCTGAAGGAGCTGGCGGCGAAGGGCCAGACCGGCTACCAGCCGGCGGGCATCGCGATGACGGATCACGCGAAGAACGCGGAGACCAAGAACAAGTGAGCATCCTCAACGAACCCCAGGGTGCCGCCGCCGCGACAGCCACGGCAGCACCGCCAGTCCGCCAGAAGCAGCCCGGTATCAATGCGGTCAAGTGGCTCACCACCACCGACCACAAGACCATCGGCACGCTCTACCTGGTCACGTCGTTCGCGTTCTTCTGCATCGGCGGCCTGATGGCGCTGCTGATGCGCGCCGAACTCGCCCGTCCCGGCACGCAGATCATGTCGAACGAGCAGTTCAACCAGGCGTTCACGATGCACGGCACGATCATGCTGCTGATGTTCGCGACGCCGCTGTTCGCCGGTTTCGCGAACTGGATCATGCCGCTCCAGATCGGCGCGCCCGACGTGGCGTTCCCGCGGCTGAACATGTTCGCCTACTGGCTGTACCTGTTCGGCTCGATCATCGCCGTGGCCGGCTTCCTCACCCCGCAGGGTGCGGCCGACTTCGGCTGGTTCGCCTACTCCCCGCTGTCGGACGCCGTCCGCTCGCCGGGTGTCGGCGCCGACATGTGGATCATGGGTCTGGCCTTCTCCGGCTTCGGCACGATCCTCGGTTCGGTCAACTTCATCACCACGATCATCTGCATGCGCGCGCCCGGCATGACGATGTTCCGCATGCCGATCTTCACCTGGAACGTCCTGCTGACCGGTGTCCTGGTCCTGCTGGCCTTCCCGGTCCTGGCGGCCGCGCTGTTCGCCCTGGAGGCGGACCGTAAATTCGGGGCCCACGTCTTCGACGCGGCCAACGGCGGAGCGCTGCTGTGGCAGCACCTCTTCTGGTTCTTCGGCCACCCCGAGGTCTACATCATCGCGCTGCCGTTCTTCGGCATCATCTCCGAGGTCATCCCGGTCTTCTCCCGCAAGCCGATGTTCGGCTACTGGGGCCTGATCGCGGCCACGATCTCGATCGCCGGTCTGTCCGTGACGGTGTGGGCGCACCACATGTACGTCACCGGTGGCGTGCTGCTGCCGTTCTTCTCCTTCATGACCTTCCTGATCGCGGTCCCGACCGGTGTGAAGTTCTTCAACTGGATCGGCACCATGTGGAAGGGCTCGCTGTCCTTCGAGACCCCGATGCTGTGGGCCACCGGCTTCCTGATCACCTTCACCTTCGGTGGTCTGACCGGCGTCATCCTGGCTTCGCCCCCGCTGGACTTCCACGTCTCCGACTCGTACTTCGTGGTCGCGCACTTCCACTACGTCATCTTCGGCACCGTGGTGTTCGCGATGTTCTCCGGCTTCCACTTCTGGTGGCCGAAGTTCACGGGCAAGATGCTGGACGAGAAGCTCGGCAAGATCACCTTCTGGACGCTGTTCGTGGGCTTCCACGGCACGTTCCTGGTGCAGCACTGGCTGGGTGCCGAGGGCATGCCGCGCCGCTACGCGGACTACCTGGCCGCCGACGGCTTCACCACGCTGAACACCATCTCGACCATCAGCTCCTTCCTGCTGGGCCTGTCGATCCTGCCGTTCATGTACAACGTCTGGAAGACCGCCAAGTACGGCAAGAAGGTCGAGGTCGACGACCCGTGGGGCTACGGCCGCTCGCTGGAGTGGGCGACCTCCTGCCCGCCGCCGCGGCACAACTTCCTCACGCTGCCGCGCATCCGCTCCGAATCCCCGGCGTTCGACCTGCACCACCCGGAGATCGCGGCCCTGGAGCTCGAAGAGAACCTCGCGACTGAGAAGGCCCTCGCGGGTGGCAAGGAGGCCGGCAAGTGAAGATCCAGGGCAAGATGTTCATCTGGCTCTCCGTCTTCATCCTCGCCATGGCGTGTGTCTATGGCGTGTGGTCGAAGGAGGCAGCCGGCACGACGGCCCTCTTCATGGCCTTCGGCCTGTGCATCATGGTCGGCTACTACCTGGCGTTCACCGCACGCCGGGTGGACACCGGCGCCGGTGACAACAAGGAGGCGGACGTCGCCGACGACGCCGGCGAGCTGGGCTTCTTCGCCCCGCACAGCTGGCAGCCGCTCTCCCTGGCGGTCGGTGGCGCCCTGGCCTTCCTGAGCATCTGCTTCGGCTGGTGGCTGATGTACTTTTCGGCCCCGATCATCCTGGTCGGCCTCTTCGGCTGGGTGTTCGAGTTCTACCGAGGCGAGAACCAGAACCAGTAGGGAGCTCGCTCCTGCGAAGGGCCCCGCACACCACACCCGGTGTGCGGGGCCCTTCGCGTGTCCCGGGGCCCTCGCGCACAACCACCCGTTTGCAGTCACCCGACAGGCCGTACGCCCCGAACGTCCCTACGGTGTGAGACATGACCCAGTCACCTCGACACCGCTTGGCGCTCTGCGGCGCCGTGCTGCTGACCGCGCTGGCGGTGGGGGTCACCGCCTGCGGCGGCTCGTCCAACCCGCTGGCGGACAAGCCCTACGACGCCGGCGGTCAGGTGGAGCTCACCAGCGCCCGCGACGGGCAGAAGGCGGACCCCAGCAAGCCGCTGGAGGTGGCCGCCAGGGGCGACGACCGCATCACGGACGTCACCGCCACGGACGCCGCCGGACGCTACGTCAAGGGCGAGCTCGCCCCCGACGGGTCCCGCTGGCACAGCACCGGCGCCCTCGCGGCCGGCGCCCACTACACCGTCCGCGTCACCACGGAGGACGAGGACGGGGCCCAGGGGCGCCGCACGATCGGCTTCGACACCAACCCGGCGGACCGCCTCCTGCGCGTCAGTTTCGGCCCGCAGAACGGCACCTACGGGGTGGGACAGCCCATCACCGCCGAGCTGAGCACCCCCGTCCAGGACCCCGCCTCCCGCGCCGTCGTCGAACGCACCCTCAGGGTCGAGTCGCAGCCCGCCGTGGAGGGCGCCTGGCACTGGGTGGACAACCGCACCCTGCACTACCGGCCCAAGGAGTACTGGCCCGCCAACTCCACCGTCGAGGTGCACGCCACCCTCGACGGCATCAAGGTCGGCGGCGGCCTCTACGGAGGCCCCTCCAAGCCCGTCACGATGACCACCGGCGACCGCATCGAGGCCGTCACCGACGCCGGCGCCCACAGCATGACCGTGCTGCGCAACGGCAAGGAGATCCGCTCCATCCCGGTGACCACCGGCAAACCCGGCTACGCCACCCGCAACGGGGTCAAGGTGATCCTGGGCCGGGAATCCTTCGTACGGATGCGCGGCACCAGCATCGGCATCGCCGAGGGCAGCGCCGACTCCTACGACCTGCCCGTCTACTGGGCCACCCGGGTCACCTGGAGCGGCGAGTACGTGCACGCCGCCCCCTGGTCCGAGGGCTCCCAGGGCTGGGAGAACGTCAGCCACGGCTGCACCGGCATGAGCACCGCCAACGCCAAGTGGTTCTTCGACACCGTCCACGTCGGTGACGTCGTCAAGGTCGTGGGCAGCGCGGGCGCCACCATGACGCCCTTCGACAACGGCTTCGGCGACTGGAACATGGACTGGGACGAATGGCGCAAGGGCAGCGCCCTCGCCGGGGGCAAGAAGCAGGGGAGCAGCCCCGCCGACGCCGCCCGCCTGCGCCCCGAGCTCTAGCCGCCCGGCGGGCCCTGCGGGGCCCGCCGCGCCGGCCGCCGGACCGTCAGGCGTCCACGGCCTTCCGGCTGCGCAGCAGGCCCGCCAGCGCCTCGGCGAACACCGCCGGGTCCAGCGGGTGCGTCACGGCCGCGTCGGCCCGGCTCCAGGTGGCCAGCCAGGCGTCCTGCGGGCGGCCCATCAGCAGCAGCACGGGCGGGCAGCGGAACACCTCGTCCTTCAGCTGCCGGCACACCCCCATGCCGCCCGCGGGCGCCGTCTCGCCGTCCAGGACGCACACGGCCACGTGGTGCCGCTCCAGGGCCGCGAGCACGCCCGGGAGTGTCGCGCATTCCACGTACTCGACCGGCGGTACGTCGGGAGCCGGCCTGCGACCCGCGGCCAGCCGGACCTGTGCGCGGGTGTCCGCGTTGTCGCTGTAGACCAGCACGGTGGCCGTCGGCTGCATCGTTCCTCCAGGCTTGTGTTCGGCACAGCTGTGGATCTGACGTGGAGCTGATCGATGGCCGGACTCTACTCCGCGAACACCCTTCCGGAGGAGGGTCCGTCAGGCCCGCGCTGTGCCCCGGAACGTCCGGTTCCCCCCTTTGGGGGACCCCGGCACTGGGCCGTACGAGCAGCGCACATGCTCTTGACACACCGAACGGCACCCCCCGGAGTGAGCACGAGATAAGCGACCGACATAATGTCGGTCGTGGCGACTGCAACAGCAACAGATACCGGGCACGCACACCCGTCGGTCAATCGACCGAACCTCACCAGCGTCGGAACCATCATCTGGTTGAGTTCCGAGCTGATGTTCTTCGCGGCCCTCTTCGCGATGTACTTCACCCTGCGATCGGTGACCGGCGCGGAGCACTGGAAGGAAATGGCGTCCTCGCTGAACCTTCCGTTCTCGGCGACGAACACCACGATCCTGGTGCTCTCCTCCCTCACCTGCCAGCTCGGCGTCTTCGCCGCCGAGCGCGGCGACGTGAAGAAGCTGCGCACCTGGTTCACGATCACCTTCGTGATGGGTGCCATCTTCATCGGCGGCCAGGTCTTCGAGTACACCGACCTCGTGAAGAAGGACGGGCTCTCGCTCTCCTCCGACCCGTACGGCTCGGTGTTCTACCTGACGACCGGCTTCCACGGCCTGCACGTGACGGGCGGTCTGATCGCCTTCCTGCTGGTTCTGGGCAGGACGTACGCGGCCAAGAGGTTCACCCACCACCAGGCGACGGCGGCCATCGTCGTGTCCTACTACTGGCACTTCGTCGACGTGGTGTGGATCGGCCTCTTCGCCACGATCTACTTGATCAAGTAATCGGTCCCGTCCCGCACCGGACCAACAGTCCAGATCGACGCAGAAGATCCTGACACCGGGGTAATCCGTGAAAAAGCTCTCCGCACGACGACGCCATCCGCTGGCGGCGGTCGTCGTCCTACTCTTCGCGCTGGCGGTCACTGGGGGGCTGTACGCCGCGTTCGCGCCGGCGGACACGGCCAAGGCCGATGGAACCGCCCAGTCCCTCGCCATCGAGGAGGGCAAGAAGCTCTATTCCGTGGGCTGCGCAAGCTGCCACGGCACCGGCGGTCAGGGCACCAGTGACGGCCCGAGCCTCGTCGGCGTGGGCGCCGCGGCCGTGGACTTCCAGGTCCGCACCGGCCGCATGCCGCTCCAGCAGCAGGGTGCCCAGGCCCCCCGCAAGAAGGCGATCTACTCGCAGGCCGAGACCGACCAGATCGCCGCGTACATCGCCTCGCTGGGCGCCGGCCCCTCGGTCCCGACCAAGGATCAGTACAGCCCGGACGGCGCGGACATCGCCAAGGGCGGGGAGCTCTTCCGCACCAACTGCGCCCAGTGCCACAACTTCACCGGTAAGGGCGGTGCGCTCTCCAACGGCAAGTTCGCCCCCTCGCTTGAGGACGTCGACCCCAAGCACATCTACGAGGCCATGCAGACCGGCCCGCAGAACATGCCTTCCTTCCCCGACACGACGCTGTCGGAGAAGAACAAGAAGGACATCGTCGCGTACCTCGACACGGTCAACAGCAGCAAGTCGGAGAGCCCGGGCGGCCTCGAGCTGGGCGGGCTCGGCCCGGTCAGCGAGGGTCTGTTCGCGTGGATCTTCGGCTTGGGCGCGCTGATCGCAGTAGCCATCTGGGTCGCGGCCCACACCGCTAAGGCCAAGAAGTCATGAGTAGCCAAGACATTCCAGAAGAGAACCTGCCGAGCACGCAGGACGCACACGGCGGCGCCGTGACGAAGACGGCCGGCGACCCGTTCGCCGACCCCGGCCTGCCGCCCCACGAGCCCCGCATCCAGGACGTGGACGAGCGGGCGGCCCAGCGCTCCGAGCGCGTGGTCGCCTTCCTGTTCCTGCTCTCGATGCTGGCCACGGTCGGCTTCATCGCCTCCTACGTGGCCCTGCCGGTCGACAAGATCGTCTACATCTTCCCGATCGGTCACATCAGCGCCCTGAACTTCGCGCTGGGCATGACCCTCGCGGTGGCGCTGTTCTGCATCGGCGCGGGCGCGGTCCACTGGGCCCGCACCCTGATGTCGGACGTGGAGGTCGCCGACGAGCGGCACGCCATCGCCGCCGAGCCGGACGTCAAGGCCAAGGTCATGGCGGACTTCAAGCAGGGCGCTGAGGAGTCGGCCTTCGGCCGCCGCAAGCTGATCCGCAACACCATGTTCGGCGCGCTGGCCCTGGTGCCGCTCTCCGGCGTGGTGCTGCTGCGCGACCTCGGACCGCTGCCGGGCACCAAGCTCCGGAAGACCGCCTGGTCCGAGGGCAAGATGCTGATCAACCAGAACACGCTGCAGCCGCTGCGTCCCGAGGACATCCAGGTCGGGTCCCTCACCTTCGCCATGCCCGAGGGCATGAAGGAGGAGGACCACGACTTCCAGAAGGAGATCGCCAAGGCCGCCCTGATGATCGTCCGGCTCCGCCCGGAGAACATCAAGGACAAGCGCGAGCTCGACTGGTCGGCGGACGGCATCGTCGCGTTCTCCAAGATCTGCACCCACGTCGGCTGCCCGATCAGCCTCTACGAGCAGCAGACGCACCACGTGCTGTGCCCCTGCCACCAGTCCACCTTCGACCTCTCCGACGGCGGACGCGTGATCTTCGGCCCGGCCGGCCACGCCCTTCCGCAGCTGCGGATCAAGGTCAACGACAAGGGCTACCTTGAGGCCATGGGCGACTTCGCCGAGCCCGTCGGTCCTGCCTACTGGGAGCGCGGATGAGCACTACGACTGACAACCGCCGCAAGGCACCCGCAGGCGAGCGGGTAGCCGACTGGGCCGACGGCCGCCTGGGGATCTACTCCCTGGCCAAGGCCAACATGCGGAAGATCTTCCCGGACCACTGGTCCTTCATGCTGGGTGAGGTCTGCCTCTACAGCTTCGTCATCATCATCCTCACGGGTGTGTACCTGACGCTGTTCTTCCACCCCAGCATGGAAGAGGTCGTCTACCACGGCTCGTACGTCCCCATGCAGGGCATGCGGATGTCCGAGGCGTTCCAGTCGACGCTGAACATCAGCTTCGACATCCGTGGCGGTCTGCTCATCCGGCAGATCCACCACTGGGCGGCGCTGATCTTCCTCGCCGGCATGTTCGTGCACATGATGCGCGTGTTCTTCACGGGTGCGTTCCGCAAGCCGCGTGAGGTCAACTGGCTGTTCGGCTTCCTGCTGTTCGTCCTGGGCATGTTCACCGGTTTCACCGGTTACTCGCTCCCGGACGACCTGCTCTCCGGCACCGGTGTCCGCTTCATGGAGGGCGCGATCCTGTCCGTGCCGATCGTCGGCACGTACATCTCGATGTTCCTCTTCGGCGGTGAGTTCCCCGGCTCGGACTTCGTGCCGCGGTTCTTCTCGATCCACGTCCTGCTGCTGCCGGGCATCATGCTCGGTCTGCTCGTGGCCCACCTGATCCTCGTGATCTACCACAAGCACACGCAGTTCCCCGGCCCGGGCCGCACCAACAAGAACGTCGTCGGCCTCCCGCTGATGCCGGTCTACATGGCCAAGGCCGGTGGCTTCTTCTTCCTGGTCTTCGGCGTCATCGCGGCCGTCGCGGCGATCGCCACGATCAACCCGATCTGGGCCATCGGCCCGTACCGCCCGGACCAGGTGTCCACCGGCGCCCAGCCCGACTGGTACATGGGCTTCTCCGAGGGCCTCATCCGCGTGATGCCGGGCTGGGAGATCAACCTGTGGGGCCACACCCTGGTCCTCGGCGTCTTCGTGCCGCTGGTGATCTTCCCGCTGGTGCTGGCCGCCATCGCGGTGTACCCGTTCATCGAGTCCTGGGTCACCGGCGACAAGCGGGAGCACCACCTGCTGGACCGCCCGCGCAACGCCCCGACGCGCACCGCCTTCGGTGCCGCCTGGATCAGCTGGTACTTCGTGCTGCTGATCGGTGGTGGAAACGACCTCTGGGCCACCCACTTCCACCTGTCGATCAACGCCATCACCTGGTTCGTCCGCATCGGCTTCTTCGTGGTGCCGGTCCTGACGTTCATCGCGACCCGCCGGATCTGCATGAGCCTGCAGCGCCGCGACCGCGACAAGGTGCTGCACGGCCGCGAGTCCGGCATCATCAAGCGCCTGCCGCACGGTGAGTTCGTCGAGGTCCACGAGCCGCTCTCGCAGGAGCAGCTGCACACCCTCACGGCGCACGAGCAGCCCAAGCCGCTCGAGCTGGAGCCGGAGTTCGACGAGAACGGCGTGGCCCGCAAGGCCGGCGCCGGGCAGCGCCTGAAGGTGAAGCTCTCCAAGGGCTTCTACGGCGAGGGGACCCAGATCCCCAAGGCCACCCGCGAGGAGTACGAGGAGATCACGAGCGGCCACGGCCACCACTGATCTCCGGGCTAACGCCTGATCCACACTGATCGCTGATCGCCACAGCGAGAGCCCCGTCCAGCTCCCCCAGCTAACGCTGGGAGGTGCCCCCAGGACGGGGCTCTTCGCTGTCTCCGGGGGTGGATAGGCTGGGCGGGCAGAGCCCTCGGGACGAACCCGGCTCTCCGGACCGACCACCAGGAGCGTGGACCATGAACGTTGTGACCCCGGCAGGCGGCGACAGCGCGGTGGCCCCCTCCTGGCCGGGCCTGCTGGACGCCCTCCTCACCGGCCGTGACCTCACCGCCGACGACACCGCCTGGGCCATGGACCGGATCATGCGCGGCGAAGCCACCGGCGCCCAGATCGCGGGCTTCCTGGTCGCCCTGCGCGCCAAGGGCGAGACGGTCGCCGAGATCTCCGGCCTGGTCCGCACGATGTACGGGCACGCCCGGCTGATCGAGGTGCCCGGCCCCAGCGTGGACATCGTGGGCACCGGCGGCGACGGCGCCAAGACGGTCAACATCTCCACCATGTCCTCGATCGTCGTGGCCGGCACCGGCACGAAGGTCGTCAAGCACGGCAACCGCGCGGCGTCCTCCGCCAGCGGGGCCTCGGACGTCCTGGAGAAGCTGGGCGTCAACCTCGACCTCACCCCGAAGCGCGTCGCGGAAGTGGCGGAGGAGGCCGGGATCACCCTGTGCTTCGCCGTGACGTTCCACCCGGCGCTGCGGCACGTGGCCGCAGCACGGCGCGAGCTGGGCATCCGCACCACCTTCAACGTGCTGGGCCCGCTGACCAACCCGGCCAAGGTGCGGGCGCAGGCCACCGGCGTCGCGGACGCGCGGATGGCGCCGATCCTCGCCGGGGTGCTCGCCGAGCGCGGCTCCACGGCGCTGGTCTTCCGCGGCGACGACGGCCTCGACGAGCTCACGACGACCGCGACCTCGCGGGTGTGGGTGGTCTCCGGCGGCACGGTCCGCGAGGAGACCTTCGACCCGCGGGACGTGGGCATCGAGCTGGTGCCCGTGGAGGCGCTGCGCGGGGCCGACGCGTCGTACAACGCGGATGTGGCGCGGCGGCTGCTGGCGGGGGAGACCGGGCCCGTACGGGACGCGGTGCTGCTGAACTCCGCCGCGGCGCTGGTCGCGTTGGCTCCCACGCAGGCGCCGCTGGCGGAGCAGATCTCCGCCGGGCTGGTGCGCGCCGCGGAGTCCATCGACTCCGGTGCGGCGCGGCGGGCGCTGGAGCGCTGGGTCACCGCGAGCAACGCCTGATCGTCTCGCCCCGCGGAACGGCTGTTCCGCGGGGCGATCACGTATGCCATACTCCTCGGCAAGGTCACGAGTGACAGCGATCAGGCCCCGGCTTGCTGTCCGGCAACCCTCCTTCCGTGGCGGGGTGCCCCGGGTGATGACCAGGCCGCAGGCAGCGAGGTCTGCGGCAAGCGCGGATCCCTCGCCAGGGATCCTGGTTGCCGAGGGAGATCCTTCCGTGGTTCAGCGAATGCGTTAGGGCTCTAAGAGCCCCTTTTCCGCGCACCCTCTTTTCCTTTCCCGCGCCCGTCGCGCGGTGGAATTCGCCTGCCTTTTTACGGGAGTTCGCCATGTCTGTCTCCACCCTTGCCACCGATCAGGCCATTTGCACCCCTCTGCCGGTTCTGGGCAGTGATGTCCGCGTGCCGCTGGTCACCGGGGGAGAGGTGCCGTACGCGGCGCTGGACTACGCGGCCAGCGCGCCCGCCCTCCAGCGCGTGTGGGACGACGTGGCGGCGTACGCGCCCTACTACGGCAGTGTGCACCGCGGCGCGGGGTACCTCTCGCAGCTGTCCACCGAGCTGTTCGAGAACAGCCGGGCGGACGTCGCCGCGTTCCTCGGCTGCCGGGACGGCGACCAGGTCCTCTTCACCCGCTCGACCACCGACTCCCTCAACCTGCTCGCCGCCGTACTCCCCGCCGGGACGCGGGTGTTCGTCTTCGAGACCGAGCACCACGCGGCGCTCCTGCCCTGGCAGCGGCGCGCGGACGTCGCCGTGACCTACCTGGACGCGCCCCGCACCCCGGCGCAGGCGGTCGAGATCCTGGAGCGGGAGCTCGCGGCCCGCGAGCCGTACGGCCCGGCGCTCGTGTGCGTGACCGGCGCGTCCAACGTGACCGGCGAACTGTGGCCCGTACGGGAGCTGGCGGCGGCCGCGCACGCGCACGGCGCGCGGATCGTGGTCGACGCGGCCCAGCTCGTGCCGCACCAGCGGGTGGACATCGCCGAGCTGGACGCGGACTGGGTCGCCTTCTCCGGGCACAAGCTCTACGCGCCCTTCGGCGCGGGCGTGCTCGCCGGGCGCGCGGACTGGCTCCGGGACGCCGAGCCCTATCTGGCGGGCGGGGGCGCGAGCCGCAGCGTCGCGCGGGGCGCCTCCGGTGAGGTGCGGGTCGACTGGCACGAGGGCGTCGCCCGGCACGAGGCCGGCTCGCCCAACGTCATCGGTGCCTACGCCATCGCCTCCGCCTGCAAGGCGCTCGCCGAGGCGGGTTTCGACCGGCTCGCGGAGCGGGAGCGGGAGCTGATCGCCCGGGTGCGGGAGGGGCTCGCGGCGGTGCCGGGGGTGCGGGTGCTGTCGCTGTTCGGGCCGGACGCCCCGAGCGTGGGCGTGCTCTCCTTCACCGTCGACGGCTGGAACAGCTCGCACTTCGCGGCGGCGCTCTCCGCGGAGTACGGGATCGGCGTCCGCGACGGCCTCTTCTGCGCGCACCCGCTGGTCCGGACGCTGGTGGGCGGCGACGCCGCTGCCGAGGGGGAGTGCGGTGCGGTGGACGAGGGCGCCCCGCTGAACGCGATCCGGGTCAGCTTCGGGGCGGGCACCCCGGACGAACACGTCGACCGCTTCGTGACGGCGGTCGGCGAACTCGTCCGCCACGGCGCGAAGTGGTCCTACCGGACCGAAGGCGGGCGCTGCGTACCGGTCGTCTGACGGCGGGGCCGCCGGACCGGCGTACGGCTACGCCTCCAGGCCGATGGCGAACGCCGCCTCGAGGTCGTGCTGCGAATACGTGCGGAACGCGATGTGCGTCTCCGTCGACGCGACGCCCGGGACCTTGCTGATCCTGCCCGGGATGACGTCGGCCAGATCGTCGTGGCGGGCCACCCGGACCATGGCGATCAGGTCGTGCGCCCCGGTCACCGAGTACACCTCGCTCACGCCCTCGATCGCCGCGATCTGCTCGGCGATCTCGGGGATCCGGTCGACGTCGGTCTTGATCAGGACGATCGAAGTGATCACGGCGGGCTCCTATCGGGGGTCGGGGGGCAGCCCCGCTTCACTCTAGTCGTACGCCCGTACCTCGCCCACGCGTACAGGAAGCCGAGGGCGAAGCCCACGACGTGGGCGAGGTAGGCGACGCCGGGCCGGTCCCCGGCCGTGCGGGCGGCGAGCCACTGGAGGGCGAACCAGAAGAGCAGCACGGCCCAGGCGGGGAACCGCAGGGGCAGGAAGAAGAGGAACGGGAAGAGACTGGTGACGCGGGCCCGGGGAAAGAGGTAGAGGAAGGCTCCGAGCACTCCGGAGATCGCCCCGGAGGCGCCGACCAGCGTCCGGTCGGAGCCGGCGTGCACGACGGCGTAGCCGAGCAGTGCCAGCACCCCGGCGGTGAGGTAGAAGAGGGCGAAGGCTCCGCGGCCCATGCGGTTTTCGGCCATGGCGCCGAAGACATAGAGGAAGAGCATGTTCCCGAGCAGATGCAGCCAGTTGCCGTGCACGAAGAGCGCGGTGAGCGGGGTGATCAGCTCCCTCACGGGCCCGTGCCAGAGCTCCTCCGGCACCACTCCCCAGCGCTCGAAGTAGGCGGCCTGCGCGGCCAGGAGGCTGCTGCCGCTGCCGGGGCCGCCGGACAGGGTGACCGTGAGGCCCGACGCGGGGCCGAGCAGGAACACCACGGTGCAGGCGCCGATGAGGCCGTAGGTGACGAGGGGAGCCCCCTCCGGCTTTCCGAACATGAGCAGATCATGACGTACCAGCAGTAAAGCGCACAGAGTGCCTCGCCGGGCCGCCGAAGCGGGCCTGCGCTCCGCGCCGCATGACCATCAGGCCGTAGGGTTACGGGAAGCACACCCGCAGTTCGATGGACTTGACGAGGACGGACGACACGATGGGCGTTCCCCAGCCGACAGCCGGGACCCGGTGGCGCTGCGCGCTGTGCGGCAATCTCACCCGGTTCGATGTGACGCGTACGACCAAAGCCGTGGATTTCGTTCACCTCGACCTTTCCGGTGAGCCGAGCGTGGAGGAGCGCGAGGTGGTCAGTGAGACCATCGAGTCCGTGCGTTGCCGCTGGTGCAACGCGGTCGACCAGGTCGAGCTGGTGGACCGGCCGGGCGCGAACGCCTGAAGAACGGGAGCGATGAGCGGTGGTGGAGCACACGGGTGGCGCGGAGGCGGCCGGTGGACCTGGTGACACCGGTGGGACCGACGGCGCTGCCGAGGTGCTCGACCGACCGTTGCCGGAAGGCGTGCGGCGCCGGGTCGTCGGGCTCGTGGCGGAGGCGTTCGGCGGGCTGACCGTCGCCGAACTCCCCGCGGCGCTGCGGCAGTACGCCCGGTTCACGCCGAGCCGGCGGGCCAAGTTCGCGGGCAATGCGATGGCGGCGGCGGTGGAGAACGACGCCGCCTTCCGCCAGCGCATCTCGGCCCGGCTGCGCGAGACGGGCTCGGAGCTCGCCGAGGCGCTGGACGCGGGTTCGCCCCCGGCGGCCGCCGACCCGGAGGACGTGGCCGCCATGGCCTACGTGCTGCGGCCCACCGGCTGGGTCAAGCTCGTGACGGCGGCCGGCGAGGAGGCGCTGCGGGCGACCGCGGAGCGCGCCGGCGAGGAGGCCCAGCGCGAACTGCGGCGCCTGCGCGAGGAGCTGGCGGAGGCGCGGGCCGCGGCCCGCGCCGAGACCGAGCGGATCCGCGCCGAGCTGGAAGCCGCCCGCAGGGAAGCCGATTCGCTCCAGCGCAAGCTGCGCAGCGCCGTGGCCGACGTGCGGCGCGGCGAGGCCGCCCTGCGCAAGGCGGAGGCCGAGCTGGAGTCCGTACGGGCGGCCGGCGCGGCCGAGAAGGCGGCGGCGCTGGGGGAGAGCCGGCGGCTCAAGACGCGGCTGTCGGAGGCCGAGGCCGCGCTGGAGGCGAGCCGCCGGGCGGTGCGCGAGGGCCGCAGCGTGGAGGACATGCGCCTGCGCCTGCTGCTCGACACCGTGCTGGACGCGGCCCAGGGCCTGCGGCGCGAGCTGGCGCTGCCGCCCGCCTCCGTGCACCCGGCGGACACGGTGGACGCCGTGGAGCCCGGCCGGATGACCCCGAAGGACATCGCCACGCGCGCCCTGTCCGAGACCGACCCGGCGCTCCTGGACCAGCTGCTGGCGCTGCCCCAGGCGCACCTCGTGGTCGACGGCTACAACGTCACCAAGACCGGCTATCCGACGATGCCGCTGGACAAGCAGCGGCTGCGGCTGCTGGGCGGGCTCGCGATGCTGGCCGCGCAGACGGGCGCCGAGGTCACGTGCGTCTTCGACGGGGCCGAGCTGGCCGCGCCCGTCCTGCTCGCGCCGCCGCGCGGGGTGCGGGTGCTCTTCAGCAAGCCCGGGGTCACCGCCGACGAGCTGATCCGCCAGCTGGTGCGGGCCGAGCCGCCGGGCCGGCCGGTCGTGGTGGTCTCCACCGACCGCGAGGTCGCGGACGGCGTCGCGAAGGTGGGCGCCCGGCCCGTCGCATCCGCCCTCCTCCTCAAGCGACTTGCCCGTACCTGACCGTCAAGCCGCCGTCACCGGCTGTGTCATGTTGGTAAAGCTTCGCTTGGGGCGCGAGATTTTTCTGATGAGGATTTGAACGGATCGCTCCGGGGTCACTAAGGTCGGGCCTCGAACCTTCGCCCGGTTGATCATCCAATAGGGGTGACGGTGAAGGTCCCGCCCGGACCGCCGCCTTCGGCGCGCGGTGGCGGCCGAGGAAGAAGGAGCTCGTCTCCGTGGCGTCCCACCGTCGACCCAAGCAGCCGGGCCGCGCCCGGGTGACCGTCCTGACGGCGACCGCGGCCGCAGCCGTCGCCCTCACCTCGCAGGCCGCGCACGCCGATCCGAAGGCCTCCAAGTCGGAGGTCAAGGAGAAGGTCGACAAGTACTACGAAGAGGCCGAGCAGGCCACGGAGAAGTACAACGGGGCCAAGGAGAAGCAGGACAAGCTCGACCAGCAGGTCACCGATCTCCAGGACAAGGTCGCCCGCGGCCAGGAGGAGATCAACAAGCTGCGCGACAGCCTCGGTTCGCTGGCCACCGCGCAGTACCGCAGCGGCGCCGTCGACCCCTCGCTCCAGCTGCTCCTCTCCTCCGACCCCGACGGCTACCTCGACAAGGCCTCGACGCTCAACCAGGTGAGCGCCAAGCAGGCCAGCACCCTCAAGCAGATCTCCGAGAAGCAGCGCGTGCTCAAGCAGCAGCGCCAGGAGGCCACCGGCAAGCTCAAGGACCTCGCGGAGACCCGCAAGGTGCTGGGCGAGCAGAAGGAGTCCGTCCAGGAGAAGCTCGCCGCGGCCAAGGAGCAGCTCAACACCCTCACCGCCGCCGAGCGCGCCGAGGTCGTGGGCGAGAAGGACAAGGCCGACGGCGGCAAGGGCGGCGACGGCTCCCGCGCCGGCCGCGACAGCTCCCGCCCGGACCTCGGCAAGGACGTGCCCACCTCCGGCCGCGCCGCCGCGGCCCTCGCCGCCGCCCAGGGCAAGATCGGCTCCCCCTACGTGTGGGGCGCGACCGGCCCGGGCTCCTTCGACTGCTCCGGGCTGACCGGCTGGGCCTACGCCCAGGCCGGCGTCACCCTGCCGCGCATCTCCCAGGACCAGGCCAACGCCGGCACCCGCATCTACGACCAGAGCCAGCTCAAGCCCGGCGACCTGGTGCTCTTCTACGGCGACCTGCACCACATCGGCCTCTACGCGGGCAACGGCATGACCCTGCACGCCCCCAAGCCGGGCGCGAACGTCCGCTACGAGTCGATGGGCAACATGCCCTTCCAGTTCGGCGTCCGCATAGGCTGACGGACCGGCCCGCCGCTGGGCCGAATGGCTGACCCGCCGCCCGTTCGGGCGAATCGCGGTGGCCCGCGCTGACTCCACGCCCCGCCGGTGACCTGCGTCTCCGGCGGGGCGTCCGCATTCCCGTCCCATTCCCACCCCCGCCGGTCTTTGAACGCGGGGTGAGCGCGCCGCTACTGTCCGGCGTGCGGTACGACACGTCCCGGACCGCGCCCGCAGAGCAGCAACTGAAGGGAGTGCGGCGCCCGTGGCGTCCCATCGCCGTTCTTCGCAGTCCGGTCTCACCCAGACCGTCCGGGTCACCGTCCTGTCCGCCGCCGTGGCCACGGCCGCGGCCGCCATGGCGCCCCCGGCCGGAGCGCGGCCCAGCGACACCGCCCGCGACGACCGGTCCGGCGGGACCGTCAAGTCACAGGTCGACCGGCTCTACGAGCAGGCGGAACGAGCCACCGAGAAGTTCAACGAAGCGGGCGAGCACGCCGGCGAGCTCCGCCGGAAGGTCGCCGAGGCCACCGACCGCGTGGCCCGCGGCCAGGAGCGCGTCAACCGCATGCGCACCGCCCTCGGCATGATCGCCACCGCGCAGTACCGCACCGGCGCCGTCGACCCCGCCCTCCAGCTCCTCCTCTCCTCCGACCCCGACGGCTACCTGGACCGCGCCGCCACCCTCGACCGCGTCTCCGACCGCCAGAGCGAGCAGCTCAAGGCCCTCCTCGGCGCCCAGCGGGCCCTCCGCCAGGAGCGCACCGAGGCCGCCCGCATGCTGGGCGAGCTGGAGGAGACCCGCAAGGCCGTCGAGCACCACAAGCACGAGGTCGAGGGCAAGCTCGCCACGGCCCGCCGGCTGCTGAACGCCATGCCCGAGGCCGACCGCCGGGAGTACGCGCGGGCCTCGCGCTCCGGCGGCACGCGGACCCTGGACGACCACTCGGGCGGCGGCCTCCTCGGCGGCCTCCAGGACCTCACCGCCGCCTCCGGCCGCGGCGCCGCGGCCGCCATGGCCGCCCGCTCCGCCGTCGGCTCGCCCTACGCCTGGGGCGCGAACGGGCCGGGCGCCTTCGACTGCTCCGGGCTCATGCAGTGGGCGTACGGGCGGGCCGGGGTCGGCCTGCCGCGCACCTCCCAGGCGCAGCGCAACGCCGGCCGGCATGTCCCGCTGTCCGAGGCCCGCCCCGGCGACCTCGTGATCTACCGCGACGACGCCAGCCACGTGGGCATGTACGTGGGCAACGGCCAGGTCGTGCACGCGCCCTACCCCGGTGCCCGCGTGCGCTACGACCCGGCCAACATGATGCCGATTTCGTCCGTGACCCGGCCGTGAGCGCGCCCTGAGCGCACGCCGGGGGGCGTGCGGCTCGTACGATGCGGGACGTGACGGGCCGGTGGTGGAGGAGCGGACGCGGGGGCACGCGCGCGGGCAGCCGCGGGCCGGCCCGCCGGGCGGCGTGCGGCCTGGCCGCCGCCCTGCTGGCCCTCCAGGCCGCCCTGACCGGCTGCTCCGCCCTCTCCGGCGACGACGGCGGCCGGGACCGGGCCCTGCAAGGCGCCCTGGACCGGTGGGCCGCCGCCCTCCGCGACCGCGACGAGAACGCCTTCCTGGCGGCCGTCGACCCCGCCGCCGACGCGTACCGGGCCGAGCAGCGCCGCGTCTTCGCCAACCTCGCCGCGGTGCCGCTCGCCGCCTGGGACTACCGCCTCGTGCGCACCGGCGGCTTCGCCCCCGAGCGGGGCGACGGCGGCGGGCGGCGCGTCGCCGCCGAGGCCGAGCTGCGGTACCGGCTGGCCGGCTACGACGGTGTGCCCGTCACCACGCGCACCCGGCTCACCCTCGTCGAGCGCGGCGGTCGGTGGTACGTGGCCGCGGAGACCGCTCCGCGGGGTGGCGGGCAGCTGTGGCAGCAGGGCCCCGTCACCGTCGTCCGCGGCGAGCGCAGCCTCGTCCTCGGCGTCGGCCAGGACCGCGAGCGGCTGCGCGCCCTCGCCGACCTCGCCGACAAGGCCGTGCCCGCCGTGGGCGCGGCCTGGCACGCCGGGCCGCGGGAGTGGCCCGGGCGGGTCGTCGTCGAGATGCCGGCCTCCCTGGAGCGGATGGCCGCCCTGCTCGACTCGCCCGTCTCCAACTACCGCGGGATCGCCGCCGTGACCACGGGCGAGGCCGGCGGCACGGGGGCGGCCGCGCCGGCGGACCGCATCATCGTCAACCCCGAGGCGTACGGCGTGCTCGGCGAGTTCGGGCGGCGCATCGTCCTCACCCACGAGACCGCGCACGTCGCCACCCGCGCCAGGACGACGAAGGCCACGCCGCTGTGGCTGTCCGAGGGCTTCGCCGACTGGGCCGCCTACCGCGGCACCGGGCGCACCGCGCGGCAGGCCGCGCCCGAGCTCGCCCGCGCCGCCGCGGCGGGCGCGCTCCCCCGGGAGCTTCCCGGGGACCCCGACTTCGGCTTCGCCGGGGAGGCGGGGAAGCTGGCCCGCGCGTACGAGGAGGGGTGGCTGGCCTGCCGCCTGATCGCGGAGCGCTGGAGCGAGGAGAAACTCGTCGCGTTCTACCGCGCGGTGGGCGCGCACGGTCACCGCGACGGGGCCGTGGAGACGGCCCTCCGCAACGTTCTGGGCATCTCGCCCGCGGAGTTCACCGAGCGCTGGCGAACGTACGTGACGGAGCAGCTCGGCTCGGGCTGACGGTGCCGCTCGGCGACGGGCCTCCCGTCCGCCAGGCATCTTGCCGCAGGCAAGAAATATCCGCCGCGACGGCGAGCAACCCCCACGGCGTGGACCGGCGGTGCCGAACGCAGCTCAACCCCTAGCCCGCCAGGAGTGCCGGTTCCTTCTCCGCGGGAGGGTCGTCCGGGGTGTCCGGAGTCTCCGGCGGGGACACCGTCTCCCGCCACAGCCGTGCGCACGAGATCAGCGTCGCCACCACCAGCAACCCGTTCCGCAGCGTCAGCGTGGCCACGCCCAGCTTGTCGCTGGCGACCACGTGCGAGAACCAGATCGGGAACTCCAGCTGCGTCAGCGGCGCGGCCAGCAGGACCAGGGCGATGGGCAGCCGCTGCCGCCTCGTGCCCATCGTCAGGCACACGGCCGCCAGCCCGAGCAGCCAGACCACGTACTGCGGGCTGATCACCCGGCTGGTCGTGGTGAACAGCAGCACCGACGCGAACGCGGCCTCGTACGGCGTGCACGCCGTGAACCGCCGCGCCCGCACCCGCCACAGCAGCAGCCAGGCGAACGCCAGCACGCTCAGCACGAGCGCGAGCCGGCTCATGGTGTGGACGTACGGGCCGAGGAACTCCACGGAGCCGTAGTGCAGCCTCGCGTGCCCGTGCCAGCCGGCGTGCCGCCCCAGGTGGAAGACCAGGGAGCCCAGGGACTCCACCTCCGTGCCCCGGTCCCGCTGGAAGGTCAGGAACGCCAGCGCCCCCGGCATCGTGGCCGCGAACACCAGGCCGAGCACCGCGGCCGTCATCGCCGCCGCTCCCCACGCCGCCCGCGTCCGGGGCCCCCGCGGCGTGCCGACCAGCAGCAGCACCGGCCACACCTTCAGCAGCGCCCCGAAGGCCGTGAGGGCGCCGGAGAGCCGGGCCCTGCGCCCGGCCGCCAGCAGGGCGGCGACCGCGACGGCCGTCACCATCACGTCGTAGCGGGCGTAGACGATGGGGCCGAGCAGCGGGACGCCCACCACCCACGCCCACACCCCGGAGGCCGGGCGCCGCCCGTCCCGCACCGCGTACAGCAGCAGCGCATAGACCGCCGCGTCCGCGAGGAAGCACACGACGAAGAAGGCCGGGGCGTAGTCGAGGAACGGCAGCAGGCCGGGGGCGAGCACGGCGAGGGCGGCGGCGGGCGGGTACTGCCAGGTGACGTCGTCGTACGGGAAGGTGCCGGTCCGCAGCACCCCGTACCAGCCCTGGTAGATCACCTCGATGTCGACGGAGACGTCCGACCCCGGCATCACCCACACCCGCAGCACGCACATCAGCAGCACGGCCCGGGTGACGGCCCACGCCGCGACCGAGAGCCGCAAACCCCTGCCCGCCATCATTCACCTCGCCCTTCACGGTCACTACACGCTGTACGCGCGCCGCTACTGCAAGGCATGATGCCGCCCCGGCCGGTCCAGACGCCGTGACGTGGCGGGACGGGGCCCCGACTGCCCCCGATCGCACCCGGTACTGTCGGACGGCGATGGACAAGACTCTCGTCGTCACCAACGACTTCCCGCCCCGCCCCGGCGGCATCCAGGCGTTCCTGCACAACATGGCGCTGCGCCTGGACCCGTCGGGCATCGTCGTCTACGCCTCCACCTGGAAGCGCGGCCAGGAGGGCGCGGAGGCCACCGCACGCTTCGACGCCGAGCAGCCGTTCCCGGTCGTCCGCGACCGCACCACGATGCTGCTGCCGACGCCACGGGTGACCCGGCGCGCCACGGACCTGCTGTGCGAACACGGCTGCACCTCGGTGTGGTTCGGGGCCGCGGCCCCGCTCGGGCTCATGGCCCCGGCGCTGCGCCGGGCGGGCGCCCGCCGCCTGGTCGGCACGACGCACGGGCACGAGGCCGGCTGGGCGCAGCTGCCCGCGTCGCGGCAACTGCTGCGGCGCATCGGCGAGGGCACCGACACCCTCACCTATCTGGGTGAGTACACCCGCTCGCGGATCGCCTCCGCGCTGACGGACGAGGCGGCGGCCCGCATGGTGCAACTGCCGCCCGGCGTGGACGAGAAGACCTTCCACCCCGGCTCCGGCGGCGACGAGGTCCGCGCCCGGCTCGGCCTCGCGGACCGGCCCGTGGTGGTGTGCGTCTCGCGGCTGGTGCCGCGCAAGGGCCAGGACACGCTGATCCTCGCCATGCCCCGGATCCTGGCGGCCGTTCCGGACGCGGTGCTGCTCGTCGTCGGCGGCGGCCCGTACGAGGACGACCTGCGGAAGCTGGCCGCGGAGACGGGTGTCGCGGGCTCCGTCCGCTTCACGGGCGCCGTGCCGTGGGAGGAACTGCCCGCGCACTACGGGGCGGGCGACGTCTTCGCGATGCCCTGCCGCACGCGCCGCGGCGGCCTCGACGTCGAAGGGCTCGGCATCGTCTACCTGGAGGCGTCGGCGACGGGCCTGCCGGTCGTCGCCGGGGACTCGGGCGGGGCGCCGGACGCCGTCCTGGAGGGCGAGACGGGGTACGTGGTGAAGGGCGGCTCGCCTGCCCAGGCCGCGGACCGCATCGTGACGCTGCTGAAGGACCCGGAGCTGCGCGCGCGCATGGGTGCGCGGGGGCGGCGGTGGGTCGAGGAGAAGTGGCGCTGGGACCTCCTGGCCGAGCGCCTCAAGACCCTCCTCTGACTGCCCCGGAACGTAAGGAGGGCCGGCATCGCCGGCCCTCCTTACGCGTTTTCCGGATCAGGCGTCAGCCGCGGTAGATCGCCTCGATCTCGTCGGCGAAGTCCTTCGCGACGACGTTCCGCTTCAGCTTCAGCGACGGCGTCACGTGCCCGGACGCCTCCGTGAACTGCGCGGGCAGGATGCGGAACTTCCGCACCGACTCCGCCTTGGAGACCGCCGCGTTGCCGTCGTCGACGGCCTTCTGCACGTCCGCCAGCAGGTCCGCGTCCTCGGCCAGCTCGGCCGGCGTCATCCCGGCCGGCTTGCCGTGGTCGGCGAGCCAGCGCGGCAGGAAGTCCTCGTCGAGGGTGATGAGCGCGCCGACGAAGGGGCGGGCGTCGCCGACGACCATGCACTCGGCGATCAGGGCGTGCGCCCGGATGCGGTCCTCGATCACGGCCGGGGCGACGTTCTTGCCGCCCGCGGTGACGATGATCTCCTTCTTGCGGCCGGTGATCGTGAGGTAGCCGTCCTCGTCGAGGGTGCCGAGGTCGCCGGTGTGGAACCAGGCGTCGGACAGCGCCTCCTCGGTGGCCGCCTCGTTGTTCCAGTAGCCCTGGAAGAGGTGCTCGCCGTGCAGCAGCACCTCGCCGTCGTCGGCGATGCGCACGACCGAGCCGGGCAGCGGCTGGCCGACCGTACCGATCTTCGGCCGGTCCCAGGGGTTGAACGCGGTCGCGGCGCAGGACTCGGTGAGGCCGTAGCCCTCCAGGACCGTGAAGCCGATGCCGCGGTAGAAGTGGCCCAGGCGCTCGCCGAGCGGGGCGCCGCCGGAGATGGCGTGCGTCGCCCGGCCGCCCAGGACCGCCCGCAGCTTGCTGTAGACGAGCTTGTCGAAGACGGCGTGCTTGATGCGCAGGCCCAGGCCCGGCCCGGACGGGGCGTCGAGGGCACGGCTGTAGGCGATGGCGGTGTCCGCGGCCTTGTCGAAGATCTTGCCCTTGCCGTCGGCCTGGGCCTTGGCGCGGGCGCCGTTGTAGACCTTCTCGAAGACGCGGGGCACGCCCAGGATCAGCGTCGGGCGGAAGGCGGCCAGCTCGTCCGTCAGATTGCGGATGTCGGGCACGCAGCCCAGGCGGATCGGGGCGAGCATCGCGGAGATCTCCACCAGCCGGCCGAAGACGTGGGCCGTGGGGAGGAAGAGCAGGACGGACGACTCGCCCGTGTTGAACAGCGGCTTGAGCCGCTCCACGGCGTTGCCGCACTCCGCGAAGAACGCGCGGTGCGTCAGGACGCAGCCCTTGGGGCGGCCCGTGGTGCCGGAGGTGTAGACGATGGTCGCGGGCGAGTCGGCGTTCGCCAGCGCGCTGCGCTCGTCGACCTCCTCGTCCGTGACGGCGGCGCCGGCCTCGCGCAGCTGCGCGACCCCGCCGGCCTCGATCTGCCAGACGTGCGCGAGCTCGGGCAGCCGGTCCTTCACGGACTCGACGGCCGCCTCGTGCGCGGCGGTCTCCACGACGCAGGCGACGGCGCCGGAGTCGCTGAGGATCCACTGGATCTGCTCGGGCGAGCTCGTCTCGTACACGGGCACGGTGACGCCGCCGGCGCTCCAGATCGCGAAGTCCAGCAGCGTCCACTCGTAGCGCGTGCGGGACATCAGCCCGACCCGGTCGCCCGGCCGCACACCGGAAGCGATCAGGCCCTTGGCCGCTGTCCGGACCTCGGCGAGGAACCCGGCGGCGGTGACGTCCTCCCACCGGCCGCCGGTCTTGCGCCCTATGACGGCGACATCGGGGCGCTGCGCGGCGTTGCGGCGGATCAGATCCGTCAGGTTTCCGTCCGCAGGGACCTCATAGAGGGCCGGAAGGCTGAACTCGCGCAAGACTGCTGCTCCTCGTCGGGCGCCGGCGCCGCCGCGTCTTCGAGGGGCGCTGCTCGGCTGCGGTCCATGATCAGGCAAGGGGGGTAGTGGACTGCCCGGACGTTACCCACCAGTACGGCTTTCGAATAGGGGGCTGCGCCCAGATGTTCTCTGCGTCACATGCCGCGGGACTGCTTCGACGCACCCTAGCCCCTCAGTTCGGTGACCCGGAAGTAACCACCGGAGTAACCGCAGGTCGCAGCCCTTCCGGAGGTCCGGGGGCAGCGCCTAGGGTGATCGGTATGGAGGCGCTATGAGGGTTCACGTGGTCAGCGACGTGCACGGCAACAGCACCGCCCTGGCACGGGCGGGCGACGGCGCCGACGCCCTGGTCTGCCTGGGCGATCTGGTCCTCTTCCTCGACTACGACGACCACTCGCGCGGCATCTTCCCCGAGCTCTTCGGCGTCGAGAAGGCCGACCTGATCGTCGAGCTGCGCACCGCCCGCCGCTTCGCCGAGGCCCGCGAGCTCGCCCGCAGCCTGTGGCACGGTATGGACCGGGACGCCGCGATCGAGGCCGCCGTCCGCAAGCAGTACGCCGAGCTCTTCGCCGCCTTCCCCGCCCCCACGTACGCCACCTACGGCAATGTCGACATCCCCCGGCTCTGGCCGGAATTCGCCCAGGACGGCACGACCGTCCTCGACGGCGAGCGCGCCGAGATCGGCGGTCTCGTCTTCGGCTTCGTCGGCGGCGGCCTCCCCTCGCCCATGCGCACCCCCCACGAGATCTCCGAAGAGGAGTACGCGGCCAAGGTCGCGGCCCTCGGCCACGTGGACGTGCTCTGCTCCCACATCCCGCCCGACGTGCCCGAACTCTGCTACGACACCGTCGCCCGGCGCTTCGAGCGCGGCAGCTCCGCCCTCCTCGACGCCATCCGCGCCACCTCGCCCCGGTACGCCCTCTTCGGCCACGTCCACCAGCCGCTCGCCCGCCGGATGCGGATCGGGGCGACGGAATGCGTCAACGTCGGCCACTTCGCCTCCACGGGCACACCCTGGGTGCTGGAGTGGTGACGGGCAGCGCGATGTAGCCTTCAGCGGCAGGACACCAGGCGGCGGACCGGTACGGAGGAGCCACGGAGATGGCGGAACACACGAGCTCGAGCATCACGATCGAGGCGACCCCTGCCGAGGTGATGGCCGTGATCGCCGACTTCGGCCGCTACGCGGAGTGGACCGGCGAGGTGAAGCAGGCCGAGGTGCTGGAGAGCGACGAGCAGGGCCGCGCCACGCAGGTGCGCCTCGTGCTGGACGCGGGCGCCATCAAGGACGACCACGTGCTCGCCTACAGCTGGCCCGAGCCGAACGTGGTCCGGTGGTCGCTGGTCAAGTCGCAGATGCTGCGCCAGATCGACGGCTCCTACAGCCTCGCCCCGGTCGCCGGCGGCGAGCACACCGAGGTCACCTACCAGCTCACCGTCGACGTCAAGATCCCCATGCTCGGGATGATCAAGCGCAAGGCGGAGAAGGTCATCATCGACCGCGCCCTCGACGGCCTCAAGAAGCGCGTCGAGAGCGGCGCCGCTTCCTGACCCCGGGCGCGCCCACCGCACCCGTACCCGTACGTCCACCCGTACGTCACCGCTGGAGGCTCCCCCCTTGCGCACGGTCCTCGTCACCGGTCCCGGCGGCGCGGGCCGCACCACCGCCGCGGCGGCCACGGCCCTCGCCGCGGCCCGCGAGGGGCGGCGCGTCCTGCTCCTGACCGCCGACCGCGGCCCCGCGCCCGAAGCCGTCCTCGGCACCGCCCTGCCCGCACCCGGGCCGGGCGACGGCGCGCTCTGGGGCCCGCCGGCCGAGGCGGCGCCCGGGCTGCACGCCGCCCGCATCGCCACCGGCGAGCACTTCCAGGACCGCGCCCGCGACCTCCAGGACCGCGGCGCCTCCCTCTTCGACCTGCTCGGTGCGAGCCCCCTCGACCCCGAGGAGCTCACCGAGCTCCCCGGCGCCGAGCCCCTCGCGCTCCTCACCGCCCTGCGCGCCGCCCACGAGGAGCGCGCCTGGGACCTGCTCGTCGCCGACATGCCGCCCCTGCACGCCACGGTGCGGCTCCTCGGCCTCCCCGAACAGCTGCGCCGCTACCTGCGCCGGCTGCTGCCCGCCGAGCGGCAGGCCGCCCGCGCCCTGCGCCCGATGCTCGCCCAGCTCGCCGGCGTGCCCATGCCCGCCCAGCGGCTGTACGAGACCGCCGAGCGCCTGGAGGCCGAGCTCGCCGCCGTCCAGGACGTCCTCGAAGCGGACGGCACGACCGTGCGGCTCGTCGCCGAACCCGGCCCCCTCGCCGTCGGCGAACTGCGCCTGGCCCGCGCCGCGCTCGCCCTCCAGGGCTGCCGCGTCGACGCCCTCGTCGCCAACCGGCTGCTGCCCGGCGCCACGGGCGACGCCGCCCCCGGCGACCCCTGGCTCGCGGCCCTCGCCGCCGAGCAGCTCACCGCCCACAAGACGCTGCACGAGGAGTTCCTCGTCGACGGCGTCACCGTCTGCGAACTGCCGCACCTCGGCCGCGGCCCCCGCGGCCCGCACGACCTCACCGAGCTCGCCGGACGCGCCCGCTCGACCACCATCGGCGTGGCCGCCGGAGGAAACGGTTCGGCCGGCGGCTTCGGCGTCATACCCGGCGGCGGCCTCACCGACGAGCTCGACGGCTGGAACGGCGCCGGCGCCGCCGGCGAACCGGCCGTCGAGGACCGCCTCGCCACCGACGGCGTGCTGCTGTGGCGCCTCCCCCTGCCCGGCGCCGCCCGCGACGAACTCGACCTCCTGCGCCGCGGCGACGAACTCATCGTCGGCGTCGGCCCGTTCCGCCGCGTCCTGCCCCTGCCCTCCGCGCTGCGCCGCTGCACCGTCTCGGGCGCCGGACTGCGGGACGGGGCGCTGTGCGTGCGCTTCACCCCCGACCCCGACCTGTGGCCGAGGCCCTGATGAACAGCGCTGCCTGAACGGCACCCCGCCCTTCGGGTAACGTCGAAGAAAACCCCTGTTGCAGGAGCCAGGAGGCGCTGCCATGAGCGATCACACCGAGCGCCCCGCACCCGAGGCGGCGCCCGACCCCGATGCCTGGGAGCAGGCCTGCGCCGAGGACCTCGCGGCCGAGCGCGCCCGCCGCCGCGCCCAGCAGGGCCGGCAGCCCGGCACCGCCGCCGAGGAGCTGCGCAAGCTCGTCGACGCCGTGGCCGACAAGGTCTCGGGCATCCAGCTGTCCGGCGGCGGCACCGCCCAGGTCGTCGTCCAGCAGGTCATCGCCCAGGCCAAGGCCGCCGCCCTGCCCGTCATCGAGCGCAACCCCGACGTCTTCGACCACCTCGCCTCCGCCGGCTCCGAACTCCTGGCCGCCTACCGCGCCGCCGTCCAGGGCCAGGAGGCCCGCTGGGTGCGCGACGAGCCCGTACGGGGAGCCGAAAGGCCCCCCGGGCCCCGCGGAGATGACGGGGGCAAGGGCGGGAGCGAACGCATCGACCTCGACTGATCTCCGGCTCCGGTACGGTGGGGCCCGGCGGGGTTCGAGCGAAAAACTGAGGGACACATGGGACTCACCATCGGCGTCGACATCGGCGGCACGAAGATCGCGGCCGGTGTGGTCGACGAAGCGGGCAGCATCCTCGCGACGTGCAAGGTGCCGACCCCGCCGACCCCCGAGGGCGTCATCGACGCCATCGCGGACGCGGTGCGCACGGTCAGCGAAGGCTTCGAGGTCGAGGCCGTCGGCATCGGCGCCGCCGGATACGTGGACGACAAGCGGGCCACCGTCCTCTTCGCCCCGAACATCAACTGGCGCCACGAGGCGCTCAAGGACAAGGTCGAGCAGCGCGTCGGCCTCCCCGTCGTCGTCGAGAACGACGCCAACGCCGCCGCCTGGGGCGAGTACCGCTTCGGCGCCGGCCAGGGCCACGACGACGTCATCTGCATCACCCTGGGCACCGGCCTCGGCGGCGGCATCATCATCGGCAACAAGCTGCGGCGCGGGCGCTTCGGCGTGGCCGCCGAGTTCGGCCACGTCCGCGTCGTGCCGGACGGCCTGCTCTGCGGCTGCGGCAGCCAGGGCTGCTGGGAGCAGTACGCCTCGGGGCGCGCGCTCGTCCGCTACGCCAAGCAGCGCGCCAACGCCACCCCGGAGAACGCCGCGATCCTGCTGGGTCTCGGCGACGGCACGGTCGAGGGCATCGAGGGCAAGCACATCAGCGCCGCCGCCCGGCAGGGCGACCCGGTCGCCATCGACTCCTTCCGCGAGCTGGCCCGCTGGGCGGGCGCGGGCCTGGCCGACCTGGCCTCGCTCTTCGACCCCTCCGCGTTCATCGTCGGCGGCGGCGTCTCGGACGAGGGCGACCTCGTGCTCGACCCCATCCGCAAGTCCTTCAAGCGCTGGCTGATCGGCGGCCAGTGGCGCCCGCACGCGCAGGTGCTGGCCGCGCAGCTCGGGGGCAAGGCGGGGCTGGTCGGCGCGGCGGACCTGGCCCGGCAGGGCTAGCGCTCTTTTCCGCCGCCAGGCGTTCTTCTCCGCCGCAGCGGACATCAATCACGATGGCGCATCCCGGCGGTGCCGGACTCGGCTCACGTGGGGTCGGCACCGCCGGATACCGCCGTCTCGCATCCCGCCGTTGCGGCGGAGAGGAGTGATGGAGCGGAATGAGTCCAGAAGCGGGGACGGGCGCGGAAGGCCTGCCAGACCTCCCGGCATCGCGTACCGAGCCTGACGGCTCGGTCACCGTACGCGTGCTCAGCTACAACATCCGCTCCATGCGGGACGACGTCGAGGCCCTCGCCCGGGTGATCCGGGCCTGCCGGCCCGACGTCGTCTGCGTTCAGGAGGCGCCGCGCTTCTTCCGCTGGCGCAAGGCCGCCGCCCGGCTCGCCCGGACCTCCGAGCTCGTGTACGTCTCGGGCGGCGCCACCGCCTCCGGCCCCATGGTCCTCGCCTCGCTCCGCGCCCACGTCGAGCGCACCGAGGACGTCCTCCTGCCTCGTACCCCCGGCCTCCACCAGCGCGGCTTCTCGACGGCCGTGCTGCGGTTCGGCCGGGCCCGGCTCGGGGTGCTCAGCGCACACCTGAGCATCAAGGACCGGGAGCGCTACGAGCAGGGCCGGCTGCTCCTCGACCGGCTGGCCGCCCTGGACGTGCCGTACGCCGTCGCCGCGGGCGATCTCAACGACCGCCCCGACGGCCGCACGTTCGGCCTGCTCGCGGACGCCCTTCAGGACGGCTGGGCGACGAAGCCGTGGGGGCGGGAGCACACCACCCGGCTGGGTGATCCGTTGCAGCGGATCGACGCGGTCTTCGCGACGCCGGGCGTGGAAGTGCTGGGGTGCGGGGTGCCGATGGGGCTGCCCGGTGTGGCGGAACGCGACCTCCGGGCCGCCACGGATCACCTGCCGGTGCTGGCGGCCCTGCGCGTGCCGGCCGCGTAGGGCAGGCACGTCGCCCGGCCGCGGCGGAAAGAACGTGTCCGCCGCGACGGCGAAGTACCACTGCGGCGAGAGTCCGGCGGAATGCGCGACCGCCGTCGCCGTACGTGCTCGCGCTAGACGACCGCGCCGCGCCCCGGGTCGTCGTCCTCCTCGTCGCTGTCCTTCATCCGCAGGACGAGCGTCGCGAAGCCGCCCAGGAAGCCGCCGATGCCGATGGTGGTCAGCCACCACGTGAGCGGATGTTGCAGCAGCACCATGATCAGGAGGAGCAGCGGGCCGCCCAGCACGGCGATCCAGGCGAAGCGTGCCGTGACGTCGCCGGTGGGCAGGGGCGGCGGCTCGGGCGGGATGAAGTGGCCCTCGTCCGCATCCGCCTCGACCGCGTCGTCGTCGGGCGGCTCCGGCGTGCTCCAGTCGCGGGGCCCGACGCCGGGCGCGTAGACGATGAAGCTGCCCGGAGCCTCCTCCCGCGGGGGAGACGGCGGCCCGGCGGGGGCGTCCTTCTCCGCCTTCTCCGCCTTGCCCTCCCCGGCCCCGCCCCCGGCAGGGGCACCCGTACCGGCCTCGGTGCCGTCGCCGCCCGTGGCGGGCCAGCGGCCGGTCTCCGGATCGGGCTGTTCCCCGTACGCGGCGACGAGCTCCGCCCAGGCCGCGTCCTCGTCGAGCGGGTCGCGGCTCTCGTCGCGGCCCGCGTCACGCTCAGCCACGGGCGGCCGTCCCCTCCTCGGAGCCGACGCCGGAGAGCCGGCCGATGAACGCGTAGGTGTCCGCGAAGATGCGCTCCGCGTCGTGGTCGAGCGTGGCCACGTGGTAGCTGCGCTCCAGGAGCCGCTCGGTGACGTCCCGCGAGGAGACCCGGGCCAGGATGCGGGCCGAGTCGGCGGGCGGCACGACGTGGTCCTCGGGGCTGTGCATGAGCAGCAACGGCTGGGTGACCTGGGGCAGTTCGGCGTCGACGAGCTGGAAGAAGCGGCGCAGCGAGTGCGCGGCGTGCAGCGGCACCCGGTCATAGCCGACCTCCGCGGAGCCCGGCTTGGCGATGTCGCTGGCGATGCCCTTCGTGGAGCGCACGAAGTGGCGCACGACGGGCAGCGCCTTCGCGGCGGCGCCGTGGACCTTGTTGCCCGGGTTGACGAGCACGACGCCGCTGACCGCGTCCCCGTGGCGGGCCGCGAGCCGCAGGGCCAGGGCCCCGCCCATCGACAGGCCGCACACGAACACCCGGGAGCAGCGCTCGCGCAGCTCCCGCAGTGCGTGGTCGACCTCCGCGTACCAGTCCTGCCAGCCGGTGAGCTGCATGTCCTGCCAGCGGGTGCCGTGGCCCGGCAGCAGCGGCAGCGAGACGCTCAGGCCGCGCTCTGCCAGATGGTCGGCCCAGGGCCGCACGGACTGCGGGGAACCGGTGAAGCCGTGACACACGAGGACGCCTACCTCTCCGCCTTCGTGGCGGAACGGCTCGGCTCCGGGGAGGAGCGGCACCGGGATCTCCGATCGGGGACGCGAGGGTGTATGGGAGGACACAGAGGGTCCGGCCCTCAGCGTACGCGGAGCGCCGCACGGCGGGTAGGCAGGTTAAGGTCTCCTCGTCACTACAGGAGGTTCTCGGTTGTTCTACGGCGCTATGAAGGTGTCCATCGGCGGGTCGCTGAAGCTTGCCTTCCGGCCGTGGGTGGAGGGCCTGGAGAACATCCCGGCCGACGGGCCCGCGATCCTCGCGAGCAACCACCTGTCGTTCTCGGACTCCTTCTTCCTCCCGGCGGTCCTGGACCGCAAGGTCACGTTCATCGCGAAGCAGGAGTACTTCACCTCCCCCGGAGTCAAGGGAAAGCTGACGGCGGCCTTCTTCAAGGGCGTCGGCCAGCTGCCCGTGGACCGTTCGGGTGCCCGCGGCGCGGGTGAGGCCGCGGTCAAGAGCGCCATGGAGGTGCTGGCGCGCGGTGAGCTCTTCGGCATCTACCCGGAGGGCACGCGTTCCCCCGACGGCCGCCTCTACCGGGGCAAGCCGGGCGGGCTCGCCCGGGTGGCCCTGCTGTCCGGGGCGCCGGTGATCCCCGTCGCCATGATCGACACCGAGAAGGTGCAGCCCCCGGGCAAGGTGCTGCCCAAGATGGTGCGCCCGGGCATCCGGATCGGCGAGCCCCTGGACTTCAGCCGCTACCACGGCATGGACGGCGACCGCTTCATCCTGCGCTCCGTGACCGACGAGGTCATGTACAAGATCATGGAGCTTTCGGGCCAGGAGTACGTGGACATCTACGCGACCGCCGCCAAGCGGCAGATCGCGGAGGATGCCAAGCGGAAGGCCGAGGAGGAGAAGGCGGCCAAGGCCGCCGGACTCGACAAGGCCGACCAGGCCGGCACGCCGGACGAGGGCGGCAAGTAAAGGGGAATCGGCAGCCGGTGCGCGGGGCGCCCGGCTCGGGGGTTGGTCGATGACACCGCGCAGCAGGAAGCCGCGCGTCGTACGGATGTCGGTGGAGCTGCCGCTGTGGCGCGCGCTGACCGGATACCGGATCCTGACGCTCTGCTACGCCCTGGCGATCTTCGCCATCAATTACGACGAGTACGCACATCCGCTCGGTGGCGCCCTCTACATGGGCGTACTCACCGTGTGGATGGCGCTCACCTGGAACCGGAGCTCGGCGCCGGAGCGCTGCACGAAGCGGTTCCTCATGGCCGACCTGGCCCTCGCGCTCGCCGGAATCCTCGTCACCGCCGTCGTCGACACCCCGGCGCGGATCGACGGCGGCGCGGCCACCCTGCCGTCCATCTGGACCGGCGGCGCGGTACTGGGCCTGGCCATCAAGGGCGGCTGGCGCTGGGCCGCGGCCGGCTCCACGCTGGTGGCCCTCGCCAACCTCGCCGAGCGCGGCAGCCCCGCCCGGGACACCGTCCACAACGTGCTCCTGGTGTGGGTCTCCAGCATCGCCATCGGCTACATCGTCGAGGTCGCCCGCGCCAGTGAGCGCACCCTCGCCCGCGCCCTGCGGATCGAGGCCGCCACCCGCGAGCGCGAGCGGCTCGCCCGCGACATCCACGACAGCGTCCTCCAGGTGCTGGCCATGGTGCAGCGGCGCGGGGCCGCGCTGGGCGGCGAGGCCGCCGAGCTCGGCCGGATGGCCGGCGAGCAGGAGATCGCGCTGCGCACCCTGGTCGCCGGGGGCCTGCTGCCCCCGCAGCGATCGGCCGAGCGGGCCGAGGAGGCCGGACAGGCCGGGGACGCCGAGCCGGGCGGCTCCGCGCCGGACGCCCCTCGCATACCCGCCGGCCCCATCGACGTGGGGGCCCTGCTCGCGCCGTACGCGGGCGCCGACGTCTCCTTCGCCGGGCCGGGCACCCCCGTCCTGCTGGAGGCGGCGGCCGCCGCCGAGCTCGCCGCGGCCGTCGGCGCCGCCCTGGACAATGTGCGCAAGCACGCGGGCGAGGGGGCGCGGGCCTGGATCCTGCTGGAGGACGAGCCCGGCGCGGTGATCGTCAGCGTCCGTGACGACGGCCCCGGCATCCCCGAGGGCCGCCTCGCGGACGCCGAACGGGAGGGCCGCATGGGCGTCGCCCTGTCGATCCGCGGGCGCCTGCGGGAGCTGGGCGGCAGCGCCGAGCTGGTGTCCGTCCCGGGCCAGGGCACCGAAGTCGAATTGAAGGTTCCACGGGGGAACGGGAAAGAACAGCGATGAGCGAAACGCAAGCCGGAGCACCCACCGAGCGCGCCGTGAGGGTCATGGTCGTCGACGACCACCCCATGTGGCGCGACGCCGTCGCCCGCGACCTGGCCGCCGCCGGCCACGACGTCGTGGCGACCGCCGGCGACGGCCCCGAGGCCGTCCGCCGCGCGAAGGCCGCCCGCCCCGACGTGCTGGTCCTCGACCTCAACCTGCCCGGCCTGCCCGGCGTGGCCGTCTGCAAGGAACTGGCCGGGGAGAACCCCGCCCTGCGCGTCCTCGTCCTCTCCGCCAGCGGCGAGCACGCCGACGTCCTGGAGGCCGTGAAGTCCGGCGCCACCGGCTACCTGCTGAAGTCGGCCAGCACGCAGGAGCTCGTCGACGCCGTGCGCCGCACCGCCGCCGGCGAACCCGTCTTCACCCCCGGCCTCGCCGGCCTCGTCCTCGGCGAGTACCGGCGGCTGGCCGCCGACCCCGCCCCGGCCGCGCCCGACGAGCCCAAGGCGCCCCGGCTCACCGACCGCGAGACCGAGGTGCTGCGGCTCGTCGCCAAGGGCCTGTCCTACAAGCAGATTGCCGAGCGGCTGGTTATTTCCCACCGCACGGTGCAGAACCATGTGCAGAACACCTTGGGCAAGCTCCAGTTGCACAACCGCGTGGAGCTCGTGCGCTACGCGATAGAGCGAGGTCTCGACGACGCCTGACCACCTCCCGGCCGGGCGTCCTCCGGCTGAAGGAGAGTGTCATGCGGATCGGAGTGCTGACCGGCGGCGGTGACTGCCCCGGGCTCAACGCGGTCATCCGCGCCGTCGTCCGCAAGGGCGTCCAGGAACATTCCTACGACTTCATCGGCTACCGGGACGGCTGGCGCGGCCTCCTCCACGGCGCCACCTCCCGGCTCGACATCCCTGCCGTGCGCGGCATCCTCCCGCGCGGCGGCACCGTGCTCGGCTCCTCGCGCACCAACCCCTTCAAGGAGCCGGGCGGCGTCCGGCGGATCCGCGAGAACCTCGCCGAGGACGAGGTCGACGCCCTCATCGCCATCGGCGGCGAGGACACCCTCGGCGTCGCCGCCCTGCTCTGGGCCGAGCACGGCATCCCGTGCGTCGGCGTCCCCAAGACCATCGACAACGACCTCTCCGCCACCGACTACACCTTCGGCTTCGACACGGCCGTCGGCATCGCCACCGAGGCCATCGACCGGCTGCACACCACCGCCGAGTCCCACATGCGCGTCCTCGTCGTCGAGGTCATGGGCCGGCACGCCGGCTGGATCGCCCTGCACTCCGGCCTCGCCGGCGGCGCCAACGTCATCCTCATCCCCGAGCAGCGCTTCGACCTCGACGAGGTCTGCGGCTGGGTCACCTCCCGCTTCCGCGCCAGCTACGCCCCGATCGTCGTCGTCGCGGAGGGCGCCGTGCCCAAGGACGGCGACCTCGTCCTCAAGGACGGCACGTCCCACGACGCCTTCGGGCACGTACGGCTGTCCGGCGTGGGGGAGTGGCTCGCCAAGGAGATCGAACGGCGCACGGGCAAGGAGGCCCGCACGACGGTCCTCGGCCACGTCCAGCGCGGCGGCACGCCCAGCGCGTTCGACCGCTGGCTCGCGACGCGGTTCGGGCTGCACGCGATCGACGCGGTGCGGGGGAGGGAGTTCGGGCGGATGGTGGCCCTGCGCGGCACGGACATCGTCCGTGTGCCTTTGGCCGAGGCGACGGCTCGCTTGAAGACGGTGCCGGTCGAACGGTACGAAGAGGTGAAGGTCTTCTTCGGCTGAGCACGTGGCAGGCTGCTGCCCCTGCGACCGCGGGATCCCGCCGTGGCCCGGGTCGGCGCCGCGCCGCTCCGGGCCGTTTGCGGGGCTGCTTCGCTTTACGCCCCGCAAACGGCCCTACGCGTCCCAGCGCCTTGCGTCACACGAGAACGCTCGCCAGCAGCTCCGCCACGATCGTGGCGCCGTCCAGGGTCAGGATCGACTCCGGGTGGAATTGCAGGCCCGCGAATCCCGGGCCGCGGATCGCGTGGACGTCCCCGCTGCCGGGGTCCCGGCTCAGTTCGATGCGGTGCATCGCCAGCTCCGCCTCCGCGGTGGCGGAACACCGCGCGGTGAACGTGTTGTAGAACCCCACCGTCTCCGGCCGCCCGAAGAAGTCGATCCGCTCCTGCGCGCCCTGGAACGGCACGTCCTTGCGGACGATCTCCAGGCCCAGTTCCGCCGCGATCAGCTCGTGCCCCAGGCACACGCCCAGCAGGCCGTACCGGTGGCCGCGCAGGAGCTCCGCCGCCAGGCCGCGGAGCAGCGTCATCTTGGGGTCGGCGGCGTCCGCGGGGTTGCCGGGGCCGGGGCCCAGGACGACGGGCCCCTCGTGGGTCAGGGCGGCCTCGCGCAGGCCGGGCTCGTCGTAGCGGCGGACGGTCACCCTCAGGCCGGACGTGCGCAGCAGGTGGGCCAGCATGGCCGTGAACGTGTCCTCGCCGTCGATCACCAGGGCGTGCCCGGTCAGCCGGGCGGTGGACGGGGTGTCCCCGGCGGACTGCATGCGCAGCCAGAAGGGGGCGAGGTCCGCGCGGCGGGCGTCGAGCGCGGCGCGCACCTGCGGGTCGTCGGCGAGCCGGGCGGGCGCCGCCGCCGGCCGGCCGACCCGCGGGGCGCGGACGCCGAGGGCCGCGAGGACGCCCGCCGCCTTGGCGTGGGTCTCGGCGACCTCGGCGTACGGGTCGGAGCGGCGCACGAGCGTGGCGCCGACGCCGACACGGAGCCTGCCGCGGCGGTCGATGTCGGCGGTGCGGATGAGGATGGGCGAGTCCAGGGTGCGGGCCCCGCCCGCGTCGCGGCCGATGAGCGCGAGGGCGCCCGAGTAATAGCCGCGCCCGCCGGGCTCGTGGCGTTCGATGACGCGACAGGCGTTCTGCACGGGGGAGCCGGTGACGGTGGCGGCGAAGAGGGTCTCGCGCAGGACGTCGCGCACGTCGAGCGAGGAGCGCCCGCGCAGCTCGTACTCGGTGTGGGCGAGGTGGGCCATCTCCTTGAGCCGCGGCCCGACGACGACGCCGCCCATGTCGCCGACGGTGCACATCATCTTCAGCTCCTCGTCCACGACCATGGACAGCTCCTCGACCTCCTTGCGGTCGTGGAGGAAGGCCAGGAGGCCGTCCTTGGCGGGACCGGAGGCGGGGTAGCGGTAGGTGCCGCTGATGGGGTTCATGACGACGGTCCCGCCGGACATGCGCACGTGCACCTCCGGGCTGGCGCCGACGAGGGTGCGGTCGCCGGTGTGCACGACGTACGTCCAGTACGCGCCGCGCTCGCCGGTCAGCAGCCGCCGGAAGAGGGCCAGGGCGTCGGCGGGCGTGAAGCCGTGGATCTCGCCCTCGAAGGTCCGCCGGATGACGAAGTTGGCGCCTTCGCCGCTGCCGATCTCGTCGTCGATGACGCGCCGGACGATGTCCGCGTAGGCGTCGTCGCTCACGTCGAACGCGCCGCCCTCGACCCGTACGGCGTGGGCGGGCAGCGCGGCGACCACCTCGTCGAGGGGCAGCTCGTGGGTCTCCCGGGGGCGCAGGACGGCCAGCGGCGTGCCGTCGTCGCGGACGTCGAAGCCGCGCTCGCGGATCTGCCGGAAGGGCACGAGGGCGAGGGCGTCGTGGACGGGGCGGTCCCCGCCGGGCCGGCCGGTGGGCAGCGGGATGTCGGTGAGGCGCTCGACCTCCTCGACGGGGCCGAGGAGCAGCTCGACGGTGCCGGCGGGGGCACCCGCCGCGTCCCCGCCGGCACCGGGCGGCGGGCCGGGCGTGCGGCGGTGGAGGAGGGCGAAGGGCGGGCAGCCGGGGCCGGTCAGCCGGGCGAGCAGGGCGGTGGTGCCGGCGGCCGGTGCGGTGGCGCGGGTCATGGGGGTTCCTTCCGGTGAGGGAGGAACGGCCCGGGAAACGCGGAAGGCCGCCCCTCGGGCGGCCTTCGCGATGCGTTTCGTGTACGCGCGATCAGTGGGCCGCCGGTCGGACGGTCCACCACCAGGTGCGGTTCTGCTGCGCGAACATGCTCGGCACCCTACCCGAACCACCCTGCCTACCGGCGGGTAGTGGACGACGCCGGCCCGGCGGAACGGAAGGTTCCGGGGTATTCGGCGGGCGCGCGGCGCCCCGGCCGTGCCGTACCCCCGTCTCGCCGCGTGTCTCAAAGTGCGGTCCGGCGGCCGGACAGCAGCCGCGACCCCGTAGGGTTGGGGCGTGACCGTGAACGCTGAAATCCACGCCGGTGGCAACACCTGGCGCTCCCTTCCCGCGGCGCAGCAGCCCGAATGGCCGGACCAAGAGGCTCTGCGCGATGTGATCGCCGAGCTCGAGTCCTATCCGCCGCTCGTCTTCGCGGGCGAGTGCGACCAGCTGCGCCAGCGCCTGGGAGCGGTCGCCCGTGGAGAGGCGTTCCTGCTCCAGGGCGGCGACTGCGCCGAGGCCTTCGACGCCGTCGGCGCCGACCAGATCCGCAACAAGCTCAAGACGCTGCTCCAGATGGGCGCCGTGCTGACCTACGCGGGCCAGGTGCCCGTCGTCAAGGTCGGCCGGATCGCCGGCCAGTACAGCAAGCCGCGCTCGAAGCCGACCGAGACCCGCGACGGCGTGACCCTGCCGACCTACCGCGGCGACTCCGTCAACGGCTTCGCCTTCACCCCCGAGGCCCGCACGCCGGACCCGCAGCGGCTGAAGCGGATGTACCACGCCTCCTCGGCCACGCTGAACCTGGTGCGTGCCTTCACCACCGGTGGCTACGCCGACCTGCGGCAGGTGCACGCCTGGAACCAGGACTTCGTGAAGTCCTCCCCGTCCGGGCAGCGCTACGAGGCCCTGGCCCGCGAGATCGACCGCGCGCTGAACTTCATGAACGCCTGCGGGACGGACCCGGAGGAGTTCAAGACGGTCGAGTTCTACTCCTCGCACGAGGCCCTGATCCTCGACTACGAGTCGGCCCTGACCCGTACCGACTCCCGCACCGGGAACCTGTACGACGTCTCCGGCCACATGGTCTGGATCGGTGAGCGCACCCGCCAGCTGGACGGCGCGCACATCGAGTTCGCCTCCCGGATCCGCAACCCCATCGGGGTGAAGCTCGGCCCGACCACGACGGCCGAGGACGCCCTCACCCTGATCGAGCGGCTCGACCCGGAGCGCGAGCCGGGTCGGCTCACGTTCATCACCCGCATGGGTGCGGGCAAGATCCGTGACCACCTCCCCGAGCTGGTGGAGAAGGTCACCGCCTCCGGCGCCCAGGTGGCGTGGATCTGCGACCCGATGCACGGCAACACCTTCGAGGCGGCCTCGGGCCACAAGACCCGCCGCTTCGACGACGTGCTGGACGAGGTCAAGGGCTTCTTCGAGG
Source organism: Streptomyces klenkii (assembly GCF_003626645.1). Classification (GTDB taxonomy): domain Bacteria; phylum Actinomycetota; class Actinomycetes; order Streptomycetales; family Streptomycetaceae; genus Streptomyces; species Streptomyces klenkii. The sequence goes on along the minus strand of NZ_RBAM01000003.1, from coordinate 299,275 downwards.
TCCACAAGAGCCTCGGCACCCACCCGGGCGGCATCCACGTCGAGCTCACCGGTGACGACGTCACCGAGTGCGTGGGCGGCGGCGACGAGATCTTCGTCGACGACCTGCACCAGCGCTACGAGACGGCGTGCGACCCCCGCCTCAACCGCAGCCAGTCGCTGGACCTGGCCTTCCTCGTCGCGGAGATGTACCGCGACCAGTAGGAGCCGGTGACGTAGGCGGGCGGTGGGGCGCGGATCGAGTGATCCGCGCCCCACCGCGTTGTTTTTCGGCCACCGCGCCGGGTAAGGTTAGGGTTACCTTATTGATCAACCCGGCTGGGCGGTGAACCGCGTGTACGTCTGCTCGTGCTTCGGCATCACGGAGCAGCAGGTGCGTGACCACGCGGGCAAGGGCGCGTGCACGCCCCGGCAGATAGCCTCCGCCTGCAAGGCGGGCACCGACTGCGGAAGCTGCGTGCGCCGCATCCAGGCGCTGCTCGGCCGTGGCGCTTGTCCGCGCCGCGAGCTGGCCGACCAGGGGGAGTCCGGCGTGCTCAGTGCCGAGATACCCGGGATGCCCGTAGTGCAGCCCCAGGCGGCCTAGGGCCGGCTCAGTCCGACCCGCCGTTCTCCTGCTCGATGAACTGCGCGATGTAGAGCGCCTCGCCGAGCTTGTCGAGCAGCTCCAGCTGGGTGTCCAGATAGTCGATGTGATCCTCTTCGTCCGCGAGGATCGACTCGAAGATGTTGGCCGAGGTGATGTCGCCCTTGGCCCGCATGACCTCCACCCCGCGCCGCAGGCGGTCGATGGCCTCGACCTCGACCTGCCGGTCGGCCTGGAACATCTCCGTGATGGTCTGGCCGACCCGGACGTGGAAGAGCCGCTGGTAGTTGGGCAGCCCCTCCAGGAAGATGATCCGGTCGGTGAGGGTCTCCGCGTGCCGCATCTCGTCGAACGACTCGGCGCGCGTATGCGACGCGATCTTGGTCCAGCCGTGGTGCTCCTGCAGCTTCGCGTGCAGGAAGTACTGATTGATGGCGGTCAGCTCGGCAGTCAGCTGTTCATTGAGGAACTCGATGACCTCGGGGTCGCCCTGCATCGCAAAGGCTCCTTCCAAGCAGGGGTGACTGGCAGGTTGCGCGCATCCTCGCACCGCCCTTCGAAACCGTCCAGTAAGTGCACACTTAGTGGGAGTTGTCCGAATACGAGAACCCCTGGTCACCGGTGGCGTGAAAGGTCTGACACCATGGGGGCATGGGGCCCTCTAAAAACACCGAAAGCCGCAAAGGGGAGCTCCCCCAGCTGCCGCCCGGGCAGCGTCTTCAGCGCGGCTGGCCGGTGACGCACTACGGCCCGGTGCCGAGGTTCAGGCCGGACCGCTGGGAGTTCAGGGTCTTCGGCTCGACCGCCGACGGGGACAAGCACTGCTGGACCCACGACGCGTTCACCGCCCTGCCGTACACGACGGTCGTGGCCGACCTGCACTGCGTCACGAAGTACAGCGTCCTCGGCGCCGAATGGGGCGGCGTCTCGGCCCGTACGGTGCTCGAACTCGCGCCGCCCGCGCCCGGGGTCACCCATGTGATGGTGTGGGCCGAGTACGGCTTCAGCTCGAACCTGCGGCTGGCCGACTTCGCCGCCGAGCAGACGATTTTCGCCACGCACAAGGACGGTGAGCAGCTCACCGCCGAGCACGGCTTCCCGGTCCGCCTCGTCGTGCCGCACCTGTACGCGTGGAAGGGGCCCAAATGGGTGCGCGGCGTGGAGTACATGACCGCCGACCGGCGCGGCTTCTGGGAGGAGCGGGGCTACCACAACATCGGTGACCCCTGGCGCGAGCAGCGCTACTCCTACCAGGAACAGCCGGGCGAGGGCCCCGAGCTGTAGCCGGCTAGCAGGCGCCCGCGCGCAGTTCCTTCAGCCGGGCCACGTCCGCGGCGTGGCCCGCGGGGCCGCCCGGCGTCTCGATCGTCAGCGGCACGCCGGCCGTCGCCGGGTGGCGGAAGAGCTCCCCGAACGGGCCGGCGCCGATGTGGCCGGCCCCGATGTTCTCGTGCCGGTCCAGGTGCGCGCCCACGGCGGCCTTCGAGTCGTTGGCGTGGATCAGCTTCAGCCGCCCCTCGCCGGTCACGGAGACCAGCTCGTCGAGGGTGCGCTTCATGCCGCCCGGCTCGGCGAGGTCGTGGCCCGCCGCGAAGACGTGGCAGGTGTCCAGGCACACCCCGAGCTTCGGGTGGTGCTCCAGGGCCTCGAAGTACGGGCCGAGGTCTTCCACGAGCGAGCACAGCGAGGAGCCCTGGCCGGCCGTGGGCTCCAGCAGCAGCCAGGGGTCGTCGTCGTGCGTCAGCTCGTCCAGCAGCGGCAGCAGCCGCTCGTGAACCTGCTCCAGGGCCGCGCGGCGCGCCCGCCCGCCCGTCGCGGACCCGGTGTGCACGACCACGCCCTGCGCTCCGATGGCCCGCCCGCGGCGCAGCGAGTGCCGCATCGACTCCGCGGACAGCTCGACCGTCGCCTCGGTGTGCGAGCCGAAGTTGATCAGATACGGGGCGTGCACCCACACCGGCAGGGACTCCTGCGCGCACGCGGCGCGGAACTCCTCGTCCTGGCGCGGGTTGCCCGCCGGGGTCGCCCAGCCGCGCGGGTTGGCGACGAAGACCTGAAGGGTCTCCGCGCCGATCTCCCGGGCGTAGGAGAGGCCCGTTTTGGCCAGCCCGCCGGCCACCGGGACGTGACCGCCCACGGGGTTGCGCAGCCGCCCCGCCACCGGCTCCTCCAGCACTGCCGCTGCTGCCACTGCCGTCACGGTTACAGACCGCCCTTGAGCTTGATGGTGATCGTGTCGCCCTTGGCGGCCTGCTCGCCGCCCTTGACCGACTGGCTGTCCACGGAGTCCTGCGGGAAGAAGAACGGCTTGTCGACCTTCACCTTGAAGCCGGCGTCGGTCAGCAGCCGCTTGGCGTCGGCCTCGCTCTTCCCGGTGACGTCCGGGACCGGCAGCATCTCCTTGCCCTTGGAGACGGTGAGGGTCACGGTGTCGCCCTTGGCGGCCTTGTCGCCCATGCCGGGGGACTGCTCGGCCACGGAGCCCTTGGCGCGGTCGGAGAACACCTGGGCGTCCGACACCTTGGCGTCGAAGCCCTTGTCGCGCAGGGCGGCCGTCGCGGCGTCGACGGGCATGCCCCGTACGTCCGGCACGTCCAGGGGTGCGCCCTTGCTGACGGTCAGCGCGACCGGCGCCTCCGGCCGGCGCTGCTCGCCCGGCTTCGGATCGGTGGCCAGCACGGAGCCCTGCGGGGTCTCGGTGCTGAACTGCTTGCCGACCTCGCCCACCGTCAGCCCCGCGTCCTCGATCTTCTTCTTCGCCTCGTCGAAGGGCATGCCGGCGACGTTGGGCACCTCGGCCCGCGCGGGCCCGCGCGAGAGGGTGATCGTCACCTTGCCGGTGTTGCGGATGCGCTTGCCGGGCGCCGGGTCGGCGGCGATGACGTGGCCGCGCTCGACGGTGTCGCTGAAGTCCTCCTTCGCGCGCACCCCGAGCCCCGCGTCGTCCAGGGTCTTCTCCGCCTTCTCCCGGGTCATGTCCAGGACGGCGGGGACGGTCGTGAACTGGCCCGCGTTGATGTACCAGACGCCGGTGCCGATCAGCACGGCCAGCAGGGCCGCCACCACGGCGATGATCCCGCGCCGCGGCAGCTGCCGGAAGCGGGCGCCGGGGCCCGCGGGGGGAGCCGGCGGGGCCGGGGGCGCGGGCGGCTGCGGAAGGCGCGTCGTCCGGTTGATCTGCTGCTCGCCGCCCTCGGCGGGCAGCGGCCGGGCCGCGGGCCGGGGCAGCACGCTGGTGCGGTCCTCGGAGCCCGCCGCGCGGCGGCCGGTGGCGGCGTCGGTGAGCGCCTGCGGCGGCAGCGCGTCGAGCTGCTCGTCGCTCAGCCCCTCGCGCACCGCGCGGGCCACGCCGAGCAGCGCGACCGCGTCGGCCGGGCGCAGCTGCGGGTCGCGGGACGCCGCCTCGGCGACGAGCCCGTCCAGCCCGGAGGGCAGCCCCGGCACGGCCGCCGACGGCGCCGGGACGTCCGTGTGCAGGTGCTGGTAGAGGATCTGGGCCGGGGTGCCGCCGGTGTGCGGCTTGGCGCCCGTCAGCATCTCGTAGAGGACGACGCCGCAGGCGTAGACGTCCACGCGCGGATCGGCGGTGCCGTGCTCCAGCTGCTCGGGGGCCAGGTAGGACACCGTGCCCAGGACGGATCCGGTCGAGGCGGTGGTGTCGGTGTCCACGGCCCGTACGAGCCCGAAGTCGGCGACCTTCACGCGGCCGTCGTCCCCGATGAGGACGTTCTCGGGCTTCATGTCGCGGTGCACGAGCCCCGCGAGGTGGGCCGCGCCGAGCGCGGCCAGCACCGGCTCCAGGATGTCGAGGGCGGCGCGGGGCTGGAGGGCCCCGCGCTCGCGCAGCACGTCGCGCAGCGTGCACCCGGGCACGTACTCCATCGCCAGATAGACGTACGGGCCGTCGGTGCCCTGGTCGTAGACACCCACCACATTGGGGTGGTCGAGGCGCGCGACGGACTTGGCCTCGCGGATGAAACGCTCCACGAAGGCCGTGTCCGAGGCGAGGGCGGGGTGCATCACCTTGACCGCGAGCACCCGGTCGAGCCGGGTGTCGAGGGCGCGGTAGACCGTGGCCATGCCGCCCACGGCGATGCGGGCCTCGACCCGGTAGCGGCCGTCGAGCGTGTGCCCGACGAGCGGGTCCCCTAGCGTCGTATCCACGCGACGAGTCTAAAAGGGTGAGGATGAAGCCCTGACCTACGAGCGTCCTCAGCAGAAATTAAGCCCGTCCGGCGATTGAGGACAAAAGGGGTCCGGGGCGGAGCCCTGCTACTGAGCGAATTCGGGCCGCTCCGGATCGAGACGTGCCAAGCCCTCCGCAGGAGAAGACGCCTCGGCGAAGTGCCGCCGCGGTATCCGCCCCGCCCGGTACGCCAGCCGCCCCGCCTCCACCGCGTGCCGCATCGCCTCCGCCATCAGCACGGGCTCCTGGGCGCGGGTGACCGCCGAGGCGAGCATGACCGCCGCGCAGCCCAGCTCCATGGCGAGCGCCGCGTCGGAGGCCGTGCCGGCGCCCGCGTCGAGGATCACGGGCACCCCGGCCCGCTCGGTGATCAGCTGGAAGTTGTGCGGGTTGCGGATGCCGAGGCCGGAGCCGATGGGCGAGCCCAGCGGCATGATCGCCGCGCAGCCGACGTCCTCCAGCTTGCGGGCGAGGACCGGGTCGTCGCTGGTGTACGGCAGCACGGTGAAGCCGTCGTCGACGAGGATCTCCGCGGCGTCGAGCAGCTCGACCGGGTCGGGCAGCAGCGTGCGCTCGTCGGCGATCACCTCCAGCTTGACCCAGTCCGTGCCGAGCGCCTCGCGGGCCAGCCGGGCCGTCAGGACGGCCTCGCCGGCCGTGTAGCAGCCGGCCGTGTTCGGCAGCACCCGGATGGAATGCCGCTCCAGGACGGACAGCACGGAGCCGCGGACGCTCGCGTCGAGGCGGCGCATCGCCACGGTGGTCAGCTCGGTGCCGGAGGCGAGCAGCGCGCGCTCCATGACGTCGAGGCTGGGCGCGCCGCCGGTGCCCATGATCAGCCGGGAGCTGAAGGTGGTGTCGGCGATGGTGAGCAGGTCGTCGGCCATCGGGCTGTTCACCCTCCCTGCACTGCGGTGAGGACCTCGACGCGGTCGCCGGCGCCGAGCCGGGTGGCGGGCCACTGGCCGCGGGGCACGACGGCCTCGTTGACGGCGGCGGCCACCCCGCCGGGCGCGGCGGTCATGCTCGTCACCAGGCTGTCGAGGGTCAGGCCGTGGGGCACCTCGCGGTGCTCGCCGTTGACGCTGATGCCCATGTGGGCCGCAGGCGTGTCGGTGGGGTCGGTGGGGTTCATGCGGGCAGCTCCTGGAGCGCGTTCGAGAAGCGTCGGGGGGAGAAGGGGCGGGCCTCCTCGGGGAGGCGCCCCGTGGTGAGCATCTCGGCCATCACGTCGCCGGTCAGCGGGGCGAGCAGGACGCCGTTGCGGTGGTGGCCGGTGGCGGTGTGCAGACCGGGCAGGGCGGTCGGGCCGAGCAGGGGGGCGTTGTCGGGGGAGCCGGGGCGCAGGCCCGCGGAGGTCTCCACCAGGGGCAGTTCGGTGATGCCCGGCACCAGCTCGTGGGCGTCGCGCAGCAGTTCGTAGACGCCGCCGGCGGTGACCGTGGTGTCCCAGCCGAGCTCCTCGGTGGTCGCGCCCAGGACCAGCTCGCCGTTCTCGCGCGGCACCAGGTACACCGGGCCGCCGCGGACGACCGCCCGCACGGTGCGCGAGAGGAAGGGCCCGTACGCGTCCGGGACGCGCAGCCGCAGCACCTGGCCCTTGACGGGCCGCACGGGCGGCAGGACGTCGGCGGGGACGCCCGCGAGGGTGCCGCTGCGGCTGCCCGCGGCGAGCACCACCTGCCCGGCGGCGACGCGGCGCCCGTCGGCGAGCTCCGCGCCCGCGGCCCGGTCCCCGGCGAGCAGCAGCCGGACGGCCTCGGCGCGGTGGAAGGCGACCCCGGCCCGCTCGCAGGCCGTGAGCAGCGCCCGCGCGAGCCTGCGGGGATCGGTCTGGTGGTCCCCGTCGACCCGCAGCCCCCCGCGCACGCCCGGCGCGAGCATCGGCTCCAGGCGGCGGCACTCGCGGCCCGTGAGCCACTGCGCGTCCAGGCCGCAGCGCTGCTGCAAGGCGTGCAGTTCGCGCAGATGCTCGCGGTCGTCGGCGTCGAGGGCGACGGCCAGCGTGCCGCACGCGCGGTAGCCGGTGGCGACGCCGCTCGCCTCCTCCAGCTCGGCCGTGAAGCCCGGATAGCGCTGCGCGGAGGCCAGGTTGAGGGCGAGGAGCGCCTCCTCGCCGTAGTGCAGCTCGGTCACCGCGGCCAGCATCCCCGCGGCGACCCGCGCGGCGCCGCCGCCCGGCGCGGGGTCGGCGACGGCGGTGCGCAGCCCGCGCTGTGCGGCGCGCCAGGCGGTGACGAGGCCGATCAGGCCGCCGCCCACGACGAGGACGTCGCAGGCGGGCACGGCCGGAGTGCGGTCCGCTGCGGTCGCGGATGCCGCGGGTGTCGTGGACGGCGGAGATGCCGTCGATGCGGTCGTAGACGCGTCCATGAGGCGTCCAGCCCCTCCCTTCGCCGGCATGACCCGGATCAGGTTCGTACGGTCGGAGGCCGGTCAGCCTCCCTCTCAGCCCGGTCGTCCGGGCTCCCGCGAGTGCTTGCACCGGCCACCCTAGTACGCGCCCCGAACCCGGGGCGAGGGCCTGCCCCGTGACCCGCCCGGACGGGGCCCTGGCCCCGGTCCCCCGCGACCGCCGCCCTACAGTGATCGGGTGAGCGAGCACCGGGAAGAACAACCTGCCGCCAGTGAGCGGAGCGTCGTCATCGTGGGTGCCGGGATGGCCGGCGTGCAGACCGCCGTCGCCCTGCGCGAGTACGGCTGGGCCGGCACCGTCACCGTGCTGGGCGCCGAGCCGCACCCGCCGTACGACAGGCCGCCGCTCTCCAAGGCCGTCCTGCTCGGCAAGGCCGAGGGCTCCGCGTTCGAGGTGGACTTCGCCTCGCTCGGGATAGACCTCCGGCTCGGGCGCGAGGCCACCGGCCTGCGCGCCGCCGAGCGCCTGGTGGACACCGCGGCCGGGCCCGTCCCGTACGACGTCCTGGTCATCGCCACCGGCGCCGAGCCGGTCCGGCTGCCGGGGGCCGACGGCCTGTCCAACGTCCACCTGCTGCGCACCCTGGACGACGCCGTGCGGCTGCGGCCGGTGCTGGCCGCCCAGCACGACGTCGTCGCCGTCGGCGCGGGCTGGATCGGCGCCGAGGTCGCGACGGCCGCCCGGGAGGCGGGCTGCGAGGTGACCGTGGTCGAGGCCGCGGACCGCGTGCTCGCCGGCGCCATGCCCGCCGAGGTCGCCGAGCGCATGGCGCCCTGGTACGCCGAGAGCGGCGCCCGCCTGATGCTCGGCGCGCGCGTGAGCACCGTGGAGCCCGGCGCGGTCGTGCTCGGCGACGGCACCCGGCTGCCGGCCGGCGCCGTGGTCGTCGGCATCGGCGCGCGGCCCGCGACCCGCTGGCTGGAGGGCTCCGGCATCGAGCTCGGCGAGGACCGCGCCGTCGTCGCCGACGAGCGGCTGCGCGCCTCGCTGCCCGGCGTCTACGCGGTGGGCGACTGCGCGTCGTTCCCGTCCGCGCGCTACGGCGAGCGGCTGCTGGTGCACCACTGGGACAACGCCATGCAGGGGCCGCGGACCGTCGCCGCGAACATCGTGCTCGGCGAGGCCGAGGGGCCGGTCTACGACCCGGTGCCGTACTTCTGGTCCGAGCAGTTCGGGCGGTTCGTGCAGTACGCGGGCCACCACGCCGGCGCCGGCGAACTGCTGTGGCGCGGCGACCCGTCGAGCGCCGCCTGGAGCGTGTGCTGGCTGCGCGACGGGGTCCTGGTCGCCCTGCTGGCCGTAGGCCGGCCCCGGGACCTGGCGCAGGGCCGCAAGCTCATCGAGAAGGGCGCCGCCCTCGACCGGGCGAAGGCCGCCGACGCGTCCGTACCGCTGAAGTCCGCGGTGCTCTGACGGCCTCGCCGCGGCTTCGCGGAGGCCCCGCCGCACCGCCGCGGCGGGGGCCGGGGGTGCCGTGACGCGCCCGGGTCGGGTCAACCCGGCTACCGGCTGTCAGTCCCAGATGGCAGGCTTGTCCCGTGACCGAGATTGACGCAAAGATCGACGCGCTTGTTCCCGCCTGGCTCAACCTCCCCGACATCGCCGAGAAGCTCGGCGTGGAGGTGACGCGCGTGCGGCAGCTGGTGAAGGAGGGCCAGCTGATCGCCGTCCGCCGGGGCGAGAACCGGGTGCTCATGGTGCCCGCCGCCTTCATCGGCGAGGGCAAGGTCGTCAAGGGCCTGGCCGGGACCCTGACGCTGCTGCGGGACGACGGCTTCAGCGACGAGGAAATGCTGGAGTGGCTCTTCACCGCCGACGACACCCTGCCGGGCACCCCGGCCGACGCGCTGCGGGAGAACCGCGGCACGGAGGTGAAGCGGCGCGCCCAGGCGCTCGCCGTCTGAGCCGAGCGGCCGACCGGAAGCCTCAGCCGCAGTAACCGGGCGCGGGTGACCGCGCCCGTCAGAAACCGTCCGGTGCACGGGCGGGGCCCGTCCCCGCCCGTGCACCGCCGACCCGGGGGGATCCACCACCCATGCCCGCCACCGCCCGCGAGCTCCTCGCCGACGCCCGGCTCTACCTGTGCACCGACGCCCGCAAGCGCCAGGGCGACCTGCCGGAATTCCTCGACGCGGTCCTCGCCGGCGGCGTCGACATCATCCAGCTGCGCGACAAGGGCATGGAGGCCGGCGAGGAGCTGGAGCACCTCGCCGTCTTCGCCGAGGCCGCCCGCCGCCACGGCAAGCTCTTCGCGGTCAACGACCGCGCGGACGTCGCCCACGCAGCGGGATCCGGCGTCCTGCACCTCGGCCAGGGCGACCTGCCGGTGCCCGCCGCCCGCGCGATCCTCGGCGAGGACGTGCTGATCGGCCGCTCCACGCACGCCGAGGCCGAGGTGGACGCCGCGGCCGCCGAGCCCGGCGTGGACTACTTCTGCACCGGCCCCTGCTGGCCGACCCCCACCAAGCCCGGCCGCCACGCCCCCGGCCTGCCCCTGGTCCGCCACGCGGCGGCCCTGGGCACCGAGCGCCCCTGGTTCGCGATCGGCGGCATCGACTCCGGCAATCTCGACGAGGTGCTCGACGCGGGCGCCCGCCGCGTCGTCGTGGTCCGCGCGATCACCGAGGCGGAGGATCCCGGCGAGGCCGCGGCGCAGCTGGCCAAGCGGGTCCGCGCGCGCCTCTGAGACCGTCCGGGGCCGGCGCGGCGCGTCCGGCGCGAGCGGCCCCGTGGCAAGGCCGGTCCGCGAGAGTGTCAAAAAAACATGAAGAACCTGTCCGGCATGCGGACGGGAGACCGGCCTATCGGGCAAATCGCAAAAGTGGGATTGGGGGCCGCGGGAACCGCTGGTTAACTTGCCGGTATGGCCCTTGGCACCGCCTCCACCAGGACAGACCACGCGCGCACGGTGCGTGAGCTGCTCGCCTCAGGCGAGCGCTCGTATTCCTTCGAGTTCGCCGCTCCGAGGTCCGAGAAGGGGGAACGCGCCCTCTGGGACGCCATCCGCCGGATCGAAGCCGTCGGTCCGACCTTCGTCTCCGTCACCTACGGCGCGGGCGGCTCCTCCCGCGAGGGCACCGTGCGGGTGACCGAGCGCATGGCGACCGACACGACGCTCACGCCCGTCGCCCACCTGACAGCCGTCAACCACTCCAAGGCCGAGCTGCGCAACATCATCGGCCAGTACGCCGACGTCGGCATCCGCAACATGCTGGCCCTGCGCGGCGATCCGCCCGGCGACCCCATGGGCGAGTGGGTGCGCCACCCCGAGGGCCTGCACTACGCCGCCGACCTCGTCCGGCTCATCAAGGAGTCCGGCGACTTCTGCGTCGGCGTCGCGGCCTTCCCCGAGATGCACCCGCGCTCTACCGACTGGGACACCGACATCCGGCACTTCGTGGACAAGTGCCGCGCGGGCGCGGACTTCGCCATCACGCAGATGTTCTTCTACCCCGACGACTACCTGCGGCTGCGCGACCGGGTCGCCGCCGCCGGCTGCGACACCCCGATCATCCCCGAGATCATGCCCGTCACCAACGTCCGCCAGATCGAGCGGTTCGCGCAGCTCAGCAATGCCGCGTTCCCGCCCGCGCTGGCCGAGCGGATCCTCGCGGTCAAGGACGACCGGGCCGCTGTACGCTCGATCGGGATCGAGTACGCCACGGAGCTGTGCGCTCGGTTGATGGCCGAGGAGATTCCCGGGCTGCACTTCATTACCCTGAACCACTCCACGGCGACGCTGGAAATCTACGAGAATCTGGGACTGCACCAGCGGTCCTGACGGCCGGCCCCTCGAAGGGCTGCGGCCACGAGAGGGGCGTAAATGGGCTGGACGGTCCTCTACATCGCGTTCGGCGTCGTCGCGCTCTGGCTGCTCGGCGAGGTGCTGTTGCAGTACAAGGCGCGACTGCGCTGGCGCCTCCTCGCCTTCGCCGGGTTCCTCGGCGTCGTCGCGGGCGTCGTCATCCCGTCCGTGGCGGTCATCGTGGTGGGCGCGGTGGCGTTCGCCGTCGGGCAGACCTACGTGACGCTCTCCTTCCGCCGCGGCTTCTCCCGCGGCTGGGCGCTCCGCCGGGACGGCCGGGACGACGGCGCGGCGGCGGGCGACGCAGCGGGCGACAGCGGCGAATCCGGCAATTCCGGTAAGTCCGTCAAGCTCGGAAAGTCCGGCAGGGGCGTCAAGTCCGGTAAGCGCGCCGGGAAAGCGGCCGCCGAGGACGACGGGGCGCAGGAGTCGCGGGGCGGCCGGCGCCGCAGGGGTGCGGAGGCCCCGCCGGCTCCTCCGCTGTCCTCCGCCGCGCCGCTCGACGAGACCGCGGCCATGCCCGCCGTCCCCCCGCTCCAGGAGCCCGGGAACGACCCCGTTGCGGACGCCGCCGCGCAGCCGCCCCTGGCCGAACCCGCGCCCGCTCCCGGCGCCGACGCGGGCTACGGGAACTACGGAGGCTACGGCGACGGTGGTTATGCCGGCGCCCCGGCGCAGGACGGCGGCTACGCCCCGTACGGCGACGCGTACGGCGCGCAGGCCCAGCCCGTCCCCGCGGCCCCGGGCCAATTCGACTACGGACAGGGCCAGTACGCCGCCTACTCCGACCCCTACATCGGCAACCGGCAGCAGGGCTACGACCCGTACGGCCAGCAGGACCCCTACGGGCAGTACCAGCAGCCGCAGCCCGCGCCGCAGCCGTACGGCATGGGCAGTCATCCCGCCGACGCCTACGCACCGGCCCCGCAGTACGACATGGACACCCCGCCCGGCGGCGTCTGGGTGCCGCAGCAGCGCGACGGCGACCTGCCGCCCGCCCCTCAGGGCTACCCGCACGCGTACCCGCAGCAGCCCCCGGCCCAGGGGCAGGGCCAGGGCTACGGCGAGCAGTACAACGAGCAGCACCGCTACTGAAGCACCGGGCCCGGGGCGGGCCTCGGCCGCGCGGCCCTACTGGGAGCCGCGCCAGTCCGCCCCGGAGACGATCAGGCCCGCGGCCATCGTCCCGGACATCCCGGCGTGGGCCAGCCCTCCGCCGGGGTGGGCGAAACCGCCCGCGAGGTACAGACCGGACAGCGGCGTCGCGTTGGCCGTGCGGAGGAAGGCGCCCCCGCCGCCGGCCAGCACCGGCGCCGGAACGCCCCCGCCCTCGGCGCCCGTCGCCCGCTCGGTGTCCGCGGGCGTGCGGACCTCGTGCCACAGCAGCCGGTCCCGCAGGCCCGGCAGCAGGCCCTCCGCCGCGTCCAGCACGCGCTCCGCGAAACCGGCGGCCGTCGCCTCGTCGGCCCAGTCCACCCGGCCGTGCGGGGCGACCGTGGCGGTCAGCGTGACGGCCTCGTGGCCGTCGTCCGGGCGGACGTCCGGATCGTCCGGGCGCAGCACCGTCACCGTCGGCCGGTAGGCCGTCGCGGCGGAGCCGCGCGCGCCCTCGCCGAAGACGCCCGCCAACTCCGCGCCGCGGTCCGGGGCGTGGACCACCGTGCGGTGGGCGGCGCCCGCAGCCCGCGCCCCGCGCAGCGCGAGGAAGACCGTGAACCGGCCGGGCGGCACCAGCGGCCCCGGCCGTACGGCGGGCCCGCAGGCCGCCGGCGCGATCCGCCGCAGCACGCCGGGCGAGACGCCGGCGACCACCGTGTCCGCCTCGTCCACGCGCCCGTCCGCCAGCTCCACGCCCACCGCGCGGCCGTCCTTCTCGGCGACGGCCACGACCTCCGCGCCGAAGACGAACTCCACCCGGCGCTTGCGGCACCGCTCGTACACGGCGTCCGCCAGGCCGCGCATGCCGCCGCGCACGTACCAGCTGCCGAAGGTCTGCTCCATGTACGGCAGCACCGCCGCGCTCGCCGGGGCGGTGCGCGGGTCCAGCCCGTACGCCAGCGCGTGGCTCTCCAACAGGGCCACAAGCCGCGGGTCCTTCAGCTCCCGCTCGGCGACGGCGGCCAGCACGGGCGGGGTGCTCCGCCGGAACAGGCCGCGCTTGCGCAGCCCCGGATAGGGGTCGTGGCCCAGGGCCTCCAGATACTCCGGGTCGGCGAGCAGCGGCTCTTCCAGCAGGGGCCGGCGCGTGGCGTCCCACACCACGCGCGCCCGGTTCACCAGCTCGCTCCAGCGCTCGCCCGCACCCGCGCCCACGGCCTCGTCCAGCGCCTGGACCACACCGGCCCGGGACGCGTTCGGCAGCGCCACGGAGGTGCCGTCGGCGAAGACGTGCGCGCTCGCCGGGTCGACCTGGACCACGTCCAGGCTCTGCTCCAGCGACTCCTTGCCCGTCTTCACGAACAGGTCGCGGTAGACGGCGGGCAAGTGCAGCAGCCCCGGCCCCGTGTCGAAGGCGAAGCCGTCCCGCGTCATCCGCCCGACGCCTCCGCCGTGCGTCGCCGCGCGCTCGTACACCGTCACCCGGTGGCCCGCGACGGCCAGCCGGGCAGCCGCCGCCATCGCGCCCATCCCGGCGCCGATCACCGCAATCCGTGCCATGGGCACGACTTTATCCGGGGCACCGGCAGGGGGCTGAACGCCCAGGGCTGAGTACCCGTACTCAGACGAGGAGATGAGTAGGTGCACGGATGGGCCGCGGCCCGCCGGACGGAAGAGTGGTGCTCACGGAAGGGGCGCGGCGCCGGCACCGCCGGCACGGGGCTGCGGAACGGCGCGGCACCCCCGACGTGACCGGGGGGCGGGGGCCCCTGCGGGGGGCTCGGGGGAGCTACGGGGGAACGCGGGCGCGGTGCAGGCCGAGGGGGATCGGCCCGCACCGCGCTCGCTTTTCGGCGGACGGGGTGCTCGCCGCTGCGGCGGGCAATTCCGATGCGGCGGCCTCAAGGCCCGAAGGGCTAGCCGGCGACTCCGTTCAGGCGGCCCTGGAGCAGGCGCGACAGCGCCGCGTGGACGTCGTCCACCGATCGCTCCGGCTGGAACGACTGCCAGTCCAGCGCGGCCACCAGCACCATGCCGAACACCGCCGACGCCGTCAGCGGGATGTCGGTCTCCGAGACCGGGCCGCCGTCGCCCTCCGCGGCCGCCTCCCGTAACACCGACTCGATCACTTCTACCGCCTGCTGCCGCACCCGCGTCAGCGTCGGCTGCCAGGCCCGGTTGGTCCGCCACAGCTCGGCGACGTAGAGCTGGGCCAGCGACGGGTGGCGGGCGACGAAGTCCAGCCCGGCGCGGATCATCGCGTCCAGCGCGCCGGCCCGGCCGCCGCCGCGCTCCGCCGCCTCCTCGGCCGCGGCCCGCAGCGACCTGGTCAGCAGCTCCATCCCGTGCCGCAGCAGCTCCTCGAACAGATCGGTCTTGCTCGCGAAGTTGTAGTAGACGGTGCCCTTGGCCACCCCGGCCCGTTCCGCTATCTCGTCCACGGTGGTGGAGGAGAAGCCCTGTTCGGCGATGAGGGTCACCGCGGCGGCGAAGAGCTTCCGCCGGGTGTTCTGACGGCGCGTGCTGCTGCTGTCCATGCAGTGATTCTCCCTGCCCGCGCAGCCGCCCCCGCGCCCGCGTCAACCCCGGGTGGCCGCACGGGCATTCGTGCAGGCCACACCCTCCGCGGCGGGCCCCCGGAAGCGCGCCGCGGCGCGCTCGGCCACCGCGTCGGCCGCGGCCCGGGCCGGGCGCATTAGGCTGGGGCGGACACTTCCGTCCGCCGATCCACCGCCGAGGAGCCATCCGCCGTGTCAGACCCGCTGCGCCCCCGGGCCTCCCTGCGTACCGCCGTGGTCTGGGAGGTCCTGCGCGACGCCCTGGACCGCCGGGTGAAGGCCGCCGCCCCGGCCGGCGGCGTGCTGGACGTGCTCGACACCGGCGGCGGCTCCGGCAAGTTCGCGGTGCCGCTGGCCGACCTGGGCCACCGCGTCACCGTCGTCGACCCCAGCCCCAACGCCCTCTTCGCGCTGGAGCGCCGGGCCGCCGAGGCCGGCGTCGCCGAGCGGGTCCGCGGCGTCCAGGGCGACGCCACCGGCCTGTTCGACGTGGTGGAGCGCGGCTCCTACGACGTCGTCCTCTGCCACGGCGTCCTGGAGTACGTGGACGACCCCGCCCAGGGCGTGCGCAACGTGATCGAGGCGCTGCGCCCCGCGGGCACCCTGAGCCTGCTGGCCGCGGGCCTGGGCGGCGCGGTCCTCGCCCGCGCCCTCGCCGGGCACTTCACCGAGGCCCGCCAGGTCCTCTCCGACCCCGCGGGCCACTGGGGCGCCGGCGACCCCGTGCCGCGCCGGTTCACCGCCGAGCAGCTCTCGGGGCTCGTCGCCGCCGAGGGCCTGGAGGTCGGCTCCGTGCACGGCGTCCGGGTCTTCGCCGACCTGGTGCCCGGCGTGCTGCTCGACGCCGAGCCCGGGGCGCGGGAGGCGCTCGCGCAGCTGGAGGCGGCCGCGGCCGCGCTGCCTGCCTTCCACTCGGTGGCGACCCAACTGCACGTCCTGGCCGAGCGTGGCTGACTGCGCGCTGTAGGTCACAGGCCACCCGATCAGCCGGTTCGCCCCGTATGATCGGGGTGCACCGTCCGGCATGGCCGATCGGCGAACCGGGAATGTACGTCCCGATGCCACCGATCGCCACACGGACATCGGTGGGCGGATTGGCGCAGAGGGGCGGGTTTCACGGGGGCGATTCCCTGCCTATCCTGAAAGGGTCGCACCCGGTCGCCCCCCGCGACCGACGAGTAGGAGGACTCCGTGCCGCTCTCGGAGCACGAGCAGCGCATGCTCGAGCAGATGGAGCGAGCGCTGTACGCCGAAGATCCCAAGTTCGCGACAGCGCTCGAGGGCAGCGGCCTGCGCACGTACACCCGGCGACGGGTCTACCAGGCGGTCGCCGGGTTTCTGGTGGGTATCGCGCTCTTGATGACCGGCGTCATGATTCAGGGGCAGTACTGGATCAGTGTCGTCGGATTCCTCGTCATGCTGGGCTGCGCGGCCCTGGCCGTCACGGGCTGGCGCAAGGCGCCGCGGGCCGGTGCGCAGCAGGGGGCGGGCCCGGTGGGGCAGCCGGGCGGCCGTGGCCAGATGCGCCCGCGCCGCAGCATGATGGACCGCATCGAGCAGCGCTGGCAGCGCCGCCGCGACGAACAGGGCCACTGAGCCCGCACAGTCCTTCTTCATACACATCTTTTCTATGGCGTGGGGTCGGGAGCAGGTCTCCTGACCCCACGCCATATCCGTCTCCCGCGAGTGCCGTTCAGGCGGCCGCCGACCGGCGCCGCGCGAGGCTCCGCAGCCGCGAGAAGCCCCGCAGCAGCCGGGCGGTCGAGCGCGGCAGCAGGACGGCGCGCAGCCGGGCGCCCCGGCCGGCGGCGGCGTGCAGCCCGGCCCGTACGCACTCGACGTCCTCCGCGAGGCCCGGCGCCGGCACCGGCCGGGGCGCGTACAGCACCTGCTCGACCGCGGCGGCCACCCTGCCCGCGGACTCCGCGGCGGCCCCCTGGAGGGCGCCGGCGCTGACGATGCGGGCGGCGGCGCCGCGCGGGGAGCGGGAGTCGTCGGGCGGAATGCCGTAGTCCCAGGCGGAGTCCGTCAGTTCGCGCCAAGCCGCCAGCGTGTGCTCGGCGGCCACGGCATCCGCGGGGGCGTCCGCGGGCGCCCCCGCGGCGGGTGCCGTGCCCGGCCCGCCGAGCCTGCGGGCGCGCACCCGCCTGCGCCACAGCATGGGCAGCAGCGGCAGCCCCAAGGCGGCCAGCGCGGCCACCGCGACGCCCGCCACCGTGCCCGCCGACGGGCCGCCGGAGGCCGGTCCGGAGCCCGCGGCCGGTGCGGCGGGGGAGCGGCACTCGCCGAGCTTCTTCTGCGCGGGCGGGCAGGCGTCCGTGTCCCGCGGCGCCGCCGGGGGCACGACCGTGCGGTCCGGGAGCCGCTCCGGCCCGCCGCCGGGCTCGGCGCCCGGCGAGGGCTCCGCGACGGTGTAGTCGGGGGTCGTGCCGCGGCTGGGCGTCGGCTCGAAGCGCGTCCAGCCGATGCCCTCGAAGTACAGCTCGGGCCAGGCGTGGGCGTCCTTGGAACCGACCGACACCGAGCCGTCCGCCATGGGGGTGCCCGGCATGAAGCCGACCGCCACGCGCGCGGGGATGCCCAGCGTGCGGGCCATCGCCGCCATCGAGAAGGAGAAGTGGATGCAGAAGCCCCGCTTGGCCTTCAGGAACCGGGCGACGGCGTCGGCACCGGTGCCCGACGCCACCTGCGTGTCGTACTGGAAGCCGCCGCCGACGGAGAACCAGTCCTGGAGCATGACCGCCTGCTGGTAGGCGTTGGCCGAGCCCGCCGTCACCTTCCGGGCCGTCTGTGCCACCACCTCGGGCAGCGACGACGGCACCTGGGTGTAGGCGCGCAGGATCTCCTCCGGAGGCGCGGGCGCCCCGGCGAGCTGGGCGGCGGTGGGCTCCACTTGCAGGCTGGAGACCTGGTAGCGCACCCCCTTGGTGGTCTGGCCGCGCTCGCCCTCCAGGACCCGCCCCTCCGGCTCGTAGCGCCAGCGGCCGTCGGCGCGGATCTCCTCGGCGGGGTAGGGCAGCGGCAGGTAGTTCTGGGCGTAGCCGCCTGCGGCGGTGAGCGTGGTCTCGACGCGCGACGTGCGGACCCCGGCGGCGAGCCCCGCCGGGGCGGGCAGGACCGCCGGCAGCTCCGTGAGGGGACGCTCGGTGGTCCGCCATGCGGCCCCGTCGAAGCGGTCGAGGGCGACGATGCGCAGGTACAGATCGCGGGTGTTCTCGGCGGAGGAGCGCAGGCGCAGCAGCTCGCGGTTCTCCGGCTGGTTGAGGCTGTCCTGGAGGGCCACGAGCGGCTTGACGGAGGTGGTGCCGCCGGGGCCGGAGCCCGGGTCGGCGCCCCGCCCCGCGGGCTCGAAGAGCCCGCCCTGCATCGAGGGCAGCGCGGCCGGCACGGCCAGGGCGATGCCGAGGGCCAGCGCCCCGATGCGCCGGCCCGTACGGACCCGGGCGAGGCGGCCGCCGCCCGCCGCGGTGGGCCCCGGGGCCGGGGGAGCCGTCCGGCCGCCGCTGAGGACGCGGCCCCACTGGCCGAGCCGCTCCCGGCCCTCGGCCAGGAGCAGCAGCAGATAGCCGCTCGCCGCCGCCAGGAACCACAGCCAGCCGCGGCCGTCCTGGCCGAGCCCGGCGGCCACCGAATACAGCGCGAGGAGCGGCAGGCCGGCGGGGGCGGCGCTGCGGTACGTCACCGCCACGGCGTCCACCGCCAGGCCGACGACCAGCACGCCCCCGACGAGCAGCAGCCGGATGCCGGCCGTCGCCGGCGCGGGGATCGCGTACCGCCCGACGTCCTCGGCGCCCTCCTGCACCAGCTGCCCGAACTCGTGGAAGGCCTCCGGGCCCGGCAGCAGCCCGGCGACCGCCTGCTCGCCCGCGAAGGCCACGGTGAGCAGCAGCAGCCCGGTCAGCGCCTGCACGGCCACGGTCACCGGCCCGGGCAGCGGCACGCGGCGGGCGAGGACGCCGGCCGTGCTCTGCAAGGCCAGCAGGAAGGCGGCTTGCAGTATCCACGTGGTCTTGTCGACCAGCGGGAGCATCGAGCAGGAGGCGGCGAGCGCGGCCACCGCGGCGCTCGCCGTCAGGCGCGCCCGCCCCGTCACGGCCGGCCTCCCGCCGTGCCCGCCCCGAAGGGGCCGGGGAACGGCGCGGGCGCCTCGGGGCCCGGCCCGCCGGCCAGCCGCCACAGCTCGGGCAGCGAGGCCCCGGGACCGGCCGGCAGCGCCGTCCAGCCCGCGTCGCGCAGCGCCCGCAGCCGCTGCTCGGCCGCGCCGCCCGCCCGGGGGTCCGCATTCCCGCGCCAGGCGGCGGGGTCCAGCACGAAGGCGACGGCCGCGCCGCCGCGCCCGCGCATCCGGGCGGCCAGGGCCGTCTGCTCCTCGTCCAGGCCACCGAGGAAGGCCACGAGCAGCCCGCCCTCGCCGCCGCGCAGGGCGGCGAGCGCGCCGGAGAGGCACGTGCCCTCCGAGTGCTCCACCGCCGCGAGGGTCTCCAGCATCAGGCCCGCCGCCTCCGCCGGGGCGTGCAGCGAGGAGCTGCGGCCACCGGGGGACGCGCTTCCGGTGTCGGTGAGGAGCCGCACGGAGAAGCCCTGCTCCAGCAGGTGCACCGCGACGGAGGCGGCCCCCGAGACCGCCCACTCGAAGGGCGCGCCCGGGCCCCCGCCCTCGTAGGCGGTGCGGCGGGTGTCCAGCAGGACCGTGCAGCGGGCCCGGCGCGGCTGCTCCTCGCGGCGCACCATGAGCTCGCCGTGGCGGGCGGTCGCGCGCCAGTGGACGCGGCGCAGGTCGTCGCCGTGGCGGTAGCCGCGGGGGATGACGTCGTCCTCGCCGGCCAGGGCGGGGGAGCGGCGCAGGCCGTCGCCGTGGCCGGGGCTCGCGCCGCCCGGGCGCACCGGGGGCAGCGGCTCGGTGTGCGGCACGACGGTCAGCGTGTCGTACGCACTGAAGCCCCGGGTCAGCTCGCACATGCCGAAGGGGTCGGTCAGCCGCAGTTGCAGCGGGCCCAGGGGATAGCGGCCGCGCAGGTCGGAGCGGACGCGGTAGGAGACCTCGCGCCGGCCGCCGGGCTCGATCCGGTCCAGCACGAAGCGGGGGCGCGGGCCCAGCGCGTAGGGCACCCGGTCCTGGAGCATCAGCAGGCCGGTGGGGATCCGGGAGACGTTGTCGATCCGCAGGTGGACCCGGGCGTCGGCCGTGACGGGGATCCGTGCGGGAGTGAGCCGGCGGCTGCCCGTGACGCGGTGGCGGGTGCGGTGCAGCACCACCACGCACAGCAGGGGCAGCACGGCCAGTAACAGCCCGACCCGCAGCAGGTCGGCCTGGCCGAGCACGTAGGAGCACACGGTGGCCGCGATGCCGGCCGCCAGGAAGGAGCGCCCGCGGGTGGTCAGCCCGCCCAGCGCCGCCCGCAGGCCGCTGCCGCCCCCGTCCTGCTGACCGGGGCCGGGCGGCCCGGGGCTCGTGCCGTCCCCCGGGCCCGTCACAGCCGCCGCGCCTGCCGCCACGCCTGCGCCGACGGGTCCGGCACGGGGGTGCGCTGGAGGATGTCGAGGACGGCCGCCTCGGCGCTGCGCCGGCCCAGCTGGGCCTGGGCCGTGGGCAGCAGCCGGTGGGCGAGGACGGCCACCGCGAGCGCCTGGACGTCGTCCGGCAGGACGAACTCGCGGCCCGCGAGGGCGGCCGCGGCCCGGGCTGCCCGCACCAGGTGCAGCGTGGCCCGCGGGGACGCGCCGAGTCTGAGGTCGGGGTGGTGGCGGGTGGCGGTGACGAGGTCCACCGCATAGCGCCGGACGGCCTCGGCCACGTGGACCGTGCGGACCGCCTCGACGAGCTTGACGATCTCGTGGGCGTGGGCGACCGGCTGGAGATCGTCCAGCGGGGGGACGAACCCGTGCACGTCCAGCATCCGCAGCTCCGCCTCGGGGCTGGGATAGCCCATGGAGACCCGCGCCATGAAGCGGTCGCGCTGGGCCTCGGGCAGCGGGTACGTGCCCTCCATCTCGACGGGGTTCTGCGTGGCCACCACCATGAAGGGGCTCGGCAGCTCGTAGGTGTGCCCGTCGACGGTGACCTGCCGCTCCTCCATGGACTCCAGCAGCGCGGACTGCGTCTTGGGCGAGGCGCGGTTGATCTCGTCGCCGATGACGATCTGGGCGAAGACCGCGCCCGGCTTGAACTCGAAGTCGCGCCGCTGCTGGTCGAAGACGCTCACGCCCGTGATGTCCGACGGGAGGAGGTCGGGCGTGAACTGGATGCGCCGCACCGAGCAGTCGATCGACCGGGCCAGGGCCTTGGCGAGCATCGTCTTGCCCACGCCCGGCACGTCCTCGATCAGCAGATGGCCCTCGGCCAGCAGCACCGTCAGCGAGAGCCGTACGACCTCCGGCTTGCCCTCGATCACGCCCTCGACCGCCCCGCGGATCCGCTCCGCGGTGGCGGTCAGACTGCTCAGGCTGGCTCGCTCGTCATAGGTCGTCACCCGGCCCTCCTCGGCCCGTCCTGCGGGCTTCCCGGTCCATGGATCACGGACCGGCACCCGCCCCCGGAATACGGACACCGCGCCCCGCGCGTCACACGAGGGCGGCGTCCACTCCGCATTCTGGCCGCCCGCGCGGCATCGCGTCACCGCCTGTGGACAATCAGTGCTGCGGGTCGATCTCGCGCAGCAGGCCGGTCGTCACGTCGAAGATGAAACCCCGGACGTCGTCGGTGTGGGGCAGGAACGGCGAGGTCCGGACGCGCTGCATGGACTGCCGGACATCCTGCTCCAAGTCCTTGAAGGCCTCCACCGCCCACGCCGGGCGCTGCCCGACCTCGGCCTCGATCTCGTGGCGGAAGTCCTCGGTCAGGGTGAGCAGGCCGCAGCCCGTGTGGTGGATGAGGACGACGGAGCGGGTGCCGAGGGCGCGCTGGCTGATGGTCAGCGAGCGGATGATGTCGTCGGTGACGACGCCGCCCGCGTTGCGGATGGTGTGGCAGTCGCCGAGCTCCAGGCCCAGCGCCGCGTGCAGGTCGAGCCTGGCGTCCATGCAGGCGACGACGGCGACCTTGAGGACGGGGCGGGCGTCCATACCCGGGTCGGTGAAATGGGAGGCGTACTCGGCGTTGGCCTGAACCAGACGGTCCGTGACCGTCGGCTGCCGGGTGCTGTCGGGGCTCTGGGGCGCCGGCTGGGACGCGGATATCGACATATGAACGACGGTAGTCGGCACAGCGGCCCCAAGCCCGTTACGGAGACCACAAAATCCTGCCCATAACCTTCCCTGTGAGGTAAGCCACACGGGTGGCGGCCCCCCTGCCGTCCGGGTGAACGGCGCCGTTCCCGCCAACATCACGAGCGCCGGGCGGCCGCGCCGCGCCCGTGCCGGGACGCGCTGGCCGGTTGGTTGACCGGGGGGACGAGTGGACTAAAGTGGCGCGAAGTGGGAGGCCTGACGCTCCCCCTGGACACCGAAAGCCCGCACGTGTGCGACGCGGACGTACCCCTCGGCCTCCTCCCGCTCCCCGGTCGCCCGGCGCCCCTTCCCCGGTGCCGGGCAGGCCGCTTCCCCTTGGAGCGGGTGGGGACCCGGGGATACGGACGCCCGCGCGCCCGGGCACCCCGAACTCAGAAGGGCGCATGAGCAGCAACGCGCGACACGTCCCCGTCATGCTCCAGCGCTGCCTGGACATGCTCGCTCCCGCTCTCACCGAGCCCGGCGCCGTCGTCGTCGACTGCACCCTGGGCGCCGGCGGGCACAGCGAGGCGCTGCTCAAGACCTTCCCCGAGGCCCGGCTCGTCGCCCTCGACCGTGACCCCACGGCCCTGGCGCTCGCGGGCGAGCGGCTCAAGCCGTACGGGGAGCGCGCCACGCTCGTCCGGGCCGTCTACCACGAGCTGCCCGAGGTGCTGGGGCGGCTCGGCATCCCGAAGGTCCAGGGCGTCCTCTTCGACCTCGGCGTCTCCTCCATGCAGCTGGACGAGGCCGACCGCGGCTTCGCCTACGCGCAGGACGCCCCGCTGGACATGCGCATGGACCAGACGACCGGCATCAGCGCGGCCGAGGTCCTCAACACGTACGCCCCCGGCGACCTCGTGCGCATCCTGCGCGCCTACGGCGAGGAGAAGCAGGCCCGCCGGATCGTCGAGGCCGTCGTCCGCGAGCGCGCCAAGGAGCCGTTCAGCAACAGCGCCCGGCTCGTGGACGTCATCCGCGAGGCACTGCCCCAGGCCGCCAAGCGGCACGGCGGCAACCCCGCCAAGCGCACGTTCCAGGCCCTGCGCATCGAGGTCAACGCCGAGCTCGCGAGCGTCGAGGCGGCCATCCCCGCCGCCGTCGCGGCCCTCGCCGTCGGCGGCCGCATCGCCGTGCTGTCCTACCAGTCCCTGGAGGACCGCATCGTCAAGCAGGTGTTCGCCGCCGGCGCCGCCACCACCGCGCCGCCCGGCCTGCCCGTCGTCCCCGAGCGCTACCAGCCCCGCCTGAAGCTGCTCACCCGCGGCGCCGAACTCCCCACCGAGGAAGAGGTCGCCGAGAACCGGCGGGCCGCCCCCGCGCGGCTGCGCGGCGCCGAACGCATCCGCGAGGACATCCGGTGAGCCCGGCAGCCCGCCGGGGCACCCGGCTGGGCCGCCTGGTGGGTCCCGTCGGAGCCAGGCGCACCCCCTTCGTCCTCCTCGTGGTGGTGCTGCTCGGCTCCGGCCTGATCTCCCTGCTCCTGCTCAACTCCGCCCTCAACCAGGGCTCCTTCGAACTCTCCCGCCTCCAGCGCAAGACCACCGAGCTCACCGACGAGCAGCAGGCCCTCCAGCAGGAGGTCGACCAGCTCGCCGCCCCCGACGCCCTGGAGCGCCGCGCCCGCGAGCTCGGCATGGTCCCCGGCGGCAACCCCGCCTTCCTCAGCCCCGACGGCACGGTCCGCGGCCAGCCGTCCCCGGCCGGCGACGGCACGGTGGCCTACCGCGCGCCCGCGCCCGCCGGCCCCGGCCCCCGGCCCGCCCTCCTGCCCGCGCCCCGCCCGGCAGCCGTGCGCGCGCCGGCCGCCGCCCCCGCACCGCCCCCCGCCGGTGCGCCCGCCCGCCCCGTACCGCCGCCGGCCCCCGCGCCGGCCCTCGTGCCCGCTCCCCAGGCAGTGCCGACCACCCCGACCTCCGGCAGGTGACGCTGTGCCGCAGAACCCCGGGGCCCGGCCCCCCAGGCAGCCCGGGCCGGCCCGCCGCCGCGTCCCCGAGCCCGCCCGCCCCCCGGCCCGCCCCGCGCGCCTGAAGGCCGCCGCCGACCGGCCCCTGCGGCTCGGCAGCCCCCGGCCGCGGCTGCGCATGGTCGGCTTCGGCCTCACGCTCGTCCTGCTCGTCTTCACCGTCCGGCTGCTCCAGGTACAGGCCTTCGACGCGAGCGCCTACGCGGCCCGCGCCAACGTCAACCGGTACATTCCGGTCACCCTGGCCGCCGAGCGGGGCACCGTCACCGACCGCTCCGGGGTCGACCTCGCCACCACCGTCGACGCGTACGACATCACCGCCGCACCCGACCTGCTGACCCCCGAACGCATCAAGACCACGGGCGCGGCCCGCCGGGCCGCGGCCCTGCTCGCCCCCGTCCTCGGCGAGCGCCCCGCCGTCCTGGAGCAGAAGCTCACCGCCAACCCCAAGTCCAAGTACGTCGTCCTCGCCCGCCGGCAGCCCCCCAAGGTCTGGAACAGGATCAAGGAGCTCAAGAAGGCGGCCGCCGCCCGCGCGCAGCGCAAGGAGGGCGCCGACGTCCTCGCCGGGGTCAACAGAGAACCGCACAGCAAGCGCGTCTACCCCAACGGCGGCCTCGCGGCCGGGATACTGGGCTTCGTGAACGCGGAGGGCCGCGGGGGCGGCGGCATCGAGGCCCAGTTCGACCGCGTCCTGGCGGGCCAGGACGGCAAGCTCGTCTACGCCCAGTCCGGCGGCCGCCAGGTGCCCACCGGCGACGTCAAGGAACAGCCCGCCGTGCCCGGCTCCGACATCGAGCTGACCATCGACCGGGACATCCAGTGGGCCGCCCAGAACGCCATCGCCCGCCAGGTGCAGGAGTCCGCCGCCGACCGCGGCTACGTCGTCGTCCAGGACAACCGCACCGGCGAGATCCTCGCCATGGCCAACGCCCCCGGCTACGACCCCAACGACCTCGCCCACGCCGACAGCGACGCCCTCGGCAACGCCGCCCTCCAGGACGCCTACGAGCCCGGCAGCGTCAGCAAGGTGATGACCATGGCCGCGGTCCTGGAGGAGGGCGCGGCCACCCCCGCGACCCACGTCGAGGTGCCCAACCGGCTGCCGCGCGCCGACCGCTCCTTCGCCGACGACGTCGACCACCCCACCTGGCACCTGACGCTCAACGGCGTGCTCGCCAAGTCCAGCAACATCGGCACGATCCTCGCCGCCGAGCAGCTCGGCAAGGACCAGGAGCAGGCCAACCAGGTCCTCCACTCGTACCTGCGGAAGTTCGGCATCGGCGAGCCCACCGGCCTGGGCTTCCCCGGCGAGACGCCCGGCATCCTCGCCCCGCCGGCCAAGTGGCAGGGCTCCCGGCAGTACACCATCCCCTTCGGCCAGGGCCTGTCCCTCAACGCCGTCCAGGCCGCCTCCGTCTACTCCACGATCGCCAACGGCGGCGAGCGCATCCGGCCCACCCTCGTGCGCGGCACCAAGGGCCCCGACGGCCGCTTCACCCCCGCGCCCGTCCCCGAGCGCACCCGCGTCATCAGCGACCGCACCGCCCGGGAGCTCGCCACGATGCTGGAGTCCGTCGTCGACGACCGCGAGGGCACCGGCACCAAGGCCAAGATCCCCGGCTACCGCGTCGCGGGGAAGACCGGCACGTCCAACCGGGTGGACCCGCGCACCGGCCGCTACCACGGCTACACCGCCTCCTTCGCCGGCTTCGCCCCCGCCGATCAGCCGCGCCTCACCGTCTACTGCGCCATCCAGAACCCCACCAAGGGCAGTTACTTCGGCGGCCAGATCTGCGGACCCGTCTACAAGCAGGTGATGGAGTTCGCCCTGAAGACCCTGCAAGTCCCCCCGTCCGGCACCCAGCCGCCCCGGCTGCCGGTGAGCTACGACGACGAGTGAGCCGGGACCGGCCGTGACGACCATCACTCCCGATCCCGGGAACCGCGACGCGGGACGCCCCTCGCTTCGCGACGGGGCGGGTGCGCCCGGTACGCTCACCGCCGTGCCACACGCTGATCAGTCCCACCCCAGCCCCCAGGGCGCCCCCGCCGCGACGCCGGGTGCGCCCCGCCCCGCCCACGTCCGCCCCGCGCCCCTCGCGGAGCTGGCCGGTCAGCTGGGCATCCCCGCTCCGCAGGGCCCCGCGGCCGCCGTCACCGGCATCACCCACGACTCGCGCGCCGTGCGGCCGGGCGACGTCTACGCCGCCCTGCCCGGCGCCCGCTTCCACGGCGCCGACTTCGCCGCCCAGGCCGCGGGCCTCGGCGCCGTCGCCGTGCTGACCGACGCCGCGGGCGAGGAGCGCGCCGCCGCCACGGGCCTGCCCGTGCTGACCGTGCCCGACCCGCGCGCCGTCATGGGCGAGCTGGCCGCCACGATCTACGGCCGGCCCGGCGAGCAGCTGCTCCAGATCGGCATCACGGGCACCTCCGGCAAGACCACCACGGCGTACCTGATCGAGGGCGGCCTGCGGGCGGCCGGCGCGAAGACGGGCCTGATCGGCACCGTCGAGTCGCGGATCGGCGACGAGCGGATCAAGTCCGAGCGCACCACCCCCGAGGCCACCGACCTGCAAGCGCTCTTCGCCGTCATGCACGAGCGCGGCGTCGGCTCGGTCGCCATGGAGGTCTCCAGCCACGCCCTGCGGCTCGGCCGCGTCGACGGCTGCGTCTTCGACGTCGCGGTCTTCAACAACCTCAGCCCGGAGCACATGGAGTTCCACTCCGGCATGGAGGACTACTTCCAGGCCAAGGCGGAGCTCTTCACCAAGGCCCGCAGCCGCGCCGGCGTCGTGAACCTCGACGACGAGTACGGCCGCCGGCTCGCCGCCGGCGAGTCCGAGGTGCCCGTCACCACGTTCTCCGCCGAGGGCCACCCCGACGCCGACTGGCGCGCCGCGGACGTCGAGATCGGCCCCTTCGACTCCGTCTTCACGATCCTCGGCCCCCGCGGCGAGCGGGTCCGGGCCAAGGCGCCCCTCGCCGGCCCGTTCAACGTCGCCAACGCCCTCGCGGCCGTCGTCGCCCTCGTGGCCGCCGGGATCGACCCGCAGACCGCCGCCGACGGCGTCGGGGCCGTCCCCGGCGTGCCCGGCCGCCTGGAGCGCGTCGACGCCGGCCAGCCCTACCTCGCCGTCGTGGACTACGCCCACAAGACGGACGCCGTCGAATCGGTTCTCCGCGCGCTGCGCAAGGTCTGCGAGGGCCGCATCCACGCCGTCCTCGGCTGCGGCGGCGACCGCGACACCACCAAGCGCGCCCCGATGGGCGCGGCCCTCGCCCGGCTCGCCGACACCGCCGTGCTGACCTCCGACAACCCCCGCTCCGAGGACCCGCTCGCGATCCTCGCCCAGATGCTGCAAGGCGCCGCCGAGGTGCCCGTCCACGAGCGAGGCACCGTCCTGCTGCTGGAGGACCGCGCCGACGCCATCGCCGCCGCGGTCGCCCGCGCCGACGCCCGTGACATCGTCCTCGTCCTCGGCAAGGGCCACGAGCAGGGCCAGGACATCAACGGCGTCGTCCGCCCCTTCGACGACCGCCAGGTGCTGCGCGGGGCCGTCGAAGCCGCGCAGCAGCGCTCGTTGACCACGCACCGGAACGACCAGGGATGACAGACCGCCATGCGCGCACAACCCTCCCCCCGGAAGCTCTCCCGAACGGCCGGAGGTAAATCTCAGTGATCGCTCTGTCCCTCGCCGAGATCGCCGCCATCGTCGGCGGGCAGCAGCACGACATACCGGACCCGGACGCCCGGGTCACCGGTCCCGTCGTCATCGACTCCCGGGCGACGCAGCCCGGCAGCCTCTTCGTCGCCTTCGCCGGAGAGCACGTCGACGGCCACGACTACGCCGAGCGCGCCGTCGAGGCGGGCGCGACGGCCGTGCTGGCCGCCCGCCCCGTCGGCGTCCCCGCGATCGTGGTCGCCGACGTCGAGCGGGCGCTCGGCGCCCTGGCCCGCGCCGTCGTCGAACGGCTGGGCACCACCGTCGTCGGCATCACCGGCTCCGCCGGCAAGACCAGCACCAAGGACCTGACGGCCCAGCTGCTGGAGCGCCTGGGCGCCACCGTCTGGCCCCCCGGCTCGCTCAACAACGAGATCGGCCTGCCGCTGACGGCGCTGCGCGCCACCGAGGAGACCCGGCACCTGATCCTGGAGATGGGCGCCCGCGGCATTGGCCACATCCGCTACCTGGCCGAGCTCACCCCGCCGCGCATCGGCGTCGTCCTCAACGTCGGCACCGCCCACGTCGGCGAGTTCGGCGGCCGCGAGAAGATCGCCGTGGCCAAGGGCGAGCTCGTCGAGGCGCTGCCCGCGGCGGAGGACGGCGGCGTCGCCGTGCTCAACGCCGACGACCCGCTCGTGCGCGCCATGACGGCCCGTACGAAGGCCCGCACCCTCCTCTTCGGCGAGGCCCCCGACGCCCACGTGCGCGCCGAGGACGTCCGGCTGACCGCCGACGGCCGGCCCGCCTTCACGCTCCACACACCCACCGGGTGCGCCGACGTGACCATGCGGCTGTACGGTGAGCACCACGTGTCGAACGCGCTCGCCGCGGCCGCCGTCGCCCATGAGCTGGGCATGCCCGCAGAAGAGATCGCGTCCGCGCTCTCCGGGGCGGGCCAGCTCTCCCGCTGGCGGATGGAGGTCACCGAGCGTGCGGACGGCGTGACGATCGTCAACGACGCCTACAACGCGAACCCCGAATCCATGCGAGCCGCGCTGCGCGCGCTGGCCGCCATGGGCGCAGCCGCTGCGGCGAAGGGGGCGCGCACGTGGGCGGTGCTCGGCCGGATGGCCGAGCTCGGTGAGGAGTCGCTCGCCGAGCACGACGCGGTCGGGCGGCTCGCCGTCCGGCTCAATGTCGGCAAGCTCGTGGCAGTCGGGGGCAGGGAAGCGGCCTGGCTGCAGATGGGCGCCTATAACGAGGGTTCGTGGGGTGAGGAGTCGGTGCACGTGTCCGACGCGCAGGCGGCGGTCGACCTGTTGCGCAGCGAGTTGCGCCCGGGTGACGTCGTGCTGGTGAAGGCGTCCCGGTCGGTGGGGCTGGAGTGGGTGGCCGAGCAGCTGCTCGCCGTCGACGGTGAGGTCGCCGGCTGATGAACCAGATCCTCTTCGCGGGTGTCATCGGTCTCTTCCTGACCCTCATCGGCACCCCGCTGCTGATCAAGTTCCTCGCCCGCAAGGGCTACGGCCAGTTCATCCGCGACGACGGCCCGCGCGGCCACGCCGGGAAGAAGGGCACGCCCACCATGGGTGGCATCGCCTTCATCCTGGCCACCCTGATCGCCTACGCCCTGACGAAGGTGATCACCAGCCACGAGCCGACCTTCTCCGGTCTGCTGGTGCTGTTCCTGACGGCGGGCATGGGCCTCGTCGGCTTCCTCGACGACTACATCAAGATCGTCAAGCAGCGGAGCCTGGGCCTGCGGGCCAAGGCGAAGATGGCCGGACAGCTGATCGTCGGCATCGCCTTCGCCGTCCTCGCGCTCCAGTTCGCGGACACCCGCGGCCAGACCCCGGCCTCCACCCGGCTCTCCTTCACCCAGGACTTCGGCTGGTCCGTCGGCCCGGTCATCTTCGTGGTGTGGGCGCTGTTCATGATCCTCGCGATGTCGAACGGCGTGAACCTCACCGACGGCCTCGACGGCCTGGCCACCGGCGCCTCCGTGATGGTCTTCGGCGCGTACGTCTTCATCGGCACGTGGCAGCACGGGCAGTCCTGCGGCAACCCGCTGACCGCCGGCGCCGCCTGCTACGAAGTGCGCGATCCGCTCGACCTGGCGGTCGTCGCCTCGGCCCTGATGGGCTCCTGCTTCGGCTTCCTGTGGTGGAACACCTCGCCCGCCAAGATCTTCATGGGCGACACCGGCTCGCTCGCCCTCGGCGGCGCGCTGGCGGGCCTCGCCATCTGCTCGCGCACCGAGCTGCTGATCGCCCTCCTCGGCGGCCTCTTCGTCCTGATCACCATGTCCGTCGTGATCCAGGTCGGCTCCTTCCGGATGACCGGCAAGCGCGTCTTCAGGATGGCCCCCCTCCAGCACCACTTCGAGCTCAAGGGGTGGAGCGAGGTCCTCGTGGTGGTCCGGTTCTGGATCATCCAGGGTCTGTGCGTGGCCATCGGCCTCGGAATCTTCTACGCGGGATGGCTGGCCATCAAGTGAACCCCTCTCTCTGGAGCGGCAAGAACATCACCGTCGCCGGCCTCGGCGTGAGCGGCATCAGCGCCGCCCGCGCCCTGGCCGGCCTCGGCGCCCGGGTGACGGTCGTCGACGGCGGCGACAGCCCGCTGCTGCGCGAGCGCGCGGCCGGCCTGGAGGCGGCGGGCATCACCGTCCGCCTCGGGGACGCCGAGACCCTGCCCGAGGGCACGGAGCTCGTCGTCACCTCCCCGGGCTGGAAGCCGTCGAGCCCGCTGTTCGCGGCCGCCGAAGCGGCCGGCGTGGACGTCGTGGGCGACGTCGAGATCGCCTGGCGCCTGCGGGGCGAGAGCGGCCGCAAGCCGGCCGCCTGGCTCGCGGTCACCGGCACCAACGGCAAGACCACCACGGTCCAGATGCTGGCCTCGATCCTCCGGGCCGCGGGCCTGCGCACGCGCGCCGTCGGCAACATCGGCACGCCGATCGTCGACGTGGTGCTGGGCGACGAGGAGTACGACGTCCTCGCCGTCGAGCTCTCCAGCTACCAGCTGCACTGGGCGCCCTCCGTCCGCGCCCACTCCGCGGCCGTCCTGAACCTCGCCCCCGACCACCTCGACTGGCACGGCTCCATGAAGGCGTACGCCGCCGACAAGGGCCGGATCTACGAGGGCAACCAGGTCGCCTGCGTCTACAACGCCGCCGACCCCGCCACCGAGCACCTGGTCCGCCAGGCCGACGTCGAGGAGGGCTGCCGCGCCATCGGCTTCACGCTCGGCGCACCCGGCCCGTCCATGCTCGGCGTCGTCGAGGGCATCCTCGTGGACCGCGCTTTCGTCGAGGACCGCCTGACCACCGCTCAGGAGCTCGCCGAGGTCGCCGACGTCAAGCCCGCGGCCCCGCACAACGTCGCCAACGCCCTCGCGGCCGCGGCCCTGGCCCGCGCCTTCGGCGTGGAGCCCGCGGCCGTCCGCGACGGCCTGCGCGCCTTCCGCCCGGACGCCCACCGCATCGCCCACGTCGCGGACGTCGCCGGCGTCGCGTACGTGGACGACTCCAAGGCCACCAACACCCACGCCGCCGAGGCGTCCCTCGCGGCCTACGAGTCGATCGTGTGGATCGCCGGCGGCCTCGCCAAGGGCGCCACCTTCGACACCCTCGTCACCAAGGCCGCCAAGCGGCTGCGCGGCGTCGTCCTCATCGGGGCCGACCGCGCCCTGATCGCGGAAGCGCTGGCGCGACACGCCCCGGATGTCCCGGTCGTCGACCTCGACCGGACCGACACTGGGGCGATGGCCGCGGCCGTGCGCGAAGCCGCCCGGCTCGCCGGGCCGGGGGACACCGTGCTCATGGCCCCGGCCTGCGCCTCGATGGACATGTTCACGGACTACAACAAGCGCGGCGAGGCCTTCGCCGAGGCGGTGCGGGACCTGGCCGGCCAGGAGTCCGGCGGCGGCGCGGGCGCCTAGCGGCACGGCCCCGTGCGGCGGCCGGAGGCCTTCTCGGATCCGGGAGGCACCTCCCGCCGGTTCTCGCCGGGCCCTGCCGGTTCCCGGCGGTGCGGCCGCCCGCCGCCGGAGACGAGCGAAGGGGACACCCGGATGCACGCGGACGACACCCTGGGGCCCTCCGGCCCCTGGACGGCCCTGCGCGGCCCCGTCGCGCGCTCCGGGCCCGCCCGGACGGCCCGCCCGCGCCCCGCAGGGGCCCGTGGAGGCGGCGCGGGGCGCGGCGGGCCCGGACGGCCCGGCCCGGCCCGCGGCAGCCTCCTGGGCGGCCTCAGGCAGCTCCACAGGCGCGCCAAGCGGGCCTGGGACCGCCCCCTCACCGCCTACTACCTGGTGATGGGCGGTTCCCTGCTGATCACCGTGCTCGGCCTGGTCATGGTCTACTCGGCCTCGCAGATCAAGGCCTTGCAGAACGGCCTGCCGCCCACGTACTTCTTCCGCAAGCAGCTGCTGGCGGCCGCGATCGGCACCGTGATGCTGCTGGTGGCCGCGCGCATGCCCGTACGGCTGCTGCGGGTCTTCGCCTACCCCGCGCTCGCCGGGTCGCTCTTCCTGCTCTGCCTGGTGCAGGTGCCCGGCATCGGCCAGACCATCAACGGCAACACCAACTGGATCTCCCTCGGCGGCCCCTTCCAGCTCCAGCCGAGCGAGTTCGCCAAGCTCGCCCTGGTGCTGTGGGGCGCTGACCTGCTGGCACGTAAACAGTCCAAGAAGCTGCTCACCCAGTGGAAACACCTGCTGGTGCCGCTGGTGCCCGTCACCTTCGTGCTGCTCGGCCTGATCATGCTGGGCGGCGACATGGGGACCACCGTGGTGCTCACCACGGTGCTGCTCGGGCTGCTGTGGGTGGCCGGGGCGCCCACCCGGCTGTTCGCCGGGGTCTTCGGCGTCACCGCCGTGCTGGCCGTCCTGTTCATCAAGACCAGCGCCAACCGGATGTCCCGGCTGGCGTGCATCGGGGCCACCGACCCCGGCGACCACGACCAATGCTGGCAGGCCGTGCACGGAATCTACGCGCTGGCCAACGGCGGATGGTTCGGCGCCGGACTCGGAGCGAGTGTGGAGAAATGGGGCGAACTCCCCGAACCTCACACGGACTTCATCTTCGCCATCACCGGCGAGGAGCTGGGCCTGGCGGGGACGCTGTCGGTGCTCGCCCTCTTCGCGGCTCTAGGCTATGCGGGTATCCGCGTGGCCGGACGCACGGAGGACCCCTTCGTGAGGTACGCCGCGGGAGGTGTGACCACCTGGATCACGGCCCAGGCCGTGGTCAACATCGGTGCGGTGCTCGGCCTGCTGCCGATCGCCGGTGTCCCCCTGCCGCTGTTCTCCTACGGAGGGTCCGCCCTGCTGCCGACCATGTTCGCCATCGGGCTGCTGATCGCCTTCGCGCGCGACGAACCCGGTGCGCGGGCGGCGCTGGCCATGCGGCAGCCTGGGGTGAGATGGAAGACGATGAGACGGCGCGTCAAGAAGCGACCGTCCGGAGAGCGGTGAATTTCGGTGCATGTCGTACTCGCCGGTGGGGGGACCGCCGGCCACATCGAGCCCGCGCTCGCCCTCGCGGACGCCCTGCGCAGGCAGGACCCGACCGTGGGGATCACGGCGCTCGGCACGGAGCGGGGCCTGGAGACCCGCCTCGTGCCCGAGCGGGGCTATGAGCTCGGCCTCATTCCCGCCGTACCGCTGCCCCGCAAGCCCACACCCGAGCTGATCACCGTCCCAGGGCGGCTGCGCGGCACGATCAAGGCGGCCGAGCAGATCCTGGAGCGCACCAAGGCGGACTGCGTGGTCGGCTTCGGCGGCTACGTGGCCCTGCCCGGCTACCTGGCCGCCAAGCGGCTCGGCGTGCCGATCATCGTGCACGAGGCCAACGCCCGGCCCGGCCTCGCCAACAAGATCGGCTCGCGCTACGCCGCCGGGGTCGCGGTGTCCACCCCGGACAGCAAGCTGCGCAACGCCCGCTACGTGGGCATCCCGCTGCGCCGCACCATCGCCACCCTGGACCGGGCCGCCGCCCGGCCGGAGGCGCGGGCGTACTTCGGGCTCGACCAGAACCTGCCCACGCTGCTGGTCTCCGGCGGCTCGCAGGGCGCCCGCAGGCTCAACGAGGTCATCCAGGCCGTCGTCCCGTTCCTCCAGCGGGCCGGCATCCAGATCCTGCACGCGGTCGGTCCGAAGAACGACCTGCCGCACGTGGACAACATGCCCGGAATGCCGCCCTACATCCCGGTACCGTACGTGGACCGGATGGACCTCGCGTACGCCGCGGCCGACATGATGCTCTGCCGCGCGGGCGCGATGACCGTCGCCGAGCTGTCCGCCGTCGGGCTGCCCGCCGCCTATGTCCCGCTGCCCATCGGCAACGGCGAACAGCGGCTGAACGCCCAGCCGGTGGTCAAGGCCGGCGGCGGACTGCTGGTGGACGACGCCGAGCTGACGCCCGAATGGGTGCAGCAGCACGTGCTCCCGGTCCTCGCCGACCAGCACCGGCTGTACGAGATGTCCCGTGCCGCCGCCGAGTTCGGCCGCCGGGACGCCGACGACCTGCTCGTCGGCATGGTGTACGAGGCGATCGCCGCCAAGAGAGCGGGCTGAGGGCCCGGAGCAGGAGGCTGGACAGTGGCCGGACCGACGACCGCCCGGCGCGGTGGCGCGAAGAGCAAGAAGTCGGTGCGGCCCGGTTCCGGCGGCAGGACCGGCCCTTCCCGGCCCGCCGGGAAGCCGGCCGGGAAGAAGCCGCCGGGGCGCGGTTCGCGCCGCCCCGGCCTCCGCTCCGGACTGCCGCGCGGCCGCCGGCTGATCCTCTGGGCGGTGGCCGCCGTGCTCGCCGGCGGTGCCGCCGGATGGGCGCTCTACGGCTCCACCTGGCTGCGCGCCACCCGGGTGGAGGTCTCCGGCACCCGGGTGCTGACGCCCGATGAGGTGCGGGCCGCGGCCGACGTGAAGCTCGGCGGCCCGCTGGTCTCCGTGGACACCGATGCCATCGGGGAGCGGCTGCGCGCCGCCCTGCCGCGGATCGAATCGGTCCATGTCGAGCGCTCCTGGCCGCATGCGGTCGGCCTGAAAGTGGTCGAGCGGCAGCCGAAAGCGATCGTCCAGGACACTTCGGACTCCGCGAAGCGCGGAAAGTTCATCGAAATCGACGGTGCGGGCGTGCGGTTCGCCACAGTCGATCAAGCCCCGTGGGGCGTCCCCAGGCTGACCGTGGAGCCCTCCGCGACCGCAGAGGCCAGCCTGAGCCGGTTCGGCCCCGAGCGTTTGGAGCGCGAGGGCGTCCGGGTCGCCGAGGCCCTGCCCGCGGACGTGCGCGCGGACACCCTGGCCATCCGCGTACGCTCGTACGACTCGATCACTCTGGAGCTGACGGGCGATCGGACGGTCGTCTGGGGGAGCGGCGAGCGAGGTGAAGCGAAGGCTCGCGCGCTGACGGCTCTGCTGAAGGCCGCGCGGGGCGCGGATCACTTCGATGTGAGCGCCCCCAGCGCTCCCGCGGCGTCGGGGAGTTGACGGCCGGGGTGGCCGGGCAGCACCCTGACTGGCTACGGCTATGGGTGATCACATAGGGTGAAAAGAAAAACGGGAGGTTCGGCGTGTTCGTTGAACGCGCGCGGCTTGTCGACTTACTGTCCTGTTCGGAGAACCCCAGCGAACAGCGGCACAGGTAACCCTAAACTTCACGTTGAGGGTTCGGGTCGGCACTGAACCGTCCCCCAGGCATACGTAACTCGAGGCGAGAGGCCTTCGACGTGGCAGCACCGCAGAACTACCTCGCAGTCATCAAGGTCGTCGGCATCGGCGGCGGTGGCGTGAACGCCATCAACCGGATGATCGAGGTCGGTCTCAAGGGCGTCGAGTTCATCGCGATCAACACCGATGCACAGGCCCTGCTGATGAGCGACGCCGACGTCAAGCTCGATGTCGGTCGCGAGCTCACCCGCGGCCTCGGCGCCGGCGCCAACCCCGATGTCGGCCGCAAGGCCGCCGAGGACCACCGCGAGGAGATCGAGGAGGTCCTCAAGGGGGCCGACATGGTCTTCGTGACCGCGGGCGAGGGCGGCGGCACCGGCACCGGCGGCGCCCCCGTCGTCGCCAACATCGCCCGTTCGCTGGGCGCCCTGACGATCGGTGTGGTCACCCGCCCGTTCACCTTCGAGGGCCGCCGCCGAGCGAACCAGGCGGAGGACGGCATCGCGGGTCTGCGCGACGAGGTCGACACCCTCATCGTGATCCCGAACGACCGGCTGCTGTCCATCTCGGACCGTCAGGTGAGCGTGCTCGACGCGTTCAAGTCCGCGGACCAGGTGCTGCTGTCGGGCGTGCAGGGCATCACCGACCTGATCACCACCCCGGGCCTGATCAACCTCGACTTCGCGGACGTCAAGTCCGTGATGTCCGAGGCGGGCTCGGCGCTCATGGGCATCGGCTCGGCGCGCGGCGACGACCGCGCGGTGGCCGCGGCCGAGATGGCGATCTCCTCGCCGCTGCTGGAGGCGTCCATCGACGGCGCCCGCGGCGTCCTGCTCTCCATCTCCGGCGGCTCCGACCTCGGTCTCTTCGAGATCAACGAGGCGGCTCAGCTGGTCAGCGAGGCGGCCCACCCCGAGGCCAACATCATCTTCGGCGCCGTCATCGACGACGCCCTGGGTGACGAGGTCCGGGTCACCGTCATCGCCGCCGGCTTCGACGGCGGCCAGCCGCCGGCCAAGGGCAGCCGCGACAAGGTGCTCGGCTCCTCCTACGGCTCCGGCCGCGAGGAGACCCCGGCCGCGGCGGCCCCCCGCCCGGCGACCCCGGCCGAGCCGGTCCGCCCGTCCTTCGGCGGCCTCGGCAACGTCACCCCGCGCACCGAGGAGCCGGCCCCCGAGCCGGCGCCGGTCAATGAGCTCCCCCCGCCGCCGCCGGTCTCCCCGCACGTCCCGCCGGCCCGCCCGTACCAGGACTCGACCGCCGAGGAACTGGACGTTCCGGACTTCCTCAAGTAGGAAACGAGCGAGTGAGCGGCATAGGACAACAGCACGCAGTGACATCGGGAACTGTGTCGTCTGAACAGCATGCGAGCGGCGCGCACTTCGCCTTCACCGACAGGTGGGGCGGGGTGAGCGCCGCTCCGTTTGACGAGCTCAACCTCGGCGGCGCGGTCGGCGACGACCCCGCCGCCGTCCGGGCCAACCGGGAGCGCGCGGCGGCGTCGCTCGGCCTCGCCGCCGCGGACGTCGTCTGGATGAACCAGGTGCACGGGCGGGACGTGGCCGTGGTCGACGGTCCGTGGCGGTCCGGCGAGGTTCCGGCGGTCGACGGAGTGGTGACGGCCCGCCGGGGTCTGGCCCTCGCGGTCCTGACCGCCGACTGCACCCCGGTGCTGCTGGCCGACCCGGTCGCCGGGGTCGTGGGCGCGGCCCACGCCGGCCGCCCGGGCCTGGTCGCCGGAGTGGTTCCCGCGACCGTCGAGATGATGATCACCCTCGGCGCGGACCCCGCCCGGATCCTCGCCCGCACCGGCCCCGCGGTCTGCGGGCAGTGCTACGAGGTGCCGGAGCAGATGCGGGCCGAGGTCGCCGCGGCCGTGCCCGAGGCCTGGGCCACCACCCGGCAGGGCACCCCCGCCGTGGACGTGGCCGCGGGCGTCCGGGCCCAACTCGCCCGGCTCGGCGTGATGATGAGCGGACAATCTCACATCTGCACGCTGGAGTCGGCCGATCACTTCTCGTACCGGCGCGAGCGCACAACGGGGCGACTTGCTAGCTATGTCTGGTTGGACTGAGGGCTGTGACGGACCGCAGAACGGAACTCGCTGACAATCTGGCCCGCGTGGAGGAACGTATCTCCAAGGCCTGCTCCGCGGCGGGCCGCCCGCGCGAGGACGTGACCCTGATCGTGGTCACCAAGACCTACCCCGCCTCCGACGTGCGGCTGCTCGCCGGACTCGGGGTGCGGCACGTCGCGGAGAACAAGGACCAGGAGGCCGCGCCGAAGGCGGCCGAGTGCGCGGACCTGCCGCTCACCTGGCACTTCGTCGGACAATTGCAGACGAACAAGGTTCGTTCCGTGGCGAGTTATGCCGACTTTGTGCATTCGGTCGACCGGGCGCGGCTCGTCACCGCGCTCTCGGCCGCGGCCGTGAAGGCCGGCCGGACCCTGGACTGCCTGATTCAGGTGGCACTTGACGCAGAGTCGGGTGAAAGGGGTGAAAGGGGCGGGGTCGCGCCTGACGGTGTGACAGAACTCGCCGACGCCCTCGCCGCGGCCGAAGGAGTCCGCCCCGCGGGCCTGATGACGGTGGCTCCGCTCGTCGGAACATATGCCGGGCGACCGGGGGCCGCCTTCGGCCGGCTCATGGAAATCTCAACGGGCCTGCGCGCGGCCCATCCTGCTGCGAACATGGTGTCAGCAGGGATGAGCGCGGATCTGGATGACGCGGTGGCCGCCGGAGCGACACATGTACGTGTCGGATCGGCGGTACTCGGAGTCCGACCCAGGCTCGGGTAACGTCGCCAAGAAGTCGGACCACAGCAAAAAATATGGTCATTCCCGTCAGAAGGCGGGCAGACCGCGTGGATCCAAGGCGCCGCTGACGGAGCCGATCCACCACAGAGCGGAGGACGCAGAGAATGGCCGGCGCGATGCGCAAGATGGCGGTCTACCTCGGCCTCGTGGAGGACGATGGGTACGACGGCCCGGGGTTCGACCCCGACGACGAGTTCGAACCCGAGCCGGAGCCCGACCGACGCAGGCAGCAGCATCAGCAGCAACACCTCGCACAACAGACGCAATCGGACGAACCGGTTCGAGTCGCCCAGCCGCCTGCACAGCGCGAACCCGCTCCGCTCACAGCGGAAACGGGACGACCCGCCCGAATCGCCCCCGTGGCGTCCATCACACCCGAACGCCACTCTCTGGAGAAGAACGCACCGGTGATCATGCCCAAGGTTGTGTCCGAGCGGGAGCCCTACCGCATCACGACATTGCACCCCCGGACCTACAACGAAGCCCGTACCATCGGGGAACACTTCCGCGAGGGCACCCCGGTGATCATGAATCTGACGGAGATGGACGACACGGATGCGAAGCGACTTGTCGACTTCGCCGCCGGCCTCGTCTTCGGTCTCCACGGCAGCATCGAGCGGGTGACGCAGAAGGTGTTCCTGCTGTCTCCTGCTAACGTCGATGTCACGGCGGAGGACAAGGCCCGCATCGCAGAGGGTGGGTTCTTCAATCAGAGCTGAGACGCAATACCTGGCGACACCGGGAGAATGACGGCCGAACAGGCCGGGTACGAGCAAGGGGAGAGGGAAGCGCGAGATGAGCATCGCACTACAGGTGATCTACATCGCGCTGTATTGCTTCCTGTTTGTACTGATCTTCCGACTGGTGATGGATTACGTCTTCCAGTTCGCTCGCTCATGGCAACCCGGTAAGGCGATGGTGGTCATCCTTGAGGCCACCTACACTGTCACCGATCCGCCACTCAAGCTTCTGCGGCGGTTCATTCCGCCGCTGCGTCTCGGGGGCGTGGCGCTCGACCTGTCCTTCTTCGTATTGATGATTATCGTCTTCATCCTGATCCGCGTCGTGGAGCAGGTGTGAACGATACGGTCTTGCCGATTGCCGACGACTACGTTGAGGTGAAGAAGAGATGCCGTTGACCCCCGAGGACGTGCGGAACAAGCAGTTCACGACCGTCCGTCTCCGAGAAGGCTATGACGAGGACGAGGTCGATGCCTTCCTGGACGAGGTCGAGGCCGAACTGACCCGTCTGCTCCGCGAGAACGAGGACCTGCGCGCCAAGCTGGCCGCCGCCACGCGTGCCGCCGCGCAGAACCAGCAGCAGGGCATGCGCAAGCCCGAGCCGCAGGACCAGCGACCCGGCGGGGCTCCGGTGCCCGCCGCCATATCGGGACCGCAGCCGGTGCCGCAGCAGCAGCCGATGGGCGGCCCGCCGCAGCTGCCGGGCGGTGCCCCGCAGCTTCCGGCCGGCCCGAGCGGTCACGGCCACGGTCCCCAGGGTCCGCACGGTCCCGGCCCGATGGGGCAGAACGGTCCCGGTCCGATGGGTCAGAACGGCCCGATGGGCGGCCCCATGGGCGGTCCCATGGGTCAGAACGGTCCGATGGGTCAGAACGGAATGGGGCAGAACGGTCCTATGGGTCAGAACCCCATGGGTCAGAACGGTCCCATGGGCGGCCCGCAGCTGCCGCAGCCGGGTCAGGGCCCGGGCGGCGACAGCGCTGCCCGCGTGCTCTCGCTCGCCCAGCAGACCGCCGACCAGGCGATCGCGGAGGCCCGTTCCGAGGCCAACAAGATCGTCGGCGAGGCGCGCAGCCGCGCCGAGGGCCTGGAGCGGGACGCCCGCGCCAAGGCCGACGCCCTGGAGCGGGACGCGCAGGAGAAGCACCGCGTCGCGATGGGCTCCCTGGAGTCCGCCCGCGCCACGCTGGAGCGCAAGGTCGAGGACCTGCGCGGCTTCGAGCGCGAGTACCGCACGCGTCTGAAGTCCTACCTGGAGAGCCAGCTGCGCCAGCTGGAGAACCAGGCGGACGACTCGCTGGCCCCGCCCCGCAACCCCAACACCCCGTCGCTGCCCGCGGCCCCCTCGATGAGCGGGTCGATGGCTCCGGCAGGTGCGGGCATGGGCGGCCACAGCATGGGCGGCAACCCGTCCATGGGTGGCAACAGCTCGATGGGCGGCAACTCCTCCATGGGTGCCCCGTCCTACGGCGGTCAGCAGCAGATGTCCCCGGCGATGACCCAGCCGATGGCACCGGTGCGGCCGCAGGGCCAGCAGCCGATGCAGCAGGCGCCGTCCCCGATGCGCGGCTTCCTCATCGACGAGGACGACAACTGAGGCGCCTGCCCGGCCGCTAGTCGGCAGTCGGTCGGTCGGCAGTCTTAAAGGGCCGGGCCCCTGGGATTTCCCAGGGGCCCGGCCCTTTTTGCGCACCGCATAGCAGCGCGTTTCGCCCGTCGGGCAATACGACATATGACAATTGCCGGGCGAGGGATTCCCTCGCCCGGCAATTGTCGGTTTTATCAGGCCTTGGTCCCGCTCCCGGCCTAGGCCTTGCGGAGACGGAACGTCAGCGAAAGGGCCTCGTCGGTGAAAGGCTCACCGTAGGAGCCGTCGGCCTCGCCCTCGGCGAAGTCGGTGGCCAGGACCTCGTCCGCAATCAGGGCGGCGTGCTCCGAGAGGGCGGTACGGACTTCCTCGTCCGCCGACTGCCAGCGCAGGGCGATCCGGTCGGCGACATCGAGGCCGCTGTTCTTCCGGGCCTCCTGGATGAGCCGGACCGCGTCACGGGCGAGACCCGCGATGCGCAGCTCCGGGGTGATCTCCAGGTCGAGCGCGACCGTGGCGCCCGAGTCCGAGGCCACCGACCAGCCCTCGCGGGGCGTTTCGGTGATGATGACCTCGTCGGGGGAGAGGGCGACCGTCTCGCCGTCCACCTCGACCGAGGCCGTGCCCTCGCGCAGGGCCAGGGACAGCGCCGCGGCGTCGGCCGCGGCGACGGCCTTGGCGACCGCCTGGACGCCCTTGCCGAACCGCTTGCCCAGGGCACGGAAGTTGGCCTTGACGGTGGTGTCGACCAGGGAGCCGCCGCCCGCTGCACCAGCGGAGGAATCAGCGAGGGAGGCGAGGGAGGAGACGTTGAGCTCCTCGGTGATCTGGGCGCGCAGTTCGGCGCCCAGCTCCTCGAAGCCGGCCGAGGCCACCAGCGCGCGGGAGAGCGGCTGGCGGGTCTTGACGCCGGACTCGGCGCGCGTGGCGCGGCCCAGCTCGACCAGGCGCCGCACGAGCAGCATCTGCTGCGACAGCTTCGGGTCGACGAGGGCGGCGTCCGCCACCGGCCACGTGGCCAGGTGGACCGACTCCGGGGCCTGCGGGTCGACGGGGACGACCAGGTCCTGCCAGACGCGCTCGGTGATGAACGGCACCAGCGGGGCCATCAGCCGGGTCACGGTCTCGACGACCTCGTGGAGGGTGCGCAGCGCGGCCGCGTCGCCCTGCCAGAACCGGCGGCGCGAGCGGCGCACGTACCAGTTGGACAGGTCGTCGACGAAGGAGGACAGCAGCTTGCCGGCCCGCTGGGTGTCGTAGGCCTCCATGGCCTCGGTGACCTGGCCGACGAGGGCGTTGAGCTCGCCGAGCAGCCAGCGGTCCAGCAGCGGGCGGTCGGCCGGGGCCGGGTCCGCGGCGCTGGGCGCCCAGCCGGTGGTGCGGGCGTAGAGGGCCTGGAAGGCGACGGTGTTCCAGTAGGTGAGGAGCGTCTTGCGGACGACCTCCTGGATGGTGCCGTGGCCCACGCGGCGCGCGGCCCACGGGGAGCCGCCGGCGGCCATGAACCAGCGGACGGCGTCGGCGCCGTGCTGGTCCATCAGCGGGATCGGCTGGAGGATGTTGCCCAGGTGCTTGGACATCTTCCGGCCGTCCTCGGCGAGGATGTGGCCCAGGCAGACGACGTTCTCGTACGACGACTTGTCGAAGACGAGGGTGCCGACGGCCATCAGCGTGTAGAACCAGCCGCGGGTCTGGTCGATGGCCTCGGAGATGAACTGCGCCGGGTAGCGCTGCTCGAAGAGCTCCTTGTTCTTGTACGGGTAGCCCCACTGCGCGAACGGCATCGAGCCCGAGTCGTACCAGGCGTCGATGACCTCCGGCACGCGCACGGCCGTGTGGGAGCAGCCCTCGGCGGTGCAGGTGAAGGTCACGTCGTCGATGTACGGGCGGTGCGGGTCGAGGCCGCTCTGGTCGGTGCCGGTGAGCTCGGAGAGCTCGGTCAGCGAGCCGACGCAGGTGAGGTGGTTGTCCTCGCAGCGCCAGATGGGCAGCGGGGTGCCCCAGTAGCGGTTGCGGGAGAGCGCCCAGTCGATGTTGTTGTTCAGCCAGTCGCCGAAGCGGCCGTGCTTGACCGACTCGGGGAACCAGTTGGTCTTCTCGTTCTCCTCCAGCAGCCGGTCCTTGATCGCCGTGGTGCGGATGTACCAGGACGGCTGCGCGTAGTAGAGGAGCGCGGTGTGGCAGCGCCAGCAGTGCGGGTAGCTGTGCTCGTAGGCGATGTGCTTGAAGAGCAGGCCGCGCGCGGAGAGGTCCTCGACGAGCTTCTCGTCGGCCTTCTTGAAGAACTGGCCGCCGACGAGGTCGAGGCCCTCCTCGAAGGTGCCGTCCGGGCGGACCGGGTTGACGACCGGCAGGCCGTAGGCGCGGCAGGTCCTGAGGTCGTCCTCACCGAAGGCGGGCGCCTGGTGGACCAGACCCGTGCCGTCCTCGGTCGTCACGTACTCGGCGTTGACGACGAAGTTCGCGCCCTCCAGCTCGACCAGGTCGAACGGGCGGCGGTACGCCCAGCGCTCCATCTCGCGGCCGGTGAAGGACTGACCGGTGGCCGTCCAGCCCTCGCCCAGGGCCTTCTCCAGCAGCGGCTCGGCGACGACGAGCTTCTCGGTGCCGTCGGTGGCCACGACGTAGGTGACGTCGGGGTGGGCGGCGGCCGCGGTGTTGGACACCAGCGTCC
This sequence comes from Streptomyces klenkii, assembly GCF_003626645.1. Lineage (GTDB taxonomy): Bacteria > Actinomycetota > Actinomycetes > Streptomycetales > Streptomycetaceae > Streptomyces > Streptomyces klenkii. The sequence continues at coordinate 256,299 of NZ_RBAM01000003.1, read as the reverse complement.
ACGGGGTGGTCGTCCACACCAGCAGCGAGGCCTCGCCCGCGAGCGGGCCGGAGGTCAGCGGGAAGCGGACGAAGACGGACGGGTCGACGACCGTCTCGTAGCCCTGGGCCAGCTCGTGGTCCGAGAGGCCGGTGCCGCAGCGGGGGCACCAGGGGGCCACGCGGTGGTCCTGGACGAGGAGGCCCTTGTTGAAGATCTCCTTGAGGGACCACCACACGGACTGGACGTACTCCGGGTCCATCGTGCGGTACGCGTCGTCCAGGTCGACCCAGTAGCCCATGCGGGTGGTGAGCTCGGCGAACGCGTCGGTGTGGCGGGTGACGGACTCGCGGCACTTGTCGTTGAAGGCCGCGATGCCGTACGCCTCAATGTCCTGCTTGCCGGAGAAGCCCAGCTCCTTCTCCACCGCGAGCTCGACCGGCAGGCCGTGGCAGTCCCAGCCGGCCTTGCGGCCGACGTGGTAGCCCTGCATCGTGCGGAAGCGGGGGAAGACGTCCTTGAAGACGCGGGCCTCGATGTGGTGCGCGCCCGGCATGCCGTTGGCGGTGGGCGGGCCCTCGTAGAACACCCACTCGGGGCGGCCCTCGGACTGATCGAGCGTACGGGCGAAGATCTTCTGCTCGCGCCAGAACTCGAGCACGGCGTGCTCCAGGGCGGGCAGGTCGACCTGAGCGGGCACCTGGTGGTACTGCGTCATCGGCTTCCTCCGGCGGGACGGTTGGTGCGCTGTCCTGTCGGAGGGACGAGACGCGCCTGCGCGCTCCCGCGGTACCACCCTCCTTGGCCGCGGGCCCGCTGGCCCCCGGCCCCCTCATTAGGGTCGCGACGCCGGCTCTACTGACCCCTGGGGCGACCCACGGGGCGTTCTTCCGGCGGCTCCGGGCTGATCTTCACCCCGCGCACACCTCCGGGCTCGCACCGTCCCCGGATCGCTCATGGCTGCGTGCGGCGCTACTCGTCCCATCCACGCCTTTCGCTGCGCCCAGTGTACGGGGCGGGACCGGACGCGGCCCACCGGTTTCGGCCGGGGCCGGGCGGGGGACGGGTGCGGTCCGATTACAGGGCCGGGGGCGGGGCACAACCGAGGAGACCGGCGTGCCCCGTTGCCGCGTGCCCGGTGGAGTTTTATCGTTCCGGCACGATTCGCGCGCAAGATCATAAAATGTGAAGGGGCCGCGGTCATGGTGGCGAAGAGAGCGGGGTCCGCGGGGTCCGCCGCCGCGGGGGTCGCGTCCCGGGCCGCGGGTGCCGGTTCCGGCGCGAGCACCGTGGGGAAGGCGGCCCCGGCCGAGAAGGCCTCCGCGAAGGGCGCGGCCGCGCCTAAGGCCGGTCCGTCCGCCGAGAAGACCGCGTCGGCCGGAAGGACCGCCCCGGCCCGTAAGGCGGCGGCGTCCGCCGGGACCGCTCCCGCGACCAAGAAGCCGGCCGGCAAGAAGGCGGCGCCTGCGGGGAAGGCAGGGGCGAAGGCGGCTGCGCCGGCCGCGGCCAAGAAGCCGGCAGGCAAAAAGGCTGCTGTCCAGAAGGCCGCCGAGAAGACCGCACCCGCCAGGACGGCCCCCGTGGCCGGGAAGACCGCCGCCGCGAAGACTGCCGCCAAGGGAGCAGCCCCCGAATCCGCCGGCGGCAAGGCCGCGCCTGCCAAGGCGTCCGCCGGCAGGAAGGCCGCGGGTAAGGCCGGGACTGTGCCTGCGGGGGAATCGGCGGGGAGGGGCGCTGCCGAGGGGGCGGCTCCCAGGGTTGCCGGCCGCAAGGCCGTGTCTGCCGGCAAGAAGGCGGCTCCGGCCAAGAAGGCCACCGGCAAGGCCGGAGCGGCGCCTGCCGGGGAGTCGGCGGGCAAGGCTGCCGCCGGGAAGACGGTCGCGAAGCGTGCGGCCTCGGCCTCGGCTGACGCGAAGTCCGCCGGCAAGGCGTCCGCGGCGCCTGCCGCCAAGAAGGCCACCGGCAAGGCCGTCGCCAAGAAGACGGCCGCCGCCGCGAAGGCTGCCGCCGAGGCGCCCGCTGTCAGGAAGACCACCGCGAAGAAGGCCGCAGGCAAGGCCGCCGCAGCGGCCGCCGCCGCGGGGGCGGCCACCAAGACTGCCGGCCGCAAGGCCGCGTCCGCTCGGAAAGACGCCCGCGCGCGGGGACCCCTCGTCGGGACCCCCGCGGCAGCGGAACCGGCCGTCGAGGCCGAAAACGCCGCACCTGCCCAGAAGGCGGTGCCCCCTGAGAAGACGGGAGCCAGGACGGTGGCTGCGAAGAAGACCATGGACGGGACACAGGCCGCCGGGAAGGTGCCGGGGGCCCGGTCGGGGCCCGCGGGGCCCGGTGAGCTGGCCGTGAGGCCGGGGGAGGAGCCCTGGTCGCCCGCGGAGGTGACCGAGGCCCGTACGGAGTTGCAGAGCGAGGTGCTGCGGCTGCGCGCGGAGATCGCCCACTCCCAGGAGGCGATCAGCGGCCTGATGCGCGATTCGGGCGACGGCGCGGGCGACGACCAGGCCGACACCGGCACCAAGAACATCACCCGGGAGCACGAACTGGCCCTGGCGGCGAACGCCCGCGAGATGCTGGACCAGACCGAGCGCGCGCTGGAGCGCCTCGACGCGGGCACCTACGGGCTCTGCGAGAACTGCGGGAAGCCCATCGGGAAGGCCCGCATGCAGGCTTTCCCGCGGGCCACCCTGTGCGTGGAGTGCAAACAGCGGCAGGAACGCCGCTGACCCGCCCGCGCGCGTGTGCCGTACCCTCGTCCTCAGTCAGGCAGGCCCTGGCCCCCGGGACGACGTCGAAGGACTCACGTGACAGAGGCGGAACAGACCACCACCGGCACACCGGCGGCCGCGGCGGACGCCACGGCCAAAGGCAGGCGGCGCATCGGTGTGCTCCTGGCCGTGGCCGCCTTCGCCTACCTCCTGGACCTCGGCAGCAAGCTGCTCGTGGTCGCCAAGCTGGAGCACCACGACCCGATCGAGGTGATCGGCACCTGGCTCCAGCTGGAGGTCATCCGCAACCGCGGCGCCGCCTTCGGCATCGGCGAGGCGATGACGATCGTCTTCACGGTGATCGCCTCCGCCGTGATCGTGGTGATCGCCCGGATCGCCCGGAAGCTCTACAGCCTGCCGTGGGCGATCGCGCTGGGCCTGCTGCTCGGCGGCGCGCTGGGCAACCTCACCGACCGCCTCTTCCGCTCGCCGGGCGGCTTCCAGGGCGGCGTGGTCGACTTCATCGCGCCGTCCGGATTCGCGGTCTTCAACCTCGCCGACTCCGCGATCGTGTGCGGCGGTTTCCTCATCGTGATCCTGTCCTTCCGCGGCCTGGACCCGGACGGCACCGTCCACCAGGACTGAGCCCCGGGGTCCACCAGGACTGAGCCCGGGGCGGGGGTGTCGCACCCGTCCGTCATACTCGACGGGTGAGCACCATTCCCGAGATCCGCGCCCTGCCCGTACCCGACGGCCTGGAGGGCGAGCGCGTCGACGCCGCAATCGCCCGCATGTTCGGCTTTTCCCGCACGAAGGCGGCCGAGCTGGCGGCCGCGGGCAAGGTCCAGCTCGACGGCGCGGAGGCCGGGAAGTCCGACCGGGTGACCGGCGGGGCCTGGCTGGAGGTCGAGATGCCCGCCGCGCCCGCGCCGGTGCAGATCGTCGCCGAGCCCGTCGAGGGCATGGAGATCGTCCATGACGACGACGACATCGTCGTGATCGTCAAGCCGGTCGGCGTGGCCGCGCACCCCAGCCCCGGCTGGACGGGCCCGACCGTCATCGGCGGCCTGGCCGCCGCGGGCTACCGCATCTCCACCTCCGGCGCCGCCGAGCGCCAGGGCATCGTCCACCGCCTGGACGTCGGCACCTCGGGCCTGATGGTCGTCGCCAAGTCCGAGCGCGCGTACACCCTGCTCAAGCAGCAGTTCCGTGAGCGCACGGTCGACAAGCGCTACCACACGCTGGTCCAGGGCCACCCGGATCCGATGAGCGGCACCATCGACGCCCCCATCGGCCGCCACCCCAACCACGACTACAAGTGGGCGGTCACCGCCGAGGGCAAGCCCTCGGTCACCCACTACGACCTGATCGAGGCGTTCCGCGCCGCCAGCCTGCTGGACGTGAAGCTGGAGACCGGCCGCACGCACCAGATCCGCGTGCACATGGCCGCCCACCGCCACCCCTGCGTCGGCGACCTCACCTACGGCGCCGACCCCACCCTCGCCAAGCGCCTCAAGCTCACCCGCCAGTGGCTGCACGCGGTGCGGCTCGGCTTCGAGCACCCCGAGGACGGCCGCTGGGTCGAGTTCGCGAGCGAATACCCCGAGGACCTCCAGCGCGCGCTGGACACGGTGCGCGCCGAGAGCGCGTAACCGGGCCGGGCGCGCGTAGCCGGGCCGGGCCCCGTGGGGCGGGCCGGGGGCGGTTGAGGCAGGCTGGAGGCCTGTTCGACCGCACCGACCCGCCCGGAGGGCATCCGTGGACCAGCTCGCCCTGCTCTTCGTGCTGCTGTTCGGGGCGCTGGTCACCGTGCCGCTGGGGGACCGGCTGGGGCTGCCGTCCCCGGTGCTGATGACGCTCGGCGGGATCGTCCTCGCCCTGCTGCCGTTCGTGCCCAACGTGGCCGTCCCGCCGGAGTTCATCCTCCCGCTGGTGCTCCCGCCGCTGCTCTACGCCTCCGCCCAGCGCACCTCGTGGCGGCAGTTCGCCGCCAACCGGCGGCCGATCTTCCTGCTGGCCGTGGCGCTGGTCTTCGTCACCACCGCGGCCGTCGCCGCCGTCGCCGACGCGATCGTGCCCGGCATCTCGCTCGCCGCGGCCGTCGCCCTCGGCGCGCTCGTCGCCCCGCCCGACCCGGTCGCCGCCACCGCCGTCGCGGGCTCCCTGGGGCTGCCGCGCCGCCTGGTCTCCATCCTGGAGGGCGAGGGGCTCTTCAACGACGTCACCGCCATCGTGCTCTACCACGTGGCCATCGCGGCCGCCGTCAGCGGCAGCTTCTCGCTGCCGCGGGCGATCGGCGAGCTGGTGCTGTCGGCCGTGGTCGCCGTCGCGATCGGCCTGGCCCTCGGCTGGGCCACCAAGCGGCTCATGGACATGCTCGGCGACGCCACGCTCCAGATCGGGCTCACCCTGCTGGTGCCGTTCGTCGCCTACGTCCTCGCCGAGGAGCTCAAGGGCTCCGGAGTGCTCGCGGTGCTCACCACCGCCCTCTTCCTCGCCGAGTACGCGACCGACGCCGACGACGTCCTCGGGCGGCTGGCCGGGCACACCTTCTGGGAGATCATCGACACCCTCGTCACCGGCGTCGCCTTCGGCCTCGTCGGCCTGGAGCTCCACAACGCCATCGCCACCGCGTCCGGCCGCTGGGGCGAGATGCTGGGCATCGGCGCCGTCGTCGTCGCGGTCGTCGTGGGCGTCCGGCTGCTGTGGCTGCTGCCGGCCGCCTGGCTGGCCAAGAGGCTGCACAAGCGGCGGGACGTCGACGAGGACATCCTGGTGAGCTGGCGCGAGACGGTGGTGATGTGGTGGTCCGGGATGCGCGGCGTGGCGTCCGTGGCGCTCGCCCTGGCCATCCCCCTGACCACGGACGCCAAGGAGCCCTTCCCCGCCCGGGACGAGATCCTCTTCGTCGCCTTCGCCGTCATCGTCTCCACCCTCGTCGTCCAGGGCCTGACGTTGCCCTGGCTGGTCAAGCGGCTCGGCGTGCGCGCCGACTCCGACGCGAGCCGGGAGCTGGAGCGGCAGCTGGCCGTGCGCGCGGCGAAGGCGGCGCGGCACCGGCTGTGGGAGATCGTGGCGGAAGAGGACCTCTCCGAGGACATGATGGAGATGCTGGGCCGGCGCGCGTTCGACATGGGCGCCAGGATCAGCCCCGAGATGGTCGACGAGGAACGGCGCGAGGCGCACGCGCAGCGTGTCGAGCGGCTCCAGACGATCCAGCGGGTGCAGGGGGAACTGCTTTCGGCGGCCCGCCGCGAGGTGCTGGCCGCACGCTCGGAACCGGGCGCGGACCCGGAGGTCGTGGACCGTGTCCTCCGCCACTTGGACGTCCGCAGCCTCCGCGGCTGACGCCGGGTCCGTATGACGTACGGGGTACGCCCGGTTCCGGCACCGCCGGTCTGCGCCGCGGTGGCTGATCGCCGCTGCGGCGGATTCAGAGAGGCGAGGCCTCTCGCTCCCGCGCCGGGCAGGGCCGGGAGGGGCGCGGCCCCTCGGCCGGGGGTTGGTGGTGCGTTCGGGGGCGCAGGCCGTTCGGCGAGTGCCGGCACCAGCAGTGTCTTGCCGCCGGCAAGAAAGTTTCCGCCGCAGCGGTGCTCAGCCACCACGGTGGATTCCGGCGGTGCCGCACCGGGCGCAACCCGTACCGTGGAGGAACCCGGGCGGAGCCTACGTCGTGCCGGGGCCCGGGCCGATGTCTTCCGAGCGCGGTGGCGCCTGGCGCCGGTCGGGGGCCTGTTCCAGGCCCGGCGCCGGCGCCGTGTTGATGCGCGGGAGCGCGTACGGATGCTCCCGCCGCAGCCACTCGATCAGCCGCTCCCGCACCACGCACCGCAGCGCCCAGATGTCGTCCGCGTCCTTCGCCGTCACCAGCGCCCGCACCTGGATCGTCGACGGCGTCGTATCGGTGATCACCAGGCTCCAGGACCGCCCGTCCCACTCGGGCAGCCCCCGGAGGATCTCGTGGAGCCGCTCCCGCATGAGGTCTATCGGCGTCGAGTGGTCCAGGTGGAGGAAGACCGTCCCGGTCATCCGCGGGTTGCTGCGGGACCAGTTCTCGAACGGCCGGCTGGTGAAGTACGAGACCGGCATCGTGATGCGCCGCTCGTCCCACGTGGTGACGACCAGATAGGTGAGCGTGATCTCCTCCACGCGCCCCCACTCGCCGTCGACGACGACGGTGTCCCCGATCCGCACGATGTCGCCGAAGGCGATCTGGAGCCCGGCGAAGAGGTTCGCGAGGGTGGACTGGGCCGCCACACCGGCGACGATGCCGATGAGCCCGGCCGAGGCCAGCACGGACACCCCGGCGGTCCGCATGGCGGGGAACGTCAGCAGCATCGCCGCCACGGCCACCACGCACACGGCCGCCGTGACGACCCGCTGGATCAGCGTCACCTGGGTCCGCACCCGCCGCACCCGGGCCGCGTCCGCGGCCCGCGCGGCGTAGCGCGCGTAGGAGGCCTCCACTATGGCGACGGCGACCCGGACCAGCAGCCACGCGCAGGCGCCGATCAGCACGAGCGTCAGCACCTGCCCGACGGCGTCCTCGTGGTCCTCCAGGACGCCGGCCGAGCGGAAGCTGCCGCGCAGCAGGGCCGTGCACAGCACGACCTGGAGCGGCAGGCGGCAGCGGTGGAGCAGGTCCCACAGCGGTGTCTCGGGGTGCCGCGCGTCGACTCTGCGCAGCACGTGGTCGGCGAGCCACCCCACGACAAGGGTGACGATCAGCGCCCCGCCGACGACGGACAGCGGACGCAGTACGCCCTCCATGGACACCTCAGCTCCTTCCGGCCGGCCGTGCTCACCGGGTGGCGCTCCCTCCGACCGTAACTGGCACGATGGGGAGCACGCGATCCACCTGTTAGGAAGTGACTCCAGTGGCGTCCTCTACCACGATTGTCCTTTTTCATTCGGCCTACGGCCTGAGGCCTGCCGTGCACGCCGCCGCCGAGCGCCTTCGCGCCGCCGGGCACGAGGTGCACGTACCGGACCTCTACGAGGGCCGGACGGCGGAGACGGTCGAGGACGGCATGGCCGTCAAGGACGAGATCGGCCACGAGGAGCTGCTGCGCCGCGCGGTCACCGCGGTCGCCCCGCTGTCGGACCGCGGCCTGGTCTACGCCGGCTTCTCGCTCGGCGCCGCGATCGCGCAGAACCTGGCGCTGGGCGACGAGAAGGCCCGCGGCCTGCTGCTCCTGCACGGTACGTCCGACCTCGCCGAGGGCGCCTCCGTGGACGAGCTGCCCGTGCAGCTGCACGTCGCCGACCCGGACCCGTTCGAGCCGCACGACTGGCTCAACGCGTGGTACCTGCGCATGGGCCGGGCCGGGGCGGACGTGGAGGTCCACAGGTACCCCGGTGCGGGGCACCTGTTCACGGACCCGGACCTCGCCGACCACGACGCGGAGGCGGCGGAGACGACGTGGCGCGTCGCGCTGGACTTCCTGGCGGAGATCGCGGGCTAGGCCCGGATCACCGGACCGGCGTCCTGACGCGCTCCACCCGCTGCGTGCCCGAACGCGTCCGGTACGAGCGGGTCCACTCCGCCGCCGACTTCGGGTCCCGCTTGTCGGAGAGGGCGTAGTAGTCCATCTGCGCCTGCTCGGGGGTGACGTCGAGGACGCCGTAGCCGTGGGAGTCCATGTCCACCCACTTCGCGTGCCGGTTGGCGGCCTGGACGGCCGCGGCCGCGGCGAGCGAGACGGTGTGCGGGGCCACGCCCAGGAGGTCGTCCAGGTTGTCGGAGCTGACCGACGTGACGACGAACTCGGTGGCGAGGGACGGCGACAGCGGGTACGTGGCGGCCTTCTTCGGCACGTCGTTGGCCCAGGACATGTGGATGTCGCCGGTCAGGAAGACGGTGTTGCCGATCCCGCGCTCGTCGAGGTGGCCGAGCAGCTCGCGCCGGTCGTCGGTGTAGCCGTCCCACTGGTCGGTGTTGGCGGCGATGCCGCCGGCGGGCAGGCCCAGCAGCTTGGCGAGCGGCTCCAGCAGGTGGGCGGGGAGGGCGCCGAAGGCGAAGGGGGAGATCATCACGGGGTTGCCGACGAGGCGCCACGTGGTGTCGGAGGAGGCGAGCCCGGTCTTGAGCCAGTCGAGCTGGGCGCGCCCGGTGATGGTGCGCTCGGGGTCGTCGACCTTGCCGTTGCCGGCCTTGACCTGCTGCGATCTGAACGATCTGAGGTCGAGCAGGTGGAGGTCGGCGAGGTTGCCGAAGCGCAGCCGGCGGTAGGTGGTGCCCGCGATGGAGGGCCGCACGGGCATCCACTCGAAGTAGGCCTGCTTGGCCGCGGCCACCCGCGCGCTCCACTCGCCCTCGGCGCCCGGCGTGTGGTTCTCGGCGCCGCCCGTCCAGGCGTCGTTGGCGAACTCGTGGTCGTCCCAGATGGCCACGAAGGGGTGGGCCTGGTGGAGGGCCTGGAGGTGGGCGTCGGTCTTGTAACGGCCGTGGCGGGTGCGGTAGTCGGCGAGGGTGACGATCTCGTGCGCGGGGGCGTGCTGCCGGACGACCTGGGCCGCGGGCGGGTAGACGCCGGTCCCGTACTCGTAGATGTAGTCGCCGAGGTGCAGGACGGCGTCGAGGTCGCGGCGGTCCGCGAGGTGGCGGTAGGCCGCGAAGTGACCGGACTCCCAGTTGGCGCACGAGACGACGCCGAAGCGGATGCCGGGGACGGCCGCGCCGGCCGTCGGCGCCGTACGGGTGCGGGCGGCCGGCGAGTGCACCCCGCCGGCCGTGAAGCGGTACCAGTAGGCGGTCGCGGGGCGCAGGCCGCGGACGTCGGCCTTGACGGTGTGGTCGGCGGCGGCCGTCGCCGTGACCGTGCCCTTGGCGACGACCTTCCCGAACGCCTCGTCCTCGGCGACCTCCCAGTCGACGTCGACGGCGGCTCCGCGGCCGGAGCCGGGGACCGCGTCGGGGGAGGGGGTCACGCGCGTCCACAGCAGGATGCCGTCGGGCAGCGGGTCGCCCGAGGCCACGCCGTGCAGGAACGCGGGCGGGTCCGCCGCGTACGCCGGGGCGGCCCCGGCGAGGGGGAGGAGCGCGACGGTTGCGGCGCCGGCCACGGCCGTGACGGCGGTGCGGCGCGATATGTGCGTTATGGAGGAATCAGCGGTCACGGGCCATCACCTTACTTCCCAGTAAGCGGCGGGGGCGGACGAGAACTGACAGTTCGTCCGCCCCTCACCCGGCCTTCACTGTTTCTTCAGTTACTTCTTCGGGCCGAACTCCTTGTCGATCGCGGCGATGAAGTTCGGCTTGGCCATCGGCGGGTTCTTGCCGTCGGGGCCGGTCAGCTTCTTGTCGCCGTGCAGCAGCGACGGGGTGCCGCCGATCTTGTTCTTCTCGAACAGCGTGCCCATCTCGACGGCCCACTTGTCGTACGTGCCCTCGTTGACGGCCTTCTCGAAGTCCTTGTTGCCCTTCAGGGCCGGGACCTGCTGCGCGATCTCGATCAGCCGCTTGTCGTCGGCGAAGGCGTCGTCCCGCTCGTCGGGGTGGTTCTTCGGCGAGTAGAGCGCTTCCTTGTACGCGACGAAGGCGTCCGGGCTGACGTTGAGGGCGGCGCCGAGGGCGCTCACGGCGTTCTTCGAACCGGTGCCCTTGGACAGGTCGTCGATGAAGTTCACCATGACGAACCGGACCTTGTAGCGGGCGTCCTTGACGTCCTGGCGCAGCTGGGCGCCGGACTCGTTCTCGAAGGCGGCGCAGGAGGGGCAGCGCGGGTCCTCGTAGACCGTGAGGGTCTCCTTGGCCTTCGCGTCGCCGATGACGATCTCGTCGCCGTTCTCGCCCGTGGTGTTGGCGGGCTTGACCAGCGGCTTGTCGCCCGCCCAGCTGCTGCCGCCCTTGCTGTCGCCCATGTTGCTCACCGCGTAGCCGACGCCGCCGGCTATCGCGAGGACGGCGACGATGGCGCCGGCGACGAAGAGCTGACGGCGCGTCTTGTCCTTCTTGGCCTGGCGCTCGCGCTCGGCGCGCAGCCGCTCGCGCGCGGCCTGCTTGTTCTGCTGGTTGTTGCGGTTGCTCATGACGTCTTCTCCGGTTCGTACGAGTGGGGGTGGACCGCGTGGCTCAGGCAGGTGCGGGAGCGAGGGGCGGTCCGCGCCGTACGACGGAGTGGACGAGGAGCGGGAGCCCGCGCGCGCGGAGGGTGCGGCGGGCGGGGCGCGGGCGCGCGGCCCGGCCGGCGGGCACCCTCAGGGCGGCGAAGGCCAGCAGCAGCGGGCCGAAGGCGAGGGTCGCCGCCGCGCGCAGCAGCCCGGCCAGGGCGGCTTCGCCGCGGCGCAGCCAGGCGGCGGCCAGCAGGCCCACCGCGACGTGGCAGGCGAGCAGCAGCCAGGGCAGTGCGGAGCCGGTGGTCGGCGCCGGGCCGCCGGGCGCGGCGGCCATGCGGGCCAGCGGGGTGCCGATCTCGCCGCGGCAGGCGAAGTCGAGGCCCAGGGAGTGCAGCGGGCCCGCGACGGGACCGCCGGCCCGGCCGTAACACGCGTGCTGGCCCGTCGTGAAGACGGTGTCCGCCGTCAGCTCCAGCGGGATCAGCAGGGCGGCGATGGAGCCGTAGCCGCGCTCACGGCCGGCGAGGGCGTAGGCGACGGCGAAGAACAGCGCCGCCAGCCCGGCGACCGTGGCCGCGGGCAGGGGCGTGCGGGAGAGCAGGACGTGCGAAGCGGCGGACAGCGTGACACAGAGCGCCGTGAAGAACGCCGCGCGCAGCGCCCTCAGTCGAACTCCCGTCCCCTCCATGAGGCCGAAGTCTGCCACGGCATCCGTTAAGTGTCGTGTCAAGATTCGGCATCACTGAACGTCACCGGAGGGGACGGGACACCGGGGTTACGGGCCTCAGGACTTGAGCGCTCCGTCGACCGCCTTGGTGTACTGATCGGGAGTGATCGGGACGTTCTTCCCGTCCTCCGCCGTCAGCTTCTTGCCGTTCATCTTGAGGGTGGGGGTGCCGGTGACGTCCTTGACCTTGTCGAACTCGTCGGACACCGTCAGCGCCCACTTGTCGAACGTGCCGTCCTTGACGTTCTTCTCGAAGTCCTTGTTGCCCTTGAGCGCCGGGACCTCATTGGCGACCTTCAGCAGGACGTCGTCCTTGGCGTAGTCGTCCTTCGTCTCGTTCGGGTGGTTGGCCTTGGAGTAGAGGGCCTTGTTGTAGGCGCTGAAGGCCTCGGGGCTGACGTTCAGGGCGGCGCCGAGCGCGCTGAGGGCGTTCTTGGAGCCGCTGCCGCCGAAGTTGCGGTCGAGGAACGTGGCGACGTGGTACGAGACCTTGTACTTGCCGTCCTTGACGTCCTTGTCGATGGTGTCCCCGACGCTCTGCTCGAAGACGGAGCAGATCGGGCAGCGCATGTCCTGGTAGAGGTCCAGGGTGTGCTTGGCGTCCTTCTTGCCGATGAGGATCTCGGTGCCCTTGTCGCCGCCGGTGTTGGCGGGCTTGACGAGCTCCTGCTTGGAGGCGGCCTCCCAGCTCTCGTTCAGGCCGCTCTTGCCGTCCTTGCCCAGCTGGGAGACGGCCACGACGATGCCCGCGCCGACGGCCAGGACCGCGACGACGGCACCGCCGACGATCAGCTGGCGGCGCGTCCTGTCCTTCTTGGCCTGGCGCTCGCGCTCGGCGCGCAGCCGCTCGCGGGCGGTCTGCTTGTTCTCCCAGGTGTTGCGCTTGCTCATGGTGGTGCGATCTTTCCGTGGTACGTGGGGTGGGTCAGGCGGGGGTCCGGCCGAAGGCCGGTCCCGGCGGCGGCCCGCGCCGTACGACGGAGTGGACGAGGAGCGGAAGGGCGCGGCCGGGACGAGCTGCCCGCACGAACCGTACGGTCACCCCGCCGGCCGGCGGGGCGCCGGTCGCGGAGCGGAGTCGCAGCGGGCGGCACACGGCGGCCGCCGCCGCGCACAGGAGCCCGGCCAGCGCCCGCTCGCCGCGGCGCAGCCAGGCGGCGGCCAGCAGGCCGACCGCGACGTGTCCCGCGAACAGCAGCCACGGGGCGCTGCCCGGGGAGGCGAGCCGGGCGAGCGGCCCGCCTGTGCTGCCGCTGCACAGCCAGGCCAGCGCCCCCGGGGCGGAGGCGGGGTGGCCGGGGCGGCCGTAGCAGGTGTCCTGCCCGGTGGTGAAGAGCGCGGTCGCGCCGAGCTCCAGGGGGACCAGGAGGGCGGCGATGCGCCCGTAGCCGCGCTCCCGCCCGGCCAGGGAGTAGGCGAGCGCGAAGACGGCCGCGGCCGCCGCCCCCACGGTCAGCAGGGGCAGCGGCCGTCCGGACAGCAGCACGTGGGAGCCCGCGGACAGCGTGACGCACAGCGCTGTGAACAGCGCCGCGCGCAGTGCTCGCACCCATGCCGCCGATATGTCCATGAAGAACGAGTCTGGCACGGCCCGCCGTAAGCCTTGGCTAAAGGGTGCGCCCCACGGCCGGGGCCGGGGCCTAGAGGCCCGGGATGCGGCCGTTGCGGAAGAGGTCCACGAAGATCTGGTGGTCAGCGCGGGCCCGGGCCCCGTAGGAGTGGGCGAAGTCCACCAGGAGCTCCGGGAAGCCCTCCTCGTCGGCGGCTATCACGGCGTCGATGGCCCGCTCGGTGGAGAAGGGCACCAGCGAGTGGCCGCTCTGGTCGTCCGCCGCCGCGTGCATGGTGGCCGTCGCCCGGCCCAGGTCGGCGACGACGGCCGCGATCTCGGCCGGGTCGTCCAGGTCGGACCAGTCGAGGTCGACGGCGTACGGCGAGACCTCGGCGACCAGCTGCCCGTAGCTCCGGCCTCCTTCCTGGATCTCCGTCCAGCCGAGCCACGGGTCGGCGTGCGCCTGGAGCGCGCGCTGCGAGATCACCGTGCGGTGGCCCTCGTGGTGGAAGTAGTCGCGCACGGCCCGGTCGGTGATGTGCCGGGAGACCGCCGGGGTCTGCGCCTGCTTCATGTAGATGACGACGTCGTTCTCCAGGGCGTCGCTGTTGCCCTCCAGGAGGATGTTGTACGAGGGCAGGCCGGCGCTGCCGATCCCGATGCCGCGGCGGCCGACGACGTCCTTGACGCGGTAGGAGTCGGGGCGGGCGAGGCTGGTGTCGGGCAGCGTCTCCAGATAGCCGTCGAAGGCCGCGAGGACCTTGTAGCGGGTGGCGGCGTCCAGCTCGATCGCGCCGGCGTCGGCGGTGAAGCGGCGGTCGTGCTCGCGGATCTCCGTCATCGAGGCGAGCAGCCCGAAGCGCGTCATGGAGCGCGCCTCGCGCAGGGCGCCGAGCAGCGGGCCGCCGGCGGTGTCGAGCGTGAACGGCGGCAGCTCGTCGTCGGCGGCCCCGGCGGCCAGGGCGTGGATGCGCTCGCGGTAGGCGGCGGCGTAGATCCGCACCAGCTCGGTGATCTTCTCGTCGCTGAGCGCCTTGGTGTAGCCGATCAGGGCGACGGAGGCGGCGAAGCGCTGGAGGTCCCAGGTGAAGGGGCCGACGTAGGCCTCGTCGAAGTCGTTGACGTTGAAGATCAGGCGGCCGTTGGCGTCCATGTACGTGCCGAAGTTCTCGGCGTGGAGGTCGCCGTGGATCCACACCCGGCTGGTGCGCTCGTCCAGGTACGGGCCGGTGGCGCCTTCCGGGGCCCGCTCGGCCATGTCCCGGTAGAAGAGGCACGCCGTGCCCCGGTAGAAGGCGAAGGCGGAGGCCGCCATCTTCCGGAACTTGACCCGGAAGGCGGCGGGGTCGGCCGCGAGGAGCTCACCGAAGGCGGTGTCGAAAACGGCAAGGATCTCCTCGCCGCGCTGCGCGGCCCGGTCGTGCTCGGTCGCCATCGCGGGGTCCTCCTGGGGTGGGGCATGGAACGAACATGTGTGCTGACGTGCTCAACGCGTGAGGGTACCGGCGCGTGCCCGCGGCTGTCGGTGGGGGCCGGTAACCTTCAAAACAGTCCCGTTGCGTCCGCTGCGTCCCGCTGCCCGCCCCCGCCGGAGGTCTCCCACCGTGGCCAACAAGCCGCCCTTCACGCACCTGCACGTCCACACCCAGTACTCCCTGCTGGACGGTGCCGCGCGGCTCAAGGACATGTTCAATGCCTGCAATGAGATGGGCATGACACACATCGCCATGTCCGACCACGGCAACCTGCACGGGGCGTACGACTTCTTCCACCAGGCGAAGAAGGCGGAGATCACCCCGATCATCGGCATCGAGGCCTACGTCGCCCCGGAGTCCCGGCGCAACAAGCGCCGCATCCAGTGGGGCCAGCCCCACCAGAAGCGCGACGACGTCTCGGGTTCGGGTGGTTACACCCACAAGACGATCTGGGCGGCCGACGTGAACGGCCTGCACAACCTCTTCCGCCTCTCCTCCGACGCCTACGCCGAGGGCTGGCTCACGAAGTGGCCCCGCATGGACAAGGAGACCATCGCCCAGTGGTCCGAGGGCCTGATCGCCTCGACCGGCTGCCCGTCCGGCGAGGTGCAGACCCGGCTCCGGCTCGGCCAGTTCGACGAGGCCGTCCAGGCCGCCAGCGACTACAAGGACATCTTCGGCGAGGGCCGGTACTTCCTGGAGCTGATGGACCACGGCATCGAGATCGAGCGCCGCGTCCGCGACGGCCTGCTGGAGATCGGCAAGAAGCTCGGCATCCCGCCCCTGGTCACCAACGACTCGCACTACACCTACGCCCATGAGGCCGAGGCCCACGACGCCCTGCTCTGCATCCAGACCGGCAAGAACCTCTCGGACCCCGACCGCTTCCGCTTCGACGGCTCCGGCTACTACCTGAAGTCCACGGACGAGATGTACGCCATCGACTCCTCGGACGCCTGGCAGCAGGGCTGCGCGAACACCCGCCTGGTCGCCGAGCAGATCAACACCGACGGCATGTTCACGGCCAAGAACCTCATGCCGAAGTTCGACATCCCCGACGGCTACACCGAGGTCACCTGGTTCCGCGAGGAGACCATGCGCGGGATGCACCGCCGCTTCCCCGGCGGCATCCCCGACGACCGCATGAAGCAGGTCGAGTACGAGATGGACACCATCATCTCGATGGGCTTCCCGGGCTACTTCCTCGTGGTCGCCGACTTCATCATGTGGGCCAAGAAGCAGGGCATCGCCGTCGGCCCCGGCCGCGGCTCCGCGGCCGGCTCGATCGTGGCCTACGCCATGGGCATCACCGACCTCGACCCCATCCCGCACGGCCTGATCTTCGAGCGCTTCCTCAACCCCGAGCGCATCTCGATGCCCGATGTCGACATCGACTTCGACGAGCGCCGGCGCGCCGAGGTCATCCGCTACGTGACCGAGAAGTACGGCGCCGACAAGGTCGCCATGATCGGCACCTACGGCACCATCAAGGCCAAGAACGCGATCAAGGACTCCGCCCGCGTCCTCGGCTATCCGTACGCGATGGGCGACCGCCTCACCAAGGCCATGCCCGCCGACGTCCTCGGCAAGGGCATCCCGCTCTCCGGCATCCTCGACCCGCAGCACCCGCGCTACAGCGAGGCCGGCGAGATCCGCGGGATGTACGAGAACGAGCCGGACGTCAAGAAGGTCATCGACACCGCGCGCGGCGTCGAGGGCCTGGTCCGGCAGATGGGCGTGCACGCGGCCGGCGTGATCATGTCCAGCGAGGCGATCACCGACCACGTCCCGGTCTGGGTCCGGCACACCGACGGCGTCACCATCACGCAGTGGGACTACCCGAGCTGTGAGTCGCTCGGCCTGCTGAAGATGGACTTCCTCGGCCTGCGCAACCTCACGATCATGGACGACGCCGTCAAGATGGTGAAGGCCAACAAGGGGATCGACATCGATCTCCTGAGCCTGCCGCTCGACGACCCCAAGACCTTCGAGCTGCTCCAGCGCGGCGACACCCTCGGCGTCTTCCAGTTCGACGGCGGGCCCATGCGGTCCCTCCTGCGGCTGATGAAGCCCGACAACTTCGAAGACATCTCCGCCGTGTCCGCGCTGTACCGCCCGGGCCCGATGGGCATGAACTCGCACACGAACTACGCCCTGCGCAAGAACGGCCAGCAGGAGATCACGCCGATCCACCCGGAGCTGAAGGAGCCCCTGGAAGAGGTCCTCGGCGTCACCTACGGTCTGATCGTCTACCAGGAGCAGGTGCAGAAGGCCGCCCAGATCGTCGCCGGGTACTCGCTCGGCGAGGCCGACATCCTCCGCCGCGTCATGGGCAAGAAGAAGCCCGACGAGCTCGCGAAGAACTTCGTCTTCTTCAAGGAGGGCGCGCAGAAGAAGGGCTTCTCCGACGAGGCCATCCAGGCCCTGTGGGACGTGCTGGTCCCCTTCGCCGGTTACGCCTTCAACAAGGCCCACTCCGCCGCGTACGGCCTCGTCTCGTACTGGACGGCCTACCTCAAGGCGAACTACCCCGCCGAGTACATGTCCGGGCTGCTCACTTCGGTGCGCGACGACAAGGACAAGTCGGCGATCTACCTGAACGAGTGCCGGCGCATGGGCATCAAGGTGCTCCCGCCGAACGTCAACGAATCCGAGGCCAACTTCGCCGCCCAGGGCGACGACGTGATCCTCTTCGGCCTCACCGCCGTCCGCAACGTCGGGCAGAACGTGGTCGACTCGATCATCCGCTGCCGCAAGTCCAAGGGGAAGTACAGCTCCTTCCCCGACTTCCTCGACAAGGTCGAGGCCGTCGTCTGCAACAAGCGCACCGTCGAATCTCTGATCAAGGCCGGCGCCTTCGACGAGATGGGCCACACCCGCAAGGGCCTCACCGCGCACTACGAACCGATGATCGACAACGTCGTCCAGGTCAAGCGCAAGGAGGCCGAGGGCCAGTTCGACCTCTTCGGCGGCATGGGCGACGACACCGCCGACGACGGGCCCGGCTTCGGGCTGGACGTGGAGTTCTCCGACGTCGAGTGGGAGAAGTCCTACCTCCTCGCGCAGGAGCGCGAGATGCTCGGCCTCTACGTCTCCGACCACCCGCTCTTCGGCATCGAGCACGTCCTCAACGACAAGGCCGACGCCGCGATCGCCCAGCTCACCGGCGGTGAGCACGCCGACGGCGCGATCGTCACCATCGGCGGCATCATCTCGGGCCTCCAGCGCAAGATGACCAAGCAGGGCAACGCCTGGGCCATCGCCACCGTCGAGGACCTGGCCGGCTCCATCGACTGCATGTTCTTCCCCGCCACCTACCAGCTGGTCTCCACCCAGCTCGTCGAGGACGCCGTCGTCTTCGTCAAGGGCCGCCTCGACAAGCGTGAGGACGTCCCGCGCCTGGTGGCCATGGAGCTGATGGTTCCCGACCTGTCGAACGCGGGCACCAACGCCCCCGTGATCATCACCATCCCCACGGTGAAGGTCACCCCGCCCATGGTGGAGCGGCTCGGCCAGGTCCTCACCCACCACCGCGGCTCCACCGAGGTGCGGATCAAGCTCCAGGGGCCGCGGAAGACCACCGTCCTGCGCCTGGACCGGCACCGGGTCACCCCCGACCCGGCCCTCTTCGGCGACCTGAAGCAGCTGCTCGGCCCGTCCTGCCTGGCGGGCTGAGCACCCGGCGGGCGCCGGCTTGAGTAACCCGCTGGCCCGTCGGGCACCCTGCCGGTGCCCGCCGTGCCCGCACCCGCGCATGAGGGGCGCACCCGGATCAGCCGGGTGCGCCCCTCATGCGCATCAAAGCGCCGGTGAGCGCCCTCTCCTGTCGGCCGGGCGCCCCTCGGGCTCCGCTCAGTTGTGGCCGAAGCGCTTCTGCTTGCTCTTGCGAGCCATGTCGCCCGGGGTGACCTGCGTGGCCCGCTGCTCGCTCTGGGACTCGATCGAGGAGCTCCTGGCCTGCTGCTGGCCGCGCTCCGCGGCACTCGCCGACTTCGGCTGCTTCCGGTCCTTGTTCTTCGCCATGCTGAAGTGCCTCCACATCGGGACGACCCCCTGCGGTCACCCTCGCACGCACTGCCGAACCGCGCATTTCGGGTAATTACCGTGCGTGATGCGTGCACTTACCGCCGTGAGGGCGTATCCGCCACGCCGAAGATCCAGTTCGGACTGATAACCCCCGCACGGTCGGGCAGACTCCAAGGAAAGCCGAGGAAAACCGGGGCACTGCCGTGCCGGGGGGCGACCGCAATTTCTGCACGCACAGAAAGAGGGTGGAACGTGGACCGCTGCGTCGTCCTGGTGGACGCCGGGTATCTGCTGGGCGCCGCCGCGAGCCTGCTGGCCGGCGAGCCCGCCCGGTCCCGCATCTCCGTCGACCACGCGATCCTCATCCAGGGGCTGCGCGAGCGCGCCGAGGCCGAGACCGAGCAGCCCCTCCTGAGGATCTACTGGTTCGACGGCGCGCCCGACCGGGTGCCCCAGCCCGAGCACCGCAGGCTCCGCGTCATGCCCCGGGTCACCGTCCGGCTGGGCGCCCTGACCCGCAGCGACGGCCGCTGGGCCCAGAAGGGCGTGGACGCCGCCATGCACGCCGAGCTCACCGAGCTCGCCCGCAACCGCGCGTGCTCCGACATCGTCCTCGTCACCGGCGACGGCGACCTCCTGCCCGGCCTGATGTCCGCCAAGGAGCACGGCGTCGCCGTCCACCTGTGGGCCGTCCAGGCCGCCGACGGCGACTACAACCAGTCCGAGGACCTCGTCGCCGAGGCCGACGAGCGCCGCGTCCTCGACCGCACGTGGATCACCCGCGCCGTCCGCGCCAAGGAGCTCACCGGCGCCTGCGCCCCGCAGCCCGCCCCCGGCCCCGAGATCGCCGCGATCCTCTCCGCCCCCCTGCCCGAGAGCGCCGCCGCGGCCGCCGCCCCCGCCCCCCGCTCCGCCGAGCCCGTGCCCGCCGAGCGCAACGGCTCCCGGCCCGCCGCCCCCGCCACCACCGACGCCGCGCCGGGCGACCAGGACGCCCCCGAGGCCCCCGCCGCCCGCGGCGTGCCCACCCCCAAGGACCTCGCCACCCTCGGCCGCGGCCTCGCCGCCCAGCCCGCCGACCGCTCCGGCGGGCCCGCCTCCGGCCAGAGCAACGGCTCCGCCCTCGCCGCCAACGCCACCCTGCGCTGGTCCTCCGACAAGGGCTGGATCGAGCGCCCCGGCACCGGCGGGCCCGGCGAGCCCTCCGAAACCGCCTCCCTGCCGATGCTCGCCCAGCTCACCAGCGCCGAACAGCGCTGGGCCGACCGCGAAGAGGACATCACCACCGTCGGCGGCGACCCCTTCGAAGTCGGCCAGGTCTTCGCCCGGCGCTGGGCCGAGCGCCTCACCGACGCCGTCCACCTCCAGCACCTCTCCACCGAATACCCCCGCATCCCGCACCGCATCGACGGAGAGCTGCTGCGCTACGCCGCCCGCTTCGGCCTGCTCGCCCACAAGGACGACCAGATCGACGAACACGACCGCTACGCGATCCGGGCCGGCTTCTGGCGCGAAATCGACACCCGTACGGCGGCGGAGCGCACTCCGGCGGCGGACTGAGGGGCGCCGCACCCGACCCGCGCCCCCCGGAGCCCGCCGCGGGCGCGGGGGCGCGTACCCTCATAGCTCGTGAGGACGGGCGTGAATGAGGCGGTTGCAGCCGCCACGGTGTGCACCGTGCGCGGCCTGGTCAAGACCTATCCCGCCGCGCGCGGCCGCCGCGGTGCGCCCGGCACCGCCGCCGTACGCGCCAGCGACGGCATCGACCTGGAGATCCGGCGCGGCGAGATCTTCGGACTGCTCGGCCCCAACGGCGCCGGCAAGTCCACCCTCGTCCGCCAGCTGACCGGCCTGCTCCGCCCCGACGAGGGCGGCGTCGAGCTCCTCGGCCACGACCTCGTGCGCCACCCCGAGCGCGCCGCGCGCCTCGTCGGCTACCTCGGCCAGGAGTCCACCGCCCTCGACGAGCTGACCGTCGCCCTCGCCGCCGAGACCACCGGCCGGCTCCGCGGCCTCAGCCTGCGGGCGGCCCGCGAGGAGCGCGACGCCGTCCTCGACGAGCTGGGCCTCACGCCGATCGCCGGGCGCCCCCTGAAGAAGCTCTCCGGCGGCCAGCGCCGCCTCGCCTGCTTCGCCGCCACGCTCGTCGGCGACCGGCCCGTCCTCGTCCTCGACGAGCCCACCGCCGGCATGGACCCGGTCGCGCGCCGCGCCGTCTGGGCCGCCGTCGACCGGCGGCGCGCCGAGCGCGGCGCGACCGTCCTGCTCGTCACCCACAACGTCATCGAGGCCGAGACCGTCCTCGACCGCGTCGCCGTGCTGGAGCGCGGCCGGATCATCGCCTGCGACACGCCCGCCGGGCTGAAGGAGCTCGTCGGCGACGAGGTCCGCGTCGAGCTCGTCTGGCGCGCCGAGGCCCCCCTGCACGTCCCCGAGGTCGCCGCGCTGCGCGACGCCGCGCAGGCCGCCGGCCGGCGCTGGACGCTGCGGCTCGCCCCCGCCGAGGCGCGCGCCGCCGTCGCCGCCGTCACCGGCGGGCCCGCCTTCGCCGCGCTCGACGACTTCACCCTCACCACGCCCAGCCTGGAGGACGTCTACCTCGCGCTCGGGGGCCGTGCGGAGGGCGCGGAAGGGCTGGTGAAGGCGTGACGGGAGCCGTGACGAGAGCCCTGCCGACCGGACTGAACAGGAGCTGTGCCGGGTGAGTGCTGTGTCCGCAGAAGCGGTGACCGCCGGGGCGGTCAGGCCCGGGAGCGAGGCCCGGCCGCGGTCCGGCGGCGACGCCGCCGCCCCGCTCGCGCCCCGCGCGAAGCTGCTGCCCGCCCTGGCCGCCGTCTACCGCGCGCAGCTCTCGCGGGCCCGGGTCGCGCGGATCCCGCTGCTGTTCGTGGCGACGTTCCAGTCCGTCGGCATCATGATCATGATGCGGGGCGTGGTGGACGGCGGCGCCGAGGCGCGGGCCGTCGTGGCCGGCTCCAGCGTGCTCGTCGTGGCCTTCGTCGCTCTCAACCTCCTCGCCCAGTACTTCGGCCAGCTGCGCGCGAGCGGCGGCCTCGACCACTACGCGACGCTGCCCGTGCCGCCCGCCGCCGTCGTGCTCGGCGCGGCCGCCGCGTACGCCTCCTTCACCGTGCCCGGCACCGCCGTCACCGCGGTCGTGGGCAGCGCGCTCTTCGGCCTCCCGATGGGGCACCTGTGGGTGCTCGCCGCCGTCGTCCCGCTCTCCGGCGCGGCCCTCGCCGGGCTCGGCGCCGCCCTCGGGCTGCTCGCACCCCGCCAGGAACTGGCCACGCTCTGCGGGCAGCTCGGCATGTCGGCCGCCCTGCTCCTGGGCGTGCTGCCCGCCGCGCACATGCCCGCGCCCATCGCCTTCGCGCGCGACCTGCTCCCCTCCACGTACGGAGTGGAGGCGCTCGCCCGCACCTTCGACGCGCGCCCCGACTGGGCCGTGGTCGCCGCCGACCTCGGCGTGTGCGCGGCCGTCGGCGTGATCTCGCTCGCCGTGGCGACGTGGGCGTACCGCCGGGCGGCCGTGCGGTGACGCGCCAGGACCGTCCTGCCGCCGGGTCCGCGGCGCCGACCTGGCACGATGACAGGGTGACCGCACCGCTGACGCCGCATGACCCGCCCTCGAACGAGCCCGGCACCGGGGCGGGGGCCGCGCCTGCGGAGCCCGCGCCCCTTCCCCTGGACGAGGCCGAGCGCCGTGCCGAGCTGCGCGCCGAACTGCGGCAGGCCGCGGTCGTCGCCGCGGCGGTCGCCGTGGCCGGCGTGCTGCTGGGGCTGCTGTGGGTGTGGCTCGCGCCGCGGGTCCCGCTCATCTCCGACGGCAAGGCCGTCTACCTGAAGAACAGCGAGGGCGAGCAGGCCATCGGTGCCGACGGCACGTTCGCGCTGCTGGCGCTCGGGTTCGGCGTGCTCAGCGGGGCCGTCGTCTTCTGGCTGCGGCGCCGCGGGGGCGTTCCGCTGGTGGCGGGGCTGGCCGTGGGGTCCCTCGTCGCCTCGCTGATCGCCTGGCGCGTGGGCATGTGGCTGGGGCCCACGTCGGACGTGGTCGCCGCGGCGCGGGCGGCGGGGCGGGGTGTCGTCTTCGACGCGCCGCTCAAGCTCGCGGCGAAGGGGACGCTGCTGGCGTGGCCGCTCGCGGCGATGGCGGTCCATCTCGTACTGACGGCGCTGTTCGGCCCGCGGGACCCGGAGCCGGAGCCGGACTGGACTCCGTCCGGGGAACGGGACGACCGCGGCTGAGCGGAGTCCGGCACCGCCGGTCACCTCCGGTGGGGGTTGCGCGCCGCCGCGGCGGGGGAAAATGCCCCGGCCCCACCCTTTCACCGTTTCCCCCTGCGGGGAGCTGACGGCTGGGGCGGTCCGAACGCCCCTGCCGCCGGGCAGGAAAACCCCGCCGCGACGGCGAAGCGCCCCCGCGGCGAGGGTTCGGCGGAATGTCCCGGAACCGGGACCGTCACGTGCCCCGACGAGCGGGGCGGCTACGCCGGCCTGCGGCCGTGGTTGGCGCGGTTTTTCTTTACGCGCCAGCGGCGCTTGCGGGTGCGCTTGGACATGGGCGTCCCTCCCGGATGGCGGGCCGCACGCGCGGCGGCCCGCTCCTGACGGTCCTAGCCGAGGGACGGGCAACCGTCCAGACCCCGGGCACCCGCAGAGCTCCGAAGAGCCACCCGCAGGGTCACCGCTTCGGTCAGCCCCGGGCGATCGGCGCGACCACCGCGCCCGTGAGCGCGGCCAGGTCGCCGGGCGCGAGCTCGACCTCCAGGCCCCGCCGCCCCGCCGAGACGCAGATGGTCGCGTGGGAGTGCGCGGAGGCGTCCAGCGCGGTCGGCAGCCGCCGGCGCTGCCCGAGCGGCGAGATCCCGCCCCGTACGTACCCGGTCGTGCGCTCCGCGGCCGCCGGGTCGGCCATCGCCGCCCGCTTGCCGCCGACGGCCGCCGCGAGGGCCTTCAGGTCGAGGGAGCCGGAGACGGGCACGACGGCGACGGTCAGCGCGCCGTCGACCTCGGCGACGAGGGTCTTGAAGACCTGGGCCGGATCCCGCCCGAGGGCCTCCGCGGCCTCCGTCCCGTAGGAGGCGACCGCCGGGTCGTGGTCGTAGGAGTGCACGGAGAAGGCGGTGCCCGCCTTCTCCAGGGCGACGATGGCCGGGGTCGAGCCCGGCCGCTGCTTACGGGCCAAGAGTCCCGCTCCGTCCGGTCAGTTGGGGTTCGTCGGCTGCCGGGTGAAGTCGACGGCCGGCAGCGACGGGAGCTTACTGATCACCGCGGTCTCGGTGCGCAGCATTTTCAGCTCGCGCGCGAGCCGCGTCGCGGTGTCCGGCGCCTCCAGGAGCCGCTGCTTCGCCGGGGTGTCGAGCATGGCCGCGGCGGCGACGAGGTAGGAGAGCACGGACGGCTCGCCCGGCAGGTCGGCCTGCCCGGCGAGCGTGCGCTCGGTCGCCCCGGCGAGCCGCTTCTGGTAGGCGCGGAAGGCCCGGACGACGCCGGAGGCGAGCGCGCCCGCGCCCTCGCCCTGCTGCTCCTCGATGTCCTCGACCTCGCCCACCAGGTACGGCCCGGAGGCGTCGACGGACAGCAGCCGGAAGCGGGTGGTGCCGGTGGCGAGGACCTCGTACGTGCCGCCGGTGCGCTCCCGGATGGTGGCCGCCTCCGCCACGCAGCCCACGGCGTGGAACGCCTTGAGCGGGTCGGGGCCGAAGCCGGACGCCGGCCCGGGCTCGGGGCGGGCGCCCTCGGGCAGCCCGGGCGCCGTGGGCGCGACCTCGCTGCCGTCGCGGATGGCGACGACGCCGAAGCGCCGCGGTTCCTCCTCGGGGAGCGCCGACAGGTCGCGCATCAGCGCGCGGTACCGCTGCTCGAAGACGTTCAGGGGCAGGACGAGTCCGGGGAACAGCACCGAGTTCAGCGGGAAGAGGGGCAGGCGCGCGGTGGTCACAGCCGGTAAGCCTAATGGCCTGTGCACCGGTACCGCCCCGGCGTTCACTGCCGGCGCAGCAGCCGGGAGGCGCCCGCCGCCACGGTCGTCGCGAGCACCCACCCGAGCAGGATCAGCGCGGCGACCACCCACTGCGACGCGCCCGTGGGCCGCCAGGCGTTGCCCTGCCCGAGGTCGATGACCGGCACGAGCAGGTCGAGGGCGTACAGCCAGGGATTCCAGGCGGGGCCCTCGCCCTCCTTCAGCGGCGGCACGGGCCGCAGGGTGAAGTAGACGGCGGCGGCGGCCCACAGCACGGCCATCCACACGGCCGCCCGGCCGGGCCGGTAACCGTAGGCCACCATCCAGTCCTGGAGATAGCCCCAGGCCTTGCCGGCCGGGGGCAGCGTCTCGCGGCGGCGGCGCTGCTTGGCGAGGAGGACCGCCCGGGCGTCGGCGTCCTCCCCGCCGGCGCGTAAGGAGCCCGCCAGCTGCTCGTACGGCTCGGGGGCGTACTCGGGCGTGGCGGCGGCCACCCACTCCAGACGCCGGCTCAAGGGGAAGTGGCCGAGCGGTATCAGCGTCTCGTAGGAGAAGCCGGCCATGACCAGGCTGCCGGGCCCGGGCCAGCTCTCGTAGCGGTCGACCAGGTTGGACACGCGGGCCCCGGAGAGCACCACGCGGCCGCGCTGCGCCCACTCGCCGAGGAAGCGCAGCTCGGGCGTCTGGATGCGGCGCAGCGACACCTCCTGGTCGGCCTCCAGCGCGAGCCGGGCCTGGCTGAAGTCGACGGCGTCGCCGAACCGGCCGTCGTCCAGCCGCACCCCGCCCCGGCACTCGAAGGCCTGCGTGCGGATGCCGTGCTGCGGGGTGGTGGTGATGCCGTACGGGGGAGTGGTGCCGGTGGTGAACGGATAGCCGCCGACCCCGGCGCCCGTCAGATAGAGGGTGCGCTCCACGGTCAGCTGCGGGGCGTTGAAGGCGCGCCGTCCGTGCGGATTGCTCAGCGTCGAGCCGCGCAGGCTCAGCGAGACCCCTATCGTCGCGGCGCGCATGCTGAGCTCGCCGTACGAGCGCATCATCTCCGCCTGCATGTCCTGCCCGACGCTCATGCCGTCGGCCGCTATGGAGACCCCGCGCCGGTCGGGGCGCACGACCAGCTGGTTGAGCAGGAGGTCGGTGCCTATCTGGGCGTCGGTCAGCCGTATGCCGCGCTGGACGACGCACCGCGGCAGGTGCAGGTCGCCCTCGGTGCGCAGCCGGGCGGCCTCCAGCCGGGGCAGCGAGCAGGCGACCAGGCGCAGGGTGGTGAACTGGCTTTCGGGCAGGAGCACCTCCTGCTCGAAGCGGCAGTTGTGCATCTCGACGTAGGGCACGACGGTGCCGCCGGAGAGGTCGAGGGTGCCGGTGATCTGCACGCCGTTCAGCTTGAGGGCGGCCACTCTGCCGGGCAGCGGGGGCGGCCCGGCCAGCAGGAGCAGGGCCACCACGCGGGCCCGCACGCTGCGCTCGGGGCCCCACGCGTGCGGGCCGCGCGGGTCGTTCCACTCGGGCCGGGGCGTGCGCAGGTCGTGCGTGCGGCCCGCGCGGAACGCCTTCCACATCGCCTGCTCCGTCGCGGTCAGCCCCAGCTCCGGCGGCGGGCCGCCGGCTCCCGGATCGGTCACGCTCCGCACCCCCTCCCGTCCCGTGCACCTCGCTGTACCGTTCCCATTCCCTCCAGGTGACCGATTGAACACTCTCGGTGAAACACCTGTACCAGTGAGTGGTACGGGGCGCGGTGCGACGGGACGGGTCTGAGACAATTACCGTGTGATCTCCCGAATCGATCTGCGCGGTGCCGCCTCCTCCGAGGCCGGCGTCGACCGCGACCTGCTGCCCCGAGCCGAACTCGACGTCGAGGCCGCCCTGGAGAAGGTGCGGCCCATCTGCGAGGACGTGCATCATCGCGGCACCGCGGCCCTGATCGACTACGCGCACCGGTTCGACGGCGTCACCATCGACCGCATCCGGGTCCCCGCCGAGGCGATCACCCGCGCCCTCGAAGAGCTCGACCCGGCCGTCCGGGCCGCGCTCGAGGAGTCCATCCGCCGCGCCCGCATCGTCCACCGCGAGCAGCGGCGCACCGACAAGACCGTCCAGGTCGTGCCCGGCGGCACGGTCACCGAGCGCTGGGTCCCCGTCCAGCGCGTCGGGCTGTACGTGCCGGGCGGACGCTCCGTCTACCCCTCGTCCGTGATCATGAACGTGGTGCCGGCCCAGGAGGCCGGCGTCGGCTCCATGGCCGTCTCCTCCCCGCCCCAGGCCGACTTCGGAGGCCTGCCGCACCCGACGATCCTGGCCGCCTGCGCGCTGCTGGGCGTCGACGAGGTGTACGCGGCGGGCGGCGCCCAGGCCGTCGCCATGTTCGCCTACGGCACCGAGGAGTGCCGCCCGGTCAACATGGTCACCGGCCCGGGCAACATCTGGGTCGCCGCCGCCAAGCGGCTGCTGAAGGGCCGCATCGGCATCGACGCCGAGGCCGGCCCCACCGAGATCGCCGTCCTGGCCGACGCCACCGCCGACCCCGTGCACGTCGCCGCCGACCTGATCAGCCAGGCCGAGCACGACCCGCTGGCCGCCTCCGTCCTCGTCACCGACTCGGAAGAGCTCGCGAACGCCGTCGAGAAGGAGCTCGAAACCCAGGTCGCCATGACCCGGCACGTCGAGGACCGCATCGTGCCCGCGCTCGGCGGCCGCCAGTCCGGCATCGTCCTGGTCGACTCCGTCGACCACGGCCTCGCCGTCGTGGACGCCTACGGCGCCGAGCACCTGGAGATCCAGACCGCGGACGCCGCGGCCGTCGCCGCCCGCGTGCAGAACGCCGGCGCGATCTTCGTCGGCCCGTACGCCCCCGTCTCCCTCGGCGACTACGCCGCCGGCTCCAACCACGTGCTGCCCACCGGCGGCTGCGCCTGCCACTCCTCCGGCCTGTCCGTCCAGTCCTTCCTGCGCGGCATCCACGTCGTGGACTACACGCGGGAGGCCCTGGCCGAGGTCGCGGGCCACGTGGTGACGCTCGCCGAGGCCGAGGACCTGCCCGCGCACGGCGCGGCGGTCAAGGCACGTTTTGCCGAAGGCGAACTGGACGAGCACAGCGACTGGAAGGTTCCGGACGGCAAGTGACCCGTATCGACGATCTCCCCATCCGGGACGAGCTGCGCGGCAAGTCCCCGTACGGCGCCCCCCAGCTCGACGTGCCCGTACGCCTGAACACCAACGAGAACCCCTACCCGCTGCCCGAGGCCCTCGTCGCCCGCATCGCCGAGCGCGTCGCCGAGGCCGCCCGGCACCTCAACCGCTACCCCGACCGGGACGCCGTCGAGCTGCGCACCGAACTCGCCGCGTACCTCACCCGCACCACGGGCCACGAGGTCACCACGGGGCAGGTCTGGGCCGCCAACGGCTCCAACGAGGTCCTCCAGCAGCTCCTCCAGGCCTTCGGCGGCCCCGGTCGCACCGCGATCGGCTTCGAGCCCTCGTACTCGATGCACGCCCTGATCTCCCGCGGCACCGGCACCGGCTGGATCTCCGGCCCCCGCCGCGAGGACTTCCGCCTCGACGTCGAGGCCGCCGAGCGCGCCATCGCCGAGCACCGCCCGCACGTCGTCTTCATCTGCTCGCCCAACAACCCCACGGGCACGGCGGTCGACGCGGAGACGGTCCTGCGGCTGTACGAGGCCGCGCAGGCGGCCCGCCCCTCGCTCGTGGTCGTGGACGAGGCGTACGGCGAGTTCAGCCACCGCCCCTCGCTGCTGCCCCTCATCGAGGGCCGCCCGAACCTCGTCGTCTCGCGCACCATGTCCAAGGCCTTCGGCGCCGCCGGGCTCCGCCTCGGCTACCTCGCCGCGGACCCCGCGGTCGTCGACGCCGTCCAGCTCGTGCGCCTGCCGTACCACCTGTCGGCCGTCACCCAGGCCACGGCCCTCGCCGCCCTGGAGCACACCGACACCCTGCTCGGCTACGTCGAGCAGCTCAAGGCCGAACGCGACCGCCTCGTCACCGAGCTGCGCGCGATGGGCTGCGAGGTGACCGACTCGGACGCCAACTTCGTCCAGTTCGGCCGGTTCGAGGACAGCGCCGCCACGTGGCGGGCCATCCTCGCCCACGGCGTGCTGGTGCGGGACAACGGCGTGCCGGGCCGGCTGCGGGTCACCGCCGGCACCCCGCAGGAGAACGACGCGTTCCTGGACGCGGTCCGCGCAGTACTGAAGCTGCAATTCCCGGGGGACAACCCCCGGACCCCCGGCCGGGCCGGCGCCGCTGTCGCTCAGGGTCCGGAGAGGCCCGTTCGCAAGGAGAACCACTCATGAGCCGCGTTGGGCGCGTCGAGCGCACCACCAAGGAGACGTCCGTCCTCGTCGAGATCGACCTCGACGGGACCGGGCAGGTCGACGTGTCGACCGGGGTCGGCTTCTACGACCACATGCTCGACCAGCTCGGCCGCCACGGCCTCTTCGACCTCACCGTCAAGACCGACGGCGACCTGCACATCGACACCCACCACACCATCGAGGACACCGCCCTCGCGCTGGGCGCCGCCTTCCGGCAGGCCCTCGGCGACAAGGTGGGCATCTACCGCTTCGGCAACTGCACCGTGCCTCTGGACGAGTCCCTCGCCCAGGTCACCGTCGACCTCTCCGGCCGCCCCTACCTCGTGCACACCGAGCCCGAGAACATGGCGCCCATGATCGGCGCGTACGACACGACGATGACCCGGCACATCCTGGAGTCCTTCGTCGCGCAGGCGCAGATCGCCCTGCACGTGCACGTCCCGTACGGGCGCAACGCCCACCACATCGTGGAGTGCCAGTTCAAGGCGCTCGCCCGGGCCCTGCGCTACGCGTGCGAACACGACACGCGCGCGGCCGGGATCATTCCGTCGACGAAGGGTGCGCTCTAGATGAACGGCCTGTCCACCACGCTCATCGTCGTCGGCCTGTTCCTGGTCGGCGGCATCATCTCCTTCCTCAAGCAGGGCATGCCCAAGAGCATCGTCGTGCTCCTCGGCATAGGCGCCGCGATGTGCCTGGGCGCCGGCACCCTCCGGATCGAAGGACTGTGGTCATGAGCGCCCCGAAGAAGGTCGTCGTCTTCGACTACGGCTTCGGCAACGTCCGCTCCGCCGAGCGCGCCCTCGCCCACGTCGGCGCGGACGTCGAGATCACCGGCGACTACGAGAAGGCCATGAACGCCGACGGCCTCCTCGTGCCCGGCGTCGGCGCCTTCGCCGCCTGCATGCAGGGCCTGCGCGCCGCTCGCGGCGACTGGATCGTCGGCCGCCGCCTCTCCGGCGGGCGCCCCGTGATGGGCATCTGCGTCGGCATGCAGATCCTCTTCGAGCGCGGCGTCGAGCACGGCGTGGAGACCGAGGGCCTCGACGAGTGGCCCGGTCTCGTGGAGCCCCTCAAGGCCGACGTCGTCCCCCACATGGGCTGGAACACCGTCACCCCCGCCGCGGACTCGCAGCTCTTCGCCGGCCTCGGCGCGGACACCCGCTACTACTTCGTGCACTCCTACGCGGTGCGCGAGTGGGGCCTTGAGGTGACCAACCCCAACATCCGCGCCCCCAAGGTCACCTGGGCCACGCACGGCGAGCCGTTCGTCGCGGCCGTGGAGAACGGTCCTCTGTGGGCCACCCAGTTCCACCCGGAAAAGTCCGGCGACGCCGGAGCCCAGCTCCTCACCAACTGGATCGGAACCCTGTGAGCAAGCTCGAACTCCTCCCCGCCGTCGACGTCCGTGACGGCCAGGCCGTACGCCTCGTCCACGGCGAGTCCGGCTCCGAGACGTCGTACGGCGAACCGCTCGCCGCCGCGCAGGAGTGGCAGCGGGCCGGCGCCGAGTGGCTGCACCTCGTCGACCTCGACGCCGCCTTCGGCACCGGCGACAACCGCGAGCTCATCGCCCGGGTCGCCGGGGCCATGGACATCAAGGTCGAGCTGTCCGGCGGCATCCGCGACGACGCCTCGCTCGCCGCCGCCCTCGCCACCGGCTGCACCCGCGTCAACCTCGGCACCGCCGCCCTGGAGACCCCCGAGTGGGTCGCCAAGGTCATCGCCGAGCACGGCGACAAGATCGCGGTCGGCCTCGACGTCCGCGGCACGACCCTGCGCGGCCGTGGCTGGACCCGCGACGGCGGCGACCTCTACGAGACCCTCGCCCGCCTCGACCGCGAGGGCTGCGCCCGCTACGTCGTCACCGACATCGCCAAGGACGGCACTCTTCAGGGCCCCAACCTGGAGCTGCTGAAGAACGTCTGCGCCGCCACCGACAAGCCGGTCGTCGCCTCCGGCGGCGTCTCCTCCCTTGACGACCTGCGCGCAATTGCCAACCTGGTACCGGAGGGTGTCGAAGGCGCCATCGTCGGCAAGGCCCTCTACGCCAAGGCGTTCACCTTGGAAGAGGCCCTGGAGGCTGTGTCCGCATGACCGAAGCCGTGCAGCGTGTGCAGAGCGACAGTCCCTGGGAAGAGGCCTTTGGTTGTGCGCGCGCGGTCGCGGCGGGAGACCGGGTGCTGGTGGCGGGAACCCTGCCGTTCAACGGCTCCGTGCTGCACGGGGAGGGCGACCCCTACGAGCAGGCCAGGGCGGCCTTCGGCAACGCCCTCGCCGAGCTGGAGCGGTTCGGCCTCGGCGCCGACGCCGTCGTCCGCACCCGGATGTACCTGACCCACGCGCGGGACGTGGACGCGGTCGCCCGCGCCCACAAGGAACTCTTCGACGCTGTACGGCCCGTGTCGACCCTGGCGGTCGTCTCCGGCTTCGTCGATTCGCGCGTGCTGGTCGAAGTAGAAGTAGAAGCGTACCGAGGAGCAACGAGCACATGACCCTGGCGGTCCGAGTCATCCCCTGCCTGGACGTCGACAACGGCCGGGTCGTCAAGGGCGTCAACTTCCAGAACCTGCGCGACGCGGGCGACCCCGTGGAAATGGCCAAGGTCTACGGGCAGGAGGGTGCCGACGAACTGACGTTCCTCGACATCACCGCCTCCTCCGGCAACCGCGAGACCACCTACGACGTGGTGCGCCGCACCGCCGAGCAGGTCTTCATCCCCCTGACCGTCGGCGGCGGCGTCCGCACCGCCGAGGACGTCGACAAGCTGCTGCGGGCCGGTGCCGACAAGGTGGGCGTGAACACCGCGGCCATCGAGCGGCCCGAGCTGATCCGCGAGATCGCCGAGCGCTTCGGCCGCCAGGTCCTGGTCCTGTCCGTGGACGCCCGCCGCACCCCGGCGGGCTCCTTCGAGGTGACGACGCACGGCGGGCGGCGCGGCACGGGCCTCGACGCCGTCGAGTGGGCGCACCGCGCGGCGGAGCTCGGGGCCGGCGAGATCCTGCTGAACTCCATGGACGCCGACGGCACGAAGGACGGCTACGACACCGAGATGATCAAGGCCGTGCGCAAGCACGTCACGGTCCCGGTCATCGCGAGCGGCGGCGCGGGCCGCCTGGAGCACTTCGCCCCGGCGGTGGACGCGGGCGCGGACGCGGTCCTGGCCGCGTCGGTCTTCCACTTCGGCGACCTGCGCATCGCCGACGTCAAGCAGGCCCTCCGCGAGTCGGGCCACCCGGTCCGCTAGGGGCGTCCGCCGGACGCTCAGTCCCGGATCAGCAGGAAGATCGCCCCCACCACCAGGGCGAGGGCGATCGCTGCGATCCCGTAGGACAGCCGGTGCTGCCGGAGCACCGGGAGGTACGCGTCCGCCGCGTACTTCCCGGGGCCCGTGAGGGCCAGCGTCGCCGCCGAGACGGCGACCAGCAGGGTGAACTCCACGCCCTTGGGCAGCAGGAAGCCCCCGTCCCACGTCACCCCGAGCGCATTGACCATCGTGCCCAGCACGGCGGCCGCGGCCAGCGGCGTGAGCAGCCCGAGGAAGAGGCCCGCGCCGCCCAGCGCCTCACTGAGGCCGGCGATGACCGCCATCGCCTTGGGCACGGGATAGCCCCAGGACTCGAAGCCCTTCGCGGTCCCGTCGAGGCCCGGCCCGTCGAACCAGCCGAAGAGCTTCTGCGTGCCGTGCGCGACCATGATGATGCCGAGCATCATCCGCAGGAGCAGGACCCCGAGCGAGAAGCCGCCCGGGGACAGCGCGGCGGCCGGGGCGGAGCGGAGGGGGCTGCTGGTGTACGCCATGGCGGGGGCACCTTTGCGGGTCGGGTCCGGCGAGGGACCCTCAGATTCCCAGCTGAGCCCCTTGCAGCTTCGCCACCGCGTCCTTGTCGCCCTCAAGCTCCACCCGGGCGGCGGTCTGCCGGCCGAAGGCGAAGAGGGTCAGCTCGGCCGGCTCCCCCGTGACGGTCACCACGGGCGCGCCGCGCCGGGCGACCGCCGTGCGGCCGTCGGGGCGGCGCAGGACCAGGCCGACGGGGGAGCGGCGGCCGAGCATCCGGGCCACCCGCTCCAGGCGGGACCACAGGGCGTCCGCGAAGACGGGGTCCACCTCGCGCGGGGCCCACTCCTCCTGGGCCCGGCGCACGTCCTCGGCGTGGACGAAGAACTCGACGGTGTTCGCGGCCTCGTCGATCTGCTTGAGGGCGTACGGCGACAGCCGCGGCGGCCCGCCGCGCACGAGCCCGACCAGCTCCTCGTACGGCTTGGCGGCGAACTCCGCCTGCACCCGCTCCAGGCGGGCGGCCAGCGGCTTGAACACGAGCCCGGCGGCGGCGTCGGAGCGGCGTTCCCGCACGACGACGTGGGCCGCCAGGTCACGCGTCCGCCAGCCGTCGCAGAGCGTCGGGGCATCCGGGCCCGCCGACTCCAACAGATCGGCGAGGAGCAGACGTTCGCGCTGGGCGTGGGTCGACATGGCGCCACCCTACGGCCGGCGCCACGCCGCTGCCACGCCGCCTCGGCTACTCGGGCAGCGGCTTGTCCATCTTCTGGCCGCCCTGCGAGACGCTCAGCGTCATCGAGCACGTGATCTGGTCCTGGCCGCGGGAGTAGGTGACCGGGGTCGGGTAGAGCACGTACGAGTAGTAGTTCTTGCCGTCGGTTATGGACCGCATCCGGTCCTGTGCGTCCTTCTTGCACATGTCCCGGGCCTTGGTCTGGATGTCCAGCTCGGAGTCGAACTTGCCGGTCAGGGTCTCGTTGGCGATGACCTCGCCGTCGTGCGGACCGGTGCACGGCTTCGTCTTCACCTCGGTCAGGCCGAGGGACATGCGCGGGTGGTCGAAGCACTGGCCGGGCTTGAGCACCACGTACGGCACGCGGGACACCGACGGGGACGAGGAGGAGGCCGACGGGTCGGGGTTCGACGGGTCGGCGCCCGGGCCGCCGATGCCGCCGGGGGCGGCGCTCGGCGCGGAGGGCGCCGCCGACGGGGTGGACGAGCCCTTGGCGGACGGCTTGTCGTCGCCCTTGCTGCCGCTGGTGGCCAGCATGAAGCCGCCCACGAGGAGACCGAGCACCAGCACGCCGCCGATGACGAACCCGGCGACCTTCGCGCCCTTGTTGCCCGAGGGCGGCGGCGGGGGCGGCATCGGCGGGGCGAACTGCTGCCCGTACTGCTGCTGCCCGTACTGGCCGAAGCCCGGCTGCTGCCCGGGCTGACCGAAGCCCGGCTGCTGTCCGTACCCCTGCGGAGCTTGCGGCTGTCCGTAGGGCTGGGCGGGCGGCTGGGCTGACGGCGGCCCGAACTGCTGCGGCGGGCCGAACCCACCGCCGCCACCGGGCGGCTGCGGGGAGTTCGAGGGCGGAGTACTCATGGGCGAAGCATGCCGTACGCCACTGACAGCGCCGCCCCGGGGGTCCCGGCCCGTCAGCGCGGCAGAATGGACCCATGACCGGCAACACCGCCCCCGCGTCCTCCCTCGACCCCGCCATCGCCGCACGCCTCAAGCGCAGCGCCGACGGGCTCGTCCCCGCCATCGCCCAGCAATACGACACCGGCGAGGTCCTCATGCTCGGCTGGATGGACGACGAGGCGCTCCACCGCACCCTCACCACCGGCCGCTGCACGTACTGGAGCCGCAGCCGCCAGGAGTACTGGGTCAAGGGCGACACGTCCGGACACGTCCAGCACGTGAAGTCGGTGGCCCTCGACTGCGACGGCGACACCCTCCTCGTCAAGGTCGACCAGACCGGCGCCGCCTGCCACACAGGCGACCGCACCTGTTTCGATGCCGATGTCCTCCCGCTCGGCCAGTAGGCTCCGCTGCCATGGCTGCCACGACCTCCGGTGACATCACCCCGGACGCCGAGACCTTCCGTACGCTCGCGAAGGACCGCCGGGTCATCCCGGTCACCCGGCGCTTCCTCGCCGACGGCGACACGCCCGTCGGCCTGTACCGCAAGCTCGCCGCCGAGCGGCCCGGCACCTTCCTGCTGGAGTCCGCCGAGAACGGCCGCACCTGGTCGCGCTACTCGTTCGTGGGCGTCCGCAGCGCCGCGACGCTGACCGTGCGCGACGGCCGGACGCACTGGCTGGGCACCCCGCCCGTCGGCGTGCCCACCGACGGCGACCCGCTGGAGGCGCTGCGCGCCACCGTGGCCGCCCTGCACACCCCGCGCGACCTCATGGAGGGCGCCGGGCTGCCGCCCTTCACCGGCGGCATGGTGGGCTACCTCGGCTACGACGTCGTCCGCCGCCTGGAGAAGATCGGCGAGCACGGCGGCGAGGACCGCGACGCGCTCGGCCTGCCCGAGCTCACCATGCTCCTCACCTCCGACCTCGCCGTCCTCGACCACTGGAACGGCACCGTCCTGCTGATCGCCAACGCGATCAACCACAACGACCTCGACAGCGGCGTCGACGAGGCGTACGCGGACGCCGTCGCCCGGCTGGACGCCATGGCCGCCGACCTCCACCGGCCCGCGCCCTCGGCCCCCACCGCCCTGCCGCCCTCCGAACTGCCCGGCTGCACCGCCCGCTGGGGCGGCCCCGACTACATGGCGGCCGTCGAGGACATCAAGGAGCGCATCCGCGCCGGCGAGGCCTTCCAGGTCGTGCCGTCCCAGCGCTTCGAGACGCCCTGCACGGCCTCCGCGCTCGACGTCTACCGCGTGCTGCGGGCCACGAACCCGAGTCCGTACATGTACCTGCTCCGCTTCGACGGGTTCGACGTCGTCGGCTCCAGCCCCGAGGCGCTCGTCAAGGTCGAGGACGGGCAGGCCATGGTGCACCCCATCGCCGGCACCCGGCCGCGCGGCGCCACCCCGCAGGCGGACGCGGCCCTCGCCGAGGAGCTCCTCGGCGACGCCAAGGAGCGCGCCGAGCACCTCATGCTCGTCGACCTCGGCCGCAACGACCTCGGGCGGGTCTGCGAGCCCGGCAGCGTCGAGGTCGTCGACTTCATGTCGATCGAGCGCTACAGCCACGTGATGCACATCGTCTCCACGGTCACCGGCCGCGTGGCCGCCGGGCGCACCGCCTTCGACGTGCTCACCGCCTGCTTCCCCGCCGGCACGCTCTCCGGCGCGCCCAAGCCGCGGGCCATGCAGATCATCGAGGAGCTGGAGCCGTCGCGGCGCGGGCTCTACGGCGGCTGCGTCGGCTACCTGGACTTCGCCGGGGACTCCGACACCGCCATCGCCATCCGCACCGCCGTCCTGAAGGACGGCACGGCCTACGTCCAGGCCGGCGCGGGCGTCGTCGCCGACTCGGACCCGGCCGCGGAGGACGCCGAGTGCCGCAACAAGGCGGCGGCGGTGCTGCGCGCCGTGCACTCGGCGAACCGGCTCGCCTAGCGCGACCCCGGCAGCACCCCAAACACCCCCACAAGGGATAGTGGACCCGTGAGCAAAGCCGTAACCCCCCGCCGCGGAACCGTCGGCACCGCACTGCTCCTGGGCGCCGCCGGCGCCGCCCTCGCCCTGCTCGCGGGCGGCCGCACCTGGGCCGAGGGCACGACGACCGTCGCCGGGAGCAGCGTCACCAAGCACGTCAGCGGATCGGACATCACGGGCCTGCCCGGCGCCCTGGCCGTCGTCGGACTCGCCGCCCTCGTCGCGGTCTTCGCCGTCCGCGGCGTCTGGCGCACCGTGGTGTCCGCCGGCCTCGTCCTCACGGGCGCCGGCGTCGTCGCCGGCGCGGTCACGGGCGCGGGCGACACCTCCGCCCTGGAGGAGCAGGCCGCCAAGGCCAACGGCCTCACCAGCGGCGCCGTCGACCACGTCACCCACACCGCCTGGCCGTGGGTCGCCCTTGCGGGCGGTGTCCTGCTGCTGCTCGCCGGGCTCCTGGCCCTGCGTTTCGGCCGCCACTGGCCGGCCATGTCCGGCCGCTACGAGCGCGACGGCACCCCGCGCCCGCGCCGCGCCCGGACCGCCCCGGACCCCGAGCGCCCCGAGGAGCTGTGGAAGGCCCTCGACCGCGGCGAGGACCCGACGGGGGCGTGACACGCCCCGCCCCGCCCCCCGGATAGAGGCTGCCCGGGCCGTCGGGGACAATGACCATGAGCGTTCTCCGCGCCCGCGGGCGCGCCACAGCAACGAGGAGTCTTAGTCATGGCGGGTACCAGCCACGGACACACCCCGGCCGCCTGGACCGGTGTCACCATCGCCTTCATCGGCTTCTGCGTCTCCGGCGCCTTCACGGTGGCCGCGAAGCCGGTCGGCTTCTGGGCCGGCATCGCCATCATCGCGATCGGCGGCATCGTGGGCGGCGTCATGGCCATGATGGGCATGGGCATGCCCAAGCGGGCTCCCCTGAAGGTGTCCGGGCAGACGAACCAGGGCTGACCCCGCCCTTGACGCCCCGAGGCGCGGCCCCGGGCCCGTACGACCCCCGTACGACGGCCTAGAGCTGCGCCTTCGTGCTGTCCGGCGGAGACTGTGCCCTGTGAAGGGCTGGACGAGGGGCCGGTTCGGGGACGGCGCGCGCCGGCTGGCCGCCCCGCTGGGCGTCGCGGCCGGCCTCGCCGCGGCCGCCGGCTACGTAGCCGCCGTGGACCCCAACCACCCCGGCCGCTACCCGGCCTGCCCCCTGCTGCGCTGCACGGGCCTGTACTGCCCGGGCTGCGGCGGGCTGCGCGGCCTCCACGCCCTCACTCACGGCGACCTGCCGGGCGCGCTCGGGGCCAACGCCCTGGCCGTCGCCGCGTACGCCGCCTTCGCCGTCTTCTGGTGCGTGTGGTTCACCAGGGCCCTGCGGGGCCGCGGGGGCGTGTCGCTCTCGCCGCGCGCCCGCCATTGGTGGGGCCTCGGCGCCGTCGTCCTGCTCTTCACCGTCGTACGGAACCTGCCCGTGGGCGCCGCCCTCGCCCCCTGACGGGTGTCCGCCGGGCGTCCACCAGATGGGACCCGCGTCAACCGGATGCGAAACCTTCGCCCGGCGGCAAGTACCATCGCAGTGCCTGGTGGGGGAGGATTCCCGCCGCACCAGCCCAGACCATCCGAGTCCGGAAGGGGGCCGCTCGCGTGAGTGTGCTCGACGAGATCATCGAGGGCGTCCGTGCCGACCTCGCGGAGCGGCAGGCGCGCGTCAGCCTCGACGAGCTCAAGGAGCGGGCCGCCAGGGCGCCGGAGGCCAAGGACGGCGTCGCCGCGCTCAGCGGCGAGAACGTCGGCGTGATCTGCGAGGTCAAGCGGTCCAGCCCCTCCAAGGGCGCGCTGGCCGCGATCGCCGACCCCGCCGGCCTCGCCGCCGACTACGAGGCCGGCGGCGCGTCCGTCATCAGCGTCCTGACCGAGCAGCGCCGCTTCGGCGGCTCGCTGGCCGACCTGGAAGCCGTCCGCGCCCGGGTCGACATCCCCGTCCTGCGCAAGGACTTCATCGTCACCGCCTACCAGCTGTGGGAGGCTCGCGCCTACGGCGCCGACCTGGCCCTGCTGATCGTCGCCGCGCTGGAGCAGGAGGCCCTGGTCTCCCTCATCGAGCGCGCCGAATCGATCGGCCTCACGCCGCTGGTCGAGGTGCACGACGAGGAGGAGGCCGAGCGCGCGGTGGCCGCCGGCGCGCGGATCATCGGCGTCAACGCCCGTAACCTCAAGACCCTCGAGGTGGACCGGGACAACTTCTCCCGGGTCGCCCCGGAGATCCCGGACGGCATCATCAAGATCGCCGAGTCCGGCGTGCGCGGCCCGCACGACCTGATCGCCTACGCCAACGACGGCGCCGACGCGGTGCTGGTCGGCGAGTCCCTGGTCACCGGCCGCGACCCGAAGGGCGCCGTGGCCGACCTGGTCGCCGCGGGCGCCCACCCCGCGCTGCGGCACGGCAGGGGCTGACCTGCATGAGGGCGTACGCACGGCTCGCCCGCGGCTGCCGGCCGCGTGGCTGCCGTGCGCCCGCGCGGCGCGTCCTCGGGCGCCGCGTGCGGTACCACATCGGCTGTGAGCCGGGGCAGATCAACGGGATGCGATGGCGTGGCTGAGCGTTCGGCTCAGTGATCACGTCAACCTCACTCATCTCCTGAGGAGACCGGCATGCCCAGCGAATTCTTCGTCCCGGACCCGGAGGGTCAAGTTCCAAGCGCCGAGGGCTACTTCGGCGCGTTCGGCGGCAAATTCATCCCGGAGGCCCTCGTCGCCGCCGTCGACGAGGTCGCCGCCGAGTACGAGAAGGCCAAGGCGGACCCCGCCTTCGCCGCCGAGCTCAACGACCTGATGGTCAACTACACCGGCCGCCCCAGCGCCCTCACCGAGGTGCCGCGCTTCGCCGGGCACGCCGGCGGCGCCCGGGTCTTCCTCAAGCGCGAGGACCTCAACCACACCGGCTCGCACAAGATCAACAACGTGCTGGGCCAGGCCCTGCTCACCAAGCGCATGGGCAAGACCCGCGTCATCGCCGAGACCGGCGCCGGCCAGCACGGCGTCGCCACCGCCACCGCCTGCGCCCTCTTCGGCCTCGAATGCACCATCTACATGGGCGAGGTCGACACCCAGCGCCAGGCGCTGAACGTCGCCCGGATGCGGATGCTCGGCGCCGAGGTCATCGCCGTGAAGTCCGGCAGCCGCACGCTCAAGGACGCCATCAACGAGGCGTTCCGCGACTGGGTCGCCAACGTCGACCGTACCCACTACCTCTTCGGCACGGTCGCCGGCCCGCACCCCTTCCCGGCCCTCGTGCGCGACTTCCACCGCGTCATCGGCGTCGAGGCGCGCCGCCAGATCCTGGAGCGCACCGGCCGCCTGCCGGACGCCGCCGTGGCCTGCGTGGGCGGCGGCTCCAACGCCATCGGCCTCTTCCACGCCTTCCTGCCCGACGAGGGCGTGCGCCTGATCGGCTGCGAGCCCGGCGGCCACGGCCTGGCCACCGGCGAGCACGCGGCCACCCTCACCGCCGGCACCCCCGGCATCCTGCACGGCTCCCGCAGCTACGTCCTCCAGGACGAGGACGGCCAGATCACCGAGCCGTACTCGATCTCGGCCGGCCTCGACTACCCGGGCATCGGCCCGGAGCACTCCTACCTCAAGGACACCGGCCGCGCCGAGTACCGCGCCGTCACCGACGACGAGGCCATGCAGGCCCTGCGCCTGCTCTCGCGCACCGAGGGCATCATCCCGGCCATCGAGAGCGCGCACGCGCTGGCCGGAGCCCTGGAGATCGGCAGGGAGCTGGGCGAGGACGGGCTGCTCCTCGTGAACCTCTCCGGCCGCGGCGACAAGGACATGGACACGGCGGCCCGCTACTTCGGGCTGTACGACGACACGACGGGGGCCAAGTGATGGCGGGCAACATCGAACTCCTCGGCTCCGTGCTGGCCGCGGCGAAGGTGGAGAACCGCGCGGCCCTCGTCGGCTACCTCCCCGCCGGCTTCCCCACCGTGGACGACGGCGTACGGGCGATCACGGCCATGCTCGACGGCGGCTGCGACGTCGTGGAGGTCGGCCTGCCGCACAGCGACCCGGTCCTCGACGGCCCGGTCATCCAGACCGCCGACGACATCGCGCTGCGCGGCGGCATCAAGATCGCCGACGTCCTCCGCACGGTCAAGGAGGCGCACGAGATCACGGGCGCGCCCGTGCTGTGCATGACGTACTGGAACCCCGTCGACGCCTACGGCCCGGAGCGCTTCGCCGCCGACCTGGCGGCTGCCGGCGGCGCGGGCTGCATCCTGCCCGACCTGCCCGTCGAGGAGTCCGAGGCCTGGCGCAAGGCCGCCGAGCAGCACGGCCTCGCCACCGTCTTCGTGGTCGCGCCCAGCAGCCGCGACGAGCGCCTCGCCAAGATCACGGCGGCGGGCAGCGGCTTCGTGTACGCGGCCTCGCTGATGGGCGTCACCGGCACCCGGGAGTCCGTGGGCAACGAGGCGCAGGACCTGGTCCGGCGCACGCGTGCCGTCACCTCCCTGCCGGTCTGCGTGGGCCTCGGCGTCTCCAACGCCGTCCAGGCCGCGGAGGTCGCCGCCTTCGCCGACGGCGTGATCGTCGGCTCGGCCTTCGTCAAGCGGCTCCTGGACGCGCCCGACCTGGAGACGGGCCTGGCCGCCGTCCGCGCCCTCGCCGGCGAGCTGGCCGAGGGCGTGCGCAAGCGGGGATAACCCTTTCGGGCGGGTAACTCTTTTGAAGGAACCCACGACCGGGGGCGCGCTGCGGCGCGCCCCCGGTTCGTTGTAGGGGGATGTGAGCCAGAAGAACTCGGACGGTAAGCGCAGCGCCCGCGAGCGGCTGCAGGAACAGCGGCAGCGCGAGGAGAGCCGGGGAAGGCGCAGGCGCACCCTGATCGCCGCAGCGGTCGTCGTCGCCGTGCTCGGCGCAGGCGCCGGCATCGCGGCGCTCGTGGCGAACTCGGGCGGCGGCAAGAAGAAGGAGCCCGCCGGCCCGCTGGTCGCCCCGCAGGGCGCCACCGGCAAGGACAGCGTCACCATCCCCGTCGGCAAGCCCGCCGCGAAGTCGACCCTCACGGTCTACGAGGACTTCCGCTGCCCCGCCTGCAGCCAGTTCGAGAACGGCTTCCGCGACGTGGTCAACGAGCTGGAGCAGAAGGGCGAGCTCAAGGCCGAGTACCACATCGTCACACTGATCGACAACAACCTCGGCGGCACCGGCTCGCTCAACGCCGCCAACGCGGCGGCCTGCGCCCAGGACGCCGGGAAGTTCTCCGCCTACCACGACCTGCTCTACAAGAACCAGCCGCCGGAGACGGACGACGCCTTCGGCAAGAAGGCGCGCCTGCTGGAGCTGGCCGGCCAGGTGCCCGGGCTGGACACGCCCGCCTTCCGCACGTGCGTCGACGACGGCACCCACGACAGCTGGGTGAAGAAGTCCCACGAGGCCTTCGGCAAGACCTCCTACCGCGCCACCCCGACCGTCCTGCTCAACGGCAAGAGCATCTACGCCGACCAGGCCAACCCACTCACTCCGGACAAGCTGCGGCAGATGGTGGCGGAGGCCGCCAAGGGCTGAGCGGGGCTCCCCGGGCGTTACGCAGCTGTTGCGCCGGGTGGGTTGCCGTTCCGTCGCCCGGGCAGGGTAGCGTCGGGGGCGTCATGGAACTCGCATACATTCCCAGCCCGTCGACGGGCGTGGTCCACCTCGGCCCGGTCCCGCTGCGCGGCTATGCCTTCTGCATCATCATCGGCGTCTTCGTGGCGGTCTGGCTGGGCAACCGGCGCTGGATCGCCCGCGGCGGACGGGCGGGGACGGTTGCGGACATCGCCGTCTGGGCGGTGCCCTTCGGGCTCGTGGGCGGCCGGCTGTACCACGTCATCACCGACTACGAGCTGTACTTCGGCGAGGGCCGCGACTGGGTCAACGCCTTCAAGATCTGGGAGGGCGGCCTCGGCATCTGGGGCGCGGTCGCGCTCGGCGCGGTCGGCGCGTGGATCGGCTGCCGGCGCCGCGGCATCCCGCTGCCGGCCTGGGCGGACGCCCTCGCCCCCGGCCTCGCCGTCGCCCAGGCGATCGGCCGCTGGGGCAACTGGTTCAACCAGGAGCTCTACGGCAAGCCGACGGACCTGCCGTGGGCGCTGAAGATCGACGCGGACCCGGCGATCGGGCGGGTGGCGGGCACCTACCACCCGACGTTCTTGTACGAGTCGCTGTGGTGCCTGCTGATCGCGGGCCTGGTGATCTGGGCGGACCGCCGCTTCACGCTCGGGCACGGGCGGGCGTTCGCGCTCTACGTCGCCTCGTACACGGTGGGCCGCTTCTGGTTCGAGTACCTGCGCGTCGACGACGCCCACCACGTGCTGGGCCTGCGGCTCAACGGCTGGACGTCGATCGTGGTGTTCCTGGGGGCCGTCGCCTACATGATCATCTCCGCGAAGAAGGCGCCGGGGCGGGAGAAGGTCGTCGAGCCGGTGCTTGACGGTGACGCGTCGATGGACGACGCGTCCCCCCAAAAGAAGAAGGTCTGACGGGCCGGTCCGGATCGGCACCGCCGAACTCCGCCGCAGTGGCTGATCGCCGCTGCGGCGGTTTTTTCGTGCCCGC
Source organism: Streptomyces klenkii (assembly GCF_003626645.1). Taxonomy (GTDB): domain Bacteria; phylum Actinomycetota; class Actinomycetes; order Streptomycetales; family Streptomycetaceae; genus Streptomyces; species Streptomyces klenkii. The sequence continues at coordinate 213,498 of NZ_RBAM01000003.1, read as the reverse complement.
GGCACGGGGCCCGCGGCCGGGCAGGCGTTCTCGTGCCGCAGGCAAACAAAATCCGCCGCGACGGCGATCAGCCCCCACCGGGGACATCGGCGGTGCCGAACCGGCCTTCGGGCGTAGGCCGGCCGCTGCCCGGGCAGCAAGATCCCGCCGCGACCGCGCGCACCCCGGCCGGAAGCGCCCCGTGCCGAACCGGCCTCACCCCGTATGTCTACCCAGGTCAGCCAGGCCTTCCTTGCTAGCGGATCAAGCTCATCCTGCGTACCTTCGAACGCATCGGGGGGCGCACGGGCAAGCCGTCACGCCCCGGCGAAGGGAGCGAACCGGAGATGTCTGTCCTGGAAGCCGTCGCGACACCGCACATAGCGCACCGCGACAACCACACCCACCGCGACGTGAACGGCGGCTGGCTCCGTCCCGCGGTGTTCGGCGCCATGGACGGCCTGGTCTCCAACGTCGCGCTGATGACGGGCGTCGCGGGCGGCGCCGCCGCCCCCGGCACGATCGTGATCGCCGGCCTGGCCGGCCTCGCCGCCGGCGCGTTCTCGATGGCCGCCGGCGAGTACACCTCCGTGGCCTCGCAGCGCGAGCTCGTCCTCGCCGAGCTGGACGTGGAGCGCCGCGAGCTGCACAAGCACCCGGCCGACGAGCTGGCGGAGCTGGCCGCGCTCTACGAGTCGCGGGGCGTCGAGCCGAAGCTGGCGCTGGAAGTCGCCATGCAGCTCTCCCGCGACCCCGAGCAGGCGCTGGAGATCCACGCCCGCGAGGAGCTCGGCATCGACCCCTCCGACCTGCCGTCGCCCATGGTCGCCGCCGTCTCCTCGTTCGGCTCGTTCGCGCTGGGCGCGCTCCTGCCCCTGCTGCCGTACCTGCTGGGGGCCACGTCCCTGTGGCCCGCCGTGCTGCTGGCGCTGGCCGGCCTCTTCGCCTGCGGCGCCGTCGTGGCCCGGGTGACGGCCCGCTCCTGGTGGTTCAGCGGACTGCGCCAGCTGTTCCTCGGCGCGGCCGCGGCGGGTGTGACTTACGCCCTTGGTATTGCCTTCGGCACCGCCCTGGGGTGATGCTTTATGCGGGGTCCCGCATAACGTACGGATGACGGAGCGGTTTCAGGCCCTCGACGACCGGGCACAATCCGGGAGCGCAGCGGGCAACGCCGCCCGCTCTGTGCTGTGTCCGGCGCCGCCGGGCCGGGCGATCCCCAAGGCTTCCGGCAGCTCGCCGCATCACCCGCAGTGCCTCACCCGCAGTGTCCACATGCTGAACCGGGGCTTCCGCTTTTTGAGAAGCGCCCCATCATGTAACCTGCACCAAATTTCTTCCGCAGAGGGCCAACGTCGTCCCTCGGCACATGCACCGGCCGCACCGGCCGGGACTGCCAAGACGACGACGGGAGCCGCCGATGCGATCCGCATCCCACCCCGCCCAGCAGGGAATGTACGACCCGCGGAACGAGCACGACGCCTGTGGCGTCGGCTTCGTCGCGACCCTCACCGGCGAGGCGAGCCACGCGCTCGTGGAACAGGCCCTCACCGTCCTGCGCAACCTGGAGCACCGCGGCGCCACCGGCTCCGAGCCCGACTCCGGCGACGGCGCCGGCATCCTGCTCCAGGTCCCCGACGCCTTCCTGCGCGAGAGCGTCCCCTTCTCCCTCCCCGAGCCCGGCGCGTACGCCGTCGGCATCGCGTTCCTGCCCGCGGACCCCGCGGAGGCGGACGCCGCCGTCTCGTCCATCGAGACGATCGCCCGCGAGGAGGGCCTGACCGTCCTCGGCTGGCGCGCCGTCCCCGTCGCCCCCGAGCTCCTCGGCGCCAGCGCCCGCGCCACCATGCCGGACTTCCGCCAGCTCTTCGTCGCCGACGGCGCGAGCACCGGACTCGCCCTGGACCGCAAGGCGTTCGTGCTGCGCAAGCGCGCCGAGCGCGAGGCCGGGGTCTACTTCCCCTCGCTCTCCGCCCGCACGATCGTCTACAAGGGCATGCTGACCACCGGCCAGCTGGAGCCCTTCTTCCCGGACCTCTCCGACCGCCGCTGCGCCACCGCCATCGCCCTGGTGCACTCCCGCTTCTCCACCAACACCTTCCCGAGCTGGCCGCTCGCCCACCCGTACCGCTTCGTCGCCCACAACGGCGAGATCAACACCGTCCAGGGCAACCGCAACTGGATGCGGGCCCGCGAATCGCAGCTGGACAGTGAGCTGTTCGGCGCCGACGGCAACCTCGGCCGCACCTTCCCCGTCTGCACCCCCGACGCCTCCGACTCCGCCTCCTTCGACGAGGTCCTGGAGCTGCTCCACCTCGGCGGCCGGTCCCTCCCGCACAGCGTGCTGATGATGATCCCCGAGGCCTGGGAGAACCACGCCTCCATGGACCCGGCCCGCCGCGCCTTCTACCAGTACCACTCCACTCAGATGGAGCCCTGGGACGGCCCGGCCTGCGTCACCTTCACCGACGGCACCCTCGTCGGCGCCGTCCTCGACCGCAACGGCCTGCGCCCCGGCCGCTACTGGGTCACCGACGACGGCCTCGTCGTGCTCTCCTCCGAGGTCGGCGTCCTCGACATCGACCCGGCCCGGGTCGTCCGCAAGGGCCGCCTCCAGCCCGGCCGGATGTTCCTCGTCGACACCGAGCGCCACCGCATCATCGAGGACGACGAGATCAAGGCCGAGCTCGCCGCCGCCGCACCCTACGGGGAGTGGCTGGAGGCCGGCCTGATCGACCTCGCCGACCTCCCCGAGCGTGAGCACATCGTGCACACCCACGCCTCGGTCACCCGCCGCCAGCAGACCTTCGGCTACACCGAGGAAGAGCTGCGCGTCATCCTCGCCCCCATGGCCAAGGCCGGGGCCGAGCCGATCGGCTCCATGGGCACGGACTCGCCGATCGCCGCGCTCTCCGAGCGGCCCCGGCTGCTCTTCGACTACTTCACCCAGCTGTTCGCGCAGGTCACCAACCCCCCGCTGGACGCCATCCGCGAGGAGCTCGTCACCTCGCTGATCTCCTCCCTCGGCCCGCAGGGCAACCTCCTGGAGCCCACCGCGGCCTCCTGTCGCAGCGTCACCCTGCCCTTCCCCGTCATCGACAACGACGAGCTCGCCAAGCTCATCCACATCAACGCCGACGGCGACATGCCGGGCCTGAAGGCCGTCACCCTCTCCGGCCTCTACCGCGTCGCCGGCGGCGGCGAGGCCCTGGCCGCCCGCCTCACGGAGATCTGCGCCGAGGCCGACGCCGCCATCGCCGACGGCGCCCGGCTCATCGTCCTCTCCGACCGCCACTCCGACGCCGAGCACGCCCCGATCCCCTCCCTGCTGCTCACCTCCGCCGTCCACCACCACCTCATCCGCACCAAGCAGCGCACCCACGTGGGCCTGCTGGTCGAGGCGGGCGACGTCCGCGAGGTGCACCACGTCGCGCTCCTCATCGGCTACGGCGCGGCCGCCGTCAACCCGTACCTGGCGATGGAGTCCGTCGAGGACCTCGTCCGCGCAGGGACGTTCCTGCGGGACATCGAGCCCGAGGACGCGATCCGCAACCTCATCAAGGCCCTCGGCAAGGGCGTCCTGAAGGTCATGTCCAAGATGGGCATCTCCACCGTGGCCTCCTACCGCGGCGCCCAGGTCTTCGAGGCGATCGGCCTGGACGAGGGCTTCGTCGAGACCTACTTCCACGGCACCACCACCAAGATCGGCGGCGCGGGCCTGAACGTCGTCGCCCGCGAGGTCGCCGCCCGCCACGCCAAGGCCTACCCGGCCACCGGCATCGCCGCCAGCCACCGCCGCCTCGACATAGGCGGCGAGTACCAGTGGCGCCGCGAGGGCGAGCCGCACCTGTTCGACCCGGACACCGTCTTCCGGCTCCAGCACGCCACGCGCGCCCGCCGCTACGACATCTTCAAGCAGTACACCGAGCGCGTGAACGAGCAGTCCGAGCGGCTGATGACGCTCCGCGGCCTGTTCTCCCTCGCCACCGGGCGGGAGCCCGTCCCGCTCGACGAGGTCGAGCCCGTCAGCGAGATCGTCAAGCGCTTCTCCACCGGCGCCATGTCGTACGGCTCGATCTCCCGCGAGGCCCACGAGACCCTCGCCATCGCCATGAACCGGCTGGGCGGCAAGTCCAACACCGGCGAGGGCGGCGAGGACCCCGAGCGCCTCTACGACCCCGAGCGCCGCTCCAGCATCAAGCAGGTCGCCTCCGGCCGCTTCGGCGTGACGAGCGAGTACCTGGTCAACTCCGACGACATCCAGATCAAGATGGCCCAGGGCGCCAAGCCCGGCGAGGGCGGCCAGCTGCCCGGCCACAAGGTCTACCCGTGGGTGGCCAAGACCCGGCACTCCACGCCCGGCGTCGGCCTGATCTCGCCGCCCCCGCACCACGACATCTACTCCATCGAAGACCTCGCCCAGCTCATCCACGACCTGAAGAACGCCAACCCGGCCGCCCGCATCCACGTGAAGCTGGTGTCCGAGGTCGGCGTCGGCACGGTCGCGGCGGGCGTCTCCAAGGCCCACGCCGACGTCGTCCTGATCTCCGGCCACGACGGCGGCACCGGCGCCTCGCCCCTGACCTCCCTCAAGCACGCGGGCGGCCCCTGGGAGCTCGGCCTCGCCGAGACCCAGCAGACGCTGCTGCTCAACGGCCTGCGCGACCGCATCGTCGTGCAGACCGACGGCCAGCTGAAGACCGGCCGCGACGTGGTCATCGCCGCCCTCCTCGGCGCCGAGGAGTTCGGCTTCGCCACCGCCCCGCTCGTCGTCTCCGGCTGCGTCATGATGCGCGTCTGCCACCTGGACACCTGCCCCGTCGGCATCGCCACCCAGAACCCCGTCCTGCGCGAGCGCTTCAACGGCAAGGCCGAGTTCGTCGTCAACTTCTTCGAGTTCATCGCCGAAGAGGTCCGCGAACTCCTCGCCGAGCTGGGCTTCCGCACCCTCCAGGAGGCCGTCGGCCACGCCGAACTCCTCGACACCGGCCGCGCGGTGACCCACTGGAAGGCCCAGGGCCTGGACCTCGCCCCGCTGCTGCACGTGCCGGAGCTGCCCGCCGGGGCCGTCCGCCACCGCACCACCGACCAGGACCACGGCCTGGCCAAGGCCCTCGACAACGAGCTCATCGAGCTCGCCGCCGACGCCCTCGCGGTCCCCACCGCCGAGGACGCCCGCCCCGTCCGCGCCCAGGTCGCCATCCGCAACATCAACCGGACCGTCGGCACCATGCTCGGCCACGAGGTCACCAAGCGCTTCGGCGGCGCCGGCCTGCCCGACGACACCGTCGACATCACCTTCACCGGCTCCGCCGGCCAGTCCTTCGGCGCCTTCCTGCCCCGCGGCGTCACCCTGCGCCTGGAGGGCGACGCCAACGACTACGTCGGCAAGGGCCTCTCCGGCGGGCGGATCGTCGTCCGCCCCGACCGCGGCGCGGACCACCTCGCCGAGTACTCGGTCATCGCCGGCAACACCCTCGCCTACGGCGCGACCGGCGGCGAGATGTTCCTGCGCGGCCGCGTCGGCGAGCGCTTCTGCGTCCGCAACTCCGGCGCCACCGTGGTCTCCGAAGGGGTCGGCGACCACGGCTGCGAGTACATGACGGGCGGCCGGGCCGTCGTCCTCGGCGAGACCGGGCGCAACTTCGCGGCCGGCATGTCCGGCGGCGTCGCCTACGTGATCGACCTCGACCCCGACAACGTCAACAAGGAGCTGGCCGCCGCCGTCGAACCCCTCGACGCCGCCGACCGGCAGTGGCTGCACGACGTCGTGCGCCGCCACCAGGAGGAGACCGCCTCCACCGTCGCGGCCGGCCTCCTCGCCGGCTGGGACACCGCCGCCGGCCGTTTCAGCAAGGTCGTCCCGGCCACCTACAAGGCAGTGCTCGCCGCCAAGGACGCCGCCGAGCGAGCGGGTCTCTCCGAGACGGAGACCCACGAGAAGATGATGGAGGCGGCGACCAATGGCTGACCCCAAGGGCTTCCTGACCACCGGGCGCGAGGTCGCCGAGACCCGCCCCGTCGCCGAGCGCGTCCGCGACTGGAACGAGGTGTACGTCCCCGGCTCCCTGCTGCCGGTCATCAGCAAGCAGGCGAGCCGCTGCATGGACTGCGGCATCCCCTTCTGCCACAACGGCTGCCCGCTCGGCAACCTCATCCCCGAGTGGAACGACTACGCCTACCGCGACGACTGGCAGGCGGCCAGCGAGCGGCTGCACGCGACCAACAACTTCCCCGAGTTCACCGGCCGGCTCTGCCCCGCCCCCTGCGAGTCCGCCTGCGTCCTCGGCATCAACCAGCAGCCCGTCACCATCAAGAACGTCGAAGTCACCATCATCGACAAGGCCTGGGCCGCGGGCGACGTCACCCCCCAGCCGCCCGAGCGGCTCTCCGGCAAGACCGTCGCCGTCATCGGCTCCGGCCCCGCCGGCCTCGCCGCCGCCCAGCAGCTCACCCGCGCCGGCCACACGGTCGCCGTCTACGAGCGCGCCGACCGCATCGGCGGCCTCCTGCGCTACGGCATCCCCGAGTTCAAGATGGAGAAGCGGCACATCAACCGCCGCATCGAGCAGATGCGCGCGGAGGGCACCAAGTTCCGCACCGAGGTGGAGATCGGCCGCGACATCGACGCCGCGGGGCTCCGCAAGCGCTACGACGCCGTCGTCATCGCCGCCGGCGCCACCACCTCCCGCGACCTGCCCGTCCCCGGCCGCGACCTCAAGGGCGTCCACTTCGCCATGGAGTACCTGCCCATGGCCAACAAGGTGCAGGAGGGCGACCTGACGGTCGCCCCGATCACCGCCGAGGGCAAGCACGTCGTCGTCATCGGCGGCGGCGACACCGGCGCCGACTGCGTCGGCACCGCCCACCGCCAGGGCGCGGCCTCCGTCACCCAGCTGGAGATCATGCCGCGGCCGGGGGAGGAGCGGAACGCGAACCAGCCCTGGCCGACCTTCCCCATGCTCTACAAGGTCACCTCGGCCCACGAAGAGGGCGGCGAGCGCGTCTACTCCGTCTCCACCACCCACTTCGAGGGCGACGAGGACGGCAACGTCCAGTGGCTGCACCTCGTCGAGGTCGAGTTCACCGGCGGAAAGCTCGAACAGAAGCCGGGCACCGAGCGCCGCATCCCCGCCCAGCTCGTCACCCTCGCGATGGGTTTCACGGGCACGGACCGGCAGAACGGTCTCGTCGAGCAGTTCGGCCTGGAGCTGGACCCCCGCGGCAACGTCGCCCGCGACGCCGACTACGCCACCAACGTCCCCGGCGTGTTCGTCGCCGGTGACGCCGGGCGCGGTCAGTCCCTCATCGTCTGGGCCATCGCCGAGGGCCGCTCCGCCGCCCGCGGTGTGGACCGCTACCTCACCGGCACCAGCACCCTGCCGGCCCCGGTCCGCCCCACGGACCGCGCCCTGACGGTCTGACCCGTCCCCGAAACCGGCTCGTGCCGGAACGAGCTCGCGGCGCCTGCCCCACCCCGACCACAGGTGGCAGGCGCCGCGCTGTCGTACCCGCTACTCCGTCGGGTGCACCAGTAGATCGCGGAACTCCACCTTCGCGTCCTCGGTGTACACCCCCACGGCGCCCTCCCGGTACGGCCGCTCCCGGTCCTCGTAGGCGACCAGCCCCTGCCCGCCGACGCTCACCTCCATGCGCGCCCCGCGCTGCGCCACCCGCACCGACGACCACGCGCCGATGGGGAACCGCCCCTGGCCGGTCGCCAGGAAGCGCTGCCCGCCCGCGTAGGCGGGGTCGCGCTTGCCCAGCTCCCAGCCGTTCGGCTTGAGGGTGATGTAGTAGAAGTGCTCGGGGTCGGTGTACGCCCACAGCAGCCACGGCACCTCCCACGGGTTGGGCTCGGGCGTGCGCAGCTGGGCGACCGTCCGCATGCGCGCCTCGAAGTCCACGTCCTCGAAGCGGGCCGTGGAGACGATCAGCCCGGCGTGGGTCTCGTCCGGCACCCGGGAGGGCTTGGGGGAGAGGAAGAGGCCGTCGTGGCGGCCGATGTTCTCGCCGTGGCCGTCGAAGACCGACCGCCACGGGCCGTGGACCGATCCCTCGGCCCACGGCCGGCCCGGCCCGCCGTCGCCGGGCCAGAGGCTGCTCACCGCGAGGGCGGCGCCCGCCACCGCGAGGGCGGCGAGCAGCGCGAGACCGAGCAGCCGCTGAACTCTCGTCATGCCGTCGAGTATGACCCCGGCCCCTCGGTACGGGTGGCGATCAGTTCGGCGCCGCCGCTGTCGTCCGGGTCGGCGCCGAAGTCCTCCGCGAGCTGGGCGATGATGCGGTCGGTGGCGTGGCCGTCCCCGAAGGGATTGCCGGCCGTGGCCATCCGCGCGTAGGCGGCAGGATCATCCAAAAGGTGGACGGTGGCCTCCAGGATGGCCTCCGGTTCGGTGCCCACGAGCCGGGCGGCGCCGGCCTCGACGGCCTCGGGGCGCTCGGTGGTGGTGCGCAGGACGAGGGCCGGCTTGCCGAGGGTGGGGGCCTCCTCCTGGATGCCGCCGGAGTCGGTGAGGACCAGGTCGCAGGAGGCGAGGGTGGCGGAGAAGTCGAGGTAGCCGAGCGGTTCGCTGATCGCGATGTGCGGGTGGCCGGTCAGCTCGGGCAGGAGCGCGTCGCGGACGGCGGGGCTCTTGTGGAGCGGCAGTACCATCTCCACGTCTCCCCGGTCGGCGAGCCGCCGCAGGGCCTTGCCCATGGAGCGCATTACGGCGCCCTGGTTCTCGCGGCGGTGCAGGGTGACGAGGACGCGCCGCATGCCGGTGCGGAAGAGGCTGCGCCCGGTGCCCTCCTTCAGCACCCACAGGAGGTTGTCGATGACGGTGTTGCCGGTGGTGAACACCTCGGCCCCGGGGACGCCTTCGGCGGTCAGGTGGTCCGCGGCCCGCTGCGTGGGCGCGAAGTGCCAGCGCGCCATCCGGCCTATCAGGCGGCGGTTGAGCTCCTCGGGGAAGGGGTTGTCGAGGACGCCGGTGCGCAGCCCCGCCTCGACGTGGGCGATGGGGATGCGCTCGTAGAACGCGGCGAGGGCGCCGGTCAGGGCGGTGGTGGTGTCGCCCTGGACGATGACGAGGTCGGGGCGCTCGGCCCGGACGACCTCGCCGAGGCCGTCCACGAGGCGGGCCGTGAGCGTGGACAGCTGCTGCCGGTCGCGCATGACGTCGAGCCGGGTGTGGACCGGGACGCGCAGGAGGTCCAGCATCTGGTGGAGCATCTCGCGGTGCTGGCCGGTGGTGACGACGAGCGGGTCGAAGAGCGGGGAGAGCGCCATGGCACGGGCCACGGGCGCCAGTTTGATGGCCTCGGGTCGGGTGCCCAGCACGAGCATGGCGCGTACGGGCGCGGTGATGAGGTCAGCGGACATGGTTCTCCCTGGGAAGGGCCTGTCGGGCGAGGAGGTTCGGTTCAGGTGCGCGCGGTCTTCAGCCACGTCTGCTTGCCGGTGAGCATCCGCCACAGCCCCCACCAGCCGGCCGCGAACCAGATGTAGCCGTAGAAGACGAAGACGTGGGAGAGCAGGATCGAGCGCACGAGCCCGAGGCCGCGTTCGCGTCTGCGGTAGACGAATCCGTACGCGTAGGCGGCGGTGAAGGACAGCACGTACGGGCCGATGACCCACATCGGGGTGATCAGCGGGCGCCCGGCCTGCACGGAGCCGATGACGGTGCCGGCCACCGCGACCAGGAAGGACAGCGGCAGCAGCGAGGTGAGCAGGATGAGGACCGGGCTGGAGAGGTGGTAGAGCAGGTCGACGGCGGCGCGGGTGGGGACGGAGCGCAGGATCAGCGGCACCAGCCCCGCCGACTGCAAGTGCCCCTGGAACCAGCGCGAGCGCTGGCGGACCAGGCGGCGGACGTCGAGCACGGCCTGCTGCGAGACCGCGGCCGCGGTGCAGTGCTGGTTGGTCCAGCCGCGGGCGATGAGCCGGACCCCGAGGTCGAGGTCCTCGGTGAGGGAGTCGCTCCAGGGCCCGCCCTCCCGGCCGGGGACGGCGAGGGAGTCGAGTGCGGCGAGCCGCATGAACTGTCCGTTGCCGCCCATTCCGACGCTGCCGATATAGCGCCGGGCGCACTGGAAGATATCGCCGTAGATGACGAATTCCATGTCCTGGAGCCGGGCCAGCAGGCCTAGGTGGCGGTTGTACATGCGCACGCCGATCTGGGTGGCGCCGACGCGCGGATTGTCGAAGAAGGGGTCGACGGACTGGACGACGTGTTCGTCGAGCCGGCCGTCGGCGTCGACGACGCAGATGATGACGTCGTGCGGGTCGTAGCCGTCCATGAGGCCCGACTCGCGCAGGTGGCGGATTCCGGCGTTGAGGGCGGCGCCCTTGCCGCGGCGCGCGTTCGGCAGGGTGCGCTGGAGGAGACGGACGCGCTCGGGGCCGGCGGCGCGGGCGATGTCGGCGGTGCCGTCGTCGGACGCGTCGTCGATCACCAGGGCCAGGAAATTGCCGGCGGGCAGGGCGGTGATCCGCGCGAGGCTCTCCGCGAGGACCTTTTCCTCGTTCAGGCAGGCGAGCAGAAAGACGTACAGGCGTTGTTGCCGGGGGCCCCGGACGCGGCGTATCCGGCGCCGGGAGAGCAGGAACAACGTGGTGTTGTAGCAGCCCGCCATCACGATGATGGCGATGGCGGATCCCAGCAGGACCTCGCCGGTCAAGGCCGGCTGCCGGTGGTCCCGGCGGGTGCGCCGCCTTCCGGAGCCCCGCTGCCGAGCGTGCCGCGGGCGGCGAACCAGAGTTTGACGGCTATGAGGACGAACGCGCTCGTGCAGTAGAGCAGGAATCCGGCCCCGGCGGCTTCCTGCAATCCTTTGGCAAAAGGAATGCCCGGTAGCACTTGGGGCGCGACCGTCAGCCCGGCCATGGGCAGGACGGAGCCCAGAGCGGGTTTTCCGTACATGAGTTCCCCCCGAATTGCGCCTCTCGATGACGAGGCATGGCATGCGCAGGGAAGCTATCAGATCAGACCGGTATTACTGTCGGACTTGGTGGCTATTGTTGGAGTGGAATCTCAAATTCGAAGAACCTACCGGTCGTTATGCCTGATCGTGGCCGGATGTGACGGGTGGGAACTCTGGTCTGCACCAATAGTCCTGTACGGAACTGCCCGCTCAGGACCGAAGTTGTCTATTGACATGCATCCTTCCTGGCCAGAAGAATCTGGCGACTGTCGGGCCCCTGAAGCAACGGGGGTGCGACCGCAGCAATACCAGGGGGAATTTCATGCAAAACAAGCGAGGGAGATCCAGGAAAATCCGGATCTCCGCCATCGCCATGCTCCTCGCCGCCCTGCTGGGCGGCGTCCTGCTTTCCCAGGCCGCCGGGGCCGCGATATCCAAGCCCGGGCCCCGCAGCACCGACGCCGTGAACCCGCTCGCGCTCTCCCCGGCGAGCAAGAAACAACTCACCGCCGCGGCCAGGGAACGGCTCGCCAACGACCGGCTCCGCCGCCAGGGCGCCCTCAAAATCACCCCGGCGCCCGGCACGGGCGTGCAGAAGACCGCCCTCGCCGCGACAGCGCTCGCCGCGCCGGCCGGCACCTCCGCCCTCGTCCTCTACGACAACACCGGCCCCTACGGGCAACTGGGCGAGCTCTACGCCATGGCGACCGCCAACCTCGCCGGCCACTTCGGCACCGTCACCGCCAAGCCCGTCTCGGCCTACACCGCCGGCATGGTCAACCAGTACACCGCCACGGTCTACCTCGGCTCGACCTACTACGGGGGCACCGTCCCCGACGCCGTCCCCGCCGCCTTCTACCAGGACGCCATGGCCACCAGCCGGCCCGTCACCTGGATCGGCGACAACATCTGGAACATGGCCGGCGCCGTGGGCATCGCCCAGTTCAAGCAGAAGTACGGCTGGGACCCCACCAACTCGTACTACGAGAGCGGCGGCTCCGTCGGCAACATCAACCAGGTCACGTACAAGGGACAGCAGCTGACCCGGCAGATCCCCGCCGGCCAGGACGGAGGAGTGCTCCACCCCGCCCTCGTCACCGGCCCCGGCATCCCGGCCGTCACCCGCCTCGCCGACGCCAAGGACGCCACGACCGGCGCCGTCAGCCCCTGGGCGATCCGCTCCTCGAACCTCACCTACCTCGGTGAGATCCCCTTCGCGTACGTCTCCGAGAGCGACCGCGTCATCGTCTTCGAGGACCTCCTCTTCGACGCCCTCGCGCCCACGACCGCCGAGCGTCACCAGGCCTTCGTCCGCCTGGAGGACATCAGCCCCAAGTCCGACCCGGCCCAGCTGAAGACCATCGCCGACTACCTCAAGGCACAGAAGATCCCGTACGGGATCAACGTCATCCCCGTCTACACCGACCCCAAGGGCACCTACAACAACGGCGTCCCCGAAACCCTCACGCTCGCCCAGGCCCCGGCCGTCGTCACCGAGCTCAAGAACATGCTCGCCGGCGGCGCCGTCCTGATGAACCACGGCTACACCCACCAGTACGGCACGGCCAACAACCCGTACAACGGCGTCACCGGCGACGACTTCGAGTTCTTCCGCGCCCACATCGACACGGCGAACAACGTCGTCCTCGACGGACCGCCCGCGGAGGACTCCACCGCCTGGGCCCAGAGCCGCATCACCCAGGCCCTGGCCGGATTCACCGCCGCCGGACTGCCAAAACCGGCCCTGTGGACCACTCCGCACTACGCGGCCTCCGCCACCGACTACCGTGTCCTCGGCCAGAACTACTCCGCACGCCTGGAGCGCTCGTTGTACTTCGCCGGCACGCTCACCGGTGGCACACCGGACAACAGCCGCTACATCGGCCAGTTCTTCCCGTACGCCGTCAAGGACGTCTACGGGACGACCGTCCTGCCCGAGAACATCGGCAACTACGAGCCCGACCCGTACAACAACCACCCACCGCGGCTGCCCGCCGACCTCATCGCCTCCGCCAAGGCCAACCTGGCCGTCCGCGACGGCGTGGCCAGCTTCTTCTACCACCCCTACTACCCGCTGGCGCCGTTGCAGCAGACGATCGAGGGCATCAAGGCCCTCGGCTACACCTTCGTCGGCCCCACGGACCTGAACCGGTGAGCGCCGGGAGGAGAGCGGCCGGCGCGCTGCTCACGGCCGCCCTCCTCCTCGCCGGGTGCCTCACGGGCTGCTCCTCGGGCGGCCCGGACGGGGACTCCGGCGAGGAGACCCCGCCCGGGCCCAGCGCCCGCCCCGATGACGCAAAGGCGGCCGGCATGCGCGGCATCACCCTCCCCTCCTGGAACACCGGCGACTACACCGGCCCCGACGCCGCCCCCTACCTGCGGCAGATCGCCGCCACCGGCGCCCGCTGGGTGACCTTCACCCCCACCTGGTACCAGGACGGCACCGGCGACCCCGGCATGCACACCACCGGCGAGACCGCCGGCGACGACGCCCTGCGGCACATCATCGGCCTCGCCCACGAGACCGGCCTCAAGGTCATGCTCAAACCGCACGTCGACCTCGTGAAGGGCGGCGACCGGGCCGGCATCCGGCCCGGCGACCCCGGCGCCTGGTTCACCGCCTACGAGCGCTTCATCACCCACTACGCGACGCTCGCCACCGACACGAAGACGGACCAGCTCGCCGTCGGCACCGAACTGGCCGGCACCTCCCGCGACGGCGCCCGCTGGAGCAAGGTCGTGCGCGCCGTCCGCGACCGCTACCACGGCCCCCTCACCTACGCCGCCAACTACGACGAGTACCGCACCGTCGCCTTCTGGGACGACCTCGACGTCATCGGCATCGACGCCTACTGGCCCCTCGCCGAGCGCCCCACGGCCGACGCGGCCCGGCTCCGCGACGCCTGGAAGCCCATCACCGGCGAACTCGCCGCCTTCTCCGCCCGCCACCACCGCAAGATCCTCTTCACCGAGGCCGGCTACGTCAGCCAGCGCGGCACCACCACCGCCCCCTACTCCTGGACCGTCAGCAAGAGCGGCGGCGAGGACGAACAGGCCGCCGCGTACGAGGCGCTGCTCACCGCCCTCGACGGAAAGCCCTGGTGGGCGGGGGTCTGCTGGTGGATGTGGGACGACTGGCCCGACGCCGGCGAAACCCCGCGCCGCCTCGCGTACACACCCCACGGCAAGCCGGCGGAGAAGGTGCTGCGCCAGCACTGGAAGTGAAGGGGCCCGCCCCCGCGGCCGCCCTTCACCTCCTGCGATCCACCGGGAAGCGTGCCGTGACCTCCCAGCCGCCCTCCGGCGCGGGGCCCGCCCGCAGCAGGCCGCCCATCGCCTTCGCGCGCTCGCTCAGGCCCACCAGGCCGAAGCCGCCGCCCCGGGCCTTCTCCGGGAGCGCGGCCGCGTGCCTGCCGTCGTCGGCGATGCGCAGCTCGACGCCCGCGGGCACACCCCGGATGCCGATCCGTACGGCCGTGGCGTCCGCGGCGTGCTTGCGGATGTTGGTGAGGGCCTCGCGGACGACGCGGTGCACGCCCGCGGCGACCTCGGCGGGGAGCCAGCTCTCCAGCCCCTGCTCGATGTAGAGGACGACGGGCGGACCCGTGCGCGCGAAGGACTCGGTCAGCGCACGCACCTCGGGCAGCCCGGCGACCGGCTCCGTCTCCGCCTCCCCCTCCCGCAACACGCTCACCAGGCGGCGCATCGCGCCGAGCGCCTCACCCGCGGACGTCTCGATGCGCTCGAACGCGCCGACCGCCGCGGGCCCCTCCACCGCCGTGAAGCGGGCGGCCTGGGCCTGCACGGCGATGCCGGTGATGTGGTGGGCGACGAGGTCGTGGAGCTCGCGGGCGAGTTCGAGGCGCTCGGCGGTGCGGACGGCGGTCAGGTCCCGTACGCGCTGCGTGGCGTGGCCGCGCAGCAGCAGCGAGTACGTGCCCACGACGACCAGCAGCATCGAGAACAGGGCCGTGAACCACTCGGGCTTGAGGTCGCGCATGGGCGCGGCCACGACGGCGACGGCGAGCAGCGGGCCGAGAACGGCCGCGACGCGGTTGGAGGACCTGCTGACGACGAGGGTGAACAGGACGAGCAGGGCGACGTCCTCGCCCATGCCCCACACGACGCGGGGGTGCGGCCCGATCATCAGGACGGCGGAGGCGACGAGGGAGACCGCGGCCGCGACGGACGCCCGTACGGTCAGCGGGATCCACCCGTAGGGCACGGCGCACAGGCAGACGAGGACGCCCGAGGCGAGGACGATGGCGTGCGGCTCGCTCGGCTGCCGGGTGAGCGCGATGCCCTCCAGGGCCACGAGGCAGAGCAGGACCGCCCCGAGCCCGGCCTTCGCGAAGGCCGCCCGCCGGGGGTGGCGGACGGCCCAGCCGGCCCACCTGGTCACGTGCCGCCCGCGGCCAGCCCGCTCTCCCAGGCCCAGGCGGCGATCTCGACGCGGTTGCGGGCGTCCAGCTTCGTCTGCACGTTGGCCAGGTGGGTCTTGACCGTGGACAGCGACACGAACAGCTCGGCGGCGATCTCGGCGTTGGTCGCGCCGCGGGCCAGGCAGCGCACGACGTCGGCCTCGCGGTCGGTCAGCGGCTCGGAGGGGGCCCTCGCCGGGCCCGCGGGGCCGCCGGGCGCCATGTCGCGCAGGAGGCGGACGGTGATGGCGGGCGAGATGAGGGAGTCGCCCACGGCGGCCGCGTGCACGGCCTCGACGAGCATGGCGGGGCTCGCGTCCTTCAGGAGGAAGCCGGAGGCGCCGTTGCGGAGCGCGGTGTGCACGTATTCGTCGAGGTCGAAGGTGGTGACGATGACGATGCGCGGGCGCCCGCCGAGCCCCGGCCGGCCGGTCGTGCGCGCCGACAGGCGGCGGGTGACCTCCAGGCCGTCGAGCTTGGGCATGCGGATGTCGAGGAGCAGCACGTCGGGCTCGTGCTCCTCGACGGCGGCGAGGGCGGCCTCGCCGTCCACGACGTCGGCGACGACCTCGATGTCGGGCTGGCTCTCCAGGATCATGCGGAACCCGGTGCGGACCATCTCCTGGTCGTCCGCGATGACCACGGTGATCGCCATACTCGTTCCTTGCGGTCCCTTGCGCTGTGCTGACCGTGCGGCGGTGCCCGCCGTACGGGGTTACTTCCCGGTGCCGCGGACGGCCCGGCGGGCGGCGAGGCGGCGCACGCCGTAGGCGCCGCCGCCGAGGGCGAGCAGGCCGACGCCGCCCGCGAGGGCCGGGGCGCCGATGTCGTGCCGGCCCTTGATGACCTCGCCCGCCTCGACGACCCGCTTGACGGGGTTGCTGGAGGCGGCGTGGAGCGTGCGCTGGCGGGACGGGGCCTGTGGCTCGCCGCTGTTGCGCACGGTGACGACATGGCCGGAACCGGTGGTGGTGCCGGGGGCGTGCTTGACGCCCTTGATGTCCTTGGCGCCCTTGTGGTGGACCGCGGTGGACTCGGCGCCGTCGGGGGTGTGCCGCAGGGTGCCCGAGGCGAAGTCGTAGTAGTTGGTCAGCTGGGCCCCGTCGAGGGAGGCGCGCAGCGTGGGCTTGGCGGTGTCCCCGCCGAGGATGCGCAGGTGGAGCCGGTCGAGGTCGGCCGCGGGGCGGGACGCGTCGATCGTGTGCTGCTGCTTGCCGTGCTTGGTCACCGTCACCGACGTGCCGCGCTCGCCGGAGGCCAGCTGGGCGCGGCTGCCGTCGGGCAGCTGGACCTGCCGGACGACCACGGGGCGGCCCGAGCCGGTGTCCCTGCCGCCGGAGGAGTGGGCGTCCGCGGCGAGCGCACTGGCCGTCGGCCAGGCGACCGCGCCGACGGCGGCGGCGAGGACGGTGGCGGCGGCGATGCGGTGCTTGGCGGACACGGGGTCCCTCTTCCGTAACGGTCGGCTCGGTCTGCGGCCGCCGGTCTGCGGCCACGACTTCACGTTACGGGCCTTTACGGCGCCCACACCTCGACTGTCCGACCATTCTCGCCTCGGCCGAAAGGATGACGAGGGCCCGCCCACGTCATACCGGAGTCGCGTGCGCGGGCTCCGGAGGAGGACGCGTGATTGCGCCGTCCGGGCGTCGGGGACCCTCCGGACGGCGCAACGGCGGGGGAGCCGGGGCGGACCGTACGGGGCCGCACACCCCCCGCAGGGGCTAGCCGCCCAGGCTTGCCGCCGCGCTCTTGATGGCCGCGGCGAACGTGCTCACCTCGGTGTAGACGCCGGGGTAGTGCGGCCGCGCGCAGCCCTGCCCCCAGCTGACGATGCCGACCTGGATCCACGCGCCCGCCCCGTCCTTGCGGAACATCGGGCCGCCGGAGTCGCCCTGGCACGTGTCGACGCCGCCCTGGTCGAGGTACCCGGCGCAGATCTCCTCGCCGGGTATGAGGTTGCCGTAGGCCTGCTGGCAGGCGGTGTCGTCGACGAAGGGCACGGTGGCCTTCAGCAGGTTCCGCTGCTGGCTGCCGCCCTCGCGGTCCGCGCCCCAGCCGGCGACGGTGAAGGTGCCGTTGTTGTACGCGTCGGTGTCGGCGATCTTGAGGGTCGGCTGGTCGACCGGCCGGGCGAGCTTGATCAGTGCCCAGTCCTTGCCGGAGCCGTTGTAGCCGGGCGCCTGGAGGACCTGGGTGGACTTGACCTTGACGGCCTGCGAGGAGTTGAGGTCCACGACTCCGGCGGTGGCCGTGATGGAGGTGTTGGCGCCGCTGCCGCCGACGCAGTGCGCGGCGGTGAGGACGATCTGCTGGGTGTAGAGCGCGCCGCCGCAGCCCATGGACAGCCGCACCATCCACGGGAACTCGCCCTGCTGGGCGGGGGTGCCGCCGACGACGCCCTCGTGCGGGCGCGCGTCGCGCGGGCCGTCGGCGAGGGCGGACCCGGCGGTGAAGGTGAGCGCGGCGAGGGCCGCGGCGCCGACGGCGAGGGTTCTCCTGAGCGTGCCGAGGAAGAGGAAGGAACGCAACGGTCTTCCTTTCGTGGGAGGTTGCGCACGAATGTCAGGCTCATGACAATCCCGGCCGTCCGATTACCGGAATCGAGCCTTCGCTGCGCGGTGCGATTATGAGCAGCGAACGAACGTGCGACAAGCACCCCGTTTCGGCCAGCCGTACCGCCGGCGCCCTGTCAGCCGTACCGCCGGCGTCCCGGCCGTACTGCCGGCGTCCTCCCACCCGTACCGCCGTCGCCGCGCACTGCCGCCGCACCGCACCGCCCCCGTACAGTGGAGACAGGGGACCCCAGGGGGTGGTCACGCGTGGGCACCGGGACCGGAACGGGACACGGCGTCGAGATCGTGCACGGCTTCCCGCACATCAACACCGTGCGCGCCGCGATCACCGCCCTGTACAAACGCCTCTCCTACGACACGGTGCACACCTTCGAGCTCAGCATGCCCCCGGCCGACGTGGCCTTCGACGACGACGAGAACCCGTACCTCGGCGTGCAGCGCGTCGCCGGCGCAATGGTGCGCCACCTGCACCTGCCGGACGCCCGGATGATCGTCAGCTTCCGCGACATGCGGCACGCGGGAAGCATCGAGCTCGCGGCAGGCCCGGAGTACTTCATCGAGCTCAACTCCCGCTTCAAGACCCACCGCAAGGACATCGGCGCCGCCCTCTCCCACGAGGTCATGCACGTCTACCTGCACCGGCTGGGCCTCGCCTTCCCCGGCACCCGCGACAACGAGATCCTCACCGACACCGCGGCGGCGTACCTGGGGGCGGGGTGGCTGCTGCTGGACGCCTACCGCGAGTCGGCGGTCTCCACGCAGAAGCTCGGCTACCTCACCCCGGAGGAGTTCGGCTACGTCCTCGCCAAGCGGGCGCAGGCCTTCGGCGAGGACCCCTCCCCGTGGTTCACCAGCCCCCAGGCGTACGACGCCTACACCAAGGGCCTCGCGGAGGCCCGGCGCGACGGACGCCGGCCCCCGCTCGCCGCGACCGGCCGGCTCGGCCGCCACCGCTACGCCCGCGACCGCCGCGCCGTCCAGAACGCCGGAGGCAGCGCCCCGTCCGGACGGGGCTACGCCTTCGAGGGGCACGACCCGCTGCGGGTGAGCTTCCCGTGCCCCACGTGCCACCAGCGGATCCGGGTGCCGGTGCGGGGGAGCGTACGCGTGCGGTGCGGGCTGTGCCGGTCGGTGCTGGAGTGCGACACCTGACCGGCGCCCGGGCCGAACCTGACCGGTGCCCGGGCCGGGGCCGGTCCTAGTCCTACCGGCCCGCGGCCTACGACGACTGCCCGTAGCAGAGGCAGAAGGGGTGCCCCGCGGGGTCGTTGAACACCAGCCACCCCTTCTCCTCGCCGCCGCTGTCGTGCAGGAACTCCGCCCCCAGCGCGGCCACCTCGCCCCGCGCCCGCTCCACGTCCTCCCGCGTGGCGACCTCGAAGTCCAGGTGGAACTGCTGCGGGAAGGCCGGGTCCGGCCAGCGCGGCGGCCGGTGGTCCTTCGCCTCCTGGAAGGCGATCCGCTCGCCCGCGGGCGAGGTCAGCCACACCCAGGACGGGTCGGAGGCGTCCACCTCCCAGTCGAGGATCCGGGCGTAGAAGCCGGCCAGCGCCGCCGGGTCCGGACAGTCGACGACGGGATACATCAGTTTCGCGATCATGAATCGATCCTGCCCCGCCGCGGACAGGAGTCCAACACCCGTACCGCTTTTGTCCATGGGCGTCACGGCCCCCACCCTCCACTGTGTGCCCGTGGCCATCGGCACACCGGTACATCGGTACGCCGGCACAGCAGCACGTCGGCACACCGGTACCGAGGAGGAGGACAGAGTGGACGCCGCCGCCCCGCACACCCCCACCCGCCGCACCGTGGTCACCACAGGCGCCGCCGCCGGGCTCGCCGCGCTCACCAGCTTCACCGGAACGGCCTCCGCCGCGGCCCCCGCCGAAGCCGTCCTGCGCTCCGCCGCCCTCGACGTCCGCGTCAGCACCGCCTTCCCCTACGTCATCTCCTACACCGACCGCACCACCGGAGACGTCGTCCACGGCCAGGAGGACCCCGTCACCTCCCTCCTCGTGGACGAGAAGGAACACACCCCCCACGTCACCACCACCGTCCACGACGACAGCGCCGCGTACGTCCTCGCCCTCCCCGGCGGCACGCGCATCGACGTCGAGATCCGCGTCACCGGCACGCGCCTCGACTGGCGCGTCACCCGCATCACCGACACCCCCGCCCTGCGCATCGGCACCCTGCGCGTCCCCGGCCTCGCCCTGCTCAGCGTCCGCAGCACCCAGCCCGGCGCCGAACTCCTCGCCGCCCGCATCCAGCTCGACAAGGCCAAGAACGGCGACACCCTCGTCCGCCCCGGCCCCGACACGCCCGCCGACGAGGCACCCATCGGCTGCGCCTACGCCGTCGTCAGCACCGGCCGGCTCGCCGCCGCCCTCGACACCAACACCGTCCAGGACCGGCCGGACGCCGCCACCGCCTGGGAGAACGGCCGCCTCCGGCGGCAGACCCGCACCCGGACCTACGGGACCGAGGCCCGGATCACCTGCGGCCAGTGGACCCACCGGGCCGCCGGCGCCGCCACCGCCGACACCGAGCCCCTGCCCCGCGCCACCGTCGTCGTCACCCGCGACCGCAACGGCGACGGCCGCGCCGACTGGCAGGACGCGGCCATCGCCCTGCGCGACGTCATGACCGCGCCGCTCGGCGCCGCCGAACAGCACCTGCGCGTCGTCCCCCACATCCCGTTCAACTTCGCGAGCCAGGCCACGAACCCCTTCCTCGCCACCCTCGACAACGTCAAACGCATCGCCCTCGCCACGGACGGGCTGCGCCAGTTCACCCTCCTCAAGGGCTACCAGTCCGAGGGCCACGACTCCGCCCACCCCGACTACGGCGGCCACTACAACACCCGCGCCGGCGGCCTCACCGACCTCAACACCCTCCTGCGCGCCGGAAAGAAGTGGAACAGCGACTTCGCCGTGCACGTGAACACCACCGAGTCCTACCCCGTCGCCCACGCCTTCTCCGAGACCCTCGTCGACCGCCACGACCGGCAGTGGGACTGGCTCGACCAGTCGTACCGGATCGACCCCCGGCGCGACCTCCTCTCCGGCGACGCCGTCCGCCGCTTCCGGCAGCTGCGCGCCGAGACCGACCCCGCCCTGACCACCCTCTACATCGACGTCTTCCGCGAATCCGGCTGGAACTCCGACCGGCTGCAGCGCGCCCTGCGCGACCAGGGCTGGCAGATCGCCACCGAATGGGGCCACGGCCTGGAACGCTCCAGCCTCTGGGCGCACTGGGCCAACGAGACCGACTACGGGCCCGACACCTCGCGCGGCATCAACTCCCGCCTCATCCGCCTCCTCCATCACCACCACAAGGACGTCTTCGCCGACAAGTGGCCCCTCCTCGGCACGGCCAAACTCGGCACCTTCGAGGGCTGGCAGGGCAAGACCGACTGGGCGCCCTTCCACCGCCTGCTGTGGACCGAGAACCTCCCGGCCAAATACCTCCAGGCACACCCGATCCGCACCTGGGGCGAACACGAGATCACCTTCGAGGGCCCGGCGCGCACCGCCGTCAGCGACGCCGACGGCACCCGCACCATCACCACCGACGGGCGCGTCGTCTACCGCGGCGGCACGTACCTGCTGCCCTGGGAGCCGCGCGAAGCCCTCGACCCGGCCAAGCTCTACCACTACAACCCCGCGGGCGGCACCACCCGCTGGCGCCTGCCGCGCGGCTGGGCCGGCCGGACGACGGTCGTCCGCCACCGGCTCACCGACCAGGGCCGCACCGACCCCGCCGAGCTGCCCGTCCGCGGCGGCGAGGTCACCATCGACGCCGAGCCCGGGCAGCCCTACGTCCTCACCCGCGACCACGACCGCTCCCCGCGGCCCGCATGGGGCGAAGGCACGCCGCTGCACGACCCCGGCTTCCACTCCGGCGGCCTCGACGGCTGGCAGGTCACCGGCCCCGCCGCCGTCGAACGCAGCCCGCTGGGCGACTACGAGCTCGTCATCCGTGCCGGAGCGGCCGCCACGGCGGGACAGCGGCTCGCCCGGCTGAAACCCGGCACGTACGCCGCGTCCGTGCAGGTCGAGGTCGGCGCCACCGCGGGGGAGCGGCGCCGGGCCGGCCTGCACGTCCGCACCGCCGACGGCACCACCGCCACCAACTGGACGGACACCTCCACCGCCGGCAACCACGTCGCCGCCGACCGCAAACACGGCACCCGCTTCCAGCGCATGTTCACCCGCTTCACCGTCCCGGCGGGCGGCGGGCCCACCACCCTCACGCTCACCGCCGCCGCCGGCAGCGCCCGCGTACGCTTCGACGCCCTGCGAGTCGTACCCGCCGGGCCCGCGACAGCACGCCCCGGCGCACTCCTCCACGAGGACTTCGAAAACGTCCCCCAAGGCTGGGGCCCCTTCGTCAAAGGCGACGCCGGCGGCGCCACCGACCCGCGCACCCACATCGCCCAGCGGCACGCCCCGTACACACAGCGAGGCTGGAACGGCAAAGCCGTGGACGACGTCATCGACGGCACGCAGTCCCTGAAATCCCGCGGTGAGAACACCGGGATCGTCTACCGCACCGTCCCCCACACCGTGCGCTTCCAGCCCGGACGCCGTTACCGGATCGCCTTCCGCTACGAGAACGAAGCCGACGGACAGTACGCCTGGATCACCGCCGTGGACACACCCGAAAGCCGCGAACTGCGGAACACACCCCTGCCCGCCGCCCACGCCCCGGCCACCCACACGTACGAATTCACCGCGCCGGAGACCGGCGAGGCATGGGTCGGGCTGCGCAAGACCGGCGACAGCGGGACGGCGGAGTTCGTCCTGGACGGCTTCACCGTGTACGAACTTCACGGCGTACGAGACGGGTGAGGCTCCCGGCCTCTCGTGACAGCACTCTGGTGAAGCACACCCCCATGCGCGAAGATCGGCCCACGGCGCCGACACCGCAGGAGGCCGGGACCCATGTACCAGACATGGATGCGCTACTTCAGCCCCGGCCCCGTCCACCACCGCCTCGGCCTCGTCTGCCTCGGCGTCGGCCTCCAGCACGGCGCACTGCCCGCCGTAGGGCCCCGCACCCTCGGCCACCACGTCGCCGTCGTCATCCACGCCGGCAGCGGATGGCTGCGCACCCCGGACGGCCACCACCGCACGGTCACCGCCCCCGCACTGCTCTGGCTGGCCCCCGGCGTCCCCCACCACTACGGCGCCGCCGACGGCACCGGCTGGGACGAGAGCTTCGTCGACTTCACCGGCCCCGCCGTCGCCGCCTACACCGAACTCGGCTGCATCGAACCCCACCGGCCCCTCGTACCCCTCACCGACACCACAGCCGCACGCACCGCCGTCCACCGCATCGCCCGCGCCGCGCACCGCGGCAACCCGCTCCTGGAAATCGAGACGTCCGCCGCCGTCCACGAACTCCTCGTCGCCCTGCGCCACGCCCGCGCCGACACCACGCCCGGCGGCGAACCCGTACTCCAGGCACTCGCCCAGGACGCCTTCCTCCCGCTGACCGTCGCCCAGCACGCCGCCCGCCACGGCATGACCCCCGCCGAACTGCGCGCCGCGGTACGCCGCGGGGCCGGCTGCAGCCCCAAGGACTACCTCCTGAACATCCGCCTCGGCCGCGCCAAAGAACTCCTCGCCGCCACCGAACTGCCCGTCGCCGCCGTCGCCCGCCGCGTCGGCTACGCCGACCCCGCCTACTTCAGCCGCCTCTTCACCCGCCGGGTCGGCACCGCGCCCGTCCGCTTCCGCGCCCGGCAGGGCCGCGCCGTGCCCGGAGGCTGGAGCGCACGGATCCCCGACCCGGACCACCCACCGGTGATCGCACCCCGTCCGTCCGCATAGGCTCGGTGGCCATGAGCAACAGTTCCATGGACGAGTCCGTACGGGCCGAGCTGGGCCGGCTGCGCGACAGCATCGACAACATCGACGCGGCGGTGATCCACATGCTCGCCGAGCGCTTCAAGGCCACCCAGCAGGTCGGCCACCTCAAGGCCGCCCACAAACTGCCCCCCGCCGACCCCGCGCGCGAGGCCCGCCAGATCGCCCGCCTCCGCGAACTGGCCGAGAACGCCAAGCTCGACCCCGCGTTCGCGGAAAAGTTCCTGAACTTCATCATCGCCGAGGTAATCCGCCACCACGAAACGATCGCCCGCGCGTAGCGCGTCCAGCACGGCAACCCGCCAACGAGGCCCAGCCCGGCACCGGCCGGCCGCCGCCGCGGGGGCGAGGGGGGCGGTCCGCGCCCTCTCTTTCCGCCGCGGCGGCGCTCAGCCCCCACGATCTGTCTCGGCGGTGCCGAACCGGCCTCCTGCCCGGCCGGGCACCGCCGGTCTCCGCCGTGGCGGTTGCTCGCCGTTGCGGCGGGGGTCAGGGTGCGGGGCCCCAGTCTCGCCCCGCAGCGCCCGGCCTTCGCCGGGAGGCGTGCCCTCCGCCGCCGCGGGGGTGAGGGGGCGGTCCGCGCCCTCTCTTTCCGCCGCGGCGGCGCTCAGCCCCCACGATCTGTCTCGGCGGTGCCGAACCAACCTCCTGCCCGGCCGGGCACCGCCGGCCTCCGCCGTGGCGGTTGCTCGCCGCCGCGGCGGGGGAGAGGGCGCGGGGCACCAGCCCTGCGGAGACGTGCTCTCCTCCGCCACGGGGGCAAGGGGGGCGGTCCGCGCCCCCCTCCTTCCGCCGCAGCGGTGCTCGGCCCCCACGGAGTGTTTCGGCGGTGCCGGACTGACCGGCAGTCCGGTCCGGCACCGCCGGCCTCCGCCACGGGGGCAAGGGGGCGATCCGCGCCCCCTCACCCCCGCCGCGGCGGCGCTCAGCCCCCGGGCTCGCCCGTAACCCGGTCCGCACCGGGAACGCGCACGGCCCGGAATCCGGCCTCGGCACAGCGCCGGCGACCCGGCAGGATGAAGCCATGCCCGTACTCACCCGCGCCGAAGCCGAAACCCGCGCCCGCCTCCTCGACGTGCACCGTTACACCGTCGCCCTCGACCTCACCCGCGGCGACGACCTCTTCGCCTCCACCACCCTCATCCGCTTCACCGCACGCGAAGCCGGCGACACCTTCGCCGAGGTCAAGCCCGCCGCCCTGCGCCGCGCCGTCCTCGACGGCCGCCCCCTCGACCCGGCCGCGCTGGACGACAACCGGCTGCCCCTTTCCCTCACCGCCGGCGAGCACGAGCTGCTCATAGAGGCGGACATGCGCTACTCCCGTACGGGCGAAGGCATGCACCGCTTCACCGACCCCGCCGACGGCGAGACGTACGTCTACACCCAGGCGTTCCTCGACGACAGCCAGCGCGTCTTCGCGTCCTTCGACCAGCCCGACCTGAAGGCGGTCTTCGACGCCACCGTCACCGCCCCGCCGCACTGGACCGTCCTCGGCAACGCCGTGGCGACCCGTACCAACGACCCGGCCGGGGCCGGAGGCGAGGGCCGCTGGGAGTTCGCCACGACCCAGCCCCTGAGCACCTACTTCGTGGCGTTCGCCGCCGGCCCCTGGCACACCGTCCGCACCGAGCACGCCGGCCTGCCGTTCGCCCTGCACTGCCGCCGCTCCCTCGCCCCGCACCTCGACGCGGACGCCGACGAGCTCCTGGACATCACGCGCCGCTGCTTCGACCGCTTCCACGAGATCTTCGACGAGCCGTACCCGTTCGACTCCTACGACCAGGCGTTCGTGCCCGAGTTCAACGCCGGCGCCATGGAGAACCCCGGCCTGGTCACCTTCCGCGACGAATACGTCTTCCGGTCGGCCGTCACGGACACCGAACGCGAGACCCGCGGCGTGACGATCGCCCACGAGATGGCCCACATGTGGTTCGGCGACCTCGTCACCCTCCGCTGGTGGGACGACATCTGGCTGAACGAGTCGTTCGCCGAGTACATGGGCTACCAGGTCCTCGCGGAAGCGACCCGCTTCGGCGGCGCCTGGACCGACTTCGCCTGCGCCCGCAAGGGCTGGGGCTACGACGCCGACCAGCGCCCCTCGACCCACCCCGTCGCCCCCGACCCCGCCGCCGTCCCGGACACCGCCTCCGCACTCCTGAACTTCGACGGCATCTCCTACGCCAAGGGCGCCTCCGCCCTGCGCCAGCTCGTCACATGGCTGGGCGAGAAGGACTTCCTCGCGGGCATCAACGACCACTTCGCCCGCCACCGCTTCGGCAACGCCGCCCTCGCCGACTTCCTCGACTCCCTGGCCCGCCACACCGACCGCGACGTCCACGCCTGGGCGGACCGCTGGCTGCGCACCAGCGGCGTCGACACCCTCACCGCGGCGACCGGCGACGCCGACGGCCATTGGCAGCTCACCGTCGGCCAGGACGGCACCCGCCCCCACCGCATCGCCGTCGGCGCGTACGACCGGGACCCCGCGGACCCCGCCCGCCTCACGCTCCGCGACCGCTTCGAACTGGACGTGCCGCAGACAGGCCCCGCCACGTCCCTCCCCGGCACCCGCCCCGACCTGCTCCTCCTCAACGACGGCGACCTCACGTACGCCAAGATCCGCCTCGACCCCGCGTCCTGGGACACCGCCCTGCGCTCCCTGCACGGCCTGCCCGACCCGCTGAACCGCGCCGTCCTGTGGAACGCCGCCCGCGACATGGTCCGCGACGGCGAACTCACCCCCGCCGCCTACCTGAACGCCGCCCGCACCCACCTGCCCCACGAGAGCGACGTGGCCATCACCGGCGCCGTCCTCACCTTCGCCCGCGGGCAGGTCGCCGACCGCTACGTCACCCCCGCCGACCGCCCCGCGGCCCTGACCGGCCTCACCACCCTCGCCCGGGACCTCCTCGACCGCACCCGGGAACGCGGCGAGGACACCGCCGCCCAGGGCCTGCGCCTGACGGCCGTCCGCACCTTCATCGACAGCACCACCGCCCCGGACACCCTCCACGCCTGGCTCCGCGACGGCACCGTCCCCGGCGGCCCCGCCCTCGACCCCGCACTGCGCTGGCGCGCCCTCGCCCGCCTCGCCGCCCTCGGCGCCACCACCACCGAGGACATCGACGCCGAACTCGCCCGCGACCCCAGCGCCACCGGCCAGGAAGGCGCGGCCCGCTGCCGCGCCGCCCTGCCGGACCCGGCCGCCAAGGAAGCCGCCTGGCAGGCCATGTACGACCCCGGGCACCGCCCCGAACTCTCCAACTACCTCTTCACCGCCACCGCCCAGGGCTTCTGGCAGCCCGAGCAGCACGCCCTCGTCCGCCCCTACCTCGACCGCTACTACCCCGCAGCCGTCGCCCTCGCCGCCCGCCGCGGCCCGGCCCTGGCCACCGCCGCGGGCGCCGCCGGCTTCCCCCGCACCCTCGTCGAGCAGCGCACCCTCGACCTCGGCGAGGAGTGCCTGGCCGCCGCGGACCCGCTCCCCGCCCTGCGCCGCCGGCTCACCGACGAGCTCGACGACCTGCGCCGCGCCCTGCGTATCAGGAACGCCGGCCGGTAGGCATACCGAGAACGCCGAGAACGCCGAGAACGCCGAGAACGCCGAGAACGCCGAGAACGCCGAAGGCTCCGCACCCCGGAAAGGGTGCGGAGCCTTCGGCGTCCGAGAATGTCCCAGCGGCGGCCGGCGTCAGCCGCGCGCCTCGCGGGCGGCGTCGGAGGCCTGCGCGGTGCGCAGCTCCTCCATGAAGCGGTCCACCGTGCCGTTGTCGCGCGCGGACTGGGCGACGTCCTCACCGACGATGCGGCCCGCCAGCTCCGTGGCCAGCACGCCGACCTGCTCGCGCAGCTCGGCCTCGGCGACCGCGCGCTCGGCGTCGATCACTGCGTGACCCGCGGAGATGATCTCCTCGCGCTGGCGCTGGCCCTCGGCCCGCAGCTCGGCGACGATCGCGGTGCCCTGCTCGGTCGCCTCCTGGCGCAGGCGCGCGGCCTCGTGCCGGGCCTCCGCCAGCAGCTCCTGGTACTCGGCGTGGACGCGGGCCGCCTCGGCGCGCGTCTCCTCCGCCTCGTCGAAGCGGCCCTCGGTGGCCTTCTCGCGCTCGACGAGGACCTTGTTGATCCGGGGCAGCAGCACCTTCGCCATCAGGGCGAAGGTGATGAAGAACAGCACCGCGCCGAGGACGAGCGGCGCGGGCTCGGGCTTGAGCGGCCCTACGTCGAGAGCGAGAAAGTTCATGGCCATGGGGTGCAGATTAGTCGACGGAAGAGGGTGCGTCCGCCCCGGACCCCATTAGCAGACACAACTCACGCCCGTCGCACGGCCGTACCACCATCGAGCGAAACCCGCCCCTACGCCGGTCACCGACCGTGCGCCGAACGTAACTTGTTGCAGTTGCTGCTCGTCACCGCCCGCAAGCGACCGCACAGCACGCGCACGAAGTCAACCCAAAAGGGGCAAAGCCATGCCTGCGTCCGCCGGCCCCACCGTCGCCTCACCCCGCGAGGCCCCCGAGGACACCCCTGTCCCACTCGCCGGCGGATCCCACGGCCCGCACGCCCTCCACCCCCTCCTGGACACCACCCTCGACGCCCTCGCCCAGGGCGCCGCCACCCGCGCGGGCCCCTTCCCGGCCGGCGGCCCCGAAGCCGTCACCGCCCGCCTGCGCGCCCTGGCCGCCCCCGCCCTCCCAGAGACCGGCACCGGCGCCCACGAAGCCCTCCACACCCTCGTCAGCGCCCTCGCCGAAGGCGCCGCCGACCCCGCACACCCCCACTGCGCCGCACACCTCCACTGCCCGCCGCTGGCCCTGGCCGCCGCGGCCGACCTCGCGGCCGCGTCCCTCAACCCCTCCCTCGACTCCTGGGACCAGGCCCCGGCGGCCACCGCCCTCGAAACCCTCACCACCCGCGCCCTGGCCGCCCTCGCCTACCCCGGACGCCCCTCCGCGGACGCCCTGGTGACCACCGGCGGCACCGAGTCCAACCAGCTCGCCCTGCTCCTGGCCAGAGAGGCGGCCCGGGAAGCAGCCGGGGAGGCGGCCGGAGAGGCGGCCGGAGAGGCGGCCGGAGAAGCCGGGGAAGCAGCCAAAGAGCAGGCCGAGGGCCGCGCCCCCGCGCCCCTCCGCGTCGTCTGCGGCGCCAACGCCCACCACAGCATCCACCGCGCCGCCTGGCTCCTCGGCCTCCCCGCCCCCCTCACCCTCCCCACCCCCACCGGCGTCCTCGACCCCGCCACCCTCCGCACAGCACTCACCGAGCTCACCGCCACCGGCGCCCCCACCCTCGTCATCGCCACCGCCGGCACCACCGACACCGGCCGCATCGACCCCCTGCCCGCCGTCGCCGAGCTCTGCCGCACCCACGGCGCCCGCCTCCACGCCGACGCCTCCTACGGCGGCCCGCTCCTCTTCAGCGACACCCTCCGCCCCGCCCTCGACGGCCTCGACCAGGCCCACACCATCGCGATCGACCTCCACAAACTCGGCTGGCAGCCCGTCGCCGCCGGCCTCCTCGCCGTCCCCGACACCACCGCCCTCACCCCCCTCGCCCACCACGCCGAATACCTCAACGCCCCCGACGACACCCGCGCCGGCCTCCCCGACCTCCTCGGCCGCTCCCTGCGCACCACCCGCCGCCCCGACATCCTCAAGATCGCCGTCACCCTCCGCGCCCTCGGCCGCCGCGGCATCGGCGACCTGGTCGAGCGCGTCTGCACCGCCGCACAGCACCTCGCCGACCTCATCGAGGCCCACCCCTCCTTCGACCTCCACGCACGCCCCACCCTCAGCACCGTCCTCTTCCGCCCCACCGGCACCGACGACCGCACCACCGCCGCACTCCGGCGCACCCTCCTCCACCACGGCCACGCCGTCCTCGGCCGCACCACCACCCCCGAAGGCCTCTGGCTCAAGGCCACCCTCCTCAACCCCCACACCACCCCCGACGACCTCCGCACACTCCTCACCCTCGTGGAAGGCCAGGTACGCCGATGAAGACCCCGCCACCCCCCAACAACCCCCCGGAGAACACCCCCGGCACCCCGCCGCCCCAGCCCGACCCGGGCCCCCGGGCCCAGACGCCCCCCTCGCCCGCCGAAGCCCCCCAGACCACCCCCGACCAGCCGCTCGACATCGCCGGCATCGGCATCGGCCCCTTCAACCTCTCCCTCGCCGCCCTCGCCCACGGCATCCCCGGCCTCCGCACCGCCTGCTACGACCAGAACCACACCTTCCGCTGGCACGCCGGCCTGCTCATCGACGGCACCACCCTCCAGGTCCCCTTCCTCGCCGACCTCGTCACCCTCGCCGACCCCACCAGCCCCTGGAGCTTCCTCAACTACCTCAAATCACGCGAACGCCTCTACCCCTTCTACTTCGCCGAGCGCTTCCACATCCAGCGCGCCGAATACGACGCCTACTGCCGCTGGGTCAGCCAGCACCTCCCCGGCCTCCACTTCGGCCACCAGATCGACGCCATCCGCTGGAACCCCGAACGCAGCCTCTTCGAAATCGACTTCACCCAGCTCGACTCCGACGGCGAAGCCGAAGCCCTCGGCCGCACCTACACCCGCAACCTCGTCCTCGGCGTCGGCACCGCCCCCCACGTCCCCGACCCCCTACGCCCCCTCGTCGACGCCCCCGCCGTCCCCGTCATCCACTCCGCCGACTACCTCGACCACCGCGAACGCCTCCTCGCCGCCGAACACATCACCGTCATCGGCTCCGGCCAATCCGGCGCCGAAGTCTTCCTCGACCTCCTCCGCAACCGCCCCGCCGGCCGCGAAAAACTCCACTGGCTCGCCCGCACCCCCGCATTCGCCCCCATGGAATACAGCAAACTCGGCCTCGAACAATTCACCCCCGACTACACCCGCTACTTCCACGCCCTCCCCGAAGCCGTACGCAACCAACTCCTGCCCCAGCAATGGCAGCTCCACAAAGGCATCGCCACCGAAACCCTCGCCGACATCCACGACGAGCTCTACCGCCGCAGCCTCCACGGCGGCTGGCCCGACACCGTCCTCACCCCCGGCGTCTTCGTCCGCACCGCCGGCCGCGTCGGCACCACCCGCGTCGAACTCCACCTCGAACACGCCCAGCAAGGCACCCGCTCCCGCATCACCACCGACGCCGTCATCCTCGCCACCGGCTACCGCGAACGCCCCGTCGACACCCTCCTCGCCGCCCTCGACCCCTACATCCGCCGCGACCACAGCGAACGCCCCCGCATCGACGAGAACCACCGCCTCGTCCTCGACCCCCTCGTCCGCGGCGCCATCCACGTCCAGAACGCCGAACGCCACACCCACGGCGTCGGCACCCCCGACCTCGGCCTCGCCGCCTGGCGCAGCGCCACCATCCTCAACGCCATCACAGGAAAGGCGGCCTACCCCCTCCCGGAGCGGACCGCCTTCACCACATTCGGCCTGGAACCGCGGACTCAACCACGACCCCGCAACACCGGATCAGAAGACCGGCGCACCATCCCGCGTCAGCTTCCAGTCCACTGACGCGAACCGCTCCACATCGATCGACCCCTGCGCCTTCACCCAGGAAATGATCGTGTTACGAATCTCCTCCGAGTTGGCCCACACCTGCTTCGCCCGCGCCACGTGCGGGAAATTCCCCCCACCGCTGGCCCGGTAATTGTTCACCGCCAGGACGAACTCGGCCGCGTCATCCAGCGGCTTCCCGTCGAACATCAGCTTCGCGACCCGCGCCCCCGGCGCCTTCGCGATGTCGATCTCGTACGAGAGGCCGCTGACCACGTCATAGTTGTAATCCGGAATGCTCTCCGCATTCGTCAGCTTCGCCGGATCCACCGGAACACCGGCCGCCGTCCGCACGTAATAATGCGCCGAGAACTCCAGATACTCCCGCAGCTGCGCACCCGTCAGCACCCGGGCCTCCAGCGTGTTCTCGAACGGATACAGCCCCGCCACCTGCCGGATCGACACCTTGCCCGCCGGCACCGACGCCGTCCGCGAGAAGCACGATGCCTGCGACAGCACCGGCAGCGCCGCGTACGCCGTCCCCGCCAGCGCCGCCTTCACCGTCTCCTTCTGCACATGGTTGATGAAGTCGATGATCGGAGTGTCCTTGTACGCCGCCTCGGCCGCGCTCATCGCCGCCGTAGACGTACCGATCACCTGATTGACATACGCCACGACCTTCTCGTGCTCATCACGCAGCAGCCGAGTGATCTTCTTGTCCTCCGGCACGGTGTTCGAGTTCAGAACCTTCGCCGACACCGACTCCACCTGCCAGCGGCCCCGCTCCCACACCAGCCCGAAGTCGAACAGCGTCAGCCGCTGCCCCCACTTCAGCGGCTCGGACAACACCACCTGCTTGCCCGTCTTCTTGTTCGCCACCCGGTACTCCGGGATCTCCGTGTGCGCGTGCCCCACCAGAATCGCGTCGATCCCCGGCACCTGCTCCGCCACCAACGCCGCCGCATTCTCGATGTACGGCAGCTGATCACCGTACGAAGACGTCCCGCTCGAACCCGAATGCGCAGAAACAATCACCACGTCCGCACCCATCGAACGCAGCCGCGGCACCCACTTCGCCGCCTGCTCCTCCAGACCCGGGAACACCATCTTCCCCTGGACATTCGCCTTGTCCCAGATCGCAATACCCGGATTCGTCAGTCCCAGAATCGCCACCTTCACATCACGACCGAACGGCGTACACACCCGCTTCATCACATACGGAGCAAAAGCCGGCCGCAGCGACTTCGCATCCAGCGCATTCGCCCCCAGCAGCGGAAAATCACACTGCTCCTCGAACTTCCGCAGCACCGGAATACCGTAATTGAACTCGTGATTCCCCAGCGCCGCCGCGTCATACCCGATCGCATTCATCGCCTGCGCCATCGGATGCACCGGACCGTGCGCCTTGGTGATCGGATCCACCTTGGCGTAGTAGTACGACAACTGGGTGCCCTGAATCGTGTCACCCGCATCGATCAGCAGGGTGTTCCGGCGCCCCTTCTCCGACCGCACCTGATTCACCAGCGTCGAGATCTTCGCCAGGCCCACGTCATTGTGTGCCTTGTCATCGAACTCGGCGTCAGTGAAGTAATCCCAGTTGAAGACGTTCCCGTGCAGATCCGTCGTCCCCATCACGGTGAAGGAATACTTCCGCTTCCCCCGGCCACCCACGAGACCCGCATCCACCCCCTGCGCCTCGGCCGACCCGGCACCCACCGCCCCCACGAGCGCGACCCCCGCGCCCGTCGCGGCAGTACGCTCCAGAAAATTCCTCCGGTTCAGCGGCACTTCTTCTCCCCAAAGTCGCAAAGCTGACAGCGCTGACATGCTCACAACGCGCGTAGATTCTGACCCGCCCGCCCCGCAACGCGACACCCTCCCAAGGTTGCGATCCGGTGACTCCCCAGTAACCCCACCCCGAGCAACGAGAGGCCACACTGACCACATGACCGCATCCACACCCCTGCCCTACGGCACCCCCGACACCCCCCGCGTCTCCGTCCGCGGCGAAGCCCGCCTCGAAGTCGACCCCGAAATCGCCCACATCCACATCGCCGTCACCGCACGCAACACCGACCGCACCACCACCCTCGAAGAACTCACACTCCGCAACACCCGGGCCCTCGACCTCGTCAAGTCCTACGGCGACGCCGTCGAAAAACTCGAAACCGGCCTCATCACGGTGGCCCCCCAGTTCGCCGACAAAGGCCGCCACGAGCGCGTCCGCTCCTACCACGGCAGCGTCCACCTCACCGCCACCCTCAACGACTTCACCGTCCTCGGCGAACTCACCACCCGCATCGCCGACCTCCCCCTCACC
This sequence comes from Streptomyces klenkii, assembly GCF_003626645.1. Lineage (GTDB taxonomy): Bacteria > Actinomycetota > Actinomycetes > Streptomycetales > Streptomycetaceae > Streptomyces > Streptomyces klenkii. The sequence continues at coordinate 179,932 of NZ_RBAM01000003.1, read as the reverse complement.
AGCATCACCGGCCCCTGGTGGTCCCTCCGCCCCGACTCACCCGCACACCGCGAAGCCCGCCGCCTCGCCGTACAAGAAGCCGTCCAGCGCGCCCGCGAATACGCCGACGCCCTCGGCGCCCGCCTCACCGCCCTCCTGGAACTCGCCGACGACGGCGCCGAGAACATCGGCTACCCCGGGATGGCCCGCGGCGGATACGGAGCCGCAGCCGCACCCGAACCCGAACTGGATCTCGAACCCCAGCGCCAGACCGTCCACGCCCAGGTCAACGCCCGTTTCACCATGACGCCGCCCCGCCTCTGAACCGCTCATCGGAGCGCGCACCCGCACGTTCATGCATTGTCAAAAACCTTTTACCGAAAGGCCGTTGGGCTGTCGCCGGCGACGGATCCACTACCCACCGGTAGGTCATAAGGTCGAAGCATGCGCCGAGCAAAAATCGTCTGCACCCTCGGGCCCGCCACCGACTCGTACGAGCAGATCAAGGCACTCGTCGACGCCGGCATGGACGTAGCCCGCTTCAACCTCAGCCACGGCACCTACGCCGACCACGAGGCCCGCTACCAGCGCGTACGCAAGGCGGCCGAGGAAGCCGGCCGCAGCGTCGGCGTCCTCGCCGACCTTCAAGGCCCGAAGATCCGCCTCGGCCGCTTCCGCGAAGGACCCGTACTCCTTGAACGCGGCGATGAATTCACCATCACCGTCGAGCCCGTCGAAGGCGACCGCCACACCTGCGGCACCACCTACGACGGCCTCGCCGCCGACGTCAGCCGGGGCGAGCGCATCCTCGTCGACGACGGCCGCGTCACCCTGGAGGTCACCGAGGTCGACGGCCCGCGCGTGCGGACCATCGTCATCGAGGGCGGCATGGTCTCCGACCACAAGGGCCTCAACCTCCCCGGCGTCGCCGTCTCCGTCCCCGCCCTCTCCGACAAGGACGTCGAAGACCTGCGCTGGGCCCTCGGCATCGGCGCCGACATCATCGCCCTGTCCTTCGTCCGCAGCGCGGACGACGTCGCCGACGTCCACCGCGTCATGGACGAGGAAGGCCGCCGCCGCCCCGTCATCGCCAAGATCGAGAAGCCGCAGGCCGTCGAGAACCTCGACGGCATCGTCGCCGCCTTCGACGGCATCATGGTCGCCCGCGGCGACCTCGGCGTCGAAATGCCGCTGGAAACGGTCCCGATCGTCCAGAAGCGAGCCATCAAGCTCGCGAAGCGGAACGCGAAGCCGGTCATCGTGGCCACGCAGATGCTCGACTCGATGATCGACGCCTCCCGCCCCACGCGCGCCGAGGCGTCGGATGTCGCCAACGCCGTCATCGACGGCACGGACGCGGTCATGCTCAGCGGCGAGACGAGCGTGGGCAAGTACCCCGTCGAGACGGTCAAGACCATGGGCCGCATCGTCGCCGCGGCGGAGGAGGACCTCCTCGCGAAGGGCCTCCCGCCCCTGAGCGAGCGGAGCAAGCCCCGCACCCAGGGCGGCGCGGTGGCGCGTGCGGCCGCCGAGATGGGTGACTTCCTGGAAGCGAAGTTCCTCGTCGCCTTCACCCAATCCGGCGACACGGTCCGCCGCCTGAGCCGGTACCGCTCCCCGATCCCCCTCCTGGCGTTCACGCCGGAGGCGTCAACGGCGGCCCAGCTGAGCCTGACGTGGGGAGTGGAGACGTTCCTGGGCCCGATGGTCCAGACGACGGACGAGATGGTCGACCAGGTGGATGAGTACCTGCTGAGGATCGGCCGATGCCGGAAGGGGGACCGGGTGATCATCACAGCGGGCTCGCCCCCGGCGACGCCGGGCACGACGAATATGGTGCGGGTGCACCACATTGGTGAGGAGTAGTGCCGACTACGTCAGTGCTTCGGGCCGATGATGAGGTCCATCAGTGCGACGGAGTCACGCCGGGCGACGGAGATGTTGAAAGGGTCGGCCCCGCGCCGGGTCATCTTCCACTCGATGCCGACCTTGTCGAGGGTGTCTGAGAAGAGCTTCCGGATGTCGTCGGACTTGTTGGTGAAGAAGTAGCGCGTGTACTCGTAGCGCTTGCGCTCCCCGCCGACGTGGCGAATGGTCCAGTTCGTGATGCGGCAGCCGTCGGAGTGGATGAGTCCGCGGATGAACTCCCACGGGTGCGCGTCGACGATCTCCTGCTGCCAGGCTTCCAGGGCGATCTTCCGGTCATGCTTCTTGCCGGGGCCGTGCTGGGGGAACATGCAGGGTAAGTGCATGGAGTACACCTTCACGTTGCGACAGCCGGTCCGTCTGACCCGGCATACCCGGTTGTCGGGAAACACGGCTTGCATGGCGGCCTCGCAGGCGTCCATGAGCCCGGGCCAGCCTTCGTCACAGGTGATCATGAGGTTGGGGACCCGGTGCTGGATGGGCTGGCTGATGTGGCCGTCGCCGAGGTAGAGACCGAGGAGGTACGAGTAGGCGGCCTCGTCGAGCTCACTGCCATCACACCGCGGACACTTGGGCCGGTGGGGACCCGGGCATTCCCCACGCTTGGACCGGTCCATGTGGAGCCAGTAGCTGACTGTGCCTACGGGGATGCCCAGCCGTCGGGAGACCTCAGCGTTCGTCGTGCCGGAGGCAATGAGGTCCAGGGCCTTCTGACGCAGCTTGGAGCCGTGCATTTGCATGGAACAACCGTGCGCGATGGAACGGCTGCACGGAGTGAAAGCGGTCAAACTTCACGAGAAGGGGATGATCCGCTTAGCGGAAGCTATGTGCCGGGTGCGGGATTCGAACCCGCAAGCCCTCTCAGGCAGAGGTGTTTGAGACCTCCGTGTATACCGTTCCACCAACCCGGCCAGGCATGGCGCGGTCAGCTTACCTTGTGGGGCCCGCGGAAGTCGCGCGGGTAGGCTCGTGCAGCAGCACCCTGTCCTGGAACGAGGAGACCCGTGACCGCCGCCGAGCCCACGCCGCCCGTCGACGACGAGCCGACGCACACCCCTCCCCACGTCACCCGCGTGGTGATCGCCGAGGACGAGGCCCTGATCCGGCTCGACCTCAAAGAGATGCTTGAGGAAGAGGGCTACTCCGTCGTGGGCGAGGCGGGCGACGGTGAGACCGCGGTCGCGCTGGCCCGGGAGCACAAGCCCGACCTGGTGATCCTCGATGTGAAGATGCCCGTCCTGGACGGGATCTCCGCCGCCGAGCAGATCGCCCGGGACTCGATCGCCCCGGTCCTGATGCTGACCGCCTTCTCCCAGCGCGATCTCGTCGAGCGGGCCCGGGACGCCGGGGCCATGGCGTACCTGGTGAAGCCGTTCAGCAAGAGCGACGTCGTCCCGGCCATCGAGATGGCCGTCTCCCGCTTCACGGAGCTGAAGGCTCTGGAGAAGGAGGTCGCCGACCTCTCGCAGCGGCTGGAGACGCGGAAGCTGGTGGACCGGGCGAAGAGCATCCTTCAGACGCAGTACGGGCTGACCGAGCCGGCGGCGTTCCGCTGGATTCAGAAGACGTCGATGGACCGCCGTCTGTCGATGCAGCAGGTCGCCGAGGCGGTCATTGAGGACGCCGAGGAGAAGAAGGCGGCGAAGGGGCAGTAGCCCCGGCCGTACCCGCACCGCGAGCGAGGGCCCGTGTCCGTACAGGACACGGGCCCTCGTCAGTCCTCGCCCAGGTACGCCTTGCGTACCGACTCGTCGTGGAGGAGGTCCGCCCCCGTTCCGGAGAGGACGATCTTTCCGATTTCCATGACGTGGCCGCGGTCGGCCAGGGAGAGCGCGGCCCGGGCGTTCTGCTCGACGAGCAGGATGGTCGTGCCGGAGGCCTTGAGCTCGGTGATCGTGGCCATGATCCGCTGCATCATGATCGGCGAGAGGCCCATGGAGGGCTCGTCGAGCATGAGGAGCTTGGGGCGGGACATCAGGGCGCGGCCCATGGCAAGCATCTGCTGTTCGCCGCCGGAGAGGGTGCCGGCGGCTTGGCGGGCGCGTTCGCCGAGGATGGGGAAGAGGTCGTAGACGCGCTGGACGTCCTTGGCGATGGCTTCGCCGTCTTTGCGGAGGAATGCTCCGAGCTGGAGGTTTTCCGCGATGGTGAGGCGGGGGAAGATGTGGCGGCCTTCGGGGGAGTGGGCGAGGCCGAGGGCGACGATGCGGTGGGCGGGGATGCCGGCGAGGGGGCGGCCGTCGAAGCGGATGGTGCCGGCGAGGGGTTTGAGGAGTCCGGAGAGGGTGCGCAGGGTGGTGGTTTTGCCGGCGCCGTTGGTGCCGATGAGGGTGACGATCTGGCCGGCTTCGACGCTGAAGCTGATGCCTTTGACGGCTTCGATCTTGCCGTAGGCGACGCGGAGGCCGTTGACTTCGAGGAGGGCGGTCACTGGTTCTCCTCCCCTTCTTCGGTGCGTGCTTCGGCCGCGGCGACTTCCGCGGCTTCTTCTTCTCCCGGTGCGCCTTCGAAGGGTGTGCCCAGGTATGCGGCGATGACGCGTTCGTCGGCTTGGACGGCTTCTGATGTGCCTTCGGTGAGTTTTTCGCCTTGGACGAGGACGGCGACGCGGTCGCAGAGGGCGAAGATGAAGCGCATGTCGTGCTCGATGACGAGGACGGCGGTGCCTTGGGCGCGGATGGCGTGGACGAGTGTTTCGGTGGCGCGGGTTTCCTGGGGGTTCATGCCGGCGGTGGGTTCGTCGAGGAGGAGGAGTCCGGGGTCGCTGGCGAGGGCGCGGGCGATTTCGAGCTTGCGTTGTTCTCCGTAGGGGAGGTTGCGGGCGAGGTGGTCGCGTTTGCCGGCGAGTCCGGTGAAGGTGAGGAGTTCCATGGCGCGTTCTTCGGAGGCTTTTTCGGCGCGGCGGAATGCGGGGCCGCGGAGGAGGGCGGAGAAGAGGCCTTCTTTGGTGCGGGTGTGGCGGCCGACGAGGACGTTTTCGAGGACGGTCATGTTGGCGAAGAGGCGGATGTTCTGGAAGGTGCGGGCGATGCCGGCTTTGGTGACGAGGTGGGGTTTGGGTGGCAGCTTGGCGCCTTTGAAGGCGACGGTGCCCTCGGTGGGGACGTAGAGGCCGGTGAGGCAGTTGAAGAAGGTGGTTTTGCCGGCGCCGTTGGGTCCGATGAGGCCGACGATTTCGTTGTGGTGGACGGTGAGGTCGACGTCGCGTACGGCGGTGAGGCCGCCGAAGCGCATGGTGACGCCTGTTGCGGTGAGGACGGGGGTTGCTGCGGGGGCTTTCGCGGGGGCGGTGGCGGGGGTGGTCATGGGGTGGTCGCCTCCGCGTGCGTGAGGGTGCTGCCGGTGGTGGTTCCGTCGTGGAATTCGAGTTGCCGGCGGCGGTTGGGGATGAGGCCTTCGGGGCGGAAGCGCATGAGGAGGATGAGGGCGGCGCCGAAGGCGAGGAGTTGGTAGTCCTGGAGGAACTGGAGTTTGGCGGGGATGAGGTAGAGGAGGGCGGCGCCGAGGAGGGGGCCGCTGATGGTGCCCATGCCGCCGAGGATGACTGCTGCGAGGAGGAAGGCGGAGTTGGGCGGTACGGGGCCGGCGAAGACGTACTGCTCGGGGACGACGGTGTAGGCGACGTGGGCCTGGACGGTGCCGGCGAGTCCGGCGAGGGTGGCACCGAGGGCGAAGGCCAGGAGTTTGAGGCGGAAGCCGTTGATGCCCATGGCGGTGGCGGCGGTTTCGTCCTCGCGGATGGCGATCCAGGCGCGGCCGATGCGGGAGTTGCCGGCGCGGCTGAAGACGAGGACGACGATGACGGTGAAGAGGAGCATCAGGAGGTAGTAGTTGGCGAAGGGGTTGAGGGTGATGCTGCCGAGGTGGTGGGTCTTGCCGAAGGAGTAGCCGAAGAGGACGAGGTCGGGGATGTTGGGGATGCCGTTGGGGCCGTTGGTGAGTGAGGGGCCGGATTCGCCGTTGAGGTTGCCGACGGTGATGCGGAAGATCTCGCCGAATCCGAGGGTGACGATGGCGAGGTAGTCGCCGCGCAGCCGGAGGGTGGGGGCGCCGATGACGACGCCGAAGACGAGGGAGGCGGCGGCGCCGGTGAGGACGGCGGCCCAGAAGGGGAACCGGATGTCCAGGGTGGATGCGGTGGTGCCGGAGACGAGGGCGGCGGTGTAGGCGCCGACGCCGAGGAAGGCGACGTAGCCCAGGTCGAGGAGGCCGGCGAGGCCGACGACGACGTTGAGGCCGAGGGCGACGGTCGAGAAGATCAGGATGTTGACGGCGATGAGCGTGTACTGGTCGGTGTCCTGGGTCAGGGGGAAGAGGGCCGCGGCGACGAAGGCGGCGGTGACGGTGGGTGTGCGGTGCTTGGCGGTCAGTGCGGTGAGCCGGCCGAGGAGTCCGGCCCGGGCGAGGCCCGCGGTGCCGAAGCCGGCGAGGAGCAGGAAGCCGGTGAAGAGTTCGCCGTAGGCGGTGCCGATTCCGTACGTGACGATGCCGAGGGCGAGGCCGAAAGCTGCGGCGATGACGAGGATTTCGGCCCAGGGCGGCAGGGGCCGGGGCAGGGGCGGCTGCTTGCCGGTGCGGCCGGGGCCGAGGGTGCGCAGGGCGGAGCGTACGGCGGTTGCGGCGCGGGTGCTGCTCAGGCGGCCGGTGGCCGGGGCGGGGTCGGCGGGGCGTCGGTCGAGGGGGAGGGCGAGGGTGCCGAGGAGGGTGAGCAGTGTGGTGAGGGCGGCCGTGTAGCCGCCGGGTTCGAGGTTGGCGAGGCCGCCGAGTTGTGCGGCGATGGCGATGAGGGTGTACCAGGTGGTGGCGAGGGTGGCGATGGCCAGGAGGGCGGTGGCGTTGTGGCTGCCGGTGGGGTTGAGCCAGCGGAGGCCTGGGATGTTCCAGGAGGTGAGGGCGTAGGCGAGGGTGAGGAGGGCGCCGGTGAGGGTGAGGAGCTGGAGTCCGCCGGGGTAGCCGTTGACGGTGAGGTTGCCGGGGAAGCGGGTGGTCCAGGTCCAGGAGAGGAAGGTGGAGGCGGCGCTGAGGAGGGCGCCGGCGGTGGTGAGGGCGCGAGCGGTGTTGAGGGGGAGGGGGATGAGGGGGACGGCTTCGGCGGTGGGGGGTGTGTGTGCTGCCGGGGTTGTCTGTGGGTTCATTGCTCTCACGCCCGATCCGCGACGCGTTCGCCGAGCAGCCCTTGGGGCCTGATGAGGAGGACGAGGATGAGGAGGGCGAAGGCCCAGACGTCTTTCCAGCCGCCTCCGCCGAGTTGCTGCATTCCGGGGATGTGCTGGATGTAGGTGGATGCGGCGGCTTCGGCGATGCCGAGGACGACTCCGCCGAGCATGGCTCCGTAGATGTTGCCGATGCCGCCGAGGACGGCGGCGGTGAAGGCTTTGAGGCCGAGGATGAAGCCCATTTCGAAGTTGATCTGTCCGGCGCGGAGTCCTTGGGCGACTGCGGCGACGGCGGCGAAGGCGCCGCCGATGGCGAAGGCCAGGACGATGATGCGGTCGGTGTTGATGCCCATGAGTTTTGCGGTGTCGGGGTCCTGGGCGGTGGCTTGCATGGCGCGGCCGGTGCGGCTTTTGGCGACGAAGAGGCCGAGGGCGAGCATGCACAGGGGTGCCGCGATGAGGACGAAGAGGTCGTCGCGCTGGAGGTGGAGGTTGCCGGCGAGTTCGAAGGCGTCGCCTTGGAACTGCGGGAATCCGCGGGATTTCTTGGCGTCGGGGTAGAAGGCCCAGACGATTTGCTGGAGGGCGATGGAGAGGCCGATGGCGGTGATGAGGGGGGCGAGCCGGGGGGCGGTGCGCAGGGGCCGGTAGGCGAAGCGTTCGGCCGCGGTGGCGACGGCTACGGAGGCTATGGCGCCGCCGATGAGCATGAGGGGGAGGGCGGCGGGCAGGGGGGTGCCGCCGGGGAGCCAGAGGTGGATGGTGAGGGCGCCGAAGGCTCCGATCATGACGATCTCGCCGTGGGCGAAGTTGATGAGCTGGACGATGCCGTAGACCATGGTGTACCCGATGGCGATGAGGCCGTAGAGGGCACCGAGGGCGAGTCCGTTGACCAGCGTTTGCGGCAGTTGGTGCACCGCTGGGCCTCCGTTGCGGGTGGTCGGGTGCGGGTCCGCGCGAGGGCGTGGGTTGGTCGCTTCCTCGCGCGGTGGGCCGGGGTCCGGGTGGGTGCTCGGTCGGTGACGGGTGCGCGGTGCTTGACGTGTGCTCGGCGCTTGAGAGAGCTCAGTCCTTGACGAGTGCTCGGTGCTGGAGAGGACTCAGTCTTTGACGCGTGCTCGGCGCCTGCGAGAGCTCAGTCCTTGAAGGTGGCGCTCTTGACGGACTTCCAGGCGTCGCCCTTGACCTGGTAGACGGTCAGTTGTTTGTTGGTGGTGTCGCCGAATTCGTCGAAGGAGACCTTTCCGGTGACTCCTTCGAAGGACACCTTGCCCATGGCTTCGGTGACTTTGGCGCGGGCGTCGGCGGGGAGTTTTCCGTTGTTGGCGGTGACGACGCTCTTGACGGCCTGGATGATGGCCCAGGCGGCGTCGTAGGAGTAGCCGCCGTACGCCGCGTAGGGGTCTTTGTAGTCGGCTGCTTTGTAGTTCTGGACGAAGGCCTTCGCGGAGTCGAGGTCTTCTACGGGGTAGCCGACGGAGGTGCCCAGGTCGCCGTCGTTGCTCTCGCTGGAGGCCTTGATGAAGGCGGGGTCGTAGATGCCGTCGCCGCCCATGAGGGGGATGTGGGCGCCGGCCTTCTTGACCTGGTCGGAGAGCAGGCCGCCTTCGGGGTACTGGCCGCCGTAGTAGACGATGTCGGCGCCGCTGTTCTTGACCTTGTTGGCGACGCTGGAGAAGTCGGTTTCTTTGACGGTGATGTGGTCGGTGCCGACGACTTCGCCGCCGAGGCGTTTGAATTCCTGGCCGAAGATGGAGGCGAGGCCGACGCCGTAGGTCTGTTTGTCGTCGACGATGAAGGCTTTTTTCTTCTTGGCGTCGTTGTAGGCGTACTGCGCGGCGAAGCGGCCTTGGATGATGTCGGTGGTGGCGGTGCGGAAGTAGGTTTTGAAGGGGCGTTTCTTGTCGCCCTTGAGCCAGCTGTCGCCCTGGCTGAGTTCGGGGCTGGTGTTGGCGGGGGAGACCTGGGTGAGGTCGGCGCGGGCGAAGACGCCCTGCATGGACTGGGAGACGCCCGAGTTGAGGGGGCCGACGACGCCGAGGACGGATTTGTCGGCGACGAGTTTGGTGGCGTTCTGCTGGCCGGAGGCCGGGACGGCCTGGTCGTCGAGGGTTTCGGTGCGGAAGGTGACGCCCTTGACTTCCTTGTTCTTGTTGGCGGTGCGGGCGGCGAGGTCGACGGAGTTCTTGATGCCCTGGCCGAGGGCGGAGAGGGAGCCGGTCAGCGGGGCGTCGACGCCGATGACCACGGTGGTCTGCGCGCCGCCGCCGTCGCTGTCGTCGCTCTTGCCGCCGTCGTCGCGTGAGCCGCAGGCGCTGAGGGTGAGGGCGCCGGCGGCGAGGGTGCTGGTGAGGAGGAGCAGGGGACGATGGCGCACGGTGTGTCCTTTCCCCGCGGGGTGGTGACTGGCCGTGACTCTAAGGGGGTGCGGCGACGGGGGGCAGAGGTGCTGGCCATGATGTGACTGTCTTGTTATGACGCAGCTCACTTCTGGGGAATTCTGTGTAGCAGTGCTGAGCGAATGATCTTCGCGGATGGTGATTTGTCCCCCGAGTGCGGAGCCAGAAAGTGCAGTTCCGCTAAGTGGTCGGGGGTGCGGGAGGGGGATGTCCGGCCATGCGGGCGGTGCTTGCGTCGCCGCCCCTACGCTTCCCGCTCTGCCCTGTGGTTACACAACGTTACGTCGGGGGTCGCCAGTTCTCGGAGCTGCCGGTCGCTCCGTTGGTGGCTTTGCAGCGCTCGGCGGATCGGCGCCGGAGCCATGTGAGGGCCGCGTCCGTCCCGTGCTGTCGCTGTTCGGCGCGCGCCGCCTGCACGATGTCGCTGTAGAGCTCGTACTGCTCGTTCGACAGGCCCTTCTGTTCCCAGTCGAGGCCGGCCCACTTGCCGCCGGTGAGGTCCTGTTCGGCCCAGTACGAGATGAGCTTGGTGCACAGCTGCACGGGGGAGGCGGGCTCGGGGGATTGCGGGGCGGGGCCGGCTGCGGAGCCTCCGCAGCCGGAAAGGAGGGCGGCTGTCAGCAGCGAGGCGCAGGCCGTTCGGCCGCGTAGGGGTGCCCGCATGGTGCGAAGGTAGAGCGCATCCGGGATGCGGGGAAGTCGTCTGCCCGCAGTTCGGCACCGCCGGTCTGCGACGTGGTGGTTGCTCGCCGCTGCGGCGGAGGGAAGTCCTTGGCGTGCCGGCAGTAAGCCGTGTGGTGCGGCGGAAACAGATTTGTCCGCCGCAACGGCGAGAAACCCAGGCGGCGGGGCCCGGCGGAATGCCAAGTCGCCCCCGCCGGTGGTCACGCTTCGGCGGCGCCGGTCACCCCGCGTCGCGGATGACGCAGGTGAGCCGCGCGGAGCACACGCGCTTGCCCTGCTCGTCGGTGACGACGACCTCGTACGTGGCGGTGGTGCGCCCCCGGTGGACGGGCGTGGCGACGCCGGTCACCAGTCCGGAGCGGACGCCGCGGTGGTGGGTGCAGTTGAGGTCGACGCCGACGGCGATGCGCGAGGGCCCGCCGTGCAGCATCGCGCCGACGGAGCCGAGGGTTTCGGCGAGCACGGCGGAGGCGCCGCCGTGCAGCAGTCCGTACGGCTGGGTGTTGCCCTCGACGGGCATGGTGCCGACGACGCGGTCGGCGGAGGCCTCGACGACGCGCACGCCCATGCGTTCGCCGAGGTGCCCGGCCGAGAAGAGGGCGGGCAGGTCGAGCCCGCTGCCGGCCCACTGGTCCAGGACCTCCTGCGGGAACGTGGTCTTGCCGTGCTCGCCCATGCGTCGTGCTCCGATCACCCTCGGCCGTTGTGGTGTGAAAGTTTTTTCAGTTCAGCGGCCTTGCCGTCAACCGTCGTCAGCCGGCTTGTTCGCTCTTCCGCTCGATCCTGATGACGAGTGACTTGCTCGCCGGGGTGTTGCTGGTGTCGGCGGTGTGGTCGAGCGGGACGAGGACGTTCGTCTCGGGGTAGTAGGCGGCGGCGCAGCCGCGGGCCGTGGGGTAGTGGACGACGCGGAAGCCGGGGGCGCGGCGTTCGCTGCCGTCGGTCCATTCGCTGACGAGGTCGGCGTAGCTGCCGTCGGCGAGGCCGAGTGCGGCGGCGTCGTCGGGGTGGATGAGGACGACGCGGCGGCCGTTTTTGATGCCGCGGTAGCGGTCGTCGAGGCCGTAGATGGTGGTGTTGTACTGGTCGTGCGAGCGCAGGGTCTGGAGGAGCAGGCGGCCTTCGGGGGCGCGGGGGTATTCGACGGGTGCGGCGGTGAAGTTGGCTTTGCCGGTGGCTGTGGGGAAGCGGCGTTCGTCGCGGGGGGCGTGGGGCAGGGTGAAGCCGCCGGGGTGGGCGACGCGGGTGTTGAAGTCTTCGAAGCCGGGGATGACGCGGGCGATGCGGTCGCGGATCGTGCCGTAGTCCTGCTCGAAGTCCTCCCAGGGGGTGGGGGAGGTGTCGCCGAGGACGCGGCGGGCCATTCGGCAGACGATGGCGGGTTCGGAGAGCAGGTGGGGGCTTGCGGGCTTCAGGCCGCCGCGGGAGGCGTGGACCATGCCCATGGAGTCCTCGACGGTGACGAATTGTTCGCCGCCGGCCTGGCGGTCGCGCTCGGTGCGGCCGAGGGTGGGCAGGATGAGGGCGCGGGCGCCGGTGACCACGTGGGAGCGGTTGAGCTTGGTGGACACGTGGACGGTGAGGCGGGCGCGGCGGACGGCGGCTTCGGTGACGTCGGTGTCGGGGGTGGCGGAGACGAAGTTGCCGCCCATGGCGAAGAAGACCTTGGCCTGTCCGTCGCGGAGGGCGCGGATGGCGCGGACGACGTCAAGGCCGTGTTCGCGCGGCGGGGTGAAGCCGAACTCCTTCTCCAGGGCGTCGAGGAAGGCGGGTGCGGGGCGTTCGAAGATGCCCATGGTGCGGTCGCCCTGGACGTTGCTGTGGCCGCGGACGGGGCAGACGCCGGCGCCGGGCCGGCCGATGTCGCCGCGCAGGAGGAGGAGGTTGACGACCTCTTTGATGGTGGGGACGGCGTGCTTGTGCTGGGTGAGGCCCATGGCCCAGCAGACGATGGTGCGCTTGGAGGCGAGGACCATGGTGAGGGCCTGCTCGATCTCGGCGCGGTTCAGGCCGGTGGCCCGCAGGGTCTCGTCCCAGTCGGCGGTGAGGGCGGTGCGCCGGAAGTCCTCGAAGCCGTGGGTGTGCTCGTCGATGAACTCGGTGTCGACGGCGCCTTCGGTCTCCAGGACGAGGCGGTTGAGGATGCGGAAGAGCGCTTGGTCGCCGCCGAGGCGGATCTGGAGGAAGAGGTCGGTCAGGGCGGTGCCGTTGCCGGCGAGGCCGCGGGCGTTCTGCGGGTTCTTGAAGCGCTCCAGGCCCGCTTCGGGGAGCGGGTTGACCGTGATGATCTTCGTGCCGCCGCGCTTGGCCTTTTCCAGGGCGCTGAGCATGCGGGGGTGGTTGGTGCCCGGGTTCTGGCCGGCGACGATGATCAGGTCGGCTTTGTAGAGGTCTTCGAGGAGGACGCTGCCCTTGCCGATGCCGATGGTCTCCGAGAGCGCTGAGCCGGAGGACTCGTGGCACATGTTGGAGCAGTCGGGCAGGTTGTTGGTGCCGAACTCGCGGGCGAAGAGCTGGTAGAGGAAGGCCGCTTCGTTGCTGGTGCGGCCGGAGGTGTAGAAGACGGCTTCGTCGGGGGAGTCCAGGGCGGCGAGGTCCTCGGCGATGATGCCGAAGGCGCGTTCCCAGGTCACCGGCTCGTAGGTGTCGGAGCCCTCGGCCAGGTACATGGGCTCGGTGAGGCGGCCCTGCTGGCCGAGCCAGTAGCCGCTGCGCCCGGCCAGGTCGGTCACGGTGTGGCGGGCGAAGAAGTCGGGGGTGACGCGGCGCAGGGTGGCTTCTTCGGCGACGGCCTTGGCGCCGTTCTCGCAGAATTCGGCGGCGTGCCGCTTGTCGGGCTCGGGCCAGGCGCAGCCCGGGCAGTCGAAGCCGTCCTTCTGGTTGACCTTGAGGAGGGTGAGGGCGGTGCGGCGTGCGCCCATCTGCTGGTGGGCCATGCGCAGGGAGTGGGCGACGGCGGGCAGTCCGGCGGCGGCGTGCTGCGGGGCTGTGACGTCCGGTGCGTCCTGGACGGGATCGCCGGTGGGTGGCTTGCCTGCCATTCGCTCCCCCTTGAGCGTTGGTGGTGCGCGGTGTCGCGTACGGGTTCCCGTGCGCGTCTGACGTACGGATCCGATCCTGTCACGGGGCGGTGGCGGGTGCCGGGGTGAGGTCGGTGGCGGGTGCCGGGTGGGGTCGGTGAGCCGGCCGGGGTCGCCGGGGAGGGGCCGGTCCGGTCGCCGTGGCCGGGATTGTCAGTGGTCCGTGGCAGGATCGGGGGCGTGGCAGCAAAGGCAGTGAAGACGAACGGACCGACCGGCACCGAGGCAGCGGAGGGAGGTCGCCCCCGCCTGCTCCTCATGGACGGGCACTCGATGGCGTACCGGGCGTTCTTCGCGCTGCCCGCGGAGAATTTCACGACGGTGGCCGGGCAGACGACGAACGCGGTGTACGGCTTCGCGTCGATGCTGGCGAACACCCTGCGTGACGAGGCGCCCACGCACTTCGCCGTGGCGTTCGACGTGTCGCGCAAGACGTGGCGCTCGGAGGAGTTCCCGGAGTACAAGGCGACGCGGTCGAAGACGCCGGATGACTTCAAGGGGCAGGTCGAGCTGATCGGCGAGCTGCTCGACGCGATGCGGGTGCCGCGCTTCGCGGTGGACGGCTTCGAGGCGGACGACGTGATCGCCACGCTGGCCACGCAGGCCGAGGCCGAGGGTTTCCACGTCTCGATCGTCACCGGTGACCGGGACTCCTTCCAGCTGGTGTCCGATGACGTCACGGTGCTGTATCCGACGAAGGGCGTCTCGGAGCTGACGCGCTTCACGCCGGAGAAGGTCCAGGAGAAGTACGGCCTGAGCCCGGCGCAGTATCCGGACTTCGCGGCCCTGCGCGGCGACCCGTCGGACAATCTGCCGGGCATCCCGGGCGTGGGTGAGAAGACCGCCGCGAAGTGGATCAACCAGTTCGGTTCGTTCGCGGAGCTGGTGGAGCGCGTCGAGGAGGTCAAGGGCAAGGCCGGGCAGAACCTCCGCGATCACCTGGAGGCGGTCAAGCTGAACCGCCGCCTGACGGAGATGGTGCGCGATGTGGAGCTGCCGGTGGGCCCGGAGGGCCTGCTGCGCGCGGCCTACGACCGCACGGCGCTGATCGCGTTCCTGGAGGGTCTGGAGATCCGTAACCAGGGCCTGCGGGACCGGCTGCTGGCCGCGGACCCGGGCGCGGAGGCCGAGGAGGAGGTCGCTCCGGCGGCCGGCGCCGAGGTGGACGGCACGGTGCTCGCGGCGGGTGAGCTCGCGCCGTGGCTCGCGGAGCACGGCGCGTCCCCGCTCGGTGTGGCGACCGTCGACGCGTGGTCGCTGGGCAGCGGCCGCGTCGCGGAGATCGCGCTGGCCACGGGCGAGGGCCCGGCCGTGTGGTTCGACCCGGCGGAGCTCGACGAGGCCGACGAGAAGGCGTTCGCCGCGTGGAGCGCCCGCGCGGGCGCGCCGAAGGTCATGCACGACGCCAAGGCGGCGATGCGGGTCTTCGCCGAGCACGGCTGGTCCGTCGAGGGCGTCAGCATGGACACGGCGCTGGCCGCCTATCTGGTCAAGCCCGGGCGCCGCTCCTTCGCGCTGGACGCCCTGTCGGTGGAGTACCTGGGCCGGGAGCTGGCCACGGCCGCCGCGGGCGACGGGCAGCTGGCCTTCGGTGCCGACGAGCAGGCCGAGGCCGATGCCCTCATGGGCCGGGCCCGCACGGTCCTGGATCTGGGTGCCGCGTTCACCACGCGCCTGGCGGAGGTCGGGGCGACGGAGCTCCTGCGCAATGTGGAGCTGCCGACGAGCGCGCTGCTGGCCCGTATGGAGCGGGCGGGCATCGCCGCCGACCGGGGCTGGCTGGAGCGCATGGAGCAGCAGTTCGCCGCCGCGGTGCAGCAGGCGGTGCAGGAGGCGC
Source organism: Streptomyces klenkii (assembly GCF_003626645.1). Classification (GTDB taxonomy): domain Bacteria; phylum Actinomycetota; class Actinomycetes; order Streptomycetales; family Streptomycetaceae; genus Streptomyces; species Streptomyces klenkii. The sequence goes on along the minus strand of NZ_RBAM01000003.1, from coordinate 164,871 downwards.
ACGCGGCCGCGGGCCACGAGTTCAACCTCGGCTCGCCCAAGCAGCTGCAAGAGGTGCTCTTCGGCGAGCTCGGCCTGCCGAAGACGAAGAAGACCAAGACCGGCTACACCACGGATGCCGACGCCCTGGCGTGGCTCGCGGCGCAGACCGAGAACGAACTCCCGGTGATCATGCTGCGGCACCGTGAGCAGTCGAAGCTGCGGTCCACGGTCGAGGGCCTGATCAAGGCCATCGCGGCCGGCGGCCGGATCCACACCACCTTCAACCAGACGGTGGCGGCCACGGGCCGGCTGTCCTCCACCGACCCCAACCTCCAGAACATCCCGGTGCGGACGGACGAGGGCCGGGCCATCCGCCGCGGCTTCGTCGTCGGCGAGGGCTACGAGTCCCTCATGACCGCCGACTACAGCCAGATCGAGCTGCGGGTCATGGCGCACCTCTCCGAGGACGAGGGCCTCATCGAGGCGTTCGCCTCCGGTGAGGACCTGCACACCACCGTCGCCTCCCAGGTCTTCGACGTGGAGCGGACCGAGGTCGACCCGGAGATGCGCCGGAAGATCAAGGCGATGTCGTACGGCCTGGCCTACGGCCTGTCGGCGTTCGGCCTGTCCCAGCAGCTGAACATCGCCCCCGGCGAGGCGGGCAAGCTGATGGACACCTTCTTCGAGCGCTTCGGCGGCGTGCGGGACTACCTCCAGCGGGTCGTCGTCGAGGCCCGCGCCACGGGCTACACCGAGACGATGCTCGGCCGCCGCCGCTATCTCCCGGACCTCAACAGCGACAACCGCCAGCGCCGCGAGATGGCCGAGCGGATGGCGCTGAACGCCCCGATCCAGGGCACCGCCGCCGACATCGTCAAGATCGCGATGCTGCGGGTGGGGGAGGCGCTGGAGGCGGAGAAGCTCTCGTCCCGGATGCTGCTCCAGGTCCACGACGAAATCGTGCTGGAGATCGCGCCGGGCGAGCGGGAGACCGTCGAGGCGCTGGTCCGCCGTGAGATGGCGGGTGCGGTCTCGCTGCGCGCGCCGCTGGACGTGTCGGTCGGTGTCGGGCGGGACTGGGAGTCCGCCGCGCACTGAGTGCGCCCGTGATGTCCGTACGGCCCCTCTTCTTCGCGTCCGCCGCGCGGGAGAGGGGCCGTGCGCGTGGTTCTCATCTGCGCCGTGCGTTGCTACCGTGCCCTGCCTGCTCCTGACTAGGCGTCAGATGCGTTGGGTCCGGGGCGATCCGCCGGGAGGCTACACATGCGCGCACTCCTCGCCGCGGCCGTCGGACTGGCCGCCGCCTTCGCCCTCGTCCTCACCGTCACCGCGATCGGCCCGCCCGAGGGCGCGACCTCCCCGAGGCCCCTGCTCACCTCCGTCCCCGCACACCCCTGACGGGCCGGGCCGCGCCGTGCGCCGCAGAGCGAGCCTCGTCCTTCTCGCGGTGGCCGTGTTCCTCGCGGCCCTCGCCCCGCTGCTGCGCTGGTACGCCTTCCCCCGCCTGGCCGAGGTGCCGGCGGGCACGTACCAGACGGCCGTCCTGGAGGCGAAGGACGCGACGCTCGTCGACTACGCCCGCATGGAGCCGCGGACCGTCCCCAAGGTGACCCTCGTCCAGACGCTCAAGGGCAACGTCGAAGAGGCCCGCAAGGTCAAGCGCGGGACCGGGCGCGACGCCGTCGTCTGGGACACCCTCACGTACATGGCCGGGCCCGACGGGGCGATGATCTCCCGGATCCCCGAGCGGTACGTCTTCGACGCCCACGGCCAGCAGCCCCTGCACGCGGGCGGCGAACACGTCGACGGCACGCCCGTACGGCGCGACGGCATTGAGTACAAGTGGCCGTTCCTGGTCGAGAAGCGCGACTACCGCTACTTCGACATGCAGACCCGCACCTCCGCGCCCATCCACTACCGCGGCACCCGCTCCTTCCGGGGGCTCGACGTCTACTACTTCGAGCAGACCGTCCCCTGGACCCGCGTCCCCTTCCCCAAGACGCTGCCCCTCGGGGTGACGCCCGAGGCCCTCGGCGGGATGGGCCTGGAGCGGTGGTACACGACCCGGCGCATGTTCTGGGTCGACCCCGTGACCGGCGCACCCGTCAACGGCGAGGAGGTCCACCGCGAGGAGCTGCGGTGGACCGGGCAGCCGGACAAGAAGCCGGTCACCGCCTTCGCCGGGCACGTGAAGATGCGCGCCGACTACGTCGACTCCACCGTCGCCATGGTGACCTCCCAGCGGCGGCTCGTCCTCCTGCTGACCTCGTGGCTGCCCTGGGGGAGCGCGGGGCTGGCCGGTGCGCTGGCGGGCCTCGCCCTGTACCTGGAAGCCCGCGCCCGCCCTCGTCGTGCATTTACCGGACAAAAGGAACACGATGGAGGGAAAACCGAGCGGCAGGCCCCGGGGAAGAGGGCCGCGCGGAGCAGAGGAGGCTCGCCGTGAAGGAGAAGACCACGAAGGAGAAGACGGACGACGGATCCATCGCGTCCCGGCCCAGGGAGCTCTACACCGGGGGCGAGCGGCCGATCGACCCCGAGGACCTGGTCATGGCCTCCGGCCGGGACGTGACACCCGAACGCGTGGAGCGCGCGAAGCGGCTCATCGAGGAGAAGGGCTGGGCGGCGGTGGAGCGGTACCTCCCCTGAGAGGTGCTCGCCAGGACGTGGCGGCCCGCCGTCGCGGCGGAAAGAAAGGTGCGCGGGAACACCGATTCCGCCGCGACGACGGGCTGTCGCATGCGCGCTGTCCGGCGGTGCCGGGCCGCGCGCCGCCGTAAGCCCTCGCCGTAAGCCCCCGCCGTACCCCCCTCAGTGCCCGCCCGTCGCCCGGCGGGTCGCAGGGGCCGCGGTCGGGTCTTCCGGCCAGGGATGGCGGGGGTAGCGGCCCCGTAGCTCCGCCCGGACCGCGCGGTAGCCGTCGCGCCAGAACGACGCCAGGTCCGCCGTGACCGCCGCGGGCCGCCCCGCGGGGGACAGCAGATGGACCAGCACCGGGACCCGCCCGCCCGCGAGCCGCGGCGCCTCCTGCCAGCCGAACAGTTCTTGCAGCTTCACGGCCAGCACCGGCTGCCCGCCCCCGTAGTCCACCCGGATCCGGGATCCGCTCGGCACCCGGATCCGCTCCGGAGCCAGCTCCTCCAGCCGCGCCGCGTCCCCGGACGCCCACGGCAGGAGCCGCTCCAGCATCCGCCCGCCGTCCAGCCGCTCCAGGTCGGCCCGCCGCCGCGCCCGGTCCAGCTCCAGGCCGAGCCATTCGTCCAGCCGCTCCAGCAGCGCGGCGTCGGAGACGTCGGGCCACGGCTCGCCGACCTCCCGGTGCAGGAACGCCAGCCGCTGCCGCAGCCCCGCCCCGTCGGCCGTCCAGCGCAGCAGCGCAAGGCCCTCCCGCCGCAGCCCGTCCTCCAGCGCCGCCCGTACCAGCCCGGGGCCGGGCGCCGGCAGCGGACGGGAGGCCAGCTCGACCGCACCGAGCCGCTCGACCCGCCGCGCCACGACGTCCCGCCGCTCCTCGGACCAGCCGACCTCCTCGCCCTCCGCGTACAGCGCCCCCGCGGCCGCCCGCGCCGTGTCCTCGTCGATCACCGCGCCCAGCAGGACCCGCGCCGACGCCGCCGCGACCGGCCGGTCGGCGACGGCCACCGCGAGCCAGGGCGCACTCCGCAGCCGCGACCCGTCCCCGAGCTGCGCCCCCGTACCGGACACCATGAGGTACGCGCCTTCGCCGCGCAGCCGCGCCACCCGCTCCGGGTAGGCGAGCGCGGTGACGAGCCCGGCCACGGCGTCGTCCGACAGCGCGCCCGCGGCGCCCGCCCCGCCGCCCTCCTCCAGCACGCCCTTCAGCGCACTCTCCAGCCGCCGCGCCTCCGTACGCCACCGCGCGCCGTACGCGTCCCCGCCGCGCCGCGCCGTGCGCCAGGCCGCCGCCAGGTCGTCCCCGTACTCCCGCGGCGGTTCCTCGCTCAGCAGGGCGACCACTTCCGCCGCACGGCGTGCACCGGCCTCACCGGCCCCGTCCAGCAGGGCGCGCGCGAGCCGCGGATGCACCCCCAAGCGCGCCATGCGCCGCCCGCGGTCCGTGACCCGGCCGTCCGCCGACACCGCGCCCGTGGCCGTCAGCACCTCGCGGGCCGCGGCCATCGCACCGGCCGGCGGCGGGTCGAGCAGGGCCAGCCCCGACGCGGCGGGGTCGCCCCAGCACGCCGCCTGGAGCGCGAAGGCCGTCAGATCGGCCACCAGGATCTCCGCTGCCGGGAACCCCGGCAGCCGCACGTCGTCGGCCTCCGACCAGCAGCGGTACACCGCCCCGGGCGCCTCGCGCCCCGCCCGCCCGGCCCGCTGCCGCCCCGCCGCCCGCGAAGCCCGTACGGTCGTGAGCGCACTCAGCCCGCGCGCGTGGTCGGTACGGGGCTCGCGGGCCAGACCCGCGTCCACCACGACCCGCACCCCGGGCACCGTCAGGCTCGACTCCGCCACCGACGTCGCCAGGACCACCCGCCGCCCCCCGGACGAGCCCGCCAGCACCGCGTCCTGCACGGCGGCCGGGGCCCGCCCGTGCACCTGGAGCACCTCGGCCCCCAGCGCCTCCGGGCCGCCCAGCCGGCCCGCCACGCGCGCGATCTCCCCGACACCGGGCAGGAAACACAGGACGTCCCCCTCCCGCTCCCGCAGCGCCCGCCGCACCACCGAGGCGACGTGCTCCAGCAGGGCCGGGTCCACCCGCATCCCGTGCGGCGGCCGCACGGGCCGCTCCGGCGGCGCCCACACGACCCGGACCGGGTGCGAGACGCCCTCGGCCGTCACCACGGGCGCATCGCCCAGCAGCCGGGCCCAGCCCTCGGCGTCCGTCGTCGCGGACGCCGCCACCAGCCGCAGCTCGGGCCGCAGGGCGGCTCGTACGTCCAGGAGGAAGGCGGCCGCGGTGTCCGCGTCGAGGTGCCGCTCGTGGCACTCGTCCAGCACCACCGTGCCCACGCCCGCGAGCTCGGGATCGCGCTGCAAGCGCTGGAGCAGCACACCGGTCGTGACGACCTCGACCACGGTCCGCGGCCCCACCCGCCGCTCCCCGCGCACGGTGAAGCCCACCCGCTCGCCCACGCCCTCGCCGAGCAGCCACGCCATGCGGCGCGCCGCGGCCCGCGCGGCGATCCGGCGCGGCTCGGCCACCACGACGCGCTGCCGCGGGCCGTCCCCGGTGAGCCCGGCGAGGACCAGCGGCACGAGCGTGGTCTTGCCGGTGCCGGGCGGTGCGCACAGCACCGCCGCGCCGTGCGCGTCCAGGGCCTCCCTGAGGGCGGGCAGCACGGACCGCACGGGCAACTGGGTGAGGGCGTCGTCACGGATCACGTGCCAAGTCTCGCCCACGGCCGGATACGCCCCGTAAGGGATGTACCCGGCTGTCCTCGGAAGCGCGCTGGACGTGGCCCGAGGGGGGCGCGGGGAACCGCGCGACCAGCCCCCCGACGGCCCGCGGCCGGTGAACCACCCCCCTGGAAGCCGCCCGCCGGGCTAGTCGCGGTCGCAGACGAAGATCGCCGTGCCCGGGATGAGGTTCCCCCGCAGCGGGGACCAGCCGCCCCACTCCTGCGTGTTCCAGGCGGGCCACTCGGGCTCGACCAGGTCGGTGAGGCGGAAGCCGGCCGCGACGACGTCCCGCACGCGGTCACCGAGCGTGCGGTGGTGCTCCACGTAGATGGCGCGGCCCTGCTCGTCCTGTTCCACGTACGGCGTGCGGTCGAAGTAGGAGGCCGCGACGGAGAGGCCCTCGGGGCCCGGCTCGTCGGGGAACGCCCAGCGTATGGGGTGGGTGACGGAGAAGACCCAGCGGCCGCCGGGCCGCAGCACGCGCCGCACCTCGCGCATCACGCGCACCGGGTCCGCGACGAAGGGCACGGCCCCGTAGGCGGAGCAGGCCAGGTCGAAGGAGCCGTCGGCGAAGGGCAGGGCGCCCGCGTCGGCCTCGATAAGGGGGATGTTCCCGCCGATGCGCAGGGCGTGCTGGAGCTGGCGGTGGGAGAGGTCCAGGGCCACCGGGCGGGCGCCCTGCGCGGCGAGCCAGCGCGAGCACTGGGCTGCGCCGGCGCCGATCTCCAGGACGTCGAGCCCCTTGAGGCCCTCCGCCGGGCCCAGCAGGCCGGCCTCGGCCTCGTCGAGCCCCTCGGGGCCCCAGACGAAGCGGTCGTCGCCGAGGAAGGCGCCGTGCTCGGTCTGGTACTCGTCGGCGTTGCGGTCCCACCAGCCGCGGCTGGCCCGGCTGCTCTCGGTCTCGCCCGTGACGCGCCGGGTAGCTTCCGGTTCGTACTCGTGGATCATCGGCGGTCGTGCCCCCGGCAGTAGTGTGATGCGGCCCGGACGGGCCGCCGCGGTGTGCGGCCGGGGGAGCGGCGAGACGCCCGGGCGAGGTGCCCGGAAGAGGCGCTCGGCGCGGCGAAAAGCTCGCCTGCGGCAGCCCCGCAGCCTCGCCAAACAGAAGTTGTGCCCGATATGACGGCATTCATCCCTGGTGTGCGCCTTCGCGCATTGACCGTGCCCGGCTGCCCCCGTATGCTACAAGTTGCGCTGCGGGCCTGCGCGCCTCAGACGGAGCAGGTCGCGCTCGCACTTGTTGTATGTCCCCTCGGTTGTACGAGGCGCGTACGGCGGTCCTTGGACCGTCGGATCGCGCGTCTCCAAGGCTGTCCGGCTTCGGCGGTGCGATACGGGCTCTCGGCGTAGCAGTACCTACGACTCAATGTCCGTACCGGAGCCCTTTCCCACATGACGAGCAGCACCGAGACCACCGCCACCACCCCGCAGGTTGCGGTCAACGACATCGGTAACGAGGAAGCCTTCCTCGCCGCGATCGACGAGACGATCAAGTACTTCAACGACGGCGACATCGTCGACGGCGTCATCGTGAAGGTCGACCGGGACGAGGTCCTGCTCGACATCGGTTACAAGACCGAGGGTGTTATCCCCTCTCGCGAGCTCTCGATCAAGCACGACGTCGACCCGAACGAGGTCGTCAAGGTCGGCGACGAGATCGAGGCCCTGGTTCTCCAGAAGGAGGACAAGGAAGGCCGCCTGATCCTCTCGAAGAAGCGCGCCCAGTACGAGCGCGCCTGGGGCACCATCGAGAAGATCAAGGAAGAGGACGGGATCGTCACCGGTACCGTCATCGAGGTCGTCAAGGGTGGTCTCATCCTCGACATCGGCCTCCGTGGCTTCCTCCCGGCCTCCCTGGTCGAGATGCGCCGCGTCCGCGACCTTCAGCCCTACGTGGGCAAGGAGCTCGAGGCCAAGATCATCGAGCTGGACAAGAACCGCAACAACGTGGTCCTGTCCCGCCGTGCCTGGCTGGAGCAGACCCAGAGCGAGGTCCGCCAGACCTTCCTCACCACCCTCCAGAAGGGTCAGGTGCGCTCCGGCGTCGTCTCCTCCATCGTCAACTTCGGTGCCTTCGTGGACCTGGGCGGCGTCGACGGTCTCGTCCACGTCTCCGAGCTGTCCTGGAAGCACATCGACCACCCGTCCGAGGTCGTCGAGGTCGGCCAGGAGGTCACGGTCGAGGTCCTGGACGTCGACATGGACCGCGAGCGCGTCTCCCTGTCGCTCAAGGCCACCCAGGAAGACCCGTGGCAGCAGTTCGCCCGGACCCACCAGATCGGTCAGGTCGTCCCGGGTAAGGTCACCAAGCTCGTTCCCTTCGGTGCGTTCGTGCGCGTCGACGAGGGCATCGAGGGCCTGGTCCACATCTCCGAGCTGGCCGAGCGCCACGTGGAGATCCCGGAGCAGGTCGTCCAGGTCAACGACGAGATCTTCGTCAAGGTCATCGACATCGACCTCGAGCGCCGCCGCATCAGCCTCTCGCTGAAGCAGGCCAACGAGTCCTTCGGTGCCGACCCGTCCGTGGTCGAGTTCGACCCGACCCTGTACGGCATGGCCGCGTCCTACGACGACCAGGGCAACTACATCTACCCCGAGGGCTTCGACCCCGAGGCCAACGACTGGCTGCCGGGCTACGAGAAGCAGCGCGAGGAGTGGGAGCGCCAGTACGCCGAGGCGCAGCAGCGCTTCGAGCAGCACCAGGCGCAGGTCATCAAGTCCCGCGAGGCGGACGCCGAGGCTGCGGCCGAGGGTGCTCAGGCTGCCCCGCAGGCCGGTGGCGCCCAGGTCTCCGGCGGCTCGTACTCCTCGGAGTCGGCCGACAACTCCGGCGCCCTGGCGTCGGACGAGGCGCTGGCCGCCCTCCGCGAGAAGCTCGCCGGCGGCCAGAGCTGAGGCTCTGCACCACGGCAGCTGACAGCTGACTGAGTAAGGCCCGTTCCCCTTGGGGAGCGGGCCTTACTCGTGCTGTCGTTCCGTCATGCGAGATGCGCCGGCGGCCGCCGGCTCGATCCGGAAGGCGGGAATGGCCGGGCCCTCCGGGCGCGTTCCCCGGTACGGAACATGAGGAGGAGCGGTCACTGTGTTGGATCCGCAGGGTTTGTACGAATGGGAGCCCAAGGGGCTCGCCGTGGCCGACCTGGCCTTGGCCCAGGAGACGGCCGGCCTGGTCATGCTCTATCACTTCGACGGCTACATCGACGCGGGGGAGACCGGCGAGCTGATCGTCTCGCGTCTCCTGGACACCCTGCCGCACCAGGTCGTGGCCCGCTTCGACCACGACCGGCTCATCGACTACCGGGCCCGCCGGCCGCTGCTCACCTTCCAGCGGGACCGCTGGAGCGCGTACGAGACCCCGGCGATCGAGCTGCGCATCGTCCAGGACGCGACGGGCGCGCCCTTCCTGCTGCTCTCCGGCCCCGAGCCGGACGTGGAGTGGGAGCGGTTCGCCGCCGCCGTCGGGCAGCTGGTCGAGCGGCTCGGCGTGCGGCTGTCCGTCAACTTCCACGGCATCCCCATGGGCGTCCCCCACACCCGCCCCGTCGGCGTCACCCCGCACGGCAACCGCACCGACCTGATGCCCGGTCACCGCAGTTTCTTCGACGAGGCGCAGGTGCCCGGGAGCGCCGAGGCCCTCGTCGAGTACCGCCTGGCGGAGGCCGGCCACGCCGTCCTGGGCGTCGCCGCCCACGTCCCGCACTACGTCGCCCGCTCGCCCTACCCGGACGCCGCCCTCACCGCCCTCGAAGCGGTCACGGCCGCCACCGGCCTGGTGCTGCCCAACGCCGCGCACGCCCTGCGGTCCGAGGCGCTGCGCACCCAGGAGGAGATCGAGCGGCAGATCGCCGAGGGCGACGACGAGCTCGTGACCCTCGTCCGCGGCCTTGAGCACCAGTACGACGCGGTGTCCGGCGCGGAGACCCGTGGCAACCTCGTCGCCGAGCCCGTCGAGCTGCCCTCCGCCGACGAACTGGGCGCGGAGTTCGAGCGCTTCCTCGCCGACAGGGAGGGCGAGAGCGGTCACTGACCGCCCGCCCTATACCGTGGGGCCCATGCTGAGAGTGGGCCTCACGGGCGGAATCGGAGCCGGCAAGAGCGAGGTGTCGCGGCTGCTCGCGTCGTACGGCGCGGTGATCGTGGACTCCGACCGCATCGCGCGCGAAGTCGTCGAGCCGGGCACGCCCGGACTGGCCGCGGTCGTCGCCGAGTTCGGCGACGCGGTCCTCACCCCCGAGGGCGCGCTCGACCGGCCCCGGCTGGGCGCGGTCGTCTTCGCCGACCCCGATCGCCTCGCCGCCCTCAACGCCATCGTGCACCCCCTCGTCCGGGCCCGCTCCGCCGAACTGGAAGCCGCCGCGGCCCCGGACGCCGTCGTCGTCCACGACGTCCCCCTCCTCGCCGAGAACGGCCTGGCGCCCCTCTACGACCTGGTCGTCGTCGTCGACGCCGGCACCGGAACCCGCCTGGACCGCCTGGTCCGCCTCCGCGGCATGACCCCCGACGAGGCCCGTGCCCGCATGGCGGCCCAGGCCACCCGCGAGGCCCGCCTCGCCGTCGCCGACATCGTCATCGACAACGACGGCCCGGTCGAGGCGCTGGAACAGCAGGTGGCGAAGGTCTGGGAGAACCTGCGCGAGCGCAGCGCCCGGCATTAGTCATATCGGGTGAGGGCCGGCGGGACCGGCCCGCGGGCGGCACGCAGGCGGGACAAGGGCTGAGGCTGGGTGCCCGCGATTCGCGGCCCGCATTCGCGCGGCGTTCACTCGGTGCGGTGTGCATAGGGTCTCCTCATCCGACGCCGAGGAGACCTCATGGCCGTGCCCGAGTTAGCCGCGACGAGCCCGTTCACCGCGCTGCCTGCGCCGCGCATCCTGCCGCGCCTCGCCGGCGTCGGCCTCATGGTGCTCTCGCTGGCCTGCATGGGTTTCATGGCCCGTCAGGCGGAGAAGTCGGCCGGGTTCGTGGCGAACAAAGGCACGCTGGTGGTGAAGCGATGCGAGGAGCAGCGGAGTTCCGGCGGGCGGTATTCCTCGGCTGTGCATGACGTCTGCTTCGGCTCCTTCCGGGCGGACAACGGCCGGGTCGTGCATGACGGCGCCGGTCTCCGCGGCTGGTACGCGACGGGTGAGAAGGTTCGCGTCTATCGCGAGGGTTACGGCTATCAGCCGGTCAGCTGGCGGTTCTTCTGGGGGCGGTTGGCCTTCTTCTTCGCCGGACTGCTGATGACCGCCTTCGGTTTGGTGATTACGGCGGTCGGCTACCGGACGAGGACCGTCGGCGAGAGCAGGGCCGCCTGGGAGGTGCTGCGCCGGAAATCCGTGGGGCCGTACGTTTCCTGGCTGTTCCGGGTCGGCGGAGCCGGCACGGCTGCGTGCGCTGTGCTGGCCCTTGCCTGGTCCTGAGGAGAAGAATATGGACCTGAGAGTCGAGCCCGGGCACCTCGAAGCGTTTGCGCGGCAGGTCGGGCGGGGGGCCGAGGATATGCGGGAAGTGCTGGCGTACGCCCGGCGGCATACCGTGCTGCCGCCGGGTGCGGACGGGTTGTACGGAGAGACGCATTACCTGCACAACGCCTTGCGCAACGACGTCCTGAGCGCCGTGCGGCGCATGGCCGAGATCTTGCAGAGTTCCTCGGAGGAGCTGGCCGCGGCGGCCGGCTACTACCGCCGTACCGATCGCGCTTCCGCCGCCGCGTTCGACGCGCTCGCCCGGGAAAAGGGAGCCGGACAGTGATGACGCTCTTCGCCGACGTGGTCGAGCCGGCCGCGTATCTCGTGCCGCCCGCGACGCCCGCGGAGTACGTCGATCCGCTGGAGCCGTTCAACGTGGTGGCGGATTTCCTCAGCCCGAACCAGTGGCTGTTGAAAATGGCCGAGTTGATGACCGGAACCGACCCCGTGAAGTGGGCCGGGGAGAAGCTCTCCGGCGACTGGAAAGCCTATGCCGAGTGCGCCTCCGCGTGGCACGCAATGGGGCGGGCCTGCGACGGGATCGCCCGCAATCTCCGTTCCGGCGGCGTACGCGTCGACGCCTCCTGGGACGGCAACGCAGCCGGATCGGCCGCCCATTACTTTGCTGCTCTCGCCGGGAACCTCGACGCATTCCACCGGTCCCTCGACACGATGGGCCGCGAATACCGCGCTCTTGCCTGGTCGGTCACTTCCACCGCGGCGGCTATCGCCGACTGCCTTACGGCGATGCTCGACGCGCTGATCACCGCCGCGATCGAGGCCGCCGCCTCGGCCGCCCCGGGCGGAGGCGCCGCGGCCATGGCCGCCGCGCTGGGCACTCAGGAGCTGCTGACCGTCCTGAGGGAGTGGGAGCGCATGAACGAGTTCCTCAGTACGGCCCAGACGCTCATGCATGCCGGCGGCGCGGCCCTCGCCCGGACCGGCGCGGAAGTCCTGACCGGGATCAACGCCTTCCCGCTGCCCCGCACGGGCTACGACCACCCCGCGGTCTGAGACAGGGCCTGAGACGGGATCCGAGACGGGAGAAGAACGCGTGAGCGAACGGCACGTGGGATTCGAGGAGTTCGTGACCCGCGGGCGCGGCCCCGAGCGGGCGCGCGCCCTGCACGGGGCACTGGAGCGGCTCGCCACCGGCAGCGCCGGCGACGTGCTTCAGGAGATGGCCCGCGAGGTCCTCACCGGCCGGGTCGGCCTGCGGGACGCCGTACGGGTCGGGGCGTACGCCGACGCCCTGGGTGAAGGGGCGCGGGCTCTGCGGACGGCATGGCAGGCCCTGCCGGAAGAGGAACGCGCGCGGTACGCGGACGAGGCACGGCGTACGCTCGCGGCGCGCGGAGGCGACGGGGACGCGCCGTCCCCGTACTGACTGCCCGCACCCTCACTCCTCCCCGGCCTCCGGGGGGGGTAGGGCATGGTGGCCGGTCGTAACAGGTCGGCGGAGCCCGCCACTTCCGCCAGGGCCTCCGCCAGCGCCACCAGGACCTCCCGCACCCGGGCGATCTCCGCCCGCAGCGCTGACGCGTGCTCCCAGCCGCGCTCGTACGTGACGGGGTCCACGTCCGCCGGGCGCAGGGACTCGTACGCGGCCAGGCGGGGGTGCCAGGTGGCGAGGACGGGGCGGAGGGCCTGGTTGAGGACGGTGACCGCCAGCGCGCCGAAGGTGATCTCGCCCGGGCCGCGGCGCGGCGCGACGTCGGGGCCGTAGCGGCGCAGGATGTCACGCGTGGTGCCGAAGAGGCTGTAGAAGGAGGACAGGGCCTCCCGCAGGAAGCCGTCCTCCGGACCGAGCTCGACGGTCGATATGCGCGTGGCCAGCTCCGCGTACAGCTCCCAGGCGGCCTTGCGCTCGGCCTCCACCGGCTCCCAGACGCCCGTGATGTCGCCCAGCATCGGAATGGCCATCCGGACCGTGACCTGCTTCGGCCTGGCCCGGCCGGCGGCGTTGCGTTTCCGTCGCATGATCTTCCTCCCCGGGGCCCCACAGTAGGCTAGTCCGGCCGTAGCAGACAGGCGTTGGCCGGAACACCGTGGGAGAGAGCGTGGAGGGACAGGGCGCCCGTACGTGGGACGTGTTCCTCAGCTACAGCCGGGGCGACGCCCGGCGCATAGCGCCCCTGCGCGACCGGCTCCTCGCCTCCGGCCTGGAGGTCTTCGTCGACGAGGTCACCGTCGCGGGCTTCGCCGGCATCAGCGGCAGCATCCGCGCCGGCCTGGCCCGCTCGAAGGCGCTGCTGGCCTGCTACTCGGCGGCCTACCCGACGCGGCAGGCGTGCCAGTGGGAGCTGACCGCCGCCTACCTGGCGGGCCTCGCCGAGGGCGACCCGCGCCGCCGCGTCATGGTCGTCAACCCCGAGCCGGGCACCGGGCACATCCACCCCGTGGAGCTGCGCGACGCCAAGCACTGGGCCCTGCCCTCCGGAGCGGCCGGGCTCGACGCCCTGGTGGCGGACGTGCGGGCGCACGTCGCGGCGCTGGAGGGGACCATCGGGGCGACCGAGGCCGCGCCGGCCCGCTGGTTCCCGGGCCCGGCCCCGTCGCCCGCGCCCGCGTTCACCGGCCGCCTGCCCCGTCTGTGGCAGGTGCACAGTTGCCTGCACCAGCACGACGCCCCGCTCACCACCGGCCACTCGGCTCCCCGGCCGGTGCAGGTCCGGGGCATGGCCGGGATCGGCAAGACGCTGCTGGCCCAGGAGTACGCGACACGCTTCGCCGCCGCCTACCCCGGCGGGATCCACTGGCTCTCCCGCGACGCCGGCCCGGAGCCGCACGGCCCCGCCTCTCCATACGCGCCCTACGAGAGCGGCCTGCGGGCGCTGGCCGCCGCGCACGGCCTGCCGGGCGAGGGCGGCGCGGAGGCCGTCGCGGCCCGGCTGCGGGACCGGTTCGCCGCAGCCGGCGAACCGTTCCTCTGGATCGTCGACGACCTCCCGGACCGGCTGACCGCCCAGCAGATGGCGCGGCTGTGCGCCCCCCACCCGCTGGGCCGCACCCTGCTGACGACCCGCAGCCGCCGCTACGACACGCTCGCCACCCCCGTCGACCTGGACCCGCTGCCGCACGACGAGGCGTACGCGCTGCTCACCCACGCCGCGCCGCCCGCCTCCCCCGAGGAGAAGACGGCCGCCGAAGCGCTGTGCACGGCCGTCGCCGGGCACCCGCTCGCGCTCGACCTGCTGTCCTCCGCCGCGGCCGACGGCTACACCACCCTCCTCGACCGCTTCCACACGCCCGGGCGCTCGCTCCTGGACGTCCTCGGCCGGGACCGCGTCCTCCCCACCGGATACCCCGCCGGATACCCCGCCGGGGTGACCGCCGCGCTCGTCCGGGACGTCCAGGAGGCGGGCCCGAGCGCCATGGACGCCCTGCGGCTCGCGGCCGCCTTCTCACCCACCCCGCTGACCAGGGACGACGCGCTACGAGCCCTGTCACCGGGCAGCACGGCCCCGGATGTCGTCGCCGCCCGCCGGCTCGACGCGGGCATCGCCGTGCTGCGCGGCCGCGGCCTCCTCGCGCCCGCGGGCACCCGCGCCTGGTCGGTGCACCCGCTCACCGTCCACGCCTGGCTGCGGCACGACCCCGAGCCCGGCCGGGCCGAACAGCTGCGGCACGCCGTCATGAGGGCCCTGCGCACCGTCCACGGCACTACGCTGGGCGGCGTCGCAGCCCGGCCCGGCACGGCCGGCACGAGCAGCACGAGGGAGCCGCGGATGAAGCCGCACACGCCCGCGCCGCCGGCCGGCGCGCCCGGCGAGCTGGAGCGCATGGCCGCCTTCGACCTCCAGGTCGAGCTCGCCACCCGCATCGGCGTCCAGGAGCTGGCCCCCGGCACCGGCAGCCTGCGCGAGGCGCTCGGCTCGCTCCACGCCATGTTCGAGTTCACGCGCTCCACACTGCGGCAGTACAGCATCAGCCTCGCCGGCGGGCCGCCGCCCGGCGACGCCCGCACCGTCCACGCGATCGCCGACGACCTCCTCAACCGCACCCTGAGGCCCTTCACCAGCACCTGGCACCCCCGGCTGGCCGCCCACGAGGCGCTCCGCCCGGAAGGTACGAGCCCGGTCGCCCACGAAGAGGCGTGGGCGGACGCCCCGGCCATGCGCGCGGCCCTCACGGAGCTGCGCACGCCGCTGCTGCGGATCGTCGGCGAACTCGCCGGCATCTCCGGCGCCGACTTCGGCCTGTCGGCGGCCTGAGACCTTCCCGGGGGAAGGAGTGGGCCGCTACGGATACGGTCCGCGCCCGTCGTCCCCCGGGCTCCGGTGCTCCCAGGGATCCCGGCGGTCGCTGACCGGCCGGTACGGCGGGACGTCCCGGCCGGGCTGGAAGTGCGGGCCCTGCCGGATGTGCCGGATCACCAGGGTGAGGTCGACCGCGGTCACCGCGACCAGCACCCCGCAGGCGAGGGCCCAGCCGGGGTGGCCGGTGATCGCGAAGAGCACGGTGCCCGTGACGGCCCAGAACAGGCCCCAGGAGGCCAGCCCGCAGCGCAGCCGCAGGGGGCTGCGGGCCGTGGCGGGTTCGTTGCCGGTACGCATGGCGATGCACCTCTGCCTCCAGGATCCACCCGGACGGTTGAAGGGCGCCGCCCGGCCGGGCGGCAGGGCTCAGACCAGGCGCCGGATCTCGCCCCGCATGCGGTAGAAGCCGCCGGCCGCGGGTGCGAGGGCGTCGATGACGTAGCGGGCGCCGGCCTCGCGTATGTGCCGGGGGAACTGGACCTTCCAGCCGGGGTCGTAGCCCTCGGAGACGACGTGGACCCGCAGCCGGCCGCCTTCCTGGACGCACTCGACGACGACGCCCGTCGCGGGCGCGGCGCTCACCGTGGCGAGGGTGCGGGACGGGGTGTACGTGGGCACGGCCGCGGCCGACTTGACGTCCACGGGCACCGGGACGTCGCCCGCCTGCGCCGCGGCGACCGCGCGGTCACTGGCGTCGACGCAGACCAGCGCGCCGTCCGTGGTGACCATGTACAGCTTCTCGTCCAGATACTGCATGGAGAGAGCCGAGCCGCCGCCCGTGCCGAGCTTCCACAGCCGGGTGCCGTCCGCCGCGAAGCAGTACACCGACGACGAGGAGTCGCCCGCGAAGACGTAGCGGCCGCCGGGGGAGGTGGCGCAGGAGTAGACGACGGTGTCGCACGGGTAGGTGGCCTCGACGGCGCCCGTGGCCTTGGACAGGCGCTGGACGACCCGGCGGTTGGTGCCGGCGTAGACGGCGTGGTCCTCCTGCCAGCCGAACAGCACCGAGCCGGACGTGGGGGTGTGCCACAGCTCGCCGCTGCCGTCCTGGGCGTAGGCGGTCACGCCGCGCGAGTGGCCGTGGTAGACGGCGCGTTCGTCGCGGCGGACCATCCAGGCGTGGTCGCCGCTGCTGTTGCGCGACCACTGGTGCTCGTCCTCGTGGTCGATGACGGTCAGCCTGCCGTTGCGGTCGGCCACGTTGAGGACGCCCTCGCGGATGTCGAGCCAGAAGATGTCGACGTCGGAGGAGATCTCGTACGCGGCGAAGGGCAGCTTGGAGGACAGGTCGTAGACCGTGCCGTCGTCGCACCCGGCGTAGATCCAGAAGTCGTCCGCGACCAGGCACTTGACGCCGGCGGGCAGCTGGTAGCGGGCCAGCACCTCGCCGTCGTGGCCGAGGGTGTGGACGTGCCCCGCCTGGTTGCCCACCCAGCAGCGGTCCTCGTCGACGTGGATGCCGAAGGCGGCGGAGCCGGTGTCGAAGCGCCACAGCACCGGCGCCACGGCCCGCGCGGTCGACGGCGCGGAGGAGACCTGACGATGCGTCACGGGGCGGGCGGCGCGCTGTCCGGCCACGGCCGGGGCGTAGCCCTTGCGGACCTTCTCGCCGACCTTCTTCGCCGCTGCCGCCCGGGCCTTCTCCGCGGTCGGGAACGCGGACGTCTGGGTCTGGCCGGGGGCGCCGATGCGGCCGTAGCGGACCGTGACGGCCGTGCCGGCGACGGTGACCTCGTAGAACTTGTGCGCCCCGCCGCCGTCCTGCGAAAGCTCCAGGTACGTCGTCTCTCCCGCCATGGCAAAGCCCCTCTTCCCCGTCCGTCGGCCACGCCGGCCGATCTCCGTGCCGAGCACGCTAGGGGCTGCCACTGACAATCAGCGCTCGCGCACCGGCCCGAGCGCCACGGCAAACAGACGAACCGTTAGAAAAGGGGCTCGGGAAGCACTCCTTCGAGGGACAGGAGTGCGCGCTTGATCTCCAGCCCGCTGCCGAACCCGCCGAGGCCGCCGTTGCTCTCGATGACGCGGTGGCACGGCACCACGACCGGCAGCGGATTGCTGCCCATGGCCACGCCCACGGCCCGGGCCGCCCCGCGCTCGCCCACGCGGTCGGCCAGGTCCTGGTAGCTGACCACGGTCCCGTACGGGACGCCGCCGGCCAGCTCGCGCAGCACGCGGCGGTTGAACCCGGAGGTCAGCGACCAGTCCAGCGGGACCGAGAAGGTCTCCCGGCGGCCGGCGAAATAGGCCGTGAGCTCGGCGGACGCCCGGTCGAGGACCTCTCGCGCGGCGCACGGCCCGCTCGCCGGGCCGGTGCCCATGCGGCGCGTGAGGCCGGCGACGGCCTCCGCCGTCTCCGCCGCACCGGCGCGGAAGATCACCTGGAGCAGCCCCCGGGGCGTCGCGGCGATTCCCAGCGGGCCGATGGAGGCGCCGACCGTCGCCCACGCCCACTCCTGCGGCCGGGGCGGCGCGGCCGCGGGGGCCGTTTCCAGGTCCGTCATGAGGCCAGCGTAGGCCGTCCGGGGGCCCCGCCGGGCACGGACCGCACAAGTGATCCACGATCATGCGATCAGCGGGCCTCAGGCAGACCCTGGGCAGGCCCGGGCCGCGCGCCCCGCCGGAGCCCGGAGCCCGCTAGAACCCCAGGAAGCTCAGGAACGACAGGGGGCCGTCGTCCTCTTCCTCCTGCTCGTCCGCCGCCCCCTCCAGGGCCTCCTCGATCACCTGCGGGGCGTTGCTGATGATGCCGTCGACCCCCATGCGCGCCAGCGCCACGGCCCGGTCGCCGTTGTCCACCGTCCACGCGGACACCTCCAGCGGCCGCCCGTGCGCTCCCCGCACGGCGTGCACCGCCCGTACGTAGGCGGCGGTGACGCTCTTGTGGCTCGGGTTGATCTGGTCGGCGAACGCGGCGTACGAGCGCAGCTCCGAAGGCTTCGGGGCGCCCAGGAAGCCCGTCTTCACGTCCGGCCGCACCCGGTGGAAGGCCTTGAGGGAGGGCGCGCTGAAGGACTGCACGACGAGGGCGTCGCGCACGTGCCGGGCGTTGAGCCACCCGGCGCGCTGCAATTCGCCCGCCAGCTGCCGCTCGATGCCCGGGTACAGCTCGGGCGCCTTGACCTCCAGCAGCAGCTTCTGCCGGTTGTGGTCCACGCGCTGGAGGTAGCGCCGCAGCGTGGGCACCCGCTCGCCGGCGAACCTGCGGTCGTACCAGCTGCCCGCGTCGAGCTTCTGGATCTCGGCGAGCGTGAAGTCGGCGACCTTCCAGGGGGCGCGGCCGGGAAAGCGCCGTCCGGCGTCCGTGGTGCGCTTCAGGGTGGTGTCGTGCATGACGATCAGGGCGCCGTCCTTGGTGCGCTGCACGTCGTTCTCCACCCAGGTGATCCCCAGGCCGGCCGCCTCGTCGATCGATGCCAGCGTGTTCTCCGGCGCCCGGACCGGCACCCCGCGGTGGCCGATCGCCAGCGGCGTGCCCGCCCGCAGGGTCTTCGCGGCGGGTGCGGCCTCCACGGCGGCCCCGGTCGGGGGAGCGGCGGCGAGGAGGAGTGCGGACAGGCCGAGCAGCACGCCGGTCACGGCGGAGACGGGGCGGATGCGCATGGGGGCTCCTCGCGGCGGCTGGACACGGACGGTCGCGGACGCCCGCGGCGCCCCGACCCCTGGTGTACGGGATGGGCCTACCTCAGACAAGTACGCGACGGGAGCGCGCCGGGCGCACGCCGACGGGTGTTCTTCGCCGGATCGCCGCCCGCCGTTCGCCCCGGGAACAGGGGCCGGACGGCGGGTGTCCGGCCGTTGTCAGTGGCGGGTCGTACCGTGGTCCCATGCGGCCCGTATCGAAGATCGAACGCAAGGTGGCGCCTTTCGAGGTCGTCAGCCCCTTCCAGCCCAGCGGTGACCAGCCCGCGGCCATCGCCGAGCTGGAGCGGCGTATCCGCGCAGGTGAGAAGGATGTCGTCCTCCTCGGTGCCACCGGCACCGGCAAGTCCGCGACCACCGCGTGGATGATCGAGAAGCTCCAGCGGCCGACGCTCGTCATGGCGCCGAACAAGACCCTGGCGGCCCAGCTCGCCAATGAGTTCCGCGAGCTCCTGCCCAACAACGCCGTCGAATACTTCGTCTCGTACTACGACTACTACCAGCCCGAGGC
Organism: Streptomyces klenkii; assembly: GCF_003626645.1. GTDB lineage: Bacteria > Actinomycetota > Actinomycetes > Streptomycetales > Streptomycetaceae > Streptomyces > Streptomyces klenkii. The sequence goes on along the minus strand of NZ_RBAM01000003.1, from coordinate 145,664 downwards.
CTACGTTCCGCAGTCGGACACGTACATCGAGAAGGATTCCTCGATCAACGAGGAGGTGGAGCGGCTGCGCCACTCCGCCACCAACTCCCTGCTCACGCGGCGTGACGTCGTGGTGGTGGCCTCGGTGTCCTGCATCTACGGCCTGGGTACCCCCCAGGAGTACGTCGACCGCATGGTGCCGCTGAAGATCGGCGAGGAGATCGACCGCGACGACCTGCTGCGCCGCTTCGTGGAGATCCAGTACACCCGCAACGACGTCGCGTTCACCCGCGGCACCTTCCGCGTCCGGGGCGACACCATCGAGATCTTCCCGGTCTACGAGGAGCTCGCCGTCCGCATCGAGATGTTCGGCGACGAGATCGAGGCGCTCTCCACGCTCCACCCCCTCACCGGAGAGGTCCTCTCCGACGACCAGGAGCTGTACGTCTTCCCCGCCAGCCACTACATCGCCGGCGCCGAGCGCATGGAGAAGGCCGTCGCCGGCATCGAGGCGGAGCTGGAGGAGACCCTCGCCCGGATGGAGAAGCAGGGCAAGCTGCTGGAGGCGCAGCGGCTGCGCATGCGCACCACGTACGACATCGAGATGATGCGTCAGATCGGCTCCTGCTCCGGCATCGAGAACTACTCGCTGCACATGGACGGCCGCGAGCCCGGCTCCCCGCCCAACACCCTCATGGACTACTTCCCGGAGGACTTCCTCCTCGTCATCGACGAGTCGCACGTCACCGTCCCGCAGATCGGTGCCATGTACGAGGGGGACGCCTCCCGCAAGCGGACGCTGGTCGAGCACGGCTTCCGGCTGCCGTCGGCCATGGACAACCGCCCGCTGAAGTGGGAGGAGTTCACCGAGCGCATCGGCCAGACGGTGTATCTGTCGGCCACGCCCGGCAAGTACGAGCTCTCGCGCTCCGACGGCTTCGTGGAGCAGATCATCCGCCCCACCGGCCTCGTCGACCCCGAGGTCGTCGTCAAGCCGACCGAGGGCCAGATCGACGACCTGGTGCACGAGATCCGCAAGCGCACCGAGAAGGACGAGCGGGTCCTGGTCACCACCCTCACCAAGAAGATGGCCGAGGACCTCACGGACTACTTCCTGGAGCTCGGCATCCAGGTCCGCTATCTCCACAGCGACGTCGACACCCTGCGCCGCGTGGAGCTGCTGCGCGAGCTGCGGGCCGGTGAGTACGACGTGCTGGTCGGCATCAACCTGCTGCGCGAGGGCCTCGACCTGCCCGAGGTGTCCCTCGTCGCCATCCTGGACGCCGACAAGGAGGGCTTCCTGCGCTCGGGGACGTCCCTCATCCAGACCATCGGCCGCGCCGCGCGCAACGTCTCCGGCCAGGTGCACATGTACGCCGACAAGGTCACCCCGGCCATGGAGAAGGCCATCGAGGAGACCAACCGCCGCCGGGCGAAGCAGATCGCGTACAACAAGGAGCGGGGCCTGGACCCCCAGCCCCTGCGCAAGAAGATCGGCGACATCGTCGCGACCCTCGCCCGCGAGGAGATCGACACGCAGGAGCTGCTGGGCTCGGGCTACCGCGACAAGGGCGCCAAGGGCAAGGCGCCGGTGCCCACCGCCGCGGCCGGAAAGGCGGCCGGCAAGGGGGCGAAGGCCGCCAAGGGCGCCAAGGCGAAGGGCGCCGTCGCGGTGACGGACAAGCCCGCCGCCGAACTGGCGCAGCAGATCGAGGACATGACCGACCGCATGCGGGCCGCTGCCGCGGAGCTCCAGTTCGAGGTCGCCGCCCGGCTGCGCGACGAGGTGAGCGAGCTCAAGAAGGAGCTGCGGCAGATGAGGGAGGCCGGCCTCGCCTGACGCTCCGGCACCACCCGCCGCGGGGGCCGCGGCCGGATGTTGCAAGACCGCCACAAATCCCGTCCGGATTCGTGTGCGGTCCGGGTCCGTGCGTAGGGTCGGGGCCGGAGGCCGTGCGGACGCCCGGCCCACGGGGATAGAACGAGAAGGGACTGCGCGTGACGGTCAACTTGTCCAAGGGTCAGGGCATCAGCCTGCAGAAGGCAGACGGGGGCACCCTGACCGCCGTGCGGATGGGGCTGGGCTGGCAGGCCGCCCCCCGCCGCGGACTGTTCGGGTCGCGCACGAGGGAGATCGACCTCGACGCCTCGGCGGTGCTGTTCGCCGGCGGCCAGCCGGTGGACGTGGTCTTCTTCCGCCACCTGGTCAGCGACGACGGCTCGGTCCGCCACACCGGTGACAACCTGGTCGGCGGCGCCGGCACCGGCGGCGACGACGAGGCCATCCTCGTCGACCTCCAGCGCGTTCCCGTGCACATCGACCAGATCGTCTTCACGGTGAACTCCTTCACCGGCCAGACGTTCTCCGAGGTGCAGAACGCCTTCTGCCGCCTCGTCGACGAGACCAACGGCCAGGAGCTCGCCCGCTACACCCTGGACGGCGGCGGCGCGTACACCGCGCAGATCATGGCGAAGGTGCACCGTTCCGGCAGCGGCTGGGCGATGACCGCCATCGGCACGCCGGCCAACGGCAAGACCTTCCAGGACCTCATGCCGGCGATCCTGCCGAGCCTGTAGGCACACGCGTCCTGACACCACATCCCGGGCCCGGCGGAGAGCGCTTCCGCCGGGCCCGCGGGCACGACAAGCGCAGAACGAGCACGAGCAACTAGGGGGCGCAAGCAATGACGGCCGAGCTGGTGCGGGGGCAGAACCACCCGCTGTCCGGGACCCGCTTGGAGATCCGGGTCTCCGCGGAAGGCCCCGTCGTCGCGGGCGCCACGCTCGCCGGTGCGAACGGCACGGTGTCCGGCGCCGACCGGGTCGCGCACCCCGCCTCCCACCGCCTGCCCGGCCTGGAGGTCTCCCGGCAGGCCGCGGCCGACCACCGGCTCGCCGTCGACCTGGACGCTCTCCCCGAGGACGTGCACCGCGTCCACGTGCTGCTCGCGCTGCCCGCCGGAGCCGGCGGCCCCACCTCCTTCGGGGTGCTGGCCGCCCCGTTCGTCGCCGTCACCGAGCTCGACGGCGCGGAGATCGCCACGTACACGATCACGGACCTCGGCGCCGAGTCCGCCGTCGTCGCCGTGGAGCTGTACCGCAGGCAGGACGCCTGGAAGGTGCGCGCCGTCGGCCAGGGCTACGCGGGCGGCCTCGCCGCGCTGCTCCAGGACCAGGGCCTGGAGCGGGCCCTGGAGACGGCCGCCGCCATCAACGAGGCCGTCACCCGCGGCACGGCCCGCGCCGTCGCACCGCCGCCCCCGCGCACGGCTCCGGACGCCGCGCCCCCGCGCCCCGCCCCGGACCCCGCCCCGCAGAGCCCCGCGGCCGGGGGCGGGCCCGTCGACTACCGCCACCCCCGCCGTGCCACCGCCACGCCTCCCGCACCCGCCCCGGCCGCCCCGCCCGCCGAGCCCGGGCAGCCGCCGCGCCCCGTGGCCGGCGACGCCAACGGCTGGACCATGGACGAGCGGCTCTACAACCAGGTGTGGGGCATGTTCGAGGACCTGGCCCGCTCCGCCGCCGCCTACCGCAGCGCCGTCGACTTCGCGGAGTCCCGCCTGGAGCAGGAGCTGGACAAGGTGCTCTCCGACCCGGCCACCCGGGTCGGCCCCGCCGCCGACGCGGCCCGGGCGGAGGCCCGCGCCCGGCAGGCGAGCCTGGTGGAGCAGGCCCGCGCCGTCCTCGACCGGGACCTGACTCAGCTCACCGCCGAGGCCGAGGTCGTCGAGCACGCCCTGCCGCCCGCCTTCGCCCGCTGGGACAATCCCGTCTGGCACGGCTACCAGGTGCCGCTGGAGACCCCCATGGCCCTGCGCCTGGGCGATCTGCACCTGCCGGAGGGCACCGGCCTGCGGATCCCCATGCTGGTGCGGCTGCCCCTGGAGCGCGGCCTGTGGATCGACAGCGGCCGCCCCACCGGGTTCGAATCGGCGGTCGTGGACGCCACCGAGCTGCGCCGCCTCGCCATGGAGACGGCGGTCGCCCACGCGGCGCGGCTGCTGGCCGTGTACCCGGTCGGGGACTTCACCGTGCACGTCATCGACCCGGCGGGCGCGGCCGGCACGGCCCTCGCGCCGCTGTTGCAGACCGGCGCGCTGAAGGAGCCGCCCGCGGCCGGGGCGCAGGGCGTCTCCGCGCTGCTCCAGCGGCTGACGCGCCGCGTCGACCTGGTGCAGATGGCCGTGCGCAGCGGCGCCGCCGACTCCCTCCCGCCGGACGTGGACACCGCCGAGCAGCTGCTGATCGTCAACGACTTCCCGCACGGCTTCGACGACCGCGCGGTCAACCAGCTGCGCTACCTCGCGGACGAGGGCCCGTCCGTCGGAGTGCACCTGATGATGGTCGCCGACCGGGAGGACGCCCGCGGGTACGGGCCGGTGCTCGACCCGCTCTGGCGCGCCCTGCTGAGGATCACGCCGGTCCCCGACGACCACCTCGCCGACCCGTGGGTCGGGCACACCTGGACGTACGAGCCGTCGCTCGTGCCGGCCGGCAGCGACGTCGTGCGGCAGGTGCTGCAACGGGTGGGGCAGGCGCGGCAGGCCTACGGCATCTAGTAGGTAAAGCGCCTCCGACCTGGGCTTTTTGGGTTTCCTTTACCGTTCCTTGGTTCTTCCTGTACCGTTTTGAGGACTGCCGTACGCCCCGTACGACGTACCGGAGGAACAGTGGACGTCTCCCTGACCCTGTGGGCGCTGACCATCCTTGGTCTCTGCGCCCTCGTCGCCGCCGACTTCTTCATCGGAGGCCGCAAGCCGCACGAGGTCTCCCTCAAGGAAGCCGGCATCTGGACGGCGGTCTGGGTCGCGCTGGCCGGCCTCTTCGGCCTCGGCCTGCTGGTCTTCGGCGGCGGTCAGCCCGCCGGCGAGTTCTTCGCGGGCTTCATCACCGAGAAGTCGCTGAGCGTCGACAACCTCTTCGTCTTCGTCCTGATCATGGCGAAGTTCGCGGTGCCGCCGGTCTACCAGCAGCGCGTGCTGATGGTCGGCGTGCTCATCGCCCTCGTGCTGCGGGCCGTGTTCATCGGCGCCGGCGCGGCGATCATCGCCAACTTCTCCTGGGTCTTCTACATCTTCGGCGCCTTCCTGATCTGGACCGCCTGGAAGCTCATCCAGGAGGCGCGCGCCGACGAGGAGGACGAAGAGTTCGAGGAGAATCGTTTCCTCAAGCTGGTCGAGAAGCGCTTCCCCTCCACCGACCGCTACCACGGCACCAAGCTCTTCGTCGTGGAGAACGGCAAGCGCCTGATGACGCCGATGCTGATCGTCATGCTGGCGATCGGCACCACCGACGTCCTCTTCGCCCTGGACTCGATCCCCGCGATCTTCGGCCTGACCCAGGACCCGTACATCGTCTTCACCGCCAACGCCTTCGCCCTCATGGGCCTGCGCCAGCTGTACTTCCTGATCGGCGGCCTGCTGAAGAAGCTCGTCCACCTCTCGTACGGGCTGTCGGTCATCCTCGGCTTCATCGGCGTCAAGCTCGTCCTGCACGCCCTGCACGAGAACGGCGTGGGCGTCCCGGAGATCAGCATCCCGGTGTCCCTCGGCGTCATCTGCGCGGTGCTGGTCGTCACCACCATCACCAGCCTCCGCGCCTCGCGGAAGCAGGCGGAGGCGGAGGTCGAGGCCGGGGCTCAGGCGGAGGCCCTCCGGGCCGCCGCGGCTGCTCCGGAGGGCGGGAACGCAGGCGACGCCAAGGACGCCGCCCGCGTCTGACGGCGCCGATGCCGCGTGCCTCAGGAGGCCGTCCCCGCTCAGGCGGGGGCGGCCTCCGGCGCGGTTCCGGGCGCCGTGCCGGGCCGGGTCTCGGGCAGCCGGGCGAAGCACCCCAGGCTGACGAGGGAGACGGCCACGAGATAGCCGGCGACCGCCCAGGGCGGGCCGGAGCCCTGCGCCAGCGCCGTCGCCACGACCGGCGTGAGGCCGCCGCCCACCACCCCGGCCAGGTTGTAGCCGACCGCCGCCCCCGTGCAGCGCACCCGGGTCTCGAACAGCTCCGGCAGGTACGCGGCGACGACGCTGACCACCGCCGAGAACGGCACCGCCGCCCCCGCGAAGCCCAGCGTCATCCACACCGGTCGCCCGGTGTGCAGCAGGCCGATCAGCGGCACCATCCACAGGGCCAGGCCCGCGCTGCCGGCCAGGCACAGGGAGCGCCGCCCGTAGCGGTCGCCCAGCAGCGCGAAGAGCGGGATGAGCAGGGTGGAGACGGCGATGCCCGCCATGATGCAGCCGAGCATGGCCGTGCGGCCGACGCCCAGCCGCTCGGTGCCGTAGGCCAGGGCCCAGGTGCTCATCGCGTAGTGGACGGCGTAGACGAGGGAGAGCCCGCCCGCGATGAGCAGGACCGGCCGCCAGTGGCCGCGCAGGAGCTCGGCGAGCGGCAGGTCGGCCCGGGTGTCCGTGGCCTCCAGCGCGCGGAACTGCGGCGTCTCCGGGAGCCGGGAGCGCAGCAGCAGGCCCGCCGCCGCCATGAGGCCCGCGCCCCAGAACGGCACCCGCCAGCCCCAGGCCAGGTAGTCCGCCTCGGAGAGCCCCGCCGACAGCGCGAGGGCGAGGCCGTTGGCCAGCAGGAACCCCACCGGCGCGCCGAGCTGCGGGAAGCTGGTCCACAGGGCGCGGCGGTGCGCCGGGGCGTGCTCCCCGGTCAGCAGCACCGCTCCGCCCCATTCGCCGCCGACCCCCAGCCCCTGCGCGAACCGCAGGACGAGCAGGAGCAGCGGCGCGGCGACGCCGATGGTGTCGTAGGCGGGGACGAACCCCACGCAGACCGTGGACACGCCGGTCAGCAGCAGGGAGGCCATGAGGACGGGCCGGCGGCCGTGCCGGTCGCCGATGTGCCCGAAGAGCACCGAGCCCAGCGGGCGGGCGAGGAAGCCGATGCCGAAGGTGCCGAAGGCGGCGAGGGTGCCGAGCAGCGGCGACGCGGTGGGGAAGAACAGCGGGCCGAGGACGAGCGCGGCGGCGGTGCCGTAGACGTAGAAGTCGTAGAACTCGATGGCGGTGCCGGTCATGGCGGCGAGCGCCAGGCGCGGCATGGACGGCGCGCGGTGGGGCGCGGTGTGCTGCGGGTGCATGTAGTGCCCAACAGTCAGTCGGTAGGGAAGCAACGGGCGTGCGGGCGCGCTACGGGGGGCGCGGGGGAGTCGCAAAGATTTTTCGTCCGGATTTGCGTAGATATGGCGATCCGGCTCGAGGGGGAGTACTTTAAGAGATGAGGCCGCCGCATCCGGAGTGATTTGGATGGACGGCCTCACTGCATGCCCCGCGGCCCCTGCCTACCCGGGGCATCACTCGTTCCCGGGGCTCGGGGCGGGGAGGGTCACCAGCCGCGTGCGCGCCACTCGGCGAGGTGGGGCCGCTCGGCGCCCAGCGTGGTGTCCGCGCCGTGGCCGGGGTAGACCCAGGTCTCGTCCGGCAACTGTCCGAAGAGCTTCGTCTCCACGTCGTGGAGGAGGCTCGCGAACGCCTCCGCGTCGTTGTGGGTGTTGCCCACGCCGCCCGGGAACAGGCAGTCCCCGGTGAACACGTGCGCGTGGCCGTGCGGGTCGTCGTAGACCAGCGCGATGCTGCCCGGGGTGTGGCCCACGAGGTGGCGGGCGGTCAGCTCCACGCGGCCGACGCGGATGACGTCCCCGTCGTCCACCGGAACGTCCGTCGGCACGGGGATGCCCTCGGCGTCCTCGCGGCCCGCGTAGGTGGTGGCGCCGGTGGCGTCGACCACCTCGCGCAGGGCCTGCCAGTGGTCGCCGTGCTGGTGCGTGGTGACCACGGACGCGATGCCGCTGTCACCGATCAGGCTCATCAGGGTGTGCGGCTCGGCCGCCGCGTCGATCAGCAACTGCTCGTCCGTCGCGCGGCAGCGCAGCAGGTAGGCGTTGTTGTCCATCGGGCCGACCGCGACTTTCGAGATCATCAGGTCGGTCAGCTCGTGCACGTCCGCCGGTCCGCCGACCTTCACCGCTCCGCTGTACGTCATGCCGCCAGCCTATGCCTTCACCCCGTTCTCCCACCCCCGCTAAAGCGGGGGAAGAGCGGGCAGTGCGGCGCCGCCCGTGTCCAGTTCCGCACCCTTGCCGCCGCGGCCCGCGAGCCACCCCAGGAGGGCCGCCGGGGAGCCGGTGAGGGTGACCGGGGCGCCCTCCGCGGTGCCGCCCGTGCGCCAGCTCCTGCCGTCGTCGGCGACGAGCGTGACGGCGGGCACCTCCGGGCGGCCCGACCAGCGCTCGGCGAGGAAGGCGATCTCCCGGCCGGTGAACTCCTCCGGCAGGTCCGCCAGCTCGTAGCCGGCGTCCAGGTCCACCAGGTGCAGCTCCAGCTCGATCCAGCGGCGGAAGGGGACGCGGGCGGCCTGATCGGTCACGCCGTTGCGCATGACGACGGTGCGGGTCCAGTCGGCGGGCGCGGCGGCCCGGGCGCTCAGCCGCTCGGCGCTCTCGCGCAGGTCGGCGAGGTGGGCGTCCAGGGGGCGGGCGGCGTCCCGGGCGATGTCCGCGTCGCGGGACTCGCTGCTCGCGTACATGGGCCGCCCCGACAGGACGTTGGCGAGCGCGTCGGCGTTGCGCGCGATGTGTGCCAGCACATGGCCGCGGGTCCAGCCCGGGAGCCGGGACGGCCCGGCGACGGCGTCGTCGCCGAGTTTTCCGGCTGCGCTCAGGAAGCGGTCGGTCGCTTCGCGTACAGATGCCAGGTCGCGCACGTGATCGATCATGCGGCCGACGATAGCGCCGCCACTCGTCCGGGTGAAGGTGTCGGACTCCGACCGTAAATCGAATGTGCGTGCTATAGGCTCGGTGGGGCATCGCATCCGACAACAACGCCGCGGCCCCCCTACCCTGGACCGGGGGCGCGCGCCTCACCGCCCCAGGATCCGCCCGCAAGAACCGCTCCCGGGAAGCGTTCCCGAAGGCGACCGCAGGAGCGGACCCCATCGATATCGTTCTCAAGAAAGGTGCCGACCGGCGTGGCTGACCGTCTCATCGTCCGTGGCGCTCGCGAGCACAACCTCAAGAACGTCTCGCTCGACCTCCCCCGCGACTCCCTGATCGTCTTCACGGGGCTCTCCGGCTCGGGCAAGTCGTCCCTCGCGTTCGACACGATCTTCGCCGAGGGGCAGCGCCGCTACGTCGAGTCGCTCTCCTCCTACGCACGGCAGTTCCTCGGGCAGATGGACAAGCCCGACGTGGACTTCATCGAGGGCCTGTCCCCGGCCGTCTCCATCGACCAGAAGTCGACCTCGCGCAACCCGCGCTCCACCGTCGGCACGATCACCGAGGTCTACGACTACCTCCGGCTGCTCTTCGCCCGCATCGGCAAGCCGCACTGCCCCGAGTGCGCCCGCCCGATCTCCCGCCAGTCGCCGCAGGCGATCGTGGACAAGGTGCTGGAGCTCCCCGAGGGCAGCCGCTTCCAGGTGCTCTCCCCGCTGGTGCGCGAGCGCAAGGGCGAGTTCGTCGACCTCTTCTCCGACCTCCAGACCAAGGGCTACAGCCGGGCCCGGGTGGACGGGGAGACGATCCAGCTCTCCGACCCGCCCAAGCTCAAGAAGCAGGAGAAGCACACCATCGAGGTGGTCATCGACCGCCTCACCGTCAAGGACAGCGCCAAGCGCCGCCTGACCGACTCGGTCGAGACCGCCCTGGGCCTGTCCGGCGGCATGGTCATCCTCGACTTCGTCGACCTCCCCGAGGACGACGCCGAGCGCGAGCGGATGTACTCCGAGCACCTCTACTGCCCCTACGACGACCTGTCGTTCGAGGAGCTGGAGCCGCGCTCCTTCTCGTTCAACTCGCCCTTCGGCGCCTGCCCCGAGTGCACCGGCATCGGCACCCGCATGGAGGTCGACCCCGAGCTGATCATCCCGGACCCGGAGAAGTCGCTGGACGAGGGCGCGATCAGCCCCTGGTCGCACGGCCACACCAAGGACTACTTCAGCCGCCTGGTCGACGCCCTCGCCGACGCCCTCGGCTTCCGCACGGACATCCCCTGGGCCGGGCTGCCCGCGCGCGCCAAGAAGGCCCTCCTCAACGGCCACAAGACCCAGATCGAGGTGCGCTACCGCAACCGCTACGGACGCGAGCGCGCGTACACCACGGCCTTCGAGGGCGCGGTGCCGTTCGTCAAGCGGCGCCACTCCGAGGCCGAGAGCGACGCCAGCCGCGAGCGCTTCGAGGGCTATATGCGCGAGGTCGACTGCCCGACCTGCGAGGGCACGCGCCTGAAGCCGATCGTCCTGGCCGTCACCGTCCAGGGCCGGTCCATCGCCGAGGTCTCGGCGATGTCGATCAGCGAGTGCGCCGACTTCCTGCGGGACATGAAGCTCACCGGCCGCGAGAAGAAGATCGCCGAGCGGGTCCTCAAGGAGGTCAACGAGCGCCTGAAGTTCCTCGTCGACGTCGGCCTGGACTACCTCTCGCTCAACCGCGCCGCGGGCACCCTCTCCGGCGGCGAGGCCCAGCGCATCCGCCTCGCCACGCAGATCGGCTCCGGCCTCGTCGGCGTGCTCTACGTCCTGGACGAGCCCTCCATCGGCCTGCACCAGCGCGACAACCACCGCCTGATCGAGACCCTCGTCCGCCTGCGCGACATGGGCAACACCCTCATCGTCGTCGAGCACGACGAGGACACCATCAAGGTCGCCGACTGGGTCGTGGACATCGGCCCCGGCGCCGGCGAGCACGGCGGCAAGGTCGTGCACAGCGGCCCCTTGAAGGAGCTCCTGCGCAACAAGGAGTCGATGACCGGGCACTACCTCTCCGGCAAGAAGGCCATCGCCATACCGGCCGCCCGCCGCCCCGTCGACCCCGGCCGCCGGATCACCGTCCGCGGCGCCCGCGAGAACAACCTCCAGGACATCGACGTCTCGTTCCCGCTCGGCGTGCTCACGGCCGTCACCGGCGTCTCCGGCTCCGGCAAGTCCACGCTGGTCAACGACATCCTGTACACCCACCTCGCCCGCGAGCTGAACGGCGCCCGGGCCGTGCCCGGCCGCCACACCCGCGTCGACGGCGACGACCTCGTCGACAAGGTCGTCCACGTCGACCAGTCGCCCATCGGCCGGACGCCGCGGTCCAACCCGGCCACGTACACCGGCGTCTTCGACCACGTCCGCAAGCTCTTCGCGGAGACGATGGAGGCCAAGGTCCGGGGCTACCTGCCCGGCCGCTTCTCCTTCAACGTCAAGGGCGGCCGCTGCGAGAACTGCTCCGGCGACGGCACCATCAAGATCGAGATGAACTTCCTGCCGGACGTGTACGTGCCGTGCGAGGTCTGCCACGGCGCGCGCTACAACCGGGAGACCCTGGAGGTGCACTACAAGGGCAAGTCCATCGCCGAGGTGCTGGACATGCCCATCGAGGAGGCCCTGTCCTTCTTCGAGGCCGTGCCCACCATCGCCCGCCACCTGCGCACGCTCAACGAGGTCGGGCTCGGCTACGTCCGCCTCGGGCAGTCCGCGCCGACGCTCTCCGGCGGCGAGGCCCAGCGTGTGAAGCTCGCCAGCGAGCTCCAGAAGCGCTCCACGGGCCGCACGGTCTACGTCCTGGACGAGCCCACCACGGGTCTGCACTTCGAGGACATCAACAAGCTCATCTCGGTGCTGTCCGGCCTGGTCGACAAGGGCAACAGCGTCATCGTCATCGAGCACAACCTCGACGTCATCAAGACCGCCGACTGGGTCGTGGACATGGGCCCCGAGGGCGGCAACGGCGGCGGCCTCGTCATCGCCGAGGGCACGCCCGAGGACGTCGCGTCCGTGCCGTCCAGCCACACCGGCAAGTTCCTGCGGGAGCTCCTCGGGGACCGCGTCAGCGACGCGGTTCCGCTGCCGCGGAAGAAGCCCGCGGCCAGGAAGAAGGCCGCGGCGCGGCGGAGCTGACCGCCTCCTGCGCCGGTCGCCGGGCGGGCTCTTCTCCTGAAGAGCCCGCCCGCTCGCGAAGAGCCCGCCCGGCCACCCGCGGGGAGGCTTCCGGCGCCGGGTAAGGTCGGTGCGCAGTCACCGTGAGTCCAGCGCTGGAGCCCCCATGAGCACCCCCTCGTCCCCGCAGAGCCCCGCCGAGACCCCCTGCGCGTCGCGGCGCACCGTGCTCCGGGGCGCGGCGCTCGCGGGCGTCGCCGGGCTGGGCGCCGCCGCCTGCGACGGCAAGACCGGCCCCAAGGCCGCCGCGGTGCCCACGGCGCCGGTGGACCTCGGCCCGGCGGCCGACGTTCCCGTCGGCCAGGCGCGGCTCTTCCGCGAGCAGCGGCTGATCGTCTCGCAGCCCGTGCAGGGCCAGTACAAGGCGTTCAGCGCGGTGTGCACGCACGCGGGCTGCGTGGCCGACAAGGTGGACAACGGCAAGGTCCGCTGCCCCTGCCACGGCAGCGAGTTCGACGTCAACACCGGCAAGGTCCTCCAGGGCCCGGCCGGTGACCCGCTGCCCTCCGTGCCGGTCCGCTCGACGGGCGGCAAGCTGATCGCGGGCCCCGAGGCGTAACGCCTGCCCGGAGGGGCCCTACGCCCACTCCCAGGCGATCCCCACGATGCCCGGCCGTACGGACGGCTCCACCAGGTGCACCATGCGGTGGCGGCCGGTGAGGGTCAGCTCCTGCAACCCGCCGCGGGGCGCCACCGCCGAGCTGCGGGTGAAGCGCAGGCAGCGCGCGGGCAGCGCGGCGGCGTCGAAGCGGACCTGGAGCACGTACTGCCCGCCGGCGAAGCTGAAGCCGCGCACATACTCGCTGCCCGGCCCGGCCGTGCCGTCGTCGAAGCCGTAGCCGAAGACGTGGGTGTCCCCGGCCCGCAGCCGGGTGTCGAACAGCAGCTCGGCCACCAGGACACCGGCCGCCGTGTGCCACCGCACGCGCCCCACGCGGCAGTTCTCGCTCGCCCGCACGGCCACCCGGCCGGGGTCGCAGCCCTCGTCCCCGTGGTGGATGGCGAGGTAGCGGTCCACACCGTCCCGGTGGGCGCGCACCACGTGGTGGGAGTCGCGCCCCCGCAGCTCACGGCCGGCCCCGATGCGGACCCGCTCCAGGTGGCAGACGGTGTGCAGGCCGCCGTCGGCGGGCGACTCCAGCTCGGCGAGGAGCCGCTCCAGCGCGCGGGACTCCTCGACCAGCGAGCGGTACGAGCGCGCGGCCGGCCGCTCGGCGCCGGTCCGCGGGGCGACCGGCTCCAGCAGCCGGGTGAGGGCGTGGGCGGGCAGCTCCAGGACCTCCTCCAGGACCCGCACCGCCCGCAGCGACTCCGGCCGCTGCGGCCGCCGCGCCCCCTGCTGCCAGTAGCTCAGGCTCGTCACGCCGATGTGCACGCCGCGCTGCGCGAGCCGGCGCTGTACCCGGTGCAGCGCGAGCCCCCGCACGGTCAGCGCCGTCCGCAGCGCCACGTGGAACGGCCCGGTGCGCAGGGCGCGGGCCAGCTCGGCCTCGGCCGCGTGGCCTTCCGGGCCCCCGCCGGGCCGTGTGCGTGCCATCCGTTCCCACCCCTTGTGCTCTGTGAATATTCACAAGCGGTGAATGCGGCGGGGCCCGCCGGACCGCCGTGATCCGCGTGGCCGGGCAGCGGACGTTCACATCCGGTACGCCTCGTTCACACCGTCGGCTCACCGAGCATTGAAGCCTGTTGACCATTCACTGACAACTCCCTGATGCTCCTCACCAGCGTCCGGACGCGCCTCCATCACCACCCCCCGCCTCGGGAGGAACGTCCATGTCCCGTGCATCGGCACAACTGAACAAGCCCCGGAAGGCCCGCATACGCGGCAGACGGCTGTCCACCGCAGCCGTCGTCGCGGCCACGCTGCTCGCCGTCCCCACCACGGCATCGGCAGCCGGCGGGGACCACGCGTCCTTGCAGGCCTCGAAGAAGCTCAACATCACCATGCAGGCCCAGCAGAAGAGCAATTGGTGCTGGGCCGCCTCCGGCAACACCATCGCCACCTGGTTCGGGCGCAACTACACCCAGAACCAGTTCTGCAACGCGGCGTTCAACCGCCAGCAGGGCACGGAGTGCCCCAACAACCAGGCCACGCTGGGCAATGTGCAGACAGGCCTCCAGTGGGCCGGAATCAACCCCGGCTCGTACGTGACCGGTTGGCTGCGCTACCCGACCGTCCAGAGCGAGGTCAACGGCAACCGGCCCATCGAGACCCGCATCCAGTGGTCCTCCGGCGGCGGCCACATGCACGTCCTCTACGGCTACGACGACGCGAGCGGGTTCGTGTACTGGGGCGACCCCTGGCCCTCCAGCAACCGCTACAACTGGGCCTCGCACGACTGGTACGTGAACAACAGCAACTTCTCCTGGACCCACTCGCTCTACCGGATCGGGGCGTGACGACATGACCGACCGGATGACCCGTCAGGCAGCCCGGCAGCAGCACTCCCGGCGCAACGCGGCCCGTGCGGTGGCCGCCGGCGCCGTCACCGCCGCCGCGCTCGGCCTCGCCCCGCTCGCCCACGCCGCCACCCCGGCGCCTCCCGCGGCCCCCACCGCCGCCGGAGTCTCCGCCGCGCACGAGGCGGCCGCCTCCCCGGCGACCCTCGGGACGCTGTCCCGCTTCTTCGCCCGCGACGGTGCGGTCGCCGCGGCGAAGGCGCAGCCGAGGATCGAGGGCGCGACCGTGCCCGTCTACACGCTCTCCCCGGAGTTCGTGGCGGGCAAGAACGGCGCCCCCGTCGCCACGCTCGAGTTCCTCGCCAGCAAGGCGGTCTCGGCCGACGGCCGGAAGGCGTCGGTGTGGACCGCGCGCAGCGGAGGTGACTGGAAGGTCGTCAACATCGCCACCGGTGACGACGAGACGCGCTACGCCGCCGAAGGGCAGCGGAAGCTCAGCGGAGGCACCGTCTTCCGTGAGCCCCAGATCGACGCGTGGTACGTCCAGCGCGGCGAGCGGGTCCTGCCGCTGGACGACGATGCCGTCCGGGCCGTGGGCGCGCAGGGCACTACGCTCGACGGCTACCGCGCCCGGGTCCACAAGGCGTACGGCGACAAGCTGCCCGGCTCCGCGTACGCGAAGAAGGGGGAGGCGGGCGGCTACGGGCAGGAGCCGGCCGCGGCCGCGGAGCAGCAGGCGGCCCCCGCGCCGCAGGGCGGCTCCGGCCCGCTGACCACGGCGTCCGCGGCGGCGGCCGGCGGCACGGCCCTGCTCCTGGGCGCGGGGGCGGTGGTGGCGCGCCGCAGGCTCCGGCGCCGCTGACCCCGGCCCGGTCAGGACGGGTCCCCGCCGACCCGTCCTGACCGGTCCTGACCGGGTCTGATCCGTTCTGATCCGCTCCGATTCACCCTGATCCACCCCGCGTTCCCGGTTCCGTCCCCGGCGACCACCCCCCGCCGGGGCCGGAGCCGGTCCCTCCGCGGGCGGACGCCGATTGTCACTGCCCGCAAGTAGGGTGTGTGACATGGCCGACCCCAGCAGCTACCGACCCAAGCCGGGACAGATCCCCGACTCGCCGGGGGTCTACAGATTCCGTGACGAGCACGGCCGGGTGATCTACGTCGGGAAGGCGAAGAGCCTGCGCCAGCGCCTCTCGTCGTACTTCCAGGACCTCGCCGGCCTGCACCCGCGCACCCGCACGATGGTGACCACGGCCGCCTCCGTCGAGTGGACCGTGGTCTCCACCGAGGTCGAGGCGCTCCAGCTCGAATACTCCTGGATCAAGGAGTACGACCCGCGGTTCAACGTCAAGTACCGCGACGACAAGAGCTATCCCTCCCTCGCCGTCACCCTGGGCGAGGAGTTCCCGCGCGTCCAGGTCATGCGCGGCCCCAAGAAGAAGGGCGTGCGCTACTTCGGCCCGTACGCCCACGCCTGGGCCATCCGCGAGACCGTCGACCTGATGCTGCGCGTCTTCCCCGTGCGCACCTGCTCGGCCGGGGTGTTCAAGCGCTCCGCCCAGATCGGCCGCCCCTGCCTGCTGGGGTACATCGGCAAGTGCTCCGCCCCCTGCGTCGGCCGGGTCAGCCCCGAGGAGCACCGCGAACTGGCGGAGGAGTTCTGCGACTTCATGGCCGGCCGCACGGGCACCTACCTGCGCCGCCTGGAGCAGCAGATGCACGAGGCCGCCGAGGAGATGGAGTACGAGAAGGCCGCCCGCCTGCGGGATGACATAGAGGCCCTCCGGCGCGCCATGGAGAAGAACGCCGTCGTCCTCGCCGACGCCACCGACGCCGATCTCATCGCCGTCGCGGAGGACGAGCTGGAGGCCGCGGTCCAGATCTTCCACGTGCGCGGCGGCCGGGTGCGCGGCCAGCGCGGCTGGGTGACCGACAAGGTGGAGGCCGTCGACACCGCCGGCCTCGTCGAGCACGCCCTCCAGCAGCTCTACGGCGAGGAGAGCGGCGACGCGGTGCCCAAGGAGGTCCTGGTCCCGGCCCTGCCGGAGCCGGTGGAGCCCGTCGCCCAGTGGCTGGGCCGGCGCCGGGGCTCCCGCGTCGACCTGCGCATCCCCCAGCGCGGGGACAAGAAGGACCTGATGGCGACGGTCGAGCGCAATGCCCAGCAGGCCCTCGTCCTGCACAAGACCAAGCGCGCCTCCGACCTGACCACCCGCTCCCGGGCGCTGGAGGAGATCGCCGAGGCCCTGGAGCTGGACTCCGCGCCGCTGCGCATCGAGTGCTTCGACATCTCCCACCTCCAGGGGCAGGACGTGGTCGCGTCCATGGTCGTCTTCGAGGACGGCCTGGCCCGCAAGAGCGAGTACCGCCGCTTCCAGATCAAGGGTCGTGTCGGAGACACGCAGGTCTGGCACGGCGAGGGCCAGGACGACGTCCGGTCCATGCACGAGGTGATCGGCCGGCGCTTCCGCCGCTATCTGCTGGAGAAGCAGAAGGCGGGGGAGTGGTCCGAGGAGAACGCCGTCGAGGCCGCTGAAGCCGAAGCCGAAGAGGGGACCGCCCGCACCGAGGACGGCCGCCCCAAGCGCTTCGCCTACCCGCCGCAGCTCGTCGTGGTCGACGGCGGGCAGCCGCAGGTGGCCGCCGCCCGCCGCGCGCTGGACGAGCTCGGCATCGACGATGTGGTGGTCTGCGGCCTCGCCAAGCGCCTGGAGGAGGTCTGGCTGCCCGGCGAGGACGACCCCGTCGTCCTGCCCCGCACCAGCGAGGGCCTCTACCTCCTCCAGCGCGTGCGCGACGAGGCCCACCGCTTCGCCATCGCCTACCAGCGCAGCAAACGCACCAAGACGCTCAAGGCCGGGCCGCTGGATGCGGTCCCGGGCCTCGGGGAGACCCGCAAGAAGGCCCTGCTGAAGCACTTCGGCTCGGTCAAGCGGCTGCGCGCCGCCACGGTCGAGCAGATCTGCGAGACGCCGGGCATCGGTCGCAAGACCGCCGAGACGATCGCCGCCGCGCTCGCGGCGGCCGCCCCGCCCGCCCCCGCCGTGAACACGGCGACGGGCGAGATCATGGAAGAGGCGGGGGAATGACGGGACACGCAGTATGGAAGGACGGGGCCGCGACCGCGGCGCCGTCGGTGAGACGGGGGTAGCAGCATGACCGGGAACGACCGAGACGGAGCACAGGTGAGTACGGGCACGACGGCGGATGCGGCGGCCGAGACGGCGGGCATCCCCGAACTGGTGATCATCTCCGGCATGTCGGGGGCGGGCCGCAGCACCGCCGCCAAGTGCCTGGAGGACCTCGGCTGGTTCGTCGTCGACAACCTGCCGCCCGCCCTGATCCCCACCATGGTGGACCTCGGCGCCCGCTCCCAGGGCAACGTGGCCCGCATCGCCGTGGTGGTGGACGTCCGCGGCCGGCGCTTCTTCGACAACCTCCGCGAGTCCCTGGCCGACCTGGCCGCCAAGCAGGTCAAGCGGCGCGTGATCTTCCTGGAGGCTTCGGACGACGCCCTGGTGCGCCGCTTCGAGTCGGTGCGCCGCCCGCACCCCCTCCAGGGCTCGGGCCGCATCGTCGACGGCATCGCCGCCGAGCGCGACCTGCTGCGCGAGCTGCGCGGCGACGCCGACCTGGTGATCGACACCTCCAGCCTGAACGTCCACGAGCTGCGCGCCAAGATGGACGCCCAGTTCGCCGGCGAGGAGGAGCCGGAGCTGCGGGCCACGGTCATGTCCTTCGGCTACAAGTACGGCCTGCCCGTCGACGCCGACCTCGTGGTGGACTGCCGCTTCCTGCCCAACCCGCACTGGGTGCCGGAGCTGCGCCCCTTCACGGGCCTGAACGAGGAGGTCTCGGGCTACGTCTTCAACCAGCCCGGTGCCAAGGAGTTCCTCGACCGCTACACCGAGCTCCTCCAGCTCATCGCCGCGGGCTACCGCCGCGAGGGCAAGCGCTACGTGACCATCGCGGTCGGCTGCACGGGCGGCAAGCACCGCTCCGTGGCGATGTCCGAGAAGCTCGCCCACCGCCTCGTCTCCGAGGGCGTGGAGACGGTCGTCGTGCACCGGGACATGGGGCGCGAGTGACCGGCCGCACGTCCAGGCTCCACCGGGTGCGCCGTCTCGTCCCCGGGCGGGTCACGCGCGGCCCCGAGGGGCGCACGAAGCGCGGCGCCCAGCCCAAGGTCGTCGCCCTCGGCGGCGGTCACGGCCTGTCCGCTTCGCTCGCCGCCCTGCGCCGGATCACCGGCGACCTCACCGCCGTCGTCACCGTCGCCGACGACGGCGGCTCCAGCGGGCGGCTCCGCGACGAGCTGGGCGTGCTGCCCCCCGGCGACCTGCGCAAGGCCCTCGCCGCCCTGTGCGGCGACGACGACTGGGGCCAGACCTGGGCCCGGGTGATCAAGCACCGCTTCACCAGCGAGGGCGATCTGCACGACCACGCCGTCGGCAATCTGCTGATCGTCGCCCTGTGGGAGCAGCTGGGCGACCCCGTCCAGGCCCTCGACCTGGTCGGCAAGCTGCTGGGCGCGCACGGCCGGGTGCTGCCCATGTCCGCCGTGCCGCTGGAGCTGCAAGCGCTCGTCCGCGGCCACGACCCGGCCGAGCCCGATGCCGTCACGACCGTCCGCGGCCAGGCCACGGTGGCGCTGACCCGCGGCGAGGTGCAGTCCGTGCACGTCGTCCCGGAGGACCCGCCGGCCGTGCCCGAGGCCGTCGCCGCCGTCCTCGACGCCGACTGGGTCGTGCTCGGCCCCGGCTCCTGGTTCTCCTCCGTCATCCCGCACCTGCTCGTCCCCGAGCTGCTGGAAGCCCTCCAGGAGACCAAGGCCCGCCGGGTGCTGTCGTTGAACCTCGCACCACAACCGGGTGAAACCGATG
Source organism: Streptomyces klenkii (assembly GCF_003626645.1). Taxonomy (GTDB): domain Bacteria; phylum Actinomycetota; class Actinomycetes; order Streptomycetales; family Streptomycetaceae; genus Streptomyces; species Streptomyces klenkii. The sequence continues at coordinate 126,483 of NZ_RBAM01000003.1, read as the reverse complement.
GCTTCTCCCCGCAGCGTCATTTGGAGGTTTTGGCCCGACACGCCCCTAAACTCGCCCTGGACGTGGTGCTGGCCGACGAGGCCGCCGTGCCCGACCGGGAGAGCCTCACCGAAGCCGCGAAGCGGCTCGGGGCCGCGGTCGAGCTGGCGCCGGTCGCCGCGCCCGACGGCTCCCCGACCCATGACCCGGAGCTGTTGGCCGCCGCGTACGACCGTATTTTTCGGATGCATGGAAGGATCGGCCCATGGCGATGACGGCAGCGGTGAAGGATGAAATCTCCCGGCTCCCCGTCACCCGCACCTGCTGCCGGAAAGCGGAGGTCTCGGCGATCCTGCGGTTCGCGGGCGGTCTGCACCTGGTCAGCGGGCGCATCGTGATCGAGGCGGAGCTGGACACCGGGATCGCCGCCCGGCGGCTGCGCAAGGACATCCTGGAGATCTTCGGGCACGCCTCCGACCTGGTGGTGATGGCCCCCGGCGGGCTCCGCAGAGGCAGCCGGTACGTGGTCCGGGTGGTGGCGGGCGGTGACCAGCTGGCGCGCCAGACCGGCCTGGTCGACGGCCGCGGCCGGCCGATCCGCGGGCTGCCCCCGCAGGTCGTCTCCGGTGCCACCTGCGATGCCGAGGCCGCCTGGCGGGGCGCCTTCCTCGCGCACGGCTCCCTCACCGAGCCCGGCCGCTCCTCCTCCCTGGAGGTGACCTGCCCCGGGCCCGAGGCGGCGCTCGCGCTGGTCGGCGCGGCCCGCCGGCTCCAGATCGCGGCCAAGGCGCGCGAGGTGCGCGGCGTGGACCGCGTGGTCGTCCGCGACGGCGACGCGATCGGCGCCCTGCTGACCCGGCTGGGCGCGCACGAGTCGGTGCTGGCCTGGGAGGAGCGGCGGATGCGCCGCGAGGTCCGGGCCACGGCCAACCGCCTCGCCAACTTCGACGACGCCAACCTGCGCCGTTCGGCCCGCGCCGCGGTCGCGGCCGGCGCCCGGGTGCAGCGCGCGCTGGAGATCCTGGGCGAGGAGGTGCCCGAGCACCTCGCCGCCGCGGGCCGGCTGCGCATGGAGCACAAGCAGGCGTCGCTGGAGGAGCTCGGCGCGCTGGCCGACCCGCCGCTGACCAAGGACGCCGTCGCGGGCCGCATCCGGCGCCTGCTGGCCATGGCCGACAAGCGCGCCCAGGACCTCGGCATCCCCGGCACCGAGTCCAACCTCTCGGACCTGTCCGAGGAGATGGTGGAGGGCATGGCCGGCTGACCGGCCGCCGCCTTCGGCCATTCGCCTCCGGTTCGAGCCACCCCGGTGCCGTGCAGGGCGCCGGAGGGTGGCTCTTTCTGCATCGTTGACATGATCATGCAGTCTCTCCAGTCTGGCGTCCGTGCACTGACGTGGCAGACAACAGCAAGGGGGGCTCATGAGACGCAGGACGAGATCGGTCCTCGCGGCGGCTTCGCTGCTCTTCGGCGGACTGGCCGCGGCACCCTTCGCCCACGCACAACCCGCCGCCGCGGCCGCGGCGCGCGACGATGACGGCGCACCGGCCGTCTGGACCGCCAGGATCACCGCCGACCAGGTGCCGCTGCTGCTCGCGGCCGGCGTCGACGGCCAGGAGCTCGCCGAGCGCCCGCAAGGGACCAAGGCGGCCTCCGTCGAGCTCTACCTCACCCCCGGCCAGGCCCGTGACCTGCGCGCACGCGGCATCGGCCTCACCGAGAAGCGGATCCCCGAGCGCACGCGGAAGCGCCTCAAGGCCGCGGGCGACGGCGTCTTCCGCCCGTACAGCGGCAAGAACGGCCTCCAGCAGGAGCTCCTGGATACCGCGAAGGCCCACCCCGGCCTCACCAAGGTCGTGAGCATCGGCAAGACCGTCCGCGGCCAGGACATCCTCGCCCTGAAGCTGAGCAAGGACGCCCGCACCGAGGCCGACGGCCGCAAGCCCGCCGTGCTGTACATGTCCAACCAGCACGCCCGTGAGTGGATCACGCCCGAGATGACGAGGCGGCTGCTCCACCACTACCTCGACGGCTACGGCAAGGACGCCCGCCTCACCGACGTCGTGGACCGCGCCGAACTCTGGTTCGTCCTCTCCGCCAACCCCGACGGCTACGACTACACCTTCCAGAGCCCGGCCACCCGCCTGTGGCGCAAGAACCTGCGCGACAACAACGGCGACGGGAAGATCACCCCGGGCGACGGCGTCGACCTCAACCGCAACTTCCCCTACAAGTGGGGCTACGACAACGAGGGTTCGTCCCCCCGCCCGGGCTCCGAGACCTACCGCGGCCCGGCCCCCGCCTCCGAGCCGGAGACGCGGGCGCTCGACGCCTTCGAGAAGAAGCACCGCTTCGGCTACGCCGTGAACTACCACTCGGCGGCCGAACTACTGCTCTACGGCGTCGGCTGGCAGGTCGCCACGCCGACTCCGGACGACGTCCTGTACAAGGCGCTCGCCGGCACCCCGGAGAAGTCCGCGATCCCGGGCTACCGCCCGCAGGTCTCCTCCGAGCTCTACACGACCAACGGCGAGGCCGACGGCCACGCGGCGAACGTCAACGGCACGATGATGTTCACCCCGGAGATGTCGACCTGCCGCACCGCCTCCGAGGCCGACCCCCACGACCGCTGGGACCCGGCCGACTGCCCGTCGTCCTTCAGCTTCCCCGACGACGAGAAGCTCATCCAGCAGGAGTTCGCGAAGAACATCCCGTTCGCGCTCTCCGTGGCCGAGACCGCCGTCAACCGCGAGGGCGCCGACCGGCCCCGCTCGTCCGTCGGCCTCACCGCCCCCGACTTCACCCCCGACGCCTTCACCACCTCCTACGCCCTCGGCGACGAGCAGGAGGTCTCCGTCACCGCCCGCAAGAGCCTGCGCGAACTCCGCCTCAACTACCGCATCGACGGCGGGCGCACGCACTCCGCGCCGCTGAAGGCATGGAAGGGCGGCGACCGCTACGGCGGCCGGGACAGCATCCGCTTCGCCGAGTACCGCGGCTACGTCGAGGGCGCCGAACCCGGCTCCAGCGTCCGGGTCTGGTACACCGGCAGGACGGCCGACGGCAGGCCCACCGCCAGTGAACCCTTCACCTACGCCGTGGCGCACCGCCCCGAGGCCGACACCCTGGTGATCGCCGACGAGGGCGGCACGACCGTCGCCCGGCACGCCGCCGTTTACACCGGAGCCCTGGCCGCGGCCGGCCGCGACGCCGCCGTCTGGGACGTCGCCACCCGGGGCGCGCCCCACGCGCTCGGCGTGCTCGGCCACTTCAAGAGCGTCCTGTGGTACTCCGGCGACAACCGGCCCGGCGGCGCCACCCTGCTGGCCGTGCGGGACTTCGTCAACGAGGGCGGCAAGCTCATCGCCGCGGGCAAGCAGGCGGGCGGATACGCCGTCGTCGGCGCCGCCGAGACGAACGACTTCAGCCAGTACTACCTGGGCGCCGGCAGCCGGGCCGCGCAGCCCGCCCCCGCGCGTTTCACCGGGACCGGCGCCCTCGCCGGCACCGCCGTCCGCCTCGGCGACGCCCCCGGCGACCGGGTGGACGGCGCGGGCACGTACACCCCCGTCTCCGACGAGCTGCCGCCGGCGGGCTTCCCGCAGTTCCGCAGCGCCGCCGCGGGGGAGTACACGAACGGCGCAACGGGCGCTCCGTGCACCGGGACAGTCGTCACGCTCCGTGACGGAGCTTGCGCGGCGACGGCCGATGTACGCCGCGCGGCCGCCGTCTCCACCCCCGCCACGGTGCTCCTGGGCTTCGGTCTCCAGCACGTCCCGGACCCCGCCGAAAGGTCCGCGCTCATTAGTGCAGCCCTGCGCTCTGTCAAGGGGTGAAGCCGCCTTGGAGGCCCAGTGACGCCAATGTCACGTCCCTCCCTTCTTAGAGGTAGGGTCGGTGGTGGTCGGGGACATCCCAATACAGCCCGCCGGCGGACAGTCCGGCACACCAACGAGGAGATCGGTTCGTGACGATCCGCGTAGGCATCAACGGCTTTGGCCGTATCGGTCGCAACTACTTCCGCGCGCTGCTGGAGCAGGGTGCGGACATCCAGATCGTCGGTGTCAACGACCTCACCGATAACGCCACTCTGGTGCACCTGCTGAAGTACGACAGCATCCTGGGTCGTCTCAAGCACGAGGTCAGCCACACCGACGACACGATCACTGTCGGCGACATGACCTTCAAGACGATGGCCGAGCGCGACCCCGCGAACCTGCCCTGGGGCGAGCTGGGCGCCGACATCGTCATCGAGTCCACCGGCATCTTCACCAAGCGCGAGGATGCCGCCAAGCACCTCGCCGCCGGCGCGAAGAAGGTCCTCATCTCGGCTCCGGCCAAGAACGAGGACATCACCATCGTGATGGGCGTCAACCAGGACAAGTACGACGCGGCCAACCACCACGTCATCTCCAACGCCTCCTGCACCACCAACTGCGTGGCGCCGATGGCCAAGGTCCTCGACGAGACCTTCGGCATCGTCAAGGGCATGATGACGACGGTCCACGCGTACACCAACGACCAGCGCATCCTGGACTTCCCGCACTCCGACCTGCGTCGCGCCCGCGCCGCCGCGGAGAACATCATCCCGACCTCGACCGGTGCCGCCAAGGCCACCGCCCTGGTCCTCCCGCAGCTGAAGGGCAAGCTGGACGGCATCGCCATGCGCGTCCCGGTCCCGACCGGCTCGGTCACCGACCTCGTCCTGGAGCTCGACCGCGAGACCACCAAGGAAGAGATCAACGCCGCCTTCCAGAAGGCCGCCGAGGGGCAGCTCAAGGGCATCCTCGAGTACACCGAGGACCCGATCGTCTCCTCCGACATCGTCAACTGGCCCGCCTCCTGCACCTTCGACTCGCAGCTGACGATGGTCCAGGGCAAGCAGGTCAAGGTCGTCGGCTGGTACGACAACGAGTGGGGCTACTCCAACCGCCTGGTGGACCTGACCGTCTTCGTCGGCGGCCAGCTCTGATCTCACTGCCAGCTGGTCGTACGATCACAGGCATCGGGATGTAGGGGACGGGGCTCGTACGACGCGATGAAGCGTCGTACGAGCCCCGTCTCATGAATGACCCCTTACGGAAGTACCGGAGTCACCGCATGAAGACGATCGACGAACTCATCCAGGACGGTGTCGAGGGCAAGCGGATCTTCGTCCGCGCCGACCTCAACGTGCCGCTCGACGGCACCACCATCACCGACGACGGCCGCATCCGCGCCGTCGCCCCGACGATCGCCAAGCTCGCCGCCGCGGGCGCCAAGGTGATCGTCGCCTCCCACCTGGGCCGTCCCAAGGGCGCCCCGGACGCTCAGTTCTCCCTCGCCCCGGCCGCGACGCGGCTCGGCGAGATCCTGGGCAAGAAGGTCTCGTTCGCCACCGACACGGTCGGCGACAGCGCGAAGGCCACCGTCGCCGCACTGGCGAACGGCGAGGTCACGCTGCTGGAAAACCTCCGCTTCAACGCGGGCGAGACCAGCAAGGACGACGCGGAGCGCGGCGCCTTCGCCGACGCCCTCGCGTCCCTGGCCGACCTGTACGTGGGCGACGGCTTCGGCGCCGTGCACCGCAAGCACGCCTCGGTCTTCGACCTCCCGGCGCGCCTGCCGCACGCCGCCGGCGACCTGATCGCCACCGAGGTCGGCGTCCTGAAGAAGCTCACCGAGGACGTCGCGCGCCCCTACGTGGTCGTGCTCGGCGGCGCCAAGGTCTCCGACAAGCTGGGTGTCATCGACAACCTGCTGGAGAAGGCCGACCGCATCCTCATCGGCGGCGGCATGTCGTACACCTTCCTCAAGGCCAAGGGCCACGAGGTCGGCATCTCGCTGCTCCAGGAGGACCAGATCCCGGTCTGCCTGGAGTACCTGGCCCGCGCCGAGCAGCGCGGCGTGGAGTTCGTCCTCCCCGTCGACGTCCTGGTCTCGGCCGACTTCCCGGACCTGAAGACCAAGGCCCCGGCCAACCCGGAGCTCGTCGCCTCGGACGCCATCCCGGCGGACAAGGAGGGCCTGGACATCGGCCCGAAGACGCGTGAGCTCTACGCCTCGAAGCTCGCCGACGCCGGCACCGTCTTCTGGAACGGCCCGATGGGCGTCTTCGAGCACCCCGACTACGCCAACGGCACCAAGGCCGTTGCCCAGGCCCTGCTGAACTGCGACGGCTTCACCGTCGTGGGTGGCGGCGACTCGGCCGCGGCCGTGCGCATCCTGGGCTTCGACGAGAATGCTTTCGGCCACATCTCGACCGGCGGCGGCGCCAGCCTCGAGTACCTCGAGGGCAAGACGCTCCCCGGCCTCGCCGCACTGGAGGACTGAACCACTGTGAGTGCACGTACCCCGCTGATGGCGGGCAACTGGAAGATGAACCTCAACCACCTCGAGGCCATCGCCCACGTCCAGAAGCTCGCCTTCGCGCTCGCCGACAAGGACTACGACGGCACCGAGGTCGCCGTCCTGCCGCCCTTCACCGACCTCCGCTCGGTGCAGACGCTGGTCGACGGCGACAAGCTGAAGATCAAGTACGGTGCCCAGGACGTCTCGGCGTTCGACTCCGGCGCCTACACCGGCGAGATCTCCGGCGCCATGCTCGCCAAGCTCAAGTGCACCTACGTGGCGATCGGGCACTCCGAGCGCCGCCAGTACCACGGCGAGACCGACGAGCTCTGCAACGCCAAGGTCAAGGCCGCCTACCGGCACGGGCTGACCCCGATCCTGTGCGTCGGCGAGGGCCTGGACGTCCGCAAGGCCGGCGCCCAGGTCGCGCACACCCTCGCGCAGGTCGACGGCGCCCTCAAGGACGTCCCGGCCGAGCAGGCCGAGAGCATCGTCATCGCCTACGAGCCGGTGTGGGCCATCGGCACCGGCGAGGTCGCCACGCCCGAGGACGCCCAGGAGGTCTGCGGGGCCGTCCGCGGCCGCCTGACCGAGCTCTACGGCCGCGAGGTCGCCGACAAGATCCGCATCCAGTACGGCGGCTCCGTCAAGTCCGGCAACATCGCCGCGATCATGGCGCAGCCGGACGTCGACGGCGCCCTGATCGGCGGCGCCGCGCTGGACGTGGACGACTTCGTCAAGATCGTGCGCTTCCGCGACCAGTAGCGGCGCTATGACGACGGACGCGGTCCGTCGTACCCTGTCGGGGCCGGGACCGGCACTTTCCGTGCCGCCCGGCCCCTCACCGTTCACCGTCCGAGAGAGTTGGTCCAGCCGTGGTCATGGGGTTCTCGATCGCCCTCATCATCTTCAGCGTGCTGATGATGATGCTGGTGCTCATGCACAAGGGGAAGGGCGGCGGCCTGTCCGACATGTTCGGCGGTGGCATGCAGTCCTCCGTCGGCGGCTCCTCCGTCGCCGAGCGCAACCTCGACCGCATCACCGTGGTCGTCGGGCTGCTCTGGTTCGCGTGCATCGTCGCACTCGGCCTGCTGATGAAGCTCGATAGCTGACGTCCCGTCGTGAACGCGGCCTATCATTGAGGTCGCGTCCACACGGCCGGGCTGTAACTCCTGCCACTGGACGCGCGTTGGGCCTTACGTAGACTGGGGCGCCCGCAGCGGAGCCGTCGGTTCAGACGGTCCGCAGCACCATTACGCAGGGAGTTACGACCGTGGCAAGTGGCAACGCGATCCGGGGAAGCCGGGTCGGAGCGGGGCCGATGGGTGAGGCCGAGCGGGGCGAGTCCGCGCCGCGCCTCCGCATCTCCTTCTGGTGCTCTAACGGGCACGAGACGCAGCCGAGCTTCGCCAGCGACGCACAGGTGCCGGACACGTGGGACTGCCCGCGCTGCGGCTTCCCGGCAGGTCAGGACCGGGACAATCCGCCGGACCCGCCGCGCACCGAGCCGTACAAGACCCATCTCGCCTACGTCCGGGAGCGGCGCAGCGACGCCGACGGCGAGGCGATCCTCGCCGAGGCGCTCGCGAAGCTCCGCGGCGAGATCTGACACCGAACGGCACCCCTCGTGGGTGCCGTTTCGCGTTGCGCTCGAACCGGCCGCAGATCAATTAGGTTGGAGGGCGGCGGGGCAGTTACGACAACGAATGGGCTGATGTCCGAGATGAACGCAGAGGACCGCACCAGGCTGGACCGGACCCCGGAGTGGAATGCTCTGGCCAAACACCGGGACGAACTGGGGGAGGTGCACCTGCGCGAGCTCTTCGCGGACGACCCGCGGCGGGCCGAGAAGTACGCCCTCACCGTCGGCGACCTCCACCTGGACTACTCAAAGCACCTCGTCACCGACGAGACCCTGTGCCTGCTGCGCGAGCTCGCCGCGGCCACGGGCGTCGCGGAGCTGCGCGACGCCATGTTCCGCGGCGAGAAGATCAACACCACCGAGGGCCGCGCCGTGCTGCACACCGCGCTGCGCGCCCCGGAGTCCGCCGTCGTCAAGGTCGACGGCGAGAACGTCGTCCCGGCCGTGCACGCCGTGCTCCGCAAGATGCAGGTCTTCTGCGACCGGGTGCTCTCGGGCGACTGGAAGGGCCACACGGGCCGGCCCATCAAGAACGTCGTCAACATCGGCATCGGCGGATCCGACCTCGGTCCGGCGATGGCCTACGAGGCGCTGCGCGCCTACACCGCCCGCGACATGACGTTCCGTTTCGTCTCCAACGTGGACGGCGCCGACCTGCACGAGGCCCTGCGCGACCTCGACGCCGCCGAGACGCTCTTCATCGTCGCCTCCAAGACGTTCACGACGATCGAGACCATCACCAACGCCACCTCCGCGCGGAACTGGCTGCTGACCGAGCTGCGGGCCGGCGAGGACGCCGTCGCCAAGCACTTCGTGGCCCTGTCGACGAACGAGGAGAAGGTCTCCGAGTTCGGCATCGACACCACCAACATGTTCGAGTTCTGGGACTGGGTCGGCGGCCGCTACTCCTACGACTCGGCCATCGGGCTCTCCCTGATGCTCGCCATCGGCCCGGACCGCTTCCGCGAGATGCTCGCCGGCTTCCACCTCGTCGACGAGCACTTCCGCACGGCGCCCTTCGAGGAGAACGCCCCGCTGCTGCTCGGCCTGCTGGGCGTCTGGTACGGCAACTTCCACGGCGCGCAGTCGCACGCGGTCCTGCCCTACAGCCACTACCTGTCCAAGTTCGCGGCGTACTTGCAGCAGCTGGACATGGAGTCCAACGGCAAGTCGGTCGACCGGGAAGGACAGCCCGTCGGCTGGCAGACCGGGCCCGTCGTCTGGGGCACCCCCGGCACGAACGGGCAGCACGCGTATTACCAGCTGATCCACCAGGGCACGAAGCTGATCCCGGCGGACCTGCTGGGCTTCGCCAAGCCCGTGGACGACCTCCTGCCGGGGCTCGTGGCCCAGCACGACCTGCTGATGGCGAACCTGTTCGCCCAGGGCCAGGCGCTGGCCTTCGGCAAGACGCCGGAGGAGGTCGCGGCGGAGGGCGTCCCGGCCGAGCTCGTCCCCCACAAGACGTTCCGCGGGAACCACCCGACGACGACGATCCTCGCGAGCGAGCTGACTCCGTCGGTGCTGGGGCAGTTGATCGCCTTGTACGAACACAAGGTGTTCGTCCAGGGGGCGATCTGGAACATCGACTCCTTCGACCAGTGGGGCGTGGAGCTGGGGAAGGTCCTGGCGAAGCGGGTGGAGCCGGCGCTGACGGAGGGTGCGGACGTTCCGGGGCTGGATGCGTCCACGGCGGCGCTGGTAGCCCGCTACCGGGAGCTGCGGGGCCGCTGAGCCGGGCTGGGCACCGCCGGTCGCGTTGACGGTGGCTGATCGCCGTCGCGGCGGGACCGGGGCCTCTAAAACGGCCCGGCCCCCCTCGTGGGGGACCGGGCCGTCGGTTTGCGGAGCAGAGCCCCGTCAGGGGGACGCCGGCGGGTACAAGCCCCGCGGGAGGCGCGCCGCCGCGGCGGCGTCCAGCAGCCACAGCGTGCGGCTGCGGCCGTACGCCCCGGCGGCCGGCGCCTGGATCTCGCCCGCACCGCTCAACGCGAGCGCAACCGCGTTCGCCTTGTCCTCGCCCGCCGCGAGCAGCCAGACCTCCCGCGCCGCCCGGATCGCCGGCAGCGTCAGGGAGACGCGCGTCGGCGGCGGCTTGGGCGCGCCGTGGACGCCCACGACCGTGCGCTCGGTCTCCCGTACGCCCGGCATCTCGGGGAAGAGCGAGGCGACGTGCGTGTCGGGGCCGACGCCCAGCAGGAGCACGTCGAACGACGGCACGGGACCGTGGTCCTCGGGCCGCGCCGCCTTGGCGAGCTCGGCCGCGTAGGCCTCGGCCGCCGCGTCGGCGTCGTCGTGGGTGCCGTCGGCGGCGGGCATGTAGTGCACCCGCGCCGGGTCGAGGTCCACGGCGTCCAGCAGGGCCTCGCGGGCCTGCGTGGCGTTGCGCTCCGGGTCGTCCTGGGGCAGGAAGCGCTCGTCGCCCCACCACAGGTCGAGCCGGGACCAGTCGACCGCGTCCCGGGCGGGCGCCTCGGCGAGGGCCGCGAGCAGCCCGTTGCCGTTGCGCCCGCCGGTGAGGACCACGGACGCCGAGCCGCGGGCGGCCTGGGCGTCGACGATCTTCGTGATCAGCCGGGCCGCCGCGGCCTGGGCCATCAGCTCCTTGTCCCGGTGGACGACGATCTGCGGGGTGCTCACTTGCCGGCCGCCTTCTTGCCGCCGCCGGCCTTCTTGGCGGGAGCCGCGGAGGCGGCCGGAGCGGCCTTCTCCTCAGAGCCCGGAGCCTCCGCGGCCGGAGCCTCGGCGTCGGCGGGCGCCGGAGCGGCCTCCGTAGCCGGGGCCTTGGCGGCCGGCGCGTGGTTCAGCCGGTCCACGCCGTACTTGAGCGCGGACTGGTAGATGTCGTCCGGGTCGAGCCGGCGCAGCTCCTCCGCGAGGAGCTCCGCCGTCTCGCGCCGCTGGAGGGCGACGGCGCGGTCGGGCTGGCCGGGCATGGAGAGCGTGGCCAGGGAGCCGTCCGGGCGGCCCAGGACGACGGGGCCGGCCTTGGTCTCCAGGCGGACGGCCGTCAGGCCGGGGCCGTCGGAGACGGTGCGGCGCACCGGGACGCCGAGGCGGTCGGCGAGCCACAGGGCGAGGAGCTCGGCGCTGGGGTTGTAGCCCTCGCCCTCGACCTCCGCGGAGACGACGTCGGCGTGCTGCTGGTCCAGGGCGGCCGCGAGCATGGAGCGCCACGGCGTGATCCGGGCCCAGGCGAGGTCGGTGTCGCCGGGCGTGTAGTGCGCCGAGCGGGCCGAGAGCTCCTTGACGGGGTCCTCGGCGGCGTACGCGTCGGTGACGCGGCGCTGGCCGAGGGCGCCGAGCGGGTCCTCGTGGGGGTCGACCGGGGAGCCGACGGGCCACCAGACGACGACGGGGGCGTCCGGCAGCAGCAGCGGCAGGACGACCGACTGGGCGTGGTCGATCACGTCGCCGTAGAGCCGCAGGACGACCGTCTCGCCGGTGCCGGCGGAGGTGCCGACCCGGACCTCGGCGTCGAGGCGGGCCTTGGCGCGGTCGCGCGGGGAGCGGCTGACGCGCTTGATGACGACGAGCTTGCGCGAGGGGTGCTCGCGGGACGCGTCGTTGGCGGCCTTGAGCGCGTCGTAGGCGTGCTCCTCGTCGGTGACGATGACGAGGGTGAGCACCATGCCGACGGCCGGGGTGCCGATCGCTCGGCGGCCCTGGACCAGAGCATTGTTGATCTTGCTGGACGTGGTGTCCGTGAGGTCCATCTTCATGGCCGGCGCCAGCTCCGTCCGTCTCGTGCGAGCATCTCGTCGGCTTCGACCGGGCCCCAGGTGCCGGCGGGGTAGGACGCGGGCTTGCCGTTCTTGTCCCAGTACTCCTCGATGGGGTCGAGGATCTGCCAGGACAGCTCGACCTCCTTCAGGCGCGGGAAGAGGTTGGCGTCGCCCAGCAGCACATCGAGGATGAGCCGCTCGTAGGCCTCGGGGCTGGACTCGGTGAAGGACTCGCCGTAGGCGAAGTCCATCGAGACGTCCCGGACCTCCATCTGGGTGCCGGGCACCTTCGAGCCGAACCGCATGGTGACGCCCTCGTCCGGCTGCACCCGGATGACCAGGGCGTTCTGCCCGAGCTCCTCGGTGGCGGTGTGGTCGAAGGGCGAGTGCGGGGCGCGCTGGAAGACGACCGCGATCTCGGTGACGCGGCGGCCCAGCCGCTTGCCGGTGCGCAGGTAGAAGGGGACGCCCGCCCAGCGGCGGTTGTCGATCTCCAGCTTGATCGCGGCGTAGGTGTCGGTCTTGGAGTTCGGGTCGATGCCGTCTTCCTCCAGGTAGCCGACGACCTCCTCGCCGCCCTGCCAGCCGTGCGCGTACTGGCCGCGGACGGTCTCCTTGCCGAGGTCCTTGGGCAGCCGGACGGCGCCCAGCACCTTGGTCTTCTCGGCGACCAGCGCGTCCGCGTCGAAGGAGGCGGGCTCCTCCATAGCGGTCAGCGCGAGCAGCTGGAGGAGGTGGTTCTGGATGACGTCGCGCGCGGCGCCGATGCCGTCGTAGTAGCCGGCGCGGCCGCCGATGCCGATGTCCTCGGCCATGGTGATCTGCACGTGGTCGACGTAGGACCGGTTCCAGATCGGCTCGAAGAGGGTGTTGGCGAAGCGGAGCGCCAGGATGTTCTGGACGGTCTCCTTGCCGAGGTAGTGGTCGATCCGGAAGACCTCTTCGGTCGGGAAGACCTCGTGGACGATCCGGTTGAGCTCCTGGGCGCTGGCCAGGTCGTGGCCGAAGGGCTTCTCGATGACGGCGCGCCGCCAGGAGCCCTCCTTCTGGTCGGCCAGGCCGTGCTTCTTCAGCTGCTGGACGACCTTGGGGAACCACTTCGGCGGCACGGAGAGGTAGAAGGCGAAGTTGCCGCCCGTGCCCTGGGCCGCGTCGAGCTCGTGGATGGTGGTCTTGAGCGTCTCGAACGCCTCGTCGTCGTCGAAGTCGCCCTGCACGAACCGGCAGCCCTGGACCAGCTGCTGCCAGACCTCCTCGCGGAAGGGCGTGCGGGCGTGCTCCTTGACCGCGTCGTGGACGATCTGGGCGAAGTCCTCGTTCTCCCAGTCGCGGCGCGCGAAGCCGATCAGCGAGAAGCCCGGCGGCAGCAGACCCCGGTTGGCGAGGTCGTACACCGCCGGCATCAGCTTTTTCCTGGACAAATCGCCCGTGACGCCAAAGATGACCAGGCCCGACGGCCCCGCGATGCGCGGGAGCCGTCGGTCCAGAGCGTCACGCAGCGGATTGCTGCTTGTGCTCAATTCACGCCTCCGGAGCGAGGCGCTTGAGCTCCGCCTCGGTGGACTTCAGCAGGTCGTTCCAGGACTGCTCGAACTTGTCGACGCCCTCGTCCTCCAGGAGCTGCACGACGTCGTCGTACGAGATCCCGATCTTCGCGAGCGCGTCGAGCTCGGCCTTGGCCTGCTCGTACGTGCCGCGCACCGTGTCACCGGTGATCTGCCCGTGGTCGGCCGTGGCCTCCAGGGTGGCCTCCGGCATGGTGTTGACCGTGTTCGGGGCGACCAGGTCGTCCACGTACAGCGTGTCCTTGTAGGCCGGGTCCTTGACGCCGGTCGAGGCCCACAGCGCGCGCTGCTTGTTGGCGCCGGCCTTCTCCAGGGCGGCCCAGCGGTCCGAGGAGAAGACCTCCTCGTAGGCCTGGTAGGCCAGGCGGGCGTTGGCGAGGGCGGCCTTGCCGCGCAGCGCCTTCGCCTCGTCGGTGCCCAGGGCGTCCAGGCGCTTGTCGATCTCGGTGTCCACGCGGGACACGAAGAAGGACGCGACCGAGTGGATCAGGGACAGGTCCAGGCCCGCGGCCTTGGCCGTCTCCAGACCGGTCAGGTAGGCGTCCATGACCGCGCGGTAGCGCTCGAGGGAGAAGATCAGCGTGACGTTGACGCTGATGCCCTTGCCGATCACGTCGGCGATGGCCGGCAGGCCCGCCTTGGTGGCCGGGATCTTGATCAGCGTGTTGGGGCGGTCCACCAGCCAGGCCAGCTGCTTGGCCTCGGCGACGGTGGCCTTGGTGTCGTGCGCGAGGCGCGGGTCGACCTCGATGGAGACCCGGCCGTCCTGGCCGTTCGTCGCGTCGAAGACCGGGCGCAGGATGTCGGCGGCGTCGCGGACGTCCGCCGTGGTGATCATGCGGATGGCCTCGTCGACGGTGACCTTGCGGGCCGCGAGGTCGGCGAGCTGCTGCTCGTAGCCCTCACCGCTGGAGATCGCCTTCTGGAAGATCGACGGGTTGGTCGTGACGCCCACGACGTGGCTCTGGTCGATCAGCTCGGCCAGGTTGCCGGACGTGATGCGCTTGCGGGACAGGTCGTCCAGCCAGATCGCGACGCCTTCGTCGGAGAGGCGCTTGAGTGCGTCTGTCATGGGTTCTGCATCTCCTACTTGCTCGTTAAGGGGGCGTCAGCGGCGGTTGGCGTCGGCGTGCTCGATCGACTCGCGCGCGGCCGCGACGACGGCCTCGGTGGTCAGACCGAACTCGCGGTAGAGCACCTTGTAGTCGGCGGAGGCGCCGAAGTGCTCCAGCGACACGATGCGGCCGGCCTCGCCGACGTAGCGGTGCCAGGTCAGGCCGATGCCCGCCTCGACGGCGACGCGGGCCTTGACGTCCGGCAGCAGCACGCCGTCGCGGTACGCCTGGTCCTGCTCCTCGAACCACTCGACGGACGGCATCGAGACCACGCGGGTCGGGATGCCCTCGGCCTGGAGCTGCTCGCGGGCCTCGACGGCCAGCTGGACCTCGGAGCCGGTGCCGATCAGGATCACCTGCGGACGGCCGCCCTCGGCCTCGAACAGGACGTAGCCGCCCTTGGCCGCACCCTCGTTCGCCTCGTACGTCGGGACGTTCTGGCGGGTGAGGGCCAGGCCGTGCGGCGCGGGCTTGACGGTGTGGCGCTTGGTGATCTCGCGCCAGGCGATGGCCGTCTCGTTGGCGTCGGCCGGGCGGACCATGTTCAGGCCCGGGATGGCGCGCAGGGCGGCCATGTGCTCGACCGGCTGGTGGGTCGGGCCGTCCTCGCCGAGGCCGATGGAGTCGTGCGTCCACACGTAGGTGACCGGCAGCTTCATCAGCGCGGCCAGGCGGACCGCCGGGCGCATGTAGTCGGAGAACACCAGGAAGGTGCCGCCGTAGACGCGGGTGTTGCCGTGCAGCGCGATGCCGTTCATGGTCGAACCCATGGCGTGCTCGCGGATGCCGAAGTGGATCGTGCGGCCGTACGGGTTCGCCTCGGGAAGCGGGTTGCCCTTCGGGAGGAAGGACGACGACGGGTCGATCGTCGTGTTGTTCGAACCGGCGAGGTCGGCGGAGCCGCCCCACAGCTCGGGGATCACGCCGCCCAGCGCCTTGAGGACCTCACCCGACGCCTTGCGGGTGGCGACGTCCTTGCCGGCCGGGAAGACCGGGAGGGCCTTCTCCCAGCCGTCGGGCAGCTCGCCCGCGGCGATGCGGTCGAAGTCCGCGGCGCGCTCCGGGTTGGCCTGACGCCACTCCTGGAGGCGCTTGTCCCACGTGGCGTGGGCCTCGCGGCCGCGGTCGACGACCTTGCGGACGTGGCTGAAGACCTCGTCCTCGACCTGGAAGTCCTGCTCGGGGTCGAAGCCCATGACGCGCTTGGTCGCGGCGACCTCGTCGGCACCCAGCGCCGAGCCGTGCGAGGCCTCGGTGTTCTGGGCGTTCGGGGCCGGCCAGGCGATGATCGTGCGCGCGGCGATGATCGAGGGGCGCTCGGTCTCCTCCTGCGCGGCCTTCAGGGCCGCGTGCAGGGCGTGGACGTCGAAGTCGCCGTTGGCGGCCTGCTCGATGCGCTGCACGTGCCAGCCGTAGGCCTCGTAGCGCCCCAGGACGTCCTCGGAGAACGCCGTCTCGGTGTCGCCCTCGATCGAGATGTGGTTGTCGTCGTAGAGCGCGACGATGTTGCCGAGCTTCTGGTGGCCGGCGAGCGAGGACGCCTCGGCGGAGATGCCCTCCTCCAGGTCGCCGTCGGAGACGATCGCCCAGATGGTGTGGTCGAACGGGGAGGTGCCCTCCGGCGCCTCCGGGTCGAACAGGCCGCGCTCGTAGCGGGCGGCCATGGCCATGCCCACGGCGTTGGCGATGCCCTGGCCCAGCGGGCCGGTCGTCGTCTCGACGCCACGGGTGTGACCGTGCTCCGGGTGGCCGGGGGTCTTGCTGTCCCAGGTGCGGAAGGACTTCAGGTCCGACAGCTCCAGGCCGTAGCCCGCCATGAAGAGCTGGACGTACAGCGTCAGGCTGGTGTGGCCGGGGGAGAGGACGAAGCGGTCGCGACCGGTCCAGTCGGCGTCACTGGGGTCGTGCCGCATCATCTTCTGGAACAGCAGGTAGGCGGCGGGCGCCAGGCTCATGGCCGTGCCCGGATGGCCGTTGCCGACCTTCTGCACGGAGTCCATGGCCAGGACGCGGGCGGTATCGACGGCCCGCTGGTCCAGTTCGGTCCATTCGAGGTCTGTGGTGGTCGGCTTGGTGCTCACCCTTGGATCAGGGCTCCTCTCCACATGGTCTTGTCTGCCGGGGGCGGTATGTTCCGCCACGACGCGGCGTGGTCGAGCCTACCCCTGCGGGGACGCGCATCTTTTCGACGTACAGTCGGCTGCCCGTTCGCGGGCAACCGAATCGCGGCGGCAGGGATTCCCGCCGCGGGTGCGGCGCCCTGGGTCCAGCCTGACGGGCGGCGCGCCCGCCCGCCTCCCGAAGACGACCGTTCCGTCATGTCCGGGGAGCTCCGCGGTGCTGTCCGGGGCGCGCGGCGACACGTCCGTGATCCGTTGTGCGCGCCCCCAACACGACCCACCCCGGCGGAGGCCGCGCCATGCCCTGCGTCTAAAGTGGCGTGGTACGCGCAAGTCTTTACCGGGCTTTCCGTCCCGGATGTGCTTGCTGGCCTTATCTCTGTCAGGGGTGTGCGTGACGGCCGTCGAATCCCGTCCTGCGGGGGTGCTTCCGGAGAGCCCCGGTCACCGGCCGTTCGGGGCCCGTGCCATGGCGTTCGTGGCGCTGACCAAGCCGCGTGTCATCGAGCTGCTGCTGATGACCACCGTGCCGGTGATGTTCCTCGCGGCGCAAGGTGTGCCGGACCTGTGGCTGGTCCTGGCCACCTGCATCGGCGGATACCTGTCCGCGGGCGGCGCCGGCGCGTTCAACATGTGGTACGACCGCGACATCGACGCCCTGATGGACCGTACGTCGCAGCGCCCGCTGGTGACCGGCATGGTCTCCGCGAAGGAGTGCCTGGTCTTCGCCTCCGCGCTGACGGTGGGCTCGACCCTGTGGTTCTGGTTCCTGGTCAACCCGCTGTCGGCGATGCTCTCCCTCGGTGCCAACGCCTTCTACGTCGTCATCTACACGATGATCCTCAAGCGCCGCACCGCGCAGAACATCGTCTGGGGCGGCATCGCGGGCTGCATGCCGGTCATCATCGGCTGGTCGGCCGTCACGAACTCCGTCTCCTGGGCCGCCGTCGTCCTCTTCCTGGTGATCTTCTTCTGGACGCCGCCGCACTACTGGCCGCTGTCGATGAAGGTCAAGGACGACTACGAGCGCGTCGGCGTGCCGATGCTGCCCGTCATCGCGGGCAACAAGGCGGTCGCCAAGCAGATCGTCCTCTACAGCTGGGTGATGGTCGCCGTCTCGCTCTCCCTCCAGCCGCTCGGCTACACCGGCTGGTTCTACACGGTCGTCGCGGCCGCGCTGGGCGCCTTCTGGCTCAAGGAGGCCCACGCCCTCCAGATCCGCGCCAACGCCGGCATCACGGGCGCGAAGCTCAAGGAGATGCGGCTCTTCCACTGGTCCATCACGTACGTGTCGCTGCTGTTCGTCGCCGTGGCCGTGGATCCCTTCCTTCGTTAATTACTGGTGGGTAGCATCTGCGGCATGGCAGATGACACCACCCCGCAGGCACCGGCCGCACCCGACGCCCGGGCGGACCGCAAGGCCGCCCGGCTCGCCCGGCAGATCGACACGTTCGCCAAGAGCCACGGCGGCTCCGCCGAGGGCCAGCTGGCCCACATCGCCCGCGGCACCGTCCGGGTCGCGCTCGTGGGCGCCGACGGCGAGTGGGGCAACCTCGTCGCCCCCTCCCTGGACGTCGCGCAGAAGGCCGCCGAGAAGGCTGGTCTGACCCTCCACGACGACTTCGACGGCGAGCTCGCCGCCAAGGTCCGCACCGGCCCGTACGAGTGGTCGCGCATGGCGGGCATCCAGGTCGGCGGCCCGCGCAACCCCGCCGCGCAGTGAGCCGCGTACGGGGCCGGTGACCGGTCGGCTGTCGGCGCCGGCAGCCGACGGCCGGCGTCAAGAGCCGATGACCGGCGCCGATAACTGACGGGCCCCTCGGCCGTTAGACCCCCGGGGAGCGGCCGCATGCGCGCCGCTCGGGGCGGGGACGGCACGAGGGGGGGGCGGATGGACGGCATGCCGCCGCTCGTCGACCAGCACAGCCACGGCGCGGTCCACGGCGAGCTGGGGCTCGGCGGGTTCGAGGCGCACCTGGCCGCGGCCGCCGGCGCCGCGGGCCCCGCCCCGCCCGGCACGTCCTTCTTCGACAGCCGCACCGGCCTCGCGCTGCGCCGCTGGTGCCCGCCGCTCCTCGGCCTGGACCCGCACTGCTCGCCCGTCCGCTACCTGGCGCGCCGCCGCGAGCTGGGCGCCTACCGGGCCGGGCAGCTGCTGCTGCGCGGCGCAGGCATCGGCACGTTCCTGCTGGAGACGGGCGAGCCGAACGCCCTCACGTCGGCCGCCGAGCTGGCCGGGGCCGCCGACGGCAGCGCGCACGAGGTCGTCCGGCTCGAACCGCTCGCCGAACAGGTCGCGGACACCTCCGGCAGCGCGGACTCCTTCACCGCGTACCTGGCCGAGGCGCTCTACGCGGCCGCCCGCGGCGCCATCGCGTTCGCGTGCAGCGTCCCCTTCTGCGAGGGGAGCCCGCCGGGCCTGGCGGAGGTGCGCAGGGCCGCGGGGCAGTGGCTGCGGTCGCGCCGCCCGGGCGGCCGGCTGGACGACCCCGTGCTCGCCCGGCACCTGCTGTGGAGCGCGCTCGCCGCCGGGCTCCCCGTACAGCTGCACTGCGCCGACCCGCTGCGGCTGTCCCGCTTCCTGCGGGCCACGGCGGGCCTGGGGTGCGATCTGGTGCTGCTGCCGGACCCCTGGCACCACCGGCAGGCCGCGCGGCTCGCAGGGGCCTTCCCGCACGTCTACGCGGACGTGGGGCCGCACCCCGGGGAGACGCTGCGCGAGGCACCCTTCGGCAAGCTGCTGTTCTCCTCCGGCGCGCGCGGCCCGGCGGAGCTCTACGTGGTCGCCGCCCGGTCGTTCTCGCAGGCCATGGAGCGGCTGATGAGCGACTGGGTGGCCGACGGCTGGTGCCGGCGGGCGGACGCGCGCAGGATCGCCTCGCTCGTCGGGGCCGGCACCGCCCGCAGGGTCTACCGGCTGGACGCGCCGGCCGGCTGAGCCGGGAGGGACTCGTGCCCGTCCGCGGGGCCGGGCACGACGGGCCGCTCGCCGCGGTCGCGCAGCGACAGGAAGACCCGCAGCACGGCGATCCACACCAGGCAGGAACCGAACATGTGGGCGCCGACGACGATCTCGGGCTCGTCGTTGAAGTACTGCACATAGCCGATGACGCCCTGGAGCATCAGTACGGCGAACAGCTCGACGACCCGGCGGCGCGGCAGGGCCGGCGCCTTCACGGCCCGCAGGACGAACCACAGGGCGACGGTCAGGCCGACCACGATGTAGACGAAGTCGACGTGCAGCTGCGTGACCTCGCGCCAGTCCAGCGGGATGCGGTGGACGTCCTTCGAGGCGTCGCCCGCGTGCCGGCCGGAGCCGGTGACGATCGTGCCGACGAGGATCAGCACGGTGGTCGCCACGACCAGCACCCAGCTGAGCTGCCGCACGGGGCGGGCCACCAGGTCGCGCGGCGCGTCGTCGCCCTCGCCCGAGCGGTGCCACATCACCACGGCCACCGTCAGCAGCGCGGTCGCCGCGAGGAAGTGCAGGGCCACGATGTACGGGTTGAGGCCGGTGAGGACCGTGATGCCGCCGATGATGCCGTTGCTCGCGATGAGCCAGAACTGGGCCCAGCCCAGCTGCGTCAGGGAGCGGCGGCGCGGGGCACGCGCGCGTGCCGCCACGATCGCCACGCCGACGACCGCGCACAGCACGTACGTCAGCATGCGGTTGGTGAACTCGATGATGCCGTTGATGCCCATCTCGGGGGTGGGCGTCAGGCTGTCCTCGGTGCAGGTGGGCCACGTCGGGCAGCCGAGGCCCGACTGGGTGAGCCGGACGGCGCCGCCCGTCACCACGATGATCACGCCCATCACCACGCAGGCGAGGGCCGCTCGCTCGACGAAGCGCGCGGACGGCTGCCAGCGGTCGGCGACGATCTGGAGGGGATTCAGCGTTTTCGGCACGGGCTCATCGTAAGGGGGAGCTTGTGCACGCGTTCACGAGGGGGCATGGGGGAGTCGTCTCCCCGGAGAAAAGCAGCACGAGGGGTGGGTGTGTCCCTCACCGCCGCTTCCCGTCCCCGGTGTCACTCCCGGGTGTCACTCCCAGCGGAAGAGCTTCGCCGCCGCGCCGAGGCCCAGCACCGCCCACACCGCGAGGATGCCGAGGTCGCCCCAGGGCATGCCCGCGCCGTGCTGGAGGACGTCCCGCAGGCCGTCCGAGAGCGCCGAGATCGGCAGCAGCTCCAGCACCGCCCGCACCCCGCCGGGGAACTTCTCCATCGGCACGATCACGCCGCCGCCGACCAGCAGCAGGAGGAAGACGAGGTTCGCCGCGGCGAGCGTCACCTCCGCCTTCAGCGTGCCGGCCATCAGCAGCCCCAGCCCGGAGAACGCCGCCGTGCCCAGCACGAGCAGCAGCAGGACCGCGAAGGGGTTGCCCTGCGGCGACCAGCCCAGCGCGAAGGCGATCACCGTCAGCAGCGCGATCTGGAGCACCTCGGTGACCAGCACCGAGCAGGTCTTCGCCGTCATCAGCGCCCAGCGCGGCAGCGGCGTGGCGCCCAGGCGCTTGAGCACGCCGTAGCGGCGCTCGAAGCCGGTCGCGATGGCCTGGCCGGTGAACGCCGTGGACATCACCGCCAGCGCGAGCACGCCCGGGGCGAGGAAGTCGACGGCCTTGCCCTCGCCCGTGTCGACGATGTCGACGGCGCTGAAGAGCACCAGCAGCAGCGTGGGGATGACGACGGTCAGCAGCAGCTGCTCGCCGTTGCGCAGCAGCATGCGCGTCTCCAGCGCGGCCTGCGCGCGGATCATCCGGGAGAGGGGCGCGGCGCCGGGCCGCGGGGTGAAGGTCTCGGCACTCATGCCCGCAGCTCCTTGCCGGTCAGTTCAAGGAAGACGTCTTCCAGCGTGTGCCGCTCGACCGCGATGCGGTCCGGCATGACGCCGTTCTGCGCGCACCACGTGGTCACCGTGGCGAGCAGCTGCGGGTCGATGCGGCCGCCCACGCGGTACGTGCCCGGGGTCAGCTCCGTCGCCGTGGACTCGGCGGGCAGGGCCTTCAGGAGCGAGCCGAGGTCCAGGCCGGGCCGGCCGCTGAAGCGCAGGGTGTTCTCCGCGCCGCCCCGGCACAGCTCCTCGGGGCTGCCCTGGGCGATGACGCGGCCGCTGTCGATGATGGCGACGTCGTCGGCCAGGGCCTCGGCCTCGTCCATGTAGTGCGTGGTGAGGACGACGGTGACGCCGTCGGTGCGCAGCTCGCGCACCAGGTCCCAGGTGGCGTGCCGGGCCTGCGGGTCCAGGCCGGCCGTCGGCTCGTCGAGGAAGACCAGCTCGGGGCGGCCGACGACGGCCATGGCGAGCGCGAGGCGCTGCTGCTGGCCGCCGGAGAGCCGCCGGTAGGCGGTCCGGCCGCAGCTGCCGAGGCCCAGCCGGTCTATGAGGGAGGGCACGTCCAGGGGGTGCGCGTGCAGGGCGGCGACGTGGCGCAGCATTTCCTCCGCGCGCGCCCCCGCGTACACCCCTCCGCTCTGGAGCATGACGCCCACGCGGGGGCGGAGGGCCGCGGAGTCGGCGACGGGGTCGAGCCCGAGGACGCGGACGGTCCCCGCGTCGGGGCGCCGGTAGCCCTCGCAGGTCTCGATCGTGGTGGTCTTGCCGGCTCCGTTGGGGCCGAGGACGGCGGTGAGGCCGCCGCGGGCGACGGACAGGTCGAGCCCGTCCACCGCGGCCTTCGGTCCGTACCGCTTGACCAGGCCGCGGATCTCGACCGCGGGCCGGTCCGGGGCCTCGGGGGTGTCCCCCGGGAAGACGCTGCGCATGGCGGGAAGTCTACGAAGCCGGGCGTGTCCCCGGAGGCCCCGGGGTGGAACCGGATACGGAGGGCGGCCCTCGCCCGCCCGCTCCGGGCTGCTCCGGGCCGTCCCCTCCGGCCGCTCCCGGTGCCTCCGAGCAAGATCGACGGGTGGCGGTTAGGTAACCCTTAGTGATCGAGGACACCGCCGGACGGCGGGGGCGAGGCTTGTCCGCCTCCGGGTAATTACGCAACAATGGTGTTGTGAAATACGCGGGCGAGGCTTCGCAGGGCCCCGCGGCCGGTCCGGCAGGACCCGTGGCCGCCGGGCCGCAGCAGCCTGCGCCCGGGCCCGTGCGCGAGGACGAGCGCCGCGAGCACGGCCATGACGAGCAGCGCGGCACCCGCAATCGCGTCGCCCGCTCCATCCTCGATCACGGCCCCTCCACCGCGGCCGAGCTGGCGCTGCGCCTGGAGCTCACCCAGGCCGCCGTCCGCCGCCACCTCGACACCCTCGTCGCCGAGGGCGTCGTCGAGCCCCGCGAGAAGCGGGTCTACGGCGCCCGCGGCCGCGGCCGCCCCGCCAAGGCCTTCGCCCTGACGGACTGCGGCCGCGACGCCTTCGACCAGGCCTACGACCAGCTGGCCGGTGACGCCCTGCGCTGGATCGCGCAGGCCGCCGGCGGTGGCGAGATGGGAGAGGCCGCCGTCGCGGCCTTCGCCCGCGCCCGGATGGCCGCCCAGGCCGAGGGCTACCGCCGCGCGCTGGAGGCGGCCCCGCCCGAGTCCCGCACGGAGGCCCTTGCCAGGGCATTGACCGCGGACGGGTACGCTGCTACGGCGCGTAGCGCGCCGGTCGGCGAACAGCTTTGCCAGCACCACTGCCCGGTCGCCCATGTCGCCGAGCAGTTCCCGCAGCTGTGCGAGGCGGAGACCGAGGTCTTCTCCCGCCTGCTCGGGACACATGTGCAGCGTCTTGCCACCATCGCCCACGGCGACGGGGTGTGCACGACGTTCATCCCGAAGAGCAAGACCAAGACCACCACAGCATCCGCCAGCACGGCCGGGAGGAACCCCGCATGACTCTCCCCACGGAGACTGCCCACCCTGAGCTCGAAGGCCTGGGCACGTACGAATACGGCTGGGCCGACTCCGACGTGGCCGGCGCCGCAGCCAAGCGCGGCCTCTCCGAGGCGGTCGTCCGCGACATCTCGGCCAAGAAGTCCGAGCCGGAGTGGATGCTCAAGCTGCGCCTGAAGGGCCTGAAGCTCTTCGACAAGAAGCCCATGCCGACCTGGGGCTCCGACCTCTCCGGCATCGACTTCGACAACATCAAGTACTTCGTCCGCTCCACCGAGAAGCAGGCCGCCACCTGGGAGGACCTGCCGGAGGACATCAAGAACACCTACGACAAGCTGGGCATCCCGGAGGCCGAGAAGCAGCGCCTCGTCGCCGGTGTCGCCGCGCAGTACGAGTCGGAGGTCGTCTACCACCAGATCCGCGAGGACCTGGAGGAGCAGGGCGTCATCTTCCTGGACACCGACACCGCCCTGAAGGAGCACCCCGAGCTCTTCCAGGAGTACTTCGGCACGGTCATCCCCGTCGGCGACAACAAGTTCGCCTCGCTGAACTCCGCCGTGTGGTCCGGCGGCTCCTTCATCTACGTCCCCAAGGGTGTCCACGTGGACATCCCGCTCCAGGCCTACTTCCGCATCAACACGGAGAACATGGGCCAGTTCGAGCGGACGCTGATCATCGTCGACGAGGACGCCTACGTCCACTACGTCGAGGGCTGCACCGCCCCGATCTACTCCTCGGACTCGCTGCACAGCGCCGTCGTGGAGATCATCGTCAAGAAGGGCGGCCGCTGCCGCTACACGACCATCCAGAACTGGTCGAACAACGTCTACAACCTGGTCACCAAGCGCGCCGTGGCCTACGAGGGCGCGACCATGGAGTGGGTCGACGGCAACATCGGCTCCAAGGTGACGATGAAGTACCCCGCCGTCTACCTGATGGGCGAGCACGCCAAGGGCGAGACGCTGTCCATCGCCTTCTCCGGCCAGGGCCAGCACCAGGACGCCGGCGCCAAGATGGTCCACATGGCGCCGAACACCTCCTCCAACATCGTCTCCAAGTCGGTGGCGCGAGGCGGCGGCCGCACCTCCTACCGCGGCCTGATCGAGATCGGCGAGGGCGCCCACGGCTCCAAGTCGAACGTGCTCTGCGACGCCCTGCTCGTGGACACCATCTCCCGCTCGGACACCTACCCCTACGTCGACGTCCGCGAGGACGACGTCTCCATGGGCCACGAGGCGACCGTCTCCAAGGTGAGCGACGACCAGCTCTTCTACCTGATGAGCCGCGGTCTCTCCGAGGACGAGGCGATGGCCATGATCGTGCGTGGTTTCGTGGAGCCGATCGCCCGCGAGCTGCCCATGGAGTACGCGCTGGAGCTCAACCGGCTGATCGAGCTGCAGATGGAAGGCTCCGTCGGCTGACCCTCCCCCCGCCCGGAGGCGGGGGAGGGGCACGGACGCCCCCGACCGCAGCAGCGAACCCTTTGTGACAGGAAGAGAGCACGACGACAGCCATGGCTGACAACACCCCCGCCGGCAGCACGACCGACGGCGCCATCCAGGTGGGCGGGCCGCAGCAGCCCATCGACGCGCGCGTGAGCGCCCCCGCCTCGTACGACGTGGCGGACTTCCCCGTGCCGCACGGCCGCGAGGAGGAGTGGCGGTTCACCCCGCTGGAGCGCCTGCGCGGTCTGCACGACGGCACGGCCGCGGGCAAGGGCGTGGACGGTGGCGGCGTGAAGGTCGAGGTGAGCGCCCCCGCGGGCGTCACCGTCGAGACCGTCGGCCGCGACGACGCCCGCCTCGGCCGGTCCGGCAAGCCGGTCGACCGCGTCGCCGCCCAGGCCTACAGCTCCTTCGAGAAGGCCTCGGTCGTCTCGATCCCCAAGGACGCGGTCCTCACCGAGCCCGTCACGATCTCCGTGCACGGCGAGGGCGGCGTGGCCTTCGGCCACCAGGTGATCGAGGTCGGCGCCTTCGCCGAGGCCGTCGTCGTCCTCGACCACACCGGTGACACCACGCTCGCCGCCAACGTCGAGTTCCTCATCGGCGACGGCGCCAAGCTCACGGTCGTCTCCATCCAGGACTGGGACGCCACCGCGGTGCACGCAGCCCAGCACACCGCGCTGATCGGCCGCGACGCCTCCTTCAAGTCCGTCGTCGTCACCTTCGGCGGCGACCTGGTCCGCCTCCACCCCCGGGTCGTCTACGGCGCCCCCGGCGGCGAGGCCGAGCTCTACGGTCTGTACTTCACGGACAAGGGCCAGCACCAGGAGCACCGCCTCTTCGTCGACCACGACACCCCGCACTGCCGCAGCAACGTCGCCTACAAGGGCGCGCTGCAGGGCCAGGACGCCCACGCCGTCTGGATCGGCGACGTCCTCATCCGCGCGGAGGCCGAGGGCACCGACACCTACGAGCTCAACCGCAACCTCGTCCTCACCGACGGCGCCCGTGTCGACTCCGTGCCCAACCTGGAGATCGAGACCGGCGAGATCGTCGGCGCCGGCCACGCCTCGGCGACCGGCCGCTTCGACGACGAGCAGCTGTTCTACCTGATGGCTCGCGGCATCCCCGCCGACGAGGCCCGGCGCCTGGTCGTCCGGGGCTTCTTCGCCGAGCTGGTCCAGCAGATCGGTATCCCGGAGCTGGAGGAGCGCCTCATCGCCAAGATCGAGGCCGAGCTGGAGGCGTCGGTGGCATGAGCGAGACCCTCTACGTCCGAGTGGCCGCCCTGAGCGACCTGGAGGAGGACACCCCCAAGCGGGTCGAGATCGACGGCGTCCCCGTCTCCCTCGTCCGCACCGAGGGGGAGGTCTTCGCCATCAACGACATCTGCTCCCACGCGAACGTCTCGCTCTCCGAGGGCGAGGTGGAGGACTGCGCGATCGAGTGCTGGCTGCACGGCTCCAGCTTCGACCTGCGCACCGGAAAGCCCTCCGGCCTGCCCGCCACGCGCCCCGTCCCCGTATACCCCGTCAAGATCGAAGGGGACGACGTGCTCGTCTCCGTCACCCAGGAGTCCTGAGTTCCCCATGGCAACGCTTGAGATCCACGACCTGCACGTCTCCGTCGAAGCCGAGAACGGCCCGCGCGAGATCCTCAAGGGCGTCGACCTGACTGTGAAGCAGGGCGAGACCCACGCCATCATGGGCCCCAACGGCTCCGGCAAGTCGACCCTGGCGTACTCCCTGGCGGGTCACCCCAAGTACACGATCACCGGCGGCACCGTCACCCTCGACGGCGAGGACGTCCTGGAGATGTCCGTCGACGAGCGCGCCCGCGCCGGCGTCTTCCTCGCCATGCAGTACCCCGTCGAGGTGCCCGGCGTCTCCGTCTCCAACTTCCTGCGCACCTCCGCCACCGCCATCCGCGGCGAGGCCCCCAAGCTGCGCACCTGGGTGAAGGAGGTCAAGGGGGCCATGGAGCGCCTCAACATGGACCCCGCCTTTGCCGAGCGCAACGTCAACGAGGGCTTCTCCGGCGGTGAGAAGAAGCGCCACGAGATCCTCCAGCTGGAGCTCCTCAAGCCGAAGATCGCGATCCTCGACGAGACCGACTCCGGCCTCGACGTCGACGCGCTGCGCCAGGTCTCCGAGGGCGTCAACCGCGTCCGCGAGACCGGTGAGGTCGGCACCCTGCTGATCACGCACTACACGCGCATCCTGCGCTACATCAAGCCTGACTTCGTCCACGTCTTCTCCGGCGGCCGCATCGTCGAGTCCGGCGGCGCCGAGCTCGCCGACAAGCTGGAGTCCGAGGGCTACGAGGCCTACCAGACGAAGGGCGGCGTAACCGCGTGACCATACTGCCGGGCCTCCTCGACACCGAGGCGATTCGCAAGGACTTCCCCATCCTGGACCGCACGGTCCACGACGGTAAGAAGATCGTCTACCTGGACTCCGCGGCCACTTCCCAGAAGCCGCGCCAGGTGCTCGACGCACTCAACGAGTACTACGAGCGGCACAACGCCAACGTCCACCGCGGCGTCTACACGATCGCCGAGGAGGCCACGGCGCTGTACGAGGGCGCGCGCGACAAGGTCGCCGCCTTCATCAACGCGCCCAGCCGCGACGAGGTCATCTTCACCAAGAACGCCTCCGAGTCGCTCAACCTCGTGGCCAACATGCTCGGCTGGGCCGACGAGCCCTACCGGGTCGACCACGACACCGAGATCGTCATCACGGAGATGGAGCACCACTCCAACATCGTCCCGTGGCAGCTGCTCTCGCAGCGCACCGGCGCGAAGCTGAAGTGGTTCGGCCTCACCGACGACGGCCGGCTCGACCTGTCCAACATCGACGAGATCATCACCGAGAAGACCAAGGTCGTCTCGTTCGTGCTGGTCTCCAACATCATGGGCACGATCAACCCCGTCGAGACCATCGTCCGGCGCGCCCAGGAGGTCGGTGCGCTCGTCGTCATCGACGCCTCCCAGGCCGCCCCGCACATGGTGCTGGACGTCCAGGCCCTCCAGGCCGACTTCGTGGCCTTCACCGGCCACAAGATGTGCGGCCCGACGGGCATCGGCGTCCTGTGGGGCCGCCAGGAGCTGCTGGAGGACCTCCCGCCGTTCCTCGGCGGCGGCGAGATGATCGAGACCGTCTCGATGCACTCCTCGACCTACGCGCCCGCGCCGCACAAGTTCGAGGCCGGTACGCCCCCGATCGCCCAGGCCGTCGGCCTCGGCGCCGCGGTGGACTACCTCTCCGCGATCGGCATGGAGAACATCGCCCGGCACGAGCACGCGATCACGCAGTACGCGGTCACGCGCCTCCAGGAAGTCCCGGACCTGCGCATCATCGGCCCCACCACGGCCGAGGACCGCGGCGCCACGATCTCCTTCACGCTCGGCGACATCCACCCGCACGACGTGGGCCAGGTCCTCGACGAGCAGGGCATCGCCGTCCGCGTCGGCCACCACTGCGCGCGGCCCGTCTGCCTCCGGTACGGAATTCCCGCGACCACGCGAGCGTCGTTCTATCTGTACTCCACCCCCGGCGAGGTCGACGCCCTGGTCGCGGGTCTGGAGCACGTCCGGAACTTCTTCGGGTAGAGCGGGGTACTTGTGAAGCTTGATTCGATGTACCAGGACGTCATCCTGGACCACTACAAGCACCCGCACGGGCGGGGCTTGCGGGACGGCGACGCCGAGGTGCACCACGTCAACCCCACCTGCGGCGACGAGATCACGCTGCGGGTGCGCATGTCCGGCGACACCATCGAGGACGTCTCGTACGAGGGCCAGGGCTGCTCCATCAGCCAGGCCAGCGCCTCCGTGCTCAACGAGCTGCTGGTCGGCAAGGAGCTGGAGCAGGCCCGGAAGATCCAGGAGACCTTCCTGGAGCTGATGCAGTCCAAGGGCCGCATCGAGCCGGACGACTCGATGGAGGAGGTGCTGGAGGACGCGGTCGCGTTCGCCGGCGTCTCCAAGTACCCGGCGCGCGTGAAGTGTGCTCTGCTGAGCTGGATGGCGTGGAAGGACGCGACCGCCCAGGCAGTGGGCGATGGCGCTGAGAGGAAGACCGCATGAGCGACAACGCAGGGATGACCACCAAGCCGGCCACCGAGGAGGAGGTCCGCGAGGCCCTCTACGACGTGGTCGACCCCGAGCTGGGCATCGACGTCGTCAACCTCGGCCTGATCTACGGCATCCACATCGACGACGCCAACATCGCCACCCTCGACATGACCCTGACGTCCGCGGCCTGCCCGCTGACCGACGTCATCGAGGACCAGGCGAAGTCCTGCACGGAGGGCATCGTCAACGAGCTCCGGATCAACTGGGTCTGGATGCCGCCGTGGGGCCCGGACAAGATCACCGACGAGGGCCGCGAGCAGCTCCGCGCCCTCGGCTTCAACGTCTGACACCTGGCTGCTTCGAGGCCCCCGGCAACTTGCCGGGGGCCTCGCTGTGTCATCGGCGGCGCTTGTCGAGCACGTCCGCAAGGATGCGGAAGACGGCCACGCGCTGATCGCCGCGCAGGCCGCGCAACGTTGTCAGGTGGCCGATGAGGAGGCTGACGACCACGACGGTCGGGAGAAGAGCCAGGACCAGAAGTTCGTGACTGAAGGACATGAGTGCGACTGCCTTTGGTTGCGGGGCCGGTTCAGGATCCGATCGCTTGGGCGATACACAAGCCGAGCCAGCTCTCTTCCGCCATGGCCTCCCTAATTCCGGGCACTGTTGCCGCAGGTCAGGCGGCGCGGACGGGAATTCCCGGCGGGACACGTGATCAACGGCGGAAGCCCCGGCCCGGGTCGCGCGTCTTGTCCTCACGGAAGGGCTCGAACCAGCGGTCCGCTTGCAGGTTGGCGATCCCCAAGTGCTGGTTGAGCAAGCTGTCCGGATCTTCGATGCCCTGCGACCACGGCTCGTAGAGGAAGAGGACATCAGTGTCTTCCAGGAACAAGGTCATGCACAGGTCCCAGTCGTAGTCCTGGGAATCCTCTGGGAGGCTCTTCACCAGCGCCGCGACGAAGTCCGGTTCGTCCCTGACCATGGCCGAAGCATGTTCGAGTGCGAGGTGCATGGCCATTTCCTCCCCCGTGCACGTAGGGAGAGGCCAATTACCGGCTTCGATGTCGTTCGCCAGGTCGTCGAAGCACCGCGCCATCTGTCGGCGCCACCCGGCCTTCTGTCCCCAGGTCAGCACAGGCATGTCGCTGAAGGGGCAGGCGTAGTTGTCGCGGAGGTCAACGCGGGTGTCGCCGATTTCTTCCAGCTCGTCATATGCCATGTCCGCCAGAATTTCGAAGGCAGCCCCGAGTAGGCACAGCGTGCGTGGAGTGGGCCCGTAGTCCTCGTCCTCCCACTCACCTTCCTCGTCCTCCTCGTGCGTGGGCAAGGGGGCGCTGGGCGCTTGCGTAGGGCGGGCAGGAACAGGGCTGGGTTCGCCGTGGTAGTACGACTGGGACACTTCGTCCCCGGCCTCGGCAGCCTTGCGGTACCACTCGGCGGCGGCCTTGCGGTCCTGCCGACGGAAGTGAAGGTTGCCCATGAGACGCAGCGAGAGCACGTCTCCGGCGTCACAAGCAAGCTGAAGCCACCGAGCGGCTTCAGTACGGTCTTCACGTTCACACAGGACGCCAAGCCCACGCAGCCCGTCCACATCTCCCGCGTCGGCGAGCGGTCGGAGCGCGCGGCGACTGATGTCGATGCGCTCATTGGCGTGGGCGGCCAGGGCGATGTCGAAGCGCTGCCGCCTTTCGGTACCCACGCGGAGAGCGGTCTCCCAGACCCTCTCCGGGATGAACTCGGGCGAAGCTCCCTTGGCCCGGAGGTGGGCGTCCAGCAGGTAGTCGAAGGCCCGCAGTCCGGCGCCGTCGGGGATCAGCAGCCGCGTTACGGCGTCAGGAGGGGTCGTGGCCCATGCCAGCGCCTCATCCAGTGGTTCAGGGCCGATCAACTGCTTGTTGCGGCCAGGGAGGTAGTCCTCGTGCAGTTCCTCGAGCAGTTCGGCCGGGAGTGGGTCCGTCAGGCCTGCCAGGGCCAGGTCGATGGCGGCCCACACCAGGGCGGCGCCCCGAGGGTTGCCGTTGACCACCGAGGCGCTACAGAGACGCTGCCACAGCTGCGGGCCGGTGGCCAGGGTCTCTGCGACGCCGAAGTCGGTGGCCTGGTCGAGTGCCAGGCGCAGTCTCGGATCGCGGTTCGAACGCAGTTCTTCGTGCGCTCGGTCGAGTTCGCAGCTCGACCACAGGCGCTCGACCTGGAATTCCTCCGCGAGTCGTACCAATTCATCATCCGTGAATTGCTGATGCATGCGGGTGCGCATGGTTCCGAGCACGGTGGCCTTGGCGGTGCGCAGTGCCCGGATGCCATGGAGATCCATGCCTTCGGGGCCGAGGTAGCGCTCCATGTCGTTGAGCCAGAGAACGCAGCGCTCCCCGGCCCTGGCCGATCGGGTCACAGCGGCGACCGCCTCCGGCACCTCGGTTACGTGGCGCGGTACGACGAGGAGATGATCGGGAAGGACAGCGGTCATCGCCTCGTAGGCGCATCGTGTCTTGCCGGCTGTGGAGTCCCCCACCAGCAGGATCACTCCACCGCGCTGTCCGGCGTGGGACATGGCTTGACGGACCGCAGGGTCAACGTCTCTGGGGATGTACGCGGGCACTGCATCGCCGCCCTCGACCGTGCGGGCGCGGTGCACCTTCAGCTCCAGCGGGTCGGCATCGCGAACCCGGAACGTCACGGCCTGTGGCCCGGGCTCGGGAACCTGTTCGGCGCGGGCTCGTTCATAGAGCCTTACCCACTTGGGGGCGTCGAGCCGGCCCCGTGGAAGCGAAGCAGCCTCCTCCAGAGCGCTCAGGAAAGAAGACAGGGCTGCCCACGATTCGGGAACCCTCTCGCCCTTCCGCCACGCGCTGATGGCCGTCCTGCTCACACGATGCCGGCTCCTGCCTTCCGTGGCCTTGGCGATCTGTGCCTGGGTGGGACGTCTGGCGCCCTCACGCGTGACCTCGTCCATGGCGGCTCGGATGGCACGGGCCAGTTCCTCCCGAGCGCCCGCCGGATGCGCAGTGTTCTCTGAATGCATGAGCCGATGTTGCCCGAAGGCACTGACAGAGCAGAGGCTTTGAGTCAGGCGGCGGGCTGCTGCTGTGTGGCGCAGTGGATGCCGCCGCCGCCCTCGGCCAGGTCGTGGATCTCGACCGTGCGGACGGCGTGCCCCGGGTGGAGGCCGGCCAGGAGCGAGGCGGCGCGTTCGTCGGCGCGGCGGTCGCCGAAGCGGGGGACGATCACGGCGCCGTTCGCCACGTAGTAGTTGGCGTAGCAGCCGAGGAAGTCCTCGCCGCGCCGGCCGAGGGCGGCCGGGTCCGGCTCGGGCAGCTCCACGATCTCCAGGGACCGGCCGCGGGCGTCGGTGGCCGCCGCCAGGGTGGCGCGCGCCTGCTCGTACACGCGCGTCCAGACGTCCGGCTTCGCCCCCGGCGGCGGGCTGCTGAGCAGGACGGTGCCGGGGGCGGCGAAGCGGGCCAGGGCGTCGACGTGGCAGTCGGTGATGTCCTCGCCGCGGACGCCTTCCAGCCAGATCACCTTGCTGACGCCGAGCAGGTCCGCGAGCGCGCGTTCGATCTCGTCGCGGGTGCGGCCCGGGTTGCGGTTGTCGTTCACCAGCGAGCTCTCGGTGACCAGCAGCGTGCCCTCGCCGTCGGTCTCCAGCGAACCGCCCTCCGCGACGAGCGGCGCCGCGACGCGCGGCACGCCGAAGGCCTCCAGCACCCGGCGGGCCACAAAAGCGTCCCTCGGGTGGGCCTGCTTGCCGCCCCAGCCGTTGAAGCCGAAGTCGATCCCGGCGGGGCCGTCCGGGCCGGTCACGAAGACGGGCCCGGAGTCCCGCAGCCACAGGTCGTCGACGGGCACCTCCACGACCTCCACGCCCCCGCCGCACGCCTTCCGCGCCGCCGCCGCGTCCTCCGGCCCGGCGAGCAGCGCCACCGGCTCGTACTCCGCGATCACCCGGGCGATGGCCGCGACATCCCTCCGCACGGCGCCGGTGTACCGGCCCCAGACGGAGCCGGCCGGCGGCCAGCCCATGAAGGTGCGCAGGTGGGGCTGTGATTCGGCAGACATCTGATGCATCGTCGGGACTCCTCGGAGCCGCTCGGACAGACTGTGATCATGGCTTCTTCGCTCTACACCGTCGTCATCGACGCACACGATCTCCGCGCACAGGCACAGTTCTGGTGCGGGGTCCTCGACTGGAAGGTGCTCTACGAGGATGACGCGGAAATCGTCATCGGCGTTGACGAGTCCGCGACTCCCGGCATCACATTCGTCCCGGTGGAGGAGGGCAAGACCCTCAAGAACCGGCTGCACATCGACCTCAACCCCGACGACCTCGACGCCGAGGTCGCCCGCATCACCGCGCTCGGCGCCCGCCCGGCCGACGTCGGGCAGAGCCCGGACGTCACCTGGCGCGTCCTCGTCGACCCCGAGGGCAACGAGTTCTGCGTGCTGAGCCCCAAGCGCTCGCTCGTGGGCTAGCCGCCGGCGCCGGGCGGGGGCACGGGCGGCCGGGTGCCGGGGCGCGGGCGCCCCGCCGCGGCGACCGGTTCGCCTTGAGAGGCTCCGGCCGGTTAGGTTTTCGAGCATGACCGATGCTGTTGCCCCCCGTACCACCGGCGCCGTCGCCGCCGGCCTCGCCACGATCACCCAGGACGGGACCGTCCTCGACACCTGGTTCCCCGCCCCGGAGCTCACCGGGGAAGCCGGCCCGGCCGGCACCGAGCGGCTGACCGCCGAGCGCGCCGCCGAGCTGCTCGGCGAGAACGCCCTCAAGGCCGTCGGCCCGGACCCGCGCCGCGGCGTCGAGGTCGTGGCCGTCCGTACGGTCATCGCCTCGCTGGACGACAAGCCGCTCGACGCCCACGACGCCTACCTGCGCCTGCACCTGCTCTCGCACCGCCTGGTGAAGCCGCACGGCCAGAACCTGGACGGCATCTTCGGCCTGCTCGCCAACGTCGCCTGGACCTCCCTCGGCCCCGTCGCCGTCGACCAGGTCGAGACGGTGCGCCTGAACGCCCGTGCCGAGGGCCTGCACCTCCAGGTGACGAGCATCGACAAGTTCCCCCGGATGACGGACTACGTCGCCCCGTCCGGCGTCCGCATCGCCGACGCCGACCGGGTCCGCCTCGGCGCGTACATCGGCGCGGGCACCACCGTCATGCACGAGGGCTTCGTCAACTTCAACGCCGGCACGCTGGGCACCTCCATGGTCGAGGGCCGCATCAGCGCGGGCGTCGTGGTCGGCGACGGCACCGACATCGGCGGCGGCGCCTCCACCATGGGCACGCTCTCCGGCGGCGGCAAGCAGATCATCTCCATCGGCGAGCGCTGCCTGCTCGGCGCCGAGTCGGGCATCGGCATCGCCCTCGGCGACGAGTGCGTGGTCGAGGCCGGCCTCTACGTGACCGCGGGCACCCGCGTCACCCTGCCGGACGGCGAGGTCGTCAAGGCGCTGACCCTGTCGGGCGCCGACAACATCCTCTTCCGCCGCAACTCCACCACGGGCGCGGTCGAGGCCCGCCCGTACAAGAGCTCCTGGGGCGGCCTGAACGAGATCCTGCACAGCCACAACTAAGCAGGGCTGAGCACGGCGACGCAGCGGAGCGGCCGCACCCTGGGCGAGGGGTGCGGCCGCTCCTGCGTCGGCGGGGGCGTCAGAGCGCCTTGTACGCCTGGAGCAGCGCCTCCGTGCGCTCCGGGGCCGCCGCCCGCAGCGGCGCCCGTACCGGACCGGCGGACAGGCCGAGAGCGCTCAGCAGCGCCTTCGCCGTCACTGTGCCCGGCAGGCCCGACGCCATCATCAGCTCCACCAGGGGCAGCACCCGCGCGTGCAGCCGGGCCGCCTCCGCGGTGTCGCCGCGGTCGTACGCGTCGAGCACCGACGCCAGCGCCCCGCCCGCGACGTTCGCGACCGTGCTGATGTATCCGACGGCTCCCACCGAGCGCAGTGGAAGGTTCAGCTCCTCGGAGCCCGAGTAGTAGGCCAGGCCCGTCGCGGCGATGACCTTCGCGCTGCCCAGCAGGTCGTAGGCGCAGTCCTTGACGCCCGCGATGCGCGGGTGCTCCGCGAGCCGCAGCATGGTGGCGGGCTCGATGCGGGTTCCGGTGCGGCCGGGGATGTCGTAGAGCATCACCGGCAGCCCGCTCGCGTCGGCCACGGTCAGGAAGTGCTCGGCGATGTCCTCCTGAGGCGGCCGGCTGTAGTACGGGGTCACCACCAGGACTCCGTGCGCCCCCGCCGCCTCGGCGGCCCGTGCCAGCTCGGCGGTGTGCCGGGTGCTGGCCGTGCCGACGCCCGCCGTGATCCGCGCCCGGTCGCCGACGGCCTCCGCCACGGCGCGGATGAGCGCGCTCTTCTCCGCGTCGCTGGTCGTCGGCGATTCGCCGGTGGTGCCGCTGAGGACGAGCCCGTCGCAGCGGCCCTCCCCGACGAGGCGGTCGGCGAGGGCCTGCGCCCCGTCGAGGTCGAGCTCTCCTTCCGGGGTGAAGGGGGTGACCATCGCGCAGACGGTACGGCCGAAGGGGCTGGCGGGAGTCGTGATCGTCATGGACACGATTCTCGGCCCCTCCGACCGTACAGGTCTATTTAATTGTTCTCCTGGTGACCGCTAAGCATTGCTTAGCGCTCGTGGGGTGTCGCTCACGGCTTCCAGCGCAGCACCTGCGGGTCGTGGTCGCTCGCCTGGTCGGCGAACTCCGCGTTGACGTGGACGATGTCGTAGTCCACCCGGCGTACGTGAGAGCTGGTCAGGATATGGTCGAGCACCTGGGAGTTGCCCTGGTAGACGTAGCCGTAGCGCTGGGCGCGCGGCAGCCGGGCGACCTGGTCGGTGAGCACCTTGCCCGCCGTGAGGGCCTTCAGCGCGGGCGAGAACTGGTAGTCGTTCAGGTCGCCCGCGACGATGACGTTCGCGTTCCGGTCGGCCGCCAGCAGCTGCTTGACGAACGCGTTCACGATCTTGGCCTGCTGGGTGCGCTGCACCTCCGAGGAGCGGGCCGGCGGCTGGAAGCGGCTGTCGACGCCCTGGTCGCCGCCCTTGGAGTTGAAGTGGTTCGCGACGACGAAGACCCGCTGACCACGGAAGGTGAACTGGCCCGCGAGCGGCTTGCGGCTGTTCGCCCACGCGGCGTCGCCGGGCTCGACCCGGCCCGGGGAGGCGGACAGCGCGGCCTTGCCGCCCTCGCGGACGGCCTTCACCGCGGTGGTGGAGTCGCCGCCGGGCTTGTCCGTGAAGGACACCCGGGCGGGGTTGAAGAGGAACGCGGTACGGATGTTGCCGCCCGGCTGGCCGCCGTCCTGGTCGTTGACGGGGTTGATCTGCCGCCACTCGTAGGCCGGGCCGCCCGCCGCCTTGATGGCGTCCGTGAGCTTCTTCAGCGTCTGCCCCGCGTCCACCACGCCGTTGTCGGTGACGCCGTTGTCGTCCTGGACCTCCTCCAGGGCGACGATGTCGGGCGAGGCGAGGTTGGTGACCAGCGCGGACGCCAGCCGGTCGAACTTCGCCTGCGACGTCTTGGGGGAGAGGTTCTCGACGTTGTACGTGGCGACCGCCAGCTCGTCGCCGCGCTGCTTGCGCGTGGTCTCGCGCTTCAGGCCCCGGTCGGTGAGCTTGCCGAGCTCGGTGGCCTGGAGGGTGTAGCCGCCGAAGTTGTCGTAGTCCAGCGGGCCGGCGGTGGTGCCGGACAGCTCGTCGCCGACGTTGGCGACGGGGAAGGGGCGCTGGGCGAACGGGATCAGCGAGGTGACCTTGACGCGGCCGGCGTTCGGGTCGCGGTACGCGCCGTAGAGCGCGCCGCCGCGGCCCGTGCGGTTGCGGCGGGGCTCGGCGGTGACCCACAGCTCGTTGTGCGGGCTGGTCGCGCCGACGACAGGGGCGTTCTGCACGGAGACGCGCATGCCCTCCAGCGACTCGTAGCGGTCCAGGGCGTACGTGCCCGGGCGCAGCGCCAGCTTCTCGATCGAGCCGCCGTGCGCGTCGGGCGCGTAGCGGTCCGGGATCTGCGACGGGCTGAGCCGGACGGGGGCCGGCAGGGCGTTGCCGGAGGAGGCGACCCGCCACGTGGCCTTGGTGAGCTCCGTGACCGACTGGAGGCCGGCGGCCTCGCCGCCCGGGTAGTACTCGGTGACGGTGCCGGAGACGGTCACGGCGTCGCCCACGGCCACGGCCGGGGAGGTGGAGCCGGTGAAGACGAAGATGCCTTCGCTCGTGGCCTCGTTGCGGTCCGGGTGCGTGTCCTGCATCCAGAAGCCGCGGGCCGAGCCGAAGGCGCGGACGCCGGTGACGACGCCCGGCACGTCCGCGACCTGCCGGCCGGCGAGCGGGGAGATGCGGGTCGTGCCCTGGATGTCGTGGATGCGCAGGCCCTCGGCGCTCGCCGCCTCCGGGGCGGCGAGCAGCCCGGCCGCGAGCGCGGTGGCGAGGAGGGAGCCGAGGGCCGCGGGTCTGCGCAGGGCGGCGCGGCGGGCGGACGGGGGAGTGGGCACGGTGGCCTCCGGTAGGGATTGCGAGGGGGGTATGACGTGGAGGAATCGTCGTTGACGCGATCCTGACGATCTCTACGCGCGTCAATGTCTTGCGGGCCCGGGGAAGTTGTCAAGGTTCCGCGGGTAACCGTCAGCCATATGTCCGGCGGCGGTTCGGCGAACCGGGCGGCAGGACGGAAATCCCGTCTACGCTTGGGAACCGCGCCCGGTCTGCGGCGCCGCATGCCACACCGCATGTCACCACGCGTGTCGCCGCACGTCACCGCACGTGCCGCGGCGCATGTCACGACGAGGAGAGACTCCCCTGATGTCCGGAGACCGTCCGACCATGCCGCCGGTGCGGCTCCCCTCCGACGCGGAGCTCGCGCGTGACGCGCTGTCCGCGCCGCTGCTCGCCCGCGCCGCGAAGCTCGCGCGCTGGGCCGGCGAGGAGGGCATCCCGGTCGGGGTCGGCGGCGAGCTGCTCGCGCCGCAGCTGCGCGAGGCGACGGAGCTCCTCGGGCTCGCGGGCGACGAGGACGGCGACGCGTACGCCATGGACGCGTGGCAGCACGCGCTCGACACGGGCCTGGTGGACTTCGAGGAGGCCGAGGAGACCGGGGACGGCGAAGGGGTGGAGCCCGACGAGGACGAGCCCCGGGGCACCGCCGTCGCCGGCGAGGAGCTCGCCACGCTCGCCTCCGGCAGCCCCTCCGACATCCTCGAGCTGTGGCTCGCCGGCTTCGAGAGCGTCCTCGCCGACGCCGCCGCGCCCGACCTCGGCGACATCGCCGACCGGATCGCCGAGGGCGAGGACCTCGACCTCGACTCCCTCGACTGGGACCCCGAGGGCGAGGCCGACTTCCTCGACGGCGTCCTGGGCAACCTCTACCTGCTCACCGCGCTGGAGCAGAGCGACGCCGAGCGGCCCGTGCCGCTGCCGGCGCTCGCCGCGTCCATGATCGTGCCGGACGACATGGACGAGCCCACGGACGACATCCTCGAAGAGGTCTCCGACGCGATGATGCGCCTGGACGACCAGTTCCGGCTGCTCGCGCCCACCGGCATCATCGCGTACCGGCCCGTCGACGAGTCGCTCATCGAGGAGGTCGACGGCGAGGGCCGCATCCGCGAGTCCGTCGACGGCGTCACCTCCGACAGCCCCGAGGAGGAGGACGTCAGCCGCTACGGCATGGTCTCCCTCACCCCGCTCGGCGTCCTCGCCGTCCGGGACCGGATGCAGGAGGCGGGCGTCGACGCCCCCGTCGTCGGCGACCTCGCCGACAAGGGCGCGGACGCGCTCCTGGCCGCGCTGCCCGGTCACCCGGAGACGGCCGCGCGTGCGGAGGCCGAGCTGTGGCTCGCCCGCCGCACGCCCGCGGAGGCCGCCGCGGAGCTGCTCGCCGCCGGGCGCGGCGACGACCTGGACGCGCCGTCCCGCCGCCTCGCCTGCCAGCAGACGCTCTCCCTCCTCGGCGCCGGCGCCGAGCCCGCCGTGCGCGAGGTCCTCGACGACCGCGAGCTCGGCGGCCTCGCCCGCGTGTGGCTCGCCGAGCACGGCGCGGCGGACGTGCCCGAGCCGGGCGAGGAGATGGTCTTCTGGCTGACCATCGACACGATCGCCGCCCAGCTGGCGGCGTCCGGCGACACGGACGAGCTGCGCGGGCTGGTGGAGGGCCTCGTCGGGCAGCACAGCGGGTTCTTCGACGCTGCGTGGCGGGTGGACCACCCGGCCACGGCGGACGTCCTGGAGGCGATGGGCCGCCTCCACCCGGACAAGAAGGTGGCCAAGGAGGCCCGCAAGGCGGCGTTCAAGGCCCGCTCCCGCGGCTGACCTTCCCGGTGGCCCGGCCCTTCTCGGTCCGGGGCGCCGGGGATTTCTCCGCCGCGACGGCGATCGGCCACGGCGGTGGATTCCGGCGGTGCCCGGCCGGCCTGAGCCGGGTCCGGCACCGCCGGATGCGTCCGCGGTGGTTGCTCGCCGCCGCGGCGGAGGGAACTGCCCCGGTCCCGCCCTTTCACCGTTTACCCCTGCGGGGGGCCGGGGTGGCGCCGGGCCGGCCGGGGCCGGGTTCGGCACTGCCGGTCCGCGGCGGTGACACGGCGGGCGAGCCCCGCGCGGATCGCGCGCCCCGCGCCCTTCCCTCGCGCTTTGTGCGGTGTTCATACCGTATTCCGTGGGGAACGGGACCGTAGGCGCGTGAGCCAGCGGACCCGGGAGTGCAGATGACCCTCAGCCGAAGAGACTTCGCGAAGCGATCCGCCGTCGCCGGCGCCGGGGTGGCGCTCACCGGCAGCGTGGGCGTCCTCGCCACCGCCCCCGGCGCGCTCGCCGGCACCGTGCCGGAGCAGCGCGGCGCCCGCCCCCGCCCGGCCCGCCCGCCGGGCTACGGCCCCCTCGTACGGGACCCCAAGGGCCTCCTCGCCCTGCCGGCCGGCTTCTCGTACCGCGTCATCACCCGGGCCGGTGTCACCAAGCTGGAGTCGGGCGAGCCCACCCCCTCCCACCACGACGGCACCGCCGCCTTCGAGGGCCCCCGCGGCACGACCCTGCTCGTCAACAACCACGAGCTCAAGGGCCCCCGGGCCGGCTGGAAGTACCCCGTGCCGCTCGCGCAGGGCCTCGTCTACGACCCCGCCGCGTCCGGCGGCTGCACCGTCGTCGAGGTCTCGCACGACGGCGCGCACGTCACGGAGTGGGTCGGCATCGCCGGCACGTCCACCAACTGCGCCGGCGGCGCCACCCCCTGGGGCACCTGGCTGACCTGCGAGGAGACCGAGGACAAGGCCGGGCAGAACGGCATGACGAAGACGCACGGCTACGTCTTCGAGGTCGACCCGCACGACCGCCGTGCGGGCCGCGCCCCCGAGCCCGTCAAGGCCCTCGGCCGGTACGCCCACGAGGCCGTCGTCGTCGACCCGGCCCGCGGCCACCTCTACCTCACCGAGGACGCCGCTGGCCCCAACGGCCTGCTCTACCGCTGGACCCCGCCGGCCGGCTTCCGGCACGGCCGCGGCCGGCTGCGCACCCTCGCCGCCGGCGCGGGCCGGCTCCAGGCCTTCAAGTGCTTCGACTCCGGCGGCCGGTTCGTCGACGACCTCTCCCGCGCCACCCGCCCCGGCACGGTGTACGGCGTCGACTGGGTGGACGTGCCCGACCGCGACGCCGCGTCCGTCTCCGTCCGCAAGCAGTTCAAGGGCGGCGAGGTCACCCGGGCCCGCAAGCTGGAGGGCATGTGGTGGGCGGACGGCGGCGCGTACGTCGTGTCGTCGTTCGCCCGCGAGGAGAGCCCCGTGCAGCACGACGGCCAGGTGTGGTTCTACGACCCCCGGCGCCGGACCCTCACGCTGAAGGTCCGCTTCGGCGTCAACAAGGACCCGGAGCGGGACGGCGCCTTCGACGGCCCGGACAACATCACGGTCTCCCCGCACGGCGGCCTGGTCATCGCCGAGGACGGCGAGGGCGTGCAGCACCTCTTCGGCGCCCTGGACGACGGCCGCACGTACCCCATCGCCCGCAACGACCTCGCGTTGACATCAGCCGCCGGCGCGGCGGGCGGCAGCGCGGAGAAGCCCTCGTACAGCGAGTTCACCGGCGTCACCTTCTCGCCGGACGGCAGGACGCTCTTCGCCAACATCCAGGAGCCCGGCATCATGCTGGCGATCACCGGCCCCTGGCGCCGCCAGTAGCGTCCGGGAATCATGGCCGGTCGCCCTTGTTGAAGGAGAGGTGACGATCCGGCTCTCCGTACTCGACCGCTCCCGCACCCGCCTGGGCCGCCCCCAGGCCGAGGCACTGCGCGACACCGTGCGGTTCGCGCAGCGGGCCGAGGCGCTCGGCTACCACCGCTTCTGGGTCTCGGAGCACCACGGCGTGCCCGGCGTGGCGGGCTCGGCCCCGACCGTGCTCGCCGCGGCGGTCGCCGCCGCGACCTCGCGGATCAGGGTGGGCACGGGCGGCGTGATGCTGCCCAACCACCGCACCCTGGTGGTGGCCGAGCAGTTCGGGGTGCTGGAGTCCCTCTTCCCGGGCCGCATCGACATGGGCCTGGGCCGCTCCGTCGGCTTCACGGACGGCATCCGCCGGGCCCTGGGCACGGAGAAGGAGGCCATGGGGGACTTCGGCGGGCAGCTCGCCGAGCTGGAGGGCTGGTTCACGGACGGCCCGCGGACGCACTCCGAGGTGCACGCCCGGCCGGCCGAGGGCCTGCGGATCCCCGCGTTCGTCCTGGCCAACGAGGCGGGCGCGGACGTGGCGGCCGCCGCGGGCGCGGCCCTGGTGATCGGCGGCCTGAGCGGCGAGGAGCGGATGCTCGCCGCCGTCGGACGCTACCGGCGGGCGTTCCGGCCGTCGTCGTGGTGGCAGCGCCCGTACGTCGTGGTGGCGGGCAACGTGGCCGTCGCCGGCACCCGCGAGGAGGCCCGCCGGCTGCTCGTCCCCGAGGCGTGGGCGCTGGCCCATTCCCGTACGCACGGCGTCTTCCCGCCCCTGGAGCCCGCGGCGGAGACCGAGGCGCGGGCGATGACCGAGCGCGAGCGCCGCCTGTACGAGGAGGGCCTGCGCGGGCACCTCCACGGCACGGAGGACGAGGTGGCCGCCGCGCTCGGCGCGCTGGTGGAGCGCAGCGGTGCCGACGAGGTGCTGGTCACCACCTCCTCGTACGACCGCGAGGCCCTGCTGGACTCCTACCGCCGGCTGGCCCGGATCGCGGGCCTGCCGGCGGCGGGAACCCCGGTGCTCACAGCGCCTGCGCCGCCGGCTTGACGAGGTCGCGGACGGTGCGGGACTTCACGAACTCGCCGAGGGCGGTCATCTCCCACTCGCCCGAGTACTGCCGGACGAACTTCGCCATGAGCACGCCCGTCTTGGGCTCGGCTCCGGTGAGGTCGAAGCGCACCAGCTCCTCGCCGGTGCGGGCGTCGAGGAGGCGGCAGTAGGCCTTGGCGACCTCGCTGAACTTCTGGCCGTTGAAGGAGCTGACGGTGAAGACCAGGCCGGTCACCTCCGGCGGCAGCCCGCCCATGTGGACCGTGATCGTCTCGTCGTCGCCGGAGCCCTCGCCGGTGAGGTTGTCGCCGGAGTGCTGGACGGCGCCGTTGAGGATCTGGAGCTTGCCGAAGTAGCAGGCGTCGATCATGTTGCGGTCGGGGCCGTAGGCGATGACGGAGGCGTCCAGGTCGATGGCCCGGCCGCCCCAGGCGGGCTCCCAGCCCAGGCCCAT
Organism: Streptomyces klenkii; assembly: GCF_003626645.1. Classification (GTDB taxonomy): domain Bacteria; phylum Actinomycetota; class Actinomycetes; order Streptomycetales; family Streptomycetaceae; genus Streptomyces; species Streptomyces klenkii. Next base: position 83,990 of record NZ_RBAM01000003.1, on the reverse strand, counting down.
CTTCACCGACTCCGTCAGCGGCCGGCCGCCCTTGACCAGCGACACCGTCTGGTTCTTCTGGAGGCTGACCCGGCCCTTGTCCAGGTTGATCTTCCCGGTGCCGGGGGCCGGGGCGGGCGGCGCCGGGGGCGCGGCGGGCACGGGCGGTGCGGCCGCGGGCATCGGCGGGGCGGCGACGGGCGGCTGCACGGGGGCCGGGGCGGCGGGCGCGGCTGCGGGAGCCGGGGCGGGCGCCGCGGGCTCCTCCACGCTCACGCCGAAGTCGGTGGCGATCCCCGCCAGGCCGTTCGCGTACCCCTGGCCGACTGCACGCACCTTCCAGGCGCCGGCCCGCCGGTAGACCTCCACGACGACGAGCGCGGTCTCGGAGCCCAGCCGGGGCGGCGTGAATGTGGCCAGGACGGAGCCGTCGTCCGCGTTGCGCACGGTGGCGGTGGGCTCGATGCCCGCGAACGTCTGGCCCTGGGCGTCCGGGCTCGCGGTCACCACGATCTTGTCGATGTCGGCGGGGACACCGGCGGTGTCCACCGTGATGGCGTCGGGCGCGCCGCCGGACGCGGCGCGGTGGGCCACGCCCGGCCCGGAGGGCTGGTTGTAGAAGACGAAGTCGTCGTCGGAGCGCACCTTGCCGTCGGCGGTGAGCAGCAGGCCCGATACGTCGAGCCGCACCGGGGCGGCGACGTCCACCGTCACGCGGGCGACGGAGAGAGGGATGTTCGAGCCGGGTGTCATAGCGGTCATGCCCCGGGTAACGAGTGGCCGCTCTTTGCGGTTCCATTACCGAACACCTGATGCGGGGTCGATGCGCTTCCTTTACGGAGTCGGCCGTTCCTTAGCTGTCGTCGCAGGTCAGTCGGGGTGCCAGCGCGGCGGCTCGGCGCCGCAGAACTCGCCGCCGACGAAGGTGCGGCCGAGCTCGTGGTCCTCCCGCGGAGAGCGCCGCTCTCCGGCGAGCAGGGCGGCCGCGTACGCCTCCGAGTCGTCCCGGGGCTCGTAGCCGAGCGCGCGGGCCGAGGACAGGTCCCACCACGCCCGGGTGTTGGCGGAGCTGCCGTAGGCGACGGTGTGGCCGACGCCCTCGGCCGTGAGCGCGGCGTGCACGAGCCGCGCGCAGTCGCCGGGGCTCAGCCAGACCGACAGCATGCGCACGGACGTCGGCTCCGGGAAGCACGCGCCGATGCGCAGCGAGACGGTCTCGATGCCGTGCCGGTCCCGGTAGAGGGAGGCGAGGTCCTCGCCGAAGCACTTGGAGAGGCCGTAGAGGGTGTCGGGGCGGTGCGGTGTCTCCACGGGCAGCGGACGGCCGTCCTCGGCGGGCGGCAGGGGCGTGAAGCCGACGGCGTGGTTGCTGGAGGCGAGCACCACGCGCCGTACGCCCGCCTCCCGGACGGCCTCGTAAAGCCGGTACGTGCCCTCGATGTTGGCGCGCAGGATGTCCGCGAACGGCGCCTCCAGGGGGATGCCCGCCAGGTGGACGACCGCGTCCGCGCCGTCGAGGGCCTTGCGCAGCGCGTCGCCTCCGGCGCCCGGGTCGGCGAGGTCCGCGGTGATCGCCTCCGGTTCGCCCGGCACCGGCCGGACGTCCAGGAGGCGCAGCCGGTGGCCGTGGGCGGGGAGCAGGGTGCGCAGGTGGGTGCCGATGCGGCCGGCCGCGCCGGTGAGGAGGACGGTGCGGGACGGGGTCATGGGCGGGGCCTCCTGAAGGGCGGAACGGGAAGCGGAACGGAAGCGGAGAGAAGAGCGGAACGGGAAGAGGAACTTTCCAATCCGATTATTCCGGGGGCGAGATGACGATGGTCACGAAATATCCGCGAACCCGTTCGACTTCCTCCACCGGAAGCTGCACTCGCATCACTGAACCACCATCACTGAACCACAAGGAGCACCCATGCCGACCCCGACAGCCGTGCACGCAAGCGCCGTCCAGGGAACCGTCGCCAAGGGGTACGAGGGCGTGCGCGAGGCGTTCGAGGCCACCCTCGCCGAGGAGCGCGCCGGGCACTCCGCCCAGCTCGCCGCCTACGTCCACGGCGAGCAGGTCGTCGACCTGTGGGGCGGGCCCGGCATCGAAGGCGACTCGCTCACCGGCGTGTTCTCCTCCACCAAGGGCGCGGCCCACCTCGTCGTCGCCCTGCTCGTCCAGGAAGGCGTCCTGGACCTCGACCGCGAGGTGCGCCACTACTGGCCCGAGTTCGCCGCCGCCGGCAAGGAACACGTCACCCTGCGCGACCTCCTCGCCCATCGGGCCGGCGTCATCGGCGCCGAGGACGGCTTCACCTTGGAAGAGCTCGCCGACGACCGCGCCATCGCCCGGAAGCTGGCCGCCCAGCGTCCCTACTGGCGCCCCGGCACCGCCTTCGGCTACCACGCCTACGTCATAGGCGCCCTGACCGGCGAGGTCGTACGGCGCGCCACCGGGCGGAGCGTGCAGGAGCTCTACGAGGAGCGCATCCGCGCCCCGTACGGCCTCGACTTCTACATGGTCCTGCCCGAGGAGCACGAGCACCGCTTCCTCACCACCCAGCCCATGGACCCGACGCCCGCCCAGAAGCGCGCCCTGACGGAGAACGCCCCCGGGCCGCACAGCCTGACCGGCGTCGCCTTCAACCTCCACCACGCCGTGCCCACCGTCCTGGAGGAGCTGCCGAACCACCGCGTCATCCGTGCGGGCGGCCCCGCGTCCGTCGGCGGCACGGCGTCCGCGCGCGGGCTCGCCGGGATGTACGCGGCCGCGATCAGCGGCCTCGACGGCAAGGAGGCGCTGCTGACGCCCGCCACGGCCGCCGAGTTCGCGCAGATCCACTCCTCGGGGCACGATCTCGTCGCGGGTGCGTTCGGGGCGTTCGGGCTCGGCTTCGGGAACATGTCCGCGGGCAAGTTCCCGTTCCTCGGCGCCCGCGCCTTCGGCCACGGCGGCGCCGCCGGCTCCCAGGCCTTCGCGGACCCGTCCACGGGCCTGGCCTTCGGCTTCAACCGCCGCCGGTTCGCCTTCCGCGAGGAGAACGACGCCCAGGTGACCCGCCTGGCGAAGACCCTCCACGAGGCCGCAACCCGCTGACGCGGGTTCGGGGGGCCCGGTGGTGCCGGGCCCCTGCCCGTGCCGTCGGGTGCGGCTTTCAGCGGGGGGAGACGAAGCCGCATTCGTAGGCGGCTATGACCGCCTGCGTGCGGTTGCGGACGCCCAGTTTGGACAGGGCGCCCGCGACGTGCGTCTTCACCGTCGCCGCGCCGAGGAAGAGCTCCGCGGCGATCTCCGCGTTCGACAGGCCCCGGGCCATCAGCCGCAGCACCTCCGCCTCCCGTTCCGACAGCTGCGCGCGCAGCCGCCCCGCGGCCGCCCGCGCCCGGCGCGCCTCCGCGTGCTCCGCGGCGAGGGCGCGCACGGCGGCGGGGAAGAGAAGCGAGTCGCTGCGGGCCACCAGCCGGACGGCCTGGACGAGCTCGTCCGCGTCCGACCGCTTGAGGAGGAAGCCGCTCGCCCCGGCGCGCAGCGCGTCGTACACGTAACTGTCGTTCTCGAACGTGGTCACGACGATGACCCGCGGCGGCTTCTCCATCCCGCCGTCCAGCAACTGCTCCGTGGCGCGGATCCCGTCGACGCCGGGCATCCGTACGTCCATCAGCACGACGTCCGGCCGCAGCTCGCGGACGACGGAGACGGCCTCCGCGCCGGTCGAGGCCTCGCCGACGACTTCCAGGTCCTCCTCCGCGCCGAGGATGGCGCGCAGGGCCGTCCGCACCATGCGCTCGTCGTCGGCGAGCACAATCCGCAGGGGCGCGGCCGCCGTCACCGGCCCGCACTCCCGCCCAGCGGCAGGCGGACGGCGAGCCGCCACACGCCGTCCCGCTCGCCCGCACTGCTGCTGCCGCGCAGCAGCCGGGCGCGCTCGGCTATGCCCGTCAGACCGCGGCCGCCTCCGGTGCGGCGGTGTGCGTGTCCCTTGCCGGGAGTGACCGGATTTTCCACAGCGACCTCCACGGCCTCGTCGTCCACAGTGATCCGCAGCAGGACGGGCACCCGGCCCGCGTGCCGCAGGGCGTTGGTGAGCCCCTCCTGCACGATCCGGTACGCCTCGCGGGAGACGACCGGCGGTACGCGCTCCAGGGCCGGCGGCGCGGTGAGGACGACCGTGCCGCCCGCCGCCCGGGCGCGCTCCAGCAGCCCGTCCAGGCCGGCGAGGGTCGGGGCGGGCGCGGCGGAGGCGGCGCCGTCCTCGCGCAGCAGCCCCAGGACGGTGTCCAGTTCGCCGACCGCCTCGCGCGTGGTCTCCTCGATCGCGGCGAGCGCCTGCCGGGCGAACTCCGGGTCGGCGTCGAGCACCTTGCGCGCGGCGCTCGCCTGGAGCGTCACCGCGCTGAGGGCGTGCCCCACCGAGTCGTGCAGTTCGCGCGCCAGCCGGTTGCGCAGGGCCAGCCGCATGGCGTGCTGCTCGGCGGCGGCCAGCCGGTCGGCGGCCGTCGGCCCGAGCAGGGCGGGCGCGCAGCGCGCGAGCAGCGCCCCCGCGCCCGCGGACAGCGCGGCGAGCAGGGCGAGCAACGCCAGCCCGGCGAACGGCATCAGCAACTGCCCCGGCAGCAACAGGCCGCCCAGCCCGTAGGGGGCGTCCGCGCCGCCGGGCGCGCCGGTGACCGGCAGGGCGATCAGCACCAGCGCGAACGGGGGCATGGCCAGCGACATGCCGCTCATGATGCCGCCGGCCAGCAGGTGCAGCGTGTACCACAGGGCGGCCCGGCCGCGTGCGGCCCACGACTCGGCCGGGCCCGTCGCGAGCGCCTCCTCGGGCAGCCCGCACAGGGCCCGGGCCGCCGCGGACTCCAGGGTCCGCACCAGTGGCACCAGCGCCGTCACGGCGGCGGGCACCAGCGCCAGCGCGAACACGGCGAGCTGCCGTCCCAGGGTGTCGGGAAACAAGACGTTCTTGCTGCTGATGAAGACCGACAACAGGGTGCCCGCCAGCAGGTAGTACGGCATCAGCAGCGCGCCGCCGAGCAGGAGGTGCACCCACCGGAGGCGGGCGCGGCGGCCCAGCAACGCGCGGGCGCCGCGCCGGAGAAGGGCTGTCACGGGGTGAACGCCTCCGCGCCGGTGCGCCCCGGAACCGGAACCGGAAGCGGAACCGAGACCGGAACCGGGAACGGAAGCGCCGCAGGCGTACGCGCCGCCGAGCGCACGGCGAAGAAGCGCGCGCCCGCGCCGAGGACCAGCAGGCCGGTGATCACCTGCACAGCGTAGGTGAGCGCCATCGCCGCCGTCGGCCCCCGGCCGTCGGCGGCCAGCGACGTCAGCATCGCGAGCAACTGCCAGCCGCCCCACGCGGCCGAGGCGGCAGAGCCGACGCCCGCGAGGAGCAGCGGCACGCGCAGGGGCAGGCGGCTGCCCCTGTTCGCGCCGGAGAGCAGCAGGGCGATGCCCGCGACCGTCGCGGCGGCGTAGAGCACGTAGCCCGACTCCACGGTCGCGGAGTCGGCGCCGTACCCCCGGGCGATCTGCGGCGACAGGCCCGCCGACCGGCCGCACGCCCACAGCAGGTGCACCGCGCCGGGCACGACGGCCAGCGCCGCCGCCGCGGTCAGCGCGGCACGCTGCCCGCGGCCCGGGGCGGCATCCGTCAGCTCACCGACGCCGCCCTGCCACAGGTGCCCCCAGCGGTCGCGGGCGTACAGCACGAACAGGGCGCCCAGGGCCAGCCCCTGGACGATGAAGCCCGTGTACACCACCCCGAACACCCACGCGTCCAGGAACGGCCGCTCCCCGCCGCCGCCGGCGCTGGCCGTGGGGTTGCTCCCGCCCAGCGCCCGGACCAGCAACTGCGCCGGAAACCCGTACATGATGGGCGTCAGCAGCCCCACCGCGCCCCACATCGGCAGGAGCAGCAGCCACGCCGGTACGCGCCTGCCCCACGGGCGCGTCAGCAGCAGGGCGAGAACCACTACGGCGGCGTCCATCAGTACGGTCACGGCGTTCGCCACGGCCAGCCACGGGTCGGCATCCAGCAGGACGCTGCCCTCCGGAATGCCGAGGTGACTTCCCGACAGCCAGGCGGCCTTGAGGCCGAGGTAGGGCAGGCAGGCGGCGATGGCCACCGCGCGGAGGGCGCGGCGCTTGGTGGCGTGGTCGTCCCGGAGGGGCGTCGTCGTACGGGTCATGGGACCAGGGTTCCGGCGTGCGCGCGGCCGGGCATCGGCCTGAGCGGCGGACCGCCTCCACCGCAGGGTGGAGCGGCGTCTCCACCTCGGGTCCACCCCGAGGCCGTGGACGGCGCGATCACGGCCGCGCATAGTGAAGGAATGGACGAGATGAGCATGATCGTGGGAATGGGCGCCGAGAGCCTTGCGCCTGAGGAGTTCGCGCCCGAAGCCGTCTACTTGAACACTGCCGCCGCGGGGCTGATCCCCGCGTCGGCCGTCGCCGCCATGCACGAGTCCGCGACGGCGTCCGCCCGGGGACGGGCCGGCAGCGAGGACCACTTCGCGGTGGTGGACGCCGTTCGCGGCGCCTTCGCCCGGCTGGTGGGCGTGCCCGCGCGGCGCGTCGCCGCGGGCGGATCCGCCGCGGTCTTCTGCGGCCTCGTCGCCCAGTCACTTCCGGACGGCGCGGAAGTGCTGTGCGCCGAGGGCGACTTCAGCTCCCTGGTCAACCCGTTCCACGTCCGGGCGGGCCTGCACGTCCGGACCGTCCCCTTGGAGAAGCTCGCCGCGGAGATCCGGCCCGGGACGGCGCTCGTGGCGGTCAGCGCCGTGCAGTCCGCGGACGGGCGCCTTGCCGACCTGCGGGCGATCGGGGATGCCGCCCGCGCGTGCGGGGCCCGGACGCTCGTGGACATCAGCCAGTCCGCGGGGTGGCTGCCGACGGATGCCGGTGCGTACGACTTCACCGTGTGCGTCGGCTACAAGTGGCTCATGGGGCCGCGCGGCACGGCCTTTCTCACCGTGCCGGAGGACCTGGGCGGCCTCAGCCCCGTCTTCGCCGGGTGGGTGGCCGGGGAGGACCCCTGGGCGAGCACGTACGGGCCGGTGACCGAGCTCGCCTCCTCGGCGCGGCGCTACGACCACAACCCCGCCATCCTGCCCTTCGCCGGGGCGCTGGCCGGGCTCCGGATCATCGAGGAGCTCGGCCCGGAGCGGATCGCGGCGCACGACCGGGCCCTCGCGGGCCGCTTCCGCGAGGGCCTCGCCCGGCTCGGCCACCGGCCGGTGCCGGCGGACGACTCCGCCATCGTCTCCGTCTCCGGCCTGGGCGCCGCCACGGGGCGCCTCTCGGCGGCGGGGGTACGGGCCGGCGCCCGCGCGGGCCGCCTGCGCGTGGCGTTCCACATCTACAACGACACATCGGACGTGGACGCGGCCCTGGCCGCACTCTCCTAAGCCGCGCCGCCGGGCCGCCTCCGGCGGGGTGCACCCACGCCGCCGGAGGCCGCCGCTACCTCACCGGGGTGAAGTCGCGCGCTCCGATGAACTCCGGGCGGGGGGCGGGGGCCGCGAAGGGGGTGGTGGCCGTGTTCTCGACGCTGTTGAAGACGATGAACACATTGCTCCGCGCGAACGGCGTGATGTTGTCGCCCGAACCGTGCATGCAGTTGCAGTCGAACCACGTCGCCGAACCGGCCGGGCCGGTGAAGAGCCGTATGCCGTGCTGCTCCGCGAGCCCGGCGAGGGCCGTGTCCGACGGCGTGCCGGCCTCCTGCATCCGCAGGGACCGCTTGTAGTTGTCCCGCGGCGTCACCCCCGCGCAGCCCAGGAACGTCCGGTGCGACCCCGGCATGATCATCAGGCTGCCGTTGGTGGGGAGGTTCTCCGTCAGCGCGATCGACACCGACACCGTCCGCATCCGCGGCAGCCCGTCCTCCGCGTGCCACGTCTCGAAGTCCGAGTGCCAGTAGAACCCGGCGGCCCCGAAGCCCGGTTTGACGTTGACGCGCGACTGGTGGACGTAGACGTCGGAGCCGAGGATCTGCCGCGCCCGGCCCACGATCCGCGGATCGCGCACCAGCTCCGCGAACACCTCGCTGATCCGGTGGACCTCGAACACCGACCGCACGTCCTGCGAGTGCGGTTCGACGACCGCTCTCTCGTCGGCCCGCACCGCCGGGTCGCCGATCAGCCGGTCGAGTTCGGCGCGCAGCGCGGCCACTTCTTCCGGGGTGATCAGTTCGTCCATGGTGAGGAAGCCGTCGCGTTCGTAGTCCGCGAGGCCGGCCGCGCCGACCGGCCCGGGGGCCGGGGCCCCGGAGCCGGAGGGCCACACCACCGGGTCCCGCCGCGGTACGGCGGCCTCGCGCGTGCCGCGCGTGGGGTAGAGGTCGGTGACCGAGGCCATGGTTCAGCCCTCCTCGGTCAGCAGCGGGTAGACGCCGTTCTCGTCGTGGTCCTCCCGCCCGGTGACCGGCGGGTTGAAGACGCACACGCAGCGGAAGTCCGTCTTCACCCGCAGGGTGTGCCGCTCGTGGCCGTCGAGCAGGTACATCGTGCCGGGCGAGATCCAGTGCTTCTCGCCGGTCTCGTCGTCGGTGAGCTCGGCCTCGCCCTCCACGCACAGCACGGCCTCGATGTGGTTGGCGTACCACATGGACGTCTCGGTCCCGGCGTAGAGGACGGTCTCGTGCAGGGAGAAGCCGACCCGCTCCTTGGCGAGGACGATCCGCTTGCTCTCCCACGTACCGCTGCGGGCCTTGACGTGCCGTTCGGTGCCTTCGATGTCCTTGAGGGAGCGGACGATCATGATGGTTGCCTTTCTGTTCGTTCCCGGTTTCTTTCTCGGTGCTTTGCCGGTCAGGCCGTTTCGCGGACCGCGCGGGCCAGGATCCTCAGCCCCTCGTCCAGTTCCTCCGGCGAAATCGTCAGCGCCGGCAGCAGCTTGACGACCTCGCCCTCCGGGCCGGACGTCTCCACGAGCAGGCCCAGCTCGAAGGCGCGCCGGGAGATCGCCGAGGCCCGCGCCTTGTCGGCGAACTCCAGCCCCCACACCAGCCCGCGGCCCCGGTACCGCGCGCCGAGCCCCGGGTGCTCGGCGCAGATGGCGCGCAGGGCCTCCTCGGCCTGCTCGCCGCGGGCGAGGGTCTGCTTCTCCATCTGCCCGTCGGTCCAGTACGCGTCGAGCGCCGCGGCGGCGGTCACGAAGGACGGGTTGTTGCCGCGGAAGGTGCCGTTGTGCTCGCCCGGCTCCCACACGTCGAGCTCGGGGCGGAAGAGGGTGAGCGACATCGGCATGCCGTAGCCGCCGATGGACTTGGACAGCGTCACGATGTCCGGGGTGATGCCCGCCTCCTCGAAGGAGAAGAAGGAGCCGGTGCGGCCGCAGCCCATCTGGATGTCGTCGACGATCAGCAGCATGTCGTGCCGCTCGCACAGCGCGGCGAGCCCGCGCAGCCACTCGGGGCGGGCGACGTTGATGCCGCCCTCGCCCTGCACCGTCTCGACGATGACGGCGGCGGGGGTGTTCAGGCCCGAGCCCTGGTCGGCGAGGAGCCGCTCGAACCACAGGAAGTCCGGCACCGTGTCGTCGAGGTAGTGGTCGAACGGCATGGGCGTGCCGTGCACGAGGGGGATGCCGGCGCCGGCCCGCTTGAAGGCGTTGCCGGTGACGGCGAGTGAGCCGAGCGACATGCCGTGGAAGGCGTTGGTGAAGGACACGATCGCCTCGCGGCCCTTGACCTTGCGGGCCAGCTTGAGCGCGGCCTCGACGGCGTTGGTGCCCGTCGGGCCGGGGAACATCACCTTGTACGGCAGGTCGCGCGGGCGCAGCACGACGTCCTGGAAGGCCTCCAGGAAGGCGCGCTTGGCGGTGGTCCCCATGTCCAGGCCGTGGGTGACGCCGTCGCGTTCGATGTAGTCGAGCAGCGCGCGTTTGAGGACCGGATTGTTGTGGCCGTAGTTGAGCGCCCCGGCACCGGCGAAGAAGTCGAGGTACGTGTGGCCGTCCTCGTCGTACATCCGGCTGCCCTGGGCCCGGTCGAAGACCGCGGGCCAGCTGCGGCAGTAGCTGCGGACCTCCGACTCGAGGGCTTCGAAGACGCTGAGGGCGGGCGGGGTGATGGTCATGGGCTGCTCCTGTTCGATGCGATCGGTGCGTTCGGTGTGATCGATGCGCTCGGTGCGTGTGATGCCGTCGGTGAGCGCGTTCAGTGCGTGAGGGGCCCGAGGGGCCCGAGGGGGCCGATGCGGTGCAGCACTTCCGGGTCGTGGCCGTCCTCGGGGAACAGTCCGCCGTGGAAGAGGACTTCGCGTTCGACGGTGGCGCCGTGCCGCTCGGCGAAGGAGGCGAAGAGGCGGTTGGAGGCGGTGTTGCCCGGCGTGATGGTGGTCTCGATCCCGTCGAGGCCGCCCGTCTCGCGGGCCACGCGGGCGACGAGGCCGTCGAGCAGCCCGGCGGCGAGGCCGCGGCCGCGGTGGGGGCGGTCCACGGCGACCTGCCAGACCACCAGGGTGCGGGGGCGGGCGGGGCGGATGTAGCCGGTGATGAAGCCCGCGGGCTCCCCGTCGCCGGGGCGGCGTGCCACGGCGGAGGTGGCGGCGAAGTCGCGGCACCACAGCAGGTAGCTGTACGAGGAGTTGAGGTCCAGGGTTCCCGAGTCGCGGGCGATGCGCCAGATCGCGGCTCCGTCGTCGACGCGCGGGGCGTCGAGCGTGAGGTCCTCCGGAATTCCCGGGAATTCCCGGGGCGAGGCGGGGTGGGCACGTGCAAGGTCTGCTTGTGCGGCGGTCATGCGGAGGGAATTTACCGATGCGGATCGGAAATCGCATCGGGGGTGCGGGTTACCCGGCGATGGGTGGTTGTGTTATCGCGCGGAGGCGCGTGGGCGGGCGAGGTGGCTGTGATACGTGGCGGTTTGCCCGGAAATAACCGGGTGAAAGGGGCGGGATGTGGAGTGTGTCACAGGGGGTTGCGGGGCGGATGAATTCCCTTGCGGAAACGTAAGAAAAAAGCTGCGTTTAAGGTGCGGGAAAGCGGGAAAGAGAATGCGCGGGGAGTTGTCTGCGTGAATAGGAAAGGCGGGTCCCGGGGAATTGCCCGGGGTGCGGGCGGAGCCGGCCGGTATCCCGGGGCCGGCAGCCCCTTGGCGTGCGGGAGGAGCGGGCTCGTACAGTGCGGTTCATGAGCGACAGTGGTGTGCTGCACATCAAGGGGCGGGTGCTCGTCGGCGCGGACCCGGACGGCGGGGTGCGTGACGAGCTGTGGGTCGTCGACGGCCGGATCACCTTCGAACGGCCGGTGGGGGCGCGGGACGTCACCACGATCGAGGGGTGGGCGCTGCCCGGCCTCGTGGACGCGCACTGCCATGTGGGGCTCGACGCCCACGGGCCGGTCGACGAGTCCACGAGCGAGAAGCAGGCGCTGACCGACCGGGACGCGGGGGCCCTGCTCCTGCGGGACGCCGGCTCGCCCTCCGACACGCGCTGGATCGACGACCGCGAGGACCTGCCGCGGATCATCCGCGCCGGGCGGCACATCGCCCGGACGCGCCGGTACATCCGCAACTACGCGCACGAGATCGAACCGGAGGACCTCGTCGCGTACGTGGCGCGCGAGGCGCGGCGGGGCGACGGCTGGGTCAAGCTCGTCGGCGACTGGATCGACCGCGAGACCGGTGACCTGTCCGCCTGCTGGCCGCGGGGAGAGGTGGCGGCGGCGATCGCCGAGGCGCACCGGCTGGGGGCGCGGGTGACGGCGCACTGCTTCGCGGAGGAGTCGCTGGCGCCGCTGGTGGAGGCGGGGATCGACTGCATCGAGCACGCGACCGGGCTCACCGAGGACACGATTCCGCTGTTCGCGGAGCGGGGCGTCGCCATCGTGCCGACGCTGGTCAACATCGCGACGTTCCCGCGGCTCGCGGAGGGCGGCGAGGCCAAGTTCCCGCGCTGGTCGGACCACATGCGGCGCCTGCACGCGCGGCGCTACGACACGGTGCGGGCGGCGTACGACGCGGGCATCCCGATTTTCGTCGGTACGGACGCGGGGGGCTCGCTCGCCCACGGCCTCGTCGGCCAGGAGGTCGCCGAGCTCGTCAAGGCCGGCCTCCCGCCGGTCGACGCCCTCGCCGCCACGACGTGGGCGGCCCGCGCTTGGCTGGGCCGCCCCGGCCTGGAAGAGGGCGCCCCGGCCGACATCGTCGTCTACGACGCGGACCCCCGGGCGGACGTGAGGGTCCTGGGCTCCCCGAGCCGGGTGATCCTCAGGGGGCGGGTGATCCGCTGAGACGCGCGGCGCGGCCTGATCGGGGCTGCGCGGCGTCGATCTAATCGGGGGTGCGCGGCGTCGGTTTCGGGGCTCGGCGGGACATGACGGCCGCCACCACCGAGCCCGACACGTTGTGCCACACCGAGAAGACCGCCGCCGGGAGCGCCGCCGCGGGGCTGAAGTGGGCCGTCGCCAGAGACGCCGCCAGGCCCGAGTTCTGCATGCCGACCTCGAAGGCCATCGCGCGGCTCGACGGGCCGCCCAGGCGGGCCGCGCGGCCCGCCGCGTAACCGAGGGCCAGGCCGAGGCCGTTGTGGAGGACGACGGCCAGGAGGACGAGGGCCGCCGCGTCCTTGATGCGCGCCGCGCTGCCCGACACCACGATCAGGACGAGCACGGCGATCGTCAGCGCCGACAGCGAGGGCAGGACACCCAGCACCTTGGCGACCCGCCGCCCCGCCGCCATCCGCACCAGCGCCCCGCCGACCACCGGCACGAGCACGGTCTTGAGGATGTCGGTGAACATCGCGCCCGCGTCCACGTCCAGGAACCGGTCCGCCAGCAGCAGCGTCAACGGCGGTGTGACCAGCGGCGCGACGAGCGTCGAGACGGTGGCGACGGACACCGACAGCGCGACGTCCCCGCGCGCCAGGTACGTGACCACGTTCGACGCCGTCCCGCTCGGCGCGCAGCCCACCAGGATCACCCCGGCCGCCAGCTGCGGCGGCAGCCCCAGCGCCGTGGCGATGAGCCAGCCCAGCCCCGGCATGATCACGTAGTGGGCGACGAGGCCGAGCCCGACCGCCCAGGGCCGCTTGGCCACCGCGCGGAAGTCGTCACCGGTCAGCGTCAGGCCCATCGTGAACATCACGACGCCCAGCAGGTACGGCACGGCCGGCGCCCAGCCCGTGAAGTGCGACGGCGCGGCGAGCCCCAGCGCCCCGGCCGCGACCACGAGCAGCGGGAAGACGGTGACGGCCAGCCGCGCCTTCCGGTCGGCTGAGGACGAGGCCGAGGCCGGGGGCGAGGCCGGGTCGTCGGCTGAGGCTGCTGCCGGGGATATCCGCGGGGTCGACATACGGCGGCACCTTAGCGATCATCCCCGCCCCTCGGCCAGAGCCGGTCTCACCCCTCGGCGAGCGCCTTGCCCAACGCCTCCGCCAAGCGGTCCGTCGTCGCGCGGTCCCGGACCGCGAGGCGCAGGTAGTCCGGCCCCAGCCCCGGAAACGTGTCGCCGCGCCGCACCGCGAACCCCAGCCCCCGCAGCCTGCCCCGTACGGCCGCGCCGCCCCGTACCCGGATCAGCAGGAACGGCCCGGCCGCCGGCCCGTGCACCCGCACCCCCTCGAACTGGCCCACCGCGGCCGCCAGATACGTCCGGTCCTCCGCGAGCCGCCGCGCCGCGTCCTCGGCCTCCGCGAGCGCCGGGGCGGCACTGCACGCCTCCGCCGCCGCCAGCGCCGGCGACGACACCGGCCACAGCGGCTGCGCGCGCTCCAGCCGGGCTATGGTCCCGGGCGACGCGAGGACGTAGCCGATGCGCAGGCCCGCCAGCCCCCACGTCTTGGTGAGGCTGCGCAGCACGACCAGCCCCGGCAGGTCCGTGACCGACGCCAGGGACTCCGCCTCGCCCGGCACCGCGTCCATGAACGCCTCGTCCACGACGAGCGTCCGCCCCGGCCGGGCGAGCCGCGCCAGGTCCCGCGCCGGGTGCAGCACGGACGTCGGGTTCGTCGGATTGCCGACGACGACCAGGTCCGCGTCCCCCGGCACCGCGCGCGGATCCAGCCGGAAGCCGTCCGCCTCGTCGAGCAGCACCCGCTCCACCTGGTGCCCCGCGTCCCGCAGCGCCGCCTCCGGCTCCGTGAACTGCGGGTGCACGACGACCGGCCGCCGCACCCGCAGCGCCCGCGCCAGGAGCACGAACGCCTCCGCCGCGCCCGCCGTCAGCAGCACCCGCTCCTCCGGCAGCCCGTGCCGCGCCGCCACCGCGCGCCGCGCGGCCCGCCCGTCCGGGTACGCGGCGAGCCCGTCCAGCGACGCGGCGATGCGCTCGCGCAGCCACACCGGCGGCGTGCCCGCCCGCACGTTCACCGCGAGGTCCGTCAGCTCCGCGCCGGCACCCCGCACTTCGGCGTCACCGTGGTGGCGCAGGTCGGGTTCGCTGGGAGTGTGCATGGCCGAGGGCCGCCTTCTTCTGAGTGCCGGATCGTCGTCGGCGGGCGCGTGCGGCCCACCCGGAAACGGTACTGACGGCCGCCGAAGGGCCGTCAAGCGGGTCCGTACGCGACCGCGCACGTCGCCCGCGCGGACTTCCGCTTCCCCACGGCCAGTACGGCGCCCGGCCCGGCCGCCAGCAGCGCCGCCGCCTCCGCCACCGAGGGTGTGCCCACGGAGGCCAGGGCGGCGGCCGACGAACCCGCCGACGAACCCGCCGGCACGGCGACCCGTGACAGGGCGTCCGCCCCGTAGGACCGCAGCGGCACCCCCAGCCGGGCCGCCGCCTCCAGCAGACCGGGCTCGGAGGCCTTGGCCTCCACCGTCACCAGCGCGGACGGCCGCGGCGGCCCGGCGGCCCCCGCTTCCGTCTCCGTCTCCGCCTCCGCGAGCGTCTGCTCGATCAGCTCCAGCACCTCCGCGGCCGGCACGCCGCGCCGGGCGCCCACGCCCACGTAGACGGCGGCCACCGGCATCACGCGCGGGCGGCGGCGCCCGCCACGAGCCGGGCGGCCACGCCGGGGGCGCCCGCCCAGTGCACGTGCAGGTACGAGGCGTGGACCCCGCCGAGCACGAACCCCTCCGTGCGGCGCTCCGGGTGCGTGAAGCCCCACGCCGGAGTCCCGCCCGCGCCCGGCTCCGTCACCGTGCGGTGGAACTCGTGGCCCCGGACACGGGTCCCCGCCCGCGCCAGCGGGTTGTCCGCGATCGCCACGGCCTCGCGGTAGCCGAGGGTGAGACGGCCGGACATCCGCGCCTCCGCGGGCAGCACGCCGCACATCGGCTTGCCGTCCAGCGCGCGCGACAGGTACAGCAGGCCCGCGCACTCCGCGATGACCGGAGCGCCGGTTGCCGCGAGGGCGGCTACCGCCTTGCGGAGGGGGGCGTTCGCGGAGAGCTCCGGGGCGTAGACCTCCGGGAAGCCGCCGCCTATGACCAGGGCGGCGGTTCCGTCCGGGAGGGACTCGTCCCTCAGCGGGTCGAAGGGGGCCACGTCCGCGCCTGCGGCGGTCAGGAGTTCTGTGTGCTCGGCGTACGAGAAGGTGAACGCGGCGCCGCCTGCGACGGCCACTACGGGGGCACCGTTCGGCTGCGGGCCCGTCGTCGCGTTGTGCCCACCCTCCCCCAAGCTCTCGGCTTCGCTCGAGCAGGGGGGACCCCCATCGCCCTGCGGAACGCCTGCCCACAACGAGGCGGCAGGGTCCCACGGTTCAGCCGTGAGTGGAGGCGCCGTGTGGGCCAGCGCCAGCAGGCCCTCCAGGTCGCAGCCTTCCCGGACCTGAGCCGCCTGGGCGGCTACTGCCTCCACCGCCTCGGCACGTCGCTCGGCCACCGGGATCAATCCCAGGTGCCGGCTCGGCGTGTCGACCTGAGGCACCCGCCGCACCGCCCCCAGCACCGGCACGCCCGACTCCGTCAGCGCCTCCCGCAGGAGCGCCTCGTGGCGGTCCGAGCCGACCTTGTTGAGGATGACGCCCGCGACCCGTACCTCCGGGTCCCAGGACGCGAAGCCGTGCACCAGCGCGGCCACCGACCGCGACTGCGACGACGCGTCCACGACCAGCACGACCGGCGCCTTCAGCAGCTTCGCCACGTGCGCCGTCGACGCCAGCTCGCCCTGCCCGCTCGCCCCGTCGTACAGGCCCATCACGCCCTCGACCACCGCGACGTCGCAGCCCGCGGCCCCGTGCAGGAACAGCGGGGCGATCCGCTCCGGGCCGCACATGTACGCGTCGAGGTTGCGGCCCGGCCGCCCCGTCGCCAGCGCGTGGTAGCCAGGGTCGATGTAGTCCGGTCCGACCTTGTGCGGGGACACGGCGAGGCCCGCGTCCGCGAAGGCCCGCATCAGGCCGGTGGCCACCGTGGTCTTGCCGCTGCCGGAGGCCGGGGCGGCGATGACCAGGCGGGGAATGCGCGTACTCACCACTTGATACTCACCACTCGATGCCCCGCTGGCCCTTCTGGCCGGTGTCCATCGGGTGCTTCACCTTCGACATGTCCGTCACCAGGTCCGCGAACTCGACCAGCTTCTCGGGAGCGTTGCGGCCCGTGATGACCACGTGCTGGGTGCCGGGGCGGTTGCGCAGCACCTCGACCACCTCGTCCGTGTCGATCCACCCCCAGTGCAGGGGGTAGGCGAACTCGTCCAGCACGTACAGCTTGTACCGCTCGGCCGCCAGGTCGCGCTTGACCTGCTCCCAGCCCTCGCGGGCCTTCTCCTCGTTCGACAGCTCGCCCTCTTTGGCGTCGCGCTGGATCCAGGACCAGCCCTCGCCCATCTTGTGCCAGTCGACGCTGCCGCCCTCGCCCGACGCACCGAGCACCCGCAGCGCGTTCTCCTCGCCGACCTTCCACTTCGCCGACTTCACGAACTGGAACACCCCGATCGGCCAGCCCTGGTTCCAGGCCCGCAGCGCCAGGCCGAACGCCGCCGTCGACTTGCCCTTGCCGATGCCGGTGTGGACGAAGACGAGCGGCCGGTTGCGGCGCTGACGCGTCGTGAGTCCGTCGTCGGGAACGGTGGTCGGCTGCCCCTTGGGCATTACGCGGCCCTCCTGGTGTGAGTGGTCCGTACGGTGTGTACGAGCGCGGAGATGCTGTCCGCGCGCAGCTCGTCCAGCGTCACGACCGGGCCGCGCAGCTCCCGGCCCAGCCCGGCGGCGAGCCCGAGCCGCACCGGCCCCTGCTCGCAGTCCACGACCACCGACGCCGTGCCTTCGCCGGCCAGCAGCCGCGCCGCGCGCGCCGCCCTCGCCAGCGGTTCAAGGCCGCCCGTGGCCCGGCCGTCCGTCACCACGACCACCAGCGGCCGCCGCGACGGGTCGCGCAGCCGCTCCACCCGCAGCACCTCGTGCGCCCGCAACAGGCCCGCCGCGAGCGGCGTGCGGCCGCCCGTCGGCAGCTTCTCCAGCCGGGCCGCGCCCGCGTCCACCGACGACGTCGGCGGCAGCGCCACCTCGGCGCCCGCGCCACGGAACGTGATCATCCCGATCTTGTCGCGGCGCTGGTACGCGTCCAGCAGCAGCGACAGCACCGCGCCCTTCACCGCGCTCATCCGCTTCCGGGCCGCCATGGAACCGGAGGCGTCCACGACGAACAGCACGAGATTGCCCTCGCGGCCCTCGCGCACCGCCTCCCGCAGGTCGTCGCGGCGCACGACCAGGCCGGGGCCGCTGCGGCCGCGCGCCCGCTGGTGCGGCGCGGCCGCCTGCACCGTCGCGGCCAGGTGCAGCCGGGACAGGGTGCCGCGGGGACGGCGGGAACCGGTCGTCCGGCCGTGCGCGGTACGGGCCCGGGAGCGGCGGCCGTCCGCGCCCTCACCGAGACCGGGGACGTCGAGCCTGCGGGTCCGGAAGGGGGCGGAGGCGGCCACGGCGGGGGCCTCGGAGGCCTCTCCGGTCGCGGGCGCGCCCTCGGGGGCGTCCGGGGCCTCCCGGGAGCCGGTCTCGGAGTCGGCTCCGGTCTCGGAGGGCTCCTGCCGCTGCTGCGGCACGTCGGGCGCGCCGTCAGTGGCCGGGCCGTCCTGCGGGGGCTGCTGCCCGCCGCCGTCGGGGCCGCCGTCGCCGGGGCCGTCGTCGTCCGGGCCCTCGGGCTCCGGATCCGGCTCGGGCTCCGGCTCCTCGTCCTCGAAGCTGTTGAGGATCTCGTCGAGCTTGTCCTCGTCCAGGCCCGGCGCATCGAACGGGTTGCGCCGGCGGCGGTGCGGCAGTGACAGCAGCGCCGCCTGCCGGACATCCGCTGTCGTGACGTCCGTACGGCCCGCCCACGCGGCCAGTGCCGTCGCCGTCCGCGCGGTCACGATGTCGGCGCGCATGCCGTCCACCTCGAACCCGGCGCACACGGCGGCGATGCGGCGCAGCGCGCCGTCACCCAGCCGTACGTCCGGCAACAGCGCCCGCGCGGCGGCGATCCGCTCGCGCAGCGCGTCCTCCTCGGCCGCCCACTTGGCGGCGAAGGCGGCCGGGTCCTCGTCGTAGGCGAGCCGGCGGCGCACGACCTCGACGCGCTCCTCGGTCTCCCGGGAGGCAGCGACCTCGACGGTCAGCCCGAACCGGTCGAGGAGCTGAGGGCGGAGCTCGCCCTCCTCGGGGTTCATGGTGCCGACGAGCAGGAAGCGGGACGCGTGACGGACCGACACTCCCTCGCGCTCGACGGAGGAGGAGCCGGTGGCCGCCGCGTCGAGGAGCGAGTCGACCAGGTGGTCGCCCAAGAGATTGACCTCGTCGACGTACAGCACACCGCGGTGTGCGGCCGCCAGCAGGCCCGGCTCGAACGCCTTCACGCCCTCGCCCAGCGCCCGCTCGATGTCGAGTGCGCCCACGAGGCGGTCCTCGGAGGCGCCGACGGGCAGCTCGACCATGCGGGCCGGGCGGGCGTCGCCCTCCCCGCCCGCGTGCGGACCGTCCGGGCAGGTGGCGTCGGGGGCGGCGGGATCGCAGGAGAACCGGCAGCCGGGCACCGTCACGACCTGCGGCAGCAGCGCCGACAGGGCCCGTACGGTCGTCGTCTTGGCCGTGCCCTTCTCACCTCGTACGAGCACTCCGCCGATCGACGGCGAGATCGCGTTGAGCAACAGGCCCAGCCGCATGTCGTCCATGCCGACGACCGCGGTGAACGGATAGGTGGCCGAGGCCGTCAACGGGTACCCCCAGTGTTGTCGTTCCGCGCGAGCGGAGCCGGTGCGCCCGGCGGTATGAACGGGACGCCCTTCGGGACCCCGTCCTCGATCAGCCGCAGCAGCGCGTCCGTGTCCGCGTGTTCCTCGATCAGATCGCCCAGCCGGTCCAGCTGCTCCTCGCGCAGCGCCGCGAACGACGTGTCCGGGGCCGGGACGAACGCCCTCCCCGCCGCCTCCGCGACGCGCCGCAGGAACGCCCGGCGGAAGCCGTCGCTCTCCAGCGAGCCGTGCCAGTGCGTGCCCCACACCGAGCCGACCCGGCACCCGTCCAAGAACGCCTCGTCGCCGCCCCGCACGTCCGCCACGCCGTGGTGGATCTCGTAGCCCTCCACGGGCTCGCCCAGGGCCGTGCCCACCGGTCTCGCCAGGGTCTTCTCCGCGGCGAAGCGGATGCGCACCGGCAGCAGGCCCAGCCCCTCGACCACGCCCGCCCGCGACTCGACCTCGTCCTCTATGCGCTCGCCCAGCACCTGGTAGCCGCCGCAGATGCCCAGCACCGGGAGGCCCTCCGCCGCGCGGCGCACCAGCGCGTCCGCGAGGCCGCGCTCGCGCAGCCACGCCAGCGCGCGCACCGTGCCGCGCGTGCCCGGCACGACCACCAGGTCGGCGTCGGCGAGCTCCTCCGCGCGGTCGACGAAGCGCACCACCACGCCCGGCTCGGCCGCCAGCGCGTCCACGTCCGTGAAGTTCGACATCAGCGGCACCGCGCACACCGCGACCCGCAGCACGTCCGCCCCGTGCGGCGGGGCCACCACCGACTCGCGCACCGCGCCCCGCAGGGAGACCCGCAGGCCGTCCTCCTCGTCGATGCCGAGGCCGTGCGCGAACGGCAGGACGCCGAACGTCCGCCGGCCCGTCAGCTCGTACAGCATGCCCAGGCCCGGCTCCAGCAGCGTCACGTCGCCCCGGAACTTGTTGACGACGTAACCCGCTATCAGCTCCTGGTCCTCCGGCGACAGCAGCGCCGTCGTGCCGAAGAACGACGCGAAGACCCCGCCGCGGTCGATGTCGCCGACCACGACCACGGGCAGCCGGGCCGCCCGGGCGATGCCCATGTTGACGATGTCGCTGCGCCGCAGGTTGATCTCGGCCGGGCTGCCGGCGCCCTCGCAGATGACCGCGTCGTGCGTGCGCCGCAGCTCCTCCAGGCACTCGGTCACCGTGCCGAACAGCTGCTCCTGGCGGCCCGCGTGGTAGCCGCGGGCGCTCAGCTCGCCGACCGGCTTGCCCATCAGGACGACCTGGCTGCTGCGGTCCCCGCCGGGCTTCAGCAGGACGGGGTTCATGAGCGCGCTCGGCTCCACGCGGGCCGCGGCCGCCTGCATGGCCTGCGCGCGGCCTATCTCCGCGCCCTCGCGCGTCACGAACGAGTTGAGCGACATGTTCTGCGCCTTGAACGGCGCGACCTTGACGCCCTTGCGGACCAGCCAGCGGCAGATGCCGGCCGTCACCACGCTCTTGCCCGCGTCCGAGGTGGTGCCGGCCACCAGCAGGCCCCCGCCCAGCGGGCCCCCGGGCCCGCTCCTGTCAGCCGTCACCGGTTCCTCCTTGCCGTCGTCAACAGGCTGCCCACTGTGCGGGCCGCCACCGCCGTCCCCAGGGCCAGCAGCGACACGCGGCGCGAGAGGCGTACCGCGCGCTCGATGTCGTCCGTCCGCACGGGGCGGTTCTCCGCGCCCAGGACGGGGCGGTGCTCGGTCCGGCCCGCGTACGCGAGCGTGCCGCCCAGCCGCACGCCGAGCGCGCCCGCGAACGCCGCCTCCACGGGGCCCGCGTTGGGGCTGGGGTGCCGGGAGGCGTCGCGCCGGGCCACGCGCCAGGCGCCGCGCGGGTCCGGGCCCGCGAGGACGGCGAGGGCGGCGGTCAGGCGGGCGCCGGGCCAGCCGGCCACGTCGTCCAGGCGGGCCGAGGCCCAGCCGAAGCGGCGGTAACGGGCCGACTTGTGGCCGACCATGGCGTCCAGGGTGTTCACGGCCCGGAAGGCCACCAGGCCGGGCACGCCGCCGAACGCGCCCCACACGAGGGCGCCGACGACGGCGTCCGAGGTGTTCTCGGCCACGGATTCCACGACGGCGCGGGCGATCTGCTGACCGTCCAGCGCCTGCGGGTCGCGGCCGCACAGGTGCGGCAGGCGCTCGCGGGCGACCTCCACATCACCGGCGGCGAGCGCGCCGCCGATGGCGCGCGCCTCGCGGCCCAGCGACGTGCCGCCGAGCACGGCCCAGGTGGCGGCGGCGGTCAGCGCGACGTCGGCGGTACGGGAACGGGAGGCGCGTACGGTACGGGTCAGCAGCGCGGCGCCGGCGGCCGCGCCCCCGGCGCACACCAGCGTGTGCAGGGCGCCGCGGCCGCGGTGGTCGCGCCACAGGCGTTGTTCCACGGCGAGCGCGGCACGGCCAAACGCGGCGACGGGGTGGCCGCGGCGGGGGTCGCCCAGGACGCGGTCACCGAGGAAGCCGAGGGCGGCGCCGCACGCGAAACCGATCGGGTCGGCACGCATCGGGTCAGACCGCCGTCACGCCTCGGCGGGGGGAGGGGGTGCTGCGGGGCGTTCGGTGGCGGGCGCCGGGCATGACGATGTGTCCTCACTCAGGGTCCGCGCCCTGGCTCGACGTGACCGGCGACCAGAGTCTCCTGGCTCCCGGATCCGCGTCCGCCCCGGCCTTCCGGCTCGCCGCCGTGGCCATCGTGTGGGGAGACGCTCCCCGGTGACAGTGGCGGGACCGCGCCGGATTCGCACCGGCTTCCTCTGCTGTCGCCGTTTGGCTCCGGAAGTCCACCATGCGCCGCGGGCGCCGTCAACTCACGTCTGACCTGGGCCGAGCGGTTCCCGTGCCGGGCGCGGCCGGTGTCTTTTACCGCCGCCGCGGCGAGCGGCCACTGTGTGCGTGTCCGGCGGTGCCGGACTGGCCGTGGGTACGGCACCGCCGGGCTCCACCGCGGTGGTTGCTCGCCGCGGCGGGAGTTGGTTGCGCGGCAACGGGATGCAAATGCGCGAACGGCCGGGCCCCTTCGGGGACCCGGCCGTTCGAAACGCGGAGCGTGGCGCCTACGCCACGATCAAGTAGATGCCGTAACCCACGGCCGCCGCGCACAGTGCGAAGCACGCGTACGCCCCGGAGCGCGCGAGCGCCCCCGTACCCGCGGCCGCGTCCGCCGAGCCCCCCGTGCGGGGCGCCGTGCCCATGATGCCCAGGGTGAAGATGCCCACCAGGCCGACCGTCACCACGAGGCTGACGCCGAAGACCTGGCCGAGAGCTGCCCAGTCGATGTGCATGCTGTTTCTTCCTTATGCCTTAGCTCGCCGCGGCGGCGGCAGGAGCCCGCCCGGCCTCGGGGGAGGAGGAGGCCGCGGGGGCCAGGGGCCCGGCCGGCGGCGGGGCGACGGCCTGGAGGGCCGCGGTGACGACACCGGCCGGCTCGGCGTCGGCGACAGCGTCGCGCGAGTCCAGGTCGTCGTGGGTGACGGGCTTGCGGCGCGAGGCCAGCCAGATCGCGGCGGAGACGCCCAGGCCGAGGACGGCGACCGCGCCGACGCCCCAGTCGCCCTGGTCGGCGAGGAGGGCCGCGCCGCCGGCGACGAGGCCGGCCGCGGGCAGGGTCAGGCCCCAGGCCATGACCATGCGCCCGGCGGTCGACCAGCGCACGACGCCGCCCTTGCGGCCGAGCCCGGCGCCCATGATCGAGCCGGAGCAGACCTGGGTGGTGGAGAGCGCGAAGCCAATGTGCGAGGAGGCGAGGATCACGGTCGCGGCGCCGGTCTGGGCGGCGAAGCCCTGCGCGGGCTTGATGTCGGTGAGGCCCTTGCCGAGGGTCTGGATGATGCGCCAGCCGCCCAGGTACGTGCCGAGCGCGATGGCCAGGCCGGCCGAGACGATGACCCACATCGGCGGGTCGGAGTGCGGCGCGACGACGCCGCCGGCGACCAGCGCGAGGGTGATCACGCCCATCGTCTTCTGGGCGTCGTTGGTGCCGTGGGCGAGGGAGACCAGGGCGGCCGAGGCGATCTGCCCGGCGCGGTAGCCCTTGGCGGTGTCGCGCTCGTCGCGACCGCGGGCGAGCCGGTAGGTGAGCCGGGTCGCGCACCAGGCGGCGAGGCCGGCCACGATCGGCGCGGCGACGGCGGGGATGAGGACCTTCATGACGACCTTGTCGGCGTTGACCGCGTCGAAGCCGACGGAGACGATGGTCGCGCCGATGAGGCCGCCGAAGAGGGCGTGCGAGGAGCTGGAGGGGAGGCCGGCGAGCCAGGTCAGCAGGTTCCAGACGATCGCGCCGACCAGGCCCGCGAAGATGATCTCCGGTCTGATGCCCGCGCTCTCATCGATGATTCCCCCGGAGATCGTCTTGGCGACCTCCACGGAGAGGAACGCGCCGACGAGGTTCAGCACGGCCGACATCGCCACCGCCACCTTGGGCTTGAGGGCCCCGGTGGAGATGGTGGTGGCCATGGCGTTGGCCGTGTCGTGGAAGCCGTTCGTAAAGTCGAACACCAAGGCCGTGACGATCACGATCCCGATGAGAAGCGTGATGTGTTCCATTCACCCAGGCAATCAGCTCGATGGTCAGTACAGCCTGGACCGTAAAGACCTTGGGTGAACGGAAGGTGAACTGATCCCGGCACGGCAGTGACGCGAACCGGAGGCAGTGATCGGATGGAGGACGGATGAGGGAGACCGAGCAGATCCGCCGGACGTGGGCCGATGTCCTGGCCACGGCCCGCCGCACCACCGCCGACGGCCTCGTCGTGGGCACGTCGGGCAACGTCTCCGCCCGGACCGGCGACGTGATCGTCGTCACACCGAGCGGCGTCCCGTACGACCGGCTGACCGCGCGCGACGTGGTCGCCGTCGACCTGGAGGGCCGCCCGATCCTCGGCGACCTGGCCCCCACCAGCGAGCTCCCCCTGCACCTGGCGGTCTACCGCGCCACGGACGCCGCCGCGATCGTGCACACGCACGCCGTCCACGCCACGGCCGTCTCCACCCTCGTCGACGAGCTGCCGCTGATCCACTACATGTCCGGCGCCCTCGGCGGGCCGGTCCGCGTCGCCCCGTACGCCCTCTACGGCAGCGACGAGCTGGCCGCGCACGCCCTTCAGGCCCTCGACGACCGCACCGGTTGCCTCCTGCGCAACCACGGCATCCTGACCTACGGTGCCGGCCTCGACCAGGCCTACGACCGCACCGCGCAGCTGGAGTGGATGTGCCGCGTCTGGCTCACCGCCTCCTCCGCACCCGGCCGCGCACCGACGCTCCTCACTCCTGAGCAGGCGAACCGGGCCGCGGAGAAGCTCCGCGGCTACGGCGCCCAACGCTGACCGCAGCGTTCCGGCCAGGGGCGTACGGGCGCCGCCGTCGCCCACTGGCCGGGTTCGGCGCGGCCGCTCACACTGGACGTGATGGGCATACGAGCGACGGCGGCCGCGGCCGCCGCGACAGCGATCGGTGCCGGCGCAGCCGCCCTCGCGGCCGGCCGGTACGCCTCCGACGCCGCCCTCCGCGCCGCCCCCGGCGGCCCCCCGCCGGACCAGCCGCGGCTCGCCGTCCACTCCGTCGACGGCGACCGCATCACCCTCACCCGCCACCAGGCCTCCCTGCGCCCCGGCACCTACGGGCTGACCGGGCGAGGCCTGCACGCCGTCGTCGGCCCCGTCGTCCAGGGCGCGCCGCACTCCGCCGACGCCGTCGTCCGCCGCCTGGTGCGCGTCACACGCGGCGCCCCGGAGCCGGGCGACCGGGTGTGGCTCACCCCGCAGGTCCACGCCGGGAACCCCCGCGACACCCTCGGCCTGGACCACGCCGACGTCACCGTCCCCGGCGAGTTCGGACCGCTCCCCGCCTGGTTCGTGCCCGCCGCCCGCGACACCTGGGTGATCGCCGTGCACGGCCTCGGCGCCACCCGCGAGCACCCCATGGTCGTCATGCCGTTCCTGCACCGCCTGCGGCTGCCGGTCCTCGCCCTCGCCTACCGGGGCGACCCCGGGGCACCCCGCCCACCGGACGGAATCAGCCGTTTCGGGCTCGCCGAATGGCACGATCTCGCCGCTGCCGTCCGCTACGCCCTGGCCCACGGCGCCCGCCGGGTCGTCCTCCACGGCTGGTCCACCGGCGCCACCATGGCCCTGCTGGCCGTCACCGACCCGGAGCTGCGCCCGCACATCAGCGGCGTCGTCCTCGACTCCCCGGTCCTGGACTGGCCGGCCGCCCTGCACGCCCTGGCCGCCGGCCGCGGCGTGCCCGCCCCGCTCCTGCCGCTCGCCGTGCACGCCGCCCGCGGCCGGACCGGAATGGCCCTTGACGGGCTCGACCGGCTCCGCGACCCGGCCCGGCTGACCGTCCCCGCCCTCCTCGCCCACGGCCCCGACGACACCGTCGCCCCGTGGCACACCTCACGCGAACTCGCGGCCGGCCGCCCCGATCTGATTGTCCTGCACACCGTCCGCCGGGCCCCGCACGCCGCGATGTGGAACGCCGCCCCGGAGCGTTACGAAGAGGCGCTGCGGAGGTTCCTCATCCCCTTCATGTGACGGCTCCACAGCCTCCAAGCTGCCCTGATCCAGCGGCAGGAAGTGAATGGTGGACAGCTGGACAATTGATTCCGATTGGGTTTTCGGAGCAGCAGCGGCAAGACTGCTCCTGTGACGTCCCGTACTCCGCGCGACTCCCGGCTCAGACTTGTCCCCCGACAGCCGATCGCCGCTGCCCGCCGGGCCGTGGCCAACCGAGGCACCCGCCCGGCGCCCCGCCCGCCGGCCGGCACCCCCGCCCCGGCGGAACTGGCCCGGCAGGCCAGAGACTGCCTCACCGGCGCGGTCCGCGTGGCCCGCTGGGCGGCCGACGAGCGAGGCCGCGGCGCCACCCTGCGCCCCGGTACGACCGGCGGGCTCTCCGCGGAGACGGCCGGGCGGGCCGCCGCGGCCCTGGGCCTGACGCCCCACCGGGCGCGCGCCGACTGGGACCGCGCCCGCCTCGCCGGGCTCGTCGAGCTGCACGGCGGCACCGCCCGCCCCGGCTGGCGGATGCAGGCCTGGGACCGCGACGACGGCGCCGTCCTGCGCGGCTGGGTCGCCCTCTTCGACGCCTGGTCCCTGGCCCACCCCGCACCCGCGGGCGCGGACGCCACGGTCGCCGCCGAGGTCGTCGAGGCCGCGCCCCAGCTGCTGTCCGTCATGCACCTGTCGGCCGGGTCCGTGCCCGTCGCCATGCTCCTCGACCTGCTCCAGCAGCGCGTCGCCGAGATCCGTGCCGAGCGCTGCGAGGTCCCCTACGGCGGCCGGCCCGTCCCCGCGGCCCGGTCCGTCTCGACCGACGACGACCCGCTGGAGGAGCTCCTCGGCTGGGCCCTCGAAGGGCTCGCCTCCGTCGGCGCCCTGGTCATGCGCGGCGGCCCCGGGCCGCAGGCCGAGGCCGTGCTGACCCCGCTGGGCAACTGGGCGGTGTGGGTCAAGCTGGAGCAGATCTGCGTCGCCGCGCAGAGCCCCGCGGGCAACATCGAGCTGTCCGCCGAGGCCATGCTGCGCGGCTGCGCCAACCTGACCCCCGGCCCGGCCCGCGCCGAGTACCGCGCGTGGCTCGCCGCCCGCCCCGCCGGCAGCGCCCTGTGCGAGCTGCTGGACGCGGCCCGCGGCGACGACGCCCTCGTCCGGGGCCTGGCCTTCGAGGCGCTGCGGGCGGTCGGCGCGGCCGCGGAGCCCGCCGTCCGGGCCGTCGTCGAGGAGCCGTGCCTGCGGCCGTACGCCCTGCTGTGGCTCGCCGAGCACGAGGGGCGGGATCCGGAGCAGGCGGCCGAGGTCCTCACCCGCGAGGAGGCCACCTGGCTGTGGGTCGACACGGCCGCGGCCGTCGCCGACCACGGCGAGAGCCGGCTGCTCGTGCGGCACCTCGACTCGGCGGTGCAGGGCACGGTGCCGGGGCTGCTGGAGGAGGTGCGGGCGGTGGGGCATCCGCGCACGGTGCAGGTGCTGGTCGCCCTGGCGGCGGCCCATCCGGACCCGGCCTTGGCCAAGGCCGTCCGGAAGGCGGCCTTCCAGGTCCACACGGGCGGAGCCTAGGAATCCGGAGCCCGGCCGGCCCCGCGGGCCGCGCCGGGCTCCCACGCCGCGCTCAGCCCGCCGGGACGTACGTCCCGAAGCTCCACACGTTCCCCTCCAGGTCCCGCGCCATGTAGTCCCGCGAGCCGTAGTCCTGGTCCGTCGGCGGCATCAGGATCTCCACGCCGCCCTTCTCGGCCCGCCGGAAGTGCGCGTCGGTGTCCTCGACCACGACGTAGACGCCCACCGGCCCGCTCTCCCGCATGGCCTCGGCGAACACCCCCACCCGCCCCTTCGAACCGATCATCACCCTGCCGTTGCCGTAGGCGAGTTCGGCGTGCAGGACCGTGCCGTCCTCGCTCTCGTACAGGGCGGCCTGCGTGAAGCCGAACGACTTGGTGAGCTGCTTGATCGCCGCCTTCGCGTCGCGGTAGAGCAGCGTGGGGTACATGCTCGGCGTGTGCGTGCCTGTCATCAGATGTCACTCCTTAGCGGTGGCTCGCCGGCGGGGCTCGCCGCTCACCGGAAGGTGTCGCAGCGGGCCATGTCCCCGGTGCTGTAGCCCGTGTTGAACCACTGCTGCCGCTGCGCGGCCGAGCCGTGCGTCCAGCTCTCCGGCGTCACCCGGCCCTGGAACTTCTCCTGGATGCGGTCGTCCCCGACGGCCGCGGCCGCGGACAGGCCGTCGTCGATGTCCGCCTTGGTCAGCTTGCTGATCAGCGGCCGCCCGGTGGACTTCTCGGGCGTGGTCGTCGCGTGCCGGGCCCAGACCCCCGCGTAGCAGTCGGCCTGGAGCTCGACCTTGACGGAGTTGCTCTCGGCGCCCGTGCGCCGGTCCTGGGCGCGGCCCAGCGTGCCCATCAGGTTCTGGATGTGGTGCCCGTACTCGTGCGCGACGACGTACGCCTCCGCGAACGGGCCGCCGCTCGCCCCGAACTTCGTCCGCAGCTCGTTGAAGAACCCCAGGTCGAGGTAGACCTTGCGGTCGCCCGGGCAGTAGAACGGCCCGACGGCCGAGGACGCGGTCCCGCAGGCCGTACGGACCTGGCCGGTGAAGAAGACGGTCGATGCGGGGGTGTACGTGCCCGAGCGGCGGGCGAACTCCTGGCTCCAGAACGACTGCGCGCTGTTGACCACGGCGACGATCCGGCAGTCCTCGCGGGTGTTGGCGTCACGGCCCGTCCGGCAGTGCTGGTTGACCTGCGCGTCGCTGCTCGCCGTGCCGCCGGGGGCCGGCTCCGAGGTCAGGCCGAGCTCCTGCGGGCCGATGCCGAAGAACAGCCCCAGGACCAGGGCGATCAGGCCCACGATGCCGCCGCCGATCGTCACCCCGCCGCCCGGGATCCGGCCGCCGCGCTGGTCCTGGACCTGGGAGGTGTCCAGTCCCGCGTCGTCGTCGAACTGCATGCGCCCACCGCCTTCCCACCCCTGAGTATCGGTGAATCGCCCTGTATGTCGCTATTGCTCGGGTGTCCGGTCCGGCGTGTCGGCGGGGCCGGCCGGCGGCGCCCGGATATCCAGGACAAACGGTACGGAAGGAGCGCCCCCATGGCGACGGCGGACACGGTGCACGACGGGCGCCGCACTCCCTTCCGGGCCCCCCTCGCGCTCCTCCTCGCGGTACTGCTTCTGGCCCCGCCGCTGGCCGCCGTCGCCGTCCGCGGGCGGCACGCCCCGTTCGGCGACCGGCTCACCGTGCACGCCGCCGCGCACGCCGCACGGCCCGCGGATGCGCCCCGGGTGCGCGTCGTGCGGGGCGGACTGGAGGCGTACGACCCCGGCACGGGCGCCCGCCGCTGGACGTACGCCCGCGAAGGCCACCGCCCGCTCCAGACCGCCCGCCCCGCCCGCGGCGGGGCCGTCGCCCTCTGGGACGACGGCCTCGTCACCGGCACCGCCCTGCGCGGCGGCGCCCTCACCGTCTGGCACCGCGGCGTCCCCGGCGCCGGCGGGCGGGCCGCGCGCGGCGCCCTCCACCTGCTCGGCACGCCGCCGGGCGCGGTGGCCGTCGTCACACCACGGCTGGTCACCGCCTACGGGCCCGCCGACGGCGACCTCCGCTGGCACCGCGAGGCGGGCCCCGGCTGCGCCTTCGACCCGGCCCGCACGGCCCACCGTGCGGGCCTCCTCCTCATCGCCCGCCACTGCGCCCCCGGAACACCCTGGACGACCGGAATCGCCGCCCTCTCAGCGACGTCGCCTGCGGCGTAGCGGGAGCGCTCCCCGCCGCGATGGCGATCAGCCCCCACCGGCGCCTCCGGCGGTGCCGGTCCGGCCGCTCGTGCCAGGTGTTTCGGCACCGCCGGACGGCGCCGTCGTGGTTGCTCGCCGTTGCGGCGGATTCCTGGGCGCGGCCGCCCATGCCCCGGCCCGGGCGGCCACCGGCCCGTGCGGCACCGCCGGACCGCGACGTTGTGGCTTCCGGTGGTGCCGGTCCGGGCCCGGTGGAGCTCAAACGTGGTTGCGGATCACCGTTAGACTGATGGGTATGGCATTCCTCCTCGTGCATTAGACGGCGCCGGCCGCCCGCCCCGCAGGGGCCCCGCGCGGCCGAGATGACTCCCGTCCCCACCGCCGTCCACCCCGCCCTGGAGTAATCCCGTGATCACCGCTTCCGGCATCGAGCTGCGCGCCGGCGCCCGCATCCTCATCGAGAACGCGTCCTTCCGCATCGCCAAGGGCGACCGCATCGGCCTCGTCGGCCGCAACGGCGCCGGCAAGACCACCCTCACCAAGTGCCTCGCCGGCGAGGGCATGCCCGCGGGCGGCACGATCTCCCGCTCCGGCGAGGTCGGCTACCTCCCGCAGGACCCCCGCACCGGCGACCTCGACGTGCTCGCCCGCGACCGCATCCTCTCCGCCCGCGGCCTGGACGAGGTCCTCCGCAAGATGCGCGAGAACGAGGACCGGATGGCCAACGGCAAGGGCGCCACCCGCGAGAAGGCGATGAAGAAGTACGAGCGCCTGGAGACGGAGTTCCTGACCAAGGGCGGCTACGCCGCCGAGTCGGAGGCCGCCACCATCGCCGCCGCGCTGAGCCTGCCCGACCGGGTGCTCGGCCAGCCCCTGCACACCCTCTCCGGCGGTCAGCGCCGCCGCGTCGAGCTCGCCCGGATCCTCTTCTCCGACGCCGACACCCTGCTCCTCGACGAGCCCACCAACCACCTCGACGCCGACTCGATCGTCTGGCTGCGCGACTACCTCAAGACGTACCGCGGCGGCTTCATCGTGATCTCCCACGACGTCGACCTCGTCGAGACCGTCGTCAACAAGGTCTTCTACCTGGACGCGAACCGCTCGCAGATCGACGTCTACAACATGGGCTGGAAGCTCTACCAGCAGCAGCGCGAGGCCGACGAGAAGCGCCGCAAGCGCGAGCGGCAGAACGCCGAGAAGAAGGCCGCGGCCCTCAACTCGCAGGCCGACAAGATGCGCGCCAAGGCCACCAAGACCGTCGCCGCGCAGAACATGGCCAAGCGTGCCGAGCGCCTGCTGTCCGGCCTCGAAGCGGTCCGGGTCTCCGACAAGGTCGCCAAGCTCCGCTTCCCCGAGCCCGCGCCGTGCGGCAAGACCCCGCTGATGGCGGAGGGCCTCTCGAAGTCCTACGGCTCGCTGGAGATCTTCACCGACGTCGACCTGGCCATCGACAAGGGCTCCCGCGTCGTCATCCTCGGCCTCAACGGCGCCGGCAAGACCACGCTCCTGCGCCTGCTCGCGGGCGCCGAGAAGCCCGACACCGGACAGGTCATCGAGGGCCACGGCCTGAAGATGGGCTACTACGCCCAGGAGCACGAGACGCTCGACCCCGAGCGCACCGTCCTGGAGAACATGCGTTCCTCCGCGCCCGACCTGGATCTCGTCGAGGTCCGCAAGACGCTCGGTTCGTTCCTCTTCTCCGGCGACGACGTCGACAAGCCGGCCGGCGTGCTCTCCGGTGGCGAGAAGACCCGGCTCGCGCTGGCGACCCTGGTCGTCTCGTCCGCCAACGTGCTGCTCCTCGACGAGCCCACCAACAACCTCGACCCCGCCAGCCGCGAGGAGATCCTCGGCGCCCTGCGCACCTACAAGGGCGCGGTCATCCTCGTCACCCACGACGAGGGCGCGGTCGAGGCCCTCGAGCCCGAGCGCATCATCCTGCTGCCGGACGGCGTCGAGGACCTCTGGGGCCCGGACTACGCGGATCTGGTCACGCTCGCCTGATCCGGGGCCGTGACGGCCGTCGCCCTTCCGCGGCTTCTCACGGCCTCCCGCGGCCCTTCCCCGCGGCCGCCCGCCCGAGCCCTGCCCTGGGCCCGGGCGCTCCGTAGCGTTCCGTGACCGGCGTGATCGGTGCCGTCCCGATCATTCGGCCGACGGGTGATCCATCATCTGAGTGAGTGCGGCTCGTACCCCGCTGCCACCCGCCGCCCCGGCGCACGCCCCGTGCCATGCGCCGGGGCGTTCGCACCGCCGGCCGGGAGTGCCCCGTCTGACCTGCCTCTTCGCCGCGCCACCCGTACGGTCGTACGAGCTCGATCGTTCGGAATTACCTGCTCCGAGGCCTGCGAGCGCCGGAAATCCGGGCCTTCGGCGGCCCCGGACTTCTCATGGACCTTGTCGAATGGGTGGCCAGGAGGCCGTATAGGGGTGATCATGAGAGTCAAGAGGCGCATCTCCCATGAGGAGGCACGGGTGGCCGAGACTCTGAAGAAGGGCAGCCGGGTGACCGGCGCCGCGCGCGAGAAGCTCGCGGCAGACCTGAAGAAGAAGTACGACTCCGGTGCGAGCATCAGGGCGCTGGCCGAAGAGACCGGCCGCTCCTACGGCTTCGTTCATCGGATGCTCAGTGAATCCGGCGTGATCCTCCGGGGTCGCGGCGGAGCGACGCGCGGCAAGAAGGCCGCCTCGGCCTGACGCCCGCGCACCCAGGGCACCGACAGTGTGGGCAGTGCCACCCGGTCGGTCGAGCAGTCGGCCGGGTGGTTACTGTGCAGTCACCTACTGTGCAGTAGCCCGATCGGAGGCCCTTCGATGACCGCCCCCAGCGACAAGACTCTGCTCGACACCCTGCTCGACCGTGACGGCGTACGGCTCACCGTGGATGACGCGGTGGCCACCGTCACCCTCACCAACCCCGCCAAGCGCAACGCCCAGTCGCCCGCGCTCTGGCGGGTCCTGACCGAAGCCGGCCGGCTGCTCCCGGGCAGCGTCCGGATCGTCGTGCTGCGCGGCGAGGGCAAGTCCTTCTCCGCCGGGCTCGACCGGCAGGCCTTCACCCCCGAGGGCTTCGAGGGCGAGCCCTCGTTCCTTGATCTGGCCCGCGGGAGCGACGAGGCGCTCGACGCCGAGATCTCCGCGTACCAGTCCGCGTTCACCTGGTGGCGGCGCAACGACATCGTCTCCATCGCCGCGGTCCAGGGCCATGCGATAGGCGCCGGCTTCCAGCTCGCGCTCGCCTGCGACCTGCGCGTCTGCGCGGAGGACGCACAGTTCGCCATGCGCGAGCCCAGCCTGGGCCTGGTGCCCGACCTCGGCGGCACGCAGCCGCTGGTCTCCCTCGTCGGCTACGCCCGCGCGCTGGAGATCTGCGCCACCGGGCGCTTCGTACGGGCCGCGGAGGCCGAGCGCACCGGGCTCGCCAACCTGGTGGTGCCGGCCGGCGAGCTCGACGGCGCGGTCCACGACCTCGCTGCGGCGATCCTCGCCGCCCCGCGCGACGCCGTGGTCGAGACCAAGGCGCTGCTGCGGGGCGCGGCCGGGCGGACGTACGACGAGCAGCGGGCGGCGGAGCGATCCGCGCAGGGGCGGCGGCTGCGGGATCTTGCCGGGGTGGGGGAGTAGTACCGGGGGCACTCCGTTACGCCGGAGCGGCTCTCTTCGCGCCGGCTCCCGGGTTCGCGTCCGGTCAGCCCCGGACGCGGACCCCGTAGCGGGTCCGCAGCACGTGCAGCTCCCAGTACGACACCGCCGTCACGGAGAGCGGCCCGCCGAGGAACGCGGCGATCTGCACGGCCACCGGCCCGTTCGGCAGGCCGTCGCCGAGCTGGGCCACGTTCAGCACCCACACGAGGACGGCCGTGAGCACGGCCGGCAGGGCGGCGTGCACGTCGGCCGTGTTGAAGGCGTAGCGGGCGGCGGCGCCCGAGGCGAAGAAGAGGAAGAGCGCCGCCCAGACCAGCAGCGGGATGCCGGCGAGCAGGACGGTCAGGGCGATCACGGCCTGGAGCGCGAAGATCCCCGCCAGCGCCTTGTTCAGCACCAGCAGGAGCAGCATCGCGGCGGCCGCGCCGAGCGGTATGCCCAGGTACCAGCCGATGGCCCGGAGCGGGTAGCGCAGCCGGGCGCGCAGCACGGGGCGGTGCTGCGGCGGTGCGTACCAGATGAAACCGGCGATCACGAGCGGGCCGACGAGGATCAGCACGAGCGGTGCGAGGAAGAGCTTCGTGAAGCCGTCCTCGAAGACGGCGCTCCAGCCGCCGTCGACGCCGTAGACGGATATCAGCAGGAACGTCGTGAGCGCGCCGACGGCGGCCCGCGCCTTCTGGACGCGGCCTATGACGGGGTCGATGACCCGGCCCGGGCTGGGGGCGGCGAAGATGCCGTGGGCGTGGCGGCGGGCGTGGCGTGCGAGGCTCACCCCGTTGATCTTCAGCAGACGTCTCAGCGACATGAAGTGTGCTCCCCCTGTGGTGCGTTACTTGCGTTACCGCGCTTGCGTTGCTGCGCGTCAAGATTTTCGCGGAAGCTTATCCGGGGCTTATGCGGCGCGTGCGCCGCGGACGCGGATCCCGTGGCGCACGCGCAGGACGTACAGCTCCCAGGCGGAGAGGGCGGTGACGGAGAGCGGCCCGCCGAGGAACGCGGCGATCTTCACGTACAGGGGGCCGTTGGGCAGGCCGTCACCCAGCGAGACGAGGTTGAGCGTCCAGACGACGAGCGTGGTGAAGACGGCGGGCAGCATGGGGTGCACGATGCCGGTGTTGAAGGCGGTGCGGGCGACGACGCCGGAGGCCAGGAAGAGGAAGACGGCCAGCCAGACCAGGCCGACGAGCAGCCAGAAGGAGAGGAAGAGGGAGAGCAGCGGGCCGACGATCAGCCCGAACTCCCACTCGGATATGTAGTTGAAGATCAGCCACCACGTCCCGGCGGTCACGCTCAGGATGCCCAGGGGTATGCCCAGGTAGGCGCCCACGGTCAGCAGCGGGAACTTCAGCTGCCCGCGCAGCCACGGGCGGTCCTCCTTCGGCGCGTAGAGGATGAAGCCGGTGATGACGAGGGGCCCGGCGACGATGAGCACCAGGGGTGCCATGAACAGCTTGGTCAGCCCGTCTTCGAGGACGGAGCTCCAGCCGCCGTCCACGCCGTACGTCCAGATGAGGGCGAACGTCGCCACCGTGCCGAAGAAGGCCCGGAATCCCTGGAGGGAGCGGAGGCCCGGTGTGTTGAACTCCGCGAGGGCCTCGCGGCCGAAGCCGAGTGCCTGGGCCACTGTTCCGGCCGACGTGAGGACTGCTGCCAGGCAGCCGTCCCCCGACGTACTCGCCCCGGCCTCCGCCATGCCGTGCCCCTCTCCGGGACATGCCGTCGCCGCCCCCGCCGTTCTTGATCGAATAGGCGGGATTCTATCGCTGTGGGCATGACAGGCCGGGCCGTGCGTCCCCGCGGCCTGCCGCGATGCCCGCGCGCACGCCCGGGCGCGTTTCCGGCCGCGGCTCACTCCGGTGGCGGTCCGCTCCCGTCGTTTCCCCCGGATCCCCCGAGCGGTCCGGGGAAAGCGCACCTAAGGTGGCAAAGGGAGCCCGTGGCCCATGGCCCGTAGCCGAGAGGGGCGAATGGACGATGAGCGAGCACGTGAGCAGCAAGGAGAGCGTTCCCACCGCCCCGGCGGACCGCGGCCGCACCACGATCGCCGACGGGGTCGTCGAGAAGATCGCCGGGCTCGCGGCCCGCGACGTCGTCGGCGTCCACGCGATGGGCAGCGGACTCTCCCGGACGTTCGGGGCGGTCCGGGACCGCGTCCCGGGCGGCAGCCGGTCCGTCGCGCGCGGCGTGAAGGCCGAGGTCGGCGAGGTCCAGACCGCGCTCGACCTGGAGATCGTCGTGGATTACGGGGTGGCGATCGCCGACGTCGCCCGGTCCGTGCGGGAGAACGTCATCGCGGCGGTGGAGCGGATGACCGGCCTGGAGGTCGTCGAGGTCAACATCGCCGTCACGGACGTGAAGCTGCCGGACGAGGAAGAGGACGAGCCGGAGCCGAGGATTCAGTAGCCGGGTTCGCGTAGCCGGTTCTGAGCAGTCGGGTTTTGAGCAGCCGGGTTTTCAGCGGCCGGGGTTCGCGTAGCCGGTCTGAGTGGAGGAGCTCGCGATGAGCATGGCCGTCGTCGGCATGATCGCCGGCATGGCGCTCGGATTCGCCGGGTACTTCGGCGGGTTCGGGGCGTTTCTGCTCGTAGCCGCCCTGGGGGCGCTCGGGTTCGTGGTGGGCCGCTTCGCCGACGGGGACCTGGATCCGGGGGAGTTCTTCCGGACGCGGGACCGGGACGGGCGGCGGCGGTGACGCTTCCGGCCGGAGAGCGCGGGGCGACCCGGATCGCGGACCGCGTGGTGGCGAAGATCGCTGCGCAGGCGGCGCGGGAGGCGCTCCGCGGGGCCGGGTCCGGGGTCCGGGGTGCGGCGGTGCGGGGTGCCTCCGCCTCCGCTTCGGGTGAGGACGAGGTCGGGCCGCCCTACGCCGACGTCACCGTGCACGACGACATCGTCCGGGTGCGCGTCGCCGTTGAGCTCGGCTACCCCTCGGACATCGGGGCGCAGTGCGGGGCGGTGCGGCGGCGGATCGCCGAACGGGTGAAGGCCCTGGCCGGGATGGACGTGCCGGAAGTGGCCGTCACCGTGGAGCGGCTGCATTCCGTGCACACGGGGGCGGCGGGGCGGGAGCGGGTGCGGTGAGCGGGGTCGAGAGCGGGGCCGGGAGCGGAGAGGGTGGAGGCCGGGGCCCGGTTGAGGGCCCGGTCGAGGGCCGGGGTGCGGTTCCGGGGTTCCGCCGGTTCTGGGCCGTGCGGCGGGTGC
Source organism: Streptomyces klenkii (assembly GCF_003626645.1). GTDB lineage: Bacteria > Actinomycetota > Actinomycetes > Streptomycetales > Streptomycetaceae > Streptomyces > Streptomyces klenkii. The sequence continues at coordinate 47,843 of NZ_RBAM01000003.1, read as the reverse complement.
CCGCCTTTCTGGTGGCTGCCGTCGTTCTGGGGGCGGCCGGGATGCTGCTGTACGACGTAGCTGCTGTTCGTGCTCACCGGCCCGCCATGGAGTGGCGGCGACGGCTCGCCCATGAGCTCGCCACTCGGCCGCTTGACGACGGGTGGGTTGTGGGGGGTGCTGTTGTTGCTGTGGTGGTGGGCGTTTGGCTGGTTGCTCTTGCTGTTACTCCCGGGATGCGGTCCGTGCTGCCCATGCGGCCCGACCGCACCGACCTCCGCGCCGGGATCGACCGGCGGGCCGCGGCGCTCGTCCTGCGGGACCGGGCCATGGAGGTGTCCGGGGTGCAGTCCGTACGGGTCAAGGTCGGGCGGCGCCGCGTGACCGTACGCGCGCAGTCCCACTTCCGGGACCTCGACGACGTACGGGCCGATGTGGAAGACGTGATCCGGGAAGGCGTGCGGAAGCTGGGGCTAGCGCACGAACCGGGGGTGTCGGTACGGGTCGGGCGGCCGGCGCCGGCGAAGCGGTGAGGGGCGGTGTGCGGTGCTGAGGGGTGTTAACCGGGTGCTGGTGGGCGCGGCCGGGGTCGTGCTCGCGGGGGTGGGGGTGGCTGTTCTCGCCGGTGCGTTCGATCTTCAGCGGCGCTGGGGCTTCACCCTGCCGTCCGGCTGGCCCTTCGACGGGCCGCGGGACGTGCTCTTGAGCCGGGCCGCGCGGACGAAGTGGCGGGGAGCCGGCTGGTGGTGGCCCGCGGTCATCGCCGGGCTGGGTGCCGTGGTGCTGCTGGCGCTGTGGTGGCTGCTGGCGCAGGTGCGGCGGCGCCGGCTACGGGAGCTCGTCGTGGACTGCGGGGACGGCGAGGAGGCGGTGCTGCGGGGGAGAGCGCTGGAGGAGGCGGTGTGCGCGGAGGCGGAAGCGCTTGAGGGGGTGGAGCGGGCGTTCGTCGCGCTGGAGGGGCGGCGGGGGGCGCCGGAGGCGCGGGTGGGGCTGACGCTGGCGCCGCACGCGTCGCCGGCGGTGGCGCTGTCGCGGCTGGACGGTGAGGCGCTGGAGCATGCGCGGGTGTCGGCGGGGGTGGGGCGGTTGGCGGTGTCGGTACGGGTGCGGGCTGTTCGGCATCGGGCTGAGCGGGTTGGGTGAGGGTGGGTGCGGGGTGCGGGGTGCCGGTGCGTGCGGGGCCGGGGCCTCCGGGGCAGGGGTCCGGGACCGTATATTTACGGGCCCCCCGCACCGTCGCGTTGCCCCTCGTCGGGCCCGCAAATACACGTCAGCGTCCCGGACCCCTGCCCCTGCGGCCCCGGCCCCTCCCGTCTCGTCGTCTTCTGACCACCGGCCTCAGAAGCCGTGGCGCGCGCCGCCGTCCACCGGCAGCATGACGCCGGTCAGATACGAGGCCGCGGGGGAGAGGAGGAACGCTGCCGCCTTGCCGAATTCGGTCGGGGTGCCGTAGCGGCCCAGGGGGATTTGTGTCGTGTGGTGCGCTTTCGTTTTTTGCGGGTCGTCCGAGAGGGCGTCCAGTTCTTTGACCCTGTCCGTGTCGATGCGGTTCGGCAGGAGGCCTATGACGCGGATGCCGCGTGGGCCCAGTTCCGTGGCGAGGGACTTCGCGAAGCCCGCCAGGCCCGGGCGCAGGGCGTTGGAGATGGTCAGGCCCGGGATCGGTTCGTGCACCGATGCCGAGAGGACGAAGCCGATCACGCCGCCCTCGGAGAGTTCGCCCGCGGCGGTGCGGGCCGTGCGGACGGCGCCCAGGAAGATCGTGTCGATGGCTCTCCGCCACTGGTCGTCGGTGACCGCCGCCGCGGTTCCCGCGGGCGGGCCGCCCACGCTGATGAGGATGCCGTCGAAACCACCGAAGTGATTGCGGGCCGCGGCGATCAGGCGGTCCGGGGTGGCGGGGTCGGCGTTGTCGGCCGCCACGCCGAGGGCGTTGGGGCCCAGGGCCGTTGCGGCGGAGCGGGCGGATTCCTCCGTGCGGCCGGTGATCACTACTTTTGCGCCGTCAGTGATCAGTTCTCGGGCCGTGGCGTTGCCCAGGCCTCTCGTTGCTCCGGTGAGGACGTACGTGCGGTCCTTCAGTCCTAGATCCATGCGGTCAGTCTTGCGGAGAGAAGAGGGTCAGGGCCGCGTTGACCAGGCCGATGTGGCTGAACGCCTGGGGGTAGTTGCCCAGGTGGCGCAGGGCGTCCGGGTCGTACTCCTCGGCCAGGAGGCCGACGTCGTTGCGGAGGGAGAGGAGCCGCTCGAAGAGGTGGCGGGCCTCCTCGGTGCGGCCCGTCCGGTGCAGGGCCTCGGCCAGCCAGAAGGAGCAGGCCAGGAAGGCGCCTTCGTTGCCGGGGATGCCGTCCATGGGCTTGAGGTCGGTGGTGTAGCGGCGCAGGAGCCCGCCGTGGGACAGCTCGTGGCGGACCGCGTCGACGGTGCCGGTGACGCGGGGGTCGTCGGGCGGGAGGAAGCCGACGCGGGGGATGAGGAGCGTGGCGGCGTCGAGCTCGCGGGAGCCGTAGGACTGGGTGAAGGTGCCGCGCTCGGCGTCGTAGCCCCGTTCGCAGACCTCGCGGTGGACCTCGTCGCGCATGGTGCGCCAGCCGTCGAGGTCGCCGGGCAGGCCGGGGTCGGCCTCCAGGGTGCGGACGGCGCGGTCGGCGGCGACCCAGGCCATGACCTTGGAGTGGACGAAGTGACGGCGGGGGCTGCGGACCTCCCAGATGCCTTCGTCGGGCTCGCGCCAGTGGTCCTTGATGTAGTCCATGAGGGAGCGCTGGAGCTTCCACTCGTGGGGCTTGGCGGGCAGGCCCCAGCGGCGGCAGAGGTGGAGGGAGTCCATGACCTCGCCGTAGACGTCGAGCGGGAGCTGTTTGACGGCGCCGTTGCCGGTGCGGACGGGGGCGGAGCGCTCGTAGCCGGCGAGCCAGGGAAGCTCGGCCTCGGTCAGCCGGCGCTCGCCGGCGAGGCCGTACATGACCTGGAGGTCGGCGGGGTCGCCGGCGGCGGCGCGCAGGAGCCAGGCGCGCCAGGCGGCGGCCTCGTCGCCGTAGCCGGCGGAGAGGAGGGCACCGAGGGTGAGGGTGGAGTCGCGCAGCCAGCAGTAGCGGTAGTCCCAGTTGCGGACGCCGCCGAGCTCTTCGGGGAGGGAGGTGGTGCAGGCGGCGGCGATGCCGCCGGTGGGGGCGTAGGTGAGGGCCTTGAGGGTGATGAGGGAGCGGACGACGGCTTCGCGGTGGGGGCCGTCGTAGGTGCAGCGGCCCGCCCACTCGCGCCAGTCCGCGAGGCTTTGGCGCAGGGCCTCGTGGGGGTCGACGAGGGCGGGGCGGGGGTGGTGGGAGGGGTGCCAGGTGAGGACGAAGGCGACCTTGTCACCGGCGGAGACGCTGAACTCGGAGCGGGTGCTGAAGTCGTGGCCGTAGGTCTTGACGGGGGGCTCGCTGCGCAGCCAGGCGGAGTCGGGGCCGGCGACGGCGACGCGGTGGCCGTCGGTGCGCCGTATCCACGGGACGACGCTGCCGTAGTCGAAGCGCAGGCGGAGGACGCTGAGCATGCCGACGGTCCCGGAGACGCCTTCGACGATGCGGACGACGTCGGGGGCGCGGTCGCGCTGGGGCATGAAGTCGGTGACTTTGACGGTGCCGTCGGCCGTCTCCCAGACGGTTTCGAGGACGAGGGAGTCCGGGAGGTAGGAGCGGCGGGTGCAGGGGGTGCCGGGGTCGGTGCCGGCGGGGGCCAGGCGCCAGTGGCCGTTGTCCTCGTCGCCGAGGAGGGCGGTGAAGCAGGCGGCCGAGTCGAAGCGGGGCAGGCAGAGCCAGTCGACCGAGCCGTCGCGGCCGATCAGGGCGGCGGTCTGGAGATCGCCGATGAGCGCGTAGTCCTCGATGCGTGCTGCCACGCGGAGCGTCTTCCCGCGCGGTGGGAGGGCTACTCGGGGGTGGCCGCTGTCCGGGCTACGTCCGGTTGCGCGGCGGGGGCGGCGGGGGCGGTTCCGGCGGCGCGGTCGCGGCGCTCGCGGCGGACGAGGATGACCCAGCCGACGGGCACGAAGGCGGCGAAGAGCCACCACTGGACGGCGTAGGCCATGTGGGGGCCGATGCTGTCGTGGTCGGGGGCCGCCACCGGCTCGGGTCCTTTGGTGCCGGGGTCGGGGTCGGTGAGCTCGATGTAGCCGCCGAGGACGGGGCGGTGCAGGGACTGCGCCTGGCGCTCGCTGTTGATGCGCATGACCTGACGGGGCGGCAGGCCGCGGGTGTCCTTGATGCCGCTGGAGTCGGTCTCGTCGGCGCGCAGCCGGCCCGTGACGGTGACCTTGCCGGAGGGCGGGGCGGGGACCTCGGGGAACTTCGTCAGGTCGCCGGTGGAGGGGATCCAGCCGCGGTTGACGAGGACGGCCCGCCCGTCGGCCAGGAGGAGGGGGGTGAGGACCATGTAGCCGGACTTGCCGTCGGCGTCGGTCCGCAGCCGGACGACGACCTCGTCCTTGGTGTCGAAGGTGCCGCTCGCGCTGACCCGGCGCCAGACGTCGTCGGAGACGTCCTTGCCGGGCGCGGACAGCTCGGTCACCGGCACGGGGTCGGCGGCGAGGCTGCGGGCGACGAAGCCGTTGCGCGCGACCCGGTGCTCGTGGCGGTGGAACTGCCAGAAGCCCAGTTTGATCATCACCGGGATGAGGACGAGCCCCACGAGGGTGAGGATCACCCACTGCCGGGACAACAGGAAGCGGTACACGTATTTGACGGTACCTGGCCCGGTTCGCCCCGGGTGCAGTGGGTGGCGCTGCCGGCGGCCTCAGCCCTTGGGCGCGGGCGTGACGTGCGAGAGCAGCTGGACGAAGGCCGCCTCGTCGATCACCGGCGTGCCGAAGGAGCGAGCCTTGGTGGTCTTGGTCGTGGGGGAGTCGGGGTCGTTGGTGACCAGCACGCTGGTGAGGCGGGACAGGCTGGTCGCGACGTGCAGCCCCGCCTCGACGGCGCGGTCCTCCAGCAGCTCGCGGTCGATGGAGGTGTCGCCCGAGAACGCCACCCGCATGCCCTGAATGAGCTGTTCACCCTCTTTGTACCGCCCGGGGTTGGGGTACGGGCAGGCCGGGCGCTTACGGCTCGGCCGCCAGGAGGAGGGTGAGCCGTTCCCGTAGCCGTACGAGCGCTGTTGTCCGATATGTCCGCTTTGGCGGGGTGTTGCCGGTCCGTCGGACCACTCGGTCAGCGGCTGGCACGCGAGCAGCGGCAGCCGCAGACCGGCCTCCGCCGCGAGGTGCAGGCTCGGCCGGAAGGCCTCGGCCAGCACGCGGGCGTCGTCGAGCGCGTGGTGGGCGCGCTCCTGCACGACGCCGTAGTGGGCGGCGAGCGACTCCAGCTTGTGGTTGGGCAGCGGAAGCCCGAGCTCCTTGGAGAGCGCGATGGTGCACAGCCGCTGGCGGACGGGCGCGGTCGCCCGGGCGCGGGCGTACTCGCGGGCGATCATCGACCAGTCGAAGGCGGCGTTGTGCGCGACGAGGACGCGGCCTTCGAGGCGCTTGGCGAACTCGTCCGCGATCTCGGGGAAGAGCGGGGCGGAGGAGAGCACGGCGGTCGTCAGGCCGTGGATCCACACGGGCCCGGGGTCGCGCTCGGGGTTGACCAGCGTGTACCAGTGGTCTTCGACCTGCCCTCTGGCGTCCAGCCGGTAGACCGCCGCGGACACTATCCGGTCGTCCCGGGCGAGCCCGGTGGTCTCCACGTCGACGACCGCGTACCCCTCGGGGTACGCGGCCGGCCACGGAGTCGGAGCGGCGGCTGCGGTCTGGTCTTCGAGCATGGTCAGAAAGAATACGGGGGTGGACTGACAGGGGTGGGGGCCGGGCGGGGGCGAGGGCGTCAGATGAGGAAGACGCCACGGCCCGGGCGGATGTCGAGACGCTCAGGTGAAAAGAGCTCCACGCCCTTGACCGGGGTGTCCATTCCCACAATGACCGTGAGCTGTTCGAGAGGCGCCAGGGGGGACAGGTCGATGGGCTTCCCCTCTCCGGATGCGCACTTGGTCATGAGGAGTGAACTGAGCTCCGGCAGCTCTGTCAGAGGAGCCAGGTCTCCGTTCAAGTCGCAGAACGCGAGCGACAGGGTTCGCAGCTTCTGGTGGTGGACGAGGGTCCGGGGGTCTAAGGCCGGGTGGTCCCGCAGTTGCAGGGACGTCAAGGGAGGGGGAGTCGCCTGCCGATCGAGCTCGGCGGCCTGTGGGCCTCCGGTGATGGAGAGCCATGTGAGGCCGGGCCACTTGTCGAGACCAGCGAGGGAGGTCGCACGTGCCTCGTAGTGGAGACCGAGTGCGGTGAGCTGAGGCCCGGCAGGGATGCCCTCCACCGTCCTGGCGTAGGGCCAGTGAAGGACCAGATGGTGCAGTGCGCTGTGTCCGGAGAGCGGAGCTAGGGACAGGCTCCTCCCGAGGTTCCTCAGGGTGAGATCCGAGAGTGCTGTCTCTGTCAGTGGTGAGAGGTCCTGCACAGCCGGGCAGTCAGTGAGGGAGAGCTTTCGCAGCTCAGGACAGCAGGTGAGTGGCGAGAGGTCGTTTAAGCCGTGGTTGTTGATGATGTGGAGTTCTTGCAAGCCGGCATGAGAGGCGACGTCCCCTGCGATGCTGTGGTCTCCCTGAAGGGTGATACGCCGGACACGGGGCAGCTGCCTGAGTGCGCGTACCTGTTCCACCGTTTGCATGAGCACCCAGATGCATTCCAGCGGCGCATTCGTGAGCACCGTGTCGACGTACTCCTGCGTGTCAAACGCACTCCAGCACCTCGTAACGGCCACCTGAACGGGGGACCGCTCATCCCCCCGAAACCGCGAGATCACCGCCAGCCCCCCGTCCCCGCCGATCAGCCCCGCCGTCCGCACCGTCGCCCGCGCACTCTCCTCGTCCAGCTCCTCCGGCCCCTGGAGCAGCTCCAGGACAAGATCGCCCGCCTTGGCCAAGGCCTCCGCATCCTCATCGCTCCGCGGCGGCAGCAACGCCTTCGTCCGCCGCTCGATCTCACCCCGCACCCCGGGATCCAGCTCAGGCGCCTGCTCCAGGCAAGCCGCCATCAGTAACGTCAACCGATGTCGATCCCGCTTCACCCGATCCGCCCGCCGCATCAGTTGCCGCAGCACCCTCGCCCGCTCGTCGGGCCGCGCGTGTCCGACCGCCATCCGGACGACGTCCTCCCACTGGTCGTCGTGCGCCTGCTTCACCAGCAGCCCGAAGTCCCGGGCCTCCACGGCCGCCCTCGCGCCCAGATAGTCCTGGAACGTCCGGTGCACGAAATGCACCGACCCGGGAATCGGCTCGCGCAGCAGCCCGCTGCGGATCAGCAGGTGCCGGAATACCCGCCCCGCATCCCCCTGCGCCCGCACCTGCGGCATCGCCGCCAGCCACTCCTCGATCATCTCGATGGCATCCCCGCACGCCGCCTCCGTCTGGCCGTTGCGGATCAGCCAGTACGCGAGCCGCTGGAGCAGCAGTGTCTGTTCGTCGCGCGTCAGGTCGGCGCCTTCGAGGGCCGTGCCGATGTCGCGCTCGTTGTCCCGCCGTACGAGCAGCATGTCGAGCGCCGCGTCGTACAGCTCCTTCCGCGCCCGCGGCAGGTGCATCCGCCGGTCGCGGTTCAGGGCGCACAGCAGCGCGCACATCAAAGGATTCGTCGCCAGCCGTCCCAGCTCCCGTCGCGTGGCCACCGCCTGCTGCAGGGACTCCTCGAAGGCACCTTCCGCGCCCGCCGCCCGGTGCCAGTGGGTGATGAACCGGCGGATGTCCTCGCGGTCCATGGGCTGGAGCGCGTAGGAGGTGAAGCCCTGGGCGTCCAGCCAGTCCTCCGGGACCGCCGACGGCCGCGTCGTCACCACGTATCGCGCCTTCGGGAACGCGGTCAGCAGCGACTGGAGCCACTCCCTCGTACGCCGCCGCTGGTCGGCCGGGACCTCGTCCACGCCGTCGATCAGCACCAGTGCCCAGCCGCTGGTGAGCAGTCCCTCCACCCAGCCTGCTGGCGCCAGACCAGCCAGGGGATGCCCCGTCGCACTCAGGAACTCTCCCGGCATCGGAAGCGTGCCCCGCTGCGTGAGCGTCCGCAGCCGCAGCACGAACGGCACGCAGCAGTTCCACTCGAAGTGATGCGGGTCGAACGTCCGCCGCGCCGCATTCGTGGCCAGCCACTGCACGAGCGTGCTTTTGCCCGACCCTGCGGGCCCCCGCAGCAGCATCCGCTCACAGCTCGCAAGCGCCTGCTCGGTGGAGACCGTGGAGACCGACGCCTGCGCGAGGTGCGGTGAGGCGTCGGCAGCCCAGCGGGCCTCTTCCCCGCCCGCCACCTTGAGGGAGATGTACGCCGTGCTCAGCGCCCACTCCCGCTCCGCGCACCCCAGCGTCAGCCCGAAGAGCTCCACCCGTCCATACGCCCGCGCGATGTAGTCCCGGTAGCGCTCGTCGAACTCCGCCGCGCCCGGCGTGTTGTGCAGGCGGTCGAGCAACTCCGTCAGCCTGCGCTGCGAGTCCCCCGACCGCCGCACCAGCTCCACATCCGCCCGCGCCGCGAACGTCGGCAGCGACGTCGCGTACTCCACGATGTGCAGGCAGGCCGCCCCCAGCAGTTCCGCGAACGCCGCTGCCCCCGTCTCCCCGAGCCCTGCTCGCTCCACTATCCCCGGGCTGCGCAGGAGTAACTCCTCACTTAAATTCTCGGGATCGAGGTCGGCCACGAAGAGCATCCTCTGGTCGATCGTGCCCGCCACCGCGAACACCTCGCACACCGCATCGGCCGCCGCCCGCCACTCGTTCTCCGGCAGCCGCTCCCACGGCCCCTTCCGCAGCGCCGACAGCCGTCGCACCAGGCGCGACGTCTCCTCTTCCCCGAGGACTTCGGGGCGCCGCCGCCCAGGCCCCACGGGCGAGGCCGCCTTCGCCACGAGCCCCGCCCCGGGCTTCCCGGCCAGCGCCGACTTGGCGAGCGCCCCCGCCACCGCCCCCGCCACCCGCGCCAGAGCCGCTTCCGCTACGACCACCCCGCACCCCCTTCGCGAACCTCCGGTAACACAATTCGATACCGAAGAGTAACTACCCCTAGCGGCACGCCCGATGACGCGCTTATCGTGCGGCCATGCCGCACCTTCCCGACGCCGTGCTGTGGTCCATACCCGCCTTCCTCCTGCTCACCGCCCTGGAGTTGGTGAGCTACCGGCTGCGCCCCGCCGAGGAGACGGGCGATGCGGGCTACGAGGCCAAGGACGCGGCGACCAGCATCGGAATGGGTGCCGGCAGCCTCGTCTTCGACGCGCTGTGGAAGATTCCGATCGTCGCCGCCTACACCGCCCTCTACGAGCTCACACCGCTGCGGATCCCCGTCCTGTGGTGGACGCTTCCCCTGATGCTGCTCGTGCAGGACTTCTTCTACTACTGGTCGCACCGCGGGCACCACGTCATCAGGATCCTGTGGGCCTGCCACGTGGTGCACCACTCCAGCCGGAAGTTCAACCTCACCACCGCCCTGCGCCAGCCCTGGACGACGCTGACCGTGTGGCCGTTCTACCTGCCGATGATCGCCGTGGGCGTGCACCCGGCCGCGGTGGCCTTCTGCTCGTCGGTGAACCTCGTCTACCAGTTCTGGGTGCACACCGAGCGGGTCCGGAAGCTGCCCCGGCCCTTCGAGTACGTCCTGAACACGGCCTCCCACCACCGCGTCCACCACGCCTCCCAGGGCGGCTACCTGGACCGCAACTACGGCGGGATCCTGATCGTCTGGGACCGGATGTTCGGCTCCTTCGTGCCCGAGGGCGAGAAGCCGGTCTTCGGGCTGACCAAGAACATCGACACGTACAACCCGCTGCGCGTCGCCACCCACGAGTACGCCGCGATCGCCCGCGACCTGCGCGCCGCGCGGGACTGGCGGGAGCGGCTGGGGCGGGTGTTCCGCGGGCCGGGGTGGCAGCCGGCGCCTCGTCAGGAGGCCCCCGCCACGGCGGCCGAGGCCGCTCCCGCGCACGAGCACGCCGCGTGAGGGCCCACCGCGCCCTCACCGCCCTCTTCGGCGCCGCCGCCCTCGCCCACCTCGGCGCCCTGCTGGCGGCGCCCTCCGCCGCGCTCTTCACCAAGCCCGCCCTGATGCCCCTGCTCGCGGCGTACGTCCTCGCGCGCGGCGGGCCCCGGCTGCTCGTCGTGGCGCTGCTGTTCGGGTGCGGCGGCGACACGCTCCTCCAGGTCGGCGGCGACGTGCCGTTCCTGCTCGGCATGGGCTCGTTCGCCGCCGGGCACGTCTGCTACCTCGTGCTCTGCTCGCGGCACGGCAGCCCCGGCGGCGCCCGCACCCGCCGGCTCGCCGCGGGCTACGGGGCGGCCTGGCTCGTCACCGTCGCGCTGCTGTGGCCCGGTCTGGAGGCCGGGCTGCGCGTGCCCGTCGCGCTCTACAGCCTGCTGCTCGTCACGATGGCGCTGTGCGCGACCCGCACCCTGCCGCTCGCCGCGGCGGGCGGGGCGCTGTTCGTCGTGTCGGACACCCTGATCGCCACCGGCGTCGCCGGCTGGCCCCAGGCGCCCGCCGCCCAGTTCTGGGTCATGCTCACCTACATCGGCGCGCAGCTCCTGCTCGCCGAGGGGATCCTGCGCAGCGCGATCCTGCCTGACGCGGAAGGGGCCGGGCGCGAGCCCGGCCCCTCCGCTCACAAGCGCGAGCGTCAGCGCACCGCGTCCAGGGCGTCGACGATGCCGAAGCCGTAGAAGCCGTTGACGTTCTTCGTGCCGGTGCACACGGCGTCCACCTTGCCGTCGCCGTCACCGTCGTACGGGGCCGTCGGGCAGCCGGGGTTGTCGGCCTGCGCCTTGAGGAGCCACTGGATCTCCTGCGGGGACGACTTGGGGTGCGCGCTCTTCAGCAGCGCCGCCACGCCGGCCACGTGCGGACCGGCCATCGAGGTGCCCTGGAGGAAGCCCCAGTCGCCGCCGGGCAGCGTGGAGAGGATGCGGCCGTCCTTCGCGGGCAGGTCCGGGACCTGGTACTTGTCGCCGCCGGGCGCCGCCACGTCGATCTGGCCCAGGCCGTAGTTGGAGTAGTACGACTTCTGGCCCTTCACGCCGGTCGCGGAGACGGTGACCACGCCGGGCAGCTGGGCCGGGACGTCGAGGCAGACGGACGGGTCGATCTTGCGGGTCTGCGCCGGCCGGCCCTTGTCGTTCGGGCTGGAGGCGTCGGTGATCTCCTTGGCGGCCAGGTCGAAGTTGGAGTTGCCGGCCGAGGCCACGTTGACCGTGCCCTTGTCCTGGGCGTACTTCGACGCGCGGGCCACCGACTCGGCTATCGCCTTCTGGTCCGGGTCGTCGGCGCAGTTGAACATCCACGGGTCGACGTAATAGCTGTTGTTCGTCACCGCTATGTCGTGCTCGGCGGCGAAGACGAAGGCGCAGACCACGCTCTCCGCGTAGAACATGCCGTTCTTGTCGGAGACCTTGAGGGCCGAGACCTTGACGTTCGGGGCGACGCCCGCGACGCCGACGCCGTTGCGGGCCGCGGCTATCGTGCCGGCGACGTGCGTGCCGTGGTAGTCCTTGTCCGGGTTGTACGGGCGCCAGGCGCCGGGGCTGGTGTCGGGCTTGCCGCTGACGCAGCTCGCCGACTGGGCCCGCGAGAAGTTCGGGGCCAGGTCCGGGTGGGTGTCGTCCACGCCCGTGTCGATGACGCCGACGGTCACCTTGCGGCTGCCCGGGTTGATCTTCGCGGCCTGGTCCGCCTTGATGGCGGGCAGGTCCCACTGGAGGCTTTCGAGGGGCTCGGCCCCGCCGGCGGACTGGCGGGCCGCCGCCGCGGCGTTGGCCTTGGGCAGCTTCACCTTCTCGGGCTTGCCGACGTCGGTGGTGGCGGCCGGGGTGATCGGCGCGGTGCGGGTGGCGCCCGCGGACTGCACGCCGGGAACCGCGCGCAGCTCCTTGGCGAAGTCCGGGTTCGCGGAGCGGGCGACGACCACGCCTATCCGCTCGTAGGCGGTCACGACGCTGCCGCCGGACGCGGCGACGGCCTTCTTCACCCGGGCGACGGTGGCGCGGTCGGCGGAGGCGTTCACCACGTACGACAGCAGGGGGCCGTCCGTGGCGGCCTGCTTCGCCTCGGGCGCGGCCTGGGGCGCGGCGGAGGCCACCCCCGGCAGGAGGCCGAGCGAGGCGGTGAGGGCGAGACCGACGGGGACGGCGAGCAGCGCGTGCCGTCTGTGACGCAGGTGAGCCATGGGTTCTCCACATCATCCGAAGACCGCCGGGGCGCGGGCCGCGCGCGGGCGGGTACATGACGAGTGAAGCTAGCGCCGATCATGGCACCGGGCAATACATTCCGGAACAAACGCCCTGACAGTCATCGTCGGGCAACAAATGGCCCTGGGGCGGCGGGAATTCGGAAGAGGAACATCCGGATCCGAGGGGTGGGATCGGGAGGCCCGCGAAGGGGGTGGCGCGGCAGCGGCCCGGGCCGGGGTGGCGCGGTCAGGGACCTTACGCGCTCAAGTCAGGGACCTTACGCGCTCAAGGAGCCAGGTCGCTGTCGCGCAGCGCGTCGATGCTCAGCGGCGGCAGCGGCACCCGCGGCCCGTACCAGCGGCCCGCCCTCGGCAGGGGCACGGACCGGCCGGTCGGCACCGCCGCTATGGGCGCCGTCAACCTGACGATCCCGAACGGCCGACGACCGGGGGACGGCGGGGGAGGAGGAGGTGCGTCGCTCACACCAGGGTCAACGAGTCCGCGGGCGGGCGGTGTCGCCCCCGCCGCCGGCCGCTCCCGAATTCCGGGCTTCCCCCCTGTCGCATACTGCGACCTGCCTCTACGATGCGTGATCCGGATCACAAGCCATCGGCTCGCGCCTCACACCCCCCTTGTCAGGAGAGACCGTGGACACCGCACCAGCCACCACTCAAGAGCCGGACGAGCCCGACGGCCCGGACACCACCACAGCCGCCGCGCCCGGCGCCGCGGCCGATCGTTTCAGCGAGGTGCAGTCGAGCGCCGAGTTCGGCGAACTCCGCCGCGCCCAGCGCACGTTCGCCTTCCCGCTCACCCTCGCCTTCGTCTCCTGGTACCTGCTGTACGTCCTGCTCTCCAACTACGCGGGCGACTTCATGGGCACCCAGGTCGTGGGCAACATCAACGTGGCCTTCGTCCTCGGCCTCGCCCAGTTCCTCACCACCTTCCTGATCGCCTGGTGGTACTCGCGGCACGCGGCGGACAAGCTCGACCCGAAGGCCGAGGCCCTGCGGGCCCGCCTGGAAGCGGGGGAATGAAAGGCATGACCAGCATGACCAGCGCCCTGCACACCGGGCTCCCGCTCGCGGCCGGTGCCGCGAGCGAGCACCGCACCCTGATCATCACGCTCTTCTCCGTCTTCGTCGCCGCCACCCTCGCCATCACCGTCTGGGCCGGCCGGCAGACCAAGGACGCCACCGACTTCTACGCCGGCGGCCGCTCCTTCACCGGCTTCCAGAACGGCCTCGCCATCTCCGGCGACTACATGTCCGCCGCGTCCTTCCTCGGCATCGCGGGCGCCATCGCCCTCTACGGCTACGACGGCTTCCTCTACTCCATCGGCTTCCTCGTCGCCTGGCTGGTGGCCCTGCTGCTCGTCGCCGAGCCGCTGCGCAACTCCGGCCGCTTCACCATGGCCGACGCCCTCGCGTACCGGCTCAAGCAGCGGCCCGTGCGCACCGCCGCCGGCACCTCCACCATCGTCGTCTCGATCTTCTACCTGCTCGCGCAGATGATCGGCGCGGGCGCCCTCGTGGCGCTGCTGCTCGGCGCCTCGGGCGAGGGCTCGCGGCGCTGGATCATCGGCCTGGTCGGCCTGGTGATGGTCCTCTACGTGACCATCGGCGGCATGAAGGGCACCACCTGGGTGCAGATCGTCAAGGCGGTCCTGCTCATCCTCGGCACCCTGCTGATCACCGTCCTCGTGCTCAACAAGGTGGGCTGGAACGTCTCCACCCTGCTCGGGCGCGCCGCCGAGGAGAGCGGCAAGGGCAAGGCCTTCCTCGAACCGGGCCTCCTGTACGGCAAGGACGGCACCACCAAGCTCAACTTCATCTCGCTCGGCCTCGCCCTCGTCCTGGGCACCGCCGGCCTGCCGCACATCCTCATCCGCTTCTACACCGTGCCCACCGCCAAGGCCGCCCGCAAGTCCGTGAACTGGGCCATCGGCATCATCGGCGCCTTCTACCTGATGACCATCGCGCTGGGCTTCGGCGCCGCCGCCCTCGTGGGCTCCAAGTCCATCACCGCCTCCGACCCCTCCGGCAACACCGCCGCCCCGCTGCTCGCCCAGGAGGTCGGCGGCGGCGCCGGCTCGACCGGCGGCGCCGTGCTCCTCGCCGTGATCTCGGCGGTCGCCTTCGCGACGATCCTCGCCGTCGTCGCGGGCCTCACCCTCGCCTCCTCGGCCTCGTTCGCCCACGACCTGTGGGCCAACGTCATCCGCAAGGGGAAGACCAGCGAGAAGGAGGAGCTCCTCACAGCCAAGTGCGCCGCCGTCGTCATCGGCGCCGTCGCCATCGCCCTGAGCATCTTCGCCCACCGGCTCAACGCCGCCGCCGTCGTGGCCCTCGCCTTCGCGGTCGCCGCCTCCGCGAACCTCCCGACCATCCTCTACAGCCTCTTCTGGAAGCGCTTCACCACCAGGGGAGCCCTGTGGTCGATCTACGGCGGGCTGATCTCGTCCGTCGGCCTGGTGATCTTCTCCCCGGTGGTCTCCGGCGGCGAGAAGTCCCTCTTCCCCGGCATGAGCTTCGACTACTTCCCGCTCGGCAACCCCGGCCTGGTCTCCATCCCGCTCGGCTTCCTGCTGGGCTGGCTCGGCTCGATGCTGTCCGAGCCGGAGCCGGACGCCGACGCCAAGTACGCCGAACTCGAAGTCCGTTCCCTCACGGGACACGGCGCGCACTGAGGTCCCTCCCGGACCCCGCCGACCGTTCCGTACCCATGCGCCGGACGGGCTGGAATCCAGCCCGTCCGGCGTTTGCGGACCGGGGTCCGGGGCGCAGCCCCGAAACCACCTGCGCCCCGGGCGATCGCGTACGCTGCGGAAGGTGAACGAACGTTCAACCTAAGTCCGCAGGAGGCGTAGCGTGCTCATCGACACTTACGGTCGCGTCGCCACCGATCTGCGCGTGTCCCTGACCGACCGCTGCAACCTGCGCTGCACCTACTGCATGCCCGAAGAGGGCCTCCAGTGGCTCGCCAAGCCCGACCTGCTCACCGACGACGAGATCGTCCGCCTCGTCGGCATCGCCGTGACCGCGCTCGGCATCACCGAGATCCGCTTCACCGGCGGCGAGCCCCTGCTGCGCCCCGGCCTCGTCTCCCTCGTCGAGCGCTGCGCCGCCCTGCGGCCGCGCCCCCGGATATCCCTGACCACCAACGGCATCGGCCTCGCGCGCACCGCCCCGGCCCTGGCGGCCGCCGGCCTCGACCGCGTCAACGTCTCCCTCGACACGCTGCGGCCCGACGTCTTCCAGCGGCTGACCCGTCGCAAGCGCCACCAGGACGTCCTCGACGGCCTCGCCGCGGCCCACGCCGCCGGCCTCACGCCCGTCAAGATCAATGCCGTCCTGATGCCCGGCCTCAACGACGACGAGGCCCCCGACCTGCTCGCCTGGGCCCTCGACCACGGCTACGAACTGCGCTTCATCGAGCAGATGCCGCTCGACGCCCAGCACGGGTGGCGCCGCGACGGCATGATCACCGCGGCGGACATCCTCACGAGCCTGCGCACCCGCTTCGCCCTCGCCCCCGAGGACGCCGGCGAGCGCGGCGCCGCCCCCGCCGAACGCTGGCTCGTCGACGGCGGGCCCGGCAGGGTCGGCGTCATCGCCTCCGTCACCCGCCCCTTCTGCGGCGCCTGCGACCGCACCCGGCTCACCGCCGACGGGCAGGTCCGCAACTGCCTCTTCGCGCGCGAGGAGAGCGACCTGCGCGCCCTGCTGCGCTCCGGCGCCCCGGACGAGGAGATCGCCGAGCGCTGGAAGCACGCCATGTGGGGCAAGAAGGCGGGCTCGGGCCTGGACGACCCGGCCTTCCTGCAACCGCAGCGGCCGATGTCGGCGATCGGCGGCTGACCCGCCGCACCCGCTGCTTACGAGCTCGCCCGTCGGCTATGAGCTCGCCCGGCGCCCACGAGTTCGCCCGGTGTGCCTACGGGCGCGGCGCCGCCTCCCACTCCTCCAGCGTCACCACGTCCTTCAGGAAGCCCCGCAGCCCGAGGAAGTTGGACAGGTGCTCGCGGTGCTCGTCGCACGCGAGCCACGTCTTGCGGCGGTCCGGCGTGTGCAGCTTGGGGTTGTTCCACGCCAGCACCCAGACGGCGGGGGCACGGCAGCCCTTGGCGGAACAGATCACGGCGGCGGAATCATCGGGGGAAGTCATACCCCGGACTCTACGAACCGCGTGCAGACACGGCGACGCCGGGCAGCCACGGGGGGAGCCGCCCGGCGTCGGTCTGTCGCTCCGACGGGGGATGCGGAGCGCTTAGGAAGTATGTCACGGGGTGCCCGGCGTGCGGCACTGAAACCACATGATTGATCTGAGGTTTTCTTGAGCTTTGCGGCGCGCGGTGTCGACCGCCGCGCCCCCACGGCGTATCAGCCGTGGTCACGCCCTTGATCGGCCTCGGAGCGACGGCCCGCTTCCGGGACGGATTCCGCCGGCTCCGCACCGGCACCCGGCATCAGCACCGGCCGTGTCGGGGCCGGGACGAACGTGCCGGGCAGCGAAGGGGCGTTCTCCCGCCCCGCGTTGGCGATCACGACCGCCACGTACGGCAGCGCGGCACCCAGGATCAGCGTGCCGATCGCCACAAAGCGCTCGACGTTCCACAGCACCACGGTGAGCACCACCGACAGGGTGCGGATCGCCATCGAGATGACGTAGCGGCGCTGGCGGCCGCGCACGTCCTCGGCCAGGCCCTGACGGGCACCGGTGATCCTGAAGACCGCCGCCCCGCCCTGCTTCCGCATCACGTTCCACCACCTGATCCGCCGTGCCCGCGCACCCGTGCCGGGACTCCTTCCACGTTACGCCGCGTGGCCGCCGGGTACGAGAGCGGGTCCCCCGGCGTCCCCGTTCCCACCTGCGGTTGCGTACGGCATGCCCGCACGGCGGCGGACGGACCGCTCCGGCGTGCGCCGTACCGGCGGCGGCCACAGAATGGCGGGGCACGGCACCTCGCGCCGCTGAGGAGGCGACATGAGCTGGTTGTGGGCCATCATCGTCGGACTTGTCCTGGGCCTGATCGCCAAGGCCATCCTGCCGGGCAAGCAGCAGGTCCCCCTGTGGCTGACGATCATCCTGGGCATGATCGGCAGCCTGCTCGGCAACTGGGCGGCCACGGGACTCGGCATCAACGAGACCAAGGGCATCGACTGGGGCCGGCACCTGCTGCAACTGGCCGGGGCCGTCCTCGTCGTCGGCATCGGCGACCGGCTGTGGGTCGCGATCCGCGGCCGCAACAGGAGCGGCGGGAGACACGCGGCGTGAGGGGCGGACGGAGCCACGCCCCGTAACGCGCCCCGTAACGGCGCCGGGGCGGCCCGCACGCGTCTCGCGCACGGGCCGCCCCGGCCATGTCAACGGCGGATCCGGCGGATTCCCTACCGCAGCTCGGCGATCTTCCGGCCGGCCTTGAGGTACACCCGTCCGGCCCCGGCGACCTTCGCGACCGTCTCCGTCACGACCTCGCCCAGCGGGCGGATCGCGTCGGCCTCGGCCAGCACGACGGCCTCCTGGCCGCCGTCCGTCTCGACCACGAGCCGCAGACCGTTCTGCTTGGCGACCCGGCGGGCCGCCGAAGCGGACGGCTGGAAGCCCAGAACCTGGCTGAGCACCGCCGTCGCCGGCGAGGCGCCGTGCTCGGCGAGCTCCACCACGGGCGTCTCCACGTCGGAGAAGCTCTTCTTCGAGAACTGCGCGACGAACCCGGCCCGGGCCGCCATCGCCGCCTCGATCCCGTACAGCGCGGAGACGACCTCACCCGCGAGGATCTTCTTGAGGTCCATCGGGTGCAGCGAGCGCTCCCCGACCCGGGACAGCACGAGGGCGATCTCCTCGTCCGTCCACTCGGTCCACGCCTTCAGGTACGGCTCCATCAGCCGGTCCGGAACCGACATGATCTTGCCGAAGACGTCGTCGGCGGGCGCCGTCAGGCCCACGTAGTTGCCCTTGGACTTGGACATCTTCGCGCCCGTGCCGTCCGTGCCCTCGATCAGCGGCATCGTGACGACGAGCTGCGGCTTCTGGCCCTTCAGCTCCATGAGCTTGCGGCCCATCTGGAGGTTCAGCAGCTGGTCGGCGCCGCCGAGCTCCACGTCGCAGTCGAGCGCGACCGAGTCCAGGCCCTGGGCGATCGGGTACAGCAGCTCCGACATCGTCAGGCCCGAGCCCGCCGCCAGGCGGTTGCGGAAGTCCTCGCGCTGGAGCAGCTGCGAGACCGGCACCTGCGAGAGCAGCCCGAGCAGCTCCGGGAAGGTGTACGGCGCCAGCCAGCTGCTGTTCTGGACGAACTCGACCTTCTCGAAGTCGAAGAACGGGCGCACCTGCTCGCGGTAGCCCGCGAGGTTCTTCGCGATGTCCTCGTCGGTCAGCGGCGGGCGCTCGGCCGTACGGCCCGTCGGGTCGCCGATCTTGGCCGTGAAGTCGCCGATGAGGAGGGTGACGTCGTGGCCCATGCGCTGGAAGCGGCTGAGGATGATCACCGGCACGGCGTGCCCGAGGTGCACGTCCGCCGCGGTCGGGTCGATGCCCAGCTTGATCTTCAGGCCCTTGCCCGCCGCGCGCCGCTCCTCGATGCGCCCGGCCAGCTTGTCCACGCCCGGCAGCACCTCGACGGTGCGGGCGGCGATCAGCTCGGCCTGCTCCTTCGGCGACAGGTCCGTCAGGTCGAGATAGCGCCGCGAGCCCGTCTCCTGGAGCAGCCGCTGGACGGTCTGGTCGGAGGAGAGGTCCTGCGCGAGGAGCTCGCCGGCGCGGGCGACGGATTCGCCGAGGCGTGTCATGACGTTCCTGAGGTGAGAAGGGGACGGTGGACGCGGACCAGTCTATTCGGACCGGTACCGCGCCCCCGCTGTCACACCCCCGCTCCCGTCACACCCCCCGGCTCACCGAGCTCATGTTGAAGTCCGGCACGCGCAGGGCGGGCGCCGCCGCCCGGGTGAAGTAGTCGCTCCACTCGCGCGGCAGCGTCGGCTCGGTGCGGCCCGCCTCGGTGGCGCGCGACAGCAGCGACACCGGGGACTCGTTGAAGCGGAAGTTGTTGACCTCGCCGACGACCTCGCCGTTCTCCACGAGATAGACGCCGTCCCGGGTCAGCCCGGTCAGCAGCAGCGACGCCGGGTCGACCTCGCGGATGTACCACAGCGAGGTCAGCAGCAGGCCGCGCTCGGTGGCCGCGACCATCTCCTCCAGCGAGCGCGTACCGCCCCCGTCCAGGATCAGGTTGTCCACGAGCGGGGCGACCGGCAGGTCCGTCAGCCCGGCGCTGTGCCGCGTGGTCACCAGGTGCTCCAGCACGCCGTCGCGGATCCAGTCCACCGGACCCAGCGGCAGGCCGTTGTCGAAGACCGACGCGTCGTCCCCCGAGGCGGACGTGAGGACGAACGGCGCGCACTCCAGGCCCGCCGCCCGCGGGTCGCTGCGCAGCGTCAGCGGCAGCGGAGACAGCTTCTCCCCGACGCGGGTGCCGCCGCCGGCCTTCGAGAAGACCGTCCGGCCCTCGGCGGCGTCGCGCGCGGCCGCCGACCACATCTGGTAGACGAGCAGGTCCGCCACGGCCGTCGGCGGCAGCAGCGTCTCGTACCGCCCGGCCGGCAGCTCGACCTTCCGCTCCGCCCACGCCAGGCGCCGCGCCAGCCCGGCGTCCATCGCCCGCGGGTCGACGTCGGTGAAGTCGCGGGTGGCCCGGCCCGCCCACGCCGAGCGCGTGCCGTCCGGCGACTTGGCGTTGAGCTCCAGGGTGCCGGCCGGCTGGTCGTGGCGCAGCCGCAGCCCGGCGGACGTGCCCAGGTAGTACGAGGACACCTCGTGGTGCGCGAAGCCGTACAGCTCGCGGCCCGCGGCGCGCGCCCCGGCGAAGGACTCGCCGAGCGCGGGCGCGAAGGCGTCGAAGACGGCGGAGGACGTCTCGGCGGGCGCGGCCGTGAAGTCGGGGGAGTGCGGCACGCCCGTCACCAGCGGCTGGGCGTCCTCGGCCGGCCCGGCCTCGCGCGCGGCGGCCTCGGCGGCCCGCACCAGCGGCTCCAGCTCCCCGGCCGTGACGGCCGAGCGCGACACGACGCCCGAGGCGGTGCCCTCGGCGCCGTCGACGGTGGCGATCACGGTGACCGTACGGCCGCGGGTGACGCCGTTGGTCGTCAGGGCGTTGCGCGCCCAGCGGAGGTTGGCCGTGGAGCGCTCGCTCGCGATCACCATGCAGCCGTCGGCCCGCGACAGCTCCAGGGCGCGCTCGACGATCTCGTGCGGCTGGTTACGACGGCTCACTGCCCCGCCTCCTCAGTGGTGTTCAGACTGTGCTTTTCCGGGGGGCAACCCCCGGACCCCCGGCCGGTTCCGTGGTGACCGCTCACTGCCCCGCCTCCTCGGTCGTGTTCAGGATGTTGACGTTCTCGAAGAGAGCCGTGGGGCAGCCGTGGGAGACCGCCGCGACCTGACCCGGCTGCGCCTTGCCGCAGTTGAACGCGCCGCCCAGGACGTACGTCTGCGGCCCGCCGACGGCCGCCATCGACCCCCAGAAGTCGGTGGTCGTGGCCTGATAGGCCACGTCCCGCAGCTGCCCGGCCAGCCGCCCGTTGCGGATCGCGTACGCCCGCTGCTGCGTGAACTGGAAGTTGTACCGCTGCATGTCGATCGACCAGGAGCGGTCGCCGACCACGTAGATGCCGCGGTCCACGCCGGAGATCAGCTCCTCCGTGGAAGGCCCGCCCGGCGCCGGTTGCAGCGAGACGTTGGCCATGCGCTGGACCGGGACGTGGGCGGGGGAGTCGGCGAAGGCGCAGCCGTTGGA
This sequence comes from Streptomyces klenkii, assembly GCF_003626645.1. Classification (GTDB taxonomy): domain Bacteria; phylum Actinomycetota; class Actinomycetes; order Streptomycetales; family Streptomycetaceae; genus Streptomyces; species Streptomyces klenkii. The sequence goes on along the minus strand of NZ_RBAM01000003.1, from coordinate 26,860 downwards.
GCGGTCGAAGCCGGTGAGCTTCGCGATCCGCCGGTCCAGCTGGTAGCCCACCAGGACGCCGTCCTTGACGAGGTCCCAGGACTGGGCCTCGACGCCCTCGTCGTCGTAGCCGATCGTGGCCAGGCCGTGCTCCGCGGTGCGGTCGCCCGTCACGTTCATCAGCGGGGAGCCGTACTTCAGCTTGCCCAGCTGGTCGAAGGTAGCGAAGGACGTGCCCGCGTAGGCCGCCTCGTAGCCCAGCGCGCGGTCCAGCTCGGTGGCGTGGCCGACCGACTCGTGGATGGTCAGCCACAGGTTGGACGGGTCGACCACCAGGTCGTACGAGCCCGCCTCGACGCTCGGCGCGCGCATCTTCTCGGCCAGCAGCTCGGGGATCTCCGCCAGCTCGGCGTCCCAGTCCCAGCCGGTGCCCGTCAGGTACTCCCAGCCGCGGCCGGCCGGGGGCGCGAGCGTGCGCATCGCGTCGAAGCCGCCGGTCGCCGGGTCGACCGCGACCGCCGTCAGCTGCGGGTGCACCCGGACGCGCTGCTGCGTGGTGGTCGTGCCCGCCGAGTCGGCGTAGAACTTGTTCTCCTGGACGGTCAGCAGGGACGCGTCCGCGTGCGCCACCCCGTCCGCCGACAGCAGCCGCGCGCTCCAGTCCGCGAGCAGCGCGCTCTTCTCCGCGTCCGGCACGTCGAAGGGGCTGACCTCGTACGAGGACACCCACGTCCGGTCGGCGTGCACCGGCTCCGGCGCCAGCTCCACCCTCCCCCAGCTACCGCTGGGGGTGCCCCCAGTCGGCCCCGCGGCCGCGATCACCTTCGCCGACAGCTTCGCCATCGCGACGGCCTGCCCGGCCACCCGCGCCGCCGCGTCCATCGTCAGCTCCACGCCCGACGCGAAGCCCCAGCTCCCGCCGTGCACCACCCGCACCGCGTACCCCAGGTCGGTGGTGTCCGAGGTGCCCGCCGGCCGGGCGTCCCTCAGTCGCCAGGACGCGCTGCGCACCCGCTCCAGGCGGAAGTCCGCGTGGTCGGCCCCCAGTGCGCGGGCGCGCGCCAGGGCCGCGTCGGCGAGTTGCCGCAGCGGCAGCGCGAGGAACGACGCGTCGATTTCATGTGGCACGGATGGCCTCCCCTAGGCGTGCGATGTCTCCCGAAGACGCAGTGAATCACGCCGCAGCACGCCCGGGGGCGGCCTTCTGCGCAGTTCAGGGGCGGACCGGGGCGCACTCCGGGAAGCGTCCCCCGCGGGCCGCGCCGCTGCGCGCAGCGCGGTTTTCTGTAGGGACCCCACAGGGTCCGCCATGCGCTCCTGTTTGGGGCGGGCTGCGCGCCGTGCGCCGCGGCCAGATAGTTTTCGTACGGTACAGACGACCAATGGCAGCCGAATGGCAGCTACACGTGAAGGAAGGGTGGTCCTTTGAGCCGCTCGGTTCTGGTCACCGGAGGAAACCGGGGCATCGGCCTCGCCATCGTCCGCGCCTTCGCGGAGGCGGGCGACAAGGTCGCCTTCACCTACCGCTCGGGTGAGCCGCCGGCCGCCCTCCTGGAGCTGGGGTGCCTCCCCGTCAAGTGCGACATCACGGACCCCGAGCAGGTCGAGCAGGCCTACAAGGAGATCGAGGAGAAGCAGGGCGCGGTCGAGGTGCTGGTGGCCAACGCCGGCGTCACCCGCGACCAGCTGCTGCTGCGGATGTCCGAAGAGGACTTCACCTCCGTCGTGGACACCAACCTCACCGGCACCTTCCGGGTCGTCAAGCGGGCCACGAAGGGCATGCTGCGCGCCCGCAAGGGCCGCGTCGTGCTGATCTCCTCCGTGGTGGGCCTGCTGGGCTCCGCGGGCCAGGCCAACTACGCCGCCTCCAAGGCCGGCCTGGTGGGCTTCGCCCGCTCGGTCGCCCGTGAGCTGGGCTCCCGGAACATCACCTGCAACGTCGTCGCCCCCGGCTTCGTCGACACCGACATGACCCGCGTGCTCACCGACGAGCAGCGCGAGGGCATCACCAAGCAGGTTCCGCTCGCGCGCTACGCACAGCCCGAGGAGATCGCCGCCTCGGTCCGCTTCCTCGCCTCCGACGAGGCCGCATACATCACTGGAGCCGTCATTCCTGTCGACGGCGGATTGGGCATGGGTCACTGAACGACATGAGTGGAATCCTCGCAGGCAAGCGCATTCTGGTCACCGGCGTCCTCACGGAGTCGTCGATCGCCTTCCAGGCCGCGAAGGTCGCCCAGAACGAGGGCGCCGAGGTCATCCTGACCGGCTTCGGCCGGCTCTCCCTGGTCGAGCGCATCGCCAAGCGCCTCCCCAAGGAAGCCCCGGTCATCGAGCTGGACGTCACCAACCAGGAGCAGCTGGACGGGCTGGCCGGCAAGGTGCGCGAGCTCCAGGGCGAGGACGCCCGGATCGACGGCATCGTGCACTCCATCGCCTTCGGCCCCCAGGGCGCCTTCAACTTCCTTGAGGCCACCTGGGAGGACGTCTCCACGGCCGTCCAGGTCTCGGCGTACTCCTACAAGTCGCTGACCATGGCCCTGCTGCCGCTGATGAGCGAGGGCGCCTCGGTCGTCGGCCTGACGTTCGACGCGCAGGTCGCCTGGCCGAAGTACGACTGGATGGGCGTGGCCAAGGCCGCCCTGGAGGGCACGAACCGCTACCTGGCGCGTGACCTCGGCCCCAAGGGCATCCGCTGCAACCTGGTCTCCGCCGGCCCCATCAAGTCGATGGCCGCCAAGTCCATCCCGGGCTTCGAGGAGCTCGCGGACGTGTGGAACCACCGCGCGCCCATCGGCTGGGACCTGGCCGACCCGGAGCCGGCCGGCCGCGGCGTCGTCGGCCTGCTGTCGGACTTCTTCCCGCGGACGACGGGCGAGATCGTCCACGTGGACGGCGGCGTCCACATGATGGGTGCCTGAGTCAGGGCCCAGCCTTTGACGGGGCGCCCATGATGGGCGCCCCGGACCCGTAGCGCACGCCCGGTGCCCGTTCCGTTACTCCGGAACGGGCACTGGGCTTTTCCGGCTCGTGCGCCGGGGCCGGCCCCCGCACACTGAAGGGCGGGAGGTACGCGCATGAGGTCCCCGCTCCGCCGCACCGCGGCCCTGCTGTTCTCCGCCACAGCTCTGGCGGGCTCCACGGCCCCGGCCTCCCCCGTGGCCGCCGCAGCACCGACCGCAGCACCCACCGCCTTGCCGGCCGCCGCCCGGGCAGGTGTCCGGGCAGGTGCCCGGCACGCCGAGTGCCGCACCCGCGTCCACGGCTCCCACGCCACCGCCCACTGCTTCAACGGCAACGCGACCACCGACCACGTCCAGCTGCACGTCGAGTGCGTGCGCTGGTGGGACCCGGACATGGACACCGCCCGGGCCGCCGTCGGCCCCGCCGGGCACGTCTCCCTCACGCAGCGCTGCTGGCTCGGCATACGCCACGCCTGGGTGACCCACCGCGCCGCCTGAGCCCGCTCTTTCGGGCCCGGCCCGGGAGCTCAGCAGGCGCCGGCCACGCCCCGGCAGCCGAACGGATAGGCGCTCGCCTCCGCCCCCGCCGTCTCCTCGTCCCCCTCCTCGATGGCCGCGACCAGCCGCCCGTGATCCACGAGCCCCTCGGGCCGCAGCGCCGTCCCCACGTCCGCCCGCAGGAACTCGCGCATCACCCCGCCGAGGTCCGCGTACACCTCGGACATCACCTCGTTGTGCGCGGCGGAGACGACGGCCGCGTGCAGCGTGGCGTCGGCCTCCACGAACCGCTCCGCGTCGCCCGAGCGCCATGCCTCCTCGCGCCGCTCCAGCAGCGCGGCCAGCTGCACCAGGTCCTGCTCGGTGCGGCGGCGGGCCGCGAGCCGGGCGGCCGAGGCCTCCAGGGCGCTGCGCAGCTCCGCCACGTGCAGCGGGTCGGCGTCGGCGAAGCGGCGGTTCATCACGCCGGCCAGCTCGCTGGTCGCGGCGACGTACGTGCCCGAGCCCTGCCGGATGTCCAGCAGCCCGTTGTGCGCGAGGGCGCGCACCGCCTCGCGCACGGTGTTGCGGGCCACACCGAGCTGTTCGACCAGCTCGGGCTCGGTGGGGATGCGCGAGCCGACCGCCCACTCGCCGGAGGTGATCTGGCCGCGCAGCTCGGCGATGACCTGGTCGACGAGGCAGGAGCGCCGGGGAGAGTTCAGTGGCATCGACAGCCTCCATTCATCCCATGATTCTATCTATGATGCGATCATGGCATCCACGGCAGACGAAGACCTCAGAGCAGCCGGCACCTCCGCGCCCGCCCCCGCATCCGCCGCACCCGCCTCCTCCCCGGCCGGTCCGGCCCGCCGGGCCCGGGGCGTCCCGCTCCTCGTCGTGGGCCTCGTCCTCGCCGCGCTCAACCTCCGCTCCGCCGTCACGAGCCTCGGCTCGCTCCTCAAGGAGGTCCGCGCCGACCTCGGCATGAGCGGGGCCGTGGCCGGCCTGCTGACGTCCGTGCCCGCCTTCTGCTTCGCCGTCTTCGGCCTCGCCGCACCCCGCCTGGCCCGCCGCTTCGGTCCCGCCGCCGTCGTCTGCGCCGGCATGGCGGCGATAACCGCCGGCCTCGCCCTGCGCCCGTACGTGGGCGGGGTCCCCGGCTTCCTCGCCCTCAGCGTGCTCGCGCTCGCGGGCATCGCCGTCAGCAACGTCCTGATGCCGCTGGCCGTCAGGCGCTGGTTCCCCGACCGGGTCGGCCCGATGACCGGCCTGTACTCCATGGCCATCGCCGCGGGCGCGGCGGGCGCCGCGGCCGCCACCGTGCCGCTCGCCGACGCGATGGGCCACAGCTGGCGCCTCGGCCTCGGCTCGTGGGCGCTGCTCGCCGCCGCGGCCGGACTGCTCTGGCTCGTGGTCGCCCGCCGTGACCGTACGGACGGCGCCGCGGCCCCCGCGGCCGCCGCGCAGGACGCCCCGCGCACCAGCATCACCCGCAGCCCCACCGCCTGGGCCCTCGGCATCTTCTTCGGCATCCAGGCCACCGGCGCCTATATCGTCATGGGCTGGATGCCGGCGATCTTCCGCGACGCCGGGGTGGCCCCCTCCACCGCGGGCGTCCTGAGCGCCGTCACGATGCTGACCGGCGTGCCGCTCGCCTTCGTGCTGCCGCGCCTCGCCGCCCGCCTGCCCCACCAGGGCGTCCTGGTCGTCATTCTGGGCTGCTTCGGCCTGGCCGGCTACGCGGGCCTGTGGCTGGCACCGGCCGGCGGCGCCTGGGTCTGGGCCGTGCTCCTCGGCGTGTCCAACAGCGCCTTCACGCTCGCCCTGACGCTGATCGGCATGCGCGCCCGCACCGGCGGGGGCGTGGTGCGGCTGTCGGCGTTCGCCCAGAGCATGGGCTACCTGATCTCCATCCCCGGCCCGCTGCTCGTGGGCTGGCTCAACGAGCGCACCGGCGGCTGGGACGTGCCGCTCGCCCTCATGGCCGCACTGATGGTTCCTCAGATCGTGGCGGGAGTGCTGGCCGGGCGCGCCCGCACCGTAGAGGACGAGCTCTGACGGCGTCGAGGACCAGCTCTGACGGCACGTGCCCGTTCCGCCCCGGCCTGCCCCGTACCGCCCCGGCCGCGGGCACGGGCGCGCGGGGTGGGACACTGGTCGGCATGCAGCCTGTGCTCGATCCGAACCCCAAGAACGGCCAGAAGGCCCTGCTGACGATCCTCGGGGCGATGCTCGCCATCACCGTGGTCATCTCGGTCATCGCGACGGTGTTCTCGCCCTGAGGCCCTGAGGCCCTGATGGCCCCAGCCCCCCGGTCCTGGCGGTCCGCCTCCATGCGGGGGTGGGGCTAACCCCCCGTCCCCTAGGGGGTCTGGGTCAGGGACAAGTGGGTGGTCCACCGGATGGGAGCGGCCCCCCGTTCTCCGTAGCTTCGTAGTACACCGCAACGCGGCGGTGCACAGAGCGCTCGGAGGCGATCGATCCCATGCCCGCCGGTAGGAAAGCGACCGCCGGTCCGAAGGCCCGGACCGCCGGCACGGTGCAGACGGGCCTGCCGTGGTGGGCCCTCGCGCTCGCCGTCGCGGCCTTCGCCGGCTTCTTCGCCCTCCTGGCCTCGCCCGCCTCCGCCGACCCCGGCCCGGACGCCGCCGGCGCGGGCACCGTCGCCCGCGTGGTCGCATTCGTCCAGCTGGCGCTGGGCGAGCTCGCCGCGTGACGGCATGCGGGGCGCGCGCGCCGCTTCGGGTGCAAGCCCCCCAACACCCCGCGCCTCGCCGTGGGTTTCGTGCGAAGCTGGACGGCATGAGCTCCGAACCGACCCGCAGGATCGTCATTCTCCGGCACGCCAAAGCCGAATGGTCCGACGGCGACGACCACGAACGCCCCCTCGCGGACCGTGGCCGCAAGGACGCCCCCGTCGCCGGCCGCTGGCTCGCCGGTTCCGGCGTCACCCCCGGCCTGGCCCTCTGCTCCACCTCCGCCCGCACCCGTGAGACGTGGAAGCTCGCCGTCTCCGAGCTGCCCGAGCGCCCCCGGACGGTCTACGAGGACCGGATGTACGAGGCCTCGCTCGGCGAGCTGATCGCCCTGCTCAACGAGGTCTCCGACGAGGTCCAGGACCTCGTTCTGATCGGGCACAACCCCGGCATGCACGCCCTGGCCGACGCCCTCGCGGGCGAGGCGGAGGGCGATCTGCTGGCCCGGATGAACCGCTCCGGCTTCCCCACCGCCGCCGTCGCGGTGCTGGCCTTCACCGGATCGTGGAAGTCCGTCGAGCACGGCGTGGGCCGCCTCGTCGCCTTCTGGACGCCTCACTCCTGACGGCGGCGCGCTGTCCGTACGGCTCCGGGCGCCGCACATTCCGCCGGACCCTCGCCGCGGGGGTACCTCGCCATTGCGGCGGACGCTCTTCTTCCGCCGCAACGGCGATCAGCCACGACGTGGTGGACCGGCCGTGCCGGACGGCGCCTCAGCCCCGCTGAGCAGCGCCCGGCACCGGCGCGTTCCCGGCCCGCCGGGGGCTACTCGTGCGTGCGCGCCGCCTCGACCTCTTCGCGCGTGACGCCCAGCAGATACAGCACCGTGTCCAGGAACGGCACGTTCACCGCCGTGTGCGCGGCCTGCCGGACCACCGGCTTGGCGTTGAAGGCCACGCCCAGCCCCGCCGCGTTGAGCATGTCGAGGTCGTTCGCGCCGTCGCCGATCGCCACGGTCTGCGCGAGCGGCACCCCCGCCTCGGCGGCGAACCGCCGCAGCAGCCGTGCCTTGCCCGCCCGGTCCACGATCTCCCCGGTGACCCGCCCGGTCAGCTTGCCGTCGGCGACCTCCAGGGTGTTCGCCGAGGCGAAGTCCAGCCCGAGCCGCTCCTGAAGGTCGTCGGTCACCTGGGTGAAACCGCCCGAGACCACGCCCACCTGGTAGCCGAGCCGCTTGAGGGTGCGGATCAGGGTCCGGGCGCCCGGCGTCAGCCGCACCTCCGCCCGCACCTTGTCCACCACGGACTCGTCCAGGCCCGCCAGCAGTGCCACCCGGGCGTGCAGCGACTCCTCGAAGTCCAGCTCGCCGCGCATCGCCCGCGCGGTCACCTCCGCCACCTCGGCCTCGCAGCCCGCGTGCGCCGCGAACAGCTCGATGACCTCGTCCTGGATCAGCGTGGAGTCCACGTCCATCACGATCAGGCGCTGCGCCCGCCGCTGGAGCCCCGCCGCGACGACCGCGACGTCCACCCCGCGCCGGTGCGCCTCCAGCGCGAGCGCGGTGCGCAGGGCCTCGGTCTCCGTGCCGGACACCGCGAATTCCACGGCGGTCACGGGGTACTTGGCGAGCCGGAAGATGCGGTCGATGTTGCCGCCCGTGCCGGTGATCCGCGCCGCGATGGCCGCCGTCGACTCGGCGGTGAGCGGGTGCCCCAGCACCGTGACGTGGGAACGCCCGGTGCCGCGCGGGCGGTTGTCGCCCCGGCCCGAGATGATCTCCGCCTGCATCCGCACCGACTCGGCCCAGCTGTGCACCGTGGCCCGCAGTTCGCCCTCGGCGTGTCCGCCGCCCTCCGGCGCCGTGACCAGCGCGCACAGCGTTATCCGGCCCCGGGTGACGACCTGCTCGATGTCGACGACGTCGACGGCGTACGCGGCGAGCGTGTCGAAGAGCCCGGCGGTGATGCCCGGCCGGTCCTTCCCGAAGATCTTGACGAGGAGCGTCGGCTCGTCGTCGCTGGTTACGGGGGTGGCAGGCGAGGTCTGCGATGCACTCATGGTCCTCTTACCGTATCGGGCCCCGTACCCGATACGTACAGGTGTCCCGGGGAGCGGACGGCGAAGACATGGCCTACTTCGTGTGAACCCTGGTCAACGCCGCCATGGCGGCGGCCCGGGCGGCGGAGGCGGTGGTTCCTCGGGCGGCGGGGCGCCGTAGCGGTATCCGCTGCTCCGGGGCCGCCTCGGCGGCGGCAGGGGCCGGCCCGTCTGCGTCGGAGCGGTGGAGCGCTCGTCGGGCAGCAGGGGCCGCTTGTACGGGTTGGTGTCGTCCTGCGCGGGCCGCCCCGGCGAGGGGCGGTACGGGCCGGGAGGCCCCGCGGCCTGCGGGCGCGGGTGGCCCGTGCCCGCCGCGGCCGTGCCAGCCGGGGCCGGGCGGGCCGCCGCTCCCGGCCCCCGGCTCACCGCCCGCCGCCCCGCCGTTCCCGTCGCGCACGCCAGCAGGCCCCCCAGGGCCCCGGCGGCGGCGCCCCACGCGGCGCCCAGGGCCAGCGCCATCGGAGCGTTGCCCCGCAGCTCCAGGCCCGCCCCGAACACGTCGAAGCCCAGCACCGACAGGCTCGCGTCCGCCTTCACGCGGGTCGCCAGCACCAGCAGCGGCAGGGCCGCGGCGGTCGCCACCCCCAGGGCCACGGCGCAGCGCGCGGCGAACGCCGTCGCCCCCAGGCCGTCCCGCGGCGTACGGACCGCGGTGAGCACCCCGACGCACAGCATCATCAGCGCGCAGGCCACCGCCAGGAGCCACACCAGCGAGTCGAGCTCCGCCAGCCGCCCCAGCGTGACCGGCTCGTCGGCCCGCGCGCTGAGCAGCTCGTCCAGCGGCGAGGGCAGCACCTTGGTGAGCGCGCCGCTGGCCGTACCGCGCCAGGAGACGAACAGCCCCAGCGGCACCGCGAGGAACACCCCGTTCGGCGCCCCGAGCAGCGCCGCCCCGAGGACCCGCTTCGGGGCGTCGTCCCCGGTGGCCGCGTACGCCGCGGCGGCCAGGCCCGCCCCCACCGCCAGGACGAGCACCGCGCACAGCGCCGACGCCGCGGGCCGCACGCCGCGGTGCAGCGCCTCCCAGCCGCGGGGGAGCGGCGCGCGCCGCGCGGCCAGCACCGCGATCAGCAGCACGCCCAGCACCCAGGCCGCGCCGCCGAGCAGCGAGGGCCCGGTCCGGACGCTGAAGCCGACGGCCGCCTTGGCGTTCGCCAGCCCGTTGAGCCGGTCCGGCAGCCCGCCCGCGATGTCCCCGATGTCGCCGATCCCCGGGATCTCCAGCTTGGGGCCGCCTCCGCCCCCGCCGCCCCCGAGACCCAGGCCGCTCCCGTCGAAGGTGATCGAGTCCTCCCCGGCCCAGGCGAGGCCGGCGAGCAGGACGAGAAACAGGACGGCCACTGAGGCGGCCCGTACGGCGAGCTCTCCGGCGCCGATCGTGGCACCGGCCCTTCGCAACGATCGCGCAAAGATCATTCCCAGCAGGAGGGCGCCCACGAGGCTCACTCCCAGTGGCGCGATATCGATGGCGGTGTGCGCCCCGGCGCCCTTCAGTCCGAATGCTTCAATATCGCCCGAAGGCATGAGGGATCCGCCCACGGCCAGTACGACGGCGGCCGCCGTCATCGGCCCGAGCGCGCCCGCCGCATCCGCGCCCAGCAGGTGCAGCCCCAGCGCGGCGATCCCGGCCATGGCCAGAAAAGCCCAGCTCACAGCGGCAATGGAAGTCAGCAGCAGCTCGGCCGGGCGCACTGCGCGCCGGCCCCCGTCCATGCTCATCACGGCCCCCCGTGCCGGTCAGCAACCTGGCTGTTGCCCGGATACGCATGATCCGTACATATCCGTGGCGGTAACTACTCTCAGGGTGCGTTTCGGTGGCGTCAACGGTGCCTGTTACACGGTCGCGGCAATCCCCGACTTTCGGTTCGGGGACTGTGCCTGAAATAGTTCCTCCCGATGTTCGCCATCCCTAGACTCCCCTTGCAGGGGGCTCATCGGGGGACAAGTAGTGGGGCATGGAGTGCCGGAACTCGTACTGGAATTGAATGGACAGACCTGGACGCTCGATCCGTCCAGGTCCTACACCCTCGGGCGGGATCCGCAGGGTGACATGGTGCTGCAAGACGCGCGCGTCTCGTGGCGGCACGCCACCGTACGGTGGGAGGGCCGCAGTTGGGTCATCGAGGACCACGGCAGCACCAACGGCACGTACGTGCAGGGCCAGCGGATCCACCACATGGAGATCGGCCCCGGCTCGACGGTGCACCTGGGCAACGCGACGGACGGTCCGCGGCTGAACCTCAGCGCGGGCGCCGCCGGCGCCGGAGTCGGAGCCCCCGCCGCGGACCTCTACAGCGCGCAGACGGCCATGGCCGCGCCGTTGCAGCAGCAGGCCCCGCCGCAGCAGGCGCCGCACCAGCCGCCTCAGCACCAGCAGCCCGGCGCCTGGCAGCAGCCGGGGCAGCAGCCCCAGCAGTACCAGCAGCCGCAGCAGGGAGGCTGGCAGCAGCAGCCCCAGCAGGCCTACGTCCCCCAGCAGCCGGGCCCCGGCGGCCACCAGCCCCCCGCGCACGGCGGCACGCCCTCGCAGGGCGGCGCCCCGCCCGTTTACGGCGACCGCAGCCCCACGAGCTTCCACCAGATGGCCGTCGGCCGCGGCACGATGCGCATCGGCCGTGCCCTGGAGAACGAGCTGGTCGTCTCCGACCTCCAGGTCTCCCGCCACCACGCCGAGTTCCGCGCCACCGGCGACGGCCGGTTCGAGATCGTCGACCTCGGCAGCCACAACGGCACCTACGTCAACGGCCAGCCGGTCCGCCAGCAGGTCATCGGCCCCAACGACATCGTCGGCGTCGGTCACTCCACCTTCCGCCTGGTCGGCGACCGCCTGGAGGAGTTCGTCGACACCGGCGACGTCTCCTTCTCCGCGCGCCACCTCACGGTCACCGTCGAGGGCGGCAAGCAGATCCTCAAGGACGTCTCCTTCGGCGTCCCGGAGAAGTCCCTCATCGCCGTCATCGGCCCCTCGGGCTCCGGCAAGTCCACCCTGCTCAAGGCGCTCACCGGCTACCGGCCCGCCAACCAGGGCGACGTCCTCTACGACAACCGGAATCTGTACAAGCAGTTCGCCGAGCTGCGCCAGCGCATCGGTCTGGTCCCGCAGGACGACATCCTGCACAAGGAGCTCACCGTCCGGAAGGCGCTGCGCTACGCCGCCAAGCTCCGCTTCCCCGGCGACACCGCGGCCTCCGAGCGCGAGGCCCGCATCGACGAGGTGCTGCGCGAGCTCAAGCTCGACATCCACAAGGACAAGAAGGTCACCGCCCTCTCCGGCGGCCAGCGCAAGCGCGTCTCGGTCGCCCTGGAGCTGCTGACCAAGCCCTCGCTGATCTTCCTCGACGAGCCCACCTCCGGCCTCGACCCGGGCATGGACCGCGACGTCATGCAGCTGCTGCGCGGCCTCGCCGACGACGGCCGCACCGTCCTCGTGGTCACGCACTCCGTCGCCGAGCTGGCGCTCTGCGACAAGCTGCTCGTCATGGCCCCCGGCGGCTCCGTCGCCTACTTCGGCCCGCCCGAGGAAGCCCTCAACTTCTTCGGCTACGAGACCTGGGCGGACGTCTTCTCGGCCTTCGAGAACTACCGCGACTACGACTGGTCGGGCCGCTGGCGCGGCTCGCAGCACTACCAGATGTACGCGGCCGACATCGACGCCGTCGCCCCGCAGTCCGTCCACGTCCAGCCGCAGATGGTGCGCCCGCCGAAGGCCCAGAGCTGGGGCTCCCAGCTGTGGACCCTGATGCGCCGCTACGCCTCCGTCATCGCCTCGGACCGCGGCTTCATGGCGCTGATGCTGATCCTCCCGGCCGTCCTCGGCGGCGTGAGCACCGTGATCCCGTCCGACTTCGGGCTCGGCCCCGCGACCAAGGGCCACTTCAACCAGGACGCCGGCACGATCATGCTGATCCTCGCGGTCGGCATGTGCTTCTCCGGAGCCGCCAACTCCGTCCGTGAGCTGATCAAGGAACGGGTCATCTACGAACGGGAGCGGGCCGTCGGCCTCTCCCGCTCCGCCTACCTGATGTCCAAGGTGGTCGTCCTCGGCCTGATCACCGCGGTGCAGGGCGCCCTCATCTGCGCCATCGGCTTCTCCGTCCGCAAGCTGCCGGAGAGCGGCCTGATCTTCAAGGCCGCGCCCGCCGTCGAGCTCTGCCTGGTGATCATCGCCCTGGGCTTCACCTGCATGATGATCGGCCTCGTCATCTCCGCACTGGTGAAGACCGCCGAGAAGACCATGCCGCTGCTGGTGATGTTCGCGATCGTCCAGGTCGTCTTCACCGGCATCCTGTTCAAGATCTACGACTCACCCGGCGTCGAGCAGGTCGCCTGGCTGATGCCGGCCCGCTGGGCCATCGCCGGCTCCGGCACCACGCTGGACCTCTCCCACGTCATGGCCCCGTTCGACAAGAGCAGGCCCCCCAAGCTCGACCCGCTCTGGGAGCACACCGCCACCCAGTGGGGCATCGACATCGTGGCCCTCATCGTCATCGGCGTCGCCTGCGGATTCGCGGTCGCACGTTTGCTGCGCCGTCACGAGCCCGAGGTCATGCGCAAGTAGTCGCACGCTTCCGTACGCGCCGAAGGGCGGCACCCGCAACCGGGTGCCGCCCTTCGGCGTTGTGTCCGCGCTCACGCTCTTAGTAGGCGGAGTTCACGTTGTCCATCGAGCCGTACACCTTGGCCGCGTAGTTGCAGGCGGCGGTGATGTTGGCGACCGGGTCGTAGATGTTCCAGGACGTGCCCTCGACGTGGTACGCCTTGAAGGTCGGGTCGATCACCTGGAGCAGGCCCTTGGACGGGATGCCCTTGGCGGCGTTCGAGTCCCAGTTGTTGATGGCGTTCGGGTTGCCCGTCGACTCCCGCATGATGTTGCGGTAGATGCCGTTGTAGGAGCCCGGGATGCCCTTGGCCTTCATGATGTCCAGGGCTTCCTTGATCCAGCCGTCAAGGTTGTTGGCGTAGGTCTTCGGGGCCGGGGCGGCCTGGACCGGCTTGCGCTCGGCGGACCGGCTCGCGGCCTCCTTGTCGGCGCGCTCCTTGTCGGCCTTGGCCTTGGCGGCGGCCGCGTCGGCGTCCGCCTTCTTCTTGGCCTCGGCCTCGGCCTTCGCCTGCTTGGCAGCGGTCTCGGCCTGCTTGCCGAGGTGCTCCTGCTGCTCCTGGGTGCCGAAGGCCTCCCCGCTCCACGCGACCGGCTTCACGGCGATGGACTGGGCGCTGGTCCCGGTGTCCGAGGAGTCCGGTATCGCGGCGAACGTCAGGGCCGCGACGCCCGCGGCGGCGATGCCCGCGGTGGTGAACTTCTGGATCTTGGTCAGGCGGCTATAGCCAGAGATGGGGGAGCGCATGATTGTGCTGAACCTCTTCTGATCGCTTCAAGTCGCAGTGGCCCGGATCGGCGCGAAAAAGCGCCGCGTCTCGATCGACGGCGCCGTGCAACGTGAGAATTCTTAGCGGCCGCAAAAAGGTTCGGCAAAGGAGTGACGTACTACCCGGCTTCGTTGCCGAGGGGCTGGCGGGGAGGCCCGGCAGGAAGGTCAAAAGGGCCTCTGCCACCCGCTTACGCCGGATTTATCTCTCCACTAAGCGCGGTCGTAGGTGACGTGCGTCCTATGTGCGGCGTCACACCGGGCGAGCGCCCTCATCGCCCGGTGCGACCGGTCCCGCACGCAGCGTGCCCGTACGAGCCGGGCCTCTGCCCGTACCCTGCTCAGACCTCCACGAGCACCTGATCGAGGCTCTTGCGCACCAGGTCCGGCACCTCGCAGTCGTCCGCCGGATAGCCGACCGGGATCACCGCGAACGCCTTCTCGTTCACCGGCCGCCCCAGCGCCTCCGACAGGAACCGCATCGGGCTCGGCGTGTGCACCAGCGCCGCCAGCCCCGACAGGTGCAGCGCCGACAGCAGCATCCCGACCGCGATGCCGACCGACTCGTCCACGTAGTAGTGCTTGCGCTTCTCCCCGCCCTCGCCCAGCCAGTACCGCTGCTGGAAGACCACGATCAGCGCCGGCGCGTCCGTCAGGTGCGGCTTGACCTCGTCCGTGCCCAGCGGCCGCAGCGCCTCCAGCCACTCCTCGCCCAGCCGCCCCGCGTACGACAGCTGCTCCTCTTCCTCCGCGGCCGCACGGATGCGCCGCCGCACCCCGGGGTCCTTCACCAGGACGAAGGTCCACGGCTGCTGGTGCGCCCCGGAGGGCGCGGTGGCCGCGCACGCGATCGCGTCCCGCACCACCTGATCCGGCACCGGGTCCGGCGAGAACTGCCGTACGGTCCGGCGCCGCCCCATGCGCTCGCGCAGCTCCGCGGCACGGGCGAGGGACTCGGCGGTGGGCATGCGCTCGGGGCGGTAGGCCACGGGCCGGTAGGGATCGCCGTGGGTGGGCGTCCACTCGGTTGGTATAGACATGACGAGAACATGCCCGCTACCTGGTCGCGGGCAATCGTCCCCTCGTACGGAACCGGCGGGCACCACCGGACCACCGGACCATCGGCCCGCCGGCAGGACCACCGGCCTAGGGCTTGGGAACCAGCCCCCGGCCGTCGGCGGCCCGATCCGGCCGGCCCGGGACCCTCGGTACCGTGATCTCATGACCACCGGCCACCGCTCCGGCCTCACCGCCGTGAGCACCGCACTCCTCGCCATGAGCAGACACCTACAGGTGCACGACGTCCTCAAGACGATCGTCGTCTCCGCCCGGGAGCTGCTGGGCGCCCGGTACGCGGCCCTCGGCGTCCCCGACGACCACGGCGGCTTCGCCCAGTTCGTCGTCGACGGCGTCAGCGACGAGCAGTGGAAGGCCATCGGCCCCCTGCCCCGCCAGCACGGCGTCCTCGCCGCGATGATCCAGCAGGCCACCCCCGAGCGCCTCGCCGACGTCCGCGCGGACCCCCGCTTCGGCGGCTGGCCGGCCGCCCACCCCAACATGCGCGACTTCATCGGCATGCCGGTCGCCGACGGCGACGAGATCCTCGGCGCCCTCTTCCTCGCCAACAAGAAGCGGCCCGACCGCGCCGGCGAGCCGCCCTGCGGCCTGGAGGACGCGCCCACCTGCGGCTTCACCGCGGAGGACCAGGAGCTGCTGAGCGTGCTGGCCCAGCACGCGGCCATCGCCCTCACCAACGCCCGCCTCTACGAGCGCAGCCGCGAGCTGACCATCGCCGAGGAGCGCGCCCGCCTCTCCCACGAGCTGCACGACGCCGTCGCCCAGAAGCTCTTCTCCCTGCGGCTGACCGCCCAGGCCGCCGCCGCGCTCGTCGACCGCGACCCGGCCCGCGCCAAGGAGGAGCTCCACGAGGCCGCCAGGCTCGCCGCGGAGGCCACCGACGAGCTCCGCGCCGCGGTCGTCGAACTGCGGCCCGCAGGGCTCGACGAGGACGGCCTCGTGGCCACCCTGCGCACCCAGGTCCAGGTCCTCGACCGCGCCCACACCGCCAAGGTCACCTTCGCCTCCCACGGCATACGGGCCCTGCCGGCCGCCCAGGAGGAGGCGCTCCTGCGCGTCGCCCAGGAGGCCCTGCACAACGCCCTGCGCCACTCCGGGGCGGACCGCGTCCAGGTCACCCTCACCCGGGCGGGGCAGGGCGCGGCCCTGTGCGTGGCCGACGACGGCTGCGGCTTCGAGCCCGAGGCGGTCCGCAAGGCCGGGCGCCATCTGGGCCTGGTGTCCATGCGCGACCGTGCCAGCGGCGTCGGCGGCAGTCTGACCGTTACCTCGGAGCCCGGCCTGGGCACCGCGATCGAGATGGAGGTGCCCGGTGGCTGAGGACGTGATCCGCGTGGTGCTGGTGGACGACCACCAGGTGGTCCGCAGGGGCCTGCGCACCTTCCTGGAGGTCCAGGACGACATCGAGGTGGTGGGGGAGGCCGCGGACGGCGCCGAGGGCGTCGAGCGCGCGGAGGAGCTGCGCCCGGACGTCGTCCTCATGGACGTGAAGATGCCCGGCATGGACGGCATCGAGGCGCTGCGCCGGCTGCGGGAGCTGGAGAACCCCGCGCGGGTGCTGATCGTCACCAGCTTCACCGAGCAGCGCACGGTCGTCCCGGCCCTGCGCGCGGGCGCGGCGGGCTACGTCTACAAGGACGTGGACCCCGATGCCCTGGCGGGCGCGATCCGCTCGGTGCACGCCGGGCACGTCCTGCTCCAGCCCGAGGTGGCCGGGGCGCTGCTGTCGCAGGACGAGCCCGGCGGCGGCCACGGGCGGGGCAACGCGCTGACCGAGCGCGAGCGGGAGGTGCTGGCGCTGATCGCGGACGGCCGGTCCAACCGGGAGATCGCGCGGGCGCTGGTGCTCTCGGAGAAGACCGTCAAGACCCACGTGTCGAACATTTTGATGAAGCTGGATCTCGCCGACCGCACGCAGGCGGCCCTGTGGGCCGTCCGACATGGGATCGGAGCCTGATCAGAGGCGGCGGACGGCAAAGCGGAACGTCGCATTCTGATCAGTGATTCATACGACCGTGTGGCTGTCGCCCCGGCCCCGCAACCCGAATGGCCGCAGCCCGTTCTCCATGGCGTACCGCGGCGGCTGGCCGTGGCAACGCCCTAGGAAGGTCATAAGAAGAGTGAAGAACATGAAGAAGGCCGCAGTCCTCACCATCGCCGCCGGCGGTCTCGCCATCGCCGGTGCGGGTGTTGCTTCCGCGCACGAGGCCGACGGCAAGGCGGTCAACTCCCCGGGTGTCGTCGCGGGCAACGTCGTCCAGGTGCCCGTGCACGTCCCCGTGAACGTCTGCGGCAACACCATCAACGTGGTCGGCTTCCTCAACCCGGCCGCCGGCAACCTCTGCATCAACAAGTAAGCCCGGTGCGTTCCGCCTGCCCGGTGTGCGCCGCATAGCCGGGCAGGCGTGGGCGAGCAATCGTCCGAACGAGGGCAACACCGCCGATGGCCGTGCCGTCGGCGGTGTGCTGGCGTTCATCACTACGCGACCCCGCGGCTGGGGCCGCTGAGAACGTCAGCAGAAGGAAGACCCTCCATGAACAGTGCCAAGAAAGCAGCCCTCGCTCTGGCGGTCACAGGGCTCGCCGTCGGTTCCACCGCGGCCGTCGCATCCGCGCACGACCACGGTGGCCGCCAGGTGCTCCAGCACCGCCACCACCCGGGAGGCGCCATCGCCAACGGCGCCGCCAAGGGCTCGCCGGGCGTTGTCTCCGGCAACGTCATCCAGGTGCCGATCCAGATCCCGCTGAACGTCTGCGGCAACAGCATCGACATCATCGGCCTGCTCAACCCGACCTTCGGGAACACCTGCGTCAACGCCGCCCCGGGCTGGGACGAGTTCCACGCCCACCGCGAGTTCCACGGCCACGGCCACGGAGGTGGCCACGACAAGCACGGCCACGAAGGCGGCTGGGGCGGTCACGGTGACCACGGCGGTCACGGCGACCACGACGACGACTGACCGTACCGGCGCAACGGGAAGGCCCCGCGGACCTCAGGGACCGCGGGGCCTTCCCGCGCCCCGCCCTCGTCGCCCCCGTCCGCGGTCACCGCCTCAGTGCCGTCTGCGGGCCCGCTCCTCGACGATCGCGTTGTACGCGGCCACCTGGGCCCGCCGCGCCGTCCGCTCCACCGGCCGCAGCGCCTGCGCCCGTGCCGCTATCTCCGACGCGCTCACCGCGGCCCCGTGCTCGCGGCCGCCGCCGTCCCCCGGCGCGTGGGCGATCGCGATCAGCGCCCCCACGCGCTGCGCCAGCTCCAGCACCCGCACCGCCCGCGGCGGATACCCCGGGGCCAGCACCTCGCTCCCGCGCTCCGCGCGCGCCCGGTACGCCTCCAGTGCCGCCTGCGCCACGGGCCCCGAGCCCGCCACGTCCAGCCGGGTGAGCACCTCCGTGGCGTCCCGCAGTGCCTCCGCGAGCTCCCGCTCGGCCTCTCCGAGCGAGGGCACGTCCGCCGGGTGCGCGTCCCGCGCGGGCAGGCAGTGCCAGAGCACCTCGACGTGCACGTCGCCCTCCGGCCCGGCCTCGTACACCTCCGGCACGAGCCCCAGCGCGGCCCCCGTGGCGACGACCGCCTCCCCGGCCTCCAGGGCGCGGGCGTTGAACTCCGGCGGGCCGCTCAGGCCCAGCGGGTGCCCGGGCGCGGGCAGCGCGAGGCGCAGCCCCGTGGCCCCGAGGGCCCGAAGCCGGCCGAGCGCGAGCGTCAGGCCGACGGGCCCGGATTCACCGGGAAGGCCCATGACGCGGTGGACGACGTCATCTCCGGTGATGTGGTGCGCGGCGTCATCAGGTGCGGCAAAACCCGCAATAAGGGCATTTCCCCACGCGGTGAGGCGTCCTGAGCGATGTTCATCGAGCATGGTCACCAGCCTAAGGACTGGCGCCCCCGGCGGGTGGCGTAGGTTTTCCCTGGGGGCTGCGCTTACCGGCGCCGCGACGACGAGACTGCAATGGGAGACAACGCGCTCATGAGCGAAGTGCTGGAACTGGTGGACGTATCCGTGGTCCGCGAGGGCCGGGCTCTGGTGGACCAGGTCTCCTGGTCGGTCAAGGAGGGAGAGCGCTGGGTCATCCTGGGCCCCAACGGCGCCGGCAAGACCACCCTCCTGAATGTCGCCTCCAGCTACCTCTTCCCGACCACCGGCACGGTCAAGGTCCTGGGCGAGAAGCTGGGCTCCGTGGACGTCTTCGAGCTGCGCCCGCGCATCGGCGTGGCGGGCATCGCCCTGGCGGACAAGCTGCCGCGCAGCCAGACCGTCCTGGAGACCGTCCTCACCGCCGCCTACGGCATGACGGCCACCTGGCAGGAGAACTACGAGGAGGTCGACGAGCAGCGCGCCCGCGCCTTCCTCGACGTCCTCGGCATGACCGAGCTGCTGGACCGCAAGTTCGGCACCCTCTCGGAGGGCGAGCGCAAGCGCACCCTCATCGCCCGCGCGATGATGACCGACCCCGAGCTGCTGCTGCTCGACGAGCCCGCCGCGGGCCTCGACCTCGGCGGCCGCGAGGACCTCGTCCGCCGCCTCGGCCGGCTCGCCCGCGACCCGCTGGCCCCCTCGATGATCATGGTGACGCACCACGTCGAGGAGATCCCCGCCGGCTTCACCCACGTCCTGATGATCCGCCAGGGCAAGGTGCTGGCCGCGGGCCCCGTCGAGCTGGAGCTCACCTCCCGCAACCTCTCGCACTGCTTCGGCCTCCCGCTGGTCGTCGAGCGCAAGGGCGACCGCTGGACGGCCCAGGGCCTGCCGCTCTCCTGACGCCGCTTTTCCTGACGCCGCGCCCGGAGCGGGGCGCCCCGCCGCGGGCGCCCTGTCCCGGGGCGCCCGCCCCGCCTACCATGACCTTGTGGACACATGGGTGTGGTGGCTGGTGGCCGCCGTCGGACTGGGCATCCCGCTGGTCGTGACCGCGATGCCCGAGTTCGGCATGCTTGCGATCGGCGCCGTCGCCGCCGCCGTGACCAATGCGCTCGGCGCGGGCACCGTGGCGCAGTTCATCGTCTTCGCGGCCGTCTCGGTCGCCCTCATCGCCGTCGTCCGGCCGATCGCCATGCGGCACCGCGCCCAGCGGCCCGCGCTGGCGAGCGGCGTGGAGGCCCTCAAGGGCCGGCAGGCCGTCGTCCTCGAACGGGTCGACGGCAACGGCGGCCGCATCAAGCTCGCGGGCGAGACCTGGTCGGCCCGCTCCCTCGACGAGGACCGCGTCTTCGAGGCCGGCGAGCACGTCGACGTCGTCGAGATCGAGGGGGCGACGGCCCTCGTCATGTGACGCGCGATCCGACGCGGCCCCATGAAGTGCCGTCAACGCCTGCACGGCGGTCCCGCGTTCTGAAAGACTCGAACTGGATCAGCCCGGTCCACCCGATCAATGACCAGAGGCACGGGGAGCCCCGATGGAACCGATCATCATCGTCCTGATCATCTTGGTGGTGCTCGTCTTCATCGCCCTCATGAAGACGGTGCAGGTCATCCCGCAGGCCAGCGCCGCCATCGTGGAGCGCTTCGGCCGCTACACCCGCACCCTCAACGCCGGCCTGAACATCGTCGTCCCCTTCATCGACTCCATCCGCAACCGCATCGACCTCCGCGAGCAGGTCGTGCCGTTCCCCCCGCAGCCGGTGATCACCCAGGACAACCTGGTCGTCAACATCGACACCGTCATCTACTACCAGGTGACCGACGCCCGCGCCGCCACGTACGAGGTCTCCAGCTTCATCCAGGCCATCGAGCAGCTCACCGTCACCACCCTGCGCAACATCATCGGCGGCATGGACCTGGAGCGGACCCTGACCTCCCGCGAGGAGATCAACGCCGCGCTGCGCGGCGTCCTCGACGAGGCCACCGGCAAGTGGGGCATCCGCGTCAACCGCGTCGAGCTCAAGGCCATCGAGCCTCCGACCTCCATCCAGGACTCGATGGAGAAGCAGATGCGCGCCGACCGTGACAAGCGCGCCGCGATCCTCACCGCCGAGGGCATCCGCCAGTCCCAGATCCTCACCGCCGAGGGCGAGAAGCAGTCCGCGATCCTGCGCGCCGAGGGCGAGGCCCGGGCCGCCGCGCTGCGCGCCGAGGGCGAGGCCCAGGCCATCCGTACGGTCTTCGAGTCCATCCACGCCGGCGACGCCGACGAGAAGCTGCTCGCCTACCAGTACCTCCAGATGCTGCCGAAGATCGCCGAGGGCGACGCCAACAAGCTCTGGATCGTGCCCAGCGAGATCGGCGACGCGCTCAAGGGCCTCAGCGGTGCCGTCGGCAGCCTCAGCCCCACGGCCGGTGCGCCCAAGATCCGCAAGGACTCCCCGCGCCGCGAGCAGCCGGGCATCGACTGACGGTTCGTCCTCCGACGATTCGTCTTCGACCGGCAGCCGCCCTCTCCTGCATGATCAACGAGGCCCCCCGACCTGTCACGGCGGGGAGGCGACAAACGGATCATGAAGGAGATGGCCTTGTCCATCTGGGAAGCACTCGCGGTCTTCGCCGCCGGCATCGGCGCCGGCACCATCAACACCATCGTCGGCTCCGGCACCCTGTTCACCTTTCCGGTGCTCCTCGCCATCGGCCTGCCGCCGGTGACCGCCAACGTCTCCAACACCATCGGCCTGGTCACCGGCAACATCAGCGGTGCCGTCGGCTACCGGCGCGAGCTCCGCGGCCAGGGCGCCCGAGCCGTCCGCCTCGGCCTCACCGCCCTCGTCGGCGGCCTCGCCGGAGCCGTCCTGCTGCTCGCCCTGCCGTCCAAGGCGTTCAACGCGATCGTGCCCGCCCTCATCGGCATCGCCCTCGTCCTCGTCATCCTCCAGCCCCGGCTCGCCAAGGCGCTCGCCCGCCGCCGCGAACGCAACGGCACCGAAGCGACCGCCCACCCCGACGGCGGCCCCGCCCTCCTCGTGGGCCTGCTCCTCGCCAGCGCCTACGGCGGCTACTTCGGAGCGGCCCAAGGAGTGCTCTACCTCTCCCTGATGGGCCTGCTGCTCCGCGAGGACCTCCAGCGCATCAACGCCCTCAAGAACATCCTGGCCGTCGTCGTCAACGGCGTCGCCGCCCTGGTCTTCGTCTTCGCCGCCCACGTCGACTGGACCGCCGCCCTCCTCATCGCCGCCGGCTCCACCCTCGGCGGCCAGATAGGAGCCAAGGTCGGCCGCCGCCTGTCACCCACGGCGCTGCGCGGCGTCATCGTCGCGGTGGGCGTCGTCGCCATCGTGCAGATGGTGCTGCGTTAGGCCACGGCGCTGAGTTAGGCCACGGCGCTGCGGCGACCGGGGGTGCCGTACGCCCCCGCCGCCAGCAGCAGCGACTCCGCCGGAGTGGGCTCGAACGGGAGCTTCAGCAGCGGCATCCCCGCCTGCTCCGGCGTCCGGTCCGCCTTGCGGTGGTTGTCCTCCGCGCACGCCGCGACCGTATTGAGCCAGCTGTCCTCGCCCCCGCGGGACCGCGGCACCACGTGGTCCACCGTCGTGGCCCGCCGCCCGCAGTACGCGCACCGGTGCCCGTCCCGCACCAGCACTCCCCGCCGCGACCAGGGCGCCCGTCTTCGGAACGGCACCCGTACGTACCGGCAGAGCCTGATCACCTGCGGTGCGGGCACCTCGACCGCCGGGCCCCGCACCCGGCGCCCCGGCCGGGCCTGCTCGACCACGGCCTTGCCCTGAAGCACGAGCACCACCGCACGCCGCAGCGACACCGTCGCCAGCGGCTCGAAGCTCGCATTGAGGACCAACGTCTCCCGCATCCCGGCCACCTCCCGGCTCATCCCGCCCCAGCGGCGAGATGGCTCAACTGTGCCGGTGCCGTCGCGGACCGGACAACGCAATTTCCTTATACGAAAAGGAAGTTGAGAGGAGTGAGACGGGAAGTGAGCAGGGAGGGAACGGGGAGGAACGGGGGGCAACGCTCCGGGCCCTTCCCCCGTGACGAACACGGGCCCGGAGCGTACGGCAGCGGACGCGGTCGCCCGGCACGCAGCCCGGCTCCGGCAGACCGCGGGCACAAAAAGCGCCCCGCCGCCCCCGCCACTGCGGTGTCCACTGCCCGACGGCCATGCGGAGCCGTCAGCCATGCACCACTGTGCGATCCAAGGGCGGCGGGGCGCAACGGAATTTCCGCGGCCACGCCGGGCCGTGCCGGGCCCGCGCCGGTGGGCGGGCCCGCCCGGGGGCCTCAGCCCGCGGCCGGCACCTCGTACTCACCGATCAGCCGGGCCCGGCCCAGCGCGTGGAACCGCAGGTGGAAGCCCACCACGGCCGGCGACGCGTCCGCGTCCGGGCCGAGCTTCTCCTCGTCCACGGCGTACACCGTGAACACGTAGCGGTGCGGCCCGTCGCCGGCCGGCGGAGCGGCCCCGCCGAAGTCCCGCGTGCCGTAGTCGTTGCGCGCGTGCACCACGCCCGCCGGCAGCCCCTTCATGTCCCCGCTGCCCGCACCCGCCGGCAGCTCCGTCACCGAGGCCGGGATGTCGAACAGCACCCAGTGCCAGAACCCGCTGCCCGTCGGCGCGTCCGGGTCGTAGCACGTCACCGCGAAGCTCTTCGTGCCCGCGGGGAAACCCTCCCAGCGCAGGTGCGGAGACGTGTTCCCCCCGCTGTGGACCTGACCCCGGCCGAGCGTCCCACCATCCGTCAGATCGTCGCTCACCACCGTGAACGAGGGCACCGGCGGGTGGAAATCGTGGGGGAGCGGCCGTCGCTTCTGCTCGGACACCTCTGGGCCTCCTGTAACGCGCGGGATGCTGCGGATCACTTGCTGCGGATCGCGGCGGATCACTTGGCGGATCTGCGGATCCACTGAGGACGCCAGCCTAACGAGCCCTCAGAGCCTCCGGCTGAGACCATACGAAGCGTGCTTCGACAGTTCAGCCTCATCGGACGACCGGCCGGCCGCGCCCTGCGCAGCCTGACCGTCCTCCTCGCCGCCCTCCCCCTGCTCCTCCTGCCCGCCTGCTCCTCCTCGGACGGCAGCCACAGCAAGAAGGGCGGGGGCGGCGGAGCCTCGACCGCCGCACCACCCGCGCCCGCGTGGGCACACGGCATGAAGACCGTCTCGCGGGAGAAGCTGCCGCCCGAGGCCCGCAAGACCCTCGACCTCATCGACAAGGGCGGCCCGTTCCCGCACGACAAGGACGGCACCGTCTTCGGCAACTACGAGAACCGGCTGCCGAAACAGGCCCGCGGCTACTACCACGAGTACACCGTCCCCACGCCCGGGGCCCGCAACCGCGGCGCACGCCGCATCATCGCCGGCAGCCACGCCGAGCGCTACTACACCAGCGACCACTACGAAACCTTCGAAGCGGTGGTACAGCCATGACCGACCTGCTGCCCGCCCCCGGACTCACCGGACTCCTCCTCGGCACGACCCCGCCGGGCGTCTACCGGCTGCCCCCCGCCGACACCGCCCCCCGCGTCATGGCGCTCGCCGCCGAGGCCGACTGGCGGGGGGCCACCCTGCACCTGGGCGGGGTGACCACCAAGACCGCCTTCATGGACCGCTGCGCCACCGACCTCGAACTCCCCGACTGGTTCGGCCGCAACTGGGACGCCCTCGCCGACTGCCTCACCGACCTCTCGTGGTGGCGGGAGGAAGGCAAGGCACGCGGCTTCCTGGTGCTCGCCGAGGAGTGGGCGGCCTTCAGGAAGGCGGCGTCGCGCGAGGCCCGTACGGCCGAGGCCGTCTTCGGCGACGCCGTCGACTACTGGGCCGAGGCGGAGTCACCGCTGGCGGTACTGCTGGGTTAGCCGGTGGGGGTGACCGGCGGGGGATGGGGGAGAGCGGCGGGCGAGCCGGCCGGAGCGATCAGAACCAGTTGCGCCGGCCGCCGACCTCCGCCAGCCACTGGTTGAGGTAGGCCGCCCAGTCCGTCTGCCCGTACGCGTGCAGGTCGACCGTGAACGACCGGTACGTGTCACTGCCCTCGGTGAACAGCCCCGGCTTCTTGTCCATCTCCAGCACGACGTCCATCTCGCGGTCGTCCGCGACGAACGACAGCTCCACCTCGTTCAGCCCCCGGTACTGCGACGGGGCCCGGAACTCGATCTCCTGGTAGAAGGGCAGCCGCTGACGCGTCCCGCGGATGTGGCCGCGCTCCAGGTCCGCGCTCTTGAAAGCGAAGCCCAGCTGCCCGAAGGCGTCCAGGATCGCCTGCTGCGCCGGCAGCGGGTGCACGTTCACCGGATCGAGGTCCCCGGAGTCGACGGCGCGCGCGATCGCCAGGTGCGTGGTCACCCCCACGTTCATGCCGGTGAGGTGCCGCCCGAGGAAGGTGGTGACCGGCGTCTCCCACGGGATCTCCAGCCCGAACGGCACCGTGTGCACCGCCCCGGCCTGCACCTCGAACGCCCCGCCCAGCTGCACGCGCGTGAACTCGACGTCCTGCTTGTACTCGCTGTCGTCGCCCTCGACCTCGACGCGGGCCTGCAACCCGACGGACAGCGCCTGGATCGCCTGGGCGACGGAGCCGCCCTGGATGCGGACCTCGCCCTGGACGATGCCGCCCGGGACGACGTTCTCCTCGAACAGCACCGTCTCCACCGAAGCGCCCCCGGCGCCCAGGCTCGCCAGCAGCTTCTTGAACCCCATGACCGCGACCTCTCCTCTTCTGTTCTTACCGATCCGGTCTTGCCGTCCCGGTCCGTTACGCTCGATCGGCATGATCGCAGCGCCTGACCGTATGCCCATCACCCGGGACTTCTTCGCCCGTCCCGTGCTCGAGGTCGCCCCCGAACTGCTCGGCCGCACCCTCGTCCGCACGACCCCCGACGGGCCGATCGAGGTCCGCATCACGGAGGTCGAGGCGTACGCGGGCGAGGCGGACCCCGGCTCCCACGCCTACCGCGGCCGGACCGAGCGCAATGCCTCGATGTTCGGACCGCCCGGCCACGCGTATGTCTACTTCATCTACGGCATGTGGTTCAGCCTCAACCTCGTCTGCGGGGAGGAGGGCACCGCGAGCGGCGTCCTCCTCAGGGCGGGCGAAGTGATCAGGGGCCAGGAGCTCGCCCGGGAACGCCGCCCCAAGGCGCGCAAGGACCGCGAGCTGGCCCAGGGCCCGGCGCGGCTGGCCACGGCACTGAGTGTCGACCGGGGATTGAACGGCACGGACGTGTGCGCGGGCCCCGACGCCCCGCTGTCCGTCCTCACCGGCCACCCCGTGCACCCGGACCGCATCCGCAACGGCCCGCGCACCGGCGTGGGCGGCGAGGGGGCGACCCACCCTTGGCGCTTCTGGGCGGACGGCGACCCGACGGTCAGCCCGTACCGGGCGCACGTTCCGCGGAACAGGGGAGGCGGTCGGTGAGGAGGGCGGTGAGGCGGGGGCAAGACCGGCCGACAGGCCGGTGCTTGACTTCGGGGTGAGGAGGACCTAACGTAGCCCGAGCCGCTTGAGACGGACGCGCTGTGTGCACGGACCGGTGGGCGGCACCACTCACTACCTACGAGGTCACCCCGGATCGGGGTCATATTTTGCTGTGCCGAAATATGACGCCGGACGGACTCGATCGGCTCGATTAGGAGCCGGACGGGAAAGCCGCTAAAGTAGTGAACACCCCGCCGACGGGGATCGGAAAACGAATTTCGAGCCGGAAACGGCAAGGAAAACGATCTGATAGAGTCGGAACACGAAATACCGAAGGGAAGCGCCCGGAGGAAAGCCCGAGAGGGTGAGTACAAAGGAAGCGTCCGTTCCTTGAGAACTCAACAGCGTGCCAAAAGTCAACGCCAGACTATAAAATACCCCGTCTCCAGTCATCTGACTGGGACGCGGTTCCTTTGAAAAGTCCTTCCTCTTGAGGAAGGCACACAGCGAGGACGCTGTGAACGACCGGGATTATTCCTCCTGGTTGTTCCGCTCAACGCGAGTGTCACACCGGATTACCGGTAAACATTCACGGAGAGTTTGATCCTGGCTCAGGACGAACGCTGGCGGCGTGCTTAACACATGCAAGTCGAACGATGAAGCCCTTCGGGGTGGATTAGTGGCGAACGGGTGAGTAACACGTGGGCAATCTGCCCTGCACTCTGGGACAAGCCCTGGAAACGGGGTCTAATACCGGATATGACCTTCGAGCGCATGCTTGAAGGTGGAAAGCTCCGGCGGTGCAGGATGAGCCCGCGGCCTATCAGCTTGTTGGTGGGGTGATGGCCTACCAAGGCGACGACGGGTAGCCGGCCTGAGAGGGCGACCGGCCACACTGGGACTGAGACAC
>NZ_RBAM01000002.1 GCF_003626645.1 Streptomyces klenkii | reverse complement strand
GCCACCGCGGACTTGATCGTGCCCTGGAACGCCGGGCCGGCCTCGGTCACACCCAGGTGCAGCGGGTAGTCGCACTGCGCCGCCAGCTGACGGTACGCATTGACCATCACCACCGGGTCGTTGTGCTTCACCGAGATCTTGATGTCCCGGAAACCGTGCTCCTCGAAGAGCGACGCCTCCCACAACGCCGACTCCACCAGCGCCTCAGGCGTCGCCTTGCCGTACTTCTGCAAAAGCCGCCGGTCCAGCGACCCCGCGTTCACCCCGATCCGGATCGGCGTGCCCGCGTCGGAGGCCGCCTTCGCGATCTCCTTCACCTTGTCGTCGAACTGCTTGATGTTGCCCGGGTTGACCCGGACGGCGGCGCAGCCGGCGTCGATGGCGGCGAAGACGTACTTCGGCTGGAAGTGGATGTCCGCGATCACCGGGATCTGCGACTTCTTCGCGATCACCGGCAGCGCGTCCGCGTCGTCCTGCGTGGGACAGGCCACACGCACGATCTGGCAGCCGGATGCGGTCAGCTCGGCGATCTGCTGGAGCGTCGCGCCGATGTCCGACGTCCTGGTCGTGGTCATCGACTGCACCGAGACGGGCGCGTCGCCGCCCACGGCCACGGAGCCGACCTGGATCTTGCGGCTGACCCTGCGGTCGGCGAGCTTGATCGGAACGGAAGGCATTCCAAGCGAAATCGCAGTCATGTGGCGAGCAACCCCAAGGTGTGAATCAAGGTCCCGAGATCGGCGGGCTCCGCTTCGAGATTACGGCACCCGGTCCGTTGGAAGCACATCCCACCGTGGAGGCCCCTCAAACGCGGGCGACCGGCCACAAAATCCGGCCGGTCGCCACAAACGGGCGTTTGTCCTCACTATCGCGGACGTGTCGTGCTAGGTGAGCCGCACCGGGTTCACCACGTCCGCGATGAGGACGAGAAGAGTGAAGCAGATGAAGATTCCCGCCACCACGTAGGCGACCGGCATCAGCTTCGCGACGTCGAACGGCCCCGGGTCGGGGCGGCGGAACACCTTGGCGAAGGCGCGCCGCACGGACTCCCACAGCGCCCCGGCGATGTGCCCGCCGTCCAGCGGCAGCAGGGGCAGCATGTTGAACAGGAACAACGAGAGGTTGAAGCCCGCGACCAGGAACAGCATCGTTGCGATCTGCTGCGACGGCGGGATGTCGAGGTTGAACACCTCGCCGCCGACCCGCGCCGCCCCGACGACGCCCATCGGGGAGTCGGCCTTGCGCTCACCGCCGTCGAAGGCGGCGTTCCACAGGTCGGGGATCTTGCTGGGGAGGGCGATCAGCGACTCGACGCCGGACTGCACCATGTCGCCCATACGGTCGACGGACTGGCCGAAGCTCTGCGGCACCACGCCCGTGGCGGGCGCGAAGCCGAGGAACCCGGCCGTCACGTACTGCCCCTTGATGGGCGCGCCCTTGCTGTCGTACTTCTGGACCTGGTTGGAGATCAGGTTCGCGCTCAGGGTCTTGCGGACGCCGTCGCGCTCGACGGTGACGGTGGCCGGGCCGGTGGTCCTGCGGATCTCCTTCTGGAGGGTGGCCCAGTCGCTCGTACGGTGGCCGTTGAAGGCCACGATCTTGTCGCGCGGCTTGAGGCCGGCCGCCTTGGCCGGGGAGTCCGGGTTGCCCTTGCCGCACTTGTCGGTCGGGGCGCTGGCGGCGACGACGCACTCGGAGACGGTCGAGACGGTCGTCGTCTGCGTGCTGATCCCGAAGGACATCATCACGCCGAGGAAGACCGCGACGGCCAGGATGAGGTTCATGAACGGGCCGGCGAACATCACGATGACGCGCTTCCACGGCTTGCGCGTGTAGAACAGCCGGCTCTCGTCGCCGGGCTGGAGCTCCTCGAAGGCGGCCGAACGGGCGTCCTCGATCATGCCGCGCCACGGCGAGGTGGAGCGGGCGGAGATCCGCCCGTCCGCGCCGGGCGGGAACATGCCGATCATGCGGATGTAGCCGCCGAGCGGGACGGCCTTGATGCCGTACTCGGTCTCGCCCTTCTTCCGCGAGAAGATCGTCGGCCCGAAGCCGACCATGTACTGCGGCACGCGGATGCCGAAGAGCTTCGCGGTCGACAGGTGGCCGAGCTCGTGCCAGGCGATCGAGATGAGCAGGCCCACCACGAAGACGACTATCCCGAGGACCGTCATCAGTGTCGTCATGCGCGGGCCTCCGAGGTCGCCTTCGCGGTACGGGACGCCGGGGCCGTCCGCGCTGCCAGTTCGCGGGCCCGGGCGCGTGCCCAGGCCTCCGCTTCCAAGACGTCCGCGACGGTGAGACGGGTTCCCGTGGTGGGCGTGCCGTGTTCCGCCACCACCTCCGCGACCGTATCGACAATCCCGTTGAACGGCAGCCCGCCGGCGAGGAAGGCGTCGACGCACTCCTCGTTGGCGGCGTTGAAGACGGCGGGCGCCGTGCCGCCCAGTCCGCCGACGTGCCGGGCGAGCCCGACGGACGGGAAGGCCTCGTCGTCGAGGGGGAAGAACTCCCAGGTGGAGGCCGTGGACCAGTCGAAGGCCGGCGCCGCGTCCGGGATCCGCTCCGGCCAGCCGAGGCCGATGGCGATGGGGCCGCGCATGTCGGGCGGGGTCGCCTGGGCCAGCGTGGAGCCGTCGACGAACTCCACCATCGAGTGGACGTAGGACTGCGGGTGGACGACGACCTCGATGCGTTCGAAGGGGATGTCGTACAGCAGGTGGGCCTCGATGACCTCAAGGCCCTTGTTGACGAGAGTGGCGGAATTGATCGTGATCACCGGCCCCATGGACCAGGTGGGGTGAGCGAGCGCGTCCTGAGGGGTCACGGAGGCCAGCTCGGCCTTCGTACGGCCCCTGAAGGGCCCGCCTGAGGCCGTGACGACCAGCTTGCGGACCTCGGCGCGCGTGCCGCCCAGCAGCGCCTGGAAGAGCGCGGCGTGCTCGGAGTCCACGGGGATGATCTGTCCGGGTTTGGCGAGAGCCTTGACCAGGGGGCCGCCGACGATGAGCGACTCCTTGTTGGCCAGCGCGAGCGTGCGGCCGGCTTCCAGGGCCGCCAGGGTCGGCGCCAGGCCGATCGAACCGGTGATGCCGTTCAGGACGGTGTGGCACTCGCTGCGCGCCAGCTCGGCGGCCGCCTCGGGGCCCGCGAGGATCTCGGGCTGCGGCTCCGCCCCGTACTGCGCGGCCAGCGCCTCACGCAGGGCGGGCACGGTGTCGGTACGGGCGACGGCGACGGTGCGCACCTTCAGCTGCCGCGCCTGCTCGGCGAGGAGCCCCACGCGGCCGCCGGCGGCCGACAGGCCGGTCACCCGGAACCGGTCGGGGTTGCGGAGCACGAGGTCGATGGCCTGGGTACCGATCGAGCCGGTCGAACCGAGGATCACGATCTCGCGCTGTCCGCCCGCGGCGGTGGGGGCGGAATAGCGCAGATGCGGGTCAGCGAGGGAGTCCGTCATGGGCTCCATTGTTGCCTCTTCCGCACGGAAGACGGACAGGGAGCCCCCGTCCGCCCTCCGTGGGGTGACATCCGCATGGGGCGGGGCGCGCCTGCATGGGGCGGCGCAGCACTTGCATGAGGCGGTACGGCTGCTTGCACGGGGCGGGGCAGCCTCCGCATGAGGCGTTACGGCCCTCACTCCATATGACGGGTATGAGGGCGGTGCGGGCCTGCATGAGGCGGAGCACCGCCCCATGGGGCGCGAAAGCGCCCGCATGAGGCGGCAGGGGTCAGCGGATGGGGCGGTGGACGTTGTCCGTCTTGGCGGGGCCCGGGGTGGCGTCCGCGATCCAGGGGCCGTCGCCGCTGGGGTCGAGGATGCCGGCCTCGAGCCACTCGTACGCCCCGGACATCACGCCGGAGACGACCTTGCGGTCGAGTTCGTCAGTGTTGGTCCACAGCCGCCCGAAGAGCTCCTCAGTGCGGATCCTGGCCTGCCGGCAGAAGGCGTCGGCGAGCTCGTACGCTTCCGCCCCGTGCTCCCCCTCGGCGCGCAGCCGCTCCGCGCGGACGCACGCCGCGCTCATCGCGAAGAGCTCGGCCCCGATGTCGACGATGCGGCCCAGGAAGCCCTGCTTGGTCTCCATGCGGCCCTGCCAGCGCGACATGGCGTAGAAGGTGGAGCGCGCGAGTTTGCGCGACGAGCGCTCCACGTAGCGCAGATGGGTGGCGAGGTCGCGGTGCCCCGCGGGATGGAACTCCGCGTACGTGCGCGGGAGCTGCCCGGGCCCGGTGACCAGCTTCGGCAGCCAGCGGGCGTAGAAGCCGCCTGCGCGGGCGCCTGCGCGAGCCTTGTCGCCCAGAGACTTCTCGGGGTCGATGAGGTCGCCCGCGACGGAGAGGTGGGCGTCCACGGCCTCACGGGCGATCAGCAGGTGCATGATCTCCGTGGAGCCCTCGAAGATGCGGTTGATGCGGGCGTCGCGCAGCATCTGCTCGGCGGGTACCGCGCGCTCGCCCCGTGCGGCGAGCGAGGCGGCGCTCTCGTAGCCCCGTCCGCCGCGGATCTGCACGAGCTCGTCGGTCATCAGCCAGGCCATCTCGCTGGAGTACAGCTTGGCAAGTGCGGCCTCGATGCGGATGTCGTTGCGGTCCTCGTCGGCCATCTGGCCCGACAGGTCGAGGACGGCCTCCAGGGCGAAGGTCGTCGCCGCGATGAAGGCGATCTTCGAGCCGACCGCCTCGTGCCGGGCAATGGGCTTGCCCCACTGCTCGCGTGCCGTGGACCACTCGCGGGCGATCTTCAGCGCCCACTTGCCGCCGGCGACACACATGGCGGGGATGGACAGCCGGCCGGTGTTGAGCGTCGTCAGGGCGATCTTCAGTCCGGAGCCCTCGGGGCCGATGCGGTTGGCGGCGGGGACGCGCACCTGGTGGAAGCGCGTGACGCCGTTCTCAAGGCCGCGCAGGCCCATGAAGGCGTTGCGGTTCTCGACGGTGACGCCCTCGGCCGTGGCCTCCACCACGAAGGCCGTGATGCCGCCCTTGTGGCCCTCGCTCCTGGGCACCCGCGCCATGACGACCAGCAGGTCGGCGACGACGCCGTTGGTCGTCCAGAGCTTGACCCCGTCGAGGACGTAGTCGTCGCCGTCGGGGACCGCGGAGGTAGCGAGGCGCGCAGGGTCGGAGCCGACGTCGGGCTCGGTGAGCAGGAACGCCGAGATGTCGGTGCGGGCACAGCGCGGCAGGAAGGTCTCCTTCTGCTGCTGGGTGCCGAAGAGCTTGAGCGGCTGGGGAACGCCGATGGACTGATGGGCGGAGAGCAGCGCGCCGACGGCGGGGCTGACGGAGCCGACGACGGCGAGGGCCTTGTTGTAGTAGACCGAGGTGAGCCCCAGGCCCCCGTACTTGGTGTCAATCTTCATGCCGAGCGCGCCGAGCTCCTTGAGCCCGTTCACCGTCTCGTCCGGAATCCTCGCCTCCCGCTCGATGCGGGCGGGGTCGATGCGGGTCTCGCAGAAGTCGCGGAGCTTCGCGAGAAACTCCTCGCCGCGCCGTACGTCCTCCAGGGCAGGCGTCGGGTGCGGGTGGATCAGATCGAGGCGGAACCGGCCGAGGAAGAGTTCCTTGGCGAAACTGGGCTTCTTCCAGTCCTGCTCCCGGGCCGCTTCGGCGACCTGGCGTGCTTCGCGCTCGGAGACCTGTCGTACGGATGGTGCGGTCATGAGGCACCTCGCCGCTTCAGTCGGGGCCGTCCCGGTCGGCTACCGACCGGTACTACTGGACCGTATGTACCCGATCCTCCCGGCATCTACCAGACCTCGCGCAACGATCCGGTCGGGGCGGTCGGGGCATGGGGCGGGCATGGGGCCGACGCTCGGCACGCCGGGCCGCGGGAGCATGAGGCCGCGGGGACAGCGGCGGAGGGGTAGGGGGCCTGTGAGGCCCTGGGGCAGCCTGGAGACTGGGTCCTGGGCGCGTAGGCCTGGGGCTGCTCAGTGTCCCGTGCCGGGGACGACGAGGCCGTTCTCGTAGGCGACGACGACCGCCTGGGCGCGGCTGCACAGGCCGAGCTTGGCCATGGCGCGGTTGAGGTGGGTCTTGACGGTCGCCTCGCTGATCACGAGTTCGGCGGCGATCTCCGCGTTGGACAGGCCTCGTGCGGTGAGCCGCAGCACCTCGAGCTCGCGGCCGGTGAGCGCATCGAGGGCGGTTCCGGGCGAGGCGGAGACGCCCGCTTCCGTCCGCCGGGTGAAGGCCTCGACGAGGCGGCGGGTGACGCTGGGGGCGAAGAGCGTGTCGCCCCCGGCGACCGCCGCGACGGCAGCCAGGAGCCGCTGCGGGCCCGCGTCCTTGAGCAGGAAGCCGGCGGCGCCGGCCCGCAGCGCCGCGTACACGTACTCGTCGAGGTCGAAGGTGGTCAGCACCAGGACCCGGGGTGCGGGAGACGGCGCGTCGTGCAGGATCCGTTCCGTGGCGGTGATGCCGCTGAGGTCGGGCATCCGGATGTCCATGAGGATCACGTCGGGCCGGTGCTCGGCGGCGAGCGCCACGGCCTCCTCGCCGCCGGACGCCTCGGCGACGACCTCCATGCCGGGCGCAGCGCGCAGCAGCGCGGCCACGCCTGCGCGGATGAGGATCTGATCGTCCACGACGAGGACGCGTATGTCCTCCGGGCCGCCCGCCTCATGCGCCGTCGTTCCGCCGGCCTTCCCCGTCATCCCCCGCCGTCCCTCTCCCGCGCACCGCCGGTTGCAGGGGAAGGGTGAGCCGGACTTCGAACCCGCCCTCGTCCCGCGGTCCTGCCGCCAGGGTTCCCCCGTAGATCCTGGCGCGCTCCCGCATACCGATCAACCCGTGTCCGCCCGACTGCACGGGGATGGCCGGAACGTTTCCCCGTCCGTCGTCGGTGACCCGGACGGACAGCTGGTGCGGCAGGAATGCGACGTGGACCGTGGCCCGCGCGGGGCGGGCGTGTTTGATGACGTTCGTGAGCGCCTCCTGGACGACGCGGTACGCGCACAGGTCCGGTCCCTGGGCGAGCGGGCGCTGCTCCCCCTCGATGCGCAGCTCCACTTCCACGCCTGCCGCCCGTACGCGCTCGGCCATGTCTTCGAGGCGGTCCAGGCCGGGCGTCGGCTGGTAGGGGCCGTCCTCTCCAGTGCTCTCCCCGACGCCCTCCGGGCCGACGCGCAGCACGGCCAGGAGCCGGCGGAGTTCCTCCAGTGCTTCGCCACTGGCGGCCGAGATGCTGCCGAGCGCCCCATGGGCGGTGCCGGGATCGGCGGTGAAGACGTAGTGGGCGAGCCCTGCCTGGACGGAGATCACTGACATGTGGTGCGCGACCACGTCGTGCAGTTCGCGGGCGATGCGGACGCGTTCCTCGGCGACGGCCCGGCGAGCGTTCTCCTCGCGCTCGCGCCGCAGCTGGTCGGTCAGCTCGGACAGGGTGCGGTTGCGGGCGCCCAGCTTGCGGGCGTTGTTGCCGAACTTCCACAGGATGAACGGCACGACGAGGGCCTGGGCGACGGCCGTCGTGGGGGCGTTGCTGCCGGCGAGCACAGCCCCCGCCACCCACACGGCGGAGAAGGCCGCTCCGCAGGCCGCGGCATGGGCCGTACGGCGCATGGACGCGACCGTGTAGAGGGCCAGCATCAGCGCCGCACTGTTGACGACCGGCCAGAACCCCGCGGCGATGTACCAGAGCCATAGGGCGGCGGCACCGGTGAAGACCGCCACAGGGGCACTGCGGCGGGCGGCGAGGAGGAGGTTGATGAGGCAGATCAGCGTGTAGCCGAGGGCATCGGGCCGGTCCCAGTACCAGCCTTCCGGTGGGCGTTCGCGGGCGAGCAGCAGCGCCACGACGGTGAAGCCCACCGCCAGCGGCACGTCCAGAAGCGCCCTCGGCCGGCCCTCAACGTGCCCTCGCAGCGCCCGAACGGTCCGCATCGCCGCAGCGTAGCCAGCGTAGAGGCGACTCGGCATCGGTCAGGCGGAGGCTGTCCCGCCTACCGCGCTGGTTGGAGACCGCCGGGCGGCTGCTGCGCGGGTTGAGGGCGGAATTCCACCCGTTACGGGACGACCGGCGCGCAGGCGCTCCGTACCGTCGGTGAGGTCGGCCCGGCAGCGGTCACGGGGGACGGGCCGGCGGGACGGGGGAACCACGGGGGAACGCAGTGCGCTCCGTGCTCCGGGACGGGGCTGCGGGGCGCACTGTGCGGATACGGGACGGCTGCGCACCGCATGAGGCGGCGGCACGGAGGCGCCCCGTGCCGCGGCGTGAGGCGGGCGACAGTCCGGCATGAGGCGGCGGCCCGGAGCCGGCATGGAGGTCGTCGCCGAGGCGTCCGGCGCGCCATGCGGGGCGCATGCGGCCGCGGGCATGAGGCCACGATGCTCGCCGCACGGGGCAAGAGCATCGGCGCGCATGAGGCGGTCAGTCGCCGACGGTCAGCACGATCTTTCCGGTAGTGCGTCCCGTCTCCCCCAGTTCGTGCGCCTTGGCCGCTTCGGCGAGGGGCAGGACTGCGGCGATCTCCGTGCGGAGCCGTCCGGACTCGACGAGCTCGCTGATGCCCTGGAGGCCCGCGATGTCGGGCTCGACCAACATGCGCACGGCGCGGATGCCGCGTTCGCGGGCCTCGGCCAGGACCGGCTCCTCCAGGGGGAGCAGCGAGACGAGGGTGCCGCCGGGGCGCAGGGTGCGCAGGGAGCGGGCCGGGTAGTCACCGCTGATGGACTCCACGACGACGTCGAGGTCCTCCAGTTCCTCGGCGAAGTCCTGGTCGCGGTAGTCGATGAGTTCGTCGGCGCCGAGGCCGCGCAGGAAGTCGTGCTTGCCGGCGCTGGCCGTGCCGATGACGTACGCGCCCCGGGCCTTGGCGATCTGCACGGCCAGATGGCCGACGCCGCCCGCTGCCGCGTGGATGAGGACACGCTGGCCCTCCGTGACCCGGGCGGTGTCGACGACGGCCTGCCATGCGGTGAGGGCCGCGAGGGGCAGGGCTGCGGCCTGTACGTGGTCGAGGCCCTGGGGCTTGGGGGCGAAGTGCCGGGTGGGTGCGGCGACGTACTCGGCGTACGCGCCCGCCGGGTGCGGGAAGCGCGGCATCCCGTAGACCTCGTCGCCCGGGGCGTACAGGGTCACGCCGTCGCCGACCGCTTCAACCACACCCGAGACGTCGAAGCCGAGGCCGAAGGGCGGGATGTCGCCTGTGTGGTAGTGGCCACGTGCCCGGGTCTTCCAGTCGACCGGGTTGACGCCTGCGGCCCGTACCCGCACCAGGATCTCGGTGGGGCCCGGAACGGGGCGGTCGGTCTCGACCAGTTGCAGCACCTCGGGGCCGCCGGCGGTCTCCTGACGGATGGCGTGCATGCGGGCGGGGGTGGCGGTCATGGTGGCGCTCCTTGGACTCATGCCGTTCGGTTCGTTGTCCCCAAGACTCACGGAGATCACGGACGGCAACGAGTGGCCTGACTGCCATGGTTCGCAAAGATCGGGCCAGGAGTGTGGGGCCCCAGGCGGGAACGCCGACGGCCGGGGCGCGCTCCATGCGCGCCCCGGCCGTCCGGTGAGGCTCTGCCGCCTGAGGCGGGATCCTGCTAGAGCGCCAGGCCCGTCAGCACGAGCACCCGCTCGTAGGTGTAGTCGTCCATCGCGTAGCGCACGCCCTCGCGCCCCACGCCGGACTGCTTGGCGCCGCCGTAGGGCATCTGGTCGGCGCGGTACGACGGGACGTCGCCGATGATGACGCCGCCGGTCTCCAGCGCGCGGTGCGCCCGGAACGCCGTCTGCAGGTCGTGCGTGAAGACGCCGGCCTGCAGGCCGTACGGAGAGTCGTTGACCGCGGCGAAGGCGGCCTCCTCGCCCTCAGCCTTGGTGATCGTCAGGACCGGGCCGAAGACCTCTTCGCAGGCGATGGTCACGTCCGCCGGCACGTCCGTGAGCACGGTCGGGGCGTAGGTGGCACCGTCGCGCGTGCCGCCCGCGAGGAGAGTGGCGCCGTTCTCCACAGCCTCGTTCACCCAGGACTCCACCCGCTTGGCCGCGTCCTCGCTGACCAGCGGGCCGACGTCCGTGGCAGCGTCCGACGGGTCACCGGTGACCTGGGCCTCCACGGCGGCGACGACCTTGGGCACGAGACGCTCGTACAGCGAGGCGTCCGCGATGACCCGCTGCACCGAGATGCAGGACTGGCCGCCCTGGTAGTTGGAGAACGTCGCGATGCGCTGCGCGGCCCAGTCGAGGTCCTCCTCCGAGGACCAGTCGGCGAGGACGACCGCCGCACCGTTGCCACCGAGCTCGAGGGTGACGTGCTTGCGCGGGGCCGAGTCGAGGATCGACCAGCCCACCGGGCCGGAACCGGTGAAGGAGATGACCGGCAGCCGCTCGTCCTGGACGAGGGCGGGCATGCGGTCGTTCGGGACCGGCAGCACGCTCCAGGAACCCGCCGGCAGGTCCGTCTCGGCCAGGATCTCGCCCAGCACGAGGGAGGAGATCGGGGTAGCCGGGGCAGGCTTGAGGATGATCGGCGCGCCGACGGCGATGGCCGGGGCGACCTTGTGGGCGCTCAGGTTCAGCGGGAAGTTGAACGGCGCGATACCCAGCACAGTGCCGCGCGGGAAACGGCGCGTCAGCGCCAGGCGGCCGGTGCCGCCCGCGTCGGTGTCCAGGCGCTGCGCGTCGCCCGCGTTGAAGCGGCGCGCCTCCTCGGCGGCCCAGCGGAAGACGGAGACGGCGCGGCCGACCTCGCCGCGGGCCCACTTGATGGGCTTGCCGTTCTCGGCGGAGATGAGCTGGGCGATCTCCTCAGTGCGCTCGGTGAGCCGCTTCGCGACGTGGTCGAGGGCAGCGGTCCGCACGTGGGCGGGCGTCGCCGCGAACTCCTCTCGTACGGCGTGCGCGGCGGCAACGGCCTCCTCGACCTGCGCCTCGGTGGGCACGCTCACGGTGCCGACGAGACGGCCGTCCCAGGAGTTCGTGACATCGAAGGTCTCCTCGCCGGTGGCCTCGCGGCCGGCCAGCCAGAACGCGTGGGGAGCAGTCACAATCCCGGCCCTTCCCAGGTGGTGTGGATATTGCTCCCCCACCGTAGGTGCGGGGCGGCCGGGCGCCGATTGTCCGTGGTGGAGCAGTACTACGGGAGGGGGCACCGCAATGGCGGGGTGGCGGGGCGCGTCAGGGTCTTCCCCGCTCCTGCGCCGGAGCCGCCCTTGCCGGGTCTACGGCTGCCTGCCGTCGCTTTCGAACCAGGGGGCATGGGGCCAGGGCATGGGGCGGTCCCGGTCACCGCCTGAGGCCGACGCCGCCGCACCCTGGCATGAGGCCCTGGCTACTCGGCCTGAGGCCGACGCCACTCCCGACCTGAGGTCATAGTCAACCCTGGCCTGAGGCCCTAGTCACTCCTGGCCTGAGGCCGTGGTCGCCTTCAAAGCCAGCCACAGCTCCATGCGGACGTCCGGGTCGTCGAGCGAACGGCCCAGGATCTCCTCCACCCTGCGCATGCGGTAGCGGAGGGTGTGGCGGTGCACGCCGAGGTCCGCCGCGGCCGCGTCCCACTGGCCATGGCGGGAGAGCCACGCCCGCAGGGAGGCGACGAGGTCGCCGCGGCCTGTGGCGTCGTGCTCGTGCAGGGCCCGCAGCATGCCGTCCGCAAAGGCACGTACGGCGTCGTCAGCGAGGAGCGGCAGGACGGAGCCGGCGGCGACCTCCTCATGTTCGACGAGGACCCTGCCGCGGCGGCG
The DNA here is from genome assembly GCF_003626645.1 of Streptomyces klenkii. GTDB lineage: Bacteria > Actinomycetota > Actinomycetes > Streptomycetales > Streptomycetaceae > Streptomyces > Streptomyces klenkii. Next base: position 737,062 of record NZ_RBAM01000002.1, on the reverse strand, counting down.
CGCGACGGACAGCGCCTGCTCCGCCTGGCGGAACGCCGCCGCCGAAGCAATGGGTCCCGCGGGGGCGGAGAGGCCGATGACGAGATCGCAGGCGGGTGCCGCGGTGCTGCGGTCCCGCGGGCGGGTCTTCGTCCCGCGCCGGGTCTCTATGGCGCGGGCGTGCTCGCCGCATGCGGCCGCCACCGCTCCGCCGTCGGGTGCGAGGACGACGAGCCGTCCACCGTCCGGAACGACCAGCAGGGGCTCCGCCACCCGGCCCGCCGCGGTCTCCAGGGTGTCCGCGAGCACCGCGAGCGGGTCCACAGAGGCCTCGGCCTCCTCCTCGGGCGCCGCAGCGTCGACGTCGGCGGACGCTTCCGCCGCCTCGGCGACGATCACCCGGAACGGCGCGTCCAGCAGGCCGCCGTACAGGTCGCCGGCCACGGCCCGCGCGTGATCAGGTTCGCCGGCCAGGAGCATGCGCAGCAGCGCCGCGCCCAGCCGCTGCTCCGCCTCCTGCAAAGCCCGGGAGCGCTCGGTGGTGAGAGTGAGCAGAGCGATGGCGGAATGCACGGCGTAACGTTCGGCGGTTCCCAGGGGCGCGCCCGTCCCGACGGCCAGCACTCCGCGTGCGCGCCGCCCGGAGCCGAGTGACTGAAGTTCGACGCGGTCGGCTCCTTCCTCGGCAGGGTCAGTGCCCAGGACGGCGGTCGCGGGCGCGGGGCGCTCCCTCAGCCGCTCGACGTCCGCTCCGAGGCGCGCGGCACGGCGCGCGGCCCACTCGGGCGCAGCCGCGACGACGCCACCTGAGGCGTCGTACAGCGCCGCCCAGCCGTCGAGGTGCGCGGCCAGCCTGGCGACGAGGGCGGCCGGGCCGTCCGGCCCGAGGGCGGCCCGGGTCAGTTCGCGCTGGGCCTCGAACCCGGCGGTCACCGCCCGGTACTGGTCGGCGGCGATGGCCGCGGACACGGCCTTGGTGATGGCGATGAAGGGCGTGCGACGAGGTACCTCCAGCAGGGGCAGGCCCTCCGCAGCGGCGGCGTCGACCAGGGCCTGGGGCACCGTCTCGTAGTTGACGCCGACCGCGAAGCCCAGGCCCACGACGCCGGCGCGCACGAGGCGGCGCACGTACTGCTGCATGGCCTCCGGATCCTCCGCATCGATCTTCAATGCGGTGATCAGGAGCAGTTCGCCGCCGTCCATCCACGGCACCGGATCGGCCAGCTCGCTGACGTGCGCCCAGCGGACCGGCCTGTCCAGCCGGTCCTCCCCCGCGAGCACGGTGAGTTTCAGCGCGGAGTGGTGGACAAGCGAAGCGAGCGTGGGGGGCATGGCACCTTCGGAGGGGGCGTCGCGACAACAGTGCCGCCGCGTATGAACTACTGCGACCGATTCTGCCTCAGTGGAGCAATCGCGGGGAACACAAGTCGCTTCACCGCTGCAGATCGATCAGCACGGGAGGCGCACTGCTGCCCCGTACGGAGGTCACGGACAGCACGGCGTGCCCCGCAGGCACGCCGTGCGCCAGTTCGGAAGCGGACCAGCGCTCGCGCTCCACCTTGCGGACCGTCACGGACTGGGCGGTGACCGCGCGCCCCGTGACCAGCCTGCGCACCACATGGGTGACCCGGGTCAGCGGCTCGTGGGCGATGACCTGGCGGTCGGTGACGTCACGGGTCTCCACCCACTCCTTGCCCCACACCTCCGCGAAGCGCGCCCCGTCCCACGTGGTGACCCCGGAGAAGGCCATGCGGCAGCCGACGGCGCCCAGCAGCGCACTGCGCAGGGACTCGGGTACGTCGTCGAGCGTGCGGAGGGTGAGCAGTGCCCCGGCGTTCGCGGAACGGAGCCGCGCCAGCCCCCGTACCGCCTCGGTGGTGACGGCGTGGGTGGCGTCGTCGAGCACGAGGCAGGCGAAGAGGGAGCGGTCGCCCCGGGCGACCGCGCACTCCGTGAACTGGGCGAGGACGAGCCGGGCCAGCATCCGCGACGCCTCGGCGTGTCCGCGCTCGGGCAGATCGATCCGGACGCGCAGGGGGTGCTCCAAGGCGCGCAGGGAGAAGGTGCGGGAGGGGTCGGTCGTGTCGAAGAAGCGGGCGAAGGCGGGGCGGTCGAGGAGCGCGAGGCGGTCGGCGAGCATGGGGCCGGCGTCGCCGGGGCGGTGAGCCTGCCGTTCCCGCGCGTCGATCTCCCGGACGAGGGCCTCATGCCCCGCGTCCACGAGGGCCGCGCGCAGGGCGCCTACCGCGGAGGGCGAGCCATCCAGGAGCTCCCGCAGTTCGGGGACGGACGGGAAACGGCCGTGGGCAGCGCGGTAGGGGCCGAGGATCTGGGCCAGGGCCGTTGCGGCCCGGCGCCCGCCCTCACCCGGCAGCGTGGCGGTGAGGTCGCCCACGAGCCCTTCGGCGAGGACGGCAGCCGCCTCGTCGGGGTCGTCGGTGCCGCCGTACAGGTCGAGGTCGTACGCGGAGTCCTGCCGGCCGATCCGCACCACGACGTCGAACGCCTCGTCGGGCGCCAGCCCCGCCCCTGCCGCGCCGACCGCAACGACGGCCGCCCGGCCGGCGAGGGCTTGCAGGCACTGCGACTCCAGCACGGGGCGGACCAGACGGTCGGTCTTGCCGCTGCCGGGCGGGCCGACGGCGAGCAGGGAAGTGCCGAGCAGGCCGGGGTCTAGGGCATATCCGGCGCCGCGATGTACGTAGGGATTGCGTTCGTCGTCCAGGGCGGCGCCGATGCGCACCTGCCGGGTGACGAGGTCGTGGCGGGCGGCGCGTACGGGGAGGTCTCGCGCACCGGAAGGGTGCGCACAGGCGGCCGCCCCGTGCCGCAGAACGGTTTCGGTGAAGGCGGCGAGCCGTCCGGGCTGTACGCGTACGGACTGCCAGGCACGCTCGATGCGGGAGTGGTCGACATCGCTCATCAGCCCCGCGCGGGCCTCCGCGGCGAGCCGGTCGGCGGCCTCATGCGCGCCGGCGGCGCGGAGCTGCGGCCAGTCGGCGGGGTCCTGGCGGGGCCCGCCCACAGCAGCAGGGATGACGCCTCCGTCGTCCCACAGGCGCGCGAGCAGCGGGGCGGCGTACCGCCGCCAGACCTGGGGCCAGCGCCCCAGGCGGCCGAAGACGTAGATGAGCGCGCCGAGGCAGATGGCGTAGTAGATGTAGACGGTCCACACCGCTGCCATGCCCTGGTGCCAGGAGTTGGGGGTCAGGACGGTCAGGGGCCAGAGCCAGTACGTGCCGAGGTAGCCGTTCCAGAGCAGCGAACCCAGCAGCCAGCCGCACAGAAGGGCGATGACCGCCCCGCTGAAGAGCTGCCGCCCTGGGATGCGGTCCGGCTCCTCGGGCGGCTTGGGACGGTAGCCGTACGCCCAGATGCCGGGCCCGGCGGAGACGCGCGACGCACGGAGCCAGGTGAGGAACGCGGACCGGTCGTGCGAGGCCGCCTCAGGCGCCCTCCCGGGCTGCTGGGGCACGGCACGGGGCCGGGGCGGGGCCTCTACGGGCATGGGGGGAGGTGCCCCGTGCGGCATGGGGGGTGCGGCATGAGGCATGGGCGGCGCCGCCGGCACGCCCGTGTACTGCTGCGGCCGGGGCGGGGCTCCGGCCGCCCGGGCAGACGCCTCCGCCGCCCCAGGCGGGCCGCCTCGTGCGCCCGGTGCGTCGTACGTGCCCTCGTGCTCCATCGCTGCCCCTCGCCCCCCGCCGGCCGGCTTCATGCTTGTCGTGTGAGTGCGCGCCGCAGCTCAATCTAGTGGCCCGCCGTGGCGAGTTCAGCGCCCCGTGCCATGCCATCCTCGTGATCACCCGGGGAACGTGCGGGCGGGCCCGGTGCGCCCCGCCATGTCCGGTGCGGACAACGCGGCGCGCCCACTTCTCCCGAACGGAGCATGCCCGACCCCCGCCGCCGCCCCTAGCCTGCGACTAAAAGCCTGTCCGAAGCCCGTTCTCTCCCCCTGGAGCACCTCATGACTGAACTGACCGGAGGCCCGGCCCTCCCCCAGGAGCGCCGAATCGTCACCGCGATCCCCGGCCCGAAGTCGCAGGAGCTGCTGGCCCGGAAGAACGCGGCCGTCGCGGGCGGCGTCGGCGTGACACTGCCGGTCTTCACCAAGCGCGCCGGCGGCGGCGTGCTCGAGGACGTGGACGGCAACTCCCTGATCGACTTCGGCTCCGGCATCGCCGTGACCTCGGTCGGCAGCTCCGCCGAGGCCGTGGTGCGCCGTGCGACCGCGCAGCTCGCCGACTTCACCCACACCTGCTTCATGGTGACGCCCTACGAGGGCTACGTGGAGGTCTGCGAGCAGCTCGCCGAGCTGACGCCGGGTGACCACGCCAAGAAGTCCGCGCTGTTCAACTCGGGCGCCGAGGCCGTCGAGAACGCGGTGAAGATCGCCCGCGCGTACACCAAGCGCCAGGCCGTCGTCGTCTTCGACCACGGCTACCACGGCCGCACGAACCTGACGATGGCGCTCACCGCCAAGAACATGCCGTACAAGCACGGCTTCGGCCCGTTCGCCCCCGAGGTCTACCGCGTGCCGGTGGCCTACGGCTACCGCTGGCCCACCGGCCCGGAGAACTGTGCCGAGGAGGCCGCGGCCCAGGCCATCGACGCCATGGCCAAGCAGGTCGGCGCCGAGAACATCGCCGCGATCATCATCGAGCCGGTGCTGGGCGAGGGCGGCTTCATCGAGCCCGCCAAGGGCTTCCTGCCGCGCATCGCGCAGTTCGCGAAGGACAACGGCATCGTCTTCGTCGCGGACGAGATCCAGTCCGGCTTCTGCCGCACGGGGCAGTGGTTCGCGTGTGAGGACGAGGGCATCGTCCCCGACCTGATCACCACGGCCAAGGGCATCGCGGGCGGTCTGCCGCTCGCCGCCGTGACCGGCCGCGCGGAGATCATGGACGCGGCGCACGCGGGCGGTCTGGGCGGCACGTACGGCGGCAACCCGGTGGCCTGCGCGGCGGCGCTCGGCTCGATCGAGACCATGCGTGAGCTGGACCTCAACGCGAAGGCCAAGCGCATCGAGGAGGTCATGAAGGGCCGCCTCTCCGCCATGCAGGAGAAGTTCGACATCATCGGCGACATCCGCGGGCGCGGTGCGATGATCGCGATCGAGCTGGTGAAGTCGGGCACCAAGGACCCCAACCCGGAGGCCGCCGGCGCTCTCGCCAAGGCCTGCCACGCGGAGGGCCTGATCGTGCTCACCTGCGGCACGTACGGCAACGTGCTGCGCTTCCTGCCGCCGCTGGTCATCGGCGAGGACCTGCTCAACGAGGGCCTGGACATCATCGAGGCCGCCTTCGCCCGCCTGTAGCCACGGCAGGGGGGGACAGGGGTGAAGAACCTGTGCGGAGCGGGTAGTGGACGGGTGATCCGGCTGTCCGGACCACCCGGCCTGCCGTACGGTTTCTGCAGATGAGAGAAACACCTCGTCCGCAGGGGACTGCGGGCGGAGCCGAGCCGGTACGTCCCCAGTGCCGACCCGGCCGTGCCTTCGCGCACACCACTGGAGCCCTGCGCTCCGGACATCCTCACCGATCGGATGGCCGCCCGCCCCATACCCCCCGGGGCGTGCGGCACCCCGGTCCTCACGGCGGCCTCGGAACCTCCCCCCCTGTTCCGGGGCCGCCGGCATTGCGCCGCCGCCTCATGCGCGGGTTCTTCCCTGCGCTGTGCGCACTGCTCTTCGTTCTGATCACCTGGCAGGTTGCGGACCACGGGCCCTTGCGGACGCTCGACGAGGATCTCGGCCGTACGGTCGCGGTTTCGTCCGTCCCCGGGGGTGCCGCGCAGTTCCTCGCCGACCTCGGCAACGCGTCGGTCGCGGTGCCCGTGCTGATCGCCGCCATGGCCGTTTCCGTGCTCGTACGCCACCGGCGGCGTCCCAGGCCGTGGCTGCCGGCGGTGTGGGCGGCCCTCACGATGGCGGCCGTCCCGGCCGTGATCGTGCCGGTGAAGGCCTGGATCGGCCGCACGGGGCCACCGGCCATGGCAACGTCCGGGGCGCACGACGGCTTCTTCCCTTCAGGCCATACGGCCACCGCCGCGGTCGCGTACGGGGCTGCTCTCCTGCTGCTCATGCCGCCTCTCGCCTCCACGACACGGGCGCGGCCTCATGCGGGTGTCTCTCCACCACCCCATGCCGCGTGTTCGCGGACCGCGCCTCATGCCGGTTCTGCTGTCGGCAGCAACCCGCCTCATGCCCGCCTCTCCCGCCTGAAGCCACGCAGCCGCTACGCGCGCACGCGCGCGTGGGCCGCAGTCACCTATGTCCTCCTGAACGCGGGCGTGGCGGTCGGCCTGGTGCGGTGCGGCTACCACTGGCCGCTGGACGTGGTGGGCGCCTGGTGCCTGTCCGGCGTACTGCTGTGGGGGCTGGCACAGGCCCTCATGCGTCCCGTTCACGGGCGAGGGTCACGGCCGCCTCGTGCATCGACAACTCCAGCAGCACGGGGTCGGTGAGCGTGCCCGTACCGTCGGGCGGGACCACCCAACGGACGCCTGAGGCGGCACGCGACGGGTGGGGCACGACGACCCAGCTACCGATCCCGGCAGCGCGTACCCCCGTGGCAAACCATCCGGCAGCGGTGCCCGGGGGCACGAAGAAGCCCATGCGGCAGTCGCCGAAGTCCGCCAGGACGGGGCCTACCTGCTCCGTGCAACGGGACAGGATCTCCAGCGTGGGGCGCCCCAGTTCACTGGAGAGGATGAGGACGTCCCAGAGCCTGCCGGCGGGCAGCAGCGTCACCCCGAGGGGGGTGCGCTCCCATTCCCACCGGCAGGTCCCGGGATCGGGTGCCGCCGTCGCCAGCCACTCCACCGCGCTCGGCCTCCCCGTGTCGTCACTCATGGCAGTGCCTCCGTTCCGTGTCCGCTCGTTCTGCGTTCACGGATGGAGAGGCCCCGGAGTGCGGATCATTACGCGGGTTTCCGGGCCGGGTGGAGGTGAAGGGTTCACTGTCCGCAGGACGGCGTGCCCCGGTGCGCCCGCACGCCGCGCATGGGGCACCATGCGGGACGGGCATGAGTTCAACGTGCGGGGGGGGACGCATGAGGCCCGCAGCCCCCGCCGCATGGGGCGGCCTGTGCCCCCTGCGCATGAGGCCGACACGCCGGCCGGCGCACGAGGCAGCTCCCTGCCCCGCCCTGCCGCCCTCAGCTGTCGAACCCCAGGCCGACCTTGTCCATCGCCTTGAGCCAGAGGTTGCGGCGGCCGCCGTTCTCGTCGGCCTTCGTCATCGACCACTGGGTGATGCCGATGCCCATGGAGCGCACCGGTTCGGGCGGGAACGGCAACGGCTTGCTGCGCACCATCTCCAGCTCGGTGCGCTCCGTGCGCTCGCCCGAGAGGAGGTCGAGCATCACGTCGGCACCGAAGCGTGAGGCGCCGACGCCCAGCCCCGTGTAGCCGAGGGCGTAGGCGACCTTGCCCCCGTGCGCCGTGCCGAAGAACGCCGAGAAGCGTGAGCAGGTGTCGATGGCACCGCCCCAGCTGTGGGTGAAGCGCACGTCCTCGAGCTGAGGGAAGCAGCGGAAGAAGTGCTCGGCGAGCTTCTGGTACGTGGCCGGGTGGTGGTCGTATTCCGACCGGACGCCACCGCCGTAGTGGTACACGATGTCGTAGCCGCCCCACAGGATGCGGTGGTCGGGCGTGATGCGGAAGTAGTGGAAGTGGTTGGCGGCGTCCCCGAGCCCCTGGTGGCCCTTCCAGCCGACGGCGGCGAGCTGTTCGGCGCTCAGCGGCTCCGTCATCAGGGCGTAGTCGTAGACGGGCGCGATGTAGGAGCGGACGCGCTTGACCAGTGAGGGAAAGGCGTTGGTGCCCAGGGCGGCGCGGCGGGCGAAGACGCGCCCGTACGGGGTGCGGACGGCGAGGCCGGCAGCGCGGGAGGACAGTTCGGTGCCGGGCGTGTGCTCGTAGATGCGTACCCCGAGCTCCGTGCAGGCCCGTTTGAGGCCCCATGCGAGCCGGGCGGGGTGCAGCATCGCGACTCCGTCGCGGTCCCAGAGACCGGCCAGGAAGGTCGGGGAGCGGACCTCGGCGCGCAGGGCGTCCCCGTCGAGATACTCGTAGCCTGTGAGGCCGAGGGCCTCTAGTTCCTCTGCGGCCTCCTGGAGCTCGTGCACCTGGTGCGGGGCGGTGGCGATGTCGATCTCACCGGTGCGTTCGAAGTCGCAGTCGATGCCGTACCGGGCGAGGGTGGCCTCGATTCCGTCGAGGTTCTTGAGGCCGAGTTCGTGGAGCGTGGCGAGCTCGTCGGGCCAGCGTGAGGCGCCGTTGGCCCAGCCGTGGGTGAGGGAGGCGGAGCAGAAGCCGCCGTTGCGGCCTGAGGCCGCCCAGCCGGTCTCCCGGGCCTCGATGAGGACGACGTCCCGGCCGGGGTCGCGCTCCTTGGCGAGGAGCGCGGTCCACAGTCCGGAGTATCCGCCACCGACGACGAGCAGGTCGCAGTGCTCGTCGCCGACGAGCGCGGGGAGCGCCCCCGGCCGGGAGGGGTCGTCGAGCCAGTAGGGCCGGGGAGCGGCGTCGGAAAGTGCTTGGACAGGGTTCATGGCACGAGCGGCCATGTTCTCAGCTCCTTTTACGGCGCCCGCCGATCAGCTGACCGGCAAGGACGCACAGCACGGCGATGGCGAACATCGCCGTTCCGATGACATTGATTTGAACGGGTGTGCCCCGTTGTGCGGATCCCCAGACGAACATGGGGAAGGTCACAGTCGAGCCGGCGTTGAAGTTGGTGATGATGAAGTCGTCGAAGGACAGGGCGAAGGAGAGCAGGGCGCCCGCCGCGATGCCGGGGGCGGCGATCGGGAGGGTGACCCGCAGGAAGGTCTGCAGCGGGGTGGCGTAGAGGTCCTGGGCGGCTTGCTCGAGGCGGGGGTCCATGGACATCACCCGGGCCTTGACGGCCGTCACCACGAAGCTCAGGCAGAACGTGATGTGGGCGATCAGGATGGTCCAGAAGCCGAAGGTGACGCCCATGTTGAGGAAGAGGGTTGCCAGCGAGGCGGCCATGACGACCTCGGGCATGGCCATCGGCAGGAAGATCAGGGTGCTCACGGAGGAGCGGGCGCGGAAGCGGTAGCGGGCGAGCGCGAAAGCGAGCGCCGTGCCTAGGACGGTGGCGCCCACGGTCGCCCAGACGGCGATCTGCAGGCTGAGCGAGAGTGAGCCGCAGAGGTCGGCGACGCCGCACGGGTCGGTCCAGGCGTCGGTGGAGAAGCGCTGCCACTCGTAGTTGAAGCGGCCGTTGGGCTTGTTGAACGAGAAGACGGTGACGATGACGTTCGGCAGCACGAGGTAGGCCAGCGTGGCCAGGCCTGCGAGCACGACGAAGTTGCGGCGGAGCCACCGCACGGGGCGGCTGGAGAGGGCGGCCGGGCGGGCGGGCAGAGCAGGCATCAGACCAGGTCCTCCGTCCCGGACTTGCGGATGTAGGCGGTGACCATGGCGAGGATGGCGGCCATGAGGATGAAGGACAGGGCGGCGGCGGTCGGGTAATCCAGGACGCGCAGGAACTGGGACTGGATGACGTTGCCGATCATCTTCTGGTCGGTGGAGCCGAGCAACTCGGCGTTGATGTAGTCGCCTGTGGCGGGGATGAAGGTGAGCAGGGTACCGGCGACGACACCCGGCATGGAGAGCGGGAAGGTCACCTTGCGGAAGGTCGTCAGCGGCCGCGCGTAGAGGTCGCCGGCCGCCTCATGCAGCCGTGAATCGATGCGCTCCAGCGAGGTGTACAGCGGCAGGATCATGAAGGGCAGGAAGTTGTAGGTCAGGCCGCAGACGACGGCGAGGGGCGTGGCGAGGACGCGGTGTCCTTCGGTGACGCCGAGCGCGTCGGTAACGTCGAGGACGTGCAGGCTCGCGAGCGCGGAGACGACGGGGCCGCCGTCGGAAAGGATCGTCTTCCAGGCGAGGGTGCGGATCAGGAAGCTCGTGAAGAACGGCGCGATGACGAGGATCATCAGGACGTTGCGCCAGCGGCCGGCCTTGAAGGCGATGAGGTAGGCCAGCGGGTAGCCGAGGGCGAGGCAGAGCGCGGTGGCAGTCGCGGCGTAGGCCACGGAGCGCAGGAACTGGGGGTAGTACTCGGTCAGCGCGTCCCAGTACGTGGCGAAGTGCCAGGTGACCTGGAAGCCCTCTTCGAGGGAGCCGGTCTGTACGGAGGTGGACGCCTGATAGACGAGCGGGGCGGCGAAGAAGACGAGCAGCCAGAGGATGCCGGGGAGCAGGAGCCAGTACGGGGTGGGCTTCCCGCCTCGTGCGGCCGTGCGGCGGGTCGCACGAGGCGCTGGGGTCTTGTCGGTGACGAGTGCCATCAGGTGCCCTCCCCCGCGTCCGTGCCGGCCTCGATGCTCTGCGCGGCGTCCAGACCGAAGCTGTGCCCGGGGTTCCAGTGCAGGACGACGTCGGCGCCCGGCACGAGGCGGCTGTCGCGCTCGATGTTCTGCTCGTAGACGGACAGGCCCGTGGCCGCGGGGCTGTCGACGAGGTACTGGGTGGAGACGCCGATGAAGCTGGAGGCGGTGATGCGGCCGTGGACGCGATTGCGCCCCTCGGGGATGGTGCCGGCGTCGTCGGCGTGCGCGAGGGTGATCTTCTCCGGCCGTATCCCGACGAGGAGCTTCCCGCCCGCACGGGGGGCGGCGGTACATCGCGCACGGGGCAGGGCGAGTTTGGTATCCGCGGCGCGCAGGACGAGGGTCTCGCCGGAGGCGTCGAGGACCTCGGCGGTGATGAGGTTCGAGGTGCCGAGGAAGTTGGCGACGAAGGTGGTGCGGGGGGTCTCGTAGAGGTCGGCGGGGGCGCCGAGCTGTTCGACCCGGCCGGCGTTCATGACCGCGACCGTGTCGGCCATCGTCATGGCCTCCTCCTGGTCGTGGGTGACGTGGATGAAGGTGATGCCGACCTCGGTCTGGATGCGCTTAAGCTCGAGCTGCATCTGGCGGCGCAGCTTGAGGTCGAGGGCGCCGAGGGGCTCGTCGAGGAGGAGCACCTGGGGGTGGTTGATCAGGGCGCGGGCGACGGCGACGCGCTGCTGCTGTCCGCCGGAGAGCTGGTGGGGCTTGCGGCGGGCGAAGTCGCCGAGCTGGACGAGGTCGAGCATGTCGCCGACCTGCTTCTTGACGGACTTGATGCCGCGGCGGCGCAGGCCGAAGGCGACGTTCTCGTAGATGTCGAGGTGCGGGAAGAGCGCGTAGCTCTGGAAGACGGTGTTGACGGGGCGCTTGTGCGGGGGGAGGGCGGTGACGTCCTTGCCGGCGAGTTCCACGGTGCCGGCGGTGGGCTGCTCCAGGCCGGCGATCATGCGCAGGGTGGTGGTCTTGCCGCAGCCCGAGGCGCCGAGCAGGGCGAAGAAGGAGCCGGCGGGGACGGACAGGTCGAGCGGGTGGACGGCGGTGAAGGCGCCGTAGCTCTTGCTGATGGCGGTGAGGCGGACGTCCGTGCCGCTGCTGCTGTCGGTCGGGGCGGTTGCTGTCATGGTTCTTCGGTCCAGGGGTCTCGAGGGCGTGAGCGCGTACGGCACGTACAGCCGCGTACGTTCTCATATGTCCGGGGCCGGGCGCCGCGCCGGTGGCCCGTTTCGGCGGTTCAGGCGCCGGTGAGCTCGGAGAAAGCGGCCTCGAACGCCTTGTCCTCGGCGGCGGTCAGGGAGCGGAAGGCGTGGGCCTTCGCCAGCATCGCCTCGCCGGGGATGATCAGGCTGTTGTCGGCCAGCTCCTTGTCGATCTTCGCGAGCTCGTCCCGCAGCCCGGCGACGGGGCTGACGTAGCTGATGGCGGCGGCGAGCCGCGCGGCGATCTTCGGCTGGTAGTAGTAGTCGATGAGGCGCTCGGCGTTCCTCTGGTGGCGGGCGTTGCGGGGGACCAGAAGATTGTCGCTGGAAAGCATGTAGCCCGCGTCCGGTATCGCGTACTGGATGTCTGTGTTGTCGGCCTGGAGCTGGACGAGGTCGCCCGCCCAGGCGATGCAGGCGGCGATGTCGCCCTTGTTGAGGTCGCCCGTGTAGTCGTTGCCGGTGAAGCGGCGGATCTGGCCGCGGTCGCGGGCCCGGCGCAGTCGGGTGATGGCAGCGGTGTACTCGTCGGCAGTGACTTCTTCGGGCCTGTTGCCCATGTCGAGGAGCGTGAGGCCGACCGTGTCGCGCATTTCGGAGAGCAGTCCGACCCGCCCTTTGAGCCGGGGGTCCTCCAGAAGTTGGGACATGGAGTCGACTTTGCGTCCGCCGGTGGCTTTGCGGTTGTAGGCGATGACAGCGGGGATGCCGGTCCAGGGATAGGAGTGGACGCGCCCGGGATCCCAGTCGGGGTTCCGGAAGGCGGGGGCGAGATTGGCGTAGGCGTTGGGGAGGTGTGATGCGTCGAGCCGCTGTGCCCAGCCGAGCCTGATCATGCGGCCGGCCATCCAGTCGGTGACGCAGACAAGGTCCCGGCCGATGTCCTGGCCGGCGGTGAGCTGTTTGCTGACTTTGCCGAAGAATTCGACGTTGTCGTTGATGTCCTCGGTGTACGTCACGGCGATTCCGGTCCGGCGCCGGAAGTCGTCGAGCGTGGGGTGGCCCTTGCCGTCCGCGCCGGCGTCGATGTATCCGGTCCAGCTGGAAAAGGCGACGGCTCGCTCCCGGGCGGAGCGGTCCGCGGAGGTGCCCAAGGCGCCGTCCGGGCGCCCCGCGGGCGGGATGCCGCAGCCGGCGAGGGCTCCCAGCCCCCCGATGGCGAGCGCACCCGCTCCGCCCGCACGCAGCAGGGCCCGGCGGTTCACCACGGTCCGTGGCTGGTAGCGCTCCATGCGGGGTGCCCTTTCCGTAGCTCCGACGGACTTTGAGCGTGGATCCTGGCAGAGGAAACGGAACCGAACAAGGGATTCCGTTGTTTCCTTTTGATTACGCGGGACCTGCGCTCCCCATGCGTCCGAGCAGGGGAAAGCGAGTGGGCAGCACAAATTCCACTCACGGCACGGAACGGGGGCAATTTCAGGGCAGGCTTACGCGCCGATTGCCGGACCGTGGCAATGCGGGAGACCGGCGGCTGCGAGTGCCGGGCCGGGGTCTATTACGGAAAGACCCGCGAGAGAAAGGCCCGTGAACATGGCAGCCCTGATGTCGGCCCGCATTCGCCCGTTCGGCATCCGGGCCGACCGGGACACATTCGATCGAGGACCGGCCGAACCGGGATTCCGTCGACCAGCATGAGGAATGACGTGTCAGTCCAGCGAGAACACGGTTCGGTGCCACGCCTTCCGGGCGACGGCAGTGTTGTCGGACATGACGTGCTTGATCTGGGTGTATTCATCGAACGAATAGGCGGACATGTCCTTTCCGTAGCCCGACGCCCGGTACCCGCCGTGGGGCATCTCACTGATGATCGGGATGTGGTCGTTGACCCATACGCAGCCCGCCTTGATCTCCCTGGTGGCCCGCCCCGTGCGGTAGACGTCGCGGCTCCATGCGGACGCTGCCAGCCCGTACGGCGTGTCGTTGGCGAGGGCGATGCCCTCGTCGTCGCTGTCGAAGGGCAGCACGACGAGCACGGGGCCGAACACCTCGTCCTGGACGATCTCGCTGTTCTGGGGTGCGCCTGTGATGAGCGTGGGGAGGTAGTAGGCGCCCTTGGCCAGCTCCCCCGCGGGCGTCGCGCCGCCGGTGACGACAGCGGCATACGTACGCGCCCGCTCCACGAATCCGGCGACGCGGTCGCGCTGGACGTGCGAGACGAGCGGACCCAGGTCCGTGGCGGGGTCGAAGGGGTCGCCGAGGCGGACGGACGCCATCAGGTCGGCGACCCCTGAGACGAACGCCTCGTACAGGGGGCGCTGCACGTAGGCGCGGGTGGCCGCGGTGCAGTCCTGGCCGCTGTTGATGAGGGCTCCGGCGACCGCCCCGTGCACCGCGGCTTCGAGGTTTGCGTCGTCGAAGACGACAAACGGGGCCTTGCCGCCGAGTTCGAGGTGGAGCCGCTTGACCGTCCTGGTCGCGATTTCGGCGACCCGCCTGCCGACCACCGTGGAGCCGGTGAACGACGTCATAGCGACGGCCGGATGGCCCACGAGGCGCTCCCCCGCTTCCGCGCCGGCTCCGCTGACGACGTTCACGACACCGTCGGGGATGCCGGCCTCGGTGGCCGCCTGGGCGAACATCAACGATGTCAGGGGCGTCAGCTCGGCCGGCTTGAGCACGACGGTGTTGCCGGCCGCGACGGCAGGCAGGACCTTCCAGGCGGCCATCTGGAGGGGATAGTTCCACGGTGCGACGGAGCCCACGACGCCGATGGGCTCGCGGCGTACGTAGGAGGTGTGGTCAGCGCTGTACTCGCCGGCGGAGCGGCCTTCCAGATGGCGCGCGGCGCCCGCGAAGAAGGCCGTGTTGTCCACGGTCCCCGGGACGTCGAACTCGGTGGTGAGGCGGATCGGCTTGCCGCATTGCGCGGACTCCGCACGTGCGAACTCCGCCGCCCGCCGGGCGAGCACGCCCGCGAAGCGGTGCAGCGCGTCGGAGCGCTCCCCGGGCGTTGCCCCGCCCCATGCGGGAAAAGCGGCTTCAGCGGCCGCGACGGCGGCATCCACGTCCTCCGCGCCGGCCAGCTCGTACCGGAGCAGTTCTTCGCCGGTGGCGGGGTTCACGACCGCGTGCGTACGGCCCGAGGTGCCCGGGCGCAGCCGCCCCGCGATGTACTGCGCACCGCCGGCGAACCGCTCCGCCGCATCGAACCGCTGATCCGTCGCGCCCATCGCACACTCCTCCGCCGACTGCGTCCCTGCGCGCTGTACAGCACAGGGGCATCGAGGCCGATCCTGACAGAGGAGACGTCGACCAACAAGGGATTCCGTCGCAGTTACGAGGCCCTGCGACGGAATCGGTGCAGCAGGTGGGATCCGGCTACAGCCCGGCGCCGAGGCCGAGCAGGCTCGCGAAGAAGGCGAACCACAGCACGGGGAGCACCAGGGCCACGATGCCGAGGACGATGCCGGTGGTCGCGGCGCTCCGGTTGTTCGCCTCGCCCTTCGTGACCTTGGAGCGGCCGACGGCGCCGAAGATGATGCCGAGGATGCCGAGGATCAGGCCGAAGAACCACAGGAAGACCAGGAGGCTGCATACGGCGCCGATGATGCCGCAGACGAGGCCGGCGGTACCCATGCCGTTGCTGGGCTGCATGGGGCCCGCGTAGCCGCCTGCGGGGTAGGCCTGGGCGGGCGGTGCGGAGGGGTAGCTGCTCTGCGCCGGGTAGGCGTTCGGCGCCTGTGCGGGGTAGCCGCTCTGACCGGGATAGCCGCTCTGCGCCGCCTGGTTCGGGTAGCCGTAGCCGGGCTGCTGGGGCGGCACCGGGGGCTGCTGGGGCACCTGCTGCGGCGCTCCATAGGGATTCTGGTTGTAGTCAGACATGAAAAATGTCCCCTCCGTTGAACTGCGTCCGGCAATGCTATGGGGAACGGTCGGGCACGGTCAGCCGAGTTCAGGTGCCCGCGGAGGACGCACAATGACAGACATGAAGATCAACGGGGACCTGCGGGGAGACGAGCGCATGGAGCGGCATGCGGGGCAGCAGGAGGGGCGGCAGGCGGACGGGCCGCGCTCGGTGGCGGAACTGACGGCGGCTGTCGCCCGCGGGGAGCGCTTCAAGTACGTCTACTTCTGGGGGCACCAGCCGCTGCGTGATGGGCGCATAGGCGCGAGCTGCTTCAGCCAGTGGTGGCCTTCGCCGTTCACGGTGGACGGCACCGTCTACGCCACCGCCGAACACTGGATGATGGCCGGCAAGGCACGGCTCTTCGGCGACGCGGAGGCGGCAGCCGAGGCGATCGCGGCCTCGCACCCGAAGCAGGCGAAGGATGCGGGGCGCAAGGTGCGCGGTTTCGACGAGGAGACGTGGCGGCGCCACCGCTTCGGGCTGGTGGTGGAGGGCAGCGTGCACAAGTTCGCGCAGGACGCCGCGCTGAGCGACTACCTGCTGGGCACCGGGAACCGGGTGCTGGTGGAGGCCAGCCCGCTCGACCGGGTCTGGGGCATCGGCCTCGCCACGGACGACGAGCGGGCCGCGGACCCGGCCCGCTGGCAGGGCGACAACCTCCTGGGCTTCGCGCTGATGGAGGCGCGTCAGCGGCTGGCCGGGCGGTCCACGATCAGCACCGGCGCCGACAGGTAGGCCCCATAGGTCCCCTCGGGGTCGTCCTCGGGCGCCGGACCGTCGCTGTCGTCGACATCGATGTTGATGTACACGATGACCATCAGGACGGTGGCGATGAGCCCCACGCCCCCGAGGATCAGGCCGGCGAGCGCCTGCCCGGGGTTCGTGGCCTCTCCCTTGCGCGCCTTGACTCGGCCCACCGCGCCGAAGACGATCGCCAGGACGCCGAGCACCGCCCCCAGGACGACCGTGGGGGCGAGCACGGTGCCGACGATGCCGAGTACGAGGGCCGCCAGCCCCATGCCGTTGCTGGGCACGGGCGGCACGTAGAACGGGGCGACCGGATAGCCGTACGAGCCCGGCTGATACGCACCCTGGCCGTACGGGCCCTGGCCGTACGGCTGCGGCTGCATGCCGTAGGGGGCCGGGCCGGGGGGTGCGGAGGGGAGACCGGGCGGTCCGTAGAGCGTCTGGTCGTACGGGTTGCCCTGGTACGCACTGGGGGTGCCGGGGCCGGTCGGTGCGAGGGGCACGGGCGGGACGGTGCCCGGGGCCGGAGCGGAGGGTGGCACCGGGGCCGCATGGGGCCCGACCCGGTCCGCATGAGGCGGGACGACGGCATGAGGCACGGGCGCTGCATGAGGCGGCAGCGGTCCGGCGGCATGGGGCACCGG
Organism: Streptomyces klenkii; assembly: GCF_003626645.1. GTDB lineage: Bacteria > Actinomycetota > Actinomycetes > Streptomycetales > Streptomycetaceae > Streptomyces > Streptomyces klenkii. The sequence goes on along the minus strand of NZ_RBAM01000002.1, from coordinate 720,281 downwards.
AGCGACACCTGCGTGCCGCCCGGGGGCCGGCTGCGCATCAGGCTTGTCGAGGGGTATCCGCGGCGGCGGAGCCCAGGGATCGGAGTCCCGCGGCTCCGGCTGCTCGTCGGCCCCGGTGGCCTTGTCGGACATAGCCCTCCCCAGTCGATACTCCGTCATGCTAAGGCCTGAGGACAACGGTCGCGCACGTCCCGCATACGATGAACGGCACCCGTCGACCGGCTCCAGCCGACCGCGCCATGGAGGCACGCATGTCCGTACTCGACTCGTTCATCGCAGGGCTCCCGAAAGCGGAGCTCCATGTGCACCACGTCGGGTCGGCATCCCCCCGCATCGTCGCCGAACTGGCCGCCCGCCACCCGGACTCGCCCGTCCCGACGGACCCCGAGGCGCTGGCCGACTTCTTCACCTTCCGCGACTTCGCGCACTTCATCGAGGTCTACCTCTCTGTGGTCGACCTGATCCGCGACGCGGAGGACGTGCGGCTACTGACGTACGAGGTCGCGCGTGACATGGCGCGGCAGAACATCCGCTACGCCGAACTGACCGTCACCCCCTTCAGCTCGACCCGGCGCGGCATTCCCGACGCCGCCTTCGTGGAGGCCATCGAGGACGCCCGCAAGGCGGCCGAGACGGAGCTGGGCGTGGCGCTGCGCTGGTGCTTCGACATCCCCGGCGAGGCGGGGCTGGAAGCTGCGGAGGAGACCGCGCGGATCGCCTGTGAGCTCAAGCCCGAGGGGCTCGTCTCCTTCGGGCTGGGCGGGCCGGAGATCGGAGTGCCCAGGCCGCAGTTCAAGCCGTACTTCGACCGGGCCATCGCCGCGGGGCTGCACAGCGTGCCCCATGCCGGTGAGACGACGGGCCCGCAGACCATCTGGGACGCCCTGGTCGACCTGCGCGCCGAGCGCATCGGGCACGGCACCAGCGCCCCTCAGGACCCGGACCTGCTGGCCCACCTGGCCGAGCACCGCATCCCGCTGGAGGTCTGCCCGACGTCCAACCTCGCCACCCGCGCCGTGACCGACCTGGAGCAGCACCCCATCAAGGAGATGGTGGCCGCCGGCGTCCTGGTGACGGTCAACAGCGACGACCCGCCCATGTTCGGTACCGACCTCAACCGCGAGTACGGGGTCGCCGCCCGCCTCCTGGAGCTCGACGCGGCCGGCGTCGCCGGTCTCGCCAAGAACGCCGTTGAGGCTTCGTTCATGGACACGGCGGGCAAGGCGGCGCTCCGGGCCGAGATCGACGCGTACACCGCAGCCTGGCGGGGCTGACGGCCTCAGGCGCACTCCGCGGCGACAATGAGCAGCATGTCCAGCCCGAACTCCCCCGCTGTGGAAGCCCGCGCCGTGACCGCTGTCGCCCACCGCGGCGATCCGTACCGGTTCCGGGAAAACACCCTGCCCTCGATCCGTTCGGCGCTGGAGGCCGGAGCCGGGGCGGTGGAGATCGACGTCCGCCTCACGCGTGACGGCGTGCCCGTACTGCTGCACGACTCGACGCTGGAGCGCCTGTGGGGCCTCACGCGGGTCCTGGACTCGCTCTCGGCGGACGAACTGCGCGAGCTGACCGGCGGCGGCGTGCCCACCCTGCGTGAGGCCCTGCACCTCGGCGCGGGGCACTCGGGGCAGCGGCTGTTCATCGACCTGCCGGATGCATCGGCCGCCGAGGCGGCGGTCGCCGAAGTGCACGCGAGCGGGGCCACCGAGCGCGTCTACTACTGCGGTGGCACGGCGTCGATGCTGGCGATACGCCGCGCGGACGCGGACGCGGAGACGGCTCTGACGTGGACGACGCTGATGCCGCCGCGCCGTGCGCTGCTCAGCGCCGTCGCTCCGCGCTGGCTGAACTACCGCTTCGGCCTGGTGAGCCCCGAGCTCGTGGCCCGCAACCACTCCGACGGGCTGCTGGTGTCGGCCTGGACCGCGGACACCCGGTTCACGATGCGGCGGTTGCTGGCGGCGGGCGTCGATGCGATCACCACGAACCGGATCGGCACTCTGCTGTCGCTGCTCCCGGGCTGAGGGCTGGGGAGTGCGGCGGGGCTGGAGTGCCGGGGTGCATGGGGCGGGCGGCGGAGGCTGCCGCATGAGGCGGGCTAGAGGCCGACGATCTCGTTCCACTCCTTGGTGAAGACCGGCCGCTCCCTCGCGGTCATGTCGCGCGCGGTCGCCAGGCGTTTGCGCATGTCGTCGCTGGGGAAGATGAGCGGGTTCTCGGCGAGCTCAACCTCTTCCTTGTCCGAGGACGAGGCGAGGACGTCGCGCGCGGCCGGCACGGGGCAGACGTAGTTGACCGCGGCGGCAAGCTGGGCGGCGACTTCCGGCCGGTAGTAGTAGTCGACGAGCGCCTCGGCGTTGCGCTTGTGGCGGGCGAGGTTGGGCACCATGAGGCTCTCGGCCCACAGCTCGGCGCCCTCTTCCGGGACCACGAACTTGATGTCGGGGTTGTCGGCCTGGAGCTGGATGATGTCGCCGGAGTACGCCTGGCAGGCCAGGACGTCGCCGGACGAGAGGTCCTTGATGTAGTCGTTGCCCGTGAAGCGGCGGATGTGCCGCTTGCGCACGAGGCGGCGCAGTTGGTCGGTCATGGTGTGGAAGTCGTCGGCGGTCCAGCGGGTGACGTCGGCGCCGTTGCCCTGCATGAGCAGCGAGTACGCCTCGTCCAGGCCGGCGAGCAGCGTGACCCGGCCGCGCAGGTCGTCCTTCCACAGGTCGGAGGTGTGGCGGATCTCCCGGCCGAGCTTTTTGCGGTTGTACGCGATGCCCGTGATGCCGGACTGCCAGGGGACGGTGTGGAGCCGGCCGGGGTCGAAGGAGGGCTTGCGCAGCAGCGGGTCGAGGTGGCGGTCGACGTTCGGCTGACGCGATCGGTCCATCTCCTGGACCCAGCCCAGGCGCACGTAGCGGGACGCCATCCAGTCGCTGACGACGATGAGATCCCTCCCCGTCTCCTGGTGGTTCATCAGGGCGGGGCTGACCTTGCCGAAGAACTCGTCGTTGTCGTTGATCTCCTCGGTGTACTTCACCGATATGCCGCTCTGCTTCTCAAACGCGTCGAGCGTGGGGCGCTTCTGCGGGTCGTTCTCGTCCACGTCGATGTAGAGCGGCCAGTTGGCGAACACGAGGCGCTTGTCACTGCCGGACCGGTCTTCGGCGGCCCTGTCGGCCGGCTCGACGTAGGCGGCGGGTACGCCGCAGCCTGCGAGTGCGGCGGCCCCGGCGCCCGCGCCCAGCGCGCGCAGCAGGGTCCGGCGGGACAGGGGCTTCACGGGCTTCTCTCGCATTCCGGCAGCATGGTGGGTCGGATCTTCGCGGACAATGTACGGCCTGTCCGGGAGGTGACCGCTCTTCCCGACACCCTGACGGCCGGGAACGGCCGGCCGTCGATGATACCGGCGCAAAGCGCGCGACGGCCCGCACCGGAACGATCATCCGGTGCGGGCCACGGCGGCGGCATGGGGCACCGCGGGGCAGCGGGCCTGGGGCGCACAGCCTTACGGCATGAGGCCGGCGGCCGTGCGGCATGGGGCGCGGTGGCTCCTGCGGCATGAGGCGGGCCCGTCCACGGCATGAGGCAGCCCGGCCGCCGCACGAGGCAGGCGCGCTCCCTACATGAGGCGAGCCCCCCGGCCGCATGAGGCGGGCTGATCCGCCGCATGAGGCGGGCCCCCGCCCCTCGCATGAGGCGGAGGCCGGCCCGGCCCTCGTCAGTCCAGCGACGTCATGACGTGCTTGACGCGCGTGTAGTCCTCGAAGCCGTAGGCCGAGAGGTCCTTACCGTAGCCGGACTTCTTGAAGCCTCCGTGGGGCATCTCGGCGACCAGCGGGATGTGCGTGTTGATCCACACGCAGCCGAAGTCGAGCTTCTTGGACATCCGCATGGCGCGGCCGTGGTCCTTCGTCCACACCGAGGAGGCCAGCGCGTACTCGACGCCGTTGGCGTACTCGACGGCCTGGTCCTCGTCCGCGAAGGACTGGACGGTGATCACGGGGCCGAAGACCTCGTGCTGGATGATCTCGTCGTCCTGCTTGAGGCCGGAGACGACGGTCGGGGCGAAGAAGTAACCCTTCTCGCCGACCCGGTGCCCGCCCGCCTCGAGCTTGGCGTGGCCGGGCAGCCGCTCGATGAAGCCGGTGACCTGCTTGAGCTGGTTGGCGTTGTTGAGGGGGCCGTAGAGCACGTCCTCGTCGTCCGGCTGCCCCGTCTTGGTGTCGGCGGCGGCCTTGGCGAGGGCGGTGACGAACTCGTCGTGGATCGACTCGTGGACGAGGACGCGGGTCGCGGCCGTACAGTCCTGGCCGGCGTTGAAGTAGCCGGCGACGGCGATGTCCTCGACGGCCTTGGCGATGTCGGCGTCGGAGAAGACGACGACGGGGGCCTTGCCGCCGAGCTCCAGGTGGACGCGCTTGAGGTCCTTGGAGGCCGACTCCGCGACCTGCATGCCGGCCCGCACGGAGCCGGTGATCGAGGCCATGGCCGGCACCGGGTGCTCGACCATGAGGCGGCCGGTCTCCCGGTCACCGCAGATGACGTTGAAGACGCCCTTGGGGTGGCCGAGCTCCTCCAGCACGCCGCCGATGATCTCGGCGATGAGGACGGTGGAGGCGGGCGTGGTGTCGGAGGGCTTGAGGACGACGGTGTTGCCCGCGGCGAGCGCCGGGGCGAACTTCCACACGGCCATCATCATCGGGTAGTTCCACGGGGCCACCTGCGCGCAGACGCCGATCGGCTCGCGGCGGATGATGGAGGTCAGGCCCTCCATGTACTCGCCCGCGGAGCGGCCCTCAAGCATCCGCGCGGCGCCCGCGAAGAAGCGGATCTGGTCCACCATAGGGGGGACCTCTTCGCTGCGCGTGAGGCTCAGCGGCTTGCCGGTGTTCTCGGACTCAGCGGCGATGAGCTCCTCGGCGCGCGCCTCGATGGCGTCGGCGATCTTGAGCAGGACCTTCTGGCGCTCGCCCGGCACCAGGTCACGCCACGCGGGGAAGGCCGCCTCGGCCGCGGCCATGGCGGCGTCGACGTCCGCGGCGCCGGACAGCGGAGCGGTGGCGTAGGCCTCGCCTGTGGCCGGATTGACCACCTCGGTGGTCCGCCCATCGGCGGCGTCCCGGAACTCCCCGTCGATGAAATTGCGAAGACGACGCAGTTCGGTGGTCATGGCTGCCACCCCTCCTGTCAGATGTCCACTGGGTGAGACCGTCAGCCTAGTCAGTGAGCCCGCGTTTTCGACATACCTCACAGCCATGAACGACGGAATCAGTTATTCAGGGACCTTACCGCAACGAATTTCATCGCTTCAGGGTTGCCACACGGGCGAGACGCATGCACAGTGGACGTGTGGCCACTCGTAGTCCAGACCCGAAGAACGTGCACGGCACGCCGCCCATCGACGCCGTCTCCCTGGCGATCATCGAGCAGCTCCAGGAAGACGGCCGCCGCCCCTACGCGGCGATCGGCAAGGCCGTGGGGCTGTCCGAGGCAGCCGTGCGGCAGCGTGTCCAGAAGCTGCTCGACCAGGGCGTGATGCAGATCGTCGCCGTCACCGACCCGCTCACCGTGGGCTTGCGGCGCCAGGCGATGGTCGGCATCAACGTAGAGGGCGACCTCGATCCGGTCGCCGACGCGCTGACCGCGATGGACGAGGTCGAGTACGTCGTCGTGACCGCGGGCTCCTTCGACCTCCTCATCGAGATCGTCTGCGAGGACGACGACCATCTCCTCGAAACGATCAACAAGCGCATCCGGACCCTGCCGGGCGTGCGCTCGACCGAGAGCTTCGTCTACCTCAAGCTCCGCAAGCAGACCTACACATGGGGAACCCGATAGCCGTGAGCAAGGACCTCTCCCAGACTGCGTACGACCACCTGTGGATGCACTTCACCCGCATGTCGTCGTACGAGAACGCCCCCGTGCCGACCATCGTGCGCGGCGAGGGCACCTACATCTTCGACGACAAGGGCAAGCGCTACCTGGACGGCCTCGCGGGGCTGTTCGTGGTCCAGGCGGGCCACGGGCGGGCCGAGCTGGCCGAGGCGGCCGCCAAGCAGGCTCAGGAGCTGGCGTTCTTCCCCGTGTGGAGCTACGCGCACCCCAAGGCGATCGAGCTCGCCGAGCGGCTCGCCCACTACGCGCCGGGCGACCTCAACAAGGTCTTCTTCACCACCGGTGGCGGAGAGGCCGTGGAGACCGCCTGGAAGCTCGCGAAGCAGTACCACAAGCTCACCGGCAACCCCACGAAGTACAAGGTCATATCCCGGGCCGTCGCCTACCACGGCACGCCCCAGGGGGCGCTGGCCATCACCGGCCTGCCGGCGCTCAAGGCTCCTTTCGAGCCGCTCGTCCCCGGCGCGTTCAAGGTTCCCAACACCAACATCTACCGGGCCCCGATCCACGCTGACGACCCGGAGGCGTTCGGCCGCTGGGCCGCCGACCAGATCGAGCAGCAGATCCTCTTCGAGGGTCCCGACACGGTCGCGGCCGTCTTCCTGGAGCCTGTGCAGAACGCCGGCGGGTGCTTCCCGCCCCCGCCCGGCTACTTCCAGCGGGTACGCGAGATCTGTGATACGTACAACGTGCTGCTCGTCTCGGACGAGGTCATCTGCGCCTTCGGCCGCCTGGGCACGATGTTCGCGTGCGACAAGTTCGGCTATGTCCCGGACATCATCACGTGCGCCAAGGGCATGACGTCCGGCTACTCCCCCATCGGCGCCGCCATCATCTCCGACCGGATCGCCGAGCCGTTCTTCAAGGGCAGCAACACCTTCCTGCACGGCTACACCTTCGGCGGCCACCCCGTGTCGGCGGCGGTCGCGCTCACCAACCTCGACATCTTCGAGCGCGAGGGCCTCAACCAGCACGTGCTCGACAACGAGGCGGCCTTCCACGCGACCCTGTCGAAGCTGCACGACCTGCCCATCGTCGGCGACGTGCGCGGCAACGGCTTCTTCTACGGCATCGAGCTGGTGAAGGACAAGGCCACCAAGGAGTCCTTCACGCCGGAGGAGTGCGAGCAGCTGCTCTACGGCTTCGTGTCCAAGAAGCTGTTCGAGAACGGTCTGTACTGCCGCGCCGACGACCGCGGCGACCCCGTCATCCAGGTCGCCCCGCCGCTGATCTCCGACCAGTCGACCTTCGACGAGATCGAGCAGATCGTCCGCGGCGTGCTCGCGGAGGCCTGGACCAGGATCTGACGGACCAGGGCAGGCCGCCGGCACCGCCCGCGGTTCGCCCCTCCCGCCGTGGCCCCGCGCGACCCCCCACAGGTCATGCGCGCGCGGGCCACGGCTTCGCTGCATGCGGGCGGGCATGAGGGCGCAGGTACCGCGCGGCGCCCCAGGCCGGGCCCCATGCGGGCCCCATAACGGGACCTCAAGCCGAGCTTCGTGCCCGGCCTCATGCCGGGCCTCATGCGGGGCCTCATGCCGTCGGCGGGCCCGTGGCGCTCCAGGGCGCATACGACCGCACACCCGTCGCACGCGGGACGTACGCCCGTCGCACGCGCACCACGCCCCACCGCACACCCGGTCGCACGGTTCCGTCGCATTTGCGCTCCGACTCATATGTGACCCCTGGGGCATGAGGCCGACCGGAGGAAAGTGGGCCCTCCAGCGCCGAGCCTGGGCAAAGGCTAGGATCCCGGTTCCGTACGGTGCCAGTGACCCAATGGCCTCCGGTTCGTTCCCCCGGACAGGGGAACGGACCCTACAGCGACCCGAGGTGCTCGATATGGTGGCCCCGCCGGACAACGACGTGCTCTGGGCACGCGGCCTGCACTACGCCCACAGCGGTTCCCCCGCGCTCGCGGGGGTCTCCATCGGCGTACGCGAGGGAGAGATTCTCGCCATCACCGGGCCACGCGGCTCAGGCAAGACCACGCTCCTCAAATGCCTGTCCGGGCAGATCGTTCCCTCCCCCGGCGAGGTGTGGTTCAACAGCGCCCCCGTGCACACCCTCTCGCGTGCCGCCCGGGAGCGGCTGCGGCGGGAGCGGTTCGGCTGGATCGACAGCGAGCCCCACCTCGTGCCGGAGCTGACGGCCTGGGAGAACACGGCGCTGCCGCTGCTGATGCGCGGCGTGGGGCACCGGGCAGCCAAGCGCACCGCCGGTGAGTGGCTGGAGCGTCTCGATGTCGGCGATTGCCAGCGCAAGCGGCCGGCCGCCCTGCTCCAGGCGCAGCGCCAGCGGATCGCCATTGCACGGGCGCTGGCGAGCGAGCCCACTGTGCTGTTCGCCGACGAGCCGACGGCCCCGCTGCACAACGCCGACCGCGCGCAGGTGTTGCGCACCCTGACCACGGCAGCGCGCTCGCACCACATCACGGTCGTCATCGCCACACTGGACGATGAGATTGCGACCTTGGCCGACCGGACGGTCTCCCTGGTCGACGGCCGCCGGGGCACCGCTCTCCCGGTGCTTGACGCGCCTGACGGAGAGGGCAGGGCGGCGTGCTCAGTCTCCGCCTAGCGCGCGGCGCGCACCCGCTCGTCCTGCTGCGCAGGCTGCTGGTGGCGGCCGCCGCTGCGGGCGTGGGCTTCCTGCTGCTGTGCACGCTGGGTTACGCGGTGGCCCATCCGCAGTCGACGGGCCAGTCGCTCGTCCGGCTGGTGTGGTGCGCGGTGCCGCTTGCGGCGGTCGTGCAGTTCGCGCTTGCAGTGGCCCGCAGCGACCCGGCCACGCGCCCCCGTGACGGCCTGGATGCCGCGGGCCTCGGCCCCGTGCAGCTCACGCTGCTTGCCGCGGCGTCCACTGCGATCTCGTGCACTCTCGGCAGCGGGTTCGCGCTTCTGCTGTACATGGAGCTCCGTGGCGACCTCGGTGGCCCGCTGAGCGGTTCGGCGAGAGGACTGCTGGACGGGCAGGCGCACCTGCCATGGGGCGCGACGCTGACCCTGCTCGGGCTCCTGCCGGCGCTTGCGGCGGGCGCCTGCATCATTGCGCTGCACCCTCGGCGTGAGGCGGCGGCCATGAGGCAGCAGGCTGCCGATCAGGCCCCCATGGAGCCCGCGGAGGGCACGGAGGACGCGGAGGCAGCGGAGACCCCTGCCGAGGCCTCTCCGGTCCCGCCTGCCGCCCCCATGCCCAAGCCCGCCTACGCGGGCCTCCCGTGGGGCATCGCGATCATCGCGGTGGGGCTCGCCCTGGAGGCGTACGTGGGTCACGGCCCGGCGCCCGACCCCAACAAGCTGATCTCACTGCCCGGACGTACGGACGGCACCTCTCCCGGCGTGCTGGGGGGCTGGCTCCTGGCCTCCCTGGGGCTCGTGCTGGCCGGCCCCGGGCTGACCCACTGGTGCGGTGTGCTCCTGGCGGCCGGGCGGCCCGGAGCGGTGCGGCTGCTGGCCGGGCGGATACTGCAGGACGCCGCCACCCGGATCGGCCGGCCGCTCGGCGTGCTCTGCGCGGTCGCCTCGAGCGCCCTGGCCGCCGCCGAACTCTACGGCGCCGCCTGGGACTCCTCCGGGCCCCGCCCCTTCGGCCCTCTCACAGGCCTCGGCGCAGCGCTCGTGATGGCCTGTGTCACGGCTACGGCCATCACTGCGGCCCTGGACAGCCGGCAGAACCGGACCGGCACCACGGCGGCCTTGCAGCGCCTCGGCATCCCCGCGTCCATGCTCCGTGGGGCGGCCGTCCTGCGTACGTGCGTGCTGCTTGCCGTCCTGACGCCGCTGACGTGGGCGATCGCCGAGCTGGTGGCACTGCCGATGTCACGCTGAGGGCGCCTGGGGCGGGCCCGCGCTCCAGGCCGGGCTCCAGGCCCGCCAAGCGGCTGCAACACAACAGTTCTTGACCAGTTCTTGACTCAAGGCAACTTCGTCGCCGGATTGAGCGTCTGCTGAAGAGCACGACGGATATCCGGCGAACGGAGCTATTGGTGATCATCGGCCTTGTGACGGCTGTCGCGGCCTCGGCCTGTTATGGCACAGGTTCGGTCCTGCAAGCCGTGGGCTCGCGGAAATCGGCCCGCCGGGAGGCCGAGAAGGCCTCTTCGACGGGCACCACCCAGCACGGTGGACCGAGCCTGTCCTCCACCGCGAAGGCCGCGGTGACGTGGGAGTTCATGGTCGGTACGGTCCTCGACTTCCTCGGCTTCGGGCTCGGCGCACTCGCCGCCCGCATGCTGCCGCTCTTCCTCTCCCAGACGGTCATCAGCGCCAACCTCGTCGTGACCGCGCTGCTGAGCATCAAGCTCCTGGGCATCCGGCTGACCAGGCCCGAGTGGGCGTCCATCGGTGTCGTCTGCTCGGCTCTGGTGCTGCTGGCGACGGCCGCGGGCCACGAGGGCGGCGGTGACACCCCGATGTCCACGCACTGGTGGCTGCTGATCATCTCGGTCGTGCTGATGGGGGGCGGCACCGTGGCCGTCCGTCTGCTGGGTGCGCGGGCCGCGATCCTGGCCGGCCTGCTGTCCGGTCTCGGCTTCGGTGCGATCGGTGTGGGCGTCCGGATCCTGGACGGGATCGACCCGTTCGACCTGCCGACGCTGATCGCCGACCCTGCGCTCTACGCGATCCTGATATCCGGTGCGGTCGGCATGTACCTGCACACGGTGGCCCTGCAGATCGGTTCGGTCAACGGCGCCACGGCGGCGCTCGTGGTCGGCGAGACCATCCTTCCGGGCATCATCGGCGTCCTGCTGCTCGGCGACAACTCCCGCCCCGGCTTCGCCTGGGTCGCCGTCCTCGGCTTCGTCCTGGCGGTCGCGGGTGCTGTCTCAGTCGCCTGGTTCGGTGAACCGGACACGCCTGTTGCCGAGCCCGAATCACAGGAGCTCCAGCCGTCGGCGGTCCGCTGACCGCCGTCCGGGCCCCGGTCGCCGCCCAGGCAGCCGGGGCTCGGACGTATCCGGCCTCATGCCGTCGCTCAGCCGTGCCCCGCGGCCGCGCTGTCCAGCACGACGACATCCGCCACGTCGAATGCGACGCCTACGCGGTCACCGGCTTCGGGGGCCCCGTGCAGCCCGCATGCGGCCTCCAGCACGGGTCCGTCCGCGGGGCGCAGCATCAGCACCACGTGATCGCCGCGGAACGTCCGCCCGGTGACCGTGCACGGCAGGCCCTCCGCCTCAGGCACCAGCCGTACGCCTGCGGGCCGCACGAGCAGCCTGCAGGCGCCCTGCCGCGAACCTGACGGGACGGGAACCGTGCCCCATGCGGTGTCCGCGCGATCGCCGCTGACCGTCGCCTCGACCACGTTGTCGAAGCCCAGGAAGCGGGCCACGAATTCGGACGCCGGCCGCTGCCACACCTCGAGCGGGGTGCCGGCCTGGGCGATACGGCCGTCACGCATGACGACGACCCGGTCGGCGAGTGCGAACGCCTCCCCCTGGTCGTGGGTGACGGCCAGCACCGTGGTGCCCAGTCGGCCGAAAAGGTCGCGCAGCTCCACCACCAGGCGCTCGCGCAGTCCGCGGTCCAGCTGTCCGAGGGGCTCGTCGAGCATCAGCAGCCGGGGCTGCGGTGCGAGGGCCCGGGCGAGGGCCACCCGCTGTTGTTCGCCGCCGGACAGGGCCGCGACCGAGCGGCGCTGTGCACCGGGCAGCCCCACCAGGTCGAGCAGATCGGCGACCTTCCGGGCCGTCTCGGCGCGCCCTGTCCCGCGCATGCGCAGCCCGAACGCGACGTTGCCCGCCACGTCCCGCTGCGGGAAGAGCTGGTGGTCCTGGAACATGAGGCCCACCCCGCGCCGGTGCGTGGGGACCCCGCTCTGGTCCTGGCCTGCGAGGAGCACCCGTCCGGCGTCCGTGGTCTGGAGGCCGGCCACCACCCGCAGCAGTGTGGACTTGCCGCTGCCGCTGGGGCCCAGCACGCAGACGATCTCGTGCTCGGCGACCTCCAGGTCCACTGCGTCGAGCACCGCGCGCTCACCGAAGCGCACGGCGACATCTTCCAGGTGCAGCAGGGCCATCTAGAACTCCCCCGTACGGTCGGTGCGGATACGTTCCAGCACCAGCAGCGCTGCGGCACACACCAGCATCAGAATCGTGCTCAGGGCCATCGCCTGCCCGTAGGTGAGCTCCCCGGGCCGGCCCAGCAGCCTGGCGACCGCAACGGGCAGTGTGGGGCTGTCGGGGCGGGCGATGAAGACGGTCGCCCCGAACTCGCCCAGGGACACGGCGAACGCGAAACCGGCCGCAACCCCGAGCGCCCTGCCGACCAGCGGCAGATCCACCTCCCGCCACGCCCGCAGCGGTGAGGCGCCCAGCACGGCGGCGGCCTCACGCAGCCGTGCGTCCACAGCACGCAGGACCGGCAGCACGGTGCGGACGACGAACGGGACGCCCACGAGGGCCTGTGCGAGCGGTACCAGGATCCACGACGCCCGCAGGTCCAGCGGTGGCTTGTCGAGGCTGATGAGGAAGCCGAAGCCGACGGTCACGGCGGACGTGCCGAGCGGCAGCATGAGCAGGGCGTCGAAGCCCCGCACGAGGCGCCCCTCGCGCCGCGTCAGCGCCGCGGCCGCCAGCCCGCCGACCACGACCGCGATGGCCGTCGCGGCGAGCCCGTACGCGAGGGAGTTGCCGATCGCCTCCAGCGGGGCGACGACGAACGTGCCGGCGTTGCCGTCCGCGGAGGCAAGGGCGCGGTAGAAGGCCAGCCCGTATCCGTCCGGGCCGTCGAAGGAGCGCAGCACGAGGACCACGAGCGGCGCGAGGATGAGCACCGCGATGACCGCCAGGACGGACGCCAGGAACGCCCACTGCCCCGCGCCCCGTGGGCGCCGCGCGGTGCGCGACGGGTCGACCAGCCGCAGGGTCGCCTCACGCCGGCGCACCGTCCAGGCGTGCACGGCCAGCAGGGCGGCCACGGCCACGAACTGGAGCAGGGTGAGGACGGCTGCCGTCGGCAGGTCGAGCATCTGCGCGGTCTGCTGGTAGATCTCCACTTCCAGGGTGGCGTAGTGCGGTCCGCCGAGGATCTGCACGACGCCGAAGGAGGTGAAGGTGAAGAGGAAGACCATGAGGGCAGCGGCGGCCACCGATGGGGCCAGGGCGGGCAGCGTGACCCGCCGCCAGGCCGTGAAGCGCCCCGCGCCCAAGACCCGCGCCGCTTCCTCCTGACGGGGGTCGAGCTGGGCCCACAGGCCGCCGACGGTGCGGACGACCACGGCGTAGTTGAAGAACACGTGAGCGATCAGGATCGCCCAGACGGTGGTGTCCAGACGCACCCCCCACCATTCGTCCAGCAGTCCTCCGCGCCCGAGCAGCGCCAGGAAGGCCGAGCCCACGACGACGGTCGGCAGGACGAACGGCACGGTCACCACGGCGCGCAGCATGCGCTTGCCGGGGAAGTCGAACCGCGCGAAGGCGTACGCCCCGGGCAGGGCCACGGCGAGCGTCAGTGCGGTGGAGGCGGCCGCCTGCCAGGTGGTGAACCACAGCACGTGGCCGATGGCCGGGTCGGTCAGGACCTCGCCGACGCGGGCGAACTGCCACTGCCCGCCGTCCTTCAGGCCCCGGGAGACGATCGCGGCGACGGGGTAGGCGAAGAAGACGCCGAAGAAGGCGAGCGGCAGGGCCATGAGGCCGAGCCGCACCGCCGTCCGCCGCCCGGAGCCGGCTGCGCCCCGTGCGGGGCCCCGTGCCGCGGCCCCGGCTCCTACTTCAGGACGAGCGAGGACCATGCCTTGACCCACTGGTCGCGGTTCTTGGCGATCTTCTCGGGGGCCAGGGTGCCGGGCTCGTTCACCTGCGCGCCGTACTTGGTGAACAGCTCGGGCAGCTTGGCGTCCTGGTTGGCGGGCTTGACGAACATCTGCAGCGGCATGTCCTCCTGGAACGTACGGCTCAGGAGGAAGTCGATCAGGGCCTTGCCGCCCTCGGGGTTCTTCGCGCCCTTCAGCAGCCCGGCGAACTCTGTCTGCTGGAAGCAGGTGCCCGTGGCCACGCCGGTCGGCGCCTCGGCGGGCTGCGGCTTCACGCCCATCACCTCGGCCGGCGGGCTGGAGGCGTAGGAGACGACGAGGGGCTTGTCGCCCTTGGCCTTCTTCCCGCCCGCGGAGCCGGAGAAGCGCTCGTTGTAGGCCTGCTCCCAGCCGTCCACGACCTCCACGCCGTTGGACTTGAGCTTCTTCCAGTAGTCCTGCCAGCCGTCGTCGCCGTACTTGGCGGCCGTGGCGAGCTGGAAGGCGAGGCCGGGGGACGAGGTGGCGGCGTTCTCGGTGACGAGGAGGTTCTTGTACTCGGGCTTGACGAGGTCGTCGAGGGTCTGCGGCGGGGCCAGCTTGTGGTCGGCGAAGTAGGCGCGGTCGTAGTTGACGCAGATGTCGCCGGTGTCGACGGGGGTGACCCGGTGCTCGCCGGCGTCGGCCTGGAGCTTCCGCGGGACCCGCTCCAGGCCCTTGGCCTCGTACGGGGCGAAGATGCCGTTGTCGAGCGCCCGGGAGAGAAGGGTGTTGTCGACGCCGAAGAAGACGTCGCCCTGCGGGTGGCTCTTGGACAGGATGGCCTGGTTCACGGCCTGGCCGGCATCGCCGCCCTTGAGGACGTTGACCTTGTAGCCGGTCTGCCGGGTGAACTGCTTGAGCACCTCGTCGGAGGCGTTGAAGGAGTTGTGCGAGACCAGGGTGACGGTCTTGTCCTTGCTGCCGGACGCGCCCGAGCCGCCGGAGTCGTCCGAGCCGCCGCATGCGGCCAGGGCCGGGAAGGCGACCGCGGCAAAGGCGGCGGTGCCGATGGCACGCCGCAGGTTGGTGTTCATGGTTGAGCTGACTCCCTACGCCGGTATGACCCGGATCAGGTCCGAGGGTCTGCGGGCCGTGCCGCACTCTCAGCGCCCCGTGGGCGCTCCCCTGTCGGATTGTTCATTTGTGCGAGGGCACCGTATCAGTGCCCTCTCCACGGATCGGCGTCCGACCTGCGGCGCCCGCTCAGCGCTCGGTGGCGGCCAGCTGTCCGCAGGCGCCGTCGATCTCCTGGCCGCGGGTGTCGCGGACGGTCACGGGCACGCCGTGCGCGGCGATCGCCGCGACGAAGGCGCGCTCGTCCTCGGGCCGGGACGCCGTCCACTTCGACCCCGGGGTGGGGTTGAGCGGAATGAGGTTGACGTGCACACGCTTGCCCTTGAGGAGTCGCCCCAGGAGGTCGCCGCGCCATGCCTGGTCGTTGATGTCGCGGATCAGGGCGTACTCGATGGAGATCCGGCGGCCGGACTTCTCCGCGTACTCCCACGCCGCGTCGAGAACCTCGCGGACCTTCCAGCGGGTGTTGACCGGCACCAGGGTGTCGCGCAGCTCGTCGTCCGGGGCGTGCAGGGAGACGGCCAGGCGGCACTTGAAGCCCTCGTCGGCGAAGCGCAGCATCGCGGGGACCAGGCCCACGGTGGAGACGGTGATGCCGCGCTGGGAGAGCCCCAGGCCGTCCGGCTCGGGGTCCGTGAGGCGGCGGATGGCGCCGACGACGCGCTTGTAGTTGGCCAGGGGCTCGCCCATGCCCATGAAGACGATGTTGGACAGCCGCGCGGGGCCGCCGGGGACCTCGCCGTCGCGCAGGGCCCGCATGCCGTCCACGATCTGGTGGACGATCTCGGCCGTCGACAGGTTCCGGTCCAGCCCGGCCTGGCCCGTGGCGCAGAACGGGCAGTTCATGCCGCAGCCGGCCTGTGAGCTGATGCACATGGTGACCCGGTCGGGGTAGCGCATCAGCACGGACTCCACCAGCTTGCCGTCGTGCAGGCGCCAGAGGGTCTTGCGGGTGGTGTCGTCGTCACAGGAGATGTGGCGCACGACGCTCATGAGCTCCGGCAGCAGCTCGGTGGCGAGCTTCTCGCGCGCCGCCGCCGGGATGTCGGTCCACGTCGCGGGGTCGTGCGCGTACCGGGCGAAGTAGTGCTGCGAGAGCTGCTTGGCGCGGAAGGGCTTCTCGCCGATCGCGGAGACGGCCTCACGGCGCTCGGCGGGCGAGAGATCGGCAAGGTGGCGCGGCGGCAGCTTTGCCCCGCGAGGGGCGACGAACGTCAGTTCTCCAGGCGCGGGGGCCATGAGCAAAGACTCCTCATTGACGATGGCGGATGACCTCCGCAATCGCGGAGCCAGCGGCAGGACGATGCCGGAACCCGGAGATCTCACCAGGGGCACCCCCGCTGGGTGCGGGGCCGGAAAAGGGCCCGCCGCACAGCGACGAGCCCTTCCAGGGTACCTGGCCCGCCTCAGGCCGAGCCGACGAAGACGACCAGGAGGAGCCAGACCACCGGCGCGGTCGGCAGGAGCGAGTCCAGCCGGTCCATGATGCCGCCGTGCCCCGGCAGCAGCGCGCCCATGTCCTTGATGCCGAGATCCCTCTTGATCATGGATTCGCCGAGGTCGCCCAGCGTGGCGCTGACCGCGACGGCCAGGCCGAGGAGCAGCCCCTGCCACCACACTCCGTCGTCGATCAGGAACTGCATGCACAGCGCGCCGGCGACCATCGCGAAGGCGACCGCTCCGACCAGCCCCTCGCGCGTCTTGCCGGGGCTGATGCGCGGGGCCAGCTTGCGCTTGCCGAACTTCCAGCCCACCGCGTACGCCCCCGTGTCGCTGACCACGGTCAGGATCAGGAACGTGAGCACCCGCCACGCACCGTCCCCGGCCGCCAGCATGAGGGCCACGAAGGTGGCCAGGAACGGCACGTAGAAGGCCGCGAAGATGCCCGCCGTGACGTCCTTCAGGTAGTCGTCCGGGGACTCCGTCATGCGCCACACGAGGACTGCCAGGGCCGTGAAGGCCACGGCCACCCACGCGCCCTCGGCGCCGCTGGCGTAGCCGGCGATGACCATGGCGGCCCCGCCGACCGCGAGGGGCACCAGCGGGGCGCGGATCGACTTGCGCTCCGCGAGGCGGGACGTCAGCTCCCACAGCCCGACCACGACGGCGATCACGATCACGCCGAGGAAGACGGGCTTGTAGATGAACAGGGAGGCGAGAATGACCGCACCGAGGCCGACGCCGACCCCTATCGCCGCCCGCAGATCGCGGCCGGCGCTCTTCTTTCCTGCCTTCGGCGACTCGGGCGAGGCAGGCACCGGGGCAGGGTCCTGGGGCCGGATGTCGGGCTCCTGTTCATCGCGGAACAGGGGGCCGCGGAGATGGGCGGCCCCCTGGTCACGGTCGTCCTGGTCTCCGCCTGAGGAGGGCACGATGGGCATGGGCCGAGTCTGCGCCGCCACGCCCGCCTCGTGCAGAGGACCCGCCGAGAGGGCCGCAGAGGACGGCCCCCGGTCGGTGGACCCCCGGAAACCGGCGCTCGGCGGGGTCCCCCAGGATGTCTCGTTCATCAGACCTCGAGGAGCTCGGCTTCCTTGTGCTTGAGCAGCTCGTCCACCTGCGCCACGTACTTCGCGGTGGTGTCGTCGAGCTCCTTCTCCGCGCGGCGCACCTCGTCCTCGCCGGACTCCTTGTCCTTGACGAGCTTGTCGAGGGCGTCCTTGGCCTTGCGGCGCACGGAGCGGATCGAGACCTTGGCGTCCTCGGCCTTGGTCTTCGCGACCTTGACGAACTCGCGGCGGCGCTGCTCCGTGAGCTCCGGGAAGGTCACCCGGATGATGTTGCCGTCGTTGCTCGGGTTGACGCCGAGGTCGGAGTCGCGGATCGCCTGCTCGATGTTGCGGAGCGCGCTCTTGTCGAAGGGCGTCACGACCGCCATGCGCGGCTCCGGCACCGAGAAGGACGCCAGCTGGTTGATCGGCGTCAGCGCACCGTAGTAGTCCGCCACGATCTTGTTGAACATCGCCGGGTGCGCACGCCCGGTGCGGATCGCCGCGAAGTCCTCCTTGGCGACCACAACGGCCTTCTCCATCTTCTCCTCGGCCTCGAGGAGGATCTCTTCGATCACCACTTGCTCCTGGTGTTATCAGTAAGCAGAGCCTCGCCCCTGCGCGCGTCTTCTCCTGCACGGTGTCCGACCGGCAGGCAGTTGTCCATCCCCGTGCCGAGGTCTTCCCTCGGCACGGAGTTGCCGTCCGTATCGGGTCTGGCCACTACGGACGGCCGTGCGGGTGGTTCAGTCCCGCGTGCTCTGGTCGCTCACCAGCGTGCCGATCTTCTCACCCTTGACCGCACGCCCGATGTTGCCCTCGGCGAGCAGCTCGAAGACCAGGATCGGCAGCTTGTTGTCCATGCACAGGCTGATGGCGGTGGCGTCGGCGACCTTCAGGCCCCGTGCGAGCACCTCGCTGTACTCGAGGGCGTCGAACTTCACCGCGTCGGGGTTCTTCTTCGGGTCCGAGTCGTAGATCCCGTCGACGCCGTTCTTGCCCATCAGGATCGCCTCGGCGTGGATCTCCAGGGCGCGCTGGGCGGCGGTGGTGTCGGTGGAGAAGTAGGGCATGCCCATGCCCGCACCGAAGATCACGACGCGGCCCTTCTCCAGGTGGCGCACGGCGCGCAGCGGGATGAACGGCTCCGCGACCTGCCCCATGGTGATGCCGGTCTGGACGCGGGTCTCGATGCCTTCCTTGACCAGGAAGTCCTGGAGGGCGAGGGAGTTCATCACGGTGCCGAGCATGCCCATGTAGTCCGAGCGGGCCCGGTCCATGCCGCGCTGCTGCAGCTCGGCGCCACGGAAGAAGTTGCCGCCGCCGATGACGACGGCGATCTCGTAGCCCTCGCGGACCACGGCCGCGATCTCACGGGCGATGGCGTGCACGACATCGGGGTCGACGCCGAGGCCGCCCCCGCCGGCGAACGCCTCGCCGGACAGTTTGAGCAGGAACCGGCGGCGTGGGCCGCCGTGGTCAGCACTGGTGTCGTCGGCAGCCTGCCGGGCGTCCGCACCCTGATTCATTGGAGCTCTCCTCGTGCACATACGAAGAAGGCCATTGCCGGATGGGTCCTTTCGGTTCCCTGTACGGCAATGGCCTCCTCGTCACATCAGCGGCCGACCGGTGAGGGATCGGCTGCGTACGACCCTAGCGGGTCGCAGGTCAATCGCTGCCCTGCTGACGGCTCAGGCGCCGACGCGGATGCGCGCGAAGCGCTTCAACGTGACACCGGCCTCGTCCAGGATCTTCTGGACGGACTTCTTGTTGTCCTTGGCGAACGCCTGGTCCAGCAGGACGTTCTCCTTGTAGAAGCCGGTGACGCGACCCTCGACGATCTTCGGCAGGGCGGCCTCGGGCTTGCCCTCCTCGCGAGCGGTGGCCTCGGCGACGCGGCGCTCGTTCTCGACCGTCTCGGCCGGGATCTCCTCGCGGCTGAGGAACTTCGGCGCGAAGGCGGCGATGTGCTGCGCGACGTCCTTGGCGACCTCGGCGTTCTCCTTGTCCAGCTCGACCAGGACGCCGACCTGCGGGGGCAGGTCCGCGGCGGTGCGGTGCATGTACACGGAGACGAAGCCGTTGTCGAAGCGCGCGAAGCGGTCGACGACGATCTTCTCGCCCAGGGTGGCGTTGGCCTCGTCCACGAAAGCCTGGACGGTCTTGCCGGCCTCGATCTCGGAGGCCATGAGGGCCTCGACGTCGGCCGGGGCGCTCTTGGCGACGTGAGCGGCCAGGGCGTCGGCGACGGCCACGAACTTCTCGCCCTTGGCGACGAAGTCGGTCTCGCACTTCAGCTCGACGATGACACCGGAGGTGTTGTCGTCGGCGACGACGGAGACGACAGCACCGTTCTCGGTGGTGCGGCTCTCGCGCTTGGCCACGCCCTTCAGGCCCTTGACGCGCACGATCTCGACGGCCTTCTCGAGGTTGCCCTCGGCCTCGTCCAGCGCCTTCTTGCAGTCCATCATGCCGGCGCCGGTGAGCTCACGGAGCTTCTTGACGTCAGCGGCGGTGAAGTTCGCCATGGTCTGTGAATCTCTCTCGAAAGTCGTTGGGTGACTACGGGTGCACGACGGGGGCGGCGCCGGTGCGCCGTCCCCCGTCATGATCTACCGACTGAGTTGTCAGGCCTGCTCGGCGTCCGCGGCCGGAGCCTCGGCAGCAGCCTCGGCCTCGGCCGGCTTCTCGGCCTCGGCGTCGGCCTTCTTCTCGCCCTCGAGCAGGTCGCGCTCCCACTCGGCGAGGGGCTCGCCGGCGGCCTTGTCGGCCTTCGCGTCACCGGTGGCGGCACCGGAACGGGCGATGAGGCCCTCGGCGACGGCGTCGGCGATCACACGGGTGAGCAGCGTGACGGAGCGGATCGCGTCGTCGTTGCCCGGGATCTTGTAGTCGACCTCGTCGGGGTCGCAGTTGGTGTCGAGGATCGCGACGACCGGGATGCGGAGCTTGCGCGCCTCACCGACGGCGATGTGCTCCTTCTTGGTGTCGACGATCCAGACGGCGCTCGGCACCTTCTGCATCTCGCGGATGCCGCCGAGGGTCTTCTCCAGCTTGGCCTTCTCGCGGGAGAGGACCAGGAGCTCCTTCTTGGTGAGGCCGGAGGCGGCCACATCCTCGAAGTCGATGAGCTCGAGCTCCTTCAGGCGCTGCAGGCGCTTGTAGACGGTCGAGAAGTTGGTGAGCATGCCGCCCAGCCAGCGCTGGTTGACGTAGGGCATGCCGACGCGGGTCGCCTGCTCGGCGATGGCCTCCTGGGCCTGCTTCTTCGTGCCGACGAACATGATGGAGCCGCCGTGCGCGACGGTCTCCTTGACGAACTCGTAGGCGCGGTCGATGTACGACAGCGACTGGAGCAGGTCGATGATGTAGATGCCGTTGCGCTCCGTGAAGATGAAACGCTTCATCTTCGGGTTCCAACGACGGGTCTGGTGACCGAAGTGGACGCCGCTCTCCAGCAGCTCCCGCATCGTGACGACGGCCATGGCCGCGCTCCTTGAAATACTCGGTTTCACGACGGCCGGGCGGCCGCCGCTCCTGACGCCCCGACGCGCCTGCCGTGGAACGGTGCCCTTGCGAGGACCCTTCCGCGGACCGAGAGACACGGCCACCGGGCTGCCCGAAAAGGGACTGACGCGCCGGTAGCGGGGCGTGCGAAGTCGATCCGGTGACCCGGATCGCCATGAGAAGTGTACGGGACCCGGGAAGGCCCGGGTGACGGCGTTGTGCACAACCCGCGAGTAGTCCACAGATCTCCGTCAAGATCCCCGCGATCGCCGGAAGTCCGCCACCGTACCGGCATGACTCTCATCGGATCTTTGACACGGCTCGGATCTCTTTCGCGGCGCCTGCTCGCCGGGGCCGGGGCGGTCACGCTCTGTGTCCTCGCGGCGGTGGTCGCCGGCAGTGCGAATGCGGATGCACGGGACTCGGCGGCTCCCGCTCCGGCACCCGGCGGTGTGCCGGCTCCTGCGCCCGCTCCCGGGCCCGCTTCGGCACCCGAGGCGTCCGCCGCCGTAGCACCCGCCCGGTTCGCGGCCGTGGGGCCCGGCCCGTCCGGCCCGGGAGGCAGCGGGCCGCCGCCGGGCGACCGTGCCTGGCCGGTCGCCGGGGCGCGAGGCGGCAGGCCCCTGCTCGTACGGGCCTGGCGGCCGCCGCCGGTGCCCTGGGCGGCCGGGCACCGCGGGGTGGATCTCGTCGCCCGTCCGGGTCAGCCGGTACGGGCCGCGGCGCCCGGCACCGTGTCCTTCGCCGGCACCGTCGCGGGGCGGGGTGTGGTGGCGGTCAAGCACGCGGGGACGGGCGAGCCGCCGCTGCGGACCACGTACGAGCCGGTGGACGCGGTGGTGAAGGAAGGGGACGAGGTGTCGGCGGGGCAAGTGATCGGCACGCTCCAGGCGGGGCCCTTCCTCTCCCACTGCCTGAAGGGGGCCGGGGGTGCCGCCGGTTCCGGGGGCTGCCTGCACTGGGGGCTGCTCCGCGGAAAGATCTACCTGGATCCCATGTCCCTGCTGCCGCCGTGGATGCTGCGCAGACCGCCGTCGCGGCTGCTGCCGCTGTCCGGCGGGGCCGGTACGGCGGTGATCAGCCCCTGACGCCGCGCAGCGCCATGGACACGGCCGCCTCGATGATGCGGTCCGGGTCCTCGGCCGCGCCGAGCTCGATCCGGCGTACGGCGGCGTCGACGACGCCTTGCAGCAGCATGGCGGCCAGACGCGGCTGATCGTGGCCGAGGCCTTCGAGGGCTTCCACGACCATGGCGATGAGCCCGCCGTGGGCGGCCCGGATCTTCTCGCGGGCGCCGGCGTCCAGCTCTCCGGCGGAGATCGCGACCACGGCGCGGTGGCGGCGGTCGCCGACGAGGGCCAGCTGGCGGCGGACGTACGCCTCGATCTTCGCCTCGGGCGTGTCCGCACCCTCCATGGCGGCCTCGACCTCCGCCGCCCACACGGGGAAGTCGACGGCGCACAGCTCCTCGACCACGGCCGCCCGCGAGCGGAAGTACTCGTAGACCGAGGACCGCGCCAGTCCCGTGCGCTCGGCCAGGGCGGGGAAGGTCAGCGCCTCCGTGCCGCCCTCGGACAGCAGGGATCGGGCGGCGTCCAGCAGGGCGCCGCGCTGCATCGTCCGGTGCTCGGCCACTGAGGCCGCTCGAATCCTGGGCACGTCCCCACTTTACGGATTGCCGGTGGTGGGGACGACGCCGAGGGAGGATTCCCGGCCGGGTGTCAGCGGCCGACGTCCGCCAGCTTGGCCCGCAGCTGGAGCACCGACTTCGTGTGGATCTGGCTGACCCTGCTCTCCGTGACGCCGAGCACGTGCCCGATCTCGGCCAGCGTGAGGCCCTCGTAGTAGTAGAGGGTGACCACGGTCTTCTCGCGCTCGGGGAGCGTGTTGATCGCGCGGGCGAGGAGGCGGCGCAGCTCGCGGTCCTCGGCGACCTCGACGGGGTCGTCGGCGGCGGTGTCCTCCAGGGTGTCCATCAGGCTCAGCCGTTCGCCGCCCTCGGCCCCGGCGTGCAGGAGGTCCTCCAGGGCGACCACGTTGGTGAGCGACAACTGACTGAAGACGCCGTGCAGTTCCTCGATGCCGATGCCCATCTCGGCCGCCACCTCGGCCTCGGTGGGGGTGCGCCGCAGCTCTGCTTCCAGCGTGGCGTACGCACGCTCGACCGCGCGCGCCTTCTGGCGGACGGAGCGCGGGATCCAGTCCAGCGCGCGCAGTTCGTCGATCATCGCCCCGCGGATCCGGGTGATGGCGTACGTCTCGAACTTGATCTCCCGGGCGGGGTCGAACTTCTCGATGGCGTCGATGAGTCCGAAGATCCCCGAGGACACGAAGTCGGCCTGCTCGACGTTGGACGGCAGACCGACGCTGACGCGCCCCGCCACGTACTTCACCAGGGGTGAGTAGTGGAGGATCAGCTGTTCCCGCAGCCGGTCGTCGCCCGAGGCCTTGTACGACCGCCACAGCTCATCGAGCGTCGAGGGTGCGGGAGGGCGCTCGGCGCCGCGCGCCGCGGGCGGCACCGCCGCGCGGTCCGAACCGGAGGTGTGCTGGGGCATTCGTCGTCTTGAGCCGTTCTGCTGTGACGTGGGTCGAGTGGTACGAATGGCTGGAATCCCGTGAGCGTAGCGTGACTGTTGCGTTGCGGTATGCGATGAGTCCTCTTCGTCGATGGGCGGGTGCCTGCTCCGCCGGCGGCACCGGCGTGCAGCTGCCGGGGGCGGGTGGCCGTACGGGCCTCGCCGTATCGGCGGCCGCGGTCGTCCCCTTAACCTTTTCACCCGATCGCCCCAGGTCAAGAACCGCCTCGCCGCACGGACGGGCGCCGTCCGGGGGGCGTGGGGGTGCCGGATGTTGACGGCGGGGCGGCCAACTTCCAGTGATCGTCGTGGCGTTCGACGAAGCCGAGGGACTGCAGCTCGTACAGCCTGGCGAGCGTCTGATCCCTGCTCAGGCCCGCGTTTCGCGCGATGAGCTCCGCGTCGCCGCCGCTGCCTCCGGGCACGGCTTCGAGCACCACGGCCGCCGCCCGGGCCAGCAGGTCGCGCGCGATCACGGGGCCGTGGCGCTCGGGGGCGAGGTCGCCGATGCCGCCGACGAGCTCGGCGACCTCGTCGGCGTCGGTGACGAGGGCCGCGTCCTCGCGGAGCAGTTCGTGGACGCCGGCCGAGAGGCCGGACGTCACGGGCCCTGGAACGCCCATCGTCTGCCGTCCCAGCCTGCGTGCGCGACGGGCCGTCACCAGCGAGCCGCTGCGGTACTCGGCCTCCACGACCACGGTGCCGCGCGTCAACGCGGCGATGACACGGTTGCGCAGGACGAAGCGACTGCGGGTGGGGTGGCCGCCCGGGGGCAACTCGGCCAGCACGAGACCCCGTTCCACGATCCGGTCGAGCAGGTCCGCGTGCCCGCGCGGGTAGGGCACGTCGACGCCGCAGGCCAGCACGGCCACGGTCGCGCCGCCCGCGGCGAGCGCACCTCTGTGCGCGGCGCCGTCGACGCCGTACGCGGCGCCGGACACGACCACCCAGCCGCGCCGGGCCAGCCTGGAGCCGAGGAGGGACGCGACGTGCGAGCCGTAGTCGGTGCAGGCGCGGGCGCCGACCACGGCGACGGAGCGCAGGGCCCACAGCCGCAGGTCGGCGCCGCCGCGCACCCACAGGCCGAGCGGTCGGGCATCGCCGAGGTCGTCCAGTTGCCCGGGCCATTCACGGTCGCCGGGGCAGACGAAACGGCCGCCCAGCCGGGCGACGGCGTCGAGGTCGCCCTGGGGGTCGAGGGCGGTGGCGCGCTGCCGGCAGCCCGCCAGCCGCTCACGGCCGGCGCCCTTCGGCGCCGGCCCCGCACCGGTGAGGCCCCGCACCACGCCCGCGGCCCCCATCTCCCGCACCCAGCGGCCCACGCGCTCGTCCCCGGGCTCGGTCAGCCTGGTCAGTGCGGCACGGGCCAGCCGCTCCTCGGAGGCGCAGGTGAGGGCGGTCATGGCCGGTCCCCTGCCAGAACGGTGCCTCGATGGACACCCGTACGCAGCTCCAGCGCGCAGTTGACGTCCGCGGCGTCGGGGCGGTCGTGCCCGGCGAGGTCGGCCACGGTCCATGCGACCCGCAGTACGCGGTCGAGGCCACGTGCCGTCAGCATGCCCCGCTCCATGTCGCGTTCGGCTTCGACGAGGGCCCCGGGGTCGACGCGCCAGCGGGTTCGCAGTTCGTGGCCGGGGACCTCGCTGTTGGTCGCCCAGGGCATGTCCGCGAGACGGGCGGAGGCCCGCTCACGGGCGGCACGGACCCTCTCGGCCACCTCGGCCGTCGTCTCCGACCCCCTCTCGGCTCCCGTGAGCTCGGAGCGGGCCACCGGTTCCACCGTCACCCTCAGGTCGACCCGGTCCAGGAGGGGGCCGGAGAGGCGGGCCCGGTAGCGCCTGACGGCCTGCGGGGCGCAGTCGCAGCCCTCGCCCAGCATCCCGTGCCTTCCGCAGGGGCAGGGATTCGCGGCCAGGACGAGCAGGAACCGGGCCGGAAGCCGCAGCACTCCGCCGGAGCGGGCCACGATCACATGCCCCGATTCGAGCGGCTGTCTCAGCGCATCGAGCACGCGCCCGGAGAACTCGGGTGCCTCGTCCATGAAAAGAACTCCCCGATGTGCCAGAGAGACCGCGCCGGGGCGCGGCAGCCCCGAGCCTCCGCCGACTAGGGAGGGCATCGACGCCGAGTGGTGCGGGGCGCAGTAGGGAGCCCGGTCGAGGAGGGGCTGCCCGGCGGGGAGCGTCCCCGCTACGGAGTGGACCGCCGTGACTTCGAGCGACTCCTGCGGGGTGAGCGGCGGCAGCAGGCCGGGTAGCCGCTCGGCGAGCATGGTCTTGCCCGCTCCGGGCGGGCCCTGGAGGAGCAGGTGGTGCCGCCCGGCGGCGGCCACTTCGAGGGCCATCCGGGCCTTGGCCTGCCCGGCGACCTCGGCGAGGTCGGGCTGCCGTTCGCCGAGCAGGACTCCCGTCCCCAGCCCTGCCCCCGGCACGGAGAGTCCCGCGAGCATCGGATCCGGGCGGCCCTCCTGCAACGGCTCCTCCTCCGGCACCGGCGCGTCCGTCAGGACCGCGATGAGCTGGCGCAGGCTGCGGATGCCGAGGACCGAGACGCCGGGCACGAGGGACGCCTCGGCGGCGGTGCGCTCGGCGACGACGACCTGACGGTAGCCGGCGTCAGCGGCGGCCAGGACAGCCGGAAGGACGCCCGGCACCGGCCGGACGCGGCCGTCGAGGCCCAGCTCCCCGATCAGCACCAGATCGGCGATCTCGCGCGGATCGAGGTGCTCCGCCGCGGCGAGGACGGCGCAGGCAACGGCGAGGTCGAAGCCGCTGCCGCTCTTGGGGACCGCCGCCGGGCTCAGGCCCACGGTCAGCTTCTTCTGCGGCCACTCGGCGCCGGAGTTCACCACGGCGGCGCGAACGCGGTCCTTGCTTTCGACGAGGCTCTTGTCGGGGAGGCCGACGAGGGTGAAGGCGGCGACGCCGGGCTCCAGGTCGGCCTGGACCTCGACCACCACGCCCTCGACGCCGGCCAGCGCCACCGAGCACGTACGGGCGAAGCCCATCACGCCACCCCCTTGGCGTGCTCGACGGCGGGGGCGCCGCGACCGGGGACGATCACGCCCACCAGGTCGATCCGCACACCGCCCGCGGGCGGGCCGCCGTGGCGCTCCAGCCAGCGATCGGCGAGGCGGCGCAGCCGCTCCGCCTTCGCCGGGGTGACGGCGGCCATCGGGTGTTCGTACACACCGGTGCTGCGGGTCTTGACCTCACAGACCACCAGGGTGTCGGCCTCTATGGCCACGATGTCGATCTCGCCCTCGCGGCATCTCCAGTTCCGTTCGAGGACGACGATGCCGGCCTGGGTCAGCCGGCGGACGGCGAGATCCTCGCCGTAGCGACCGAGTGCTTCTCGGGCGTTCACGGGCACCACCTCCGGCGCCCACCCTGCCGCCGCGGCCCGCAACTATTGGATCTTGGTGGATAACCCGTCGGTTGTGGAGAACTCAGCCACCCGGAAGGTCGAGGTCGCTCTTGTTGAGCTCCTCGATGTTCACGTCCTTGAACGTGAGCACCCGCACCTGTTTCACGAAGCGCGCGGGGCGGTACATGTCCCAGACCCAGGCGTCGGCCATCGAGACCTCGAAGAAGACCTCACCCTGGACGGAGTGCACCTGCATCTCGTAGTCGTTGGTGAGGTAGAAACGGCGCTCGGTCTCGATCACGTATTTGAACAGACCGACGACATCGCGGTACTCCCGGTAGAGCTTCAGCTCCATCTCGGTCTCGTACTTCTCGAGGTCCTCGGCGCTCATGGCATGTTCCCCTTCAGCCGTGCGTCTCCCCATTGTGCGTCAGGCACGCTCCGTCTCCAGGAGCACCGGCGTACGCGGGGGTCCCTCGTCGAGCAGCGTACGCAGCAGCCCGGCGAGCCTGGTCGGATACACCGTCTCACGGGTCGCGAGGAGTTCCTCGCAGGTCCACCAGCGCAGCCCCGTGACGCTGCGCTGCTCCAGTTTCGTCCCGCCGCCGGTCCACCGGCCGGGCTGCGCCGTGCGGGCCAGGAAGTAGCGCTCGTCCTGGGTCCACAGGCGGCCGTCGAAGGGGAAGGAGCAGGTGCGGCGCCACAGCACGGGGCCCAGTTCGGTCTCTGTGATCCCGGTCTCCTCGGCCAGCTCCCGGCGTGCCGCCTGCTCCCACGTCTCGGCGCCCTCCAGGCCGCCGCCCGGGGTGAACCACCAGGTGGTCGAGGGATCGTCCGGTTCGTAGCCGTGCATCAGCAGGATGCGGTCGGACGGGTCGAGCAGGACGACCCGGGAGGCCCTGCGCGGCTCGACGGGACTGCCGGACGCCTCACCGGCCATGGGCGAGCACCTCCTCCCTGCGCCTCGGCGTGACGAGGCGCGCCACGGGGCCGTACGCCGCGCCGCCCAGGATGAGCACCGCTCCGGCGATCACGGCGGCGAGCACCAGCGGCAGCGGGCCGGGCTGCGAGGTGCCGCCGGGAAGGGCGGCGAAGGACTCGGGTCTGTCCATCATGCCCCAGCCCGCCACGGGCCAGGCAGTGGCGTCCACGCGCGCCCTGACGGCCCCGCGCGGCACGGTGCCGTGGGAGGCGTCGGAGAGGTGGCCTCGGGAGTCCACGGAGTCGCTGCGGTGGTCTCCGAGCAGGAAGAGCTGCCCCTCGGGGACGGTCACCGAGAAGCGGGAGAACGACGCCGTGCCCTTGTCCTGAAGATACGGTTCCTCGACCGGTTTGCCGTCGACCATGAGGCGGCCCCGGCTGTCGCAACAGGCCACCGTGTCGCCGCCCGTGCCGACGACCCGTTTGACCATCGGCGAGTCGCCCCAGACCTTGTCCTTGAAGACGACGATGTCCCCGCGCCGTACGTCGCCGCCGCCGATGCGCTCGGCGAGGACACGGTCGCCGCGCCCGATGGTCGGCGCCATGGAGTCGGTGGGGACGGTGTACGGCTGGTAGAGCAGGGCGCCCCAGGCGAAGCCGCCGAGGAAGAGCACACAGCCGACGGCCACGGCCAGCCCGGACAGCAATCTGCCCGCGCGGCCGTGGCCGTCGTCCGTACGTCCCGCTCTGCTCATCCCAGTGCCCCCGCCCCGCGTAGAAAGATCGGACTCCGCATGCCCAGTGGCACGGGAACCGCACACTACCGGGCGGTATGCGGGCGAGTCAGCCCTTCGGGAGGCTCTGCCGGTCAGTCCCTGGGGGCGCTCCGGAGGGTGAGCTCCTCGGTGCCGCTCCGTGCGGCCGACTTGCGCCGCCGCCACAGGACGAGCGGCACCGCTCCGGCGAGCCCGAACGCGGACGGCGCGGCCGCGGCGGCAGCGTTGATCCCCGGCTGATCGAAGGTGCCGGGAACGCCGAGGAAGGACCAGCGGTTGATCGGCCAGGCGACCACGAAGGCGCGGCCCACGACGTCCGACACGGGGACGAAGCCGTGGTCCTGGTTCGGGTGGTAGCGCGAGTCCAGGGAGTTCTGGCGGTGGTCGCCCATCACCCAGAGCTTGCCCTTGGGGATCTCGATCGGGCCGAAGGGCTGGTCGTCGCACGGGGTGTTGTCGGGGAAGAGGTAGTCCTTCTCCGACAGCGCCTTGCCGTTGACCTTGACCGGGCCGCCCTTCTGGCACTCCACGGTGTCCCCGCCGACCGCGATGACGCGCTTGATGAGGTCCTTCTCCTCGGCCGAGGGCATGAGGCCGATGAAGCTGAGGACCTTCTGCACGCCGCCGCCCACCGGGCCGGGCTGCGGGGTCTGGGCCTCGTCGCCGAGCCAGTTGTCGGGGTCGTGGAAGACCACGACCTCGCCGCGCTCGGGCTCGGCGCCGAACCACGGGGTGAGCTTGTCCACCAGCACGCGGTCACCGCGCTGGAGGGTGTTCTGCATCGAGTCCGAAGGGATCGAGAACGCCTGCACCAGGAACGTCTTGATCAGCAGCGCGAGGACCAGGGCGATGCCGATCAGGATCGGCAGTTCCTTCCAGAACGACCGCTGCTTCTTGGGCTGCGCCCCGCGCGGCCCCTCGCCGTCGGCGTCCCCGCCCGGGCTCACGTCTTCGCCGTCCGTCCGCGCCGGTCCGCCCGTAGCCTCCTGGGACGCCTGGGACATGGCCTCCGCCGGCACCCCGGCCCCTGGCGACCCGTCAGCCTCCCCGGGACGCTTCTCGGGCTCTTCGTGACCGGACCGTGCGCCGACCGCCAAGTCCCCCACATCCACTCCTCTCGCTCCGCTCTCCACGCTGCGGCCTGCCGTACGCATGGGGCAGGCCCACCACTCCCATAACGAGCGGGAGTTCCGCAGGGGTCGGGAGTTGGATCGATCCTTGCTGATCCATGGGGGACACACTATGCGGCGAACCGCGCGCTTGTGTCTCCGCGGGCGGCGCGTCACCGACCGATGCGAAAGTGTCTCTTTCGGACAGCTGCCGCCAGTGGCCCAGCGGCCAGGCGATCACGACCGCGCGCCCGACCACCAGGTCCTGCGGCACGGTGCCCTGGCCGGGATCGTCCAGGTGGAAGCGGGAATCAGCCGAGTTCGAACGGTGGTCGCCCATCACGAAGTAGCGCCCCGCGGGGACCCGTACCGTGAAGTCGAGCTTGGAGGGCGGGTTGCCGGGGTGGAGGTAGGGCTCGTCGAGCGGCGTTCCGTTGACCGTGATTTTGCCGTTCTTGTCGCAGCACTTGACCGTGTCACCGCCGACGCCGATCACCCGCTTGATCAGGTCGTGCTCGTTCGCCGACGGCAGCAGGCCGATGAAGGTCAGGAACTGCTTGACCTGTTTGACCCCCACCGGGTCGGGCCCGGTGTCCGCGACCTCCCCGTCCAGCCAGCCGCCGGGGTCCCGGAAGACGATGACGTCACCGCGCTGCGGCCTGGAGCCGAACCAGGGGGTCAGCTTGTCCACGAGCACGCGGTCGCCGATCCGGATGGTCTGCTCCATGGAGCCGGAGGGGATCACGAACGCCTGCACCAGGAAGGTCTTGAGCACGAGGGCGATCAGCAGCGCGACCGCTATGAGGATCGGCACCTCTTTGACCGCGGAGCGGCGCCGGCGCCGCTTGACCCGCCGGGCCGCCTTGCGCCGCGCCGCGCGGCCGCCCGTGGCCGCGACGCCCGTACCGGCCGGTCCCGCGTCCGCGGGGCCTGCCGGGCCCGGCAGCGTACGCCCCCGGCTACCCACCCGGCCTCCCTGCGTGTCCTGCGGGCTCCGCGGGGCGCCCGGCGGGACCGGGGGCCTGTCCGTCCGGCCCTGCGGTGTGCTCGCCGCCTCGTGCGGCGCCCCGTGCGGGCTGCTGCTCCCCGCCCCGTGCGGCCGGCTGTCCTACGTGTCCGGCCCTCTCGTCGGGCTCCGGAACGCGCGCGTAGGCGCCGGGGCGCTCCAGGGTGCTCATCCTCCCGAAGGGCCAGGCGATCCAGTCGGCCCGTCCGACGACCCTGCTCACCGGCACCATGCCCCCGCCGGGCTCCCCCAGGTGATCACGCGAGTCGCGGGAGTCGCCCCGGTGGTCGCCCATCACCCACAGCTTCCCCGCGGGCACCACGACGTCGAAGGGCACGCTCGAGGGCTCGTCGCCCGGGTAGAGGAAGTTCTCGTCCACCGGGTGGCCGTTGACCTGCAACCGGCCGCGCGCGTCGCAGCAGGTGACCCGGTCGCCCGCGACACCGACCACGCGCTTGATGTAGACCGTCGCCGCGGGCCCCATGAGGCCGACGGACGAGGCGGCCTTGCGGAACAGCGCCGCCACCGGGTTCTCCGCCGGCACGTCCTGGACGAAGGACCCGGTGCCGTCGAAGACGATCACGTCACCGCGCTGCGGCTCGTCCCCGAAGGTGTAGGCGAGCTTGTTGACCAGGACGCGGTCCCCCACGCGGAGCGTGTTCTCCATCGAGCCGCTGGGGATCAGGAAGGGCTGCACCACATAGCTGCTCAGCAGCAGCATGAAGGCGAGGCAGAGCGCCAGCAGCACGCCTGCACGGCGCATGGGGCCGCCGCCCCGCAGCCATGCCCCGGCGGCCCTGGCCGAGGCCGCCGGAGAGGCGGGAAAACGCGAGGAGCGCGACCCCTGCTCCTCCCCCTCTGCGGGGCGGGGAGAGCGGTCGCGCTCCGAAAGCTGTACGTCGGTGTCCATCGAGCCGAAAGCCTATCCGGCCGGGCGCGGACTCCGGACGGAAGCTCAGTTGTCGCGCTTCTCCTTGATCTTCGCGGCCTTGCCGCGGAGCTCACGGAGGTAGTACAGCTTGGCGCGACGGACGTCACCGCGGGTGACCAGCTCGACCTTCTCGAAGATCGGGCTGTGCACCGGGAAGGTGCGCTCGACGCCGACGGAGAACGAGACCTTGCGGACCGTGAAGGTCTCGCTGATGCCCGCGCCCTGGCGGCGGATGACGACACCCTTGAACTGCTGGATACGGGAGCGGTTGCCCTCGATGACGCGGACGTGGACGTTCACGGTGTCGCCGGGGCGGAAGGCCGGAACGTCGGTGCGCAGCGACGCGGCGTTGACGTTGTCGAGCAGGGAGGACATATGCGTCTGCTTCCTCGCCGATGCCACAGGTCATCAGCGGAATTCGTACTGAAGTGGGGATGGTGCCGGAGCACCGGGCGGACGTCGTTCCCCCTGTGGCAGGGGCGCGCGCCGGGCGCAAGGCAACGGCTTATTCTTCCACGTCCGGGGCCACTCGCCCAAATCGGCCGTCGGGTCCGGGGCCCCAGCCCAGGATCGAGAGGATCTCGCGGTCCTTCTTGTCGAAGGCCGCGGGGTCCGCGCGCTCGATCAGATCGGGGCGGTTGCGCACGGTGCGGCGGAACGCCTCGTCGCGGCGCCAGCGGGCGATCTTGCCGTGGTGGCCGCTGAGCAGGACGTCGGGGATGCCACGGCCGCGCCACTCCGGGGGCTTGGTATAGACGGGGCCCTCGAGGAGGTCCGCCATGGCGCCCGGGGCGAAGGAGTCGTCGCGGTGGGACTCGGCGTTGCCGAGGACGCCGGGCAGCAGGCGCGCGACGGCCTCGACCATCACGAGGACGGGGGCCTCGCCGCCGGCCAGGACGTAGTCGCCGATGGACACCTCGCGCACGTCGAGGCGGTCGCCGTACTCCTCGATGACCCGGCGGTCGATGCCCTCGTAGCGGGCGGGGGTGAAGACCAGCCACGGCTTCTCGGAGAGCTCCACGGCGAGCTCCTGGGTGAAGGGGCGGCCGCTGGGGGTCGGGACGACGAGCACGGGCGGCTCCTCCCCCTGTACCCCCGAGCCGATGACCGCGTCCAGGGCCTCGCCCCAGGGATCCGGCTTCATGACCATGCCGGGGCCGCCGCCGTAGGGCGTGTCGTCGACGGTGTTGTGCTTGTCGTGCGTCCATTCCCGCAGGTCGTGCAGACGGACGTCCAGGAGGCCCCGTGCGCGCGCCTTGCCGACGAGTGAGACGTTCAGCGGCTCGAGGTACTCGGGGAAGATCGTGACGACGTCGATGCGCATCAGGCGTCGCCCCGCTCGGAGCCTCGCCCGGAATCCTGCTCGGAGCCGTGACCGGCATCCTGGCCGGACTCCGCCTCAGGGGCCTGTCCGGCCTCGTGCGCCGCCCCATGCGCCGCCTCAGTGGCCGCCCCATGCGCCGCCGCGCCGTGCTCCGCCTCACGCGCGGACGCGACCTCCGCCTCGTCGGCGTCGATCAGGCCGCGCGGCGGGTCGATGACGGCGCGCTGCTCGTCCAGGTCGATCTCCGTGACGATCTCGGAGACGAAGGGGATCATGACCTCGGACCCGTCGGCCCGCTCCACGATGAACAGGTCCTGCGACGGCAGGTGGGAGATCTCGCTGATCCGGCCGACGACGGTGCCGTCGACGGTGACGACCTCCAGGTCCATCAGCTGGTGGTCGTAGAACTCCTCGGGGTCCTCCGGGGTGTCCTCCGGGTCGACCTCGGCAATGAGGAGGGTGTTGCGGAGCGCCTCGGCGGCCGTACGGTCGCCCACACCCGCGAAGCGCAGCAGCAGCCGGCCGCTGTGCACGCGGCCGGACTCGATGGTCAGCGGCCCCACGGGGGCGGGGTCCGTGGCCAGGACGGCGCCGGGCCCGAGCCGCAGTTCGGGCTCGTCCGTACGCACCTCAACCGTGACCTCGCCCCGGATGCCGTGGGCGCGGCCGATCCTGCCGACTACGAGCTGCATGTTTCCTTCTCTGCTCTCCGTACGCGACAACGGGCCGGGAAGGGCCCAAGCCCTTCCCGGCCCGTGCCGGTGCTCAACCGCTTCTCAGCGGACCTGATCCACGTCGACAAGGTCGACGCGGATGCCACGGCCGCCGATGGCGCCCACGACAGTGCGCAGAGCGCGCGCGGTGCGGCCGTTGCGGCCGATCACCTTGCCGAGGTCGTCGGGGTGGACCCGGACCTCCAGCACGCGCCCGCGGCGCAGGTTGCGCGAAGCGACCTGCACCTCGTCGGGGTTGTCGACGATGCCCTTCACGAGGTGCTCAAGGGCCTCCTCGAGCATCCTCAGGCCTCGGTCGACTCAGCGGACTCGGCCTCAGCGGCCTCGTCCTTCTTCTCCGACTTCTTCGCCTTCGGGGTGATGGCCTCACCCTTCGCCTCGCCCGCGGCGCTCACGACGGCGTCGAAGAGACCGCTGTGGTCCTTCTTCGGCTCGGCGACGAGCATCGGGGCCGGGGCCGGCAGGCCCTTGAACTTCTGCCAGTCACCGGTGACCTTGAGGATGGCCATGACGGGCTCGGTCGGCTGCGCGCCGACACCCAGCCAGTACTGGACACGCTCGGAGTCGACCTCGATGCGCGAGGGGTTCTGCACCGGGTGGTACAGACCGATCTCCTCGATGGCCCGGCCGTCACGGCGGGTACGGGAGTCGGCGATGACGATGCGGTAGTGAGGCGAACGGATCTTGCCCAGACGCTTCAGCTTGATCTTGACTGCCACGGGAGTGGTGTCTCCTGGTCTTGACGTGGTTGGGCACAACGAGATGCCACGTGGGGTTGCGGTACTCGGATGCCCGATGGACGCGCCAGCCGGAGGAGAGAGGGGTCCTATGCGACTGTCGAGTACAGCGTCCCATTGTGCCACACCGCTCCAGGTCAGCCGACCGTGACCGCCTCGGGAATCCGGAAGGGCTGGCCGCAGCCGCCGCACATGATGGGCGCCTGGGCGAGCACGGAGGGCACGACCCGCACGTTCCGGCCGCATTCGCACACCGCCTTGACCCGTACGCCGCCGCCCGACGAGCCGTGCCGCGCCGCCGGCCCGCGGAAGGTGCGCGAGGTGTCGGCGGTGGTGGCGACCGTGTGCGCCTTGAGGGCGCGCTGGAGTCTGTCGATGGTGGGGCGGTAGCGCTTGCGCGCTTCCGGGTTGAGCACGACCAGGGAGAAGCCGCTGCTGGGATGCGGATCGTCGCTGTGGTCGAGCCCGAGCTCCTCGGCGATCGCCAGGAACCGGCGATTGTGGTAGCGGCCCGCGCGTGACGTGTCACGTACACCGCGGGCGGCCGCGATGCCGTGCACTGCCTCGTGCAGCAGCCGTTCGAAGGAGAGCTCGGCGCCGCATGCGGACGACGACTCCCCGATCAGCGATTCGGGCGCGGCAAGATCCGGCAGCTCGGGGTGGTGCCGCTGAATGTCGGCCCACGCCTGCGCCAGCTCTGCGGCGAGAACAGGTGGTGTCGTGCTCACGTCGTGACAACGAGCAGGGGCGGCCCGGTGTTCCGATACCGGGCCATCCCAAATAATTTGCACGTACCAGTCAGTTTCACGCTCATGCGTCGCGACGAGGGCGGGTGCGCAGATCTATGGAGAAGCCGCGCACCCGTTCGCAACCCGGGACGTACTGACTCACCAGTAAGCGCGCACCGGGGGGCGTGCGCCCCCTAGGGCCGGCCGGCGCCCCTGGGCGCCCCGTGGAGCGTGGAGGGCGGCGCACGAGGCGACCCGTCCCCGGGTGCCCCATGCGCCGCCCCATGCCTTCGCTCTTAGTAGGCG
The DNA here is from genome assembly GCF_003626645.1 of Streptomyces klenkii. Lineage (GTDB taxonomy): Bacteria > Actinomycetota > Actinomycetes > Streptomycetales > Streptomycetaceae > Streptomyces > Streptomyces klenkii. The sequence continues at coordinate 685,029 of NZ_RBAM01000002.1, read as the reverse complement.
CGCCCCACGATCGCGATCGTGCCCGGCGCGTCGTCCGACTGCGGCACGGAGCCGTCCTCGGCCACCAGGCAGCGGACGGACACGGCCTGCTCGGCCAGCTTGGCCTCGCCCTCCGGACCCAGGTCCGCCCAGCGGATCCGCGCCCAGCCGCCGGCGACGGCGGCCTCGGCGGCCTCCTCGATGGTCGTCACGTCGCTCGTACGGGACTCGCGGCGCTCGCGCGACTGGGTCAGCAGCAGCGCCTGGTCCTCCTCCAGGACCTTCGGCAGCATCCCGACGAGCTCGTCGATGCGGACCGGCTCCTTACCACCGGGGATGCGGCGGGCCAGCATCGCGGTGCCGTTCTCCAGGTCGCGCGGGCCGACCTCGATGCGCACCGGGACACCCTTGAGCTCCCAGTCCACGGCGCGGCGGCCGAACGGCGTGTCCGTGCGGTCGTCGACCTGTACCCGGACTCCGGCGGCCTTCAGCTGGTCGCCGATCTCGCGGACCTTGGCGATGACGGCGTCGTCACCCTTGATCGCGAGGACGACGGCCTGGACCGGCGCCAGGCGCGGCGGCACGCGCAGGCCGTTATCGTCGCCGTGCGACATGATCAGACCGCCGACCATCCGGGTGGAGGAGCCCCAGGAGGTCTGCCAGACCAGCTCCTGCCGGCCGTCCTTGGACAGGTAGGAGGTGTTGAAGGCCTTGGCAAAGTTCTGGCCGAGCTCGTGGCTGGTGCCCATCTGCAGCGCCTTGCCGTCGCCCATCATGCCCTCGAGGGTGAGGGTGTTGATCGCGCCCGCGAAGCGCTCCTTGGGCGTCTTGCGGCCGAGGACCACGTCGATGCCCAGGACGTTGATCATGAAGTCCGCGTACACCTCCTTGTGGATGTACGCGGCGTAGTCCCGGGCATCCTCGTAGGTGGCGTGGGCGGTGTGGCCCTCCTGCCAGAGGAACTCGGTGGTGCGCAGGAAGACGCGCGGGCGCATCTCCCAACGGACCACATTCGCCCACTGGTTGATCAGCAGGGGCAGGTCGCGGTAGCTCTGCACCCACTTCGAGAAGTAGTCGTTGATGATCGTCTCGGAGGTGGGGCGCACGACGACCGGCTCCTCCAGCTCCTTGCCGCCGCCGTGCGTGACGACCGCGAGCTCGGGGGCGAAGCCCTCGACGTGCTCGGCCTCACGCGTCAGGTACGACTGCGGGATGAAGAGGGGGAAGTACGCGTTGGAAGCGCCCGCGTCCTTGATGCGCGCGTCCATCTCCTGCTGCATGCGCTCCCAGAGCCCGTACCCGTACGGCCGGATGACCATGGTGCCGCGCACGGGGCCGTTGTCGGCCAGCTCGGCCTTGTTGATCAAGTCCTGGTACCAGCGGGGGAAGTCGTCCGCCTGGGGGGTGAGAATGGGAGCCTTTGCCATGATGCGAATGGTACGGGCCCGATCCGTCCGAGCGTGAATCCGCCGTTCCGGCCCCTCCCCCGCGCCGTCCGTGCGCCGCCACCGGCCGCGTACGCGCCCTTGTGCGCCTCCCGTGCGGATGCGCCCGGCACATGCCATCGTGGGCGTACGGGAACGCGCCTGCGCCACCCCCTGGACTCGGGAACGGATGCGGAGTTCCCTGGCACCAGGGGGTGCTTTCCGGCAACGCGCACGGCAGCACACGGGGGCGGTGGATCGGGCATGCACACGTCTCTCGGCGGATTGGGGCGCTTTCCATGACACCTACGCTCGTTCGGCGGCACCGGCCGTCCTCTTCGTCGCCCGAGTCGCGGGCCCGTGACTGGGCGGAAATCCAGGAACGGATGCTGGTGCCGCTCTACGAAGCGGTGTACGAACGCCTCGAGGTCGGCTCGGGCACCAGGCTGCTCAGCCTGGGCTGCGGATCCGGCCTGGCCCTGCTCATGGCGGCCGCCCGCGGCGCCACGGTCTCCGGCGTCGACCCGGACGGCCGCCGGCTCGCGCTCGCCCGCGAGCGGCTGCTGCCCGAGGGCGGCGGCGCCGCGCGCCTGGGGCACGGGGCCCCCGAGAGCCTCATGGAGCGGGGCGCGCCGGCCTTCAACCTGATCACTGCCTTCGACCCGCTGTACTGCGCGGGCGGGAGCGCGCGTGGCATGGCCGCGGCGCTCGCCCGGGCGGCCTCGTGCGCCGAGCGGGGCGCCCCCGTGGTGCTGGCGGGCTGGGGCCCCCAGGAGCGCTGCGCGGCGTCGGGGGCGCTTCGGGTCGCGGCCCGGCTCGCGGACCCCATGTGCGCACCGGCGCGCTGGCGGCCGAGCGGCCGCGACGACCTGGAGAACCTGGCGCATGAGGCGGGTCTCCGGCCGGACGGCTCGGGGCGGGTCGCCTGCCCGTACGGCTATGCCGACATGGGCAGCGCGGTGCGCGGCATGCTCTCCACCGGCGCCTTCGACGCGGCCGCCCGCGCCACGGACGAGGAACAGGTCACCAAGGAGCTCGTCGAGGCGCTCCACCCGTATCTGCGCCGCGACGGCACGGTGTGGATGCCCAACGTCTTCCGCTACCTGATAGCGCGCGCCTAGCCGACGTCCGCGTCCGCAGCGGAAGGCGCGGCGCGTACGCGACAGCCCCCGCGGCCTCTCGGCTGCGGGGGCTGTCGATGTTTAATGCGGATGCGGCCGCCTACAGGACGCTGTCCGCGCACGCGCCTACGGCGGCGCGCCGCGGGACGTGCGCGGTCAGCCCATGAACTTCTTGAACTCCTCCGGGAGTTCGAAGTTCTTCGCGTCCTCGCCCGCGGGCAGACCCAGGGCGCCGCCCTGTTCGCGGCGGGCGGCCGCGGCCTGCTCCTCGGCCTTGCGCTTCATCGGGTTGCCGCTCTGGCGCTTGCCCTTGGCCTGCTTCTGCTGCTTCTTCTTGCGGCCGGCGCCGCCACCCATGCCCGGCAGGCCGGGCATCCCCGGCATGCCGCCGCCCTGCGCCATGCGGGACATCATCTTGCGGGCGTCGAAGAACCGCTCCACCAGGTTCTTGACGGCGCTGACGTCCACGCCCGAACCCTTGGCGATGCGGGCCCGGCGCGAGCCGTTGATGATCGTCGGGTCCTGGCGCTCGGCCGGGGTCATGGACTTGATGATCGCGGCGGTGCGGTCGACGTCGCGCTCGTCCAGGTTGTTGATCTGGTCCTTGATCTGCCCCATGCCCGGCAGCATGCCGAGGAGCTTGCTGATGGAGCCCATCTTGCGGACCTGCTCCATCTGCGACAGGAAGTCGTCGAGCGTGAACTCCTTGGGGCCCTTCGCCAGCTTGGCCGCCATCTTCTCGGCCTCGTCCTGGCTGAAGGTCTGCTCGGCCTTCTCGATCAGGCTGAGCATGTCGCCCATGCCAAGGATGCGGGACGCCATGCGGTCCGGGTGGAACGCGTCGAAGTCGTCCAGCTTCTCGCCGTTGGAGGCGAACATGATCTGCTTGCCGGTCACGTGCGCGACCGACAGGGCGGCACCGCCGCGGGCGTCGCCGTCGAGCTTGGAGAGCACCACGCCGTCGAAGCCGACGCCGTCGCGGAAGGCCTCGGCGGTGTTGACCGCGTCCTGGCCGATCATGGCGTCGAGAACGAACAGGATCTCGTCCGGGGAGACCGCGTCGCGGATGTCCGCGGCCTGCTGCATCATCTCGGCGTCGATGCCGAGGCGGCCGGCGGTGTCGACGATGACGATGTCGTACTGCTTGGTGCGGGCGAACTCGATCGAGTCCTTGGCGACCTGGACCGGGTCGCCGACGCCGTTACCCGGCTGCGGCGCGTAGACGCCGACGCCGGCGCGCTCGGCGACGACGGAGAGCTGGTTGACGGCGTTGGGGCGCTGAAGGTCACAGGCGACGAGCAGCGGGGCGTGCCCCTGGCCCTTCAGCCAGCGGCCCAGCTTGCCCGCGAGCGTCGTCTTACCGGCACCCTGGAGGCCGGCGAGCATGATGACGGTCGGCGCGGTCTTGGCGAAGCGCAGCCGGCGGGTCTCGCCGCCGAGGATGCCGATGAGCTCCTCGTTGACGATCTTGATGACCTGCTGGGCGGGGTTGAGGGCCTGCGAGACCTCGGCGCCGAGCGCCCGCTCCTTGACCTGCTTGATGAACGCACGGACGGCGGGCAGGGCCACGTCCGCCTCGAGCAGGGCGATACGGATCTCGCGCGCGGTGGCGTCGATGTCCGCCTCGGAGAGGCGGCCCTTGCCCCGGAGGTTCTTGAAAGTCGCTGCGAGGCGGTCGGAGAGGGTATCGAACACGGTGGTCGCGGATCCTTCTTGTTGAGTGTCAAGTCGGCGGCTGACCCCCAAGGGTATCCGCACCCTCCCGGTCCGGTCAGCCGCCCAGCGCCTCCTCCATCGCGCGAGCGATCGCGGAGGCCGCACGGGGCGTGAGCGCGGCCCCGTCCGGGCCCGTCACGTAGAACGCATCCACCGCGCTCGCCCCGAGCGTGCTCACGCGGGCGCTGCGCACCCAGACACCCGCCCCGTCCAGGGCCCGGCCGATGCGGTGGAGCAGCCCGGGCTCGTCCTGGGCGCGGACCTCCAGGACCGTGGCCCCGTGCGAGGCCGCCGCGGCGACCGTCACGCTCGGCGGGGCGTGCACCACGCCCCGCCGGCGCTTGCTGTACGCGGCCTCGCGCTCGGCCAGGCGGGCCGGGACGTCGAGGGAACCGTCCAGGGCGCGCACGAGGTCGTTGCGCAGGCGGGCGGCCCCGGGCGGGGTGCCGTACTCGGCCGCCACACGCCAGTTCAGCACGAGCGCTCCGTCGACCGCGTGCAGGTCCGCGGCCCGTACGGTCAGCCGGTGCAGTGCCAGGACGCCGGCCGCGGCGGGCAGGACGCCGGGCTGGTCGGGGACGGCGATCCGCAGCTCCACGCCGACAGGGGCCGGGTCGCCGTCGGCGGCGGGCCCCGTGCCCTCCGGGCGGGACTCGAGCGTCACGGCCGGGCCGCCCGTACGGACGGCCTCGGCGGCCAGGCGGAGCGCCTCCGGACCGGGCGGAGCGGGCGCATGGGGCGCCGGGGCCCCGTCCCCCGCGAGGGCCGCCGCGGCCCGGCGGACCAGATCGGCGACGAGCGACGCGCGCCAGGCGCTCCATGCGGCGGGCCCCGTGGCGAGGGCGTCGGCCTCGGTGAGGGCGTGCAGGAGCTCCAGCGTGGCCGCGTCCGGTACGGCGTCGGTGACAGTGCGGACGGTCGCCGGGTCGGCGAGGTCGCGCCGGGTGGCGGTGTCGATCAGCAGCAGGTGGTGGCGGACGAGCGTGGCGAGGACGTCGGTGTCGGCGGCGTCGAAGCCGGTCCTGCGGGCGATGTCACGCGCGAGGGCCTCGCCCGTGACGGAGTGGTCGCCGGGCAGCCCCTTGCCGATGTCGTGCAGCAGGGCGGCGACGAGCAGGAGGTCCGGGCGGCCGACGCGGCGCGTGAGGCCGGCGGCGCGGACGGCCGTCTCGACGAGGTGCCGGTCGACGGTCCAGCGATGGACGGCGTTGCGCTGGGGGCGGCAGCGCACGTGTTCCCACTCGGGCAGCAGCCCGGAGACGATCCCCTCGGCTTCGAGGGCCTCCCAGACGGGCACGGTGGGCGGCCCCGCGCCCAGGAGCGTCACGAGCTGTTCGCGGGCCTCAGCGGGCCAGGGCTGCGGCATGGGGCCCGCCGAGGCGGCGAGGCGGCGCACCGCATGGGGCGACAGCGGCAGGCCGGCCTGGGCCGCCGCCGCGGCCGCACGGAGCGCCAGAACGGGGTCGCGCTCGGGCCGCGCGGTGCGGGCGAGCCCGGCCTCGCCGTCCTGCTCCACCACCCCGTCGGCCAGGGAGAGCCGTTCGACCTCGGCGAAACCGCCCCGCCCCCCGCGCCCGCCCAGGATGCGCCGCAGCCGTGGCCGCACGGAGCGGGCGCGCAGGACCCGGCCGACCTCGCGCCAGGTGATGTCCGCGGCGTAGGAGACCGTACGGGCCGCCTCGTACACGCCGTGCAGGAGGGCGTCGGCGTCGGCGAGGCCGAGGGCCTCGGCGACCTGGTCCTGCTCCTGGAGGGCGAGCCGGTCGGTGGCGCGCCCGGTGGTGAGGTGGAGGGCGTCACGGACGTCGAGGAGGTGCGTGCGGGCGCGTTCGAGCCCCGCACGGGGCGCGTCGGCGAGCCATGAGGCGGCGACGGCGCGCAGGGCGGTGGCGTCGCGGAGGCCGCCCCGTGCCTCCTTGAGGTCGGGTTCGAGGAGGAAGCGGAGCTCGCCCTGGTGCCGGGTGCGGTCCTCGCCGAGTTCGCGGAGTTCGGGGAGGCGGGTGGGGGCCTGGGCGCGCCAGTCCGCGTAGGCGGTGGTGCGCAGGGCCGCGGTGAGCTGTTCGTCGCCGGCGAGGTGGCGGGCGTCGAGGAGGCCGAGGTGGACCTTGAGGTCACCGGCGGCGGTGCGGCGGGCCTCGGCGGGGGTGCGCACGGAGTGGTCGAGCGCGAGGCCCATGTCCCAGACCGGGTACCAGACGCGGTCGGCGATGGCGGCGATCTTGGAGATGTCCGCGGTGCCGTCGTGCAGGAGGAGGACGTCGAGGTCGCTGCGGGGCGACAGTTCGCCGCGCCCGTAGCCTCCGACGGCAACGAGGGCGACTCCCCGGGTCTCGCCGAGCAGGGCGCCGAGCCACTGGTCGGTGATCCGGGCGAGGGCGGCGCGGCGCGGCGGTCCGGTGAGCGCCCCCTGGTGCAGGAGGTGCAGCCGGGCCGCCGCGTAGCCGCCGGGCTCGGTGTCGGCGGGGCGGGTCTGCGGGCCGGTCAACTCGGCTCCCTTCGCGGCGTGCTGATGGGGTCGCGTCCGGTGGAGTGGGTCCGGCCGGCCGGCCCACCGGGTGAGCCCGGCGGGCCGGGCCCGGCACCGCAAGGCTCGGCGGGCCCGGTGGATCGAGCCCGCCGCATGGGGCCCGACGGGCCGGGCCCCACGGGTCAGATGGCGTCGGGGCCGCGTTCGCCGGTGCGTACGCGGACGACGGTCTCGACGGGGACGACCCAGACCTTGCCGTCGCCGATCTTGCCGGTGTGGGCCTTCTTGACGATGACGTCGATGACGTCCTCGGCGTCGCCGTCCTCGACGAGGACCTCGATGCGGACCTTGGGGACGAGGTCGACCTGGTACTCGGCGCCGCGGTAGACCTCCGTGTGGCCGCGCTGGCGGCCGTAGCCGCTGGCCTCGGTGACGGTCAGGCCCTGGATGCCGAAGGTCTGAAGGGCTTCCTTGATGTCGTCGACGCGGAAGGGCTTGACGACTGCGGTGATGAGCTTCATGCGTCCACCTTCTTGTTCTGCGGGGTGCCCGCCTCGTCCGGTCCGGCCTGTTCCGGGGTGCCGGCCGGGCGCTGCGGGGCGGGCGCGGCGCTGCGGGTGACGGCGCCGACCCCGGTGAGGTCGTAGGCGGTCTCGGCGTGGAAGGCCTGGTCGATGCCGCCGACCTCGTCGTCCTCGGTGGCCCGGAAGCCGATGGTCTTGTCCACGAGTTTGGCAAGGAGCCAGGAGACGGTGAACGAGTAGGCCATGACGGAGAAGGCGCCGACGGCCTGCCGGCCGAGCTGCGTGGCGCCACCGACTCCGTCGGTGGCGAGGAGGCCGACGAGGAGGGTGCCGATGACGCCGCCCACCAGGTGGACGCCGACGACGTCGAGGGAATCGTCGAAGCCGAGCCGGAACTTCAGGCTGACGGCCCAGGAGCACACGGCGCCGGCGACGACGCCGATGAGGAGGGCGCCGAAGGCGTTGACGGCGGCGCCCGAGGGGGTGATGGCGACGAGCCCCGCGACGGCGCCCGAGGCGGCTCCCAGGGTGGTGAAGGCCCCGTGCCGGATGCGCTCGTAGGCGAGCCATCCGAGCATGGCGGCGCCGGTGGCGACCTGGGTGTTCATGGCCATGTTGGCGGCGGTGCCGTTGGCGGCGAGCGCGGAGCCCGCGTTGAAGCCGAACCAGCCGAACCACAGCAGCCCCGTGCCGAGCACCACCAGCGGCAGGCTGTGCGGGCGCATGGGGTCCTTCTTGAAGCCGATGCGCTTGCCGACGACGAGGACCGCGGCGAGCGCGCCGATGCCCGCGTTGATGTGGACGGCGGTGCCGCCCGCGAAGTCGATCACCTTGAGCTTGAACAGCCAGCCGTCGGCCTGCCAGACCCAGTGGGCGACGGGGAAGTAGACCACGCTGACCCAGAGGGTGATGAACAGGGCCCAGGCGCTGAACTTCACGCGGTCGGCGAGGGCCCCGCTCATCAGGGCGGGGGTGATGACGGCGAACATCAGCTGGAAGAGGGCGAAGGCGAAGACGGGGATGCCTTCCTTGCCCCCGGTCAGGGTCTCGGGGCTGATGCCCTTGAATCCGATGTGGCCGAGGTCGCCGAGCAGTCCCACGCCGACGTCGTCGCCGAAGGCGAGCGAGTAGCCGTAGAGCACCCACAGGACGGTGACGATGCCGAGCGAGACGAACGACATCATCAGCATGTTCAAGGCGCTCTTGACCCGCACCATGCCGCCGTAGAAGAAGGCCAGTCCCGGTGTCATCAGCATCACGAGTGCGGCACTGATCAATACGAATGCGGTATCCGCGCCATTCATGGTCGGTGTCTCCTCGAAGCGGTGGCCCGAGCGGGCCGGTTTTCGCCATGAGGTTGGCGCAGCGGGATTTCAGCCGATGAAGCTGCTTGTTTCGCGGCAGTGACGAAGGCGGCGGGCGTGTTACGCCCGGGTGAAGCGGACGCGGCGGGTACGTGATCGCCGCTACTCTCCGCCGCCCCCTTCGGGCGTACGAGGCCGGTGCTCCGGCGTGCAGGGCCGGCCCTCCAAGGCGCGAGCCTGAGGGCATGAGGCCGGGCACGGGGCCGGTCCTCCCGGGGCATGAGGCCGCGGGCATGAGGCCGGCCGCGGCGTCCGCCCGGGTGACCTGGCATGGGGGAGCCGAGTCGGGTTGTTCGGGAGGAGCACCGCGGCCGGGTAGAGGGGCCGGCAGGGGTGGTCAGACCGCCTGGACGGCTTCCGGCGATTCCGGCAGCTGGACGGAGATCTGCTCGGTGAGGGCGAGGACTTCGGCCACGTCCCCGTAGTCGCGCGCGGCATTGCCGACGGTCTTGCGCAGGCGGTTGTTGACCCGCTCGGAGCGCACCTGCTTGGCGAGCTTGAGGGCCTTGCCCGCGACGACGGTGGACTGCTCGGGCTCGCCCTCCATGAGGTGGACGGTGGCCATGCCGATGAGATTGAGCGCATACGAACGGGGGTGCTCGTTGTCCTTCGCGAAGAGCTCCACGGCGCGCTGCATCTTGGGCCGGGCGAGGGAGGTGTACGTGGGGCTGCGGCCGGCCACGTAAGCGAGGTCGCGGTACGAGTGGGCGTTCTCCGCGTTGAGCTCGGCCTCGGAGAAGAAGCGGATCCAGTCGGGGTCGCCGTCGCCCGGGGTGCAGTCGGAGAAGCAGTCCTCCGCCATGTTGACCGCGCGCTTGCACTTGGCGGGCTGGCCCATGTTGGCGTACGCGCGGGCCTCCACCGCGTACAGCATCGCCTGGGTGCGCGCGGTGGCCGTCTCCCGGGATCCGTACTGGCCGAGGTGGATGAGCTCCAGGGCGTCGTCCGGCCGGCCGAGGTGGATCATCTGGCGGCTCATGCAGGACAGGATGTACGCACCCAGGGGGCGGTCTCCGGCCTCTTTGGCGGCGTGGAGCGCGAGGACGAAGTACTTCTGGGCGGTGGGGTGCAGGCCGACGTCGTAGCTCATCCAGCCGGCCAGCCCGGCCAGCTCGGCAGCGGCCTTGAACAGCCGCTTGGAGGTGGCCTCCGGCTGGGACTCCTGGAGAAGGTCCGTGACCTCGTGGAGCTGGCCGACCACGGCCTTGCGGCGCAGGCCGCCGCCGCACTGGGCGTCCCACTGGCGGAACATCACCGTGGTCGACTCGAGGAGGTCGAGCTCGGGGCCGGAGAGGCGGCCCGGCCGCGAGCGCTCCTGCGACAGCACGCCGGAGCCGTCCTTGCCGCCGGAACCGGGGGCCAGCCAGCGCTGCATGGGCTCGATGAGCCCGGGGCCGGCGGAGAGGGCGAGCGAGGCGCCGAGGAAGCCGCGCCGCGCCAGCATCAGGTCGCTGCGGGAGAACTCACTGATCAGCTCGACGGTCTGCGGGCCGGCCCAGGGCAGGTCGACGCCGGAGACGGACGGGGACTGGTGGGCCGTCCGCAGGCCGATGTCCTCGATGCCGACGACGCAGCCGAAGCGCTCGGAGAACAGCTCCGAGAGGATCTTCGGGATGGGCTCGCGGGGCTGCTCGCCGTCCAGCCAGCGGCGCACGCGCGAGGTGTCCGTGCTGATGTGATGGGCGCCCAACTGCCGCGCCCTGCGGTTGACCTGGCGCGCCAGCTCGCCCTTGGACCATCCGCTCCGCATGAACCAGGAACCCAACTGCTCGTTGGGGCGCTTGTCAGCCTTCTCGGCACCGCCAGCGCCGCTGCCGTTGCTGCCCACCTGGAAGCCCCCATCCCGAACTCTGCCGTCTGTGCGTGAACCGTGTGAACCACCCACAGCTTGCCGCCTCTTGCGGCTGTCCGTGTGGCGATGCACCCCCGGGCCGCGAGGAATTCCGGCCTGGCGACGAGACGGTCCATGCCCCCGGCATACCCACCGGTGGGGCACATCTCCCTTGGGTTCGTGCACCGAAAGTAATCCTACGATCACTGCTGGGGCGAGAGCAGTCCAGTAAACGCCACCATTCGCCACCCCAAGGAATGAACCCGCCCGCTCCTCCACGCGATTGACTTGACACCGGACGATCAGGGAGGGCCCAGGGAAAGGGTGGACCGATGCACGCTCCGGCGCACATCCGGCTCCGCACTACCCGTCGCACACCGTCACGCCGCCTCCCGAAGGGATTCGGCAACGGTCCGTGTTCGAGACACTCCGACTCGTAACCATCTGCGAGCACGACCCGTTGGAGGGGGCATGGGCTTCACAATCGGCGGCATCCGGGACCTGCGCTCGGGCTCACGGCGCCGCGGACGCACGTCGGAGTGCGTGACGACGGTGGCGGAGTACACCGGCCTGTGGGGGTGGGATGTGGTGCCCGGCGCCCGCGCCTCCCGCACGGGGCGTCCGTCGGGCGCGGTCTGCTCGTGCGGTGCCGGCGACTGCCCCTCCCCCGGGGCGCACCCGCTCTCCTTCGCCCCTGCGGTGCCCGCGGGGGCGACGCTGGACGCTGCCGCGGCCGCGTGGGCCGAGGTGCCGGGCGCAGCCGTGCTGCTGCCCGTGGGGCGCTCCTTCGACGTCCTGGACGTCGCCGAGGCGGCCGGGCGGCACGCTCTGGTCCGGCTGGAGCGCATGGGGCTGCCGCTCGGGCCCGTGGCACTCACACCGGACGGCCGGGCGCTGTTCTTCGTCGCCCCGGGCGCCGCGCAGGAGCTCCCCCAGCTGCTCTACCGCATGGGGTGGGACGACGCCCGGCTCGACCTGCGCTGCCTGGGGCCCGGCGAGCACGTCACCGCGCCCCCCTCGGACCACGCCGGCCTCGGCCCCGTGCGCTGGCTCCGCCCGCCCACGCTGGACACCGCGGGGCGCCCCCCGCAGGCCCGGCTGCTCCTCGGCACCCTCGCCTATGTGTGCCACCGGTCGGCGGCCTCCTGAGCCTCGGCGGCCGCGCCCGCCCCGGCCCGCCCCGTACGAAAGGGCCCCTTTCGCAGCTGCACCTGCGAAAGGGGCCCTTTCTCGGCCCGGCTTCCGGGCCCGGGCGGGACGTCGGCGCGTGCGTCTGCGGAACCAGCCGAGGCACCGGCCGACGCGCCGGCCTATGCGCGTACGGAGCGTCAGTCGCCGATGAGCGCGTCGACGAACGCCTCCGGCTCGAACGGCGCGAGGTCGTCGGCGCCCTCGCCGAGACCGACGAGCTTCACGGGCACGCCCAGCTCGCGCTGGACGGCCACGACGATGCCGCCCTTGGCGGTGCCGTCGAGCTTGGTGAGGACGATGCCGGTGATGTTGACGACCTCACCGAAGACGCGCGCCTGCACGAGGCCGTTCTGACCGGTGGTGGCGTCCAGGACGAGCAGCACCTCGTCGACCGAGCCGTGCTTCTCGACGACCCGCTTGACCTTGCCGAGCTCGTCCATGAGGCCGGTCTTGGTGTGGAGCCGGCCGGCGGTGTCGATCAGGACGACGTCGGCGTTCTCGGCGATGCCCTCCTTGACGGCGTCGAAGGCGATCGACGCCGGGTCGCCGCCCTCCGGCCCGCGGACCGTACGGGCGCCGACGCGCTCGCCCCAGGTCTGCAGCTGGTCGGCCGCGGCAGCGCGGAAGGTGTCGGCGGCACCCAGAACGACGGACTTGCCGTCGGCGACAAGCACACGGGCGAGCTTGCCCGTGGTGGTGGTCTTGCCGGTGCCGTTGACACCGACGACCATGACGACGCCGGGCTTCTCCTCGCCGTTCACGCCCACGCCCGGCTCGGTGTGGACGGTGCGGTCGGCGTCGGTGCCGATGAGGGTGAGCAACTCCTCGCGGAGCAGGGTGCGCAGTTCCTCGGGGGTGCGGGTACCGAGCACCTTGACGCGCTCACGGAGGCGCTCGACGAGCTCCTGCGTGGGGGCGACGCCGACGTCGGCGGTCAGCAGGGTGTCCTCGATCTCCTCCCACGTGTCCTCGTCGAGGTGCTCGCGCGACAGCAGGGTCAGCAGGCCCTTGCCGAGCGAGTTCTGGGAGCGGGACAGCCTGGTGCGCAGCCGCACGAGGCGGCCTGCGGTGGGCTCGGGAACCTCGACCGCGGGCGCGGCGGGCGCCTCGGGCTCGGCCGGGGCGGCGGGGGCCTCGGGGGCGGCTTCGGCGGCCGGCGCCTCGGCGGCCGGCAGCTCGACCTCCTCCACGGTCCGGCGCGGCTCGGCGCTGGGGGGCTCGGCCTCCTCGCCTACGTGGGGCTCGGCGGGCGGCGCGGTGACGGACGGGCTGCTCGGCGGGGCCGGGGGCAGCTGCTTCTTCTTACGGCTGCTGACCACGAGCCCGCTGATCGCGCCGAGCGCGACCACAGCGATGACTACAGCAAGGATGACGATTTCCATAACGCCCCCAGTATCGGACACCGCGCCGCCGGCGGGGGGTCTCGGCGGGTGACGTGCGCGTTCGGGGATTCCTCCAAGGAGGAATCGCCCCAATGGGCTAAAGTTGGAGCAAAGTACGATGGCGTGGGGCTGTGCGACGCGCGTAGAGTCCCCTAGACCTTTTCTGCCCAGGCTTCCCGCCCCGCTTCACCCGCACGGAGCCCCCCACATGGACAACGCGTCCAAGCTGTCCGCCGCCGAATCCGGCGGCGCGATAGAAACCCGCGGTATCGAGCCCGTTCCGGATCATGAGCGTCACGGCCGGGTCCGTGAACTCTTCCCGACGTGGGTCGCTGCCAACATCAGTGTGCTGCTGCTCACCATGGGCGCGGCCCTGGTGGTGTTCAACAAGCTGAACTTCTGGCAGGTCCTGATCGTCGCCGCCTGCGCCGCGCTCGCGTCGTTCGGCATGGTCGGCGTCCTGTCGGTCTCCGGCAAGTGGGGCGGTGCGCCCGGCGCGATGCTCTCCCGCGCGACGTTCGGCGTCCGCGGCAACCTCTTCCCGGGTGCGATCCTGTGGGTCGCGCGCTTCGGGTGGGAGACGATCAACGCGGTCACCGGCGCGTACGCGGTGCTGACCGTGCTCGACCTGGTCTTCGGGATCAAGAGCAACACCCCGCTGATCGTCGTCACGCTCTTCGCGTTCGTCGCGTGCACGTTCCTGGTGAGCGGCATGGGGCGCAAGGCGCTCAACGTGTGCAACAAGTGGTCGACGTACCTCTTCGGCATCTTCAGCGTCCTGGTGCTCGTCTACCTGATCGCCAACATCAAGTGGGACGACGTCTTCTCCAAGCCGGCCGGCACCACCGCGATGATGATCGCCGGCATCGGCACCATCGCCGCCGGCGGCATCAGCTGGGTGCCCACCGGCCCCGACTTCGCGCGCTACCTGCCCCACGCGGCGTCCGGCAAGAAGATCGTCGGTGCGACGCTCTCCGGTGCGGGCATCGTGATGGTCCCCATGGTCCTCATGGGCGGGGTCATGGCCGTCGCCACCCCCGACCTGGCCGAGGCCCCCGACCCGGTCTCCTTCCTCGGTGACATCCTGCCGACCTGGCTGGCCGTCCCGTACCTGATCACCGCCATCGTCGGCATGCTGCTGATCAACAGCCTCTCGATGTACTCGGCCGGCTTCACCGCCCAGACGATGGGCGTCAAGCTGCCCCGTGCGATGGCCGTCAGCATCAACGCGATCATCTCGCTGGTCGGCGGTCTGCTGCTGATGCTGGTCGCGAAGAGCTTCCTGAGCTCCTTCATCACCTTCCTGATCCTGCTCGCGGTCTCCTTCTCCGCCTGGATCGGCGTCTACGCGGTCGACATGGCGCGCCGCAAGTCCCGCGCCGTGCGGTACGACGCGGAGGCCCTCATGGACACCGGCCGCACCAGTCGGTACTGGTACGTGGGCGGCTTCTGCTGGCAGGCGATGACGGCCTGGGCCGTCGCGCTGGCCGCGGGCATCTGCTTCACCCAGTGCGACTGGTTCACCGGCCCGCTGGCGTCGACGTTCGTCGGGAAGTACGGGCTGGGCTGGGCCGCCACGATCGCCATCTCGGCGCTGATCATGGCTGTGCTGCCGGCGCCGCGGGAGGTCTCCGCGGTGGAGGCCACGGACGCCGCCGCCGATGACTCGGAGCGGGTGAAGGTCGGCGCCTGACGCGCCACTGCTCCCTGCACGAGGGCGCCCCCACTGCTACGGCGGTGGGGGCGCCCTCGTTTGGGCATGGCGCGTCCCCTGCGCCTTGTGGCAGCGGGGCGTGCCGACAGTGAGGCGTACGTGCATCCGCGCCGGGCCGGACGGCTCACGGACAGCGGGCGGTACGGCGCCGCTTGGTCCGTGTGCCCGGCGGCCCGGCAGCCCGGGCGTGAGGCCCACTACGGGGGCGTATGGCTCCCTGCCGCCCCCGTAGCGGCGTCGTCCTGCGCGCCGCATGAGGCGCGGTCAGGGCAGGAGGCGCCCCGGGCATGAGGCGCTGCACGAGGCGCCCCATGCCACGCCGCATGGGGCGCAGCACGGGAGCGTTGCATCGGGCGCCGCATGGGGCGCTCCCGGACCGCCTCATGCCTGGGGGCCTCATGCCCTGACCGCCCCATGCCCAGGGGGCCTCATGCCCGGCCCGCCTCATGCGGCGCCCCGGGAGCGCCTCATGCGCCGCCTCATGCGCCGCCCCATGCAGCCCCTCGCCCGGCACCATCCGACCCGCCCGCATGAGGCGGCGCCCGCCCACCCCCGTACGCAAACAGGACGCTGCCCCGGCTCGTCGGTGAGCCGGGGCAGCGTCCTGTTGAGGAGAGGGCGGCGGGGGGGGTTAGCCCATCTCCTCCAACGCCTTGCCCTTCGTCTCCTTGACGTACTTGAGCACGAAGGGGATCGAGAGCACGGCGAAGACCGCGTAGATGACGTACGTACCGGAGAGGTTCCAGTCCGAGAGGCTCGGGAAGCTCGCGGTGATGGCCCAGTTGGCGATCCACTGCGCGGAGGCGGCGACGCCGAGCGCCGCGGCGCGGATGCGGTTGGGGAACATCTCGCCGAGGAAGACCCAGACCACGACGCCCCACGAGAGGGCGAAGAAGAGCACGAAGGCGTGCGCCGCGATCAGGGCGACCGTGCCCTGCGTGGTGGGCAGGGAGCCGTCGCCGGCCTGTGCGGAGAAGGCCCAGGCCTCGAGGGCGAGGGAGACGGCCATACCGGCGGAGCCGACGAGGGCGAGCGGCTTGCGGCCGACGCGGTCGACGAAGATCATCGCGATCACGGTGCCGACGATGTTGATGATCGACGTGGTGAACGAGTAGAGGAACGAGTCGCTCGGGTCGATGCCGACGGACTGCCACAGGGTGGCCGAGTAGTAGAAGGCCACGTTGATGCCGACGAGCTGCTGGAAGACCGACAGGCCGATGCCGACCCAGACGATGGGCAGGAAGCCCGCCTTGCCGCCGATGAGGTCCTTGAAGGTGGACTTCTCCTCGCTGTGCATCGCGAGCTCGATCTCGGTGACGCGCTTGTCGAGGTCGACGCCGTGGCCCTCGACGTCGGCGAGGACGGCCTTCGCCTTGTCGATCTTGCCGACGGAGATCAGGAAGCGGGGCGACTCGGGGATCGCGAAGGAGAGCAGACCGTAGAGGACGGCCGGGACGACCATGACGCCGAGCATCAGCTGCCACGCCTCGATGCCCAGGACGTGACCGCGCTGGTCGCCGTCGGCGAGGTTGAGGATGCCCCAGTTGACGAGCTGGGAGACGGCGATGCCGACGACGATCGCGGCCTGCTGGAACGAGCCGAGGCGGCCGCGGTAGGCGGGCGGCGAGACCTCGGCGATGTAGGCCGGGCCGATGACGGAGGCCATGCCGATGGCGATGCCGCCGAGGACGCGCCAGAAGGCGAGGTCCCACAGGGCGAACGGCAGGGCGGAACCGACGGCGCTGATCGTGAAGAGCGTCGCCGAGATCTGCATCACGCGGATGCGGCCTATGCGGTCCGCGAGGCGGCCCGCGGTGGCCGCGCCGATCGCACAGCCGATGAGGGCGATGGCGATGACCTGGGCCAGGGCTGCGGAGCCGATGTCGTACTTCCCGCGAATGCCCTCGACGGCGCCGTTGATCACGGAGCTGTCGTAGCCGAAGAGAAAGCCACCCATGGCCGCGGCCGCGGTGATGAAGATGACATGGCCGAGGTGGTCCGGCTGGGCCTTGCGGCCCTCGGACCCCTGCGCCGTCGCAGTGCTGGTCAACGTGTACTCCTGAGGCCCGGCGGCACTGCCGGGCGTGGGGGCTGGCTCTTCAAGTGGGGCACAGGACTTGGGGGCCCACCACTTGAAGGTATTAGCAACGATGCAGACCCTATGTCTTCATTTTCTTAAGTCAATAGGTCGTAACCAAGAAGTTTCCACGAGGCATCTCACAGGTTGAGTTCAACACTTGAAGAAGTGAAGTCGCCTACGCGGATTACAAGATCAACGAAGTCGCTGGCTGATCACCTTGGAGACGCCGTCGCCCTGCATCGATACGCCGTACAGGGCGTCGGCGACCTCCATCGTCCGCTTCTGGTGCGTGATCACGATCAGCTGCGAGCTCTCCTGGAGCTCCTTCATGATCCCGATCAGCCGCTGGAGGTTGGTGTCGTCCAGCGCCGCCTCGACCTCGTCCATCACGTAGAACGGGCTCGGCCGCGCCTTGAAGATCGCGACCAGCAGCGCCACCGCGGTCAGGGAGCGCTCGCCGCCCGACAGCAGCGACAGACGCTTGACCTTCTTGCCCGGCGGGCGCGCCTCGACGTCCACGCCGGTGGCCAGCATGTCGTCCGGGTCGGTGAGGACGAGCCGCCCCTCGCCCCCGGGGAAGAGCCGGGAGAAGACGCCCTCGAACTCGCGGGCCGTGTCCCGGTACGCCTCGGTGAAGACCTCTTCCACTCGCTTGTCGACGTCCTTGACGACCTGGAGCAGGTCGCTGCGGGTCTTCTTGAGGTCCTCCAGCTGCTCGGAGAGGAACCGGTGCCGCTCCTCCAGCGCCGCGAACTCCTCCAGGGCGAGCGGGTTGACCTTGCCCAGCTGCTGATAGGCGCGCTCGGCGGCCCGCAGCCGCTTCTCCTGCTCCGCGCGGACGTACGGGGCCGGCCGGTTCCTGGGGTGGTCCGGGTCCTCCGGGAGCTCCTCGCCCTCGGCCGGCAGGGACGGCGGTACGGGCTGGTCCGGTCCGTACTCCGCGACCAGGCCGGCGGGTTCGACGCCGAGCTCCTCCAGGGCCCTGGCCTCCAGCTGCTCGATGCGCAGCCGCTTCTCCGCGCCGAGCACCTCGCCCTTGTGCACCGAGTCGGTGAGCTTGTCCAGCTCGCCCTTCAGCTCACGGCCCCGGTTGCGCTCGGCGACGAGCTCGCGCTCCCGGGCGCCCTTCGCCTCTTCCGCACGGCGCCGCTCCTCGTCGGCGCGCACGAGGGAGACCTCGACGTGCGCGAGGAGCTGCCGGGCGCCGGACGCGACGGCCCCGGCGACCGCCGCCTCGTGCCGCAGCCTGAGGCGGCGCTGCTCCGCGCGGGCCCGGGCCTCGCGCTCGGCGCGGGCCGCGCGGTCCAGGCCGTCCGCCCGGCCAGCGAGGGCCTTGACGCGCTCCTCGTGCGTACGGACCTGGAGCCGCGCCTCCATCTCGGTCTGCCGGGCGTTCGCACCGTCGGCGGCAAGCCGGTCCCGTACGGAGGTGTCGGGCTCGCCGGCCCCCTCGCCCGGGGCGGCCTCCTCGGCCACCTCCAGCCGCTCGGCGAGCTCTTCGGCTTCTTCACGGGCCCGCGCGAGGGCCTCCTCGGCGCGGGCCACGGCCGCGGCCGTCCGGCCGGCCTCGTCGGCCGCCGCGCGTGCCTGCCCGGCGAGCCGCCCGAGGGCTTGGGCGACCTGGGACTTCTCCCGGTCGGCGGCGCTGCGCCGGGAGGCCAGCTCTTCTACGCGTGCGGCGCACTCGGCGCGCCGTGCGGCGGCGTCGTGCTGGGCGGTCTGGAGGACGGCGCACCGTGCGTCCAGGTCGGCCAGTTCGGCGGTGGCTTCGTCGACGGCCGCCTGAACCTCCAGGAGGCTCGGTGCGCCGCCGGAGCCGCCCTGGGCGAAGTGGGCTCCGAGGAGGTCGCCTTCGGCGGTCACGGCGACGGCACCGGGCCGCTCCTCGACCAGTTCTTCGGCGTCCTCCAGCGTCGCGACGACCACAACGTCGCGCAGCAGGGCGCGGACGGCGTCGAGGGCAGGGGCGGGGCCGTCGACGAGTTCGAGGGCGGGGCGGGGGCCGCATGAGGCGGCTCCCTGCGCGCCCCGTGCGGACGACGGCATGAGGCCCGGCACGGAGCCCTCGCTCTGCACCGCGCCGCGCTCCAGGCCCCGTGCCACCACGAGCGCCGCCCGCCCGGCGTCCTGCTTGCGGAGCAGTCTCAGCGCCTCAGCCGCCGTAGCGGTGTCCGTGACAGCGAGTGCGTCGGCGGCGGCTCCGAGGGCGGCGGCGATCGGCAGTTCGTAGCCGGGGGCGACGGTCAGCAGTCCGGCCGCCGGGCCCAGCAGTCCGGACAAACGATCCTGCGCCGCCAGCAGCGCGCCCGTGCCGTCCTTGCGGCGCAGCCCGAGGGCGAGCGCGTCGCGGCGTGCGCCGGTCGCCGCGCGGCGGCGCTCGGTGGCCGTGGCCTCTTCGCGGGCCTCGGTCAGTGCGGCTTCGGCGGCGGCGAGCTCCGTCTTGGCGGCCTCATGCCGGCTCGCCAGTTCGGCGTCCCCGGCGTCGAGCCCCTCGACCTCCGCCTGCTGCCGCTCGTACTCCTCCTGGGCGGCGGCCGCGCGCTCCCGGGCCTCGTCGCGCGCGGCGACCAGCCGGTCGATCTCTGACTGTGCGGAGGCCGCGCGGCCCCGTGCGGCGGTGACACGCCCCTGGAGCCGGGCGAGCTCCTCGCGGTGGTCGGCGATGGCCCGGGCGGCGTCCCTGAGGCGGCGTTCTTCCTCCGCCAGCTGCCGCTCCAGGGCGGCACGGTGCTCGCTGGTGTCCTCCAAGGCGCGGCTCGCCGCCTCGAGGGCGGCCTCCAGTTCGGCCTCCTGCTCGCGGATGCGGGCCGCCTCGCGCTCCAGGTCCTCCGGGTCGCGGCCGCGCCGTTCCTCCGCCGGGGCGTTGGTCGCGCTGGTGACACGCGCGTCGGCGAGGCCGATCGTGCCCCGTACCCGCTCGGCGAGGCGGGAGAGTTCGTACCAGGTCTGCTGGGCGCCGGCCAGGCGCGGGGTGAGCGCCCGCACCTGCTCCTCCAGGGCCGCCTCGCGCTGGAGCGCGGTCCGCAGCTCGGCCTCGGCGGCGTCCTTGCGGGACTTGAGCGCGGCCTCGTCGGCGAGCTCGGTGCGCAGCGCCTCCCGGAGGATGACGAGGTCGTCGGCGAGGAGCCTCAGGCGGGCGTCGCGCAGGTCGGCCTGGATGACGGCGGCGCGGCGCGCGACCGCGGCCTGCCGGCCGAGCGGCTTGAGCTGGCGCCGCAGTTCGTCGGTGAGGTCCTGGACGCGGGCGAGGTTGGCACGCATCGCGTCGAGCTTGCGGAGCGCCTTCTCCTTGCGCTTGCGGTGCTTGAGGACGCCCGCCGCCTCCTCGATGAAGGCGCGGCGGCCGGCCGGGTCGGCGTGCAGGACGGAGTCGAGCTGTCCCTGGCCGACGATGACGTGCATCTCGCGGCCGATGCCGGAGTCGGAGAGGAGCTCCTGGATGTCGAGGAGCCGGCAGGTGTCGCCGTTGAGCTGGTACTCGCTGCCGCCGTTGCGGAACATGATCCGCGTGATGGTGACCTCGGAGTAGTCGATCGGCAGGGCTCCGTCGGAGTTGTCGATCGTGAGGGAGACCTCGGCGCGGCCCAGCGGCGGGCGGCCGGTCGTCCCGGCGAAGATGACGTCTTCCATCTTGCCGCCGCGCAGGGACTTGGCCCCCTGCTCGCCCATGACCCAGGAGAGGGCGTCGACGACATTGGACTTGCCGGAGCCGTTGGGCCCCACGACGCAGGTGATCCCGGGCTCGAAGCGCAGGGTCGTCGCGGAGGCGAAGGATTTGAACCCCCGCAGGGTCAGGCTCTTGAGGTGCACGCGGAAGGACTCTACCGCCCGGTCCTCTTCCGGCACCGACCCGGACGGGGCGCTGGCGCGCCGTGCCGTCGCAAAGGGTTTCACCCGGGAAGGGGCAGGGCACATCAGTCGTTAAGAGCGCACCGAAAAGTGGGAAAAAATAGCCGCAGTCACCAGAAATACCGCGACCATATGATGATCGGAATATGACGAAGGGACGCCGAAGCGTCCCTTACAACTCTCAAGCGGCTGACAGTGCAGCCCGACCGGCCCCCGGGGCAGGGCCTCTGGTCAGGCGAGCGCAGGCTCCGCCTTGGAAACGTCGATGCTGTCGAGCAGCGAGTCGCCGTGGTGAGCGGCGGCAGACAGCGCGTCATTCTCGGCCTGCATCCGGATGAGCTCGGATTCGAGGTCCTGGACACGCTGCTGAAGCCGTCGCATCTCGGCGAGGACTCGGGGGTCGGAGCCGCCGACGTAACCGAGAAGCGCCTTTGCCATGATGGATGGTCCTCCACACTGAGTGACCGACCGAAGCGGTGTGGGTCGTGAGGGATTCGCACCCGCGGTGTCTGCCATCGCTACTGCGTGCTCAATGCCAAACAGCTAAGGTGCGCGGGGCTTCCAGAGTCTCACCAAAAGGTTTGACGGTCAACACGATCACACCCCGTATCCGCGGGCGTCCCAGGGGGCGCGGCGGTACGTATGCGGCGCCGACTCTGCCGGGGCCCGTAGGGGCGTGGAGATCATCCGTTGTCTCGCAGCCTTCCACGCCGGGGCCGTCTTGGCAACCATCAGGGAATTTCTGCCCTTCGCATATGCCAAAGACATATCACTAAGGTCATCGCGGCCCTTCGCACCCGCCCTTCACGGCCCCCGCGCGCCCCTCCCTGTTCCCTCCTGGATGATTTTCCGTTTTCCGAACCGTTATGTCGGCGGATCCGTCAGCGGATCTCGAACCCGTCATATCCGCCCCGCGGGTCACCCCAGATCTCGGTGACCCCGTCCACCCGCCCGGGCGTGTCGCCGGCCCGCAGCCAATCGAGCAGAAGTTCGCATCCTTCTCGCGGGCCTTCCGCGACGATCTGGACCCGGCCGTCGGAGAGATTCGACGCGAAGCCTGCCAGCGCTCCGATGCGCAAAGCGTTCTCCCTCGTGAACCACCGGAAGCCGACACCTTGCACATGTCCACGGACCCACGCCGTGAGACGGACATTCTCGTTCATGTCTGCACGCTAACCGGCCAATTGCATAATCAGCACTTCGACCCCTCATGTATTGCCGTACAGTCGCCGGTCGACAGGTCGCCCCGTACGAGTGACGCACACCGAGCCGAACACGTAAGGAAGGCAGCGGATGGGTCGCCACCGACGCTCTGGCCCACGGACCGCAGGCAGCCCCGTCCCCGCTCCCCCGGCAGCCGGGGGGACGCAC
The DNA here is from genome assembly GCF_003626645.1 of Streptomyces klenkii. Taxonomy (GTDB): domain Bacteria; phylum Actinomycetota; class Actinomycetes; order Streptomycetales; family Streptomycetaceae; genus Streptomyces; species Streptomyces klenkii. The sequence goes on along the minus strand of NZ_RBAM01000002.1, from coordinate 663,016 downwards.
GGCGCCCCGGAGTCCAGGCCCCCTGACGAACCCGGCGGCACGCCTGCCGGGTCGTGGCCCCCGGGCTCGCGCCGCCCCGCCCGCGGCCGGGCGAGGACACCGGTACGGACGGGCCTGCTGGGCGCGTCCGCCGCGATGGCCATAGGAGTGGTCGCGATGACCTCCGGCCTCCTCTCCGGCGGCGGCACCCTCCAGCTCGGCAGCGACAGCAGCGGGGACCGGCAGGTGCGGACCGACGAGCCGCCCGTCGAGTTCGCCCTGCCGGACGGCGCCGGGCCCGGCCGGGGGCAGCCTCACGTGAGCCGCAACGCCGAGCGGCCTCAGGCGCGCGGGGCGGACACCGCGGCGCCCGTCGCCGCCTCGGCGCCTGCCGCGCCCGCCACGCCCTCGGCAGCGCCTTCCGACCCGTCACCCGGCCCCGGGGCCGGGCCCGGGGAGCCGCATGAGGCGGACACCGGCTCCGAGGACTCCGGCGAGGCGCCCCCCGCCGACGCCCCGGACGAGGACGGTACGGACCCCGCGGGCCGGGCCCGCGACCAGGCTCAGGACCAGGTCCAGGCCGCCGGTCATGCGCAGCCGGCGGAGCGGGAGAGCGCGGCCGAGCAGGCCGGCATGTATCCGGCGATGGCGCGGCAATTGCTCGCCCTGGTCAATCAGGAGCGCGCCAAGGCGGGCCTCCGGCCCCTGCGGGCCAGTGCCCAACTGACGAGGCTCGCCCAGTCGTTCAGTGACGACATGGCCCGGCGGGGGTTCTTCAGCCACACGGACCCGGACGGCCGCACCCCCTGGGACCGGGCCGCCAAGAGCGGCATCCGCAACCTCGGCGGGGAGAACATCGCCCGGGGCCACCCCGACGCCCGCGCCGTCATGGACGCCTGGATGCACAGCGCGGGCCACCGCGCGAACATCCTCAACGGCGAGTACCGGACGCTCGGCATCGGGCTCAACACCAGCGGCAGCGGCCCCTGGTGGACGCAGGACTTCGGCTACTGACGGGGCCTCCCCGCCACCGGGCGCCGCTAGGAGGCGGCGCTCGGGCGCGGGGGGCGCTGGCAGCGGGGGCAGAAGTAGCTGGAGCGGTTCATCCAGGGGCGGCGGCGCATGGCCGTGCCGCAGCGGCGGCACGGCTCGTCCTCGCGCCCGTACGCGTCCAGCGAGCGGTCGAAGTAGCCGGACTCGCCGTTCACGTTGACGTAGAGGCTGTCGAAGCTCGTACCGCCGACGGCGAGGGCCTCGTTCATGACCTCACGGATGTGCGTGAGCAGCTCGGCGCTGCGCGGGCGGGTCAGGGTCGCGGTGGGGCGGTCGTAGTGCAGCCTGGAGCGCCACAGCGCCTCGTCGGCGTAGATGTTGCCGACCCCGCTGATCAGCGACTGGTCGAGCAGGGCGCGCTTGATGGTCGTACGGCGCCTGCGCAGCGCGGCGTGGAAGGCCGCCTCGTCGAAGGCGGGGTCCAGAGGGTCGCGGGCGATGTGCGCGATGACGTCGGGGAGCCCCTCGGGGTCCCCGGGCACCGTGTCGTGCAGGGAGAGCCCGCCGAAGGTGCGCTGGTCGACGAAGCGCAGCTCCGTGCCGGCATCGTCGGCGAAGCGGATGCGGATGCGCAGGTGCTTCTCGTCGGGGGCCTCGTGCGGCTGGACGAGGAGCTGGCCGCTCATGCCGAGGTGGGCGAGGATCGCGCGGTCGGGCCCCGTGGGGCCGTCCGTCTCCAGAGGCAGCCACAAGTACTTGCCGCGCCGGCGGGCCGCGCCGAGGCGGCGGCCGGTGAGCTGGGCGGCGAAGTCGCCGGGCCCGGCGAGGTGCCGGCGGATGGCACGGGGGTGGAGCACGTCGACGGCGGCCACGGTGCGGCCGCAGACCCAGCGCTCCAGGCCGCGGCGTACGACCTCGACCTCGGGCAGTTCGGGCACGGTGCTCCTCCAGCGCATGGGGCGGCCGCGCATGGGGCGGCCGGTACTCCGGATGCCGGTACTCGCGTACGGCGGCTGCTCGCGTAAGGCGGCGCATTCGCCGAACGCCGGGCGGGCCTGGAGTCAGGCCCGCCCGGCGTCCGGGGATGTGCGCGTCAGGATGCGGTGCCGGCCTCGGGCGCTTCGGCCCCGGCCCGCTCCTCGGCGTCGGCCTGGGCGGCTTCAGCCTTACCGGCGTCGGCCTTGCTGGCGTCAGCCTTACCGGCGTCAGCCTGGGCGGCCTCGGCCTTCTGGGCGGCAGCAGCGCGTGCTTCAGCCGCCTCATGGATGGCGCGCCAGGCGGCCTCGGCCGCCTGCTGCTCCGCTTCCTTCTTGCTGCGGCCGGTGCCGGTGCCGTACGCGACACCACCGACGCGGGCAGCAGCCGTGAAGGTCTTCTCGTGGTCGGGACCGGTCTCGGAGACCAGGTACTCGGGCACGCCGAGACCCTCCGTCGCGGTCAGTTCCTGGAGGCTGGTCTTCCAGTCCAGGCCGGCGCCGAGGTTCGAGGACTTCTCGATCAGGGGATCGAAGAGCCGGTGCACGAGCTCGGCAGCGGCCTCCAGGCCCTGGTCGAGGTAGACCGCACCGATCACCGCTTCAAGGGTGTCCGCGAGGATGGACGCCTTGTTGCGGCCTCCCGTGCCCTCTTCACCGCGGCCGAGCCGGATGAAGGAACCGAGGTCGAGCCCGCGGCCGACCTCCGCCAGTGCACGGGAGTTGACCACCGCGGCGCGCAGCTTGGCGAGCTGGCCCTCGGGCAGGTCGGGGTGGATGCGGTAGAGCGTGTCCGTGACCACGAGGCCCAGCACGGAGTCCCCGAGGAACTCCAGGCGCTCGTTGGTCGGCAGACCGCCGTTCTCGTACGCGTAGGAACGGTGGGTCAGCGCACGCACCAGAAGGGCGGTCTCGAGTTTGTACCCGAGCCGCCCTTCCAGAAGCGTGTGAGACGAGGCCGTGTCCGCCGGCGCCCTCTTCGGCGTAGTGGCGTCTGACATGAAGCCTGTCACCCGCCGATCAGACCTCGAGGACCTGGCGCTTGTTGTAGGTGCCGCAGCTCGGGCACGCGATGTGCTGCTGCTTCGGCTCGTGGCAGCGCTCGCACGCCACCAGGGGGGTGACCGCAGCCTTCCACTGCGACCGGCGGTGGCGCGTGTTGCTGCGCGACATCTTCCGCTTCGGAACAGCCACGGCTACTTCTCCTGTGAGTCATCCCCGCCGGAGCGGGGTGCGTTGTCCTTCTCGCCGTCCTGGTCGGAACCGGCGAGTCCCTGCAGTGCCGCCCAACGGATGTCGACGGTCTCGTGGTGGTGGTCCGGGTCGTCCGCCAGCCGTGCGCCGCATTCGGAGCACAGGCCGGGGCAGTCTTCCTGGCACACCGGCTGCAGCGGCAGTGCGAGCACCACCGCGTCGCGCAGCACGGGTTCGAGGTCGAGCAAGTCGGCCTCGAGAAAGAGCGTGTCCTCTTCGTCTTCCTCGGCGTCGTCGCCGGTATCCGCGGGGCGGCTCCGGTCATCGGCGTCGGGGTAGGAGTACATCTCCTGGAAGTCCACTTCGAGCTCTCGCTCGAGCGGCTCCAGACACCTTACGCACTCCCCGGTGAGCGGCGCACGGGCGGTGCCTGTGACAAGCACCCCTTCCATGACCGACTCCAGTCGGAGGTCGAGCTCGACGGTCGCGCCCTCGGCCACGGAGATGACCTCGATACCGAGGTGATCGGGGGCCGGGACGGAGCGGGAGTGCCGCTTCAGCGCACCGGGACGCCGCCCCAGCTCGCGTGTGTCGAACACGAGAGGAGAACGGTGATCGAGGCGGGCGTTCAGGGCTTCCTGCTTTCTACGCTGCGGTAACGGCGGCCCTGCGGCCGCAAGGGATGCGGGCAGCCGAGATCGCGAATGCACACGCGACCGAAGAGCCAGGATACTGGACGGGTCGCCGTAGACCCAATCGGCCGCATGAGGCGGCTGATCAGGCACCGGCGGGCCGGAGCCCGCCCCGTGCGGTCAGCGGCCCTGCTCGTACCTGCGGAGCTGTTCCAGGTCGATCATCGAGGTGTCGAAGAGGCTCGTCTCGTCCAGGGCGCCGCCCGCATGGGGCGGGCTCTGGGCGGGCTGGTGCTGCTGGGGCTCGTAGCCGCCCTGGGCGGCCCCGTAGCCGTCTCCTTGAGCGTGGGCGGGCCAGGCGTAGGGGTCGGCCTGCTGGTAGCCGCTCTGGACCGCGTACGGGTCCGGCTGCTGCTGCCCGTGGGAGCCGCTGTCCGCCCCGTACTGCTGCTGATAGGTGTACGGGTCCGGCTGGTAGGCCTGGGGCTCGTAGTAGCCGTCGTAGCCGCCCGCATGAGGCGCGGCATGAGGCGCCCCGTGCGCGGCCGCCGCCGGCTCCGGTGCGGCCGGCGCCTGGGGCGCGGCCAGTCCGGCGAGGAAGTCGGCGTCGCTGGTGGGGTGAGCGGCGCGGAGGCCGTCCTGGGCGGCCATGTGGGCGCCCAGCTCGTCGGCGGGGCGGGCGCCGAGGAGCTTCTCGCGGCCGCGGCCGACGGCCTCCAGCGTCTTGCTCAGGACCGCCGAGACGGCGCCCAGCTTGGCGTCGACGTAGGCGTCGGCCTGCTGCCGCTGGACGCGCGGGTCGGAGCTGGGCTCCGGGGCGTCCCCGCCGGGGTCGCCCTGGCCGCCGCCCTCCCCCGTGCGTCCCAGGAGCTTCTCGCGTCCCCGGTCGACGGATCCGATGGTCTTGGTGAGGACGACCTCGAAGTTGGCGAGCTTGCTGTCGACGTAGTCGTCGGCCTCGGTGCGGACCTCCTCGGCCTGTCGGCGGGCCTCCGCGAGGATGCGGTCGGCCTCCTCCTGGGACTGCCGGGCGACCTCGGTGTCGGAGATCAGCGATCCGCGGTGGGCCCGAGCGGACTCGATGATCCGCTCGGCCTCCTCGCGAGCCTCGGCGACCAGCTGTTCGCGGTCGCCGATCACTTCCTGCGCGCGGGCGAGCGACCCCGGCATCCCGGCACGGAGCTCCTCGAGGAGGGCGAGCAGCTCGGCGCGGTTGATGACGCATGAGGCGGACATCGGCATGGACCGTGCGGCGGTGACGGTCGCGACGATCTCGTCGAGCTTCTTCTGGACGTCCACCTGGCGCTCGCCACTTTCTTCTGCCGGACGACACGAACGGGGACGACTGTACGGGCAGTCGGGCCCCGCCCGACAGCCGCCGGCGGAGGGGTGGGCGTCAGCGCTCGCCGAGGCGTTGCGTGAGCGCTTCCAGCACCAGCGGGGGCACCAGGTGGGAGACGTCGCCGCCCCAGGCCGCGACCTCCTTGACCAGGCTGGACGACAGGAAGCTGTACGTCGGGTTGGTGGGGACGAACAGGGTCTCCACGCCCGAGAGCCCGTTGTTCATCTGGGCCATCTGGAGCTCGTAGTCGAAGTCGCTGACCGCCCGCAGCCCCTTGACGATGGCGGGGATGTCGCGCTGCTTGCAGAAGTCGACGAGCAGGCCGTGGAAGGACTCGACCTTCACGTTCCCGTACTCGGCCGTGACCCGGCGGAGCAGGTCTATCCGCTCCTCGACCGTGAACAGGCCCTGCTTCGACTGGTTGATCATCACTGCGACGTGGACGACGTCGTACAGCCTGGAAGCGCGGGCGATGATGTCGAGGTGTCCATTGGTGACGGGGTCGAACGACCCCGGACAGACGGCGCGGCGCAACGGTGTCTCCTCGCTCTCCGGTCCATTCATGACGCGCGGGGAGATGTCTCTTCGGCGCACGTCGAGGCGGCGCGACCGTACCAAAGCGTCCCCTCGCCGTAGCGACGGGCCCTCAGTGCCTCGAAGCCGTCCGGCCAGGGGAATTCCCCGCCTCTGGTGCTCCGCTCCACGGTGACCAGCACATCGTCGGCAAGCCACCCTCCGGTACGGAGTGTGAGGAGAATCTCGCGGAGCGCCTCGTCGGTGACGGCGTAGGGCGGGTCCAGGAAGACCACGTCGTACGGGGCGGCGGGCGCGGGTCCGGCGACGGTCTGCTCGGCCTTGCCGGCGCGGACTTCGGCTCCGGGGAGGCCGAGGGTGCGGACGTTCTCCCGGATGGTCCGCACCGCGCGGGCGTCGGACTCCACCAGCAGGACGTGCGCGGCGCCGCGCGAGAGCGCCTCCAGGCCGACCGCGCCCGAACCGCCGTACAGGTCGAGGACGCGGGTGCCGTGGAGGGTGCCCAGGAGCGACTCCAGGGTGGAGAACAGGCCCTCGCGCGCCCGGTCGGAGGTGGGGCGGGTGCCGGTGCCGGGCGGCACGGCGAGGCGGCGTCCGCCGGCGGTGCCGGCGATCACGCGGGTCATTGAGGTCCTCGGTCCTTCGCGACGGTGTGACGGAGCGGCGGCGGCCTGACAGTCGGCCGGTCGGGGCGCCGCCCCTTCAGCCTAGGGCGTCGGCGCCCGGCGAGCGCCTCCGCGGGACCTTTGACGAGGGGCTCCACGGAGGCCGGGACGCCTGCTTGCCGGTCCGGCGCGGTGTGCGCGGCACCGCGCTCCCTCAGCCATACGTCACTGGCCGTACGTACGTCACAGGCCGTACGTCAGCCCTTGTCCAGGTACTGCTCGCGCTCCTCATCCAGCAGGGCGTCCAGGGCGGTGCGCAGCTCGGGGAGCCCCTCCAGCTCCGGATCGGCGGCGACGACCGCGGCGGCCTCCTCGCGGGCCGCGGCGATGATCTCCTCGTCGTCGATGACGGCGAGCATGCGCAGGGACGAGCGCACGCCGGACTGGGCCTGGCCGAGAACGTCGCCCTCACGGCGCTGTTCGAGGTCGATGCGGGACAGCTCGAAGCCGTCCAGCGTGCCCGCGACGGCGGCGAGGCGGGCGCGGGCGGGGCTCGCCTCGGGGGCGTCGGTGACGAGCAGGCACAGGCCCGGGGCGGAGCCGCGGCCGACGCGGCCGCGGAGCTGGTGGAGCTGGGAGACCCCGAACCGGTCCGCGTCCATGATCACCATGACGGTGGAGTTCGGCACGTTCACACCGACCTCGATGACGGTCGTGGCGACCAGGACGTCCACCTCGCCGGCGGCGAAGCGGCGCATCACGTCGTCCTTCGCCTCGGGCTGCATGCGGCCGTGCAGCACCTCCACGCGGAGCCCCTTCAGGGGCCCCTTGGTGAGCTGTTCTGCGACATCCACGACCGCGAGGGGCGGGCGCCGCTCGCCGTCTCCCTCGGCGGCCTGCTCGGCGTCGCCCTTGGTGCCGCCGGAACCACCGGCGCCGCGCTTCGCGGCCGTCTTGGTGCCGTTCTCCTCCCCCAGGTCGTCGCCGATGCGGGGGCAGACCACGTACGCCTGGTGCCCGCCCTCGATCTCCTCGCGAACCCGCTCCCAGGTGCGCGCGAGGAAGTGGGGCTTGTCCTTCGCGGGCACCACGTGGGTGGCGATGGGCGAGCGGCCGGCGGGCAGCTGGTCCAGGACGGAGGTTTCCAGGTCTCCGAAGACGGTCATGGCGACGGTGCGCGGAATGGGGGTCGCCGTCATCACCAGGAGGTGCGGCGGCTGCTTGCCCTTGGAACGGAGGGCGTCCCGCTGCTCGACGCCGAAGCGGTGCTGCTCGTCCACGACGACCAGGCCGAGGTCGTGGAACTGCACCTTGTCCTCGATGAGGGCGTGGGTGCCGATGACGATGCCGGCTTCGCCGGTGACGAGGTCGAGCAGCGCCTGCCGCCGGGCCGCCGTCCCCATGGAGCCCGTGAGCAGCACGACCTTGGTGCTGCGCTCGGCGCCGCCGAGCATGCCGCCCTCGGCGAGCTCCCCCATCATCTCGACGACGGAGCGGTGGTGCTGCTGGGCGAGCACTTCGGTGGGAGCGAGCATGGCGGCCTGGCCGCCCGCGTCGACGACGCCGAGCATGGCGCGCAGCGCCACCATGGTTTTGCCGGAGCCGACCTCTCCTTGAAGGAGGCGGTGCATGGGGTGCTCAGTGGCCAGGTCGTCGAAGATCTCCGCCGAGACGGTGCGCTGGCCCTCGGTGAGGGTGAAGGGCAACTTGGCGTCGAAGGCGTCGAGGATGCCGCCGGCCACGGGTTTGCGGGCGACGGCGGGCAGCTGGGAGTCGGCGTGCCGGCGGCGGGCGAGGGCGACCTGGAGGACGAACGCCTCGTCCCACTTCAGGCGGGCTCTGGCGTCGTCGATGTCGGCCTTGGTGCGGGGCCGGTGGACCTTGCGGAAGGCGTCGGGGAGCTCCGCGAGGCCGCGGCCGTCGCGCAGGGACGGGGGCAGCGGGTCGGTGAGGCCCTGCCACTGCTCGGCCTCGAAGAGGTCCAGCAGGGTGTCGACGGCCTTGGTGAGCTTCCACGACTGGAACTGCTTGCAGGCGGGGTAGATCGGCAGCAGGCGGCCCGCGAAGGCCTCGGCCGCGTCGGCTCCGCTGTCGCGGTCCAGGAGCTCGTAGTCGGGGTGGAGGAGCTGGCGGGTGCGGTTGAAGACGGAGACCTTGCCCGCGAACATGCCGCGGCGGCCGGGGATCAGCTCCTTCTCCCGCGCGTAGGCGCCGCGGCCGAAGAAGACGAGCGTCAGGGAGCCGCTGCCGTCGGTGACGACGACCTCCAGGCGGACGCCCTTGCCGTGGTTGAAGGTCTTCATGGCGGCCTTGGCGACCTGGGCGACGACGGTGACGTGCTCGTCCAGCGGCAGGTCCGCGAGGCGGGTCAGCTCACCGCGCTCGGCGTAGCGGCGCGGGTAATGGTGCAGCAGATCGCCGGCCGTGTGCAGGTCGAGGTGCTCGGCCATCACCTTCGCGGTGCTGCCGCCGAGGATCTTCTTCAGGGGTTCATGAAGCGCGGGCACGGGTCCCATTGCACACCACGGCACTGACAGGCCGCGTCACGCGGCGCCGTCCGCCGTCGTCCGAGCCGTGTCACCGGGGTCATTCGATGGGGTCGTCCATGGGGTCATTCGATGCCGATGAGCAGCGGCGGCGACTGCTGTCCGCCCCGGTAGACGACCGTGTCGACGGCGAGGTGCGCGCCCCGTACGTGCCGCTCCAGGCGGTCGGCGACGGCGTCCGGGACGCCGGCACCGAGGACGAGGGTGACCATCTCGCCGCCCGCGGCGAGCATGCGGTCGAGGACGGTGCCGGCGGTGACGGCGAGATCGGAGCCGATGACGACCACGTCGCCGTCGATGAGGCCGAGCACGTCGCCGGCCTGGCAGACGCCGGCCATGGTCCAGGCCTGCCGTTCGGCGACGGCGAGCTCGGCGTAGCGGGTGGCGCCCGCGGCGGAGGTCATCGCGACGACGTCCTCGTCGAAGCGGCGTGCGGGCTCGTGGACGGCGAGCGCGGCGATGCCCTGGACGGCGGCGCGGGTGGGGATGAGGGCGACGCGGACGCCCTCGGCGCGTGCCTGCTCGGCCGCGGCGGCCGCGGTGTGCTGGAGTTCGGGGTCGTTGGGCAGCAGGACGACCTCGCGGGCGTTGGCGCGCCGGATGGCGTCGACGAGCTCGCCGCTGGCGGGGGGCTCCCCGGGGCGGGCCGCGACGGCGGTGGCGCCGGCGTCGGTGCACAGGGCGGCGAGGCCCTCGCCGGGGACGACCGCCACGACGGCGCGCTGGGCGGGCTCGCGGGTACGGGCCGCGGCCGGTTCGCCCGGGGCTGCCGCGGTGGCGCCGGAGCCGGCGAAGTGCGTGATGCGGATGCGGTGGGGGCGGCCCGCGTCGATGCCGGCTTCGACGGCGGCTCCGGCGTCGTCCACGTGGACGTGGACGTTCCACAGGCCGTCGCCGCCGACGACGACGAGGGAGTCGCCCAGGGCGTCGAGGCGGGTGCGGAGGCGGGGGATGGCGGTGTCGTCGGCGTCGAGGAGGTAGATGACCTCGAAGGCCGGCGTGGTGCTGCCGCCTGGGGCGGCGGTCGGGCAGGGCATGGGGCCGTGGGCGGAGGCCCGGGGCCGGGGCTCGGCATGAGGCGGGGGCTCGGCATGAGGCGGGGCCGGCTCGGGGTGCTGCCGGTACGGGGCGGGGGGACGCGTCCACGCGCGCGCCCCACGCGGGCTCCATGGGGCCGTCTCGCCGGACAGGGCCCGGGCGAGGGCTCCGATCACCTCCACGAGGCCCAGGCCGCCGGAGTCGACGACTCCGGCCCTGCTCAGGGCGTCGAGCTGGCCGGGGGTCATCGCGAGGGCGGAACGGGCGGCCTCGTCCGCGGCGCGGGCCACGGCGGCGCTGTCGCCCTGCGCTTCGGCTGCGGCGTCCGCCGCGGCCGCGGCGACGGTGAGGATGGTGCCTTCGACGGGGCGGGCGACGCCTTCATAGGCGGACTCGACGGCCCGCCGCAGGGCGCGGCGCAGCTGCCCGGCGTCGTCCGGGCCCCCCATGCCCCCCATGCCCTCTGCGTCCGCGTCGTCTACGCCCTGCGCTACGTCCGCCGCCAGGACCTCGGCCATGCCGCGCAGCAGCTGGGCCAGGATCGTGCCGGAGTTGCCGCGCGCACCTATGAGGGCGCCGTGCGCCATGGCGCGGACGGCGTCGGGGAGCGTGGGGCGGGAGGCCGGGCCGGTGGTGGCGTGGCCGTCGAAGACCGCGTCGACGGCGCGGGCGGCGGATTCGACGGTCAGGTACAGGTTCGTGCCCGTGTCGCCGTCCGGGACGGGATAGACGTTGATGGCGTCGATCTCCTCGCGGGCCCGCCCCAGTGCGTCGAGGGCCAGCGCGCACCAGGTGCGTACCGCAGCGGCGTCGAGCGTGTGCGGCACGTGTGTCCTCCTCGGACTCCCTGGGGCTGTGGAACGGTGATCGCAGACTAGCCCCGGGGCGGGTCCCGGCGGGAAGGCGGGCGGCCGGGGGCGGGACGACAGGTCACAGCCCGGGCAGCCATGGTAGTTTCGTGGAGCGGGAGCAGTCGTTGTATGCTGCTCCGGTTGCCTGATGAAAATCAGGACATCCCCCCTGGTAATGCCGGTCACTACAGATTTCGGCACGCAGGGATTTTCCGTACGTGCCTGTCGTCTCCGCGTAAGCGGGGGTGACCCGTCTTTGGAGTAACCCGTGGCTGCCAACTGCGACGTCTGCGGCAAGGGGCCGGGCTTCGGCAACGCTATTTCGCACTCGCACCGCCGTACCCCCCGCCGTTGGAACCCCAACATCCAGCGGGTGCGTGCTGTGGTCGGTGGGACGCCGAAGCGGCTCAACGTCTGCACCTCGTGCATCAAGGCCGACAAGGTCTCGCGCTAAGCGAGTGCTGTCCCCCGCGCAAGCGGGGGAAGCCGGTCTCGCTGTGACGTTATGTCGTGGCGCAGCCCATCCGGTTGCCTTGAGAGCCGGTCCACCTCACGGTGGGCCGGCTTTTCGCCGTATCCGGACGCCGTACCCGGACCGCACTCATGACTCATTGCCGCGCGTCCGGACCGCGCCTCATGCGGCGCCCCGTGCCCCCGCACGGCGCGCCCCGCAAGCCCCCCCGGCGGCACGCCCTACAGCCGCCCGCGCCACCCGTGGTCGACGGGCCCGATGCCGCCCCCCAGCGGGAAGCCCGCCGCGATGGCGCCCGTCACGTAGTCCTTGGCCTCCGTCACCGCTTCCGGCACCGTGCGCCCCTTGGCGAGGCCACTGGCGATCGCGCTCGCCAGCGTGCAGCCCGTCCCGTGCGTGTGGCGGTTGTCGTGGCGCGGAGCCCGCAGCCAGTGCTCCTCCGTGCCGTCGGTGAGCAGGTCCACCGCATCGCCTTCCAGGTGGCCGCCCTTGATGAGCGCCCACCGGGGCCCGAACGCCAGCACCTCGTCCGCTGCCCGCCTCATGCCCTCCTCCGAGGTGACCCGCAGGCCCGTCAGCCAGGCGACCTCGTCGAGGTTGGGGGTGGCGACGGTGGCGACCGGCAGCAGCTTCGTACGGACGGCGTCCAGGGCGGATGCGGCGAGCAGTGCGTCACCGTGCTTGGAAATGCCCACGGGGTCGACGACGACGGGGACGGGGGTGCCGGCGAGGAGTTCGGCGACGGTCCGCACGAGTTCGGCCGAGGCGAGCATGCCGGTCTTGACGGCCTGGACGCCGATGTCGTCGACGACGCTGCGGTACTGGGCCCGCACGGCCTCCGCGGGCAGCTCCCAGGCCCCTTGCACGCCGCGGGAGTTCTGCGCGGTCACGGCCGTGAGCACGCTCATGCCGTGCACGCCGAGCGCGAGCATGGTCTTGAGGTCGGCCTGGATGCCCGCACCGCCGCCGGAGTCGGATCCGGCGACGGTCAGTACGCGTGGGGGTATCGGCATGGGGCCGAATCTACAGCGCCGCCCCGGCCGCATGAGGCGGGGCATGAGGCGGTCCGCATGAGGCAGGGCACGAGGCGGTCCGCACGATGCAGGCCGCCTCATGCGGGCCGCATGAGGCGCGCCCCCTACTGCTCCGCTCCCCTTACTGCTCCACTCCCCCGTGCCGCGCTACTCCCCCGGTTCCAGGTCCCCGAAGTGGTCCCAGCCGCTGGTCTTGTCCCACGGGGCGCCGTCCACCGTCACCTGGGGCAGGGCCGAGGGGCTGACGACCTCACCGATGACCTTCCAGCGGGCGGGCAGCTTCACGTCCGGCGGGAAGGTCGCGACGATCGCGTGGTCCTCTCCCCCGGTCAGCACCCACTGGAGCGGGTCGATGCCGACGGCCTGCCCGATGTCCGACATCTGGGTGGGGACGTCGATGGCCGCCGTGCGCAGGTCGATCCGGACCTTGCTGGCCTCGGCGATGTGCCCGAGGTCGGCGACGAGGCCGTCGCTGACGTCCGTCATCGCGGTGGCGCCGAGGCTCGCCGCGGCCGGGCCGGCGTGGTACGGGGGCTCGGGGCGGCGGTGGGCCTCCACGAAGGCACGGGGCGAGCGGAAGCCGCGGGCGAGGACCGCGAGGCCGGCGGCGGACCAGCCGAGCCATCCGGTGACGGCGACGACGTCGCCGGGCTGGGCGCCGGAGCGGGTGACCGGCTCGTGGTTGCGCAGGTCACCGAGGGCGGTGATGGCGACGGTGATGGTGTCGCCGCGCACCACGTCGCCGCCGACGACGGCGGCACCGGCGACCTGGCACTCGTCGCGGATGCCGTCCATGAGCTCGGTCGGCCAGGTGGCGGGGAGTTCGGCGGGCACGACCAGGCCGAGCAGGATCGCGGTGGGCACGGCGCCCATGGCCGCGATGTCGGCGAGGTTCTGCGCGGCGGCCTTGCGCCCGACGTCGTAGGCGGTCGACCAGTCGCGGCGGAAGTGCCGCCCTTCCAGAAGCACATCCGTACTGGCCACGACCCTGCGGTCGGGCGCAGCCACCACCGCGGCGTCGTCACCCGGCCCGAGCCGGACCGCAGGGGTGGTGGTGAGCCGGGAAGTAAGCTCTCTGATGAGCCCGAACTCCCCCAACTCGCCCACGGTGCCTTTCACTGAGCTCCTCCTAGGAGTATCGGTTGTGACGTACGCCGCGCCGCGCAGGCAGCGCGGGTCTCCCCGCGCCGTGCGGCGACGCGGTACCGTGGCGTCTCTTCTCCCCACATGATCCTCGTAGCCGCCCTGGAGGTTCCGTGGTACAGGCGTACATCCTGATCCAGACCGAGGTCGGCAAGGCGTCGACCGTGGCCGAAGTCATCTCGAAGATCTCGGGGGTGATCCAGGCCGAGGACGTGACCGGTCCGTACGACGTGATCGTGCGCGCCCAGGCCGAGACCGTGGACGAGCTCGGCCGCATGGTGGTGGCCAGGATCCAGGCCGTGGAGGGCATCACCCGCACACTGACCTGCCCGGTCGTCCATCTCTAGGTCCCCCGTATGCTCGGCCGGTGAAGTCTTTCCTTCGCCGGCCCTTCGGCCTGCCCGCTGTCGTCGTGCTGTGCGCGGCCGCCGGCTGCTCGCCGGCGGGCGGCACGGAGGGGCCCGCGGTGCCCACGCCGCCGGCGCGGGCCGCCGGGCTCTGCCGGGCGCTGCACAAGGAGCTGCCGAAGACCGTGGGCGGGAAGGAGCGGCGCACCGCCGATCCCGTCTCGGACTTCACCGCAGTGTGGGGCGATCCCCCGATCGCCCTGCGCTGCGGGGTGGAGCGTCCCGAGATCATCAAGCCCGGTTCCGAACACTACAACCCCGCCGCGGACTCGGTGGAGATCGACGGTGTGGACTGGCTGCCGGAGCGGCAGCCGGACGGCAGCGTCCGCTGCACGACCACCCTGCGGGAGGCGTTCGTGGAGGTGACGCTGCCGGGGCAGGTCGTCGGCGGGGCCGGCGATCTCAGTGCGCTCACCGATCTCGCCGGCGCCGTCGCGAAGACGATCCCGGTGGGGGTCGTCTAGCGCGGTGCGCGGGGGCTAGCGCAGGCCGGTCGGCCGGCGCAGCGCCGCCTGGATGAGGCGGTCGATCAGCTCGGTGTAGCCGACGCCGCTCTCCTGCCACATGCGCGGGTACATGGAGATGGGCGTGAAGCCCGGCAGGGTGTTGATCTCGTTGATGACGAACTCGCCGTCCTCGGTGAGGAAGAAGTCGGCCCGCACGAGGCCCTCGCACGAGGCGGCGTCGAAGGCCTCGATGGCGAGCTCCTGCACCCGTGCCGTCTCCTCCGGCGTCAGCGGCGCGGGGACGAGGCCGGCGGCGGAGTCGATGTACTTCGCCTCGAAGTCGTAGAAGTCGTGGGCGGTGACCGGGGGGATCTCGGCGGGGACGCTGGCGCGCGGCCCGTCCTCGAACTCCAGGACGCCGCACTCGATCTCCCGGCCGCGCAGCAGCGACTCGACGAGGATCTTCGGGTCGTGGCGGCGGGCCTCGGCGACGGCGTCGTCCAGGCCGGAGACGTCGTCGACCTTGGTGATGCCCATGGAGGAGCCGGCGCGGGCGGGCTTGATGAAGACGGGCCAGCCGTGCTCGCCGGCGAAGTCGACGATCTTCTTGCGGGCTGCGGCCGGGTCGGTGTCCCACTCGCGGGGGCGGATGACCTCGTACGGGCCGACGGGCAGGCCGAAGGAGATGAAGACGCGCTTCATGTACTCCTTGTCCTGGCCGACGGCCGAGGCGAGCACTCCGGCGCCCACGTACGGGATGCCGGCGAGCTCCAGCATGCCCTGGAGGGTGCCGTCCTCGCCGTAGGGGCCGTGCAGCACGGGGAAGACCACGTCGACCTCGCCCAGGGCCTTGGGCACGGCGCCCGGCTCCGTGTAGACGATCTCGCGGTCGGAGGGGTCGACCGGCAGGACGACGGTGCCGTCGGGCGACTGGGCGAGCCCCGCGACGCTCGGCAGCGTGCGGTCGGCGATGGCCATCCGCTCGGGGTCGTCGGCGGTGAGCGCCCAACGTCCTTCGGTGGTGATGCCGATCGGCAGCACGTCGTACTTCGTGCGGTCGATGGCGCGCAGCACGGCGCCGGCGGTGACCACGGAAATGGCGTGCTCGGAACTGCGGCCGCCGAAGACGACCGCCACACGCGGCTTCCGGCCAGGGCTCTGGGGGGTGATCTCGCTGCTCATATCGCGACGAGAGTACCTCGTGGTGCGGGCCGCGTCAGTGCCGCTCGGGCTTGGCGCTGCGCGACATCAGCTCCTTGAGGGCGACGAGCGGCGGCTTGCCCTCGTGCACGATCTCCACGACGGTCTCCGTGATCGGCATGTCGACGCCGTGGCGGCGCGCCAGATCGAGCACCGACTCGCAGGACTTGACGCCCTCCGCGGTCTGCTTGGTGACGGCCACGGTCTCGGCGAGGGTCATGCCGCGGCCGAGGCTCGCGCCGAAGGTGCGGTTGCGGGAGAGCGGCGAGGCGCAGGTGGCGACGAGGTCCCCCATGCCGGCGAGGCCGGCGAAGGTGTGCGCGTCGGCGCCCATGGCGAGCCCCAGGCGGGTGGTCTCGGCCAGGCCTCGGGTGATGAGGGAGGCCTTGGCGTTGTCGCCGAGCCCCATGCCGTCGGCGATGCCGACGGCGAGGGCGATGACGTTCTTGACGGCGCCGCCGAGTTCGCAGCCGACGACGTCGGTGTTGGTGTACGGGCGGAAGTAAGCGGTGTGGCAGGCGGCCTGGAGCCGCTTGGCCACGGACTCGTCGCGGCAGGCGACGACGGCGGCGGCGGGCTGCCGGGCGGCGATCTCCTTGGCGAGGTTGGGGCCGGTCAGGACGGCCACCTGGCCGGCGGAGACCTTGGCGACCTCTTCGACGACCTCGCTCATGCGCTTGGCGGTGCCGAGCTCGATGCCCTTCATCAGGGAGACGAGAACGGTGTCGGCGGGCAGCAGGGGCGCCCACTCGGTGAGGTTGCCGCGCAGGGTCTGGGAGGGGACGGCGAGGACGGTGAATTCGGCGCCCCGTGCGGCCACGGCGGGATCGGTGGTGGCCCGTACGGAGGGCGGGAGCTCGGTGCCCGGGAGGTAGTCGGGGTTGGTGCGGGTGGTGTTGATCGCCTCCACGACGGCGGCGCGCCGGCCCCACATGGTGACCTCGCAGCCGGCGTCCGCGAGGATCATGGCAAAGGCGGTTCCCCAGGAACCGGTGCCGTAGACGGCGCAGCGTGTCACTTGTCGTCCTCCTGGGCCTTGCGGCGGGCCGCGGCGCGGGCCTTCTTGGGGTTGTACGGCTCGGCGGGGGCCGGCTCGCCGCGCAGTTCGGCGAGGAGGGCGGTGATGGCGGTCATGATGTCGTCGGTCGCGGCGCGCAGGACGTCCGCGGTGGGCTCCTTGCCGTAGTACGCGGAGAGGTCCACGGGCGGGCCGGCGATGACCTTGAGGGTCTTGCGGGGGAAGAGCTGGAGCTTCTTCTCCTTGGCGTACGGCGGCATGGCCTCGTTGGCGCCCCACTGGGCGACGGGGATGACCGGGGCGCGGGTGAGGAGGGCGACGCGGGCGGCGCCGGTCTTGCCCTCCATGGGCCACATGTCAGGGTCGCGGGTGAGGGTGCCCTCGGGGTAGAAGGCCACGCACTCGCCCTTGTTGATGGCCTCGACGGCGGCCTTGAAGGCGGCCGCGGCGTCGGCCGACTCCCGGTAGACGGGGATCTGGCCGGTGCCGCGCAGGATCGCGCCGACGAAGCTGCCCTTGAACAGGGCCGCCTTGGCGAGGAAGCGGGGGACGCGCCCGGTGTTGTACTGGTAGTGCGCGTAGGAGAGCGGGTCGAGATACGAGTTGTGGTTGACGGCGGTAATAAAACCGCCGTCGGCCGGAATGTGCTCCATTCCTCGCCAGTCCCGCTTGAACAGAACCACGAGCGGCGGTTTTGCCAACACCGCCGTAAAGCGGTACCAGAAGCCGATTCTGTGGCGGGACACTCGGACACCCTTCTCTTGGGACCTGGGCTCTGTGCTGAACCCGGAGGCCGCACAAGTGTCGCCCCAGGTCCCCGGTCTGTCGAGAACACCGTAACCCCGCGCTCCGTGGGCGGCTGCGGCAGCGGGTGACAATGAGGCTGTTGCGAAGAGAGGGGGCGGATGTGGTCTGGACGCTGGTGGTGCCGGTGAAGCCGCTGGCCCTGGCCAAGAGCCGTCTCGCCAGGGGGGCCGGGGAGGAGGCGCGGGCCGGCCTCGCGCTGGCGTTCGCGGTGGACACGGTGGCCGCGGCACTGGCCTGTGCGGCGGTACGGGATGTGGTGGTCGTCACGGGCGATCCGCTGGCGGGGGCCGAGCTGACCGCCCTCGGGGCGCGCGTCGTGGCCGAACCCGGGGGGCCCGGCGGCCTGAACGGCGCCCTTGCGCACGGTGCGCGGAGCGTACGGAGCGAGCGGCCGGACACGGCCGTGGCGACGCTCAACGCGGACCTTCCCGCGCTGCGCCCGGCGGAACTGGCGCGGGTGCTCGATTCGGCCGCGGAATTCCCCCGCACATTTCTCGCGGACGCGGCGGGAATCGGAACGACGCTGCTGGCGGCGGCGCCGGGAATGGAATTGGCGCCGGCGTTCGAAGGACATTCGCGCGCCCGTCACCTCGGTTCGGGAGCCCGCGAGATCGGGCTGGCCGGGGTGGATTCCGTACGCCGGGACGTGGACACGGAGGAGGATTTGCGGGCCGCTCTGGCGCTGGGCGTGGGGCCCCGTACGGCTGCTGCCGTGGGGGCGTCGGCGGGGGCGCATGGGGCATGGGGCGGCCGCCTCATGCGGCAGGGCCCCGTGGACGGTGCGCAGCCGCATGAGGCGCCCGCGGCGGAACGCTCCGCCCCGTGCGCCGACTAGGCTGCTGGCATGCAGGCCACCGCGTACACCTTCGACCCTCAGACGCGCTCCGGGAGCGTCCTCCTGGACGACGGCACCCCGCTGCCCTTCGACGCCGCGGCGTTCGACGCGGGGGGCCTGCGCCTGCTCCGGCCGGGCCAGCGGGTGCGCATCGAGTGCACGGGGCCCGCTGCCGGCGCCGAGGGGACCCCGGAGGGCCGCCGCGTGACGCTGGTGACACTGCAAACGTTCTGAGGGCGCCGCAAGCGCTCCTCCATGCGCCTGTACACACCGCGGGCCGGGCTCCCCGAGGGGAGCCCGGCCCGGCGCGTGACGCCGTTCGCCGCCTTACTTCTTGGCAGCGGTCTTCTTGGCGGTGGTCTTGCGCGCGGTGGTCTTGCGCGTCGTGGCCTTGGTGGCCGTGGCCTTCTTGGCGGGCGCCTTCTTCGCGGCGGCCTTCTTGGCGGTGGCGGCCGTGGTGGCCTTCTTCGCCGGAGCGGCCTTCTTGGCGACGGTCTTCTTGGCGGCAGCCGTCGTCTTCTTGGCCGTCGTGGTCTTCTTCGCCGTCGTCTTCTTGGCGGCGGCCGTGGTCTTCTTCGCCGTCGTGGTCTTCTTCGCGGCGGCCTTCTTGGCGGTGGCGGCCGTGGTGGCCTTCTTCGCCGTCGTCTTCTTGGCGGTGGCCTTCTTCGCCGCGGCCTTGGTGGTGGCCTTGCCGCCCGAAAGGCTGCCCTTGGGCGCCTTCTTGACGGAGACCTCGCCGCCCTTGGGCAGCTTCTTCGAGCCGCTCACCAGGTCCTTGAAGCCCTGACCCGCGCGGAAGCGCGGCACCGAGGTCTTCTTGACCCGCACGCGCTCACCCGTCTGCGGGTTGCGGGCGTAACGGGCCGGGCGGTCGACCTTCTCGAACGAGCCGAAGCCGGTGACCGAGACCCGGTCACCCGCGACGACCGCGCGGACGATCGCGTCGAGCACCGCGTCGACGGCGTCTGCGGCCTGCTGACGGCCGCCGAGCTTGTCGGCAATCGCTTCAACGAGCTGCGCCTTGTTCACGTCTTCCCCTTCGGAGACATTGCTGGAACGAATGCGCTCCAGCCTTTTCGCACGTTAGGCAGATATATACCGCAAATCAAACACGAAACGGTCTAATCACCCTTGTGCCGCAACGAACTCGACCATCACGGAGTTCCGTCACGGTCGGGCTCTTCGGGGAAACGGCCCTCGTCGAGGTCGTTCATCAGCCGGTCCAGACGCATTGCGGCGCCTGAGAGATCGTGCTTCGCCGCGGCCGTGATGGCCAGCAGCTTCCGGGACAGCGCCATCCGTACGCCCTCCGGGACTTGCAGTGTGCGCACCCGGGAGTGCGCTTCCTTGAGCCGGTCCGCAACGAGCCGGAAAAGCTCGAGTTGGCTGTCGCGTTCCATGCACCGATTGTGCCATCTGAGGCGAGTTGTCGCTTCACAGGGCCTCAACAGAGCGATGCGCCCCCTGTCCGAAGACAGGGGGCGCATCATGCCAAACCCTAGGTGAGCAGCGAAAATCCGGGGTCCTCCGGAAGCCCTCCGGGGCGGGCGGAGGGGCACGAAATCCGTGTCAGATCCGGGCTGTGGAGGGCTTGAAGGAGGGCCTTCCGGCCTCGAAAGAGGCGATGTCGGCCTCGTGCCGGAGGGTCAGGCCGATGTCGTCCAGCCCCTCCAGCAGACGCCACCGGGCGTTCTCGTCAAGGTCGAAATCAGCCGTGATCCCCTCGGCCCGGACCTGGCGCGCGACGAGGTCGACGGTCACCTCGGCGGTGGGGTCGGCCTCGGTCAGCTCCCAGAGGGCGTCAACGGTCTCCTGCGGCAGGACGACCGTCAGCAGACCGTTCTTGAGCGAGTTGCCGCGGAAGATGTCGGCGAAGCGCGCGGAGACGACCGCCTTGAAGCCGTAGTTCTGCAGCGCCCAGACCGCGTGCTCGCGGGAGGAGCCGGTGCCGAAGTCCGGGCCGGCCACCAGGACGCTGGCCCCGCGGCGCTCGGGGCGGTTCAGCACGAACTCGGGGTCCTTGCGCCAGGCCTCGAACAGACCGTCCTCGAACCCGTCGCGGGTGACCTTCTTGAGCCAGTGCGCGGGGATGATCTGGTCGGTGTCGACGTTGCTGCGGCGCAGCGGTACGGCGCGGCCGGTGTGCGTGGTGAAAGCTTCCATGACGGTTCAGGCCCCCAGGGGAGTGCGGACGTCGGACGCGCCGGCCGGGCCGGACGGGGCGGACTGGCCGGGGAGGTCGGAGAGGTCGGCCGGGGAGGCCAGATGGCCCAGTACGGCGGTGGCGGCGGCCACCTGGGGCGAGACCAGGTGCGTACGGCCGCCCTTGCCCTGCCTGCCCTCGAAGTTGCGGTTGGAGGTCGACGCGGACCTCTCGCCCGGCGCGAGTTGGTCGGGGTTCATGCCGAGGCACATCGAACAGCCCGCGTGGCGCCACTCGGCGCCGGCCGCGGTGAAGACCTTGTCCAGCCCCTCGCCGACGGCCTGGAGGGACACCCGTACGGAGCCGGGGACGACCAGCATGCGGATGCCGTCGGCGATCCGGCGGCCCTCCAGGACGGCCGCGGCGGCGCGCAGGTCCTCGATCCGGCCGTTGGTGCACGAGCCCACGAAGACGGTGTCGACGCGGATGTCGCGCAGCGGCTGACCCGCCGTCAACCCCATGTATTCCAGGGCCTTTTCGGCGGACAGGCGGTCGGACGGGTCGGGGTACGAGGCGGGGTCGGGGACGGCCGCCGACAGGGGGGCGCCCTGGCCCGGGTTGGTGCCCCAGGTGACGAACGGGGAGAGCTCGGCGGCGTCGATGACGACCTCGTGGTCGAAGACGGCGTCGTCGTCGGTGCGCAGGGTGCGCCAGTAGGCGACGGCGGCGTCCCAGTCGTCCCCCTGGGGGGCGTGGGGCCGGTCCTTCAGGTAGGCGAAGGTGGTCTCGTCGGGCGCGATCATGCCCGCACGGGCGCCCGCCTCGATGGACATGTTGCACACGGTCATCCGCGCCTCCATCGAAAGCTGCTCGATGGCCGTTCCGCGGTACTCGATGACGTAGCCCTGGCCGCCGCCGGTGCCGATGCGGGCGATGACGGCGAGGATCAGGTCCTTGGCGGTGACGCCCTCGGGCAGTTCGCCGTCGACGGTGACCGCCATGGTGCGGAACGGGGCCAGCGGCAGCGTCTGGGTGGCGAGGACGTGCTCGACCTGGCTGGTGCCGATGCCGAACGCCAGCGCACCGAACGCACCGTGGGTGGAGGTGTGGCTGTCGCCGCAGACGACGGTGGTGCCGGGCTGGGTCAGTCCCAGCTGCGGTCCCACTACGTGGACGACGCCCTGTTCGACGTCGCCCAGCGGGTGCAGCCGGACCCCGAACTCGGCGCAGTTCCTGCGCAGCGTCTCCAGCTGCGTGCGCGAGACCGGGTCGGCGATGGGCTTGTCGATGTCGAGGGTCGGGGTGTTGTGGTCCTCGGTGGCGATGGTGAGGTCCAGGCGGCGCACGGGGCGGCCGGCCTTGCGGAGGCCGTCGAAGGCCTGGGGGCTGGTGACCTCGTGGAGCAGGTGCAGGTCGATGTAGAGCAGGTCGGGCTCGCCCTCAGCGCGCCTGACGACATGGTCGTCCCAAACCTTCTCTGCGAGTGTGCGTCCCATCGCTGTCCCTCCGGCCGGCTTCGTCGCCGGTCACATTCCTGTGGCTGCGGGTGCTCTCCAACCAGGTTGAGGCTTCTCCGGGAAATTTGAACTTGCGTTTCACACTGTGAGACGCAAGTATCGTTGCATGGACAACACTGGTGGCGCCTCGAGCGGCGTGGGAGTACTCGACAAGGCGGCTCTGGTGCTGAGCGCGCTGGAGTCCGGTCCGGCGACCCTGGCGGGGCTCGTCACGGCCACGGGCCTGGCGCGCCCGACGGCGCACCGGCTGGCGGTGGCGCTGGAGCACCACCGGATGGTGGCGCGGGACATGCAGGGCCGGTTCATCCTCGGCCCGCGGCTGAGCGAGCTGGCGGCCGCGGCGGGCGAGGACAGGCTCCTGGCGACGGCGGGCCCCGTGCTCACCCACCTGCGGGACGTGACGGGCGAGAGCGCGCAGCTCTACCGCCGCCAGGGCGACATGCGCATCTGTGTGGCCGCGGCGGAGCGGCTGTCCGGCCTGCGGGACACGGTGCCGGTGGGCTCCACGCTGCCGATGAAGGCCGGCTCGGCCGCCCAGGTCCTGATGGCGTGGGAGGAGCCGGAGCGGCTGCACCGCGGCCTCCAGGGGGCCCGTTTCACGGCGACGGCGCTCTCGGGCGTGCGGCGCCGGGGCTGGGCGCAGTCGATCGGCGAGCGGGAGCCGGGCGTCGCCTCGGTGTCCGCGCCCGTGCGCGGGCCGTCCAACCGCGTGGTCGCCGCCGTCTCGGTCTCCGGACCGATCGAGCGCCTCACGCGGCACCCGGGGCGCATGCACGCCCAGGCGGTGCTGGACGCCGCGATGCGCCTCACGGAGGCGCTGCGCCGCAACGGCTGACGGGAGGGGCCGCGTGGGGCGGGTGCGGGGCGCATGAGGCGGGCCGCGTGAGGGCCTCATGCGGGCCCGTCCTGCTCCGCACAGCCCGCCTCACGCGACGGACAACCGTCGCCTCATGGGACCGAGCAGCGCCCCATGCGCCCGCCCCATGCACTGCCTCATGCGGCCGCCTCGGGCACTCCCCATGCGCCCGCCTCAGGCAGCCGTCTCGCCGCCGCTGCTCGTGAACCGCTCTGCCGCGCGTTCGCCGCGCCTGGCCACCGGCTCGACGCCGTAGGCCTTGCCGAGCCCGGTTTCCGGCATGCCGGAATAGATCGACTCGTACGAGCCGGCCGGCACGACGTACGTCTCGTGCCAGATGCCTACGGCTCCCTCGCTGCCCCGCGCGCGACGGTTGAACGCCGCCCACGCGGGGCGGTGCTCTTTGCTCCCGTCCGCGGCGTAGGCGAGCAGCTTCTCGCGGGATTCCCAGTACTGGATGACGACGAGGTTCCTCGGGCCGCTCGCGAACTGCCGGAAGCCCAGCAGTCCGCTGTGCTCGTCGCGCGCGAGCTCCTTGAGCATGCGCGGCATCGCGCGGAGGGCGGGTACCCAGTGGCGCACCGCCCGCCAGCGGTTGATCCGCATTCCGATCAGGAAGACGACCACGTCGCCTTCGGCCGCGGCGGTAACCCGTTCCGGTATCGGCTGTGCGCTCATGAGAACACTCCCCCATTCATTGGATAGCGTCGCTATCCATGCTTGGATAGTGCCACTCCCCAACGAAGGGCGCAAGAGGACATGCGACTGGCCGAGCTGAGCGAACGCAGTGGCGTGTCCACCGCCACGATCAAGTACTACTTGCGCGAGGGGCTGCTCCAGCCCGGCCGCAGGGTCTCCGCCACCCAGGCCGAGTACGACGACGCGCACGTCCGCCGGCTGCGCCTGGTGCGGGCCCTGATCCAGCTGGGCAAGGTGCCGGTGGCCACCGCGCGCGAGGTCATCGCCGCCGCGGAGGACGAGTCCCTGGACCACCATCTGAGACTCGGCGCGGCCACGTGGGCGCTGCCGGCCGAACCGGAGCCCCCGGAGGACGACCCTGACGCGGCCGCGGCGGGCCGCACGGTGGGCGCCCTCCTGGAGCACGTCGGCTGGCGGCACGACCAGAAGGCCGGGGAGGTGTCCCCCGCCCACCGCACGCTGGTCGCGGCGGTCGCCGCGCTCAGGCGCCTCGGCTACCCGTGCGGTGTCGCGCACCTGCTGCCGTACGCGCGGCTCGCCGCACAGCTCGCGGTCACGGATCTGGACATGGTCGAGGAGCAGCCCACGGAGGCCGGGCAGATCGAGGCGGCCGTCGCGCTCACGGTCCTCTACGAGCCGGTGCTGCTGAGCCTGCGCCGCCTCGCGCACGCCGAGGAGTCGGCGCGGCGCTTCATGGACGATGACGGGGCCGACAGCACCGCCGGGGCATGAGGCGGTGAGCCCCCAGGGCTCCGCAGCGCCTCAGGCGGGCCTCATGCCCGGGCGAGCGCCGCGCCTCATGCGGCCCTCACGCCCGCCTCATGCGCGCCCCCACCGCAAGCGCCTCACGCCCCCGCCGTCCGCGCCCCAGGCCCCCTCACAGCCGCTCCGCGTCGCCCGGGCCCGGCACTCTCAGCGTGAGGACCGTCTCCGGGCCCCGTGCGCGCAGTTCCAGGGAGTCGCCGAGGGTGCGGGCGAGCCACAGGCCGTCTTCCGCCCCCTGCGCGTCACCGGGCGGCCGGTAGCCCGCGAAGGGCGGGACATCCGCGTCCCGCCCTATGCGCCCGCCCTCCCGCTCCGTGCGCCGTAGCTCGTAGACCACGGCGCCCGGCTCCTCCCACGCCCTCAGCGTGACGCGCGCGCCCTCCGCGGCCAGCAGGTAGGCGGCGGCCTCATGCGCGGCCAGTTCGGCCAGGGCGAGCCGGCCGCCGGTCAGGCCCGCCCCTGCGGCCCGTTCGCGGGCGAGACGGCGCAGCACGGACGCGTCGCCCGTGGGCCCCGTGCAGGCGGCCGACGGCGGCGCGCATGAGGCGGCCGGCCCGTCCACCGCAGCCGCGTAAGCCGCCGGGTCCGCGTACGACGCGCACGGGGCCTGCCGCTCGCCGTCCAGGCGGACGGGATGGGTGGCCAAGGCCGCCTCCGCCACGTCATTGGGAACGACGCGGGTGTCGTAGGGGCAGACCATCCACACGGGCAGTCCGGCGAGGAGCACGTTGAGCCCGGACTCCATGCGTTTCCACTCGGCGGTCTGGCGGGCGGAGCGGCCGGCCCACACCGGTTCGGCGATCATGCGGGTGCGCCGGCCGGGCCGGGCGCGCCGTTCGTGATGGCGCAGGAAGGCGGAGACCCGTTCGACGGGGCGGCGGCCGAAGTAGGCGGTCTCGGCGGTGTCGAGGTGGTGGGCGCTCTCGCCCAGGGCCTCGCGCAGCAGCTCGATGTTGGCGGGCGTCGTGGCGGCGAGGACGGGTTCCCCGGCCGCGAGCCCGTCCCGTACGAAGGGCACCGCCATCGCCAGGAACTCCGCGTCGGAGCCGTACAGGCAGGCGTGGTGGACGAACGCGGCCGGGCCGGTGCGGTCAGCAGCCATGCGCGGCCCCCAGCCGCAGGCCCGGCGTGGCGTCCCAGCCGATGAGGGTGATGACCTGGAGCAGGTGGGGCGGCACTCCGGCGAGCTCCACGGTGCAGTGGCGGGCGGCGCGGGCCCGGGCGAAGGTCATGAGCAGCCGCAGCCCGGCGAGGTCCAGGAACTCCACGCGGGACATCTCCAGGCGCAGGTCGCCGCGGACGGAGGCCACCGACTGGAGGGCCTCCCTGAGGTGGCGGTGGGAGTCCGCGTCGACCACCCCTTCGATCCGCAGTCCCGGCGGGCTGACGGTGGCGACGACGGTCAGTTCGGCCGTGCGGACGAGAGGATCCACTTCGACGCTCCTGGAATGGGCCGCTGCGGGGGCGCCCGGCGCGGCGGGCTCTCGGCGGCGGATGTCGTGCGGACGCTGCGGAGGCGCCCCGCCGGCGCCCGAACTCCGCGGCGGGCAGGGCTCCGTGGCGCGGCGGGACCGGCGCCGGCCGCCGCTGGGATGGGCCATGGGGGGATTATCGGGCCGGGCCGGGGCGCGCGGAAGGCCGCATGAAAAAATGCCCCCCGCGTATGCGGGAGGCATTCTCTCCTGTGGTACCCCCGACCGGATTCGAACCGGCGCTACCGCCTTGAGAGGGCGGCGTGCTAGGCCGCTACACAACGGGGGCCTGCTTTTTATTTTGCTCTTGCAGACTCAAAAAGCAATCTGCGCTGGGCTACCAGGACTCGAACCTAGACTAAATGAACCAGAATCACTCGTGCTGCCAATTACACCATAGCCCATGGTGGTTTGATAACCAGTACCCCCGACCGGATTCGAACCGGCGCTACCGCCTTGAGAGGGCGGCGTGCTAGGCCGCTACACAACGGGGGCCCTAGCGATCTCCTTCAGGTCCCCCTGAGTGGAAATCTGTACCCCCGACCGGATTCGAACCGGCGCTACCGCCTTGAGAGGGCGGCGTGCTAGGCCGCTACACAACGGGGGCTTGCACTTCACTTTTGCGCTTTCGCGCGTTTCTACTTTACCAGTAGTTTTGCGAGAGAATTTCGGTGAAGAATTTCTCTTGCTGGGGTACCAGGACTCGAACCTAGACTAAGGGAACCAGAAACCCTCGTGCTGCCAATTACACCATACCCCACCGTAACTCCACCCCCCTCAGGGGGTCTTGTCCGGCTTGCGCCCTCCGCTCCGGCCTCTCGGCCCTCTCGGGCGGCGCAGGAAGAACATTACCCGAAGGAGGACGGGGCGCCAAAATCGATAGACGCTCCCGCACAGACGCCGCGGGGCCCGGCAGCTCCGGGAGGGGCTGCCGGGCCCCGTGCGGGCCGTGCGTCAGGCGGCGATCACGCGGTGAGCTTCGCCAGCGCCGCGTCCACGCGGGCGAGCGTGCGCTCGCGCCCCAGGATCTCCAGGGACTCGAACAGCGGCAGGCCGACCGTGCGGCCGGTGACGGCGACGCGGACCGGCGCCTGGGCCTTGCCGAGCTTCAGGCCGTGCTCCTCGCCGGCGGCGACGACGGCGGCCTTGACGGCCTCGGCGTTCCACTCGGCGTCGGCCAGCTTGGCGCGGGCCGTGCGCAGCAGGGCGTCCGAGCCCTCCTTCATCGCCTTGGCCCAGGACGCCTCGTCCTCGGCCGGCTCGTCGAGGAAGAGGAAGTCGACGTTGGCGGTGATGTCGGACAGGACCGTGAGGCGGGTCTGGGCGTGGGGCGCGATGGCCTCCCAGGCGGCCCGGTCGAAGGCCTCCGGCGCCCAGGGGGCGTGGGGCGCCCGCAGCCAGGGCTCGCAGGCCTCGGCGAACGCCTTCACGTCCAGCTGCCGGATGTGGTCGGCGTTGATCGCCTCGGCCTTCTTGAGGTCGAAGCGGGCCGGGTTGGCGTTGACGTCCTTGATGTCGAAGGCCGCGACCATCTCGTCCATCGAGAAGATGTCCTGGTCGGCGGAGAGCGACCAGCCCAGCAGCGAGAGGTAGTTGAGCAGGCCCGCCGGGAGGAAGCCGCGCTCCCGGTAGAGGTTGAGGGAGGCCTGCGGGTCGCGCTTGGAGAGCTTCTTGTTGCCCTCGCCCATCACGTACGGCAGGTGGCCGAACTCCGGGACGGTCTTGGCGACGCCCAGCTCGATCAGCGCCTTGTAGAGGGCGATCTGCCGGGGCGTGGAAGAGAGCAGGTCCTCGCCGCGCAGGACGTGGGTGATCTCCATCAGCGCGTCGTCGACGGGGTTGACCAGCGTGTAGAGCGGCGCGCCGTTGGCCCGGACGATGCCGTAGTCCGGCACGTTCTCCGGGGTGAAGGTCAGCTCGCCGCGGACGAGGTCGGTGAAGGTGATGGCCTCGTCGGGCATCCGGAAGCGCACGATGGAGGCGCGGCCCTCGGCCTCGTACGCCGCCTGCTGCTCGGGCGTGACGACGCGGCACTTGCCGTCGTAGCCGGAGGGGCGGCCGGCGGCGCGGGCGGCCTCGCGGCGCTCGTCGAGCTCCTCGGCGGTGCAGTAGCAGCGGTACGCGTAGCCGCCGTCCAGGAGCTTCTGCGCGACGTCCTTGTAGATGTCCATGCGCTGCGACTGGCGGTACGGCGCGTGGGGGCCGCCGATCTCGGGGCCCTCGTCCCAGTCGAAGCCCAGCCAGCGCATCGAGTCGAGGAGCTGCTCGTACGACTCCTCGGAGTCGCGCGCCGCGTCGGTGTCCTCGATGCGGAAGACCAGGGTGCCGCCGTGGTGGCGGGCGAACGCCCAGTTGAAGAGGGCGGTGCGGACCAGGCCCACGTGGGGGTTGCCGGTCGGGGAGGGACAGAAACGTACGCGGACGTTCGCGTTAGCCACGCTTGATCACCTTGTTGGTGAGAGTGCCGATGCCTTCGATGGTGACGGCGACCTCGTCGCCGACGTTGAGCGGTCCGACTCCGGCCGGGGTGCCCGTGAGGACGACGTCGCCGGGGAGCAGCGTCATCGCCTCGGTGATGTGGACGATCAGGTCCTCGATGGAGCGCACCATGTCGGCCGTGCGGCCCAGCTGACGCTGTTCGCCGTTGACCGTGCACATGATCCCGAGGTCACTCGGGTCCAGCTCGGTCTCGATCCAGGGGCCGAGCGGGCAGGAGGTGTCGAAGCCCTTGGCGCGGGCCCACTGCTTCTCGCGCTGCTGGGCGTCGCGCGCGGTGACGTCGTTGGCGCAGGTGTAGCCGAGGATGACGTCCTTGACGCGCTCGCGCGGGACCTCGCGGCACATGCGGCCGATGACGACGGCCAGCTCGGCCTCGTGGTGCAGCTCGCTGGAGAAGGAGGGGTACTCGATGGCGGCGCCGGGGCCGATCACCGAGGTGGAGGGCTTGAGGAAGGCCACGGGGAGGTCGCCGACCTCGTTGCCGAGCTCGGCGGCGTGCTCCGCGTAGTTGCGGCCGATGGCCACGACCTTGCTGGGCAGGACGGGCGGGAGCAGCCGGACCTTGTCCAGCGGGACCTTCGTCCCGGAGCGCTCGAAGTCGCCGTAGGGGATGCCCTTGATGATGTCGAGGACGGGGCCGCCTTCTGTGGCGGCATCCCCCTCCACGACGCCGTAGCCGACGTTGCCGTCGATGGAGAACCTGGCGATGCGCACGGGAAGCTTTTGCCCCTATCTGATCCGGCCGGAGTCTGAGACCCCAGGCTATCGCGGGGGCCGCCGGGTCACCCGTGCGCGCCGGGTCCGGCCGCGGAGGCGGTCCCGCCGCGGAGGGCGGGTCCGGAGCCGGGCCGGGACGGGCCGGGGCCGCCGCCCCGGCCCCCGAGCGGGCTCAGTCCTGCGGGAGGACGATGACGGGGGCCGTCATCAGCACGGTGCGGCGCGGGTTCGCGGTGACCTGCGGGAGCTCGGTGGCGTGGGCGACGGCCTCGGCGATCCGCAGAGAGGCGCTGTCGTCGAGGTGGACGAGCGTCGTGCGACGCGGGTTGGCGGTCTTGCGGTTCGCCTTCGGGGTCGCATTCCGGGACGTCAGCTTCGTCGTCGTGGTCATCACTTACTGCCTCGCGGTGTCGTGGTGCGCTGGTCGTTCTCGCGGCCTGTGTAAAGGACCAGGCTAGGCGCGCCTATCCCCACGCGTCCGCGAGTGAAGTCCTCAGCTGCTTGTGAGTTTGCTCACGAGTACGCCGAAATATGCCGCAAACCGGACGGCGGTTCAGCGCTCGCGAAACGGACATTGCAGGCCTGAACCTGACGTTCCGCTCCTGATCATGGAATCTGGGACACCCGACGAGCCTCCTCGCCGACCCTGCGATCTGTCCGAATAAGCCCCTTATAAAGGCCCTGGTCCTCTACGCCCCGTGACGAATTCCGGCACTGAGCGTGATGCCGGAGCCGGTGCGGTGCACCGGCCTTGTTGGAGATCTGCCACTGTGCTGGAATTCCACGGACCGCCAGGGGGCAACCGCGGTCCCCCCACGACTCGACACCGTCCCGCCTTCTACCGGCGGGGCGCCTGGTCCAGAGGTTGCGACGCTAGTGCAGGGACGTTTCAAGAGGGATGGCAGCGCTGCGGCGGAGCCGGAGCCGCGCGGTGCGACCGACCGCGGCCCGTCCGCCGAGGGGCAGGCCGGCGACGGATCCGCCGACCGGCCGCAGGCCACGTCAAAGGCGAAGGCCAAGGCGAACAAGGCCAAGCTGCCGAGCGGGCCGGGCTCACGAATAGCCCTGCGCAACTGGCGCATTAGTACCCGCCTCGTCTCCCTGCTGGCCCTGCCGGTCGTCGCCGCGACGACGCTGGGTGGTCTGCGGATCAACGACGCGCTCACCAACGTCGACCAGCTCGACCACATGAAGCTCCTCACGGACATGACCGGCAAGGCGACCCAGCTCGCCAACGCGCTCCAGGAGGAGCGCGACCGGTCCGCCGGCCCGATGATGGACGGCAACCCCGGCGACGACGCCGTGACCGCGTCGCGGGAGAAGACCAACCAGGCCATCGACGCCTTCAACGGGACCACCCGGGGCGTGAAGCCGACCGACCCGACGATGGTCGGCGTGCAGACCACCCTGGTCGACATCACCCGGCAGCTGAACAAGATCAAGCAGGTCCGGGACGACTCGTTCAAGCCGAGCCAGAGCGACTACATCGCCCGGTCGGTCAACAACTACGACGGCCTGATCAACGCCCTGCTGTCGCTGTCCCAGGACATGGCCCAGGCGACCAGCAACGCCGATATGATCACCAGCACGCGTGCCCTGGCGACGTTCTCCGCCGCCAAGGAGTACGCGTCGATCCAGCGCGCCGTCATCAGCGCCGCCCTCGCCAACAAGAAGGGCCCGTACCTCTCGCAGAACGACCAGCAGTACGGTCGCGAGGCGTACGACGCGGAGAACGAGGCGATCCGCCGCTTCACCGCCATCCGCGGCGGCGACTCCCAGCAGCTGCTCCAGGCGATCAACGGCGGCAACCCGGACATCACGACCGCCAAGACCTACACCGACCGCGTCTTCACCAAGGCCGACGGCATCAAGAACGAGCCGAAGTCCTACAAGGACTGGTACGACCAGGCCTCGGTCAAGCTCGGCGAGATGTCCAAGATCGAGCAGACCCTGCTCTCCCAGATGGAGCAGAAGGCCCTCGAGCTGCGTGACGAAGCCCAGCAGGAGGCCATCCTCAACGGTGTCCTGATCATCCTCGTCCTCGGCATCTCGCTCGTCGGCGCCTTCGTCGTGGCCCGCTCCATGGTGCGCTCGCTGCGCCGCCTTCAGGACACCGCCCAGCGAGTCGCCCAGGACCGTCTGCCCGAGCTCGTCAAGCAGCTCTCCGAGACCGACCCGCAGGACGTCGACACGTCCGTGGAGTCCGTCGGCGTGCACAGCCTCGACGAGATCGGCAAGGTGGCCGCGGCCTTCGACGACGTGCACCGCGAGGCCGTCCGCCTCGCCGCCGAGCAGGCCCTTCTGCGGGGCAACGTCAACGCGATGTTCACCAACCTCTCGCGCCGGAGCCAGGGCCTCATCCAGCGTCAGCTCTCGCTCATCTCCGAGCTCGAGAGCCGCGAGGCCGACCCGGACCAGCTGTCCTCGCTGTTCAAGCTCGACCACCTCGCGACCCGCATGCGCCGTAACGGCGAAAACCTCCTCGTCCTCGCGGGTGAGGAGCCGGGCCGCCGGTGGACCCGCCCCGTGCCGCTCGTCGACGTGCTCCGCGCCGCCGCGTCCGAGGTGGAGCAGTACGAGCGCATCGAGCTGAGCGGCGTGCCGCCGACCGAGGTCGCCGGCCGCGTTGTCAACGACCTCGTGCACCTCCTCGCCGAGCTGCTGGAGAACGCGACGTCGTTCTCCTCCCCGCAGACCAAGGTCAAGGTCACCGGCCACGCCCTGCCCGACGGGCGGGTGCTGGTCGAGATCCACGACACCGGCATCGGTCTCTCCCAGGAGGACCTCGCCTCCATCAACGAGCGGCTCGCCAGCCCGCCGACCGTGGACGTCTCGGTCTCGCGGCGCATGGGTCTGTTCGTGGTCGGCCGCCTGTCCCTGCGACACGGCATCCGCATCCAGCTCCGGCCGTCCGACTCGGGCGGTACGACCGCGCTCGTCATGCTGCCGGTCGACGTCGCCCAGGGCGGCAAGAAGCCGATGCCCGGCGCCGTGCCCCCGGCCGGCGGCAACGGTGCGCCCGGCGCCCCGGGCGGCAACCCCGGCCTCGCGGCTCCCGCCCCGCGCCGGCAGGTGCCGGCCGCGGGCGGCCAGCAGCGCCCCGCGCTGCCCCCGCGCCAGGGTGCGCCCGACGGCGGCCTGCCCGCGCGTCCCGCCCCGGCGCCCGGTGGCGCCAACCCCGCCGCGGGCAGCCTCTTCGACACCACGCCGCGCGGCGGTGCGGGCCAGGCGCCCGCCCAGGGTGCCGGCGGCCGCCCCGCGCTGCCGACCCGTGGCAACGGCGGCCCCGCCGCGGTGCCGCCGCCCGCGCCTCAGGCGGGCACGCCTCAGGCGGGCAAGGGCCGCCGCAAGCAGCAGCCCGCGCAGCCGAACCAGCAGGGCGGCCGCCCCGGTCAGCCGGGCCAGAACGGTCAGAACGGCCAGTCCGGTCGCGGCAACGGCGCCGGCGAGCTTCCGGCCCGTCAGGCCCCGAGCTGGGGCAGCGAGCAGTCCTCCGGCGCGCCCAAGGCGCCCCAGGCGCCGAAGCCCGCCGCCCCCGTGGACGACTGGCCGGTCGCCGGCAACAACTCCTCGCGCTCCGCGCAGGACACGCCGCGCGGTCACGAGGACGTCGAGCGCACGGGGCAGTTCCCCGCGCCTCAGGCCTCGCCCCGTGCGGCCCTGCCGAGCGCCGGTCCCGGCGACACCGCCGAGTTCCCGGCGATCGGTGCGGGTCCGGACGCGTCCGGCGGCACGGGGCAGTTCGAGCGCCCCCGCCCCGTCGACGCCCCGAACAGCACGTCGGGCCAGTTCGCCCGCCCCATGCAGGGCGACACGCCCAGCAGCACGTCCGGCCAGTACGAGCGCCCCGCCCTCGGCGAGGCACCGAACAGCACGTCCGGTCAGTACGCCCGCCCCATGCAGGGCGACACGCCCAGCAGCACCTCGGGCCAGTACGACCGCCCCGCCCTCGGCGAGGCACCGAACAGCACGTCGGGCCAGTTCGCCCGCCCCGTACAGGGCGACACGCCGAACAGCACCTCCGGCCAGTACGCCCAGCCGGAAGCCGATGACGACCCGCTGACCAGCACCACCGGTCAGTTCGCCCGTCCGGCGCTGCGTGAGGCCGGGCACAGCTCGCCGCTGTTCGAGGAGCTGGAGTCCAACTGGTTCCGGGGCACCGCCGAGGACCAGGCCGCCGCGCCGGAGCAGTCCGCGCAGGCCCCGTCCACGGACAGCCTTCCGAAGCGTCAGCCGAGCCGGTCCCTCCAGGACCCGGAGCGCGGTCCGCTCGGCGACGTGCCGCGGGCCCCGCAGGCGGGCCGGCCGGTCCGCCCCTCGCAGGCCCGCCCCGTCCCGCAGACCCGCCAGGCCCCGCAGGCGCCCCAGGCCCAGCAGCCCGCGGCCGACAACTGGCGCCAGTCCCCCAACGACGAGCGCTGGCGCCGGGCCGAGCAGGTCCGCGAGCCCGCCTCGGGCGGCACCACCGCCTCCGGCCTGCCGCGCCGCGTGCCGCGCGCGAACCTCGTCGACGGCACTGCGGAAACGCAGGCGGTCCCGCAGGTCGGCCCGCAGGTCTCGCGTGCGCCCGACGACGTGCGCGGCCGTCTGACCAACCTCCGCCGGGGCATCCAGCAGGGGCGTCAGGCCGGCAACACCTCGACCACGGGCAACCACAACGTTGACCCCACCTACCAGCAGGAGCGTTAGTTGAGTCCGATGAGCCAGGCGGCGCAGAACCTGAACTGGTTGATCACCAGTTTCGTGGAGAACACCCCAGGGGTGTCCCACACCGTCGTGGTCTCCGCCGACGGACTCCTTCTGGCGATGTCCGAAGGTTTCCCGAGGGACCGCGCCGACCAGCTGGCGGCCGTGGCCTCCGGCCTGACGTCGCTGACCGCCGGAGCCTCCCGCATCTTCGAGGGCGGCCCCGTCAACCAGACCGTAGTGGAGATGGAGCGCGGCTTCCTCTTCATCATGTCCGTCTCCGACGGTTCTTCGCTGGCCGTGCTGGCGCACCCCGAGTGCGACATCGGCCTCGTCGGCTACGAGATGGCCCTCCTCGTCGACCGCGCGGGCAACGTCCTCACCCCGGACCTCCGCGCCGAGCTCCAGGGCAGTCTGCTGAACTGACCGATGTTTACCGCCGATCCCGTCCGACCGTACGGCCGAAAACCCCCCACCGGCC
The DNA here is from genome assembly GCF_003626645.1 of Streptomyces klenkii. Taxonomy (GTDB): domain Bacteria; phylum Actinomycetota; class Actinomycetes; order Streptomycetales; family Streptomycetaceae; genus Streptomyces; species Streptomyces klenkii. The sequence continues at coordinate 629,131 of NZ_RBAM01000002.1, read as the reverse complement.
CGCGCCCGACGGCATTATTGCCAGTCCTGCTGTCCCGTCCGGAGGATTCATGACCCCGCCCGCCTCGCCCGGCCCGTACGGCGCCTCTCATCATGCGCCGTACGGGAGTGAAGGCGAAGAGCCGCTGATCCGCCCCTACGCCATGACGGGCGGCCGCACCCGGCCGCGCTACCAGCTCGCCATCGAGGCGCTGGTCAGCTCCACGGCCGACCCGGCCGTGCTCGGGACCCTGCTCCCCGAGCACCAGCGCATCTGCCACCTGTGCCGCGAGGTCAAGTCGGTCGCCGAGGTCTCGGCCCTGCTGAACATGCCGCTCGGCGTGGCGCGCATTCTCGTCGCGGACCTGGCGGAGGCCGGCATGGTGGCGATCCACCAGCCGGGCGGCAGCGGAGAGTCCGGCGGGACGCCGGACGTGACACTGCTCGAAAGGGTTCTCAGTGGACTTCGGAAGCTCTAGCGGGGGGATGGGTGGTGGCGGCACGGGCCGCTCCACCACCTCCGCGAAGATCGTGGTGGCGGGCGGCTTCGGCGTGGGCAAGACCACGTTCGTCGGCGCGGTCTCGGAAATCAGTCCGCTGCGCACCGAAGCCGTCATGACCTCCGCCTCGGCGGGGATCGACGATCTGAGCCACGTTCAGGACAAGACCACGACGACCGTGGCGATGGATTTCGGCCGTATCACCCTCGATGACGACCTGATCCTCTATCTGTTCGGTACGCCGGGCCAGGACCGTTTCTGGTTCATGTGGGACGACCTGGTCCGCGGTGCCATCGGCGCCGTGGTGCTCGTCGACACCCGCCGTCTCGCCGACTGCTTCCCCGCGGTTGACTACTTCGAGAACAGCGGCCTGCCCTTCGTCATCGCCCTCAACGGCTTCGACGGGCACCAGCCCTACGCTCCCGAGGAGGTCCGCGAGGCGCTCCAGATCGGGCCGGACACGCCGATCATCACGACCGACGCCCGCCACCGCAACGAGGCGAAGAGCGCTCTGATCACTTTGGTCGAGCACGCCCTGATGGCCCGGCTGAAGTAGCTCTTCGGTGGCTGTTCGTCAGAAACTTCCGGCACGTCACGCGTCACGTACATTGCCCCTTGCGGCACTGCCGCGAGGCTGTGGCATTGGACACGACCCGGCCCGGAGTTCATAACGTTTCGACAGAGAATCGGCCGGACGCGGCAACAGACCGCGTTCGGCCGGTTTCACTCTGCGCACATGTCGCCCGCCATTTGGCGCCGCTCGCTCTTAATGCCCGTTTTATGTCGGGCAAATCGAGTGGCCTGGCGGGAGCCCCCGCTGTTTGGAATGCGCACCCCCGACGTGCTGGAATTCCAGGAACTGAGCAGTAACGGCTCAGTTCGAAAAACGGCACACACCCCGGGTGCCGACGCCGAGAGGTTTTGGTCGAGTGACGCGCAGAAAGACGGGCGCCGCACAGCAGACGCAGGACGGGCGAGGCAACTTCACCCCGCCGTCACGCGCAGCGGTGCCGCCTTCGGCTTCCCCTGCTTCCAGCGTGCCCGAGACCCCGGCTCCCGCCGCGGGCTCCGGCGGCCGGTTCTCACCCCGCAACTGGCGGGTGCCCGTCCGGCTGAACGCGATCCTGCTCATCCCCGTGATCGTGGCCCTCGTCTTCGGCGGCCTCGACATCAAGGGATCGGTCGACACCTGGGAGGAGGCGAAGGACGCCGCGAACACCGCGCGAGTGGTGCGGGCCGCGGCCACCTACGCCCACGCGGTGATCGACGAGCGCGACCTGACGGCCAAGCCGCTCCTCACGGGTGACCGCGAGAACCCGGTCATCAAGAAGACCCAGGACGCGACGGACGCCGCCCGCGCGGAGTTCGACAAGACCGTCAAGAACATGCCGGACACCGCGTCGCTGCGCCGCCGCATGCAGCTCTTCCGTGAGGCGGAGCGCAACCTGCCGGAGCTGCGCAAGAACGCGTACACGGCGAAGCTGGGCGGCGTGAAGACCGAGGACGGCTACGGCGCGATCCAGCGTCCCCTCATGGCCTTCGCCAACGAGCTGGGCACCGGTCTGGGCAGCGACAGCGTCGCCTCGTACGGCCGCATGGTCTACGCCGTCTCGCTGGCCAAGGCCGCCGAGTCGCTCCAGCGCTCCATCGGCGTCCACCTGCTCGTCCAGAACAACGCGGACCCGAAGGAGCAGCAGCTCCAGCGGACGTCGTTCTCCTCCTACTACTTCCTCGAGTACATCGCCCGCGCCGAGTACGACGCGAGCGGCACCGAGGACGACATCAGCCGGCTCAACGACGCCATCGCCACCAAGGCGAAGTCGTCGGAGCAGGAGAAGATCGCCGGCGCCATCATGGCCGGCAAGACGCCGAAGCAGCTGGAGACCGCGGGCATCACGGCCGACGGCTGGCTGGACGCCTCCACGGCGAAGTTCGACGCGTACCGCTCGGTCGAGACGTACCTGACCGACAAGGCGGTGGACGAGGCCGAGAAGATCTCCTCCGACGCCCAGCGCGACGCGATCGTCAACTCCTCGATCATGATCGTGGCCCTGCTGCTCGCGTTCTTCGTGGCCGGCATGATGGCCCGCTCCATGAGCCGCAACATGCGCCACCTGCGGCGCGCCGCCTTCGACGTGGCCGAGCAGCGCCTGCCGGCCCTGGTCGACCAGCTGTCGCGGACCGACCCGGGCCGGGTCGACACCCGCGTCCAGCCGATCCCGATCACCACCCGGGACGAGATCGGCGAGGTCGCCCGCGCCTTCGACCAGGTCCACCGCGAGGCCGTCCGGCTCGCCGCCGAGCAGGCCCTGCTCCGTGGCAACGTCAACGCGATCTTCACCAACCTCTCGCGCCGCAACCAGAGCCTCATCGAGGGTCAGCTGACCCTGATCACCGAGCTCGAGGAGCACGAGGCGGACCCGGACCAGCTGGAGAACCTCTTCCGCCTGGACCACCTGGCCACCCGTATGCGCCGCAACGGCGAGAACCTCCTGGTCCTCGCCGGCGAGGAGCCCGGCCGCAGCTGGGACCAGCCGGTCCCGCTGGTGGACGTGCTGCGCGCCGCCTCCTCCGAGGTGGAGGCCTACGAGCGCATCGAGCTCTCGGGCGTCCCGGAGGCGGACATCCACGGCCTCGCCGTGACCGACCTCGTCCACCTGCTGGCCGAGCTCCTGGAGAACGCCACCACGTTCTCCTCCCCGCACACCAAGGTGCGCGTCACCGCGACGCGGCTGCCCGACGGCCGCGTGATGGTCGAGATCCACGACAAGGGCATCGGCCTGACCGCCGAGGACTTCGCGGACATCAACCACAAGCTGGCCAACCCGCCGACCGTGGACGCCGCGATCTCCCAGCGCATGGGCCTGTTCGTGGTCGGCCGCCTGGCAGGGCGGCACGGCATCCGGGTCCAGCTGCGCCCCTCGGGCGAGCAGGCCGGCACGACCTCGCTGGTCATGCTGCCGGACCGGATCACCCACGGTGGCGGCGGCGAGGACGAGCAGTCCCCCGACAGCTTCACGGTCTCGCAGATGGTCCCGGAGCAGCCGCAGCAGCCGCAGGCCGGTCAGGCGCCCGCCATGGGCCGCATGCGGACCGCGGCGGAGCTGGGCTTCGACGACTCCCGCTACGAGCAGCAGGGCGGCACGGCGAGCCCCGCGCTGGACCCGGTGAACCGTTCGCGGCTCCGCGAGGAGCGGCGCGCGGCGCTGGAGGCCGCGGCGGACAACCGCCCGCTGTTCCGCGACGAGGTGCCCCAGCAGCAGCACGAGCAGCAGCCCTACGAGCAGCAGCAGTCGCAGTTCGACCAGCAGCAGCCGTACGAGCAGCAGGGCCACCAGCACACCGAGCAGTTCCCGGCGATCGGCGACCAGCCGTACGAGGAGTCGTACGACCGCTCGTACGAGCAGCAGCAGCCGCAGCACGGCTACCAGGACTCCGGTTACCCGGAGCAGGAGTACGCCGAGCAGGGCTACGCGGACTCCGGTTACCCGCAGCAGCAGTCGTACGGGGAGACCACCGGTCAGACCCGGAGCGACGTCTGGCAGCAGCCTGGTACGTACCAGGACGGCGTACAGCAGGGTTACGGTGCGGATTCGGAATCACTGCCGCCCGCTGACACGGCGCAGCCCGAGCGCGTAGAGTTCGACCGTCCGGGCCCCGCTTCGAGCGGCTCCCACTCGCTGACCGGGTCCGGTCTGCCGCGCCGCGCGACGCAGTGGCAGCAGTCCGAGTCTGTCGAAGAGGCCGCGGGGGCCGGCGAACCGGAGCAGCCCCGGCAGGACGTCCCACAGCAGCCTCACGAGGGTGACAACCCCGACTGGCGATCGGAGAACGACGAGCGCTGGCAGCGTGCCGAGCAGCTCCGGGATCCGAAGGCCGGCGGAGTGACCCCTTCCGGACTGCCCCGCCGAGTGCCCAAGGCCAATCTGATCGAGGGCAAGGCGGCGCAGACGCCGCAGGGCGGACCCCAGATATCCCGTGCCCCTGAGGACGTACGCGGCCGGCTGAGCAATCTCCGCCGCGGCGTCCAGCAGGGGCGCACCGTGGGGGCCGACAGCGGTTCGGCCACCACTTCGCAGCATGAGCAACACGACCAGGGCTTCGGCCCCGGCGGCACCTACGATCAGGAGCGTTAGTGTGAGCCCGATGAGCCAGGCGGCGCAGAACCTGAACTGGTTGATCACCAGTTTCGTGGAGAACACCCCAGGGGTGTCCCACACCGTCGTGGTCTCCGCCGACGGACTCCTTCTGGCGATGTCCGAAGGTTTCCCGAGGGACCGCGCCGACCAGCTGGCGGCGGTCGCCTCCGGCCTGACGTCGCTGACCGCCGGAGCCTCCCGCATCTTCGAAGGCGGCGCCGTCAACCAGACCGTAGTGGAGATGGAGCGCGGCTTCCTCTTCATCATGTCCATCTCCGACGGTTCTTCGCTGGCCGTGCTGGCGCACCCCGAGTGCGACATCGGCCTCGTCGGCTACGAGATGGCCCTCCTCGTCGACCGCGCGGGCAACGTCCTCACCCCGGACCTCCGCGCCGAACTGCAGGGGAGCCTTCTCAACTAGCAAAGAGGCAGTGCGTTTCGCGCCACCGCGCCATAGGGTGCGGTGGCGCGACCAGCAGCAGACAGCACGTTGAGGAGGAGACGTGGCAACGCCCCCCGGCGGTTACCCGTATGGCAATGATCAGCAGGCTCAGCCTCCGCTGAACCGCTTCAACTTCCCCTCCGCACCCAGTCCGCGTGCGCAGGCGGAGCCATCACGGCCGCCGCAAGTACCACAGACGTCCCAGCATCGCAGGGCGTCGCAGTCCCCCTCCGGGGGCAAGCGGAACAACCCGCTGGTCCGCCCCTACGCGATGACCGGCGGCCGGACCCGGCCGCGGTACCAGCTCGCCATCGAGGCGCTGGTGCACACCACGGCCCAGCCGGCCCAGCTTCACGGGCAGTTGCCGGAACACCAGCGCATCTGCCACCTGTGCACCGAGATCAAGTCGGTCGCCGAGATCTCGGCGCTCCTCACCATTCCCCTCGGCGTCGCCCGAATCCTCGTCGCCGACTTGGCGGAGGCCGGGCTCGTCGCCATCCATCAGCCCGGCGGCGACGAGTCCGCCGGCGGCCAGCCTGACGTGACACTGCTCGAAAGGGTGCTCAGTGGACTTCGGAACCTCTAGCGGCGAGGCAGCCCGCTCCACCACCTCCGCGAAGATCGTGGTGGCAGGCGGTTTCGGCGTGGGCAAGACCACGTTCGTCGGTGCGGTCTCGGAGATCAACCCGCTGCGGACCGAAGCCGTGATGACGTCCGCCTCGGCGGGCATCGACGACCTCACCCACGCGCCGGACAAGACCACGACGACCGTGGCCATGGACTTCGGCCGTATCACCCTGGACCAGGACCTGATCCTGTACCTGTTCGGTACCCCGGGCCAGGACCGTTTCTGGTTCATGTGGGACGACCTGGTCCGCGGTGCCATCGGCGCCGTGGTGCTCGTCGACACCCGCCGTCTCGCCGACTGCTTCCCCGCGGTCGACTACTTCGAGAACAGCGGCCTGCCCTTCGTCATCGCCCTCAACGGCTTCGACGGGCACCAGCCCTACACGCCGGACGAGGTCCGCGAGGCGCTCCAGATCGGCCCCGACGCGCCGATCATCACGACCGACGCCCGCCACCGCAACGAGGCGAAGAGCGCCCTGATCACCCTGGTCGAGCACGCCCTGATGGCGCGCCTGCGGTGAGGCCCCGGCCGCACCGACGCCGGCCCCATCGACGCAGAAAGGTCCCCGCGCTCCTGGTGGAGTGTGCGGGGACCTTCTGCGTTGCGGAGAGCCTCCGCGTTGCGGGGACCTTCTGCGTTGCCGGGGCCGCATGAGGCGGTGCGGGGCGGCGGCATGAGGCCATGCGAGAAGGGCCCGGGGCGATGCCCCGGGCCCTTCTCGCTATGCCGGTTCTCAGCCCTGCCAGCTGTGCGGCGCCCGGAAGCCCGGCGAGCGCTCCAGGCGGCGCCAGGCGGCCGTGGTGCGGCGGGGGCGGGGCGGTGCCGCGTCGTTGCCGGCGGCGGCACGGGCGAGGAGGACGGCGGTGACGGCCGCGACCTCTTCGGCGTCGGCCGTGCCCTTCTCCACGCGGACGAGCGTGTCGGTCATGCGTTTCTCCCTTACTGGGGCGGGTTGCCGTGCTTGCGGGAGGGCAGGTCGGCGTGCTTCGAGGCGAGCATCGCCAGGGCGCGGATCAGCACCTGACGGGTCTCGACCGGGTCGATCACGTCGTCGATCAGCCCGCGCTCCGCGGCGTAGTACGGGTGCATCAGCTCGGCCTTGTACTCCTTGACCATCCGCGCCCGCATGGCCTCGGGGTCGTCGGCCTCGGCGATCTGCTTGCGGAAGATCACGTTGGCCGCGCCCTCGGCGCCCATCACGGCAATCTCGTTCGTCGGCCACGCGTAGGTCAGGTCCGCGCCGATCGACTGGGAGTCCATGACGATGTACGCGCCGCCGTAGGCCTTGCGCAGGATCACCGAGATGCGCGGCACCGTCGCGTTGCAGTACGCGTACAGCAGCTTCGCGCCGTGGCGGATGATCCCGCCGTGCTCCTGGTCGACGCCGGGAAGGAAGCCCGGGACGTCCAGAAGAGTGATGATCGGAATATTGAAAGCGTCGCACATCTGGATGAAGCGCGCAGCCTTTTCGCTCGCCTCGATGTCGAGCACGCCGGCCAGCGACTGCGGCTGGTTGGCGACGATGCCGACGACCTGGCCGTCCAGGCGGCCCAGGGAGCAGATGATGTTGGTGGCCCAGCGCTCGTGGACCTCGAGGTGCTCGCCGTCGTCGACGATCTCCTCGATGACCTTGCGCATGTCGTACGGGCGGTTGCCGTCGGCGGGCACCAGGTCGAGCAGGGCCTCGCCCAGCCGGTCCGCCGGGTCCTCGCTCGCGACGCGCGGCGGGTTCTCCCGGTTGTTCTGCGGCAGGAGCGAGAGGAGGTAGCGCACCTCCTCCAGGCACGTCTCCTCGTCGTCGTAGGCGAAGTGCGCGACGCCCGAGGTCTCCGCGTGCACGTCGGCGCCGCCGAGGCCGTTCTGGGTGATCTCCTCGCCGGTGACGGCGCGGACGACGTCGGGGCCGGTGATGAACATCTGCGAGGTCTCGCGGACCATGAACACGAAGTCCGTCAGCGCCGGCGAGTAGGCCGCGCCGCCCGCGCACGGGCCGAGCATCACGGAGATCTGCGGGATGACACCCGAGGCCTTGGTGTTGCGCTGGAAGATGCCGCCGTAACCGGCCAGCGCCGAGACGCCCTCCTGGATACGGGCACCCGCGCCGTCGTTCAGCGACACCAGCGGCGCACCCGCCGCGATCGCCATGTCCATGATCTTGTGGATCTTCGTGGCGTGGGCCTCGCCCAGCGCACCACCGAAGATACGGAAGTCATGCGCGTACACGAACACCGTCCGCCCGTGCACGGTGCCCCAGCCCGTGATCACACCATCGGTGTACGGCTTCTTGCTCTCCAGGCCGAAGCCGGAGGCGCGGTGCCGGCGGAGCGGCTCCACCTCCGAGAAGGACCCCTCGTCCAGCAGGAGGTCGATTCGCTCGCGGGCCGTCAGCTTCCCCTTGGCCTTCTGGGCCTGGGTCGCCCGCTCGCTCGGACCTCGCCGAACCTGCTCGCGAATGGCGTGCAGCTCGGCGACGCGCCCACGGACGTCACTCGCCTCTACGGGCGCACCTTCGAGATTGCTCATGCATAGACGGTACGTGGCGGGACCGTCCGAAACTCATGTCGTTTCCATACAACGTCATGTGCGTTTTGGTGGGCAGGCGTCACAGAGGGGTGCAGCGGCCCGGAGCGGGGGTCCCCCCGATCGAGGGGTGCTTATGTGGAGGTCCCACAAAACTCTTGCCCTCGGCCCGTAGGCAAGTGAACTTGACGCGCGTCAGGCCCCGAACGGCCTCACGCCCGGTCATGCCAGGGCTACGGAGCAGCGGTGCGGGGCGCAGGCGGTGCCGGGGGCGACGCGGAGCCGGAGGCTGTCGCCTGTCGACAGGATGCGGACGGTGGGGTCGTGGGCGGTGACGCGGCGCACGGGGCGGTTCCAGGTGATCTCGAAGGGGGCACCGGTGCGGGGCGGTTCGGCCATATGGAGGGTAGCGGTGCGGCCGTGGTCGCGGACGAGCACGGCGGCGGGGGCCGTCGAGGTGAGGGGGCCGGCGGTGCCGGGGGTCCAGAAGGCGGCGGCGGTGAGGCCGAGGGAGGGCAGGTGGGCGGCCTGGCAGCGGGCGGTGTTGGCGAGGAGGCGGAGCCAGGTGGCGTCGTCGGCGCGGGCGGCCAGGGCGCGGGGCCCCGCGCCGGGCATGAGGAGGTAGGCGTAGGCGGCGTCCTCGGGGTCGGTGCCGTGGGGGTGCCAGAGGGTGAGGTAGCGCCGCGTGAGGCGGTCGGGGGCGCCGCCGGTGTTGATGTCGCGCCAGGAGCCGGTGCGGGCCTCGCGCAGGGCGTGGAGCGGGGAGGTGCCGCCGGGGACGCCGGGGAGGCATGCGGGAAAGACGTAGCCCCCGTGGCCTTCGAGGTGGATCCAGCGGGCGGCTTCGTAGCGGGCGCTCCAGCCGTCGGTGAGGGGCTGCGGGGCGCCGTCGACGAGGAGGGCGGGGGCCCCGTGCGGGCCGAGGTTGCGGTGGTCGACGGTGGTCACGACGGGGTGTCCGTCGCGCGCGGTGATGCCGGCGCCGAGGCAGACGACGGCGTCCGCGGTGCAGATCCAGGCCTTGCGGGCCTCCAGGGTGGAGGAGAGCCCTTTGAGGTGCTGGCCGACGAGGGCGTACTCGCCGTCGGTCACGCCGCCGGCCCAGCGCGCGGCGGGCCGGGGCTCGCCCCATGCGCCGCCCTCGTTGGCGGCGAGCGGCTTGGCGGAGGCGGTGGTGCCGGGCAGCCGGTAGGGGTCGGCGGTGGGCCAGAAGGCGTCGGTGTAGGGGGCGCCGGCGCCCGCGCGCCACCAGTAGAGCATTCCGGCGCCGGTGTGCCAGCCGCGCGGGTTCTCGCCGTTGCCGTTCTCGTAGTGGGCGATGCGGTCGGAGGCCATGGCGATGTTGGCCGTCCACCCGGGGCGGCGGTGCACGGCGCGGTCCATGGCGGGGAAGAGGCGGTGCCCCACGGGGGCGGGCGCGGGGGCCTCGTGCGCGGCGCAGGCGGCGGCGAGCCGGGCGAGGTCGGCGATGGGGAGGGAGGGGTCGGTGAGCAGCGGGAGGGTGGTGTCGCGGGCGGCCCAGCCCTTGATCATGGCGTGCCAGCGGGTGCGTTCGGCGGGGGTCGCGCTGGTGGCGAGGAGGGCGATGGCGGCGATGAGGGCGTGGCCGCGCTGGTGGTCGCTCTGCGGCGGCGTGCCGGGGTCCGCGGCCTGGAGGCCGCGGCTGACGGCGCGGCCGGAGACGCTGTCCATGACGAGCCCGTCGTGGACGAGCGGCGCGTACGCGTTCTCGACGCTGTCGTAGGCGGTCCGCCGGGCGGGGTCGGTGATCTCCCAGGGGGAGCCGTGGAGCAGGGCGAGGAGCCGGCCGAGCCCGTCGAGCAGCACCTGTCCGTAGGTGCCGGAGTAGGCGACGTGGGTGTGCTGGACGAAGGAGCCGTCGGTGTAGAGGCCGTCGCCGCGGGTGACGTAGGGGAAGACGGGCGAGAGGGCGTCGCGGGCGAGGGCGGTCTTGGCGGCGGAGGCGCCGAGGACGCCGCGGAGGGCGACGACGCGGCACAGGTCGACGCGGTTGGCGCCGGTGCTGGTGCCGGTGTAGTCGCCGAGCGCCGTGTCGGGGACGAAGTGGTCGACGGCGGCGAGGTACGCGGTGCGCCGTGCGGCGCCGGCTTCGCCGTGGAGGAGCACGAGGCTGTCGAGGAGGAGCCTGGGGCTGCCGATCTGCCATTCCCACCAGTTGCCGTAGGGGGTGGTGGCGGGGTGGTAGGCGCGGGCGTGCACGTGGTCGAGGCCGGCGAGGGTGTCGGCGGCGAGGGCGGGGTCGCCGGTGAGCCCCGTGCCGGGCCGGGCCCAGGCCTGGGCCATGGTGTGCAGGCGGGCGTAGCTGCGGGTGATGCCGGAGGGCGGGTCGAAGGGGGCGTCCGGCCAGAGCGAGCCGGGGCCCGGGGCGAGGGCGGCGCGGTAGGCGCGGGCGAGGTCTCCGGTGCGGCGCAGGGCGGTCGCGTACGGCTCGGCGGCGGGGTCGAAGCCGGTGCCGAGCATGAGGCCGCGCCAGCGGTCGCGGAGGGCGGCGAACGCGTCGTCCTCGCCGCTTCCGTCGCCGCTGCCGGGTGGGGCCGTGGTGAAGCCGAGGCTGCCGGCGACGGAGGCGGCGAGGAACCCTCTGCGGGTCCAGGCGGGCGGGCGGGGAGCAGCGGGACCGGACGGCACGGCGGGGCCTCCCCGGGGGCGCGGTGCGGACGGTGCCGGAGGCACACGGTGGCACGGGGCGGGAAGGCGGGGCAATGACACGGGGCGGTGCCGGCCCGGAGTCGGCCGGAAATTCACCCCCGCTAGATGTTGAATGTTTAACGAGTGCGCGCTACGGTACTTCTCAGCATCAAGTTGAATATTCAACGATCTTCAACTCGACACCCCACCCAGCCACAGGGAGCACACCATGGGCCTCTTCAGCCGCAAGCAGAGCACCACCCCGGCCGCCGTCCCCGCCCCGCGCGCCGTCGACCCCGCGCTCGCCGCCCTCACCGGCGACTACACCATCGACCCCGCCCACAGCAGCATCGGCTTCACCGTCCGCCACGCCATGGTGACCAACGTCAAGGGCGCCTTCCTCGAGCACGAGGGCACCCTGCGCCTGGACGGCACCGACCCGTCCCGCTCCACCGCCGCCATCGACGTCCGCATCCCGAGCGTGGACACCGGCATGAAGGACCGCGACGCCCACCTGCGCGGCGAGGACTTCTTCGACGCCGAGCGCTTCCCGCTGATGACCTTCCGCTCCACCGCCGCCGAGCAGCTCGGCGGGGACCGCTACCGCATCACCGGCGACCTCACCATCAAGGACGTCACCCGCCCGCTCGCCATCGACCTGGAGTTCAACGGCTCGGCCACCGACGCCTACGGCATGGAGCGCGTCGGCTTCGAGGGCGGCGCCGAGATCCTGCGCTCCGACTGGGGCCTGACCTGGAACGCCGCCCTGGAGGCCGGCGGGGTCATGGTCAGCGACAAGGTGAAGCTGACCTTCGACATCTCCGCGGTCAAGGCCGCGCCCCAGGCCTGAGCCCCGTGCGGTGTCAGCGGCCGAGGCGCAGGAGACGGTCTGCGATCTCCGCGCCCCGGTCCGCACCCGCGCTCAGCGCGATGTGATTGTCGGGCCGTACGAGCACCAGGGCGTCCTCGCCCTCCCCGATCCCGTAAGCGCGCCGGGCGTGCCCCGTGGGGTCGTCGACGAGGCACGTGCGCAGGCGGTCCGCGCACTTCTCGCCCGCCTCCGCCAGAGCCTGCGCGCTCCCCCGGCCGAAACCCAGCAGCGTGAAGTGCGGCCCGGCGAAGACGTCGAAGAGCCGGCCGTCGCCGCAGGGGCCGTCGGGGGCCCGTTCGCCCGCCTTCGCCCCACCCCATGCGAGCGAGCTCCAGCTGTAGCCCACGCCCAGCGTGGTGACGTCGTCCGTGACCACCGCCTCCGTGCCGACGCCCGCCTGCTTCACGCCCTCGGTCACCGCGCGCAGCCGCTCCTCGGTGAGGCCGAGCGTCCAGGCGGCGACGGGCAGCCGCTCCTCCTCGTAGGTGTCCAGCAGGCCGGGAGAAGCCAGGCCGCGCACCACGTACGCGAGTTTCCAGCCGAGATTGAAGGCGTCCTGGATGCCGGTGTTCATGCCCAGCCCGCCCGCGATGGAGTGGACGTGCGCCGCGTCCCCGGCGAGGAGGACCCGCCCCGTGCGGAAGCGGTCGGCCATCCGGACGTTGATGCGGTAGACGGAGAACCAGGTGGGGTCGGACAGCCTGATGTCCGTCCGCCGGGAGCAGCGGTCGACGAGCCGCTGGAAGGACTCCAGGGACGGCGGCAGGGCGCGCCCGTCCGCGTCACGCTCGGGCATGCCCTGGAGCTGCCAGTGGGTGCTGCCGCGGAACGGGCAGAGCATGACCGCGGCGTCCTCGTCGAACCACTGGTGCCAGTAGGCGGGGTCGAGCCCGTCGACGCGGACGTCGCCGATCACCATGCACTCCTCGGTGTCGGTGCGGCCCTCGAAGGTCACGTCGAGCGCCTTGCGCACGGGGCTGCGGCCGCCGTCGCAGCCCACCAGGTACGCGGCCTTGATGCGCCGCCCGTCGGCGAGCGTCGCGACGACGCCGTCCGCGCCCTGGGTGAACCCGGTGAGTTCGCGGCCGAACTCCGGCTCCACGCCGTACCGGGCGAGCGTGCGGCGCAGGACCTCCTCCGTGCGCCACTGGGGGATGAGCAGCCCGCTGGCGTACGGGGTGTCGGGCGTGGGGGTGCGGTCGCCGAAGGCGACGGTGTCGGCGATGGCGACGCCGTCGCGGTACTTGCGCAGGGTGACGCGCTCAGTGCCCCATGCCGCGGCCTCCGCGCCCGCGCCGAGGTCGTCGAAGAGCTCGCGGCTGCGCTGGTTGAGGCCCTTACCGCGGGAGGCGCGGTGGGGCTCCGGGGACTTGTCGATGATCCGTACGGCCGCTCCGGCGCGGGCGAGGGTGCAGGCGAGCGTGAGTCCGGTGGGGCCGGCGCCCACGATCAGGACGTCGGTGGCGGTCGTCGCTTCGGCAGTGGCGGTGGTCGTCGTCATGGGCTCATGAAAGACCGCCTCGACGTAAAATGCAACCGAGTAACAAAAGTTTCTGAGTAACGCTCATTCTTGCTAGGGTGGCCTTGTGACCGAGGAGACGACCGGGCTGCGGGAGCTCAAGAAGCAGCGCACGCGGCAGACGCTGTCCGAGACCGCCATCGCGCTCTTCCTGGAGCGCGGCTTCGACCAGGTGTCGGTGGCCGAGGTGGCCGCGGCCGCGGAGGTGTCGAAGCCGACGCTGTTCCGCTACTTCCCCGCCAAGGAGGACCTGGTCCTCGATCGCATCGCCGACCACCAGGGGGAGGCGGCGCGCGTCGTGCGCGGGCGGGCCCCGGGCGAGTCGCCCCTGGCCGCGCTCCGCGCCCACTTCCACGCCCGGCTCGACGCCCGCGACCCCGTCACCGGCCTGTGCGATGTGCCCGCCGTGCTGGCCTTCCGGGACATGGTCTACTCGACGCCGAGCCTGCAAGGCCGCCTCATGCGCTACGCCGCCGAGGACGAACGGGCCCTGGCCGAGGCCCTGGCGGAGACGGGCGCGGACGAGGCGGCGGCGCGGCTGGCGGCGGCACAGATCATCGCCGTCCACCACGTCCTCGCGCGGGACAACTGGCAGCGCCTGGCGTCCGGTCCCGTCACCGCCGCCGTCCTGGACGCGGCCCACGCCGGCGCCGAGCTGGCGTACGAGCTGCTCGGCGCCGGACTGGCGGCCCGGGGACTCTGAACCCCGCTCAGACCGCCTCAGGCGCCGCCTCGTGCGAGGGGCCGCGCCCCGGCCCGCGGCTCACTCCCGCGGCTCCACGCCCGCGCGCCGCAGCCCGTACGCGTAGGCGTCGTCGAGCGCCTGCCACGAGGCCGCGATGACGTTCTCGGCGACGCCGACCGTCGACCACTCGCCGCTCTCGTCGCTCGTGGAGACCAGGACCCGCGTGATCGACCCCGTGCCCCTGCTCCCCTCCAGGATGCGCACCTTGTAGTCGGTCAGCTTGAGCGCGGCCAGCTGCGGGTAGATGCGCTCCAGCGCCACGCGCAGCGCCCGGTCGAGCGCGTCGACGGGGCCGTTGCCCTCGGCGGTGGCGACGATGCGCTCCCCCTTGGCCCACAGCTTCACGGTGGCCTCGTTGGCGTGCGTGCCGTCCGGCCGGTCCTCGGCGATCGCCCGCCAGGACTCGATCCGGTAGTAGCGCCGGGCGCGCCCCTCGGCCTCCTCGCGCAGCAGCAGCTCGAAGGAGGCGTCGGCGGCCTCGTAGGTGTAGCCCGCGAGCTCGCGCTCCTTGACGCGCCCGACGACCCGGCCGATCAGCTCGCGGTCGCCGCCGAGGTCGACCCCGAGCTCCTTGCCCTTGAGCTCGATGGAGGCACGGCCGGCCATGTCGGAGACGAGCATGCGCATGGTGTTGCCGACCCGCTCCGGGTCGATGTGCTGGTACAGGTCCGGGTCGACCTTGATCGCGGAGGCGTGCAGCCCGGCCTTGTGCGCGAACGCCGAGACGCCCACGTAGGGCTGGTGCGTGGAGGGCGTGAGGTTGACGACCTCGGCGATGGCGTGCGAGATGCGCGTCATCTCGGCCAGGGCCCCGTGCGGCAGCACACGGCGGTCGTACTTGATCTCCAGGGCCGCCACGACAGGGAACAGGTTGGCGTTGCCGACGCGCTCGCCGTAGCCGTTGGCGGTGCACTGCACGTGCGTCGCGCCGGCGTCCACGGCGGCGAGGGTGTTGGCCACGGCGCAGCCGGTGTCGTCCTGCGCGTGGATGCCCAGGCGGGCGCCGGTCGCCTCGATGACCTCCCGCACCGTCGCGCCGACCTGCGCGGGCAGCATGCCGCCGTTGGTGTCGCACAGGACGACGACGTCGGCGCCCGCCTCGTACGCGGTGCGGACGACCTCGAGGGCGTAGTCCGGGTTGGCCCGGTGGCCGTCGAAGAAGTGCTCGCAGTCGACGAAGACGCGCCGGCCGTGCCCGCACAGGTACGCCACGGTGTCGCGCACCATGGCGAGGTTCTCGTCGAGGGTGGTGCGCAGGGCGAGCTCGACGTGCCGGTCGTGGGACTTGGCGACCAGGGTGATCACCGGGGCGCCGGAGTCGAGCAGGGCGGCGACCTGCGGGTCGTCCTCGGCCCGCACGCCGGCCTTGCGCGTGGCGCCGAAGGCCACGAGCTGCGCGTGGCGGAAGCCGATCTCCTCGCGGGCGCGCTGGAAGAACTCGGTGTCCCGGGGATTGGCGCCCGGCCAGCCGCCCTCGATGAAGCCGACGCCGAAGTCGTCCAGGTGCCGGGCGATGGTCAGCTTGTCCGCGACGGTGAGGCTGATGCCCTCGCGCTGCGCGCCGTCGCGCAGCGTGGTGTCGAAGACGTGGAAGCGGTCGTCGACGTGGGTGCGTTCGTCGGGGCCGTCGGTTGCGTCCGTCATGCTGCTCTGACTCCTGTGAGGATGTCGGTCTACCGGAATTACCCGTTCCACCGTCCCCATGCTTCCCTCGCCCTGCGTCTCCCGGCGCGGGTGGGCCGGAAAACACAAAAACCTCTCGCGGGTGCGAGAGGTCTGCGCGCGGGTCTGGGACGACGGTGTCCGCTCCGTACGGGTGGTACGGGAGCGGTCACTGCGGACCGGCGCGCCTGCTGCCAATAATCATGGCGAACGGGAGCATAGGTGCATCCTGGCACACGCCGGTTCCGCCGTGCGGGCGGGTCTCAGGATGCGGGCACCTTGCCCGCCTCCGCCGGGGCGCCCTCCGACGCGCCGCCGACGCGCTTGAGGTCGATGTCCCGCGTCTCCCGCATCGTCAGGTAGACGACCAGGGACACCGCGGCGCAGCCGGCCACGTACCAGTAGAAGCCCGACTCGATGCCGCCGTTCTTGAACCACAGGGCCACGTACTCGGCCGTGCCGCCGAAGAGCGCGTTGGCGATGGCGTACGGCAGGGCGACGCCCAGCGACCGGATGCCTGTCGGGAAGAGCTCGGCCTTCACGCACGCGTTGATGGAGGTGTAGCCGGTGACGACGACCAGGGCGAGCAGGGACAGGCCGAGCGCCGGCCAGAACGAGCCCGCGTGCCGGAGCAGGGTCATGATCGGCACGGTGAGGAAGGTGGAGCCCACCGCGAAGGTGATCAGCAGGGGGCGGCGGCCGATGCGGTCCGAGAGGGCGCCCGCGAGGGGCTGCAGGCAGGCGAAGACCAGCAGGGCGCAGAAGCTGACCAGGGTCGCGGTCTGCTTGGGCAGGCCCGCGCTGTTGGACAGGTACTTCGTCAGGTAGGTGGTGTACGTGTAGTACGCGAGGGTGCCGCCCATGGTGAGGGCGACGACGAGGAAGGCCTCGCGCTTGTGCCGCATGAGGGCCCGGATGGTGCCGCGCTCGTCGGCCTGCGCGGCGGCCTGCCCGGCGCTCTCCCCGGTGGGCTCCCCCGTGGCCTCCGTGTACGCCTCCGTCTCCAGCATGTTGCGGCGGAGGTAGAAGATGACGGCTGCGCCGAGCGCGCCCACGACGAACGGGATGCGCCAGCCCCAGCTGTGCAGCTCGCCGCTGGAGAGGGTGTGCTGGAGCACGATCTGGAGCCCCAGGCCGAGGATCTGGCCCGCCGTCATCGACACGTACTGGAAGCTGGAGGCGAAGCCGCGGCGGCCCGGCGCGGACGCCTCCGTGAGGTACGTGGCGCTGGCCGCGTACTCGCCGCCGACCGACAGGCCCTGGAGCAGGCGGGCGACGAGGAGGACGGCGACGCCGCCGTAGCCGGAGACCGCGTAGGTGGGCGCTACGGCGATGAGGACGGCCGAGGCGGACATCAGGGAGACGGTCAGCGTGAGGGCCGCCTTGCGGCCCTTGCGGTCACCGACCCGGCCGAGCAGCCAGCCGCCCACGGGGCGCATGAAGAAGCCGACGGCGAAGATGCCGGCGGTGTTCATCAGCTTCGCGGTGTCATTGCCTTCGGGGAAGAAGGAGCCGGCGAAGTACGTCGCGAACGACGCGTAGACGAACCAGTCGAACCACTCGACCATGTTGCCGGCCGAGCCGACCCAGATCTTCTTCCAGTGCTGTCCCATGGTGGATCACGGTGGCGGAACGGCAGGGGACGGACAAGGGTCCGGCCGGCAACGATCATGCGTACTTGCGTGCGTTGCGTTCACGGAAGCACTCATACATACGTATGCCCGCATCCATGGACGCGGGCATACGGACGTACGTCAGTCAGCGCGGGCTTCAGCTGCCCAGGGGGTGCATCCAGCCGTGGGTGTCCTCGGCGACGCCGGTCTGGATGTCGAGGAGCGCCTTGCGGAGCTTCATGGTGACCTCGCCCGGCTGCCCGTCGGCGACGGTCCAGCCGGCGCGCGCGGACTTCACGGAGCCGACCGGGGTGATGACGGCGGCGGTGCCGCAGGCGAAGACCTCGGTGAGGGTGCCGTCGGCGCAGCCGTTCTTCCAGTCGTCCACGGAGATGCGGCCCTCGGCGACCTCGTAGCCGAGGTCGGCGGCGATCGTCATCAGCGAGGCGCGGGTGATGCCCGGGAGGAGCGAGCCGGTCAGCTCGGGGGTGACGATCTTGTCTCCGTACACGAAGTACAGGTTCATGCCGCCCATTTCCTCGATCCAGCGGCGCTCGATGGCGTCCAGCCAGACGACCTGGTCGCAGCCGTGCTCCATGGCCTGGGCCTGGGCGACGAGGGAGGCGGCGTAGTTGCCGCCGGCCTTGGCGGCGCCGGTGCCGCCGGGGCACGCGCGCACGTACTCCTCGCTCAGCCACACCGAGACCGGCTTCACGCCGCCGGGGAAGTAGGCGCCGGCGGGCGAGGCGATGACCACGAACATGTACTCGTTGGCCGGGCGGACGCCGAGGCCGACCTCGGTGGCGAACATGAAGGGGCGCAGGTAGAGGGAGGCCTCGCCGGAGCCGGGCACCCACGCCTTGTCCTGCTTCACCAGCGCGTCGCACGCCTCGATGAAGGTCTCGACGGGCAGTTCGGGCATGGCGAGCCGGCGCGCGGACGCCTGGAGGCGCTTGGCGTTCTCCTCGGGCCGGAAGATCGCGACGGAGCCGTCGGGCTGGCGGTACGCCTTGGCGCCCTCGAAGATCGTCTGCGCGTAGTGCAGCGTCATGTTCGCCGGGTCGATCGACAGCGGCGCGTACGGAACGAGCTGGCCGTCGTGCCAGCCCCGGCCTTCCGTCCACTTGATCGTCACCATGTGGTCGGTGAAGTGGCGGCCGAAGCCGGGGCTGGCCAGGATCTGCTCCCGCTCCGCGTCCGACAGGGGGTGCGAAGAGGGCTTGAGCTCGATCGTGGGCGTCGTCATGAGTGCGTGTCCTTCACCGTTGTGTGTGTCGGACCGCGAGCTCGCCCCGTCCCTGACGGTGTCAGAGCATCCGAGCTTCCCCTCATGCCGCGGCCCCACGTTCGATTATCGCTCGTGGGGCCGTGGACGGAAAACGTGCGCGCGGCCCTGGATCGATGGTCGCATCCGGCCGCGCGCTGAGTCAGCGGCCGGGCGCTAGCCGGTTACCCGTAGGGCGAGGGCGTCGCCGGTCTCGTCCGTGGTGCGGGGCGCGGCCCCGTCCCGGGCGGCCAGGTCCTCGGCGACGGCCGCCTCGATGCGGGCGGCCTCGGCCTCGTAGCCGAGGTGGCGCAGCAGCAGGGCCACGGAGAGCACCGTGGCGGTGGGGTCGGCCTTGCCGGTGCCCGCGATGTCGGGCGCGGAGCCGTGGACCGGCTCGAACATGGAGGGGAACGCGCCGTCGGGGTTGATGTTGCCCGAGGCGGCGAGCCCGATGCCGCCGGTGACGGCCGCGGCGAGGTCCGTGAGGATGTCGCCGAAGAGGTTGTCGGTGACGATCACGTCGAACTGCCCGGGCCGGGTGACCATGAAGATGGTCGCCGCGTCCACGTGCAGGTAGTCGGTGGTGACCTCGGGGTACTCCCGGCCCACCCGGTCGAAGGTGCTCTTCCACAGCTGTCCGGCGTAGACGAGGACGTTGTTCTTGTGGACGAGCGTCAGCTTCTTGCGGGGGCGCGCCTGGGCCCGCTCGTAGGCGTCGCGCACCACGCGCTCCACGCCGAGGGCGGTGTTGACGCTGACCTCGGTGGCGACCTCGGCGGGGGTGCCGGTGCGCAGGGAGCCGCCGTTGCCGGTGTAGGGGCCTTCGGTGCCCTCGCGGACGACGACGAAGTCGATGTCCGGGCGCCCGGCGAGCGGGGTGGCCGTGTTCGGGAAGAGCTTCGAGGGCCGCAGGTTCACGTAGTGGTCGAAGGCGAACCGCAGCTTGAGCAGCAGGCCGCGCTCCAGCACGCCGGCGGGCACGGAGGGGTCGCCGATCGCCCCGAGCAGGATCGCGTCGTGGTTCTTGAGGGACGCGAGCTCGGCGTCGGGCAGGATCTCGCCGGTCGCGTGGTACCGCCGGGCGCCGAGGTCGTACTCCTCGGTCTCCAGCTTCACGTCCGACGGGAGGACCGCCGAGAGCACCTTGAGGCCCTGGGCCACGACTTCCCGGCCGATGCCGTCACCGGGGATCACTGCGAGGCGAATGCTGCGAGACATACCGGGACCGTACTCCCCCGTCCCGTTGGATGACACACCTTGTCCACGATACGGACACATGGTGAACCTGCCAGGTCACGTTCACCCAAAGTCCGCAACGAGGTTGCCGGTTCCTGGCACGTTGGTCGCCATGGACACACCACGCGTAGGCATCCCCGAACACCTCGCCGGCCGCATGACCATGGCGGAGCAGCACGCATACCTGCGGGCCCGGCTCGGCCGGCCGCTCACCCGGCGCGGGATGCTGCGCGCCGGGGCCGCGACGGCCGGGGCCGCCGCCGGCACGGGCCTGCTGGGCGGCCCCGTGCGCGCGTACGCCGACCCGGCGCCCTCCCCCGGGCCCTCGCCGGCGTCGTCCCCGGAGCTCCTCGTCTCCTCCGCCGCCTCTGCGGTCGACGGCAAGCACGTGGCGCCGTTCGGGCGGCACCTGGCCTTCGGCGCCGACCCGCGGACGCAGATGCGGATCTCCTGGCAGGTGCCGTTCGCGGTGAGACGGCCGTACGTCCGGGTGGGCCTCGCGCCGTGGGACCTCGGCCTCAAGCTGGAGGCAGAGGTGCGGACGCTGCACACGCCGCCGCTGTCGAAGAAGCTCCCCGCCGTCGACCAGGTGTACCTGCACGCCGCGCTCGACAACCTGCGCCCCGGGCAGACGTACTACTACGGCGTGGGGCACGACGGGTACGACCCCGCCGACCCGCGCCACTTCTCCGGCACCGGCACCTTCCGCACCGCGCCCGAGCGCCCGGAGAAGGGCGGCAAGGCCGAGAAGTTCACCTTCACCGCCTTCGGCGACCAGGGCGTCAGCTACCAGGCCCTCGCCAACGACCAGCTGATCCTCGGCCAGAACCCGGTGTTCCACCTGCACGCGGGCGACATCTGCTACGCCGACGACAGCGGCGCGGGGAAGCCCACGGACGTCTACGACGCCCGGGTGTGGGACCAGTTCCTCGCCCAGACCGAGTCCGTGGCGGCGTCCGTGCCGTGGATGGTCACCACCGGCAACCACGACATGGAGGCCTGGTACTCCCCCAACGGCTACGGCGGCCAGAGCGCCCGCTGGGCCCTCCCCCGCAACGGCTTCGACCCCGCGCACTCCCCGGGCGTCTACTCGTTCGTCTACGGCAACGTCGGCGTCGTCGCCCTGGACGCCAACGACCTCTCGTACGAGATCACCGCCAACACCGGCTACAGCGGGGGCGCGCAGACCGCGTGGCTCGACCGGCGGCTCGGCGAGCTGCGCCGCACGCGCGGGCTCGACTTCATCGTCGTCTTCTTCCACCACTGCGCGTTCTCCACGACGAAGGCGCACGCGTCGGACGGCGCGGTGCGGGAGACGTGGCTGCCGCTCTTCGAGAAGCACAAGGTCGACCTGGTCATCAACGGCCACAACCACATCTACGAGCGCACCGACGCGCTCCGCGGCACGCAGATAGGCCGGAAGGTCCCGATCGGCGGCACCGCCGACTCCACGCGCGACGGCATCGTCTACGTGACGGCCGGGGGCGCGGGGAAGTCGCTGTACGACTTCCCCGCGCCGGACAGCTACGAGGGCCATGTGAAGGACCTGGAGAGCGTGGAGAGCTACTTCTGGGAGAAGGGGCGCGTGAAGCACCCGGAGCAGGTGGAGTGGTCGCGGGTGCGCTACACCGGCTTCTCGTTCCTCGCGGTGGAGTCCGAGCCCGCCGCACGGGGCGGACGCCCGCGGCTGCGGGTGACCGCTCTCGCGGAGAACGGCGCGCGCATCGACCACTTCGACGTCGTCCGCCCCGCGCGGCGGGACTGAGGGCGGGTCCTGCCGGTCGCTCAGTGACCGTCTCAGTGGCCGGTGCCGCCGCCGTTGTCGCGGCGGTCCAGGGCCCGCTGGAGTGCGGCGGCGGCGTTCATCCGGTCGGTCTGGCGGTCGGTGCGGTCGGCCGTACGGGGCGTGCGGCGGGTCCTGCGGACGGCGGTGTCGGCCATGGGACGTCACTTCTCCTCTGCTGCCTGCGGGAGGGTGTGAAAGGAAGACACAAGGAAGGGTGGGAAGAGCGCCGGGGGAAGGGCGGGGGCCGCGGTGCCGCAGGGGTCGCCTGCGCTCGCGCACGGGGCCGCAACCGCTTGACGCTCGATGGAGCGCGCGTCCGGCTTCTTCCACGCTAAGACAGCTGTACCGCGCTGTCTGCACAAATACTCGGGCTTCCTACTATCTGAGACGGCGCGGCGACGCAGCAGGGCCGGAGCAGGAATGAGCGACAGAGCGGACCAGGAGAAGGCCCGGAGTGAGCCCGGAGCTGGGCTAGAGGGACCCCGCCGGTCCGCGGGCCCGCCCCGTGCGGCGAGAGTGTGCCCCATGAACGACCTGTACACGAGCGATGTCCTGCCGCGCGTCGTCCCGGTGGTCGCCGGCGTCCTCGGCGCGGCGGGCCTGGCGGTGGCCTGCCTCCCCGCGCGCATAGCGATGCGCCGGGAGCTGCGGCGCCGCTGGCTGACGTGGGCCGTGGCGGCCACTGTCTTCGTCGGCGCGCTGGCCCTGCGGGAGCTGGGCGCGACGGTGCTGGCGTGGCTGCTGGGGCTGATCGCGGTCGCCGAGTACGCCAGGCTGGTCCGCCTGGGGCGGGGCGAGCGGGCGGTGCTGGTCCTGGGGGCGCTCCTCCTGCCGCCGCCGGCCCTGCTGAAGGCGGTGGACCTGGCGGACCCGTTCGGCCTGCGGGCCCTCGCGCTGCTCACCGTCGCCTGCGTGCTGCCCGCGCTGCTGTCCGGGGACACCGCACGGGGCGGCGAGCGCGCGGCCCGTACGGCCTTCGGGATGCTGTGGATTCCCGTCGCGCTGACCGGACTTGTGGTACTGGAGGGCATTGCCCTCGCGGTCGTCGTGGCGACGGCCTTCGCCGGCGCGGGCGCGTGGTGCGGCGGCCTGCTCCTGAGCCGCCTCGGCGGCACCCTCGCCCGGCCGCTGTCGCCCCTGTCCCCCGGTAGGACGTGGGGAGGCGTCCTGGGCGCCGGCATGGGCGTGGCGGCGGGCCTGGAGGCGGCGGGCGCCTTCACGGTGACGCTGTGGGCCGCGGTCCTGGCCGGCTGCGTCCTCGGCGACCTCCTCACCGCCATGATCAAGCGGGAGGCGGGCGTCAAGAGCGCCGGCACGTGGCTGCCGGGCTTCGGCGGCCTCCTCGACCTCATCGGCCCCCTGCTCCTCGCCCTGCTGACGGCGATGGCGGTCAGCCTGTGACGACGGCGCCCCCGCCCGGCTGAGGCCGGGCGGGGGCGGAGTCACTGCTACGGGGCCGGGGTCAGCCCATGTGCGGGTAGCGGTAGTCGGTCGGCGGGACCAGGGTCTCCTTGATGGAGCGGGTCGAGACCCACCGCATCAGGTTGGAGGCCGCACCGGCCTTGTCGTTCGTGCCGGAGGCGCGGCCGCCGCCGAACGGCTGCTGGCCGACCACGGCGCCGGTCGACTTGTCGTTGATGTAGAAGTTGCCGGCGGCGAAGCGCAGCTTCTCCATCGCGTCGGCGACGGCGAAGCGGTCCTGGCCGATGACCGAGCCGGTCAGGGCGTACGCCGAGACGGACTCCATCTGGGCCAGCATCGCGTCGAAGTCGGCGTCCTCGTAGACGTGGACGGCGAGGATCGGGCCGAAGTACTCGGTCGTGAAGACCTCGTTCTCCGGGTCGGTGCACTCGATGACGGTCGGGCGGACGAAGTAGCCCACCGAGTCGTCGTACGTGCCGCCGGCGACGATGGTGCAGCTCGGGTCGGCCTTGGCGCGGTCGATGGCCGCCTTGTTCTTGGCGAACGAGCGGTCGTCGATGACGGCGCCGATGAAGTGCGACAGGTCGGTGACGTCACCCATGGTGATGCCGTCGACCTCGGCCGCGAACTCCTCCTTGAAGCCGTCCTCCCAGATGGAGCGGGGGACGTAGGCGCGGGAGGAGGCGGAGCACTTCTGGCCCTGGAACTCGAAGGAGCCGCGGGTCAGGGCGGTCTTCAGGATGGCGCGGTCGGCGCTCGGGTGGGCGACGACGAAGTCCTTGCCGCCGGTCTCGCCGACCAGGCGCGGGTAGGACTTGTACTTCTCGATGTTGTTGCCGACCGTCTTCCACAGGTACTGGAAGGTCTTGGTCGAGCCGGTGAAGTGGATGCCCGCCAGCTCGGGGTGGTTCAGGGCCACCTCGGAGACGGCGATGCCGTCACCGGTCACCAGGTTGATGACGCCCTTGGGCAGACCGGCCTCCTCCAGGAGCTGCATGAGCAGCACGGCGGCGTGGGTCTGGGTGGGGGACGGCTTCCAGACGACCACGTTGCCCATGAGGGCGGGGGCGGTCGGCAGGTTGCCGGCGATGGCGGTGAAGTTGAAGGGCGTGATCGCGTAGACGAAGCCCTCGAGCGGGCGGTGGTCGCTGCGGTTCCACACGCCGGCGGAGTTGGCGACCGGCTGCTCGGCGAGGATCTGGCGCGCGAAGTGCACGTTGAAGCGCCAGAAGTCGACGAGCTCGCAGGGGGTGTCGATCTCGGCCTGCTGGGCGGTCTTGGACTGGCCCAGCATGGTGGAGGCGGCCAGCGTCTCGCGCCAGGGGCCGGCGAGCAGCTCGGCGGCGCGCAGGATGATCGCGGCGCGGTCGTCGAAGGACATGGCGCGCCAGGCCGGGGCGGCGGCGAGCGCGGCGTCGACGGCGTCCTGGGCGTCCTGCGTCGTGGCGTTGTTGAAGGTGCCGAGGACGGCGGCGTGGTTGTGCGGCTGGACGACCTTGAACGGCTCGCCGCCGCCCATGCGCTTCTCGCCGCCGATGGTCATCGGCAGGTCGATCGGGTTCGCCGCCAGCTCCTTGAGCTTGGCCTCCAGGCGGGCGCGCTCGGCGCTGCCGGGGGCGTAGCCGTGGACCGGCTCGTTGACCGGGGCGGGGACCTGGGTCACTGCGTCCATGGGTTCCGTGTCTCCTTGGGGGCTCTGCGGGGGGTGTGGGGGGGGCGGCTCAGCCCTTGGTGAGGATGGAGCGGGCGAAGAAGAGCAGGTTGGCGGGCTTCTCGGCCAGGCGCCGCATGAAGTAGCCGTACCAGTCGGTTCCGTACGCGGTGTACACGCGCATCCGGTGGCCTTCGGCGGCCAGGCGGACGTGCTCCTCGCTGCGGATGCCGTACAGCATCTGGAACTCGTACTCGTCCAGCTTGCGGCCGGCCTGCCGGGCAAGCTCCTGTGTGATGGCGATCAGACGCGGGTCGTGCGAGCCGATCATCGGGTAGCCCTCACCCGCCATGAGGATCTTGACGATGCGGACGAACGCCTTGTCGATCTCTGCCTTGTCCTGATGTGCGACGGAGGCGGGCTCCTTGTACGCACCCTTCACGATACGCACACGGCTTCCGGCCGCGGCCAGGCGGCGGGCGTCGTCCTCGGTGCGGAAGAGGTACGCCTGGATGACGCAGCCGGTCTGCGGGAAGTCCTTCCGCAGCTCCTCGTGGATGGCGAACATCGAGTCGAGGGTCGTGTGGTCCTCCGCGTCCAGCGTAACCGTGGTGCCGATGGCGGCGGCGGCCTCGACGACGGGGCGGACGTTGGCGAGGGCGAGCTCGTGGCCGCCCTCCAGCGCCTGGCCGAACATGGAGAGCTTGACGGACATCTCGGCGCGCTCGCCCAGGCCGAGCTCCTTGAGGCGGCCGACGAGCTCCAGGTAGGCGTCGCGGGCGGCGTGGGACTGCTCGACGGTGGTGATGTCCTCGCCCACCACGTCGAGGGTGACCTCGAGGCCCTTGGCCGCGGCGTCCTTCACGATCGGAATGACCTGGTCGACGGTCTCCCCCGCGATGAAGCGGTCGACGACCTGCTTGGTGCCCGGGGCGGCCGACACGAAACGGCGCATTTTGTCGCTGCGCGAAGCAGCGAGGATCACGGGACCCAGCACGGGGCACCTCCACGATGACGGTCGTCCCCACAGGGGGAAACGGCATAAGTAACTCATCGTGAAAACTAGAGATCACCTCGATCGTGAGCCATCGACAGCTGTCACGCATCCGTGGCCCGGATCTCAGACACATGTATGACAATGGTGACCTGCACATAGAACCTTGGGTCGATTTCGGGACAATTTGCGAACCCAAAGTGTCCGAAGGCCGCGTCCGGCGTGGACCGGGCGGGCCCGCACGGAGCGGGGAAGGAGCGTGGCGGGGCCATGCGCGGTGACTATCAGCACCTCGTCGACGAGATATCGGCGGCGCTCGGCGCCCCGGCGACGCTGGAGGACCGGGACTTCGTCCTGATCGCGTTCGGCGCGCACGGCGGCGACGACGACCTCGACGCGATGATGGACCCGGTGCGGACCCGCTCGATCCTCCAGCGCCGCTCGACGGCGGCCGTCCGGGCGTGGTTCGAGGCGTTCGGCATCGCGCGGGCGCAGTCGCCGCTGCGGATCCCGCCGGACCCGGCGGCGGGGGTGTTCAAGGGCCGCATCTGCCTGCCCGTGCGCCACCGCGGCGTGGTGCACGGCTACGTGTGGCTGCTGGACGACGAGCAGCTGGCGGGCCTGGACCTGGCCGTCCCGTACGCG
Source organism: Streptomyces klenkii (assembly GCF_003626645.1). Lineage (GTDB taxonomy): Bacteria > Actinomycetota > Actinomycetes > Streptomycetales > Streptomycetaceae > Streptomyces > Streptomyces klenkii. Next base: position 602,864 of record NZ_RBAM01000002.1, on the reverse strand, counting down.
GATCCGCGGCTGGCCCAGGCCATGGAGACGGCGGCCCGGATCGGCGAGCTGCTGGCCGCCGAGGCGCGGGCCGGCGCGGAGCTGGGCGAGCTGCTGCGGGAGGTCCTGGCGGGGCGGCCCGCGGGGCGCGACGCCGCGGCCGCCGCGCTGCGGGAGGCGATGGGCCAGGCGGCGGACGGACCCCTGGGGCTGGTCGCGGTGGCGCCGTGGGCGCTGGGCGACGGCGAGCACGGGGAGGGCGATCCGGGCGCGCCCGACGGGGTCGGCTCCGCGCTGGCGGGGCAGTCGGGGGTGGCCGCGCTGTGCGCCGTCCCGGACCTTCACCCGGAGGGGCCGGCGGCGCTGGCCGCGCTGGTCCGGCTGCGGACGGCGACGGCGGTCGCCCCGGCCCGTGCGGCGGCGGAGCGGCTGCTGCGCTCCCCGCGCGCGGGGGCGGGCGCGCGGCGCGGCACGGCCGGGCTGGCCGCCCCGCGCCGCGGCCTGGCGGAGCTGCCCGAGGCCTGGCGCGAGGCGCTGGCGGCGGCCCGCGCCGCGGCTGCGGAGCCGCGCCTGGGGCCGGTGGCGGAGTGGGGTGACATCGGCCCGTACCGCGTGCTGGCCGCCCTGCCGGCCGGGGCCGCGGCGGACACCTCCGTGCGCCCCCTGCTGGCCCCGGCCCACGCGGAACTGGCCCGCACGGCGGAGGTGTTCCTCGACTGCGCGGGCCAGGCGGGCCGCACGGCCGCCGCCCTGGGCATCCACCGGCAGACGCTGTACTACCGCCTGGCGCGCGTGGAGCAGCTCACCGGCCTGGACCTGGACGAGGGCGAGGGCCGGCTGCTCCTGCACATGGCCCTGAAGGCGTCCCGCCTGTAGCGGCCCGCCCCGCGCCGCCGCCCTCCTCGACTGCTAGGCCTCCTCCACGGTGATGGCCTGTACGGGGCAGGCCCGGGCGGCCTCCTTGAGCAGCGGGTCGCCCGCGCCGTCCTCGCGGCCGGAGCGCACGACGCCGAAGCCGTCGTCGTCCTGGTCGAAGACGGACGGCGCGGTGAGGGCGCACTGCCCGGAGCCGATGCAGACGTCGGAGTCGATGGAGACGCGGAGGGCACTCATAGCGGGTTCCGTTCTGTCGTCGTCGCCGGTCACCAGGCGACGGGCAGGGCGAAGACGCCTTGCAGGGTGTCACCGGGCTTCACGGGCACCTCGTCGGGAGCAACGGCGAGGTGCAGGTCCGGGATACGGGTGAAGAGCGTGCCGAGGGCGATCTCCATCTCCGCGCGGGCCAGGTTCTGCCCCAGGCACTGGTGGACGCCGTAGCCGAAGGCGACGTGGTGGCGGGCCGAGCGGCTGACGTCGAGGCCGTCGGGTCCGGGGTAGACGGCGGCATCGCGGTTGACGAGCGAAGTGCTGATCATGATGCCGTCGCCCGCGCGCACGGTGTGCCCGGCGATCTCGATGTCCTCCGTGGCGACCCGCACGAGGCCGTCGGCGATGGACAGGAAGCGCATCAGCTCCTCCACGGCGGTGGGCATGAGGGAGGGGTCGGCGCGCAGGGCCGCGAGCTGCTCGGGGTGTTCGAGGAGCGTGTACACGCCGAGCGCGATCATGTTGGACGTGGTCTCGTGGCCGGCGACGAGCAACAGCAGCGCTGTCATGACCAGTTCGTCGCGGTCGATCTGACCGTCGCCGAGGCGCTCCGCGACGAGCTCGTCCAGCAGCCCCTCGCCGGGCTCGGCCTCCTTGCGGGCCACGAGGCGGTGGAGGTACTCGCGCAGTTCGTCGCGCGCGGCGACGGCCTCCGCGGAGGTCGGTGCGCTCACCAGCCGCCGGGAGCACCCCTCGAAGTAGTCGTGGTCGGCGTAGGGGACGCCCAGCAGGTTACAGATCACCATGGACGGTACGGGCAGGGAGTACGCGGAGACGAGTTCGGCGCTGTTGCCCTTGGCGAGCATGGTGTCGATGAGGCCGTCGACGACGAGCTGGATGCGGGGCCGCAGGGCGTTGGCGTGCTTGACGGTGAAACGCGGGATCAGCATGCGGCGCTGGCGGGCGTGTTCGGGGTCGTCCACGCCGAGCAGCGGGAGCACCACGGACGCCTGGTCCTCGGCGCGCGGGGCGATGACGGGGAAGGCCGGATTCCGGCGGTCGGACGAGACGCTGGGGGTCGCGAGCAGAGCGCGGGCCTCGGCGTGGCCGGTCACCAGCCACACCACGTGGCCGTCGTACAGGGTGACGTGCGTCAGCGGGCCGCGGGCGGCCAGGTCCTGGTAGCCCGCGGGCGGCTGGTAGGGGCAGGAGCGGTTGCTGGGGAAGGAGGGGGCCGAAGTGCTGGTGGACTGGGTCCCGGTGTCGGTCATGTGCTTCCTTCCAGGCGTTCGGACTGTTGTCCTCTACATCCGGTTCACCCAGTCCAAGCCCGTTTCACGCTGCGGGCTACGAGCATTCCGGCCATATTCCGCCACAACGCCCGACACCTATCGCACCTTGTACACGGCCGCACCTTGGCCGCGACTTCCCCCGGTCCCCCGGCTCACCCGGCCGGCTCACCCCTCGCGGAACACGTCCAGCAGGCGAGTGAAGCTGTCGCCCCCGTGTCCGCGCTCCACGCCGCGCCGGAAGACCTCCAGGACGGCGGCGGGCAGGACGGTGCCGACCCCCGAGCCCTCGGCCGTGTGGAGGACGTGCTCGACGCTCGCGACGCCCATGGCGAGCTTGTCGACGTCGCCCTCGTGGTTGCCGGCGTCGATGCGCGGGGCGTAGAACGCGAGGAAGCCCGGGAGCGAGGCCATCGTGGACTGCGCGTACGGCAGGAACTCCTGCGCCGTGATGCCGTTCGCGCCGGCGACCGCGGTGGCGTGCACGTAGCTGAGCATCGCGGTCCAGAACATGTCCATCTGGATCTGGTAGTACAGCGCGGCCAGGCCGGGGTCGGTGCCGCGGTAGTCGGCGCCGGTGAGCACCTTCAGCGCGGCCTCGTGCGCCTCGAAGACCTCCTTGGGGCCGCTGTAGAAGGTGGACGACTCCGGCTTGCCGATGCCGGACGGCGGCACCTGCACGCCGCCCGTGAGGTGTTCGGCCCCGTGCCCGGCGGCCCAGGCGGCGGCCTCGCGGGCCCGCTCCGGGGTGTCCGAGCTCAGGTTCACCAGGACCCGGCCGCGCAGAGCGCCCGCGGCGGGCTCCAGGATCGCGTACACCGCGTCGTAGTCGGTCAGGCTGAGGATCACCAGCTCGTTCGCGGCCAGCGCCTCCTCGGCGGACTCCGCGCGGCGCGCGCCCCGTGCGACGAGGGCGGCGGCCTTGGCCGCGGTGCGGTTCCAGACCGTCACCTCGTAGCCGGCGTCGAGGTACGCCCCCGCCATGGCCTGCCCCATGGGGCCGAGGCCGATGACGGTCACCGCCTCCTTGTGCGCCGCCTCGTTCACTGCCTTGTTGTTCGCTGCCTTGTTCGCGGGAACCACGAGATCCACACCCCTCTAGAACGAACGCTCTATCTAGTGACGGGATCAACGTAGCACGCTTCTAGAACGAACGCTCTACCTATATTCTCGGGAAGATGAAGACCACCCCGGAGCAGTCGGAGCAGCGCGACGGAACAGCCACAGGCCCCGGCGCCGGCCTCGGCACGCGCGAGCGGATCGTCCGCGCGACCGCACGGCTGATGCAGCGTCAGGGCTACGAGGGCACGGGGATCAAGCAGATCTCCCGGGAGGCGGAGGCGACGCTCGGGTCGGTCTACCACTTCTTCCCGGGCGGCAAGCAGGAGCTGGCCACCGAGGCGATCCGGCACGGCGACCGGGAGTTCGCCGAGATGCTCCGCAGGGCGCTGGAGAGCCGGCCCGACCCGGCCGAGGCGGTGCTCGCCGTCGCGAAGGACGTCGCCGCCGAACTCCGCGCCTCCGACTGGCTGGACGGCTGTCCCGTCACGGCCACGTCCCTGGGGACCGCCGCGCACGCCCCGGACATCCGGCTGGCGGCGTCCGAGGCGTTCGAGCGCTGGCGGGGCCTCGTGCGCGACAAGCTGCTCGCGTGCGGCTTCGGCGCGCAGGACGCCCTGGAGCTCGCGCACACGGTGATCAACACGCTGGAGGGCGCCGAGTTCACGGCCCAGGTCGCCCGGGACGAGGAGCCCCTGCTGATCGCGGGGCGCCATCTGGCGCGCCTGATCGACTCCTACCGCTGAGCCCGGCGCGGGGCGGGCTCAGCGGGGGCCGCCGTCAGCGGCCCGTCCCCTCCTGCTCGTTCAGCACCGTGCCCGCGAGCGCCCGCCGGGCACCCTCGACGATTTCCTTGCCGGTCGGCGCCGCCGCGGGGTCGATGAGCCACTGCATCCACAGCCCGACGAACAGGGCGTGATAGAAGGCACCCGCCGTGCGGGTCGCCTCGGGGCCGACCTCACTGTCGTCGACGCCCTCGAAGAGCGCCACCATGCCCTCGCGCCCGTGGGACTGCACCGCGGCGAACTTCTCCCTGAGCTCGGCGTTCTTCACCAGCTGGCCGATCACCTCCATCTGCACCGACCAGTACGCGCGGTCGTTCGCGAAGCTCGCGGACACGCGGTCGAGCGTGGCGGCGAGGCGCTCCTCGCGCGGCGCGTCCGGATCCGCGGCGGAGGCGATGACGGGCGCCGCGCCGTCGGCCCACTCCACGGTCAGCTGGAGGAACGCCTCCATCATGAGCGCGTCCTTCGAACCGTAGTGGTAGCCGATGGAGGCGAGGTTGGCCCCCGAGGCCGCCACGATGTCGCGCGCCGTGGTGCGGGTCCAGCCCTTGTCGAGCAGGCAGCGCTTGGCGCCTTCGAGCAGATCTTCGCGATGTCCCATGGTGGCAGCGTAGCCCGTAGCCATACGTATGTCCCAGACGCTCGTCTCATACGCACGTACGTACATGACGCTCGTTTTATACAAGCGTCATAGACAACCGTTTAAGACGCGCGTACAGTCCTGCCCATGACGACCACTCCGGCGACTCCGCCCACCACCCGCGTCCTCGCGGGACGCAAGGAATGGACGGCCTTCGTCGTCCTCCTGCTGCCCCTCCTCCTGGTCTCGATGGACGTCTCCGTCCTCTTCTTCGCCATGCCGGCCATCAGCCGGGACCTGGAGCCGACCGGCACCCAGCAGCTGTGGATCTTCGACAGCTACGCCTTCGCCCTCGCCGGTCTCCTGATCACGATGGGGTCGCTGGGCGACCGGATCGGCCGCCGCAAGCTGCTGCTGGGCGGGGCGCTCGCCTTCGGCGCCGCGTCGGTCGCCGCCGCGTACGCGCAGAGCGCGGAGATGCTGATAGCCGCGCGCGCCGTGCTGGGTCTGGGCGGGGCCACCCTGATGCCCTCGACCATGGCGCTCGTGCGCAACCTGTTCCACGACGAGCAGCAGCGCAGCAAGGCCATCGGCATCTGGTCCGGGGCGATGGCGGGCGGCATCGCGCTCGGCTCGGTCCTCGGCGGGCTGCTGCTGGACCACTTCTGGTGGGGCTCGGCGTTCCTCGTCAACGTGCCCGCGATGGTGCTGCTGCTGGTGCTGGTGCCGCTGCTCGTCCCGGAGTTCAAGGACCCCGCCCCGGGCCGCTTCGACTTCCTGAGCGTGCCGCTGTCCATGGGTTCCGTCGTCCCCGTCATCTACGGGATCAAGGAGATCGCGGCCGACGGGTTCGCACTCGCTCCCGCCGCGTGCGTGGCCGTGGGCCTGCTCCTCGGCGTCGCGTTCGTCCGGCGCCAGCGCACGCGCCGGGACGCGATGATCAGCCGTGAGCTGTTCCGGCACCGTGTGTTCGGGGCGGGCGTCGGCATCAACACCCTCGCCACGTTCGGCATGATGGGCTCCGCGTACTTCAGCACGCAGTACCTCCAGTCGGTGCTCGGCAAGGGCCCGCTCGAGGCGGCGCTGTGGGGCGCGGTCCCCTCGGTCGCGGTCGGCTTCGCGGCGCCGCTCGCCGCCATGGCCGGGCAGAAGTTCCCCAAGGCGTACGTCATGGCCGCCGGTTTCGTCGTCGCCGCCGCCGGCTACGGGCTCCTCACCTGCGCCGGCACGGACTCCCTCGCCCTGACGCTGACGGGGGCGGCGGTCATCGCCTGCGGCATCGTCGCGGTCATGGCCCTGGTCTCCGACATGGCGCTCAGCGCCACCCCGCCCGAGAAGGCCGGCAGCGCGGCCTCCGTGCTGGAGACCGGCCAGGAGCTCGGCGGCGCGCTGGGCATGGCGCTGTTCGGCAGCGTGGGCGTCGCCGTCTACCGCCGCGACATGACCGACGAGCTCCCCGCGAACCTGCCGCACGGGGCGCTGGACGCGGCCCGCGAGACGCTCGGCGGCGCGGCGGAGGTCGCGGCCCGGCTGCCGGGCCGGGCGGGCGAGTACGTCCTCACCGCCTCCCGCGAGGCCTTCACGCACGGCATGAACATCGCCGCGGTGGGCGGCGCGACGGCGCTCCTCCTGTCCGCGGTGATCACGGTGGCGGCGCTACGCCGCCGGTGACGAGCGGACGCGACGCGGCGAAGACCGGCGGTGCCGAACAGCCTCGGGGAGGCTGGGCACCGCCGGTCACCGACGTTGTGGCATCTCGCCGTTGCGGCGGGAAGAGGGGCCGGGGCCCCAGGCCCCACGCAGGCGCCAGCGACGTTTCTCCCGCCCCGGCGGCGGTGCCCAACGGCCTCAGCGAAGCTCGGCACCGCCGGTCACCGACGTTGTGGTGTTTCGCCGTTGCGGCGGGAAGAGGGGGCCAGGACTTCAACGGAGGCGCCGTGACACTTCTTCCGCCGCGACGGCGAGCAACCCGAACGGCGAAGACCGGCGGTGCCCAACAGCCTCAGGGAGGCTCGGCGCCGCCGGTCACCGGCGTTGTGGCGTTTCAGTGGGGACCCGGGCCCCATGCAAGCGCCGGCCGCACCACCGTTACGGTTCCGCGGGGCGCTGTTCTATGTACGTGTGTACGCCGTCCAGCAGGCGGGCCAGGCCGAAGGTGAAGAAGGGGTCGAGGTCGGGGGTGGCGGGGCCGTCGGTCAGGCTTACGGCTACGCCGCGCACGTAGCTCGCGACCGTCGCCGCGATGCGGGGCACCGCTCCCGGCTCCAGGCCCTGCCGGAGGGCCGGGGACACGGCCCATTCCATGAGGCCGGCGGCGGCCGCGGGGAGCACGGTCCTGGCCAGCCAGGGGTGGCGCCGGTAGAGGGACCACTGGTGCCGGGCGACCGCCTCCAGGCGGCCGCGCCAGCCGGCCGGGGCACTGCCGGAGAGGCCGGCCTCGGCGAAGACCGCGTCCGCCATCAGGGCGACGAGGTCGTCCTTGCCCGGCACGTGCCGGTACAACGCCATGGTGGGGACGCGGAGTTCGGCGGCGAGGGCGCGCATGGACAAGGCGGCGCCGCCGCGGGCGTCCGCCAGCGCGACGGCGGTCCGCACGATGCGGTCCCGGGTGAGCGGGCGCGTCCCGTTCACCCGGCCGGGCGGCGGCCCCGTGCGGGCCCCGGGCGCACCACCCGGGGCGGCCGCCACGACGGTGCCGACGCCCGGTACGGCCCGCACGAGGCCCTCCGCGCGGAGCACCGACAGCACCTTCCCGGCCGTGGACGCCGTGATCCCCCACTCCTGTGCGATCTGCCGGACGGAGGGGACCTTCTCGCCCGTACGGATCTCGCCGGAGGCGATACGGGCGCGGAGCTCGGCGGCGATCCGGCGGTACGGGGCGGGCGCCGCGGCCGCGGGCTGTTCCAGTACACCCATAGCCGGAAGGTTAAGAGAGCCACGGGGCACCGCGAAAGCGCATGAGGCCCCGCATGAGGCCCGGCATGAGGCCCGCACGGGGCCCGACCGCATGAGGCCCGGCCACCCCCCGCACGGGGGGCAGCCGGGCCTCATCCGCATCCGCGCGCACCCAACCGGTGCGCACACGCGTCAGTCCGTCAGGTTCACCGCGCGCGCCGACGCCGCGCCGATCTCCTCGGCGATCTCCGCCAGCACGGTCGGCGGGACCGACTCGTCGACCGTGAGGGCGACGAGCGCCTCGCCGCCCTCCGTGGCGCGGGAGACCTGCATGCCGGCGATGTTGATGCCGGCCTCGCCGAGGATGCGGCCGAGCGTGCCGACGACGCCGGGGCGGTCGCCGTAGCGGAAGAACGCCATGTGGTCGGCGAGCGCGAGGTCCACGTCGTGGTCGCCCACGGCGACGATCTTCTGCTGGTTCTTCGGGCCGGCCAGCGTGCCCGAGATGGAGACCTCGTCGCCCCCGGCGAGCGTGCCCCGCACGGTCACCACATTGCGGTGCTCGGTCGACTCGGAGCTCGTGGTCAGCCGCACCTCGACGCCGCGCTCCTGCGCGAACAGCGGGGCGTTGACGTAGGAGACCGTCTCGTCGACGACGTCCTCGAAGACGCCCTTGAGGGCGGACAGCTCCAGGACCTTGACGTCGTACTGGGTGAGCTCGCCGTAGACCTCGACGTCGAGCCGGACGGCGACCTCGCCGGCCAGGGCCGTGAAGATCCGGCCGAGCTTCTCGGCCAGCGGCAGGGCCGGCTTGACGTCCTCGGCGATGACGCCGCCCTGGACGTTGACCGCGTCCGGCACGAGCTCGCCGGCGAGGGCGAGCCGCACGGAGCGGGCGACGGCGATGCCGGCCTTCTCCTGGGCCTCGCCCGTGGAGGCGCCGAGGTGCGGGGTGGCCACCACGTTGTCGAACTCGAAGAGCGGGGAGTCGGTGCACGGCTCCGAGGCGTAGACGTCGAGGCCGGCGCCCGCGACGCGGCCCTCCTTGAGGGCGGAGGCGAGCGCCGCCTCGTCCACGATGCCGCCGCGCGCGGCGTTGACGATGCGGACGCTCGGCTTGACCTTGTGGAGGGCCTCGTCGCCGATGAGGCCGAGCGTCTCGGGCGTCTTGGGCAGGTGGACGGTGATGAAGTCCGCGACCTCCAGCAGCTCGTCGAGCGTGAGGAGCTTGACGCCCATCTGGGCGGCGCGCGCGGGCTGGACGTACGGGTCGTAGGCGACGACCTTCATGCCGAAGGCGGACATCCGCTGGGCGACGAGCACGCCGATCCGGCCGAGGCCGACGACGCCGAGGGTCTTCTCGGAGAGCTCGACGCCGGTGTACTTGGAGCGCTTCCACTCGCCGTTCTTCAGCGCGGAGTTGGCCTGCGGGATGTTGCGCGCGGTGGCGATGAGCAGGCCGCAGGCGAGCTCGGCGGCGGTGACGATGTTGGAGGTCGGGGCGTTGACGACCATCACGCCGGCCTTGGTGGCGGCGGAGACGTCCACGTTGTCCAGGCCGACGCCGGCGCGGGCGACGACGCGCAGCTTGCCGGCGGCGGCGATGGCCTCGGCGTCGACCTTGGTGGCGCTGCGGACCAGGATGGCGTCGACGTCGGCGACGGCGGGCAGGAGCTCCGCCCGGTCGGCGCCGTTGCAGTGGCGGATCTCGAAGTCGGGGCCGAGGGCGTCGACGGTGGCCGGGGAGAGCTCCTCGGCGATCAGGACGACGGGTTTACGGGGCGAAGCAGTGCTCACGGGTTCCTCACTGGTCCTTGGCGGACGGCCGTCCCGACGGCCGAAGGCGGTGAAGGGGGCAGGCAGCCGCGTGGAAGACGCACGACGCTGTGAGCCTGGTACGCGCTTGTTGGTGTGCAGTGTATCGGCGCTCGTCGCGGGCTCGCGCGAGCTTCGCCCGCAATCACCGGGCGGGGCCGGGCGGAACGGGGCGAGGGGGCGCGCGGGCGCCGGGCGGGCCTGGTGACGGCCCGCCCGGCGCCCGGGGACGAAGGAGCCGGCCGTCCTGCCGGCCACTCCTTGGAGGAGGCGGTTACGCCTTGTCGTCCATCCAGCTCATCAGCTTGCGCAGCTTCTTGCCCGTGGTCTCCAGCAGGTGGTCCTCGTCGGCCTTCTTGTACTCGTTGTACTTGGGCAGGCCGGCCTGGTACTCCTTCATCCAGTTGTTGGCGAAGGTGCCGTCCTGGATCTCGCCGAGGACCTTCTTCATCTCGGCCTTGGTGCCGTCGTTGACGATGCGCGGGCCGGTGACGTAGTCGCCCCACTCGGCGGTCTCGGAGATCGACCAGCGCATCTTCTCCAGGCCGCCCTCGTACATGAGGTCCACGATGAGCTTGAGCTCGTGGAGGCACTCGAAGTACGCGATCTCCGGCTGGTAGCCGGCCTCGACCAGCGTCTCGAAGCCGGCCTTCACCAGCGCCGAGGCACCGCCGCACAGGACGGCCTGCTCGCCGAAGAGGTCGGTCTCGGTCTCCTCGGTGAAGGTGGTCTTGATGACGCCGGCGCGGGTGCCGCCGATGGCCTTGGCGTAGGAGAGGGCGAGCTGGAAGGCGCTGCCGGAGGCGTCCTGCTCGACGGCCGCGATGCACGGGACGCCGCGGCCCTCCTCGTACTGGCGGCGCACGAGGTGGCCCGGGCCCTTGGGGGCGACCATGCAGACGTCGACGCCGGCCGGGGGCTTGATGAAGCCGAAGCGGATGTTGAAGCCGTGGCCGAAGAACAGCGCGTCGCCGTCCTTGAGGTGCTCCTTGACGGACTCCTCGTAGACCTTGGCCTGGATCGGGTCCGGGACGAGGATCATGATGAGGTCGGCCTCGGCCGCGGCCTCGGCGGGGGTGACGACGCGCAGCCCCTGCTCCTCGGCCTTCTGCTTGGACTTGGAGCCCTCGTGCAGGCCCACGCGGACGTCGACGCCCGAGTCGCGCAGGGACAGCGCGTGGGCGTGGCCCTGGCTGCCGTAGCCGAGGACCGCGACCTTGCGGCCCTGGATGATGGACAGGTCGGCGTCGTTGTCGTAGAAGAGCTCGGCAGCCACGTTGGGGTATCTCCTTGTTTCCGGTTGTCCGGTGGTGCGTCCCACCGTATGACGGGCGGGCGGGGAAAAGATTTCAGGTCTCGGTATACGGATGAACTGATTCCGGCCGGATCCGGCCGATCGGGACGGAAGGGCCGTCAGGCGGCCGGTCAGGCCGAGCGGTCCAGCGCGCGCAGGCTGCGGTCCGTGATGGACCGCGCGCCGCGCCCTATGGCGATCGTCCCGGACTGCACGAGCTCCTTGATGCCGAACGGCTCCAGCATCTTGAGCATGGCGCCGAGCTTGTCGCTGCCGCCGGTGGCCTCGATGGTGACGGCCTCCGGGGAGACGTCGACGGTCTTGGCGCGGAACAGCTGGACGATCTCGACGATCTGCGAGCGGGTCTCGTTGTCGGCGCGGACCTTCACCAGGACGAGCTCGCGGTGGATCGCCTGGCTGTCCTCCAGCTCGACGATCTTCAGCACGTTGACGAGCTTGTTGAGCTGCTTGGTGACCTGCTCCAGCGGCAGCGACTCGACGTTGACGACGATGGTGATGCGGGAGATGTCCGGGTGCTCGGTCACGCCGACGGCGAGGGAGTCGATGTTGAAGCCGCGGCGGGCGAACAGGGCGGCGATCCGGGTGAGGATGCCGGGGGTGTTCTCCACCAGGACGGAGAGCGTGTGCTTGGTCATCTGCTCGTTCTCTCTCTTCTCGCTTCTCGCGGTCCCTCAGTCGTCCACGCTGTCGCCGAAGTCCGGGCGGACTCCGCGCGCGGCGAGGATCTCGTCGTTGGAGGTGCCGGCGGCGACCATCGGCCAGACCATGGCGTCCTGGTGGACGATGAAGTCGACGACGACCGGCCGGTCGTTGATGGCGTTGGCCTGCTGGATGACGGCGTCCAGGTCCTCCGGGCGCTCGCAGCGCAGGCCCACGCAGCCCATGGCCTCCGACAGCTTGACGAAGTCCGGGACGCGGGTGCCGGCGCAGGCCTCGGTGCCGTCCGCCTCCGGGCCCGAGTGGAGCACGGTGTTGGAGTAGCGCTGGTTGTAGAACAGGGTCTGCCACTGGCGGACCATGCCCAGGGCACCGTTGTTGATGATGGCGATCTTGACGGGGATGTTGTTGAGGGCGCAGGTGACCAGTTCCTGATTGGTCATCTGGAAGCAGCCGTCGCCGTCGATGGCCCAGACGGTGCGGTCGGGCAGGCCGGCCTTGGCGCCCATCGCGGCGGGCACCGCGTAGCCCATCGTCCCGGCGCCGCCGGAGTTGAGCCAGGTGGCGGGCTGCTCGTAGCCGATGAAGTGCGCGGCCCACATCTGGTGCTGGCCGACGCCGGCGGCGTAGATGGTGTCCTTCGGGGCGAGCTGCCCGATGCGCTGGATGACCTGCTGGGGGGCGAGGCTGCCGTCGGCGGGCTGGTCGTAGCCGAGCGGGTAGGTGTCGCGCCAGCGGTCGAGGTCCTGCCACCAGGCGGCGTAGCGCTCGCGGGCGGCCTCGCCGCTGCGGCCCTCGGCGAGCTCGGCCTGGAGGGCGACGATCAGGTCGGCGATGACCTCGCGGGCGTCGCCGACGATCGGCACGTCGGCGGCGCGGTTCTTGCCGATCTCGGCGGGGTCGATGTCGGCGTGGACGACCTTGGCGTACGGGGCGAAGGAGTCCAGCTTGCCGGTGACGCGGTCGTCGAAGCGGGCGCCGAGGGCGACGATCAGGTCGGACTTCTGGAGCGCGGTGACGGCGGCGACCGAGCCGTGCATGCCGGGCATGCCCAGGTGCTGGGGGTGGCTGTCGGGGAAGGCGCCCAGGGCCATCAGGGTGGTGGTGACGGGGGCGCCGGTCAGCTCGGCGAGGACCTTCAGCTCGGCGGTGGCGCGGGCCTTGAGGACGCCGCCGCCGACGTAGAGCACGGGGCGGGCGGCCTGGCTGATCAGCTTGGCGGCCTCGCGGATCTGCTTGGAGTGCGGCTTGGTCACCGGGCGGTAGCCGGGCAGGTCGGTGTGCGGCGGCCAGGTGAAGGTGGTCTGCGCCTGGAGGGCGTCCTTGGCGATGTCCACGAGGACGGGGCCGGGGCGGCCGGTGGAGGCGACGTGAAAGGCCTCGGCGATGGTGCGGGGGATCTCGGCGGGGTCGGTGACCAGCCAGTTGTGCTTGGTGATCGGCATGGTGATGCCGCAGATGTCCGCCTCCTGGAAGGCGTCCGTGCCGATCGACTTGGAGGCGACCTGGCCGGTGATGGCGACGAGCGGGACGGAGTCCATGTGGGCGTCGGCGATGGGCGTGACGAGGTTGGTGGCGCCGGGGCCGGAGGTGGCCATGCAGACCCCGACCTTGCCGGTGGCCTGGGCGTATCCAGTGGCGGCGTGGCCCGCGCCCTGCTCGTGGCGGACGAGGACGTGGCGCACCTTCGAGGAGTCCATCATCGGGTCGTAGGCGGGGAGGATCGCTCCGCCCGGGATCCCGAACACGATCTCCGCCCCGACCTCCTCCAGCGAGCGGATGAGGGACTGCGCGCCCGTGACGTGCTCGACGGTGGCGGGCTGCTGCGCCGCGCTACGGGCCCGCGGCTGCGGATGGTGGGCTCCGGTGGCCTGCTCGGTCATCGACATTCTCTTCTCGAAGGATTCGACGGTGGTTCGCGGAGGTCGGTTTGGGTGGGTCTGTCACGTTCTAGTGCAACAAAAAACCCCTCGTGCCGTGAGGCAAGCGAGGGGAGCGCGCCGGTGTGGTCAGCAGGGCTTGTGGAGGGCCTGCTTCATCCGACGCGCTGTCCAAGTACGAGAATTCGGGTGCGCATGGGACCGACCCTCCACCCGCCACCAGCGGAGTGTCAAGTGGGTGGGACGGGCGTCTCATTATTTGAGCGCAATGGAGCATGGGCCAGCGATCCGGCGCCCCCCGCGGACCCCGATCGCGTACCGGACGGTACTGCCCCTGCGGGCAGAGCGCCGCCACAGGCCCATGCATTTGCGCCATCCACGGACGGGCTCGGCACGGGATACGCCCCGAGGCCCAGCGCGTGCCGCAGCCGGTGCTCGTCGAGCGGGCCGGAGAAGGCGGCGCCCACCGCGTGGGTGCAGCCCATGGCGCGCAGGGCGAGCGCCTGCTCGGGGACGTCGACGCCGTCCGCCACGGACTGCATGCCCAGGTCGGTGGCGATCCTCAGCAGCCCGGCGGTGATCTTGTGCAGCCGGGCGGACTCCACGACGCCGTCGACCAGCCCCCGGTCGAGCTTGAGGGTGTCGATGGGCAGCCGGCGCAGGGCGCTGATCGCGGCATAGCCGCTGCCGAAGCCGTCGAGGGCGATGCGCACGCCCATCCGGCGGAGGGCGGCGAGCCGCCGCTCCAGCTCGTCGAGCGGCACCCGGGGGTCGCTTCCGGACAGCTCCAGGACGAGCGCCCCGGAGGGCAGCCCGTGCCGGATCAGCAGCCCCTCCAGGTTCTTGGCGGGCAGCGACCTGTCCATCAGCCGGGCGGCGGACAGCCGGACGTACACCGGGACGGCGTGGCCCGCGCGGCAGCGCTGGGCGGCCTGCTCGACGGCCTTCTCCACCGTCCAGCGGCCGAGCTCGGCGATGCGGGCGGCCTCGTCCCCCCGGTCGTTCTCGGCCACGCGGAGATACTCCGCAGGGGTGAACAGTATTCCCTGGGCGGAGCGCCAGCGGGGCTGTGCGGCGACCGCGGTGACCATGCCCGTGCCCAGGTCCACGACGGGCTGGTGGAGCAGGGCGAACTCGCCTTCGTGCAAGGCGGTGCGCAGCCGGGTGGCGAGCTCGGCGCGGCGGACCACGTCGGCCTGCATCTGCGGTGCGTAGAGCTCGACGCGGCCCTTGCCGGCCTGCTTGGCGCGGTACATCGCGAGGTCGGCGTTGCGCATCAGCTCGCCCGGGGTGATGCCGGGCTCGGCGAAGGCCACGCCGATGCTGGCGGCGACGCGGACCTCGGTGCCTCCTTCCACGCGGTAGGGCTGGGAGAGGGTGACCCGCAGCCGGTCGGCGATCTCGTGGATGCGGTACTCGCGGGCGGCCGGGTCGCGGGTGCCGTCGCCGATGATGAGCGCCGCGAACTCGTCGCCTCCGAAGCGGGCCGTGGAGTCCCCCGCGCGGACGGAGTCCTGGAGGCGACGGGCCGCCTGGACGAGCAGCTCGTCGCCCGCTTGGTGGCCGACGCTGTCGTTCACCGCCTTGAAGCCGTCGAGATCGATGAAGAGCACGGCGGTGCCCGCGTCGGTCGCTCTGCGGCCGGTGAGGGCCTGCTGGACGCGCTTGGTGAACAGGGCGCGGTTGGGCAGGTCGGTGAGCGGGTCGTGCTCGGCGGTGTGCTGGAGCTGGGCTTGCAGGCGGACGCGCTCGGTGACGTCGCGGCTGTTGAAGATCAGGCCGCCGTGGTGGCGGTTGACGGTGGACTCCACGTTGAGCCACTCGCCGCCGCCCGAGCGGAAGCGGCATTCGATGCGGGTGGTGGGCTCCTCGGCGGGCGGCGCGGCGAGGAAGCGGCGCACCTCGTGGACGACTCTGCCGAGGTCCTCCGGGTGGATCAGCGAGGCCAGTTCGGAGCCGACGAGGTCCTCGGCCTCGCGGCCGTAGACCCCGGCGGCGGCCGGGCTGACGTAGCGCAGTATGCCCGTGGGCGCGGCGATCATGATGACGTCGCTGGAGCCCTGGACGAGGGAGCGGAAGTGGTTCTCCTTCTGGGCCAGTTCCTGGGTGAGGGAGATGTTGTCCAGCAGCATGATGCCCTGGCGGATGACCAGGGCCAGGACGACCGTGCAGCCGGTGAACAGGACGACTTTGTCGACCTGGTGGCCGTCCAGGACGTTGTAGAGGATGCCCAGGGTGCACACCGCGGCGGCCAGGTACGGCGTGAGGGCCGCGAGGGAGCCGGCGATGGGGCGGCTGGGGTGGTGCGGGTGCCGGGCCGGGGCCTCGTCACCCTCCTCGCGGGCGACCCAGGGGGCGTACGCCATGAGCATGTAGCCCGCGAACCAGCCTGCGTCGAGGATCTGGCCCGAGCGGTAGTGCGAGCGCAGGAGCGGTGAGGTGAACAGGGCGTCGCACAGGACCGTCAGGGCGAGGGCCGCGATGGCGGTGTTGATGGCCGAGCGGTTGGCCGTGGAGCGCCGGAAGTGCAGCGCCAGCACCATGGACACCAGGGCGATGTCCAGCAGCGGATAGGCCAGGGAGAGCGCGGCGTGGGCGACGCTCTCGCCCTCGAAGTGGGCGGTGTGCGCGAGCGCCAGGCTCCAGGAGAGCGTGAGCAGCGAGCCGCCGGTGAGCCAGGCGTCGAGGGCCAGGCACACCCAGCCGGCCCGGGTGACGGGGCGGCGGGCGAGGACCAGCAGGCCGATGATGGCCGGCGGCGCGAAGAGCAGGAAGCAGAAGTCGGCGACGGAGGGCGTCGGGACGCGGGCGTCGAGGACGACCTCGTACCAGCCCCAGACAACGTTGCCCAGGCCTGCCATGGCGGAGGACGCCGCGAAGAGGAACCACGCGAGGCGGAACCGCGTGCGGTGCGTGCGCCCGTACCAGAAGCAGGAGACGGCGGCGAGCACGGCGGCCCCGCCGAGGCCGAAGTCGCCCATGGCGGAGGCGAGCTCGCTCGATCCCCAGCCGAAGGCCGCGCCGGTGGCATAGCCGCCGCAGACGACGGCCAGGAGGAGCTGGGAGACCGGGCCCGAGCCGCCGGACGGGCGGGTCAGGGCCGCTCCTGGGGCGCTCACCGCGCCGCCGTCCGCAGCAGCGGGAGCCGTGGACGCCGCAGGAGCAGAGCCGCCGCGCGGTGCGGGCGAGATGCGCGGTGCCGGGCACCGCGCGGTCGTGGTCGGTGCGTGAGCCGCGTCGGGTTGATCGTCCATTGGCCGTGCATCGCCCGTCGCCCCCCTCGAGTTCCGGTCCTCGCTGCGGCAGTTCCCGTGCACGCCGCAGCCCCCGTCCGGACGATACACCAGACTCGTCACTCAGGGACATAGCTCATATACATAGCGTAATCAGCCACGGGGTTATGGACACTGAGTGCAGTCGAACGGTACCTCTACGTGGTAACTAGCGGGCGGCGACTACGACATTTTGCAGTGGGGCGTCCAGAGCGAATCTGGTCAGCTGATCGCGGAGCAGCCGCTCGGCGCGCGGTAGGAAGGCCGAAGAGGGGCCACCCACATGGGGGGTGATGAGCACCCCCGGAGCGCTCCACAGCGGGTGGCCCGGCGGCAGCGGTTCGGGGTCCGTGACGTCCAGGGCGGCACGCAGCCGACCTGCGTCCAGTTCGGCCAGAAGGGCCTTGGTGTCCACGATGGGACCGCGCGCGACGTTCACCAGCAGCGCGCCGTCCTTCATCCTCGCCAGGAAACCGGCGTTGACGAGCCCGCGGGTCTCCTCGGTCAGCGGTGCGGCGAGCACCACCACGTCGGCGTCGGGGAGCAAGCCGGGCAGGGCGGCGATCGGGTGCACGGGACCGCGCGCGGCCTCCCGCGCGGAGCGCGCGACGCGTGTGACCCGCGCGCACTCGAAGGGCGCGAGCCGGTCCTCGATGGCGCTGCCGATCGAACCGTAACCCACAATGAGCACCGACTTGTCGGCCAGCGCCGGCCGGAAGCCCTGCCGCCACTCCCCCGCGTCCTGCGCGCGCACGAAGCCGGGGATGTCGCGCAGCGAGGCCAGCGTGAGGGCCAGGGCCAGCTCGGCGGTGCTCGCGTCGTGCAGCCCGCGGGCGTTGCACAGCACGGCGCCCTTCGGCAGGTGTTCCACGGCGGGCAGCAGGTGGTCCACGCCCGCGGTGAGCGCCTGCACGACCCGTACGCGCGTCATGGCGGCCAGCGGCCGGGTGCACGGCTCGGGGTCGGTGACGTAGGGGACGGCGTAGAAGTCGCAGCGCGCCGGGTCGGTGGGGTAGTCCGGACCGCCGTCCCAGAAGGCGTAGTCGAGGGTGTCCGGCAGCCCCTCGATCCGCTCGGCGGGGAAGGGCAGCCAGACCAGGGGGCGGGCGGAACCGCTGTCATCTGCACTCATGCCTGGAGGCTATGCGATCGGGCCGGGGCGGCAGAGGTTAGCTTTGGGGGCGAGGAACGGGAGGGGTACGGCCGGTGGAGCGCAGGAATATCGGTGCGACGGCGCTCGAAGCGGGCGCGATCGGCCTGGGGTGCATGCCCATGCACTGGGGATACACCGCCTCCCAGCAGAGCGGGGAGACCGCGCTGCGCACGGTGCACGCGGCGCTCGATGCAGGAACGTCCCTGCTGGACACCGCCGACATGTACGGGCCGTTCACCAACGAGTTGCTGGTGGGCCGGGTGCTGCGGGAGAGGCGGTCCGAAGCGTTCGTGTCGACCAAGTGCGGGCTGCTGGTGGGCGACAGCCACGTCGTCGCCAACGGCCGCCCGGGGTACGTCAAGCGCGCGTGCGACGCCTCCCTGCGCCGGCTCCAGACCGACGTCATCGACGTCTACCAGCTGCACCGGCCGGACCCCGAAGTGCCGGTCGAGGAGACCTGGGGGGCGATGGCGGAGCTGGTCTCCGCGGGCAAGGTGCGGGCGCTCGGCTGGTGCGCGATCGGCGCCCGTACGCGCCGCAGGTCGCGCGCCGGGCTGTACGACGCGACGATAGGGCAGCTCGAACGGGTGCAGCAGGTGTTCCCGGTGAGCTGTGTGCAGGCGGAGTTGTCGGTGTGGTCCAGGGACGCGCTCGATGCGCTGGTGCCGTGGTGCGCCTCCCGCGGGGTCGGCCTGCTGGCCGCCATGCCCCTGGGGAACGGTTTCCTCAGCGGCACGCTGACGCCCGGGCAGGGCTTCGAACCGGAGGACCTGCGGGCCCGCCACCCGCGCTTCACCGCGGAGATGATGGCCGCCAACCAGCCGATCGTGGCGGGGCTGCGGCGGGTCGCGCTGCGCCACGACGCGACGGCCGCGCAGGTCGCCCTGGCGTGGGTGCTGGCCCAGGGCCGGCACGTCATACCCGTGCCGGGCACGAAGAAGCCGGTGTGGGCGGTGCAGAACGCCGCAGCCTCGCGGCTGCGGCTCACACCGGAGGACTTCGCGGAAATCGCGGGGCTGCCGCGGGCGCTGGGGTCGTGGTACTGAGGTCCTTCCGGCGGTTCCCTGCGGGCGTACGGGTTGCGCACGGTGCGCGCCGCCGGCCCGGCCGGCCCTTGCGGGCGTACGGGTTGCGCGCGGCGCGCATTCCGCCGGGCTCTCGCCGCGGTGGTTTCCCGCCGTGGCGGCGGCATGAAGTTGCGCGGCCACGGTCTTGGGGCCGCCGCCGCGGCACCCGTATGGCACAGTGCCGATAGCCAAGGCCGCGCCCCGCGAGAGGAACCGCACCGTGCGACGACGTACTGCCCGTACCGGCGCCGCCGCGCTGGTCGCCGCCACGCTCCTGGCGCTCGCCGGCTGTTCCAGCGAGGACGGCTTCCCCGGGGAGGGCCCACGGCAAGGGTCGTCGGCCAAGTCGCCCGGCGCCGGGGCCTCTTCGGGCGCGCCGCAGGCCTCCCCCGCGCCGGCCACGGGTTCGGTCAAGGTCGTCCGGACGCTCACCACGAAACTCGGCACGCCGTGGGGCGTCGCCGCGCTGCCCGGCGGTGATCTGCTGGTCGGCTCCCGCGACACGGGGAAGATCGTCCGGGTGGCCGCCAAGGACGGCGCGCAGGCCGAGGTCGGCGAGGTGCCCGGCGTCGTCAAGGGCGGCGAGGGCGGCCTTCTGGGCCTCGCGGTCTCGCCCGACTTCGCCACGGACCGGCTGGTGTACGCGTACTTCACCACCGACTCGGACAACCGCATCGCGCGCCTGCGCTACGACGAGGGCAAGCCGGCGGGGCAGCGGCTGGGCGCGCCCGACACGGTGCTCCGGGGCATCCCCAAGGGCACGATCCACAACGGCGGGCGCCTCGCCTTCGGCCCGGACCGGATGCTCTACGCCGGCACGGGCGAGGCCGGGCAGCGCGACCCCGCCCAGGACCGGAAGTCGCTCGGGGGGAAGATCCTGCGCATGACGCCGGACGGGCGCCCCGCGTACGGCAACCCCGAGGCGGACTCGGTGGTCTACTCCTCCGGCCACCGCAACGTGCAGGGCCTGGCGTGGGACGCGGGCGGGCGCCTGTGGGCCTCGGAGTTCGGCCAGGACACCTGGGACGAGCTCAACCTGATCCGGCCGGGCGGCAACTACGGCTGGCCCGTCGTCGAGGGCAAGGCGGGCCGGTCCGGCTACACGGACCCCGTCGAGCAGTGGAAGACCTCCGACGCCTCCCCCAGCGGCCTCGCGTACGCCAAGGGCTCGCTGTGGATGGCGGGGCTGCGCGGCGAGCGCCTGTGGCGGATCCCGCTGGACGGCACGAGGCCGGTGGCCGCCCCGCAGGCGTTCCTCAAGGGCGAGTACGGGCGGCTGCGCACGGTGCTCGCCACGGACGACGGCGGGCTGTGGCTGACGACGAGCAACACCGACGGGCGTGGGAAGCCGGGCGCGGAGGACGACCGCATCCTGCGCCTGGAGGTGAGCTGAGGCACCGGGGGCGATCCGGCCGGATTTCCGTGGACCGTACATCCGCCCGCCTATGCTGGACGGACAGCGCGGCGACGGGAGTTGAGATGTTCAACGTGTTCGAGGAAGTGTTCGCACCGGGCCGGAAGCACGCTCACGACGAGGAGAAGCGCCTCGCGCTCACCCGTGAGGACATCGGGGACGCCGACCCCGCCCGCGGCCCGGTCGACCTCGACTCGGGCCGCGTGCTCATACGCCCGCCCCGGCAAGGCTCCGCTGAGGACTGACCGCGACGGGCTCCGGCAGCGGCTCCGGCTCCGCGTCCAGCGGCTCCGGCGGCTCGATGCTGATCCGCGGCAGGCGGCGCTCCAGCCACGCGGGCAGCCACCAGTTGGCGCCGCCCAGCATGTGCATGAGGGCCGGCACCAGCAGCGTGCGCAGCACGAAGGCGTCGAGGGCGACGGCCGCGGCGAGCCCGATGCCGAACATCGCGATGACGCGGTCGCCGCTGAGCACGAAGGCCAGGAAGACCGAGATCATGATCACCGCCGCGGAGTTGATGACGCGGCTGGTCTCGGCGAGGCCGACGCGCACGGCCCGGGTGTTGTCGCGCGTGGCCAGCCACTCCTCGTACATCCGGCTGACCAGGAAGACCTGGTAGTCCATGGACAGCCCGAAGAGCACGGAGACCATGACGACGGGCAGGAAGGGCTCTATCGGCCCGGCGCCGCCGAGGCCGAGGAACCCGGCGCCCCAGCCCCACTGGAACATCGCGACGACCACACCGAAGGACGAGGCGACGGCGGCGATGTTCATGACCGCGGCCTTGAGGGGGATGCCGATGCTGCGGAAGGCCAGGAGGAGCAGCACGCAGCCCAGGCCGACGACGGTGCCGACGAAGAGCGGCAGCTTGCCGAGGATGATCGCGGCGAAGTCGTCGTAGCTCGCGGTCATGCCGCCCACGTGGACGTCCACGCCGGTGCCGGCGGTCGCCTTGGGCAGCACGGTGCCGCGCAGCCGGTCCACGAGGTCGCTGGTGGCGCGCGACTGCGGGGACGTGGTGGGGACGACGCTGATGACGCCCGTGTCGCCGCTGGTGTTCACCTCGGCGGGCGAGGCGGCGGCGACGCCCTCGGTGTGCCGCAGGGCCTCCGGGAGCTTGGTGAAGGCGAGCCGGTCGGCGGCGCTGTCCAGGCCGGCCACGAGCGTCAGGGGCCCGTTGACGCCGGGGCCGAAGCCGCGGCCGAGCATGTCGTACGCCTGCCGGGTCGTGGCCGTGGCCGGGCCGGTGCCCTGGTCGGAGGTGCCCAGGTGCAGGGAGAACGTGGGCAGCGCGAGGACGATCATGACGGCGGCCGCCACGCCGCCCAGCAGCTTCGGGTGGCGCTCGACGAACGCCGACCAGCGGGCGGCCGGCCCGGTGGGCTGCTCGGGGCGGGGACCGCCGGCCGCGAGGCGGCGGCGCTCGCGGCGGCCGAGGGCGCGGTCGCCGATGACGCCGAGGAGCGCGGGCAGCAGGGTGACGGACGCGGCGACGGTGAGGACGACGGTGAGCGAGGCGGCGATGGCGACGCCGTTGAGGAAGCTCAGCCGCAGGATGAGCATGCCGAGCAGCGCGACGCACACGGTGCCGCCCGCGAAGACGACGGCGCGGCCGGTGGTGGCCACGGCCCGTTCGGCCGCGACGGCCACGGGCAGGCCGGCCCGCAGGCCCTTGCGGTGCCGGGTGACGATGAACAGGGCGTAGTCGATGCCCACGCCGAGGCCGATGAGGGTGCCGAGCATGGGCGCGAAGTCGGCGACGTTCATGACGTGGCCGAGCAGCTGGGTGCCCAGGGCGGCGGTGCCGACGCTCACGAGGGCCGTGGCGATCGGCAGCAGGCTCGCGGCCAGCGAGCCGAAGACGACGAAGAGCACGACGGCGGCCACGGCGATGCCGATGAGCTCGCTGAGGTGCCCGCCCTTGCTCTCCGCGCCGGCGATGCCGGTGCCGCCGAGGGCGACCTGGAGGTTGCCGTCCGCCGCGGAGCGCGCCGTGTCGACGACCTTGCGGGCGAGCTCCTTGCCGGGGTCGCCGGCGAAGGTGAGGGAGGCGTACGCGGTGTGCCCGTCGGGGCTGATCCGGGTGGCGCCGTCGGGGCCGCTGTACGGGCCGCTGACCGCCTCGACGCCGGGGAGCGCGGCGACCTCGTGCAGGACTCCGGTCATGCGCTGCTCGACGGCGGCCGCGCGCACGGTGCCGCTGCCGGTGTGCCAGACGATGGTGTCGTCGCCGCCCTGGCCGGGGAAACCGGCGTCGAGGAGGGCGCTCGCGCGGGCCGCCTCGGTGCCGGGCACGGCGTAGTCGTTGGAGTAGGCCGGGCCGCTGAGCAGGGCGGCGGCCGCGGTGCCCGCGAGGGCGACGAGCCACAGCACGATGACGGCGGAGCGGCGGCGCAGGCACCACCGGGCGAGTGAGGTCATACGGGCTGCTTCCCGGGTATCGCGTCGATCCCGCCGGGATGCTGACCCGTGCTGTTCCGAGCGCTGGGGCTATGGGGCTCGGGGCCCCGGGCTGCACCGGGTGCAGACGGTGCGGAGGGGCCCCTTGCCGACCCACTGTGACAGCCGGAAAAGATCGATTGTCCGCTTTGTGGCCCACCCCACACGGGGGTGCGGGCGGCCGCCCGGCCCGGGGCTACCAGCTGTGGGCGACGTCCACGACGATGCGGTTGCGCTCCTGGAAGACGCGGAAGGGCAGCCGCGCGCGGACGCCGACGCCGACGAGGGTCTCGCCCTCGAAGCTGCTGGCGAAGCGGGTGTCCTGGAAGGTCCTGAAGCCGGTGAGGTCCACGCCCGTCAGCGGCTGCCCGGCGTGGCCGGGGTAGCGCGGCTCGGCCGTGTTCGGGTCGTAGCTCGGGGCGGACACGCGGATGGCCAGCACCGCTCCGCCGGCGACCGGGATCGGGTCGCCCGAGCCGTCCTGGCGCAGCTGGTCCACGTACTCCACGCGGTAGCCGATGCGGTGGTCGCCGATGCCCTGGACGTCGAAGACGAGGCGGTCGAAGCACTCGTGCTCGCCGGCCCTGATGTCCAGGAGCGGCTTGTAGGCCGAGGTCGTCGCCGTCTTGAGCAGGCTCCCCCAGCCCGCCTCGCACTTCGCCGCGGCCGCCGGCCCGGGGTGCTCCGTCGCCGCGCCGGCCGGGACCGTCGTCGCCAGCAGGCCGGCGCCCGCCAGGGTGACCGCCGCCAGCGCTCTGCTCAGCCGTCTCATGTGCCAACCCCCATACTCCGGTGGCGGGCACACGGTGGGCCCGCCCGCATGCGGGATCATGCCGGACGGGGGCCACGAAGGCCATAGATCAATGGAAACCAGCCAATGCCGGACTATTCCCGGACAATTACCGGACATTTCCAGGACAGACAATGGCCGCCCCTTCGAAAAGGGACGGCCATGAAGCGTCAGAGAACGCTGTCTGTCCGGGAAAGGTGATCAGCCCTCGACGCCGAGGCGCTCCAGGATGAGCTCCCGGACCCGGGCCGCGTCGGCCTGGCCGCGCGTGGCCTTCATGACCGCGCCGACCAGTGCGCCCGCAGCGGCGACCTTGCCGGCACGGATCTTGTCCGCGATGCCCGCGTTGGCCGCGATGGCCTCGTCCACGGCAGCACCCAGGGCGCTGTCGTCGGAGACGACCTTCAGGCCGCGCTTGTCGACGACCTCGTCCGGGCCGCCCTCGCCCGCGAGCACGCCCTCGATGACCTGGCGGGCCAGCTTGTCGTTGAGCGAGCCCTCGGCGACGAGCGCCGCCACCCGGGCGACCTGCGCCGGGGTGATCGGCAGCGCCGCGAGGTCCGTGCCGGACTCGTTGGCGCTGCGGGCCAGCTCGCCCATCCACCACTTGCGGGCGGCGGCGGAGTCGGCACCGGCCTCGACGGTGGCGGTGATCAGGTCGACCGCGCCCGCGTTGAGGATCGACTGCATGTCGTGCTCGGTGACGCCCCACTCCTCGCGCAGCCGGTTGCGGCGCACGCGCGGCAGCTCGGGCAGGGTCCCCCGCAGCTCCTCGACCCACTCGCGGGAGGGGGCCACCGGCACCAGGTCCGGCTCGGGGAAGTAGCGGTAGTCCTCGGCCTCTTCCTTGATGCGGCCGGACGTGGTCGACCCGTCCTCCTCGTGGAAGTGGCGGGTCTCCTGCACGATCGTGCCGCCGGCCGAGAGGACGGAGGCGTGCCGCTGGACCTCGAAGCGCACCGCGCGCTCGACGGAGCGCAGCGAGTTGACGTTCTTGGTCTCGGAGCGGGTGCCGAACTTCTCCCGGCCGTGCGGGCGCAGCGACAGGTTCACGTCGCAGCGCATCTGGCCCATCTCCATCCGGGCCTCGGAGACGCCCAGCGCCTTGATGAGCTCGCGGAGCTCGGCGACGTACGCCTTGGCGACCTCGGGGGCCCGCTCGCCCGCGCCCTCGATCGGCTTGGTGACGATCTCGATGAGCGGGATGCCGGCGCGGTTGTAGTCCAGCAGGGAGTGCTGGGCGCCGTGGATGCGGCCGGTGGCACCGCCCACGTGCGTGGACTTGCCGGTGTCCTCCTCCATGTGGGCGCGCTCGATCTGCACGCGGAAGACCTCGCCGTCCTCCAGCTGCACGTCGAGGTAGCCGTTGAAGGCGATCGGCTCGTCGTACTGGGAGGTCTGGAAGTTCTTCGGCATGTCCGGATAGAAGTAGTTCTTCCGGGCGAAGCGGCACCACTCGGCGATCTCGCAGTTCAGCGCGAGGCCGATCTTGATGGCGGACTCGACGCCGATGGCGTTGACCACGGGCAGGGCGCCGGGCATGCCGAGGCAGACCGGGCAGGTCTGGGTGTTGGGGTCCGCGCCCAGCTCCGTGGAGCAGCCGCAGAACATCTTCGTCTTGGTGCCGAGCTCGACATGGACCTCCAGGCCCATGACGGGGTCGTAGGAAGCCAGCGCGTCCTCGTACGACACCAGTTCAGTGACGGTCACGGAAAACTAACCTCTCAGGTCCTGGCTCAGTCCGCGAGGACGTCGTCGCTGTTCATCCGGCGCAGTTCGCGCACGAGCAGCGCGACGCCGGTGGCGATGGCTGCGGCGGAGACGATGGCGTCGACCAGCTGGAGCGTGTCCTGCTCGCCGCGCGCCTTCTTCGCCTGCTTGATCACGCTCACGGCGCCGAAGAGCGTCGTGCCGATCGACAGGTACGTGCCGGGCCTGGACTTCTTGAAGCCCTTGGCCTTCTTCAGCGCGCTCGCCTTGCTCACTTCGGTGCTCACTGTGTCTCCTCGTTCGCTTCTCCGCCCACGCGGCGCAGAGGTGCGGCTTTCGCAGTCAGCTGCGGCCCGGCGGCCGCGTGTGCGTCGCTCACAGTGCCGGCGCCTCCTCAAGCAGGTGGTGGCCCCAGCGAGCGGTGAACGCGGCCTCGACCGCGGCACCGACCTTGTAGAGCCGGTCGTCCTTCAGGGCGGGAGCGATGATCTGGAGACCGACCGGCAGGTTGTCCTCGGGCGCGAGGCCGCACGGCAGCGACATGGCGGCGTTGCCCGCCAGGTTGGTCGGGATGGTGCACAGGTCCGCGAGGTACATCGCCATCGGGTCGTCGGCGCGCTCGCCGATCGCGAAGGCGGTGGTCGGGGTGGTCGGCGAGACGATCACGTCGACCTGCTCGAAGGCCTTCTCGAAGTCGCGCGTGATGAGCGTGCGGACCTTCTGCGCCGAGCCGTAGTAGGCGTCGTAGTAGCCCGAGCTGAGCGCGTACGTGCCGAGCATGACGCGGCGCTTGACCTCGGGGCCGAAGCCGGCCTCGCGGGTGAGGGCGGTGACGTCCTCGGCCGAGCGGGTGCCGTCGTCGCCGGCCCGCAGGCCGTAGCGCAGGCCGTCGAAGCGGGCCAGGTTCGAGGAGCACTCGGACGGCGCGATCAGGTAGTACGCGGCCAGGGCCAGGTCGAAGGACGGGCAGTCCAGCTCGACGACCTCGGCGCCCAGCTCCTTCAGCAGCTCGACGGACTCGTCGAAGCGCTGGAGGACGCCGGCCTGGTAGCCCTCGCCGCGGAACTGCTTGACGACGCCGACGCGCATGCCGGCGACGGAGCCGTTGCGGGCCGCCTCGACGACCGGCGGGACCGGGGCGTCGATGGACGTGGAGTCCATCGGGTCGTGGCCGGCGATGACCTCGTGCAGCAGGGCCGCGTCGAGGACCGTACGGGCGCAGGGGCCGCCCTGGTCGAGGGAGGAGGAGAAGGCGACCATGCCGTAGCGGGAGACCGCGCCGTAGGTGGGCTTGACGCCGACCGTGCCGGTGACGGCGGCGGGCTGGCGGATCGAGCCGCCGGTGTCCGTGCCGATGGCGAGCGGGGCCTCGTACGCGGCGAGGGCCGCGCTGGAGCCGCCGCCGGAGCCGCCGGGGATCTTGGTGAGGTCCCAGGGGTTGCCGGTCGGGCCGTAGGCGCTGTTCTCCGTGGAGGAGCCCATCGCGAACTCGTCCATGTTGGTCTTGCCGAGGATGACGACGTCCGCGTCCTTCAGGCGCTTGGTGAGCGTCGCGTCGTACGGCGGGATCCAGCCCTCGAGGATCTTCGAGCCGACGGTGGTCGGGATCCCCTTGGTGGTGAAGATGTCCTTCAGCGCGAGCGGGACGCCGGCCAGCGGGCCGAGCTTCTCGCCGCGGGCGCGCTTGGCGTCGACCTCGCGGGCCTGGGCGAGGGCGCCCTCGCGGTCCACGTGGAGGAAGGCGTGCACCTTCTCGTCCACGGCCTCGATGCGGGCCAGGTGGGCCTCGGTGACCTGCACGGCGGTGAGCTCGCCCGAGGCGATCTTCTCCGCGATCTGGGAGGCCGTGAGCTTGATGATGTTGATGTCCGTCATGACGGTTTAGTCCTCCCCCAGGATCTGCGGCACCTTGAAACGCTGCTGCTCCTGGGCGGGGGCGCCCGACAGCGCCTCCTGCGGGGTCAGCGACGGACGGACCTCGTCCGGGCGCATGACGTTGGTCAGCGGCAGCGGGTGGGACGTCGGCGGTACGTCCTGCTCGGCGACCTCGGAGACGCGGGCGACCGCGCCGATGATGTCGTCGAGCTGGCCGGCGAAGTGCTCGAGCTCTTCGTCCTTGAGCTCCAGACGTGCCAGCCGGGCGAGGTGGGCTACCTCCTCGCGCGTGATGCCAGGCATGCGGCGATCCTCAGGGTTCGTGACGGATTCTGGGCGGGTTGTGCGCCCAATCCTATGGCTCCGGGAGCCGTGCCTGCTAAACGCTTTCCCCGTGGCTGCGGCCCGGGGCGCTCCGGCGCCGCCGGCCTGCCCTGCGGGCAGGGCCCGGTCCTCACCTGCGCGACCGGCGGTACTGGGCCGGCCGCCGTCCCTACGTGACCGCGTCCTCCTCCGCGGGAGCGGACGCCGTGGCGGCGACGCGGTCCGCCTCGCGGTGCCAGCCGGACTCGTTGCGCAGGCGGAGCCAGGCCGTCGTCTCATCCGGCGGCATGGCCGCGGCGACGAGCCAGCCCTGGACCGCGTCGCAGCCCAGGTCCCGCAGGCGCTCCCAGGTCTCGTCGTCCTCGACGCCCTCGGCGACGACGAGCAGGCCCAGCGAATGCGCGAGGTCGAGCGTGCAGCGGACGATCTCCGCGTCCTCGTTGTCGATGGCGAGCCGGGCCACGAACGACCGGTCGATCTTCAGTTCGCTGACCGGGAGCCGGCGCAGGTGGACCAGCGACGAATAGCCCGTGCCGAAGTCGTCCAGGGACATCTTCACGCCGTGCCCCGTGAGCCCGGCGAGCGTGTCCGCGGCCCGCTGCGGGTCCTCCAGCAGGACGTGCTCGGTTATCTCCAGCTGGAGCGCCCCCGCGGGGACCCCGTGCCGGGCGAGCCGTGCCGCGACGGAGCCCGCGAACCCGGGGGTGTGGACGTCGCGCGGCGAGACGTTGACGGCGACCGGCACCTCCAGGCCCATGGCCCGCCACTTCGCCACCTGCGCGAGGGCGGTCTCCAGCACGTACTCGGTCAGCCTGGGCATCAGGCCCGAGGACTCGGCGATGGCGATGAACTCGTCCGGCGAGACCCGGCCCCGCTCGGGGTGGACCCAGCGCACCAGCGCCTCCAGCCCCTCGACGTGCCCGTCGAAGCCGACCTTGGGCTGGTAGTGCAGCTCGACGTCGCCCGCGTCGAGCGCGCGCCGCAGGTCGCCGAGGAGCCCGAGCCGGTCGGGGGTGTTGCCGTCGCGCCGGGCCTCGTAGACCTCGACGCCGCTGCGGTCGCGCTTGGCCTGGTACATGGCGACGTCGGCCCGGCGCAGCAGCCCTTCGGCGTCGAGGGCGTGGTCGGGGTAGACGGCGACGCCGGCGCTGGCCTCCAGGACGAGGGTGAGCCCGTCGAGGTCGAGGGGGGAGCCGAGCGCGGCCACCAGCGAACGGGCCACGCGCTGGGCGCCGGTGAGGGAGTCCGCGGTGGGCAGCAGGACCGCGAACTCGTCGCCGCCGAGGCGCGCCGCCTCCGCGTCCCGCGGCAGGGCGAGGCGCAGCCGCTCGGCTATCTGCAACAGCAGCCGGTCCCCGGCGAGGTGGCCGAGGGTGTCGTTGACGGAGCGGAAGCGGTCGAGGTCGATGAGGACGAGAGCGGAGCGGGTGCCGGCGCGCTCGGCCTCGTCGAGGGCGCTCCAGGTGCGCTCCAGGAGCCACTGGCGGTTGGGCAGGCCGGTGAGCGGGTCGCGCAGCTGCTCCTCGGCGCGGGCGCGGGCGATCCACAGGGTGGAGTCGAGGGCGATGAGGGGGACGGCGAACAGCGGCAGCAGCAGCGGGGCGTGGTCGGCGACGACGGCGATCAGCGGGGCGATGCCGAGGAGGGCGCCGCCGACGAGGGCCTGCCGGACGAGGGCGGTGCGGGCGATGGTGCTGAGGCCTGCGCGGGGCGCCATGGAGTACCAGAGCAGGGCGCGGGTGACGGCGAGGTAGAGGAAGGCGGCGAGGGCCACTTGGGGGATGGCGGTGAGCGGCCACTCGTCGGGCATCCAGGGGTTCTCGACGGTGGAGACGACGCCGCAGACGGCGAGGGCGAGGCCGGCGGCGCCGATGCCGAGGATGTCGACGGCACCGTGGAGTAAGGCCTGGCGCCAGCGGTGGCGGCGGGCGGTGGCGACGAGCAGGACGACGGCGATGCTGATGAGGACGGCGGGCAGCCAGCCGTAGAGCAGCAGGACGGCGAGGGTGAGGGCGGCTCCGGAGCCCGTGCCGCCCCACCAGCGGTCGCGCCCGAGGGCGACGAGGTGGGCGACGATGAGGCCGGTGAGGACGGCCAGGGACCAGCCGACGGCGCGGCCGGGGAACACGGCGTGGCCCGCGCCGATCACCCGGCAGACCCCGGCGGCGAGCGAGACCGCCGCCACGGTGACACAGACCGTCGGCAGCGCGGGCGGAGGGACCCGGCGCAGCCGGGATGCCGGTTCGGCGCTGTCGGTGGGTTTCATGCCCGTCCCTCTCACAGCCGGCGGTGCCCGCGCCACGGCAGGCGCACATCTCAACAGTAGGCCGCAGAAGGCTACGGCGGGCAGCGATCGGCAGCGGTTGCCCGATTGGGATCCGGCCTCTTGTAGCCATCTGGTATGCGCTGTAGGGGTAATGCCCACTGACTATGCGGGCATTACTCCGCTGGGGTGGCGACCGGTGTGCGGACCTGCCTTCCGGTGGCGGTGCCGCTCCGCGTGGGGCGGGTGGCGGCGGAGGTGACGAAGGGGGTACGGAGGGGGTGCGAAGGGGCTACCCGCACCCCCCGTCCGCTACGCCTCGCTATCGGCGCTCTTCTCCTCGCCCGCGCCCCCGGCCGCTTCCGCGCCCTCTTGCGGAACGGCCGCTTCGCGTGCGGCGTCGGGCCCTTCGGCGAGGAGCACGGCGAAGCCGTCCTCTTCCAGGACGGGCACCTTCAGCTGCATGGCCTTGTCGAACTTGGAGCCGGGGTTGTCGCCGACGACGACGAAGTCCGTCTTCTTCGACACCGAGCCGGTGACCTTGGCGCCGCGGCTCTGGAGGGCCTCCTTGGCGCCGTCGCGGGTGTACGCGGAGAGGGTGCCGGTGACGACGACGGTGAGGCCGGCCAGCGGGCGCGGGCCCTCGTCCTCGGCGGCCTCCTCCTCCATGCGGACGCCGGCGGCCCGCCACTTCTCGATGATCTCGCGGTGCCAGTCCTCGGCGAACCATTCCTTGACGGCCGCGGCGACGATCGGGCCGACGCCCTCGACGGCGGCCAGCTCCTCCTCGCTCGCCTCGGCGATGCGGTCGACGGAGCGGAACTCGCGGGCGAGGACGGCGGCCGAGACCGGGCCCACGTGACGGATGGACAGGCCGTTGATGATGCGGGCGAGGGGACGCTGCCTGGCCGCCCGGATGTTCTCCAGCATGGCCAGGGCGTTCTTCTTCGGCTCGCCCTTCTGGTTGGCGAAGAAGGTGACGACCTTCTCCTCCCCCGTCTTCGGGTCGCGCTTGGGCAGGCCGGAGTCCGGGTCCACGACGTAGGACTTGATGGGCAGCAGCTGTTCGATGGTCATGCCGAACAGGTCGCCCTCGTCCCGCAGGGGGGGCTCGGCGGGCTCCAGCGGCTGGGTGAGCGCCGTGGAGGCCACGTATCCGAGGTTCTCGATGTCGAGGCACTGGCGGCCGGCGAGATAGAAGAGGCGCTCGCGGATCTGGGCGGGGCAGGAGCGGGCGTTGGGGCAGCGGAGGTCGATGTCGCCCTCCTTCATGGGCCGCAGCCCCGTGCCGCACTCGGGGCACTCGGCGGGCATGACGAACTCCCGCTCCGTGCCGTCCCGCAGGTCGGCCACCGGGCCGAGGATCTCGGGGATGACGTCGCCCGCCTTGCGCAGCACGACGGTGTCGCCGATGAGGACGCCCTTGGCCTTGACGACGTCCTGGTTGTGCAGGGTGGCGAACTCGACCTCGGAGCCCGCGACGGTGATGGGCTCGACCACGGCGTACGGCGTGACGCGGCCCGTGCGGCCGACGCCCACGCGGATGTCGACCAGCTTGGTGTTGACCTCCTCGGGGGCGTACTTCCAGGCGATGGCCCAGCGGGGGGCGCGGGAGGTGGAGCCGAGGCGGCCCTGGAGGGGGATCTCGTCGAGCTTGACGACGACGCCGTCGATCTCGTGCTCCATGGAGTGGCGCACGTCGGGGTCGCCGTAGTGGGCGATGAACTTCCGCACGGCCGCCAGGTCGTCCACGACCGAGGCGTGCGCGGCCGTCGGCAGCCCCCACTCGCGCAGCAGTTCGTACGCCTGGGACTGGCGGTCGATCTCGAAGCCCTCGCGCGCGCCGATGCCGTGGACGACCATGTGCAGCGGCCGGGTGGCGGTGACGCGCGGGTCCTTCTGGCGCAGCGAGCCGGCGGCGGCGTTGCGCGGGTTGGCGAAGGGGGGCTTGCCGGCCTCCACCAGGCCCGCGTTGAGCTCCTCGAACTTCTCCATGGGGAAGTAGACCTCGCCGCGGACCTCGACGAGGGCCGGGACGCGGTCGCCTTCGAGGCGGTCGGGGATCTCGGCGATCGTGCGGACGTTGGGCGTGATGTCCTCGCCGGTGCGGCCGTCGCCGCGGGTGGCGGCGCGGGTCAGGCGGCCGTGCTCGTAGGTGAGGTTGACGGCGAGGCCGTCGACCTTGAGCTCGCACAGGAAGTGGTACGGGGTGCCGCCGCCGATGTCCTTGGCGATGCGCTCGGCCCAGGCGGTGAGCTCTTCGTCGTCGAAGGCGTTGTCGAGGGAGAGCATGCGCTCGCGGTGCTCGACGGCCGTGAACTCCGTTTCGTACGCCCCGGCGACCTTCTGCGTGGGCGAGTCGGGAGTGCGGAGCTCCGGATGCTCCTCCTCCAGGGCCTCCAGCGAGCGCAGCAGCTTGTCGAACTCGGCGTCGCTGATGACGGGGGCGTCCTTGACGTAATACCGGAAGCGGTGCTCCTCGATCTGCTCGGCGAGCAGCGCGTGCTTCTCCCGTGCCGGGGCGGGCACGGAGGAGCCCGCCGTGAGCTCTTCGCCCTGCTGCCCGCCCTGCCGTCCGCCCTGCTGTTCGACAGCCACCGTCTCGTCCTCCCGTTGATCCATGAGCGCCGTCACTCAGGGTTGTCTGCGAGTGATTTCGCCGCCCGGACGCAGTGGGCGAGGGCCGCGCGGGCATATGCGGGCGAAGCGCCCGCGAGCCCGCACGAGGGCGTGACGACCACGGACTCCGCGAGGGTCCCCGGTGCCAGCCCCAGCCTGCGCCACAGCGTCCTGACACCCATGACGCTACCGGCAGGGTCTGACAACGGGCCGTCCGTGCCGGGCACCACGCCCATGAAGAGTGCCGTGCCCGCCTCGACCGCCTCTCCCACCGCTTCTTCCTCACGCTCGGTGAAGAGCGAGAAATCGAACGAGATGCCTTGGAAGCCGGCCCGGCGCAGCAGCGCGAAGGGCACGCCGGGGGCGCACGTGTGGACGACGGGCGCCTGGCCGGTGGCCTCGCGGGCCACGGTCACGAGGTCGCGCAGGGCGCCCTCGACGACGGCGCGGTCGACGGCCCGGTAGGTGCGGTAGCCGCTGGCGGTGCGCACCCGCCCGGTGAGGACGGCGGTCAGGGACGGCTCGTCCAGCTGGAGCACGATCCGGGCGCCGGGCACCCGCCGCCGCACGTCGGCGAGATGCTCGCGCAGGCCCTCGGCGAGGGAGGCGGCGAGGTCGCGGCATGCGCCGGCGTCGCCGAGGGCGGCCTCGCCGCCGCGCAGCTCCAGGGCCGCCGCGAGGGTCCAGGGGCCGACGGCGGAGACCTTGAGCGCGCCCTCGTAGCCCTGGGTGTACTCCTCCAGGGCGTCCAGGTCCTCGCCCAGCCACGAGCGGGCGCGCTTGGTGTCGCGCCCGGGGCGGTCGCTGATGCGCCATCCGCTGGGCTCGACGTGCGCGTAGACGTCGACCAGCAGGCCGGTGGTGCGCCCGATCATGTCGGCGCCGGGGCCGCGGGCGGGCAGCTCCGGCAGGTACGGCAGGGCCTCCAGGGACCCGGTGACGGTCTTCGCGGCCTCGCGGGCGTCGCCCCCGGGCATCGACCCGACGCCGGTGGCCGCCCCGGTGCCCCAGCTCTTCCCCGCCGCCTGCGGACGGCTGCCGGGCTCCTGCTCGTTGTTGCTCTTGTCGCTCACGCAGGAAGCCTACGGGGCGCGTGGCGGCCGCCGCGCAGGCCGGCGGGGCGGGCGCCGCGGCCGCGCGGCGCCCCCGGGGTTCGCCGCCCCGGGGGCGCCGGGCGGAGGGGACTCAGGCCTGAGCGCCCGGCCGGACCGACAGGTCGTTGATCTCCGCGTCGCGCGGGAGGTCGATCGCCAGCAGGATCGTCGTCGCGACCGACTCGGGGTCGATCCACCGCGACGGGTCGTACGGCTTGCCCTCCTGCTGGTGCACCTTCGCCTGCATCGGGGTCGCGGTGCGGCCCGGGTAGACGCTGGTGACGCGGACGCCGGCCGCGTGCTCCTCGGCGCGCAGCGAGTCCGCGAGCGCCTTCAGGCCGTGCTTGCTCGCGGCGTACGCGCTCCACGTGGCGTGGGTGTTGAGCCCGGCGCCGGAGTTGACGAAGAGGACGTGGCCCTTCGTCACGCGCAGCTGCGGCAGGAACAGCCGGGTCAGCTCCGCCGGGGAGACCAGGTTGGCGGCGAGCGTGCTGTTCCACGTCTTGGGCGTGAGCTCGCCGACGGCGCCGAGTTCGACGACGCCCGCGATGTGCAGGAGCGTGTCGACGCGGTCCGGCAGCGGCTGCTTGTCGAGGGCCCAGGAGAGCCGGTCCGGGTTGGCCAGGTCGGCCACGAGCGTGCGGGCGCCGGGGAACTCCGCGGCCAGCTCCCTGGCCCGGCCCGCGTCGCGCGCGAAGAGGTGGACCTCGTCGCCCCGGTCGAGGAGCCGGCGCGCGACCGCCGCCCCGATGCCGGAGCCGGCCCCGGTGATCAGATGTGTTGCCATGGGAGCCAGCTTGCCCTACGGCGGGGGCCGGTGCGCAGCCGCGGGCTAGCGCAGGCCCGCGGACTCCTCCAGGTACGCCATCGCGCCCAGCCCGTCCTCGGCGAAGAAGACGAGGGCGGTCAGCGGCAGGGGCAGGAAGCCCTCGTCCTCCATGCGCTGGAACTGCGCCTTGAGGCCGTCGTAGAAGCCGGCCGTGTTGAGCAGGACGACGGGCTTGTCGTGGATGCCGTGCTTCTTCAGCTCCAGGATCTCCGTCGCCTCGTCCAGCGTGCCGGTGCCGCCCACCATGATGACGACGGCGTCGGCGCGCGCGAGCAACTGCGCCTTGCGCTCGGCGAGGTCGCGGGTGACGACCATCTCGTCGGCGTTCTTGCGCGCCCGCGCGGCGAGGAACTCGACCGACACGCCGACCAGCCGGCCGCCGTTCTCCTGCACGCCGTCGGCCATGACCTTCATCAGGCCGGACTCGGAACCTCCCCACACCAGTGTGTGCCCGCCGCGGCCGATGAGTTCGGCGAACTCGCGGGCGGGGGCGGTGTAGCGGGCATCGAGGTCGGCGGCGGAGCAGAAGACGGCGATGTTCATGAACGCCACCGTACGTGCCGTCCGTACGGGGTCGTACGGACGGGCCCCCTGTGGGCTGTTTTCGGACCCTTTCCCGGCTCTCCCTGTCCCCGTTACGGCCCCGTTCGGTTGCGGGTTCGTCACAGGGAGCGGCCTGGTTTGGCGCCTTGTAAGCGCGCTGTTAGCGTGACGTGCACTCGTCAGCCGGGCGTCAAACAGGCGCTGTTTCCAGCCAATTCATCGGGGGAATTTTCCAGTGAAGCTTCGTCATGTCCGCGCGGCCGCCGTCTTCGGAATCGCCGTCGTCGCCCTGACCGGAGCCCGCGGGCACCACGGCGGCGGTTGCAGCGGCGGCAGCTCCAGCCACCACAGCAGCAGCTCCACCTCGGGCGGCACCACGACGACGGGCGGCACGAGCGGCGGCAGCACGAGCACGGACGGCGGCCTCACCACGGGTGGCACCACCACCAGCGGCTCCACGAGCGGCGGCACGTCCACCAGCGGGCTCACCTCGGGCGGCACCACCACCGGCGGCAGCAGCGCGAACGCCTCCCGCGACCTCAAGATCGTCAGCTGTGACTACAGCGATGCCCGCGGCATCACCGCGAAGATCAGCGTCACCAACCCCAGCCTGACGGACAGCAACACCTACACGTTCTCGGTGAAGTTCACCGACGCGACCGGCGCCCTCATCGGCACCCGCAACCGCACCATCCCCTTCGTCGGCCCCGGCAAGACCGACACGCAGGACGTCTCCCAGGTGTACGTGCCGAAGGCGGGCGCGAGCGTCAGCGGCAAGTGCGAGGTCAACAACGTGACCCGCACCAAGTCCAACTGAGCCCGGCCGGCCTCTTAGGGCCGCGCGGGTCAGGCGCTGCGCGCCGCCTGCGCGGCCCGCGCGCGTTCGGTCGTGGCGATCGTGGCCGAGCCGACCACGCGCGTGCCGTCGTACAGCACGATCGCCTGGCCCGGGGCCACGCCGCGGACCGGCTCCGCGAAGGACACCCGCAGCTCGTCCCCGACGAGCTCCGCCGTCACCTCGGTCTCGCCGCCGTGGGCGCGCAGCTGGGCCGTGTACGTGCCGGGACCCTGCGGGGCCGCGCCGCACCAGCGGGGGCGGATGGCGGTCAGGGCGGCGACGTCCAGCGCCTCCACCGGGCCCACCGTCACGGTGTTGTTCACCGGCGAGATGTCCAGGACGTAGCGCGGCTTGCCGTCCGGGGCGGGGTGGCCGATGCGCAGGCCCTTGCGCTGGCCGATCGTGAAGCCGTACGCGCCCTCGTGCGTGCCCACCTTCGCGCCCGTCTCGTCGACGATGTCGCCGTCGGCCTTGCCGAGGCGCTTCGCCAGGAAGCCGCGGGTGTCGCCGTCGGCGATGAAGCAGATGTCGTGGCTGTCCGGCTTCTTCGCCACGGCCAGGCCGCGGCGCTCCGCCTCCGCGCGGATCTCGTCCTTCGTGGTGACCGTGTCGCCCAGCGGGAACATCGCGTGGGCGAGCTGCCGGTCGTCCAGCACGCCGAGGACGTACGACTGGTCCTTGGCCATGTCGCTGGCGCGGTGCAGCTCGCGCGTGCCGTCCTCGTTGACGAGGACCGTGGCGTAGTGGCCCGTGCACACCGCGTCGAAGCCGAGCGCGAGCGCCTTGTCGAGCAGCGCCGCGAACTTGATCTTCTCGTTGCAGCGGAGGCAGGGGTTGGGCGTGCGGCCCGCCTCGTACTCGGCGACGAAGTCCTCCACGACGTCCTCGCGGAAGCGTTCCGCCAGGTCCCAGCAGTAGAACGGGATGCCGATCACGTCCGCGGCGCGGCGGGCGTCGCGGGAGTCCTCGATCGTGCAGCAGCCGCGGGCGCCCGTCCGGAACGACTGCGGGTTCGCGGACAGCGCGAGGTGCACGCCGGTCACGTCGTGCCCGGCCTCGGCGGCGCGGGCCGCGGCGACGGCGGAGTCGACGCCACCGGACATGGCGGCGAGCACGCGGAGCCCCTTGCGGGGGGCGTTGAGGTCGGGGGCACCGGGGAAGTCAGTCATAACCCTTCCAGAGTACGGGGGCGCCCGGCGTCGTGGCGTCCGGGTTTCCGGCGCGGGCCGGGACGACGGCGTCGCGCCCCCGCCGCCGCGGCGCTGAGCGGCGGTGCCTGATCCGCATCGGGCGATCATGCGGCGGAACCGGGGACCGGATCGTGGGCGTTGGGTGGGGAGGGAGCGGCACTCGGGGGTGGGGATGGGTTCGGAGCGTATTTCCCGGCGAGGGGTGCTGATCGGCGGCGCCGGTGTCGTCGTGGGCGCCGGCACCGCCGGGTACGCCGGGCGCGACGAGATCCGGCGCTGGTGGTGGCGGGCCTCCGGGCGGGAGAGACCCCGTACGGACGGCGCGGTCGACCACGCCGGTGCCGAGTGGGCCGCCGCGTCGTCCGCGAACTGGCGGCGCGCGTCGCGGCCGGACGACTACGCCGTCGACCGCGTCGTGATCCACGTCGTCCAGGGCAGCTACGGCGACGCCCTCCGCGTCTTCCGCGACCCCCTGCACGAGGCCGCCGCGCACTACGTCGTGCGCAAGGACGGGCACGTCGCCCAGACCGTCCGCGAGCTGGACGTGGCCTTCCACTCGGGGAACCGCGCCTTCAACGAGCGCAGCATCGGCATCGAGCACGAGGGCTACGTGGACCGCCCCGCCGGCTTCACGGACGCCATGTACGCCGCCTCGGCCCGCCTCGCGGCGGACATCTGCGCCCGGTACGGGATCCCCGTGGACCGCACGCACCTCGTCGCCCACTCCGAGGTGCCGGGGACCGATCACACCGACCCCGGCCCCCACTGGAACTGGAACCGCTACCTGCGACTCGTCAAGCTCGCGAAAGAAGCAAGGGAAGCAAAGGAAGCGAAGGAAGCAGCCGCTAGCTGAGGCCCGCCGTGCGGGCCCGTTCCACCACGGGGCCGATGGCGTCCACCACGGCGGCCACGTCGGCCGCCGTGGACGTGTGCCCCAGGGAGAAACGGAGCGTGCCCCGGGCCAGGTCCGCGTCGGTGCCCGTGGCGAGGACGACGTGGCTCGGCTGGGCCACGCCCGCGGTGCACGCGGAGCCCGTGGAGCACTCGATGCCCCGGGCATCGAGGAGGAGCAGCAAGGAGTCACCCTCGCAGCCGGGGAAGGAGAAGTGCGCGTTGGCGGGCAGGCGGCCGGCCGGGTCGGGGTCGCCGCCCAGGACGGCGTCGGGGACGGCGGCCCGCACCCCGGCGATCAGCTCGTCGCGCAGGGCGCCGACCTCGCGGGCGAAGTCCGCGCGCCGGGCGGCGGCGAGCTCGCCGGCGACGGCGAAGGCGGCGACCGCGGGCACGTCGAGCGTGCCGGAGCGCACGTGGCGCTCCTGGCCGCCGCCGTGGAGCAGCGGCACGGGTGCGTACTGGCGGCCCAGGAGCAGCGCGCCGATCCCGTACGGCCCGCCGATCTTGTGCCCGCTGACCGTCATGGCGGCGAGCCCGGAGCCGGCGAAGCCGACGTCCAGCTGGCCGAAGGCCTGGACGGCGTCCGAGTGCAGGGGCACGCCGAACTCGGCGGCCGCCGCGGCGAGTTCGCGCACCGGCATGACGGTGCCGATCTCGTTGTTGGCCCACATCACCGTGGCCAGGGCGACGTCCCCGGGCTCGCGGGCTATGGCCTCGCGCAGCGCGTCGGGGTGGACCCGCCCGTGGGCGTCGACGGGGAGGTACTCGACGGTCGCGCCCTCGTGGGTGGCGAGCCAGTCGACGGCGTCGAGCACGGCGTGGTGCTCGACGGGGCTGGTCAGGACGCGCGTACGGGCGGGGTCGGCGGCCCGGCGGGCCCAGTACAGCCCCTTGACGGCGAGGTTGTCGGCTTCGGTGCCGCCCGCGGTGAACACGACTTCGCTGGGGCGCGCGCCGAGCGCCGCGGCGAGGGACTCGCGCGCCTCCTCGACGGTGCGGCGCGCACGCCGCCCGGCGGCGTGCAGCGAGGAGGCGTTTCCGGTGAGGGCGAGCTGGGCGGTCATCGCCTGCACCGCCTCCGGAAGCATCGGGGTGGTGGCGGCGTGGTCGAGGTAGGCCATGATGGGCACGATTCTACGAGGCCGGGTCCGGAACAGTACCGGGCGTTCCGGACCCGGGCGTCCGTACGGGCCGGGGGCCGCCGCGGCGGCCCCCGCCGGGCCGCCCGGAGCTCCCCGCCCCCCTCACTTCCGCGGGGCGGCCGCCAGCTGCCGGGACTGGGCCACGAGCCGGTCCTCGCTGTCCCAGACCTCGGCGTCCTCCTCCAGGAAGCCGCCCGCGAGGTTGCGCGTGGTGATGGCGATGCGGACGGGGCCGGGGGCGGGCCGGCAGCGGATGTGGGCGGTCAGCTCGACGGTGGGCACCCAGCCGGTCAGGCCCATCTCGAACGTCGTGGGCGGCAGGGCGTCGACGGCGAGCAGCAGGGCGAGCGGGTCCATGGGGCGGCCGTCGGCGAGCCCGAACCAGCCGCGCATCTCGCCGCGGCCGCTGGGCGCGCCGGCCGCCCAGCCGGCGGTCGCGGGGTCGAGGCGGATGTCGAGGCGGCGGGCGATCTCGGAGAGGGGGTGGGAGCCGTCGTCGTGCTCCTTGCCCAGGCAGTGCTCGTACGGGGGAAGGGCCGGGGGCTTGGCCGTGGTGCGGACGTCGTCGCTGAGGGCGCCGAGGTCGCCGTAGGTGGCGAGGACGCGGATCCGCTCGACCTCGGCGCCGTCCGCGTCGTACTGGAGGAGGGAGGCCTGGCCGGTGGAGAGGGCGCGGCCGGTGCGCACGGTCTGCGTGCGGACGACGGCGGGGCCGGGCCGGCTGACCGAGAGGTAGTGCGCGGTGATGGTGAACGGGTCGGAGTGGGGCAGCTCCGCGGCGAGGCCCCGGCCGAGCACGGCCAGGAGGAATCCGCCGTTGACCGCGCCGCCGATGGTCCACCCGGCAGGAAGCTCCGCTTCGTACACGCCGGAGCCGCCGGGGCTGCCGGGGCCGCGCGGGGTCAGCGCGGTGTCACGGTCGAATTCGCTGTCACCGATGGTTGCCTGTGCCATGCCGGTCACGCTACACCCGGGAGTTACTCACCGGTAGGTTCTGTGTGAAGGATCAACGAACCGGCCCCCCGGACGGCGCCGCACCACACCCTCACACCTCTTCCGTGGCCGCGCTCCGCCGGTGCCACGCCCGCGGCGCCCGCCAGTGGAAGCGCATCGCGAGCAGCCGCAGCACGAACGCCGTCACCACGGGCACCGCGTACGCCGGGCCCTCCAGCGCGCCGAAGCGGAGCAGCAGCGCGGCCAGCGCGGCGCCGACCATGGCCGGCACGGCGTACAGGTCGCGGTCCCAGCGCAGCAGCGACGGCACCTCGTGCGCGAGTATGTCGCGCAGCACGCCGCCGCCGACCGCCGTGGCCAGCCCGAGCGTCGCGGCGAAGACGAGGCCGAGCCCGTGCCCGTACGCCTTGACCGTGCCGGTGACGCAGAACAGCCCGAGGCCCGCCGCGTCGAAGACCCCCACCGCCTTGGTGATCCGCTCGACCTCCGGGTGCAGGAAGAAGACGATCACCGTGGCGAGCAGCGGGGTGAGGAAGTAGCCGAGGTCGGTGAAGGCCGCGGGCGGCACGGCACCGATGATCACGTCCCGGATCAGCCCGCCGCCCAGCGCCGTGACCTCCGCCAGGACCGCCATGCCGAAGACGTCGAAGTTCTTCCGCACGGCGAGCAGGGCGCCGGAGATCGCGAAGACGAAGATCCCTGCGATGTCCAGCGAATGCTGGACGGAGGGACTGAACAGGTCGATGAGCACCAGACATTCTTACTCGGCCCGGCGGCACTTCCGGACGCTCATCCTCCGGCGGCCCCCGCCGCTGCCGCCTCCGGCGCGTTCTCCGGGTGGTGGCAGGCCACCTGGTGGCCCGGTTCGAGCGC
Source organism: Streptomyces klenkii (assembly GCF_003626645.1). Taxonomy (GTDB): domain Bacteria; phylum Actinomycetota; class Actinomycetes; order Streptomycetales; family Streptomycetaceae; genus Streptomyces; species Streptomyces klenkii. Next base: position 562,241 of record NZ_RBAM01000002.1, on the reverse strand, counting down.
CAGCAGCGGCGGCTCCTGCGCCTTGCACACGTCGGTCGCCTTCCAGCACCGGGTGTGGAAGCGGCAGCCGGACGGCGGCGAGATCGGCGAGGGCACATCGCCCTTGAGCAGAATGCGCTCCCGCTTCGTGCGCCGCTTGGGGTCCGGCACCGGCACCGCGGACAGCAGCGCCTTGGTGTAGGGGTGCATCGGCTTCGCGTAGAGCGAGGTGCGGTCGGTGAGCTCCACGAGCTTGCCGAGGTACATGACGGCGATGCGGTCCGAGACGTGGCGGATGACCGACAGGTCGTGCGCGATGATCACGTACGTGAGCCCGAGCTCGTCCTGGAGGTCGTCGAGCAGGTTGACCACCTGGGCCTGGATCGAGACGTCCAGCGCGGAGACCGGCTCGTCCGCGACGACGAGCTTCGGCTTGAGCGCGAGCGCCCGCGCGATGCCGATGCGCTGCCGCTGGCCGCCGGAGAACTCGTGCGGGTAGCGGTTGTAGTGCTCCGGGCTGAGCCCCACCAGCTCCAGGAGCCGCTGGACCTCCTTCTTCACCCCGCCCTCGGGCGTGATGCCCTGGAGCTTGAAGGGCGCGCCGACGATGGTGCCGACGGTGTGCCGGGGGTTCAGCGACGAGTACGGGTCCTGGAAGATCATCTGGATGTCGCGGCGCAGCGGGCGCATCCCGGCCACGCCGAGGTGGCTGATGTCCTTGCCGCGGAACGTGACGCGGCCGCCCGTCGGCTCCAGCAGCCGGGTGATCAGCCGCCCCATGGTGGACTTCCCGCAGCCGGACTCCCCCACCACGCCCAGGGTCTCCCCCGTGCGGACGTCGAAGGTGAGGCCGTCCACGGCCTGGACGGCGCCGACCTGCCGGCGCAGCAGTCCCTTGGTGATCGGGAAGTGCTTGACCAGGCCGTCGACCGTGAGGAGGGCCTCGGGCCCGTCGGACGGCGCCTGCTGCCCGGGAATCGTCATCGCGTGGTCCTCATGGTCCTCGTGGTCGTCATGTCTTCGCGGGCCTCACGGTCCTCGTGGGCCTCTTGGTCCTCGTGGGGCCTCACAGCTTCGGTGCAATCTCTTCGGTCCAGATGCGGGTCCGCTCCTCCTCGGCCATGTGGCAGGCGGACCAGTGCTGCCCGCCCCCCGGGCCGCCGGCGGCCCCCGTCACCAGCCGCAGCTCGGGCCGCTCCGTGCGGGTGATCCCGCCCGCGGGCACGTCCGCGTACGGGCAGCGCGGGTTGAAGGCGCAGCCGGAGGGGATGTTGATGAGGCTGGGCGGGGAGCCCTTGACGGGGATCAGCCGCTCGGTCTGCTCGCGGTCGATGCGCGGCATGGAGCCGAGCAGGCCCCAGGTGTACGGGTGCCGGGGTGCGGAGAAGAGCTGCTCGGCGGGCCCGCGCTCCACGCAGCGGCCGCCGTACATGACGAGGATGTCGTCGGCCAGCTCGGCGACGACGCCGAGGTCGTGGGTGATGACGATGACGGCCGAGCCGAACTCCTTCTGCAAGTCGCGGATGAGGTCGAGGATCTGCGCCTGGACGGTGACGTCCAGGGCGGTGGTCGGCTCGTCCGCGATGAGCAGCTCGGGGTTGTTGACCAGCGCCATGGCGATCATGGCGCGCTGGCGCATGCCGCCGGAGAACTGGTGGGGGTAGTCGTCGACGCGGCGGTCGGGCTGCGGGATGCCGACGCGGTCCAGCAGCTCGACGGCCCGTTTGCGGGCGGTCTTCTTGCCGGCGTCGCTGTGGTGCACGCGGTACGCCTCGACGATCTGGTGGCCGATCGTGAAGTACGGGTGCATGGCGGACAGCGGGTCCTGGAAGATCATCGCCATCTCGCGGCCGCGCAGCCTCCGCACCTCGTCGGGGTCGGCGCTCATCAGCTCCTTGCCGTCGAGCCAGATCTCACCGGAGATCCGGGCCTTGCCGCGCCCGTACTGGCCGACGGTGTGCAGGCCCATGATGCCGAGCGAGGTGACCGACTTGCCCGAGCCGGACTCGCCGACGATGCCGAGCGTCCTGCCCTTCTCCAGCTGGAAGGAGAGCCCGTCGACGGACTTGACCAGTCCGTCGTCGGTGGGGAAGTGGATGCGCAGGTCGCGCACGTCGAGAAAGGCGGTGGGGGGCTCCCCCGGGCCGGATGCGGGGCCGGAGGCGGGGCTGGGCGCGGCGGCGGTGGTCACGAGAGCCTCACTCGGGGGTCGATCACGGCGTACAGGAGGTCCACGACCAGGTTGGCGAAGACGACGGCGGAGGCCGTGATGAGCGTGACGCCGAGGATCATCGGCAGGTCGCGTTCGTTGATGGCCGCCACCGCGGCCTGGCCGAGGCCGGGCAGGCTGAAGGCCGTCTCGGTGAGGATGGCGCCGCCGACCAGCGCCCCGAGGTCCATGCCGAGCACGGTGAGGATCGGGGTCATGGTGGAGCGCATCGCGTGCTTGCCGATGACGACGGGCTCGGCGAGCCCCTTGGCGCGGGCGGTGCGGATGTAGTCCTCGCCGAGCACTTCCAGCATGGTGGCGCGGGTCAGCCGCGCGTACATCGCCGCGTAGAGGAAGGCGAGGGTGACCCAGGGCAGGATCAGGCCGCCGAACCAGCTCCCGGGGTCGTCCCCGAAGGAGGTGTACTCGCCGCCGACCCAGCCGAGCTTGTACTTGAAGACCGCGAGCGAGAGCAGGGCGGTGAAGTAGATCGGCAGGGAGACGCCGCTGAGCGCCACGGTCATGGCGGTGCGGTCCCAGACGGTGCCGCGCTTGAGGGCGGAGACGACGCCGGTCAGGACGCCGCCGGTGACCCACAGCACGCAGGCGCCGCCGGCGAGCGAGAGGGTGACGGGCAGCCTGCTCGTCAGCTCGGGCCAGATGGGGCTCTCGTGCCGGAAGGAGTAGCCGAAGCAGGGTGCCGGGCAGTGGACGGAGTCGTTCGCGCTGGCGTAGTCCCGGCCGGCGAAGATCCCCCTGACGAAGTTCCAGAACTGCTCCAGGATCGGCTCGCCGAGCCCCAGCTTCTGCCGGATGCCCTCGATGGCCGCCGGGTCGGCCTGCTTGCCGACGTACATCAGCGCGGGGTCGGACCCGGTGAACTTCGGGATCGCGAAGAAGATGCCGAAGGTCACGAGGATGACCACGAGCAGCATCACGATGACGGCGAACAGCCGCCTGACGATGTAAGCGAACACTGCGGTCGGCCCGGCGGCGGCCCGGCGGCGCCCCCCTGGGGAAGAGGGGGGCGTCCCCGGCCGTCGCGCTCGGCCCTCACCTGCCCTTCGGGCTAGCGGCGGGTGCGCCGGCGGAGCGGACGGACTGTCACTGGCGGGATCACTTGACGCCCAGCGAGGCGTAGTCGTAGCGGCCGTTGTAGATGTCGGCCGTGTAGACGTTGGTCAGCCGGGAGCTGCGCCAGATGATGTTCTTCTCGTAGGTGAAGGGCAGGTACCAGGCGCCGTCCATGACCTTCTTGTTGGCTTCCTGGTAGAGCTTCCCGGCCTTCTCGACGTCGGTCTCCGCGATGGCCTCGTCGAAGGTCTTGTTGACCGCGGGGTCGTTGAGCTCGGGGTAGTTCTGGTTGCCGCTCTGCTGGATGAAGCGGCCGTCGGCGATCGGCTGGAGGAAGCCCTGGCCGCTGGGGAAGTCGGAGCCCCAGCCCATGATGATGATGCCGTAGCCCTTGGCCTTGACGTTCTCCGGCGAGCCGATGATGCCGGTGGACTGCGCGCCGTCGTACTTGTCGATCTGCGCGTCGATGCCGATGGCCTTCAGCGACGCCTGGAGCGACTCGGCGGTGGCGACCTCCTGCATCTTGTTGTTGCGCACGGCGATCGTCGTCTTGAAGCCCTCGGGCTTGCCGCAGGCCTTCAGCTCCTCCTTGGCCTTGGCCACGTCGGGCTTGCCCTGCTTCATGTTGTACGGGTCGTAGCCGGGGTCGAAGCCCTTGACGGCCGGCGGCAGCATGCTGATGCCGATGTCGCCGCCCGCCTGGGGGCCGCCGCGGGCGGTCTGGAGCGAGGTGTGGTCGGCGCCGTAGATGACGGCCTTGCGGCAGTGCTCGTTGTCGAACGGGGCGACGGTCTTGGGGAAGGCCGCGTAGCGGATGAAGCCGGTCTGCGGGTTGTCGACGTTGGCCTTGTGCTCCTTGAGGGCCTTCTGGCGGCCCGCCGAACCCATGCCGGTGGCGTTGATGTCGAGGTCGTAGTCGCCCTTGATCAGCCGGTTGTCCATGTCGTCGGCGTTGGTGATCAGCGTGACCGAGATCTTGTCCGGCAGGGCCTTGCGGATGCTGTCGGAGTCCTTGTTCCACTTGTCGTTGCGGACCAGCTCGAGGCCCTTGTTCGGGCTGTACGAGACGAACTTGTACGGCCCGCTGGAGAACGGCTTCTGGCCGTAGCGCTCCGCGGTGTCCTTGTCCGGGCGGACCGGGGCCGCGGCGGGCATGGCCAGCATCTGGAGGAAGTCGCCGTTGGGTTTGGGGAGTTTGAAGACGATCGTCTTGTCGTCCGGCGTCTCGATCGCCTTCAGCCCGAGCTTGTCCTTGCTCTCGTCCTTGTACGGGCCCTTGTACGTCTTCTCCGGGTCCAGGACCTGCATCAGCCAGGTGGGGCCGCCGGAGATCTTGTCGGTGGCCCAGGTGCGCTCGATGCCGTACTTGATGTGCCGGGCGGTCAGCGGCTGCCCGTCCTCCCAGGTCAGGCCGGGCCGCAGGGTGAAGGTGTAGGTCTTCTTGTCGTCCGAGACCTTGCCGGTGTCGGTGGCCATGTCCGGCACCAGCGTGGTGCTCTCGCCGCCGGCGGCCGGCTTCGAGGTGATCAGCGTGCGCGTGTAGTAGCGGGCGAAGTCCCACATGAATCCGTAGTAACCGCGCTGCGGGTCCCAGGAGTCGGCGTCCTGCGTGCCGATGAACTTCAGCTCGCCGCCCTTCTTCTCGGAGGCGCCCACGACCTTGCCGATCCCGGCGTTGAAGCCCGCGCCCTTGCCCTCCCCGCCGCCGTCCTTGCTGCCGCCACCGCCGCCGCAGGCGGCCGTCGTGACCAGGGCCGCGACCACGAGGGCCGCACCGGCGGCGGACCTGCGCCCAGGGGTTCTCTGTGTACTCAAGGTGTCGCGACCTCCGTGATCGTCGCCGCCCGGGAGCGGGCCGGCGGGTTTGCGGACGTAAGCCTCCTGACGGACCGACAGGGGCGGTGGGACACGAGCGGGACGGCGGATGCGGGCCCCGGGCGGGCGCTAGCGCGACCCCTTGGGGTCCAGCGCGTCCCGGACACCGTCGCCGAAGAGGTTGAACGCGAGGACGGTGACGAAGATGGCGAGACCCGGGATGATCATGAAGATCGGGTCCGCCTCGTAGTGGTCCACGGCCCTGGCGAGCATTTCGCCCCACGATGCCGTGGGGGGCTTGACTCCGGTACCGAGGAAGCTGAGGGCGGCCTCGGTGAGGACGTTGGTGGGGATCATCAGCGTGGTGTACACGGTGATCGGCGCGACCAGGTTGGGCAGCAGCTCGCGGAAGAGGATGTAGCCGCGGCCGGCGCCCAGGCTGCGCGCGGCCTCGACGTACTCCCGCTCTCTGAGCGAGAGGGTCTGGCCGCGCACGATGCGCCCGATGTAGGGCCAGCCGAAGAAGCCGATGACGGCGATCAGCACCCCCATGCGCACGCCCGAACCGGTCAGGCCCCAGAGGGAGTCGGGGACCACGGACACCAGCGCGATGATGAACAGCAGCTGGGGGAAGGCCAGCAGGAGGTCCATGACCCGGCTGATCACGGCGTCGACCCAGCCGCCGAAGAAGCCGGCGACGATGCCGAAGACGGTGCCGATGACGACCGCGACGACGGCGGACAGGAAGGCCACGAGGAGCGAGACCCGGGCCCCGTAGACGATGCGGCTGAAGACGTCGCGCCCGTTCGTGGGTTCGACGCCGAAGAGGAAGTCCGAGTTGATTCCGCCCCAGCTGCCCTTGGGCGTGCTGAAGAGGGGGTCGATCTGGTCCTCGTGGAACTCGTTGGGCGGGTGGCCCAGCGCGCCCACGATCAGCGGCGCGAAGAGCGCCACGAGGATGAGCAGCACCACGACGGTGCCGCCGGCCAGGGCGAACTTGTCGCGCCTCAGCCGGATCCAGGCGATCCGCCAGGGGGACCGGCCCTCGATGGCCTTGACCGGGAGGTCGGCGGCGAGGTCGACGGCAGCGGTCTGCGCCGCGTCCGTGTCGTGCAGTGGTGCCGTCATCGTCTGGTGGACCCCCCTCGGCCGGCACGCGCCGGTCCAACCCCGCCGCGGATGCGGCTGGTTCACATCACTGGTGCGAAAGGTGCGATGGTGCGAGAAGTTGCGGGACGTGCACGCGGAGCAGGTCGTACGCGGGAGCCGGGGTCCTCGTCACGTCGGACCCGGAGTCCTTGTGGCGGGAGTCTTCAACGGCTCCGCGATCACCCGCCAGACCCGGTCGGCAAAGGATGCGCAACCGTGATGTGTGCAGAGGAATTCCGTTATACGGACAACGTGATCGGCCTACGGGGCACGGGGCGGGCGCGCGGGCCCGCCGGGCGTCCGTCAGTAGGCCCCGGTCTGCGGGGGGTAGCCGTAACCGGAGGGCGCGGCGGACGCGCCGTGGGCGTCGCGGTCGTAGAACGGGCGGGCGTTGGCGCGCATCCACATCGCGACCGGGTCGTGCTCGTCCGCCATCGCGACCGTGGACACCGGCAGGCCGTCCGGCACCGCGCCGATCGACTGCTGCATCATCAGCCGCACGGACTCCACGGACCCCGGCGAGGTGTCGTACAGGTCCAGGCCGATCGCCAGGTACGCGCTGCCGAGGGCGGGCTGCACCCAGGCGCGGCGCAGCGAGCGCACCGCGGGGGTGCGGTGGGCGTTCTGCCCGAGGAGGGCGTAGAACTGCGGGATCTCCACGCCGGGCTCGCTCAGGCGCAGCGGCCCGGCCGGCAGCCGGTCCAGGCCGCCGGCGATGCGGCGCAGGTCGAGCCAGGGGATGCCGACGCCGCCGCCGGGCGCGTGCGGGTTGAGCCACAGGCCCCAGCGGCCGGGGTAGAGGGCCTCGGCGACGGCGCGGCCGGAGATCACCTCATGGGCGCGGTTCCAGCCGCTGGCGGCCAGCTCCTGGGCGGACGTCACACACGGGGCGTAGCCGAGGCCTTCAACCTCCATGTTGCCGTACTGGGCGTCGGGCGAACCGGCCTGGCCGTGCCAGAGCAGCATCCAGACCCGGCCCTCGGCCAGCGACCGCAGCAGTTCCTCGTACGCGTCGTACCGCCCGGGCGCCACTTGGCGCAGCATCTGCTCCACGCCGCTCTCCGCGCCCGCGCTCACCTGGGTCCGCCTCTTCTCTCGGCCTTGACTGCTGCTGCGACCCGGGAGCGCCGGTGCGCCCCCGTGGTCGTCCGACCAGCTTACGAGCCCGCCGCGGCGGACAGGGGACGAGTCACAGGTCGCGGTCGTAGAACGGGCGGATCCGCTCCCGCATCCAGTCGCCGACGGGGTCCCGCGCGACGTCGAGGAAGACCAGCTGGACGGGCCAGGGCACGGGCACGGAGCCGAGGGCGCGGCCGAGGGCCTCGTGCGCGGCGGTGCGGCTCTCCGGATCCGGCAGGTCCAGCTCGACGCCGATGAACAGCGCGGGGCCGGCGCCCTCGACGCTGGCGAGGGCGCGGCGCGCCGTGCGGACGGCGCGGGCGGCGGTGAACTCCAGGCCCGCGGCGGCCAGGAAGGCCGTCGGCTCCTCCTGCCAGTCGGGCTCGAAGAGCCGCACCCGGCCGCCGGTGGCGTCGCCGTCGAGGGCGGTGCGGCCGGCCCGGCACAGCTCGGCGACGGCCGGCGGGGGCAGCGGCGCGCCCACGGAGCCCTCGGGGTTGACGACGATGCCCACCTGCGGGGGCAGGCCGCGGGCGAACTCGACGGCCGGGGCGACCGCGTACGGCATGCGCTCGCCCGCGACGCGCAGGAGCTCGCCCTCGGAGCTGAAGACGGGCACGAAGGCGGCGCCGTCGAGCTCCAGCGTGGGCACGTCGAGGTCGGGGCTGTCCTGGCCGCCGCCGGCCGGAAGCGGAATCCAGACGTGGCTGCGGCCGAGCGCCTCCACGATGCGGGGGCCCGCGCCGGGCACGCCCACGGAGGCGGCGAGCACCTCTTCGAGCTCGTTGGCGGGCCAGCCGGGCGCCGTGCCCGCGGGCCCGCCGGGTGCGGGTGCGCCGCTGCCGGCGGGGGCTCGGGTCCAACCGCCGTGCTGCCCGGGGATGCTCATCTCGTCCAACTCGTCCAACGCCGTCCAACCACCGTCTCGACAAGGCCGCACCCGCACCCTAACGGCTGAACCCCCGGGAGCTCCCGCCGGCTGCCGAAATCGGCGGTGATGTCCCAGGTCAGAGGGGGCCGGGGCGGCGGTCACCCACTCCTGTCACGGCACTGACCGTGTCCCCCGGGTTGCGCAGTGCCACCACGCGTCCCACGGTGATCGGGCAGCCTCCCGACAGCCGAAGGGACCTCCAGCATGCGTGTCCACAAGTTCGCCGCACCGGCGATAGCCGTCGCCGCCTGCGGATCCGTCGCCGTGGCCGTCGCGGGCCCCTCCCTCGCCGCGGTCAACGCGCCGGACCCCGACATGTCCGTCGTCGTGACCATCCCGTCCGAGGCGCCGAAGTCGGGGGCGGCGGCCCAGCAGCAACAGCTCGACGCGGTGGGGCAGCTGGGGGAGGTGCTCACCCTCATCTCCCGGATCGGCAAGGAAGCCCGGTCGAAGACGCCCGACGTGGCCGCGCTCAAGGACATGCAGCAGCGGCTGCGGGCGGCGACGGGGCACCTCTCGGACTCCCTGAGGCAGTCCCCGCCCACCAGGGGGCGCACGGCGACGGACCCCGTGGGCGACGTCCAGGACCTGCTGAAGAAGCTGGGGGCGGCGGTACAGAAGCTGATCGCCGCGGCGGAGAAGAACGACACGGCGGGCGTCCAGGCGGCGATCAACGAGGCCCTGACCGTCGTGAAGGACCTCCTGGCCAAACTCCCGCTGACGGGAGCGGGAAGCAACATGCCGCTGCCGGTACCGCTGCCGCTGTAGGCCGGACCCTCCACGCAGGCCTGCCGAACCGGGCGCCTACGTGAAGGAGATCCCCCGCAGCGCGTCCGCCGCCGCGCGGTCCAGGACCACCGCCGACGCCACCCCCTCCGGGACGGACCGGGCCGTGACCTCGGCGATCAGGCGGGCCATCGCCCGCCGGTGCCGTCCGAACGCGTGCGGCGAGACGCCCCGGCCCCGCGCCGCCTGCCCGGCCAGGGCCGTGCCCGGCGGCACGTCGAGGAGCAGGAGGTGGGCCGCGGTGCCCCGGCGGCGGGCGTCGCGGGCGACCCAGCGGCGCACCCACCCCCGCTGCCCGCAGTCGTGCACGACGACGCTCGCGCCGGAGCGCAGGGCGCGCCGCAGCGCCGCGTAGTGGGCGAGGCGGGCGAACGGCCGGTAGGCGCCGTACGGGAGCCAGTCGGGCGCGCGCCGCTCCAGCCGCTCGCGGGCGTCCTGGGAGTCGACGCACCAGACGATCCCGTCGCGCGCGTCCAGTGCGGCCACGGCGCGCCGGATGAGCGTGGACTTCCCGCTCCCGGGCAGCCCGGAGACGATCAGCAGGTCCCCCGCGGGGAAGCGCAGCTCTCCGCGGCCCGCTCCGCCGCGCAGGTCCAGCACCCCGGCGCGGGGCCGCGCCGCCGGTGCCGGGCCGTCCTGGGCCGCGGCGGCCGCCGCTGCCGTACCCGCCGCCGGTGCTGTCGATGCCGGTGGTTCTGTCGGTGCTGTCGGTGCTGATCCCATCGGTTCTGTCCTCCCCCGGCCCGGTCACTGCCCGTCACCAGCCCCTACCCACGGAACGTAAAGGCAAGGTAATCGAATTCGAAGGGCGCCAGGCAGTCCGCATCGCGCTCGTACGTGCAATGATGTGCGCGCCAACTGCGTATCCAACTGCATACCGGCCGCTCGAATCCGCGCGGGAGAGTCCCAGTCAGCACGCCACGCCGTGTTGTCCTGGGCGCCGAAGGAGCAAGTTCCTCCCTTGAATCTCTCAGGCCCCGTACCGCGCGGACGAGGCAGATCTGAAAAGCGGGCCGCGCCCTGTGCGGCCCCACCCAAGGTGCAAGCCGGGCTCCCGCGTGTCGCGGCGGCTTCCGGTGAACCTCTCAGGTTCCGATGACAGATGGGGAGGACGTCCTCACTGCCATGTCCGGGAGCCCACACCATGACAGACACCCCTCGCCGCACATCCCTCGACGCCCTGCACCGCGAGCTCGGCGCGACGATGACCGACTTCGCGGGCTGGGACATGCCGCTGCGCTACGGCAGCGAGCGCGACGAGCACGTCGCGGTCCGCACCCGCGCGGGCCTCTTCGACCTCTCGCACATGGGCGAGATCACCGTGACCGGCCCGCAGGCCGCCGCCCTGCTGGACTACGCCCTGGTGGGCAACATAGGGAGCGTGGCGACCGGCCGCGCCCGCTACACGATGATCTGCCGTGAGGACGGCGGCATCCTCGACGACCTGATCGTCTACCGCCTCGCCGACACCGAGTACATGGTCGTGGCCAACGCCTCCAACGCGCAGACCGTGCTCGACGCGCTGACCGGGCGCGCCGCCGGCTTCGAGGCGGAGGTCCGCGACGACCGCGAGGCGTACGCGCTCCTCGCCGTCCAGGGGCCGGCCTCGCCGGGCATCCTGAAGTCCGTCACGGACGCCGACCTGGACGGCCTGAAGTACTACGCGGGCCTGCCGGGCACCGTCGCGGGCGTGCCGGCCCTCATCGCCCGCACCGGCTACACGGGCGAGGACGGCTTCGAGCTGTTCGTCGCCCCCGGCGACGCCGAGAAGCTGTGGAAGGCCCTCACGGAGGCGGGCGCGGACGCCGGCCTCGTGCCGTGCGGGCTCTCCTGCCGCGACACGCTGCGCCTGGAGGCGGGCATGCCGCTGTACGGGCACGAGCTGACGACCGCGACCACCCCGTTCGACGCGGGCCTGGGGCGGGTCGTGAAGTTCGAGAAGGAGGGCGACTTCGTGGGCCGGGCGGCGCTGCTGGCGGCCGCGGAGCGCGCCGAGGCGCAGCCGCCGCGCAAGCTCGTCGGGCTGGTCGCCGAGGGCCGCCGCGTGCCGCGCGCCGGCTTCGCGGTGGTGGCCGGCGGCGAGGTCGTCGGCGAGGTCACCTCCGGCGCCCCCTCCCCCACGCTCGGCAAGCCGATCGCGATCGCATACGTGGACGCGGCGCACGCCGCGCCCGGCACGGCGGGCGTGGGCGTGGACATCCGCGGCAGCCACGAGCCGTACGAGGTCGTCGCCCTGCCCTTCTACAAGCGGCAGCGCTGATCGTCCGGGGCTGATCCCGGGTCCGCCCGGAGATCATCCGGACCGCTCCGTTCTCACCTGTCAAGACCCGTTGCACAAGCACTCACGCGCATCCAGGAGAATCTAGCCATGAGCAACCCCCAGCAGCTGCGCTACAGCAAGGAGCACGAGTGGCTGTCGGCCGTCGACGCGGACGGCGTGGCCACGGTCGGCATCACCGAGTTCGCCGCGAACGCGCTCGGTGACGTCGTCTACGCCCAGCTCCCGGCCGTCGGTGACACCGTCACCGCGGGCGAGACCTGTGGCGAGCTGGAGTCGACCAAGTCGGTCAGCGACCTGTACTCCCCGGTGACCGGCGAGGTCACCGAGGCCAACCAGGCCGTGGTGGACGACCCCTCGCTGGTGAACTCCGCCCCCTTCGAGGGCGGCTGGCTGTTCAAGGTGAAGATCACGGACGAGCCGGCGGACCTCCTCTCCGCCGACGCGTACGTCGCCCTCACCGCAGGCTGACCCCGCCCCTCGCCCTCCTCCGCCCAGGAAGTCCAGGAAGAACTCATGTCGCTTCTGAACAGCTCCCTCCATGAGCTCGACCCCGACGTCGCCGCCGCTGTCGACGCCGAACTCCACCGCCAGCAGTCCACCCTCGAAATGATCGCGTCGGAGAACTTCGCTCCGGTCGCGGTCATGGAGGCCCAGGGCTCGGTCCTCACCAACAAGTACGCCGAGGGCTACCCCGGCCGCCGCTACTACGGTGGCTGCGAGCACGTCGATGTCATCGAGCAGATCGCCATCGACCGGATCAAGGCGCTCTTCGGTGCCGAGCACGCGAACGTCCAGCCGCACTCCGGTGCGCAGGCCAACGCCGCCGCGATGTTCGCGCTGATCAAGCCGGGCGACACCATCCTGGGTCTGAACCTCGCCCACGGCGGGCACCTGACCCACGGCATGAAGATCAACTTCTCCGGCAAGCTCTACAACGTGGTCGCCTACCACGTCGACGAGCAGACCAACCTGGTCGACATGGAGGAGGTCGAGCGCCTCGCCAAGGAGCACCGCCCGAAGCTGATCGTCGCCGGCTGGTCCGCGTACCCGCGCCAGCTGGACTTCGCGGCCTTCCGCCGGATCGCCGACGAGGTCGGCGCGTACCTGATGGTCGACATGGCCCACTTCGCGGGCCTCGTCGCCGCCGGGCTGCACCCCTCCCCGGTGCCGCACGCGCACGTCGTGACCACCACCACGCACAAGACCCTCGGCGGTCCGCGCGGCGGTGTGATCCTCTCCACGGCCGAGCTGGCCAAGAAGATCAACTCTGCCGTCTTCCCCGGTCAGCAGGGTGGTCCGCTGGAGCACGTGATCGCCGCGAAGGCCGTCTCCTTCAAGGTCGCGGCCAGCGAGGAGTTCAAGGAGCGCCAGCAGCGTACGCTGGAGGGCGCGAAGATCCTGGCCGAGCGCCTGGTGCAGCCTGACGTCGCCGAGGCGGGCGTCTCCGTCCTCTCCGGCGGTACGGACGTGCACCTGGTGCTGGTGGACCTGCGCAACTCCGAGCTGGACGGCCAGCAGGCCGAGGACCGCCTCCACGAGGTCGGGATCACGGTCAACCGGAACGCCATCCCGAACGACCCGCGGCCCCCGATGGTCACCTCGGGTCTGCGGATCGGCACGCCGGCGCTGGCCACCCGCGGCTTCCAGGCGGAGGACTTCCGCGAGGTCGCCGAGATCATCGCGGCGGCGCTGAAGCCGTCCTACGACGCGGAGGCCCTGCGCGGCCGCGTCACGGCGCTCGCGGACAAGCACCCGCTGTACCCCGGCCTGAAGTAACACATAGGCATCCGATTCACCCAAAGGTACGGGGCACCGGGCACACTGAAGAGTGAGCGCCCGGTGCCCCGCGCCACGCGCCCCCGCGCACACCACCGGGTGCGCCCCCCGAGCGGGACCTCCGGGCACCACCCCGTACCACCCCGTACCACCTCCAAGCAGACAGGGAGCAGCCACCGTGGCCATCTCCGTTTTCGATCTCTTCTCGATCGGCATAGGCCCGTCCAGCTCCCACACGGTCGGCCCCATGCGGGCCGCGCTGATGTTCACGCGACGGCTGAAGAACGAGGGCCTGCTGGCCCACACCGCCTCCGTCCGTGCCGAGCTGTTCGGCTCCCTCGGCGCCACCGGCCACGGCCACGGCACCCCCAAGGCCGTCCTGCTGGGCCTGGAGGGATACTCCCCGCGCACGGTCGACGTCGAGCTGGCGGACGCCGAGGTCGAGCGGATCCGCGAGTCGAAGCGGCTGCGGCTGCTCGGCGCGGAGATCGGCAGCACCCACGAGATCGACTTCGACGAGTCGAGCCAGCTGATCCTGCACCGCCGCCGCTCCCTGCCGTACCACGCCAACGGCATGACCCTCTTCGCCTACGACGAGGCCGGCGCCCCCCTGCTGGAGAAGACCTACTACTCGGTCGGCGGCGGCTTCGTCGTGGACGAGGACGCGGTCGGCGAGGACCGCATCAAGCTCGACGACACCGTGCTGAAGTACCCCTTCCGCACCGGTGACGAGCTGCTGCGCATGTCCCGCGAGTCCGGCCTGTCGATCTCCGCGATGATGATGGAGAACGAGAAGGCCTGGCGCACCGAGACGGAGATCCGCGAGGGCCTCCTGGAGATCTGGCGCGTGATGCAGGCGTGCGTCTCGCGCGGCATGTCCCGCGAGGGCATCCTGCCGGGCGGCCTGAAGGTCCGCCGCCGCGCCGCGAACACCGCCCGCCAGCTGCGCGCCGAGGGCGACCCGCAGGCCCGCGCCATGGAGTGGATCACGATCTACGCCATGGCCGTCAACGAGGAGAACGCCGCGGGCGGCCGCGTCGTGACCGCCCCCACCAACGGCGCCGCCGGCATCATCCCGGCCGTCCTGCACTACTACATGAACTTCGTGCCGGGCGCGGACGAGGACGGCATCGTCCGCTTCCTGCTCGCCGCGGGCGCGATCGGCCTGCTCTTCAAGGAGAACGCCTCGATCTCCGGCGCCGAGGTCGGCTGCCAGGGCGAGGTCGGCTCCGCCTGCTCCATGGCCTCCGGCGGCCTCGCCGAGGTCCTCGGCGGCTCCCCCGAGCAGGTGGAGAACGCCGCCGAGATCGGCATGGAGCACAACCTGGGCCTGACCTGCGACCCGGTCGGCGGCCTCGTCCAGATCCCGTGCATCGAGCGCAACGGCATGGCCGCCGCGAAGGCGGTCACCGCGGCCCGCATGGCCCTGCGCGGCGACGGCCGGCACCACGTCTCCCTCGACAAGGTCATCAAGACCATGAAGGAGACGGGCGCGGACATGAGCGTCAAGTACAAGGAGACGGCGCGCGGCGGTCTCGCCGTGAACATCATCGAGTGCTGACGCACTGACGACGACGGGCGGGCGCCGGATTCCGGCGCCCGCCCGTCGTACTGTTCCCGCCGCTTCCGCTCCCGCTACTTCTGCTTCTTCATCTCGGCCTCCATGACCTCCTTCTCGGTCGCCGTCTCGGCGGCCGGCGGAGGCTTGATGCCCGGGTCCGCGCCCCATTCGCGGTACTCGTCGGCCCGGCGGTACTCGCCCTCGGAGCCCTTGCCCGACTCCTCGGTCTTCGCGACCGCCCCGTCCTGGCCGACCCAGACGGTGAGGACGGCCTTCTCCACGCCCTCCTGCTTCCACTGCTTCACCGTGAAGTCGCGGTCCTTGTCCCGCATCGCGTCGCCCTTGTACGCGGCGAGCTCCGAGACGACGACCGTGCCCTGGAAGCGGGCCGCGCGGCGGCCGCCGACCGTCTCGACGCCCGTGTTCTTCACGTCCTTGGACGTGGCGAGGGCCGACGTCAGCCGGACGAAGAGCTCCGTCGAGGGGTCCTTGCTCTTGTCGGCTCCATCGACGCTGAACGTCCACCACTTCTTGCCGGGGACCTTCTCCCCGTTGAAGTACATCTTGTCGCCGACGGTGATCATGTGGGAGACGCCGTCCGGGAGCTCGGCCGTCTTCGGGCCCACGTCCTTCATCTCGGAGGCGTGGGGCTTCACCTGGAACGCGCCCTCGGTGACGTACTCGCCGTCCTTGTCCTTGCGCGTCCCCTTGGTGCGGAAGCTGTTCTGCTCCGCCCCCTTGGCCGCGGCCGCCTTGAGGGCCGTGACCGGGTCGGCCGTCTTGAGCGCCTTGTCGGCGCCGTCCTCGGCCGGCTTCTGCGCGCCGCCGCCCCCGCACGCAGCCAGGCTCAGGGCGAGCGCGATCCCGGTGGCCGCCACGACGCTCTTACGTATCGCCTTCAAGGGTCTTAACTATCCTTTGTCCGCACTTCGTAAAGTTTTGGTCAGGATATCCCGAACGATCACAGGTGGCGAGCGAAAATGACCATGACTGGAAACAGCGTGTCAGCTCACGGATGCCGTCAGTAATGTCAACGCCCTCGTTCTGTTCTGTTCACCCCTGATCGAGGAGCCTTCGCCATGCGCCATCCCCTCCGCGCCACCGCAGCGATCCTCGGCGCCGTCGCCGCCCTCGGGGTCGCGGCACCCACGGCCGGCGCCGACACCGCGTCCACTCCCCCGGCGCCCGCCGGCGCCGTGCTCATCCACAACGGCGCGCTCGGCGGCTGCCTGACCGCCGAAGGATCCGGCTACCGCGACCCGCACGGCACGCCGCGCCCCTGGCTGGTGGCCCTGCAGCCGTGCCGGGAGTCCGGGCGGCTCGCCCAGACCTGGGTCTACAGCTCCGCCACGCACCAGTTCTCGTCACAGGCCCAGCCCTACCGCTGCATCAGCTCCGGCGCCGGCACCGGCAGACCGGGCGCGCTGCTCGTCACCGCGCCGTGCGACGCGGACGCGGCGGGGCAGCGCTTCCGCGCCGAGCGGACCGGCTCGGGCGAGCGGCAGAAGGTCGTCGCGGAGGCGGACGGCCGGATCTGGGAGCAGGCCGCGCACCGCACCGGCACCTCGCGCGACGCGACGGGCGAGGGGGTGCGGACGGTGCGCGACACGGGCTCCGCGGGCGCGGAGCGCAGCTGGCTCCTCAGCCGCGGCTGACGCGCGTCTCCGCCCGGAGCCAGGCCAGGTACGCGTCACTGCCCGCCGTGACGGGGGTGGCGATGATCTCCGGCGTCTCGTAGGTGTGCTCGCTCTTGATGCGGAGTTCGAGCTCGCGGTAGCGGTCCGCGGTGGTCTTGTAGAGGACGCGCCACTCGGTGTCGCTCCGCACCTCGTCCTGCCAGCGGTAGACGCTCGTGACGGGGCCGTCGATCTGGGCGCAGGCGGCGAGCCGCGCCCCGACGGCGGTGGCGGCGAGGTGCCGGGCGCGCTCCTCGCTGTCGGTCGTCGTCATCACGGCGAGGTACTGGGTGTCCTGGGCCTCCGGCATGGCGCCGACCGTACCGCAGGGGGCCGCGGCGACAGGGCGGCCGGGCAGGTCGTGCGGCGGGCGGCGGTGCGGCGTTGTCAGTGGCGGCGGTTACGCTCGCAGGCATGAGTTACGCAGACCTGCGCGAACTCCAGAGCGCGCTCACCACCGCCTCGGACATCGCCTTCTCCCTCGACGCCGCCGCGCCCGCGCCCCATGAGGCCGAGCAGTTGGTGGACGCCCTGCGCAGGGCGCTGACCGCGGCGAGCGCCCTGAGCGGCGGGCTGGGGGCCACGGGCTGCTCGGAGCATCCCAAGGGCCCCGTGGATCCCCTGTACGGGGACAAGAGCGACCCCCTGCCGCAGGGCTGGGGCCGGTGCCTGCTGTGCAACGACCGGCGGCGGCGGGCCGGGGCGCAGCGGCGCGGCTGGCGCTGAGCCGGCCGCGGCCGCGGGACTGCATTTAATCCTTGCTGCTTGCCGGCACCTTTGCCGCTTGCCGGCGGAGCCGCACTCAGCCCTTGTTGACCGACGCCCAGAACTCGTCGAAGGACAGCAGGCGGTC
The DNA here is from genome assembly GCF_003626645.1 of Streptomyces klenkii. Classification (GTDB taxonomy): domain Bacteria; phylum Actinomycetota; class Actinomycetes; order Streptomycetales; family Streptomycetaceae; genus Streptomyces; species Streptomyces klenkii. The sequence goes on along the minus strand of NZ_RBAM01000002.1, from coordinate 545,032 downwards.
GCCGTTGGTGTCCTTGGAGTCGATGATCGACTGGGCGACGGCCTCGGTGACGAAGTGGTCGCCGAGCTGCGCCATGGCCTTCTTGTACTCGGCGGCCGTGATGAACCCGTCGCCGTCGATGTCGAACTTGGCGAACGTCTCGCGTGCGCTCTCGATGTCGGCCATAAGAGCCTCCCCTTTGGTGTGCTGATGTGACCGGCACAGAGTAGCGGCCCGTTCGAGGAGTTCGATCACGGCCGGATATCACTCTCTGTGATTTCGCATAAAAATAAGTGATCTCCATGATCTATTCGCGAATTTCAAGGCACGTGGCTCACCTCACCTTTGATTTCCGAGAGAAATGGCGCCACTTGCCCGAATTGAACGGATAGCCGTTTTGGCTGGAACGCGCCCCGTCTGCCATAGTCGGAAGCCACGACCCTCATTGACCCGAGCCAGGTCGTCTTGCACGCCGCGGAGCACACCCCATTTCTCCGCGGCGCACGAAGAGGCCCCCGCCCCGTCGCACGCCGACGGATGGGGGCCTCTTCGTTTGCCCGGTCGCTTCCTCCGACCGCTCAGCGAACGCTCAGCGGTCGGCGACGCGCATCTCGAACCACGTCGTCTTGCCGCGCGCCAGCAGGTCCACTCCCCAGCGGTCGGAGAGCTTGTCGACGAGGAACAGGCCCCGGCCGGTGACGTCGAGCTCGCGCACGGGCATGAGGCAGGGCAGCCCCCGGGAGGGGTCGCGGACCTCTATCCGCAGCCAGCCCCTGCGGCGCAGCATCCGCAGGCCGAAGTAGCGCGCGCCGGTGTGCCGGACGGCGTTGCCGACGAGCTCGGAGACCAGCAGAACGGCGTGCTCGGTGAGTTGGCCAGAGAGGCCCCAGTGCCGCAGCACCACGGTCTGGGTGAGCCGCCGCGCGGCGACGGCGGACTCGGGGCGGGAGGGCAGGCGCACCTCGCCCTGTGTGGGGTTGCCGTACAGATCGAGCGCCTTGAGCGCCAGTTCATCCTCTACGGTCGGCGACCACCGGACAGCGGCGGTGGCTCCCCGCTGCCGTGGCTGCTCCGTTCCCTCCAGGCCCGCCATGCCCCCATCATGGCCGCCGCAAGCACGCCCGGGGCCGGAACCCGGGGATTCACCTGACCGGAAGGACAGCCTCCGGGGCGCCGCGGCGACATATGCCAAGGGCAGGCGATCTTCCCGGAAACCCTTGCTGACCTGCGGCGACCACAGTTTCCGGAAAGGCCGCCGAAAGCGGCCGGAAGGGCCGTCGCGGCGGGGCGTGCACAGTGCGTAATTCCCCCACAAGAGGCACCCCGGGGTGGACACCCGCACGACCGCGCGTCCATGCCGGCGGCAGCGGCGGCCCCTCACGGACCACCGCCAACCATCGGGATGTCAGACGAACTTGGCCTTACCCGGTCCGTCCTCGACAAAGCTGCGCATACCGATCTCGCGGTCCTCGGTCGCGAACAGCCCGGCGAACCAGTTCCGTTCGATGGCGAGGCCGGTGTCGATGTCGGTCTCCAGACCGGTGTCCACGGCCTCCTTGGCGGCGCGCAGCGCCGTCGAGGGACCGGCGGCGAGCCGCGCCGCCCACGCGTGCGCCTGCTCGTACACCTCGGCGGCGGGCACGACGCGGTCGACCAGGCCGAGGGAGAGGGCCTCGTCGGCCTTGACCTGACGGCCGGTGAAGATGAGGTCCTTGGCCTTGGACGGGCCGATCAGGCGGGACAGCCGCTGGGTGCCGCCGGCGCCGGGGATCAGGCCGAGCAGGATCTCGGGCTGGCCGAGCTTGGCGTTGTCGGCGGCGATCCGGAAGTCGGCGCAGAGCGCGAGCTCGCAGCCGCCGCCGAGGGCGTAGCCGGTGACGGCGGCGACGACGGGCTTGGGGATGCGGGCGACGGCGGTGAAGGAGTCCTGGAGCCCGCGGGACCGCGCCACCATCGCGGCGTGGTCCATTTTCTGCATCTCCTTGATGTCCGCGCCGGCCGCGAACACCTTCTCGCCGCCCCACAGGACGACGGCCCGGACGTCGTCGCGGCGGGTGGTCTCCTCGGCGAGCTCGCGGAGCCGGTCCTGGGTGGCGATGTCGAGCGCGTTCATCGGCGGGCGGTCCAGGCGGACGGTGCCCACGCCGTCGGCAACCTCAAGATGCACAGTCATGAAGCCCAGGTTAGTGCCGGTTAACCGCATGCGGCCCGGTGCACTCGGTCACAAGCGCACCGGGCCGCAGGCACCGGGTGAAGAGGTGAAGAGGTGAAGAGGTGAAGAGACGTTTCCGTCGGCTCAGTCGGCCTGGGGGCTGCTCTTGCCCCACTCCGACCACGGCAGGTTCCAGCCGTTGAGGCCGTTGTCCGGCTTGATCATCTTGTCGTCGGAGTTCTTGACGATCACGACGTCACCGATGAGCGAGTTGCTGTAGAACCAGGCGGCCGGCGTGTTCGGGTCGCCGCCGCCGCGCTCGTCCTCCAGGCCCACGCAGCCGTGGCTGGCGTTCTCCGAGCCGAAGGTGCCGGAGCCGGACCAGTAGTTGCCGTGCAGGAAGGTGCCCGACGTGGACAGGCGCATCGCGTGCGGCACGTCCGGGATGTCGTACTCGCCCTTGCCGTCGCCCTTGGTGAAGCCGACGGTGGCGCCGTTCATGCGCGTCACGTCGTGCTTCTCGCTGATGACCATCTGGCCGTTGTAGGTGGGGTTGGCGGGGGCGCCGGCGGAGATCGGGATGGTCTTGAAGACCTTGCCGTCGCGCTCGACCACCATCTGGTGGGACTTGGCGTCGACCGTGCTGACCTGGCTGCGGCCGACGGTGAACTTCAGGGTCTTCGTCTGCGAGCCGTACACGCCCTCGCGGCCCTGGACGCCGTCGAGGTTGAGGTCGACCGTCACCTTGGTGCCGGCCGCCCAGTACTTCTCGGGACGGAAGTCGAGGCGGTCGTTGCCGAACCAGTGGGGCTTGACCTCGACCGCCGGCTGGGCGGTCACCTTGATGGCCCGCTCGACGGCCTTGGGGTCGGTGATGCCCCGGCTGAAATTGATCGATACGGGCATGCCCACGCCGACCGTGCTGCCGTCCTCCGGCGTGAAGTAGCCGACGAAGGTGTTCTGCGGCGTGAGTGTCGTGAAGGACGCGTGCTTGGCCGACGGGCGGCCGTCCTTGTCCTTGGCCAGCGCGTCGACCGTGTACTGGGTGGAGGCGCCGAGGTGCGCCGTCGGCTCCCAGGACCTGCCGTCGCCGCTGACCTTGCCCTCGACCGTGCGGCCCTTGGCGTCGGCGACCTTGACCGACGTCAGGGTGCCCTTGTCCGCGGTCACCTTGAGCTTGCCGGACGTCTCGACGTTCTTGGTGCCGTCGTCCGGAGTGATGGCCACGACGGCCTCCGACGGGCCGTCCGGGACCTTCGCGGCCCCGCCCTTCTTCCCGCCGTCGTCACCGCCGCCACAGGCGGTGACCAGCAGCATCAGCGCGCCGAGCAGCAGCGCGAACAGCCCCCGGCGGCGGGCTGCGCGCCTGCCGGGTATCAGCTGTGTGTTCAAAATCGGTTGTCTCCCCTCGCACGGCCCGCGGCCACGCGGCGCCCCCGAAGCGCGGCTCACGCGCTGGCGATAGACAACCACAGGGCTCCGGCGCCGCAGACCCGTGCAATGTCACCGTTCGGTCCCAAATGGGAACGGTGGTACGAGATATGCGGCGGAGGTGATCCCTGTGGCTGAAGGTGAGCATCATAATCCGGCCACCCGGGTGCTCCGTGCCGGGCTGACCGCGGGTACGACCCGGTGAGCGCGCGCTTGCTTCTGGGCAGAACTGGGGGCAAGGACGAGGACCGCCGCCGCCCGGCACGGGACGCCGGGCGCCCGGCGCGCTGCCCGCGAGCCGCCGGAGGCGAAGACGTGTCGAGCGCACCCGAGCAAGAGGCGGAACGGGGAGACGAGTTCGGCGGCGGCCGGGCCCGGCACCCCGCGGCCCGGCCGGGGGCCGCCGCCGCCCCGGTCAACGGCCGGCACCACCCGGAGGCCGCCCCGGCCCTGCGGCCGCTGCCCGGCCCCGCCGTGTGGCCCGGCAGCCCCGAGCCGCTCGGGGCCCGCTTCAAGCCCGCCGCCGGGGGCGCGCCGGCGGGGACGAACTTCGCCCTGTGGGCCGGCGGGGCGGAGGCCGTCGAGCTGTGCCTGTTCGGCGACGGGCCCGGCGACGGCGGCCAGGCCCCGGCGGAGGGCGCGCCGGAGGGCGAGATACGGCTGCCGCTCACCGAGCTGACCCACGAGATATGGCACGGTTTCGTCCCCGGCGTCCTGCCGGGCCGGCGCTACGGCTACCGCGTCCACGGCCGCTGGGACCCCTGGACGGGCGCCCGCTGGAACCCCGCCAAGCTGCTCCTGGACCCCTACGCCCGGGCCGTCGACGGCGACTTCTCGCTGCCTCCCGAGGTGTACGGGCACGTGCGCGACTGGCCCCAGCAGCACGTCGCCGACACCGTCCGCGACGAGCGCGACTCGGCGCCGTACGTCCCCAAGGGCGTGGTGGTGGCGGACGGCGACGACTGGGCGGACGACCACCGGCCCAAGACGCCGTGGCCCGACTCGGTCATCTACGAGCTGCACGTGCGCGGCTTCACCAAGCGCCACCCGGGGGTCCCCGAGGAGCTGCGCGGCACGTACGCCGGGCTCGGGCACCCGGCGGCCGTGGAGCACCTGGTGCGGCTCGGGGTGACGGCCGTGGAGCTGCTGCCGGTGCACCAGTTCGCGCACGAGGACCACCTGCTGCGGCGCGGGCTGCGCAACTACTGGGGCTACAACTCCATCGGCTACTTCGCGCCGCACGCCGGCTACGCGGCGACGGGGACGGACGGCCGGCAGGTGGGCGAGTTCAAGCGCATGGTGCGGGCCCTGCACGCGGCCGGCGTCGAGGTGATCCTGGACGTCGTCTACAACCACACCGCCGAGGGCGGCGAGCTGGGCCCCATGCTGTCCCTGAAGGGCATCGACAACCGCCGCTACTACCGGCTCCAGACGGACCGCCGCCGCTACGCGGACTACACCGGCTGCGGCAACACCCTGCACGTCGTCCAGCCGAACGTCCTGCGGCTGATCACCGACTCGCTGCGCTACTGGGTGACGGAGATGGGCGTCGACGGATTCCGCTTCGACCTGGCGGCGGCCCTCGCCCGCTCCATGCACGACGTCGACATGCTCTCGCCGTTCCTGGCCGTCATCGCCCAGGACCCGGTCCTGCGCCGGGTGAAGCTGATAGCCGAGCCGTGGGACGTGGGCTCGGGCGGCTACCAGGTGGGCTCCTTCCCGCCGCTGTGGACCGAGTGGAACGACCGCTACCGCGACGCCGTGCGGGACTACTGGCGCGGCGCCCTGCCCGACGTGCGCGACCTCGGCTACCGCCTCTCCGGCTCCAGCGACCTCTACGCCTGGGGCGGCCGGCGCCCGTACGCCTCCGTCAACTTCGTCACGGCCCACGACGGCTTCACGCTGCGCGACCTGGTGAGCTACGAGCACAAGCACAACGAGGCCAACGGCGAGGGCAACCGCGACGGCACCGACGGCAACCGGTCCTGGAACTGCGGCGCGGAGGGCCCGGCGGACGACCCGGCGGTGCCGGCCCTGCGGCGGCGGCAGCTGCGGAACCTGCTGACCACGCTGCTGCTGTCCACCGGGGTGCCGATGCTGGTCGCGGGCGACGAGATGGGCCGCACCCAGGGCGGCAACAACAACGCCTACTGCCAGGACAACGAGACCAGCTGGATCGACTGGTCGCTCCTGGCGGACCCCGGCTGGCGGGCGCTGGCCGACCTGTGCGGCCGGCTCCTCGCGCTGCGCCGCGCGCACCCCGTGCTGCGCAGCCGCGCCTTCTTCTCCGGCCGGCCGCAGAGCGCGGACGGGCTGCGCGACCTCGCCTGGTTCACGGCCGCGGGCGCGGAGATGACGGAGGCCGACTGGTACGCGCCGGCGGCGGCGCTCGGGATGTACCTGTCGGGGCGCGACATCCCCCAGCGCGGGCCGCAGGGCGATCCGGTCACGGACGACAGCTTCCTCGCCGTCCTCCACGCGGGGCCCGGGGACGTGGCGTTCACGCTGCCGGGGCCGCCGTGGGCGGACGCGTACGAGCTGCTCGTGGACACGGCGCGGGAGGAGCAGGGGGCGGCGCCGGGCGAGCGCCGGGCGGCGGGGACGCGCGTCACGGTGGAGGCGCGTTCGGTGCTGCTGTGGCGGGTGGCGGCGGGCAGGCCCGAGGGGGCGCGACCGGGATCGGAACCTCCAATTCCGGTTCCGTAAGCGGGCCTTGAGGGCAAAAACCACGTGAGCATTGTCAGTGGTGAACCGTAGTCTCACTCCTGATGACAGAGACCCAGGAACCCCCCGAACCCGCCCGTCCGGACGGCAGCCGCTCCGCCGTCCGCTCGCTGCTGCGCCTGTGGCCCTACGTGCGCCCCGTGCGCGGCAGGCTGGTCACGGCCGCGGCGGTGACGATCGTCGCCTCCTGCGCCGGCCTCGCGATCCCGCTCGCACTCAAGTGGATCGTGGACGGCCCGGTCGCCGGCGGCGACCCGTCCGGCGTGTGGCTGGGCGGCGGGCTGGTGCTCCTGCTCGGCCTGCTGGAGGCGTCGCTGTTCGCGGCGCGCCGGTTCCTCACCGCGCGCCCGCTCGCGCGGGTCGAGGCGGACATGCGGGCGGACCTCTACCGGCACCTCCAGCGGCTGCCGGTCGCCTTCCACGACCGGTGGGCCTCGGGCCAGCTGCTCTCGCGGAGCACCACGGACCTGACGCTGCTGCGCATCTTCTTCGCCTTCCCCCTGACCTTCCTGCTGGTCAACGGAGCGACGATCGTGGCGGGCTTCGTCGTCCTGCTGATACAGCAGTGGGTGCTGGGGCTGGTGCTGCTCGCCCCGGTGGTGCCGCTGGTGATCCTCTGCGCGTATTTCGAGGATCGCTATTCCCGGGCCGCGCGCACCGCCCAGGACCAGTCCGGCGATCTCGCCACGGTCCTCGAAGAGAGCGTGCTCGGCATCCGCATCATCAAGGGCTTCGGCCGGCACCGCGGCCAGGAGAAGGCCTTCGCCGCGCTCGCGGGCCGGCTGCGCGGCACCGAGCTGCGCAAGGCCCACCTGCTGGGGCTGCTCTGGGCGTTCATCATGAGCCTGCCGGAGCTGGCGATCGGCGCGGCGCTGGTGCTCGGCGTGCTCCAGGTCGCCGACGGCGAGCTGTCGGCCGGCACGCTGGTGGCGTTCTTGTCGACGGCCCTGGCGCTGCGCTGGCCGGTGGAGTCGATGGGCTTCCTGATCGCGATCTCCAACGAGGCGGCCACGGCCGCCGATCGCTATTTCGAGGTCATGGACACCCCCGCCCCGCGGCAGGAGGACGCCTCCTCCCGGGACGAGGACGCGCCGTCGCGGAAGACGCCGCCCAAGACGCCGGCGAAGACGCCGCACAAGGCGTCGCGGGAGAGAACCGGCCTGCGCCTGGAGGGCGTCGGCTTCCGCTATCCCGACGCCCCGGCGGACGCCCCGCCCGTCCTGGAGGGCGTCGACCTGCACATCCGGCCCGGCGAGACGATGGCCCTCGTCGGCACCACGGGCAGCGGCAAGACGACCCTGACGGCCCTCATCCCCCGCCTCCACGAGGCGACGTCCGGGCGGATCACCCTGGACGGCCGGGACATCGCGGCCATGCCGCGCGAGCGCCTGCGCGAGCTGGTCTCCGTGGCCTTCGAGGACCCGACGCTGTTCTCCGCGAGCGTCGGGGAGAACGTGCTGATGGGCGCCGACGGCGGCGGCGAGGCCGAGCTGCGGCGCGCGCTGGAGGTCGCCCAGGCCGGCTTCGTGCACTCCCTCCCGGAGGGCACCCGCACCCAGGTCGGCGAGCAGGGCCTGAGCCTGTCCGGCGGCCAGCGGCAGCGGCTCGCGCTCGCCCGCGCCGTCGTCGGCGACCCGCGCTTCCTCATCCTGGACGACCCGCTGTCCGCGCTCGACGTGCACACCGAGGCGCTCGTGGAGGCGGCCCTGCGCGAGGTGCTGGCCGGCACGACCGCCCTCGTCGTCGCCCACCGCCCGTCCACGGTCATGCTCGCCGACCGCGTGGCCCTGCTCTCCGGGGGCCGCATCGCCGCCGTCGGCACCCATCACGAACTGCTGCACACCAGCCGGGAGTACGCCCTCCTCATGGCGGGCGACGAGGACCGGGACGGCCCGGCGGACGCCCCGTACGCACGGCACGAGGGAGGCCGGCGATGACCACCGCCACCGACCAGACCACCACCGGGCCGCAGCAGACGGCCCCCGGGGCCTCCGCCGCACCGGACGACCCCTTCGACAAGGACGTGCTGCCCGCCCCCAAGGGGGCCTCCCGGGCACTGCTGCGCTCGCTGCTCGCCCCCGCCCGCGGCCGCCTCCGGCTCAGCGCCCTCGTGCTGCTGCTCCAGCAGGCCGCCGTCCAGGCGGGCCCGCTCCTCGTGGCCGTCGCCATAGACCGGGGCGTGCCGGCCGTCCGCCGGGGCGACTACGGCCCGCTGATCGCCGTCGGCGTCGCCTACGTGGTGAGCGCCCTGGCCGCGGGCCTGTTGCAGTACGCGTTCATCCGCCTCTCGGCGCGCATCGGCCAGAACGTGCTGCTCGACCTGCGCGGCCGCATCTTCCGCCACGCCCAGTCGCTCAGCGTCGACTTCCACGAGCGCTACACCTCGGGGCGGCTCATCTCCCGGGCGACCACGGACGTCGAGTCGATCCGGGAGCTCATCAACGACGGCCTCCAGGAGCTCATAGGGGTCTGCCTGGCCGTTGTGTACATCTCGGTCACCCTGCTCTATCTGGACTGGGGCATCGGCGCCGTGGCCGTGCTCTCGTTCGTGCCGCTCCGGCTGCTGATGCGCTCGTACGACCGGCGTGCACGGTCGGTCTACCGCGAGCGGTCCACGGCGATCGCCGCGGTGATCGTGAAGTTCACCGAGACCATGAACGGCATCCGGCCGGTCCAGGCGTTCCGCCGCGAGCGCGCCAACGAGAGCCACTTCGCGAAGCTGAACGAGGAGCACAAGCACGCCAACGTCGGGGCGATGCTGGAGATGGCCCGCTACGTCTTCCTCTCCCGCCTCGTGGCCAACGTGGTGCTGGCGGCGATCGTCCTGTGGGGTGCGTACCGGGTGGCCGGCGGCGGCCTGGAGCTGGGCGTGCTCGCGGCGGCGGTGCTCTACCTGCGGCGGCTGTACGACCCGATCGACCAGCTGGGCATGTTCCTCAACTCGTACCAGTCGGCGGCGGCCTCGCTCGACAAGATCGCGGGCCTGCTCGCGCAGCGGCCGGGCGTGCCCGAGCCCGCCGAGCCGAAGGCGCTGCCGGAGCCGCGGTCCGGTATGCCCGGCCGCGAGGTCGTCTTCGACGGGGTGCGCTTCGCCTACCGCACGGGCGGCGAGATCCTCCCCCGCTTCGACCTGACGCTGCGCGCCGGCCAGACGGTCGCGGTCGTGGGCTCGACGGGCGCCGGCAAGTCCACGCTCGCCAAGCTCCTGGCCCGCTTCTACGACCCCACTGAGGGCCGGGTGCTCCTCGACGGCGTGCCGCTGGACGCGCTCGGCGGGCCGGAGCTGCGGCGCGGGGTGGTGATGGTGACGCAGGAGGCGTTCCTGTTCTCCGGCACCGTCGCGGAGAACATCTCCATCGGCCGCCCCGGCGCCTCCCGGGCGGAGATCGAGCAGGCGGCGAAGGCGATCGGCGCGCACGACTTCATCGCGGCCCTGCCGGAGGGCTACGACACGGACGTGCGCAAGCGCGGCGGCCGCATCTCCGCGGGCCAGCGCCAGCTGGTGGCGTTCGCGCGGGCGCTGCTCGCCGACCCGGCGGTGCTCATCCTGGACGAGGCCACGTCCTCGCTCGACATCCCGGGCGAGCAGGCGGTGCAGCGCGCGATGGCCACGGTGCTGCGCGGCCGCACGGCGGTGGTCATCGCGCACCGGCTGTCGACGGTCGAGATCGCGGACCGCGTCCTGGTGATGGCCGGGGGGCGCGTGGTGGAGGACGGCTCCCCGGCGGAGCTGATCGCGGGCACGGGCCGGTTCGCGGATCTGCACCGGGCGTGGCGCGACAGCCTGGCCTGACGGTTCACGGGAATTGCGCACCCGGCGGTACGGGCTCGCCCCCACGGCGGGCCCGTACCGCTATGCGGACGTCGGTCTTTCGTCAACGGACGGATTCCGGCCAACTTGCCTCCGGACTCCTGACACGTACATGCCCGCGATGGCACTCTTCCCTCCACTGATGCGCGGCTTCCCCACGGCACCGCCGCCGCGCGCCGGCCGCGTTCCCCGCTCCATCGGCACGTGCATGCCTGCTGTTCCCCCGAGGCCCCACGCCTCTCGTTCCCGTCCTGCGGCACCGACCGGCAGCACCCGGCGGCCACCGCACACGGGGAAGCGCAGCGCTCCATCACGTTTCACCGCACCCGCCGCTCCACCGCACCCGCCGCACCCGCCGGACCCACCGGATTCATCGGACCCATCGGATTCATCGGCCCGGAACCCCGGCCGGGATCGACCGGCCCCCAGCTCCACCTGTTTCTGTTCTGCCTGATCTGCCTCGCAGAAGGAGTCAGCGTGAGACCCACCCCCCAGACCAGACGCTCCCCCAAGAAGAGAGCCGTCGCCGCCGGCGCGCTGGTAGCCGTCTCGGCGATGCTCGCCGTCGGCACGCAGACCGGCAGCGCCTCGGCCGGCTCGTCCGCCGCGGGCAGCGCCCCGCGCCAGCTCATCGCCAAGGCCGACCCCGGCGCCCTGCCCGCCAAGCTCACCCCCGCACAGCGCGCCGAGCTCATACGGCAGGCCGAGGCGGCGAAGGCGGAGACCGCCCGGGCGCTCGGCCTCGGCCCGCAGGAGAAGCTGGTCGTCAAGGACGTCGTCCGGGACGTCAACGGCACCGTGCACACCCGCTACGAGCGGACGTACGAGGGCCTGCCCGTCCTCGGCGGCGACCTCGTCGTCGACACGGCCAGGAGCGGCAGCCTCAAGAGCGTCGCCAAGGCGACCAAGGCCCGGCTGGCGATCGCGACGACCACGCCGTCGCTCGCCGCCTCCTCCGCCGAGAAGCAGGCCCTGAAGGCCGCCGGCGCGCAGGGCTCGAAGGCCACGAAGGCCGACAAGGCGCCCCGCAAGATCGTCTGGGCGGCGAAGGGCACGCCGGTCCTCGCGTACGAGACCGTCGTGGGCGGCCTCCAGGAGGACGGCACCCCCAACGCGCTGCACGTCATCACGGACGCGCGCACGGGCGAGAAGCTCTTCGAGTTCCAGGGCGTCAAGCAGGGCACCGGCAACAGCCAGTACAGCGGCCGCGTCACCATCGGCACCTCGCAGTCGGGCGGCTCGTACCAGCTCAACGACACCACGCGCGGCGGCCACAAGACGTACAACCTCAACCGCGGCTCCTCCGGCACCGGCACGCTCTTCACCGACGCCGACGACGTCTGGGGCAACGGCACCACCAGCGACGCGGCCACCGCCGGCGTGGACGCGCAGTACGGCGCCCAGCTGACGTGGGACTACTACAAGAACGTGCACGGGCGCACCGGCATCCGCGGTGACGGCGTCGGCGCGTACAGCCGCGTCCACTACGGCAGCAACTACGTCAACGCGTTCTGGTCGGACGACTGCTTCTGCATGACGTACGGCGACGGCTCCGGCAACGCCAAGCCGCTCACCTCGATCGACGTGGCGGCGCACGAGATGACGCACGGCGTCACCGCGGCCACCGCCAACCTCAACTACGCGGGCGAGTCCGGCGGCCTCAACGAGGCCACCTCCGACATCTTCGCCGCCGCGGTCGAGTTCTGGGCCGACAACCCCAGCGACCCGGGCGACTACCTCGTCGGCGAGAAGATCAACATCAACGGCAACGGCACCCCGCTGCGCTACATGGACAAGCCCAGCAAGGACGGCCGCTCCAAGGACGCCTGGTACTCGGGCCTCGGCGGCCTCGACGTGCACTACTCGTCCGGCCCCGCCAACCACTGGTTCTACCTCGCCTCCGAGGGCAGCGGCGCCAAGGTGGTCAACGGCGTCTCGTACGACTCCCCGACCTCCGACGGCCTGCCCGTGACCGGCATCGGCCGCGACAACGCCGCGAAGATCTGGTTCAAGGCGCTCACCGGGCGCATGCAGTCCACGACCGACTACGCCGGGGCGCGCGAGGCGACGCTGTGGGCCGCGGGCGAGCTCTTCGGCGTGGGCAGCGACACGTACAACAACGCGGCCAACGCGTGGGCCGCGATCAACGTCGGCAGCCGGGCCACGCCCGGGACCGGGGTCAACGTCACGGCCCCCGGCGACCAGACGAGCATCGTGAACACCGCCGTCTCCTTGCAGATCAAGGCCACCAGCGGCACCGCCGGCTCCCTGAGCTACGCGGCCACCGGCCTGCCCGCCGGCCTGTCGATCAACGCCTCCACCGGCCTGATCTCCGGCACGCCGACCACCACCGGCACCAGCAACGTGACCGTCACGGTCAAGGACTCCGCCGGCAAGTCCGGCAGCGCGTCCTTCAAGTGGACCGTGAACGCCACGGGCGGCGGCAGCGTCTTCGAGAGCACGGCCCCCGTCGCCATCCCGGACGCGGGCGCCGCGGTGACCTCGCCGATCGTCGTCACGCGCAGCGGCAACGGCTCCGCCGCCCTGAAGGTGGACGTGAACATCACCCACACCTACCGCGGTGACCTGCGGATCGACCTCGTCGCGCCCGACGGCAAGACGTGGCGGCTGAAGGACACGGACTCCTGGGACTCCGCGGAGGACGTGAAGGAGACGTACACGGTCGACGCGTCGGCGGTCTCGGCGCCCGGCACGTGGAAGCTTTCGGTGCAGGACGTGTACGCGTCCGACACCGGCACGATCAACAGCTGGAAGCTGAGCTTCTAGCGCCGCGCGGCAACCGCCGCCTTCGAACCGGGCGCCGTCCGGGGTGAGCCACGACTCCCCCGGACGGCGCCCCACGCACGTGCGGGCCACCGCGCGCCGAAAATCAGCGCGGCGCAGAGCAGCATGAACGCGGCGAAGACGTCCACGGCGAGCCAGCCGAAGAACGCCGCCGGGGTCACCGAGTAGTACGCGCCGCCGCTGCGGGTGACCGCCACCCGCTCGCCCGCGCCGTACTTCGTCTCCATCACCGCCCGGTCATCCGCCCGGCCCCCGCCGTCGGGGCGGAAGGTGCCGTAGCAGACCGTGTGAGTGCCGCGGCCGGTGCCGGTGGTCTCGCACAGCAGGACGGTGAAGGTGCCGGGCGTGCCCACCAGGCCCGTGGAGCGGACGAGACCGGGCACCGCGTAGGCCCCCGGGAGGACGGCCATGAGGAGGCAGAGGAGCCCCGCGGCCCACCGCTTGGCCTTCGTCGTCGTCTTCGCCGTCACGCCGTCCCGCTTCCGCCCCGGTGACATCGGAGGCCCCACAGTACGGAAGGGGACCGCGGCCCCGGCGGCGGCCCCCTCGCGGGATCCGGCCACGGGGCCGCGGCCGGCGTGCCCGGCCCGGCGCGGCTAGCGCAGGAGCACCCCCGCCGCCTCGCCCGTGGCCTCCGACGGCAGGGTCACCAAGCCCATCTCCGCGCCGCTGGACAGCAGCCGGTGCGCGGGCAGGATGCGGACCGTGTAGCCGAAGGGGCCCGTGCGGTCGAGGGTGAGCGGTCCCTCGTAGAGGCGGCGGCCGTCCAGGGCCGGGCCGCCGGCGGGCTTGAGGGGGAAGACGGCGGTCTTGCTGAGCCGGTCGGCGGGGTCGACGCGCCCCGCGACGGCCTGCACCTCGACGTCCGCCGGGTCGAGCGGCCCGAGCGTGACGCTGACCCGCAGGGAGACCGTGGAGCCGAGCGTGGCCGTGCCGTTGAGGGCGGTGTCGGCGACGGCCTCCACGTGGTCGACGGCCACGGCCGGCCAGCCGGCCCGCACCCGGGCCTTCCAGGCGGCCAGCTCGCTCGCCGCGGCGGGCGTGAGGGCCCGCTGGGCCTCGGCCGCGGGGGCGTAGAGCCGCTCCACGTACTCCCGCACCATGCGCCCGGCGAGGACCTTCGGGCCGAGGGTGGTGAGCGTGCGGCGGACCATCTCGATCCAGCGGCCCGGCAGCCCGCCCTGCGCCCGGTCGTAGAAGCGCGGGGCGACCCGCCGCTCCAGCAGCTCGTAGAGGGCGGCCGCCTCCAGGTCGTCGCGGCGGTCCTCGTCCATGGCCGCGCCGTCGGCGGTGGGGATGGCCCAGCCGAAGTCCGGCTCGTACCACTCGTCCCACCAGCCGTCGAGCACCGAGAGGTTGAGACAGCCGTTGAGGGCGGCCTTCATCCCGGAGGTGCCGCAGGCCTCCAGCGGCCGCAGCGGGTTGTTGAGCCAGACGTCGCAGCCGGGGTAGAGCCGCTGGGCCATGGCCATGCCGTAGTCGGGCAGGAAGACCAGGCGGCGGCGCACGCGCGGGTCGTCGGCGAAGCGCACGAGCTCCTGCACGAGGCGCTTGCCGCTGTCGTCGGCGGGGTGGGCCTTGCCGGCGACGACGATCTGCACGGGGCGCTCGGGGTGCAGCAGGAGCTCCATGAGGCGGTCGCGGTCGCGGAGCATCAGGGTGAGGCGCTTGTACGAGGGGACGCGGCGGGCGAAGCCGATGGTGAGGACGCCGGGGTCGAGGACTCCGTCGATCCAGCCGAGCTCGGCGGTGCCGGCGCCGCGCTCGCGCCAGGAGGCGCGCAGCCGCTCGCGCACCTCCTCGACCAGCTGTTCGCGCAGGGTGCGGCGCAGCTCCCAGATGTCGGCGTCGGGGATATCGGCGAGGGCGTCCCAGCGCTGCGAGCCGCCGACGGCCAGGGCGTCCTCGGCGCGGCCGGCGCCGACCCGGCGGGCGCCCAGGCGGAGCACCTCGGGGGCGACCCAGGTGGGTGCGTGGACGCCGTTGGTGACGGAGTCGATGGGCACCTCCTCGGGGTCGAAGCCGGGCCACAGGCCGGCGAACATCTGCCGGCTGACCTGTCCGTGGAGGGTGGAGACGCCGTTGGCGCGCTGGGCGAGGCGCAGGCCCATGACGGCCATGTTGAAGAGGCCGGGCTCGCCGCCGGGGTAGGTCTCCAGGCCCAGTTCGAGGACGCGTTCGACGTCGATGCCGGGCAGTTCGCCGGCGGGGCCGAAGTGGCGGGCGACGAGCTCGCGGTCGAAGCGGTCGATGCCGGCGGGCACGGGGGTGTGGGTGGTGAAGACGGCGCCGGCGCGGGCGCACTCCAGGGCGGCGTCGAAGTCCAGGCCGGTGGTGACGAGCTCGCGGATGCGCTCCAGGCCGAGGAAGCCGGCGTGGCCCTCGTTGGTGTGGAAGACCTCGGGCTCGGGGTGGCCGGTGAGCCGGCAGTAGGTGCGCACGGCGCGCACGCCGCCGATGCCGAGGAGCATCTCTTGCAGCAGCCGGTGCTCGCCGCCGCCGCCGTAGAGCCGGTCGGTGACCTCGCGCTCGCCGGGGCCGTTCTCCTCGACGTCGGAGTCGAGGAGGAGCAGGGGCACGCGGCCGACGCGGGCCTGCCAGATGTGGGCGCGCAGGGAGCGGCCGCCGGGCAGGGCGAGGGAGACGCGGCTCGCGCTGCCGTCGGGCTCGCGGAGCATGGTGAGCGGCAGCTCGTTGGGGTCGAGCAGGGGGTAGTGCTCCTGCTGCCAGCCCTCGCGGGAGAGGGACTGGCGGAAGTAGCCGTGGCGGTAGAGCAGCCCGACGCCGATGAGGGGGACGCCGAGGTCGCTGGCGGACTTCAGGTGGTCGCCGGCGAGGATGCCGAGGCCGCCGCTGTACTGCGGGAGGGCGGCGGTGATGCCGAACTCGGGCGAGAAGTAGGCGATGGCGGCGGGCAGTCCCTCGGGCTGTTCCTGGTACCAGCGCCGGCCGGTGAGGTAGTCCTGGAGGTCGTCGGCGGCCGCGGTGAGCCGGCGCCGGAAGCGGCGGTCGTCGGCGAGGGCGGCGAGCCGGTCGGCGGGCACGGAGCCCAGCAGCCGCATCGGGTCGCCGGCGGCGGCGCGCCAGCCCTCGGGGTCGACGGCCTGGAAGAGCTCACGGGTCTCGGGGTGCCAGGACCAGCGCAGATTGCGCGCCAGCTCGCTGAGCGGTCGTAGGGGCTCCGGAAGAACGGGGCGCACGCTGAATCGACGAATGGCCTTCACCCGCACGACGGTAGCGGGGAGGCCGGGGGGCTTCGTGGCGCTTCGCGGCAACTGCCTGCTCCCGGCAGGTGCAGGCGGGAAGTGCGCCCCCTGCTGCGGCGCGCGGGATGGGGCCGTCCTGCGCAGCCCGGGGTCGCCCGCGTGGCCGGGAAGAGCGTCCGCATGGTGGACGGGGCGTGGAAGCGGACCGCACGCGTCACTTCGGCGGGTACGGCATCCGTACGAGAGGGGAATACGCCGCGCGTACAGCGGGATCGGCGGCGGGCGAGGGCCGCTACGGCCTTCGGCGGCCGTGGCGGCGTCCCGTTACCCCGTCTGGCCGCCGGTTACCCGGTTTTCGCGCATTGCACACGATCGGCCCTACGAGGAGACTTCGTACGGGTGACGGAGTGCCGACCATCCTCCCCAGCCGGTGCCACGGGAACTACGCACCGGTAGGTCCCACGGTGCGGGCATGCCCGCCCGGGACCGGTGGGAAAGCTCAACCGGTATGCAGGCCGTAGCAGTCCGCCGCCGCCCCGAGTACCCGTCCCCGGCACTTCCGCATTTCTTCCGCACCCACCCGAGTGAACGCGGTCAGGAGCAGCCATGCCCGCACCCAGCCGACCGGCGGCGGAGCCGATAGAAAGAGCAGAACCCGCCAGTGCCGCCGCTGTCGTTCCGCCGTTCCCGCCCTCCTCCTCCCCTCAGGTGATCCCATGATCGGTCGTATCCCCGTCCTGGACCTCGGGCCGCTCGTGGACTGCGGCCGCCGGCCGGTCAAGGCGGTCGTCGGCGAGACCTTCCAGGTCACCGCCACCGTCTTCCGCGAGGGCCACGACGCGCTCGGCGCCAATGTGGTGCTGCGCGACCCGGCGGGCCGCTGCGGCCCCTGGACCCCCATGCGCGAGCTCACGCCCGGCACCGACCGCTGGGGCGCGGACGTGACCCCGGACAGCGAGGGGCGCTGGACGTACGCGGTGGAGGCGTGGAGCGATCCGGTGGCGTCGTGGCGCCGGACGGCGTCGGTGAAGATCCCGGCCGGCATGGACGTCCAACTCGTGCTGGAGGAAGGCGCGCTGCTGTACGAGCGGGCCGCCGCCGGAGTGCCGAAGAAAGAGGGCCGCGAGGCGGTGCTGACCGCCGTCGACGCGCTGCGCGACCCGGGCCGGCCGGCCACCGCCCGGCTCGCCGCCGCCCTCGCGCCGCCGGTCACGGCCGCCCTGGCCGAGCACCCGCTGCGCGAGCTGGTGACCGCGAGCCGGCCGGTGCCGGTGCTGGTGGAGCGCGAGCGGGCGCTGTTCGGGTCCTGGTACGAGATGTTCCCGCGCTCCGAGGGGGCCCGGCCCGCGGAGGGCCGCCTTCCCGCCCGCAGCGGCACGTTCCGGACCGCGGCGCGGCGGCTGCCGGCCGTCGCCGCCATGGGCTTCGACGTCGTCTACCTGCCGCCGGTGCACCCCATCGGCACCGCGTACCGCAAGGGCCCCAACAACGCGCTCACCGCGGGCCCGTACGACGTCGGCAGCCCCTGGGCGATCGGCTCGGCCGACGGCGGCCACGACGCCCTCCACCCGGACCTCGGCACCTTCGAGGACTTCGACCACTTCGTCGCGCGCGCCCGCGAGCTGCGCATGGAGGTCGCCCTCGACTTCGCGCTCCAGTGCTCCCCGGACCACCCCTGGGTGGCCAAGCACCCCGAGTGGTTCCACCACCGCGCCGACGGCACGATCGCCTACGCCGAGAACCCGCCCAAGAAGTACCAGGACATCTATCCCCTGGCCTTCGACGAGGACTTCGACGGGCTGCTCCGGGAGAGCCTGCGGGTGCTGCGGTTCTGGATGGAGCGCGGCGTGCGGATCTTCCGGGTCGACAATCCGCACACCAAGCCGGTGGTCTTCTGGGAGAAGGTGATCGCCGAGATCGGCCGCACCGATCCGGACGTGGTCTTCCTCGCCGAGGCCTTCACCCGGCCCGCGATGATGCGCACGCTCGGCGCGATCGGCTTCCAGCAGTCGTACACCTATTTCACCTGGCGCAACACCAAGGAGGAGCTCACCGGCTACCTCACGGAGCTGGCCGGGGAGTCGGCCGCCCTCATGCGCCCCAACCTCTTCGTGAACACCCCGGACATCCTGCACGCCCATCTCCAGCACGGCGGGCGGCCCGCCTTCGAGGCGCGCGCCGTGCTCGCCGCGACGCTCTCCCCGTCCTGGGGCGTCTACGCCGGTTACGAACTGTGCGAGAACACTCCGGTGCACCCCGGGAGCGAGGAATACCTGGACTCGGAGAAATACCAGCTGCGGCCGCGCGACTGGGAGGCGGCCGAGCGCGAGGGGCGCAGCCTGGCCCCGCTGATCACCCTGCTGAACCGGCTGCGACGGCGCCAGCCGGCCCTGCGGCAGCTGCGCAACCTGCGTTTCCATTACGCCGACAACGACGCCGTCATCGCCTATTCCAAGCGTGCGGGCACCTCGTGCGTACTGACCGTTGTCAACCTCGACCCCCACCACACCCACGAGGCCACGGTCTCGTTGGACATGCCGGAACTCGGCCTCGCATGGCATGAGTCCGTCCCGGTGCGCGACGAGCTCACCGGAGAGACCTATCACTGGGGCAGGGACAACTATGTGCGCCTCGAGCCGGGCCGTTCTCTCGCGCCCGCGCACGTGTTCTCGCTGCGACCGTCCTCACCGATCGGAGGGTCACCCACACCATGATCGTCAATGAGCCCGTCCCCGATACCTTCGAGGACACTCCCGCCAAGGACCTGGATCCCGACTGGTTCAAGCGCGCCGTCTTCTACGAGGTGCTCGTACGGTCCTTCCAGGACAGCGACGGCGACGGCATCGGCGACCTCAAGGGTCTGACGGCCAAGCTGGATTATTTGCAGTGGCTGGGCGTCGACTGCCTGTGGCTGCCGCCGTTCTTCCAGTCGCCGCTGCGCGACGGGGGCTACGACGTCTCCGACTACACCGCGGTGCTGCCGGAGTTCGGCGACCTGGCCGACTTCGTGGAGTTCGTGGACGCCGCGCACCAGCGGGGCATGCGCGTCATCATCGACTTTGTCATGAACCATACGAGCGATCAGCACGAGTGGTTCCAGCAGTCGCGCAGCGATCCCGACGGCCCCTACGGCGACTACTACGTCTGGGCGGACGACGACAAGCGCTATCCGGACGCGCGCATCATCTTCGTCGACACGGAGACCTCGAACTGGACCTTCGACCCGGTCCGCAAGCAGTACTACTGGCACCGCTTCTTCTCGCACCAGCCCGATCTCAACTACGAGAACCCGGCGGTGCAGGAGGAGATCCTGGCCGCGCTGCGGTTCTGGCTGGACCTCGGCATCGACGGCTTCCGGCTGGACGCCGTGCCCTATCTCTTCGCCGAGGAGGGCACCAACTGCGAGAACCTGCCGCGCTCGCACCAGTTCCTCAAGCGCGTCCGGGCGGAGATCGACGCCCATTACCCGGACACCGTGCTGCTGGCCGAGGCCAATCAGTGGCCCGAGGACGTCGTCGACTACTTCGGGAACTACGAGTCCGGCGGCGACGAATGCCATATGGCATTCCACTTCCCCGTGATGCCGCGCATCTTCATGGCCGTGCGCCGGGAGTCGCGCTACCCGGTCTCGGAAATCCTGGCGAAGACCCCGGCCATCCCCTCGCGCTGCCAGTGGGGCATCTTCCTGCGCAACCACGACGAGCTGACGCTGGAGATGGTCACCGACGAAGAGCGCGACTACATGTACGCGGAGTACGCCAAGGATCCGCGGATGCGCGCCAACATCGGCATCCGGCGGCGGCTCGCCCCGCTGCTCGACAACGACCGCAATCAGATCGAGCTGTTCACCGCGCTGCTGTTCTCCCTGCCCGGCTCTCCGATCCTCTATTACGGCGACGAGATCGGCATGGGCGACAACATCTGGCTCGGCGACCGCGACGGCGTGCGCACGCCGATGCAGTGGACGCCCGACCGCAACGCGGGCTTCTCCTCCTGCGACCCGGGCCGACTGTACCTGCCGACCATCATGGACCCGGTCTACGGCTATCAGGTCACCAACGTCGAGGCGGCGATGAGCAGCCCCTCGTCGCTGCTGCACTGGACCCGCCGGATGATCGAGATCCGCAAGCAGAACCCGGCGTTCGGGCTCGGCTCGTACACCGAGCTCACCTCCAGCAACCCGGCCGTGCTCGCGTTCCTGCGCGAAGTGCGGCTGCCGGGGCAGGGGGAGGACGACATCGTGCTGTGCGTGAACAACTTCTCCCGCTTCGCACAGCCGACCGAGCTCGATCTGCGGGCGTTCAGCGGCCGGCATCCCGTCGAGCTGATCGGTGGGGTGCGCTTCCCCGCCATCGGTGAACTGCCCTATCTGCTGACCCTGGCCGGTCACGGCTTCTACTGGTTCCGGCTCCGCCGTGGTGCGCCGCCGCAGGCCGGCCACTGAGGGCGCTCCCGTGCGCGCCGGCGCCCGCCGGCCGGCCGCGCACGGGCGGTTTTCCCCCGGCAGCCCTGGGAACTCGTACTACTACGCACGAGCCGGGCCGAACGGATCACTTCCGCTACGAGGACCGCCGCAGGGGCCGCACCCCGGCCGCCGCGCGCGCCGCACCAGGGGCCGCGGGCGCTGACCGCACCGGACGAGCCCGCACGGCACTTCCCCCGGCCCCGGCCGGGGAGCCCAGCACCGCAGCACCGCGTACAGGTCAATGCCGCAATCCGGGACCGCGATCCGGGACACTTTGCCCCATATGCCACGCCCCGGGGAAAGGACGCGACGCCATGTCGGACGCTGCACCGTCCCGCCGGGGCACCGGACGCCGGGGGGCCTCCGCCGCCTCCGGCCCGCTGCTGTCCTCGGTCCGCGCCGCCCCCGCGGCCCACGCGCCCGAGGCGGAGGCCGCCGACGCGGGGCTGCTGGGGTCGCTGGTGCCGCTGCTCTCCGAGTGGCTGCCCCGTCAGCGCTGGTTCGCCGGCAAGGGCCGCCCCATCACCGGCTTCACGCTCGTCGCGGCCACGGAGCTGCTGCCGCACCACGCCGGGGCCACCGCCCCGGGCCTGCTCCACCTGCTCGTGCGGGCCCAGCAGCCCGGCTCGCCCGGGGCGGCCCCGCCCGGGGGCGCTCCCGGCCCCGCCATCCACGCCGGCACCGACGACTGCTACCAACTCCTGCTCGGCGTGCAGGACGTCCTGCCGCCGCACCTCGCGCCCGCCCTCATCGGGCGGCCCGTCGGCGGCCCGCTGCACGGCCGCGCCGTCTACGAGGGCCTGGCCGACCCCCGGCTCGCCACCCTGATCCTGGAGCGGCTGCGGCTGCCCGGCCGGCTCGGCCCCTTGCGCTTCACGCGCGAGGAGGGCGTCGTCATCGGCGCCGGGCTCGCGCCCCGGCTCATCGGCGCCGAGCAGTCCAACTCCTCCGTCGTCTACGGCGAAACGTACATCCTCAAGCTCTTCCGCCGCGTCTGCCCCGGCACCAACCCCGACCTCGAACTCCCCCGCGCCCTCGCCGGCACCGGCTGTGCCCGGGTGCCCGCGCCCGCCGCCTGGTTCGAGGCCGTCGTGCCCGGCGCCGGCGCCGAGGCCATGACGCTCGGCGTCCTCCAGCCCTACCTGCCCGGCTCCGCCGACGGCTGGCAGCTCGCCCTCAGCGCGCTCGCCGTCCGCGCCGACTTCACCGCCTCCGCCCGCGCCCTCGGCCACGCCACCGCCGAGGTCCACGGGGCGCTCGCCGAGGCGCTCCCCACCGTCGTGCTGCGCCGCCCCCAGCTGGAGCACCTCGCCGCCGCCATGACCCGACGCCTCGACGCCGCCGCCGAGGCCGTCCCCGCGCTGCGCCCCTACCGGGCCGCGCTGCGCGGCGCGTACGACGACCTGGCCGCGCTCGGCCGGGCCGGGCGCACGTGGCGCGCCCAGCGCATCCACGGCGACCTCCACCTCGGGCAGGCGCTGCGCACGGCCGAGGACGGGCGCTGGGCCCTCATCGACTTCGAGGGCGAGCCCGCGCGCCCGCTCGCCGAGCGGACCCGGCCGCAGCCGGCCGCCCGCGACGTCGCCGGAATGCTGCGCTCCTTCGACTACGCGGCGGCCGTCGGGCGCGCGGGCGGCACGAGCTGGGCGGAGCGCGCCCGCGCCGCGTTCTGCGAGGGCTACGGGGCGGTGCACGGCGATCCGCGCGAGGAGCCGCAGCTGCTGCGCGCGCACGAAACGGACAAGGCCGTCTACGAGGTCCTCTACGAGGCCCGCCACCGGCCGGACTGGCTGGTGGTCCCGATGGCAGCGATCCGCCGCCTGGCGGACCCGACGGGACCGGCGGCGCCGAACGGGGGCCACACCCTATGAGGACGCGCCCCCCGAACAACCACGGGCCGGTCCGGCACCGCGCCCGTATGGCTTATTCCGCTCCCGGGGCCGGCGGTGTCGTCGGCCGGGAGGTTCTGAGGAGGACCGCACTGTGACCGCTCGACCGCCGTCCCGACGACCGCCTCATGAGCCCGAAGCCGCGGAAGCCGCGCGAGGGGTCCCGGCCACGTTCCTGCCGGGGCGGGGCGGGCAGGCGGGGCGGGCGCCCGAACCGGAGCCCGGCGCGGAGCCCGCAACCGCACAGGGCTCCGGGCGCCCACCCGCGCGGCGTGGAGCGCGGCGGGCGGAGCCGCTGGGGGCGGAGGACCGGGAGCGGCTGCTGCACGGCGCGCACCACGACCCGCACGGCCTGCTGGGAGCGCACCCGGTGCGCGGCGGCGTGCGCTTCCGCACCCTGCGCCCCTTCGCACGCTCCGTGGCGGTCACCGCGAAGGGCCTGCGGGTGGACCTGGACGACGAAGGGGACGGCTTCTTCGCGGCGGTGCTGCCCCTCAGCGAGCTCCCCGACTACCGCCTCCTGGTGAGCTACGAGGACACGGAGCTGGAGACGGAGGACCCGTACCGCTTCCTGCCCGCGCTCGGCGACCTGGACCTGCACCTGATCGGCGAGGGCCGCCACGAGCAGCTGTGGCGGGCGCTCGGCGCGCAGCCGATGGAGCACGAGGGAGTGGCGGGCACCCGCTTCACGGTGTGGGCGCCGAACGCCCGCGGCGTGCGCGTCGTCGGCGACTTCAACTACTGGGACGGCACGGGGCACCCGATGCGCTCGCTGGGCGCGACCGGGGTGTGGGAGCTGTTCCTGCCGGGCATCGGCGAGGGCGCGCTGTACAAGTTCGAGATCACGCGCCCGGACGGCTCGCACACGATGCGCGCGGACCCGATGGCGCGGCGCACGGAGGCCCCTCCGGCGAACGCGTCCGTCGTGCACGCCTCGCACCACGCCTGGCGGGACGCGGAGTGGATGGCGGCGCGCACGGCCCGGCCGGTGCACGAGCACCCGTTCTCGGTGTACGAGGTGCACCTGCCGTCCTGGCGCCCGGGCCTGACGTACCGGCAGCTGGCGGATCAGCTCCCCGCGTACGTCAAGGACCTCGGCTTCACGCACGTGGAGCTGATGCCGATCGCCGAGCACCCCTTCGGCGGTTCGTGGGGTTATCAGATCACCGGTTTCTACGCCCCGACCGCCCGCCTGGGCACCCCGGACGACTTCAAGTACTTGGTGGACGCGCTGCACGCGGCGGGCATCGGCGTCCTCATGGACTGGGTGCCGGCGCACTTCCCGCGCGACGACTGGGCGCTGGCCGAGTTCGACGGGCGGCCGCTGTACGAGCCCGCGGACCCGCTGCGCGCCGCGCACCCCGACTGGGGCACGCTGGAGTTCGACTACGGCCGTACGGAGGTGCGCAACTTCCTGGTGGCCAACGCCGTGTACTGGTGCGAGGAGTTCCACATCGACGGCCTGCGCGTGGACGCCGTCGCCTCCATGCTCTACCTCGACTACTCGCGCGAGGAGGGGCAGTGGACGCCGAACGCCCACGGCGGCCGGGAGAACCTGGACGCGGTGGCGTTCCTCCAGGAGATGAACGCCACCGTCTACCGCCGCTGCCCCGGCGTGGTCACGGTGGCGGAGGAGTCCACGGCGTGGGACGGCGTCACCCGCGCCACGCACCACGTCGGCGCGGGCGGCTTCGGCGGCCTCGGCTTCGGCCTGAAGTGGAACATGGGCTGGATGCACGACTCGCTGGTCTACGTCTCCAAGGAGCCGGTGCACCGCAAGTACCACCACGGCGAGATGACGTTCTCGATGATCTACGCGTACAGCGAGAACTACGTGCTGCCCATCTCGCACGACGAGGTCGTCCACGGCAAGCGGTCGCTGGTGTCGAAGATGCCGGGCGACTGGTGGCAGCAGCGCGCGAACCACCGCGCCTACCTGGGCTTCATGTGGGCGCACCCGGGCAAGCAGCTGCTCTTCATGGGGCAGGAGTTCGCGCAGGGCGCGGAGTGGTCCGAGGCGCACGGCCCGGACTGGTGGCTGCTGGACCCCTCGTACTCGGCGGAGGCGGACCACCGGGGCGTCCGCGACCTGGTCCGCGACCTGAACGCGGCCTACCGCTCGACGCCCGCCCTGTGGCAGCGGGACACGGTGCCCGAGGGCTTCGAGTGGGTGGTGGGCGACGCCTCGGAGGACAACGTCTTCGCGTTCCTGCGCTTCGACGCCCAGGGCGCGCCCCTGCTGGCGGTCAGCAACTTCTCCCCCGTGGTGCGGCACGGGTACGCGCTGGGCGTGCCCGGCCGGTTCACGGCGTGGCAGGAGATCCTCAACACGGACGGCGGCCGCTACGGGGGCAGCGGCGTCACCACGCCCGACCCGGTCAAGACGGAGGCCACGCGCCACCACGGCCGCCCGGCGAGCATCACGGTGACGCTGCCGCCGCTGGCGACGGTGTGGTGGCGGGCGGTGTGAGGACGGCCCCGGCGGCATGACGAAGCCCCGGCCACCCGCCGGGGGTGTCCGGGGCTTCGTAGGGGGCCGGGGCACCCGTTGCCGCCCGGGGTCCGGGGCATCGCCCCGGTTTCGGGAAGGGGTGGGTCAGGGGAATTCCCCCCCGCCGCGACGGCGATCAGCCCCCGGGGCGGAATCCGGCGGTGCCGAACGGCCTCAGACCGCGGCCGTCTCCTTCTCGGCCTCGGCCGCCGCGGACTCCGGCCCGCTCTTCCCGCGGCCCGGCAGCAGGAAGGCGACCAGCACCGTGCCGACGCCGAGCACGACCGCGCCGATGACGCTGGTGTGGGCGACGGCGTCCGCGAAGGACTTGTGCACGGCCTCGACGACGGCCTGCGCCTGCTGCGCGCCCAGGGCGGCGGCCTTCTCCGGCCCGACCTTCGGCGCGGCGCCCGTCGCGACCTGCTTGCCGACCTCCTTGGCCACGGCCAGGCCCGCGCCGACCGAGTCCTGCGCGACGGTCAGCGCCTTCTCGGGCAGCTTCGGGCCGCCGGCGGCGGCGGCCTCGGCAGCCGCGTCGCCGAGGTTGGACGAGTAGGTCTTGGCGAGCACGGTGCCGAGGATGGCGATGCCCAGGGAGCCGCCCATCTCGATGGAGGTGCTGTTGACGGCGCCGCCGACGCCCAGCTGGTCCTCCGGGAAGGAGCCCATGATGGCGTTGGTGCAGGGCGACAGGGACAGGCCGATGGCCAGGCCCAGGATGATCAGCGGCAGGACGAAGTCGTTGTACGTGGACGTCTCGTCGACGCGGGCCAGCAGTGCGATGGCGACCGTGCCGACGGTCATGCCGAACGCCACGGTGACCTTCATGCCGACCTTGGGCGTCAGGATCGCGGTCAGGGCGCCGCCCACGAACACCGCACCGGCCAGCGGCAGCATCCGCACGCCCGTGTCCAGCGGCGAGTAGCCGAGGACGAACTGGAGGTGCTGGGTGAGGTAGTAGAAGGCGCCGAAGACGGCGAGGAAGAACAGCGCGACGGCCATGGTCGAGCCGGCGAACGCGCGCTTGGTGAAGCGGCGGACGTCGAGGACCGGGTGCGGGTGGCGCAGCTCCCACAGGACGAAGAGGACCAGGCCGACGCCCGCGATGACGGCGGCGGCGATGGCCTTCGCGCCCCAGCCGAAGTGCGGGCCCTCGATGATCATGTAGATGAGGGAGCCGACCCAGACGACGGACAGCACGCCGCCGACGTAGTCGATCTTCGCCGCCTGCCCGCCCGGCCGCGCGGCCTTGGACGGCGGGACGAGCGCCAGCGCGCCGATGATGCCGAGGGCCGCGATCGGCACGTTGATGAGGAACGTGGAGGCCCAGCCGTGGTCCTCCAGCAGCGCACCGGCCACGAGCGGGCCGACGGCGATGGCGAGACCGGCGGTGGCCGTCCAGATCGTGATGGCCTTGGCGCGCTCCTCGCGCGGGAACGTCGCGGCGAGCAGCGACAGCGTGGCCGGCATGATCATGGCCGCGCCGACGCCCATGACGGCGCGCGCCGCGATGACCGCGCCCGAGCTGTCCACCATCGAGCCGGCGACGGAGGCCGCGCCGAAGACGAAGAGGCCGAGAACGAGCGCTCCGCGGCGGCTGTACTTGTCGCCGACGGCGCCGAGGATCAGCATCAGCGCGGCGTACGGGACGGTGTAGCCGTCGATGACCCACTGGAGGTCGGAGCTGCCCAGGCCGAGGTCCTTGACCATGTCGGGGGCGGCGACCGTCAGGGACGTGTTCGCCATGACGATGATCAGCAGGCTGATGCAGAGCACGCCCAGTGCCGCCCAGCGCCTCTTGTACGGACCGTCCATCTCGTCGACCGGTGTCGACATCGCGAGGCCCATCGGCCACCCCTTCCAGACTTGCACACGGTTGTGCAATTACACAGCAGTGTGCAAATTACGGGACGGCGCCGCCCAGTGCAAAATGAGGGGCGGGATGTCGGCCACGCCGGCCGCGCCCGCAGCCCCCCCACGTCAGCAGAGTCCCGGTCCGGGACCCGCTCAGTGACCCCACGGACAGAGAAGAGACCAATGGCCGGCAGAGCGGACGCCAATCGCCGCCGCATCATGGACATCGCGCTCGGGGAGCTGCTGCGCGACGCGGACGCGAGCATGGACCAGATCGCCCGGGCCGCGGGCGTCGTGCGGCGCACCGTCTACGGCCACTTCCCGAGCCGCGACGCGCTGATGAGCGCCCTCGTCGACGACGCCGCGAGCGCGGTGGAGGTCGCCCAGGCGGAGGCCCTGCGCGACGTCGCCGACCCCGCCAAGGCGCTCGCCCGCTCCATGCTCGCCGCCTGGGAGATCGCCGACGGCTACCGCCTCCTGATCTCCCTGGCCCAGCGCAGCGTCACGGTCGAGGGCATCCACCGCCGCCTGGAGCCGGTGCGCCGCGAGTGCGCGGCCATGCTGCAACGCGGCCTGGACGAGGGCCGCTTCGTCTCGCCGCTGCCCGCGATCGCCCTCGCGTACGTGCGGGAACAGGTGCTCTTCGGCCTCATGCAGGCGGTCAACGACGGTGTCCTCGCCCCGGCGGACGCCGGCCGCTCGGCCGCCGTGACCACGCTCACCGCGGCGGGAGTTCCCGCGGTGGAGGCTGAGGAGCTGGTGGCCGGCCTGACAGCAGCGCCATAGAGCCGGGCCATGCCGTGTGCGGCTCCGGCGGCTTCCCGCCACCGCGGTCGACGGCGCCGCGGTCGCCGTCGCCGTCGAGGCCGGAACCAGGGCTGCTGCTCCGGCTGGGGCGGCGGATGATGGGGCCCTTGCTACGGCTCGGGCTGGCGCTGACGCTCGGGCTGGTGCTGACGCTGGGACTCCTGCTGACGCTCGGGCTCCTGCTGACGCTGGGGCCCCTGCTGACGCTGGGGCTCCTGCTGACGCTGGGGATGATCACGACGCTGCGGCTGGGGCTGGGGCTGGAACCAGGCTGAGAGCTCGTCACCCTGCTGGGGCTGGAGGTGGCAATGGGGCCGTTGCTGCTGGGGCCGGGACCGGGGCTGAAACTCACCCGAGGGCCGCTCGCCCCGTCCGAAGGGCCGTCGGGGGACGGGCTGCCGCCCGCCACGGGCCCCGAGGAACCCGGCTGCGGCCCCGGGGACGGACCGTCGCCGCCGGCGCCGGCGACTGCCGCCCACACCACGACGACGGCCACCGCCCCGGCGAGGAAGAGCAGCCCGCGCCGGAGCAGGTTCAACCGGGCCGGGCCGGGGCCCTCTCCCCGGCCCGGGCCGGAGGCCTCCACGTAGGCGAGGTTCGCCCGGGTGAGCTCCGCTCCGGCGGCGTCGCCGAGGGCCTCCCGCAGTTGCAGGGCGTACCGCAGCCGGGCGGCGGCGTCCTCGGGCCGGTCCTCGGCGTAGGCGACGGTGCCCAGTTCGTGGGCGAACAGTGCTTCCGACGCCTGGTCGCCTATGCGCCGGGCCGCGTCCTCGCCCTGCTGGAGCACGTCCTTCCACTGCTGCCAGCGGCGCCCGGCGAACAGCGCGGCCTCGGCGAGCTTCGCCAGCCGGATCACGGCCCGCCACTCGGCCCGCTCGGCGGCGAACCCGAGGAGCCCGACGATGCCCTCGACGCCTTCGAGCGCGTCGTCGAGCCCGTGCACTCCTCCGTCGAGGGCGCCCTCCAGCCAGGCGGCGAGCCCGTTGACGGCCGAGCTCAGCGAGATCGCGTCGAGGAGCAGGTCCCGGAGGCTGTCCTCCAGGCACACCGGCAGCCCGAAGCGGTCCTCTTCCGGCCGCTCGACGAGCCCGCGCTCGTGCAGGGAGATCAGGGTCTGTGCCGCGTAGGTGATGTCGCCGACGGCCGACAGCCAGGCGCCCGGCACCAGCGCCCCGGCCACGATCGCCAGGGCCGCGAGGGCCTTGCGCTCCGGCCCCGACAGCCGCCCCGCGCTCATCCGGTCCAGCTCGCGCACGCCCCGCGCGGCGCGGTGCGCCACCGCCTCGACCGGGTGGCCGGCCCGCACCAGCGCCGCGGCCTGCTTGACGGACAGCGGCCGCCCCCGTACGGCCTCCAGCAGCCGCCGTACGACGGGCAGTTCGGCGTCCCACAGGGGGCGGCCCAGCGACTGGGCGAACAGGGCGTACGCCGCGTCCGGCGGCAGCCCCGTCAGCAGGTGCGACGTCACCGCGCCGCCGGGTCCGCCGCCCAGCACCGGCCGCTCCGCGCCCACGAGCAGGACGCAGCCGGGCAGGGCGTCCGCCAGCTGCCGCGGGATCCGCGAGCCGGGCGGCACCTCGTCCAGCACGATCAGCGGCCGGGCGTGCCGCAGGAGCTGCCGGCAGACGGATGCGGAGTACTTCACCGGTTCCGCGCCCGCGGACACGTACAACTCGTCCACGAGCAGCTGGAGAACGTCCTCCAGCGGAGTTCCGGCCACGCGTACGAACGCGCTGCGCCTGCCGCCCGAGGCGATGTTCCGGAGCAGGCTGGTCTTCCCGGACCCGCAGGGTCCGTGGAACTCCACCGAGCGCCCGGCCGGGATCTCCCGCCAGGCGGTGGCCAGCGCTTCCTCGCGGCCGAGGAGTACGGGTGCCGGGGCGGCCCACCGCCGCCGCGGCCCGGGGTCGTGCAGAAGCAGCTCCGAACGCTGGAGCCTGGTGCCGCTGCGAGAGGTGAGAGTGATACGGGAGCTGCCGTAGAGAACGCTGTACACATTTCCCCCTGGGCACGAAGGACGCGCCGTCGAACGGCAGCGTCTGACTCGCACGCCCCCGCGTCCAGCACCGGCACGCCCCATGCACCCGCGCGCCCCCCTGGATGCACTGCGCGCCCTCAAGGAGCGCAGACTCGTACACCCGGCGTACGGCGCCGTGGCCGTCTCCGAGCGCCGGCCACCGCACCGAGCGGCACGGGCATCCGCTGCACGGCGTAGCCGACGCGGCGCTCCGCACCGGACCGTGCGGGCCGGGGCGCCTGCCCGTTACGGCTGTTCGCCCCAGAGGACGGCCTGGGCGACGATGACACGCTCCCCGTTGAACGTCACCGCAGGGCCCCCGTGCAGCCGGTAGCCCAGCGCCAGCGCCTCGCTCACGCGGTGGCAGAACGCGGCGTCGTCCGGGCCGGTCAGGACGCGGTAGACGGGCAGGCCGTCGGGCGGTGTGATCATGCGGCGAGCATGCCACGCATGCTCACGCTCACGCGACGCAGAATTCGTTGCCCTCGGGATCTTGGAGGACGACGGCATAGTGGTCCGTGCCCGGATCGTCCAGCACGCGGATCACCGTCGCACCCGCCGCCGTCAGCCGGTCGACCGCCACCGTGACCCGGACCGTACGCGTCGCCAGCGGGACCTTGCGGCCTCCGCCCACCTTGAGGTCGAGGTGGACGCGGTTCTTGGCGGTCTTCGGCTCCGGGACGCGCTGGAACCAGACCCGCGGCCCGCGGCCCGCCGGGTCGACGATCGACTCGGGGCTCTCCCCGGCGCCGCCCTCCAGCTCCGCCTCCGGCACGCCGATGGCCGACCAGTACTCCCGCCACGTGGCACGGCCTTCCGGCGGGGGCTCGGGGACATATCCCAGCGCCTCCGTCCAGAAGGCCACCATCCTGCGCGGGTCCGCGCAGTCGATCGTCAGCTGCAAAGTCGGCTCCATGCCCCCACCCTGGCAGAGAGCACTGACACTCAGGCCGGCACGCCCGCCGGCTCCTTCGGCGGCTCCGGCAGGGCATCGCCCCCGTGTCCCCCGTCCGCCGCGAGCGTCGTCTCGTCGAACGGCGCCCGCCCGGCGAGGACTTCGGCCACCTGCCGCTTGTCGATCTCCTTGGTCCAGGTGCCCACGAGGACCGTCGCGACCGCGTTGCCCGCGAAGTTCGTCAGCGCCCGCGCCTCGCTCATGAAGCGGTCGATGCCGACGATCAGGCCGACGCCGTCGACGAGTTCGGGGCGGTGGGACTGGAGGCCGCCCGCGAGCGTGGCGAGGCCCGCTCCGGTGACGCCGGCCGCACCCTTGGAGGCGACGATCATGAACAGGAGCAGGGAGACCTGCTGGCCCAGGGCGAGCGGCTCGCCCATCGCCTCCGCGATGAACAGCGACGACATCGTCAGGTAGATCGCCGTGCCGTCGAGGTTGAAGGAGTAGCCGGTGGGCACGGTGATGCCGACGACGGGCTTGCTGACGCCCAGGTGCTCCATCTTGGCGATCAGCCGCGGCAGGGCCGACTCCGACGACGACGTCGAGAGGATCAGCAGGAACTCCCGGCCCAGGTACTTCAGCAGCGCGAAGATGTTCACCCCGGCCACCAGCCGCAGCAGCGTGCCCAGCACCACGATCACGAACAGCAGGCACGTGACGTAGAAGCCGATCATGATGACGGCGAGGGACTTCAGCGCGGTGACGCCCGTCGCGCCGACGACCGCCGCCATGGCGCCGAACGCGCCCACCGGCGCCGCCCACATGATCATGGCAAGGATACGGAAGACCAGCTTCTGGACGTGGCCGATGCCGCGCAGCACCGGCTCGCCCGCCGTGCCCAGCGCCTGGAGCGCGAAGCCCGCGAGGAGGGCGACCAGCAGGGTCTGGAGCACCTGGCCGCCGGTGAAGGCGGAGACCATCGTGGTGGGGATGATGCCGAGCAGGAACTGGGTCGTGGACTCGCTGCCGCCCTTCGCCTGCGCCGCCCCCTCGTGGCGCACCGCGTCGGTCAGGTGCAGCCCGCTGCCGGGCTCCAGGATGTTGCCCACGACGAGGCCGATGGCCAGGGCGACGGTCGACATGACCAGGAAGTAGCCGAGCGCCAGGCCGCCGACCGCGCCGACCTTCGCGGCCTTCCGCACGGAGCCGATGCCGAGCACGATCGTGCAGAAGATGACCGGCGAGATCATCATCTTGATCAGGTTGACGAAGCCGGTGCCGAGCGGCTTGAGCTCGACCGCGACGCCCGGCGCCGCGAGGCCCACCGCGATGCCGGCGAGGACGGCCGCGATCACGGCGAGGTAGAGGTAGTGGGTCCGGTCCGGCCGCCGGGGCGCCCGCCCGGCCGGTGGTGGTGCTGCCTGTGCCGTCACGGGGGTCTCCTCGTCGTCGCGGCTCTGGGTACGGCTGAGTACGCCCTGACGGGCCTGTACGCATGGATGTCTGTACGCATGGATGGTCCATGCACCCGGACCCGTCCTGATGTGTCCGGGTACGTTCCGGGCGCCCCGCTCTTCCGGCGAGTGGGGCTCCGGCGACTATGCACGGCTCTGTGACCGTGGTCACCCTTATGTGCATTACGTTCACGGGCGCGGGCCGGTGCACACTGTCCGCCATGCGCAGACCCCGCATCCGCCGCCCCCGCAGCCTGGCCGGCCAGCTCTTCGCGATGCAGATCGTGCTGGTCACCGTCATGGTGGCCGGCTGCGCCGCCTTCGCGTACGTCGCCGACCGCGGCCAGGCCGGGGAGGCCGCGCGCCACGAGGTGACCGCGGCGGCGGTCGCCGTGGCCGCGTCCTCCTCCGTCCGGGACGCGGTCCGCTCGCCCGACCCGGCCGCCGGCCTCCAGCCGTACGCCGAGCGCGTGCGCCGCGACACCGGCGTCGACTTCGTGACGATCATGAACCCGGACGGCATCCGCTGGACCCACCCGGACCCCGCCCGCATCGGCGAGCGCTTCCTCGGCCACACCGGGCCGGCCCTGCGCGGCGAGACGTTCTCCGAGACGTACACGGGCACGCTCGGCCCGTCGGTGCGCGTGGTCGTGCCGGTCATGGACGGCGACCGGGTCGTCGCCCTCGTCAGCGCGGGCATCACCGTCGACGCGATCAGCGCCGAGATACGCCGGCAGTTGCTCGGCCTGCTGCTCGTCGCCCTGGGGGCGCTCGCCCTCGGCGGCGCGGGCACGTACCTCCTCAACGCCCGGCTGCGCCGCCACACCCACGGCATGAACGCCGGCGAGCTCAGCCGGATGCACGATTACCACGAGGCGACGCTCCATGCCGTGCGCGAGGGCCTGCTGATGCTCGACGGGCAGCACCGTATCGCCCTCATCAACGACGGCGGACGCGAACTCCTCGGCCTCACCGGCGAGGTGATGGGCCGCCGCGTCGACGCCCTGGGCCTGCCGCCCACCCTCACGGACGCTCTCCTGGCCGCCGGGCCGCGCGTCGACGAGGTCCACGCGACCGCCGACCGCATCGTCGTCCTCAACACCTCGCCCGTCTCCGGCGGCGAGCGCCACGGCACCGTCGTCACCTTGCGCGACCACACCGAACTCCAGGCGCTCTCCGGCGAGCTGGACTCCGTGCGCGGCTTCGCCGAGGCGCTGCGCTCCCAGGCGCACGAGGCGGCGAACCGGCTGCACGCCGTGGTGTCCCTGATCGAACTGGGGCGCGCGGACGAGGCCGTCGAGTTCGTCACCGCCGAGCTCGAACTCGCCCAGGCCCTCACCGACGAGGTGGTCGGCGCCGTCGCGGAGCCCGTCCTCGCGGCCCTGCTGCTCGGCAAGGCCGCCCAGGCCAACGAGCGCGGCGTCGAGCTCGTCCTCGCGCCCGACACGCACGTCGACGACGGCCTGCTGCCGCCCCGCCTGCCCTCCCGCGACCTCGTCACCATCCTCGGCAACCTCGTCGACAACGCCGTGGACGCCGCCGCCGAAGAAGCCAACCGCAGCGCTGCGGAGGTCCGGCACGCGCAGGTCACCGTCACCCTGCGGGCGGAGACCCGCGCGATCGCGGGCGGCAGCGAGCTGCTGCTGCGCGTCGCGGACACCGGGGCGGGCGTGGCGCCCGAGGTCATGGAGGAGGTGTTCCGGCGCGGCTGGTCGACCAAGTCGCCCGGCGGCGCGCCCCACGGCCGCGGGCTCGGTCTCGCGCTCGTGCGGCAGGCGGTGCGCCGCAACGGCGGTACGGTCTGCGTCACCGGCTCGCCGGGCGGCGGCGCGGAGTTCACCGTACGGCTCCCCCTGCACGCCGCCCTCCCCGCGGACACGCCGCCGACCCCCGCCGTACGGACCGGAGCGCCCTCATGAGCAGACCCGACACCGCCCCGCGGCCCATCCGCGTCCTCGTCGTCGAGGACGACCCCGTCGCCGCCGACGCGCACGCCCTCTACGCCGGCCGCGTGCCCGGTTTCGCCGTGGCCGGGATCGCGCACTCCCTGGGCGACGCCTCGCACTTCCTCAAGCGCACGCCCGTGGACCTGCTGCTGCTCGACCTGTTCCTCCCCGACGGCCACGGCTTGCAGCTGCTGCGCTCCCTGCGCACCGCGGGGCACACCGCCGACGTCATAGCCGTGACGTCGGCGCGCGACCTGACGGTCGTACGGGAAGGGGTGTCGCTGGGCGTCGTGCAGTACGTCCTGAAGCCGTTCACGTTCGCCACCCTGCGGGACCGCCTCACGCGCTACGCCGAGTTCCGCTCGGTCGCGGGCGAGGCCAGCGGGCAGGAGGAGGTGGACCGCGCGTTCGCCGCCCTGCGCGCGCCCCAGCCGGCCGCGCTCCCCAAGGGGCTGAGCCAGTCCACCCTCGGGTCGATCACCGAGGCGCTGCGGGGCGCCGGGGACGAAGGCCTGTCGTCCGGTTCGGCGGCGGCCGCCGTGGGCATCTCGCGGATCACCGCCCGCCGTTACCTCGAACACCTGGTGACGACGGGGTGCGCGGCCCGCACGCCCCGCTACGGCCAGATCGGCCGCCCCGAACTGCGCTACCACTGGCAGAGCAGGGCCTGACGCGGGCCCGCGCACAGGGCCCCGGGAAGGGGCGCCGGGGATACGGCCGGTGCGAAACGGGAACGTACGACCTCAGGAAGGCGCATCCCGCCGAAGCGCCGCGCCCGGCGCGAAGGCCCGCCCCCAGGAGGTCGCCCGTGCGCCCCACCCTTCTCGCCCTGCTCGCCGTCACAGGTCTCACCGCGGCCTCCCTCACCGCCTGCGGCCAGGGCTCCGGCGGCGGCGACCCGGACACCGTCCGGATCGCCTACCAGCGCAACACCGACAACAAGAACCGGATCGTGGACGACTACCTGGCCGGGATCAAGAGACAGTTCGAGCGCGCGCACGAGGGCAAGAAGCTGGAACTGGTGCCGGTCCAGGCCGCCCAGGCCGACTACTACGCCAAACTCCAGCAGATGATGCGGTCACCGAAGACCGCGCCGGACATCGTCCGCGAGGACACCTTCCTGATCAAGTCCGACATCAAGGCGGGCTACCTGCGGCCGCTGGACGACGAGCTGGCGGGCTGGAAGGACTGGGCCCGCTTCGCGCCGGCCGCGAAGGCGTCGGCGCAGGGCGAGGACGGCAAGACGTACGGGGTGCCGGACGGCACCGACACCCGCGGCCTGTGGTTCAACAAGGAGCTCTTCGCGCGGGCCGGGCTGCCCGCCGACTGGCGCCCGCGCACCTGGAACGACGTCCTGGACGCGGCCCGCACGGTCAGGAAGAAGGTGCCCGGCGTCATTCCCCTCAACGTCTACACCGGCAAGGCGCCGGGCGAGGCCGCCGCCATGCAGGGCTTCGAGATGCTGCTGTACGGGACGGGCAAGGACCCGCTGTACGACCCGGCGGCGGGCAAGTGGGTGACGTCGAGCCGCGGGTTCCGCGATGCGCTGGAGTTCGTGCGGACGGTCTTCGCGGAGAAGCTCGGCCCGGATCCGGCGGACGCCCTCGACCCCAACGTGGACGGCCGCGTCGCCACGGACTGGCTGCCGTCGGGCAGGCTCGCGATCGACCTCGACGGCTCCTGGCTCGGCAAGTACTGGCAGCCGGCCGGCACGAGGCCCTGGCCGCAGTGGACGTCGGTGATGGGCCGGGCGCCCTTCCCCACGCAGAACGGGGCGGCCCCCGGGGCGGTCAGCATGTCCGGCGGCTGGGCGTGGTCGGTGAGCGCGAAGTCCGGCAAGGCGGACCTCGCGTGGCAGGTGATCGAGACGCTGCAAACGACCGAGAACGCCACCACGTGGACGGTGAGCGACGGGCAGATCGCCGTACGGGACGACGTGGCGGCCTCGCGCACGTACTTGTCGTCGATGCCGGGCGTCGACTTCTTCACCGGGCTCGTCCCGTACACCCACTACCGGCCGGCGCTGCCGCTCTACCCGCAGGTCTCCAGCGCCATCAGGGACGCGATGGAGGCGGTGACGACGGGCGACGCGTCCGTGGTGCAGGCGGCGAAGCGCTACGACGAGGAGCTGACGTCGGTGGCCGGCGGGTCGGGTGTGACGGCGCGGGAGCGGTGACGGTGACGGCGGCCGGGGCGGTGGCGGTGACCGTAGCCGTGACGGTGGCCGGAGGGGTGACGTGACCGGCCGGCACCGGGCCCGGCGCCGGCGTCCGCACCGCGGGAAGGCCCTGCGCCTGCTGCCCCTCGCGCCCGCGACCGCCCTCCTGCTGCTCTTCCTCGCGGGCCCGGTCGCGTACTGCGTGGTGATCGCCTTCACCGACACGCAGCTCACCGGCCAGGCGTCCGCGTCCTTCGTCGGCCTCGCCAACTTCCGCCGCGCCTTCGCCGACGACGGCTTCCGCAACGCGGTGGTGCTGACGCTCGTCTTCACCGTGCTGTCGTCGATCGTCGGCCAGAACAGCCTCGGCCTGGCCCTCGCGGGCCTCATGCGGCGCGCCTCCCGGCCCGTACGGACGCTCACGGGCGCGGTCGTGCTGACCGCCTGGGTGCTGCCGGAGATCGTGGCGGGCTTCCTGCTCTACACGTTCTTCAACCGGCGCGGCACGCTCAACGCCGTCCTGGACTGGCTCCACCTGCCCGCCCAGAACTGGCTGTTCACCCTGCCGATCCTGGCCGTCTCCTTCGCCAACGTGTGGCGCGGCACGGCCTTCTCCATGCTCGTCTACTCCGCGGCGCTCGCCGGGATCCCGCAGGAGGTCACCGAGGCGGCGGAGGTGGACGGCGCGAGCGGGCCGCGGCGCCTGTGGCACGTCACGCTGCCCATGATCCGCCGCTCTGTCGCCACCAATCTCATGCTCAACACCTTGCAGACGCTGTCGGTGTTCGGCCTGATCTGGGCGATGACGCGCGGCGGGCCGGGGAACCGGAGCCAGACGCTCCCGGTGTTCATGTACGACCAGGCGTTCCAGAAGTCGCTGATCGGCTACGGGACGGCCGTCGCGCTGCTCCTGCTGCTGGTGGGGGCGCTGTTCTCGGTGGTCTATCTGCGGCTGATGCGGGAGGAGGTGTGAGACCGCCGCCCCCTCCCGCACCGGGGTCCGTCCGGCGTCAGCCGAGCTTCTTCATCTGGGCGTCGACGATCGCCTTCGGCTGCTCGCTCGCACCGGTGAGGCTGATGGCGTAGAAGCCGGCGAGCGTGTCGCCCTTGCGGACGACCACGAGGTGGGTGGGGTTGTCGCTGCCGCCCTCGACCTCCATGGAGAGGGTGAAGGCGACCGCCTCGTCACCCGCGCTGAACGTGGCCGGCGCGACCTTCTTGATCTTCGTCTTGTCCTCGCCGACGCCCATGGCGAAGCCGCCGGCGCAGTCGGCGCCCGCCTTCTTGACCGCGGCGAAGGCCTCCGTGGCGCCCTTGCCGCTGTACGAAGCCAGGAGGTCACTGGTGATCAGGGCGCCCAGGCCCTTCATGCCGGCCTTCACCTTCTCCTCGGGCGAGGCGTCCGCGCCCACGGCCGGGCCCTTCGGCTTGGCCATGATCTTGCGGGCGGCCGTCGCGGCGGGCGAACCGGCGCCCTGGAGCATCATCACGTCGGACAGCGGCTTGCACTCGGCCTTGTCGCTGGTCATCGCCTTGGCGGTGGCCTGGTCGGACGCGCCGATCTCGGAGACCTTGTGGTCGGCGAGCTCGCCGTCGGCGAGCAGGAGCTTGGTCAGCTGCTCCTTCGACTGCGCGCCCGCACCGCCCGCGGCGCCGGACTTCTCCGGGGCGCTGGACGAGGCCTTGTCCTTGGTCTCGTCCTTCGCCTCGGACTTGTCCGAGCCGCAGGCGCTCACGAGCAGGGCCAGGGAGAGCGCCGAGGCGGCGACGGCGGTACGGCGGACGGTGGTGCGGCGCATGAAGGGGTTCCCTCGGAAAATTGATCGGAAAGCGACCCCACATATAGTCATGCCGAGGTAAAAAGTTCAATATCTTTCCCATCGCCGGACACTCGGCGCGCATCACGATCACATCTCGAACGCTTGATCGACTTCGGTTACCGTGGGGACCATGGAAGGCACGTACCGCG
Source organism: Streptomyces klenkii (assembly GCF_003626645.1). Classification (GTDB taxonomy): domain Bacteria; phylum Actinomycetota; class Actinomycetes; order Streptomycetales; family Streptomycetaceae; genus Streptomyces; species Streptomyces klenkii. The sequence continues at coordinate 506,979 of NZ_RBAM01000002.1, read as the reverse complement.
TACGCAACGCCGGCAGTGGTCTGCTGCTGGAGGTGGAGGGCGGCCGCAAGGGCAGCGGCGCCAACGTCCGGCAGGGCGCGGAGGACGGCAGCGCCGCCCAGCTGTGGCACGTGAGCCCGGTCCACGAGGGCAGCGGCCTGCACCACTTCGTGAACGCCGCCAGCGGCAAGCGGCTGGACGTCGCGAACGCGAGCACGGAGAGCGGCGCCAACGTCCAGCAGTGGAAGGCCAACAACTTCGGCGCCCAGGAATGGCTCATCGAGCAGCATCTCGACGCCCCGGGCACCGTCACCCTCGTCGCCCACATCAGCGGCCTCGTGCTGGAGGTCGCCGGCGGGTCGGCGGAGCCCGGGGGCAACGTCCAGCAGGGCGAGGACACGGACAGCCCCGGGCAGTGGTGGCGGCTGGAGCGGGCCGGGCGGCTGCCGGAGTGACCGCTGCGCGGCGCCGCCCTCAGGGGCGCCGGCCGCTGCCGGAAAGTTCCGCCGCGGGGTTTCCCCGCCAGTGCGTGCGGGCCGGTACGTGTTCGCCCTTCATCAGGAAGGAGTCGGCGTCGATGCGGGCGGCGTCGTCGATGACGACGCCGTAGTGCACGAAGGCGCTGGTGCCGATGGTGCAGCCGTTGCCGACGGCGATGCGGCGGGACTTGAAGACGCCGTCCTCCAGGGAGTGCGCCTGGAGGGTGCTGCCCGCGTTGAGGGCGCAGTCGTCGCCGACCCGGGTGAGGGTGCGCTCGATGATGCCGCAGCCGTCGTCGTAGACCCGGCGGCCGATGCGGACGCCGAGGAACCGCCAGAGGAGCGGTTTGAAGGGGGTGCCGTTGAAGACCGCGTGGTAGGCCGTGGGGGGCACCTTCCAGTAGCGCTCATGTCTCCAGAACGCCCTGTCGTAGATGGAGCAGAAGCGGGGTTGCAGCCCGTGCGGGCCCACCACGGCCCGTTCGACGAGCGCGAACCAGCCGACGGTGAAGGCGAGTCCGAGCACGATGGAGGTGGCCGTCTCCACCCAGTGCAGCATGGGGTCGTTTCCCATGGGGAGCATGGCGATCAGCACCAGGCCGAAGACGTACAGGCATCGGACGGTCAGGAACAGGACGACGGTGACGGCGTTGTGGTGGTTCTTGGCCGCGAGCCGCCGCCGGCGTTCGGCCCCCGTGCCGAGGGCGTCGAAGCCGTGGTCGCGTTCGACCGAGCGCGGGATCTCGAAGGGCGGCGAGCCGAGCAGGCCGGTGCCCTCCTTGAGCGGGCCGCTGACCGGGATCATGGCCTTGGTCGCCAGCAGGCAGTCGTCGCCGGTCCTGCCGCCCGGGGGGTAGGCGATGTCGTTGCCCAGGAAGTTGCGCCGGCCGATGGCGGCCGGGACGGCGCGGAAGGAGCTGCTGGAGAACTCGGCGTTCATCAGGGACAGCCCGTCCGAGACCATGGTCCCGGTGCCGATGCGGCTGAGGGTGGGGACCTCGTGCTTGACGGTCATGCCGAAGTTGGAGCCGGTCTGCTCGAAGGGTCTCAGCCGGTAGCCGAGGGCGCGCAGGTAGTGCACGACGGCCGAGGTGTCGCCGAACAGCGCGTTGTAGAAGACGATGTTGGTGAGCCGCGCGGTGGCGCGCTGGAGCGCGAACTGCACGCCGTACAGCGGATGGACCGCGCCCGGCCGGACGAGGCGGCACAGCGCCCGCGACACGAGCGTGACGAGGACCGGCCCGAGGACGGCCAGGCAGAGCACCGTGCCCGCGGAGATCTCCAGGCCGTGCAGGTAGTACGCCCAGGTGTCCGGGCCGGCGGCCCCCGTGACCGTACGGGCCAGCAGGGAGGGCCTGGACTCCAGCAGCGCGGCGACGGCCACGTCGGCGGCCCCGACGGTGGCGACCGCGATCAGCAGCCGGAAGACGCAGTGGAGGGCGCGGCGGACGGTGCCGCAGCGGGCCGGCGGGACCGTGAGGTACTGGCAGCCGGCCGGTGCCGGGACGGCCGGTGAGCCGTGCCAGCACTGCCCGGCCGGTACGGACTGACCGGTGTGCAGCGAGGAGGCGTGGCCGAGCTGGGCGGCGTCACCGAGGCGCGCGCCGATGTCGAGGGTGCTGTGCTCGCCGACGAAGGCGCCGTCGCCGATGCTGACTTCGCCGGTCTCGACGGCGCCGTCGCGGGCCCGGTAGCCGTTGAGATAGGTGTCCTTGCGGATCACGCTGTCGGCGCCGATGGTGAGCAGGTCGGTGCACACCGGCACGCGGAGCGTCAGGATCAGGGCGCGGGGCCCGATCCTGGCACCCAGCGCCCGCAGGTACAGCGGGTACAGCGGCGTGCCGACGGACAGCCGGACCAGCGGGTTCGCGACGACCAGGGTCTTGACGCACCAGAAGCGGACGTAGGCCGTGCTCCACAGGGGGATGCGCCGCGCGGTCCACCGGCCGACGAGCGCCCACTTCGCGGCGACCGGCACCAGGGCCATCCCACCCAGCACGGCGGCGGCGAAGGCGACCGCGCGCCCGTAGACGACGGCCCACCCGCTGCCCTGCATCACCCAGGCGGTGCCGGCGTCCAGCGCCATCGAGCCGAGGCACACGTACACCAGGAACACCAGGAGTTGCATGGCTGCGCACAGGACGTAGCGGGGGGTGCTTACCGGGGGCGCCGGGGCCGGTGGCGGTTCCGGTACGTGGTGGGGTACGCGGTCCGGTGCCGCCCGGTCCAGGACCGCGGCGAGGTCGCGCACGGTGGGGTGCAGGTAGACGTCCTTCATCGACACGCCGGGCAGGTCCGGGAGTTCGCGGACGGCGGCGTTGAAGTGCGCCATGAGGAGGGAGTTGGCGCCGAGCTCGTTGAAGAAGTGGCTGTCCACGGAGACCTGTTCGACGCCCAGGACGCGGGCCAGTTGCCCGGCAAGCGCTTGCTCGGTCGCGCTCTCCGGGGCCGCGTAGTCGCGCTGCGCGGCGAGCCGGCGCGGTCCGCTCGGCGCGGGCAGGCGGCTGCGGTCGGCCTTGCCGCTGGGCAGTACCGGTATCGACGCGAGGGGTTCGAGATAGGCGGGGACCATGTAGGCGGGCAGCCGCTCCCGCAGCTGTGCGACGACGTGGTCGGGGTCGACGGCAGCGCCCTCGCGGGTGGTGTAGAAGGCGCACAGTTCCACGGTGGTTGCCGAGCCTGCGGAACCCGCGGCGGCCTCGTGCCGGGTGACCACGGCCTGGGCGATTCCGGGGACGCGGAGCAGGACGGACTCGATCTCGGCCAGTTCCACGCGGTAGCCGCGGATCTTGACTTGGGTGTCGATGCGGCCGTGGTGCTCGATCTCACCGCGGGGGTTGATCCTGCCCAGGTCCCCGGTGCGGTAGATCCTGCCGGACGGGTTGCCGGGCACGCCGAGGAAGTCCGGGACGAAGGCGCGGTCGGTCAGGTCCGGCCTGTTGAGGTAGCCGCTGGCGAGCCCCATGCCGGCGATGCCGATCTCGCCCATCGCGCCCGGCGGCAGGGCGGCGTTCTCCCGCGGGTCGAGCAGGACCACCGCGTACGTGGGCAGCGGGACGCCGATCGTCACCGGGCGGTCCGGGTCCAGCAGGGTCCAGGTGGCGGTGACGGTCGCCTCGGTCGGGCCGTAGACGTTGAGGAACCGCCGGCCGGGCCGGTGCCAGCGGCTGATGAGGTCCTGCGGGCACGACTCCCCGGACACCAGCAGGAACCGCAGGGCGGAGCCGCTCTCGTCCAGCGTGGCCAGCAGCGTGGGCACGCAGCACAGCGCGGTGACCCGCCGTTCCCGCAGGAAGGCGTCCAGCTCGGCCCCGAGCAGCCCGGGCCCGGCCGGCCGGGGCACCAGCGTCGCGCCGGCCATCCAGGGCACCCACGTCTCCTCGACGGAGAAGTCGAAGGCGAGGGTCATCCCCTGGTAGACGCGGTCCTCGCCGGTGATGCCGTAGACCTCCGCGGCCACGCGGACGAAGTTACAGATGGCCGGGTGCCCGATGGCCACGCCCTTGGGGCGGCCGGTGGTGCCGGAGGTGTAGATGACGTAGCAGAGGTCGTCGCCGGGTCGTCCGGCGGCGACGGCGCCGAGGCGCTCGCGCGGCTGCGCCGCCACCTCGGCCCGTACCCGGTCCAGGTACAACAGCCCGGCGCCGTCGGCGAGATGGGCCACCCGGTCCGCGAGGCGGGAGAGGGAGAGGACCGTCCGTACGGAGGCGTCGGAGACGATGTACGACAGCCGGTCCGCGGGGAAGCCGGCGTCCAGCGGCACGTACGCGGCGTGCGCCTTCAGCACGCCCAGCATCGCGACGTAGGCGTCGACGGCCTCGTCGAGCAGCAGGCCGATCCGGTCGCCGGGGCGCGTGCCGTGGTCCAGCAGGAAACGGGCGAGCTGGTTGGCCCTCGCGTCCAGCTGCGCGTAGGTCAGCGTGACGTCGCCGGCGTCCACCGCGAGCCGGTCCTCCCGCCCCTGGGCCCGCAGCCGGTCGCACCGCTCCTCGAACAGGCACTCCAGCCGTTCGCCGTCGCGCCACCGGGCCGAACCGTCGTCCGCGGCGGCGGTCAGCAGCCCGTCCGGGCGGCTCGACGACCGCGGCGCTTCCTCCCGCGACGCTTCCTCCCGCGGCGGATCCCGCCGGGGCGCCTCTCCTCGTCTCCGCTCGCCGTATGACGCCATGAACATTCAGGGAGTTATCGGACTACTGTGGGCCATTTTACCGCCCGAGGCCTACCGCCGCAGGAGCTCCACGATGCCCGCGACGTCCTCGTGGCCGTGGCCCTCGGCCACCCTGCGGGCCATCAGCGGCTGGAGCGGGGCGATCAGCTCCGGGCTGAGGCCCTGGTCCTCCGCGGCCCGGAGGAGGTTGCCGAAGGCGGCCGACTGCATCGCCACGTTGGACACGACGCCGTCGGCGTACTCGCCGGACCCGATCTGCCGGGCGTAGTGCGGGATCCCCGCCGCCATCGCCCCGATCCAGGTGCCGAGCAGCGGCGCGAACTCCTCCGCCGGCACGCCCGCCGTGTCCACCAGCGCCAGCGCGTGGAAGACGCCGGCGAACATCCCGTACATCCCGCTCAGCAGCGCGATGTCGAGCAGCGCCGCCAGGCCCGGTTCGGTGCCCGCGAAGTGCGCCGCGCCCAGGCGCTCCAGCACGGGGCGGTGCGCGTCGAACGCGTCCCGCGACCCGCTGTAGAGGACGAACGCCTGCTCCGTACCGATGCCCGGGGGCACGGCCATGATGCCGCCGTCGAGGTACGCGATCCCGTGCCCGGCCGCCCACGCGGCCGCCTCACGGGCCTGCTCCGGCGTGCCGTTGGTGAGGTTGACCAGGGTGCGGCCCTTCAGCCGCCCGGCGACGGGGTCCAGGACCTCGCGCACGGACGCGTAGTCGAGCAGGCAGACGACCACGAGCTCGCTCGCCTCCACGGCACCGGCGACATCGCCGGCCCGGACGGCCCCCAGCGGCAGCAACGGCTCGGCCCGGGCGGGGGTGCGGTTCCACACCGTGGTGGGGTGCCCGCTCGCCAGAAACGCGCCGGCCAGGGCGGTACCCATGGCGCCGAGGCCGAGAACGGTAACGGGGGAGGCAGAGGAAGTACTCATGTGCGGAAGGCTCCAGTTGTGCGGTGGCTGTACGAGAAGAAAACGGCTGTGGCGCGCCTCCATCAGATTTCCCGATGGGACGCGCCACGCCAAGTACGCACAAAAAGGTGGGCACTTACCTGGAGGTGAGTGGGCGGCGTGGCAGGCGTGCACCCTCGCCGGATGGCCTGCGGGCAGAGGGGCGGGAGTGTCAGCGGTTGAGATCGAGGAAGGGCAGCCCGAGCAGGGCGTACGGCTTCGGGTCAACCGTGGCGATCAGCGCCTGCGCGTCCCACTCGGGCAGGTTGCGTACGGCGTGGACTGCGGCGGCGACTCCCGGCGGAACACCGTCCTCGCGCAGTCGCGCGACTGTCAGCAGGGCCGGGTAGTCGAAGTCGACCGTGTGGATGACGTCGAGCTGACCGATGTGCCCGGCAATCCCCGGGTGCTCCCGGTCCGCCTCCAGGACCGACAGGACCGGCGCCCACAGACGTGTCTCCGGCTCGGAATACGCGTGATGAATCAGCGCGGAGACCTGCCGGTTGCCGGACAACGCAACCAGTGTGGGGCTGTCCAGAACGAGGTGGTGCCGGTCGATCACGCAGCGGCGCTCCGCTGCTCCCGGGTGAAGGCCTCACGGACCTTCCGGCCCATCGACGCGCTCTCCTCGTCCGTCACCTCGACGCCGAAGTGCTCAGCGAGGTAGGCGCGCGCCGCTTCCGCTCGTTCGCGACGCTCCTCGGCGGTGAGTGTGGACTCCGCGAACTCCTGCACCAGGGAACGGATGGATGTGCCGCGCGACTCGGCGATGACGGCGAGGCGGTCCCGCACCTCGGCGGGGACTCGGATCATGGCGTCAGACATGAAGCGAGTATACGCCCGCGTATACGCCCTCTGGGGGCCGTTCCGGAACTGCGTGGCACAGGGAACCCCCGTCGGCCGTGTCGGAGGCCGACGGGGGTTCCCGTGTGAGGCGGGCGGCCCGGCCGCCCGGTGCGTGCTACTGCGCCCCGATCGACTCCAGTACGTTGAGCTTTGACGCCCTGCGGGCCGGCCAGAGGGCGGCCAGGACGCCTACGGCGAGTGCGATCAGCAGGAACACCGCTATCCGTGCCCACGGCACGACCATCTCGTACTGCGGGAAGGACGAGCGGACCAGGTGGCCGCCGGACCAGGCGAGGAAGATGCCGACCCCGACGCCCAGCACCGCGCCGAACATCGCGATCATCACGGACTCCAGCCGGACCATCTGCTTGACCTCGCGCCGGGCCAGGCCGATGGCGCGCAGCATCCCGATCTCCCGGGTCCGCTCGAAGACCGACATGGCCAGGGTGTTGACGACGCCGACGACCGCGATGACGACGGCCATGCCCAGTAGGCCGTACATCAGGTAGAGGATGTCCTCGATGTTGCCCGCCTCGGCGCGGCGCAGCTCTTCGGGGGTCTGCACCTTCATGAGCGGGTTGCCGCCCAGGGTCTCCTTGATCTTGTCCTTGAGCTCGGCGGCGCTGCCGGGTGCCGCCTTCACCAGCACCTCGTCGTCGCGCACCTTGTCCAGGTGCGGGTCCACGAGGGAGAAGGTGGCCAGGACGGAGGAGTAGACGTCGTTCTTCGCGTAGATCGCGGCGACCTTCGGGGCGGCCTTCTTGCCGTCGTAGAAGGACATCGGCAGGGTCGACCCGATCTTCAGGCCGTGGTCCCGGGCGTACTCGTCGGAGACGGCGACCGTGCCGTTGCGGATGTCGGTGGCCGAGCCGCTGACGAAGCGGCCGTAGGACACCTTGCCGATCGCCGACGGGTCCGTGGCCTGGACCAGGGCCGGCGCGCCGTCCGACTGGAAGCCGACCGAGCGGATGGGGACCGCGGCGGCGATGCCGGGCTCCTTGGCGAGGGTCTTGGCGATGTCCGGGGACAGGCCGCTGAAGTTGGCCGAGGTGACCTTGTAGTCGGCCGTGAGGTCCTGCTGGCCCATCTTCTCCACGCCCTGGTTGGACGAGACCGCGACCACGGTCAGGCCGGTGATCAGCGAGAGGCCGATCATCAGGGCCGAGGCGGTGGCGGCGGTGCGGCGCGGGTTGCGCAGCGCGTTCTCCTTGGCGAGCTTGCCGCTGACGCCGGTGAGCCGGCCCGTCGCCCGGGCGAAGAGGTGGACGACCGGGCGGGAGAGGAGCGGGGCCAGCACGATGACGCCCGCCATGGTCAGGGCCGCGCCCGCCATGGCGGTCTCCAGGCCGCCGCTGTCCTTGAGCGTCGTGACGTACAGCATGATCGCGACGCCCAGTGCGGTGAGCACGGCGCCGATGGTGTTGCGGACGACGAGGCTCTTGACGGCCGGCGGCGCTTCCACGGTGGCCAGCGCCTCGACCGGGGCGATCTTCGCGGCCTTGCGGGAGGGCAGCCAGGCGGCGACGACGGTGACCACGACGCCGACGCCGAGGGCGAGCAGTACGGAGGCGGGCTCGATGACCAGCGGCCCGTCCGGCAGGCTCGCGCCGGTCGCGTTCAGCACCGAGCGCAGGCCGGTGGCGACGCCGAGGCCGAGGACGAGGCCCGCGGCGGAGGCGGCCAGGCCCAGCAGCCCCGCCTCGATGAGCACCGAGCGCACCACCTGGCGGCGCGAGGCGCCCACGGCGCGCAGCAGCGCGATCTCCCGGCTGCGCTGGGCGATGAGCATGGTGAAGGTGTTGGCGATGATGAAGACGCCGACGAAGAGGGCGATGCCGGCGAACGCCAGGAAGGTGTTGCGGATCGAGCTGGTCTCCTTGTCGATCATCTTCGACTGCTCGGCCGCCAGCTGCTTCCCGCTCTGCGCCTCGAAGGTCTTCGGCAGGACGTTGCGGACCTCGGCGGTGAGCTTCTGCTGGTCGGTGCCGGGCTTCGCGGAGACGACGAGGTCGCTGAACTCGCCGGGCTTGCCGAAGAGCTTCTGCGCGGTCGCGGTGTCGAACAGCGCGAGGCTGCCGCCGGCGCTCACCCGCGGGTCGTCGGTCTCGGCGATGCCGACGAGCTTCTTGGTCATCACCGGCCCGTCGATCGCGAGCCGCACGGTGCCGCCGATCTTCGTACCCGTCTTCGCGGCGGTCTTCTCGTCGAGGACGATCTCGCCCTCGGCGGCGGGGCCGCGGCCCTTGACGATCGGGTAGCGGCTGTCCTTGCCGTCCTTGCCCGGTACGTAGTTGGTGCCGGTGCTGCCCCATTCGCTGCCGGCCGGGTTGTTCTGCTTGTCGGCGATCACGGCGACGCCGCCGACGGACGGGCGTACGGAGGCGACGCCCGGCAGCGCGCGGAGGGTGGCGACCACGCGGTCGTCGAGGGCCCGGGCGCCTTCCTTCTCGGTGCTGGGGGCGCCGGGGGTGACGGAGACCGCGACGTCGTCGAGGCTCTTGGACATCTTGTTGCGGAAGGCGGCGCCGACGGAGTCGCTGAAGATGAGGGTGCCGGAGACGAAGGCGGTGCCGAGGAGGACCGCGAGCGCGGTCATCATCAGCCGGGTCTTGTGCGCGAGGAGGTTGCGCAGGGCGGTACGGAACATGGTCTGTCCTGGGAGAGGGGGCCTCGCCTGCGGGGCCGGGCCGGGCGGGCGGCGGGGGTTCGTCAAGGGCCGGCCTGAGGCGGCCGCGGGGCGCCGGAGGCGTGCGGTCGGAGAGGGCCCGTGCGGGGTCGTCGTCGGGGTGCGGGGGAACGGCGGAGCCGTTCCTCAGCTCGTACGGCCCTTAGCTCGTACGGCCCTTGGCGTCGAACGCCTTCATCCGGTCCAGGACCGCGTCCGCCGTCGGCTCGCGCATCTCGTCCACGATCCGGCCGTCGGCGAGGAACACGACGCGGTCCGCGTACGAGGCGGCGACGGGGTCGTGCGTGACCATGACGATGGTCTGCTGGAGGGCTTGGACCGACTCGCGCAGGAAGCCCAGGAGTTCGGCGCCGGAGCGGGAGTCGAGGTTGCCGGTCGGCTCGTCCGCGAAGATGATCTCGGGCTTGGCGGTGAGCGCGCGGGCCACGGCCACGCGCTGCTGCTGGCCGCCCGAGAGCTGGCTCGGCCGGTGCGCGAGGCGGCCGGAGAGGCCCACCGTGTTCACCACCATGTCCAGCCACTCCGCGTCGGCCTTGCGGCCCGCGATGTCCATGGGGAGCGTGATGTTCTCCAGGGCGGTCAGGGTCGGCAGGAGGTTGAACGCCTGGAAGATGAACCCGATCTTGTCCCGCCGGAGCCGCGTGAGGCTCTTGTCGTTCAGCGTGCTCAGCTCGGTGTCGCCGATCAGCGTCGAGCCGGACGAGATCGTGTCGAGGCCCGCCATGCAGTGCATCAGCGTGGACTTGCCCGAGCCGGAAGGCCCCATGATCGCGGTGAACTCGGCGCGGCGGAACTCCACGGAGACCGAGTCCAGCGCCGTCACGCGGGTGTCGCCCTGCCCGTAGACCTTGCTCAGGCCGGTGGCGCGGGCGGCGACGGGGAAGCCGCCGCGCGCGCGGGCGGGGGCTCCGGGGGACGTGGGAAAGGCGGCCGCGTGGGACACGGGTCTCCTCCGGGAATCGGGGGGAAGGGGCGTCCGGCCATTACTCCGCGCCGGGAATCCCCGGGGACGCAATGGCCGGAATCAACTCCTCCAATTCTCGGCGCGCGGTGTGCGGCGGGCGTCAGCCGTACGGTCAGAAAGTCCGTACGTCTGAAAGGCGGGCGGGAGGGTGCGCGCGTAGTCCCTCAGACGGACACCGTCATTCTCAGGACGCACAGGGAGCTCACGGCTCGCCCGCTCGCCCGGAGGCCCGCTCGCCCGGAGGAATCAGGCCCGCAGCGTGCGGGACGGGGGGCGCCCGTAGCGCCGCTGGTAGTACCCGGCGAAGCGGCCGAGGTTGTTGAATCCCCAGCGGTAGGCGACTTCGGCCACGGTGACGTCACCGTCCCCGCGGGCCGCCGACAGCTCCTGGTGCGCCCGGCCCAGCCGGACCTCGCGCAGATAGCCGAGCGGCGTCGTGTCGACGTGCCGGCGGAACGCCTCCTGCAACGCCCGCGGGCTCACCCGGGCGGCGGCCGCGAGATCGGCCAGGCTCAGCGGCTGGTCGGCGCGCTCCTCGGCCAGCGCCATCGCGCGCCGCACGGCGGGGTGCGCGACCTCCCCAGGCCGCTGCGCGTCCACGCCCTGCGTGATCAGCTCATGGGTCTGCATGAGGATCGCCGCCGTGGACTGCGTCAGGTGCCCAGCGACCAGGGGGCTGCTGCGGGCCACGCCCTCGCCGAGCACCTCCCGGTGCACCGCGGCCGAGATCCCGGCCCAGCTGCGGGCCGCGGCCGCGGACGTCGTCCCGTTGAGCGAGAAGCGGGCCCGTAACGGCCCCTCGACGCCGAGCGCGTCCGCCGCCGCCTTCTCCACGGTCTCCCGGTCGAGACGGACCGTCGTCATGCGCGCGCCCGGCGACCAGTGCACCTGGAAGGAGCGGTACGGGTCGAGCACGTACGTCTGCCCGGGGCCGACGACCCGCTCCTCCCGCCCCGGCGACGACACCCGCACCCGCCCCCGCACCAGCTGGCAGACCAGCAGGTACGAGTCGAGGGGCTGCGGCGCGACCAGGGTCTCCGCCCCGTACTGCAACCCCGACACCGTGATCCCCGGAAAGCCGCCCTCCGCGTACCACGCGGAAAACTCTTTAGGATCGCCCAGCACGCTGAGCTGGTACGGGCTGTACGCGGAGCTGATGATCTCCCTGGTCTCGTCGAGGTCGTTGCTGAGCACGAGCGTGCGCATGTTGCCGGGGGCCTCCGGGCCCAGTGGTTCAGTCATCAGGCTTCCCTCGGATGTCCGCGTATCGGGGACAGGAGCCGCGTTCGGCGAGTAGCCGGTGGATGGCCCCGTTAGTACCGTTGCCCCTGTCCGCAGTCAAGGCGAGGGCCGGTCCCCACAGCTGTTTCGGGACAGGGCCCCTGCCGGGGGGAAAGAGCGGGTGCGGCCCTGGATTCACGGGGGACATCCAGGGCCGGTCCCGTCGCGGGGGCGCCCCGCCGTCACGCGGACGGACGGCGGGGTCTTCGCGTGTTCGGACACCGCCGGCGGCGACGGTCAGCGGCGGTCAGCTGCGGTCAGACGAGGCCGATCCCGGCCTTGGCCTTGATGGCGTCCACGGCGTCGTTGTTGAGCCACCGCAGGGGGACGACGGTCCACCGGTCGCCCTTGTGCATGACCACGGCCTTGCCGTCCCTGGTACGTCCGACGTGAACGAACCCGTGATCACGTCGCAGGTCCTTCGCCAGGTTCTCGCCGTGGATCACGGATTCACTTCCCTTCGCGTTCCTCGTCATCCGCGCTCGACGCCCAGACGTCCCCGTTCTGCGACACCCGGGTGTCGGGGTCGGTGACGGCGTCCTGGTTCTCCTGCGGGTCCCAGTCGTCGTTCTTCTTTCCCATGCCGGCGCCTTTCTCATCCTCGAAGAGTGGTGGTGACAGGCGGCGGCCGCTCGCCCGGCGCGCCGAGGCGGGGGCAGCCCCACGCCGGGCGGGGTGCCCTGTCGGGCAGCGGCATCCTCAGCGCCGCGTACGCCGTGTGCCGCTCCGTACCGCACAGAGGGCACCGCGCCACGCCGCTCGCGCGGAACCAGCCCGCCGAGTGAGCGCACCTCCTGGGCAGGAGGCGGCCCGCCGCCATACGAGTCGCCGCGGCGACATCGCGTACGGCGGTCATGAGTGCACCACCTGCTGATGCCGCACGAACTCGGCGTCCAGCGCCATGGCCTCTTCGGTCCGGCCCAGGCGCCAGGCGCCGTGGAAACGGACCCGCAGCTGGGCGCAACGGAGGCACCACTTCGACATGTCGACGGCCTGCCCCGAACTTCCTCCCGGCGCAACGCCGTCCTCTACCTGCTGCTGTCCGCTCACGCGACTTGCCTCCGTCACATTCACCCCTTGGTGGGGGTGGTGGTTGTCTGCGCGTCCAGCGTCGCGGAACGTACGTACGCTCGGCCAGGGATTCAATTCCCAACCAGGCGCTTGAGAAAAGGAGTTGCCGGGATGGCACGACCACCGCGCAAGCTGACACCGGACCGTTCCGCCCGACACCTCTTCGGCGCCGACCTCAGACAACAGCGGGAGGCAGCAGGCATGACCCTGGAGAAGCTCGCCGAAGCCGTCCGGTACAGCCGCAGCCACCTGGCCCGCATCGAGACGGCCGAACACGTACCGCCGCCGGATCTGCCGGGGAGGCTGGACGAGGTCTTCGGCACGGGTGAGCACTTCGCGAGGCTTTACGCGATTGCGCGGCATGAGATCCACCCGGACAAGTACCGCCGACGCATGGAGCTCGAAGCGCGGGCGCGGGTGATCGACGAGTACGCCGGCCACATCGTGCCGGGCCTGGTCCAGACGGAGGACTATGCGCGGGCCCTCTTCCGCATCAGCAATCCGAAGTCCTCACCGGACGCGATCGAGGAGATGGTGTCAGCCCGGCTGAGCCGACAGATGCTGCTGAAGGCGGAGACACCGCCGGATCTTTCGATGGTGCTGGACGAAGCGGTGGTCCGACGCGCGATCGGGAGCCCCGCTGTCATGCGCAAACAGCTGGCCGTTTTGATCGACCTCGTTGACACCCCCACGACCCTTGTTCAGGTTCTCCCATTCGCCCATGGGGAACATGGACTACTGGGTGGCGCATTGACGCTGCTGACGATGGACGACCGGTCTGCGTTCGCCTACGAGGAGAGCATCGACTCAGGCACGCTCTTCGAAGATCCGCAGGCTGTACGCGCCCGTGAGCGGGCCTACGATCTCGTCCAGGCCTACGCACTGTCACCGGCCCAGACGGCGGAACTCTTCGAAGACGCGATGGAGGCACTACCGACATGAGCCCCACCCTGGACCTCTCCGGCGCGGAATGGGCCAAGTCCAGCTATAGCAACGGCGGGGGCGGCGGCTGCGTCGAATGGGCCCCGGCCCTCGCCACCGCCCACGGCATCGTGCCCGTGCGGGACTCGAAGATACCCGGCGGCCCGGCGCTGGCCTTCGGACCGGAAGCGTGGTCGTCGTTCGTGGCCGCGGTGCGCGGCGGGGGCTTCCAGCCCTGACGGAGCGCGTGAAGGAGCAAGGGATCATCATCAAGCCCCTGGGCGGGGCGGCAGCGGCGCGGGCCGAGGACGCTTTCCGCCGCGTCTACGCCTCGGCATTCGCCGAGCCGCCCTACGACGAGACCCCGGGCGACGTCGCGGCGGCTTTCCGCCGCTTCCGCGTCCAGACCCGTAAGCCCGCATTCCGAGGCGCCCTGGCACGCACGGAAGCCGGGGATCCCGTAGGCATGGCCTACGGCTATCCGCTCAGCGCGCGTACACGCTGGTGGGACCAGCTACTCGTACCCGTTCCGGAGGAAGTGCGCCATGAGGACGGGCGGCGGACCTTCGGGCTGATGGAGCTCGCCGTACGTGCCCCTTGGCGCGGGCATGGCATCGCACGGCGGCTGCATGACGTCGTCCTCGAAGGCACCGGGGTGGAGCGTGTGCTGCTCAACGTCCTTCCCGAAGCCGAGTCGGCTCAGGCTGCATACCGCTCATGGGGGTACCGGAAGGTCGGCGAAACCCGCCCGTGGGACGGGGCCGCGCTTCATGACGTGATGGTGCTTGACCTTGTCACTGGGTGACCCACGCCCAAGACGCGCCCTTCTTGAACTCGTCGGCGGTCGTCGCGGTCGCGCTCCAGGCGAGCCGGGCAGGCTGCTTCGCCCCCATTTTCGCGATGTAGATCGAGCACTGAGTGCGGCTCTCGCCGATGTCCCAGCTCATGTAGACCGGACCCACCGGGCAACCACCCTCGCCGAAGCCCGAGTGGACGACGGGCCGCTCCGCCGCCTTTTCGCCGTTCTCGTCGAGGATCACGGCACCGGAATTGAGGTCGGAATTGACGACGCTCGGCTTCCCTTCCTTCAGCGTGTACGTCACGTACACGAAGTACGGAGTGCCGCCCTCCAGCGTTCGATCGGCATCGATGTAGTGGCCCTCCTTCAGCTGCTTCTCGGTTCCCTTGACGACCTTCGTGGCCGCTACCTGGAACTTTCCGCCACCGGAAGCTCCGGACTCGAACAGCCCCGGAGCCGGCTGGCCCATCGTCAACGCCGGGGTCCACTCCACCTTCGCGGCCGGGCTCCGCTTGCCGCTCTCGCCCTTCGCCGCAGCCTCCTGGGAAGCGGGTGATTCCTTACCGCCTTCCTTGCCACCGCAGGCGGTGAGCGCAATTCCCAGTGCGGCAGTCAATATCCCGTAGAGGACCTTCGAGCGGCGGCGATGCATGTGTTCTTCCTTCTCACAGAAATGCCCGGCCCGGGGGAACGGCGGGCCGGGTATGGCGAGTTCTCACCTTGACCGCACCAAGCGCGTCATGTACATGCTATGCACTCCCGGCATGCTCACGCACCATGAGACCCGCCTCCCATGGGACCCGCCTCCGGTCGCACGCCCGGTTCCCGCGGGGGTGCCGGCTTCGGCCGGTTCAGGGGACGGGGACCGCCCGGCCGTCCGGGTAGATGTCGACCCCGCGGGAGAACTCAAGCCGGGAGTTCCGCGGATTTCCGCCCTCCTCCGACACCCCCGCCCTGGACTGGACGCGGTGCGTCTCTCCCTTGATGTCCGGCAGGACGCAATTCCCCAGCGGGCTGGACCAGGTCTCCCCCGGACCGATCACGACATGGTCCTGAGGGAACGGCGACGAACAGTCGTACCGGCGCTTCGTCATCCAGTACTCGACCCACACGGCAACGGCCACTTGGCGGCTGCTCGTATTCCATACGGTGATACCGAACTGCGCGTTGCCGGAGAAACTCTTCGCATAGGTGCAGGGCTGGAAACTGACGCCCGTCATCCCGGGCGCCGGCGTCCAGCGATTGCCGGCGGCGCACACCGCACCATCCGGGTAGGACTCACTCCACGTTTCGCGGCGTACTGCCGCGGACCGGCTGTCTTCTGCGCGAGACCCGGAAGCCGCCTCCTTCCCCTGGTCCGGGCCCGGGCCCGGAACCGTACTCGGCGCGGCCCCGGATTCAGGCCGTTCCGTCCCGGCTTCCGGGGCGGAAGAAGGCCGGCCGCCCACCGATGTCTTGGGGGACGCAGGGGTCGCAAGGGGTGTGGAATGCGCCGACGCTCCAGAGGCGGCACGAGTGGAACCTCCGGCCGTGCTCGTCCGGGCAGGCGATGACGGCAGCAGAGCCAGAGTGATCGCCGTGGCGGTGGCCGAGACGGCTGCCGCGGCCGCGAGGAGGACCAACCGCCGCCTCGCGGGCCGCTCTTTGCCCTGCGGTTCGGCCGTCCGCCGACTGCCGGCGCCCTCCGCGGGCCCGCCGGGCGGATAGACGTTGATGTCACCGCCACTGGTGATGTACTGAATCCCGCTGTCGTGCGCCGTGTTGTGCGCGGTGTTATGCGCCGTGTTGCGCTGCTGCGCACCGGGGGATTTGTCGCTCATCCCGGGACTCAGCCGTCGGTCGCGCCGCGGCCGACATTGATGTCGCCGCCCTGGGTGATGTACTGGATCGCACCTGCCTGCGCGGTGTTGTTCTGCACCCAGGACTGCTGCGCCGACGGCAGCTCGGCCTCTACTCGTTCGATCAGTTCGCGCAGCTCGTGCGCGGCCTCGGGATGTTCTTCGAGGAGGATTTCCAGCTGCCCGGTCCAGCGGTTCTGCAACTTGTCGCGCAACTGCTGCCGCCCGCCGTCGGCAGCCCGGGCGATCTCGGTGGCGGTCCGGTCGAGCCGCTCGATCGCATACTGCTCCTGGTCGTGGTCTCCGCGCCCGAGTAAGCGTGCGACGCCTGCCCGTGCCGTGTTCCAGGCGTCGGTCGCCGCCGCCCCCACCACCGCGGAGCCGCCCGCGGCTGCCAGACCTTCCAGCGCTTCCGTCAGCACCGGCACCTCCCTGTCGACTGACCAACACATCCTCAGGGCACAACTCCCGGTGAATGGTGAGGTAACGGCCTGCCGCAGGATTCGGCCGGTCACCCCTTGACCGCCGCGCCGAGGGCGAAGCCGCCACCAAGGCGGCGGGTGATCAGGGCGTACAGCAGGATCACCGGCGTCGAGTACAGGATCGAGAACGCCGCGAGCTGCCCGTACGCCACCTGCCCGAAATTGCCGAAGAACGTGAAGATGCTGACGGACGCCGGGAGCTGGTCGGGCGAGAGCAGCAGCATGAACGGCACGAAGAAGTTGCCCCAGGACAGCGCGAAGCAGTAGATCGCGACGACGCCGACGCCCGGGCCCATCAGCGGCAGGATCACCCGTACCAGCGCCTGCATGCGGCTCGCCCCGTCCGTCCAGGCCGCCTCTTCCAGAACGGCCGGAATGTCGTCCATGAAGTTCTTCATGAGCCAGATCGCGAAGGGGAGTTGGGCGGCGGCCATGAACAGCGCCGTGCCGTACAGCGTGTCGACGAGGTCGACCCGTACGAACAGCCCGTAGACCGGCACCATGATCGCCGTGACCGGCAGGCAGGTCGTGAACAGCACTCCCAGCAAATACGGCCGGTTCAGCCGGGACCGGAACCGCGACAGCGGGTACGCCGCGAGCGCCGCGCACACGATCGTCACGGCCGTCGCGCCGCCGCAGAGCAGCAGGCTGTTGAGCATGGGCGTGAACGTGATCTCGTCCGTCAGCACCGCGGAGAAGTTCTCCGCGGTCGCCCGCTCCGGCACCCGTACGGAGAGCCCCGCCCCTGCGTCCACGGACGCGAGCAGCAGCCAGACCAGCGGCACGGCGAACGCCGCGACCACGACGAGCAGCGCGGCGTCGGCGGCCAGCCGGCGCCGCGTGCGACGGGCGAGGAGCGGGCGCATGGCACCTCCGGGCGGGGAATGCGGAGTGGTGCGGCCTCCCCTTCGTCTTACCCGGTGACAGCGGCCGGACCCGCAGGCGGCCCGGGAGTGAGGCGCCCCCTCCGCACCTCAATCCCTTCAGCCCCCCACATCCCCCTCAGCCCCTCAGTAGCCGACGGTGAAGCGCTGCCGGCGGTGCGCCGGGCTCTCGATCTCGTCCAGCAGGGCGACCGCGTAGTCCTCGGCCGAGATGCGGGACGTGCCGTCGGCCTCGGCGAGCAGGTCGTCGGCGCCGAGGCGGAAGGTGCCGGTGCGCTCGCCGGGCAGGAAGAGCGCGGAGGGGCTCAGGAAGGTCCAGTCCACGTCGTCCGGGAGGGCGCGCAGCGCGTCGAGGAGGTCGACGTGGGCGGAGGCCTCGGGCTTCCACTCCTCGCGGAAGCCGGGCTGGTCGATGACGCGCTCGCCGTTCGGCAGGCGCAGGCTGCCCGCGCCGCCGACGAACAGCAGGCGACGGCCCGCGGCCCGGGCGACCAGCGCGGGGAGCAGCGGCAGGACGGCACGCGCGGGGAGCGCGCTGACAACGGCGTCCGCACCGTCGAACGGCAGGTCCAAGGCGGCCACGTCGGCGGTCACCCGGTTCAGGCCGTGGCGGGCCGGGGCCTGCGCGTCGTGGTGGCGGGCGACGGCGGTGACGGCGTGGCCGCGGGCGACCGCCTCGTCGGCGATGCGGCTGCCGGCCATGCCGGTCGCGCCGAGAACAACGATCTTGAGCGGGGCGTTCATACGGAGCATCTCCCAGAAGTACAGCGGAACGGTCAGAGCTGAATGTCGAAGGTGACCTTCGCCCGCTCCACGGTCTCCTGGAGGACGCGCACCTGACCGCGGGCGTTCTTGTACTTGCCCGTGCCGCCGGTGATCGCGAACTGCTCGTCGAAGACGGGGCCCTTGGCGTTCAGGCGGGCCGTGCCCGACGTGGTGATCTTGTTGCCGTCGCCCAGGTCGTAGACGAAGGTCAGCATCTCCGCGGTGCGCGGCTTGGCGTCGGTGGAGATGCCCTGGAAGCTGCTGGTGCCGAGGGTGCGGCCGTCGGCGCCGACGAGGTCACCGGTGCCGATCAGCTGGTCGCCGAGGGCCGAGTCGGACGGGGCGACGTCGACGAAGTTGACCGAGGTGCCCTTCTCGACGGCCTCGAAGGAGACGGTCCGCGGGCCGGCCGAGGACGCGGTGGCGGCACCGGCGGTGGCCGGGCTCATGGCGAGGGCGGCACCGATGACACCGGCGGCGGCGACGGTGAGACCGAGGGCGGGAAGGGTGCGCTTGCGCATGGGACGTACTCCAGCCTGTTTACGAGCGTACGGGTCTTGCGTGCGGATCCGTGGCAGGTGAAATATCTGCCGCAGCAGACAATATGTCTGCTGCGGCAGATACTGCAAGGGAAAGTTCTGCCGGTACGGGCGGCGGTCTGGGACCCTGGTCGGGTGAAGGAGCACATGCTGCATGACGACGACGTGACGCTGTACGGACTGTTCGTAGAGGCGTTCAGCCGCCTGAAGCCACTGGTCCACGAGGACCTGGGGGTCCCGGACACCTGGTTCGAGGTCCTGCTGCGGCTCGGCCGCACGCCCGGTCACGCCCTGCGGATGAGCGACCTGGCAGCCGCGGTCGCCTTCAGCTCCGGCGGCTTCACCCGGCTCGCGGACCGCATGGAGGAGGCGGGCCTGATCCGCCGCGAACCGGACCCGGCCGACCGGCGGGCCGCGCTGGCCGTCCTCACCGAGACCGGCGAGAAGGCGCTGGACCGCGCCCTTCAGCAGCACCTCGCGCACCTGCGCACGCACGTCAGCGGCCGCCTCTCAGCGACGGACCGCCGCGCACTGGAAAGAATCCTGCGCACGCTACGCGACGCGGGGTGAAGCGCGTCGGCTCCGCCGCCCCCACCGCGGTGGCGCGCCCCGTCGTGGCGAACAGCCCACGAATCCGCAGACCGCCGGCGCCGCCATGCCGACTCCGGCAGCCAAGTACCCCGCACTCCGCCCGACAGAAAGGCCACCCCCCGACGGATCAGGAAACCCGGCGGGAGGCTCCCATCCGGCGGGAGGGCCGGGGGCGCAGGGGCAGGGGTCCGGGACGCTGACGTGTATTTGCGGGCCGGACGAGGGGCAAGGCGACGGTGCGGGGGGCCCGTAAATATACGGTCCCGGACCCCTGCCCCGGAGCCCCCGGCCCGGCACCAGCCACCACGGCGAGGCCCCCGCCGACCGACAGTCGACGGGGGCCTCGTAAACCTCGCTAAAGGAAAGGCGGAGAAGGGCGCGTCAGAAGACGGACTCCGCCTCGTCCATCCGACTCTCCGGCACCCGCTTGAGCTCAGTGACCGCATCCGCGATCGGCACCATCTCGATGTTCGTCCCCTTCAGGGCCGTCATCTTGCCGAAGTCACCGCGGTGCGCGGCCTCGACCGCGTGCCAGCCGAAGCGGGTCGCGAGGACGCGGTCGTACGCGGTGGGCGTGCCGCCGCGCTGGACGTGGCCGAGGATGACCGGGCGGGCCTCCTTGCCCAGGCGCCGCTCCAGCTCGCCGGCGAGCTTGGTGCCGATGCCGGCGAAGCGCTCGTGGCCGAACTGGTCTATGGCGCCCTTCTTGTAGTCCATCGACCCCTCGGCGGGGTGGGCGCCCTCGGCGACGCAGATGACGGCGAACTTCTTGCCGCGGGCGAAGCGCTCCTCGACCATCTTCACGAGGTCGTCGACCTCGAAGGCCCGCTCGGGCAGGCAGATGCCGTGGGCGCCGCCGGCCATGCCGGACTCCAGGGCGATCCAGCCGGCGTGCCGGCCCATGACCTCGACGACCATCACCCGCTGGTGGGACTCGGCGGTGGTCTTGAGCCGGTCGATGGCCTCCGTCGCGACGCCGACGGCGGTGTCGAAGCCGAAGGTGCGGTCCGTGGAGGAGATGTCGTTGTCGATGGTCTTGGGGACGCCGACGACGGGCAGGCCCGCGTCCGACAGCATCCGGGCCGCGGTCAGCGTGCCCTCGCCGCCGATCGGGATGAGCACATCGATGCCGTACTCACGGGCGAGCTCCTTGGAGCTCTCACAGGCCTCGCGGAGGCGGGCGCGCTCCAGGCGGGAGGAGCCGAGGATGGTGCCGCCGCGGGCCAGGATGCCGCTGACGGCTTCCAGGTCGAGCTTGCGGTGCCGGCCGTCGAGGAGGCCCTTGAAGCCGTCTTCGAAGCCGATGACCTCGTCGCCGTGGCCGACGACCGCGCGGTGCACCACCGAGCGGATGACAGCGTTCAGGCCGGGGCAGTCGCCGCCTGCGGTGAGAACTCCGATGCGCATCGCGTGCTGTGTCTCCTGCTCTGGGGTCCCCCCTACCCGGGGTAAGGGGATGGTACATGTGAGCCGGGCCGATTGTTTCACGGTCCGATGGGTACCGGCACACCCCCGGGTGGCGCCGGCTTCCGACCTCCGCTCCTGCGGTGCGCTCCCGCCTGCTGACGCGCGCCTTATCCAGGGGCGCAGGTATTGTCAAGAGGTCAAGCCCACCATAACGGGTAATTTTTAAGCCGAAGCCCACGGCGTGGAACACGCCGGAGCCGAAGCCGAAGCAACAACCGAACAACGCGGACCGAGCACCGCGGACCAAAAACCACAGACCGAAGAACACGGCGATGGAGCAAGGAGAGCACGCGTGACGCGCAGCGTGTACGTGACCGGGACCGACCGGGGCGACGGGCGCCAGGTCATCGAGCTGGGAGTCATGGAGCTCCTCACCCGGCAGGTGGACCGGGTGGGCGTCTTCCGCCCGCTGGTGCACGGCGACGGGCCGGACCGCCTCTTCGACCTGCTGCGCTCCCGCTACCGGCTCGGCCAGTCCGCGGAGTCGGTGTACGGCATGAGCTACGGCGACGCCTCCGCGCTCCAGGCCGAGCGCGGCACGGACGAGCTCGTCTCGCAGCTGGTCGAGCGCTTCCACGCGGTCGCCCGCGAGTACGAGTACGTGCTGGTGCTCGGCACCGACTACGTAGGCTCGACGCTCCCCGACGAGCTCGCCCTCAACGCCCGCCTCGCCAACGAGTTCGGCGCCTCGGTGATCGCGGTCGTCGGCGGCCAGGACCAGACGGCGGAGTCCGTTCGCTCCGAGGCCCGCAACGCCTACCGCGCCTACGAGGCCCTGGGCTGCGACGTCGTCGCCCTCGTCGTGAACCGGGTGGCCCCGGCCGACCGTGAGGCCGTCGGCGAGCGCCTCTCGGCGAGCCTGCCGGTCCCCTGCTACGCGCTGCCCGAGGAGGCCGGCCTGTCCGCGCCGACCGTGGCGCAGATCGTCCGCAAGCTGGGCGCCGAGGTGCTGCTCGGCGACGACGCCGGCCTCGCCCGCGACGCCAAGGACTTCGTCTTCGGCGGCGCCATGCTGCCGGCCTTCCTGCCCGCCCTGACCGAGGGCTGCCTGGTGGTGACCCCGGGCGACCGCGTCGACCTGATCGTCGGCGCCCTCGCCGCGCACAGCGCCGGCGCCCCGCCCATAGCCGGCGTGCTGCTGACCCTGGACGAGAAGCCGGGCCCGGACATCCTGGCGCTGGCCGACCGACTGGCCCCGGGCACCCCGGTCGTCTCCGTCCCCGGCGGCTCCTTCCCGACCGCGGCCGAGCTGTTCGCCGTCGAGGGCAAGCTCGACGCGTTCTCGCCGCGCAAGGCGGAGACCGCCCTCGGTCTGTTCGAGCGGCACGTGGACACCGCGGAGCTCACGAACCGCATCGCCGTGGCCCGCTCCAGCCGCGTCACCCCGATGATGTTCGAGCACGAGCTGATCGAGCGCTCCCGCTCGGCCCGCCGCCGCATCGTCCTGCCGGAGGGCACCGAGGAGCGCGTACTGCGCGCCGCCGACGTGGTGCTGCGCCGCGACATCTGCGACCTCACGCTGCTCGGCGAGGAGGCCGCGATCCGCAAGCGCGCCGGCGAGCTGGGCATCGACCTGGCCGCCGCGCAGATCATCGACCCGCAGACCTCCCCGCTGCGCGAGCGCTTCGCCGAGATCTACGCCAAGGCCCGCGCCCACAAGGGCATGACCGTCGAGCTCGCGCACGACGTGGTCACGGACGTCTCCTACTTCGGCACGCTGATGGTCCAGGAGGGCCTGGCCGACGGCATGGTCTCGGGCGCGGTGCACTCCACCGCCGCCACCATCCGCCCCGCCTTCGAGATCATCAAGACGGCGCCGGGCGCCCAGATCGTGTCGTCCGTCTTCTTCATGTGCCTGGCCGACCGCGTGCTGGTCTACGGCGACTGCGCCGTCAACCCCGACCCGAACGCCGAGCAGCTCGCCGACATCGCCATCCAGTCCGCGACGACCGCCGCGCAGTTCGGCGTGGAGCCGCGGATCGCGATGCTGTCGTACTCGACCGGCACCTCCGGCTCCGGCGCGGACGTCGACAAGGTCCGCAAGGCCACCGAGATCGTCCGCGAGCGCCGCCCCGACCTGCTGGTCGAGGGCCCGATCCAGTACGACGCCGCCGTCGACGCCGCGGTCGCCAAGACCAAGCTGCCCGGCTCGGAGGTGGCCGGCAAAGCCACCGTGCTGATCTTCCCCGACCTCAACACCGGCAACAACACCTACAAGGCCGTCCAGCGCTCGGCCGGCGCCGTCGCCGTCGGCCCGGTCCTCCAGGGCCTGCGCAAGCCCGTCAACGACCTCTCCCGCGGCGCGCTGGTGCAGGACATCGTGACCACCGTCGCGATCTCCGCCATCCAGGCGCAGGGCGAGCGCACGAACGGAACCGCGCCGGACGCGCCCGCCGTCTGACGCCCGTAGGCCGTACGGGACCGCCGCCCGGACCCGTACGGCCGCCGCCCCCACCCCCGACGTAGACGTAGACGTACGAGACCCCCACAACCCCGGAAAGCGTTCATGACTGCCAACCCCACCCGAGTCCTCGTCCTCAACTCCGGCTCCTCCTCGGTCAAGTACCAGCTGCTCGACATGGCCGACGGCGCCCGGCTGGCCGCGGGCCTGGTCGAGCGCATCGGCGAGGAGACCTCCCGCCTCGTGCACTCCCCGCTCGCCACGGGCGGCGGCAAGCGCGAGCAGGAGGCGCCGATCGCCGACCACGAGGCCGCGCTCCAGGCGGTCGCCGCGGAGCTGGCCGCGGACGGGCTGGGCCTCGACTCGCCGGAGCTCGCCGCGATCGGCCACCGGGTGGTGCACGGCGGTCAGAAGTTCACCGCCCCCACCGTGATCACCGACGAGGTGCTGGCCGAGATCGAGCGGCTGGTGCCGGTGGCCCCGCTGCACAACCCGGCCAACATCACCGGCATCCGCACCGCGCAGGCGCTCCGCCCCGACCTGCCGCAGGTCGCCGTCTTCGACACGGCCTTCCACACCACGATGCCGGAGTCGGCCGCCCGCTACGCCATCGACACGGCCACGGCGGACGCCCACATGATCCGCCGCTACGGCTTCCACGGCACCTCGCACGCCTACGTCTCGCGCGAGACCGCGAAGCTCCTCGGCAAGGACCCGTCCGAGGTCAACGTGATCGTGCTGCACCTGGGCAACGGCGCCTCCGCCTCCGCGGTCGAGCGCGGCCGCTGCGTCGACACCTCCATGGGCCTGACCCCGCTGGAGGGCCTGGTCATGGGCACCCGCTCCGGCGACCTGGACCCGGCGGTCCTGCTCCACCTCTCCCGCAACGCCGGGATGTCCACCGACGAGATCGACGCGCTGCTCAACAAGAAGAGCGGCCTGATCGGCCTGTGCGGCGACAACGACATGCGCGAGATCCGCCGCCGCATCGACGAGGGCGACGCGCGGGCGCAGCTCGCGTTCGACATCTACGTGCACCGGCTGAAGAAGTACATAGGCGCCTACTACGCGGTCCTCGGCACGGTCGACGCCGTGGCCTTCACCGCCGGTGTCGGCGAGAACGCGGCGCCGGTCCGCGAGGCCGCCGTCGCGGGCCTCGAAGCGCTGGGCCTGGCCGTGGACGCCGGGCTCAACGCCGTCCGCTCCGGCGAGCCGCGCCTGATCTCCCCCGAGTCCGCCCGGGTCGCGGTCGCCGTGGTGCCCACCGACGAGGAGCTGGAGATCGCCACCCAGACGTACGACCTGGTCAGCGCTTGATCGCCGACCGGTCGCCCGGCCGTTCGCCGGTCGTTCGTCGGTCGTTCCCACAGCTCGAATATTCCGCTCCGAAACAAACCGATAGGATCTGCCCCATGCGCCGTTCCAAAATCGTCTGCACCCTGGGCCCCGCCGTCGACTCCTTCGACCAGCTGAAGACGCTGATCGAGGCCGGTATGAACGTGGCCCGCTTCAACATGAGCCACGGGACCCACGCGGAGCACGAGGAGCGGTACCACCGCCTCCGTAAGGCCGCCGCGGAGACCGGCCGGGCGGTCGGCGTCCTCGCCGACCTCCAGGGCCCGAAGATCCGCCTGGAGACCTTCGCGGACGGCCCGGTGGAGCTGGTGCGCGGCGACGAGTTCACCATCACCACCGAGGACGTCCCCGGCGACAAGACGATCTGCGGCACGACCTACAAGGGCCTGCCGGGCGACGTCGCCAAGGGCGACCAGATCCTGATCAACGACGGCAACGTCGAGCTGCGCGTCACCGAGGTCGAGGGCCCGCGCGTGCGGACCATCGTCATCGAGGGCGGCGTCATCTCCGACCACAAGGGCATCAACCTGCCCGGCGCGGCGGTGAACGTCCCGGCGCTGTCCGAGAAGGACATCGAGGACCTGAAGTTCGCCCTCGCCATGGGCTGCGACATGGTCGCCCTGTCCTTCGTCCGCGACGCCAAGGACGTCCTCGACGTCCACCACGTCATGGACGAGGTCGGCCGCCGGGTCCCGGTCATCGCCAAGGTCGAGAAGCCGCAGGCCGTCGCCAACATGGAGGACGTCGTCATGGCGTTCGACGGCGTGATGGTGGCCCGTGGCGACCTGGCGGTGGAGTACCCGCTGGAGAAGGTCCCGATGGTGCAGAAGCGCCTCATCGAGATGTGCCGCCGCAACGCCAAGCCGGTGATCGTCGCGACCCAGATGATGGAGTCGATGATCACCAACTCGCGCCCGACCCGCGCCGAGGCCTCCGACGTCGCCAACGCCATCCTCGACGGCGCCGACGCGGTCATGCTCTCCGCCGAGTCGAGCGTCGGCGCGTATCCGATCGAGACCGTCAAGACGATGTCCCGCATCGTCGAGGCGGCCGAGGAGGAGCTGCTCTCCAAGGGCCTCCAGCCGCTGGTCCCGGGCAAGAAGCCGCGCACCCAGGGCGGCTCGGTCGCCCGCGCCGCCTGCGAGATCGCCGACTTCCTCGACGCGAAGTCGCTGGTCGCCTTCACCAAGTCCGGTGACACGGCCCGCCGCCTGTCCCGCTACCGCGCGAAGCAGCCGATCCTGGCCTTCACCACGGACGCCGCCACCTGCAACCAGCTCACGCTGAGCTGGGGCGTCGAGACCTTCGTCGTCCCGCACGTGGAGAACACGGACGCGATGGTCGACCTGGTCGACGCGGAGCTGCTGAAGCTCAAGCGCTACAACGACGGCGACACCATGATCATCACGGCGGGTTCCCCGCCCGGTGTCCCCGGCACGACGAACATGGTGCGGGTGCACCACCTGGGCGGCGAGGGCCGCTAGGCTCCCCGCTCCCCCACGGCCGTGGCCGCCGTCCCCGCGAGGGGGCGGCGGCCACGGCCGTTTGTACGTGTACGTGTGCGTGCGCGGACTGCGGATCTTCGGGTACGTGCCGGCCTACGGGTACGTGCCCTCGGTGATGTACTGGTGCAGGTTCGGGATGTGCAGCGTGCCGCCGAACTGCCCGCCCTGCCGGATCTTCACGTTGGTGTAGAAGACCGGGATCGGCAGCTTCAGCCCCGGTATCAGCGGGGGCGGGACGCTGGGCGAGTGGGTCGCCGGGATGAGCCCGAGGAGGTTGCCCTTCAGCTCCTCGGTGTACATGGTGACCTTCCCACCGGTGATGGTGGAGTCCGTGCCGATGCCCGCCACGTGGTACTGCTTGCCCTGGCTGTTGACGATCTGGTGCAGGTCCTTGATCGTCAGGGCGTCGGCGGTGAACTTGAGGACGTCCTTCTTCTGCCCGTTCACCATGGTGATCTTCTTGACGCCCTCGTAGGTGAGCCCGGTGAGGGTGAGCTTGCTCGCCTCCAGGTACCAGGGCTGGTTGGGGAAGGCGTGGTGCTCGTTCTCGTCGACGACGGTGCCTTGGGGGCACGGGGGAAGTTCGCCGTCGGCGGTGCCGGTGCCTCCCTCCGGGGAGGGCGACGTCGAGCCGGACGGAGCGGGGCTCGGGGACGTGGACGGCCCGGTGGACGGGGCGTCCTTGTCCTCGGTCTTGTCCTTGTCCTTCTCCGCAGGCTTCTCCCCGGGCTTCTCCGACTGGGCGGAGCGCTTCGGCGCGGGAGCCGCGGATGAGGACGGTGCGGACGGGGCCGGCGCGGCGGGGCTCGGGGAACTCGCCGCGGGCGGCTTGGCCCCGCCGGTCAGGATGTCGTGCAGTTTGTCCCCGAGGCCCAGGGGGTCCAGGGGGTTGGTGGCCTTGGACGCGGAGGGGGAAGGGGCCGGGGACGGCGCGCGGGAGGGCGCGGCGGGCTTCGCGGACGCGGACTTCCCGGCGGCCGGCGCCTTATCCGGCTCCTTATCCGGCGCCTTCTGCTTGCCGGCGGACGGGCCCGCGCTCGGCGCCGCACTCGGGCCGCTACTGGGCTTCTCGCCCGGCTTCCCGCTCGGCTTCTCGCTCGGCTTCCCGCTCGGGCCGCCGCTCGGCCCCGACGGCTTCCCGGACTCCGGGGTCCCGCCCTCCGCCGCCGTGTCCGGCGCCGTGGCGCACGCGCCGTCGAACAGCTTCTTGGGCGCGGGCTTGGCGGCGGCCAGCGTCGGCGTGAGCCCCATGCCCATGAGGACGGCGCTCGGCATCGCCGCGAGGGCGACGGCCTTGCCCGCCGGCATGTGCAGCCGGGCGAGCAGCGGCTTTCTGGGCGCGGCGTGGCGCGGCCCCTCACTCGGCACGGTCGCCTCCGTCCCGCTCCTTGCTGAGCGATACGGCGGCCGCCGGCTCACCGGCCGCGATGGCGGCGGGCCTGCCGGGCGCCCAGGAGACGCCGAGGGCGCCGCCGATGAGGGCGAGCAGGAAGCCGATGAGGAACGCGCCGAAGTTGGAGACCACGAGCGAGACCAGCGCGAGCAGGATGGCCGCGACCCCGGCGAAGATCCGCGACTGCTGCTGGAACCAGAGCGTCAGGCCGAGGACGACCAGCAGCACCCCTATGATCAGCGAGCCGGCGCCCGCCGTGGTGGCCATGCGGATGTGCAGATCGCCCAGCGTCATGGTCTGGTAGGGGATGTACATGATCGGGAATCCGGCCAGCAGGGTCCACAGCCCGCCCCAGAACGGGCGCTGCCAGCGCCACTCCCGGAACGAACGGCGGGCGCGGCCGAATGAACTGATCTGCTGGGGTCGCGTGTCGACGCTCATGTCGTACAGCTCCTCGGGGGCATGTTCTTCGGTACGGCACGGACGCGGTACGGGTGCGGGTGCGCGAACTCCCGCCCCGTACCGGCCCGTTCAGCGTGTCAACCCTTGGGCACGTCGCACTGGGCGTCGCCCATGTTGACGCCCATGTGCAGACCGGGGAGCGTGAACGTTCCGGCCGAGGTGGCCCAGGCCTTCTGGTCGACGCTGTCGAACCAGACCTCGTCCGCCTGCTGGGCGAACGAGCCGGGCACGTGCACCCCCTCGCCGTTCTTGCCCGCGCCCGCGGGGCCGGGGCCCTTGGTGGTGTTGTCCACGGACACGCCGATGTCGACGTTCTTGAACGTGGCGTTGGCCTTCATGTCCTCGGCGTCGATGTACAGCTTCGAGGCCGTGACCTGCTTGTCGCCGCCGCCCGCCTCCAGCTTCATCGACACCTTCTTGTCGGTGAGCGGGATGGGGATCGTGACGGCCTGGCAGAGCTTGGTGATCTGCGCCTCGTCGATGCCGACCACCGCGACGGGCTTACCGCCCGCCTTCGTCTGGTCCATGGCGCCGTACTGGACGAAGCCCTTGCCGTGCAGCTTCCCTGCCGTCACCTGGAACTGCTGGCCCGACACGCTGAACGACGCCGCCAGCGCACCCTGTGCAACAGCGACCCCGATCGCGGCCGTTGCCGCGACGCTCGGCACCATGACGACGGCGAACCGCCGCCATCTGGTCCCACCGCGAGTCTGAGACTCCATGACTTGCCTCCTTCTCGGACGTACATCTCCGGCTCGGGCTCCGCGTCGCGGATCCGTGCCCGGGGATGGGAGACGTGCTACGTCCTCGGGAAGGAGAGCGCCGCCGTCCGGCGACGCGAAACGCCTCCGGGACCACCGGCGATCACCCCCGAGCGACAACCACTTGGCCACGCCTTCGCGCAACCTCCGGGACAGGCCCTGCCGGAGTGCGGCCGGGACCCCCCTGTCCCTGAACCGGCCCGCGCGGGGCCGGTCCGCCCGGTGGGGACCCACTCTCCGACGCCGGCCGGCTGCCGGGTTGGAGGAATGGACCGAGCTTGGCCGATCGTGGTGCATTCGCGGCTGCCGCACAAGAGGTTCATTACTAGCGAGTAACGAGCCGATAACCGCCGGGCGTCCGGACTGCATCGGCCGGCGGGGAGAGGTCGGCCCACCGTGTCCGGAGAGAAGGGGGGATACGCGAAAAACCCGGGCGAAAGCCCGGGCTTTTCTTACTCGCAGTAACGGAGGCCGCTTTCACCAAGTTTTGGTAAAGCGATGCCGCTGAGTCATGTGGGTCAGAACAGTGCGCGAGAGAGCGCGGTCCGCGCGGCGCTCACCCGCGGGTCGTCCGCCCCGATCACCTCGAAGAGCTCCAGCAGCCGCACGCGGGCCGCGTTCCGGTCCTCGCCGGCCGTGCGCCGGACCGTGTCGATCAGGCGGCCGAAAGCGTCCTCGACGTGACCGCCGACCAGGTCCAGGTCGGCCGCGGCGATCTGCGCCTGCACATCGCCGGGGGCGTCCGCGGCGGCCTTGCGGACCGCCCGCGGGTCGACGCCCTGGACCCGCTGGAGGAGCTCGGCCTGCGCGAGGCCCAGCTTCGCCTCCGGGTGGGCCGGGTCGTCCGCCAGCACGTTCTTGTACGCCTGGACGGCACCGCCCAGGTCGCCCTTGTCCAGCGCCTCGTGCGCCAGGCCCAGCGCCTCGTCGTACGGGCCGACGGGCTGCTCCGGCTCCGGCTCGCCCTCCCCGGGGGCCTCGGCAGAGACCGGCGCGCCCACGATGCCGAAGCGCTGCTCGGCCACCTGCACGAGCTGGTCCAGCACCTGGCGGATCTGCGCCTCCGGCGCGGCGCCCTGGAACAGCGGCAGGGCCTGGCCCGCCACCACCGCGAAGACCGCGGGGATCGACTGCACGCCGAACTGCTGGAAGAGCAGCTGATTGGCCTCGACGTCGACCTTGGCGAGCACGAAACGGCCCGCGTACTCGGCCGCCAGCCGCTCCAGCAGCGGGCCGAGCTGCTTGCACGGCTCGCACCAGTCGGCCCAGAAGTCGATGACGACGGGCACCTCGGCGGAGCGCTGGAGGACATCCGCCTCGAAGCCGGCCTCGTCGGCGTCGAAGACGAGGCGGCCCGCGGCGGCGGGCGGCGCACCCCGGCGGACGGCCTCGGCGCGCGCCTGCTCCGCCTTCTGCTTGGCTTCCCCGGCCGCCTTCACCGCGGCGAGGTCGACGACTCCACTCATGGACATGTTCCGTGGCTGCATGCGCCCATCCTCCCCCTTCCGCGCGCGAACCGGAAAAATAGCGGTGGCGTATCGACACCGGGTCCCCACCCGGCGTCCGTGGTTGTCGCTCTTACGCTACGAGCCGTAGCGTAACTGCACCCCCCTCCCCTTCCGCAAGCCCCTCCCGCCCCTGGTTCTACTCGGCGGTAGGGTCCGGTGCCATGAGCTCCGCCGCCTCCTCCCCCGCGCCGCGCCGCACCGGCCGCCCGCGCAGCCCCGAGGCCGACCGCGCGATCCTCGACGCGACGCGCGCCGCGCTGGTCGAGCTGGGCTGGGGAAAGCTGACGATGGGCGACGTGGCCGCCCGCGCGGGGGTCGCCAAGACCACGCTCTACCGGCGCTGGGCGCACAAGAGCGAGCTCGTCGTGGACGCGGTGGCGGCGCTCTTCGACGAGCACCTCGAACTCCCCGACCGGGGCAGTCTCCAGGCCGACATCGAGGGCGTGGTGCTCCAGTTCGCCGCGCTGCTGGAGCGGCCGGAGACGAAGACGGCGCTGATGGCGGTCGTGGCGGAGTCCACGCGCGACGACGCCCTGCGCGAGCGCATCCGGGGCGCGATCGTGGACCGCCAGAAGCGCCTGGTCCTCCTGGGGCGGGAGCGCGCCCAGGAACGCGGGGAACTCCCCCGCGAGGAGGATCCGTCGGCCGCGGCCCGCACGGCCGACCTGATCTTCGACGTGATCGCCGGCGCGGTCGTGCACCGCACGCTGGTCAGCGCGGAACCGGTGGGCCCGGAGTGGGCGCGCGAGTTCGCTGTCATGCTGGTGGCGGGGCTCGGAGCGGGCCTTCGGCGCTGACGCGCAGCGCCGTCAGGCGCAGGACGGCCGGAATGCTTCGGCCGTCCTGCGCCTTGAGGACCGGGGTCCGGGGGCGGAGCCCCGGGACCTCAGAAGCCGGCCGGCTCCACGTAGATCCCCCACTCGTCCCGCAGCGCGTCACAGATCTCGCCGAGCGTGGCCTCGGCCCGGACCGCCTCCAGCATCGGCCCGATCATGTTCGAGCCGTCGCGCGCGGCGGTCAGCATGGCCGCGAGGCAGTCCCGTACGCGGGCGTCGTCCCGGCCGGTCTTGCGGCCGGCGAGGACGCGGACCTGCTCGCGCTCCACCTCGTGGCTCACGCGCAGGATCTCCAGGTCGCCCGTCACCGAGCCGTGGTGGCAGTTGACGCCGACGACCCGCTTGTCGCCCTTCTCCAGGGACTGCTGGTAGCGGAAGGCGCTCTCGGCGATCTCGCCGGTGAACCAGCCGTCCTCGATGCCGCGCAGGATGCCGGACGTGACCGGCCCGATGGGGTGCCGCCCGTCGGGGTGGGCCCGCAGGCCCCGCTCCTTGATCTGCTCGAAGATCTTCTCGGCGTCGGCCTCGATCCGGTCGGTGAGCTGCTCGACGTACCAGGCGCCGCCGAGGGGGTCGGCGACGTTGGCGACGCCGGTCTCCTCCATCAGCACCTGCTGGGTGCGCAGCGCGATCTCCGCGGCCTGCTCGCTGGGCAGGGCGAGGGTCTCGTCGAGGGCGTTGGTGTGCAGGGAGTTCGTACCGCCGAGGACGGCGGCGAGGGCCTCCACGGCCGTCCGCACGACGTTGTTGTACGGCTGCTGGGCGGTCAGCGAGACGCCGGCCGTCTGGGTGTGGAAGCGCAGCCACTGCGCCTTCTCGGACGTCGCGCCGTAGACCTCCTTCATCCAGCGGGCCCAGATGCGGCGGGCCGCGCGGAACTTGGCGATCTCCTCGAAGAAGTCGACGTGGGCGTCGAAGAAGAAGGACAGGCCGGGCGCGAAGGTGTCGACGTCGAGGCCGCGGCTCAGGCCGAGCTCCACGTACCCGAAGCCGTCGGCCAGGGTGTAGGCGAGCTCCTGCGCGGCCGTGGCCCCGGCCTCGCGGATGTGGTAGCCGGAGACGGACAGCGGCTTGTAGGCGGGGATGGAGCGGCTGCAGTGCTCCATCAGGTCGCCGATGAGGCGCAGGTGGGGCTCGGGCGGGAAGAGCCACTCCTTCTGCGCGATGTACTCCTTGAAGATGTCCGTCTGGAGGGTGCCGTTGAGCACGGCGGGGTCGACGCCCTGCCGCTCGGCGGCCACGAGGTACATGCAGAAGACGGGCACGGCGGGCCCGCTGATGGTCATCGACGTCGTCACGTCGCCGAGGGGGATGTCCTTGAAGAGGATCTCCATGTCGGCGGCGGAGTCGATGGCGACGCCGCAGTGGCCGACCTCGCCGAGCGAGCGCGGGTCGTCGGAGTCGCGGCCCATGAGGGTGGGCATGTCGAAGGCCACGCTGAGCCCGCCGCCGCCGTTGGCGAGGATCATCTTGTAGCGCTCGTTGGTCTGCTCGGCGTTGCCGAAGCCGGCGAACTGGCGGATGGTCCAGGTGCGGCCGCGGTAGCCCGTGGCGTACAGGCCGCGGGTGAAGGGATACTCCCCCGGCCAGCCGATGCGTTCGAAGCCCTCGTAGGCGTCGCCGGGGCGGGGGCCGTAGACGGGGGCGACCTCGTCGCCGGAGAGGGTGGTGAAGTCGGCCTCGCGCTTGCGCGCGGCGTCGAACCGGGCCTGCCAGCGGCTGCGCCCCGCCTCGATTGCGCTTGCGTCCATGGTGGTCTCGTCTGCCTCTCCGTGCGCCGTTGCGCGAATTTAGTAGGACGTCCTACTAAATCGTCGCGCAAGAGCGCCCCGAACACAAGGGGTGTCCGGGGCGCGGCGCGGTTGCGGCGGGGCGGCCGTCAGGCAGTGGCCTGCGCGGGCGCGCCTTCCAGCAGGGGCTCGACCTCGCGCACGACCTGCCGCTCGACGAAGAAAGCCGCCGTCGGGATCGTGCCGCTGACCAGCACCCACAGCAGCTTGCCGAACTTCCAGCGCGCCTTGGAGCCGAGGTCGAAGGCGAAGACCAGATAGATGATGAAGAGCACGCCGTGGATCTGCGAGATCACGAGGGTGGCGTTCGCGCCCGTGTCGAAACCGTACTTGAGGACCATGCTGGCGCAGAGGACCAGCAGCATCACGGCAGTGGCGTAGGCCATCACGCGGTATCGAGTCAGGACGCTTCGCTTCATGACAACGAGCGTAACCGGCCGTTCCGGGCCGATCTTCGCCGCCCCGCCCGGCCGCGCCGCCACTCCTCTTCTACTCCTCTTCGGCGGGCTCCTCGAAATCGCCCGCGGCCACCCGCAGGGGCCGCAGCATCGCGAAGATCTCCCCGCACTCGTCCGCCCCGTACGTCCCCAGGCCGAAGTCCATCGCCATCAGATCGCGCGTGGCCGCGTCGACCACCTCGCGGCCCTTCTCCGTGATCGACGCGAGCGTGCCGCGGCCGTCCTTGGGGTTGGGCCGCTTGGCGACCAGGCCCGAGGCGACCAGGCGGTCCACGGTGTTGGTCACCGACGTCGGGTGCACCATCAGCCGCTCGCCGATCTTCGACATCGGCAGCTCCCCGGCCTTGCTGAACGTGAGCAGCACCAGCGCCTCGTAGCGCGCGAACGTCAGCCCGTACGGCTTGACCACCGCGTCGACCTGGCCCAGCAGGATCTGATGGGCCCGCATGACCGAGGTGATCGCGGCCATCGAGGGCACGGAACCCCACCGCTGCTTCCAGAGCTCGTCGGCTCGGGCGATGGGGTCGAAGGGCAGGCTGAGCGGCTTGGGCACGGTCTTGAGCCTACCGTTCGGTCACTGCACGGACGGCGGTATCTCAGATCCCGGACGTGACCGGACGGCCCGGCTCCGCGGCCACGGCGGCGGCCTCGCGCACCAGCCGCACCGCCGTCGCGAGGCTCAGCCCGCGCTCGGCCTTGCGCAGCGCCTTGATGGCGTGCAGCTCCTGGCTACGCGCGTCGACCCCGGCCTCGGCGAGGATGCCGCGCACCCACTCGGCCCGCACCTCGCGCTCCGGCCGGGCGGCGTGCTCGGCGATCAGCGCGGCGGCGCGCTCCAGGCCGGGCCGCTCCTCGGCGCCGGCGGTGGCCAGCGCCTCGCGTATCGCGGTGGCGGCCGCGTGCGAGTCGCGGAGCACGACGACCTCGAAGTCGGCGCCGGACTTCTTCGCCCCGCCGGTGAACACGTCGAGCATGGCAACTCCCCCTGCAAACCTTGATCGTGGATCACCGAGAGCCTACGACAAGCCGCACGACGCTCCCCACCACGAGGGTCCCGATCACGCCGCTTCCCGCCACGACCCAGTGCGCCGGAACGTACTCCGCGGCGGCCCCCGCGAGCGCCATGCCCGCGCCCTGCACGGACATCGCCCCCGCCGTCTGCAAGGTCATCGCCCGGCCACGCAGCTCCTCCGGCACGGCGGCGACGAACCACTGGTCGAGGCCGAGCGTGTACGCCGCGCCCAGGCCCGCGAGCGCCACGGTGGCCAGGGCCCAGCCGAGCGACGGCCTCAGCACGTAGAGCAGGAACGGCAGCAGGAGCACGGACGCCGCGGGGAGGGTGATGCGCTCGCGGGCTCGCGGGCTCAGCAGCGAGCCCGCGAGCACCTCGCCGACGATCGTCCCCACGGGCATCCCGCACATCAGCAGCCCCACGCCGGCCGTGCCGGCGCCGATCGCGTCCGCGTACGGGGCCGCCAGGGACTCCGGTGCGACGAGGAAGAACGGCGGGGCCCAGGAGAGGAGCAGCAGGGCGCGGGTGCGGCGGTCCGCGAGGAGCTGCCGGGCGCCGGACAGCGAGGCGCCGATGACGTCCGCTCTTCCGGCAGCCCGGGCCGGGCGGCGGCGCGTACCGAAGCGCAGCAGCAGGGCGGAGGCGAGGAACCCGGCGACGGTGAAGAGCAGGGCCGCGCGCGGGGAGACGGCGGTCAGCAGCAGCCCGCCCGCGGCGAAGCCCGCGAGCTGCGCGCCCTGCGTCACGATCCGGATCAGGGAACGGCCGAGAACGAACAGGTCGCCCTCGCCCAGCACGTCCCCGAGCGTCGCCGACCTCGTACCCGCCAGGACGGGCCCTATCAGGGCGCTGAAGCCGCGCATCGCGAGCAGCACGGCCACCGGGGCACCCGGCAGGGCCGTCACCGCCGCGCTCGCCGCGCAGAGCAGATTGCAGACCACGAGCACCCGGCGGGCGGGCGCCCGGTCGGCGACCCCGGCGAGCAGGGTCCCGCCCAGCAGGTACGGCAGGAACCCGAGCGCGAAGGCCAGCGCGCTGAGCAACGGCGACCCGGTCACCCGGTAGACGAGGACGGACAGCGCGATCTCCCCGGTGACGATCCCGAGAAGCGAGAGCAGGTGCGCTGCGAACACGGCCCGGAACTCGCGCACCCCGAAGACGTCGCGGTAGCCGGCGGGCCGGCCGGATATGGACTCGGCGACAAATGTCATGCCCAGCAGCCTGCGCAGGCACGCGCCGCGGACCGTACTCTTTCGGCTGCGGACGAAGGACTGGGCGCGGGCCGGGGGGCCGGAAAGGGTGGCCGGCATGCCGCTGCACATGCATTTCGCACCCGGTGACCTGCTGCGCTGCCGGTTCGGGATCTCGCCGCTGTGGGAGACCCACCAAGCCCTCTACACGCTGCTGCGCCCCGAGCGGCACGGCTACCACCTGCCGTGGCTGCGGCGCGGACGGGAGGCGGCGGCCGGGCTCGACCTGACGCTGCTGTCCCTGCTGATGCCGGGCAAGGGGCACCACCCGGACTTCCTCTGCCCGCCGCCCGAGGGGCCGCTGGAGTCCTTCGAGGACGAACTGGCGCGCGTACGGGCCACGGACCCGGCGACGGCCCGGGACGACTTCGCGAAGTCACTGGCCTGCACCCCGGGGGCGGCCCGCTCACGGTCGGGCCGGGCGATCCTGGCCGACCCGGACGGCGCGGTCCGGCAGCTCACGGCGCTCTTCGAGCGGGCCTGGCACCTTCTGCTCGTGCCGGAGTGGCCGCGGCTGCGCGCGCTGCTGGAGGCCGACGTGGCCTTCCACGCGCGCCGTCTGGCGGACGGCGGCCTGGAGCGCCTCTTCTCCGAGCTGCACCCGTCGCTGGTGTGGGCCGGCAACACGCTGACGGTCAGGCACCGCAACGACCACACCCGGTCGCTGGGCGGACGCGGCCTGATGCTCGTGCCGAGCGTGTTCGCCTGGCCCGACGTGATCGGGGGCTTCGAGGCGCCCTGGCAGGCGACTGTGGTCTACCCGGCGCGCGGCATAGGCGGCCTGTGGGCGCAGCGGGATCCGCGGGCTGCGGACGCCCTGGTCCGCCTCCTGGGCCCCAACCGCGCGGCCCTCCTGGCCTCCCTGACGGAACCGGCCTCCACGACGACCTTGTCCGCCCGCCACGGCCTGGCCCTCTCCTCGGTCTCGTCCCACCTCTCCGTACTCCGCGCAGCAGGCCTCCTCACCTCCCGCCGCCAGAGCCACCAGGTCCTGTACGAACGCACGCCCTTGGGGATGGCCCTGGTGGGCGGCGTGCACGTGTGAAGGGTTCAGAGCCGGCGGCCCTGCCGCCACCTGCCCCGCCGGGGCAGCGCGCACACCTGAGGACTCAGACCCGCGCCTCCCTCAGCACGGGCCTCAGCCCATCGGAGCGAGCTTCCCGAAACCACCGATCTTGAAGGCACGCGACAGGCACGGTTCTGTACATGAGTGAGACCTTGTCGATCACTGAGGCGCGCGCCCGTTTCGAATCTCTGGTCCGACGGGCCTCGCACGCCCGCGAACGCATCACGATCACTGATCACGGTCAGCCCGCAGCCGTCCTGATCAACCCCGAAGAGCTCGCCGACATCGAGGCCGCTCTCGCACTGGCTCAGTACCGGGAGCAGCAAGCCGCCGGGACCCTGGTCCTCATCCCACACGAAGAAGCCCGCGCCCGGCTCGGCCTGGGGCGTGAGTGAACCTACAGGTCAACGACGAACGGCCCGGGCCGGACGCGCATTCACGCGCCCGGCCCGGGCCGTTCCCGTAGCCGGGAGATCAGCCCTCCGCGAGGTACCGCTCGACCGTTTCGACCTTGGACGTCAGGCCGTCCGTCACGCCCTCGCGGATGTCCGCCTTCAGGACCAGGGACACGCGGCCCGCGCGGGCCTCGACCGCCGCGACCGCGCGCTTGACGACGTCCATGACCTCGTCCCACTCGCCCTCGATGGACGTGAACATCGCGTCCGTACGGTTCGGCAGGCCGGAGTCGCGGACGACGCGGACCGCGTCCGCCACGTATTCGCCGACGTCCTCACCCACACCCAGGGGCGACACCGAGAATGCGACGATCATGCGTTGACCACGCCCTCCTTGCGGGCGCGGGCGGCGATGACGCTCGCCTCGGCCTCGCGGCGCAGCATGCGCTCGGCGAAGAAGCCGCCGGTCGGCAGGACGGAGAGGACGAAGTAGAGGGCCGCGGTCTTCACAGGCCACTTGGTCTTGTTCCAGGCATCCAGCCAGAAGAGGACGTAGATGACGAAGAGGATGCCGTGGACGGCGCCCATCACCGGTACGGCGTTGAAGTCCGTCGTGCGCTTGAGCACGGAGCAGACGATCAGCAGCAGGAAGGAAACGGCCTCCGGGGCGGAGACCAGGCGGAGCCGGCGCAGGGCGGAGGCGGTCTTGATGTCCACGGGGGTACGCACCTTCGTGAGTCAGTGGTCAGTGGCTGGACAGTGGCGGAACGACTACGGCTTGTGATGACATTCACAAGCTCCCCCATTGTTGCAGCCCGGATCCCGATCACCGGATCCGGGGTCATTCAGGGAGCAATCGGGGGCCGATCAGGGACCAAGGGCCTGTCGGACCGGCGAGTCCGCCCGCTAGCTTCTTGCCGTGGCACAGTTTCGGCTCCAGGGGAGCAAAGTCCTCGCCGTCGACCTGACGGGCGACGCGGTCAAGGCCAAGAACGGGTCGATGGTCGCGTACGAGGGCGACATGACGTTCAAGAAGATGACCGGCGGCGGTGACGGCCTCCGCGGCATGGTCACGCGCCGGCTCACCGGCGAGCAGATGGAAGTGATGGAGGTCAAGGGCCGCGGCACCTGCTTCTTCGCCGACCGGGCGACCGAGATCAACCTCGTCTCCCTCCGCGGCGAGACGCTCTACGTGGAGGCCAGCAATCTCCTGGCCGCCGACTCCTCCCTGCGCACCGGCACGACCTTCACCGGCCTGCGCGGCGCCTCCCAGGGCAACGGCCTGTTCACGACGACCGTCGAGGGCACGGGCCAGGCGGCGATCATGTCGGACGGCACGGCGATCGTCCTGCGCGTGACGCCGTCCACGCCGCTCCAGGTCGACCCGGGGGCGTACATAGCGCACACCGGCAAGCTCAAGCAGCACTTCCAGTCCGGGGTCAACTTCCGCACGTTCATCGGCGAGGGCTCCGGCGAGGCCTTCCAGATCCGCTTCGAGGGCGAGGGCCTCGTCTACGTCCAGCCCAGCGAGCGCACGACGTTCGGAGGTGACGTGTGAGCGACGCACGCGCGGCCACCGGGCCGCGGACGACCACGAAGGCCGCACCTCTGCGCCGCGCGGGCGGAGATGGGGGCACCTCCCATGCCGTTCAGGCTATGGGGGAGAACGAAAGGGGCGCAGTGTGATGCCGTTCCGGCCTCTGAACTCCCGCATGGTCGAGGCGAAGATCGCGCCCGGCCAGCGCCTCTTCAGCCAGCGCGGCGCCATGCTCGCCTACAAGGGCGACGTCTCCTTCACGCCGAGCATCACCGGCGGCCAGGGCGGCGTGATGGGCATGATCGGCCGCCGCATCGCCAATGAGGCCACTCCGCTGATGACCGTGGAGGGCAACGGCACGGTGATGTTCGGCCACGGCGGCCACCACGTCCACGTGGTGGAGCTGGCCGGCGAGACGCTCTACGTGGAGGCGGACCGCCTGCTCGCCTTCGACGGCACCCTCCAGCAGGGCACGATGTTCATGGGCTCGCAGGGCGGCGTGATGGGCATGGTCCGCGGCCAGGTCACCGGCCAGGGCCTGTTCACGACGACCCTCAAGGGCCACGGCGCGGTCGCCGTGATGGCCCACGGCGGCGTCATCGAGCTGCCGATCCGCTCCGGCCGCCCCGTGCACGTGGACCCGCAGGCGTACGTCGCCCACCGCGGCGACGTGCGCAACAAGCTCTCCACGGCCCTGGGCTGGCGCGAGATGGTGGGGCGCGGGTCCGGGGAGGCGTTCCAGCTGGAGCTGTCCGGCGAGGGCACGGTCTACGTTCAGGCGTCGGAGGAGAAGCTTTGAGCACGGTGAACGGCCCGGTCGTCTTCGACGCGCACACTCTCCCGTCCGACGACAACGTCAATCCGTACGCCTTCAGCGTGGATCTGGACGGCCAGTGGTTCCTCCAGAAGGGCAAGATGATCGCCTATTACGGGCGCATCGACTTCCACGGCGTCGGCCACGGCCGCCTCGACCGCCTCATCGCCCACAGCTTCCACTCCCCGCTGCACGCCGCGGACTGGGTGGTCGCCGAGGGGAAGGGCAAGATGCTGCTCGCGGACCGCAGTTTCGACGTCAACTCCTACGATCTGGAGGACGGCAATCTGACGGTGCGGTCGGGCAATCTGCTGGCGTTCCAGCCGTCGCTGTCGCTCAAGCAGTCGATCGTGCCGGGCTTCCTGACGCTGATCGGCACGGGCAAGTTCGTGGCGGCCTCCAACGGCCCGGTCGTCTTCGTCGAGCCGCCCATCCGGGTGGATCCGCAGGCCCTCGTCGGCTGGGCCGACTGCCCCTCGCCCTGCCACCACTACGACCACCAGTACCTGCGGGGCGTGGTGGGCGGGGTGCGGGCGTTCACGGGGCTGGGCGGGACCTCCGGCGAGGAGCACCAGTTCGAGTTCGTGGGCGCCGGTACGGTGCTGCTCCAGTCCACCGAGCAGCTGATGGCCGACATTCCCACCGGTGAGACCCCCCAGCAGGCAGGCGTCCCGCACGCAACACCCTCGAATCAGCCATCTATGCCCCGGATGCCGGGCCAGCTCGGAGACCTCCAGCGCCGCTTCGGGCTGTGAGCGGTACTCTGCGGAGTGTGACGTCGAACGTGTGACCTCACACTCCGCCCCCGTTGGTTAATCTTTCAACTTTCTTAGGTAGAATTCCTCTATGTCTATGGACACCGAGAACGGCACCCGCTGGCTCAGCGAAGAGGAACAGCGCGCCTGGCGCGCCCACCTGGACGTCAGCCGCCTGCTGATGCACCAGCTCGAACGGGACCTGCAACCGTTCGGCCTCACGAACAACGACTACGAGATCCTGGTCAACCTCTCGGAGTCCGAGGACCACCGCATGCGGATGAGCGACCTCGCCACCGCCACCTTGCAGTCGAAGAGCCGCCTCTCGCACCAGATCACCCGCATGGAGAACGCGGGCCTGGTCCGCCGCGAGAACTGCGAGTCGGACCGCCGGGGCCTGTACGCCGTCCTCACGGAGCACGGCTGGGACACGATGCGCCAGGTGGCCCCGCACCACGTCGCCTCGGTGCGCGAGCACTTCATCGACCTCCTGGGCGAGGCCGACCTCAAGGCGCTGCACGCCTCCCTGACCCCGGTGGCCCAGCACCTGCGCTCGCTCCGCGGCCGCAGCTGAGCCGGCCCCGCCGCCCCGCTCCGTAGCCCCAACTCCGCCGCCCCGCTCGCCCCGCCGTCAGGGGCGGGCCTCCGCCCCGGTGTATCCGGCCCAGATGCGGGCCGGGAAGACGGTGCCGCGCCGGGAGTCCTCACCTCCCACCGCGGTCATCGGCAGGAGCGGCCCCCCGTCCGGCTTCGTGCGGAACATCGTGACGGCGGTGGACAGGCTGTCCGTGTAGCCCACGTACCAGGCCGAGTTCATCCGGTCCTGGTCGCCGGTGCGGGCCGCCGCGTGGCCCTCCGGGGTGCGCAGGGCCTCCGTGACCTCCTCCGCGGTCTCCTTCGCGAGGGCCCGCCGCGCCTTGGCGCGGCTCTCGAAACCCCCCACCGAACTGCCGTCCTTGACGACCTTGGTGACCGAATACGGGTCGCTCTGCAAGCCCTCGTTGGCGAACGTGCCGTACGCGGCGGCCATCCGCACGGCGCTCGGCGTGGACGAGCCGATGGGGAACGACTCGTCCAGGCGGGCCATGCTGCCCTTGAGGAGCCCGGCGCGCACGGCCGTGTCGCGGACCTGCCCCGGGCCGGCCTCCTTGCCCAGGCGGACGTACGTGGCGTTGCCGCCCGACGTCAGCGCCCGGCGCAGGGTGGGGTGGTTCTCGTCGGGCCCCTGGCCGGAGCGCAGCTTGCCGGCGTCGTCGTAGTAGCTGTCCGCGTCCGCACCGCCCTCCAGGGCGGCGGCCAGGACGAACGGCTTGAAGGCCGAGCCCACGGGGACGCCCGAGGTGTCGGCGTTGTTGGCGAAGTGTTTCGTGGCGTCGGGCCCGCCGTAGAGGGCGAGGACGGCGCCGTCCGAGGGGCGCACGGACGCCGCCCCGACCTGGACGTCCGTGTCGCTGTCCGGGCGCTCGGCGGGGTCGATGCCCTGGGCGACGACGTCGTCGACGGACTTCTTCAGCCGCTGCATCCGGGCCTTGTCGAAGGTGGTGTGGATCCGGTAGCCGCCGTGGGCCAGGTCCTGCTCGGTGAGCATGGCCCGCTGCTTGATGTACTTGTTGGCGACGTCGACGAGGTAGCCGGTCTGGCCGCCGAGGCCGCCGGCCATGGACGGCTTGCGGGGCTCGGGGAAGGTCCGGTACGTGTCCCGCTCGGCGCGGGACATGCGGCCGGTCCGCACCTCCCGGTCCAGGATCCACTTCCAGCGCTCCACCGCCCGC
The DNA here is from genome assembly GCF_003626645.1 of Streptomyces klenkii. GTDB lineage: Bacteria > Actinomycetota > Actinomycetes > Streptomycetales > Streptomycetaceae > Streptomyces > Streptomyces klenkii. The sequence goes on along the minus strand of NZ_RBAM01000002.1, from coordinate 465,203 downwards.
TCGTGGTTGCCCGTGCTGACCGACGGGTCGTAGAGCTCGGCGCCCTTCAACAGGGCGGCCAGCATGGCGCTCTGACTGGGGTTCAACTTCTTGGCGGGAATGCCGTAGTACGACTGGGCCGCGGCCTCGATCCCGTACGCCCCGCGCCCGAACCAGCTGGTGTTGAGGTAGCCCTGGAGGACCTCCTGCTTGCTCTTGGTCCGGTCCACCTTCAGGGCGATGACGAGCTCCTTGACCTTCCGGGTGGCGGTCTGCTCCTGGGAGAGGTAGGTGTTCTTCACGTACTGCTGGGTGATCGTGGAGCCGCCCTGGGTCTCCTCGCCACCCGCCGTGCTGGCGAAGGCCCGCACGATGCCCTTGAACGACACGCCGCGGTCGCGGTAAAAGGTCTCGTTCTCGGCGGCTATCACGGCGTTCTGCGCGGACTCCGGCACGTCGGACAGGTGGACCATGGTGCGGTTGACCTCGCCGACGCTCGCGAGCTGCGAACCGTCCGACCAGTAGTACGTGTTGGCCTCCTGGCGGGCGGCCGCGTTCTCGTCGGGGATGTCGACGGTGGCGTAGACGTACGCGAACAGGCCCGTCGCGCACGCGACGAAGAACAGCACCGTCCCGAGCCACTGCCGCCACGACGGGAGCCAGCGGCGCACGCCGCGTTTGCCGTGGCGCGGGTAGTCGACGAAGCGCTTGCGGGGCGCCGCGGCCGCCGTCGCCTCCTTTTTGCGGCGGCGGGGACGCAGTTTGTGCCGGTTCTTACTCAAGGGCTGATCGCTCTCGACGGAAACGGGGTACGTCGGTGGAGACGATCCCGGAGCAAGATCCGTTTCAGTTATTCGTGTGAGCGTTCTATGACAGGTGGGCGTTCTGTGACAGAAGTGACCGGCCGGCCCGGACCGTGACAGAAGTGACCGGCCGGCCCGGACGGCCGCCGGGCGCTCAGCTGTTCGTGATCCCCGCCACCAGTTCGTCCGCGGCCGCGTACGGGTCCAGCGAGCCGCCCACGATGCGCTCCGCCAGGGCGGTCAGGCGGCGGTCGCCGTGGAGGTCGGCGATGCGCTCGCGCAGGGCCGTGACGGCGATGGTCTCGACCTCGCGCGCGGCCCGGGCCGTGCGGCGGTCCGCCAGGACGCCCCGCTCCTCCATCCAGGCCCGGTGCTTCTCCAGCGCCTCGACCAGCTCGTCCGTGCCCTCGCCGCGCGCGGCCACGGTCTTGACGATGGGCGGCCGCCAGTCGCCGGGAGCGCGGGCCTCGCCCAGGCCCAGCATGTGGTTGAGCTCGCGGGCCGTGGCGTCGGCGCCGTCGCGGTCGGCCTTGTTGACGACGTAAACGTCGCCGATCTCCAGGATTCCGGCCTTCGCGGCCTGGATGCCGTCGCCCATGCCGGGGGCGAGGAGCACCACGCTCGTGTCGGCCTGGGAGGCGATCTCCACCTCGGACTGGCCGACGCCGACCGTCTCGACGAGGATCACGTCGCACCCGGCCGCGTCCAGCACGCGGATGGCCTGCGGGGCGGCCCAGGCCAGGCCGCCCAGGTGGCCGCGCGTGGCCATGGAGCGGATGTAGACGCCGGGGTCGGAGGCGTGGTCGGACATCCGTACGCGGTCGCCGAGCAGGGCGCCGCCCGAGAACGGCGAGGACGGGTCGACGGCCAGCACGCCGACCCGCTTGCCCATCCGCCGGTACGCGCTGACCAGCGCCGACGTGGAGGTGGACTTGCCGACGCCGGGCGAGCCGGTGAGGCCGACGACGTACGCGCCGCCGGTCAGCGGGGCCAGGGCGGCCATGACGTCGCGCAGGTGCGGGGACGCCCCCTCCACCAGGGAGATCAGCCGGGCCACGGCGCGCGGCCGGCCTTCGCGGGCCTGCTCCACCAGTGCGGGGACGTCCACCATCACGGCTCCGTTCTCAGAAGGGCTCTCGGCGCGGGTTACTTTCCGGGCACCCGGATGATCAGGGCGTCGCCCTGGCCGCCGCCACCGCACAGGGCCGCCGCGCCGATGCCGCCGCCGCGCCGCTTGAGCTCCAGCGCGAGGTGGAGGACGGTGCGGGCGCCGGACATGCCGATCGGGTGGCCGAGCGCGATGGCGCCACCGTTGACGTTCACCTTTTCCGGGGATACGCCGAGGTCCTTGATTGACTGCACGAGGACGGCGGCGAACGCCTCGTTGATCTCGATGAGATCGAGGTCCTCGACGGTCAGGCCCTCGCGGCGCAGCGCGTGCTGGATGGCGTTGGAGGGCTGGGAGTGCAGGGAGTTGTCGGGGCCTGCGACGTTGCCGTGGGCGCCAATCTCGGCGATCCACGCAAGGCCCAGCTCCTCGGCCTTGGCCTTGCTCATCACGACGACGGCGGCGGCGCCGTCGGAGATCTGCGAGGAGGTGCCGGCGGTGATGGTGCCGTCCTTGCGGAAGGACGGGCGCAGCTTGCCGAGGACCTCGGTGGTGGTGTCGCCGCGGACGCCCTCGTCGTGGGCGAAGACGACCGGGTCGCCCTTGCGCTGCGGGACCTCGACGGGGGTGATCTCGGCCTCGAAGATGCCGTTCTTCTGGGCGGCGGCGGCGCGCTGGTGGGAGCGGGCGCCGATCTCGTCCTGGGCGGCGCGGCCGATGCCGAGGCGGGTGTTGTGGTTCTCGGTGGAGGCGCCCATGGCGATGGACTCGAAGGAGTCGGTGAGGCCGTCGTGGTCCATCGAGTCGAGCATCTCGATCGCGCCGTACTTGTAGCCCTCGCGGGACTTGGGCAGCAGGTGCGGGGCGTTGGTCATGGACTCCTGGCCGCCGGCGACGACGATGTCGAACTCGCCCGCGCGGATGAGCTGGTCGGCCAGGGCGATGGCGTCGAGGCCGGAGAGGCAGACCTTGTTGATGGTCAGGGCGGGGACGTGCATGGGGATGCCGCCCTTGACCGCCGCCTGGCGGGCCGGGATCTGGCCGGCGCCGGCCTGGAGCACCTGACCCATGATCACGTACTGCACCTGGTCGCCGCCGATGCCGGCCCGGTCGAGCGCGGCCTTGATGGCGAAGCCGCCCAGCTCGGCCGCGGAGAAGCTGCGCAGCGAGCCGAGCAGCTTGCCCATGGGCGTACGGGCGCCCGCGACGATCACGGAAGTGGTGCCGGCTTTGCCGTTCGTACCAGTCATGGCAGCGGCCCTTTCGGGTGGTGGATGGTCGACGGGGCGTCCGGCGCTTCCGGCCGGTGGTCCGGGGGTTGTCCCCCGGGGAGTGCAGCACGAGTGTTTTCGTCAATGTACTGAGCGGTACTCGCGCGGTCACCGGGCTGCGGGTGTGATCGCAAGCACGTTGCGTACACGTTGCGTGACCAAGCCGTACGGCGGTGGACTGGTTCCATGCTGACGCGTATCGACCACATCGGGATCGCCTGCTTCGACCTCGACCGGACTGTCGAGTTCTACCGTGCCACGTACGGCTTCGAGGTGTTCCACACCGAGGTCAACGAGGAGCAGGGTGTCCGTGAGGCCATGCTGAAAATCAATGAGACCTCCGACGGCGGGGCCTCGTACTTGCAGCTGCTGGAGCCGACGCGGGAGGACTCCGCGGTGGGCAAGTGGCTGGCGAAGAACGGCGAGGGCGTTCACCACATCGCGTTCGGCACGGCGGACGTGGACGGGGACTCCGAGGGCATCCGGGACAAGGGCGTCCGGGTGCTCTACGACGAGCCGCGGCGCGGTTCGATGGGGTCGCGGATCACCTTCCTGCACCCGAAGGACTGCCACGGCGTGCTGACGGAACTGGTCACCTCGGCGCCCCCTGCGGACCAGGAGCACTGACCCGCACTCCCCCCGGCCGGTAGAGTGCGGGTTCGGCCGGGGTCCTGGGGTGGGGGCCCGGACCGGGCTGTACCGATGATCTGACACCATTTCTTCGGAAGGGCGGGCTCCGGATTCCAACCGATACACGCGGGAACGGGCCGGCCGCCAAGGCGACCAGGGGACGGATGGGACCGCGCAGTGCGGGGCAACGACCGCTACGAGGCTGACGACCACCTCTCGCAATTCGAAGCCGAGATGGAGCGGCTGAAGAAGGAGCGGGAGAAGGCGGTCCAGCACGCCGACGACCTCGGCTACCAGGTCGAGGTGCTGCGCGCCAAGCTCCACGAGGCGCGCCGCAATCTCGCCCACCGCCCGGCGTACGACACCGCCGACATGGGTTACCAGGCGGAGCAGTTGCTCCGCAATGCCCAGATTCAGGCGGATCAGATGCGTACGGACGCCGAGCGCGAGCTGCGCGAGGCCCGGGCGCAGACGCAGCGGCTGCTCCAGGAGCAGGCCGAGCGCCAGGCCCGGATGGAGGCCGAGCTCCACGCGGAGGCCGTCGCCCGCCGCCAGCGCCTGGACGAGGAGCTCAACGAGCGCCGCCAGACCGTCGAGTCGCACGTCAACGAGAACGTCGCCTGGGCCGAGCAGCTGCGGGCGCGCACGGAGTCGCAGGCGCGCCGGCTGCTGGAGGAGTCCCGGGCGGAGGCCGAGCAGGCCCTGGCCGCGGCCCGCGCCGAGGCCCAGCGCCTGGCCGAGCAGGCCCGGTCCCGCCTCAGCTCCGCCGCCGACGAGGCCCGCGCCGAGGCCGAGGCGCTGCTGCGCCGGGCGCGCAGCGACGCCGAGCGGCTGCTGACCGCCGCGTCCGCGCAGGCGCAGGAGGCCACCGACCACGCCGAGCAGCTGCGGGCGGCCGCGGGCACGGAGAGCGAGCAGGCGCGTACGGTCGCGGCCGAGCTGAGCCGTACCGCCGACGCCCGCTTGCAGGAGGCCGACGCGGCGCTGCGCGAGGCGCGCGCCGAGGCCGAGAAGCTGGTCACCGACGCGAAGGACAGCGCGGCGCGCACCCTCTCGGGCGCCGAGTCGGAGAACGAGCAGCGCACCCGTACGGCCCGGGCCGAGGTGGCCCGGCTGGTCAGCGAGGCCACGAAGGAGGCCGAGGCCCTCAAGGCCGAGGCCGGGCAGCTGCGGGCGGACGCCGCCGCGGAGGCCGAGCGGCTGGTCGCCGAGGCCGCGGAGAAGGCCCGCAGCGCCGCCGCGGAGGACTCCGCGGCCCAGCTCGCCAAGGCCGCCCGGACGGCCGAGGAGGTCCTGTCCAAGGCCTCCGAGGACGCCCGCGCCACCACGAAGGCCGCCGCCGCCGAGGCGGAGCGCATCCGCAAGGAGGCCGAGTCCGAGGCCGAGCGGCTGCGCGAGCAGGCCGCGGACACCGCCGAGCAGCTCAAGGGCGCGGCGAAGGACGACACCAAGGAGTACCGCGCCAAGACCGTCGAGCTCCAGGAGGAGGCGCGGCGGCTGCGCGGCGAGGCCGAGCAGCTGCGGGCCGACGCCGTCGCCGAGGGCGAGCGGCTCCGGGGCGACGCCCGGCGCGAGGCGCTCCAGCAGATCGAGGAGGCGGCGAAGACCGCCGAGGAGCTGCTGGCCAAGGCCAAGGCCGACGCGGAGGAGACGCGCGGCAGCGCGGCCGCGGACGGCGAGCGGGTCCGCGGCGAGGCCGCCGAGCGGGCCGCCTCCCTGCGCAAGCAGGCCGAGGAGGCCCTGGAGCGGGCGCGCACCGAGGCCGAGGAGATGGCCGAGGAGGCCGAGGACCACGCCGAGCGCACCCGCACCGAGGCCGAGGAGGCCGCGCGGAAGCTGCGCGAGGAGACCGAGAAGGCCGCGGAGGCGCGCCGCGCCGAGGCCGACGCGGAGCTGACCCGCCTGCACACCGAGGCCGAGCAGCGCGTGGAAGCCGCCGAGAAGGCGCTGCGCGACGCCCGCACGGAGGCGGAGCGGCTGCGCCGCGAGGCCGCCGAGGAGACCGAGCGGCAGCGCACGGAGACCGCGGAGCGGGTGCGCGCGCTCCAGGCGCAGGCCGAGACGGAGGCGGAGCGGCTGCGCACCGAGGCCGCCGAGGAGGCGGCCGCCGCCCGCAGCGAGGGCGAGTCCGCCGGTGCGCGGCTGCGCGCCGAGGCCAACGCGGAGGCCGAGCGGCTGCGCGGCGAGGCGCAGGAGACCGCCGACCGGGTGCGGGCCGAGGCGAACGCCGCCGCCGAGCGCACGGCCGCCGAGGCCGCCGAGGCGCTGGCCGCCGCGCAGGAGGAGGCCGCCCGCCGCCGGCGCGAGGCCGAGGAGCTGCTGGGCGACGCCCGTACGGAGGCGCAGGCCGAGCGCGAGGCGGCGCGCGAGCAGAGCGAGGAGCTGCTGGCTTCGGCGCGCAAGCGGGTCGCCGAGGCGCAGGAGGAGGCCCGGCGCCTGGTCGAGGACGCCGAGCAGCGCGCCGCCGAGCTGGTGTCGGCCGCCGAGGCGACCGCGCAGCAGGTGCGGGACTCCGTCGCGGGGCTGCACGAGCAGGCCGAGGAGGAGATCGCCGGGCTGCGCTCGGCCGCCGAGCACAATGCGGAGCGCACCCGCACCGAGGCGCAGGAGGAGGCCGACCGGGTCCGGACCGACGCGTACGCCGAGCGCGAGCGCGCCGGTGAGGACGCGGCCCGGATCCGCGCCGAGGCGCAGGCCGCTTCGGAGGCTTCCGCCGCCGAGGCGGAGCGCACGCTCGCGGAGGCGGTCACGGAGGGCCGGCGCCTGGAGGCGGAGGCCGCCCGCACGCTGGAGGAGGCCACCGACAGCGCCCACGCCAAGCTCGCCGAGGCGGGCGTGCAGGCCGACGAGCTGCTCTCCGAGGCCATGGCCGAGGCGGAGAAGCTGATCGCGGAGGCCGAGGAGACCGCCGAGCAGGCGCGGCGCGACGCCGCCGCCACGGCCGACGAGGCGCGGGCCGCGGCTGCCGCCCGCCGCTCCGAGGCCGCCGAGCAGGCCGACGCCCTGATGGCGGAGGCCACGGCGGAGGCGGAGCGGCTGGTCGCCGAGGCCACGTCCGTCCTGGACGAGGCCCGCGAGTCGGCGCAGGAGCAGCAGGCGGAGGCGGCCGCGGAGGCCGCCCGGCTGCGCGCCGAGGCCGAGCAGACGGTCACGCAGGCCCGTAAGGACGCCGGCAAGCACCGCGGCGAGGCCGCGGAGGCCGCCGAGGCGCTGCTCGCGAAGGCGAAGGCCGACGCGGAGCGCACGGTCGCGGAGGCGTCCGCCCGGTCCAAGCAGATGCGCACCGACGCGTCCGACGCCCTGGCGTCGGCCGAGCAGGACGCGTCCCGGGCGCGGGCCGAGGCCCGCGAGGACGCGAACAAGATGCGTTCCGAGGGCCACGCCGAGGCCGCGCGGATCGTCAAGGAGGCCGAGGAGCTCACCTCCGGGGCGCAGGCCGAGGCCGACCGCATCGTCGACGAGGCCCGCGAGGCCGCGGGCCGGCGTCGCACGGAAGCGGCCGCGCAGGCCGACGAGCTGCTCGCCGAGGCCACGGCCGAGGCGGAGAAGCTGCGGACCGAGGCCGCCGCGACGGTGGAGGCCGCGCGCCGCGACGCCGCCCGTACGACGGAGGAGGCAAGGGAGGCCGCCGAGGCCGCCCGGGCCGATGCCGCCGGGCAGGCCGAGCGCACGCTCGCCGAGGCGGACGCCGAGTCCGAGCGGCTGCGCGGCGACGCCGCCCGCGTCCTCGACGAGGCCCGCGAGGCGGCGAACAACCGCCGTGCGGAGGCCGCCGAGCAGGCGGACACCCTCGTCGCCGAGGCGGCCTCGGAGGCCGAGCGGATGGCCGCGGAGGCGGCCGAGGCACTGGCCGCCGCGCAGGAGAACGCCAACAGCACGCGCGCGGACTCCGCGCGGATCAAGGCCGACGCCGTCCAGGAGGCGGAGCGGCTGCGCGCGGAGGCGCGTGCCGAGGGCGAGCGGACCGTCGACGACGCTCGCGAGGCCGCCGCCAAGCGGCTGGCCGACGCCGGTGAGCAGGCGGACGCCCTGATCGCCAAGGCGCAGGAGGAGTCGCTGCGCACGGCCGCGGCCGCCGAGGAGCAGGCCGACACGATGGTGGGCGTGGCCCGCCGCGAGGCCGAGCGGATCGTCTCCGAGGCCACCGGCGAGGGCAACGCCCTGGTGGAGCAGGCCCGTACGGACGCGGACACCCTGCTCGCCGAGGCCCGTGGCGACGCGACCGCGATAAGGGAGCGGGCCGACGAGCTGCGCTCGCGCGTCGAGGGCGAGGTCGAGGAGCTGCACGGCCGGGCGCGCCGCGAGGCCGCCGAGGCGATGCAGTCGGCGGGCGAGCGCTGCGACAAGCTCGTCGCGGCCGCGACCGAGCAGCTCGCGGAGGCCGAGGAGAAGGCGAAGAAGCTGCTGTCCGACGCGAGCAGCGAGGCCAGCAAGGTGCGGATCGCCGCGGTGAAGAAGGCGGAGGGGCTGCTCAAGGAGGCCGAGCAGAAGAAGGCCGCCGCCGTACGCGAGTCGGAGCGCCTGCGCACCGAGGGTGCGGAGGAAGCCGAGCGCCTTGTCGAGGAGGGAAAGCGGGAGTTGGAGGTCCTGGTGCGTCGTCGCGAGGACATTCAGGCGGAGATTTCCCGTGTCCAGGACGTGTTGGAGGCGTTGGAATCTTTTGAGGCCCCGGGGGCCGGAAGCGCCAAGGATGGCGGCGGGGTGAAGGCAGCGGCCGGTGCCGGTGCTACTCGTTCGGGTGGCAAGCAGTCACAGAAGTAGCCACTCAAACGGGGGGACATTCTCCAGATCTGCCAACCATTCACCTGATGACACGCCGCTCGCACCCCTAGGATTCCCTCTATCACCTCACCGGTCTCTTATGACAGGAACCCCATGAGTGACACTTCCTCCCCCTTCGGCTTCGAGCTTGTGCGGCGTGGATACGACCGCGGCCAGGTGGACGACCGCATTACCAAGCTCGTCGCCGACCGTGACAGCGCACTGGCACGCATCACCTCTCTGGAAAAGCGCATCGAGGAGCTGCACCTCGAGACGCAGAATGCTCAGGCCCAGGTCAACGACGCCGAGCCGTCCTATGCGGGGCTGGGGGCGAGGGTCGAGAAGATCCTTCGGCTGGCCGAGGAAGAGGCCAAGGATCTGCGTGAGGAGGCCCGGCGCGCCGCCGAGCAGCACCGCGAGCTCGCCGAGTCCGCCGCCCAGCAGGTGCGCAACGACGCCGAGTCGTTCGCCGCCGACCGCAAGTCCAAGGCGGAGGACGAGGGCGCGCGCATCGTCGAGAAGGCCAAGGGCGACTCCGCCCAGCTGCGGGCCGAGGCCCAGAAGGACGCCCAGTCCAAGCGCGAGGAGGCGGACGCCCTCTTCGAGGAGACCCGCGCCAAGGCGGCCCAGGCCGCCGCCGACTTCGAGACCAACCTGGCCAAGCGGCGCGAGCAGTCCGAGCGCGACCTGGCCTCCCGTCAGGCCAAGGCGGAGAAGCGGCTGGCGGAGATCGAGCACCGCGCCGAGCAGCTGCGCCTGGAGGCGGAGAAGCTGCGCACGGACGCCGAGCGGCGCGCCCGCCAGACGGTGGAGACGGCACAGCGCCAGGCCGAGGACATCGTGGCCGACGCCAACGCCAAGGCCGACCGCATCCGCAGCGAGTCCGAGCGCGAGCTGGCGGCGCTCACCAACCGCCGCGACAGCATCAACGCCCAGCTGACGAACGTCCGCGAGATGCTGGCCACGCTGACCGGCGCGGCCGTCGCCGCGGCCGGCGTCCCCGGTGACGACGAGCCGATGTCGCGCGGCGTCCCGGCGCAGCAGAGCCGCTGAGCCGACCGGAGCACCGGCGAAGCCTAAGCGCTGGTCCGTGCCCTGTGCGCCGCTCGTGCGGGCGCACGGGGCGGCGGTCCGGAGGCCGGCCCCGCCCTCCTCCGTCCTTCTCCGCTCTCCTCCGCACTCCTGCGTCTCCCCTTCGCTCTCCTCCGCGTCCGAACGGGTGTCCTTCGCACCCGGACGGGCCGCTACCGCCGGCAGGGTGCCCGGGTCGCCCTTACCGTGGCGGGATGATCGAGCTGCAGGGCCTGACCAAGCGCTACGGCGAGAAGCTCGCCGTCGACGGCCTCACCTGCACCGTCAGGCCCGGGATCGTCACCGGATTCCTGGGGCCCAACGGCGCGGGCAAGTCCACGACGATGCGGATGATGCTCGACCTCGACCGGCCCACCCACGGCACGGTCCTCATCGACGGGCAGCACTACCGGCAGCTGAAGGACCCGCTCCGGACCGTCGGCGCCCTGCTGGACGCCAAGGCCATGCACGGCGGTCGCAGCGCCTACAACCACCTCCTGTGCCTGGCGCAGAGCAACGGCATCCCGCGGGCCCGCGTCCGCGAGGTTCTGGACACGGTGGGCCTCACCGCGGTGGCCAAAAAGCGCTCCAAGGGCTTCTCGCTCGGCATGGGGCAGCGCCTGGGCATCGCGGGCGCGCTGCTGGGCGACCCGCAGATCCTGATGTTCGACGAGCCCGTCAACGGCCTCGATCCCGAGGGCATCCACTGGATCCGCAATCTGATGAAGAACCTCGCCGCCCAGGGGCGCACGGTCTTCGTCTCCTCGCACCTGATGAGCGAGATGGCCCTGACCGCCGACCACCTGATCGTCATCGGGCAGGGCCGGCTGCTGGCCGACACCTCGATGGCGGACTTCATCCGGCAGAACTCGCGGTCGTACGTACGGCTGCGCTCGCCCGAGATCGAGCGGCTGCTGGACGTGCTGGCGGGGGCCGGGATCACGGCGGTAACCACCGAGGACGGCCATCTGGAGGTCGACGGCACGGAGTCGGCGCAGCTGGGCGAGCTCGCCGCGCGCCACAAGCTCGTGCTGCACGAGCTCAGCCCCCAGCAGGCGTCCCTGGAGGAGGCCTTCATGCAGCTCACCGCCGAGTCGGTGGAGTACCACGCGCACAGCGCGCCGCCGGGCGGAGATCCCCGGCCCGTTGCGGGTGCGGACGCCCCGCCGGACGCCCCGCCGGACGGCGGCGCGGCACCGCCCGGTGGCGGCTGGGGAGCCGACTGGCGGAAGAAGAAGGGATCCTGACGATGGCGGTGGTGGGACAGGTCCTCCAGTCGGAATGGACGAAGATCAAATCGGTGCGGTCGACGGTGTGGACGCTCGGTCTCGCACTGGTGGTGACCGTCGCGCTCGGCGCCCTGATCAGCGCTTTCACCCGCAGCAACTTCAAAGAAATGCCGCTGAGCGAGCGGGTGAATTTCGACCCGACCTTTACGAGTTTCGCGGGAATGGGACTCGGCCAGCTCGCCATGATCGTGTTCGGGGTGCTGGTGGTGTCCAATGAATACAGCACCGGAATGATCCGGACTTCTCTGGCGGCGGTTCCGCAGCGCGCCACGTTCCTCTTCAGCAAGATCACCGTTGCGACGTTCACCGCGTTCGTGATCGCGATGGTGACGAGCTTTGTCTCCTTCTTCGTCGGGCAGGCGATGCTCGGCAGCCACCGGACGTCGATCGGCGATGCGCACGTCCTGCGCGCGGTGATCGGCGGCGGGCTCTATATGACGCTGATCGCGGTGTTCTCGATGGGCGTCGCGGCGATGCTGCGCAGTCCGATGCTCTCGCTCGGCATTCTGATGCCGTTCTTCTTCATCATCTCCAGCATCCTCGGCGCGGTGAAAGCCACGAAGAAGGTCGCGCAGTACCTGCCCGACCAGGCCGGCCACAAGGTCATGCAGGTCGTGACGGTCGGGGACGACGCCCCGTACGGGCCCTGGGGCGGCTTCGCGATCATGGTGCTGTGGGTGGTGGTGGCGCTGGCGGGCGGCTACGCGGTCCTCAAGCGGCATGACGCGTAGCGCCTTGCCGGCGGTTTTGCCGGTGCGGTGCGCGGGGGTGCCGGGGGCTGCGGATTCCGCCGGGCCCTCACAGTGGGGGTGGATCGCCGTGGCGGCGGGCATTCTTTACGGGGCTCGACAAGCCCGTCAGCGGGCTTGTTCTTCCGCCGCTGCGGCGGGACACCACCGCGAGCCTGACCGGCGGTGCCGAGCCGGGCCGGGCCGTACGTGACGGACGACCGGTGGGCCGACACCCCGCCGGCGAGGAGCCACCGTGACCGACCGCAGTCTGCGGGCCCTCGGGCTCGACGGAGCCCCCGCCGAGCTGCCGCTGACGTATCCCGGCCGGCCCGTCGAGGAGCCCGCCCTGCTGGCGGACGGGCAGCTGCTGCCGCTGCGGCCGGACCCCGGGCCGCTGGGCGGATGGCCGGTGGTGACGGGGATGGGGACGGCGGAAGCTGCGGGCGGCGGAGCCCCCGCCGCCGGGCCCGCGCTCGACGCCTTCCTCGACCGCACGCACGCCGCCCGCGTCCGCTCGCGCCGCCCCGTCCTCGCCGTCGGCTCCAACGCCTCCCCCGCCCAGCTGCACCACAAGCTCACCGTGCGCGCCGTGGCCGCCACCGTGCCGATGGTGCCCGTGGACGTGCGCGGCATCGGCATCGGCTGCTCCGCGCACATCGGGCTGCACGGCTACGTGGCCGCCGCGCCCTACGCCGACCCCGCCGCCCGGCACACGCTCGTCGCCGCCTGGCTGGACCCCGCGCAGCTGGCCGCCGTCGACGAAACGGAATTCAACTACCGCCGCGTATGGCTGCCCGGCGACGCCTTCCCCATGGTGCTGCCGTCGGGGGAGCCGCTCGGCGGCGCGCATCTGTACGTGAGCGTGCACGGCGTCCTCGCCGATCCGGCCACCGGCCGGCCCCGCCCCGGCGGCGGGGACCAGGGCGCGCTCCTGACCGCCCTGCTGGCGGCCTCGGCGGAGCTGCGCGCGCTCCTCGGCCCCGGCCCGGAGCGCTGGGTGGAGCGGGCGCGGGCGGACGAGGCGGTGCGGGCCGAGGGGAAGGCGATCTTCCGCCGGGCGGGCTGGGCCCGCCCCGAGCGCCTGCCCCGGCTTCACCACGAGTAACGGGAACCGTCAGCTCCTCGTTATGCTCCTAACTCTTACGGGGCCCTACGCCCGAAAGAGCTCGTGAGGGGCGGAGCATGATCGAGGCAGTCGGTCTGACAAAGCGCTACGGCGCCAAGACGGCCGTGCACAACCTGTCGTTCCAGGTGCGGCCGGGGGCCGTCACCGGCTTCCTGGGTCCGAACGGATCCGGCAAGTCGACGACGATGCGCATGATCCTGGGCCTCGACCAGCCCACGGCCGGGCACGTGACCATCGACGGCCACCCCTTCCGCAACCTGCCCAACGCCCCGCGCAAGGTCGGCGCCCTCCTGGACGCGAAGGCCGTGCACGGCGGCCGCAGCGCCCGGATGCACCTGCTCTCGCTCGCCCAGCTCGGCGGCATCCCCGCCCGCCGGGTGGACGAGGTCCTCGGCGTCGTCGGCCTCCAGGACGTCGCGAGGCGCCGCTCCAAGGGCTTCTCGCTGGGCATGGGCCAGCGCCTCGGCATCGCCGCCGCGCTGCTGGGCGACCCCCAGGTGCTGCTCTTCGACGAGCCGGTCAACGGCCTCGACCCCGAGGGCATCCTCTGGGTCCGCAATCTGATGAAGCAGCTCGCGGCCGAGGGCCGCACCGTCTTCGTCTCCTCGCACCTGATGAGCGAGATGGCCCTGACCGCCGACCACCTGATCGTGATCGGCCGCGGCCAGCTCATGGCCGACATGAGCGTCAAGGACTTCATCTCCGCGAACTCCGCGGACTTCGCGCGCGTGCGCACCCCGGAGACCGAGCCGGAGAGCCGCGAGAAGCTCACGGCCGCGCTCGTCGAGGCCGGCGGCCAGGTGCTGGCCGAGCCGGACGGCGGGCTGCGCGTCACCGGCCTGCCGCTCCCCCGGATCAGCGACCTCGCCCACGGCGCGGACGTCCGGCTGTGGGAGCTCTCGCCGCACCAGGCCTCCCTGGAGGAGGCGTACATGCGGATGACGCAGGGCGCGGTCGACTACCGCTCGACGGCCGACCAGGTCGCGGCCCTCGCCCCGCCGCCCCCGGGCCACGGCTACGGCCACCCCGGCGCCGGCGCCCCGCAGGGCTGGGCCCCGCCGCAAGGCAACCCCGGCAACCCGTACCCCGTCCTGCCGGGCGAGCAGCCCAACCCGTACGCGCAGCCGCAGGCCGCCGCCCCGCGGCCGCCCCAGGCGGCTCCGCAGCCCCCGGCGGCCGCGCCCGCCCCCGCCTCCGCCCCTGCCGACCTCACCAAGCGCGACAGCGAGGACGCCCGATGACCACCCCCCAGCCCCAGGCGGCCCACCCGGCGGCTCCGCAGACCGCCCCGCAGGCCCCGCCGCACGCCGCCCCCGGCTACTGGCCCGGCACCGCGCCCGCGGGCGGCCCCGCCGGCCCCGTCGGCTACGTGTCGCCGATCCCGGTGCGCAAGGCGACGCTCATGGACGCCGTCTCGGCCGAGTGGACCAAGATCCGCTCGGTGCGCTCGACGATCTGGACGCTGAGCGTCATGGTGGCGATCATCGTCGGCATCGGCCTGCTCATCGCGGCGGGCGTCGACGCCAGCGGCAGCAAGATGACCGGCTCGACGGCCCTGGCCGGCGGCTTCTTCAGCGTGATGCTCGGCATGATCTGCGTGCTCACCCTCGGCGTGCTGACGATCTCCTCCGAGTACGGCACGGGCATGATCCGTACGACGCTGACCGCCTGCCCCGACCGCGTCCGGGTGCTGACGGCCAAGGCGATCGTCTTCTTCGCCCTCACGTTCGCGATCACCCTGGTGTCCACGGCGCTGGTGGCGATGTTCGACGTCGCGATGCTGGAGGACCAGGCCGAGTTCGCCGCCTCCGGCGGCGAGTGGCTCAAGGTCACGGTCGGCACGAGCCTGTTCGTCGGCCTGCTCGGCATCATCTCGCTCGCGGTCGGCACCCTGCTGCGGCACTCCGCCGGTGCGATCACGGTCATGCTGGGCCTGGTGCTGGCGCCGCTCGTGGTGGCGATGTTCATGTACACGGAGAGCCTGTCGAGCGTCCGCAAGGCGCTGTTCGAGTACTCGATCCCCATGCTGCTGTCGGTCTTCTACGGCGCCTCCGGCGAGAGTTCGGCGACCAGCCTCAGCGGCTGGGACCCGCTGTGGGTCATCGCGATCGCCGCGGCGGTCGCCCTCGGCGGCGCGTACGCGTCGCTGCTCAAGCGCGACGCGTAATGCCCTTCCGGCGGATCACGACGACGTGCCGGTCCTGGTGACCTCGCGTTCCGCCGGACTCCCGCCGCTGTGGCAACTCGCCGTTGCGGCGGGCAGGGTCTCCCGCCGCCCCGGGGGCACCTCCCAGCGGTAGCCGGGGGAGATCAACCACGGCGTGGCGGACCGGCGGTGCCGGACCCTGAGCGGCCGGGAGTCCGCAACTCCTCAATACCGCGGTGCGTTACGGGACCGCTGGAGCCTCGCGCTCCGGCGGTCCCGTGCGTTCCAGCAGGACTTGTGCCAGTGCCGCCGGTCGTCGACGCCGGCCCCGTACTGCGGCCAGGCCACCAAGTGCGGTACGCCCGGCGGGATCTCCTGATCGCAGCCGGGGCAGCGGTAGTGCTTCGTGGCCGCTCCGCCGCCGATCGTGCGGACCGCCCACTCCTCCCCCTGCCAGTCCTCCGTGCGCTCCAGGCCGTAGCGGTCGCCGCCCTCTCCGCGGGGAGCGTCGGACTGCTTGTCTGCGCCGCCTCGCGGGCGGTTTCGGCGCGGAGACACGGGGCACCTCGGATGGTCTGGGGAGCTACGGGCCGTGACCAGGTTACGCGCCAGAGTCACCGCGGCGGGCAGGCGTCCCTCCGGCCCCTCACCGGACGCTCTCCCGATCATCATGAAAACTTAACGCGGAGCCGTGCCCATGGCACGTGTCGGCCGTTAATTCCGGTGGGGGATGCCGCGTCGGTCGCTAGGAGGAGCAAGAGCGATGCGCGTTGGAGCATTCGTCCTGTCCGCCCAGTTCCCGGGCCAGGGGCACACCGAGGCCCTGCACCGGGCGGTGCGGACGGCGGTGGTCGCCGAAGAGGCGGGGCTGGATGCGGTCTGGTTCGCCGAGCACCACTTCGTGCCGTACGGCGTCTGCCCGTCGGCGGTCACGCTCGCGGCGCTGGCCCTCGGCCGCACCCGCCGGATCCGGGTGGGCACCGCCGTCAGCGTGCTGCCCACGGTCCATCCGGTGGCCCTCGGTGAGCAGGCGGCCATGCTGCACCTCGCCTCCGAGGGCCGGTTCACCCTCGGGGTGGGCCGCGGCGGCCCGTGGGTGGACCTGGAGGTCTTCAACTCCGGTGTGGCGGCGTACGAGGAGGGGTTCCCCGAGTCCCTGGGCCTGCTGATGCGGTGGCTGCGCGAGCCCCGCGTGGGCGCCGAGGGCCCCCGGTTCAGCTTCCGCGAAGTGCCGGTCGTCCCCCGCCCCGACGATCTGGAGGATCGTTCCGGCCCGCCCGTCGTCGTGGCCTGCACCTCGCCGTCCAGCGTCCGCCTCGCGGCCGCGCAGGGGCTGCCCATGCTGCTGGGCATGCACAGCGGGGACGCGGAGAAGACGGAGATGGTCGCCCTGTGGCGCAAGTGCTCGCTGGAGGCGGGGCGTTCGCCCGAGGAGGTCGCCGCGGCCGGTCACGTCTCGGCCGGGGTGGTGCAGGTCGGGGACCGGCACCAGGAGGCCGCGGAGACGCTGACGAAGGCCATGCCGGGCTGGCTGCACCAGGGGCTCTCCGCCCATGTGACGGTCGACGGGCGGGCCCGCCCGATGCGCGATCCCGTGGAGTACACGCGGCTGCTGTGCGAGCTCCATCCCGTGGGCCCGCCACGGCTGTGCGCCGACCGCCTGGCCGCCACCGCGGAGCGCACGGGCATCACGCGCTTCGCCCTGCTGAGCGAGGGCTCCGGGGACCTCGCCGCCACCGAGGAGAACCTCCGCAGGCTCGGCAGCGAGGTGCTGCCGCTGCTCGCCTGATCCCGTAGGCCCTCCTGCCGGCCCTCCCGCCGGCCTCCCGTTCCCGGGGCTGCTGCCGCTCCCGCACCGCACTCGACACCTCCCGCATGCGGAGCGGCAGCACGACCGCCTCAGCAGTCCCGGAGCTCCGGGGACTGGTTCAGCAGCTGGCCCCGGACCGACGTGAACCGGGCGAGGCGTTCGTCCGCCTCCGGGGCGAGCGGGAAGACCGCCACCCGGTGGCAGTTCTGGAAGGCCAGCCGCACTCCGAAGTGCCGCTCCAGCGCACCGCGGATGGCATCACTGGCCAGCGCCCGCAGCAGCTGGCCGCGGGCCTGCTCGTCCGGCGGAGGCGTCTGGTTGTCGGCGAACTCGCCACCGTCGATCCTGAGCCGGGCCACCAGGGAGCCGATCATCTCCCACGCGTACGGCAGGGAGGTCCGGACGCAGTCGACGAATTCCGCTTCATCGACCTCGCCTCGCTCGGCCTGTTCAAGGAGGGCCGGTGAGACGTCGAGCGACATGGGTTCTCCTCTCGCGACCCCGCGAGCGGGGTCTCACGGATGGGCGAGCGGACGACGACGCCCCGTGCCCGTACGACGACCGCCCGCTTCAACGGTAATTCGGCCACTGCGGGCGCACCAGGAGAACGCACCGACAACCAGCCAACGCCGAAGGGGCCCATCAGGGGCGAATCGCGTCAGGGGGCAGGAGTCGAGTAGCGTTGCCCACCATGCGTCTCGTCATCGCCCGTTGCTCCGTGGACTACGCGGGCCGGCTCACCGCCCACCTCCCCTCCGCCCCGCGGCTGATCCTCGTCAAGGCGGACGGCAGCGTCTCGATCCATGCGGACGACCGCGCCTACAAACCGCTCAACTGGATGTCCCCGCCGTGCACCCTCAAGGAGGGCGACGGAAGCGTGTGGACCGTGGTCAACAAGGCGGGCGAGAAGCTGATCATCACGATGGAGGAAGTGCTGCACGACTCCTCCCACGAGCTCGGCGTGGACCCCGGCCTCATCAAGGACGGCGTGGAAGCGCACCTCCAGGAGCTCCTCGCGGACCGCATCGAGACGCTCGGCGAGGGCTACACCCTGATCCGCCGCGAGTACCCCACGGCCATCGGCCCGGTGGACATCCTGTGCCGCGACGCCGACGGCGCGACCGTCGCCGTGGAGATCAAGCGACGTGGCGAGATCGACGGTGTGGAGCAGCTCACACGCTACCTGGAGCTCCTCAACCGCGACCCGCACCTGGCGCCCGTGCGCGGTGTCTTCGCGGCCCAGGAGATCAAGCCGCAGGCCCGCGTGCTGGCCACGGACCGCGGCATCGGCTGCGTCGTCCTGGACTACGACGCGATGCGCGGCATCGAGGACGACAAGCTGCGGCTGTTCTGACCGCTTCGCGGACTTCGCCGACCTCTCCGATTTCTACGAATTCTCCGACCACCGCGCGGGACGAACGCCGAACGCCGGACGGGCTGTGTCAGCCGTCCGGCGTTCGCGTTTTCCGCGAGAGGGCTCACGCCCCCGTAGAGGAGGGGCTTCCGCTGCCGCCGCCGTCGGCCGGCTTGCTGCCCGACGGGCCGCTCGCGGCGGACTGGCTGCTGCCGCCGCCCGAGGCGGGGCCGCTCGCGGAGTTCGACCCGCCGCCGGAGGGCTGGGACGGCGGCGCGGAGGGCGTGGGCGGCGTCGTCGGGGGCTTCGACGAGGGCTGACCGCTGCCGCCGCTGGCACCGCCGCTCGGCGACGCCGAGTGCGAGGGCTTGCCGCTCGGCGAGTGCGAGGGGCTGGGCGACGTGCCGCCCGAGGACGGCGGGCCGGACGGCTCGCCGCTCCCGCTCGGGGCACCGCTCGGCGACGTGCTGCCGGAGGCGCCCGGCGAGGCGGAGCCGGAGCTGCCCGCACCGGGCGAACCGCCCGGCTTGCCGGGCTTGCCCGGCACCTGGGCGTGCCCCGCCTCGCCCGGGCCCGGCTGGTCGGCGGTGAGGCCGTTGTCGCCGTCCTGCTGCGAGGCGGACTGCCCGGGCTTCACCCGTTCGGGCGACTTCCCGTCCTGGCCGCCGGAGGTGATCCCCAGGGTGACGACCGTGCCGAGGACGGCGGCGAGCAGGGCGCCCGCACCGGCCGCGACGAGGTTGCGGCGGGCGCCGCCCATCATCATCTGCCGGGCCCAGGGCTGCCGCCCGGGGCCGCGCCGCCCGGCCTCGCGGTCGGCCGCCAGGCGGGCGATGACCGTGGTCGCGACCTGGTCCGGGTCGGCGCCGGGCGCCGCCGGGGACGCCGTCGCGGGCACGGACGGCGGCACCGCGGACTGCTCGCTGCGGGCGGCCGGGATCTCCTCACCCGCGGGCGTGCGCCCGGCGGTCCCGCCGGGGGGCCGGGGCACGGCCGGCGGCGCCACGGGCGGCACGGCGCCGGGGCGGCCGGCACCGGGCCGGGGCGCGGCGGCGGACGGGCCTCCCGCGGGGCTTCCCGCCGGGGCGGCCGGGGTGAAACCGGAGCGGTCGGCGACCAGCGCGAGCGCCCGGCGGCCCGCTATGGCGCCGCGCTTGTCGGCCATGACCCCGCGCATGCCGACGGACGCCTCCAGCTCGGCGCGGGCCCGCTGGAGATTGCCGGTGCAGAGCGCGAGGACGCCCAACTCGTGATGGAAGTAGGCCTCTTCGCCGACCTCTCCGGCGCGCCGGGCGGCCTCCTGGCCGTAGCGCAGGACGCGCTCCCAGGCACTCCAGTGCAGGGCGGCGGCGAAGGCGGGCGCGGCGGTGCGGGCGAGGAGGACGGCGGCGGCGCGGTGGCCGGGGTTCCCCTCGGCGGCCAGGGCGGCGAGGGCGGCGAGGATCGCGTCGGCCTCGGCGGCGGCCCGCTCGGGGGTGACGGAGGGGTGGCCGGTCCACCAGGCGTAGTGCTGGGCGGCGGCGTGGGCGCGGTCGGCGGCGCCGCTGCCGTAGCCCTCGTCGGTGAGCTGGGCGGCGACGCCCGTGGCGAGGCGGTAATGCCCGGCGACGGTGGTGATCAGGCCGCCGGCGAGGAGCTCGCCGACGGCCACGTCGGCGTGGGCGTCGCCCGCGAGGGCCGGCAGGTGGGCCTGGTGCGGGACCTCGCCGCCGAGAGCGACGGCGAAGCGCAGGGTCTCGCGGGCGGCCTCGCCGAGCCGGGAGGCGAGCGGGACGGCCGGGCGGGAGGCCTCGGCGAGGGAGGGCAGCGGCGTGCCCGTCTCGGCGCCGGACTCGGCCTCGGCGGCGGCGATGTAGGGCCGCTCGGCGACGACGCCGAACTCGTCGGCGGCGGAGTCCGCGGCCGGGGCCTCGCCCGGCCGGCCGTCGCCGCCCGGAGCGCCCAGCCGCAGCAGCGCGCCGGCCTGGACGAAGCGCAGCGGCAGGCCCTCGGACTCGAACCACAGGTCCGCCGCCCAGCCCGCCTCCTCGTCGGTGAGGGGCCGGTCGACGCACAGCTCCAGGAGCTCCAGGCAGGCGGTGCGGTCGAGGCCGCCGAGGAAGACCTCCTCGACGTGCGAGTCGGCGGAGGGCGCGGCGATGCCGGGGGTGGCGGAGAAGAGGAAGGCGCACTCGGGGGTGGCGTCGAGGAGCTCGTCCAGGGCGGCGCCGCCGAATTCGAGGTCGTCCAGGACGACGACGGCGCCGATCTCGCGGACGAAGCCGAGCAGCGCGGGCCGGTCGGGGCGGTGCTGGGGCGCGTGGTGGACGGCGGCGAACAGGTCGTACAGGACGTCGGTGACGGTGCGGTGGTAGCCGGTGAGGCGGACGACGCCGTCGGGGGCGAGGTCCGCGCAGTCGGCGGCGACGGCGTCCAGCAGGGCGCTGCGGCCGGAGCCGGCGGGGCCGGTCAGCCGGACGGAGCGGCCGCGCGAGAGCAGCCGGGTGAGCCGCTCGCGCTCCTCCTGGCGGTGCAGCAGGGGCAGTTCGGGGCCGGCCCGGCGGGCGGGCGGCGGGGGCGCGGCGGCGCGGAGCAGCTCGGCGCGCTCGTCGGGGGTGTGCCGGCCGGGGGGCGGGGGCACGTCGGCGGGCAGGCAGGGCTCGATCTCGCTGCCGTCGACGGGGTTGACGGTGACGGCGTAGTCACCGGCGACGAGGCGGACGACGCGGGCGAGGCCGGGGGCTCCTTGCGAAGCATCTCCGGTGGATGCGGCGGCTCCGGCGTCGGCGCCGGGCAGGGAGCCCGGGCCGCGTCCGTCCGCGGACTCGTGCGCGTCCTCGCCGAAGGCCTCGGGTCGGTTCGTCGGGTCCATGGTGAAAGCCCCCCAAATGCGTGGCGTGCCGTCTGCCCTCCCGGCCTGCCCCACTCCTTCAACCCTCGGCCGGGGCGTGCCGGCCGGCGCTTCATCGGTGCCCGCCGTGGGCTCTGTTATGCGGCCCTTTAGCGGCGGGAAAACCGAACCTCAGACCTGCGCACAGTATCCACGAAGCGACGGGGGTCCCACCGCCCGGGGCACGTCACAGTCTCATGACGCGGCGCCGATACCGCCTTCGATGGCCAGAATGCGGTGCAGCCGGGTGGCGACGAGGAGGCGCTGCATCCGGTCGGGCACGCCGCGCAGGACGAGGCGGCGGCCGGTGCGGCCGGCCCGGCGGTGGGCGCCCATGATGACCCCGAGGCCGGTGGCGTCCCACGAATCCAGCTCGGTGAGGTCGAGCACGAGGTCGCCGCGGCCCGAGTCGAGGGCGGAGTGCAGGACCGTACGGGCGTCCGCCGCGCTGCGGACGTCGAGGCGTCCGCCGACGACCAGTTCGGCGTGGTCGCCCCTGATGTGCATGTGCGCTCCCGGAGTGATGTCCGATGGTGCGTGATGACGGTGTCGTCCTGCGGCTCTTGTGGCACTTGCGGTTCTCAAGGACTGACTGGCTCTCACACGACAAGGTTGCCGTTCATGGGCGAACCGATACCTAATTCACCCGGGTGGGTGAACTAGATATCGGCTACCCGGTCGGCGCGGGTTCAGTGCTGGTAAAAGCCCTGGCCGCTCTTGCGGCCGAGGTCGCCCGCGTCGACCATGCGGCGCATGACCTCCGGCGGCGCGAACTTCTCGTCCTGGCACTCGGTGTAGATGTTCTCCGTGGCGTGCTTGAGGATGTCGATGCCGGTGAGGTCGGCGGTGGCCAGGGGGCCCATCGCGTGGCCGAAGCCCAGCTTGCAGGCGATGTCGATGTCCTCGGCGGTGGCCACGCCCGACTCGTACAGCTTCGCGGCCTCGACGACGAGGGCGGAGATCAGGCGGGTGGTGACGAAGCCGGCGACGTCGCGGTTGACGACGATGCAGGTCTTGCCGATGCCCTCGGCGAACTCCCGGGCCTTGGCCAGCGTCTCGTCGCTGGTCTTGTAGCCGCGGACCAGCTCGCACAGCTGCATCATCGGCACCGGCGAGAAGAAGTGCGCGCCGACGACGCGCTCGGGGCGCTGCGTGGCCGCGGCGATCTTGGTGATCGGAATGGCGGAGGTGTTCGAGGCGAGGACCGTCTCCTCCTTCACCAGGCCGTCCAGGGTGCGGAAGATGTCCCGCTTGGTGTCGATGTCCTCGAAGACGGCCTCGACCACGATGTCCGCGTCGGCGGCCGCGTCCAGGTCCGTGGTGGTGGTGATCCGGGCCAGGGCCTGCTCGGCCGCGGCGGCCTCCAGCTTGCCCTTGGAGACGAATTTGTCGTACGAAGCCTTGATGCCGTCCGTGCCCCGCCGCAGCGCCGCGTCGGTGACGTCGCGCAGCACGACGTCCCACCCGGCCTGGGCGGACACCTGCGCGATCCCGGATCCCATCAGTCCGGCCCCGATGACGGCGAGCTTCTTGGCCACGGCTGTCCCCTTACTCCCTGTGCTCAGATCTGTTCTGTACGCACTCTCTCGGCCGGACCTTAGCGCCCGCCGCGGCGCGGTTGGGCGGTAAGAGATGCGCGTCACGTCCCCCATGACGGACATCACACCGGGGCGCCCACTGGCCCGTCCCCACAGTGCAGTTGAGCCCCATGAGCCCCGGGCGTCACAGGGGTGGGCCGGTTGCGCGTCGGCCTCGGCGGGGCGGCGAGCAGTGGTTACGCTCGTACCCATGGTCAACCTGACGCGCATTTACACCCGCACCGGTGACACCGGCACGACGGCCCTCGGCGACATGAGCCGCACCGTGAAGACCGACACCCGGATCGCGGCCTACGCCGACGCCAACGAGGCCAATGCCGCGATCGGCGTGGCCATCGCGCTCGGGCAGCTGCCCGCGGAGATCGTCCGGGTCCTCGTCCGCATCCAGAACGACCTCTTCGACGTGGGCGCCGACCTGGCCACGCCGGTGGCCGAGAACCCCAAGTACCCGCCGCTGCGCGTCGAGCAGTCCTACATCGACAAGCTGGAGGCGGACTGCGACCACTTCCTGGAGGACCTGGAGAAGCTGCGCAGCTTCATCCTCCCCGGGGGGACGCCGGGGGCGGCGCTGCTGCACCAGGCCTGCACGGTCGTCCGCCGCGCGGAGCGGTCCACCTGGGCGGCGATGGAGCTCCACGCGGACATCATGAACCCCCTGACGGCGACGTACCTCAACCGCCTCTCGGACCTGCTGTTCATTCTCGCGAGGGCGGCGAACAAGGAGGTCGGGGACGTGCTCTGGGTCCCCGGCGAGAACCGCTGACGCACCGCGCACCACGGCCCGGCTGGGGGTCCGGGGGTTATCCCCCGGGAAAATGCAGCATCCTCGCGAGGGCGGCGAACAAGGAGGTCGTGCTCTGGGTCCCCGGCGAGAACCGCTGAGTCAGTTCTTCGCCTGCTTCGGCCAGATCGTGTAGCTCGTCGCGATGACCAGGTTGATGCCGGCCACGAGCAGCATCTTCGTCTGCCAGGCCCGCAGCGAGCTGATGTCGCCCCCGTCACCGACGTACCAGACCGCCGCCTGCAACAGGCCGAGGGCGACCGCGCAGGACAGGATCCAGCGGGCGGCGGCCTTCCACTCGTGGACGGTGCGGGCCGTGCCGTACTTCGGCGGTTTGACCGGCGGCGGGCCGCCCGCGAAGCGGTGGGCGAAGCGCGCGTCGACCCACTTGATGGTGGCGTGGCCGAGTCCGACGGAGTAGCCGATGTAGACGGCGGCCAGGCCGTGCTTCCAGTCGGCCTGTGCGCCGTTCTTCAGGTCGATCGCGGTGGCGATCAGCAGGACGAGCTCCAGTACGGGCTCCAGCAGCAGCACGGCGATCCCCGCGCGGGGCATCTTGGCCAGGTACCGCAGGCTCAGTCCGCCCGCCAGCAGCACCCAGAAGCCCACCTCGCAGATGACGATCAGCGTGACGATCACGGTTCTCTCCCTTGCCTCCCCTCCAGGCTCCCTGCCGTGACCAGCGGATTCGTCGTCGCGTACGACGATTCGGGACTGCATCCTTCGATGTAGTGCGCACTCCGCCGCACCCTCCTCCGGCCCGTCCCCGCGCCCCCGGCCGCATGCTGTGATGTACGCATGCCCCTCCGCCTGCCCGCCCGTCCCGACCGCGACGCCGTCCTCATCGCGGCCACGGGCCTGGCGGGCGGCCTGGTGCTGTGGTTCCTCGGCCTGCACAACAGCCCACCGCTGGCCGCCCTGCCCGGCTGGCTGTCGCTGGTCGCGCTGGGCATCATGTGCGGCGCCGAGCTGCTGCGGCGCAGCGCCCCGCTGACGGCCCTCGCCGTCGGCACGCTCACGCTCGCCCTCGACCTCTGCACGGGCTCGCTCGTCGCGACGATCGCCATGTACACGGACGTCGTCTACGCGGCGGTGCTCTACGGCCGCCCGTCCGTCGCCCGGCGCATCCCCCGCATCGCCGAGGTGCTGTCCGTGCTGGGGACGCTGCTGGCCGTGGCGGTGCTCCGCAAGCCGGAGGCGCTGCTGATCGGCTTCGGCTTCGGGGTGCTGATCGCGGCGCCGGCGTGGACCGGCGCGAGCGTCCGCCGGCACCGCGACGCCGCCCGCGCGGCCCGGCTGGAGGCCGAGCGGACCGCGCTGCTGGCGGAGATGGACCGCCGCGAGGCCGTGGTCGCCGAGCGCGCCCGCATGGCGCGGGAGCTGCACGACATGGTCGCGGGCCACTTGTCGGCGATCGCGATCCACTCCACCGCGGCGCTGTCGATCGGGGAGCCGAGGGCCTCGGAGGAGGCGCTCACCGTGATCCGGGAGAACAGCGTGCAGGGCCTCGCCGAGATGCGCCGGCTCATCGGGCTGCTGCGGCAGGAGAGCGGCGCGGAGGAGCCCGCGGCGGCCCCGCGGCTCGACGGCGTGGACGCCCTGCTCGCGCACGCCCGCAAGGCCGTCCGCGACGACCGGTTCCGCTTCACCCTGGACGACGCCCGGGGGCTGGTCCCCCTGCCCGCGCCGATCGAGCTCGCCGCGTACCGCATCGTCCAGGAGTCGCTCACCAACGCGGTCAAGCACGCGGCCCCGGGCCCGGTGACGGTGCGTCTGGCGCGCGAGGGCAGGGGGCGCCTGGCGGTGGAGGTGAGCAGCGCGTTCGGCGACGGGCCGGGGCCGCGCGCGCCCGGCTCGGGGGCGGGGCTGGTCGGCATGGGCGAGCGGGTGGCCCTGCTGGACGGGGAGTTCGAGGCGGGCCCGGCGGCCGGCCCGGACGGCAAACAATGGCAAGTGCGGGCGGTGCTGCCCGTACGGGAAGAGGAATCACCATGACCACCACACCCGCCGCGGAGGGCCGGGGCATCCGCGTCCTCGTGGCCGAGGACCAGGCGTCCGTGCGCTCCGGGCTCGTCCTCATCCTGCGCTCGGCGCCCGGCATCGAGGTCGTCGGAGAGGCCGCCGACGGCGAGGAGGCCGTCCGGCTGGCCCGCGAGCTGCGCCCGGACCTGGTGCTGATGGACGTGCAGATGCCGCGCCTGGACGGGGTGTCGGCGACGCGGCAGGTCGTCGCCGAGCGGTCGGCGGACGTGCTGGTGCTGACCACCTTCGACCTGGACGAGTACGTGTTCGGGGCGCTGCGCGCGGGCGCGGCGGGGTTCCTGCTCAAGGACAGCGACGCCGCCGGGCTCATCGCGGCCGTGCGGACCGTGGCGGGCGGCGAGGGGCTGATCTCCCCCGCGGTGACGCGCCGTCTGATCGCCGAGTTCGCGCGCCCCGGGCACGGGCAGCGGCCGGGGGCCCCGGAGCCGGCGGCTCTGGAGTCGCTGACGCGGCGCGAGCGCGAGGTGCTGGGAGCGCTGGGCGAGGGGCTGTCGAACGCGGAGATCGCGGGCCGCCTGGAGATGGCGGAGGCGACGGTGAAGACGCACGTCAGCAGGCTGCTCGGCAAGCTGGAGCTGCGCAGCAGGGTGCAGGCGGCGGTGCTGGCCCGGGAATGGGGACTGGTCCAGTCCTCTTGACCATTGGTACGGACCTTTCTACGCTCCCCGAGCAACTGTGCACCCCCCACCTGTCAGCACCTCTCGCCGAGGAGCACCCCCTTGAGCACAGGAACCTCAGGAAGCATCGGTCGCACCTTACGTAGAGCCGTGGTCGCCCTGGCCTCGCTCGCCCTCCCCGCCACCGCCCTCGTCGGCCTGGCGGCGGCTCCCGCCCACGCCGCTCCCTCCGCCACGGCAACGTTCGCCAAGACCTCCGACTGGGGGACGGGCTTCCAGGCGGAGTGGACCGTCAAGAACACGGGCACGACGGCCATCAGCGCCTGGACCGTGGAGTGGGACTTCCCCGCCGCCACCACGGTCGGCGCCTACTGGGACGCCCTGCTCACGAGCTCGGGCTCGCACTACACCGCGAAGAACCGCGAGTACAACGGCACCATCGCGCCCGGCGCGAGCGTCACCTTCGGCTTCGTCGCCTCCGGTGACGGCGCCCCGGCGGGTTGCAAGCTCGACGGCGGGCCCTGCGACGGCTCCTCCGCCGACACCCCGCCCAGCGCCCCCGGACAGCCCTCCTCCACCGGCGTCACCGCGAACAGCATCGCGCTGACCTGGGCCCCCGCCACCGACGACAAGGCCGTCAAGAACTACGACGTCTACCGCGGCGACAGCGTTGTCGGCACGGTCTCCGGCACCGCCTTCACCGACACCGGCCTCAGCCCGGACACCGACTACACCTACAAGGTCGTCGCCCGCGACTCGGCCGGCCAGACGGGCCCGGCGAGCCCGTCCGCCACGCTCCGCACGGGCAGCGGCGGCGGCACCGACAAGCCGCCGACCGCCCCGGGCACCCCGCAGGCCACCGCGGTCACCGACACCTCCGTCTCGCTGAAGTGGCCCGCCGCCACCGACGACAAGGGCATCAAGAGCTACGACGTCTACCGCGGCACGGTGAAGGCCGCCACGGTCGCCAAGCTCGCCTACACCGACACCGGCCTCACCCCCGGCACCGACTACACGTACACCGTCGTCGCCCGCGACACCGCCGACCAGACCGGAAAGGCCAGCCCGCCGCTGACCGTGCGCACGACGGGCGGCGGGCAGCCGCAGCCCGGTGCGGGCTACGCCAAGGTGGGCTACTTCGTGCAGTGGGGCATCTACGGCCGCGGCTACACCGTGAAGTCGCTGGAGAGCTCGGGCGCCGCCGCCAAGCTCACCCACATCAACTACTCCTTCTCCAATATCCACCCCACGGACCTCACCTGCCTCAATGGCGTCACGAAGGCCACCACGCCCAACCCGCAGGATCCGAGCCAAGGGGACGGCGCGGGCGACTCCTGGGCCGACTACGAGAAGGGCTTCGGCGCCGGCGAGTCCGTCGACGGCGTCGGCGACACCTGGGACCAGCCGCTGGCCGGCAACTTCAACCAGCTGAAGAAGCTCAAGGCCAAGCACCCCGACCTCAAGATCAATATGTCCATCGGCGGCTGGACGTACAGCAAGTACTTCTCCGACGTCGCGAAGACGGACGCCTCCCGGCAGAAGTTCGTGAAGTCCTGCATCGACATGTACATCAAGGGCAACCTGCCGGTGACGAACGGCCGCGGCGGCACCGGCACGGCCGCCGGGATCTTCGACGGCTTCGACATCGACTGGGAGTGGCCGGGCTCCGACGGCCACGCCGGCAACCACGTCTCGAAGGACGACAAGGCCAACAACACCCTGCTGTTCGCCGAGTTCCGCCGCCAGCTCGACGCCCTGAGCGCGACGACCGGCAAGAAGTACCTGCTCACGGCCTTCACGCCGGCCGACCCGGCGAAGATCGAGGCCGGCTGGGACATCACCACCAAGGACGGCACGCCCAGCGTCTTCGACTACATGGACTTCGCCAACGTCCAGGGCTACGACTTCCACGGCTCCGGCAGCGACAACAGCTGGGAGCCCAACCGCACGGGCCACCAGGGGAACCTCTACCAGGACGCCAAGGACCCGTACGCGACGAAGTTCAGCGTCGAGAAGACCGTGCAGACCTACCTCGACGCGGGCGTCGACCCGAAGAAGGTCGTGCTCGGGCTCGCCTTCTACGGGCGCGGCTGGCAGCAGGTCGCCGACGGCGGCGCGCACGGCGCCTGGCAGACGGCGAACGGGGCGGCGCCCGGCCAGTTCCCGGAGGAGTCGGGGACGCGCGGCTACGACAACCTGATCGCGTCCGTCGCGGGCCTCACCGTCTACCACGACGAGCAGTCGGTGGCCACGTACGGCTACACCGGCGGCAACGGGCAGTGGTGGACGTTCGACGACGCCTGGTCGATCGGCAAGAAGACGGCCTGGCTCAAGCCGAAGGGCCTGGGCGGCGTGATGATCTGGGAGATGTCCGGGGACAGCGGCACGCTGATGACGGCCGTCGACAACGGTCTCCGGTAGCCACCGTCACCAATGGCCTCAAAACGCCGGCCGGGCTGAATTCAGCCCGGCCGGCGTTTTGAGGCCACGGGAAGCTAAGCCACATTCACACGCTGACCGGGAGGCGCCGCCTCCAGCCACGCCAGGAAGCCCGTGAGGGCGTCCTCGCTCATCGCGAGCTCCAGCCGCGTCCCCTGGTGGAGACAGATCAGCACGACCGCGTCGGACAGCAGGGCCAGCTCCTCGTCGCCGAGGGGCGACCGCCGCTCCAGCACCTCGATGGACGCGCGCTCCAGCATCCGCCGCGGCCGCGGCGCGTACGAGAAGACCCGGAACCACTCGATCCGGTCACTGTTGTAGCGGGCGACGCCGTACACCCACCCCTTGCCGTCCACCGGGCCCTGCTCCGGGACGTTCCAGCGCAGACTGCAGTCGAACGTACCGCCGGAGCGCTGGATCAGGCGTCTCCGCAGCCCGAAGACGAAGAGCCCCACCAGCACCAGCAGGACGACGACGCCGCTCACGAGCAGAGCGAGGACCATCTCCACCGACCTCCTCGCATCATCTAGAGCAACGGGCTTGTATTACCTCAGCCGCGGACCGCCCTGGAATGTTCCAGTGCGGTCCGCGGCTGAGGGACGAACTCATCGGGCCGTGGGCTAGTGCCCCGCGACCGCTCGCAGCCGGACGTCGGCGCGCCGCTCGGCGGCGGCGTCCGCCGCCGACTTGGCACGCTCCAGCGCCCGCTCCGCACGCTGGATGTCGATCTCGTCGGCGAGCTCCGCGACCTCGGCGAGCAGCGAGAGCTTGTCGTCCGCGAACGAGATGAACCCGCCGTGCACCGCGGCGACGACATTGCCGTCGGCGGTCCTGATGGTCACCGGGCCGGACTCCAGCACACCGAGCAGCGGCTGGTGGCCGGGCATGACGCCGATGTCACCCGATGTGGTACGCGCGATGACCAGAGTGGCCTCGCCGGACCAGACGCTTCGGTCCGCCGCGACCAGCTCGACGTGCAGCTCAGCAGCCAACGTGGCTCCTCGGGTCTTCACCTGCCGGGCACGGCAGGTGTTGGGTCAAAGAATAGGGGACGTGGCTGCCGGGGGCGGGAGCGCCCCGCCCCCGGCAGCGGACGAGCACGGGGCTCAGGAGACGCCCAGCTCCTTGGCGTTCTTCTTCAGGTCCTCGAGACCACCGCACATGAAGAAGGCCTGCTCGGGGAAGTGGTCGTACTCACCGTCGCAGATGGCGTTGAACGCCGCGATGGACTCCTCCAGCGGGACGTCGGAGCCGTCGACACCGGTGAACTGCTTCGCCGCGTGGGTGTTCTGCGACAGGAAGCGCTCGACGCGACGGGCGCGGTGGACAACGAGCTTGTCCTCCTCGCCGAGCTCGTCGATACCGAGGATCGCGATGATGTCCTGGAGGTCCTTGTACTTCTGCAGGATGCCGCGGACCCGCATGGCGGTGTCGTAGTGGTCCTGCGCGACGTAGCGCGGGTCCAGGATGCGGGACGTCGAGTCCAGCGGGTCGACCGCCGGGTAGATGCCCTTCTCCGAGATCGGACGCGACAGCACGGTCGTGGCGTCCAGGTGGGCGAAGGTGGTCGCCGGGGCCGGGTCGGTCAGGTCGTCCGCGGGGACGTAGATCGCCTGCATCGAGGTGATCGAGTGACCACGGGTCGAGGTGATGCGCTCCTGGAGGATGCCCATCTCGTCCGCGAGGTTCGGCTGGTAGCCCACCGCGGAGGGCATGCGGCCCAGCAGGGTGGAGACCTCGGAACCGGCCTGGGTGAAGCGGAAGATGTTGTCGATGAAGAACAGCACGTCCTGCTTCTGCACATCGCGGAAGTACTCCGCCATGGTCAGACCGGCCAGGGCCACGCGCAGACGGGTGCCCGGGGGCTCGTCCATCTGGCCGAAGACCAGCGCGGTCTTGTCGAGAACGCCGGCCTCCTCCATCTCCACCATGAGGTCGTTGCCCTCACGGGTGCGCTCGCCGACGCCGGCGAAGACGGAAACGCCCTCGTGCAGCTTCGCCACACGCATGATCATTTCCTGGATCAGCACGGTCTTGCCGACACCGGCACCACCGAACAGACCGATCTTTCCACCCTTGACGTACGGGGTGAGAAGGTCGACGACCTTCAGGCCGGTCTCGAACATCTCGGTCTTGGACTCGAGCTGGTCGAAGGCCGGGGCCTTGCGGTGGATGGACCAGCGCTCGGCGTCGGCGACCGTGGACGGGTCCTCGTTGAGGACCTGGCCCAGGGTGTTGAACACCTTGCCCTTGGTCACGTCACCGACGGGGACGGTGATGCCCGTGCCGGTGTTGGTCACCGGGGCCTGGCGGACCAGACCGTCGGTGGGCTGCATGGAGATCGCGCGGACCAGGCCCTCACCCAGGTGCTGGGCGACCTCGAGGGTCAGCGTCTTGCGAGCGCCCTCCTCGGCCGGGTCGTCGACCTCGACGTGCAGAGCGTTGTAGATCTCCGGCATCGCGTCGACGGGGAACTCCACGTCGACGACGGGGCCGATGACCCGCGCGACGCGGCCCGTGGCGGCGGCCGTCTCAACAGTGGTCGTCATTAGTTGTCACTCCCCGCGGTCGCGTCGGCCAGAGCGCTGGCGCCACCGACGATCTCGCTGATTTCCTGGGTGATTTCGGCCTGGCGGGCCGCGTTGGCAAGCCGCGAGAGCGACTTGATGAGCTCTTCTGCGTTGTCGGTCGCGGACTTCATCGCACGGCGGCGGGCCGCGTGCTCGGAAGCGGCGGCCTGGAGCAGAGCGTTGTAGATCCGGGACTCCACGTACCGCGGAAGCAGTGCGTCGAGGACCCCTTCGGCCGACGGCTCGAAGTCGAACAGCGGCATGAGCCGGCCGGGCGTAGCAGTCTCAGCAGCCTCCTGCTCCACCGGGGCCTTCTCCAGGCTCAGCGGCAGCAGGCGGTTGTCGACCGGCGTCTGCGTCATCATCGAGGCGAACTCGGTGAAGACGATGTGCAGCTCGTCCACGCCGCCCTCGGCGGTGTCCAGCTGAACGGCCTCGATCAGCGGACCCGCGATGCGCTTGGCATCGGCGTAGGTCGGGCTGTCCGTGAAGCCGGTCCAGGACTCCGCCACCGGGCGCTCCCGGAAGCCGTAGTACGCGACGCCCTTGCGGCCGACGATGTACGTGACGACGTCCTTGCCCTCGGCCCGGAGGCGCTCGGTGAGCACCTCCGCCGCCTTGATGGCGTTCGAGGAGTAGCCGCCGGCCAGACCGCGGTCGCTCGTGACGAGCAGCACCGCGGCCCGGACCGGGTTCTCCGCCTCGGTGGTCAGGGCGTGCCTGGTGGTGGACCCGGTGGCAACCGCGGTCACTGCCCGGGTGAGCTCACTGGCGTACGGAGTCGATGCGGCCACCTGGCGCTGCGCCTTGACGATGCGCGAGGCGGCGATCATCTCCATCGCCTTGGTGATCTTCTTGGTCGCAGTGACGGACTTGATCCGTCGCTTGTAGACCCGGAGCTGGGCACCCATGCTCAGCCCTCGCCCAGCAGCTTGCCGTCCGAGGTCTCGAACTGCTGCTTGAAGGACGCGATCGCGTCGCCCACGGCCTGCAGCGTGTCGTCGGACATCTTGCCGCCCTCACGGATGGAGGTCATGAGGCCCTTGTGCTCGCGGTGCAGGAAGTCCAGCAGCTCGCGCTCGAAGCGGCGGATGTCCTCGACCGGGACGTCGTCCATCTTGCCGGTGGTGCCGGCCCAGATGGAGACGACCTGGTCCTCGGTGGAGTACGGGGCGTACTGCGCCTGCTTCAGCAGCTCGACCATGCGCTTACCGCGCTCCAGCGAGGCCTTGGAGGCCGCGTCCAGGTCGGAACCGAAGGCCGCGAAGGCCTCCAGCTCACGGAACTGGGCGAGGTCCACGCGAAGCCGGCCGGAGACCTGCTTCATGGCCTTGTGCTGGGCGGAGCCACCGACACGCGAGACCGAGATACCGACGTTCAGGGCCGGGCGCTGGCCGGCGTTGAACAGGTCGGACTCCAGGAAGCACTGGCCGTCGGTGATGGAGATGACGTTGGTCGGGATGAACGCCGAGACGTCGTTGGCCTTGGTCTCGACGATCGGCAGACCGGTCATCGAGCCGGCACCCATCTCGTCGGAGAGCTTGGCGCAGCGCTCCAGCAGACGCGAGTGCAGGTAGAAGACGTCACCCGGGTAGGCCTCGCGGCCCGGCGGGCGGCGCAGCAGCAGCGACACGGCGCGGTAGGCGTCGGCCTGCTTCGACAGGTCATCGAAGACGATCAGGACGTGCTTGCCCTGGTACATCCAGTGCTGACCGATGGCCGAGCCGGTGTAGGGGGCGAGGAACTTGAAGCCCGCCGGGTCGGACGCGGGGGCCGCGACGATCGTCGTGTACTCCAGCGCACCGGCCTCCTCCAGCGCCGCGCGCACGGAGGCGATGGTCGAGCCCTTCTGGCCGATGGCGACGTAGATGCAGCGGACCTGCTTCTTCGGGTCGCCGGTGCGCCAGTTGTCGCGCTGGTTGATGATCGTGTCGACGGCCAGCGCGGTCTTGCCGGTCTGGCGGTCACCGATGACCAGCTGACGCTGGCCGCGGCCGACCGGGGTCATCGCGTCGACGGCCTTGTAGCCCGTCTCCATCGGCTCGTGGACCGACTTGCGCTGCATGACCGTGGGGGCCTGCAGCTCGAGGGCGCGGCGGCCCTCGATGCCGGTGATCTCGCCGAGGCCGTCGATCGGGTTGCCCAGCGGGTCGACGACGCGGCCGAGGTAGCCCTCGCCGACCGCGACGGAGAGCACCTCACCGGTGCGCTGCACCGGCTGGCCCTCCTCGATGCCGCTGAACTCGCCGAGGACGACCGCACCGATCTCGCGCTCCTCGAGGTTGAGGGCGAGACCGAGGGTTCCGTCCTCGAACCGCAGCAGCTCGTTCGCCATGGCCGAGGGAAGGCCCTCGACCTTAGCGATGCCGTCGCCGGCAACGCTGACCGTACCGACCTCCTCGCGCGAGGCCGCGTCCGGCTTGTACGCCTGGACAAAGTTCTCCAGCGCGTCCCGGATCTCCTCCGGCCGGATCGTGAGCTCCGCCATCTGGGTTCCCTGCTCTCCTTGTTGGGCCCGAAGTATTTCTTCTCCGGAGGCCGGTTCCCGCAGCTCGCGCTGCTGGCCCCCGGAGGACACCGTCGGCCCAACTCGGGCCGTCAGTCATGCTCTTGAGTTGGTGGCTGTCAGCCGGCCATCCGCCGGTCCGCCTCGGCGAGGCGGTCCGCGATGCTGCCGTTGATGACCTCGTCGCCGATCCGCACCTGCACACCGCCGAGGATCTCGGGGTCGATGTCCAGGTTGAGGTGGACGCGGCGCCCGTACAGCTTGGCGAGCGCGTCGCCGAGCCGCTGCTTCTGGACGTCGCTCATCGGCACCGCGGACGTGACCACCGCGACCACACGGTCCCGGCGATCGGCTGCCAGCTTGGAGAGGGCATTGAGCCCCGCCTCCAGGCTACGGCCCCGCGGCTGTGCCACAAGGCGGACAACGAGTCGCTCGGTGACCGGGTTGGCCCGGCCTCCCAGCAGCTCCCGCACCAGGGCGGCCTTCGCCGAGCGGTTCGCGACCTTGTCCGTCAGCGCGGCCCGCAGCTCGGAGCTGGAGGCGACGATCCGGCCGAAGCGGAACAGCTCGTCCTCGACGTCGTCCAGGACACCGGCGCGCTCGGCGGCGATGAACTCGGCGCCGGAGGCCAGCTCCTCGATGGCGTCCACCAGGTCGCGCGAGCGCGACCAGCGGGAGCGGACCATCCCGGAGACCAGGTCGGCGCACTCGCCGCCCACCTGGCTGCCGAGCAGCCGCTGGGCCAGCTGGGACTTCGCCTCGCCGGCCTGCGCCGGGTCGGTCAGGACCCGGCGCAGCGACACCTCGCGGTCCAGCAGCGCGGTGACCGCGGCAAGGTCCTCGGCGAGCTTCGCCGCGTCCACGGACGTGTTGTCCGCCAGCGCGTCGAGGCGCTCACGTGCGGAGGCCAGCGCCTCCCGGCTCGCTCCGCTCATCGGTTCGCCTCTGCCTTCGTCGCACCGGCCGCCGCCTTGGCCTCGAGGTCGTCGAGGAAGCGGTCGATGGTCCGGCTCTGCCGGGCCGCGTCGGCGAGGGACTCGCCGACGATCCGGCCGGCCAGGTCGCCGGCGAGCTTGCCCACGTCCTGGCGGAGCGAGGCCGAAGCGGCCTTGCGGTCGGCCTCGATCTGGGCGTGGCCGGCAGCGATGATCTCCTCGCGCTGACGCTCACCCTCGGACCGCATCTCTGCGATCATCGACGCACCCTGCTCCTGCGCCTCCTGGCGCATGCGGGCGGCCTCATGGCGGGCGTCGGCGAGCTGTGCCCGGTAGTCCTCGAGCACCTGCTGCGCCTCGGCCTGGGCGGCCTCGGCCTTCTCCATGCCGCCTTCGATGGCCTCGCGGCGCTCGTCCAGAGTCTGGTTGATCTTCGGGAGGAGCTTCTTGCCGAGGAAGATGAAGACGATGGCGAAGGCGATCAGGCCGATGACGAGCTCTGGGAGCGGGGGCAGGAGCGGGTTCTCCAGCTCCCCCTCGCTCGCCAGGACTGCCAGGGGATTCACATCAATGCCTTCCGTCGAAAACAGTGGTCGTCAGGCGGTGATCAGGAGGACGGGTAGACGAACGGCATGACCAGACCGATCAGGGCGAGCGCCTCACAGAAGGCGAAGCCGAGGATCTGGTTGGCGCGGATCAGGCCGGCGGCCTCGGGCTGGCGGGCCAGGGCCTGGGTGCCGTTACCGAAGACGATGCCGACGCCGACGCCGGGGCCGATCGCGGCCAGGCCGTAGCCGATCGAGCCCAGGTTGCCCTTGATCTCGACACCAGCGGCGATGGTCTGGAGAGCAGCAGACATGCTCGTTCTTCCTTCTCTTTCACGGACCGGTGGGGGTTGGCCACCGGACGACTGTTGGTCTGGGGAGCGGGGGTGCTCAGTGGTGCTCTGCGAGCGCGCCCTGGACGTAGTTGGTGGCCAGCAGCACGAACACGTACGCCTGGACGGCCTGGATGAAGAGCTCGAAGGCGGTCATCACGATCGTCATCACGAAGGAGACGCCCGCGTACGCGATCCCGATCCCGTTCAGCAGGTACCAGCTGGCGATGGTGAACATCAGGATCAGCAGGTGGCCGGCGAACATGTTGGCGAAGAGCCGCACCGCGTGGGTGAAGGGGCGGATGATCACGTTCGAGAAGAACTCGAGGGTCACCGCGAGCGGGAGGATCGGGCCCAGCGACTTGTCATAGCCCGTGATGTTCTTCAGGCCGCCGACGAAACCGTGCTTCTTGAACGTCAGGAACATCCACAGGACGTAGACGATCAGTGCGAGCGCCGCCGGGAAGGCGATGATCGACGTCACCGGGAACTGGGCGACCGGAATGATCGACCAGAGGTTCATGATCCAGACGAAGAAGAACAGCGAGACCATGAAGGGGACGTACTTCTCGCCCTCCTTCTTGCCGAGCGAGTCGTAGACGATGCCGCGGCGCACGAAGTCGTAACCCGCCTCACCGACCATCTGCAGCTTGCCGGGGACCACCTTGGCCCGGCCGAACGCCGCCCAGAAGAAGCCGATGACGATGACCGTGGTCAGCACGGCCAGCAGCATGGGCTTGTTGAACTCGATCCCACCGACGGTGAAGAGCGGCTCGAACAGGAAGGAGTTGAGGCCTGGGGCCGGGAAGCCGCACCCGTCGAAGATGTGGCAGTTGGTCTCGAAGGCGAGCATCTCGTTAGCACTCACCGCGAGCTCCTTCAGCGTGGCGCATAGGTACGGCAACCTCGTTGTGTCGGCACGGCTCGAAGCCGCGGAACGGCACTGGACTGGTCTTGCGGATGGGGGGGCGGGTGATCGGCGCGGGGCCGGTCGCGGGCATCAGCTGCATGGACTGCCGATTCCGGCCCGGAAAACTCGGGTGTTCAGCTGCCTGCGCCCACTGTGCCTCAGATGGCACCGGACGATAGCAGGTGAGCGCCGGCACCTTTATCGCGGCCCTACCGGTCACGTCGGAGACCCGGCGGGCGCGGACTTCTTCGCCTCGGCGGATTCCGGATCGACATAAAGGATCTTGGCCTTCAGATACGCCCGGGTCTGCGCGGCGGTCCACACGAGGACCGCGCCGAGCAGCGCAAAGGCGAACGCCCGGGTGTTGAACAGCGACGTGTCCCGGAAGACCGCGAGAACGACCGCGGAGATCAGGAACTGCGTCACGTAGAGCACCAGACCCATGGCCTGGAACAGGTGCGGGAAGGACTTGGCCGTGCGCTGGAGAACGAAGAGGCCGAGGGCCATCACGCCGCCCGCCACGAGGGTGCCGACGACGGCGCCGACCGCACCCTTGCCGCCGGCGAGCACACCGCTGACGGCGGCGGCGACGAGGCCGGCCACGGCGGTCGGGACGGCGCACTGCAGGAGTGTTCGGGCGTCGTTGGACTGCATGAAGGGTTTCTCCGGCGATGAGGTCGGAAGCAACGATTCGTCGTGGACGAGCGTATCCCCGGAAATGCTCACGGCTTACGACGAAGGACCGCCGCACTACGGTCCATCGGCTCTAGCACCGGGTTTCGTGAACGGTATCACAAACTATTTGATGAGGTCTTTACCTACATCGTGTGCCGGACGTCACACGCAAGGGTCACGTCGCTGGTCAGGGCGCTGACGAGGGGTGGGTTCTCTGATAGAGAACCCGTCCTTCAGCTGTTGCTGCTGATCCTCGTGAAACGCGAGCGGTCGCCGATCGCGGTGGCTCCGTGGATACCCGCCGGGACGGGCTCGCGCTCCTCGCCGGGCTCCCCCGCTTCCGCGGCCGGCTCCCCCGGCTCCGCGGTCGCCTCCGCCGCCTCCGCCGCCTCCGCCGCCGGGGCCGGCTTGCGGCGGCGGTAGCGCGGCGGGACGAACGCCTCGGCCCAGCGCGGGGCGCGCGGCTTGAAGCGCGGCAGCAGCAGGAGGACCAGTCCCGCCGCGCTCAGCGCGACGATCAGCAGCAGGATCCAGGTGCTCGCCGAGTGCACGGAGTAGGCGACCGTGCCGAAGGCGATGAGCCCCGACCAGAAGTACATGATCAGCACCGCGCGGCTGTGCGAGTGCCCGATCTCCAGCAGCCGGTGGTGCAGGTGGCCGCGGTCCGCGGCGAACGGCGACTGGCCGTTCCAGGTGCGCCGCACGATGGCGAGCAGCAGGTCGGCCACCGGCACCGCGATCACCGTCAGCGGCAGCAGCAGCGGGATGTACACCGGCACCGTGGCGTGCACGACGGCGCGCTCCGAGCCGCCCGTGAACGTGTTGAGCACATCGGGGTCGACCTGGCCGGTGATGGAAATGGCGCCCGCGGCCAGCACCAGGCCGATGAGCATCGAGCCGGAATCACCCATAAAGATTCGTGCAGGGTGCATGTTGTGCGGGAGGAATCCCAGGCACATGCCCATCAGGATCGCGGCGAACAGCGTCGCGGGAGCGGCCGCCTCCACGTTGTGCCCGAACCAGAGCCGGTACGCGTAGAGGAAGAACGCAGCCGCGGCGATGCACACCATCCCGGAGGCCAGGCCGTCCAGGCCGTCGACGAAATTGACCGCGTTGATGGTGATGACCACGAGCGCGACGGTGAGCAGCGTGCCCTGCATGGGGGTGAGCCCGACGGTGCCCATGCCGGGCACGGGGATCCACAGGATCGTCAGGCCCTGGAGCACCATCACACCGGCGGCGATCATCTGGCCGCCCAGCTTGACCAGGGCGTCCACGCCCCACTTGTCGTCGAGCACGCCGAGGATCCAGATCAGCCCGGCGCCCGAGAGCAGCGCTCTCGGCTCGCTGTGCAGCTCGAAGACCTTGCCGAGGTTGGACAGGTGGGCGGCCACCAGCAGCCCCGCGCACAGCCCGCCGAACATCGCGATCCCGCCCAGCCGCGGCGTCGGCTCGCGGTGCACGTCGCGCGCGCGGATCTCCGGCATCGCGCCGGCCACGATCGCGAACTTCCGCACCGGTCCCGTCAGCAGATAGGTGACTGCCGCGGTGACGCACAGCGTCAGCAGGTATTCACGCACGGGCTGCCCCAGAGGTCGCGCTGGACATCACAGCCCCACACCATATTCGCGTCCGCCCCCGATCCGTGAATACAGCCCTAGACGTACGGCCACGCGCGATGGTTGCACCCGTCAGGTGTGGCCGGGATAAGGAGCGTAGACCGGGAAGCCCGCCGCGAGCCGGGCGACCTCCCCGCGCAGGCCGCCGTCCCGGCCCGCGCCCCTGAGCGCCGCCCCGATGAGCGTCCCGATCCGCGCCATCTCCGGCTCCCGCATGCCCTGCGTGGTGACCGCGGCGGTGCCCAGCCGCAGGCCGTGGGCCGCCTCGTGCGGCAGCCCGCAGACGTCCAGGACGATGCCGGCGGCCGCGAGCCTGCCGCGGGCCGTGGCGGCCTCCAGGGCGAGCCCGGAGACGTCGGCGGTGATGAGATGCGTGTCGGTGCCGCCCGTGGTCACAGAGAGGCCCTCAGCGGCCAGGGCGGCGGCAAGGGCGCGCGCGTTGGCCACCACCTGATGGGCGTACGCGACGAAGGCCGGCGCCGACGCCTCCCCGAAGGCCACCGCCTTCGCCGCGACGGTGTGCATCTGGGCGCCGCCCTGGGTGAACGGGAAGACCGCCCGGTCGACGCGGCCCGCGAGCTCCGCGCGGCAGAGGATCACCCCGCCGCGCGGGCCGCGCAGCACCTTGTGGGTGGTCGCGCACACCACGTCGGCGTACGGGACGGGGTTCGGCGCCGCTCCCCCGGCGACCAGCCCGATGGGGTGGGCGGCGTCCACGATCAGGTACGCGCCGACGTCGTCGGCGATCTCGCGGAAGGCCGCGTAGTCCGGGTGGCGCGGGTACGAGACCGAGCCGCAGACGATCGCCGCGGGCCGGTGCTCGCGGGCCAGGGCCTGCACCTGGTCGTAGTCGATGAGGCCGGTGTCGCGGCGGACGCCGTAGCCGGTGAAGGAGAACCAGCGGCCGGAGAAGTTGGCGGGCGAGCCGTGGGTGAGGTGGCCGCCGTACCGCAGGCCCATGGCCAGCACCGTGTCGCCCGGGCGGAGCAGCGCGGCGTAGGCGGCGAGCATCGCGGAGGAG
This sequence comes from Streptomyces klenkii, assembly GCF_003626645.1. Classification (GTDB taxonomy): domain Bacteria; phylum Actinomycetota; class Actinomycetes; order Streptomycetales; family Streptomycetaceae; genus Streptomyces; species Streptomyces klenkii. Next base: position 425,664 of record NZ_RBAM01000002.1, on the reverse strand, counting down.
CCGGAGTGGGGCTGCACATTGGCGTGCTCGGCGCCGAACAGGGCCTTCGCACGGTCGACCGCCATGCGCTCGGCCAGGTCGACCAGCTCGCAGCCGCCGTGGTGGCGGGCGCCGGGATAGCCCTCGGCGTACTTGTTGGCCAGCGGGGAGCCGAGGGCGGCGAGGACGGCGGGCGAGGTGAAGTTCTCGGCGGCGATCAGCTGGAGGCCCGTGGACTGGCGCTCCAGCTCGGCGAGCACCAGGCCCGCCAGTTCGGGGTCCTGACGGCGCAGCGCGTCGAAGTCGGGGCTCCAGTGGGTACGGGGGGCTGCTGCGGTGACCGGCATGGCGCGCTCCGGGCCTCGGGTGGTGCACGGAATTCAGAGACCGACGTTCAGGGACCGGATGCAGGGATCCGACACCACTCAGCGTAGGCCCGCCCGCGTGGCGGTGCAGGCGGCGCCGGCCGGCCGGGACCCGGCGGTGCCGCCGGGCGGGTCAGGGCCGGTCAGGGCCCGCCGGCACGCCCGGTCAGGGCCGTGAGGACCGGGTCGAGGGCCTGGTTGATCTCGTCGCCGATGGAGCGGAAGAAGGTGATCGGGGCGCCGTAGGGGTCGTGGACCTCGTCGGCCTCCGCGTTCGGCGCGAGCAGCCAGCCGCGCAGGGCGGCGGCGGCCTGCACCAGGGCGCGGGCGCGCTCGACCACGCCGCCGGCCCGCTCGGGGTCCGGAAGCGTCGCCGGGTCTATGGCGCGCACCAGCCGGGTGAACTCCTTCAGCGTGAAGGTGCGCAGCCCCGCCGAGTGGCCCATGGAGATGACCTGGGCGCGGTGGTCGCGGGTGGCGGTCAGGACCAGGTCGGCGCGGATGACGTGCTCGTCCAGCAGCTCCCGGCCGGTGAACCCGTCCGGGTCGGCGCCGAGGTCGGCGAGGACGGTGGCGGCGTGCGCCTCCATCGGGGCGCCCTCGTGACCCCAGGTGCCCGCGCTCTCCACCACCAGGCCGCCCGCGAAGGGGTCGCCGAGGCGGTCGGTGAGCGCATGGCGGGTCAGCCGCTCGGTGATGGGCGAGCGGCAGACGTTGCCGGTGCTGACGTGGAGGATGCGGAAGGTGCCGGCTTCGGCCGCCGTGCCCGGTCCCGCTATGCCACGCCCCTGCGGGGCGATCAATTCGCCACCTCGAGGTCGGGTACCACCTCGCGGAGCTGCTCGGCGCTGATCGCGCCGGCGCGCAGCAGGACGGGCACCTTGCCCGTGACGTCCACGATGGAGGACGGCACGTCGGCGGGGGTGGGGCCGCCGTCGAGGTAGACGGAGACGGAGTCGCCGAGCATCTCCTGGGCGGCGTCGCAGTCCTGCGGCGCCGGGTGGCCGGTGAGGTTGGCGCTGGAGACGGCCATCGGGCCGAACTCGGTGAGCAGCTCGATGGCGACCGGGTGCAGCGGCATCCGGACGGCGACGGTGCCGCGGGTCTCGCCCAGGTCCCAGGTCAGGGAGGGCTGGTGAGTGGCGACGAGGGTGAGCGCGCCGGGCCAGAAGGCGTCGACGAGCTCCCAGGCCTGCTCGGAGAAGTCGGTGACGAGCCCGTGCAGGGTGTTCGGGGAGCCGACGAGGACGGGCGAGGGCATGCCGCGGCCGCGGCCCTTGGCCTGGAGGAGATCGCCGACGGCCTCGCTGCTGAAGGCGTCCGCACCGATGCCGTACACGGTGTCGGTGGGCAGCACGACCAGCTCACCGCGGCGCACCGCGGCGACGGCCTCGCGCAGGCCGGTCTTGCGGTCGGTCGCGTCGCTGCAGTCGTATCGCCGTGCCATCACATCTCCTTCGCGAAGCGCTTGCTGTGCGTGCTGTACGTCGTGGGTGCCGGTGCGCCGGTCACGCGGTCGCCCTGCGGGCCGTCGCGAACCGGGGGCGCTTGTTGAGGTCGGGGTGGTCGGCCGCGTCGGCCCAGCCCTTCTCCTCGGTGAAGATCCATGGGACCTGGCCGCCCTGGGTGTCGGCGTGCTCGATGACGACGACGCCGCCCGGGCGCAGCAGCCGGTGGGCGGTGCGCTCGATGCCGCGGATGGCGTCGAGGCCGTCCTCGCCGGAGAAGAGGGCGAGCTGCGGGTCGTGGTCGCGGGCCTCGGGGGCGACGTACTCCCACTCGGTGAGCGGGATGTACGGCGGGTTGCTGATGACGAGGTCGACCTGGCCGTCGAGCTCGGGCAGCGCGGTGAGGGCGTCGCCGTGGTGCAGGGTGACGCGGGAGCCCTCGGTGTTCTTGGCGGCCCAGCCGTGCGCCGTCTCGTCGAGCTCGACGGCGTGCACGCGCGAACGCGGCACCTCCTGCGCGAGGGCGAGGGCGATGGCCCCGGAGCCGGTGCACAGGTCGACGATCAGGGGCTCGACGACGTCCATGGCGCGCACGGCGTCTATGGCCCAGCCGACGACCGACTCGGTCTCGGGGCGGGGGACGAAGACGCCGGGGCCGACCTGGAGCTCCAGGTAGCGGAAGAAGGCGCGGCCGGTGATGTGCTGGAGGGGCTCCCGGGCCTCGCGGCGGGCGACGGCCTCCCAGTAGCGGGCGTCGAAGTCGGCGTCGGCGACCTGGTGCAGTTCACCCCGCTTGACGCCGTGCACGAAGGCGGCGAGCTCCTCCGCGTCGAAGCGCGGAGAAGGTACGCCGGCGTCGGCCAGCCGCTGAGTGGCTTGCGCCACTTCGGCGAGCAGCAGATTCACAGTGGTCCTCTCGCGTCTTCGTTCGTCGTTCCCGGTCGCCGGAGGGCCCTGCGGGAGGGCCCGGCCGGCGGCGCGGACGTGCTTCTCGGTCTGCGGTCAGCCCGCGGCGGCGAGCTTGGCGGCGGAGTCGGCGTCGACGCACGCCTGGATCACCGGGTCCAGCTCGCCGTCGAGCACCTGGTCCAAGTTGTACGCCTTGAAGCCGACCCGGTGGTCCGAGATGCGGTTTTCCGGGAAGTTGTACGTACGGATCTTCTCGGAGCGGTCTACCGTGCGGACCTGGCTGCGGCGCGCGTCGGCGGCCTCGGCCTCGGCCTTCTCCTGGGCCGCGGCGAGCAGCCGCGAGCGCAGGATGCGCAGGGCCTGCTCCTTGTTCTGGAGCTGGCTCTTCTCGTTCTGGCAGGAGGCGACGACGCCGGTCGGCAGGTGGGTGATGCGGACCGCGGAGTCCGTGGTGTTCACGGACTGGCCGCCGGGGCCGGAGGAGCGGTAGACGTCGATGCGCAGGTCGTTCATGTTGATCTCGACGTCGACCTCCTCGGCCTCGGGCGTGACGAGCACGCCGGCGGCGGAGGTGTGGATGCGGCCCTGGGACTCGGTGGCCGGCACGCGCTGGACGCGGTGCACGCCGCCCTCGTACTTCAGCCGGGCCCACACGCCCTGGCCGGGCTCGGTGGCGCCCTGGCCGCCCTTGGTCTTCACCGCGACCTGGACGTCCTTGTAGCCGCCGAGCTCGGACTCGGTGGTGTCGATGATCTCGGTCTTCCAGCCGACGCGCTCGGCGTAGCGCAGGTACATCCGCAGGAGGTCGCCGGCGAACAGCGCGGACTCGTCGCCGCCCGCACCCGCCTTGATCTCCAGGATGACGTCCTTGTCGTCGCTCGGGTCGCGCGGGACGAGGAGCAGGCGGAGCTTCTCGGTGAGCTCCTCGCGCTGCTTCTCCAGGTCCTTGACCTCGGCGGCGAAGTCGGGGTCGGCGGCGGCGAACTCGCGAGCGGTCTCGATGTCGTCCCCGGCCTGCTTCCAGGAGCGGTAGGTCCCGACGATCGGCGTCAGCTCGGCGTAGCGCTTGTTGAGCTTGCGGGCATTGGCCTGATCCGCGTGCACGGCGGGGTCGGCGAGCCGCTTCTCGAGGTCGGCGTGCTCGCCGAGCAGTTCCTCGACTGCCTCGAACATGGGGTTTCCCTAGCTGCTGGAAGTGACGGGCCTGCTGGACGACAAAGCGCCGGTCCGGTCGCCCTCGCATACGTGAGGGCGACCGAGGACCGGCGCCTGCGGGTCGCTACTTCTTGGCAGCGGCGGCCTTGCCGAAGCGGGCCTCGAAGCGGGCCACGCGGCCACCGGTGTCGAGGATCTTCTGCTTGCCCGTGTAGAACGGGTGGCACTCGGAGCACACGTCGGCACGGATGGTGCCGTCGGCGACGGTGCTACGCGTGGTGAACGAGGCGCCACAGGTGCAGCTGACCTGGGTCTCGACGTACTCCGGGTGGATGTCGCGCTTCAAGGGGTTCTCCTAGGTTCGGGAGGGCTCCGGGTCGTAGAGGCGGGATTGCCTTACGTGAACCGGGGCCGACGGACCAGTCTGCCAGTACTGGCCGCATCCCCCAAAACGGGAGGTCGCGGCCGGTTATTCCCGGGGGTTTCCGGTCCTGGTCAGAGCCGGTCGTACGGGGCGGCCTGGATCATTTGACCACGTCGTCGGCGCCGGTCTTGGTGCCCGCACCGTCCTTGAGCGCATCCTCCGGGATGGGCTTGTCGGCCCGGAGCGCGTCCCAGATCTTGCTGCTCGCCTCGGTGATCGGGATGACCCGGTTGTGGTCGGCGGGGTCGTCGCCCACGGGCAGGGTCACCATGTGCATGTCGCCCGAGCCGATGCCCTTGAGGCCGTTGGCGAAGGAGTACAGCTTGTCGACGGAGGCCAGCTCGCGGTCGGTGGTGAGCGCCTTGGTGGCGGTGTCGGCGATCCCGTAGAGCTTGGTGGGGCTGGTGAACAGGCCGATCTGCTTGACCTGGTCCAGCAGGGCCTTGATGAAGGCCTGCTGGAGCTTGATCCGGCCGAGGTCGCTGCCGTCGCCGACGCCGTGCCGGGTGCGCACGAGGCCGAGGGACTGCTCGCCGTTGAGGGTGTGAGTGCCCGGCTCCAGGTTGAGGTGGCTCCACTTGTCCTTGATGGGCTTGGTCGTGGTGACCTCGACGCCGCCGAGCTTGTCGATCAGCTTCTGGAAGCCGGCGAAGTCGACCTCCATGTAGTGGTCCATCCGGATGTTGGTCATCGCCTCGACGGTCGCGACCGCGCAGGCCGCGCCGCCCACCGTGTACGCCTCGTTGAACTGGGCGCTCTTCACGGCCGGGCTGGTCTTGCCGCCGGAGGTGCGGCAGGCGGGGCGCGGGACGATGGTGTCCCGCGGGATGCTCACGACGCTGGCCTTCTTGTGACCCGCGTAGACGTGGACGATCATCGCGGTGTCGGAGCGGGAGCTGCCCTCGTCACGGCCGTAGGCACTGTTGGCGCCGGCCCGGGAGTCGGAGCCGAGGACGAGGATGTCCTGCGAGCCGTTGTCGATGTTCTCCGGCCGGTTCTTGCCCAGGGCGGCGTTGATGTCGACGCTGCTGAGGTTGCCGTTGAACTTGTAGTAGAGGATCCCCGCTCCGGCGCCGCCCGCGAGGACCACGCCGGTGGCCGTCCAGGCGGCTATTCGCCAGCCCCTGCGGCGGGGAGCGGGCTTGCGGCGGCGGCCGCGCTTCCCCCCGGCACGGCGGCGGTGCGAACCCGCGGACGTGCCCCTGTTCTCCTCGGCCATGCGCTCCTCAGTCCTCTGCTGTCCCCGGTATCGATCCGGCTCGTCCCCCCTGCGCTGATTGACGGGGAAGTCTGCGACAGGGTTGCACAGCGGTTTCTGAGGACTGTCTTAGAAAAACTCCGGCCACCGGCCCGGCCGGCGATCTCCCCCACCCCTTGCCACCTGCGAATTCAGACATTTGAGGGGCATTGATTCCGGCCATGCGGGAGCCGGGCGGTTGTGGTACATGTCTCAGAATGTCACGAGAAGATCACGGCACGGGCGGCCGGGCCGGAGACCCTGGACGACGGAGGGGACGGCGGAAGGGGCGAAACGGCGGAGGCCCCCCGTCACCGAGGTGACGAGGGGCCTCCTGGAGCCACTGGACGCGGATCAGTCGTTGCCGTTGCCCGAGGAGGGCGTGGTCTTCGCGATCTGCATCAGGAACTCGGCGTTCGACTTGGTCTGCTTCATCTTGTCGAGAAGCAGCTCGATGGCCTGCTGCGAGTCGAGCGCGTGCAGCACCCGGCGCAGCTTCCAGACGATCGCCAGTTCGTCGGCACCCAGGAGGATCTCCTCCTTGCGGGTACCGGACGGGTCGACGTCGACCGCAGGGAAGATGCGCTTGTCGGCGAGCTTCCGGTCGAGCTTGAGCTCCATGTTGCCGGTGCCCTTGAACTCCTCGAAGATCACCTCGTCCATGCGCGAGCCGGTCTCGACCAGCGCGGTGGCCAGGATGGTCAGCGAGCCGCCGTCCTCGATGTTGCGCGCGGCACCGAAGAACTTCTTCGGCGGGTAGAGCGCGGTGGAGTCGACACCACCGGACAGGATGCGGCCCGAGGCCGGGGCGGCCAGGTTGTAGGCGCGGCCCAGACGGGTGATCGAGTCCAGCAGGACGACCACGTCGTGGCCCAGCTCCACCAGGCGCTTGGCGCGCTCGATGGCGAGCTCGGCGACGGTGGTGTGGTCCTCGGCCGGGCGGTCGAAGGTCGAGGAGATGACCTCGCCCTTGACCGACCGCTGCATGTCGGTGACCTCTTCCGGACGCTCGTCGACCAGGACGACCATCAGGTGGCACTCGGGGTTGTTGGTGGTGATCGCGTTGGCGATCGCCTGCATGATCATGGTCTTGCCGGTCTTCGGCGGGGCCACGATCAGACCACGCTGGCCCTTGCCGATGGGGGCGACCAGGTCGATGATCCGGGTCGTCAGCACGCCCGGGTCCGTCTCCAACCGCAGGCGGTCCTGCGGGTAGAGCGGGGTGAGCTTGTTGAACTCCGGGCGGCCGCGGCCGGATTCGGCCGACATGCCGTTGGCCGAGTCAAGGCGGACAAGGGCGTTGAACTTCTCGCGGCGCTCGCCGTCCTTCGGCTGCCGGACGGCGCCGGTGACGTGGTCACCCTTGCGCAGGCCGTTCTTACGGACCTGGGCGAGGGAGACGTAGACGTCGTTCGGACCCGGGAGGTAGCCGGACGTCCGGATGAAGGCGTAGTTGTCGAGGATGTCCAGGATGCCCGCGACGGGGATCAGGACGTCGTCGTCGGAGACCTGCGGCTCGTTGCCGAAGCCCTCGTCGCGGCCACGGCGGCCACGGCGGTCGCGGTAGCGGCCGCGACGGCCGCGACGGCCGCCCTCGAAGTCGTCCTCGTCCTGCGGGCCGGCCTGGGCGCCCTGGGGCGCGCCACGGCCGTCGCGCTGCTGACGGTCGCCCTTCTGGGCGTCGTCGCGCTGGCCGCGCTCACGGCGGTCGCGCTGGCCGCGCTCGCCGCGGTCACCACGCTCGCCGCGGTCGCCGCGCTCACGGCGGTCGCCCTTCTGGCCGCGCTCGGCGCGGTCCTGGCGGTCGCCCTTGGCCTTGCCCTCGGCGGAGTCCAGCGCGGCCTCGGCCTTGGCCTCGGTGCGCTCCTCGGCGCGGACGGCCTTCTCGGCCGGCTGGGCCTCGGCGGCGTCGGGGCTGCCGGCGGGCGCGGTGGCCCGGCGGCGGCGGCGCTCGCCGGCCGGCTGCTCGTCGCTGCTGGGCTGGCCCGGGATCTCGATCTGCTGCTGGGCAGCCTTCTCGGCGGGCTTGGCCTCGGCCTTCTCGGCCGCCTCACCCGTACGGGCCTTGGAGGTGGCGCGGCGCTTGGGCTTGGTCTCGGCGTCCGCGGCGGCCGCGGTCTCGGCCTTGGCGGGCGCGGCGGAGCCGCCCGCCTGCCTCTCCTTGATGACCTCGATCAGCTGGCCTTTGCGCATGCGCGCGGTGCCCTTGATGCCGAGGCTCGAGGCGAGCTGCTGGAGCTCGGCCAGGACCATGGCGTCGAGGCCGGTGCCCGAACGGCGCCGCTTGGGGGCGGTGGCAGCACCGGTGGCAGGCGCGGCGGGAGCGTCCGTGGCGGGCGCGGAGGCATTGCCGGCGGCTCCGGCGTTCACGCCCATCAGATCGGTGGTGTCGCTCACGAAGGGGTCCTTCCCTGGAGCGGGCGTCGGCCTGTCTGGCTCGGCGACCGGTTGTGCTGTCCGGCTACGGTCTGGCGGTTTGCGGACCGGGCCGGGGCGGTGGTCCGCCGGTACGGCTGGTACGGCGGAAGAATCAGTTCATTGGTCCGGCGTGAAGAATGAGGTGAAGACATGGAGTATCGGCTTCACTCATGTCACCCACGCCGATTCCGGAGCGTGCTCGAAGCTGCTCAGGCAGGCTGCTCAGGCAGTTTGGGAGGCTCCCGGAAGAAAAGCGGCCCCTGATCGGGACACAGAGCACCGAGCCGATGTGGCTTCGAGTGCAGACTTGAGGTTAACACTACCGGATCCCACAAACATTCCCCCTCTCCAAGACCGGCAACCGCTATTTTTCGCGGAGCCGGGTTCCGCCCGGATTTCCGCTGTCAGGCGAGCGGCAGCACGCTCGTCCCCCCGGCGTCGAGAGCCAGCCGGTTGGCCGCCCACCCCTCGCCCGCCAGTCGTGCGACCTTGTCGGCCGCACCGCTTTCGACCAGCGCGAGGACCGTGGGTCCCGCGCCGGAGATGACCGCGGGGACGCCGTCCGCGCGCAGTCGGTTGACCAGGGCCACGCTCTCCGGCATCGCCGGGGCGCGGTACTCCTGGTGGAGCCGGTCCTCGGTGGCCGCCAGCAGCAGTCCGGGGCGCCTGGTGAGCGCCTCGACCAGCAGGGCGGCGCGGCCGGCGTTGGCCGCCGCGTCCACATGGGGGACGCTGCGCGGCAGGAGCCCGCGGGCGGTCTCGGTGAGCACCGGCCGGGACGGCACGAAGACCACCGGAACGATGGAATCCGCAGGGTCCATCCGAATGGCCCGCGCCACTCCGGCGTCCATCCACGCCAGGGTGAATCCGCCCATCAGGCACGCGGCGACGTTGTCGGGGTGTCCCTCGATCTCGGTGGCCAGCTCGAGCAGCGCCGCGTCGTCGAGCTTTTCGGCCCCGCCTATGGTCACGGCGCGGGCCGCGACTATCCCCGCGCAGATGGCCGCCGAGGAGGAGCCGAGGCCGCGCCCGTGCGGGATGCGGTTGGCACAGACGACCTCCAGGCCGCGCGGCTGGCCGCCGAGCAGGTCGAAGGCGGTGCGCAGGGCGCGGACGAGGAGATGGCTCTCGTCGCGCGGGAGGGTGTCGGCGCCCTCTCCGGCGATGTCGATGTGCAGCCCGGATTCGGCCACCCGGACCACGACGTCGTCGTAGAGCCCCAGCGCGAGGCCCAAGGCGTCGAAGCCGGGGCCGAGGTTTGCGCTGGTGGCAGGGGTGCGCACGCGGACAGCGGCGGCGCGGAACGCGGGACCGGCCATCGCTCGATGACTCTCCTTGGTCTGGCCTTGGTGGGGCGTGCAACGTCCGCAAGGGCCGCGACGGCGATGCCGTGGGTCACGGCACGGTCTGCGACGGGGCGGAGTGAGTACAGCCTATCGAAGGAAGGTTCTGCGGCGACATAGGGCGCACGGGAGGCGCACGATGCGTGTCGCCTGCGGCGGGCTCGGGGAACTGCACGCCGCCGGTTCGCCGCCGTACGGGCTGATTCAGCCTGTCCAGGCAAGGAATCAGCCCGTCCGGCGTTTGAGGACCGGGGTCCGGGGCGGAGCCCCGGGACGGTGCGGTCAGGCGAGCCCGAGCTGCCGCGCGGCCGCGACAGCGTCCACCGGAACGGTGATCGGCTGAGGCGCACCCGCAACCGCCCAGTCGGGGTCCTTGAGACCGTTACCGGTGACCGTACAGACGATCCGCTGACCGCGGTCGACCAGACCGAGCTCCGCCGCCTTCAGCAGCCCCGCAACGCTCGCGGCCGACGCCGGCTCGACGAAGACGCCCTCCTGCGAGGCCAACAGCCGGTACGCGGCGAGGATCTGTCGGTCGGTCACCTCGTCGATGAGACCGCCCGATTCGTCCCGCGCCTCCTCGGCGAACCGCCACGAGGCGGGGTTGCCGATGCGGATCGCGGTGGCGATGGTGTGCGGGTCCTTCACGACCTCGCCGCGCACGATCGGCGCCGAACCGGAGGCCTGGAAGCCCCACATCCGGGGGGTGCGGGAGGCGATCCCGTCGGCGGCGTACTCTCGGTAACCGCGCCAGTAGGCGGTGATGTTGCCGGCGTTACCGACGGGGAGGACGTGGATGTCGGGGGCGTCGCCGAGCGCGTCGACGATCTCGAAGGCGGCGGTCTTCTGGCCTTCGATGCGCACCGGGTTGACCGAGTTGACCAGCGCCACGGGGTACTGCTCGGACAGGCCGCGGGCCAGCGTCAGGCAGTCGTCGAAGTTGCCGTCGACCTGGAGGATGCGGGCGCCGTGGACCAGGGCCTGGCCCATCTTGCCCAGCGCGATCTTGCCCTGCGGGACCAGGACGGCGCAGACCATGCCGGCGCGTACGGCGTAGGCCGCGGCCGAGGCGGAGGTGTTGCCGGTGGAGGCGCAGATGACGGCCTTCGCGCCCTCCTCCTTCGCCCGGGTGATGGCCATGGTCATGCCGCGGTCCTTGAAGGAACCGGTGGGGTTGGCGCCCTCGACCTTGAGGTGGACCTCACAGCCCGTGCGCTCGGAGAGCACCTGGGCGGGGACGAGCGGCGTGCCGCCCTCCCGGAGGGTCACCACCGGGGTCTCGGCGGTGACCGGCAGCCGGTCGCGGTACTCCTCGATGATGCCGCGCCACTGGTGGGTTTGGTTGCTCATTGCTTTCGTTACTCTCCTTCAACCCGCATGATGCTCGCGACACCGCGGACCGTGTCCAGCTTGCGCAGCGCTTCGACCGTCGCCGACAGGGCGGCGTCGGCGGCCCGGTGGGTGACGACGACGAGGGACGCCTCGCCGTCCTTGCCCTGCTGGCGGACCGTGTCGATGGACACGCCGTGCTCGGCGAAGACGGTGGCCACCTGGGCCAGCACGCCGGGCTTGTCGGCCACGTCGAGGCTGATGTGGTAGCGCGTGACCACGTCGCCCATCGTGCTCACCGGCAGCCGCGTATAGGCGGACTCGCCGGGCCCGGTGGTGCCGGCGACCTTGTTCCGGCAGACGGCGACGAGGTCGCCGAGGACCGCGGAGGCGGTCGGCGAGCCGCCGGCGCCGGGGCCGTAGAACATCAGCTGCCCGGCCGCGTCGGCCTCGATGAAGACCGCGTTGTACGCCTCGCGCACGGAGGCCAGCGGATGGGTCAGCGGGATCATCGCCGGGTGGACGCGGGCGGTCACCGACCGGCCGTCGGCGGCCCGCTCGCAGATGGCCAGCAGCTTGATGGTGCAGCCCATCTGCTTTGCGGAAGCGAAGTCCGCGGCGGTGACCTCCGTCATGCCCTCGCGATAGACGTCGTCGAGCCGGACGCGGGTGTGGAAGGCGATCCCGGCGAGGATCGCGGCCTTCGCGGCGGCGTCGAAGCCCTCGACGTCGGCGGTCGGGTCCGCCTCCGCGTACCCCAGGGCCGTGGCCTCGTCCAGCGCCTCGGAATAGCCCGCGCCGCTGGAGTCCATCTTGTCGAGGATGAAGTTGGTGGTGCCGTTGACGATGCCGAGCACCCGGTTGACCTTGTCGCCCGCGAGCGACTCGCGCAGCGGCCGGACCAGCGGAATGGCGCCGGCCACGGCGGCCTCGTAGTAGAGGTCCACGCCGTGCTTCTCGGCGGCGGCGTGCAGGGCGGCGCCGTCCTGGGCGAGCAGGGCCTTGTTCGCCGAGACGACGCTCGCGCCGTGCTCGAAGGCGGTGGTGATCAGCGTGCGGGCCGGCTCGATGCCGCCGATGACCTCGACGACCACGTCGATGTCGTCGCGTTTGACGAGCGCGGTGGCATCGGTGGTGATCAGCTCAGCCGGCACCCCCTCGCGCACCCGGTCGGGACGGCGCACGGCGATGCCGACGAGCTCGACGGGCGCTCCGATGCGCTGCGTGAGGTCGTCCGCGTGCGTCGTCATGATGCGCGTCACCTCAGAGCCGACCACTCCACAGCCCAGCAGCGCCACCTTCAGCGGACGCGTACGCATCATCCGACCTCGTTTCTCATACATCTTGGTTTGTGCACCAGTCTCACTCACTGGACGGAGGATTCCCTCCGCTGTCCAGTATCCGAGACCTTTGTTTCCGTCAGCGTTGCGTCGGTATTGCGCCACTGCGGAATTACGGTGCTTCGTTGTGTCTGCTGTTGTTGCTTACTCGTTGTTGCTTACTTCAGCCGACGTCGAGACGGAGAAGGTCTTCTTCCGTCTCGCGCCGGACGATCACACGGGCCGCGCCGTCGGCCACCGCCACGACCGGCGGCCGCAGCGCGTGGTTGTAGTTGCTGGCCATCGAGCGGCAGTAGGCGCCGGTGGCCGGCACCGCGAGCAGGTCGCCCGGGGCCAGGTCGGCGGGGAGGAAGGCGTCACGGACGACGATGTCACCGGATTCGCAGTGCTTGCCGACGACGCGCGACAGCATCGGGGCGGCCGCCGACGTCCGCGAGACCAGCGCGACGCTGTACTCGGCGTCGTAGAGCGCGGTGCGGATGTTGTCCGACATGCCGCCGTCGACGCTGACGTACGTGCGCAGGCCCGGCAGCTCCTTGACCGTGCCCACCTCGTAGAGCGTGAGGGCCGTGGGGCCGACGATGGCGCGCCCCGGCTCGACGGAGATGCGCGGCACGGCGAGCCCGGCGGCGGCGCACTCGCGGCTGACGATCTCGCGCAGAGCCGTGGCGATCTCCTGCGGCTCGCGCGGGTCGTCGTCGGAGGTGTAGGCGATGCCGAGGCCGCCGCCGAGGTCGATCTCGGGGAGCTCGACGCCGTGCTCGTCGCGGATCTCGGCGAGCAGCCCGACGACCCGGTGGGCCGCGACCTCGAAACCGGAGGTGTCGAAGATCTGCGAGCCGATGTGGGAGTGGATGCCGATGAGTTCGAGCCCGTCGAGCTTGAGCGCGCGCCGCACCGCCTCGGCGGCCTGGCCGCCGGCCAGCGCGAGCCCGAACTTCTGGTCCTCGTGGGCGGTGGCGATGAACTCGTGGGTGTGCGCCTCGACGCCGACCGTGATCCGGATCTGCACGCGCTGCCGCTTGCCGAGCCGCTCGGCGATGTGCGCGACGCGCACGATCTCCTGGAAGGAGTCGAGGACGATCCGCCCGACGCCGGCCTCGACGGCGCGGGTGATCTCCTCGGTGCTCTTGTTGTTGCCGTGCAGGGCGATGCGCTCGGCGGGCATGCCGGCGGCGAGCGCGGTGGCGAGCTCGCCGGCGGAGCAGACGTCGAGGTTGAGCCCCTCCTCGTGCAGCCAGCGCACGACGGCCCGCGAGAGGAACGCCTTGCCCGCGTAGAAGACGTCCGCGTCGGGGCCGAAGGCGTCGCGCCAGGCGCGGCAGCGCTCGCGGAAGTCGGTCTCGTCGAGGAAGTAGCCGGGGGTGCCGAACTCCTCGGCGAGGCGGGTGACGGGGATGCCGCCGACGGTCACGACGCCGTACTCGTCGCGCGCGACGGTGCGCGACCACACCTTCGGGTCGAGGGCGTTGAGGTCGGCGGGCGGTGCGGTGTAGTGGCCCTCGGGCAGCACGTCGGCGTAGCGGGGCCCGGCGGGGTGGGCGGAACGGCTCATGGTCTCTGATCCCCTCAGAGGTGTGCGGGTGCGGTGATGCCGAGCTGGTGGAGGCCGTCGGCCAGCACGTTGCCCGTGGCCTCGGCGAGGGCCAGGCGGGCGCGGTGGACGGCCGAGGGTTTCTCGTCACCGCGGGGCAGCACGGAGCACTCCGTCTGCCACGTCAGGAAGGCGCCGGCGGTGCGGTCGAGGTGCCGGGCCAGGCGCTCGGGGTCACGGGCGGCCGTGACGCGGGGGTGGTCGGCGAGGGCGGCGAGGAGCGGGGCGGCGGCCTCGTGCCCGTACTCGGCCGGCTCGGCCGCTTCGGAGTGGAACCCCAGGTCACGGGCGTTACGCAGCAGCCCCTGCGTACGGGCATGGGCGTAGCGCACCCGGAAGAGGGGATTGCTGTCGCGCTGGACGAGGAACCCGGCGCGGCCCGCGCCGGCGGGCCACAGGAGGCTCCAGCGGGCGGCGTCGGAGCCGAGGCGGGCGAGGAGGGCGGGGAGCTCGTGGTCGGGATCGGGCAGGGGCAGCGGCTCGGCGGCGGGCCGCGCGCCCAGCGCGTCCCGTACGAGCCGGACGTACGAGATCCCGTCCAGGGTGATGTTGAGGAAGCCGGGCCCGGCGATCTCGACCCGGGCGATCCCCGGCTCCGCGGCCAGCCGCTTCCGCAGCACTTCGGCGACCTCGCGGGCGGGCCGGCCCGTCTCCTGGGCCACGCGCAGGGCGACATTGGTGGCGAAGTCCCCGCAGCCGGGACGGGGCGGGACCCGCACGGTGACCCGCGTGGGCACGGCGGCGGGCAGCTCGTCGGCCTCGACGGCGCACTGCACGGTGTGCAGCACGGTGCGGGAGAGATCGGCCGGGGTCACGGGGCCAAGCCTAGGGGAGAGGGGTGGGGCCGGGGCGAATGGGTTTCGCCCACCGGGACGGCGCTACTCCCCCCGGCTGAGGGACTCCACCCCGCAGACGGGCTGCACGGACTGGATCCCTCCCGTGTCCCCGGGGGCCGAGGCCCCCGGCAACCCCTCGCTCCTCTCCCCCTTGTGGCGCCGCAAGAGCCTGCGGACCAGCCGGACCATCTCGGCCGGCTCGAACGGCTTCGCCAGGAACGCGTCGACCCCGGCGGAACGGCCGCCCTCGACCTCCAGCTGGGTGCACGCGCTGATGATCGCGATCGGTATGTCGCACGTCCGGGCGTCGGAACGCAGCCGGGCAGCGGTGTTCAGCCCGTCCAGCCGGGGCATGACGACATCCAGCGTCACCACGTCAGGACGCACGCGGTGCACGATCTCCAGACACTCGGCACCATCGGCCGCGGTCACGACCTCGAAGCCTTCGAGCTCGAGGTTGACCCTGATCAACTGCCGGATGACCTTGTTGTCGTCGACGACAAGGACCCGGCCGGACAAGCCAGGCACACCCCGAGAGTAAGCGCGCCCCCCACGCTGCGTCCGGGTTTTCCCCACTTCCACCCCGTGCGGGCGAGCACCCCCCACCCACCCCGCCCCAACCCCGCCGAACGACGTTGCGGATCACCCTCCGGAAGCTGGTAATGTTCTACCCGTCACCGCACGAAGCGGCCGACACGCCCCCGTAGCTCAGGGGATAGAGCAACGGCCTCCGGAGCCGTGTGCGCAGGTTCGAATCCTGCCGGGGGCACTTCGCAGTGAGCGGTCAGACTTGACCGGTGACCTGCTGAAGTGCCGAGCATGAAGCCCCGAACTCAGTCCCGCTGAGTCCGGGGCTTTGTCGTTGTCCGCCGCTGATCGCGAGTGAGTGGCGAGTGAGATTTCAGGCGACGGTCACAGCCTGTTGCCCGCCTCGGAGCCCGAGGCCCACCCCATGGTCTCCTCGCTGTCGTCTATGCAGCCGGCACAGTTCCGGTCCGCAGGGTCCATCCCCGCGGGCACGGGGAGCAGGTTTGTGACCTGTGCATCTTTCCACGATCGCCCTGTTTTTTGACTACTTTCCAGGATTCCGGCAAAGCTTGCATCCAGCTCATACACGAATGAAGCGCAACGCAATTGGCGCCCTGTGCTCCGCCGATCTCCGGCCGCCAGCATGGGTCGCACCCAGGCCCAAACCCCGCCCCGTGCGTGAGTAGTGAGTGAGTTTCCCATCCGCCATGGCCCTTCGCCTGGTATCCGCGGGTGCGGAGAGCTGGGGGATCAGTCTGCTGGTCTGTGGGAGTGCTACGTGCGAAGCCCCGGGCTCAGTCATGCCGGCGCTGCCGGGGCCGGCGCTTTTGTTGTTGTGGGCATGATGTGGGGGTGCCCGGGGTAGGGTGCGTTCCCCTAGGGGCAGGAGTGATCCCGGAGGGTCGGGTCCTGTCAAGTTTTGTCGCAACACGCCTACTTGACGGTTATTCAGGGAAGCGGGGCGGATGAGATTTCGGCGGGGGGCCGGGCAGGGGCTGGAGCTGCATCAGGCCCGGGATGATCTGCCGTTGCGGGCCGTGCTGGACGACGCCGCCATGGGGCGGTGGGAGGGGCCCCGGGATCTGATCGGGGCCACCGGGGCGGACTGGGACCGGCGGATCTTCCGATTACAGGTGCTGGCGCGGGCCGGGGCGGGGTTGCGGTTCGCCGATACGTGGGCGCGGGCCGAGCCGGGGTCGGGGGATGCGCTGGCGCTGCTCGCGCACGTGCAGGCGGTGCGGTCGGTGATCAGCGGGGCCGGGGCGGGGCGGGCCGAGATGGAGCGGGCCTGGTCGACCTGTCTGGCGGCCGCCGAGGCCGTGCCGGCCGACCCCTCGCCGTGGGTGGTGATGCTCGCGCTGATCCGGGTCCACGCGCCGGGCCGGAACGTGCTGGAGCAGGTGTGGGGCGAAATCGTGCGGCGGGACCCGTACAACCGCGAAGCCCACCACGAGCTGCTCACCTATCTCTTCGCCCGCAACCACGGCTCGGGGGCGGAGATGTTCCACTGGGCGCAGGAGCGGGCCGACACCGCGCCCCGGGGGCTGCCGCTCGCCGTGCTGCCGCTCGTCGCGCTCGCCGAGTCGCACCGGCACCGGATGGAGACCGACGCGGCCAGCTACGGCCTGAGCGTCCACCCCTGGATCGACTGCCCCCACATCGACCCGGTGCTCGACGGCTGGTGGCGGCACCGCGGGACGCGGCGCCACGCCCAGTTCACCGACGACGCCAACTACCTCGCCCACGCCCTGGCCTTCGCGGGGCGGCACGCCGAGGCCCACGAGGTGTTCGAGGCCATCGGGCCGTACGCCTCCGAGGTGCCCTGGTCGTACTGCGGAGAAGCGCGGGGGCTCTTCCTGCGGCACCGGAAGTGGGCCCTCCGGGCCGTTCGGGAGGGGCGGGTTCCGCGGCACCGGGCTCCTCGGGTCTGATCACCAGCAACTCTGACCACCAGCAACACGCACATTCCCTGACCGTTCCCCACGAGAAAGAGAATCGCGTGCCACTCGATCTTCCCGGCGGGCCCGGCGGCCCGGGCGGCTCCGGCGTCTCCGACGAGGAGCGCCTGCGCCAGCTCGGCTACACCCAGGTCCTCGCCCGCCACATGTCCGGCTTCGCCAACTTCGCCGTCTCGTTCACGATCATCTCCGTGCTCTCCGGCTGCATGACGCTGTACGGCTTCGGCATGAAGACGGGCGGCCCGGCCATGCTCACCTGGGGCTGGATCGGCGTCGGGGCGATGTCGCTGTTCGTGGGGCTGGCGATGGCGGAGGTGTGCTCCTCGTACCCGACCTCGGCCGGCCTGTACTTCTGGGCGCACCGGATGGCGCCGGAGCGCTCGCGCGCGGCGTGGGCGTGGTTCACGGGCTGGTTCAACGTGCTCGGGCAGGTCGCGGCGACCGCCGGCATCGACTTCGGCGCGGCCTCCTTCCTCAACGCCTACCTCGACCTCCAGTTCGGCTTCGCGGCGACGCCCGGCCACACGATCGCGCTGTTCGGCGCGGTACTCCTGCTGCACGCCGTCCTGAACACCTTCGGCGTGCGACTCGTGGCGTTCCTGAACTCCGTGAGCGTGTGGTGGCACCTGCTGGGCGTCCTGGTCATCGTCGGCGTGCTGGCCCTCGTCCCCGGCCGGCACCAGTCGACGTCGTTCGTCTTCACGCACTTCGTCAACGACACCGGCTGGACCTCCGGCCTCTACGTGGGCCTGCTCTCGCTCCTCGTCGCGCAGTACACCTTCACCGGCTTCGACGCCTCCGCCCACATGACGGAGGAGACGAACGACGCGGCGGTCGCGGGGCCGCGCGGCATCGTCCGGTCGATCTGGGTGTCCTGGATCGCCGGCTTCGTCCTCCTGGCCGGCCTGACCTACGCGATCCAGGACTGGGACGGCACGACCGCCACCGCCACGGGCGTCCCGCCCGCGCAGATCTTCCTGGACGCGCTCGGCCCATCCGGCGGGAAGCTGCTCCTGCTCGTCGTGATCGCCGCGCAGCTGTTCTGCGGCATGGCCTCCGTGACCGCCAACTCGCGGATGATCTACGCGTTCTCGCGGGACGGCGCCCTGCCCTTCTCCCGCGTCTGGCACCGGATCAACCCGCAGACGCGCACCCCCACCAACGCCGTCTGGCTGGCCGCCGCGGGCGCGTTCGCCCTGGGCCTGCCGTACCTCGTCAACTCCACGGCCTACGCGGCGGTGACCTCGATCGCCACCATCGGCCTGTACCTCGCCTACGCCGCGCCGACCCTGCTGCGGCTGCGCAAGGGGGACGACTTCGAGCGCGGGCCCTGGCACCTGGGCCGCTGGTCGAAGCCGGTCGGCGTCGTGGCCATCGGCTGGGTCGCCGTGATCACCGTACTGTTCATGCTGCCGCAGACGAGCCCCGTCACCGCCGACACGTTCAACTACGCCCCCGTCGCCGTCGCCGCCGTCCTGGGGTTCGCCGGTGTCTGGTGGCTCGCCTCGGCCCGCACGTGGTTCCTCCGGCCGGACCACCCCCGCAACGCCACCCCCCTTCAGGATCCTGCCCATGCGTCCCGGGCTTCCGATCTCTTTCGCTGGTAGGGGCGGAAACAGACGAGAGCGCGCTTCAGATCTTCGGGTAGCTGAACGTGTATCCCTGCTCCTTGAACCACGGCAGCAGCCTCTCCAGCGCCGCCACCGTCTGCCCGCGGTTGCCGCCACCGTCGTGGAAGAGCACCGTCGGGCCCTCCTTCATGCCCTTCTTCACCGTCTCGACGATGCGGTCGGCGCCGGGGTTCTGCCAGTCGCGGGTGTCGACGTTCCAGCCGAGCGGCCGCATGCCGTGCGACGCGGCGACCTCTCGGCTGTACGGGGTGAACGCTCCGCCCGGCGCCCGGTAGTAGCTCACCCGGGCGCCCTCCCCCGCCGCGTTCTCGATCATCTTCTGGGCGTCGAGGACCTGCCCTTCCTGGTAGGACTCGGCGCGCTTGTCCATGGCGGTGTTGTGGTCGACGGAGTGGTCGCACAGCCGGTGGCCGGCCGCGGTGACCTTCTTCACGAGGTCGGGGTACTCCTGGGCCCGCGACCCGATGATGCAGAACGTCGCCTTCGCGTCGTACTTCGCGAGCAGGGCGAGGACCTTCACCGTCCAGCCGGGGTCGGGCCCGTCGTCGATGGTCAGGTTGACCGTTTTTCCCGGGTCCTCGCTCTCGTGCGTGATCTCGGCCGACACCCGGGCGGGCGGCCCCGCCGAGGCCGGGGCCGAGGGCCCCGCCCCGGGAGACCCCGGAGACCTCCCCTTGTCCCCGTCGGCGGAACTGCCGCCGCTGCCCGCACTGTTGCTCGGGCCCGCACTCGACCCCGAGCCCTCCGTGGCCATGGCCACGCATCCGGATATCGTGGCGTAGAGCGCCACGGCCGAAGCCGTCGCGATGACGAGACGTCGATTCCTCCGAGCGGCCGGTCGTGCCATGAGCGTCCCCTCCCTCGGTGTGCACCCGAAGACGTCCATACCGAAAGGAAGGTTCCCAAGAGGGTTCGAAGAAGGACATCAACCCTCAAGGCTTGCAAGTCCCTTGCGGAGACTCACACTTCCTGCGGTCCGGCAGCCGCTCCGGGAGCCTCACCCGTCCCGGAAGCCCCTCCCCCGCCGGCCACGCCGGCAGCCTCCCCCGCACCCGCAGCGATCGCCTCCGCGACCTCGCCCTTCCTCGCGGCCTCCTCCGCCGCGAAGCGCTGCGCGTCCAGCTTCTCGGCGACCTCCTCGTCCTGCGCCATCAGCAGGTCCAGGCTCGCGTCTCCCAGCTCCAGCACGCCCATGTCGACGTACGCGCGCTGCAGCCGCTCGCCCCACAGCCCGATGTCCTTGACGCACGGCACGATGCGCGAGAACAGCAACTTGCGGAAGATCCGCACGTATTCGGAGTCTTCGCTCAGCCGTATCGCCTCGTCGTAGGGGATGCCGAAGTCGGTGAGCACCACCTCGCCCCGGAGCCGGTCGCGCATCAGGTAGCAGCCCTCGATGACGAACTCCTCGCGCTCGCGCAGCTCGGCGCGCGACAGCTGCCGGTAGTAGTCGCGCAGCGCCATGCGGCCGAAGGCGACGTGCCGGGCCTCGTCCTGCATGACGTAGGCGAGGATCTGCTTCGGCAGCGGCTTGTCCGTGACGTCGCGCAGCATGCCGAAGGCGGCGAGGGCCAGGCCCTCGATGAGCACCTGCATACCGAGGTACGGCATGTCCCAGCGGGAGTCGCGCAGGGTGTCGCCCAGCAGCGACTGGAGATTGTCGTCGATAGGGTAGAGCAGGCCGACCTTCTCGCGGAGGAAGCGGCCGTAGAGCTCGGCGTGGCGGGCCTCGTCCATCACCTGGGTGGCGGAGTAGAACTTGGCGTCCAGGTCCGGCACGGACTCCACGATGCGGGCCGCGCAGACCATCGCGCCCTGCTCGCCGTGGAGGAACTGGCTGAACTGCCAGGCCGCGTACATGTGCCGCAGCTCGCCCTTGTCCTTCTCGCCCATCCGGTCCCAGTACGGGGTGCCGAAGAGCGGGCTGGACTCTTCGGGCTCGCCGATCGGGTCGTACGGGTCGACGGGCAGGGACCAGTCGATGCGCTTCTGCGCATCCCACTGCTTGTCCTTGCCCTTCTGGTAGAGCGCGAGCAGCCGGTCCCGGCCCGAGCCGTCCTCGCGGCCCTCGCCGTACTCCCAGCTGAAGCGGGCCGCGCCCGTCGCCGGCACCGTCCATCCCTGGTCGCCCGGGTCATGTGCGTAGAGGTTGCGCGTCGCCATCGGCGTCTCCCGTCCCCTGCCGGTACCACCGGGCCGGTACCACCGGTCCCATTGGCAGGCTCACACGCCGGTTACCGCCGGGTCAATGATCCTTCACCAACTCACCCGAAAGGACGCCCGGAGCGACTCCCGCAAGGACTCCCGAAAGGACTACCGGAAGGATTGACGCGCTTACTGACAGGCAGTCTCATAAGGATGTGACCCCAAGTAACCCTGTAGTCAGCCAGCTTCGGGACGCCCTCGGTCCGCTCAAGGACCGCGAACAGGTCGCCCTCCGCCTGCTGGAGTCCTCCGCCAGACACTCCTTCGACCCGGACACGGAACTCGACTGGGACGCGCCCCTGGTGGACGGCAAGTGGTTCTGGCCGCCCGAGCTGCTCTCCCTCTACGGCACCCCCCTGTGGCGCACGATGTCCGAGGAGCAGCGCATCGAGCTCTCCCGGCACGAGGCCGCCTCGCTCGCCTCGCTCGGCATCTGGTTCGAGCTCATCCTGATGCAGCTGCTGGTCCGGCACGTCTACGACAAGCCCGCCACCAGCGCGCACGTCCGCTACGCGCTCACCGAGATCGCCGACGAGTGCCGGCACTCGAAGATGTTCGCCCGGCTGATCGAGCGCGGCAGCACCCCCGCGTACCCCGTGTCCCCGCTGCACCACAACCTCGCGCGCGTCCTCAAGACCGTCTCCACCACGCCCGGTTCGTTCGCCTGCACGCTGCTGGGCGAGGAGATCCTCGACTACATGCAGCGCCTCACGTTCCCCGACGAGCGGGTGCAGCCGCTGGTGCGCGGCGTGACCCGCATCCACGTGGTGGAGGAGGCGCGCCACGTCCGGTACGCGCGCGAGGAGCTGCGCCGCCAGATGGCCGGCTGCCCGCGCTGGGAGGCGTCCCTGACCCGGCTCAGCTGCGGCGAGGCGGCCCGGGTCTTCTCCGTCGCCTTCGTCAACCCGGCCGTCTACACGAACGTGGGCCTGGACCGGCGCGAGGCCGTCGCCCAGGTCCGGGCGAGCGGGCACCGGCGCGAGGTGATGCAGGCGGGCGCCGAGCGGCTCACCGGCTTCCTGGGCGACATCGGCGTGCTGCGGGGCGCGGGCCGCCGCCTGTGGCGCAGCTCCGGCCTGCTGGCCTGAAGCGCGACCGCCTGCCCGTTACGCTGCCCTGCATGAACGGCAGCGGAACCGCCCCGGCAGCACCGACTCCGTCCGCCCGCCCCGCGTACCGCAGACTCAGCGTCGAGGAACGCCGCACCCAGCTGATCGCCGCCGCCCTCGTCCTCTTCGCGCACCATGCGCCGGAGGACGTCTCCCTGGACGACGTGGCGGCGGCCGCCAAGGTGTCGAGGCCGCTCGTGTACCGCTACTTCCCCGGTGGCAAGCCCCAGCTGTACGAGACGGCGCTGCGCAGCGCCGCCGACGACCTGGAGCTGTGCTTCGCCGAGCCGCAGACCGGCCCCCTCACGGGCCGCTTGGCCGCCGCCCTGGACCGCTACCTGGCGTTCGTGGACGAGCACGACGCCGGGTTCAGCGCGCTGCTCCAGGGCGGCAGCGTCGCCGAGACCTCCCGTACGGGCGCGATCGTGGACGGGGTGCGGCGGGCGGCCGCCGCGCAGATCCTCAAGCACCTCCAGGTGCCGGAGCCCGGACCCCGGCTGCGCATGATGGTCCGGACGTGGATCACGGCCGTGGAGGCGGCGTCCCTGATCTGGCTCGACGAGGACAAGCAGCCCCCGGTGCACGAGCTGCGCGACTGGCTGGTCGACCACTTCGTGGCGCTCCTGGCGGCCACGTCGGCGAGCGACCCGCAGACGGCCGGGGCGACCCGCGCCGCGCTGGCCCTGGAGGGCGCGGACGGGCCGGTGGGGCGCCTGGCCCGCCAGGTCCTTCCGGTGGTGTCGGAGGCGGCGCACCTGATCCCCTCCCCTACGTCCGCGGACGGGGCGCGCGTCTGACGGAGACTGGGGGCGTGAGAAGCGAAAATACGCCCTTCGAGGGCGGCCCCCTGGACGGACGCGTACTGCCGGTACTGCTGGGGCACACCGGGCATCCGCCGAAGGTCTACGAGGTTCCGGTGCCGGACGAGCACGGCGGGAAGCCGACGGTCCTCGTCTACCACCGGGTCCAGGCGGGCACGACGCGCCGCCTGGGGCTGCACAAGGGCTGGAAGTACGTGTACGACCCGGAGGGCCGCAGGCCGGAGCGCGGCCTGAAGTGGCCGTGGACGAAGCCGCCGCGCCCGGGAGCCGGAGCCTGAACCACGAAACGCACCGGCCGGGGTCGCCGCAAGGGCGCCCCACAGCCGCATCCGGGGCACGCGGGTGCCCCCGCGCCGCCGGTCGGGTGACGGCCCGGCAACCATGGGGTGAGCGGGTTAGGCGGAATCGCCCACAGCACTCCCATAAATAGGACCACACGTGGCACGATCCTCCCTGGGCAAAACGATCACGCCCCACACCGGAGGTGAGCTCGTGTCAGGACGGTTCGTGCGTTCTGTCTGCACGGCGGCGCTGATGGCCGGCGCCACGTCGCTCGCACTGCCCCTGCCCCCGGCGGCGGCCGCCCCCGCGGCCCCGCCCGACCAGCCGTCCGCCCCCTCCGCCCCGTCCGTCCACACCCTGCTCACCCGGCTCCAGACGCTCTACCGCAAGGCCGAGGAGGCCACGGAGACGTTCAACGCGACCGAGGAGAAGCTCAAGAAGCAGCACCAGCGGGTGGACGCGCTCAACGAGGAGCTCGCGACGGCCCGCGTCGCCCTCACCGGCAGCCGGGACGCCGCCGGGCGGCTCGCCCGCGAGCAGTACCAGGGCACGAGCGGCACCCTCGCCCCGTACGTCTCCGTCCTCCTCAGCCCCGACCCGCAGCAGGCGCTCGACCGGGGCCACCAGATCCAGCGGGCCGCGGGCCAGCGGGCGGCCACGGTCGGCCGCCTCACGAAGGACGCGAAGCGCGCCTCCGACGTGGCCTTCAAGGCGCGCGAGGCCCTCAACGAGCAGCAGGTGCTGGCCGCGAAGCAGAAGCAGCAGCGCGACAAGGTCAGGAAGAGCCTCGGTGACGTCGAGAAGATGCTCGCGTCGCTGACCGGCAAGCAGCTCGCCGACATCCAGCGGCTGGAGCAGAAGAACATCGGGGAGGCCCAGCGCGCGCTGCTCTCCTCGGGGCGGCTGAGCGGCTCGACCAGACCGTCCGCCGCGGGCCGCAAGGCCATCGCCTACGCGTTCGAGCAGTTCGGCAAGCCGTACGTGTGGGGCGCGGCCGGGCCGGACGCCTTCGACTGCTCGGGGCTCACCTCGCAGGCCTGGGCCCACGCGGGCGACACCATCCCGCGCACGAGCCAGGAGCAGTGGCGGACCCTGCCGCGGGTGGCGCTCGACGAGCTGCGCCCGGGCGACCTCGTGGTCTACTTCGAGGACGCCACACACGTGGCGCTCTACATCGGCAACGGCCTGGTGATGCAGGCGCCGCGGCCCGGCGGCAGCGTGAAGGTCTCGCCGATCGCCGCCAACCCGCTGCTCGGGGCGGTCCGCCCGGACGCGGGCGAGGCGCCGCTGCGGTCGTACGAGCTGCCGCCGCTGCCGGAGGGCGCCTCGAACGGCTCGGACGCGGGGTACGGGTCGGCGACGGCACCCTCGTAGGGCCGCCCCGTCAGCCGCCCTCCCCCGCTTCGCCGAGCGCCGCCACGCACGCCGCCGCGTCCTGCGCGTCGTAGAAGTAGTCGGCGAAGTCCTCCGGGTCGTCGTAGCCGCCGGCGATGCGGTCGGCGAGGGACTGGTGGCGGCCCGCCGCGTCCAGGAGCTCCCGCACGTGCGCGGGCTGGCGCGGGGCGAGCATCGCGTTGGTCCAGGCGGTGGTGTGCCGGGCCGAGACCCAGTGGCCGGCGAACGCCGCCCGCATCCACGCCTCGTCGAAGGGCCGCTCGCCGTGCCGGACGATCGCGGCGAGGTAGGCGGCGGCGCACTTGGCCGCGGAGTTGGCGCCCTGCCCGGTCACGGGGTCGTCGGCGACGACCGCGTCGGCGACGCCGAGGACGAGCCCGCCGGAGGGCAGCCGGCCGACGGGGTCGCGCACGGCCGGGGTGTAGCGGCCGGCCAGGGTGGCCTGGGCGTCGGTGAGCTCGACGCGGGTCGCCCGGGCGTACTCCCAGGGCGCGTAGTGCTCCATCAGCTCCAGGGTCCGCGCCAGGTGCTCGCCGGGGCCGGGCTGGTCCTGGAAGGCGTCCAGGGGCCCGTCCGGGACGGCCTCCCAGAACAGGACGTCGGCGCGGCCGGAGACGGTGAGGGTCGGCAGCACGAACAGCTCCCCCGCGCCGGGCACGAAATTGCAGCGCACCGCCTCGGTGTCCGGGTGCTCGGGGCGCGGGCCGAGCCCGTGCACGTAGGAGACGGCCAGGGCGCGCTGCGGGACCGCGTACGGGGAGCCGGCGGGGTCGCGGTCGAAGAGCTCCGCGAGCTCGCCCTTGCCGGTGGCGACGAGCACCAGGTCGTAGTGGGCCGCGAGGGCGTCCAGGTCGGAGACCGCGGCGGCGTGGACGGCCAGGCGGCCGCCGCGCTCGGCGAAGGTGTCCAGCCAGCCGGACATCTTCAGCCGCTGGTCCACGGACTGGGCGCAGCCGCCGAGCCGGCCGAGCCAGTCCACGGCGCGCCGGTGCGGGCCGCCGGCGGGCCCCGGCTCGGCGACGGAGACGCCGACGCCCTCGATGCGCGGCGCGTCGGCCGCCCAGAAGCCGAGGCCGAGCGCGTGCTCGTGGCCGAGGGCCGTGGGGAACATGCATTGGGTGGACATCACCCGGCCGGAACGTATCTCTTCGGACGTGCGGTTGGACATCAGCGTCACGTCGTAGCCGTGGAACTGGAGGCCGAGGGCCAGCTGGAGGCCGGACTGGCCGGCCCCGGCGATGAGGATCCGTCGCACGGGTCGCTCCTCACTCGGGCAGGGTGTCGAGCGCCCGGCCGACGAGGGCCAGCAGGGTGTCGACGACCGTGATCCGCTTCCGGGCGTCCATGGTCACCACCGGGACGGGCGGCGGCAGCGCGAGCGCCTCGCGGACGGCCTCGGGGGCGTGGTGGTCGGCGCCCTCGAAGTGGTTGACCGCCACGACGTAGGGCAGGCCGGCGGTCTCGAAGTAGTCGAGGGCGGGGAAGGACTCCGCGAGGCGCCGGGTGTCGGCCAGCACGACGGCGCCGATGGCGCCGCGCACGAGGTCGTCCCACATGAACCAGAATCGTTTCTGGCCGGGGGTGCCGAAGAGGTAGAGGACGAGGTCGGCGTCGAGGGTGAGCCGCCCGAAGTCCATGGCGACGGTGGTCGTGCGCTTGGCGGGGGTCGCGGTGGCGTCGTCGACGTCCCGCGCGGCGGCGGTCATCAGGGCCTCGGTGCGCAGCGGCGTGATCTCCGAGACGGAGCCGACGAAGGTGGTCTTGCCGACGCCGAAGCCGCCCGCCACGACGATCTTCGTGGCGAGGGGGGCGCGGGTGCGGTCGCTCTGCCAGGGGCGCGGCGCGTCGTCGGCGGCGACGGCACCGAGCGTGACCGCGCGGGGCGCGGAACCGCACGGTGCCGGGTGCCGGGGTTCCGGGTCTTCTTCACAGTCGGCGGAGCGCACCTTGCACCCTTTCCAGCAGCGCGCGGTCGGGCCGGCCGGTGCCGTGGGCGGTGTCGAAGACGCGGACCCTGCCCTGCTCGGCCAGTTCGAGGAGGAGGACCCGTACGGCGCCGAGCGGCATGCGCAGCAGCGCGGCGATCTCGGCGACCGACCGCAGCCGGTGGCACAGGTCCACGATGGCGCGGCCCTCGGGCGGGATCCGCGGGTGGGGGCCGGCCGCCCCCGGGCCGCGGCCGGGGGCGGTGCCGTCCGCGTCGAGGGCCGCCACGAAGGTCTCGACGAGCAGCAGCCGGCACCGGCGGGGGCGCCCGCCGGTGAGGGAGTACGGGCGGACGCGCGCCGGCTTGCCGCAGGCGGCGGGGGCGGTCATCCGACCGCCTCCACCGACTGCCGGAGCTCCCTGCGGAGTTCGGGGGTGAGGACGTGTCCGGCCCGGCCGACGAAGAGCGCCATGTGGTACGCGACGACGCTCATGTCGCAGTCGGGCTCGGCGTGGACGCCCAGCAGCGAGCCGTCGCTGATGGTCATCACGAACAGGCTGCCCTCGTCCATGGCGACCATGGTCTGCTTGACGAAGCCGCCGTCCATGAGGCACGCGGCGCCGGTCGTCAGGCTGCCCAGGCCGGCGACGATGGTGGCGAGGTCGGCGGTGGAGCCGCGCGGCCCTTCCGGTCTCTCGCCGCGGTGCACCAGGCGGGGGTCGGAGGAGAGCAGGAGCAGGCCGTCGGAGGAGACGACGGCGACGGACCGCACGCCGGGCACCTCCTCGACGAGGTTGGTCAGCAGCCAGTGCAGGTTGCGGGCTTCGTGGCTCAGCCCGTACGCGGCGGGGCCGGCGGGGGATACGGGGGTCGCCCCCCGGGGGAATGCAGTCAACCGCGTGCCTCCTCGGGGGTGCCGCCGTCGGCCGGCGGGCCCGCTTGGTTCCGTTGGGTGTCGCGTCCGGCCAGCTCGGCCCGGGCGTCGCGGCGTCCGTCGGCGGCGCCGCGCTGGAAGCCGGCGAGCTTGCGGCGCAGCGCTTCGGCGTCGACGCCCTGGCGCACGCGCTGGGGGGCGGGCCGCTGGGCCACGGCTTTGGGGGTGCGCTTGGGCAGCGCGGTGCCGTTGGGCAGGCCGGCGCCGGGGGCCGCGCCGTCGGCGGGCGCGGGCGGGCGGGCGTGGCGTCCCGTGGAAAGGGGGGCCGCGGGGGCGGGAGGGGCCGGGGGCGCGGCCGCCTCCGTGAAGGCGGTGAGCTGCATCGTCGCGTCGGTCTCGGCGGGGCCCGGGACGGGCGCGGGCGGCGGGTCGGCCGGGTGGACGGGCGGCGGCACCTGGGCGTGGGCGGGGCGGGCCGCGTGGGCTCCGGGCGCCCGGTGCGTGTGCTGGGGGCGGCCGCGCAGCGTGTGGGAGTTGGCCTCGGCGATGGAGCCGGGGAGGTGGACCCGGGGGGCGGCCGCGGCGCCGGGGACGGGCGGGGTGCCGTCGAGGCCGGTGACGGCGGGCGGGCCGGCGGGCAGCAGGCCCACGGGCAGGACGACGACGGCGGCGACTCCGCCGGTGGCCTGCTCGCGCAGCTGGACGCGGATGCCGTGCCGGGCGGCGAGCCGGGCGACGACGTGCAGGCCGAGGCCGAGCGGCTGCTGCCCCGTGCGCCCGGAGCGGCCCGCGGCGCCGGCGCGGCCGGTGTGGTCGGGAACGGCGGGCGGGGGCCCCGCCGGGGCGGGGTCGGCGAGCAGGGCGTTGGCCTCGGCGAGCCGCTCGGGGTCCATGCCGATGCCCTCGTCCTGGACGCAGAGCACGATCTCGCCGCCCTCCAGGTGCCATGCGGAGACCTGGACCTGGGCGTCGGGCGGGGAGAACACCGTGGCGTTCTCCAGCAGTTCGGCGACGAGGTGGCTGACGTCCTCGGA
Source organism: Streptomyces klenkii (assembly GCF_003626645.1). Lineage (GTDB taxonomy): Bacteria > Actinomycetota > Actinomycetes > Streptomycetales > Streptomycetaceae > Streptomyces > Streptomyces klenkii. The sequence goes on along the minus strand of NZ_RBAM01000002.1, from coordinate 397,523 downwards.
GGCGAAGCCGGCGAGGCGGGCGTGCGGCGGCAGGGACTGGATGCGCACGCGCTGGTAGCGCTCGATCTCGCCGGAGGCCGCCCGCAGGACGTCGAGGAGCGGCACGGGCCCGGCGCGGCCGGTGCCGCTCTCGGCTCCGGCGAGCACCAGCAGGTTCTCGCTGTTGCGGCGCATCCGGGTGGCGAGGTGGTCGAGTTTGAAGAGGGTGTCGAGGCGCTCCGGGTCGGCCTCGTGGGCCTCCATGCCCTCGATGACGGCCAGTTGGCGCTCGACGAGGCCGAGGGTGCGCAGCGACAGGCCGACGAGGATGCCGACCTCGCGGGCTTCGCCGCCGGGGTGCTCGGCGGGGAGGGCGGCGAGGCGCTCGGTGAGGCGCTGCTGTTCGGCGCGCAGGGAGTCGCGTTCGTCAGCGGCGTCCTGGCGGGCGGCGATGAGGCGGGTGCGCTCGCCTTCGAGGGCGGCGATGCGGCCCTGCTGGCGGCGGAACTTGCCCTGGAGGTGGTTGACGGCCCGGGCGGTCTCGGCGAATTCGTCGTCGCGGCCCTTGAAGGCGACGGGCTCCTCGGTGACCGGGTCGGCGCTCACGCGGCGGGTGCCGAGCCGTACGGAGGCGAGCGGGCGGGTGACCGAGCGGGCGGACCAGATGCCGGTGAACAGGACGGTGAACAGGCACAGGGCGGCGGCCATGACGCGCCGCTCCAGCTCCGTCATGGCCTCGTGGCGCAGCGCCTCCAGGCGGGGGGCCTCGGCCTCGGCGAGGGTGTCCTCGACGCCGCGCATGCGCTGGAGGCGGGTGGTGAGGGCGGTGCGGACGGGCTCGGCGGGCCGGGTGGCGAGCTCGCCGGAGGACGGGGTGCGGGTGAGCTTGTCGAGGAGGCTCTGGGCCTCGGTGACTTCGGGGCCGGTGACGGCCTCGGCGTAGGCGTCGCGGGCGGCGGGGGGCGCGAGGCGGGTGAAGTCGGCCAGGGCGTCCTGCGTACGGGCGTCGGCGCGCTGGGCCGCCGCGGCCAGCTCGGGCTTGCGGCCCTGGGCGGCCAGGGCGCCCAGGAGCAGGCCGCGGCTCGCGGAGGCCGCTTCGGTGGCGCGGGCGAGGGACGGCAGGGCGGCGGAGTCGCCGCGGGTGCGCCGGTCGAGGGTGTCGGCGAGGCCGCGGAGGGCCCGCACGGCGGGCGTGTAGGCGTTGTAGGCGGCGAGGGCGTCGCCCTTGCCGGAGTAGGCCTCGCGGCGGGTGTGCGGGAGGGCGTCGAGGAGCTCGCGCACGGGCGCCGGGGCGCCGGGCCGGAACTCCTCGATCTGCCGGTCCACGGCGACCCGTTGGCGGTCGGAGAGGCCGGCGCCGGTGGAGTCGGCGCGGCCCCCCGCCACGTACTGGACCATGGCGTCGCGCTCGTCGGCCAGCGAGTGCGCGAGGGCGAGGGCCGAGGCGTCGGCGCTCGCCAGGGCGGCCAGGCGGCGCGCCTCGGTGAGGTCCCGCCACGCCTCGCGGACGCCGAAGGTGCTCGCGCCGAGCACGGCGAGGGTGATGACCGCGACGGAGACGGTCAGTCGGTTACGTACGCGGGCGGTGCGCTCCGGCACCGCCGTGGCCCGCGGCTTCCGTCCGCCGCCGCCCCCAAGCCGCTTCTTCCGCACCGGTGCTCACAATCTTCTCTCGTCCCACCCCTGGTACTGATTTGACCCTTTCAGCACCTCTGAGTGCCGGGGGTGCCCATCGACCGCCCGGCCACTCGAAGGAGTGAACATCCATTGCTGATTGACAATCGGCCTGCTTCACTCATCGCACACGTGCCAGGTCAGCACGTCACCTGAAGCAACGCGGAGGGCGCCGACAGGATGCGCATGTGCCACGGTGGAATTCCGGCATCCGGCACACTGGCCCCATGCGCATCGAACTCGCCACCCAGCCGGGGGATCTCCGCCACCCGAACGAGGACTTCGTATCCGTAGCCCTGCCGGCCTCCGGTAAGGGCGGTGCGCTGGTGCTGCTCGACGGGGTCACGCCGCCGCCCTCCGGGGACACCGGATGCGTGCACGGAGTGCCCTGGTTCACGGCGCGGTTGGGCGGCGCCCTGCTCGAACTGGCCCTCTCGGAGCGGGAGCTGAGCCTGGCCCGCTGCCTGTCCGGCGCCATCTCCCGTACGAAGGAGGCCCATCGGGGCACGTGCGACCTCGGTCACCGGCGCACGCCGCAGGCCACGGTCGTCGTGGTGCGGTGGGACGACGTACGCGTGGAGTACCTGGTGCTGTCCGACTCCGCGCTGCTCGTCGAGTCCGCGGACGGCGCGGTGACGGCCGTCCTGGACGACCGCATCGAACGGCTGCGGGCCCTGGGGCCGGTGACGGACGCCGCGCGCAACGCGGAGGGCGGCTTCTTCACGGCGGCGGCGGACCCGGCTGTCGCCGGCCGGGCGGTGACCGGTGCGCTCGCGCGGGCGGAGGTGCGGGCGCTGGCCGCGCTCACGGACGGCGCGGGCCGGTGGGTGGAGGTGTTCCGGGAGGGGGACTGGCCGGACTGCCTGGCCGTCCTCGCGAAGGAGGGCCCTCAGGCGCTGATCGACCGCGTACGGGCCGTGGAGGAGGGTGCGCGGGGAGAGCGCCTCGGCAAGCGGCACGACGACGCGGCGGCGGTGTACGTGGAGCTCTAGCCGCCCCCGCTCCCCGGCCCGCTCCGCCGCGCGGGCCGCCCTACTGCTCGGCGCTCGTGTTCAGCTGGTGGAGCAGGCGGGCCAGCTCCGCCACTTCGCCGCGGTCCCAGTCCGCCAGTTTGCGTACGTACTGCGCACGGCGGGCGTCGCGCACGCGCGTGAAGCGGGCGCGGCCCTCCTCCGTGATGCGCACGAGGGACGCCCGGCCGTCGGCCGGATCCGGCTCGCGGGTGACGAGGCCGAGCTCGGCCAGCGCGCGCAGCTGGCGGCTCATCGTGGCCTTGCCGACCCCGAAGTACGCCGCGAGGTCCGTGGCGCGCTGCGCTCCCGCGTCCTCCAGGCGGACGAGGAGGCCGTAGGCGGCGGCCTCCAGCTCGGGGTGCACCTCGCGCGCCATCTCACCGGACGACGCCCGGGCCCGGCGCAGGAAGACGGCCAGCTCGCGTTCCAGGGAGAGGTACGCCTGGTCCATACCTCTGCTCTGCGCGGCGCCCGGCCCGCCCTCCCCGGGGGGCGGGGTAGTCGTCTGGTGCACGTCAGGAACCTCTCCGGTTTTCCGGTTGTTGAAAGTTTTTCCCGTTCGCGGTCTTCACCGCAGCTCCGCCAGTATTTCGCAGGATTAGACCAACGGCAGCACCGCGTCCCCCTATGCCTGGCGCGTCCGTCGCCATAACGTCATTTATGACATGGCCATACCAATGTCTTCGCGCCGTCGGCGCGTCATTGGTACTCCCCCCACGGACCCTTCTGGAAGGCACGCCATGGTCACGTTCAGATGCAGATCCGGCCGCACGGGCCGCAGATCCCCCACGGATTTACGCGCCCCCTCCCCCCTGTCCGTCCTCTCCCTCCTCCTGGCCTCCCTGCTCTCCGCCCTCTGCCTCCTCGGCACGCCGGCCGCCGCGCACGGCGCGAAGCGGCCCGCCCACCCGGAGCGGGACTGGCTCGGCTCCACCCTGCGGGACCACGAGCGCCCCGCCCCCGGCACCCCTCCCCCGCCCGGCTTCGCCTCCGTCGAGGGCGTCGACGTCTCCAGCCACAACGGCAGCGTCCCCTGGTCGTCCCTGTGGAACAGCGGCAACCGCTTCGCCTACGTCAAGGCGACCGAGGGCACCAGCTACACCAATCCCTCCTTCGCGCAGCAGTACAACGGCTCCTACGGCGTGGGCATGATCCGCGGCGCGTACCACTTCGCCCTGCCCGACAACTCCGGCGGAGCCGCGCAGGCCGCGTACTTCGCCGGCCACGGCGGCGGCTGGTCCCAGGACGGGAAGACGCTGCCCGGCGTCCTGGACATGGAGTACAACCCGTACGGCTCCACCTGCTACGGCATGAGCGCGAGCGCACTCGTCAACTGGATCGCGGACTTCTTCGCCACGTACAAGGCCCGCACGGGGCGCGACGCCGCGATCTACACGTCGACCGGCTGGTGGAAGCAGTGCACCGGCAACTACGGCGGCTTCGGTGCCACCCACCCGCTGTGGGTGCCCCGCTACGGCTCCTCCGCCGGGGAACTCCCGGCGGGCTGGGACTACTACACCTTCTGGCAGTACACCGACACCGGCCCGACGGTCGGTGACCACAACCGCTTCAACGGCGCGTACAGCCGCCTCCAGGCCCTCGCCAACGGGTGAGGCGGCGCCCCTCACAACCCCCCACGCCCCCACGACCCCCCACAAGGAAAGACACCGGGCCCCCGGCACATCGGCGCCGGGGGCCCGGTCCTGTCCTGCCGCCGTTCAGCGGTCAGCAGTCAGCGGTCAGCCGCAGGTGCCCGCCGGGCGGGTGCGGGTGACCAGGTCGGTCGAGCCGGTGGTGGCGTCGATCCACACCACCTGCTTGCCGCCCGCCGCGGCCGGGGAGGACTGCTCGCCGCGGTTGCAGGAGACGCGCGCCCGGGAGGAGCCGTCGGCCGCGAACTGCCACAGCTTGGGCAGCGACTCGTTGAACCCTGTCGCGTCCGGCTGCGCGTCGGTGACCGTGACCGCGCTCTCGGAGGCGGTCAGCTCGGAGGCGCGGAGCGCGCCGGCGCCCTTCTCCGGGCTGAGGTCGGTGACGCCCGTCCCGTCGGTCTTGGCGCGCCGCACGGCCACGTGGCCCTTGTCGTCCGCCGTCTCGTCCACGAGCCAGAAGACGGCGGTCTCGTTGATGCCGGTCTGGCCGATGTTCTCGGGCTTGCCGAGCTGACCCATCGCGGTCTTCGTGCCGGTCTTAAGGTCCAGCACCTCGGTGCCGAGGCGGTAGTCGTCGCCCTCGGGGAAGAGCGTGGCGTACGCGATCCTGCCGCCGTTCAGCGACGGGAGGGCCGTCGAGAGCTCCGCGCGGCCGCCGTCCACCCAGGTGGGCTGCTTGTCGCCGGTGCGGACGTAGCCGACGTGGCGGCCGCCGAGGAGGTCGGCGGTGTCGAAGACGACCGTGCCGCCCTCGACGCGCACGTTGTACACCGAGCCCGAGCCCGTCCCGTACAGCTTCTTGACCGGGCCGCCCGCCAGCGGCCGGGAGAGGACGTCCGTGCCGGCGCTCCCGTAGGCGACCCAGGCGACGGTCTTGCCGTCGGTGGCCGGGGAGACGTGGAAGCGGCCGTCGTTGGGGCTGATCAGCTTCGGGGAGCCGCTGCCGTCCACGCGGCCGGCCCACACCGAGTACGCCTCGTTGCCCTCCTCGTTCGACCGGGAGGCGGTCCACCAGCCGCCGCCGGCGCCCGCGCCCGTGGCGGTGGTGTTGAGCTTGGCGGAGAGCACGTCGGTGTCGACGCCGAGCGCCAGCTCCCAGCCCGGCACGATCCCGTGGGCGTTGAAGGACCGCTGGACGGCGTTCAGGTCCTTGCCGGAGACGCCGAGCGCCTTCGCCGCGGCGATGACGGCGTCGCGGCCCTCGGTGAAGCCGTCGAGGGGCGTCATGTACTCCGACAGCGCCTTGTAGACGATGCGGTCGGCGAGGGTGCGGCCCACGTCCTCACGGATGTCCCACAGGGCGCCCGAGAAGATGGTGGAGTTGAGGTGCACGCCGCCGTTGTCGGTGCCGAAGCCGACGCCGAGGAAGCCCTTCGACGTGGTGCGGCCGTCGTTGAGGTCGCGGAAGGCGCACTGCCGCGGGGTCTTCGTCCGGCACAGGTTCCCGCCGAGCAGGCCGGCGTCCGGGTCGTCCATGGACATGCCCGCGGCGTCGACCGCGATGGCGTTGCCGAAGTAGTCGGCGAGGGCCTCGTTGAGGGCGCCGGACTGGCCCGCGTAGACCAGGTTGGCGGTGTGCTCGACGACGCCGTGGGTCATCTCGTGGCCGACGACGTCGAGGTCGGCGGAGAGCGTCTTGTAGTCCTCGTTGCCTCCGCCGTACACCATCTTGGTGCCGTCCCAGAAGGCGTTGACGTACGCGCCGCCGAACTCGGTGACGCCGACGAGGGAGTTGATGGTCATGCCGCGGCCGTCCAGGCTGTCGCGGCCGTGGACCTTCTTGTAGTAGTCGTAGACCTTGCCCGCGGCCCAGTGGGCGTCGACGGCCCCGGCCTCCGAGGCGTCCTTGCCGAAGGACGGCGTGGGCGAGCCGAACTCCTTGATGCCGTCGGGCCAGCGGCCCTCGACCTCGCTGACCTCCTTGCCGCGCGCGTCCCAGGTGGTGACCGGGTTCTTGCTGGAGTCCCACATCCGCGCGTAGTCGGACATGACGTACTCGTTGCGGGCGGTGTCCTTGACCAGGCCGAGCTCGACGGTCGTCCCGTCGTACTTGACGCCGGAGCCGTTGACGCTGGGGCTGATCGGGCCCGCGGCGGCGCGGGCGGCCGCCTTGGAGGTGTCCGTGGCGGCCGCGCGGGCGCGCTCCTGCAAGCCGTCCGCGCCGAACGTCTTGATGCCGCTGTACTGCAACACCGGGTAGCCGGCCTTGGCGTCGACGTAGACCTCGCGCAGCACGGGGTGCCCGGTAGCCGGATCGGTGCCGCGGACGGTGACGTGCTGGGTGAGGACGCCGGGGCCCTTGGGGACGACGACGAGGCCGCGCGCGGTGCCGGTCAGGGACCGGGCCGCGGGCGTCGCGCCCTTCGCGCGGGCGGCGTCGCCCTTGCCGAGCCGGTTGCCGGCGAGGTCGTGCAGGGTGGCGGCGACGGCCCGCTCGACGGCGAGCTTCTCGCCGACCTCGGCGCGGGTGTCCGCCTTCAGGCCGGTGAAGTACTTGCCGGAGGTTCCGGTGACGACGCGCTTGCCGTTCTTGTGTTCCATCCGGACGACGTACTGGCCGCCCAGGACGTCGACGCCCTGGTGCTTCTGCTGGAGCCGTACGGTCTCGGAAGCGCCCGCGCTCACGGTCTGCACGGGCTTGAGGTCCCGGGCCGGCTCGGCGATGCGGTAGCGGTTGCGCTTGCCGGCGAGGTGGCCGCGGGCGGCGTCGGCGGCGCTGCCGGAGGACGCGGCGGCCTCGCGGATGCCGTCGACCAGGGCCGGGGTGGAGGTGCCCTTGCCCGGGATCACCTCCGCCGGGCCGTCATCGCCACCGCCGGCCGCCGCCTGGGCGGGCACCGCGGCAACAAGAAGCGCGGCGGCACCGATCAGTGCCGCCGCGCCCGGTATTCCGCTCTTGATGGTCCGTCTTCCTGCTCTTCGTGAACGTGCGTGGGTCATGCGCACAGTTCCCCCTCCGAACGTGACTGGTCGGTCAGCGGAGCTTGGTCGGGGACCATGCAAGCGGTGGGGTTCGCGTCCGTCAACGGAGCGAATGAGACAGGACCTTCGCCGCGGACCCTACGCGTCGACGGGCTCCCACGAGGCGGCCCCCGCGGCGTCGCGCACGACGCGCCCGAACACCACGTCCGCGAAGTGGATGCCGAAGCCGAGCGTGCCGGGCCCGGCCATCTCCTCCACCAGGCGGCGGCGGTGGACCGCGGACTGCCGGGCGTCGTGGTCGACGACGGCCGACCACTCGGGGTGGGCTATCTGGACCGGCGAGTGCAGGGCGTCGCCGAAGGCGATCAGGCGGCGGCCGCCGCCGGTGATGACGTAGGCGGCGTGGCCCGCGGTGTGGCCGGGCGTGAGCATGACGCGGACGCCGGGGAAGATCTCCTCCCCGTCGGCGACGGTGCGCAGGCCGGACTCCAGGGCGGCGAGCGCCTCCGGGGACACGCCGTGCTGCTCGGCGAGGTGGCGGTGCTCCCACTCGGGCGCGCTCATGAGGTGGACGGCGCCGGCCTCGGCGAGCCGAGCGGACCAGCCGGTGTGGTCGCCGTGCAGGTGGGTGATGGCCACGGCCTCGATGCCGGCGGGGGTGCGGCCGAGGCGGGCGAGGTTGTCGAGGAGGGCACCGCCGTTGATCTCCCCCACGGGGGCACCGGGCTGGGCCGGCAGGTGCACGGGGCCGACGCCCGCGTCGATGAGCAGGGCCCGGTCGCCGTGCTCGACGAGGAGGCCGCCCATGCTCGCCACGAGGTTGCCGGTCGCGTCGAGGTGGGCGGAGTGCTCCGCCCACACCTCGTCGGTGGTGTCCGGCAGCCAGCCGCGCGGGCTCAGCCGGCCGGCACCGTCCGGCACGTAGGTGACCTTGATGTCGCCGAGCTGGAGGGAGCGGATGCCGGCCGGGCGGCGGAGGCGGTCGTCGTTCATGGGTGTGTTCCGTCCTTCGTACTGCGGGGTTCTTGATCAGCGACAATAAACTTACAGCTTGAATGATTCAAGCTGTAAAGGTGTCGGCTTGATGGAGTTGGCTACGATGGCACCCATGACCACCCAGGAAGCGCACATCCTCGCCGAGCGGCGGCTCTGCGGCCTGGTGAACGGCCTCGCCCGGCGGATCGCGGACCACGTGCGCGACCGCGCGGCCCTGCTGGACCTCACCACACCCCAGGCCACGGCCCTGCGGGAGCTGAGCGGCCCGATGACGATGCGCGAGCTCGCCGGCCGCATGGCCTGCGAGCCCTCCAACGCGACCTTCGTCATCGACAAGCTGGAGGGCCGCGGGCTCCTGGAGCGCCGGCCGCACCCCACGGACCGCCGCGCCAAGCAGCTGGTCCTGACCGGCGAGGGCACGGCCCTGCGCGAGCGGCTCATGGAGCTCCTCGCCCGCGAATCGCCGCTGGCCGGGCTGTCCCAGGAGGAGCAGGACGCCCTGCACGGGCTGCTGGACAAGGCCGTCAGCCACAGCTGACAGCGCGACCGCACAGGAAACGGCGCGGGGCCCGTACCTCCGGTGAAGAGGTACGGGCCCCGCGCCGTTCGCGTCCGTCACGCCGCCGCTACGACCTCCGCCCCGGCCGGCCGCAGAGCCAGGGCGAGGACCTGGCGGACGTCCGAGACCGGGTGGACGTCGAGCTTCTCCAGCACCTCGGCCGGCACGTCGTCCAGGTCCGGCTCGTTGCGCTTCGGGATGATCACCGTCGTCACGCCCGCGCGGTGCGCCGCCAGCAGCTTCTGCTTGACGCCGCCGATGGGCAGGACGCGCCCCGTCAGGGACACCTCGCCCGTCATCGCGACGTCCGGCCGCACCGCCCGGCCCGACAGCAGCGAGGCGAGCGCCGTCGTCATCGTGACGCCCGCGCTCGGGCCGTCCTTCGGGACGGCGCCCGCCGGGACGTGCAGGTGGATGCCCCGGTCCTTGAAGTCGCCCACCGGCAGCTCCAGTTCCGCGCCGTGCGAGCGGAGGAAGGACAGGGCGATCTGTGCCGACTCCTTCATCACGTCGCCCAGCTGGCCCGTCAGGGTCAGGCCCGCGCCGCCCGTCTCCGGGTCGGCCAGCGATGCCTCGACGAAGAGGACGTCGCCGCCCGCGCCCGTGACCGCGAGCCCGGTCGCGACGCCGGGCACGGCCGTGCGCCGCTCGGCCGGGTCCTGCGCGGACTCCGGGGTGTGGTGCGGCCGGCCGATCAGCGGGCGCAGCTGCTCGGCGCCGATGGTGAACGGCAGCTCCTGCTCGCCCAGTTCGTGCCGGGCCGCGACCTTGCGCAGCAGCCGGGCCACGGAGCGCTCCAGGTTCCGCACGCCCGCCTCGCGGGTGTACTCGCCGGCGAGGCGGCGCAGGGCCTCGTCCTCGATCACGACCTCGCCGGGTTCGAGGCCCGCCCGGTCGAGCTGCCGGGGCAGCAGGTGGTCGCGGGCGATGACGACCTTCTCGTCCTCGGTGTAGCCGTCGAGGCGGACGAGCTCCATGCGGTCCAGGAGGGCTTCGGGGATGGCCTCCAGGACGTTGGCCGTCGCCAGGAACACGACGTCCGACAGGTCGAGTTCGACCTCCAGGTAGTGATCCCGGAAGGTGTGGTTCTGCGCCGGGTCGAGGACCTCCAGGAGGGCCGCGGCGGGGTCGCCGCGGAAGTCGGAGCCGACCTTGTCGATCTCGTCGAGGAGCACGACCGGGTTCATGGAGCCGGCCTCCTTGACGGCCCGCACGATGCGGCCGGGCAGCGCGCCCACGTACGTGCGGCGGTGGCCGCGGATCTCGGCCTCGTCGCGGACGCCGCCGAGGGCGACGCGCACGAACTTGCGGCCCATGGCGCGGGCGACGCTCTGGCCGAGGCTGGTCTTGCCCGTGCCGGGCGGGCCGACGAGCGCGAGCACCGCGCCCCCGCGCCGGCCCCCGACCACGCCCAGCCCCCGGCCGGCGCGCCGCTTGCGCACCGCCAGGTACTCGGTGATCCGCTCCTTGACGTCCTCCAGGCCCGCGTGGTCCGCGTCGAGGACGGACTTCGCGCCGGGGATGTCGTACGCGTCCTCCGTGTGCTCGTTCCAGGGCATCTCCAGGACGGTGTCCAGCCAGGTGCGGATCCAGCCGCCCTCGGGGCTCTGGTCGGAGGACCGCTCCAGCTTGCCGACCTCCTTGAGGGCGGCCTCGCGGACCTTCTCGGGGAGGCCGGCGGCCTCGACGCGGGCGCGGTAGTCGCCGGACTCGTCCTCGGGATCGCCGTTGAGCTCGGCGAGCTCCTTGCGGACGGCCTCCAGCTGGCGGCGCAGCAGGAACTCGCGCTGCTGCTTGTCGACGCCTTCCTGGACGTCCTTGGCGATGGACTCGGCGACGTCCTGCTCGGCGAGGTGCTCGCCGAGCCGGCCGACGGCGAGCTTGAGGCGGGCCACCGGGTCGGCGGTCTCCAGGAGCTCGACGCGCTGGGCGACGGTGAGGAAGGGCGAGTAGCCGGAGTTGTCGGCGAGCTGGCCGATGTCGTCGATCTGCTGGACGCGGTCGACGACCTGCCAGGCGCCGCGCTTGCGGAGCCAGCTGGTGGCGAGCGCCTTGTATTCCTTCGCGAGCTCGGCGACGGCGCCGGGGAGGGGGTCCGGGACGGTCTCCTCCACGGGGGTGCCCTCGACCCAGAGCGCCGCCCCGGGCCCGGTCGTCCCGGCGCCGATGCGCACGCGGCGGACGCCGCGGACGAGCGCGCCGGGGTCGCCGCTGCCGGAGAGCCGTCCCACCTGCTCGACGCTGCCGAGGGTGCCGACGCCCGCGTACGTCCCGTCGACGCGCGGCACGAGCAGGACCAGCGGCTTGCCGCCGCTCCCCCGCGCGGCGGCCTGGGCGGCCTCGACCGCGGCCCGCACGTCGTTGTCGGACAGGTCGAGGGGCACCACCATGCCGGGCAGCACGACCTCGTCGTCGAGGGGCAGGACGGGCAGGGTGAGCGGTGCGGACAGCGAAGCCATGATCTCCCCTTAGGCAGGCAAGTTGAGCTATGCCGACTCAATGCGGGGCGCTCCGCGGATGTTCCCGGGTCCGTCCGGCGTTCGCTCTGAGCGATCGCCGGCGGCGAGGCCCGCGGGCAGGGCTCGCCCTGTCCAGCAGGGAGCTCGCTGCTGTTGTTCCCGCCGCCGCGGCGATCAGCCGAAGCGGCGGTATCCGGCAGTGCCGGGCCCGGCACCGCCGTGAACGCCGTGCGGCCGGTCAGGCCGCGGCCGCCGGCCCGGGCGGGAAGGACCTCCGGTAGTCCGTCGGCGTCACGCCGAAGTGGAGCGTGAAGTGGCGCCGCAGGTTGGCGGCCGTGCCCAGGCCGCTCAGTTCGCTGACGCGTTCGACGGACAGGGCCGTCGACTCCAGGAGCGACTGGGCGCGGGCGAGGCGCTGGGTGAGGAGCCATTGCAGCGGGGTCGTGCCGGTGGCGGCGTGGAGGCGGCGGAAGAAGGTGCGCGGGCTCATGCCGGCACGGGCGGCGAGGTCGTCGACGGACAGCGGGCGGCCGAGGTGCTCGCGGGCCCACTGGAGGACGGGGGCGAGGCTGTCGTCGTCGGCCTCGGGCACGGAGAGGTCCACGTACTGGGCCTGTCCGCCGGGCCGGTGCGCGGGCACCACCAGGCGGCGGGCGAGCTGGTTGGCGACGTGCGCGCCGAGGTCGCGGCGGACGAGGTGGAGGCAGAGGTCGAGGCCCGCGGTGACGCCGGCGCTGGTGAGGACGTCGCCGTCGTCGACGTAGAGGACCGAGTCGTCCACGCGTACGCGCGGGTGGCGGCGCGCGAGGGCTTCGGTGTGCATCCAGTGGGCGGTGACGCGGCGGCCGTCGAGCAGGCCGGCGGCGGCGAGGGCGAAGGCCCCGGCGCACAGGGAGACCATGCGGGCCCCGGAGTCCGCGGCCCGGCGCAGGGCCTCCAGCAGCTCGGCCGGCAGCTCGCGTTCGCCCTCGATGCATGCCTCGGGCACCGACGGCACGATCACCGTGCCGGCGCCTTCCAGCCCTTCCAGGCCGTACGGGGTGCGCAGCGTGAGCCCGAACGGCCCGGGCTGCGGTTCGCCGCCGCCCACGGAGCACACGCGCAGGTCGTACCAGGGGTCGGCGAGGTCGGGCTGCGGGATGCCGAAGACGGTGCAGACCACCCCCAGCTCGTACAGGTCCCACAGGGGGACGTCGTCGTCGATCACGGCCACGGCCACGGTTCCGGCGCTCATGATCGACAGCCTAGGCGGGGATGGCAGGAATTTTTCGGAGTGCGTCAGTCCTGCCACTGTCGGGCCGCCCGTGCCGGTGCGAGGCTGATCGCACTTGATCAACTTCTGTGACACACGGGGAGAAACCACCCATGAAGGTGACCGTTCTCGGCCTGGGTTCGATGGGGACGGCTCTGGCCGGCGCCCTCCTGGAGGCCGGCCACGAGACCACCGTCTGGAACCGATCGGCGGGCAAGGGCGAGGCGCTGGCCGCACGCGGCGCCGCACGGGCCGGGACCGCCGCGGAGGCCGTGGCGGCGAGCCCCCTGGTCATCGCCTGCCTGTCCGACTACGACGCCGTCGACGGCGTCCTCGACCCGCTGGCCGAGACCCTGCGCGGCCGCACGCTCGTGAACCTCACCTCCGGCACGCCGGAGCAGGCCCGCGAGAGCGCTTCCCGGGCCGCCGCACGCGGCATCGGCTACCTCGACGGGGCGATCATGTCGACGCCGCCCGGCATCGGCAGCCCGCAGGTCATGCTGCTCTACAGCGGCTCTTCCCAGGCCTTCGCCGAGCACCGGGAGACCCTGGCGAGCCTGGGCGACCCCGTCGGCCTCGGGGAGGACGCCGGGGCCGCCTCGCTCTACGACACCGCCCTGCTCGGCATGATGTGGGCGACGCTCGGGGGCTGGCTCCAGGGCGTGGCGCTGACCGGCGCCGACGGGGTGGACGCGGCGACGTTCACGCCCGTCGCCGTCCGCTGGATGACGGCGGTGAGCGGCTTCATGAGCACCTACGCGCCGCAGGTCGACGCGGGGGCCTACCCCGGGGACGACGCCACGCTCGACGTCCACTTCGCCACGATCGAGCACCTCGTCCACGCGAGCGCCGCGCGCGGCCTCGACCCGCGGCTGCCGGAGCTGTTCAAGACCTTCGTCGGACAGGCGATCGCGGCCGGCCACGGCGGCGACAGCTACGCCCGCCTGATCGAGACCGTCCGGGCGGGGGGCCGGGCATGACCGCGGCCGTACGCGCGGCGACCGCGCCCGCGGTCCCGGCCGCCGGCCCCGCCGCGCCCCTCACCGCCGGCGCCTGGGCGGCGCTGGTCACCGACGCCGCCGACCACTGCTCGGCGGTCCTGGAGGCGGGCGCGGACCACGACTGGTCCCGGCCCGCGGCCGGCCTGGAGTGGTCCGCGGCCGCGACGCTCGACCACCTCGCGCTCGGCCTCGTCGGCTACGCGGGCCTGCTCACGGCCCGGCCGACGGACCGCTACATCGCCCTGTTCGCCTCGCTCGACCCGAAGGCCCCGCTACCGGCCCGGCTGGAGGGCATCCGCATCGCGGCGGCGCTGCTGGCCGCCACCGTCCGCGGGGCGGGCGCGGGGGACCGCGCCTGGCACCCGTGGGGCCACTCCGACGCGCCCGGCTTCGCCGCCATGGGCGTGACGGAGCTCGTGCTCCACACGGACGACATCGCGCGCGGCCTCGGGCTGGCCTCCGCCGTCCCCGGCGAGCTCTGCACGCCCGTCCTCGCCCGCCTCTTCCCGGACGCCCCGGCCGGCCGCTCGCCCGCGCAGACGCTGCTGTGGTGCACCGGCCGGGCCGCCCTGCCCGGCCTCCCGCGGCGCGCGCAGTGGGCCTGGGACGGCACCGTCCGCGGCTGACGCGGCCGCCGGCCCCTTGTCGCGCACCAGCCCCCAGCACGCCATGCCTGTCAGCAGGGCGATCGGGTGGCCCCAGCTGGCGAGGGGGTCGGCGAACTCGACGAGGTCCTGGGCGCACATCAGGAAGGAGAGGCCGAGGACGGTCCACTTCGCGCGCGGCCCCAGGAGCCCGGAGAGCGCGCCTATGCAGGCCATCACGCCGAAGCTGATGCCGTAGTCGAGGCGGTGCAGGGAGGCCTCGGGCAGCCGCCCGGCGGCGACGGCGCCCGCGACGGGCAGCTCGGTGGCGAGCGTGGCCAGGACGTGGCCGAGGAGGAAGACGCCGGCGGTGCGGGCCCCGCCGGTCCGCCGCTCCAGGGCGGAGACGACGAGGACGAAGAGGATCCCGTACAGCGAGTACAGGCCGCCGGCTATCCACAGGGCGCTGGCGAGCAGGACGACGAGGGGCTGCTCGGCCAGGTGCGCGGCGTCGGTGCTGGACTCGCGCAGGAGGTGGCTGACGGTGGCCTCGTCGCCGTAGTCCGTGTAGATCGCGGTGGCGAGCAGGACCAGCGCGTAGAAGAACGTGAACGGCGTGCCGAGGGGCGTGGGCAGGGCCCGCAGGAGGCGCCGGCCCGGCCGGAGGGCGCGGCGCGGGGGCCGCAGGGGCATGCCGTCGGGGTCCACCACGTTCACTCGGCCAAGCCCCTTCCTCGCGGGGTCCGTACTGGCACCCGGCGGGGCGAAAAGCGCGCCCGCCCCCGCTCCCACCGAGATTAAGGTCCATCGAGGGCAGGGGAATCAAGCTCAGCCAGTGACTCCGGTCACCCTCGTCAACCTCACATCCGCCTGCCGCGTCCGCCGCGTACCGACCGACCCGGAGGCCACCTCGTGACCACCCTCCAGCGCGACCCGTACGACACGAACGACCCGCACGGCCCGTATGACACACCCGGCCCGTACGGCACACCCGGCACCCACGACGAGCCCGTCACCCTCGACCGCCGTGACGGCCCGTACGGAGAGGTCGTCCTGCGCCGCCGGGGCACCGGGGACCGCGCCGTCCACGAGATCATCGCGAACGGCTGCTTCCTGATGGACACCTCCGACGGGCGCTCGGAGCGCCTGCTCGTGGACGCGGCGCTGGCCGCGCTCCCCGCGGACCGCGCGGAGCCGGCCGTCCTCATCGGCGGGCTGGGCGTCGGCTTCTCGCTCGCCCGGGCCGCGCAGGAGCCGCGCTGGGGCCGGATCACGGTCGTGGAGCGGGAGCCGGCGGTGATCGGCTGGCACAAGGACGGCCCCCTCAGCGGGATCTCGGCCCGCGCGCTGGCCGACCCGCGCGCGCAGATCGTGGAACACGACCTCCTCGGACACGTGCGCACGGCCCCCGTCCGCTACGACGCCCTGTGCCTGGACATCGACAACGGCCCCGACTGGACGGTCACGGAGAGCAACGACAGCCTGTACTCCCCCGCCGGTCTGGCCGCCTGCCGGGAGCGCCTGACGCCCGGCGGCGTGCTCGCCGTCTGGTCGGCCCGGCCGTCCGCCCGGTTCGAGCAAGCCCTCCGGAATGCCGGGTTCGAAGGGGTACGGACCGAAGAGATCGCGGTTGCCCGGGGCGTACCGGACGTAGTGCACCTCGGGCAACGTGCCGCGTAGCCGTCGCCCGCCGCGTGCCCGTACCCTGCTTGCCACAGCTGCCGAAGCCGGAGCTGCCGAAGCCGGCAAGGAACGACGCGACGGAAGACGCTAGGGGCGGGGCGCGCATGGAGCAGACACACATCGGCCCGAACGGGGCCGCCGCGTCCGCCGGGGCGCAGCGCCGGGTGCTGGTCGTCGAGGACGACCGGACCATCGTGGACGCCATCGCGGCCCGGCTGCGGGCCGAGGGCTTCCAGGTCCGCACCGCGGGCGACGGGCCGGCGGCCGTCGACACCGCCGAGGCGTGGCAGCCCGACCTGCTGGTGCTCGACGTGATGCTGCCGGGCTTCGACGGGCTGGAGGTGTGCCGGCGGGTGCAGGCGCAGCGGCCGGTGCCCGTCCTGATGCTCACGGCGCGTGACGACGAGACGGACATGCTGGTGGGCCTGGGCGTCGGCGCGGACGACTACATGACCAAGCCGTTCTCGATGCGCGAGCTGGCGGCCCGGGTGCACGTGCTGCTGCGGCGCGTGGAGCGGGCGGCGCTGGCCGCGCACACCCCGCGCAGCGGCATCCTGCGCCTGGGTGAGCTGGAGATCGACCACGCGCAGCGGCGGGTCCGGGTCAGAGGTGCTGACGTGCACCTGACGCCGACCGAGTTCGACCTGCTGGTGTGCCTGGCGAACACGCCGCGCGCCGTCCTCTCCCGCGAGCAGCTGCTGGCGGAGGTGTGGGACTGGGCGGACGCCTCGGGCACCCGTACGGTCGACAGCCACATCAAGGCGCTCCGCCGGAAGATCGGCGCGGAGCGGATCCGTACGGTGCACGGCGTGGGCTATGCGCTGGAGACCCCGGCGGCATGACCGGCGGCACAGCCGGCCCGCGGGGCGGCGCCGAGCGTCGCAGGGGCATCCCGGTGGCGGGCCTCGGCGGGCGGGTCTGGGAGGCGCTGCGGCCGCTGGACCCCTACCGGTCGGTGAAGGCGGCGCTGGGCGCCCTGGTCATCGGCTCCGTGGTGATAACGACCTTCCTGGTGTTCGTCGCGATCCGGTCGGCGACCGAGCTCCGGGTGATCACCGTCTTCTCGATCATCGCCTCGCTGCTCATAACGCAGTTCGTCGCGCAGGGCCTGACCGCGCCGCTGGACGAGATGACCGAGGTCACGCGGGCCATGGCGCAGGGTGACTACACGCGCCGGGTGGGCGCCGGGCGGCGGGACGAGTTCGGGCACCTGGCGAACGCGTTCAACCGCATGGCGGCCGATCTGGAGGCGGTGGACACCCACCGCAAGGAGCTCGTCGCCAACGTCTCGCACGAGCTGCGGACCCCGATCGCGGGCCTGCGGGCGGTGCTGGAGAACGTGGTGGACGGGGTGTCGGCCGCGGATCCCGAGACGATGCGGACGGCGCTGCGGCAGACGGAGCGGCTCGGCCGGCTGGTGGAGCAGCTGCTGGACCTGTCCCGGCTGGACAACGGGGTCGTGCCGCTGCACGCGCGCCGCTTCGAGGTGTGGCCGTATCTGGCGGGCATCCTGAAGGAGGCGAGCATGGCCAACGGCTCCAGCTCCTCTCCGCACGCCCGCAAGGACGTACATCTGCACCTGGACGTGTCGCCGCCGGAGCTGACCGCTCACGCGGACGCGGAGCGGCTGCACCAGGTGGTGGCGAACCTCGTGGACAACGCCGTCAAGCACAGTCCCCCCCACGGGCGGGTGACGGTGCGGGCGCGGCGGGGCGAGGGGCCGCAGTCGCTGGCGCTGGAGGTGCTGGACGAGGGCCCGGGCATCCCCGAGGCGGAGCGGCACCGGGTCTTCGAGCGGTTCAACCGGGGCGGCTCGGGCCAGCAGGGCCCGGGCACCGACGGCGGTACGGGACTGGGCCTGGCGATCGCGCGCTGGGCGGTGGATCTGCACGGCGGGTCCATCGGGGTGGCCGAATCCCCGCACGGATGCCGCATTCAGGTCACTCTTCCGGGCGGACCTCGCGATCAATGTTGACGTATGGTCGATGGCGGAGGCACACATTCGAGGGAGTGTGGGGCGCGCTGGAGCGAACCCTGATACCCCCGGGACCAGCAGAACCCCGTGTGTTTCCCGCCAAGTCATGCCCCGAAACCCCCGAGCAAATGTGACTTGCGCGACTGCTTGCCCGGGTGGCCTGCATCAACCGTGCAGACAGGCGTAGCCTTTATTCCCGCTGTCCATCACCTTGTGAAGCGGAAGAGGGCGGTTACCGCCGTGTCGCCACAGTCCCCCAACACCTCGAGCATCTCGACCGACCAAGACGGGCAGGGCAAGAGCCCTGCCGACGTGTTCGGTCCCAATGAGTGGCTCGTCGACGAGATCTACCAGCAGTACCTCCAGGACCCGAACTCGGTCGACCGAGCCTGGTGGGACTTCTTCGCCGACTACAAGCCGGGCACGGCGGCGTCGGCTCCGCCGGGGCAGGCTGTGAGCGCGGGTGCGCCGCAGGCGGCCCAGGCCGCCGCTCCTCCCGCGGCGCAGGCCGCCCCGGCCGCCGCCGCTCCGGCTCCGGCCGCTCAGGCCGCCGCCCCCGCTGCCGCGCCGCAGGCGCCGGCGGCTCCCGCGGCGAAGCCCGCTGCCGCGCAGCCGGCCCCCGCCAAGGCCGCGCCCGCCGCCGCGAAGCCGGCCGTCAAGCCCGGTGCAAGCACCGGCTCCACCGGAGCGGCCGGCGCCGCGCGCGTCTCTGCGGCGACCGAGGCCCCCGCCGGCCCCGAGTACGTCACGCTCCGTGGCCCCTCGGCCGCCGTCGCGAAGAACATGAACGCCTCCCTGGAGCTGCCGACGGCCACGTCCGTCCGCGCCGTCCCGGTGAAGCTGCTGTTCGACCAGCGCATCGTGATCAACAATCACCTCAAGCGCGCCCGCGGCGGCAAGGTCTCCTTCACGCACCTCATCGGCTTCGCCATGGTGCAGGCGCTGAAGCTCATGCCGTCGATGAACTACTCCTTCACGGAGAAGGACGGCAAGCCGACCCTCGTCAAGCCCGAGCACGTCAACCTCGGCCTGGCGATCGACCTGGTCAAGCCGAACGGTGACCGCCAGCTCGTGGTCGCGGCCATCAAGAAGGCCGAGACGCTGAACTTCTTCGAGTTCTGGCAGGCCTACGAGGACATCGTCCGCCGCGCCCGCATCGGCAAGCTGACGATGGAGGACTTCACCGGCGTCACCGCGTCGCTGACCAACCCCGGCGGCATCGGCACGGTCCACTCCGTGCCGCGTCTGATGCCCGGCCAGGGTCTGATCCTCGGCGTCGGCGCCATGGACTACCCCGCCGAGTTCCAGGGCACCTCGCAGGACACCCTGAACAAGATGGGCATCTCCAAGGTGATGACCCTGACCTCGACGTACGACCACCGGGTGATCCAGGGCGCCGCCTCCGGCGAGTTCCTGCGGATCATGTCCCAGCTGCTGCTGGGCGAGAACGGCTTCTACGACGAGATCTTCGAGGCGCTGCGCATCCCCTACGAGCCGGTCCGCTGGCTCAAGGACATCGACGCCTCGCACGACGACGACGTCACCAAGGCCGCCCGCGTCTTCGAGCTGATCCACTCCTACCGGGTCCGCGGCCACGTCATGGCCGACACCGACCCGCTGGAGTACCGCCAGCGCAAGCACCCCGACCTCGACATCACCGAGCACGGCCTCACCCTGTGGGACCTGGAGCGCGAGTTCGCGGTCGGCGGCTTCGCCGGCAAGGCGATGATGAAGCTGCGCGACATCCTCGGCGTGCTGCGTGACTCGTACTGCCGCACCACCGGCATCGAGTTCATGCACATCCAGGACCCCAAGCAGCGCAAGTGGATCCAGGACCGGGTCGAGCGCGGCCACTCCAAGCCGGAGCGCGAGGAGCAGCTGCGCATCCTGCGCCGGCTGAACGCCGCCGAGGCCTTCGAGACCTTCCTCCAGACGAAGTACGTCGGCCAGAAGCGATTCTCCCTGGAGGGCGGCGAGTCCGTCATCCCGCTGCTGGACTCGGTGCTGGACGCCGCCGCCGAGGCGCGCCTGGACGAGGTCGTCATCGGCATGGCCCACCGCGGCCGCCTCAACGTCCTCGCCAACATCGTCGGCAAGTCGTACGCCCAGATCTTCCGCGAGTTCGAGGGCAACCTCGACCCGAAGTCGATGCACGGCTCCGGCGACGTGAAGTACCACCTGGGCGCCGAGGGCACCTTCACCGGCCTGGACGGCGAGCAGATCAAGGTCTCGCTGGCCGCCAACCCGTCCCACCTGGAGACCGTCGACCCGGTCGTCGAGGGCATCGCCCGCGCCAAGCAGGACATCATCGGCAAGGCGGGCACGGACTTCACCGTCCTGCCGGTCCAGCTGCACGGCGACGCGGCCTTCGCGGGCCAGGGCGTCGTCGCCGAGACGCTCAACATGTCGCAGCTGCGCGGCTACCGCACCGGCGGCACCGTGCACATCGTCATCAACAACCAGGTCGGCTTCACCGCGCCGCCGGAGTCCTCGCGCTCGTCGATGTACTGCACCGACGTCGCCCGGATGATCGAGGCACCGATCTTCCACGTGAACGGTGACGACCCGGAGGCCGTGGTCCGCGTCGCGCGGCTCGCCTTCGAGTTCCGCCAGGCGTTCAACAAGGACGTCGTCATCGACCTGATCTGCTACCGCCGCCGGGGCCACAACGAGTCGGACAACCCCTCGTTCACCCAGCCGCTGATGTACGACCTGATCGACAAGAAGCGCTCGGTGCGCAAGCTGTACACCGAGTCCCTCATCGGCCGCGGCGACATCACCCTGGAAGAGGCCGAGCAGGCCCTCCAGGACTACCAGGGCCAGCTGGAGAAGGTCTTCGTCGAGGTCCGCGACGCGGACGCGGCGACGGCTCCGGCCGCCGCCGTCCCGGCCCCGCTGGGCGGGTTCCCGGTGGCGGTGAACACCGCGATCTCCCAGGAGGTCCTCAAGCGGATCGCCGAGTCGCAGGTCACCACGCCGGAGAACGTCACCGTGCACCCGCGCCTGGTGCCGCAGCTCCAGCGCCGCGCCGCCAGCCTCGAGGACGGCACGATCGACTGGGGCATGGGCGAGACCCTCGCCTTCGGCTCGCTGCTGATGGAGGGCACCCCGGTCCGGCTCGCCGGCCAGGACTCCCGCCGCGGCACCTTCGGCCAGCGCCACGCGGTGCTCGTCGACCGCGAGACCGGCGAGGACTACACCCCGCTGCTCTACCTGTCCGACGACCAGGCCCGCTTCAACGTCTACGACTCGCTCCTGAGCGAGTACGCGGCGATGGGCTTCGAGTACGGCTACTCGCTGGCCCGCCCGGACGCGCTGGTGCTGTGGGAGGCCCAGTTCGGTGACTTCGTCAACGGCGCCCAGAGCATCGTCGACGAGTTCATCTCCTCCTCCGAGCAGAAGTGGAACCAGACCTCTGGTGTCACGCTGCTCCTGCCGCACGGCTACGAGGGCCAGGGCCCGGACCACTCCTCGGCCCGCGTCGAGCGCTTCCTCCAGCTCTGCGCGCAGAACAACATGACGGTCGCCATGCCGACGCTGCCGTCGAACTACTTCCACCTGCTGCGCTGGCAGGTCCACAACCCGCACCACAAGCCGCTGATCGTCTTCACCCCGAAGTCGATGCTGCGTCTGAAGGCCGCGGCGTCGAAGGCGGAGGAGTTCACCAGCGGCGGGTTCCGTCCGGTCATCGGTGACGACACCGTCGCCGCGGCGGACGTCCGCAAGGTCGTCTTCTGCTCCGGCAAGGTCTACTACGACCTGGCCGCCGAGCGGGCCAAGCGCGGCGCGAACGACACGGCCATCGTCCGCATCGAGCGCCTCTACCCGCTGCCGGGCGAGGAGCTCCAGGCCGAGATCGCCAAGTTCCCGAACGCCGAGAAGTACATCTGGGCGCAGGAGGAGCCGGCGAACCAGGGTGCGTGGCCGTTCATCGCGCTGAACCTGATCGACCACCTGGACCTGGCGGTCGGCGCCGACGTCCCGGCCCGCGAGCGGCTGCGGCGGATCTCCCGCCCGCACTCCTCGTCGCCGGCGGTCGGCTCGGCCAAGCGCCACCAGGCCGAGCAGCAGACGCTGATCAACGAGGTGTTCGACGCCTGACGGACGTCGTCCGACGTCGTACGGCGTACGGAACGGGCCCCCACCGCTGCGAGGCGGTGGGGGCCCGTTCCCGTACCGGCGCCCGCCTATCCTTGGCCTGACCACAGACCTGACCGACCTGATTGATCCGACGGAGAGAACGTGTACTTCACCGACCGAGGCATCGAGGAGCTGGAGAACCGGCGGGGCGAGGAGGAGGTGACGCTCGGCTGGGTGGCCGAGCAGCTGCGCACCTTCGTCGACCTGAACCCGGACTTCGAGGTGCCGGTGGAGCGGCTGGCGACGTGGCTGGCACGGCTGGACGACGAGGACGACGAGTAGAACCTCCTTATCCCGCGCCCCGTAAGGGGCGCGGGGCAGTGTTCATCTGCGGCTCCGCCGCGTGGGCGCGACAAGCCCCCACCGGCCCGCAGGAACACTCAGGCGCGGCCCCGCCACCAGTCGTACGCGAGCGTCAACGCGCCGTCCGCGAGGACCACCGCTCCGGCGGTCACGGCGCCGCGCCGCCCGCTCCGGCGGCCCCACATCACCAGGGCGGCCCCGGCCACCATCTCCCCCGCGCCCAGGGCGCGGGCCCGCCGCCCCCGCGTCCACGCGCCGAGCCGGCTGCTGTCCGCCGCGTCGAACCCGGCCCGTACGGCCTCGCGCCAGCCGGGCCAGTAGACCGCCTCGGCGGCGGGGAGCGCGCCCGCGGAGGCGCGCAGGCCGTCGGCCGGGACGCCCGGGGCGAGGCCGGGCGGCAGGTGCAGTCCGGTGCGCGAGAGGACGGCGATCAGCCCGCGGACGCGCGCGGCGGCGTCGGCGTCCGGGTCGGGCCGGGTGAGCGCGTCGAGCGCGTCCCCGTCGAGGACGGGGTCGAGGCCGGTCCGGGCCCGCAGCGCCGTCATGGCCGGCTCCTCGCCGAGCGGGGTGCCGTCGGCGAGCCACGCGTACCCGGCGGTCCGCCGGAAGCCCGCCGCGACGACGAATCCCGCGCCCGACCCGTCCCACCACAGGCCCACGACGGGCCACGGCTCGGCGACGGCCAGCGCGTGGGCCCAGCCGGCGGTGGCGGTCGCGAGGCCGGTGCCCTCGGTGCGCCAGGAGTCCTCGCCCGGGATCAGCGCGCTCCAGCCCTCCCCGGCCGGGACCAGGAGAAGCGGTTCGTTCAGGAGCTGGGCGGAGGGCCGGACGCGGCCGGGCTCGGCCCGGCAGAGCAGCAGGACCCCCGCGGCGCGGCTGTGATCAGTAGCGGACATGCGACAACGCTATGCCAAGGCGAAGGCGCTTGACTTCACACGACCGCGATATATCGTGTTTATGGAAGACGCGATAGGTTGCGTCTCGTAGGTCATCGCGTACGCCGTCGCGCAGGTCTTCACGTAGGCCATCGCGTAGGACATCGCGTACGCCAGCTCGTTCGTCCATCCCGACGCAGGAGGGGGTCCGGCATGCCCGCAGAGTCCGCAGGGTCCGCAGAGTCCGAGTGGTCGCTGTCCGCACCGGAGAAAATCGTCTTCGAGGGCCCGGTCACCGGCCTCGACGTGAGCATCGTGAACGGCGCGGTCAACGTCGTCGGCGCGGACGGCGGCCCGGCCCGCCTGGAGCTGACGGCGCTCGACGGCCCGCCGCTGAAGGTCGTCCACCAGGGCGGCAAGCTGACCGTCGGCTACGAGGACCTGACGAGGAAGTCCCTCCTCGGCTGGTTCGGCCGCAAGAACTGGAACCGCTCGGCCGGCGTGACGCTCACCGTGCCCGCGACCGCCGACGTCAAGGTCGGCATCGTCGGGGCGAGCGCCGTGGTCTCCGGCATCGCGGGCGACACGAAGGTCTCGGGGGTCTCCGGCGACACCACGCTCGTCGGCATCACCGGCGACGTCCGTACGGAGACGGTCTCGGGCCGGGTGGAGGCCCAGCGCCTCGGGGGCGACGTGCGCTGCAACGGCGTCTCCGGCGACCTCACGCTCGTGGAGTGCTCGGGCGGCCGGATCAAGGCCGACTCGGTCAGCGGCAACGTGGTGATCGACCTGGCGCCGGCCGCGCCGGCCGTCGACCTGGCGGTCACCACGGTCTCCGGCGAGGTCGCCGTCCGGCTGCCGTCCTCGGCGGACGCGGCGGTGGACGCGGGCACCACGGTCGGCCCGGTCTCGTGCTCCTTCCCGGAGCTGTGGGTCAAGGACCAGTTCGGCTCGCGGAACATCACCGGCCGGCTCGGCGCCGGCCGCGGGCAGATCAAGGTCACCAGCGTCTCGGGCGCCGTCGCGCTGCTCCAGGGGCCGGACGCCGACGACACCGACGAGTGGGCGGACGACGACGCCCCCGCCCAGGGAAAGGTCCTCTGATGCCCCCCGTCTTCGCCCACGGCCGGCTCCGCCTCTACCTGCTCAAGCTGCTCGACGAGGCGCCCCGCCACGGCTACGAGATCATCCGGCTGCTGGAGGAGCGCTTCCAGGGCCTGTACGCCCCGTCCGCCGGCACGGTCTACCCGCGGCTGGCCAAGCTGGAGGCCGAGGGCCTCGTCACGCACACCACCGAGGGCGGCCGCAAGGTCTACGCGATCACCGCCGCCGGCCGCGCCGAACTCGCCGGCCGGCAGGGCGAACTGGCCGAGCTGGAGCTGGAGATCCGCGAGTCGGTCTCCGCCCTCGCGGCCGACATCCGCGAGGACGTCCGGGGCGCCGCGGGCGACCTGCGGCGCCAGATGCGCGAAGCCGCCCGGCTGACCCGCGCGTCGGGGGACGCCCACTCCTTCGACGGCGCCAAGGAGGACTTCCGCCGCGCGAAGGAGCAGTGGAAGGAGCAGGCCCGCCGGGCGAAGGAGGAGAGCCGGCGCGCCCGCCAGGACGCGCAGCAGGCCCGCCACCAGGCCCGGGAGGCCCAGGAGAAGGCCCGCGAAGAGGTCCGGCGCATCACCGAGCGCGTCCAGGAACAGGTCCAGGAGCAGGTGCGCCGCGGCGACTGGCCGACGGGCATCGCGGAGGGCGTCAGCGCCCTGGCGAAGGAGTTCGGAGCGTTCACGGGCTGGACACCGGGGGCGGCGGGAACGGCGGACGGGGCCGGCACGAACGGCACCCCGCGTGCCGAGCAGCCGGCGGGCCCGGCACCGGAGTGGGCCGAAGCCGCGGACAGCCTCTCCAAGGACCCGGCCCGCGACCTGGACCGCCTCCTCGACCGCTTCCGCGACGACATCCGCGACGCGGCCCGCGACCACGGCGTGACCCCCGCCCAACTGGCCGAATCCCGCCACCACTTGGCTACGGCAGCCGCCCGCATCACGGCCCTCCTCCACCCGGGAGACTGACATGCCCACAGGATCCACAGCATGGTGGCTGTCCCGCCTCTTAGGCCCCCGGACCACACCCCCGACTACCCGGCAGCCGCCACAGCCACGGCCTTGACGGCCCCGGGCCCGCACAGCCCCTCCGCCCCGAGGGGCGGCCCCAACAGCCAATGCGCCCCGGGCGGCCCACCCCGCCCCGGCGCCGGCACCCCCAGAAAACAGGCAGTCCCCAGCGCCTCGGTGCCGGACTCGTCCCAGGACGCGGCGGTGCCGCACGGCACGAGGACGTAATACCAGCGCCGCGCGGGATTGACGATCACCCCGCACTCGACACCGGCCTCCCGGAAGACCCGCTCGACGGCGTCCCGGTCCCCTCCCCCGGCCCGGGCGTGAACGACCTCGGCGGACAGCCGGACGGCGTCGAAGAAGAGACCGGTGCGCAGCATGGCGGGAGCACCCCGGGTCCAGGCTTCCCGGACGCCTTGAGGATGACGCTCACCTGCGGCGAGCCAGTAGGCGGCATGGCTGAACATGGGCGGCTCCGGAGTGTGCTCGGCACGGATGGGGTGACGGCCCCAGCATCCCGGTGGGCCCTGGCCCGGACGAGGGCTCTGAAAGGGCTTCGAACGGACCTCCCAAGGACCTCCAGTCGCCCAAAAGGCTGAACAGAAGCCCTTGTTCAGGCATACGGTGCTGCCATCGCCAGGATGCCCCCGGAGGTCTTGTGTCACGTTCGGTCGGGAACAACCGCCTCAAGGCCGCCCGAATGGCAGCCGGATACACGTCCCAGCAGAAGCTGGCCGACGCCATCACCGGGGCAGCGCCACAGCTCGGGCTCCGCGGGGTCACGGTGGGAGTCCGGCAGGTCCGGCGATGGGAATCGCCCACCCCGCCGTGGCCCCAGCCCGACATCGGGCGCGTCCTCGCCCACCTGCTCGGCCAAGGCCTGGAAGAGCTGGGCTTCACGCCCCCCTGGGGTCCGGGGGGCGACCGTCCCGACCCCGTACGGCGGAATTCCGTCGCCGCCACCGCCGCGGTCGCGGGACTGGGCTCCGCTCCGCTCCGAGCCGTCGCCGCGCCCCAGCCGGCAACAGTCGGCACCGACTTCAGCGAGGTGACGCGGTCTCACAGACGGCTCTACTGGAGCGTTGCTCCGGCGACGCTCCACCCCGCCGTGCTGGGACACGCGCACCTCGGCTGCGCTCTCCTGCCGGACACGAGGGGGACAGCCCGCCACGTCCTTGCAGCGGCCCTGGCGGAGTCCTTCCTCCTGGCCGGACGCATCGAGTTCTTCGATCTGCAACAGCCGGAGCAGGCGGCCGAGACGCTCCTGCGCGCCCTGCAAGCAGCCGGTGAAGCGGACGACTCCCTCCTCGGCAGCGCGATCCTGGCCCATACGGCGTTCATTCCCGGCTGGGCCGGCAAACGGGACGAAGCCGCCGAGCGCATGGTCGCGGCACGGGCGTACGCTCGGCGCGCCACCCCGTCGGCGGAATTCCTGGCTTGGCTGGACGCCGTGGAGGCCGAGTGCGAGACCCGGTGCGGCAATCCGCGCGCCGC
The DNA here is from genome assembly GCF_003626645.1 of Streptomyces klenkii. Classification (GTDB taxonomy): domain Bacteria; phylum Actinomycetota; class Actinomycetes; order Streptomycetales; family Streptomycetaceae; genus Streptomyces; species Streptomyces klenkii. The sequence goes on along the minus strand of NZ_RBAM01000002.1, from coordinate 370,854 downwards.
GCTGCACCTCATCTCCCATGGTGAGGATGTCCTCTCCACAGGGCCCGTTTGTCCGCCGCCGGACTGGCTCGACTGGTTCGACGCCACCAGGCTGGCCGCCTTCAAGGGCAACACACAGCTGAGGGCCGGGCACCTGCCGCAGGCCCGGGAGACACTCCTCCGCGTCCTGGAGGAGCTGCCCCTGGAGTCCGACAAGCAGCGCACGGTGATCCTGGGCGACCTCGCAGCCGTGGAAGCGGCCGCCAAGCGCCCCGAGGAGGCATGCACGTACGCGATCCGTGCCCTCGACCAGCTTCACCTCACCTGGTACGCGACCGGCATGGAGCGCGTGCGCGAGGTGCGCCGGGCACTCACGCCGTGGCAGCACGAGCCGTACGTGCGCGAGCTCGACGACCGGCTGTACAGCTGGGGTACGACCGTCAGCGCGCTGCGGCGTTGAACTTGCCCACCTTCTCCGCGAGTTCGGCGAGGCTGTCGATGCGGAAGGTCGGCAGCTCCGCCGCGGCCGGGTCGTGCTGCTGGATGGTGCCCCAGGGCCCTCGGCGGATCAGGGCCGTCCGCATGCCTGCGGCCGCGGCCGGCCTGATGTCGTTGTCCAGACGGTCACCGACGTAGAGCGTCTCGTGAAGGGCGAACGGCACGGCCTTCGAGACCCGGACGAAGAACTCCGGATCGGGCTTGCTCGCACCCCAGTCGTCGGAGGTGCCGATCAGGTCCACGTCGTCCGTGAAAAGCTCACGGAGCAGACCGCCTGCCCGTACGGTCTGATTGCCCGCGATGGCCAGCCAGAGCCCGGCTGCCCGCAGTTCCGCGAGCGCAGGCCGCACGTCGGAGTAGAGGTCGTCCTCGCCGAACCACTCCGGCATCCCGGCGGCCGCGCGCTTCTCCCGCTCCTCGTAGAGGTCGAAGCCGGGCCGGAAGGCCTGGAAGGTCTCCCGGTAGTCCTGCCCGCGGGCGATGACCGCGCCGAACATGGCGGCGAACGTGTGCCGGGGAACACCCAGCCAGTCGGCCCACGTCCCGTACTCGCGGGTCTCGTCCACAAGGCACTCGCCGACATCGAAGACCACAGCTCTGATCATGCGGCGATCGTAGAGGCGGACGCACCGCCCCGGCCAGGGGCAGCCGCCCCGGGCGGCACGCGTTCAGGGGGCGGTACGGGCCCTGGCCCGTACCGCCCCCTGTTCGTCGGTTCGTTACAGCACCTTCGAAAGGAACGCCTTCGTCCGGTCGTGCTGCGGGTTGGTGAGGACGTCGCGCGGGTTGCCCGCCTCGACCACCACGCCCTGGTCCATGAAGACCACCGAGTCGCCGACCTCGCGCGCGAAGCCCATCTCGTGCGTCACCACGATCATCGTCATGCCGTCCTCGGCCAGGCCCCGCATGACGTCCAGGACGTCGCCGACGAGCTCCGGGTCGAGCGCCGACGTGGGCTCGTCGAAGAGCATCAGCTTCGGCTCCATCGCCAGCGCCCGCGCGATCGCGACCCGCTGCTGCTGGCCGCCGGAGAGCTGCGAGGGGTAGTTCTCGGCCTTGTCGCCGAGGCCGACCCGGTCGAGGAGCTTCTTCGCCCGCTCGCGGGCGACGGCCTTCGTCTCGCCCTTGACCTGGACCGGCGCCTCCATGACGTTCGCGAGCGCCGTCATGTGCGGGAAGAGGTTGAAGCGCTGGAACACCATGCCGATGTCCCGGCGGTTCCGCGCGACCTCGCTGTCCTTGAGCTCGTACAGCTTGTCGCCCTGCTGCCGGTAGCCGACCAGCTCGCCGTCCACGTACAGCCGCCCGGCGTTGATCTGCTCCAGGTGGTTGATGCACCGCAGGAACGTGGACTTGCCCGAGCCGGACGGGCCGATGAGGCAGAACACCTCGCGCGGGGCGACCTCCAGGTCGATGCCCTTGAGGATGTGGGCCGCGCCGTAGGACTTGTGGACGCCCTCGGCCTTCACCATTGCGTTCATGCGCTGACGCCTCCGGACGGACGGTTGCTGAAGGAGGCCAGGTTGACCTTGATCTTCTGCCATGGGGTGAGCGGCAGGGTGCGCAGCGAACCGCGCGCGTAGTGCCGCTCCAGGTAGAACTGACCGACGCTGAAGATGCTGGTCAGGATGAGGTACCAGGTGGCGGCGAGGAAGAGCATCTCGACCGTGGCGCCTGTGGTCTGGCCGATGTCGGAGGTGGACCGCAGGAGTTCGAGGTATTGCGCGGCGCCGGCGGCCAGCGACGAGGTCTTCAGCATGTTGATGAACTCGTTGCCGGTGGGCGGCACGATCACGCGCATGGCCTGCGGGAGGACGATCCGGCGGAGCGTCCTGCCCTGGCTCATGCCGAGCGCGTGCGCGGCCTCGGTCTGGCCCTCGTCTACGGACTGGATGCCGGCCCGGACGATCTCCGACATGTACGCGGCCTCGTTGAGTCCGAGGCCGAGGAGCGCGGCCACGAACGGGGTCATGAAGTCGCTCATCTCGTCCCGGTAGATCGGGCCGAGGTTGATGTACGGGAAGATCAGCGCGAGGTTGAACCAGAGCAGCAGCTGCACGTAGACCGGGGTGCCGCGGAAGAACCAGATGTAGACCCAGGCCACGGATGACGTCACGGGGTTCTTCGACAGCCGCATCACGGCCAGCACGATGCCGAGCACGAGGCCCAGCAGCATGGCCAGCAGCGAGATCAGCACGGTCTTGCCGAGGCCGGAGACGACCGTGCCGTCGAAGATGTAGTCCGGGATGGCGCTGTAGTGCACCTTCGCGGTGGCGAAGGCGTTGATCAGCAGGCCGAGCAGGGCCAGCACGAGCACGGCGGAGATCCAGCGGCCGTAGTGCCGGACGGGGATCGCCTTGATCGCCTCGGGGACGGTGGCGGTCGCGGTTGCGGCCGGACCGGGGTTGTCCTTGCCGGGGTTGTCCTTGCCGGGGTTGTCCTTGCCGGGGTTGTCCTTGCCGGGGTTGTCCTTGCCGGGGTTGTCCTTGCCGGGGTTGTCCTTGCCGGTCTTGCCCGGGTTGGTCTTGGCGAGCTTGTCTCCGTCGGCCGGGTCGGCCGGGTCGGAGGACTTGGCGGCCTTGGCGGACGCGTCGGCCTCGGCGGGCTTGTCGTCGCCCTTCGCCGGCTCGGCGTCGTCCTCGGCGCCCTTCGCGGGCTTGTCGCCGTCGGCCGGCTTCGCGTCCTCGGCGGGCTCGTCGGCCTTGGCGGCCTTGGCGGCCTCAGCAGCCTTGCCGGCCTTCTCAGCCTTCTCGGCCGCGGCGGCCTCAGCCGGCTTCGCGGCCTCGGCCTGCTTTTCCGTTTCGGCCGGCTTCGCCGGTTCCTTCTTGTCGGGCTCGTCGGGGGACGGGGAGTCAGGGGAAGAAGTCACGGGGAGTGCCTTTCCAGCAGATCCGTACGAGGGAGAGGGGGACGGAGGGGGGAACTCCCGTCAGGAACCGCCGTTGACCTTGGCTTCCTTGACGGCACCGGCGTCGACGCCCCAGGTCTTGACGACCTTTTCGTACGCACCGTTCTTGATGATCGCTTCGAGGGCCGCCTGAAGCGCGTCCCGCAGCTGGGTGTTGTCCTTCGCGACGGCGATTCCGTACGGCGCGGCCTCGACCTGCTCGCCGACCGCCTCGAAGGCATTGCCGCCGTCCGCGGTCTTCACCGCGTACGCGGCGACCGGGAAGTCGCTGGAGACGGCGTCGACACCGCCCGCCTTCAGCCGGGTCTGGGCCTCCAGATCAGTGTCGAAGGCCTCGATGCTGATCTTGTCCTTGTCGTTCTTCTCGCACTTCTCGGACTGGGACTTGGCCAGGTCGTCGGAGACCGTGCCGCGCTGCACCGCGATCTTCTTGCCGCAGAGGTCTTCCCAGGTGGCGATGCCCTTGGTGTCGCCCTTCTTGGTGTAGATCGAGACGCCTGCGTTGAAGTAGTCGACGAAGTCGACGCCGTCGGTGACCTTTTTGCCGGTCTTGGCGTCGATGCCGTTCTGGCGGTCCTTCGTGTCCGTCATGGCCGACATCGCCATGTCGTACCGCTTGGAACGCAGTCCGATCAGCAGGTTGTCGAAGATGCCGTTGTTGAACTCGACCTTCACGCCGAGTTCCTTGCCCAGGGCGGCGGCGATGTCGGGGTCGATGCCGACGACCTTGCCGTCCTTCTTGAACTCCACGGGCGGGTAGGCGATGTCCGAGCCGACCTTGATGACACCGGCGTCCTGGATCTTCTTCGGCAGCTTGCCGAAGAGGGGCGCTTTCGAGCCCTGGGCGCTCTGACCGGCCCCATTGCCGGTCTTGTCCCGCTGATCGCCACAGCCGGTGAGCAGCAGGGCGCCGGCGACCGCGATCGCGCCGGCCGCGGCCAAACGACTCCTGGCGGCAGCCGTGCGAGGGGTGGTGCTTGCGGTCATTGCTGGTTCCTCCTGCGGGTGAGGGGGTGGCCTGCCGTCGGGACGGCACGGAGCAAACACGGAACAAACACAGGAAAACGCTGATGACGCACGAGGGGCGGAGCACACGCCCTTGGATGTCGCGACCTCGTGCGATTGGGGCATCTTGCCATCCGGACTGCACCATTCGGGGGGCTCGCTATGTCAAAATCGGATAACGGGCGATCCCCGTGCCGCATCAGGGCCGTATCGGGCCCGCGTCAAGGCCGCACCGGGTCCGTATCGGGTCCGCATCAGGTCGGTGCCGGGTCGGCCGGGTCTACCGGACTCATGGGTTCCCTTTCTCTGGACCGCTCTGCGGGCCGCCGGTACGAGACGTATCTCACGCACCCTCTGTCTCAGTACGTGGACATATCCGCCCGCTTGACACGTCTTTTCCACCGCCTTGCCACCGTTCTGACACGCCTCTGCGGTTGCGCTGAACCGCGCCGCGGCAAGTCAGCGGGAACTCACTCGTAGGCCGTAGCGCTCATTTGATAGAAAGACCAGCTACACCCCGTATCCGGGGCTGAGGGCGCGTGTGCGGCGCGCCCGGCATACGGATCCGTACCGTGCGGCACCAACCCCACGCACGGAGGTCATCTCGGTGGCCGGACACGGACCCGAAGCCCGACCCGCCCCGTAACCCAGGGCGGCTACCCTCGACGGACATTCGACAAAGGGGTCAAATACAGTGGCAGCGGAGATCGTGAATCCTCGCAGCGACAGCGCTCCGGACGGCGATGACACTCATGGCGAGTTCTTCGATCCGGCCTTTGCGCTGCACCGTGGCGGCAAGATGGAAATCCGGGCGACCGTGCCCGTGCGCGACCGGGACGACCTGTCCCTCGCCTACACGCCCGGTGTGGCAAAGGTGTGCAGCGCCATCGCGGAGCACCCGGAGCTCGTCCACGACTACACCTGGAAGTCCCAGGTCGTCGCCGTGGTCACGGACGGCAGCGCCGTCCTCGGGCTCGGCGACATCGGCGCCGAGGCGTCCCTGCCCGTGATGGAGGGCAAGGCGATCCTCTTCAAGCAGTTCGGCGGCGTCGACGCCGTCCCCATCGCCCTCGACTGCCGCGGCGTCGACGAGATCGTCGAGACCGTCGCGCGCCTCGCGCCCTCCTTCGGCGGCATCAACCTGGAGGACATCTCCGCGCCGCGCTGCTTCGAGGTCGAGCGCAAGCTCCAGGAGCGTGTGGACATCCCCGTCTTCCACGACGACCAGCACGGCACCGCCGTCGTCACCCTCGCCGCCCTGCGCAACGCCGCCAGGCTCACCGGCCGGGCGCTCGGCGAGCTGCGCGCGGTGATCTCGGGCGCGGGCGCGGCCGGCGTCGCGATCGCCCGGATCCTGGTGGAGGCGGGCATCGGCGACGTCGCCGTCTGCGACCGCAAGGGCATCGTCTCGGCCGACCGCGAGGACCTCACGGCCGTCAAGCGCGACCTCGCCGGCTTCACGAACAAGGCCGGTCTCTCGGGCACCCTGGGCGCGGCGCTGGACGGCGCGGACGTGTTCATCGGCGTCTCGGGCGGCACCGTGCCCGAGGAGGCGGTGGCCACCATGGCGAAGGACGCCCTGATCTTCGCCATGGCCAACCCCAACCCGGAGATCCACCCGGACGTCGCGCACAAGTACGCGGCCGTCGTCGCGACCGGCCGCAGCGACTACCCGAACCAGATCAACAACGTCCTGGCCTTCCCCGGCATCTTCGCGGGCGCCCTCCAGGTGCGGGCCTCCCGCATCACCGAGGGCATGAAGCTCGCCGCCGCCGAGGCGCTGGCCGCGGTCGTCGCGGACGAGCTGAGCGCCGAGTGCGTCATCCCGTCGCCGTTCGACGAGCGGGTCGCCCCGGCGGTCACCGCCGCCGTCGCGGCCGCCGCCCGGGCGGAGGGCGTGGCGCGGCGCTGACGCCCGCGCCTTGAGCCGTACGTGCAGCTGTACGTGCACGAGCCGTACGTGCAGCCGTACGTGTACGAGACCGGGCCGCACTCCCTTCCGGGGGGGGTGCGGCCCGGTTTTCGTGGATCAGCCGAGCCGCCGTACGAACACGTCCCCGCTGCCGTTGGTGTCACCGGGCACCAGGTTGCTGCCCCAGCTGTTGAAGACGGCCGTCCGGCCCAGCAGGTCGGTCCGGACCTCGCCCGCGGTGCCGTTGTCCTGGGTTCCGTCCGCGGCGACGTTGAGCCGTTCCACGGCGCCGGTACGGAGGTCCCGTACGAAGACGTCCTGCCGGTCGTTGGTGTCGCCGGGCACCAGGTTGGCGGCGTCGGAGGCGAAGAACACGCGCCGGTTGTCGGCGCTCATCGCGGCGCCCCCGTAGGAGCTCCCGTCGGCCTGGGAGCCGTCGGCCGCGAGACTCAGGCGCCGGGTGGCCCCCGTCAGGAGGTCCTTGGCGTAGACGTCCTGGGCGCCGTTGGTGTCGTCCTCCGCCACCCGCTCGGGGCTGGAGAAGAGCGCGTACCGGCCGTCGGGGCTGAGGCCGATGCCGCCGGTGACCAGCGCGGGCAGTCCCTCGTACGTCTCGGCGGCCCGCTCGGTGCGGCCGGTGCGCAGGTCGTGCACGCAGAAGCCGTAGAGGCCGGGCCGGGCGAGGCCCTTGCCGGGCTTCGGCGGCCCGCCCGGGGCCAGGTTGCCGGCCGCCGTCCGGAAGCCGACGCGGCTGCCGTCCGCGCTGATCACCGGGTAGCCGGACATGCCGTCGGCCTGGGTGCCGTCGCTCGCGACGCTCACCCGCCGCGTGGTGCCGCGCAGGCGGTCGAGGACGAAGACGTCCTCCCGCTGGTTGGTGTCGCCGGGCACGAGGTCGTCGCGGGCGGAGACGAAGGCGACGTAGCGGCCGTCCGTGCTGATGACCGGCGAGTGGTTGGAGCCGCCCGCAGCGGTGCGGTTCTTGACGAGCACGTCGGTCCGCCCCGTGCGGCGGTCGCGGACGAAGACGTCGGAGCCCTCCGGATTGCTGCCCGGGGCGAGGTCGGCCCCCGAGTCGAAGACGACGTACCGGCCGTCGCCGCTGATCGACGGCGACGAGCCCCCGGTGCCGGCCGGGGTGCCGTCGCTCGCCGCGCTGACCAGCTCGGTCCTGCCGGTCCGCAGGTCCCGTACGAAGACGTGGCCGGCGGGCCCCGCGCCGGGCACGAGGTTGCCGGCCCGGGACGCGAAGGCGGCGTACCGGCCGTCGGCGCTGAGCGAGGCGCCCCACGACTCCGCGTCGGCCTGGGTGCCGTCGCTCGCGACGCTGACGCGCTCGGTGCGGGGCGGGGCGGGCGGCGCCCCTGCGGAGGCCGCGGAGGCCGCGGGAGCGGCGGGCAGCAGGGTGACGCAGCCGCCCAGTAACGCGGCCGCTACGGCGATCCTTCTGATCCGTCTGATCCGTCCGATCCGTGAGGACTGTCTGATCGGTGGGGACTGTCTGACCGGTCCGGTGCCACTCGGGTTCGGGTAACGCATGGTTCCCCCTCCGTGAGCTCCCGCACCGGGTGGCACGGGGCCAACCGAAGCCAACCCCCGGCCCTCACGCCCGGTCAATGAGGAGGCGCAGCCTCCGCCGCGGATACAGCCGTTGCGACAGGGGGTTCTGGACACAAAAGCGGGGCGCGGCGCGTGTCACACCACGGCGAGGTTCCGCCCGGCGGGGCGGCGGGGCTAGGTTCGGATCATGTTCGCCGCCTACGCCGCACGCATCGACCGTGACCAGCCGCTCAACGGACTCGAGTTGGGGCAGCGCCCCGAGCCGGAGGCGCCCCCCGGCTGGACGGTCGTCCACGTCAAGGCGGCGACGCTCAACCACCACGACCTGTGGTCGCTGCGCGGCGTCGGCCTCGGCGAGGAAGCCCTGCCGATGATCCTCGGCTGCGACGCCGCCGGTGTCGACGAGTACGGCAACGATGTCGTCGTCCACTCCGTCATCGGCCAGACCGGCCACGGCGTGGGCCCGCTGGAGACGCGCTCCCTCCTCACCGAGCGCTACCAGGGCACCTTCGCCGAGCGCGTCGCCGTCCCCGCGTGGAACGTGCTGCCCAAGCCCGCGGAGCTCAGCTACGAGGAGGCGGCCTGCATGCCGACCGCGTGGCTCACCGCGTACCGCATGCTGTTCACCAACGCGAACGTGCGCCCCGGGCAGAGCGTCCTCGTGCAGGGCGCGGGCGGCGGCGTCGCCACCGCCGCGATCGCCCTCGGCGCGGCGGCCGGCCTGCGCGTCTACGCGACCAGCCGGGACGCGGTCAAGCGCGAGCGCGCCGTGGAGCTCGGCGCCGAGGCGGCGTTCGAGCCGGGGGCGCGGCTGCCGCACCGGGTCGACGCCGTCATCGAGACCGTCGGCGCCGCGACGTGGTCGCACTCGGTGAAGTCCCTCAAGCCCGGCGGCACCCTCGTGATCTCCGGCGCGACCAGCGGCCAGAACCCGCCGGCCGCCGAGCTCAACCGCATCTTCTTCCTGGAGCTGAAGGTCGTCGGCTCCACCATGGGCACCAAGGAGGAGCTGGCGGACCTGCTGAGCTTCTGCGCGGCGCGCGGCCTGCGGCCCGTCATCGACACCGTCCTGCCGCTGGACCGGGCCCGCGAGGGATTCGAAAAGATGGCCGGTGGCGACCTGTTCGGCAAGGTCGTACTGACGGTATGAACGGCGGATGCCGAAGAGACGCTCGCGACGCTTGCGCAAGGCGGCGTTCCTCGCCGTAGCCGCGGTCCTGGCACTCCTGGCGCCGGGAACGGCCGCGGAGGCCCGCGCGCCCGGAGCCCGGGACACCGCCGCGGCCCCGGGCATCCCGCCCCTCACCGACGAGCAGGGCCGCACCCTCACCCTCCGCGGCTGGAACCTCGCGGACAAGGAACACCGCGGCGACGAAGCCCCCGCGGACATCACCGAGCGCTCCCTGCGCGACATGTCCGCGCAGGGCTTCAACCTCGCCCGGCTCGCGGTGTTCTGGGACGACCTGGAGCCGCGGCCGGGCCACTACAGCGAGCGCTACCTGCGCAAGATCGAACGCGTCCTGGACTGGGCGCACCGCTACCGCGTCCGCGTCGTGATCGACGCCCACCAGGACGTCTACGGCCCGGCCTTCGGCAGCCACCGCGGCATCCCCGCCTGGGCCACCCGCACCGACGGCCTGCCGTACCGGACCCATCCCGACGACTGGTTCGCCGAATACTTCGAACCCGCCGTGCAGGCCGCTTTCCAGCACCTCTACGAGGACGACGACCTGCGCCGCGCCCAGGCCCGCATGTGGCAGGTCCTCGCGGGGCGGCTCGCGGACCACCCGGCCGTGTTCGGCTACGACCTGATCAACGAACCGATGGGCCGGCTGCGGGAGGGGGAGGGCATCCCGGACGCGGCGCGGCGCATCGAGGCCACGCAGATCACCCCCATGTACCAGCGCGTCGCCGAGGCGATCCGGCGCGTCGACCGCCGCCACTGGCTGTTCATCGAGCCCACGCCGGCGGCCGGCGAGGGCGTCCCGACCGGCCTGGGCCGTATCCACGACCCCAAGGTCGTCTACGCCCCGCACTTCTACAACGCCGCCATGGAGGCCGGCCGCGACTACGACCCGGCCTCGGGCTGGCTCTCCGCCTACGAGGCGGCCGTCGTGCACTACCCGCGCGCGATGCGCATCCCCGTCTTCATCGGCGAGTGGGGCCCGCTGAACAGCTCCCTGCCGAACATGGCCCGCTTCTACGCCGACGCCCTCACCTCCATGTCCCGCTACGCCACGGGCTGGGCGAGCTGGACGTGGTGCTACGGCGGCGCGTACTGCGCGATGGACGAGCGGGGCCGCTTCCAGCCGAACAAGTCCCGGACGGCGGAGCCGTACGCGGCGGCGGTGGCGGGGTCGGTGCGGACCGTGTCGTACGACGCGGGAGCGGCCGTCTACCGCCTGACGTACACGCCCCGGGGGAAGGGAGTGACGGAGTTGTCCACACCCCCGTCGCCCCGAGGCTGGCACATCACGGTGAGAGGCCCTGCCCACGCTGATGTGACGAGGGTGCGACCGGGCGAGCGGGGCGTCGTACGGATCCGCGCGGGGGTGGGCGCGGGAACGGGTGAGGTGAGGGTGACGGTGACGCCGGGCTAGCCCTGGGGGAAGCGGTCGGTCTCCAGCGTCATATCGAGGGCGGTGTCCGTGAGGTCGATCGGCTGGCCGAACTCAACGGTCAGGTTGCCCCAGTACTCGCCGTCCTTCGGCAGGGTATGCAGATGACACCGCCCGGTATACGGGTTCGCGATCAGGTAGACCGGGATCTCGCCGACAGCGTACGCAGTCTTCTTCTTGCCGTAGTCGTTGTCGATGGTTCCGCGCGAGATCACTTCGAGAACGAACTCGACGTCCTGATGGCGCCAGCGGTTCTTCTCATCCCGCTCAGCGTCGTCCGACAGCTTGAAGAGGTCGGGAGCGAAGGCGTTGTCGCTACCCGGGAGATCCAGGCGTACATCAGACATGATCTTGCTGCTGCGCCCGAAGCGCATCTTCATTTGCAGGAGCACGTCGGCGATGATCTCCCAGTGCGTGCTCCTCTGCGGCGTCATGAAAATAGCCCCCCCCACGATCTCGCCCTTGAACCCCTCGGGGACGATCTCGTAGAGAAGCTCGAACATGTCGTCGAAGCTCTGCTCGCCGCTGTCGGCCATCTCGGTCCTGTCGGTCAGTGCGATGGTCACCGTGACGCTCCTCCCCGCTGCCACTGGTTTCAGCAGCCGCGCAGTTCAACGATACGCACGGATGCCCGGATACGCCTTAGCCGATGTGGCGTGCCTCACGCGGGAGGCGGTACGGGGCACCTCCCGTACCGACTCCCGCCGTTGTGCGCCTGCGGCCGCTACCTCAGCGCGAGCACCATCGCGTCCGACGGGGAGCTCCAGACCGTGCGGGCCTCCGCGAAGCCCGCTTCGCGGAGGGTGCGGGCGTGCCACTCGGCGGAGGGGGTGTCGCCGTCGGCGTGTTCGCCGTAGATCGCGAAGCGTTCGGCGGTGGGGCCGGCGAGGACGGGGTCGGCGGCGGCGAGGTCCCACCAGGCGCGCCAGTCGACGGCGCCGGCGGCCTTGGCGCGGTCCATGCGGGCGTGGCGCAGGGCCCGCTCGGCCTCGTTGATGCGGGGCGTGGCGGGGTCGGGCATGTGGTCGGCGTTGAGGAAGACGCCGCCGTCGCGGACGAGGCCGGCGAGCTGCCCGTAGAGGGTGCGCAGGGGGTCCGAGTGGAGCCAGTGCAGGGCGGTGGCGGTGAGGACGGCGTCGTAGCGGTCGTGGGGCAGCCGGGCGGTCCAGTCCGGGTCCTTGAGGTCCGCGGTGACGAAGCGGGCGCGGTCGTCGCCGGCGAAGGTGCCGCGGGCGATGGCGAGCAGGGCCGGGTCCAGGTCGACGCCCGTGGACTCGGCTCCGGGGAAGCGGGCGAGGAGGCGGGCGGTGATGGTGCCGGTGCCGCAGGCGAGGTCGAGCACACGGGGCGCGGGGCCGGCGAAGGCCTCGACCATGTCGAGCATGACGCGGAACCGCTCCTCGCGGTCGGGCAGGTACCACTCCTGCTGCCGGTCCCAGCTGTCCTGCCAGGCGCTCCAGTCCGTGCCGGTGACGGCCTCGGTCATGGGGGGTCCCTCCAACGGGTCGCGCGTGTAATACCCTCGGTCAGGTACCGACCATTACAAGAGTCGGCGCTCCGACCCTAAACCCGCCTGCGTAAGGACCACAAGTGGAACTGGCCTATTACTCGGACTTCGCTGTGCGGCTGGTCAACAGCGAGGAGCCCGCGCGCGGCACGGACACGCTGACCTCCGTGGACGCCGTGCGCGAGCTCTTCGGCAACAGCGCGCAGGCCGCACGGCGCGCGGGCGACAGCGACGTGACCCGGCTGCGGGCCGTACGGGCCCGGCTGCGCGCGGTCTTCGAAGCGGCCGCCGAGGGCGACGAGGTGCGCGCCGTGGACCTGCTCAACGCGCTGCTGATGGAATACCCGGTCAGCCCGCAGGTATCCGGGCACGAGTACCGCGACGAGGACGGCCGCCCCAAGTGGCACATGCACATCGCCGACCACGCGGCCAACGCCGGCGCCTCGTACGCGGCCACCGCCTGCATGGGGCTGGCCGTCCACCTGACCGAGTACGGGGTCGACCGGCTCGGCATCTGCCAGGCCGCGCCCTGCCGCAACGCCTACCTGGACACCTCGACCAACCGCTCGCGCCGCTACTGCTCCGACCGCTGCGCCACCCGCGCCAACGTCGCCGCCTACCGGGCCCGCAAGCGCCTGGAGAGCCGCGCGACCGAGGCCCCCGCGGGCAGCGACCGCACCGGCCTGAGCGCCGACGCCAGCCACGACAGCAGCGCGCCGGCCGAGCGCTGACCCGCCTCCGGGGGCCTCCGCAGCCGCACCAGCGCGCGGGCGACCACGAACTCCTCCGGCACGGCGCCGAACTCCCGGCTGTCGTTCTCGACCAGCGGGTTGTCCCCCCGCACCCACCAGCCGCCCTCGCGCCGCTCGACGGCGCGCTTGACGATCAGCAGGTCCTGCCGGAACGGGTGGCGCAGCACGACCACGTCACCCGGCCGCACCACCGCTCCGTACTGGACGACGAGCTGGTCCCCGGGGTTCAGCGTCGGCACCATCGACGGGTTGTAGACCTCGGCCAGCCCGATCCGCAGCAGTCCGCGACGCTCGCGGTCCTGCTCCTGCCCGCGCTCGTCCACTTGCTCCTGCACCACGGCACCTCCCGGTCCGTATCCTCCACCAGTCCCAGACTGACACCGGTCTTTTGTCCTAAGCCCCCCGGGGCACCCGAGAAAAGCCTTCCCACACCGAGTAATCTCGCACCTGAGAAGACGATCACGAGGAAGGACAGCTCTATGCTCTCCCGCCTGTTCGCACCCAAGGTGCGAGTCAGCGCCCACTGCGACCTGCCCTGCGGTGTCTACGACCCCGCCCAGGCCCGCATCGAGGCGGAGTCGGTCAAGGCCGTCCAGGAGAAGTACCAGGCGAACGACGACGCGGACTTCCGCGCCCGTGCGCTCATCATCAAGGAGCAGCGCGCGGAGCTCGCCAAGCACCACGTCTCGGTGCTCTGGAGCGACTACTTCAAGCCGCCGCACTTCGAGAAGTACCCGCAGCTGCACCAGCTGGTCAACGACACCCTGAAGGCCCTGAGCGCCGCCAAGGCGTCCAACGACCCGAAGACGGGCGAGAAGGCGCTGGAGCTCATCGCCGAGATCGACCGCATCTTCTGGGAGACGAAGAAGGCCTGATTCAGGCTGAAGACGCGTCACCTACGGCCCGGCAGCTGTGCTGCCGGGCCTTTGGCGTAACGTGCCCGCGCCACCGCCAGCGCCGTCCCGTAGAGCGTCAGGACGACGGTCATCAGGGCGTAGTACAGCGGCGGCAGGGGCGTCATGCCCAGGGGCGGGCCCAGGGGGGACAGGGGCAGGAGGAGGCCTACGACGGCCAGGCCGGTGGTCGCCAGGCGGACCGGCAGCGGGGCGCGGCGCTCGGCGGCGTCCCGGCCCGCGCGGAGGAGGAGCATCACCAGGGCCTGGGTGAGCAGGTTCTCCGTGAACCAGCCGGCGTGGAAGGCGGCCTGGCCGCCGGTGCTGCCGGCGGAGCGCAGGGTGAGGGCCAGGACGGCGAAGGTCGCGAGGTCCGCGGCGGCGTTGATAAGGCCGAAGGCCGTCATGAAGCGGAACAGCGCGCGGGGCCGCAGGACCGCGGGCCGCTCGTGGACCGTGGCGGCGGGGCGGTCGTAGGCGAGGGAGAGCTGGGCCGCGTCGAAGCACAGGTTCTGCACGAGGACCTGGGCGGGCAGCATCGGCAGGAACGGCAGCAGCAGGCCCGCCGTCAGCATCGCGATGACGTTGCCGAGGTTGGACGAGAGCGTGATGCGCAGGTAGGCGGCGATGTGGCCGGTGCTGCGGCGGCCGGTGACGACGGCGCGGCCGAGGGCGGTGAGGTCCTTCGAGGCGAGGACGACGTCGGCGGCCTCGCGGGCCACGGGCACGCCGTCGCGCGGGCAGATGCCGACGTCGGCGGCGTGCAGGGCGGCCAGGTCGTTGACGCCGTCGCCGAGGAAGCCGGTCGTGCTGCCGGCGGTGCGCAGGGCGCGGACGACGCGGGCCTTGTGCTCGGGGGCGCAGCGGGCGAAGACGGTGGTGCGGGCGGCGAGCAGGGCGAGTTCGGCGTCGCCGGCGGCGTCGATCCGGGCGGCGGTCAGGGGTTCGCCAGGGTCCAGGCCTAGTTCGCGGCAGGCGCGGGCGGCCGTGCCCGGGTGGTCGCCGGTGAGGACCTTGACGGCCACGCCGCGGTCGGCGAGGACGGTCAGGGCCTCCGCGGCGGTGGGCGCGAGGGCGTCGCGCAGGCCGACGAAGCCGGCGAGAGTGAGCTCGCGCTCGTCCTCGGGCGCGTACGGGCCCGCGCTCGCGGGCCGCTCGGCCACGGCGACGGCGAGCACCCGCAGGCCGCTCTCCGCGAGGGCGTCCGCCCGGGCGGCGAGGCGTGCGCGGTCCGCGGGGCCGAGGGTGCGGCCGGCTCCGGGGCTCCCCGTGCCGTCCGCCACGCGCGTGCAGCGCTCCAGGACGTCCTCCGCGGCGCCCTTGACGACGAGGACGTACGTGGCGGCCGGGCGGCGGCCGCGGCTGCCCGTGAGCGTACGGACGTTGCCCGGCAGCACCGGCTCCGGGCCGTCCGGTTCGTACCCGCTGCCCGGCTCGTACCCGCCCGGCACCCGCACGAGCGCCGAGGCGATGCGGCGCCCGGGCCCGCACGGCAGCGCCGCGACGCCCTCGACGCCGTCGGCGCCGCCGCCCCGTTCCTCGTCGGCGTCGAGGAGGGCCTCGTCGAGGGCGTCGGGCGCGGGGAGCTCGGCGAGGTGGAGCGTCCAGAGGGCGGCGACGGCGGCCCAGTGGAGCACGGCCGGGTCGTCGCGGCCCTCCGCGTCGACCGCGCGGTCGAAGACCGGCCGGTCCTGGGTGAGGGTGCCGGTCTTGTCGACGCACAGCACGTCGACGGCGCCGAGGTCGTGCAGCGCGGGCAGCCGCCGCACGATCACCTCGCCGCCACGGGCGAGGAGGGCCGCGCCGCGGGCGAGGGCGGTGGTCACGACGACCGGCAGCATCTCGGGCGTGAGCCCCACCGCAACGGCGACCGCGAACGGGAGGGTCTCCAGGCCGCGGCCGCGCAGCAGCGCGCTCGCGACGAGCACCAGGGGCGCGGTGAGCAGCATGAACCGCACCAGGGTCCAGGCGATGCCGTTCACGGAGCGGTCGAAGGGGCCGGGCAGGCGCGGGCCGGGGTTCCGCGGCAGGGCGCCGGAGAGGACGGTGTCCGCGCCGGTGGCGACGACCACGCCGGTGGCGCTGCCGGAGACGACGCTGCTGCCCTGGAGGCAGAGGTCGCCGGCCGTGTCCTTGGTGACGGGCGCGGACTCGCCGGTCAGCGCCGCCTCGTGCACGGTCAGGCCCGTCGTACGGAGCAGCCGCAGGTCGGCGGGGACGAGGTCGCCGGGGGCGAGGAGCACGACGTCGCCCGGGACGAGCTGTTCGACGGGCAGCTCGCGGGTCACGGGGGCGTCCGGCTCCGCGGGGCGGCGGCGGACGGTCGCGGTGGTGGCCACCAGCTCGCGCAGGGCGGCCGCCGAGCGGTCGGCGCGGTGCTCTCCGGTGGCGCGCAGCACGCAGCTGACCGTGACCAGGACGGCGATCACGCAGGCGGTGCCCCAGGCGGCGAGGGCCGCCGAGACCAGGCCGAGGGAGAGGAGGACGGCGGTGAAGGGGTCGCGCAGGCTGCGCGCGAAGCGGCGCGGCCAGGGGTCGGGGCGGCGGCCGGGGAAGACGTTCTCGCCGTGGCGCGCGAGCCGCGCGTCGGCCTCGGCCTCCACCAGTCCGCGCGGCCCGCTCTCCAGCGCGCGCAGGACCTCCAGGGCAGTGGCACCGGCGGCTTCGCCTCGCCCGGTGGCTGCTCCGCGGCCGGTGGCCGGTCCTCGCGCGGCGGGGCGGTCAGGCGCCCAGGCCATGGAGGCGCCCGGTGCGGGCGGCGCCGAGGGCACCGGCGTCCCCGGCACCGACCCCGGCCTTGCGGTCGGCGAGCTGTCCCACCATCAGCCGGACGATCGTGACGACGTGCGGATCGTCCACGAGGTAGACCATGCGCCGCCCCTCGCGGCGCGACCGCACGAGCCCGGCCAGCTTCAGCTTCGCGAGGTGCTGGCTGATCGCGGGCAGCGCGCCGCCGACCCGCTCGGCGAGGGCGGTGACGTCGCTCTCGCCCTGGGCCAGGGCCCACACGAGGTGGAGCCGGGCGGGCGAGGCGAGCAGCCCGAACGCGGCGGCGGCCTCGGTGAGCACGTCCGCCGCGGGGTCGCCGAGGCCCTCGCCGAAGTCCTCTTCGACGTCCTCGAAGCTTCCGACACCTGCGGCCACAGTCGCTCTCCCGTTCCTGCCGCGCTTCCCTGTGCCCGGCACGACCAGTCTAGGCAGGGCGCGGCGGGCGGACGGGCGGACATGCGCCGCCCCGAGGCTGGGCAGAAGTACCGAGAGGAACCGGTCTGGAAGGGCGGCAACAGGCTGCAAGAGGGGGAGCCGTGGAAATCTCCGGAATTTTCAGTGCAATCATCATCGGTCTGATCATCGGCGTGCTGGGGCGGCTGGTCGTGCCGGGCCGCCAGCACATCGGCGTGCTGTGGACGATCGTGGTGGGCATCGCCGCGGCGTTCCTGGGCGCGGCCATCGCCCACTGGCTGGGCGTCGACGACACCAAGGGGATCGACTGGATCGAGTGGCTCATCCAGATCGGCCTGGCCGCGCTGGGCGTGGCCGCGCTCGACCGGGCGAAGGCGCGGCACTGATGTCCGTACGGGCCGGGTGGTTCAGGAGATCAGTAGCGGTTCAGTAGCGACGCAGGAGCGGTTCAGGAGAGCTTGCCGTCGTAGTCCGGCAGCTTGAAGGTCCGCTCGGCGTGGCCGCCCACCAGGTCGCTGTTGTTGTTTCCGATGTTCGCGATGATCGTGTAGCCGTTGTTCTCGATCTCGGCGCGCTTGGCGGTCTTGTACGTGCTCACCTCGTGGAAGAGGTCGGGGAGGTGGCGTACGTACAGGCCGCTGACCGGGTAGCCGACGTTGCGCAGGTTGTGCTCGGTGAGCCCGTCGAGGATGCCGGGGCGCGCGGTGACGAAGAAGATCGCGGCGCCGCGGGCGTTCGCGTACCGGGTCAGGTCCAGCACCGGCTTGATGGCCGGCGTGGGGTACGTCCAGTGGAAGTCGGTCTCCAGCGAGCTGTTGTCGATGTCGAGGACGATGGCCTGCTTCCGGCCGTGCGCGTTCGCCGTGCGGTCCTTGACGTAGGGCAGGGCCTGGTCGATGACGGCCTGGACGTCGCGCTGCCAGGTGGCGTAGTCGACGCCCTTGAGGCCCGCGGTGCCGGAGGTGTGTGCAGCGGCGCCGGCAATCGTGCTCGCGTTCGCGTTCGTGCTCGCGCTCGCCGTGGTGTTCGTGGTGACGGCGGCGGGGCTGTCGGCGGCGGTCGCGGCCGTGGCGGTGGCGGCGGTCGCGGCCGTGGCCAGGACGGTGGCGGCGAGGGCGAGGGCTGCGCGACGGGCCGGAATCGGTGCGGTCATGCGTGGCATGTTCACGTCCGTCAGTGACGCGCAGGGAACGCGCGGGTGGCCGTCCGGCGTCGCGGGGCTGCCCGGTCCGTGCACCCGCCCCCGCATCCACCCCCGCGTCCACCCCGGCGTCCGCATCCGCGCCCGCTCACGCGTCCTGCCCTGGTCCTGTCGTACGCCCATCGGCTGACGATCCGTCGTATTTTCTTCCGTTTACGCGCCGGTCCCCGAACCGGGAGGCATGGGCCACGGGTCGCCGGGTAGGCGGGCGGGGGTCACCTACGGATCTGGGGAGGACGATGTGACCATCACGGCATCCACGTTTACGACGGAGCATTCGGCGGCTGCCCCGCAGCGGCTCGAAGAAGCGGTCGGGGGGCTGCCGTACATCGAGGACGCGACCACAGTTGCGCCGCGGGACGCCCGCGCGCTGTCCGGGCTCTTCTTCGCACGGCTGCGGGAGCTGGAAGAGGGCACCCGCGCCTACCAGTACGCACGGAACACCCTGATCGAGATCAACCTCTCGCTCGTCCGCTTCGCCGCCTCCCGGTTCCGCAGCCGCGGCGACCAGATGGAGGACATCATCCAGGTCGGCACGATCGGGCTGATCAAGGCGATCGACCGGTTCGACCTCTCGCGCGAGGTGGAGTTCACGACCTTCGCCGTGCCGTACATCGTCGGCGAGATCAAGCGGCACTTCCGCGACACCGGCTGGTCGGTGCACGTACCGCGGCGCCTCCAGGAGCTGCGCGTCGAGCTCGCGAAGGCCACCAGCGAGCTCTCCCAGGAGCTCGACCACGCGCCGACCCCCGCCGAGCTGGCCGAGCACCTCGGCATCAGCCGCGAGGAGGTCGTCGAGGGCATCGTCGCCGGCAACGGCTATACGGCCGGCTCGATCGACGTCCCCGTGGACGACGGCTCCGAGCAGACCGGCACCACCTACGCCGACCGGCTCGGCGGGCTCGACCCCGCCCTCGAAGGCGTGGAGAACCTGCACGCGCTCAAACCGCTCGTCGCCGAGCTGGACGAACGCGACCGGAAGATCCTCCGGATGCGGTTCGGCGGGGAGATGACCCAGTCGGAGATCGGCGCGGAGCTGGGCATCTCGCAGATGCACGTCTCGCGGCTGCTGACCCGGATCCTGGGACGGCTCCGGGCGGGGATGCTCGGGCAGGGGCACGCGCAGAGGCAGAGGTAAGCAGCAGAGGTAAGAGGTAGCGGCGCCGCGGGCCGGGTGCCCCCGGGTACCCGGCCCGCGGCGCTACGCCCGCTACGCCCGCCCCGCTACGCCACCGCCGGTGCCGGTGCCGCCGGCCCCGTCGCCGCCGGCACCAGCCACGTCGCCCGGACGGTCTTCCCGTCCGGCCGCCGGTCCACCTCCAGCAGGCCGGCCAGCCGCTCCACCATGTGCCAGCCCAGCCCGCCGCCCCCGCCGAAGTCCGGGGTGCGCGGCTGCGGCGGCCGCGGGCTCGCGTCGGCGATCTCCACCACCAGCCGGTCCTGCACAGCGCGCACGCACAGCCGCCACCAGCCGCCCGCGTGCCGGATGGCATTGGTGACCAGCTCGGACACCACGAGGACGACGGCGTCCGGATCCGCCCAGGGACAGTGGCGCGCCAGGAACTCCGCCGTCGCGTGACGCGCGCCGGCGGCGTCCCCGTACGGGGCTTCGATCACAACCATCCGGCGGCTCCCTCGTTGCTGACCTGTTTCGTTGCTGACCTGGCTGTTCGTGTCCGTCGTGCCGCGTATACCCAGCGATCGCCGGGTCATGACCACCGCGGGACGAGGGGTTCGTCACCGTATGGCAGGCGCTTCCCGGGCCCGCCGCTCCCCCGCCCGCGGCCGCGCGCTCACCAGTACCCCCAGCGCGCCCGCCACCAGCAGCCCGCCCAGCCACAGCGCCGCCGGCAGCGACACCGCGTCCACGGCCCGCCCGCCCAGCAGCGCCCCCAGCGCGATCGCCGCGTTGAACGCCGAGACGAAGAGGGCCGACGCCGCCTCCCGCGCCGCCGGGGCCGACGCCGTCAGCAGCCCCTGCGTGGCGACCGACACCCCTCCGTACGCCAGCCCCCACGCCACGACGAGGACGCCGGCCGCGAGCACGCCGCCCGCCGGCACGGACATCGCCGGGACCACGACGGCCAGCGCCGCCGAGATCACCAGCAGGGCGCGGCGCGGGCTGCGCGCGGCGGCCGTGCCCGCCAGGAAGTTGCCGGCCACGCCCGCCGCGCCGTACGCCAGCAGCAGTCCGCTGATCAGGCCGGCACCGGCACCGGACGCCCGCTCCAGGACGGGCCGGACGAAGGTGTAGCCCGCGAAGTGCCCGGTCACCAGCAGCAGGACGACCAGCAGGCCCGCCCGTACGCCGGGGACCCGCAGCAGCCCCGCGACCTCCGCCGGCCGCACGGCGCGCTCCGGCGGCAGCGGGGGCAGCAGCAGCGCGAGCGCCGCCGCCACGGCGAGGGACAGCACGCCCACGGCGGCAAACGCCACCCGCCAGCCGTCCAGTCCGCCCGCAAGGGTCCCGGCCGGCACGCCCAGCACCGACGCCACGGCTATACCGCTGAAGATCAGCGACGTCGCCGGTCCCACCGACCGCTCCGGCACCAGCCGCACCGCCAGCCCGGCCGCCACGGCCCACACTCCCCCGATGCACAGCCCCACCAGCACCCGCAGCGCCACCAGGACCGCGATGTGGGGCGCCGCAGCCGACAGCAGGTTCGCCACGGCCAGCAGGCCCATGAGCCCCACGAGCACCCACCTCCGGTCGAGCCGCCCCGCGGCCGCCGGCACCGCGGGCGCGGCCACGGCCGCCACGAGGCCCGGCACGGTCATCGTCAGCCCGGCCGTGCCCGCCGGGACGCCGAGCCCGGAGCCGATCGGGGTGAGCAGGCCCACGGGGAGCATCTCGCTGGTCACGACCGAGAACGTCCCTGCGGCGACCGCCGCCACGGCGGGCCAGCCGCCCCGCGCCTTCGCGTTGCCCTTCGCCTTCACGTACGTGTTCATGGTCACGAGCCTCGGTACGGCCGCGCCCGGGAACAACGCCGGACCTCTCATCCTTCAATGAGCGGAGCTAATGGACGGCAGGACTACGGCGGGGGTACGACGTGGGCACGGGCATCGGCGTAGGCGTGGGCGTAGGCATCGGCGTGGGCGCGGACCTCAGGGAGCTCGAAGCCTTCCTCGTCCTCGCCGAGGAACTGCACTTCGGCCGGGCCGGCGAGCGCCTGTACGTGTCCCAGGGCCGGATCAGCCAGCTCCTGCGCTCCCTCGAAGGCCGCGTCGGCGCCCGGCTGTTCGACCGCACCAGCCGGCGCGTGGCGCTCACGCCGCTCGGCGAGCGGTTCCTGGCCGGGCTGCGGCCCGCGTACGAGGCCCTGGCGGGGGCCGTCGGCGACGCCCGGGACGCCGCCCGGGGCGTGGACGGCACCCTGCGGATCGGCTTCCAGGGCATGGCGGGGGGCGGGGTGACGGAGGCCGTGGGCACGTTCCAGGACCGCCACCCGGGGTGCGCGGTCGAGCTCGTGGAGATCCCGCTGAGCGATCCCTTCGGCGCCGTGCGCGGCGGCGAGGTCGACGCGGCGGTGGTGCTGCTGCCCGTGGCCGAGCCGTCCCTGGCCGTGGGCCCGGTCTTCTCCCGGCAGCCGCAGACCCTGGCGGTGTCCGTCCGGCACCCCTTCGCCGGGCGCGCCGAGGTCGCGGCGGAGGAGCTCGCGGACTGCCCGCTCGTGGTGCCCGCCGGCCCGGCCCCCGCGTACTGGCGCGAGGCGCAGGCCCCCGCCGTCACGCCCGGCGGCCGTCCCGTCCCCCGCGGCCCGGAGGTGACGACCCTTCAGGAGGGCATCACGCTCACGGCCGCGGGCCGCGCCGGAATGCTCCTGTGCCGGGCCACGGCCGACTACCACGCGCGCCGCGACATCACCTTCGTGCCGGTGACCGGCCTGCCCGACTCGGCCCTGGGGCTCGTACGGCGGCGGGGCGGGGAGACGGCACGGCTGCGGGCGTTCGGGCAGGTGCTGGCGGCCGTCGCAGGCCGGGCCGCCGCTATCTGCTGACGCCGCCGGGGAAGCCCGTGGGGAAGCCGGTCGGGAACCCGCTCGGCATTCCGGTGGGGAATCCGCTCGGGAGTCCCGAAGGGAAGTCGTCCGGCGGGCCGTCCGGCAGGGACGGCGCGGGCGGCGGGGCGACAGGCGAGGGAGTGACAGGTGACGGAGTGGCGGGCGGCGGAGTGACGGGGGCCGCCGACGGCGGACGCCAAGGCTCCCTGACGCGCTCCTCGGCCTTCTCCCCGATGGGCTTGAAGACGGTCAGGTAGAAGACCCCGAAGCCCACGCACCCGGTCACGAACACCGCCAGGAACGCCAGCAGGACGCCCGTCCCCACCCAGGTCCTGACGTCCCCCGGCGGCAGGGCCGTGGCCCGGTCCGGGCGGCCCTGCGGATAGCGGACGGTGACCGCGTCGCCCTCGATGACCGTCGCCGGCCCGCCCGCCTCCTCGAAGCGGTGGTGCGCCCCGTCCGCGGCGGTGAACTCGTAGACGTGGTGCAGCGTCGTCGAGGACGACCGGTGCGTGCCCTGCCGGCGGGTGGTCGTCGTCGCGTACAGCCGCAGGCAGCGGCCCGGGACCTCGATGCCACTGCGCCACGCGGCCCGCAGCCGCCGCATCCGCACCACCGCCCACACCATCCCGGCGATCCCCGCGGCCGCCATCAGGCCGGGCAGCGTCAGGACGAAGAAGTCGAGCATGAGCGGTGAACCCCCCGATGTCGTACGTGTGTGCGCATATTCAACTCTGTCGGGAGTCCGGACACCATGGCGTTATTGATCTGCATCGGCCTGCATCGATCCGCATTGATCTGCATCGATCAGATCGTGAGGTCCGCGCACGGGAGGGTGGTGGTGAACCGGGCGCCGCGCGGGCTGTCCGTGACGGCCAGGGTTCCGCGGTGCACGGTGGCGATGTGGTGGGCGATGGCGAGGCCCAGGCCGGTGCCGCCGGTGGCGCGCGTGCGGGCGTCGTCGAGCCGGGTGAAGCGCTCGAAGACGCGGCGGCGGTCGGCGGGCGGGATGCCCGGGCCGTCGTCCTCGACGTGCAGGACGGCCAGGCTCCGGCCGGGGTCGTGGCCGAGACGGACCGTGACGGTGTGTTCGGCGTGCCGCTCGGCGTTGTCCAGGAGGTTGCCCAGGAGGCGGGCGATGAGGGTGTGACGGCCGTGCACGGTGAGGGGCGGTTCGGGGTCGTCGAGGTGCAGGGCGAGGGTCCGGGGGCCGGGCGGGCGGCGGCCGAGCTCCTCGCGGACCAGCGCGGTGAGGTCGACGGGCTGGGCGCCCGGCAGCCCCTCGGTGGCGGTCGCGTCCAGGCGGGCGAGCAGCAGCAGGTCCGTGGTGATGCTCTGGAGGCGGCGGGTGTCGCCGAGCGCCGCCTCGGCCACCGCCGTCCACCGCGCGTGCTCCGGGTGCGCGAGCGCGATCTCCAGCTCGGCCCGCAGGGCGGCCAGCGGGCTGCGGAGTTCGTGCGAGGCGTCCCCGACGAACCGGCGCTGCTGGTCGACGGCCGCCTGGAGCTGGTCGAGGGTCTCGTTCATCGTCGTGGCCAGCCGGGCGACCTCGTCGCGCGTGTCCGGTACGGGCACGCGGCGGTCGAGGTGGCGCGCGGTCAGCTCGGCGAACTGGGTGCGGATCGCCTCCACCGGGCGCAGCACCCGCCCGGTCACGAACCACGTCGCGCCCGCGAGGGCCGCCGTCACCACCAGGACGGCGCCGCCCAGCAGCCAGACGATGTGGTCGAGGCGGCGCTGCTCGTCCTGGAGCCGGTTGGCGACGTGCAGGTAGAGGCCGTCGGTGCCGGCCTGGATGTAACTGACGGCGGGGGTCCTGCTGCCGGGGTCGGTCCACGGCCACAGCGACAGCACGTCGCTGCCGTGCGAGGGCTCGTGATCCGGCATCCGGGGTCCCGGCTCCCAGTTCGGCTGACGGTCCTCGACCCCCGTGGACACCTCCAGCCTGGGGTCGTCGCGCAGTTTCCCGGCCGTGTAGAAGAGCTGGGAGTCCGGGTCGTAGTCGACGAGCCGGGGGACGGCGGCGACCTGCCGGCCCGTGTAGTCCACGGCCTCCCGCGCCAGGTAGTCGCGCAGCGAGCCCGCGGCCAGCCCCGCGCCGGCGAGCAGCGGGAGGAGGGCGCAGACGGCGACGATCCAGGTCAGCCGGGCCCGGATCGAGGCGGGCTGCAGCCGGCGCCGCGGGCGCCCGGTCCGCCCCCGCGGACGGCGTGGCAGCCCCCGCGGGCGTACGGGCCGCCTCACCGGCCCGGGGCGTCGGCCGCCAGCCGGTAGCCGACGCCGCGTACGGTCTGGATGCTGTGCCGTCCGAAGGGCGCGTCGATCTTCCTGCGCAGGGAACTGACGTGCACCTCCACGATGTTCACGTCGCCCTGGAACGCCTCGTCCCACACGTGCGCGAGGATCTCCGCCTTGGCCACGACCTCGCCGTCGCGCCGGGCGAGGTACTCCAGGACCGCGAACTCCCGGGCGGTGAGCTGGAGATCGGTGGTGCCGCGCCGGCAGCAGCGGGTCGCGGGGTCGATCTGGAGGTCGCCGATGCGGATGAGCGCGGGCCGGGCGGGGCGGCCGCGGCGCACGAGGGCGCGCAGGCGGGCGACGAGGGCCACGTAGGAGAAGGGTTTGGTGACGTAGTCATCCGCTCCGGTGTCCAGGCCCTCGGCCTCGTCGTACTCGCCGTCCTTGGCGGTGAGCATGAGCACCGGCGTCCACACGCCGGCCTCGCGCAGCCGGGCGCACACGCGGTAGCCGTTGAGGCCGGGCAGCATGACGTCGAGCACGATCACGTCGTGGGCATCCTCGGCCGCGAGGTGCAGGCCCGTGTGCCCGTCGTGCGCGACCTCCACCGCGAACCCCTCGGCGACCAGTCCCCGGCGCAGCAGCTCCGCGAGCCGACGGTCGTCCTCAACCACCAGTATTCGCATGCCTTCAGGATGGCGCGGACGGGCGGCCCGCCGCCTGAAGACCGCTTCAGGAACGCTCAGCGTTCCTTCAGCTGCGGGCTGCCAGGATCCGGGGCGTGCCCTTCCCGGCACGCCGGCCCGCGGAGCGCGCACCGGCGGCTCACGGGGGTGGGGCCCGTACGCCTCGGTGGCCGGGCCCGGCCCGCCGGTCCGCGCTCCCGGCCCTTCAGGTGCTTCAGGCGCTTCAGGTGCTGAAGACGCTCCCAGCGCCTCAGGCGGTGACGCGTCGCGGACCCCGGCCTCCTGCCGTCACCAGTCCCCTCCCCCGAACCCTCCGCCGTCGCCGCCTCCGTCGCCCCAGCCGCCGCCGAAGTCGTCGGGGTTGTAGTCGCTGCCGGTCCAGTCGCCGCCGTCGGGGCCGGTGTCGGCCGGGGCGGCGTAGGCGGGGCCGGAGAGGAGGCCGCCGAGCGCGGTGCCCACGAGGAGGCCGGGCAGGAGGCCGCCGCCGAAGTAGCCGCCGGCCCAGGGGGCGTAGGCGGGGCCCGCGTTCCAGTAGGGCTGCCGGCCGTCGGGGGTCTGGACGGTGCGCGAGAGGGGCTCCTCGCCGTCGGCGACCCGGGCCGCGTCGGCCGCGCACGCGGGGACGGTGCGGGGCGCGCCGCCCGGGGGCGCCCACTGGACGTCCTGCACGGAGGGGCCGTGGCGCGGGTCGAAGAAGCAGGGCAGGCGGCGCTCGGGCAGCGGGGAGCCGGCGCGGCGGGCGGCGAGGGTGGCGAGGGCGAAGCGGCCCTTGTCGAGGGACTCGGTGACGGCCGTGACGTCCTGCGGGTGGGCCACGGCGGCCATCTTGGACTTGGCCTCCTCGTACGCGTCGAGGGCCTCTTCGTAGTCGCGCCGCATGGCGTCGTCGGCGCCGGGCTCGGAGGGGTGGAAGTCGAGCCGGTCGAGCTCCTCGCCGAAGGCGGTGATGTCCTCGTCGACGACGACGCGCAGGGCGTCCAGCTCGGCCTGCTCACGCTCCTCGCGCTTGCGCTTGTTGCGGCGGTAGAGGGCGTACGCGCCCGCGCCGCCCGCGACGACGATCGCGCCGCCGGTGATCAGCCCGGTGGCGCCCACGCCGGACTCCCCGCCGCCCCAGGAGCCGGGGGCACGGCCGCGGGCCTGGCGGTCGGCCTGGTCGACGAAGCTGTTGAGCATCGTCGTGGCGTCGCCGCCGGAGCGCTGGACGGACCCGACGAGGTTGCTGACCGCGTTGCGCGACATGACCTTGGAGTCGGCGTGGGCGTTGAACGCGTCGCCGAGGCGGATGGCGTAGACGCCGGCGATGCCGACCTTGGTGCGCAGGTCCTTGAAGACGGTGGCCCTGGGGAACTCGGCGCTCTCGGGCAGGACGGCCACGAAGACGGGTTTACCGGCGTCC
This sequence comes from Streptomyces klenkii, assembly GCF_003626645.1. Classification (GTDB taxonomy): domain Bacteria; phylum Actinomycetota; class Actinomycetes; order Streptomycetales; family Streptomycetaceae; genus Streptomyces; species Streptomyces klenkii. The sequence continues at coordinate 344,511 of NZ_RBAM01000002.1, read as the reverse complement.
TCGATCTTCTTGGCGAGGGCTTCGGCCTCGGCGGGCGGGAGCTGGGCGCTCGCCCGGGGGTCCACGTAGACCGGGCTCTTGCGCAGCGCTTCGGCCACGGTGTCGATGCCGGTGGCGGCGTGCGCCGCGGGGGCGGGAGCGCAGAGCGCCGTGCCGGCCAGGGCGATCAGGGCGGCGGCCAGGACGGCGATCAGGGCCTGCAACGGCCTGGGAAGCGCCCGGGTGGTGGCGGGCATGGCGGTGCTCCTCGGATGGAGGTCGGTGGTTCCTGTCGTTCGCTATCTAGAGCTTCTGCGACTTCTACGGGCTTCTACGGGCTTCTACGACTTCTCGGGCCTCTACGGCTTCTCGGACTTCTCAGCTGGTGTCGCTCTATCCGAAATCTACCGCCAATGCGGATGAATCTGACATTTCACACCTTCCTCTCGTACGAGATATCAGCCGTACGAGAGGTTCGCGCAGGGGTCGTCATCCGCCGAGCGGGCCGTGGCGGCCACGTCGGCCGAGAGGGTGCCGGGGTTCGCCGCGGAGGGCGCCGGCGCGGGCGGGGCCGGCGAGGTGGACGTCCCGTCGCCGCCCGCGGCGGCGTAGTCCCGCCCCAGCGTCACTGTGATCCCGTTCGCCGCGACCCCGTGGACGTACGCCCCGGGGAAGAGCCGGGCCAGCGTCCGCGCCTCGGCCGCCCGGCCCGGCCCGAACCCGATCACGGTGGTGCCCGCGTCGCGGACCTCCGCATTGCCGGTGTCGGCGACGGTGTACCCGTGCTTCTCCAGTTGCGCGGCGGCCCGCGCCGCGAGCCCGCCCACTCTCGTGCCGTTGGCGACGGAGACGCTCACACCCTCCCCGGAGACCTGCTCGGGAGCCGCGGGGGACGCGGGAGCCGTCGGCCCGGCCTTCCGCTCCCCGCCCGCGTCCTTGCCGTCGATCGTGCGGTCGGCCTTCAGCGAGGCCCACAGCGCTTCCGCGTCGGGCTGCACGATGTCGACGCGGTCACCTTCGTAGCGCCAGGGCACGGTGATGAACTTGATGTTGTGCAGGTCGACGCCCTTCAGCGACATGGCGAAGGACAGCAGCTTGTCGGCCGAGCCCAGCCCGGGGTCGACGGTGAGCGATTTGGTGGCGGCGTCGGCCAGAGGCAGCAGCGTGGCCGGGTTGAAGCCCTGCTCCCGCACCTTCTTGACCATGCCGGCGACGAAGGCCTGCTGCCGCTGGATGCGGCCGATGTCGGAGCCGTCGCCGATGCCGTGCCGCACGCGCACGTAGTCCAGCGCCTTCTGCCCGGAGACGCTCTGCCGCCCCTTGGCGAAGAGGAGTTCGCCGCGCGAGCCGCGGTGCGGGTCGAGGTCGCCCTGGTAGACGTCCTTGGGCACGCACACGGGCACGCCGCCCACGGCCGAGGTCATCGCGGAGAAGCCCTCGAAGTCGACGACGACGGTGTGGTCGACGCGCAGCCCGGTGAGCTTCTCGACCGTGTTCTGCGTGCAGGCCGGGTTGCCCTTCGCCGACTCCCCCACCGAGAAGGCCGAGTTGAACATCGCGCGGGTGCGCCCGGACGTCCAGCTGCCGTCGGGAAGCAGGCACGGCGGGATGTCGACGAGCGTGTCCCGCGGGATCGAGACGGCGACCGCGTGCGCGCGGTCGCGGTAGACGTGCAGCAGGAACGCGGTGTCCGAGCGGCCCACGTCGCCCTCGCCGCCGCCGAGGTTCTTATTGCCGCCGGAGCGCGAGTCCGAGCCGATGACCAGGACGTTCTGCCCGGCGACGCCCGCGCCCGGGCGGTTCTTGGACAGCCCGTCCGCGTCGAACGTGCTGATGTTGCCGTCGAGCCGGAGCCAGAGCCAGCCCGCGCCGGCGGCCAGCAGCACCACGAACGCCACCGCGACGAGCGTCGCCGTCCGCGCCCGGTGGTGCGCCTGCTTCCCTCGGCTGCCACTCATCCGCCAGTCCTCGTCCATTCCCCCGCGTCTACCCCGGCTGCGTGCCGTCTCACCTGGATAGACGGCCGGACACCCACTTTGGTTGTCCAGTTGCGCAATCTGGCAAGTATGGTGAATGCACCGGTTGCGGAAGACAACGCGAGAGAACGTAAGAGAGAGGTGCGCCGATCATGCTGCGCAATGCCCTTGAGCCCTGGCACATCCTCGTGGTGGTGCTCGTGATGGTCGTCCTGTTCGGGTCGCGCAAGCTCCCCGACACCGCCCGCGCGCTCGGCAAGTCGATGCGCATCCTCAAGAGCGAGGCCAAGGCCCTGAAGTCGGACGACCAGCAGGTCGCGGCCGGCACGCCCGAGACCGCGTCGGCCGCCGCGCCCGAAGCCGCGGCGCACCGCAACAGCCCGGCTGACAACCCCCGGTGAACTGGAGGACACCTGTACGCCTCCTCCGGTACACCCGCCCCTGGTGAGCTTCCCCCGGCCGGGCATCCCGCCCGGCCTACGAGGAGGAAAAACCATGGGTTCTCGTCCGTACCGGCGTCGTCTCGCCTGGGGCGCCGCCGCACTGCTCGCCGCCGGGGTCGCGGTGCCCGCCGCGGCCTTCGCCTCGGACGCGGGCGGCAGCTCGGACGTCCCCGCGCTCAGCGCGGGCCACGGCCCCAAGAAGGCCAAGAACGTCATCCTGCTCATCGGTGACGGCATGGGCGACTCGGAGATCACCCTGGCCCGTGACTACACCGTGGGCGCGGCCGGCCGCCTGAACATGGACAAGTTCCCGCTCACGGGCGCGTACACGACGTACTCGGTCGACAAGAACGGCAAGCCCGACTACGTCACCGACTCGGCCGCCAGCGGCACCGGCTGGGCCACCGGCCGCAAGACCGTGAACGGCCGGATATCCAAGTCGCCCGGCACGGACAAGGCCATGCCCACCATCCTGGAGCTGGCCCAGAAGAACGGCCTGGCCACCGGCAGCGTCACCACCGCCGAGCTGACCGACGCCACCCCGGCCGTCCTCGCCTCGCACGCCACCGACCGCAGCTGCCAGGGCCCGGCCGACATGAAGGCCTGCCCGAGCGACACCGTCGCCAAGGGCGGCCCCGGCTCGATCGCCGAGCAGAGCGTGAACCACAAGGTGGACGTCCTCCTCGGCGGCGGCAAGGCCCGCTTCGACCAGAAGATCACCGAGGGCGCCTTCGCCGGGCAGACCGTGACGCAGCAGGCGCAGAAGCTCGGCTACCAGATCGTCACCGACGACAAGGGCCTGAAGGCCGCGAAGCCCGGCAAGCCCGTGCTCGGCCTCTTCGCCGACGGCAACGTCCCCGTCGAGTGGACCGGCAAGGCCGCGGCCCAGGGCGGCACCGAGCCGCAGCGCTGCGTGACGAACAACCCCGAGCGCAAGGCCGGCACCCCGGAGCTCGCGGACCAGACCCGCAAGGCGCTCCAGCTCCTGGAGGCCAAGCAGAAGGGCGCCGGTTCCAAGAAGGGCTTCTTCCTCCAGGTCGAGGGCGCCTCGATCGACAAGCGCGACCACGCCGCCGACCCGTGCGGCCAGATCGGCGAGACCGCGGCCCTCGACCGCGCCGTGAAGGTCGCCCGCGCCTACGCCGCGGAGCACCCGGACACCCTGGTCGTCACCACCGCCGACCACGGCCACACCAGCCAGATCGTGCCGCTGGAGGCCACCCCGCCCGGCCTGTCCTCCACGCTGGTCACCAACGAGGGCCAGCAGCTCAAGGTGAACTACTCCACCAACACCCCGGGCAAGGCCCAGGAGCACACCGGCACCGAGGTGCGCATCGCGGCCCAGGGCCCGCAGGCGGAGCGCGTCCTCGGCGTCACGGACCAGACCGAGCTCTTCACCACGATCCGCACGGCGCTCGCACTGCGCTGACGCGGCGTGCCGCATCCGTGACGTAAGGATCGTCACAGATCACCACAGGGGGGACAGGGCCCGGCCGCAGCAGCGGCCGGGCCCTGCGGGTTGTGCCAGTTATCGCGGCAGAACATTGGGCGGATCACATACCCGATTACGGGTCCGCAGCGTCAACACTTGTGAATCCCGTACCACTGATACCAGCGGTACGGACCCGCAGGACAGCAAGACAGCACGTCAGCACGCTCTTGTACCGATCGTTCGTACCGTCCGCCAGCCTCGGAGGAACCGCCGATGACCGGCTCCCGCGTCCTCGCCCTCGGTCACTACCAGCCTGCCAGGGTGCTGACCAACGACGAGCTGGCGGCCATGGTCGACACCAGCGACGAGTGGATCCGCTCGCGCGTCGGCATCCGTACGCGCCGGGTCGCCGAGCCCGGTGAGACGGTCGCCGACATGGCGACCGAGGCCGCCGGGAAGGCGCTGGCCGGCAGCGGGCTCGCGGCGCAGGAGATCGACCTCGTCCTCGTCGCCACCTGCACCGCCGACGACCGCAGCCCCAACACGGCCGCCCGGGTCGCGGCCGCGCTCGGCCTCGCCACGCCCGCCGTGATGGACGTCAACGTCGTCTGCTCGGGCTTCACGCACGCGCTGGCCAGCGCGGACCACGCCATCCGCGCCGGCGCCGCGACGAACGCCCTGGTCATCGGGGTGGAGAAGTTCACCTCGGTGACGGACTGGACCGACCGCACGACGTGCGTCCTGACCGGCGACGGCGCGGGCGCCGCCGTGGTCACGGCCTCGGCCGAGCCGGAGATCGGCCCCGTGGTGTGGGGCTCGGTGCCCGGCATGGGGCACGCCGTACGGATCGAGGGCACGCCCTCGCGCTTCTCCCAGGAGGGCCAGTCGGTCTACCGCTGGGCCACCACGCAGCTGCCGCCCATCGCCCGCCGGGTGTGCGAGCGGGCCGGGGTCGCCCCGGAGGAGCTGGCGGCCGTCGTCCTGCACCAGGCCAACCTGCGGATCATCGAACCGGTCGCCCGGAAGCTGGGGGCCGTCAACGCGGTCGTCGCGACGGACGTCACCGAATCCGGCAACACGTCCGCCGCGAGCATTCCGCTGGCACTGTCGAAGCTGGTCGCCCGCGGGGAGATCCCGTCGGGCGCACCGGTCCTGCTGTTCGGCTTCGGCGGGAACCTGTCGTACGCGGGGCAGGTCATCCGCTGCCCGTAGGGGTGCGGCGCGCCCTGTAGCGGCGCGCCCTGTAAGGGGCGGCGTCCATGGCGGGCGCCCCTTACGGGGCAACGCCTGGAACACCCGCCTGGAACACCCGCCTAGAACACCGACCACCCGGTCAGCGTGGTGAAGTGGTCCAGCGCCGCCACACCGGCGACGGAGTTGCCCCGCGTGTCCAGCCCGGGCGACCACACGCACAGCGTGCACCGCCCCGGTATGACGGCGACGATGCCGCCCCCCACCCCGCTCTTGCCCGGCAGCCCCACCCGGTAGGCGAAGTCCCCGGCCGCGTCGTACGTCCCGCACGTGAGCATGACGGCGTTGACCTGCTTCGCCTCGCGCCGCGGCAGCAGCCGCGAGCCGTCGGCGCGCAGGCCGTGCCGGGCGAGGAAGCTGCCCGCACGGGCGAGGTCGCGGCAGCTCATCTCGATGGAGCACTGCCAGAAGTAGTGCTCCAGGACCGTGGGGACGGGGTTGTCGAGGTTGCCGTAGCTGGCCATGAAGTGGGCGAGGGCGGCGTTGCGGTCGCCGTGCTCGGTCTCGGAGGCGGCGACGGCGGGGTCGAAGGAGACGTCCGGGTTGCCGCTCTCGGCGCGCAGGAACTCCAGCATGGTGGTGCTGGCGTCGCCGGTGAGGGTCTGGAGCCGGTCGGTGACGACGAGCGCGCCCGCGTTGATGAACGGGTTGCGCGGGATGCCGTTCTCGTATTCGAGTTGGACCAGGGAGTTGAAGGGGTTTCCGGACGGTTCCGTGCCGACCCGGTCCCAGATCTTGCCGCCGCCCTCGGCCAGGACGAGCGCCAGGCTGAAGGCCTTGGAGATGGACTGCACGGAGAACGGCCGTTCCCAGTCCCCGATGCCGTACACCCCGCCGTCGACATCCGCGACGGCCATGCCGAAGCCGTTGATGTCCACTTCGGCGAGGGCGGGGATGTAGTCGGCCACCTGGCCCCGGCCGACGAGCGGCCTGGCGAAAGCGGCGACTTCTTCGAGGACGGCCTCGTAGTCCACAGTCCTTGGTCCGTACTTCCGTGTCGACGGCGCTGTCGACGATGCGATCGGTGGGATATTCGGCCAACGGCCGGATCGGCTCGCACGATATCCGAACGCCCGGCCCACCTGCGAACTTTTGGGTACAAGGGGGTCATTCGGCCTACGCGACCGGCGTACGCCACCTGCTCTACCGACCCGTCCACGGCTCCGTCTCCACGGCTCCGTCCACGACCACCCGTCGCACATCTACCGAGGGAGGGCGGCATGGCCCCACCCATGTCCGCGAACGAATTCCTGGCCGCGCTCAGACGCGAGGGCACCACCGTCGCCGAGGTGGACGGCTGGCGCCACCACAACCGCGCCGGACACGGCCTCTGGGGGCCCGTCAACGGCGTGATGATCCACCACTCCGCGACCTCGGGCACCGACAGCACCGTCCGGCTGTGCTGGAACGGCTACGAGGAGCTGCCCGGCCCCCTGTGCCACGGGGTCATCGCCAAGGACGGCACGGTCCACCTGACCGGCTGCGGGCGCGTCAACCACGCGGGCGGCGGCGACGGCGACGTGCTGAAGGCGGTCATCGCCGAGAAGCGGCTGCCGCCCGTGCGGTGGGCGGACACCGACGGGAACGTCCACTTCTACGGCTTCGAGTGCGTCAACCGCGGCGACGGCGAGGACCCCTGGCCGCAGGTCCAGCTGCGGGCCGTGGAGCAGGTGGCGGCCGCGATCTGCCGGCACCACGGCTGGTCCGAGCGCTCCGTCATCGGCCACCTGGAGTGGCGGCCCGGCAAGGTCGACCCGGTGGGCTTCTCCATGGAGTGGCTCCGCGAGCGGGTCCGTGAGCGGCTCAAGTGAGGCGCACCGCGACCCGCCGGACCGTGCACGCGACAATGGGGGCGTGACCAGCCAATCCCCCGCCGCCGGCGGAGCCGGGCTCGCCGGCCTGCGGCCGCGGCTGCCGTCGCCGCTCGTGGAGCTCCCGGACGAGAGGTTCGCGCGGCACGGCGTGCGCCTGCTGCTGAAGCGGGACGACCTGATACACCCCGAGCTGCCGGGCAACAAGTGGCGCAAGCTCGCGCCGAACCTGCGGGCCGCGGCCGAGGCGGGCCGGCACACCCTGCTGACGTTCGGCGGCGCGTACTCCAACCACCTGCGGGCCACGGCCGCCGCGGGCCGCCTGCTCGGCTTCGCCACCATCGGCGTCGTACGGGGCGAGGAGCTCGCCGACCGGCCGCTGAACCCCTCGCTGCGCTACTGCGTCGCGTCCGGCATGCGGCTGCTGTTCGCCGACCGCGCCACGTACCGCCGCAAGACCGAGCCGGAAGTGCTGGCCGGGCTGGTCGAGCGGGCGGGCGGCGACTGCTTCGTCGTGCCCGAGGGCGGGTCGAACGCGGCGGCCGTGCTGGGCTGCGCGGAGCTCGGGCGCGAGCTGCGCGGCATGGCGGACGTCGTCGGGGTCGCGTGCGGCACGGGCGGCACGCTCGCCGGGCTCGCCGCCGGCCTCGGCGAGGGGCAGCGGGCGATCGGCTTCCCCGTGCTCAAGGGCGGCTTCCTGGGCGCGGAGGTCGAGCGGCTCCAGGGCGAGGCGTTCGGCGGCCGGCGCGGGACGTGGCGGCTCGACGAGCGCTTCCACTGCGGCGGCTACGCCCGCACCTCCCCCGCGCTGGACGCGTTCGCGGACGACTTCACGGCCCGCCACGGCCTCCCCGTGGAGCGCCTGTACGTGGCGAAGATGCTGTACGGCCTGACGACCCTGACGGAGGAAGGCGCCTTCCCCAGAGGAACGACGGCGGTAGCGGTCATCACGGGAGCGCCGTAAGACCGCTAAGACCGCTTCGCGGCCCTCAGGCCGCACCCTCCTCGCGGTACGCGGCGGCCTCCTCCAGGTCGAGCCGCCGCAAGAGCGTCCGCAGCATCTCGTCATCGATCCGCCGCTCGTCCCGCAACCGTACGAAAACCTCCCGCTCCGCCCCGATCATCTCCCCGGCGAGCCGCCGGTAGAGGTCGTCCGCCGACTCCCCCGTCACCGCGCTGACCGTCCCCAACCGCTCCCACACCGCGTTGCGCCGCCGCTCCATGACCCCGCGCAGCCGGTCGGCGAGCGGCGACGGCAGGGCGTTCCGCTCGTCGGTGAGCAGCTCCTCCAGGCGCCGCTCCGCGGCAAGGGACGCCTCGTTCTGCGCCTGCGCCTCCGCGAGCGTCTCCGCCGCGCTGTCGCGCGCGGGCAGCCGCAGCAGGCGGATGAGCGGGGGCAGGGTGAGGCCCTGTACGACGAGCGTGCCGATGACGGTCATGAAGGTGAGGAAGAGAACGAGGTTCCGGTCGGGGAAGGGCCCTCCGGCGTCGGTGAGCTCCGGGATGGAGAAGGCGATGGCGAGGGAGACCACCCCGCGCATGCCCGCCCAGCCGATGACGAGGGGGCTCTTCCAGGTGGTGTCGGGCTCCCGTTCCCGGATCCGCGCGGACAGGGCGCGCGGCAGGAACGTCGCGGGGAAGACCCAGACGAAGCGGGCGGCCACGACGGCCAGGAAGACCGCGGCCGCGTACCAGGCGGCCCGCCCCGCGCCGTAGTCGCCGAGGCCGCGCAGCACGACGGGCAGCTGGAGGCCGATGAGGGCGAAGACGGCGGACTCCAGGATGAAGGAGACCATCTTCCACACGGCGGCCTCCTGGAGCCGGGTCGCGAAGTCGACCTGCCAGGCGCGGTGTCCGAGCCAGAGGCCGACGACCACGACGGCGAGGACGCCGGAGGCGTGGACCTCCTCGGCGGCGGCGTAGGCGGCGAAGGGGATCAGCAGGGAGAGGGTGTTCTGGAGGAGCGGCTCGCGCAGGTGCTTGCGCAGCCAGTGCAGCGGCACCATGAGGGCCAGGCCGACGCCGATGCCGCCGAGGGAGGCGACGGCGAACTCCCTGATGCCCTCGCCCCAGGTCGCGCCCGCGCCGACGGCGGCGGCGAGGGCCACCTTGTAGGCGGTGATCGCGGTGGCGTCGTTCACCAGGGACTCGCCCTGGAGGATGGTGGTCATCCGGGAGGGCAGGCCGAGGCGGCGGGCGATGGCGGTGGCCGCGACGGCGTCGGGCGGGGCGACGACCGCGCCGAGCACGAGGGCGGCCGTCAGCGGCATCCCGGGGACGACGAGGAAGGCCGCGTAGCCGACGGCGAGCGTCGCGAAGAGGACGTAGCCGAAGGACAGCAGGGCCACGGGGCGAACGTTGGCCCGCAGGTCGAGGTAGGAGCTGTCGAGGGCGGCCGTGTGCAGCAGGGGCGGCAGCAGGAGGGGCAGCACGATGCCGGGGTCGAGCGTGTAGTCCGGGACGCCCGGGATGTACGAGGCGGCGAGCCCGGCCGCGACGAGCAGCAGGGGCGCCGGCACGGGGGTGCGGCGGGCGGCGCCGGCGACGGCGGCGGCCCCGGCGACCAGCATCAGCAGTGGCATGACGTCCATCGGTGCGGTGCCCGTCCCCTCGTGCGTTCCGCCCGGCCCGCGGGCCCGTGTGTCGGCGGTGCGATCTAACCTGGCAATCATGAGCGAGTGCCAGCATCTTCCCGGTCTGCCGCGCCCCGAGCCCGTCGCCGCGCACCCGACGTGCCCGGAGTGCGAGACGGCCGGCAGCCACCCCGTGCAGCTGCGGCTGTGCCTGGTCTGCGGCCACGTCGGATGCTGCGACTCCTCCCCGTACCGGCACGCCACGGCGCACTTCGAGGCGACCGGCCACGCCGTGATGCGCAGCTACGAGCCGGGCCAGAGCTGGCGCTGGTGCTACGTGGACCAGCGGCTCGTCTGACGCCGCCCGCTAGCATGCACGCATGATCCGAGCCGCGACGCCCGCCGATGTTCCCGCCGTCCATGCGATGATCCGCGAACTCGCGGCGTACGAAAGGGCGCTGGAGGATGCCCGGGCGACCGAGGAACAGCTGCGCGAAGCGCTCTTCGGAGAGCACCCCGCGGCCTTCGCACTGATAGCGGAGAGTGACGAAAAGGCGGGCGGCGGCGCGTCCGGGGCGCCGGATCCGGCGGGCTTCGCGATCTGGTTCCGCAACTTCTCCACGTGGACGGGCACGCACGGTGTCTATCTGGAGGATCTCTACGTGCGTCCGGAGGCGCGCGGCGAGGGGCACGGCAAGGCGCTCCTCGCGGCCCTCGCGCGGATCTGCACGGAGCGCGGCTACCAGCGTTTCGAATGGTCAGTGCTGGACTGGAACACGCCCTCGATCGGGTTCTACAAGTCCCTCGGCGCCGAACCGATGGACGAGTGGACCACGTACCGCTTGTCGGGAGAACCCCTCCGGACCCTTGCGGCGCTCGCGCAGAGTGACGAAAATCCCAACTAGGCGACAGCTCTTTCGATTTGAGGCCCCGAACCCCTAGCCACTGTCCGTGCTCATGGGTTTACCATGAGTGACAGTCGCGGGGCTGCTCCACGGACCCGCAGATCGCGATAGCGTCGCAGCCGAACCATGTGCCGCACCGGCCCGCGCACGGCCTTCGACCGAAGGGCGGCCGAGGGCCGGGGGCCGGTGCTCGTAACAGCTCAAGAAGCTTGTGCCACCTTGGAGGTGAGGGTGTCCCCAATCGCAGGCGAGCCCGGGACCCAGGACTTCGTGGAAGTCCGGCTGCCCGCTGCGGGTGCCTACCTGTCGGTGCTGCGGACGGCGACAGCCGGCCTCGCGGCCCGCTTGGACTTCACCCTCGACGAGATCGAGGACTTGCGCATCGCGGTCGACGAGGCGTGCGCGATCCTTCTGCAACAAGCGGTGCCCGGCTCCGTTCTCAGCTGCGTCTTCCGCCTGGTGGGCGACGCGCTGCGGGTGACCGTCTCGGCACCCACCACGGACGGCCGCGCGCCCGAGCGCGACACCTTCGCCTGGACGGTGCTCTCCGCCCTGGCCGGTGAGGTCGACTCGACCGTCGCCGACGACCGCACGGTCAGCATCAGCCTGCACAAGAAGCGCGGCGCCGGCCCCGGACAGCCGTGACGGAAGAGGGGGCTCCGTGAGCACTGCATCGTCGCGGGGGGTGCGTACCCCGGCCATCCCGCAGCAGCCCGCCCGGCAGCTGCCGGGCGATCCTGCGAATCCCGCGCCGGACGAGGCCGGCGACCCACCAGAGCGGGCGGACCACATGGACCAGCACGAGCACCGGCACTCCACCGCGCAGGACCGCAGTGGTGCCCGGGCCCTGTTCATCGAGCTGCGCGCACTGCCGGACGGCTCGCCCGAGCGGGCCGAGCTGCGCAACCACCTCGTGCGGATGCACCTGCCGCTGGTGGAGCACCTGGCCCGGCGCTTCCGCAATCGCGGGGAGCCGCTGGACGACCTCACCCAGGTCGCGACGATCGGTCTGATCAAGTCGGTGGACCGGTTCGATCCGGACCGCGGCGTGGAGTTCTCCACGTACGCGACGCCCACGGTGGTCGGGGAGATCAAGCGGCACTTCCGCGACAAGGGCTGGGCGGTCCGGGTTCCGCGCCGGCTCCAGGAGCTGCGGCTGGCCCTGACCACGGCCACCGCGGAGCTCTCCCAGCGGCACGGCCGCGCGCCCACGGTCCACGAGCTGGCCGAGCAGCTGGGGATCTCCGAGGAGGAGGTGCTGGAGGGCCTGGAGTCCGCCAACGCCTACAGCACGCTCTCCCTGGACGTGCCCGACACGGACGACGAGTCGCCGGCCGTGGCGGACACCCTCGGCGCGGAGGACGAGGCGCTGGAGGGCGTCGAGTACCGCGAGTCGCTGAAACCGCTGCTGGAGGACCTGCCGCCGCGCGAGAAGAAGATCCTGCTGCTGCGGTTCTTCGGCAATATGACCCAGTCCCAGATCGCCCAGGAGGTCGGGATCTCGCAGATGCACGTGTCGCGCCTGCTGGCGAGGACACTGGCGCAGCTGCGGGACCGCTTGCTGATCGAGGAGTAGCGGGCCTCCCGGCCCGCGCGCACCGGGGTCCGGGGCGAAGCCCCGGGTCCTACTCCCGCGGGCCGATCCCGAGCGCTTCCGTCGCCGTGGGGTTCACCAGCAGCACAAGCGTGCCCACGGCCACGGCGGCCAGCGCCACCGCGGCGGCGATCAGGACGCCTCCGCCGTTGAACAGCGTCCAGGCCACCGGCAGCGCCATGATCTGCGTGATCATGGCGGGCCCGCGGCTCCAGCGGCGCCGCAGCCACAGCCCGCGCGCTGCCGCCAGCGGCAGCGCGGACAGGGCGAGCACGGTCAGGCCGCCCATCTCCGCCTGCTGCGGGCTGTTCGGCTTGCCGAGCAGGCCCATGACCAGCAGGTAAATGCCGGCGGCGGCGAGCGCCAGGCCCTCCAGGCCGGTCAGCGCGGCGGCGGCCGTCAGCCGGGCCGGGCGGGGCCCGGCGGGCGCGGGTGCGGGGGCCGCGGCGGCCTGCCGCCGGGTGCCGGCGGGGCCGCTCGTACGGGCGTTTTTCGGCGCGGACTGCTTGCTGCTCACCCCAGCAGGGTAGCCGTACCGCCGTCGATCCGAGGGGGGCCGAAGGCGGGCCGGGGCGGTTCGTGTACCGACAGGTAGGTAGGCTGGCGCGCATGCGTGCGCTCCTCGTGGTCAACCCCTCGGCCACCACCACCAGTGCCCGTACCCGTGATGTCCTGGTGCACGCCCTCGCCAGCGATCTCAAGCTGGAGGTGGCCACCACCGAGTACCGGGGCCACGCCCGGGACCTCGCACGGCGGGCGGCCGAGAGCGGCACCACCGAGCTGGTGGTGGCGCTCGGCGGCGACGGCACGGTCAACGAGGTCGTCAACGGCCTGCTGCACGAGGGCCCCGACCCCGAGCGCCTGCCCCGGCTCGCCGTGGTGCCCGGCGGCTCGACCAACGTCTTCGCCCGTGCGCTGGGGCTGCCCAACGACGTCGTGGAGGCGACCGGCGCCCTGCTGGACGCCCTGCGCGACGGCAGCGAGCGCACCGTGGGGCTGGGGCTCGCGGGGGGCACTCCGGGCACGGAGGACGAGGGGGTGCCGGAGCGCTGGTTCACCTTCTGCGCGGGCTTCGGCTTCGACGCGGGCGTCATCGGCCGGGTGGAGCAGCAGCGGGAGCGCGGCAAGCGGTCGACGCCCGCGCTGTACGCGCGACAGGTGATGCGGCAATTCGTCGGGGAGACCCACCGCCGGCGCGGCACCATCACCCTCGAACGGCCGGACGAGGAGCCGCTCGAGAATCTCGTCATGTCGATAATCTGCAACACGGCGCCGTGGACGTACCTCAACAACCGCCCGGTCTACGCGTCGCCGCAGGCATCCTTCGACACCGCTCTTGACGTGCTGGGATTCACCCGGCTGTCGACGACCGCGGCCGGCCGCTACGCGACCCAGCTGCTGATGTCCACGCCGGAGCGCGGCCCGCGGGGCAAGCACACCGTCTCGCTGCACGACCAGACGCGTTTCACCTTGCATTCGCAGGTTCCACTGCCCTTCCAGATGGACGGTGACCACCTCGGAGTGCGGACGAGCGTGACGTTCACAGGCGTACGCCGTGCACTGCGTGTGATTGTGTGAGTGCCAGGGCCTAAAGTCCTTTCACTCGAACGTTTAGGCTGGGTTCCACCCCCTGGAAGTACGGCTGTGACCTAGCCGACACCGAGGAATCAAAAAAAACTTTCCAGAAGGGGTTGTATCCGCCGCCGAGGTTTGCGAGTCTCTTCATGGCGATCGGGACGTCCGCTCTTCCGGCCTTCCGATACAGCCCGAACCCCTCCCTTTTCCTGATGGACCGCACCAGTTTCACGACTGGGCGTCGGCCCTTCCCCTGCGGAGGGATTCGTGAAAGCGTTCACATTCACAAGCAACGTAGCCGCAATAACGAGGAGATGGAGCAGCCATGGACTGGCGTCACAACGCCGTTTGCCGCGAGGAAGACCCCGAGCTCTTCTTCCCCATCGGCAACACCGGTCCTGCGCTGCTGCAGATCGAGGAAGCCAAGGCCGTCTGCCGCCGCTGCCCCGTCATGGAGCAGTGCCTGCAGTGGGCGCTCGAGTCCGGCCAGGACTCCGGCGTCTGGGGTGGCCTCAGCGAGGACGAGCGTCGTGCGATGAAGCGCCGCGCCGCTCGCAACCGGGCGCGCAACGCCACCGCCTGACGACGCCCCTCGGCCCCCGAGCCGCAGCGCGCAGTACCCCCTGACGCTCCCCCCGAGCTTTGCCTGGGGGCGCCCCGCATTACGCAGCTTTGAGCCCCGGACCGGAATGCCGGCCCGGGGCTCAGTGCTGTGTGCGGTGATCCCCGCCGGGGCCGGGGCCGGCCGGGTCAGCCCTTCTCCGCCCGTACCGGGATGTCGAGGACGACCCTCGTGCCCTGCCCGGAAGCGGGCACCATGTCGAACGTCCCGCCCATCTCGCCCTCGACCAGGGTGCGGACGATCTGCAAGCCCAGATTGCCGGCGCGCTGCGGGTCGAAGCCCTCGGGGAGGCCGCGGCCGTCGTCCTGCACGGAGATCAGCAGGCGGGCGTCGCGCCGGGTACCGCTGCGCACGGCGGTGACCTCCACCGTGCCCCGCTCCCCCGGCCCGAAGCCGTGCTCCATGGCGTTCTGGAGCAGCTCGGTCAGCACCATCGCCAGCGGCGTCGCCACCTCGGCGTCGAGGATGCCGAAGCGGCCGGTGCGCCGCCCGGCGACCCGCCCGGGCGAGATCTCGGCGACCATCGACAGCACCCGGTCGGCGATCTCGTCGAATTCGACCCGCTCGTCCAGGTTCTGCGAGAGCGTCTCGTGGACGATCGCGATCGAGCCGACCCGGCGGACGGCCTCCTCCAGCGCCTCGCGCCCCTCTGCCGAACCGATCCTGCGGGCCTGGAGGCGCAGCAGCGCGGCTACGGTCTGCAAGTTGTTCTTCACCCGGTGGTGAATCTCCCGGATGGTCGCGTCCTTGGTGATCAACTCTCGCTCGCGGCGACGCAGTTCGGTGACGTCGCGCAGCAGTACGAGCGAACCGATGTGGTTTCCCTTGGGTTTGAGGGGAATCGCCCGGAGCTGGATGACCCCGTCGTTGCCCTCGACCTCGAACTCGCGGGGCGCCCAGCCGCTGGCGAGCTTGGCGAGCGACTCGTCGACCGGGCCGCGGGAGGGCGCCAACTGAGCGGTGGTCTCGCCCAGATGATGCCCGACGAGGTCGGCGGCGAGGCCGAGGCGGTGGTAGGCGGACAGGGCGTTGGGGCTCGCGTACTGCACGATGCCGTCGGCGTCCAGCCGGATGAGGCCGTCGCCGGCCCGCGGCGAGGCGTCCATGTCGACTTGTTGACCGGGGAACGGGAAGGCGCCGTTGGCGATCATCTGGGCGAGGTCGGAGGCGCTCTGGAGGTAGGTGAGCTCCAGCCGGCTCGGGGTGCGCACCGTCAGCAGGTTCGTATTGCGGGCGATGACGCCCAGCACCCGGCCCTCGCGGCGGACCGGGATGGATTCGACGCGGACCGGGACCTCCTCGCGCCACTCGGGGTCACCCTCGCGGACGATCCGCCCCTCGTCCAGGGCGGCGTCGAGCATGGGGCGGCGGCCGCGCGGCACGAGGTGGCCGACCATGTCGTTCTGGTACGAGGTGGGGCCGGTGTTCGGCCGCATCTGCGCGACCGAGACGTAGCGCGTGCCGTCGAGGGTGGGCACCCACAGGACGAGGTCGGCGAAGGAGAGGTCGGAGAGCAGCTGCCACTCCGAGACCAGCAGGTGCAGCCACTCCAGGTCGGAGTCGCCGAGGGCCGTGTGCTGACGTACGAGGTCGTTCATGGAGGGCACGGTGGTGAGCCTACCCGGGGCCGGGGCCCTCACCTCGTGCCGCCTTCGGGCCGCGACGGGCCGCCCGGACCGCGGGTGATACCCGGGGAAACCCGCGCGGTGCGAAGCATGGACAGGAAAGAATGGTCTAGTCCACAATGAGTGAGCAAAGCTTCCGCCTTCCCCGCACAGGAGGGCGGAGCGAGGCCCGGCGCTCTCTGCCCTGATCGCGCCACGGCCTCCAGTCGGCCCACTCCGGCCGCGGGGTCCGCACACCCCGCGCGCCCGGCGGGCCGATACGGCTCCGGGCTGCGGTGCCGGCCGGGTTGAGGGTCCCGGCCAGGCGCCGCGGCCCGAAGTGATCTCCGGGCCGGGGCCTCGCGCGCGCCCCGGGCCTGCGTCTCACGCGCTCCCCCGGCTGACGCCTCGCACATTCCCCGGGCCGGCGCCTCACGCTTCTTCGTCGTGCACCCCCCGCCTCCGGCCGGTCACCCCGCGCCGGACGAGCCCTCCGTGTCGGACGACGCCTCCCCCGCCCGCTCCCGGGGCCATGCCTGCATCGCCAAATCGGCGACCGCCTCCAGAGTGGCGCGGTCCGCGCCGTCGCGCGCCTGTTGCGACAGGCCCTGGAGGACGGCGCCGGTGTAGACGGCGAGCGCACGGGCGTCGGTCTCCGGCGGCAGGACGCCCGCGGCGATGTCGGCGGCGACGCGGCCCTCGACGCACGCGACCATCTCGTTGCGCCGCCCCTGGAGCGCCTCGGCCACGTCGGAGGACTGCTCGGTGCAGTTGACGGCGGCGTTGATGATCATGCAGCCGCGCGGCAGGCCGGGGAGGGTGTGGGAGACCGCCGCCGCGCGCAGGAGGCGGCCCACCGCGGCCCGGGCGGTCGGCGCCTCGGCCACGGCCTCGGGCGTGAAGACGGCGTAGCTGCGCGTGTACGCCTCGACGGCCTCTTCGAACAGGGTGCGCTTGTCGCCGAACGCCGCGTAGAGGCTGGGCGCCTTGATGTCCATGGCCCGGGTGAGGTCCGCGATGGAGACGGCCTCGTAGCCGTGCTCCCAGAAGGCGCGCATCGCCTGTTCCAGGGCCGTCTCACGGTCGAAGGAGCGGGGCCTTCCGCGCTGCTTGGTCGCCATGGACCCATTCTATAGCGCTCGCTAAAAAACCTGTGCTACGTTCTTTCTGTAGCACTCGCTAAAGAAAGAGGGGAGCGCGGTCATGGGCACGCTCACGGGCAGGACGGCACTGGTCACGGGCGGCAGCCGGGGCATCGGGCGGGCGGTCGCCGAGCGCCTGGGCAGGGAGGGCGCCCGCGTCGCCGTGCACTACGGCCGGGACGCGGCCTCGGCCGAGCTGACGGTGAAGGAGATCAGGGCGGCCGGCGGGGACGCCTTCGCGATCCGGGCCGAGCTGGGGGTGCCGGGCGATGCCGAGGCGCTCTGGGCCGCCTTCGACGAGCAGGCCGGGGACGGCCTGGACATCCTGGTGAACAATGCGGGCATCGTCGGCCCGCGGGCGCCGCTCGGGGAGGTGGCCGAGGAGGACTACGACCGGATCTTCGCGGTCAACACCAGGGCACCGTTCTTCGTCACGCAGCACGGCCTTGCCCGCCTGCGCGACGGCGGGCGCGTCATCAACCTCTCCACGGTGCTGACCCGCGGCGCGGCCCTCCCCGATCTGATCGCCTACACCATGACGAAGGGCGCGGTGGACGCCTTCACCTCGGTGCTGGCCAAGCAGCTGGGCGAGCGCGGGATCACGGTCAACGCGGTGGCGCCGGGCGTGATCGACACGGACATGAACGCCTCGTGGCTGCGGGCCGGCGCGGAGGTCCAGGAGGGCACCGCGGCAATGTCCCCGCTCCGGCGGGTGGGTGAGGCGCGCGATGTCGGCGATGTCGTCGCCTTCCTGGCGTCGGACGACAGCCGGTGGGTGACGGGGCAGTGGATAGACACCTCCGGGGGCGCGCTGCTCTGAGGCGTGCCCGCCCGGGCTGGCGGCGGCTGAGGAGCGGGGGCCCGCGGCCGGCGGGGACTGAGGAGCGGGGGCCGCGGCCGCCGTGGGCCGGCGCGGTGCGTCAGCGGGTCTCGGTGACCTTCGCGAGGGCGCGGGGCGCGTCGGGGTCCTGCCCCCGGGCGACGGTGATCTCGTAGGCCAGCATCTGCAAGGGGAGGATCTCCAGGATCGGTTGCAGCTCCTCGGGGACCCCGGCCGTGGGCAGGGCGAATCCGGCCGTGCCCCGGGCGGCCTCCGCCTCGCTGCCGACGATCATCAGGTCCGCGCCCCGGCCGCGCAGCCGTTCCAGGACGGGTTGCAGGGCCTCGCCGCCGCGGCCCTCGGTGACGATGGCGATGACGGGCGAGATGTTGTCGACCATGGCGAGCGGGCCGTGCAGCAGATCGGCGCCGGAGTAGGAGAGGGCGGGGATGTAGCTCGTCTCCATCAGCTTGAGCGCGGCTTCCTTGGCGGTCGGGTAGCCGTAGCCGCGGGAGGTGAGGACCATCCGTTCGGCGAAGCGGTAGCGGGCGGCGAGCTGTCTGACCTCGGCGGCACGGTCGAGGATGCCTCGGGCGAGGCCGGGCAGGGCCTCGGCCGCGGCCCTGTCGGCACCGCCGCCCGGGCGCAGGCCCTGGACGAAGAGGTAGAGGGTGAGCAGCGAGGCCGTGTAGGTCTTGGTGGCGGGCAGGGCCCGCTCGGGGCCGGCCAGGATGTCGATGTGGTGCTCGGAGACGGCGGCGAGCGGGGAGTCGGCGTTGTTGGTGACCGCGAGGGTGATCGCCCCCGCCTCGCGGGCGGCCTTGGTGGAGGCGACCAGGTCGGGCGAGCCGCCGGACTGGCTGATGGTGATCGCCAGGACGTCCGTCAGGTCGGGCCGGGCCCCGTAGGCGGTGACGGTCGACATGGAGGTCAGGCCGCAGGGCTTCCCGAGCTGCACTTCGAGGAGGTATTTGGCGTAGAGGGCGGCGTTGTCGGAGGTGCCGCGGGCCGTGAGGAGCACGAAGCGCGGGTCCCGGGCGGCGATGGTGCGGGCGGTCCCGGCGATCGCGGGAGCGCCCCGGTCGAGGATGCGGCGCAGGACGGCCGGCTGTTCGGCCATCTCGGCGGACATGATCCCGCCCGGCTGCTCGCGGTGGTGGGCGGCGGTCGTGTCGCTCATGCCGGATACCTCCCGGACGGGGATGCAGTCCCAGTCGACCACGGGGTGGGGCGCGGCCGCCAGCCGGAAGCGGGGTCCGGGGCGGGTTCCGGCGGGGTTCCCGGAGTGCCCCCCTCTGCTAGATTGGTCTATACCACACGATCCGCTCCACTCTTTAAGATCGGCAGGCCCCAGCGTGGAAGTTGTCATCGTCCCGGACGCCAAGGCAGGCGGAGAACTCATCGCGGAGGCCATGGCCGCCCTCCTGCGCCGCAAGCCCGACGCCCTGCTCGGCGTGGCCACGGGCTCGACGCCGCTGCCCGTCTACGAAGCCCTGACCGCCAAGGTCCGCTCCGGCGCGGTGGACGCCTCGCGGGCCCGCATCTGCCAGCTCGACGAGTACGTCGGCCTGCCCGCCGACCACCCCGAGTCGTACCGCTCGGTGGTCCTGCGCGAGGTCGTCGAGCCGCTCGGCCTGACCGAGGCGTCCTTCATAGGCCCCGACGGCACCGCCGAGGACGTCCAGGGCGCGTGCGAGGCCTACGACCGGGCGCTGCCCGCGGCCGGCGGGGTGGACCTCCAGCTGCTCGGCATCGGCACCGACGGGCACATCGGCTTCAACGAGCCGTGCTCCTCGCTCGCCTCCCGCACGCGCATCAAGACGCTCACGGAGCAGACCCGCGTCGACAACGCGCGCTTCTTCGACGGCGACATCGAGCAGGTGCCGCACCACGTCATCACCCAGGGCATCGGCACCATCCTGGAGGCCCGCCACCTGGTGCTGCTCGCCACGGGCGAGGGCAAGGCCGACGCCGTGGCGGCGTCCGTCGAGGGCCCGGTCTCGGCGCTCGTCCCCGCCTCGGCGCTCCAGCTGCACCCGCACGCCACGGTCGTCGTCGACGAGGCCGCCGCGTCCAAGCTGAAGCTCGCGGACTACTTCCGCGCCACGTACGCGGCGAAGCCGGAGTGGCAGGGGCTGTAGCCCCACGCATCCCCTCGCCGCGGCGGGTCCGGCACCGCCGGATTCCGCCGCGGTGGCTAAGCGCCGTTGCGGCGGGGGGAAGGGGCCCCGCTCCCGCCCTTTCGCCGTTTCCTCCTCCGGAGGGGTCCGGGGGCTACGGCCCCCGCACTGCCCCCGCCGCAGCGGCGATCGGCCCCCACCGGGGAGTCCGGCGGTGCCGGAACCGCCGTCAGTTGCGCGGCCCCGCGACGGCCTCCGCGGCAGCGACCCCGCAGACCCGCGCCGCGCCGTGCGTCACCACGTGCAACGCCCCCCGCGGCGGGGCCGCGTTGAGGCCCATCTCCACCACGACCGTGTCCGGCCGCGCCGCGAGCAGCGCGTCGAGCGCCTCCGCCATCCACCCGTGCCGGTGCACGTCCCGTACGACGGCGACGATCCGCCGGCCGCCCGCGGCGGCGAGCACCTCGGAGGCGCGGGCGACGTCGGGCCCGTACGTGCCGGTCCGCGTGCCGGGCAGCAGCCGGGCGAGTTCGGCGCCGATGCCCCAGGGGGTCTCGTCGCCGACGGCGATGTTCGCCAGCGGGGTGAACGCGGCCACGTAGGCGGGCCCGGCGAGCGGCTCGTAGCCGGGCGAAGCGGTCACCCGCAGGGCGCGCCGCGCCGCGGTGAGCCCCACCTCGGGGGAGGGCGCGGTCCCCTCCTCGGCCGTGCCGGCCGCGCCCTCCCCCGAGGTCCAGCGCGCCAGGGCGCGCACCCGTGCCGCGGCGTCGGCGAGCCGTTCCTCCGGCAGCTCGCCTGCGCGTACGGCCGCGACCAGCGCGTCGCGCAGCCGCAGCACGGTGTCCTCGTCGGCCAGCCCGCCGCCGACGCAGATCGCGTCGGCGCCCGCGGCGAGGGCCAGCACGCTGCCGCGCTCGATCCCGTACGTGCCGGAGATGGCCCGCATCTCCATGCCGTCGGTGACGATGAGGCCGTCGAAGCCGAGGCCGCCGCCGGCGAGGGGCGCCCGCAGCAGCCCGTGCAGCGCGGCGGGGCTGAGGGTCGCCGGCAGGCCGGGGTCGAGCGCGGGCAGCAGGATGTGCGCGCTCATGACGGCCTTGGTGCCGGCGGCGACCGCGGCCCGGAAGGGCACCAGTTCGCGCTCGCGCAGCGTGCCGAGGCCGGCGTCGATGCGCGGCATGTCGTGGTGGGAGTCGACGGCCGTGTCGCCGTGCCCGGGGAAGTGCTTGGTGCAGGCGGCGACGCCCGCGGACTGGAGGCCCTCGACGTAGGCGGCGGTGTGCCGGGCGACGAGCCGCGGGTCGGCGCCGAAGGAGCGGACGCCGATGACGGGGTTGTCCGGGTCGGAGTTGACGTCGGCGGAGGGCGCCCAGTTGAGGTTGACGCCGCACTCGGCGAGCCGCCGGCCGAGCTCGCGGGCGACGGCCCGGGTGAGCCCGGTGTCGTCGACGGCGCCGAGGGCGAGGTTGCCGGGGAAGGAGGAGCCGGTGCGCGCCTCCAGCCGGGTGACGTCGCCGCCCTCCTCGTCGATGGCGACGAGGACGTCGCCGCGTTCGGCGCGCAGCCGGGCGGTGAGCGCCGCGAGCTGCTCGGGGGAGGCGATGTTGCGGCCGAAGAGGCCGACGGAGGCGAGCCCTTCGCCGAGCCGGCGCAGCAGCCACTCGGGGGCGGTGGTGCCGGTGAAGCCGGGCTGGAGGACGGCGAGGGCGTCGCGCGTGAGCGTGTCCATGGGAGTAGCGCTAACCCTTCACTGCGCCGGAGGTGAGGCCGCCGACTGCCTTGCGCTGGAGGATGACGAAGAGGATCAGGATGGGCACGGCGAAGAGCGAGGAGGCGGCCATGGTGGCGCCCCAGTCGTCGCCGAACGCCGTGCGGAATCCGGTGAGCCACACGGGGAGCGTCTGGGCCGAGGCGTCCTTGTTGAGGATCAGGACGTAGGGGAACTCGTTCCAGACGGTGATGAAGCCGAAGAGCGAGGTGGCCATCAGGCCCGGCGCCAGCAGCGGGAAGATCACCTTGATGAAGGCCTGGGCGCGGGTGCAGCCGTCGACCATCGCGGACTCCTCCAGCTCCTTGGGCACGGCGGCGACGTAGCCGCGCAGCGTCAGGACGGTGAAGGGGAGCACCATGACGGTGTAGATGGCGATCAGGGGCACGAGGCTGTTCAGCATCTCGGCGTCCCGGACGATGATGTAGTACGCGAGGGCCATGACCTCCCAGGGGGCCATCTGCGCCATCATCATCACCAGGATGAAGCTCTTGCGCCCCTTGAACCGCATGCGCGCGACGGCGAACGAGGCGAGCAGGGCGATCACCAGCGACAGTGCGACGGCCACGAGGGTGACGGTGAAGGAGTTACGCACAAGCGTCCAGAAGCCGTCCGCCTGCACCGCCCGCTGGAAGTGCTCGAAGGTGGGGCTGGTGGGGAACCAGACGGGGTCCTCGCTGACGATGTCCTTGTTGGCCTTGAAGGCCGTGCTGAACATCCAGTAGACGGGGAACACGAACGCGAGGAAGAGAACGACCGCGGTCGCTCCCGGCCACACCCGGCCCAGGGTCGATCGCCTCACAGCTCGTCCTCCTCTTGCTTGAGCACCAGGCGCAGGTAGTAGGCCGTCAGGGCCAGCAGGATCACGATGGTCAGGATGGAGACGGCGGCGCCCATGCCGAAGTGCTGGCTGCCGAAGCCTTCCTGGAAGGCGTAGACGGGCAGGGTCTCCGTGAGCCGGTCGGGCCCGCCTTCGTTGATCGCGAAGACCTGGGTGAACGACTTGAAGATCCAGATGACTTCGAGGAACGTCGTCGCGAGGAAGAACGGCTTGAGGAAGGGGAAGGTCACCGAGGTGAACTGCTTCCAGGAGCCGGCGCCGTCGAGCGAGGCGGCCTCGTAGAGCTCCTTGGGGATCGTGGTGGTCGCCGCGTACAGGTTGATGGCCACGAAGGGCACCGACTGCCAGACGATCAGCACGGTGATCACGAAGAAGGTGGAGAACTGCCCGCTGGTCCAGCTGTAGCCGGCCATGGAGTGCCAGCCGAGCGCGTCCAGTACGTAGTTGACGACGCCGAAGCGCTGGTCGAAGAGCCACTGGAAGACGGTGGTCGCCGCGACGACGGGCATGGCCCAGGCGAGGACGAGGCCGAGCGAGAGCAGCAGCCGCAGCGCGGTGCCGAGGCGGGCGAGGAGCAGGCCGATGAAGCAGCCCAGCGCCATGATGAGGACGACGTTGGCGAGGGTGAAGACCACCGAGCGCCCGGTGACGCCCCAGAACTCGGAGCTGCCGAGCTGTTCGGCGTAGTTGTCCGTGCCGGTCCACTCGGTGAGGTGCTGGATGAGCTGGCGCGGGCCGAGGTTCTGGAACGACAGCAGGCCGTTCTTCAGCAGCGTCCAGCCGAGCAGCAGCACCGTGACGGCTGCGGCGGGGAGGATCAGGAGGTACGGCGTGCCCTGGGCGAGCCGGCCGGGGCCGCGGCGGGGCGGGGGCGGGGCGGTGCCCTTGCCGGTCCGGGAGGCGGGCCCGCCGGCCGTCGCCTCTTCGATCTGCGCTGACATCGTCGTCCGCCTTCTCCCCTGTCGAACGGTATTGCGTTGGTGCGCGGCCGGGCGGGAGGCCGTCTCTCACGGCATCCCGCCCGGCCGTCGGGTCACTGCTGCCGGGTCGCTGCCGCCGGCTGCTGCTTCCGGGCTATCGGCTGCTGCTACTGCTTCTGGCTGAGGCGCTTGTTGACGTCGGCCTCGACCTGCTTGGCGGCTTCCTCGGGGGACTTTCCGTTCAGCACGGCCGTCATGTACGCCTTGATCGGGTTCGGGGCGTTCTCCACCGCGGCCCACTCGGGGATCAGCGGGGTGGTGCCGCCGCCCTTGGCGGCGGGGGCCGCGGCCTCGGCGGCGGCGTTGCCCTTCAGGCTCTCCAGCAGGGAGTCCTTGTTGGGGATCGAGCCGACCTCCTTGGCCAGCGCGCCCTCGTTCTTGTCGGACAGTGCGATCTTCAGGAACTCCTTGGCGAGGTCCTGCTTCTTGCTGCCGGCGGCAACGGCGAGGTTGGAGCCGCCGAGGAAGACGCCCTCGGGCTTGTCCGCGGTCTCACCGGGGATGGTGAAGTAGCCGAGGTCCTTCTCGATGGCCGGGTTCGCCTTGATGGCGGTGGCGGCCTCCCAGCCCATGCCGATGAAGGCGCCGGTCCTGCCCTTGGCGAAGACGTCGGCCTGCTGCGGCGTGGCCTCGTCCTTGTCCTTGGGGGCCTTGCTGAAGGCCTGGTACTGCTTGTAGACCTCCATGGCCTTGGCGACCTTGGGGTCGGCGAGGTTGGAGACCCACTTCTTGCCGTCCTTCTTCACCAGGTCGGCGCCGGTGCCGATGGTCAGGCCGTCGAAGAAGTACCAGTTCTGGCCGGGCAGGTAGAGCGGCTCGGCCTCGCCCTTCTTCTGGATGGCCTCCAGGGCCTTGAAGAAGTCGGCGCGGGTCTTGGGGACGTCGGTGACGCCCGCGTCCGCCCACACCTTCTTGTTGTAGATGACGACGCGGTTCGCGGCGTACCACGGGGCGGCGTACTGCTTGCCCTCGAAGACGGAGGGCTTGTTGAGGGAGTCGGTCCAGTCGGCGCCGATCTCCTTCTTCAGGTCGCCGAGCTCGGCGAGGCCGCCGGTCTGCGCGTAGGAGGGGGTCTGGGTGTTGCCGACCTCGACGACGTCCGGCGGGCTGGACTCGGAGAGGGCCGTGGTCAGCTTCTGCTGGATGCCGTCCCACTTCTGGACCTGGACGTTGAGCTTCGCGCCGGTCTTCTGTTCGAACTCGGCCTGGACCGCCTTCGTCCAGCCCGGAGGGTTGGAGCCGTCCATGAACCAGACGGTGAGGCTCTTGTCCTTGGCGCCGTCGCCCGATCCCTTGTCACTGTCGCTGGACCCACAGGCAGCAACACTCACCAGCATGGCCGCGACACCCGTCGCCGCTATGAGCCCTCGCTTCACAGCACTCTCCTCAAGGACCGAATGTGGTCTTTAATGGTTTAGACCAGTGCCCGCAGCTTGGCCTAGACCTTTTGGGGTGTCAAGGGTGTATAAGAGTCGCTGTCGGCTCCGTTACCGGACCGACACCTCGAGGTCGACCTGGGCGTCTCCGGGCCCCTCGGGCTCTGCCCGTGCCACCATGTGACCGCGACAGACGGAGGAGCCGGTGACAGCAGCAGGATCGGAGTCGGGAAGGCAGGCCATGGCGACCGAGGGCGGTACGGCCGAGGGCGGCGGCGCGCCGGGCGGCGCGCGGACCGCGCGCGTTCCCAAGTACTACCGGCTGAAACGCCATTTGCTGGACATGACCGAAACCATGCCCCCCGGCACGCCCGTACCGCCGGAGCGCACCCTGGCGGCGGAGTTCGACACCTCCCGCACGACCGTCCGCCAGGCCCTCCAGGAGCTGGTCGTGGAAGGCCGCCTGGAGCGCATCCAGGGCAAGGGGACGTTCGTCGCGAAACCCAAGGTCTCGCAGGCGCTGCAACTGACCTCCTACACGGAGGACATGCGCGCCCAGGGCCTGGAGCCGACCTCCCAGCTCCTGGACATCGGCTACGTCACCGCCGACGACCGGCTCTCCAAGCTGCTGGACATCGCCACCGGCGGCCGCGTCCTGCGCATCGAGCGGCTGCGGCTGGCCAGCGGCGAGCCGATGGCCATCGAGACGACGCACCTGTCGGCGAAGCGCTTCCCGGCGCTGCGCCGGAGCCTGGTGAAGTACACCTCGCTCTACACCGCCCTGGCCGAGGTCTACGACGTCCGGCTCGCGGAGGCGGAGGAGACGATCGAGACGTCCCTGGCCACGCCGCGCGAGGCGGGCCTGCTGGGCACGGACGTGGGCCTGCCGATGCTGATGCTCTCCCGCCACTCGCTGGACGCGCAGGGGGAGCCGGTGGAATGGGTCCGATCGGTGTACCGCGGGGACCGCTACAAGTTCGTCGCGCGCTTGCAGCGGCCGACGGAGTAGGGCGCTCCGGCCCGGGCCGGGGGTCCGGGGGAGGGCGGCGGCGCGGGTCTAGACCTATTGACGGTCGTCACGGCGGCTCCTAGTGTCACCCGCGCCGAACCTCTGGCCTTGCGAGAGCCGTGCGAGAGGAACTCCATGAACGACACCGCACCCGTGCGGAGTTACGAAGCGGCCGCCCCCACCAGCCGTCCCGGACTGCCCGTGGTCAGCCTCGACCGGGCGCACTCACCGCAGAAGGTCCTCGCGCACGGCGAACTGCTCCGCCGCTTCGTCGAGGGCGGGGAGATCCGGCCCGTCCACATGCGCATCGGCATCATGGGTGCCTGCAATATGCGCTGCGCATTCTGCAACTTCCACTCCCCCGCCGAGGAGCAGTTCTACGACCTTTTCTCGTTCAAGGACGTCATCTCCACGGAGAACGCGATTTCCCTGTTACGGGAATTCGCCGCCAATGAGGGCCGCGCGGTCACGTTCTGCGGCAGCGGCGAGTGCACGATCCACCCGGGGTATCCGGCCGTCTGCGACGCCGGGCACGAGGCGGGCCTGCGGATCGGCCTGATCACCAACGGCTCCCGGCTGGGGCGGCCCGCGATGGCCGAGTGCGTGGCCAGCACGCACACGTGGGTGCGGATCGGCCTCAATGCGGGCACGGAGGCCACCTTCGCGGAGATCACCCGCGACCGCGAGCACACCTTCGCCTCCTTCCTGGACAACGTCGGCAGGCTGCGGCAGTCGGCGATCGACCCCGACTTCCGCATCGGCTTCAATTACGTGATCACCGAGCGGAACCACCGCGAGATCGTGGCCGCCGCGCGGGTCGCCCGGGAGGCCGGGGCGCACTACGTCCGCTTCGAGCCGGAGTTCTACTCCGCTCTGGGCCACCGGACGATCGAGCCGGTGATGGACGAGATCACGGCCGCCCTGGCCGGGGCTGCGGAGCTGGCCGCCCCGGGCTTCGAGGTCTCCGTGCCCAAGCTCGACCGCGGCCCGATGGACCGGGTGGAGGCCGTGGAGGGCGACTTCGAGCGCTGTCACTACAGCCGCTTCGTGACCGCCGTCGGCGCGGACGGGCACCTCTACCCCTGCCCGCAGGTCCATCTCAACAGCCGCTACCGCATCGGCAACGTGATCGAGGACGGGTATGCGGGCGTGCTGGACGGCGGGCCGCGGGCGGAGTGGGAGGCCTCCAACCCGCTCCGGACGGACCTGTGCAAGTCCTGCTTCTACCGGCCGCAGAACGAGCTCCTGGAGCTCCTGCGGGGCGGACAGGTCAAACTTGACGACGCCCTCGGCGCGTACGCGCTGGAGGTGCCCTCCACCCTGCACGCCGACTTCGTCTGACGACGTACCCCCGCGTACTGCGAAGGGCTCCATGCAGATCCATCGTTTACGTCAGCTTCTCTCCGTCGAGCGCGCGCTGGGTCCCGCCCCGGGGGCGGGTGCCGGAACGTCCGGGACTGCCGCGTCCGCCGGCCCGCCCACCGGCCTGTCCGCCGGCCCGTCCGCCGACTGGTCGCGGCGCGTGCGGGCCGTCGTGGAACGGCTCGCCCGGGCCGGGCAGGACACCCTGGCGGCGGCTCCGGACGGCCCTCCGGAGGAGAGTGACGGTTTTGTACGGGAGCGGCTGCTGTTCGACAGCCCGGCCCGGGGCAGGTTCCGTGCCGCGGTGCTCGCCCCCGCCGGCACCGGCCCCCTGCCCGCCGTGCTCGTCCTCGGCGGCAGGAACGCCCGGCTGGACCAGCTGACCGGCGCGGAGCCGCCCGACCACCCCGACCGCGACGTCGCCGCGCACCTCGCCCGCGCGGGCTTCCTCACCCTCGCCCTCGACCACGGCATCGACGGCGGCCTGGACGCGGACCGCCTCGCCGGGCGCGACGAGGGCACCGTCCTCGCGCACGCCTTCGCCCTGCGCGGCCACTCACTGCTGGGCGCCCTCCTGGGCGACGCCCTCGCCGCCCTGGGCTGGCTCCGCGGCCACCCCCGGGCCGCGGCCGGCCGCACCGGGCTGTTCGGGCACAGCCTCGGCGCGGCCGTCGCGCTGCACACGGCGCTGCTCGCGCCGGAGCCGCTGCCGGTGTGCGCGGCGGGCCACCTCGGCAGCTACCCCGCCCTGTTCGCCCGGCTGCTGACCGGCTTCGAGGGCGCCGCCCTGCCGGGCATCCTGGAGTACGCCGACCTGCCGGAGCTCTACGGGGCGCTCGCCCCCGCTCCCTTGCAGCTCCAGTACGGGCTGCGGGACCCGTTCCTCGACCCGGCGGACGCGCGCGAGGCCGCGGCCGCGGTGCGCCGCGCGTACGCCGGTGCGGGCGCCGCGGACCGGCTGGAGGTCCTGGAGCTGGACCTCGGCCACGGCACCGACCGGGACCGCGCCGCCGCCTTCTTCTCCCGCTCGCTCGCCGGCCCCTGCGCGTCCCCGGCGGCCTCCGCGGCCCCCGTGCCCGCCCAGCGCGTCCGCTTCACCGCGGACGAGCGCCGTACGGTCACCGACCGCGTGGACGCCGCCCTCGCCTCCGGCGTCCTCACCCAGGGTCCGGAAGCGGCCCGCTTCGAGGCGCTGGCGCGCACCTGGACCGGTGGCCGGGAGGCCGTCGCCGTCAGCTCGGGCACGGCCGCCCTGGAGATCGCGCTGCGCATCCTGGACGTCGCAGGGCGCACCGTCCTCACCCCGGTCAACACCTTCTTCGCGACGGCGGCCGCGGCCGTACGGGCCGGGGCGCGGGTGCGCTTCGTGGACATCGAACTCGACGGGCTGGGCATGGACCCGGAGGCGCTGCGGCGGGCCCTGGACGGCGAGCGGGACGTCGCCGCCGTGGTGCCCGTCCACATCGGCGGCGTCGTCTCGCCCGCGCTGGAGGCGCTGCTGGAGGAGTGCCGCGAGCGCGGTGTCCCGGTGCTGGAGGACGCGGCGCACGCGTTCGGCAGCACGCTGGACGGGCGGGCGGCGGGGGCCTTCGGCCGGTTCGGGGCGTTCTCGTTCTTCCCGACGAAGGTGGCCACCAGCGGCGAGGGCGGCCTGCTGACCGGTGCGCGCGCCGGCGACATGGAGGCAGCCCGGTGCTGGCGCGACCACGGCCGCTCGGCCGCGGACCCGGGGCGGCATGACCGGCCCGGCGGGAACTGGCGGATGGGCGAACTGCCCGCGGCCGTCGGCACGGTCGACCTGGAGCGCTTCGGCACGGCGCTGGCCGCGCGGCGCGCCGCGGCCGCCCGCTACGACGAGCTCCTGGCGGGCATGGGCGGCCTGCGGCCGTTCCCGGTCCCGAAGGCGTCGGGCAGCAACTTCTACAAGTACCTCGCCTATCTGGACGACGGCGTCGACCGGGCCGCGTTCAAGGCGCGCCTGCGCGAGCGGCACGGCGTCGCGGCGGCCGGGGAGGTCTACGACACGCTGCTGTGCGACCAGCCGTTCTTCCGGGGCGGCGCGGCAGGCGCCGGGGGCGGCGGGGACCCGGTGGCCTTCCTCCGGGCGCGCTGGTTCGCCGGGCGGCACGTGGCTCTGCCGCTGTACCCGTCGCTGACGGAGGCCGAGCAGTTCCGGGTGGCGGCGGCGCTGCGGAGCGAGCTGTCATGACGGGGGCGACGCGAACGCACCGGAGCGCGGTGCAGGTGCGGGCCTTCCGGCGGGGCACCTGGCAGCCTTCTGCGGACACCGTGGCCCTCCCAGGCCACTCCGGGCGGCTCTCCTTGTCGCTCGTCCCGGAGGCCGTGGCGGTCGCGGACCGGCGCCGGTACGAGCCGCCCGCCGGGAGCCTTCCGCCGGCCGCCCGGCGCAAGCTGATCGGCACCGCGCTCGGCCTCTTAGACCGCGGCACGGTGACCGTCGGCGGGCTCGGCGAGCAGAGCGCGGCGGACTTCCGTACGGCGCTGTGGGAGACCGCCGGGATACCGGCCGCGCTCACGGACCGCTGGTGCGGTCTGCTGCGCGCGGCTACCCCGTATGCCGTGGAGGAGCCCGACGGAGCGCTCGCCCTGGTGTCCCTGCCCGGCAACACGTTCACCTGCCTGGAGTCGGTGCTCGCCGAGGCCGCCCGCAGCGCGGCCGTGTGGGTCCGGCCCAGCCGCCGGGAGCCCCTGTCCGCGGCGCGTATGGTCGCCGCCCTGCTGGAGGCGGGCTGGCCGCCGGAGCGGCTGGGCTTCTACCCCACCGAGCAGTCCGCCTTGCGCACCCTGGTCGGCCTGACGGACCGGCAGACCGTCTACGGGGGCGCGGGGCTGTCGGCGGCCGTGCGTACCGCCGTACGCACCGGAGCCTCGGACCGGCTGCACGTACGCGGCCCGGGCCGCGGCTGCGCGCTCCTCCCGCCCGGCACGGACCCGGCAGGCGCGGTGGAGTGGCTGCTGCCGCTGGTGGCGGGGGACGGCGGAAGGTTCTGTAGCAACGTCCGCACGGTGGTGTGTGTGAGCGAGGAGGAGGTGAGCACGGGGAGGGGCGCGGAGGAGGCGCACGCTGCTACCCGGGCCCTCGCCTGCGGCGTCGCCCGGTGCCTCGCCGCCGCCCTGGACGCCATCCGCACCGAGCCCGTGGACGACCGGCTGCCGCTCGCGGCCTTCCGGGTGCCCGGCGAGGCCGGCCGGTGCGCGCGGCGGCTGCGCGAGGGGCTGGGGCCGGGCGACCGGATGCTCACGCGGCGGCCTCCTGCCGCCCGCGGCACCGGCGGCGCGGAGTACGCGCTGCCCGCGCTCGCCCTGCTGGGGGCGGGGGCGGGCCCCGGCCACCCGCTGGTCGGCCGGGAGGTGCCGTTCCCCTTCGTCGCGGTGCTGGCCGCGTCACCCGCCGGAGCCGCGGCCGTCGCCGCGGGTTCGTCGTTCGTCCACCGGCCGCGGGGAGGCGCGCTGTGACGGGGGTCCTCTTCGAGGCGATGTGCGACCGGGTGCCGGAGCTCCGGACCGGCCTGGACGAGTGGACCCGGCGGATGATGCGCTGGCACTTCTCCCCCGCGACCGGTTCGCCGTTCTGGCTCGGCCGCCGCGCGGGCCTGGGCTTCGACCCGCTGTACGACGTCGGCGGCTTCGCCGACCTGAGGCTCTTCGGCCTGTTCGACAAGGAGGAGCTGCGCCGGGCGAGCGCCCGGGACCTGCTGCCGCGCGGCTACCGCGGACGGCCGTTCCGGGTGTTCGAGACGGGCGGCACGACGGGGCCGCCGTGCCGGGTCGTCAACGTCTCCCGGCTGGACGCGGACGTACGGATCTACCGCACGCTGCTGGAGGCGCGCGGCGTCGCGGGCGGCGACGTCCTGGCGATGACGCCGGGCGGGCCGCACGCGTACGGCCACTTCGTGGAGGGCCTGGCCGACAGCTGGCACGGCGCGGTCTTCGCCGTGGACTTCGACCCGCGCTGGGTCAAGGCCGAGCTGCGCGCCCGCGGCGAGGCGGACGCGTACACGGCCCACCTCGTAGCCCAGACGGAGACCCTGCTGACCGCCGAGCGGCCCACGCTGCTGTTCACCACGTCGCGGCTGCTGCTCGCGCTCGCCATGCGGCTGCCGGAGCCGCTGAGCGCCTACGGGCTGCGCGCCGTGTGCACGGGCGGCACGTCGTGCACGCCGGCGGAGGCGGAGTACCTGCGCGAGGAGCAGTTGACCGGCGTGCAGTGGATCGACACCTACGGCAACACGCTCGTCGGCCACGCCCTGCAAGCCGAGCCGGTGGGCTCGTCGTCGCGCTCGTACCACCTCCCGCCGCCGTTCGCCGTGCTGACGGTGACCGATCCGGCGGACCCGTGGCGGGAGGTCGCGGTGGGCGAGCGCGGGCGGGTGCGCGCCACGACGCTCCTGGAGGACCTGTTCCTGCCGAACCTCCTGGAGCGGGACAGCGCGGTGCGCACCGGGCCGCACCCGTGGTTCCCGTGGGACGGCGTGGCGGACGTCAGACCGTGGCGTAAAGAGGGGGAAGAAGGGGAAGGGCGGGAGGATCAGGGCGACGAGGTCGAAGGCGTGTACTGATGCCGCCGGTCGTCTCGTCCCAGGGCCTGCCCCTCGACCTCTCCGACCGCACCCTGTTCGCCCCCGGGCCTATGCGGGACGGCGCGCACCTGCTCGGCCGCCCGGACGCGGCGCGGGAGCGGCTGGCGGCGGAGGGGTGCCTGTACCTGCGCGGGATGCTGGCCCGGGCCGAGGTCCTGCGGCTGCGGGAGGCGTACTTCGCGGCGTGCGACCCCGTCCTGCTCGCCCCCGGGACCGCGCCCCGGGAGGGCGTCTTCTCCGGCCGGGTGCCGCCGGGGCTCCCGCCCCACGGCGTCCCGGGCCACCCGGCGTACGCGTTCGTCCGCTCGGAGACGTTTCGCCGGTTCCTGGCGTCCCCCGCCCTCACGGCCGTGGCCGGCGCCCTGCTGGGCGGCCCGGCCGTGATGCTGCCGCGCCGCATCCTGCGCCACTTCCACCGCGGCGCGCGGACCGCCTCGCGCGCCCACACCGACCGCGCCTACCTGGACCGCGGCACGGACCGGGTGCTCACGCTGTGGATCCCGCTCGGCGACTGCCCGCCCGCCACCGGCGGACTGGTCTACCTGGAGGGCTCGCACGCCCTCTCCCCCGCCTCGTACGCCTCCCTCCGCGCCGGCGCGGACCGCCCGCACGACCGTCGCCCGATCAGCCACGACCTGGCCCGGACGGCCCGCGCGCTCGGCCGCCGCTGGCTGTGGGCGGACTACGCGGCGGGCGACGTCACCGCCCACCTGCCGCACATCGTCCACGCGTCCCTCGACACGCGGACGGCGGCGATGCGGCTGTCCGTGGACGTACGGTTCGTCCGGCGCGGCGACCGGGCGGATCCGCGCTGGCTGCGGGACTGGGCGGGGGACGACGGCTTTTGATCCCCCGCCCGGCCTTCCTGACGACGACGGGATTCCCGCCCCGGGATTCCTATGCCGGGATTCCCGCCTTTTCGGCCATCGGTCTCAGGAGCACCGGCTCCGTCCCCGCGTCGTGGTGCCGCTCCGCCCAGTTCTCCAGGGCCGTGCGGCACGCGTGGTCCAGGTGCCGGAGGCCGGTCAGGTCGAGCTCTATGGGTTTGTCCTTGGGGAGGGACTCCAGGGTCTCCAGGATTTTGGGCAGGCGCAGGAACGTGGCGTTGCCGGTCACCGTCACGACGAGCCTGCCGCCGGTCAGTTCGCGGGTGGCGACGTGGGCGTGCGAGGTCTCCCACGCCGTCTTCACGACGGCGAGCAGCAGGCCGAGCACCACGCCCTCGAACATGTTGGTCGCGACGATCGCCACGGCCGTGACCCCGAGGACGACGGCCTCGCCGCGGTGCTCGCGCCACAGGGGGCCGAGCTCCTTGACGGGGACGAGCTTGCAGCCCGCGTGGACGAGGACGCCCGCGAGGGCGGCCAGCGGGATGACGCCGATCGCGGCCGGCAGCAGCACCGCGAAGAGCAGCAGCCACAGGCCGTGCAGGATGCGGGAGAGCGAAGTGCGCGCCCCCGCCTGGACGTTGGCGGAGCTGCGGACGATCACCGCGGTCATGGGCAGGGCGCCGAGCGCGCCGCACACCGTGTTGCCCACGCCCTGGGCCATCAGCTCCTTGTCGTAGTCGGTGCGGGGGCCGTCGTGCATGCGGTCGACGGCCGCCGCGCTGAACAGGCTCTCCGCCGAGGCGATGAGCGCGAAGGCGAGCACCGTGCCGAGGGCGGCCACGCTGCCGAGCGCGCCCAGGTCGTCCAGGCCGGGCGGCCGGACGGCGTCGGCGAGGCCCTGCACCTCCACGTGGGCCACGTCCAGGCCCGCCGCGACGGTCACCGCCGTGGCCAGCGCGACCGCCGCGAGGGGAGCCGGGACGACCCGCACCTTCGCCGGGAGCCGCTTCCACAGCACCAGGACGGCGATGGTGCCGGCGCCGACCGCGAAGGCGGTGAGCGCCGCGCGGTCGGTGGCGACGGCGGACAGCAGGCCCGGCAGGCCGGCGATCTTCGCGGGGCCGGAGCCGGGGGCCTTGCGCCCGGCCATGGTGTAGAGCTGGCCGAGGAGCAGGACGAGCCCGATGCCGGTGAGCATGCCCTGGACGACGGCGACGGAGATGGCGCGGAACCACCGTCCGAAGCCCAGTGCGCCGAGGGCGAGTTGGACCAGGCCGGCGGCCAGGACGAGCGCCCCGAGCGCGCCGAGCCCGAACTGCTGGACGGCCTCGTAGACGAGCACCGTCAGGCCGGCGGCGGGCCCGCTGACCTGAAGGCTGCTGCCGGGCAGGGCGCCCACGACCAGGCCGCCGACGATGCCGGTGATCAGGCCGAGTTCGGCGGGCACCCCGGAGGCGACGGCCACGCCCACGCACAGGGGCAGGGCCACCAGGAAGACGACGAGGGAGGCGAGCACCTCACGCCGCACCGCGGCGGCGCTCTTGAGGGACGCGAAGGTTCTGAGGGTTGCGTGCATGGCGGATGAGGGTTCTTCCTCGTGGTGCGGTCGGGGAACGTGGGGCGCAGGCCGCGTCACAGGGGCCCGAACGGCGCTCGGCCGCCGCGCTCGGGGCGGTGCGCGCTGACGGCCCCGGTGTGCACTTCGTAGTACCAGGCGTGGAGGGACAGGGTGCCCTCGCCGAGGCGTTCCCGTACGCAGGGGTAGGCGCGCAGCCGCTCCAACTGGGCCACGGCGTGCTGCTGCACGGGCGCGGCGAGATCCGCCGGTGCGTCCGGCGCGGCCCCCCGCACGGGGCCCGGCGCGGCGTGGTCGAGCCAGCCCCGTACGGCCGGGGCGGCGGAGAGGTCGTCGCCCCGCACGAGCGCGCTCACCGCGCCGCAGTGGGAGTGGCCGCACACCACGATGTCGCGGACGCCCAGCACGCGCACCGCGTATTCGATGGTGGCCGTCTCTCCGGCGGGGTGCCCGCTGTGGTACTCGGGGACGATGTTGCCCGCGGTGCGCAGCTCGAAGAGCTCGCCGGGGCGGGCGCCGGTGATGAGGGAGGGGATGACGCGGGAGTCGGAGCAGGTGACGAAGAGGACTTCGGGGCTCTGGCCGGATTCGAAGGCCCGGAAGGCGTCCGCGTGTTGAGCGACGTGCGTGGCGAACGAACGGGCGTTGTCGATGAGTGTCTGCATTTGGTCTGCCTCCTGCGCCCTCCGCTGCGTACGCGGGGCGCGGTGTGGTCGGATCAAGCATTCGGTCAGGCGTTCATGCACGCGTTGATGCATGCGTTCATGCCGGGCATGCCGTGCCGTTCCCATCGAGTCTGCACGGCTGCCGCGACATTTAATTTACCCGCACATTACCTACGTGTGACAGCTTAAATTTTCCGTAAATTACGGACTGACCGGGTCACTTGGGGCGCGAAGGGGCGCAGTTCACGGCTTTCCCCGGTAACACTGCTTTACCTGTTCCGGACCTGTGCACGAATTATTACGGAACTCGTACTACCCATTCCGGAACCGTGCCGCCCAGCAAGCCGTCGTCACGATGTCGTCCACGAGCACGGCGTCCGCGACCGGGCAGACGGGCGCCCTGCCCTCCCGTACCGCCGCCGTGAAGTCGGCGATCAGCGGTACGTGCGGCTCGGGGGCGAGCCCCGCGTCGAGCGGGTCCAGCGTCAGGAAGCGGCCTCCGGCGGTGACGTCGATCCGGTCCCGCTCGGCCCCGCCGACCCAGGCGAACCGGCACTCCGCCGACGTGCCCGAGGCCCAGCCCAGCGTCACGTGGGCGCGCCGCTCGGCCCCGGCGGGGAACCTGCGGCCGAACCGCGCGCCCACCCGTACGGGCGGCCCCAGCACCGACAGCAGCAGGTCCAGGCGGTGGCTGCCCGCGTCGGCGAGCACGCCGCCGCCCGCCACGGCCGGGTCCGTGCGCCAGAGCTTGGGGTCGTCCGGCGCCGGGTCGAAGGGGGTGCAGAACGTGAGCTGCACGCGCGCGGGCGCGCCCGCCGTGAGCGCCTCGCGCAACTGCCGCGCCGCGGGCCCCAGCCTGCGGTAATACGCCACTCCGGCGCACAGCCCCGCCGCGGCCGCCGCCTCCGCCAGCGCGCCCCCGCCGCCGAGCGCGCCCGCCAGCGGCTTCTCGACCAGGACGTGGCAGCCCGCCCGCAGCGCGTGGAGCGCGACCGGCACGTGGCCGGCGACGGGCGTCGCCACGTAGACCGCGTCGGCGGCCGTCAGCCGGGCCGGGTCGTCGCCGCCCGCGGGCACCCCGAACTCCGCGGCCGTGCGGGCGGCGCGGCCCGCGTCCCGGCCCCAGACGTAGACCGGCTCCTCGCCCAGGGCGCGCAGGGCGGGCAGCACGCGGCGCCGCACGACGTCGCCGTAGCCGGCGACCGCCCACCTCACGGCCGCACCGCCACCTTGAGGACCTTCGGTGGTGGGCCGGCGTACGGGGCGGGCCCGGCGTCCGGGTAGAGGGAGCGGCTGGCCGACAGCAGGCGGACGGCGCGGGGGAGTTCGGCCAGCGGCAGGACGTGGGTGAGGAGGTCGTCGAGGTGCAGGCGGCCGGTGCGGTCGGCGGCCAGGCGCTCGGCGACGGCCATGGCCTCCGCGCGGGCGGCGTCGTGCGGCTCGGCCGAACTGTGCGCGCGCAGGCCCTTCCTCTCCCAGGTCACCAGGTCGATGCCGACCCGCGTGTCGATGTGGTGCGTGCCCAGCAGAACCACGAGGCCGTTCTGCCGCACCAGCCCCACGCACGCCTCCAGTGTCGTGGGCGTGCCGACGGCGTCGACGGCCACGTCGAAGGCGCCCTCGCCCGCTTCCAGCAGGGCGGCCGCGCTGCCGTCCACGCGCCGGCACTCGTCCGCGCCCAGCAGCCGCGAGCGCTCCAGCCGCCACGCGTCGAGGTCCATCACGGTGATGCGCGAGGCGCCGCGCGCGGCAGCGGCCAGGAGTGCCATCAGCCCGACCGGCCCCTGCCCGGCGATCGCCACGCGGTCGCCGAGGCGGACGCCGCGCGTGGCGTGCACCGCCAGCGGCAGCAGTTGCAGGATGGCGCCCTGCTCGAAGGGGACGTGGTCGGGGAGCGCGCCGACGCAGACCTCCCGGGCGAGGGCGTATTCGGCGAATCCGGTGGTCAGCGGCGTGCGGACGAAGACGCGCCGCCCGGTGGTGAACCGGGTGGCGCCGGGGCCGGTGTCCGCGACCGTGCCGGAGATCTCGTGCCCGAAGCAGCCCTGCGCGCAGTGCTCGCGCAGCCCGTAATAGTGGTAGTAGGCGAGGTCGCTGCGGTTGCAGACCGTGCAGGCGGCGACGCGGACGAGGACCTCGCCGGGCCCGGGGGCCGGCACGGGCGCGTCGTCGGAGAGCCGGATATCGCGGCGGCCCACGAGTGCGTAGCGGCGCAAGGCGATCTCCTTATGCCTCGGGTGTCCCGGCGTTCACAAGAGATCCTCAACTCACCACAAACGGAAGGGCATTTCAACAGCTCAGAAGCTCGGTGCGCCCTTGACACCCCTATTGGTACAGTCCAATATCGCGACTGTCCGGGCGCCACTGCATCGCAGCGCATTGCATTGCAGCGCACCGCATCGCACCAGGAGGTACCCGCCATGCTCTCCCAAGGTCGCGGCGATCGACTCGGCCGGCTCTCCCACGCGGTGCTGCAACCGGGCTTCGAGGGCACCACGGCGCCGGACTGGGTGCGCCGCAGGATCGCCGAGGACGGGCTCGCGTCCGTCGTCCTCTTCGGCCGCAACATCGCCGGCCCCGAGCAGGTCGCCCGCCTCACCGCGCAACTCCGCGCGGAGAACCCCGATTTGATCATCGCGATCGACGAGGAAGCCGGGGACGTCACCCGCCTGGAGGCCTGGACGGGCGCCTCCCGCCCCGGGAACCTGGCGCTCGGTGCGGTCGACGACACCGCCCTGACCCAGTCCGTCGCCCGCGACATCGGCCGCGAGCTCCACGCGGCCGGCGTGTCCCTGAACTACGCGCCCAGCGCCGACGTCAACTCCAACCCGCGCAATCCGACCATCGGCGTACGGTCGTTCGGCGCCGGTACGGAGCTGGTCGCGCGGCACACCGCGGCGTGGGTGCGTGGCTTGCAGTCCGCGGGCGTCGCGGCGTGCGCCAAGCACTTCCCCGGGCACGGCGACACCGCCGTCGACTCCCACCTCGACCTGCCGCGCGTCACCGCCTCCGCCGAGGAGCTCGCCGCGACCGCCCTGCCGCCCTTCGCCGCCGCCCTCGAAGCCGGCGTCAGGGTGGTGATGACCGGCCACCTCCTCGTCCCCGCGCTCGACCCGGAGCTGCCGGCCACCCTGAGCCCCCGCATCCTGGTGGACCTCCTGCGCGGACGGCTGGGCTTCACCGGCCTCGTCGTCACC
Source organism: Streptomyces klenkii (assembly GCF_003626645.1). Taxonomy (GTDB): domain Bacteria; phylum Actinomycetota; class Actinomycetes; order Streptomycetales; family Streptomycetaceae; genus Streptomyces; species Streptomyces klenkii. Next base: position 306,459 of record NZ_RBAM01000002.1, on the reverse strand, counting down.
GACGGCATCGAGATGAAGGCGGTCACGGCGCGCTACGGGATCGACGGCGCGAGCGTACGGGCCGTGGCTGGAGGGGCGGACGCGGTGTGCGTCGGCGGCGAGCACGCGGCCGAGGCGCACACCGAGCTGCTGACTGCCGCGCTGGCCTCGGCCGTGCGGGACGGCGTCCTGGCCGAGGAGCGGCTGGCCGGGGCGGCCGCGCGGGTCGCGGAGTTCGCCGCCTGGTCGGGGGAGCGCTTCCGGGCGCACGCGGAGGACTCCCCGGGCGCCGCGGCCGGGTCCTCCGGCATCGGGCTGGTCGCCGCCCGCCGCGCCATGCGGGTCGTGGGCGGCGCGGACGGCGCCCTGCCGCTGCCGGCCGACCCGCACGTGGCCGAGTTCGCCCCCGCCTCGACCCTGGCCATCGACCGGCGGACCCCGTGGGGCGTGGCAGCCCCGCTGCGCGAACTGCGCCCCGGCGCCACCTCCGTGCGCCTCACCCAGGACGAACTCGCCGCCGACGCGGGCGTCCTGGAGCGCGAGGTGCTCGCCCCCGCCGCCGGCAAGCCGCTCGTCGCCGTGGTGCGCGACGCCGCCCGCCACCCGTGGATGGCCGCCGCCCTCGACCGGCTGCTGGGCGCGCGGCCCGACGCCGTCGTGGTCGAGATGGGCGTCCCCGGCCCGCGCTCGCCGGGCGCCGTGCACCTCGCGACGCACGGGGCGACCCGCGTCTCGGGACAGGCCGCGGCCGAACTGCTCGCCGGAAGTTCCCACTTCTCCGGCTCGTGAAACCGCCGGGCCGGCGCTCGTGTCGTCCCCGTCCCGGCATCTCGTGACGTTGTCATACCGATATGCGGACGGGGGGTGACTCCCGGCGGCCCCCTCGCCTAGATTTCCTGCGCATCACGCAGTGATCACACAGGGGGGAGTCGGCACCATGACGGAACCACCGGAGGGCGGCAGCAGGAGGGCGGTCGTCACCGCGCCCCTGGCCGTGGCGGGACTGTGCCTGGCGCTTCCCTTCGCCGCGATGCTGTGGGTCGCCTCCTACGCCCGGACCGGCCCGGCCTTCATAGGCATCCCGTTCTTCTACTGGTACCAGATGCTGTGGGTGCCGGTCTCGACGCTGCTGACGGTGATCGCGTACGTGATCGTGCGGCGCCACGAGCGCGCCCGCAAGGCGGGTGAGCAGCGGTGAAGGACGGCGTGAACGGCGTGGCACTCGCCGTCTTCATCTTCTTCTTCCTGGTCGTCACGGTGATGGGGTTCGTCGCCTCCCGGTGGCGGCGGGCGGGGACCGCCGACGAAATGGCCAACCTCGACGAGTGGGGGCTGGGCGGCCGGTCCTTCGGCACCTGGATCACCTGGTTCCTGCTCGGCGGCGACCTCTACACCGCGTACACCTTCGTGGCCGTCCCGGCGGCGATCTACGCGGGCGGCGCGGCCGGCTTCTTCGCGGTCCCGTACACGATCCTCTGCTACCCCCTGGTCTTCACCTTCCTGCCCCGCCTGTGGTCGGTCGCCCACAAGCACGGCTACGTGACGTCGTCGGACTTCGTCCGCGGCCGGTTCGGCTCCAAGGGGCTCTCGCTCGCCCTCGCGCTCACGGGCATCCTCGCGACGATGCCGTACATCGCGCTCCAGCTCGTCGGCATCCAGGCGGTGCTGGACGTGCTGGGCGTGGGCGGCGGCTCGAACTGGTTCATGAAGGACCTGCCGCTGCTGATCGCGTTCGGCGTGCTCGCGGCGTACACGTACTCCTCCGGGCTGCGGGCGCCCGCGCTGATCGCCTTCGTCAAGGACGCGCTGATCTACATCGTGATCATCGTGGCGATCATCTACATCCCCATCAAGCTGGGCGGTTTCGACCACATCTTCGCGAAGGCGGGCGAAGCGTTCGCGGTGAAGAACCCGGAGACGGGCAAGCCGCGCGGCGCGCTGGTGAGCGGGCCGGACGCGCAGTGGTCGTACGCGACGCTCGCGCTCGGCTCGGCGATGGCGCTCTTCCTCTACCCGCACTCGGTGACGGCCGTTCTCTCCGGCAAAGGCCGCAACGTCATCCGCCGCAATACGACGATCCTGCCGCTGTACTCCCTGATGCTGGGTCTGCTCGCGATGCTCGGCTTCATGGCCATCGCCGCGGGGATCAAGGTGCAGAACGGCCAGCTCGCGATCCCCCAGCTGTTCGAGAACATGTTCCCGGACTGGTTCACGGGGGTGGCCTTCGCGGCGATCGGGATCGGCGCGCTGGTGCCGGCCGCGATCATGTCGATCGCCGCCGCGAACCTTTTCACCCGCAACATCTACAAGGACTTCATCAAGCCGGACGCCTCGCCCGCGCACGAGGCGAAGGTCTCCAAGCTCGCCTCGCTGCTGGTGAAGGTCGGCGCGCTCGTCTTCGTCCTGACCATGGACAAAACGGTCGCCATCAATTTCCAGCTGCTCGGCGGCATCTGGATCCTGCAAACGGTCCCGGCGCTGGTGGGCGGGCTCTTCACCCGCTGGTTCCACCGCTGGGCCCTGCTGGCCGGCTGGGCGGCGGGGATGGGCTACGGCACCTGGAAGGCGTACGACACGCCGAGCGCCACCCAGGCACATTTCGGCAATACCAACCTCATCCCCCTTATTGGAGAAAAGGGTTATATCGGGCTCACCGCCTTCGTGCTCAATGTGATCGTCGTCATCGTCCTGACCATCGTCCTGAAGGCGCTCGGCGCGCCGGAGGGCGTGGACGAGACCACGGCCGCCGACTACACCGCGGACGCGGGCGACCCCGGAGTCCAGGAGGAGCTCCCGCCGGCCACCGCGGGGGTCCCTGGCGGGCACTAGAACGACCTCCGGCGGGCCTCCGGGCCCGCCGGGCCGACCGGGCCGCCGCGTCCCCCTGGAGGGGGCGTGGCGGCCCTTCGCTGCGCCCGGCGCCGGAGGCCCGGCACCGCCCCGCGGAGGGCCTGGGAACGGCCCGTGGAAGGCCCGGGAGCGGCCCGCACGTGACCTGCGATCCCACCCTCAACACCGGGGCCTGATAACACATTCCGACCTATGCGCTTACCGCGCGACACAACATGTGGGGGCGCGTGCGAGGGGCGGCACTAGATGTATGCTCGTCCTCGCTGTCGTCGCAGGGGAATCCGGTGGAAATCCGGAACTGTCCCGCAACGGTGCATGTATGCCGTTAAGCCGCGCATGCAGGAGTCCGAGTACCTGCCGGCAGCCGCCCTCCACCGAGCCTGCCCTGGGCTCGGCTATGGGCGTTGAATTCGTCCGGGCCTCGCGGGTTGGGCCGGCGGACGCCTACGAGGCATGTCCTGTGCATCAGGCATGCCCGTACGCGACCGTCGTGCCCCTCCCGCCGGCCCACCCAGCCGAGCGAGGGAGAGCCTCAGTGACCATCGCGCCCGCCGATCCGGTCTCAGCGACTGCGGAAGAAGCGACCGGCGGCCCCGGGACCGCGCTGCTGCGCACCCTGACCGACCTCACCGCCGACCTTCCCGCCACCGACCCGGGCAAGGTCGCCGCCGCCGCACTGCGGGGCCGGAGCGCCACCTCGGACGAGGCCGAGCTCCGCTCGCTGGCCACCGAGGCCGCCGCGGGTCTGATCGCCGAGGAGCCCGAGTACTCCCGTCTCGCCGCGCGCCTGCTCACGGTCGCGATCGCCGACGAGGCCGCCGGCCAGGGTGCCACCTCCTTCTCGGCCTCGGTCGCCGTCGGCCACAAGGAGGGCCTGATCGCGGACGAGACCGCCGCGTTCGTCGCCACCCACGCCGCCCGCCTGGACGAGCTCGTCGAGAAGGCCCTCGCCGACGGCGCCGACGACCGCTTCGGCTACTTCGGCCTGCGCACCCTGCACAGCCGCTACCTGCTGCGCCACCCGATCCACCGCGACGTGATCGAGACCCCGCAGCACTTCCTGCTGCGCGTGGCCTGCGGCCTCGCCGAGGACCACTCGGAGCGCGCCCTGGACGACGTCGCGGAGCTGTACCGGCTGACGAGCACCCTCTCGTACCTGCCGTCCTCCCCGACGCTGTTCAACTCCGGCACCCGCCACCCGCAGATGTCGTCCTGCTACCTGCTGGACTCCCCGCTGGACGAGCTGGACTCGATCTACGACCGCTACCACCAGGTGGCGCGGCTGTCGAAGCACGCCGGCGGCATCGGCCTGTCGTACTCGCGCATCCGCTCCCGCGGCTCGCTGATCCGCGGCACCAACGGCCACTCCAACGGCATCGTGCCGTTCCTGCGCACCCTCGACGCCTCCGTCGCCGCCGTCAACCAGGGCGGCCGCCGCAAGGGCGCCGCCTGCGTCTACCTGGAGACGTGGCACGCCGACATCGAGGAGTTCCTGGAGCTCCGCGACAACACCGGTGAGGAGGCCCGCCGCACCCACAACCTCAACATCGCGCACTGGATCCCGGACGAGTTCATGCGCCGCGTCGAGACGGACGCGGACTGGTCGCTCTTCTCGCCCGCCGACACGCCCGACCTGGTCGACCTCTACGGCGACGAGTTCGACGCCGCGTACCGCAAGTACGAGGCCGAGGGCAAGGCCGTCAAGACCATCCCGGCGCGCGTCCTCTACGCCCGCATGATGCGCACCCTCGCGCAGACCGGCAACGGCTGGATGACGTTCAAGGACGCCGCCAACCGCACGGCCAACCAGACGGCCGAGAAGGGCGCGGTCGTCCACTCCTCGAACCTCTGCACCGAGATCCTCGAGGTCACGAACGACGGCGAGACCGCGGTCTGCAACCTGGGCTCGGTCAACCTGGCCCAGCACCTGGGCGCCGACGGCGAGATGGACTGGGAGAAGCTCGACCGCACGGTCCGCACGGCCGTCACCTTCCTCGACCGCGTCGTGGACATCAACTTCTACCCGACCGAGCAGGCCGGCAACTCCAACAGCCGCTGGCGCCCGGTGGGCCTGGGCCTGATGGGCCTCCAGGACGTCTTCTTCCGCCTGCGCCTGCCCTTCGACTCGGCCGAGGCGAAGGCCCTGTCCACCAAGATCTCCGAGCGGATCATGCTCGCGGCGTACGAGGCCTCCGCCGACCTCGCCGAGCGCAACGGCCCGCACCCGGCCTGGGCCGCGACCCGCACCGCCCGCGGCGTGCTGCACCCCGACCACTACCCGAACGCCGTCAAGGCCTGGGCCGGTCGCTGGGAGGCGCTGCGCGCCCGCATCGCCGAGGTCGGCATGCGCAACTCCCTGCTCCTCGCCATCGCCCCCACGGCGACCATCGCCTCCATCGCGGGCGTGTACGAGTGCATCGAGCCGCAGGTCTCCAACCTCTTCAAGCGCGAGACGCTCTCCGGTGAGTTCCTCCAGGTCAACACCTACCTGGTGGAGGACCTGAAGAAGCTCGGCGTGTGGGACCGCACCACGCGCGACGCCATGACGGACGCCAACGGCTCGATCCAGGACATGAAGTGGATCCCGGAGGAGGTGCGCGACCTCTACCGCACCGCCTGGGAGGTCCCGCAGCGCGCCCTGATCGACATGGCCGCGGCCCGTACGCCGTACCTGGACCAGAGCCAGTCGCTCAACCTCTTCATGGCCTCGCCCACCATCGGCAAGCTCAGCTCGATGTACGCGTACGCCTGGAAGCAGGGCATCAAGACGACGTACTACCTGCGCTCGCGCCCGGCGACCCGGATCGCCCGCGCCGCGTCCGGAGGCTCCGCCGCCCCCGCCACCATCCCGGTGCAGCAGGTCGCGCCCGACGCGGACGCCATCGCCTGCTCCCTTGAGAACCCCGAGTCCTGCGAGGCCTGCCAGTAATGCCCGCCCGTCGCCCGACCGCCACCCCTGAAGGACAGCACTCCGTGCCGGAAGCCTCTTCCCAGAAGAACCTGCTCGACCCGGGCTTCGAGCTGACCCTGCGCCCCATGCGGTACCCGGACTTCTACGACCGGTACCGCGACGCGATCAAGAACACCTGGACCGTCGAGGAGGTCGACCTCCACTCGGACGTCGCCGACCTCGCCAAGCTGTCCCCGGGTGAGCAGCACATGATCGGCCGCCTCGTCGCGTTCTTCGCGACCGGCGACTCGATCGTGGCGAACAACCTCGTGCTGACGCTGTACAAGCACATCAACTCGCCCGAGGCGCGCCTGTACCTGTCGCGGCAGCTCTTCGAGGAGGCCGTGCACGTCCAGTTCTATCTGACGCTGCTCGACACCTACCTGCCCGACCCGGAGGAGCGCGCGGCCGCGTTCGACGCGGTGGAGAACATCCCCTCCATCCGCGACAAGGCCCAGTTCTGCTTCAAGTGGATCAACGAGGTCGAGAAGCTGGAGCGCCTGGAGACGAAGGCCGACCGCCGTCGCTTCCTGCTCAACCTGATCTGCTTCGCCGCCTGCATCGAGGGCCTGTTCTTCTACGGCGCCTTCGCCTACGTGTACTGGTTCCGCAGCCGCGGCCTGCTGCACGGCCTCGCGACCGGCACCAACTGGGTGTTCCGCGACGAGACCATGCACATGAACTTCGCGTTCGAGGTCGTCGACACCGTCCGCCAGGAGGAGCCCGAGCTCTTCGACGACGAGCTCCAGCAGCAGGTCACCGACATGCTGAAGGAAGCCGTCGAGGCGGAGCTGCAGTTCGGCCGCGACCTGTGCGGCGAGGGCCTGCCCGGCATGAACACCGAGTCCATGCGCGAGTACCTCCAGTGCGTCGCCGACCAGCGCCTCGTGCGCCTCGGCTTCAAGCCGGTCTTCGGCTCGGAGAACCCCTTCTCCTTCATGGAGCTCCAGAACGTCCAGGAACTGACCAACTTCTTCGAGCGCCGCGCCTCCGCGTACCAGGTCGCCGTCGAGGGCACGGTCGGCTTCGACGAGGAGTTCTGAGCCGGGAATCGTGCTGATTCTCTGCGATCCGGCCCGCCCCTCCCGAGGGGCGGGCCGGGCCCGTTTCCGTCTATGACGGGCTGGGACGACTGCTCTCCCTCACGCAGTCGAGACAGACCCACCCTTTGCGCGCCAGGAGCCGGGTGCGTTCCCTGGGATGCCTGCCGCACCATTCGGAGGGGCCGGAACCGTCGGGCAGATCACGCTTGATCAGCATGCCGATCATGAATCGGTTGCTCGGGGGGCGGTCCGGGAAGGGGGTGTCAGTCATCGTCACCTTCCTGCGGGTCCGGGTCGGGCTCGGCCGGCGCGACGATCTCGTTCTCGAATACGTCATACCCGTTGACTTCGTCTGTGCCACCCATAACGGGACTCCTCTCTCGGAGCTCTGTCAGCCGTCGAGGCTCGTGACCAGGAACCCGGCGCCGCGGGCGAGGACCTCCAGATAGGCCGTGGCCGATACCGCTGCGTGGTCACCGTCGTGCTCCAGATCGCCACACACCTGGTCAATGAGCGCCTGCGAGCGGTCCCACTGCACGGTTCCGCGGTCGAGCTGATCCACGCGGAACCGCGCCTCGGCGATCATCGCCTCCATGTGTCCCCGGAGTGTCCGGGTGAGCTCCTCGGCCTCGGCGGGTCCGGGTCCGGTCGCCCGCTCCTGAAGAGCCCTACGGACCGTCGCGCGGATGGTCACCAGGTCGAGGGGCCGGGTGTCGCCGGTCATCATGGTGGTGAGGCGTGCTGTGTGCTGAGCGGATGTGCGGTTCATCTGCGGACGTCCTCTTCTGCCGGTCGCAGCGGCGCATTGCGGGAACCCGTACGCCTACACAACCGGTCATCGCCCCTGCTCAGTAGGGCGAACGATGGTCGGGCAGCCCGCCGGCCACCGGACGAAATTACCCATGCTTTAAACGACGGCTGTGACCGGACCACCGCGCAGCCCTACGGTGATGCCATGCCGGGGAACGTGCGGTTGGCGGCTCTGATGCGAGCGCGGGGGCTGTCCCAGATGGAACTGGCCGAGCAGATCAACGACGCCGTGGAAAGGCTGACCCGTCGCCGGGGCAACGCGTCCGACCGGACAGTACGGCGGTACTTGAGCGGCGAGACCTCCTGGCCACAGGGGCGGCAGCGGCTAGCCATGGAAGCGGTGTTCGGATGCACTGCGGAGGAGTTGGGGTTTACGCCCCCGGCGTGCAGGGCGCAAGGTGGATCAACCCTTGCAACGCACCTGCATAGCCCGCAGGAGGAGCCCGTGCACCGCCGCACGTTCATCGCCGCATCGACCGGAACCGTCCTCTCCGCCACGTCCCTGGTCGGTGCCGCCCGGCCGACCGTCGGAACCGCCGACGTCCAACGGCTGCGTAATGCGCTCACCGCGCTGTGGCTCCTTGACGACCAGGAGGGCGGCGGGCCTGCCCTGGAAGGCCGTGCCGTAGCTCTTAGCCAGAAGGCCATGGATCTCCAACAGAACGGCAGCGCCGCACAGCGGATCCGCGGCCGTCTCTACGGCCTGGCCGCAGCCTTTACCGCCACTGCCATGTGGGCCGCTGTGGATTCCCGTCAGCTCGACCGAGCACAAAGGCACATGGAGTCGGCGGTCACCCTGGCAGGTCTCTCCGGCGAGGGACAGGTGCAGCACCAAACCTGGCGCTACGCCGCCATGCTTGCTGACCAGAGAGGGCGTCCGGCCGATGCCCTCGCTGCCGCCGAGGCAGCCATGAGCACATCCATTCACCGCCGAGATCCGCTGTACGCCGCGTTGAGTCATTCCCGGTTGGCACTGTCACTGCCAGGAGCCGGCGACCCTGCCCGTGCTCAGCGGGCCCTCGGCCGAGCCTTCGAATGCTTCGACCGAGCCGATCCTTTCGAACACCGCCCCGCTTCTATGGACTTCTTCACCCGAGGCGAGCTGCACGGCCTGGCCGGCATCACGTACCTCCGGCTTCAACGGCCTGACGAGGCCGAGAGCCACATGCACCAATGTTTGACCGCTCTCCGTCCGGACCAGCATCGTAACCGTGCTTACTACAAGGCCCACATGGCCTTGGCCCAGCTTGCACAAAACGATTTCGAGCAAGCGTGCGCCACTGCGGCCGAGGCAATCCCGCCCCGCGGTTCCGGTGGGACCGGGCGTATCCCGCACCTGCTCCAGGCTTTCACCACCGGACTCAATGCAAGAGCCCCAGGATCCGGGACGGCCCGCGAGTGGAACGACCGAGCCCGTACGCCGTGACGCCCAAGGGAGATGGCATGAACAAGTCCCACGACACTGTGAGACTCACCCGCTACGCGGCGGACGACCTACCGTCCGTTCGGCAAACCTTGGTGGCAACGTACGCCGAGGTCTACGCCGACCAGTTGTCCAACCCGTTCTTTTCCGTGGAGCGGTTCGAGGAACGGCTTGCGGGTCATGCCTCGCGACCTGGGTGGGGAGCCGTCGTGGGTTACGTTGAGGGCCGAGCCGTCGGCTACGCCTATGCCTCCCCGCTTCCGCCCGGAACCCGCTGGTGGGCGGGCATGCTCCAGCCGCTCCCGGAAGCGGACAGCGAAGAGGACGGCAAACGCACGCTCGCCCTGTTCGAGCTGATGGTCCGACGTCCATGGCGCGGCACCGGCGCCGCGCAGCGCATCCACGAGGAATTGCTGTCCGGTCGCCCCGAGCAGCGGGTGACGCTCCTGGTGGACCCCGCTCACGCAAAGGTCAAAGCGCTCTACGAACGCTGGGGGTACCGGTACATCGGCGACCAGCGGCCGTTCCCGGACGCTCCGGTCTACGCCACCATGCTCCGCGCTCTCTGACGTGCGAGGCGCGGCGCCTCCGGCGAACCTGGGAGAACGCCCCAAACCACCGAGACCGACGGGAGACGACGCAATGCCCCGCTTCATGATGATCGTCAAGGCGAGCGAGGAGTCCGAGGCCGGCGTGCTGCCGACCAGGGAGGCGCTCGCCGAGATGGGGAAGTACAACGACGAGCTCACCAAGGCCGGTGTCATGCTCGCCGGCGAGGGGCTGCGGGACTCCTCCAAGGGAGCGCGCGTCTCTTTCACGGGCGGCAGGCCGGTGGTGACCGACGGGCCCTTCGCCGGGCCGCCGGGGCAGCTGGTCGCCGGGTTCTGGGTGATCCGGGCGAAGGACCGGGACGAGGCTGTCGAGTGGGCCCGGAAGGTGCCGTTCGAGGACGGTGAGATCGAGGTCCGGCAGATCTTCGAGGAGTCGGACTTCCCCGCCTGACCACGAGCGAGAAGCGCCGGAAGCGAGAAGCGCCGTACGGACCGGGAAGATCCCGGCCCGTACGGCGCTTCCGCCGCTACCAGCGCAGAAGGTCAGTCGTTAGCGACGACCGGGTACCGCGGCGTGCCCTCTTCCATCTGCCGCAGCGCGTCCTTGCGCTCGCGCTTGGAGAGGCGGTCGATGTAGAGCCGGCCGTAGAGGTGGTCGGTCTCGTGCTGGAGGCAGCGCGCGAAGTAACCGGTGCCCTGGACGCGGATGGGGTTGCCCTGGGCGTCCTGGCCGCTGACGACGGCGTAGTCGGGGCGGGCGAGGGCGGCGTAGGCGGTGGGGACGGAGAGGCAGCCCTCGTTGGAGTCGTCCAGGATCCGGCGGTCGGCCGGCAGGTCCTCCAGGACGGGGTTGCACACGGTGCCCACGTGGCGGACGCCCTCGTCGTCCATGCAGTCGTAGACGAAGACCTTGAGGTCGACGCCGATCTGGTTGGCGGCGAGGCCGACGCCCTCGGCGGTGTGCTGGCTCGCGAACATGTCGTCGATCAGCTGAGCGAGCTCGTCGTCGAAGGAGGTGACGTCCTTGCACTCGCGGTGCAGGACGGGGTTGCCCACGACGGTGATCGGGCGGGACGTGCCGCGCTCGCGGTGTGCGAGCTCGCGCGCCTCGCAGTCCTCGGTGTCCACGATGAACTCGCCGTCCACCGGCTGGTCGGTCTCTTGCTGCGACTGCTGCGACTGCTGCGACATGTCCGCCGTTGTGCCTCTCTCAAAACCCAAAAGGATGTCCTGTACAGGGTACGGGTCCCCGCCCGCGGCGCCGGGGGTCCTCGGAAGTGCTCAGCAGACCTCTTCCAGGTCGCGCCACTCCCGGCTGTCCGGGCTGTCCGCCACCCAGCCGTCCAGCAGGCCCCGCACCAGCCCGGCGGGGGCGGCGATGCCGCACTCGCGCTCGGGCACCCACAGCGAGCCGGAGCCGGCCGTGCGGTGGCCGAGGGGGCCGGGGTGGCCGGGCTCGCTGTGGTCGTGGGGGTCGAGGTGCTCGCCGTTGCCCTCGTCGCTGGGCATGCGGCTCTCCGAGCACGTGCGGCACAGGAGCCGCACGGACGAGGACCAGTCCTCGGCGGCGAAGCCCGCGTCGGCGGCGAGCCGCTCCAGGGCGTCCCGGTCGGCCTCGGTGGCGGCCTCCAGCAGGACGACCCAGGTGGGCACGGGCGAGGGGGCCCACAGCTCGATCTCGTCGAAGACGGGGTAGGAGGGCCCGGCGGCGGTGACGCGCTCGCCGTGCGGGACGCCGTCGTGCAGCACGACCTCGCCCCAGCGGCGGCCCGAGGAGGGCAGCGGGATGGAGAGGACCTCCATCCGGGCCGGGTCGAGCCGGCGGCCCCAGACGACCTCCGCCTCGCCCTCGGGCGAGAGTCTGACGGCGGCGCTGCCGAGCTCCATGCCGACGGGCTCGCCGGCCGGGGTGCCCTCGCCGGGCACGCGCAGGCCGTACGCCTGCCAGGCGCGGCGGGCCAGCGGCCAGTCCTGGAGGGCGGTGGCGGCGATGCCCACGTTCCACCAGTCCGGGGCGCCGGCCTCGCGGTCCAGGAGGGCCACAGCGCGCAGCCCGGCGGCGCGGGCCTGCTCCCAGTCGTGGCGGAACTTGTGCAGCAGCGCCAGGTTGAACCACGACTCGGAGAGCCAGGGCTCCATGTCGGCCGCGCGGGTCAGGAGCGCGCCCGCGTCCTCGTACCGGCCGTCGCCGATGAGCGTGAAGGCACGGTCGGTGGCCTGCCGCCACGAGGCGGAAGGCCGGTGCCGTACCTTGCCGAAGATCCTCACGATTCCCGCCTGCCGGTTTCTGCGTGCGACCACGCCGGATGACCCAGGTGAAGGCCGCCGTCCTCCCTGACGACAACCTGCCACATCTCACTCTCTCCGGGAAGTCGCGCCCGTCACACCTCCGTGCCGGAGGCGGCGACGCGCCCGACGCCCCCCGTCGTCTTCGCGGTTCTTCTCGCCTTCTCTCCTCTGCTCTCCTCTTCGCATCCAACCATGCCCCTTTGGACGCCCGCTCATTACCCGTGGGTTCACCGCGGTACTCCCGCTTTGACCGGACTCTTACCTCAGCTCGGGCGCCCCCGGCCCGCCCCCGCGCGCGAGCACTCCGGCCAGGGCCGCGACCACCTGCGGGTCGTGTTCGTGGGCCGTGTCGAGCCGGAGGCGCTCCAGGGCGCACAGCGGGCCGCAGCCGGTCCGGCCGACGAGGTCCTCGTAGGCGTTGACGGTGCGGACGACGCGGGCGGCGAGCGGCTGCTCGCGGTACGGGTCGGCCTGGCGCTCGACCACGACGGCGACGTCGGAGGGGACGCCGGTGCGGCGGACGACGGCCCCGCCGAGGAGGGCGATGCGGCGGCGCTGCTCGGGCGGCAGGGGCTCGGTGGCCCCGGCGGGCACGGGGTCGAGGAGGGAGAGCTGGCCGATGTCGTGCATGAGTGCGGCGTACTCCAGAACGGTGAGGCCGGCCTCGGACAGGCCGAGCTCGCGTCCGGTGGCGCGGCTGAGGGCGGCGACGCGCCGGGCGTGCCCGGGCGGGGTGTGGCCGGCGATCTCCGTGGAGCGGGCGAGGGAGGCGATGGTCTGGTGGTACGTGGCCCGCACGGCGGTGTAGCGGTGGAAGGAGAGCTGGGTGAGGAGCAGGGGCAGGCAGAAGACGGGCAGGGCCCACAGCCCGGCGACGCCGACGGCGAGGGCCATGACGACGCCGGTGGCGCAGATCGCGGTGCCGATGCCGGCGAGGGCGCGCAGCTCGTCGCGCAGGGCGGTGCCGTAGGGGCCGCCCGTACGGGCCCGGGTGAGGGTCGCGGCGAGGACGGCGTCGAAGAGGGTGGTCAGGGCGAGCACGAGGAGCAGGAGGAAGGCGTAGGCGGGGCCGTGGCCGGGCCAGTGGTCGAGGGCGCCGGAGTGGTGCAGGGGCTGGAAGCAGACGGCGGCGAAGGCCGTGGTGAGCAGGCGGCGCGCGAGGTGGTCGCGCGCGGGCGGGCGGCCGGTCGCGCCGGCGAGGGTCGCGGCGAGCACCACGGCGACGACCTGGGGGGCGCCGTGGGCGGTGGGCTGCCCACCGATCTCGCCGAGCAGGGCGTACGAGAGGGCTCCGGCGGCTCCTACGGGCGCGGTCTGGCGGTCGCCGGGGCCGGCGGTGGGGCGGCGGCGCCGGGCGGCTTCGCCGACGGCGATGAGGAGGCCGTAGGCGAGGGCGACGCCGGGCTGGGCGACGCCGTGCCAGGCGGTGCGGGCCAGGGCGGCCAGGGCGAGGGCGACGGCCGCCGCGTGCACGCTCCGTACCAGGAGTCCGTCAGGGCGCCCCGTCACCCCTCACCTCCCGGTTGGCCGGCCCCGGTGACCGGCCGGCGGGATGAAGGGACGTTTCCGCTGGGTGGAGTTGCACTCTCCGTAGCCTCCGAGGTCACTGTCGAATGCCATCCGTGACGGTCGAGGGCCGCGCACAGGGCGGCAACCATGCGAGGGTCGAACTGGCTTCCCGCGCAGCGGTGGAGCTCGGCGAGGGCGGCCGCTACGGGGCGGGCCCGGCTGTAACTGCGCGTGGAGGTCATGGCGTCGAAGGCGTCGGCGACGGCCACGACCCTGGCGAAGAACGGAATCTGATGACCCCTCAGCCCGTACGGGTAGCCGCTGCCGTCCAGGCGCTCGTGGTGGTGGAGGATCGCGGCCCGCGCCTCGTCGAGAAAGCCGATGCCGCGCACCATCTCGTGCCCGTACTCCGGGTGCAGCTCGATGACGCGCCGCTCCTCCGGGGTGAGTGGGCCGTCCTTGCGCAACAGGCGGGTGGGGACGCCGAGTTTGCCGACGTCGTGCAGGATGCCGGCGAAGCGCAGCGCCTCCAGCCGCTCGCCGGCCAGGCCGAGCTCGCGGCCGATGAGCACGGAGGCGCGCCCGACGCGCTCGCTGTGGCCGCGGGTGTAGCGGTCCTTGAGGTCGACGGCCTGGACCAGCGCCCGGATGGTGGCCTGGTGGGCGGCGCGCTCGCGCTCGCAGCGGTCCAGGAACCAGGAGGAGACGGACATCGGCAGCAGGACGAGCAGGGCCGCGGGCGGGCCGTAGGCGCTGTGCCACAGGGCTGCGGTGAGCAGGCCGGTGGGGCCGTGCACGAGGGCCGGCAGCAGCGGGCCGGGCAGCAGGAGGCCGCTCCAGGCGGCGCGCGGGCGGCGGCGCTCGGCGGCGACGCGGACGGCGCCGTCGAGGGCGGCGGCCACGAGGGAGAGGACGAGGGCGGCGGCGAGGGCGGGCGGCAGGGCGGCGGGGAAGTCCTCGGGCGCGAGCGGGGAGAGGCCGGTCTCGGTGCACATGGCCGGGGCGGCGAGGGCGAAGACGTGGGAGGCGGCGCAGGAGGCCAGGGAGAGCTGGGCGGCGTGCCACAGCCGCCGGACCCACGCGGGGCGCTGCTCGACCCGGCCGACGAGCGCGCCCGGCACCGCCACGAGGCCCGCGGCGGCGGGCGGCAGCAGGAACGCCCCGGCGAGCAGGACCGGCAGGGTCAGGGTGCGGCGGGGCAGGCGCTCGCAGACGGCGCAGACCGCGGCCAGGAGGCCCACGGCGCACCAGGGGACGCCGGGTCCGGCCCGCAGGGCGGGGGCGGCGCACGCGACGGCGGCGAGGACGGCGCACAGCACGCACAGACGCGCTGCCGCCGGTAGTGCCCCCATGGTGCGTCCTCCCCGTCCCGTGAGGTGCCGACATGCTTGCCGTCAGGAAGGGGAGAATAGGGTCCGGCGGAGCCGGGGATCGTCGCATTCAGGGATTGCCCCGCGCGAACCGACCAGATGCACACCTTCGGGTGATTATCGCCGCCGGGCGGCATGCGCGGGCCGGGCCGTATAAGGCCGTAGCGTCGGCAGGGGCGCATGAGGCCGGGCCGATGAGCCGGATCCGGATTGAGGACGTAGGCGCGAAAGGACGCAGGCGCGATACGTCTCGCCGTACGTCTGTGGCCGCGGGCCGGATCCCCGCGGCGCGGGCGCGGGGCCCGCGCTACTCCTGCGTCGTGGCGCCCAGCGGGCCCGGCCGCGCGGGGCCGCCCGAGGCGCTGCGGGTGCTCTTGGTGCCTGCCGTGCCCGACGTGCTCGGCCCGCTCTCCGCGCCCTTGGCCGTGCGCGCGGCGGCCTCCGCCGCCCGGGCCTCGGCCACGACGTCCTGGTCGGGCACCGACTGCCCGGAGCGGATGAGCTCGATCCGGCCCATCACCTTCGACCGCAGGTCGGCCGGCACGTCGTCATGGCCGCAGCAGCGCTTGACCAGCTTCTTCACGGCCTGTTCCAGGCCGTACTTCTCCAGGCACGGGGAGCACTCGTCGATGTGCACCTCGAACTTGGCGCAGTCCCCGGCGGGCATCTCGTGGTCGAGGAACTCGTAGAGGTGGTCGAGAACCTCGGAGCAGTCCGTCTCGTGCGGGTCTCCGCAGCTCATGAGTCCGAGCCTTTCCGGTTGTGCGACTCGTCGGAGCCGTTCGGCGCAGCAGGGGCCGCCCCGGCGGGGACGAGACCCCGCTCACGGGCGTAGTCCTCCAGCATTCCGCGCAGCTGGCGGCGGCCCCGGTGGAGCCGGGACATGACCGTGCCGATGGGCGTACCCATGATGTCCGCGATCTCCTTGTAGGCAAAGCCCTCGACGTCCGCGAGGTAGACCGCTATCCGGAATTCCTCGGGGATGGCCTGGAGGGCCTCCTTGACATCGGAGTCCGGGAGGTGGTCCAGGGCCTGGGACTCGGCGGAGCGCAGGCCGGTCGACATGTGCGACTCGGCGCGGGCCAGCTGCCAGTCCTCGATCTCCTCCGACGCGCTGCGCAGCGGCTCGCGCTGCTTCTTGCGGTAGGAGTTGATGAAGGTGTTGGTCAGGATGCGGTACAGCCACGCCTTGAGGTTCGTGCCGTCCCGGAACTGGTGGAAGGACGCGTACGCCTTGGCGTAGGTCTCCTGCACCAGGTCCTCCGCGTCGGCGGGGTTCCGCGTCATCCGCAGGGCGGCGGAGTACATCTGGTCGAGGAAGGTGAGGGCGTCCCGCTCGAAACGGGCGTTGCGCTCGGCCGCGCTCTCCGCCGCCGCGGCCGTGGTGTTCACGGCGTTCTCCGCAGCGGTGCTCGCGGTGGCGCCCTTGGCGGCGTTCTCGGTCGCGCTCATGCCCGTGGCCCCGGTGTCTTCGGTCCCCTCGTCGGTCCCAGTGACCGGACCCACCTCCTCCAACACGACGGCGGGACCGGATGCGGACCCGCTCGAATCGGAGAATAGACGACGATCCCGCCCGTCCGCCGCTCCGGACGGGGCGGGCTGCGCCACATGCAGTGCGGACCATCCCAGGTCAGCGGTCTGCTGCGGGCGGGACAGGCATGCGATCGAACCCATGCGGCGAGCTCCCTGTTCCTCGGTCGGGACGGCGGCTGATGACGACTGGCACAACATCGCCCGGGCACGCCGCATTCCCGGAATCCTCCGGAATTCAACAGCACTTCCGGAATCTGGAATTCCGAAACCGGGCGCGGGTGGCGCCGGCCGCCCGCGCGACGCCGGTCAGCCTCCGGCGCCGGTCAGCCGCCGATGCCGTCCAGCCACTCCGCGACGGCCGCGGTGATCCCGGCCAGCGCCTCCTCCTGCCCGACGTCCGCCTTCTTCGGTACGGCGAAGCCGTGGTCGCCGTGCGGCACGGGCACCAGGTGCGTTCCGGACGGGAACTCCTCGGGACGGCCGAACGGGTCCTTCGCGCCCTGGACGACGAGCGTGGGCAGCCCGGCACCGGCCGCGCCGAGCAGCTCGTCCGCGCGGGACTTCTCCGGCTTGCCCGGCGGGTGCAGCGGGAAGCTCAGGGCGAGCACGGCGACGGCGCCGAGGCCGGCCGCCGTGCGGCAGGCGACGCGGGCGCCCGCGCTGCGGCCCCCGGCCACGACCGGCGGGCCGGGCTTCCGCAGCGCCGGCCACAGCGCGGTCCACGCCGCGTCCAGGGTCTTCGGCGCGGGGGCGACCTTCTTGCCGGCGACCCGCCAGGGCTGCTCCACCAGGGCCACGGTGACGCCGTGCGCGGGCAGCGCGGCGGCGAGGGCCCGGAGGTCGCGGGCCTCGATGCCGCCGCCGGCGCCGTGGCCGAGGGCGAGCACGAGGCGGGCGCGGGGCGCCGGGTGCCAGTGGATGCGGGCGTCTCCGGCGGGGGTGGGAACGGTCTCGATCACCGGTCCATCATCGTTCACAGGCCGGAAAACCCGTCAGAACCAGCGATCAGAACTCAGAACTCGGAACTCAGAACAGCGTCGCCTCCTCCGGCGCCTCCAGCTCCTCCAGGAGCTCCGGCCCGTTGTTGCGGACGTCGCTGACCGCCGTCGTGACCGGGTAGGCGCGTACGGACCCGGCGGACGGCGCGGTCAGCAGGGCCCGCAGCTCCTCGGTGCCGGTGCGGGCGGGGTCGAGCCAGGCGGCCCACCGGTCCGGCGGCAGCACGAGCGGCATCCGCGGGTGGATCTCGGCCAGGGAGCGCGGCCCGCCCTCCGGCGCCGTGCCGCCCTCCGGGAGGGCGAAGGGCTCGTGCTCGGCCTCCGTCGTGAGCACCGTGCAGGTGGCCCACCAGGCCTGGGGGTGGTCGGGCGGCAGGGTGGGGTCGCGCCAGAACTCGTACAGCCCGGCCATCGCCATGACCGACCCGTCGGCCGGGGTGACGAAATAGGGCTGCTTGCGGGTGCGCTTCTTGCGGCCCTTCTCCTCCAGCTCGCGCTCCGCCGCGCCGGTGACCCACTCGTAGTAGCCGTCGGCGGGTATGAGGCAGCGGCGGGCCTCGAAGGCCCTGCGGTAGGACGGCTTCTCGTGGACCGTCTCCGACCGGGCGTTGATCATCTTCGCGGCGCCCTCGGGGGATTTCGCCCACGACGGCACGAGGCCCCAGCGCAGGGGCCGCAGCTGGCGAACCGGACGCCGGTCTGCTGCGTCTTTCAGGGGACGCTCGAGCACCGCGTACACGCTCTTCGTCGGGGCCACGTTCCAGTCCGGGGCGAGGGCCTCGGACGGCTCCCACTTCTCGACGCCGAAGAGCCCCACGAGATCCTCGGGCTTACGGCTCGCCGCATATCGACCACACATATTGGCCACCCTGCCACGGACCCACGAGGAGCCGCGCACAAATGGACAGCACCGAAGCCACCGCCCTGTGGGACCGCGTGGTGGGGACCCAGCCCGCACCGTCCGTGTGGCTCGTGGCCGCCACCGGGCTCGTCGCGCTCGCGGCGGTGGCCCCGCGCGGCATATGGCTGGTGACCCGCAACGCCGTCACCATCGCCCACGAGGGCGGCCACGGGCTGGTGGCCCTGCTGGCCGGGCGGCGGCTGGAGGGCATCCGGCTGCACTCGGACACCTCCGGGCTGACGGTGTCGCGCGGCAAGCCCACGGGCATCGGCATGATCCTCACCGCGGCCGCCGGCTACCCCGCGGCGTCGCTGCTGGGCCTCGGCGGCGCGTGGCTGCTGTCCGCCGGTCACATCACGGCGCTGCTGTGGCTCGCGACGGCGCTGCTGGCCGCGATGCTGCTGATGATCCGCAACGCCTACGGGGTGCTGACGGTGGTGCTCTCCGGCTCGCTGTTCGTGCTGGTGTCCTGGCTGGCGGGGCCGGCGGTGCAGGCGCTGTTCGCGTACGGGGTGGTGTGGTTCCTGCTGCTCGGCGGGGTCCGGCCGGCGTTCGAGCTCCAGGCCAAGCGGCGCTACGGCGGCGCTCCCGACTCGGACGCGGACCAGCTCGCCCGGCTCACCAACCTGCCGGCCGTCGTGTGGCTGGTTTTCTTCCATGTGATCTCGCTGTGCGCGCTGACGGGCGGCGGGCGCTGGCTGCTCGGCCTGTGACACGGGAGGCCCCGGCCCACAGGGCGGGAAGGCCCGGCCTGACTCCGGCCCGGCTCCGACCTGACGAGGCACGAGGCGCGACCTCAGGCCTGAGCACTTCGGGGACGGGACCACCGGGAGAACGTCAGTAAGGTAAAGGCATGACCGAGAACCCCGCGCACTCCGACCTCTGGCCCGCCCCCCTCGCCACAGGGGCGGTCGACGCGACCGTGACCGTGCCCGGTTCCAAGTCGGTCACCAACCGCGCCCTGGTGCTGGCCGCGCTCGCCTCCGAGCCCGGCTGGCTGCGCCGTCCGCTGCGGTCCCGCGACACCCTGCTGATGGCCGAGGCGCTGCGCGCCATGGGCGTCGGCATCGAGGAGACGGTCTCCTCCAGCTCCACCGACGCGGAAGGCACGGCCGGCTCCGGCGAGGCGTGGCGGGTGATCCCGGCCCGGCTGCGCGGCCCCGCCACCGTCGACGTCGGCAACGCCGGCACGGTGATGCGCTTCCTGCCGCCCGTGGCGAGCCTCGCGGACGGCCCGATCCGCTTCGACGGCGACCCGCGCAGCTACGAGCGCCCCCTGCACGGCGTGATCGACGCGCTGCGCGCCCTGGGCGCCCGCATAGACGACAACGAGCGCGGGGCCCTGCCGCTGACCGTGCACGGCGGGGGCGCCCTGGAGGGCGGCACCGTCGAGATCGACGCCTCGTCCTCCTCGCAGTTCGTCAGCGCGCTGCTGCTGTCCGGGCCGCGCTTCAACCAGGGCGTCGAGGTCCGGCACACCGGCTCCGTCCTGCCGTCGATGCCGCACATCCGGATGACCGTCGACATGCTGCGCCAGGCCGGCGCGCAGGTGGACACCCCCGAGTCCGGCGGCGAGCCGAACGTGTGGCGGGTCTCCCCCAGCGCCCTGCTGGGCCGCGACGTCGTCGTGGAGCCGGACCTGTCCAACGCGGCGCCGTTCCTGGCCGCGGCCCTGATCACCGGCGGCCGGGTCACCATCCCCGACTGGCCGGAGCGCACCACCCAGCCCGGCGACGCCCTGCGGGAGATCTTCACCGCCATGGGCGGCTCCTGCGAGCTGACCGAGACCGGCCTGACCTTCACCGGCACCGGCCGCATCACGGGCATCGACGCCGACCTGCACGAGGTCGGCGAGCTCACCCCGGTGATCGCCGCCGTCGCGGCGCTCGCCGACTCCGAGTCCGTCCTGCGCGGCATCGCCCACCTGCGGCTGCACGAGACGGACCGGCTGGCCGCCCTGGCCAAGGAGATCAACGAGCTCGGCGGCGACGTCACCGAGACCGAAGACGGGCTGCGCATCAGCCCGCGTCCCCTGCACGGCGGCGTCTTCCACACCTACGAGGACCACCGGCTCGCCACCGCGGCCGCCGTCATCGGCCTCGCCGTCGACGGCGTCCAGGTGGAGAACGTCGCGACCACCGCCAAGACCCTGCCCGACTTCCCGGAGCTGTGGACCGGGATGCTGGGCACCGTCGCGGGGGCGGCGACGGCGCCGAGAGTCTGAGAAAGCCAGGAAAGCCAGCAATGCGCCGCTACGGCAAGAACCCCGACGAGGACGACATCCGCGTCCGCCCCAACCGCAAAGGCAACCGCCCCCGCACCAACATCCGCCCCAAGCACGAGGACGCCGCCGAGGGCTTCGTCCTGACCGTCGACCGCGGCCGGCTGACCTGCCTGGTCGAGGACCGGATCGTGATGGCGATGAAGGCCCGTGAGCTGGGCCGCAAGGGGGTCGTGGTCGGTGACCGGGTCGCCGTCGTCGGGGATCTCAGCGGCGCCAAGGACACCCTCGCGCGCATCGTGCGGGTCGAGGAGCGCTCGTCGGTGCTGCGCCGCACCGCCGACGACGACGATCCGTTCGAGCGCGTGGTGGTCGCCAACGCCGACCAGCTCGCGATCGTCACCGCCCTCGCCGACCCCGAGCCGCGGCCCCGGCTCATCGACCGCTGCCTCGTCGCGGCCTTCGACGCGGGCCTGGAGCCGCTGCTCGTCCTGACGAAGTCGGACCTCGCCTCGCCGGACAAGCTCCTGGAGTCCTACGGCGCGCTCGGCGTGCGCTACGTGGTCACCAGCCGCGAGGAGCTCGCGGACGGCGGGGCCGCCGACCGGGTCCGCGAGGAGCTGGAGGACCGGATCACCGCGTTCGTCGGCCACTCCGGCGTCGGCAAGACCACTCTGGTCAACGCCCTCGTCCCGGACCGGCAGCGGGCCACCGGCCACGTCAACGCCGTGACCGGCCGCGGCCGGCACACCACCACGTCCGCGCTGGCCCTGCCGCTGCCGGCCGGCGCGGGCTGGGTCATCGACACCCCGGGCGTGCGCTCCTTCGGCCTGCACCACATCGATCCCTCGCGCGTCATCCACGCCTTCCCCGACCTGGAGCCGGGCACCGAGGGCTGCCCGCGCGCGTGCAGCCACGACGAGCCGGAGTGCGCGCTGGACGCGTGGGTCGCCGACGGCCACGCCGATCCGCAGCGGCTGTACTCGCTGCGGCGGCTGCTTTCCACGCGGGAGCGGCGCGAAGGCGATTGATCGCCTACGTTTGCGAGTGACCGCCAGTGGCAAGGGCATCAAGCACACCGGGACGGACGGCGGTCACCGAGACGCGGGAGGCAAACTGATGGCGTGGCTGCTGGTCGTGGTCGCCGGACTGCTGGAAACCGGCTTCGCGGTCTGTCTCAAGCTCTCCCACGGTTTCACCCGGCTCTGGCCGACGATCGCGTTCGCGTGCTTCGCGCTCGGCAGCTTCGGCCTGCTGACGCTCTCCCTGAAGAAGCTGGACGTGGGCCCGGCCTACGCCGTGTGGACGGGCATCGGCGCGGCCGGGACGGCGATCTACGGCATGGTGTTCCTGGGCGACCTGGTGTCGACGCTGAAGCTGGTGTCGATCGGCCTGGTGATCCTGGGAGTGATGGGCTTGCAGTTGTCGGGTTCCGCTCACTGATCGCCGAGGGCTGAGGGGCCCGCTACGCCTCCGCGAAGTGGCACGCAGCCACATGCCCCTCGCCGAATTCCCGTGCGGCCGGCCGCACCCCCTCGCACCGTGACCCGTCCGCCTCCCCCAGCGCCGCGTACACCGCACACCGCCCCCGGAACCGGCACCCCTCGTCCCGTACGACGGGGCTCGGCGGGTCGCCCGCCAGCAGGATCCGTTCGCGGGCGCGCTCCCGCGAGGGATCCGGCACCGGGACGGCCGACAGCAGCGCCTGCGTGTACGGGTGCCGGGGCCGGGCGAACACCTCCCCGACGGGGCCGGATTCGACGGTGCGCCCGAGGTACATGACGCTCACCCGGTCCGCGATGTGCCGCACGACGGCCAGGTCGTGCGACACGAACAGGTAGGCGAGCCCCAGTTCGTGCTTGAGGCGCTGGAGCAGGTTGAGCACGCCGGCCTGGACGGACACGTCCAGCGCGGACACCGGCTCGTCGAGGACGAGCAGTTCCGGCTCGACGGCGAGCGCCCGCGCGATGCCGATCCGCTGCCGCTGCCCGCCGGAGAACTCGTGCGGGAAGCGGTCCGCGTGCCCGGCCTCCAGGCCGACGAGCTCCAGGAGCTCCGGGACGCGCCCGGCGACGGCGGCCCGGCCGCGCCCCTGGGCCCGCAGCGGTTCGGCGATGATCTCGCCGGCCGGCATGCGGGGGTCGAGGCTCGCCATGGGGTCCTGGAAGACGATCTGCACGGAGCCCCGCAGGGTGTGCGCCTCGCGCTGGGTGAGCCCGCCGACGGGCCGGCCGAGGAGCTCGATCTCCCCCGCCTCGGGCCGGGCGAGCCGCAGGATCTCCATCAGGGCGGTGGACTTGCCGGAGCCGGACTCGCCGACGAGCCCCAGGGTCTCCCCGCGCCGGATGTCCAGGTCGACGCCGTCGACGGCGTACACGCTGCCGACGCGGCGGCGGAAGGCGGCGCCCTTGAAGACGGGGAAGGTCTTGGCGAGCCCCTGGACGCGCAGGACGGAGGGCAGGTCCTCGCGGGGCACGCCCGTACGGGCCGGGGGCACGGGCTCCGGCACGGGGTACGGATCGGGCCCGGGGGTCTTCACGCACGCGGTGACGTGCTCGCCGGGCCCCGCGAGCGCGGGCTCGTCCGCCGCACAGGCCTCGTCCGCGAGCGGGCAGCGCGGCGCGAACGGGCATCCCCCGGTCAGCAGCCGCAGGTCGGGCGGCGAGCCGGGCACGGGGGTGAGGGGGCGCCCGTCGGTGTCTGGGCGGGGCACGGCGCCGAGCAGCCCGATGGTGTACGGCATGCGCGGCGCGGCGAACAGCTCGTGCGCGGGCGCGCTCTCCACGACGCGCCCCGCGTACATGACGGCGACCCGGTCGGCCATCCCGGCGATCACGCCGAGGTCGTGGCTGACGAGCAGCAGCGCGGCGCCGGTCTCGCGCTGCGCGGTGCGCAGGACGTCGAGGATCTGGGCCTGCACAGTGACGTCGAGGGCGGTGGTGGGCTCGTCGGCGAGGATGACGTCGGGGTCGTTGGCGACGGCCATGGCGATCACCGCGCGCTGGCGCATGCCGCCGGAGAACTCGTGCGGGTAGGCGCGGGCGCGCCGGCCCGGGTCGGGAATGCCGACGAGGTCGAGGAGTTCGACGGCGCGCCGCCGCGCGTGGTCGCGGCTCACGTCCTGGTGGGCGCGGACGGCCTCGGCGATCTGGTCGCCGACGCGGTGGACAGGGGTGAGCGCGGAGAGCGGGTCCTGGAAGACCATCGCGACGCGGCGCCCGCGCAGCCGGGACAGCGCCTTCTCCCCCGCGCCGAGCATCTCGGTGCCGCCGGCCAGGACGGAGCCGCGGACGCGGGCGGTGCGCGGCAGCAGCCCCATGGCGGCGAGGGCGACGGTGGACTTGCCGGAACCGGACTCGCCGACGAGGCCGAGGACTTCGCCGCGGCGCAGGGTGAGGTCGACGCCGCGGACGGCGGGCACGGGGCCCGCGGGGCCGTCGAAGTCGACGCGGAGACCGCGTACGGCCAGGGCGGCGTCCGTACGTGCCGGGGTGCTCACGTCGGCGGGCGGCGCGGTCCTGGCTGGTGTCCGTTCCGGCGCGGGCGGCGCCTGGTGCGAGGGTGGCCCGAGGTGGGGTCGAGGGCGTCGCGCAGGCCGTCGCCGAGGAAGTTGACGGCGAGGACGAAGACCACGAGGAGCCCGGCGGCGAAGAAGAACATCCACGGGTAGGTGAGGGCGGCGTCGGAGCCGTCGGCGATGAGGGTGCCGAGGGAGACGTCGGGGGGCTGCACGCCGAAGCCGAAGTAGGACAGGCCGGTCTCGCTCATGACGGCGCCGCCGACGGCGATGGTGGCGTCGACGATGAGGAAGGAGGAGACGTTGGGGAGGATGTGGCGCACGATGATGCGGAGCGGGTGCACGCCCATGAGCTGGGCGGCGCGCACGAATTCGCGCTCCCGGAGGGAGCGGGTCATGGAACGCACCACCCGCGCGGTGATCATCCAGCCGAAGACGGCGAGGAGCGCGACGAAGACGATCCAGCCGCTGTCGCGCAGCCGGGGCGAGACGATGGCGATGATCAGGAAGGCGGGGAAGACCAGGAGCAGGTCGATGAAGAAGGTCATGATCCGGTCGGTCCAGCCGCCGAAGTAGCCCGCGCAGGCGCCGACGACGGAGGCTAGGACGGTGGCGGTCAGCGCGGTGAGCAGCCCGATGAGCAGGGATTTCTGCAAGCCGTGGAGGACTTGGGCGTAGACGTCCTGGCCGATGCGGTTGGTGCCCCACCAGTGGTCGGCGGAGGGGGCCTCGCGCAGGGCGCTGTAGTCGATGTCGGTGTGGCTCCAGTGGGTGAAGTAGGGGCCCACGAAGGCGAGCAGGAAGAGCAGCAGGAGGACGGCGGCGCTGGTCACGGCGTTGCGGCCGGCGGCGAAGCGGCGCAGGGCGACGCGTCCCCGGCCGCGGGCGGCGGGCGCGGCGGCTGCCGCGGGCGGCCCGGCGGCGGGCGGCGGGGCGGGCTGGGTGGCGGTGGTGGTCATGGCGGGGTGCCTCGCTCAGCTGGTGCGGACGCGCGGGTCGAGCGCGGCGTGGAGGACGTCGGCCAGGAAGCCGGAGAGCAGCACCATGACGGCGGCGAACACGTTCACCGCGACGACGGAGTTGACGTCGCTCTTGCCGGTGACTCCTCCCCCCGGATGAATCCAGGGGGCTTCTCCTGTTGGCGGCTATGCCACGTCAGGAAGGACCAGCCCGGCCCTGAGCGCAACGTTCCAGGCTCCCACGCGGTCGGCGTGGTCGATGTGCTGGCATGAGGTGCACTGGAACTTTTCGCCGTGGCGGTTCTCGCTGTCAACGTGCCCACATTTAGGGCAGGTGCGCGAGGTGTTGCGGGGGTCCACCGGGATCAGTACACGAGCGGCGCTTTCAGCCTTCTGCGCGAGGATGCCCAGGAACACCCCCCAACCCGCGTCAAGAATGCTTCGGTTGAGCCCGGCCTTCAATGCGGCGCCGTTCGGGAGGAAGGCGCCGGGGGCGGCGGGGTCGGGCTTCGGCTTGGGGGTACGAACCATGTTCGCGATGTTCAGCCGCTCGTGACCGATCTGATCGTAGTCACGGACCAGTGCGAGCGCGGCTTTGTGCGCGTGGTCAAGGCGCTGACGGCGCACCTTGCGGTGCAGCTTGGCCACCTTCTCCACCGCCTGGCGGTGCTTCGCGGTGCGATTCTCCCGCTTGCGGCGACCGAACGCCTTGAGGACCCGCTGAGCGTCGGCGAGGGCATCGGCGTTGCGTTTGCCGTGCCGGGGGTTTCCGACGTGGGTGCCTTCGGAGGTGGTGAGGAAGTGGGTGACGCCCATATCGATGCCGGTCACCGCGCCTGCGGTGGGAAGCGGTTCGGCCGGAACCTCGTCACAGGCGAGGATGACGTACCACTGCCACCCCTCGCGCTTGATGCTGACGGTCTTGACCCGGCCTTTTACAGGCCGGTGCTGGTGCACGCGGACATGCCCGACACCTTGCAGACGGACGCGGGTGACGGGGTCGTGCGGGGTCGAGTCCCACCGGCAGCCGTCCCCGTCCTTGGGGAAGTCCACGGTGTCGAACCACATCGCACCCCGGAACCTGGGGTATCCGGGCTTCTCCCCTGCTTTCACGCGCCGGAAGAAGGCTTGGAAAGCCTTGTCCAGGCGGCGCAAGGTGGCCTGCTGGGACGAGAAGGACCAGCGGCCTTGCCGCTCGGGGGCGAATGCCCGTATCTCCTTGAGCTGCGCGGACTGCTGCCCGTACCGAACCGTCGTCTTCGACGGGTGCCGGTAGGCGTCGCGGCGTTCCTGCAAGGCGCCGTTGTAGAGGGAGCAGTGATCCCGCAGCATCTCGCCGAGCGCGGCGGCCTGGCGGACGGTAGGGCGGAGGAGGAATTTATACGCCCGGTGCACGGTCGGCCTCCTCACTCGGAATCCTGTGCCCTGCCTCATCCGCCTCAAGACACATACGCAGCCCGTCGCTGTAGACCACTCGCGCGCACCCGAACACCTTGGCCAGCGTGATGCACTGAGCCGGTGCCGGGTCGATGCGGAACTGGTAGCGGAGCTACATGACGATCAACGTACTCACGTGGGTCATGGCTGAATACCAGAACACCAGAACCGACCAGCATTGCGCTTTCCAGCGCGTATGCAGCAGCAAAACTGACCGTTTCAGACGGTAAACGCCGCCCCGAACAGCTACGACGCGAGCCGGATGGAAAAGGCCCTCCTGACCGGCAACGCCTGGAAGGTCGGCGCGTACGACAAGACCGCCAAGACCATCACGCTCGTGCCGGACCCCGCCTGGTGGGGCGAGAAGCCGAAGCTCGACAAGTACATCTTCTGGGCCATGGACAGCAAGGCCCGCACCGACGCCTACCTCAACAAGGAGATCGACGACACCCCGGCCTCCGCCCCCGAGGACTACCAGCGCCTCAAGGGCGACAAGGACACCGACTTCCGCATCGGCGCCCGCTGGGACCAGGTCACCCTCAGCCTCAACGGCGGCCGCGGGCCGCTCCAGGACGTCAGGGCGCGCCAGGCGGTGACGCTCGGCGTGGACCGCGAGGCGCTGGCGAAGGTCGCGGGCAAGGACCTGCCGTTCCGGCCGAAGCTCGTCAACAACCACTTCTTCATGCCGAACCAGGAGGGCTACCAGGACAACGCGGGCTCCTTCGGCAAGCGCGACGTCGCACGGGCGAAGAAGCTGCTGGACGAGGCGGGCTGGAAGGACGAGGGCGCGGGGAAGCCGCGGACGAAGGACGGCAAGCAGCTGGCCCTGGAGTACGTGATGCCCGCCGACGCGATCGGGCTCGCCGAGGACCAGGCCAAGCTCACCCAGCAGATGCTCGGTGAGATCGGCGTCAAGGTCGGCCTGCGGAAGGTCCCGGGCGACGACTACTTCGACCGGTACGTGCACCGGGGCAACTACGACCTCACGCTGTTCCGCCAGGTCGACCGGATCTACCGCTCCAGCTCCTACCAGGACTACCGGCAGCCGGACGGCGACAACGCCTTCAACAACCACGGCCGGGTCTCGTCCCCCGAGGTGGACAAGCTGCTGGTGGAGGCGTCCCGGACCACGGACGCGGGGAAGCAGGTCGCGCTGTACAACGAGGCCGACGCGAAGCTCTGGGAGCTCGGCCACTCCGTGCCGCTCTACCAGCGCCCGCAGATCCTCGCGATCCGCAAGGGCCTGGCCAACACCGGGGCGCCGGGGCTGGGCGACGAGAACAGCGTCCGGATCGGGTGGCTGAAATAGCCGGTGCCCGCGGGCGGGCTCACTGATCCGTACGGGACCCCGCCGCGTCGTGCTCGCCCACAAGGGTGCGGACCAGACGGGCGACTTGCGCGGCGGCCTCCTCGTCCGACGCGCCCGGGGCGACGACGAAGGACAACGTCAGCCGTACGGCCGCCTCGCAGGCCCACTGCACGGCCTCCGGCACCCGCTCCCCCGCCGTGCCGGAGACCGCGCGGACGGTGCGCTCCCGTACAGCGTCGGTGAGGGCCGCGGCGCCGGGCGCGGAGCGCGGCGCGGCCGGGGCGAACGGGCCGCGCGGAGCCGGCAGGACGGGGGCCGCCGCGACGGGCAGCCGGTCCCCGCGGCAGCCGGTGAGCGCGGCCCGCACGAGGGGGTTGGCCCGGGCCGTGCGCAGGATCCAGCAGGCGGCGGCCGCGCAGCGGGCCCCGGCATCGGCGCCGGCGGCGGCCGGGGCGGCGGGCGCGGCCGCCAGGGCCCGCTCGACGCCGGCCAGGAAGGCCTCCGCCTCCCGCCGCACCAGGGCCCTGGCCAGGCCGTCCTTGCTGCCGAACTCGTTGTAGAGCGTCTGCCGGGACACCCCGGCCGCGGCCGCGACGTCCACCATCCGGACCCCGTTCCAGGGCCGGCTGCGCAGCGCCGCGAAGGCCGCGTCCAGCAAGAGCTCTCGTGCCGCGGGCATGGTCGCCTCCCCGGCCGTACGGCCGCACTACGGCTGTGGCCACAGAATTGACGTGCCGCCATACGGTGTCAAGAGCCGTGGGCGGGCCGCGAGGCCCGAAGCGGATGCCACAGGTACTGTTCAGCCATGTCCGACTACCACGATGATCTGCGTCTGGCCCACGTCCTTGCGGATGCCGCAGACGCGGCCACCATGGACCGGTTCAAGGCCCTCGACCTGAAGGTCGAGACCAAACCGGACATGACCCCGGTGAGCGAGGCGGACAAGGCCGCCGAGGAGCTGATCCGCGGCCATCTCCAGCGTGCGCGGCCGCGCGACGCGGTGCTGGGCGAGGAGTTCGGCAGCGAGGGCACGGGCCCGCGCCGCTGGGTGATCGACCCCATCGACGGCACCAAGAACTATGTGCGCGGCGTGCCGGTCTGGGCCACCCTGATCTCGCTCATGGTGCAGGTCGAGCAGGGCGGATCGGTCGGTTTCGAGCCCGTCGTGGGCGTGGTGTCGGCACCGGCGCTGGGCCGCCGGTGGTGGGGCGCCCGGGGCTCGGGCGCGTACACCGGCCGCAGCCTGACGTCGGCGACCCGCCTGAACGTGTCGCGGGTGGGCCGCATCGAGGACGCGTCCTTCGCGTACTCCTCGCTCAGCGGCTGGGAGGAGCGCGGCCTGCTGCCGGGCTTCCTCGACCTCACGCGCGACTGCTGGCGGACCCGCGGCTACGGCGACTTCTGGCCGTACATGATGGTCGCCGAGGGATCGGTGGACATCTGCGCCGAGCCGGAGCTGTCGCTGTGGGACATGGCGGCGAACGTGGTCATCGTGGAGGAGGCCGGCGGCCGCTTCACGGGCCTGGACGGCCGCCCCGGCCCGCACAGCGGCAACGCCGCGGCGTCCAACGGCCTGCTCCACGACGAGCTGCTGGGCTACCTCCGGACGTAGCGCGTGCGGGGCCGGCTTCCGGTCCCGCACGCCCGGAGCGGGCCGGTGCGGGCACGGCGGCGCCCCCGAGCGCGGTTACGGCCCCACGCGCCCCTTGTTGGGCGGGCCGTGTCGTGTGACGATGAAGGACCCACGCTTGTGAACTTGTGAATCCCTTCTGGGGGTTCACGGTCCACCAAGGAGGTGGCTCCAGCCATGCTCGTCCGCGACGCCATGAGCACGGTGGTCCTCACCATCGGCCCCGCCCACACCCTCCGCCAGGCGGCCCGGCTGATGTCCGCGCGCAGGATAGGGGCCGCGGTCGTCCTCGACCCCGATACCAGCGGGCTCGGCATCCTCACCGAGCGGGACATCCTCAACTCGGTAGGCGCCGGGCAGGACCCGGACCGGGAGACGGCCCACGCGCACACCACGACGGACGTCGTCTTCGCGGCCCCGGAGTGGACCCTCGACGAGGCCGCCGCGGCCATGTCGCACGGCGGCTTCCGGCACCTGATCGTCCTCGACGGCCACGGCCCGGTGGGGGTGGTGTCGGTGCGGGACATCATCCGGTGCTGGGTGCGGGCGGGGACCCGCGGGGCCCGTCAGGACGCCGGCATGCTGGCGGGCTGAACGGAGCACGAGTGCGCAGCGCAGCCGGAGAGACCGGAGCCCAACGGCGTCCGGCCTCTCCGGGTCATGCACGGCAAGCAGCCATTGAGCGACCCCTACGGCGAGTCACCACCTCCGCGAGAGCGGCGGCGGCTTAGCCGCAAAGGGGGCGCCGGACAGCCGGAGGGGCCGGAGCCCAATGGCGTCCGGCCCCTCCGGTGTGTACGGCAAGCGTCCAGTGGCTTCTCAGCCGCGCAGTGCCTGGACGGCGGCATCGAGCCGCTTGCCGTAGTCCGCGTCCGCCTGGCGGAAGTTGTTGATGGCCCGCTCGGCGATGTCGTCGCGCGAGACCTTCGCGATGAAGCCCGCGAGGTTGGCGATCAGGCGCTCCTTCTCCTCCTCCGACATCAGCCGGTAGAGGTTGCCCGCCTGGACGAAGTCGTTGTCCTCGGCGTGCGTGGGCGCCTCGTGCGTGCCGGTGACCCCGCTGACCGCGGTGGACTGCCACAGCGCCGCGCCGCTCTGCTGCGGGCCGCCGAAGCTGTTGGGCTCGTAGTTCTTGGCCCGGCCGTGGCGGCCGTCGTAGGCGTAGCCGTCGCGGCCGTAGGTGCGGGCCACGGTGGCGCGGGGGCGGTTGACCGGCAGGTGGTCGGCGTTGATGCCGACGCGGTAGCGGTGGGCGTCGCCGTAGGCGAAGAGCCGGCCCTGGAGCATCTTGTCGGGGGACGGGCCGATGCCCGGCACGAAGTGCGCCGGCGAGAAGACCGCCTGCTCCACCTCGGCGAAGATGTTGTCGGGGTTGCGGTTGAGCTCCAGCTTGCCGATCTCGATCGGCGGGTAGTCCTCGTGCGGCCACACCTTGGTGAGGTCGAACGGGTTGAAGCGGTAATGGGCCGCCTCGTCCGCCGGCATGATCTGCACCTGGAGGGTCCAGGTCGGGAAGTCGCCGCGCTCGATGGCCTCGCGCAGGTCGCGCTGGTGGAAGTCCGGGTCCTCGCCGGCGATCCGGTCGCCCTCGGCCTGGGTGAAGCTCTTGATGCCCTGGTCGGTCTTGAAGTGGTACTTGACCCAGAAGGTCTCGCCGTCGGCGTTGTTCCACTGGAAGGTGTGCGAACCGTAGCCGTTCATGTGGCGGTACGAGGCGGGGATGCCGCGGTCGCCGAACAGCCAGGTCACCTGGTGGGTGGCCTCCGGGGAGAGACCCCAGAAGTCCCAGACGTTGTCCGCCTCCTGCGAGCCGGTGTACGGGTCGCGCTTCTGGGTGTGGATGAAGTCGGGGAACTTGATGGCGTCCTTGATGAAGAACACCGGGGTGTTGTTGCCGACGAGGTCGTAATTGCCCTCCTCGGTGTAGAACTTGAGGGAGAAGCCGCGGGGGTCGCGCACCGTGTCGGCGGAGCCGAGGCTGCCGGCGACGGTCGAGAACCGCAGGAACGTCTCGGTCTGCTTGCCCACCTCGGAGAGGAAGTCCGCCCGGGTGTACCGGGTGACGTCGGCGGTCACGGTGAACGTGCCGTACGCACCGGCGCCGCGGGCGTGCACCACGCGCTCCGGGATGCGCTCGCGGTTGAAGTGCGCGAGCTTCTCGATCAGCGACTGGTCCTGGATCAGGACGGGGCCGCCGACGCCCGCGGTCTCACCGTTCTGGTTGTCCGCGACCGGAGCTCCGGACTCCGTGGTCAGCGGGCCCGTCGTGTAGATGTCCTCGCCCTGAACCGGCACGTGTGCCTCCGTCATCCGTCATCTCGTCCGTCACTCGGCCCTGACCGGTCGACCGGTCTTTTGAGCCGGTCGCTTGGCCTGAGCCGAGCTCGATCCTACATTAGACAATGTCTAAGTCAAGATGGATGTGACATAGATATGAGATCCAATGGTGGACTAGGGCCGCTGCTACGCTGGTCCTATCTGACTGATAGGTGAATGGCATGAGTGACCTGCTGGAACGGCTCCGGGGACGCGGCTGGCGGCTGACCGCGCAGCGACGCGTCGTCGCCGAGGTCCTCGACGGGGACCACGTGCACTACACCGCGGACGAGGTGCACGCCAGGGCTGCCGAACTGCTGCCGGAGATCTCGCGCGCGACCGTGTACAACACGCTCGGGGAGCTGGTCTCGCTCGGCGAGATCATGGAAGTGAGCACGGACGGGCGCGCCAAGCGCTACGACCCCAACGCCCACCACGCGCACCAGCACCTGGTGTGCTCGCAGTGCGGCACCATCCGGGACGTCCACCCCTTGGGCGACCTGCTGGCCGGGCTGCCCGCCGAGGAGCGCTTCGGCTTCCAGGTGGCGGCGGTCGAGGTCACCTACCGCGGACTGTGCCCGGGCTGCTCCGCGGCATGACGAAGGCCCGGATCCTTGAGGATCCGGGCCTTGGCCTTCAGTAGCGGGGACAGGATTTGAACCTGCGACCTCTGGGTTATGAGCCCAGCGAGCTACCGAGCTGCTCCACCCCGCGTCGGTAGGTTCACACTAACCCGGCGAGGGCTGCTGAGGCAAATGAGGTACGCCGGGCTGCCCGATCCGGCCGCATCGGGCAGCCGGCCCTAGGCGGTCAGCTCCTGCTGCAACGCGTCTCTCAGCCGCGCGGCGCGCTCGGCCACCTCCGGCGGCCCGAGCGCGACGGCCCGGTCGCACCAGTGCCGCCCCTCCGTGAGGTCGCCCCGCCGCGCCGCCAGCAGGGCGAGCCGCAGGGCGGCCCGCCCGTGGCCGGACTCGGCCGCGCGGGCCCACCACAGGGCGGCCTCCGGCTCGCTGCCCTCGCGGGCCAGCAGCAGCCCCAGGTTGAAGGCGCCGTTGCGGCTGCCGGCCTCGGCCGCCTCGCGGTACCAGTGCGCGGCCTCGACCACGTCGCCCCGCTCGGCGACGAGCATCCCGAGCCGCACCTGGGCGCGGCGGTGGCCCTGCCGGGCGGCCCGCCCGTACCACTCCTCGCACTCCTCGCGCGCTTCCTCGTCCCGGTCGAGGAGCGCGCCCAGGCGGAAGGCGGCCTCCGCGCTGCCGCCCCGTACGGCCACGCGGAGGTGGCGCTCGGCGGCCTCTTCGTCGCCGTCGCGCAGGTGGGCCATGGCGACCTGGAGGGCGGCATCGGTGTGCCCGGCCGACGCGGCCCGCTCGTACCACTGGAAGGCCGTGCGGTCCTCGTCCCGCCCGGCGTAGAGGATGCCGAGGTTGAAGGCGGCGTCGACGCTTCCCGCCTCGGCGGCCTTGGAGAACCACGGCTCCGCGCCGGCCGTGTCACCGGCCTGGAGGAGCAGCACGGCGAGGGCGTTGGCGGCCTCCTTGTGGCCGGCGTAGGCGGCGCGGCGGTACCACTGCTCGGCCTGGGCGGTGCGGCCCTGCTCGGCGCAGAGCAGGCCGAGGTTGTACGCGCCGTTGACGTCGCCGTGGTCGAGCGCCGTGCGGTACCAGCGCTCGGCCTCCTGGGACTCGCCGCGGTCGGCGTGCAGGGCGCCCAGGGCGTTGGCGGCGTTGCCGTCGCCCTCCTGGGCGGCGCGGCGCCACCACACGGCGGCGCTGTCGGTGTCCCCGGCGTCGCGCAGCAGGAAGCCGAGGGCGCAGGCGGCGCGGGGCTCGCCGTCCTTGGCGGACGTCAGGTACCAGCGGGCGGCCTCCTGGGACTCGCCGCGGGCCTCCAGCAGGGTGCCCAGGTGGAGGGCGGCCCGGCGGTGGCCGCGGGCGGCGGCCTGGCGGTACCACTGCTCGGCCTCGCGGGCCGGGCCGCTGCTGTCGCGGCCGCCCGCCGCGGCGGCGCGCAGCTCGCGCACGGAGGTCTCGACGCCGCCGGGGCCGAGGGCCTCGGCGCGGGAGCGCGGCGCGCGGCCGTCCAGGATGCGGGCGAGGCGGTAGGCGGCCTCGCGGTGGCCCCGCTCGGCCGCGGCCCGGAACCAGCGCTCGGCGCCGACGTCGCTCCGGTGCTCCAGGAGGTCCGCGAGGGCGTAGGCGCCCAGAGCGTGCCCGGATTCAGCCGATTGGCGCAGCCAGTACTCGGCGGCGGGCTCGTCCCCGCGCTCACGGTGGTAGCGGCCGAGGGCGTGCGCGGCGGCCGGGGACCCGGCGACGGCGGCGATGCGCCACCACCCGGCGGCCTCGTCGGCGTAGCCCCGCTGGTGCAGCAGGACGCCGAGGTTGTTGGCGGCGGAGCGGTCGCCCTCGGCCGTGGCGGCGCGCAGGTGGCGCTCCGCCCCGTCGAGGTCTCCACGGCGCAGCAGCAGGGCGCCGAGCATGCTCAGGGCGGCGGGATCGCTGCCCTCCGCGGCGCGGCGGCGGGCGGTCTCCAGCTCGAGGTCGGCGGCGTCGCCGGCGTCGGCGGAGTCCGCCGTGCCGGGACGGAGCCCCGGCATTTCCTGATCGCTCCCGTCACCGGGAGCCTCTACAAGCCGGCCTGTCTCCCACAGCGTCGTCCTGTCCCCCATAAGCCCCATCGTCGCACCACCCGCAACCCGCGTACACCTGGTATACCGCAGCCAGTGAGGTCACTTCAGCGTTTTGTCGACTTCCCGACTTCCCGACACGACGGGGCTCCAAACTCTCCACAGAAGCCCCGCACACAACCCGCACAGTCCGCGTCACCCGGACACCGCACGGCCGGGGTGGCCGGCGGGGTCCGGGAACGACAAGGCCCGGAGTCCGTAGCCGGACTCCGGGCCTTGTCTTGAAGTAGCGGGGACAGGATTTGAACCTGCGACCTCTGGGTTATGAGCCCAGCGAGCTACCGAGCTGCTCCACCCCGCGCTGTTGTGGAACAACCGTACCACGGCGCGGGGCGGGCCTTGATCAACTTCCTGGCTTGCCGCTCTTCTCGGCGGCCTTGGCCTCGGCCTTGGCGGCCCGGTCCAGGGCGTCCTTCAGGGCGTCCTGGGCCTTGCCGTAATCCGCCCAGTTCTTGTTCTCCAGGGCCTTCTGGCTCGCCGCGAAGGCGTCCTGGGCGTCCTTCAGGGCCTGCTTGACGGTGGGGTCCTGAGAGGGCGACGGCTTCTGGGTGCCTTCGGCCGGGGGCTTCGTGGGCTCGCCCTTGCTCCCGAAGATCTCGTCCAGGGCCTCGTCGAGGGTGTCCCGGAAAGCGATCTTGTCGCCGTAGTTCACCAGCACCTTCTTCAGGCGCGGGTAATTGGAGCCCGCACCCCGCAGATAGACCGGTTCCACGTACAGCAGCCCGCCGTCCAGGGGCACGGTCAGCAGGTTTCCGTACTCGACCTCGGAATCGCCCTTCTTCCAGATGTTGATCTGGTCGGCGACGGGCGGATGGCTGTTGAAATTGCCCTGCGCCTGCCGGGGTCCCCACACCGAGGTCTCGGACGGGAGTTTCAGAATCCTGATCTTCCCGTAGTCCGCGCTCTTGGCATCGGCGTCCACGGCCATGAAGGCACCGAGATTCGGCCGGTTCTTGGGCGTGAAGGTGGTGGTCAGCGAGAAGGCCTGCTTCTGCTGGTCCGGCATCTTCATGCTCAGGTAGTACGGCGGGACGGCGTTGCCCTTGGTGTTGGTCGGGTCGTCCGGCACCTCCCAGCGCTCACTGCCCGTGTAGAACGTCTCCGGGTCGGTGACGTGGTAGCGGGAGAGGAGCTCGCGCTGGACCTTGAAGAGGTCCTGCGGGTAGCGCAGGTGGTCCATCAGCGCCGAGCCGATCTCGCTCTTCGCCTTCACCGTGCCCGGGAACGCCTTCATCCAGGTCTTGAGGACCGGGTCCTTGGTGTCCCACTGGTAGAGCTTCACCTTGCCGTCGAAGGCGTCCACGGTCGCCTTGACGGAATTGCGGATGTAGTTGACCTGGTTCTGCTGCGCGACCACGGCGCGCTGCCCGGTCGTCAGCGAATCGGCCGTGGTGTCACCGAGGGTCGTGCGGGAGGCGTACGGATAGCCGTTCGTCGTCGTGTACGCGTCCACTATCCACTGGATGCGGCCGTCGACCACCGCCGGATAGGCGTCACCGTCGATGGTCAGCCAGGGGGCGACCGCCTCGACGCGCTCCTTGGGCGTGCGGTTGTAGAGGATCCGCGAACCCTCTCCGATGGCGCCCGAGTAGAGGATCTGCGGCTCGCCGAAAGCCACCGCATAAGCGGCCCGGTTGACGGGGTTGGAGAGGCTCACGCCGCTCTTGCCCTTGTACGAGTAGCTCTGCTCACCCTTGTCCGAGGGGTAGTCGAGCTCCTCCTGCGGACCGCCGACGATCGAATACTGCGTCGTCTTCTCGCCGTAGTAGACGCGCTGCTCGTAGGCGGGGAACAGGCCCTCGGTCGGCAGGCTCTTGGCCGTGAAGTCCGGGGCGCCGGCCTTGTCGGTCGTGGTGCCCTTCGCGGTGATGGCGCCGTAGCCGTGGGTGTACTTGAAGTGGTCGTTGATCCAGTTGCGCTCGGGAATGCCCTTGAGGTTGAGCTCGCGCAGACCGATGACCGTGTCCTGCTCCTTGCCGTCCACCTTGTAGCGGTCGACGTCCAGCGTGGAGGGGAACTGGTAGTACCCCTTGACCTGCTGCTCCTGCTGGAAGGCGGGCGAGACGACGTTCGGGTCGAGGAGGCGGAGGCTGGCCGTCGAGTTCACCTCGGCGCGCACCTTCTCGGGGTCCTTGCCCGTCAGGTTGCTGTTGCCCTTGTAGTTCTTGACGTCGGAATCGTCGATCCCGTAGGCCTCGCGCGTCGCCGTGATGTTCTTCTTGATGTACGGCGCTTCCTTGGCCTGCTCGTTCGGCTGGACCTGGAACTTCTGCACGATCGCCGGGTACAGCCCGCCGATCAGCACGGCCGACAGCACCATCAGCCCGAAGCCGATCACCGGCAGCTGCCAGGTGCGCCGCCACAGCGTGGCGAAGAACAGCACCGCGCAGATCAGCGCGATGATGAAGAGGATCGTCTTGGCCGGCAGATACGCGTTGGCGTCGACGTAGCGCAGGCCCGTCCAGCCGTCGGTGGACTTCAGGCCGCTGGACTTCACCGCCAGGCCGTAGCGGTCCAGCCAGTAGGCGATGGCCTTCAGGCCCACGAAGATGCCGAGCAGCACCGAGAGGTGCCCCGTGGCCGCGGCCGTCGCCCGGTGGCCCGGGCTGGTCAGCCGCAGGCCGCCGTAGAGGTAGTGCACCAGGGCGGCGGCGATCAGCGACAGCACCGCGGCGGCGAAGCCGAAGCTCAGCAGGAAGCGGTACCAGGGCAGGTCGAAGGTGTAGAAGGAGATGTCCTTGTGGAACTGCGGGTCCTTCTGGTGGAAGGAGACGCCGTTGACCCACTGGAGCCACGTGCGCCACTGACCGGCCGCCGAGGCGCCGGCGACCAGGCCCACGAGCGCGGTGACCGCCAGCAGCACCCACTTCTTGTACGGCGCGATGCTCATCCGGTAGCGGTCGAGGCTCTGCTGCTCCATCGACATCGCGCTGAGCGGCGGCCGCAGCCGGTGGGCCAGCCAGACGTTGACCCCCACCGCGAGCGCCATCAGCAGGCCGAAGACCGCGAACAGGCCGATCTTGGTGCCGAGGGTGGTGGTGAAGACCGAGGAGTAGTCCACCGAGCGGTACCAGAGCCAGTCCGTCCAGAACCCCGCGAACATCACGAAGAGCATGGCCAGTGCGGCCAGCACTCCCAGTGTCGTCAGCAGGGTCCGGATCCGCCGGGACGGACGGCCGACTCTGATCCGTGGCCCTGTCGGGCCTCCGCCGCGGTCCGGCATCTGGAAAGCCAAGGTGCGCACCTCGAAGTTCGCTGTGGATGGAGCTGTCGATCAGGGCCCAGCGATACTAGGGCCCAAGGTGGCAACTTACCGAGGCTTTACTCAGTTCCCGTTTTCGGTCACTCTCAGGGCACGATATTGCTCATGTCCAGCACTTCCAGCACCCCCGACCCCTCCCTTCCGTCCGGCCCGGGCGGCGACGTCCCCATGGCGGCCAGCCCGCTGACCCGCGCCGTCCTCGAGATCGACCAGTACGCCGCCACCCTCGGCTGGGACCAGCCCGCGCGGCTGTTCGCCCTGGTCGACACCGGCAAGCTGCGCGCCCAGGAGCCCGGCCTCGCCGATCAGCTCGGGCTCGACGAGAGCACCCAGGCCGGCTCCCTGACCCCGATCGAGCAGGACGAGATCCAGGCGGGCACCCCCCTGGACAAGTTCCTCGGCACCATCGCGTGGCCCGACGCGGTGACGGGCTGCGCCCTGACCGTGGAGCGGCTGATGCTGCCGCCGTCCGCCGAGGGCACCGTGCCCAACGGCATGAGCGAGAAGCAGCTCGCCAAGTGGGTCGCCGCCCACCCGGAGCGGCAGGAGGTCCGGATGACGGTCGCCGTGCTGCGGGACGGCGCGCGGGAGACCGCGGTGCGGCTGCGCGAGAAGGACTCGCCGACCGAGGTCCTCACCGGCCCGGACCTGGTGCCGGGCCTGGCGGAGGCGCTGGCGGCGACGTTCGAGGACTAGGAGGACCGGTCCGCATGACCTCCGGGCGCCTCGGGCGCCGGGCGCGCTGAAGACTCAGCCCGTCCGGCGCTCGGGGACCGGGGCCGGGGCGGAGACCCGGCAGCGGGACCTCACCCTGCCGAGCAGAGGGGCAGCCCCGCCGAATCCCCCTTGCGGATCTTCTCCAGGGCGCCGACGGCGTCGCCGATGGTGTCGACCTTGACCAGCGTGAGCCCGGACGGCTTGTCCTTCGCGGCGGCCGCGCAGTTGTCCTTCGGCGTCAGGAAGTACTGAGCGCCCTTGTTGCGCGCGCCCACCGTCTTCATTTCGACGCCGCCGATCGGGCCGACCTTGCCGCTGTCGTCTATGGTCCCGGTGCCCGCGATGAACTTGCCGCCGGTCATGTCCCCGGGCGTGAGCTTGTCGACTATCCCGAGGGCGAACATCAGCCCGGCGCTCGGCCCGCCGACGTCCGCCAGCTTGATGTTGATCGTGAACGGGAAGGTGTGGTCCGTACCGGCCTGGATGCCGACCACGGCCCGCTTGTCGTCGGGCGCCTTGGCCGTGGTGAGGGTGACGTCCTGCTCGCCGGAGGGCTGCCGCTTCTCCTTCTCGGCCGCCGCGGCCTCCTTGGCCGGAATGATCCGGAAGGTGACCTTCTGGCCGGGCTGGTGCTTGGTGACCAGCTTGGCGACGTCACCGGGCTGCTTGATCTCCGTGCCGTCGACGGCCTTGATCACGTCGCCGGCGTGCAGCTGCCCCTCGGCCGGGCTGTTCTTGACGACCGACGACACCACCGTGCGCGTGCCGACCGGGATGTCCAGTTGCTTGAGCGCCGCCACCTTGGCGCTCTCCTGGGACTGGGTGAACTCCTCCGCCGTCTCCTGGTTGAGCTCGTCGGGCGTCTTGTCGTCCGGGTAGAGCGTGGAGTGCGGGACGACCAGGTTGTCGTGCGCGATCCAGCCGTAGACCGCCTCCACTAGGTTCATCCGGTACTGGGAGCCGGTGACGCGGACCGTCGTCATGTTCAGATTGCCGGTCGTCGGATACGTCTTGCGGCCGGAGATCTGGAGGACCGGCTCCCCGCCGTGCTCACCGAGCGTGTTGACCGTCGGCCCCGGCGACATTTCCGCGTAGGGCACGGGGATTAGCACGCCCGCGCAGAGGAGCGCGATCAGCATCAAGAGGGAGGCGAGCATCGTCGCGGTGCGGCGGGGCATGGAACGACAGTACGGGACGGGTCTGACAGTCCACCCGCGGGGCGGTCCGTCCGGGGAGCGGGCGGGGAGGCCACCCGGGGCTCCCGGTCAGGGGCCCGCGCTCCGGCGCGAGCCCGGGGGCGCGTCAGGAGACTCCGGTACCGGAATCCGAGCGCTCCATCGCCTCGCGGAACCGTGCGTAGCCGGCGAGCTCGGAGATGTCCCCGGCCTTGCGGTTACGAGCGGCCCAGGTGCCCCACAGGAGAGCAACGAGGGCCGCGGCAACCGGAATCAGCAACCACACGAGTGCCGCCATACCGACCTCCGGACCCCCGAGCACCGCCAATGAAAAGACCGATGAGCAGATTAGTCTTTCGCACACTCAACGCTCACGTCAGGGGGCCGGTTACGCAACCGGAAGTGACCCTTCAGGCCATTTCTCTGAGCATCGGCACCGACCCTCCCCCAGCTACCGCTGGGGGTGCCCCCACGACCTAAGCGCCCACCCTCCCCCAGCTACCGCTGGGAGGTGCCCCCATGCCCTAAGCACCGACCCACTCTTCGGTGCCGTCTTGGAACACCTGGTGCTTCCAGATCGGGACCTCGCGCTTGAGGTCGTCGATGAGCCGCCGGCAGGCCTCGAACGCCTCCGCCCGGTGCGGGCACGAGACCGCCACGACGACGGCCAGATCACCGATCTCCAGGTCCCCCACGCGGTGGACCGCGGCCAGCGCCCGGACCGGGAAGTCCGCCGCGACCTTCTCCGCGACGCGGCGCAGCTCCGCCTCCGCGGTGGGGTGCGCGGAGTAGCCGAGCCCCCGGACGCCCGCGCCTCCGTCGTGGTCGCGCACCGTGCCCACGAAGAGAGCGGTGCCTCCCGCGGCGTGGTCGCCCACGGCCGAGAAGACCTCGTCCACGGACAGGGGGGTGTCGCGCACCGCCAGCAGACGGACCGGGTCCGCCGCAGCGAGCTCGCCGGGGTGATCGTACGTAGGCGCCATGACCCCCATCGTGCCGTACGCGGGGGACGGGCGAGGACCTGCCTTTCACACAGCCGTACGAGACGGCTCCTGGGCGGTCCTACGGGCCCGTGCGGGCCTTGTACGGGCTTGCGGGCCTCTCCGGGCCCGGGGAGCCGCTAGAGCCGGCGGCGCGCCTTGCGGGCCCGGCGGACGAGCGCGGCGGTGCCCAGCAGTGCCACGGTCGCCCCCG
Source organism: Streptomyces klenkii (assembly GCF_003626645.1). Taxonomy (GTDB): domain Bacteria; phylum Actinomycetota; class Actinomycetes; order Streptomycetales; family Streptomycetaceae; genus Streptomyces; species Streptomyces klenkii. The sequence goes on along the minus strand of NZ_RBAM01000002.1, from coordinate 265,827 downwards.
CGGCGCCCGCGGCGGTGGCGTCCTTGCGGCCGAGGCGGCGGCCCGCGACCGTGTGCCGGCCGGAGACCTCCTCCAGCAGCTCGGCGAGGACCTCCTCGTTCGTCCAGCGCGGCCGCCAGCCCGCCTCGTGCAGCCGGCTCCCGCTGACCACCCACGGGTGCATCGTGTATTCGAGGTCGCCGGCGGGCGACGGCGTCAGGCCGAGGCGGTGCAGCCGGGAGGCCGCCCCGAGGGCGACCGCGGAGGGCAGCTCCATGCGGCGGATGCCGGAGAGCTCCTCGACCTCCTCCTGCTCCAGCCAGCCGTCGCAGCCGACCGCGAGCTCGCCCTCGGCCTTCTCCAGGGCGGCGAACTCCAGGGCGCTGACCAGGTCCTCCACGTGGCAGAACTGCCAGGTCGGCCGGGACCCGGCGACGACCAGGAGGCGGGGCGACTCGAAGTAGCGGGTCAGGGCCGTGTCGGTGCCGCCGACGAGGACCGCGGGCCGCAGGACGGTGACGTTCAGGCCGGGGTGGGCGCGCGGCGCCCGCCGGGCGAGCCGCTCGATCTCCAGCAGGTCGCCGACGCCGGTGGCCTCGGCGGTGGCGCGCAGCTCGGCGTCCTCGGCGAGCGGGACGTCGTTGTCGGGCAGGGCCCCGTAGACCATCGCGGAGGTGCACAGCACGACGCGGTGCACCCCGGCGGCCGCGGCGGCCGTCAGGACGGTCTGGGTGCCGCGCACGTTGTAGGCGGTGCGGGCGGCGGCGTCGGTCTCCAGGTCGAGGTCGAGCGCGAGGTGCACCACGACGTCGGCGCCGCGCAGCTTCTCGGCGATCGCCGGGTCGCGGACGTCGAGCACGTGCCACTGCGCCTCGGTCACGTCACCGCGGCGCTCGTCGATCGCCACGACCTGCTTGATGTGCTCGGACACGGCGAGCCGCTGCGTGAGCAGGGCGCCGACGCCGCGCGCGGCACCGGTGACCGCGACGACGGGCCGTCGGCCGCCGTGCGGGCTCGTACTGTCTCGCGCGGAACCGTTTCGCGCTGCGCGAACTTCTGGGTCGGGGGAACTCACCGGGCGTCTCCAGCGGTTGTCTTCAGTACGTACGAGAGATGACGCGTACGGACCAGGTGACGTCCATCCTGCCGCAGGCCCCGGGTCGGCGAAGCACCAAGCCCGGATACCGGTGAGGTGTCTAGGCTGGTGGTGATGTCGGGCATTCGCCGCCGGCCTTCCGCCGGCGGCCCTACGAGCCGAGGAAACCCGTGAGTGACACCCCATTCGGATTCAATCTTCCGCCGGAGGAGCCCGAGAACGGCGGCGACGGCAAGAAGAAGGGCGAGGGCCGGGGCGGCCAGGGGCCTGCGGATCCGTTCGGGTTCGGCGGGCAGGGCGCCGGGGACAACCCCTTCGCCGCGATGTTCGGCTCCATGAACCCCGGTGATCTCGGGGCGGCCTTCCAGCAGCTCGGGCAGATGCTCTCCTACGAGGGCGGCCCGGTGAACTGGGACATGGCCAAGGACATCGCCCGCAAGACCGTCGCGCAGGGCACCGCCGACGGCACCAAGGACGCGAGCGTCACCTCCGGCGAGCGGGCCGCGGTCGAGGAGGCCGTGCGCCTGGCCGACCTGTGGCTCGACGGCGTGACGTCGCTGCCGTCGGGCTCGGGCACGGCGGTGGCCTGGAGCCGCGCCGAGTGGGTCGAGGCGACCCTCCCGGTGTGGAAGGAGCTCGTGGACCCGGTCGCCGAGCGCGTGGGCGCGGCGATGGGCGGCGTGCTGCCCGAGGAGATGCAGGCCATGGCGGGCCCGCTGCTCGGCATGATGCGCTCCATGGGCGGCGCCATGTTCGGCACGCAGATCGGCCAGGCCGTGGGCGTGCTGGCGGGCGAGGTCGTCGGTTCCACCGACATCGGCCTGCCGCTGGGCCCCGCGGGCAAGGCCGCGCTGCTCCCGGTGAACATCGCGGCGCTGGGCGAGGGCCTGGGCGTCCCGCTGGACGAGGTCCGGCTCTACCTGGCCCTGCGCGAGGCGGCCCACCAGCGGCTCTTCGCGCACGTGCCGTGGCTGCGCTCGCACCTCTTCGGTGCCGTCGAGGGCTACGCCCGCGGCATCAAGGTCGACACCTCCAAGCTGGAGGACGTGGTCGGCCAGCTCGACCCCACCCACCCCGAGCAGATGCAGGAAGCCCTCCAGCAGGGCATGTTCCAGCCGGAGGACTCTCCGGAGCAGAAGGCGGCCCTGGCCCGGCTGGAGACCGCCCTGGCGCTCGTCGAGGGCTGGGTGGACGCCGTCGTGCACGCGGCCGCCGCGCCGCACCTGCCGTCGGCCGGCGCCCTGCGCGAGACGCTGCGCAGGCGGCGCGCCTCCGGCGGCCCGGCCGAGCAGACCTTCGCGACGCTGATCGGCCTGGAGCTGCGGCCGCGCCGGCTGCGCGACGCCTCCCGGCTGTGGGCCTCGCTGGCGGACGCGCGCGGCCCGGAGGGCCGTGACGGCCTCTGGGAGCACCCGGACATGCTGCCGACCGCGGCCGACCTGGACGACCCGGACGGCTTCGTCCACCGCGAGCACCTGGACTTCTCCGAGATCGACAAGATGCTCGGCGAGGCCGCCCGCGGCAAGAGCGCCGAAGACAGCAAGAGCGCCGAGGACGGCAAGAGCGAGGGCGGGAAGGGCGAGCAGCCCGGCGCCGACGGCGAGGGTGACGACAAGAAGTGAGCCTGCACGAGGATGCGGTCCGCGTGCTGAAGGAGTACGCGGACCAGGATGAGCTGCGCGGGCTCTATCTGGACCACCTGGCGGCCCACCCGGACGGCATGGGGAAGCCCTGCGAGGCCGGGCACGTCACGGCGAGCGCCCTGGTGATCGACCCCTCGCGCGGGCAGGTGCTGCTCACGCTCCACCGCAAGCTGCGGATGTGGCTGCAAATGGGCGGCCACTGCGAGCCCGGTGACGCGACGGTCGAGGCCGCGGCGCTGCGGGAGGCCACGGAGGAGTCCGGGATCGCCGGCCTGACGCTGCTGCCGGGCGGCCCCGTGCGGCTGGACCGGCACCCGATCCCGTCGCCCTGCAACTGGCACCTGGACGTGCAGTACGCGGCGCTGGTGCCGGCGGGCGCGACGGCGGCCATCAGCGACGAGTCGCTGGACCTGCGCTGGTTCCCGTACGCGGAGGTGGGCGAGGTCGCCGACGACTCGGTCGTACAGCTCATGAACAGGACGCTGGAGCGGCTGTAAAGCCCGATGTGTAAGGGGCGGTCACCCATGGTGGCCGCCCCTTACGCGTGCAGCGGGCTCAGTTGGACCAGATGTTGCCCTGGTTCTGGCCGTGTGCGCCCTGCTGGCCGAGGCCGTACTGGGCCATGAGCCCCTGGCCGATCTCGGCGCCCTGGGGCGGCAGCAGCTCGCTGGGCTGGACGAGGGCGTAGCCGTGACCGGCGAAGTTCAGCTCCCAGCCCTCCCCCGTGCCGCCACGGCGCCGCCACACGCCGGAGGACGACGTCTGGGCCTGCATCTGCACGCGCAGGGACGTCGACCAGGCGATCACGGCGTCCGCGTCGGCGCTGACGAACCGGTCGGGGGTGACCTGGAGCATCAGGGGCTGCCCGGAGGTCATCAGGGCGACCTTGCCCTGGCCGCTGATGTTGAGCTGGTACGCGCCGGTGCCGGAGATCCCGTACTGGCTGTCGACGGCGATGGTCTCCCAGTGCAGCGTGGAGTCCAGGGCGAGGACGTAGGCGCCGTCCACGGTCAGGCCGTCGCGGTCGACGTCGACGACGTGGACGTGCTGGGCCAGGTTGGCGAAGTAGACGGTGCCCTGGCCCGAGCAGCGCATCAGGTCCAGGCCCTCGCCCGTGCGGGCGCGGGAGTTCTGCTGGCCGCGGGTCTGGTACTCGCCGTCGAACTCGATCAGGCCCTGGTAGGCGACCATCGAGCCCTTGCGGGCGAGGACGTCGTCGTGGCCGGTGAGGGAGACGCGCAGCATCTGCGGGTTCTGCAGGGCGTAGCGGTCCTGCGTCTGGGCCTCGGTGAAGCCGAAAAGCGGGCTCTGCATGGTGTCCTCGTTCCCCCTCAGCCCCGGGCCCGGAGCCGGTCGGTGCTGTCCTCGCTGGGCTGTACGACCACGAAGCCCTCGCCGGAGAAGCCCAGTTGGTAGGCCTCGCCGCTGCCCCGGCCGATCAGGGAGGAGGCCTTGAAGCTGCGCTTGCCCTTCATCTTGAGGTTGCTGGACCAGGCGACGAGCGCGTCGGGGTCGACGTAGGTCTCGTCGTCGCCGCGCCCGCAGTCCACCACGATGGGGGTGCCGCGGGAGGTGAGGGCGACCCAGCCGGTGCCGCTGATGCCGACGTTGAACAGGCCCTGCCCGGCGAACTTGGCCATGCCCTTGACGCGCTCGACGCCCCACTGGAGGTGGGCGTCGAAGGCGAGGACGTTGGTGCCGTTGACGGAGAGGGAGTCGCCGTTGAGCTGGAGGCAGACGACGTCGGCGCCGTAGTCGGCGAGGTAGAGCAGGCCGTCGCCGTGGCAGCGCATGAGGGGCACGCCCTCGCCGGTGAGCCACTGGGAGGCCATCTGGCGGACCGCGGGCGGGTTCGGGTCGTACTGGACGTAGCCGTCGTAGGCGACCATCGAGCCGGTGCGGGCGAAGAGGTCCTGCCCGGTCTGCATGGCGACCTTCAGCATGCTGCTGCCGTGGTTCTCCATGCGGGCGGTGACGGGGGTGGGGGCGTAGCCCTGGATCGGTGTCTGGTTCATGGTCTTCGCGGGCTCCCTCAGACCTCGTAGGGCTGGACGACGACGAAATTGCCGGGAGCGCCCCGGAATTGGAGGTTCACTGCTTCTCCGCTGTGGCCCGGGAAGGAGCTGCGGCGCAGCCGCACCTGGCTGGAGATGATCACCTGGGCGCCTGCGGACCAGGCGACGATCGCGTTGCTGTCCACGTAGGTGGAGGGGGTGACCGGCAGGACGACGGGCGTGCCGTGGGTCTTGACGACGACGGTGCCGTGGCCCTGGAACTGCATGGTGAACAGGGCGCCGCCGGGGATGCCGTGGCCCTCGATCCGGCGGACCTCGTGCTGGAGCGACTCGTCGAAGGCGAGCACCGACTCCGCGGAGACGCAGAGGGCGTCGCCCTGGAGCTCGATGGGGTGCACGTGGGCGGCGGTCTCCGCGAGGAAGACCTGGCCGCGGCCGGTGCAGCGCATCAGCTGCAGCTCCTGGCCGGTGGCGTTGCCCACGATGCGGCCGGCGAAGCCGGCGCCCTTGTAGCCGAACTCGACCTTGCCCTGGTAGAGCACCATGCTGCCCTGGCGGGCGAGCACGGGCTGCTGGTCGACGCCGAGGTCGACGCGGACGAGCTTGGGGTTCTGCAAGGTCCAGCGCTGCCCGGTGGGCACTTCCCGGTACTTCTGGAGGGCCGCCTGGACGCCTGCCGCGCCCGGGGCGCCGGCCGGCTGGCCGTACGGGGCGGGCTGGCCCGGGTAGGGCTGGCCGTGCTGCGGGGCCGCGGGGTAGGGCTGGCCCGGGTAGGGCGCGTGCTGCTGGGGCGGCTGGTGCGGTGCCTGGGGCTGCTGGCCGTAGGGCTGCTGCTGGCCGGGCTGGCCGTAGGGGGCGGGCTGCTGGCCGTACGGGGCCGGCTGGCCGGGGACGCCGGGCGGGCCGGGCGGCGGCGGGACATGGCCGCCGGACGAGGCCCCGGGGTCGTTGAAGAAGCCCGGAGGGGCGATGCCCGCGGCCAGGGTCGGCGCGGCGTGCATCTGCCCGGCGGGCGGGGCCGGGGGCGGGGTGCTGCCGGGCGGGGGCGGGAAGCCCTGGTGGGGCGGCGGCGTGTGGGCCTGGTGAGCGGGGGCCCGGGGCGGTACGGGCGCGGGGGCCGGTGCCGCGGGGGCGGCGAAGGCCGGGGGCGGCGTCGTCTGCTGCGGAGGGGCGAACGCGGGCGCCGCGGCCGGTGCCTGGGCGGGGGCCGCCTGCGGTGCCTGGGCCGCCTGGGGCTCGGGCTCCTCCTCCAGCACCTCGCCGCCGAAGTTCCTCAGCAGGGCTTCCAGGCCGCCGTCGAAGCCCTGGCCGACGGCGGCGAACCGCCAGACGTCCTTGAGGTAGATGTCGCCGAGCATCACCGCGCGTTCGGTGCTGAATTCGCTTCCGGTGAAGGAGTAGCGCGCGACTTCCTGGCCGCCCGCGACGATGCGGAGGTAGCCGGGGCCGGTCTGCGACATCCGGCCGGCGCCGTCGAGGGTGGCCGTGAAGGTGAGGCGCTGGATCTGCGGGGGGATCTGGTCGAGGGTGACGCGGAAGGACTCCGTGTCCCCGGCCTGCGCGCCGAGCTGCTGGACGGCGCCTTCGGGCGACTTGGGCTGGTTGAAGAAGATGAAGTACCGGTCGTCCGAGAGCCGCTCCGCGGCGTCGAGGCCGAAACAGCTGATGTCGAAGGTCAGGCCGGGACCCGCGATCTGCACGCCCACGTACAGATCGGTCCCCGCCGTCAGGTCACTGATCTTGGCCTTGTGGCCGCGCTGGAATTCCCTGGCCATGCGTTACGACCGTCCCCCATCCGAACGTGCGATGAAAACGTGTGATGAATGCTGTGATGAATGCGTTGCGTCAGGCTAACGGCTGGGGGCTGGATCATCCGACTCAGGACCGGCCGCGCTCCCCATGGGGGACGCGGCGGGGCCCGGCACGGTTCATTCGCTGCGCGCTGCGGGGAGATGGGGCAGCCGGTCGGCGGCCACCACGCCTTCGAGGTAGCCGCGGGCGCGCTCGGTGCGCGGGTAGGCGTCGAGGAGCCGCCAGAAGCCGGGGCCGTGGCCGGGGACGAGCAGGTGCGCTAGCTCGTGCAGGAGCACGTAGTCGAGGACGTACTCGGGCATGCCCTGGAGCCGGTGCGAGAGGCGGATGCTGCCCTCGGCGGGGGTGCACGAGCCCCAGCGGGTGTTCTGGTTGGTGACCCAGCGGACGGTCGCGGGGCGGGCCCTGCCGCCGAGGTACTGCTCGGACAGGCGGGCGGCGCGCTCGGCGAGCTCGGTGTCGCCGAGCATGCGCTTGCTCTCCTGCGCCGCGAGCTTGTCGAGCATCGTCGTGACCCAGCGCTGCTCCTCGGCCTCCGACATGCGCGCGGGGATGAGGACCACGGTGCGGTCGCCCTCGCGGTACGCGGAGACCGTCCTGCGGCGGCGCGCGCTCCGCCGGACCTCGACCGCACCCGGCTCGGCGCCACCGGTGAGCGGGCCGGGAGCGCTGCGCTGTGGTCGTGCGGCACTGTGCAGAGGGTCGACGGGCACGCCCCGACGTTACCGGCTGCCGGCGCGTGAAGTCCCGCCCATCGCTCCTTGTCGGGGGCAAAGACCCCCGCAGGAACAGCATTCGTACGACCATCACACCGCGCCTGTGGACAACTTCTCACGGCGGCGGCGCGGGCGGTCCATGCTGGGGGCCGACCGAGGGGGAACCATGCAGAAGACCGCAGAGCGCGTGAATCACGACCAATCCGCGTCATCCGCCCATCCCATGCTCAAGCCCGCGCTGCGCCGCAGCTGGCGCAACCGGGACACCGTCCAGTTCGGGGTGGCCCCGGCGCATGCGGTGACGGTGGGGCCGGTGGACACGGCGACGGGCAGCTTCCTGGGCCTGCTCGACGGCACCCGGGGGATGCCGCTCCTGCGCGAGGAGGCGAGAGCCGCGGGCCTGCCGGAGGGGCGGGCGGATGCCCTGGTGGAGCGGCTGTCGGCAGCCGGGCTGGTCGACGATCCGTGCGGGGGCGGCGAGGGGGCGGCGGCCCTGCGGGGGACGGGGGCGGCGCTGGAGCGGCTGCGGCCCGACCTGGCCTCGCTGTCCGTGCTGCACCCGGGGCCGGGCGATGCGATGCGGCTGATGGGCGCGCGGCAGGCGATGCGGGTGCAGGTGCGGGGCGCCGGCCGGGTGGGCGCGGCCGTCGCGGCGCTGCTGTCGGCCTCGGGCGTGGGGCAGGTCGATGTGATGGACGGCGGCTGCGTGGAGCCGTGGGACGCGGGGCCGGGCGGGCTGGGCGCCGCGCGGTGCGGGGAGCGGCGGGAGACCGCGGCGCGGCGCGCCGTGCGGGAGGCGGCGCCGGAGCCGCGGCGGCGGTCCCGGCGGGGCGGTGAGCCCGAGCCGCCGCTGGCGCTGGTGGTGTTCGCCCCGAGGGACGGGCTGGCCGCGTATGCGCCCGATCCCGGCGCCGCGCAGGAGCTCGTCCTGTCCGGCACCCCGCACATGTACGCGGGCGTCCTGGAAGCGACCGGCCTGGTGGGGCCGTTGGTGCTGCCCGGGGCGACGGCCTGTGCGGGCTGCGTCGAGCTGGGGCGGGCCGGCCGCGATCCGGCCTGGCCGCGGATGCTCGCCCAGTGGCGTTCGGGCCGCGGCTCGGGGGTACCGTCGTGCGACATGGCACTGGCCACGGTTGTGGCGGGGCTGACCGTGGCGCGGGCTCTGGCCTTTCTCGACGGTGGGTCCCCGGCGAGCGCGGGGGTGCGGCTGGAGCTGGCCCTGCCGGGTCCGGCCTGGTCCCCGCGGCCCGTCGAGCCGCATCCGCGGTGCCCCTGCGGCGCGGCACGCTCCCCGGAACCCGGGTGTGCCGCGGGTACGGGGCCATCGCACGGGACAATGAGCAGGTAACCGCCGTCCGCGGCGTGGCTGTTCAGCTCAGCTAGTTGGAGGGGCGAATGTCTGATCTACCCCGCAAGGCGGTCACGCGTACCGCCAAGTTGGCGGCGTTGCCACTGGGGTTCGCGGGGCGCACGGCCCTGGGGCTCGGCAAGCGCATCGGGGGGCGGCCGGCGGAGCTGATCGCGACGGAGTTGCAGCAGCGCACCGCAGAGCAGCTCTTCGCGACGCTCGGGCAGCTCAAGGGGGGTGCGATGAAGCTGGGTCAGGCGCTGTCGGTGTTCGAGTCGGCCCTTCCCGAGCAGGTCGCCGGGCCGTACCGGGCCGCCCTGACCAAGCTTCAGGAAGCGGCCCCGCCCATGCCGGTGAAGACGGTGCACGCGGCGCTGGCGGAGCGGCTCGGCGAGGACTGGCGGGAGCTGTTCGAGGAGTTCGACGACCGGCCCGCGGCGGCCGCCTCGATCGGGCAGGTGCACCGGGCGGTCTGGCACGACGGCCGGCAGGTCGCGGTGAAGGTGCAGTATCCGGGCGCGGGCGAGGCCCTGCTGTCGGACCTGACCCAGCTGGGCCGGTTCGCGAGACTGCTGGGGCCGCTGGTGCCGGGCATGGACATCAAGCCGCTGATCTCGGAGTTGAAGGACCGGGTCTCCGAGGAGCTGGACTACGGCCTGGAGGCCCGGGCGCAGAGTGCGCACGCCGAGGAGTTCGCGGGCGATCCGGACGTGGTCGTCCCGGGGGTGGTGCACCAGAGCGATCAGGTGCTGGTCACCGAGTGGATGGAGGGGCTGCCGCTGTCGGAGGTGATAGCGGAGGGCACCCGGGAGCAGCGGGACCGGGCGGGGCAGCTGCTGGCGCGCTTCCTCTTCTCGGGCGCGGCGCGCACGGGCCTGCTGCACGCCGACCCGCACCCGGGCAATTTCCGGCTGCTGACCGGGGACGACCCCGACGGCCCGCCGGAGAAGTGGCGGCTGGGCGTGCTGGACTTCGGCACGGTCGACCGGCTGCCGCAGGGCCTCCCGCCGGAGATCGGCACCGCGCTGCGGCTGACGCTGGACGGCGAGGCCGAGGCGGTCCACGAGCTGCTGCGGGAGGAGGGGTTCGTCAAGCCGGGGATCGAGCTGGATCCGGGTGCCGTGCTCGACTATCTGCTGCCGATCATCGAGCCGGCGCAGGTGGCGGAGTTCACCTTCACCCGCGGCTGGATGCGCGCGCAGGCGACGCGGATCGCCGATCCGCGCTCCCCCGCGTACCAGCTGGCCCGGCAGCTCAACCTCCCGCCGGCCTATCTGCTGATACACCGCGTGACGACGAGCACGATCGGTGTGCTGTGCCAGCTGGGCGCGACCGTGCGGCTGCGGGATGAGATGGAGGCGTGGGTGCCCGGCTTCGCGGCGGCGGGCGGGGACCCGGCCGGGGAAAGCCGGGAGACGCCGGCCTGATCGGCCGGGCGCCCGGCCTCACCACCAGGCCGAGTCGAGGCGGCCCTCGATCGATCTGATGTTGGCCCGGGCGCAGTCGTCGCAGAAGTAGCGGCGGCGGCCGTTCTCGAAGGAGCAGGTCCAGGTCGGCGGCGCACCGTCGGCGGGGGTGCCACAGCGAGCGCAGGCGATGGTCTCGTCGGTCTCGGTGGCCTCAGGGTTCAACTGCACTGATTCATGCGTCTTCTGGTCCACTCCCAGACGATATCCCCGCAGAGGTGCCGGGAGGGCACAACGCACCCGAACGCCCCGCGGGGCCGGTCCGTGCGGACCCGGCCCCGCGGGGGTGGGAGAGAGTGACGGGCGGGCCCGCCGGGGCGGCCGGGGTCAGTTCATGACCGCCATGGCCAGGGCCCGGCGGGCGCGCATCGAGGCGCGCTCGGCGCGGCGCTGCATGCGCCGGGCGGCGGCCAGCCGGGTGGCCCTCCTTTCGGATTCGGCCTCCCTCAGTCGCTCGTGCATATGGGCACGGGCCAGGGCTTCTGGGATGAGTTGCATTTCGAGGTTCCTGTTCTGGCGCGAGGCGGTCGCGCGAGCGGTGTCACGGAGGGGGAATTCGGGGCCGAAGGGCTCGGCGGAGTGGCGGTGCATGGTCGGATCCTGCTTCTTGGGGTCGTGCGTGGTGGGGCGGTCGATGGTGCCGAAGACGCTCATGCGGCGACCGGGTTCTTGCGCGGACGGCCACGGGGGCGCTTGCGGGCCACCACGACGCCCTGGACGAAGAGCTCGCCGCCCCAGACGCCCCACGGCTCGCGGCGGTCCATGGCGCCGGCGAGGCAGGCCTCACGCAGCGGGCAGGTCCGGCACAGCGACTTGGCGTACTCCACGTCCGCGGGGGACTCGGCGAAGAAGACCTCCGGGTCGTAGCTGCGGCAGGGGACGGGGGTGCCCAGGTTCTCGATCGCGTCGTCGAGGTCGGTCAGGGCGGTGAGGGGGGTCAAGGTGTCCTCCGTGGGGACGGGCGGGGGGATCAGGTCGGTCGCTACTGACGGGGTGTGCGCCTTGAGTTGCACGGTGTCTTTTTCCTCGTCTGTCTTCCGGCTTGTGGCCGGGCTGGTTCCCCTCGGCGAGGGGGCAAACAAAAGGGCCGCGGATCCCGGTGTGGGTTCCGCGGCCCTGGAAGGTGCCGACCTGATCATGCCGATCAGGCTGGATCTCTCCAGGGTTCGAGCCCACGGAAGGCCCACATCGTGTGGTGCTGGTGCTGCGTGCTGACGGATCCGGCGCCGTTGGTCGTCGCCGCAAGGGCATAGGCCTGGGCCTGTGCCGTTGCTGCTGCCCTTACCGCGGACGCCTCGGTCGGTCGCTCATTGATCAGGGAGGTTTCGCTGATCAGGGCGGAGCCGTTGATCGAAGCGAAGCCGGCGCCGGACAGACCGGTGCCCCGGAGCGAGTCGAAGGAGAAGCCGAGCGGACGGGTGGCGAAGACCGGGCGATCGGTCATTTTGTTGCTGGTCTTGAAGCTGATCATTGGTCTCGCCTCCTCTCGGCGTCGTCGGGGGCCTGTCGGGACAGGTCCGGGCTTTTAAGTTCAGTACAGCTGGTTCAGTACAGCACGGATCCGACGGCTCCCGGAAGAGCCGTTGTCTCCGTGCTCGGAAGGCTATGGGTATGCCGTCCGCGTGCGCAAACTATTTTTCCGGAGTTTCTTCGGATGCGTCGTGAGACGCATCGTCCGACGTCAGGTCGTGTCCTGCACACAGCGCGAGGACGTCGGCACCGAACGAGTCGAGCTTGCGTCCTCCCACCCCTGAGATGCGTGACAGCTCCGCTTCGGTTCCCGGAGCGGCCTCCGCGATCGCGAGGAGCGTCTTGTCGGTGAAGACGCAGAAGGCGGGCTGGCCCAGCCGGGCGGCCAGGTCCGCGCGCCAGTCGCGCAGCCGTTCGTAGAGCGCCTCGTCGAGCTCGGAGGGGCAGTCCTCGCAGCGCATGAGCTTGATCTCGCCCGCGTCGGTCAGGGTGCGGCCGCAGACGCGGCAGCGGGCGGAGCCCCGCTTCCGGCGGCGGTCTGGGCCGCGCTCGACGCCCCCCGGGCCGCCGCGGGAGACCGTGCCGGGGCGGACCGCGGCGGAGCCCGGGCGCAGGCCGTTCAAGAAGCGGGTGGGGCGCCGGGAGGGGCGGCCGCCCGGCGTCCGGGAGAGCGCCCAGGAGAGGGAGAGGTGGCGGCGGGCCCGCGTGACCCCCACATAGAGGAGCCGGCGCTCCTCCTCGATCTGCTCGTCCGTCTTGGCGTATGTGATCGGCATCATGCCGTCGGCGAGGCCGACGAGGAAGACGGCGTCCCACTCCAGGCCCTTGGCGGCGTGAAGTGAGGCGAGAGTCACACCCTCGACGGTGGGGGCGTGCTGGGCGCTCGCCCGCTCGTCGAGCTCGGCCACGAGATCGGCGAGGGTCGCGGCGGGCCTGGCCCGGACGAAGTCCTCGGCGAGCCGCACGAGGGCCGCCAGGGACTCCCAGCGGTCCCGGACCGCGCCCGAGCCCGCGGGCGGCTCAGCCGTCCAGCCACGGGTGCCCAGGACGGCCCGCACCTGGGACGGGACGTCATCGGCGCCGGACAGCTGGGAGTCCGCGCCGCCGGCGCGGGCGGCGCCGCGCAGCAGCAGCCCGGCCTCGCGCACCTCGGGCCGCTCGAAGAACCGCTCGGCGCCGCGCAGCTGGTAGGGCACCCCGGCATCGGCGAGGGCCTGTTCGTAGACCTCGGACTGGGCGTTGATCCGGAAGAGGACCGCGATCTCGCTCGCGGGCACCCCGGAGTCGATGAGGTCCCGGACGCGGCGGGCGGTGCCCTCGGCCTCGGCGGGCTCGTCCGCGTACTCGCCGTAGACGGGCTCGGGGCCGGCGTCGCGCTGGGAGACCAGCGCCAGGCGGTGCTCCGCGGCGCGGCCGCCGGCCTGGGAGAGCAGGCCGTTGGCCAGGTGGACGACCTGGGGGGTCGAGCGGTAGTCCCGGACGAGCTTGACGACCGTGGCGTGGGGGTGACGGATGCGGAAGTTCAGCAGGTGGTCGGGGGTGGCGCCGGTGAAGGAGTAGATCGTCTGGCTGGCGTCGCCGACGACGCAGAGGCTGTCGCGGTCGCCGAGCCACAGCTCCAGGAGGCGCTGCTGGAGGGGGCTGACGTCCTGGTACTCGTCGACGACGAAGTGCTGGTACTGGCGGCGGACGGTCTCGGCGATGTCGTGCCGGTCCTGGAGGACCCCGACGGTCAGCAGCAGGACGTCCTCGAAGTCGATCACGCCGCGGTCGCGCTTGAGCTGCTCGTAGCCGGCGTAGATCCGGGCGGTCTCGGCGGGGTCGCGGGGGGCGTCGCGGCCCGCCTTGGCCCTGGCCGCCGGATAGTCCTCGGGGACGGTCTGGGTGACCTTCGCCCACTCGATCTCGCCGGTGACGTCGCGCAGCTCGGTGCGGTCGAGGCGGAGCTTGCAGCGGGCGGCGGCCTCCGCGACGATCTGGACCTTCCGCTCGGCCAGCCGCGGCAGCTCCCCGCCGACGGCCTTGGGCCAGAAGTACTGGAGCTGGCGCAGGGCGGCGGAGTGGAACGTGCGGGCCTGGACGCCGCCGGCGCCGAGCTGGCGGAGCCGGCCGCGCATCTCCCCCGCGGCGCGGTTGGTGAACGTGACGGCGAGCACACTGGAGGGCTGGAGCACGCCGGAGCGGACGCCGTAGGCGATGCGGTGGGTGATCGCGCGGGTCTTGCCCGTACCGGCGCCGGCCAGCACGCACACCGGGCCGCCGAGGGCCGTCGCCACCTCGCGCTGCTCGGGGTCGAGCCCGTCGAGCACCGCGTCCGGGGAGTCCGGGACCGGCGGGAAGAGGGTGGAGTGCGTTGCTGCTGTCACCCCGCCATGCTGCCAGGTCCGGCGAGGCGACCGGGAATGTCGTCCACAGGCGTGACCCGTCAGTCGTACGAATACGGGAATGGCTGTGGACAGGTGCACGTTCTACCACCGGAACAACACCCGGATCGGTACCCACGGCACGGCCGGGAGTGGACCGGACCACCACCTAGCGAGAGAAGGGCACGAGGTCGAATGTCGGGCACCGTGACGATGTACAGCACCACCTGGTGCGGCTACTGCCGCCGTCTGAAGAGCCAGCTGGACCGCGAGGGAATCAGCTACAACGAGATCAACATCGAGCACGACGCCGAGTCGGCCGCCTTCGTGGAGAAGGCGAACGACGGCAACCAGACGGTCCCGACGGTCCTGGTGAACCCGCTCAGCGGTGCCGCGCCGGTCACCATGACGAACCCGTCCCTGGCCCAGGTCAAGCAGGCCCTCGCGTCCTGACGCGCGCTCCTGGCGAGCACCCGAGCAGAACGGCCCCGGTCCGCGGACCGGGGCCTTCGCCGTGCCCCGCCCGTCAGGGCTGGGCCTGCGGCAGGGGCTCGCCGTACCAGAGCTCCAGCAGCCGGGCCGCGATCGAGATGCCGGTCGGGGGCAGGACGTCCCCGGAGGCGAAGCCCGCCCGCAGGTCCTCGCGCGAGAACCAGCGCGCCTCGTGGATCTCCTCGCCGTCCACCTGGATGTCGCGGGAGACGGCCCGCGCCATGAAGCCCAGCATCAGGCTGGACGGGAACGGCCAGGGCTGGCTCGCGACGTACTCCACGTCCCCGACGACGACGCCCGCCTCCTCGGCGACCTCGCGCCGCACCGCCTGCTCCAGGGACTCCCCCGGCTCGACGAAGCCCGCGAGGGTGGAGAAGCGGCCCTCCGGCCAGTGCATCTGGCGGCCGAGCAGCGCGCGGTCGTCCTCGTCCGTGACCAGCATGATCACGGCCGGGTCGGTGCGCGGGTAGTGCTCGGCGCCGCAGGCCGGGCAGCGGCGGATGTGGCCGGCGGCCGCGACGACCGTGCGCTCGCCGCAGCGCGAGCAGAAGCGGTGCAGCCGCTGCCAGTTCTCCAGGGCGACCGCGTGGACCAGCAGCCCGGCGTCGCGCGGCGAGAGCAGCAGGCCCGCCTCGCGCAGCCCGGCGGGGCGCGCGGACTGGTCCATCCGCCCCGGCAGGGCGTCCTTCTGGAGCGCGAAGTAGGCGATGCCGTCCGCGTCCTGGCCGAGGAAGTAGCGGTGGGTCTCGGTGACGGGCGCCTCGAAGGCGGGCGTCATGACGAGCTCGGTGCGGCCGTCGGGGGTGTCGTCGATCAGCGCCTGCCCGCCGGAGACCACGAAGACTCTCGTGGAGGGGTGGCTCCAGGCGGCGGCGAGCCACGCCTCGTCCAGGCGGTGGTGGGCGGCGCGGTCGATGCCGCTCGCGCCGGTGAGGGTGATCGGCCGGGCGGCCGTGCGATCGGTCCAGGTGGTCACTGCTGCTTCCAACTCCCCCTACGAATCCCTGCGATTGGTCGTCTGTGCGGTGCGCGGGCTAGCCGGCGCGTCCTTCCCCCGGCGCCGTCGTGCCGGCGCCCGCTTCCGCGAGGTCGGTCCACAGGTGGGCGGCGGTCTCGACGCCCTTCATCAGGAGGTCGAGCTCGACCTTCTCGTTCGGGGCGTGCCAGCCGTCCGAGGGCACCGAGATGCCGAGGAAGAGCACCGGGACGCCGAGCACGTCCTGGAGGTCGGCGGCGGGGCCGGAGCCGCCCTCGCGGGTGAAGCGGACCTTCTTGCCGAAGGCGCGCTCCATGGCCCGTACGACCGACTTCAGGTACGGGTGGTCCAGGGGGGTCAGGCAGGGGCGGGTGGCGCCCCAGAACGTGATCTCGTGGCGGATGCCGTCCGGGAGGGTGTCGGCGACCCACCGGCGCACGGCCTGCTGGACGCTGCCGGTGTCCTGGCCCGCCACGAGCCGGAAGGACAGCTTCAGTTGGGCGGCGGACGGGACGATGGTCTTCCCGCCGGGGCCCTGGTAGCCGCCGCCGATGCCGTTGACCTCGGCGGTGGGGCGGGCCCAGATGCGCTCCAGGGTGCTGTACCCGGCCTCGCCCATGGAGGCGTACGAGTGGGAGGCGCGCAGCCAGTGCTGCTCGTCGAAGGGCAGCTCGGCGAAGAGCTCGCGCTCGCGGTCGGTGAGCTCGACGACGCCGTCGTAGAAGCCGGGGATCGCGACGCGGAGGTTCTCGTCGTGGAGGGCGGCGGCGAGCCGGGCGGCCTCCATGGCGGGGTTGGGCACCGCGCCGCCGAAGGAGCCGGAGTGGATGTCCTGGTCGGGGCCGTAGAGGTCGACCTGGCAGTCGGCGAGGCCGCGCATGCCGGTGCAGACGGTGGGGGTGTCCTCGGACCACATGCCGGTGTCCGAGACGATCACCGTGTCGCAGGCGAGGCGGTCGGCGCGGGCGCGCACGAGATCGGCGAAGTGCTCCGAGCCGGACTCCTCCTCGCCCTCGATGAGCAGCTTGAGGTTGACCGCGGGCGCCGTGCGGCCGGTGGCGGCGAGGTGGGCGCGGACGCCGAGGGTGTGGAAGAACACCTGGCCCTTGTCGTCGGCGGCGCCGCGGGCGTACAGCCTGCCGTCCTTGACGACGGGCTCGAAGGGCTCGGTGTGCCAGCCGTCCTCGCGGGCGGCGGGCTGGACGTCGTGGTGCCCGTAGACCAGGACGGTCGGGGCGCCCTCGTCGCCCGAGGGCCACTCGGCGAAGACCGCCGGGGCACCGTCGGTCTCCCAGACCTCCGCGGTCGGGAAGCCCGTCTCCTTGAGCTTCGCGGCCAGCCATTCGGCGCTGCGGCGCACGTCCCCGGCGCGGCCGGGGTCGGCCGAGACGGAGGGAATGCGGAGCCACTCGACGAGGTCGTCGAGGAACGCGGTGCGGTGGCCTTCGATAAACGCGCGGACGGCGCTGTCCGGAGTCTCGCTCATGGCATCGAGCCTATCCGGACACGCATCGTGACCATGACCGGCCCGGCGTCCGCCCTGGTCACCCCTGCTCCCCCAGCAGGAGCCGTTCGAGCCCGGCGCGGTCGGGGAGGCCGGGCGGGCGTACGGTCTCGCCGTCGCGCACGTACACGAACGCGGCCGTCACGGAGGACAGCGGCAGGCCGTGCTGCTCGGCCCAGGCGACGCGGTAGATCGCGAGCTGAAGGGGGTCGGCGTCGTGGGCGCGGCCGGTCTTCCAGTCGACGATCTCGTACGTGTCGCCCTCGGGGCCGCGCTCGCGGTAGACCGCGTCGATGCGGCCGCGGACGACGCGGCCCGCGAGGGTGAGCTGGACGGGCACCTCGATCCGGTGGGGGACGCGGTGGGCGTACGGGGTGCGCTCGAAGGCCTCCTTGAGGGCCGTGAGGTCCTGCTCGTCGGCGATCTCGGGGCCCGGGCCGTCGTCGTCCGCGCCGCCGGGCAGCTCGTCGGGGCCGAGCAGCGGCAGGGGCAGCGGCTCGAAGCGGGACTCGATCCAGGCGTGGAAGCGGGTGCCGCGGCGGGCCGCGGGCTGGGGCGGGCGCGGCATGGGCCGGGCGAGCTCGCGCGCGAACCCGTCGGGGTCGCCGGCGAGCCTGACCAGCTGCCAGGCGCTGAGCGCGGCGGGCAGGACGACGTCGCGCTCACGCGCCCGCGCCCGCCGGAGCTCGCCCGCGAGGGCGTCGAGATCCCGGTCCCAGGAGGCGGCCAGACGGGCCTCTTCGGGCACAAGGTGCCCTCCGGGCGGGCCGGAAGGAACGTCCTCGGGCTCCGGCGCCGGGTGGGGCAGGCCTCCGGCGGGGCGGGGGCGGGCGGGGACGTGCTCGCCCCGTACGGGCACGGGAGCGCCGGGCGCCCGGCGGGGCCCCGGCAGCACGGCGGCCCCGCCACCGGCCGCCTCGGGCTCCGCAGGGGCCTCGGGACGAGCCGTCGGCAAGGACTCCCACGCGTCCGGGTCGGCGAGGGGCTCGTCCTCGTACGGCTCGTGCCACTCGGGCGCCGCGTCGTCCTCGTCCTCCGGCGGGGGCGGCCAGTCGGGATCGTCGGCGGGGCCGGGCTCGGCCCCGGCCCCGTTCTCCAGCCGCTCCAGATGCGCCAGCACCGCGTCCGCCGCGGCGCGGCGGCGGGTCAGGGAGTCCGGGTCCAGGGGCAGCGGCCAGGAGCGGTCGGTTCCGGTGTCCTCCAGGGCGGGGTTCTCCGCGCCGTCCTCGGGGGCATCGGCCCAGGCCTCGATCTCGCCGTGGCCGGCCTCGCAGTGCGCGCGGAGGGCTTCGAGGAAGGCGGACGGCCCGCGGGGCTTCTTCTGGCTGGGGCCCCACCAGTGGCCGGAGCCGAGGAGGAGGGAGCGGGGGCGGGTGAAGGTGACGTAGCCGAGGCGGAGTTCCTCGATGCGCTGGTGCTCCTTCATGGCGGCCTTGAAGGCGGCCATGCCCTTGCTGTCCCACGCCTGAACGTCGGGCAGGGTGGCGGCGTCGCCGCGCAGGGCGTGCGGGAGGACCTTGGCCTGGGCGGTCCAGGAGTCGCGGGACTGCTCGCTGGGGAACGTCCGGTCGACGAGGCCGGGGACGGCGACGACGTCCCACTCCAAGCCCTTGGACTTGTGCGCCGTGAGGATCTTGACGGTGTCCTCCCCTCCGGGGAGGGAGCTGTCGAGCCCCTTCTCGTACTGCGCGGCGGTGCGCAGGAAGCCGAGGAAGGAGAGCACCGTGGTCTCGCCGTCGAGGGCGGCGAAGCCCGCGGCGATGTCCAGGAAGTGGGAGAGGGTCTCGCGGCGGCGGGCGGCCAGGGCGTGCGGCGAGGCGGACAGCTCGACCTCCAGGCCGGTGACGGCGAGGACGCGGTGGAGGACGTCCATGAGGGGGTCGGCCAGGGAGCGCCGCAGGTCGCGCAGTTCGGCGGCGAGGCGGGCGAAGCGGACGCGGGCCTCGGCGGAGAACGGCAGGCCGTCGTCGGGGGCGTCGGCGGCGAGGAAGGTGTCGAGCGCGTCGGCGAGGGAGACCGTCTCGGCGGGGTCGACACCTTCGACGGCTTCGGCGAGGCGCCGCTCGGGGTCGTCGCCGGCGCTGCCGTAGGGCACGAGGGTGCGGGCGCGGCGGCCGAGGAGGGCGAGGTCGCGGGCGCCGATGCGCCAGCGGGGCCCGATCAGCAGCCGGACGAGGGAGGCGTTGGCCGTGGGGTCCTGGAGGACCTCGCAGACGGCGACGAGGTCGGCGATCTCCGGCAGGTGCAGCAGCCCGGACAGGCCGACGACCTCGACGGGGAGGTCGCGCCGCACGAGCGCGCCCTGGATCTCGGCGAAGTCGGCGGCGGTGCGGCACAGGACGGCGATGTCGCCGGGGCGGGTGCCGGTGCGCACGAGGTGGGCGAGGGAGTCCGCGAGCCAGTCGAGCTCTTCGGCGTGGGTGGGCAGCAGGGCGCAGCGCACCACGCCGTCCCGCTCGGCGCCGGGGGCGGGGCGGAGGGCCTCGACGCCCGCGTGGCGCTCGCGCAGCTCGGCGGCGAGGCCGTTGGCGAGGCCGAGGAGGCGGCCGCCGCTGCGGCGGTTCTCGCTGAGGGCGAAGCGCTGGGCGGGGCGGCCGTCGGCGTACGGGAAGTGCTCGGGGAAGTCGTCCAGGTTGGCGACGGAGGCGCCGCGCCAGCCGTAGATGGCCTGGCAGGGGTCGCCGACGGCGGTGACGGCGTGGCCGGTGCCGGCGCCGAAGAGGCCGGAGAGCAGGAGGCGCTGGGCGACGGAGGTGTCCTGGTACTCGTCGAGGAGGACGACGGCGAACTGCTCGCGCAGGATGCGGCCCACTTCGGGGCGGGTGCGGGCGAGCTCGGCCGAGAGGGCGATCTGGTCGCCGAAGTCGAGGAGGTCGCGCCGCCGCTTCTCCTCGCGGTAGGCGCCGACGAGCTCCAGCAGTTCGAGGCGGGCGCGGGCGGCCTCGGGGACCTTGCGCAGGTCGGGGTTGGTGAGCCGGGCGCCTTCCAGGGCGGCGAGCAGCTCGCGGTCGTGGGCGCGCAGGCGACCGGCCGGCACGAGGTGCTCGGCGAGCTCGCCGTCGAGGGCGAGGAGGTCGGCGACGAGGTCGCCGAAGGAGCGGGTGAGGGCGGGGTAGGGGCCCGGTGAGGTGCGCAGGACGCGGGCGGCGAGCTGGAAGCGGGTGGCGTCGGCGAGGAGGCGGGCCGCGGGCTCCAGGCCGATGCGCAGGCCGTGCTCCTTCAGGAGGCGTCCGGCGAAGGCGTGGTACGTGGAGATCTGCGGTTCGCCCGGGGCCTGGTCGGGGTCGGCGGCCGAGGGCTCGGGGTCGGTGACGCCGGCCGCGACGAGCGCCTTGCGGACGCGCTCGGCCAGCTCGCCCGCGGCCTTGTTGGTGAACGTGAGGCCGAGGACCTGCTCGGGGGCGACCTGTCCGGTGCCGACCAGCCAGACCACGCGCGCGGCCATCACCGTGGTCTTGCCGGAGCCGGCGCCGGCCACGATGACCTGCGGGGCGGGCGGCGCGGTGATGCAGGCCGTCTGCTCCGGGGTGAACGGGATGCCGAGGAGCTCCTTGAGCTGCTCGGGGTCGGTCAGGCGCGGGGTCACGGCACACCACGCTAACGGCCGCCACTGACAGACCCGCATCGCCGCAGGTCAGAGCCCTCTTCTTCGGGGACCCGGCGCTATTCGACGACCTGCCGGCCCTCGGGGCGGGCGGTGCAGGAGGCGCGGAAGGAGCAGTGCGAGCAGTGCTGGCCGGGGCGGGGCGCGAAGCGCTCCTCCAGGACGCGGCCCGCGGCCTCGGCGAGCAGCCCGCCGATCCACTCGCCCTCGCCGAGCGCCTCCTGGGCCTGCACCTTCGGTACGGAGTCGCCGCCGTCCTTCTTCGCCGCGCCCTGGCGCAGCTGGACGAGCTCGGCGCCGCCGGGCCGCGGCCGGGCGCCGTCGAAGGCGTCGTCGACGGCGCCGTGCTCGACGGCGAGCTGGTAGACGGCGAGCTGGGGGTGGCGCTCGACCTCCTTGGCGGAGACGGTGCCCTTGCCGGTCTTGAAGTCGACGACGTAGGCGCGGCCGTGCTCGTCCGCCTCGACGCGGTCCATGGAGCCGCGGATGCGGACCAGGTAGTCCTCGGCCTTCAGGGTGACGTCGAAGGCGTGCTCGGTCGCCACGGGGGCCCGGCCGCCGCGCTCCATCACGTGCCAGCGCAGGAAGCGCTCCAGGGCGGCGCGGGCGTTCTCCTTCTCCTGCGCGGACTTCCAGGGGGCGTCGAAGGCGAGCGCGTCCCACACGGAGTCGAGGCGCTCCATGAGCACGGCGAGGTCGGCGGGGGTGCGCCCGGAGGCGACCTCGTCGGCGAGGACGTGCACCACGTTGCCGAAGCCCTGGGCGGCGGTGGCGGGCGCGTCGGCCTTCACCTCCCGGCCCAGGTACCACTGGAGGGAGCAGGTGCCCAGCTGGCCCAGGGCCGAGCCGGACAGGGCCACGGGATGCGTGCGGTCGCGCAGCGGCACCTCGCTGTGCGTCGGTTCGTGCAGGCCCCACCAGCGGTACGGGTGTGCCGCCGGGACGAGCGGCTGGCCCTCGTCGTCGCGCAGGGCCGCGAGCCGGGCGAGCCGCTGCGCGGCGGCGGCGCGCAGGGCGTCCGAGGCGGCGGGGTCGACGGTGGTGGCGCGCAGCTCCGCGACGAGCGCGGAGACGGCCAGGGGGCGCCGGGGGCGCTGGGTGACGTCGACGGGCTCGGCGCCCAGCTCGGCCAGGAACCGGGAGGGCTGGTCGCCGTCCTCGGCGGCCGCCTTGACCGCGGTGACGACCACGCGCTCGCGCGCACGCGTGGCCGCCACGTAGAACAGGCGGCGCTCCTCGGCGAGCAGCGCGCCGGGGCTGAGCGGCTCGGCGAGGCCGTCGCGGCCGATCCGGTCGGCTTCCAGGAGCGAGCCGCGGCGCCGCAGGTCGGGCCAGAGGCCTTCCTGGACGCCGGCGACGACCACGAGGTGCCATTCGAGGCCCTTAGAGCGGTGGGCGGTCATCAGGCGCACGGCGTCGGGGCGGACGGCCCTGCGGGTGAGGGTGTCGGCGGCGATGTCCTGCGCTTCGAGCTCGTCGAGGAAGTTCAGGGCGCCGCGGCCGCCGGTGCGCTCCTCGGCGCGGGCAGCGGTCTCGAAGAGGGCGCAGATGGCGTCGAGGTCGCGGTCGGCGTTGCGGCCCGCGGCGCCGCCGCGGTGGGCGGTGCGCTCCAGGCGGGCGGGCCAGGGGGTGCCGTCCCAGAGGGCCCAGAGGGCCTCTTCGGCGGTGCCGCCGGCCGCGAGGAGCGCGCGCGCCTCGCGCAGGAGCGCGCCGAGGCGCTGGGCGCCGCGGGCGTAGGCGGGGTCGTGGACGGCGAGCCGTCCGGGCTGCGCCAGGGCTTCGGCGATGAGGGTGTCGGAGGGGCGGGGGACGGCTTCGCCCGCGGCGCGCTCCTCGTCGCGCAGGGCGCGTCCGAGGCGGCGGAGGTCGGCGGCGTCCATGCCGCCCAGGGGGGACGTGAGGAGGGTGAGGGCGGTCTCGGGGTCCATGGCCGCGGGAGCGGGGGCCGGGGGCTCCTCGTCAGAAGCCTCCGTGTCGTCGGAGGCCTCCGTGCCCGTAGCCGACGCCACCTCCTCCGCCACCACCCTCAGCGCCGTCAGCAGCGGCGCCACCGCCGGTTCCTGGCGCAGGGGGATGTCGTCGCCGTCTATCTCCACGGGGACGCCCGCCGACGTCAGGGCGCGCCGCAGGGACGGTATGGAGCGGGAGCCCGCGCGGACGAGGACGGCCATCTCGTGCCAGGGGACGCCGTCCTCCAGGTGGGCGCGGCGCAGGATGTCGGCGATGTTGTCGGTCTCGGCGCCCGCGGTCGGGTACGTGTACGCCTCCACGCTCCCGCCCTCGCGCACCGCGGCGAGGTCGCGGTGCGCGCGGACGGCGTCCGCGGGGAGGCGGGTGAGGGGCATCCGGCGGGTGAGCAGCCGGGTGGCTTCGAGGAGCTTCGCGGCGGAGCGGCGCGAGGTGGTGAGGACCTCGACGGGCGCGGGTGAGCCGTCCCGGCGGGGGAAGGCGTGCGGGAAGCCGAGGATGCCGTTGACGTCGGCGCCCCGGAAGGCGTAGATCGACTGGTCGGGGTCGCCGAAGGCGATGAGGGTGCGGCCGTCGCCGGCGAGCGCCCGCAGGAGGCGGACCTGGGCGGCGTCGGTGTCCTGGTACTCGTCGACGAAGACGGCGTCGTACCGGCCGGCGAGCTCGGCGGCGGCGTCGGGCCGCTCGGCGAGGAGGACCGCGCGGTGGACGAGTTCGGCGTAGTCGAGGACGCCCCGCAGGTCGAGCAGGTCCAGGTACTCGGCGAGGAAGGACGCGGCGGCGGCCCAGTCGGGCCGGCCGGTGCGGCCGGCGAAGTCGCCGAGGGCGCCGGGGCCGAGACCGAGCTCGCGGCTGCGGGCGAGGACGGCGCGCACCTCGTCGGCGAAGCCGCGGGTGGTCAGGCAGGCGCGCAGCTCGTCGGGCCAGCGCACCCGGGCGCGGCCGGCGCGCTCCAGGTCGGCCTGGCCGGCCAGGAGCTCGCGCACGACGGCGTCCTGCTCGGGGCCGGACAGCAGCCGCAGCGGGTCGATGAACAGGTCGGCGTCCTGGTGGGCGCGGACCAGGGCGTAGCAGTACGAGTGGAAGGTGGTGGCCCGGGGCGCGCCGGCTCCGGCGCCGAGCCGGGCGGCCATCCGGTCGCGGAGCTCGACGGCGGCCTTGCGGCTGAAGGTGAGGACGAGGATCCGCTCCGGCGGGGTGCCCCGGCGCACCCGCTCCGCGACGGCCTCGACCAGCGTGGTGGTCTTCCCCGTGCCGGGCCCGGCGAGGACGAGCAGGGGCCCGCCCGCGTGCTCAACCACGGCGCGCTGGCGCGCGTCCAGCTGAGGAAGGGCCGTGGGGCCCGGCCGGGTGCGCACGAGGCGGTAGGCGCCCTGGGAGGGCTGCCGTGCCTGCGGGCGCTGCGGCCGGGTCGAGCCGGAAGGCGGGGAGGAGCTCACGTGGGTTGCCGGTCCTGGTGGGGGTGCGGGGAGTCGTGCGGCCGTGCGGGCGCGGGGGCCGGGGAGTGACGGCGGTTCCCGACGCTACGCCAGGCGGCGGCCGGGGCGCAGGGCGTCCCGGGAGTCGGCGCACGGCTTCCACGGTCTCACCCGTTCGGGTGAGAGCGGTCCTGGACCGGTCACACCGTGGCCGGGGAAAACCGTCAGGTGTGCGGAGTCACACTCTCCGGGCCGCAGCCGTCCCAGCGGGCGCGGATCATCGCGAGCCGGGGCACGTGCCCCTCGGCCGCGCGCCCGGCCTCGCGCAGCGGCGTGCCCTCCTCGCGGTAGTGGGCGAGGGCCCGCAGCTCGTGTCCGGGCAGCAGGACGCCGTCCGCGCGGACGACGCGCCACCAGGGCACGGCGCCGCCGTAGAGCGCCATGACGCGCCCGACCTGCCGGGGCCCGCCCTCCCCCAGCCACTCGGCGACGTCCCCGTAGGTCATCACCCGGCCGGGTGGGATCCGCTCGGCGACCTCCAGCACCCGCTCCGCGTACTCGGGGAGCTCATCGTCCTCGCTCATCCGGTCCATGGTGCCGCACACCACCGACAGCACCTACCCCCGGTCACTCAGAGTGCGCATTCGCACCACAGGGCGTACGATCCGGAGTCCGCGCCCCCGAATTGCACCCTGATGCCCCCTCGCCCGGTGGGGCCGTGCCACCATCTTCCGGGCGGTGACAGGTGATACGAGACCAAGAAGAAGAGAAGGACCGGCAGCAGGGCGCGGAGCCTCCTGACAAGGACCGCGCTCCCCGAGCGCTGCCCGCGCCCGGGGAGCCCGGCTACGACTGCGCGGACGGGGAGGCGCACATCGACCGGGTCTCCGGAGATGAGCCCCTGCTGCCCGCCCGCGTGCACCGCCCGGCCGACCTGGTGCGGCTCTTCCTCGGCATCGTCGGCATCGCCCTCGTCCTGGCGCTCGCGGCCTTCGCCCACGGCACCACCACGGGCCTCGAACAGGACATCAAGGAGAGCACGGGGCGCGCCCCGCAGCTGCTGGCGAGCTTCGCGGGCCTCGCGGCCAACATCGCCATCTTCATCGTCCCCGTGGCCTTCGCCATTGAGCGGCTGATCAAACGGGACGGGCTGCGCATCGCCGACGGCGTGCTGGCCGCCGTGCTCGCGCACGGCGTGTCGCTGGCCACCGACCTGTGGGTCGCCCGGTCGGCCCCGGGGTCGATCCGGGACGCCCTGACCCAGCAGGCCCCCACGGGCGGCCTCACCGACCCCGTGCACGGCTATCTGGCGCCGGTCATCGCCTACATGACGGCCGTGGGCATGTCCCACCGCCCCCGCTGGCGCGTGGCCATGTGGGCGGTGCTCCTCCTGGACGCGTTCGCCGTCCTGGTCAACGGCTACACGACGCCGTTCTCGATCGTCACCACCGTCCTGATCGGCTGGACGGTCGCCTACGGCACGCTGTACGCCGTCGGCTCCCCCAACGTCCGCCCCACGGGCCGGCACCTGCTGACGGGCCTGCGGCGCGTCGGCTTCAAGCCGGTCACCGCGCTGCGCACCGAGGACGGCACGGACGACACCGAGCCGCACGACCGGGGCCGCCGCTACATCGTCACCCTGGAGGACGGCCCGCCCCTGGACGTCACGGTCGTCGACCGCGAGCAGCAGGCGCAGGGCTTCTTCTACCGCGTCTGGCAGCGCCTGGCCCTGCGGGGCATCACCCAGCGCCGCAGCCTCCAGTCCCTGCGCCAGGCCCTGGAGCAGGAGGCGCTGCTGGCCTACGCGGCCATCGCCGCGGGCGCCAACGCCCCCAAGCTGATCGCCACCTCCGAGCTGGGCCCGGACGCCGTGATGCTCGTCTACGAGCACATCGGCGGCCGCCCCCTCGGCCAGGTACCCACCGAGGAGATCACCGACGAGCTCATGGCGGGCGCGTGGCGCCAGGTGCACGCCTTGCAGTCGCGCCGCATCGCGCACCGCAGGCTCGACGGCGACGCCCTGCTGGTGGATCGTTCCGGCAACGTGGTCCTGACCGACCTGCGCGGCGGCGAGATCGCGGCCGGCGACCTCGTCCTGCGCATGGACGTGGCCCAGCTCCTCGTCACGCTCGGCCTGCGGGTGGGCGCCGAGCGCGCCGTGGCCACCGGCGTGGCCGTCCTCGGCCCCGACGCGATCGCCGACAGCCTCCCGCTCCTCCAGCCCATCGCCCTCACCCGCACCAGCCGGGCGACGCTGCGCCAGCTCGCCCGCGAGCGGGCCCAGCGCGAGCGCGAGAAGGTCCTGGAGGCCGCGGCGGCCGTCAAGGAGGCCAAGGAGTCCGTCAGCGACCGCAAGGCCCTCAAGGCGGAGCGGCAGGCCGAGAAGCGCGCCATGGACGAGGCGCTGGAAGAGGCCCGCGAAGAGGACCTGCTGGCCCAGATCCGCCGCCAGGTCCTCCTCATCCGCCCCCAGGCCCCGATAGAGCCCGTCCGCCTGGAGCGCATCAAGCCGCGCACCCTCATCAGCTTCGTCGCGGGCGCCTTCGCCGCGTACTTCCTGCTGTCGCAGCTCACCCACGTGCAGTTCGGCGATCTCGTCGAGAAGGCGGACTGGTGGTGGGTGGCGGTCGCGGTGGCCTTCCAGGCGCTCACCTACGTCGCCGCGGCGATGAGCCTGCTGGGCTTCGTGCCCGAGAAGGTGGGCTTCGGCCGCACGGTGCTGGCCCAGGTGGCCGGCTCGTTCGTCAAGCTCGTGGCTCCCGCGGCGGTCGGCGGCGTGGCCCTGAACACCCGCTTCCTCCAGCGCTCGGGCGTCCGCCCGGGCCTGGCGGTGGCGAGCGTGGGCGCGTCCCAGCTGTTCGGCCTGGCCTGCCACATCCTGCTGCTGCTGTCCTTCGGCTACGTCACCGGCACGGAGCGCAGCTCGTCCCTCGGCCCCTCCCGCACGGTCATCGGCGGCCTCCTGACGGCCGCCGTGCTCGTGCTCGTCGTGGCGGCGATCCCGGTCCTGCGGAAGTTCGTGTCGACCCGCGTCCGGTCGCTGTTCGCGGGCGTCGTCCCGCGCATGCTGGACGTGATGCAGCGCCCGCAGAAGCTGGTCTCGGGCATCGGCGGCATGCTGCTGCTGACGGCGGCGAACGTCATGTGCCTGGACGCGGCGATCCGCGCGTTCGGCGGCGAGCTGAGCTACGCGAGCATCGCGGTGGTGTTCCTGACCGCGAACGCGCTGGGGTCGGCGGCGCCGACGCCGGGCGGCGTGGGCGCGGTGGAGCTGGCCCTCACGGCGGCGCTGACGGTGGCCGGACTCCCGGCGGAACAGGGCACGCCGGCGGTGCTGCTCTTCCGCCTGATGACGCTGTGGCTGCCGGTGCTGCCGGGTTGGCTGTCGTTCACGCACCTGACCCGCAAGGGAGCGATCTGATCCGGGGCTCCGCCCCGGAGCCCGGTCCTCAATCGCCGGACGGCTCAAAGCCGGACCACGGCACCTACCAACGAGCGCCCCGACCAAACCTTGCAAATGCGAGCCACACACCCTTAACGTGCCGCATATGCGTTCTTACACCATCGGCCGCGCGGCCAAGTTGCTAGGGGTCAGCGCGGACACCGTCCGGCGGTGGGCCGATGCGGGCCGGATACCGACGCGGCGCGACGAGGCGGGGAAGCGGCACATCGACGGGGCCGACCTGGCCGCGTTCTCGGTGTCCCTCGCGGCGGAGGCGGCCGACGGCGAGGACGCGTACACCAGTGCCCGCAACGCCTTCCCCGGCATCATCACCGCGGTCAAGCTCGGCGACGTGGCCGCCCAGGTCGAGGTCCAGGCCGGCCCGCACCGGCTGGTCTCGCTCCTGACGCGCGAGGCCGTCGACGAGCTCGGCCTGGCGGTCGGGATGGAGGCGGTGGCCCGGGTGAAGGCCACCAATGTGCACATCGACCGCACCTGACCACGGAGAACCGATGCACACTCGCCGCTTCCTGCCCCTCCTGGCCGGCGCCTTGCTGGTCCCGCTCCTCGCGGCCTGCGACAGCGAGAAGAAGAGCGACGCCGAGGAACCCACCACCATCACCGTCCTGGCGGCGGCCTCCCTGACGGACGTCTTCAAACAAGCGGGCGCGGCCTACGAGAAGGAGCACCCGGACACCAAGGTCACGTTCTCCTTCGCGGGCTCCCAGGAGCTGGCGGCGCAGGTGCGCCAGGGCGCGCCTGCGGACGCTCTGGTGACGGCCGACACGAAGACGATGGACGACCTCAAGAAGGACACGGGCGCCCCCACCGTCATCGCGAAGAACCGGCTGACCATCGCCACGGCCAAGGACAACCCCAAGCACATCAAGTCCCTCTCGGACCTCTCGCGCGACGACCTCAAGGTCGTCCTGGCGGCACCCGAGGTCCCGGTGGGCCGCTACAGCAAGAAGGTCCTGGACCAGCAGCACGTCACCGTCAAGCCGGTGTCGCAGGAGCCCAGCGTGCGGGCGGTCCTGAGCAAGGTGAGCCTGGGCGAGGCGGACGCGGGGATCGTCTACGTGACGGACGCGACGACGGCCAAGAACAAGGTGGCCACCACGACGATCCCGGACGACCAGAACGCGGTGGCGTCGTACCCCGCGGCAACGCTCAAGAGCTCCAAGCACACGGCACAGGCAGCCGACTTCGTGAAGTGGCTGAGCACGGACGGGGCCCGGAAGCTGCTCCGTGAGGCGGGCTTCCAGCAGCCGTGAAGAAGACGCCACTGACGCTGGCGCTGCCCGCAACAGCGGCAGTGGCGTTCCTTTTCCTGCCACTGGCGGGCATCTTGGCGCGCACGCCGTGGAACACGCTGCCGACGCGCCTGACGTCACACGCAGCAACGGAGGCCCTGACCCTCTCCCTCTGGGTCTCGGCCTGGGCCCTGGGCCTCTCCCTGATCATGGGCGTCCCGCTGGCCTGGCTCCTGGCCCGGGTGAACTTCCGCGGCAAATCGCTCATCCGCTGCCTGGTGATGCTGCCGATGGTGCTTCCGCCCACGGTGGCGGGAGTGGCCCTGCTCCAGGGCTACGGCCGCCGGGGAATCCTGGGCCCGGCTCTGGAATCGCTGGGCATCACGCTCCCGTTCTCCACAGCGGGCGCAGTAGTGGCGTCGTCCTTCGTAGCGATGCCGTTCCTGGTGATCAGCCTGGAAGGCGCCCTGGCCGGCCTCAACCCCCGCTACGAGGAGACAGCAACTTCCCTGGGGGCAACGCCTCTCCGCGTCTTCCGCACGATCACGCTCCCCATGGTGGCCCCGGGCCTGATCGCAGGGGCGGCGCTCACCTGGGCCCGCGCGCTGGGCGAGTTCGGCGCGACGATCACCTTCGCGGGAAACCTCCCGGGCGAAACACAAACACTGCCCCTCCAGGTCTACCTACTCCTCCAAGAGGACCCGGAGGGCGCCACAGCGGTGTCGCTGCTCCTCCTACTCATCGCCACAGCAGTACTCCTGGCGCTCAGGGGCCACTGGCTGCAGACGCGAACGGCGGGGCGGGGCCGGGGTGGCCGGGGCCCGGCAAGGGGCGTTGGGGGCACCCCCAGCGGTAGCTGGGGGAGTGATTTGCGGCAAGGCTCCGGGGGCCCGGAACGACGAACGGGGGCCGTAAATCATGCAGCCCCGGAGGGCTCCGGCCACCCCGGCCCCGCCCCCACCCCGCACCCCCTGCGCACCACAGTCACCGGCGCCACGAACACCACGCTAAGCGCACAACCCGGCACCACCATCGCCGTAGTAGGCCCGAACGGCGCAGGCAAGACAACCCTCCTCCGAGCCCTCCTGGGCCTGACGGACCGCGCCGCGGCAACCCCCCTGCACCTGGGCGACAAGGACGTAGCCCAAGAGCCACCCCACCGCCGCCACATCTCCTGGGTCCCCCAGGACACCGCCCTCTTCCCCCATCTCACCACCCTCGCCAACACCGCCTACGGCCTCCGCGCCCAGGGCGTCCCCAAAAGCGAAGCCCACGCCCAGGCCCGGCACTGGCTGACCCGCCTGGGCATAGGCGACCTGGCGCACCGCAAGCCCGGCAGCCTCAGCGGCGGCCAGGCCCAGCGCGTGGCCCTGGCCAGGGCCCTCGCGGCCCGCCCCCGCCTGCTCCTCCTGGACGAGCCCCTGGCCGCCCTCGACCAGTCGACCCGCTCCGCGGTCCGGCACACCCTCCGCACCCACCTCGCGGACTTCCCGGGCGTCTGCCTGATCGTGACCCACGACCCCGTGGAGGCGGTCTCCCTGGCCGACCGGATCCTCGTGCTGGAGGACGGGGCGACGGTCCAGTACGCGACGCCCGCCGAGCTGACCCGCCACCCCCGCTCCCCCTGGGTGGCCCGCATGCTGGGCCGGAACGCGTGGCGGGGCACGTCCACGCCGGAAGGAACCCTCCTCCTGGACGCGGGCGCAAGCCTCGTCACCGCGGACCCGCACACCACCGCGACGGGCCTGGCCGTCGTCGGCCCGGAGGCGGTCTCCCTCCACGCCGAGCCTCCCACCGCGGGGAGCCCCCGCAACGTCTGGGAGGGCACGGTCCGGGAGATCACGGCGCACGGCGGCCGCCTCCGCGTGATCGTGTCGGGCGAGCCGGACGTCGTAGCGGAGATCACTCCGGCCGCCGCGGCCGAGCTGAAGCTGTCGGAGGGCACACCGGTGTGGGTGAGCGTCAAGGCCACGGAGATCACATTCGTCCCCCTGTAGGGGGTTAACCACAAACTCCCCGAGCAACCCGATCAACCCCGATCGACCCGATCAACCCGAGTACCCCGATTAACCCGTACGCCCCACCCCGCGCGCACCAACCCACCCCGCCCCGGACGATGAACGAGTGATCAGATCCGCGTGGGCAAGAGGCGTGCTCGCCGCCGCACTCCTGGCGGTAACGGCGACGGCTTGCACAGGCGCGGGAAGCAGAGAAAGCAGCAACGGGGGCAACGGAACCCGCACCCCACCCCCCAGCGGAAAATCCGCCCAGGCCCAGGCCCAAGACCCGCAAACCACCCGCCAGACCCTCTCCTGGAAGGCCTGCCCGCCCCCCACCCCCGCGGAGGGCGGCTCCTCGGGCCGGGCGCCCGGCCCCGACTGGGAGTGCGCGACGCTCCACGCGCCCCTCGACTACGCGAAGCCCAGGAGCAACGCCAACTCCATCGACATCGCCCTGATCCGGGCCAAGGCCACGGACCGGTCCCACCGCATCGGCTCGCTCGTCTTCAACTTCGGCGGCCCCGGCGGCTCCGGCATCACCACGCTCCCGGCCTTCGCCGACGACTACAAGAAGCTCCGCACCCGCTACGACCTGGTCAGCTTCGACCCGCGGGGCGTGGGCCGCAGCAGCGGCGTGACCTGCCTGGACGACAAGCAACTCGACGCGTACTACGCCGCGGACGCCGCCCCGGCCACCCCGAGCCAGCAGAAGGCGCTGGTGGAGCGGGTGACGGCCTACGCGGCCGGCTGCGAGCGCAACTCCGGCAAGGTCCTCCCGTACGTGGGCACGGAGAACGCGGCCCGCGACATGGACCTGATGCGCGAGGTGCTGGGCGACGCCAAGCTGCACTACTTCGGCGTGTCGTACGGGACGGAACTCGGCGGCGTCTACGCCCACTTGTTCCCGGACAAAGTCGGCCGCGCACTCTTCGACGGTGTCGTGGACCCCTCCGCGGACCCCGTGCAGAGTGCCCTCGCCCAGGCCCAGGGCTTCGAGCTGGCGCTCACCAACTACATGGACGCATGTACGAAGACGTCCGACAACTGCCCGACGGAGCCCCAGGTCAGCGCCCTCCTCAAGCGTCTGGGCGACAAGCCGATCCCCGGCGGGGCGGGCCGCGACCTGACCCGCTCCCTCGCGACCAGCGGCATCGCCCAGTCCCTGTACTCGAAGGACTTCTGGGATTACCTGACCGAGGGCATCGAGGACGCCGAGAACGGCGACGGCCGGCTCCTGCTCTCCCTCGGCGACGCCATGAACGGCCGCGGCCAGGACGGCCGCTACAGCACCCTCCAGTCCTCCCTCAACGCCATCAGCTGCGCGGACTTCGCGCAGCGCTACACCGCAGCCGAGATCGCGCAGCGCGTGCCGGAGTTCCGCAAGGCCTCCCCCGTCTTCGGGGACTTCATGGCCTGGAGCCTCACGCAGTGCACGGGCTGGCCCGTGAAGGGCGCGTGGCAGACGCCCGACGTGAGCGCGAAGGGCTCCGCGCCGGTCCTCGTCGTCGGCAACACCGGTGACCCCGCCACTCCTTACGGGGGAGCGAAGCACATGGCGCAGGAGCTGGGTCCGGGCGTGGCCGTCGAGCTGACCTACCGGGGCGAGGGGCACGGCGCCTACGACAGCGGCAATGCGTGTGTCAAGGGGGCAGTTGACGCCTACCTGCTGGACGGTACGGTGCCGGAACCAGACAAGATCTGCTCATAGCACACATAGCACATATCACCGGTGACGAGGACGAGACGCGATCAACTCGGTCGAATGTCAGTGGCTCGCACTACGATCGCCCGCACAGAAGTTCCGCGGACGACGAACGAAGTTCGGGGGGACGAAAGTGCCGCACGCATCACCGCACGGGGCGCCGCACACCGGCGCGCACCCCGACCAGCCCGACCGACCCGACCAGCCCGACCACCGCAGGGCCCGGGCCCTCACCGGCGCCCTGGCCATCGCCGCCCTCGTGGCCGCCCTGGTCGCGCTGTGGCAGACGCAGTCCACGCCGCTCGGCGGGCGCGCGTACTGCTGGGGCTCCTGGCCCGAGGACGAGGCCCCTTTCCGCCGCGGCGACCGCGACCGCGTCGCCGACGAGATCCCGCCCGCCCCCGGCCACCCCTCCGGCCAGTGCTCGCTCCGCTGGCACGGCGGCAGCGGCTCGGGGGCGTACGACCAGCGGCTCGACCTGCACCTGGGCTCGGGCCCGCGGGATGCGGGAGAACGGCGGTCGTGGCTGGGAGAGTTATTCAGCGGCGGCGACGTCCCGCTCCCCGACGGCTTACCGGGCTTCACCGCACCCGCCTCCGGCACGGGCGCCCTGGTGCTGCCGGAGAGCTGCGACGTGGACGGCCGCCCGTCGGTGGTGACGCTCAAGAGCGCCAAAGCCCTTTCCCTCGCCACCACAGGGGAGTTGCTGATCAGGGCGGCCAACCAGGCGGCAAAGGCGACGAGTTGCACCACCCTCCCCCCGCTCCACCTGCGCCGTGCGCCCTCCTCCCCCGTCTCCGACCGCGACCCCTGCGGCATCGCGGCGCTGGAGGAAGAGGCAGGGACCGGCACCGGCCCGCCCACCAACACCGACTTCCACAGCTGCGCCATAGCGGGCGCAAGCAGCGACACCAGCACACCCTCACCCGCACCCACATCCGCAGCCGCCCCCACGCCCACACCCCACTGGGCCGCCCGCTTCACCACCACCGCCAGGCCCCGCCTGGTGGCCCTCTTCGACGGCCTCACCGGCGACCGCCCTCCCGCCCCCGGCTGGCGGGCGCACGGCAGCATCGACGCGGCCGGCGCGCTGGTCAGGGCGGACTGCGGCGGCAGGCCCACCGTCTTCGCCATGCGCAGCGGCCCGGCCCGCACGCACACCCGGCTGGACGACCCGCGCGAGGTCTTCCCGCTCTACGTGGACGCGGTGGCCGCTCATATGGGTTGTGCGCCCCTGCGCGCCGGGTGACGCCTCCGCGCGGCGGCGACTCCGCCGCCTTCACCTCCGTACAGTCGGGGGAATGAGCTCCTCTCGACCTCGGGCCACCACCGCCCTCCTCGGCGCCGGCATCGCGCTCGTGACGGCCCTCGCCGCCTCCGGCTGCGGCGACTCCGGCCCCCCGGCGGCCGGGGACGCCAAGAGCAGCAAGAGCGGCGCCAAGGACGGCGGCGCCACCGCGAGCGCGGCCCCGCTGCGCTGGACGCCCTGTCCCCCGCCCAGCGCCGCGCAGGGCGCCTCCCTCGACGGCAAGGCGCCCGGCAAGGACTGGGAGTGCGCGAAGCTCCCCGTCCCCCTCGACTACGCGAAGCCCGGCGGCGAGACGATCGAGCTCGCCGTGATCCGCGCGAAGGCACGGGACAAGGGCAAGCGCCTCGGCTCGCTCGTCTTCAACTTCGGCGGCCCCGGCGGCTCGGGCGTGGCCACCCTGCCCGGCCTGGCCCCCAGCTACGACAAGCTGCGCGACCGCTACGACCTGGTCAGCTTCGACCCGCGGGGCGTGGGCGACAGCGCGGCCGTGCGCTGCCTGGGCGACAAGGAGACCGACGCCGCCAACCAGATCGACGGCACCCCGGACGACGCGGAGGAGGAGCGGGCCGCCCTCGCCTCCAACAAGGCGTACGTGGACGCCTGCGCCAAGAACTCCGCGAAGGTCCTGCCCTACGTCGACACGATCAGCGCCGCCCGCGACATGGACCGGCTGCGGGCCGCCCTCGGCGACGCGAAGCTCAACTACTTCGGCATCTCCTACGGCACCGAGCTGGGCGGCGTCTACGCCCACCTCTTCCCCAAGAACGTGGGCCGCGCGGTCCTCGACGCCGTGGTCGACCCGACGCAGGACCCGGTCGAGGGGAACCTCGGCCAGACCAAGGGCTTCCAGCTCGCCCTGAGCGACTACCTCAAGGACTGCGCGGCCTCCGCCCAGGCCGCCGCCTGCCCGACGCAGGACTCGATCGTCTCCCTGCTCAAGAAGCTCGACGGGCAGCCCCTGCCGACCCGTCAGGGCCGCAAGCTGACCCAGGACGAGGCCGTCAGCGGCATCGCGTCCGCGCTGTACTCCAAGGACACCTGGAAGTACCTGACGCAGGGCCTCCAGGAGGCCATGAACAAGGGCACGGGAAACACCCTGCTGGTGCTCTACGACCTCCTGAGCGGGCGCGGCCCCGACGGCCGCTACAGCAACCTCCAGCCGGCGAACCGGGCGATCTCCTGCGCCGACGCCCAGCAGCGCTACACCGCCGCCGACGTGAAGGGCCGGCTGCCCGAGTTCCGGGCCGCGTCCCCGGTCTTCGGGGAGGCCGCCGCCTGGTCGCTCCTCAGCTGCACGGGGTGGCCCGTCGAGGGCAAGTGGAAGACGATCGACGTCAGCGCGGAGGGCTCGGCGCCCATCGTCGTCATCGGCAACACCGGGGATCCGGCGACGCCCTACGCGGGCGCGCACCGCATGGCCGAGGGCCTCGGCAAGGGCGTCGCCGCGGAGGTCACGTACAAGGGCGAGGGGCACGGGGCGTACAACAGCGGCAACGCGTGCATGGTGCGCACCGTCAACGACTACTTGCTGGAGGGCAAGGTCCCGGCCGGGGGCACGACCTGCTCGTAGCAGTAACCGGTAAGCGGTAAGGGGTGGCCTCCATGGAGGCCACCCCTTACTACGTACGCAGAAGGCTCAGTACACCGGCTTGTCCGGCTCCACCTGGTGGACCCACCCGATCACGCCGCCGCCCACGTGCACCGCGTCGGAGAACCCGGCCGCCTTGAGCACCGCCAGCACTTCCGCGGACCGGACACCCGTCTTGCAGTGCAGGACGATGCGCTTGTCCTGCGGCAGGTCCTGGAGGGCCGTGCCCATCAGGAACTCGTTCTTCGGGATCAGCCGGGCGCCCGGGATGGAGACGATCTCGTACTCGTTCGGCTCGCGGACGTCGATGACGTCGATGTTCTCGCCGTCGTCCAGCCACTCCTTGAGCTGCTTGGGAGTGATCGTGGAGCCGGCGGCCGCCTCCTGGGCCTCCTCCGAGACCACGCCGCAGAACGCCTCGTAGTCGATGAGCTCCGTGACGGTCGGGTTCTCGCCGCAGACCGCGCAGTCGGGGTCCTTGCGGACCTTGACCTGGCGGTAGGTCATCTCCAGGGCGTCGTAGATCATCAGGCGGCCGACCAGCGGGTCGCCGATGCCCGCCAGCAGCTTGATGGCCTCGTTGACCTGGATGGAGCCGATCGAGGCGCACAGCACGCCCAGCACGCCGCCCTCGGCGCAGGAGGGCACCATGCCCGGCGGCGGGGGCTCGGGGTACAGGCAGCGGTAGCAGGGGCCGTGCTCGCTCCAGAAGACGGACGCCTGGCCGTCGAAGCGGTAGATCGAGCCCCACACGTACGGCTTGTTCAGCAGCACGCACGCGTCGTTGACGAGGTAGCGCGTGGCGAAGTTGTCCGTGCCGTCGACGATCAGGTCGTACTGAGAGAAGATCTCCATCACGTTGTCGGCTTCGAGCCGGCCCTCGTGCAGGACGACGTTCACGTACGGGTTGATGCCCTGGACCGTGTCGCGCGCGGACTCGGCCTTGGACCGGCCGATGTCCGCCTGGCTGTGGATGATCTGGCGCTGGAGGTTCGACTCGTCGACCTCGTCGAACTCCACGATGCCCAGAGTGCCGACGCCGGCGGCGGCCAGGTACATCAGGGCGGGGGAGCCGAGACCGCCGGCCCCCACGCACAGCACCTTGGCGTTCTTCAGGCGCTTCTGCCCGTCCATTCCGACATCCGGGATGATCAGATGGCGGGAGTACCGACGGACCTCGTCAACGGTGAGCTCGGCAGCCGGCTCGACCAGGGGTGGCAGCGACACGGGGACTCCAGGAAGGGGTCATCCCCGCCGGGGCGGGGAACATACAGGCGGCATTCGGTCCTTCCCCCGTAACACTGCCACGCCCCGCCTCATTCCGAGACACCAGGTCCGATACGCGAGACGATCTCGTCCCAGTAGCCGGGCATCACCTCCCAGGGGTCCGCTTGGTCCCGGTCCGTCCTGTCGGTGAAGTAGATCGTGCCGGCGCCCTGCCAGCGGGCGAGGCGCAGCGCCTCCTCCAGGTGGGCGCGGGGGACGCCGTGCACGAGGTGGCAGAAGCGGGCGGCCGGGAAGTCGGCGGTCCACTCGGCCACCTGCGACCAGCGGTAGGCGGACCAGGGGCCGTAGAAGGTGACGAGCTGGTCGGCGAGGTCGGCGTAGCCGGGCGAGGGGTGGGTGCCGTGGACGAGGACGACGTACGCCCGGTCGAGGACGGTGCGCAGGGAGGCGACCGTGCGCCGGGTGCCGGGCAGGGCGGCCGGGTCGGCGGGGGTGGCGTCGAGGGCGAAGCCGTCGACCCGGTACCAGTTGAGGTAGCGCTGGGCCTCGGAGAGCACCTCGCCGAGGGGGCGCTCGCCGAACCTCAGGTCCAGGTGGCCGAGGACCCGGACACCCGCCTCGCGCAGCCGGGCGGCGGCGGCCACGCGGTGCGGGTCCGGGCGGTCGCCGGGGCCGCCGGAGGCGGTGCCGCCCGGGGCGGCCATGGCGCCGCTGCCGAGCACGACCCACTCCACGGGGACGTCGGCGCGCAGGAGTTCGCCCCACTCGGTGGGGGCGAGCAGGGGGTGCGCGAAGCCCGGCACCCCGAAGCGCAGGGGGGCCTCGCGCACCCGGGTCCGCCGCTGCCCGGGCGGGCTCAGATACGACACGCGGCCTCCATCCAGATGTCGGCCAGGGACTCCTCCAGGCCGATCCGGGGGCGCCAGCCGAGCCGGTCGCGGGCGGTGCGGACGTCGGCCTGCTGCCAGCTGCCGCAGCCGTCGGGGTAGGGGTAGGCGGGCGGGCTGCCCAGGTGGGGGTCGTCGAGCTCGTGGAGGGAGCCGCCGTAGCCGGCGACGCGGGCGAGGGTGGCGGCGGCCTCGCGCAGCCGGACCGCGCGGCCGGTCCCGATGTTGACCGCGCCCTGGGCGGCGGAGAGGGAGGCGGCGTGCACGGCACGGGCCACGTCGCGGACGTCCACGAAGTCGCGCTGGACGCCGAGGCCGCTGAGCTTGAGCTCGTTGTCGCCGTTCTGCATGGCGCGCCGCAGGGCGTCGGCGAGCCGGCCGAGGGGGGAGCCGGCCGGGGTGCCGGGGCCGACGGGCGAGAAGACGCGCAGGACGATCGCGTCGAGGCCGGAGCCGAGGACGAGCTCGGTGGCGGCGAGCTTGCTCACCCCGTACGGGCCGCCGGGGCGCGGCACGGCGTCCTCCGCGGTGGACGAGCCGGGCTGGGAGGGCCCGTACTCCGAGGAGCAGCCGAGCTGGACGAGGCGGGCGCCGCAGCCGCTGCGGCGCAGTGACTCGCAGACGGTGGCGACGGCGACGGTGTTGTGGCGGGTGAGGTCGCGGGCCCCGCCGCGGGTGGCGCCCGCGCAGTTGATGACGACGCCGGGGTGGACGGCGTTGAGGAAGCGGGTGAGCGCGCCGGGGCTGCCGGTGGCGAGGTCGAAGCGGACGTCCGCGTCGTCGCCGCGGCCGAGCGCGGTGAGCTGGACGGCGGGGTCGGCGAGCAGGCGGTCGGCCACGTAGCGGCCGAGGTAGCCGTTGGCACCGAGCAGCAGAACCCTCATCGGTCGCGCCCTCGCTCTCGCCCGGCGGTGCTGATGGGGTGAACGGTCATCTTCCTTGCTCCTCTGAAGGGGGTGTGCGGCTGGGACGTGCGGTCACCGGGCCCGGGCCGGGGCTTCTCCGGGGTCGGCGGGGACGGGTGCGTGTGCGCCGTGGCGGTGGGCGGAGGCCCGGGAGAGCGCGGTCAGGGCGTGGGCGAGGAGGGCGAGCGCGGGGAGGGCGCAGGCCACGAGGGGTATGACGGAGGGGCCGTATGCGCCGGTGGCCCAGGCGACGGCGGGCGCGGCGAGGGGCGGTGCGGCGAACGACGCCCCCGGCGCTCCTGCGCCCAGCGCGGCCGCTTCCAGGGCGCAGGCGGCCAGTGCGGCGGCGGCCGCCCGCCCGGAGCCGCGGGTGGCGAGCAGCCGGGCGAGGAAGAGCAGCCCGCCGAGCGCGGTGACGGCGGCGAGCTCGCCGGGGCCGGTGGCGGGGGCGCCCGAAGCCGCCCGGGCGGACCACAGGAGCGTGGCCAGGGCGGCCGTGAACAGCCCTGCGGCCGTGAGGAGCAGGGGCCAGGCGCGGGCCCGGAACTCGGCGCGGGAGCGGCTGGCCACGAGTGCGTGCCGCACCCGCGCGGTGAACCAGCGGGCGCACCACAGGGCGGGGGCGAGGCTGCACAGGAGGGCGGCGGCGGCCGGGAGGGCGTCCGGCAGGAGCGAGCGGCCGGAGAGCCCGCCGGAGCCGGAGAGCAGCGCGCCGAGGGCGGGCCCGCCGAGGAGGGCGTACGCGACGAGCCAGGCGCCCGCGAGCAGCCCGGCGAACCGCCAGCGGGCGCGCGCCTTGTCCGGGAGCGCTCCTGGTGCGCCCGGCGCGCCGGGCGCGGGCCGCGCGGGCTCCTCGCGCACGGTGCGTGCGTACAGCTCGTCGGCCAGCGAGAACACGTCCCGGTGGCGGCACTCCGCGGCCGCGTGGTCCGTGAGGCCCCCGTCCTCCAGGACGGCGGCGATCTCCAGGGGATCCACGGCGCGGGCGCACAGCCCGTGATGGCGCTGCATGAGGGCCTTCACGGGGTCGGTCCTCGCAGGGCCGGCGGCGGTACCGGAGGCGGCTATGCCGGCAGCGGCGGCGGGCGCGCTGCCGTCCCTGAGGGGTGTGGTCATGGGCGGCCTGCCCAGGTCGGCGAGGTTTGACGATGCGTCAGGTCAAGGGGTGTGCGGGACTCGGCGGCGCGGGAGAAGGGGACGGCGGGGTCGGGCGCGGCGCCGCGCCCGTCGGGTGCGCGGGAGATGAGTTCGAGGTAGAGGCCGTGGAAGTCCGTCACATGCCGTTCGGTGGTGAAGAGTTCGAGGGCGCGGGCGCGGGCGGCGGCGCCGAGTCTGGCTCTTCGTCCGGCGTCGTGCAGCAGGTCCAGGCAGGCGGCGGCGAGGGCGGCGGCGTTGCGCGGGGGGACGACGAGGCCCGTGCCGCCGATGACTTCGCGGACGGCCGCGGAGTCCGGCGAGACGGTGGCGCGGCCGCAGAACATGGCCTCGACGAGCGGCGTGGGGAACGAATCGGCGCCGCCCGCGAGGACGACGACGCTGCCCGCCGCGTACGCGCCGGGGCCGGCCTCGGGCTCGTAGGAGACGCCGAAGGCGGGCTGGACGCCGGGGACGGGGTCGCCGGCGATGCGCATCCGCACCTCGGGCTCGGCCTGGCGCAGGGCCGCGAGGGTCTCCCACAGATAGGGCTCGGCCTTGCCGCCGGCCCAGAGCACGGTGAGGCCGTCGTCCGTCCCCTCACCCGCCTCGGACCGCTCCCCCACGGCCTCGTACGGACCGGGGTCGAGGCCGGGGTGGACGGTGCGCAGCCGGCCGGGCTCGGCGCCGCAGCGCTCCTGCCAGCGCCGCACCTGGGCGTCGCCGGGGGTGATGATGTCGGCCCGGGCGTAGATCTCGGCGGTGAGCTGCCGGTGGAAGGCGGACAGCAAGGTCCGCACGGGGAGGGAGAGGCCGGCGGCGCTGGCGGCGCTGTTGAGGTAGTAGGCGCGCAGGCGGACCTCGTATTCGGTGACGAGGAAGGGCGTGCCGAAGAAGCGTTTGGCCAGGAGTCCCGGGAGGGCGGCGGGCCCCGCGGAGGTGGCGTGGCACAGGTCGACGCCGGTGAGGCCGCGGTCGGTGCCGGTGCCGTACCAGTCGAGGGACAGGGGGCGCAGGGCGCGCTCCAGGAGGGCGGTGACGGCGAGGAGGTCGGCGACGCGGATGCCGTAGGCGGCGGGGTGGGAGCCGGGGGCGCGGCAGGCGGACTCCAGGATGCGCAGGGCCTGCTCGGAGCGGAGGGCGGAGCCGAGGCCGCCGGCGTCGCGGGCGAGGTCGGCGAGGCCGTTCAGGGCGTCGGCGAAACGGTACGCCTGGGTCTTGCGGTCCTCGGGGCCGGGCTCGACGGTGGCGGTGAGGGCCTCGGCGAGGCCGGCGAAGTACGCGCCGAAGCGGCGTCGCTCGCGGCGGCCGTAGGCGCGGTGGGCGCGCCCCACGGCCCCGGCCGGATCGCCCCACAGGGGCGCCGTCCGCACCCGCCGCACGTGCTCCGGCAGATCGCACCAGCCGCCCGCGTCCTGCCGGGCGCGGCGGCTCAGGGCGCAGATCTCGAAGTCGTGCCCGGGCAGGCCGCGCACGAGCTGGTCGCACCACTGGCCGCCCTCACCCGAGGCGTACGGATACCCACCCTCCGTAAGGAGTCCCACGCGCACGCACGCACCCCCGTCTGTCCCTTGTGGTCGCCCTCGCCTGACCTGCGGCCGCCGAACGGCTACGGCAGCGGAAGCACGCTATGCGGGCTCGCCCGTGGCGCGGCGGACGGTTGTCCGTCGCGCCACCGGAAGGGGTGAACAGAGGTGACTTTCCCGGAGATGGGGCGTTGCCCCGCGCTATGCGGGGGCTTCGGCCGCTTCGAGCCGCGGGACGGCCGCGAGCAGGCCCTTGGTGTAGGGGTGCGCGGGCTGCTCGTAGACGGTGTCGGCCGGTCCCTCCTCCACGATCCGGCCGCCGCGCATGACGACGACCCGGTCGCTGACCTG
This sequence comes from Streptomyces klenkii, assembly GCF_003626645.1. Lineage (GTDB taxonomy): Bacteria > Actinomycetota > Actinomycetes > Streptomycetales > Streptomycetaceae > Streptomyces > Streptomyces klenkii. The sequence continues at coordinate 224,633 of NZ_RBAM01000002.1, read as the reverse complement.
CCGTACGACGGCGAGGTCGTGGGCGATGAAGACGAGCGCGAGCCCCAGGTCGCGCTGCAACTCGCCGAGCAGCCGCACGACCTGTGCCTGGGTGGTGACGTCCAGGGCGGAGACGGGCTCGTCGCAGACGATCAGCTTCGGCTCGGGCGCGAGGGCCCGCGCGATGCCGATGCGCTGCCGCTGGCCGCCGCTGAACTCGTGCGGGTAGCGGTGGTAGGAGGCCGGGTCGAGCCCCACGCGCTCCAGCAGCTCCCGCACGCGCGCGACGATCGCGGCGTCGTCCAGCTTCCCGGCGGCGCGCAGCGGGTCGGCGATCGATTCGCCGATGCTGCGGCGGGGGTTGAGGGAGGAGACGGGGTCCTGGAAGACCATCTGGAGCTCGCTGCGGAAGGCGCGCAGCTCGCGCTCCTTCAGGCCGCCGATGTCGCGTCCGCGGTAGCTCAGCCGGCCGCCGGTGGGCTCCAGCAGGCGCACCAGCATCCGCCCGAGCGTGGTCTTGCCGCTGCCGGACTCGCCGACGACGCCGACGGTCTCGCCTGCGCGCACGGTGAGGGAGACGTCGTCCACGGCGGTCACGGCGCGCTTGCCGCGCCCGAACTCCCGCCGCAGGCCGGACGCTTCCAGGAGGACGGCCGCTTCCGGCAGGGCGGACGCTCCCGGCACGACGGATGCTTCCGACAGGACGGACGCTTCACGCAGGGCGGAGTCGTCACGTCCGGGCTCGTGCAGTCCGTCCTTACGGGTCTGCCTCCGGACGTTTACGCGCGGAACGGCCGCCAACAGATCGCGGGTGTAGTCCTCGCGCGGCGCGTGGAGCACGTCGCGGACGGGCCCGTGCTCGACGGCCCGCCCGTCCTTCATCACCAGCAGTTCGTCGACGCTGCTGGTGGCCACGCCCAGGTCGTGGGTGACCAGGATCAGGCCCATGCCCGTCTCCGCGCGCAGCTCGCGCAGCAGGCCGAGGATCTGGTCCTGGACGGTGACGTCGAGGGCGGTGGTGGGCTCGTCCGCGACGAGCAGCCGCGGCCGGCAGGCGAGGGCCATGGCGATGAGGGCGCGCTGGCGCATGCCGCCGCTGAACTCGTGCGGGCGGGAACGGGCGCGGCGGGCCGCGTCGGGGATGCCCACGCGGTCCAGCACCTCCGCCGCGCGGGCCCGGGCCTCCCGGCGGGAGGCGCCGCGGTGGTGGACGCGGTAGACCTCGGCGATCTGGTCGCCGACGGCCATGTACGGGTCGAGGGAGGAGAGCGGGTCCTGGAAGACCATGGCGGCGACGCCGCCGCGCAGCCGCCGCAGGGCGGCGCCGTCCGCGGCCTGGACGTCGTGCCCGGCGACGGTCACCGATCCGGTGACGTCGGCGCCGGTGTCCCGGTGCAGCCCCAGCAGCGCGTAGGCCGCCGTGGACTTGCCGGAGCCGGACTCGCCGACGATGCCGAGGGACCCGCCCTGCGGGACGGTGAAGGACAGGCCGTCGACGGCCCGTACGGGGCTGCCGCCGGGCCCGGCCGGGAAGGCGACGGAGAGGCCGGAGACGGCCACCAGGGGCCCGTCCGCGGCGGGTCCGGACGCCGTCCGGGCGTCCGCCGGTCCGGCGCTCGTGCGGGGTGCGGTCATCGCAGGGCCACCCTTCGGTCCGCGGCGGCGTAGAGCACGTCCGCCACGATGTTGGCGAGGACGACGGCGGTGCCGGTGACCATGACCACGGCGACGACCACGGGCAGGTCGAGGGTCACGGTGGCGTGCACCAGCAGCGCCCCGATCCCGGGCAGGCCGAACATCATCTCGGTGAGGACCGCGCCGCCGAACATCGACCCGAAGTCGGCGGCCGACAGGGAGATCACGGGGGCGACGGCGCCGCGCAGGGCGTGCCGCGTGACGAGCTTGCGCTCGGCGACGCCGTAGGCCCGGAAGGTGCGGATGTGGTCCTCGGCCAGCGTCTCCAGCAGGGAACTGCGCGTGAGCCGGGCGTACTTCGCGGATTCGAGCAGACCGAGCGCGGCCCAGGGCAGCAGCAGGTTCCAGGCCCACTGCTCGGGGTCCTCGGTGAGCGGCACGTAGGACGGGAAGGGCAGCCAGGCCAGGTAGGCGCAGAACAGCATCAGCAGGGCGAGGCCGCTGATGAAGACGGGGGTGGCGGTCCCGGCGAGGGTGAGCCAGGTGAGCACCCGCTCGGTCACCCCGCCGCGGCGCAGCGCGGAGAGCAGGCCGGTGACGGTGCCGAGCAGCAGGCTGACGGCCATGGCGCCGACCGCGAGCGAGGCGGTGGCGGGCAGCCGCTCGATCAGCATGTCGGTGACCTGCTGGTTGTTCTGGTACGACAATCCGAAGCACGGTGCGTCGCAGTGGAGCAGGGCGGTGCCGGTGGAGTAGTCGTGCCCGGCGACGATGCCCTGGAGGAAGTGCCAGTACTGGACGTACACGGGGTCGCCGAGGGAGAGCTGGGCGCGCACCTGGGCGATCTGCTCGGGGTTGCAGCGCGGGCCGCAGGCCAGGCGGGCGGGGTCGCCGGGCGCGATGTAGAAGGTCGCGTAGACGACGACCGAGAGGACGAGGAGGACGGCGAGCGCCCCTGCGGCGCGCCGCAGGAGGTATCCGGTCATGCCGCGCCTCCCGCGCCGCTCGTGCGCGCCTTGCGCCGGGTGCGGCCGACGCGCAGCCGGGACGCTTCGCGCGGGTCGAGCGCCGCGCGCACCCCGTCGCCGAGGACGGTGAAGGCGAGCGTGGTGACGAACAGCATGAGCGCCGGCAGCAGCACGTACATGGGGTCCGCGCGGAACCACGTGGTGGCCGTCGAGAGCATGTGGCCCCAGGAGGGGGTCGGTGGCTTCACGCCGACTCCGAGGAAGGACATGCTCGCTTCGAGCACGATGTTGGTCGGCAGCAGGACGGCCGCGTAGGTGATCACAGGAGCGGCGAGCGAGGGCAGCAGTTCGCGGCGGGCGACGCGCCAGGACGAGGCTCCGGTCAGCCGGGCGGCGGAGACGTAGTCGAGCTTCTTCAGGCTCAGCGTCTGGGCGCGCACGAGGCGGGCCATCCCGCCCCACTGGAGCAGGCCGATGGAGACGGCGAGCAGCAGGGGGCGCGGGAAGTCCCCGGGGACGACGGCCATCGTGGCGATGGCGAAGACGAGCAGGGGCATGGCCACCATCACGTCGGTGACGTGAGTGAGCAGGCTTTCCACAAGGCGGTTGCCGAGCGCGGCCGCGAGGCCGGTGCCGACGCCGATGAGGATCTGGACGGCGGTCGCGCCGAGGGCGACGAGCAGCGAGACCCGGGCGCCGTAGACGAGGCGCACGAACAGGTCGCGTCCGGTGCCCGGTTCGACGCCCAGCCAGTGCTCGGCGCTGACGCCGCCGAAGTCGCCGAGGGGGACGCCGCCGCGCGCGGAGTCGACGAGGGCGTCGTGGTACGTGTTCGGGTCCTGGCCCTCGATCGCCGCCAGCAGGGGCGCGGCGAGGGCCAGGAGGACGAGCAGGCCCAGCACGGCGGCGGCCGCGAGCGCGGACTTGCGCGCCCTCAGCCGCCGCAGGACCTGCCGGGCGCCGGAGGCGGGAGCGACTCCCGCCTCCGGTTCCGCGGTGGTGAGCAGATCGGTGGTCACTTGACTGCGACCTGCGAGACGTCGAGGACACCGGTCCAGTTGCTGATGACGACGTTCTTGACGTCCTTGCCGAAGAGGCGCTTGTAGACCGGGTTGAACAGCGGCACGGTCAGGGCCTGCTCGCCGATCTTCTGGTCGAGGGCGCCCCAGCGCTGCGCGGCCGCGTCATGGTCGGTGATCTTGTTGATCGCGTCGATCTCGTCGTTGACCTTGGGGTCGTCGAGGCGGCCGGTGTTGAAGTTGGCGCCGTCCTTCACGATCTGCCGGCCGTCGAAGACCGGGGCGAGGAAGGGGCCGCCGGAGGGCCAGTCGGCACCCCAGTGGGCGATGAAGAGACCCGGCTGCTTGTCGAAGCTGTGGATCTTCTCGTCGTAGTCGTTGTCCTCCAGGCCCTCCAGCTTCACGGTGATCCCGGCCTCCTTGAGCGCGGCCTGGACGGCGGTCGCGATCTCGGGGCTGGTCTCCCGGTTCTGGGCGGTGGAGTGGGTGAGGGTGATCTCCAGGCCGTTCTCGTGACCGGCCTCCTTCAGCAGCTCCCTGGCCTTGGCCGGATCACCCTTGTCGCCGGCCGGGAAGTGGTCGTAGGGCGTGTAGCCCAGCGGCTTCTGGCGGGGCAGGAAGGTCGTCGTGGGCTCGGCGAGCGAGGAGCCGCCGGCGGCGTTGACGACGCTCGTGCGGTTGATCGCGTACGAGATCGCCTGCCGGACCTTCGGGTCGTCGAAGGGCTTGACCGCGGGGTTGAACGCCAGGTACGAGGTCTGGCCGAAGTGGCCGGTGCCGACCCGGGCGGCGAGGTTCTTGTCGCCGGTGACCTGGGCGAGTTCGGCCGGGCCGAGGTTGGTGTCGGTGGTGACCGCGGCGGCGTCGGGGCCGGAGCCGGTCGACAGGCGCTGGTTGATGACCGCGGCGGACAGGCCCGATCTGACCTCGATCCGGTCGGGGTAGGCGTGCCGCTCCTTGTCCGTCTCCTCGGACCAGTTGGGGTTGCGCTCCAGCGTCATCTGCTCGCCGTCGCCCGCGTTCTTGACGACCTTGTACGGGCCGGAGGAGACCGGGTGCTCCGCGTACTTCGCGCCGGTGTCCTTGGCCTTGGGCACGGGGGCGAACTGGGTGGAGGCGGCGAAGTAGGGGAAGTCGCCCTCGGACTTCTTCAGCTTGAAGACGATGGTCTTGTCGTCGGGCGTCTCGATGGAATCGAGGCCCTTCTTCTCCTTGTACGGGCCCTGGTACGTGTCGCCACCGATGAGCCAGTCGCGCAAGTAGGGGGCGCCGCCGGAGAGTTCGGCGGCGAAGGAGCGCTCGACGCCGTACTTGATGTCGGCGGAGGTGATGGGCGAGCCGTCCTCGTACTTCAGCCCGTCCTGGAGCTTGTACGTCCAGGTCTTGGCGTCGTCGCCGGGCGTGCCGGTGTCCGTGGCGAGGTCGGGGACGACCTTGGTGCCCTCGGCGCCGTTCGCGCGGTGACGGGTGGTGAGGGTGCGGTAGACGAGCGAGGGGATGTTGCCGCCGCCGGAGGTGTAGAGGCGGGCCGGGTCGAACTGCTTCTGCGGCGCGCCGTTGAGCACCGTGAGCGTGCCGCCCTTCTTGGGCGCGCCCTCGGCACCGCCGCCCTTGGCGTCGCCGCCCTCCTTCGGGCCGCACGCCGCTGCGCCCCCGAGCAGGACCACGCTGACGGCGGCGGCCGCCACACGGCGGGATATGACGGACATGTGAGGCATGGAAGTGAGGCCTTTCGCGGAATGCGACGGTGAACCGAAGAGGGTTGGACCGAAGAGACGGGGAGCAGGAAACACCCGCGGAAGGCGGTGGATACGAGCGCGAGGAACGCAGAACCGCCCCCGGCGGACGCGACGCTGCGGGGCAGCGCGGGACGGCGCGAGGGGAAGGGCGGTCTCAGCGACAGTGGATGTCGGCGACGCTGTGCGCGGCCACGCCGATCAGCGCCAGCACGAAGGCGGCGTTCTCGGAGGCGTGGCGGTACGACATGCGCAGAAGACTGAACGAATTTTCGGCCCCTGTCCAAGGTGTCTCACATCCAGAGATGAGACGTCCCGGACAGCGAGACATTCGATCACCGGGGCGCAGGCCGGCGGATCACCGCGACACGGGCCAGCGGATCACCGGGACACAGCCCGGCGGATCACCGGCTCAGGGGTGCGGCCAGGGGTTCGGCCGGCAGGTGACGCCGTCCGTCGTCAGGAACTTGGTCTGCTGCATCATCACCGGGGCGAGCGCGCCCTCCTTGCTGCACGTCTCGTGGTCGTGCCCGAGGCGGTGGCCGACCTCGTGGTTGATGAGCATCTGCCGGTAGGCGTGGATCTTGTCGCCGTACGTGGGGGCGCCCTGCGCCCACCGGTAGGCGTTGATCATGACGCGGTCGGTCGCGGCGGAGTCGCAGGAGACGTTGTCCTCGGTGGTGTCCAGCCCCGACTTGGCGCACCACACGGCCGTCGTGCCCGGCGTGGCCAGCGTGATGACGAAGTCCGCGTGCCCGGAGGAGACCCGCTCGAACGTACGGGTGCCGCCGTGGCCCCAGCTGCGCTCGTCGTTGAGCGTGCGGTGCACGGCGGTGGCAAAGAGCTCGCCGTCGAGCGGCAGCCCCTTCTCCACGTCGACGCGGTAGCGCAGCACGTCGCCGCGGCCGGGAGCGCTGTCGTGGCCGCCGACGGTTTCGAAGGAGCCACTGCCCTTGGCCTTCTCGTCCAAGGGGTACTTGCGGTCCATCTTCTGTTCGTACGTGAGCTGCCCGGCGGCGCCGCCGTTGGGCGTGGGGCGGCTGTCGGAGCGGGAGGCGGCGTCCGGTCTCGCGCGCTCGACGTCGGCGGGGCGCGCCTGTGCCTGGGTGTCCGCGCCGTCCTCGACCTGCCCGGCGACGACGACGGCGAGCACGGCCGTCACGACGGCCGCGGCCACGCCGGTCGCCGTCCGCGCCATGCCGCCGCCGGACTTCGGGGAGCCGGTGTTGCGCGAAGTGCCGCGGGATCCGCCGGTACGGGGGCGGGCCGTACTCGGCCGGGGAGCGGGCACCCGCGCGGGAGGCGCGGAGGGAGCGGAGAACGCAGAGGGCGCGGAAGGCGCAGAGGGCGCGGGGTCCTCGGCCAGGACGGGGCCGGAAACAGAGGGCCCGGAAGCGGAGGGGGCGCCGCCCAGCCAGTACGGGGAGGAGGCGGCCTCCGGCTCGGCCGCGTACCCGCCGAGGTAGCCGGCCAGCCGCGCGTCGCCGTCGGGAACGCCCCCCGGGCCGTACGTTCCGGTGTCCGCGCCGTGGACGCGCTGCACACCGATGACGCCCCAGCCGACGCCGACGTCCTGCCGTCTGAAGGCGTCGAACGCATCGGAGGGATCGTCAGAAGGATCGAAGGACCCTGACGGCCCTGACGGATCATAGGAACTGTGCGGGTCAAAAGGACCGGCCGGATCGAACGGATCGGCCGGGACGAAGGAACCGTGCGGGTCGAAGGGACCCGGGGCCTCGAAAGAACCGGGCCGGCCCGCGGGACCGGGGGCGCCTGCCGGGCCGAAGGGCCCGCCGAGTGGCTCGCCCTCGCTTTCGCCCTGCGGGGCGGCCGTGGCGTCGTGCCCGGCCGCGCCCGGTCCGCCACCCGCGCCGGAGGCGGCGGGCGCGGCGGGCCGGGAGACGGCGCGGGGGGCGCGTGCGCTGTGTTTACCCACGAGGCGAGGCGCTCCGATCGGCAGTGGCAGTGTCCGCTACGAGGTCGCGGAAGGCACGAGCCACCGCGTCCGGGTCCTCCATCATGGCGACATGTCCCGATTCCACCAGTGTCAGCAGCCGCGAGTCGCGGAAAGTCCTGCCGGCACGTCGGGCCATCCGGATGGAGACGAGCTGGTCGCGCATTCCGTAGACCAGAAGAGTAGGGGCAAGGACGCGCTCCGCCTGCCGCCACAGCGAATGCTGGCCCCCAAGGGTGTACGCGTCGACCACTCCCCGTGCGGAGCGGGCCATGGCGTCCCAGAAGTAGGGGAGCTCCAGGCGGCGCTCGTACTCCGCGACGGCCAGGGCGAAGCCCTCGGATGTCACTCGTCCGGGGTCTCCGTAACAGAGCGCGAGGACGTCACGCGTACGGCGCTCGGGTGTCCAGTCCTTCGTCAGCCGTGCGAAGAGGGCCGCCACGCCGGGCAGCGCGAGCAGGGCCGTGGGCGCCGCCGTGCGCTGCGGGCGCAGCTCGGGCAGCGCCGGGGAGACCAGGGTGAGCGTGCGGACCAGGTCCGGGCGGACGGCGGCCACGCGGGTCGCTATGGCGCCGCCCATGGAGTTGGCGATGAGGTGGACGGGGCCGCGGCCGCTCGCGTCGAGGTAGCGGATGACCACCCGGGCGAAGGCGGTGATCGAGTAGTCGCCGTCGTCCGGGGGCGGGGAGTCGCCGAAGCCGGGCAGGTCGAGCGCCTCGCACGCGACGTCGCCGGCGAGCAGCTCCATGAGCGCGGACCAGTTCTGCGAGGAGCCGCCGAGGCCGTGGACGCACAGCGCGGGCGCGAGCCCGGGCGCCCGGGGCGGGCGGGAGCGCACGGCCAGCGTGACCCCGGGCAGGGCCACCGTGCGGACCTCCTCGCCCTCGCTGACGCGCGAGGGCCGACCGGGAGGCACCACGGGGACGGTACGGGCATCCGGCGACTCGGTCGAAGACATGCGGGCAATGTTACGAGAGGATCACGCCGGGGCCGTTGTGGCGGGGGTCACAGATCACCTGGCGGGGCGGGCCCTTGTCTCCTAGGCTCGACCGCAAGGAGTAGGGCGCACTTCCCGGAAACCGGAGAGAGGGTCCGCATGTCTGTCGACCCGACCGACCCCGATACGTTCGATGACTTCGACGAGTTCGACGAGGAGGACGCCGACGTGACGGAATACGACGCCGAGGCCCCGGAGGCCGACGCCGCGGAGCAGCACGCCGACCTCACCCAGCACCGCGACGACCCGCTCGCTCTCCTGGACCCCGCGGCGGCCAATGTGGCCGACGTCGCCGAGCAGGCGCGCGTCGTGGACCTGGACGAGGACGACTACCGCTGACCTCGGGTAACCGTCATTGACCGCGGGGGCAAGGGCTGACCTGCGCCAATTGTCAGGATTTTGTCGACTTCCCACAGCGTCCGGTCCGTGAAATTCTCCGCTCCGACCACGCACGCCCGGGTTACCCAAAAGTACGATGGCGGGCGCGGTGCATACCGTGCAGTGAACAATCTTGGGAGGCGGCGTGACAGCCATCGAGCAGACCGAGGCGCGGCCGCGGGGCACGCGTCTGCCGCGCCGGGCCCGACGCAACCAGCTGCTGGGCGCGGCCCAGGAAGTCTTCGTCGCCCAGGGGTACCACGCCGCGGCGATGGACGACATCGCGGAGCGGGCGGGCGTCAGCAAGCCGGTGCTCTACCAGCACTTCCCGGGCAAGCTGGACCTCTACCTGGCCCTGCTGGACCAGCACTGCGAGAACCTGCTGCACGCGGTGCGCACCGCGCTGGCCTCCACGTCCGACAACAAGCTGCGGGTGGCGGCCACCATGGACGCCTACTTCGCCTACGTCGAGGACGAGGGCGGCGCCTTCCGTCTGGTCTTCGAGTCGGACCTGACCAACGAGCCGGCCGTGCGCGAGCGCGTCGACAAGGTCTCGCTCCAGTGCGCCGAGGCGATCAGCGACGTCATCGCCGAGGACACGGGCCTGTCGAAGGATGAGGCGATGCTGCTGGCCGTGGGCCTGGGCGGCGTCTCGCAGGTGGTCGCGCGCTACTGGCTCTCCAGCGAGAGCACGGTGCCCCGCGGCACCGCCGTCCAGCTGCTGACCTCGCTCGCCTGGCGCGGCATCGCGGGCTTCCCGAAGAACGCCCCCGAGCAGCACTGACACCGACCGTCCCGGGCTAATGTGTGGACATCAATCCACACCTTCGGAGGGACGTAAGCCGTGGAGGTCAAGATCGGCGTGCAGCACGCGCCGCGCGAGATCGTCATCGAGAGCACCCAGAGTGCCGAGGAGGTCGAGCGGGTGATCTCCGACGCGCTGGCCGGCAAGGCACCGCTGCTCAGCCTGGAGGACAGCCGCGGCCGCAAGGTCCTGGTCCCGTCCGAGCGCCTGGCGTACGTGGAGATCGGCGAGCCGGCGGCCCGCAAGGTCGGTTTCGGCGCGCTCTGAGAGCGCTTCCAGCGGCGGGGCCCCGGTGAGGAATCACCGGGGCCCCGCCGTTGTCTTTACGGATGCACGCCGGGGAGGTTGCCGGAGACCCTCGTGGGGTAGTACGGCTTCGACCGGTTTGCACCCGCCCCTCGCCCCGTACGGGAGGGAAGTGACGATGATCCTCTGGGAAGTGCTCGGCTCGCTTCTCATCGGCCTCGCCGTGTCCTACGGCGCCCTGCACTGGCTGCCCGAGCGGTACGGGCAGTTCCGCTCGCGGGCGCTGACACTGGCCACCGGTCCCGTCGCGGCGCTCTTCGGCGCCCTGCTCGGCCACTCGGTCCTCGGCCCGGGGCAGACCCCTGCCGTCCTGGCGGTCTCGCTGGGGGTGGCCGTCGCGCTGCTGTCCCTGCTGCTGCGCCAGGGCGACCGCCCGGCCCGCCGATCAGCCACGGCCTGAAGAGGGCCGGAGCGGCCCGGGCCGGAGCCCGGGCCGGTGTCGTCGGGCGTGCGGTCAGGCCGCGAGGCCCAGCGCGGCCATGCGCTTGGTGTGCGCCTCGGTGATCCGGGAGAACATCTTGCCGACCTCCGCGAGGTCGAAGCCGTCGGCCACGCCGCCCACGAGCATCGTGGAGAGCGCGTCACGGTCGGCGACGACGCGCTGCGCCTGCGAGAGCGCCTCGCCCATCAGCCGGCGCGCCCACAGCGCGAGGCGGCCGCCGACGCGCGGCTCGGCCTCGATCGCGGCGCGCACCTTCTCGACCGCGAACGTCGCGTGGCCGGTGTCGTCCAGCACGGTCAGCACCAGGGCGCGGGTGTCGGAGTCCAGGCGGGCCGCCACCTCGCGGTAGAAGTCACTGGCGATCGAGTCGCCCACATAGGCCTTGACCAGGCCTTCCAGCCAGTCCGAGGGCGCCGTCTGGCGGTGGAACTCGTCCAGCGCGGCCGCGAAGGGCTGCATGGCGCCGGTCGGATCCACGTCGATGGCGGCCAGCCGGTCGCGCAGCCGCTGGAAGTGGCCGAACTCCGCCGCGGCCATCTTCGCCAGCTCGGCCTTGTCGTCGAGCGACGGCGCCAGCTTGGCGTCCTCGGCGAGCCGCTCGAAGGCGGCCAGCTCGCCGTAGGCGAGCGCGCCCAGCAGGTCCACGACCGCCGCGCGGTACTGCGGGTCGGCGGATGCCTGATCCCAGTCCTGGGCGGCGATCCCGGTGAGCGCCTCGGTGGGCTCGTTGGCGTTCTCAGCGTTGTCGGACGTCTCCATGGAGCGCACAATAGCCCGCTTCGCAACACGGGGAAGCCCCAGGTCAGCTACTTCATCCGGATCTGTCCCAAGGAATGTCCGGAGGATTGTCCGGACACACATGCGCCTTTCCGGGGTACAGTGGTAATGCGCCTGTCGAGTGTGTCGGCAGGCTGTCCCATGCTGTGTCCTCCGGGGGCATTTTCTCGCCCCAGCCCCTGGGCCCCCAGCGGATGCCCGGTCGGTGGCCCGATCGGCTTCCAAAACCGACCGCCCTCCGCACGGCGCGCACGAGACGTGCGTACCAGGAGGGATCCGCTCGCGGCACGTGTGCTCGAGCGAAGGCAGTGGTCCCGCGCCTTCCGGCGTCCCCAGGCCGGACAGTACCCCGGCGCGGTCCGTACGACCTGTACGACCCCCTTCGCCGCCCAGCGTCGCGTCTCACAGAAGAGGCAAGATCCTGTCCACTCTCTCGAACCCCTCGACCTTCCGAGACCTGGGAATCCTCCCCGAGACGGCCGAAGCGCTCGAAGCCGTCGGCATCGTCCACCCCTTTCCGATCCAGGAGATGACGCTCCCGGTCGCCCTCTCCGGCTCCGACGTCATCGGCCAGGCCAAGACCGGCACCGGCAAGACGCTGGGCTTCGGCCTGCCGCTCCTGGAGCGCGTCGTCGTCCCCGCGGACGTCGAGGCGGGCCGGGCGAAGCCCGAGCAGCTGACCGACGCCCCGCAGGCGCTCGTCGTCGTCCCCACCCGTGAGCTGTGCCAGCAGGTCACCAACGACCTCCTGACCGCCGGCAAGGTGCGCAACGTCCGCGTCCAGGCCATCTACGGCGGCCGCGCCTACGAGCCGCAGGTCGAGGCCCTCAAGAAGGGCGTCGACGTCATCGTCGGCACCCCCGGCCGCCTGCTCGACCTCGCCGGCCAGAAGAAGCTCAGCCTCGCGCACGTCAAGGCCCTCGTCCTGGACGAGGCCGACGAGATGCTCGACCTGGGCTTCCTCCCCGACGTCGAGCGCATCATCACGATGCTCCCGGCCAAGCGCCAGACCATGCTCTTCTCGGCCACCATGCCGGGCGCGGTCATCTCCCTCGCGCGGCGCTACATGTCCCAGCCCACGCACATCCGCGCCACCTCGCCGGACGACGAGGGCCAGACCCACGCCAACATCGCGCAGCACATCTTCCGTGCCCACAACATGGACAAGCCGGAGATGGTCTCCCGCATCCTCCAGGCAGAGGGCCGCAACCGCGCGATGATCTTCTGCCGGACGAAGCGGACCGCCGCGGACATCGCCGACCAGCTCCTGCGCCGCGGCTTCGCCTCCGGCGCGGTCCACGGCGACCTCGGCCAGGGCGCCCGCGAGCAGGCGCTGCGCGCCTTCCGCAACGGCAAGGTCGACGTCCTCGTCTGCACCGACGTCGCCGCCCGCGGCATCGACGTCGACGACGTCACCCACGTCATCAACTACCAGGCGCCCGAGGACGAGAAGACCTACCTGCACCGCATCGGCCGCACCGGCCGCGCCGGCAAGTCGGGTACGGCCGTCACCCTCGTCGACTGGGACGACATCCCGCGCTGGAAGCTCATCAACAAGGCGCTGGAACTGCCCTTCGACGAGCCCGAGGAGACGTACTCCACGTCCCCGCACCTGTACGAGGCGCTCGGCATCCCCGCCGGCACGAAGGGCATACTGCCGCGCTCCGAGCGGACCCGTGCCGGGCTCGCTGCGGAGGAGATCGAGGACCTCGGCGAGACCGGCGGCCGTGGTGGCCGCGGCGGCCGTGACCGCGACCGGGACCGTGGCCCGCGCCAGGAGACCGAGGAGCGCCCGGCCCGTACGCGCACGCCGCGTCAGCGCCGCCGCACCCGTGGCGGGGCCTCGCTCGGCAGCGAGCAGGCCGCTCCGGCCGCCGCCGCGCCCGCGGCTCCCGTGGCGGAGGGTGCTCCCGCTACGCCCGCGAAGCCGCGTCGCCGTCGGCGTACGCGCAGCGGGGCCGGCTCGGCCCCGGTCGCGGCCGTCGCCGCCGAGGCCGTGGTGACCGCCGAGCCCGCCGCTGCGGTCGAGGCTGCCGCCCCGGCCGCCCCGGCGCCCGCCGCGGAGGTTCCGGCCCAGCCGCGCCGCCGCCGCACGCGTGCGGCGAAGCCGGAGGCTGCTGCCGCGATGGTGGCCGCCGAGACGGTGCCCGTCGTCGAGACGGCTCCGGTCGTCGAGGCCGCGCCGGTCGTTCCGGCCCAGGAGCCGGCCGAGGCCGAGGCTCCGGCCAAGCCGGTCCGCCGGACCCGCGCCAAGAAGGCCGCGGCGGCCCCCGCCGAGGCTGCGGTCGACACGGCGGAGGCCGTGGAGGCGAAGCCGAAGCGCACCCGTACGACGAAGAAGGCCGCGGCTGCGGTCGAGGCCGAGGTCGTCGTCACTGAGGTCGCCGAGGTCACTGAGGTCAAGCCGAAGCGGACCCGCAAGGCCGCTGCCCCCAAGGCGGAGACCGTGGAGGCCGAGGCCGCGACCGAGGTCGTGGAGAAGCCGAAGCGCACCCGCAAGACGGCTGCGAAGAAGGCCGTGGCCGCGGTGGAGACCGTCGCCGAGGCCGAGGCCGAGGTTGCGGAGAAGCCCAAGCGCACCCGCAAGACGGCTGCCAAGAAGGCCGTGGAAGCGGTCGACACGGCCGAGGCGGCCGAGGTCGTGGAGAAGCCGAAGCGGACCCGCAAGGCTGCCGCCCCCAAGGCGGAGGCCGTAGAGGCCGAGGCCGAGGTTGCGGAGAAGCCGAAGCGTACCCGCAAGACGGCCGCCAAGAAGGCCGTGGCCGAGCCCGCGGCCGAGGCTGAGGCTGAGGCGAAGCCGAAGCGCACGCGCAAGGCCGCTGCCGCCAAGACCGAGGCCGTGGAGGCCGAGGTTGCGGAGAAGCCCAAGCGCACCCGCAAGACGGCCGCCAAGAAGGCCGCGGCCTCCACGGAGGCCTGACGCCTGGTCTGCTGACCGTTGAAGGCCGGTCGCCCCGCACTCGTGGGGCGACCGGCCTTCGCCGTACCGTCGGCCGGGCCGGTTCGGCACCGCCGGATACGCCGGTGGGGCCGAGCACCGCCGCGGCGGAGGAAACGCCCCGGCCCCGCCCTTCCACCGTTTCCCGGGGCTGCGCCCCTGGGCCCCGGGCCCTCGGGGATCCGGGCTTGCCCCGTACTCCCTCCGACGTCGTGGCGAAGCCGCGTTAGCCTCATGCCATGAGCAGGCCTCCCTTCTTCACGCTGCCCCCGGGCGCCCGCGCCCACCAGCTCTCCACCTCCCGTGGGGACTTCGCGGTGATCGACGCCCGCCCCGCCGCTCCCCCGCGCGGCACCGTCCTGCTCGTGCCGGGCTTCACCGGCAGCAAGGAGGACTTCATCGCGCTGCTGGAGCCGCTCACGGCGGCCGGGTACCGGGCCGTGGCCGTGGACGGGCGCGGGCAGTACGAGACCGCCGGGCCGCGCGACGAGGCGGCGTACGCCCGCGCCGAGTTGGCCCGGGACGTGCTCGCCCAGGCGGCGGCCCTCGGCAGCGGCGTGCACCTGCTGGGGCACTCGCTCGGCGGGCTGATCTCCCGCGCCGCGGTGCTGGCCGACACGTCCCCGTTCCGGTCGCTGACCCTCATGAGCTGCGGCCCGGCCGCGATCTGCGCACCGCAGCAAGAGCGCACGCTGCGCCTGGTCGCGGCGCTCGGCGCGTACGACATGGGCGCGGTGTGGCTGGAGATGCGCAAGGCGGACGGGGAGAGCGCCCCGGCCGCGCCCGTCCCGCCGGAGCTGGACGCGTTCCTCCGCCGGCGCTGGATGGGGACGGTGCCCGAGCAACTGATGGCGACGGGCAGGCAGTTGACGTCGGAGCCGGACCGTACGGCGGAGCTGGCCGCGGTGCCGCTGCCCAAGCACGTCCTGTCGGGGGCCGTGGACTACGCGTGGCCCGTGCCGTCCATGGACGCGATGGCGAAGGAGCTGTCCGCCGTCCGTACGGTCATCGAGGGCGCCGAGCACTCGCCCAACGCCGAGCGGCCGGGCCCCACGGCCGAGGCGCTGGTCCGCTTCTGGGAGCTGTCCGACCGGGCCTGAACGTCAGGCCTGAGCGTCAGGGCTGAACATCAGGACCGGCCGTCAGAGCTGGTCGTCGGCCGAGCCGGTCGTGACCGTGAAGAGCCCCCCGTCCGGGTCGCACAGCGTCGCCTCGCGCCCCACCTCCGACTCCCCCGGTTCCACGACCACGGTGCCCCCGGCCGCGAGCGCGGACTCGACGGCCTTCTCCACGTCCTCGACGCAGAAGTAGACGTGCCAGCGCGGCCGGATCCGCGGGTCGGGGGCGGCCTCGATGGCGCCGCCGCGCAGGCAGGCCACGGTGTGACCGCCGGACCGCACCATGACGGCCTCGTCCTCGTAGCGGACCTCGCAGCGGTCGGGCCGCCCCGTGGCCCATTCGAAGACCTCGCCGTAGAAGATGGCGGAGGCGAACGCGTCGCGGGTGCGCAGCTCCAGCCAGGCCGGGGCGCCCCGCTGGCCGATCTGCCACTCGCGCAGGGTCCTGCCCTCCCAGAAGCCGAAGACGGCCCCGGCGGGGTCGGCGGCCAGCGCGGCGCGGCCGGGGCCGACGGAGAGCGGGCCGACGGCGACGGTGGCGCTGCGCTCGCGGATGCGCGCGGCGGTCACGTCGGCGTCCTCGACGACGAAGTAGGAGGTCCAGGAGACGGGCACGCCCATGCGGCGCGCGACGTTGCCGATGCCGGCGACGGGCCTGCCGTCGGAGAGGGCGACGGAGAAGTCCTCTCCGAGGCTGCCGCGGCGGAAGGTCCAGCCCATGACGGCGCCGTAGAAGGCCTGTGCCGCGGCGAGGTCGCCGGTCAGCAGGCTCACCCAGCACGGCGCCCCGGGCACGGCACGGTCAGTGACCGACATGGCCGATCGCCTCGTTTCTGTTCCGGATTGCGAGTCAGGAGTTCCCGTCGGGGGTGGCCGGACCAATGGCCACGGCCCCCTGCCAGGGTTCCACTCGGCTTCCCCGTATGCATTCCGGCACGCGCTTTCCCCCCGCAGTTGATCCCATCCGAGGGAAGCCCGGCCGGAACGGGTGCGGATCAGAACTGAGTGTGCAAGTGGTCCCAGAAGCCGTCGCGCAGGGCCCGGCGCAGGTCGGCGTGCCCGCGCAGGGACAGGCCGAGCAGCGCCTCGGCCTCGACGAGGAGCTCCTGGTCGACGGCGCCGGGCAGGATGGGGTGCCCGGGCAGCAGCTCGGCGACGTTGTCGCGGCCGCGCGAGGCCAGCCACTGGGCCGCGACCTGGGCGCCGACGAACCGCACGTCGTCGCGGCCGGGCGCGGGCCGTCCGGCGAAGGCCCCGTCGGCGTACGCCTCGTGGGTGGTGCGCCGGGTGACGTACGGCTTGCAGAAGTCGAGGTCGAAGGTGCGCTGGCTGTCGACCTCCCACAGCAGCGGCTCGGCCTGGTTGCGCCCGCCGGCCGCCTCGATGCCCCACAGGTGGACGCGGGCGCCGTAGCCCTGGGCGGCCTCGACGGCCGAGACGAGGTCCTCGTCGCCGCCGATGAGGGCCGCGTCGCTGATGGCCCGGTGGCGGGCGAGCGATTCGAGGTCGGTGCGGATGAGGGAGTCGACGCCCTTCTGCTGGTTGTTGGCGTTGAGGTTGCCGAGGCGGACCTTGACGTCGGGGAGCTCGGCGATGCGCTGCTGCTCGGTGGTGTGGATGCGGCGGCGGGCGCCGTCGTACCAGTAGACGCGCAGCAGCCGGCTGTCGGGGAAGATCGTGCGCGCCCTGTCGATGAAGGCCTCGATCAGCCCTTCGGCGTCGAGGTCGAAGGAGCGGCGGTCCTCGGTGCCGGCGACGAGCCGGCCGGCGGCCGCGTACACGTAGCCGGCGTCGACGAAGATCGCGTGGGTGGACGGGGTCGTGGCGACCTCGGCCAGCACGCGCGTGAGGAGGTCGTTGGTGCGCTGGACGGCGGCGGCGATCGCGCGCAGGTGCTCGGGGGGCTGCTCGTGCCGGGCGGGCTGCTCGGCGGACTGCTCGGGGGACTGCTCGGGGGACTCGGAAGGATCCGTCATGGTGTCGTCTCGTTCGTTACGCACAGGCGGTTACGGCAACAACGCGTTCGGTTACACGGATTTAACAATTCTTAGTCATGTTAAAAATTTCCTTAGCGTAGGGAATGTTTGCAGGGGTAACCTCGTTGTACCCCTACGGAACGCGCCCCACGGACGCGGCGTGTTCCGTCAGCCATGCAGTTCTCCTCAGGAGGATCAGACGAAGGGAGAAGCCGTGCGCTTCGAAATCATGCGCCTGGACGACGTCAACGGCACCGCCGTGGACAGCACCGTCGTGGACGCCGCCTCGGTCAACCGGATCGTGCAGCAGGCCGCTTCGACGGGTCAGCGCATCTATATCCGCCCGGCCGCCTCCGCGGCACAGTAGCGCCGACGCTCCTTCGCGAACAGCGACACCCCCGTACGGACAGTCCGTACGGGGGTGTCGTCGCATGCGTGGCCGCGCGCCCGGCGCGGCGGCGGGTCACCTGGCCTCGATCACCTGCGTGATGCCGTTGATGATCTGCTGGACAGCCAGGGCGGAGAGCATCATGCCCGCGAGCCGCGTCACCAGCACCACGCCGCCGTCCTTGATCACCCGGATGATCAGCAGCGAGTAGCGCATCACGAGCCACAGCACGACGTGCATCGCGGCGATCGCCGCCCACACCGAGATCTGCGCGCCGGCCGAATCCGCGTGCTGCACGGCGAGGATCACCGAGACGATCGCTCCCGGCCCCGCGAGCAGCGGCATGCCGAGCGGCACGAGCGCCACGTTGACGTCCTTGGTCTGCGTCGGCTCCTCCGACTTGCCCGTGAGCAGGTCCAGCGCGATCAGCAGCAGGAGCAGACCGCCCGCGATCATCAGCGCCGGCGTGGTGATGTGCAGGTAGTCCAGGATCTGCTGGCCGCAGATGCCGAAGACGGTGATCACGCCGAAGGCGACCGCGGCGGCCTGCCAGGCCATGCGGCGCTGGACCTTGGCCGGGCGGCCGGAGGTGAGGGCGAGGAAGATCGGCGTGATCCCGGGCGGGTCCATGATCACGAAGAGGGTGAGGAAGAGGGATCCGAAGACGGCGAAGTCGAACACAGATGAGCCTTGCAGGAGTGGGTGGTGCGAGCAGGTGCGGAACGCCCGTCGGCGCGTACGGGCGTACGGCGGCGCGGGCGGGGGGCGTACGGGTGCGGTCACCCGCGCACGGCATCACCGGGGGTGGTGAGGACGGGGATATGCGGGCGCGACCGGAACCGGGAAGAGGGGTGCGGTCAGCCGCCGGCGCCGGGGACGGGGAACGCGCCCGTGGCCCGGCGCGTGATCTCGCCGTAGATTTCCGGGTCGGTCGTGAACTCGCCGAGCGAACAGGTCTTGCGGCTGCCGTGGTAGTCGCTGGAACCGGTGGTCAGCAGGGAGAGGTCGGCGGCGAGGCCGCGCAGCCGGGCCCGGGTGGGGGCGTCGTGGTCCATGTGGTCGACCTCGATGCCGTCGAGCCCGGCCGAGGCCAGCTCGGCTATCGCGCTCTCCGAGACGCAGTTGCCGCGCTTGAACGCGAACGGGTGCGCGAGGACGGTGACGCCGCCGGCCGCCTTGACCAGGCGGATCGCGTCGAACGGATCCAGCTCGTGCTTCTCGACGAAGGCGCGGCCGTCGCCCGAGAGCCACTCGGAGGTGAAAGCGTCGGAGACGCTGCCCACGACGCCGAGCTCGACCATGGCGCTGGCCACGTGCGGCCGGCCGACGGCGCCGTCGCCGGCGATCTGCGCGACGCGCTCCCACGAGACGGGCACGCCGAGCTCGTTGAGCTTGGTGACCATGGCGCGGGCGCGGGGGACGCGGTCGTCGCGGACGAGGTCCCGCTCGCGGGCCAGGTCCGGCTCCAGCGGGTCGAAGAGGTACGCCAGCATGTGGACGCTGAAGCCGTCGGGGCCGGGGAGCCGGCAGGACAGCTCCGCGCCCGTGACCAGGGTCAGCCCGGCGGGCAGCGCCGCAATGGCCTCGGCGTGGCCGCCGACGCCGTCGTGGTCGGTGAGCGCCACGACGTCCAGCCCGGCCGCGGCCGCGTTGCGGACCAGCTCGGCGGGGGTGTCCGTGCCGTCGGAGGCCGTGGAGTGGGTGTGCAGGTCAATGCGCACGACACGGCTCCTCACGGCAACGGTAAAGACAAGGGACCGCTTCAGGATAACCGGGGCCCGCCCCGGCCCCGGTCAGCGCTTCCCCGGGCCCGCCCGGCCGGGGCTAGCGGCCCGGCGGGGGCAGGAGGCGCGGCGAGAGCGCCCCGCACGGGAGGAGGTCCACCTCCGCGCCCGCGTCCCGCAGGTCCGTGAGCACCAGCTCGTCGTACATCAGGAGGCCCGACCGCTCCGGCCAGACCACGGCCCACAGCCACAGGCCCCGCGCCTCGCCCGCGAAGACGGCCCGGTCCTCGGGCGCGCCCTCGACGTGCCACAGGGGCGTGGGGCGGCCGGCCGCGTGCACCTTGGCGTGCGGGGAGCGGTCGACGCGGAGGGAGGGGCCGGGGTCGGGGCCGTCGATGCCGGCGTAGCGCGCGCCGAGGCCGACGCCGAGCTCCTCGGCCACCAGGAGCAGCTCGCCGGGGCCGCCCAGGGGGCTCGGGCCGGAGCAGGCGACGGCGGTGGCCCGCCCGCCGCTGCGGTCGTCCCCGGCGCAGACCACGCCCGTGAACAGCCAGCCGACGGGCAGCGGCCAGGGCATCCACACGGGCACGTGGGAGCGGTTGACGACGACGGCCAGCGCATCCACGCTCGGCGGGACGACGGGCTGCAAGGGGTACACCGTGCCGTGGACGTCGCACTGCCACGAGTCGGCGAAGAGACCGGGCGCTCGCACCCGGCCACCGCACTTCGGGCAACTGGGTTCGCCCCTCATAGCCTCCAACGGTCCTCCCAGGCCGCCGCCGCGTCAAGGACGATCACCCGTCCGGACGGCGCGGGCCCGGAGGGTCACCCCAGGGGTACCCCGGAGCGCTTCGGGTCACGCAGGTCGGTGCCGTTCTTCAGCCACCGCTCTTGCAGCGCCTCCGCTCCCTGCACGCGCTTCCAGGCCGCCTCATTGGGGGTCATGGGCAGCAGGGGGAGGAAGCGGACGGGGTCCATGGGGGCGTCCAGCTCCAGGTCCTCGACCAGGCCCCCGGACTCGGCGACGAGGACGGAGGTGAAGGGGGCCCCGGGCCACAGCGGTTCGCCGGTGTCGAGCGAGGCGCCGGGCGCGACGACGAGGCCCTCCACCTGGGGGGAGGCGGCGAGGACGGCGAGCGGGCGCAGCACCTTGTCCGTGTCGGCGAGGCCGGCGCGGACGGAGAGGACCAGCTCGGCGCGGGGGCCGCGCAGGGGGTCGGCCACGACCGCCGTGGGGTCGGCCATGGGCTGGGCCGACATGCCGAGCGTGGCGTAGCGGACGACGTCCCCGTCATGGAACCGGAGGACCTCGATCCGGTCCGTGCCGAGGAAGGTCACCGCTGCGCGCGCGTCCGGTTCGCCCAGGGCTGTCCGGAGCCGGGCCTCGACCAGTGCGAGAACGTCTGACATGCAGTGAGCATAGAACGCGTATCGAACGGGCAAAGGAGGGTATTGACGGGTCAAGTGGCTGCTAGCCTTGACCTCTGGTCAGGGAGTTACGTTCGTCCCTCAGCGGGGACCGGCCGGAGGAGGTGGGGCTGCGGTGGATCCTAGTCGACCGTGCAGTACCGGCAGTTCTCCCGTCCCTTCGCTCCGGACGCACACCCTGTGATCTGAGATCTTCCGACCCGGCAGTGCCGCCGACGTTTTCCCGGAAGTTCTTTCGCGCCCGCAGTGCCCGACGGAAGAGCGCCTTCGTCCCGCTTTGTTCCGTGTTCTCTGCGAAGTTCTCTGCTTCGAAGTCACCGCTTCTCTGCGAAGTTCTCCGCGAACTGCCGTCAGCCTCCCGCACTGCTCGAAGCGCCGTCCGATGTGCGGACGTGTTCCCGGTCATGGATGCACGTCCACGTTCCGGACAGCGTTGCGCGCGCACTCCGCACCCGGGCTGGCGGCCGGCCCGTGAAGGAGCCCTGCCATGTCGATGATCCGCGACCTGCGCGCCGCCGTCCGTCCCGCCCTGCGCCGGGATGCCGTCCCGTACAACTACGACACCACCCGGGACCCCTCGGTCAGCAGCGCGGTCGTCGACTGCGCCGTCTACCGCGGCGGCAAGCGCATGAGCGACCACGTCAGCCCCGCCGAGGCGATGCGCCGGGTGCGGGCCGGCGGCGGCTTCGCCTGGATAGGGCTGCACGAGCCGACGGAGCGTGAGTTCTCCGGCATCGCCGCGGAGTTCGGGCTGCACCCGCTCGCCGTCGAGGACGCCGTCCACGCCCACCAGCGGCCCAAGCTGGAGCGCTACGACGACACGCTGTTCACCGTCTTCAAGACCATCCACTACGTCGAGCACGCCGAGCTCACCGCGACCAGCGAGGTCGTCGAGACCGGCGAGGTGATGTGCTTCACCGGGCCGGACTTCATCATCACCGTCCGGCACGGCGGCCAGGGCTCGCTGCGCGCACTGCGCCACCGCCTCCAGGACGACCCGGAGCTGCTGGCCAAGGGCCCGTCCGCGGTGCTGCACGCGATCGCCGACCAGGTCGTGGACGGCTACATCGCCGTCGCCGACGCCGTGCAGGACGACATCGACGAGGTGGAGATCGACGTCTTCTCGCCCGCCGGCAAGGGCGCCTCGCGCGGCGGCGACGCGGGCCGGATCTACCAGCTCAAGCGCGAGGTGCTGGAGTTCAAGCGGGCCGTCGCCCCGCTGCTGCGGCCGATGCAGCAGCTCAGCGAGCGGCCGATGCGGCTGGTCGACCCGGACATCCAGAAGTACTTCCGGGACGTGGCCGACCACCTCGCCCGCGTCCACGAGCAGGTCCTGTCCTTCGACGACCTGCTGAACTCGATCCTCCAGGCCAACCTCGCCCAGGCGTCCGTCGCCCAGAACGAGGACATGCGCAAGATCACGTCATGGGCGGCAATCTTCGCCGTGCCGACGATGATCGCCGGGATCTACGGCATGAACTTCGACCACATGCCGGAGCTGCACTGGAAGTACGGCTATCCGGCGGTCATGGTCGTGACGGTCGCCATCTGTGTGACCATCCACCGCGGCTTCAAGCGCAACGGCTGGCTCTAACCCTCTTCAGCCCTTCTTCGCCGCGCGGTCGGCCATGATGACGAGGCCCAGGCCGGCCATGATCACCGCCAGCGCCGGGTAGGACGCGGCCGGCGGGGTCTGCCCCAGCCACAGCGCCGCGATCAGGGCCGCGCCCGGCGTCTCCAGCAGGATCGCCGTGGAGGTGATGGACGGGCCGAGGCCCTTGACCACGCGGTTGATCAGCGAGTGGCCGAGCAGCTGCGCGGTGACCGTCAGGACCGCCAGCTTCAGCCAGGTGCCGCCGTCGTAGCCCCCGAGGGACGCGCCGGAGACCAGGCACGCGGCGAGCAGCAGGACGGTCGTCGTCCCGTAGCAGACGTAGCTGTACGTGACCGTGCCGACCGTACGGCGCACCTCCGCGCCCAGCAGCACGTAGCCGGCGGCGGTCATGCCGCCGAAGAGGGCGAGCGCGTCCCCGGCGAGGGCGCGCGAGGACAGGGACAGGTCGACGCCGGTCAGGATCACCACGCCCAGGAAGGCGAGGGCGGTGCCCGCCCACACCAGCGCGGGCGGGCGGTGGCCGCGCAGCCGCATCAGGAGCGTCGTCCAGATCGGGGTCGTGGTGACCAGGGCGGTCGAGGAGGCGACCGACGTCATCTGGAGGCTCGGCAGCCACACCCCGAAGTGCACGGCCAGCAGCGCGCCGGCGGCCACGGCCAGGAGCAGGTTCCGGCGGCCCAGGGAGAAGAGCTCGGCGCGGTGCCGGGTGAGGGCGAAGGGCGAGAGGGCGCCCACGGCCATGGCGTTGCGCCAGAAGGCGATGGCCAGGGCGGGCGCGGCGGTCGCCGCGATCAGGGGGGCCGAGAGCGAGATGCCGGAGATGGCGATCGCGAGCAGGAAGAGGTCCGTACGGACGGTGGGGTGGGGGTGGAGGTCGGCGCGGGGCTGGGAAATCGCCCCGCCCGCCTTGGGCAGGGCTTCACGGCGCGTACGGGCACTGGTCACGCGTCCAGGGTAGGTCTCCTGCTCGTACGGGCCACCGCGCGTCCCACGGGCCGCCGCATAAGGTAGGCGGCATGACACAGACGCAGGCGCTGCTCGACCAGGCGCTCATCGAGGAGGCCACGAAGAAGTCCGGCCTCATCTGGGTGCGGGGACCGGTGGGTCCGAGCCGTGCGCTGTGGCACGTGTGGCACGAGGGTGCCGCCCATGTGGTGGGCGGGCCCGGCGAGCAGCCGCTGGACGGGCTCGGGCTCGCCGACGGCGGCGAGGCGACGGTGACCGTCCGCAGCAAGGACAAGGGCGGGCGCCTGGTGTCCTGGGACGCGCGGGTCACCGAGCTGCCGGCGGGGAGCGAGGCGTGGGAGGCGGCGGTCGGCGAGCTGAAGGCGAAGCGGCTGAACGCGGCCGACGCGGAGCGGGTCACCGAGCGGTGGGCGAAGGACTGCCGCGTCCTTCGCCTGGAGCCGTCCGGGACGACGGCGCCGCTCCCCGGCACGTCCCTGACCGCGGTCCCCCTCCCGACCCCGGCCACGACCCGCCACCCGATGCCGGCGGCCCTGCCGAAACTCCTCCGAAGGAGCACCCGGGGCAAGCGCTAGCCACGCCTCCCTCCCGCCACAACGGCGCCCAGCCGGAGCGAGCCTTTCCGGCGGTGCCGGACCCGGCTTGCGCATGGCTCGGCACCGCCGGGCACGTCGTCGACGCTTGCTCGTCGTCGCGGCGGAAATCAGCTGGCGCGGCCAGGACGCGATGGGTGCTGCGGCACCAACCCCCGCCGCAACGGCGCTCAGCCGAAACGCGCCTGACCGGCGGTGCCGGACCCGCCCCCGCCCGTGAGGGACTACTTCGCCGGACCCGGCAACGGCGCGCCCTCGCCCGTGGACGGGATGCGTTTGCCGTAGTCCACGACATCCTGCTTCGGTGGGGCCGTCAGGGCGAAGTCCTTGCCCCAGTCGGACAGTTCCAGCTGCCCCGCGCCGCCCGCGCGCTGGACGCGCAGGGGGTACGGGTCGCCCATCAGCGAGACGTCGAGCTTCCCGCCCGAGCCCCCCGCGCCGTCGACCCGGATGGTCCGGGCGCCCCCCACCGTGCCGTGGTCGCCGCGCGCCAGCTTGCCGTGCAGGGCGATGAGGCCGTCCAGCAGGACGTTCTTGTCGGTGAAGCCCTTGAACTGCGCGTAGGCCGGGTCCCCGGCCGGCACCTTGACGTACTTCTTCTCCAGCTTGCCCGCGGCCGCGGCCCCGTCCCCCTTGTCGCCCCGCGACCAGAACGCCGCCGGCGCCTTCAGGAAGAGCTCGTCGCCGACCCGCAGCAGCTCGAACGTGCTGGCGTCGGAGGCGACCCGCCCGGTCCCCCCGTCCCGCTTCAGCCGCATGTCGAGCTTGTACGTACGCCCCTGGCTGACGACGCTGCCGGAGAGGTGGACGGCCGAGGCGTCCCGCGCCGCCGTCCGCGCCTTGTCCTGGATCTTCGCCGGATCGAGCTTGCCGACCCCGTTGGTCCCGGCGTCGGGGTCCTCCGCCGCGCCGCCGCAAGCGGTCAGGGCCACGGACAGGCCGACGCACAGCGCTCCCACGAGAGCGGCCTTCCGGGTACGCACGTCGCTCCTGCCTCCTGTTCAGCGGGGGGAAGTAGGGGGCAGCGTACCCGTGCCCGGCACAGGCGGAAGGCAGCAGTCCGGACGGCCCCCTCTCCCGCGCCGGGGAGAACCCGGTCACGTTAGCCTGAACCGGACACCGGACCACGGAGGAGGTGCGCGGCATGGCGGCAGGCGCCCACCGGGTCTTCGTGTCGCACCTCTCGGGCGTGGCGGTCTTCGACCCCAACGGCGACCAGGTCGGCCGCGTCCAGGACCTCGTCGCGATGCTCCGCGTCGGCGGCCGCCCGCCCCGCGTCCTCGGCCTCGTCGTGGAGGTCGTCAGCCGCCGCCGGATCTTCCTGCCCATGACCCGGGTGACGGGCGTGGAGTCCGGCCAGGTGATCACCACAGGGGTGGTCAACATGCGCCGCTTCGAGCAGCGCACCACCGAGACGCTGGTGCTGGGCGAGCTCCTGGACCGGCGCGTACGTCTGGTCGACGGGGGCGAGGAGGTGACCGTCCTGGACGTGGCGATCACCCAGCTGCCGGCCCGCCGCGACTGGGAGCTCGACAAGGTCTTCGTGCGCCGCGGCAAGGGCGGGGCGCTGCGCCGCAAGGGAGAGACCCTCACGGTGGAGTGGTCGGCGGTCACGGGCTTCTCCCTGGAGGAGCACGGGCAGGGCGCGGCGAGCCTCCTGGCCACCTTCGAGCGGCTGCGCCCCGCCGACCTCGCGAGCGTGCTGCACCACCTCTCCCCCAAGCGCCGCGGCGAGGTCGCGGCGGCGCTCGACGACGACCGGCTCGCGGACGTCCTGGAGGAGCTCCCGGAGGACGACCAGATCGAGATCCTCGGCAAGCTCAAGGAGGAGCGCGCCGCGGACGTCCTGGAGGCCATGGACCCGGACGACGCGGCCGACCTGCTCTCCGAGCTCCCGGAGGAGGAGAAGGAGCGGCTGCTGGCCCTCATGCAGCCGGGCGAGGCCGCGGACGTGCGCCGGCTCCTGGCGTACGAGGAGCGCACCGCGGGCGGCCTGATGACCACCGAGCCGATCGTGCTGCGCCCGGACGCGACGGTCGCCGACGCCCTCGCGCGGGTGCGCAACCGCGACCTCTCCCCCGCCCTGGCCGCACAGGTGTACGTGTGCCGGCCGCCGGACGAGACCCCCACCGGCAAGTACTTGGGGACGGTCCACTTCCAGCGGCTGCTGCGCGACCCGCCCTTCACCCTCGTCGGCTCGATCGTGGACACCGACCTGCGGCCCCTCCCGCCGGGCACCCCGCTGCCGGCCGTCACGAGCTACCTGGCGACGTACAACATGGTCGCCGCGCCGGTGGTCGACGAGAGCGGCTCCCTGCTGGGCGCGGTCACCGTCGACGACGTCCTGGACCACCTGCTGCCCGACGACTGGCGCGAGACCGAGCTGCACCACGGCGCACCGGGCATGACCGAGCTGCCGGAGGCCGCCGATGGCCGGTAACGACCGCGGGCGCGAGGCCGACCGGCCCGGGCACCGGCCCGACCGCGCCGAGCGCGTGCGGGCGCAGGCGGAGGCCGTCCACCCGCACCCCCACCCGCGGCCGCGCGTGCGCCTGGACCTGCCGCGGGTCCGGCGGCGCGCCTGGCTGCCGGAGTACGACCCGGAGGCGTTCGGGCGGACGTCGGAGCGGATCGCCCGGTTCCTGGGGACGGGGCGGTTCATCGTCTGGATGACGGTCGTCATCATCCTGTGGGTCGTGTGGAACACCACGGTCCCCGGGCACCTGCGGTTCGACAACTACCCCTTCATCTTCCTGACCCTGATGCTGTCCCTCCA
Source organism: Streptomyces klenkii (assembly GCF_003626645.1). GTDB lineage: Bacteria > Actinomycetota > Actinomycetes > Streptomycetales > Streptomycetaceae > Streptomyces > Streptomyces klenkii. The sequence continues at coordinate 198,115 of NZ_RBAM01000002.1, read as the reverse complement.
GGCCTCCTACGCGGCGCCGCTGATCCTCCTCGCGCAGAACCGCCAGGACGACCGCGACCGGGTCAACCTGGAGCAGGACCGCAAGCAGAACGAGCGGTCGATCGCGGACACGGAGTACCTGACCCGGGAGATCGCCTCGCTGCGGATGGGGCTGGGCGAAGTGGCGACGCGGGACTGGATCCGCTCGGAGTTCCAGGACCTCGTGAAGGAACTGGAACAGCGTCGCGTATTCCCCGCGGAGAGTGAGGAACGCGACCGCTGACGGCCCTTTCCGGAGGCCCCCTCACGCGCCGTACCATCTCCGTATGGCTACCGACACGAACGGAACGTCTCCGAGCGAGGACGCGGTCCGCGCCGCGCTCGCGACGGTGAACGACCCCGAGATCCAGCGACCCGTCACCGAGCTGGGGATGGTCAAATCGGTGGAGATCGCGGCGGACGGTTCGGTTGCCGTAGAGATCTACCTGACGGTCTCCGGCTGCCCCATGCGGGAGACGATCATCAGCCGCGTGACGGACGCCGTCGCGCGCGTCGAGGGCGTCACGGGCGTGACCGTCGGGCTCGACGTCATGAGCGACGAGCAGCGCCGCGAGCTCGCGGCCTCCCTGCGCGGCGGCACCGCCGAGCGCGAGGTGCCCTTCGCCAAGCCCGGCTCGCTGACCCGGGTGTACGCGGTGGCGTCCGGCAAGGGCGGCGTCGGCAAGTCCTCCGTGACGGTCAACCTGGCGGCGGCCATGGCGGCCGACGGCCTGAAGGTCGGCGTCGTCGACGCGGACATCTACGGCCACTCCGTCCCGCGCATGCTCGGCGCGGACGGCAAGCCGACCCAGGTCGAGAACATGATCATGCCGCCGTCGGCGAACGGCGTGAAGGTCATCTCGATCGGCATGTTCACCCCGGGCAACGCCCCGGTGGTGTGGCGCGGCCCGATGCTGCACCGCGCGCTCCAGCAGTTCCTCGCGGACGTCTACTGGGGCGACCTGGACGTCCTCCTGCTCGACCTGCCGCCGGGCACCGGCGACATCGCGATCTCCGTCGCGCAGCTCGTGCCGAACGCCGAGATCCTCGTCGTGACGACGCCGCAGCAGGCGGCCGCCGAGGTCGCCGAGCGCGCCGGCTCGATCGCCGTGCAGACCCACCAGAAGATCGTCGGCGTCGTGGAGAACATGTCCGGGCTGCCGTGCCCGCACTGCGACGAGATGGTCGACGTCTTCGGCACGGGTGGCGGTCAGATGGTCGCCGAGGGCCTCACCCGCACGACGGGCACGAACGTGCCGGTGCTGGGCTCGATCCCCATCGACGTCCGCCTGCGCGAGGGCGGCGACGAGGGCAAGCCGGTGGTCCTGACGGACCCGGAGTCCCCCGCGGGCGCGGCGCTGCGCGCGATCGCGGGCAAGCTCGGCGGCCGCCAGCGCGGCCTGTCCGGGATGTCGCTCGGCATCACGCCGCGCAACAAGTTCTGACCCGGTGCGCCGGCGGGCCCGGGCAAGGGCCCGCCGACGGCACTGCGGCTATGCCTGGTGGCCCAGGTCCTTCACGGGCGCCGAGGCCGCGTTCTGCTTCACGGACTCGATGCCCTTCTCACAGGCCGCCTTGCTGTTGTACGACTCGCCGACGGCGATGATCTCGCCGTTGCCGGCCTTCAGCCGGTAGCGGTACTTGCCACCCTTGTCCTCGTACATCTCGAACTTGCCCGACATGGCACCTCACCTCTCGGAGTGCTGCCCCCTGCCGGGAATTCAAGCCCGGCACGGCGGCGCGCGCAGCCCGGGTGGGCCCGGCGGGTGACCCGGCGGGTGACCTGGTCGCCCGCGGGAGCAGCCACGGAGGCGGCCGTCAGCCCTTATACGCCGTGATGTCCTTGATCACCGAGAAGCCCATGCCGTACGCGCTCATGCCCCGGCCGTACGCCCCGATGTGGACCCCCTCCGCCGAGCCGGCGAGCACCCAGCCGTACTCCGACTCGCGGTAGCGGAAGTCCGTCGGCACGCCGTCCACGGGCAGCGACAGCGTCGACCACGCGGAGTCGTCCAGGTGGTCCGCAAGCTCCCACGCGAGGGCCGTCTGCTGGTCGAGCCAGTCCTGCCGCAGGGCGCGCTCCATCTGCGCCGGCCACGTGCACGACAGCAGCCCCGAGCCGGCCAGCCAGGCCGCCGAGGAGACCGAGGTGGCCTCCAGGACGCCCGTGCCGTCGGCGCTGCGCCGGCCGGGGCGGCTGGCCACGGTCACGACGACCGTGAAGCGCTGCTTGGCGGCGTGCGGATCGGCCCGCTCGATGCGCAGCGTGGGCTCCTCGCCGTGGCCCGTCGCACCGTGCTCCACGGTCCCGTCGGCGGCGGCGCCGACCTGCATCAGCCAGCGCGGCCCGGTGTAGGCCTCGTCCAGGCCGTACCAGGGGAACGAGGCCAGCAGATAGCCGTCGACCGCCCGCCGGGTGCCGAGCCCGCCCTCCGCGTCCTTGGCCGCGGCGTCCACGGCGGACGCGTCGGCCGTGCCGGCCCCTTGAGCCCCAACCCGACTCGTCGTCTCCATCTGCGCGGCGCCTCCTCGTTGCCCGGTGTCCTGGGCGAGCCCGCCCCCCTAGGACGACTTCACCCCAAACAAAGGGAGGATAGCCACCCCCGTCAATGGCGCAGGGGATGCGCGGTACTCAGGTGGCGTCGGAGTCGAACGGAGGGCGCTCCCCCGGCTCGGGCTTCCGGGGCTTCTTGAGCAGGTCCGGCCGGGCGGGCGAGCCGCCGTCCGGAGAGGACGGGGCGGAGCCGGGCGCCGCGGCGTCGCCCGTACGGCCGTGCACGGCGTCGGCGACGTCGGTCATCTCCGCCTTGAGGTCGAAGCCGTTGCGGATCTCCTTCAGGCCGAGCTCGTCCTTGTCCAGCACGTGCTTGCGGACGAAGGTCTTCGGGTTGAGGTCCTCGAACTCGAAGTCCTTGAACTCGGGGCCCAGCTCGGAGCGGATGTCCTCCTTGGCGCTCTCGGAGAACTGCCGGATCTTGCGCAGCGTGCGCGACACGTCCTGGATCATCTTCGGCAGCTTGTCCGGTCCGAAGATGAGCACAGCGAGCACCACGAGCGCGACCAGCTCGAGGGGTCCTATGTCGAGCACGTTGAAGCTCCTTGATGCGTCAATGGCCGACGGTCCAGGCCACCTATCACGGTACCTGGCCCGGCGCGGCCTGAGGGATACGCCCGGGCCAACATCAGGCCAAAGGCGACGTCGGGGCGGGGCCCGGGGAGGCTCAGCGGGCGCTCGCGGAGCCGAGGGTCAGGTCGACCGACCGGTCCGTGCCGTCCCGCTCCACGGTCAGGGTGAGGTGGTCGCCGGGCCGGTGGCTGCGGATCTTGACGATGAGCTCCTGGCCGCTGTGCACGGCCACGCCGTCGACCTTCTTGATCACGTCGTGCGGGCGGAGGCCCGCCTTGTCGCCGGGGCCGCCGGGGGTGACCGCCGGGTTGTCGCCGTTCTTCGTGTTCACCCGTGCCCCGTCGCCCGAATACCCCATGTCCAGGGTGACGCCGATGACCGGGTGCGTGGCCTTGCCGGTGTTGATGAGCTCTTCGGCGACCCGCTTGGCCTGGTTGATCGGTATGGCGAAGCCCAGGCCGATGCTGCCGCCCTGGCCGCCGCCGAGGTCGCCGCTGTCGCCCGCGGAGCGGATGGCGCTGTTGATGCCGATGACCCGGGCCTCCGAGTCCACCAGCGGGCCGCCCGAGTTGCCCGGGTTGATGGGGGCGTCGGTCTGCAAGGCGTCGACGTAGCTGACGTCGCTGCCGTCGCCCTTCCGGCCGCCCGCCGTGATCGGGCGCTCCTTGGCGCTGATGATGCCCGTGGTGACCGTGCCCGCGAGGTCGTACGGGGCGCCGATCGCGATCACCGAGTCCCCGACGCGCACGGAGTCGGAGTTGCCGAGAGCGAGCGGGGTCAGCCCGGACACGCCCGACACCTTGATCACCGCGAGGTCGTAGCTGCTGTCCCGGCCGACGACGGCCGCCTTCGCGGTCTGGCCGCTGCTGAACGTCACCGATATGTCGCCGGCGGAGCCGGCGGGCTCCACGACGTGGTTGTTGGTGAGGATCCGGCCGTCCTTGTCGAGGACGAAGCCGGTGCCGGTGCCCTGGTCGCTGCCGCCGCGGACGTGGATCGTCACCACGCCCGGCAGGGTGCGGGCGGCGATGCCCGCGATGCTGCCCGGCGCGCGGGCCGAGCGGTCGGCGCCGGCCTGGGGCAGCTCCACGTGGCGCCCGATGGTGCCGTCCCGCTCCAGGAACGCGCCGACTCCGCCGCCGATGCCGCCGGCGACGAGCGCCACGAGCAGGGCTCCGGCGACGAGCCGCCCGCGGCGGCGCGGGCCGGCCGGGCCCGCCGGGGCGGCGCCCCACGGGTCGTACCGCCAGGGCCCGCCGACGGGCGGGTAGGGCGGCGGGGGCACGGGGGCGCCCGATGCGGGCGCCATGCCCGCGGAGGGCATGGGAGTGCCGTGTCCGGGCGCCATGCCCGCGGGAGGAACAGGGGTGCCATGCGGGGGCGTGACGGGAGGTGCGGGCGTGCCGTGCGGCGGCGTCATGCCCACGGGCGGTACGGGCGGCAGCACGGTGCCCTGCGGCGGCGTGACCGGCCGCTGCACGGGCGGCGCGGGCGCCCACGGCCCGGGCTGCCCGTAGGGGGGCGTGCCGTAGGGATCGGGGGCGTGGCGCGGGATGCCCTGGGCGGACGGGCCGGGCGCCGGGGCCTGCGACTCGTACGCGGGCAGCGGGCGCGTGGCGTCGACGGGGGCCGCGCCCGGCCCGGGGCCGGGCGCACGGGAGGCGCCGCCCTCCTGACCGTACGCGGGCAGGGGGCTCGTGACGGCCTCCGCCGAGTGCGCGGACTCGGCGGTCGCGCCCGGGGCGGGCTCCTGGCCGTACGCGGGCAGGAGGCTTGTCTCCGGCTCCGGCGGGGTCGCCGGGGCCGGGTCCAGGAACTGCGGGTCCTCGTGCCGGCCCGCGGCAGCGGAACGCGGGCGGCTCCACCACTTCGGCCCGGGCGCGGCGGCCCGCGGCTTCCCCTCGTCCATCTTCTCCCCACCGTTCGCCGGAGGGCGCACGGCATCGCCGGAGGATGCGCGGCCCACTGGAATTCAACCAGGTCTGCGCGGGCGTGCGCAGGGGGCCCGCGCGGGGATCAGCGCCGGGCGGCGTCCGCCGCGGGCTGAGCCGGCGCCGAGTGGCCCGCCCGTATCAGCGGGGGCAGCGGCGGCGCGGCGGAGGGCCGCAGCAGGGAGACCTCCCGCACCGGCACGGCGCCGGACGAGCCGGGTCCTGTCTGGCCGCCCTGCGAGGACGTGCGGGTCAGGCGCCGGCGCTCCTCGCGGGCACCGCCGGACGGGGCCGAGAGCGGGGTGGTCGCCGTGCGGGGGTTCTCGGCGCGCGGGCTCTGCGGGCCGGTGACCGAGGCCAGGGGCGACGCGCCGCCGAGGGCGAACGCGGCGAGCGAGACGGCCCCGGCCGCGGCGAAGGCGATCCGCCGCCCCCGTATGCCGCCGCGCGGCGGCTCGGGCATCTCATGGATCCGGAAGCCGCCCTCGCGGGGCCGGGCGCCGGGCCGGACGCCGCCGGGGAGCAGCCCGAGGGGTGCCAGGGCCTCAGCCCTGGCGGCCGGGCCGGCTTTTCCCGGCCCTCCGGCACCCTCGCGGCCCTCCGGGCCGTCGCGGTCGGCTCCGAGGGGGGCGTGGGGATCGCCCCCGGCCAGGCCCTGGAGCTTGGCCAGGAAGCCCTCGGAGAGCGGCGGGGGCGCCGCCTGGGCGAACACACTTTTGAGCCGGCGCTGAGCGTCGGCTTCGGCTTTGCAGTTCCAGCAGGTGGCGAGGTGCGCGAGCACTCGCTCCCGAGAGTCGTGTCCCAACTCCCCGTCGACCAGGGCCGCGAGGCGGTCGCCGAGATGGTGCTCGGCGGGGGACTGACCGCCTGAACCGGTCACGCGATCCCGACCTCCCCACTCAGCGGAACGCCGGCGGCCACACCCGCCACGGCGCGCTGCTCGGCCCGGGCGGCGGGCGAGCGGTGCTGAAGCGCCTTGCGCAGGTGGGAGCGGCCGCGGTGGATGCGGCTGCGGACCGTGCCGAGCTTCACGCCGAGCGTCGCGGCGATCTCCTCGTACGAGAGTCCTTCGATGTCGCACAGGACGACGGCGGCGCGGAACTCCGGGGCGAGCGTGTCCAGCGCCTGCTGGACGTCCGCGTCGAAGTGCGTGTCGTTGAAGTGCTGCTGGGGGGAGGGCTCGCGGCTGGGGAGCCGCTCCGCGGCGTCCTCGCCGAGCGCGTCGAAGCGGATGCGCTGGCGTCGCCGGACCATGTCCAGGAAGAGATTGGTGGTGATGCGGTGCAGCCACCCCTCGAACGTGCCGGGGGTGTACGTGGACAGCGACCGGAAGACCCGGACGAAGACCTCCTGCGTGAGGTCCTCGGCGTCGTGCTGGTTGCCGGTGAGGCGGTAGGCCAGGCGGTAGACGCGGGCACTGTGCGTGCTGACGATCTCCTCCCAGGTGGGAGGCGTCCACGCCTGCGAATCCGCATCGGTGGCGAAGGTCGCGGTCTGTGCGGAGTCTTTGGTGCGCGAACGGTCAGCGGTCTTGGTCACGGATTTCGGCTCGCCGGCGGACCTGCGAAAGCGCTTCAGCACTCCCCGACGGTCGTCGGCCGCAGCCGCACCTCCCCTGTCGGCTCTGGTGGTGTCCAGTAGAGCCCCTACCATATCCATCCTGCCCGTTAGCTCCGGATAAGGAATTTTGACCTGCATTTGGCCTTGATCCCCCCGCCCTTCCCGGCATCCCCTCCGTTTGCCCTCCCTTCCCCTCAACGCCCGGTCCCATCTGCGGGTTCCCGTGGTCAGCGGATACAGTCACGGTTGCGTCGACTACGGGGACAGGAGAGGGCCATTACCGGCAACCGGCAGACGAGCTGGGCGTTCGCCGATGCGTTCGTCGCCGAGGACGAGGCGCTGCGCTGGGCCCGGGACCGGGCCGTGGAGGCAGGCCTGCGCTCGGTGTCGTCCGGCACCGGCGCGGCGCTGCGCCTGCTCGCCGCGGCCGTGGACGCCAAGGCGGTGGCCGAGATCGGCACGGGCACCGGCGTCTCCGGCATCCACCTCCTGCACGGCATGCGGCCCGACGGCGTGCTGACCACGGTGGACGCGGACCCCGAGTGCCAGCAGTTCGCCCGGCAGGCGTTCCGCGCCGCGGGCTTCGCGGGCAACCGCGCGCGCTTCATCCCCGGCCGCGCCCTGGAGGTGCTGCCGCGCCTGGCCGACGGCGGATACGACCTGGTGTTCTGCGACGGCGACCGGCTGGAGTGCCTGGACTACCTAGCCGAATCGTTGCGCCTGCTGCGGCCGGGCGGCCTCGTCTGCTTCGAGGGCGTCTTCGCCGACGGCCGCACGGTGGACTCCGCGGCCCAGCCCGCCGAGGTGCAGCGGCTGCGCGAGCTGCTGCGGGCCGTGCGGGAGTCCCGGGTGCTGGTGCCGTCGCTGCTGCCGGTGGGCGACGGCCTGCTGTGCGCGGCGCGGCGCGGCTGAGGCCGCGCGGGCGCGCCGTACGGGCGGCCGCCGGCCCGGGCCTACGCCCCGCCGACGGCCCCGGCCCGGATGCACCACTGCCCCGGCAGCCGGTACGAACCGGCTGCCGGGGCAGCGTAAGAACGGTGGTTCGGCGTGTGTCAGCCGACAACCTTCTTCAGGGCGTCTCCGAGGGCCTCGGCCTCATCCGGGGTCAGCTCGACGACGAGCCGACCGCCGCCTTCGAGCGGAACCCGCATGACGATGCCCCGCCCCTCCTTGGTCACCTCGAGCGGGCCATCGCCCGTCCGCGGCTTCATGGCCGCCATGCTCGTTCCCCTTCCTGAAACCAGCTCATCGTCAGCCGACGGCCCCACGACAGGCCCGCGTCACCGGCATCGAACACATTGCTTCCAGGCCATTATCTCGCATCGCGTGACCCAATGAACAACATCGGTCCGTATCCCTTCGGCAACGCGATCGCACAAAACCCCTCAATTCGGCGATCGGACTGCGATACTGCGCCGCCCCGGCCATGAATCCATGGCCGGATTCTTTGACGCAGGTCACATATCGGCTGCCGGTGATCTCCGGCATGCTGAGCCCTGAACGCCGCCCGCAGGGCTTGCGACGAGGGAGGGAACGCACCATGGCCGACTCCGTGCTCTACGAGGTGACGGACGGACTCGCGACGATCACGCTGAACCGTCCCGATGCGATGAACACGCTGAACACCGGGACGAAGGCGGCTCTGCGCGATTCCCTGGAGCGTGCGGGCGCGGACCCGGCCGTACGGGCGGTGCTGCTGACCGGCACCGGGCGCGCCTTCTGCGTCGGGCAGGACCTCAAAGAACACGTCGAATCGCTCGCCGCCGACCGGGAGCACGGCACGCAGCGGACGATGACGACGGTCAAGGAGCACTACAACCCCATCGTCACGGCCATCGCCGGCATGCCGAAGCCGGTGGTCGCGGGCGTCAACGGAGTCGCCGCCGGCGCGGGAGCGGGCTTCGCCTTCGCCGCCGACTACCGCGTCGTCGCCGACAGCGCTTCCTTCAACACCTCCTTCGCGGGCGTCGCCCTGACCGCGGACTCGGGCGTCTCCTGGACGCTGCCGCGCCTCGTCGGCCACAGCCGCGCCTCTGACCTGCTGCTCTTCCCGCGCAGCGTGCCAGCTCAGGAGGCGTACGAGCTGGGCATCGCCAACCGGGTCGTCCCGGCGGCGGAGCTGGCGGCCGAGGCGGAGGCCGTCGCGCGGCGGCTTGCGGACGGGCCGACCGCGGCCTACGCCGCGATCAAGGAGTCCCTCGCCTACGGAGCGGGGCGGCCGCTGGCCGACGCCCTCGCCAAGGAGGACGAGCTCCAGTCCCGTGCGGGGGCGTCGGAGGATCACGCCATCGCGGTGGACGCGTTCCTGAAGAAGGAAAAGCCGAGGTTCGTGGGGCGCTGACCCGTACGGGAGGACCGGGCCCCGGCCCGGCGCCCCCCGGCACCGGGGTTCAGCGGGCGTGGCACCCCTTCAAGTGGTCGTTCACCAGCCCGCACGCCTGCATCAGCGCGTACGCCGTCGTCGGCCCGATGAAGCGGAAGCCACGCTTCTTGAGGTCCTTGGCCAGGGCCGTCGACTCCGGTGTGGTCGCCGGGACGTCCGCGGCCGAGCGCGGCGCGGCCGCGGCCGGCTCCGGGGCGTAGGACCAGATGAGGGCGTCCAGCTCGCCGGGCGCCCACTCCGCCGCCACCCGTGCGTTGGCGATCGCGGCCGTGATCTTCGCGCGGTTGCGGATGATGCCGGTGTCGCCCAGCAGCCGCTCGGCGTCCGCGTCGGTGAAGGCCGCCACCTCGGCGATGGAGAAGCCGGCGAAAGCGGCCCGGAATCCCTCGCGGCGGCGCAGGATCGTCAGCCAGGACAGTCCTGACTGGAAGGCCTCCAGGCACATCCGCTCGTAGAGGGCGTCGTCGCCGTGCACGGGGCGGCCCCACTCGGTGTCGTGGTAGACGCGGTAGTCCGCCATGGACTCCGCCTCCAGGCCCCACGGGCAGCGTTGGAGGCCGTCCGGGCCGGTGATCAGGCCGCCGCTCATGCCTTCGTCTCCCCCTCGTCGTCGCCGGCGCCGCCGCCGGTCCTGCCCGCGGCCTGCGCGCCGCCGCCCATGGCCGCGGCCTGCGCCCCGGCCAGCGCCGCCTCCAGCTCGGCGATGCGGGCGTCGCGCTCGGCGAGCTCGGCGCCGAGGCGGTCCAGCGCCTCGTCCGTCTCGGCCATGCGATAGCCGCGCAAGGAGACCGGAAGGCGCAGGGTGTCGACGTCGGCGCGGGCCATGGGGCGGTCGGCGGGGAGCGGCCAGACGGTCCGGTCGGCGGCGGCCTCGGGCAGCGCCGCGCCGCTCCCGCCACCGGCGACGAACAGCGCGACCGCGGCGACCACCACGACCAGCGCGATGAGCAGGAACCAGAACACGACCATCTCCCCTGGAACACGGACTGCGATTCCGTCCACCCCGATCGTGCCATGCCGCACTGACAGTTAAGGTCGCTGGCGGACCACCGAGAGGGAGTAGGGACATGCTGCGGCTGGGACGACGCGAGTTCGATGCGCACGAGCCGGTGATCATGGCGATCGTCAACCGGACGCCGGACTCCTTCTACGACCAGGGTGCGACGTTCGGCGACGAGCCCGCGCTGGCCAGGGTGGAGCAGGCCGTCGCCGAGGGCGCCGCCATCGTCGACATCGGCGGGGTGAAGGCGGGGCCGGGCGAGGAGGTGACCGCCGAGGAGGAGGCGCGGCGCACGGTCGGCTTCGTCGCCGAGGTCCGCCGGCGCCACCCGGACGTGGTGATCAGCGTCGACACCTGGCGGCACGACGTGGGCGAGGCGGTGTGCGAGGCGGGCGCCGACCTGCTCAACGACGCGTGGGGCGGGGTGGACCCCGAGCTGGCGGAGGTCGCGGCCCGTTACGGCGCGGGCCTGGTGTGCACGCACGCGGGCGGCGCGGAGCCGCGCACGCGCCCGCACCGGGTGGAGTACGAGGACGTGATGGCGGACGTCCTGCGGGTCACGCTGGGGCTCGCGGAGCGCGCGGTGGCGCTGGGCGTCCGGCGCGACGGCATCATGATCGACCCGGGGCACGACTTCGGGAAGAACACCCGGCACTCGCTGGAGGCGACCCGGCGGCTCGGCGAGATGGCGGAGACGGGCTGGCCGGTGCTGGTCTCGCTGTCGAACAAGGACTTCGTCGGCGAGACGCTGGACAAGCCGGTGAAGGAGCGCGTGCTGGGCACGCTCGCGACGACGGCCGTCTCGGCGTGGCTGGGCGCGCAGGTCTACCGCGTGCACGAGGTCGCGGAGACGAAGCAGGTCCTGGACATGGTGGCGTCCATCGCGGGCCACCGCCCCCCGGCGGTGGCCCGGCGAGGGCTCGCGTAAACGAGGACCTCACGTCCCCGGGGGCCTGACCCCCTTACATCCCCGCTTCCTTCGTGACCAGCCGCACCGCCTCTTCCACGTCGTCCGTGACGTGGAAGAGGTGCAGGTCGTGCGGGCCGGCCTTGCCCTCGGCGACGATGGTGTCGCGGAACCAGTCGACCAGGCCGCTCCAGTAGGCGGAGCCGAAGAGCACGATCGGGAAGCGCGTGACCTTCTTGGTCTGGACGAGGGTGAGGGCCTCGAACAGCTCGTCCAGCGTGCCGAGTCCGCCCGGCAGGACCACGAATCCGCTCGCGTACTTCACGAACATCGTCTTGCGCACGAAGAAGTAGCGGAAGTCGACGCCCAGGTTGACGTACGGGTTGAGCCCCTGCTCGAAGGGCAGTTCGATGCCGAGGCCGACGGAGACGCCGCCGGCCTCCGTCGCGCCCTTGTTGGCGGCCTCCATCGCGCCGGGCCCGCCGCCCGTGATGACCGCGAAGCCCGACTCGACGAGCCCGCGCCCGATCGCGATGCCGGCCTCGTACTCCGGCGAGTTCCGCGGCGTGCGGGCGGAGCCGAAGACGCTGATGGCGGGTGGCAGTTCGGCCAGGGCCCCGAAGCCCTCGACGAACTCGGACTGGATGCGCATCACCCGGAAGGGGTCCTCGTGGACCCAGTCCGCGGCCCCCCTGGTGTCCAGCAGGTGCTGGTCCGTGGTGCCCGCCTGCATCTGGCCGTACCGGCGTACCACCGGCCCCCGGCGCTGCTCCCGCTGTGCGCGCGATCCTTCGGGATGTGCCATGCCGTGCTCCCTCCGCTGCCGATCGTTGCTGTTCAGCGTAGGCCCACGCGCTCGGCCTCCCGGCGGGTCACCGGAAGATCGACGGAAGATCGATGGAAGGACGACGGCAGACCGCCGGAAGACCGGCGGCGGGGTCAGCCGGCCAGCCAGGCCCGCAGCCGCTCCTCGCAGTCGTTGATCAGCGAGGCCCGGACGCGCTCGTCCCGCTTGTGGGCGAGGGTCGGGTCGCCGGGGCCGTAGTTGACGGCCGGCACCCCGAGCGCGCTGAAGCGGGAGACGTCGGTCCAGCCGAACTTGGGCTTGGGCGTGCCCCCGACGGCCTCGATGAACGCGGCCGCGGCGGGGTGGGAGAGCCCGGGCAGCGCGCCGGGCGACTCGTCGTCCACGACGATCTCGGCGACGCCGCAGTCCGCGAAGACCTCGCGCACGTGCTCCAGGGCCTGCGCGGGGCTGCGGTCGGGCGCGTAGCGGAAGTTGACCGTGACGGTGCAGGCGTCGGGGATGACGTTGCCGGCGACGCCGCCCTCGACGCGGACGGCGTTGAGGCCCTCCCGGTACTCCAGGCCGTCGATGACGTGGCGGCGCGGCTCGTACGCCGCGAGCCGGGCCAGGATGGGCGCGGCCGCGTGGATGGCGTTGCTGCCCATCCAACTGCGCGCGGAGTGGGCGCGCTCGCCGGTGGTGTGCAGGTGCACCCGGAGGGTGCCCTGGCAGCCGCCCTCGACCTGGGCGTCGGAGGGCTCCAGGAGGACGGCGAAGTCGGCGGTGAGCCACTCCGGGTGGGCGTCGGCGATGTGGCCGAGGCCGTTGAGGTGGGCGGCGACCTCCTCGTTGTCGTAGAAGACGAGGGTCAGGTCGCGGTTGGGGTCGGGCACGGTGGCCGCGATCCGCAGCTGGACGGCGACGCCGGACTTCATGTCGCTGGTGCCGCAGCCCCACAGGAAGCCGTCCTCGTCCAGCCGGGAGGGGACGTTGCCGGCGATGGGGACGGTGTCGATGTGGCCGGCGAGCACGACGCGCTCGGGGCGGCCCAGGTGCGTGCGGGCCACGACGTTGTTGCCGTGCCGGTCCACCGTCAGGTGCGGCAGCGCGCGCAGGGCGTTCTCGATGGCGTCGGCCAGCGGCTTCTCGCTCCCGCTGACCGACGGGAAGTCGACGAGCTGTGCGGTCAGGGCGGCGGCGTCGAGGGACAGGTCGAGTGCGGCGTCATCCATGCGGCGACTCTAGCCCGGCCGGTGCGGGCGGGGCCGGGCCGGAGGGCGGGACCCGGGCGCCGTCGGCACTCTCCAGTAACGTGGGCCGCATGTCCCGGATCTTCGTCACCCGACGTGGCCGTATGTTGCGCATCGTGGCCGCCTGTGCGGTGCTGCTCGCGCTGATCGGTTACGGGATCGCCCAGCTGGTGACGGGCGGCCCGGGGGCGCCGCGCTGCACGGTGCGCGCGGACGGCGCGTCGTACACCCTCTCGCCCGAGCAGGCGGTGAACGCGGCGACGATCTCGGCCGTGGGGGCCGGGCGCGGACTGCCGGAGCGGGCGGTGACGATCGCCCTGGCCACGGCCATGCAGGAGTCGGGGCTGCGCAACATCCACCACGGCGACCGGGATTCGCTGGGGCTGTTCCAGCAGCGGCCGACGCAGGGCTGGGGCAGCACGCAGCAGATCACCGACCCGGTGTACGCGGCGGGGAAGTTCTACGACCACCTGGTGCAGGTGCCGGGCTATTCGCGGCTGCCGCTGACGGTCGCCGCGCAGAAGGTGCAGCGCAGCGGCTTCCCGCAGGCGTACGCCAAGCACGAGCCGGACGCGTCGCTGCTGTCGTCCGCACTGACGGGCCGGCAGGCCGCGGCGTTCACGTGCACGACCAGCCCGAGCGACGGCAAGAGAGGCGACATCTCGGCGGTGCGGGCCAAGCTGCGCCGGGAGTTCGGCGAGACGGCGGTCCCGGCGGCGGACACGCTCGCGGCCGGGAGCGGCGGCGCGGGCGCGGCCGGGGGTGCCGCGGCGCGGACGCTGACGGTGCCCGTGCCGGACAAGGCGCCCGGCCCGGGCGAGCCGGCCGAGGGAGGCCGGGAGCGGCGCGGCTGGCAGCTGGCGTCGTGGGCGGTGGCGCACGCGAGCGAGCTGCGGATCGAGCGGGTGTCCTTCGGTGACCGGGTGTGGACGGCGGCGGATTCCCGGGACGGCTGGCGCGAGGACACGAGCGCCAAGGGGGCCGGGGGCTCCGGAGGACCGGCCGGGCCGGGGAATTCGGCGGGGAACTCCTCGCCCGAGGTACGGATCACGACCGCCCCGTAGACGCTCAGGAGTGCGAGCGGACCCCCCACCGGGGGTATGCACAACAGCCCCGCGCGATTGCCGGGCACCGCCCGCCCCAGGCGTCCGGATTTCTCGGAGTTTCCTTGTAACTAAAGGCTTGTAAGCCTTCCCGACGGGCATACTGCGCGCCCGTTTTGCCCCGCTATTAGGGGGACAGATAATGCGACGCATTGCCAACTCTTTACCGTGGCGTACCGCAACCTTCCGCGGATTCACGCGGTAGTCACTGCGTCCGCTCGCCGGACAGCCAACGTCCTCAACTCCGCCAAAGGAGCATCATGTCCCTCCCCCTGACGCGTCGGATCGCCCGGGCCGCCCTCCTGGTAGCTGCCGGTGCGGCACCCGTCATCGGCGCGGCCGGAGCGGCGAGCGCCGCCCCGCAGGCTCCCGACCTGACGAGCGGCCTGACCGCGGTGGACGGCGCGAACCTCGGCACCAACGTGGACGCGGCCGCCCACAAGGCCGGGGACACGGTGACGGGCGTCGGCACCAGCGCCATCAAGACCACCGTCCCCGGTGCGGCCGACGCCACCGGCAAGGCCGCCAAGACCGCCGCCCCCGCCGTCCAGAAGGTCGCCGGCGAGGCCGCGGGCACCACCTCCGGGCTCGCGGGCGAGGCCACCAAGACCGCCGGCGGCCTGAACGCCAAGGGCCTGCCCCTCGGCGGCGGCCAGCTCCCGATCGGCGGCTGACACAGCGCACGCACCGCACGCGAGAGGGCCCGGGAGATTCTCCCGGGCCCTCTCGCGATATCTCTCGCGGGCCGTTTCCCGCAGGTCGCGGCTATGCCGCCAGGCGGCGGACCGCAGCCTCCACGCGCTCGTCGGTCGCCGTGAACGCGATCCGTACGAACCGCTCCCCCGCCTCCCCGTAGAACACCCCGGGCGCCACGAGGATGCCGCGCTCGGCCAGGGCGGCGACGGTGTCCCAGCAGGGCTCGTCCCGCGTGGCCCACAGGTACAGCGAGGCCTCGCTGTGCTCGATCCGGAAGCCCGCCGCCTCGAAGGCGGCCCGCAGGGACGCGCGCCGGGCGGCGTAGCGCGCCCGCTGCTCGGTCACGTGCGACGTGTCCCCCAGGGCCACGGCCGTGGCGGCCTGCACCGGGGCGGAGACCATCATTCCGCTGTGCTTGCGGACCTGGAGCAGCTCGCCCAGGACGGCGGCGTCGCCGGCCAGGAAGGCCGCGCGGTAGCCGGCCAGGTTCGAGCGCTTGGAGAGCGAGTGGACCGCGACGATGCCCTCGTAGGAGCCGCCGCAGACGTCCGGGTGCAGGACGGAGACCGGCTCGGCCTCCCAGCCCAGCTCCAGGTAGCACTCGTCGCTGAACAGCAGCACCCCGTGCTCGCGGGCCCACGCGACGGTGCGGCGCATCTCGTCGGCGGTCAGCACGCGGCCGGTGGGGTTGGACGGCGAGTTGAGCCAGAGCAGCTTGAGGCCCGTGGGGTCGAGCTCCGTAGGGTCGTCGTAGACGACGGGCTCGGCGCCCGCGAGGCGCGCGCCCACCTCGTACGTCGGGTAGGCCAGCCGCGGGTAAGCGACCTTGTCGCCCGCGCCGAGGCCGAGCTGCGTCGGCAGCCAGGCCACCAGCTCCTTGGAGCCGACGATCGGCAGCACGTTGGCGTGCGTCACGTCGCGGGCCCCCAGCCGGCGCTCCACCCAGCCGGTCAGCGCGTCGCGCAGCTCGGCCGTGCCCCACACCGTGGGATAGCCGGGGCTGTCGGCCGCGTCGGTGAGCGCCCGCTGGATCAGCGCCGGTACGGGGTCGACGGGGGTGCCGACCGAGAGGTCCACGATGCCGTCGGGGTGGGCGGCGGCTTTCGCCTTGTACGGGGCGAGCCGGTCCCAGGGGAAGACGGGGAGGCGGGAGGAGACTGCGCTCACGGTGTTCGCTCTCTTGCTCTGGGGGTGACCGGAGATACGCCGCGGCCCCGCACGGCTGCGGCCGTACGGGGCCGGGGTGGCCGCTCGGGTCAGTGCTCCGGGTTGATGTCCGCGGGCAGCGCGGCGATGAAGGGGTGGTCGCGCTCGATCAGGCCGAGCTTCGAGGCGCCACCGGGCGAGCCGAGCTCGTCGAAGAACTCGACGTTCGCCTTGTAGTAGTCCTTCCACTCCTCGGGAGTGTCATCCTCGTAGAAGATCGCCTCGACGGGGCAGACCGGCTCACAGGCACCACAGTCGACACATTCGTCCGGGTGGATGTACAAGGACCGGGAACCCTCGTAGATGCAGTCGACGGGGCACTCCTCGATGCACGCCTTGTCCTTCACGTCGACACAAGGCTGCGCGATGACGTAGGTCACGCTGTCGTTCCTCCTCGGTAGGGCTCATCTCGCGCGGGAGCGCGGCGTCGTCGATGCCCACACCTAGTATCTCCGTTCCCGGGCACTTGACGAACAAGAGGGGCGAGGAGAGCTGTGGAATTCACCACGGGCGGACGGCTGGAAATCAGGATCAGTACCGCTGATGTGGGAAAAAGGGTATCCGTACGCCGTCTGAACCCTTCAGTAGGGTCTTCCGCGGGGTCCGCCGAGCGGTTCACGGACACCGTCGGCGTCCTCACCTCCTGGGAGGGCGGCGTGCTGCGGATCACACGGCGGACCGGAGAGATTGTCACGTTCGGCGAGGACGCGCTCGTCGCGGGCAAGGTGGTGCCGGCCGCCCCGCCCCGGCGGCGGGGTCCCGCCGCCACGGTGCGCGAGCTCCAGGAGACCGCCGCCCGCGGCTGGCCGGCCCGGGAGACCGCGCGCCTCGGCGACTGGACCCTGCGCGCGGCGGGCGGCTTCACCACCCGCGCCAACTCGGCCCTGCCGCTCGGCGCTTGCGGGCTGCCGCTGCCGGAGGCCGTGGACCGCGTGAGCGCCTGGTACGCCGAGCGCTCCCTGCCCGCGGCCATCCAGGTCACGACCGGCGACCCGGAGCGGGACGCGCTGCTGGACGCGGAGCTCGCCGGGCGCGGCTGGACGGCGGAGCGCCACGCCCTGATGCGGACGGCCGCGCTCGCCCCGATCGCCGACACCGGGGCCCCCACGGAACACGTGCAGCTGACACGTACCGCCGACGAGGCGTGGCTGCGCGCGTACGGGCGGACCGGCGCGAGCGCCGGGGACGCCCTGGCCGTGCTGGGCGGTGGGCCGTCGGTGTGGTTCGCGACGGTGCCGGGCGGGGCCGGCGGCCCGGCCGCCGTGGGCCGGTGCGTGGTCGACGGCCGGTGGGCGGGCTTCTCGGCGGTCGCCGTGCACCCGGACCACCGCCGGCAGGGGCTCGCCACGCAGGTCATGGCACGCCTCGCGGAGCGGGCCCTGAGCGAGGGCGCCTCGGCGGCGTACCTCCAGGTGGAGACGGACAACGGCGCGGCGGCGGCCCTGTACGACGAGCTGGGCTTCACGACGCACCACGCGTATCACTATCGCCGTGAGGCGCGTCCGTAGCACCGCGTAGCACTGCTTGCGGTGACCCCGTATTCCGCCGGACCCTCGCCGTCGTGGTGTGTCGCCGTCGCGGCGGGATCGAGAGGCCGGGCCTCTCTCCGCCGCGCGCAGGGCAGGAGAGTCCCGCCGCCACGGTGGGCACCACGACGGCGAGGGTCCGGCGGAATGCGCAGGCACCGGGACCGAAGCGCACCATAGAAACTGCGGAGGCAGCCATGTTCGATACCACCGGCCGGCGGCAGCGGTTCGCGGAGGCCGCGCGCGAGACGCGGCCCGACCTCGCCCTGCTGTGCCTGCTGATCGCCGGAGAGGCCGACCCCGAGGCGGGCGAGGAGGCGGTCGACGCCGCGCAGATAGAGCTGGACCGGCTCGCCGGGCTGCTCCCCGCCCTGGGCCGGCAGGCGCCCCCGCGGCGGTGGGCGGAGGCGCTGGCGGTCCTCCTCGGCGAGCGCTGCGGCTTCCACGGCTCCCCCGCCGACTACCGGCGGCTGGAGTCCTCGCTGCTCACGGAGGTGCTCCGGCGCCGCCGCGGGCTGCCGATCCTGCTGTCCGTGGTGTGGATGGAGGTCGCGCGGCGGGCGGGCGCGCCGGTGTACGGGGTGGCGCTGCCGGGCCACTTCGTCGTCGGCTTCGGCGAGCCGTACGGGCAGCACGTGCTGGCCGACCCCTTCGACGGCGGGCGGACGCTGTCCGAGGAGGAGGCGGGCCTGCTGGTGGCAGGCGCCACGGGCGCCCCGCTGGCCCCGTCGATGTTCTCCCCCGCGGAGCCGGCCGAGATCGTGCTGCGGGTCCTGAACAACATCCGCGCCTGGGCCGCGGCCCGGCCCGAGCGCAGCGACGTCCAGCTGTGGGCCGTCGAGCTGTCCCTGCTGCTGCCCAGCCACCCGGCCAGGCTGCGCTACGAGCGCGCCGAGCTGCTCGTGGAGCGGGGCGACTTCGTGGGCGGCGCGCACGAGATGGAGGAGTACGCGGAGGTCATCGACGCGCTGGAGCCGACGGTCGCGGAGACCGTGCGGCGGCAGGCGCGGGCGGCCCGGGCGATGCTCAACTGACCACCGCCCCGGCCGCGGGGCCCGCCGGCATCCTCACAGCCAGCCCTTGTCCCTCGCGATGCGGACGGCCTCGGCGCGGTTGCGCGCGCCCGTCTTCTGGATAGCGGTCGAGAGGTAGTTGCGGACGGTGCCGTTGGAGAGGTGCAGCGCCCTGGCCAGCTCCGCGTTGGTCGAGCCGTCGGCGGAGGCGCGCAGCACCACCCGCTCGCGGTCGGTCAGCGGATTGGCGCCCTCGGCGAGGGCGGCCGCCGCGAGCGTCGGGTCGATGACGCGCTCGCCGCGCAGCACCCGGCGCAGGGCGTCCGCGAGCTGCGCCGCGGGGGCGTCCTTGACGAGGAAGGCATCCGCGCCCGACTCCATCGCCCGGCGCAGATAGCCCGGGCGGCCGAAGGTCGTGAGGATCACGACCTTGAGGGAGGGCAGCTCGCGGCGCAGCAGAGCGGCCGCGTCGAGCCCGGTCATCCCGGGCATCTCGATGTCGAGCAGTGCCACGTCCAGGTCGTGGGCACGGGCGGCGTCGAGCACCTCGTCGCCGCGGGCGACCTGGGCGACAACCTCGATGTCCCCTTCCAGCCCGAGCAGCGCCGCCAGCGCCTCCCGGACCATGGACTGGTCCTCCGCGAGAAGGACTCTGATGACGCGTCGGCCCGCGGTGTCCGCGGGGTGGTACTGGTCTGTCACAGCGACAGGGTAGGGCGCTCCGGGGCAGGGGTGCGGGAGAGGGGGACAAATGCGCGCAAGCGGAAGCCGCAGCGCGGGCCCGGGCCGGTTTCCAGGTGGCCGGCGGCCAGGGCGAGGCGCTCGGCGAGGCCCGTGAGGCCGTTGCCGTGGGTGCCCCGGGGGCCGCGGCCGTCGTCACTGACGGTCAGGCAGAGCTCGTCGCCCTCCTCGGTCAGCGCGATCTCGCAGCGGCGTGCGCCGCTGTGCCGCACCGCGTTGGTCACGGCTTCCCGGAGCGCCCAGGCCAGCGCGCCCTCTTCGTCGGGCGCGAGGTCGGGGTGGCCGGCGGCGGCGCGGGAGACGTCGGCGGCGATGCCGGCGGCCGCCAGGGCGGTGCGGGCGCCGGCGAGCTCGGCCTCCAGGGTGGGGCGGCGGAAGCCGCTGACCGCTTCCCGGACGTCCACCAGGGCCTGGCGGCTGACCCGTTCGATGTCGGCGACCTGCTGGGCCGCCTCTTCGGGCTTGCCGGGGAGCATCCGCCCGGTGAGCTCGCTCTTGAGCGTGATGAGCGACAGGGAGTGCCCGAGGAGGTCGTGGAGGTCGCGGGCGAGGCGCAGCCGCTCCTCGTTGGCGGCGAGGTGGGCGACCGTGGCGCGGGCCTCGCGCAGCGCACGGGCCGTCAGGGCCATCTGCCGCACCCCGTTCATCGCGAAGCCGCCGAGCAGCGCCGGGACGAGGAGGGCGGCGAGGTATTCGGGGGCGCCGGGCGTCAGCGCGCCGAGTCCCGCCAGTACCCCCGTGACCAGCGGAATCACGACGCGGGACAGCTTCGCCGGAAGGACCGCGCCGGCAGCGACGCAGACGTAGACGAAGAGGACGAGCCAGGCGCCCCCGAGTGTGAGGGAGAGCGCGGTCGCGAGCGCGATCAGCGCGCCGAGCGCGCCGAGCACGCGGTCGCGCTCCAGGGGCCGGGACGTGTGCCGGAAGACCAGGGCGAGGTAGGCGACGACGAAGGCCACGAGGCCCGCGCCGCCGATGACGTCGCCGGTCAGGGTGTGGTGGTCCCCGAGGACGTCCTCGACGGGAGCCGCCATGTAGGCGAACCAGATGGAGATCCAGATGAGCTTGACGGTCACCTGGCGGCGGTTCTCGGGCTCCGCGCCGATGCCGATGGTGTACGACGGGTCGTCCTGGATCTCCATGGCGGCCCGCCATGGGTTCCGGCGCCGCGGTCCTCCGGCCATGTCCTTCGCCCTGCCCTGTCTTCCGTTCCCGTCCCGTACCGCATCAGCGGCCTGCGGCCGTCGCCGGCCCGTCAGCCCTTGCGGGTGTCCTTGCGGTACAGCCAGGCTGCCATGCCGGCGAACAGCACGAGGTAGGCGATGAGGAGCGTCACCTGCTTCAGCTCGGGGGCGTGGGCCTGCTCGATGGAGCGGCCGAGCCCGGCGTAGGCGTAGGTGGGCGTCCACTCCGCGACCTTCTGGAGCCAGTGCGGGAACGTCGTGGTGGGCATCCACAGGCCGCCGAGCATCGACAGGCCGAAGTAGATGATCATCGTGATGGGGCGGACGGCGTCGCCCGTGGCGAGGTAGCCGACGGCCACGCCGAGCGCGGCGAAGACGATGCTGCCCGCCCAGATGGCGCCGATCAGCGCGAGCCACTGCCAGGCGGCGTCCATCCGGACGTCCTTGACGGCGGCGGCTATCGCGAAGACCACGAGGATCGAGGGGAGCGAGACCACGGCGGCGGAGGCGACCTTGGCGGTCACGTAGCCGCGGCCGGGCAGGGCGGTCAGGCGCAGCTGGCGCACCCAGCCCTTCTCGCGCTCCTTGGCGATCTTCTCGCTGTTGCCGACGAGGACGGCGGTGATGGCGCCGAAGGAGGCCATGGAGACCATCATCAGCAGCGGCAGGGTCAGCCCGGTGTCACCGACGATCTCGGTGTTGCTCGCGCCGCCCGCGATCATCAGATACAGGCCGGCGGGGTAGAGCACCGAGAAGAACATGAACTTCTTGTTGCGCAGGGTGCGCGCGATTTCGAGCTTGATCAGGGTGTTCACAGGGCCGCCTCCTCGGCGGTGGCAGCGTCGGTGATGGCGATGAAGGCCTGCTCCAGGCCGAGGCCCGCGACCTCCAGGTTGCGCGGGTAGAGACCGAGGCCGTAGAGGGCGTGGACGGTCGCGTCGGCGTCGTGCGACTGGATGCGCACGGTGCGGCCGGACACCTCCAGCGAGGACAGGAACGGCAGCTCGCGCAGGGCGGCCTCGCCGATGTGCCCGTCCAGGTCGAAGACGATGCGGCGGGCGCCGGCCTTCGCCTTGATCTCGGCGGCCGAGCCGTCCGCGAGGACGCGCCCGCGGTGCAGCACGATGACCCGGTCGGCGATGGCGTCGGCCTCTTCGAGGTAGTGCGTGGCGAAGAGGATCGCGCGGCCGTTCTGCGCCTGCTCGCGCATCACGCCCCAGAAGGCCTGCCGGGCCGAGACGTCCATGCCGGTGGTGGGCTCGTCCAGCACGATGAGCTCGTTGGCGCCGGCCGTCGCGAGGGCGAACCGCACGCGCTGCTCCTGGCCGCCGGAGAGCTTGCCGACCTTGCGGTCGGCTATCTCGGTCAGATCGGCGGCGGCGAGCACCTGGTCGACGGGGAAGCGGCGCGGGTGCAGATCGCAGCCGAGCTTCACTATCTCGCGGACGGTGACGTCCTCCATGAGGCCGCCGGACTGGAGCATCGCGCCGACCTTGCCCTGGGCGAGGGCCTGCTGCGGGCTGGTGCCGAACAGCTCGACCCTGCCCGCGTCGGGGTTGCGCAGGCCCAGCAGCAGGTCGAGGGTGGACGACTTGCCGGCGCCGTTGGGGCCGAGGAGGGCGACGGTCTCGCCCGGGTACAGCTGAAGGTCGAGATCCGCCACGGCGCGCACCGCACCGAAGCTCTTGCTCACGTTCTCGAAGCTGACCACGGGGGCGCCGGTGCGGCGCCCTTCCCCCGTGTACGTTCCTGTGGTGGTCATGCTGACCATGTTCCCCGGTCGGCGGGGGTCCGCGGCAGTGTCAGGCGTACGGTCCTGACCATGACAGATGTCATGGCCGGCATGACGGAAGCCATGCGGACGCGGGCAGCACGGAGCCCCCGTGCCGGTGAGGCACGGGGGCTCGGCTCGGACCGCTCGGTGATCAGCTCAGCGGGATGGTCCCCACGCGCTCGGCGGGCGTCTTGCCCATGAGCGCCTTGCGCAGGGCACCCACCACGTCCTGCGGGGTGACCTCGGTCTTGCTGCCGTTGCCGCGCTGGATCAGGACGCCCTTGAACGCCGTGCCGTACAGCTCCTTGACCGCTTCGAGGTCGTAGTTGTCGACGAGCTTGCCGCCGACCTCCTTGACGCCAAGGATCTTCGGCAGCGAGCGCTCCGGACCGAACTGGATCTTGTGGAGCGGGTCGGTCTGCACCGTGACGAGGCCGGACATCGCGGGCTGCGCGAACTCCTTCATCATCCGGTCGACCTCGGCGTTGCTCACCTTCGGCTGCTGGCTCGCGCTCGGCAGCTCGACCGGGGTCTCCTGGCCGGTGGCGGCGCGGTCCTTGTACGCCTTGGCGACGGCGGCGACGCCCTTGTCGCCGTCGATGCCCTGGTACGGCTTGCCGTAGACGGGGACGGCCTTGCCCGGCTCGAACTTGATCGTGCCTTCCTTGGCCGCGCCCGACTCGCCCGCGAGCGTCTTGAGCGCGTCCGCGATCTTCTCCTCGTCGGCGACGATCACGGGCTCGGCCGTGCGGGTGCCGCCCATGAGCGAGGGGATGACGGTCAGCGGGTTGTAGTCCCGGCCGGCCGCCTCGCGCACCGTGGCCTGGGTGTCGATGGACAGGCCCGCCACGGACGGCTTGAGCTGCGCCTCCTTGCCGCCGATGGAGACCTTGAGCGGCTTGGTCGCCCGGTCGCCGAGCGCGGAGTCGAGCTTCTGGACGGCCTCTTCCTTGGAGGAGCCGCCGATGCTGACGCCGAGGACGGTGGTGCCGTTGGGCACGTCCGCGTGGTCGAGCACCAGCCCGGCCACGTACGCGACGCCGACGAGGCCGACGACCGCGCCGCCCAGCAGCACGACCTTCGAGCGGCCCTTCTTCTTGGGCTGCGCCTTGGCGGGCGCGCTCTTCGGCGCGGCCTTCGCGGCGCCCTTGGCCGGGGCCGCGGGGCCCGCACCGGGCGCGGGCACCTTGGGCTTGGGCACGGCGATGCGCGGCGCGCCGCTGTCCACGGGCTTCCCGGCCTGCGCGGCGCCGCCCGGGGCGGGCGGCGGCACGGCGGGCACGCCGCCGCCGGCCGCGGGAGCCTTGGCCCCGCCCTTCTTGCCGCCCTTGGCACCCTTGCCGCCCTTGGGCTGCTGGGGGGCCTTGCCGGGCGCCGCCGGAGGAGCGGCCGCCGCGGCGGACTGCGCGCCGGCGGGCGGCGCGGGCACGCGGGGCACGCCTTCGTGCGGCGTGTCCGTACGGCCGAAGCCGCCCGCGGCGGGGGCGAACGGATCCGCCGCGCCCTGGCCCATGACGGGCGCGGGGAACTGCTGCGTGCTCTCCGGCTCGGTCCACTGCGCGCCGCCGCCCGCGGGCGCACCCGGCGCCGGGGGCTGCATGATGCCCATGGACCCGGTGCTCATCGGGTCCTCGGGCCAGGGCGCGCCGCCGCCCGGGGCGGGCGGCTGCGGCATCGAGCCGGTCGTCGAGGGGTCGCCCGGCCACGGCGTCGAGGCCGTGGTGGAGGGGCTGCCGGGCCAGTCGTCCACGGGCGCGCCCGGGGCGGCCGGGGCCTGGGATGCTTGCGGGCCGCCCGGCCAGTCGTCCTGGGCGCCGCGCCGCTGCGCCATGCCGCCGGCGGGTGCGCCGCTGCCGGGCACGCCGCCGGGCGCACCGGCGCCCGGAATGTCGTTCATACCCGCGTTCATACCCGCGTCCCACGGGGTCGCACCCGTGGTCGAGGAGCCGCCGGGCCAGTCGTCCTCGGCGCCGCGCCGCTGCGCCGCGCCGCCCGCCTGGGGAACGCCCGTCTGCGGGGCGGCGGCACCGTGCGTGGTGTCGCGCTGCCAGCCGTTGCCCGGGTTGGCCGGGGAGGGCTGCTGCGGCACGGAGCCGGAGCCGGTCGTCTGCGCGTCACCCGGCCACGGCGTACCGCCCATGGTCTGACCGCCGGCCGGGGCGGCGTCGCGCGGCCCGGAGTGCTGCGGGGCGCCCGCGCCGCCCGCGCCGGCGGCACCCGCCGAGCGGCGCGGCAGGTCGGCCTTGCGCCCGCCCGCCGGAGGGGGAGGCGTGGCGCCGCCGGACTTGCGGGGCGCGAACCAGTCGCTGGCCTTCTCCCCCTTGCCGCCGCCCTGCTCCGTGGAGCCGGTGCGGTCCTGGGGGTTGCGGCCGGGAGGCGTCGCCGGGGCGGGCCGGCGCGGCAGTTGTGCCTTGCGCTCGCCCGACGGCGCGCCGCCGCCCGCGGCCGCACCGCCGCGGGCCGGAGCCTGCTTGGCGGAAGCGGAAGCGGAGGCCGAAGCGGATCCGGAAGCGGAGACGGCACCCGGGGCGGCCGCGGAACCGGTGCCGGACCCGCCCGCGGAAGCGCCCTCGCCCTCGACGGGCGTGCGCATGATGACCGGCGGGATGGGCCGCGAACCGGGGATGTTGATCCGGATCCGCGTCGTCAGCGTGGTCTCGGTCTTGGGCTCTTCGGGCCTGGAGGCCGCGGCCGCACGGGCCTGGTCCTCACTGCCGTACGGAGGGGTCCCGGACGGGTAGGCGGCGCCACCGCGGCCCTGGGGCCCGGAGGACGAACTGTCAGATTCACGGCTCAAAGCAGGTTCTCCCGGTTAGCTCCGCCGCCCGTCATGACCTCGCGCGGGCGGCTCGGCGGCGCGCACCACCATACTGGGCACCGCGCACACGCACTTGACGACCGCCGGTTCACGCCGGCGGGCGGGAGCGCGCTGCGTGCTCGCGCGCCGTCGGCCCGTCACGGGACAAGTCCGGCAGATGCCGGATGACCTGTGCGCGGGCCGGACGACACTCAGGCAGAAATCGTCACGTCACTTGCCAAGTCGGACCGAAGGTCCGTCCGGTTGCGGCAGTTTCGGGACAGTGGCGCACATCACAGCCAGCGCCATCCCGCCCAGCAGGAAGACCCACGAGCTGATTCCGGCGCCGAAGAAGAAGTCGCCCTCGGGGCGGCTGGAGGTCATCAGCATGACCGCGGCGAGCCAGCCGCCGGCGGCCACGGCGCCGCCGGCACGGGTGCCCGTGGCGGTCACCGCGCCGTAGCTGAGGCCCGCGACGGCGAGCAGGGCGAGCGAGAGGCCGCCGGGGAACCAGCCGCCCTGGGTGAGCGCCCCGGCGAAGCCGGTGGCGGCGCCGAGGACGAAGAGGCCGAGGTACGCGGCGAGGCGCGCGGCGCTTATGGGCGTGGTCATGCCGCTCATGCTTCCACCCCGGCGAACAGGTCGTCCTCGCGCGGGCCGGCGGCCCGGCCGCGGACCAGCTTGTAGTACTCGTCGGTGAGGATCGGCTGCCCCAGGTCGTTGGAGAGCGCGAAGAACGGGCCGTCCACGGCGATCTGTGTGGCGTGGGCGCGCATCGCCGCGGCCTTGGCCTCGGCGTGGCCGGCGGTCGGGACGGCGGCGGTGACCTCGTCGTCGGGGACGACGCCCGGGACGTCGGCCGCGGAGGCGACGCCCGGGAAGGAGACCTCGCGGCCCGCGGCGCGCAGCCGCGCGAAGCCCTCCTCGATGACCGACAGGGGCACGCAGTTCCAGTAGACCTTCGCGATCTCGTGGGGGTCGCCGAGGTCGCGGCGGAAGGCCGGCTCGCCGGCGAGCTCGGCGGCGCGCATGGCGACGCGGTGCGCCTGGATGTGGTCGGGGTGGCCGTAGCCGCCGTCCGGGTCGTAGGTGACGAGCACCTGGGGGCGCACCTCGCGAATCACCTCAACGAGGGACGCGGCGGCCTCGTCGACGTCGGCGCGCCAGAAGCACTCGGGGCGGTCGTTCTGCGGGGCGCCCATCATCCCCGAGTCGCGGTAGCGGCCCGGGCCGCCGAGGAGGCGGTGGTCGGTGACGCCGAGCTCCTTCATGGCGGCGGCCAGCTCCCCGGCGCGGTAGGGGCCCAGGCGGTCGTCCCGGTCGGCGGCGAGGTGGGCCAGCTCCGGCGGGATCACCTCGCCCTCTTCGCCGAGTGTGCAGGTCACGAGCGTGACGTGGGCCCCCTCGGCCGCGTACTTGGCCATGGTCGCGCCGTTGTTGATGGATTCGTCGTCCGGGTGCGCGTGCACCAGGAGGAGCCGGCGGCCCGGCAGGACGGAGCTGTCGGTCATGGGAGAAGCCTACGAGTCCTGCGGGCCCGGCGGAGCCCCGCCCGCGGGACCCGGGGCGCACACCCTCAGAACTTGATGTTGCTGATCACATCGGTGGCGCTCTTGGTCACCTGGTGGATCGTCGGCCCGAGTGACGAGCTCGCCAGATAGAAGCCCAGCAGGACGCAGACCGCGGCGTGGCCGGCCTTCAACCCGGACTTCCGGCACAGCATGAAGACGACGATCGCCAGCAGCACCACCGCCGAAATCGAGAGTGCCACGGCGGTTCACCTCCAGATACGCGCGGTTGAGACGCATGAGACGGATGACGGTTGACGGATGACACGCGGGACTTATCGGCTATGCGTCCGTGATCATAACTTTCCGGAGCGTGACCCAGCACTGGGTGCATGGGGGCAATTCCGGGGCGCACGGCGGATTCTCGCCGCTCCGCCGTAGGCTCGGCGCCATGACCAGACAAGTCTCGTTCCCGCGACAGTACGCCCGTACGCAGCGGTTCTCGCTCGGCGCGCCGCGTGCGTTCACCGTGTCACCTGACGGAACCCGTGTCGTCTTCCTTCGCTCCCGTTCGGGGACCGATCGCACGGGTGTCCTGTGGGTCCTCGACCCCGCCGCCGGACGGGAGTTCCCGGCGGCCGACCCGGCCGTCCTGCTGTCGGGCGCCGCCGAGGAGCTGTCGGCCGAGGAGCGGGCCCGCCGCGAGCGGCTGCGCGAGGGTTCCGCGGGCGTCGTCGCGTACGCCGTGGACAGCGCGGCGGAGTTGGCGGCGTTCGCGCTCTCGGGACGGCTCTTCGTGGCGGAGCTGCGCGGCGGCACCGCCCGTGAACTGGCGGTTCCCGGCCCCGTGGTCGACCCGCGGCCCTCCCCCGACGGCCGCCGGGTGGCCTATGTCGCGGGCGGCGCGCTGCGGGTGGCCGACGTGGAGCCGGCGGCCGGCGCGGCGGCGGGGGAGACCGCCGACCGGGCCCTGGCCGAGCCCGGCGGGCCGTCCGTGACCTGGGGTCTCGCCGACTTCATCGCGGCCGAGGAGATGCACCGCCACCGCGGCTTCTGGTGGGCGCCGGACGGGGAGTCGCTGCTGGCCGCGCGGGTGGACGAGACGCCCGTGCAGCGCTGGTGGATCGCCGACCCCGCCAACCCGGGCCGGCAGCCGGCCGAGGTGGCCTACCCGGCGGCGGGCACCCCGAACGCCGAGGTCACGCTGGCCCTGCTGGGTCTGGACGGCAGCCGCACGGACGTCCGGTGGGACCGCGAGCGCTACCCCTACCTCGCGCAGGCGCACTGGTCGGCGGGCGGTCCGCCGCTGCTGCTGGTGCAGTCGCGCGACCAGCGGCGGCAGGCGTATCTGTCCGTGGACACCGGGACCGGTGCCACGAGCGTGCTCCATGAAGAGGACGACGCAAAGTGGCTTGAATTGTTCCCCGGCGTTCCCGCCTGGACGCCGGACGGGCGTCTGGTGCGCATCGCCGACGAGGACGGCGCCCGGGTCCTGGTGGTGGGCGACCGGAAGCTGACCGACGGCCGCCTGCACGTGCGCGCCGTGCTCGACGTGGGCGACGCCGACGTGCTGGTCTCCGCCTCCGCCGGGCCGGACGCGACCGCTCCGGAAACCGGGGAGGCGCACGTCTACCGGGTCGGCGAGCAGGGCGCCGAGCGCGTCTCGCAGGAGCGCGGCTGGCACTCGGCCGTGCGCTCGGGGGCGGTCTCGGTCCTGGTGTCGGCGGTACCGGAGCGCGCCGGGGCCGCCGCCCGGGTCCTGCGCGACGGCGCGGAGGCGGCGGTCGTGACGTCGTACGCGGAAGCGCCGGTGCTCACCTCGCGCGCACGGCTCACCGAGGCGGGCGCGCGCCGGATCCCGTGCGCCGTCGTCCTGCCGACGGGCTACCAGGAAGGCGACGGCCCGCTTCCGGTGCTCATGGACCCCTACGGCGGACCGCACGGCCCGCGCGTGGTGGCCGGGCACAACGCCCACCTGACCTCGCAGTGGTTCGCCGACCAGGGCTTCGCCGTGGTCGTCGCCGACGGCCGCGGCACCCCGCACCGCTCCCCCGCCTGGGAGAAGGCGATCCACCACGACTTCGCGGGCGCCACCCTGGACGACCAGGTCGAGGCCCTCCAGGCGCTGGCCGGGGAGTTCCCGCTGGATCTGGGCCGCGTCGGCATCCGCGGCTGGTCCTACGGCGGCTACCTCGCGGCGCTGGCCGTGCTGCGCCGCCCGGACGTCTTCCACGCGGGCGTGGCGGGCGCCCCGGTGACCGACTGGCGGCTGTACGACACGCACTACACCGAGCGCTACCTCGGCCACCCCGAGGAGCACCCGAAGGTGTACGACCGCAACTCGCTGGTCACCGAGGAGGGGCTGGCGGAGACGGCCGGCGAGGTCCGCCCGCTGATGATCGTCCACGGCCTGGCCGACGACAACGTGGTCGCGGCGCACACCCTGCGGCTGTCGTCAGCGCTCCTCGCGGCGGGCCGGCCGCACGAGGTGCTGCCGCTGTCGGGCGTGACGCACATGACCCCGCAGGAGCAGGTCGCGGAGAACCTCCTGCTGCTCCAGGTCGACTTCCTGAAGCGGTCCCTCGGGATGAAGTGACGCTCCATAGCTGAACCCCGCGCGCGGCGTGCTCGACTCCCTGTCAAGCACGCCGCGTCGTCGATCCGCTCATCCTTCGTTCAAAGAAGTGCGCTCCCCCGCGCGCTGTTGCGCAGCCCTCTTGACCGGACCGCGGCTCCGTTGTCAGAGTCCGCTCAACCCTCCGCGCGGGAACGGCATCCGCGAGGGATCGACACGACGACAGTGCGGGGGATCGAAGCGATGACGAGTCCTTCCCCGGCCCCGGTGGCACCAGCGGGGCCGGCCGGCAGATCACCCGGACAGCTGATGTGGCGGCGCTTCAAACGCGACCGTCCGGGTGTCGTATCGGCTTACGTGGTGACGTTCTTCTTCCTCGTCGCCCTGGCGGCGCCGCTCATCTCGAAGGTCTACGGAAAGAACCCGACGCAGACGTACGGGCTGGACGAGCCGGGCCTGCTCAACGAGTACGGCTATCCGGTCAAGCCCAACGGGGGGATCTCCGGGAGCTTCTGGTTCGGTCTCGAACCCACCCTCGGCCGGGACGTCCTGACACAGCTCGTCTACGGAATCCGTACCTCGCTGCTCATCGCCGCGGCGGCAACCGTCCTGTGTGTTCTGACGGGTGTGCTCATCGGGGTGACGGCCGGCTATCTCGGTGGCCGGACCGATTATCTGCTCGGACGCTTCATCGATCTGCTGCTGGCCTTCCCGAGCCAGCTGTCGTTCATCGCCTTCACTCCGGTCGTCTACTCCCTCTTCGTGAGCCCGGAGAAGGAGACGCCCACCTATCTGCGGGTCGTGACGCTCATTCTGGTGCTGTGGGTGCTGGGCTGGATGGGGCTGGCGCGGCTGCTGCGCGGGCAGGTGCTGAGCCTGCGGGAGCGGGAGTTCGTCGAGGCGGCGAAGGTCACGGGCGCCTCGCCCTGGCGGATCATCAGCAAGGAGCTGCTGCCGAACCTCTGGACGCCGATTCTGGTGCAGTCCACGCTGATGCTCCCGAGCTTCGTGACGATCGAGGCCGGGCTGTCCTTCATCGGCGTCGGCATCGTGGAGCCGACGCCCGACTGGGGCCGGATGTTCGCCAACGGCGCCCACTACTACGAGAGCGACATCACCTACATCTTCTTCCCCGGCCTCGCCATGATCGTTTTCGTGGTCGCCTTCAACCTGCTCGGGGACTCGGTCCGGGACGCCTTCGACCCGCGGACCGGACGCTGAGGACGTGCACGCAAGAACCGGCTAGCGACGGACAGGCAGGTGCATCGATCATGAAGCCCACGGCGCGATCCCCCAGAAGCACACGGTCCCGCAGGAGCAGACTCCGGCTCGCCTCCTCCACCACCGCCGCCCTCGCGGCCGGCGCCCTGGTCCTCTCCGCGTGCAGCAGCGGAGGCGGCGGGGGCGGAGGCGGGGACAAGAGCGAGGGCCCCGGCTCGGACAAGAACACCTCCGCCAACTACTCGATCGGCACCAAGGACGACTCGGCCGGGCCCGCCCCCGAAGTGCCGGGCGCGAAGAAGGGCGGCACGGTCGGCGTCCTCCAGCGCGACGCCTTCCTGCACCTGGACCCCGGGCAGATCTACTACAGCGACATGCTCGCCGACCAGATGCTCTACAACCGCACGCTCACCTCGTACAAGGTGGACGACAAGGGCCGCGTCAAGGTCGTCGGCGACCTCGCGACCGACGCGGGCACCGCCTCCGACGGCGGGAAGACCTGGAAGTTCACCCTCAAGGACGGGCTGAAGTTCGAGGACGGCTCGCCGATCACGGCCAAGGACGTGCGCTGGGGCGTCGAGCGGCTCTACGCGTCCTTCGAGACCGACGGCCCGCTGTACGTCCCCCAGTGGCTCTCCGGCGACGGCGCCGACTTCCGCAAGGCGCTGCCCGACGGCCCGTACAAGGGCGCCCACCTGTCGGCGTCCGTGCTCGACACCCCGGACGACAAGACGATCGTCTTCCACTTCCGTCAGCCGCACGCCGACACGCCGTTCGCGACCGCCATGCCCAACATCGGCCCCGTCAAGGCCGAGAAGGACACCCAGCGCAAGTACGACAACGCCCCCGTCTCCTCCGGCCCGTACAAGGTCGGCGACTACAAGGTCGGAAAATCCCTCACTCTCGTCCGCAACGAGAACTGGGACGCCAAGACCGACCCGATCC
Organism: Streptomyces klenkii; assembly: GCF_003626645.1. Taxonomy (GTDB): domain Bacteria; phylum Actinomycetota; class Actinomycetes; order Streptomycetales; family Streptomycetaceae; genus Streptomyces; species Streptomyces klenkii. The sequence goes on along the minus strand of NZ_RBAM01000002.1, from coordinate 166,863 downwards.
GGCACCAGTACGCCGACCGGTTCGAGATCAGCTTCGGCCACCAGTACGCGGACTCCACCCGGCGCTTCCTCGCCGACCAGGGCGCCGACAAGAACACCCTGTCGTTCACCAACGCCGTCGCCCCGGAGATGACCGAGAAGGTCCTCGGCCAGGCCGACACCAAGGCGCGCCGCTTCGTGGAGATCCAGCCGTACGTGGACTACATCAGCTTCAACATGGACCGGCTCAAGGACGTCAACGTCCGCAAGGCCCTCGCGTACGCGATGCCCAACGGGCAGATCCTCCAGCAGATGGGCGGCGCCACCGCCGGGGTGCTCGCCACCAACTACCTCTCCCCCGCCATGGACGGCTACAAGCCGACCGACCCGTTCGGGAAGAAGGCCAAGCCGGCCGGCGACCCCGACAAGGCCCGCGAGCTGCTCAAGCAGGCCGGCAAGGAGGGCCAGGAGATCGTCTACGCGTACCCCAACACCGACCTCCAGCAGAAGGTCTCCGTGGTCGTCACCCAGGCCCTGGAGCGGGCCGGCTTCAAGGTGCAGAAGAAGGAAATCGACGCCAACACCTGGCGGACCGCGATCGCCGAGGTCAAGAACAAATTCGACATCTACCGCACCTCGTGGGGCGCGGACTGGCCCGTCTCCTCGACCGTCGTGCCCCCGCTGTTCGACGGCCGGCAGATCGCCGACGGCGCCCAGAACTACGGCCACCTCAACAACCCCGCCGTCAACGCCGCGATCGACCGCATCAGCGCCGTCCCGGACGTGAAGAAGGCCGCCCCCGAGTGGCAGCAGCTCGCCGACAAGATCTTCACCGAGGACGTGCCGGGCGTGCCGACCTTCTACAACACCCAGTTCTCCCTGTGGGGCTCGAACCTGGGCGGCATCCGCTACCAGCCGGTCTACGGGACGGTCGACCCGACCGGCGTCTACGTGAAGTAGCCGGCCGTGCTGCGCTTCCTCGCCCGCCGCACGCTCGGCGCCCTCGTCATCATCGTGCTCATCAGCGCGATCACCTTCGCCCTCTTCTTCGCGCTGCCCTCGCAGCCGGCCCTGATGTCCTGCGGCAAGAACTGCACCCCGGACGCCCTCGCCCTGATCAACAAGAACCTGGGCCTGGACCAGCCGGTCCCCGTGCAGTACTGGCACTACATGGCGGGCATCTTCACCGGCCGCGACTTCACCGTCGGCCACTGCCCGGCGCCCTGCTTCGGCTACTCGTTCTCCAACCAGCAGCCGGTCTGGGGCACGATCGTGGACCGCTTCCCCACCACCTTGTCCATCACGGTCGGCGGCGCCGTCGTCTTCCTCGTCGTCGGCGTGGGCATCGGCATGATCGCCGCGGCCTTCCGGGGGACCTGGATCGACAAGTTCTTCAGCTCCCTGTCGCTCGTCGGCAACTCCCTCCAGATCTACTTCGTCGGCGTCATCGCCCTCGCCGTGCTCGTCAGCGGGCTGCACTGGATGGACAACCCGGCCTACTACCCGATCACCGAGAACCCCGTGAAGTGGTTCACCGGGATGCTCATCCCCTGGCTGGTGCTGTCCATCATCTTCATCGCCAACTACAGCCGGATGACGCGCTCCCAGATGATCGAACAGCTCGGCGAGGACCACGTGCGCACCGCCCGTGCCAAGGGGCTCGGGCGGCGCACGGTCTTCTTCCGCTACGCGTGGCGGGGCGCGCTCGCGCCCATCGTCACCATCTTCGGCATCGACCTCGGGTCGCTGTTCGGCGGGGCGATCATCACCGAGTTCACCTTCAGCCTGCACGGGCTGGGGCGGCTCGCGGTGTCCTCCGTGAGCGAGACCGACCTGCCCACGCTGATGGCCGTGATGCTCGTCGGCTGCACGGCGATCGTCGTCGCCAACATCGTGGTGGACGCCGCGTACGCCGTCATCGACCCGCGCGTGCGGCTCGCCTAGGGGGACTCGTGTGAACGCATTTCTCTCCGTACGGGACCTGAGCGTCCGCTTCTCCACCGAGGACGGCACCGTACGGGCCGTCGACGGCCTGTCGTTCACCCTGGAGCGCGGCCGCACGCTCGGCATCGTCGGCGAGTCCGGCTCCGGGAAGTCCGTCACCAACCTCGCCGTGCTCGGGCTGCACGACCCGCGCACCACCGAGATCCGCGGCGAGATCCTGCTGGACGGGCAGGAGATGACCGGCGCGCCCGAGTCCGTCCTGGAGAAGCTGCGCGGGAACAAGGCGGCGATGATCTTCCAGGACTCGCTCACCGCCCTCTCCCCGTACTACACGGTCGGCCGGCAGATCGCCGAGCCGTACCGCAAGCACACCGGCGCGTCCCGGCGGGAGGCGCGGCTGCGGGCCGTCGAGATGCTGCGGCGGGTCGGCATCCCGCAGCCGGAGCTGCGCGTGGACGACTACCCGCACCAGTTCTCCGGCGGGATGCGGCAGCGGGCGATGATCGCGATGGCGCTGGTCTGCGACCCCGAGCTCCTCATCGCCGACGAGCCGACCACCGCGCTCGACGTCACTGTCCAGGCGCAGATCCTCGACCTGCTGGGGGAGCTCCAGCAGGAAACGGGCGCGGCGATCATCCTCATCACGCACGATCTCGGCGTCGTTGCCGGCACGGTCGACGACCTGCTCGTGATGTACGCGGGCAGGGCCGTCGAGCAGGGGCCCGTACGGGAGGTGCTGCGGGCGCCCCGGCACCCCTACACGTGGGGGCTGCTGGGCTCCATGCCGCGGCTGGCCGCCTCCGTCGACGAGCCGCTCACGCCCATCCCGGGCACCCCGCCGAGCCTGCTCGCCCCGCCGCCGGGCTGCCCGTTCCACCCACGGTGCGGGTACGTCTCCGAGGTCGGAGGGGACCGGTGCCGCACGGAACGGCCCGGCCTGCCGCCCGGGCGGGGGGCCGCGTGCCACCTCTCCGAGGAGCGGCAGCGCAGCGTGTTCGCAGAGCAGATCCGGCCCCGGCTCGGCTGAGGAGAGACGCCATGGACGACACGAGCCCCCGGGGCGGCGAGCCGCTGCTCGTCGCGGAGAAGCTCACCAAGCACTTCCCCGTACGGGGCGGCTTTCCCATCAAACGGACCGTCGGCGCCGTACAGGCCGTCGACGGCATCGACCTGACCGTACGGGCCGGGGAGAGCTTCGGCCTCGTCGGCGAGTCCGGCTGCGGCAAGTCCACGACGGGGCGGCTGCTCACCCGGCTCCTGGAGCCGTCCGCCGGGCGGATCCTCTACCGCGGAGAGGACATCACGCGCGCGAGCCGCAAGGAGCTCGCGCCCGTCCGCTCCGAAATCCAGATGATCTTCCAGGACCCGTACGCGTCACTGAACCCCCGGCACACGGTCGGAAAGATCATCTCCGGGCCGATGGAGATCCACGGCGTCACCCCGCCGGGCGGGCGCGAGGGGCGCGTGCGCGAGCTCCTGGAGACCGTGGGCCTGAACCCCGAGCACTACAACCGCTTCCCGCACGAGTTCTCCGGCGGGCAGCGGCAGCGGATCGGGGTCGCGCGGGCCCTCGCCCTCGAACCGAAGGTCGTCGTCGCCGACGAGCCGGTGTCCGCGCTGGACGTCTCCATCCAGGCCCAGGTCGTCAACCTGCTGCAACGGCTGCAACGGGAGCTGGGAATCGCCTTCCTGTTCATCGCCCACGACCTGGCGGTCGTGCGGCACGTCTCGCACCGGGTCGCGGTCATGTACCTCGGCAGGATCGTGGAGGTCGGCACGCGGGACGACATCTACGGGCGGCCGCGGCATCCGTACACGCACGCGCTGCTGTCGGCAGTACCGGTGCTCGGGGACTGGGCGTCCCCTCGCGAAAGGATCCGGCTCACCGGCGACGTCCCCTCCCCGATCGCGCCGCCGTCGGGCTGCCGCTTCCGCACACGCTGCTGGAAGGCGCGGGACCGCTGCGCCGCGGAGGCCCCACCACTGGTACGGGCCCCCGACTCGGCCGAGGGCCACCTATCGGCCTGCCACTTCCCGGAGCCCCCGACGACGGCGGCGGCCCCTGCGGCCCGGTAGCCCCGGGCGACGCCGGACCGGCCCCAGGCCGCACGGCACCGCCGGACAGCCCGGCGGGGGCTGAGCGCCGCTGCGGCGGAGGGTTGTCGCAGGGCGACGGGGCGGGGAGAGCGCCCGGACTCCCCTTTGCCGCAGGCAAATCAACCCCGCCGCAACGGCGATCAACCACAACGGCGAACCCCGGCGCTACCGGACCGACCCCAGGCCGCACGGCACCGCCGAACAGCCCGGCAGGGGCTGAGCGCCGCCGCGGCGGAGGGGTGTCGCGGCGCGACGGGCGGGCGCCGGCGCCCGGACTCCCCCTTGCCGCGGGCAAAAATCCCGCCGCGGCGAAGGGGCGTCGTGGGCGCCCCGGGTCACTCGGTGGGCGGGACGTCCGGCGTGGCCGGACGTTCCTCCGCGTAGTGGCACGCCGACGCGTGGGCCTCCGGGCCGCCGCCCTCCAGGAACCAGTCGGGGATCTCCAGGGGCGGCACGACCCGCGCGCACTTCTCCCGCGCCTTCCAGCAGCGTGTGCGGAACCGGCACCCGGACGGCGGGTGCGCCGGCGAGGGCACGTCGCCCGTCAGGATGATCCGGTCGCGACCGGCCCGCGCCCGCGGGTCCGGGACCGGCACGGCCGAGAGCAGGGCCTGCGTGTACGGATGCGTGGCGTGCTCGTAGATCTGCGCGTCCGTGCCCGCTTCGGCGAACCGCCCGAGGTACATGACCGCGACCCGGTCCGAGATGTGCCGGACGACCGACAGGTCGTGGGCGATGAAGACGTACGCGAGGTCGAACTCGTCCTGGAGCCGCTCCAGCAGGTTGACGACCTGGGCCTGGACGGAGACGTCCAGCGCGGACACCGGCTCGTCGGCGACGATGATCTCCGGCCGGAGGGCGAGCCCCCGGGCGATGCCGATCCGCTGCCGCTGCCCGCCGGAGAACTGGTGCGGGTAGCGGTTGATGTGCTCGGGGCTGAGGCCGACGACGTCGAGGAGTTCGCGGACCTTGGCGCGCCGGTCGCCCTTGGGCGCGACCTCGGGGTGGATGTCGTACGGCTCGCCGATGATGTCGCCGACGGTCATCCGCGGGTTGAGCGAGGTGTAGGGGTCCTGGAAGACCATCTGGATGTTGCGCCGGACGGCTTTGAGCGCGCGCCCGGACAGGCGCGTGACGTCCTCGCCCTTGTACAGGATCCGCCCGGACGTCGGCCGTTCCAGGTTGACCAGCAGCTTCGCGACGGTCGACTTGCCGCACCCCGACTCCCCCACGATGCCGAGCGTCTCCCCGCGCCGCAGGTCGAAGGAGACGCCGTCGACGGCGTGCACGGCCCCGACCTGCTTCTTGAAGAGGATTCCCCGGGTGAGCGGGTAGTGCTTGACCAGGTCCCGCACCTCCAGAATGGCCTCGCCGTTACCCGGCATCGTCGAGGGTCTCCTTCCAGAAGTGGCAGGCGCTGGCCCGGCCGGGCGCGACGTCGAAGAGCGGCGGCCGGTCGGTGCGGCAGATGGCCTGGGCGCGGGGGCAGCGCGGGTTGAAGGGGCAGCCGGCGGGGATGTCGGTGAGGCTGGGCGGCAGCCCCTTGATGGCGTGGAGCTCCTTGCCCTTGTGGTCGAGGCGCGGGATGGAGCCGAGCAGGCCGGCGGTGTACGGGTGGGCGGGCGCGGCGTAGAGCGCGTGGACGGGCGCGGTCTCCACGATCCGCCCGGCGTACATGACGGCGATCCGGTCGGCGACGTCCGCGACGACGCCCAGGTCGTGGGTGATGAGGATCAGGCCCATGCGGTATTCGCGCTGGAGCTCGGCGAGGAGGTCCATGACCTGGGCCTGGACGGTGACGTCGAGCGCGGTGGTGGGCTCGTCGGCGATGACGAGGTCCGGTTCGAGCGCCAGCGCCATGGCGATCATGATGCGCTGGCGCATGCCGCCGGAGAACTGGTGCGGGTAGTCGCCGGCGCGTTCCTTCGCGGCAGGGATGCGGACGCGCTCCATCATCTGGACGGCCTTGGCCCGGGAGTCCTTGCGGGTCATGCCGTCGTGGACGGAGTACATCTCGGCGAGCTGGGCGCCCACGCTCATCACGGGGTTGAGGGCGGACAGCGCGTCCTGGAAGATCATGGAGAGTTTGGCGCCGCGGAGCCGGCGGCGCCGCTCGCCGCCCATGGTGAGCAGGTCCTCGCCGCGGAAGAGCACTTCGCCGCCGGTGACGTGGCCGGGCGGGGAGTCGAGGATGCCCATGACGGCCTGGGCGGTGACGGACTTGCCCGAGCCGGACTCGCCGAGCACGGCGAGCGTCTCCCCGGCGCGGACGCCGTAGCTGACGCCGTTGACGGCCTTGGCGACGCCGTCGCGGGTGCGGAACTCCACGTGCAGGTCGCGCACGTCCAGCAGGGGTACGTCCGGCAGGGTCACGGCGGCGGCCGCCGCCTCCTGTGCCTCGTGCATCCGCCCGCTCCTCAGCGCAGTTTGGGGTCGAGGGCGTCGCGGACCGCGTCGCCGAGCATGATGAACGCCAGCACCGTGATGCTCAGGGCGCCCGCGGGCCACAGCAGCATGTGGGGGGCGTTGCGGATCTGGGTGGAGGCGTTGGAGATGTCGATGCCCCAGGACACGGTGGGCGGTTTGAGGCCGACGCCCAGGAAGGACAGCGTGGCCTCCAGGGCGATGTACGTGCCGAGGGCGATGGTCGCGACGACGATGACGGGGGCGACGGCGTTGGGCGCGATGTGCCGCAGCAGCAGCCGGGTGTTGCCCGCGCCGAGGGCCCGCGCGGCCTGCACGTAGTCGTGCTGGCGGGCGGTGACGACGGAGCCGCGGGCGATGCGGGAGATCTGCGGCCAGCCGAGCAGCACGATGAAGCCGACGACGGGCCACAGGGAGCCGCCGGTGACGACGGAGAGGAAGACGAGGCCGCCCAGGATGATGGGGATGCCGAAGAAGACGTCGGCGATCCGGGAGAGCAGGGCGTCCCACCAGCCGCCGAAGAAGCCGGCCAGCCCGCCGAGCACGCTGCCGAGGAGGGCGGCGCCGGCGGTGGCGCAGATGCCGACGGTGATGGAGGCGCGGGCCCCGTGGACGGTGCGGGTGTAGACGTCGCAGCCCTGTGTGTCGTAGCCGAAGGGGTGGCCCGGCCGGGAGCCCTCCTGGGCCTTGGCGAGGTCGCAGGTCAGGGGGTTCCCGCCGGCGATGAGGCCGGGCCACAGGGCGATCAGCACCAGGAAGACGATGATCAGCGCGGAGATCACGAAGACGGGGTTGCGGCGCAGGTCGTGCCAGGCGTCGGACCACAGGCTGCGGGCCTTGCCGCTCGCGGTGCCGCCGGGGACGGGGCCGCCTTCGAGGGTCTCCGCGTCGCTGGTGGCCAGCGAGGAGGCGCCGCCGCCGGCGGGGGTGACGGCCGCGTCGGGGTCGCCGCCGGCGGGCGTGACGCGGCCGTCGGCGTCGGAAGGATCGGGCTCAGGCATAGCGGATCCTCGGGTCGAGCACGGCGTAGAGGAGGTCGACGAGCAGGTTCGCGAGCAGGAAGACGATGACGAGGATGGTCACGAAGCCGACGACGGTGGGCGAGTTCTGCCGCAGGATGCCCTGGTAGAGCTGGAAGCCGACGCCGTGGATGTTGAAGATCCGCTCGGTGACGATGGCGCCGCCCATGAGCGCGCCGATGTCGGTGCCGATGAAGGTGACGACGGGGATGAGGGAGTTGCGCAGCAGGTGCCGGGTGACGACGCGGCGGCGCGGCAATCCCTTGGCGACGGCCGTGCGGACGTAGTCGGCGCGGGAGTTCTCGGCGATGGAGGTGCGCGAGAGGCGGGTGACGTACGCGAGCGAGGTCAGCGCGAGGACGATGCCGGGCAGCATCAGCTCGTCGAAGGGGGCCTCGGGGGACACGGACGGGGAGACGATCCCCCACTTCACGCCGAAGAGGTATTGCAGGACGTAGCCGCTGACGAAGGTCGGGACGGAGACGACGATCAGGGTCAGCAGGAGCACGGTGGTGTCGGCGGAGCGGCCGCGGCGCAGCCCGCTGAGGACGCCGAGGGTGATGCCGAAGACGATCTCGAAGAGGATCGCGACGAGGGTGAGGCGCAGGGTGACGGGAAAGGCGTCGGCCATCAGCTCGGTGACCGGCTGGCCGTTGAAGGCGGTGCCGAAGTTGCCCGAGAGGATCTGCCCCATGTAGTGCCCGTACTGCTTCCACAGGGGCTCGTCGAGGTAGAGCTCCTGGCGGATGCGGGCGGCGGTGGCGGGGTCGGGCGCCTTGTCGCCGAAGAGGGCGGCCACGGGGTCGCCCAGGGCGTAGACCATGAAGAAGATCAGGAACGTGCTGCCGATGAACACCGGGACCATCTGGAGCAGGCGCCGGATCACGTACCGTCCCATGGACGCGTCAGCCGACCTTGATCTGCTCGTAGACGGGCACGCTGAAGGGGTTGAGCGTGACGTCGGAGACCCGTTCGGAGTAGCCGGCGCTGCCGTTCTGGTACCAGAGCGGGATGGCGGGCATCTCCCGGGCGAGGATCCGCTCCGCGTCGTGGAACTTGGCGTTGGCGGCGCTCTGGGAGCCGTCGGCGTTGGCCTCGTCGACCAGCTTGTCGAACTGCGGGTCGCTGAACTTGCCGTAGTTGGACGAGGCGTTCGTGTAGTAGAGCGGCTGGAGGAAGTTCTGGATCAGCGGGTAGTCCATCTGCCAGCCGGAGCGGAAGGGGTTGCTCAGGCGCTGCTCGGTGATCTGGTTGCGGAAGTCCGCGAAGGTGCCGACGGGGTTGACGATGCAGGCCTTGTCGTTGCCGAGGGCGGTGTTGATGCTGTTGCAGACGGCGTCCATCCACACCCGGTGGGAGCCGGTGTCGACGTTCGAGGTGAGGGTGATCCGGCCGCCGGGCAGGCCGCCGCCGTCCTGGATGAGCTTCTTGGCGGCGGCGGAGTCGAACGTGCAGGCGTCGCCGCACAGGCCGGCCTTGTAGCCGCCCTGGTCGCCGAGGGCCGGTGAGGTCCAGTCCGTGGCCGGGGTGCGGGTCTTCTGGTAGATCTGGTCGGTGATCTGCTCGCGGTTGATGGCCATGGACAGGCCCCGGCGGACCTTCTCCATGCCGTTCTTGGACCAGTTCGGGTCGTACATGGGGAAGACGAGGGTCTGGATGATGCCGGCCGGCTGGTTGATGTAGCGGTCGCCGAGGTCGGCCTTGACGTTCTTGAGCTGGGCGCTCGGGATGTCGTCGACGAGGTCGAGGTTGCCGGCCTGGAGGTCGGTGTACGCGGTGTTGTTGTCGGTGTAGACCCGCAGCTCGACGCCGGTGTTGCGGGCCTTGTCGTCGCCGGGGTAGCCGTCCCAGCGGGTGAGCTTCATCGCCGAGCCCTTGGCGTACGAGTCGATGGTGTACGGGCCGTTGCCCACCGGTTTCTTCAGCCAGTTCACGTGGTCGTCGAAGAAGGCGCGGGGCAGCGGGGCGTAGGCGGCGTAGCCGAGGGTGTCGGGCCAGGTGGAGAACTTGGTGCGCAGCCTGACCGTGAAGGTCTTGTCGTCCTTGACGGCGAGCCCGGAGAGGGTCTTGGCGGTGGCGCGCCCGCCGGACGGGTGGACCTTGTCGTAGCCGTCGACGTATTCGAAGAAGGAGGCGTTCTTCTGCTTGTTGTCGACGAGGGCCGCGTAGTTCCAGGCGTCCACGAAGGACTTGGAGGTGACCTTCTCGCCGTTGGAGAAGGTCCAGCCGTCCTTGAGGGTGACGGTGAAGTTCTGCTGGTCGGAGGTCTCGATCTTGTCGGCCAGCATGTTCTCGGCGGCGCCGCTGCGGGGGTCGTAGCGCTTGAGCCCGCGGAAGATCATCGCGAGCACCTTGCCGCCCTGGACCTCGTTGGTGTTGGCGGGCTCCAGCTGGTTCTGCGGGTCGCCCCAGGAGGCGCGGACGACACCGGAGCCGCCGCTGCCGCCCCCGCCGCACCCGGCCGTGGCCGCGGCGAGCACCGCGGACAGGGCGCAGACGGCCCACCTGGCGCGCGTGGCTCCACGCATCGAGTGCCTCCTCCGGGTCCCAAGTGTCGCTTAGGCCCAGATAACACCCGATATGGTGGCGCGCGGCGCCTCCGCGGCCCCTTCCCCGCCCGAACCACACGAAAGGGCTCCCCCGGCCTGACCGGGGGAGCCCATCCGTCCGAGCGCGGAGCACCGGCTCCGGCGGTGCCGCCTACGCGGCGCCGACCACCTGCTTCACCTCGGCGAAGTGGCACGCCGACTCGTGCGCCGCCGGGGTGTCCTTGCCCTCGAAGACCTTGGGCACGGCCAGCAGCGGCACCTCCTCGGCGCACTTGTCCTCCGCCTTCCAGCAGCGGGTGCGGAAGCGGCAGCCGGACGGCGGGTTGGCCGGGGAGGGCACGTCACCGGTGAGGATGATGCGCTCGCGGCCCTCGCGGGCCTCCGGGTCCGGCACCGGGACGGCCGACAGCAGCGCCTGGGTGTAGGGGTGCGTCGGGTGCTCGTAGATCTGGGCGTCCGTGCCGATCTCCGCCATCTTGCCCAGGTACATCACGCCGACGCGGTCGGAGATGTGCCGGACGATGGACAGGTCGTGCGCGATGAAGACGTAGGAGAGGTTGAACTCGTCCTGGAGCCGCTCCATCAGGTTGATGACCTGCGCCTGCACCGAGACGTCCAGCGCCGAGACCGGCTCGTCGCAGATGATGATCTCGGGGTTGAGCGCCAGGCCGCGGGCGATGCCGATGCGCTGGCGCTGACCGCCGGAGAACTGGTGCGGGTAGCGGTTGACGTACTCCGGGTTGAGGCCGACGACGTCCAGCAGCTCCTGGACGCGCTTGCGCCGGTCGCCCTTGGGCGCCACCTCGGGGTGGATCTCGAAGGGCTCGCCGATGATGTCGCCGACCGTCATCCGCGGGTTCAGCGAGGTGTACGGGTCCTGGAACACCATCTGGATGTTGCGGCGGACCGCCTTCAGCGCGCGCCCGGACAGCTTGGTGATGTCCTGGCCCTTGTAGAAGACCTCGCCGGAGGTGGCCGTCTCCAGGGTCATCAGCAGCTTGGCGACCGTGGACTTGCCGCAGCCGGACTCGCCGACGATGCCCAGCGTCTCGCCCTGGTAGAGGTCGAAGGAGATCCCGTCCACGGCCTTGACGGCGCCGACCTGCTTCTTCAGGATCAGGCCCTGCGTCAGCGGGAAGTGCTTGACGAGGTTGCGCACCTGGAGGATCGGCTCCCGCTGACCGGCCGCCCCGGCCTTGCCGGCCTGCTTGGTCATGTCAGCCATGGATCGTTTCCTTCCAGAAGTGGCACGCGCTGCCGCGGCCGTCGAGCTCGGTGCCGTCCTGCTCCGTCACCTGGTGCAAGGCCGGGATGTCCGCCCGGCAGACGTCCTGCGCCTTGGGGCAGCGCGGGTTGAAGGCACAGCCGGTGGGGATCCGCAGGAGGTTGGGCGGCAGGCCCTTGATCGCGTACAGCTCCTGGCCCTTGTGGTCCAGGCGCGGGATCGAGTCCAGCAGGCCGCGGGTGTACGGGTGGGCGGGGCGCTTGTAGAGCTCGTGCACGGGCGCGGTCTCCACGATCCGGCCCGCGTACATCACGGCGATCTTGTCGGCGACGTCCGCGACGACGCCCAGGTCGTGCGTGATGAGGATCAGGCCCATGTTGTACTCGCGCTGGAGCTCCGCGAGCAGGTCCATGACCTGGGCCTGGACGGTCACGTCGAGGGCCGTGGTCGGCTCGTCGGCGATGATCAGGTCCGGCTCCAGGGCCATCGCCATGGCGATCATGATGCGCTGGCGCATGCCGCCGGAGAACTGGTGCGGGTAGTCGCCCACGCGCTGCTTGGCGGCCGGGATGCGCACCCGGTCCATCAGCTCGATCGCCTTGGCCTTGGCGTCCTTCTTCGACAGGCCCTGGTGCACCCGGAACATCTCGCCGAGCTGGTTGCCGACGGAGAAGACGGGGTTGAGGGCGGAGAGCGCGTCCTGGAAGATCATCGCCATCTTCGGGCCGCGCAGCTTGCGCCGCTCGCTCTCCGGCAGCTTCAGGATGTCCTGGCCGTGGAAGAGGATCTCACCGCCGGCCACCCGGCCGGGGGGCGAGTCCAGGATGCCCATGATGGCCTGGGCGGTGACGGACTTGCCGGAGCCCGACTCGCCGAGCACGGCGAGGGTCTCGCCGGCGTCGACGCTGTAGCTCACACCGTTGACGGCCTTGGCGACGCCGTCGCGGGTCTTGAACTCGACGTGCAGGTCGCGCACTTCGAGCAGGGGTCCGGACTTCTTCGCGTCCTGCGGCGCGGAGCCGGCCGCCCCTTCGGTCTTTTCGGTCGTGGTCATCGGGACGTTCTCCTCAACGCAGCTTCGGGTCGAGGGCATCGCGCAGCCCGTCACCGACAAAGACAAATCCGAGCACCGTCAGCACGATCGCGGAGCTGGGGTACACCCACAGGAAGTCACTGACGCCGAGGGAGTCCTTACCGGCGGAGATCATGTTGCCCCACTCCGGCACCTCGGGGCTCACGCCGATGCCGAGGAAGGACAGCGAGGCCTCGGCCACGACGGCGGTGCCGACGCTGAAGGACACGTACGACATCACGGCCGCGATGGAGTTGGGCATGATGTGCCGCGTGATGATGCGGGTGGTGCTCGCGCCCAGCGCCTTCGCCGCGGTGACGTAGTCCATCTCGCGGACGGACAGGATGCTGGAGCGCAGCAGGCGGGCGACCGTGGCCCAGCTGAAGACGGCCAGCGAGACGATGACGGGCAGCACGCCGCGGCCCATCACCAGGATGATCACGATCGCGCCGATGAGCAGCGGGAAGGCGAAGAAGATGTCGGCGATGCGCATGATGACGCTGTCGACGGCCTTGCCGAAGTAGCCGGACAGGGCGCCGAGGATGCAGCCGATCACACAGGCCAGGAAGATCGAGGCCAGACCGACGATCACGGCGATGCGGCTGCCGTAGATGATGCGGGAGAACTGGTCGCGGCCCAGGGCGTCGGTGCCGAACCAGTGGTCGCCGCTGGGCTCCTGGAGCGTGTTGGCCAGGTTCTGCGCGTACGGGTCGTGGGTCGCGATCAGGGGTGCCGCGGCGGCGACGATGAAGAGCAGGGTGACCAGCACGAGGCCGACCACGGCGAGCTTGTTGGCCATGAAGCGGTGGCGGATCTCGCCCCACTGGGTGATGCGGGCCGGTGCGGGCTCGGCGGTGTTGTTCGCGGCGGCGGCGGTCGTTGCGGTCGCGGCGTCCGGCCCCTTGGCGCTCTTGGCGAGCTCAGTCATGGGTGACTCCTAGAACGGGTGTGACCTGGCGGTCAGCTGAGGCGGATCCGCGGGTCGAGCACCGCGTAGAGCAGATCGACCAGCAGGTTGAGCACGACGAAGACGGCGACGCCGTAGGTGACCACGCCGACGATGATCGGGTTGTTCCCCTGCTGGATCGAGGTGACCAGCGCGTAGCCCATGCCGTCCCAGTTGAAGATCGCCTCGGTGATGAGGGCGCCGCCGAGCAGGCCGCCGAAGGAGATGCCGATGTAGGTGACCACGGGGATGATCGAGTTGCGCATGACGTGCTTGAGGAGCACCGTGCGGCGCGGCAGGCCCTTGGCGATGGCCGTCTTGACGTAGTCCGCGCGCAGCACCTCCAGCATGGTGCCGCGCATCAGCCGCGCGACGAGGGCCGCGTCGATGATGGCCAGCGTGAACGCCGGCATGATCATCGAGTTGAACGAGCCGTCCGAAATCAGCGGGAACCAGCCGAGGTTCACGGAGAAGGTGCTCTGGAGCACCATGCCGATGACGAAGCTGGGAAAGCCGATGGCGAAGGTCGTGAGCAAGGTGACCAAGACGTCCCAGAAGGAGTATCTGAACAGGGCCGCCACCAGGCCCGCGAGGACGCCGATCACCACGTCGATGATGATCGCCGCAACGGCCAGCCGGGCGGTGTTGCCCAGCTTGGGGCCGAGCACCTCCGTCACCTGGCGCCGCTGGGTGTAGTCCTCGCCGAGGTCGCCCTTGACCAGGTTGGTCACATAGTTGCCGTACTGCACGGCAAGGGGCTTGTCCAGGCCGTAGCGCTCGCGCAGCTGCTCGACGACGGCGGGGTCACGCGCCTTGTCACCGCCGAGCGAGCCGACCGGGTCTCCCGGGAGGACGAACAGACAGGCGAAGAGGATGAGCGTCGCGCCGAAGAGGACGACCACCATCTGCCCGATCCGCCGGATCACATATTTGCCCACGATGTCTCCTTGACTTACTGCCGCCGTGGGGCGTTCGCCGTCGCCTCCCGGCACGGGGGGAAGGTGGGGAGGCGGCCGCGCACGGCCCGGCCGCGCGGGCCGGGACGTGCCGCAGGCGAAGGCCGCGGAGCCTCAAGCTCTCGCTCGGGGCTCCACGGTCTTCACGGGACTGGCTGGAGGGTGATGGTTACTTGACGCCGATCTCAGCGAGGTTCGGGTCCTCGTAGAAGTCGATCTTCACGTTGGTGAACTTCTTGGTGTTCACCAGGCGGTACTGAGTGCGCTTCCAGGTCGGGATGACGGCCTGGTCCTCGTCGATCGCGAGCTTCTCGGCCTCGTTGTAGATCTTGGCGCGCTCGGTGGCGTCCTTGGTCTGACGGGCCTTCACCAGCAGCTCGTCGAACTTCGGGTTGCTGTAACGGCCGCGGTTGTCGCCCAGCGCCTTGCCGTTGGCGTCCGGGTTGATGCCGTTGGTGGAGAGCAGGGGGGCGAAGAAGTTGTCGGCGGTCGGGTAGTCCGCGGACCACGCCTGACGCCAGATGCCCTTGGCGCCCTTCTCCTGCTGCTTCTCCAGGGCCTCCTTGAACGGCAGGCCGTTGAGCTTGACCTTCAGGCCCAGCACGTCCTCGACCTGCTTGGCGACGGCCTGCACCCACTCCTCGTGCCCGGCACCCGTGTTGTAGCCGAAGTCGAGGGTGTCGCCCGGCTTGAGGCCGGCCTTCTCCGCGTACTCCTTGGCCTTGGCCTTGTCCTGCTTGGCGCAGGAGGAGCACACGTCGGCCTTGTAGACCTCCTTGAAGTTCGGCGGGAGCAGGGCCGTGGCGGGCTCCTGGAGTCCCTGGAAGACACCCTTGGCGATCTCCGCGCGGTCGATCGCGTAGGAGATGGCCTTACGGGCGTCGGCCGAGTTCATCGGGCTGGTCTCGTTGAACGGGGAGATGTAGTTGATGCCGGCGACGTCGGCCTTGACCCACTCGCCCTGGGGCTCGTACTTCTTCTTGGCGCCCGGCATCTGCGGGACGGGCATGCGGGCCCAGTCGAACTGGCCGGACTCGAAGCCCTTGTACTCCAGGGTCACGCCGTTGGCCGGGTTGAGGATCGCCAGCTCGACCTTGTCCAGCTTGGCCTTGGTCAGGCCGTAGTCGTCGTTGCGGACGAGGGTGATCTTCTTGTTGTGCTCCCACGAACCGGACATCTTGAAGGGGCCGTTGCCGATGGGGGCGTCGTTGAACGACTTGT
The DNA here is from genome assembly GCF_003626645.1 of Streptomyces klenkii. GTDB lineage: Bacteria > Actinomycetota > Actinomycetes > Streptomycetales > Streptomycetaceae > Streptomyces > Streptomyces klenkii. The sequence continues at coordinate 151,432 of NZ_RBAM01000002.1, read as the reverse complement.
TGTCGCCGGCGCCGGCGACCTTCGGCATCGGGCTGAAGGCCGGGTGAGCAGTCTTCTTGTCGAACTCGAAGTCCGGAGCGGACAGCTTGACCTTGAGGGTGTAGTCACCCTCGGCGGACAGGCCGGAGAACTTGTCGCTCGAACCGCCGTTGAGCTCCTTGTAGCCGGCGATGCCGTTCATGTGGTACGCCACGTCGGAGGCGGACGCCTTGGTGGCGACGCGGGTCCAGCCGCGGATGAACGCCTCGGCGTTCACCGGCTCGCCGTTGCTGAACTTGGTGTCCTTCTTGATCTGGAAGGTCCACTCGTCACCGGCGTCGTTCGGCTTGGCGGACTCCGCCAGCTTCGGCGCGAGGGTGCCGTCGTCCTTCACGTCGTAGAGGCCCACGAACAGCTGACGCGCCACCAGCGTGCCCTCAGACTCCTGGGCGTTGATGGGGTCGATCGACTTCGGCTCGGTGATGCCGAGCCGGAAGGTCGCGCCGCCTCCCTTACCGCTGTCGTTGCTGCCGCCGCCACAGGCGGTCGCGGCCATCGCCACGACTATCGCGCCCACGACCCACTTGGCGCTCTTGGCACCGCGCATGGGTATGCCTCCTCAAGAGTCCACTTTTCACTACGAGAGAGGCGCCGGCCCCACGCTGACACCCCTGACAGCGGAGACGGAACCGGCACCTCGAGTGTGCTCGTGAGTCGGCGCTCCCCACAGCGCGTGACCCATTGACCCGAGCTCAATGAACCCAACTATTAAGTACGTCCGCCTTGTAAACCACACTTAAAGGGTCTCGCTTTGGTCACATCGAGCGCCTTCAGGAGTTCGAAAACCGGACAAAGCCAGCACAGACAGACACCCGCGAAACGGACTGTTAACACAACTTCCGGCGTTGACCGGCCGGTATTCGGACAACTTCGGCAGGCGTGCATGAATTCGGACTGACTAATTCCGGTCGTCGGGGCGGGCCCGGATACGCCGGAGGCCCGGTTGCCCCGCAGAAAAACTGCGGGGCAACCGGGCCTCTTGAGACCTTCGGAGCGCTGGGCGCTCGGCGCTAGTTAATGCTTAGCGCTTGGCGCGGGAGGCGGTGCGGCCGCGCTCCTTCTGGTCCAGGACGACCTTGCGGATGCGCACGGCCTCCGGGGTGACCTCGACGCACTCGTCGTCGCGGCAGAACTCCAGGGACTGCTCCAGCGACAGCTTGCGCGGCGGGACGATCGCCTCGAAGGAGTCGGCGGAGGAGGAGCGCATGTTGGTGAGCTTCTTCTCCTTGGTGATGTTGACGTCCATGTCGTCGGCGCGGGAGTTCTCGCCGACGATCATGCCCTCGTACACCTCGGTGCCCGGGTCGGTGAAGAGCACGCCGCGCTCCTGGAGGTTCGTCATCGCGAAGGCGGTGACGGCACCGGCGCGGTCGGCGACCAGGGAGCCGTTGTTACGGGTCTTCAGCTCGCCGAACCACGGCTCGTGGCCCTCGTGGATGGAGTGGGCGATGCCGGTGCCGCGGGTGTTCGTCAGGAACTCCGTGCGGAAGCCGATCAGACCGCGGGACGGGACGACGAACTCCATGCGGACCCAGCCGGAGCCGTGGTTGGACATGTTGTCCATGCGGCCCTTGCGGGTGCCCATGAGCTGCGTGACCGCGCCCATGTGCTCCTCGGGCACGTCGACCGTGAGGCGCTCGACGGGCTCGTGGGTCTTGCCGTCGACCTCCTTGGTGACGACCTGGGGCTTGCCGATGGTCATCTCGAAGCCCTCGCGGCGCATCTGCTCGACCAGGATGGCCAGCGCCAGCTCACCGCGGCCCTGCACCTCCCAGGCGTCGGGGCGCTCGGTGTCCAGGACGCGCAGCGAGACGTTACCGACCAGCTCGCGGTCCAGGCGGTCCTTGACCTGGCGGGCGGTGACCTTGCGGTCCTTGACCGCGGACTTGGCGTCCGCGCCCTTGCCCGTGCCGCCGCGGCCGACCAGCGGCGAGGTGTTGGTGCCGATGGTCATGGAGATCGCGGGCTCGTCGACCGTGATCAGGGGCAGCGCGACCGGGTTCTCCGGGTCGGCCAGGGTCTCGCCGATCATGATGTCGGGGATACCGGCGACCGCGCAGATGTCACCGGGGCCGGCGACCTCGGCGGGCTTGCGGGTGAGGGCCTCGGTCATCATCAGCTCGGTGATGCGGACGCTGGAGATCGAGCCGTCACGCTTGATCCACGCGACGGTCTGGCCCTTGCGCAGCTCGCCCTGCTCGACGCGGAGCAGCGCGATGCGGCCGAGGAAGTTGTCGGCGTCGAGGTTGGTGACGTGGGCCTGGAGCGGCGCGTCCTCCTCGTACGCCGGGGCCGGGACGTGCTCCAGGATCGTGGAGAAGAACGGCTCCAGGTTGGTGCTGTCCGCGGGGACGGTGCCGTCCTCCGGCTTGGTCAGCGACGCGATGCCGTCACGGCCGCAGGCGTAGACGATCGGGAACTCGATCTGGTCCTCGTCCGCGTCCAGGTCCAGGAAGAGGTCGTACGTCTCGTTGACGACCTCGTCGATGCGGGAGTCCGGGCGGTCCGTCTTGTTGATACAGAGGATGACCGGCTTCCGCTGCTGGAGCGCCTTGCGGAGCACGAAGCGGGTCTGCGGCAGCGGGCCCTCGGAGGCGTCCACCAGCAGCACGACCGCGTCCACCATCGACAGGCCGCGCTCGACCTCGCCACCGAAGTCGGCGTGGCCGGGGGTGTCGATGATGTTGATGGTGATCGGCTCGCCGCCGTCCTTGGGGTGGTACTTCACCGCCGTGTTCTTGGCGAGGATCGTGATGCCCTTCTCACGCTCCAGGTCGTTCGAGTCCATGACGCGGTCGTCGACGGACTCGAGCTGGTGCGCGGCGAAGGCGCCGGCCTGCTTGAGCATGGCGTCGACGATGGTCGTCTTGCCGTGGTCGACGTGGGCGACGATGGCGACGTTACGAATGTCGTGGCGGGTGGGCATACTTGCGGCGCTTCTCCCGGAATCGTGGATGGCGGCGCGTACGGTCCGGCACGCGCGCCCGCCGGGCAGAATCACGCCGCGGCCACTTCCATGGTACGGGCCCGAGCCGACTTCGGCTCCCGCAGGCCCGGGGCGGGGCCTCTGACCTGGGATTTCCTTGGTCCGGGAGGATGCCGGAACGACCTCCTCCGGCCCCGCGGGGACCCTCCGGGAGCCGGGCACCGCCGGGCACCGGCCACCGAGCCCCCTCCGCTCGGCGCAGCCGAAACACCCCCGCCGCAACGGCGAGGAACCCCCACCGGGGAATCCGGCGGTGCCGGACGGCCGTCCGTGGCATCCGCAGCGTCCGGCACAGCCGGAATGATCCCGCCGCCATGGCGCGCACCCCCCGCGGCGAGGGTCCGGCGGAATGCCCCGGAACGGGAACCCGTACGTGCTCAGCCGGCAGCCAGGCGGCCGCGGGTCGCGCCGCCGCCGAACGTCGCCGGCAGGAGCCCGGCCAGGATGATGCCGCCGAGGAGCGCGCCGCCCAGGGCGCGGGTGGGGGGCGGGGTGCCCGGTTCGTAGCGGGTGCCGTACGAGCCGACGTCGTGCTCGGCGAGGGCGCGGGCCTGCCGGGCCAGGGAGTCCGCGTGGCCCGTCTCGGAGCGCACGGTGCGCAGGTCACGAGCGGTGCGGGCGAGACTCAGGTGCCGCTCGGCCTCGGCGAGCCGGGTGCGGGCCCGGCACCCGACGGCGCCCCGGTGGGTCGTGACGAAGTCCCGCGCCGCGGCCACCTCCCCCCGCACCCGCCGCAGCGCCCGCTCCGTCCGCGCCCGGGCCCGGTCCTCGTGGCCGGCGCCCGGGCCGGCGTCCAGCGCGGCGGCCGTCTCCTCCACGTGCCGCAGGACGGCCCGCGGGTCGTACCGCCCGCTCTCGACCTCCCGGCGGGCGCAGGCGAGGGCCCGCGCCTGGGGGCTGCCGCGCGGGGCCCGCGCCTCCGCGTCCGCGAGGGCGACGGGCAGCCGCGCGGTGGCGCCGGTGAGCTCGTGGGCGCGGCGCAGGGCGGCGAGGGTCAGGACCCGGGCCTGGGACAGGGCGGCCTCGCCCGCGCGCAGCGAGATCGCGGCGCCGTCGCCGTCCCCGGCCGCGAGCGCCCGGCGGGCCTCGGCGAGGGCGGCCGTCGCGAAGGACAGCCGGTCGCGGGCCTCGGCGGGGTGGCGGGCCACGGCGGCGAGGGCGGTCGCGGTGCAGTGCCCCGCGAGAACACCCAGCGCGCCCTCCGCGGTGCCGACGCGCGGGGCGAGGTCCTCGGCCGCGGCCTCGGCCCGGGCGAGGAGCCCCGCCGCGTTGGCCCGCAGGCCGCGCAGCACGTCGAAGGACTCGGACTCGGCGTCGAGGCGCCGGTTGGCGCTGGTGCAGTGGGAGCAGATCTCGTCCAGCGTGCGGCGGCGGATCTCCTCGTCCTCGTAGGGCGCGTCGTCGAGGGCCTGGCGCAGCCGGAACGCGTCGGCGAGCTCCCCTTGGGCGTACGCGACGGCCTCGGCGAACGGCCGGGCCGCCTCGTCGCCCAACTGGGCTGCGGCGAAGTGGAGTTCTTCGGCACTGGTGCGGACGGCGTCGTCCGTCTCGACGAGGGCCCGGCAGGCCTCCGCTTCGAGCTCGGGCAGCGGCGTCAGCGGCCGGGCCATGCGGGCGAGCCCGGGCGGGCCGGCCGTGGCGGGCCCGCACTCCGGCGCCTGCGCGGCGCGCCGCCGGCGGGAGGCGCGCCGGGCGCACAGGTAGAGCCCGAGGAGGCAGAGCCCGCCGCCCATGGCGACGGGCGCCCACACCCGGCGGTGCCCGGGGACGAGCCCCTCGCCGCCGGGGTCGGGGCTGCCCGGGGTGATCGCGGGCGGCCGCACGGGCTGCCCCTGGAGCACGGCGCTGTAGCCGTCGGCGGCGCCGATGGCCGCCCCGGCCCAGTCGTGCTGGGCGACGGCGGGCGCGATCGCGGTGGCGGCGACGGCCTTGAGCTGGTCGGCGCGGAAGCCGGAGCGCTTGTCGGCGGAGACGGCGTACTGCCGGCCGTGGGTGGCGATGGCGAGCAGGACGTCGTGCTCGCCGAGGCCGTTGCGGTCGGCGGTGGCGTCGGCCCAGCCGCGCCCGGAGCGGCCGGAGAAGTCCCGTACGTAGGTGACGTACAGCTGCACCCGGTGGGTGGTGCGCAGGCGCTCGATCGCGGTGGTCACCTGCCCGCGCCGCTGGCCGAGCGCGCCGACGGTGTCGGTGATGCGGCCGCCCGCGTCCAGGTCGAGGGGGGTGTCCGCGCGCGAGGAGGGCGCGGGGAAGAGCGTGAGCAGCGGCAGCAGCAGGGCGCACAGCGCGAAGGGGGCGCCGGCGATGGCCCAGCCCGGCACCCCCGTCCCGTACCGCCTCGAAAGCCGCGTCACACTTGTGAGCGTATGGCGGCAATGCCCGTTCCGCTACTGGGAGCAAAGGACTCGACACGGAGCGTGTCCATGCCCCGTGGTGCGCCGTCTCGCGCCTCGCGCCCCGCTCACGCCCGGCGGCGGATCCTGCTCCCGAGCCAGACCAGCGGATCGTATTTCCGGTCCACGGCCCGCTCCTTCAGCGGGATCAGCGCATTGTCGGTGATCTTGATGTGCTCCGGGCAGACCTCCGTGCAGCACTTGGTGATGTTGCAGTAGCCGAGCCCGTGCTCCTCCTGCGCGGCCCGCTTGCGGTCGATGCCCGCCTCGGCGGCCCCGTCCAGCGGGTGCATGTCCAGCTCGGCCACGCGCATCAGGAAGCGGGGCCCGGCGAAGACCGGCTTGTTCTCCTCGTGGTCCCGCACCACGTGGCACGTGTCCTGGCACAGGAAGCACTCGATGCACTTGCGGAACTCCTGGGAGCGCCCCACGTCCTCCTGCTGCATCCGGTACTCCCCGGGCCCGACCCCGGCCGGCGGGACGAAGGAGGGGACCTCGCGCGCCTTGGCGTAGTTGAAGGACACGTCCGTCACCAGGTCCCGCACCACCGGGAACGCCCGCATCGGGGTGACCACGACCGGCTCGGCCGGGTCGAGCAGCGACATCCGCGTCATGCACATCAGGCGTGGCCGGCCGTTGATCTCCGCGCTGCACGAGCCGCACTTGCCCGCCTTGCAGTTCCAGCGCACGGCGAGATCGGCGGCCTCGGTGGCCTGGAGCCGGTGGATGATGTCGAGGACGACCTCGCCCTCGTTGACGGTCACGGTGTAGTCGACGAGGGAACCGCCGTCCGCGTCGCCCCGCCACACCTTGAAGTGGGCCTCGTAGCTCAAGAGGTCAGCTCCTCGTCCGTCAGGTACTTCACCAGCTCCTCCTTGTCGAAGAGCGCGAGCAGGTCGTCACGGATCGGCGGCATCTCGCGCCGCTCCAGGCGCACCCGGCCCAGCAGCGGGTCCGCGCCCGGCTCCGTGCTGTCCCCGTTCAGCCGGCACACGAGGTTCAGCCGGCGCCAGCGCCGGTCCATCGCCGGGTGGTCGTCGCGGGTGTGGCCGCCGCGGCTCTCGGTGCGCTCCAGCGCCGCCCGGGCCACGCACTCGCTGACCAGCAGCATGTTCCGCAGGTCGAGCGCCAGGTGCCAGCCGGGGTTGAACTGCCGGTGGCCCTCCACCCCGGCCCGCCGGGAGCGGGCCCGCAGCTCGGTCAGCCGGCGCAGCGCCTCCTCCATCTCCGGGCCCTTGCGGATGATGCCGACCAGGTCGTTCATGGCCTGCTGGAGCTCCTGGTGCAGGGCGTACGGATTCTCGGCCGGGGTGCCGGCCGCGTCGCCGGCCGGGGTCTCGCCCGGCTCCCCGGCGCGGCGCTCCCCCGCCGCCGCGGCGGCTTCGTCCTCCACCCCGAACGGCCGCAGCGCCTCCGCCTCCGCCGCCTCCAGGTCCGCCTCCGAGACGACGGGCCGGCCCGCGCCGGGGAAGGAGGAGGCGTGCTCGGCCGCGTACAGCCCGGCCCGTCGGCCGAAGACGAGCAGGTCGGAGAGGGAGTTGCCGCCCAGCCGGTTCGAGCCGTGCATGCCACCCGCGACCTCGCCCGCGGCGAACAGCCCGGGCACGCCCACCGCCGCGGCCGTGTCCGGGTCGACGTCGACGCCGCCCATCACGTAGTGGCAGGTGGGGCCGACCTCCATCGGCTCGGCCGTGATGTCGACGTCCGCCAGCTCCTTGAACTGGTGGTGCATCGACGGCAGTTTGCGCTTGATGTCCTCGGCGGGCAGGCGGGTGGAGACGTCGAGGAAGACGCCCCCGTGCGGGGAGCCGCGGCCCGCCTTGACCTCGGAGTTGATGGCGCGCGCCACCTCGTCGCGCGGGAGCAGCTCGGGCGGGCGGCGGTTGTTGTCCGGGTCCTGGTACCAGCGGTCGCCCTCGGCCTCGGACTCGGCGTACTTCTCCTTGAAGACGTCCGGGACGTAGTCGAACATGAACCGCTTGCCGTCGCTGTTGCGCAGCACGCCGCCGTCGCCGCGGACGGACTCGGTGACGAGGATGCCCTTGACGGACGGCGGCCAGACCATGCCCGTCGGGTGGAACTGCACGAACTCCATGTTGATCAGCGACGCCCCGGCGAGCAGCGCGAGGGCGTGCCCGTCGCCGGTGTACTCCCAGGAGTTCGACGTCACCTTGAAGGACTTGCCGATCCCGCCGGTGGCCAGGACCACCGAGGGCGCCTCGATGGCGAAGAAGCGGCCGGACTCGCGCGCGTAGCCGAAGACGCCCGCGACGCGGTCACCGTCCTTGAGGAGGCGGGTGACCGTGCACTCCTGGAAGACCTTGAGCCGGGACTCGTAGTCGCCGGTCTCGCGGTGGTCCTCCTGCTGGAGCGAGACGATCTTCTGCTGGAGCGTGCGGATCAGCTCCAGGCCCGTACGGTCGCCGACGTGCGCCAGCCGCGGGTACTCGTGGCCGCCGAAGTTGCGCTGCGAGATCCTGCCGTCCCGGGTGCGGTCGAAGACGGCGCCCCAGGTCTCCAGCTCCCAGACGCGGTCGGGGGCCTCGCGGGCGTGCAGCTCGGCCATCCGCCACTGGTTGAGGAACTTGCCGCCGCGCATGGTGTCGCGGAAGTGGACCTGCCAGTTGTCGCCCTCGTTGACGTTGCCCATGCTCGCGGCGATGCCGCCCTCCGCCATCACGGTGTGGGCCTTGCCGAAGAGCGACTTGCAGATCACCGCACAGCGCATGCCCCGCTCGCGGGCCTCGATGGCGGCACGCAGCCCGGCGCCGCCGGCACCGACCACGACCACGTCCCAGGCTTCTCGGGCCGTACGCGACATCAGAAAGCACCTCTCCTTTTGAGCGTGAAGGCGTGGGGTGGAACGGGCCGGCTAGAAGAACCGCGGGTCGTCGAACACGCCGCTCGCCACCAGATAGACGTAGAAGTCGGCGACCGCCACGCTGATCAGCGAGGCCCAGGCGAGCTGCATGTGGCGGGCGTTGAGCGCACTGACCCAGCCCCACATGCGGTAGCGCACGGGGTGCTTGGAGAAGGTGCGGATCCGGCCGCCGACGATGTGCCGGCACGAGTGGCAGGAGAGGGTGTACGCCCAGATCAGGGCGATGTTCGCGAGGAACACGAGGGTGCCGAGGCCCATGTGGCCCCACTCGCCGCGGGCGTTGCGGAAGCCGAGCGCCGTGTCGTACGTGAGGATGCCGGCGACGATCACCGCGAAGTAGAAGAAGTAGCGGTGGACGTTCTGGAGGATCAGCGGGAAGCGCGTCTCACCGGTGTACTTCGCGTGCGGCTCGGCGACGGCGCAGGCCGGGGGCGAGGCCCAGAAGCCGCGGTAGTACGCCTTGCGGTAGTAGTAGCAGGTCAGCCGGAAGCCCAGCGGGAAGATCAGGATCAGCAGGGCGGGCGAGAGGCCCCACCAGGCGCCGAAGACGTGCCAGTCGGCGCCGCCCTTCATCGGGACGCAGTTCTGCGCGATGCAGGGCGAGTAGAACGGGGAGACGTAGGGCGCCGCGTAGTAGTCGTCGTTGGCGAAGGCCCGCCAGGTGGAGTAGACGATGAAGGCGAACAGCCCGGCGGCGGTGACCGCGGGGGCGAGCCACCAGCGGTCGGCGCGCAGGTGGCGGGCGGGGATCGTGGCCCGGGAGGGGTGGTGGACCCCGCCCTGGGCGGGGACCCCGGCGGCGGTCGCGGATCGGGGGTCGGTACCAGTGGCCAAGAGGGACTCCGGGGAGGAGCGGAAGGGGCGGGTCGGACTGCTGCTGCGCTGCGCTGCCCGGCTCCGTCAGGGCGCGTGCCGGTCCCGCGCGCCGAGGCCCTCGTCGTCCACGTCCTTCCACAGGGACGCGTCGTAGGGGGTGTCGGGGACCGGCACGGTCTCGGGGCGGGGCTGCCCCGCGGGGTGGACCTCGCGCAGGAGGGTGACGCTCTCGCGCAGGTGGGCGGCGTCCGTCCGCACCCGGCGCAGCTCGAGGTCCTGGCTGCCCAGGTGCTTCTCCAGCCGTGCGAGCGCCCGGCCGAGATCGTCCAGGCAGCGCTGGACCGCGGTCACTTCGTCTTGCAGGGACATGTCTGGCTGACCCTCACTTCCGCAGTCGGCAGTTGCGGGTGGCGACGGTGATGCGACTGAGAGTGTCGCGCGTCACACCCCTCCGGGGGAAGATAGCGATCGCGCCTTCGCCGGAACGGGTGCGGCGCGCGCCGGGAGTCCGCAGAAACGTTCGTTCATGAGCGGCACGGCGATCGCCCCGCCCGCCGGAGGGCCGCAGAATCGTTCGTCCACGCGGGTGGCGTACACCCGGGCGGCGCGTGTCGACGGGCAGCCGGACCGACTGTCGCATTCAGTGGTGAGCAGTAGATGCGATCAGCGGCGCATTACGCCGTACGAGTCCGGTGAGTCCGTCGGAGGTAGCACCATGGCCCCTCTCACTCCCCCGCGGCCCACGCGGTCCCGTACGCGCCGCCGCGCCGCCCTGCTGGCCGCCGGGCTCCTGCTCCCGCTGCCTCTCCTCGGCGGCTGCGGCGACCAGCGCGACGGCACCGGCACCGTCACCCCGCAGGACATCGGCGCCGCCCCGCGCGCCGGGATCCGCGACGGCGGCACCCTCACCTGGGCCGTCGACGCCCTGCCCAGCACCCTCAACACCTTCCAGACGGACGCCGACCCCACCACGCAGCGGGTCGCCGGGGCCGTCCTGCCCGCCCTGTTCACCACCGACGGGCGCGGCCGCCCGCAGCGCAACCCCGACTACCTGCGCTCCGCCGAGGTCGTCCAGCGCGAGCCCCACCAGGTCGTCGTCTACAAGCTCAACCCCAAGGCCGTCTGGAGCGACGGCAAGGCCCTGACCGCCGCCGACTTCGAGGCCCAGTGGAAGGCCCTGCGCGGCAAGGACAGCGGCTACTGGGCCGCCCACAACACCGGCTACGACCGGATCGACCGCGTCGAGCGCGGCGCCGACGAACACGAGGTCAAGGTCACCTTCGCGCGCAGCTGCGCCGACTGGCCCGCCCTCTTCACCCCCCTCTACCCCCAGGCCGTCACCGGCAGCGCGGACGACTTCAACGACAGCGCCCGCAAGGACCTCAAGCTCTCCGCGGGCCCCTTCCGCGTCGCCGCCCGCGACGACGACGAGGGCACGCTCACGCTCGCCCGCGCCCCCAAGTGGTGGGGCGAGCCCGCCAAGCTCGACCGGCTCGTGCTCCGGGCCCTGCCCCGCACCGAGCGGGCCGCGGCCCTGGCGGCCGGCAAACTCGACCTCGCCGACGTGGGCGCCGCCGACGCCGGCCGCATCGCCGCCGCGGGCAAGCCCGCGAAGCAGGACAAGGGCGACAAGCCGCCGGCCTCCGCGCCCGTCCGCCCGGCCGCGCTGCGGGGCATCGTCGTCCGCAAGTCCCTGGAACCCGCGTACACCCAGCTCGCCCTCAACGGCGCGAGCGGCCCCCTCGCCGACGAACGCGTCCGCCGGGCCATCGCACGGGCCATCGACCGCCGCGCCATCGCCAAGTCCGTCCTCGGCCCGCTGGGCCTGCCCGTGGACCCGCTCGGCAGCCACCTCTTCCTTTCCGGCCAGGACGGCTACGAGGACAACAGCGACGCCCTCGGCGGCCCCGACCCCAAGGCCGCGCAGGCCCTCCTCGCCGAGGCGGGCTGGAAGCGCGCGGAGGGCGACGGGCGGAAGACGGCGGCGGGGGCGGGGGCCGGGGCGGCGGATGGCCGAGCGGGTACGGGGCGGGTGCGGGGGCTGCGGCCCGGGCCGGAGGCGGGGCCGGGGCCGGTGCCGTCGGGGGGGTCGGCGGAGGCGGATGAATCGGGAGCCGCCAGTGTCGCTGGCGTCACGGGCGTCTCCGGTATCTCCGACGATGATGAAACGGAGTACGCCGCGGACGACAGCCTCGACGACGGCACGGGTCCCGACGGCAAGCCGGCCGCCGACGGAGGCCGCGCGGCGGCCGCCCCGGTCCGCATGAAGAACGGCAAGAAGCTCACCCTCCGCTTCGTGGTGCCGGTGAGCGCGGGCGCGGACTCCCTGCGGTCCGTGGCCGACCGCATCGCCCGCCGCCTGGACGCGGTCGGCATCGGCACCGAAGTGACCAAGGTCGGCGACGCCGGCTTCTTCAAGGACCACGTCGCCGCCGGCAGCTACGACCTGGCCCTCTACTCCTGGCCCGCCACCCCGTACCCCTCCACCGACGCCCGCCCCGTCTACGCCAAGCCCCAGCCGGCGGCGGACGGCTCCCTGGTGGTGGAGCAGAACTACACGCGCGTCGGCACGGACCGCATCGACCAGCTCTTCGACCAGGCGTCCACGGAACTCGACACGGAAGCCTCCCGCGACCTGGCGGGCCGCGCGGACGCCCGCATCTGGTCCCTGGCCGGCTCGATCCCCCTGTACCAGCGCCCGCAGCTGGTGGCGGCGAGGAAGACGGTGGTCAACGCGGGAGCGTTCGGGTTGGGGTCGCCTCGGTATCAGGACATCGGGTTCCGGAAGTAGGGGGGTGGGGGGTGGGGCCCCGGGGGGCTGGGGCGGGGGCGGGGGGCGGGGCTCCGGGGGGACTGTCACCGATCAGTCATGGACATGTCTTGAAATGACGTCAGGACCCTTTTCAAGATCATTCCGCTGATAGGTTCCCGTCTCGCCGAGTCCAAGATCATCGGGACTCGGCGAGACCATCGTTTGAGGAGCAACAAGTGAATTCTGTAATTCGGGGGAAGAGCGCGGGCAAGCGTGCCGGTGCGGTGGCGGGCCTGCTGGTCGCCGCCACGCTCGGCGGCGCGGCTCTGGCGGCGCCGGCATACGCCGACGACGTCTACGGCCACTGCACGGGCGAGGGCGTGCGCATCCGCGCCGCCGCGAGCACGTCCAGCTCGGTCGTCGGGCTCTGCTACAGCAACCACCGCCTGGCACACCGTGACGTCTCGGGCGACGGCCAGTGGGACAAGGTCTACGACGTGAACACCGGCGCGTCCGGCTGGATCTCGCACGGCTACTGGAGCTGGTAAACCGCAGCCGGGGGCGCGGGGGGTCCCTACCCCGCGTCCCCTAGCCCTAGCAGGTGGTCGGCCTTGCCGGCCTTGATGTCACGGATCAGCGCGCGCAGGGCATCGCGGGTGTCGGTGACGTAGTGGTCCTCGGAGCCGGTGACGGCGATGTAGGCGTTGCCGTCGGGGTCGGTGCCTATTCGGAAGCAGTTGTTTCCTGCGCCGCAGAACGGCTCTTCCCAGCTGATGTGAGACACAGCTGCCCTCCTCTAAAGCTCGGATGCGATTCCGCGGAGGTACATACCCTGTCCGTGCGGGTACCACTGCGCTTTCAAGAGCCGCGCCGTCTGGACGCGGGTCAAGACAGGCTGGCAGCAGGGGGAGGGGTGGGGGGTGCGGGCACGTCGGGTGTCCGTCGCTCGGTGGGCAGTTGGCCGCCGTACTCCTGCCGTCGCGGATGCACGAGCGTGAGGAGACCTTGCGCATGCGGTTGGGCTGAGGGGGAGCGGGCTGCTGCCGCGATGTGGCTTGGCCCGTCGTGGGCGCATTCGCTCAGCTCGTCACCGTCGTGGCTGAGCGGCCGAGTGCGGATGGTGGGGGCTGGTGCCCTCTCGGCGCGGAAATCCACCAGCGGGGCCGAGCTGCGCGGCGTAGAAGCGCGCGGGCAGTGCAGTGGGTGCGCCTCACCAGCCCCAGCGGGCAGCCCGTGCCTCCGCCGCCCCACTACCGGCTGCGGGTGGTGGTGGGTGGCCGTTGCGGGCCGAAAGCCACCCGCTCCGCGGCCGTACGCGGCGGAGAAGTGCGCGGGGAATGCAGTCGGTGCGCCTCACAGACCCCACCGGGCAGTCCGCGCCTCACGAGCCTCGCTGGCCTTCCCGGGCAGGAAGTCACCCGGCCCGGCGGCCGTACGCGGCATACAAGTGACCCGAGAGCGTCAGCCGCCCACCTCGCCCCCCCCCCGACCGTCCGCGTCTCACCAGCCACACTCCACCTTCCACCCGGCCGCTCAGCCACGACGGTGGCGCGCCTAGTGGAACGCCCACGACGGGAGAAACCACATCGCGGCAGCAGCCCGCTCCCCATCAGCCCAGGCTGATGGGGAGGTCTCCTTACGCGCCCGCATCTGTGACGGCAGGAGTACGGCGCCCAGCAACCCACCGGGCGTCGGACACCCGAGAACCGCAAGCCCCCCACCCTCCCCCCGCTGCCAGCCTGTCTTGACCCCAGCCACCCCGTCAGAGCAAGTGGTCCGCCTTGCCCGCCTTGATGTCACGGATCAACGCGCCGAGTGCCGCGCGGGTGTCGGTGACGTACTGGTCCTCGGCGCCGCTGACAGCGATGTAGGCGTTGCCCGCGGCGTCGGTGCCTATTCGGAAGCAGTTGCTGCTGTCACCGCAGAACGGGTCTTCCCAGCGGATGTACGACATGGTCGCCTTCCTTCAGAGGTCGGATGCGATTCCGTGGATGAAGTCACGTGATTGCTCTACGCCGAGGGCTGCCTGCTCCATCCAGTCCAGGTGGGCCCTGTACCGGGCGATCTGTGATTCCACAGACAGAAAGATCGGTCCGCCGACCGCGTCAAGCAGAATGGTGTCGAGCTGCGTCACCGGTCCTTCGGCATACGTCATCGCGTTCCCTGCACCGGGAAACACCCCGGTCTCCACAGGTACTACCCGCAGCACGATGTTCTCGCGCTCGGACATGAGCAGAAGATGTTCGAGCTCCTCCCGCATCACCACACTGCCGCCGAACTGCATACGCAGGGCAGCCTCATGGATGAATCCTGTGTATTGCAGAGGCGCGGCCCCGTCGAGGACTTGCTGACGCTGCATCCGGTGCGCAACCCGGAGCTCAACTTCCAGTCGAGGTAGGGCCGGAAGCACACCACCGAAGATCGCTCGGGCATACTCCTCCGTCTGGAGAAGCCCGGGAAGGTGCATCACCTGAGTGGTGTGCAGCCGGACCGCATTCCACTCCAACTCCGCGATGTCCAACAGCCCTACGGGCAGCGTCCCCCGGAACTGTTCCCACCAGCCGCGCTCGCGCTTCTGGGCCATCGCGGCCAGAGCCTCGATGTAATCCCCGTCGGCACACGCGTAGTGGCAAGCCAAGGTCCGGAGTCGGTCGGGCGTGATGATGCGTACGCCGGACTCGATGTTGGAGATCTTCGTGCGGTCGATGCCGAGCAGCCCGGCGGCGTGGTCTGTCGTAACCCCTGCGGCTAAGCGCATCTTGCGCAGCTCGGCGCCGAGCCGTTTCTGGCGTTCCGTGGGTGTTGTCCTGGGTGGCATGCGCCCTTCCTACCGCCTCTGGATGGCCCGTTCATAAAGCGCTGGCCACACTTCACTCGATCGAGGCAATAGCCACACAAGACGTGGCACACGTGTCAGTACGTGGCTAGCTTCGGTGTCACACCGGACAGCACGGCGCAGCCGGAAGCGCATCGTACGGGCGGCTCTGACCCCTGCCCTGAGACAGGCCACCGGCTGGGCGCCGTACCGCGGAACTCACCACCCACCACCCGGAGCCGCCGCATGCCCTCCACCGACACCGACACCCTCTGCCCCCTCATCACCCCACTCCCCGTCAACCCCTCCACCCTCGCCACCACCCAGCGCCCCGCCTACAAGCCCCGCTCCTCCGACCCCTCCGCGCTCTCCTACAGCTTCACCGTCCCCGGCGACCCCCTCTCCGCCACCGTCGTACGGACCACCACCCGCAGCGTCCTGCGCGCCCACGGACTCACCGCGATCGAAGAAACCGCCCTCTCCGCAGCCGGAGAACTCGTCGCCTGCGCGACGCAGTTCGCACCCGGACAGGATCTCTACCACTCGATCCGCTGGTGCGACGGCGCGGTCCGGATCGTCAACTGGGACGCCCACCACGCACACTCCGACCCCCGCGACGCCGCCCGCTGCACCACCTACCGCAAGCGCGCGCTGCTACTCCTCGCCGCCGTCATCCACGAATGCGGCGGCGACTGGGGCATCAGCAAGAGCGGCCCCACCACCGAAGGGACCCTGGTCTGGGCCCGGCTGCCGTTGGGCTGAGCCGCGTGCGACGCTCGTAGGGTGACCCCGTACGGACCCGTCAGCGTCCAGCGGCTGGACGGACCCGCCGCCGCGGAAGCGGCGGAGGCGTTCCGGCTGGTCTACGCGGAGGTGTTCGCCGGGCCGCCGTACTTCGAGACCGAGGACGGCGTCGCGGCCATGTTCCGGCGGTTTCCCGTCCGGACCCGCGAGCCGGGGTTCCGCGGTGCCCTCGCCCGTACAGGTGAGGGCGAGCCGGTCGGCATCGCGTACGGCTACCCGCTCCGTACGGATCCCGGGGTCTTCAAGCTGATGGAACTCGCCGTACGCGCCCCGTGGCGCCGGCGCGGCGTCGGACGTGCACTGCACGACACCGTCGTCGGCGGCCATGCGGCCGGCCGCATGGCCCTCGTCACCCTCGACGTCCACCGGGACAACACCGCCGCGCAGGCCGCCTACCGCTCGTGGGGCTACGAGAAGACCGGCGAGACTCGGCCGTGGCCGGGCGCCGACCCGCACGACGTACTGCTCCTGGCGCTGCCCCGCGCGTAACGGCATCAGTACAGGCTCAGCAGGGCCTCCACCGCGTCCGGTGCCGGGAACTCCCCGTCCGGCAGGGCCAGCTCGAACCAGACGGTCTTGCCGTGGGGGGTCCGGCGGCTGCCCCACGCCGCGCTGAGCATGCCGACGAGTTGCAGGCCGCGCCCGCCCTCGTCGGTGTCGCGGGCGCGCCGCCGCCGGGGCTGGACGAGGCCGCCGTCCCAGACCTCGCAGACCAGGGTGCGGTCCAGCAGCAGCCGCAGGCGGATCTCGCCCTCGCCGTAGCGGAGGGCGTTGGTGACGAGCTCGCTCACGAGGAGTTCGGTCGTGTCGACGAGGTTGTCCAGACCCCACTGCGGGAGCTGCTCGCGGGCCAGCTCGCGGGCGCGGGCGACGGAGCGGGGTTCGGCGGGGAGCGTCCAGTCGCCCACGTGGTCGTCGGGCAGGCCGCGCAGCCGGGCCATGAGGAGGGCGATGTCGTCCTCGCCGTGGTGGGTGTCGAGCGCGCCGAGGACGTGCTCGCAGACCTCCTCCAGGGGGCGGGAGGGGCCCGTGAGGGCCTCGCGGAAGGCCTCCAGGCCCTCGTCCAGGGCGTGGTCGCGGGATTCGACGAGGCCGTCCGTGTAGAGCGCCAGGAGGGCGCCGTCCGGCAGCTCGACGACGGTCTCCTCGAAGAGCTCCCCGCCGACGCCGAGCGGCATGCCGGGCTGGACGTCGAGCAGTTCGGCGGGGCGGCCGGCCTCGACGAGGACGGGCGGCAGGTGGCCGGCGTTGGCGATGGTGCAGCGCCGGGTGACGGGGTCGTAGACGGCGTAGACGCAGGTGGCCAGGTAGACCTCGGAGAGGTCGGCGGCCCGCACCCCGCCCCGTACGCCGCGCGTGGAGGACTGGCCGCCGCCGGGGCGGCCGAGGCCGTGGGCGATCTCGTCAAGGGCGGAGAGGACCTCCGCCGGCTCCAGGTCGAGCATGGCCAGGGTGCGGACGGCGGTGCGCAGCTCGCCCATGGCGACGGCCGCGCGCAGGCCGCGGCCCATGACGTCGCCGACGACCAGGGCCGTGCGGTGCCCGGGCAGCTCGATGACGTCGAACCAATCGCCGCCGACCTCGGTGGCGGCGTTGGCGGGCAGATAGCGGCAGGCGATCTCCAGGCCGGCGGCCTCGGGGTCGCCGGGGGGCAGCAGGCTGCGCTGGAGGATGACGGCGCGTTCGTGCTCGCGCCGGTAGAGGCGGGCGTTGTCGATGCAGACGGCGGCGCGGGCGGCCAGCTCGACGGCGAGCGCCGTGTCCCGTTCGCCGAACGGCTCGCTGCCCTTCGTACGGGAGAACTGTGCGAGGCCGACCACCGTGTCGCGGGCGACCATCGGCACGGCGAGGGTGGACTGCACGACGGCGCCGAGCTCCGGCCCGTCCTCACCGTCCCGCCGCGGAATGACCTGCACCTGCGCGGTGCGCAGCGCGGCGGCGCACGGCGAGTGGAAGGCGTAGCGGTGCACCTCGCCGACCTGGACGGGCTTCTCGCCGCCGGCCACGGGCGCGCCGGAGACCGCGCTGGCGTACGCGACGCGGCGCAGCTCGGCGCTGCCGTCGGCGAGGCCGGGCGGGGCTTCGTCGCCGGCGAGGAGGCCCTGGTAGAGGTCGACGGAGGCGAGGTCGCAGAACTGGGGGACGGCGACGTCCAGCAGCTCGCGGGCGGTGGTCTCCAGGTCCAGGGAGTTGCCGATGCGTGCGCCGGCCTCGTTGAGCAGGGCGAGGTTGCGGCGGACGCCGGCGGCCTCGCGCTCGGCGCGGCGGCGGCCGGTGACGTCGGTGGCGAGGGCGGCGACGCCGATGGGGCGCCCGCTGCCGCTGTGCAGCCGGTAGAGCGAGACCGACCAGCGGCGGCGCTCGCTGTGCCCGGGCACGGGGCCGACCAGCTGAATGTCCGACACAGGCTTGCCGGAGTCGAGGACTTGGCGCAGGGCGGCGGTGAGCCGCTCGGCCTCGCCGCGGGGCAGGAAGTCGTGCGGGGTTCGGCCGCGGTGCCAGTCGGCGGGGCGGCCGAAGGCCTGGGCGAAGCTCTCGTTGACGCGCAGCAGCGTGAGGTCGGTGCCGAAGAAGAAGAATCCCAGCGGAGATTGGCCGAAAACGGCTTCGGAGGCCGCGATGTCGGTCTCTATTCCGCGCAGCGCCCGGACGTCGACGGCGACGCAGAGCGCGGCGCGCTCCCCGCGCTCGTTCTGCGTCGGCATCACGTAGATCTCGGCGAGGCCGGACTGCCCGTCAGGCAGCTCGCCCGGAGCCTGCCCGCCGTCGTAGGGGCGGCCGTCGCCGCTGCGCTGATACGGGATCAGGCCCGTCCACTCGCGGCCGTCGAGGCCGCCTTCGCCGAGGAAGGGCGCGGCGGGCTGCGGGCGGCCGGGCGCTCCGGCCGGGGCCAGCACCTCCAGCGGGTCCTTGCCGACGGCGTGCCGGGCCGTTATCCCGAAGAGCTCGGCCGCGCGCTCGCTCCACTGCTCGATCCGCCCGTCGGGCCCGAGGGAGAAGGAGGCGACGCGGATGTAGTCGTAGAGGGATCCGGGCGGGTTGTTCTGCCACATCTCGGCGGCGCGCGATCCCTGCGCCGAACCGCCCGCCGCACCCGCTGCCTTTTCGCTCACGTGCCCGTCCCCTCCGGCTCTTGTGCTCGCACCGGCATCAGAAGGCCGAGTATCCAGCACAGGGGCCCTTCGGAACACGGACTTCACGATCACAGCACGGTCTCAACCCGTTATGGGTCATCCCCGGGCCGGCGGCCCGGCAAGCCCAGTTCGAACCACACGGTCTTCCCGGTGTTGCCCCGTCGCGTTCCCCAGCGGCGGGAGGCGCATGCGACGAGCTGGAGACCGCGTCCGCCCTCGTCGTCGGGGTCGGCCGCGCGCTCGCGGGGCGGGTCGGGGAGCGGGTCGGAGACCTCCACCAGAAGGGTGGGTCCCGCGTGGGAGTACATCCTTACCCCGATCGGTCCGCTCGCGTACCGCAGGGAGTTGGTGACGAGCTCGCTGACCAGCAGCACCGTCACGTCCGTGACGCCGTCCATGCCCCAGTCGTGCAGGGTGTCGCGGACGAGGGTGCGGGCGGTGCGGACGGCCCCGGGCTCGGCAGGGAAGCTCCACTCGGCGAAGCCGGGCGTCGACGCCAAGGTCCCCGCGCTGTCGTTCACGCCGACCACTTCCCAGACCGCTGCGGACCCGCCGGGTTTACCCGGTTCAGGGTGAATAATCAGCACATACCCGGTATGCGGTGCCGCCTATCTTCTCCGGCGGTCCGAGCTGGTCACCAGTGCGGCAGATGGCGTAGCGGAGTGCGCCCGGTCACGCCTCCGCGCGCCGGAGCAGGTCCGCCGCGAGCGCCACGGCGGGGCGGTCCTGATCGAGCCAGTCCACGTCGCCGACCTCGTCGGGGGCGAGCCAGCGCAGCTCGTCGTGGTCCTGGAGCGGGCGCGCCTCGCCGGCCCGGAGCCGGGCCGTCCACACGTGCAGCACGTACGGGGGGCGCAGGGGCCACTCGCCCGCGACGCGCTCCAGCGGCTCGGCCTCCACGCCGAGCTCCTCGCGCAGCTCGCGCACGAGCGCCTGCTCGGCGCTCTCGCCGGGCTCCAGCTTGCCGCCGGGCAGCTCCCAGCGGCCGGCGAGCTCCGGCGGGGCGGTGCGCCGTGCGGCGAGCAGCCTGCCCTCGTGGAGCAGGGCGGCTCCTACGACCACGCGTACGTTCGTCATACCCAGCAGCGTAGGGCCCGTGCGGGCGGCGCTTGACGGGGGCTGCCGGCACGGCGACGGCGGTGTGCAGCGGTGTGGCGCCGGGCCGGCGCGCGTACGACACGGCCGACCTCACGCGGCACGGCACCGCCGGTCCGCGGCGTCGTGGCGCCTCGCCGTTGCGGCGAAAGAGCATCACCTGCCGCGACGCCAGAAGGGCCCGACGGCGGACTTCCCGCGTACCGGGGCCGTCACGGGCGCCCCGGCCGGCCGCAGGTCACGACGCCGCGCGGCCGCCCATGCGCTCGACTATGTAGAGGCGGCGGCGGTCGCCGGCGGCGTCGAGGCGGCCGACGACCTTTTCCGCCTCGGTCCTGGTCGCGTAGCGCCCCACGCGGTAGCGGTTGCCGTTCTCGTCCTGGCGGATCACCAGCCACGGCAGAACCGGTCCGCTGTCTGTCATCGCCCCTGCCTTTCCGCCGCCACGAGCGCCGGCGCACACCCCTTGGCTTTTCCCGGAGAAACCGCAGTACGCATATGCCCGAGCGTACGCCCGACCTTTACGCAGCGGATACGGTTTTTTACGAAGAGGCACGCATTCGGCCACCGGGCCCCGGGGGCACGGATGCGAGAAGGGGCGGCCGGGGACCCTTGCGGGCCCTCGGCCGCCCCTGCGCGGCACGGGAGGTCGTACCGGCTACGACTTCGACAGGGAGGGCTCGGAGGAGGCCTCCGGGTCCGCGGAGCCGGCTGCGGCCTCGGCGGCCTCGGCGGCGGCCAGCTCCTTCTCGGTCGCGACGAGGGTCGGGTTGCGCCAGGCGCTGCGCACGCCCCAGGCGTAGAACACGAGCGCGATCATGACGACGACCACGATGTCCCAGCCCTGGGCGAGGTAGCCCTTGCCGCCGAACTCGGTGCCGCCGGCCCACGAGACGAAGGCCATGACCAGCAGGTACGTGACCATCCAGGCGCCGGCCATCAGGTGCGGCTTGAGCTCGGCCCACGGCTTGCGCAGCTCGTACCAGGCCCAGATCGGCAGGCCGATCGCCATGATGAAGATGACCTTGCCCGTCAGCGGCCAGCGGGCCCAGTACATGACCAGGGAGCCGAAGATCATCGCGATGGGGGCGATGACCGGCATGGCCTTCAGCTTGACCGGGCGCTTCATGTCCGGCGAGAGGCGGCGCAGCGACATCACGGCGACGGGGCCGGTGATGTACGAGATGACGGTGGCGACACCGACGATCTCGGCGATCGAGCCCCAGCCGCGGAAGACGGCCAGGAAGATGAAGGAGATCACCAGGTTGAGCAGCAGGGCCGGCTTCGGGACGCCGGTCTTGGGGTCGACCTTGCCGAAGACCTTCGGCAGGTGGCCGTTCTCCTGGACACCGTTGATCATGCGGGACGTGGTGGCCGCGTAGATCATGCCGGTGCCGGACGGGGAGATGAAGGCGTCCGCGTACAGCAGCAGCGCGAGCCAGTTCAAGCCCCAGGTGATGGACAGGTCCGCGAGCGGGGACTTGTAGGCCAGGGTGTTCCAGCCGCCGGAGAGGTCCGCGGCCGGGACGGCCATCAGGAAGGCGACCTGGAGCGCGATGTAGATGACCAGGGCGATCAGGATGGAGCCGACGACGGCCTTCGGCAGCGACTTGCCCGGGTTACGGGCCTCGCCGGCCATGTTGAGCGGCGACTGGAAGCCGTTGAAGGCCCAGACGATGCCCGCGACGGCGACGGCGCTGAAGACGGCGCTCCAGCCGTTGGGGGCGAAGCCGCCGTGCTGGGAGCCGACGTTGCTGGTGTCGAAGTGCGCGAAGATCAGCGCGCCCGCGGTCAGCGCCGGCACCACGACCTTGAACACGGTGATCGCGTTGTTCGTCTTGGCGAACAGGGTGATCGCGAACCAGTTCAGGAAGAAGTAGAAGACGACCAGGACGCTGGCGGCGGCGAGGCCGGTGCCGGTGAGCTCCTTGCCGTCGAAGAGCTTGCCCGCCCAGTCGAACTTCCACGAGCTCATGTACTGGATCGAGGCGGTCGCCTCACCCGGGATGACGGAGACGATGGCGATCCAGTTGGCCCAGGCGGCCATGTAGCCGGCCAGCGAGCCGTGCGAGTACTGGCCGTAGCGCACCATGCCGCCGGCCTTCGGGAACATCGAGCCGAGCTCGGTGTAGGTGAGGGCGATGGTCAGCGCCACGATGGCGCCGATGACCCAGGCGAAGATGGCGGCCGGGCCGGCCAGCACAGCGGCGCGCTCGGCACCGAAAAGCCAGCCGGAGCCGATGATCGACCCGAGTCCGACGGCCGTCAGGGCCGTCGTGCCCAAGGTCCGGCGGTAATTCGAGTTCGAGTGGGAACCCTGTTCGGTACTCAAGCCCCGGATCTCCTTTTCTCTGTACTCCCCACGGCAGGACACAAACCGCGCCATCGTACGAGCGATTTGGACGGCTGGATTCCGCGAAAAGCCGCTGACCTGGGTGTATGTGAGTTTTGCAACAGAAAAATTGACCCGGGGTAACCGGGTCAAAGCTGGACATACCATGCACTACTTACCAGTGAGTAAAGAATGACGGGCGGTGCCGCGGGTGCGGCACCGCCCATGCGTCACAGCCGCGTCATGGCGGCTTCACAGTCCCGTCACGGCTACTTCACCGGCAGGTGGTACGCGACGCGGTAGCGATCGGCCAGGACGACGATTTCGGCCGTCTCCACCGGGCAGCCGCCCGCGAAGAACGTGCGCGTGACGACGACGACGCAGTGGCCGGGCACCCCGCCCAGCGCCAGGACCTCCTCCGCGAGCCCGGGCCGGGCGCTGACCTCCTCCGCGACGTTGTCCACGATGAGGTCGATGGCGGCCATGCGCTCGACGACGCCGCGGCCGGCCAGCGGCCCCTCCTCAGGGAGCATCACCGGCGTGCGCCCCGTGACGGACAGGGGCTCCCAGGACGTGGAGAGCATGACGGGCTCCCCCTGGGCCCGGAAGACGTAGTCGGTGCGCATCGTGCGGTCGCCGGTGGCGATGCGCAGGCGGCGGGCGACGACGGCGTCCGCCGCGACCTGCTCGCTGCGCGACTCCCAGGCGCCCTTGACGCGGCTGTCCGCCTGCTCCTGACGGAAGGGCGTCGACTCGCCCGCGGGTCTGTATCCCGTCCGGACCAGGGTGCGCGGCACGGGCTGCTCGCGCACATACGTGCCGGACCCGGACCGGCCCTCCACCAGGCCCTCCGCCATCAGGACCTTGCGGGCCTCCAGGGCCACGGTGTCCGAGACGCCGTACTGCTCCCGGATGCGCGCCTGGGAGGGCAGCCGGGTATGCGGCGGCAACTCGCCGGCGACGATCTTCTGACGCAGATCGCCGGCCACTCGAAGGTACGCGGGCTGGTCACCGAAGGCCACGGCCACTCCCAACAGGTTGACAGTCCGCAACAGCTTGGCAACCCATGGTTGCGATCCGCAACTCAAGGCCATAGATTCACTAGATGTAGTGAATTGCAGCTCAGGGACGCTTAGTTGGCGGCAGCACCCACACATGCAGCGAGCACTACCCCCCGGCACATCCGCAAATATGCACCGGGCGATGCATACCCAGGCCCCGCGCGGCAAACACGCTCCGTGACGAAAGATGGGAACGAAAAAGGGCCGACCCCGAGGGGTCAGCCCTTCTTCAAAAGAGATCAAATGAGGACAGGTCAGACGTTGAACCTGAACTCGACGACGTCGCCGTCCGCCATCACGTACTCCTTGCCCTCCATGCGGGCCTTGCCCGCCGAGCGGGCCTCGGCCACGGAGCCCGTGGCGACGAGGTCCTCGAAGGAGATGACCTCGGCCTTGATGAAGCCCTTCTGGAAGTCCGTGTGGATGACGCCGGCCGCCTCGGGGGCCGTGGCGCCCTTCTTGATCGTCCAGGCGCGGGTCTCCTTGGGACCGGCCGTCAGGTAGGTCTGGAGGCCCAGGGTGTCGAAGCCGACGCGGGCGAGGGTGGCCAGGCCCGGCTCCTCGGCGCCGACGGACGCCAGGAGCTCCATGGCGTCCTCCTCGTCCAGCTCGGCCAGGTCGGCCTCCAGCTTGGCGTTGAGGAAGATGGCCTCGGCCGGGGCGACCAGCGCGCGCTGCTCGTCCTTGAAGCCCTCGTCCGTCAGCTCGTCCTCGTCGACGTTGAAGACGTAGAGGAAGGGCTTGGTGGTGAGGAGGTGGAGGTCGTGGAGGAGCTCCTCCTTGCCCGAGCCCTGGACGATGCCCGCCGAGAAGAGCGTCTCGCCCTTCTCCAGGATCTCCTTGGCCGCCTCGACCGCCGCGACCTTCGGGGCGACGTCCTTCTTGATCCGCGACTCCTTGACCAGGCGCGGCAGGACCTTCTCGATGGTCTGGAGGTCGGCGAGGATCAGCTCGGTGTTGATCGTCTCGATGTCGTCCTTGGGCGAGACCTTGCCGTCGACGTGGACGACGTTCTCGTCCTTGAAGGCGCGGATGACCTGGCAGATCGCGTCGGACTCACGGATGTTCGCCAGGAACTTGTTACCCAGGCCCTCGCCCTCGGAGGCGCCGCGGACGATGCCCGCGATGTCGACGAAGTCGACCGTGGCGGGGAGGATCTTCTGCGAGCCGAAGATCTCCGCGAGCTTCTGGAGACGGGCGTCGGGAACGCCGACGACGCCCACGTTCGGCTCGATGGTGGCGAACGGGTAGTTGGCCGCCAGCACGTCGTTCTTGGTCAGGGCGTTGAACAGGGTCGACTTGCCGACATTCGGCAGACCGACGATTCCGATCGTGAGCGACACGTGGCGACTTCCCGTAGGTTCCAAAGGGTCCGCGGCCCGCTGGCGGGCCGGTCATGGCCCACTGCCGGGCCGGTCATCCAGTCTACGGGTCCACCCGCCGGGCGGCCCCGTGCGGACTATCAGTCGAACGCACGGCCAAGCTGGCTCAAACCGCGTGTCCCGTGCCGGATTCCTCCCGCCCGCCGACCTAGTTTGGTCGGGTGGAGCAACCCAGCACGCGCACGCCCCGGGGCAAGGCCCGCCGTGTCCCTCCCGTGCCGCGGCCGGCGGCGCCCGTGGGACAGCGCGGGGCCGCCGGCCTCCGGCGGCCCCGCGGCGGGACCTCCGCCCCGCGGCTGCGGGGCCCGGGGCGGCTGCCGGCGCCCCGGCTGACCGGGCTCGGCAGCGGCCTGCTGACCACCCTGTGGATGCTCGGAACCGGCTGGCTGGACTCCGTGACGAGCCGCTCCCCCGGCTTCTACGGCGTCGTCTTCCTGCTGGCGGGCGCCGTGTGCGCCCTGTGGGTGCGCCCGGCCGACCTGGCCACCGCGCCGGTCGCCGCCCCCATCGCCTTCGCGGTGGGGGCGGTGCCGCTGGTGGACGCCGAGGGCGGCGTGGGCAGCAGGGTCATGGGCCTGGTCACCCTGCTGTCGCTGAATGCGGGCTGGCTCTACGCGGGCACGCTGCTGACCGCGCTCGTGGCGCTCTCCCGCCGGGTCGCGGTCGTCAGGCGGCGGAGGCGGGCACGGCTGCGCCGGACGCAGCGGCAGCGGCCATCGCGGCCCCCACGATCCCCGCGTTGTTCTCCAGCACAGCGGGCACGATCTCGGCGCTGACGCCCTCGATCAGCGGCAGGAACTTGTCGGCCTTGCGGCTCACGCCGCCCCCGATGATGAACAGGTCGGGCGAGAACAGCATCTCCACGTGGGCGAGGTAGCGCTCCACGCGCCGGGCCCAGTGGTGCCACTTCAGGCCCTCCTCCTCCTTGGCGCGGGTCGAGGCGCGGGTCTCCGCGTCGTGGCCCTGGAGCTCCAGGTGGCCCAGCTCCGTGTTGGGCACGAGCTTGCCGTCGCTGAAGACGGCGCTGCCGATCCCGGTGCCGAAGGTCAGCATGATCACGGTGCCGTTGCGGCCCCGGCCGGCGCCGTGGGTCATCTCCGCCAGCCCGGCCGCGTCGGCGTCGTTGATCACGGTGACGGGGGCGCCGATCCGCTCGCCGAGGAACCAGGCGGCGTCCCAGCCGATCCAGCCCTTGTCGACATTGGCGGCCGTACGGGTCGTGCCGCCGACGACCACGCCGGGGAACGTCGCCCCCACTGGCCCGGCGGGCGGCCCGAAGTGCTCCACGACCTGCCGGACGCAGTCCGCGACCGCGTCGGGGGTCGCCGGGTGGGGAGTGAGGACTTTGAAGCGCTCCTCGGTGAGCTCGCCCCGTGTCACGTCGACCGGCGCGCCCTTGATGCCCGATCCGCCGATGTCCACGCCGAATACGTTCATGGCCACCACGCTACGGCGTGGTGGCCATGTGCGCAGGGGTCCTGCGCGGGTGTGCGGCGGGGTCCTGGAGCGGCCCCGCCCCGTCCTTACGCGGACTCGCCGCCGGTGAGCTTCGAGGCCGCCTCCGCGCGCAGGTCGCGGCGCAGCTCCTTCGGCAGGGAGAAGGTGATGCTCTCCTTGGCGGAGGTGATCGTCTCGACGTCGCCGTAGCCGCGCTCGGCCAGCCAGTCCAGGACGCCCTCGACGAGGATCTCCGGGACGGAGGCGCCGGAGGTCACGCCGACGGTGGAGACGCCGTCCAGCCACGCCTCGTCGATCTCGTCGGCGTAGTCCACGAGGTGGGCGTCCTTGGCGCCGGCGCCCAGGGCGACCTCGACCAGGCGGACGGAGTTCGAGGAGTTCTTCGAGCCGACGACGATCACCAGGTCGGCGTCGGCGCCCATCTGCTTGACCGCGGTCTGCCGGTTCTGTGTGGCGTAGCAGATGTCGTCCGACGGCGGGGAGAGCAGGTTGGGGAACTTCTGCTGGAGCGCGCCGACGGTCTCCATGGTCTCGTCGACCGAGAGGGTGGTCTGGGAGAGCCAGACGACCCGGTCCGGGTCGCGCACCTCGACGTTCGCCACGTCGCCGGGGCCGTCGACCAGGGTGATGTGGTCGGGCGCCTCGCCGCTGGTGCCGATGACCTCTTCGTGGCCCTCGTGGCCGATCAGGAGGATGTCGTAGTCCTCCTTGGCGAAGCGGACGGCTTCCTTGTGGACCTTGGTGACCAGCGGGCACGTGGCGTCGATCGTGGCGAGCTTGCCGCGCTCCGCCTCGTCGTGCACGACCGGGGCGACGCCGTGCGCGGAGAAGATGACGATGTTGCCCTCGGGCACCTCCTCCGTCTCGTCGACGAAGATCGCGCCCTTCTTCTCCAGGGTCTTCACCACGTATTTGTTGTGGACGATCTCATGACGCACGTAGACGGGGGCGCCGTACTGCTCCAGGGCCTTCTCGACGGCGATCACGGCGCGGTCCACACCCGCGCAGTAGCCACGGGGGGCGGCGAGGAGGACCTTGCGGGCGGTGGGTGCAGTCATGCCGTCCATCGTAAGGGCCCGCGGTGCCGACCGGCGGCGCGCGGCGGGGTGGGGCACGATGACGGAAGCCGCGATTCCGTCAGCTCCAGGGACTGCCCATGACCGCACCCGTGACCGCAGCAGCCGGCGGCACCGGCGGAAAGCTCCACCGCACCCTCACCTTCCGGGACCTGGTCGTCTACGGGATGCTCTTCATCGCCCCCATGGCGCCGGTGGGGATCTTCGGCACGCTGGACGCGAAGTCGCACGGGGCGGTGGCCCTGGTCTACGTCGTCGCGACCGTCGCGATGGCCTTCACGGCCTTCTCGTACGCGCAGATGGTGCGGGTCGCCCCGCAGGCCGGCTCGGTCTACACCTACGCGCGCGTGGGGCTGGGTGAGGGACCGGGGTTCGTCGCGGGGTGGATGGCCCTGCTCGACTACCTGCTGATCCCGGCGGTCGCGTACCTCTTCTCGGGCATCGCCCTGCACGCGCTGGTGCCGTCGGTGTCGCAGTGGGTGTGGACGGCCGTCGCGGTGGCGGTGACGACCGCGCTGAACCTCGCGGGCGTGCGGACGGCGGCCCTGGCCGGCTTCCTGGTGCTGGCGATGGAGATCGCCGTCCTGCTGGTCTTCGTGGTCTGCGCGGTCTTCGCGCTCTCTGACCGCGGGGCGCAGCGGGGCTGGCTGTCGCCGCTGACCGGCGAGGCCGGCTTCACCACGGGGGCGGTGATCGCGGCGGTGTCGGTGGCGGTGCTGTCGTACCTGGGCTTCGACGCGATCGCCGCGTTCGCGGAGGAGGCGGCGGGGGGTTCGGAGCGGGTGGCGCGGGCCGTGGTGACGTGCCTGGCGGTGGCGGGCGTGCTGTTCGTCGTCCAGACGTACCTGGCGGCGCTGCTGGCGCCCGTGTCGGCGGCGGAGCTGGCGGCGAATCCGGCCGCGCAGGGCTCGGCGTTCTACGACACGGTGGACTCGGCGACGGGCCGCTGGCTGCACGACCTGGTAGCGGTCAGCAAGGCGATCGGGGCGGCGTTCGCGGCGCTGGCCGGGCAGGCCGCGGCGGGGCGGCTGCTGTTCGCGATGGCGCGCGACCGGAGGCTGCCGGGCGTGCTGTCGAAGGTGGACCGGGCCTCGGGCGTCCCGCGCGTGGCGGTGCTGGGGGCGGCGGTGGTCAACCTGGTGGCGGCGGTGTGGGCGGCGCGGCGGGACGACGGGCTGGACCGGCTGGTGTCGGTCGTGGACGTGGGGGCGCTGGTGGCCTTCGCGCTGCTGCACCTGTCGGTGATCGGCTGGTTCGCGGTCCGCCGGCGGGGCGGCGAGCTGCGGCCCGTACCGCACGTGGTGGTGCCGCTGCTGGGGCTGGCGGTGGTGATCGCGGTGATCGTCAAGGCGGCCCCCACGGCCCAGATCGTGGGCGGCGTGTGGCTGGTGGCGGGGCTGGGGGTACTCGGGGCGGAGGCGCTCCGCGGGGATCGCTAGCGCTGGGCTGAGCGGATTCCGGCACCGCCGGACCGCGCCGCGGTGGTTGAGCGCCGCGGCGGCGGTCTTGAGAGGCGAGGCCTCTCGACCGGTGGAGCCGGCGCACCGCGCCCGAAGGAACACCCACCGCCGCGGCGCTCCGCCCCCACGGCCAGGGTCCGGCCGAATACCCGGCCACCGAACCCCGTACGTGTCAGCACCCCGCACTACGCTCGCCCCATGGCCCTCAACACGTCCCCCGAAGCCCCCGTCCCCGTGGGGCAGGTCTCGCGGCTCATCGGTGGCTGGATCGACCGGCTCGGCGCGGTGTGGGTCGAGGGGCAGATCACACAGATCTCCCGCCGCCCGGGCGCCGGCGTCGTCTTCCTGACGCTGCGCGACCCGGCGCACGACGTCTCGCTGTCCGTCACCTGCTACCGCGCGGTCTTCGACCGGGTGGCCGACGTCGTCTCGGAGGGCGCGCGCGTCGTCCTGCACGCCAAGCCGGAGTGGTACGCGCCGCGCGGCCAGCTGTCCCTGCGGGCGGCGGAGATCCGGCCGGTGGGCGTCGGGGAGCTGCTGGCGCGGCTGGAGCAGCTGAAGAAGTCCCTCGCCGCGGAGGGCCTGTTCGCGGCGAGCCGCAAGCGGCCGCTGCCGTTCCTGCCGCAGCTGATCGGCCTGGTCTGCGGCCGGGCCTCGGCCGCCGAGCGGGACGTCCTGGAGAACGCCCGGCACCGCTGGCCCGCGGTCCGCTTCGAGGTCCGCAACGTGCCCGTGCAGGGCGTGCACGCGGTGCCGCGCGTCATCGAGGCCGTCGAGGAGCTCGACAAGGCACCGGACGTGGACGTGATCATCGTGGCGCGCGGCGGCGGCAGCGTGGAGGACCTGCTGCCGTTCTCCGACGAGCGCCTGGTGCGGTCCGTGGCCGCGTGCCGCACGCCGGTGGTGTCGGCGATCGGCCACGAGCCGGACTCGCCGCTGCTGGACCTGGTCGCCGACCTGCGCGCGTCGACGCCGACGGACGCGGCGAAGCGCGTCGTGCCGGACGTCGGCGAGGAGCTGGCCCGCGTCCGCCAGCTGCGCGAGCGGGCCCTGCGCTGCGTCACCGCGCACCTGGACCGCGAGGAGCGCGGCCTGGCGTCGGTGCGGGCCCGGCCGTCCGTGCAGCGCCCGCAGCGGATGGTGGAGGAGCGCGAGGCCCAGGTCGGGGCGCTCACCGACCGGGCCCGCCGCACCCTCGGCCACCTGCTGGACCGCGCCGACTCGGAGCTGTCGCACACGCACGCGCGCGTGGTGGCCCTCTCCCCGGCGGCGACGCTGCGCCGGGGCTATGCCGTGCTCCAGCACGCGGACGGCTCCGTGGTGCGGGACGCGGCGGAGGTGAGCGCGGAGGAGGAGCTGCGGGCGCGGGTCGCGGAGGGCGAGTTCACGGTGCGGCCCGTCACCGGCTCCGTCGCGGGGCCCGCTGTCGGACCCCCCGCATAGGCTGGTGGCCATGGCGACGACAACGGATGCGGCGGCGAACGCGCTGGGGTACGAGCAGGCTCGCGACGAGCTGATCGAGGTCGTGCGCCGCCTGGAGGCGGGCGGCACGACGCTGGAGGAGTCGCTGGCCCTGTGGGAGCGCGGCGAGGAGCTGTCGAAGGTGTGCCGGCGCTGGCTGGAAGGCGCGCGGGCCCGGCTGGACGCGGCGCTGGCCTCGGAGGAGGAGACGGCAGCCGCGGAGGAAGCGGGCGGGGCGGCCGAGGGCGGCCCGGAGGGCTCCGAAGACCAGGGCTGACCTGGGCGTATGCCATCGGGGGCGGGTGTGCAGGCCTGACTTCGGCCTGACCTCACAGGCATCTAGTTGAAGTTTCAGTTGAATTTTCATCCACTTGGCGTAAAGTAGACCTCACAAGCCTCCCTTTACGCACGCAAGTAGGTGTCCCCCCATGTCCCTCGCCCTCGACTCCGCCGCTCAGGACCTGCTCTTCCGTGACGCGCACACGGCCGGCGCCTTCGCCGACGAGCCGGTGACCGACGAGCAGATCCAGGCGATCTACGACCTGGTGAAGTACGCCCCGACCGCGTTCAACCAGTCGCCGCTGCGCATCGTGCTGATCCGCTCCGCGGAGGCCCGCGAGCGCCTCGCGCCCCTCATGGCCGACGGCAACCGCGACAAGACCATGGCCGCCCCGCTCGTCGCGATACTCGCCACGGACAACGAGTTCCACGAGGAGCTGCCGACGCTGTTCCCGCACTTCCCGCAGGCCAAGGACGTCTTCTTCGCGGAGCGCCCGGTCCGCGAGCAGTCCGCCGCGGCCAACGGCTCCCTCCAGGCCGGCTACTTCATCCTGGGCATCCGCGCCGCCGGCCTGGCCGCCGGCCCGATGACCGGCTTCGACTTCGCGGGCGTCCAGAAGGAGTTCCTGGACGGCGACCACACCCCGCTGATGATCGTCAACATCGGCAAGCCGGCCGAGGAGGGCGCCTACCGCCCGCGCTCGCCGCGCCTGTCCTACGAGCAGGTCGTCACCACCGTCTGAGGCGCCACGGTCCGGACCACCACGGTCCGAGCCACCACTGCCTGACCCGTACGCCGCCCGCACGCCTTCGCGCGCGGGCGGTCCGGCGGCACCGGCCGTCGCGCTCTAGCCCTTTTCGGCGCCCTTCACGGTGCCCTTCTCGGCCTTGAGCGCGGCGGCCATCTGCATGAGCCGCTCGTGGGAGGCGGTGCCGGTGACGACCGTGGTCACGCCCTTCTCCTCCCGCACGAGCGCGTTGTACTTCTCGCCCTCGTACTGCCGCCACGTGACGTCGCCGACCCGCTGCGTCTTCGGCGTCTTCTCCGCGCGCCGGCTCGCGTCGTCGATGAAGGCCCGGGCCGGCCCGTCGCTCTGCTCGACGGCCACGTACTGGGTGTCCGGGTCGAGGAAGCCCAGGTGCCAGACGGAGCCGTCCTTGCCGCCCGCCTTGTACGAGACGGAGGTCGCGCGCCAGTCGCCGCCGAGCCCGGCGGGGGCCGCGACCGGGTACGGCGCCGCGCGCCGTGCCGTGTCCAGCTCGACGCGGTAGTCGACGGTGCGCACCGGGTCGTTGTTCTCGTCGTGCGGAATGAAGACATAGCTGACGAAGGCCACGGGGATCACCGCCGCCAACGCGAGCACCATGTTCCGTACGGTCTGCGCCTTGGGATTCCTACCTGCCACGCCCCCATCGTCCCCCATGGCCCGGCCGATCTTCCCGCGCCCCCTCCGGAAGGCGTCTCCGGGAGGCTCCCGCCGCCCCTTGACACCGCTCATGCGTGGGGCCCTCTGCTCACTCTCGCAGTGAACAGATAAAGTCATCAGCACCCTCACCTTCTGCCCCTTTCGGGGGAGAGGTTCCTGCGGCCGTCGCCGTACAGAAAGGTTGCGCTCCGATGACCGAGCATCATCTGCCGTCCCAGCTCGAGGTCAGCCCCGAGGCTCCCGACCGCAACCTCGCCCTGGAGCTCGTCCGGGTCACCGAGGCCGGTGCCATGGCATCGGGCCGCTGGGTCGGCCGGGGCGACAAGAACGGCGCGGACGGCGCCGCGGTCAAGGCCATGCGCGCACTGATCGGCACCGTCTCGATGAACGGCGTCGTCGTCATCGGCGAGGGCGAGAAGGACAACGCCCCGATGCTGTACAACGGCGAGCGCGTGGGCGACGGCACCGGTGCCGAGTGCGACGTGGCCGTCGACCCGGTGGACGGCACGACCCTCACCGCCAAGGGCATGGCCAACGCCGTCTCCGTGATGGCCGTCGCCGACCGCGGCACCATGTTCGACCCGTCCGCGGTGTTCTACATGGACAAGCTGGTCACCGGCCCGGAGGCGGCGGACTACGTCGACATCAACGCCCCCGTCGCCGTCAACATCCGCCGGATCGCCAAGGCCAAGCACTCCTCCCCCGAGGACGTCACGGTCGTCGTCCTGGACCGCCCCCGCCACGACGGGCTCGTCAAGGAGATCCGCGAGGCCGGCGCCCGGATCAAGTTCATCGCCGACGGCGACGTGGCCGGCGCGATCATGGCCGCCCGCGAGGGCACCGGCGTGGACCTGCTGCTGGGCATCGGCGGTACGCCGGAGGGCATCATCGCGGCCTGCGCGATGAAGTGCATGGGCGGCACCATCCAGGCCCGGCTGTGGCCGAAGGACGACGAGGAGCGGCAGCGCGCGATCGACGCGGGCCACGACCTCGACCGCGTCCTGCACACGAACGACCTGGTCAGCGGCGAGAACGTGTTCTTCGTGGCGACCGGCATCACCGACGGCGAGCTGCTGCGCGGGGTGCGGTACCGCGCGGAGACGGCGACCACGCAGTCGCTCGTGATGCGGTCGAAGTCGGGCACGATCCGGCAGATCGACTCGACGCATCGCCTGTCGAAGCTGCGGGCGTACAGCACGGTGGACTTCGAGCGCCCCAGCTGACGCCCCGCGGGCGGCTCACTCCGCTCGCTCCGCGCCCGTGCCCTCAATCGCCGGGCAGGCTCACTCTTGAGCCTGCCCGGCGATTGAGGACGTCAGCCCCCGCCGATCACGGAATCAGCCCGCGGCGGCGACCCGCGTGGCGCGGGCCAGCTCCGCCTCGCGCCGGCGCCGGCGGGCCAGCACCACCCGGCGCTCGGCAGCGGTGAGACCGCCCCACACCCCGTAAGGCTCCGGCTGGAGCAAAGCGTGCTCGCGGCACTCGACCATCACGGGGCAACGGGCGCACACGCGCTTGGCGGCCTCTTCACGCGACAAGCGGGCGGCCGTCGGTTCCTTGGATGGTGCGAAGAAGAGCCCGGCTTCATCCCGGCGGCACACCGCCTCCGAATGCCAGGGGCCGGCCTGATCCCGCGCGGACGAAATCCGCGGGGACGGTACGGCGGCTTCCTGCAGGGGCTGATGCGGTAGCAGCACGGTCTACTCCTGACGACGGCTTTTGCTTGGCCGGTTGAGTCACCCTTGCCCGCCTCCACTGCGCACGGCCATTCGCACCGGCAGCCGTACGAGAGACGATGCACCAAGCTTTACCCGCTGTGCGCGTGCTTATTCACACCGTTGCCATGAGCGGAACGCCGTAACCCGCAGTAAGTTTGCGGCAACAGGCCGCACGAGCCGCCGGCGGACCGCCGCGCGGACCGCCATCAGCCGCCCGCGCGAAGGTTCTTGAGCCGCTTGCCCCGCTTCGGCTTCGCGTCGACGCCGCCGAAGACCGCGAATCCGGTGAGGGAAACGACCGGAGCGTCGGGGTCCGGCGCCTCGACCGTCTTCACGTCGAAGCCACCGAAGATCCCGGTGCCCGTGGAGCGCAGGGTCACGTTCTCCGGGACCCTGATCTCGATGCCCCCGAAGATCGCGGTGGCGTTGATGACGATCTCCTGCTGCTCGAAGACCGCCTCGGTCAGATCGATCTCGATGCCGCCGAAGAGCGCGAACGCGTTCGTGCGCCGGCTCACCCGCCAGCGCCCCTTGCGCACCGCGCCGCCGAAGACCGCGACGAGGTTCTCGGCGATGCCCGCGCCCGCGGGATGCGCCGGGGCGTCATAGGCGCCATGGGGGCGCGCGGGCGCCGGATGCTCGCCCCGGCCGGCCGCCGGCAGGTCGCTCACCAGCGGCTCCAGCTCGCCGAGCGTCTTGGCGCCGTAGACCGCGCCGATCCGCTCGGAGTGCTCCTCGGCGGTGATCCGCCCCTCCGCCAGGGCGTTGCGCAGGATGTCCGCGAACCGGTCGCGGTCGGCGTCGGAGGCGCGCAGCGCGGGCGGTGCGGGGGCCGGGGCGGGCGCGGGCGCCCCCTCCTGCGGGCCCTGCTGCGCCCCCTGCCGGGGACTCGGCTGCGGGCTCGGCTGCGCGCCCTGAGGGCGCTTCTCAAGGGAGTGCTTTTCGAACGATGGCTCTTCCACGGCAAGCAAGGGTAGCCAATCGCGATAGATCGCGATAGGGGGCGGGCGGGGCGCGGGTGAGCCTTACCTCACAAGAACACTCCCCCGCGCGCCGCCTACGCTGGTAGGCGCTGTCGAGGACGCCAGCCACCGCCGCCTGCCGAGTGAGGAACCCGCCGCAATGTCTGCCTCTGAGTTCGCCTATACGGACCTCCTGCCCCTGGGCGAGGACAACACTCCGTACCGCCTGGTCACCTCCGAGGGCGTGTCGACCTTCGAGGCCGACGGCCGCACGTTCCTCAAGGTGGAGCCCGAGGCGCTGCGCAAGCTGGCCGCCGAGGCGATGCACGACATCTCCCACTACCTGCGCCCGGCCCACCTCGCGCAGCTGCGCCGCATCCTCGACGACCCCGAGGCATCCGCCAACGACCGCTTCGTCGCCCTCGACCTGCTCAAGAACGCCAACATCGCCGCGGCCGGCGTGCTGCCGATGTGCCAGGACACCGGCACGGCCATCGTCATGGGCAAGCGCGGCCAGAACGTGCTGACGGAGGGCGAGGACGAGAAGGCCCTCTCGCACGGCATCTTCGACGCCTACACGAAGCTCAACCTGCGCTACTCGCAGATGGCCCCGCTGACCATGTGGGACGAGAAGAACACCGGCTCCAACCTGCCCGCGCAGATCGAGCTGTACGCGACCGACGGCGGCGCCTACAAGTTCCTCTTCATGGCCAAGGGCGGCGGCTCGGCCAACAAGTCCTTCCTCTTCCAGGAGACGAAGGCCGTGCTCAACGAGGCGAGCATGATGAAGTTCCTGGAGGAGAAGATCCGCTCGCTCGGCACGGCCGCCTGCCCGCCGTACCACCTGGCGATCGTCGTCGGCGGCACCTCCGCCGAGTACGCGCTGAAGACCGCCAAGTACGCCTCCGCGCACTACCTGGACGAGCTGCCGGAGGAGGGCTCCGCGCTCGGCAACGGCTTCCGCGACAAGGAGCTGGAGGACAAGGTCTTCGAGCTGACGCAGAAGATCGGCATCGGCGCCCAGTTCGGCGGCAAGTACTTCTGCCACGACGTGCGCGTCGTCCGCCTGCCGCGGCACGGTGCGTCCTGCCCGGTGGCCATCGCCGTCTCCTGCTCCGCCGACCGCCAGGCCCTCGCGAAGATCACGCCCGAGGGCGTCTTCCTGGAGCAGCTGGAGACCGACCCGGCGCGCTTCCTCCCGGAGACCACCGACGAGCACTTGGAGTCGGAGGGCGACGTCGTCCGCATCGACCTCAACCGCCCCATGGACGACATCCTCGCGGAGCTGACGAAGTACCCCGTGAAGACCCGTCTCTCGCTTTCCGGACCGCTCGTCGTCGCCCGCGACATCGCACATGCGAAGATCAAGGAGCGGCTGGACGCGGGCGAGGAGATGCCGCAGTACCTCAAGGACCACCCGGTCTACTACGCCGGCCCGGCCAAGACCCCCGAGGGCTACGCGTCCGGTTCCTTCGGCCCGACGACGGCCGGCCGCATGGACTCCTACGTCGAGCAGTTCCAGGCCGCGGGCGGCTCCAAGGTAATGCTCGCCAAGGGCAACCGGAGCAAGCAGGTCACCGACGCGTGCGGCAGCCACGGCGGCTTCTACCTCGGCTCGATCGGCGGCCCGGCGGCCCGCCTGGCGCAGGACTGCATCAAGAAGGTCGAGGTCGTCGAGTACGAGGAGCTCGGCATGGAGGCGGTCTGGAAGATCGAGGTCGAGGACTTCCCGGCGTTCATCGTCGTGGACGACAAGGGCAACGACTTCTTCGTCGACCCGGCCCCGGCGCCGACCTTCACGAGCATTCCGGTGCGCACGAAGTAGTCCCGCGAGCCGGGTTGTGGGCAGTCGTTCCGCAGGGCGGAACGGGTGGGCACAACCCGGCCAACGGTGGGTCGGCCGCTACGCGAACCGCTGTGACCTCGACCCGTCACAAGCCTGCAGCCGCACCGGATCCTTGGCCGCGCCCAGCGTCAGGCACAACCCGCCGGCCGCAGCCGGCCGCACGGTGGACCCGTCCCGTACGAACTGCTGGTTCGCACCGCCGTGGCAGTCCCACAGCACCACAGCCGTCCCCGCCGCGTACTTCCCGCCCGGCACGTCCACGCACCGGTCGTGCGACAGTGCCGTCCGCAGCGCCTTCGTGCCGGAGTCGTAGCCCCACTCCTGGTTGCGGTTGCCCGTGCAGTCCCAGCCGCCGACGGTGGTCCCGTTGCGGCTGCTCGCCGCGTAGGCGTCGACGCAGGTGCCGGTGGCCTCGTTCTTCAGGGGCCGGAAGGCGTCGTCCCAGCCGCCCTTGGTCAGGACCGGCGTGCCCGTGCTCGCGGGGTCGGCGCAGCCGGCCTCCTGCCAGCCGGATCCGTAGAGCTGCGTCAGGCAGGACGCGAACGCGCCGTGGCCGCGCTGGTTGGGGTGGAAGGACTGCCGGACGGAGTTCTCGTTCGGCGGGAAGGGGTTGGCCACGTCGACGTACAGCCCGCGGGCCCAGGTGTTGTCCGTGCACACCTCGTGGCCGTGGAAGAGGCGGGAGTTGTCGAGGTAGACGGCCCCGGTGTCCCGGGCGGCCTTGCGCATGCCGCGCTCGAAGGCGGGCACGGCGGCGTCGCGGCCCCAGGCGGCGTCGGCGGTGTAGCCGACGCAGCCGCCGGGGAGCTTGCCCGGGAAGGACGGGTTGTCCTCGAAGTCGGGGCCGATGGGGCTCGGGTAGCCCATGACGACGAGCTTGTAGTCGCCGTCGGCGTATCCGGCGTCCTTCATGACCGTGCGCAGGTCCCGTACGGTCTGCTCGACCTTGGGCACGAGGCCGTCGACGCGGGCCTGCCAGCCGGGCGCATACTTGGGCACGCACGAGCCCTGGAGGGTCAGGTAGCGCACGACGCAGTCGGTGATGACGGGCCCGAACTGGAGGTCGTCGTTGGCGCCGGCGACGAGCAGGACCATCTTCACGCGGGTGTTGCGGGCCTTGACGGCGAGGCTGTCGCTCTGGACGAGCTCGTCCGCGTACTGCTTGGTGCCGCCGATGCGGATGTTGGCGGTGGAGGCCCCGGAGCAGGCGACGTTGTAGGTGACGTCGGCGGGGATCGCGGTGCGGTGGATGGCGGATTCGGGCGAGCGGTGGCACCAGTTGTCCGGGCCGTTCGTGCCCGGCTCGTAGGTGCCGACGCCCTCGCCCGAGATCTCGCTGTCGCCGAGGGAGAGCAGTGAGGTCTTGCGTTCCGCCGGGGGGCGCACGGCGGCGTCCCCGTAGAGCTTGACGGCTTCGGCCGCGCGGATCTTCTCCAGCTCGGGTGAGAGGGGCGCCGCGGCGGCGGTGCGGGCCGCGGGGTGGGGCGCGTGAGGTGCGTGGGCTGCGTGGGCGGTGGGTCCGGTGACCGCGAGGCCGCCGAAGGCCGCGGCGAGCGCGGCGACGGCGGCGAGCGAAGAGCGCAGGGTGGGTCTGCGTCCGCGTGTCAAAGTGGCCTCCCCGATTTCAGTTGTTACCCGCGGTATTTACTAGGCGGTAGTGCCTTTTGGGAACACGGTGAACCGGACAAACGCTTGCTCTGTCAGGAGGTAAGTGACGATGACCGATGGTGAGCAGTACCGGATCGAGCACGACTCGATGGGCGAGGTGCGGGTGCCGGCGGACGCCAAGTGGCGGGCGCAGACCCAGCGCGCGGTGGAGAACTTCCCGGTGAGCGGGCAGCGGCTGGAGCGGGCGCACATCGAGGCGCTGGCCCGCATCAAGGCCGCCGCGGCCAGGGTCAACGCCGACCTCGGCGTGGTGGAGAAGGACGTGGCCGCCTCGATCGAGGCCGCCGCGGGCGAGGTCGCCCAGGGGCGCTGGGACGACCACTTCCCCGTGGACGTCTTCCAGACCGGCTCCGGCACGTCCTCCAACATGAACGCCAACGAGGTCATCGCCACCCTGGCGAGCGAGCGCCTGGGCCGCCCCGTGCACCCCAATGACCACGTGAACGCGTCGCAGAGCTCCAACGACGTCTTCCCCTCCAGCATCCACATCGCGGCGACGGCCGCCGTCACCGGCGACCTGATCCCCGCGCTGGAGCACCTCGCCGCGGCCCTGGAGCGCAAGGCGGAGGAGTTCGCCGAGGTCGTCAAGTCCGGCCGCACGCACCTGATGGACGCCACTCCGGTGACGCTGGGCCAGGAGTTCGGCGGCTACGCCGCGCAGGTCCGCTACGGCGTCGAGCGGCTGCGCGCCTCCCTGCCGCGGCTGGCCGAACTCCCCCTGGGCGGCACGGCGGTCGGCACCGGCATCAACACGCCGCCCGGCTTCTCCGCCGCCGTCATCGCCGAGGTCGCCCGCACCACCGGGCTGCCGCTGACCGAGGCCCGCAACCACTTCGAGGCGCAGGGCGCCCGCGACGGCCTGGTGGAGACCAGCGGCCAGCTGCGCACCGTTGCCGTCGGCCTCACGAAGATCTCCAACGATCTGCGCTGGATGGGCTCGGGCCCGCGGGCCGGCCTCGCCGAGATCAGCCTGCCCGACCTCCAGCCCGGCTCCTCGATCATGCCGGGCAAGGTCAACCCGGTCATCTGCGAGGCCGTGCTGATGGTGGCCGCCCAGGTCACCGGCAACGACGCGACGGTCGCTACCGCGGGCGCCGCCGGCAACTTCGAGCTCAACGTGATGCTCCCGGTGATGGCGAAGAACGTCCTGGAGTCGGTGCGGCTGCTCGCCAACGTCTCCCGGCTGCTGGCCGACCGCACGGTCGACGGCATCACGGCCGACGTGGAGCGCGCCCGCGAGTACGCGGAGTCGTCCCCGTCCGTCGTCACGCCCCTCAACCGCTACATCGGCTACGAGGAGGCGGCGAAGGTGGCGAAGAAGTCCCTTGCGGAGCGCAAGACGATCCGCCGGGTCGTCCTCGAATCGGGTTACGTGGAGCGGGGCCTGCTGACCCTGGAGCAGCTGGACGAAGCGCTGGACGTCCTGCGCATGACGCGTCCGTAGGCGGGCGGGCGGCGGGAAGAGGGCGCCGCCTGTCAGCGGGGAGACGGCGCCGTGCGTCAGCGGGGAGAGGGACCGTGCGTCATACGTCACGGCGCACCCGCGGCCCCCGCGCCTAGGATCTCCGCATGACAGCGGACGCGGACGCAGAGACGGTGAACACGGCAGGCGCAAGTGCAAGCGCAAGCGCGCTCTGGGCGCCGGGGGAGCAGATCCTCTGGCGCTACCGGGGCAATGCCACCGACCGCGTCCACATCTGCCGCCCCGTCACCGTCGTCCAGGACACCGACGACCTGCTCGCCGTGTGGGTCGCGCCGGGCACCGCGTGCGTGCGCCCGCTGCTGGCCGACGGCACCCCGGTCCACCAGGAGCCGCTCGCCACGCGCTACACCAAGCCCCGCACCACGGGCGTCGCCCCGTGGTCCGGCACGGGCGTGCTGAAGCTCGCCCGGCCCGGCGAGCCGTGGTCGGTCTGGCTGTTCTGGGACCGTGACTGGCGCTTCAAGAACTGGTACGTGAACCTCGAGGAGCCGCTGGCCCGCTGGGCGGGCGGCGTGGACTCCGAGGACCACTTCCTCGACATCGCCGTCTACCCGGACCGCAGCTGGCAGTGGAAGGACGAGGACGAGTTCGCGCAGGCGCAGCAGGCGGGCCTCATGTCTCCCGGGCAGGCCGAGCGGGTGCGCGCCGCCGGCCGGGCCGCGGTCGAGCGGATCGAGGCCTGGGCCGCGCCGTTCGCCGCGGGCTGGGAGGACTGGCGGCCGGACCCGGCCTGGCCCGTACCCGCCCTGCCGGCCGACTGGGACCGTTCCCCGGCCCGGATCCGGGCATGATCGGCGGGGAACGGGCGGGGAATCGGCAGGAAGGCGGCCAACCGCTTGGCACCGGCCCGCCGGGCAACCGTAGGATCGGCCTCCGCGGTACTGCACGGCAGCACGGCACGAACACGGCACGAACAGAGCACGGCATGTGACGCTTGTTCAGGGAATACGGTCAACGGTCACAGGGAGGGCGGGCGCCGTGAGCGGTGACGGGAACCGGCGGGACTACGACGGCTACGCCCGCGCGGGGCTGGACCGCAGCGGTCAGGCGGAGGCCTTCGACGCGATCGGCCACCGCTACGACGAGGCCTTCCCGCACAAGGAGGGCCAGCTCGGCGCGGGCGCCTGGCTCGCGGCCGCGCTGCCGCCCGGCTCCCGCGTCCTCGACGCCGGCTGCGGCACCGGCCTGCCGACCGCGCGGCAACTGACCGACGCGGGCCACCGCGTCGTGGGCGTCGACCTCTCCCCCGGCATGCTGGAGCTGGCCCGGGGCAACGTCCCCAAGGCCGAGTTCCACCTGGCGGACCTGGCGGACCTGCGGGACGGCCGCCTCGGCACGTTCGACGGCGCGGCCGCGTTCTTCTCGCTGCTGATGCTGCCCCGCCCGGAGATCCCGCACGCGCTGCGGATGCTCCACGGGCTC
Organism: Streptomyces klenkii; assembly: GCF_003626645.1. GTDB lineage: Bacteria > Actinomycetota > Actinomycetes > Streptomycetales > Streptomycetaceae > Streptomyces > Streptomyces klenkii. Next base: position 110,685 of record NZ_RBAM01000002.1, on the reverse strand, counting down.
CTGAGACCCGGCGGGTTGCTCGCCCTGTCGATGGTCGAGGCGGACGTCGACGACTACGCGATGCCGTTCCTGGGCAACACGATCCGGGTATCCGGATACCTGCGGGACGAACTGCGCCAGGTCGTGGGCGAAGCGGGTTTCGAAGTCGCCGGGGAGCACTCACTGGCGTACGCCCCGGCGAGTACGGACGTGCCACCCGAGATCCAGCTCTTCCTCAATCTGCGACGCGCCTGACCCACGGTGCACCCGCGCGAGCGGGCGCACGGTCCCGACGGATGGAACCCCAAGCGTGACGGAGCACACCGACTCCCACGGAAACCAGCGGATCGCCGCGGTGCGGCAGGCCGCTGCCCCGGACCCGGAACCGGGCCGCCCGCGGCCGGCCCCCGAGCCGGGGCCGCAGGGCGTGCCGCCCCAGCGGCGCGAGGACGCCCACGCGGGCACGCGCCCGGCCGCGGACGACCCCGCGGGCGCACCCGCCCGTGCGCGCGCACGGGCGGGCTCCCACCCTGAGCCCGGGGGTCTCCCGGACCAGGGCGCCCCGGCGGCTCCGGGCCCGGCGCCCTCGCCCACGGGATCCCGGGCCACCGGGCCCGACGCCGCGCAGCCCGGCGCCACCCGGTCCCCGGCCCCGGCCTCCCGGGCCACCGGCTCCCCGGCCGGCGAGCCCCGGGCCACCCGGTCGCGGGCCGCCGGATCCAAGGCCGAAGGGCCTCAGCCCGCGCGGTCCCGCAGGGGCACCCGATCGCGGGCCGCCGGGTCCCCGGACCGGGAGTCCTTGGACAGCGGGTCCCCGGCCGGCCGGGTCCCGGCCGCAGGCCCCCGCGGCGGCGGATCCCGTGCCCGTACGCCCGAGGCGGCCTCCGCCGCGCTGCCCGCCGTCACGGCTGAGCGGGCATCCGCCGTGGCCGCTGACAACGATGCCCGCGAGCCCGCGGCAGGCGCCCCGCAGCCGGAAGGAGCCACCGCGGCCGCCGACGGCGGCGACGGTGCCCGGGCCACCGCGCCCACAGGCCACCCGGCCGGGCCGGAGGGCACCGCGCCGACGGCGGCCGCCGAGCGCCCCGCCGTCACGGCCGGCGGCCCTGGCGGCGGAAGCGGCCCGGAGCCGCGGCCGAAGGGCGCTTCCACCGCCGCCACGGACACCGCCCACCGCCCGGCCACGGAGGCCGCCGGGGCCGCCGGTCACCCGGGCCCGGCAGGACCCGAGGGCGCCGGCCGCCCGGACGGCACCGGCCACGCCGCCGGAGGCGAGCGGCTGCGGTTCGTCGGGGCCGCCACCCGGCGGATCGCCCGCGGCATCGACCTGGACGAGATCGTGCTCGGCCTGTGCCGGGCCACCGTGCCGACCTTCGCCGACGCCATCCTCGTCTACCTGCGCGACCCGCTGCCGGTCGGCGACGAGCGGCCCGTCGGCCCCGTCGTGCTGCGCCTGCGCCGCACCGACCAGCTGCCCGAGCACGTGCGCGGCACGGGCGAGGGCGACGCCGCGGACCCCGAGGCGGAGCGCCCCGAGCCCGTGCCGGACCTGGCCGGCTGCGCCGCCGAGCGCTGCGAGGTGCGCATAGGGGGGCCGCTCGCGGAGGTGCTGCGGGGCGTCAGACCGGTCTTCGGGGACTCCTCCGCCGCGCGGGCGGCCCTTCCCGAGCTGCTCGGCGACGACCGGCCCGTCCCGGACCGGCAGCGCACGATCCTGGCGCCGCTGCGGGGGCGGCGCCGGGTGATCGGCGCCGCGGTGTTCGTCCGCCGCCCGGACCGGGCCGCGTTCGAGAACGACGACCTCCTGGTGGCGGCGCAGCTGGCGACGCACACCGCCCTGGGCGTCGACAAGGCCGTGCTGTACGGCCGCGAGGTCTACATCGCGGACGAGCTCCAGCGCACGATGCTGCCCGACTCGCTCCCCCAGCCGACCGGCGTCCGCCTCGCCAGCCGCTACCTGCCGGCCGCCGAGACGGCCCGCGTCGGCGGCGACTGGTATGACGCGATCCCCCTGCCGGGCAACCGCGTCGCCCTCGTCGTCGGCGACGTCATGGGCCACTCCATGACGTCCGCCGCGATCATGGGCCAGCTGCGCACGACCGCGCAGACCCTGGCGGGCCTCGACCTGCCCCCGGCCGAGGTGCTGCACCACCTGGACGAGCAGGCCCAGCGCCTGGGCTCGGACCGCATGGCCACCTGCATGTACGCGGTGTACGACCCGGTCGCGCACCGCATCGTGATCGCCAACGCGGGGCACCCGCCGCCGATACTGCTGCACCGCGGCGGCCGCGCGGAGGTCCTGCGCGTCCCGCCGGGCGCGCCGATCGGCGTGGGCGGGGTCGACTTCGAGGCCGTGGAGCTGGACGCGCCCGCGGGGGCGACGCTGCTGCTCTACACGGACGGCCTGGTGGAGTCGCGGATCAGGGACGTGTGGACGGGCATAGAGCAGCTGCGGGAGCGGCTGATCGAGACCGCCCGGCTGACCGGCCCGAACCCGCCGCCCCTGGAGCCCCTGTGCGACGAGGTGCTGGGCATGCTCGGCCCGGGCGACCGGGACGACGACATCGCCCTGCTCGCGGCCCGCTTCGAGGGCATCGCGCCCAGCGACGTCGCGTACTGGTTCCTGGACCCGCGCCCGCAGACGGCCCGCCAGGCGCGCCGGCTGGCCCGCCGCGCGCTCACCCGCTGGGGCCTGGAGGAGCTCACGGACGCCGTGGAGCTGCTGGTCAGCGAGGTGATCACGAACGCCGTGCGGTACGCCGAGCGGCCGATCACGCTGCGCCTGCTCCGTACGGACGTGCTGCGCTGCGAGGTGGGCGACGACGTGCCGCAGCTGCCGCGGCTGCGCCAGGCCCGGCCCTCGGACGAGGGCGGCCGCGGGCTGTACCTGGTGAACCGGCTGGCCCGGCGGTGGGGCGCGACCCGGCTGAGCACGGGCAAGGTGGTGTGGTTCGAGCTGGCGCTGCCGGCGCACGCCCGGTGAGGCGCCCGGCGCCGCCTTCGGAGCTTCGCCCGGCGGTTCGCTGGGCGATTCGCCCGGCGGTTCGCCCGGCGGTCACTCGTACGCGGTGAAATTCTGGACAGTGTCCAGACTCCGGTTGCCGACACCTCGTCGGCGGAGTTGACTGGCGGGGTGGAGGGCGGCACTGCCGCGCGCCCTCACCATCCCCGTACCGGGAGGCGTCCCATGACCGATTCGGCGCAGCAGACCCCGTACACCACGAACAACGTCGGCATCCCCGTCGAGAGCGACGAGCACTCGCTCACCATCGGTGACACCGGCCCCATCCTGCTCCAGGATCACTACCTGATCGAGAAGATGGCCCAGTTCAACCGGGAGCGGGTCCCCGAACGGGTGGTCCACGCCAAGGGCGGCGGCGCGTACGGCACGTTCCGCGTGACCAACGACGTCAGCCAGTACACCAAGGCGGACCTCTTCCAGCCGGGCCGCAGCACGGAGATGCTGGCCCGCTTCTCCACGGTCGCGGGCGAGCAGGGCAGCCCCGACACGTGGCGCGACCCGCGCGGCTTCGCCCTGAAGTTCTACACCGAGCACGGCAACTACGACCTGGTCGGTAACAACACCCCGGTCTTCTTCGTCCGCGACCCGCAGAAGTTCCAGGACTTCATCCGCTCGCAGAAGCGCCGCCCCGACAACGGCCTGCGCGACAACGACATGCAGTGGGACTTCTGGACCCTCTCCCCCGAGTCCGCCCACATGGTCACGTGGCTGATGGGCGACCGCGGCGTGCCGCGCACCTGGCGGAACATGAACGGCTACAGCTCGCACACCTACCTGTGGGTCAACGGCGGCGGCCAGCGGTTCTGGGTCAAATACCACATCAAGACGGACCAGGGCATCGAGTTCTTCACCCAGTCCGAGGCCGACCGGATGGCGGCCGAGGACGCCGACTTCCACCGGCGCGACCTCTTCGACTCGATCAAGGGCGGCAACGCCCCGTCCTGGACGATGTACGTCCAGGTGATGCCGTTCGACGACGCCCCGGACTACCGCTTCAACCCCTTCGACCTCACGAAGGTGTGGCCGCACGGCGACTATCCGCTGATCGAGGTCGGCCGGATGACGCTCGACCGCAACCCCGACGACTTCTTCGTCCACATCGAGCAGGCCGCCTTCGAGCCGTCGAACCTGGTGCCGGGCATCGGCCCGTCGCCCGACAAGATGCTGCTGGGCCGGCTCTTCTCCTACCCGGACACGCACCGCTACCGCATCGGCCCGAACTACACCCAGCTCCCGCCGAACCGCGCGCGCTCGTCCGTCAATTCGTACGCGAAGGACGGCCCGATGCGCTACGAACCGGCGAACGTCGCCCGCCCGTACGCCCCCAACTCCTACGGCGGCCCCGCCGCCGACACCGGCCGCTTCGGCGACATCGCGGGCTGGTACGCGGCGGGCGAGATGGTCCGCGAGGCGTACAAGCTGCACCGCGAGGACGACGACTGGGGCCAGGCGGGCACGATGGTCCGCAAGGTCCTCGACGACGCGGCGCGCGACCGCCTCGTCTCCAACGTGGCGGGCCACGTCAGCAACGGCGTGAGCAAGCCGGTGCAGGAGCGGGCGTTGCAGTACTGGCGCAACATCGACAAGGAACTGGGCGACCGCATCGCCACCAAGGTCAACGGCGGCTGACCGGCCCGGCCGTGGGCTAGGGGGCGTAGCCGGAGAGGACGGTGCCGTCGGGGTAGGCGAGGAAGACCGCCTGCCCCACGGCCAGGGCCTGAGGCGCCCGCCCGGACTTGGACCAGCTGTGGCCGTCGTACCTCTTGCCCTGGCCCAGCCGCGCTCCGCGGTCGGGGCTGTAGGCGTAGAGCTCGTCGTCCGTGGCGATCAGGGCGCGGTCCCCGCCGAGCACCGGCAGGCTGTCCTTGAGGCCTTCGGCCCACAGCTTGTCTCCGGAGGCGAAGTCGTAGCCCGCGAGCTCCCGGTCGCCCTGGACGACGAGCACGCCGCGGTCCCCGACCGCAGGGGCCGCGGTGACGCGGGTGCCGGGGGCCAGCACCGTACGCGGCTCCAGGGTGCGCGCGTCGAGGACCTTGACCCCGACGTCGCCGTTGAGGGCGCACAGGAGGGCGTCCTTGTACGCGAGGGGCATGGCGCACATGAGGCCGGGGCGGCGGGCCGCCTCCTTGCCGTCGCGGGTGCCGAAGGCGTACGTGGTGGTGTTCGACGACAGGTAGACCCTGTCGCCGTGCACGAGCAGGCCGCCGAGGTCGCCCTCCTGCTCTGTCTGCCACAGCTGCTGGTGACCGGCATCGGCGCGGTGGGCCGTGATGCGGGTGCCGGGCACGTCGCCGTCGGCGCTCCAGACGGCGTAGAGGACGCCGTCGGACAGCTCCATCGCGCTGAGGAAGGTGCCGGCCGGTGCCGCAAGCGACCAGCGCTGCCGGCCGCCCGCGGAGTCGACGGCGGTGATGCCGCGGCCCTGCGGAACGTACGCGGTGCCGTCGGCTACGGCGGGGGCGGGCATCTGGGCCTTAGCCCCGCCCTCGGCGGTGATGCTCCACAGCCGCTTGCCCGTCGCCGCGTCCAGTCCCGTGGCGCCGCCGGCGGCGGTGCCGCAGACCAGGGCGGGGCCGCTGAGGGCACAGGCGGTCGCCCCCTCGTCCAGCCGGGTGTTCCACGGCGACCAGCCCGCCGGGCGGGCGGCCCGGTCGCGGGCGGCGGCCCCGAACTCCCGGCTGTGCCCGGCATTGCCGTAGGCCGGGACGACGCGCGCGGTCCCGGTCCCTGGAGAGACCGGGCCTGCCGCTGCCGCAGCGGCGCCCCCGGAGGCGTCCTCGCCGCCGGTGAGCTGCGGGAGCGCAACCGCCGCCCCGACCGCGGCGGCGGCCAGGAACGCGCCGGCACCCGCGAGCAGGACCTTGCGGCGCGAGCGCCTCGGTGCAGGGGGTACGGGCATGCCGGGGGCGTGCCCCAGCTGCGTGGGAAAGTGCGGGACCCCCGGCGGATGCGCGGGCCGCTGCGGTGCGGAGCGTACGGCCGGGGCTCCGGCGCTTGAGGACCCCGGGCCCGCCTCGGCCCGTACGGCGGCTGCCGCCGCCTCCTCGTGCTCGGCGAGCAGGGCCCGTACGGCATCCGGCCAGGCGCAGGGCGGGCCGGACAGCTGCTCCGCCAGTTCCCGCGGCGTGGGGCGGTCGGCAGGGTCGAGGGCGAGGCACGCGGTGACGGTCTCGCGCAGGCCGTCGGGGAGGGCCGCGAGGGTGGCCGGGTCGGCCTCGGCGCGCGAGATGCGGTAGACGACGGCGGCGAGCTCCTGGTCCTCGAACGGGCCGCGGCCGGTCGCGGCGAAGCACAGCACGGCGCCGAGGCAGAAGACGTCGGTCGCCGCGACCACGGCGCGGCTGCCTTCGAGGTGTTCGGGCGCCATGAAGCCCGGCGTGCCGACGATGAGCCCGGCGGTGGTCAGGGCGGTGGCGTCGAAGGCCTGGGCGATGCCGAAGTCGATGAGCCGGGGGCCGTCCGCGGCGAGCAGGACGTTGCCCGGCTTGAGGTCGCGGTGCAGGACACGGGCGGCGTGCACGTCGGCCAGCGCCCGCGCGAGGCCGGCGCCCAGGGCACGCACGGCGCCGGCGGGCAGCGGGCCCGTCCGGGCGACGGCCTCGGCCAGCGAGGGGCCCGCGATGTACTCGGTCGCGAGCCAGGGCAGGGCGGCGTCGGCGTCGCCGTCCACGAGAGCGGCCGCGTACGGGCTGCGGACGGCGCGCGCGGCATCGATCTCCCGGCGGAAGCGGGTCCGGAACTCCGGTGTCAGGTCGAGGTCCTGACGGACCGTCTTGACGGCGACGAGCCCGGGGCCGGCGGCGCCGTCCGTGCGGCGCGCGAGGTACACCTCGCCCATGCCGCCCGCGCCCAGCGCGCTCAGCAGGCGGTACGGGCCGGCCGTGCGCGGCGGCCCGGTGAGTGGTTCCGGCACGTGTTCCCCTAGTGCGGCAGCTCGACCGAGCGGATGGTGCCCTGGTCGTAGACGATGTGGACGACGCCGCCGACGGGCAGGGCGACGGGCGGCCGGACGGACTTGGCGATGTCGACGCCGTTCTTCTTGTCGTAGGCGGGCTCGGAACGGTCGCCGGGGGCGCCCTCGACCGGTGTCCTGAGCGCCTTCCCGCCGGCGAGGGGCATCCGGTGGAGGGCGTCGTTGGAGGCGTACAGCACCTGGTCGCCCACGATCAGCGGCGTGGACACCAGCAGCTCGGGGTTGAGCCCCGGCGCTATCGGGACCGGGCGGAACGCCGTCGGGGCGGTGCCCGTGCGGTCGATGACGACCACTGCCGGGCCCTTGGCGTCCGTCCCGACGAACACCTTGTCGTTCACCGCCGTGATGTGCGGGGCGTTTCCGCTGTTCACGCCCGTCAGGGGCGTGTCCGTGCCCGGGGCGAGCGTGCGGGCGTCGAACCGGTGCATGGTCAGGTGGGTGCCGCCGCGGTCGCCGCTGCGCTCGCCGCACAGCACGGAGCCGCCCTGGACGAGGATTTCGCCGCAGCCGCCCGCCACGGGCTCGCTCTCGCCGCGTTCGGCGCCGGTCGCCGCGTCGTAGGCGCTCACGCCGCGTTCGGAGCGCGCGTAGACGGTGCCGTCCTTGGCCGCGACCGGTGCGAAGTCCTGCTGGAAGGCGCGGGCGAGCTGCACGCTGGCGAGGCGCTTGCGCCACAGTTCGCGGCCGTCGGAGAGGTCGTAGGCGTACAGGTCATAGCCCTGTCCGGAGACGTTGACGCCGACGAAGGCGCGGCCGTCCACGACGAGGGGCTCGCCTTTGAAGGCCCCCGCGCCTTCGGGGCTCTTCTCCCAGCGGACCTTTCCGCTCGCAACGTCCCGGGCCTGGATCCGGCCCCCGGCCGCGACGACGGCCGTGCCGGCGCGGACCGCGGGCGGCAGGCCGCCCCCGGGAATCATGATCAGGCCGGTGGGGCTGATCATGGCCGTGCTCCCGGTCTCCTCCGGCCTCTTGACCGGGTCGTACCGCCACAGCTGCTTGCCGTCCCCGGCACCGACGGCCTCGTAGGAGCCGTCCACGAGCCGGCAGACGAGGGCAGTGGCGTCGGCGGCGCAGCCGAGGGGGCCCTTGGAGAGCCGGCCGGACCACGCGTGCCAGCCCGCGGGGCGGGCGGCGGCGTCCGGGGCCGGGAGTGTGCCCGCCCTGTCGGGGCCGCCCGCTTCGTCGACACCGTCCTGCCCGGCCGCCGCAGGGGTCTTGTTGCCTGCCGCGGCAGCCTCGCCGTCGCCCGGGCTGCCGCCCCGGCCCTGAGAAACCCAGAAGACGGCCGCGCCCCCGACGAGGGCGGCAACGATCCCGGCGATCCCGAACGTGACCACGGCGCGGCCCCGCTTGCGGGCTGCGGGCTGCGGGGCGACGCCCATCGTCGGCAGCCCGTGCAACCCCCCTGCGGGGGCCGGCGGTGCCGTGCGCACATCAGGTCGGCCCGGCACCGCCGGATGCCCCTCCAGGGGATGATCGCCGTCGCGGCGGGAGGACGTACCCGGCACCGAACCCGCAAGGTCCGCCACCTCAAGCCCGCCGCCATGGCGGGCAACCCCCGCGGCGGCGACCGGCGGTGCCGCACCCGCCTCAGGCCCGTCCGGCACCGCCGGATGCCCCGCCGGGGGCTGATCGCCGTCGCGGCGGGAAGAGACGGCCGGCGCCATCGCATACCCCGCCAGGGGGTGCGCGGGCGGAGCCGCCGCCGCGGCCGCTTCCGCGCGGTCGTCGGCGATGCGTTCCCGTACGGCCGCCGGCCAGGCGAAGTCGCCCTGCGCCGGGGCGCCGAGGCGAGCCGTCAGCGCTTGGGTGCCGGGGCGCTCGGCGGGGTCGGGGCGGAGGCAGTCGGCGAGGATGCCCCGGAGGGGGTCCGGGACGGACGACAGGTCGGCCTTCGCCTGGAGGACGCGGTGGAGGACGGCGGCGAGCGGCCCGTCGCCGAAGGGGTCCTCGCCGGTCGCGGCGTAGCAGAGCACGGAGGCGAGGCAGAAGACGTCGGAGGCGGCGACGACGTGCCGGCCGCCCCTGACGTGCTCGGGGGACATGAAGGCGGGCGTGCCGACCATGAGCCCGGTGCCGGTCAGGGTGGTGGCGTCGGGGGTGCGGGCGATGCCGAAGTCGATGAGCCGGGGCCCGTCGGCGGCCAGCAGCACGTTGCCGGGCTTGAGGTCGCGGTGGAGCGCGGGCGCGGCGTGGACGGCGTGGAGAGCCCGTACGAGGTGGGCGCCAAGAGCCTGGACGGTCGCGGCCGGGAGCGGCCCGGCGAGACGTACGGCTTCGGCGAGCGTGGGCCCGGGCACGTACTCGGTGGCCAGCCAGGGCGGGTCGGCGTCGGCGTCGCCACCGGTCAGCCGGGCGACGTGGGGGCTGTCGACGGACCGGGCGACGGCGATCTCGCGCCGGAACCGGGCGCGGAAGCCCGGCTCCCCGGCGAGGTCGGCGCGGACGGTCTTGAGGGCGACCGTGCCCTCGGGTCCGCGGGCGAGGTGGACGTCGCCCATGCCGCCCGAGCCGAGCCGGGCGAGGAGCTCGTAGGGTCCGATCCGCCGCGGCGTCGTCTCCCGCAACGGTTCCAGCACGGCCACGCTCACGTCCCCCAGACGGCTCAGGTACCGAGGTACCGAAAAACCCCGGCCGCTCACCCTACACAGAGGGTGAGCGGCCGGGGCCCGTGGTTAACGGCTGGTCAGTTGTGGAGGGGGTCGCGGTTGCCGTTGGGCTCGAGGCCTCCGCCGCCGGTGGGCGGGATGCTCGGCGGCTTGCTGCTCGGGGTGACCGGCGGGACCGGGGGCCGCGAGGACGGGGGCGGCGACGACGCTCCGTGGGACGGGGTCCGCGAGGACGAGGACGACGGCGACTGCGAGGGCCGCGAGGGCGTCGCCGACGGGCTGTGGGACGGCGGCGCGGAGGGGGAGGACGAGGCGGGCGGGCCCGGGATGGCCGGAACCGTCGTGCTCATGTTGGTGTCGAGGTCGAACTCCTCGGCGTCCGAGCCCTGGAGCGCGTCGGCGGTGTAGGCGGCCCAGATCCGCGCCGGGTACGTGCCACCGTTGACGCGGCCGTTGCCGCCGGTGCCCTTGAGGGTGACCTGCTTGCCGCCCTCGCCCTCGCCGAACAGGCCGATGGCGGTGACCAAGTCGGGGGTGTAGCCGGTGAACCAGGCGGACTTGTTGTCGTCGGAGGTGCCGGTCTTGCCCGCGACCTGGCGGCCGACGCTCTGCACGACGGAGGCCGTACCGTCGTCGACCACGCCCTTGAGGACGGTGGTGACGCCGTCGGCGGTGTTGCGCGAGACCGCGTCGCCGCCGATCGGGTTGTCGAGCGTCAGCTCCTTGCCGTTCTGGGAAGCCGACTTGATGATCGAGGGCGTGACCTTCTTGCCGTGGTGGGCGAGGGTCGCGTAGACGCCGGCCATGTGCAGCGGGCTGTTGCCCATGGAGCCGAGCGACATGGCGGGCTTCTCCACGAAGTCCTTGACCTTGCCGTTCATGCCCATGTCGACGGCGGTCTTCTTCACCTCGGGCAGGCCGACGTCGATGGCCATCTGCGCGAAGACGGAGTTGACCGAGTCGTTCATGGCCTTCTGCACGGGGACCATGCCGTGCGAGTAGCCGTCCTCGTTCTCCGGGGCGAAGTGCTCGTCGGTGCCGACGACAGGGCGCTCGGAGGTCGAGTCGTAGAGGGTGCCCGCGTTGATGCGCACCTTGTTCTGGGTGGTCGACTTGTTCTCCAGCGCCGACGCGAAGATCAGCGGCTTGAAGGTCGAGGCGACCTGGTAGTCCTCGCGGGTGGCGTTGTTGGTCCAGTGCTGGAGGGCGTCGGTGCCGCCGTAGAGGGCGACGACCTTGCCGGTCTTCGGGTCGACGGAGGCGGCGCCGACCTGGACGTTCTTGTCGACCGCGCGGGCCTTGGGGTCGAGGTCGTCGAGGAGCTTGTCCTTGACGGCCTTCTCCAGGGCCTTCTGCTTCTTGTTGTCGACGCTGAGGGTGATCGTCCAGCCGCCGGCGTCGAGGTCGCTCTCGGGGCGGCCGTCCTTGACCAGCTTCTTGCGCATCTCGGCCTTGGCGGCCTCGATCAGATAGCCGTTCTGGCCGGTGAGGCCCTTGGCGGCCGGCGGCTTGCCGGGCTCCTTGAACTGCATCCCGGCGCGCTTGTCCTTGTCGAGCCACTTCTGCTCGACCATCTTGTCCAGGACGTAGTTCCAGCGGGCCTTGGCGTTCTCCTTGCCCGCCGGGGTGGCCACCGACCAGTCGTACTGGCTGGGGGCCTGGAGCAGCGCGGCGAGGTAGGCGCCCTCCTCCAGGGTGAGCTTGTCGACGTCCTTGTTGTAGTACGCGCGGGAGGCGGCCTGGATGCCGTAGGCGCCGCGGCCGTAGAAGCTGGTGTTCAGGTAGCCCGCGAGGATCTCGTCCTTGGACGTCTCCTTCTGCACCTTGAGGGAGATGACCAGTTCCTTCACCTTGCGGGTGACGGTCTGGCGCTGGTCCAGGTAGTAGTTCTTCACGTACTGCTGGGTGATGGTCGAACCACCCTGCTTGCCGCGGCCCATGACGGTGTTGAGGACGCCTCGGGCGGTGCCCATGACGTCGACGCCGGGGTCGGTGTAGAAGTTCTTGTTCTCGGCGGCGACGACGGCGCGCTGGACGTCCACCGGGATCTTGGAGAGCGGGACTTCCTGCCGGTTCACGTCACCGCTGCGCGCGATGATCTTGCCGTCGGCGTCCTTGAAGATGTTGCTCTGCAGCTTGGCCTGGCTGTTGCCCTTGGGGATGTCCACGTAGAGGTAGAGCGCCACGCAGGCTCCCGCCCCGAGGGCGATGAGCGCCACGAAGTAGGCGAGCAGCTTCTTCCACGTGAAGAAGCGGCGTATGCCGGTCTTCTTGGCCTTCTTGCCCTTTGCTGTGCGGGTGCTCTTCTGCGCCCGTCGCGCTTCCGCTCGGCCCATCTCTCCCGTAGCTCCAGTCTTTCCGCCCCCAACCCAGCTCATGAAGCTAACACCGCAACTGTCACCAAACGCCCATTGATCAAGGCTTTGGGGCACGTGACATACAGCACCCCGGCTGGCGGGAACCGGGCGCGGCTCAGCGCGGGAAACCGTACAGGGCTTCGATCATGAACCTTCAACAGCGGGCGTTCTGCGCACGGTCGACCGGTGCGTACGGCAGGCAGGGGACGGCCGCCCCGTCGGCGAGGGGTGAAATCAAGCCAGCTACTCATGGCACGTATACATGCGGTGTATACACACGGTGTACAGTCCCGCTCATGTCCATCGGTCACACTCTGCTCGCGCTCCTGGAGTCCGGTCCGCGCCACGGCTACGACCTCAAGCGCGCCTTCGACGCCCGCTTCGGCCACGACCGGCCGCTCCACTACGGCCAGGTGTACGCGACCATGTCGCGCCTCCTGAAGAACGGCCTGGTGGAGGTGGACGGGATCGAGCACGGCGACGGTCCCGAACGCAAGCGCTACGCCATCACCGACGCCGGCATCACGGACGTGGGGCGCTGGCTCGCCGAGCCCGAGAAGCCCGAGCCGTATTTGCAGTCCGTCCTCTACACCAAGGTCGTCGTGGCCCTGCTGACCGGGCGCGACGCGGACTCCCTGCTGGACGCCCAGCGCGCCGAGCACCTGCGGCTGATGCGCGAGCTCACCCGGCGCAAGGTGAGCGGCGACCTCGCGGACCAGCTGATCTGCGACCACGCCCTCTTCCATCTGGAAGCGGACCTGCGGTGGCTGGAAATCACCGCTGCCCGCCTCGACCAACTGGCCGCGGCGGTGCGCCCGTGACCCCCTCCCCCGCGCCCCCGTCCGGCTCCCTGCTCGCCGCGTCCGGGCTGCACAAGGTGTACGGCCCGACGACCGCGCTGGCCGGTGCGGACTTCTCGGTCCACCCGGGCGAGGTCGTCGCCGTCATGGGCCCGTCGGGCTCCGGCAAGTCGACCCTGCTGCACTGCCTGGCCGGAATCGTTCGCCCCGACGCCGGCACGGTCCGCTACGGGGCGCGCGACCTGTCCGCCCTCCCGGACGCCGAGCGCAGCGCCCTGCGGCGCACCGAGTTCGGCTTCGTCTTCCAGTTCGGCCGGCTGGTGCCGGAGCTGACCTGCCTGGAGAACGTGGCGCTGCCGCTCCGGCTGAACGGCGTCCGGCGCAAGGAGGCCGAGGCGCGGGCCGTGCACCAACTGGAGCAGCTGGAGGTCGCCGACGCCCGCGGCAAGCGGCCCGGCGAGATATCCGGCGGCCAGAGCCAGCGCGTCGCCGTCGCCCGCGCCCTCGTGACCACCCCGCGCGTGATCTTCGCGGACGAGCCGACCGGCGCCCTGGACTCCCTCAACGGCGAGCGCGTCATGCAGCTGCTGACCGGGGCCGCGCGCGACACGCGCGCCGCGGTCGTCCTGGTCACCCATGAAGCGCGCGTCGCCGCGTACTCGGACCGCGAGGTCGTCGTACGCGACGGGCGGGCGCGCGACATGGCGGGGGTGGGGCTGTCGTGAACGGACGGGACGACGCACGAGACGACGCACGCGACGGCGCGCGAGACGACGAGCACGGCCACGAGAACGACCACGAACACGAGGGCGCGCCTCCGCGCCCCGGCCACGGCCCCGCCGACCGGCCCACCGGGCCCACCGGCGCCGCGGCCTGGCTCCGCGACCTGCGCATGGGCGCGCGCTTCACGATCGCCGGCGGCCGCGAGGGGCTGCTGCGCGCGCTGCTCACCGCGCTCGCCGTCGGCCTCGGCGTGGCCGTCCTGGCGATCGCGGCGTCCGTGCCGCACCTGCTGGACGAGCGCGAGCGGCGCACGACGGCCCGCCAGGTGAACACGCCGCTGGAGTTCGAACAGCCGGGCCACGAGCTGCAAAAGGGCAGCGGCACCCTGGTGTACCGCGACGCGAGCACCGAGTTCCGCAACCGGAAGGTCGGCGGCGCGCTGCTGCACCCCGAAGGCCCCGGCGCCCCGCTGCCGCCCGGCGTGACGGACCCGCCCCGGCCGGGCGAGATGGTCGTCTCCCCCGCCCTCGGCAGGCTCCTGGACGCAGGCGACGGGAAGCTCCTGCGCGAGCGGCTCCCCTACCGGACCGCGGGCACCATCGCGCCCGCGGGCCTCATCGGCCCCAGCGAACTCTTCTTCTACGCGGGCGACGACAAGCTCGCACCGGGCGACGGCGCCGTGCGCATCGACCGCTTCGGCGACGGGGAGCCCGGCCCGCCCGCGGACGGCGGGGTCGTCATCCTGGTCGTCCTCGGGTGCGTGATCCTGATGCTGCCGGCCGGCGTCTTCATCTCGGCCGCCGTCCGGTTCGGCGGCGAGGGCCGGGACCGGCGGCTGGCGGCCCTGCGGCTGGTCGGCGCGGACGGCGCCACGACCCGGCGGATCGCGGCGGGCGAGGCCCTGTGCGGCGCGCTGCTCGGCCTGCTCGCCGGTGCCGGGATCTTCCTCTTCGCCCGCGGGTTCGCCCCGCACCTCACGATCCGCGACGTGACCCTCTTCGCGTCGGACGTCACCCCGGCCCCCGTCCAGGCCGCGCTGATCGCCGTCGCCGTGCCCGCACTGACCGTCGTGGTGACCCTGTCCGCGCTGCGCCGCGTCGCCATCGAGCCGCTCGGCGTCGTCCGCGGGGCGCCCGCCCGGCGGCGCAGGCTGTGGTGGCGGCTGCTGATCCCCGCCGTGGGCCTGGCGCTGCTGGTCCCGAGCACGGTGACAGTCGCCTGGAGCCCCTACTACGGGCCGATCGAGACGGCCATGGTCGCCATGGGCGCGGCGCTCCTGCTGATCGGCGTCGCCGTCGCCCTGCCGTGGCTGGTCGAGGCGTGCGTCGCCCGGCTCCGCGGCGGGCCGCTGCCCTGGCAGTTGGCGACGCGGCGGCTCCAGGCCGGCAGCGGGCCGGCCGCGCGGGCGGTCAGCGGCATCACCGTCGCCGTGGCCGGGGCGATCGCCGTCCAGATGATGCTCTCCGGCATGCAGAGCGGCCACGACCGGCCCGGCGGCAGCGTCGCGAGCTGGTCCCGGCTGAAGGCCTCGTACCGCCCGGGCACGCCCGAGGAGATCAACGCGTACACGAAGGCGTTCCGGGCGACACCCGGCGTGCAGGACGCCGTCGCGTTCGTGGAGCAGTACGCGACCGTCCCCGGCAAGGAGCACAGCGTCACCACGGTGCACGTCGCCGACTGCACCGTCCTGCGCACGCTGGCCAGGACCGGCTCCTGCCGCGAGGGCGACGTCTTCGTGGCCGCGGAGAAGGACGGCGACGTCGACACCGCCCACCGCTTCCCGCCGGGCACCGCGCTGGAGATGGACGGCTTCGAGCGGGCGAAGGAACGGGGAACGCCCGCCTACCGGTGGACGGTTCCGGCCTCCGCGCGGATCGTGGAGACCCTCCCCGGGCCGACCGGCGACCACCAGTTCGGCATCCTGGCCACTACCTCGGCCATCGACGCCCGGGCGATCCCGGACGCCAGGACGACCGTGCTGGCCCGGGTGGACCCCGGCGACCGCGACGACTCCATCGAGCGGTTCCGCAACACCGCCGCCGCCATCGACCCGGGCATGCGGGTCTGGCGCCTGGGCGGCGTGGTGAAGGAGAACCACCTCGCCGCCGTCGAGGAGGGGATGACGATCGGCGCCGTCTGCGTCCTCGCGCTGATCGCGCTGAGCATGCTCGTCGGCACGCTGGAGCAACTGCGCGAGCGCAGGCGCGCCTTGTCCGTGCTCGTCGCCTGCGGTACGAGCCGCGCGACGATCGGCTGGTCGGTGCTGTGGCAGACCGCGGTGCCCGTGGTGCTGGGGATGGCGCTGGCCGTCGGGGCCGGGCTCGGCCTGGGGCGGCTGCTGCTCGCGCTGGTCCACGAGCGGGTACGGGACTGGTTCGCGTTCGTCCCGCTGGTCTGCGCGGGGGCGGGGATGATCGTCCTGGTCACCGTGGCGTGCCTGCCCGCGCTGTGGCGGCTGACGCGGCCGGAAGAGCTGCGGACAGAATAAACATTTCTCTCCCACTCGGGTCCCGGCCGCAGGCCGGGACCCGAGTGCTGCCCGCTCACGGTGCCGTGACGCGTACGGGCAGCTTCCGCAGCTCCTTGCGAAGCGCCTCGGCGAACTGCCCGAACTCCCCCTGCCGCGCGGCGCCCGTGCGCATCGCCAGGGCGATCCTCCGCGAGGGCACCGGATCCGCGAACGACCCGGTGGCGAGCTGGGCGTTGCGCTCGGTCTCGACGCGCAGGGCGGTGCGCGGCAGCAGGGTGACGCCCATGCCGCCGCCGACGAGCTGGACGAGCGTGGAGAGCCCGGCCGCGCTGGTCGTGCCCAGGGCGCCGGACGTGCGGCCGACTTCGCGGCAGATGTCCAGGGCCTGGTCGCGCAGGCAGTGGCCCTCGTCGAGGAGGAGCAGGTCGAGCTCGCGCAGCGCCTCGCGCGGGATGTCGCCCCGCCCGGCCAGCCAGTGGTCGCGGGGCATGACGAGCACGAAGTCCTCGTCGAAGAGGGGCAGTTCGGTGACGCCGGGCACGCCGAGCGGCACGGCGAGCAGCAGCAGGTCGAGCCGGCCCTGGGTGAGCCCGTCGAGCAGCGAGGACGTCTGCTCCTCGTGGACCTGGAGGTCGAGGTCCGGGTAGGCGTCGTGGACCAGGCGCAGGACGGCCGGCAGGAGGTACGGCGCGACGGTCGGGATCACGCCGAGGCGCAGGACGCCGGTGAAGGGCGCGCGGGCCGCGTCGGCCTCCTCCATGAGCGCGGCGACGGCGTCGAGGACGGTGCGGGCGCGGACGGCGAGCCGCTCGCCCGCGGGACTGAGCAGCACCTTTCTCGTCGTACGCTCGACGAGCTGCACGTCGAGGACCTCCTCCAGGGCGGAGACGGCCCCGGAGAGCGCGGGCTGGCTCATGCCGAGGGCCGTGGCGGCGTCGCGGAAGTGCAGGTGTTCGGCGACGGCGGCGAAGGCCCGGAGCTGGGCGAGGCTGGGCTGGCGGGGACGGCCGCTCCCCGGGCTCATGGCAGCAGCGGCTGCCGGTGCGGATGACATTTGATAAGCACCTCCGATCAACATCACCCAGTCTAGCTATTTCCGTTATCAATGGTCCCTGTGGCAGGGTTGCTCATGTCCAACCCCGAAGGAAACTCCTGTCACGGAGCTTCCTGCTCGCTGCAAGGAGAGCGCGTGCTCACTGTTGGTGACAAGTTCCCCGAGTTCGACCTGACCGCTTGTGTGGACCTCGACGCGGACAAGGCTTTCGCGCAGATCGACAACAAGACGCACGAGGGCAAGTGGAAGGTCGTCTTCTTCTGGCCCAAGGACTTCACCTTCGTCTGCCCGACCGAGATCGCCGCGTTCGGCCAGCTGAACGACGAGTTCGCCGACCGTGACGCCCAGATCCTCGGCGTCTCCGGCGACTCCGAGTTCGTCCACCACGCCTGGCGCAAGGACCACAAGGACCTGCGCGACCTGCCCTTCCCGATGCTGGCCGACGCCAAGCACGAGCTCATGCAGGCCTGCGGCGTCGAGGGCGAGGACGGCTACGCCCAGCGCGCCGTCTTCATCGTGGACCCGAACAACGAGATCCAGTTCGTCATGGTGACCGCCGGTTCCGTCGGCCGTAACCCCAAGGAGGTCCTCCGGGTCCTCGACGCCCTGCAGACGGACGAGCTGTGCCCCTGCAACTGGTCCAAGGGCGAGGAGACGCTCGACGCGGTCAAGCTCCTCTCCGGCGAGTGAGCTGATCTCCCATGGCGCTCGATGAGCTGAAGTCCGCAATACCGGACTACGCCAAGGACCTGAAGCTGAACCTCGGCTCGGTCATCGGCAACTCCGACCTCCCGCAGCAGCAGCTGTGGGGCACCGTCCTCTCCTGCGCGATCGCGACCCGCTCGCCGATCGTGCTGCGCGAGCTGGAGCCGGTGGCCAAGGCCAACCTGTCGCCCGAGGCGTACACGGCCGCCAAGGCCGCCGCCGCCATCATGGCGATGAACAACGTCTACTACCGCACCCGGCACCTGCTGTCGGACCCGGAGTACGGCAACCTGCGCGCGGGCCTGCGGATGAACGTCATCGGCAACCCGGGCGTGGACAAGGTCGACTTCGAGCTGTGGTCGCTGGCCGTCTCGGCCATCAACGGCTGCGGCCTGTGCCTCGACTCGCACGAGCAGGTCCTCCGCAAGGCGGGCGTCTCGCGCGAGACGATCCAGGAGGCGTTCAAGATCGCCGCGGTCCTGCAGGCCGCCGGCGCCACGCTGGACGCCGAGCAGGTCCTGGCGGACAACGCCTGACCCGCACCTCGCACGTGAGCGGGCCCCGGACGTCGGTGACGTCCGGGGCCCGCTCGCGTGCTCAGCCCGTGGGCTCCGCCGGGGGCGGCGGCCCGTCCGGCGGCGCCGCGGCCAGGGCCTTGTCCCTGGTGTACGCGCGGAGATAGCCGACGACCGTATTGGTGACGGCGACCAGCGGGACGGCGACCACCGCGCCGCCGATGCCCGCCACCAGCGAGCCCGCGACCACCGACAGGACCACCGCGAGCGGGTGGACGCGCACCGCGCGGCCGAGGATGAACGGCTGGAGGACGTGGCCCTCGATCTGCTGCACCGCGAGCACCACGATCAGCACCATCAGGGCCGTGAACACGTCCTTCGTCACCAGCGCCACGACCACCGCGAGCGCGCCGGAGACCACGGCGCCGACCAGCGGCACGAAGGCGAACAGGAAGATGAAGACGGCCAGCGGCACCGCGAGCGGCACCTTGAGGAAGAACAGCCCGATGCCGATGAAGATCGCGTCGATCAGGGCCACTATCACCGTGCCGCGCACGTAGGCCGTCAGCGTCGCCCAGGCCCGCGGGCCCGCGCCCGCCACGCCCTCGCGCGCCGCCGCCGGGAACAGCTTCAGCAGCCAGCCCCAGATCCGCGGCCCGTCGTAGAGCAGGAACAGCGTGCTGAACATCGCCAGCAGGATGCCGGTCAGCACCTCCAGGATCACCTGAACGCCCTCTATGCCGGCGGAGGTGATGTCCTTGGTGTTGGCGCCGATGGCCGTGCTGAGGTTGTCGGCAATGTTGTTGATCTGCGTCTCGGTGACGTGGAACGGGCTGGTCAGCAGCCAGTGCTTCAGGTCCTTGATGCCCTGCTGCACCTGCCCGGACAGGTCGTCGAGGTTGTCCGTCACCTGCCACACCACGAACCAGCCGACCAGGCCCATGACGACGAAGCCGGAGATGAAGGTCATGGCCGTGGCGAGCCCCCGCGGCACGCCACGTCTCTTCAGCCAGGCGACGGTGGGCTGGAGCAGCGCGGTGATCAGCAGGCCGACGACGAAGGACAGCACCACCAGGCGAACGGCGCTGATCACCCGCATCAGCACCCAGAGGGTGCCGGCCAGGATCAGCAACCGCCAGCCGACCTCGGCCGCGACCCGCACGCCCCAGGGGACGGCGGCGACGGGGTCGGGACGGGCGGGGACGGCGGGGGCGTAGCCGGGAGGCGGCGGTACGTGGTCGCCTGCGGCGGGCGCTGCGCCATGGACATGGCTGGCGGCGGACGCTGACCCGGCGGCCTGCGGCTCGCCCGGCCGGCCGGGCATGCCGACACCGGCGCCGGCGCCTCCGGCGTGACCGGAGCTGTCGGCGCCACCGGGGCTGCCCGCGCCGCCGTGGCCGTCCGCGCTGCCGGAACGTATCGGCAAGGAGGTTCGTACGGAATCGGCGGCTCCGAGCGGCTCGGGGGCACCGCCGGCACCGGCGGCGGCGCCTTCCGGCGCACCCTCCGCCTCGGCCGAGCGCTCCTCGAGCCGCCGGGCGAGGCGGGTCAGACCCGCCCCTACGCCGCCGACCCATCGTGGCAATCTGGACATTTCTCTTCCTCTACCCCCACTCCCCCGTGGCCAGGGTGAACGTTACCCGTGCCGCGTCGCCGGGAAGGACGGGACGAGCCCCCGGTCTGCTGGAGACCGGGGGCTCGCTGATGCGGGTGGTGACCGGCGTTACGGCCGGGCGCCGCGCCCTAGTACCACTGGTTGGCCTGCCAGAACGACCAGGCGCCGCAGGGGCTGCCGTAGCGCTCGTTCATATAGCCGAGGCCCCACTTGATCTGGGTGGCGGGGTTGGTCCGCCAGTCGGCGCCGGCCGAGGCCATCTTGGTGCCGGGCAGAGCCTGGACGAGACCGTACGCGCCGGAGGAGGCGTTGGTCGCGGTGTAGTCCCAGGTGCTCTCGTTGTTCACGATGTTGCTGAAGCACTGGAACTGGTCGCCGGGGACCATGGAGCGGGCCATCGCCTGGACCTCGGCGGTGGAGTAGGAGCCCTTGACGGCGAAGGACGACGCGTCGCGCGTGGCGGAGCGGCTGGAGACCTGCTCCTTGTCCTCCTTCTCGCGCTCCTTGGCCTTCTCCTCGGCCTCCTTCTTCTTGGCCGCCTCGTCCGCGGCTTCCTTCTTCGCGGAGGCGTCCTCGGCGGCCTGCTTGCGCGCGGCCTCCTCGGCGTCCTTCTTGGCCGCGGTCTCGGCGGCCTCGGACTGCGTGTCCGCCTGCTGGGTCAGGGAAGCGGCCTGTGCCCGGACGTTCTGTCCTGCGGGGATGTCCGCGAGGAGCGTCGTGTCCGCTGCGGTCGCCTCGACCCGGTCGGTCGTGCCCTGGTCATGGCCTGCAGCGACACCTACGACGGCGCCGACGGTGGTGACCGCGGTGGCGGATGCCACGGCGAATCCCCGGACCGAAATCCGGCTCACACGTTTTCCTTCCAGCATCGCCCGCACGGGTGACCTCGCGAGCGCGATCGTGCCCCTGGCGCTGGCCTCCGTAACGGTCACGGGAGGCGCGGGCCCGTGGGGCCTCCCGCGAGGGAGGTCCGCGTGACGCTCGGGCGGCATACGGCGGCGCTTTTCAGTTCTACGAGCTGGTTGTGCACTACCCCCGGAGGGGCTCCAAGTGCCGTATGCGGGGCCTGACAGGAGGCAGACTCTGCCGGAACGGGAGGCCCGGAGGCAATTCCGGGTTACGTGGGAAAGGTCACACCTCGTTTATGCCGGGGCATTTACGGAAAGCCCGGCGCACGGCAGTGGCGCGCGGCTAAGCTCCTTGGCTTTGCCGCGCGCCACCCCTGAAGACCACGTCACCGTAAGGGACGCGGCACCGCATCGGGAACGGAAGGCACCGGATCCGTCAGATCCTGCCGTCCTCCAGCATTTCGGTCACCAGCGCCGCGATCGGCGAACGCTCCGAACGCGTGAGCGTGACGTGCGAGAAGAGCGGGTGTCCCTTCAGCTTCTCGACGACGGCGACCACGCCGTCGTACCGCCCCACGCGGAGGTTGTCGCGCTGGGCCACGTCATGGGTGAGCACCACCCGCGAGTTGGCGCCGATCCGGGACAGAACGGTCAGCAGGACGTTCCGTTCGAGCGACTGCGCCTCGTCCACGATCACGAAGGCGTCGTGGAGGGAACGGCCGCGGATGTGGGTGAGCGGCAGCACCTCCAGCATGCCGCGCTCGACGACCTCGTCGATGACCTCGGAGCTCGTCACCGCGGAGAGGGTGTCGAAGACGGCCTGGGCCCAGGGGCTCATCTTCTCCGCCTCGCTGCCCGGCAGATAGCCCAACTCCTGCCCGCCGACCGCGTACAGCGGCCGGAAGACCATCACCTTGCGGTGCTGCCGGCGCTCCAGGACGGACTCCAGGCCCGCGCACAGCGCCAGCGCGGACTTGCCCGTGCCGGCCCGGCCGCCCATCGACACGATCCCGATGTCGGGGTCGAGCAGCAGGTCGAGCGCGACGCGCTGCTCGGCGCTGCGGCCGTGGATGCCGAACGCCTCGCGGTCGCCGCGCACCAGCCGCACCGAGCCGTCGGCGGCGACCCGGCCGAGCGCCTTGCCGCGCTCGGACTGGAGCACGAGGCCGGTGTGCACGGGCAGTTCCGCCGCCTGCTCGATGTGGGCGACCTCGGCGGCGAAGAGCTCGTCGACCTGCTCGGCGGTGACGGTGAGCTCCGCCATGCCGGTCCACCCGGAGTCGGTGATGGCGAGCTCCGCGCGGTACTCCTCCGCGAGCAGACCGACGGCCGAGGCCTTGATCCGCAGCGGCAGGTCCTTGGAGACGACCGTGACGTCGTACCCCTCGGCCTGGAGGTTGCGGGCGACCGCGAGGATGCGCGAGTCGTTGTCACCGAGGCGGAAGCCGGCGGGCAGTATGCCCGTATCCGAGTGGTTGAGCTCGACCCTGAGCGTCCCGCCCAGATCGCCGATCGGAATCGGGGAATCCAGTCGGCCGAATTGCACCCGGTACGTATCCAGCAGACGCAGCGCCTGCCGCGCGAAGTAACCGAGCTCCGGATGGTGCCTCTTGGCCTCCAACTCCGTGACCACCACCACGGGCAGCACGACCTCGTGCTCCTCGAAGCGGGACATGGCGCCTGGGTCGGCCAGCAGGACGCTGGTGTCGAGGACGTAGGTGCGCCGGTCGTTCTCACGGCGCTTCTTGCTGGTCACCACGGGTGGACGAACCCCCTCGGGGAGGTCGGGGCGCGACGGCGTCGCCGGGGATTGGGCCGGGGAGCAAGCCCTTCGAGGGCCGGACTGCGGCCCTCCGCGGGCGGAGCCGCGCGGCCGCACAGAGCCGCTCGGTCCGCACGGTCGTCGTCCGTGTGCAAAGGGCCTCCCGGGCGGGCGGCCCCATGCCGCCCGCTGGCAGAGCGACGGTCTTAGGACAGACCGCCGGCCTGGAGGGGATATTCCCGCTGGACCGCTTGACCATGCAACGGCATATGCGGTGACGTGGTGAGCCACCGCTCCGTCAGGAGCCGTACCTAACGCCCTCAGGAGCCGTAGCGCCGGTGCCGCGCCGCGCAGCACCTTGCGGGGGATAACCCCCGCGCCCCCGGCCGGATCCGTTCGCGCTGCAAACGCCTCAGGAGCCGTAGCGCCGGTGCCGGGCGGCGTAATCGCGCAATGCGCGCAGGAAGTCGACCTTCCGGAAAGCGGGCCAGAAGACCTCGCAGAAGTAATACTCCGAGTGCGCGCTCTGCCAGAGCATGAAACCCGACAGCCGCTGCTCACCGCTGGTGCGGATGATGAGGTCCGGGTCGGGCTGGCCGCGCGTGTACAGGTGCTTGGTGATGTGCTCGACATCGACCGTTTCGGCCAGTTCCTCGAACGACGTCCCGTTCTCCGCCGCTTCGAGCACCAGCGACCGCACCGCGTCCGCGATCTCCTGCCGGCCGCCGTAGCCGACGGCCACGTTGACCAGTATTCCGCGGGTGCCGATCGTGTCCTGCTCGGCCTCCTTCAGCACCTGCTGGGTGCGGGCCGGCAGCAGGTCCATCGTGCCCACGTGGTGGACGCGCCAGCGGCCGTCCGCCGCCAGGCCGCGCACCGTGTTCTCGATGATGCCGAGCAGCGGGTTGAGCTCCACGGCCGGGCGGTCGAGGTTGTCGGTGGAGAGCATCCAGAGGGTGACGACCTCGACGTCGGTCTCGGCGCACCAGCCGAGCAGCTCGGAGATCTTGTCGGCGCCCGCCTGGTGACCCTGCTCGGTGGTGCGTCCGTCGGCGCGCGCCCAGCGGCGGTTGCCGTCGAGGATGACGCCGATGTGCTTGGGCACCTGCGCATGGTCGAGGCGGCCTTCCACCCGGCGTGCGTAGAGCCTGTACACCAGGTCGCGCAACTTCACGTTTCCAGCCCCTCCAAGCCACGGCGGTCGCCCCGAGGGCGCCACATTACTGCCCGCGTGTCACGGGAACCCAACTCGGTCTGTCACAAGACCGTGATAGTCAGATGCACATGACCGATTCCACACATTCCGCTCACTATCGAGCGGCCGATAACCGCTACGACACGATGGAGTACCGGCGCACGGGCCGCAGCGGCCTCAAGTTGCCGGCCGTCTCCCTGGGACTGTGGCACAACTTCGGTGACGACCGCAGCCTGGAGTCGCAGCGTGCCATTCTGCGCCGCGCCTTCGATCTCGGGGTCACGCACTTCGACCTGGCCAACAACTACGGGCCGCCGCCCGGCTCCGCCGAGCTGAACTTCGGCAAGATCTTCGCACAGGACTTCCGCCCGTACCGCGACGAGATCCTGGTCTCGACCAAGGCCGGCTATCTGATGCACCCCGGGCCGTACGGCGAGTGGGGCTCGCGGAAATACCTGCTGTCGTCGCTGGACGCGTCGCTGCGCCGGACGGGTCTCGACCACGTCGACATCTTCTATTCGCACCGGTTCGACCCGGAGACCCCGCTGGAGGAGACGATGGGCGCGCTCGCGTCCGCCGTCCAGCAGGGCAAGGCGCTCTACGCGGGCGTGTCCTCGTACAGCGCCGAGCAGACCGCCGAGGCGGCCCGGCTGCTGCGCGGCATGGGCGTGCCGGCCCTCATCCACCAGCCGTCGTACTCGATGATCAACCGCTGGACCGAGGACGACGCGCTCCTGGACACCCTGGAGGCGGAGGGCATGGGCTGCATCGCCTTCGCGCCGCTCGCGCAGGGCCTGCTGACCGACAAGTACCTGCACGGCATCCCGGAGGGCTCGCGCGCCTCGCAGGGCAAGTCCCTGGACCCGGCGCTGCTGACCGAGGACGTGGTGGGCCGGCTGCGGGGCCTGAACGCGATCGCCGGGCGGCGCGGGCAGTCGCTCGCGCAGCTGGCCCTGAGCTGGGTGCTGCGCGACCCGCGGATGACCTCGGCGCTGATCGGCGCGTCGAGCGTGGCCCAGCTGGAGGCGAACGTGGCCGCGCTGGGGGCTCCGAAGCTGACCGAGGAGGAGCTGGCGGAGATCGATGCCCTCGCGGTAAGCACCGAGGGCGTCAACATCTGGGCCCGCCGCGGCTGAGCCCGGGCCGGAGGGTCCGGGTCACACGGATCGTCACCCAGGGTGATGAAGGGGAAAGAAAACGGGCCGGTCCGTGGGGGGGATACGGACCGGCCCGAGGGGGGGTTTCCACCTTAACCGGTCTGAGGCGGTGCTCGTTGCACCGACGAGGGTGACGACCCGCGCGATGCTGACACTGGGTGACTTTTTGATCATGAACGGGCGGGTCCGGGCCGATCCGCCCGAAGGCCCCGGGGGCCCGCCAGCACTGGGCCTACGGCGTAGAACCGGCCATTCCGCGGTCGGCTCCGGAAGGCGCTTGGGCACACTTCGATAACGTCCGGAAAAATCACGGCCGACTTGACGCGGCGATGGGCCCGGGCGCGTCGGAGGGCCGTCCGGGGGACGCGGGGAGCCGTTCGGGGGAGGCTGGGGCGGCAGCTGTCTTCCGGCGGGCGAGGTCGGGGACGAGGGTGACGAGCCCGACGACGGCCAGGGCGGC
Organism: Streptomyces klenkii; assembly: GCF_003626645.1. Lineage (GTDB taxonomy): Bacteria > Actinomycetota > Actinomycetes > Streptomycetales > Streptomycetaceae > Streptomyces > Streptomyces klenkii. The sequence goes on along the minus strand of NZ_RBAM01000002.1, from coordinate 85,441 downwards.
GCCGAGCCACAGCGGGGCGCGCAGGCCGAAGCCGTCGACGGCCAGGCCGCCGACCGAGGAGCCGATGACGATCCCGAGGGTGATGCACGAGGAGTGGATCGCGTTGACCAGCGGCCCGGCGTTGCCGGCGCGCTGGACGCGGGTGACCATCGCGGGGTTCATGGTGACGCCGACCAGCCCCATGCCCACCGTGAACGCCACCGCCGGGACGGGCAGGTGCGCGGTGAGGGCGAAACCGGCGAGGAAGAGGGCGTTGAGCGCGAGGCCCCACAGCAGGACGGGGACGGCGTGGCGGTCGGCGAGGCGGCCCACGACCCAGTTGCCGGCGACGGTGGCGGCCCCGTAGGCGATGAGCAGGACAGGGACGGCGCCCGCGGAGAAGCCGGTGAGCCCGGTGAGGACCGGGTTGAGGTAGCTGAACGCGGAGAACGTCGCTCCGATGACGAACGTGCTGGTCGAGAGCGTGAGCCAGAGCTTGCGGCGCTTGAAGACGGCCAGCTCCCGGCGGAGACCCCCGCTCTCGGCGGCGCGCTCCACGGCGGGGATGCCGGCGGCGGTGCACAGCGCGGCGAGGGCGGCGAGCGCGGAGATGGCCCAGAAGGCGGCGCGCCAGCCGAAGTGCTCGCCGACGAGCGTGGACAGCGGGAGGCCCAGCAGCGTGCCGAGCATGAGGCCGTTCAGGGCGGCGGCGACGGCGCGGCCGCGCAGCTCGGGGCGGGTGAGCTGGACGCACAGGGAGAGGGAGACGCCGAAGAAGGCCTGCGAGGCGACGCCCGTGACGATCCGGGCGGCCAGCATGGCGCCGTACGTGGTGGCGGTCGCGGCCAGGAGGTTGCCGGCGAGGAAGACGGCGAACAGCACCATCAGGGCGGTCTTCGGCCGCAGGCGCATGACGGCGACGGTGAGGAAGGGCCCGCCGAAGGCCATGGCGAGGGCGAAGGCGGTGATGAGGTAGCCGATCTCCGGAATGGTGGCGCCGAGCCCGTCGGCCATTTGGGGCATCAGTCCGGCGACGACGAATTCGCTGGTCACCATGGCGAAGATGCCGAGGGCGAGGAGATGGACGGCGCGGGGCATGGGTGAGGGTGCTCCTTACGGGAGAAGTTTTAGATCAACCAGTACAAAACTGAGACATGCGGCTACCCGGCAACACGGAGCCCGGGAGACGTGAAGGAAGGGCGGACGGAAGGAAGAAAGGGATCAGAGGGCGTCGAGGGTGGTGCGGACGATGCCCTCCAGGGCGTCACGCCCGACGCCGGCCCGGGCCGAGACGCGCAGGCCGCCGATGGCCGCGATGACGAAGTGCGCGAGCGCGCCGGCGTCCTTGGCCCGGTCGATGTCGCCGTCCCGCTGCCCGGACTCGATCGCGGCCTTCAGCAGCTCGAACCGCCGCTGATAGTCGCGCTCCAGCACCCGGGCCACGTCGGCATCCTTGGCCGCGAGCTCGATACAGGAGTTGACGACCAGACAGCCGCGGCCGTCCTCCGCGTAGAGCACTTCCTCCTCGACGATGGCGTCGAGGAGCGTCCGGAGCTTGTCGCGGACGGGGAGCCCGCTGTCCAGGACGGCCTCGATGTTCTCGTTCTTGTGCTCCATATAGCGGAGCAGGGCGCGCCGGAAGAGGTCGTGCTTGCTCTTGAAGGCGTTGTAGATGCTGCTCCGGCCCAGCCCTGTGGCTTCGCACAGGTCCTGGGTGGAGGTCGCCTCGTACCCGGCGGTCCAGAACGCCTCAAGCGCGGCGTCGACCGCCCGCTCCTCGTCGAACTTCCTCGGTCGGGCCATGATCCGACCGTAGCAGTTTTGGATTGAACGATCCAATAGTTAGGCCGGGCCCTCACCCACTGCACGCCCCGCCGGTCAGCACCCCCACCCAAGCACCCGCGATCATGAACGGGCCGAAGGCCAGGGCGGCCCCACGCCCCGCCCTGCGCGTCGCCAGCAGCGCCATCCCGTACAGAGACCCCAGCAACAGCCCCGCGAAGGCTCCCAGGAACAGCACCTGCCAGCCGTACCAGCCGAGCGCGCACCCCAGCCCCACCGCCAGCTTCACATCACCGAACCCCATCCCGGCCGGGTGTATGAGGAACAGCGCGAAGTACCCGCCGCCCAGGGCCGCCCCGCCGAGCAGCGCCCCCGGCCACGACCCGGCCGCCCCGGGTATGAGGGCGGCCGCGCCGAGCAGCACGGCCGTCCCCGCGGCCAGAGGCAGCGTCAGAACATCCGGCAGCCGCTGCACCGAGCGGTCGACGACGGCCAGCAGCACGGCCGTCGGCGCGGCCAGCAGCCACACCGCGAGCTCGGGCCGGGCCCCGACCACCGCCGCGAGCGCCCCGCACACCAGGGCCGTCACCACCGCGGGCAGCAGCGCCCCCGGGCCGTACCCCTCCCCGCACACCCCGCACCGCGCCCGGCCCAGCCACCCCGCGACCGCGTGCCCGCACGGGCCCGCCGACCGCCAGGGCTCCTCGGGCCCGACGCTCAGCCGATACCCGGCAAGGGGCACCAACTGCCCGGCCACGCCCCCGTAAACGCCCCCGGCCGCAACCAACAACGTCTCCATGACCTTGAGATTACGGACATCCGCACACCCCTGCCCGGGCCTGTGGATAAAGTCCGGAGCATGCCCCGCGCGAAGGACGGCACGGCCCGCCTCCATGTCCCGGAAGGCCCCCCAATCCCCCTGGAGATCGCCGCGTCCTACCGTTCCCGCACCCGGGGCCTCCTGGGCCGCGACACCATCGACGGCGCCCTGCTCCTCACACCGGCCGCGAGCGTGCACACCTTCCGGATGCGCTTCGCCATCGACGTGGCCTATCTGGACCGGAACTTGAAGGTCCTGGCGGTCCGCACCATGCAACCGGGCCGACTGGGCCTGCCACGCCCGCGAGCCCGCCACGTACTGGAGTCAGCGGCGAACACGATGACCAACTGGGGCCTGCGCCCAGGAATCAGCGTCCGCTTCGAACACGAAGGGCAAGGACCCGCAGACGGCGACGGGCAGGAGGGGCGGGGGCGCAGGGGCAGGGGTCCGGGACGCTGACGTGTATTTGCGGGCCCGATGCGCATGAGGGCGCGAAAGGAACGCGGGGAACGGGCCCGTAAATATACGGTCCCGGACCCCTGCCCCGGAGCCCCCGCCCCTCACCCGCCATGCCGGCGCGCACGGCGCCGCGCCACCAGCGTCCAGCCCGCGAGCCCGGCCAGGAGGGCCGAGCCCGTACCGACACCCGCGTATCCGACGACCCGCAGCGCCCCGTCCCGCCCTTCACCCCCGGACGGGACGACACCGGAAACCGGCTTCGAAGCCGGAGCGGCCTCACGAGCCGCCGCCACATCGACGTCAAGCGTCACAGGCACAGCCGCCGAGGCGGCCCCCGCCCCCACCCCCGCACCGGCCCGCGGGCTCAGACTGGCCTGGAGGTAGTACCACCCGGCGAACCGCATCCCCCGCACGGCGTCCCCCACCGCCACGCCACCCCCGTACGCGGCCGGAGGCGTGGCCAGAGAGACCGCCGCGGGCTTGCCCTGGTACCCGGTGGTCCGGTTCATCACATAGCCCCGCGCGGTGTTGTTCAGCCCCAGACGCACCCCGCCGGACACGTACGGCGTGGCTCCGCCGCTCGGGGCCGCGCCGAACCGGGCGCGGGCGAAGAGCTGGCGGCCCGCCGTGACGGCGACGCGGTAGAAGTGGGTCTCGCCGGGGCGGAGCTCGTCCTTCCAGGAGCCGGCGCCCACCTCCGCCGCGTCGTTGAACCCGGACCCGCCGGTGACGGCCTTGCCGGGCCCGTCCGGCATCCGCGGCGCCTGCGAGGCCCAACTACCACCCGAGGAGGACGGACCACCCTGACCATCCGATCGCCCCAAACCCCCCGGACCACCTGAACCACCCGAACCACCCGCCCCCTCCTCCCCCGGCGGCGCCGTAACGTACTGAAGCTCCACCGGCACCGCCGCACCGTCACCCCCCGCCGCATCCCCCCGCTCCAGCACGAACCGGTACGTGCCCGCGGCGGCGCAGGCACTGCCCGGCCGGGGCGCCCGCTCCGCGTAGTCGGCGACGGGATAGGCGCCGCCGGCCGACAGGAACGTGCGGTGCCGGCCGCCACCGCACGACGTCCCGTCCAGCGCCTCCAGGGCCACGTCGATGCCGTCCCTGGGGCCCATGGCGCTGCCCGGCTTCGGGGCGGCCACGGCGGAGACGTACGCGTTCGACGTGCCGTCCAGCTCGACCGTGTAGTGCTTGCGCTCACCGGGCCGGACGGAGTCCTTGTACGTGTGCGGGCCCGGTTCCAGCAGCGGCCCGCCGTCCCTGGCCAGGGCCCCCTCGATCACCTGGGCGCCCGGGGCCATCGCGTACCCGGTGAGGGCCCCGGCCTCTCCGGCCGCCCCTGCCCTTGCGGTCACTGCCATGAGCAGCCCCAGGACCGTCACGCCGACGACCCCGCCCCTCGCCTTCCCGCGGCCCCTCATCCCACGCCTCCCTCACCACTCCCCCGGCATCCGCGCCGCCCCATCCTGCCGTGCTGTGCGCGGAGTTCGCGACCATCCGGTCAAAGGCACGCAGGTCGTCGAGGGCCCGCCGGACGGTGCGGACCATCAGCCGGGGGCGGTGGAAGACGTCGTCCCTGTTGACTGCTCCCCTCCCTGGAAGGGAGGGGATTCCTTCCTTCAGGGCTGGGCGGGGATTCCTGGCTCAGGCTGCCCGGCGGGGCTGCGCCCCGCCGGGTCTTACACCCTCGGCACCAGCAGGGCTCAGACCCGCCCTGACGAGCATCACACGTGCGGAGTTCTTGTCCCTCGGGGAAGAGACTCCGCATGCGGTGCAGGTGTAAATGCGCTCACCCAGCGGCAGTGCGTGCTTGGCTCTCGCTCCGCAGTGCGCGCAGTCCATCGTGGTGTGCGCAGGATGGATCAGGTGCACGGCACGACCATGCTTGCGAGCCATCTCGACCAGGGCCGCCTTGGTAGCGCCAATGGCGGCATCGGCGGCCTTACGAGCCATAGTGGACCTGGAGAGGAACTTTAGGCGGAAGTCCTCCACAGCCATGACATCATGATCCCGCGCCACGGCCTTGGCCCACTTCCGGGCAGTGTCCTGCCGCTGCCGGGCCACCTTCTTGTGCAGCTTCGCCGTCTGCCGCTTCGCCTCCCGGTAGCCCTTCGACCCGGGCTGCCCCTTTCGGGGCTTGCGCCGAGCCATCATCCGCTGGTAATGGGCGAGCTTGGCGGCAGCGTTCTTTCCATGCTCGGCGTGGGGAAGGTCGTGAGTGTCACTGGTGGTGGTCGCCGTCTCCTTTACACCCCAGTCCACACCGATCACCCGCCCTGTACGGGGCAGGGGCTCAGCACTGGCGGGCACGACGAAACTGGCGTACCAGTGGCCGAGGCTGTCCTGATACACGCGCACGCTGGATGCGTCGGCAGGGAGCTCCCTCGACCACACCACCATCAGAGCGATACCGCCCGCGAGGCACAGATGTCCATCCTTGAGGCGGAAGCCACGCCGGGTGTAGTTCAGCGTTGGCAGGGCCTCCCGTTTCTTCTTCCACTTCGGCATCCCGGCACGGCGGTGCACCGGCAGCCGGGCCTTGACGTCCTTCACGGCTTTGGCACGGGACCTGCCGAAATCCCGGATGATCTGCTGCTGCGGAACACTGCTGCCCGCACGCAGCCACTGCGTGCGGGCGCGGGCCTCGGTCAACATTGAGTCCAATCGCGCCGGACCGCACTTCTCCCCGTCAGCATGGGCCTTCTGCGACCGGGCCACACACTCGTTCCAGATCCACCGGCAGCGCCCCCACTCGGCAAGCAGGGCAGTACGTGCAGCGGACGACACGCGAAGCCGGTACGTGTACCGGGCACACCCCGCATCCTCCACTGGCGCCATGCCTCCATGATGACCATGCGATCAAGCCGAATCTCCGCCTTCCCGACAAACCCCGCACACGGTCAGCCACTTGTGCTAGTGGATCCCGTATCCCCTACCCCCGCCGCGGGAAGCTGACCTCCACCCTCCGGTTCTTCCGGCGCCCTTCCTCCGTGGAGTTGTCGGCGATGGGGAACTGCTCGCCGTACCCCCGGATCTGGTACGCGACCGAGGACGAGCCGATCTTCTCGGCGAGCTGCCGCTGCACGGCGTTGGCCCGTTCCTTCGACAGCGTGAGGCCGTGCCCGGCGGAGCCGAGGTCGTCGGTGAAGCCGAAGACGCGCAGGGTGCCCGCCTTCTGCTTCTTCGCCTCCGCCGCGATCGCGCTGATGCGCTTGCCGGCCTCGCGGTTGAGCTGCGCGCTGTCCTTGTCGAAGAGGACCTCGGCCTGGAGGGCGAAGGTGACGTCCACGTTGGTGTCCTCGCGGCGCTCGTCGCCGCCTTCCGTCTCGACGACGGACTTGATGTCGAGGACCCGCCCGGCCGCGAGCTTCGCACCGGAGCGCAGCTTCAGGTCCGGATCGGCACCATCGATCTTCACGGGCGGGGTGGTGTTCGCCGGGCCGCCGGGACCGGAGCGCCCCTGGACAGCGGCGGACGGGGCGGCGGCAGCGGACGGGGCGGCGGGCGCGACGCCCACCGTAAGGAGCGTGGTCAGCGTGGCGGCGAGTGCGGTGCCGCAGCAGGCCCGGAGCGTCGGCACGGCGCGCTCACCCCGAGATCTTCACGTGGACGGACGGCATGGTGGGGAGCTGGAAGTCCACCTCGTTGACGTCGGCCGGGGGCGCGGGGAACTGCGCGAAGACCGGGCGGCTCTCGTTGGGCTTGACGTTGGTCAGGCCCGTGCTGCACAGGCACTCGCCGTCGGTGTCACGGAGGACCAGGTAGCGCTTCTTGCCCGAGGCGTCGACAAGTGAGGCTCCCGAGACGGAGGAGCGGGACTTCATCTCCGTCTCCTTCGACAGCCAGTGGATGGCATTGAACGGCCGGGAACCTCCGTTGGTGAGCGTGCCGTTGACCGTTACGAATCCGCCCTCGTCCCGGACGACCGAGGTGATGGCCACGGCTATCCCGTCCGGGCCCTTCATCTCGCCGATGGCGCCGGACGGCGGCTGGTCCTGGGGGCGGTTCTTGGCCTCGCCGGGCGGCGCGGACGCCTTGCCGGACGCGCGAGCGCCCGCACCGCCCCCTCCGCCGTCGTCGCCGCAGCCGGCCGCGGTCAGGGCCATGACGGCCGCGAGCACGGCCGCCGCGGCGCCCCTGCGGGCCTTCGTCGTGTGCCGCATCGTCATGGTCATGTTCCTTCGTTCGTCAGGAGGACGTTCGCCAGGAGGACGTTCGTCGGGCGGGCTCCGGAAACCGCCGGTCCCGGTCCCGGCCCCGGCCCCAGTCCCGGTCACCGGGTTCACGCGCCGTCCGCCAGCCGTACGGTGAAGAGCGTCGCCGCCCTCACCGGGGCCCCGGGCCGGCCCGGCTCGATGCGTACGGTCTCGCCGTCGCAGACGATCTCGACGGCGGGCTTCCCCTCCGCCGCCCCGCCGGACGGACTCGCGGACGGCCCCGGACCGCCGGGGGACGACGACGGCGGGGCGGACGAGGCAGGCGGGGAGGACGGGGCAGGCGGCAGCGCCCAGCACCGCGGCTCGACGACCGCCCGTGCCGTAGCGGTCGCGTGCCGGCTCTCCGTCCCCGGGACGACGGACTTCCCGACCGCCGCGGCGGACTCGACCGTGACCGTGAACGAGGCCGGTAGCGGGCCCCCGGAGACGACACAACGCCCCTGGACGTTCGCGCCGTTGGCCTGGGCGTAGGGCTCGGCCCGGCCGCAGGCCGCCTCCGGATCACCCAGGCGGCCGGCCAGCCAGTCGGCCCACGGGCCGCCCGCGCCGACAGCCGTCAGCAGGCCCGTACGGAGCTGGTCGCGGTACGTCTGCGCGGCGGCGAGGGCCGCGGCGTCGGCGGCGGTCTGGGCGCCGTTCTTCGTGGCGCCCGCCCGGCCGACGGCGAAGAAGGCCAGGGCGAGGAAGAGGAGCGCGGTAATGGCGGTGAGGTAGATAGGGAACGCCTGCCCCCGGTCGCGCCCGCCACGGTGGGCCCGCCCCACCGGCCCACCGCTCAGCCCACCGGCCCACCGCCCCACCGGCCCCGGCCCCCCGATCAGCCGACCGTCCCGCCGCCCCGACGACCCCCCGCTCAGCCCCCCGTCACCTCGCTGATCTTGTCGGAGATGGCGCTCGCGATCGCGCTCCCGAAGTCCGTCCGGGTCAGCACCAGAACGATCGCCACCACCACGGCGATGATGCCGAGGTACTCGATCGCGGTCTGCCCCCGGTCGTTTCCCAAGAAGCGCTTTCCCATCACGTTTCCCTCCGTCGGCGGCCGGCCCCGTCCGGGCAGGCGGGCGAGCACAAGAAAAGTACGCCGGAACAGCCGTAGCGGAACAGACCATCCGCCACCATTCACCCTCTGTTAAAGGCAGTTGGGGCAGCTGGAACCACTTCCGCCCCACCCGCACCGGGGCCACCTTCCAGGACACCCCCGGGTCACCTCCCCATCAGATCGCCGAAGTCCGTGCCCGACCCCAGGAAGAACCCCGCCACCAGCAGGATCATCGTGGCCGGGACCATGAACGTCGTGATCACCACGGTCGCCTTCGGCACCGCGCGCGCCGCCCGGCGGCGGGCCAGCTGGGCGTCGACGCGGCGCATATCGCCGGCGATGGCGATCAGGGTGTCGACGATGGGGGCGCCCAGCTCCTCGCCCTGCTGCAACGCCGTGACGAACTGCGCCACCTGCTCGGAGTCGTTGCGCCGGCGCAGCTCCTCGAACGCCTGCCGGCGGCTGACGCCCATGTCCATCTGGCGCAGCGTGATGCGCAGTTCGTCCGCCCACGGACCCTCGTAGCGCTCGGCGACGCGCTCCAGGGCCTGCCGGAAGCCGAGGCCCGCGCTGACCACCACCGCGAGGACGTCGAGGAAGTCCGGGAGCGTCCGTTCGATCGCGGCCTTGCGCTCGCGGACGGCGGCCCGGATGCCGACTTCGTTCCAGAAGAGCCCGAAGGCCACGAGCAGCAGGGCGAGGAGGAACTGCCCGTCCGCCGCCATCACCAGCGCGCCGCCGAAGCCGAGGGCCCCGTAGACGGCGCGGCGGGCCGCGTACCGGTCGACGGTCAGGCCGCCGGGGTTGCCCGCGCGGTCGATCCGGCTGCGGACCTTGGCCACCCGCTTGCCGCCCATCATCCGCAGCACCAGCGGCGCGTAGCGCATCCCGAGCCGGTCCACGGCCGAGCCGACGACCGTCGTACGGGTCGAGCCGACCTCCAGGGCCAGCGCCAGGTCGTCCGGCAGCCTGGCCTCGCTGCGGCAGAGCACGACGCCCGCGACGAGGCCCGCCACGGACAGTGCGGCCAGCAGCCCCAGCAGGATTCCCACCAGTCCCATGTCCCTATCCGTTCCGCTCCGCCCCGTTCCGCCCCGGCGCCCGCCCCACGCCCAACCCCAATCCCCGCCCTCAGACGTCGATCCGGGACAAGCGGCGGATGACGAAGAACCCGAGCCCGTACAGCACAAAAGCGGTGACCACGGCCGCCTGGCCCAGGAACGACGACGTCATCCGGTCGATGGAGCCGGGCGCGATGCGGTCCGTGAGCAGCAGGGTGCCGAGGCCCATCAGCGGGACGACGTACGCCGTGACGGTCACCTGGGACAGCTGGGTACGGACCTCGCGCCGGGTCTCCTTGCGCTCCTCCAGCGTCCGCGTGAGGTTGCGCAGCGAGCTGACGACCGTGCCGCCGGCCCGGTTGGACAGCACCAGGGTGGTCACGAGGACGACCAGCTCGCGGGAGGGCAGCCGGTCGGCCAGCTCGCCCAGCGCGTCGTCGACGGAGTGCCCCACGGCGAGCCGGTCGGCGACCTTGGCGAGTTCCTCGCCGGCCGGGGCGTCCATCTCCTCGGCGGCCATGCCGAGGGCGGTGCGCAGGGCGAGCCCGGCCTGGGTGGCGTTGGCGAGGATGCGCGAGAGCTCGGGGAGCTGGTTGATGAACTTCTCGATGCGTTTGCGGCGCTGGCGGGCGAGGAAGCCGGACGCGCTCCACACGGTGATGGCGGCGGCCAGAGGGCCGAAGAACGGCGCGAGAGCGCCGGCCGCGACCAGCCACAGCCCGGCCGCGGCGGCCAGCGTGCCGGCGGCGAATTCGGCGGGCGTGACGTCCAGGCCGGTCGCGGCGAGCCGCCGCTCCAGCCTGCGCCCCGCCCGCGTGGCGCGCAGCCGCCGGTCCAGGCGCGCTAAGCGCCGGGAGCGCCCGCCCGGCGGCAGGGCGGGCGCGTCGGAGAGCCGCTCGGCCAGGGCGCGGCGCTGCGCCTTCCCTGATGCGTACAACTGCACGCCCACGATGGCCAGGACACCGGCCAGCAGGGTGGCTCCGACAGTCAGCGCGACAAGCTGCCCGAGATCATCCATGATCCCCCTCCCCCCTACCGCTGTCCCGCTTCGCGGACCGTCAGCTCGGCGGGGAACGCCGCGACGCCGAAGGCCGGCGGCACGGACTCCCCGGCGAGCCGCAGCCGGTCCGCGACCCGCTCCGGCACCGGGAAGCGGCGGAAGCCGCCGCGCACGATCCGGTCGGCGTCCACCGGCAGGGCCTCGAAGCGGCTGACGGTGGCCAGGCGGTAGTCCTCGTGGCCGTGGGAGTCGAGCAGGGCGACCTCCGCGACGCGGCGGGAGCCGTCGGCCTGCCGGGTGAGCTGGATGACGCAGTCCACGGCGCTGTTGATCTGGTCCCGCAGCGCCTCGTAGGGGACCTTGACCTCCGACATCGAGGCGAGCGTCTGGAGCCGCATCAGCGCGTCCTCCGCGCTGTTGGCGTGCACGGTGGCCAGCGAGCCGTCGTGGCCGGTGGACATCGCCTGGAGCATGTCGAGGGTCTCGCCGCCGCGCACCTCCCCGACGATGATGCGGTCGGGGCGCATGCGCAGCGAGTTGCGGACGAGGTCGCGGATGGTGATCCGGCCCTTACCTTCGACGTTGGGCGGCCGCGATTCGAGGCGGATGACGTGCGCCTGCTGGAGCTGGAGTTCGGCGGCGTCCTCGACGGTGATGATGCGCTCGCCCTCCGGGATCAGCCCCGAGAGGGCGTTGAGCAGCGTCGTCTTGCCGGAGCCGGTCGGCCCCGACACCACCACGTTGAACTTCGCCCGGACGAGCGCGGACAGCAGCATCAGCATCTGCTCGTCCAGCGTGCCCATGCCGATGAGCTCGGTCAGGGTGTACGCGCGCGGGAAGCGGCGGATGGTCAGTGTCGCGCCGTTGAGGGCGAGGGGCGGGATGATGACATTGACGCGCTCGCCGCTCGGCAGCCGGGCGTCGACCATCGGGTTCGACTCGTCCACGCGGCGGTTGACGGTGGAGACGATGCGCTCGATGGTCTGCATCAGCTGCTCGTTCGACGCGAACCGTACGGGTACGGGCTCGACCCGGCCCGCGCGCTCGATGAAGATCTGGTCGGGCCCGTTGACCATGATCTCGGTGATGGAGGGGTCCTCCAGGAGCGGTTCGAGGACGCCCAGGCCGAGCGCCTCGTCCACGACACGGCGGATGAGCCGGTCCCGTTCCGCGGTGGACAGGACCGGTCCCTCGCGGCTGATGATGTGGCCCAGGACGCGCTCCAGCCGCGTACGGCGCTCGGAGGCGGCGAGCGCCGACATCTCGGCGAGGTCGATCTCTTCGAGCAGCTTCGCCCGGTAGACGGGGACGAGGTGGCCCGACTCCCTGCCGTCGGCGGCGGGCTCGGGGGCGGTGATACGGGCCCGCAGGCTCATGGGGTGCTCCTCAGGGGCGGGTAGAGGCCGGTGCCGGGGTCCGCCGGGCAGGGCATCGTGGCCCGGCGGGTCACGGACCGCTCGCCGAGCAGGGGCAGCACGGTGGGGATCACGACCGTGACCTCGGCCGTGGTCTGCGGGGCGCCGGCCGCGCACGGGGCCGCGGCGGGCGCTCCGGCCGTCCGCAGCCACCCGCTCATGGCGGCCCGCCCGGCCGCGGCCGGCGACATGCGAGGGTCGTCGAGCGACGCGGTCCGCGCCGCGGCCCGGGCCGCGCTGCCGGCCTGCTGCGCGGCGTACGCGGCGAGCCCCAGCTGGATCGCGGCGAGCCCGACGAGCAGGAGCACCGGCAGGAACCCGATGAGCTCGATGGAGAGGGACCCGCGGTCACGGCGGCGGACGACACCGGAAGGACGCGCCGCCCCGGCCCGCCCGGCTGCGATCCGGCCGCTCGCATCGCGTCCCGCACGCCGCCGCAGGCTCACCGCTCCTCCTCCGCCGCCCCCGCCGAACCCGTCACCGTCCACGGCCAGTTCACCAGGCCCGGGAACAGGGCGGGCACCTGCAAGGAGACCTCCGCGCGGACGACGCCCGTGCCCTGCCCGCCGCACTCCGGGCCGCCGCGCCACGCCCCCGGCAGGTCCGCGCGCGCCGCCGCCGCGCAGTCGCCCCCGACGGCGGCCGCCCGCGCGCCCTTGTCCGCCGCGTTTCCCGCGAGCGCGTACGTGTAGCCGACCAGCACGCACTGCCACACCGCCACCAGCACCACGAGGATCAGCGGGAGGATGCCCAGGAACTCCACGGCGACCTGCCCCCGGTCACCGCCCCCGCGCCGCCGGAAGCGCCCCATCGGCACCGGGGCGAGCTGATCGGCCCCCGTGCCGCCGCCGGTGCCCGCGCCGCCGCTCCCTATGGCCCGCCGGCGCCGTGCGCCTCCGGTGAGCGACCTGCTCGCGTGGGCGGCGGCACCGCGTAAGGGCCCGGCGCCCGCGCCCGGGGCGGTGATCAGCCCGAGCTCTCCCGCGAGGGCCCACAGGGCCTGCCGGACCCCCGAGCGGGCGTCGAGGTCCTGCATCCGCCCGGAGTCGACGGCGGGTTGCAGCTCCTTGTAGCCCGCCGGGACCGTGGTCCGGGCGGTCCGCGTGCCCGTGGTGCGCTCCACCAGGGCGGGCTGGATCTCGCTGTGCCGGGTGTGCCGGTTGAGGACGGTCACGGTGTCGGCGGCCTTGCGGATCTGGAGCCGGTCCCACAGCCGCACCATGCGTTTCGCGGCCCGTACGGACACCACGTCCGGCGTCGTCACCAGCAGCGCCGCGTCGGCCGTCTCCACGACGGCGGCGCCCGCGGCCGTCATCTGCGTGCCGCAGTCGGCGATGACCAGCTCGTACCGGCTGCGCAGCGCGGCCGCGATCTGCCGGGCCGCCAGGTCGCCGACCTCCTCGCCTCGCTCCCCCTCGGCGGGCGCCAGCAGCAGCCCGAGGCCCGTCGGGTGCGGGAAGACGGCGTCCTGGAGGACCCGCGGCGAGATGTCGCTGATGCCCGCCAGGTCGGCGATCGACCGGCGGAACTGCACGTCCAGGTACGAGGCGATGTCGCCCGACTGGAGGTCCAGGTCGACGAGGGCGACGCTGCGCCCGGCGGCGCACGCGGCGAGGGCGAGCTGGACGGCGGTGACGGTCGTGCCGACGCCGCCCTTGGCGCCGACCACGGCGAGCAGCGTCCCGCCCGCCCCGCCGCCGGGCGCTTCGCCGCCGCTGCCCAGGTGGCGGCGGACGCCGGTCGCCCAGTGGGCGGCGGCCTGGACGCGCGCACCGACCTCTTCGTACGACAGCGGCAGGCCGGCGAGGCCGCGCGCGCCCACGTCCATGGCGGCGGCGTAGAGCGCGGGCCCCTGGTCGGCGGTCACGAGCACGACGCCGGTCGCCGGGAAGCGCAGGGCGACTTCGCGGATGACTTCCAGCGCGGGCAGGGGGCCGAGCCGCTCGTGGACGAGCACGACCTCGGGGAGCTCGTCGACGGAGGCCGCCGCGAGCACGGCGAGCGTGTCGAGCAGGCGGGCCGAGTCCCCGACGGCCGGCAGCGGTTCGACGCCGGGCAGCTGGCCGAGCAGGCCGCCGATGGCGCGGGCGGCGTCCGGGTCGCCGACGGCCGGGAGGATCCTGATGGTCACCGTTCTCCCCTCTCCCCTGCTCTACTTGTCGCCGTCGAGCGTGTAGGTGCGGTCGCTGCCGCTGACCGCGTCGTCGCCGCCGGGGGCGACCAGCGCGAGCCGGACGTGGGAGGCGAAGGACTCCGCGTACGCCACCCGCTGGGCGTCTTTGGTGTCCAGCGCGAAGGTGATCGGCACGGCTTCGCCGCCGCGCCGCACGCCGGTCGCGCCGCCGCTGCCGCCGTCACGGTCGAAGGGGGTCAGCTTGCCGACCTGGATGACCTGGGCGTTGGTGACGATGACCTTGGACACCGGCTTGCCGCCCTGGTCCTTGCCGTCGAAGGTGGCGTAGACGTTGACCTTCGCCCCGGCGTAGATCTTGCCCGCGACGCCCGTCGCCGCGTCGATCATGATGGCGATCTCCTGCTGTCCGGGCCGCAGCTCCGGCCGGGCGACGGCCATGTCCTGCTGGAGCAGCGATCCCTTACGGAGGGGAGTGACGGAAATCTTGCCGTCGAGGTAGCGCAGGTCGGTGACGGCCGTGGAGGGCAGCCAGCGGCGGGGCATCGAGACCTTCTCGAAGCGGTCCTTGGCGTTCTCCAGGTGCTGGTAGGCCGGGATGTCGGCCTTCAGCCGGTACGCGGTGGCCTCGGGGCCGAGCTTGGACTCGGCGTCGTGGACGACCGCGAAGACTCCGGCGAACGCGCCGAGGGCGCAGAGCACCGACAGGAGCAGGAGGATGATCCCGCGACGCTGGCGTGAATTCATGGGGCGGCGAACCTCGTTCGGGGACGTGACCGGGCGGGCGCGGCGGGCCGGGCGGAGCCGACGGCGGTGCTCAGCGGCGGGCCGGGGCGGCGGAGGCGGCCGGGCGGCCGCGGCGCAGCGGCGGCGGGGCCTGCCCCCGGCCCTGCGCGCCGGCGCGCGGCAGGGGGCCGGTGCAGAACGCACAGCGGTCGCCGATGAGTTCGAGCCCGCACCAGTGGCACTCCTCCCGCCGGACGGACGCCACGAGCTGGTAGAGCACGGACGGGTCCGGGATGGCCGCCGCGAACTCGACGGCCCGCCGGGTGCCCCACCAGCGCCGGGACTCCTCGGGCAGCGCGGTCTCCTGCGCGCCCTGGACGTGCCAGCGGGGGGCGAGGGTCCCCAGCACCCAGTCGTCGCCGCGGACGGGCTTGCCGCGGGCCACGGTCATCCAGGTGGCGAAGCCGGGGCCGGCCGGAACCTCGCCGCGGCCGACGCGGACGAGCCGCGGGCCGGGGTTGACGAGGACGGCGAAGCGCGCGCCGGGCAGGGCGGACGCGAGATGCGTCCCGAGCCCGACCTCGACGCGGTCGAGCCGGGTGACGCTGGAGAGGAGGGCGCCCGCGTAGACGTAGTGCGCGAGCAGGCGGGCGGCGGAGGCGAGCACGCCGGGGCTCAGGTCGGAGATCGACAACTGCCGTAACTGGCGGGCCAGCACGCCCACGGCGAGCGGCGGCAGCGCGACGGGCAGCAGCGCGATCCGCTCGCTCTCCAGCACGGCCCGCACGGTGTGCAGCCGCCGCACGTACGGCCCCGGGAGCGAGTCGGGGTAGAGGACGACGACGTGACCGCACCGGTCGAGCAGGGCGGACGCCCGGGCGACGGCGGTCTCCAGCGGCTCCTCGGCGGGCGGCCGGAGGACGGCGGCGTCGGGAACCGGCCCGTCGGTCGGTGAGATCACCAGGTCGGGGCTGGTGACTGCTATCGCAAGGGGCACGTCGGCTTCCCGTTCCCTCCGGTGCCGCGGGGCTGCGGCGGATGCAGCTCGACACTGGCTGCCCTGTGCCGGCGCCTCCGCACTTTATCCATGAACGGAGCGGCTGAGAACCGGTCTTCGGAGAACCCTTGACGGATGCATTGGCCTAGACCATCTTTACGCCACACGATGGCTTCCGCACCCCCCTTCCCTACCCACCGGCACGGCTTCAACTCCTCTCCCACCAGAGGCCTCTCCGGGTTTCTCCGAAACCCCACGACCCACCGGAGGAAGCAGTGGTTCCCCATCGGCAGACCGCACTTCACCGCGGCAGACGCCGCATACCCGCCCTGACCGCCGCGGCTCTCCTCCTGGCCGCCCTCCCCGCCCTGGGCTCCGGGCCCGCCGCGCACGCGGCCGGTGGCGGGGCCCCGGCCGGGGCGGCCGCCACCGACAGCAACGGAACCGGGCCGGCCGCCACCGGCGGCAACCGAACCGGGCCGGCCACCGCCGACGGCAACCTCACCAAGAACCCCGGCTTCGAGGCCGGTCTGGCCGGCTGGACGTGTTCCGGCGGCAGCGGCGCCGCCGTCGCCTCTCCCGTGCACACCGGGAGCGGTGCGCTCAAGGCGGTGCCCGCCGGGGCGGACAACGCCCGGTGTGCGCAGACCGTCGCCGTACGGCCCGGTTCCTCGTACACGCTGAGCGCGTGGGTGCAGGGCTCCTACGTGTATCTCGGCGCCGACGGCACGGGGACGACGGACGTCTCCACCTGGACGCCGTCCGCGGGGTCCTGGCAGCAGCTCACCACCACGTTCACCACGGGTCCCGCCACCACCTCCGTCACCGTCTACACCCATGGGTGGTACGGGCAGCCCGCCTACTTCGCCGACGACATCACCCTGACGGGGCCGGGCGGCGGCGACCCCGGGGATCCGGTGCCGGGTGCTCCCGGCGGACTCAGGACAGGGGCCGTGACCGCCTCGTCCGTGGCCCTGTCCTGGGACGCGGTGCCCGGCGCCACGGGCTACAACGTCTACCGGGACGGCACCAAGGTGCTCTCGGCGGAGGCGGCTTCGGCGACCGTGACGGGGCTCGCGGCGTCGACCTCGTACCGCTTCGAGGTCTCGGCCACCAACGCCGCCGGAGAATCCCCGAAGTCGGCAGCGGTGACGGCCACAACGAGCCCGGGCGGCGGCGACCCGGGGCCGGGGCCCTCGGTACCCAAGCACGCCGTCACCGGGTATTGGCAGAACTTCAACAACGGCGCCACGGTCCAGAAGATCAGTGACGTGCAGAGCCAGTACGACATCATCGCCGTCGCCTTCGCCGACGCCACCGCCACGCCCGGCGCGGTCGACTTCCGGCTCGACCCCGCGCTGAACTACACCGAAGCGCAGTTCAAAGCCGACATCGCCGCCAAACGGGCGGCAGGGAAGAGCGTCGTCATCTCCATCGGCGGCGAGCGCGGCACGGTCACCGTCAACGACGTCTCCTCCGCGGCGCACTTCGCGGACAGCGTCTACGCCCTGATGCGGGAGTACGGGTTCGACGGCGTCGACATCGACCTGGAGAACGGGCTGAACCCGACGTACATGACGCAGGCGCTGCGCGCGCTGTCGGCGAAGGCGGGCAGCGGGCTCGTCATCACCATGGCGCCGCAGACGATCGACATGCAGTCGACGTCGGCGGGCTATTTCCGGACCGCGCTCAACATCAAGGACATCCTGACCGTCGTCAACATGCAGTACTACAACTCGGGTTCCATGAACGGCTGCGACGGAAAGGTCTACGCGCAGGGGTCGGTCGACTTCCTCACCGCGCTCGCCTGCATCCAGCTCGAAGGCGGCCTCGACCCCTCGCAGGTCGGCCTGGGGCTGCCGGCCTCGCCACGGGCGGCGGGCAGCGGCTACGTGTCCCCCTCGGTGGTCATCAGCGCGCTGGACTGCCTGGCCAAGGGCACGAGCTGCGGGTCGTTCAAGCCGTCGCGCACGTACCCCGGGATCCGTGGCGCCATGACGTGGTCCACGAACTGGGACGCGGCCAACGGCAGTTCCTGGTCGGGCGCGGTCGGGCCGCACGTGCACGGGCTGCCGTAGGGCCACCGCAGGGCCACCGCAGGGCCACCGCGCACCCGCCCGCTGCCGGACCGGCCCGGAGGCCCGCCCGGCAGCAGGGCGTGGGTCAGCGGAACGTCACGGCTTGGGCAGCTCGCAGCCCGGGAGGCTCAGGTCCAGCTTGTTTCCGGTGGCGAAGCACTTGGCGATGCCGTACGTCTCCTGGGCGTAGTTGATGCCCTGCCGCACGGTCACCTGGCCGTTCTCGTCGACCTCGCACGGGTTGTTCATCGTGCAGCGCTCGCCGCTCTCGTTGCCGGTGTTGTTGATCGCGATGACCTTCCCGGTGTTCGCGTCGACCACCGGCGAGCCGGACGTGCCGCCTATCGTGTTGCACGACGAGGTGTAGCGGAGCGAGTCCTTCCAGGTCCAGTCGGCCTCGCGGAGGCTGTGGACGAACCCGTCGGCGTTGCAGCTGTAGATCCGCTTCCAGAAGCCGGAGACGACCTTGATGGCCGTGCCGGCGACGGGGTGGTCGGGCGACAGGCTCAGCGCGCTGATCCCGTAGCGCTGCTTGATCTGCGCGTACGTCGTGTTCAGCTCGTAGAGGGTGACATCCGTGTCCGTCATCGTGGCGTATGAGACTTTTGTGGCACGCAGTGTGGCAACCTTGCCCGCACTGGAGTTCAGCAGGCTGAAGGTCCGCGTGGAGGGCTGGTCGGTGATGACCTCGCCGGGCCCGGGCATGCCGGTCTCCAGGCAGTGTCCGTTGGTCATGACGAGGCCCGGGTCGTTGTCGGACGAGCCCGGGAGGCGGATCAGGGAGCCTGAACAGTTGCTGAGCGCCACGGTGCCCGCGAAGTCGACCGCCTTGGGCCTGGCCTTGGCGGCGCCCGCGGCGCCGTCCGGGGAAGCCGCGGTGGCGGTGCCCGCACCGGCCACGGTCGCTCCGGTGAGGAGCAGCGTGGCGAGCGCACCGACGAGAGGTCTTCTCATGGGGGGTGGTTCCTCTCTGAGCCGAGCCGAAGCCCTGTTCGGTTTTGACATGCGCATTGTTGGTGCCGGTGGGGGCGGGCGCAATCAACAGGACCGAAGTCACCGAAGTGGCGCGCAACTTGGCCGGATTCCCCCGCCTCCCTTACGTTGACCCGTCCATGACAGAGCTCGACACTGACCACGCACCCCCTGTACCCCGTTTTCCCTCCCTCGCGACACCCCCCACGTCGCGGCATCCCCCGCGTCGCAGCACGCCCTCGCGACACCCCTTCACGCGACATCCCTCCACGCGACACCCCGTCCACGCGACACCCCCCACCCGTCGCACGACCGGAACCCCCCAGGAGACCGCATGCGACCGCGTTCGCGCGGCAGATGGGCGACCGCCCTCGCCGCCGTGCTCACCCTGGCCCTGGCCGTCCCCGCCGCCTCGCGCGGTGCCGAGGAGGCCCACGGGACCCACGAGTACGAGGTCACCGGCCCTCGTACCGCCGCCCAGCGCACCGCCGTCGCCGCGACCGGCGTCTCCGTCGACGCCGTGCGGGGCGCCTCGATCGTCGTCACGGCCGACGACACCCAGGCCGAGCGCATCCGCCGGATGGGCTACAAGGTCAGCCGGCTGCCCGGCCCGCCGGACCGCTCGGGCGGGCGGGCCACCGAGCCGTACGACTTCCCGCCGGAGGACGCGAAGTACCACAACTACAAGGAGGCCATGGCGGAGATCGACGCCGACGTCGCCGCCCACCCGTCGATCATGAGCAAGAAGGTCATCGGCAAGTCCTACGAGGGCCGCGACATCGTCGCCGTCAAGATCAGCGACAACGTCGCCACGGACGAGGACGAGCCCGAGGTCCTCTTCACCGCGCACCAGCACGCGCGCGAGCACCTCACCGTCGAGATGGCCCTCTACCTGCTCAAGGAGTTCGGCTCCAAGTACGGCAGCGACCCGCGCGTCACCAAGATGGTCGACTCGCGCGAGATCTGGGTCGTGCCCGACGTCAACCCCGACGGGGGCGAATACGACATCGCCACCGGCTCGTACCGCGGCTGGCGCAAGAACCGCCAGCCCAACGCCGCCTCCGCCTACCGCGGCACCGACCTCAACCGCAACTGGAACTACAAGTGGGGCTGCTGCGGCGGCTCCTCCGGCAGCCCCGGCTCCGAGACCTACCGCGGCGCGGCGGGCGAGTCCGCGCCCGAGGTGAAGGTCGTCGCCGACTTCGTCCGCAGCCGGATCGTCGGCGGCAAGCAGCAGATCAAGTCGGGCATCGACTTCCACACGTACAGCGAGCTGGTCATGTGGCCCTTCGGCTACACCTACGACGACACCGGGCCCGGGATGAGCCAGGACGAGCACGACGTCTACGCGACGCTCGGCAAGTCCATGGCCGCCAGCAACGGCTACAAGCCGGAGCAGTCCAGCGACCTCTACACCACCGACGGGACCATCGACGACTGGCTCTGGGGCGACCAGCGGATCTTCTCGTACACCTTCGAGATGTATCCGAACGAGAGCGGCGCGGGCGGCGGCTTCTACCCGCCCGACGAGGTGATCGACCGGGAGGTCGTGCGCAACCGCGAAGCGGTGCTGCAACTGCTGGAGGCCTCGGACTGCATGTACCGGGTCATCGGCAAGGAAGCGCAGTACTGCACGAAGTAGGCCGCGGTACGGCGCTCCCGCTCCTTGAACGAGCAGTACGGCGCTCCCGCTCCTTGAAATGAACGGCCCCGCCGGGCCGGGTGCAGGTCCGGCGGGGCAGCGTCACGGCACCACCGCGCTCAGCGCCGCCGCCACCGCGAACCCCGCCACCGACAGCACCGACTCCAGGACCGTCCACGACGCCAGCGTCTCCCGCTCCGGTATGCCGAAGTACGTGGAGACCATCCAGAAGCCGCCGTCGTTGACGTGGGAGGCGAAGACCGAGCCCGCCGAGATCGCCACGACGACCAGGGCCGACTGCGCCTGCGAGTGGCCGCCGCCGGAGCCGCCGGCCAGCAGCGGGGCGACGATGCCCGCCGTCGTCACGATCGCAACCGTCGCCGAGCCCTGCGCCACCCGCAGGGCGACCGCGATCAGCCACGCCAGCACGACGACCGGCAGCCCGGCCCCGGCGAACGCGTCGGCCAGCGCCCGGGCCACGCCGCTCCCCTTGAGGACCGCGCCGAAGACTCCGCCCGCGCCGACGACGAGCAGGATGTTGCCCACCGGCTTGAGCGAGGCGGTCGAGACGGCCTCCAGCGACGTACGGGACCAGCCGCGCCGCAGACCCAGCAGCCAGTACGCCAGCAGCAGGGCGATCGTCAACGCCACGAACGGGTGACCGAAGAACTCCACCACCGAGCGGCCCGTGCTCGGCGCGAACACCACCGAGGAGAACGTCGCGAGGAGGATGAGCAGCAGGGGCGTGCCGATGACGGCGAGCAGGGCGCCGAGCGCGACCGGCTGCTCGGGAGCGGGGCCTGGACCTGGGCCTTGACCTGGGCCTGACGAGCCCTTCTGAGCCGCCGTTGCTGCCGTCGTTGCCGCCGCCCTCTTCGCCTCCTCGGCCGCCGCCGCCATCTCCTCGGGTACGGGGACGAAGACGCGGCGGCCTATCCACGCCGCGTACGCCCACGCCGCCAGGACCGCCGGCACGCCCGCCGCCGCGCCCATCAGGATCACCAGGCCGAGGTCCACGTGCAGCAGCCCGGCCGCGGCGACCGGGCCCGGGTGCGGCGGCAGGAAGGCGTGCGTCATGGAGAGGCCGGCCAGCAGCGGCAGCGCGTACAGCAGAATCGATTTGCCGCTGCGCCGGGCGGCCGCGTACACGATCGGCGCGAGGACGAAGATGCCGACGTCGAAGAAGACCGGTATGCCGAAGACCACGCCGGTCACGCCCATCGCGAGGGGCGCGCGGTGCTCGCCGAAGAGGGCGCGGAGCCGGCCGCTGAGGGCCTCCGCGCCGCCGGAGGCCTCCAGGACCGAGCCGAGCATCGTGCCGAGCCCGACGATGACGGCGATGTGGCCGAGGGTGCCGCCCATGCCGGCCTCGACGAGCGAGACGGCGCCGGACTTCTGGACCGTGCCGAAGAGCTCGGTCACGGACAGCCCGGCGCCGAGGCCGACGGCGATCGAGACGGCCAGCAGGGCCACGAAGGGCTGCAGCCTGGCCTTGATGATGAGGAAGAGGAGCAGGGCGATTCCGAGGGCGGCGACGGTCAGCAGACCGGCGGTGCCCGGGACGAGGGCGAGCAGCCCTCCGGTGCGGCGCTCGGCCGCGTACGTGACGGATACGGCGGACACGGCGGCAACATCGGGCACGACGGGCACCCCCCGGCCTCGTGACGGCGGCCGTCAGCCGAGGACGGCGAGTGCGTCGATCTCGACGAGCAGGCCGGCGGGGAGGCCGACGTAGACGGTCGTACGGGCGGCGGGGACGGACGTCAGCCCGGCGAAGTACGCGTCGTAGAGCTCGTTGAACTCGGCGAAGTGGGCGGTGTCGGTGAGGTAGATCCGCATCATGATCACGTCCTCCCAGGTCGCGCCGCCCTCCTCCAGGACCGCCTTGACGTTGGCGAGGGTCTGGAGGGTCTGGGCGCGCAGGGTGTCCCCGGCGGGCGTCGGCGGCCGCCCCTCGGCCGCGGGCAGGAAGCCGACCTGGCCGGCGACCTGGAGGATGTTGCCCTTCCGCACGCCGTGCGAGAACTTCGCGGGCGGGGTGGTGTGCGTGGCGGGGGTGAGGGCTGTCTTCACAAGCTTCTCGGTCGTGTCAGTCGTGTCAGTTATGTCAGTCATGAGTTCGCTTTCTGGAGGGGTGGCGGTGTCGTACCGGAGTACTCCGCGCTGATGGCGTCCGCGGTGCGGCGCAGCAGCGGGAGGAGTTCGAGGAGTTCGCCCGTGCCGACGACGACGTTCGGCGCGGAGACCGAGCAGGCGGCGACGGTGCGGCCGTCGGTGCCGCGGACGGGTGCGCCGATGCAGTTGATGGACTCCTCGTGGCCGCCGAAGTCGGTGGCCCAGCCCTGTTCCCGCACGGTCGCGAGCTCCTTGAGGTACGCGGCGGCGTTCGGCGTCGAACGGGCGGTGTAGGCGGGGTAGTCGAGGCGCTCGGCGACGGCGCGCCGCTCGGGTTCGGGCAGGTCGGCGAGGAGCAGTTTGGCGACGGCGGCGACGGTGATCGCGACGGGCTTGCCGATGCGCGAGTACATCCGTACGGGGTAGCGGCTCTCGACCTTGTCGATGTAGAGGACCTCGCCGTCCTCGTACACGGCGAGGTGCACGGTGTGCCCGCAGCGCTCGTTGAGCGCGGCGAGGTGCGGGTGGGCGATCTCGCGGACGTCGAGGTTCTCGGCGGCCTGCTGGGCGAGGGCGAACAGGCGGGTGCCGAGGCGGTAGCGCTGGTCCTGCTGCCGGTAGACCATGCCGTGCTCGTGGAGGGTGCGCAGGAGGCGCAGCGCGGTCGACTTGTGGACGCCGAGACGGGCCGCCACCTGCTCCAGGTTGGCCGGCCCCTCGGCGAGGAGCGGCAGGATCCGCAGGGCGCGGTCGACGGTCTGGCTCATGGGGTGCGTTCCTTCGCGCTGGCGGGGGCGGGGGCGGGCTCGCCGGGGGCGGTTACGGGCTCGGGCTCGGGCTCGGCTGTGGGCGCGGTCGTGGGCTCGGCCGGCGGCTCGGCCTCGGGCTCGGTCCAGCCCGGGCCGAGTCGCAGTCTCCCCCACGCCGCGGGGGCGAGGGCGGCGAGCCGGTCGGCGTGCTCGCGGCGGGGCGGGGCGGCGAGGTCGCCGGGGGCGGTGAGGGCGGCGGCGGCCATGAGGTGGCCGTGGCGCAGGCACTGTTCGATGCCGAGCCCGCGGAGCGTGCCGGAAAGGAAGCCGGCGGCGAAGGCGTCCCCGGCGCCGACGGGAGCGACGACGTCGACGGAGGGGGCGGGGACGGAGAGGACCGCGTCGGCGCGTACATCTCGTATATCTCGTATATCTCGTACATACGCCGTCGCCCCCGCCGCGCCCTGTTTCACGACGAGGATCCGCGGTTCGGGGAGGGCGGCGCGGATCGCGGCGGGGCCGTGGAGGCCCCAGGCGGCCTCGGCCTCGTCCTCGCCGACGAAGACGAGGTCGCTGCGGCGGGCGAGGGAGGCCAGGACAGCGGGCCCGTCGGGGGCGTTCCGCCACAGCGCCACGCGGTAGTTGACGTCGAAGGAGACGAGGGGGCGGCCGGGGCGATGCTCGGTGAGGGCGCGGAGGAGGGCGAGGCAGCCGGCGGAGAGGGCGGCGGTGATGCCGGTGAGGTGCAGTACGCGGCCGGACCAGACGGTCGTGCGGCTGACCAGGGCCGGCGACATGGCGGAGGCGGCGGATCCGGCGCGGTAGTAGAGGACTTCGGAGAGGGCTTCGGAAGGGGCTTGGGAGGCGGCTTCGGAGAGGGGCGTCCCGCCAGCTTCAGGCGGCGGGGCGGGCAGGCCCACGGACCGTTCCCCGGCCGTACGGAAGTACACGCCCGTCGGCCGGGCCGGGTCGCGCCGGACGGCGGAGACGTCCACGCCGTACGCGGCGATCGCGGCCACCAGGTGGTCGCCGAAGGCGTCCGCGCCGACCCGGCTCACCCATGCCGCCCGGTGCCCGGCGGCGGCCAGGGCGCAGGCGACGTTGGACTCGGCGCCGCCGATGCCCCGGGCGAAGAGCGCCGCGTCGGCGAGCCGCTCCCGTTCCGCCGCGGGCCGGAAGGCGGCCATCGACTCGCCGAGGCACACGACGTCGGGGCGCGGAGCCGCGCCCGGGGCCGCCGCGCCGGGGCCGGCGTCCGGGGTGCCCCGCGGGGCGGCGGCTGCGGTCACGGTCGGCCCTCGCTTCTCGCTGCTCACGCTCGGTCCGGCGGTTTGTACGCGTCCTGTCACGGTCGTTCCCGGGGCGTGAGACGACCGTTGACCCGGTACTTGGCGGGATGTTAGACAGCAGCCAGCGCAGTACGCAACGGTCGTTGCACAGAGTGCAACAACAGCACACCCCAGACACCCCGGGAGGCTCCATGGCCACCGCCGACGCAACCACCGGCACCGACGGGACCGCCGACGCCGTAGCCCGGCTCGCGGACACCCGCGTCGACCACCGCTTCAAGGGCCTGCCCCCGGACGCCGAGGGCCTGACCGTAGGCGCCCTGGCCGCCGAGCGCCGCTCGCTGTTCACGGGCGGCTTCACCACGCCCGTGCTCGCCCTGTCGGCGGAGGCCCTCGACCACAACCTCGCCCTCATGGAGCGCTGGTCCGCCGGGCGCGGCCTGGCCTTCGCCCCGCACGGCAAGACCACGATGGCGCCGCAGCTGCTGGAGCGGCAGATCGCGCACGGCGCGTGGGGGATCACCGCGGCGACCGTCTCCCAGGTCCGCGTCTACCGCGCGCACGGGATCCGCCGCGTCTTCCTCGCCAACGAGGTCGTGGACGCCGCGGCCCTGCGCTGGCTCGCCGCCGAGCTGGACGCCGACCCGGACTTCCGGCTCTTCACCTACGTCGACTCCGTCCGCGGCGTCGAGCTGATGGACGCCGCCCTCCGCGCGGCCGGTGCCCGCCGCCCCCTCGACGTCGTCGTCGAACTGGGCGCCGAGGGCGGCCGTACGGGCGCCCGCACCGAGGCTGACTGCACGGCCGTCGCCGACGCCGTGGCCGCCGTGAGCACCCTGCGGCTGGCGGGCGTCGGCGGCTACGAGGCGGAGATCCCGGGCGCGGACGGCGACCTCGTCCGCGCGTGGCTGCGCCGGCTGACCGCGCTGGCCGCCGAGTTCGACGAGGCGGGCCGGTTCGCGGGCGTGGCGGAGGTCGTCGTCAGCGCGGGCGGCAGCGCGTGGTTCGACGCGGTCGCCGAGGTCTTCGCGGAGCTGCCGGCGCTGTCGGTGCCCGTGCTGAAGCTGCTGCGGTCGGGGGCGTACATCACCCACGACGACGGGGCGTACCGGAAGAAGACCCCCTTCAACCGGCACCCCGAGGAGGGCGAACTCCGCCCGGCGTTCCGCCTCTGGGCCCAGGTCGTCTCCCGCCCCGAACCGGGCCGCGCCTACCTCAACGCAGGCAAGCGGGACGTGCCGTACGACCTGGACCTGCCGGTCGTACGGGCCGTGCGGTCCGCGCGGGACGGCTCCGTGCGGGGCGGCGAGGGCATGACCGTGATCGGCCTCGCCGACCAGCACGCGTTCGTGGAACTCGCGGAGGGCGCGGAGGTCGAGGTCGGCGACTGGGTGGGCCTGGGGCTGTCGCACCCGTGCACGGTGTTCGACAAGTGGCAGCTGATCCCCCTGGCCACGGAGAACGGCACGGTCACGGACTACATCCGCACGTTCTTCTGACGGCCACGGCCGACCTTCTGACGGTCACGGCCGACGCGTTCTCCCGCCGCGGCCGGTCACCGCCGCGGCGCTCAACCCCACCGGACGTGCCCGGCGGTGCCGGGTCGTCCTCGACCCAGGGAGCGCAATCGATGGACACCGTGGACACCGTGTTCCGCAACGCCCGCGTCGTCGACGGCTCCGGCGGCCCCTCCTACCGGGCCGACGTCGCGCTGGCCGCGGGCCGCATCGCGGAGATCCGGCGTCCGGGGGACGGCCCCCGCCCCACCGCCCGCCGCGTCGTGGAGGCGGACGGCCTCGCCCTGTCCCCCGGCTTCATCGACATGCACGCGCACAGCGACCTCGCCCTCCTCCGCGACCCCGCCCACACCGCGAAGGCCGCCCAGGGCGTCACCCTGGAGGTCATCGGCCAGGACGGCCTGTCGTACGCGCCGGTCGACGACCGCACCCTCGCCGCCGTGCGCACCCAGATCACCGGCTGGAACGGCGACGGCGCCGACATCGACTTCACGTGGCGCACGGTCGCCGAGTACCTGGGCCGTCTGGACCAGGGCATCGCCGTCAACGCCGCCTATCTCCTCCCCCAGGGAACGCTCCGCGCGCTCGTCGTCGGCTGGGAGGACCGCCCCGCGACCCCGGCCGAGACCGGGCGCATGAAGCGGCTCGTCGCGGAAGGGCTGGCGCAGGGCGCGGTCGGGCTGTCGTCCGGGCTGACGTACACGCCCGGCATGTACGCGACGGACGCCGAGCTCACGGAGCTCTGCCGCGTCGTCGCCGCGTACGACGGCTACTACTGCCCGCACCACCGTTCGTACGGGAAGGGCGCCCTCGCCGCGTACGAGGAGATGATCGCGCTGACCCGCCGCGCCGGCTGCGCCCTGCACCTGGCCCACGCGACCATGAACTTCGGCGTGAACGAGGGCCGCGCCCCCGAGCTGCTGGCCCTGCTCGACGCGGCACTCGCCTCGGGCGCGGACATCTCCCTCGACACGTACCCGTACACCCCCGGCTGCACCACGCTCGCCGCGATGCTGCCGAGCTGGGCGGGCGCGGGCGGCCCGGAGGCGGTCCTGGCGCGGCTGCGCGACGACGCGACGGCCGAGCGCATCCGGTACGCGATGGAGACCGAGGGCGCGGACGGCTGCCACGGCGTACCGATCGACTGGGAGGCGATCGAGATCTCGGGCGTCGCGCACCCGCACCTCGCCGCGGACCACGTCGGCCGCACCGTCGCCCGCGCCGCCCGCGAGCGCGGCGAGGAGCCGTGGACGACGGCGCGCCGCCTGCTGATCGCGGACCGCCTGGGGCCGACGATCCTCCAGCACGTGGGCCACGAGGAGAACGTCCGCACGATCATGCGGCACCGCGTGCACACGGGCGGCAGCGACGGCATCCTGCACGGCGCGAAGCCCCATCCGCGCGCTTACGGAACGTTCCCGCACTATCTCGGCCGGTACGTGCGCGAGCTCGGCGTGCTCTCCCTGGAGGAGTGCGTGGCGCATCTCACGTCGCGCCCCGCGGCGCGGCTGAGGCTGCCCGACCGGGGTCTCGTACGGGTCGGGCAGCGCGCGGACCTCGTCCTCTTCGATCCGGAGACGGTGGCCGCCGGTGCCACTTTCGAAGCCCCGCGAACGCTTCCGACCGGCATTCCTTATGTCCTGATTGCCGGACGCTTTGTGATGGAAGACGGCCGCCGGACGGACGTCCTCGCCGGCCGGGCCGTCCGGCGCACCGCACGGCCGTGATCAGCGGCTTCGGGGCGGCGACGGCGCACCCGGAAACGGCGCGCGCCCCGTCCTGCGCACCCGTATGGTGGCCGTCATGCAGGTGATCCAGTCAACGAAGCTCGCCAACGTCTGCTACGAAATCCGTGGCCCGGTGCTCGAGGAGGCCATGCGGCTGGAAGCGGCAGGTGAGCGCGTCCTCAAGCTGAACACCGGCAACCCCGCGATCTTCGGGTTCGAGTGCCCCCCGGAGATCCTCGAGGACATGCTGCGCAACGTCGGGAGCGCGCACGGCTACGGCGACGCCAAGGGCCTGCTCTCCGCCCGCCGCGCGGTGGTGCAGCACTACGAGACGAAGGGCATCGAGCTCTCCGTCGAGGACGTCTACCTCGGCAACGGCGTCTCCGAGCTGATCCAGATGTCGATGCAGGCGCTGCTGGACGACGGCGACGAGGTCCTCGTCCCCGCGCCGGACTACCCGCTGTGGACGGCCTCGGTCTCCCTGGCCGGCGGCACCGCCGTGCACTACCGCTGCGACGAGCAGTCGGACTGGATGCCGGACCTCGCCGACATCGAACGCAAGATCACCGACCGCACCAAGGCCCTCGTCATCATCAACCCGAACAACCCCACGGGTGCGGTCTACGACGACGAGATGCTGCGCGGCCTGACCGAGATCGCCCGCCGCCACAACCTGATCGTCTGCTCCGACGAGATCTACGACAAGATCCTCTACGACGGCGTCACGCACACCCCGACCGCCGCCATCGCCCCCGACCTGCTGACCCTCACCTTCAACGGCCTCTCCAAGTCCTACCGGGTGGCGGGCTACCGCAGCGGCTGGATGGCGGTCTGCGGCCCGAAGTCCCACGCCGACAGCTACATCGAGGGCCTGACGATCCTCGCCAACATGCGCCTGTGCGCCAACATGCCGGCGCAGCACGCGGTGGCCACGGCTCTCGGCGGCCGGCAGTCGATCAACGACCTGGTGCTGCCGGGCGGCCGGCTGCTGGAGCAGCGCGACGTCGCGCACGAGCTGCTGACGCAGATCCCGGGCGTGACGTGCGTGAAGCCGAAGGGCGCGCTGTACGCCTTCCCGCGCCTCGACCCGAAGGTCTACAAGATCAAGGACGACCGGCAGATGGTGCTGGACCTGCTCCGCGCCGAGAAGATCATGGTCGTCCACGGCACGGGCTTCAACTGGCCCGAGCCGGACCACTTCCGCCTGGTCACGCTGCCGAGCGCGAAGGACCTGGCGGACGCGGTGACCCGCATCGGAAACTTCCTGGACGGCTACAGCCAGCCGTAGCCGCACCGATCCGGCCGACCACATCCGACCGACCACACCTGTAGACAAGACAACTTTAGACGCCGTCTAAGTTAGGATGGCCTTCTGAGGCATTCCCAGGAGGCCATCCATGTACGAGCCGATCCGGACGCAATCGGTCCACACCATGGCCGCACAGCGCTGCGGCATGCGCGGCCTGCACCGCTCCCGCGAGGAAGAGCTGGACATCCGGCTCGCCTGGCATCTGACCGCACTGCTGACCCTGACCGACGAGCTCCGCGCCCTCACGCCGTCCCGCGCCCTGGACGACGCCGCGGACCGCCTCGCCGACCGCATCACCCACATGCGCGGCCACGCCCCCCTCCGCGCGGCCCCCACGGCGAGCCGCGCCACGCCCGCCCACATCACCGCCCTCCACCAGCGGGCACACCAGTTGGCCGGCCAGGCCCTGGTAGTCGCCACAACCGGCGGCGACACAGCCGGCGAAACCCTCGCGGCGGAGCGCTTGGCGACACACGCGGCGGCGCTGGGGATCACGGCTGCCGGGTGATCCCCGCCGCGCCCAGGAGCCGATTCCTCGCGGCGACGGCGGCAGGATAGGCGTCATGAGCGAGCCCACCGGCAAGTACTCGATCACCATGCCACGCGACATCGCGGAAGCCGCTCGCGCCCGCAGCGGCCCTTCCGGCCTGTCCTCCTACGTCGCCGCCGCCGTCGCCCGTCAGATCGAACGCGACAACCTCAACGAACTCATCCAGGTCGCCGAGGCCGAGCACGGTCCCATCACGGA
Organism: Streptomyces klenkii; assembly: GCF_003626645.1. Taxonomy (GTDB): domain Bacteria; phylum Actinomycetota; class Actinomycetes; order Streptomycetales; family Streptomycetaceae; genus Streptomyces; species Streptomyces klenkii. The sequence continues at coordinate 55,660 of NZ_RBAM01000002.1, read as the reverse complement.
TGAGGAGATCCAAGCCCTGCGTGGGCAATGCGGCGCACGCGTCACCGTCATCAAGATCTAGCGGCTTTGCACCCACCACAACACGAAGCCGGCGACCCCGGTACCGCATGCGTACGACGCGCCGCGCAGAAAGTTCGTGACGATGAGTTGAACGTAGCCGCGCCACTGGTTGTCCAGGCGCTCAGAAGCCGGCGGGCGATCCTCCGTGGACTGCATGTGGAGCTCCTCTCGTTAACGTCGGAAGCGGCAGCGGTTCCACGTGAGGAGCCTCATCAGCCGGCGCTGTCGTCACGTCCGGGTCGCGTCATCGACGTCGGACCCCCGGCGTTGAACCCATCCGCCCCAGGACCTTTCCCATGAACTGGACTGGCGCCAGAGGGCGTTCGCAGCACTGACACACGGCGACCGCCCCGGTACCATCGGCACCGGGGATCTTGAAGGTCTCCGTCGGACCACCCCCGCGCCCGCCAGGTAACGGGGTGGTCCGGTTTTGCATGCGGTTGTTGCGCGCGGCCCTGCCCAAGCCGCGTTCACGTTGAGCAGGGCCGCGGACGGCGGGTCTCCTGCACGACCTTCCCTCGGACGTCGAGGGAGCCGCAGCGCCCACAGCGGACCGGCGAGATCACCGTGCGCACTGCCCCCGAGGGAACCAGAGGGCGAAGGCTGCCGGACCCACCCAGGTGGGCAGCTTCCACCCCGCCTACGGGGGCTCGCGCCCTTCCCGTTGTCGCTGGGCTACACGATCACGGATCCGCCGCAACGCGGCTTCGCTTTCCTCCGGCGCCACCGGAGGTAGGCGCAGGCGCAAGTCTTTCAGCGCCTCGTCCAGCCTCTGCTCCAAGAGGCGCGGCCGGGCTGCCGTCATCGCCTCAGCTGACGCCAGTACAGCGACGTCTGAACCTCGTCCGTTGACTGCAGACGCACAGGAGATCCGGCCTTGAAGACCAGCACCAACTCCTTGCCGCGTGACGTCTCCAGATTGCGGATGGCCTTGATCTCTCGGATGTCGCCGCAGATGCTCACCATGTCATCGGGCTGCAGCTGTGACGCACTGATGCGTGCCACTGTGATCTCCTTTCACGGCCGGTACTGCCAGCACCGCCCAAACTGATTTGCCGACGCCCACCCGGTTGCTCACGCCCCAGGTGATCGACAGCGCGCCGACCAGAGCCAGCCCGCGTCCTCCCTCTGCACGCTGGGAGCGGCCAGAAGGCCACTGCTCGGAGGCGTCATCGACCCTGATCCGGAGGGCGCCGGTCTCAAGCTGGAACCGGGTCTCGATCTCCCGGCCCGGCGAAACCCGCCCATGCACCACCGCGTTGGTGAGAAGCTCCGAGAGGACCAGGAGCGCGGCGTCCTCGACCGACGCCAGATCCCAGACCTCAAGTGCCCTGCTCAGCACCGCACGCGCCAGGCCTACGCAGCGGGGGTGGCGAGGCCAACGCCGCACCACCTCTTGACCGTTCACATGTATCTGTCTCCCCGACATGCGCCCCAGAGTTCCAAGCAAGTGGGCGCGCCATAAGGCCCAATGGATTACCCACGGTGGGTAGCATCGCGTGAGGGAGAACCGCAGCGATGATCAGCGCAAGCCGACCGCCAGCTGGAGCGCCGCGTATGTCGAACCCATCCGAAGTCCCTGACCTGCCCGCCAGGTTGCTTTCCGACCCCGAGATGGTCGCCGCCTGCCACGAACGGGATTTCGCAAAGGTCTTCGTGCTGGTGAGGCGAGCCGGGCTGTACCCGGCCGTGATCGCACAGCGGATCGGTCAGACACCGAGCCGGGTCGGGGAAGTGATCTCCCGAAAGCGCACCTTCCGGGACATGCACGTCATCGAGCGGATCGCGGACGGCCTACGGATCCCCGGGGCCATGCTCGGCTTGGCGAGCCGGGAATGGGAAGTCCAGCCGGCGACGGGCCCCGTTCCGCAGCAAGCCACGCCGGGCCCCGCGCCCATGCCGACCAGCACGATTCCCGGTACGGATCTGGACAGCATTCTTGCCGTCGCCACCGGCCCGCGGCTCAGCCCGTCCACACTCCGCGCGCTCCACTCCTCCATCGAGGACTACTGGCGGCGCGACGACGAGCACGGTGGCGAGGTACTGCGCCCTGCTGTGGTGGGCCAGCTTCGCTACGTCGTTGAACTGATCAAGGACGCTGCCGACGACCAGTACCGTCGCGGCCTCTACGGAATCGCCGCTGAGCTTGCCCGGCTCACCGGCTGGACGTACTTCGACGCCCGGCAGTACAGCCAGGCCCGCACCTACTTCACCGAGGCGCTGCAGCTCGCGAAAGCCGTTGACGAGCGCCGGTTCATGGCCAATGTCCTGGCGTGCATGAGCCTGCAGGCCACCTATGAGGACCGTCCGGCGGACGCCGTGGCGCTGTCCACCGCCGCGCAGGACGCGGCCCGCGGGCACGGCGGTACGCCCCGGGTCATGTCGATGCTGTCCATGCGGGAAGCCTTCGCACACGCCTCTCTGAACAACCGCGCCGCCACCCACGCCGCACTCGCCGAGGCCCATCGCCAGTTCGAGCAGATCTCGTCCGGCGACCCGGACCCGGCATGGGTGGCGTACTTCGATGAGCCCAAGCTGATCGTGGACACCGGCATCGCTCATGGCCGGCTTGGCGACGCCCGAACCGCCGAGCCCCTGATCGCGGACGCGTTGCAGCGCGAGGACGCCCGTAACCAGCGCGGCCGCGCCTTCCACGCCTACTGGCTCGCCGCCACCCAGCTCCAGCGCGGCAACGTCGACCAGGCATGCAGCACGGCCGCTCTCGCCCTGGAGACAGCTGCCTCCGTCGGATCCGAGCGCGTCATGGGGCATCTGCGGGACTTCCAGGCGCAGCTCACCCCGTACAGCCGACAGCCCGAAGCCGCGACCTTTCAGACACGGCTCCGGGCTGCCCTGCAGTGATCAGGTGATCAGCGGATCGCTTCGTCCATCAGCACGTACAGCACGCCCACCAGCGAGCCACTGCTGACGATCTCCCGCCGGTCGATCATGCCGCGGACCTTGTCCAACGGGACCCACTCGATCCGGTCGGACTCGTTCTTCTCGGTCGGCGGGCCGATGTACGTGGCGCTGTCAGCGCGGAACACGTAGTGCTGCGAGTCCGTGATCCCGTTGGCGGGCTCCGCGTACACCAGCGGTCTCACCGACTCGGGACGCCAGCCCGTCTCCTCCTCGACCTCCCGGACGGCCGCTTCCTCAGGGGTCTCGCCCACCTCGATCAGCCCCATGGGCAGTTCCCAGGCCCACGAGTCCGTGATGAACCGGTGCCGCCACATCATGAGGAGCTCGCGCTGCTCGTTCACCACGGCCGCCACGGCGAGGTGCCGCAGCCGGACCACGTGGTGCTCCCACCGCCGGCCGTCCGGCTGCTCAACGTCGACCAGGCACAAGTTCACCCACTCGTTCGTATAGATCTGCCGCTCGCCATGGGTCTTCCACTGCATGTGAGTTGCCCTCCGTCGCCAACTGCACCCAGCATCCCAGAGGGGTATCCCAGGTGGGTAAGTACCGGCCGACAGGGGAGTTGGCGCGCGGGAGCGTTGCCCTGAGTTCAGGGTTGCTGGAAGAAGTGGGGCTCCGGCCACGTGGCGACGGGGTCGCCGACTGACGTGTAGATCTCCAGCAGGGGGAGGCTGCTGTCTTCTGCGAAGATCGCGGTGCCTGCGTTCTCCGGCACTCGTACCAGGCACCCACAGTCACATACGCCCGCCACCCGGGTATACGGGGCCTGAGCCGCGAGTGACCGCCGCGGAAGCAAGAACGTGTACATCGTCTCGAACAGCTCCCAGTATCGCGCGAGCATGAGGAGTTGTGGCCTCGTGCAGTGGCTGGCCATGATCGGTGGTAACTGCGGCTCGGGAAATCTATTGACCCAGATTGCACTGCCGCGTTCCTCAATTTTCTGCTTTCAGGGCTCCCGCCCGGAAAGCCTCTGCGAAGCCTTCAATGTCGGGAAATAGGGACTCCCAGTTTCGATTGAATGTCCCTTCGAGATGCTCCCGCATTTTCCTCTTCACTGCAGGGGGAACGATGATGACTGTGAATGGGAGGCGCTTTATAGTTCGTTTATTAGGGAGAGTGGCGGCGAACAGGGCTGAAAGATTAGACCGCCCAGGCGGTCGAACTGGCTGCGGGAAAGGCATCCCGTCTATTCCGGCAATGTCAGGAGTTTTAGGTATGGAGCCGGAAATGAAGAATCCTTCCTGTGCCTGCATGCGCGAGTCTTTGAACGTCGGGTGTAGCGTAAATGGGCGGTGATCTGACCTGGACTTGTCGAGGGCTCCCATCAAGGTTGAGGGCTCGGCGGCCGCACCAGGAATCTCTTCGTCGGAGTATGTGAAGGTTCTGTACGGAGGGTACTTAGAAACCTCGAATGCTAGCAGGGCTCCCGCCACGTCTTGCGGCAAATCTGCCCTTGGGAGGCAGGCGAACCAGAGGGCTGTCAGGGGGTTGCTGGTGACGTCTAGAAGTCGAGTGGGAACGCCGTGGTGTTGGAGGGCTGCGAGTAGATGGAATTGGGTGGGCTTGCTTACCTCAAGGCCTATGCCCCACCTTCTGGCCTTCTCTAGTATGAATTTCTCTTGTTCCTCCACCTGGCTCTCGCTAGGCGGCCGAAATGTGCTGCCGGTGCCCTCTGTAAGTCGTCGAATAAGCGACGCGGCGACCCTGTATCGAGAGTCGGGTACTCCTCGCCAGGCATAGCGTTGCTCGGTCCCGAGTATGCCTATTCGGTATACGGCCTGCATCAGCTCTTCAGGGGAGTTGGCCTGGAACGCCCACCCGTTGCTGAGCCACCTTGGGTCGTCCTTGTACATGCCGGGCCTCCGGTGGCCCGCTACCAGCTTGTGGTGCGGGAGGTTCAGCAGAAACGGCTTGAACCCTTATTTTCTCCCACAAGCTTGCATCTCGCGAAGTGGCTGCTTCCAGGGGTCTTCTGATGTCTTGAGCCCTTGATTGACTGCCAGTCGGGCACCTCGCGCTCCAATGGTGCATCGGACCTTGCTGCGCCTAGGCTGTGTCTGATGGCTCTTAGCGCCGCTGCCTCGCTGGAGCGGATGCCTCCCTGTGAGGCGGTAGGCAGCTCACGAGGTGTGGTGCGTGACACGGTCAGCTCCCCTGGCGGCAGTCACAAGAGCCGTCAGACAGGCTTAGCCGCGGTTTGCCTGCACTGGGACTACGCCCAGGGATTCAGCTCCCGTTGTCAGTCTTCGCTACCCCGATCGGGCAGCTCACGCCGGTCCCGCCGGTGCCGCAGTAGCCGTTAATGTTGCGCGCAAGATACTGCTGGTGGTACGGCTCTGCGTACCAGAAGGGGCCCGCCGGGAGGATTTCCGTGGTGATGGGGCCGTAGCCCGAGCCGTTGAGGACCGGCTGGTACGCGTCCCGGGAGGATTCGGCGGCCGACTGCTGCGCCGGTGAGTGGGTGTAGATCGCGGAGCGGTACTGCGTGCCGCGGTCGTTGCCCTGGCGGAAGCCCTGGGTGGGGTTGTGGGATTCCCAGAAGAGCTTCAGGAGGGCCTCGTACGACACCTTCGCGGGGTCGAAGACGACACGGACGACCTCCGTGTGGCCTGTAAGGCCGCTGCACACCTCTTCGTACGCCGGGTGCGGCGTGTGGCCGCCCTGGTAGCCGACGAGGGTCGTCCAGACGCCCTCCGCCTGCCAGAACTTGCGCTCCGCGCCCCAGAAGCAGCCGAGGGCGAAGTCCGCCACCTCCAGGCCCGCCGGGTAGGGGCCGCCCAGGGGCGTGCCCAGGACCGTGTGGCGCTCCTGGAGGGGGAATTCCGGCTCCGGGCGGCCCTTCAGGGCCTCCTCGGGGGAGGGGAGGCGGGGTTCTCGGGTGGGGAAGAGCATTTCAGGCCTCCAGTGCGCGCGGCGGGACTGCTACAGCCAACGGTTCGCCGGCCCCTGCGATTCCCCGCCCGCCATCGCCACCGCCCGGTACGCCGCGTACGCCGCGACCGGATCCGCCTCGTACGACCACGGCACCGCACCGATGTGCCCGTCGACGCGGCGCAGCTGTTCCAGGGCCTCCGGATAGCGCTCGGCGTTGACCAGGAACCACACCAGCAGGTGCCGGACGTGCGGCAGCACGGGGTGGTCGGACGGGGCGTGGAGCACCGCGAACTGCGCCGCCTCGACGGCGCGGGTGACCACCTCGCTGCGGTAGAGGCCCTGGACGAGGTTCACGTCCGGCAGGTGGTCGTGGACGGCGAACAGCGGCAGCGCCGGCAGCAGACTGCCCTTCGCCGCGCCCGCGGCCGCCCGCTGGGCGAAGGCGTCGGCCTGCTCGCGGGAGCCGTGCCACTTCGCGCTCCAGTAGCGCAGCGCCGCCAGGTGGGCGCCCATGTGCTGGGGCGCGCGGGAGACGACCCGCTCCCACACCGACTGGAACTCCGCCTCGCCCGCGCCCATGCCGCGCGCCACGCCCAGCTCGACGATCAGCGGCACCACGTCCTCCGGGGCCAGCCGGGCGGCTTCCGCGCAGACCGTGCGGGCCTCCTCCAGGATCATGCGGTAGTCCTGCGAGGACGGGTCGCGCAGGGCCTGCTGGACGAGGAACTCGGCCTGCACGGCCGCGCCGCCCGCGTCCTCCGGGGCCACCACCCGCCAGTGCCGCAGCCACAGGCCGCCCGTGCCCGGCGCCTCGGCCAGCTCGCGGACCGCCGCGCCCGCCAGCGTCTGCACGCGCTGCCAGCGCTGCTCCGCGTCGTGGGTGCGCGAGAGCAGCTCGGCGGCCGGCTTCCAGTCCTGCGAGCGGCGGGCCTCGTCCACGGCGCTCAGCAGCTCGGGGTCGGGGCCGGGCAGGCGGACGTCCAGCTGCTCGGGCGGCAGGAAGCCGTGAGCGGCGGCCGCGGCGCCGGGGCCGCCGGCCGGCCCCGCGCCGAGCAGCTCCGCGCGGGCCCGCCAGCGGCGCAGCGCGGGCCCGGCGGCGACGGCGGCGATGGCGACGACGGCCAGCAGGATGAGCAGAAACTCCATGAGCGGTCCTGAACGTGGGTGGGGCAGCGTAGGGCTATGTGAGGAACAACGCGCGGCATCCGCGGATCGTTCATCCTCCGGTTACAAGTGAACACGGGTGTTCGGGTGTGCGGAGTACTAGGCTCGGGAAAATGAGCGATCAGCATGCCTTCGAAACCCTGGCCATCCACGCCGGGCAGGAGCCGGACCCGCTGACCGGGGCCGTCGTGCCGCCGATCTACCAGGTGTCCACTTACAAGCAGGACGGGGTGGGCGGCCTGCGCGGCGGCTACGAGTACAGCCGCAGCGCCAACCCCACGCGCACCGCTCTTGAGGAGAACCTGGCGGCGCTGGAGGGCGGTGTCCGCGGCCTGGCCTTCGCGTCCGGCCTGGCCGCCGAGGACACCCTGCTGCGTACGCTCCTGGCGCCCGGTGACCACGTGGTCATCCCGAACGACGCCTACGGCGGCACGTTCCGCCTCTTCGCCAAGGTGATCAGCCGCTGGGGCGTGGAGTGGTCGGTCGCCGACACCTCCGACCCGGCCGCCGTGCGCGCCGCCCTGCGGCCCTCGACCAAGGTGATCTGGGTCGAGACCCCGTCGAACCCGCTGCTGGGCATCAGCGACATCGCCGCCCTCGCCGAGGTCGCGCACTCGGCCGGGATCCGCCTGGTCATCGACAACACCTTCGCGAGCCCGTACCTCCAGCAGCCGCTCGCGCTCGGCGCGGACGTCGTCGTGCACTCCACGACCAAGTACATGGGCGGCCACTCCGACGTCGTGGGCGGCGCGCTGATCACCGCGGACGCGGCCCTCGCCGAGGAGCTCGCCTACCACCAGAACGCGATGGGCGCCGTCGCCGGCCCCTTCGACTCCTGGCTGACGCTGCGCGGCATCAAGACCCTCGCCGTGCGCATGGACCGGCACAGCGCCAACGCCGAGCGCGTGGCCGAGCTGCTCGTCTCCCACCCCAAGGTCACCCAGGTCTACTACCCGGGCCTGCCCGAGCACCCGCTGCACGAGGTGGCCGCCAAGCAGATGAAGTCCTTCGGCGGGATGGTGTCCTTCCGCGTGGCCGGCGGGCAGGAGCAGGCCGTCGAGATCTGCAACCGCACCGAGGTGTTCACCCTCGGCGAGTCCCTCGGCGGCGTGGAGTCGCTCATCGAGCACCCGGGCCTGATGACGCACGCGTCGACCGCCGGGTCGCAGCTGGAGGTCCCCGCGGACCTGGTCCGCCTGTCGGTGGGCATCGAGTCCGTCGACGACCTGCTCGCGGACCTCACGCAGGCGCTGGGCTAGTTCTCCGATCCGCTCCTACGGCGGGCGGGCCGCGAATAAGCGGCCCGCCCGCCGTATGCGTTTCACGGCGCATTCCGCATGTCCGTATTTACGGCGTACGCGTACGTACGGACACCGCGTAGATGCGGACATGCGGAATGCGCGTACGTACGGAAACGGAAGCCGTCAGGCCGTCGTCGGCGTCACCGGCGGCAGCGCGTTGTGCACCTCGGAGAGCGCGGTGTTGAAGCGCGTGAGCAGCGAGCAGAACGCGTCCCGCTCGTCCTCGCTCCAGCCGTCCGTCACCAGCGCCATCAGCGCGCGCCGCGAGGCCCGCACCTCCTCCAGGCGGGCCTTGCCGCGCGGGGAGAGCTGGAGGACGACGGCGCGGCCGTCCTCGGGGTGGGAGGTGCGCTTGACCAGGCCGGTGTCGACCAGCGGCGCCACCTGGCGGGTGACGGTCGAGGAGTCGATGCCCATGCCGGCGGCGAGCGCCTTGACGCCCATCGGGCCTTCCTGGTCGAGGCGGTTGAGCAGCAGATAAGCGGCGCGGTCCATCGAGTTGCGGACCTGTCCCACGCCGCCGAGCCGCGTCTGTTCGGCGCGGCGTGCGAAGACGGCAACCTGGTGCTGGAGCGCGTCGAGGACACCTGGGGCGAGGTCGGTCGTCATGTCCGAAGGGGTGGGCATGGCCTGGGGCTCACTTCGTGCGTCGGGCAGGGAAGATTGGGGGACAGAGTACGCGGCCGGGAGGGCCCCTGGGCCGGTGGCGGACAATCCGCTGGAGCGGTGCCTCACAATCCGCTCGGTATGCATGGATATGCACTGCGATGCCCACCGGAATCAGCTGTGCGATATGCGTTGGCCACGACGGTCGTTACATAAGGTCGTTACGTAAACGAGGCGCAAGCGAGCCGAAACCGAGCCGAATCGAGCCGCGGGGCCATCGCGAGCAGAGCCCTCCGGCAGCCGCACGCGCCCCGCCCGCCCGGCTGCCACACTGGCCTCATGGCTGTACGCGCAGCGGGCCGGCCCGTCCTGCCCGCTGTCACCCTCGACGACGTCCTGCGCGCCCGGACGGTCCTCTCGGGCGTCACCCGCGTCACCGCCCTGGAGGGCAGCCGCCACCTCTCCCGCCTGATCGGCGGCCCCGTCCGCCTCAAGTGCGAGAACCTCCAGCGGACCGGATCCTTCAAGGTCCGCGGCGCGTACACGCGCATCGCCGGGCTGTCGCAGGGGGAGCGCGCGGCGGGGGTCGTGGCCGCCAGCGCGGGCAACCATGCGCAGGGCGTGGCCCTGGCGGCCGCGCTCCTGGGCGTGCGCGCCACGGTGTTCATGCCGGTGAGCGCGCCCCTGCCGAAGGTCGCAGCGACCCGCGCGTACGGCGCCGAGGTGCGCCTGCGCGGGCAGGTGCTGGACGAGGCGCTGTCCGAGGCCCGCCGCTGCGCCCGCGCGACGGGCGCCGTCTTCGTCCACCCCTTCGACCACCCGGACGTCATCACCGGTCAGGGCACCGTCGGCCTGGAGATCCTCCAGCAGTGCCCCGAGGTGCGCACGATCGTGGTGGCCGTGGGCGGCGGCGGGCTCGCGGCCGGGATCGCGACCGCGGTCAAGGCGCTGCGGCCGGACGTCCGGATCGTGGGCGTGCAGGCGGCGGGCGCGGCCGCGTACCCGCCGTCGCTGGCCGCCGGGCACCCCGTGGCGCTCGCGAAGCCGGTGACGATGGCCGACGGCATCCTGGTGGGCCGCCCCGGGGACGTGCCTTTCGGCATCGTCCGGGAGCTGGTCGACGCGGTCCGTACGGTCTCCGAGGACGCCCTGGCCGGGGCGCTGCTGCTGTGCCTGGAGCGCGCCAAGATGGTCGTGGAGCCGGCCGGAGCGGCCCCGGTGGCGGCGCTGCTGGCCGATCCCGACTCGTTCGAGGGACCTCTCGTCGCCGTGTTGTCGGGCGGCAACGTCGACCCGCTGCTGCTCCAGCGCGTCCTGCGGCACGGGATGGCGGCGGCCGGCCGCTACTTGAGCCTGCGGCTGCGGCTGACCGACCGCCCGGGCGCGCTCGCCGCGCTCCTGGAGGTGCTCTCCGCGGCCGACGCCAACGTCCTGGACATCGGCCACGTCCGCACCGACCCGAGGCTCGGCCTGGCCGAGGCGGAAGTGGAGCTGCACCTGGAGACGAAGGGGCCCGCGCACTGCGAGGAGGTGGCGGCGGCCCTGCGGGAGGCGGGGTACCGGACGGCCGGCTGAGAGGGCTGCGGACTCGCAGGCCCGATGACCGTACGGGGAAGGGGGATTGCCCTGCGCCGCCCTCCGCGCTTGTTCGGCATTGCCCGGTATTGCTCCCTGTTGTCTGCACAAGCGGGGAACAACATTCACAGGGCAGGATCACACCACCGAACGTAAAATCAGGTAATACGTCACCCAGCGGGGAGAACTTCCATGCCAGGTGCCATTTACGCCGAAGGCCTGGTGAAGACCTTCGGCGACGTCAGAGCTCTGGACGGCGTCGATCTCGACGTACCGGAAGGAACCGTTCTAGGACTGCTCGGCCCCAACGGCGCCGGCAAGACCACAGCGGTACGCGTCCTCACCACGCTCATCCAACCCGACAGCGGCTCCGCCTCCGTGGCGGGCATCGACGTCCTCAAGAAGCCCGACCAGGTACGGCGCTCCATCGGCCTCTCGGGCCAGTTCGCCGCCGTCGACGAATACCTGACGGGGCGTGAGAACCTGCGGATGGTCGGCCAGCTCTACCAGATGTCCGCCCGCGACGCGAAGACACGGGCCGGCGAGCTGCTGGAGCGCTTCGACCTCGGCGACGCCGCCGACCGCATCGCCAAGACCTACTCCGGCGGCATGCGCCGCCGCCTCGACCTCGCCGCGGCCCTCGTCGTCAGCCCGCCCGTGATGTTCATGGACGAGCCCACCACCGGCCTCGACCCGCGCAACCGGCAGGGCCTGTGGGAGGTCATCCAGGAGCTGGTGGCCGGCGGCACGACCCTCCTGCTCACCACGCAGTACCTGGAGGAGGCCGACCACCTCGCGCACGACATCTGCGTGGTCGACCACGGCAGGGTCATCGCCCGCGGCACCTCCGACCAGCTCAAGGCCCGTACGGGCGGCGAGCGCGTCGAGGTCGTCGTGCGCGACCCCGAGCACATCGCCCCCGCCGACGCGGTCCTGCGCGGCTTCGGCAAGGGCACGTCCACGGTCGAGAAACACACCCGCAGAGTGACCATGCCGGTCTCCGGCGGCGCGAAGCTGCTCGCCGAGGTCATCCGGGAGCTCGACGGCCGCGGGATCGAGATCGACGACATCGCCCTGCGCCGGCCGACCCTGGACGACGTCTTCATCTCGCTCACCGGGCACGCCGCGGAGGCGGACACCGACGAGACGGACGAGACCGACGAGACGGGCGGGACGAACAAGACCGACGAGACCAGCAAGCCGGACAAGACCGGCGGGACGTCCGGGGAGCCCGGCGCACAGCAGGAGGTCACGTCATGAGCGTCATCGGCAGCCCCGCCTCCAGAGCCGCCGCCCTCCGCGTCCACGGCGGCCTCGGCCGCTCCGTGCGCGACTCCCTCGTCGTCGCCAAGCGCAACCTGATCCGGATGATCCGCATCCCCGAGGTGGTCATCTTCGGGCTCATCCAGCCGATCATGTTCGTGGTGCTGTTCAGCTACGTCTTCGGCGGCTCGATCGCCGTCGGCGGCAGCACGGACCCGTCCACGTACCGCCAGTTCCTCATGGCGGGCATCTTCGCCCAGACGGTCACCTTCGCCACGGCGGGCGCCGGGGCGGGCATCGCCGACGACATGCACAAGGGGCTGATCGACCGCTTCCGGTCCCTGCCCATGGCCCGCGGCGCCGTCCTCACCGGCCGCACGCTCGCCGACCTCGTCCAGACCGCGCTCACGCTCGTCGTGCTGGCGGTCGTCGCGGTCATCGTGGGCTGGCGGATCCACGAGGGCGTCCTCAAGGCCGTGGCGGGCTTCGCGCTGCTGCTCCTGCTCGGCTACGCCTTCTCCTGGATCGGCGCGCTGATCGGGCTGTCCGTGCGCACCCCGGAGGCGGCCACCTCGGGCGGGCTGATCTGGCTCTTCCCGCTCACCTTCATCTCCAACGCGTTCGTGCCCGCCGACAACATGCCGATGGTGCTGCGCAACATCGCGGAGTGGAACCCCTTCAGCGCGACCGTGCAGGCGGCGCGGCAGCTCTTCGGCAACCTGCCGGAGGGCTATCCCGTGCCGGCGGCGTGGCCGATGCAGCACCCGGTGTGGGCGTCGCTGATCTGGTCGGTGCTGATCATCGTGCTGTTCCGGACGCTGGCGGTGCGGAAGTTCCGCTCGGCAACGGCCTGACTACGACAACGGCCTGAGCACGCCGAAGGCCCGGCCACCCCCCGCAGGGGACGGCCGGGCCTTCGGCAGGCATGCGCCCGGGGCCGGTCAGCCGCTGTACGGCTTGGCCTCCAGGATGCGGACCATGGCCTTCTTGCCGTTCGGCAGCTCGTACTGGGCGTCCTCGCCGATCTTCTTGCCGTTGACGCCGGAGCCCAGCGGGGACTGCGGCGAGTACGTCTCGATGTCCGAGCTGGCGTACTCGCGGGAGGCGAGGAGGAACTCCATGGTGTCGTCCACGTCACCGTCGAAGGCGATGGTCACCACCATGCCGGGCGCGACGACGCCGGTGGCCGCCGGGGCCTCGCCGACCTTCGCGTTCTCCAGCAGCTGGGTGAGCTGGCGCACGCGGAGCTCCTGCTTGCCCTGCTCCTCCTTGGCCGCGTGGTACCCGCCGTTCTCTCGCAGGTCACCCTCCTCGCGCGCGGCCGCGATCTTGGTCGCGATCTCGGTGCGAGCGGGACCAGACAGGTACTCCAGCTCGGCCTTGAGCTGGTCGTACGCCTCCTGAGTCAGCCAGGTGACGTTGTCGCTGGTCTGGGTCACAGGTGCTCCTCGTCGGTACTGGGGAAATGCTTGGGATACATCGCGATAACAAATGAACGCCCTACTCAGAAGGGTGCACCTTCAAAGCGGGGCGAAACCACGAGCCTAACAATTGGGTCCGGAGAGGGGGAAGAAGCAAACGGGAGAAATCGCGCAAGAATCGCGTCAACGCAGGTCAGCGAGGCCTGCGCGGACCGTACCGGATCAGCTGCGGCGCGTCAGCGCCCCTGGACGCCGGGCGGGCGGCACGGCAGGCGATACGGCGGGCGGTACGGGCGTCAGCGCCCCGACCGCGTCTGGCAGCCCTCCAGCTCCGTGGCCGCCGCGTGCTGCGTCGTACGGATCGTGACGGACTCGGTGAAGTGCTCCTCGCGGCGGTCCAGCGTGACGTCCTTGCGGCCGACCTCGGAGCCGTCGGCGCCGAGCGAGCGCAGCGTGCACACGCCGGTCTGGTCCTTGTCCTTGCGGATCTCCAGGACCGCCTGCACGGCGCTGTCCGAGACCGTCTTCGAGCGGATGAGCTGGCCGCTGACGTCCGTCTTGGTGATGTAGTGGATCCCGGACCAGGCGATCACGCCCAGCAGCCCGGCGCCCAGCACCGCCCCGACGATCTTGAGCTTGCGGTCCGCGCGCGCGTCCGCCGAGCGGCCGTAGCGACCGTCGGGCAGCCCCTCGCGTGCCGCAGCCATGATCTTTCCTCCGGGTCGGTGCCGCTCGGGAGAACTCGGAATGAAACGACTCCCGCTTCGGTCACTATAGGAGGCGCCCCGACACACCGATAAGACGGGCCATGACCAGTGACTGAGGATCGAGCCTTGACTGAGCAGCTGCGACTGATGGCCGTGCATGCCCACCCCGACGACGAGTCGAGCAAGGGCGCGGCCACGATGGCCAAGTACGTGTCCGAGGGGGTGGACGTGCTGGTGGCCACCTGCACGGGCGGCGAGCGCGGCTCCATCCTCAACCCCAAGCTCCAGGGCGACCCGTACATCGAGAAGAACATCCACGAGGTCCGCGCCAAGGAGATGGCCGAGGCGCGCGACATCCTGGGCGTCAAGCAGGAGTGGCTGGGATTCGTCGACTCCGGCCTGCCGGAGGGCGACCCGCTGCCGCCGCTGCCGGAGGGCTGCTTCGCCCTCCAGGACGTGGACGAGGCGGCCGGGCGGCTGGTGAAGCTCATCCGCGAGTTCCGTCCGCACGTGGTCACCACGTACGACGAGAACGGCGGCTACCCGCACCCCGACCACATCATGACGCACAAGATCTCGATGGTGGCCTTCGAGGCGGCCGGCGACGCCTCCCGCTACCCCGAGGCCGGCGAGCCGTGGCAGCCGCTGAAGCTCTACTACAACCAGGGCTTCAACCGGCCGCGCACCCAGGCGCTGCACGAGGCGCTGCTGGAGCGCGGCATGGAGTCCCCGTACGGGGAGTGGCTGGAGCGCTGGCACACCATGGGCCGCGAGCGCACGCTGACCACCTACGTTCCGTGCGGTGACTTCTTCGAGATCCGCGATAAGGCGCTGATCGCGCACGCCACGCAGATCGACCCGGACGGCGGCTGGTTCCGCGTGCCGCTGGACCTCCAGCGGGAGATCTGGCCGACCGAGGAGTACGAGCTGGCGAAGTCCGTCGTCGGCACGTCCCTCCCCGAGGACGACCTCTTCGCGGGCATCCGCAACAATTGACCCCATGATGAGCTCCCTCGCCGCCGCCCAGCTGGTGCCGCTCGCCGAAGAACTCGACAAGAACAAGGTCACCCCGGGTGTCCTCGGCTTCATCGTCTTCGCCGTCATCGGCGTGGCGGTGTGGTTCCTGATGAAGAGCATGAACAAGCACATGAAGCGGGTGGACTTCGAGGAGTCCCCGGACGCCGAGGCCGCCGCCGCGGCTCCGGCCGCCGCCCCGAAGTCCTCCTGACGACCGGGGGCCGGCCCGGCACCGCCGGACCGGCCCGGGACTGACACGGCCCCACGGCCACCCGCCCGGGAGGGCGCACCGTGCGCAAGGATGGGCCCATGCCCAACCGCCTGGCGCACGAGACGTCCCCCTACCTCCTCCAGCACGCCGACAACCCGGTCGACTGGTGGCCGTGGTCGCCCGAGGCCTTCGCCGAGGCCCGGCGCCGGAACGTGCCGGTGCTGCTGAGCGTCGGCTATTCCAGCTGCCACTGGTGCCACGTGATGGCGCACGAGTCCTTCGAGGACGACGCGACCGCCGCGCTCCTCAACGAGCACTTCGTCGCCGTCAAGGTCGACCGCGAGGAGCGGCCCGACGTCGACGCCGTGTACATGGAGGCCGTGCAGGCCGCGACGGGCCGGGGCGGCTGGCCCATGACGGTATTCCTGACGCCGGAGGCCGAGCCGTTCTACTTCGGCACGTACTTCCCACCCGCGCCGCGGCACGGCATGCCGGGCTTCCCGCAGGTCCTGGAGGGCGTGCGGGCCGCGTGGCGGGACCGCCGCGACGAGGTCGGGCAGGTCGCGGGCCGCATCGTGCGCGACCTCTCCGAGCGCACGCTCGCCCTCGGCGTCCCTGCGGACAAGGAAGCGCCCGCGCAGCCGCCCGCCGCCGAGGACCTGGGCGCGGCGCTGCTGGGGCTGACCCGCGAGTTCGACGCGGTGCGCGGCGGCTTCGGCGGGGCCCCGAAGTTCCCGCCGTCCATGGCGCTGGAGTTCCTGCTGCGCCACCACGCCCGTACGGGCTCCGAGGGCGCCCTGGAGATGGTGCAGGCGACCTGCGAGGCGATGGCCCGGGGCGGCATCTACGACCAGCTGGGCGGCGGCTTCGCGCGCTACTCCGTCGACGCGGAGTGGGTGGTGCCGCACTTCGAGAAGATGCTCTACGACAACGCCCTGCTCTGCCGCGCCTACGCGCACCTGTGGCGGGCCACGGGCTCGGAGCTCGCCCGCCGGGTGGCGCTGGAGACCGCCGGCTTCCTGGTCCGCGAGATGCGCACCGAGCAGGGCGGCTTCGCCTCGGCCCTGGACGCGGACAGCGACGACGGGACGGGCCGCCACGCCGAGGGCGCGTACTACGTGTGGACGCCGCAGCAGCTGCGCGAGGTGCTCGGCGAGGAGGACGCGCTGCTCGCGGCGGCCCACTTCGGCGTCACCGAGGAGGGCACCTTCGAGGAGGGCGCCTCCGTCCTCCAGCTCCCGGACTCCGAGCAGCTCCTGGACGCCGGCAAGCTCGACTCGGTGCGCCGCAGGCTGCTCGCGGCGCGCGAGCAGCGGCCCCGGCCCGGCCGCGACGACAAGGTGGTGGCCGCCTGGAACGGGCTGGCGATCGCCGCGCTGGCCGAAACGGGCGCCTTCTTCGACCGGCCGGACCTCGTCCAGGCCGCCACGGACGCCGCCGACCTGCTCGTCCGTACGCACATGGACTGGCACGCCCGGCTCTTCCGCACCTCCCTCGACGGCACGGCAGGCGCCCACGCGGGCGTCCTGGAGGACTACGCGGACGTCGCCGAGGGCTTCCTCGCGCTGAGTGCCGTCACCGGCGAGGGCGTGTGGGTGGACTTCGCGGGCCTCCTCCTGGACACGGTTCTCACCCGCTTCTCCGGCCCGGACGGCTCCCTCTTCGACACCGCCGACGACGCCGAGGCCCTCATCCGGCGCCCCCAGGACCCGACGGACAACGCCGCGCCGTCCGGCTGGACCGCCGCCTGCGGCGCGCTGCTGACGTACGCCGCGTACACCGGAAGCACCCTGCACCGCGAGGCCGCCGAGCGGGCGCTCGGCGTCGTCCGGGCGCTGGGCCCGAAGGCGCCGCGCTTCATCAGCTGGGGCCTGGCGGTGGCCGAGGCGCTGCTCGACGGGCCGCGCGAGGCCGCCGTGGTGGGCCTGCCCGAGGACCCGGCGACGGCCGTCCTGCACCGCACCGCCCTGCTGTCCACGGCGCCCGGCCTGGCCGTCGCCGTCGGCGCCCCGCCGTCGGCCTCCGACCCCGCTGCCGTGGAGGTGCCGCTGCTGGCGAACCGGCCGCTGGCGGACGGGCGGGCGGTCGCGTACGTCTGCCGGGGCTTCGTGTGCGACGCGCCGACGACGGACCCGGCGGAGCTGGCGGAGAAGCTGCGCGGGTGACGCCCGGCCCGTACGGGCGTACGGACACGAGAAACGGCCGCGACCCGTGGGTGGGTCGCGGCCGTTCGTTCGCGGCCGTCGCCGTGGGCAGCGGCGCCTCAGGTGTGGGTGTACGCCACCAACGAGATGCCGACGTAGTGCACGGTGAACGCCGCCAGCGTGAGCGAGTGGAAGACCTCGTGGAAGCCGAACCAGCGCGGTGACGGATTCGGCCGCTTGATGCCGTAGATGACGCCGCCCACGCTGTAGAGCAGCCCCCCGATGACCACCAGGACGAGGACGGCGATGCCGCCCTTGCGCAGGAAGTCGGGCAGGAAGAAGACCGCTGCCCAGCCCATGGCGATGTAGCAGGGGATGTAGAGCCAGCGCGGGGCGCCGAGCCAGAAGACGCGGAAGGCGATGCCCGTCGCCGCGGCCGCCCACACGGCCCACAGGAGCACCTGCCCCCGGCCGCCGGGGACCAGCAGCATCGTCAGCGGAGTGTACGTACCGGCGATGATCAGGAAGATGTTCGCGTGGTCGAGGCGGCGCAGCACGGCGTTGACGCGCGGGCTCCAGTTGCCCCGGTGGTAGAGGGCGCTGACGCCGAAGAGCGATCCCGCGGTGAGGACGTAGACCGCGCAGGCGATCCGGCCGCGGGTGCTGTCGGCGAGGGCGGTCAGGAAGACGCCGGCGATCAGCACGGCGGGGAACATGCCCGCGTGCAGCCAGCCGCGGAGGCGCGGCTTGACCGGGATCGGCGGCTCGGCGGGCGGGGAGGCGGCGGAATGGGCAGCATCGGCGGGGAGGGCTGCTGCTGCCGCGGCGCCGGCGGGCGCGGTGAGCGCGGGAGGCGCTGCGTCGGGCGCGGGAGTCATGCACGTCATGCTACCTACGCCACCGTAAGTTACGGATCAGTATCACGTGGCGATGGTCACGGGAGCGCCCCCTGGACAGAACGTAAACGGAGTCGGATGATCAAATGAGTGCGGGCGGCACCGGATGAGCGGTCACGAAGCGTCTGGGTCGCAGCCCCCAAGGGGCAGACAACGACGAAGCGGGCTTTTCCGTGCGCCGAGCGCCGGGAGGGCCCGTTCAACCCTCAATCTCTACGCCGGGGCAGCGTGGTTTCCGGCGGGACGGAGCGATCGTGGCGCGCAGCAGTGCGGCTCCCACCACCCCCACCCAGCACCAGGAGCTGATCTCCTGGGTCGACGAGATCGCCGCCCTCACTCAGCCGGACCGCGTGGTCTGGTGCGACGGATCCGAGGCGGAGTACGAGCGCCTGTGCGAGGAGCTCGTCGCCAAGGGCACCTTCAAGAAGCTCGACCCGGTCAAGCGCCCCAACTCGTACTACGCCGCCTCCGACCCCACTGACGTGGCGCGCGTCGAGGACCGCACGTTCATCTGTTCCGAGCGGGAGGAGGACGCCGGCCCGACCAACCACTGGAAGGCCCCCGCCGAGATGCGCGAGGTCTTCCAGGGCAAGGACGACCAGGGCGGCATCTTCCGCGGCTCCATGCGCGGCCGCACCATGTACGTCGTGCCCTTCTGCATGGGCCCGGTCGGCTCCCCGCTGTCCGCCATCGGCGTCGAGATCACCGACTCGGCCTACGTCGCCGTCTCCATGCGCACCATGACCCGCATGGGTCAGGCCGTCCTCGACGAGCTCGGCACCGACGGCTTCTTCGTCAAGGCCGTCCACACCCTCGGCGCGCCGCTCGCCGAGGGCGAGGCCGACGTCGCCTGGCCCTGCAACCCCACCAAGTACATCTCGCACTTCCCCGAGGACCGCGAGATCTGGTCCTACGGCTCCGGCTACGGCGGCAACGCCCTGCTCGGCAAGAAGTGCTACGCGCTGCGCATCGCGTCCGTGATGGCCCGCGACGAGGGCTGGCTCGCCGAGCACATGCTCATCCTCAAGCTCACCCCGCCCCAGGGCGAGTCCAAGTACGTCGCCGCGGCCTTCCCGTCCGCCTGCGGCAAGACCAACCTCGCCATGCTGGAGCCCACCGTCTCCGGCTGGACGGTGGAGACCATCGGCGACGACATCGCCTGGATGCGCTTCGGCGAGGACGGCCGCCTCTACGCCATCAACCCCGAGGCCGGCTTCTTCGGCGTCGCCCCCGGCACCGGCGAGCACACCAACGCCAACGCCATGAAGACCCTCTGGGGCAACTCCGTCTTCACCAACGTCGCCCTCACCGACGACGGCGACGTGTGGTGGGAGGGCATGACCGAGGAGCAGCCCGCCCACCTGACGGACTGGAAGGGCAACGACTGGACCCCGGCCTCGGACACCCCGGCCGCCCACCCCAACGCCCGCTTCACCGTGCCCGCCTCGCAGTGCCCGATCATCGCGCCCGAGTGGGAGGACCCCAAGGGCGTGCCGATCTCGGCGATCCTCTTCGGCGGCCGCCGCGCCTCCGCCGTCCCGCTGGTGACCGAGTCCTTCGACTGGCAGCACGGCGTCTTCCTCGGCGCCAACGTCGCCTCCGAGAAGACCGCCGCCGCCGAGGGCAAGGTCGGCGAGCTGCGCCGCGACCCGTTCGCCATGCTGCCGTTCTGCGGCTACAACATGGGCGACTACATGGGCCACTGGATCAAGGTCGGCCAGGACCGGGACGCGTCCCTGCTCCCGAAGATCTTCTACGTCAACTGGTTCCGCAAGGACGCGGACGGCCGCTTCGTGTGGCCGGGCTTCGGTGACAACAGCCGCGTCCTGAAGTGGATCGTCGACCGCCTCGACGGCCGCGCCGACGGCGTCGAGACCCCCATCGGCATCCTGCCGACCCGCGAGGCCCTCGACACCCGGGGCCTGGACATCTCCGACGAGGACCTCGACCTGCTGCTCACGGTGGACGAGGACGTGTGGCGCGAAGAGGCCGCGCTCATCCCCGAGCACCTGAACACGTTCGGCGAGCACACGCCGAAGGAGCTGTGGGACGAGTACCGGGCGCTGGTGCGGCGCCTCGGCTGACGGATGACGGCCCCCGGCTTCGGTCCGGGGGCCGTGCGTGAACGCTCCCGCTACGGGGTGGGGGCGATGCCCTGCGGGTACGTGAACAGCCGCGCGGGGTCGACGGTCCTCTTGACCGTCTGAAGCCTCGCGTAGTTCCCGCCGTAGTAGGCGGTCTGCCAGTTCCTGAGCCCCGGGTCGGGGAAGTTCTGGTAGGCGTCCGTGCCCAGGTGCCTGCTCAGCGAGCGGTAGAGCGCTTGCAGCTGCTGCCTGTTGGCGTCGGGCACCGGCGCCGGGTCCGCGTCCGACCAGTGCGCGGCCAGGTCCACGATGACGGTGGCGTCACGGTGGACGTACGCGGTGTCCGCGGGGCGCAGCGCCGCGTCCGCGCCGCCCATCGCGAAGAAGGAGACGGCCGCCCGGGAATCCGGTGACGCGGCCTTCCAGCTGCCGAGCGAGTCGACGAGCTCGTCGACGACGGACGCGCCGAGGTCCTTTCCGGCCACGATCGAGCCGGCGGCGTACGGGTCTCCCGGCGGGGTCTCGTGGAAGCGGCGCATGCACTCCCAGATGCCGGCCGTGCCGGTGGCGCTCCGCCGCGGCCGCAGCCGGGTGACGAGTGTGCGCAGGGTCTGCTCGGGGTGCTCGGAGCGCTCGGAGCCGAAGCAGAGCCCCTGGGCGTAGACGCGCCGCTCTCCGGCCGTCCGGAGGCCGAACTGGCAGGTGAGGCTCTTCCGGTAGCGGGGCTCCGCGATCAGTTCGGCGAGCCTCTTCAGGGCGGGTGCCGCGTCCTTCCAGGCCCATGACAGGTCGTACCAGGCCGTCGCGCGGCGGACCGGGTGCAGGGTGAACGTGAACGAGGTGTTGATCCCGAAGTTGCCGCCCGCCCCTCCGCGGCACGCCCAGAACAGCTCGGAGTTGCTGTTCTCGTCGCAGCGCGCGGTGTACGCGTCGCCCGTCACGACGGTGGTGCCGGTGAGGCTGTCGCAGGTCAGGCCGTAGGCGCGGGTGGCCGGGCCGATGCCGCCGCCCAGCACCAGGCCGCCGACGCCGACCTCCGGGCACCGCCCGCCGGGCAGCAGCAGGCCCGTGTCCTTCAGCGCCGCGTACACGTCGAGTTCGCGGGCGCCGGCCCCGACGGTGAGGGTCGTGCCGTTCACCGTCACGTCGCGCATGCCGCCCAGGTGGACCAGGAGGCCGCCGTCCGACGTCGAGTAGCCGGCGTAGCTGTGGCCGCCGCCGCGCGGGACGACGCCGATGGCGTGCCGGCCCGCCCATTCGACCGTCGCGAGCACTTCCTCGTGGCTGCGCGGGCAGGCGATGGCCGCCGGGACGCGGTGGGAGTAGGAGTGGTTGGCCGGCATGTTCAGCGGCGCGAACCGGGGGTCACCGGGGAAGTACAGCCGCCCGCCGAGCAGTCGCTTCAGACCGCCCCAGTCGCGGCCCTCGCTCCCTCCCGCCGCCGCGGCCCTCCCGGCCGGCGCCCATAACCCCGCGGCGAGCCCCGCCCCCGCTCCCGCGCGCAGCACGGTGCGTCTGTCCACAGCCTTCACGATGGTGCCCCTCTCGTGTCGGAGACGGGGCAGCACGGTACGCGTGGGAAAGGAGGACTGGAAGACGCGGCCGGGGCGTCGCCCCGGGTGCGGCATGCCGGGAGGGGATCGGGGGTAGGCGGGGGTATGCGTAGTGTGACCTTTGTTGTCGGGTCCGGGCGGTGCGGGTCTACTGCTCTGTCCCGGATCGTGCATGCTCATCCGGACGTGCTCAGTCTCAATGAGTTCTGGGCATCGGTCGGTTCGCGGGCGCTGCCCGGCCGGGCGGTTGACGGGGCCGAGTTCTGGCGGCTGGTCGCGGATCCTCATCCCGCGTTCGATTCCATGGTGCGGAGCGGGATGCCGATCCCCGAGTTCCTCCATCCCCGGGCGGCGCGGCGCGGGGAAGAGGGTGCGGGGATTCCGGCCCTGTCGCTCATGGCGCTGCCGCATCTCACGGACGACCCGGACGGGCTCCTCGAAGAGCTCAAGGGGACGGTGACCACGTGGCCTCGCCGCACGGCCCCCGAGCACCACGCAGAGCTGTTCGACGTGCTGTGCGCGCGGTTCGGGCGGGCGGCCGTCGTCGAGCGGTCCGGCTACTCGGGGCACAGGGTCCCGCAATTGCACGCGGCTTTCCCCGGGGCGAAGTTCGTGCACATGTTCCGCGACGGTCCGGACTGTGCGCTTTCCATGAGCCGGCATGCGGGGTTCCGGCTCATCCTCCTCCAGCGCGAGATCCTGGCCCGGACGGGTGCCGCGCCTGCCGGCCCGCTGACCGGGGAACAGGTGCGGTCCCTGCCCCCGGAGCTGGCGGGTCTGCTGGACGTCCCCTTCGATCCGGCGCTGGTCCTGGACCGGCACCTACCCCTGGCGGAGTTCGGGGCGTTGTGGTCGCAGCTCGTCACCGAGGCGGTGGACCACCTCAGCCGGTTGCCTCAGGAACAGTGGGTGTCACTCGCTTACGAGGACCTGCTCGACGCACCGCGCCGCGAACTCAGCCGCATTGCGGCGTTCTTCGGCGTCGAACCGCTCCCGCAATGGCTCGACACCGGGTGCGCAATGCTCGACGCGCGCCACCGGGGCACCGCGCTGCGGCTTCCGCCCGGCGAACTCGCCACGCTGCGCCGGCAGTGCGCACCGGGCGTCCAAGCTCTCAAAGCATCCGGCTGAGCGGAAGGCTCCCGCCTCAGAGGCTCTTCTCCAGGAGGGTCACCGTGTACGTGCCGCCCAGGCCGCCGTCCTTCGCCCGCTGTTCGCCGACGACCGTGTAGCCCGCGGCCTCGTAGTAGTCGCGCAGCCGCGCGTTGCTGCTCAGGCAGTCCAGCCGACACAGGGTCCGGCCGGCCGCGGCGATACGGCGTTCGGCCTCGGCGAGCAGGTGGCGGCCGGTGCCGGGCGCGGCGGTGCGGCGGTCGGTCATGAGGCGGTGAACGTAGCCGGCGACCGGCGGCTGGGCACCCCAGGCCGCCGGGTCGTCCCACCACAGCTCCCAGGCCCCGGCGACGGGACCGCCGGAGCCGACGCCGGGACCGCCGGGGCCGGGGTCGCGGGTGGCGATCCAGACCTCGCCGTCCGCAAGGCGCGCCCGGAAGTGGTCCTCGCCGAGCTCTCCCGGCTTCCACTGGTCGATGCCGCGACCGATCTGCCAGCGCGCGGCGTCGTCGCGGAGCCGGGTGAGTTCGGTCAGGTCGTGTTCGCCCGCGCGGCGGAAGGTGAGGCCGTTCATGACGGGGCACTTTACGGTGCGGCTCAGCGGAGGAAGAGGGGGAGGTCCTCCACGGAGCCCGGGCCCGTGAAGAAGGCCCCGGTCGCCGCGAGTTCTTCTTCGAGGCGCGGGTGACGTGCCTCGATCTCCCGCGCCAGGGACTGCCCCCGCCGCACGGTGCGTGCCGTGGCCAGGAGGAGTTCCTGCCACTGTTCGCCCTGTTCGGCGAGTGCGTAGACGCCGGACAGCAGGTCGGCCATGCCGGCGGGCCGGGCGAGGTCCGCCGGGTCCCGGCCCGCCACCGGGAAGAGCTCCCAGCCGTCGGCGCGCGCGGCGAGGCGGAGGGCGCCGGCCCAGTTGGTGATGCGGCCGATGCGGACGTACAGGAAGTCCCCGGTGTGGGGCAGCAAGCTGCCGCCGTGCAGCGGGTTGGTTGCGGCGACCAGGTCGGCGAGGATGCGCCGCTCCGTGTCGTTCATCTCCCCGTCGCCTTTCTGCCGGGCCCCGATCGCGGCGTCGAGCCAGTCGGCGGCGGCGGTCAGGCGGGCGGAGAAGTCGGCGTCGTGCGGCATACCCGCCAGTGTGGCCCCCGCCACCAGCGGCCCCGCGCGCCGTCCCCTGTGCGGCACGCGCCGAACAATCGGCCCCAGCCTCAGGCCCTCAGTCCTCCACTCCCAAATCCCGCCTCATCACCCGCTGCATTTCCGTCAGCCGCGGCTTCGCCTCCTTGAGCGCGACGAGGACTGCCTCCGGAGTCTCGCCCTCCAGGGCGCGGCCGCGGTCGATCCGCTTCGCCGCCGCGTCCGCCGCCGCGAGCACGCGGTTGACGTCGCGCGACGCGATCATGACCGCTTCCGGGACGATCATCAGCGCCTCGGCGTACCGGTCACGGTGGTCGAGCCGGGCCTCTTCCAGCTGAGCGCGGTCCTGGTCGGTGCAGACGCCGTCGCGCAGGCGGTGCAGCGTGTCCTTGAGGAGCGTGTGAAACTGCCGCGAGGCACGGTTCATGGCCGTGTACGCGGCCCGGCGCTCCTCGAAGCGGCGCCTCTCCGCCTCGGCCGCGGCCGCCGCCTCGCGCTGACGCGTCGTCATCTGCTGGGACAGCAAGGGGGCGAAGAGGGTGCCGAGGACACCGACGACGGCGGTGATCATGGCGGCTATGACGGCGTTCATGCACCGACCCTAGCCCCGCCCCCACCGTCACTTCCGTGCCACGAAGCGGAAACTCCCCTTCCCCACCGTCACCGTGCAGTCCTCGAAGCCCGCCAGCCGCAGCCGGGCCTCCAGGGTCTCCGGTGGCACCGGGACGCACGTGTCGCCGATGTGGATCAGCCGGAAGCTGCGGCTGCTGAGGGCGTCGCAGCCGGCGAAGACGCCGCCGGGGCGCAGCACGCGGTAGGCCTCGGCGAAGAGGCTGTTCTGGGCGGTCAGGGTCGGGACGTGGTGGAGCATCGTGAAGCAGGCGACCGAGTCGAAGCGCCCGTCCGGCAGCGGGATGTCGGCGCCGTCCCCGTAGATGACGTCGACGCGGTCGCCGAAGAGCAGCCGCAGCCGGGCCGCGTACGACGCGTCCGACTCCACGACGCTCAGCCTCCCGGCCTTCCGCACGAGGACCCGCGTCGTCGCCCCGTAACCCGGCCCGATCTCCAGGCAGTCCTCGCCCAGCGGGACGTCTTCCAGGGCCCAGGGCAGGAGTTCGTCCCGGGTCGCGCGGAACCATCGGTCGGAGGAGCACAGGCGGCGGTGGATGAGGTTCATCGGCATGCGTCGAGGCTAGGAAGAGGAGGGTGGTGTCGGATACGGGCCAGGAGGTCAACTCATGTCGCCAAACGGACAGTCGCAGCCGCTCCCCCGCCTCATCAATCCGCCCGGCGCCGCCGTGGCCGTCGCCAGCTTCCCCCTCGACGACGGCGAGTGGTTCGCGAGCCACCAGCACCCGGCGCACCAGCTCGCCTGGGCGCCCCACGGCGTCCTGGCCGTGCGCGCCTCCGGCCGTACGTGGGTGCTGCCGTCCACCGTCGCGCTGTGGATCCCCGCGGGCACCCCGCACTCCACGGGCGCGACCTCGGCCGCGCTCCTCCGCAGCCTCTACTTCTGGCCGGACCGCTGCCCGCTGACCTGGGACGAGCCCCAAGTCGTGCCGGTTTCCGGCCTCTTAAGGGAGCTGATCACCTACCTGGCGCAGGCTCCGGAGGCCCTCCCCGCGGAGCCCCGGCAGCGCGCCGAGGACGTCGTCCTCGACCTCCTCCGCCCGGTCTCCGTGACGACCGTCCGCGCCCCGCTGCCCGCCGACCCCCGCGCCCGCCGCATCGCGGAGGCCCTCCGCGCGGACCCCTCGGACGGGCGCACGCTCGCGGAGTGGGGCGCGGTCGTGGGCGCGAGCGCCCGGACGCTCGCGCGGGCCTTCGTCACCGGTACGGGCATGACGTACGGGCAGTGGCGCACGCAGCTGCGGCTCCAGGCCGCGATGCCGATGCTGGCGGCGGGCGCGACGGTCTCGGCCGTGGCGCGGCGCGTCGGCTACGGGTCGCCGAGCGCGTTCGTGGCGGCGTTCCGCAGGGGTGTGGGGGTGCCGCCGGGGACGTACTTCGCGCCCGCGGACCGCTAGCGCTCCCCCAGCTCCGCCGCGTCCGCCGCCTCCGCGCCCCGCGCCCAGCCGTCCGCGTCGCGCCCCCGCAGCCGGTGCGACGTGGTCTGCGGGAAGAGCCGCTCGGCGGTCTCGCCGACGGCGAGGTCACGCGCGGCGAGCACGGGCAGCACCTCGGGCCGCGCCTCCTGCGCGACGGCCTCGGCGGTCGCGTCCCGCACCGCCGCCGCGAGCCGTTCGCCGATCCGGGACGCGTAGGCGATCAGGAAGGACTCGCGGAAGTCGCGGGTACGGCGCGAGCGCCCGCCCGCGTGATGCGCGTCGGCGGCCCGGTTCATGGCGGTGGTGGCCTGGACCAGCAGGGACGTGTACATGAGCTCCACCAGCTCCAGGTCGGCGTCGAAGCCGACGACGGTGGAGAAGCAGTGGTCGGCGGACCAGACCGCCTGGCAGTGGTTCGCGCCGGCCACCGCGTCCAGCAGCAGCGCCTTCGCCGACTCGTACGGGCCCTCGACGCCGATCCGGCAGGCCCCGGGCCCGTCGGCGGCGGCCCCGTCCGCGTGGGCGGCCAGCAGCGCCTCGTCCATGGAGTGCCGGGCCATGAGCTCCTGGGCCTTGGCGGAGAGGGCCTCGGCCTCCTCGGGGAAGTCCGTGGACTCGGCCTTGGCCAGCAGCCCGCGGATCCGGCCCAGGACGCGCGGCTCGACGGGCGCGCCCGGCCGGGCGTACGCGGCGCCGGGCAGCGGCCCGACCGCGCCCGTCCGCGGCAGCAGGGCGGCCAGCCGCAGCGCGCCGAGCGCGCACGCGACCGTCTCGAAGCGGCTGAGGCGCTCGCGCTGCGCGAAGCCTTCCAGGAAGGCCTCGTCGTCGTCCCACCACACCCGCGCCTGAAGGTCGTGCAGCTGCGCGGTCCAGCGCGCGCCGAGGGTGTCGGAGGCGTAGCGCCGCGCCTCGGCGGCCACCGCCGCGACGGCGAACCGCACCTCGACCGGGCCGAGTTCCCGCCGCGCGATCCGGATCACGTCGGCCGGCTGCCAGCCGCGCTCCCAGCAGCCGCGTACGGTCGCGGAGGCGGTGCGCACGACGGCGCGGCTGAGGGCCTCCCAGCCGGCGGGGGCGGAGGCCAGGGCCGAGGCGGCGGCGTAGAGGGCGTCGTCGAGGGTGTCCGGGCCGTGCGCGCGGAGAGAGGCGAGCGCCTCCTCGACGGTGTCCAGCAGGGCGGCGTCCTCCTGCCGGTCCTGCCGACGGCCCTGCTGCTTGCTGCGTTCGGCCACGGGACTCTCTTCCTTGCATGACGCATGACGGACCACCGCGTCGGACGACGGGTTCACCGCGATACGGCGCCGGTTCGGCGCCGGTACGGTCCATTGTCCGTGACGCCCGCTGCACCAGGTGTTACCGCCCAGGTCAGCGGGCGGAGGCTACCATTCCGCAGGCGGTCCGGGGGAGTCCCCGGGAGGCGAGGCCGCAGCCGTCCGAGAAGTGGACGAACAAGGCGCGAAGATCGTTCCGGAACCGGGCGCTACAACACCGTCGCTACTTCACCTTCGCCTGGAAGATCCCCACGGACCGCTCCGGCCGGTAGCCGAGCAGCTTGTTGACGGCCCGCATCGGGCCGTTGTCGTCGGCGACGTGCGTGCAGATCTCCCGTACGGGCGTCTCCTGCGCGCGCAGGAGCTGCACCATGCGGAGCTTGACGGCCCGTCCGAGGCCGAGGCCGCGGTGGGCGGGGGCGACGGCGGTCTCGTACTGCTGGGCGCGCAGGTCGCCCGGGGAGCGCACGCCCACCTCGGTGAGGGCGGCGTACGTGCCGTCGGGCGCGGCGACGGTGACGGTGAACAGGTGCCCGCCGCGCTCCACGAAGCCGCGCTGGGCCGCGGTGATGCTCTCCGCGTCCCACCGCATGGGCTGCTGGTCCAGCTCGCCCATGGGGGCGTCGGCCATGGCGTTGCGGACCCCGGCGAAGAGGGCGGCGTTCGCGGCGGGAACGACCCCCGTCCACTCCACGAAGCGGTATCCGTCGGGAAGCTCGGGAGCCCCGATCTCATCACCGGCCTCATCACCGGCCTCGCCACCGTCCTCGTCTGCGATCCGCTGCACGTACAGCACGAGCTGCAACCCGCATTCGAACCCGCGCTCCTTGGCGAACTGCTCGCCCACGCTGCCGATTTCCAGCTCCAGGCTCACCGAGTCCCGCCGCTCGCGCTCCAGGACCGCCCGTATCTCGTGCCACAGCAGGCTGCCGACGCCGCGGCGCCGCTGGTCGGGCCGGACGGCGAGCCGCCCGATCCAGGCGGTCCTGCGGTTCACGTCGTCCTCGAAGAGCCGGATCAGGGCGACCCCGGCGTAGCCGTCCCCGTCCCCGCCGGGCGCCGGCACGGCCAGCCGGACGATCCGGCTGCGCGCCGCGGGCACCCGCAGCTGCCCGGCCGTCTCCACCCGCCCCGGCCCGGGCACGCCCGCCGGCATGTCGTGGCGGTGGGCGGCGGTGACGACGGCGTGCCAGGCGTCGATCTCGGTCTCGGAAGGGGTGCTGCTCAGGCGCTCGACGACGCCCGGTCGCGGAAGGTCGCTCATCCTGCGCACGGTACGGATCACGCTGCCGCTTGTCGTGCGGATTTACGGCTCCCACCGTCAAGCCGCACAGAACCGAAAAGGCGGTGGCCCCCACTCCCGTGGGGGCCACCGCCCTGGAAATACCGCTTACCTGCCCGGAGGGGTCACGCGCCCGTGGCGCTGCCCGCCACCCACGCGCTCCAGTCCATGTTCCAGCCGTTGAGGCCGTTCTCCGGGGCGATGGTCTTGTCGGGCGAGTTCTTCACCTCGACGACGTCACCGACCTGGGAGTTGGAGAAGAACCAGGCACCGGAGGTGTTGGGGTCGTCGGCGCCCTGCTTGTCCTGGAGGCCGATGCAGCCGTGGCTGGTGTTCGCGGTTCCGAAGATGCCGCTGCCCCAGTAGTTGCCGTGGATGAACGTGCCCGACGTGGACAGCCGCATGGCGTGCGGCACGTCCTTGATGTCGTACTCGCCCTTGCCGTCGCCCTTGGTGAAGCCGACGGTGGAGCCGTCCATCCGGGTCTCCTTGAACTTCTCGGAGATCACCATCTTGCCGTTGTACGTGGGGTTCTCGGGGCTGCCGGCCGAGATCGGGATGGTCTTGATGGTCTTGCCGTCCCGGACGACCGTCATCTGGTGGGTCTTGGTGTCGACCGTGGAGACCTGGGAGTGACCGACCTTGAAGGAGATGGTCTTCTGCTGGACGCCCTTGACGCCCGGGGCACCCTCGACGCCGTCGAGCGCGAGCTTCAGGGTGACCTCGGAGTTGGCCTTCCAGTAGTCCTGCGGGCGGAAGTCGATGCGCTGGTCACCGAACCAGTGGCCCACGACCTTCTGGCCGCTGCTCGAATTCACCTCGATGTGCGACTGGACGGCCTTGCGGTCCTTGATCGGCTTGTCGAAGTTGATCGACACGGGCATGCCGACGCCGACGGTCGAGCCGTCCTCCGGCGTGAACGAGCCGATGAAGCTGTTGGTGGGCGAGACGGTGGTGAACGAGGAGTTCTCCGTGGCCTTGCGGTTGGCGGAGTCCACGGCCTCGACGACGATCTTGTACTTGGTCGAGCGCTCGAGCTGCGCCTTGGGCTGCCACGACGTCTTGTCGGGCGATATCGTGCCCTCGACCGGAGCGCCCTTGTCCGTCGTCATCTTGACACTCGTGAGAGTGCCGTCACTGACGGTGACCTTGGCGTTGTCCGCCGTGATGCCCGCGTTGGTCGAGCCGTCCTTCTGGGCGATCTTGATCTGCGCCTTGGAGGCTTCCTTCGCGGCCGCGGCATCGACCTTGTTCTGCTCCTTGCCGCTGCTGCTGGAGCTGCTCTTGCCGCCGTCGTCATCGCCGCCGCAGGCGGCGAGGGTCAGAACACCGCCGAGCACAGCGGCCGCGGCCGCGAGGGCCTTGCGGCGCTTGCCGTACGTCATCACACGCTTCTCCATTGCTCCTGCGGCCCCTATCCCCGAGCCGAACCGTGGGGCAGCACGATTCCCGGCTACTACTTCAAGGAACGCCTGCACCGGTTCGTCCGTTCCACACCCCTGGAGAATGTGGGGAAGGCCACGCCTGCCTGCTCACCTCGGAGGGGCGCCATGATAGCGGGGCGGCCGGTGACGGCGGGGCGGTCCGCGGC
Organism: Streptomyces klenkii; assembly: GCF_003626645.1. Taxonomy (GTDB): domain Bacteria; phylum Actinomycetota; class Actinomycetes; order Streptomycetales; family Streptomycetaceae; genus Streptomyces; species Streptomyces klenkii. The sequence goes on along the minus strand of NZ_RBAM01000002.1, from coordinate 25,423 downwards.
GCGCGGGGCGGCGGTGACCGACGGAAACCCCACGGCTTCCTCCCGGCCGTTCGTATCACTACCATCGGGTCACTGACATCGAGTCAGCCCGGGGGAGGCGGCCGCGCCGCGCCCCCAATCTCCGCCGCACCAAGGGGGATTCGTCCGTGACCGCACACCGACCGCTGCTGACCGCCGTCGCCGCAGGGTCGCTCCTGTGTGCGGTGTGGTTCATGCCGACCGCGAACGCGACGACCGAGCGGGCGGAGCGCCCCGCGCCGCGCCCGGCGCCCTCCGCGCAGCCCGCGCAGGCCGCTGAGCAGCACCTTTCCCTCGCCGACTCGGGCAGCGTGGACACCACTCCCTACGTATTCGGGGGAGTTGCGTTCGTGGCGGCGGGCGGCGCGCTGGTGACGGCCGCCGTGCGCAGGACGCGCACGGCGAACCGCTGACCAATTTTTACCTTCTTTACTTAAGGCTTTACCTCAGGAGTCACGGGCGGCTACGAGCGGCCACGCGCTTACGCCAGCGGACCGGTTACGGGTTCAACCGCTTCGACGAGCTTCCCGGCCCGTACGAACTCCTCCGCGCGCGCCAGGTCCGGCGCGAGGAAGCGGTCCCCGCCGGGGCCTTCCACACCCGCCGCGCGTACGGCCTTGAGGACGGCCTGCGTGGCGGGCGAGGGGGTGAGGCCCTCGCGCAGTTCGACGCCGCGGGTCGCGGCGACGAGCTCCACGGCGATGACGCGCGCGAGGGCGGCCACGGCCGTACGGAGCTTGCGGGCGGCCGACCAGCCCATGGAGACGTGGTCCTCCTGCATGGCGGAGGAGGGGATGGAGTCCACCGAAGCGGGGACGGCCAGCCGCTTCATCTCGCTGACGAGCGCGGCCTGCGTGTACTGCGCGATCATCAGGCCGGAGTCGACGCCGGCGTCGCCCGCGAGGAACGGCGGCAGGCCGTGCGAGCGGTTCTTGTCGAGCAGCCGGTCGGTGCGCCGCTCCGCGATGGAGGCGAGGTCGGCGGCGGCGATGGCGAGGAAGTCCAGGACGTAGGCGACGGGCGCGCCGTGGAAGTTGCCGTTGGACTCGACGCGACCGTCGGGCAGGACCACCGGGTTGTCGACGGCGGAGGCGAGCTCGCGGTCGGCGACGAGGCGGGCGTGCGCGAGGGTGTCGCGGCCGGCGCCGGCGACCTGCGGGGCGCAGCGGATGGAGTACGCGTCCTGGACGCGCGGCGCGTCGTCCTGGTGGTGCCCGGTCAGTCCGGAGCCGGCGAGGACGCGCAGCATGTTGTCGGCGCTGGCGCCCTGGCCCGGGTGGGGCCGGATGGCGTGCAGCTCGGGCGCGAGGACCTTCTCGGTGCCGAGCAGGGCCTCCAGCGACAGGGCGGCGGTGATGTCGGCCGAGGTCAGCAGCCTGCCGAGGTCGGCGCAGGCCATGACGAGCATGCCGAGCATGCCGTCGGTGCCGTTGAGGAGGGCCAGGCCCTCCTTCTCGCGCAGCTCGACGGGCTCGATGCCGTGCTCGGCGAGGAGCTGCCCGGCCGGGCGGACGACGCCGTCGGGGCCCTCCGCGTCGCCCTCGCCCATGAGCGTGAGCGCGCAGTGGGAGAGCGGCGCGAGGTCGCCGGAGCAGCCCAGCGAGCCGTACTCGTGCACGACGGGGGTGATGCCGGCGTTGAGGATGGCCGCCATGGTCTCCACCACGAGCGGGCGCACGCCGGTGCGGCCCGAGGCGAGGGTCTTCAGGCGCAGGAACATCAGGGCGCGGACGACCTCGCGCTCGACGCGCGGGCCCATGCCGGCGGCGTGCGAGCGCACGATGTTGCGCTGGAGCTGGGCGCGCAGCTCGGGGCTGATGTGGCGGACGGCGAGGGCTCCGAAGCCGGTGGAGACGCCGTAGACGGGGTCGGGCTTGGCGGCGAGGTCGTCGATGACGCGGCGCGACTGCGCCACCGCGGCCAGCGCCTCGTCCGATACGACGACGCGCGCGGCGCCTCGTGCCACGGCGATCACGTCTTCCGCGGTCGTCCCGGCTGTCCCCACCACCACAGTGTGCATATCCATATTCAGGCACCCTAGAGACTGAATCGCTGCCTGTACATAGCCGATGGGTTGCCTGTCAGGTACAACGCGTAGGGACCCGTTCCGCATGCCGGATCCGGGCCCGTACCCGCCGCGACGGCCGTGCTGCCCGGCACGACGGCCGTGCCGTCCCTCACAGCAGCCGTGCCGCCCCTCACGGCCGCCGCCCCCGGAACCGCCGCCGCTCGGCCACGGGCGCGGCCGGCGGGTGGTCGGCGAGCTGGACCACGGGGTCGGCCGGTCCCCCGGCCCGCCCGGCGACGACCGGCCCGGTCGCCCGCGCCGCCTTCGCCCGGTACTGCGCGGCGTCGGCGAGCCGGAACAGCCGCCGCGCGGTGGCCACCGGACCGATGGGGTCGCCCGTCGACGCGATGCCGCACGAGACGCCCTCGCCCAGATCCAACGCGGCGGCCCGGTCGCACAGTTCGGCGGCGACGCGGACCACTTTGTCCGCCTCCGGACCCACCGTCAGCAGGCAGAACTCGTCCCCGCCCAGCCGCGCCGCCAGCGCCCCCGGGAGTATCGCGCCGCACAGCGACAGCACGGAGCCGAACCTCTCCAGCAGACGGTCACCGACCGCATGCCCCAGAGTGTCGTTGACGCGCTTGAGCCCGTTGAGATCACACACCACGAGACTGACGACGACCCCGTCCGCGAGGTGCCGCTCGACGGCCTCGTCGAGCCGCGCGTCGACCGCGCGCCGGTTGGCGAGCCCGGTCAGCGGATCGGTGAAGGCCAGTCGCCGGACCTCCTCCAGCCGCTCGGTCTGCGCGATCCCCGCGGCCGCCACGGCCGCCAGGACGGTCGCGAAATCGGCGTCCGCACGGTCGAAGGCGTCCGCTCCCGGCGGCCGGGCCACGTACAGCTCGCCCCAGGCCCGCCCGTGCAGGACGACCGGCGCGACGACGCAGCAGCCCCGGCCGCGGCGGCGCAGCGCCGCCACCCGCTCATGCCGGTACGCGCCCTGCCCGCCACCGGCCTCCGCGGCCCCGTCCATGCTCTCGACCCACGCGCGGGGCTCGGTGCCGCCGCCCGCCCACTCCTCGTGCAGGAACTCCGCGATCTCGGGAAAGTCGTGCACCGGATACGACTCGTCCTCCGGGAAGCGCTCCTCGCCCGCGGTCAGCTCCCCCGCGTTGACCAGGACGCGCAGCCGCCCGCGCTCGCGCTCCCACACGGACACGGCGGCGAAGCTGCCGCCCAGGGCGGTCATCACGCGCTCCGCCGCGGCGGACACCGTGTCCAGCGGGGTACGCGCCGCCGCCATCGCCTGCGCCAGCTCCACCACGGCGCGCAACCGACCGTCGCACTCCCCGCCTGCTGCCACCCGAGCCTCACATTCCGTTGCTGAGCGCAGATTCTGCACTCCAGCCTAAGAATGTCGACCCCATTCCGCCCCATGACGGCGTTAGCGCCCTCCTGTCACTTCTTTCTCAGAGGTGACAGGAGGGCGCTACGGCGCCTGCACGCGGGGATCAGGCGAGGTCGCTCCGGAACCAGTTCCAGCTGTCCTCGCTGGTCCAGGCCTTGGTAAGGCGGTCGAGCGCGCCCTTCGTACCGGCCGTGGTCCACAGCGCGGTGCGGTTGGTGCCGTCGGAGTCCTGGCCGTTGTTGTAGAGGACACCGACGTCGGCCTTGCCGTCGCCGTCGAAGTCACCCACGGTGACCTTGCTCCGGCCGCCGTTCCAGCTGCCCGTGCCCGAGTCCACGCTCTCCCAGGTCCGGTTCGGCTTGTCGAAGCCCTTGCCGTTGCCGGCGAACGTCCACAGGGCGGTGTGGTTCACGCCCTTGCCGTCCTCGCCGTTGTCGTAGAGGACGCCGACGTCGGCCTTGCCGTCGCCGTTGAAGTCGCCCGCGACGACCTTGCTGCGGTCCCAGTTCCAGCTGCCGGTTCCGGAGTCGATGCTGTCCCACGCCTTCGCGGCGTCACCGAAGCCGCTGCCCGTGGACGGGATGGCCCACAGGGCGGTGCGGTTCTTCCCGTCGCTCTCCTGGCCGCCGTTGTAGAGCACCCCGACATCCGCCTTGCCGTCGCCGTTGAAGTCACCGGCGACGACCTTGCTGCGATCGCCGTTCCAGCTCGTGCCGCTCGACCAGCGCTTCTCCGGCTTGGCGAAGCCGCTGCCGTCGCTCGTGAAGGTCCACAGCGCCGTGTGGTTGACGCCCTTGGCGTCCTCGCCCTCGGTGTACAGGACGCCGACGTCGGCCTTGCCGTCGCCGTTGAAGTCACCGGCCACGGGCTTGCTGCGGTCCCAGTTCCAGCTGCCAGTTCCGGAGTCGATGCTGTCCCACGCCTTCACCGGCTCGCGGAAGCCCTGGCCCGTGCTGGTGAAGGACCACAGGGCGGTGCGGTTCTTCCCGTCGGCCTCCTGGCCGCCGTTGTAGAGCACGCCGACATCCGCCTTGCCGTCGCCGTTGAAGTCACCGGCGACGACCTTGCTGCGATCGCCGTTCCAGCTCGTCGGGCTCGTCCAGTGCTTGACCGGCTTGCTGAAGCCGCTGCCGTTGCTCGTGAAGGTCCACAGGGCGGAGCGGTAGCCTCCCTTGCCGTCCTCGCCCTCGTTGTAGAGGACGGCGATGTCGGCCTTGCCGTCCCCGTTGAAGTCGCCCGTGGCGCCGCCCGCGGTGGACTTGTTCGCGACGAAGAAGGGAACGGACGCCGATTCCTTGCCGGTCTGACCGTCTTCGCCGGCCGCCGTGACGGTGAGCGCGTGCGGGCCGTCGGACAGGCGGGCGGTGTCGAGCGTCAGGTCGTACGAGGGGCCGGAACCCTTGGCGGTCCCCACGGCCTTGCCGTCGACGAGGAAGGTCGCACTGACGGGCTTGCCGACGGCGACGGAGACGGAGGCGCTCAGCGTCACCGATCCGGTGGCGATGGTGCCGCCGGCCGGGCCGGTGACCTTGGAGACCGGCGGCGTGGGGTCCGGGTAGGGGTCGGCGTGGTCCGTCGCGAGGCCGGTGCCGGGCGCGCAGCCCCAGGCGCCCGGGCCCTGGCCCTTGAGCACCTTCTCGGCGATCAGGATCTGCTGCTGCTTGGTGGCCTGGTGGGCGTAGGGCGCGTACTGGGCGCCGCCGTACGCCCGCCAGGTGTCGGCGGAGAACTGCAGGCCGCCGTAGTAGCCGTTGCCGGTGTTGATGCTCCAGTCGCCACCGCTCTCGCACTGGGCGACCTTGTCCCAGGTGGCGACGGAGGCCGCGGAGGCGGGGGACGAGACGAGCAGGGGACTGGCGAGGGCGATCGCGGTGAGCGCGAGGGTCAGGGTCTGCCGGCGGGCGGGGCGGGACATGGGAAGGTCCGTTTCGGTGGCGGTACGGGCGAGGAGGGGGAGCACGCCGCGGGCGGCGGACCGGAGGAAGGTCCGGTCCGCCGCCGCGGTCCGTGGAGGGGAGGCGCGACGGCCTCTACCGGGCGTCAGCCGAGCTTGCTGGCCTTCCAGTTCCAGCTGCCCGTACCGGAGTCGATGCTGTCCCAGACCTTGGCGGGGGCGCCGAAGCCGGAGCCGGTGCTGGTGAACTTCCAGACGGCCGTGCTGTTGCGCCCGTCCTCGGTCCGGCCCTGGTTGTAGAGGACGCCCAGGTCGGTCTTGCCGTCGCCGTCGTAGTCGCCGGCGACCAGCTTGCTGGCCTCGGAGTTCCAGCTGTCGGAGCCGTTGTCCCAGAGCTTGACGGGCTTGCTGAAGCCGTTGCCGGTGCTGGTGAACTTCCAGATGGCCGTGCTGTTGCGCCCGTCCTCGGTCTGGCCCTGGTTGTAGAGGACCGACAGGTCGGCCTTTCCGTCGCCGTCGAAGTCACCGACGACGGGCTTGGAGCGGTTCCAGTTCCAGCTGCCGGAGCCCGAGTCGACGCTCTCCCACACGCGGCTGGGCTTGTCGAAGCCCTTGCCGTTGCCGGCGAACGTCCACAGGGCCGTGTGGTTCACGCCCTTGTCGTCCTCGCCGTTGTCGTAGAGGACACCGACGTCGGCCTTGCCGTCGCCGTTGAAGTCACCGGCGACGACCTTGCTGCGGTCCCAGTTCCAGCTGCCCGTACCGGCGTCCACGCTCTCCCACGTACGCACCGGCTTGTCGAGACCCTTGCCGTTGCCGGCGAACATCCACAGGGCCGTGTGGTTGACGCCCTTCTCGTCCTCGCCGCCGTTGTAAAGGATGCCGACGTCGGTCTTCCCGTCGCCGTTGAAGTCGCCCGCGGTGACCTTGGAACGGTTCCAGTTCCAGCTGCCGGAGCCCGAGTCGACGCTCTCCCACGTGCGCACCGGCTTGTCGAAGCCCTTGCCGTTGCTCTTGAAGGTCCACAGGGCCGTGTGGTTGACGCCCTTCTCGTCCTCGCCGCCGTTGTAGAGGATGCCGATGTCGGCCTTGCCGTCGCCGTCGAAGTCACCCGCGGTGACCTTCGAACGGCTCCAGTTCCAGCTGCCGGAACCGGCGTCCACGTTGTCCCACACCTTGATGGGGTTGCTGAAGGACTTGCCCTCGCTGTAGTAGACCCACAGGCCCGTGCGGTTGCTGCCGTCGGACTGCTGACCGTAGTTGTACAGCACGGCGATGTCGGCCTTGCCGTCGCCGTTGAAGTCGGCCTTGTAGGTGGAGTTCGACTCGCCGTTGGTGGTGATGATCTCGGCACGGGTGGTGCCGGTGGTACCCGCGGTGTCGGTGGCCTCGACGGTCAGGATGTGCTTGCCGTCCGGCACGCTCGCGGAGTCGAAGGCGAAGCCGTACGGGGCCTTGGTCACCTTGTCGCTGACCGGCTCGCCGTCCACGTAGTACTGCACGGACGCCACCGGGTACGTGCCCTGCGACGCCGAGGCGCTCAGCTGGGCCACGCCGGAGACGGTCTTGCCGGGCAGGCCCTTGAGCGAGACGGACGGCGGGTTGGCCTCCTGGAACTTGGGCGAGATGTAGCCGCTGATGCGCTGGCCCCAGGGCGCGCTGCCCACGGCGTAGCGCGTGGTGCTGGCCTTGGTGACGCGGCCGGGGTAGCCGCCCTGGTTGCCGCCGGTGATGGTGACCTGGCCGTCGGAGACGTCCGTGACCATGGCGACGTGGTCGGCGTAACCGTTGCGGTAGTTGTAGACGACCGCGTCGCCCACGTGCGGGGTGTCCGAGAGCGTGCCGTACTTCTGGCCGTACTCGTAGAAGCTCGCGGCGCCGTCGGTGAGCATGGACGTGCCCCGGATGTTGGCCTTGGCCCACACCCAGCCGACGAAGTCCGCGCACCAGGCGTGGTCCTGGCCACCGTGCCCGTCGCAGCTGTTGCTCTGGCTCTGGCCGTTCTCGTACCCGCCACTGCCGCAGGGGCCCTTGCCGAGCTCGCCGAGCGCGGCGGAGGCGAGCATCTCCTGCGGGGAGGCGGCGTGGGCGGCGGGCGCCCCGGTCAGGCCGGTGAAGGCGGCGACGGCGAGCAGGGAGGCGACGCCGGTGGCGGCGGACTTACGGGTGATTCGGGACATGACGAAGAGACCTTTCGGGGCGCCCGGACAGGACGCGACCAGGGGAAGCGGGGAGCCGGGAGGGGCGTCGACGCCGGAGAAGGCGGAGCCGCCTCGCACGAGGGGGTGGGGACTGCCGGACCTGATCCGCGAAGGGACCGGTCTACGGCGCCGCGGCGCGGGGCCGGAGCGGACGGGCTACTGCCAGATCATGTCGCCGGCGGAGGCGGCGGAGGCGGTCTGGGCGATGCGGGAACGGATCATGACGGGTGCTGTCCTTCGGAACGGTTCATGGAGCTGTCTGGAACCGGTCCACGTCCCGCGGTGGCGTCGGCCGGTCGTGCCCGCCGGGTGGTGTTCCCTGCTGGCAAGAACTAGCTTCGCCGCAGGTCAGGCATGGTGGAAGCCTTTTCGTATGGCCGGAATCGGCCGTGGACGGAACGGGCCAGGAAGGCCGCTTCCGGCGCTGGGGCGGCCGCTTCCGGACACGGCCTCCGCGTCCCTTCACGGACAGCGGCTACGCCCATTCGCAGAGGGCGGCGACGAGCGGCACCCCGGCACGCTCCAGCGCCCAGCCCCGGAACGCCGGGATCTTCGCGAGCACGCGCCCGCACACGAGGGCGGCCCGGGCCTCCGCCTGGTGCAGGTCCCCGGCGAGGACGTAGACGCCCAGGACGGGGCCCGCCGGGGCGCGCAGCCGGTCGACGACGTGCTCGATCCCCTCCTCCGGCCGCGCCAGGCGGCGCACCGCCTCACCGGCGGCCTCGGGGAACTCGGCACCCTCGGGCGCCCGGAGGAATACGTGAACGAGGTACATCCTCCGACCCTCCCAAATCCGCACCCCGCCCGGCCAGGCAAACCGTCAGGGCGGTTTATGCCATGGCCGGTTGCGGCCTGTCCCGGCGTCGGAGATGATCACTTACTTCGCGCAATGCGGGGATATAAATGGGGGATGAACAACGTGCTGCAAGCACTGGGGATGGACACGGCGGCGGAACAGGTCTACCGGGCGATGCTCGCCCACCCGCAGGCCGGCGTGGCGGAGCTGGGCACCCGCCTGGGACTCTCCGGCAGCGATGTCCGGAAGGCGCTGGACGCCCTGATGGATCTCACGCTCGTCCGCCCGTCCGCCGAGCGGCAGGGGCAGGTGCGCGCCGTCTCCCCGGAGATCGGCATGGAGATCCTCGTCGCGCGCCAGCAGGCCGACCTGGCCGCCCAGCAGCAGCGCGTGGAGTCCTCGCGCATCGCCGCCGCCCAGCTGATCGCCGAATACGCCGAGCTTCGGCCCGCCACGGCACAGCAGGGCGTGGAGCAGCTGACGGGCCTGGACCGGATCCGGGACCGGCTGGCCCTCCTGACCCGGGAGACCGCCACCGAGGTCATGACCTTCGCCCCTGACGGGGCGCACACGCCCGAGAGCATCGCCGCCGCCCGGCCGCTGAACCAGCAGCTCCTGGACCGCGGCGTGCGGCTCCGCACGATCTACCTCGACAGCGTCCGCAACAGCCCGGAGACCGTCGCGTACGTCGACTGGCTCACGGAACGGGGAGGTCAGGTCCGTACCGTCCCGTCCCTCCCGATCCGCATGATCATCAGCGACCGTTCCAGTGCGGTCCTCCCCGTCAGCGGCGACAACCCCTCGGCGGACGCCCTGCTGCTCACCGGCCACGGGACGCTCACCGCCCTCTGTGCGCTGTTCGAGAGCGTGTGGGCGTCCGCGCAGCCGCTCGGCCGCTCCAAGGCGCGGGACGAGCGGGGCCTGACCGGCCAGGAGTCCACGGTCGTCCGCCTGCTCGCCGCCGGGCACACCGACGAAGCGATAGCCAAGCGGCTCGGCGTGTCCTCCCGCACGGCGCGGCGCATCGCCACCGACCTCATGGAGCGGCTCGGCGCGCACAGCCGGTTCGAAGCCGGGGTCAAAGCGGTACGCCGGGGCTGGCTCCCCGCACACGACTAGCCGGGGGCCCGCCCCCCGCCGCGAACGGCGGAGGGCTGAGGGCACCCCTCAGAACCCCGGCCAGTCCGGCTTGCGCTTCTCGTTGAAGGCGGCCACGCCCTCGGCGCGGTCGCCGGAGAAGGCCACGGAGCGCCAGGCGGCGTCCTCGACCTCCAGGCCGGCGCGCAGGTCGAGGCCGTGCCCCAGCCGCAAGGCGCGCTTCGCGGCGCGAAGGCCGACGGGCGAATTGCCGGCGATCCGCGCAGCAAGCGCAAGCGCCGCGTCCCGGTCCTCCCCCTCACCGACCAACCGGTCAACCAATCCCAGCCGCTCAGCCTCCACGGCCTCGACCCGCCGAGCACTGAAAATCAACTCGGCAGCACGCGCGGCCCCCACCCGTCGCGGCAGAAGCTGCGTACCGCCGCCACCGGGAATCACCCCCACGGACACCTCGGGCAGCCCCACCACGGCCGTAGCGTCGGCGACGATGACGTCGCACGACAGGGCCAGCTCGAACCCGCCCCCGAGCGCGTAGCCGTGCACGGCGGCGATGGTGGGCATCGGCAGCTCAAGCACACCGGTGTAAGCAGCACGGGCAAGAGGCCGCTGCCGCCCGAGCTCGGCATCGCTCAAGGAGTTCCGCTCCTTGAGATCAGCCCCCACACAAAATGCACGCTCGTGCGTAGAAGTAAGAACGACAACCCGCACGGATTCGTCCGCGGCAAGGGCCCCGGTGGCCTCGGCAAGACGTCCGGCCAGCTCGCTGGAGACGGCGTTCATGGCCTTGGGCCGGTCCAGGACGAGCTCAGCGACGTGCCCGTGCCGCCGGACCGCGATCCACTCTCCGAAACGCTGCTCGCTCATTGCCTTCACCCTCCGGGTACGGGTTAACGCTCGTAAACACACGCTCCCCAGATCATGCCTTGAGCCCACCCACCGGGGCCATACCCGAACCCTCAGCGCAACTTCGAACGCCCCCCACCCGGCCGCCCACTCCGAGCCCGCCGCCGCGCCCGCTCCGGAAGCGGCGAAAGCTCCCGCCCCATCCACCACGAGGCCCGCGCCCACGCCTGCTTAACCATCAGGGCCCGCAAAGGGGCGGGAATGCCATCGACGTGCCGCCGGCACAACGGCGCACCACAATGCAGCGGAGAAGCCTCGGTACCCGGCTCCGGATACGTCATGGTTTTGGGAGGCAGATAGGTACATCCACAGCCCACGCAGACGAAGACCGGACGCATCTGACCCTCGGGTGTGCTCATCCTGAGACCTTTCCGGTTCCGGAGCACTGCGAGCAGGGCGAAATGAACGAATGCGCTACGGGCACCTGGTTGCCGTGCTCGTCCAGCTCGACCGAGTGCTGTGTCTTATCCGTCAGGCCGTCACCGCTACAGGCGTAGCAGGTCTGTTCCTGCTCTCCGGACATGCCGCATGCCCCCTCTCGGCGGTACGAACCGAGGCTACCGAAGGCAAGGCGGGCAAGGCGGGCGAACGGCGGGAGGTGGTGGGGGCGCAGGGGTGGGGGTCCGGGGCGCTGACGTGTATTTGTGGGCCCAATACCGGGGCGCCCTCGACATTCGCGGCAACGGGCCCGTAAATATACGGCCCCGGACCCCCACCCCGGAGCCCCCGCCACCGGCACCCCCACCGCACCGGCACCCGAACCGGCCCGCGCACGCCGACGCACCCCGCGGGCCGCGGCACCGCACCCGCAGCCGGCCGACCGTCAGCCGCCCCTCCGGCTCAGGAGCCACGGTTCCACCATGCCCAGCCCCCGCACAGGCCGCTGCCACATCGGCTGGAGCGCGAACCGGTACCCGTTCCCGGCCCCCTCCTCCACCTCCGCCTCCGACTTCGGCGCGTCCCCGCTCCGCGTCAGCTCCTCCGCCAGCGCCTGGTCGACCAGCACCGCGTCCTTCGGCGCTATCGACGTCAGCCGGGACGCCAGGTTCACCGTCGTGCCGAAGACGTCGCCCATCCGCGTCGTCACCGTCCCGAACGCGATCCCGACCCGCAGCTCGGGCATCGTCTCGTCGTGCGTCATGGTCTCGATGAGCCGCAGCCCGATCTCGGCCGCGGTCCCGGCGTCATCCGCCGAGTACAGAACCTCATCGCCCAGCGTCTTGATCAGCCGCCCCCCATGCGCAGCCACCAGATCCGCCGCCGTCGTCTCGAAGGCCTCGACGAGCTCCCCGAGCTCTTCCTCCTCCAGACGCCGCGTCAGCCGCGTGAACCCGACCAGATCGGCAAACCCGACGGCCAACCGCCGATCGACCATCTCCGCATCATCCTGCGCCTGGACGACCCGCCCCGTGGCCGCCGCCAACTGCCGCCGCCACACGTAGATCAGGAACTCTTCCAGCTCCGGCAGCAGCAGCTCCACCAGCGGGTACGTGATCTCCGTCCGCGTCATGCCCGGTTCCTGGGGCTCCGTCAGCCCTTCCAGGAACGAGTCGATCTGCCAGTCGGCGAGCCGCGACGTCGTCTGCCCGGTCGACCGGGCCACCTGCACCGCCATCGGCTCGCTGAGCAGCCCCGCCTCCACCAGACCCGCGAGCCGCCGCAGCGCCAGCACGTCCGCTTCGGTCAGCGCCCGCGCCTGCCCGATGTCGGCGAAGCCCATGGCCCGCCAGAACCGGGAGGCGAGGTCCATGGAGACGCCCGCCGCGCGGGCGGCCTGGAAGGGGGTGTAGCGACGCTCCGCACCGAGGATCAGCGCTTCGAGGCGCAGCGCGATGGGGTCTCCGCCCTCGTCGCCGCCGTCGTACTCCTCGACGCCACCAGTGGCGGCACCCTCGACCCCGTCGGCGGTCACCGCCCGCCCCCTGTCCGATCCGTGCGCACTGCCCTGCCGATCACTGCTCGCTTAGGTTCCGGGCACAACGATACGACAGGTGTGCCGTAGCTCACTCTTCCGACGGGGCGGACGGTCCGCCGACCCCTCCCTCCGAGCCACCGGAGCCACCGGAACCGCCGGAACCGGCAGATCCACCTGACCCGGAAGATCCGGCAGATCCGGTAGACCCGGCAGATCCGCCGGCCCCGGCAGGCCGCACATGAACAATGTCCCCCGCCCCGACCGGCCGCTGCACCCCGTCCCCCGTGGCCAGCACCAGCCGCCCGTCCCCGTCGACGGCCACGGCCTCCCCGACCAGCTCGCCGCCGCCCGGCAGTTCGGCCCGCACGCTGCGCCCGAGCGTCGCGCACCCCGCCGCGTACGCCTCTTGCAGCCGGCTCGCCACCGGATCGCCCGCCGCGTCCCGCCACAGGCCGTACCACTCCTCCAGCGACCGCAGTACGGCGCGCAGCAGCGGATCGCGGTCGAGGACCTGCGCCCCGGCCAGGGCGAGGGATCCCGCCGTGGGAACGGGCAGCTCGTCCTCCCGCAGCGAAACGTTCAGGCCGATTCCCACCACGACGGCGTCCCCGACCCGCTCGGCGAGGATCCCGCCGGCCTTGCGCTCATTTCCCTCCACGCTCACCAGCAGGTCGTTGGGCCACTTGAGCGCGGTGTCGACCCCGGCGGCCCGGGACAGCGCGGAGGCGGTCGCGACCCCGGCGAGGAGCGGCAGCCACCCCCACCGCTCGACGGGCACGCCCGCGCCGGGCCGCAGCAGCACGGAGAAGAAGAGCCCGGACCGCGCCGGCGCGGTCCACGTGCGGTCCAGCCGCCCGCGTCCGGAGGACTGCTCCTCGGCGACGAGCACGGCCCCCTCGGCCGCCCCGGCGCCGGAGGACGCGGCGGCAACAAGATCCGTGTTGGTCGACCCGGTGTGCGCGACGACCTCCACGGAGGTCCACAGCGAGCCGGGCCGGAGGAGCCCGCGCCGCAGCGCGGTGACGTTGAGCGGCGGCCGGTCGAGATCGGACCAGCGGCTTCCAGCAGAAGGAGGCGTCATGGGGCCCACCATAGGAGAGGAAGCGGAAGCAATCCGGTGTGGCCAACGCCGCACTGCCACGGCGGATCCGCGCGGATACGCTACGGACCGGTAGCAAGCCAGGCAGCAAGGCAACAGGTCCCGAACCGTACGTCCCAGACCGTACGTCCCGTCAGCCCACCTCTGGACGAGCAGGAGCCGCATCCCGATGTCCGAGCCGGAACACGACATCCACACCACCGCGGGCAAGCTCGCGGATCTGCAACGCCGCATCGAGGAGGCCACGCACGCCGGCTCCGCCCGTGCCGTGGAGAAGCAGCACGCCAAGGGCAAGCTGACCGCCCGCGAGCGGATCGAACTCCTCCTGGACGAGGGTTCCTTCGTCGAGCTCGACGAATTCGCCCGCCACCGCTCGACGAACTTCGGCATCGAGAAGAACCGCCCGTACGGCGACGGCGTCGTGACCGGCTACGGCACGGTCGACGGCCGCACCGTCTGCGTCTACTCGCAGGACTTCACGGTCTTCGGCGGCTCGCTCGGCGAGGTCTACGGCGAGAAGATCGGCAAGGCCATGGACTTCGCGCTGAAGACCGGCTGCCCGATCGTCGGCATCAACGACGGCGGCGGTGCCCGCATCCAGGAGGGCGTGGTCGCCCTCGGTCTCTTCGGCGAGATCTTCCGCCGGAACGTGCACGCCTCGGGCGTCGTCCCGCAGATCTCCCTGGTCGTCGGCCCGTGCGCGGGCGGCGCGGTCTACTCCCCCGCGATCACCGACTTCACGGTCATGGTCGACCAGACGTCGCACATGTTCATCACGGGCCCGGACGTGATCAAAACCGTCACGGGCGAGGACGTCGGCTTCGAGGAGCTGGGCGGCGCCCGCACGCACAACACCACCTCGGGCGTGGCGCACCACATGGCCGGGGACGAGAAGGACGCCATCGAGTACGTGAAGGCGCTCCTGTCCTACCTCCCCTCGAACAACCTCTCCGAGCCCCCGGCCTTCCCCGAGGAGGCCGACCTGGAGATCTCGCCGGCCGACGGCGAGCTCGACACCCTCATCCCGGACTCGGCCAACCAGCCGTACGACATGCACACCGCGATTGAGCACGTGCTGGACGACGGCGAGTTCCTGGAGACCCAGGCCCTGTTCGCGCCGAACATCATCACCGGCTTCGGGCGTGTCGAGGGCCGGCCGGTCGGCATCGTCGCCAACCAGCCCCTCCAGTTCGCCGGCTGCCTCGACATCAACGCGAGCGAGAAGGCCTCTCGCTTCGTCCGCACGTGCGACGCGTTCAACGTGCCGGTGCTCACCTTCGTCGACGTGCCGGGCTTCCTGCCGGGCACGGACCAGGAGTACAACGGCATCATCCGCCGCGGCGCCAAGCTGATCTACGCGTACGCGGAGGCGACCGTCCCGCTGATCACGGTGATCACGCGGAAGGCGTTCGGCGGTGCGTACGACGTGATGGGCTCCAAGCACCTCGGCGCCGACCTCAACCTCGCCTGGCCCACGGCGCAGATCGCCGTCATGGGCGCCCAGGGCGCGGTCAACATCCTGCACCGCCGCACGATCGCCGCGGCGGAGACGGACGAGGAGCGGGAGGAGCTGCGCGCGAAGCTGATCGCGGATTACGAGGACACGCTGCTCAACCCGTACGCGGCCGCCGAGCGGGGCTACGTGGACGCGGTGATCATGCCGCACGAGACGCGCCGGCACATCGTGCGGGGCCTGCGGGCGCTGCGCGACAAGCGCGAGGCGCTGCCGCCGAAGAAGCACGGCAACATCCCCCTCTAGATCCTTCCAGGTCCCTTCAGGAGGCGTCCGGTGATCAAGGTAGTACGGGGCAATCCGACCCCCGAGGAGCTCGCCGCCGCCCTGGCGGTGGTCCGGGCCCGCGCGGCGGCGGGCAGCGCCGCCGCGCCCGCGGCGGGCGAGGCCCGCCCGGAGTGGTCGGCGCCGGCGCGGCGCCTGGCGGCGGCCCGGATGGCACAGCCGGGCCCCAGGGCGTGGCGTACGACGTACTGGCCGTCATAGCCGGCCCCCCGGGGCGTCCGCCGGCCGCGGCCGGCGGACGCCCGCGAGGAAAGTCCCCGAGCTGAGTACGGGTACTCAGGCGGTAACGCCCCGCTCGCGCCACGATGGATCCGATGCTGTGGTCAGACCCGTCGAACGAACCCCCCGAGGAGCTGCGCGAGGCGCAGGCGATGCTCCGCCGGGCCGGTCTCGTCATCGCGATCGGCATGATCGCGGCCTTCGTCCTCCTCGGCCTGCACTGATCCGCGCCGCCCGGCACAGACCCCCGCACACGCCGGCCACAGGAAACCCACAGTTACAGGGGCCCTGCAACCAAATCCTCCCCACCCGCATCATCGCTAGTGAAATGCCGCGAACCGGGGAGTGCGTCACACCATGAACAAGCCCGTGCGCCACATATCCGTCTTTGTCGGAGTGCTGATCCTGGCGCTGCTGGTGCAGGCGACCTGGGTGCAGTTCGTCCGCAGCGACGAGCTGTCCAGCCACAAGGACAACAAGCGGGTGAAGATCGCCTCCTTCGCCCAGCCGCGCGGCAACATCATCGTCGGCGGCCAGCCCATCACGGGCTCCGAGGAGACCACGGGCGACTACAAGTACAAGCGCACGTTCAAGGACGGCGAGATGTACGCCCCGGTGACCGGCTACTCCTCCCAGCTCTACGGCAACAGCCAGCTCGAATTCGTCAACAACAAGCTGCTCAGCGGCACCGACGACAAGCTGTTCCTCCAGCGCACCACCGACATGCTCACCGGCAAGAAGCCCCGCGGCGGCGACGTGGTGACGACGATCGACCCCAAGGCGCAGGAAGCGGCGTACAAGGGGCTCGGCAAGTACAAGGGCGCAGTGGTCGCCCTGGACCCGCGGACGGGCAAGATCCTCGCCCTCGCCTCCACGCCCTCCTACGACCCGTCCGTGTTCTCGGGCAACACGCTGAAGGACCAGGAGGCGTACAAGAAGCTGGAGGCCGACAAGGACAAGCCGCTGGTCAACCGGGCGATCAAGGAGCGCTACCCCCCGGGTTCCACCTTCAAGATCCTCACCGCCGCGGCCGCCCTCGAACACGGCATCGTCACGGACATCAACGCCAAGGGCAATGCCCCCGTCCCGTACCCGCTGCCGCTGAGCACCACCAAGGTCCGTAACGACGTCCAGACGGACGAGTGCGTCAACGGCTCCCTGATGGCCGGCCTCCAGTGGTCCTGCAACAACGTCTTCCTCGACCTGGCCGACAAGCTGGGCAAGGACAAGATGCGGGAGACCGCGGAGAAATTCGGCTTCAACAACAAGGACCTCTTCATCCCCAACGGCACCGTCGAGAGCATCTACCCCAAGAACCTCGAC
The DNA here is from genome assembly GCF_003626645.1 of Streptomyces klenkii. GTDB lineage: Bacteria > Actinomycetota > Actinomycetes > Streptomycetales > Streptomycetaceae > Streptomyces > Streptomyces klenkii. Next base: position 8,743 of record NZ_RBAM01000002.1, on the reverse strand, counting down.
CGCCCGCAGACCGCCCTCACCGGCATGGGCCAGGGCAGCCTCGACAGCACCCCGCTCCAGATCGCGATGATGACGGCCGCCCTCGCCAACGACGGCAAGCTCATGAAGCCGTACCTCGTCGAGGAGCTGCGCGACCCGAACCTCAACACGCTGGAGAAGCACAAGCCCGAGCAGATGTCGCAGGCCGTCTCCGCCGACACGGCGAAGAAGGTCCAGCAGATGATGGAGAACACCGCCAAGAACGGCACCGGCAAGGCCGCCCTCATCGACGGCGTCACCGTCGGCGCCAAGACCGGCACGGCGCAGCACGGCGTCAACAACGAGAAGCTCCCGTACGCCTGGTTCGTCTCCTACGCCAAGCAGGCCGACGGCTCCCCCGTCGCCGTCGCCGTCTTCATCGACCCGGACGGCTCGGGCATCGACCGCGACGACATCCACGGCGGCGCGCTCGCGGGCCCGATCGCGAAGAAGGTCATGGAAGCGATCGTCAAGAAGTGAGGCCGGGACCGGGCGGCGGACTGTCTACGATGGCGGGCATGACCGCTCAGCGCCGCCGTCTCGTCCTCGGCTCCCAGTCCCCCGCCCGCCTCGGCCTGCTCAAGGCCGCCGGGCTCGACCCCGAGGTGATCGTCAGCGGCGTCGACGAGGACGCTCTGACGGCGGCCACGCCCGGTGAGCTCGCCCGGGTCCTCGCCGAGGCCAAGGCCGACGCGGTCGCCGCCCGGCCGGAAGCGGCCGGGGCGCTGGTCATCGGCTGCGACTCCGTCCTGGAGCTGGACGGCCAGGCCCTGGGCAAGCCCGCGGACGCCGAGGACGCCACCGCCCGCTGGAAGTCGATGCGCGGCCGGTCCGGGATCCTCCGGACCGGCCACTGCATCATCGACACGGCCACGGGCCGCCGGGTATCGGCGACCGCCTCCACGACCGTGCGCTTCGGCGAGCCCTCCGACGCCGAGATCGCCGCGTACGTCGCGACGGGTGAGCCGCTGTACGTCGCGGGCGCCTTCACCCTCGACGGCCGCTCCGCCCCCTTCATCGAGGGCATCGAGGGCGACCACGGGAACGTCGTCGGCCTCTCCCTGCCCCTCCTGCGCAAGCTCCTCGCGGAGGTCGGGGTCCCCATCACGGACCTGTGGGTCTAGGTCCGGCAGCAGCTCGCTACATCGGCAGCAGGCCGGTCACCGGCGCGAGGATCCCGAGCACCGGGTCGAGCGCCTGCGTGGCCTGCCCCACCTGGTTGAGCTGGTTCAGCTTGCCCAGCTGGTTCGTCGCGTCCGGATAGATGCTCGTCGGCGGGTGCGCGTCCATGCCGTCCGGCGGAGCGATGACGCCTCCGGCGTGGGTGACGGGCGGTTGCGGCATGGGAGCGGCCGAAGCGGCGGTGGCGGTCAGGGTGAGAGCGGCGCCGGTGAGAGCGGCGGCAGCAACAATGCGCTTCATCATGACCGCCACAACGAGGTCATGGCGCCTCGGTCACCATTCCTTCCGCCACTCGGGGGGTGCTCCCCAGAAATGCACGGGCCGTACTGAGCAGAAGAAGCGTGTGCACGAGCCGCGGCCCGTCCGGTGCGGGCCGCCACCACCATGAGAGCGGCCATGTGGCTCCGTACAGCGCGGGAATGAGTACGTAGTCGAGCCGCTCGACGCCTGCCGGCCAGGAACGGTGCGATGCGCTTCCGGCCTTCAGAAGGAAGTACATGGCCTTGCCGTTGTTCGCTTCCGCGATGATCGGACCGGGCTGACCACGGGTGAGCATGGCCATGGCATGGGCCAGCCGCCGGCCGTTGTCGCCGCGGACACGGACGGCGTCGAAGTGGACTCCGGTTTTACGGAGTTGGTGACCGGCAGCCGGCAGCCACTCGATTTCGGTCACGTGGGCTTGCTGATTCATGTGACGAGCATCACTGAGGCCCGCTAGGTTTTCCATCACGGAGCGTGCACTGGCGTTAACAGTGGGCTCCAGTCGAACGCGCCTTGAGTGCAGTGGAGTCGAGTAGAAGGCGGGGGGCCGAGGAATGGCGAGCCAGGAGAACAAGGACCGGGCGTCAACGGCGGCGCAACTCACGTCCGAGATCGTGCGGTTGCTGCGGAAGCGGGCGGGCATGACACAGGAGGAGCTGGGCGCGGAGATCGACTACACGGGGTCGGCGATCAGCGCCTTGGAGACAGGCGCACAGCCCGCCACCGAGCAGATGCTGGACGGCCTGGAGAAGTCCATCGGCTGCGGGATGGGCATCTTCACGGCGGCGAAGAAGTACGTGCGGCTGGACAAGTACCCGAGGCACTTCAGGGACTTCGCCCGCCTGGAGCAACAAGCACTGACACTCTGCACGTACGAGAACTTCATGGTGGACGGACTGTTTCAGACCGAAGAGTACGCGCGGGCACTCACCAGCGGCGGCTACCCGCCCCTGCCTGAGTCCATGGTGGAGGAAATCGTCGCAGCCAGAATGGCACGCAAGGCGGTGTTCGACCGCGAGCCAATGGCCTTGATCGAGATGGTCCTGGAAGAATCGGTACTACGCCGCCCGTTCGGGAGCTGGGACATCATGCGTGGACAGTTGAAGCATCTCATCGACTGCTCGCAGCGGCCCAACGTGAGCATTCAAGTGCTGCCCATGGACCGCGGACTGCGGGGACAGCACGCTGGCGCCTGGGGGCCGATGAAACTCGTACAGACCCCGGAACACCGCATGATGGTCTACTTGGAGGGACAGGGCACCAGCAATCTGCTCAGCGAACCGGCCGAGGTGACCCAGCGCTTCCACCGCTACGCCAAGATCCGCGCACAGGCACTCGGCCCCGACGAATCGCTGAGCCTCATCGAGCGGTTGGCGGGAGAACTATGAGAACAGCCTTGCAGTGGCACAAGTCCAGCTACAGCGACCCCGGCGGCGGAAACTGCCTGGAAATGGGGTGCCGCCCAGACCGATCCCCCGTCCACATACGCGACTCCAAGAACCCCACCGGCCCCACCCTCACCGTAGATCCCCGCACCTGGTCGGCGTTCCTCGGCTACGCGACGCGATGACGTTGCTAGGGTCGTCCAGCCAGACCCGCTCGCCCTCGCAATCGACGGCAAGGCCCGCGCGGTCGCGGCCGGGGCGGCCGTACCGCTCCCATCGCCGGTAGGCCGCTTCGACCTCGTCCCAGAGCCGCCGGGGCCCGTACTGCTCGACCTCGTAGTCGGCCTGGTCGCCGGGGACGTACTCGGCCGTGGCCCAGGACTTCTTGTCGTGGGAGAAGAGCCAGAGGGTGGATTCGCCGCTGCCGTCGTCGGCCTTGCCGACGAAGTGCCACGCGTCGCGCACGGCCAGGTCGACGTAGAACAAGGCGTCAGGATCGTCGGTGACGCGCAGCGGGCTTACCGTGGTGCGGCCGGGGACGCCGTCGTCCTCGTGGTGGAGGAAGTCTCGCAGGCGCCCTCCGCCACCGGGGCGGCTGCGGGTGTGCATGAAGGCCGGGTTGCCGGTGAAGCGGCCTTCGGCGCGCCCGTCGGAGACGTCAAGGACGGCGAAGCTGTAGTGGAACAGGCCGCCGCCCCACGGTGCGACGATCCGCCCGCGCGGGGCCTGCGCCACCCAGGCGTAGGGAATCTCGGGCACGGTGTACGTGGCGAGGATCCGGTCGTACGGCGCGCCCTGGAGCAGGCGATCTTCGGCGTTGCCGCACAGGACCCGGGGGGTGAAGCCGGCTCGGGCGAGGTTGTTCTCGGCTTGCTCGGCGATGCCCGGGTCCACGTCCATGGTGGTGACCCGGCCGGATCCGAGGCGGTGACAGAGCCAGGCCGCGTTGTAGCCGGTACCGGCTCCGGCCTCGAAGACGGTCTGGCCTTCGCGAACGTCCAGCAAGCCGAGCATGTCGAGCATGACGGTCGGCATGGAGCTGGAGGACGTGGGACGCTGGTAGGCGTCTTCGCCGAGGTCCACGCCCTCGTTGACCTGGGTGATGAGCGGCAGGTCGGCATAGACGGCCCGAGCCCAGCGCTCGGGGTTCCCGGAACGGTCGAACGTGTGGCCGCCGGCCTCGAAGGTGTCGGGAAGGAAGAGTTCCCGCGGCACGCCTTGGACCGCAGCCCGCCAGGGGGACTCCGGCGGCAGGGAGCCCTTGTTGGTGAGGATCTGGACCAGGCGTGCCGGGGTACTCATCTACGCGCTCACTTCTTCTTCGGCGGTTCGGTGACGGGCTTGTTCCACTGCCCGTCACTCTCGCGGGGGGACTGCTGCTTGTCTCCTTCTTCTCCGCCCTTGTCGTCACCGTGCTTTCCCACGAGGCGTCTCCTTCTGCCAGGCTGCCGTAGAGCCCCGAGCCGGGCCTGCTGCCTGCCCTTCGGGGGTTCGCCGATACGGTGCAGGTGTCGTAGGGGTGCCCGCAAGAGGACAGAGCGGCTCGTACCTCAACTGTCTTCAACAGTTGAGGAACACGGGCCCGCAGTAGGGCGCATGGAGCCCCCTCCCCGGCCGTCACCGTGGCCCCACCCGGGCTGGGGCGTCCTGGCCCCAACGGAGTTCTACAGAATTCCACGCCGACTACCCCAGGGCGTCCACGGCCGCCGTGATGAGGGCGCGCGCTTCGGCGCCGTACACGGCAAGTTCTGCGAACTCGCCGAAGGCCTTGACGTATTGGGCCACCTCGGTGGGAGCAGTCACGTTCACCTGCGCCGTCAGCAGCTCGACCTGTGCGATCACATCGTCGTACACGCTGAATGTCTCGATCATCCACATACGACGTGGGGCGGAGAACGGGATCACGCCGAGCGAAACGGATGGGTAGGCCATCACGGACAGCAGATAACCGAGTTGTCCTGCCATCGTCGCCGCGTCGCCCACACGGTGCCGCAGGACGGTCTCCTCCACCAGGAGCGCGAAGCGGTGGTCACCCTCACGCACCACGTGCGACCGGGCCAATCGCGCGTCAACGGCCTCGGCGACATCATTGGGGATCCGGTGGAAGTCCGTGATCGCGCTCATCAGGGCCGTGGCGTAAGCATGCGTCTGGAGCACGCCGGGAACGACGTTGGAGCAGTAGATGCGAAAGGCCCGGGTGCGCTCGAACAGCGGTACGTACGACTCCTGGAGCCTGCGCAAGCCGGTGCGCTGCACCCGCCTCCACTCCACGTACATGGTGTCGGCGGAGCGGGATGCGGCGATCAGGTCGGCGGCCGAGCCGTCCGCACCGCATGCGGCGCACCATGCGCGGATATCGGCGTCCGACGGCGGGGTGACGGCGTTTTCCAGGCGCGAAGCTTTCGAGGAGTACCAGCCGGCACGCCGGGCCACTTCCTTGGCCGTGAGCCCGGCGTCCCGGCGGACCTCCCGCAGCCGGTCGCCGACGGCCTTCCGCGCCGCCTGGACGCTGGACGAGGGAGGTGGTGTGGGCATCTCTGACCGCGCGGGCTAGACCCGGTACTCCTCGTGGGGCGTGGCCCTCTCCCATACGGCTTCGAACGCGGCCGCGCACAGCTTCACCGCGCCGGCCCGTTCGTCCACCTCCGGCCCGGCGGAGCCGCCGTCGCCCGTGAAGTGGTTCCACATGACGACTCGCTGGTCGAACAGCCAGAAGTCATTGCCGGGAAGAGCGAGATCCGATGCGCTGCGGCGTGGCAGCCAGCGGACCTGTTCTCCCGCCGCGACGTTCTGATAAGTGCAGTCGTGCTCATATCTGATGTAGTCGCTCACCGGTTCGGACACGATTCGTGCGCGGCGGAACGTGACGCCACGCGCCGCGGCGTCACGCACCATCGTATGGAAGTCGTTCCACCAGGTGTCCGGCTCGGGGGACGGGCGCCGGCCGGCACGCCACGCCTCGAATGCGGCCGCTTCCTCACCGATGCCGTAGGAGTCGCGCATTTCGAGGTGCACGGCTGAATGCCGGGTGTCCGCCAGGAGGTCAGCGAACTCCGAGTCGGTCTGCGACATCGCAAGCCTCCCTGATGGCGGGCACCATACGGATCGGCAGCCTCACCACCGCTTCGCTGTCCGGGATGGGGCCGGACTGCCGGCACTTCGCCAGCAGGGCCTCCCCCGCCTTCCAGCCCTGGACGACGATTTCCTGAGCTTCGTCGTCCACCCAAGCCGTCGGGCACTGGGTGCCGTTCGTGTTCGGGTCCTTCGCGATGAAGAGCAGTGCCATGACGGCCTCCGTCGGTCTGCCGGTTCTACAGACGTCTACGAAACTTGGCCTGCGGCACCCATGACGTCAAGGGCGCACGGGAGTGCGCCGGCGGAAGCCCACCGCCTGGGCAAGTTTCCTTGGGCATGTCAAGGCGCATATTCCGGTATAGCCAACGACTCCACCCCGAGGAGCGAGGAGCCAGCCATGCCGAGGATCCTGATCACGACCGGTGACGCCGCCGAGGACCTGGAGGTCCTCTACCCCTACCAGCGCCTGCTGGAGGAGGGCTACGAGGTGGACATCGCCGCGCCCACCGTGAAGCAGCTCCAGTTCGTCGTGCACGACTTCGTCGCGAGCTTCGACACGTACACGGAGAAGCTCGGCCACAGCTGGCCCGCGGACGTCGCGCTGGCGGACGTGAACCCGGCCGACTACGCCGCGGTCGTCATCCCCGGCGGCCGCGCGCCGGAGTTCCTGCGGCTGGATCCGGACTTCCAGCGGATCATCAAGTGGTTCTTCGCGCGGAACAAGCCCATCGCGCACATCTGCCACGCCGTGACCGCCCTGACCCCGCTGGGCGTCCTCAAGGGCCGCCGTACGGCGGCCTGGCCCGCGTGCCGGCCGGACGTCCAGCTCGCGGGCGGCACGTTCGTGGACGCGGAGGCCGTCGTGGACGGCAACATGGTGTCGGCCCGGGCCTGGAACGACCAGCCGGCGTGGATGCGCGCCTTCGTGGAGCTGCTGCGGGAGCAGGCCCCCGTCAAGGGCTAGGTCACGAGCTCGGCCAAGAGCCGGGTCGCTGTGCGAGGCTGGTAGGTCCGGCAGGCCCGACAGGCCCGTCCGCCGACCTCGCCCGAAGGGAACCCCGTACACCCATGTCCCAGTCCGTGGACCGCGCCCTGGACGTGCTGGACGCCGTCTCAGAGGCCGGCGCCCCCGTGCCGGCGAAGGTGCTGGCCAGGCAGCTCGGCTACAGCCTCTCCACGGTGTACGAGATCCTCGGCACGCTCACCGCTCGCGGGCATTTGGTCCGTACGCCCGGCGGGTACGCGCTCGGCTATCGCGTACCCGCCCTGCACCAGGCGTTCCAGCGGCAGATGCAGCTGGACGACGCGGTGCACGCGCTGCTGCTGCGGGCGCGGCGGGAGGCGGGTGCGGACACGTACTTCAGCACGTACCGGGACGGGGCCATCGCCGTCCTCGCGGGGAACGCGGCGGTGCCGTCCACCGGCGGGTTCACCGTGGGCCGGGACCTGGACGGGCATGCCACCGCCCACGGCAAGGTGCTGCTGTCCGCTCTGCCGCGGGCGGCGCGGATGCGCTACCTGACCGGTACGGGGATGCGGGCGATCACGCCGCGGACGATCACGTCCCCGGCCCGGCTGGACGCGGAGCTGCTGCGCGTGCGGCGGGAGGGGGTCGCAGTAGAGGTCGAGGAGTGCGCGCCGGGAGTGGCGTGCGTGGCGGTGCCCGTGCCAGCCGCGGCGGGAGGCCGCGCCATGACGGCCGTATCGGCCGCCGTGCCCCTGGAGGACTTCCACCGCCGGCGCGCGCAGCTGACGGGCACGCTGCGCCACGTGGCGGCGGAGGCGGCGAAGTTGGCCGCGCGTCACCGCGGCGCGGGGGCGGCCTCCACGCCTTCCGGCGGCTGACCCGGGCCCCGGCCCCGGCGTCGGCCCCCGTCCCGGGCCCGGTCCGCCTCCGCCGGGTCGTAGGCCAGCAGCGTGCACACGAGCAGCGCGAGGACGGCCATGACGGCCGCGAACGCGCCCCAGCCGACGAGGGCGACGCAGAACGCGCCCAGGAGCCCGTGTACGACGCCGCAGGTGACCAGCAGGATCCGGGCGGCCGTACGGGGCGGGCGGTCGCGCAGGGCCGCACGCAGGGCGACGAAGGCGCAGCCGAGCAGGTAGAGGGCGAAGAGCCCGCCGGCGATCCACGCGGCGAGGGACATCAGCTCCGGATCGCTCCCCGCGAGGGACATCCGCTGGCGGCGGACGACGACGCCGAGGATCCAGTTGATGAGGGCGATGCCGAGTCCCTCGGCGGCGAGGGCGAGCGCGGCGAGGCCGGCGACGGACCGGCGCAAGCGGGTGGTCATGGGTCACCCCCTGAGACCTTCGGGTTACCGCGGGTACGGCGCCATAAGGGACGCTACTCACGGGTAGATCCCAGGGCAAGGGGTCCGGCCGAGGCCGTCCCGGGACCGGGACCGCGGCGCTCCGCCCCGCGGCACGGAAACCCGGACCCGCAAACTTTGGCCCACCCGTTCGTAGGGACTCGACAAAGAATGCTGTTTCCCGCCCGGCGCCGCGGTTGGAGAGCTCCGCCACAGTCAAAGGTCGGCGGAGACCCTCATACCCGGCGTACCGTGGGAGAACTGGGGACTTTGGCGCGCACACGGCCTCCGGTTCACGCTCCGTGTGGGCAAGCTCACCTCGGGAGTCGGCTCGGCACAGAGTGTCGCCAGTACCTAAACTCACCTTGTTTCAAGGAGGGAGCCATCGTGCGCAAGGTGCTCATCGCCAACCGTGGCGAAATCGCTGTCCGCGTTGCTCGCGCGTGCCGGGATGCCGGGATTGCCAGTGTGGCGGTCTACGCGGATCCGGACCGTGACGCGTTGCATGTC
>NZ_RBAM01000001.1 GCF_003626645.1 Streptomyces klenkii | reverse complement strand
TTTGTGCCCCTCCTGCTCGGTCAACCGACGAACCCTGACCGGTGCTGCCATCCCCGCCCCTCGCTGGTCGTTGCTTCCTACCAGCACAACGAGCACCCCGGCGAACCAATGCGGTCACAGCACTAGCTGAGGATCCAGGCTATGGCCGCGACGGCTAGGACGCCGAGGAGCCAGATGGAGCAGCCTGCCTTGGGGTTTCGGCCTCGGACCCATGTGGGTTTGACTCTGACGCCGTCCTTCCGAACGTAGCCCTTGCGGTGATGCTTGGCCATTCCGCCCCCTCCCTGATTGAGTCGGTTGATTCCAACTTGGGTGGAGATTGCCGGTTCAGGGGTGTACGCGGCGATACAATCGCTGGCCGTTGTGCTCGTGACTGCGGGCGCGGGTGGGTTACTGATCGGCCCACGGGGTGCCGACGGGCCCGGTCGTGTGCAGAGCTGCTGGCTGACGGCGTGGTCTTGCCAAAGGTTTCCCGGCTCGGTCTGGGCCGGAGTGGTTCGAGCTGGAGGAAGGGGACGGATTCCAACACCTTCTGTTCGACACCGTCGCTGTGACCCGCGGTGCCCTGTGATGGTCGCGTGGTGGCCGTGGCCCAACGCCGGCGTGGCCTCGAGTTGGTGGCAGATGATCGCCCTCGGGCATCGCGTTCGTTGGACGTAGGATTCGCAGTGTGTCCTCCGCGTATGTAGAGCGTGCATCCCAGCTGCCCGGTGCCGTTGTGTGGACACGAGGATCCGCCGGGCATTCAGGTGATGGTGAGGCGGCGTCCGTGCTGCCGGACGGCTGCATGGACTTGCTGTGGACCGAGGGGCGGCTGCTCGTCTCCGGACCCGACACGGCCGCTTACCGCCCCGGCCCCGGCGAACGGGGCCTGTGGGTGGGGGTCCGATTCCCTCCCGGAATCGCGCCGACTCTGCTCAGCGTCCCCGCGCACCAGTTGCGCGACCGGCGCGTGGACCTTGCCGACCTCTGGCCCGCCTCCAGGACACGCCGCTTCGCCGAACGTGTCGATAGAGCGCCTGATCCGGCCGCCGCCCTCGAGGAACTGGCGCTACGCCTCGCGGCCGATGCCCCACCCCCCGACCCGCTTCTGCGTGCGGTCGTGGCATCGCTGGAGGCCGGCCGCTCGGTCACGGCGACCGCCGGGTCGGTGAGTCTCGGCACCCGACAGCTCCACCGCCGTTCCCTGACCGCCTTTGGCTACGGTCCCAAGACCCTTGCCCGCGTCCTGCGCCTGCAACGTGCCCTCGCGCTGGCCCGTGCCGGCGTTCCCTTCGCGGAGACGGCGGCCCGGACGGGCTTCGCGGACCAGGCCCATCTGGCGCGCGATGTGCGGGAGCTAACGGGCGAGCCGCTGACCGACCTGGCGGGCCGGTAGTTCAAACGGCCGCGTCCACCGGCAATGCGAACAAATCGACCGCCGACGGCATGCGGGCTTTGAACAGCGACGGCCGGCTCCGGAGGGCATCCCACGGCTCAGGAGACGGCCGGCTCTCTGGGGTCGAGCTGCATTCCGGAGGCGTCCGGCGTCCGCTCGTACAGCTCGACCGGATCCTGGTGTTCCAGCTGCGCGATCCTGGTGATGCCGACCACAGGGCTGGGCAGGCTCACGTCGAAGGCTCCGCCGGGGGAATGTTGTGGTTGATCCGGAACATGTTGCCGGGGTCGTAGCGGGCCTTGATGGCCCTCAGCCGGTCGAAGTCAGCCGGGGCGTAGGCAGCACGGACGCGGGCCAGGCTGGTGTCCTCAACGCCCGCGAAGTTCAGGTTGGTACCCCCGGTGCTCCAGGGGCGCAGCCCTGCCAGCAGGTCATCGCGTCGCCGGAGATTCTCTGTTTCCGGGCCGGTGCCCGTAAAGAGGGTGAAGGCTGCGTTGCGTCCGCCGACGCAGTTGGGGACTTGGGGCGAGCGGGCGTAGGCGCCGCCGAAATGTCGCAGTTCGGTAACGAATGGCGCCTTCGCGTCCGGTCCGGCCAGGGTGACGATGGTGTTGACGGCGTCGCCCGTCAGTTCGCTCAGCAGCAGGTTGCGGTCGTAGGAGACGTACGGCATAGAGGTGGGTTCGTGGTGAATCGTGCCGACCTCGGCGTAAGGCATGTCCCGCACGGTGTCCAGGAGGGCCGGGCCGAGGTCGCGAAGCGGCCGCACCAGGCGCTCGCCGTCCGCCATATCGCCGCTGTAGGCGATTCGGAGATGGGTGATGAATCGCCCGCGCAGCGGCTCCGGAACATCGGGCAGGTCGGGGTTGCGGACCAGCAGCACTGAGGAAGCCATTTCCTCGGGCACCTGCCGGACCCAGTCGGCGTAGGCGTGCAGCACCTCAGCCGTGGATTCGCCCGGAAAATAGAGCCCGCCTCCGTAGAGCCGCGAGACCGGGAAAAGGTCGACTTCCATGCCCACGACCAGGCCGAAGTTGTCCTTGCCGCCGCGTACCGCCCAGAACAGGCCGGGGTCGGACTCCGCCGTCACCTCACGCAACCGGCCATCGGCGGTGACCAGGCGCAACCGCCGCACGTGATCGGCAGCGAAACCGAAGCGGCGGCCCAGCAGCCCCGCGCCGCCGCCCACCAGGTAGCCGACCGCGCCCACGTTGGGACTCGATCCGTTCAACGGGGCCAGTCCGTGCGGGGTAGTCCGCTCCAGCACCTGCCGCCAGCGCGCCCCTGCCTCGATCCACGCCGTCGCGCGGGCCACGTCCACCCTCACGCCGTCCATCCGACGTGTGTTGACCAGCACAGCCCCGTCGGCGGACAGGGCCGGCCCGTGTCCTGTGGCCAGCACACCCACGGGCCGCTTCTGCCCTGCGGCCAGCCCTACCGCGGCCACCACATCCTGGTCGTCGGCCGCCTCGACCACGAAGGCCGGCCGCGACTCGACCGCCCGGTTCAGTCCCAGCCGCGCGTCGTCGTAGCCCGGCTGACCCGGCTGGAGGGCAAATTCGATGTCTGTGCTCATGCCCGCCATGCAACCAGGCAGGTCAAGGCACATCTTGAAAGAATCGGACATGCCCTGAACGACGAGCCGGGTGAGCCTTGGTCCCACTGGCTGACGGGTGCTGAGGTGACCGGTCCCCTGCTCCGGGTGGCCGTCGAGGGCCGCAACGCGGGTGGTGGCCGGTCATCAGCTGAGGAGTGTGAGAAGGCGGTCCGAGTCGGTGCGATCCGGCAGGACGTGGTCGGCTCCGTCGGCCTCCAGGATCGCGACTGCGCTTCAAGCTGCGGCTTACCTCCCGCCCGGAGGTCCCGCTGTTCCTGATCCTCTCGCTGGGCCGCCAGGACTCGCCCTTCGAACTGGATGAGCACGAGTTGCGGCTGAACGGCGAGAAAGTCGGGGAGGTCGACGGCATCGAGGACGACGACGCGGTGCTGGGCTACTGGCGAGGCGGCACCCGGAAGCTCACCTTGAACTCCAACGCCCGCAGCCAGTGCACCAGCTACGTGTTCTGCCCCAACACCCTCGAGGACGCGTTACCGAAACGGGGATGGTCAACGCGGCGCGACCGTGCGGCGCCGTGTGCGGCAGGTGGCGCCCGGGGCCGAATCCGGGTGTGGTGGAGTTGACGATCGCCCTGTACCGGGGGTTCGGCTTCCCTCGTGATGCTCTCGTCTTCGGCATCGGGCACCAGGGTTACGTCCACAGACCGCTGGCGAGGAGACAGGCGGGCTTCGGCGCGCTGCGCCAACCCGGTGCAGGTCGAGCAGCCGCAAGCGGCTCGGAGCGGCGGGGCGGCACTGCGCCGGTTCAGCCGCGGATCCTCCGCTCTTCTCCTGGGCTCGGGCGATGCGCTCGATCGGCACATCGGCAGGGAGGGATGCACGCCTTCTCCTGTCGGCGTGTGGCGTTGAGGCTGCCGAGCAGGGACAGTGCTTCGGCGCTGGGGCTTGCCGGTTCCGCGTGGTAGATCACGACCTGCTGGCCATGCGCTCCGCGTACGTCGAAGGAATGGTAGGTGAGTGAGAGAGTCCCGACTTCGGGGTGGATGAGCTCTTTGGCGCCGTGGGCCTTTCCGTAGACGGTGTGCGAATGCCAGAGCGTGGCGAATTCCTCGCTCGTTTCGGTGAGGGAGCTCACCAGGTCGTGCAGACGTGGGTAGTGCGGTTGGAGACCGGTGGCCTGGCGCAGGCTGGAGACGACCGCCTCGGCCGCACGGTGCCACTGTGCGTAGAAGCTGCGGCCTGCCGGGTCGAGGAAGGTCATGCGGGCCAGGTTGTCCGCTCTCTCGAACGGAGAGAAGAGCGCGTCGGCCAGGCTGTTCGCGGCCAGGAAGTCCAGGGCCGGGTTGAGGACGAATGCGGGGGTGTTCGCGTACCCGCTCAGCAATTGGTTCAGCATCGGGCTGACCGTCTCTCTCGGCTGTGTCCGGTGACCGTCCGGCAGGGTGTCCGCCAGTCGGTACAGATGGTCACGTGCCTGCTGATCCATGCGCAGGGCGTCGCTGATCGCGTCGAGGATCTGTGGTGAGGGGTTCTGCTCACGGCCTTGTTCCAGGCGGGCGTAGTAGTCGCTGTTCATGCCGGCCAGCACGGCCACCTCCTCCCGCCGCAGGCCTGCCACCCGGCGTCGGCCGTAGGAGGGCAGTCCTGCGTCGCCGGGGCGCAGGCGTGCACGGTGTGCGCGAAGGAAGTCGCCGAGAGAGTTGCTGGTCACTTCGTCAGACTAGACCGCTCCCCGGCTGTGTTCCTGGGTGCGTCGTACCCAGGAACCACCTGCCCTGGCCGGCTCTTCCGGCGAAGCCCAGACTCCGGAGAAGGAGCTGGACGGAGGTGCGGAAGGGCGCGGCGAGTGAACGGCCGAGCCCTCTGCCCGACGGCACCGGTCTCGGCGCCACGGGCGAGGTCCGTGGCGTGTGCGCGTGTGCTCCGCCGCGAGCACCCCGTTCCCTGCAAGGAGGAAAAGCATGACGCAGACCACCAAGGTGGTGGCCATCACCGGTGCGAGCAGCGGTATCGGTGAGGCGACCGCACGCCGTCTGGCCGCCGGCGGGCACCGGGTCTTTCTCGGCGCTCGCCGTACCGGCCGACTGGAGCGGCTGGTCGAAGAGATCACCCGGGAGGGCGGCACCGCCGCCTTCCGCAAACTGGACGTCACCGACGCGGCGGACACGCGCACGTTCGTCGATGCGGCGCTTGCCGAGTACGGACGGGTCGACGCCGTCGTGAACAACGCGGGTCTGATGCCCCTTTCCCCACTGGCAGCACTCAAAACCGAGGAATGGAACCGCATGATCGATGTGAATGTGCGGGGAGTCCTGCACGGAATCGCCGCTGCCCTGCCCGCGATGCGCGCACAGGGCGGCGGGCACTTCGTGAACATCGCCTCCGTCGGCGCGTACGAGGTCTCGCCCACCGCTGCCGTCTACTGCGCCACCAAGTTCGCCGTCCGCGCGATCTCCGAGGGGCTGCGCCAGGAGTCCGCCGGGGACATCCGGGTCACGCTCGTCTCTCCCGGCGTGACCGAATCCGAACTCGCCGACAGCATCTCCGACCCGGAAGCCAGGGAAGCGATGCAAAGCTACCGCGCCGTAGCACTGCCCGCCTCGGCCATTGCGGAGGCCATCGCCTACGCCCTTTCCCAGCCTCCGGAAGTCGACGTGAACGAAATCGTCGTCCGTCCGGCGGCAAGCGCCCAGTGAGTCTTTTCAGCGTCGCCTCTCCAGGGTGAGTGCGGCCTTGGCAATGACGGTCATGCGGTTGGGGCTGATGCGTGATCTGCGGAAGATCTGCCAGGACTTCAGCCGTGCCATGCCGCGTTCGACGGGCGCTCCGGCCTGGGCGAGGGTGCGGTTGACGGTGCGCTGGGTGAGGCTGAGTTCACCGCGCGGTGGGCGTTTGAGTCCGGTGGTGACCCACGGGCCGGCGCCCTGGTAGGCGCGGTCGGCGAGGATTGGTACGCCCTGACGCTCGCAGATCCGGATGATGCGGTGGGTGCGGGCCGCGGTCAGGTCGTGAGTACGGCCCGGCAGCGCGGGCGAGATCCACAGCACTTCCCCGGCGGGGTCGGTGACGACCTGGGTGTGCACGCCCTGCCGGCGGTGCTTGGCGGAATAGTCGGCCCGGCTGCCGCCCACGCGGTCGCACTCGGCGAGGGGCCCGTCCAGCAGGACGAAGTCCGGGGTGTTCTCGCGCAGCGTCTTGAGCAGAATGGGAACGCCGGAATCCGGAAGTCCGGAGTCTGCGTCCCGGAATCCGTAAGCCCAAAGTGACGACTCGTCATCTTGTTGCGCCCGCTTGTCCCGGCGGGTCGTGATCCGCTCCGGGGGCCACGGAAGTGGATCAGTGCTTGAAGTCATCTGCACCATGTCCCTTTCGCCTCTGCACTCCCGGCAACCGCAGCCGCCCCAGCCGCCCCAGCCCCGCCGGGGGCGATATCGCGACGTCCGCGGACGGCCGTCCCGTTCCCCAGGGGCCTCACCCCCTCGCGCCCCCGAAGGTATTCGCGGTGAGGCATGAACCGCCTCCCGCGTCAGCGCCCTTTATGCGCTGATTTAACCATTGGCCGGATGCAATCACTTCAGTTCAGGTGTTGTCGGCATATGCATGAGGAGCTGTTCCGCACATGCCATGATGCCGCCCGGTTCCACGCCCACTCGTCGCCCATGTCCGGGGAGAAGAACCCATGGCGTTATCGCTCGACGAGCTGCTCGACCTGTTCCCCGACTCCGGTGGGGACTTCCTCCTGCCCGTCGACCGGCTCCGGGACATCCCCGGCATCGGCCCGCTGCTGGAGACCTGGCTGGCGTCGTCCGACCTGACCGTGGGCGGCGCCATCCCCAACCGCGGCGAAGTGACCGTCCAGGGCACGTACTCCTTCACCCTGGTCGAAGGCCCCTGCCCCGTCCTCGTCTCGTTCACCGTGGACGCCGCCATGCTGGTCACCGGGATGGCGCTGGACTTCGCCCTCCCGGCGACGGAGGACGACGCCGGTGAAGAGGACTCCTTCGCCCCGCACCTGGTGCTGTCCGCGAGCGGGCAGGGGCTGTCCGCCGCGCTCGTGCTGAAGTTCTCCGACGCGGACGACAAGCCCAAGGAGATGACGTTCACCGCCACCTTGGACGGCACGACGGTGATCGGTGACTGGTCGTCCGATGACGGCCTGTCCTGGAACGACGTCGCGCACGCGATCGGCTCCGCCCCCGCCGACCTGCCCGACCAGCTGGTCCCCGTGCTCAAGCAGGTCGCGTTCGCCTACGACAAGCGCAAGAGGGCATTCGTTTTCTCGGCCGCCACCGAGTACGTGCAGCTCGCCTTCGCCTCGCTGCCGCACCGGGCCGGCACGGGCGCCACGGGGCCCCGTATCCGCGTCGTCCTGCTACAGGGGAAGTACGAGGCGGGCCTCGCCGACCTGCCGTCGATCGGTGACCACGCCCCGGTCGAGGACGACCTGGTCTTCGCCGGGCTCCAGGCCTTCCACCTCTCCGCCGCGCTCAAGGCCCGCAAGGTCAAGGCCCTCAACGACCTGATGGCCAACACCGGTGTCAACCTGGGCCTGCCCAGCCGCAACCTCACCGCAGGTGCCTCGCTGGCCGTCACCGCCGGCGTCGCCACGACCGTCAAGAACTACGCCCTCGTCTATCCGCTGCGCCGCAAGCAGCCGGTACCAGGGCCGGGGCCGGTCCCGACGCCCCCGCCCAGCCTGCCGGCCGTCGTGCAGGAGGATCCGGACGACATCCCCGCGCAGGCCAGCATCCCCGTCGGCGCGACATTCGGCCCGCTGCGGGTGTCCGAGATCGGCCTGTCCTACGCGAACGGCACGGCGCGGATCACCATCGACGCCACGGTCGACGCCGGCGGGATCGAGCTGAGCGCGTCCGAACTCGGTTTCGCCATCGGCCTGGACCACGGCGACTGGACCTTCCGGGCCACCCTCAGCGGCCTGGGCCTGTCCTACGACCGGCCGCCCGTCAAGATCGGGGGCGCCTTCCTCGTCAAGGAGTCCGAGCCTCCCTACGACATGCTGTTCGCGGGCATGGCCGTGATCGAGGCGCGGTTCGCCGCCGTCAAGGTGCTCGGCGCGTACGCCCGGGCCGAGGGCGGCTACCCGTCGCTGTTCCTGTACGGGGTCCTCGGGGGCCGCAAGGGGATCGGTCCGCCCCCGTTCCAGGTGCGCGGGATCGCCGCCGGCTTCGGCTACAACAGCTCCGTCCGGCTTCCGGCGCCGGCCCAGACGCCGGAGTTCCCGTTCATCTCCGAACTCGGTCACGGGGGTGTGGAGCGCCCGCCCCTGGAGGTGCTGGACGACCTGCTCGACGGCACCGGTGGCCGGCCCCCGTGGCTGAGCCCGGCGGCCGGACAGGTGTGGTTCGCCCTCGGCATCGACTTCACCGTCTTCCAGCTGGTCGACGGCCAGGCGCTGGCGATCGTCGAGTTCGGCGACGACTTCACCGTCGCCGTCCTGGGCCTGGCCACGGCCGCGTTCCCCGTCCGGCGGCGCGGCTCCGGCGGAAAGACGTACGCCCAGGTCCAGCTCGCGATGCAGGCGCTGTACACCTCGCGCGACAGCATGCTGGCGCTGGCCGCGGAGCTCACGCCCGAGTCGTACGTCCTGGACCCCGAGTGCCGGCTGACAGGCGGCCTGGCCTACCGCACCTGGTTCGGCGGGCCGCACAAGGGCGACTTCGTGTTCACCCTCGGCGGCTACCACCCCGCGTTCGCGGCCGAGCTGCCCGATCACTACCCCGTCGTGCCGAGGCTCGGCTTCACATGGGGCATCTCCGACGTCGTCACCGTACGCGGCGAGGCGTATTGCGCGCTGACCCCGTCGGCGCTCATGGCCGGCGGCCGGCTCGAGGTGTCGTTCCACTCCGGCATCGTCGAGGCCTGGCTGGTCGCCAGGGTGGACGCCCTGGTCCAGTGGAATCCCTTCTACTTCCGGCTCGGCATCGGCGTCCGCATCGGCTTCGCGGTCGACCTGTGGCTGTTCACCGTACGCGGCGAGGTCGGCGTCGACCTCGACGTGTGGGGCCCGCCCGTCGGCGGCATTGCGACCGTGCACCTGTGGTGCATCGACTTCGACGTGGCGTTCGGGGCGAGCGGCGAGCGCAAGCCCGATCCCATCCCCTGGAGCGAGTTCCAGGAGCAACTGCCCGCGCGCGACCAGATGCTGCGCATCACACCGCTCACCGGCATCCTGCCCGAGGACGAGAGCACGCGTGCCCGCCGTGCGAACGCCGGTGACGACCGCTGGGTGGTCTCCGCCGACGGCTTCTCCTTCGCCACGTCCACCGCCCTCCCGGCGTCGCACGCCACGGCGGGGTCACGGCAGGTGAGCGGCAAGGCCCTCGACATCCGGCCCATGCAGGCCACCGGGCAGTCGTCCGTCCACCGCCTCACGGTGCTCCTCGGCGGCGACCCGTTCGACCCGTTCGACCCGGACATCCCGGAGCAGCGCCGCTGGCTGCTCGAAGCGGTCAAGGACAACGTCCCGGAGGCGCTGTGGGGCACGGGCGACCCTGCGGATGAGGACTTCACGCCGGACCCGATCATCGAGGACCAGCTCACCGGGCTCGGCGTCACCGTGCCCAAGCCCGTGGACGGGCCGACA
This sequence comes from Streptomyces klenkii, assembly GCF_003626645.1. Classification (GTDB taxonomy): domain Bacteria; phylum Actinomycetota; class Actinomycetes; order Streptomycetales; family Streptomycetaceae; genus Streptomyces; species Streptomyces klenkii. The sequence continues at coordinate 917,566 of NZ_RBAM01000001.1, read as the reverse complement.
CCGGGCAGGATGACCGACGTCTCCCTCGGCTTCGAGCGGCTGGCCCCCAGCGACGCCCTGCCGATCAGCCCCGGGGACCGGCCCACCGGCCCCGTACCCCGGCCCTGGGAGCCGGGCGACGACCCCACCAGCATCGGGACGATCGCCGCCGGAGTCGCCACGACGACCGTGCCCGCCCGCGACGCGCTCTACGCCGAGCTGACCTCGCTGGGCCTCGCCCCGCCCTCGCACGACCGCCTGGACGACTTCGCCGCCCTTGCGGACAACACCTTCACCGCCGAACCCATGACGCTCAGCATGACGCTCGGCCCCGCAACGCTCTGACGCCCCCAACCGCGCGAGGGAATCCGCCATGACGCAGCCCGACGCTTCCGGGTCCGCCGGGGACGAGACCGAGACCCCCCGGTTCGACATCCACTTCCACGACGACCACGTCGCACCCGCCCCCGGGGGCCTCTACCGGCTCACGCTCGAACACGAGGTGTCCGGCGACAAGGTCGGAAGCGACAAACTTCCGCCGGTCCAGCAGGAATTCGAGATCCGGACGCCGCAGTTCACCATCGACGCGTCCTTCGTCCACGCCCTCCACCCCGCCCCCGCCGCGGTCGGCGCCTTCGACCGCGTCCTGCCGCACCTCACGCTCAACCGGCTCATCCTGCCCTGGGAGCGCGCCGTCAGCCCGGAGCTGACGGGTCTGCCCTGGATCGCCCTGCTCCTGTTCGCCGAAGAGGAGTTGCCCGGCGACCCCAAGGCCCAGGGCCGCACCGACACGAGGACCGTCCGCGAGTTCCTCTCCACCACGGACGGCGACGTCCTCCTCCCCCGCATCGACCTCGACGACGTCCCGCCCGAGCTGTGGGACAGCACGTGCACCACCCTCGACGTCCCGGCCGCCCTCTTCGCAGAGCTCGTACCCCGCCGGGCCGACCTGCCGTTCCTGTGTCACGTACGCAAGGTCCGGCCGTGGCAGCCGCCCGGGGCGGCCGCGGCCTCCGGCGAGACCCTGGAAATCGGCGACTACTCCGTCGTGGTCGCCAACCGCTTCCCCCGCACTGCCGGGCGCTACGCCGCCCACCTCGTCTCGCTGGAGGGGTTCGGCGACCACCTCGCCGGGCAGCAGCCCGCCCGGCCCGTCGTGCGCATGGTGTCCCTGTGGTCGTGGTCCTTCGAGGCACGGCCCGACCCCACCGGCCACTTCGACGCGCTGATCCGGCACATGGCCGAGGACCCGGCAGGGCTCGGACTGCGCCTGAGCCCCTCGCAGCCCGCGGGCGCGCGGACCGCCGCCACCGACCGACTCGATCTGGGCTACGCGCCCGTGGACTACGTCCTGCCGTCCGGGGAGCGCACGTTCGGCTGGTACCGGGGCCCGTTCACCCCGGTCGTGGCACCGGCCGTCCCCCGGCCCGCGGAGGGCTACCGGCAGGCGGACGAGGCACTCGTCTACCTCACGGACACCGGCGTCTTCGACCTCAGTTACGCCGCCGCCTTCACCCTCGGCCGGTCTCTCGCCCTCTCCGACGACACCCTGGCGGCCGCGCTGTCGGCGTTCCGGTCCCGGGCGCGCCGTATCGCCGGACGTGCACTGATGCGGACACGGACACCGCTGACCACGGCGCCGGGCCAGGCGCACGAGCGCTTCCACGAGCTGATGGCCGGCGGACTGGGGCACCGGCTGCACGCCGCGGCCACCACCCCGGCCGCTGAAGCGCGTACCGGCGGCGCGACGGCGCCACGGATCCGGGCCGGAGGCGTCCCCCGGCCCCCGGCCGTCGAGGCCCTTCTGGAGCGGTTGCGCGACGGCCGGGCACGGCAAGGGCTCCGGGCCGCGCTGTCCGCCCACCTCGCCCCGCTGATCAGCGCGGTCGACCAAGTAAAGCTGCTGACGGCGACGCCCTTGAGCCACCTGGTTCCCGACGCACGCATCCTGCCCCCCGAGAGTCTGCGCTTCTTCCACGTCGACCCGCAGTGGTGTACCGCCCTGCGCGACGGCGTACTGAGCACGGGCATCGGCACGTCGCTCGACGCTGCGTTCAACCGGCTCGCCCACGAGGCGCTGGACGATCCGCAACCGCTCACCGGGTTGCTCATGCGGTCCGCACTCGTACGGAACTGGCCCGACGTCGTCGTCGAGCCGCGTATCACCGGCAACAACGGCAAGCCGGAGCCGCTCACCGTCGTCCACCGAGTGATCGTCGGCCCGGACCTGCTGCTGTGCCTCTTCGAGGGTGTCCCCGAGGAGGTGCGGTTCCGCGAACCGCACGAGGGCATCCACTTCGGCGTCGACGAGGGCGAGCGCATCGGGTTGCGCAGGCTCACCGAGCCGGTCGGCGAGTCGCTCAGGCAATCGTTCCCGCCCGAGGGCGAAGAGGGCATCACCCGCTTCCTGCGTGCCGCCGGCGGCGACGGTGGCGGACCCGAGATCCTCGACCTCGCCGCGGGCGACGACCCCCTGGTCCCCGCCATGGCCGTGGCGCTGCGGGCCGCCGGGCAACTCGGCCCGGACGACCCGCTCTCCCCCGCCGCGTTCGCAGTGGAGCTCGTCAACGCGCCGCAGTGCATCACCTTCTCACCCTCCTCCGCCTCCGCTCCCGCCTTCGATCAGCCCGGCCGACAGTGAGGACCCGCACGATGAGCTCCCAGCCGCCCCTGATCGTCCCTGTCCAGGTGGACGCGTTCCTGGTGAACGAGCGCGTACGCAACAACCAGCCCCACCACCGCTGGTACGCCGACTTCGAGCAGCTCGACGAGCGGCAGCTGCCGGAGCCCGATCCGTTCCAGAGCGCGGCAGGCAAACCCAATCTCGGTGTTCACGTGCAGTGGCTGCTTCCCGACGCGCTGCGGCGCGGGCGGCAGGACGGCCCTGCCGGGAAGGTGGAGTTCCCGGTCGTTCCCAACCGCTGGCTCGTCGTCCGCTACAGCCGCCCGGCGGACCGGCCCGAGGAGACCCCGGCTGTGGCCGGCTGGGTCGTCGACAGCGACTACCTCGACTACGACGAGGGCACCAGCGCGTTCCTCGACCCCTTCGCGGACCGGCCGACGCCCACCTACATCGGCCGGGCCCACGACCTGGCCGACGGCCCCTGGACCGAACCCGAAGGGCGCCGGAAGTTCCTCACGGCGGTCGGGCCCGGCCTGCCGACCTTCGCCACGTACCAGCCGTACAGCGAGAACGTCTTCTCCCTCCACGACCCGCTGACCGGTCTCCCCGGCCCCGCCCTGCTCGGCTACGCCGTCGTCGGCTGGTACTCCGACCCCACGTGGGACGTGCTGCACGCCCCACCGGGCGGCGACGTCCGGGCACTGCTGGAGTCCCTGCGGTGGTCCACGACCGACTCCGCGGCGGCTCCCGCCCGGTCGTTCTACGCGGGCACCGCCCTCGGCCTCCACTGGAACCTCAAGGGCGACCCTCCGCAGCCGGGCAAGCCGGACGTGCGCGATGTCGACGTCGCCGTCGGGCACATCGTCACCGACGCCGAGACCGCCCTGATCCCGCCCGCGCTGAACGACCCCGAGGCGGCCCTGCTGTGGGAGGCGTTCACCTACGACCTGCTGGACGTCCTCGACGACGGCGGCGAAACGGCCCTCGACCAGGCCACCCGCCGCACCTGGTTCGACGCCGAACCGGGCGGCTACTCCTGGCGCATCGTCGACCGCCCCGCCCCGGACGGCGGCGCGTGGCCGCAGCGGACACCGGAGCAGATCGCCGAGGAGCGGCGCTGGCTGGCCGAGCTGAACCAGGTGCAGGAGGAGCACGACGCCGCCTCCCGCGAGCTCGCCCACGTCCAGCGCCGCCTGTACGGCCTGTGGTGGCTGCGCGGCCGTCCCAGCCGGCCCGCCGGCTGGGACGCGGCGTGCGACGCCCAGCTCAGTCCGGAACAGCCGGACTCACTGGCCCGGCGCGTCCAGGAGCAGATCGGCACCGTCTTCGGCGCGGGCGGCCTGCGCTCCCGCATCCCGTGGGGCGACACCGCCGAGAAGCTCGGCGACGAGGTCCGGATCTACGCTGAGGAGCACGGCCTCGCACCGGGCCGGGAGCTGCAACGGTGCGCCGACCCGGAGTTCCACAGCACCCCCGACCCGTCGGTCATCGTGCGCGGCGCCAAACTGGACCGGCAGCTCACCGACGAAAACGCCCTGCCCTGCCGGGTCCCCGGCGAGACCGTGACCGGCATCCGCATCGGCGGGGAGACGGTCCGGCCGCCCGACGACGTACCTGCTCCTCCGCTGCCCCAGCTGCCGGAGTCCGGCGTACTGCCCGCGCTCCTCGGGGAGTTCTTCCTCCTCGACCGCGCCGCCGTCACACCCGGCTCGTCATCCGACAAGACGGCTCTGGAGGAGGCGCTCGCCCACGAGGACACCCACATCGAGGGGACCGTCGCCCGGTGGACGCGGCTCTGGGCACAACCCTGGTCGCCGCTCCATCTCATCTGGCGGATGAAGTGCCACCCCACCCCGTACCGCAGCGGGGACGAGGACAACTGGCACTTCGACGGCACCCGCTACCGCTGGAACGGCCGCAACGTCGCTCCCGACGGCTTCGTCAACGGACGTGCCCTGCTCAACCCGCTGCCCTCCTTCAACACGCGCTCCCGCCTGACGCAGCACGCCCGCACCTACCGCAGCGGGCCCGTGGCCGAGCTCAAAGAGCTGCGCAGCAAGGCCGAGAACTGGGACGATCTTTCCCAGCGCATCCACGGCGTCAACAACTGGCTGGCACAGCATTCTCCCGCGACCGGCATCGCCCCCTCCTCCGACGACGAGCTCGCGCAACTGGTCGACACCAGCACTACCCGTGTCTCGCTGAGCGAGGTGCCGGATCCCGGTCCGGCCTCCGGATCCGAAGCCGCCACGGCCCGCGAGTTCCGCCCCGTCAGGGCCGGGCAGATCGCCTTCGAAGAGCTCCACGTGATCGACCGGTTCGGCCAGTCCCTGGCCGTCATCAGCCCGGACAACGTGGAACAGTTCAGGGTGGATCGCGCCGACAGCGTCACCCCCGGCATCCCCGTGATCCCCGACAACGCGTACCGGTGCATCGAGCTGCCGCCGCGCCTGCTCCAGCCCGCCCGGCTGCGCTTCGACTACGTTTCGGCCCGCGACGACCACCACCGCATCGACGTCGACGCCGGGCCGCGGGAGGCCGCGGGCGAGAGCCCGGTGTGCGGCTGGCTGATCGCCAACCACCTGTCCGGGTCCCTGCTGGTCCACGCCCCGGACGGCGGCGGGCTGGGCGAGATCCGGATCGTGCTCGACACCGCGCACCGGCAGGTCTCGACCTGGTACCCGCTGCCCGGCTCCGCCTACCCCGATCCCGATCCGGCGACGGACTCGGGGCGGGCCTTCGTCGCGGACCTGCCCCACCTGCACGGCTTCGTCACCGAGCTCCTGCGCGGCGGGGCACCGGCCTTCACCCAGCTGCTCTCCGTCGTCGACCGGGCCATGTCGGCGACCGCGCCCGGCGGGGACGACGACAGCCTCGCCGCCCTGGTGGGCCGCCCGATGGCGCTGCTCCGTTCGCGGCTGCGGTTCGAACTCAACGGTCCCGGGATGACGCCCTCGTCCTGGTGGGACGTCATCGAACCACCGGACGAGCCGGAGTTCACCGGCTACCTGTGGAACGTCCGGCTGGGAGCCGGGGACATGCTGGGCGACGGTCTGGTCGGTTTCTTCCGTGGCTCCGACTACGCGCGGCTGCACGCCGTCCCTGAGCCGGAGCCGCAGGCCGCGGACGCGGAGTACGTGGTTCCCATCGACGGCAGCGAAATCGCGCTGCCCGCGCGGCCGGCGGCCGCTCCCTCACCGGAGACCCGTGCCCGGGACGAGGAGACCGCCGCCTGGGTGACGCTCCTCGCCGACCCCTGGGCGGCCGTCCACGCCGTGACCGACATCCTGCCCGTGAGCCGGCTCCTCCTGCCGCCGACCTGGGTGCGCGAACCCTTGTCCCGCATGAAGCTGTCGTTCCGGACGGGCCCGCTGCTGGCGGGGACCCGCATGGTGACGGACGAACAGGGCAGCACGCCCACCGAGCACGTCGTCACGCCCGGCCCCTCCGGTTGGCGCGGTACGTGGGCCTGGGCCGAACCGGTGGCCGCGAGCCGGGCCGCCGTACCGGCCGAAGGCCCCGGAGCGTGGACCGTCCGCCCCCTCACCACCCCCGACGCGGCCCTCGCCCTGTCAGACGTCACACCTGCCGCCCGTACCGGCTTCCTACAGCTCAGCGGCGCGCTGGGCGAGACCGACGAGAGCCGGCAGCGCCCGCCCGGACAAGACCCGGCCCCGACCCACGGGAGCACGTCATGACCTCAGCGGCCACCACACTGTCCTACAGCGTCCACACCAGCCCGGCCCCGCTGCGCGTCGGCACGGAGGAGTCCCCCGCACACGCCACCGTACGCATCGCTCTCACCAACTCCGGCCCGGATCCCGTCCCCTGCGGCACGATCGCCTTCACGCTCCCGGTCGGCAGCGGACCCGAAGCGCTCACGGCCGCACCGGACACCATCAAGGCGTCCACGGACGACGCCGGCTGGTCGGCCGAGCACCGGGGCGACGGGGTCTTCCTCGTACGCCCGGCCGCGGACGGCACGGAGCTCAAGCCGGGCGCCCGGGTCGTGGTCACCCTCGCGGACGTCACGGTGAACCACGCGGTCGGCGCGGTCACGCTCGGCATCAGCGAGAGCGGGGGCACGGGCGGCGGCACGGCGAGCCTCCGGCGCGTGCCCGGCGGACTGCGGCTGGCCAAGGCGTCGCCGACCGCAATGCTGGAGGACTTCCGCCCGGACCAGGTCGACGTCCCCAACGGCGGGACGGTGAAGCTGACCTGGAAGTGCGAGGTGGGGCCCGACTACGAGCTCTTCTACGGCGACCAGCGCTGCCTGGTCAACGACTGGATCGACGACGACGGCAACGGCGAATGGATCTCGCCCGGCCTCACCAGCGCCACCGCGTTCATGATCCTGGGCTCCACGGTGCGGGACGGCATCCCCGTCACCTACGGCCTCACCACCGCTGTCACCGTCGACGTGCCTGACCTCGAGGTCGGCGACCTCGACGTCAACGGTTCCGTCCGCCTGTTCGGCCGGGCCGCGGAGATCGCCGGGGGCACGGAGAGCAGCCCGGCGGAGTACGAGGCCGACACCGACGGTGTGATCACCGGCTACATCAAGACCACGCAGGACCAGGTGCCTGCCGAGCTCAAAGTCTTCGTCACTCCGCCGGGACTGAGGCGGCAGCAGTTCGCCACGCAGTCGTGGGACGCGCGGGGCGGCACGCTCAACCAGGAGGCGAGCCTGTTCGTCCCGGTGCCCAAGGGCTCGCGCGTGCGGGTGGTCCAGAAGGGTGACACGAACTTCAGCGCCGCCCTGACCTGGTTCCCGTTCGGGGCGGGCTCCCTAACCCCTCCCCCTCAGTGATCCGTTCCGTTCCTTCCCGGCCGACCCCTGGAGTTCCCGTCATGATCGAGAGCACTGACAACACCGACCTCACGCCCCCGGGCGTCAACGCGGCGTTCAGCACCCCGGACTCGGGCCAGGCCCGGGCCTCCGTCTTCATGGTCCGCGGCGACTGGGCCGTCCGGCACGAGGCGGCGGCGGTGGCCCCGCCGGCCGAGGGCGGCGCCATGCGCGACCTGTGGCCCGGCCTGCCCGCCGCGTACCGGAACGGCTTCGACGCCGCCTGCTCGACGGACACCGCGCGCGTGTACCTGTTCAAGGGCGCGACCTGTGTGCTGTACGACTTCGTGCAGAACGCGACGGTGCCGCCGAACGCCTCCCCGGCGTCGATCGGCGACCGGTTCCCCGGGCTGCGCAAGGACGCACCGGACTTCGCGGAGGGCATCGACGCCGGCCTGCCGGCACCCGACGGCACGGTCTACTTCTTCCGCGGCAGCCGGTGCGTCAACTACGACATCGAAGGCGACGAGGTCCTGGAGCAGGGCACCATCGCCGACTTCTGGCACAACCCCGACCACCCCGACCCCGGCATCGCCGACGGCATCGCGGCGGCCTTCAACCACCCGGCCACCAGCAACGGATACCTCGTCACCCGGGACGGCAAGCGCTACGTCGAATGCGACACCGATCCCGCCCGGCACCGGGTCACCTCCGGCGCCAAAGTGCTGCGGGACCGGTGGCCGTACCGCACGTTCCTGACGCTGCTCGACGAGTTCAGCGGCCGGCTGTGGATCTTCGACGCCGACAGCGGGCAGACGATCAGGCAGGGTCAGACCGGCCGCAAACCCGGCGGTGTCGTGATCTCCCCCGACGGATTCCGGGTCCTGGCGACCACCCTGGGGGCCAGCGGAGGCACAGGGAGCCTCGTCCTCCTCGACATCACGGCGGGCACCCTCAAGACCGTGGAAGCGGGCAGGTCGCCGTACAGGGTGGCGGCCCTGCCGGACGGCTCCGCCGCCTACGTCACCGACACCTCGGACGAGGCGGTGTATGCGATCGACCTCGCCACCGGGAACGCACGTCGCCTTGACATCGGCCCCCGGCCCGAAGACGTCGTGGCCTCGCCGGAGGGCGATCGCGTCTACGTCGCCCGCGACGCCAACCCCGCCGTGGCGGTCGTGGACACCGCGCAGCACGCGGTCACCGGAGGGTTCGGCGGCGACAACACGGCGTCCTGCATGGCGCTCACCCCCGACGGCACCACCCTGGCCTTCGGCATCGTTCCCGTGAACATGGTGGCCGTCGCCAGTACCTCGGGCGGCGGCGAACCTCCCCTCGTCCCGGTCGGGCAGTCCCCGGAACAGCTCGTGGCGTCACCGGACTCCCGGTACGTGTACGTCGCCAACCGCGGTGCGGAGGTGAAGGTGATCGACGTCGCCGCCATCCGTGAGGTGACGCCCATCCGCGTACGCGACCGCTCGAACGCGATCGCGCTCTCACCGGACGGGGAGTACCTCTACGTGACCAGTCAGGGCGTCGACTCCGTGCAGAAGCTGCGGGTGTCCGACGGTGTGCAGGTCGGGGAGTTCGCCCTGGGATCGGCGCTGGAGCGCTACGCCTATCTCGCCATCGGCCCCGCCTGGGGCTGACGGAACAGCGGAGAGCGGAGAGACGGAGGCGAACCGCGCCATGGGAGTACGACGCCCCGAAGACAGCACCTGCGTGCTGACCTACACCGTGGAGACCGACCCGGCACCGATCCAGGTCTCCCAGGGAACGACACCGGCGACGGCCACACTGCGAATCACCGTCACCAATCACCAGCAGACCCCGGTCCCCGTCGAGGAGGTCCGCTTCTCCTACCCGGTGGGAAGTGGATCCGGCGACCTGACGGCGAAACCGGACAGCGGCGTACCGGGCCTGGACGACAGCAAGCAATGGGTGTTCGAGCGCGACTCCGAGACCCCGGCGTTCGTCCTCCGGCCGAGGCGCCCGAACCGGCCCTTTCCCCCCAAGGACCAGGTGGAGGTGTCGATCACCGGCATCGAGGTCAACCCGGCGGTGGGCACCAGCAAACTGACCATCACCGAAACACTCCAGGGCGGGAGTGAGCCCCAGCAGGAGGAGTGGCCGTTGGCGAAGGTCCCGGCGGGGTTCACCGTGAGCGACTTCCGCCCCGCGTACATCCTCGTCCAGAGCGGTTCATCGACCGAGCTGACCTGGCGGGGCACCAGCCGGCCCGGCGCCACGTACACGATGCTGCACGACGGAGAGCCCGTGGACGTCACCAGCATCCGCAACTGGCCCACGCCGAACCTGCACCGCGACAGCGTGTTCGTGCTCACGGTGGAGGTGGACGTGGACGGCAACGTCGCCGAGTACGCACTGACGACCGCCGTCACGGTCGCCCGGCCCGACCTGACCATCGGCGACCTCACCGTCCACGGGAAGACCACGCTCACCCACCTGCCCGCGGAGTTCGACCTGGGGGAGGCGGACGAGCTCACGTACACGGCGGAGACGGACGGTCTCCTCACCGGGCAGCTCGTCACCGAGGAGGACGCGCCGGGCGACGACGCCCCCACGCTCACGGTCACGATCTCGGCCGCCGGCACGGACCGGCTCACCAGCGTCCAGGCACGGCACGCACCGCCGGACCCCGAGGATCCGAGGTTCCCGGGCTCCCGGCTGACGGCCGTCGTCCCCCGGGGCGCCCGGGTGAGGATCGGCCGGTCGGGCACCGCACCGAGCCGGCACCTCCTGTCCTGGCTGCCCTTCGGCACCGGCGAACTCAAGCCCGTGAACTCCTGACGGCTGTGTTGTCGCGGTGCGGGGCAGGCCGGATGCAGGAAGGACTCGGAGTGTGGCCGGCGGCCCTTCAGATCGGCAGCCCGATGATCCCCCACCCGCGGTGGTGGGCTTCCGCGACGACCTCGGCCCATCCGTGGAGAAGCGTGGTGAATTCCTCGAACGTACCGACCCACTCCCCAGGGGCGGCTGCACGGGTGTCGAACGGTTCACGCAGCGTTGGGAGACGAGGGCCGGCTGTCGTCCATGCCTGTGCCAGGGCCGGTACGCCGGGAGGCGGGCAGTAGGCCCACATGGCGTCGTACCAGAATGCGGCGTCGTCCTCGTCCTGCGGATCGCTTTCCGTGCCCGGCAGGACCCAGGTCAGTCCGGCAAGGAAGGTGTCCAGCGCCGTGCGCAGGTCAGCCGGGACGTGCTCGCGAACGGCCTCCCACCGTTCGCCCGCCCAAAAGTGCGGCTTAAACGATCCCAGCGTGCGGGCGAACTCGTACCGTGCGCACCAGGCCGGGAACGGTTCGGGAGCGGGAGGCAGCCAGGCCCAGCCCTCATCGAGTGATCCGTCGTAGTCGTCCGGCTCCGCGGCCTCGATGAGCGCGCACTCGCGTTCGAGAACGGGGATGTTCTCCAGTTCGGTCCAGTCCACTATGACCGCCGTGATGTCCACTCCCATGATCACGAGCCTACGTCCTGACGTATCTGCCTGGTGAAGCTGCCCGGTGGGGCTGCTCGGCGGATCTGCTCGGCAGTTGCAGGGCTCGGCGATCGCCCTGGGCGCCGTCGCCCGCTCCTCGCCCTCACCGCCGCCCGGTTGCGGGACCGCCCCGCGGTGCGGCCGGTGGCATGACTCGTGGCGGCCACGCCGCCGGGTCCAGCAGCCCCAGCACATACGCCCGGGCGACCAGCGCCGGCCGGTTGGGCACCTCCAGCCGGCGGCACAGCCGCGTCAGGTGGTAGTTGATCCCGTCCACGCTGATGCCCACCGTACGGGCCATGACCGAGGTGGTGGCACCGGCGGCGACCAGGGGGAGGATCCGGGCCTCCTGCGCGCTCAGCACCAGGTGCGCGAACTCCTGTTCAGCGCCTTCCGGGCCGTCCGGTCGCGCCGTGGCGTGACGGGAAGGCCCGGTCCGTTCCCCCTCCGGGCGGAGCGTCACCAGCAGGTGCGGGTGACCGTCCAGAGGGTCCGACACCGGCTCGACGGTGACCTGCCCGTGGTGGATCGCTCCCCGCACCGCCCAGCACACCTCGACCGGGTAGCGGGACCGGCGGCCGGCGCGCAGCGCCTCGTCGAGCCTGTGCAGTTGTTTCTCGTTGGTGGGCGTGAACAGGTCCAGCAGCATCCGGCCCTCCACTGTGCCCGGCTGCAGGCTCCAGACGGCGGCGAAGGCGGGGTTGACTCCGGTGATGTTGCCGTACGCATCACTGATCGCCAGGGGCACCGGGACACGGTCGAGCAGGCTGACGAACCGGCCGCGCCAGACCGCCGCCGAGGCTGCTTCGTCCTCTGCACATGTCACGTACCGCTCCTGTCCTCTGTGCTCAAGTCCTGGCACGGAAAACCCCACTACAAGAATACGTAGTTTTCGTGCGGGATCGCCGCGCCGGCCGCGTGACGGTGGAGTCAGCGCCCGCCCGCCGGGCGCTGACCACCCAGGACTCCACCGAAGAGGGACAAGTCATGCCGGAAGAGGTACAGGTCATGGAGGTACAGGTCATGAGTGAATCGCACACCGCCGGCGTCCGCGCGTTCCCGGAACCGCCGGACCGGACCGTGCCCGTCGTCGACGTCTCGGCAACCGGCCTGCCCAGCACCCCGATCCAGCAGGCCGTCGGGCTCGCGCGCCGCCACGGCTCCCTCTACGTCCGGCGGTACCACGGCCATGACGTCGTCTGGGTCAGCTCACTGGAGCTCGTCGACGAGCTCTCCGACGAGACGCGCTTCGTCAAGGGCGTCGGCCCGGCGCTGGAGATCGTCCGCGGCATCACTGCCGACGGCCTGTTCACCGCGTACAACGACGAGCCCAACTGGGCCAAGGCGCACGACATCCTGCTTCCCGCCTTCGCCATGAACGCGATGCGCACCTACCACCCCCACATGCTGCGGGTGGCCAAGCGCCTCATCGCCTCCTGGGACGCACGATTCGCCGAGGGAGAAGGAGAAGGAGAGGGTGCGAAGGAGTCCGCGCCGGTGGACGTCCCCGAAGACATGACCAGGATGACGCTGGACACCATCGGCCTGGCCGGCTTCGGCTACGACTTCGAGTCCTTCCGCCGTGAGGATCCGCACCCCTTCGTGCAGGCCCTCGTCCGCGCTCTCGCCCACAGCCAGGCCGTACTGGGCCGCGTACCCGGCGAGGACCACACCGCCGAGGACGAAGCGTTCGCCACCGACGCCGCCTTCCTGGCCCGTGTCGTCGACGAGGTGATCGAGCGGCGCAAGGCCGCAGGGGACACCTCCACCGACGATCTGCTCGGGCTGATGCTGGGCGCCCCGCACCCCGGATCCGGCGAACTGCTCGACGACGCCAACATCCGCAACCAGGTGATCACCTTCCTGATCGCCGGACACGAGACCACCTCCGGCACCCTGTCCTTCGCCCTCTACCACCTGCTCAAGCACCCGGCGGCCCTGCATCTCGCACAGGCCGAGACCGACGCGCTCTGGGGCGACGAGCCCGACCCCGAGCCGGCCTACGAGGACATCGGCAAGCTGCGCTACGTACGCCAGGTCCTCAACGAGGCACTGCGGCTGTGGCCGACTGCCGCCGCGTTCGAGCGCCAGGCGCTCACCGACACCGTCATCGGCGGCCGCTACCCGGTCAAGGCCGGTGACCGGCTGGTCGTCCTCACCCCGATGCTCCACCGGGACCCGGCCTGGGGCGACAACCCCGAGGAATTCGACCCCGACCGTTTCGCCCCCGAGACGGAGGCCGCCCGCTCCCCGAACGCCTACAAGCCCTTCGGCACCGGCGAGCGCGCCTGCATCGGGAGGCAGTTCGCTCTCCACGAGGCGACCATGCTCCTCGCCATGCTGGTGCACCGCTACCGCTTCGTCGACCACGCCCGCTACGACCTGAAGGTCAAGGAGACCCTCACCCTCAAGCCCGAGGGCTTCACGATGACCCTCGCCCGGCGCACCCCCGGCGACCGCGCCCGCAACCGGCGTGCGCTCAGCGGTCTGACCGCGGCCGGCCCGGACGAGCAGCAGGCCTCGCAGTCCGAGACCGGCCTGCCCACCCGGGCCGTGGCCGGCACCGCCCTGACCCTGCTGCACGGATCCAACTTCGGCACCTGCCGCGCATACGCCGAGCAGGTCGCCGACCTGGCCGACGAGCTGGGCTTCGAGACCACCGTCGCCCCGCTCGACGCCGCCGCCGGCGGTGCACTGCCGGCCGGCTCACCCGTCGTCATCGTCGCCGCCTCCTACAACGGGCAGCCCGCGGACGACGCGGGCGAGTTCGTCTCCTGGCTGGCGGAGGCCGGCCCGGAGGCTGCCGAGGGGGTCCCGTACGCGGTCCTCGGCATCGGCGACCGCAACTGGGCCGCCACCTACCAGCACATTCCCACCCTCCTCGACAACGGCCTCGCGGCCGCGGGCGCCACCCGGCTCATGGAGCGCGCCGAGGCTGACGCCTCCGGAGACCTGGCCGGGTCGGTCCGGCGCTTCACCGCAGCACTGCGCCACACCCTGCTGCGGGAGTACGGCGACCCGGCGACCATCGGAGCCACCGCAACACACGACACACCCATGCACACCCACGATGTCCACACCCATGATGTCCACACCTATGACGTTGCCGAACTCACCGGCGCGCCCCTGGACGCCCTCGCCGGCCGGCATGACCTCCAGCCCATGACCGTCATCGAGGCCGGCGACCTCGCGGACCTCACCCACCCCCTGGGCCGGTCCAAGCGCTTCCTGCGCATCAGACTTCCCGAGGGAGTCACCTACCGCACCGCCGACCACCTGACCGTGCTGCCGGTCAACTCCCCCGGCCTGGTCGAACGCGCGGCCGAGGCGCTCGGCATCGACCCGGACACGGTACTCAACATCCGCGCTCACAAGCCCGGCCGCACCACCTTGCCCATCGACCGCCCCGTCTCCGCACGCGAGCTCCTCACCCACCACGTCGAGCTCCAGGGCACCCCGACCGCCGCGCAGATCGCGCTGCTCGCCGCGCACAACCCCTGCCCGCCCGAGCAGACCGCGCTGGAGCGACTGGCCGCCGCCCCCGAGGCGCTCGCCGCCCGCACCCTGCTCGACCTCGTCGAGGACCACCCCGCCCTCCGGGGCCGCCTTCCCTGGCCGGTCCTGCTGGACCTGCTCCCGCCGATCCGCCCCCGCCACTACTCGATCTCCTCGTCTCCCGCGGTGTCCCCGGACCACGTCGACCTCATGGTCTCCCTCCTCGAAGCCCCGGCCCGGTCCGGCCGCGGAACCTTCCAGGGCGCCGGCTCCTCGTACCTGCACCGCATACGCCCCGGCGACACCGTCCACGCACGCGTACAGCCGTGCCGCGACGCCTTCCGGGTCGACCACGACGCCCGGATCCCCATCATCATGATCGCCGCCGGTACCGGTCTGTCCCCCTTCCGCGGTGTCATCGCCGACCGCCGCTCCCTGATCACGGCAGGGACAGAACTCGCCCCTGCACTCTGCTACTTCGGCTGCGACCACCCCGACGTGGACTACCTCCACAGCCCGGAACTGACGGAGGCCGACCGGGCCGGAGCCGTCTCCATGCGTCCCGTGTTCTCCAAGGCGCCGGAGAACGGCCTGCAGTTCGTCCAGCACCGCATCGCCGCCGAGGGAAAGGAAGTGTGGCGAGCGCTCGAAGCCGGCGCCCGGATCTACGTCTGCGGTGACGGCAGGCGGATGGCGCCGGGTGTGCGGGAGTCCTTCCAGCAACTGCACGTGCAGTACGGGGGCGGTGACGAGGTCTCGGCCACGGCATGGCTGCAAGACCTGATCGCCGCCGGCCGCTACGTCGAGGACGTCTACGCCGGCAGCTGATCGCGTGCCGTTCCCCGCCTGCACACAAGGTCCGCCCGGCTGACCGCCGAGTCGTGACGGACAGCCGCCGGCCGGGCCCATAGGCAAGCGGGACGAGGCAACGTGCGCTCCACGGCGTGCGGACACCGGCGTCGTCCTGCCTGCCTCTCAGGCCGCGCCGAGGACAACGACCGTGTTGTGCCCGCCGAAACCGAGCGAGTGGCTCAGTGCCAGCTTCGGATGCTGCCGGCGGGGGCTGCCGGTGACGAGATCGATTCCGGCGGTGTCACCGTCCGGTGCGTGGAAGTTGGCGGTCGGAGGCACCAGGCCGGTGGTCAGGGTGTGGACGGTGAGTGCTGCCTCGATCGCCCCGGCGGCTCCCATCGTGTGCCCGAGCGTGCCCTTGACCGAGGTGACGCTCGGTGCGGACACGGGAAACAGGTCGCGGACCACACCGGCCTCCACCCGGTCATTGAGCAGGGTGCCGGTGCCATGGGCGTTGATGTGGCCGACGTCCCCGGGCGTCGCGTCCGCCTGACGCAGGGCCTGGAGCACCGCCGACCGGAGGCCGTGGCCCCGGGGGTCGGGGGCCACGGGGTCGTGGGCGTCGCTCGTGGCGGCGTGGCCGAGGACGAGCGCCAGCGGGGGCGCGGACCGGGCCCGGGCGTGGCCGGCGCGTTCCAGGACCAGCACGCCGGCGCCCTCACCGAGGACGAAGCCGTCACGGTCCTTGTCGAACGGACGTGAAGCGGCCTCGGGTTCGCCGGTGCGGCGGGAGAGAGCGCCCATCCTGGCGAAGGCCGCCGCGCACAGCGGTGTGGCCATGGCGTCGGTGCCGCCGGCCAGGGCAATGTCGCAAGCCCCGCACGCCAGGAGCAGACAGGCGGTGCCGAGGGCAGTGGCACCCGAGGCACAGGCCGTGGAGACGTGCAGGGTGGGTCCGGTCACGCCGAGGCCGAGCGCGAGATGGGCCGCTGCTGCCATGTTCGGCAGGAAGCCGGTGAGCGTGAGCGGTGACAGGAGCGCCGGCCCGCTCTCCAGCAGCTTGCAGTGGGAGCTCTCCAGCGTGGCCACTCCCCCGGCGGCGGAGCCGATCACGATCGCCACCCGGGACGGATCCCACTCTTCCGTGGAGAGCCCGGCGTGCGCCATCGCCTCGTGAGCGGCGGTGAGGAGGAACTGGGTGCTGCGGTCCAGTCGCCACGGGCGGGGAGCGGGGACGTGGACGCGGGGGTCGAAGCCGGGCACCGTGCAGGCTATCGACACGGGGGCCGCTTCGAGCTCGGGGTGGTGGCGGGCCGTGGAACCGCCCCGGCACACGGCGCGCCATGTCGCCTCCAGGCCGATGCCGGCGGGGGTGACCAGGCCGAGGCCGGTGACGGCCGCCGTCTCAGGCATGGCCGGACTCCTGTTCGGGACCGGCCAGGGCAGTGACGACGCCGGCGAGTTCCCCGAGCGTGAGCTCCGGGGTGACGGTGCTCTCGTCGAGGGGGATGTTCCAGTCCTCTTGCAGGGTGACTTGCAGCTCGACGAGTGCCAGGGAGTCCAGGTCGAGGTCTTTGAGCATGGTCCGGGGAGTGATCCGATCGGCAGGGACCTCGAACTTCTCGGTGAGGACGGTGGTGATGTGCTCAAGGATGGTGTTCATGAAGGGCTCCTATCGTGGAGGAGGTGGGCGGGGGAAGAGCCGGTTCCAGGCGATGCGGGCCGGTGACAGGGAGCCGCGGCCGGCCAGGTGAGGGCGGCGGACGCCCAGGTCAGTCCGCCTCCGAAGGCGGTGAGAAGGGTTCGGCGGCCCGGTTCCAGCGAAGCGTGGACCCGGTCGTCGGCCAGCACGAGGGGGATGGAGGCCGCTGCCGTGTTGCCCAGTTCGCCGATGTTTCCGTAACGGTGGCGGGCGTCGATGCCGAGACGGTCGGCCACCGAGTCGAGGATGCGCTGGTTGGCCTGGTGACCGATGAAGGCACGGACCGACGAAGCGGGCCAGCCCGCTTCCTGTAGCACGCGCCGGGCGCTGTCCGTCATGCGGCGGACGGCGTGTGCGTAGACGGCCCGGCCCCGCATGCGGAAGTACGGATCGGCCGGTCCGGTGCACGAGAGCGGGGGGTGGCGGGATCCTCCGTCCGGGATCACGATCAGCTGGTCCCCGCTGCCGTCGCTCCCCAGGTCGGCGGCTCTGACCGCACCCGGGGCTCCGGGAGGACCGGCCCTCAGGACCACGGCGCCGGCTCCGTCACCGAAGAGGGGAGCCGTCTCCCGGTCGTGGGGATCGATGATGGCGGAGTACGTCTCGGCCCCGATGACCAGGGGCGTGTTGCAGGCTCCGGCACGGACCAGCGCGGTGGCGGTGACGAGCCCGTAGACGAATCCCGAGCACACCGCGCTCAGGTCGAAGGCGGGCACCCCGTCCAGACCGAGCCGGTGGGCGACCGCAGGTGCGGTGGCCGGGCAGTGGTGGTCCGGCGTCGTCGTGGCCAGCAGCACGAGGTCCGGTGCGGTGCCGGCCGATCTCATGGCGGCGGCCCCCGCAGCCACGGCCAGGTCCCCGGTGCTGACGCCCGGCGGAACGTATCGCCTCCGGCCGATGCCCGTGCGGCTCCGGATCCATGTGCCGCTGGTGTCCAGGCTGCCGCGCGCGATGACGTCGTCGTTGTCGAGCACGCGGTCGGGGAGGCAGGAGCCGATGCCGACGACCGTGGCGGTGGAATCGTTCCAGCGCATGGCCCGGTCACTGATCCACGAAGGGGGAGGCCGGCTTGGGGAGGCCTGCCAGGCCGCCGTCCGGCACGCTCACGCCGCCGTCCAGGACGAGGACGTGGCCGGTGAGCAGCGAGGCGGCCGGGGAGGCGAGGAAGAGGACCGCGCGCGCCACTTCCTCGGGTTCGCCCCAGCGGCCCAGCGGCACGTGGCTCGTCAGCCAGTCGGAAACGGGTTCGGTCCCGGTGGCGAACCGGGTCATGGTGGTCCTGATCCAGCCCGGGCTGACCGCGTTGACGCGGATTCCCTCGCGGGCCCAGGCCACGGCGAGACTGCGGGCCAGCGAGATCTGGCCGGCTTTGGAGGCGGCGTACGCCTCCATCCTCGGCGTGGCCATGAGGCCCGCCACGGACGACATGAGGATCAGGGAGGCGCGGGGCGAGGCGGCGAGGTACCGGTGGGTGGCACGGCACAGCTCGGCGCCGGCGTTGAGGTTCAGGGAGATGACGTGGTCCCAGTCCTTCTGCTCCGAGTGCTGGAAGGGAACCAGGACGGGCGTGGTCCCGTCGGCAGTGGGCAGGGAGCCTGCGCTGTGCACCACGACGTCCAGGCCGCCCAGGGCTTCGGCGGCCGCGTCGGCCAGGTCGCGGGCGGCGTACGGGGTGCTCAGGTCCGCCGGGATGACGACGGCCCTGCGGCCTCGCTGCTCCACGGCAGCGGCGGTGTCGTGGAGGGCGCCGGTGGTGCGGGCGGAGACGGCCAGGTCGCAGCCCGCGTCCGCGAGAGCCTCGGCACAGGCCCGGCCGATGCCCCGGGAAGCGCCCGTCACCAGGGCTCGCGCGCCGTCGAGGCGGAAGGCGGCCAGCTGCCCGGGGAAGGAGGACACCGTCGCGTCGGGGTGGGCGGGGGTGTTCATACCGGTGTCCTCTCCATGAGCCGGGAAGCGCTGGGGGCGATGCGGATGGAGGAGGCACCGGTCCAGTGCAGCAAGGCGCTGCCCCAGGTCATGCCGGCTCCGAAGACCACGACGAGGGCCCGGTCGCCCGGCTCGACGGCGCGGCGGGCGGCTGCGGCGGCCAGGGCGTAGGGCATGCAGGCGGCGCCGATGTTGCCCACCTCGTCGCCGACGATGACGAGCCGGTCCTCGCCCAGCCCGAGTTGCCGGCCCAGACCGCGCAGCAGCACCGGGTTGGGCTGGTGGGTGATGACGCAGTCGATGTCGTCGAGGGTGAGGCGGTTGCGGGTCAGGGCCTCTCGCACGAGCCGGGGGAACATGGCTTGGATGAAGCGGCTGACGACACGGCCGTCCATGTGGATGTAGTGGCCGCCCTGTTCGAGGGTCCGGGTGCCGGCGGGCATCCGGCTGCCGCCTCCGGGGATCAGGACGCAGTCGGCCAGGGAGCCGTCGGACCCGAGGCGGAAGTCGGTGAAGCCGCCGGGCGGAGTGACGGGGCCCAGCACCGCGGCCGCGGCGCCGTCGGCGAAGAGGACGGAGGTGCCCCGGTCCCGGGGGTCGAGGAACTTCGTGTAGGCCTCGACTCCCACTACGGCCGCGTAGCCGGGCCGGCGCTCCTGACGGAGCCAGTCGTGGGCGACCTTGGCGGCGAACAGCCAGCCGGAGCAGGCGGCGGAGACGTCCAGGGCGACGGCGCGCCCGGCGTGCAGCCGCGCCTGGATCCGGCAGGCGGTGGACGGGCCGAGTTCGTCCGGTGTGGAGGTCGCGCAGACCAGCAGGCTCAGGTCCCTCATGTCGAGGCCCGCGGCCGCGACGGCGGATTTCACAGCGGGCGCCGCGAGGTCGGAAGCCGCCTCGTCAGGTGCGGCCATATGCCGTTTGCGGACGCCGGTGCGCTCGAGGATCCATTCGGGCGTCACACCGAGAGCGGCGCCGATCTCTTCGTTGGTGCGGACCCTCATGGGCAGGTAGCTGCCGAGGCCGACGATGCCGATGGGGTGCCCGCCGGACGGTGGGGGGTGGCTCATGGCGTGGTCTTCCCTTCCAGAGGAGCGGACGGGTTGGGATGTGCACTGGTGACGGGTGTGCTCTAAGGGGCTCCCGCGATGTCGTCGGGGAAGCCGAAGCGGGCTTCCAGTGCGGGCAGTTGTGGCAGCACGCGGTCGCACAGGCTGTCGACGAGTCCGGGCAGGGGGGCCAGGTCCCGGGGCCGCAGGGTCCGTGCGGTCAGCAGGGAGCCGGCCCGGCGCAGGGCCGCGCGTACGCCGCTCAGCACGCCCAGTGCTTCCAGCGCCTCTCGCAGGGGCGGGTCGGTGCCCGGGGCGAGGTGCTCCAGGGCCCGGTGGACGTCCTCGGCGGCCAGCCGGGCCGCGTACGTCTCGCCCAGTTCGCCGGCGGCGTCGAGCAGTGGGTTCCACACGGCGAAGTCGTCGTGCTGCCGCCGCGCGCGGTGGTCGCGGGCTCGGCGCAGCTGCCGGGCGAGCGTGTCCTCGTGGTCGCCGAGGACGGAGGGCCACCAGCTCGGATCCGCGGGATCCGTGGTTCGCGCCGGGCGGGGTGCGGAGGGGTCGGCGTCGGCCAGGCTCCGGCCGATGTCGTAGAGGATGAGCCGGCTGTCGCCGCCCGCCGGCTCGAATGCCTGGTGGAACCCCTGGTAGCCCGGCAGCCGGTTCACGTCGAGCAGACCGGGCCAGCCGCTGCGGCGCCGGCACTCGGTGACGACATGCTCCGCCGCGCGCACGGTGTACGCCTTGTAGGCGGACAGCGGCAGGCTGACCGCCGGCCAGGGGGCGAAGGCCGTGCCCGGCGACCGGGAACCGTTTCCCTCGCCGGCCTCCGAAGCGGTGCCGAGGAGTTCGCGGGCACGAGCGGCGGCACAGGTCAGCGCGAAGGCGTCGGCCAGTGCTCCCAGGAGGGCGCGCTGCTGGCTGCGGTAGGCGAACAGCGGCGCTCCCGGCGCGAGGTGTCCCTGGGTAAGGCGTGCGCGTGCGTGGCGCAAAGCCAGAACGGTGGCCTGTCGCGCGGTGGCGGCGGCCGCGGACGGCAGGGCGCCCCACAGTTCTTGTCCGACGCACAGGGAACGGCGCAGCCGCGCCTCGGGGGAACCCAGCGGGTCGTGGAGGGTTCCCCCGGCGTCGACGGTCGCGCCGTCCCGCAGCCACGCCGCGTACGGCACGCGCACGCCGTGGAAGCTCACCAGCCGGAAGGTGAGCGGCAGGGAGCTCAGCTCCAGGGGCGGGGAGAAGTCGACGCCGGGCAGGGTGCCTTCCGTACCGGCGAGGTCGGCCAGGAACGGGAACACGCCGTGATCGCGCTCGCCGGCGATCGTCCGGGCGAGGACGACCGCCAGGCGCCGGCCGCGGCCCGCCGGGACCGCGCCGAACTTCGCGGCGGCGGAGTCCGGGGTGCTGAGGACGAAGCAGCGGTCGCGGGGGTCGAAGACGGCCTCGGTGCGGGTGGCGAGGTGACTGTTGGCCCGGCCGGCTTCGGTGACCAGGTAGCTTCCCCTCGCGTCGGCGCTCGTGAGCGCCTCGACCGCGCTCCGCACGGACGGGTCGTCCGCGCCCAGGCGGACCACCGACCCCAGGCACAGGACGGTGTGAGTGATGACACTCATGCACAGCCGGGGGTCGGCGACCGCCGTCCATGCCACCACCGCCGCCAGCCGGTCGGTGTCCCGCAGGAGCAGGTGAGCGGGCGGCAGCGCGCGGTGCAGGGTGCGCAGCCGCCCGTCGAGGTATTCCTCGCGTTCGCCGGGGTCGGTGGCGACCTGGAAGCCGTGCCGTGCGAGGGCCCGGTGCAGGGCGTCGAGGAAGTCCGGCGGGCAGTCGCCGTGGAGCAGCCGGTCCAGTGGGCCGGCCGCGGGGGCCGGGCGGGTATGAGAGGTCATGAGCACTCTCCGCAGTGGGAGTGGCGGGTGCGTGGTCATGTGACGGACGGTGGTGTTCAGCCGGCCGGTGGGGCCGGCACCGTGGCCCGGTCGGCGGGCAGGATCCGGCGCGCGCTGCGGCTGAGCGCGCTACCGGTGCCTGCTTCGCGGAAGGTGGTGAAGCCGTCGTCGGTGAGGCGGTGCAGTACCGCGGGCAGCCGGGCCGGGCGGACGAGACAGTCCGCCAGCCGGGCGCCAAGGTCGTCCCGGGGCTCGTACGCCCGCCCTGCCACCGCGGAATAGACGGGGCGGCGGGGCGGCGCTCCCAGGCGTTCCCGTACGACTCGTGCGAACTGCTCGGCCTGTGCTCCGAGTGCCGGATGGTGCGAGCTGAAGGGAAGTCGCAGGCGTGTTGCGGCCGTTCCGGTCCGCCGGGCACGTTCCTCCACCCGGAGCAGTTCGGAGAGCGGGCCGCTGACGACGGTTTCGGTGTCGTCGTTCACACAGGCCACTGCCGTACCCGCCGTGTCCTCGGCCGCGATCAGCGCGACCGCCGTGGACTCGTCACAGGCGAGCAGCGTGAGGCCGCCGGGGCACGTGGCGAGGATGTGCGCCAAGTCGCAGGCGACAGCCGCACCATCGGCCACGGACCACACACCTGCCGCGGTGAGCGCGGCGATTTCCCCGAAGCTGACGCCGAGGACGGCCGAGGGCGCTCCGAAGCGGATGGTGAGAGCCGTGTGCGCGCTGAGCGAGGCACCGTACAGGGCGAGTTGCGGAGTTCCCGTGGCCGCACGGGCCAGTTCCCGGCCGCTCGGCGGGGCGTCCCCCAGCAGCCAGGACGACAGGACGGGAACCTCCCGGCCCGCGGCTCCCTCGTCGACTGCCGCGAACACCTCGGCGGCGGCGCGCCGTAAAACATCGTCACGGGCCAGACATGCCGCGAGGGCCGTGACCGAGAAATCCCCTTGCCCTGGGAACAAATGGATTGACCGATCCATGCCTTCTCCAGTTGAATTACATGATGTGCACCCATGTATCCATAATGCGGGCGTCATGACGCGGTACGCCCCTCACGATTGTTGAATCCGAGCCGACGTTGAAAACGGCGGCAGGGACGCGGAGGGGCCGGCAGCGAGGAGGGCCCACGATGCGCACCTGGCGCACCCCCAACCAGCCACTGAGATCCCTGCTGCGCGAAGCCGGCTGGAGCGGCGCCCGACTGGCCCGCGAGATCAACGCCCTGGCCCGCGAGCAGCACCGCAGCCTGAACTACGACCGCAGTACGGTCAGTCACTGGCTCGCCGGCACCCGGCCCAGGCCACCCGCCCCGCAGCTGGCCGCCGAAGCCTTCTCCCGCCGGCTGGGACGGCGCGTCGACGTGGCAGAGACTGGGCTGTCGCTCCACGAGGGCGCAGCGGCCCACGAGCGGGCGGACACCCCGGCCGACCGGTTGCGGCGGCTCGGTGCCTCCCCAGGCGAGGCCTGTGACGACGTCGTCCACTCCCCGGCCGACTCGATGCTCCCCCTGTGGGAACAATGGCACCCGTCCCGGAACCGCACTGCCGCACCGCCGCCCCCCGGCCCCCCGGACCTCGCTGTCGCACGCGCCATGCTCGACCTCTTCTCCCGCCACGAGGCGTGGTTCGGCGGCGACAGCGCCCGTCACGCCCTGCGCGCCTACCTCGCGACGAACGTCTCGGCATGGCTGGAGCAGGATCTCCGCCCCTCCTTCCGGCGCGAGCTGCTGACCACCGCCGGACACCTGGCCTACCTGTGCGCCTTCACCCACTTCGACGCCAACCTGCAGGCGGCGGCGCAGCGGTACTACCTCACCGCCGCCGAACTGGCACGGCACGCCGGCGACCGCACCGGATACGCCATGGCAGCCAGAGGCCTCAGCGTCCAGGCCCTGTCCCTGGGGCACGACACCGACGCGGACCTGCTCGCGGCCCGTGCCGTACGAATCGGCCTTCCGCAGAGCGAGTCTGCTCACCAGCGCGCCTTCTTCCTCGGACACCTGGCACTGACCCGGGCCCGCGTCGGTGAACACCGCGCCTCGGACGAGCACTTCGCCACGGCCGAGGCGTACCTCCACGAGCCGGAGCCCGAGAGACAGCCCCCGATCGGCTCCTTCCACCTCGCCGCCCTGACCCTGCAGCAGGCGTACGCGGCCCGTGCACGGGGAGACAGCCGCCAAGAGGCCGCCGGGCTCCGGGCCTCACTGCGCCACCGCCCCCGCCAGGAACGGCGCGGCCGCGCCCTCAGCCTCGCGACCCTCGCCGAAGCACAGCTCGACATCGGACACCTCGACCTCGCGTGCGAGACATGGACGTCCTTCCTGGACCTCTCCGAGGACCTCAGGAGCGCCCGCGTCACCGACCGGCTCCACACCCTCCTGGCACGCCTGCGCCCGTACACGGCCAACCGCAGTGCCGCGGAGGTCCACGAACGAGCCCGGGCCCTGCGCCCGCGGCACCTCGGCGGAGGGGACACCATCGCCTGAACCGCCCAGTCCCTCGGCCCGGCCACGGCTAGACGCGACGCCTCCCCGGCATCAGCCGAGGAGGCGTGTCAGGGAAGCCGGAGGAATCGAGCCCCTTGCCGAATCGGCCGCCCCGGCCGGAGGAGCGGGGCGGCCGGCGACGGGAGAGGAAAGGGTTCAGGTCCCGCAGAATGCGACCAGTTCGGCGGCCTCCTCCCCGATCGACCGGGCGAGCACGTCCAGGTCGGGCACGGCGACGGCGTCGGCGAGCAGGCCGTAACAAACACGGTCCTCGTACGTGGTGATCCCCACGGCCAGGGACTGCCCGGGCGCGAGCGGGGCGAGAGGGTAGGCCTCGCGGACGGGACTGCCCGCAAGCCTCAGGCCATCGGCACCACGCAGCGGGACGCTGGAGATGAGCAGGTCGTAGAAGAGGCGGCCCGAACGGGCGATCAGGCCGCCGCCGAAGCGGTAGCCGAGGGGCGGAATGGCGTCGGCGAGCAGCGCCGCGGCGCCCGGGCCGTCGGCGGGGCCGACCTGCTTGTTGCGTTCCATGGCCTCGCGCACGGTGCGCAGGCGGGCGAGGGGCTCGGCCTCGTCGACGGGGAGGCGGGTCAAGTATCCGGAGAGCCGGTTGCCCGAGGCGCTCGCGTCACCCGGGTCGCGCAGCGACACAGGGACGAGAGCGCGTGGCTGCACACCGTCGCTGCCGTCACCACGCTTGTCGAGCCACCGCCTCAGACCCCCCGCAACCACAGCGAGGAGGATGTCGTTGACGGTGCCGCCCGTGGCCTCGCGGATACGGTTCACCTCGCGCAGGCCGACGACCGCACCATCGGCGCGGCGAGCACCGGTGGCACGAGAGGTCAGGGCGGGCGAGGAACGCACGCCCCAGGCGGCGCGAGCCATCGCGGAACTGATCGACACGGCCCGCCCGGCATCGGTGACGGCACCGCGCACCAGGCCGGGCAGCTTACGCGGATCAGGCAGGCGCAGAGCGGAGTCCGCCGCACGCCGCCGGGGCGCACCGGCCGGGGCGGGTGCTGCGTCGGTGGCTGCGGGGTCCAGGAGCGACAGGACGTACGACGCCGCACGCATACCGTCCGCGTGGGCGTGATGGAAGGTGAACAGGACGGCGAAGGACATGCCCTCCGCGCCGGGCAGCACATGCGCCGCCCACGGCGGCCGCCCCCGCTCCAACGGCTGCTGCATCAGAACCCCGGCGGCTGCGTGGAAGTCCCGCACCGGCTCTGCAAGGTGCACGTGGTCCGACGGATCGTAGTCAGGGGCCACGCGGCGGGCAGCGGAGCCGAAGGGGAACAGGACGGGGCGGATACGGGTGTTCAGTCCCGGTATGCGGGCAGCGCGGGCCACGAGCAGCCCGGCGGCACGCCGCGCGGCGTTCGGGGTGTCGGCGTCGAAGACGAAGAGCCCACCCATGTGCAAGGGATACCCGGAAGACTCGATGTTCCAGAAAGCAAGGTCGAGCGGAGTAAGCAGTTCAGGAGCCACTTCACAAGTCACGGGGTCTCCGGGGTCACAGGGGAAGGGGGTGCGCTCGCGCGTCGACCGGGCCAGGTGCCCGGGACTGCGCTGCTGAACGTAAGCGAACTGAAGTCAACCGCCGACAGCCGACTACCGTCAAGAGTGACCACGTCACGCAACGTTAAGAACACGCCTACGCCCGCTGATTTTCAGCCCCTCCAGTTGCCCGCCCACCGTCTCCCGCAGCACACGGCGTCCGGCCCTGCGACGAGCCAGACCAGGGCGGCGAGCAGTCGGTTGAGCGGCCACAGGGGGAGGTCGGGGCCGAGTTTGCGGACCGCGACGCGCCAAGTGCTGAAGGTGACGCCGTTCCTGACGGGGCTCGCGCCGAGGATCGCGGCGAAGGCGGGGCGGTCACGGTCGATGTCCGGGCCGGTCGGGGCCCGGAAGACCGTTGCCGCGGGGCCGGCCATGGTGACCAGCGCGTAGGGGCGGAAGAAGCGCTGCATCCTGCGGGAGGCGCGGGCGGCGGCCGGCTGGATGCGGAACTCGAAGTGCGGGCCTTCGTCGCGCACGGGGACGTACTCCATCAGCTCGCGTGCCTGGTGACTGTAGGGCCAGTGGGCGAGATCGGCCACGTGCTCGGCGACCGAGAGCAGGTCCACGTGGAAGACGGACACCTGCCCGGGGAGGGTGACGTACCGGCGCCGGTCGTCCGCGAAGGCCGCCGTGTCCAGGGGGTGCGGCGGGCCCTCGCCGTGCCAGAACCAGATGTTGCCCGCTTGTTCCATCACCGGCAGGGAGCGTTGCCCGGCCCGTGCGGGGATCCGGTCCTGGCCAGGGATGTCCGTGCAGCGTCCGGATCGGTCGAAGGCCCAGGCGTGGAAGCCGCACACCAGGTGCTCGCCGGCGACGTGGCCGCACCGGCTCAAGTCAGCGCCCAGGTGGCAGCACTGGCTCTCGACCATGCCGACACGCCCGCCGCGAGTGCGAAAGAGGGCGTAGTGACGGGACATGAAGGTGACCGCGACGACCTGTCCCCGTTTGAGGTGCCGGGAGAACCGGGCCACGTACCAGCCGGTGGGGTAGGCGGTGCCGTCCGGGCGGGCGGTGCTCTGCGTGGTCTCCAGGGCGCGGTCGTAGGCCCTCGGTCGGAAGCGCGGGCGCAGCCTCATCCGTGCATCGTACGGAGGTGAACACGCAGCATCAGCGGCGCACGGGGCCCGCCTGGTGGTGCGCGGGAGCAGTTTCGCAGCATGGCGACGGCTGACCCCCGGCCACCTCGGAAGACCAAATCGAGGAGTTGCGGCACAGTTTCTGACCCTCTCACCAGCAGCGGGCACAGCATGATGCGTGTCACCGTCCTTACGCACCGCCGCTCGCCTGAGCTGTACCGGCTGCCTGCGTACTTCTAGGGCCCTTCCCCTGGGGCGCAGTTCGTCTCCGGGGGCCCGGTCGTACCGGCTGTGCGGGGCAGGGGCCGCCCCGTATGGAGCGTCCGCGTCATGCAGTAGGCGCCATCGACGCGGACCCTGCGCAGAACTGGACGGCCAGGGGCCACTTGGCCCATCACCATCCCGGCCGGCGGCGCTCGTCAACGAAGTCCTGCCCGCCCCGAACGCTGAACAGGAAGCTCATCTGATCCCGGTGGGGATGCGAACGAGCCCGGACCGATGGTCCGGGCTCGCGGTCGCTCGGTGTCGTGCCGCTGCCCCCGGGCCACGTCGAGACGCTGGAAGACGGCACGGAGGTGAGCTGGGCGTCCGGATCTCCAACGCCAAAACCCGGTGCACCAAATTCACCACCGATAAGCGCAAAACACTCGCCGAACTCGGACTCCACTGGACCGCGTAGAGAGCGCCGGCCCTGCCTCGGGCGCAGGGCCGGCCTTGTGCCCTCAAGGAGGTACCTCGCAGACTTTCCTCTCATGGCGCAGCTTCGCGTACGGGACTATGAGCACATGCTGGACCTCGTGATGGCGGTCCTCGGGAACCCCGACCCGGAGTCGACATGGCCCCTGATCACCGAGCACGTGCGGGAAGTCTTCGACTGCACCGGGGTGACGTTCTCCGGCCTGTACACCGCTGAGCGCATCCTGCGGACGGAAGTCTGGGCGCCGGAATCCCACGGCCCTATCGCTTTGGAGCTCACCGAGCGCTACCGCACGCCGGTCCAGCACCCCTTGGCCCTCCACATGGCGTCCGGCGGTACGAACCCGGTGATCCTGAGCCGCATCAGCGAAAGATGGCGGCATTCCCCGTGGTACGACGCAGCCCGGGAGACCGGGGGCGGGGAGCAGCTCGGCCTGCCCGCCCCCGGCGACCCACGGGCATTGCGCTCCCTCATCCTGGGGCGGGAGGGCGAGTTCACCGAGCACGATCTCGCCCTGGCGACTCGCATTCAGCCCCTGCTCCTGACAGCCGACAGCCAGGCCCGCGAGCTCCACCGGCTCCGCGCCGCTGCACCGCCCCCGGCTCCCGTCGCACACGACCTGACGCCGCGCGAGCTGACCGTGCTGGGACTGCTGGCGGAGGGCCTGACGACCCAGGGCATCGCCCGCCGTCTGCTGATCTCCCCGCATACAGTCAACCGTCACCTGGAGAAGGTCTACAGGAAACTCGGCACCAACAACCGGGTGTCCACCGTACTCCTGGCAAAGCAATCGGGCCTGGCACCCTGAATGGGAAGTTCTTCCCAGCGACCCGGGAACCCACTGTGACGGACATCCGAACGGCTTTATCGCGGGAAGATCGTTATTGCGCCACTGACCAGGCATTACAGGTTCAGACACAGGTCCTCTCGGCGGTTGACTTCGAGGTTTGTCAGGAAGGGCGCGGTCGGTGCGGAGTTTGGTGAGGGCCCGTCAGTTCTCGAGGCGGGCGAAGCCATGTTCGACCGGTGCGCGTCCTATAGCGAGGACTCGGTCTGCGGCCCTCTGCCCGGGGGTGAGCTTGCAAGCGCGGGTCGCTGGGAAGCGGTGACGATCACGGGGTCGTGTACATCGTTGTCCAGGCCGCGGAAGCTAGCGCTTCCTGGGCTCCCGTTCGGCCGGGACGAGCCAGCACCTCTGCCCGAGACGGCGCTACCGCCGGGTGCGGCGTAGGTAGTGGTGACGAGGTGGCGGAGAGCGGCACTCATCCCGCACCGGCAGCGACCTCAGTGCCGTCG
This sequence comes from Streptomyces klenkii, assembly GCF_003626645.1. Lineage (GTDB taxonomy): Bacteria > Actinomycetota > Actinomycetes > Streptomycetales > Streptomycetaceae > Streptomyces > Streptomyces klenkii. Next base: position 888,715 of record NZ_RBAM01000001.1, on the reverse strand, counting down.
AACCGCTGAACGGGCACCCGACTGGTGCGACGCGGGGACATGTGGTGCCGGCGCGTAGGTACTGCAAGCCGGTCCGCCCGTGACGGGCGCCGAAAGTCGGCGCCATGTCTCGTTTGGTGAGTTCCTCAGCGGTAGACGCGGCGTGCTGCACACTCGTGGATCGTCCTGGTCCAGGCGGCAAGCGCCGGGGCATGGGACGTCGCCTCGCTCAGGTTCTGCCACAGATTCGCACCGCTCCAGCGGGTGAACCAGCGGTGGGCCGTAGGCACGCTGACCCCGAACGAGGAGGGCAGTTGCTGCCACGCACAGCCGCTGGTGACCACGTAGACGACGGCGACCATGACCCTGCGTGCGTCAGCCGCGGCCCTGCCACCGCCCTGGGGCCGCAGCGGCAGGGCGGGCAGGAGCGGACGAGTCGCCGCCCACATCTCGTCGGGGACCAGGCGCTGAGCGAGTGCCTCCATTCCCGTGATCGTACGCGCCCGTGACGGGCCGCCCTGCTGATCCGCCAAATGAGATGTGCGCACAAGAGCCATACGGGCCTATCGTCGGCCGCCCGCCGACGGGTTCGGCACCCACTACGAAAGGGAACCCATGACCATTCTCGTAACGGGCGCGACGGGAAAGACCGGCCGAGTCCTGGTCGACCGGCTGCTCGGGGCCGGACAGCGAGTGCGGGCTCTGACCAGGAACCCGGCAAACGCTCAACTTCCCGATGCCGTCGAGGTGGTAGCAGGCAACCTCACCGACCTCACAGGAGCCGCGACGGCACTCGACGGAGTGGATGGCGTCTACTACATGTCCGGAGCACTCGACCCGCAACATGCGATACAGCAGGCCCGCGCCTTCGTAGAGCTCGCCACGGGCGCGGGGGCCAGGCGCATCGTCGACCTCTCCGGCCTCGCCGTCACCGTACGGCGGCCGGGCAGCTACGAAATGCTGCGCGACGTCGAGGAGGTCATCGAAGCCTCAGGTCTGGAATGGACGCACATCCGGCCGGGCGAGTTCGCCAGCAACAAACTGGACCTGTGGGGCGCATCGATCCGCGCGGAGAACATGGTGCGCAGCGCCTTCCCCGACGCGCTCGGTGTCCCCGTCCATGAGGCGGACATCGCCGAAGTGGCCGCCGCCGCGCTCCTTTCAGACGGCCACGCCGGGCACGCGTACTCGCTGAGCGGGCCACAGCAGCTCACGCACCGGGAGCAGGCCGCGGCGATCGCCCAGGGCCTGGGCAGACCGCTGAGCTTCGAGCCGGTGACGTACGGCCAGGCCCGCGCCGCATACATCACGGCCGGGATGCCGTGGGACATCGCCGAATACCTGCTGGGCTACCAGGCCGAGTATGCGCAAGAGCCACCCGAGGTCCGGCTCGACGTCGAACAAGTCCTGGGCAAGCCGGGCCGCACGCTGGCACAGTGGGCCGCAGATCACGCATCCAACCTCTCGAATGATCCCGTGCGGCAGGCGAAGGACCCGGCTGGTACCGTCACGGGCTGACCCGACGCCTTCTCCTCGTTCCCGGCATCGCAGGTTCCCGGGCTGACGGCCCGCACCCGCATTCGACACTGGTCGGGTCGCCCGGGGCTGAGACGCCCGGGCGACCCGGCCAATGAAGTTGGGGGGTGGGCCGTACGTCACGAATATGCCGTACGTGCCTGACGACCCCTCGGATACCTGTAAGGCGCGTACGAAAAAGGCCGCATGACCTAAGGGAATCACGGTCTCGCAGTCGCGAGCACCTGGCGCAGCCGTGCCATGATCTCGGCCCTCTCCTGTGAGGAATGGGTCAGTACACCGTTCTCCGCCATCAACGCATGATGCTGCTGCCGCTCATACGGCACGCCGGGGGGCAGCCCGGCGATGTGCCAGTGCAGGTGGGCATTGCCCTGCTGGCTGCCCAGCGACAGCAGGTAGGTCCGTTCCGGCTCGAAGACCTGCTCCACAGCCTGCGCGACACTGCGCACGAACAGCATCAGCCGGATGTAGGCGGCCTCGTCCAGGTCCCGGACGGCATGTTCGACATGTGCTTTCGGCGCCACCAGCACCTTGCCCGGCAGCGTGGGCCACCGGTCCAGGAACGCCACGTTCTCGTCGTCCTCGAAGACCGTCTCATGGGTGTAGTCAGGATCCCCGGCCAGGAAGGCACAGACGAAGCAGGGCCCTGTCCGGGCCCGGAACACGTAGGCATCGAGATCCATCTCTTGCCGCTCCATCCATGTGCCGCCGGCTGAGCGGCGGATCCTCCCACCGAAGACATCAGGCCGGTTCACCGGTCTTCGCGAGCCGTGCAGAGATCGCCTCATCGAGCTCCGGCATGGTGCGGCAGAAAGCATGGCCCAGATCAACGTCGTAGCGGTGCGCGAGAATCAGCACCGACCACAGGCAGTCGGCGAGTTCGTGCTCCAGCGCGGGCCGCCCGCCAGGCACCGTCCGCGCACCCTCCTCAGCCATGACGAGTTTGGCCAGGTCACCGACATCACCCATGAAGCCGAGCATGAACTCCTCGCGCTTCCAGACCCGGCCACGCTCGCGCCGGTTCAGCTCATCATAGAGATCATGAATCTGGACAGCCCGCTGCTGCAGTGTGCCAAGGTCCACCGCGTCCAGCCCTCCCCCTTCGCTCCGTGTCGCCGATGATCCCCACACGATCAAGGAGCCATCCGCGCCAACACTGTCCCTTCACAGGAACTTCCACTCTGCAGTCAGCGCGGGCCGGTTAGGAGCACCCAGGCAAGCCCGCCCGTTCACCTCGATCAGCTGAGTTCAGGGGCGACCGGTGTCCGTACAGCGCGGGGAGCTCACTCTGGGCGCGTGAGGGGTGATTCAGGACGGGAGCGCGTCGATGGCGGCATCCCATGGATACGCGTCCAGGTTGCCCTGCCGTGGCTTGGGCGGGACGAACCCGCGCTCGCCACCGAGCAGCACGGTCACACCTGCGGCGCGCAGGATCTCGACGCTGCCCTGCGCGGCCGGGTGCCGGCCCTGGGCGTCGTTCCAGTGCGGCAGCGCGACGATAGGCAGACCGAGCCCGATGCCCTCGGTGAGGAGTCCGAGGGCGAGGGTGTCGGAGATGCCGAGCGCCCATTTGTTGAGGGAGTTCGACGTCAGCGGGGCGGCGAGGATCGCGTCGGGGGCGGGCAGCACGTCCGCCTGTGACGGAAGCTTGTACTGCCAGCGGACCGGGTGTCCGGTGAGGGATTCGAGGGCCTCGATCTCGCCGTCTGCGTCCTCTCTCGCCCACCGGTACGCGGACGGCGTGAGGATCGCACAGACATCCCAGCCGGCCTCCTGGGCCGCGCGGATGGGGACATCGAGGCGCCGGGCGGGCGGGGCCGCGCAGGCGATCAGGTACAGAGTTCGGGTCGTGGTCACCGGGGCAGTCCACAACGATCGGCCGGCGCCCGCAACCGTCCCTCGTCCGCGCCCGCACCGAGCAGGCGCAGGTGCTCGACGAGCCGCTTCGTCCGCGGGCGGCAGCGCACCTCCTCCGCTGCCTCGCGTTCGGCGTCCAGGAGCGCGTCGACGGCGTCCTCGCGGCGGCCGGCCCGGGTGTAGGCGCGGGCGGGGTCGATGAGGTGGTGGGCGCGGCGCAGCAGTTCGCGGGCGTATGGCCACACTCCAGTCAGCGGGATGCCGGCGTCGTGGCGGTGTCGTTCCGGGCGTCCGGAAGAGCTGCGTCTACGGCTGCCTGGGCGTGAAGTCTTGCGGTGGGGAAGACCGGAACGGGACTGTCCCCAGGACCGATGAGAAGCTCGATTTCGGTGCAGCCCAGGATGATGCCTTCCGCGCCAGCTGCAACGAGGTCCTTGATGACCTTCTGATAAGCAGTGCGTGATTCGTCCCGCACAATTCCGAGGCAGAGCTCCTCATAGATCACTTCGTGCACGAGCGCGCGCCCGTCGGTATCCGGGATGCGGACGTCGAGCCCGGCCGCTTCGAGGCGGCCTCGATAGAAGTCCTGCTCCATGGTGAACGCCGTGCCCAGCAGGCCGACCCGGCGCAGGCCCGATGCCCGTACGGCGTCTGCGGTGGCGTCGGCCAGGTGCAGCAGCGGGATGGACACCGCTGCCGCAACAACGTCGGCGACCTTGTGCATGGTGTTGGTACAGATGAGCACCAGGTCAGCGCCGGCTGCCTCCAGAGACTGAGCGGCCGCAGCCAGGATCTCGCCGGCATCCGCCCAGCGCCCCTGGACCTGCAACTGCTCGATCTCCGCGAAATCCACCGAATAGATCACACATCGGGCTGAATGGAGCCCGCCAAGTCGGTCGCGCGTGAACTCGTTCAAGAATCGGTAGTACTCCGCTGTCGACTCCCAGCTCATCCCGCCGATCAGCCCAATTGTCTTCATCGCCCCGCTCCTTATGTCGACCCCGAGTGGCCTGCTGCTCACCACCCAACATCCTTCCATAAGCGAAATAAGCGACGCGATTGACTTTCATAAGGTTCACTTTGGTCAGGAGTGAGCAGCCCTGCGGGAGACTGTCTTCCAGGACCAGGCGCGCCCGGACCAGGCCGACCGGACCCAAGACAACCCGAGGCCCCCGGCGGAGGCACCTTGGTCAGCCGCTTCCGATCCCGCCCCGGCGCAGGTAGCCGGCAATCGGCGTCATGCCTGTGCAGGCATGCCGTGGCAGGACGTCGCGCGCCCCGTCTGTTCAGCGGCAGGTGCCGGCGTCGCGCTGCGCCCGGTCGGAGGCGGATCAGACGATAACGGCCTTCTCGATGACTACGTCATCAACAGGGACATCCTGGTGGAATCCCGCGTTGCCCGTCCTGACGGCCTTGATCTTGTCGACGACGTCCTGTCCTTCGACGACCTTGCCGAAGACGGCGTAGCCCCAGCCCTGGGGGGTCGGGGAGCTGTGGTTGAGGAAGTCGTTGTCGTTGACGTTGATGAAGAACTGGGCGGTGGCCGAGTGCGGGTCGTTCGTACGGGCCATCGTCACGGTGTATATGTCGTTGCGCAGCCCGTTGTTCGCCTCGTTGTCGATGGGTGCATCGACCGGCTTCTGCCGCAGGCCGGGCTCGAAGCCGCCGCCCTGGATCATGAAGCCATTGATGACCCGGTGGAAGATCGTGCCGTCGTAGTGCCCCTTCCTGACGTAGTTAAGGAAGTTCGCAACCGTCTTAGGGGATTTGTCGGCGGCCAGTTCGATCTTGATGACGCCGTAGTTCGTGTGCAGCTCGATCATGCTTCACTCCTCTGCTGGGCGGCTCTGTCGGCGATCAGCCTGCCATAAACATGATCGTCTGACTGACAGGTCATCAGCATTGGCCTGCTCCTGCCGCCCCGGCCATCGTGCGGTGCGCCGCGCGGCGCCGGCCGGTGCGGTTCCACACACCGGCATTGTCGCGGCGCACGCCCACACCGCGCAGACGGGCGGTGACAGTGACGTCGGTGGTGCCGGGAACTGGGGTGATGTCGACGATCAGCTGAGCGTCCGCGCGCCACCCGTCCAGGGCGTTGGATCCGCCGACGCGGCCCCAGCCGACCCGGGCCCGGTCCGGAGCCGGGTCGACCAGGCGGGTGGTGCCGGACAGGGCCGCGTCGGCCGGCTCAATCAGCGCCTCGGTCACCGCCCCGTACTTGCACAGTTCGTACTGGCCGCGCACCACCCACAGGCCGTTGTCCCGCAGCCGCTTCTCGTACTCGGCCAGGCACTTCCTCGTCGCCAGCCGGTAAGCGTCCTCCACCTGCTTCGTCAACGCCTCCTCGCACCCCTTCTGCGCGTCGGCGCCGGTGTAGGTGGGCACCAGGTCGCCCAGGCCGGCCTGCCGGAACTGCTCCGGCGAGTACCTACGACTGGGCGGCCGCCCAGCTTCCCGCCGTCCCGTTCTTCGACAGCGGTGAGCCCTCTCACCGCCGGTGGGTGATGGCCCACCGCAGCATCGCCCGCCCCGACGAGATCGCCTACTACCTGGCCCACGCCCCCACCGGCACCACCGTCGACCAGCCGGTCAAGGTCGCCGACAGCCGCTGGACCATCGAGTCGTGCTTCCAGAGCGTGAAGAACGAGTGCGGCCTGGGCGAGTACGAAGTCCGCCGCTACGTGGGCTGGTATCGGCACGTCACCCTGGCCATGCTCGCCCACGGCTTCCTCGCCGCCACGACCACCCAGGCCGGGAGGGAAAGGGGGGCCGCAGAAACGGATCTTTCCTCGGCCCGCTCAGACTGGCAGAAATCAGACGGCTCATGGCAGCTTGCCGCCCCGGCGCAGAACACCACCGCCCTCATCGCACCGATCAGGCACTCAGATGGTCCCGCTGGCGCCGTCGGCACCAGGCCCCCGCCATGCACTGCCACTACCAACGCCGCACCACCGGTCACAAACTCCCGCCACATGACGGCGCATCAGCTCGCTGCACTCAGAAACAAGCGCCTGACCAGCAGAAATAGCGAACTGCAACTGGAGTGCTAAGCCGAGCGGCACCTCGGTGCCGCCGACGACCTGGTCGCGAACGGCCTGGGCGATGTGCCGCAGTGGGTCGCGCATTTCGACGCCGCCGAGCAGGGCGCTGCCGCGGCCCAGCAGGCCCTCGACGAGGCCGCCCGCGTTGACTCCGCCCTCGCCGCCTCCCGCCTGAACATCCTCTTGACCGCCGCCCGCCCGTACGACACCGCAGCGGTGGGGGATGCCCGCACCCGTGCGGCGAATCTTGCGGCTTCCCAGCCGACGACAGTCGCGGCCTGAGAGCATCTGCTCCATAGGCAAGCACTCCCGGCCCGGGCCGCCGAACCAGCCGCCCCGCGCCCCCAGCGGCGCACGTTCAGCGTCCGGTACTCCACCACTCGCCGCAACGGCCGCGGCGCCTGGGACTGATCGAGAGGGTGAAGCTCCACCCGGGTCTCGCGACCCCCGCAGTACAGACGCCCCACCCGCCTCAGCTACCACCTCACCGCATGAAGATGAAGACGCTCCCCGGCCTGTCCAGCCTGAAGCCGAAGGTGCCCACACCCATTAATGGATGCTCTTATCTTTCTCTAAGAACGTTCCCCTAGCGTCTCGTTCATGATGACGCAACGTGGTGCAGTCGGATCTGTTGTCCTCACGGCCGTCGCCCTGACAGCTGGCGCCGGAGTCGCCTCCGCGGCTCCCGCCCCCGCCAAGGCCGCCGCCGTGTCCCACGGCAAGGTGGCGGACAATCTGTACATGTCGCTCGGCGATTTCGAGGATGCCACGTCCGGCGAGAACCCGAAGGTCAAGGCCATGATTGACCGTTCGGACATCGGCGGCGTGCAGGTGGTGGTGCCCTGGAAGGCCCTTGAGGGGAAGAAGGGGGAGTACAAGTGGTCGCGGCTGGACAATGCCCTGAAGTATCTCCAGGAACGTCACAAGAAGCTGTTCGTCCAGGTTCAGGACCGGTTCTTTGACGTAGCCATGAAGGACGCCAACGTCCCCCAGTATGTGAAGGACGAGGGCGGGGTCGCGCCAACGATCGATGAGAACCCTGACAATCCCACCACCCACGGGGCTATGGTCGCGCAGTGGAACAAGGATGTGCGGGCGGACTTCCAGGCCATGCTGAAGGCGATGGCGGGGAAGTTCGACGGAAAGCTCGCCGGGGTGAACCTTCCGGAGACCGCGGTCGAGGTGGACACCAAGACGGATCAGACCAAGTACACCTCGAAGTCCTACATCGATGCCGAGATCGACAACATGCGCTACGGCAAGAAGGTCTTCACCAAGACGCAGTTCATCCAGTACATCAACTTCCTGCCGGATGACGACGACCACAAGCGCATGAAGGAGATGTTCGATCTCGCCAGGGACAAGAAGATCGGCATCGGGGGACCGGACACCCTGCCGGACCGGAAGTACCAGATGGAGAACTCCTACAAGTTCCTCCACGAATACAAGGATGCCCTTCCCCTCGTCGCGATGGCCGTCCAGGAACCCGACATCAATGCCAAGGACCCCAAGACAGGTCAGCCGTACACCCGCGAACGGTTCACGGACTTCGCTCAGGACTACCTCGGTGCGCGCCACATGTTCTGGACCACCGAAGCAGACTGGCTGCAAAAGCCCGCGGCATGACACGTACACGAGTACGGCTCCTCAAATCCGTGTGAGTGACCGAGCGCTCCCGAGCCGGCACGGCCTCACGATGTGATCACCACATGACTAACGGGAATTGCGCAGCAGAGTCGCTCCCGGACTCACAGCAGGCCCCGGCCGCTCACCTTCACGGAGGGCGGCCGGGGCCTGCTGTGAAACAAGTAAGGCCGAGTCGGCGGCACGGCCTCGATGGAACTTCGAATCAGCCAGACCTATCTCCACCCCGGCCTCTTGGCGCTGCCCAGCCAAGCGCAGGCGCCGACGCGACGGGTACGGCGCCGGCGGGCCCAGCCCCAGGAGGCCAGGGCCGCCGAGTGTCTCCCCCTCCCGGCTGGTGAGCACATCGAGAACCGGCCCGGCGAGTACATAGTCGTACATCGTCGTAAATCCTCGCCTTCCACGAGTCCGATAAGGGACGGAGCATGGCGGGCCGTTAGCACTTGCGTCGCGTCCTGGCCGCCGGACGGAGCCGTGCAACACCGCGGGGTCAGCCCCGCAAGGCCGTCCCCTCGCGAAGCGGCCCCCTGCTCCACCCCTTCGCGAGGGAAGTCCCCCACGAGACAGGCCAGGGCAGTGCAGGATGCCGGGCGGGTCGAGCCGGGGCCGGCCACACCTCCCGCGACCCCCAGCACGCCGTTTCGCCCGGGCAGGAGCCCACAGGCCCGATTTCCGGGCGCAGGACCCGCGCACGCTCACCGGGCGTCCGTCACCACCCACGCCTGAGCTGTCCATGGCGCGAGGCCTCAGGGCTGTTTCGGCTGTATCTGGGCTACAGCCTTGTGCGATGACCGGGCAGCCGTTGAGAGCCCGCGGCTTCTTTGGTGCCTTTGAACACTGATAATCAGTAGGTTTAGGCCAATGAAGTTTTCGTAACGAAGGGGTGGGGCTGTAGTGAAGAGTCGGGCTGGACGGCTGGCCGTGCTGGGTGCAGTGGGGGTGTCGCTGACACTGACTGCTTGCGGAGGCGGGGCGCGCAGCGCGGAAGCGAACAAGGAGCGCGCAAACCGTGACCTGCTGTCGCGGTCCCTTCAGCTGTTCAAGGACGCACCGTCAGTCCGGGTCTCGACCAAGGCCGCGGTGGCCATGGGTGGACTTGTCGAGATCTCCGTGGACCGTGAGAAGAACTGCAGTGTCGTTGCTCAGAACGAGGTCTTCCGTGTCCGCATCGAGCGCGGCGGGCGGGCCTGGATGACGTGGAGTGACGCTTACCTGAACGCGGGCTTCAGCAAGGACGGGCCGGAGCTGTTCAAGGGGTTGCACGGCAAATGGCTGGAGTTGAGCCAGGACGGCAAGATCCGCAAGAGCATGGTGGATACGTGCGCCCTGCCGCCTGTGCATGAGATTGCCGACAAGATGGCGGCACCTGGTAAAGGGGCGTACCGTGACGCGGAGGTCACCGAGGAGGGTGAGCGGCTCACTCCTCTTCGGCAGGGCGACCGGGGGAACTCGGTGACCGTCTTCGCCAAGGCCGACGGCAAGCCGTACGTGCGAAAGATCGTGGTGGACATGCCTACCGTCGCACCTGAGCCAATCGAGTTCCTAATCCCCGCCTACGGCGAGCCGGTCACCGTCACGCCGCCGAGGGCCTCGGAGACTGTGCGCTCGACACACCTCGAAGCCCTGGCCGAGAAGAACCTCGCAACGGGACTGTCCAGAACCTGAGCCGACCTTCGAGACGGCTGGGCCGGCCTCCCAGGACAAGGGGCAGACTGCGGCCGAGCGGGCCTGGGAGTTCCCGGGCCGCTGGCGCTTCCCTGCCGGAGCTGCTGACCACTCTCAGCGGGTGGATCTTCAGGGGCCGTACGAGTTGTCGGTGACTCACTCTTCCAGCGACGACGGCCAGGCATACCCGTACGCTTCAGCGCACCCTCGGTAGCCGGCACAGACCACCGCGCCGTTCAGGGGGTGCGGGCGCTGGAGGGCGGCGTCGATGCGGTCGGTCTGGAGCTCGGGGCTCCGGGAGAAGGGAGCCTTGCGGCCGCTCCCCCGTGACGAATAATGTCGGCGGAGCGGCGGCCGGGGGGCTACATAGCGGAGATCAGCGAGTTCTCTGGTCGAAACTGGTACCAGTAGCCAGCCCGCCGGCCATCGTCGAGCGTTGCCTGTTGTCGAGCGTTGCCCGTTCAGGGACCTTGCACAGCTTCCGGACTCGTAGCGAAGTCGTAGCGGACTCCTGTGAGCTGCTCCGACAGGTCCCACAGGCGGCGGGCGGTGCCGGGATCGGTGGCGGATGCGGCCGGCTGTACGAGGGTGGGGTGGCCCTTGGCCTCGTTGCGTCCATCGGGTCCGATGAACTGGCCGCCTTGGGCGTGTGGGGAAGCGGCCGCGTAGAGCTGGTTGAGCGCGCCCGTCTCGACGTCCTGGGCGACGAGGCGATTGGTGACCTTGAGGATCGTCTTGAGCAGCCCGGTGGGTCCGGAGGACTGGAGGTTCGTGGCCGAGTATCCGGGATGGGCCAGGAGACTGAGAACCGGGACGGTGTTCGCACGCAGTCGCCGGTCCAGTTCCAGGCCGAACAGCACGTTGGCGTACTTGGACTGGGCGTAGAACCCGCGCGGTGAGTAGGAGTGCCCGCCGTCGAGGTCGTCGAAGTGGATGGTTCCGTTCTTGTGCAGGGTCGACGTGACCGTCACCACGCGTGGGTCGCGTCCGGCTTGCAGCCGCTCCAGCAGCAGGCCGGTCAGTGCGAAGTGCCCCAGGTGGTTGGTGCCGAACTGGGACTCGAATCCCTGCTTGGTGAGGGAGCGCGGCGGCATCATGATGCCCGCGTTGTTGATGAGTACGTCCACGGGTGTGTCGAGGGCGTCGGCGAACGCCTTGACCGTGTCCAGGTCGGCCAGGTCCAGGAAGCGGAGCTCGACGGCGGATTCGGGGAGTTCGCTACGGAGTCTGTCCAGCGCGGCTCCGCCTCTGTCCATGTTTCTCGCGGTGAGGATGACGTGGGCGCCATGGCGGGCGAGTTCCCGCGCGGTGATGTAGCCCAGGCCGCTGTTGGCACCGGTCACGACGGCCGTGCGGCCGGTCTGGTCGGGGATGTTGTCGGCCGTCCACCGGCCGGGGACGGCAAGAGTGGTGGTCACCGGACGCCTCCATCTGGTTGCTGCGGGGTGCGGAGCAGGTCGTCGACACTTGCCGCCAGCAGCCGGTGCAGGTGGGCGCGGTCGATGGGGAGTTTGCGGATGGCATGCAGGGCGGCGAGGCCGTGCGCGGTGGCCCAGATGCGGGCGATGCGGTCGTCGTTGGGGTCCGTGATCCCCAGGGCTTCCGCGATCACGGCGCCGACCGCGTCGCCTTCGGTGACGGTGTCGGCGGCGGGCACGTGAACGCCGCCGAGACCGTACATCACCTGGTAGAGGTCCGGCTCATCCAGCGCGAAGTCCAGGTAGGCGGCCGCCGCGGCCTGGACCGACGTACCGCTTGAGCGCATGATGCCGACGAGTCTGACAAAGCCGTCCCTGACAAAGGCCAGCAGGATGTCATCGCGGCCCTTGAAGTAGCGGTAGGCGTAGTTGGCGGAGTAGCCGATCCGGTCGGCCAGACGGCGCATGCTCACCGCTTCCCAGCCTTCGGCGCGGGCCAGCTCACGGGCGGCTTGCAGGATCTCGGTCCGCGCTTCGGCACGTTCCCGCTCCCGGCGCTGCCGGGACCGGGAGGGCTCGGGCACCTGCTCAGGAGGAGTCATGACGCATCGTCCTCTTCCCGGCTCTGCACGCCGGCGGGCTTACCGGGCATGCTCATCGGCGCCAGAAGGCCCAGCCGGGTGAAGAACTCGACGGTGTTGAGCTCGTCCCAGTGCTCGACCGCCATGCCGTCTCGTACCCGCCAGATGTCCAGCGACCGCATCTCCACCGAGCGGCCTGTGGGCTCCTCACCGAGCAGCGACCCGAGGTGGGTGGCACGGTAGGTGAACCTGCCGACCACACGGTCGCCGTCGACCAGGACGTCCTCGAGCGTCACACGGGTGTCGGGGAAGGCGGCGAACCAGCGGCCCCAGAAGGCCCGGTTGGCCTCCCGGCCGTCCTCCACGTAGGGGTTGTGGTTGACATAGTCCTCAGCCACGAAGCCGTCCACGGCATCGGGGTCGTGACCGTTCATCAATGCGGCGAACGCGTGCGCAACAGTCTGCTGAGTCATCAGATCCTCCGGTCGACGATGTGGTTACACCGTACACACTGTGTACGGTGTAACCAATAGTGGATTCGAACTTCAGGCCGCCGATCCGCATCAGCTTCGCCAAGGGGTCACGCTCGCAAGCCCACCCACCTGCGCGACCGCATACGAGAGCCGCTGCCGAAGACCACCGACATCAGACCGGCCGGCCCTCCGGTCCGACGCAATGTCAGCGCTCGCGCGGCACAGCGAAGCAGCCACCGGACACCAGCCCTTACACCTCCCCTTCCCCCCTGCTCGGGTCGCAAGTGGAACCGCATGCTGGGGATCCCCTGAGGGTCGGGCAGCGCGAGCGCTTGGAGCGTCTCAGCGTCGCGCCGCTGCCCGGTGATGCGATGTCAGGGCCCTGGAGCAGCGCCATGACACCTCGAACCGGCTGGCAAGTTGCACGTCACGCGGCACACCGTCCCCCTTCCGGACCCTCACCCAGAGCGCCGGGGACGGTGCACATCACACGAGGTCGCGGTGAGGCGAGCGGGTTGACCGGCGGCTCCTCGCGCCGGACCCGGATAGTGCAAATACCCAAGCGTGACCCGATAAAGTGTTCGACGTTTCGTGGCGGTGCACGCGTGACCCACGGAACACAGAGAGTGCACGCGTTACGGGGAGACAGCAAGTGAGCGGGTCCAGAGCGACATACGGCAACCGTGCGGCCTCCGGCGGTGCGTTGAAGACGTTCTTCCGCTCCTGGGCAGGGGGTCGTGCGCATACCCCCACGGCCGACCACGTAGAGGACAAGCTCATCGCCGGGATGCAGCTCGCGCGTACGATACTCGGCCTGGTCGCCGCCGTCTGGCTGGTCGCGGCCTATCCGCTGAGCGGTGGCGGGCAGAAGTTCGTCCTCGGCAAACTCCTCGAACTGGCCTTCTCCTGCGGCATTATGGCGGTGGGAAGCATCATCGGCGTCACCGCCTTCCTCGTCGCGAGCACCCCGGACAGACGCCGTGACTTCGCCGGGCGCCTGCGCAGGCCGATCTCAGCCGCCCTCATGCTGGCCGCGGGCCCCGTCTTCATCTGGCTGTCCGTCGAGACCCTCAAGGGTGACCTCATCAACGGCGAGGACCTCAAGGACCTCTTCTCCGCTTTCGCCGGCCCCGGAATCATCTGCACCGTGCTGGCCTTCCTCGCCCTGGCCATCGGCTGGCTCGCGGCCCTCGCCGTCCTGCTCGGCTCGAGCGTCTACACGCTCCTGGCCACCTACGCCTGCGTCTTCACGTGCTTCATGGCCAGGGACGTGCACCAACTGCTCCCGGCGCTCATCTCACCGCTGCTGGTCTGGTCGCTCTTCGCGTTCCAGATGTTCAACGGTCCCGACGTCGCCGCGCCTCCGGAAGTGCTGTACACCTTCATGCTCGGCGGCCCGCTGTCAGTAACCGCGCTCTCAGTCTGGGAGGTGCGCCGCCTGCGCATCCGCCACGGGATCACGCTGCGCGCCGCACTAGGCCACTGAACACCCGGCCGCTGCCGCAACGACTGGGCCAGGCGGGCGAACGGGTTCGCGCCGATCTCTGTCATGCCGAGATCCTGCGTGGTGGCGAGTACTCGAAGCCGGCGCCCGCCCGGATCTACGTCTGCGGTGACGGCAGGCGGATGGCGCCAGGTGTGCGGGAGGCGTTCCAGCAGTTGCATGTGCAGTACGGGGGCGGTGACGAGGCCTCAGCCACAGCATGGCTACGGGGCCTGATCGCCGCCGGCCGCTACGCCGAGGACATCTGCGCCGGCAGCTGAGCGCGTGCACCGACCGCTACCCCCAGCCCTACCTGGCGTTCGAGCAGGCCAAGGCCATGGAGGCGTGGGACTTCTGGAACGCGCACGGCATCCCCACGCCCTTCAACGGGACCCTCCCCAAGGGCGAGATCGGCATCAACCCCGCCTACCCCAGGGCAAGCTGCCAGGTCCGGACTGCCGAGACATGCCCGCGCGGGCTGGTTCACCCGGTCGAGGAACTGGACGTGTCCCTCGTACCGCATCTGGCCGAGCTGCGCATGACAGCCATGCGCAGAGACGGGGCCGGGAAGGCCGCTGGCCACGTTCGGATGCCGGTGTCCAACGGGCAGCGGCCGGCCGGTGTCCAGGAAACGCGAGGGTGAACGCCGCCACCAGTGGCTTCCCGCCGCTCCTTTCCTGCGTGAGTTCTTGCACCGCACCCGTAAAGGTCGCAACACGTTCATGAGTGGGTCTTCTTGAGGCACCGCCAGCAGATCAGGCTGCCGGCTATTGCGAGCAGGGTGTAGCTCCTCCTCAGGAAAGGGCTACACCCTTCGCCGACGAGTCGCCATACATGATCTGCATCGCCGGTGTTCGCTGGACGGTTGAGGAATGCTTCCGGACTGCCAAGGGCAAGTGCGGCCTGGACGACTACCAGGTCAGCCGCTACCCCGGCCGGCACCGCCACGGCACCCTCGCCATGGCCGCCCACGCGTCCCTTCGTCCAGCCATACCCGGGATTCCAGGCCGGCCGGGAGAGCCGGCGCCACGGCATGGTGCTGAACGATCCCAGGCTGGTGCGCATCGCCCCCGCGTCCGGTCAGCCGGCAGCGAGCAGCTCCAGCGTGTCGATCACGCGGTTCGAGAAGCCCCACTCGTTGTCGTACCACGCGACCACCTTGACGTGGCGGCCGTCGACGCGGGTGAGAGCCGAGTCGAAGATCGACGAGGCGGGATTGCCCGTGATGTCGGACGACACGAGCGGGTCCTCCGAGTACTCGAGGATGCCGGCGAGCGGCCCCTCCGCCGCGGCGCGGTACGCCGCCAGCACGTCGTCGCGCGTCACGTCGCGGGCGACGGTCGTGTTGAGTTCGACGATCGAGCCCACCGGCACCGGTACGCGGATCGAGTCGCCTGACAGCTTGCCGTCGAGCTGCGGCAGCACCAGGCCGATCGCCTTGGCGGCGCCCGTCGTGGTCGGCACGATGTTGACGCCGGCGGCCCGGGCACGACGGGCGTCGCGATGCGGACCGTCCTGAAGGTTCTGCTCCTGCGTGTAGGCGTGCACCGTCGTCATGAACCCGTGTTCGATGCCGGCGAGTTCATCGAGGACCGCGGCCAGCGGCGCGAGCGCGTTGGTGGTGCAGGAGGCGTTCGAGACGATCGTGTGCACGGCCGGGTCGTAGGCGTCGGTGTTGACCCCGAACGCCAGCGTGACATCGGCGCCGTCCGACGGCGCACTGACGAGTACCTTCTTCGCGCCCGCATCGAGGTGAGCGCGAGCGGCCTCGGCCGAGGTGAAGCGGCCGGTGGCTTCCAGGACGATGTCGACGCCGAGTTCGGCCCAGGGCAACTGCGCCGGCTCGCGCTCGGCCAGCACCGTGATCCGGCGGCCGTCGACGACGAGGGCGTTCCCGTCGACGGTCACCGGGCGCCCGAGCCGGCCGGCCGTGCTGTCGTAGGCGAGCAGCCGGGCGAGCGTGGCGGGCTCCGTCAGGTCGTTGACGGCGACGATCTCCAGGGCGCTGTCGCGCTCCAGCAGTGCACGCAGCACATTGCGCCCGATGCGGCCGAATCCGTTGATGGCGATGCGAGTCATGTGTGATGTCCCTTCTCTTCGCCATCAGGTTCGCCCGCGACTCGCGCCGCTGACAGTGGCGGGATCGCCACGGTTCAAAAGGATCCCGCCACGTGGAAGCCGGGCGGGGCCGGGCGGGGCCGGGCGGGTTACTCGCCCCGGGTGAAGGTGCGCCGGTACTCGCTCGGTGTGGTGCCGAGGATGCGTTGGAAGTGCAGGCGCAGGTTCGCGCCGGTGCCGAGCCCGACGTCGGCGGCGATCTGTTCGACGCTGCGCTGCGAGCGTTCGAGGAGTTCGCGGGCCAAGTCGATGCGGGCGCGCATCACCCACTGCATCGGCGTGTAGCCGGTCTCCTCGACGAAGCGCCGGGAGAACGTGCGCGGCGAGACCTCGGCCTGCCGCGCCAGTATGTCGAGCGTGAGAGGCTCGCCGAGCCGGTGCAGCGCCCACTCTCGGGTAGCGGCGAACCGCTCACCGAGCGGCTCGGGGACGCTGCGCGGCACGTACTGGGCCTGGCCGCCGCTGCGGTAGGGGGCGGCGACCAGACGCCGGGCCGCGTGGTTGGACGCGGCCACTCCGAGGTCGCCGCGCAGGATGTGCAGGCACAGGTCGATGCCGGAGGCGGCGCCGGCCGAAGTGAGCACGCTGCCCTCGTCGACGAACAGCACGTTCTCGTCGACCTGGACGAGCGGGTGCCTGGCCGCGAGGGCTCGCGTGTAGTGCCAGTGCGTCGTGGCGCGCTTGCCGTCAAGCAGGCCCGTGGCGGCGAGCGCGAAGGCGCCCGTCGAGATGGCGGCGAGCCGCGCGCCCCGGTCGTGGGCGGCGATCAGTGCGTCGACGACGGCCTGCGGCGGGTCGTCGCGATCCGGAAGCCGGTAGCCGGGGACGAAGACGATGTCGGCCCACGCGAGCGCGTCGAGGCCATGGGCGACGTAGTACGCGAGGCCATCGCCGCCGGCGACGGGGCCGGGTACCGCCCCGCAAACCCGCACCTCGTACGGCATGCTCGCGCGGGTCGTGAAGACCTGCGCGGGAATACCGACATCGAGCGGCTTCGCACCCTCGAGCACGAGGACGGCGACGCGACGCAAGGGGGAGGCTGGCACAGGAAAAGGTTACGTGGGGCATGACTTCGAGTGCGCGCACTGCGCGGACCAGGCGGACGACATACCAGGCGGACTGTCTTCAGTGCTGCCCGGAGCAGAACCGGCTCGGCCGCCCGCCCGCGGGCCCCGCTTCCGACGGCGGGGCTCTCATGCAACCTGCGGCACCGCAGATCAAGGCCCTTCTGCCCACGGCTAAGACCGTGTCCGATGTGGTGAGACGGACGGTACTTGCGTGGGTCGCGTTCGTAGCGGCGGGTGAGGCGGCGGTAGCCGGTGAGCCAGGAGATGGTGCACTCGATCACCCAACCGCAACGGCCGATTCGCTCACTCGGCTCGATGGTTTTGCGGGCGATGCGGACGCCGATGTGCTTGCCCCACAGCCATTTCCGCAGGACAGGCTGATCGTAGGCCTTGTCAGCGTGCAGTGGCTGGGGCTTGAAGTACCGGCCACGATGAGACTGCGCGAGTCATGTCGACCAGGCCGGCATCGTCGAGGCGATGAAGAACTGCCTCATGCAGCCGGCCCCACGCCCCAGCCCGCGGCCAGCTCAGGAACCTGCGGTGGACGGTCGGCTTCGAGACCCCGGAACAGGGCGGCAGATGACGCCAGGCACACCCGCTGACCAGCACGTACACGATCGCAGCGAACAACGTCTCATCAGGCGTGTTCGCAGTCCCACCACCTGCGGCCCGTCTTAGCAAATCCGGGGTTCCCTTAGCAAGAGTTACGGTCAGTAGCCGCCGCTGAGACCGGATTCCGGCGTTTCCGCAGGAACCAGCGCTAGCAAAGTCACGAACCCTACAGGGACGACGAAGGTTCCCCCCTACGGCGCCGACATGGACTTCCACCTGTACGAATTGGGTCTGTAGCGCTCCACACAGCAAATCCAGCCCTGGACGAGAGCTTTGTCGCCAGCCCTGGGTAACCAGCCCATCAAATCGCCTGGTTCAGGCTATCCAGAAGACTGCAAGGTCCGACGATGCGCCTGACAGGGGGCTGACCGAGTGATGATGACGATCAATGTGGCGGTCCTGCTGGCCGTCATCATTGCCCTCCGAATACGCCGACGCGTACAAGCCCGGAGCCGGGCCGACCAGTGGCTGACCGTGACCATCGTGCTGGTTTTCGGCCTGCTGGTCGCCCCGACGGATTTCGGGCAGGGTGCCCTGAACGTTGTGGGCCAGTTGGTGCGGAGCATCTCGCACTCCGGCAGCCCGTGAGATCCTCGGCGCCCGCCCAAGGTGCATGCCTTTCGGCCCGGGGCCGGGGCGTACGTCCCCCAGGTGGAGGCCTTCGTCGCACGTCGCACGTACCGACAGCATCGGCTACGGGACGAAATTCTTCCACATGACCGGCAAGCTCTACCGCGTCCGGTGACCCCGGTGGCCCGGCACCACCCGGGAAGCGGGCTTCGGGTGCTTGTGCGACGGTGGGTGCCTGAAGGTCGGAACCATCGGTACCGGGCGCATCGGCACCGCTCTGGCCGGGCTTGTCACCCGGGCCGGGCATCAGCTGAGGCCGGCGAACTCCCACGCCCCGGAAACCCCTGACCCCGCTCGTCGCCGAGTTCGGCGCGAACGCGTCGGCCGGCACGCCGCAGGAGGCCGCCGACTTCGGTGACATCGTGCTCCTGGCCGTGCAGTGGAGCCGGAAGGAGAGCGCAGCAGCCTCGGTCTCCTCCCGGGAGGGCAGGGTCGTCCTGACTCCGGTCAACCCACTGCGCGACGGCCCGGACGGTATCGAGGTCATCGACACCGGAGGTCGTCAGCCCGGTGAGGTGGTCGCCTCGCTGGTGCCGGGGGCACGTCCGGCGGAGGGCTTCAACACGTACCTGGACCAGGTTCTTTCCAAGGATCCTGCTGTCGGCGGCGGGCGCCGCGCCGTCCTGCTCGCGGGCGACGGCGCCGAGGCGAAGCGTAAGGTGGCCGAGCCGGCTCTCAGCTGCGGCTTCCAGCCCGTGGACACCGGCACCCCGGCCGAAGGCGGCTCCCTCTTCGACCGCGATGGGCCCGAAGATGCTCCGCCTTGCCGGTGACCGCGCGGCGGGAGCCATCCCCTACCTCGTCACGCCCGAGTTCACCGCCCAGGCCCGGGAAACCCTGGGCGCTCAGCCGTTCCTCGGCCCGGAGATGAAGGTCGTCCTCGACACCGACCAGGCTCGCGCCCGCGCCACCGCCCGCGACTACCTCACCCTCTACCTGTCCCTGCCCAACTACACCAACAACCTCACACGCGCCGGCTACACCGAGGACGACTTCAAGGGCGGCGGCAGCGACCGCCTCGTCGACGCCCTCTTCGCATTCGGCGACGCCGAACGGGTCCGCTTCCGCATCGAGGAGTTCCAGAAAGCGGGAGCCGACCACGTTGCCGTGCAAGTCGTCCTGTCCGAAGGACAGGACCACTCCGAGCTTCTGCGGCAGTACCGCGAGCTGGCGCAGGCCCTGCCCCTGCGGTCCTGACAATCGTGCTCACTGCGGCGCCCGACGCCGGCACGTCACCGTACCGCTGCTTCACTACTCAAGGCGTCGTCACACCAGACTCGCGAGGACCGTAGCCAGAGGGGCCGGGTCGGCGGGTCCGAGATGCGGGGCGGGCAGGGAGTGGACGTCGAACCGGTTACCGGGTGTTGCCGCGTCAGCCTCCCTGATCATCCGGTCCTGGAGGGCGGGCGGGATGCTGCGGTCGAGGGTGAAGCGAAGGTAGCTGCGGGGGATGCGACCCCACGTCGCCGGGTGGCCGCGGGCGTCGTCACGGATGAGCGAGGCCGACTCGTCCGGCTCGAAGGCGTTGAGCGCGTTACGGAAGACCGTATCGCTGTACTCAGCGGCGAAGGCGGCCTTCGCCTTGGCGATGAAGCCGGCGTCCGCCGAGCGCCAGTTGTTACGGAGAACACCGGTCCGTTCGGGATTTCCCACGCTCGGGATGGTGGGGAGCAGCGTCGTCCTCCCCTCCGGGACCAGGAAGCAGTCGAGAACGGTCCGTATCCGGACGCAGCAGAATGCCGACAGGTACACCAGCCGCGCTATCGCGTCCGGCACCTGATTGGCCGCCCTGGTGATCGTGGCGCCGCCCATGCTGTGGCCGACCAGGATGACCGGGCCCTGCCGGGCGATGCGGCGCACGACGCTCACGACATGTCGGGCGTTGTCCTCCAGGGTCGTCCTGGAGAGGACGGATGACAGGGCGGCGGCGAACGCGGTCAAGTCTTGTGGTGTCTGGTAGGAGGGTGGGAAGTTCGCCTGCACGCCGTGGCCGGGGAGGTCTACGGCGAGCGCGCGGTGGCCTTCCATGGTGAGCGCGGCGATCAGGGGGGCGAAGGCGTAGGCGTTGCTGTTGGCGCCGTGCACAAGGAGGAAGGTCGGCTGCTTCCTGCTCTCGGCTTTCTGAGTCTCGCCTTTCTGCGTCGCGCCCTTCTGCGTTCCAGAGTGTGCGCTGAGCAGGCTTCCCGCCGCGGCGCCCGCGCCGGCTGCGGCTACCACCGTCCCGGCACGGCGCAGCAGACGCCGCCGGCTGACTCCGCGGGTCGGGGCGTGCTCTTGGGGTGTCCCGACGGGAGAGGAAGCGTTGGCCGGTTCAGGCACGGGCTCGCCGTTCCGCGCCTCGTGCGGCCTGTGCCCAGCCGAGGAGTGCCGCACCGACGGCACCGACAGCCAGGTCGGTCCATTGCGGCAGTCCTGCGCCTCTGAGGAGGCCGGCCACGCCGAAGCTGGTGCTCCACAGCCTCTCGGTGAGGGCCGATCCGAAGCCTTGCACCAACAGGATCACCCCCAGGAGCCAGCGGGTGCGCTGCCAACTGCTCTGACGGAGCTGCCTCGTGCGTGTCACGGTCATGCCGTTTCCTCCGGTCGTCCGGTCGTCCGGGATCCGATTCGATACGCTCGTATCGATACGAAAGTATCACTAGAATCGGAGGCATGCCCAGACAGGTGGATTACGACAGCCGGCGGCGCCGGATCGTGGCGGCGGCCTTCGCCCTCGTCAGCGAACAAGGACTTGAGGGGATGACCATGCGCGACGTCGCCACCCGCGCCGGCGTCTCGGTCGGAGCCGTGCAGCGCTGTTTCTCCAGCAAGGAAGAGATGATGGCCGCCGTCGTGGAGGACATGAACGAGCGGGTCAGCACGCGCGCACGGGACCGGATCGCCGACTCCGCCGACCCGGACTCGGCCGCGACGATGCTGAAGCACACACTCGCCGGCATCATGCCGCACGACGAACCGACCCTGGCGGAGACCCGGGCCTGGCTCGCCTTCGCCGCCCACTCCGCCGTCACTCCCGCCGTGGCAGTCGTCCAGCGGAAGCACTACGAGGGACTCGCGGAACTCATCGCCCTGCTGCTCCGTACGGCGCAGGCATCCGGAGACGTCCGCTCCGACGCCGATGCCGACGGGGAGGCGGACACGCTGATCGCCCTCGCCGACGGACTCAGCATGCAGATCCTGACGGGCCGCCTCACCACCGACTCCGCCCTGGCGACACTCGACCGGCAACTCACCGCGCTCCGGGCCGCACAATGACCCGGATGAGCCGTACGCCCGCCGATCGAACGGCACTCGACGATGGTGAGCCGTGATTCCGCGTCCGGCTGAGGTCCTGCAAAGCAGTACAAAGCGAACACTCACTCGCCCACGACTTCTCGCCGAACACGCGGCGGCGCAGCGGTCGGCCCCCCGGGGGCGGATCAGGCAGGAGGCCACGTCGATGCCGCGCACGGGCGCATGCATCGCTGCCGCGTCCGTGACTTCGCCGCGCGATGGGCGAGGCGTCCGATGCCGCGGGCTGATCCGGCCTGGCCCGAAAGAGACGGGCGGCCCTGTTGCCCGTTCAGCTGAGTCGACCGGACGCCGGCTTCCTCCCGTACCTCGGCATAGTCGGCGTGCCCGCGTCTGCGTGGGCGCGGCTCGATGGGGTTCATAGACCGAGGGGGAACAGTGAGAGAGACAGAGAGACACGCGTTACCCAGCCGCCGCCGGATTCTGCGCGTGGGCACGGCGGCCGCGGCGGCGGCCGCGGTACAGAGATTCGCCGCACCGGGCGCCCATGCGTCGGAGCTTCCGCGCACGGGAGGGACGGCGTCAGTGACGGCAGCACGTTCATGGCGTGGAAGGGCGTCACGGGCGACGAGCAGGTCTGGAGGAGCAGGCTCACCGGTTACACGTGGACGGGGCCGCAGCAGGTCGGTGCCCTTGCCTCCTTCCGCCCGGCACTCGCCACGATCGGCAGCTGACAGCCACCCACTGCCCCGGAACGCAGCCGATACCAAGGCCCCCGGCCCGGACGACAAGACGGCACACAAGCACGCAACAGCCGAGAGGCCGGGCGCCGGTATCCGGTCTCCGGTGTCTGCGCTGCCCCCGGCTCCAGCGGGGGCAGCGCCCTGCTGGTGACACGCGACCGCAGCCGCAGCGGAAGCGGGTCATTGCCGCCGGACAGGCGGTCGCTCTCGACACGGATCAGAGTGCCCTCGATAACGAGTCAGCTCTCCGGTGTGGTCAATCCACGCGGAGCGGATGGTCAGCCGGGGGTGGACACGGTCCAGCGGGATCCTGGGTATCGCCCTCAGGCCATCAGCGGTCGCCGGCGACGTAGAGCAGTGGCGGGCGGTGCGGCGCAGAGCCGCAGGGCCGTAGTGGCACCACTCGTGCACAGCCTGTGAGCGCGCCCTTCCCGCGGACGCTCCGTGCGCGTAATCGACTGGTCGCGGTGAGTCGGCACCGGAGGCTCGGAGCGTGAGGGCACCCACGTGGGCCCGATCACATACGATGCCCGGTCGTAGCACCAGGGGCACCAAATCAGGCATTCCGGTCATCGAGTGTGGATGCATTACGGCATTACCTCGTAGATCACACCCTTTGTCAGGCGGGTTTCGCGCCGCTAACAATGGCTGAGTCGCAGGGCGCCGTCGTTCGAGACGCGGCGCCTTTCCCGTGCCGAAGAGGCCCGGTGCGACATCCCCGATTGGAAGAGGTTCTGCTCAGCCATGCGTTCCACCATCTCCGGCTATACCGCTCTGCCCAAGGCTCACAAGTTCTCCGCCGCCGGTCTCGTCACCGTCGCCGGTGCCGCCGCTCTGACGTTCGCGCTGGTGCCGCAGGCTTCCGCCGCTGACGTCTCCAGCGTCGGTGTGAAGCCCGTGGCGCAGAGTGCCCAGGAGTTCGGTGTGACGCAGGACGGCGAGCTGGCCAAGGCCTCCGACAAGGCCGGCGCCGATGCCAAGGCCGCCGCGGAGACCGCCGGCAAGGTGAAGGCCGGTGCTGAGCGCGCCAACCGTTCCACCGAGCGCAAGGCCCTCAAGCCCGCCGCCCCGGCCGCCCCGGCGAAGAAGGCTTACGCCGACAACCTGGACGGCTGGATCCAGGAGTCCCTGGACATCCTGCACGCCAAGGGCATCCCCGCTTCGTACGAGGGCATCAAGAAGAACGTGATGCGTGAGTCGACCGGCAACCCGCGTGCGATCAACGACTGGGACGTCAACGCTGTCAACGGTGTCCCCTCGAAGGGCCTGCTGCAGATCATCGACCCGACCTTCAAGGCGTACCACGTCGAGGGCACGTCCTGGGACATCTACGACCCGGTCGCCAACATCACCGCGTCCTGCAACTACGCCGCCGACAAGTACGGCTCCATGGACAACGTCAACTCCGCCTACTGACCCGGTTCAGGCAGCACACAGTGCGCATCTCACACAATAGATAGCGCACGACGCGTATAGGGCGCGGCACCCGCAAGGGTGTCGCGCCCTATACGCGTTCTGGTAGGAACGGGGACGGCATGGTGACTGCTTCGGGATACGGCATGGTGACCGCTTCGTCGGCCCGCAGCCGCGGGGCTGCGACGGGCATGCGCCTGGCCTCCGGACGGCACTGGCGGATTGGGGGTCTCACTCCTCGGTGGAGTCATGCCGTGGCCGCCGGAGCTGCATGCGCGGGCGGCCGGTCCCGCGTCACAGTGAGCGGGCTGCACATGCCCAGCAGTGTCCCGGCGGCCCCGCTCCTGACCGTCCCACGGGTGTCCGAGGGGTGGGGCGAGCTCAGTCGGCCAGCTGGTCGAGTTGGCGGGCCAGCAACTCCACGGTTTCCGCTGCCGCGGCCCCGTCCCCGTCGATACCCAGCTGCAACAGCACGCCGTCCAAGGCGGCGGACGCGAGGCGGGCGGCGCCCGGGGCGAGGGCAGGAGACATGCCGGCGCCGACGAGCCACTGCTCCGCAGTGCGGAGGTAGGACGACGTGGCCGGCACCAACCGCTCGCGCCACAGCTCATCCGCTTCGGCCAGTGAGGCCGCTTCCAGATACAGCCGCACGGCCACACGGGCCCGTGGTTCCGCGAGGGCCTGCCACAGCGCGCGTACCAGATCGGATGGCTTAGTAACCTGCTGCCCCCGCCACACGACGGCCAAGTCCGCGAAGGCCCGGTCCAGCAGGGCCACCACCAGCCCCTCGCGACTGCCGAAGTAGTACACGAGCATCCGGTCGCTGGTGCCCAACGCGGCGGCCAGGGGTCGCAAGGTGAGCGTCGCGAGGCCGTGTTTCCCCACGTAGCGCATGGCCGCGTTCAGCAACTCTTCGCGACGGGACACGTGCCTCCTCCTCGGGCGCCATGTAGCGTATGTAGCGATCGCTACATACGCTACATCCTAGGTGAACGGCGGTGCAGCTCGATGGAAAAACGACGGCTCGTGCGCGTGTGGCCTGAGCTCGTGCACGTGTGGCCTGAGACAACAGGGGCTTTCATCATCTGGGTGGCCGCCTCGGCGGGGGTCATAGCCCTGGCGCCCACCCTCGCGGACACTCCGACCGCACCGGCTGCAGCGGCGGTCGCGACCGCCTTCACAGGCATCGGCGCCCTGGCCGGCCGGCTGCTCCCGGCCGGACGCGGGACCCGTCTCGGCATCGCCGTCGTGATCATCGGGCAACTCCTCGACGTCGCCCTCGTCCTGGCCGCCGACGGACTCTACCCACGGACCGACGAGGGCGGCAGCGGACGCATCCTGCTGCTCTTGCTGGCCGGATACGCCGGGTTCCTGCTGGGCGCACTCGCGGGCGACCGTTCCTCCAGGGCAGACACAGCGGCATCTCCGCCCGGAGGAACCGCCCCCTAAACCCGCACGCTGAGCCCGCCGTGGCCTCGGCGGTGTTCACCCACCAGCGACAACTCGGCCAACGACTTCACCGGACCGTCGCCGCACAGAACGGCATCAGCCAGCTCGAACAACGCGTCCGCACGCGCAGCGAGACATGGCGTAGAACTCACCCCGGAAGCATGACAGTTCCGCCAATGACTCTCGCCCGGCATCGCGATGCAGCAGCAGACTCATCCTCGCGGCCTTGTGCTGGACATGTGTGTTCCTTGGCCGGAGCACATGTTGATGATGACGGAGTGCCAATTTTGTGATCCAGAATGATTGGATGGTCACGCTTGAGACTCCCCGATTGATCCTGCGTCGCTGGCGCGAGGAAGACGTTGCGCCCATGGCTGCCATCAATGCCGACCCCGAGGTCATGCGGTGGATCCGTGACGGCAGCGTCCGTGACGAACAGCAGACTCGCGGCGGGATCCAGGCATGGGAGAGCGAGTGGGAGTCACAGGGCTTCGGCCTGTTCGCCGTGCAGATCCGGTCCACTGGCGAGCTGGCCGGGTTCACCGGCCTTTCAGTACCCGGTTTCCTGCCGGAGGTACTGCCGGCGGTTGAGGTCGGCTGGCGGCTGGGACGTTCCCACTGGGGGCAGGGCTTGGCCACCGAGGCCGCCGCGGCCGCCGTACGGTTCGGGTTCGAAGAGCGAAGGCTGGAGCGGATCGTCAGCATCACTCAAGTCGGCAACGACGCCTCCGAACGGATCACGACCAAACTGGGGATGCATCCGGTCCGTGAGACCGTCAATCCCACCGGCGGTCGGCGAGTCCGGGTGTTCGAGTTGTCGTCGGACCAGTACGCCACGACCACTCGTTGATGGCGGCAGCGGGGGCGGTAGCCTCGTAGCGGACTACAAAGGTTGTCGTACCTGGTGGCTACGGCTCGATGCCCCTTGAGGCGGTTGATGCCGCACTCGACCGCGTGCCGGGCCTTGTAGTCCTCCGGGTCGAACATCGGCGGCCAGCCAGCGCTGGACCTGCGATTCCTGTGGTTGCGGATTCACTGGGCACTTGGAAAGCCCTGTCGGATACCCGGCGTACCGGCATGATCACATGCATGGGTGACACGGCATGGAACCGCAAGACCAAGCAGGTGATCGAAATACCGGGCGATGAGGCCGGCCTGGGCATCCGCCTCGCCCGCAGCCACTACGACTCCTCCGGCATCCTGCGCGGCCGTTACATGTGCCGGGTCTGCTTCCAGGACCTGATCCTCCGCGCCATCAAGCCGGATGCCAAGCAGGCGCCGCACTTCCGTCACGAGAGCAGCCGGGAGTGCCCGGCGTCCGCCGAACGGCAACAGCAACGGCAACGGCAGACCACGCAGGACGACCAGGTGGTCATCGATCTGCGGGACCAGCTCATCCGGGCCTGGCCCGGTGTGGCAGTCGCTCTTGAGCTCCCCGACTCCCCCGGCCGCCCCACAACGTCACATTGAGATCGGAGAATCTGTCCAGCATGGAGATTCACGGCAGCTGCAGCGATCAGTTCAGCGCGGTACGGGAGGCGTTCGCCGACTCTCTGCGCAGTGGTGCGGACGTCGGCGCCTCGGTGGCGGTCTTCCTCGACGGCGAACCCGTCGTCGACCTGTGGGGAGGACACGCCGATCAGGCCCGGACTCGGCCGTGGCAGCGCGACACCATCACCAACGTATGGTCCACCACGAAGACAATGACCGCGTTATGCGCCCTCGTCCTGGCCGACCGCGGCGAACTCGACCTGTCCGCGCCCGTGGCGAAGTACTGGCCCGAATTCGGCACCGCAGGAAAAGACCGCGTCGAGATCCGGCACCTGCTCAGCCACACCGCCGGCCTCCCCGACTGGGACCGGCCCATGACCCTGGACGACCTGTGCGACTGGGAGAAAGCCACCACTCTCCTGGCCCGGCAGGCGCCCCACTGGGAACCCGGCACAAGGTCCGGCTACCACCGCTTCACCCACGGCTTCCTGATCGGCGAAGTCGTCCGCCGCATCTGCAGGCAGCCGATCGGCACCTTCTTCGCCGAACAGATCGCCGGCCCGCTGGGCGCCGATTTCCACATCGGCCTCGCAGCCGAACACGATCACCGCGTCTCCAACGGCATCCCCGCACCCGACCCCGCACCCGCGCCCAACCCATGGGTGACCATCCCGGTCGGCGCCTACGTCACCACCCAGGACACCTGGAGCACCCAGTGGCGCCGCGCCGAAATCCCCGCCGCAGCAGGCTACGGAAACGCACGATCCGTCGCCGCAATCCAATCCGTACTCACCTCCGCAAGCCCGACCCCCTCGACACGCCTTCTTTCCGAAACCACCTGCCGCATGGTCTTCGACGAACAGTCCCACGGCACCGACCTCGTGCTCGGCATCCCCCTACGCTTCGGCACCGGCTACGCCCTCCACGCCGACGACTCGCCGATCAGCACGACGAACCCCCACACGTGCTACTGGGGCGGACGGGGCGGATCACTCGTTGTCAACGACCTCGACACACGCATGACCTTCGCTTACGTCATGAACCAGATGACCAACAAGGGCCTCACCGACCCACGCAGCCACACACTCCTCCAAGCCACGTACGAAGCACTCACCGCCTGAACCAAAGCCATACCGCCGCAACCCGCCCTACCCCCACGCGAGATGTCCAGGCGGCCCGGCATCGCGCGGGGGCGAGGCATGGCGACAGCTTGACGCGTGATGCGGTGGCCGGGAGCGGCGCGGCGTCTCCTGGTGCGGGTGTCGACCAGGGCCCGACGGGCGGCACCGCGCCCTCTGGACCGTCGTTCCTGCTTCGGCCAATATCTGCCGGGATAGGTGCTGGGGGCGCCGTTGCACCCGGCCTACCGGCTGATCGTCGAGGGCGGCCGCTCGAATCGCCGGGCGCTCTCGGCGCAGGAAAGCCCGTTGGTGAGTCCGGCCAGGACGGCTGGCGGTCCTGCGGGGCCAACAGTCTTCCCGGCGTGCCGCGCCGTCAGCGTTGCCTTCGTCCGCCATCCATTGCAACGCATCGTTGCATTCAACCTCCACCTCATTGCATCAATTTACCGCCATCCACCGGGGCGAGCGCCAGTTGAGTGATTGACGTAACCATAAATGCAACGTAGCTTTCGCGATACGCCAAACACGTACTGTCGCGAGATGAGGAATGGTCATGAGCGAATCCCTTCACGCCGTCACGACACTGCCGACGGAGCGTCAGCCCGGCTGCCCCTTCGACCCGCCGGCAGAGCTGATCGACGCCCGCCGGCACGGCCCCATCAGCCGCTACACCCACGTCGGCGGAAAGCCCGGCTGGCTGATCACCGGGTACGACCTGGTGAGGTCGGTCCTTGCTGACACTCGGTTCAGCTCGCGCAAAGAGCTCATGAACGTGGTCGACTTCGAGCTCCCTCCGGCGCCGCCCGGCGAGTTCCTCCTCATGGACGAACCACAGCACGGGCGCTACCGCAAGCCGTTGGTGGGCAAGTTCACCGCACGACGGATGCGACTGCTCACCGAACGCATCGAGCAGATCACTACCGACTGCCTTGACGCCATGGAGAAGGCCGGGCCGACGACGGATCTGGTGACCTCGTTCGCCAAGCCCATCCCCACCATCATCATCTGTGAGCTGCTGGGGGTGCCGTATGAGGACCGGGACTCCTTCCAGGAACAGATCGACAAGTTCATGAGCGGAGAGACGAGCGATGAGGACCTGATAGCGGCCTACACCGCGACCCGGAACTACCTCGCACAGCTGGTGGCCGCCAAGCGCGTAAACCCCACCGACGACGTGCTCAGCGAACTCACCGACAGCGACCTGACCGATGAGGAGTTGCAGGGGATCAGCCTGATCCTGCTGGCGGCCGGGTTCGACACCACCGCGAACATGCTGTCCCTCGGCACCTTCGCGCTGCTGCAGAACCCGGCGCAACTGGCCGCACTGCGCGCCGACCCCACGCTCATCGACCAGGCCGTGGAGGAACTGCTGCGGTATCTGAGCGTCGCCAAGACGTTCATGAGGACGGCGCTGGTGGACGTCGAGGTGGGCGGCCAGACGATCGAGGCCGGCACGACGGTCGTCCTGTCGTTCAACACCGCCAACCGTGACCCCGAGCGCTTCACCGATCCCCACGCGCTCGACCTGCACCGGCAGGACGGCGGGCACCTGGCTTTCGGCCACGGCATCCACCTGTGCCTGGGCCAGCAACTGGCCCGCACCGAAATGCGGATCGCCCTCTCCGCACTGATCAACCGCTTCCCCACGCTGCGCCTGGCCGTACCGGCCGAAGAAGTCGGCCTGCGCCCGGAGACCGCGGACGTCTACGGAGTGAAGAGCCTCCCGGTCACCTGGGACGTGTAACCGCGAGCCGGTGACGGGTGAGGGCGCGTACGGTCGCCCGCTACGGCTGCGGTTGGCTCGTCCTGCAGAGGCTCCCCGTTTGACGGCCCGTTGCCGTGCCTCCGAAGCGGCGGGTTCCGCGGCGCCGGGGAGCCTCTCCGCATCGCTGGCCCATGCCCGGGTAGGCGGATGGGCACACGGAGAAACGAGCAGGGAGGGGCCGCCATGGCCGTAAAAAAGTGGAAAACTGCAGAGGCGGAAGCCGAGCTGCGGAAGGACACAGGAGCCGCCGAAGGTCGCCGGGAAGCAGAACGCCTCGCCGGCAAGGAGCCGGACAACCGGATCCCCGGCCCACGGGCGTCACGGGCGGTTCTCTCCCTGACCGGCGCTGACGACGGTATCGCCACGCTCACCGCACGCGACGGAAACGCCATACCGAAGGCAATCCGCGTCGTCGACGCATCCGGCACGCTGATCGCCGCCTACATCGCCCTCGCTCTCGACGACCTCAGCGTCGCCAAGTCAGCCCGGTCCGCGGTCAGCAGCGCACTCGCGCACTCCCTCGACACCACAGACCGGGACGACGAAGCCAAAGCGGAGACTCCCTCAGGCGTCATCACTGGCCAAATCGGCGACGACGTCGTGGTGGAACAGACACCCGAAGAATTCCGCAGCCGCACCGTCACCCTCTACGCCGGCGAACTCATCGACCTCTCACAGGAACTGCGGGGACGTGCCCTGCGAGAGACACCAGATTCAGCCGACGGACTGTCCTGAACACAGGGATGGGGAGTGGCGCCCTCCCCGCTTCCCGGCTGCATGATCGGCTTCATGGCCTCGTCCTACCGACCTACGCCGCACCTCCTCCCTCTCACTGTCGGCAGCGGCATGCTCATGGGCGTCGCATCGACCGCCTCCGCTGCCGACCGCCCCTCCCCCGCCCCGCCCCGCCGGAACCAGCGCGATCGCCGATGATCTAGCAGGCACGAACGCGCCCAGGGACTGAGGCTGCTTCGGCAGGCGGACGAGTACGTGTTCAACGTGCCTACGGCCTCGTGCTGGAGTTACGTCACAGGGTTGCTGCGGAGCCACTCCAACACCTGCTGGGCATGCGCGTCGGGAGGGAAGACCGGGTAGAAGGCGTGCTCGATTGCCTGATCGCGGATGACGAGGGTGAGCCGCTTGAACAGCGTCAGCCCGGCGAATTCGAAAGTGGGCAGGTCGAGTGCCGCGGCCAGGCTCAGCCGGGGATCGGAGAGCATGGCGAACGGCAGACGGAGCCGCTCGACGACCTCGCGCTGATAACCGCTGTCCTGGCTGGACAGGCCGAAGACCCCCTGTGCTCCGGCTGCGAGGAGCTCTTGGTGATGGTCGCGGAAATCGCAGGTTTCCGCAGTGCAGCCCCGTGCTCCGGGGATGGAGTCCCAGTGGTGCGGGAGATCGGTGTCCGGGCGGCCGGTGAGCGGATAGAGGTAGATCACCGTGCGGCCCGTGCCCAGCGTATCGAGGCCGACCGTCTCGCCCGAGGTACTGGAGAGTGTGATCCGGGGCAGCTTCAGGCCGGGGAGATGGCGGGCTGCGCCGTCGTCTTCCGGAACGGGCAGATTCTCAGGCAGCCGATACAAGTCGCTCATGGTGGGGTGTTCTCCGTTGTCGGGCAAAGGGATGCTGCTGTTGCGATGAGCAGCCTGTTTCAGGTGGCGCACAAGGGCCGCACGGCGGGTGGTCAGGGCCTCGATCCGTTCGGTCAGTTCGTCAATGGCCTCGCGATAGCCGACCAGCGACTCCGGGCAGTCGTCGGCATGCTGCCGTCCGGTCGCCAGGCAGGCCAGGAACGGCCGCGTGCTCTCGACCGGGATGCCGAGGTTGCTCAGAGTCCTGATCTCGCGCACCAGACGTACGTCTTCTTCGGTGTAGTCCCTGTATCCGTTGGCCAGGCGGCGCGGGGTGACCAGTCCCAGCGATTCGTAGTAGCGGACCGCTTTGATCGTCACTCCGGCGCATCTGGCCAACTCGCCGATTTTCATGCCGCTCATCTCCACGAACGCTAAACCTTGCCCTCAGGGGCAAGGTCAAATGTTCTCCGGAGAGTCTCATGGATCGTCATTGCCTGACAGCACGCGCTGTAGCCCAGGGACGGCGGCCGGGTCTTCCAGCCGTACGGGCAGAGGGCGACGTTCCGGGCCGAGGGACCGGTTCTGCCCAACTCGTACCGACGCCTTGACGGCCGGGCGTCACCAGGTGAGGAATGGTGCAGGCATCGGCCCATCACGGCACCAGGAGGTCGAGATGAGATCCATGCGTGTCCCTGCCCTGCTCGCTGCGGCGGTTTTCGCCGCAGCAGGCATGGCAACCGGTACGGCACACAGCCACGACAAGTCGGCTGCGCCGGCAGCGGTCCCTTTGTGGCGCAGCCTCGCCGGATTCGAAAAGTGCGTGGGCCTCGCCAACAACGGGAGCACCGCAAACGGCACCGAGCTCGTCCTATGGGACTGCCACGGACATCCCGACCAGCAGTGGGCCCCCAGTGCCCCGGCAGGGCTGATCCAAAGCCTGGCTGCCGCCAACAAGTGCGTAGGGCTCGCCAACAACGGGAGCACGGCCAACGGCACTCGGCTGGTCGTATGGGACTGTCACGGCAACTACGACCAGCGGTGGGCCGTTTACAGCGACAACAGCGTGCGCAGCCAGGCCGCCGCCAACAAGTGTGTGGGCCTCGCGGACAACGGCAGCACGGCGAACGGCACCCGGCTCGTCATCTGGGACTGCCACGGCAACTACGACCAGCGGTGGCGTTTCGGGTTTTAGGGCTGTTGCGCGTACGGAACCGGAGCGCCTGGTCCGGCTCTGGTCGGCGCATGGGCCGTTGTGACGCGGGCCCTGATGACTACCGTCGTCACCCGGGCGCGGCACCGCCGTGGGCGCACGGTTATTCTCCCGGTCCGTATCACACTGGACTCATGCGTTTGTTCGCCGCAGTGATTCCTCCTCAGGCCGCCGTCGACGAGTTGGCAGCCGAAGTGGCACAGTTGCGCGCCGCCCTCCCCGAGCGCCACGGCCGGCTGCGGTGGACCCATCCCGCCACATGGCACTTCACCCTCGCCTTCTTCGGTGAGGTCGACGAAGCCCGGCTCCCCGAGCTGGGCGAGTGCCTCGCCCATGCTGCCCACCGGCATCCGGCGCACGAGCTGCGGTTCGCGGGCGGCGGCCGGTTCGGTGGCCGGATCCTGTGGGTCGGGGCGACCGGATCGCTGGAGACCCTGGCCGGTCTGGCCCGCTCCACCGTCGACGCGGCCCGGCAGGCCGACGTGCACATGGGCGATGCCCGGCCCTTCCGGCCCCACCTCACCCTCGCCCGAGTCACCGGGCATGTGAACCTCAGGCCCTACGCGGAGGAACTCGCCGAATTCCGCGGCCGCCGATGGCGCGTCGAGCGCCTGGAACTGATGCGCAGCCACCTGCCTGGGACCGGGACCCGGACGGGGGCCGCCGGCGAACGTCCCCGCTACGAGACCGTGGCTGCCTACCCTCTGGGCACTCGCCGAGCCCCCTGAGTAGGGCGAGTGCGGCCGGCACGCGGTGCGGGTAGCCATCGCCTCGGCTTGGCCTGGCCCGGCTTGACCTGGCCGTCCGTGAGGTGGCCGGCTCCGGTTGCGCAGGTGCGCGGGGCGCCTAGGGTGACAAGCGTGACGCGTCCCCCTTACGGCCCGAAGCCGTCGTCGAGGTGACCGGCCCGCTCCGGTGGCTGTTGCGGCAGGATCAGGGGCCGGAACATCTCCGGCGTGCCGTGTGGGCCACTGTCGCCGGGCTCACCGGCTTCTACGTCCTGCGCTACGGCTTCGGCGCGCCCGACATGGCCCTCTACGCCCTGTTCGGCGCACTGCCGCTGACGTTGTTCGCGCAGGTCCCGGGGCCTGCGGAGCAGCGGACGCGGACGTTCCTCGCGGTGCTGCCCGCCGGCTGGGCCCTGGTCACCGCGGGCACGCTGCTCGCAGCGCACTCGTGGAGCGCCGCCTGCGGCCTGTTCGTGGTGGGGTTCACGGCCTCGTTCCTGGGGGTCGGCGGCCCGCGCCTGGGCGGGCTGGCCGCCGCCTTCCAGCTGTACTACCTGCTCCCCTGCTTCCCGCCCTACGCCCCCGAGGCGCTGGCCGGGCGGCTGGGCGGACTCACTGTGGGCATCCTGCTGACCACCCTCGTCGACCGGCTCCTGTGGCGTGACGAGCAGCCGGTTCCGTACCGCGTCCTCCTCGCCGACGCGGTGGACGCCGTGGCCGGCTACTGCGCCTCCATCGCACGCCTCATGACCGGTTCCGGTAGTTCCGGTGGAACTGGTGGGGGTGACGGCGAAGCCGCGGACCGCTCCGGCGCGCGGCGGGACCAGGAAGCGGCCTACCAGGCGTTGCAGGCGACGCTGCTGTCCCGGGTGGCGCCGACGGAGCGCCCGACGTCCGCTTCGCTGCGGGACCGGGCCTGTTACGACGTCCGGGCGGCCGTGCGGCACGTACGGGCTCAGTTGGACCGGCTGCTCGCCGGCGCCGAGGGGCCGGACCCCGGCGCCGCGCGGCTGCTGGACCGTGCCGCGGCGGCCTTGCGGGACGCCGGGCGGGTGCTGCGCTCCGGAGCTGCCGGGCCGCACGATGATGCGTTGGCCATGGCCTTGTCCTCCTTCCGGGCGGACCGTGCCCGGCGGCTGGCGGGTGTCACGGCCCTGCGGCTGCGGCAGGACTCGGTCGTCCAAGCGGCTGCCACGGGCGCGCTGCTGGCCGGCGAGGGTGCCCGGATCGCGTTCGGGGCGCCGCTCGACGCCCGGTGGCAGTGGCCGGGCGGCCCGTTCCCGTACGCCGAACTGCGCGCGCCCTCCCGCTGGTGGCGGCGGCTGCGGCTGCACCTGACTCCGCGCTCGGTCCTCCTCCAGAACGCCCTGCGCCTCGCCCTCGCACTGGCGGGCGCACGGCTGATCGTTGGCGCCCTGGACTTGCCGCACGGCTTCTGGGTCCTGCTGACGATCATCAGCCTGATGCGTACGTCGGCCGCGGACACCCGGGGTGCCTTGCCGCCCGCCTTCCTCGGGGTGGCCGTCGGCGCGGTGCTCGCGACGCTGATGCTCGTCGTGGTGGGCGACACGCCCGCCTTCTACATCGCCGCGGCGCCCGTCGTGTTCCTGGTGGGCTTCAGCGTGGGCCCCGTACTGGGCACCGCCTGGACGCAGGCCGCGCTGACCCTCGTCCTCATCCTGCTCTTCGCCCAGATCCTGCCCCCGGACCGGCATTTGCCCGCGATGCGCCTCCTCGACGTGGTGATCGGAGGATCCCTGGGTGCCGTCGCAAGCCTCCTTGCCTGGCCCAAGGGTGCGGGCGGCGAACTGCGGCGCTCCGTGGTGAACTTCATGGTCCGGGGGGCGGAGGCGTGCAAGGCAGTGACGCTCGGGCTGTGCCAGGGTTCCGGATCCTCCCCCGGCCCCGGCCCCGAGCAAGGCCACGGCATCGGCATCGGGTACGGTCCCGGCCGCGGCCACGCCGGCAACCACTCCGCGGATCCCCTGCGTCCGGCCCACGCCGCGATGCTGCTCGCCCAGGCGGCCCACACCCAGTACCGGACGGAGCACGCCGGCCGGGACCGGGCGGCTCCTCCCTGGGAGACGGCCATGCAGCCCGGCCACCACACCGTCAGCGGCGGCGAACTGTTCCTCGCGGCCCGCCGGAACGGAGAGGGCCCGGACGTGCCCGCTGACGCGACCACTGTGCTCATGACCCTGGCCGATCGCGTGGCGGACGACTGCCTGCGGGCCACTCAGCTCGTCCGCTCGGCGGGTGCGGACGTGCCGGAGCTCTCCGGACCGTACCCGGCGGCGGAGTCAGCGCCGTTGCGCTGTGCGGTCGCACAGGCGCAGACGCGGGGGCCGGACGCGGATCCTGCCGCGATCCTGCTGATCGCCGACACCGAGGCGTGGCTCACCGGGGTCGCGCACGACGCGGCCCGGGTCGTCCGCACGGCCGCTCGCTGAGCGCGCGGCGGCCGGCTGCCGCCCTCCTCCGGCGACGTACGGTGGGGGCATGAACGATCTTCCCACCCCGTACGTCCAGGTCGACGGGCGTGTCGTCGACGCCGATCCGCTCTTCCTCGCCCTGATGGGCGGCTACGGGCACATGACCGCCATGCAGATCCGGGACGGCCGGGTGCGCGGGCTGGACTTCCACCTCACCCGGCTGGACACGGCCACCAAGGAGCTCTTCGGCGAGGGGCTGGACGGCGAACTGGTGCGGGAGAGGATCCGCGGCGCCCTGGACGCGGCGGGAGTGCGTGATGCGTCGGCGCGGGTCTACGTGTACGCGCCGGAGCCGGGCGACGGGACGGTGACCGCGGTGATCCTGCGGGCCGCCGTGCCGGAACCCGGCCCGCAGCGGCTTCGCAGCGTCCCGTACGCCCGGCCCACCGCCCATCTCAAGCACGTGGGGGTCTTCGGGCAGGCCTACTACCTGCGCCAGGTGAAGGCGGCGGGCTTCGACGAGGCGCTGCTGGTGGAGCCCGACGGCACGGTGTCCGAGGGTGCCATCACCAACGTGGGCTTCCTCGGAGGAGACACAGTCATCTGGCCCTCGGCCCCGGCTCTGGACGGCATCACCATGCTGGTGCTCCAGCGGGAGCTGGACCGGGCGGGCCTGCCGTGGCGGCGGCAGGCGGTGCGGCTGGATGAGGTGGCGCGCTTCGACGCGGCCTTCGTCTGCAACTCCGTGGGCGTCTCACCCGTACCGCTGATCGACGACGTGCGGTTCCCTTTGGACGCGGAGCCCGTACGCACGCTGAAGCGGCTGTACGAGGCCGCGCCGTGGGACGTGATCTGACCACGGCGGGCCGGGGCCGGGCCGGCTTCGCCGGCCGCCGCCGGCCTGGCCCGGGGGACGCTTGGGCCGCCCTCCTTGGCTTCACTCCGGGCGCGCGCCGTTGTCCGGACAGTGCTCTCGCACGCCTGTTGCCGGAGTCTCCCCTTCCGATCTGCCCAAGCGCAGACTGGGCACCCGGGGATTAGTTCCGGCCCCTCTGCTCAGCAGGCTGGGCTGCCTTGGCTGTCTCATGCGATGCCCAGTCGGAACAGGAATCATCATGGCCATCTTCGGTCAAGCCAACTGGCGGTATTGCACCAAGTGCTTCGGCTTGTGGTTCAACGGCAACCCTACCAACGGCGTCTGTCCCGCCGGTGGAGCCCATTCAGCGGGCACCAGCTCCAACTACCTCCTGGCGGGCGACAACACCAGCCTTCAGGCAGCCGACGAGGAAAACGGCGAGGAAGCCGGCGGCAACAGCTAGGCAGTTCGTTCGGATTGCCGGGCTGACCGAAGGAAGACGGCCGGAGGCGGGTCCGGCGAGGTGGGTCATCGTGAGGCGATCACATCGATCGCCTCACGACCATCCCGCAACACATCCAGCCCCAGAACAAGAATTCCAACATCCACTCGTTCGACGATCACACTTCGTTGCGCGCCGAAATTATCCGCCCGAATGATTCCCGGACTTCTTTGACGACCGCTTAATAACTGAAATACAGTAGCTCGCGATTGACGCACGACCACAGGCATGCTGTCGATCCGGGGGATCTGTATGGCCAGTTCTGCTTCCGTCGTGGCCGGTGTCGGTTCTCACCTCCTTCCGCGCGTGGTCCGCAACGACGACCCGGCGCTTGCGAATCTCGGTTCGAGTGACGAGTGGATTCGCAGCAGGACCGGAATCGAGTGCAGGCGGTGGGTGGAGCCGGGAACCAGCACCGGGGACCTCGCGGTCGCGGCGGGCCGTGCGGCTCTGCGGAGCGCCGGCGATCCGGTCGTGGACCTCGTCGTCCTGACGACCACGACGCCGGACCACCATTCACCGGCGACGGCTCCGTGGGTCGCGGCCCGGCTGGGGCTGGGCACCTTGCCGGCGTTCGACGTCGCGGCCGCCTGTTCGGGCTTCACGTACGGGCTGGCCGTGGGTGACGCGTGGATCCGGGCGGGGCTGGCGGAGTGTGTGCTGGTCGTGGCCTCGGAGACGCTGTCGACGATCACCGACCCCGCGGACCGCGGCACTGCCGTGGTGTTCGCCGACGGGGCCGGGGCCGTGGTGCTGCGCAGCGGCGAGCTCGACGAGCCCGGCGCCGTTCAGGCGACCTGCCTGGGCAGCGACGGCACGCAGAAGGACCTTGCCGTGGTCGGATCCGGCGGCTCCCGCCGGCCCGACCCGGGCGGTGTCGCTCCGATCGCGGAACGCTGTCTGAGGATGCAGGGCCCGCAGATGTTCGCCCACGCGGTGCGCCGGATGACGGAGGTGTCCCGGGAATTGCTGGAGAGGGCGGGCTGGCCGGTGGACTCCGTCGGGGCGTTCATCGGTCATCAGGCCAACCAGCGGATCCTGGACAAGGTGGCCGATCTGGTCGGCGTGCCCGGTGCCAGCCGTTTCGGGAACATTCACAGAGTCGGCAACACCTCTTCGGCATCGATTCCTCTGGTCATGGACGAACTGGTCGGGTCCCAGGCCGTCGCCCCGGGTACGCGGACGCTGCTGACCGCGTTCGGAGGCGGCGCCGTGTGGGGAGCGGCCGCATTGTCCTGGCCCGACCTCAAACCCGTACGACAGTAGGGAGTCTTTCATGGGGGACCCGGTCCAGCGGCCGCTCGACTTCATCCGCGACTACCTGGCCACCGCCTACGGCCTGAATCCCGGGGAACTGACCGGCAGCCGTTCGTTCGACAGCCTCGAACTGGATTCCATCGCCCAGGTGGAAATGTTCGTGACCGTATCCGACCACTACGGGATCCAGCTGAACGACTCGCTGGCCCGCGGAAACACCACGCTCCAGGAGACGGCCGATCTCGTACAGGAGGCCCTGGAGGCGGCCGGCGGGCGGCAGCAGGACGCGTCCGCGATCGACTGAAACGCCGTCGCCGCCCGCATCAGCACGATCCGACCTGCAATGGAGAGCTGTGACCAAAGCGACCACCCACACCCTAAAGTTGGACGGGCTGTCGTTTTCCTACCAGGTGGTGAACAGCGATACCCCCGGCACAGAGCCCGTGCTCGTCCTCGGGGGTGTTCTGCAAGGCATGCACGGCTGGTCCATCATGGAGCGTCACGTCCTGCCCCACGCCCGCCTGATCTCGGTGGACCTCCCCGGCGCCGGTGAATCCACCCCACTGCGGCCCGAGCAGGACATGGAGACCATGTGCCGGGCCACCGAGATCATCATCGATGACCTCGGTCTGGAGCGCGTCAACTTCCTCGGATACTCCTTCGGGTCGGCGGTCGCCTTCCGCTGCGCGCAGAGGCGACCGGACCGGTACGCCAGGCTGGCGTTGGGCGGCGTGCCCGTCCGCATCAGCGGCAAACTCATCGACCTGTGGATGCGCGGCGCCCGGCGGATGCTGTCGGGGGACGCGAACGGGTTCGTCGACGTCCTGGCGGAGATGTTCCTGTGCTCCGACACCGAGGCGACCATCAGGAACCGGGACGTGGTGCGTCAGCTGGTCAAGCGGATGACCCTGCGGGCCGTCACCAGCAGCGCGCACGGGTTCCGGACGATGGAGCGTTCGGTTCTGGAGAACCTGGACCCCCGGGGCGGGCTGAACGGCGTTCCCACGCTGGTGTTCTGCGGCGAGCACGACACCATCAGCTCCCTACAGGAACAGAAGGAGTTCGCGGCCACGATCGAGGACTGCACGTTCGCCGCGATCGGCGAAGCCGATCACTGGGTGTTCCTCCAGCGACGCTTCGAGGCGAGTGACTTGGTGATGCGGTTCTTCACTGACCAGCCGCTCACTGATCTCGGCTACCTGGTCGAACCGGCCGTGGCTGCCGGGTGAACACCGTGCTGGCGGGACTGGGGTGCTGGCTGCCGCCCACCGTGGTGACCAACGCCGACCTCATGAGCCCCGTGATGGACGACTTCGTGCGGCGCCGGATCGGCATCGCCCGCCGGCACCGCGCCGGCGACGGCGAGGCCACCGTTCACCTGGCTACGGAGGCGGGCGCCCGCGCACTGGCCTCGGCAGACGCCTCACGAGTCGACGCGGTCATCCTCGCGACCACGACTCCGGACCGGCTCTGCCCTGCCGGAGCACCCGAAGTCGCCAGCCGCCTGGGCATGACCGGCATCCCCGCCTTCGACCTGAACGCCGGCTGCTCGGGGTTCCTCTACGGCTGTGAACTCGCCCGCGGGCTCATCGCCGCCGCCACCGCGGGAACGGTTCTGGTGATCGGCGCCGAGACCTGCTCCACCATGATCAATCCCCAGGACTCCAGCACCGCCCCGATCTTCGGCGACGGCGCCGGCGCAGCCGTGCTGCGGCGGGCCGAACCGGGCGAGTCGCCGTCCTTCGGCCCAACGGTGTGGGGCAGCGACGGCACCCTCGCCGACGCCATCGCCATCCCGGCCGGGGGCTCCCGCCGGCGCGCGCCCGCACCGGAACTCGGAGGTGCCGACGCGTTCTTGCACCTGCGCGGGGCCGAGGTCGTACGCAACGCGGTCAAGCGCATGAGCGCCGCCGCGCTCGCCGCCGCCGAGGCCGCGCGCTGGAGCAACCTCCGCCTTGCCCTCACCCGGCTCCTCACCGACAGCCGATACCGCGAACGGACGCGCCGCATCGGGGCAGTGATCGACCAGCAGGACGGCACCGCGGGGGTCGTCCGCGCACTCGGCCACGCGGGGTCGGCCTCAGTAGCCGCCCGCTGACGGCCCGCCATGCCGTTCCCGTGCGCGGCCTGACACAGCCCGGCCGCTATGCCTCACGGCGGTCACCGGGGCTGTGTGTCCCGGTGACCGCCGGTCTCAGGCGGCGGACTTCGCCGTGGCGCGTGCGCCGAAGTGGACGTAGCGGCTGCCGTCGGCCAATGCGTAGAAGACCACCGGAATCCACCCGTCCTTCTCGTTGCGGCGGCCGGCGAAGACCGTTCTCGCCGGGCTGTCCGAGACCGGGGTCAGGTGCCAGACCAGGGGGTCGAAGCTGCCCGCCAGGCCGTCGGCGCCCTCGTACGTCAACTGGAGGACGCCTTCGTCGGAGGGGCGGTCGGTGATGGTCATGAGGAAGCCCTCGCGCTTGTAGGCGCCGGTGAACGGGGCCGTGTTCACCGTGAGCGGCTGCTCGGGCGGTCCGAACGCCGGCATGCTGACCCCGGCGAGTTCGGCGGTCAGTTCACGGCACAGGGCCTCGTAGACCTTGGGCGCGGCGCCGCCGCCGTTGGTCAGGAGGGCGATGGCGAGGCCCTTCTCGGGGATGGCGCGCAGGTAGGCGAGCTGCCCGAATGTGCTGCCGTCGTGGCCGAAGCCGCGCGCGCCGTCCCACTCGAACAGGCCCCATCCCAGCCCCCAGTGGGCGCCGAAGAACCACTCGTCGGGCATCTCGACCTCGCGGTTCAGCATGGCCTCGACGCCGGCGGAAGACAGTACGCGGGTGCCGTCCGGTGCTGTGGCGCCGTCGACGAACAGCCGGGCGAACCGCACGACGTCGGCGGCGGTGGCGCTGATTCCGCCGTAGGGCCCGGCGGAGCGGGGCAGCATGTTCCACAGCGGGGTCGGGACCGGGTCTTCGCCGGGATCGCCCATGTGCCCCATCGCCGCGCGGAAGCGCAGCACTTCCTCGGGCAGGGTCATCGTGTGGTCGAGGCCGAGCGGAGTGAGGAGCAGTTCCTTGAGCGCCTCGTCCCAGGTCTTGCCGGTGATGACCTCGACGATCCGGCCGAGGATGTTGTAGGCGGTGCCGGAGTACGACATGGTGGCGCCGGGCGGGTTCGTCATGCCGACGTTCCGTGCGGCCTCGACGTAGCGGGCCAGGCAGT
Organism: Streptomyces klenkii; assembly: GCF_003626645.1. GTDB lineage: Bacteria > Actinomycetota > Actinomycetes > Streptomycetales > Streptomycetaceae > Streptomyces > Streptomyces klenkii. The sequence continues at coordinate 847,638 of NZ_RBAM01000001.1, read as the reverse complement.
CGTCGCCGCGGCCGGTGTCGTTGACGTAGTCGCCCTCGATGCCGCTGGTGTGGTTGAGCAGCTGGCGCGGCGTGATCGTACGCGATGCCTCGGCGTCGGCGACGGCGAAGTCCGGCAGGACGTTCGCGACGGGGGCGTCCAGGTCGAGCTTCCCGGCGTCGGCGAGCAGCACGGCGAGCGCGGCCGTGTAGCCCTTGCTGATCGAGCCGATCTGGAACACGGAGTCCGTCGTCACCTCGACGCCGGTCCCGGTGTGCAGGATGCCGCTCGCCAGCTCGTGGATCTCCCCGTCGGCGAGCACGGCCAGGACGGCGCCCGGGATGCGGTGGGTGGCGAGCAGCGCATCGAGCCGGTCCTGCCAGTGGCGGGTGTCGAAGCCTTCAGGGGCGGCCACGCCCAGGGCGCGGTTCACGACCCGGTCCACCTCGCGGTTGGTCCGGTCCATGAGCTTCGCCACCTCCTCGTCGACGAGCCTCGACACCTCCCGGTACACGTTCTTCACCTCCTCGTCCACGACCCTCGACACTTCCTCGTACACGTTCTCGGGCATGACGTCTCCCCCCAGAGTGACTCGGTGCTGCACTCGGTTGCTGAACTCGGTCCTGAATTCGCTGCTGAACTCGGTGCCGCGGCCGGTGACTAGCCGCCGGTGACTTGCCGCCGGTGACTAGCCGGCCTGGCGCGGCCGCCTGCCGACGAGCCCGGCCAGTGAGGCCATGGTCGTCTGCGGGGGCTGCCGGAGGTCGCGGTCGGGGTCGATCAAGCGGCTTCCCAGGGTCCGGACCAGCAGGCCGAGGACGAAGCCGTACACCGTCACCATGCCGTGGCCGTTGGACTGGGCGAACCACATGCCCAGGCCGAACACGGGAGCGGCGATCGCGAGCAGTACGTCCTTGCGCTCACGGCCGCGCAGCAGGAGGCCGGCGGCCAGGGTCGCGGCGAGGAAGTACGTAGAGCCCGAACTCCCGGCGAAGTTGCGGGGGTCGGTGCTGCCACCCGTCTGGCCGAAGAGCGCGTCGATGTGCTCCGGCAGGAGGATGCCGGCGGCGAACAGGGCCACCATCAGGGGGCCGCCCCAGAACCACTGGGCAAGGGCGGCGATGACGGCGAGGGTGGCGATGTTCCAGGCCCCGCCGAGGAATCCGCCGTTCTGCATGAAGACTGACGTGACCACGCGCCACCAGCCCGACTTGCTCGGGTCGCTGTCGAAGGCGTCCATCGCCCCCGACCAGCAGAGCTGTGTCACGACCCCGGCGAGCGCGACCGCGGTCAGCGCAACGGCGGCCCAGGGGATGCGGCGCCTGCCCAAGGTGTCCTGTCCGACGAGGGCGAGCCCTGCGTTGAACATCAGAATCATCAGTGCCGCAGTGGTTACGTTGAACAGCAGTGCGCCCATCGCCACCAGCCCCCTTGTATGCCGTTTCTTGTGCTGGACACGACAGTAGCGGGGGCGACGGCCAAATTCAAACACTGTTTGAAAGTAGTGGTTAAGATTGTCCCATGAAGCTGACCGCAGACCGGATCATCGACGCAGGCATGGCCGTCTTCGCAGAGTCCGGCTACCACGGACTGTCCATGCGCCAGGTGGCCGAGCGCCTGGACGTGCACGCCGGAAGCCTCTACTACCACGTACCGAGCAAGAGCGCGCTGCTCCAGCTGATGGCCGACCGGGTCGCCCGGCAGGCCTACGACGCGGGGAGTGCCGCACTGGCCGCGCTCCCCGACCAGTCCGACTGGAAGACAGCGATCGAGGCCCAGGCCGTAACCCTGCGGCAGAGCATCCGGCGGCACCGGGGTGGCGCGGTCATGTTCGCCGACAGCCCGAAGATGCTCAGCTCCGGAGCGCTGTCACTGATGGAACGGCTCCTGCACACCCTGCGCGACGCCGGCGTGCCCGACGAGCACCTCACCATCGCCGCGGACACGCTGCTCAGCCACATCACCGGCTACGTACTCCAGGAAGAGAGCGAGTCGCCCGCCCTCCCCGTCACCGCCGAGGACGTCGCCGGCCTCCCCGAGCGCTTCCCCCTGACCGTGGCCGCCGTAGCCGCCTACGACCAGGAAGAGAAGTTCCTGCGAAGCGTACGGATGCTCTGCGCCGGAATCGGCACACTGATCGAGCCGCCCGGCGTCGCGTAGAGCCGGCTGGCTGGCCGGCCGCGTCGTCGCCGGGCCCGCCGACGAGCCACAGTGCTGGGCCGACCGCCGTCAGGAAGTCCAGGGCAGCGGCGGCGGTCGCCAGGGGGAAAGCATGCGGCCGGAGCCCGCCGGGGGCACCGGACCTCCGCAGTGCGGGGGTGCGTACACGGACAACCGGTTCAGTTCGCCTTGTTGCAGATGCAGGAGGCCCACTCGGCGACGCCGTCAGGCTTTGGGGCGAGCCCGGACCACAGCCTGTTTGCCGGTGCCGGTGCCGGTGTCGGTGCCTGGCATCTCGAGCAGCTGAGCGGCTGGTGCCAGAGGAATCGAACTCGAGGGGCCGGATGACTTCTGGGAGGCTGCCGCGCTCAGGTCGGCGTCACGAATCGCCAGGCCCGTCGAGGCGTTCTGTGGGCCCGGCGAAGGAGAGGAACGTGGTCCGCGTCGAGAGCAGCCAGAATCCGTCCACCTTGCGGAAGCTGTCTTCGTAATGCCCGACCTGGGCCGGGGGCCGGGGCGGCACCATGCCCCCGGAGTAGCCGTCGACCCGGTATGTAGCGAAGTAGGAGGTGGCAGCGGCGGTATCCGGAGAGGTAACGGTAACCAGGATGTTGGTGCACATACGACGTGACAGCCGGTCCGCGGGCCGGCCTCCGAAGTAGTCGCGAAGAGCCTCACGGCCCGCTATACGGCGATCGCCTGCGGGCCACGACCAGCTCCCGTCCGGCGTGAACAGCTCCGCTACCGAACCCGGGTCCCCGAGGTCGAGCCGACGGACGAACTCGACGATCAATCGCTCACAGGCCCGCTCGGCTATCAGACGTTCCATCGGGTCAAGCGTCTCAGCATCCATGATCAACTCATATCAGGCCCACGCGCGGAAGCGGGAGGGTCTCGCCTACGTAATCGTATGGTTCAGCGATCTCCTATCCCCTTCGAGCGGACAACCCTCTCCGGGCGGGACAGACCGGCTGCCCTCTCACCGGCGGGTGGGTACGCGTTCCGACCGCACCGACCTGACCGTATGCACCGTCACCACAGCGCCGGTACCCCAGTAGAACGCCCACGAAGTGCCATTGTCCGGCTGCGGGGACACTGGTTCGCCCGCGAGAACCCGGAGTGCATGCACCGTCCCTCCGTCGGACCGCATGTGGCCGCGGTCGGTCCAGGGAGGCCGTAGTCCCGCTACGGCCGGCCAGGCCCTCGGCCGCGCCGGGAGTACGAGGGCCCACGAGTGCTCATCCGGGGCAGCGCTCGGGTGCTCCGCATCAGAATTCGTCGGCACCGTTGCGGAGCTCGGGCGTCCAGTAACCAGTTTTCGCGACCGCGTCGTCGACCGCAATGCCGCCTGCGGGCGCGGTGACCACCTTGCTGCCCTCGGCGGGGCCGTCGGCGGCGAAGAGGTTCACGTTGAAGGAGGTGACGACGCGGTTCTCCTCGTGGACACCGCCCTGATTGAGCCGCACGGCTGCATAGGCCGAGCCGCCGGCGGCCACCACCACGGCGGTGCCCGGCTTGCTCTTGGCAACGGCCGGAACATCCTTGGCGGTCTGGATGTCGCCGAACGCGATCAGCGGGTACCGCAGCAGCGTGCAGGCGTGGCCCGAGACGTTCGTCGCGGTCAGCGTGATGTGCGTGGTGGGCACGCCGTCCTGCTTGCCTGCGGAGATCTTCACGTCACCGACGGTGCAGGCCGGGGCCTTGCCCCCGGTCTTCTGCATGGCACCGGGCCGAGTGGGAGGGGCGGTGCCGGAGCCCGAGCTGCCGGATTCGGTGGCTTCCGCGGCGGCCTTGCCCTGCCCCGCTTCGTCGTTGGCAGCCGAGCCCTTCTTCCCGGCGCCGACGGCCTTCGAGGCGGCCTGTTCGTCCTTGCTGCCGTCACTGCCGCAGGCGGTGAGCGTCAGGCTGAGGGCGGTGAGGGCGGTCGCGGCGAATACGGCAGGGCGGATGGAGGTACGCATAAGGGCTCCCGTGTGATGCGGTCAGTTCCATGTGCGAACAACTGACCTGCGCACAGCTTCGGCCTCTGCCCTGCCGTTCTACTGACGTCCTGCTCACGTACCGCTCATGTCTCGCGTACGAGCTCTCCTCCGCAATGCCGCACCGCTGACGTTCAAATGGCTCGCTGGTAGCGGCCCTCTCCGCCAGGATTCAGTGTCAGAGCCGCCACAGGTCAGGAGGAGCCGCAAAGTGCAAGCTTACCCACAGCTGATACAAGACACCGGCGACGTCGGTTCACACGACATCGCCGCACTAATTGCTGCACTAACGGCGGAGCTCATCCGGACGGACCGGACATCCGGAGCCCGCCGAGCAGCCCCCCAGGCACTGCGGGCGGTCAGCATTGCCAGACGGAAGGCCCAAGGCTCACACACACTCTCCTGCGGAGCACTAGCAGCACTCGCCGAGCTCTTCCAAGTGGCTGCATGGATCCTCTTCGACGCCGAGCGGCACGGGCTGTCCCGCGCCCTCAGCCACCAGGCATGGAACCTGTCCCGTCGACTGCCCGAAGATCAGCGGTCCATCGAGTTGCTGATCCTCTCCGTGCTGTGCCTCCAGCAGGAACACCTTGGTTTCCCCGGCAGCTCTCTGCACATCTCCTCATCCGTGCTCACCAGAAAAGACCTTCCGGAGCGGGTAGCTGCGATCTTCCATGTGCGTGAGGCGCGCGCCCATGCCCAGTTGCAGCAGCAGAAGAAAGCCCTTTGGTCCTTGAACGCGGCCGAGGAACTCCTTACCGAAGAGCCTTCCGAGCGCGACCCTTCCTGGACCTGGTGGTTCGACCGTACAGAATTCACTGGTCACCAAGGGCTGGCCCACGCTGCCCTGGGGAATCTCAAGACGGCTGCCTCACACCTCTACGAAGCGGCAGCACCCGGCGGAGCCCCGGCCTACCGCTCCCTCTTCTCCACCGAACTGGGAGCTGCCCTTGCCCGGGCCGGTGCCTGGCGAGAGGCAGACGCATGGCTGTCCACCCTCGTCGACACCGTGCCCCGCATCGGCTCGGTACGGTCCCTCAACTCGCTCACCGGCACCACCCACATCATCAAGCAGGGTCGTTCCGTTCCACGCACCCTTCGGAACACAAATAGGCACCTCACCGAACTCCTCCAGCACCAGAAAGCCCGTGCACACGCGGGGAGCAGGGAATCGCGGGCCGGATCGAGCTGACTAGCTGTGCCATATCCCCTGATCCGTGACGTTCAGTGGGGTGCAGGTGCAGGGCCCGCCGTGTCCTGGTCCGGGCGTTGCATGGGCATGAAAGAGGCGAAGGCGTGGAAGCGTCCGTGTGCGGTGCCGCCGGGGCCGATCGTCAGTGCGAGGGTTCCGTAGCGGCACCAGGCCGAGGTCCACGGCGTGACGATGCGCCCGCCGGCTCCGGTCTGCTCCACCCAGGCCGTCGGGACCCGGTCGACGGAAAACGTCGCGACCACCCGCTCGTACGGAGCTCCGGGCGGCCGGCCGGCGGCCGCGTCACCGCAGGAGACCGCCGGTGCGAAGCCCGCGGCTTGCAGGTTCCGCTCGCCCCGTACGGCGAGCAGCGGGTCCAGTTCGACCGTGCTGACCGCGTCATCACCCAGAAGGACGCACAGGAGGGCGGCGTTGAAGCCCGTTCCGGTACCCAGTTCCAGCACCATGGAGGGCATGGAGGCCGACGGCGAGGGGAGCCCGTCGGTGAACCGGGTGACCAGCGGGGTGTCGGTGTAGGCCGCGGTAAGCCATCCGTCCGGGTCCGTCGAAAGGTCGCAGGGCCGGTAGCCGCCTTCGCCGTCGCGCAGCCACAGCCGACTGGGCAGGAACACGTGCCGTGGGACCGTACGCAGCGCACGCTCGCACCCGGCCGGCAGCTGCCGGCCCAGGAGCTCGGTGACGTCGGCCAGCAGCCGGCCGACGTGAGCAACAGGCGCAGCCGGGGAGGCCTTCCCACGGCTGACCGGCACTACCGTGTTGCCGTACACCACCCGTGCCCGTCATTCACACCGAGAAGAACGCAAAGCGCGACGATGACAAGGAGTCAGGTCATGGCACTCTCCCGCAGGCGGCAGGCGATCATCAGCGCAGTGTGCTTCGTGGCGACGGCGGGATTCTGCCTCCCCTCGGATGCCTCAAGTTCGGCGCCCGGCATCAAGGAGATCGCGCAAGGGACGCAGGCCGGTCCGGTGAAAGTGGCTGTCTCAGGCCCCGTACAGGTCAACTTCCGTGAAATCACCATCCCGCCGGGCGGTTCCACAGGAAGGCACTGCCATCACGGCCAGCTGGTCGGCGTCGTCAAATCCGGCACGCTCACCCACTACGCGCCCGTGTACCCGGGTGGGGTCCACGTGTACCGCACGGGCGATTCCATCACCGAAGGCAGGGGATACGTCCACGAGGGGCGCAACGAAGGATCCGCTCCCCTGGTGCTCTGGGCTACGTACATGACCCCGGAGGGGAAGCCTCTGGCGGAGACGGACCTCTCCCAGTGCGATCAGCCCCGCTGAGACGGTCAGGGATTCTCCCGAACCGCCGCCCCGACGCGCGGACGGACCGCGCAGCACTTGCACCAGCGCAATGGACGGATCCGCCCGCGCCGGCCACTTCCTGGAAGGGCTGCACTGACGCGCTCACGCCGGCCGTCCGCAGCGCTGAGGCGGTCAGACCGCGTCGGCAACTACTGGTTCAGCAGCTCCTCGGCTTCCTCCTGCGTCATCTTGACCGCATCCGCGAACGGGATGCCCTTCTCCTTCAGGGGGCAGCCGGGATAGTGGTCCGACCTTTCACCGTGAGCGGCGCCGCACAGAGGACACTGCCGGGAAGGCGCGCTTGGCATCGCTGTTCTCCTTACTGTTGTGTCGAGTCGAGCGGGGTCGCTGCCGAGGGCTCGGGAGGGGTTCCCTCATCTCCGGCCCCTCGGCCATACCCTGGCGACACCTATACCCACGACGGTGGCGGCCACGGCTCCGGCAGCGGTCCAGCGCCATAGGGGCGTGGCCTCGTGCTCCGGCGGTACCAGCGCCAGGATGCCGCTCACCGCCAGGAGCACGAGGCCCAGGTTGAAGCAGCGCATCGCAAGGCGTATTCCTTTGAGCCACCTCGCGAACTGGCTCTGCTGCTCCCTGATCAGTTCTTCGTTCAGTTCAGGAGGGAGCATGTCGAGCGGGCCCCACCAGTCCTGGAGATCGCTGCGGGAGTACAGGTGCCCGCGGGCGCTGACTCCCCACACCATCGCCACGATCATGAAGATCACCGTAAGGACGAGCGCGAGCAGCAGGGGATCCGCCCAGCGGAACACGTCGCGTTGCTCGATCGCCACTCCCAGCAGGGTGATGCTCGCGCCGGCCAGGAGAGGTGCCGCGATCGTGAGCATCTCGTCGGAGGCGACCGGCCAGCCGAGCGGAGCAGGCTTGCGCCACGAGAAGGGGTTCTCCGTCGTGGCATGGCGCTCAGTCATTTCTCAGCCTCCCGGCCCGGCGGGACGTTCAGAAGGTACAGCACGCCAATTCCCGGGCGGCACGGGCCGAACCGGCCACCGCCGCTCCTCGGCTCCCCCGGTTCCGTACCCCCTCGTGCGGTGTCCACGGCGACCTGCCGGTCAGGAGCAGCTGTTGCCGCCCACAGCGCGGACGCTGCCGCGGGGTGATGCGGGCGCGGGCGATCCGGCCGCTTTGGCGGCTGATTTCGGCCTGCCTAGTGGTTGTCAGGGTCTTCCCTGATGCCCCGTCAAGGTTGCCTCATTACGGTGCTTCGCAGCACTCGGCCGTGACGGGCGGCTGCCAGGTTCTGGGGGGCCGGGCGCCCAGGGCCGGATGTCCGATGGTCCCCACCCCCGAGCTCGGGCCGGCGGTGAGCGGAGCGGCGGACCGGGGCCGTACGTCCCGCCTGCGCACCGCTCCGCTCACCGTCTCGGCCCGCGGGTCAGTGGGTCAGCGGGCCTGCCATCAGGTCTGGTCCAGGGTGCCGCAGTTCGTCTTGTAGCGGGCCACGACGTAGCCGTCGATCTCGCCGCCCCAGTCAACGCACTTGCCCTTGGCGTCCAAGTGGACCGGTCCCGAGTACGAGGTGAAGAAGCCGTACTGTTCCTGCTTCGACTTCAGTTCCTGGTTGCGCTGGATCCAGGAACCCATCCACAGTCGCGAGCCGGCCGAGCTGTTCCGCTTGGTCACCACGCAGTTCTTGCCGGTGGCCTTGTTGTAGGCCAGGAAGACCGTCCCGCGGTCAGGGATCGGAATCTGGTTGACCTGCGCGTAACCGCTACCGCACTCCTGGTTGTACGCGGCGGCGCGGACCGGAGCGGCAACGGACGTCCCGCTGCCCGCCACCAGCGTGGCTCCTGTCGTGGCGGTGACGAGCAGCGCAGCTCCCGCAACACGGGCACGTGCAGCACGTTTCACTGTGTCCTCCGCAGCAGTCGTATGGTGCCGGTCGATGGGCGTACGCGGGACGGCCGTCTCCGTGCCCACACAGACCCTGCACACCCCAAAGGGGTTGTACGCCCCCTCATCCCCACAATGCAGAACCAGCCACCGCGCCACACAGCGGCATGCGCCCCACAGCCCCCGCGATTCCGGCCACGTGACGCCGGCACCCGGCACCCGCGAAGTATGAGATCGGCTCCGGCAACACCAGGGCCCACGGCCTGGTCGCCGCGTTCATCGAAGCCAGGCAGACCCCGTGAGACCGTTCGGCCGTGCAGGCGGGGCAGCCCCACGCAAGGCCGCAGGAAGGGTGCTGTCTCGTCAGATCGACGACGCCGCACGGCTGGGCTGCCGGTCCGGGCCGGTGGAGTCGGTGGAGTCGGTGGGCGGGACGACCAAGACCGGGCAGTCGCAGTGCCGCAGGCAGTAGCGGCTCACCGAACCCTTCAGCAGACGGTGCAGCGCCCCTTGTGAGCCGCTGCCCACCACGAGGACGTCCCCGTCCTCGGCGGAGGCCTGCACCAGCATGGGTGCAGGCTGGCCGAGGCCGACGGCGGGAGCGCACCGGAGGTCGCCGGGCAGGCCGCCGAGGGCGCGCTCGCAGGCGTCGATGAGCTGCCGGAACGCCGCGCGGTCGAGGCTCCGGGCCGTCTGGGGGTCCGGAGGCCAGATCATGTCGACGTAGTCGCCCATGGGCGAGGAGTAGGCGAGGACCGGGCGGAGCGTGGCGTGGTGGTGCCGGGCTTCCTTCGCCGCCTTTCGCAGGGCGACCAGGCTGCCTGCCGACCCATCGACGCCGACGACGACACGGCGTATGGCGCGGTTCATTTCTCCTCCGTCTCCGCCCGTACGGAATGGCACGGTCTGCTTCCACTCGCCGCATTTCTTTTGTGCGGCACGGGCTTGATTTCGTGATTCCACGCTACGCACCCCCGGCGGAACGCGGCATCGGCCGATCGGCCCGACGAGTGGTGGACCCGCCCGTCCACCGATCAGACCCCGTCCACCGATCGGACCCTCTCACCTGGGATCCATGCGCTCCGGAGGGTGTGGTCCGTCACATGGGGCCTGCCGGTCCCGGTCCTCAGGGCCGCGGATCCGCCGGACCGTCCGGTGCACCCCGCCGCCGATAGAACATTCCTATTCCGGCATCGATGAATTCTTCTTGATTCCCCACGGCACGCCGGGTTTTCCTTCCAGACAGCGGCAGAATTCCGCATTTCCCGTATCCGCCCCTGTTCTCGTCCCGGCAAGGAAAGCCATGAAATTCTCTCTGTACGTGGTGGCCGTACCCCTGGCCCTTCTCGGCACGGTCGTCCCCGCCTCCGCCTCCTTCGCGGCCGGCCCCGCCGGGGCGGACGGCGGCGCCGGCGGCACGGCGCCCCCCGTGCTTCGGCTGACGGACGGCCCCGCCGACAAGGCAGCGGTGGCCGTGACGCGCCCGTCGCCGGACGGATCCGTCGCGACCGTCCCGGTGGGCGATGCGCGCCTGACCGCCCGCGGGCCATCAGGCGGACTCGTCCTCGCCCCGGCCCGGTCACCGGCCGGCAACGGCCCCGGGGACCTCGCCCAGGTGCACGCCGGAGACGTGGTCGCCGGCCCTACGACCCAGGACACGCCGCACGGTGTGCTTGTGAAGGTGGCCGCCGTGCACGCGAACGGTGACGGCTCGATAGCCGTGGACACCGTCCCCGCCACGCTGGCCGACGCGCTCGGCGACGCCGAGGTCGACGCCACGGTTCCGCTGACTCCCGGCGATCTGAAGGCCAAGCCGCTCACCTCCGGCGGCAAGGTCACGGCCGGTGCCGGGCCGCAGGGCCGAGGGGTTCGGCTGAATGTCGACGTTCCCGTCCCGGACGGCGTCGAGCCGACCGAGGGGCACGCATCCGCCCTGTCGGCATCGCTCGACCTCAGCCCCGAGTTCCTCTTCTCCTACGAGCGCGCGCACTGGTACGGCGTGCAGCCGTCGCGTGCACGGATCGGCATGGCGGCCGACTACCAGTACGGAGTGAAGGTCCACGCCAAGAGCAGTGCCTCCTACGCCACCGGGCACAAGCCTCTGCGGATCCCGGCCGCCGAGGTGAACGTCGACAAGACGGTGTGGCTGGGGCCGGTGCCCATCGTCCTCAGCCTCAAGGTCGACTACTTCTACGACGTCTCGGCCGACGGCACAATCGCCGTGGACGCCGAGGAACACACCGACGGACGGCTGGAGATCGGGGCCCGGTACGACGCCGGCGAAGGCTGGAGCGCCCTGTCCGGACCCGAGCCGGTCAGCACCGCGACGCCCGCCCTCATCACGGGGTCGGCGACCGCCAAGGGCGGAGTGGGCAGCCACGCCCAGGTCGGGCTCTACGGATCCGTCGGCGTCGCCGCCGACGCCGAGCCCTACCTGAAGGCGACCGCCACCGCGCAGAACACGCCGCAAGGCGCCTCCGCGAGCTGGGGTCTTTACGCAGGCCTCAAGGTCAACGGCTCCTTCTTCGCCCGGCTCGACATCTTCGGCACCCGCGTCCTCGACAAGGACTGGGAACTGCCTCCGCTGCGTTACGAACACAAGCTGGCGGGCAGCGATGTGTGAGTCTCCGCGGGCCGGAGGAACACCGGCCGCACCCTGTACGCCCCGTACGCCCGTACGTCCTCAGGCGGCGGCCGGTTCCCCGGCCGTCACCAGCCCCCCACCCCCACTCCCACCCCCACGCTCAGAAGCCGTCGCACCCTCACACACTCCAGAAAGGCACAGGTGACACCCATGTCGAAGATCCGGATCATCCGCGGCAAGCGCGTCCTGCTCCTGGCCACGGCAGCCGCGGCCATCACGGCCGGCGCCACTGCACTGCCCGCCGCCGCGGCCGACGAACCGACCGTCGACCGGCTCATGTCGGACTGCGCCGACGGCGTCGGCAAGTGCACGTTCAACGACCCCGTCGTCCAGAAGGCCTACCTGGGCAACTACCACCAGGTGTCCGACACCCTCTACAACTGCAGCACCTCGGACGCCACACAGGGACTCAACTGGTCCGACACCGTGGGATCGAGCGACTCGGCCGAGTTCTCCATCACGAGCGGCGGAAAGATCGCAGGCATCGTCGACCTGAGCGTCACCGCGAAGTACGGCCACACCTGGAAGACCGAGCACTCCGACGGCGGCAGCATGGGCATGACGGTCAAGCCCGGCGAGGTCGGCTGGATATCCCGTGCCCAGGTGATGCACCAGGTCAAGGGCATGTGGCAGACCCACTACGACGACCCGCACTGGGGTCACTACTACTGGTACTGGAAGGACACCGTCACCAGCCCCGCCCCCAACGACACCGATGGCGTCAAGAACGCCGTGGTCGTCAAGTCCCGCCCCATGACGGACGACGAGAAGAAGTCGTGCGCCTCCCACAACGCGCAGGTCTTCACCTCCCCCACCAAGGCGGAGGCCACCGAGCCGGTGTCCCCCGGCCCGGACCAGGACACCGGCGGGACCGCTCCGCGACCCGGCGACGACGGGACGCCCCCGCCCGCGGTCGAGCGCAAGAACGCCGGGGGCGAAGACGCAGGAGCCGCCGCGTGACCGCTCACTGAGAGGCGTACTGCCGCGACCGGTCGGGGAGTTCCATCCCCCGGCCGGTCGGCTCGCGCCTGATGGAGAGCACCCTCGGACATGCCCTTCGCCGCACCTCAGGCCGCGCCGTCCCCCGCCACTCCGTCCCCCGCCACGCTGTCCTCCGCCTCTGCGCCCTCGGCGCCCTCTACGAAGAGACGCCCCGTCCGCCTCGCCGTGTCCTGCGCCCAGCGCGTCGTGACCAGGACGCCCAGCAGGAGCACCATCGCCCCGCAGCCCGCGACGATCCACCACGCGGGGCGGACCGCACGGGCGAACGCCGCCGCGCCGGGGTGGGTCATGTTGTGCAGGCCGGCGGCCAGCACCGCGCCGATGACGGCGACCCCGAGGGCGTACCCCATCCGGCCGCCGGTGGGGGCGATGGCCGCGGCGAGACCGGCCTGGGCCCGTGACATGCCGGAGACGGCCAGCCCCAGGACGGGTGGCAGGACCAGCCCGGTGCCGATGCCGATGAGCAGGAAGCCGCCGAGCAGCGGGGCCAGGGCCGTAGAGGAGGCGGACAGCGCCAGGATCAGACCGCTCAGGGCGATGGCCGCGCCGGCCGCGACCAGGGGCGGGCGGGGGCCCGGCTTGCTTTCGAGGTGACCGGCCACGGGCCCGCACACCGCGTTCATCGCCGCCACCGGCAGCATGAGCAGCCCCGCGTGCAGCGGGGACAGCCCTCTGACGTTCTGCAGGTACAGCGCGCTCGTGAAGAGGAAGCCGCCGTAGGCCGCGTACGTGCACAGCGCGATGACCGCCGCGCCGGTGAACGGGCAGCTGCGGAAGAACCGCAGGTCGATCAGGGGCGCGGCGCAGCGGCGCTCCCGTGCCGCGAAGGCGGCCACGGCCACGAGGGCCGTGACCGCGCAGGTGAGGACCGCCGGCGAGTCCCATCCCTGGTGCGGGCCCTCGATCACCGTGTAGGTGAGGGTGACCAGGAACGCCGTGACCAGCAGCTGGCCGGCCGGGTCCAGGCGCCGGGGCGCCTCGGCGCGCGAGCGCGGAACCCAGCGGCAGGTCGCCGCCGCGAGGAGGAGGCAGACCGGGACGTTGACCCAGAAGACCCAGCGCCAGCCGATGCTGCCGACCAGCGCGCCGCTGAGTACCGGGCCCAGGGCCATGCCCAGCCCGTATCCGCTCGTCCACACGCCGATCGCGCGGGAGCGGCGTTCGCCGTCGGGGAACGCGCGCGTGACGAGTGCCAGGGACGGTGGTCCGAGCGCGGCCGCGCCCAGGGCCTGCAGGGCCCGGAAGGCGACGAGGTACTCCGTCGCGGGTGCCAGGGCGCACAGTGCCGACGCGCCGCCGAAGAGCATGAATCCGCACAGGAAGATCCTGCGGTGCCCGAACCGGTCCGCGGTCGAGCCGGCCAGGAGCATGAAGGAGGCCAGGACGAGGTTGTAGGAGTCGAGCACCCACTGCATACCGGTCACCGATGCGGCCAGGTCCCGTTCCATCGCGGGCAGCGCGATGTTGAGGGCCGTGAGGTCGACGCCGACGAGGAACAGCCCGGTGCAGGAGATGGCCAGGACGAGGCGGGCGCGTGCCGCGCCGTCGGCTGGTTCGGGGCTGGATGCGTGCACGACTCTCCCGGTGACCCACCCGTGCAAGGGCGCTCGCGCAAGAACACTCGTGCAAGGGCACCCGTGTGAGAACGCTCGTGACCGAGTCTCCCCCACACCGCTGCCGTGGGCGCCCAGATCGCCCTCCGCCGCGGCTACGTGTCGTCTTGCGCGGGCCAGAGCCAGCGGCTGGCGAGTACGGCGACGACTCCCCCGGACAACACCATCCCCACCCGCACGACGGCTGCCCACCAAGGCAGCGGGGAGTCGTAATCGCTGAGCAGGAGGAGCAGGACGGGTGAAGCCAGCGACCAGTAGGCGTAGTTGGCGGGCCGGAAGGTGTAGGCCACCGTCCCGGAGATCCCGACGAGCACGGCGACGGCCACCGGTCCCGGCCGGCAGAGCAGCAGCAAGGCTGCCACCACTCCCCCGAGGGCATTGCCGAACAGTCGTTTGGTGGCCTTCGTACGGGTCTCTCGACGCGTCGGCCGCAGGCTGAGCAGGAGCGAGGTGACCAGCCAGTGACCCTGGCCCCACAAGGAGCCCTGCCAGCCGGTCACCGCCGTGACCACGCCGGTCAGAATCCCCGTGCGGACCGCGTGCCGGACGGGGCGGCCACGGGCACGCGGCGGTGCTGCGGGGTGCGGGTCCGCCGGGGCGGGGCCGTGACCGTCCGCGCCGGTCGTGCCGCCCGGGTCCGGGGCCGCCCGGGGGTTCTGCCCGGGCCCGTCGCCGGCAGGCCGGGCGCGCGAGGGGCGCGGGAGCAGCAGGAGTGCGGTCCATGCGCAGCCGGCCGCCTGCACGACGCCGGGCCACTGCGACGGGTCGCCGGCCTCGCCGGTGATGCCGAAGAGCACGACGGCCAGGGCCGCCGTCGTACCCACCCGGGGCAGCAGTGCCCCGGCGAACGCGGCAGCGGCCACGCCCGGAGCCAGCGCCGCCACCGAACGGCCCGCCGAGGCCACGTAGATCCCGGCTGCCGTCACCCACAGGCCGCGGGCGGCCAGGTGCCGCGCCCGTTCGACGGTCCCGGCGCCGGGAGGCAGGGGCATGGCCATGAGGACCGCGCAGAGGGCGGCCGTGGCGCCGATGCCGGGGTGGCCGGTGCGGGCGCCGAACACCAGGGGTCCGGCGATCGCCACGCCGGCCGCGATGCCGTCGGCGTAGGCGGGCCGCCCCTGCGGGCGGAGCAGTGCGGCGAGCGCATCCACGCAGGCGGGCGCCGCCCGCCCTGCGCTTCGCCCGCGAAGAGTCACGGCCACGGCGTGACCGTACCGGGCGAACCCTTGGTGGATCGTGCGCCCGGGCCGGGCGGGGCGTCGTCCGTCGTACGTCGGAGCGCAGGCGTCAAGGCCCGCTGCCGGACGGGCTGCTCGACGGTCGTGCCGCCGGAGGCCGCCGGGCTCTCGGCCGGATCGCCGCCCGGGAACAGCCGGACGGCCGTTTCACGGGCACTCCGCTCCGCCCGTCTGCTGGTCACAAGGGCACCCAGCATCATCACGGCGGCACCACAGCCGGCGACGATCCACCACGCGGGGCGGGCCGCGTCCGCGAACCCGGCCGCGCCCGCGCCCGTCGGAGAGCCGCCGTGCAGCCCTGACGAGAGCACCGCGCCGAAGACCGCCACCCCCAGCGACACCCCCACCCGGCACGTCGCCATGCTCACCCCCGAGGCGACCCCCGCCCGTGAGCGCGGCATGCCGGAGACCGCGAGGGCCGTCGCCGGAACGTCCACCAGCCCGATGCCGGCGCCGAACAGCGCGTACGCGACGAGCAGCGCAACGACGGAGTCCTCGGCGTGGAACGCGGCGCACATCAGCCCGGCCAGCCCCATCGCCGCCCCGGCGAGCAGCAGCGGAAGCCGCGCCCCGCGGCCACCCGTCAGCCGCCCGGCCACCGGCGCGAGGAGCACGGTCATGGCGGGCATCGGCAGCATCCACAAGCCGGCGGGCAGGGCGGACAGGCCCCGGACGTCCTGGAGGTAGAGGCTGCTGATGAGCAGGAAGCCGCCGAGCGCCGCGAACGAGGCCAGAGAGACGGCCACCGAGCCGCTGAACGGAAGGCTGTGGAAGAACCGCGGGTCGATCAGCGGGTCGGAGATCCGGCGCTCGTAGGGCACCAGGAAGGCGAGCGCGACGACGGCGGCCGCGAGAGTACCGGACACCGGCAGCGCTCCCCAGCCCTGGCGGGGCGCCTGGATGACGGCGTAGGTCAGGCAGCTGAGCAGGACGACGACGAGGAGCTGCCCCACCGGATCGGCCCTGCGGGACGCCGCCTCGCGCGACTCCGGCAGGCACAAGACGGTCAGCAGCAGCGCGACGAGCCCGATCGGCACGTTCACCCAGAACACCGAACGCCAGCCGTCACCGGCCACCAGCACACCGCCGACCAGCGGCCCGGCGGCCAGCCCGATGCCGAACACGCTGCTCCACACGCCGATCGCCCGGCCGCGCTCCGCCCTGCCGGTGAAGGTGTGCGTGATGACCGAGAGCGAAACGGGGCCGAGCATCGCGCCCCCGAGGGCCTGCAACGCCCGGAAACCGATGAGACCGTCCAGACCTGACGCCACTCCGCACAGGGCCGAGCCGACGGTGAAGACGACGTACCCCGCCAGGAGCGTACGGCGGCGGCCGAAGCGGTCTCCCATGGCGCCGGCGAGCAGCATCAGCGACGCCACGACCAGGTTGTACGCGTCGATGACCCACTGCATGCCGCAGACGGAGGCGCCCAGGCATCGTTCGAGCGCCGGCAGCGCGACGCTGACCGCGGTGCTGTCGATCCCCACCATGAGCGTGGCCAGGCAGCAGACCGTCAGTACGAGCCTGCCCCGGGCGGAATTCAGCGTGATCATGTACGGACCTCCCCGTCGGGCTGCGTCAGCGGTGACCGGGGGCTGGAGGACGGGCCCGGGTCAGGGCCTGGGCCTGGGCCTGGGCCTGTGCCCCGGTCTCGATATCGGTCTCGGTCCCGACCGTAGGCAGCAGCGCGGTGTTTCCTGCGTCCACCGGTTGGCGGACCGCGTGGGGGACGCGGGTCTCCACCAGGCCGGGCGGGAGGGAGATCCGTAGGACCCGGGTGTGGCCGGGCGGTATTCGATCAAGGCGGTCAAGGCGGTCAAGGGACCGCATTCGTATCTTCGGCCCCGTACGGCAACCGCACCTCGACCGTGGTGGAGCGTCCCGGCGCGCTGTCCACGGTGAACCGGCCACCGGCGCTCTCGATCCGCACGTAGTGGCTGGCCAGGCCGATGTGGCCGGCCTCCATGCGCTGCCGGACGACGTCCGTGTCGAATCCCTCCCCGTCGTCGCGCACCGTCAGGACGGTGTCGTCGCCGTCCCGTGCCAGGGTCACCCAGACGTTGCTCGCGCCGGCGTGCTTCACGACGTTGGCGAGGAGTTCCCTGGCCGCGGAGTACAGCAGCGTCTGGCCGCGGACGCGGCCGTCCAGCCGCAAGTCGTCGTGGACGGTGAAGCCGCCGCGCCGCGCAGCGTGCTCCCCCGCCGATTCCAGGGCGGCCGCGAGCCCCACCGAGGCCAGGACCTGCGGGTGGAGGTCGAAGATGACCTCGCGCAGCTCCCGGACCGTGGCCCGGACCTCGCCCTCGGCGCGCGCCAGGGCGGACGAAGGGGCGTCGTCCGCGGCTTCCTCCAGCTCGTGCAGGGCCGCGAGCAGGTTCTGTACGGCGCTGTCGTGGAGCGCGTCCGCCAGGACCGCTCGTTCCCGGGACTCGGCGTCGAGCGCGTTCCGCAGCAACGCCTCCCTGGTGTCCAGCAGTTCCACCACCCGGCTGCTGCGTCGTTCCAGCAGCGCGGCGATCAGTACGCCGGCTCCGACGTCCCACAGCAGATACGCCTCGTCGATGACGACCGGCCAGACGGCCGGCGCCGCGTCGGAGAGCAGGTGCGGCAGGGCCATGGCGGCGTAGGCAACCATGCAGGCCGCGCCGAGCCATGCCGTCACGACCGGCAGCTGCCACAGGACGCTGGCCATCGGGAGGACGAAGTAGGCGTAACGCACCGCGGAATCGGGTCCCCCGGACAGGGCGGAGAGGACACCGACTGCGACCACGTCGATGGCGGCCGCGCACACCGCGCCGTGGGCCCCGGCCCGCGGGTACCGGTGGACGGCCACGAGGCGGGCGACCGCCCAGGCGGCGTAGGCCACGAGCGTGCCGTGGAACCACGGGGTCTTGAGGGACTCCATCGGTTCCAGGGCGGCGAGGAGGACCGGAACCAGCAAGGGCAGGCGCAGCCATGCCACGTAGCGGGTGGTCAGCTCCGTCACGCCGCTGATCTGCTGCTCACGCCACCGAGTCGTCATCGCACCGCACACGGGTTCTCAGCGAGATATGCACATGGGCATATACATATGAGGCGAATTACGTGGATGACGCTACCCGATCGTGCGCGACGCAGCGGCGCAGCGGCGCAGCAGCCCGGCGTGCGCGAGGGTGGCGGACGGGGCGTCCGGAGCCGTGAAGAGCGTAACGTCCACGGTGGGCGGCGGGTCGAGCCGGATGGTCCACGAGCGCCGGCCGGGAGGCAGAGAGCCGAGCGGTGCGAGGGCGATACCGGTGCCGGATGCCGCCAGGGTCACGGCGGCACCGGGCGTGGGCACGTCGAGCACGGGCGGTGGAGGACCGGCCGTGGCCTCACCGGCGGCGGAGTCGTCAGCAGCAGCGGTGGCGAGGGGCGGGACCGGCTGCAGCCCGTCATCCGGGCAGCGGATCCACCGGCGACCGAGCAGGTCCCGCACGGACACCGTCTCACCGCGCAGGGGATCGTCCTCGGCACACGCCACGACGAGCTCCTCGGTGCACCAGGGCCGCACCTGCCCGCACCACCCCGCCGGCCGTGGCCCGATCCCCAGGTCGGCGGCGCCCGAGGCGACGGACTCCTCCAATGACCGCCCGCTCTCGTGCACGCCGACGCACAAACGGGCATCCGGCCGTGCGAGAGCCCAAGCCCGTAGAGCGGGGAGGAGACCGTCGAGGAGGGCCGGGAGCGTGGCGACACGCAGAACGTCCGGGTGCCCGCAGGCAGCGGCCAGGGCTGCTGCACGCCCCTCACCGGCGCTGCACAGTGCTGTGCGGGCGTGCGGCAGGAGCGCCTCGCCCGCGGGGGTGGGGCGTATGCCGTCGCGGCCACGCACGAGCAAGCGGGTGCCCACGGCGCGTTCGAGGGCCTTGAGCTGCTGCGACACCGTCGGTTCGGTCACGTGGAGGCGTTGTGCGGCACGCGTCAGGCGGCCCTCCCCGATGGCGACGACCAGGTATTCGAGCTGGCGGAGGGAGAGGCTGCCGGCGCCGTTGCCGCCCGCGGCGTACGGCGTGCCGCCGGCCTGCCCCGCGGCGGTGGGTACCGGTCGGTCGTCCCCGTGCCGGGTCATGCCCCGGCAGCATCCCGTTGATTCGCCCATCTCGATCGCCTCCTTCGTCCCCTTCCCTCCTGGACCTCCGGCCAGCTTTCCGCCGATGAGCGCGGAAAGAGGTCGGCCGACCGGCGGAGCGACCGTACGAGCTCCGCTTCCTCCGGCCGGGCGGACGGCAGGCGCGAAGGGGCGGACAGGCGGACGGCGGCTTCGGAGAGCGGTTGAACGGAAACTTGCCTATCGTCGGAGGAGGCTCTGTGTGCAAGGCGCCGAGGTGACGGCACGGGGGCGTGGCAGGAGGCGGGAGCAGGCGGTATGGGCGTGCCCGGTGCTAGCGAGCGCGTGACGGTGATCGTGGCCGACGACCACCCCGTCTTTCGCGAGGGCATGACACGCGGGCTACGGCTGAGCGGACAAGTGGAGGTCGTCGCGGAGGCGGCCGACGGCGAAGCCGCGCTCGAAGCCATCCGTGAGCACGAGCCGGACGTCGCTCTGATCGACTACCGGATCCCCAAGCTGGACGGCATCGCCGTCATCCACGCAGTGGTCCGCGACCGGCTCCCCACCCGCACCCTGCTGCTGTCCGCCACCACCGACAGCGCCGTCGTCTACAAGGCCATCGAGGAAGGTGCCTGCGGATATCTCGCGAAGGACGCCAAACGCTCGGAGATCGTCGACGCGGTGCTGAAAGTAGCGCGGGGCAAACGGGTGGTGGGCGAGGAGCTGACGGACGGGCTGGCCGGCGAGATCCGGCTGCGTGCCGGGCGCGACGCCGTGGTGCTGTCGGAGCGCGAACAGCAGGTGCTGCGCGGTTTCGCGAAGGGGCAGAGCATTCCCGAGCTGGCCTCGGAGCTGTTCCTGGGAACGAGCACGGTGAAGACGCACGCGCAGCGGCTCTACGAGAAGCTGGGGGTGTCGGACCGTGCGGCCGCCGTCGCCGAGGCGATGAGGCACGGCCTGCTGGAGTGACGGCACTTGCCCGGTCCGCATCTCGGCACTTGCCCGGTCCGCATCTCGTGGCCTGCGCCGGCGCCCTCGCACTCCGTGGGAGCCCCAAGGGGCCGTCCGCCGGGCGACCCACGCCGCCTGCGGTCGGCCCCCTGGCTCTTCTCCTCCGGAATCACCGGAATCACCGGAATCAGCCGAAGAGACCCTGCTCAGTCGCGGAAGGCGGGGTTGGTCCACCGGGTCGGGCTGGCCTGGATGTCGTTCCACATCTCGTTCCACCACTGCCGGCCGTCCTTGCCGGTGATCGTGGTCAGCACGCGGTCGCCGTCGGCGCCGAAGCCCTGCCGCCGCACCTCGTTGTTGATCTTCTGGATGACGGACTCGCCCGCCGGGTGCTTGTGGGCGATGTAGTTGAGCAGGAAGGCGGTGGAGTCGTAACCCCTGTTGTAGTCGGTGCCGCGGACCCGGTCGACGCCCGGCTTCTCCTTCACGTTGTAGACGTACTTGCGGTAGTAGTCCGCCTGGCCCTCGTTCAGCCAGCCTCCGTTGGCGGCGTCCTGCACCTGGTGGGTGAGCTCGTGGATGAGCGATCCGGTGTCGCCCGGGTTCCTCATCACGTAGTCGGGGCGGAGGATGATCGACTTTTCGTTGTTGTACTTGGGCTTCGCGTTCGGCTCGAAGACGGCCGCGACGCCGGGGTTCCTGAAGCTCTCGTGTCCGGCGTCGAAGACGACGTTGATGCCGGGCTTCACCTCGTACGCGCCGCCGGTCATGAATTGCTTGATCTTCCCGTACTGGTCCTGGAGGAGGCCTCTGCTCCTGTCGAACCAGGAGCGCAGGGCGTTCGGGTCGTAGCCGCCGGAGTCGACCATTTGCAGCGTGACGGGGACGGAGGGCGTGGGAGGCTGAGCGGTGACCTTGTCGAGGTTCCACTGCTGGGCCTTGTCACCGGCATTGCAGGGGCGGGCCGCGGTGCCCAGGTCGGGGAGGCGGGTCAGGCAGGTGTCGCCGCCGGTGCGGTCGCTGCTGTGCAGCAGCCAGGCGCGGCTGTCGGCGAGGTTCTGCAGCCACCACCGCTGGTTGGGTCTGCTGATGTCGTTCCAGGCGGCGACGGAGTTGTTGCCCAGGTCGCGGTCGACGGCGTAGTTGGTGCGGGGGATTCTGACGCTCCAGTTCCCGGTGCCGTCGTCGGTGACGGTCCAGGTCTGTTCGGTCAGGTTCTCGTTCCAGTCCTTGACGCGCACGCCCGCGCCGTCGCGGGGGCCGTCCCACTGCAGGGCTCCGCCCGCGTGGCTGGATATCCGGTAGGTGCCGCCGGATTCCGGCAGGGGTTCGGCGGCGTGGGCCGCCGTGGCGCTGAGGCCACCGGCGAGGCCGGCGACGGCGGTCAGCACGGCGGTCGTGATCGAGAGGTTGCGCATGCGCATGAACGGGCCTTTCGGTGAGGATGGGGTACGGCCGGAGGCGGGCCCGGCTGGAAGCAGGCACGGCCGGAAGCGGGCCCGGCTGGAACCGGACTCGTACGTGTGACCAAGGGCGTCGCGACGTGCGACCGAGGGCGTCGCGACGTACGACCAGGGGCGTCGCGCTCCGCTACTGGAGCTTCCACTGCTGGGAGTCGAGGCCGTCCGCGGTGCCGCAGGAGGCGACCGTCAGCTGGCCCTCACCCTCGGGGGCGCCCAGGCACAGGTCGCCCTGCTTGCTGCGGATCGTGTACCAGCCGGGACGGCCGGTGGTGGCGCGGAACCGCCAGAGCTGGTTGTCGGATCCGGCGCCGTTCACCTGGTGCGACCAGGCGGTGCCGTTGGAGAAGTTGTAGTCGAGGACCCGGGAGTCGGCCCCGGTGAGGCCCTGCTGCTCGGTGTAGCGGCTCTCGATGAGGAAGTAGCCGTCGCCCTTGTCCCACAGGTGCCACTGCTGGTTCTGGCCACCGGTGTTGTGGTAGCCGTAGACCGGCGCGCCGCTCTCCTTGCGGTACGAGTAGAGGTCGGCCAGGTTGTTGTTCGCGTTGGTCAAGGTCGTGACCTTGTCGTGCCCCGGCCGGCCTCCATCCGTGCCCTGCAGGGAGCGGAAGACGGCGAGGGCCGCGTCGCGCCAGACCGCGGAAGCCGCGTCGCCCCAGGGAACGCTGCCGGAGAAGTCGCCGATCTGGACGGGGCCGCTGTCGAAGGTGTCGCCGTCGAGGAGCGGGCCTCCGCTCGCGCCACCGGAGAGCTCGGTGTCACCAGTGCAGGGTCCGCCACGGCCCAGGATCTGCGGTGGGTTGTCCGGCCCCCAATAAGGCTGCCTCACGCAGGTGTGAAACTGGTTGGAATTGGCGGGTATCCCCGCTATCACCACCTGGTTCGGCAGGGAGGTGATCCCGAACCGGTAGCCGGACGCGCCGACCTTGTCCTGGACGTGGGTGCCGTTCTGGGTGTTGAACGCCAGGAACGCGGTGTCGCTGCTCTGCTGGCCGGCACTGTCGCTCACGACCCCGACGGAGCGGAAGGTCCAGGTGCCGTACGGGGCGTGCTCGGTGCCGTCGGCGTCCTTGGAGTAGCCGGGGGTGAACTCGTACTGCGCGGGGATGATCCGGCCCTGCGTGTCGTGGGGGATGCAGTGGCGCGCCGTGGCGACGACGTCCTTGCTGTCGCTGGCGATCACATTGCCCGTGCAGGCGCTGCCCCACCTGGTGGTCCCGTCGGACCAGGCGATCCGGAGGCGGCCGGTGGTGGCGCGCAGCCCGGTTTCGCCCGGGGAGCCGGCCGCGAACCGGCTCTTCCCCTTCTGCTGCGGCGCCACAGCGGGCGCCTGCACGATCCGCCCGGCGTCCGGCCCCTTCGCTCTCGGCGGTTCGGCCCTCGACGCTTCGGCCCTCTGCGGTTCGGCCTTCGGCTTCCAGTCCGGCAGTTTCCCCGTGAACTGGCGCAGGGTGCCGTTCTTGTCGTGCTCGGTCCAGAAGGCACGCTGCTGGGCGTCGGTGGCCGTGGCCCGGGCATAGACGCCGCCGTCCGCCGTGCGCGGCGTGGATGCGGCGGGACCTGCGTCCGGGGTGGCGGCGTACACCTGGGCCGTGGGGAGAGCAGCGGCCAGGCCGACTGCGGCGAGCGCCAGCGTGACAACGTGTCTGCGCAACGGATGCTCCATCCATCTACGAGTGCGGGTGGTGGTGCCCGGACCGTAGGTGGATCAGTTCAACACTCGGTGGACAGCCATCAGCGACCAGCCCGCGGCGGCGCAGGGCGCGGGGCCGCCGCGGAGCAGTGACACAGCGTCAGCTCGGCGGCGAGCCGGAATCTTGTCGCCCGCAGCGCATTTATCGTTCGTTGAACTTTCCTTTACTAGTGGAGGACACACTCGTGGGAAACCTCGCACTCACATCCCTTCGTCACCGTCCCCCTCAGAAAGGACCGTCATGACACCCACGAGCGCAAAGCGTTCCTCGGCAGCCCGACGCCTCACCGCTCTCGTGGCATCCGCGGTGGTCGCCACGGCCGGCCTGCTGTTCGCCGGCGGCACGGCGCACGCAGACATCAACCCCGAGCACACGGCCATCTGGAACGACGAGCCCCTCTACGGGGACTGGCACCTGGACAACGGTCCCGCCCGGCTCATCATGCAAAAGGACGGCAACCTCGTCGTCTACGTCAACGGCAACCCCCGCTGGGCCAGCAACACCGTCGGCTGCGGCTACAAGGCCGTGATGCAGACCAACGGGAACCTCGTGGTCTCCGCGCAGGACGGGCACTCCTGCTGGTCCAGTGGGACCCAGCGGGGCGATCGCCCCTACCCGGTGAAGCTCTTCCTCGACCCCACTGGCGCCCTGGTCATCTACGGTGACAACGGCAGATGGTGCGAGAGCACAGCCCCGTACAGCACGCCTCTCTCCTGCGACGTGCTCTGGAGGTCATGACACCTCCGCTCACGCACCGGCCATCCGGTCGACCATGCTCGCCAGCGACCAGTGCGGCCGGGCGGCGAGCCGCGCCGCCGTCGTGCGCAGCAGTGCCGGGTGGCACCGGCAGGCCTCGGCCAGGGACCGGGCGGCGTC
This sequence comes from Streptomyces klenkii, assembly GCF_003626645.1. Classification (GTDB taxonomy): domain Bacteria; phylum Actinomycetota; class Actinomycetes; order Streptomycetales; family Streptomycetaceae; genus Streptomyces; species Streptomyces klenkii. The sequence continues at coordinate 823,596 of NZ_RBAM01000001.1, read as the reverse complement.
CGGTTCGTCCTCGATACGTGAGAGACCGAGCACACGGACGAGCAGGCCGAGTGCGTCGTCCGGGGAGAACGCCCCCAGGGCCAGCCACTCGGCGCCGGGCAGGAGCCCGGTGAGTGCCCGGCCGGTGACCAGGGCTCCGCATCCCGGATGCCGGGGAACCAGCGGGCGGATGGCGGCAAGGTCCCGCACGTCGTCGAGTACGACCATGACCCGGCACCCGTCGAGCGCTGCTTGGTAGGCCTCGGCCATGGCCGCTTCGTCGTCGGGCACGTCTCCACCGAGAGCCCGGATGAAGGCGGCGAGGATCTGGCCGGGACGTACCGGCAGCGCGTGCGAACCGGTCAGGCCGACGTAGAGCTGACCGTCGGGGTAGGCGTCGCGCAGCCGGTGCGCGACGTGGACGGCAAGGGCGGTCTTCCCGGTCCCGGCGGCTCCGTGGACGATCGCCGGCCGGTGGGTGGACCCGTCGGCGGGTGCCAGGGCTGACATGAGCCGAGTGGCTTCGGCGGTCCGCCCGGTGAAGTCGGCGATGTCGGGCGGAAGATGACACGGGCGTACGGGGCCGCGAGGCCCTGACCGGGCGGGTCCGGCGGGGGCGAGGCTGCCGAGGATCTCCTGGTGCGCCCTCTCCAGTTCGGGCGCGGGGTCGAGGCCGAGCTCCCCGGCCTGGTCCCGGGCCCGGTCGAGGACGGCGAACGCCTCGTCGCGCAGGCCGCTGCGGAAGAGAGCGAGGACGAGCAACGACAGCGCCTGCCCCGAGGCGTCCGGGGCTTCCGCCAGGGCGGCGATCTCCGGCAGCACCTCGGCGTGCCGGCCGCGGGCCACGTCGATGGACAGCCGGGCCTCCAGGGCTGCCGTGCGGCTGACCGTCAGCCGCTGCCGGACCCGCCCGGCGAGCGGGCCGGGCACTCCCTCCAAAGCAGTCCCGTACCACAGGTCCAGCCCCCGGGTCAGGAGAGCATGGGCAGCATCCAGATCACCCTTCTTGCGGGCTGCCGCGGCCGCCCGCACCGCGTCGTCGAAGCGGTGCATGTCGACGGCCCCGTCCTCGACCGACAACCGGTAGCCGTCACCGGTCTGGTGCAGGACGGCACCAGTACCGGCATTGGCACGGGCACTGGCATCGGCACCGGCACCGGCCGGCGAGAAGGCCGGCAGTTGACGGATGCGGTAGACATGGGTGGCCAGGACCCTCTTCGGACGGGCCGGCCACCGGTCATCGTCCTCTCCCCATACGGCGTGCAGGAGCTGGGTGGCCGTCAGCGGCCTGCCCCTGGCCGCCAGCAGCGCCGCGAGAACGGCCTGCTGCTGGGGCCGCCCCGCAGGAGACTCGCTGCCGTCCCGTCGTATGCGCAGCGGTCCCAGCGTCTGGAATCGAACCGTCACTTCCCGCCCCATGCCGGCCGTGTCACCACGGCATTCCGGATATCCGACATCTCATCACACGTACGTACTCCCGTACGCACTCCCCAGGGAACTTAGTCCGTGAGAGAGGAAGCAAGCCATGGAGACGCACACGGATTCCCTTGCGGAGTGTCGGCCGTCCGAGGCATCCGAGATGTCTGAGGCATCCGAAGCGTCCGAGGTGTCTGAGGCGTCCAAGACAACAGTGGCACCGGCATTCCGCTTCTCTCTGCTGGGCCCGGTCCGGGCCTGGCGTGACGGCGTGGAACTCCGCCTGGGCAGACCCCAGCAGCGCGAGGTGTTCGCCATCCTGCTCGGCGCCGCGCCGCGGACGGTGTCGCTGCCCCTGATCACGGAGGGTGTCTGGGACGAGGCGGACCGGCCGTCCAGGCCGGACCACTCCGTCCGCACCCACGTGTGCCGGCTGCGCGAGGTGCTGGGGCACTGCGCCGAGACGCCGCTGCTCGTGACCGTCGGCGACGGCTACGCGTTGCGCGTGCCGGCCGGCGCCGTGGACACCTGGGCGTTCGAGCGGGCGGAGGCGGAGGCCGGGCGCCTGCGGGCCGCGGGGGGCACGGCTGAGCAGGCCCGGGACGTCCTGGCGAGCGCGCTCGAACTGTGGTCGGCCGAGCCGCTGGCCGGCCTGCACGGCCCGCACGCCCGGGCGGAGCGGGACCGTCTCGGCGCCGTCCGGCAGTCGCTGCTGGAGGCCCGCCTGGAGCTCGATGCCGAGATCGGGGACCGGCCGGACCTGCATGCCGAGGCGGGCGACCTGGTCATCGAGTATCCGGCGAGCCAGCGGCTGCGCGGCGTCCAGATGCTCGCGCTCTATCAGACGGGCCGGCAGGCCGAGGCGCTGAGCGTCTACGAGGACACCCGGCGGTTCCTGGAGCACCGGCTGTCCCACCTCCCGCCGTCCGAGCGCAGGCCGTGCGCGGCCCTGCGGGAGCTGCACCAGCGCATCCTGCGCGCGGAGCCCATGACCGGGACCGGCGGGCCGGCCCGCTCGGCCCTCACCGCGGACGGCGTCCCGGGCGCCCACCAGCTGCCTCCCGGAATCGACGACTTCACCGGGCGGGGCGATGCGGTCGGCACTCTCACCGGCATGCTCACGCACCCCGGCGCTGGGCACCGTCCCGCACGGGCCATTGTGATCTCCGCCGTCAACGGCGTTCCGGGCGTGGGCAAGACCGCCCTCGCCGTCCACGCGGCGCGACAGGTCACCGAGCGCTTTCCGGACGGGTACCTGTACGCGGATCTGCGCGGCGCCGACCGCGAGCCCTTGGCCGTGCAAGCGGTCCTGGTGTCGTTCCTGCGCATGCTGGGCGTAGCCGACGGCGGGATCCCCTCCGACGGTGACGAACGCATCGCCCTCTACCGCTCGCTGATGGCGGAGCGCCGGGTCCTGGTGCTGCTCGACAACGCCGCCTCCGACGACCAGGTACAGCCGCTGGTGCCCGGGTCGGGGGGAAGCGCCGTCCTGGTGACCAGCCGCGCCCGGCTGACCGGCCTGGCCGGGGCGCTGCACCTGCGGCTCGACGTGATGCCGCCCGGGGAAGCGCTGGAGCTGCTGGGCCGGATCGTGGGCGAGCGGCGCTGCGCGGCCGAGCCCGAGGCGGCCGCGGCCGTGGTCGCCGCGTGCGGCTGTCTTCCGCTGGCCGTCCGGGTCGTCGCCTCGCGCCTGGCCGCGGAGCCGGGCACGCCGCTGTCCGACATGGTTCGCCGGCTCGGCGACGAGCACCGGAGGCTGAGCGAGCTGTCCACCGGCGAACTCGCCGTGGAAGCCACCTTCGAGCTCTCGTACTCCAAGCTGTCTCCCGAACAGGGCCGCGCCTTCCGGCTGCTGTCGGCCGTGGAAGCGCCGGACCTCGGCCTGCACTGCGCCGCCGCACTCCTCGGCCGGGACCCGGAGACCACCGAGGACCTCCTCGAGTCCCTGGTCGACCTCAATCTCGTGGAGTCCCGGCGGATGGGCCGCTACCACTTCCACGACCTGGTACGGGTCTTCGCGCGGGCCAGGAACGCCCGTGACGGCTCCCCCGCCGGGACGTCCGGGGCCTTCGCCCGGCTGCTGGACTTCTGCCTGGCCACCGCGCGTGCCGCGGATGCGGCCTCGCACTCCGTGGACCCCGCCGAGCGCCGGCTCATCGACGTGCCGGTGACCGCGGCCGGCCTCCGCTTCGGCAGCGCGCAGGCGGCGACGAACTGGATGCACGAGGAGATACCCGTTCAGCGGGCGCTGATCGACCGCGCCTGTGCGGACGAGTCCCTGCCGCTGGCCCAGGCGGCCGACCTCGTGGACAAGCTGAACAACGTCCTGCCCGGCACTGCCCACCAGACCGGCGTGATCGCCCAGGCCGGGAACGTCGCCGCGGTGGCGGCGGCGCGCGGCGACCGGACGTCCGAAGCCCTCGCCCGCTACGTGCGCGGCAACGCCCTGTGGCACGCGAACGTCTTTGCCGAAGCCGAGTCCGAGCTACGGCGCTCGATCGCGCTGTGCGACGACGCGGGCGGTACGGGCGACGCGGGCAGGGCGGGCGACGCGCGCGACGCGCGGCTGCGCGGCTGGGCCCATCTCACCCTGTGCGCCGGCGCGCGCGTCGGCGGCCGGACCGACGAGGCGGTCGAGCACGGCGAGGCGGCCGTGCGGCTCTTCCGCTCCTCGCGCGCCGGGACCGCCGAGGGCACCGCACTGGGCGAGCTGGCGTTCAACTACGCCCGGCAGGAGCGACTCGCCGAGGCCCGCGCCGCGGCCGAGCGGGGCGCGCGCCTGGTGGGCCGGGAGCCGTCGGTGTCCAAGGCGATCGGCCTGTACTACCTGGCCCGTGTGCTGCGGCTGTGCGTCGACGTGGGCGAGGCGCTGCACCGCGCCCAGGAGGCGCTGGAGCTGTTCCGTTCCCTGAACGTGCCGGCATTCGAAGCGGCTACGGGCGCCCTGATCGCCGACCTCCACGTCCAGGCGGGCCGGCACCGCCTGGCGGCGGATGTCGCCGAGACCTTCCTGCCCGTGGCCCGCAGGACGAGCGGCATGCTTGAGGCGAGCCTGCTGCGGGCCCTCGCCCGCGGCCTGGACCACCTCGGCCAGCGCGCCAGGGCCCGCACCTGCCTGGAAGCCGCGCTCGGGCTGTTCGAGCAGCGGCAGGCGCAGGCGGACGCCGACCAGACGCGCGCCCTGCTCGCGGACTTCGGGTCAGAGGGAAGCCCCCGGTGAGAGGGACGCCTCCGGTGAGACGGAAGCCTCTCGGGATGGGGAAGCCTCGACGACGGCTGTTCCGGCAAGGCGAGCCCTGCCGTGTGCGATATGGCAATGTCCCCTCGCGGGAGGGGACATTGCGGACTACTTGCCGCGTACCTTGCGGCCCTTCGGCGGCTCGCATTCCTTCGCGGCCGCGATGAAGGGCTTGAGCGCGTCGTGGAGCTTATTCAGCGAGTCGGGCCCCAGCTCGATCTGGTAATACTGGACAGACGGGATCAATCTGGTTTCGAATTCGCTGCTTCCGTCCTCATCATCCTTCGCGGCCCCGACCCGCACTTCCATCCCTGGGACTGCGAACGTGTGCAGGTGAACATCCCCGGTCACGGTCGGATCGAGGTCGTCGTAAGCTTCGACCTTCACCCATGTCTCCTGGGTGATGGACTGGTCTCCTACCGTCAATGTTCTGCCTCCCTTCCGCACGCCCGGCTCGCCTCGCCGCGATTCGTCTACCTCAATAAACCTGATGCCCATCAGCGCCCCTTCTCAAGTACGACCAAATCCTAGCCGCTGATGGGGAGTTGCACTCAATCGGGAAGACGCCGGGAGGCTTTACCGGTCCCGGATATCCCTTAACTTCCGTCTCCATGGGACATGGGTGAGTCGGCGGTTACGGATGCGGGCGCAAGTGCGAGTGCGGCTGTGGGTGCGAGTGCGGGTTCGTACGATGCGGACGGGCGGGCGAAGGCCAGGAAGTTACCAGCCTGCACCGTAACGCAGTCGGCCGGGCCGCGCCCCACCCCTCCCCGCCCGCGCTCGCGCGGGGGCCCGGCACGGTGGTGCCGGGCCCAGGCTCAGGGGATGCACCGCCGGCCTGCCGGTCGGTCGCATTCCCCTGGGGGGCATTCCCGGGGGCAGTATTCCCCGGAGGTCAGCAGTAGAGGTTGCCGCCCGGAGCCGTACCCAGCAGCTGGGTGAATCGCTGGTAGCTGCTCACCCGGCTCTGCACCTGGGCGGGGTTGCGGCCGTTGCACTCCGCGGCGCCGTTGATGCTGCGGATGGTCTCCCCGAATCCACGGCTGTTGACGATCGCGTCGTGCGGCGTCATGGTGCCGGGGCCGCGCTGGGTGTTCCAGTACCACAGGGCGGTCTTCCAGGAGACGGCCGCGTCGGTCTGGACGAGCGACGGGTTGTTCAGCAGGTTGATTCCGAGGGCGTCGCCCGCCGCCTTGTAGTTGGAATTCCAGCTGAGCTGGAGCGGACCGCGGCCGTAATAGGCGGCCTGCCCGGCCGGGCAGCCGTAGGGCTGGTTCCAGTCGCAATAGTGGGGATAGTTGGCCGTGTTCTGCTCCACGATGTGGACCAGACCCCCGGTCTCGTGGTCGACGTTGGCCAGGAAGGCCGCGGCCTCCTGCCGCTTGACCTGGTCACTGCCGGTATCAGCGAATCCCGGGTACGCGGCCAGCGCCGCGATCAGCCCGTTGTACGTGTAGAAGGGGTTCCGGCCCGGGAACATCTGCTGGAACTGGGCCTCCGTCACGGGGAACTTTCCGGTTCCCGGGTTCCCGCCTCCCTGGCAGGTGTACGGGTCCCAGTACCACGTGCTGATGATCGGGTCGTAACCGGGGTTTTCGTGCTCGGCGATGTAGTACTTGCCGTCCGTGTACCGGACGACCATGCCCGTCGGATACCAGGTGCCGGCAGCCCAGTTGGGCGCATTGTCGCACGGGCCGGCGGCGCTCGCCGTGCCGGACGGCACGAGGAGGACCGTACCGATCAGAGCCAGTACGGCCAGCAGCAAGGTGACGAAGCGGTTTCTTCTCACGGCAGCTCCCATGGGGTCGGATCGCTGAGGTGACACTCGCTTGCTCAGAGCGCGATGAGGCCGGCGGAAGGCGCTGCGGCCGTCGCCCTTGCGCAGTGAATAACTCTTCAACTTCGTTGTCAATAACATGCATCATGCGCGGCCAAACCAGGTGCATTTGGCAATCGATTCCGGACAACTGTCCCTACGGGGACTTGCGTCGACGTCGTCCCGCATGGCACTCATGGACCGAAAGACGGACGCGTGCCGAAGAAATGCCGCTGTCCTTCGACTTCCTGACCGGCGAGCCGTGACGGCTCCGTAATGCCGGTTTCCGGGGCGCTCACTCCACGGGTTCGTTCATGGAGTGCACCCGCCCGCCATTACCCCTGAACGAGGAGACCCCATGCGTGGAAGCAGAGCTGCGCGCTCCGCAGCCGTCGTCCTGGCCGCCGCGGCCACCGGAATTGCCGTCGCCGCGGGACCGGCGGCCGCCGACGTTCCGATCGGCCAGCCGATGAACGGAAAGATGACCTACTACACCGACCAGGGATACGGCGCCTGCGGAACGGCCATCGACGCGAACTCCCAGGACCTGGTCGCGGTCTCGCCCGCGTGGTGGACCTCCGCCAATCCCAACAACGACCCTCTCTGCAAGGGCATATCGGTCGAGGTCAGCTACAACGGCAAGACCATCAGGGTGCCGGTGCGGGACAAGTGTCTCTCCTGCGACCGCACCCACATTGACCTCGGCCGGCCGGCCTTCCAGAAGCTGGCACCGCTCGACCGGGGTGTCGTGAACGGCATCACCTGGAAGTTCGTGCGCTGAGTCCGGAGGCCTTCCCCGGCAGCGGAGCCCGTCGCCATGACGATGTTCTCGGCGGCGGGCTCCTCCGGGCGCCCCGGCTGCTGGGCGCCCCGGCCACCGAGCCTTACCGAGCCATCCTGCGGAATTGGCCCACCTGCGCCAGTGGCCCAAGTGGGCCGCTTTCCCGTATGGCGCGGGGCCGGTCGTTGCGATGAGATTCCGGTGTCCGGTGCCGAACCACTACCCGTCCTGTACTTCCTGCACGGCAACGGCAGGCCTGCCGAACCGGAGTTCCGGGTCGACTGACCCGCCCGCAGCAGCCCCGGAATCCTTCGAAGGGAAAGACGATGTCCCTCGGGAAATGGTCAAGACGTACGAGAACGAGCGTGCTCGGCGCACTCGGCCTGATGGCCGCGCTGCTCACGGCGGCACCGCCCGCCAGTGCCGCCGTGCCGGCGTTCGAGCTGCGTCCGCTGGTTCCGGCCGGCGCGGATTACGAGAAGCGGCTCAGGGCCGAGGTCGAGTACTGGACCCTGGACAAGATGGCCGCCGCCGGCCTCAACCACGAGAACCAGGACGCGGCCCCGCCGCCGGGAGGCTGGGACGATCTCAGCAAGCCGTGGCCGCGGAAAGCCGGGCTGATCTCCCGTACCGCCGGCAAGATCTTCCTGGAGACCAAGGACCTGGACAGCGGTGCCGTCGACCGGTCCACGTGCTCCGGCAACGTAGTCTCCGGCGCCAACGAGAGCACCGTTCTCACCGCTGCGCACTGCGTGCGCGTCCACACCCCCTTCGGCATGGGGTGGGGGAACACGATCGTCACCAACATGGTCTTCGTGCCGGGGTTCAACGGGGCGAACCTCCCCCGCCACACCACCAGTACCGCACTTCCCGGCAAGGACATCGCGCCGTACGGGGTCTGGGGCGTGACGCGCGAGTTCTTCACCAACACCTGGAGTCAGAGCGCCGACTGGCTGCTCGGGCACGACATGGCCGCGATCCTGGTGGACAACCCCGACGAGCCGCGGCCGATCGCCCAGGTCACCGGCGCCCAGCGGATCGCCTTCGACCAGCCGCAGAACCAGCAGCACCACGTATTCGGCTACCCCACCATCAACGAGCGGAACTACTACCGTCCCGGCAACGTGCCCTCGGGCCTCCAGCGCATGTTCGACGGCCGTTCCCTGATGATGGCGCAGGGCGCCTCGCGGGCGGACCCGGTCTACTACAGCGACGTCATGCGCGGCGCGCTGTCACCGGGGACCAGCGGCGGCCCCCTGCTGGCCGGCTTCGACCCCGCCACCGGCGAGGGCGTCCAGGTCGGGGTCTTCTCCCGCTACGACGACCCGGGGCAGATCATCGGCATCATCGGCTGGTTGCAGGGACCCAACCTGAGCTCCACCCACCTCGGTGCCGAGGAGCAGGCCGTGTACGACTACGCCCAGTCGGCCGACCCGGCGGGCGGACCGTCGTCGGCCGGCGCGCGCACGTCTTCCGCGCACACGGCCGGGCCCTCAGGCGCCGCGCCCCGCGGCACAAAGGGATGACGGTAGGCGAGAGGAACTACGCCCACGCGATCCGTACGGCGGTGACGTTCGTGCACGACATCGACGCTGCCGACGGCCGCACATCCTTCACGTAGGAGCAGCTGGACCTCCGAGCGCGGTCGATCGCGACCGCGCTCCTCCAGAGGTACGTTCCGGGCGATCGCGCGCTGCTGCTCCACCCCGAGGGACCGGAGCGCGTCGTGGCGTTCCTCGGATGCCTGTGCGCGGGCGCCACCGCGGTTCCCCCGCCGAGCTGTACACCGCCGACGAAAACGGACGCAATCCAGCGCCCTCCGCTGCCGCCCCGCTGGTCAGGCTGCTGGCCGAGACGCCCGAGCACCTCTACCGCGTCCCGGTCGGCCGGACCGGCCCCTCCCCCGCCTAGCCGACGAGTAGGGCCACCCGACGCCCCCCCGTTTGCCGACGTTGACCAGTTGCTCAGTTGATCGGCTGCTCAGTCGATGCTGGTGTCGCCCTGCGCTTCGAGGATCTTGCGCAGCCCTGCAGTGACCTGTTCGCGCTCCTGGGGGGCGAGGACCGACACGATGTCCGTATAGCCGCGAAGGTGCGCCGCGATCGCCTCGTCGGCGACGGCCTTGCCATGCTCGGTGAGGCGGACCTGTACCGAGCGCCGGTCGCTGCTCTCACGTACCCGCTCGACCAGGCCCTTGGCCTCCATGCGGTCGACGCGGTTGGTGACGGCGCCCGCGGTGACCATGGCCGCCTTCAGGAAAGCGCCGGCGCTGAGTGTGTAGGGCGGACCGGAGCGGCGCAGGGTGAAGAGGAAGTCGAACTCGCCCATGCCCAGGCCGTGTTCAGCGCACAGCCCCTTGAAGTGCCGCTCGAAGATGTTCTGCATCCGCAGGACGCGGCTCATGAGCTCCATGCCCCCCAGCTCATCCGCCAGGTCAGGGCGCTCCTTACGCCACTGCTCGGCGATCAGATCCATCGCGTCGGCCATGCCGTAACTCCTCATCGGCGCTCATCCGGACTCAACCGTTTCAAACCTAAAAGACTTGACCGTAAAAGACAAGCGTGTTTTTATTTCATGACTAAGAGACATGGTCGTGAAGTACATGCTTGGAGCCCCCATGCCACCTGCTTACGACGAGGTCGTCACCCGGCCTGAGCCGGTCGGGCTCACCACCGATCCACCGATCCACCGATCCACCTGCAAGGAGAGCCATGCCCAACCTCGTCGCGCAACGCCCTCGCCATGCACACACATCTACAGAGCCGGTGTCGCGCCAAGCCCCCATCCTCTGGCTGGCGTTGCTCGCCACGCCGGTCGCCGCAGCCAACAACGCGACCGTGCTGATCCTCGGTGACATGAGCACCTCGCTCGGTGTCGCCACGACCACCGCGTCCCGGCTGGTCACCGTGTTCGCCCTGTCCCTCGCCGTGGCGACACCGTTGATGGCGACGCTGCTGCGCAGACGCGGTAGCCGCACCGCACTGCTCCTGAGCGCCGCCCTCGTGGTGGCGGGCACCGTGGTGGTGGTCGCCTCGCCGTGGCTGCCGCTCATCCTGGCCGGACGGGTCGCGCAGGCGGCGGGCGGCGCGGGCATGATGACGGTCGCGATGAACCTGGCCGGCACCACCCGCCGGATGGGAGTGATCAGCGCCGGTTCCGGCATCCTCGGCGCGGTGGGACCGCTGCTCGGTCAGCGCCTCGCCGACGCGGTCTCCTGGCGGGCCTCGCTGGCCCTGCTCCTGGTCACGCTCCTCGCCGTCCCCGCCGTGAGCCGGTACGCCGGACAGGCCTCACCCTCCGCCGAGGCTCGCTTCGACTCCCGCGGCGCGCTGCTCCTGGCCGTTCTCTCCGCCGGCCTGGTGCTGCTGCCGACCTACCCGCTGCCCGCCCTGACCTCGGCAGCCCTCGCCGGAATCTTCCTGGCCGTGCACGTCCGGCGCCGCCCGGAGGGCTACGTTCCCGCGGCCGCGCTGCGCTCCGGCCAGTTCCGCAGCGCGGCCCTGGTCGCCCTCCTCCTGTCCAGCACCTACTTCACCCTCCTCTTCGCGGTGCCCCGCCTGATCACCGACCGGGCCGGCTGGTCGACGAGCACGGTGGCGGTGGGCCAGTTGGTCGCCATGGTCACCGGATCGGCACTCACCCTCGTCTTCACCGCGCGGGCGGCACGCCTGGGCCGGGTCAGGGTGCGCGCCGTACTGTTCACGGCAGGACTGCCGGCCATTGCGGCCGCTGTATTCGCCCACAGCGCCCCGCTCCTGCTCCTCGCGATCGGCCTGGCCGCCTTCAGCGCCACCGCCGCCAACGGCACCCAGTCCATGGAAGCCGCGACTTCCGCCCCCGGCCACCAACGCCCCACCGTCATCGGTCTGTTCACACTCGCCTACCTGATGGGTGGGGCCCTCGGTCCGGCGCTGGCGACGACGCTGGTGCTCGGCTGACCCGGAATTCACGGGCGCGCCGCCGCCGTTGCGCTGTGCTTCTGGGGGATGAAAGCCGACGGACCGGTCCGGGGTGGTCAGGGAGCTGGTTCCAGGCCCCAGGCGACGGCTCGGCCCGCGGCGGCCACGCGGTTGGGGACGCCGAGCTTGGCGAGGATGTGCTCGATGTGGGTGGCAACAGTACGCGGGCTGACGTAGAGGCGGTCGGCGATCTCCCGGTTGGTCCGGCCCTGGGTGAGTTCCGCCAGCACCTCCAGCTCGCGCAGAGAGAGCGCCGCCGGGCGGGCCACCGCACGGCACACCACGAGCGTGCCCTCGCCCCGGCGGGTCAGGTGCAGCTCCAGCATTCGCTGCCGGTAGGGCACCAGCACCGTGGCCGGAAGCGTCCGCCGTGCGGCCGTGCGCCGCAGCAGGGCCGCGAGGGGGGAGCCGGGCTCGGTCAGACCGGGCAGCGGCACCCCGCTCACGGTCACAGCGGCTGCCCCGTCGCCCTCGTCGTCGGCGGCGGGCAGGAGCACGACGCAGGCGTGACCGGCATCGCCGGCGGGCCCGGTGGAGTGGTTTCCGGTGAGCGGGTCGGCGACGGCTGCCAGACACTCGGCCAGCAAGGTCATCACGGCCCGGACGGCCGGCTCGTCGCACCGTGCCCGTGTCGTACTGAGGTTGAGGATGCCCACGTACCGGCCGTCCGCGGAAAACAGGCACTGGGCCACCCCGTCCTTGACGCCCAGGGGTTCAAGGACGTCCTGGAACCCGGTGGAGGCGCCCCGGACCGGCGCGGGCACGTCGTGCCACCAGCTCGCGGCGGACGGCGCGTGCCGGATGAGCGCGAAGGCCGGATCGTCGTGCAGGTGTCTCTCGATGTAGCGGGTGGTGCCCGCCGGGTAGCTTGCGGCCAGCGTCACGTGGCGGTGCAGCAGCGGGTCCCAGCGGGACAGTGAGGCGTGGTCGTGGTCGATCACCGCGGACAGCTCCGTCAGGACGGCTTCCGCTCCGCTGCCCTCACCACGTACGGCGCGGCGAGCCGCCTCGCGTACGTTCACGGCGGCACTCAGGACATCCGCCGCACCCGGCTGCGCTACCGTGCCCGGCTGCCCTGCGGTCGCTGTGGTCATGAGTGTGGGCTCGGCTGTCATGCGCTCACCATGATCACCCGGCCGCCGGGAGGTCAAATGCCGGGACGCCGACCCCATCCGTATCCGTATCCGGAATTTGATCACCGACGCAGAACTCGGCCTCAGGTGTCCCGGACGGGGAGAACACCACGGCGTTGGACGCCCGGAGCCGGGGCTTGCGGCCCCCGCATCGCGTCAGCAGCGGGAAGCCGCCGCACGTTGCATATCGCAGCATCGGAACCAGTAGTCAGGGGGGAGATTCATCGGCAGTCGCCTCTAGGACTCCGGAAACCGAGCAGCCCGAAGAGCACTACCTCAGTTCGAGGAACATTTCGAGTCGTCAATAGCCTTCGTCGTCATGACGCGCGCTTGGATCTTCCCAGTACTGCTTGTGTTCTGCGGATCAGTCGTTGCGGCCGGCCTGATCCTGAGCGGGAGCCCCGGCGCAGCCGCGGCACTCCTGCTGGTGTTTGTGCTGCTCGCAGGAGTGCACTCGCCTCTGATCTTCCCGCGGTCGATCGGTGCGCTGGAGGCACAGCGCCGCAGCGCGGTCGATGGCCGACCGGTCGTCTTCTGGCGGCCGGGCTGCAAGTACTGCATACGACTGCGCATCCGGCTGGGCCATGGTGCCCGCCGGCTGCACTGGGTCGACATCTGGCGTGATCCGGCAGGAGCCGCAGCAGTGCAGGCAGCCAACGACGGCAACGAGACCGTGCCGACTGTCGTCGTGGCGGGCCGGCCACACACCAACCCCGATCCCGAATGGGTGCGCCAACAGGTTTCCCCTTCAGCCTGATCAGGAGGCGCTCACCATCGGAGAGACACCGGCAGGCCCGAGCCGGCGGCAGCGTCGTTCGCCGAGGAGTCGGTCAAGGAGAAAGGGGGAGGTAGAGACCCCTGGTCTCCGGGAGGCAGAATCTCCGCCGAACCCTGAATAACTCACATAATGCCGGACAGATCGGGTCAATTCGATCCAGCAGTCACTCATTTGGGTGATTCAGGATTCATGCCATTCTGCGCGGGGATGCCCTATCCGAGGGGTTTACGAACATTGCGTGTCGTACCAGCACCCCGAAGGGGTAAGAGGAGGCGTCTCCGATGTCGTACTCACGTAAGGGAACACTCAGGGCCGGACTGGCCGCCGGCGGGGCTCTCCTGCTCTTGGCCGCACTTCCCGCCTCGTCCTACGCGGCGAGCGGCGACTTCCAGTACTTGCGAGTGGACACCCACCAGAACGACGCGATCTCTGACCCGCCCAACGACTTGTGCCGGACGATCCCAGGCAATGCGATCAACGCGACCAACCGCACAACTGCCTTCGCTATCGTGTACAAGAACACAAATTGCACCCGCGCCAACAGGATCCAGGTCCTGGAGAAGAACGGAGGCATGTGGGACAGCGGCAGCACACTGGTGGTCGCTGAACGCGTGTGCTTCACCGCAGCGCGACCGACCCCGGCACAGTTGGCCTGTGAAAGCAGTTAGCGTTTCCGCAGGTCACGCAAGGTGAGCCGGCGGGCCTTTTGACGTGGAGCAATGGAGCCCGTCAATACAGGCAGCCATCCGTGATGGCTTGTACCGCAAGGAGTCCGTGACACCGCCGACAGGCCCGCCGCGCCGGCCGCCGACATGAGCAGAGTGCGGGTAGTCGGCGGTCGCGCTGTCGGCCCTCGCGTCGTGCTCGCGGCCAGTCCCTCTTGCCCGGCCGCATCGTCGATGGCTTCGATCCGTCGGGAAGTTCCTCCTGGATGGCGCCCAGGTGCTCCGGCTGGAGCCTGACCAGGAGATCCGCGCCGTTCGTGGTGAAGGCGGAGACGAACTCGACTCCCCAGAAGCCGCGGTCGGCGACGACCAGGTCGCCGGGGCCGGCAGAGCCGGCAGGGGTAGGCGAGGGCGCGCTCGCCGACCACGCTCCCGGCGTGTCCGGGCCTGCCGGCGGCCCCGCGACCTGCCTAAACAAGGTCTCCAGCACGCCTTCGCCGAGCCGCGCCCCGGGCCGGGAGCAGACGGCGCCGCTGCTCGGCACAGCCGTTCCCGGCTATCGCCGCGTCGACCAGCTCAGGCGTGACACCTTCGTCAGGACCCCGATCCGCGCCCGTTGCCCAGCGCTCCCCCTTCACACACCGAGCAACGGCCCTCGAAGATCAAAAGCAACTGCATTGGGCAGGGCCGGCCCGAGGGCGGTGACCACCGTGATCGTCAGAACGGCAGAGCAAGGTCCGCGGCTTCGGCCTGCTCCTTTGCCGCCGGCACAGCAGCAGGCCAGGGCAAAGAACCATCGAACGTGCGGCGGCGTCCCCGTCGGGCCGGACCACTGCTCCTCACCGGCACCGACGAGCGATTAGTACGATCTACACCACAGTACCGGGTCGACCTGTCACTCCGTGTTATCCTTAGGCGTTTGGACGGCTGTAACGGTCGGCGGACCCGTCCCTTTCAGGTTCCTCTTCTTCGTCAGCTGCTCATTCCTGCCGGGCCTTCCTCGGTACGTCCCCCATGCGGAAGGCTCTTCATGAACCACCCGGACCACCCCGGCACCTCGTACGGCGACCCCGCCCGGTCTGTGGCTCTCTCTTCGGCGGTCGCCCCGGTCGCCTCCTTCGCCGACCTGGAACTGCCGAGCGCGGTGCTGCGCACACTCACCGAGCGCGGCCTGAGCGAGCCCTTCCCGATCCAGGCAGCCACGCTGCCCAGCGCCCTCGCGGGAAGCGACGTCCTGGGGCGTGGGCGTACCGGATCGGGCAAGACGCTCGCCTTCGGCCTCCCCCTGCTCGCCCGGACGGCCGGGCGGCGCGCGGAGCCGAAGCAGCCCCTCGCCCTGGTCCTGGTGCCCACCCGGGAGCTGGCCATCCAGGTCACCGAGTCGCTCGCGCCGTACGCCGACGCGCTCCGGCTGCGGATGGCCACGGTCGTCGGCGGTATGTCGATCGGTCGGCAGGCCGCCGCGCTGCGCGACGGGGCCGAGGTCGTCATCGCTACCCCCGGCCGGCTGCACGACCTCATTGAGCGCAAGGCCTGCCGGCTCGAACGGGTACGGATCACCGTCCTCGACGAGGCCGACCAGATGTGCGACATGGGCTTCTTGCCGCAAGTCACCCAGGTGCTCGACCAGGTGCACCACGACGGCCAGCGGATGCTGTTCTCGGCCACCTTGGACCGTGACGTCGACCAGTTGGTCCGCCGCTACCTCCACGACCCCGTCGTCCACTCAGTCGACCCGTCCGCGGGCGCGGTCACCACGATGAACCACCATGTGCTGGTCGTCCACGGCCCCGACCGGTACGCCGTCACCACGGAGATCGCCGCCCGCGACGGCCGCGTCCTGCTGTTCCTGGACACCAAGCACGCCGTCGACCAGCTCACCCGGCATCTGCGGGCCAGCGGTGTGCACGCCGCGGCCCTGCACAGCGGCAAATCCCAGCCGCAGCGCACACGGACCCTCGCGCAGTTCAAGAACGGCGCGATCACCGTCCTGGTGGCAACGAATGTCGCGGCCCGTGGTCTGCACGTCGACGACCTCGACCTCGTGGTCAATGTCGACCCGCCCACCGACCCCAAGGATTATGTGCACCGCGCGGGCCGCACCGCCCGGGCCGGTCAGTCCGGCAGCGTCGTCACGCTGGTGCTGCCGGGCCAGCGCCGCGACATGAGCCGGCTGATGACCGAGGCAGGCATCGAGCCGCTGATCACCAAGGTGCGCTCGGGCGAGGCGGAGCTGAGCCGGATCACCGGGGCCAAGGCCCCCTCCGGCACCCCGCTCGACGGCAAGCCCGCGGCGGCGGGGGCCAAGAACACGAATGCCCCCTTCCGCGGTCTGGGCACGAGCAAGGACGCCACCCGCCGCACCGGCGGCAAGTCCCGCAAGGCCACCGAGGCCCGCAAGCTCGCCGAAGCGCGCCAAGCGGCCCGGATACGCCGCGGCAGCTGAGAACCACCGCCCTCGCAACCGGAACGTTCCAGATCACATGGCCGGCGGCCTCGGGCCTGCCCGAGGCTCTCCTGTGCGCACGCACGCCTACGAGATGAGCGGCCCGTGTGACACCCGGCCGCGAGCGGGTACTGCCGAGTCCCGAGCGGGGGCGAAGGCGGTACGCCTGCTTCTCCCCCACCGGCCCTGCCCAGCGACAGCATGCCGGGCCGAGGCCAGGCGGCAGCTCGCGCACAGCCGGCGTCACCGCTTCGTGCGCCGTGCCGAATCGGTCGGGGTATTCGCTGAGGCGCCCGCGCGCGGGATCGTGGTCGGACGGACACCTCGGACGGGCCCGTCAGGTGCACGAATGGTGCTGCCCGGTGGATTGTCGTCCAGGGCCGTCCCGTCGTGCCACGCCCGGGAGGTCCTCGGCCTCGGCGCGTCCGGGGCCGGGTTCGGTGCCAACGCCGACGGGCGCATCGAGATCATCGCCAGGATCTCCGCCGGCCCGTTGAACGGCCGCTACCAGCTCGTGCCCAGCGGCAACTGGTCACCGTGAGCACCGGTCGGCGGCCCACCCTTGGCGTGAGTCCGCTCGGGCCCTACGGGTTTCACAGGGATTTCATCGGCCACTGCCACTGTCGTCCAGCGAACTCGGCCGACCGACCGCGCACCGCATCGGTCGGCAGACGCGTAGGCCCACTACATGGGGAGAATCGAATGCGAAGAGGAAGGATCGCGGCCACGTTGGCCGCTCTTCTGCTGACATCCGGGCTTTCACTGGCGCAGGGGGCCACAGCGCAGGCGGCAACGGCGCGGGTGGCAACAGCTCCGTGCGAGGGCACGTACACGATTGTTGTCGGGGGCACGTGGAGCAGGTGGAACAACGACCGTTTCACCGGCAACATCCAGCAGCACGTTGGGTACATGAGCGATGTCCCCACCGGCCTGGGCGTCCGGTCGGGCGTGAACGAGCTGAACCGGCTGGTCCGAGACCAACGTGCCGCGTGCCCGGGACAGCACGTCAAGATGGGCGGGTACTCCTTGGGCGCCGCGGTGGTGCACGTCTGGATCAGCGAGAACTGGAGGACGTTCGACAACGTCAACGCCATTCTCCTCGCGGACCCCAAGCGTCAGGGCGGGCCCGGCACCAACGGCAGCACCACGCCTTGGGGCCCCCTCATCGGCTACCCGCTCGCAGGCGCTGACCGGAACTTCGGCAACGTGCCGGTCAAGTCGATCTGCTACTGGGACTACATCTGCGACGAGTCCGCCGGCATCGGGACCTACCCGAAGAACCACAACGACAACTACTGGCCGGACTTCAACATGGATCACCACAACGACGACGCCAACGAGCAGTGGTACAACGGCGCCTGGTATCCCTGGTAACCGAGGGAAGGCTCGTGGTGGTGACGCGGCAGGGCCCCTTGTCGCCGACGTGGTGATTCCACTCGCCGCACCGGCTCCAAGGGGCTCTGTTGGTTGCCACTGGTCAGGCGAGGCGTCGCTGCCGCAACGGCCGTATCCGGTGGTGGAAGCGGGTCGGCATCATTGACCGGAGCCTGACAGACAATTGACTGTCCGTGCCCGAGCCGCTGATTCCCGGAACGTGTGGCCCTGACCGGACCACGGAAACCGGCGACGTAACGAGGGAGGCGGCAGCCCCGGCGCGCCGGCCTGGAGTTCTACCAGGGGACGGTCTCGCCGTGGCGGTCCAAGAACTGCAGGCCGGGGGCGCCTGTCTGTGCTTCGAGGACGTCGACGACGGCCGGGATGCTCTCCTGGGGGATGAGTGGCGCGTCGGGTCCGCCGAGCTGAGTCTGATTGTGGCCGGGGTCGATGAGCAGCTTGGTCTGTCCGTCGTCGGCATGGCGGGTGGAGTAGCTGCGCATCAGCTGGTTGAGCGCGGCCTTGCTGGCCTTGTAGAGCTCATAACCGCCTTCGGTGTTCCGCGAGATGCTGCCCTGGTCGGAGGACATGACCGCGACGGTACCGCCGGGCGCGACGAGTCCGCGGAGGGCCTCGAGGGCGCGCAGCGGGCTCAACGCGTTGGTGGTCATCACCTCGGCGAACATGTCGGTCGAGACCTCGTGGATCGGCAGATTCCCTCGGTCGATCGCAGCGTTGACGAAGAGCAGGTCGAGTCGGCAGCCTTCCTGCCGCTCCAGCCGCTCGCGCAGCGCGGCCAGTTGTTCGGGGCTTGTCATCTCCAGCGATTCGACCGTCAGCCGGCCGTTCCAGGCATCGGCGCTCGCTTGCAGTTCGCCGCCGCTCCGGCGCGTCGTGGCGATGACTCGCCAGCCGCGTCGAGCCAACTCGTTGGCGAGGACGAGGCCTAAGCCTCGGGAGGCTCCGATGATGAGGGCCGCACGGTCAGGCTTGGACGTGGTGGACATGCGCACTCCTTCGCAGTGGAGCATTTAGACTAGACGCGCCGTTGCGTCTAGACAACACCATAGAGCTGCCGACGGGACAGGTATGGTGTCTCGCATGCCCGCAGCCAGTCCTCAGCCCCGCAGGCCGCGCTCCGGCAGCCGGCGCGACGAAACCGCACGACTCGCAGTGCTTCACGCCGCAGACGACCTGCTCGCCGAGCACGGCTTCGGCGCTTTGACCGTCGAGGCCATCGCGCGCCGTGCCGGCGTCGCCAAGCAGACGATCTACCGCTGGTGGCCTTCAAAGGTCGAGATTCTCCTCGACACGCTCATCGAAGACAGCGACAAACACCTTCCCGTGCCGACGGAGAAGCCCACGGCAGAGAGCATCCGTGGCTACCTCCGCGGCTTCGAGCGGTTCCTCACCAGCAACCCGGCCGGCAAAGTCCTGCTCGCGCTCATCGCCGAGGCGCAGCACGATCCCGACACGGCCAAGAGCTTCCACAAGCGCTATCTCGGTCCGCGACGTGAACAAGAACGGGAAATGTTCGCGCGCGGAACCGACGCCGGCGAGGTCTCGCCCAGGATCGGCCCTGACGCCACGATCGACGCCCTCATCGGCCCGATCGTCTACTGCGCCCTGACGGGGTCGAGCATTCCCAGTGGTCTCGTGGACACCCTTGTCGAGGACCTGCTCAGGCCCCGTTCAAACTGAGTGTCCGCTCAGGCCAGGACGGGACCCAAGGCCGTTTCAAATCGTGCGTGACGCTACGAAGTTGCAGGTCACGACGGTCTGACTGCCGTGCCGGGCGCCGCGGACCCGGCCATGACTCGTCGGACAGGCCCTGGCGCACTGACCCACTCCGCCGCCGAGGCTCGGCGAAACGGCGCCGGGCGAGGGCGAGTCCTGACTACGGTTTGGACGGGCCGGTGGCCTCCCAGGCCGCCTCGATCATCCGGAAGATCTCGTCCACCGCGGCCTCCGGGTCGGCCGCCTCACGAGCCACCGAATAGGCGTCGATCACGAACCTTGCGATCGTCCGGCAGGCCGTTGTCGTCTGCGACAGGTCAGGATCGGCGGCGATAGCCATTGCCAGCGACTCCGCATGACGCAGCCTCATCGACTCCTCGTACTCCCGCAGGGCAGGCGATTCGTCGATCATGCGCCAGATCGGGGCGGCGCCGTCCGCCGTGCAATGTCGTACCAGGGCCTGGATCTCGCGGCGCAGCTCAGGGAGGAACGGCTCGTGCGGTGCCCGTCCGGTGACCGCCTGCGTGAGGCGTTGCTCGAAGTTGTCGTCCTGCTCGAACACCAGGGCCTCTTTCGAGGCGAAGTGGGAGAAGAGCGTGGTGACGGCCACGTCGGCTTCGGCGGCCACGTCGCGGATGCCCACCGCGTCGTACCCGCGTTCCAGGAAGAGCCGCAGGGCGGCATCAGCGATCTTCTGGCGGGTCGCGGCTTTCTTGCGCTCACGGCGTCCGGACGGCACGGTCATGCCCTGACACTACCAGTTACAAAGGCGCAACCGTTGCGAAACGCTAACGGTTAGCGTTACGGTCGGCCGCATGAAGAGAGTGAGCTTCGCCGAGTTCGGCGGTCCGGACGTTCTGCAACTCGTGGATGCCGAGGAGCCCCACGCGGGCCCCGGCCAGATACGCATCGCCGTGCGGGCGGCGGGCGTGAACCCGGTCGACTGGAGGATCCGTGAAGGCCAGATCCTCAAGGCCCATCCCATCGAGTTGCCCTCCGGAGTCGGGCTCGACGCCTCCGGGGTGGTGGACGAGGTCGGCGAGGGGGTCGAAGGGGTCGAGGTCGGCGACCACGTGTTCGGGGAAGGGGCGAGCACCTATGCCGAGTTCGCCGTGCTGTCGGCCTGGGCCCGTATGCCCGAGCAGCTGACGTTCGAAGAGGCCGCCGGGTACCCCTCCGTGGTGGAGACCGCGCTGCGCATCATCCGCGAGGTCGGTGTGCGGTCCGGGCAGACGCTGCTGGTCAGCGGCGCGTCCGGCGGAGTCGGATCGGCGGTGTTGCAGATCGCCCGCGACCGCGGCATCACAGTGATCGGTACGGCCGGGGCCGCGAACCAGGACTATCTACGGAGCCTGGGTGCCCTCGCCACGACGTACGGCGAGGGCTGGGTCGAGCGGGTACGGCAGTTCGGCCACGTCGACGCAGCCCTCGATCTGGCCGGCTCGGGCGTGATCCGCGAGCTCGTCGAGCTGACCGGGGATCCGCAGAAGGTGGTCTCCATCGCCGATCTCGGTGCGCCGGAGCTCGGCGTCCGGTTCTCCGGCGTGGCCGGGAGCGTGCCGGAAGCGCTCGCCGAGGCCGTCGGCCTCATCTCGCGGGGAAAGCTCCACATCCCGGTCGAGAAGTCGTACACGCTCGCCGAGGCCGCGGAGGCACACATCGACAGCCAGGCCGGTCACACGCGCGGCCGCCGGGTCCTGGTCGTCTGAAAGGCGACTGAGCGCGTCCTCAATCAAGCAGAATTTGTGGGTCGATCGCAGTCAGCCCAGGGCTCGCCGACCTCGCCGCCGGTCGGCTGACCAGCCGGCCGGCGGCGAGGTCGGCTCAACTCCCGGGCGATGAGCATGCGGGAACGATTCGTGACCTCAACGCCCTCCACCGCCGCGTCCGAAGCCCGTACCGAGTGCGTCCCTGACGCGCGGCCGCAGCCACAGTCGCAGCCGCAGTAGCCGAAGCCCTGCCGCGCGGCGAGGGAGTAGCAGTGGGGTCGCCAGCAGGAGTACGCCGGCGAGGCCGATGGCCGTGCGCGGGCCGAGCAGGACGCCCAG
Organism: Streptomyces klenkii; assembly: GCF_003626645.1. Lineage (GTDB taxonomy): Bacteria > Actinomycetota > Actinomycetes > Streptomycetales > Streptomycetaceae > Streptomyces > Streptomyces klenkii. The sequence continues at coordinate 802,226 of NZ_RBAM01000001.1, read as the reverse complement.
CACGCCCCAGACGGCCGTCAGGAAAGCCGTCGAGGCCTTGGTCGTCACCGCCCAGGCGGACAGCGTGCGGGCGACCCGATCGGTCGCGGTGCGCTCAAGGCGGTAGGTGGCGTAGACGGGGTTGAAGACCGCGCAGCAGAAGATGAGCCCGAGCTCGACTCCCATCACCAGCAGCAGCCCTCCGGTTCCCGGGCCCAGGAAAGCCAGGCCGACGGGCCAGATCGCGCGTAGGGTCCCGGCCACGACCAGGACCTGGTGCTGCCCGAACCGGGTGACGAGCGGCCGGGCCAGCCGCGCACCGAGCAGCCCGCCGATCGAGGGCGCGGCGAAGGCGAGGCCGTACTGCCAGGGCGCGAACCCGAGCCGGCCGAGCATCAGGACGGCCAGTAGCGGCTCGGCGGCCATCACCAGGCCGTTGAACAAGGCGGTGTTGAAGAACAGCGGACGCAGCGTCGCGTCGGCGAGGATGTACCGCCAGCCGTCGAGCAGGTCCCCGGCCCGCATGCGCGGGGCCTGCCGGCGATCGGGCCGCGGCTCGCGCCCGCCCGTCGCGCGGATGCCCAGGGCCGAGAGCAGGTAGCTGAGCGCGTCGGCCACCACCGTCGCCACCGGACCGAGGAGGCCGATCGCCATGCCGCCCAGCGGCGGTCCGATGATCGTGGTCGTCCAGGCCGTGGACTCGAATCGGGCATTGGCGACGAGCAGGTCCTCGGCCGGCAGCAGCGTCTTCAGGTACGCGCCGGAGGCGGCGCGGAAGGTGATGTCGGCCGCCGCGACGACGACCGAGACCAGCAGGAGCTGGAGAAAGGTGAGCACGCCGAGCGCGAACGCGGCGGGGATCGTCAGCAGCGCCGCGAACCGCACCAGGTCCGTCGCGATCAGCACCGGCCGCTTGCGGCGGAACTCCACCCACGGGCCGAGCGGCACCGCCACGGCCGCGCCCACCGCAGCCCCTACGGAGGAGAGCGCGGCGACCTCGGCCGGGCCGGCGTGCAGCACCTGGATGGCGATCAGCGGGAACGCGCCGAAGGCGAGCCACGTGCCGAGCGCGCTGGCCCCGTACGCTCCCCAGAGCCACCCGAACTGCCGCCCCAGCCGATGCCCGAGCAGGGGGCTGAGCAGCTGTCCGAACAAAGGGCCGAGTAGATGCCCCCGCCGGTACCGGCCCTGCCGGTGCCGGCCCCGCCCACGCTGTCCCCGCCAGCGCTGTCCCCACCAGTGCCCGCTCTTCATGCCCGCCGCCCCTCGCCACTCCCCCGCACAACCGATCCGCGATCAGGAGCATCAAAGCGAGCACCGTAACCAGCGATCAAACAACCGCAGAGGCGTCAGCCACAACCAATGGTTGTACCCCTAGGGTGTCCGCATGGACCTCGATACCGTCCGGACATTCGTCGCCGCCGCCGACGCGGGGCAGTTCCGGGAGGCCGCCGCCGAGCTGGCGGTCACCCAGCAGGCCGTCTCCAAGCGCATCGGCGCGCTGGAGCGCAACCTCGGCGTACGGCTGTTCACCCGCACGCCGCGCGGCGCCGAGCTCACCATCGACGGGCAGGCGTTCCTGCCCCACGCGCGCGAGCTGCTGCGCGTCGCCGAGCGCGCGGTCGCGTCCGTACGTACCGGCCGCCGTCCCTTGCGCGTCGACATCATCGCCTCGCGCGGCGCCGCGTCGGGCCTGATGCGGGGCTTCCACCAGGCGCACCCCGAGATCGACCTCGACGTGCTGATGCTGCTCGACATCGAGACGGCCGTCACCGCCATCCGCTCCGGTGAGATCGACGCCTCCTTCCGCGCCGTCGCCGCGCCCGGCCGGCCCCTCCCCGAGGACATCGAATCCGTCCGGGTGCTCGACGAGCCGCTCCAGCTCCTCACCGGCCCCGGCCACGCGCTGGCGGGCGCCAGGTCGGTGACCATCGCCCAGCTCGCCGGGCACCGGATCTGGATGCCCGGCATCATCCCCGGTACCGAGTGGGCCGCGTATTACGACGACCTCGTCGCCGAGTTCGGCCTCACCATCGAGGCGACCGGCCCCAACTTCGGCTCCGACGCACTCCTCGACACCGTCGCCGACACCCCGGCCCTGGCCACCTTCATGGGCGAGCACACCCGCCTCGTCTGGCCCTCCGGGCACGGCCTGCGCCGCATCCCGGTGACCGACCCGACGCCCGTCTACCCGCACTCGCTCCTCTGGCACCGCGACAACCCCCACCCGGCGCTGGCCACCCTCCGCGCCCACCTCGCCGCCACAGCGGCCGGGCACGACGCCGCCGGGACCTGGGTGCCCGGCTGGGTGATTCGGCACTGAAAGCCGCCGCGTCTGCGATCAACCGAGCGCTCCTGCCCACTCCACCCTCACCCCGAGGTCGGCCGACCAGGTGTGCGAGAGTTGGCGCATGATCAACAACACATCAGCACCCGACGAGCCGCGCTGCGCCGCCCTCGGCCCCGACAACCGCATGGACGACTTCGGATGGCCCAAGTGCAGCCTGCCTGCGGGCCACACCGGGCCCCACCGCGATTCGGCCCGCGAATTGAGCTGGGTCGGGGAGGACTGACTCTTCCCCGCGCCCGGTAGGCGGCGGCGGGTTCGGCCCGGGCCGGCAGCAGGTGGCCCATGACCGGGTAACCGTCCTCCAGCAGGCATCCTGTTCCTTTCATATGAGGAGGCATGGAAACCTGTGGAATTCCGGCTGCTTGGAACGGTGGCGATCGGCACTGAGAACGGCGACGTCCCGCTCGGCCCCGCCAAACGGCGCAGTCTGCTCGCCGCGTTGTTGCTGAGGCCCAACTACTCGCTCTCGGTCGAACAGCTGACGGCTGCTCTGTGGGACTACGAGCCTCCGCTGCATGCCCGCGGGGTCATCCAGGGCCATGTGTCGAAGCTGCGGACCCTGCTGACGGCCGCCGGCGCCGAGACGTTCGGGGTCGAGCTGATCACCCGGAGCGCGGGCTACGTCCTGCGGATGCCGGAGACGCTGCTGGACGCGTACCGCTTCGAGGAGCTCGTAACCCTGGCCCGGGAGCAGCGCGCCCCGGCCGACGCGGTGGCGATGTATCAGGAGGCGCTGTCGTTGTGGCAGGGGCCCGCGCTGGCCGACGCGTATCCGAGTCCGCCGCTCCAGGCCGCCGCGCACGCGCTGGAGGAGCTCCGGCTGGCTTCTGTGGAGCAGCTGGCCTGCGGGTACGCGCGGTTGGGTGAGCACGCCCGGGCCGCCGCCGTGCTCCGCGCGGAGGCCGTCGCCCATCCGCTGCGCGAATCGCTGTCCGTCGCCCTCATGGAGGCGCTCCGGAGGGCGGGCCGTCGCTCGGAGGCGCTCGACTGGTTCCATCGCACTCGGCGGTTGCTCGCCGACGAGCTGGGTGTGGACCCGGGCCGGGAGCTTGCGGACGCCTATGCCGTGGCCCTGTGCGGCGGGGAAGGCAGGGAAGGAGACATGACGGCGGAGGCCACCGCAGGGGACATGACGAAAGCCGCCGCCACAGTTCAGGCATCGGGCCCGGTCACCACGACTCAGGCCTCTCCCCCGGCCACATCGATGCAGGCCCCGTCTCCTGCTCCCGTACCGGCCGCCGTTCCCCACACCAGTGGGCCCGATCTGCTGCCGCGCGCGCCGCGCGGTTTCCATGGGCGGGTGGCGGAGCTCGCCGCCCTGTCGCGGGCTGCCGCGGGCGAGGCGCCCGTCTGCCTGGTGACCGGGCCCGCCGGGGTCGGGAAGACGGCGCTGGTGCTGCACTGGGCACACCACGGCCGTGCCGGTTTCCCCGACGGGTTGCTCTACGCCGACCTGCGCGGCTTCGGCGATACGGGCGAGCCGGCCCTCATCGAGGTGCTGCGCGAGTTCCTGCTTGCGCTCGGGGTCTCGCTGCACCGGATACCGGAGTCGGCGAACGGCGCGGCCGCGCTGTTCCGGTCGTTCGCCGCCGACCGTCAGCTCCTCGTGGTGCTCGACAACGCGCGTGACTCCGAGCAGGTCAGGCCGCTTCTGCCGGGCGGTCTCCGCTGCGTCACCGTCGTCACCAGCAGACACCGGCTGCCGGGGCTGATCGTCACCGACGCCGCCCGGCCCGTTCCCGTGGACGTGCTCGGCCCGGAGGACAGCACGGCGCTCCTGGCCGGGGTGCTCGGTACGGAACGGGTGCTCGCGGAGCCGGTGGCCGCGCGGCAGCTGGCCGAGCTGTGCGGCGGGCTGCCGCTGGCGCTCCGGGTTGCCGCCGCCAGGCTGGCGCAGCGGCCGGCCTGGTCGCTGGGGGCGATGACCGCCGAGCTGTCCGACGAGACGCGTCGGCTGAGCCTGCTGGACGTGGAGGACACCGGCGTACGAGCAGCGCTGCGCCTGACCCTGCAACAGCTCCCTGGGCATGTTTCCCATCAGTTCGCCCATCTCGGCCGGCACCCCGGCACGCACGTCGACCGGTACACGGCGGCTGCCCTTGCGGGCACCGACCCGGCCGCCGCCGAGAGCGCCCTGGAGCGGTTGGCCGTCGCGCACCTGGTCACGGAGACGGCTCCGGGCCGCTGGACGCTGCACGATCTCGTACGACTCTACGCGCGTGGCCTGGACGCCGGGCCCGATGCGCTCAAGCGGGTACTCGACCTCTACATCGCCACGGCCATCGCGGCCATGGCGGCGGCCGAACCCGGCAACGAGGACTGTTTCCCGCTGCCGGCGGATTTCCTACCGCCCGCCGCCGTACGGGAGTTCGGCGACCGGTCCGCCGCCGTGGCCTGGTACGCGGCCGAGCGGGACGACCTCACGCTGGCGGTGGCCGCGGCGCGTACCGCCGGGCTGCACGACAGGACCTGGCGGATCGTCCTGACGCTGTGGCCGCTGATCGTGTGGCGCGTGCGGGACGGCTGGGTACCGCTCCTGGAGACCGGGCTGGAGGCGGCCCGGGCCGTCGCCGATCAGCACGGCGAGTCGCGGGTGCTGAACGTGCTCGGCTGGGTGCTGATCGAGGAAGGGCGCATCGCGGAGGCGCTCACTCACCTGAGCATCGCTTCCGCGCTCGCCTCCCGGGCGGGCGACCCGTGCGCCGAGGCGAACGCGCTGATCGTCCTGGCCATGGCCCAAGCGGCGCTCGGCGGCCCGGACGAGGCCGCGCGAAGCTGCGAGCGGGCGGTGGAGCTGGCGCGCAAGGCCGACGACCGGACCACCGAGCGACTGGCCCTGCAACACCTCGCCCGGCATCAGGTCGACGCCGGGCAGTGGCGCTCGGCCCTCGACACGGCGACCGAGGCCCTCGCCGCCGGCGATCGATCGGGCACGGCCGACGTGCCCCGGATGCTGTTGCTCATGGTGAAGGGAGAGGCGCTGCTGGGGCTCGGGGACGAGGCCGAGGGCATCCGGCAGCTCGACCTGGCGGCGCGGGAGGCGGAGTCGTCCGGCTACGAGGACGGTGAGGTACGGGCGCTCGCAGCGCTGCTGCGGGTGTCGGCGGATGAGGGGTTCCGGGCGCGGTACGACGCGGCGCTGGGGAGGCTTACGGCTCGGCCGTGAGCGTGCGTTGGCGGGGTGGCGGGGTGGTGGGACTGTGAGACGCGCGTGAACGGCGGCGGCGGCCCGCCGGACGTGAGTGGGACATCAGCCGGACGTGAGCGGTACATCAGCCGGCCCGGCAAGGATGAGCACATCGCGGGAACGTACCGCGAGATCCACGTCTTTACCCGGGGAGCCCCCATGCGTACTTCTCGCATCCGTACCATCACAGCGGCCGCCGCGGCAGCCACCGCCACGCTCGCCCTGACCCTGACCCTGACCGCCGCCGGTGGCTCCACGGCAGCCACCGGCGGCAACGGCGGCACGGATGGGGCGACGCCCCGCGCGATGGTCCACCGGACGGCCCCGCCTCATGGGGGCTCCCCCACCGTCAAGCCCACTTCCAAGACCACTTCCAAGCCGGACTTCAGCACCCGCTTTCACGCACTGAAGGCCATCACCGGCAAGGCAGCCGCCGCGGACGTCCGCGCGTGCGACGGCCAGGAGATGTCCTACTCCGTGTTGCACCGCTTCCCGAAGCAGAACGGGGAGCACCTGCTCATCACCGCGAAGAACACCGACTCCAAGCCGTGCTGGGTCACGTCGTACCCGTCCGTCATGCTCGGCGACAGCGTGAACGTCCTCCCCCACTCGGACAAGGACGCCCCGGGCGGCAACACCCGTATCACGGTCCAGCCCGGCGGAAAGGTCTACTCGGCCGTGGCCCTCTTCTCCGGCAACGTGAACACCCACACCTCGGAGGAGTTCTCCGTCGCCATGCGCGACCAGACGGGCGACACCGGTCCGGCGGTCGAGCAGACCTCCTTCGGCAGCGACGGCACGCCGTCGAAGTTCACCTGGACCGAGGCGAGCGTTCTCAACTGGAACACCGCCAAGCCCTACGACTTCTGAGCTACCCGGCGAAGGGGACAGTTTCGGGCCGACGGCACACTGCCGTCGGCCCGAAACTGTGTGGTCGTGACGGGTCACAGGAACGCCGTTTCCATATGACTCAGACTGGTTCGGGTTGCAGTTCCAGTTGCCGCGCCGGTGTGGGCTTCGGCTCCCACATTCTGGTGGTCCGTACGTAGCCGAAGAGCACTGAAAGCATCGCCAGAATGAGAAGTGGTCCGAACACCCACGGATGCCTGGCCATTTCCATCGGGAGATAGCGGTATGAGAGCAGGAGCGCGGTGAAGACCACTGTGCCGTAGGCGACCAGCTGGGTTCCCGACCGGTCCCAGCCGCGGTCGAGCGAGCGCAGAGCTGCTTCGATCGTGAGCGAGAACACCACGCCGGCAACGAGATCCGCGCCGTAGTGGTAGCCGAAGCCCAGCGTTGCGCTGAGCGTGGCAATCAGCCAGAAGGCGCCCGCGAATCGCAGAATTCGTGGGCCCTTGCGGGAATGAATGAAGATCGCGGTGGCCCAGGCCGTGTGCAGGCTGGGCATGCAGTTCCGCGGGGTGATCCCGTCGTACGGCACCGGGTGCGGGAGGCCGATCGACGGCAGCGTGTCCGGCCATACGTTGGCCACTGCCCATTCCACGCCACCGGTACCGGATGCGCCCGGGCCGTAGGCGAAGACCGGGCCGACGACCGGGAAGATCATGTAGATGGCCGGCCCGAGGAGGCCGATCACCAGGAACGTGCGCACCAGGTGATGGCTCGGGAAGCGGCGCTCGGCCACCACGTTGCGCAGCTGGTACAGCGCGACGACGACCGCGGCCACCGCGAGCTGAGCGTAGACCCCGTCGAGGATATGGGTGCCGATCGGGCCGGTGGCCTCAAGGATCCGGCCTGCCAGCCACGACGGGTTGCCCAGTGCGTGATCGGCGGTTGCGACGTACTGGTCGAGCACCGTCGGGCGCGTCTTCGACGTGATGAGCAGCCAGGTGTCACCGGTCTTGCGGCCGGCCACCAGCAGCAGGCCCAGCCCGACGCCCTTCAGTAGCAGGACACGTTCCTTGCCGGTGCGGCGCGTGACGGCGATGACCGCGTAGCCCAGCATCACCCACAACGCGCCGTTGCCGAAGAAGTGGCCGTCGGGCGTCTTGGCGCCGATCGCCCAGCGCACCAGCACGAAAACGACATCGATGCCGATCGCGACACCGGCCGCGATGAACCGTTGCCGCCAGGTGAGCACCACCATCATCAACGCCAGACCGCCGTACAGCGGTCCCGGCTTGGGGGCGAATATCACCTCCCGCACCTGGTTGGTGATCGGTCCCGGTACACCGGCGTAGTGACGCGCGGCGATCTCCAGCGCGATGAGGAATCCGAGGGCCACCACACCCAGCGTTGCCCACAGCATCGTCCGTGGCTGACCCTGCGCGGCGCACTTTATTCTGCTGATTCTGCTGTCTATTCGCGAAAACACCCGCGATGCTCTGGATATCAATGTTTGGCCGTTTTGTTAGGTATTAGTTAAAGATGTCACTCTTCATGCCGGATCACGTGGCTTTCCGGTGAAGGGCGGGCGATGAGGGGGCTCGTCCTTCAGACCGATCATGCCATCACGCGGCGCGGGTAACTTCACTGGCCACGGACACCACGCGGGCGGGTCGGCGCCGCGCTCGATGATCAGGCGACGCGGAGGACGCTCTTGCCGTGGGTGGCGCCTTCAGCGAGCCGTTGTACGGCGGTGGCCAGGTCCGCCAGGTCGTATTCGGCGGTGATGTCCACGCGCACCTGGCCGTCCGCGACAAGGGCGAGTGCGCGGCGGGCACTGTCGGCCAGCCGCTCGGGGTGGGTCCGGCTGAGCAGGTTGCTGTTGTACGAGATGAGCGACTTGCCCTGCATCAGCAGGTCGCCGATGTCGGCCGAGACCGGTTCGTAGGTGCCGAGGTTTCCGTAGACCGCGAGGCGGCCGTGCGGCGCGAGCTGCTCCAGGGCGGCGCGGCGGGTCGCGCCGCCGACCGGGTCGAGGATCACGTCGAACGGCGCGCCGCCGCCGAGCCGCGCCGGGAACTCTTCACGCAGCACAACCTGGTCGTAACCGAACTGAGCGGCGTAGTCGGCCCTGGCAGTGCTACCGACGACGCCGACGATCCGGCCGGCCCCTGCCAGCCGGGCGAACTGGGCTGCAAGCGTGCCGACCGAGCCCGCCGCGCCATGGATCAGCACACTCTCGCCGGGCCGCACCCGCGCGGCGGTGTTGATCAGGTCGTAGGCGGTGGGCGCGGCCCAGCCGAGGCCCGCGGCGGTGCGTAGCGACAGGTCGCCGATGCCCAGGCTGAGCGCGGCAGGGGCCAGAACCGTCTCGGCGCAGGCGCCCGCCGTGGTCAGTGCGGCGACGGGCTCGCCGACGCGGCCGGGATCGACGCCCTCGCCGACCGCAGTGATGCGCCCCGACGCCTCGAAGCCGGGCACGAAGGGACGCGGCACGGGGAAGTGACCGTCCCGGACCATGGTGTCCCCCCACTGGATCCCGGCGTAGGCGACCCGGATCGCCACCTCGCCGGGACCGGGTGCGGGTTCGTCGATTTCGGCGACCCGGTACTGGTCATCGTGGTCGAGGAGGACGGCCTTCATGGTTACAGCCCCTTGGGTTGACTCAGTATCCTGATACGTGAGGACTGTAGGTATGTAATGGCATGTAAGGCTCCTGAGTCAACCCATGAGCCTGTCATTGGAGTGGGAGTGCATGGTGGAAGGCCCGGTCGAGGAGTTCCTCTGTACCCGGATCAGGCGGGCGGAGCAGGCGCTGATGGCGCACCACGAGTCGGTGCTGCGGACGTACGGGCTGAGCATGACGCAGTACACCGTGCTGCTGGCCCTCTCCCGTGGAGGCGGCATGTCCGGCGCCCAGCTGGCCCGCTCCTGCGGGGTGACTCAGCAGAGCATGAGCAGCGTGCTGGCCAACATGGAGACCAAGGGACTCATCCGCCGCGAGGCGTCCCCGGTCCACGCCAAGGTGCAGATCGCCACCCTGACGGAGGAGGGTCAGGCGCTCCTCGACCGCGCCTACCAGGAGGTGACTATCCTTGAGCGCGCACTCACCGACGCTTTCACGCCTTCCGAACACGCCGCACTCTGCGAACTCCTGGAACGGGCCACCAGCGTCCTGGCCCAGCAGACACGCCGAGCGGCCACGTGAGCCGGCACCGACGTCGGGCTGCGCCCGGCGACGCCCTCGTGGTCTTCACACCCACCGTCGAGTACGCCCCCGAGTAGCGCCGGACATCGCTCTCGGTGTGGGCAAATACCGCCCGCATACCACGGGTTGAAGCGAGCCACATGCCTGGAGGCGGACGAGCTCGCCGTCCTCGTACTCCGCGGCCTTCCGACGCGTACGTGGCAGTGCACGCAGTGCAGTGAGCCGACCAGCGGCCGACTCGCCACGCCCCTGGTGGGAGGCCCGGATCGAGCAGTTCGTCAATATCGAGCAGCTCTTCAATCAACCAAGCCTCTGCCGCTGGTGGGGCGGCATGGGTAACATCGCGGCTCACACACGGCAACCGGATTGGGGACAACCTCATGCCAGACACTGCCAACTCCCTCACAGACCAGTACACGGCCCAAGTCACCGCGGACATCGAGCGCGTGTCCAAGGAACGGGAGCAGGTCCGTTCGGAGATCTCGGCGCTCCAGCAGCGTCTTGAGACGCTGGAAGCCGACCATCAGCAACTGCTGAAGCTTCAGGTCACCCTCACGGGTGAGCCGGTCGCAACGGTGCAGCCGTCGCCGAGTGATGCCGCCGTTGAGCCGGAGGCCGACAAGAAGCCGGACGCGAAGGTGCCCCGGCCGCGCTCGTCCCAGCCGCCCGCGCCGGCACGGGCCGGACGCCGCGGGACGAAGGCAGCGCGAGGGGAAGTCACGTGGGGCGAGATCGTCTCGTCGTACCTGGCCGGACAGCAGGGGCCGCAGTCCGTTGCTGAGATCACGAACGGTGTGAGTGCCGCCCATCCGGCGCGTACGGTGCAGGCGACCGTCGTGCGCAACACCCTCGAAGCACTCGTGGCCCGGGGTAAGGCGCAGCGCAGCAAGCAGGGACGGTCGGTCAACTACAGCGTGACGCGCGAGCGGGACGGGGCGGGCCGGCCCGGGCAGAAGCAGGCAAGCGTGGCCTCGCCCGAGGAAGGCGACGCCACGCTCTCCTGAGTCTCCTCTCCACTTCTCTGCCGCGCCCGGGTTCCGGGTGTCCGTACGGTCAGTTCCACTGACTCGTCGGGGCAGGAAGGGGGGATGCCGCGTCGCCGGCCAGTAGATGACCAGGCTGACGCCGCAGAGGCTGCCGAGTCCTGCCTCGGTGGTCTGAGTCCTTTGGTGCGAAGGGCCCGGTCAGGATGAATTCTTCGTCCGGCAGGTGGCCGAGCAGCGGTCCTTCGCAGGGAAAGCCGGGCGTTCTTGAGCAAGTCGAGGCCATGTGGCCGGGCCGGGCTGGTGGGCGGACCCGGCGGTGTTCTGTCCCGTCGATGGCCGGTCGTGGCGGCCGGGCGAACTGGTAGAGACTGGGCGCCTCTGGACGGTCGGAGGCATTCGTGATCGACTCCGAACATGAGTTCCTTGATTCGTCACATCACCATCGACTCCGCCGATCCCTATGCTCTTGCGGGTTTTTGGGCCCAGGCCCTGGACGGCGCGCTCGCTGATGACGACTTCCCGGGCGACCCGGAAGCCCTGGTCACGACTGCTACGGCCACCTTGCTCTTCGTCAGAGTGGATGACCGCAAGGCGGTGAAGAACCGGGTGCATGTGGATCTCCAGCCCCAGGACCGTACCCGGGACGAGGAGGTCGAGCGCCTGCTCTCGCTCGGTGCCACGCTCCAGGGAGACCACCGGAGGCCGGACGGAACCGGATGGGTAACGCTGCACGACCCCGAGGGCAACGAATTCTGCGTGGAACGCAGCGCGGCAGAGCGGGCCAACGGTTGATGCCCTGCCGTTTGATTGCCGGGGCGCGAGCGGCGCGCCCCCGTCAGGTTGACCGGCATGACTGAGCCCGGAGCCGTCGCCTGCGCCTGGCCACCTGCCCCGATCAGGACCGAGCGCCTCGTCCTCCGCGAGCCCGAGGCCCGGGACCGTGCGGCGTTCATCGAGCTGTTCGCCTCGCCGGAGGTGGGCACCTACATCGGTGGCCCTCGACCACGCGATGAGCTCGAGCGCGCGGTGCCCGAGGTGCCCGGGCGGCGCCCCGGCCTCTTCGTGATAGATCTCGACGGAGCGATGATCGGCATGGTCACGCTCGATCGGCGCGAAGCCGAGCGCCCGGGTCACGTCCGCCCGGATGCCGGTGAGGCCGAGCTCGGCTACATGTTTTTGCCGGAGGCGTGGGGATACGGGTACGCCGCCGAGGCATGCGCAGCGGTACTCGGCTGGTGCGCCGACGCACTTCCCGGCGAGCCGGTGGTGCTCTGCACCCGGACCGCCAACGACCGCGCGATGCGCCTCGCGGCGAAACTGGGGTTCACCGAAGCGGGAAGGTTCGAGGAGTACGGCGCCGAGCAGTGGTTCGGCGTGTGGTCGCCGGTCACGCCTTCCGGTTGAGCCCGTGCGCGGCGGGCGCCGGGGCTGATGCCCCGGCGCCCGTCGGCATTCTGGGACTCACTCCGAGTTCATCTGGCGGTAGCGGACCCACGTCACGACCGTCAGGCATGCGGTGGTCCACATCACGACGCTGGCGGTGGCCACGGACTCGACATACTGCTCGTAACCCTCTGCGCGCAACTGAACCGTGAGGAAGCCCAGCGCCGTCCCCAGTCCTGCAAGCGCGGCGGACAGGCCGGCAAAAGTAGGCTGTTTCATCCCATCTCCCTTGAACTATGAGCCGATGCTTGATCTTCGAGTCTAAGCACGGTGCGTCAAGGTGCCCCGTCCCGGTGCGATCGGGACCCGGCCCCCGATGCTGGATGAGTTGCTGCGACTGCCAGGAACGGCGTTGGCCGGCAAGCCCTTTCCGGAAGCGCCGCATCAACTCCCCCATGACTGCCGGATAGGATCCGGCTGTGCGTACGACCATGAACAGCAGCGGGACTGCTGAGCCGCTCATCTTGGACGCGATGCAGCTGGCTTCCGAGCCGGACCTTGAGGCCCGGTTTACTGAGTCGGCCCACCGCATCCTGGCGGACCTGGTCCGCGGAGGTGCCGCACTCGGCTGGGTCGAACCACCCTCACTCCGTGAAGTGGCGGCGCTCTTCAGCCACGTCGTGAGTGCGGTGCAGGCCGGTGATGGTTCCCTGCGGGTCGCATACCTCGGCCGTCGGCTGGTCGGGCTGGGGTACTGGCTGCGCTACACCCGCCCGACCCACCGGCCGCACGCCGATCTGGAGAAGGTCGCGGTGGATGCTGCCGCCCATGGGTGTGGCGTCGGCCGGGCGCTGGCCTCTGCTTTGATCGCTGATGCCCGGCTGTCGGGCATCGAGGTCCTCACCCTGGACGCTCGCGGCGACAACAGCAATGCCCTGCACCTCTACCGGTCGCTGGGCTTCACTGAATACGGTCGGCTACCTGATTTCGTCGCCTCCGGCGGACGCCGCTACGACAAGGTCCTCTACATGCTGGACCTTCGCCGGCAAGCCTGACGGCACGTAGGACGGCGGACGGCGAGTCTCCTGTAACGGCGGCACGGGTGGCCAGCGGTGCTCGGCGGCCGGCCGGTCGTGCGGTCGTGCGGTACGTCGCGGTGGCGGGCATTCAGCGTCCCCCGGGCGGGGGCCTGCTTCACGCAGGCGTCCTGTCCGCACTCGCCGTCATACCGTGAGCACCAGCTTCCCGAACATCCCGCCCTTCGCCATCTTCTCGAATGCCTCGCGGGCCCGGTCCAGGGGCAGTACGGAGTCGATGACGGGCCGTACGCCGGTCGCAGCGCAGAAGTTCAGCAGGTCCGCCAGCTCCTCCTTGGTGCCCCCGGTCGAGCCGGCGACTTTGAGCTCGTAGAAGAAGATGCGGTGCAGCTCGGCCTCCGTCGGGTTCGTCCCGCTGGTCGTACCGCAGATCACCAGAGTGCCGCCCGGTTTGAGTGATGTGAGCGAGTGGGACCAGGTGGCGGCGCCGACGGAGTCGATGACGGCATCGACCTGGTGCGGCAGCCGTGTCCCCGTCTCGAAGGCGCCCTCGGCCCCCAGCTCGCGTGCCCGCTTGAGCTTGGCCTTGTCGCGGCTGGTGGCGAAGACCCGCAGTCCGGCCGCCGCGGCCAGCACGATGGCCGCGGTGGCCACGCCGCCGCCCGTGCCCTGTACCAGGACGGACTGGCCGGGCCGTACGCCCGCCTTGGTGAACAACATCTGGTAGGCGGTCAGCCATGCGGTCGGCAGACAGGCCGCTTCCTCGAAGGACAGTTCCTTCGGTTTGGGCACCACATTCCAGAGGGGGACGCGGACCCGCTCGGCGAAGGTGCCCTGGTAGTGCTGCTTGCTGAGCATGGCCGGCGTCTCGTCCGGGCCCAGGCCGTAGCCGGTCTGGCCGATGACGTTGTGGAGGACGACCTCGTTGCCGTCCTCGTCGATGCCCGCGGCGTCGGAGCCGAGGATCATCGGCAGTTGTTCCTCGGTCACCTCGACCCCGCTGAGCGGGACCGGGCCCAGCGCGGCCCCGGTCAGCGACCAGAGGTCATGGCGGTTGAGCGAGGCGGCCTTGACGTTCACGGTCGTCCAGCCGGGCCGCGCCTCGGGTTCGGGGCGCTCGCCCAGCTCGAGTGCGCTCAGCGGCTGGTCAGGGTCGATACGTGCGGCGTAAGCGGCGAACATAGTCCGAACCTAATGCCACATAAGACAATATTTACGCCTTTTATGATGCGACACGCAGACCGGGTTCCCCTTGAAGAAACGCCGGCGAGAACGGCCGGCGTCCACGCGCCGTCGTCGACAGGGCGAACATTGCCTGCGGCGCCAGGGGGCCGGACGGGTCGCATGGCGGGAGGGTGATCACGCCGTTGCGGCCGGCGCGGGACCGGGGAGGAAGCTCAATCAGCCGAGTCCCGGCTGTCGGAGTAGATCACCAGTGTTTGTTCCGGGTGTTCGGCCAAGTGGAAAGCGGTGTAAGCGAAATCGATCACCCCGTGTCCCGGGCGACGTAGCCGTTTCCGTCCGCCGTGTCGGGCCTGGACGTCGTACTGCGGCCACCAGGCGCGTACTTCGGGGCTGTCCGTGTTCAGCTCGTCGATCAGCCGGGTGTACCGGGGGTCGCCCGGGTGGCGTCCGGCCAGTGTTCTGAGCCGGGCGAGCAGGCCGCGTGCCTCGGGCTCCCAGTCGACCAGAACGTCCCGGGCGGCGGGTTCGAGGAACACCCAGCGGACGATGTTCGCCGGCCGGTCCGCCGCCGCGGTGAGGTGCGGGAAGAGTTCGTCGGCTGCCCGGTTGTAGCTGAGCACGTCGTAGTTGCCGCCGATGATGTATGCCGGATGCGGCTGGAGCAGGAGGGGGACGGCTGCCACCTCGGCGGCGAGCGGCTCGGGTTCTTCGGTTTCGGCCGCGGCCGCGTGACCGGCGAGCTGAAAGAGATGACCGCGCTCGTACCGGTCGAGTTGCAGTGCCGAGGCGAGGGCGTTGAGCACTTGGTCCGAGGTGCGGATGTCCCGGCCTTGTTCGAGGTACGTGTACCAGGTGACGCTGATCCCGGCGAGCAGCGCGAGTTCTTCCCGGCGCAGACCAGGGGTCCGCCGTCGGCCGGTGCGCGGCAGTCCGACCTGGTCAGGGGTGATCCGCTCTCTGCGGCTGCGAAGGAAGGCGCCCAGCTCATGGCGCTGATTCGGCTGCGTCTGCATGGTGGATGGCACTCCTGGTTCCAGAATAAACGCGATCTGGATACCAGGCTAAAGACCTCACACACTGGATCCCGAGCGGGGTGTACAGCTCTCACCGATGGCCTCTGCGGGTCACCGAGTACCAATAATTCAGAGTGAAGAGGCGGGCATCATGTCGGGAATCGACGGCAAGGTCGTGGCGATCACGGGAGCCAGCAGCGGCATCGGCGAGGCGACCGCGCTGCTGCTTGCCGAGCGTGGCGCGCGGCTCGTCCTGGGCGCGCGCCGGTCCGAGCGCCTCGCGGAGCTGGTAGCGCGGATCGAGAAGTCGGGCGGCACGGCCGTGCAGACCCGCACGGACGTGACGCGACGGGACAACCTGCACGCTCTGGTCGCCCTGGCCGGCGAGCGATTCGGCCGGCTCGACGTGCTGGTCAGCAACGCGGGGGTCGGCACGATTTCGCCTCTGGACGATCTGCGGGTCGACGAGTGGGATCAGATGGTCGACGTCAACATCAAGGGTATCCTGCACGGAATCGGCGCAGCGTTGCCGGTCTTCCGGGCCCAGGGCGCGGGCCACTTCATCACGATCGCCTCCACGGCCGCGTTTCGCATCGTGCCGAGCATGGCGGTGTACGCCGGTACGAAGTTCGCGGTCCGCGCCATCTGCGAAGGCTTGCGCCAGGAGGCCGGTGATTCTCTGCGGGTGACCACCGTCTCGCCCGGCGCGGTAGGGACCCCCTTCGCCGAGGCATCGACGAACCCGGAGGTCCGAGCGCAGATTACGGAGATGCGGGACCGGATTGCGATCCCGCCGGAGGCGATCGCCCATGCCATCGCGTTCGCCATCGAGCAGCCTGCAACCATCGACGTGAACGAGATCGTCGTCCGGCCCACCGCTCAGAACTGACCAACAGCCGTCTCACGCCCCGCGGCGAACCTGACGGCGCCGCCCCCATCCCCCCGGCAGCCACCAGTTCGCCTTGCCCGCCAGCGTCATCAGGCCGGGAACCAGAGCTCCCCGTACCACAACAGCATCCAGCAGGACTGCCAGAGCCAGCCCGGCCCCCGTCAGTTTGAGCGGGGTGACCTGGGAGGTCGCGGGGCCGGCCATGGCGGTTGCGAAGACGAGTGACGCTGCTGTGACCAGGCGGCCCGTTCTCTGCATCCCCACGACGACGGCGGAGGTGTTGTCGCCCGACGCGAGATACTCCTCTTTGATGCGGGCGACGATGAAGACCTCGTAGTCCACCGACAGCGCGTAGGCGGTCGCCAGCAGGAAGACGGTCGTCATGTCGAAGAGGTAGCCGGGGGCGCGGAAGTCGCCGACGACACCCCGCAGGTGTCCGTCCTGGAACACGTACACCAGGCAGCCCAGCGTGGCCGTCAGGCCGGCCACCGCCACCACCACGGCCTTGAACGGCACCAGCAGGCTGCGGGTGAAGAAGGCCATGAGCACGAACGTCCCGGCCGCGATGAGGCCGCAGCACCAGGGCAGGGTCCGCCGGATGGCGGACAGGGCGTCCACCGCCTCTGCCGCCTCCCCGGCGACGAGGACGCGGCCGTGGGCGGGAAGCGTACGCAGCTGTCGTACCAGGGCCGCCGAGCCGTCCGCGCCGGGGGGAAAGCGTGACGTGACGACCAGCACCGGGCCGCCCGGTGAATCCAGGTGTACGTCCCATGGACCTGGCGCCTCGGCCTTCGTGCCCCCGCGGTACCGCCCGGTGAGGGTACGGACGGCGGCTGTCTGCGGCAGCGCCGAAACGGTGCAGGCGTAGCCTTCGACGTCCTCACGCGGTGTCCCTTTGGGGAGTCCGGCAGTCAGGTCCCGTTCCGGTGCCGAGGCGAAGTCCTGACGGATCATCACTGCCGCCGTACGGGACTTGCTGTGCTGCGGGAGATCGTCCACGCCGGTCGGGCCGAGGGCGACGTGCCATGCGGGCAGGGACAGCACGGCCAGCAGACAGGTGGCGGCGAGTGCCGCCACGCCGGGCCGCCGGGTGACGGCCAGGGCCACCCGGCGCCAGCCCGGGCTTCCCCCGGGGTCGGGAAGGCCGTGCCGGCGGAAGCGGGCGAACAGGTCGAACCGGTTGATGCTCCGTCCGAGAAGCGCCAGCAGGGCCGGGATCACGATCACGGAAGCCGCTGCCGAGAAGACCACCACGGCGATTGCGGCCCAAGCGGCCGAGCGCATGAACACGAAGGGGAAGAGCAGCAAGGCGGAAAGGGACGCCAGCACGATGCTCGCCGAGACGACGATCGTACGGCCCGCCGTGCGGACGCTGCGCTCGATGGCCTCCTGCAAGGGCACGGCGGCCACGGATTCCTCGCGGAAGCGGGAGACCACCAGGATGCCGTAGTCCACCGCCAGGCCGAGCCCCAGGGCGGTGGCGATGTTCGAGGCGTACACCGAGACCTCCATGAAGGAGGTCAGCAGTCGCAGGAAGGCCAGGGTGCCCGCCGTGGCGATCAGTGCGCTGACGACCGGCAGCAGCGCCGCGACGAGGGAGCGGAAGACGAACAGGAGAATGAGGGCACAGGCCGGCGCGGAGATCAGTTCCGCCCTGATCAGGTCGGCACGGTTGGCGTCCAGGGTTTCGGCATGGGTCCATGCCGTTCCGGTGGGCGTGATCGTCACCGGCCCGCGGTGTTCGCCGAGGGCGGCAACCAGCCGTTGGGCGGTCTTCGCCCGGTGTGACTCGTCACCGGTCAGGTTGGCGGTGACCAGTGCCGAGCGCGTGTTCCGGGAGAGCAGGGCGGGATCGTTCGTGCTCCAGTACGAGGAGGCGGCCCGGACGCCCGGTGCCCGCCGTACGTTCTCCTCCACCGCGCGGCCCGCCGCCGCGACCTGCGGCGAGCGCACGTCCGACGCGGCGCTCAGCAGCAGCACCAGTTCAGGGGCGGAGAAGCCGTAGCGTTTTCCGAGCGCGGCGCTGTCCCGGGTGGCGGCGGAGCCGTACGGGACCGCCCCGGTGATGCTGAGCCTGTCCAGACCTCCGGTGCCGAACAGGCCCATGGCCAGGGTGCCGAGAACGCACGCGGCCAGTGTCAGGCGAACCGTGTGCCAGGGCCGCCACCGGACGGCGGCTCCGAGGAGCCTGAAGGCGCCCCGGGCCGCTGCCGTGTCGTGAACGCTGTGCCGACGGTGCACGGGGCGCATCCTCCTCGGTCACCCGCCCCAGCCGTGTCCCGGGGAGCGGCTCATCCATCGCAGCCAGCTGAGGTAGTCCCCGCACGCCCGGACGGACGTGCGCCATGTCGTACAGCACCGGCCTGTCACCAGTTGTTCGCGCAGTGCGTGACCGGCGACGTGCAGGACGGCGCCGGTCAGAGGGAGGGGGCCGAGCTCTTCCGCGCACAGCAGCCGCATCATGCGTTCGCGTTCGCGTTCGCGTTCGCTGCCGCTGGCGCGCAGGACGGCGTACATGCTGCGGCGCAGGTCCCCGCTGGTCCGGCCCGGGTCGCAGAAGATGCGGTGCATGGCGGCGGCGAGGTGTTCGTGTGCCCGCACGGCGGCCCGTCGGCGCCGGCCGTGGGCGGCGACGTCCTCGGTACGGGCGAGGCATTCGGCGTCGCGCAGGCCGATGGTCAGTCCGGAGGCGGTGAGCGGGTGGCAGGTGCCGACCGCGTCGCCGACCAGGGCGTAGGGCCCCCGGCCGTGGAAGGTGCGCAGCCGGACCCGGTTGGCGGCCCACTGCACCGTCTTCCGCTCCAGAGCCGTGGACAGGGGCCCGGCCAGGGTGCCGGGGAGGAACCGGGAGTAGACGCGCTGGACGTAGGACCGCAAGTCCGTGGAGCGCAGGGGCGACAGGGGGATGTCGATGGTCACGCGGACGGTGTCGTCGTCGAGCCGGTAGGCCAGGACGGCGCCGGGGCCGCCCGCGAAGACGTGACCGTATCCCTCCTCGGGGAGGGCGGGGCCGTGCAGCAGCACGCTGGCCGTTCGGGAGACGGTCGTCGCCGGGCCGGCGGAGTGGATCGTACGCCGCACCATGGAGGTTTGGCCGTCGCCGCCGCACGCGCAGTGCGCGGCCGCCGGCGACGTACACGTCCGTGCTGCGGACAGGCGGACCGTCGACTCCCGGGACCGGGCCCGGTCCGGGGAACAGCTCTCGGCGCAGCGCGCGGGTGACGGGGCTCGGGGCCGCGTGGAACTTCGCGCCGTACAGGTAGGCCATGGCCTGGTAGAGCATCCGGGTCCAGCCCAGGAGCCGTTCGGGGTGCAGGGGAGCCCACCTGGGGAGGAGCATCATCTCGGGGGAACCGGTGCCACCTGCCGGTAGGGCATCAGGCCCAGCACCGCGAGCCAGAAGAACCCCCATTGCGGAACGGCGCCGGCACCGCCCGGCTGCGTGTGGATCCACCGCCTGGCACCGGCGGCGAGGGAGTCATGGGGTTCGGTACCCAGCAGGCGCAGGGCCACGTAGGCCAGTGTCGTGGCGTACGCCGACGGTGGCGCCTGCGGGTGCATGCCCCAACTCCCCTCAGCGGTACGGGCCTTCCGGAAGCACTGGAGGATTGACTGCCGCGTCGGCTCGTCCGGGGAGCGTTCCAGGATGTGCAGGACGATGACGTACTGGGAGAGGATCATGGTGCTCCACTCCATCTCGCCCTCCCACGCACCGTTTTCGTGCTGGAGGCCGAGCAGCCGTGCGCAGGCGGCTTCGTACGCGCGGTGTGCGCCGGGCACCGGCATGAAGGCCGCGGAGCCACCGGCGGCGGTGTCGAGCGGGCGACGGCGACGCCATGCACATGCCCTTCGAGGACGCCTCGTTCGACGTCGTCTACGCCTTCGAGGCCATCTGCCACACGGCCGACAAGGACCGCACCCACGCCGAGATCGCCCGGGTCCTCAAGCCCGGTGGGATCTCGATCGGTTACGAGTGGCTCGCCGACGACGGCCTGACCACCGAAGAAGCCCACCGCCTCATCGAGCCGGTCTGCCGCTATTACGCGCTGCCCCACCTCGCCACGCCCGCCCAGCTTGCCGGACAACTGCGGCGCGTCGGCTTCACCGACATCGTCGTGGGCGACACCGAAGCGACGGGAGACCTCACGTCCACATGGGACTTCCTGGACGAGCTGGCCGCCCTCGGCGAACAGCTCGACGACTCCCCGGTCAGGAAGTTCATGGTCCAGGGCGCCCGCGCCCTGACCCGGGCAGCCCGCGAGGGAGCCTTCCTCATCGACTTCTGGGAGGCCCGCAAACCGGAAACGCCACCTTCCGCGTGACGCGACGGCGGGGGCACGGCGCGGAGAGGAACGGACCGCGGTTGTGGGGGGTGGCTCTGCGCGCGGCGGGCCCGGAGTCGTCTGCTGACCCGCACCGCGCCGGGAACCTCGCCGAGCACCTCATTAACACATAGCCCCGGCGCAGGATCGAGCGGTAGGTCAGCTCACCAGCGAGGTCCGCATGCGGTCGATGGCTCGCAGGACCTCGGTGCGGTTCTTCGCCCGCTTGATCCATGCCGGCAGCCGGGCGATGAACGACATCGTGCACCCCGCCTCTGACGGCGGGGGTCGCTCCCGCAACGGCGCCTGCACGTACTGCCCGATCAGCGTGAGGTGTTCCAGGTTGTAGGCCCACAGCAGGCCATGCCGGGTCTCGGTCTGGAGCCACAGCGGCACGTTGAAATAAGGGTCCGTGATCGGTCCCGTGCCGAAACGGAAGACAAGCGGCACACCCGGGTGTCTCCGCGACAGGCCACAGCTGCGGCACACGAGACTCCGCTGAGCAGACATCGAGGACGCCCCGCTGCCGGAGAGTCCGGAGGCCGGCACGACGTGGGCAGGCCGGGCGCAGCGTGGGCAGCACACAAGAACAGTGCCGACGAACGCTCCCTTTTTGAGCTGTGGGTCCCGAAACCGAGACGAAGGGGACAGCGAGGCCATCAGCCCAGTATGCGCCCCGCTACTCTGTCCCCGAGCGGCGGGGTCCAGGCGCTATGGGCCATTCGCCGGGCCGGCCGGAGGTCACTTCTTCTTGGGGCACGCCATCCACCTCGTCTGGTAGTCCATGCGCGGCTTCTTGCCCTCCCTCAGGACCGGGGTGTGAGTCGTCAGGTCGATCTTCTTCACGGCCCTGCTGCGGCCGCCGGACTCACCCTCCCAGTAGCTCATCTCCAGGTATCCGGAGCTCTTCTGGAGCCACGGAGCGGACTGGAGGTACACCCTCTTTCCCTCGGGCATGCCGACGATGCTCTTCTTCTCATCGGTTTTGCTGTCGGTCCATGCCGTGGTGTCGCCTCTCATTTTTCTCTGTTCGGTTTCTTCTCGGCGGCCCAGGGTGGCGTTGCGGCCGAGGCTGACGTCCAGCACGTCCGCGATGGCCGCCGTGATCGTCCCCGAGACGTTCCTTTCGATCGACCGCTCCTTTCTCCTGGTCCTCTCCCTCTCCCAGGTCGTCGCCTTTGATCTGGCCACGGACTCGTTGACAATCAGCTCGACACTCCATGCCGGCCCGTCGCAAGCGCCGTAGGTGTCCGACACGGCCCTTTGGCCGAAGTCCACGTACCTGGAGTCGTGTGTGATGGTGAAACGGCATGTCGCGTACCTGCCGTATCCCAGGCTGCGGTTCTCCGCCCGCGCCCATTCCTTGTTGTTCAGCAAGGGCGTGCGGTCGTAGCCGTCCTCCCTGCCTAGGCAGTCGGAGATCTCGCGTTGGTCACGCGACACAGGGGTGGCCGGAGTGTGGACCAATCCCACGAGGCCGGCCGCGGTGACACCGGCGACACTGACGAGAAGGATATTCCGCCGGGTCCGAGGACACGCAGAACGCACGGTGAACCCCATTCGTCGAGAGGAATACGGGGGAAACTTCTGGACGTCCGGGAAAACGATCGTTTTCGTTGCCGGCAACGGCGACTCACTCTCCTAGCCGGTTCCCGTGCCAGGGATGGGCGTGGCGCGGTGCCCCATCCCGGTGGCCGGCGCCCCGTCTTCGGTGTCTGCGGCTTCGCACTATGTACGGGGTCTGCTGCCCGCACTGTGTACGCAGCCGCTCAGGCCCGCGGCGTCAAGGGCGGCTTGGGGAAGGCGGCGCGCAGTGCGGAGCCGCGGGTGATGAACGCCGCTCGGACGACGGGCAGCATGCAGACGATCTGCATCACGGCGTACCAGAGCGGGCAGACCCCCGGGATCAGGTCCACGCCGACGATGGCGATCGGCATGATGAGGGCCAGGGTCCTCACGCGCTCGAAGGCCCGCCGGGATCCCCGGGAAGCGGCGAGGGTCATCCGGTAGATCAACACCGCGACCACAGGCAGCAGGACTGCCCGGACCCACATGAACGTGTTCACCGTATGGCCGCTGCCCGACACCCCGATGACCGTCGCGAGGGCGACGGCGCTGAGCACGCCGTAGATCTTGATGCTGTTCTTCGTCTTGCCGAGGGCTTCCTGGGCGCGGGGGGTGTTGAGGAGGAGTGCCTCGTTCGTGGTGTGCGTGTCGGTTTCCATGCTCACCGACGCTACGGAGCGCTTGGCCGGCGCGGTATCGGCCTGGAGGCACGAGTGGGTGGGGCTAGCCCCACTCCCCCGCTGATCAGGGCGGTAGCCGGCTCGGCGCGGTGCACAGTGGGAGCATCGAAGGGGTAGGCGGAGGAAGAAGAAGTGATGAGACAGCTGGGTTCGTGGCCGGCGCGCGTCGGCGTGGGGTTCGTACGGGCGTGCGTCGTGGCGACCGTCAGCATGCTGGTCCCGGCCGTGTGGGCCGCCGCCGTGGCGCTGGGGATCTGGTGGGGTGCGGCGAACCCGTGGTCGTGGGTCGCGCCGTTCGTGCTGGTGTGCGCGGGCACGCTCGCGCTGTGCCGCCCGGTCTGCCGGGTCGTTCGCTTCCTCGTCGCGCGGTGGACCACCACCGTCATCCCCGCCGGATACCGGCAGGCCGGGCCGGTGACGCAGATGTCCACCGGGTACTGGTGGAACGGCTCCTCCTACGAGCGCAGCCGCCGGGACGCCCTCATGGACCAGAAGTGGCGGCTCCGCTGGAGCGATCCCGCCACCTGGCGCGACCTGCGCTTCACGGCGATCGCCCCGTTCACCGCGGGTCTGGTCGCGTCCCTCCCGCCGGCCGGATTGGCTACGGCGGTCCTCGGATTCGGCGGCCAGCCGGGGCTTGCCGCGCGCCTGGCCGGGGCGTTCGGCCTGGTCGTGGCCGTCGCCTCCGCCCCGTACGCCTGGCGGCCCGTCGAGCCGGTGGCCGTCCGCTTCCTGCGCCCGTCGCCCGCGATGGCGCTGGCGGACCGGGTGGAGGAACTCACCGCCCAGCGCGCGGACACCACCGTCACGCAGGCCGCCGAGATCCGCAGGATCGAACGGGATCTGCACGACGGTGCACAGGCCCGCCTGGTGGCGCTCGGGCTCTCCCTGGCGACCGCCGGGCAGCTGATGGAGACCGACCCTGCCCAGGCCAGGGCACTGTTGCGGGAGGCACAAGCCGGTGCCACCGCCTCACTGGCCGAGCTACGCGAGCTCATCCAGGGCATCAGCCCGCCCGTACTGACCGAGCGGGGGCTCACCGACGCCGTCCGCGCGCTCGCCCTGGACATGCCTCTCGACGTGACCGTCAGCGCCGACACCCCGCCCCGTCTGGAGGCGCCGATCGAGGCCGCCCTCTACTTCGGCATCGCCGAGCTGCTGACCAACACCGTCCGGCACGCCCGGGCATCCCGGGCGCACGTCTCCCTCACCCGGGACGGCAGCGGCATCACCGCCGAGGTCGAGGACGACGGCCGGGGCGGAGCCGGCGTCCGGGCGGGCGGCGGGCTCGCGGGCCTGCGCCGCCGCCTCGCCGTCTTCGACGGCACCGTGGAGATCAGCAGCCCGCCGGGCGGCCCGACGCGTGTCAAGATGGCGGTGCCATGCGAATCGTTGTAGCCGAAGACCTCTACCTCCTGCGCGACGGGCTGGTCCGCCTCATCGAGGCCTGCGGCCACCAGGTCGTGGCCACGGCCACCACCGGGCCCGAGACGCTCGACGCACTGCGGACATGGCGCCCGGACGTGGCCGTCATCGACGTCCGTATGCCGCCGTCCCAGTCCGACGAGGGTCTACGGGCCGCGCTCGCCGCCCGCGGCGAGATGCCCGGGCTGCCCGTCCTCATCCTCTCCCAGCACGTCGAACAGCTCTACGCCCGCGAGCTCCTGGCCGACGGCTCCGGCGGTGTCGGCTACCTCCTCAAGGAAAGCGTCTTCGACGCCGACCAGTTCATCGGCGCCCTGGAACGCGTCGCGGGCGGCGGGACCGCCATGGACCCGGCCGTCATCGCCAAACTCCTCTCCAGCGGGTCCCCGAGCCGGGGTCTGGAACAGCTCACCGAACGCGAGTACTCCGTGCTGGGCCTCATGGCCGAAGGCCTGTCCAACCAGGCCATCGGACGCCGCCTCTTCCTCAGCGAAAGCGCCATCAGCAAGTACACGACCTCGCTCTTCGGCAAGCTCGGCATCACCGACGACAACGACAGCAACCGCCGGGTCCGCGCCGTCCTCACCTACCTCAACAAGCCCTGGCTTTAGCTGGAAACCGCACCGGACAGCATCCGGACAGCCTTCCGTGCGTCCCTGCATCCGTATGCCCCTGCATCCGTACGTCCCTGCGTGATCGGTTGTCGGACCGACGGCCTAGGATCACACCGCCCCGGGAGACCGGAACGGTCCGGGCCCGGGCGGCCAGTGAACAACGGGGAAGGGTATTCAGGACATGAGACTTACCGGCAAGCGCCGAATAGCCGTCGCCGCCGCAGGTACCGCGGCGGCGATCGCGGCGGCGGTGCAGCTCTCGCCCGGTGCCTTCGGCACGGAGAGCACGACGACGGAGCCCGCCGCGGCACCGGCGAGTTCCGGCCCGGTGGACAATCTGCCCGACCAGGCGGACTCCGGTGTCTCCACGACCGACGGCACTGCCTTCGAGAACGGTGTGATGTCGCTGGGCCCCGCGCCCGTGCACGCGAAGGCGGCGGTGGCAGGAGCACCGCAGGGTGAGGGGTGGAAGCTGGGCAACGGCGTGACCAAGTCGCTGTCGACCGGCTACACGATCAAGTTCTACGACCAGAAGTCCGTGGACTGGCTGGGCCGCTACGTGAAGGCGTCCGCAGCCGACCTCAAGCGCATCACCAACCTGCCCATCTCCGTCGACACCACCCCTGTGGGCTGGAACTACTCCCGGCCCAAGGGCGAGATCGTCATCGGTGTGCTCAAGCACCCGTGCGTGCCGCCGGCGGACAACGGCCAGACCGGCTGGAAGATCGTGCACGACGGCTCGGGCACTCCCAACCTGAGCTGTGGTCTCATCTCCTCGTCGATCCCCGGGACCGTGACCAGCGGGCACGCCTACATCGACAGCTCGTTCTTCACCGCGGACGGCAAGCCCCTGCCTTCCTGGGGCGAGACGTTCATGCCGAACCACATCAGTCACGAGCTCGGCCACACCATGGGCCTGACGCACGCGGACCGCAGCGCGACGCGCGGCGACTGCGCCGTGGGCAAGGACTCCGGCGAGAAGCCGGTGATGTGCACCGCGAACCACGGCTACCAGGACGGTCGCGTGGGCGACTACATCCAGCAGTTCGACGTGCAAGGCCTGCGCTACCTCGCCGCCGGTGCCGGCGCGGCCGTCCCGCCCCAGGGCAAGGTGGCCGGCCTCGGCGGCAAGTGCCTCGACGTCAAGGGCGGGAAGGCGGTCAACGGCACCCAGATCCAGCTCTACACCTGCAACACTTCCGCGGCGCAGTCGTGGATCGTGGGCAAGGACGGCACGTTCCGCGCGCTGGGCAAGTGCTTGGACAACGCGCGCAACGCGAGCGCCGACGGCAACAAGATCGAACTCTTCGACTGCAACGGCGGCGCCTCGCAGCGCTGGTCGGTGAACGCGAAGGGGCAGATCGTGCACGTCGCGTCCGGCAAGGTCCTCGACGTGACCGGCGGCAGCACCGCCGACGGCACCAAGGTCCAACTGCACACGGCCAACACGTACAAGCGCCAGCTCTGGACCACCCCGAAGTAGCGGCCACCGCCGCCCGCTTTACGGGGGCGGGCGCGACCGTCAGGAGCGGCCTGCCCTGGTAGACGCCGGTAGACGTCTACCAGGGCAGGCCGCCCACAGCCCCGCGGACTACTTGCCGAGCAGCTCGTGGGGCAGCCCCGATCGATGCCGGGGTGCCCACAATGGTGCCGGGCCTCGTACAGGCCCGGCTCCAGCGGGCGTAGGGCCTCCCACACGGCCTTGACCGCCATCAGCCGGCGGTCGCGCAGCACGTCCGCGTCGACCGCTCGGCGGGTCACCTCCTCCAAGCGCCTTCCCTCCGGTTCCCACCGGGCCCCACCCCAAAACTGATTGGCCGGGCCGCTGCCGAACTGCGATGATGCCTTCGTTTCCTAAGCGGAGGACATTTGTTCGTTTTTGTGTGTGCGGGGTGCGGCGCCGAGCTGACCGCCCCGTTGTCCCAGGTCGCCCTGCCGGCCCACGCCCATCAGAAGTACGGGAACGGGGTTCAGCTCCCCGTGCTCATGGAACCCGGCACGTTCGCCGTGGACCCGGAGCCCTGGGGGCCGCCGTGGCGGAGGTGGGAGGAGATCCATCCGGACGAGGCGGTTGCCCGCGGTGTTTACGCGCCGGTCTACTCCCTGTCCGACGGAGCGCCGAGCGCGATCGTCATCGCACCCGGCGACACCCGCGGCACTCTGCTGATCCCGGAGAAGGGCGGCGGGTACTGCTGCGGCCTCGACGGGGCCGACGGCCCCAACATGGCCTGCGAGGCGTGCGGCCTGCCCGTGGCGAGCAGGATCGACGACTGCTCGCTCTGGCAGGCGATGTGGCTCGCCCCGGACGCCGTACGCCGCCTCCCCGTCGACGGCGCCGACACCCCACCGCTCTCCTGGGCGGAGCTGATGGCCGAGGGAAAGAGCACGCCCCCGTTCGAGCCGCTCACCACGTGGGGGTCACCGCTGGGATCGATCCGCCGGTGGTCGTGGAGCCCGCAGTGGGAAGCTGCGGCCGGCCGGGCACTCGCCCACCTGCTGGTGGCCTCGGCGGGCCGGCCGGTGACGGTCCCGGATGGCTTGGCCAAGGACGTGTTCCAACGCGCCCTCGACGCCCTGCTGCCCACGGGTCCGCCGGCGCGACGCGCCGTCCTGGCCGGCCCGGGACTCCCCGCCCCCGACACGGACGCCGGCATCCTTCTCGTGCCGGCCCATCCGCAAACCGGGGAGGCCTGGACTCCGGCCGTCCCGGCCGTCCCGGCGTACCCGGTGCCGCTGCCGTTCGGAGTGTGGCTGTGGCTGGCCTTCCCCGAGCCGGATCTGCCCGTTCCCGCGGCGGGCGGCATACCCGACGGCGTCCTCCGCGACGACTTCGACCCACCCATATCGCGCCCTGATCGCCTCTTCCGGGCCGACGGGTACGCGTTCCAGCACACCCTGGTCCGGCTGCCGGCCGTCCGCAGCCCGTGGCTGCGCGAGATCCTGGAGAACCTCACGCACCACATGCGCGCCGGCATTTTCTAGCCCGTGACCCTGCCACGTGGTCGGGCGGGCCGAGGTCTACGGGCCGGGCAGAGCAAACGGTCCATGTACGGGGTGTCGAACAACACCGGCCGGATCGGGGCGGCGTCGCAAACTCCCCGGTCGGTCAAGGTAATCCGCAAGGGCAGGCAGCGCGGCCCAAGCGAAGCGCCCGCTGCCCGGCCGTCCGCTACTCCGCACTCCGCGCGCTGAACGTCTGGTACACGCCGTAGAGCAGCTGTATGCCGCCGACAGCCATCAGCACCACGCCCACCTTCGTGAGCGTAAAGACGGGAATGTGGACATCCTCGGTGAACAAGCGCAGCGCAAGTCCGATGACGGCACAAACTGCGCCCTCGGCGATGTTCTTCGAGGCGGGAACCATGGTGGCTGATCTCCTTGAGGTCGCTCCGTCCCTGGTGCCCAGGGCTGTTGCTCGCCCACAACCCTAGGTAGGGACGCGGGGGCACAACCTCAACCCGCTGGATGAGATGCGCACTACACACTTCGATGGACCGGAAGCCGCGGCCTTCATCCTGTCACGGCCGCCCCGTGATCAATCCTGGTCGAGACGACCGGCGTGGGAAGCGGACGGCCGCTGCGGTATCCCCCATCACACCGCGCCCGGCCGCGACGGCCCTCCCCGCGCCGGCGGTCGCAGGCGAGGGCCCTAGCAGGGGATGGATCCGACCTCGAAATACGACGGGTAGGAACCGGCGGGCCCCCAGATGTCGAACTCGATCTTCTTCCCCTTCGGAGCGGCCCAGTTCGTGTAGTACATATCGGAACCCCCACTGAACTGGAACATTCCGAAGACACAGCGGCCGTCGGCCTTGGTGTCCTCCACCCAGCCGTGCAGGTGGTTGCCGCATATGGTGCCGCTCATCTTGCCGTGGCTGCGCTCGAGGCCGAACGGTTCCGGGCAGACCTGGACTCTTTCTCCTGTGGAAGGGGCGGCAGCCTGAGCGGCCACCGGTGCCACCGCGGGAGCCACGGCCAGGGCGAGCACCGCCACGGCGGTATAGATCTTCTTGCGCATGCTTCCTCCGGAGGTTCGTGACGGAGTTCGGTCAACTTCTCGTGCTCCGTCAGTCTCGCCCCGGCACCGAGGAGTGGTCATTGGCCGAGCGTGCGGGAAACGTTGGCTCTGTGTGCACTGCGTCGCGAAGAGGCAGGCTCGCGTGAGGACGCGTTGCGGTGTTCTCCTGGGGAGAGGCCGTAGGCAGCACGGAACGCGCGGCTGAATCCGGCCGGGTCGGTCAGGCCCCACCGCGCGCCGATGGCGTACACCGGCAGGTCGCACAGCCGTGGTGCCGTGAGGTCTTCGCGGCACCGCTCCAGCCGTCTGCGCCGGATCCGGGCGGACACCGTCTCCGGACGGCCGCGGAAGAGCTGGTGGAGAAGACGCACGGAAATGTGGTGCCGGGCGGCTATCGCGCCGGGGGAAAGCCGGGGATCGGCAAGGTTGTCTTCGATGAAGGTGTCGATCGCGGCCAGCAGGACCTGGTGCCGGGTCTCCGGCGGGAGCCGCTCCTGCGCGCCGGCCTGCTGGGCGAGGAAGCCGGCGGCCAGGTCGAGGCTCGTCCTGCCGAGCCGGCCTGCGACCTCTTCGTCCAGGAAGGGCGCCTCCTGCACGACAGATTCCAGGTACTGGGCGAAGATCCTGCCCATCCCCGACCGCGCCGGCAGTCCACGGGCGAGCAACGGCCTGACCCTGTCCTGCGGCAGAGGGACGAGCGCCTGCGGCAGATGCAGGATGACGGCGCGCGGCGCATCGGCCTCCGGGCCGCTCACGGCCTGCCCGGTGTAGGGGCGCGAGGAAGTCCACATCGCGAAGTCCCCGGCGGAAAAGCGGGCTTCACAGCGCTCCTGAGCCACGCGCATGGCACCACCCAGGATCAGCGTGAGTTCGTACGTTTCGGGGTCGGAGCGGCGGACGAGGTGCGCGGGGCGGTCCGACGACAGCGAAGGGAAGGACATGGTCGTCAGCTGCACGGGCCCCAGAGGAAGGAATCCCGCCCGGCCCACGAAGTTCGCGGCGTGATCCGTGGTGATCCGGATGGGCGCCACTCCTTGCCCCACCACCTCGCGCCACCAGGCAAAACGGTCCTCCGGCGGCAGGCTGGTCGTGTCGAGCTCCGTATACGCCATCGGGCTCCCTCCAAGGGATGCGACGGCGTTGAGCATGTGCCTGCCGACCGCTCGCCACAATTGCCCTCCGCCAATATGGCTCAGCGCGCTCCCCGCATGGCCGAGAGGTTTTGGAGTGTCGCATGAGACCGCAAGCCCCCTGCCCGACAGGCGCAAGCCCCTGTCCGACAAGTCAGGGAGCGGCCGTCCGGGGCAAAGCGTGTGCGAGGAGGGTCTCCGCGGCGGCGCGTGCGTGCCGGCCGTAGTCCGCCTCGTTCAGCACCATGGCGCGGCTGGCCGCACCGTCCGCGAGGGTCACCAGCTGCTCCGCGAGCGCGTCGGGTCGGGCGCAGCCGAGTTCCGCCACGAGCGTGGTGACCAGATGGGTCATCAGCAGCTTCTGTTCGCGGGCATAGGCGTGGATCGGACTCCTCGGGTCGGGGAACTCCGCCGCGGCATCGATGAACGGGCATCCCCGCACCGGGTCCGCGCCCGCGACGGGCGGGTCGAACAGTTTGAGGATCCGCTCCCGGGGACTGAGGTCCTCACGGGTCAGCACGCTCTCCAGCGTGTTCCCCGACGCGGTGAGCGCCCGCAGATGGGCGACCACGAGGTCGCACTTGGTCCGGAAATGGGCGTAGAGGGTGCGCTTGGACACCGGCGCCGCCTCCGCGATCTGCTCCATGCCGGTCGCGGTGATCCCTCGCTCCGCGAACAGTCGGGCGGCGGCGGCCAGGATGCGCTCCCGCGGCCCCGCCCTGGAGGCGGCCCACGCAGCAGGCCGCACCTCCGCCGACTTCCCGTACCGCGACGACATGTACGCACCGATGCAGCAGGAGCGGCGGACCGCCTTCGGCGCCGAGCTCTACGGCGCACTGGGCACCGACCGGGATGACGTCGCCGCCCGCGCGGCCTACGACGCCGAGAGCCTGCGGTTCTACGGCGCACCGCACGTCGCGTTCCTCTTCGTCTCCTCCGGCCGCGCCGATGCGCGGACGGCGGTGGACGTCGGCGCCTACATGCAGACGCTGTTGCTGGCGATGGCCGCGTACGGCGTGGACAGCTGCCCGCAAGGGCTGCTGAGCTTCTACGCCGATACCGTGCGCGGCGAACTCGGCGCCGCCGAAGGGAAACTGCTCGTCGGAGTCTCGTTCGGCTATGCCGACGGCACCGCACCGGTGAACCGGGGCCGAGCCGGACGCGCAGCGCTGGCGACGACCACGACGTTCCACGGATAGTGCTCTGACCGGAAAGGTTCGCCGGGTCGGTCGCCGGCCTCGGTAGGCTGCTCATAGTCTGCTCAGCATGATCAACTCATATGCGAGTTCCGACGATACTGAAGTCGCCATAGCCGGGGCGCGGGCCGGCGCGGACGTCGTCCGTAACATGTACGGCCAACGGCTCAACCGCATCGACAAGGGGGCCGGGGACTTTGCCACCGCCGCCGATGTGGAGGCGGAGAAGGCGATCCTCGGCCTCATTCGTGCCGCACGGCCCGATGACGCGGTGCTCGGCGAGGAAGGCGGGCAGCAGGGCGCTGCCGACGCTGTGCGCCAGTGGTTGGTGGATCCCCTGTGCGGCACGCTGAACTACGCCGTGGGCAACATGCTGGTGGCCGTCAACGTGGCGCTGCGCGATGGGGCGGCGGCGGTGGCCGACCCGTTCAGCGGCGAGGTCTTCTTCACCGGCGGGAAGACCGCCTGGGTGCGGCATGACGGGGCCGACGACGAACGGCTGACGCCCTCGCCCGCTACGCGACTGGTGGACGTCAACCTGGATCCGCCGTTCCCGAGTGCGCCCGGATTCCGGGCCGTGGACCTGCTGGCCCACCCTGAATTCGTCGAACGCTTTCGGCCCCGGGTCGTATCTACGACCCTCGCGCTGGCCTGGGTCGCCACCGGCAAGCGCGCCGCGTACGTCACCGACGGCGGCGACCTGTCCAACAGCGTGCACTTCGCAGCCGGCATCGCTTTGTGCCGGGCTGCCGGCTGCATTGTCACCGGGATTGACGGCGCCCCGATCGGTGAGGCAGGCCGTGGGCTCGTGGCCGCCGCCGACCAGGAGACCCATGAGCTGCTGATATCGATGACGCGCAGCCGAAGCTAGTGCCGCGGCGCACCCCTCCGGGGCACGACGCCTGCCACTGTCCAAGAAACCAACCGGCCAGCCGTTCCTCACCCCCGGGCGCGGGCCACGCGGCCCTCGTCCCATACGGGTTCGGTGGTCTCCACGACCCGGCCGTCCTCGCGGAAGACGAGGTAGCGGGTGAAGGCGCGGGCGAACCAGCGGTCGTGGGTGACGGCGACGACCGTGCCGGTGAAGGCGTTCAGGGCCGTCTCCAGGGCCTCGGCGGAGATCAGGTCCAGGTTGTCGGTGGGCTCGTCGAGGAGCAGGAGGGTGGCTCCGGCCAGTTCCAGGAGGAGGATCTGGAACCTGGCCTGCTGGCCGCCCGAGAGGGTTTCGAAGGGTTGCCGGCCGGCGCCGGCGAGGCCGTAGCGGCTCAGGGCCGACATGGCGTCCTGGAGATCCACTCCCTGCCGGTCGCCGTCGCCGCGGCCGAGGATGTCGGCGGGGGTGCGGCCCGTCCACTCCGGGTGCCGGTGGGTCTGGGCGAAGAGCCCCGGTCGTACCCGGGCGCCCAGGCGGCATTCGCCGGAGTGCGCGACGCCGGGCGGGGAGCCGGGAGGGGCGTCGGGCGGAGCGTCGGCGGCCGACTCGTCCAGCAGGCGCAGGAAGTGGCTCTTGCCCGAGCCGTTGGAGCCGAGGACGCAGACGCGGTCGCCGAAGAAGACCTCCAGGTCGAAGGGGCGCATGAGGCCGGTCAGTTCGAGGCTGCGGCAGGTGATCGTCCTAAGGCCGGTTCGGCCGCCGCGCAGAGCGGGGGCGACGCGCTGGGTACGGGGCGGGGCGGGTGGAGGGCCGACGGCCTCGAACTTGGCCAGCCGGGTCTGGGCGGCGTGGTAGCGGGAGGCCATCTCGTCGCTGATGGAGGCCTGCTGACGCAGGGTCCGGACGAGTTCTTTGAGCTGGTCGTGCTTCTCGCTCCAGCGCCGTCGCAGTTCCGCCGCTCGTTCCCAGCGGGCCTCGCGGGCGGTGTGCCAGGTGGCGAAGCCGCCTCCGTGGGTCCATGCCGAGCCGCCTTCGAGGGTGACGACCTGGGTGGCGGTACGGCTGAGCACCTCGCGGTCGTGCGTGACGAGCAGGACGCCTTTACGCGTGCGGAGGAGTTGTTCCTCCAGCCAGCGTTTGCCCGGAACGTCGAGGTAGTTGTCGGGCTCGTCCAGCAGGAGCAAGTCGGCCGGACCGCGTAGGAGCGCCTCCAGGACGAGGCGCTTCTGTTCGCCCCCGGAGAGCGTGGAGACGTCGCGGTACTGGGCGGTGGAGAAGGGCAGGCCGAGGGCGGCCACGGTGACGGTGTCCCAGAGCACCTCGCTCTCGTAGCCGCCGGCCTCGCCCCAGGAGGTGAGGGCTTCGGCGTAGCGCAGCTGGGCGGCTTCGTCGTCGTTCTCCATGAGCGCGAGTTCGGCGGCGTCGACCGCGGCCGCGGCCTCTTGCCGGTGCGGGGGTGCTACGGACAGGAGCAGGTCGCGTACGGTCCGGCCGTCGCGGACGCTGCCGATGAACTGGGGCATGACCGCTACTGCCCCTTGGCTGCGCACGGTGCCGTGCGGGACGGGCAGCACTCCCGAGAGCATGCGCAGGAGCGTGGTCTTGCCCGCGCCGTTGTCACCGATGAGGGCGACGGTCTCGCCGCCCGGTACGCGGAAGGACACGTCGCGGAACAGCTCGCGCCCGTCGGCCAGGGTGTGGGCGAGAGCGCCGGCCTCCAGGTAGCCCATGCGGGCAGCCTAGCCTCACAGAGCCCGGCCCTCCGGTTCATTAAGGCCAGGCCGTTGGCATCCGCCGCGATGCGCGCCCCCGGCGCACACCGTCGCCCGGCGGCCCTGCCCGGGTCACAGGAACCCCGTGCGTCATACACCGTCCCGGGCCTCTTACTGTCATGCCCCATAGACAAACGAAAGAGTATTTAACCTACTTATCGGCTGTCAGATGAATCATCCGCTAGTGACCGGAATCTTCCTATAGGGCCCTTGTCCGGCGGGAAGGCATACGTGAACGTTGGCCCGGCACGTTTCGTAACGCGAGGCGTTCGCAGCACGTCCGCACCACACCCGTGGCCGCGTCCCGTCCTCCGGGCCGCGTCCCGCCCTTCGTCCGCCCGACGGGCAGCCGCCCGCCCGAGGAAGCCGGAAAGGCACTGATGCGCCGTGTTCCCGATGTACGACCGCCGGGCCCCCGGACGGCCGCCGATCTCCCGGAGCCCGCGGCGCACCCACGGCCCGTCACGGTCGCCCTCGCGGGGGTCGAATTCGGTTGGGGCAGCTCGGGAAAGCTGAGCGCCGTCCTGTCCGCACTGCGCGAGCGTGCGCAACCGCCCTTGCGGCGTGCACAACCGCCCCTGCGGTTCGTCGGCCTCGCCTCCGGTCTGGGCCGTCCCCTGCTCGCCGAGCACACGGTCGACTGCTGGTACGACCTGCCGGAGTCCGCGGCCGAGCGGCGCGCCGCCGTCGGGCGGATCGTGCAGTCGCACGGGGTACGGGCAGCGGTGGTCGTTCTGGACGGTGCGGTCGCGTCGGAGCTGGAGGCGGCCGGTGTGCCGACGGTGTTCGTGGACAGCCTGCCCTTCATGTGGACCGACGGGGACCGTGGCGCACTGCCGCTGGACGCCACCGTGTACTGCGCCCAGAAGTATCCCGGGGTTTCTCTTGAGCGCGAGCACGAGGGAGTTCTTGCGTCCGTGTCGTCGCTGCGCTGGGTCGAGGCGGTCATCGGCACTCCCCCGGGCAGCTGCCTGGATCCTCGTCCCCCGGCCCTTCGCCCCCTGGCTCCCGGGCACCCGGATCGTCGCACCCCGGACCCCTCCGAGTCCCGTACCGGCGGCCGGCCCTGGCGCAAGGCCCTGATCAGCCTGGGCGGCCTGCGCGCACCCTCTCTGCCCGACTGGACGGCGTACCCGCGCGCCGTCGTGCCCGCCGTCCTTGACGCGCTGGCCGACCACGGCGTGCAGGAAGCCCACCTGGCCGGCAACCTCCCGGACGGCGTCCTGGCCGGTCTCGTCGCGCGGTCGCCCGCGGGGCTGCGGGTCACGGCCGGGCCGCTCCCCCACAGCGCGTTCCTCACCGAACTGACCCGCTGCGACGTTCTCCTCACCTCCCCGGGCCTCACCACGCTGCTGGAGGCGGACCGGCTGAAGGTGCCCACGGTCTGCCTGCCGCCGCAGAACCTCAGCCAGATCTTCAACGGCCGCTATCACAGCCGGGCCGTCGGCACCGACGTACGGGTGACCTGGCCCGAGAGCATCTTCGGAGAGGAGGAGGCGCTCGGGCTGCGCGCGAAGGGCGAGGACCACGCCCTGGAACTGATCTACGGCGGGATCGGGCACGCGGCCGTACGAGCCGACGCCGTACAAGCCGTACAAGCGGATGCCGCGCCCCCGGCAACCGACCTTCGTTCCGCCGTCCTGGCCGCGGTGCGGCGGGCGGCGCAGGGCGCCGAATGGGGAGCTCTGGCCGCGGCCGTCGGCACCGGCGGCGCGGCCCAGGTCGCCGATGCGCTCCTGGCCACGGTGCGGCAGGCCCAGCCCTCGACCGCCTGAGGGCCGCAGCCCGGCCGCGCCCGTACCCGACCCGTACCGGTACCCGTCCCCTCGCCCGTAACCGGCACGTCGCATCCCTGCCACGCGCCCTGCGCGCCCCGCCCGCCCCGAGCAGGCCGTTCCCCCTCTCCTGACGGACCCGAACCTCCCGTGAAGGACCTGAACCTTCCATGAAAGACCCGAGAGACCCGAAGGACCCGAAGGACCCGAAAGGCCCCGCCCCGATGCGTGACCATGACCAAGACCAAGACCGTGACCGAGACCGCTATCTCTTCATCAGGATCCTGGAAGCCTGCAACGCCGACTGTTTCATGTGCGAGTTCGCGCTCTCGCGCGACGCCTACCGCTTCTCCGTCGAGGACTTCGACGAGCTGCTGCCCCGGGCCCGCGCGGCCGGAGTGCGGTACGTACGCTTCACCGGCGGCGAACCGCTGATGCACCGGGACGTCGTGGAGCTGGTGCGCCGGGGCACGGCGGCGGGCATGCGGATGTCCGTCATCACGAACGGAATGCTGCTGCCGAGGATGGTGCAGCGGCTCGCCGGGGCGGGCCTGGCCCAGGTGATCGTGAGCCTGGACGGCGCTTCAGGGGAGACCCACGACGTCTACCGCCGCTCCCCCGGCATGTTCGACAACGGGCTGACCGGGCTGCGCGCCGCCGCGGCGCTCGGCATCCTGCCGCGGGTCAACACGGTGGTCGGGCCGCACAACTACACCGAGGTGCCGCAGCTTCAGAAGGTCCTGACCGAAGCGGGCGTGGTCCAGTGGGAACTGTCCGCCCTGAAGCTGGACCGTACGATCACCTATCCCGATCCCGCTCACGTGCGGGAGGTGTGCGACCCCGTCTACGACGCCGGCCCGGACGTCCTGCTGGTCCCCCTGGGGAAGCGGTTCTACGGCGACACCGCGGAGGAACGGGACCGGTACTTCGGTGAGTCCCTGACGCCGCGCGCCTCGCGGCCGCTGTGCCACGTCGTGGACGACGTCATCTACATCGACGGGCGGTTCGGGCGGATGTACGCGTGCAGTTGTCTGCCGCACCGCGAGGCCGGCGACGGCCCGGGAGGCGGTGCGCCGTTGCGGGAGGGCGGGGCGATCGGGCTCGACACGCCCGTCTTCCGTGCGCATGCCGACTACTTCCGCGAACACGGCCCCGAGCTGTGCTCGGGCTGCTCCACGACGGCCGCGGGATACAGCGACGACGTCGCCCGGCTCGGGTCGGTGCCGCCGTGGCGGTACTGACCCCCGGCGGCGCGAGCTCCCCGCCGCCCGAGAGCCGCCGCCCGGGTACGCGGCAGCGGGTGCTGCTGGTATCGCGGGAGGAGGAGCTGGACTCGCTGCTCGCCCTCCGCCGCGTCGCCGCGCACCTCGGCGAGCTCGCCGTCACCACGGACCGGTCCGCCGAACCGCCGCCGGTCGCCGCCCTGGTCTGCGACGACGAGGTGGCCACCGTACAGCTGCCGGCACGGGGTGTGCCGGTGGTGCACCTGTTCTCGGGCGGACGGGGGCCGGAGGGGACCGGAGTGGCCGAGGTGACCGGGATGGCCGGGATGGCCGGGCCGGCGTTGCGATGGCTGCACCGGCCGGACTGGCTCCCCGCCGCCGAGCCCCTCGGACCGGGCGTCCGCGCCGCCGGGACGCTCGCGCCCGTACGCACGGCCAGGGACCGCAACCGCACCGGCGCCCTGTTGCTCCTGTCGCTGTGGGGCGTTCCGGACGACGAGGTACGGGCTTTCACCGACGGGCCGCTACGGGCGCTGGTACGGGCCGCGGCGGACCATGCCGGACACTGCGACGTGGTGTGCGACACCGGGCTCGCGGCCGTCCGTTCCTCCCTCGCAGCCGACGGTACTCCCGAGGCGGTGCGACTGCACCGCGCCGCCGACGTGGACGTCGACGCACTGCACGCCGGCAGCGAGGTCTTCCTGGCCTCCCCGACGCTGGCTGCGGTCGGGCTCGCCCAAGCGCGGCACGCTCCCCTGTGCTTCCTGCCGCCGCTGGGTGCAGCACAAAGAGCCCTGGCCGAGCGCGTACGGCGGGTGGTTCCCGTACCCGTGGCCGAGGGCCACGCCGGCAAGCCCCTGCCGTACGTGCCTCCGGCCGACACGCTGTGGCAGGCGGTGGACAGCCCCGGGGACGACTTGCGCGGTGCCCAGCGCATTGCCCGCAGCCTCCGCCAGCTCTCGCTCGCACCGCTGTGAACCGTGGCACCACATCCGCTTGGGCAACTTAAGCCACCGGCTGGGCCGCCTGGGCCGCTTAAGTCACCTAAGCCACTTTGAGACATCGTCTGTCGACACTGGAGCCGCCATGTCCGGCACACCCGGCGAACACGACGCGACCACAGATCCCGTAGATACGACAGAGACCGTAGAGCCCACAGACATCGCCGAGGCCGCGGACCTCGCCGGCTTCCGGCCCCGCGTCCCCGCCGCGGAATGGGACGACTGGCGCTGGCACATGCGCAAGCGCATCAACACCGTCCACAAGGCCCGGCAGTGGATCCGCCTGACGTCCGACGAGGAGAAGGCCGTCGCCGGTTCGGCCGGCAAGTACCGGTGGAGCATCACCCCGTACTACGCGTCGCTGATGGACCCCGACGACCCCGCCTGCCCGGTCCGGTTGCAAGCCGTGCCCGCGCCGGGCGAGCTGACGGAGTTCCCCGGCTCCGACGTCGACCCGGTCGGGGACATGTACTACCGCAAGACCAACCGGGTGGTGCACAAGTACCCGGACCGGGTGATCATGCTGATCACCGAGGCGTGCCCGGTCTACTGCCGGCACTGCACCCGCAAGTTCCACACCACCGACGTGTCCGGCACGTACTTCCGCGACGACGAGGGCGGGTCGTTCGAGGAGGACCTGCGCTACATCGCCGACCACCCGGAGATCCGGGACGTACTGCTGACGGGCGGCGACCCGCTGTCATACCAGGACGGCAAGCTGGAGGAGATCGTCTCCGGGCTGCGGGCGATCCCCAGCGTGGAGATCATCCGCATCGGCAGCCGGTTCCCCGTGCTGCTGCCGCAGCGCATCACCGAGGGCCTTTGCGAGATGCTCGCGCGCTATCACCCCGTATGGCTGAACACGCACTTCAACCATCCCAAGGAGATCACCGCGGAGTCGGCGGCCGCCGTGGACCGCCTGCTGCGGCACGGCATCCCGGTCGGCAACCAGACCGTGCTGCTGCACGGGATCAACGACGACGTCACCACGATGCGCACGCTGATGACCGAGCTGCTGCACATCCGCGTCCGCCCCTATTACCTCTACCACTGCGACAACGTCACCGGTGTCTCGCACTTCATGACCTCCGTGGAGAAGGGCTGGGAGATCATGGAGGGCTTGCAGGGCCACATCACCGGATTCGGGGTGCCGCAGTACGTCCTCACCACGAGGATCGGCAAGATCCCCATCGCCCAGCCGTACTTCACGCCCTCCCCCGACGGCCTGCGCCTACGCCTGCGCAACTACCGGGGCGAGGAGATGGTCGTCGACGCCGCCGCGTACCCGATCACGGAGCCTGATGCGCCATGAGCCTCAACAAGCGCCTGGGACAGCGATTCCTGCCCTACGGGGCCAACTACCTCGACTGGCCGGACATGCACGAGCTGCGCGAGGCGATCGACCACGCCGTGCTCTTCCGCTACCAGACGGAGGGCGAGTCCATCGCCTCCCGGCTGGAGCGCCGGGTCGCCGAACGCCTGGGCGCCCGGCACGTCCTGGCCCTGCACAACTGCACCGAGGCCCTCCGGCTGGCGCTGATCTCCACCCGGCCCCGCACCGGCGACCTCGTCCACATCCCGGCTGTCACGTTCGTCGCGGTGGCGGGCGCGGTCCTCTCCAGCGGGCTGATCCCCGTACTCGTCGACGTCGACGACTCCCTCTCCCTCGATCCCACCCTGCTGCCGCCCGGCACCGAGCGGGTGATCGTCGCCCATATGGAGGGGGCCGCCGGCCGCCTGCCCGAGGGCGTGCCGTACGTCGTCGAGGACTGCGCCCAGGCCCTGGGCGCCACGTTCCCCGACGGCAGGCACGCCGGGACAGCCGGGTACGCGGGCACGTTCAGCTTCCACCACAACAAGGTACTCACCTCCGGCGAGGGCGGACTGCTCGTCACCGGCGACCCGGCGGCCTGGGCAACCATGCGCTGCTACCACGACCACGGGTCCGCGCGGGTGCCCGGCTGCTACCCGACGTGGAACGCGGACGCCCACTACGGGGAGAACTTCGTCACCAGCGAGGGCGTGGCGGCCATCCAGTTCCAGCAGTTCCGCCACCTCGACGAGCTGCTCGCCGGGCTGGAGCGGCAGCACGCCATCGCCATGGAGAACCTGCCGGACCGCACGGACCTCGCGGTCCTGCCGAGGGCCGCGGGCGACGTGAAGATCAGCCTGCGTCTCCGCTGGGAGAGCCGGGAGCTGCGCGACGCGGCCGTCGCCTCGCTCACCGAGCGCGGCATCGCCAACTGGACGCTCGGCAAGTACCTCCTGCCGGAACACCCGGTGATCACCGGCCGGCGTTCCCTCTACGCCGACGGCTTCCCCTGGAGCCTCGCTCCCGGCGGGCCCCTGATGCTCAGCCGCGACGGATTCGCCCGCACCCGGGACCTGCTGGACCGCACCCTGTGCGTGCCGTTGTCGCCGGAGCTCTCCGAGCAGGACCAGGTCCTGGCCGTCAAGGCCCTGCGCCAGGCTCTGGAGGCCGTATGAGCGCGACCAGTGCCACGGGCGCGATGGGTGCCATGAGCGCGGACGCTCCGGTGCTGCTGATGGCGGACGACCGGGCCTGCACCTTCACCCGGTACGCCGTACGGGCCCTCACCCCCGGCCGGCTGGTGCTGCTGCGCTTCGCGGAGGTGCGCCGCGACCTGTCGGACGACTATCTGCGCGAGACCGCGCACCTTCCGGCGTTCTGGGTACGCGCAGGCGTGCCGCTGGAGGAGGAGGTACGGCGTTACGAGACGTGGGCGGCGGCACTGCCCGCCCGGCCCGAACGCTTCTGCAACCCCTCGGAGCCCCGGCAGGCGGTCGCACAGCGCTTCGCCGCACTGGCCGGCCTGCCGCACCTGACGGAACAGCAAGTGGCGTGGGTGCGTGACAAGGCCGCCATGAAGGACAAGTTCCGGGAGCTGGGGCTGCGCACCGCGCGGTACGCGCGGGTGGCGGACGCGGCCGGCGTCGAACGGTTCGCGGCCGTGTGCGGCTGGCCGCTGGTGCTCAAGCCCGTGGACTCCTTCGCGTGCGTGGACACCTTCCGGCTGACCGGGCCGTCGTCCTGCCCCGACCCGGCCGTCTTCGGCTCGCGCGAGTGGATGGTCGAGGAGTAT
The DNA here is from genome assembly GCF_003626645.1 of Streptomyces klenkii. Taxonomy (GTDB): domain Bacteria; phylum Actinomycetota; class Actinomycetes; order Streptomycetales; family Streptomycetaceae; genus Streptomyces; species Streptomyces klenkii. The sequence goes on along the minus strand of NZ_RBAM01000001.1, from coordinate 761,463 downwards.
CTGGGCGGCACCGAATGGGAGGTGTGCGCCCTCATCCACGCCGGGGAGGTGCTCGACGCCTGGCCCAGCGCGATGCCGTGCCGTCCGCTGGACATCGTCGACGGCGCGATGAACGCCAACATCAGCGTGGCTACCGGCGAGGGGCCGCCCGTAGACCTGCGGGGCATGCTTCAGCGCATCGCCACCGGCATGGGCCTCGACCACGGCTACGTGCACATGGAGTTCTTCCTGATCGACGGCGAGGTCTACGCGGGCGAGATCGGCGTACGGCCGGCCGGCTGCGAGATCACCGCCAACCACGGGCACGCCTACGGCTTCGACGTCTTCGGTGCCGCGCTCGACGTCTACCTCGGCCGGCGTCCCCTCCTCCGGTACGGCGAGCGCCGCTGCGCGGGCGACCTGCTGCTCCCCCTCCCCGGCTCGGGCGTCGTCCGCGCCATCACGCCCGGAGAGGAACTGTTGCGCATCCCCGGAGTCGTCGACGCCGTTCTCAAGGTGGACGTCGGAGACGTCGTCGCGGCACGCCGTGCCTCGCACAACGCGTCCGGGTACGTCCATGTGACCGGCACATCGATCGGCGAGGTGGAGAACCGCATGCGCGAGGTCCTCGGCACTTTCACGATCGATGTGGCGCCCGCCGTGCAGCCCCGGGAGGCCGGTGCCACGCACCCGTAGCCCCTCGCCTTGCCGCCGGAGCGCGCTGCCGGACCCCACCGCCGGATCGCGCCGCCATCGAACGAAGACGGAGACCGAGACCGTGACGAACGGGTTGCCCCGCCGGTTCATCGACCTGCTGACGCATCATCATGTGGTGGCGGCGGCCTGCTGGAGCGTCGTCTCCAGGCTGCCCGTCTACCTGATGTCGCTGGCGATGGTGCTGGTGGTCCGGGAGCAGGGCGGCAGTTACGCGCAGGCCGGACTGGTGGCGGCGCTGTACACGCTGGGCATGGCGGCCGGCAGTCCCTTGGTCGCCCGGTACGTCGACCGCCGGGGCCGGCGGCCGGTGCTCGTCGCCACCGGACTGGTCTATCCGTCGGCGCTGGGCCTGCTGGTGTGGGCCACCCGGCCGGGTGACTGGGCGCAGCCGGTCGCGGCCGTCGTCGCCGGGGTGGCCCTGCCGCCCGCCAACGCGTGCATGCGGTCGCTGTGGGCGCGGCTGCCGCTCTCGGACGGCGAACGGGACATCGCCTATCTGTGGGAGGCCCTGCTCACCGAGGTGCTGGTGATCGGCGCGCCGCTGATGCTGGCGGCCCTGATGCTGACGGGGTCCGCCGGACTCGCGCTGGCGACGGTGGCGGCGATCGGGGGCGTAGGAGCACTCGGGCTCGGATTCGCCCTGACCCGGCTGCCTTCGGAGAGGCCGGAGGAGCCGGAGGAACTGGAGAAGCCGGAGGGCCACGCGGGGGCGGGCTTCGTTCCGCACTCCCTGCTGGGACCGCTGAAGGAGCCGGCCATGCTGGCGCTGACGGCGGTGATGGCCGTGTGCGCGGTGCCCATCGGCCTGATGACGCTGGCCATTCCGGCGTTCGTCGACGACCACGGCTCACCGGGCAGCACGGGTGTGGTGTACGCCTGCTGGGGCGTCGGCAGTGCGGTGGGGGCCCTGTGGCTGGGGCGCTCGCAGTCGGAGGTCGCGGTGCACCGCAGGTTCCCGCGCCTGGTGTCGGCCTACGCCGTAGGGACGGCACTCCCCCTGCTGGCCATGTCCGAGCTGACGCTGGGCGTGGCGCTGGCGGTGGGCAGCGTGCCCATCGCCCTGGTGTCGGCCAGTGAAATGACCCTGGTCAGCCGGGTCGCCGACAGCCGGATGCTGGCGGAGGCGTTCACCTGGGCGTCCCTGGCGACGGTGGTGGGCGACGCCGTAGGCCAGCAGGCGGGCGGGCTGCTCATGGCCCCGGCCGGGCCGCGCGGGGTGTTCGCGGTGGCGGCCGTGGTGGCCGCGGCCGGGGCCGGTCTGGCCTTCGCCTGCCGGGAGTTGCTGGGGCGCGGCGCGGCGGTCGCGGTGGAGCAGCCGGCGTGAGCGGGGCCGGGCTCGGCAGGGGGCCGCCGGGTGACTGTCCTGCCTCCCCTACTCCTTTCTACTCCTCGCTTCCTACTCCTCCCTCCGCTCTCTCGCATCGTTCCGCGCCCGGACCGGCTCCGTCAGCCGACCGGCCGCCGGGCTTGCTCCCCAGGTCAGCGCACGAACATGAGGTGTCTTGAACATGAACCCTGCCGTCAGCGACCAGCGGCACCAGCAGCCGTCCGCCGTCCCCGGCCCCGGCCCCGGCCCCGGAGTCTTCCACCCGGTCGCCCTCGACCGGTACGCCGATGCCGTCGCGGAGTTCCTGGCGGCCCCCGGCCGGACGCCCGTGCCCGTACCGGTCGACGGCCGTGCGGACCTGGTGCCCTCCGTGACCGCGGCGAACGGCCTGTACGAAGGCCTTCGCGTACCCGCCCCCCTGGACCTGGGCGTCGTGCTGGGGGCCGAGGAGCTGCCCCCGGGCGTGGCGGAGCTGGCCGCTCCGCTCGCTCGCCGGTGGGTGGACGAGAAGGAGCTCGACGACGCGGCCGGCTTCCACGACCGGCACGCCGGAACGCTGCTCGTCATCGGCCGCTACGACAGCCTCAACCTCTCCCCCGTACGGTCTCTCCTGCTCTCCACCTACCGCGGGCCGGCCCACGCACTCACCCTGCTGAGCGGACGCGACGGTGCCTCCGTGGCCTGGAACGTGGCCAAGCAGTACGCCTTCGCGGGCCGGGACGTGGACGCGCTGGGCCTGTTCACCGACACCGACCGGCCGCCCCACCTGCCCGGCGTACAGGTCTTCGACGACCGTGACTTCGAACGCGCCGACATCCAGGGGGAGGTCCTCGGCACCCGGTGGCGCAGGGTGGTCTTCCAGGGCCACGGCAAGGACGACAGCGTCAACCTCGGCGAGTTCACCATCTGCGGCCTCAACCCGGCCGTGCCCGCCGTACCCGGGCTGCTCGGTCCGCGCTGCGCGTACGGGCTGCCGTGCTACAAGCCCGAGGACAAGCTGATCCCCCTCCACCGCGTGGAAGCCGTAGAAGTGGTGCTCAGCGCCTGCAACAGCGGTCCGCTTGCCGACCTCGCGCTCTACGACCCCAAGTACCAGTTGCTCCTCAATGCCCTCGACGGCCCGGCCCGTACGGTCGTCTCCGCCGTGTCCGTCCACGATTCCGACCGGCCGGAGAACGTGGCGTGGATGCGCACCGCCCTCGTGGGCGCGGATTCCGTCGACACGCTCAACGCCAGTCTGGCGGGGTCGCACCCGTATCCGGCGTTCATGCGCTTCGGCATGCCGGACGAGCTGGAGGAAGCCCCTCCCGCGCCCCGGCCGGCCGACCACCGGCCCGACCCGCTGCTGCTCACCACGGGGCGCCGGCTCACCGCCCTGCTCGCCTCCGAGCTGCTGCCCCACAACCATGCTCTGCGCCCGCGGCTGACGAAGCTCGCCCGCAAGGTGGACCTCTGGGCGGCCCGGCCCACCCACCTCGCCGACCAGTCGCCCGGCGAGATCCACGCCTCGCTCGCGGCGGACCTGCAATCGCTCGACCACACCGTCGCCGAGCAGGTCGCCGACAACCCCGAGAACGAGATCATGAACTACCCGGCCTACTTCGGCGACCGCAGCTCCCTCGACCCGCAGGTGCGCGAGGTGACCTGCCACTGCGGCCGGCCCGCCCAGGAGTTCACCCGGCGCGGCCTGCTCCCGTACGTCCTGGACACCACGTGCGCGGTCTGCATGCGCTGCGGGGACGTGACGTTCCGGGTGCCCGAGGCTCCGGCCCTCCTGGCGTACGCCGACGACGAGGTCGAGCAGGGCGGCGTGCTGGAGGTACGTGCCGCGCTCACGGCGTCCCGGCCCGGTCCCGTACGGATCGGCCTGTTCGTACCGACCTACCTGCGCGAGGACACCGTGGTCGAGCCGCGCACGGTGAAGGTCCGGGGCACTGCCGACCACCCCCGGGACGTGACCTTCCGGGTGCGGTTCGCTGCCGGGACCGCGCCGCAGGCCTACTACTTCACGGTCTTCGCCGTGCAGGACCTCGCCGTCTCGACCGCCCGGCGTCACTTCGGGGTCGTCCCGCGCGACGCGTAAGACGGCGGGACCGCCTGTACCACCGCACGGCCCGCACCGCCCGCACCGCCCGCACCATCCGATCGGCCCGTACCCGGGCACGGCCCGGCGAGGGCTCCGACCACCCGACGGACGAAGGACGGATGCCATGCAGAATCCACCTCCACCTCCCATCAAGCTCGTCGAGAAGGACGGCGAGGTGACGCTGAGCATCGGCGGCGAACAGGCCATGCAGGCGTGGGAGCGCGACCTCATGTGGGCGAGCGCCGACATGCTGTGCGAGTACGGCCGTGACTTCTACGAAGTGGGGCTGGGCCTCGGGCTGTCCGCACTGCGCATCGCCGGCAACCCCGCCACCCGCAGCCACACGGTGCTGGAGCTCTTCGGCGAGGTCGAAGACCTCTTCCGCGCCCGCCATCCGGACCTGCCCGGCAACCTCTCCATCGAGCGCGGCGACTTCTTCCGGCGCATCTTCGAGCTGCCGTCCGAGAGCATCGACGGCATGTTCTTCGACCCGGCCCTGGACATGGACGTCTGGACGGACAAGGAGCTGTGGGCGAGGACGATGCCGGAGGTCGTGCGCGTGCTGCGCCCCGGCGGGGTGTTCATCCCGTTCTTCAGCACCAAACCCGAGCTGCGCTGGCAGTACCTGCCGCACTTCCGCAGCATTCGCGTCGAGCGTCACCCGTACACGGCCTACGAGACCACCGAGTACACGTACGGCACGAGCGGCGACGCCTACATCCAGTGCTTCCGCAAGGACTGACTGAACCGATGACGATCGAATCAAGCACTCAACCCACATCGACCACCGGCGCCGGCTTTCCCTCCGACGCGGGCTCCGACTGCCTGCCGGAGGAGAGCCCGGGCATCCGCTCGCTCTTCCTCGCCGGTCCGTTCCTCCAGCTTCTGGACCCCGCCACGGGAGAGATGTCCGGCGACGCCCGGGCCCCCTTCGACACGCTGATCAAGCACTTCGAGGCGCAGCGGCTGTCCGTCCACAACGCGCACCGCCGGGAGGCGTGGGGCGCGGAGCTGATGCGTCCGGAGGTGTGCACCCGCATCGACCAGGAGGAGATCCGCAAGGCCGACGCGTTCGTCGCCCTCCCCGGCTTCCCGGCGTCGCCCGGCACGCACATCGAATTGGGCTGGGCCAGCGCCTTCGGCAAGCCGATCGTCCTGCTGCTGGAAAGGGACCGGCAGTACACCTTCCTCGTCCAGGGACTGCACACGGTCGCCACCGTGGAGTACGTCGTCCACACGGACATCGCCGACGCGCTACCCGCCGTCGACCGGGCCCTGCACCGCGCGGTAACCCGCCACCGCGAGGCGGCCCGCGGCCACTGACCGTATGCCGATGCCCGTCCCTGCGCATGGCGCACTCCAGGGGCGGGCATCGGGTGTCCGACTGCCTTCCGTGCGGGGCTGGCAGGCAGCCGGCTGCGGAGGATCAGGCCTTGGGGCTCGTGATGACGGCGAACGGGGCCCCGAACGGGTCGAGCAGCATCGCGAAACGCCCCACACCCTCGGCGTCAGTGGCAGGGATGATGGCGGTGGCGCCCATCTCCTGGGCGCGGGAGACCGTGGCGTCGCAGTCCTCGACCTCGAAGTACGGGTGCCATTCGGAGGTCGATCCGGCGTCCAGGTTCTGCTGGGCCAGCTGCATGATGCCGCCGTGCATGGTGCTCTCGCCGCCGCCGGCGGGCCCGGAGATGGTGTAGACGACGTCCAACGATCCGGCCGTCCTTCTATAGGAACCCGTAGCCCCCGCCCTCCGGCCCTGCGGACTGGAACTGACAGCCACCCGGGCCGCGGACACCCTCGACGGGGCCGGGCTGGAGTAACTGGATCAACTGGAGTAAATCGACGAGTCCGACGGCGGCTCAGGAGGGGACGCGGATGAACCGCCGGTCGCGGGGTGCGACGTCGCCCACCGGTCCGGCGGCGCGCAGGATCACGTCGAGAGCGAGCTCAGGGGAAGCGGTATAGAGGCCGCTGGCCCATGCCGCGTTGGCTTCGACCACTGCCCAGTGCCCGTCGGCTGTGCCCACGTCGACGACGATGGCGGAGGGCAGCGCTGCGCCGGCCTCGGCGAGCACTTCGGTGCCGAAAGCCTTCGCCGCTTCCGACAGCGGACCCAGTGCCAGCCGCCCGTTCTCGGCGTACCGGCTCCCTGTGTGCACTGTCCCGTCAAGGCAGTGCAGGCGGTACTCGGCCTCGAAGGTCACTACGTCGCTGACCAGCACCACCGTCTCAGGATCCACGGCATCCGGCCCGGGCAGTCTCGACCCGTCCGCGTAGACCATGGCCCGTATCCCCTTGTCATTGGGGGATTTGATGAACACTGGCCGCCGGAGAGCGTAGGCCTCAGCGATCGGCATGATCCGTACGTCGCGGCGCGTGAGCTCCCGTGGCAGCCCGGCCAGCCAGTCACGCGGCGCCTCAAGCGGCGCGATTCCGTACGCCGGCACCACGACGTCCGCGAAACCCGGGCCCGCGTGCAGATGTTCCGCCCCGCGCAGGCCGTCGGGAAGTGTGAACGACGTGAACTGCACGGTCCGCAGTCCGTACCGCTGGGCCGCCTCACGCACCGACTCAGCAGAGGCGGTCAGACGAGGAGGAAGGAGCATGGTTCTCATGGCGAAGGATCATGTCTCATTCGCATGGACGGCCGCGCGGAATATCCCGCCGTTACCCGCCGGCGAACGTGCCGCTTCCCGCGAAGCCTTCCAGCGCGGCGCCCGAGGCGAGGTGGCAGCCCCGTCCTGCGCTACTGCATGATCGTCCGCGGTAGGTGGGACGGTGTGCCGACGCAGATGTAGATCTGCAAGGTGAAGCCACGCCCGACCGTCACCACCGTGGGTGTGCGACTGTGGTACGGATGTCCGTCCACGTCCTCGACCGGGCACCAGCTGCGGCTCCTGCCGTCCCACTCGCTGCCGGCGACGGTCAGCAGCGCCTCGACGGGACCGCCGCACTCCCCGCACTGGAGCTCGCCGGAGCTCGCCGGATAGCGGTAGGTGAAGTGCGCGGGCCAGCCGCCCAGCTTCCAGCCTGGTGCAATGGACAGATCTCCCTCGTAATCAAGCTGCTCGTAGTCCGGCGAACGCTCCTTCGTCCAGTTCGTCCAGGCGTCCAAGCGCTTCGTCTGTTCCTCCGTGAGGAGGTGCAGCGGAGGGAACTCCCGCACCTGTTCCGGGTGCAGCACGCATGGTGCCGGCACAAGGTCGCTCATGTCGATGTAGGCAGGCTCCGGTGGCTCGGCCAGGACCTCACGCACGTCCGAGGACAACCGCCACCGCAGCTGCACAGCGCCGGAGCACCCTTCGATCTCGTCGAACGGGGACCACAGAGCCTGAAGCATGTCCGTTCCCTCAGGGCATGGGAGTCCGGGCACATCCCGGGCGTAGAGCTGCACGAGCGGGATGAGCGGCAGCGGCCCCTCCGGCAACAGCTCCGGTGCGTACCCGTTCCTGATCCGGTCGATCACCTCCGCCTGCCACCCCGTCGGCAGGATCTCGCCGCCGGTCCTCGGCCGGGACCGCTCCTGCTCGACGATCCCCCGTAGCGTGTGGACGTCCGCCAGAGTGGTCAACGGCCCGTAGGGTGCCTGCTTCGGCTCGTATTCCGGCCAGGGCTCACCCGTCGGCCACAGCAGCGGGCCGCCCACTGAGCTGTCATGAACGGTGGGGGCACCGGGCCGCGGGTGCAGGCGAGTGGCTGTCCTGGCCAGATCGGCCAGCTCCGGAAGCTGCGCGGTCACGTCCAGTGGGCGCGGCGGTGTCGTACGTGTCAACGTTTCCCCTCACAAAGGCGAGCTCCGGTATCCAAACACAGGACAACCAGCAGAAGAGCCCGTATGAGATAGGCCGGGCGGCGGTCGCCCTGGAGCTCAGCGGGGACGTCAGAGCGACGTCAGCACTTCGTTAGCGAGCCGTCAGCCGACGACCGGTAGGCTGACGGCGTGTCAGAGCACGGGCCCGGAGCCCTGCCTCGCACGGGTCGTATTTCAGAGAACGGGATGCTCAGGTTGAAGAGAATCAAGGCCGTCGCTGTCGCCCTCGCCACCATGGCAGGACTGGCCGTCGCCGTCACGCCGGCTCAGGCGGCCGACACCTGCACTGCGGGGGGCGGCGGCAAGTACGTATGTGATTACGGCGTGACGGACCACAAGCTTCCGAACGGCGAGAAGGAACAGTTCCTCGTCGGCCTCGACTACGCGGTGTGGACGCGCTGGACCGTCAGCAAGCAGTGGACCGGATGGGTGTCCATGGGCATGCCCGATCCTCTCGGCAATGCCCGCGCCACGAGCAAGATCAGCGTGTCGGATGCGCAGGGGCAGGGCAAATTCGAAACGCACATCGTTCTCAAGAACAGCAACGGCGCCATCGTGGGCAAGACGCGCCCCGACCTCGGTGCGAACTGGTGGACTTGGGATTGGCCCAAGTGCTGCTGAGGCCTTTCTTCGAAGGGTGCTGCGGTTCAGCGGAGCTCCGCTGACAGGTTCCGTTCCGGCGCAGCCGTGTGCACTTCGGGGCAGGGCGGCTGTAGCCGTGTGCGCCTCGAGGCAAGGCGGCCGGTTCGGGGTGAGGCCGTGCCCGCTGCGTGACTGCCGGGCCCGGCGCGATGGTCGTCGCGCCGGGCCCGTGTCTCATACGAAGGGCGTGATCCGCTCCTCGATGCCCAGCAGCAGCTTGCCGTAGATTTCCATGCCCACCGCGGGCGTGGAGACCGCGTGTCGTCCGGCGGTGCTCGCGTCCCGCCAGATCCGCTGCAGCGGGTTGACGTCGGCGAAAGCGCCACCGCCGTGCACGTTGAGCAGGGTGTTGATGGCCTCCAGGACGTTCTTGATGGCGTGTCCGCTGTCCGCCCGGACCCTGGCTCGGATCGGCGCGTCGAGCTTGCCGCCGCGGGCGGCGGCCTCGTCGATGTCCGCGGCGGCCCGGTGCAGGTGCAGTTGCGCGGTGTCGATCCGCATGGCGGCCTCGGCGACCTGGAGCTGTACGGCCACCGACTCGGCCTGCGTCTCGTAGTAGGTGTACGAGATCGGCTTGGTCCCGGCCTTCTCGGTGACCAGCTTCAGCGCGGCGCGTGCCATGCCCACTTGGGGCCCGGCCAGGCCCAGGGCGAGGAGCGGTGAGAGCGGTGAGCGGAACAGTCCCGTCGGCCCGTGTACGGCGGGCAGTTCGCCGTCGATCGCGCGCGGGACGGAGATGACGCGGTGCTCGGGCACGAAGATGTCTTCGGCGATCAGGCAGTTGCTGCCGGTCCCGCACATTCCGGCGACGTGCCAGACGTCCTGCATCTCCAGGTCCGTACGTGGCGCGAGCACCATCGCCTGGTCGACCACCTCACCGCTCTCGTCGTTCAGCGGCAGGCCCAGCACGGCCCACGTGGAGTGCCAGGAGCCGGAGTTGTAGTACCAGCGGCCGGATATCCGCCAGCCGCCTTCGACCTTGCGGTTGGTGGCGGTGGCCGGGGTGAAGACACCGGTGACGCGTGCGTCGGGGTCGGTGCCGAAGACTTCTTCCTGGGCGGCGAGGGGGAACAGGCCGGCGAGCCAGTTGCAGGTGTTGACCACGGCCAGCACCCATCCCGTGGAGCCGTCGCCCTCGGCGACCGCGGCGGACACGTCCACCAGGGTGCGCATGTCGGTCTCGTAGCCGCCGAAGCGCCGCGCCACGGTCAGCTTGAACAGCCCGGCGTCCGCCAGGGCTTCGATCACCTCGTCGGTCACCTTGCGGTCCGCTTCGATCCTGGCGGCGTGCTCGCGCAGCAGCGGTTGCAGAGCGGTGGCCCGGGCCACCAGTTCGGCGGCGTTCGGGGCGGAAGTGTCAGTGCCGGTGATGGTCATGTGGGTGTCTCCATGGTCGTGAGCACGTGATGAGGTAGTGGGGTTTACGCGACCGGGGCGAACGCGGAGTGCGTGCCGAAGGTCCGGTGACCGTAGACCAGTGGTGCCGCCGTGGCCGTACGGGCGTGGACGACTGCCCCCAGAAGCAGGAGATGGTCACCGCCCTCGACCACCGAGGCCAGCTCGCACACCAGCCAGCCCGGTGCGTCCGGCAGGCGCGGCAGCCCGTGGTCGTACTCCCACCCGACCCCGGCGAAGCGGCCGGCAGACCGGCGGGCGAAGCGCAGTGCCAGCGCTTCCTGTTGCGCGCCGAGGACGTTCACCCCGAACCGTCCGGTCGCCAGGACGCGGGCCAGCAGCCCCGATCCGCGGTCCAAGGCCACCGACACCATCGGCGGGCACAGGGACAGTGACGCGAACGCGCTGACGGTCGCCCCGTACGGCGTTTCGTCCTCGGTGGCGGTCACGACGGTCACCGGGGCGCAGACCCCGGCCATCAGGTCCCGGAAGTCCTGCTCGGTCATCATGGCGACCCCTCCAATTCATCATGATGATTACTGTGATCATGCATGGAGGTTTGAAAGAGCGTCAAGGGGTACGCTTGCTATTGGTCATAATCAATAGCGCTGAGGATGGGGAGGCCCCGTGGGAGCCGCGGACGACACCAGAGGGGGCATCGAGCCGCCCGCCTTGCGGCGCGGCGACTGGGAACGCACCGCGGCCTCCCGTGCCGAGGTCGCCGCCGAACGCATCGCGGCCATGGTCATGGATGCGGAGCCGGGCGAACGCCTGGGCACCAAGGAGGAACTCCGCACCACCTGCGGGGTGTCCGTCGGCACCTTCAACGAAACCCTGCGGCTGCTCCAGTCCCGCGGGCTGGTCACGGTGCGCCCCGGCCCCGGCGGCGGCCTCTTCGCCGCCGAACAGTCACCCATGCGACGCCTGGGCAACTCCGTTCTCGCGCTGGACACTCACCAGCCGGACGACGCACGCGCCGAGGAGGCCCGGCGGATCCGTGACGCCCTGGGCCCGCTCCTGGTCGAGGACGCCCTCTGGCACGCCTCGCCGGCCGATGTAGCCGAACTTCGACGGGAGCTGACGGGCCTGGCCAAGACCGCCGAAGAATCCGACCCGGCCGCCTTCGCCGCCGCCGACCACCGGCTCCGTACGCGACTGGCGGCCATCAGCCCCAACACTCTGCTGCGGTCGCTCTACGCCACGCTCCTCCCCCTCACCGAGCCCGATGCCGTCGAGCAGCTCCAGGACCGGTACGAGCAGCACACCGCCCTGATCGACGCCATCGAATCCCGTGATCGCGCGAAGGCGCTCGAACTGGCCCGGCTTGACTGAGCGGAGTTGGCTGAGCGGACTCGACTGAACCGGGCCGCGGCGAAACGGTGTCGCCCGGCGTGTGCCTGTGGTCGCTGGGGCGGGGGGGGATGCGTGGGACAGCCTGCCGATAGGCCGGCTCCCGGGTTATACGGCGTGACGCACGTGCGTGACGGCGAGGACCCCGGTCACAACAACGAAGTGCGCATCCCCGTACTTGAAGAGCCGCTCTAGGGATAGCGCACCGAACAGATGCGGGTGTCGGCATCGCCGAGGTAGAGGTCGGCAGGCCGAAGGCGACCTGACCCTTGAGGCGAGTCGCCGTAGAGGCGGATGCCTGCGACAGCAGCCGCAAGCGACGTACCCACCACTCCTACGGCGGCACCCACGACCGCGGCCACCCCTGAATCCATAGGGGGATTCTGGCGGCTCAGGAAGTTACGTGGGAGGCGTCCGGGGAAGTTCGAGGACTCTCGCCTGCCTTCTCAGTGAAGGTTGAGCGGGTTGGTCAGACCGGCGTCGGCCGGGAGCGCACGGGCCCGGCCTCGCGATGAGTGCTTACTGGGCTCCGCCCTGGCCGGCGCTTCCGATCGGGCCGACCTTGACGGGGGAACCGCCGTCTTCCGTGACGGGCAGGGTGGCAGCGCCCGGCCAGTTGAGGGTGACCGACTTCGTCTCGTTCGGCGGGGTCACGCGGAGTCCTGTGATGCGGACGCCGGAGCCGCCCGAGTTGTTGATCGGGTAGGTGATGCCGAAGGACACCGACTTGTCGCTCTTGAGGATGCTCTGGCCGGACTTCTCCGCAGTACGCTTCGCGGACAGCGACCCGGCGCTGGTCTTCAGGTCGACGCCCGCGAACCCGGATATCGCACAGTCGTGGCCGAGGTTCTTCAGCGTCACCGCGACGGTGCCATCGGTGTCGCCGGTGATGGTGCTGTCCGACGCCGTGATCTCCAGGTCGTCGGTGCGGCACTTGCCGACCTTGCCGTTCGCGCCGGAACCGCCCCCGGCGGCCGTACCCTTCCCGCTGGAGTCCTTCCCGGCGGAGTCCTTCCCGCTGCCCTGGTTGCCGCCGGTGGTCGACGCGCCGGGCGAGGTGGCCGGCTTGTCAGCCGCAGGGGCGGACGAAGAGCCCTTCGCGGCGTCCGCGTCCGTGTCCTGACACGCGGTCATCAGCAGAGTCCCGCCGACGAGTGCTGCGGAGACGAGAATGGCCTTGCGACGGTTGCCGGACATGAAAGACCCCTTGGTATCCAACGGTTGAAGCCGAATCCGGTTCGGCCCCTCGGCACTTACTTGATCACTATGACAGGGCTGTGAACCGAGGTGATACCGACGTCGTCGTTCCACGACAACGCTGTTCCAAACCGGTGACACAATCACGAGGTCAAGGAACAAGGGAAGGGACAAGCAGTGGCGGAGCGGGTGACTCTTGAAGACCCTGAACAGGGTCATGCGAATCAGCGCTCAGCCTTCGGTTCGCACCGGGCTAGCCTTCGGCGATGGCCCTCAGCGCCGCCAAATGCCTCTGGTAGACGGCTCGCCCCTCGGCCGTCAGGGAGAGCCACGTCCGCGGTCGCCGACCGACCCGACCCTTATCGACAGCCACCCAGCCCGCCTCTTCCAGTGCCGACACCTGCTTGGAGAGAACCGAGTCGGTGACCTCCACCAGGTCACGCACAAAGCCGAATTCAGCCTTCTGCGCCGGGGCCAATGCGGCCACGACCGACAGGCGCACGGGTGCGTTGAGCAGAGGCGCGAGGTCATGCCGAGGATGGCTGCCCCGTGGTACGGCGGGGGTGGTCTTCTCGGCCGTCACGACGACCGCCGCATTTCAAGCCAGGCACCCGTCGCGAGCGGCAACGCGCACATCAGCGCGGCCACTACCGCGAACGCGGGGCTGCTCCCGAATGCCGAGCTCCCGAGCGTAACCGACAGCACAAAGACGACAGCCCAAGTCCCCACCACCAACCCGTGCTTGACGCCGAAGCCGCGACGCACCACGCGCTGCCGTGCGGCGTACAAACTCAGTCCCGTCACGAAGAACGTATTGCCGAGCCCGAAGGCCACGGCCGAGGCGAAGCCGTGCCACAGCACGGCAACCGGGACGAGGACCAACTGCCCGGCGGCGAACGCCCACAAGTAGCGCGCATGCCAGCCGCTCCGCTCCCGCGCGGCCTTCTCTACGTCAGCCGCCCGCCTCAACGCCACCTCGGCATCGGCGAATCTGCGCATGACTCCCCCTCAACCCCTCGACCCCACCCATCATCTCCTTCCAGAATGGCAAGCACTTTCCAAAGTGGCAAGTGTACGAAGGAACGGGTTCCAGGGGCAGCGCGGTCGGCGCTGTCCTGCGACGAGGAGCTCGACCAGCCGGCACGCGTCGCAGCGAGGGTCGCTTCGGCCTCGATGCAGAGGCTTTCGGTGCCGCACATGAACTGGTAGCGCTGCGCCCGACACTCCCCAGCCACCCCGGAACCAAAGGCCATACCATCACATTCAGTCATATATCATCTGAAGGACTGATTCCAACAGCACAGGGGCAGATTTCCACCAAAGGCGTGGAGTGAACAGCGTTGCCTCAGGGGGGATTCATGCCGGACGATCAGACAAATGACGCGGTCCGCAGCGGGAGCCCGGACTCCGCAGTTGACCGCGTGGCCGACTTCTACGGCGCCTACATCGACGCCGTCTACGACGGAACCGATGACCTGGGCCAGGAGCTTCGCGCCCACTACCTCACCGAGGACTTCCGCCGGCGGCTGGCCGCCTGGGAGGAGGCCAACCACGCCGACGGCGTCCTCCGCGCCCAGGACGTGCCCACCGGCTGGGCAGTCCGCTATCACGATTCCGGCGCCGGGCACCTGTTCACCACCGTCACACTCACCTGGGGCACCGGCCCGGACGCCGGACACACCCGGCTGGCGGTGCAGAGCGACCTGAGCACCAAGCTCATCTCGGACATCGAGGATGCCCAAACGGACTCCTGACGCGGCGGCTGCCGACGGCGGCCCGCATCCTTCGTGGAACAACAGGTCAGCAACCGCGACGAATGACGTTTACTCAGTCGCACGAGGAACCCGGTCGCTTCGTCCTGGTCGAGCGATGGGCCAGCCGCGCCCACTGGGAGGCTCACGACGCCGGTGACGCCACCCAGAAGATCTACATCCCGGAGATCATGCCGCGCATCGAGCGCGAAGTGCACCCGAGCTCACTCATCCGCAGCAGGCCTGAATGACGGCAAGCGGTTCGGCGTGAAGGTGGTCCGGTCACAGGCTCGGGTGGCCCCTTTCTCCTGGTCATGGAGTGGTCGGTGTCAAGGTCCAGGTTCCGTTGTGGGTGTCGCCCATGTGCGCTCCGCTCCCCTCACCCGCAGATCGTGCGCAGTGCGCAGCGCTGGTCGTCCGCGGCCGGTCGACACGGGATCCGTTCGGGATCCGACCGTTTCCTTCGGTTCGGGTGAACCGTTGGGTCCGGTATAAGCGCTTTCTGCCGTGTTTTCCGCTGCTCACGAAGGGCACCATGATGCGCATTCTCCGTCCACTCGTCGTCGTACTCGCCGGGTTCACCCTCGCCGCGGCCGGCACGGGCTCCGCTGTCGCCTCGAACGGGACGTTCGCCTGGGTGGGGCCCAACGGCAGGACGTACTCGATCCAGAATCCGCCGGACAACAAGTGCTACGACCTCGGGCAGGAAGCTCGCGGCGCGCACAACGCGACGAGGCAGCCGGTCGTCGTCTACCCCCGGAAGAAGTGCAAGGGGACTCCCACGCGCCTGGCTTCGGGACAGGCCGCGCCGAATCGCGCGCGCTTCGCCAGCGTCATCTTCAATCCCCGCTAGGTCGGTCGTACCGTCAAAGGGCGGGCCCGCCCGCACCGGAAGAGTGCCGAGTCGACACGTCGACTCGGCACTCTCGGCGCGTTCCTTCGGCTCGGCTCCGGGGGCTCCGGACGGCGTGCGTCAGGAGCCGGCCCCGCACGCCGGCGGGCGGGTGACGAGCCTCCGGTGCTTGCCGACGAGAACCACGTCCCAGTACCGGTTCTCGTAGCCCACGCCGACCGCCACCGTGTCGCGGTTCATCAGCCCTTTGTAGATGTCGTTCTTCGGGTCGGGATCGGTGGCCATGTCCGCGAAGTAGCCGTCGTGGTTGTAGCCGAAGAACAGGTACTCGAGGATGTGGGACGAGAACACGTTCGCGTCGTTCAGCCGGGCTCGCAGGTCACGTCCGTCGCTGCCCGTCGGGGTGAGCCGCCCCATCCGGGCCATGTCGTGGGCGTGGCGGCGTGCCGCGTCGGAGACGGGGTCCGAGATCAGCAGCGCGGCCAGGCCCCGGTTCGCACGTTCCTTGTTCACCTCGCAGACGATCCGGTCCACGTTCGGGTAGTACGCCTGCCGCACGGCCCCGGGGGCCGCCCGGTCCACTGCCGCGGCCCGGAGGCCGGGCACGGCCGCGTGCACGGGCGGTACGGAGGCGAGCAGGGCGACGGCGGACAAGGCGGCGGCCAGGACGGACGCGGGGACGGCAGCGCGTCGCACGCTGTGCTTGTACTTCGATGTGGTCATGCCCGGCACAACGTGTGCCTTGGCTCAGGGTTTCGCCCCGACCCGTAAGACGCCCTCTGCACTACCCCTCGGACGCCCCCGAACGCCCTGGACGCGGCGCGCCTGGACCGGACCAGCGTCAGCAGGATCAGCCGGGCCAGTCCGGACGGGCTGTCAGCAGTCGAGGGCGTGCCCGGTGGTCGCGTCGACGTGGTCGGGGATCTCGTCGTGGCGGTCGCCGACCGTCGGCGTGCCGGTGGGCTCGAACATGAGGATCGCGGCGCCGGTGGCGGAGGACGGCTTGTGCTCCGTACCCCGCGGGACGGTGAAGACGGTGCCCTGCGGCAAGTGGACCGTTCGCTCACCGGCCGGTTCCCGCAAGGAGATGCTCAGCTCGCCTTCCAGGACCAGGAAGAACTCGTCGGTTTCGTCGTGTACGTGCCAGAGGTGCTCGCCGCGGACTTTGGCGACGCGGACGTCGTAATCATTGACACGGGTGACGATGCGAGGGCTCCAGAAGGCGTCGAAGGAAGCGAGGGCCTTGCCGAGGGCGATGGGTTCATTGCTCATGCGGTCATCGTCACCGTTTGAGCCCGCCTCGCGTGAGTGCTAGGAATCGCATATGCCGCAAGATTCCTCGCACCAGCGTTCCGTAGCACCGCCGATGGCAGCGGAGGGGCCGCACCGGGTCGTCGTGATCGTGGACGAGAACTCCAACCCCTTCGAGCTCGGCTGCACGACGGAGGTATTCGGCCTGCACAGGCCCGAGATCGGCCGCGCGCTGTACGACTTCCGCCTCTGCTCTCCCGAGCCGAGCACCTTGATGCGGGACGGGTTCTTCACGCTCACGGGAGTCGCCGGTCTGGAGGCGGCGGACGCGGCGGACACCTTGATCGTTCCCAACCGGCCCGACGTCGACGTGCCCCGCCGCCCGGCCGTCCTCGACGCCGTCCGGCGGGCGCACGCGCGTGGTGCGCGACTGGTCGGCCTGTGCAGCGGCGCCTTCACCCTCGCCGAGGCCGGGGTGCTCGACGGGCGCCGGGCCACGGCGCACTGGCAGTGGGCCGGCTCTTTCCGGGCCCGCTTCCCCGCCGTCCGCCTGGAGGAGAACGTGCTCTTCGTCGACGACGGAGACATCCTCACCGCCGCGGGCAGCGCGGCCGCGCTCGACCTCGGGCTGCACATCGTGCGCCGCGACCACGGCGCCGGCATCGCCAACGCGGTCAGCCGGCGGCTGGTCTTCGCCGCCCACCGGGACGGCGGGCAGCAGCAGTTCATCGAGCGTCCCGTCCCCGACCTCCCCGACGAGTCCCTCGCACCCGTCCTGGCCTGGGCCCAGGAGCACCTGGAGATGCCCCTGACGGTGTCCGACCTGGCGGCGCGCGCCGCGGTCAGCCCGGCGACGCTGCACCGCCGTTTCCGGGCCCAGCTCGGCACCACTCCCCTGGCCTGGCTCACCCAGGAGCGCCTCGCCCTGGCCTGCCGGCTCATCGAACGGGGTGCTACGCAGGTGGAGACCGTCGCACGGCGCAGCGGGCTGGGCACCGCCGCCAACCTGCGCGCCCTGATGCGCCGCGAGCGAGGGCTCACGCCTTCCGCGTACCGGCAGCGGTTCGGCCCGGGGACGAGGTGAAGCCGACGTCAGTTTCCGAAGTGGAGTATTACTGGACGGTCGTTGTGTCATTCACCGCTCGGGGAGCCCTGATGACGGATCGTACGGAGTCGATCGAATCAATGGAGCAGCTCGCCGTGGTCTGGCGTGCCATGGCGATCGACCGCGACGCCGATGCCGATGTGCGGGACCTTCCCGGCATCGCCGTCCGGTGGGCCGACTGCCGGTTCGCCTTCTGGAACTGCATCACGCTGACCGACATCGGCGCGGACGCGGCGCTCGTCGAGCAACGCCTCAACCAGGCAGCGGACATCATGCGCTCGAAGCGGCACCCCGGGTTCCTGTGGCTCTTCGAGGGCCTCCTCGGTGACGGGGCACGCGCAGGGGTGCGGACGGCGGCCGAGAAGGCGGGCCTCGAGTACGCCTTCCCCGGCACCGGCATGGCCGGAGACCTGTTCCCCATCCCCGAGCCGTCCCACCCCGACCTGACGTTCGTACGCGTGACCACGGACGAACAGCTACAGGCGTACGCGGATCTGAACTCGCGCGCGTACGGGTTCCCGCTCGAGGACGGCCGCGACGGGCTCCTCGGGTCCGCGCTGTGGAAGAACCAGGTGCATGCCTATCTGGGCGTGCGGGACGGGGTCCCCGTGACCTGCGCCGCAACGGTGGAAGCGGAAGGGCGTCTCTTCGTCGTGCTCGTCGCCACGGCTCCGGAATGGGAGCGCAAGGGCTACGGAGAGGCGGTGACGCGAAAGGCCCTGTACGAGGGAGCCCGGGCCACCGGCCAGACCCGCGCCACCCTGCACGCGACCGCGGCGGGGGCGCCCGTATACCCCCGCATCGGCTTCAAGCCGAACTCGCCAATACACTTCTATGTGCTGAAGAGCTGACCGGCTTGCCGCCCCCGACCCGCGGGCCCGTAATGCAACGGCATCGGGCCTAGCGCGGGACCTCGATTCTATAGAGCTCGATCTCACGCTCGATGTACTGCTCAGCCGCGCCCGCGTCCGGCTGCTTCCGGGCGCGCGTGCGGACCTTGCCGAGCTGATGCAGCGCTTCAGGGTTCGTCAGCTCGGCAAGCTGCCGTACCGGCGGCAGCTTGCGGTACTCCACCCACGTCACCCGGTCGACCCCTACGATCGTCCGGAGGCCGGTGATGACCGAAGGAGCCACTCCCTCGCGCGCCAGCTCATCGACCTCGCCGGTCGTCAGCCGGAAGTGGAGGGGGAAGTCGGCGTTCCCCTCGGCCAGGCGCCGCTTGATCTCGTCGGCAGTCAGCTGCCACCTGGTCTCACCGCCCGGTGACTCGGCCTCGAAGGGATGTGCGGCGTATTTCTCCGGTTCGTCTTTGGTCCCGTACGACGTCTTGATCGCATGCTCGTACTCGAATGCGGTGCCCTTTGCGTACTCGCTCCTGTTGAACCACACCACGACCGAGCCGACCGGTGCCTGCTTGAGGCTGCCGGGGTCACTGATCCCGCGTCCGTCGGACTCCAGGCCCTTCACGGGCGTGCCGCGGCCCCCTCCGAGGGCGAATGCGGCGAATCTCTGGTTGAACGCCGCCTCCGGCAGCATTTTCTTCCACGCGTAGAGCTGGGCGAGCTGAGTGAAGAACAGGCACTCGCACGTCCACTTGTCCAGGTTCTCGAAGAGCAGATCCACGGCGGCGTAGGGGGACGCGGACTTGGGGACGATCCGCTCGCGACTCATGTACTGGTCTTCGCTCGTCTGTGCCGACATGAAGTGCTCAGTGTCGAACCTCAGCTCGCCCGGCCGTGGGAAGGCGCATCCGCGGGCTTCCTTCTTGGCCTGCACCAGCCGGGCGACCCCCTCCTGCAAGGCCTTCTCCCATTCCTTGCGGAACGTCTCGTCGTTGAGATGAGAGGCCGCGCGCGCTCCGTCGGCGGGGACCACCCGGCCCTTCATCGCCTCGGCGAAACCCCCTTTGACACGCTCGTCAAGGAGATGCTGGAGGCGCGCCTGCTCCCGGCGGCCGAAGGAGTTGTGGAGGGCCTTGGGGAGTACGCCGGAGGCGGAGAGAACAACGGCGAGGTCGGGGCCGAGGCTGCCCTCCAGGATGGTGAGGATCGCCTGGGCATCGCCCTGGCTCACCACGCCGTCGTACAAGTCGCGCACGAGGAGTCTCTTCAGCTGCGGGTCGAGGGCGACGGAAGGGGAACCGGCTGCCCACAGGGCGACGACCGCACGTGCCTTGTTGTCGCTGTCGTAGTCGCCTTCCGGCTTGCCGGTGCGGCGCAGCTTGCCGAGGTAGCTTTGCAGTTCCTCGGGCTTGAACTCCCCCTCACCGAACATGCGGGAGAAGGCCTCCAAGGGGCCCTGGGTGAAGAGGTCACCGAGGAAACCGAACCGTCCGGAGCGCTGCACATAAAGCGGTCCGTCCGGGCGTACGGACAGCTCCTGCTGGATGACGTGGGCCAGCTCGTGGGCGATCAGCGCCCGTCCCCGGGGCGTGGCCGGCCGATAGTGGCCAGCAGCGAAGACGACGTGCCGCCCGGCCGTGTACGCCGCCGCGTCGATCAGCCGCGCGGAGGCATCCGCACGCGCGTCGGTGTGTACCCGTACCCGGCTGAAATCGTGGCCGTGGTGCGATTCCATCGCCTTCCGCGTAGCCGGCTCCAGCGCCTGACCGGGTTCCACGAGTACCCGCGCGATCCCCGTCCGGGCGGCGTTGCCCGAGGACCGGGTGAACCCGGGCGGCCCGGCAGCGGTCGGGCCGATACGCGACAGTGACGGGCGGCCGCCTGCGGCCGGCGAAGCGGCGGCCCGGGCCTGCTGCTCGTACATGTCGCTCGGGCGGCTGAGCATGACGGGACGCTGCGGTGGCGAGGCCGCCACTTCAGCTCGGCCCGCCCGGTGCACATGCTCGGCCATGCCACCAGTATGTCCACGCCCCGGCCGCACGCCACCGCGGGCAAGGCGGGTGGCGTGCGACCGGGGCTCACCGGCTCCGCCTCTCGCCACCGCCGGTCGCCTCCGCCGATGTGACTCAGCGCGTCGGTATCCCCGCCGGCGCTGAGAGACCGGGCGCGCTGCCGGCGTTGCGGAGTGATGTGATTCCTTCGTCGAGCACTGCGTGGAGGTGGGCGGAGTGGCCCGTCGAGAGCAGGATCGATACGCCGCCCTGGATTCCCGCCAGCAGTGCCGCTGCCGTCCGGTCGACGTCGAGTGAGGCGGGCACGTGTCCGGCGTCCTGCATCGCCCTGATCCCCGTCGCCAAGTGCTCCTGCCACTGGCGAAGCAGTTCGGTGACGATCGCGCGCGCGCCCGGGGTGTTCCGGCCGATCTGGAGGAACAGTGATCCGAGCGGGCACTGGTCGCCCTGCTCCTCGTAGCGCTCGATGAGCGTGTCGCGCCATCGGTACCAGGCATCCCAGGAGTCCAGGCATCCGAGGTAGGGCTGCTGGTCGTCGAGCACCTGGTCGGCCTCGAACTGCGCGACGGCGAGGAGCAGTTCGTCCTTGCCGCTGGGGAAGTAGTGGAACAGCTGGCTCTTGCTGGTGCGCGTGCGGGCCAGGATGTCGTCCAGCGTCGCCGCCGCTACGCCCTTTTCCCGCAGCACCTCGGCAGCGCCGTGGATGATCCGGCCACGTGTCGCCTGACCTTTGGCCGTCAGCGGTCCGCGCATGACGTTCCCTCCTCCTGAGCCGGTCGGTCCAGCGTACTCCTCAGACTGGACTTGCAGGTCCATTTTTCGCGAGCCACCATCGGCCTCACAAGCCCCTGCGGAGATGGGAACAGGTCGCATCATGAGCAATCGCCTGCACAACAAGACCGCCCTGGTGACCGGCGCCACCAGCAACATCGGCCGCGCGATCGCCGTCGCCTTCGCCGCCGAGGGCGCACACGTCGCCGTCTCCGGACGCAACCGGGAGCGCGGTGAGGAGGTCGTCTCCACGATCCGTGCCGCGGGCGGCAAGGCCGACTTCCTGCGCGCGGACCTCGACGGCAACGCGGCCGCCTCCCGCGCCCTCGCCGACGAGGCCACCCGCGCCCTGGGCGGCCGCATCGACATCCTGGTCAACAACGCCGGCATCTACCCGAGCCCCTCCACCCCCGACACCGACGAAGAGACCTTCGACCGGATCTACGCGGTCAACGTCAAGGCCCCGTTCTTCCTCACCGCCGCGGTGGCACCCACCATGATCGAGGCCGGCGGCGGCGCGGTGATCAACCTGGGCTCCTGGATCGCTCGGCTCGGCGTTCCGGTCGGCGCCGTCTACAGCTCGTCCAAGGGCGCGATGGAAACCCTCACCCGCGCGTGGTCGGCCGAGTACAGCCCTCGCGGCATCCGCGTCAACGCCATCTCCCCCGGCGTGGTCCGCACCCCCGACCCGGCCGAGACCGGGGACCAGCCCGGCGACATCATGATGAAGGGCACCCCGGCCGGCAGCTTCGGGCGCCCCGACGCGATCGCCCGCGCAGCGGTCTACCTCGCCTCCGACGAGGCGGACTTCGTACACGGCACCGTCCTCGACGTGGACGGCGGACGCACCGGCGTCGCCGTCATCGCCCAATGACGCCGGGCCCGAAGACCCGATGCCCCCGTGGTTCGGACATCGAGGGCGCCGCCGCGGCCTCCCTCTCCCGCAACGCCCAGGGCCTCCCGGGCTCGTCCGCGGTGGGCGGATCGTGGTGGCCGGGAGGCCCTGGGCGTGCTGTCTGCGGGTGTGGTCCGCCGGGGCGGGCGGGCCGCGTCGTGGTTACGCCTTGCGGAGGCGGTCGATGATGCCGTCGAGGTCCCGTCGGAAGAGGTGTTCCCGTACGAAGTGGCCGCCGGGCTCCTCGTACCACTCGTATGGGATGCCGGCCCGGTCGAGGTAGCCGCGCCACTCGCGCTGGGTCTGGAGCACACCGGTCTCGTTGAACTTGTCCCAGAAGGTCGGCGCGGGGCTGGTGCCGGCGACCATGAAGATGCGCTTGTTGCGGTAGCTCTCGACGCGCTCGCACGGGTTGTCCATGCTGACGCGGTTCTGGTCCCAGGGCATGCCGTAGACCATGCCGCCGCCGAGTTCGGCCACCGCGGAGGAGGCGTTGGCCCAGTGGACGACTCCGCCGGCGATGCCGTCGGCGACGCCGCGCAGGCTGGCGGGGCCGGAGTGGGCGCTCACGGAGGCGAAGTGGCCCCAGTACTTGGCCGCGTACTTCAGGGCGCCGAAGCCGCCCATCGAGAAGCCGGAGACGGCGCGGCCGTCGTACTCGCCGTACGTCCGGAAGTTGTCGTCGATCCAGGGGATCAGCTGCTCGATGTGGAATTGCTCCCAGTTACGGGGGCCGACGAAGGAACTGACCGGGTTGGAGTACCAGCCGGCCTTTCCGCCGTCGGGCATGACGACGATGAGGGGCTTGCCGGCGGTCCACGCGCGGATGCCCCCGTTCACCTGGCGGTCGAACTCGATGAAGTCGCCCCCGCCGCCGTGCAGCAGGTACAGGACGGGGTACCTGCGGCCACTGGTGTGGTAGTCGTCGGGAAGCAGGACGTTGACGGCGGGCTTCCAGCCGATCGCGGGGGTTTCGAACCGGTAGTACCACATGCGGGGGTCGGACTCGCCCGCTTCGACGATGCGCAGTCCGCGGCCGTCGCCGGCCGCGCTGGCCGTCGACGCGGCCGCGAGGACGCCTCCGCCGCCCAGGGCCATGGCCGCGGAGAGGCCTCCAGCGGCCTTCAGGAGACCTCTGCGGGTGGGACGGTGCTCGTTCAACAGGACCTCCTGGCCCGGACGTTGGATATGCGGTAGGTGTTCGTGTCAGTTGTCGGTGGTCCAGGTGCCCCTGGAGGGGTTCCAGTGGATGGTGACCTTCTGGAACTTCTGGGCCTTGCCGCCGGCCTCGTCCACCTCATCGGTCACGGGGTAGCCCAGCGCCGCCTCGTGACCGGCCGCGTGGAAGGCCTTGTAGATCTCGCCGTGCACGGGGTGCGCGCCCGTCTGCGGCGACCACAGGAACAGGCCCTGCTCGAAGAACTGGTAGCGGCCGCGCGTCCCGTCGGGCGCCCGCCCGGCGTCCGCCTCGTCCATCGTCGGGAAGCCCCAGCGGCGCTCGGAGTCCGTGGCCCAGAACTTGCTCAGGATGTCGCCGTAGATCGCGTAGGCCGCGTCGGGGTGCCAGATGACGATCCCGTTCTGGAACAGCTGGAAGCGCCCGCCCAGCATGGCGTCCTCCTCGGCGCGCAGCGGCCGCCCGAGGGGACCGCCGGGGCCGCCCGTGCCGTCGTACTTGGCGCCGATCGTCCCGTACGGCTGGAACGCCTCATCGCGCATGGCGATCGCGTGGCCCTCGACCTGGTCGTAGCGGTCCGGGTAGGCGGAGCGCTGGACGGCCTGGGCCAGCTGCCCGGCGGTGCTGCCCTCCAAGCGGGGCTCCATCTGCTGTGCGACCTCGAAGAACTTGTTGGCCGCGTAGCCGACGTCCATGACCTGCTCGGGGCTGCCCCAGCCCTGCGAGGGACGCTGCTGGAAGACGCCGAGCGAGTCGCGGTCCCCGCAAGCGAGATTGTTCATGTGGGACTCGACCCAGCCCGTTTCGAAGCCTGCGAGCATGACCTTCGCGGAGACGTTCCGGCGCTGGCCCACCTCGTAGACCTTGCGGGTCACGGCGATGTCGCGCTCGCCGGGGACGCCGCAGAAGGCCTCGGCCGTCATGGGGTGCCCGAGGGGGCCGGGCACGGGCTCGCCTCCGGTGCCCTGCGCTGCCGCCGGGCGGGCCAGGACGGCGGAGAGGGCCGTCACGAGCAGGAGGATTGCCGTTCCGGATCTCGCGCGCCATACGGATCTGCCATGCACGTGCTTGCTCCTTTGCGTCGGGTGTGTCGGGCGCATCGGGTGCGTCGGATGCATCGGGTGTGTCGGGATTCGCCTCACAGTGAGGAGAAGAAGAGGTGAGCGAAGGCGTGAGCGGCCGCGGCCGGCGTCACGACCAGCTCTGGTACGGGCTGTCGTTGCACGCCCACGTACGGAAGCCCTGATTGCTGTCGTCGATGCAGCGCAGGGTGGCCTGGTTCTGGAAGCGGACGGTGCCGTCGCCCCAGACCTTGACCCACCAGCTCTGCTCGGGCGCGGAGCTGCAACTCCCCACCGTCCGGAAGCCGTTGTCGGTGTCCTCGACGCAGCGGCCGGTGTTGGCGCTCCTCAGCTGGCGGGTCCCGTCTTCCCAGACGTGCACGGACCACTTCTGCGGGGTGCTGCCGTTGCAGCTCCACGTACGGAAGCCGTTGTTCGTGTCGTCCATGCACTTGCCCGTCGCCTGGTTCCTGAAGGACTGGACGACGTCCTCGGCACCCGCGGGAGCCGCGGAGGCCGGGGAGGCCATGGGGACCGTGGCGACGAGTGAGGTGACGACGAGGGACCCGCCGAGCAGGAGCGTTCGCATGCTGCGCATGTGGTCTGTTCCGTTCCTTCCGTTCCGTGCCTTCCCGACCGCACGAGGCGGTGTGACCGGACGGCCCGCAAGGTAGCCGCGTGGCCTCGGGGCGCGGCATCCGGAACGATCCGGAGTGACGGCGGCCGGCGGTTCCCGGTAGGGATGGACGTACGGAAGGGAAGGGACGGGGGTACGGAAGGGGGCCGGAAACGGCGGCGGGGCCGCGCCGGGAGTCACACCTCGAAGAGGCGGGCGGCGTTGTCGTGGCAGGCGGCGCGCAGCCAGTCGTCGCCCAGCCGCAGCCGGGCCAGGGACTCCAGGGCATGGTGGTAGGTGTAGGGGATGTTGGGGAAGTCGGTGCCCAGGAGGATGCGGTCACCGAGCTCCCGCAGGCGCGCGGTCTCCCGGCGCGGGAACGGGGCGACGGCCTCGGTGAAGTCGGTGAAGGCCATGGTCGTGTCCAGGTGCACGCCGGGGTGGCGGTCGGCCAGGTCGAGGAAGTCGCTGTACTCGGGGAGTCCCATGTGCGCGATGATCAGGCGTGTTCCGGGGTGGCGCCGCAGCAGGCGGGCTGTGGGGCCGGGTCCGGTGTGGGCGCCGGGGGCGGGTCCCGAACCGCAGTGGACGACGACGGGTATGCCCCGGCTCGCGAGGTGGTCCCAGACGGGGTCGAGGAGCGGGTCGTTGGGGTCGTAACCGCCGACCTGGAGATGCGCTTTGAAGACGCGGGCGCCCTGCTCGACGGCGCGGCGCACGTAGCGGGCCGCGCCGGGCTCGGGGAAGAAGGTGGCGGTGTGCAGGCAGTCGGGGTGGCGGGCGGCGAAGTCCGCGGCCCAGGAGTTGAGCCAGGCTGCCATGCCGGGCTTGTGCGGGTAGAGCATAGCCGTGAAGCGGCGCACGCCGAACGCGCGCAGCCCGGCGACGCGTTGGTCCTCGCCGGTGCGGTACCTGATGGGCCACGGGCGGCCGGTGAGCGGACCGGCGGCGTCGAAGTAGGCCCACACCTTGCGCATGACCCGGTCGGGCATGAAGTGGGTGTGGACGTCGATCAGTCCGGGCAGCCCGAGCTCCTGCCAGAAGCGTCTCACGTGCCGGCGCTCGTGCTGCTCTTGCCCGTGCCCCTCTTGCTCATGCGGCTCTTGCCCATGCCGCTCTTGCTCATGCCGCTCTTCTTGCTCACGCTCGGCTGCGTCGGGCTGCCGCAAAGGCGAAACGTCGGTAGTCATGGGCCTCATCCTGCCGCGAGCCTCCGCACTTGCGGCAGGACGAGATCCCTCATGACGCCCCCGTGACCACCGTCAGGACAGGACAAGGACGGGACAGGACGGGACAGGACTGGCCAGGACGGGGGCCCTCGCACCGGTCCTCGTACCCCGCTCACTTCACGAAGTCGTCGACGACTTCGGGCGGCCAAGTTCCTATCTTGAGCACGCCCATGGAGTAGGCGCGGGAGACGAGCGCGGTGCGGTTGCGCACCTTGAGCTTCCGCAGCAGGCAGGTCACGTGGTACTCGACGCCGTGCGGGCTCAGGAAGAGGCGGGAGGACAGGGGGACGGTGGATATACCGGCGGCGATGCCTTCGAGGATGCGGGCGTCCATGGCCGAGAGGACCTTTTTGCGGTTGGTCACCACCCGTGTCTCCTCGGTGCCCGCGGTCGTGGGCATCATGACCAGGATCGCGTTCGTGCCGGGCAGTCCGCCGCGCACCGCGATCGCGGTGAGGGGGACGGTGAAGGCGGACTCTTCGCCGGGGCGGACGGCGATGACGGGGGTGACGAAGCGCTGGTGCTTGCCTTCGAGCAGGTGGGAGAAGCGGCGTAACAGCGGCTGCTGGACGCTCGGGTGCACCACGTCGCGGATGCTGCGGCCGCACAGTTCCTCGGACGAGCCGTTGAACTGCCGGAAGAACTCCTGGTTCGCCTGCTGGATGGTCAGGGCCGCGTCGAGCCCGGCCACGCACATGCCGTGCTGGTCCGGTTGCTGGTCCGGCTGCTGGTGCGCGTCCGCGCCGCCGGGCCGGCCCATCGAGTCGCCGTCCGTCTCTAACGCGGCGGAATCAATGAGCGTGGGGACTGAATTCAGCAAAGGAAGATCCCCTTCATGAAACTGCGTGCAGATGGGATGAATTGGAAGGCTAGTTACCTACCGACCGGTGGGCAACGACCGCCATACGGTGTTACTTAAACCTGCGGCTTCCATCGAGAAATGGTTCGGTACGCAACTACGGCTTCGGTCGCTCCGTACGGCCGAAATCACGCCAATACTCGCGTCTTTGCGCCACGCCCGAGGCAGTTCTTCACTCTCCGGCCCCACGCGATCACTACCCGCCAGTAGAACGGAAGTTGGAGTTCCGAAGCAGTGGGTGTCGGACAACTCTGCTTCCACGGCCGTATGCCGAATGGAGAACGCTCGATCGTCGCGCCCAATTCACCTCGGGAAAGCGCGGACGAGCGCACCGGACGGGTGCGCGACGCCTTTGGTTCCATGCTCCCGAAAAAACGTCGAGAATTTCTACGGAACCCTGCCGATCTCGGCGCGACCTGCGCCGGAAGGGGCACGGCACCTGCCGTGCGCGCCACTGAGGGCGAGGTCCGGCGAGGCCCCGGGCCGCGGGCGGAAGAGACCGCGGAAGAGACTACGGATTTCCCTGCGCCCGGCGTGAGATCAAAGGTGGGCACGGCCAGCCGACCCGCGTGGGGGCGTGCTCGACGCGCACCCGCCACCGCCGAAAGGGAACCCATGGACTCCGCCCGACGGCCGATCCTCTTCGTCAGCCTTCCGGAGAGCGGCCTGCTCAACCCGCTGCTCGTCCTGGCGGGTGAGCTCTCGCGCCAGGGAGTGGAGGACCTCTGGTTCGCCACCGACGAGCCGCGGCGCGACGACGTGCAGCGGATCGCGGAGCGTTCACCGGTGGAGTTCGCCTCCCTGGGCGAGGTCATCTCCGAGCTGTCCGCGGTGACATGGGACGACGACGTCTACCGCGAGGTCACCCAGACCTCGCGCTTCAGGGCGCACCGCGCGGTCATCAAGCAGTCCTACAAGCCCGCTCTGCAACACGTGAAGTACCGCCGGCTCGAAGCCGTCGTCGACAAGGTGCGGCCGGCGCTGATGGTCATCGACTGCATCAGCGGGTTCGCGATCGACCTGGCCGTGGCCCGGGGGATCCCGTACGTGCTGAGCGTGCCGTTCCTGCCGAGCAACGTGCTGACGGCCTTCACCCCCTTTGGGAAGGGGTACACCCCGAAGGGCTTCCCGGTGCCCCACACCGGGCTGCCGGCCGGGATGAGCCTCGCCCAGCGCATCAGCAACGAACTGTTCAAGATCCGAACCATGGCGATCTTCTGCACGCCCGAGATGAGCAAGGTCGTCATGCAGGACCAGCGGCGGCGCAAGGCGCTCGGCCTCCCGTCGGTCGGCCTGATGGCGCGGGTCGACAAGGCCGAGATGGTCCTGTGCAACTCGATCGCGGAGCTGGACTACCCCTTCACCATCCCCGGCAAGATGCGGCTGGTCGGCGCGATGGTCCCGCCGCTGCCGGAGGCCCCGGACGACAAGGACCTCTCGGGCTGGCTGGACGCCCAGTCGTCCGTCGTCTACATGGGGCTCGGGACCATCACCCGGCTGACCCGGGCGGAAGTCGCCTCCGTCGTGGAGGTCGCGCGCCGGCTCGAAGGCCGGGGGCACCAGGTGCTGTGGAAGCTGGCCAAGGAGCAGCAGCACCTGCTGCCGCCGGAGGAGTCGCTGCCGGCCAACCTCCGCATCGAGAGCTGGGTCCCTTCGCAGCACGACGTCCTCGCCCACCCGAACGTGAAGGTGTTCTTCACGCACGGCGGCGGCAACGGCTTCAACGAGGGCGTGTACTTCGGCAAGCCGCTCGTGGTCCGGCCGCTGTGGGTGGACTGCTTCGACCAGGCGGTCCGCGGCCGGGACTTCGGCATCAGCCTGACCCTGGACCGGCCGCAGGCCCTGTCCGTCGGCGATGTCGTCGACAAGCTCACCCGAGTACTGGGCACCCCCTCCTTCGCCGAGAAGGCGGAGCGGCTCGGGGCCCTGCAACGCGCGGCGGGCGGGCGGGAGACCGCCGCCTCGCTGATCCTCGGGCTCCCGGCCCTGGCCTGAGGACGCCCGAGCACCCGAGCACCCGGACCATCCGAGAAGGAAGAGACCGACGATGTCGTTCAAGTACCCCGTGTCCAGGCCCGCCCTGGACGGCCGAGAGCTCGCATACGTCACCGCCACCGTCAGCGACGGCTGGATATCGTCCCAGGGGCCGATGATCCAGCGCTTCGAGCGCGCCTTCGCGGACTACAACGCGATCGCGCACGGTGTCGCCTGCTCCTCCGGGACCGCCGCCCTCACACTGGCCCTGCGGGCCCTGGGCATCGGCCCGGGCGACGAGGTGATCGTCCCCGAGTTCACCATGGTCGCCTCCGCGTGGGCGGTCACCTACACGGGCGCGACGCCCGTCTTCGTCGACTGCGCGGACGACCTCAACATCGACGTCACCCACATCGAGGAGAAGATCACCGCACGGACGAAGGCCATCATGCCCGTCCACGTCTACGGCCGGCGCTGCGACATGGACGCGATCATGGACATCGCGTTCCAGCACAACCTGCGCGTCGTCGAGGACTCCGCCGAGGCCCACGGCATCCGCCCGGTCGGCGACATCGCCTGTTACTCGCTCTTCGCCAACAAGATCATCACCTCGGGCGAGGGCGGTATCTGCCTCACCGACGACCCCAGGCTGGCCGGGCAGCTGGAGCACCTGCGCGCCATGGCCTTCACCAAGGACCACAGCTTCCTGCACAAGAAGGTCGCCTACAACTTCAGGATGACGGCCATGCAGGCCGCCGTCGCCCTCGGCCAGGTCGAGCGGCTGGACGAGATCCTTCAGACGCGCCGGACGATCGAGAAGCGCTACGACGAAGGTCTCGCCGACGTCCCCGGGCTCACCCTGATGCCGCCGCGGGACGTGCTGTGGATGTACGACATCCGGGCCGAACGCCGCGAGGAGCTCAGGGCGTTCCTGGCCGGCCACTCCATCGAGACGCGGCTCTTCTTCAAGCCGATGAGCCGGCAGCCCATGTACTTCCACCCGGACTGGCCCTCGCTCAAGGCGAACGTCTTCGCCGAGGACGGGCTGTACCTGCCCACGCACACCGGGCTGACCGCCGCCGACCAGGACTTCGTGATCGGCCGGGTCCGCGCGTTCTACGGCGTCTGACCGAACCGCCCGAAAGAGGACATCCGCACATGACACAAGCAGAACCGCAGGCAGTCGACTTCCCGCTGCGCAAACCCGGCGTGCCCTTCCCGCCCCCGGGCTACGCCGGCTTCCGCGAGCAGCAGGGGCTGGTCCTCTCGCGCCTGCCCAACGGCGACCGGGTCTGGCTGGTCACCCGGCACGAGGACGTGCGCGCCGTACTGACCGACCCGAGGATCAGCTCCAACCCCGAGCACCCGGGCTTCCCGAACGTCGGCGAGAGTTTGGGCGTACCCAAGCAGGACCAGATCCCCGGCTGGTTCGTGGGGCTGGACTCCCCGGAGCACGACCGGTTCCGCAAGGCGCTCATCCCGGAGTTCACCGTCCGGCGCGTCCGCGCGATGCGCCCGGCGATCGAGCGCACGGTGGACGAGCGCCTCGACGCGATGCTGGCCGCGGGCGACCACGCCGACCTCGTCGCCGACTTCGCGCTGCCCATCCCGTCCCTGGTGATCTCCGCGCTGCTCGGGGTACCGCCGGCGGACCGCGACTTCTTCGAGTCCCGGACGCGCACCCTGGTCGCCATCCGCTCCTCGACCGATCAGCAGCGCGGCGCCGCCGCCAAGGACCTGCTGCGCTACATCAACCGGCTGGTGGCCATCAAGCAGAAGTGGCCCGCCGACGACCTGGTCAGCAGGCTGCTGGCCACCGGCACGATCGCCCCGCACGAGCTGTCGGGCGTGCTGATGCTCCTGCTCATCGCCGGTCACGAGACCACGGCCAACAACATCGCGCTGGGCGTGGTCACCCTCCTGACGAACCCCGAGTGGATCGGCGACGACCGGGCCGTGGAGGAGACGCTGCGCTTCCACTCGGTCGCCGACCTGGTGTCCCTGCGGGTGGCGGTCGAGGACGTGGAGATCTCCGGGCAGCTCGTCCGGGCGGGCGAGGGCATCGTGCCCCTGGTCGCCGCGGCCAACCACGACGAGGCCAGCTTCGAGTGCCCCCACAGCTTCGACCCCTCCCGGTCCGCCCGCCACCACGTCGCCTTCGGCTACGGCGTGCACCAGTGCCTGGGGCAGAACCTGGTCCGGGTCGAGATGGAGATCGCCTACCGCAAGCTCTTCGAGCGCATCCCCACCCTCGAACTGGCCGTGCCCGCCGAGGGCCTGTCCTTCAAGCACGACGGCGTGGTGCACGGGCTGCACGCGCTGCCGGTCCGCTGGTAGCCGGCGACCGGTCTGTCCGCCGGGCGCGCCACCGGCCGTCCGGCGGACCCGAATCCACCGCAGGAGAGACATCGACATGCGCATCACCACCGACACCGGCCGTTGCGTGGGAGCGGGCCAGTGCGTACTGACCGCACCGCAGGTCTTCGACCAGGACGACGACGGGCTGGTGACCCTGCTCCTCGCCGAGCCCGGCGCCGGCGAGGAGTCCGCGGTCCGGCTGGCCGCCGGCCTCTGCCCGTCCCGGGCCGTCACCGTGCACGAGGACTGACGCCCGCCCCGGGGTGATCCGCCGGCCGCGTCCCCCAACCGACGAAAGCGCTCGAGATCCGGGAGTGATGGTGACCCTCCACACAGATGACTACGCGATCGATCCGCCCGCCGACACGGCCGCCGCCCTGAGAGGGCTCACCCTCCCCGGCGTGTTCGAGGCCGCCGCGGCTTCCGCCCCCGATGCGGTGGCCGTCGTCGACGGGGACCGCTCGTGGACATGGCAGGAGTGGCGGGCGGACGTCGCCGCGATGGCCCGCGGCCTCCAGGAGTCGGGCGTCGCGCCCGGCGACGTGGTCGCGGTGCGGCTGCCGAACTGCTGGGAGTTCGAGACCCTGCACCTGGCCGTCGCGGCCGTCGGAGCGGTGCTGCTGCCCGTCCACCACGGCACCCCGGACGCCGACGTCCACGCGCTGCTGACCCGCGCGGAACCCGTCCTCCTCGTCCTCGCGGGCCCCGGCGACGAGGCCGCGGCGACGGCCCGTGCGCTGCTGCGCGACGTGCCGTCGCTGCGGGTCGTACTGACGGCGGGTACGGGCGGGGCCGACGGGACAGGCGGGGTAGCAAGGGCGGGCGGGACAGGTCCCGGGGAGCCGGAAGTCATCCCGCTGGACGACCTGCTGACGGACTGGAAGGGCGCCGGGCCCCAGCCGGTGGACGTCACCCCGGAGATGCCCCTCGTCCTCGTCCCCTCGTCGGGGACGACGTCGGACCGGCCGAAGCTCTGCGTGCACAGCCACGACGGTCTCCTGTCGAACACCGCCGCGGTCACCGCCGAGGCCGCGGACACCTTCCGCGGCCCGGTCATCACCGCCTGCCCGCTGTCCCACCTGTTCGGCCTGCAATCCCTCCACGCGGCGCTGCTCACCGCCTGCGATCAGGTGCTACTCACCGGCTGGGACCCTGATCGCTTCCTGGAACTGGCGCGGCGGCACGGTCCGGGTGTCGTCTTCGCGGTGCCCGCCCAGCTGCACGACCTCGTCGCCCGGCTCGCCGCAACGGGCGAGCCCGCCGGTTTCCTGCCGCGCGAGGTGCGCACGGCGGGAGCCCCCGTTCCCCCCGCGCTCGCCGCGGAGGTCGAGGCCGCCCTGGGCTGCGGCCTCACCGTGGTGTGGGGGATGTCCGAGATCGGCACCGGCACCTGCACCCGGGCCGCTGACCCCTTCGGCGGCGTGGGCCGGCCGGTGAACGGCTCCGGGGTGCGCGTCGTCGACGAGCACGGCGCGGTGTGCCCGGCGGGCGAGAGGGGCGAACTACAGTTCCGCGGCCCGGGCCTGTTCCGCGGGTACTTCCGCGAGCCGGAGCTGACGCGCTCCGCCCTCACCGAGGACGGCTGGCTGCGCACCGGCGACCTCGCGGACATCGGCGCGGACGGCCGGGTGGTCCTGCACGGCCGGGCGACCGAGCTGATCAACGTGGGCGGCCGGAAGGTCAGCGCCACCGAGGTCCAGGATCTCCTGGCGAACGTCACGGGGCTGGGCCCCCTGGCCGTGGTCGGCGCCCCGGACCCCCGGCTCGGCGAGTACCCGTGCCTGGTCGTGACCGACCGCGCGGACCCCGCCATCGGCCTGGCAGAAGTGACGGCGTTCCTGCGCCGGCTCGGGGTCGCCGACCACAAGATCCCCCTGGAGCTGGTCACCGTACGGGCGCTCCCCCTCACCCCCGCCGGAAAGCTCGACCGCCGGGCGCTGGAGCGGCTCCTGGCCGGGACCGAGGCCGCGCCCGCCCCGGCGCGCCCCGGCGCGGCCCCGCCGCAGACGGCCGACGAAGCCCTGGAGCTCGTACGCGACTGCGTCGGCAGGGTGCTCGGGCACGGCGGCGCAGCGCGCCCCTCCTCCCCCGGCTTCTCCCCCGACACCGACTCCCACCACTCCCCTGATTACTCGCCCGATACGGATTTCCGCCGGCTCGGCGTCGATTCCCTCCTCGCGATCCGGCTGCGCAATCTGCTGCGGGAGGAGACCGGACTGCCGCTCCCGACCACTCTGACCTTCGACTTCCCCACTCCGCGGGCCGTCGCGCGCGTGCTGGCCCGGCAGGAGGAGGCGATGGCCGGGGACGCTCCCCCGGCGGCCGCGACCGGCTCCGCCGAACCCGTGGCGATCATCGGCATGGCCTGCCGGCTGCCCGGCGGCGCCGACGCCCCCCGGGCCTTGTGGGACCTGCTCGCCGAGGGGACCGACGCGATGTCGGGCTTCCCCGCCGACCGCGGCTGGGACCTCGACCGGCTCTTCGACGAGGACGCCGACCGCCCCGGCACCACCTACGCCCGGGAAGGCGGCTTCCTCCACGACGCGGGCGGCTTCGACGCGGGCTTCTTCGGCTTGTCCGACCAGGAGGCCGCGGCCACGGACCCGCAGCAGCGGCTGCTCCTCGAAGCGGCCTGGGAGGCCTTCGAACGGGCGGGCATCGACCCGACGGCCCTCAAGGGCTCGCGCACCGGCGTGTTCACCGGAGCCATGCACCGCGACTACGCCGCCGGAGCGCCCCTCGCCCAGGGCGAGTGGGAGGGCATGCTCACCACCGGGACCTCCGCGAGCGCGATCTCCGGGCGCGTCGCGTACACCTACGGGCTGGAGGGCCCCGCCCTGACGGTGGACACCGCCTCCTCGTCCTCCCTCGTCGCCCTGCACCTGGCCTGCCGGTCGCTCCAGTCCGGCGAGTCCACCCTGGCGCTGGCCGGCGGCGTCACCGTCATGGCGTCCCCCACGCCCTTCACCCACTTCTCCCGGCTGCGCGCGCTGTCCCCGGACTCCCGTTCCAAGGCCTACGCGGACGCCGCGAACGGCTCCGCCTGGTCGGAGGGTGCGGGGCTGCTCCTGCTGGAGCGGCTGAGCGACGCCCGGCGCAACGGGCACCGCGTCCTCGCGCTCGTACGCGGCTCCGCCGTGAACCAGGACGGCGCCTCCAGCGGGCTCACCGCACCGAACGGGCCCGCGCAGCAGCGCGTCATCCACCAGGCCTTGGCCGACGCCCGGCTGACGCCGCAGGACGTCGACGCGGTGGAGGGCCACGGCACCGGCACCCCGCTCGGCGACCCGATCGAGGCCCAGGCCCTGCTGGCCACCTACGGCAAGGCGCGCCCCGAGGGGCGGCCGCTGTGGCTCGGGTCGCTGAAGTCGAACATCGGGCACACGCAGGCCGCGGCCGGGATCGCCGGGGTCATCAAAATGGTGCTCGCGATGCGCCACGGCGTCCTGCCCCGGACCCTGCACGTGGACGCGCCGTCGTCGCGGGTGGACTGGTCCGCCGGCTCGGTGCGGCTGCTGACCGAGGCCCGGCCCTGGCCGCGGGAGAACGGACGGACCCGCCGGGCCGGCGTGTCCTCGTTCGGGCTCACCGGCACCAACGCCCACGTGATCCTGGAGGAGGCCCCGGCCGAGGACACTACGAACACCACGGGCACGACGAAGGCAACGGAAGCAGCGGAAGCTACAGGGGCAACGGGGGCTGTGGAGGCCGCGGCGCCGGCCTCGGACGTGGCCGCGCCCTGGGTCCTGTCCGCCCGCAGCCGGACGGCCCTGCGCGCCCAGGCACAGCGGCTGGCCGATCGGGTCGCGGCCGACCTGGGGCTGTCCGCCCAGGACGTCGCCCACTCCCTGGCCACCACCCGCGCCCTGCACCGGCACCGGGCCGTGGTGAGCGGCACCGGCCGCGCGGAGCTGCTGTCCGCGGCGCAGGAGTTCGGCCGCGGCGAGCGGGCCGCGGGCGTCACCCTGGCGGACTCCGCGCCGGGCGGGCTCGCCTTCGTCTTCTCCGGGCAGGGCGGCCAGCGCCCCGGCATGGGGCGCGAGGCCGCCGAGGCGTTCCCCGTCTTCCGGGACGCGCTGCGCGAGGTGTGCGACGTCATGGACCGGATGCTGAAACGGCCGCTCACCTCGGTGATGTGGGCGGCGCCCGACTCCGAGGAGGCGGCCCTCCTCGATGACACCGCCTGGGCCCAGCCGGCGCTGTTCGCGGTCCAGGTCGCCCTGTACCGGCTCGTCGAGTCCTGGGGAATGGTCCCGGACCGCCTGGTGGGGCACTCGCTCGGCGAGATCGCCGCCGCCCACGCGGCGGGCGTGCTCGGCCTGGAGGACGCGTGCGCCCTGGTGGAGGCCCGGGGCAGGCTGATGGGCGCCCTGCCGGTGGGCGGGGCGATGACGGCGGTCCGGATCACGGAGGACGAACTGACGCCGTGGCTCGCCGGGTTGCGGGACACCGTGTCGCTCGCCGCCGTGAACGGGCCGCACTCCCTCGTGCTCTCGGGCGCGCGTGCACCGCTGGCCGCCCTCACCGACCGGCTCAACGCCGCCGGCCACAAGAGCCGGCACCTCGCGGTGAGCATCGCCTCTCACTCCCCGCTCATGGACCCCATGCTCGACGAGTACGGACAGGTCGCCCGTACGCTCTCCTACGCCGCGCCGGCCATTCCCCTGGTCTCGACCCTCACCGGCCGGCCCATGACCGATGACGACGCCCACGACCCCGGCCACTGGGTGCGGCACATACGGCAGCCCGTGCGCTTCAAGACCGTGATCGACCGGCTCCGGGACGAGCGCGTCACCGGGTTCCTGGAACTGGGCCCCACCCCGCAGCTCACTCCGATGATCGACGAGTGCCTGGCGTCCGCGACCCCGGACGCCGGGGCCACCGTCGTGCCGGCCCTGGACACCGGAGCGGGCGAGCGTCAGTCCTTGCTCACCGCTGCCGCCCGCATGCACGCCCACGGCGTGTCCGTTGACTGGCGCGCGGTGCTGCCCGCGGCTCGCACTGTCTCCTTGCCGACCTATCCCTTCCAGCGCCGGCACTTCTGGCTGGCGTACGCTCCGGCGGATTCGGTGGCGATCGGGGGCGGTGCGGGCGGCTGGAGCGGTGCGACGGCCGCCGGCGGCGGGTCCGTTGACGGCAGGTCCGTTGACGGAGCGGATGAGCCGCCGGCCCTGGCCGCCCGGCTGTCCGGCCTCGACGGTCCCGAACAGGACGCGCTGGTCCTGGCCCTGGTCCTCGCCGAGGTCTCCGCCGCCCTCGGCGGCCGGGAGACGCGCAGCGACGAGGGCGGCCGGACGTTCAAGAGCATGGGCATCAACTCGGTGAACGCGGTCGAGCTGCGCAACCGGCTCATCGCGGCCACGGAGGTGAAGCTCCCCTCCACGCTCGTGTACGACCACCCGACGCCGGATGCCGTCGTAAGGCTCGTACGCGAGCAGCTCGCGACTCCGGGGCCTGCGCGCGACGCGGCTTCGATCGTGGCCGAGTTGGAGGCACTGCTCGCGTCCGGCGCCACGCTCTCCCCCGAGACGTCGGCACGCTTGAAAGCCGCGGCGGCCGGAGGCGCCATCGAGGCGCCTGCGGCAGGCGCGGCAGGCGCGCTCGACTTGGAGTCGCTGGAGTCGGCAAGCGACGACGACCTGTTCCGCCTGTTGGACGGCACCGGATGACATGCGGGCCCCCGCCCGTTGTCCGTTGTCCGTCCTCAGCACCAGCTCCGGCTCCAGTTCCAGGACCGGCACCAGCACCAGCACCAGCACCAGCACCACATACTCATTCGCAGGAGATCGCATGAGCGGGCTCGCTCGGCCCATCGCCGCCCGGACGACCGGGGACATCATGATCGAGGCTGACGGCGTCAGCAAGGTCTTCGGTTCCGTACGCGCGCTGGACTCGGTGAGCGTATCCGCGCGCCGGGGAACCGTACTGGCCCTCCTCGGGCACAACGGCGCGGGCAAGACCACGCTCGTCAACGTCCTCGTCGCCGCCCTGCCACCGAGCTCGGGCCGGGCGGCGGTGGCCGGCTTCGACGTCGTGCGCCAGCCGTGGGAAGTACGCAAACGGGTCGGTCTGACCGGCCAGTTCGCCTCGGTCGACGCCCAGCTCTCCGGGCGGGACAACCTCGTCCTGCTGGCCCGGCTGCTCGGTGCGGACCGCAGGACGGCCCGGGCCAGAGCCGACGAGCTGCTGGAGCTGTTCGGGCTCCAGGACTTCGCGGCGCGCCGGCCTGGCACGTACTCCGGCGGCCTGCGCCGGAGGCTCGACCTGGCCGCGTCCCTCGTCGGCAACCCCGACGTCATCTTCCTCGACGAGCCGACCACCGGCCTGGACCCGTCGAGCCGGCTGAACCTGTGGGAGATCGTGGAGGGGCTCGTCTCCCAAGGCACCACGGTCCTGCTCACGACGCAGTACCTCGACGAGGCGGACCGCCTCGCCGACTCCATCACCGTGCTCTCCGCCGGCGCGGTGATCGCGAGCGGTACCGCCGCCGAGCTCAAGGCCACGGTGGGTCAGCGCACGGTGACGGTGACCCCGGACGCCGCGGCCGACCCGGCCGTGGCCTGCGCCGCCGTGCGGCGGGCGGGCCTGGAGCCGGTGGTGGACCGCGAGAACGGCACCATCGTCGTCGTCATCGAGGCCTCGAAGGACATCGCGGTCGTGCTCCGGGCCCTCGACCAAGTGGGGGTCGAGGCGACGGAGCTGACCTTCGGCGAACCGACCCTCGACGACGTGTACCTCACCCTGGCGGACCGGAGCAGCGGTATCGCTGCTCCGGGCGCCGGGACCTCGTGAATCGCTCCCACCACGTGAATCGCCTTGTGAATCGCTACGTAAACCACCACGTGGATCACTCACGCACATCGCTCAACGCACAGATCGTGGAGACTCCATGACCACACCACAACTCGTCGGAAAACCGAACTCAGCACCGCCGCCGGCCCCGGAAGACACTCCGGGGCCGGCGGTCGCATGGGACGGCAGTCCGTTCCTCACCCAGATCCAAGTGCTCACCGGCCGGTCGTTGCGGGCACTGGCGACCGATCCCAGCGTGATCCTCTTCAGCCTCGCGCAGCCGGCGATCATCCTGTTCATGCTGACGCAGGTGTTCAGCGGAATGGGCCTGCCACCACACTTCCCCGAAGGGGTCCGCTATCTCGACTTCGTGATGCCCGCGGTCCTGGTGGACAACGCGGTGCACTCCGCGATCCAGTCCGGGATCGGGGTGGTGGACGACCTCAAGAACGGCATGGTCGCCCGGCTGCGCTCCCTCCCCGTCCATCCCAGTTCGCTCCTCATCGCCCGCAGCCTGGCGAACCTGGTCCGCGCCGCGATCCAGATCGCGGTCGTCATCGTGCTGGCCGTCACCGTTCTCGGCTACTCCCCCAAGGGCGGCGCGGGGAAGCTGCTCGCGTCGGCCGGGCTGACGCTCTTCCTTGCCTGGAGCCTGGGGTGGGTGTTCATCGCGGCCGCCGCGTGGCTGCGGCGGGCGGAGCCCATGCAGAACCTCGCGGTCATCGCGATCTTCCCCCTGATGTTCGCTTCGAGCGCCTACGTCCCGGTCGACGACCTGCCCGCGTGGCTGGGCGCGGTCGCCCGGGCCAACCCGCTGACCTACGCGATCGACACGACGCGCGCGCTCGCGCTGGACCTGCCCGGCACCGGGTCCCTGCTCCCCGCGGTGCTCATCAGCGCGGGTCTCGCCGTCGTGGGCGGCTGGCTCGCGGTCGTGGGGTTCCGCCGTCCTCTCACGTCCTGACGGTTTCTCTTCGTCTTTCTGACGGCGCACAGCGAAGCGGCCCGTACCGGGAAACATCCGGTACGGGCCGCTTCGTCGTGCGTGTCTGGTCAGGACGGGTCGGGGTCGGAGAGTCCGAGCTCGTTGTCCAGGAGGTCGAACACCTCGTCGTCGGATGCGGAGTCGAAGTCGAACTCCTCCTCTTCCGAAGCGCCTTCCCGGCCGGCTCCCGCACCGGCGTCCCGTAGGGCACCCCACTTCGCCATGAGCACTTCCAGGCGACCGGCTATCTGCCCGTGTGCCTCGTCAGTGACGTCGAGTCCGCCGAACGCCTTCTCCAGCCTGTCGAGCTCACCGAGGATCGCCTCCGGGCCGGACACCGGCTCGGGTGCGATCCGGGTCAGAAGGTGGTCGACGAGTTCCGCGGGCGTCGGGTAGTCGAAGAGCAGCGTCGCGGGGAGCCGGACCCCGGCGAGAGCGCTCAGCCCATTGCGGAGCTCGATCGCGGTGAGGGAGTCGAAGCCGAGGTCCTGGAAGGCCCGGTCCGGGTCGATCTCCGCGGCGCCGTCGTGGCCGAGCACGACCGCGACCTGGCCGCGTACGGTCTCCAGGACGACCTCACGCGCCTCCGTCGCGGACAGCCCGGTCAGGCGCTGTACGAGGCCGGACACGGTCGCCGGGCCGGAGGCCGATGTGCGCAAGGTACGGGTTCGGGTACGGATCAGGCCGCGCAGCAGCGGCTGCGGTTCGCCTTGTGCCCGCAGGGCCGCGAGGTCCAGGCGGACGGGGAGCAGGAACGGTTCTGTAGCCGCGGTAGCGAGGGCGGTGTCGAAGAGGGCGACACCTTCCTCGGCGGACAGGGCCGGCATGCCCGAGCGGGCGAATCGCTGGAGGTCGGCTTCCGTGAGGGTGCCGGTCATGCCGCTGTCCTGCGCCCACGGGCCCCACGCCAGCGATACGGCGGGGAGGCCGTGCGCCCGGCGGTGACGCGCCAAAGCGTCGAGGAAAGCGTTACCCGCTGCGTAGTTCGCCTGACCCGCGCTGCCGAACGTGCCGGCGACGGAAGAGAAGACCACGAACGCGGAGAGGTTCAGATCCCTCGTCGCCTCGTGGAGGTTCCACGCCGCGTCGGCCTTCGGCCGCAGAACGGCCGACAGACGTTCCCCGGTGAGTGAACCGATGACGCCGTCATCGAGGACACCGGCAGTGTGCACGACGGCCGTGACGGGGTGGCGTGCCACCAGTTCCGCTACCGCAGACCTGTCAGTCACGTCGCACGCCTCGACGACGGCAGTCGCGCCATGCAGCTCAAGCTCGGCCACGAGGTCATCAGCGCCTTCGGCGGCCGGGCCACTACGGCTGACCAGGAGCAAGCTCCGTACACCGTGCTCGGTCACCAGGTGCCGGGCGAGAGTCCGGCCCAGGCCTCCCGTTCCGCCGGTGATCAGAACCGTGCCGGAGGCGTTCCAGGGGACATCGGCAGTGGGCTGCGTACCCGCTCGGGCGAGACGGGCCGCAAGAACCTGGCCGTCACGGAACAGCAGCTGAGGCTCGTCGGAAGCGAGTGCCTTCGACAGCAACGTCATGTCGGCTTCGCCGCCGTCCAGGTCCACCAGGCCGAAACGTCCCGGGCTTTCCGACTGCGCGGAACGGATCAGCCCCTGAACTGCGGCGCCGGCGAGGTCCCGACCGGCCGTCGCGCCCCGGGTCACGAACACGAGACGCGAGTCCGCGAACCGGTCATCCGCCAGCCACGACTGCGCCAGATCCAGCGCATGCGCGGTCGCGGCGTGCACGGCCGCCAAGGTGTCGGCGGCATCGAAGGACAGCTCGACCAGTACGACCTCGGGGACGGTCGCCCCGGCCTCGGCGAGGGCGTCCAGATCCGCGTGGGCCGGCAGGGAGAGCCCGTTCAGGAAGCCCTTGGTGTCCTCGCCGAGTACCGCAAGCGAACCGACGGACTCGTCGGTGAGCTCGATGCGAGTCCAGTCGAGGGTGAAGAGGGAGTCCCGGCCGCCGCCCGGCCGCAACTGGTCGGCGGCGATCGGACGTACGACGAGCGAGTTCACGGAGGCGACCGGCGTTCCGGCCGCATCGGTGATCGCGATCGACAGACCGTCCTCGGCGGGGCTCAGGCGCACCCGCACCTGCGAGGCGCCGGAGGCGTGCAGTGACACCCCCGTCCACGAGAACGGGACAGCGCCGTCGGTCGCCCCCGCGCCCACCATTGACGCATGGAGTGCGGCGTCGAAGAGGGCCGGGTGCAGGCCGTACGCACTGCCGTCGACGCCCTGGGGAAGCCGGACCTCGGCGAACACGTCTTCGCCGAGCTTCCAGACTGCTTCGAGTCCTTGGAACGCCGGGCCGTAAGAGAATCCGGAGTCCGCGAACTGCTCGTAGCAGTCGGTCACATCGACGGGATCAGCGCCCGTGGGAGGCCAAGTCGTGGTGTCGAACGTCGACGGTTCGGCGCCCGTGGTCAGTGAGCCGCTGGCGTGGAGCGTCCACGGCTCCTCGCCCTCACGCGAGTGCACCGCCACGGCTCGGCGACCGGCATCATCCGGCTCGCCGACCCACACCTGCACCTGCACACCGCCACCCGAAGCCGGCAGGACGAGAGGTGCAGCAAGCGTGAGTTCCTCCAGCACATCGCAACCGACCTCATCGGCCGCCCGCAGGGCCAGTTCCACCAGTGCCGTGCCGGGCACCAGCGCGGAACCCATCACCACGTGGTCTGCAAGCCACGCATGCGACGACGTCGAGAGCCGGCCCGTGAAGAGCAGACCGCCGGAGCCGGCCAGTTCCACCGCCGCACCCAGCAGCGGGTGCCCCGCCGAGCCCAGACCCGCGAACCGCACGTCCCCTGCTCGCGCCGCTCCGCCCGAGGGCCAGAACCGCTCACGCTGGAACGCGTACGTCGGCAGGTCCACCTGCCGGGTACTCGCACCCGTACCGGCGAACATAGCCGCCCAGTCCACCCCGACACCCTGAACGTACAGCTGAGCCAGGGCTCCGATGACGGCCGGCTCCTCGTCCCTGTTCTTGCGCAGGACGGGAACCGGAGACGCCCCTTCGGGCAGGGTTTCCCGGGCCATGGCCGACAGGACGCCGTCCGGGCCGATCTCCAGGAAGCGCGTCACGCCCTCGGCGTCCAGAGCCCGCACCCCGTCCGCGAACCGTACGGCCTCGCGGACGTGGCGGACCCAGTAGTCCGCCGAGGACAGCTGGCCGGGCTCGGCGAGCCGGCCCGTCAGGTTGGAGACGACCGGCACCGCCGGCTCAGCGAAGGACAAGCCCGCCACCACCGCGCGGAAGTCCTCCAGCATCGGCTCCATCAAGGGTGAATGGAAGGCGTGCGACACACGCAACCTGCTGGTCCGGCGCCCCTCGCCTGCAAAGTGCGCCCGGACCGCTTCGACAGCGTCCTCCTTGCCGGAGACCACCAGCGACGACGGACCGTTCACCGCCGCGATCGACACTTCCTGAGTCAGGTAGGGGAGCACTTCGGCCTCTTCCGCCTGGACGGCGACCATCGCGCCGCCCGCGGGCAGGGCCTGCATCAAGCGGCCCCGCGCCGCCACCAGCGCGCAAGCGTCGCCCAGAGAGAGCACACCGGCGACATGTGCGGCCGCGATCTCACCGACCGAGTGACCGGCCACGTACTCCGGCCGCACGCCCCAGGATGC
The DNA here is from genome assembly GCF_003626645.1 of Streptomyces klenkii. GTDB lineage: Bacteria > Actinomycetota > Actinomycetes > Streptomycetales > Streptomycetaceae > Streptomyces > Streptomyces klenkii. The sequence continues at coordinate 718,784 of NZ_RBAM01000001.1, read as the reverse complement.
CAGCAGGCGATAGAGGGCGACCTCGATCGCGAAGAGCCCGGCCTGGGCGTATGCAGTCCGGTTCAGCAGTTCCGCATCGTCTCCCCAGACCACGTCCCGCAGCGGGCGCTCCAGGTGTTCGTCCAGGCCCGCGCACACCGCGTCGAAGGCCTCGACGAAGACGGCGTACCGGTCGTACAGCTCCCGGCCCATCCCCAGCCGCTGCGAACCCTGACCCGAGAACAAGAACGCCGACTTCCCGGCACTCGCCGCACCCACGGCCACACCCGGGCCGCTCTCGCCGGCCGCGACCGCCGACAGGGCGCGCACCACGTCGCTGCGGTCCGTACCCCACACCACCGCGCGGTGAGTGAAGCTCGACCGGCCCCTCGCCAATGAGTACCCAAAATCGGCATCCCGCAGGTCGGGCTCATCATCGAGGTGGGACAGCAGTCGTGCGGCCTGGGCTCGCAAGGCCGTCTCCGACTTGCCGGACACGACCAACGGCACGAGCCTGCCCATGTCCGCCGCCTCCCGAGCCTCAGTCGGCTCAGGCTCGGGCTCGGTCTCCGGCTCGGGCTGTTCCAGGATCACGTGCGCGTTCGTCCCGCTGATCCCGAACGACGAGACACCGGCGCGCCGCGGCCCGTCGCCCTCCGGCCAAGCGGCCGGCTCGGTCAGCAGCTCCACCGCCCCCGCGCTCCAGTCGACATGGCTCGACGGCGCGTCGACGTGCAAGGTGCGCGGAAGCTCACCGTGGCGCATCGCCATCACCATCTTGATCACACCCGCAACGCCCGAAGCAGCCTGGGTGTGCCCGATGTTGGACTTCACCGAGCCCAGCAGCAGCGGACGGTCCTCGGGACGGTCCTGTCCGTACGTGGCCAGGAGTGCCTGGGCCTCGATCGGGTCGCCTAGTGTCGTACCCGTGCCATGCGCCTCCACCGCGTCGACATCCGCCGCCGACAGGCCCGCACTCGCCAGGGCCTGCCGGATCACCCTCTGCTGAGAGGGGCCGTTGGGAGCAGTGAGGCCATTGGAAGCACCGTCCTGGTTCACGGCACTGCCTCGCACCGTCGCCAGGATCCGGTGACCGTTGCGGCGTGCATCCGACAGGCGCTCCAGCACCAGCATGCCGACGCCTTCGCCCCAGCCGACACCGTCAGCCGCGTCCGAGAACGCCTTGCAGCGCCCGTCCGCCGACAGTCCCCGCTGCCGCGAGAACTCCACGAACGTCGTCGGCGTCGACATCACCGTCACACCGCCGGCAAGCGCCAGCGAGCACTCACCCGACCGCAACGACTGCGCCGCCAGATGCATTGCTACGAGGGAGGACGAGCACGCGGTGTCGACCGTGACCGCGGGGCCCTCGAAGCCGAAGGTGTACGACACCCGGCCCGACGCCACACTGCCTGCGCTGCCGTTGCCCTGGTGCCCCTCGAACTCGGGTCCGGAGAAGAGGCTGGCGTAGTCGTTGTACATGACGCCCGCGAAGACACCGGTCCGGCTGCCGCGCAGGGTCGCCGGGTCGATCCCGGCACGCTCGATCGCCTCCCAGGTCGACTCCAGCAGCAGACGCTGCTGCGCGTCCGTCGCCAACGCCTCCCGGGGACTCATCCCGAAGAACGCCGGGTCGAACTCGGCCGCCTCCTTCAGGAACCCGCCCGCGCGGGTATAGCTCGTTCCTGTGTGCTCGGGGTCGGGGTTGTAGAGCGCCTCCACGTCCCAGCCACGGTCCTCCGGGAAGCCGGATACGGCGTCCACACCGTCCGACACCAGCCGCCACAACTCCTCCGGCGAGGTGACGCCGCCGGGGTAGCGGCAGCTCATCCCGACGATCACCACAGGGTCGTCGGCGACGACCGCCGATGCCGCCATCGGCGTCGGCATCTCCGTCTCCGTCGCCGACTCCGCGCCGAACAGCTCGTCCAGCAGGAAGCCCACCAGCGCATTCGCCGTCGGGTAGTCGAACACAGCCGTCGCCGGCAGCCGCAGACCGGTCACCTCGTTCATCCGGTTGCGCAGCTCGACGGCCGTCAGGGAGTCGAAGCCGAGGTCCTGGAAGGCCCGGTCCGGGTCGATCTCCGCGGATCCGGCGTGTCCGAGGACCGTCGCGATCCGGCTGCGTACGACGTCCAGCAGTGCCTCACGCCTGTCCGCTGCGGACAGTCCGGTCAGACGCTGCACAAGGGCGGATACGGTCGCGAGGCTGGAGGCCGAGGTGCGCCGGGTACGGGTACGGATCAGACCGCGCAGCAGCGGCTGCGGCTCGCCTTGTGCCCGCAGGGCCGTGAGGTCCAGGCGGACGGGGAGCAGGAACGGTTCGGTCGCCGCGGTAGCGAGGGCGGTGTCGAAGAGGGCGACGCCCTCCTCAGCCGACAGGGCCGGCATGCCCGAACGGGCAATGCGTCGAAGATCGGCTTCCGTGAGCGTGCTGGTCATGCCACTGTCCTGCGCCCAGGGGCCCCACGCCAGCGATACGGCGGGGAGGCCGTGCGCCCGGCGGTGACGCGCCAAGGCATCGAGGAAGGCATTGCCCGCCGCGTAGTTCGCCTGGCCCGCGCTGCCGAACGTACCGGCGACGGAGGAGAAGACCACGAACGCGGAGAGGTCCATGTCCCTCGTCGCCTCATGCAGATTCCACGCCGCGTCGACCTTCGGCCGCAGAACAGCCGACAGACGATCCCCGGTCAGCGAACCGATGACGCCGTCATCGAGGACACCGGCAGTGTGCACGACGGCGGTGACGGGGTGCCGGGAAAGCAGTTCTTCCACAGCAGCCCTGTCCGTCACATCGCACGCCTCGACACTCACATCGACGCCCAGCTCGGCCACGAGATCCTCGGCGCCGTCCGCGGCGAGACCGCTGCGGCTGACCAGGACCAGGCTCCGCACACCGTGCTCGACGACCAGGTGCCGGGCGAGGGTCCGTCCCAGGCCTCCCGTTCCGCCGGTAATCAGAACCGTGCCGGAAGCGTTCCAGGGGACATCAGCAGTGTCCTGCGACTCCACCCGGGCGAGACGGGCCGCGAGGGCCCGGCCTTCGCGGAACAGCAGCTGAGGCTCGTCGGAAGCGAGTGCCTTCGACAGCAACGTCGTGTCGGCTTCGCCGCCGTCCAGGTCCACCAAGCCGAAGCGTCCCGGACTCTCGGCCTGAGCCGTACGGATCAGGCCGTGGACCGCGGCACCGGCGAGATCGTCGCCGGAGACCGCGCCCCGGGTCACGAACACCAGACGCGAGTCCGCGAACCGCTCGTCCGCCAGCCACGACTGCGCCAGATCCAACGCATGGGCAGTCTCTGCGTGCACGGCCTCCACCGTGCCGGCGGTCCCGGCAGAGGCCGGGACGAGCACGACGTCGGGGATGCCGGCTTCTGCGAGGGCGTCAAGATCCGCGTGGCTCGGCAGGGCGAGCCCGTTCAGGAGGCCCTGGGTGTCCTCGCCGAGTACCGCAAGCGAACCGACCGGGTCACCGGAGAGCCCGATGCGGGTCCAATCGAGCGTGAACAGAGAGTCCCGGTCCGCGGTCCGCAGTTGCTCTGCAGAGAGCGGGCGTACGGTCAGCGCCTCCACCGAAGCCACCGGCATGCCGGCCGCGTCCACCATCGCGATCGCCAGACCGCCGTCAACGTCCCGGATGCGGACGCGAAGGTGCGAGGCGCCGGAGGCGTGCAGTGACACCCCGCTCCACGAGAACGGGACAGCGCCATCGGTCGCTCCCGCGCCTGCCATCGACGCGTGGAGTGCGGCGTCGAAGAGGGCCGGGTGCAGGCCGTACGCGCCACCGTCGACGCCCTGGGGAAGCCGGACCTCGGCGAACACGTCGTCGCCGAGCTTCCAGACGGCTTCGAGGCCCTGGAAGGCCGGGCCGTATTGGAATCCGGATTCTGCGAACTGCTCGTAGCAGCCCGACACGTCAATGGATTCAGCGCCCGTGGGAGGCCAGGTTGTGGTGTCGAAGGGCAGGGGTACGGCTCCGCTGATCACGGCGCCGCTGGCGTGCAGCGTCCACGGCTCCTCGCCCTCACGTGAGTGCACGGCCACGGCTCGGCGACCGGCATCATCCGGCTCGCCGACCCACACCTGCACCTGAATACCGCCACCGGAAGCCGGCAGGACAAGAGGTGCAGCGAGCGTCAGCTCCTCCAGCGCATCGCAACCGACCTCATCAGCCGCCCGTAGGACCAGTTCCACCAGTGCCGTGCCCGGCACCAGCGCGGAACCCATCACCACGTGGCCCGCAAGCCACGCATGCGACGACGTCGACAGCCGACCTGTGAAGAGCAGACCGCCCGAGCCCGCCAGCTCCACTGCCGCACCCAGCAACGGATGCCCCGCCGAACCCAGACCCGCAAACCGCACATCACCAGAGCGCGCCGCTCCGCCCGAAGGCCAGAACCGCTCACGCTGGAACGCATACGTCGGCAGGTCCACCCACCGAGCACCCGTGCTCATGCCCGTACCGGCGAACACAGCCGCCCAATCCACCGGCACACCCCGGACATACAGCTGAGCCAGGGCCGTGAGCAGCGTTTGTTCCTCGGCGCGGCTCTTGCGCAGTACGGGGGCGAATACGGCGTCGTCCGGCGCGGACTCCGCGGCAAGTGCGGAGAGGGCGCCGTCGGGGCCGAGCTCCAGGAACAAGGTCACGCCCTGTGCCCTCAACGTACGCACGCCATCAGCGAACCGTACGGCCTCGCGGACGTGGCGGACCCAGTACTCCGCCGAGCACAGTTGCTCGGTGGTGGCCGGCTCGCCTGTGACGTTCGAGACGAGCGGAATGCCCGGCGCACGGTACGCCACACGCTCGGCGACCGCGCGGAAATCCTCCAGCATCGGCTCCATCAAGGGTGAATGGAAGGCGTGCGACACACGCAACCTGCTGGTCCGGCGTCCTTCACCCGCGAAGTGCGCCGCGACTGCCAGTACAGCCTCTTCGGCGCCGGAGACCACCACCGACGACGGACCGTTGACCGCCGCGATCGCGACGCCCTCCGTCAGCAGCGGCACCACCTCGGCCTCTCCCGCCTCGATCGCCACCATCGCGCCGCCCGCGGGCAAGGCCTGCATCAGCCGGCCCCGCGCCGCCACCAGCGCACAAGCATCAGGGAGGGAGAAGACACCGGCGACATGGGCTGCCGCGATCTCACCGACGGAGTGGCCCAGCAGATGGTCAGGGCGTACACCCCAGGACTCCACCAGCCGGAACAACGCCACCTCGACCGCGAACAGGCCGGCCTGCGCGTACACCGTCCGGTTCAACAGCTCCGCGTCATCGCCCCAGACCACCTCCCACAGCGGACGCTCCAGGTGCTCGTCCAAGCCCGCGCACACCGCGTCGAAGGCCTCAGCGAACACGGAGAACCGGCCGTACAGCTCCCGGCCCATCCCCAACCGCTGCGAACCCTGACCCGAGAACAAGAACGCACGCTTCCCCGGACGTACCTCGCCTTCCGCCGCGATGCCCTGGTCAGCCCGGCCCTCGGCCAGCGCCGACAGAGAGCGCAGCAGCGTGTCCCGGTCCGCGGACAGCACCACCGCGCGGTGGTGGAAGCCCGAGCGACTCGTTGCCAGTGAGTACGCGACGTCCGTGAGCCGCGTTTCGGGCTCGCGCTCGAGGTAGGACAGCAGCCGTGCCGCCTGGGCCCGCAGCGCGGGCGCGGACTTGCCGGACACCACCAGAGGCGCGAGCCCATCGGCGTCCACCGCCGATTCGCCGGCCTCGGCCGCCTGAGACTCAGGCTCGGTCTCCGGCTCGATCTCCAGCTCGGGCTGTTCCAGGATCACGTGCGCGTTCGTCCCGCTGATCCCGAACGACGAGACACCGGCGCGCCGCGGCCCGTCGCCCTCCGGCCAAGCGGCCGGCTCGGTCAGCAGCTCCACCGCCCCCGCGCTCCAGTCGACATGACTCGACGGCGCGTCGACGTGCAAGGTGCGCGGAAGCTCACCGTGGCGCATCGCCATCACCATCTTGATCACACCCGCAACGCCCGAAGCAGCCTGGGTGTGCCCGATGTTGGACTTCACCGAGCCCAGCAGCAGCGGACGGTCCTCGGGACGGTCCTGCCCGTACGTGGCCAGGAGCGCCTGGGCCTCGATCGGATCACCCAGCGTCGTACCCGTACCGTGCGCCTCGACGACGTCGACGTCCGCGGTGGACAGGCCACCGCTGGCCAGCGCCTGACGAATCACACGCTGCTGCGACGGCCCGTTGGGGGCAGTGAGGCCGTTGGAGGCGCCGTCCTGGTTCACAGCGCTGCCTCGCACCGTCGCCAGAATCCGGTGACCATTCCGGCGCGCGTCCGACAGGCGCTCCAGCACCAGGATGCCGACGCCTTCGGACCAGCCCACGCCGTCGGCGCCGTCGGCGAACGCCTTGCAGCGCCCGTCCGGTGAGAGGCCGCCTTGGCGGGAGAACTCGACGAACGTCAGCGGGGTCGACATCACCGTCACACCACCCGCGAGCGCCAGCGAGCACTCACCGGACCGCAACGACTGCGCCGCGAGATGCAGTGCTACGAGGGAGGACGAGCACGCGGTGTCGACTGTGACAGCTGGGCCTTCGAAGCCGAAGGTGTACGACACCCGGCCCGACGCCACACTGCCCGCACTGCCACTGCCCTGATACCCCTCGAACTCACGCCCGGAGAGCAGCTGGGAGTAGTCGTTGTACATCACGCCGGCGAAGACACCGGTGCGGCTGCCACGCAGGGTCGCCGGGTCGATGCCGGCACGCTCAAGCGCTTCCCAGGTCGACTCCAGCAGCAGACGCTGCTGCGCGTCGGTGGTCAGGGCCTCTCGGGGGCTCATACCGAAGAAGCCGGGGTCGAACTCCCCCGCGTCGTGGAGGAATCCACCGGAGCGAGTGGCGATGGCGCCCTCGCGCTCGGGGTCGTACGTGTCGTCGATCTCCCAGCCGCGGTCGGTCGGGAAGCCGGATACGGCGTCCCCGCCGTCCGACACCAGCCGCCACAGCTCCTCGGGCGAGGTGACGCCGCCGGGGTAGCGGCAGCTCATCCCGACGATGACGACCGGGTCGTCCGTCAGCGGCAGCAGAGCGGGCGCCGGCAGTAGTTCCTCCGTGTCCGTGCCGAACAGTTCGTCGAGAAGGTGGCCCGCCAGGGCTTCGGCGGTCGGGTAGTCGAACACGGCCGTCGCCGACAGCCGCAGACCCGTCGCCTTGCCGAGCCCGTTACGGAGCTCGATCGCGGTGAGCGAGTCGAACCCGAGATCCTGGAAAGCCTTCGCCGCATCGACCGTCTCCGGGCGGGCATGGCCCAGGACCACCGCGACCCGATCGCGTACGAGGTCCAGGAGCACCGCGCGCCGCTCGCCCTCGGCCAGCCCTGCCAAGCGCTGTACGAGTCCGGACGCCGTGGCCGAGCCGGAGGCCGAGGTGCGCAAGGTACGGGTTCGGGTACGGATCAGGCCGCGCAGCAGGGGCTGCGGTTCGCCTTGTGCCCGTAGGGCCGCAAGGTCCAGGCGGACGGGGAGCAGGAACGGTTCGGTGGCGGCAGCGGCGGTGGCGAGCGCGGTGTCAAAAAGGGCGACACCCTCCTCAGCCGACAGGGCCGGCATCCCGGAGCGGGCGATTCGCTGGAGGTCGGCCTCCGTGAGCGTGCTGGTCATGCCGCTGCTCTGCGCCCACGGGCCCCACGCCAGCGATACGGCGGGCAGGCCGTGCGCCAGGCGGTGACGTGCCAAGGCGTCGAGGAAGGCGTTGCCGGCCGCGTAGTTCGCCTGACCGGAGCTCCCGAAGGTGCCGGTCACGGAGGAGAAGACGACGAACGCGTCAAGGTCCATGTCCCGGGTCGCCTCGTGGAGGTTCCAGGCCGCGTCGACCTTCGGTCGCAGAACGGCCGACAGACGTTCCCCGGTGAGTGAACCGATGACGCCGTCATCGAGGACACCGGCGGTGTGTACGACGGCGGTGACGGGGTGGCGTGCCACCAGTTCCGCTACCGCAGACGCGTCGGTTACGTCGCACGCCTCGACGACGGCAGTCGCGCCATGCAGCTCAAGCTCGGCCACAAGGTCATCAGCGCCTTCGGCGGCCGGGCCACTACGGCTGACCAGGACCAGGCTCCGTACGCCGTGTTCGGCGACCAGGTGACGCGCCACCACACGACCGAGACCACCCGTACCACCAGTGATCAAAACCGTGCCGGACGTGTCCCACACCGTATCGACGGCGTCCCGGCTCTGCGCTCGCGCAAGGCGCGCGGCCAGGACCTCACCATCACGGACCAGCAGCTGAGGCTCGTCACATGCCAGCGCCTGCGGCAACACCGACACATCAGCATCACCGTCCAGATCCACCAGGACGAAACGCCCCGGGCTCTCCGACTGCGCCGACCGCACCAGACCCCACACCGCAGCCCCGGCCAGATCGTCGCCCGACACCGCACCCCGCGTCACAAACACCAGACGCGAACCCGCAAACCGATCATCCATCAACCACGACTGCACCAGACCCAACGCCCACGCAGCCGCACCATGCACAGATTCCACGGTGTCGGCGGTACCAGCGGCGTGTCCGACCAGTACGGTCTCGGGGACCTCGGTTCCGGTCAGGGTTTCCAGGTCCGTGTACACCCGGAGCGGTTCTCCGGCCGGACCGGAGCCGGACTCGGCGCGTGCGTCCGTAAGGGGCACAGGCGTCCAGTCGAGCGTGAAGAGCGCGTCACGATCGCCGCTCCGCAGCTGGTCGGCGGAGACCGGCCGCAGTATCAGGGAGTCCACGGAGGCGACCGGCGCACCGGCCGAATCGACCATCGCGATCGACATTCCGCTCTCGACGCGGCTGATGCGGATACGGAGGTGTGAGGCGCCGGAGGCATGGAGCGACACCCCGCTCCACGAGAACGGGACACCGCCCTCGTCCCTTCCCCCACCGAACGCCGACGCGTGGAGTGCGGCGTCGAAGAGAGCCGGGTGCAGACCGTACGCACCACCGTCGACGCCCTGGGGAAGCCGGACCTCGGCGAACACGTCGTCGCCGAGCTTCCAGGCGGCCTGGAGGCCCTGGAACGCCGGTCCGTAATGGAATCCGGATTCTGCGAACTGCTCGTAGCAGCCCGACACGTCAATGGATTCAGCGCCTACGGGGGGCCACGTCGTGACGTCGAACGTCAACGGCCGGGGACCCGTGGTCAGCGAGCCACTGGCGTGGAGCGTCCACAGCTCCTCGCCCTCGCGCGAGTGCACCGCCACGGCACGGTGGCCCGAATCATCCGGCTCGCCGACCCACACCTGCACCTGAACACCGCCACCGGAAGCCGGCAGGACAAGGGGTGCAGCGAGCGTGAGCTCCTCCAGCACATCGCAACCAACCTCATCGGCCGCCCGCAGAACCAACTCCACCAGCGCCGTACCCGGCACCAGCACAGAACCCATCACCACATGATCCGCAAGCCACGCATGCGACGACGTCGAGAGACGTCCTGTGAAGAGCAGACCGCCGGAGCCGGCCAGCTCCACTGCCGCACCCAGCAACGGATGCCCCGCCGAGCCCAGACCCGCGAACCGCACATCACCCGACCGCGCCGCACCGCCCGAAGGCCAGAACCGCTCACGCTGGAACGCATACGTCGGCAGGTCGACCCGCCGGGCACCCGTACCGGCGAACACAGCCGCCCAATCCACCGGCACACCCCGGACATACAGCTGAGCCAAGGCATCCAGAGCCGTCGCGTCCTCAAGCCGGTCCTTGCGCAGCACAGGCGTGAGCACGGCGTCTTCCGACACCGAGTCCCGGGCCATGGCCGACAGGATGCCGTCCGGGCCGATCTCCAGGAACCGCGTCACACCCTCGGCGTCCAGAGCCCGCACCCCGTCCGCGAACCGTACGGCCTCGCGGACGTGGCGGACCCAGTAGTCCGCCGAGGACACCTGACCGGGCTCGGCGAGCCGGCCCGTCACGTTCGACACCACCGGCACCGCAGGCGCACCGTACGCCACACGCTCGGCGACCGCGCGGAAATCCTCCAGCATTGGCTCCATCAAGGGTGAATGGAAGGCGTGCGACACACGCAACCTGCTGGTTCTGCGCCCCTCGCCTGCAAAGTGCGCCTGGACCGCCTCAACGGCGTCCTCCTTGCCGGAGACCACCACCGACGACGGACCGTTCACCGCCGCGATCGCGACTCCCTCCGTCAGCAGCGGCACCACCTCGGCCTCTCCCGCCTCGATCGCCACCATCACACCGCCCGCGGGCAAGGCCTGCATCAGCCGGCCCCGCGCCGCCACCAGTGCACAAGCGTCGCCCAGAGAGAAGACGCCCGTGACATGGGCGGCGGCAACCTCGCCGATGGAATGCCCGGCGACGAAATCCGGCCGTACGCCCCAGGACTCCACCAGCCGGAACAACGCCACCTCAACCGCGAACAGTCCAGCTTGCGCGTACACCGTCTGGTTCAACAGCTCCGCGTCGTTACCCCAGACCACGTCCCGCAGCGGACGCTCCAGGTGTTCGTCCAGGCCCGCGCATACCGCGTCGAAAGCCTCGGCGAAGACAGAGAACCGGTCGTACAGCTCCCGGCCCATGCCCAACCGCTGCGAACCCTGCCCCGAGAACAAGAACGCCGACTTACCGGCACCAACCGCACCTACGACCACACCCGGGCCGCTCTCGCCGACCACGACCGTCGACAGGGCAAGCAGCACATCGCTTCGGTCCATGCCCCACACCACCGCGCGATGGGTGAAGCTCGACCGGCCCACGGCCAACGAGTAGCCGATGTCTCCTACAGGCAGTTCGTCGTGGGCGGCCACGAAGGACAGCAGGCGCGCCGCCTGGGCGCGCAGTGCCGCCTCGCTCCTGCCCGAGAGCACCCAGGGCAGCACACCGGCCTCCACCGCCGGCGCCTCGTCCGCCACGTCAGCGGGCTCGGGCTGTTCCAGGATGACGTGCGCGTTCGTCCCGCTGACTCCGAAGGACGAGACGCCCGCGCGGCGGCGCTCGGACCCCGGCCACTCGGCCGGCTCGGTGAGAAGTTCGACGGCGCCGGCCGGCCAGTCCACGTGCGACGACGGCGCGTCGACGTGGAGCGTCTTCGGCAGAACACCGTTGCGCATCGCCATGACCATCTTGATCACGCCCGCGACGCCCGAAGCCGCCTGGGTGTGGCCGATGTTGGACTTCACCGTGCCCAGCAGCAGCGGCCGGCCCTCCGGCCGCTCCTGCCCGTACGTGGCCAGGAGCGCCTGAGCCTCGATCGGGTCACCCAGCGTCGTACCCGTGCCATGCGCCTCCACCGCGTCGACATCCGCCGCCGACAGGCCCGCACTCGCGAGCGCCTGACGAATCACACGCTGCTGCGACGGCCCGTTGGGAGCAGTGAGGCCATTGGAAGCACCATCCTGGTTCACAGCACTGCCTCGCACCGTCGCCAGCACCCGGTGTCCATTGCGGCGCGCGTCCGACAGGCGCTCCAGCACCAGCATGCCCACGCCCTCACCCCAGCCGACACCGTCAGCCGCGTCCGAGAACGCCTTGCACCGACCATCCGCCGACAGTCCCCGCTGCCGCGAGAACTCCACGAACGTCGTCGGCGTCGACATCACCGTCACACCACCCGCAAGCGCCAACGAGCACTCACCCGACCGCAGTGACTGCGCCGCGAGATGCAGTGCAACCAGTGACGACGAGCACGCCGTGTCGACCGTAACCGCCGGGCCCTCGAAGCCGAAGGTGTACGACACCCGGCCCGACGCCACACTGCCCGCGCTGCCACTGCCCCGGTAGCCCTCGAACTGATCGCCGACCAGGAGGTCGCTGTAGTCGGTGTACATCACGCCCGCGAAGACACCCGTCCGGCTGCCCCGCAGCGCGCTCGGGTCGATGCCCGCCCGTTCGATCGCCTCCCACGTGGATTCCAGCAGCAGACGCTGCTGCGCGTCGGTCGCCAACGCCTCCCGGGGGCTCATCCCGAAGAATTCGGGGTCGAACTCGCCGGCCTCATGCAGGAAACCGCCCGAGCGGGTGTACGAGGTCCCGAGCGCCTCGGGGTCGGGGTTGTAGAGCGCCTCTACGTCCCAACCACGGTCGTCCGGGAAGTCCGAGACCGCGTCCACTCCGTCCGACACCAGCCGCCACAACTCCTCCGGCGAGGTCACCCCACCCGGATAACGGCAGCTCATCCCGACGATGACGACCGGGTCGTCCGTCAGGGACGGGAGGGCCGACATCAGCGACGCCGTCTCCACCTCCGCGTCCGTGCCGAACAGTTCGTCGAGGAGGTGGCCCGCCAAGGCTTCGGCGGTCGGGTAGTCGAACACGGCCGTCGCCGACAGCCGCAGACCCGTCACCTTGCCCAGCCCGTTACGGAGCTCGATCGCGGTCAGGGAGTCGAACCCGAGGTCCCGGAAGGCCCGCGCCGGGTCGATCGTCTCCGGGCTCGCGTGGCCCAGGACCATCGTGACCCGATCACGTACCAGGTCCAGGAGCACCGCGCGCCGCTCGCCCTCGGCCAGCCCTGCCAGCCGCTGCACCAGACCGGACGCCGTGGCCGAGCCGGAAGCGGAGGTGCGCCGGACACGCGTACGGATCAGACCGCGCAGCAGGGGCAGGGGCTCGCCCTGCGCCCGCAGAGCCGCAAGGTCCAGGCGGACGGGGAGCAACGCCGGCTCGGCAGTGCCGAGCGCCGCGTCGAAGAGTGTCATGCCCTCTCGGGTGGAGAGCGAGGGCATCCCGGAACGGGCGATCCGCTGAACGTCCGCCTCGGAGAGGGTGCCGGTCATGCCGCTGTCCTGCGCCCACGGGCCCCACGCCAGCGATACGGCGGGGAGGCCGTGCGCCCGGCGGTGACGTGCCAAGGCGTCGAGGAAGGCATTGCCCGCCGCGTAGTTCGCCTGACCCGCGCTGCCGAACGTACCCGCGACGGAAGAGAAGACCACGAACGCGTCAAGGTCCATGTCCCTCGTCGCCTCGTGCAGATTCCACGCTGCGTCGACCTTCGGTCGCAGAACAGCCGACAGACGATCCTCCGTCAGCGAGCCGATGACGCCGTCATCGAGGACACCGGCAGTGTGCACGACAGCACTGATCCGGTGCCGGGAGACCAGCTCCTCCACAGCGGCCCTGTCCGTCACATCACAGGCCTCGACACTCACGTCGACGCCCAGCTCGGCCGCGAACTCCTCGGCGCCTTCGGCGGCCGGGCCGCTACGACTGACCAGGAGCAGGCTCCGTACGCCATGCTCGGCGACCAGGTGACGCGCCACCACACGACCGAGACCACCCGTACCACCAGTGATCAAAACCGTGCCGGACGTGTCCCAAACCCCATCGACGGCATCCCGGCCCTGCACGCGCGCAAGACGCGCCGCCAGAACCTCACCATCACGGACCAACAGCTGAGGTTCGTCGCACGCCAGCGCTCGCGGCAACATCGACACATCAGCATCACCGTCCAAGTCCACCAGGACGAAGCGACCCGGGCTCTCCGACTGCGCTGACCGCACCAGACCCCACACCGCAGCCCCGGCCAGATCGTCACCGGACACCGCACCCCGCGTCACAAACACCAGACGCGAATCCGCGAACCGCTCGTCCGCCAGCCACGACTGCGCCAGACCCAACGCCCATGCAGCCGCACCATGCACGGACTCGACCGTGCCGATGGCCTCGTGAGGGGGCGTGACCAGGACCGTCTCGGGGACACCGGCCTCAGCAGCCGACTTCAGCTCCGCGAAGTCGCGGAAGGGCACTCCGTCCGGGCCGGTGCCGAGGTCGGCACGCTCGTCCGTGAGCGCGACAGGGATCCAGTCGAGCGTGAAGAGGGAGTCCCGGCCCTCGGTCCGCAGCTGCCCCGCAGAGAGCGGACGTACGGCCAGTGCCTCCACCGAGGCCACCGGCGCACCGCTCGCATCCGCCATCGCGATCGCCATACCGCCGTCAAGGTCGCGGATACGGACGCGAAGGTGCGAGGCGCCGGAAGCGTGCAGTGACACCCCCGTCCACGAGAACGGGACGCTGCCTTCATCGCCTCCCCCACCCAGCAGCGACGCGTGCAGTGCGGCGTCGAAGAGGGCCGGGTGCAGACCGTACGCGCCACCGTCTACGCCCTGGGGAAGCCGGACCTCGGCGAACACGTCGTCGCCGAGCTTCCAGGCGGCTTCAAGGCCCTGGAAGGCCGGACCGTAGGCGAATCCGGCCGCTGCGAACTGCTCGTAGCAGCCCGCCACATCCATGGACCGGGCGCCTCGCGGCGGCCACACCGTTGCATCGAACGTATCCAGCACCGCTGCCTCAGCACCCGTGGTCACGGCGCCGCTGGCGTGCAGGGTCCACAGGTCCTCGCCCTCACGCGAGTGCACTGCCACGGCACGGTGACCAGCACCATCGGGCTCACCGACCCATACCTGCACCTGCACGCCGCCACCGGAAGCCGGCAGGACAAGAGGCGCCGCCAGCGTCAGCTCCTCCAGCACATCGCAACCGACCTCATCGGCCGCCCGCAGAACCAGCTCCACCAGTGCCGTACCCGGGACGAGCACAGAGCCCATCACCACATGGTCCGCGAGCCATGCATGCGACGACGTCGACAGCCGGCCCGTAAACAACAGGCCGCCGGAGCCCGCAAGTTCCACTGCCGCACCCAGCAGCGGGTGCCCCGCCGAGCCCAAGCCCGCAAAGCGCACGTCTCCGGCACGCGCCGCCCCGCCCGAAGGCCAGAACCGCTCACGCTGGAACGCATACGTCGGCAGGTCCACCCACCGAGCACCCGCACTCGTACCCGCGCCCGTACCGGCGAACACAGCCGCCCAGTCCACCGGCACACCCCGGACATACAGCTGGGCCAGGGCCCCCAGTGCGGACGCTGCCTCCGGCCGGTCCTTGCGCAGTACAGGAGCGAATGCGATCTCGTCCGGCACGGACTCCGCGGCGAGCGCGGAGAGCGCACCATCGGGACCGAGCTCCAGGGCGGCGGTCACGCCCTGCGCCCGCAGGGTGCTCACGCCGTCGGCGAATCGTACGGCGTCGCGCACATGGCGGACCCAGTACTCCGCCGAGGACAGCTGACCGGGCTCGGCGAGCCGGCCCGTCACGTTCGACACCACCGGCACGACCGGAGCACCGAACGTCAGCCCCGCCACGGCCTCCCGGAACTCGGCGAGCATCGGCTCCATCAACGGCGAATGGAACGCGTGCGACACGCGCAACCGGCTGGTCCTGCGTCCCTCGCCCTCGAAGTACGCCGCGACCGCGAGCACAGCCTCTTCCGCGCCGGAGACCACGACCGACGACGGACCGTTGACCGCCGCGATCGCCACGTCCTCGGTCAGATGAGGAACCACCTCGTCCTCGGTGGCCCGGATCGCCACCATCGCACCGCCTTCGGGCAAGGCCTGCATCAGCCGGCCCCGCGCCGCCACCAGTGCACAAGCGTCGCCCAGAGAGAAGACGCCCGCGACATGGGCGGCGGCAACCTCGCCGATGGAATGCCCGGCGACGAAGTCCGGCCGCACGCCCCAGGACTCCACCAGCCGGAACAACGCCACCTCAACCGCGAACAGCCCGGCCTGAGCGTATGCAGTCTGGTTCAGCAGCTCCGCGTCATCACCCCAGACCACATCCCGCAGCGGACGCTCCAAGTGCTCGTCCAGGCCCGCGCACACCGCGTCAAAAGCCTCGGCGAAGACAGAGAACCGGCCGTACAACTCCCGGCCCATCCCCAACCGCTGCGAACCCTGACCCGAAAACAAGAAGGCACGCTTGCCCGAACCGGCCTCGCCGTTCGCCACGATGTCCGGCTCACTCCGGCCCTCGGCCAGCGCGGACAGCGAACGCGACAGGCCGTCCTCGTCAGTGACCAGCACCGCCGCCCGGTGCCGGAAGGCCGCACGGCCCGTGGCCAGCGCATACGCAATGTCCGTGAGCCGCTGCCCGGGCGCGCGGTCGAGCTGCGACAGCAGGCGGGCCGCCTGGGCCCGCAGCGCCGACTCGCTCCTCCCGGACAGCAGCACGGGAACCGGCGCGCCCTGCTCGACTGCCTGAGGCCCGGCCTCCTCCACCACGTAGGCGGGCTCCGGCTCGGGCTGTTCCAGGATCACGTGCGCGTTCGTCCCACTGACGCCGAAGGACGAGACGCCCGCGCGGCGACGCTCGGACGCCGGCCACTCAGCCGGCTCGGTGAGGAGCTCGACGGCGCCGGCCGACCAGTCCACGTGCGACGACGGCGCGTCGACGTGCAAGGTGCGCGGAAGCTCACCGTGGCGCATCGCCATCACCATCTTGATCACACCCGCAACGCCCGAAGCAGCCTGTGCGTGACCGATGTTGGACTTCACCGAGCCCAGCAGCAGCGGACGGTCCTCCGGCCGGTCCTGGCCGTACGTGGCCAGCAACGCCTGGGCCTCGATCGGGTCACCCAGCGTCGTACCCGTACCGTGCGCCTCCACCGCGTCGACGTCCGCCGCCGACAGGCCGGCACTCGCCAGCGCCTGGCGGATCACCCGCTGCTGCGACGGCCCGTTCGGCGCCGTCAGGCCGTTCGACGCGCCGTCCTGGTTCACAGCGCTGCCCCGCACCACGGCCAGCACCCGGTGACCGTTGCGCCGCGCGTCCGACAGCCGCTCCAGCACCAGCATGCCCACGCCCTCGCCCCAGCCGACGCCGTCGGCGGCCTCGGCGAAGGCCTTGCACCGCCCGTCGGCCGACAGGCCGCGCTGCCGGGCGAATTCGACGAACGGCGTCGGGGTCGCCATCACGGTCACACCGCCGGCGAGCGCCAGCGAGCACTCGCCCGTCCGCAGTGACTGCGCCGCCCAGTGCAGTGCCACCAGCGACGACGAGCACGCCGTGTCGACAGTAACCGCCGGCCCCTCGAAGCCGAAGGTGTACGAGACCCGGCCGGAGGCGACGCTGGCCGCGCTGCCGTTGCCCCGGTAGCCCTCGAACTGATCGCCGACGAGGAGGTCGCTGTAGTCGTTGTAGATCACGCCCGCGAAGACACCGGTCTGACTGCCGCGCAGGGTGGCCGGGTCGATGCCGGCGCGCTCGATCGCCTCCCAGGTCGACTCCAGCAGCAGACGCTGCTGCGCGTCCGTCGCCAACGCCTCCCGGGGGCTCATCCCGAAGAACTCGGGGTCGAACTCCCCCGCGTCGTGAAGGAATCCACCGGAGCGGGTGTACGCGGTGCCGAGTGCCTCGGGGTCGGGGCTGTAGAGCGCCTCCACGTCCCAGCCGCGGTCGTCCGGGAAGTCCGAGACAGCGTCCACGCCGTCCGACACCAGCCGCCACAGCTCCTCCGGCGAGGTCACCCCACCCGGATAGCGGCAGCTCATCCCGACAATCACCACAGGGTCGTCGGCGACGGCCGCCGCTGCCGCCACCGGCGTCGGCATCCCCGTCCCCGGCACCGACCCCGTCTCCGCGCCGAACAGCTCGTCCAGCAGGAAGTCGACGAGCCCGTCCGCCGTGGGGTAGTCGAAGACGGCCGTGGCCGAAAGGCGCAGGCCGGTCGCCTTGTTGATCCGGTTGCGGAGTTCGACGGAGGTCAGGGAGTCGAAGCCGAGCTCTTTGAAGGCCCGGGCCGAGTCGATCGTCTCCGGGTTCGCGTGGCCCAGGACGCCCGCGATCTGGGCGCGCACCAGGTCCAGCAGCACCTCGCGCCGTTCCAGCGCGCCCAGCCCGGACAGGCGGCCCGCAAGGCCGGCCACCGCTGCCGAGCCGGCGACGGCCGAGCGCCGGGCGCGCGTCTTGATCAGTCCGCGCATCAGCGGGGGCACGTCTCCCTGCTTCCGCAGTGCGGCCAGGTCGAGGCGTACGGGGAGGACGAGTGCCTCGTCGGCGGCCAGTGCCGCGTCGAAGAGGGCGACTCCCTCCGCGGGGGCGAGTGCGGGCATGCCCGAGCGGGCGAGGCGCTGGAGGTCGGCGTCCGACAGGGTGCCGGTCATGCCGCCGTCCTGGGACCACGGGCCCCACGCCAGCGACACCGCGGGGAGGCCCAGCGCCCGGCGGTGGTGCGCGAGAGCGTCCAGGAAGACGTTGCCGGCGGCGTAGTTGCCCTGCCCCGGGGTGCCGGTCACGCCCGAGACGGAGGAGAACATGACGAACGCCGCCAGGTCGAGGTCCTGGGTGGCCTCGTGCAGGTACCAGGCCGCGTCGACCTTCGGCCGCAGCACGCCTGACACCCGCTCGGCGGTCAGCGACGTCACCACACCGTCGTCAAGGACGCCGGCCGTGTGCACCACGGCGGTCAGCGGATGCGCGTCCGGAACCGACGCGACAAGCGCGGCCACCGCATCCCGATCGGTCACGTCGCACGCGACGACGCCGGCCTCGGCGCCGTGCCCGGCGAGTTCCTCGCACAGCTCCTGGGCGCCTGGCGCCTGCGGACCGCTGCGGCTCACCAGTAGGAGGTGGCGTACGCCCCGCTCCGTCACCAGGTGGCGGGCGAGCACGCGGCCCAGGCCGCCCGTGCCGCCGGTGATCAGCACCGTGCCGTTCGCGTCCCAGGCCGGCGGCATGGTCAGCACGATCTTGCCCACGTGCCGGGCGCGGCTCATGTGGCGGAAGGCTTCCGGAGCCCGCCGCACGTCCCACGTCGCCACCGGCAGCGGCCGCAGCACACCCGAGCCGAACAGCTCCAGCAGCTCGGACAGCATCTCCTGGTTGCGCTCCGGGCTGGCCTCGGCCAGGTCGAACGCACGGTAGTGCAGTCCGGCGACGGACTCCGGCTCGCGGATGTCGGTCTTGCCCATCTCCAGGAACCGGCCGCCGGGAGCGGTCAGCCGCAGCGAGGCGTCGACGAACTCTCCGGCGAGGGCGTTGAGGACCACGTCCACACCGCGGCCACCCGTGACCTCAAGGAAGCGCTCCTCGAAGTCGGTGGTACGCGACGACGCGATGTGGTCGTCCGGAACGCCCAGCTCGCGCAGGGTGTCCCACTTGCCCTCGCTCGCCGTCGCGAAGACCTCCGCGCCGAGATGCCGCGCGATCTGGATCGCCGCCATTCCGACACCGCCGGCGCCGGCGTGGATGAGGACCTTCTCGCCGGGCCGCAGGTCCGCCAGATCCGTGAAGGCGTAGAAGGCGGTCAGGAAGACCAGGGGCACCGAAGCGGCCTCGGCGGCCGTCCAGCCTTCCGGTGTCCTGGCGAGGAGCCGCTCGTCGCAGACGGCCACCGGGCCGTACCCGCCGAACACCTTGCCCATCACCCGGTCGCCCGGGCGCAGCCCCTCGACGCCGGGCCCCGTCTCGGTGACCACACCGGCCGCCTCGGCACCCAGTACGCCTGCCTCGCCCGGGTACATGCCCAGGGCGTTCAGCACGTCGCGGAAGTTCACGCCGGCGGCCTGGACCGCCACGCGGACCTGTCCCGGGCCGAGCGGGTCGAGAACCTCCGGGCAGGGTGCGAGCAGCAGGTTGTCGAGGCTGCCCTTGGCCCCCGTGTCCAGCCGCCAGGGCGTTCCGGTGGGCGGCAGCAGTGCCGCGCCGCTGCCCAGGCGTGCCAGCCGGGGTACGTGGACGGCGCCGTCGCGCACGGCGAACTGGTCGTCGTCGGCGGCCAGCAGGCCCGGCAGGACGGGGAACAGGGCCGGAACGTCCCCGTCCGCGGCGTCCACCAGGACGAACCGGCCCGGGTTCTCCGACTGCGCCGACCGCACCAGACCCCACACCGCGGCCGCGGCCACATCCCGTACGGTCTCGCCCTCGTCGGCGGAGACCGCGCCGCGGGTGACGAACACCAGGCGCGACCCGGCGAGCCGTTCGTCGGCCAGCCAGGACTGCACCAGATCCAGCGCGTGGGCGGTCGCGGCGTGCGTGGACTCCACTGTGTCGCCGGCACCGGCACCCACCGCTGCCAGGACCGTTCGCGGCACGCGGCCGGACCCGGCCAGGGCCTCCAGGTCCGGGTAGCTGTCGAACGGCGATCCGTCGAGGGAGCCGATCGTCACCACGGATTCGGCCATGGACCCGGCCATGGAGCCGGCCGCGGTCTCCGCGGTCTCTGCCGTGGGCAGGTGTGCCGGGGTCCACTGCACGCGGAACAGCGCGTCGTGCCCGGCCGGGCTCGCGGCGCTTTCCAGCTGTCCGGCGGAGATGGCCCGCAGGACCAGGGTGCCGATGGAGGCGACCGGTTCGTTCGTGGTGTCGGCGACGTCGACGGACAGCGTGTCGGAGCCGTGCCGGACGACCCGGACCCGAATGGCGGAGGCGCCGGAGGCGTGGAGCGAGACGCCTTCCCAGGAGAAGGGCACGATGCCCCGGTCCACTCCGTTGAAGGCGCAGACGTGCAGGGCCGCGTCCAGCAGCGCCGGGTGCAGGCCGTACGCGGGCGCGTCGGCTTCGGCGGCGTCGGGCAGGGCGACTTCGGCGAACACTTCGTCGCCCCGGCGCCACGCGGTCCGCAGGCCCTGGAAGTGGGGCCCGTAGTCGAGTCCGCTCTCGGCGAGGTCCGGGTAGAGGCCGGTCAGGTCGACGGGCTCGGCTCCGGCGGGCGGCCAAGGCTCCGCGTGGAAGTCGTGGCCGGAGCCGGCCGGCCGCTCCCCCGTGGCGAGCACGCCGGTGGCGTGCTGGACCCATGGCCGGTCGCCGCTGCCCTCCTGGCGGGAGCGGGCGCTGAGGGTGCGGCTGCCGGAGTCGTCGGCGGGGCCGACGCGCAGTTGCAGTTGCACGCCGCCGTGCTCGGGCAGGACGAGCGGGGCGGCCAGGGTCAGGTCGTCGATGCGGTCACAGCCGGCTTCGTCGGCGGCGCGGAGGGCGAGTTCGACGAATGCCGTTCCCGGCAGCAGGGCCGAGCCCATCACGACGTGGTCGGCCAGCCACGGGTGCGACTGGAGCGACAGGCGCGTGGTGAACAGCAGTCCGTCGCTGTCGGACAGTTCCACGGCGGTGCTCAGCAGCGGGTGCCCGGCCGCTTCGAGGCCGGCGGCGCTGATGTCCCCGAGGCCGGTGGCGCCGGGTGTGGGCCAGAACCGCTGGTGCTGGAAGGCGTACGTCGGCAGGTCGACGACGTGCGCGTCCGTACCGGCGAAGAGGGCGGCCCAGTCGATGGCGGCGCCGTGGACGTGCAGCTGCGCCAGGGCCGTGAGGAGCGTGGTCTCTTCCGGGCGGTCCTTGCGCAGGGCGGGGACGAGCACGGCCTCGTCCGGCAGCGACTCGCGGGCCATGGCCGAGAGGGTGCCGTCGGGGCCCAGTTCCAGGAAGCGCGTCACGCCTTCGGTGTGCAGGGCCTGTATTCCGTCGGCGAACCGTACGGCCCGGCGGACGTGGGTCACCCAGTATTCGGGGGTGCGCAGCTGGTCCTGCGCGGCCGTGCCGCCGGTCACGTTGGAGACGACGGTGAGTTCCGGCTCGCCGTAGGTGAGGCGTTCGGCGACGGCGCGGAAGTCGGCCAGCATGGGGTCCATGAGCGGCGAGTGGAAGGCGTGCGAGACCCGCAGCAGGCTGGTTTTGCGCCCTTCGCCCTCGAAGTGCGCCCGGATCGTCTCGACGGCCGCCGCGGCGCCCGAGACCACCACGGACGACGGGCCGTTGACGGCCGCGATCGCCACGTCGTCGGTCAGGTGGGGGCTGACCTCGTCCTCGGTGGCGCGGATCGCCGCCATCGTGCCGCCCTCGGGCAGCGCTTGCATCAAGCGGCCGCGTGCCGCCACCAGCGCGCAAGCGTCCTCCAGTGAGAAGACGCCCGCCACGTGTGCGGCCGCGATCTCGCCGACGGAGTGACCGGCCACGTACTCCGGTCGCACGCCCCAGGACTGCACCAGCCGGTAGAGGGCGACCTCGATCGCGAAGAGCCCGGCCTGGGCGTACACCGTCCGGTTCAGCAGTTCCGCGTCGTCACCCCAGACCACGTCCCGCAGCGGACGCTCCAAGTGCTCGTCCAGGCCCGCGCACACCGCGTCGAAAGCCTCGGCGAAGACGGCGTGCCGGCCGTACAGCTCCCGGCCCATCCCCAACCGCTGCGAACCCTGGCCGGAGAAGAGGACGGCGTCCTTGCCGGTGACTGCCGCGCCGGTGGTCAGTCCGGTGTCGGCGGTGTCCGCGGCGAGCGCGGTCAGGGCGCGCTTCGCCGCGTCGTGGCTCCCGGCCTGGACGGCAGCGCGGTGGGTGAAGGCCGTGCGGGTCGCCAGCGTGTACGCGGCGTCCACGAGGCGCGGGGCGGGTTCGCGGTCGAGCCGGGACAGCAGACGGGCCGCCTGGGCGCGCAGGGCCGACTCGTTCTTGGCGGACAGCAGCAGCGGGACCGGGGCTTCGGGAGCGGCGGCCGGCTCGGTGGGCTCCGTTCCCCCCATGGGCTCGCTGGCATCCGCTACGGGCTCCGCGGCATCCGCCTGCTCCAGGATCACGTGCGCGTTGGTACCGCTGATGCCGAACGCGGAGACGGCGGCCCGCCGCGGGCGCTCCGTCCCGGGCCAGTCCACCGGTTCGGTGAGCAGTTCGACCGCGCCGGCGGTCCAGTCGACGTGCGGGGTGGGCTCGTCGACGTGCAGGGTGCGCGGAAGCTCGCTGTGGCGCATGGCCATGACCATCTTGATCACGCCTGCGACGCCCGCCGCGGCCTGGGTGTGGCCGATGTTCGACTTCACCGTGCCCAGCAGCAGCGGCCGGCCCTCCGGCCGCTGCTGTCCGTACGTGGCGATCAGTGCCTGGGCCTCGATGGGGTCGCCCAGGGTCGTGCCGGTGCCGTGCGCCTCGACGACGTCGACGTCGGACGCGGCCACGCCGGCGTTGGCGAGGGCCTGGCGGATGACGCGTTGCTGGGCGGGGCCGTTGGGCGCGGACAGGCCGTTGGAGGCGCCGTCCTGGTTGACCGCCGAGCCGCGCACGACCGCGAGGACCTGGTGCCCGTTGCGCCGGGCGTCGGAGAGCCGCTCGACGAGGAGCAGTCCGACGCCTTCGCTCCAGCCGGTGCCGTCGGCGGCGGCTGCGAAGGGCTTGCAGCGGCCGTCGGGGGCCAGGCCGCGCTGCCGGGCGAACTCCACGAAGGAGGACGGGGTGGCCATCACCGTGACGCCGCCCGCGAGGGCCAGCGTGCACTCGCCCGACCGCAGCGACTGCACCGCCATGTGCAGGGCCACGAGCGAGGACGAGCAGGCCGTGTCCACGGTGACCGCCGGGCCCTCGAAGCCGAAGGTGTACGACACGCGGCCGGAGACCACGCTCATCGAGTTGCCGGTGAGGGCGTGGCCCGCGACCTCGTCCTGTGCGGCGTCCAGAACCGTGCGGTAGTCCTGGGTGTTGGTGCCCGCGAAGACGCCGGTGCTGCTGCCCCGCAGGGATTCCGGGGCGATGCCGGCCCGTTCGAGGACCTCCCAGCCGGTCTCCAGCAGCAGCCGCTGCTGCGGGTCCATGGCGAGGGCCTCGCGCGGCGAGATGCCGAAGAAGTCCGCGTCGAAGTCGCCGACGCCGCCGAGGAAGCCGCCCCCGCGGGCGTAGGTCGTGCCCTGGTGGTCGGGGTCGGGGTGGTAGAGCCGGCCGAGGTCCCAGCCCCGGTCGGCGGGGAGGCCGGAGATGGCGTCGCCGCCCTCGGCCAGCAGCTGCCAGAGGGCCTCCGGGGAGCTCACTCCGCCGGGGAAGCGGCAGGCCATGCCCACGATCGCGACGGGTTCGTCGAGGACGGCGGCCGTGCGTTCCACGACGGTTGCGGGGCCGGCCGTGCCCAGGATCTCGGAGCGCAGGTATCCGGCGACCGCGGTGGGGGTGGGGTGGTCGAACAGCAGGGTGGCGGGCAGGCGCAGGCCCGTCACGGCGGACAGGCGGTTGCGCAGTTCGACGGCCATCAGCGAGTCGAAGCCCAGGGTGCGGAAGGCCCGCTGGACGTCGACGGTGTCCGGTGAGGCGTGTCCGAGGGCCTTCGCGGTCTCTTCGCGGACCACGTGCAGGAGGTCCTGCTGCTGTTCGGCGGCGGGCAGTGCGCCGATCCGGTCGCGCAGCGGGGAGCGGTTCTCGCGCGGGCCGGTGCCGGCGGCGAGGGCGTGGCGCGCTTCGGGCAGGTCGGCGAGGAGGGGGCTGGGGCGGACGGCGGTGAGGGCGGGGGCGTAGGCCGTCCAGTCCACGTCGGCCACGGTCGCGTTCGCCTCGCCCCGGGCCAGGGTGCGGCGGAGGGCCGCGAGGGCGGGGGCCGCAGCCATGGCGATCAGTCCGTCGCGGCTCGCCCGGCCGGCCACGCCCTTGTCCGCCGCCATGCCGAGGTCCGCCCAGGGGCCCCAGGCCACCGAGGTGGCGGGCAGCCCTTGCCCGCGCCGGTGTTCGGCGAGGGCATCGAGGAAGGCGTTGGCGGCGCCGTAGTTGGCCTGGCCGGCGTTGCCGAGGACGCCGACGACGGAGGAGAACAGGACGAACGTCTCCAGGCCGAAGTCCCGGGTGAGCTCATGCAGGTGCTGGGCTGCGGCGGCCTTGGGGCGTAGCACGGTGTCGAAGCGCTCGGGGGTGAGCGCGTCGAGCATGCCGGCGTCCATGACGCCGGCGGTGTGGACGACGCCGGTCAGCGGCAGGTCCGCGGGGATGTCCGCGAGGACGGCCGCCAAGGCGTCGCGGTCGGCGGCGTCGCAGGCGACGACGGTGACCCGGGTGCCGCGTTCGGTGAGTGCGGCCGTCAGTTCCTGTGCGCCGGGGGCTTGCGGGCCGCGGCGGCTGGTGAGCACCAGGTGCTCCGCGCCGGCGTCGGCGAGCCAGTGCGCGACCTGTGCGCCGAGCGCGCCGGTGCCGCCGGTGACCAGGACCGTGCCGTGCGTGCTCCACTCCGTGCCGGTGTCGCGGCCGGGTGCGGGCCGTGCCAGCCGGCGGGCGAAGGTTCCGGCGAGCCGGATCGCGACCTGGTCCTCGCGCGCGCCGAGCACGCCGAGGAGCGCGGAGACGGCCCGTCCGTCCAGGTCCTCGGGGAGGTCGACGAGGCCGCCCCAGTGCTGCGGGGATTCCAGTGCGGCCACACGGCCGAATCCCCACACCTGGGCCTGTACGGGGCTGGTGAGCGGATCCCGCTCGTCGACGGCGACGGCGCCGCGGGTCGCGCACCACAGCGGGGCCCGGATCCCGGAGGTCTCCAGGGTGCGCAGCAGGGCGGTGGTGGCGGCGAGGCCGCGGGGCACCGAGGTCAGGCGGGGGTGCGGTCGTTCGTCGAGGGCCAGCAGGGAGAGCACGCCGTCGACGGGGCCGGCGGGCGGGGTGAGAGGCTCGGCCGGGTCGCCGGTGCCGGGCAGGACGAGGAGTTCGGTGCGCAGGCCGCGGTCGCGCAGGGCGTCGAGGAGGCGGGTGGTCCACGGGTCGTCGACGGCGCTGTCGGGCAGGGCGACGAGCCAGTCTCCGCCGGCGGCGGGGCCGGCGGGTGCGGTGAGGGGTGCCCAGTGCACCCGGTAGCTCCAGCTGTCGGCCAGGGCCTGGGCCTTGCGTTGCTTGCGCCATGACGAGAGCGTGGGCAGGAGGCTGCCGAGCGAGCCGGCCTCGTTGCCGTCGAGGGCCAGGACGGCCGAGAGCCCTTCCAGGTCTTCGCGTTCGACGGCTTCCCAGAATCCGGCCTCGCCGGCTTCGGCGGCGGCCGGCTGCCCGTCGGCCGGCCCGGGCTCCTCCAGCCAGTACCACTGGCGCTGGAAGGCGTAGGTGGGCAGGTCGGCGCGGGCGGCGCCGAGGGTGCCGAGGCAGGCGGCCCAGTCGACGCGGGTGCCGTGCGCGGAGGCGATGGCGATGCCCTCGGCGAGGGCCTGTGCCTCGGGGCGCCCGGTGCGCAGGAGGGGGACGAGGACGGGCTGTTCGACGGTGGTGAGGGCGTCGCCGGCCATGGGGGTGAGCACGGCGCCGGGGCCGATCTCCACGAACGTGGTGACGCCTTCGGCCTCGAGGGTGCGTACGGCGTCGCTGAAGCGGACGGTGTCGCGGACCTGCCGGACCCAGTACGCGGGCGAGCGCAGTTCCTCGTCGGTGGCGAGCGCTCCGGTGACCGTGGAGACCACCGGGATGCGGGGGGCGTGGAACTCCAGGTCTTCGGCGACGCGCCGGAAGTCCTCCAGCATGCCGTCCATGCGCGGGGAGTGGAAGGCGTGGCTCACGCGCAGCCGCTTGGTGCGGCGTCCCTGTTCCTCCCAGCGGGCGGCGATCAGGGAGACGGCCTCTTCGTCGCCCGAGACGACCACGGCGTCGGGGCCGTTGACCGCGGCGAGGGCGGCGTGGTCCTCGTGGCCGGTGAGGGAGGCGCGGATCTCGTCCTCGGTGGCCTGGATCGCCACCATGGCACCGCCTTCGGGCAGTGCCTGCATGAGGGTGCCGCGGGCGGCGACGAGCCGTGCGGCGTCCGGGAGGGAGAGGACGCCGGCCACGTGGGCGGCGGCGAGCTCGCCGATGGAGTGGCCTGCGACGAACTGCGGTGCCGTGCCCCAGGATTCGAGGAGCCGGAACAGGGCGGTCTCGAAGGCGAAGAGGACGGCCTGGGTGTAGGCGGTCCGGTCGAGCAGGGCGGCTTCGTCCGTGCCGTCCTCGGCGAAGGCGACGTCGCGGACGGGGTGTTCCAGGTACGGGTCGAGTTCGGCGCACGCCGCGTCGAAGGCCTTGGCGAACTCGGGGTGGGCGCCGTACAGTTCGCGCCCCGTTCCCGGCCGCTGGGAGCCCTGGCCGGTGAAGAGGAACGCGGTGGGTGCGGTGGCGGCGATGCCGGTCACCAGGCCGGACGCGGTGCGGCCTTCGGCGAGGGCGTCCAGGCCGCTGAGGAAGGCGTCCCGGTCGCCCGCGACGACGGCGGCGCGGTGTTCCATGAGGGGTCTGGTGGCCACGAGGGAGTGGGCGACGGCGGCCGGTTCGAGGCCGGTGCGGGCGCGGACGTGGCGGCCGAGCCGGGCGGCCTGGGCGCGCAGGGCCTCGCCGGTGCGCGCGGACAGGATCCAGGGCAGCGCGCCGGGCCGGGCGGCCGGGGCGGGCGCCGGCTCGGTCTCGCGCGGGGGCGCCTGTTCCAGGATGACGTGGGCGTTGGTGCCGCTGATGCCGAAGGAGGAGACGGCGGCGCGGCGCGGGCGGTCCGCCGCGGGCCAGGGCTCGGTGTCCGTGAGGAGCCTGGCCTCGCCCTCGCTCCAGTCGGCGTGCGGGGTGGGCGCGTCCAGGTGCAGGGTGCCGGGCAGCTCTCCGTGCCGCATCGCCAGGACCATCTTGATGACGCCGGCGATGCCGGCGGCGGCCTGGGTGTGCCCGATGTTGGACTTCATGGAGCCGATCAGCACGGGCCGGTCCGCGGGGCGCTGCTGTCCGTACGTGGCGAGCAGGGCCTGGGCCTCGATGGGGTCGCCGAGCCTGGTGCCGGTGCCGTGGGCCTCGACGGCGTCGACGTCGGGGGCCGAGAGTCCTGCGCTCGCCAGCGCCTGGCGGATGACCCGCTGCTGGGAGGGGCCGTTGGGGGCGGTCAGCCCGTTGGACGCGCCGTCCTGGTTGACGGCCGAGCCCTTCAGCACGGCGAGCACGGGGTGGCCGTTGCGCACGGCGTCGGAGAGCCGCTCGACGAGGAGCAGTCCGACGCCTTCGCTCCAGCCGGTGCCGTCGGCGGCGGCCGCGAAGGGCTTGCAGCGCCCGTCGGGGGCCAGGCCGCGCTGGCGGGAGAACTCCACGAACATCTGCGGGGTGGACATCACGGTCGCGCCGCCCACGAGGGCGAGGGAGCATTCGCCCCGCCGCAGCGCCTGCGCCGCCAGGTGGAGGGAGACCAGTGACGAGGAGCACGCCGTGTCCACGGTCAGGGCGGGGCCTTCGAGGCCGAGGACGTACGAGATGCGGCCGGAGGCGATGCTGATGACGTTGCCGGTGAGCAGGTGGCCGCCGACCTCGTCCGGCCGCCGGCCGCCGGCCGCGTCGTAGCCGCTGTGGCCGGTGCCGACGAACACGCCGGTGCTGCTGCCCGCGAGGGACTCCGGGTCGATGCCGGCCCGTTCGACGGCTTCCCACGCGGTCTCCAGCAGCAGCCGCTGCTGCGGGTCCATGGCGAGGGCCTCGCGGGGGGAGATCCCGAAGAAGCCGGGGTCGAACTCGCCCGCGTCGTGGAGGAATCCGCCCTCGCGGGCGTAGGCGGTGCCCGGGTGCTCCGGGTCGGGGTCGTAGAGTCCGTCGAGGTCCCAGCCGCGGTTCCCGGGGAACGCGGAGATCGCGTCGCCGCCGCCGCGCAGCAGCTCCCACAGCTCCTCCGGGGAGCGGACGCCGCCGGGGAACCGGCAGGCCATGGAGACGATCGCTATGGGCTCGCGCTGCTGGTACTCCGTCTCGCCCAGTTGCTGCCGCGTCTCGTGGAGGTCTGCGATGGCGCGCTTGAGGTACTCGCGCAGCTTGGCCTCGTTCGACATCAGGAACGCCAACTCCTCGTGGAATGCCGGTTCTGGGGCACAGAGCGTCGACACTCACGTGTGACCCGTTATCAAGTGCCATCCTCCTCAAGGGCGACTCCGGGATTCCGTAGAGCACGACGCCCGTATGCGCGGGCCCCTCTCGCGGGGCGAGGGCGGGAGCGCGCATACGGGCGTCGGTGGGGGGTGGGGGGTGGGCCGGGCGGTCGTGGTTACCAGGTCACCGGCAGCTTGGTGAAGCCGCCGGACAGCTGGCCTTCGAGAAGCCGCAGGTCGTCCGCCGGAAGGGCCAGGCGCAGGCCGGGCAGCCGGGTGAACAGCCGGGTGAACAGCGTGTTGAGCTCGATGCGCGCCAGGGGGGCGCCGATGCAGTGCCAGATGCCGTGGGCGAAGGTGAGGTGCGGGTTGGGGGCCCTGGTGATGTCGAACCGCTCCGGTGCGTCGAAGGCCCGCTCGTCGAAGTTGGGGAGGCTGTAGTCGAAGAGGATCAGGTCCCCGGCCCGGATGGTCACTCCGCCGGTTTCGACGTCCTCGGTGGCGTAGCGCGGCAGGATCGACCCGCCGGCCTTGGCCGCCCGCAGCACTTCCTCCACGGCGTGCGTCATGGCGGCCGGGTCGGCCAGGGCCGCCGCGCGCTGTTTCGGGTGGCCGGCCAGGAGCACCACCCCGTGGTCCATGATCGTGACGACGCTGTCCAGCCCGGCGAAGAGCAGGCCCACGGCCAGCGGTGCCACGCGTGCTTCGGGGAGTCCGCCTTCGGAGAGGCGGGTCATGATGTCCTCGCCGGGCTCGGCGCGCTTCTGCCCGACCAGCCCCTCGACGAACGCGAAGAGGTCGCGCTGTCCGCGTTCCACGCTCTCGCGGCTGTCCAGCAGGGCCATCCGGGCCAGCAGCGTCATCAGCTCTCCGCGGCTGTGCGGGGGGATGCCGATGATGTCGCACAGCACCGTCAGGGCGACCGGTGTAGAGAGCCCGCCGTGCAGGTCGCCGGGCGCGCCCTGGGCGATGAATTCGTCCAGCGCGGCCTCCACGACGGCCTCGACCTTGGGCGCCATCTCGCGCACGCGCCGCGCGGAGAACATCGGGGTGAGCAGGCGGCGGGTCTCGGTGTGCGTCCGGCGGCCGGCGTCGGCGTCGGTATCGGTGATCATCAGGTCGAGGAACGGATTCCTGACGTACCGGGCCGCGTTCGCCGGGTCGGGGTGCGAGCGGCCGAAGCGCTCGTCGTGCAGCAGCTCCTTGAGCTCGGCGTGGCGGGTCACCAGCCAGCCTTCGTCGCCCGCGGGGGTGCGCACCCGGCAGATGGGCGCCTGCTCCTGGAGGCCGCGCAGCAGCGGGCTCACCCGGAGGAACTCGGGCGGTTCGAGGCCGAGGGAGGGCAGCTCTCGGGGGGAAGCGGTCATGGCCGGTCCTGCCTTTCACACATGGGTCGGTACTGGTGACGCGTTCGGTCGGGGGCCCGGAGGGGGGATGTCGGTGGCCCGTAGGGGAGATGAGGTCGCCGTCACGCTCCGCCGAGGGTGCCGAGCCAGCTCTCCACGATCTCCGCGGTCGCGGGGGCGTCCGCCTTGACCATGGAGAAGTGGTCGGCGTCGACCTTGCGGACGCAGGCCCCGGGGACCAGGGCGCCCTGCTCCTCGCCGTCCGCCCCGGCGGCGGGCGCGACGCCTTCGGCCTGCCGCGCCGCCAGGACGGTCAGCACGGGGGCGGTCGTGGGCTGCGCGTCGATCCCCTTGAGCAGGGTCATCCACCAGCCCATCGCGGACAGCCTGGAGTTGGTCATCCGCACCGGGGAGATCTCGTCGACCGAGAAGAACCGCCGCATCAGGCCGAGGTAGTCGATGTCCTCGCTGCTCTCGTGCCGGATGCTGAGGGTGTCCAGCAGCACCACGGCCGCGGGCTTGATGCCCCACGTGTTCTCCAGCAGGCCCGCGGCCGCGTAGGCGAACGCTCCGGCGGAGGAGTGCCCGGCCAGGACGAAGGGCTCGCCGTCGCTCGCGTTCAGCGCGCTCTCCGCGATGATCCTGGTCGCGGCCGCGGCCGTGGCGGGCAGCCGCTCCCCCGCGGCGAAGCCCGCCAGCGGCAGGGCGCAGACCTGCCGCCGGCCGCGGAAGGGCGCGGCGAACCGGGCGTATTCGTGGACGCCGCCGTTGGCGGTGGGCGTGCTGACGCAGATCAGCCGGGGGCTGCCGGGGCCCTCGGCGAGCGTGGTCGGCAGCGGCAGGTCTTCCAGCTCGGCCGTGTTCTCGAAGGTCGGGCGGATGGCCCCCAGGGCCGTGACCATGCGCCGGGCCTCCAGGGTCCGGCCGCTGTCGACGGCTGCGAGGAACATCCGCTCCAGCGAGTCGACCTCCCGCCCGGCGGCCGGGCCGCCGTCTCCCGCGCCGGAGGGGGTGCCGTCCGGGCCCGGCCGCCCGGCGAGTTCGCTGTGCAGCCACGTGGCGAGGTTCTCGGGGGTCCTGTTGTCGAAGACCACGGTGGCGGGCAGTTGCAGGTCCGTGGCCGCGGCGATCCGGTTGCGGAGCTCGACCGCGGTCAGGGAGTCGAAGCCCAGCTCGAAGAAGTCCCGGTGGACCTCGACGCCCTCGGCCGACGCGTGCCCCAGTACGGCCGCGGCCTCGGCCCGCACCAGGTCGGTCACGAGGCGGGCGCGCTCGCCCTCGCCCAGCCCCGCCAGCCGCCCGGCGAACTGTGCGGCCGCGCCGCCGCCGGTGGCGGTGGCCGCGGCGGCACGGCGGCCGGACTTGACCAGGCCGCGCAGCACGGGCGGTACAGGGCCGGCGGCGCGTACCGGCCCGGAGGCCCGGCCGAGCACGACGAGGTGGGCGGCGGCGCACTCCCCCGCCGCGTCGAGCAGGGCGAGTCCCTGGCCGACGGAGAGGGGGGCCGCCCCGTAGGAGGAGATGCGCCGCATGTCCGCCTCGGACAGCCCGGCCGTCATGCCGCTGTCCTGCGCCCACGCGCCCCACGACAGGGACTGGGCGGGCAGGCCGCGCGCCGTGCGGTGCCGGGCGAGCGCGTCGAGGAAGACGTTGCCGGCGGCGTAGTTGCCCTGGCCGGGGGTGCCGGTCACGCCTGAGATGGACGAGAACAGGACGAACGCGGCCAGGTCGAGTTCCTGGGTGGCTTCGTGCAGGTGCCAGGCGGCGTCCGCCTTCGGGCGCAGCACGGCCGACAGCCGGTCGGCGGTCAGCGACGTCACCACGCCGTCGTCCAGCACGCCGGCCGTGTGGATCACGGCCGTCAGCGGGTGCCCGGCCGGGACCGAGGCCACGAGCGCGGCCACCGCCTCGCGGTCGGCCGCGTCGCACGCGACGATGGTCGTCCGGGCGCCGAGGCCGGCCAGTTCGTCGCGGAGTTCCGCCGCTCCCGGCGCGTCCGGGCCGCTCCGGCTCGCCAGCGTCAGGTGCTTCACGCCGTGCTCGGTCACCAGGTGACGGGCGATTTCGCGGCCCAGGCCGCCGGTGCCGCCGGTGATGAGTACGGTGCCGTCCGGGTTCCATGCGCGCGGCATGGTCAGCACGATCTTGCCGATGTGCTGGGCCCGGCTCATGTGGCGGAACGCCTCGGGGGCCCTGCGTACGTCCCAGGTGGCGACCGGCAGGGGGCGCAGCGCGCCGTCGGCGAACAGCTCCAGCAGCTCGGTCAGCATCTCCTGGGTGCGCTCGGGTCCGGCTTCCGCGAGGTCGAAGGCGCGGTAGCGGACTCCGGTGGCCGACTCGGGGTCGCGGATGTCGGTCTTGCCCATCTCCAGGAACCGGCCGCCGGGGGCGGTCAGCCGCAGCGAGGCGTCGACGAACTCTCCGGCGAGGGCGTTGAGGACCACGTCCACACCGCGGCCACCCGTGACCTCAAGGAAGCGCTGTTCGAAGTCGGTGGTGCGGGACGACGCGATGTGGGTGTCGGGGACGCCCAGCTCGCGCAGGGTGTCCCACTTGCCTTCGCTGGCCGTGGCGAACACTTCGGCGCCCAGGTGCTTCGCCAGCTGGATCGCCGCCATTCCGACACCGCCGGCGCCGGCGTGGATGAGGACCTTCTCGCCGGGCCGCAGGTCCGCCAGATCCGTGAAGGCGTAGAGGGCGGTCAGGAAGACCAGCGGCACCGACGCCGCCCGCTCGTACGACCAGCCGTCGGGGATACGGGTCAGGAGCCGTTCGTCGGCCACGGCCACGGGGCCGAAGCCGCCGAACAGCATGCCCGTCACGCGGTCGCCCGGGCGCAGTCCGGTCACCCCGGGCCCGGTTCCGGTCACCACGCCGGCGCCCTCGGCGCCGAGCAGCCCGGCCTCGCCGGGGTACATGCCCAGGGCGTTGAGGACGTCGCGGAAGTTCACGCCCGCGGCCCGGACCGCCAGCCGCACCTGCCCCGGCGCGAGCGGCTCCAGGGTCTCCGGGCAGGGCGCGAGCAGCAGGTCGTCGAGGCTTCCCCCGGCGCCCGTGCCGAGCCGCCACGGCACTCCGGCGGGGGGCAGCAGGCCCGCTCCGGCGCCCGGGCGGGCCAGCCGGGGCACCCG
This sequence comes from Streptomyces klenkii, assembly GCF_003626645.1. GTDB lineage: Bacteria > Actinomycetota > Actinomycetes > Streptomycetales > Streptomycetaceae > Streptomyces > Streptomyces klenkii. The sequence continues at coordinate 686,032 of NZ_RBAM01000001.1, read as the reverse complement.
GACGGCGCCGTCGCGCACCACGAACCCTTCGTCGCCGCCGGCCAGCAGGCCCGGCAGGACGGGGAGCAGGGCCGGGACGTCGCCGTCCGCGGCGTCCACCAGGACGAACCGGCCGGGGTTCTCCGACTGCGCCGACCGCACCAGACCCCACACGGCGGCCGCGGCCAGGTCCCGTACGGTCTCGCCGTCGTCGGCGGAGACGGCGCCGCGGGTGACGAACACCAGGCGCGACCCGGCGCGGTGCTCTCCGGCGGACCATTCCTGGAGCAGGCCCAGGACACGGGCTGTCAGCTCGTGCGCGGAAGCGGGTACGTCGGTGGCGGTCAGGTCGGCGGCGGGCCCGTCGGTGTCCGTGCCGGACACGGGCACCAGTACCAGGTCTTCGTCGCCGGTGAGGCCGGCCAGGGAGGCGACCGACGCGCCCGCGCCGAACCGGTCGGCGCCGGCGCCCAGGGTCACGCACCGGACCCCGGCGTCCGGCACCTCGGCAGCCGTCGCCTCGGGCGCGGGCACCCACTCCAGTGACAGCAGCGCGTCGTGTCCCGCGCCGCGCGCGGCCGGGGCCGCCGCCGACGTGCCGCGCAGGACCAGGGCCTCCGCCGACAGCACGGGCGCGCCTTCGACGTCGACCGCCGCGATCGACACGCTGTCGTCGCCCGTTCTCGTGACCCGTGCCCGCACGACCGCGGCCCCGCCGGCGTGCAGGGACACGCCGCGCCAGGCGAAGGGCATGAGGAGCTGGTCGTCGGTGCCGACACCGGCCATCCGGTGGGACTGGATCACCGCGTCCAGCAGCGCCGGGTGGATGCCGAACGCCCCGGCCTCACCGGCGGCGCCCTCCGGGAGCGCGGCTTCGAGATGGACCTCGTTCTCCCGCTGCCAGACCGAGCGCAGGCCCTGGAAGGCGGGACCGTACCCGGTTCCCTCGTAGAAGCCCTCCAGGTCGACGGCCACCGCGTCCCGGGGCGGCCACTCCTGCGCGCCGAAGTCCTCGGTCCGCTCCTCCCCGTCGGTCAGCCTGCCGGTGGCGTGCTGGACCCACTCCCCGTCGGGCGCGCCGTCGGCGCGCGAGTGCACGGAGATCGTGCGGGCGCCCACCTCGTCGGCTGCTCCGACCAGCACCTGGACCTGTGCGGCGCCTTCCTCGGGCAGGACGAGCGGGGTGAGGAGGACGAACTCCTCGACCCGGTCGCAGCCGAGCTGGTCGCCGGCGCGCAGGGCCAGTTCGAGGAAGCCGGTGGCCGGGAAGAGGACGTTGCTGCCGATGGCGTGGTCGGTGAGCCAGGGGTGGGTCCGGAGGGACAGCCGGCCCGTGAACACGACCTCGCCAGAGTCGGCGAGCGCGAGCATCGCACCCAGCAGGGGGTGCTCCGCCGGGGCGAGGCCGGCGCCGGTCACGTCCCCGGTGAGCGCGGCGGGCCTGGGCCAGTACCGCTCGTGCTGGAAGGGGTAGGTGGGCAGGTCGACGCGGCGGGCGCCCGTCCCCTCGAAGAGGGCCGGCCAGTCCACCTCCACACCCGTCACGTGGAGGCGCGCGAGGGCGGTGAGGAGAGCCGTCTCCTCGGGGCGGTCCTTGCGGAGGGCCGGTACGGCTGTGCAGGTGTCGTCGAGGGTGTGCTGGGCCATGGCCGTCAGCACACCGTCCGGCCCCAGTTCCAGGAACACGCGGGCGCCTTCGGCGGCGAGCGTCTGTATGCCGTCGGCGAAGCGGACCGTTTCGCGGACGTGCCACACCCAGTAGCCGGCCGAGCACACCAGTTCCCCGGTGGCGATCCCACCCGTCACGTTCGACACCACGGGAATCCGCGGCGCCTCATACGACAAACCCTCCGCGACCTCGCGGAACTCCTCCAGCATCGGCTCCATCAACGCCGAATGGAAGGCGTGACTCACCGCCAGCCGCTGCGTCTTGCGGCCCTCGGCGGCGAATCCCTCGGCAATCCGCAGCACCTCGGCTTCATCACCCGCGAGAACGACGGACTGCGGGCCGTTGACCGCCGCGATGGACACCCCGTCCACCAGCCGCGCGGTCACCTCGTCCTCCGCCGCCTGGACGGCGACCATCGCACCACCGGCAGGCAGCGCCTGCATCAGCCGCGCACGCGCCGCCACCAGACGGCATGCGTCCTCCAGCGAGAACACCCCCGCCACATGCGCCGCCGCGACCTCACCGATCGAATGCCCCGCCACGAAATCGGGCCGGATCCCCCAGGATTCGACCAGCCGGAACAGCGCCACCTCGACCGCGAACAGCGCCGGCTGCGTAAAGCCCGTCTCCTCCAGGCGCTCCGGGTCCGAGAACATCACCTCCCGCAGCTCGGCGTCGAAATGCCCGAGCACGGCGTCCAGCGCCTCCGCGAACACCGGGAACCGCCCGTACAGCTCCCGGCCCATCCCCACCCGCTGCGAGCCCTGCCCCGAGAACAGCACCGCGAGCTTTCCGGCCATGTCCCCGGCGAGCCCGCGCGCGACCTCGACGGTCCCGTCCTCCCCCGCCAGCAGCACCGCGCGGTGTTCGAGACGGGCGCGGGACGTGGCCAGCGAGAAGCCCGTGTCGAGCGGTGAGGCGCCGGTCAGCGCGGAGATCCGCGCCAGCTGTTCCGCCAGCGCTCCCTCGGACTTCGCGGAGAGCGGCCACGGCACGGCCGCCGGTGAGATCTTCGGCTCGTCGTCGGCGCCGGGCTCCTCGGCGGCCGGCGCCTGCTCGACGATGACGTGGGCGTTCGTGCCGCCGATTCCGAACGACGACACGCCCGCCCGCCACGGCCGGTCCGCCTCGGGCCACGTCCCGGCCTCCGCCAGCAGCTCCACCGCGCCGGACGACCAGTCCACGTGCGACGACGGCGCGTCCACGTGCAGCGTCTTCGGCAGGACGCCGTGCCGCATCGCCAGGACCATCTTGATGATCCCCGCCACGCCCGCCGCGGCCTGCGTGTGCCCGATGTTCGACTTGACCGATCCCAGCCGCAGCGGGCGCCCGGGGTCGCGGTCCTGGCCGTACGTGGCCAGCAGCGCCTGGGCCTCGATCGGGTCGCCGAGCGTCGTGCCCGTCCCGTGCGCCTCGACGGCGTCCACCTCGGACGCCGACAGTCCGGCGTTCGCCAGCGCCTGACGGATGACGCGCTGCTGCGACGGGCCGTTGGGCGCCGTCAGGCCGTTGGACGCGCCGTCCTGGTTCACCGCCGAGCCGCGGACGACGGCGAGGATGTCGTGGCCGTTGCGCTGTGCGTCGGAGAGGCGTTCCAGGACGAGGACGCCGGCGCCCTCGGACCAGCTCGTGCCGTCGGCCGCGTCCGCGAACGCCTTGCACCGGCCGTCCGCCGCCAGCCCGCCCTGCCGGGCGAACCCGGCGAAGCTCATCGGGCTCGACAGCACCGTCACCCCGCCGGCCAGCGCCAGCGTGCACTCGCCGGAGCGCAGGGCGTGGGCCGCCAGGTGCAGCGAGACGAGGGAGGACGAGCACGCGGTGTCGACGGTGACCGCCGGCCCTTCCAGGCCGAGGCTGTACGAGATCCGCCCGGAGAGGACGCTGCCGGCGAGTCCGGTGCTGGCGTGGCCTTCGACGTCCTCGCGGGAGTTCATCACGACGCCGACGTAGTCGACGCCGTTCGTCCCGGCGAACACCCCGGTCTCGCTGCCCCGCAGGGAGCCGGGGTCGATGCCGGCCCGCTCCAGGGCTTCCCAGGAGGTCTCCAGCAGCAGCCGCTGCTGGGGGTCCATCGCCACGGCCTCGCGCGGCGAGATGCCGAAGAAGCCGGCGTCGAACGCGGCGGCGTCGACGAAGCCTCCCTCGGCGGCCGCCCGCGTGCCGTCACCGTCGCCCGTCAGCAGGCCGAGGTCCCAGCCGCGGTCCGTGGGGAACGCCGAGATGCCGTCCCGGCCCTCGTGCAGCAACTGCCAGAACTCTTCCGGCGACCGCACCCCGCCCGGGAACCGGCAGGACATTCCGACGATGGCGATGGGCTCCTGCTTGCCGGACTCGGCCTCCAGCAGCCGTTGGCGGGTCTGGTGCAGATCGGCCGTGACCCACTTGAGGTAGTCAACGAGCTTGCTGTCTTCGGGCATGACGCGAAACCTTTCCGAAAAATGTGGAGGCCGGGCTCGGTGAGCGGGGCTCAGTGAGCGCTGTGACGGCCGAGCTCGTTGTCGATGAAGGCGAAGATCTCATCCGTGCTGGCGGCTTCGATCCGTTCGGCGACCTGGGCGCCGCCGGCCTCCGCCTCGGCTCCTCGCCACTTCTCCAGCATCTGGAAGAGCCGGCCGGAGACGGCCGACCGGGTACGGGCGTCCAGCTCGCCGGCGGCGAGCGCGGAGTCGAGGCGTGCGAGTTCCGCGAGGAGCGCAGAGCCCGCGTCCGCCACGGCCTCGTCCACGAGCCGGGGGACGAGGTGGGCCGCGAGCGCGGCCGGGCTGGGGTAGTCGAACACGAGGGTCGCGGGCAGGCGCGTGCCCGTCGCGGCGGTGAGCCGGTTGCGGAGCTCGACGGCGGTCAGGGAATCGAATCCCAGGTCGCGGAACTCCCGCCGCCCGTCCACGGCGTCGGGCGACGCGTGGCCCAGCACGGCGGCCGCCTCGGCCCGTACGAGATCGGTCATGAGGCGCGTGCGCTCCTCCGGCCGTGCCTCCCGCAGCCGGTGGCCGAGCGCCGGGGCGGCTTCAGCGCCGCCGGCGGAGCTCGCCGCCGTACGCCGGGGACCCTTGAAGAGGCCGCGCAGCAGCGGCGGCACCTCGCCGGGGATCCGCGTGCCCGCGGCGACCGGGCCGACCGGGACGAGGCACGTCTCGCCCGACGCGGTGGCCGCGTCGAACAGTGCCAGGCCCTGCCCCGCCGACAGCGGCGGGGCCCCGGACGCGGCGATGCGCCGCATGTCCGCCTCGGACAAGGTGCCCGTCATGCCGCTGCCCTGCGCCCACGCGCCCCAGGCCAGGGACTGCGCGGGCAGGCCGCGCGCCGTGCGGTGGCGGGCCAGCGCGTCGAGGAAGGCGTTGCCGGCGGCGTAGTTGCCCTGGCCGGCGCTGCCCATGACACCCGAGACCGAGGAGTACAGGACGAAGGCGGCGAGCTCCCTGTCCCGGGTCAGCTCGTGCAGGTGCCAGGCCGCGTCCGCCTTCGGCCGCAGCACGCCCGACAGGCGCGGTGCGGACAGCGAGGTGACCACGCCGTCGTCCAGCACGCCCGCCGTGTGGACGACCGCGGTCAGCGGGCGGTCCAGGGTCTCCAGCAGCCGCGCGACGGCTTCGCGGTCGGCCACGTCGCACGCCGCGACGGCCACTCCGGCGCCGAGGGCGGTCAGTTCCCCGCGCAGCCGGGCCGCGTCCGGGGCGGCCTCGCCCCGGCGGCTCACCAGCGTCAGGTGCCGCACGCCGCGCTCGGCCACAAGATGCCTGGCCAGTACGCCGCCCAGGCCGCCGGTACCGCCCGTGATCAGCACCGTGCCGTCCGGGTCCCACGCGGGCGAGGCGGGTGCCGTGTCGCCCTCCTCCTCCGCCGCCCACCGGGCCAGCCGGCCCACGCGTACGGCGCCTTCGCGTACGACGAACCGGTCGTCGTCCGAGACCGCCGGGTCCGGCAGGGCCCGAAGCGCCGCCGGGACGTCGCCGTCCTCGGCGTCCACCAGGACGAACCGGCCCGGGTTCTCCGACTGCGCCGACCCCACCAGACCCCACACCGCGGCGCCGGCGAGATCGTCGCCGGACACCGCGCCGCAGGTCACGAACGCCAGCCGCGACGCGGCGAACCGCTCCTCCGCCAGCCATTCCTGCACCAGCCCCAGGACGCGTGCGGTGAGTTCGTGCGCGGAAGCGGGCACGTCGTCCCCCGTGCCGGAGACCGGGACCACGACCAGGTCCGGGACTTCCCCCAGCGACGACAGGCCCGTCGCGCCGAGCGTCACGCTCCGCACCTCGCCGGAGGCCCGTGCGTCCGGGGCCGCCACCCATTCCAGCCGCAGCAGCGCACCTTCCCGCGCGGGCTGCCGTACGGTCTTCCGGGCCCCGAGGACCAGCGCGTCGGCCGAGAGGACCGGAGCTCCCTCGGTGTCCGCCACGGCGACGGAGAAAGCGCCCCCGCCGGCCTCGGCGATGCGGATCCGCACGGCCGGAGCGCCACTCGCGTGGAGCGACACCCCGGTCCAGGACACCGGCGTGAGGCCCTGGTCGCCCCCGGCGGCCCGGGGCGCCGCCTCCAGCAGCGCCGGGTGCAGCCCGAAGGCCCCGGCATCCTCCGCCCCGTCCGGAAGCGCGGCGTCGACGAAGGTCTCGCCGCCCCGGCGCCAGAGCGCGCGTACGGTCCGGAACGCCGGGCCGTGCTCGTCCTGCCCGGCGAAGTCCTCCGGGTCCACGGCCACGGCACCGTGGGGCGGCCACGCCGCCGCGTCGAAGTCCGCTGCCGGCGCCGCGGACTTCAGCAGCACGCCGCTCGCGTGCTCCGTCCACGCCTGGTCCGCGGAGTCCGCGGGCCGCGCGTGGAAGCACACCGGGCGCGCGCCCTCCGCGTCGGGAGCGCCGACCCGCACCTGGAGGAGCGTCTCGGTGTCCTCGGCCAGGACGAGGGGTTCGGCGAAGGAGAGTTCACCGACCCGGTCGCAGCCGGTCCGGTCGCCCGCGCGGACGGCCAGTTCGAGGAAGCCGGCGGCAGGGAGGACGGGCACACCGTCGATCACGTGGTCCAGCAGCCAGGGGTGCGTCCGCGTCGACAGCCGGCTCGTGAACAGCGTCTCGGCGGAGTCCGCCAGCGGCACCTCCGCGCCCAGCAGGGGATGCCCGGCGGGCATCAGGCCCGCGGCGGACACGTCGCCCGCCGCGACGGCCGGCTTCGGCCAGTACCGCTGGTGCTGGAAGGGGTAGGTGGGCAGGTCGACGCGGCGGGCGCCGGTGCCGGCGAAGAGCTCCGCCCAGTCCACGCCGACGCCTGCCACGTACAGGCGCGCGAGGGCCGTCAGGAGCGCCTGCTCCTCGGGCCGGTCCTTCCGCAGGGCGGGTACGGCCACCTGCCCGCCGGCAGGGGCGAGGATGTCCTGGGCCATGGCCGTGAGGACGCCGTCCGGGCCCAGCTCCAGGAAGACGGAAGCGCCTTCGGCGGCGAGCGTACGGACACCGTCCGCGAAGCGCACGGTCTCCCGGACGTGGCGGACCCAGTAATCCGCCGAGCAGATCAGCTCCACGGCAGCAAGGCTGCCGGTCACGTTCGAGACCACCGGAATGCCCGGCGCGTTGAACGACAGCCCCTCGGCCACCCGCCGGAAATCCTCCAGCATCGGCTCCATCAGCGGCGAATGGAACGCGTGACTCACCGACAGCCGCTGCGTCTTACGTCCCTCGGCCGCGAACTCCCCCGCGATGCGCAGCACCTCGGCCTCGTCCCCGGAGAGAACGACGGACTCCGGGCCGTTGACCGCCGCGACGGACACACCGTCCACCAGCCGCCCGGCCACCTCAGCCTCGGGCGCCTGCACGGCAACCATCGCGCCGCCCGCCGGCAGCGCCTGCATCAAACGGGCCCGCGCCGCCACCAGCGTGCACGCATCCTCCAGCGAGAACACCCCCGCCACATGCGCCGCCGCAATCTCACCGATCGAATGACCCGCCACGAAATCCGGGCGAATCCCCCAGGATTCGACCAGCCGGAACAGCGCCACCTCGACCGCGAACAACGCCGGCTGCGTAAAGCCCGTCTCCTCCAGACGCTCCGCGTCCGAGAACATCACCTCCCGCAGCTCGGCGTCGAAATGCCCGAGCACGGCATCCAGCGCCTCCGCGAACACCGGGAACCGCCCGTACAACTCCCGGCCCGTCCCCACCCGCTGCGAGCCCTGCCCCGAGAACAGCACCGCGATCCGGCGGCCCGTCTCCGCGCGGCCCCTGGCCGGTTCGGACAGCTCGACGTCGGGCCCCTGTGCCAGCAGCACCGCCCGGTGTTCGAAGACCGTACGGCCCGAGGCGAGCGAGAAGCCCACGTCCACCGGGGACGCCGCGCCCCGTAGCGCCGAGATCCGCTCGATCTGCGCCGCCAGCGCCGCCTCGGACCTGGCCGACACCGGCCACGGCACGGTGCCGGGTGCGGGCACCGAGTCCGGCAACGGGTCCAGCACCAGTTCCTCGGCCTGCTCCAGGATCACGTGCGCGTTCGTGCCGCTGATCCCGAACGAGGAGACGCCCGCCCGCCGCGGCCGGCCGGCCGCGGGCCACTCCCGGTCCTCGGTGAGCAGTTCCACCGCCCCGGAGGACCAGTCGACGTGCGAGGACGGTGCGTCCACGTGCAGCGTCTTCGGCAGCACACCGTGCCGCATCGCCGTCACGATCTTGATGATTCCCGCCACGCCGGCCGCCGCCTGCGTGTGGCCGAGGTTGGACTTCACCGACCCGAGGAGCAGCGGCCGTCCGGGGTCGCGTTCCCGCCCGTACGCGGCCAGTAGCGCCTGGGCCTCGATCGGGTCGCCGAGCGGTGTTCCGGTGCCGTGCGCCTCCACCGCGTCGACGTCCGCCGCCGCGAGCCCGGCGCTCGCCAGGGCCTGCCGGATCACTCGCTGCTGCGAGGGGCCGCTGGGCGCGGTGAAGCCGTTGGAGGCGCCGTCCTGGTTGACGGCCGAGCCGCGGACGACGGCGAGGACGGGGTGCCCGTTGCGGCGGGCGTCGGAGAGCCGCTCGACGAGGAGGACGCCCACGCCTTCGGACCACCCGGTGCCGTCGGCCGCGTCCGCGAACGCCTTGCACCGGCCGTCCGCCGCGAGCCCGCCCTGCCGGCTGAACTCCATCAGGGAGCCGGGGGACGACATGACGTTGACCCCGCCGACCAGGGCCAGCGCGCACTCGCCGGCCCGGAGGGCCTGGACCGCCGTGTGCAGGGCCACGAGGGAGGAGGAGCACGCCGTGTCGACGGTCACCGCCGGGCCTTCCAGGCCCAGGGTGTAGGAGAGCCGGCCGGACGTGGCGCTGGCGGCGATTCCGGTGCCGATGTCGCCGGTGGCGTCGGCCAGGGAGCGCACGAGCAGGTAGGCGTAGTCCTGGCCGTTGGTGCCGATGTAGACGCCGGTGCGGCTGCCGCGCAGGGACTGCGGGTCGATGCCGGCCCGTTCGATCGCCTCCCACGAGGTTTCCAGCAGCAGCCGCTGCTGCGGGTCCATGGTGAGGGACTCGCGCGGTGAGATCCCGAAGAAGTCCGCGTCGAAGTCCCCCGCGCCGTCGAGGAAGCCGCCTTCCTGGCTGACGGCGTTGCCGCGCCGGTCGACGCCGGCGTCCCGCAGGGCGTCGAGGTCCCAGCCGCGGTCCGTGGGGAACGGGCCGATCGCGTCCTTGCCCGCGGCCAGGAGCTCCCACAGGTCTTCGGGCGAGTGCACGCCGCCGGGGTAGCGGCAGCTCATCGCGACGATCGCGACCGGCTCCCTGGCCGCGGCGACGAGCTTGTGGTTCTGCCGGCGCAGGTGCTCGGCCTCCTTCAGCGAGGCGCGAAGAGCCGCGACGACGTTTTCGCTGGATGGGGTCATGGTCCGCTCTTTCAGCGCTCGTGGTGGGAATTGCCGTCGAGTGCCGCCCGCACCAGGTCGTCGACGTCCATCGCGTCGATCGACTCGTCGTAGGCGTGCGCCTCCGCCGTGGCGGCCTCGCCGCCGGTCACGGCGCTGTGCTCGGCCGCGAGCTTCAGCAGGGGTTCGAGGACGCCGCTCTCGCGCAGCCGGGCCAGGGGGACGGAGGCGAGCAGGGCCCTGAGGCCGGCCTGGTCGAGGTCGTCGGCGTCCGTCCCGCTCGCCTCGTCCTCCGGGACGAGCAGGCCGAGGATGTGGCCTGCGAGGTCCTCGGGGTTGGGGTGGTCGAAGACGAGTGTGGCGGCGAGGCTGAGTCCCGTCGCGGCGTTGAGCCGGTTGCGCAGTTCGACGGCGCTGAGGGAGTCGAAGCCGAGGTCCCGGAAGGCCCGGTCGGCGCCGACGGCGTCGGCCGTGGGGTGTCCGAGCACGGCGGCGGCCCGGGTGCGCACCAGGTCCAGGACGGCCGCGGAGCGCTGGGCGGGCGGCAGACCTGTCAGCCGCTCGGCCAGGGCCGTGCCGGGAGCTTCCTCGTCCGGGTGTCCGGCCGGGCGGGGTGCGGTGCCGCCGGGCAGCTCCGCGAGGAGCGGGCTGGGGCGTACGGCGGTGAAGTGCCGTACGAACACGTCGTGTTCGACGTCCACGACGACCTCGGTGGGCCGGCCGCCCATGACTGCCCGGCGCAGCGCCGTGACGGCGAGGTCCGGGTCCAGGGGGCGGATGCCGGTGCGCCGGGCCGCGGCGGCCGCCCGGTCGTCGCCGGCCATGCCGCCGCCTCCCCAGGCTCCCCAGGCGATCGAGGTCGCGGCGAGGCCGTCGGCGCGGCGCTGTTCGGCGAGGGCGTCGAGGCAGGCGTTGGCGGCGGCGTAGCCGGCTTGTCCGGGGTTGCCGACCGCGGCGGACGTCGAGGAGAACAGGGCGAACACGGCCAGGTCCAGGTCGCGGGTGAGGTCGTGCAGGGCCAGGGCCGAGGTGGCCTTGGCGCGGAACACGGCGTCGAAGCGGTCCGGGGTGAGGCCGTCGAGCACGCCGTCGTCGAGGACGCCCGCGGTGTGGACGACGCCGGTCAGGGGTGCCTCGGCGGGGATGCCGGCGAGGACGGCGGCCAGCGCGTCGCGGTCGGCGGCGTCGCAGGCGGCGAGGGTGACCTCGGCGCCCAGCGCGGTGAGTTCGGCCCGCAGTCCGGCCGCGCCGGGCGCGTCGGGGCCCCGGCGGCTGACGAGCAGCAGGTGCCGCGCCCCGGCGCGGGCCAGTTCGCGGGCGACCCGGGAGCCCAGGGCCCCGGTGCCGCCGGTGATCAGGACGGTGCCGGCGGGGTTCCACTCCTGTGCGGCGCGCCCGGCCGGTGCGGGCACGAGCCTGCGGCCGAGGGCGGCGGAGGGCCGTACGGCGATCTGGTCCTCGTCGCCGGGGGCCGCGAGGACCGCGGCGAAGCGGTCCGCCGTCCGCTCGTCGAGGGTTTCGGGCAGGTCGATCAGGCCGCCCCAGCGCTGCGGGTGCTCCAGGGCGGCGACGCGCCCCAGTCCCCACACCGCTGCCTGGGCGGCGCCGGGCACCGGCTCGGCGGGCGAGGCCGCGACGGCGCCGCGCGTGACGCACCACAGGGGTGCGGTGATGTCCGTGTCGCCCAGTGCCTGGATGAGCGCGGTGGTGAGCGCCAGGCCTTCGGGGGCGTCCGCCCCGCCGGCGGGTGCGGTCGCCAGGGCGAGCAGGGAGAGCACGCCGGTGAACACGCGTCCGCCGGCGGACGTCTCCCGCAGCCGGCCGGCGAGTTCCTCGCGTCCGGTGCCGTCGGTCTCCAGGCGTGTCACGTCCGGGCCGAGGGCGGTCAGGACGTTCGCGACCCAGGGGTCGCCGGCGTGTCCCGCCGGGAGCACGGCGAGCCAGTTGCCCGCCGCGGCCCGGGAGGGGGCGAGGGTGAGCGGCTTCCAGGTGATCTGCTGCCGCCAGCCGTCGACGGTGCTCTCGTCGCCGCGCCGGCGGCGCCAGTCCGCGAGCGCCGGCAGCACCTTGGACAGGGCGTCGCCGTCCACGTTCAGGGTCGCTTCCAGCGCGTCGAAGTCCTCGTCGGCCACGGCCGACCAGAAGCCGTCGTCCTCGCCCCCGGCCGTACGGGGGTCGGTGGCGGAGGGCGTCTCCGGCCAGAACCGCTGGTGCCGGAAGGGGTAGGTGGGCAGGTCGGTGCGGCGGGGCGTGGTCCCGTCGGTGTCCAGTACGGCGGGCCAGTGCGGGCTCAGTCCGCCGACGTGCAGCCGGGCGAGCGCGGTGACCACGGACGTCTCTTCGCCGCGGTCCTTGCGCAGGGCCGGTACGGTCACCGCCCGTGCGGACAGGGCGTCGAGGGTGTCCTGGGCCATGGCGCTCAGCGAGCCGTCGGGGCCCAGCTCCAGGAAGACGGACACGCCGCGCCCGGCGAGGGTGCGCACGCCGTCGCCGAAGCGGACGGCCTCGCGGACGTGGCGCACCCAGTAGTCCGGGGAGCACACCAGCTGCTCGGCCGCCGGCTCGCCGGTGAGGTTGGACACGAGCGGGATCGCCGGGGCGTCGTAGGTGATGCCCCGGGCGACCTGCCGGAAGTCCTCGAGAATGGCGTCCATGTGCAGGGAGTGAAACGCATGGCTGACCCGCAAACGCGTAGTCTTCCGCCCGCCGGCCGCGAACTTCTCGGCGAGGGCGAGGACGGCGCTCTCGTCACCGGAGAGGACGACGGACTCCGGGCCGTTGACCGCGGCGATCGACACGCCGTCGGTCAGGTGCGCCAGCACCTCGTCCTCGGGGGCCCGTACGGCGACCATGGCGCCGCCCGCGGGCAGGCCGTTCATCAGCCGCGCCCGTGCGGCGACCAGCCGGCAGGCGTCCTCCAGGGAGAAGACCCCGGCGACGTGGGCCGCGGCGATCTCGCCGACGGAGTGCCCGGCGACGAAGTCCGGCCGGACGCCCCAGGATTCGACGAGCCGGTACAGCGCCACCTCGATCGCGAACAGCGCGGGCTGGGTGAAGCCGGTCTCGTTCAAGCGCTCCGCGTCGGTGAACATCACTTGCCGCAGCTCACCGTCGAGGTGCGCCAGCACCGCGTCGAGTGCCTCGGCGAACACCGGGAAGCGCTCGGCGAGTTCCCGGCCCATGCCGGCGCGCTGCGAGCCCTGGCCGGCGAACAGCACCGCCAGCTTCCCGCGGCGTGCCTCCGCGTCTCCCCGGACGACCTGCGGTGTGTCGGTGCCGCCGGCCAGCGCGGCCAGGCCCTGGAGCAGCTCGTCACGGCCTTCGGCGAGGACCGCGGCCCGGTACGGGAACGCCGACCGGGTCGTCGCGGCGGACAGCGCGAGCTCGGCGACGGTGAGTCCGGGGCGACGGGTCACGTAGGCGTGCAGCTGCCGTGCCTGGTCCCGCAGCGCGTCCGGCGCGGCGGCCGAGACGGGTACGGGCAGCAGGCCGCGGGGTTCCCCGGCCGGCTCGGGCGCCTTCGCGGCCTCTTCGGGCCGCTCGATGATGACGTGGGAGTTGGTGCCGCTGGCGCCGAACGCCGAGATGCCGGCCCGGCGCGGTCGGCCGGTCCGCGGCCACTCGGTCGCCTCGGTCAGCAGCTCGACCGAGCCCGCGGTCCAGTCGACGTGCGCCGAGGGCTCGTCCGCGTGCAGGGTCCGCGGCAGCACGCCGTGCCGCATCGCCAGGACCATCTTGATCACGCCGCCGACGCCGGCGGCCGCCTGGGTGTGGCCGATGTTGGACTTCAGCGACCCCAGCAGCAGCGGCTGCTCGCGGTCCCGGCCGTACGTGGCCAGCAGCGCCTGGGCCTCGATCGGGTCGCCCAGGGTGGTGCCGGTGCCGTGGGCCTCCACGGCGTCCACGTCGGCCGGTGCCAGGCCGGAGTCGGCCAGCGCGCGCCGGATGACGCGGCGCTGCGAGGGGCCGTTCGGGGCGGTGATGCCGTTGCTGGCGCCGTCCTGGTTGACGGCCGAGCCGCGCAGGACGGCGAGGACCTCGTGCCCGTTGCGGCGGGCGTCGGAGAGGCGTTCGAGGACGAGGACGCCCACGCCTTCGGACCAACCGGTGCCGCCCGCCGAGGCCGAGAAGGCCCGGCAGCGGCCGTCGGGGGCGAGGGCGCCCATCTCGCCGAACTCGACGAAGTTCACCGGGGTGGACATCACCGTCACGCCGCCAGTCAGCGCGATCGGGCATTCGCCATTGCGCAGGGCCTGGGCGGCCAGGTGGAGGGCGACCAGCGAGGACGAGCAGGCCGTGTCGACGCTGACGGACGGGCCTTCCAGGCCGAGGGAGTACGACACCCGGCCGGAGAGCAGGCTGGCCGACTGTGCGGTCTGCGCGTGGCCGAGCTGGCCCGCCTCGGGCCGGTAGTCGCCCGAGCCGCCGCCGATGAACACGCCCGTGTCACCGCCGCGCAGCCCGGCCGGGTCGATGCCGGCCCGCTCCAGGGCCTCCCAGGAGGCTTCCAGCAGGATGCGCTGCTGCGGGTCCATCACCATGGCCTCGCGCGGGGAGATCCCGAAGAAGCCGGGGTCGAAGTCCGCCACGTCGTGGAGGAATCCGCCGCCCCGGGCGACGGTCGCGCCGCGCCCGTCCCGGTCGCCGTGCAGCAGCCGGTCCAGGTCCCAGCCGCGGTCGGTGGGGAAGCCGCCGATGGCGTCGCCGCCGGCCGACAGCAAGTCCCACAGGTCCTCGGGTGAGCGGATCCCGCCGGGGTAGCGGCAGCTCATGCCGACGATCACCACGGGGTCGTCGGCGGTGGCGGCGCCGCGTGGGCGTGCCGCCACCGCCGCGGTGTCCTCCTCGCCGTCCTCACCGTCGAGTTCGGCCAGCAGGTGGGCGGCCAGGGCCTCGGCCGTCGGGTAGTCGAAGACGAGCGTGGCGGGCAAAGACAGGCCCGTCGCGGTGGCGAGCTGGTTGCGGAGGTCGACGGCGGTCAGCGAGTCGAAACCGAGGTCCCTGAAGGGCTGCCCGGTCGGTACGGCGTCGGCGTCGGCGAACCCGAGCACCGAGGCCACCTCGGCGCGGACCACGGCCAGCAGCGCCTCGGTGCGCTCCCCGGCCGGGCGGGCCGCTAGGCCGGTCCGGAGCCCGGACGCGGCGACCGCCGTGCCCGGGACGGTGCCGCCGGAGGCCGCCAGGGCCTCGCGGGCCTCGGGCAGGTCCGTGAAGAGGGCGCTACGGCGGTTACGGGTGAAGGCCGGTGCGAACCGATCCCACTGCACGTCGGCGACTGTCACCGAGGCGGCGTCGTCACCGGCGGAACGGGCGAGCGCGGTCAGGGCGGGCCGGGGGTCCATCGCGGGCAGCCCGTTGGCCCGCAGGTGCGTGGCCAGGCTGCCGTCGGTGGTGTCCGTCCAGGCGCCCCACGCGACCGACAGGGCAGGCAGTCCGCGAGCGCGGTACCGCAAGGCCAGGGCGTCCAGCAGGGCCCCGGCGGCCGCTTCCGTGCTCCTGCCGTTCACGCCCCACGTGCCGGCGATCGTCGAGAAGAGGACGAACGCGTCCAGGGGCCGGTCGCCGGCCGCCTCGGCGGCCACGGCCGCAACGTTCTCTACGCCCGCGTGCAGCGCGGCCAGGGCCATCTCCGGGTCGTCCGCGGAAGACGATCCGGGCCCGTCGGCGTACACCACCGCCGTCAAGGGCTCCGGAGCGGAGGCGAGGGAGGCCGGCAGCGCGTCGCCGTCGGCCGGGTCGCAGGTGACGTACGTCAGCCCGGTGCCCGTGCCGCCGAGTTCGGCGTTCAGCTCCTCCGCCGCGTCCGGTGCGGACGGGCCGGACGCCAGCACGACGTGCCGGGCGCCCTGCCCGGCGAGCCAGCGGGCGACGTGGCCACCGGAGCCGGACGCCTCGCCGACGACGAGGACCGTGCCGGACGGCTGCCAGGACGCCGCCCGGGCGTCCGTCGCGGCGCGCACCAGCCGGCGCCCGAAGGTGCCGGAGGGCCGCAGCGTCACCTGGTCCTCGCCGTCCGTGCCGGAGAGGACGGTGCGGAACCGCTCCGCGGAGCGCCGGTCGAGCACGTGCGTCACGTCGACGAGACCGCCCCAGCGCTCCGGGTACTCCAGGGCCGCCACGCGGCCGAGGCCCCACACCGCGGCCTGGGCCGTGCTCACGTCGGCGTCCGCGTCGCCCACGGACACCGCGCCGCGGGTGACGCACCACAGCGGGGCGTCGACGCCGGCGTCCGCCAGGGCCCGTACGACCTCGTCCGGCCGTGCCAGGCCTACGGGCACGGGCACGGGTACGGCTTCGTCGCCGGAGGCGGCGAGCAGCGAGACGACGCCCGCGAAACCGGTTTCCCCTTCCGTGGCAGTGAGTTGGGCGAGGCGGCCGGTCAGGGCGGCCCGGTCCGTCGCGTCGGTCTCCACGAGGACGGCCCCGTCACCGAGGGCCGCGACCACGGCCGCGGTCCACGCGTCGTCGGCGCTTCCCGCCGGGACGAGCGCCAGCCACGGTCCGCGGAGGGTGCGCGACGCGGTCCCGGTGAGCGGCTTCCACGTCACGTGGTACCGCAGGCCGTCGGCGGCCGAGCGCTCGGCGCGCGTGCGGCGCCAGGTGGACAAGGCGAGCACCAGGGCAGAGAGCGCAGTGTTGTCGAGATCGAGGTCGGCGGACAGCGACTCCAGGTCCCCGCGCTCCACCGCGGCCCAGAACTCGGCGTCCAGGGGGTCCTGGGCTCCGTCCCGGTCCTGCTCTGCGGGCGCGCTCTCCGGCCAGAACCACTCGTGCTGGAAGGGGTAGGTGGGCAGGTCGACGCGGCGGGCGCCGGTGCCGGAGAAGACCCCGGCCCAGTCCACGTCCGTGCCCGCGACGTGCAGGCGGGCGAGGGCGGTCAGCAGCGCCGTCTCCTCGGGGCGGTCCTTGCGCAGCGCCGGGACAGCGACGGGGGCGTCGTCCAGGACGTGCTGGGCCATCGCCGTCAGCACGCCGTCCGGGCCCAGCTCCAGGAAGACGGAAGCGCCTTCGGCAGCGAGCGTACGGACACCGTCCGCGAAGCGCACGGTCTCCCGGACGTGGCGGACCCAGTAATCCGCCGAGCAGATCAGCTCCACGGCAGCAAGGCTGCCGGTCACGTTCGAGACCACCGGAATGCCCGGCGCGTTGAACGACAGCCCCTCGGCCACCCGCCGGAAATCCTCCAGCATCGGCTCCATCAGCGGCGAATGGAACGCGTGACTCACCGACAGCCGCTGCGTCTTACGTCCCTCGGCCGCGAACTCCCCCGCGATGCGCAGCACCTCGGCCTCGTCCCCGGAGAGAACGACGGACTCCGGGCCGTTGACCGCCGCGACGGACACACCGTCCACCAGCCGCCCGGCCACCTCAGCCTCGGGCGCCTGCACGGCAACCATCGCGCCGCCCGCCGGCAGCGCCTGCATCAAACGGGCCCGCGCCGCCACCAGCGTGCACGCATCCTCCAGCGAGAACACCCCCGCCACATGCGCCGCCGCAATCTCACCGATCGAATGCCCCGCCACGAAGTCCGGGCGAATCCCCCAGGATTCGACCAGCCGGAACAGCGCCACCTCGACCGCGAAGAGCGCCGGTTGCGTGAACCCGGTCTCCTCCAGCCCGTCCGCGTCGCCGGACATCACGTCCCGCAGCGGCCGGTCCAGCTCCGCGTCGAAGTGGGCCGTCACCGCGTCGAGCGCTTCGGCGAACACCGGGAAGCGCGCGTACAGCTCGCGGCCCATGCCGACCCGCTGGGAGCCCTGGCCCGAGAAGAGCACGGCGAGCTTCCCGGCGGCGTCCTGGACGGTGCCGCGGGCGAGTTCGGAGATCCGCTCGCCGTCGGCCAGCAGCACCGCCCGGTGGGCGAAGGCGGCCCTGCCGGTGGCCAGGGAGTACCCCACGTCGGCGGCCGGTGACCGGCCGGTCAGCGCGGTGAGCCGCTCCAGCTGTGCCGTCAGCGCGGCCCCGGACTTGGCCGACACCGGCCAGGGCACCGGGCCCGGCCCGGCAGTGGGCTCTTCCGTGACCGGCTCCGCCTGCTCCGGCGCCTGCTCGACGATGACGTGCGCGTTCGTGCCACTGACGCCGAAGGCGGAGATTCCGGCCCGCCGGGCGTGCCCGGTCCGCGGCCACTCCTGCCGCTCCGTGACGAGCGAGAGGGCGCCGTCCGTCCAGTCGACGTGCGTGGTCGGGGTGTCGATGTGCAGGCTCTGCGGCAGCACGCCGTGCCGCATCGCCAGGATCATTTTGATGATGCCGGCGACGCCGGCGGCGGCCTGGGTGTGGCCCAGGTTCGACTTGACCGCGCCGAGCAGCAGGGGGCGGGGCCGCTCGTGGCCGTAGGCGGCGATGAGGGCCTGGGCCTCGATGGGGTCGCCGAGCCGGGTGCCGGTGCCGTGCGCCTCGACGGCGTCGACGTCGGCGGGGGCGAGGCCGGCGTCGGTGAGGGCCCGGCGGATGACGCGCTGCTGGGCCCGCCCGCTGGGGGCCGTCAGGCCGTTCGAGGCACCGTCCTGGTTGACGGCGGTGCCGCGGACGACGCCGAGGACGTCGTGGCCGTTGCGGCGGGCGTCGGAGAGCCGTTCCAGGACGAGGACGCCCACGCCCTCGGACCAGCTCGTACCGTCGGCCGCCTCGGCGAAGGGCTTGCAGCGGCCGTCGGGGGCCAGCCCGCCCTGGACGGTGAACTCGGTGAACGAGTCGGGGCCGGACATGACCGAGACGCCGCCGGCCAGGGCCAGCGTGCACTCGCCTGAGCGCAGGGACTGCGCGGCCATGTGCAGGGCGACGAGCGACGACGAGCAGGCCGTGTCGACGGTGACGGCCGGGCCTTCGAAGCCGAACGCGTACGAGAGCCGGCCGGACATGACGCTGGCGGTGTTGCCGGTGGCGACGTGGCCGCGGACGTCGGCGGTGCCCCGGCGCAGGAGGTTGACGTAGTCCTGGCCGTTGGTGCCGACGAAGACGCCGGTGCGGCTGCCGCGCAGGGTGGTCGCGTCGATCCCGGCGCGCTCGAAGACCTCCCAGGCGGTCTCCAGCAGCAAGCGCTGCTGCGGGTCCATGGCCAGCGCCTCGCGGGGCGAGATCCCGAAGAACGCGGCGTCGAAGAGGCCGACGCCGTCGAGGAAACCACCGTCAAGGGTCGCCGAGGCTCCCCCGGCGAGCTCGGTGAGGTCCCAGCCGCGGTCGGTGGGGAATCCGGAGATCGCGTCCTCACCGCGGACCAGCAGCTGCCAGAGGTCCTCGGGGGAGCGTACGCCGCCGGGGAAGCGGCAGTTCATGCCGACGACGACGATCGGGTCGTCGTCCGCCGCCCGTTCGGCCGGGGCCGGGGCGGCGGCCGGGCCGGTGCCGGGCAGCGTGTCGAGGAGTTCGGTGAGGAGGAAGCCGGCGAGGGCGAGGGGGGTCGGGTAGTCGTAGACGAGCGTGGCGGGCAGTTTGAGCCCGGTGGCGGCCGTCAGGGCGTTGCGCAGTTCGACGGTGGTCAGCGAGTCGAAGCCGAGGTCGCTGAAGGGCTGGTCGGCGCTGATGCTGCCGGTGCCGGAGTGGCCGAGGACCGCGGCCACCTGCCCGCGCAGCAGGTCGAGGACGAAGCGGGGGCGTGCGGACGGGTTCAGGCCGGCGAGCTGCCGGCGCAGTGCCGGTTCCCGCGGTGCGGCCTCCGGTGCTCCGGCGGCCGGCGCGGTGCCGGGCCGGCGCAGTTCGGGGAGGTCGCCGACGAAGGGGCTGGGGCGGAGGGCCGTGAACGCGTCAGCGTAGCGGCCCCAGTCGATGTCGGCGAGGGTCAGCACCGTGGCGTCGTGCTCAATGGCGTGGCGCATGGCGGTGAGTGCCTGGTCCGGCGCCATGGGGGTGAAGCCGCCGCGGCGGACGCGGCTGTCGATGCCGGCCCCGTCGGCGGCCATGCCGCCCTCGGCCCAGGGGCCCCAGGCGAGGGAGGTCGCGGGCAGGCCCGCGGCGCGGCGGTGCTCGGCGAAGGCGTCGAGGAAGGCGTTGGCGGCGGCGTAGTTGCCCTGGCCGGGCGCGCCGAGGGTGCCGGCGACGGAGGAGAAGAGCACGAAGGCGGTCAGGTCGTGGCCGCGGGTCGCCTCGTGCAGGGCGAGCGTGGCGGTGACCTTGGCGCGCAGGACGGCGGCGAACTTCTCGGGTGTGAGGGTGTCCACGACGCCGTCGTCGACGGTGCCCGCGGTGTGGAAGACGGCGGTGAGCGGGTGCTCCTCGGGGATCGCGGTCAGGACGGCGGCGAGCGCGTCGCGGTCGGCGGTGTCGCAGGCGGCGATGGTGACGCGGGTTCCCGCGTCCTCAAGTGCGGTGCGCAGTTCGCCGGCACCCGGGGCCTCGGGGCCGCTCCGGCTGACGAGCAGCAGGTGGCGTGCGCCGCGCTCGGCGAGCCAGCGGGCGACGCGGCCGCCGAGGGCGCCGGTGCCGCCGGTGACGAGCACGGTGCCGGCGGGCCGGAACTCGGCGGGCGCCGGGGCGTCCCCGACCGGGTGGTGGGCGAGCCGACGGGCGTACGTGGCGGTGGCGCGTACGGCGAGCTGGTCCTCGCCGCCGTTTCCGGCGAGTGCGCCGGCCAGGCGGCGCAGGGTGGTGCCGGTGAGCTCGTCGGGGAGGTCGAGGAGACCGCCCCAGCGCCCGGGGTGCTCCAGGGCGACGACGCGGCCGAGGCCCCAGACGGCGGCCTGGGCCGGGCGGGCGAGCCGCTCGGAGCGGCCGACGGCCACGGCGGTGCGGGTGACGCACCACAGGGGTGCTTCGATGCCGGCGTCGCCCAGGGCCTGGACGGCCGCCGCGGTGAGCAGCAGGCCGGAGGGGACTCCGTCCTCGCCGTACGAGTCGCCAGTGTCGGCCGTGTCGTCCGCCGCGAGCAGGGACAGCACTCCGGTGAATTCGTGTCCTTCGCCGGTCAGTTCGCGCAGCCGGTCGGCCAGGTCCGCGCGCTGCGGTGTGGTGACGTCGACGCGTACGGCGGCGGTGCCGAGGGTGCCGGTGACCGTGTCGAGCCAGGCGGGGTCGGCGGCGCCGGCCGGTGCGAGCACGAGCCAGGTTCCGTCCGGGTGCGCCGGGCCGGAGCCGGCCGCGCCGGTCAGGGGCTTCCAGGTGACCCGGTAGCGCCAGCCGTCGACGGTGGCCTGCTCGCGGCGCTTGCGGCGCCAGGACGCCAGGGCGGGTACGACGGTGGTGAGGGTGTCGTCGTCCAGGTCCAGGGAGGTGCCGAGGGACGCGAGGTCCGCGCGTTCGACCGCCGACCAGAAGACGGCGTCCGCCTCGTCGGCGGGGCCGGCCGGGGCGGAGGTCACGACGGCCGTCTCGGGCCAGTAGCGCTCGCGCTGGAACGGGTAGGTCGGCAGCGCGGTCCGGCGGGCACCGGTGCCCGCGAAGACGGCGTTCCAGTCGATCTGTACGCCGCGCACGTGCAGGGTGGCGAGGGCCCTGGTGAGGGCCGGCGCTTCGGGGCGGTCGCGGCGCAGTGCCGGGACGGCGGCGATGCCGCTCTCCTCGTCGGCGGTCGCGCGGACCGCTCCGGAGAGCACGCCGTCAGGGCCGAGCTCGAAGAAGGTGGTCACGCCCTGCTCGGTGAGCCGGCGCACGGCGTCGGCGAAGTGGACGGTGCCGCGTACCTGGCCGGTCCAGTAGTCGGGCGAGCCGAGTTCTTCGGCCGTGACGGGCGCGCCGGTGACGGTCGACACGAACGGCACCGAGGGCGTCCCGTAGGTGATCCCGGCGGCGACGCGGGCGAAGTCCTCCAGCATCGCGTCCATGCGGGGCGAGTGGAAGGCGTGGCTGACGCGCAGCCGCTTGGTGCGGCGGCCGAGCTCCTCGAAGCGGGCCGCGATCGCGAGGACCGCGTCCTCGTCGCCCGAGACGACCAGGGAGGAGGGGGTGTTGACGGCGGCGACGGAGGCGCGCCCCTCGTGGGCGGCGAGCAGGGGCAGCACCTCGTCCTCGGTGGCCTCGACGGAGGCCATGGCGCCGCCGGCGGGCAGGGCGGCCATGAGGCGGCCGCGGGCGGCGACGAGGGTGCAGGCGTCCTCCAGGGAGAGGACTCCGGCCGCGTGCGCGGCGGCGAACTCGCCGATGGAGTGCCCGGCGACGTGGTCGGGGCGCAGGCCCCAGGACTCGGCGAGGCGGAACAGCGCCACTTCGAGGGCGAAGAGGGCCGGCTGGGTGTAGCCGGTGTCGTCGAGCAGCGCGGCCTCGGGGGTGCCCGGCGCGGCGAAGAGGATCTCCCGCAGCGGGCGGTCGAGTTCGAGGTCGAAGCGGGCCAGTACGGCGTCCAGGGCCTCGGCGTAGACCGGGTGGCGGTCGTACAGCTCGCGTCCCATCCCTGGGCGCTGGCTGCCCTGGCCGGTGAAGAGGAAGGCCAGGCGTCCGCGGCCGCGGCCGCCGGTGATCAGGCCGCTGTCGGCAGTGCCGTCGCGCAGGGCCGTCAGGGAGCGGGCGAGCGTGGCGTGGTCGTCGGTGACGACGACGGCGCGGTGCTCCAGGGCGGAGCGGGTGGTGGCGAGGGAGAAGGCGAGGTCGGTGAGCGGGGTTCCGGGGTGGTCGGCCAGGTGGGACAGGAGCCGGGCGGCCTGGGCGCGCAGGCCCGCTTCGGTGCGTCCGGACAGTGTCAGGGGCAGGACACCGGCCGGATCCGCCGGGCTCTCCTCCGGCCGATCCTCCAGTCGCTCCTCCGGTTGCTCGTCGGGGGCCTGTTCGAGGACGGCGTGGACGTTGGTGCCGCTGAGCCCGAAGGAGGAGACGCCGGCGCGGCGCGGGTGCCCGGCGTCCGGCCAGTCCTGCGGCTCGGTGAGCAGGCGGATGGCGCCGGAGCTCCAGTCGACGTGCGTGGAGGGCTGGTCGATGTGCAGGCTCCGGGGGACGGACGCGTGGCGCAGGGCCATGACCATCTTGATGACGCTGGCGACGCCGGACGCCATCTGGGTGTGGCCGATGTTGGACTTCACGGAACCGAGCAGCAGCGGCTGCGCCGGGTCGCGGTCCTGCCCGTACGTGGCGAGCAGGGCCTGGGCCTCGATGGGGTCGCCGAGGGCGGTGCCGGTGCCGTGTCCGTCGACGACGTCGACGTCGGTGGCGGACACTCCGGCGTTGGCGAGGGCCTGGCGGATGACGCGCTGCTGGGACGGGCCGTTGGGGGCGGTCAGCCCGTTGGAGGCGCCGTCCTGGTTGACGGCGGAGCCGCGGATGACGGCGAGGACCTCGTGTCCGTTGCGGAGGGCGTCGGAGAGCCGTTCGACGAGGACGAGGCCGACGCCTTCGGCCAGGCTCATGCCGTCGGCCTGGTCGGAGTAGGCCTTGCAGCGTCCGTCGGCGGCCATCGCCCGCTGCCGGCTGAAGCCGACGAAGGGGAACGGCGTGGCCATGATGCTGACGCCGCCGGCGAGGGCGAGGGAGCTCTCGCCGTTGCGCAGCGACTGGCAGGCCAGGTGCAGGGCGACGAGGGAGGAGGAGCAGGCGGTGTCGAGGGTGACGGCCGGGCCCTCGAAGCCGTAGGTGTAGGACAGGCGGCCGGACAGGACGCTGGAGATGGTGCCGGTGATGGCGTGTCCCTCGGCGCCCTCCGGGCTCGCGGCCCGGGCGGCGTAGTCCTGGTAGCTGGCGCCGATGAAGGTGCCGGTGCTGCTGCCGCGCAGGGTGGCGGGGTCGATGCCGGCGCGCTCCAGCGCCTCCCAGGAGGTCTCCAGCAGCAGGCGCTGCTGGGGGTCCATGGCGAGGGCCTCGCGGGGCGAGATGCCGAAGAAGGCGGCGTCGAAGTCGGCAGCGTCGTGGAGGAAGCCGCCCCGGGTGGAGTAGGTGCGGCCCGGGCGGTCGGGGTCGGGGTCGTAGAGGCCTTCGGTGTCCCAGCCGCGGTCGGTGGGGAACTCGCCGGTGGCGTCGACGCCTTCGGTGACGATCCGCCACAGGTCCTCCGGGGAGGCGACGCCGCCCGGGTAGCGGCAGCCCATGCCGATGACGGCGATGGGCTCGTCGGCGGCGCCGGCCGCCGCGGGCGCCCGGCCGGCCGGGGCGGATCCGGTGCGGGTGCCGGCGATCTGGTCGCGCAGGAAGGCGACGAGTGCGAGCGGGTTGGGGTAGTCGAAGACCATCGTGCTCGGCAGGGCGAGCCCGGTGACGGCGGCGATCCGGTTGCGCAGGTCGACGGCGGTGAGCGAGTCGAAGCCGACGTCGCGGAAGGCGCGCTGTTCGGAGAGGGTGTCGGGTGAGGCGTGGCCGAGCGCGGTGGCTGCTTCGGCGCGGACGAGGTCCAGCAGGAGGCGGTCCTGCTCGCCGGCGGCCAGCCCGAGGAGCCTGGTCGTGAACTCGTTCGCGGAGGCCGGGGTTTCGGCGGTCCGCTCCGTCAGCCGCCGGACCTCGGGGAGGTCCTCGAAGAGGGGTGCGGGCCGTGCCGAGGTGAAGACGGGGTGGTAGCGCTCCCAGTCCACGTCGGCGATCGCGAGGACCGTCTCGTCGTCGTCGAGGGCCTGCCGCAGGCCGGTGAGGGCCGGCTGGGGGTCCATGAAGACGAGTCCGCTGCGGCGGATCTGGCCGGGGTCGACGCGGCCGAGCTTCAGGTCGTCGGCCCAGATGCCCCAGGAGACGGCCGTCGCGTGGGCGCCGCGGGCGCGGCGGTGCTCGGCCAGGGCGTTGAGGTAGGCGTTGGCGGCGACGTAGGCGGCGTGCGCCCCGCTGCCCCACATGCCCGCCGTGGAGGAGTACAGGACGAAGGCGTCGAGCTCGTCGTCGTCGAGGAGTTCGTCGAGGTGCCGGGCGCCGGTGACCTTGGCGCCGACGACCTTCGCGAAGGCGTCGGGGGTCGTTTCGGCGAGCGGCGCGAGCTCGATGGTGACGGCGGTGTGCACGACCGTGCGGACCGTGCGGCCGTCGGCCTTGAGCGCGTCGAGCATGCCGGCGACCGCGTCGCGGTCGGTGAGGTCGCAGGCGACGGCGGTGGCTTCACAGCCCAGTTCGGCCAGTTCCTGGAGGAGGTCCGCCACGCCGGGCGCGGCCGGGCCGCGGCGGCTGGTCAGCACGATGTGCTCGGCGCCCTGTCCGGCGAGCCAGCGGGCCAGGTGGGGGGCGAGCGTGCCCGTGCCGCCGGTGACGAGGGTGGTGCCGCGGGGCGACCACGGGCGGGCCGGCTCGCCGGTGGCGGAGGCGGCGCGGATGACGCGGCGGGCGAGGACGCCCGAGGCGCGGACGGCGACCTGGTCCTCACCGGTGCGGCCGGTGAGGACGGCGGCCAGGCGTTCGGCGGCGCGCCGGTCGAGGTGCTCGGGCAGGTCGACGACGCCGCCCCAGCGCTGCGGGTGTTCGAGGGCCGCCGTCCAGCCGAGGCCGTGGATCTGGGCCTGGGCGGGCCGGGTCAGCCGGTCCGCGCGGCCGGTGGAGACGGCTCCCCTGGTCAGGCACCACAGGGGTGCCTCGATGCCGGCGTCGCCGAGCGCCTGGACGAGCGCGACGGTCAGGGCGAGCCCGGTGGTGAGCGCCGGGTGGTCGCTGCTCGGCTCCTCGGCGCCGGCCAGCAGGGACACCACGCCCGTGAGGTCCGTGACGTCGCTGAGCTCCGCCAGGCGCGCGGCCAGGACCGCGCGGTCGGCGCAGCTCTCGTCCAGGACGAGCGTGCGCGGTGCGGCGCCGTGGGCGGCGAGGGCGTCCGTGACGGCGCCGGCGTCGGCCCCTTCGGTGGTGACGACGAGCCAGGTGCCGGTCAGGGTCGCGGCGGGCAGCCCGGTCAGGGGCTTCCACGTGGCGCGGTAGCGCCAGGAGTCCACGGTCGACAGCTCGCGGCGGCGCTTGCGCCAGTGCGCCAGCGCCGGGAGCACCGGGGCCAGGGAGCCGCGGTCCAGGCGCAGGCTGGAGGCGAGGGAGTCGACGTCCTCCTGCTCGACCGCCGTCCAGAACTCCGCGTCGGCGGGCGCTTCCTCGTGCGTGCCGCGCGCCTTGGCGGGAACGGCCCACAGGTGTTCGCGCTGGAAGGCGTACGTGGGCAGGGGCACCCGGCGGGCGCCGGTGCCGTCGAAGACGCGGGTCCAGTCAGCGCCGGCGCCGCGGACGAACGCCTCGGCGAGGGAGGTCAGGAAGCGGTCGGTGCCGCCGGTGTCGCGCCGGAGCGTGCCGAGCACCACGGCCGGGCGGCCGGCGTCCTCGGCCGTCTCCTGGACGGCCATGGCGAGCACCGGGTGCGAGCTGACCTCGATGAAGAACCGGTGCTCGTGTGCGAGGAGTTCGCGTACGGCGGGCTCGAAGCGCACGGTCGTGCGGAGGTTGGTGTACCAGTAGTCGGCGTCGAAGCCGCCGGAGCCGGCGTCCAGCCAGTCGCCGGTGACCGTGGAGAAGAACGGTACGTGCCCGGGGCGCGGGCGGACCGGCGCGAGGACGTCGCGCAGCTCGTCCCGCAACAGCTCGACCTGCGCGGAGTGCGAGGCGTAGTCCACGGCTACGCGCTTGGCGCGGATGTCCTCGGCGACCAGTTCGGCCTGGAGGGCGTCCAGCGGGGCGGTGGCGCCGGAGACGACAACGGACCGGGGCCCGTTGACGGCGGCGACGGACAGGCCCTCGTAGGCGCTCAGGCGGCGCTCGACGTCGGCGACGGGCAGCGGGACGGACATCATGCCGCCGGATCCGGCCAGCACGCGGCCGATGGCCTGGCTGCGCAGCGCGACGACGCGGGCGGCGTCCTCCAGGGAGAGGGCGCCGGAGACGGCGGCCGCGGCGATCTCGCCTTGGGAGTGGCCGGCGACGGCGTCGGGGGTGATGCCGTGGGCGCGCCACATCTCGGCCAGGGAGACCATGACGGCCCAGGAGGCGGGCTGGACGACGTCGACGCGGTCCAGGGTGGGGGCGCCCTCGGCCCGGCGGATGACGTCGAGCAGCGACCAGTCGGTGAACGCGGACAGGGCCGTGGCGCACTCGGTCAGGCGCTCGGCGAAGACCGGGGACTCCTCCAGCAGCCGTGCCCCCATGCCGGCCCACTGGGAGCCCTGGCCGGGGAAGACGAACACGGTCTTGCCGTCGGTGTCGGCGACGCCCTGGACGACGCCCGGGAGCGAGCGTCCCTCGCCGAGGGCGCCGAGGGCGGCCCTCGCCTCGTCGCCGCCGGAGCCGGTGCCGGAGCCGATGACGACGGCGCGGTGCTCGAAGAGCGTGCGGGAGGTCAGCAGGGAGTGGCCGGCGTCGAGGGCGGTCACGGGTGCGCCGTCGAGGTGGGCGGCGAGGTGGGCGGCCTGGGCGCGCAGGGCGCCCGGGGTCCGCGCGGACAGCACCCAGGGGATGACGCCACCGGCCGGGGGCAGCGGCTCCGCTTCCGGTACGGAGGGTGTCTCCTGCGGTCGGGGTGCCTCTTCGAGGATCGTGTGGGCGTTGGTGCCGCTGATGCCGAAGGAGGAGACCGCGCAGCGGCGCGGGCGCTCGCCCTCGGGCCAGTCGGCCCCGTCGGTCAGCAGGGAGACGGTGCCGGAGGTCCAGTCGATGTGCTGGGAGGGGGTGCCGGCGTGCAGGGTGCGCGGCAGGGCGCCGTGGCGCAGGGCCATGACCATCTTGATGATGCCGGCCACGCCGGCCGCCGACTGGGTGTGGCCGATGTTGGACTTCACGGAGCCCAGCAGCAGCGGCTGTGCCGGGTCGCGGTCCCGGCCGTACGTGGCGAGCAGGGCCTGGGCCTCGATGGGGTCGCCGAGGGCCGTGCCGGTGCCGTGCGCCTCGACGGCGTCGATGTCGGCCGGGGCCAGGCCGGCGGTGGCGAGGGCCTGGCGGATGACGCGCTGCTGGGAGGGGCCGTTGGGCGCGGACAGGCCGTTGGAGGCGCCGTCCTGGTTGATGGCGCTGCCGCGGACGACGGCGAGGACCTCGTGCCCGTTGCGGCGCGCGTCGGAGAGCCGCTCCAGGACGAGGATGCCCACGCCTTCGGCGAGCGTCATCCCGTCGGCGCCGTCGGCGAACGCCTTGCAGCGGCCGTCGCCCGCGAGGGCCCGCTGCCGGCTGAAGGCGATGAACGGGTGGGGGTTGGTCATCACGGTGGCGCCGCCGGCGAGGGCCAGGGAGCTCTCGCCGTTGCGCAGCGACTGGCAGGCCAGGTGCAGGGCGACCAGGGACGAGGAGCAGGCCGTGTCGACGGTGACCGCCGGGCCTTCCAGTCCGAAGAGGTACGAGAGCCGGCCGGAGAGCACGCTGGGGCTGGTGCCGGTCACCAGGTGGCCGGCGGAGCTGTCGTCGACGCCGAAGCCGTACTCCTGGTAGGTGGAGCCGATGAAGGCGCCGGTCGGGCTGCCGTGGAGGCCGGTGGGGTCGATGCCGGCCTGCTCGAACGCCTCCCAGGTGGTCTCCAGCAGCAGCCGCTGCTGCGGGTCCATCGACAGGGCCTCGCGCGGCGAGATGCCGAAGAAGCCGGCGTCGAACTCGCCCGCGTCGTGCAGGAAGCCGCCCTGGGTGGAGTACGTCGTGCCGGGGTGGTCGGGGTCCGGGTGGTGGAGGCCGGTGTCCCAGCCGCGGTTGACGGGGAAGTCGGTGATGGCGTCGGTCCCGTCGGCGATCAGCTCCCAGAACTGCTGCGGGGAGCGGACGCCGCCGGGGAAGCGGCAGCTCATGCCGACGATGGCGACGGGCTCGTCGAAGCCGCCCGGCGACGGCAGGGCCACGGGCGCGGGCTGCGCCTGCGTGCCGAGGAGTTCGGCGCGCAGGTGGCGGGCGAGGGCGGCGGGGGTCGGGTAGTCGAACACCAGGGTGGCGGGCAGGGGCAGGCCGGTGAGCGCGGCGAGCCGCTTGCGCAGCTCGACGGCGGTCAGCGAGTCGAAGCCCGCCTCGCGGAACGCCCGCCGCTCGGCGACGCCCTCGGCGGAGGCGTGGCCGAGGACCACGGACGCCTCGGCGCGCACCAGGTCGGTCAGCAGCCGCTCCTGGCCGGCCTCGTCGAGGCCCCGCAGGCGTGCGGCGAACTCCGGCGCGGCGCTCTCGGCGCCGGTGTGCGCCAGGGCCCGCACGTCGGGCAGCTCGTCGAAGAGGGCGCTGGGCCGCGCGGAGGTGAAGAGGGGGTGGTAGCGCTCCCAGTCGATGTCGGCGACCGTGACGGTGACGTCTTCCTGGACGACCGCGCGCCGCAGTTCGGCGAGGGCCGTCGCGGGGGCGAGCAGGCGCAGCCCGCGCTTGCGGAGCTGGTCGGCGAAGCCCTCGTGAGCGGCCATGCCGGCCTCGGCCCAGGGGCCCCAGGCCACCGAGGTCGCGGACAGGCCGCGGGCGCGGCGGTGTTCGGCGAGGGCGTCGAGGTAGGCGTTGGCGGCGGCGTAGGCGCTCTGCCCGGCGCTGCCCAGGGTCCCGGCGATCGAGGAGACCAGGACGAAGAAGTCGAGGTCGTGGCCGTCGAGGAGGGCGTCCAGGTGGGCGGCGCCGAGCAGCTTGGCTGCCATCGCCGCCGCGGCGTCGTCGAGGGGGGTCTCCGTGAGGGGAGCCGCCTGGCCGACGCCGGCGGCGTGCACGACACCGGTCAGCGGGTGCTCGTCCGGTACGGAGGCCAGCAGTGCGGCGAGCGCGTCGCGGTCGGCGGTGTCGCAGGCCGCGAGGGTGACCCGGGCGCCCAGGTCCTCCAGTTCGGCGGCCAGTTCGGCGGCGCCGGGGGCGTCGGGGCCGCGGCGGCTGGTGAGCAGGAGGTGCTCGGCGCCGCTGCGGGCGAGCCAACGGGCGACTTCGGCGCCGAGCGCTCCGGTGCCGCCGGTGACGAGCACGGTGCCGCGGGCGGTGAAGGCGTCGGCCGGCGGCAGTTCCGCGAGCGGGTGCCGCACGAGGCGCCGGCCGTAGGCGCCCTCGGTGCGGATCGCGAGCTGGTCCTCACCGGCGCGCGCGGCGAGGGCGCTGACGAGGTGCTGGGTGGCGGGCGCGTCGAGGACGGCCGGGAGGTCGATCAGGCCCCGCCACAGCTGCGGGTGCTCCAGGGCGGCGACGCGGCCCAGGCCCCAGACGGCCGCCTGGAGGGGGGCGGTGAGGGGGTCGGCGGGGCCGGTGGAGACCGCGCCCCGGGTCAGGGTCCACAGGGGGGCGTCGAAGCCGGTGTCGGCGAGGGCCTGGGTCAGGACGAGGGTGAGGGCGAGCCCGGCCGGCGGCTCGGCACCGAGCGGCAGGGCGGCCCGGTCGGCCCGCTCGGCCCCGTCCGCCAGCGGGAGGAGGGACAGGACGCCGGAGAAGGCCCGCCCCTCGCCGCGCGCGGCGTCGAGCAGCCCCGCGAGGGAGGCCCGGTCGCGGTGGTGCTCCAGGGCGAGGGTCTCGAACTGGGCGCCGTGGCCGCGCAGCGCGTCCAGGATCTCGTCGCCGTCGGTTCCCCCGGCGGTGACGACCAGCCAGGTGCCGTCGAGGACGGGTGCGGCGGAGGCCCCGGCGGGCCGCCACGCGATCTGGTAGCGGGTGGAGTCCAGCAGCGCCTTCTCCTGCCGGAGCTGGCGCCAGGACGACAGGGCGGGCAGCAGCGCGTAGAGAGAGGCGTGCTGCTCGTCGCGCAGGCCCAGGAGGCCGGCGAGCCCCGCGGCGTCGCCGCGTTCGACAGCGCCCCACAGCTCGGCGTCCGCGGGGTCGGAGGCTGCCTGCGCGGCGAGGGCGGCAGCGGTGGTCTCGGGCCAGTAGCGCTCGTGCTGGAAGGCGTACGTGGGCAGGTCCACGGTGCGTGCCCCGGTGCCGGCGAAGTACGCCGGCCAGTCGACGGCCGTGCCGCGGACGTGGAGGCGGGCGAGCGCGGTGGCCGCGCAGCGCTCCTCGCCGCGCCCGGTGCGCAGCACCGGGACGATGTGCGCGTCCGCGTCGTCGCCGAGGGCGTCCTGGGCGGCGGCCGACAGCACGCTGTCGGGGCCGAGTTCGAGGAAGGTGCCGGCGCCGCATTCGTGGGCGGCGCGCATGGTGTCGGCGAAGCGGACGGCGCCGCGGGCGTGCGCGACCCAGTAGTCGGCGGAGCGCAGTTCGCCGCCGGTGGCGGGGCGCCCGGTCAGGCCGGAGATGACGGTCACGTCCGGCGCGTGGTAGGTGAGCCCGGCGGCGACCTCGCGCAGCCCGTCGAGCGCGGGCTCCATGAGCGGCGAGTGGAAGGCGTGGCTGACGTCCAGGCGCTTGGTCTTGCGGCCCTGGGCGGCGAAGTGGGCGGCGATCCCCTCGGCGGCGGCCAGGTCTCCGGCGACCACGACGCTGCGGGGGCCGTTGACGGCGGCGATGGAGACCTCGTGCTCGCGCCCGGCGAGCAGCGGCGCGAGTTCGTCCTCGGTGGCCTGGAGGGAGATCATCGCGCCGCCGGCGGGCAGCTCCTGCATCAGCCGTCCCCGCGCGGTCACCAGGCGGGCCGCGTCGGGCAGCGAGAGGACGCCCGCGATGTGCGCGGCGGTGATCTCGCCGATGGAGTGGCCGAGCAGCACGTCGGGGCGGATGCCCCAGGTGCGCAGCAGGCGGTGGAGCGCGACGCCGATGGCGAACAGCGCGGGCTGGGTCCATTCGGTGCGGCCCAGCAGCTCCGCCTCGGGGGTGCCCTCCTGGGCAAACAGAACGTCCTTGAGGGGGCGGTCCAGGTGCGGGTCGAGGGCGGCGGTCACTTCGTCGACGGCCCGGGCGAACGCGGGGAAGCGGGCGGCGAGTTCACGGCCGGCGCCGGGGCGCTGGCTGCCCTGCCCGGAGAACACCACGGCCAGCTTGCCGGTGCCGCCGGTCTCGCCCTCGGTCAGGGCGGCGTCGGGCCGGTCGGCGGCGAGCGCGGCGAGGGCGCGCAGCAGGTCGTCGCGGTCGCCGGTGACGACGGCCCGCTGGTCGAAGGCCGAGCGGGTGGTGGCGAGGGACAGGCCGATGTCGGCCGGGTCGAGCGCCGGGCGGTCGTCGAGGAAGGACCGCAGGCGCGCGGCCTGGTCGCGGAGCGCCGCCCGGCTCTTGGCGGCGAGGGTCCACGGCACGACGGCGGGCACGAGCGGCGGCTGTGCGGGCTCGTCGCGCGGGGCGGGGGCGGCCGGGGGCTCTTCGAGGACGATGTGGGCGTTCGTGCCGCTGAAGCCGAAGGAGGAGACTCCGGCGCGCCGGGGCCGGCCCGTCTGCGGCCAGGGGGCCTCTTCGGTGAGCAGTTGTACCGCTCCGGCGTCCCACTCCACGTGCGAGGACGGCTCGTCGGCGTGCAGGGTGCGGGGCAGCACGCCGTGGCCCATGGCCATGACCATCTTGATGACGCCGGCCACGCCGGCCGCGGCCTGGGTGTGGCCGATGTTGGACTTCACGGAGCCCAGCAGCAGGGGGCGTGCCGGGTCGCGGTCCTGGCCGTACGTGGCGAGCAGGGCCTGGGCCTCGATGGGGTCGCCGAGCGTGGTGCCGGTGCCGTGCGCCTCCACCGCGTCGACGTCCGCGACGGACAGGCCGGCACCGGCCAGCGCCTGGCGGATGACGCGCTGCTGGGACGGGCCGTTGGGGGCGGTCAGCCCGTTGGAGGCGCCGTCCTGGTTGACGGCGGAGCCCCGTACGACGGCCAGGACGCGGTGTCCGTTGCGCCGGGCGTCGGAGAGGCGTTCGAGGACGAGCACGCCCACGCCCTCGGCCCAGCCGACGCCGTCGGCGCTGTCGGAGAAGGCCTTGCAGCGGCCGTCCGGTGACAGGCCGCGCTGCCGGGAGAACTCGATGAGGGCGCCAGGCGTGGACATCACGGTGACGCCGCCGGCCAGGGCGAGGGAGCACTCCCCCGCGCGCAGCGCCTGCATCGCCCAGTGCATGGCGACGAGCGAGGACGAGCACGCCGTGTCGACGGTGACGGCGGGGCCCTCCAGCCCGAGGGTGTAGGACACGCGGCCGGACGCGATGCTCGGCGAGGTGCCGCTGCCTTGGTGGCCTTCGAACTGTCCGCCGGCCAGGGTCGCGGCGTAGTCGTTGTACATGACGCCGGCGAACACGCCGGTGCGGCTGCCCCGCAGGGACACCGGGTCGATGCCGGCGCGTTCGACGGCCTCCCAGGACGCCTCCAGGAGCAGCCGCTGCTGCGTGTCGGTGGCGAGCGCCTCACGGGGGCTCATGCCGAAGAACCCGGGGTCGAACTCGGCCGCCTCGTGCAGGAATCCGCCGAAGCGGGTGTACGAGGTGCCGAGGTGGTCCGGGTCAGGGTCGTAGAGGGCGTCCAGGTCCCAGCCGCGGTCCGTGGGCAGGCCCGAGACGGCGTCGGTGCCCTCGCTGACCAGTCGCCACAGGTCCTCGGGCGAGGCGACGCCGCCCGGGTAGCGGCAGCTCATGCCGACGATGACGACGGGGTCCTGGTCGCCGGCGGCCCGGGGGGCGGCCGCCGTGGCGGCGGCTTCGGAGCCCATGAGCTCGCCGAGGACGTGCGCGGCGAGCGCGGCGACGGTCGGGTAGTCGAAGATCGCCGTGGCCGCGGTGCGCAGACCGGTGGCCGTACGGAGCCGGTTGCGCAGTTCCACGGCGGTGAGCGAGTCGAAGCCCAGCTCCCGGAACGGGCGCTCCGCGTCGATCTCGGCGGCGCCGGAGTGGCCGAGCACGGCGGCCACCTGACCGGCCACGAGGTCGCGCACCACCTCTTCGCGGTCCGTCTCGTCCAGCCGGGACAGCTGCTGGACGAGGCTCACGGCCGTCTCCGAGCCGGAGACCACCGAGCGGCGGGCGGAGGTGCGGACGAGGCCGCGCAGCAGCGCCGGCACCTCGCCCCGGACCCGCAGGACGGACAGGTCCAGCCTGACCGGCAGCAGGACGGCGGCCGTCGTGGCGGTCGCGGCGTCGAAGAGGGCGACGCCCTGGTCCTCGGTGAGCGCGGGCGTGCCCATGCGGGCCAGGCGCCGGAGGTCGTCGTCGGTCAGCCCGCCGGTCATGCCGCCGGTGGGCGCCCACGGGCCCCAGCCCAGGGAGAGGCCCGGCAGCCCTTCGGCGCGGCGCAGCTGGGCGACGGCGTCGAGGAAGGCGTTCGCGGCGGCGTAGTTCCCCTGGCCCGCCGTGCCCACGGTGCCGGCGAGGGAGGAGAAGACGACGAAGGCGGCCAGGTCCAGCCCCCGGGTGGCCTCGTGGAGGTGCCACACGGCGTCGGCCTTGGGCCGCAGCACCGCGCTGATCCGCTCGGGGGTCAGCGACTCGACGACCCCGTCGTCGAGGATGCCGGCGCTGTGTACGACGGCGGTGACGGGGTGCTCGGCGGGCACGCCGGCCAGGAGCCGCTCCACGGCGGCGCGGTCGGCGAGGTCACAGGCTTCCACGGTGACCTGCGCACCCCGCGCGGCCAGTTCGGCGACGAGCTCATCAGCGCCCTCGGCGGCGGCGCCCCGGCGGCTGACGAGCAGCAGGTGCCGTACGCCGCGCTCGGCGACCAGGTGCCGGGCCAGCACGCGGCCCAGGCCGCCGGTGGCACCGGTGAGCACCACGGTGCCCTCGGGGTTCCACGGCGTGTCGCTCTCGCTCGCCGTCGCCCGGGAGCGGGAGAGGCGGGCGCCGAGCACGGTGCCGCCGCGGAGGGCGGTCTGGGGCTCGTCCGCGGCGAGGGCCGCGGCGAGCCGCGGTGCGGCGGAGTCGGCGGGGTCGAGGTCCACCAGGCCGAAGCGGCCCGGGTGCTCGGCCTGTGCGGCGCGCACCAGGCCCCAGACGGCGGCGGCCGCCGGGTCCGGCGCCCGGCGGTCGTCGGTGGTGACCGCGCCGCGGGTGACGAAGACGAGCCGCGAGCCTTCGCACCGCTCGTTCTCCAGCCAGCTGCGCAGCTGTTGCAGGACGTGGGCGGTGCGGGCGTGTGCGGAGGCGACCGGTTCGTCACCGGTGGTGCCGGCGACGGGTGCGAGCACAACGTCAGGGATCTCGGCCGCGTCCGTGCCGGGCAGGGCCGTGACCGTGCGGTCCGGCGAGGTCAGCGCCTCGGCGAGGCCGAAGAGGTCCGGGCCGAGGACAGCGACCGCGGCGGGCTCCGGCGCGGCGGGCTCCGGCAGCGGCGTCCAGCGCAGCTCGAACAAGGCGTCGCGCACGAGGGACGCGGCGGCGGTCAGCTGCTCGTCCGGCATCGTGCGCAGGACGAGCGAGCCGACGGAGGCCACGAGGGCGCCCGTGGTGTCGGCGACGGCGACGGCCACCGCGTCGTCGTCGGTCCGGGTCAGCCTCACCCGGACCGTCGTCGCCCCGCTCGCGTGCAGGGTCACGTCCTGCCACGAGAAGGGCAGGCCGCCGTGGCCCTGCTCGCCCAGGCCGGCGAAGGCCGACGCGTGCAGCGCGGCGTCCAGCAGGGCCGGGTGGATGCCGAAGGACCCGGTGGAGGAAGCGGCGTCGGAGGCGCCCGCCTCCGGCAGCGTCACCTCGGCGTAGACGTCGTCGCCGCTGCGCCAGGCGGCGCGCAGGCCCCGGAACAGGGGGCCGTACGCGAAGCCGCTGCCGGCGATGCGGTCGTAGAAGCCGTCGAGGTCGAGCGGCCGGGCGCCGGCCGGGGGCCAGGCGGTGGCGTCGAAGTCGGCGCGCTGCTCACCGGCGACGAGGGTGCCGGCGGCGTGCTGCGTCCAGGGGAGTTCCTCGGGCCCGTCGGGGCGGGAGTGGATGCTCAGGGCGCGGCGGCCGGACTCGTCCGGGCTGCCGGCCCACACCTGCACCTGGACACCGCCCTCCGCGGGCAGGACCAGGGGCGCGGCCAGGGTGAGCTCCTCGACGCGGCCGCAGCCCGTCTCGTCCCCCGCGCGGACGGCCAGTTCCAGGAAGGCGGTGCCCGGGAGCAGCACCGTGCCGCGGACGGCGTGGTCGGCCAGCCAGGGGTGGGTGCGCAGCGACAGGCGGCCGGTCAGCAGCAGGCCGTCGGAGTTGGCGACCGACACGGCCGCGGCGAGCAGCGGGTGGCGGGCGGCGCCCAGGCCCGCGGCGCGGATGTCGGCGCCCTGGGCGGGCGTGCCCTTGGGCCAGTACCGGCGGCGCTGGAAAGCGTACGTGGGGAGGTCCGTGCGCCGGGTGCCGGTGCCGGCGAACCAGGGCTCCCACCGGACGGCTGCGCCGCGGACGTACAGGCCCGTCAGCGCGGCGGTCAGCGTCTCGCTCTCGGGGCGGCCCGGCCGCAGGACGGCGAGCGTGGCGGAGGCGGTGTCGTCACCCGTGTCGTCGAGGCATGCCCGGACCATGGCGGACAGGACTCCGTCGGGGCCCAGTTCGAGGAAGGTGCCGGTGCCGTGGCCGCTCAGCCAGGCCACGGTGTCGGAGAACCGGACAGCGTGGCGGGCGTGGTCCACCCAATAGTCAGGGGAGGTCAGCTGCTCGACCGTGGCGAGCGTGCCGGTCAGGCCGGAGACGACGGGAACGACGGGCGCCTGCGGCGTGAGGCCGGCGACGACGGTGCGGAACTCCTCCAGGACGGGTTCCATGAGCGGGGAGTGGAAGGCGTGCGAGACCTGAAGTCGCTTGGTCCTGCGGCCCAGCGCGGCGAAGTGCGCGGCGACGGCTTCGGCTTCGCCCTCCTCGCCGGCCACGACGAGGGCGGCGGGCCCGTTGACCGCCGCGATCGAGACGCTGTCCTGCCGGTCCTGGAGCAGGGGCAGGACCTCGTCCTCCGTCGCTTCCAGCGAGATCATGACGCCGCCGGCGGGCAGCGCTTGCATGAGCCGGCCGCGGGCGAGCACGAGGGCCGCGGCGTCGGCCGCCGAGAAGACCCCGGCCACGTGTGCGGCCGCGATCTCGCCGATGGAGTGCCCGGCGAGGAAGTCCGGCTTGACGCCGAAGGATTCGGTCAGCCGGTACAGGGCGACCTCGATCGCGAACAGGGCGGGCTGCGCGTAGCCGGTCTCGTTCAGCAGCCCGGCCTCGGGTGTGCCGTCGGCGGCGAACAGCACGTCCTTGAGGGGACGGTCGAGGCCCTGGTCGAAGTGGGCGAGGATCTCGTCGAGCGCGGCGGCGAAGACGGGGAAACGGGCGTGGAGTTCACGCCCCATGCCCGCCCGCTGGGAGCCCTGGCCGGCGAAGAGGAAGGCGAGCTTGGCGCGGCTCTGCGCCGTGCCCCGGGCCAGGCTCGGCTCCAGCTTGTCTCCGGCCAGCGCGGTGAGGGCTTCGAGGGCCCGGTCGCGGTCGGCGGCGGTGAACGCGGCGCGGTGCTCGAAGCCGGACCGGGTCGTGGCCAGCGAGTAGGCGACGTCCGCGGGTGCGAGGCCGGGGCGGGAGGCGAGGAGGTCCAGCAGCCTGGCGGCCTGGGCGCGCAGGGCCTCCCGGGTGCGGCCGGATATCAGCCAGGGGACGGCACCGGCGGCGATGTTTTCCGTAGGCTCGGCGGTCCCGCCGGGTTCGGAGGAGTCAGTGGGTTCGGAGGAGTCAGTGAGTTCGGCCTCGGCCGGCGCCTCCTCCAGGATCGTGTGCGCGTTGGTGCCGCTGAGCCCGAACGAGGAGATGCCGGCCCGGCGCGGTTGCTCGCCCTGCGACCACGAGACCTGCTCGGTCAGCAGCCGTACGGTTCCCGCCGACCAGTCGACGTGCGAGGACGGCGCGTCGACGTGCAGCGTGCGGGGCAGGGCGCCGTGCCGCATGGCCAGCACCATCTTGATGACGCCGGCCATGCCGGCCGCCGCCTGGGTGTGGCCGAGGTTCGACTTGACGGAGCCCAGCAGCAGCGGGCGGTCCTCGGCGCGGTTGCGGCCGTAGGTCGCGATCAGCGCCTGGGCCTCGACGGGGTCGCCCAGGGCGGTGCCCGTGCCGTGCGCCTCGACGACGTCGACCTCGTCGGCCGACAGACGCGCGTTGACCAGCGCCTGCTCGATCACCCGCTGCTGGGAGGGCCCGTTGGGCGCGGTCAGGCCGTTGGAGGCGCCGTCCTGGTTGACGGCGGAGCCCCGGATGACGGCGAGGACCTCGTGCCCGTTGCGCCGGGCCTCCGAGAGCCGTTCCAGGACCAGTACGCCCACGCCCTCGGCCCAGCCGGTGCCGTCGGCCGCGTCGGCGAAGGAGCGGCAGCGCCCGTCGGCGGCCAGCCCGCCCTGGCGGCTGAACTCCACGAAGGTCGTGGGTGCGGACATCACCGTGACGCCCGCGGCCAGCGCCAGGGAGCACTCGCCCCGGCGCAGGGAGTGGGCGGCCAGGTGCAGGGCCACCAGGGAGGACGAGCAGGCGGTGTCGACCGTCACCGCCGGGCCCACGGCCCCGAAGAAGTACGAGAGCCGGCCCGACAGGACGCTGGTGGCGCCGCCCGTCAGGACGAAGCCCTGGGCGTCGTCGTCCGGGCCCACCCGGTACTCCTGGGGCATGGCCCCGACGAACACGCCCGTCCGGGTGCCGCGGACCGCGGCCGGGTCGATGCCGGCCCGTTCGAAGGCCTCCCAGGAGGACTCCAGCAGCACCCGCTGCTGGGGGTCCATCGCGAGCGCCTCGCGCGGGGAGATCCCGAAGAATCCGGCGTCGAACTCGGCCGCGTCGTGCAGGAACCCGCCGGAGAACTCCTGCGGTTCTCCGGCGTTCTCCGTCAGTGCTTCCCAGCCGCGGTCGGCGGGGAACCCCGTGATGCCCTCCCGGCCGTCGGCGAGCATGGACCAGAGTTCCTCGGGGGTCGTCACGCCCCCGGGGAAGCGGCAGCTCATGCCCACGATCGCGATGGGCTCACGGGCCGCGGTCTCCAGTTCGTCCACCCGCTGCCGGGTGCGCCGCAGATCCGCGCTCGCCCGCTTCAGGTAGTCCCGGAGCTTCTGTTCCTTGTCCACCTTCGCCACGTTCAACTCAACCCATCTCAAGACCGACGGACAGCAGGGGGTTTCGATGTGGACATCCGGCACACCCGGGACGGCTTTCCCACAGCGAACGAATCATCTGGAGGCCCCGCACGGGGCACTGCCCCGCTCCCCCGCACCACGCGCCCAGTCTCGGCAGGCGTGTCCACGAAAACCCGTAGAGTCGGCCGTTCCCGGCTCCGCGATGGGGGATGAGCAGGTGTCTTCTTCCGGCGAGCCCTACCAGCTCGCCCCGGCGAGCAGCTCGCCGTGGTCACGCTCGAGGCCGGCCTGGCGGAGGTCGGACTCCACCATCATCCGCATCAGTTCCACGAAGCCGGTCTCCGGCTCCCAGCCCAGCTCCCGGCGGGCGTCGCCGTAGTCGGCGCACAGCGTCTCGACCTCGGCGGGCCGCACCAGCGCCGGGTCGACCACGACGTGCTCCTCCCAGTCCAGGTCCGCGGCCTCGAAGGCGATGCGCGCGGCGTCCCGCACCGAGTGCATCCGGCCCGTGCCCACCACGTAGTCCCTGGCCTTGTCCTGTTGCAGCATCAGGTGCATCGCACGGACGTAGTCCCCCGCGAAGCCCCAGTCGCGCACCGCGTCCAGGTTGCCGAGGAGCAGCTTGTCCTGGAGGCCCAGCTTGATCTGCGCCACGGCGAGGGAGATCTTCCGGGTCACGAACTCCGCTCCGCGGCGGGGGGATTCGTGGTTGAAGAGGATGCCCGAGACCCCGAACACCCCGTAGGACTCCCGGTAGTTCTGGGTGATGTAGTGGCCGTAGGCCTTGGCCACCCCGTAGGGGCTGCGCGGGTGGAAGGGGGTCTGCTCGCTCTGCGGCGACTCCACCACCTTCCCGAACATCTCCGAGGAGGATGCCTGGTAGAAGCGGATCTGGCCGTGGCCGTCGCTCCCGCCCGTGGACTTGCCCAGCCCGCTCACCATCCGGATCGCTTCGAGCATGCGCAGCACCCCGGTGCCGTTGACTTCGGTGACGAGCTCGGGCTGCTGCCAGGACATGGGCACGAAGGAGACGGCCCCCAGGTTGTACACCTCGTCCGGCTGCACCAGGTCCACAGCCGAGACCAGGCTCCCCTGGTCCATCAAGTCACCGTCCACGAACGCGAGGTCGGGTATCAGCTTGGCCACCCGGTCTTTGCGCGGGTTGGCCTGCCCTCGGGTCAGCCCCCACACCTGATAGCCCTCGGCGAGCAGATGCTCGGCGAGGTACGAGCCGTCCTGCCCGGTGATTCCGGTGATCAGCGCGCGCTTGGACATTCGGTCCCCTTTCACTGCCACGGACAAAGCCGGTCGAGGGCCGCAAGTCCTCACCCAACGGTCGGCAGGCTCACGGAATCACGGAGCGGGCTACGGAATTTCCGAGTCTTCGCCCGCGAACCGCGGAGCCGCCGGCTCGAAGTGCGTGCAATGACGGGTGCGCCGTAGTACTCCTGGAGGGTCTCGGAGGCAGGCCCGCTTCACCTGGAGGACCGATGGCCGTTCGCCGTGTCGTGCCCAATGTCCGGTCGGAGGCCGCGCAGGAGAGCCGGGAGTTCTACGGCCTGCTGGGCTTCGAAGAGGTCATGAACCACGGCTGGGTCATGACGCTCGCCTCGCCGTCCAGTCCGGCGGCGCAGGTCAGCTTCATTGCCGGCGACAAGACCGCGCCGGTCGTCCCCGACATGAGTGTCGAGGTGGACGACGTGGACGCGGCCTATGCGGCCGTGCGGGACAGCGGCGCGGAGATCGTTCACCCCCTCCAGGACGAGGAGTGGGGCGTGCGGCGGTTCTTCGTCCGCGATCCCAATGGCCGGGTGGTCAACGTGCTGGGCCACCGCTGACGTCCTCCCGCGCGCCGCGGTCGCTGATTCAGGCGGGGGCCAGGCGGAAGATCCGCAGGTTGCGGCCGGAACTGCGGGCGTAACCCTCGTACGGGGGCCAGAACTTCACCATGTGGTCCCATGCGGCGGTTCGCTCGGAACCGTCGAGGAGGGTGGCGGTCACCTTGACGGTGCGCCCGAAGCGCGTGATGGCCGCCTGGGGGGTGGTGAGGAGGTTCCGGGACCACGCGGGGTGGTGGGGTTTGCCCGAGTTGCTGGCGACGATGAGGTAGCTGCCGTCGGCTTCGGGGTGGCACAGCAGCGGAACCTGGCGGGGCCGGCCGCTGACGCTGCCGGTCGTGGTGAGCATCAGGGACGGCAGCAAGGCGGGCATGACGAGCACCCGGCCGCCGGTCAAGCGGTGGGCGGCGCGATCGACGCTCGGTGCGATGGTGGACATGGCACGCAGGAAGTAGGTGTTCGCATCGGCCTTCTTGATGGCCCGCAGTGCGAGGCCCTCGCACTTCGCCACGCCGGCCGCAGCGACCTTGAAGCCCCGGTGGAGCAGGGTCAGGGAGCCGGGTACGTCGACGGACGGACGGCGGTGCCGGATCGCGTGGACGACGGCATCCGCGGCCTCCTCCGGTGAGACGGACGGAAGGAAGTCGGCGATACGGGGCATCCGGAAGCCGTTGCCGGCCGTGTCCGTCCGCACCAGGGTCACGCCTATGCCGGATCCTGATCCGGCCAGTTCGCTCCGCAGCATCTCGGTGTACGCCTCGACGGCCGCCTTCACCGCGGCGCAGGAAGCGGCAGCGCCCTCGCCGGACATCCGCCCCTCCCCCGGCCCCACCGCCACGATCTGCCCTCCGCCGGCAGAGCGCATCAGCGGCAGCACCGCCCGCACCGAGCAGACCAGCGCGTCGTATCCCGCGCGCATGGCCGACTGCGCCTGCTCGACGGTCATCCCCTCGGCGTCAGCAGCGCCATGCATGCGGACGGCGTTGTGGATCAGGACGTCGATCCGCCCGTGCTCGGCGTGGACGGCGGCGATCCACGCTTCGAGGGCGGCGCGGTCGGTCACGTCGACATCGGTGACCGTGATCGACGTGTCCTGGGGTGCCCGCTCGGGGTCACCGGCGCTGCGCTCCGGACCGGGCGCGGAGTGGTCGCCGACGCCGGCGCCCACGTGCACGTGGGCGCCGGCGTCGGCCAGGGCCCGGGCCAGAGGCCGGCCGAGGCCCGCAGTTCCGCCGGTGACCAGGCACACCCGGCCGGCCGGCGACTCGCCTGCCGGCCTGCGCTGACTAGGGATCACGGTGCCGTCCTTTCGTTGTGCCGCGCGGTGTCGTGCGCCGGACGGGAACCTATGTCCCGGTCGTCGAAGTTGTCGGAGTCGTCGGAGCGGACAGGAGCATGGACACCGCCGGGTGACGGGCGATGTCGTCCGGGTGGATGAACAGCGGTGTGAGTGCGATGTCGCTCTGCGGGACCCGGATCTTCGGGCCGATCGGCTTGGCTCCCAGCCGCTCCCACAAGGCAGTGCTCGTCTCCGAGGTGCCCTCGCAGTAGACGCCCAGCCCCCGGGGATGAATGTGCTTCAGCGTGGCGACCGCGAGGCTGAGAAAGGCTCCCCGGTTCGTGGTTCCGGGCCGGACGGCGGCCAGCGCGCCGTGGATGTGGGGCGGCAGGTCAGGGGGATAGTGCGCGTCGACCAGGTCCATGAGCGTGAGGCAGCGTTCGGCTACGGGACCGGTCGCGGCGACGATGTCGGCGCGGAACGCCTCGTGCTCCTCGGCGGTGAGAGGGGCGGCGCGCTCGGACGGTTCCCAGACCACGACGGCGTCCCGGTCGGGCGAGATGAGGGCGGTTCCCTCGTGCTGGACCATGAAGCGTACCCAGGCGTGCATGAAGCCCGTGATGTACCGCTCCCGCTGCGGGAGCCCGTGCGGGACCATCCAGCTGGTCACCGGGGTGTCGCGGAACGCGTCGGTCAGGATGTCGGCGATCTCGTCGAAATCCTCGGACGCTTCCACGTCGCGGGCCGCCGTGCCTCCGGTCACCTGGTCTCCGGTCACTGTGTCTCCCTCCGCTGACCACCGCGTCCTCACCCGGACCGGTCGCGACCCGATAGTGCCTCGGAAATCCACCTGCGTTCCGGCTGCCTTGCACAGCTCGTCGCGAGGGGCCATGTGATCGGTCGCGCCCTGGTAATGACAGCGGTGTTTCGCCGGAACCGGTCGGTGGCGCCGCCCTGGAAATCCGCGCGCCCCACGCCATGGGCCCTTCTTCCGTCATCAGCGGGAACTCCGCCACCGCGAGTTCACTTCATCCCCCGGAATACCGGGAAGACCGGGAAGGCCGTTTCACCGTGGGATAGTTGAGGGATGCACCGAGGAGGCACGCGGGTTCCCGCAGGTGGCAGCGCATCCATCCGAAGAGGTCGCATGCAGGGCGCCGGGGTTCCGGTACGGCTGCGCCCTGTCCGTTCCGGCGCGACGGCTGCATACTCACGCTGACTATGAGGCTGTAGCTCAGGAAGCCAGGGAAACCAGGGAAACCAGGATGGCCGCGCAGGCCCATCACCATTCCTCGGGACAATCTCACACGACTTTGCCGAGGCCTGCCCGGCGATCGGACTGACGAACCGACGTATCTGCTGAAGCGGGGAGATCTCCGATGTCGAGGCGAAGCAGCAAGGAGATGCCGTTAGACGACCGGGTCCGCTGCGGAAACAGGCGGCCGGCGAGCGGGACCGTGTACGCACAGGTGCAGCTCACGGGTGGGCCCGTACATCAGAACCCGCCGTTCCGCGGCGTCTATCCGGTCCTGCACACCACCGAGCTGGGCAGCGTCACGGCGTACCGGGTCGAGTTCCGCGCGGCCGGCTCCGGTCCGCACACGCTGGAGGCCGGCCCGGGTCAGCACGCCCTCGTGCTGAGTGCGCTCGGCGCGATAA
Source organism: Streptomyces klenkii (assembly GCF_003626645.1). Taxonomy (GTDB): domain Bacteria; phylum Actinomycetota; class Actinomycetes; order Streptomycetales; family Streptomycetaceae; genus Streptomyces; species Streptomyces klenkii. The sequence continues at coordinate 643,188 of NZ_RBAM01000001.1, read as the reverse complement.
GGGTCGCGCGGGCCGAGCGCGAGCTCGTCGTCCGGGACGAGGCGGCGGCGCTGTGCGACACCCGGCTCCCGTTGGGCATCGGCCCGGGGGCGAGGAACCAGGTGGCCGAGGCCGTCGTGATGGTCTTCCCGGGGTCGGCGGTGCCGACGGTCCTGCCGGGTGCGGGCGAGCCGCCGTACGAGGTGCGCGACGCCGCGGCCTCGGGAGCGCTGCTCCGCCGGTTCCTCGTCGAAGCGGCCACCCGGGCGCCGGGGCTGCGCGCGCCGGAGGCGGCCCGGTTCGGCGACGCCGCCCTGCAACTGGCCGCAGCGGTGCTCGAACGGCACTTCTCCGACGTCGGGGAGGCGGGACCGCCGGCCCAGCAGCACGAGCTGATGACGCGCATGCGCGGATTCATCGACCGCAACCTCGCCGATCCCGGCCTCACGCCGAGCCTGGTCGCTTCGGTGCACCACGTCTCGATCCGCCACCTGCAACGGCTGTTCAAGGAGGAAGGCGGTACGCCGTCGGACTGGATACGCCAGCGGAGGCTGGAGAGCTGCCGGCGGGAACTCTGCGACGTGGAGCTGCGATCGGTGCCCATCCGCGAGATCGGCCTGCGCAACGGCTTCGCCCAGCCCTCCGACTTCAGCCGGGCGTTCCGTGCCAGGTACGGGCTGCCGCCGGGCAGGTTCCGCGACGAGCGGCTCCGCCGGGGCGCGACCAGCTAACCAGGTGGTCGCACCTGGGCAATGACGCGGCCCGCGATGGCCGGAAAAATCAGGCCCTGGCCGGGAAGCGTGCTGCTCGTTCGCTATGGACAGCCTCGGCCGCATTCATCCCGCAGGAGGAGATGACGTAAGGCGTCATCGGCGTCGCCGGACCCGCCGGAATCACCGAAGGAGCATCCCCTTGGAAACGGAACCCATTGCTGTCGTCGGGGTCGGCTGCACGCTCCCCGGAGGCGTGCACAATCTGGACGAGGCACGCGCCGTCTTCGAGGAGGGCCGCGACTGCATCCGTGAGATCCCGCGGGACCGGTGGGACGTGGACGAGTACTACCACCCCGACCCGCTCGCGGCCGGCCGGACCTACGTCCGGCACGGCGGTTTCGTGGACGACATCGACCGGTTCGACGCGGGGTTCTTCGGGATCTCGGACATGGAAGCCGCCTACATGGACCCGCAGCAGCGCATGCTGCTCCAGACGGTGTGGCACGCCCTGGAGAACGCCGGGCAGAATCCCGACGAACTGGCGGGGACCAACACCGGCGTCTTCCTCGCCCTGATGGGCCACGACTACGTCACCCTCAAGGTCAAGGCCGGCCCCGAGGCCATCACCGCGTACGAGGCGATGAGCGACGCCAACAGCGTCAGCGCGGGCCGGATCGCGCACTTCCTCGGCCTGGAGGGGCCGTGCGTGAGCGTGGACACGGCCTGCTCCGGATCGCTGGTCGCCATCCACCTGGCCCGGCAGTCCATCCTCACCGGCGAGTGCGACGCCGCCATCGTGGCCGGGGCCAACGCGATCCTGGCGCCCAACGTGCACATCTCGTTCGGCAAGCTGGGCCTCTTCTCGCGCGGCGGCCGGTGCCGCACGTTCGACGCGGGCGCCGACGGCTACGTGCGCAGCGAAGGCTGCGTGGCGGCGCTGCTGAAGCGCCAGTCGCTGGCCGAGGCGGACGGCAGCCCGATCCTGGCCAGTGTGGTGGGCACCGCGATCAACCACACCGGCCGTTCCAGGACGCTGACCGCGCCCGACGGCCGCAGCCAGCAGCGGGTGATCCGTACCGCACTGGCCGCCGCGGGCGTCGATCCGGCGCAGGTCGGGTACGTGGAGGCGCACGGCACCGGCACGCCGGTCGGTGACCCGATCGAGATGGACGCCATCGCCAGGACCTACGGTGCCGCCCACTCCGCCGGGCAGCCGCTGTACGTCAGTTCCGGTAAGAGCAACGTGGGCCACATCGAGGCGGGCGCCGGCCTGCTCGGAGTGGTCAGGGCTGCGCTGTCCCTGGACCGGGAGACCATCTATCCCAGCATTCACCTGGACCGGCTCAACCCGCAGATCGACCTGACCGGTGTCCCGGTCGAGATCCCCGACGAGCCGGTGGACTGGCCCCGTGGTGAGGTCTCCCGGCTGGCCGCCGTCAACTCCTTCGGCTACAGCGGCACCAACGCCCACGCGGTGCTCCGGGAGGCGCCGCCCTCCCGGCCCGCTCAGGACGCCCCGGAGGCCGTACGACGCTCCGACGAGCTGTTGACGCTGTCCGCGAAGTCGCCGGAGAGCCTGCGTGAGCTCGCCGGCCGCTGGGCGGACTTCCTCTCCCGAACCAGGCGGCAGGCCCTCCCCGAGGCGGTGTTCACCGCTGCCGTCGGCCGGGCCTCGATGCGCCACCGGCTGGCGGTGACCGGTCGCAGCGGCAGCGAGCTGGCCAACAGCCTGCGGCAGTGGCAGACCGGCCGCGCCCCCGGCTCGGTCTCCACCGGACGGGCCAGGAAGGCCGTCAAGGTGGCCTTCGTCTTCTCCGGACAGGGCACGCAGTACCCGGGCATGGCCCGTGAACTGTACGAACAGGAGCCGGTGTTCGCCGCGGCGGTCGACCGGTGCGCGGAGGTGATGGACGAAGAGCTGGACGTCCCGCTGTGCCGGCTGCTCTTCGACGAGGACGCCGCGCGGGAGATCCACGACACCCGCTTCGCCCAGCCGGCGCTGTTCGCCGTCGAGTACGCCCTCGCCGCGCTGCTGCGCTCCTGGGGCGTCGAGCCGGCCGCCGTCACCGGGCACAGCATCGGCGAGGTCGTCGCCGCCTGTGCGGGCGGCCTGCTGACGCTGGAGGACGCGGCCCGGTTCAGCGTGCTGCGCGGGCGGCTCATGAGTGAACTTCCGCGCAAGGGAAGGATGCTGGCGGTCAGCACCGATCAGGAGACCGTACGGAGCTGGCTGGCCGGCCGGGAGGACGCGGTGGGGATCGCCGCGGTGAACGGCCCGCGGAACGTCGTCGTCTCCGGCACGGCCGAGGTGGTGGACGAAATCGCGGCGCTGGCCGAGAAGGCGCGGGTCGAGACCGCGTGGCTGCGCACGTCCCACGCCTTCCACTCGCACCTGATGGACCCGGTCCTGCCCGAGCTGCACAAGTGCGCCGCCGCGTTCGAGCCGAACCCCTCGACCGCGTCCGGTACCGCGCCCGTGCCCGTGATCTCCAGCGTCACCGGCCGGCGCCTGACCGGCGACGAGGGGCCGGAGTACTGGGCGGCCCAGGCGCGGGAGCCTGTACGGTTCCACGACGCCGTGCGTACGGTCGTCGACGCGGGCTGCACCGTAGTCGTCGAGGTCGGACCGCACTCCGCCCTGATCCGGCACGTCGCAGAGGCGTTCGGCGCGGCGGGCGTGACCGCGCTCCCGACCCTGGACCAGGACCGGCGCGACGTACGGCGCCTGCTCACGACAGCGGGCGCACTGTTCACCTCCGGCGCCGGTCTCGACCTCGCCCAGCTCTACCGGGGCGCGCGGTACCGGCGGACCTCGGCCGCGCCGCAGTACCCCTTCCGCAAGGACCGGTACTGGTGGACCGAGGCATCGGAGAGTGCGCCCGCAAGCCCGGCATCCGCGGACCCGGTGTCCGCGAACCCGGCTCCTGCCGTATCCGCCCCTGTGGTCCCCGCACCGGTAGTCCCCGCGCCCGTAGTCCCCTCCCCCGGGCCCGAGCCGTCCGCCCGCGCCCACGTCCACGAAGAGCAGCTGACCACCGCCGCGCCGTGGTCCGACCACCGGGTGCACGGGGCGACCGTCTTCCCGGCCACCGGCTATCTGGAGCTGGCCGTCCGCGCCCACGCCGAGGCCGGAGCCGGGGGCGGCAGCGTGCCGGTGGAGCTGACCGACGTCGGCTTCACCCGCCCCTTCGTCCTCGTACGCGGCGGGAAGTCCGTGGCCCGGGTCACCTTGACGGACGCCGGACCGGAAGCGAAGGGTGCCAGGCGCTTCGCGATCGCCGGCAGCGCCGGGGCGGGTGCGGGGGCCCGGTGGGCCGAGCACTGCCACGGCACGATCAGGGCCGTCCGCGGCGCCGGGGACGGAGGCGGAGTCGCGCAGGGCGGAAGGCTCCCCGAGGCACTGCGCGCGGAGATTCCCACCCCGGTCGCCCCCGCGAAGCTGTACGGCAAGCTGCGGGACGACGGCCTGGAGCACGGGTACCACTTCTCCACCGTCCGGGAACTGTGGGTCGCGACGCCGGACCGGGAGGAAGCCCTCGCCCGGATCACCGTCGTCCCCGACGGCGCGCCCGCCGAGGGGCACGCCCACCGGTCGGCGACGACGCTCGACGGCTGCCTCCAGCTGGCCGCGGCCCTCTTCCTCGCGGCCGACGCCGGACTGCCGCCGGGGGGATACCTCCCGGCCTCGATCCGGCACATGACGCTGGCCGGGCAACTGCCCCGCCAGATCTGGGCTCAGGTGCGGCGGCGCCCGCTCGACTCCCGTACCGCGTTCGTCGTCGACCTGCTGGTCACGGACGACGAGGGGAACGTCGTCGCCGAGCTGGAGGGCGTCGAGTACCGGCACGCCGGCTCGCTGGCCGGCGGCGCGGGCAGCACCGAACCCGACACTGAGGAGAACCGTCACCGGATCGGCCGGTCCCGCCAGGAACTCCTGGACGAGCTCGCGCCGCTCCCCCACGAGGAGCGGCGGCAGGCGGTCACCCGGTGGATCGTCCAGGAGGTGCAGGCGACCCTCGGCAGGGCCTCGGCCGAGCTGGAGTTCGAAGGGGACGGAATCGACCCCTCGCTCGCGCTGCTGGAGATCGGTCTCGACTCGCTGAAGGTCACGGACTTGCAGCGGCGCATCCAGGAAAAGCTCGAATTCCGCTTCAGGGCGATGGAGGCCCTCGACTACCAGACCATCGAGGACCTGGCCGACTTCCTCCTCAACCGGGTGCTGGCCCTCGACCCGGCGGACCAGGGGCCCGCGGGCGCGCCCGCACCCACGCCCGCCTGAACGGGACACCGCCCACCGATCACACAGCAGAATCCGACGGCACGGAAGGGCCCGCCTCATGCTGGATTCCGCATTCGTCAAGGAATACCTCGACACCCATCTCGAAGAACGGCAGGTCAACAAGGTCCAGCACGGCTTCCCGTCACCCCGGTACTGGAACGAGCTGACGGTGCCCATGGACGAGATCACCGAGGACCGCCGCCGGCTGCAAAAAGACGGCCGTCAGGCGGGCGTCTACCTCTACATCGGCGTCCCGTACTGCATCAAGACGACCCCCGGAAAGTGCGGGTACTGCCTGTTCCCGGTGGAGGAGTTCCGGGGCAACGACGCACTGGAGGACTACTACGGGTACGTCGAACGCGAGGCGGAGCTCTACCGGGAACGCTGGGAGGGCTCCGTCCTCACCACGGCGTACTTCGGCGGAGGCACCTCGAACCTGTACCGGCCGCACATGTACCACAAGATCATGGACCTGGTCCGGAGCTTCTTCCCGGACATCTCACCGGCCGCCGACGTGACGCTCGAAGGCATCCCCCAGCTGTTCACCCGGGACAAGATGCAGGCGATCCGCGACTCCGGGATGAACCGGATCAGCATGGGCGTGCAGCAGGTCAACGAACGGCTCAACAGTCTGAGCGGGCGCAAGCAGACCACCCGGCACGTCGTCCAGAGCCTGGAATGGGCACGTGAATTCGGCCTGGCGGCCAATGTGGACGTGATCTTCGGCTGGCCCCGGCAGACCGTGGAGACCATGCTGGAGGACCTGGAGACCCTGGTCTCCTGGGAGGTCCACGACATCACCCACTACGAGCTGAACGTGGGCGGCCCGACCGACTTCGCGCTCAACCGCTTCCACGAACTCCCCAGCACCCTGAGCAACCTGGAGATGTACCGGGAGGCGCGCGACTTCCTCCTCGACCGGGGGTACGAGCAGCACGGGGCCTACAGCTTCCGCAAGCCCGGCGACCCCACCACACGTCTCTTCCGCGAGGGCTACCGCCCGGAGACCACCAGGGACACCTCCGACGCCGTCGGCCTGGGGTACGCCGCGGTCTCCTTCTTCGGCGACGCCTCGCTCGGTGACGGCCGCTCCTGGTCCTTCATCAACCAGCGCAACCTGGCGCTGTACAAGAAGGCGATCGACGAGGGACGGTTCCCCATCGAGCGGGGTTTCCGGCACCAGCCCGCGGACTGGCTCCTGGCCACGCTCTTCCGCAAGCTGCTCAGCATGGAGATCGACCGGGCCGGAATCCGCCGGGCCATGAACGTCGACGTGTACGAGGAGTTCGCCACGATCTGGGACGCGCTGGCCGAGCGCGACCTCGCGGAGATCGAGCCGGACCGGATCAGGCTCGTCGGCGACGGCCCGTTCTACACGCCGCTGGTCTCCGCGCTGCTGGCCGAGGAGCGCTACCGCGCCCTCCGCGAGCGGGAGGCCCACGCCAAGAAGGCCGGACTGGTGCTGGTCGACGACGAAGGAGCGGAGCATGGCTGACGCCCTTCCACTGAGCGGCCGGAAGTGCGTCGTGACCGGCGGCTCGCGCGGCATCGGCGCCGCGGTAGTGCGGATGGTGCTGGCACAGGGCGCCGACGTGGCCTTCGGCTACCACCACAGCTCCGACCGGGCGGAAGCGCTCCGCGACGAACTGCGCACCGCCTACCCCGAGCAGCGGTGCACGGCGCTGCCGGGCGAGGTGTCCGACGGCGCGGGGGCGGAGAAGTTCGCGGCCGAGGCGCTGAAGTCCCTGGGCGGAGGCCTGGACGTCCTGGTCAACAACGCCGGCATCACCCGGGACATCAGCTTCGCCCGGATGCGCCGGGAGCAGTGGGACGAGGTGATCGACACCAACCTCGGCAGCATGTTCAACGTCACCAGGCCGCTCGTGATGCCGCTGGTGAAGCAGCGGAACGGAACCGTCATCAACATCACCTCCGCCTCCGGCATCCACGGCGCACCCGGCCAGACGGCCTATTCGGCCTCCAAATCCGGGATCATCGGCTTCACGAAGGCACTGGCGAAGGAGGTCGGCGGCCTCGGCGTCACCGTCAACGCCGTCGCTCCCGGGTTCATCCACACGGATATGACGGCCGCGATCCCCGAGCAGCACGCCGACCGCCTGAAATCGATGATCCCCACCCAGGAGTTCGGCTCGGCCGACGACGTCGCGGCACTGGTGTGCTTTCTCGCCTCGGACCGCGCGCGCTACATCACCGGTCAGGTGATCGAAATATCCGGAGGACTTGTCCTGTGACTGGGCACGAGGCATGCAACTGACGAAGTCGAGTTACGCGGAGCTCACCCCGCCCGGCCGCGGATACGTGACCGATCTGCTGAAGCCCGGTGAGACGCTGGACGTGCTGGAGACGTTCGGCTTCGCGGTGACGCGGAGCCCCTTGACGACCGTGTCGAAGGCGGAAGCCCACCGGGAAATGGGCACGATCCGCGCCGACTTCGGTCTCGGGGAGCCCTACGTCCCGCTGCTCTACCGCGACCGGGACGCCCCGAGCGTCACCGAGGTGACCCGGAAGGGGGACTCGGACCATCCGGTCTTCCACACGTGCGCGGCACAGGGCTGGCATACGGACGGGCTCCTTGAGGACATCGGGACCATCAGGACGACCCTGCTGTACTGCGTGTCCCCGGCACGCCGGGGCGGCAGGACGTCGCTGCTCAACACCGGACGCGTATTCGGCGAGCTGCGGACGGAGGATCCCGAGGCGGCCGACGTCCTGCTGCGGGGCACGATCCTCGGCAGACGCTCGACGCTGCCCGGCGTGGAACGCGAGGCTGTCGGGCCCGTGTTCGCCGGCCTGGGGGACGGCAACTACGCCACCCGGTACGGCGAGGGACAGGTCGAGCACTGGTATCCGGGGGACGCGGCGGAACGGGCGGCGCTCGATCGCGCACTGCGGTACTTCAGGGACCGCCGGGCCGACCCGGACGTCCGCGTCGATCTGCTGCTCCGGGCGGGCGAGTGCCTGATCTTCCGCAACGACGTGCTGGCCCACTCCAGGGAGGACTTCACCGACGACCCCAGGCACCCGCGTCTGCTCCTGCGCAGCCTGCACATCAACGCGCCGGAGCTCACTCCATGACCGGAGATCACTCCATGAGGGGAGCACGCTCCCTTCGACCCGTGGGCATGGTTCGAGAAGAGGAGCTGGGCGACGATGGATTCCAGGGATTCCAAGGAAGGGACGGAAGGGGCGGCTTCGGCTCTCGGGCGTCCCTGGCGGGCGCCCCACGACCACTCCGGCCCGGTGTTCGTATCCGGACGAGGCTCGTGGCTGGTCGACAGCGGCGGGCACCGGGTGATCGACGCGACATCGGGCGCGCTGAACGTGCTCTGCGGTCACGGCGTGGAGCCGGTCCTGGACGCCTACCTGTCGCAGCTGCGGGAACTGGCTCACATCGACATGTCCCAGGGACTCGCCCGGCCCGCGCACCTGCTGGCGGACCGGCTGCGGGCCGCCCGGCGACGCGACGGCGAGCGGTTCTTCTTCGCCAACAGCGGTTCGGAGGCGGTCGAACTCGCCGTCAAGATCGCGTCGCTGTACTGGGCCGCGGCCGGCCCTGCCGCCGGCAGCCGGCGGCAGGACATCGTCACCTTCGAGCGCGGCTACCACGGCTCCACCGCGCTGTGCCAGTCGCTGTCCGGCCTGCCGCAGACCAGCAGCACACCGGACCGGTGCGGGGCGGGCGTCCATCACCTGACGTTCGGCGAGTTCACCGGCGAGGGGCTGCGGTCGCAGCAGGCGCGCCGGCACATCGCCGGGCAGCTGCGGGCGATCCTGGCGGATTCGCACGCGGGCACGGTGCTCGTCGAGCCGCTCCTGAACGTCGGTGGCGGCATCCGGCTGCCCGAAGGGCTGCTCGGTGACATCCGCCGGATCTGCGACGAGTACGGGGCGCTGCTGGTGCTGGACGAGGTGTTCACCGGCCTCGGCAGGACCGGGGCGTGGTTCGCGCACGAGCACGAGGGCGTACGCCCTGACCTGACGGCCTTCAGCAAGGGTTTGACCAACGGCGTGTGCGCGCTGTCCGCGGTCGCGGTGGACAACGGGGTGCTCGAACGGCTTCCCTCCGGGAGCATCGTGTCCTACGGGCACACGATGTCGGCCTCGCCCGCGGCCTGCGCGGCGGCGAGCGCGACGCTGGAGCACATGCGCGCGACCGGGGCCGTTGCCGAGGCTCGCGACATCGGCGCCAGGCTGCTGAGCGTGCTCGGCCGGGAGCTGCGGGGCGCGGACGGTGTGCTCGACGTTCGCGGGCAGGGGCTCGCGGTGAGCGTCGAGCTGGACAGCGCCGACACCGCCGGGAACGTCCAGCAGACGGTGTACGACCTCGGGGCGTACACGCGGCAGCAGGGCGGCACGGTCATGCTCGCACCGCCCGCGTGCCTGAGCAGCGGGGAAGAGGAACGGCTCGTCGACCACGTGGTGACCGCGGTCCGCAAGAGCGGACAGCGCAAGGTGAGGAATCGACGCTGAAGCCGCGACATCAGCGTGGGTGCGCACGTCCGACACGTAGGTGTCCGGTTCCGGACGTGCGGAATCGAGGGCCTGCTATAACCCTATTGCGGCCGACCGCTCCAGTCGGCCACTGACCAGACGCCCGCACCTGCGGAAGGCGTGTCATGAAATTCGCGGTCATCGGCGGTACCGGGCTCATCGGGTCGCAGGTCGTCAAAAGCCTGAACGCCGCCGGGCACGAGGCGGTACCCCATTCACAGTCCACCGGAGTCGACGTCATCACCGGCAAGGGGCTGGACGAGGCGGTGGCGGGGGCCGACGTCCTCGTGAACCTGACGAACTCCCCCACCTTCGACAAAGACTCCCTCGCCTTCTTCCAGACCTCGATGGACAATCTTCTGGCCGCGGGCCGGAAGGGTGGTATCCGGCACTTCGTCATCCTCTCGATCGTCGGCGTGGACAAGGTCCCCGAGCTGGACTACTACAAGGCCAAGGTGCTCCAGGAGGACATCCTCGCGGCCGGAGCGATCCCTTACTCGATCGTCCGCGCGACGCAGTTCATGGAATTCATGGACGCGACCATGTCCTGGACCACCGACGGCGACACCGTCCGGCTGCCTCCCACGCCGATCCAGCCGATCGCCGCCAAGGACGTGGCCGACGCGGTGGCGGAAGTCGCCGCGGGTGCCCCGCTGGGGGGCATCCGCAACATCGGCGGACCCGAGGTCTTCACCCTGGACGAGCTGGGCCGGATCACCCTGTCCCACAAGTCCGACGGCCGCACCGTCGTCACCGATCCCACCGCCGGCATGTTCGCCGCCGTCAAGGGGGACGTCCTCACTGACAAGAACGCCCACCTCGCCCCCACCCGCTACGCCGACTGGCTCTCCTGAACCGCGTGCGGCCGGGGGATCCGGCCGAAGTTCTCCAAGACCCAGGCGTCGTTGTAGATCGTGCTGAGGTAGCGCTCGCCGCGGTCGGGCAGGACGATCGCGCAGGTGGAGCCGTCCGGGATGGCGTGGCGCAGGCTGTCGAGGGCGCTGACGACCGCGCCGGAGGAGCCCCCGGCGAGGATCGCCTCGGTCGCGGCCAGCCGGCGGCAGCCGGTGACACAGTCGAGGTCGCCGACGTGGACGACCGTGTCGGCCAGGTCGGGTGCGTGCAGCGGGGGCCGGGTCGCGGCCCCGTGCCCGGGCAGGAGCCGGGAGACCGCGGGCGGGCTGGGGTCGAAGATGGCGCTGCCCAGCGCGTCCACGGCCACGATCTTCACGGGCAGCCTGTGCGCGCGGATGTACTCCGCGCACCCGCGGAGGGTGCCGCAGGAGCTCGCCGAGCAGATCAGGTAGTCCAGGCCGCCGGGCAGCGCCTCGTGGATCTCCCGCATCGTGGTCCGGTGCGCGAGGGCGTTGAGGGTGTTGCCGTACTGGTCGGGCCAGTAGGCGCCGGGGACGGTCCGGGCCAGCTCGCGTACGCGGGCCACGCGGGCAGGGAGGTAGTCGCCGGTCTCCCGGTCGGGTTCGGTCACCATCTCCACCTCGGCGCCGAGGGCGCGCATGATGTCGATGTTCTGCTTGTTGGCCCTGGGGTCGACGACGCAGATGAACCGTAGGCCGTAGTAACGGCAGACCTGTGCGAGGCCGATGCCGAGGTTGCCGGAGCTGGACTCCACGACCACCGACTCGCCGGGCACGAGGTCGCCGCGGCGGATGCGGTCCTCCAGCATGCTCAGGGCGGGCCGGTCCTTGATGCTGCCCGCCGGGTTGAACCCTTCGAGCTTGGCGAACACGCGGATGGGGCTGTCCGGGAAGAGCCTGACGAGTTCGACCAGAGGCGTCGCGCCTATCGTCGACAGGATGCCGGGTTCCGCGGTCAGCACTGCGCGTCCGTCAGCTCGGCGAGGCTCTTGGGCCGCATGTCGGTCCAGTTCGCCTCGATGTGCTCCACGCAGGCCGCGTGGGTGTCCTCGCCGAACGCCACGGTCCAGCCGGCGGGAACCTCGGCGAAGGCGGGCCAGAGCGAGTGCTGGCCCTCCGCGTTGGTCAGGACGAGGAACGTCGCGTCGGTGTCGTCGAACGGGTTCACAGCTGGTCTCCTTCGGAGGTCGCGGCGGTCAGGGCGCGCCCTGCGGGCGCGGGGGCCGGGGTCGTCCGGCCGATGGGGAGGCCGGGGCGGTCGCAGGCGGCCGACAGGACGTCGGTGAGGACCGCGCAGAAGCGTTCGACGGTCTCGCGGTCGAACAGCTCGTCGGCGTACTCGACGTGCCCGCTCATGCCGTCGGCGCCGGGCGCGTCGGTCAGCAGGAGGGAGAAGTCGATGCGGGCCGACGCGTGGTCCACGGGGAACGACTCGACCGCCAGCCCGGGCATTTCCAGGGCGGTTCCGGCGTAGTTCTGGAGGACGAGCATGGTCTGGAACAGCGGGTGGCGCCCCGGGTGCCGGGGCGGGTCGCAGGCGTCGACCATGCCGGTGAAGGGGTACTCCTGGTGCTCGTAGGCGGCGAAGTCGGCGTCCCTGGCCCGGCGGAGGAGGTCCGTGAAGGCGGGGTCGCCCGAGGTGTCCAGGCGCAGGACGAGGTAGTTGGTGAAGAGGCCGACGAGGTCGTCGAGGCCTTCGTCCACCCGGCCCGCGATGGGGGTGCCGACGGGGATGTCGGTGCCGGCGCCGGTCAGGGTCAGGGCGGCGGCGAGGGCGGTGTGCAGGACCATGAACAAGGTGGTGTCCTGCCGTGCGGCCAGTTCCCGGAGGCCGCGGTGGACGTCCGGGGCGATCTCGAAGGGGAGGGTCGCGCCCCGGTGGGTGGGGTGGTCCGGCCGTGGCCGGTCCAGGGGCGGGGTCACCTCCACAGGCAGGTCCGCCAGCGTCTCGCTCCAGAAGGCGTGCCCGCGCGCGGCGAGGCTCTCCGGGTCGGAGGCGTCGCCCAGCAGGTCCGCCAGCCACAGGGTGTAGTCGGCGTACTGGAGGGCGAGCGGCTCCCGGCCGGGCTCGTCGCCCGAGCGCCGGGCGGCGTACGCGGTGGCGAGGTCGTGCAGGAGCACGCCGACCGACCAGCCGTCACCGGCGATGTGGTGCCATACGAGGACGAGGACGTGTTCGCGCTCGGCGGCCTCGAACAGCACGGCCCGGAAGGGCGGTTCCGTCCGCAGGTCGAATTCGTGGTGGGCGGCGTCGCGGACCCGGTCGGCCAGCTCGGCCTCGGTGGCGGGGACGACCGGCAGGGTGACGCAGGCGTCCTCGGGTGCGAGGACGCGCTGGTGGCGGTCGCCGTCGGGGCCGGGGAAGAGGGTACGCAGCGCTTCGTGCCGGTGGACGACATCCGTGAGGGCGGCTTCCAGGGCCGCGCGGTCGGTGTCGCCGGTGAGCCGGAGGGCGAGCGGCATGTTCTTCAGGGCGCTGGAGGCCGATGCGTTGCCCAGTCCGATCCGCAGGGTGCGGTCCTGGGCCGGGGAGAGCGGGATGCGCTCGGGGCGCTCGTACGGGGCCGGTGCCGGGCGGCCCGCCTCCGACCGGCGTTCCGCGACCAGTGCGGCCAGTTCGGCGGCGGTGGGGGCGCCGAAAAGGTCGCGGAGGCTGAGCTCCGTGCCCAGCGCCGACCGGATCCGGCTGACCAGGCGGGTGGCGAGCAGCGAGTGTCCGCCGAGGTCGAAGAAGTTGTCGTCGGCGCCCACGGCGGCCAGGCCGAGGACGTCGGCGAACGCGCCGCGGAGCAGTTCCTCGGCGGGGGTGCGCGCGGCGCGTCCGGCCGGCGCGGTGGCGAGGACGGGTTCGGGCAGGGCCTTGCGGTCCAGCTTGCCGTTGGCCGTCATGGGCAGCTGGTGGAGGGTGACGTAGGCGGACGGGACCATGAACGCGGGCAGGACCTCGGCGAGGTGCCGCTTCAGGGCGGCTGCGGCGGAGGTGCCCGCGCCGGGCTCCCGGTGGCCGCGGGCGCCCAGCGGCGTGCTGACATGGGCGGCGGGGTCGGGGTCGGCCTCCGGGTGGGTGTAAGCGGCCACGGGGCCGGTGGTGCCGGCGGGCAGGAAGGCGATGTCGAAGGTGTCGTGCCGGGCGGGCGACCAAGTGGCGACGGGCCGCAGGCCGAGGGCTTCGCCGAGCCGGCAGAGCGCCTCCGGGTCGGCGCCCGGGCCCTGGACGGGGGGCTCGGGTGCGTCGCCGGGGCGGCCGAGTGCGGCCAGGGCTGAGAACTCGCCGAGCAGACGGCCGTTGGGCACGCCGGTGATCCGCAGTCCGGTGCCGCCGGTGGCCAGCCGGGCCGCGAGGGCGGCGATGCCGTCGGCTCCCGTACCACTGGTGGCGAGCCGCTCCCAGGGGAGCTCCTCCAGGCCGTCGACCGGCAGGAGGGGCGCGGCCGCTTCGGTGTCCGGGCCGGAGGTCTTGCGGAGCACGGCCTCGTAGCGGTGGCGGGTGAGCTCGTTGTGGTGCAGGCCGCGCTTGAGGCGGATGTCGACGCCGGTGACGCGGTCGTCGGCGGCGGCCAGGGCGGTGAAGAACTCCGGGGCCACCAGGAGCTCCGTCTCGGCGTCGAGCGCGTGGTCGAGCGCGTCCGCCGTGCCGGTCTCGTCCTGCCCGGAGGTGTCGTCCGCACTGGATGTGCCGTCGGCCGGGCGGTGGCTTGCCACGCCCGCCTGGAGGGCGCGCCGTGTCCGCAGGTTGCGTACGTCGCCGACGTACACGGTGCCGCCCGGTGCGAGCAGGCCGAGGCACGTGCCGAGGACCTGGGAGAGGTAGCCGGCGTCGGGGAAGTACTGCGCGACGGAGTTGATCACGATGGTGTCGAAGAAGCCGGCCGGCAGTCCGTCGGCGTCGTGGGCGGGCAGGCAGCGCAGTTCGACCTTCGCGGCGAGCTCCGGGTCGGCGGCGACGTGGGCGGTCAGCTTCGCCACCGCGGCCGGGGAGAAGTCGGTGCCCCAGTACGTCTCGCAGTGCCCGGCCAGCCGGGACAGCAGCAGTCCGGCGCCGACGCCGATCTCCAGGACGCGGCGCGGCCGCAGCTCGGCGATCCGGGCCACCGTCGCGTCCCGCCACTCGCGCATCTGCTCCAGCGGGATCGGCTCGCCGTCGTAGGTGCTGTCCCAGCCGCGGAAGTCCTCGCCCCAGGGCGCCGGCCCGGAGGCCGCGTACACCTGGTCGTGGATGTCGCGCCATTCGTCGACGAGTTCCCCGCCGGAGGCGTCCGTGCCGGGGGCGTCCGTACCGGAGGTGGGGACGACGTAGGCGACCAGGCGCACGTCGCCGGGGGTCTCCTCGCGGGCGACGACCGCGGCCCGGCCCACCGAGGGGTGTTCCAGGAGGCGGGCTTCGACCTCGCCGAGCTCGACGCGGTGGCCGCGGACCTTCACCTGCTCGTCCGCCCGGCCCCGGAAGACCAGCTGTCCGCCGGGCGTCCAGGCCGCGACGTCGCCGGTGCGGTACATCCGCTCGCCGGGGGCGCCGAACGGGCAGGCGACGAAGCGTCCCGCCGTCAGGCCCGGCCGGTTCAGGTAGCCGTGGGCGAGGCCGGGGCCCGCGAGGTACAGGTCGCCGGTCACGCCCGGCGGCACCGGGCGCAGCCGGGCGTCCAGGACGTACACGCGGGCGTTGGTGACCGGGCGGCCGATGGGCACGGGTCCGGTGCCCACGGCCTCCGCCGAGAGGGCGTCGCTCATGGTGGCGCACACGGTGGCCTCGGTCGGCCCGTAGGCGTTGACCATCCGGCGCCCGGGTGCCCACCGCTCGACGAGGGGTGCGGGGCAGGTCTCGCCCGCGGTCACGACGGTGCGCAGGGCGGCGAGCGCGGACTCGGCGCCCGGGGGTACGGCCTCCAGGGCCGTGGGGGTGATCGTCAGGTGGGTGACGTTCCGTGCCGCGAGGGTCTCGGCGAGCGCTTCGCCGGTCAGCGGCCCGTCGGTGTCGGGCAGGACCAGGGTGCCGCCCGCGGCCAGGGCCATGAGGAGGTCCCAGACGGAGGCGTCGAAGCTGGGCGAGGAGAGCTGGAGCACCCGGCTCGTGGCGTCGGCCGCGAGGCCGGCGGCCTGTGCGGCGGCGAGGGCGGGCAGGCCCTTGTGCGGGACGACGACGCCCTTGGGGCGGCCGGTGGAGCCGGAGGTGTAGATGACGTACGCCGGGTCGTCCGGGCGCGGGGGCCGTGCGGGCGCCTCCGGTGCCGCGGCGGTCGCCGGGTCGTCGAGGAGCCGGTGCTCCACACCGGTCCCGGGCAGCGCCTTCGCGGTCGGGCCGTCCGTCAGCAGCAGCTTCGGGGCGGCGTCGGAGAGCATGAAGCGGATCCGCGCGTCCGGGTATCCGGGGTCCACGGGCAGGTAGGCGGCGCCGGCTTTGAGCACGCCCAGGACCGCGACGACCAGTTCGGCGGAGCGGGGCAGGGAGAGTGCCACGAGGTCGCCGGGGCCCACGCCGGCGGCGGTCAGTTGCCGTGCCAGCCGGCCGGCGCGGGTGTCCAGTTCGGCGTAGGTGGTCTCCTCGCCGCCGTGGTCAATGGCCGCCGCGGCGGGTGTACGGGCGGCGCGGGCCTCGAAGAGGGCGGGCAGGGTCGCCGGGCCGGACAGCTCCACGGCGGTGTCGTTCCAGCCGTCGAGCACGTCGTGGCGGCCCCGTGCGGAGAGCGGGTCCAGCCGCTCCACGGGGATGCCGGGGTCGGTGACGGCCTGCTCCAGCACCCGCAGGAGGCCGCCTACGAGGCCTTCGACCGTCGCACGGTCGAACAGTTCGGTGGCGTACTCCACGACACCGTCCAGGCCCACCGGGCGGCCCGCGGCGTCCTCCCGTTCGTCCAGGGAGAAGAAGAGGTCGAGCCGGGAGGTGCCGGTGCCCGCCCATTCCATCCGGGTGCGCAGGCCGGGCAGGTCGATCTCGCCGCGCCGGTTGTTCTGGAGGACGAGGGCGACCTGGAAGAGCGGGTGGCGGGCGGCCGAGCGGGCCGGGGCGAGGGTCTCGACGAGGTGCTCGAACGGCACGTCCTGGTGGGCGTAGGCGGCCAGCGCCGACCGGCGGACGCGGCCGAGGAGTCCGGCGAACGTCGGGTCGCCGGAGAGGTCGGCGCGCAGGACGAGGGTGTTGACGAAGAAGCCCACCAGCCCGTCGAGCGCGTCGTCCAGGCGGCCGGCGACGCCGAAGCCGACGGGGACGTCCTCGCCGGCGCCGAGCCGGGAGAGCAGGGCGGCCAGGGCGGCCTGGAGCACCATGAACGGGGTGGCGCCGTGCTCGCGTGCCACCCGGTGCAGGCCCTCGTGGAGCTCGGGGCCCACCTCGAACGGTACGTAGCCGCCCTGGTGGGAGGCGACGGCGGGCCGCGGCCGGTCGTAGGGCAGGGCGAGCTCCTCGGGGGCGCCGGCCAGTTCCTCGCGCCAGTAGGTCACCTGGCGGGACATCACGCTGTCCGGGTCGTCCTCGGTGCCCAGCAGTTCGCGCTGCCACAGCGTGTAGTCGGCGTACTGGACGGGCAGTTCCGCCCAGCCGGGGCCGTGCCCGGCGTGCCGGGCGCGGTAGGCCTCGGACAGGTCGCGCGTCAGCGGGCCGAGGGACCAGCCGTCGCCGGCGACGTGGTGCAGGACGAACAGCAGGACGTGCTCCCGCTCGGAGACCCGCAGCAGGGTGGTGCGGACCGGGGGTTCGCAGGACAGGTCGAATCCGTGCCGGGCCGCGGCCGCGATCTCCTCCGCCAGGTCGCCCTCGGCGACGGGCACGGCGGTGAGGCCGGGCCATGCTTCGGCCGCGTCGAGCACCAGTTGCCGGGGGACGCCCGCGGTCTCGGGGAAGACGGTGCGCAGGCTCTCGTGCCGGCCGATCACATCGCACAGGGCCGCCTCCAGGGCGGGGACGTCCAGTTCGCCCGACAGCCGTACGGACACGGGCATGTTGTAGGTGGCGCCGGGGCCCTCCAGCTTGTGGAGGAACCACAGCCGCTGCTGCGCGTACGACAGCGGGACCGGCTCGGGGCGGGGCCGGCGGGCCAGTGCGGGGCGCGCTGCCGCGGCGGCGTCCAGGCGGAGGGCCAGCCCGGCGGGGGTGGGCGCCTCGAAGACGTCCCGTACGGGCAGTTCGGCGCCGAAGGCGGTGCGGACGCGGGAGGCGAGCCGGGTCGCCAGCAGCGAGTGGCCGCCGAGGTCGAAGAAGCCGTCGTCGGCGCCGACGGCATCGAGGCCGAGGATCTCGGCGAAGAGGCCGCACAGCAGCTCCTCGGCCGCGGTGCGCGGGGGCCGGGAGGCGGTGGCGGTGACGGCGGAGAGGTCGGGGGCGGGCAGGGCCTTGCGGTCGGTCTTGCCGTGCGCGGTCAGCGGCAGGGCGGGCAGGACCGTCACGACGGCGGGGACCATGTAGCCGGGCAGCAGGCCGGTCACGTGGGCGCGGACGGCCGCCGGGTCGGTGTCGCCGGTGACGTAGCCGCACAGCTGGGGCCGTCCGGCGGGGTCGTGGGCGAGGGAGGCGACGGCGCCGGTGACGCCGGGCGCGGCGCGCAGGGCGGCCTCGATCTCGCCGAGTTCGACGCGGTGGCCGCGGACCTTGATCTGGAAGTCGCGGCGGCCGAGGAACTCCAGCTGCCCGTCGGCCCGCCGCCGCACCTGGTCTCCGGTGCGGTACATGCGCTCGCCGGCGGCGGGGGCGTAGGGGTCGGCGACGAACACGGAGGCGGTGCGCACCGGGTCGGCGACGTAGCCGCGGCCGACGCCGCGCCCGGCGACGTACAGCTCGCCGGGGACGCCGACGGGCACCGGGCGCAGCACCTCGTCGAGGACGTAGAGGCGAGTGTTGCGCACGGGTTTGCCGATGGGGGTCGTCCGGGCGCCGGTGACGGGGCCGGTGAGGACGGCGTGGGTCACGTCGTCCGAGCACTCGGTGGGGCCGTAGGCGTTGACGACGGGGACGTCCGGGTAGCGGGTGAACCAGCGGTCGCACAGCTCGGGCGGGAGTTCTTCGCCGGTGACCATCAGCCAGCGGAGCGCGGCCGGTTGGGGGGCGCGCAGGCCGGCGTCCCAGGCGTCGAGTGCGGTGCGCAGGAGGGAGGGGACGACTTCCAGGACGGTGACGTCCTCGTCCTCCACGACGCCGAAGAGGGCTTCGGGGTCGGCGGCGGTGGTGTGGTCGACGATGCGGGCGCGGCCGCCGACGGCCAGCGGGGCGAGCATCTGCCAGACGGCGACGTCGAAGGTGAGGGGGGCGTTCTGGACGACGATGTCCTCGGCGGTCAGCCGGAGGTCGTCGACCTTCGCGGAGAGGTGGTTGGCCATGCCGCCCCGGTGGACCATGGCGCCCTTGGGGCGGCCGGTCGAACCGGAGGTGAAGATCACGTAGGCGAGGTCGAACGGGGAGGCCGGGGCCACCGGCCAGGGGCGCGGCGAGTCGGCGGCAGCGGTGCGCAGCGGCAGCACGGTGATGGCGGTGCCGGCCTCGGCCACGATCCGCGCGGCCAGGGGCTCCAGCCCCTCCTCCACCAGCAGGACGCGCACGCCGCCGTCGGCGACGACGCCCGCGGAGCGGCCGGCGGGGGCCGCGGGGTCCAGCGGGACGAACGCGCCCGCGGCGCCCAGCACGCCGAGGACACCCGCGACGAAGCCGGTGCCGGGCCCGCCCAGCAGGCCGGCCACCTGACCGCGCCCCCACTCGGGGAGTTCCCGCAGCCCGGCCGTCACACCGGCGGCCCGCGCGGCCAGGGCCGCGTAGCTGACCTCGCCCGCGCCGTCCACGACGGCGATGCGGTCGGGGCGGGCCTCGGCGAGTTCGCGTACGCACTCCACGATGTCGCCCACGCCGCCCTCGCGGGCGGTGTTGTTCCAGCCTTCCAGGACGTCGTGGCGCTCCTGCGCGGACAGCACCTCCAGGCGGCCCACGGGTGTGCCCGGCTCGGCCACGGCCTGTTCCAGGACCCGCGTCAGGCGGGCGGCCAGTGCCGCGGCCGTCGGGTGGTCGAAGAGTTCGGCGGCGTACTCCAGGGAGCCGTCCAGGCCGGCCGGCGTGCCGTCTTCACCCAGCCGCTCGGCCAGGGAGAAGGACAGGTCGAAGCGGCAGGTGCCGGTGCCCGGCCGCTCCGGGCGGGTCCGCAGGCCGGGGAAGGCGAACTCGGCCTGCTGGTGCCGGAGCAGCAGCGCCACCTGGAAGAGGGGGTGGCGGGCGGCGGAGGGGGCCGGGGCGAGGGCCGCGACCAGGCGCTCGTAGGGCACGTCCTGGTGCCCGTACGCCTCCTGGGCACGCTCCCGTACCCGGCCGAGCAGCTCGGTGAACGTGGGGTCGCCGGAGACGTCGGTGCGCAGGACCAGGGTGTTGGCGAAGAGGCCGACGAGGTCGTCGAGGGCCTCGTCCGGCCGCCCGGCCACGTCGAAGCCGACAGGGACGTCCTCCCCGGCGCCCATGCGGGACAGCATGGCGGCGAGGCCGGCCTGGAGGACCAGGAACAGCGTCGTGCCGTGCTCGCGGGCGACGCGCCGCAGACCGGCGTGCAGCTCGGGGCCGAGCGCGAAGGGCACGTGCCCGCCCCGGTAGGAGGCGACCGCGGGGCGCGGCCGGTCGTGGGGCAGCGCCAGCTCCTCGGGGGCGCCGTCCAGCGCCTGCCGCCAGTAGGCGCTCTGCCGCGCCGACAGGCCGCCGGGGTCGTCGCCGGCGCCGAGCAGCTCGCGCTGCCACAGGGTGTAGTCCGTGTACCGCAGGGGAAGTTCGGCCCAGTCCGGTGCCGCGCCCTCGCGCCGGGCCGCGTAAGCCGTCGACAGGTCGCGGGCCAGGGGGCCCAGCGACCAGCCGTCGCCGGCGATCCGGTGCAGGGTGACGACGAGGACGTGCTGCCGCTCCGACAGCCGCAGCAGCGTCGCCCGCAGGGGCGCTTCGCAGGACAGGTCGAACGCGTACCGCGCCGCGGCCTCGCTCTCGGCGGCCAGGCCGTCCTCGGAGACCGGCACGACCTTCATGCCGGTCCATGCCTCGACCGGGTCCAGGACCAGCTGCCGGGGCACGCCCTCGGTCTCGGGGAAGACGGTGCGCAGGCTCTCGTGCCTACCGATCACATCGCGGAGGGCCGCTTCCAGGGCCGGGGTGTCCAGTTCTCCCGTCAGCCGTAGCGCGAAGGGAAGGTTGTGCGTGGCGCCGGGTCCCTCCAGCTTGTGGAGGAACCACAGTCGCTGCTGCGCGAACGACAACGGGGTCATGAAGCATCTCCTTCTCGGAACATCCTGCGGAGCACCGGGCGCGCGGGGACGGCCTCGCGGGCGGGCCGTGCCGCCAGCGCCGCCAGCGCGGCGGGGGTCGGCGCCGCGAACACCTCCCGCGTCGACAGTTCGACGCCGAGGGCTCGGCCGGCCCGTGCGGCCAGCCGGGTGGCCTGGAGCGAGTCGCCGCCCAGGGTGAAGAAGTCGTCGCCGGGGCTCACGTGCCCGCGGCCGAGGGTCTCGGCGAAGAGCGCGCACAGCGTCGCCGCCGCGTCCGCCTCCCCGGCGGACGGCGCCGG
This sequence comes from Streptomyces klenkii, assembly GCF_003626645.1. Lineage (GTDB taxonomy): Bacteria > Actinomycetota > Actinomycetes > Streptomycetales > Streptomycetaceae > Streptomyces > Streptomyces klenkii. The sequence goes on along the minus strand of NZ_RBAM01000001.1, from coordinate 622,322 downwards.
GTCGCCGACGCGCCCGTCGGGCGCATGCGCCATGTGCTCCAGCAGCGCGCACCACGCGTCGAGCAGCCCTTGGGCAGTCGTCGCGTCGAAGCGGTTGGCGTCGTACTTGAGGAAGATCCGGAAGCCGTCGGCCTCCTGGAAGATCTCCGCCTCCAGTTCGAACTCACCCTGCTGGCGTACGCCTTCGAACGTGCGGAGGCGGAGCTCGCCGGGGCCCGTCGCCGGGCCGTCGGTGAACAGCGCGGCCTCTTCGAAGTTCTGGAACGAGAGGCTGGTGCGGACCAGCGGGGACCGGGTCCCGTCGCGCCGCACGTCGAGCGCGCGGACGATCGCCGGGAACGGGTAGGCGGCGTGTTCGAGGCCGCCCAGCACCGCGCGCCGCACCGCCTGGAGGAGGTCTCCGTAGGTGGCGTCGCCGTCGACGGCGCAGCGGATCGGCAGCAGGTTCACGAAGTGGCCGACGACGTCGCGGAAGCGGGCCTCGGGCCGGCCGGCGGCCGGGAGGCCGACGACGAGGTCGGACTCCCCCGTGATCCGGTGCAGGAACGCCATGTACGAGGCGAGGAAGACCACGGACGGGCCCGCCCGCCGCTCACGGGCGCGGGCGGTGAGCGCCGCGGAGAGCTCGGGGGTGAGCTTCGCGGCCACCTCCTCGCCGCGCGGGGTGGCCGCCGGGTCGAGGGGCCGGTCGCCGGGGAGGGCGAGGGCCCGCCGGGGAGCGCGCAGTTCGTGGGCCCAGTAGGCGAGGTGGGCCTCGCCCTCGGGGCTGTCGAGCAGCGCGGCTTCCCAGGCCGTGAACTCGGCGTACCCGGCGCTCTCGGCGGCCTCCGGGGCTCCTTCGGACCGTACGGCGGCACGGTAGGCCTCGGTCAGCGAGCGGACGAGGAGCCCGGCCGAGATCCCGTCGACGACGATGTGGTGCGCCGTCACCAGCAGGACGCGGCACGCCTCCTCCGTGCCGTCCGGCGTCACGAAGGTCAGGAGGTGCGCGCGGACGAGGGGGCCGTCCGCGAGGTCGAACGGGGCGGCCACCTTCGCGCGGACCCGGGCGACCCGCGCGGCGTGCGACTCCGCGACGAGCTCGGCGCGTTCGAACGGGATGCGGCGCGACCCGTCGGTCTCCATGTACGGCACGCCGTCGTCCTCGCGGAAGACCGCGCCGAGCACCGGGTGCCTGCCGGTCAGGGAGCGGACGGCCGCTTCGAGCGCGGACTCGTCGAGCTCGCCGTGCACCTCGAAGGCGAGGGGGACGTGGTAGGCGGTGGTGTCCGGGGAGATCCGCTGGGTGAGCCAGAGGCCCAGCTGGGCCTGGGACAGGCCCGACCGCTCGGAAGCGGGTGCGGGCGCCGGTTCCTCTGCGGGCTCGGGCGCCGGCTCCTCGGCCGGGGCGGGCAGCAGGCTCGTGACGAGCGCGTCCACCCGGTCGGTGCCGGTCCCGAGGAAGTGCTCGGCGAGCACCTCGACGTTCTCCACGTCGAAGAGGAGCGTGGTCGGCACGTCGCCGAGGTCCTCGCGCAGGGCGTTGGTGAGCTGGAGGACGAGGATGGAGTCCATGCCGTAGTCGGCGAGGGGCACCGACGGGTCGATCTTCTCGGCCGGGATCCGCAACGTGGCGGCCGCCTTGTCGCGGAGGTAGCCGGACATGGCCTGGGTACGGAGGACGGCGAGGGCGCCGGGATCGGGGGCGATGACTGTGGTGCCGCTGACCGTACGGGCCTCGGTGCCGTTGCTGTTCGCTGTCGCCGAGTGGGCGCGCTTCTCCGGCGCGGGGAGGGCCCGCGGGGCGGGGGTGGGCTCGGGTACGGACGCTGCCGCCGGTGCGGGACCGGCGACGGCGGCCGGTGCCACCGGCGCCGCCTCCACGGGGGAAGGCTTCGGCGTCACGGGCTCCGTGGCGGACGGCTTCGGCGCCACGGCCCCTGCCAGGGAACGCTGTGCGGTCACCGTCTCCGTAGCGAACGCCTTCGGCGGAACCGCCTCCGTCAGGGGCGACTTCGTGGTCACGGCCCCGGAGGGGGACGCCTTCGGCGAGACCGCCTCCGTCAGGGCCCGCTTCGCCGCCGCGCCGCGGCTCCGCTCCCCCGTCGTTCCGGGCGTGCGGCCCACGACGACCCGCTGCCGGGCGATCCCGTCGCTGCGGGCGGCGATGATCTGCTGGCCGAGTTCACGCGCCTCCGGCAGAACCATGACGACCGACGGGAAGCCCTCTCCCTCCAGCACCTCGCGCCAGCTCTCGGGCGACAGCGCGGGCGAGCCGGAGACGCGCAGCGAGGTGTCCTCGAAGAGCCACCACCCCTCCAGCAGCCCGAAGGTGAGGTGTCCGAAGATCTCGAACGCGGAGAGCTCGTTCAGCAGGAGCCAGCCCCCGTCCCGGAGGGCCGCCTTCGCGTTGCGAAGGGTGTTGCGGGTGTCACGTGTGGCGTGCAGGACGTTGGCGGCGATGACGAGGTCGTAGCTTCCGGGGTCGATCCCCTGGCCCGCGAGGGGCTGTTCGGCGTCCAGCCGGGCGCACGTCAGGTACGGCACGTCGGGCCCGTACGAGGCGCGTGCGTGGTTGAGGAACGCCTGCGACAGGTCGGTATACGTGTACGTCTCGATGTGCTCGCTGTACGGGCGCAGCGCGGCGAACATCCCGGCGCTCGTCCCTCCGGTGCCGGCGCCGATCTCCAGGACGCGCAGCCGCGCGCCGGGGTCCGCGGCCAGCCGCTCGGTGACGATCGCGACGGCGGCGTCGCACATGGCGCGGTTGTAGGTGTCCGCCACCTGGTTGTTGCGGTAGCAGCCCTCGACGAGTTCGACGGAGCCGCGCGGGAACATGACGTCCGTGGGCCGGATCTGGCCGGTGAGGATGCCGGGCAGGGCGCGGAGCATGGTGTCGACGAGCTCCAGTTCGGCCTTCCGGTCGGGTTCGGCCGACCAGGCCGCCCGGCGCTCGTCCCACTCGCGGGTGACCTCGTCGAGCGAGGGGGCCGAGGCGGGCACGGCGCGGAGCGAGTGTTCCAGCCAGGGCGTGTAGCGCTCGTGGATGCCGGCGCGGTCGCGGAACGCCGTGAGGTCGGTGTGCGGGTCTCCGGGGCGGGGGGCGGCGCCGAGGGCGTCGAGGTGGGCGCGGAGCATCCTGGCGAGGAGCGGGTCGCGCTCCTCGGCCCGCCATGCGGCGACCGTGTCCAGGGCCTTCCGGTCGGCCGGCTCCAGGGGGCGGGCCGTGACCGCGCCGGGCGCGACGGGGGACGGCGTGCGCGGGTACACGGTGGTACGGGTGGCCGGGTCGACGGCTTCCAGCACGCCGGGCTTCGTCATCTTGATGAAGCTCAGCTGGTCCTGCGGGCCGCCGAGGAGGGTGTCGAGGGCGGCCATGGCCTCGGGGGGCTCGATCGAGAGGAGGCCCGAGCGGGTCATACGCTCGCGGTAGAAGTCGGAGGCGACGCTGCCGAGGCTCCCCCACCAGCCCCAGTTCATCACCTTGACGGGGAAGTCCCGGTGCCGGGAGAGGAAGTGGGCGTAAGAGTCGCCGAAGGTGCAGCCGGCCGCGTAGTTGCCCTGGCCGGCGGCGGTCGCGAACGACTGGATCGAGGAGAAGAACAGGGCGAAGTCGAGCGCCTCGTCCGCGAAGACCTCGGCCATGGCGACGGCCGCGTCGACCTTCGCCGCGAGGCTCGCGCGGAACGTGGCCTCGTCCATGGCGGCCAGGGTCTGGTCGCGGAGGACGAGCGCGGCCTGGACGACGCCGTGGATCCGGCCGTGGCGGGCGGTGATCTCGGCGTGGGCACGGCGGAGGGCGGCGGGGTCCGTGGCGTCGGCGGAGAGGTAGCTCACCTCGCCGAGTCCGCCACTGCCACTACGGATGTCGCGCAGCTTCGCGTCGATGGAGGCGTCGTGGGCGCGCCGGCCGAGCCATACGACCTTCGCGCCGTACTCCTCGACGACGTGCCGGGTCCAGGCCGTGCCGAGGCCGCCCGCGCCGCCGATCACGACGTAGACGCCGCCCTTACGGTACGGGGCCGCGGGCCGGGGACCGGCCTCGCAGGGGGCGAGCCGGCGGGCGAGCCACTGGCCGGTGCGCCGGACCCAGGTGTCGCCGCCCGAGCGGGCGGGGAGTGCCGTGAGGTCCGCGGGCCAGTCGGTGCCGTCGAGGTCGACGCGCCGGACGGTCCAGTTGGTGTATTCGCGGCCGAGCGAGCCGAACAGGCCGTGGAGGCCTGCGTGGGCGGGCCGGATGTCCTCGTGGGCGTGGGTCGCGAGGGCCCGGTGGGTCACCAGGGTGATGCCGAGGGGGCGCGCGTCGTGGCCGGTGCGCACCAGGGCCTTGATCATGCGGAAGGCGGCGATGACGCCGTCCTCCTGGGCGGCGACGAAGCCGGCGGCGTCGGCCGGGGCGAGCTCCGTGCCGGGGGCGAGCCACAGGAGGTGGTCGACCGGGCCGGCGGCCTCGACGGCGCGGGTGACCTCGTCGGCGGGGGCGCCGGGTGCGAGGCGCCAGTGCTCGGCGTCCGGGTGGGCGGCGGTGAGCGCGGCGCGCTGCTCGGGGGTGCCCCCGACGACGAGGACGCGCTGGTTGCGGGACGGTACGGCAGCCTCAAACGTCTCGGCGGGGACGGCGTCCCAGACGGGCGCGTGGAGCGCGGGTACGGGCTCGGTCACACGGCGGGACGCGTAGCCGGTCATCCGGACGTGGACCTCTCCGCCGGGGCCGACGAGGTCGATGTCGAGCCGGCTGAGCGGGCTCACCTCCGCGCTGCTGTCCGCGACGCGGACGACGGCCCACATCGAGGCCGTGCAGGGCGCGAACAGCTCCAGCTGTCCGAGCGCGAACGGCACCGCCGTGTCCCCGGGCGATCCGTCGCCGGTGAGGTGCAGCGCGATCGACGCCTGGACGGCCGAGTCCATCAGGGACGGGTGCAGGACGTACGGGCCGCCGGTGGGCTCCGCCGTGGCCGGCAGGGCGAGCCGGGCGAGGACCACGCCGCGGCCGGCGTACGCCTCGTCGATGGCGCGGAGGGTGTCCCCGTGGTGGATGCCCATGGCCCGCAGGGCCTCGGCGACGCGTGCGGCGGGAACCGCCGTCGGGCACTCGGCGCGCAGGGCCGCGAGGTCGACGGGCTCAGGGCGCGGTGCGTCGGAGAGCGCGACGGTGCCTTCGCTGAAGACGACGGGCTCGGCGGCCCGCGAGGCGACCTTGAAAGTGAGGGCGCCGTCGTGCGCGGGCCTCACCAGGACGTCGACGTCCTGGGGTCCGTCCTCGACAGCGAGCGGCCGCACCCAGGTGACGTTCCGCATCCGCAGGGGCGTCGTGGCGTCGGCGCCGAGCGCGCGGGCCGCGGTCTCGCGCGCCATCTCCAGGTGGGCGACGCCGGGGAGGATCCGCTGCCCGTGCACCGTGTGGTCGCGGAGGAAGGTCTCGTCGCCGGTGAGCGTCGTCGTGGCGGTCAGCGCGCCGGGCTCGCCGGACACGGGGGACGTCGCCCGGACGAGGGGATGTGACGGGGCGGCGGGCGCGGTGGTACGCGCGGCCGCCGGGGGTGTCGGCGCGGCCCAGTGGCTCTCGCGGGCGAACGGGTAGGTCGGCAGCGGTACGCGCAGGTGGGCGCCCGCCGGGAACAGCCGGTCGTAGTCCAGCGCGGTGCCGCGGACGTAAAGCTCGGCGAGCGTGCCGAGGTCCGTGCGGTAGGTGTGGTCCGTGCCGCTCGGCGAGGCGCAGCGGCGCAGGCACTCCTCGCCCCGGTCCCGGCCGGTGTCGGCCCCGGTGTCCTTCTTCCGGGAGGCGGCGGCCTCGCCCGTGAACGCCCGCGGGCCGTCGAGGCCTTCGTCGAGGACGCTCAGGAGCTCGGCGCGGTCGCGGACGACGCAGGCGAAGCGGTGGGCGAAGTGCTCCCTGCCCGCGACGAGGGTCCAGGCGGCGTCGCCGGTGTCCAGGGTGGTCTCGCGGCGGCAGTGCTCGGCCAGGCCGGCGACCTGCCGGGCGAGCTGCTCACGGGACCGGGCGGAGAGGACGACGAGGTGGGCGGGGCGCGGCGTGGCGGTGGCGGTGCGGCGCGCGGCCGGGGCCTCTTCGAGGACGAGGTGGGCGTTGGTGCCGCTGGCGCCGAAGGAGCTGACGACGCCGAGGCGCGGGGCGCCGCCGGGCGTCTCCCAGGCGTGGGTGCTGGTGCTGGGGTAGAAGGGGCTGCCGGCGAGGGGGACGGCCTCGTTCGCCGTCTCGAAGTGCAGCGAGGCGGGAATCCGTCCGTGCCGCATCGCAAGGAGAACCTTGAGGACGCCCGCGACGCCGGCCGCGAACTGGGTGTGGCCGAGGTTGGTCTTGACCGAACCGACCGCACAGTAGCCGGACTTGTCGGTATCCGCTCGGAACGCCCGGGTGAGCGCCCGGAACTCGATGGGGTCGCCGAGCTTGGTCCCGGTGCCGTGCGCCTCGACGAGCCCGATCCGCTCGACGTCGATGTCGAACGTCTCGTAGACGTCGCGGAGCAGGCGCTCCTGCGACACGGAGCTGGGCGCGGTGATCCCGTTGGTCGCGCCGTCGTGGTTGACGCCGGACCCGCGGATCACACCGTGGATGTGGTCCCCGTCGGCGACGGCGTCGGACAGCCGTTTGAGGACGAGGACGCCGGCCCCTTCGCCGGGCACGAAGCCGTCGGCGCGCTGGTCGAAGGTGTGGCAGCGGCCGGTCGGCGACAGCATTCCGGCGCGCCCGGCGAGCTCGTACAGCCGCGGGGTGGCCTGGACGAAGACGCCGCCCGCGAGGGCCATTTCCGTCTCGCCCGACCACAGGTCCTTGCAGGCGAGGTCGATGGCGACGAGGGAGCTCGAACAGGAGGTGTCGACGGCGATCGCGGGGCCCTTGAGGTTAAGGAAGTACGCGACGCGGCCGGGGACGAAGGAGGCGGTGTTGCCCCAGAACGCCTGGGCGGGCGCGTCCTCTCCGACGACCTCCTGGTAGTCGCCGTCCCAGCAGCCGACGTAGACGCCGACGCGGCGGTCGGCCGTGCGGCCTGCGTGTCCGGCGTCCTCCAGGGCCTTCCACGACTCCTCCAGGAGGAGCCGCTGCTGCGGGTCCATGACGCTGGCCTCGACGCCGGAGATGTTGAAGAACATCGGGTCGAAGGTGTCGATCCGGTCGAGGAACCCGCCGCGCGTGCAGCGGTCCGACGCGTCGTCACCGGTGCCGGTGAGGTCCCAGCGGGTGGCCTCGGTGACGAGTTCGTCGCCGTCGGCGAGGTGCTGCCACAGTTCGTCGAGCGAGTCCGCTCCGGCGAAGCGGCCGCTCATCCCGACGACGGCGATCGGCTCCCGCGCGCCGGACGGCGGGCGGGGCACGTCGCGCGGCTGCTCCTCGGCGGGCGCGGTGGTGGTGAGGGCCGCGGCGGCCGGGGGCCCGATGCTGTCGCCGTGGTCGGCGAGCAGGTGCGCGGTGAGGCGGTCGGCCGAGCTGTGGTCGAAGAGGACGCTCGTCGGAAGGGTCAGCGAGAGGGCCTCGTTGAGCTCGTGCACGATGCGGACGGCGAGGATGGAGTCGACGCCGTAGTCGGCGAAGGCGAGCTTGCCGTCGAGGGCGTCCTCGTCCATGGCGAGCGCGGCCGCGATCTTCTCGTGGACGACCTGAGGAACGTAGGAGGCGAGGGGGGCAGGGGCACGGTCACCGGGTGTCGCCGGCGTACGGGGCTGAGTGTGCAGCTCCGTCAGCTCTGTCAGCTCTGTCGCCGCGGTCGTCCGGTCCGTGCCGGTGGTCCCTTGCGGGTGGTTCCCTTCCGCCGGCTCCAGGTCGCCGATCCAGAACCGGTCGCGGGCGAAGGGGTACGCCGGCAGGGAGATGCGCCGGGCGGCGGGGTCGTGGAGGGCGTGCCAGTCGAGGTCCACGCCGCCGGCCCAGAGGGCGGCGAGCTTGTCGAGCTTCCCGGCGGCGGCCCAGCGCGCGACGAGGAGTTCCCGGAGGTCGGCGTCGGCGGCGATCTCGGCGACGGCGCCCTGGGCGCCGCCGGCCGTGCCCAGGTGGAGGCCCGGCACCGGCTCGCCCGCATCGAGGTACGCGCGGAGCACGCGGCGCAGCTCGGAGGTCGAGGCCACGACGACGGCGAGGCGTTCCTTCATCGCCTCGCGGCCGGTGCGGAGGGTGTGGGCCAGGTCGGCCGGGCGGACGGTCCGGTGCTGCTTCTCCTCGTGGTCGAGGAAGTCCGCCAGGCGCGCGGCGGCGGCGCGGAGCCGCTCCGGCGTCCGCGCGGAGAGGACGACGACGTGCTCGGTAGCGTCCGAGCCGTCGCCTGCGCCGAAGGCGTCGGAGGCGTCGCCGTACTCCTCCAGGATCACGTGGGCGTTCGAGCCGCCCGCGCCGAACGAGGAGACCGCGGCGATCCGCGGGCCGCCCTCGGGCCGCCAGGGGGCGAGTTCGCGCTGGACGAAGAACGGCGTCCGGCCGAGATCGACGTTCGGGTTCGGTTCCTCGGCGTGCAGGCTCGGCACGAGCTGCCCGTGGCGCAGTTGCAGGACGGCCTTGGTGAGGCCGGCGACGCCGGCCGCGGCCTCCAGGTGGCCGATCGAGGACTTCACCGACCCGATCGCGCAGAACCCCTTGGCGTCCGTGTCCTGTTCGAACGCGGTGGTGAGGCCCTTCACCTCGATCGGGTCGCCCAGCTCGGTGCCGGTGCCGTGCGCCTCCACGTAGCTCACGTCGCGGGCGGAGACGCCCGCGCGGTCCAGGGCGTCGCGGACGAGCTCGGCCTGGGCGCCCGGGTTCGGGACGGTGTATCCGTGGGTCCGCCCGCCGTGGTTGACGCTCGTGCCCCGGATCACGGCGAGGATGCGGTCCCCGTCGGCGAGGGCGCGGGAAAGGGGCTTCAGCAGCACGCAGCCGACGCCCTCGCCGGGGACGAAGCCGTCCCCGCCGGCGCCGAAGCTCCGGCAGCGCGCGTCGGACGACAGCATCGTGGAGCGGCACAGCTCGGTGTAGTCGAGCGGGTGCGTGTAGAGGTTGACGCCGCCGGCGAGGGCGACCTCGCAGGACCCCCGGTGGAGGTTCTCGCACGCCTCGTGGATCGCGGTGAGCGACGCCGAGCACATGGTGTCGACGGTCAGGCTGGGGCCGCGCAGGTCGAGGACGTACGAGGTGCGCGCGCTGACCGAGGCGAAGGACAGGCCGGGCACGACGGTCTCGCCCGAGGGGAGCCGTCCGGCGCCGTGCCGGGCGTGGCCCGACTTGGTGACGCCCGCGAAGACGCCGACCCGCCGGCCGTGGCGGCGCGCGAGCTCCTCACGGGTGTAGCCCGCGTCCTCCAGCACCTCCCAGGACGCCTGGAGGAAGAGGCGCTCCTGGGGATCCATCGCGTAGGCGTCACGCGGTGCGATCTTGAAGAAGAGGGGGTCGAAGCCCGCGAAGTCGTCGACGAATCCGCCCCACTTGCTGTAGCTGCGGCCGGTCGCGACGGCCTTCTCGCGGTCCGGTTCGAAGAAGCCCTCCAGCGGCCAGCGGTCGGCCGGGATCTCGCGGACGCAGTCCCGTCCGGCCTTGAGGTTCTCCCAGAACTCGGCGACGTTCCCGGCGCCCGGGTAGCGGCCGCTCATCCCGATGACGGCGATCGGCTCGCGGGGCGCGGGCGTCGCCGGTACGACGGGGGCGGCGGGGGCGGGGGCGGCGGGACGCGTGGCCGGGGCGGTGCCCGCCTCCGCGGTCCCGGGCGTGTGTTCCGCCGCGAGGTGCTCGGCGACGGCGCGCAGCGTCGGCCGTTCGTAGAAGAGTGTCTTCGAGACGTCGTCGCCGTACACGGCGGAAAGCTCCTTGTTCAACTGCACCACCATGATCGAGTCGAGTCCCAGGGCGCCCAGCGGCTCGTCGGGGTCGACGGTGCCGGGGGCGGACTTGGTGACGCGTGCGAAGAGGTCCACGAGGAGGCGGAGGGCGTCCCGCGCGGTGGCGGCCGGCGCCGTCCTCTCCTCGGTCGTGCGGGGCCGGTCCACGGCGGTCCTGGCCGTGGCCGACGGCCGACGGCCCGGCACCCGCGCCGTGTCGCCGTGGTGCACCCACACCCGGTCGGCTCCGAGCCGCCACGCGTCCAGGAGGGCGGCGATGCCGTCGGCGGACTCCATGGGGACCAGGCCGCGGTCGCGCCGGAGGGCGGCGCGCGCCGCGTCGCCGACGGTCATCCCGCCGTCCTTCCACAGCGGCCAGGCGAGAGACAGCGTCCGGCCGGACCGCTGCCCCGCCGCGACGCGCGCGGTGCGCAGCGCGGCGAACTCGTCCAGGAACGCGTTCGCCGTGGCGTACGCCCCCTGGCCGCGGTTACCGGTGACGGCGGCGCCGGACGAGAAGGTGAGGAAGAACTCCAGCGGTGCCGCCACGGTGGCCCGGTCGAGGTGGACCGTTCCGGCGACCTTCGGCGCGAGGACCTCGGCCCACCCCTGCGGGGTCTGCCGCGTCAGCGCGGCGTCGTGGAGCACCCCCGCGGAGTGCACGATGCCGTGGATGCCGCCGGAGTCCTCGCGGATCCGCGCGACCAGGTGGCGCACCTCCTCCCAGCGGGAGACGTCCGCCCGCTCGTAGCGTGCCTCGGCGCCCGCGGCCCGCAGCTCGCCGAGGAGCGCATCCACACGCCCGTCCTGTGGCCGCCGTCCGGCGAGGACGAGCACCGGCCGGGCGACGTCGCGGGCGATCCGGCGTGCGACGACGGCGCCGATGCCGCCCGCCCCGCCCGTGATCAGGTAGACGCCGCCCGCGCGCCAGGGCGTGTCCGCCGCGCCCGCGCCGGGCGACGCCGGGGTCCACTCGCGTACGGCGCGTTCGCCGTCGCGGTGGCGGACGACGACGTCCTCGTGGGCGCTGCGCGCGTTCTCCGCGACGAGCGCGGCGACCGCGCCGCCCGTGGAGACGCCGTCGAGGCCGAGGAGTTGCCCCGTGATCCGGGGGTGCTCCAGGGTCAGGGTGCGCAGGAGGCCCGCGAGGGCCGTGCCGACGGTGTCGTCGTCGCCGCCCGATGGCGTGACGACCTGGACGAGCGTCGTGCCGTCGCGCTCTTCGGCGGCAAGCCCGCGCACGGCCTCGAAGACCTGCCGTGAGAGGTCGGTGAAGCGGCTGTCCGCGCGGCGCGCGGTCGTGGTGACGGTGTGACAGCGGACCCCGGGGATGCTCCGCTCGACGTCGGCCCGCGCCTGGGCGAGGGCGCCGCAGAGGATCACGACGCGGTGATCGTACGGGCGCTCGCCCGCACCGTCCGCGGCCGCGGGCTTCGGCACCCAGGAGGGGACGAGGAGGACGGTGCCGGTGGGGGCGGTGGTTTCGGCGCCATCGGTGGCCGCGGGGCCGGCGTTCCGCGGCGCGAGGGGCCGCGCGAGCGCGCCGTCACGACCGTGGTCGGGGCGTGCCCCGGTCCGGAGGTGCACGGGAAGGGCCCCCGTGCCGGCGGACACGGCCCCAGCGGGCACGATCCCGGCGGGCACGGTTCCAGCAGACACTGGCCCGACAGGCACAGCCCCAGCGGACACGGCCCCGGCCGCCACCGGCGCGTGCGCCGTGCCGGCGGCTGCCGCAGCCGCCGGAGTTCCCGGGGCTTCCCGGGTCCCGGGGTCCGCCTGGATCTCCACGGCTTCCCTGGGCGCCAGGGCCCCCTGGACCCCCGTCCCTTCCGGGATCCAGTGGCGCTCGTACGCGAAGGGGTACACCGGCAGGTGCGCCCGCTTCGGCGGGCGGGCGCCGTGGAGGGTGCGCCAGTCGACGTCCGCGCCTCCGGCCCAGCGGGCCAGGAGCTCCGCGAGGCCGACGCCCGCCGTGGGGGCGGGCCGTGGGGGCGTCTGCGCGGTGGGGCCCCCGTCGTGGGCGACCCGGCCCCGCGCGCCACCGGCGACGCTCCCGCCACCAGCGAGGAACTCCCGCAGCCTGGCGGCGAGTTCGCCGCGCGAGGCGACGACCCAGCCGACGCGTTCGGCCATGGCCACGCGCCCGGTCTGCAAGGTCCACGCGATCGAGGGGAGCCCCGCGGGCGCGTCCGTCTTCTCCAGGTATGCGAGGAGGTCCCGCGCGCGCTCGTGGAGCTGCTCGCCCGTGCGGGCCGACAGCGGGATCAGCACCTGCGCGCCGTCCGCACGCCCGCCCCCACGACCGGTGTCGTGGGTGGCATCCGTGGCATCCACAGCCTCGTACTCCTCGTTTCTGTCATCACCCGGGTGGTCCTCGTACTCCTCGACCACGACGTGGCAGTTCGCGCCGCCGAAGCCGAAGCTGCTCACGCCGGCCCGGCGCGGGGCGGGCGCGCCCTCGCGGTCGCGCGGGCGCCGCCACGGCTCCTGCTCGCGGACGATGCGGAAGGGTCCGCCGTCGAGCTCGATGTACGGGTTGATCTCGCGGCAGTTGAGCGTCGCGGGCAGGACGCGGTGCCGCATGGCCAGCAGGACCTTCAGCAGGCCGGCGATGCCCGCCGCCGCCTCCAGGTGGCCGATGTTCGTCTTCACCGAGCCGAGCCCGCACGTGCCCCGGCCTCGGGCTCCCAGCCGGCGGAACGCGGTGGTGAGGGCGCGGACCTCGACGGGGTCGCCGAGGGCGGTGCCGGTGCCGTGGGCCTCGACGTAGCCGACGGTGTCCGGGTCGACGGCGCCCATGGCGGCGGCGACCAGCTCGGCCTGCGCGTCGGCGCTGGGCGCGGTCAGCGAGTTGGCGCGCCCGCCGTGGTTCTCGGCGCTGCCGATGAGCACGCCGAGGATCGCGTCGCCGTCCCGCTCGGCCGCCGCGAGCGGCTTCAGGACGACCGCGCCGACGCCCTCGCCCCGCACGTAGCCGTCCGCGTCGCTCGCGAAGGTCTTGCACCGGCCGTCGGGGCTCAGCATCCCGGCCCGGTGCGCGCTCACGAACGTGTCGACGCTCAGGAGGAGGTTCACGCCGCCGGCGACCGCGGCGTCGCAGGCTCCCGACCGGATGGCCTCCATCGCGCGGTGGACGGCGATCAGTGAGCTCGAACAGGCGGTGTCCACCGGCTCGCTCGGGCCGCGCACGTCGAGGACGTACGAGATCCGGTTGGCGAGCATCGAGTGCGCGTTGCCCGTCGAGGTGAAGGCGTCCGGTTCGACGCCGTGGGTGGTGAGCAGCGTCGCGTAGTCGTTGCCCGAGACGCCGAGGAAGACTCCGGTGTTCTTCGGCAGGGCGGCGGGGGTGTACGCGCTGTGCTCGACGGCGTTCCAGACCGTCTCCAGGGCCAGGCGGTGCTGCGGGTCCATCAGCTCGGCCTCGCGCGGGTAGACGCGGAAGAACCCCGCGTCGAACCCGTCGGCGCCGTCGAGGACGCCCGCGCGCTTGGGGAAGTCGGCGTCCTCGACGACCTGGGCGTAGGCCGCCCCGTAGCGGTGGACGGGGAAGTCCGTGACGGAGTCCTTGCCTTCGGCCAGGTTCGCCCAGTACGTGTCGAGGTCGGGCGCGCCGGGGAAGCGGCCCGCCGCGCCGACGACCGCGATGGGCATCGGCGTGCCCGGGGCCGCGGAGAGGGCAGGAGCCGGGGTGCTGCGGGGGGCGTCGTCCGCCGGCAGCGACCGTGCGTACGCCTCGCGGACGGGCTCCTCGAACTCCTCGGCGAGGTGGCGGCCCAGCGCGTCGAGCGTCCGCAGGTCGAAGAAGACCGCGGGGCTCAGAGTGACCCCGAAGCGCTCCCGTACCCGCCCGGAGAAGGTGACGAGCGAGATCGAGTCGAAGCCGAAGGCGTCGAACGTCGTGCGGCCGTCCAGCTCGTCGGGGGCGAACTTCAGGATCCCGGAGGCGATGTCGCGCAGCTCGGCGACGGCGAACGGGACGATCCCGGTACCGGGATCCGCTCCCCCGGCGCGCAGGGGCTCCGTGGCGGGCCGTGGTGCCCCGAGGGGCTCGGGCCGCGTCATGCCTTCTTCCTTTCGTGGCAATGCGTCTCGTGGCGAGGCGTCTCCTGGCGATGGGTCCCGTAGCGAGGCGTCTCGTGGTGATGCGTCGTCACCGCACCGCACTCCCGTGAGCTCGCCGACGGCCCGGCCGTCGCCGTCCAGCAGCCGTACGTGGCCGCGGAGGCCATCGCCTCCGGGCGCCGGCTCGAAGAGCACGTACGCCACGTCGGCGGGGTCGCCGGAAACCCGGATCTCCTCGATCCCGTACGGGGTGGTCCGGGCCCAGCGCGGCGCGTGCGCGCGCTTCGCCACGAGCCGGAGGCCCTGGGCGGCGGCGGTGAGGACGTGCGGCGCGAGGGTGATGTGGCGTGCGCTGTGGTCCTGCCGGAGCTCCGGCGCGGTGAGCGCGAGGACCAGCCGGCCGTCGGGCAGCCAGTACGCGCCCTGCACACCGCAGTACAGCGGGTCGTGCTCCAGGCCGCCCTCGGCGAGCTCCGCGAGGAACTCGTCCCGGGTCAGGGCGCGTACGGCGTCCCGTTCGAGCGCACCGACCGGCAGGCCGGGCCGGTGGTCCGCCGGTGCGCCGCCCGGGTAGACGTCGAACTCAGCGACGGTGACGCGCGCGCCGGTGGAGTCCTCGGCGGACACGACGCCGGAGGCCGCTTCGGCACCCGTGACGGTGAGGGACGTGATCAGGCGGGCGGTGGACGCCCACGGGACCTCGCCGGGCAGCCGGAGGCCGCGGACGACCGGCGCGGCGGCGAACCCGGAGGCCTTGGCCGCGGCCAGGGCGAGGTCGGCGGCGAACGTCGGGGCGACGGCGCGTTCCTTGTCGTGCCGGTGGCCGTAGTCGAGGAGGTCGTCGAGGCGCACGTCGAGGACGTAGCGCAGGCCCTCGACGTCGGAGGCGTTGCGGCCGAGGAAGGGGTGGAGCTTCTCGCGCAGCGCGAGCGGCGCGGTCACGGACGGCGCCCCGGGCTCCTCCTCGGCCCAGCAGCGCACCCGCTCGAAGGGGTAGGCCGGCAGGGAGACCCGCCGGGGCGGGCGGGGGCCGGTCAGCTCGCTCCAGTCGACGCTCTTGCCGCCCAGCCACGCCGTCGCGAGCGTGCGGGCCGTGACCGCAGCCGTGGCCGCGCGCGGGTCGTGGCTCGCGAGCGCGGCGCCGGTGTCGCGGTCGCCCGCGAGGTAGCGGTCGACGGCCGCGAGCGCCGCGCGCCGGTCCCCGGCGAGGAACGCCCAGCGGCGCGGCAGTTCGTTCTTGCCCACGCGGAGGGTGTGCGCGATCGACGGCAGCCCGTCCTCCGCCGCGCCGGCCAGGTGGGCGCGGAAGCGGGTGAGGACTTCGGCGAGCGCGGCGTCGGTCATCGCCGAGAAGACGAAGAGCTGCTCGCTGCCGTCGTGCGCGTACGGCTCCTCCGTGGCGGCCCGGTACTCCTCCAGGATGATGTGCGAGTTCATGCCGCCCGCACCGATCGAGGTGAGGCCGGCGCGCCGGGGGTGGACGGTCTCGTGCCCGCCGTCCGTCGTGACGGCCGGCTTCCAGTCCGCGAGTTCACGCTGGACGCGGAAGGGGGTGTCCGCGAAGGCGATGTCGGGGTTGAGCTCGGCGCTGTGCAGGGACGGCGCGAGCTTGCCCTCCCGGAGCTGGAGGACGACCTTCGCGAGGCCGGCCATGCCCGCGGCCGCCAGAAGGTGGCCCGTGTTGGACTTGACCGAGCCGAGGGCGCAGAAGCCGGTGTCCCGGGTGTGCTTGCCGAAGGCCGTGGTCAGCGCCTTGACCTCGATGGGGTCGCCGAGCGAGGTGCCCGAGCCGTGGCCCTCGACGTAGCTGATCGTCCGGGCGTCGACCCCGGCGTCGTCCAGCGCCTTCTCTACGGCGCGCGCCTGCATGTGCGGGTTGGGGACGGTGAAGCCGTTGCGCACGCCCGCGTTGCTGAGCGCGGTCCCCTTGATGACGGCGTGGATGTGGTCGCCGTCGCGCTCGGCGTCGGCGAGCGGCTTCAGGACGACGGCGCCGACGCCCTCCCCGAGGATGGTCCCGTCGGCGCCGAGGCCGAAGCTGCGGATGACGTCGGAGGTCGCCGTGGTGAAGTGCTCCTGCGAGGAGGTGATGAGGTTGTACGGGTGCAGGAGGAGGTTGACGCCGCCGGCGACGGCCATCCGGCACTCGCCCGCCCGGAGCATCTGCACGGCCTGGTGGACGCAGGTCGAGGACGCCGAGCACATGGTGTCGAGGAAGATGGACGGCCCCGTGAGCCCGTAGAAGTACGACAGCATGTTGGGGAGCGTCCCCGTGTAGCTGCCGGTCGCCGGGGCTCCTCGGGTGAGGCTGTTCTGGAAGCCGTAGAGGTTGTAGTGGTTGCTCATCGTCCCGGCGAGGACGGCGACGTCGCCCTGGTACCGGCGCTGGATCGTCTCCCGCGAGTAGCCCGCGTCCTCCAGCGCCTCGACCCCGGCCTGGAGGAACAGGCGGACCTCCGGCGACATCCGCTCGGCCTCGCGCTTGGAGACGCGGAAGTAGCGGGGGTCGAACTTGTCGATGTCGCGCAGGAACGTCCCGGTGCGGATGGCGCTCTTGCCGGGGACGGAGCGGTCGGGGCTGTACACGGCGTCGTGGCCCCAGCGGTCGCGCGGGACCTCTTCGAAGGTGTGGCGGCCCTCTTCGAGGAGCGTCCAGAGTTCGTCGAGGGTGCCGGCGCCCGGGTACCGGCCGGAGATGCCGATGATGGCGATGTCGCGGCGGTCGTCGCGGTCATGGCGGTCGTCGCGTGACGCCGTGAGGGCGGGGGCAGGCGCGGGAGCCTCCCGAGGCGCCGGAGGCGTCTCCTCTGCGGCGCCGGGGGCCGCGCCGAGGACGGCTTCGAGCCGCTCGCGGTGCGCTTCCACGAAGTAGCCCGCGACGCCCTCGATGTTCAGGTACTCGAAGAAGAGGGTCTTCGAGAGCGGCCCGAAGCGGTCTTCGAGGCGGGCGGTCATCTCCAGGATGCTGAGGGAGTCGATCCCGTACTCGATGAGGTTGACCGTCGCCTCCATCGTGGCGGGGTCGCGGTGGATGACCTCGCCGAGGAGCTCCTTCAGGAGGCCCTCGGCCCGTTCCTGGAGCGCGCCGTCATCCGGGGCCGCCGCGGCCTCGGCGGCGCCCACGGGCTCCGGGTGCGGGCCCGCCGGCAGGTGGGCGAGGTTCGGGTCGGCTCCGTAGGCGACAACGACGTGTGCCGGGGCGTCGTCCAGGACGCGGCCGAGGACCCGCAGGCCCTCTTCCGTGGGGAGCGGTTCCCAGCCGCGCTGCCGGCGCATCGACTCGCGCGTCACGTCGTCCACGGTCATCCCGCCGTCCGCCCAGAGCGGCCAGCTGACGGCGGCCGTGCGGCCCGTGCGCTCCCCGGCATCGACGAGCGCCTGCCGGTGGTGCGCGAAGGCGTCGAGGAAGGCGTTCGCGGCCGCGTAGTCCGCCTGCCCGGGGTTGCCGTAGACGCCCGCGACGGAGGAGAAGACGACGAAGAAGTCGAGCGCGAGGGCGCGCGTCGCGGCGTCGAGGTTGAGGACGCCGCGCACCTTCGGCTCCAGCACCGCGGGGAGGTCGGCCGGCTCCTTGCGGAGCACGTAGGCGTCGCGGAGGACCCCGGCGGCGTGGACGATCCCGTCGAGGGAGCCGTGCTCGCGGGTGATCTCGCGGACGGCGCGGGCGACGTCGTCGGCGCTGCCGGTGTCGGCGGGGAGGTAGTGGGCGTCGACGCCCGCCGCCCGCAGCGCGGCGAGGGCCTCCTCGCTCGCGGGTCCGGCGGCCGAACGCCCGCTGAGGACGACGGTCACGCCGGGGCGCCGGGCGAAGTAACGGGCGACGTGCCGGCCGAGACCGCCGAGACCGCCGGTCACCCAGTAGACGCCGCCCTCCTTCAGCGGCGGGACCTCGGGCCCCGCGCCGAGCGCGACGTCGGCGGGGCGCCACGCCTGGCGGGTGCCGTCGGCCGCGCGGCGGATCTCGGTGGCGGGCTCCGGGTCGGCGGCCTCCGTACGGAGGATCTCCGTGATCCGCTCGGGCGGCGTGGTGTCGAGGCCGGCGACCCGGACGACGCGCCCCGAGACCAGGGGGTTCTCCAGGGCCACGGTGGCGAGGAGGCCGGTGAGCGGTGCGTGGAAGTGCCGGGGCACGCGGTCGTCGACGAGGACGACGAAGCGGTGCGGCGTCCTCGGGCGCGCCGCCAGGACCTGCTGGACGTGCGCGAGGACGAGGCCGAGCGCGGCGTCGATGCCGTCGGCGACGCGGCCGGGCGCGATGTCGGGGAGGTGAGTGAGCGTCAGGCCGGGGGTGCCCGCGAGGCCGGGAGTCATACGGGCCGCGGCCTTCCCGGTGAGGAAGGCGTGCACCGTCTCCGGGCCGGTCTCCGTCGCCGAAGGGGCGGCGGGCGCGTCCGTCCACCGGCACGTGGCCGTGACGACACGCGGTCCGGCGAGTGCCGGGGACTCCGCAGAGGAGGCGCCGGTCCGCTGGACCAGCCCGCGCAGGCGTACGCCGACGACGCCTTCCGCGTCGCAGAGGTCGATGTCGAACGCGGCAGCCGCACCGCCGCCCGGCCGCCGGCGGACCCAGGCCCAGGTCACCGCCGCGCACGGGCGGTGGATGTCGATCCGCTCCAGGGCGAACGGCATGGTCGGGCCGGCCGTGCCGGCGCTCTGCGCCATGAGGACGAGGGAGGACTGGAAGGCCCCGTCCAGCACGCTCGGGGGCAGGACGAAGCCCTCGTCCGGGCTACTGTCCGGGGCGGGTGCGGGTTCCTGGATGCGGGCGAGGAGCTGTCCTTCGCCCAGGAGGATCTCGTCCAGGCCGCGCATCGCGGGCCCGTAGTCGAGGCCCTGGGCCCGGAAGGCGGCGTAAGCGTCTTCAGGGGCGTGGGGTGTGCGGCAGGCGGTGCGGAGCGCGCCGAGGTCGAGCGTCTCCGGCTCCCCCGCCTCCCCCAGCGCCTCGGACGGGAGGAGTTCGGCGGTACCGCGGCCGTGGACCACGGCCGTCGTGGCGTCGCCGGGGGTGACGGTCACCTCGAACGCGAGCTCTCCGCCCGCTCCTTCGGTCCCGGCCCGGGGCGCCAGGCCGACGTGGACGTCGACGGGCGCGTCACCGGCGATGAGCGGGCGCGCCCAGACGACGTCGCGGAGGCGGACGGCCGGGGCCGGGTGCCCCGGGGTGTGTCCCGTGGCGTCCGCGACCGCGGCGCGGGCCATCTCCAGGTAGGCGACGGCGGGCAGGACGCGCGCGCCGCCCACCCGGTGTGCGGCGAGGAACGGCTCGTCGCCGGTGAACGTGGAGGTGTACCGCTGTCCGGCGAGGCCGGAGGTGTTGCGGTGGAGCAGCGGGTGGAGCGCGGCGGGGCCCTGGGCGGGCTCGGCGTCCGGGGTCTTGAACCAGTGGCGCTCGCGGGCGAAGGGGTAGGCGGGGAGCCGGACGCGGCGCGGCTTCGCGTCGCCGTCGGCGGTCTGCGGCTCCGGCAGGTCCTCGGCGTCGCCGCGGGCCCAGCGTCCGGCCGCCTCCAGGAGGCCGTCCTCAGGGGGCGCGCCTGCGGCCCGTACGGTCGCGCCGGGGTGTGCCTCGGCGCCGGCGAGCGTGCCGGCCAGGAACGCTTCGAGCGCCTCGTTGAGTTCGGGTACGGAGGCGACGACGAAGGCGACACGGGTGGGCATCGGCTCGCGGCCGGTCCGCAGGGTGTACGCGATGTCGGCGAGGTCCTGGGGCTGCCGGAGCGCCGCGGCGGCGTCGCCGGGCTCCGGCGGGCGGAGGTGGGCGAGGAGCGCCTCGGCCACGGCGCGCAGCCGGTCGGGGGTCTTGGCCGAGAGGGGGACGAGGTGCGGACCGGTGCGGACGGCGGGCTGCCGCTCCGGGTGGTCCGTTACGTGTTCCTCCAGTATGTGTTCCTCCAGCACGACGTGGGCGTTGGTGCCGCCGAACCCGAAGGAGCTGACGCCCGCGCGGCGCGGCGCGGGCCGCCCGTCGGCCCCGGTGGGCGGCTCGGCCCAGGGCTCGGTGTCGCGCACGATGCGGAAGGGGCTGCCGTCGAGCTTGATGAGCTTGTTGCGGACCTCGAAGTTGACGGTCGCGGGGAGCCGCCGGCCGGCGAGGGCGCCGATCACCTTGGCCATCCCGGCGACGCCGGCGGCTCCTTCGAGGTGTCCGATGTTGGTCTTGACCGACCCGATGCCGCAGGACTCCGGCTCCGGGCGGGTGCCCTGCGCCTCGTGGAGGGCGTGGAAGGCACGCTTGAGCGCGATGATCTCGATGGGGTCGCCGACGGGGGTGCCGGGGCCGTGCGCCTCGATGTACGTGACGGTCTCGGGCCGGATGCCGGCGCGGGTGTAGAGCCCTTCGATCAGGTTCGCCTGCGCGGCCGGGTTGGTGACCGTCAGCGAGCTCGTCCGGCCGCCGTGGTTGGTCGCGACGCCCTTGATGACGGCGTGGACCGGGTCGCCGTCCGCGAGCGCCCGCGCGAGGGGCTTCAGGAGCAGCACCGCGCCGCCCTCGCCCCGGACGTAGCCGTCGGCGCCCTGGTCGAAGGCGCGGCACTCGCCGGTACGGGACAGCATGCTCGCCTGGCTGAACGCCACGAAGTGCTTCGGCGACCAGCAGAGGTTCACCCCGCCGGCCAAGGCTGTTGTGCAGTCGCCGTTGCGGAGGGCCGTGACGGCCTCGTAGACGGACACCAGCGAGCTGGAGCAGGCGGTGTCGTTGGTGATGCTGGGGCCCTGGAGGTCGAGGAAGTACGAGACCCGGTTGGAGATGATCGAGTAGGCGGTGCCGGTGGGGAAGTAGGCGTCGGTACGGGCCTTCTCGCGCTCCATGAGCTCGGCGTAGTCGGCGTGGCAGACGCCCATGAAGACGCCCGTCCGCGTGCCCGCGAACGCGCTCGCGCGGTACCCGGCGTCCTCGATGGCCCGCCAGGCGAGTTCGAGGGCGAACCGCTGCTGCGGGTCCATCGTCTCGGCCTCGCGCGGGGAGATCTGGAAGAAGGAGGCGTCGAACCGGTCGGCGTCCTCGATGAAGCCGCCCCAGATGCTGCTGGTCTTCTCGGCTCCGCGCCGGGGGTCGCCGAAGTACCGCTCCTTCGACCAGCGTTCGGCCGGCACCTCGGAGATCAGCGAACGGCCGGCGTCGAGGTGCCGCCGGAGCTCCTCCAGGGTGTCCGCGCCGGGGAGGCGCAGGGCGAGGCCGATGATCGCGATGTCGCCGGCGTTTCCCGGTTCTGTGTCTGTGTCCGTGTTCATCGCATTCCTCCGGCGACGGCGCGCGGCAGGGCCCGCCGTTTGTCGACGACCGTCCGTATCTTGAGATCGGCTTCCGGTGAAGCGTGCGGCCCCGCCGTGTCCCGCACGAACTGCTGGTCGAGGAGCGCGGTGGAGAGCAGGTAGACGAACGCCTGGTCCTCCTTGGTGCTGATCTCCTCGGCGGGGGTGGTCATGATCTTCGCCACGAGCTTCCGCGCGAAGACGGGGTCGGCCCAGTCGAGCTTTCCGAGCTCGGCGTCGGAGAGCACCAGCTCCAGGTAGTCGGGCCGCCGGTCCTTGAACACGGCGCTGCCGGGGGCGCGGTAGGGCTGCTTGCGGCGGGCCAGGCTGGAGGCGGGCAGTTCGCCGCGGAAGGCCTTCTTGAGGATGGCCTTCTCCTCGGATCCGTCGTCGAAGCGGAGGTTCACCGAGGCGGCGGCCCGTACCACCGCGGGGTCGAGGAACGGGCAGCGGTTCTCGACGCCGTGCGCCAGGCCCATGCGCTCCCCTTGGGTGGAGAGGAGGTAGCCGGCGAGGAGCGTCTTGTATTCGAGCCACTGCGCCTTCTGGACGGCGCTCAGCCCCGCGTAGCCGGGCGCGGTGCGCACCATGTCCAGGGCGTCGGCGAAGGGGTCGACGTTCCGGTCCTTGAGCAGGCGGGCGGCGAACCGGCCGTTCTGGTAGCGGAGTTCGTGGGAGAAGAGGCCCGGGAGGCGCTCCTGGGAGAACTGCTGGAAGAGACCCGCCATGTGCTTCTGGTGCGCGGGCCCGAAGTGGGCGAGCTCGGGGTGCAGGCGCGCGAGCCCCGCCTTCCGGTCCTCGGCGGACAGCTCGTGCCACGCCGCGCGCAGCATCGTCTCGCGGAACAGCGAGTAGCCGAGGAACGCCTCGTCGGCGCCCTCGCCGCTCAGGATCGTCTTGATCCCGGCGTCCCGTACGTGCCGGGACAGGAGGTACATCGGGACGAACGCGGTGCGGAAGGAGGGCACCTCGGCGTGGTGGACGGCCGCGGGGAAGTGCTCGGCGATGTCGGCGGCGGACACGGTGACGGACGAGTGCCGCGTGCCCAGGTGCGAGGCCACGACCCGCTGGCTTTCGGACTCGTCGAACTCCGCGTTCTCGAACGCGACCGAGAACGTCCGCACCTCGCTGTGCGAGAGGTCCGTCGCCAGCTTCGTGACGATGGAGGAGTCGAGGCCGCCACTGAGGTAGACGCCGACTTCGACGTCACTGCGCAGGCGCATCTCGACGCTCGCGCGCAGCGTCTCGCGGACGTACGCGGCGGCGTCCTCCTCGGCGCCCTCGAACGGCGGGGCGTCGACGGCGAGTTCCTCGTAGGTGCTCAGGGTGCGCCGGCCGTCCCGGACGGTGAGGACGCCGCCCATGGGGAGCTGCCGGATGCCCGCGAAGGGGGTGCGGTCGGGCAGCGGCGTCCATACGGCGAAGACCGAGGCGAGCTCGCGCGGGTCGAGGGTGAAGCGGAAGCCGGGGAAGGCGCGGAACGCCTTCATCTCCGAGGCGAAGAGGAGGCCGCCGTCGTGCTCGGCGTAGAAGAGCGGGCGCTTGCCGTAGCGGTCGCGGGCCAGGACGAGGCCGCCGGTGTCCGCGTCCCTGATCGCGAAGGCGAAGGCGCCGTTGAAGCGCGTGAGGCACTGCGGCCCCCACTGGAGCCACGCCTGGAGGACTACCTCGGTGTCGCAGTGCGTGCGGAACGGCCGGCCCAGGGCCCGCAGTTCCTCGCGCAGCTCGACGTGGTTGTACAGCTCGCCGTTGAAGGAGATCCAGTGGCGCCCGGTGGGGTCGGACATGGGCTGCGAGCCGGTGTCGAGGTCGACGATCGCGAGGCGGACCGTGCCCATCGCGAAGCCGTCGTCCAGGTAGTAGCCCGCCTCGTCCGGCCCCCGGTGCCGGATGAGCGACAGCATCGAGGTGACGATCCCGGGCGCGGCGCCGGGGTCGAGCGACGGCGCGAGGAAGCCGGCTATCCCGCACATGAGGCGTCCCCTTGCCCGGCGCCCTGTCCGGCGAGCTTCCGGGCCACGAAGGCGTCGATCGCGTCGAGGGAGACGAAGACGTCGGTGAGCATCTCCTCGTCCGTGACGCCGATCGAGAACTCGTCCTCCAGGAAGCTCATGAGCTGGATGTAGCCGAAGGAGTCCATGACCCCGGCCTTGAAGAGGTCGCTGTCGTCGGTCACCTCGCCGCCGAATTCGACGAGGAAGCGGTCCTCGATGAACTGCCGGATCTTGTCTGTTCTGTTCATGTCTTACGTCCTGGTCTCGCGGAGGGGGGTCCGGTCGGCGGACCGCCGGATCTTCTGCACCATGCGGAGGAGGGACCGGCCGCCCACTTCCTCGCATTCCGTCCCGGGGTCGAGGGCCAGCAGGTGGCGGACGGCGTCGGTCCAGCGCACCGGCTCGACGAGCTGCTCGCTCAGCAGCCGGACGACGTCCCCCTTTCCGTAGGGACGGCCCGTCACATTGGCGATCACGGGGGTGGCCGGCTCGCGGAACGTGAATTCCCGGAGGTAGTTCTCGAACGCGGCGCGCGCGGGCTCCATGTAGCGTGAATGGAACGGCGCGCTGACGCGCAGCGGGGCGAAGCGGACGTCCCGGCGGGTAAACGCCTCGTGGGCGGCGCGCAGCACCTCGGCGGGAGCGGCGACGACGATCTGCGTGTCGGTGTTGAAGCCCGCCACGTCAACATCCTCGACGCCGTCCTCCGCGAGGATCTCCCGCAGCCGGGGGGCCGGCACGTCCATGACGGCGGTCATGCCGCCGCCGGACGCCGCCGCCATCAGCTCCCCGCGCCTCTTGACGAGCCTGAGGCCGGTCTCGAAGTCGAGGACGCCCGCCGCCAGGAGCGCGTTGTACTCCCCCAGGCTGTGCCCGAGGTAGTAATCGGCGCGCCGTTCCTCCCGGTGCTCGCGCTCGAACATCCGCAGGGCATTGACGGTGTAGAGCGCGGGCTGGGTGTATTCGGTGCGCGAGAGCACCTCACCGGGATCGTCGCGGCAGAGGGCCGGGAGGTCGTACCCCAGAAGGTCGCAGGCGAACTGCGTGAGGCCGGGATAGCGGTCGAAGACGTCCGCGCCCATTCCTCGGAACTGCGCCCCCTGTCCGGGGAAGAGAATTGCGAACGCCATGGCGCCTCTCAGCTCGATATCGGCTCCCCCGCGGTGCGGTTCGGCCGGCGGGGACTCCGACGCCGGTCATCGTGCGACGGGGTCCTTGCGGGCCCCTGGTGCACGCGCTGGCGGATCTTGCAAAGCTCTGTAGTTCCCTTGTCACAACTCTTGCGGCCCGCTTGCCGGTTGCTTGCCGATTACTGGTTTGACGGCCTTGGAACGGCCTGTCCGCTATGCCAAGATCACGTTCTGGAGGGGGCGGCGCGTACGACGCCGCCCGGCGCTCCGCCGGCACAGCCGCACGCGCGGGAACGACGCGGGAACAAGCGGGGACAAGACGCGAGAACTATGGGGACCGACATGCACGCACTCCGGACGCCGAGCCCGTCGCCGCTGCTTGAGCGGACGGACCCGGCCGGACCCCTGCTGCGGGTGCTCGGCCCCATGTCGGCGCGGTGCGACGGGCGGGACCTGCCGCTCGGCCCGCCGCGCCGGCGGGCCCTGCTCGCGCTGCTGCTCATCCGGCTGGGCCGGGTCGTCCCCACCGAGCTGATCGTCGACGAGCTGTGGGGGGACGAGCCGCCGCGCCAGCCCGTGGCCACGCTCCAGAGCCATGTCTCCCACCTGCGCCGGGCCCTGGACGCGGCGGCTGAGCCGGGGGCACCGTCGGTGCTGCGCTACCGGGCGCCCGGCTACGCACTCCAGCTCGCCCCGGAACAGGTCGACTCCTGCCGCTTCGAGGACCTCGTGACCGCCGGGCGCCGGCTCCTGGAACAGCGCGATCCGCTCACCGCGCGGGATCAGCTGGCAGAGGCGCTTGGGCTGTGGCACGGCTCCCCGTACAGGGAGTTCTCCGCCCACCCGCCGCTGGCCGACGAGACCGCCCGGCTCGAGCAGGTGCGGCTGGCCGCGCTGGAGTCCTACGCCGAGGCCCGGCTCGCCCTGGGCGCGGCCGCGGAGGTGGCGGCCGACCTGGACCGGGAAGTACGCAACCACCCGATGCGCGAGCGGCTGGTCGGCCACCTGATGACCGCGCTGACCCGGCTGGGGCGGCAGGCGGAGGCGCTGGAGGTGTACGAGCGGACGCGCAGCCACCTGGTCGAGGAGTTCGGCGTGGACACCGCCGTGGAGCTCCAGCGGGTGCGCACCGCCATCCTGCGGCAGGAACTGTGCGACGACGGCCCGGCCGGCTCCGGCGAGGCCGGGGCACAGGCCGCCGCGGCCCTCTCCCCCGCCCCTCCGCTCACGCCCGCCGCGGCCGCGCCCGCCGCGCCCACGCCTGTCGCGGCGGCGCGAACGCCGGAGGCCGGCCCGTCCCGGGAGGCGCCCGCCCCCGTACCGGCCCGGACCGGAAGCGCGCGGGCCGCGGCTGCCGGGACCGGGGCCGAGGATCCCTCGGCGCCCTGGCCGTTCACCGGCCGGGACCAGGAACTGCGCCGCCTGGCGTCGGCGGCGGCCGGGGCGCTCACCGGCCACGGGCACGTGGTGTCCGTGCTGGGCCCCGCCGGGGTCGGCAAGACCCGCTTGCTGATGGAGCTCGCCCCGCACCTGGAGGCCGCGGACGAGCGCCTCGAAGTCGCTTGGAGCCACTGTTTCCCCGGCGAGGGCGTCCCGCCCTACTGGCTGTGGACGCAGGTCCTGCGCAGGCTGTCGGCCACCCGGCCGGACGCCTTCCGCGCGGCGACGGCGCCGTTCGGCGCGCTGCTCGCCCCGCTGATGCCCGAGCGGTCCGCCGGGCCGGGCGGCGCTGCGGTCCCCGAGTTCGACTGGGCCCAGGCCAGGTTCCTCACCCACGACGCGGTCTGCGAAGTGCTCCTGGCCCTGGCCGCCGAGCGCCCGCTGGTGCTGCTCCTGGAGGACCTGCACTGGGCCGACACCGCGTCCCTGGACCTGCTCAGACTGCTCGGCGTGCGCCGCCTGGGCCACCCGCTGAGCATCGTGCTGACGGCTCGTGACTTCGAGATCGAGTCCGACGCCACGATGCGCCGGCTGCTGGCCGAGGTGGTCCGCGGCCCCCGCAGCGAGACCCTGCGGCTCGACGGGCTGCCCCGGCACGCCGTCGCGGCCCTGGTCGAGGCGCAGGCCGGGCCGGGCGTGGACGCCGGGGTCGTCGAGGCGCTGCACCGGCGGAGCAAGGGCAACCCGTACTTCGTCATGCAGCTCCTCTCCCTCCTCGGCGACGTCCGTCACCTGCACGACCCCGGTGCCTCGGCCGTGCTCCTCGCCCAAGTGCCGACGGGCGTCCGCGAGGCGCTGCGGCAGCGGTTCTCCGCGCTGCCCGAACCGGTCCTGCGAGTGCTGCGGCTCTGCGCGGTCATCGGCACCGAGGTGGACACCGACCTGCTGCACCGCACCGCCACCGCGGACGAACCCGTGGCCGAGGCGCTGGAGTCGGCCATCCGGGCCGGGCTGCTCGGGGAGGACCCGCACCATCCGGGACGGCTGCACTTCGCCCACGCCCTGGTCCAGGAGACGCTCGCCGAGGAGCCTGCCCGCGAGGAGCGGCACCGGCTGCACGCGAGGGTCGCCGAGGCGCTGTGCGCCCGCGGGCGCGGGCGGATGGAGGACGAGGAGACCGAGCGGGTGGCGCACCACTCGTGGCACGCCGAGGACGCGCTGCCGCCCGGGGAGAAACTGCCCCGGCTGCTGCGCGCCGCCGAGCGGGCCGAACACCACCTGGCGTACGAGCAGGTCGAGACCTGGCTGCGGCGGGCGGTGCACCTGGCCGGGTTCCTGCCCGCCGACGACCCCTCGGCGCCGGGCCTGGAGCAGCGGCTGCACATCCAGCTCGGGCAGGTGCTGGCCACGACCCGCGGCTACGGCGACGCCGAGGCCGAGGCGGCGCTGGGCCGGGGCCGCGCCCTGAGCGAAGTGACGCACAGCGCCGAGGACCCGTCGGTGCTGTGGGCGCTGTGCGCGGCGCTCCTCGTCACGGGCCGCTACGACGACTCCCGGCAGTTCTCCGGGCTGCTGCGGGACCTGGCCGGGCGGACCGGGCAGCCGGTGGCGGTGCTGGGCGCGGCGTACGGGGAGGGCATCGTGCTGCACGTGCGCGGCCGGCTGCCCGAGGCGCTGGCGGAGCTGGAGCACGGCGTCGAGATGGCGGATCGTTTCGCCAGGGAGGGCCACTCGCTGGCCCGGACGTTCCAGCACGACCCGCGGGTCTCCTGCCGCTCGTACGACACGTTCACCCACTGGCTCCTGGGCGACCGGCGGACGGCGGCCGAGCGCCGTCGCGAGCTGCTGCGCCTGACCGACTACGAGAGCAGGCCCTCGGACCGGGCCTTCGCCCTGTACGTGAACGCCGTCGTGGCCGCCTGGGAGGGCGACGTGGACACGGCCCTCGCCTCCGGCAGCGAGGGGGCGCGGGTCGCGGGTGACCACGGACTGCTCTACTGGAAGGCGATGCTGAGCCTGCCCACCGGGTGGGCCCTGACGCACTCCGGCCGCGAGGACGAGGGGCTGGCACTGATGCACACATCACTGGACGAACTGTGCCCGTCCCGGACGCGCGTGCGCCTCCCACTGCACCTGGGCCTGCTGGGTCAGGCCCAGTTTCACTCCGGGCGCCGGGCGGAAGCGACGGAAACGCTCCACAGGATGCTCGCCGTCGTCGAACGCCGACGCGAGTACGTCTACCTCAACCCGTCCCTACCGGCCACACGCCTCCTGCACGAACTGGTAGGCCGGGACGCGGCGGAGGCGGTGCTGACGGGGGCGGGGTACTGAGACAGAGCGCCCGCGCGACTTCGGGCATAGCGGGCGTGGGCACGTAGGCTGTGGACGGTGACCTACGACATCCAGTTCCTGCGGGTTCTCCCGGGCCGTACTTTCGACGAAACCCTGGAGGAGATCAACTCCGCCTACGACCCGGACGCCGACCTCAAGCCCATGAGCCTGACCAGTGACCAACGTGTGGTTTGGGACGGGCTCGTACAGCGGATATCGCAGGAGGTCGGTGCGGTCACCACCGAGAATTACCCCTACAGCCTGACCCTGTGGCGTGACGGGCCTGCCGGTCATCTACAGCTGGACTACACAGGGGACTCGGCCGACATCCAGATCCCCTACCGCTACCCGGGGCAACAAGCACTACCGATCATGGTGGAGGCATATCAGATCGCCCGGATACTCGCGGAGGAGAGCGGCCTCGAAGGCTACGACTACGAGGCCGATCAACCCGTCCGGACCGGCGATATCGGCATAGCAGCGGCCAAACTCGGTGGCATTGCCCGCTGGGCGCAGGAAAACCTCACCTGACCGGTGAGAGGCGCGTTCGCCGGTGCCTACGGCAGGATCTTCCGTTCGTCGGTCTTGAGACCGCGGAGTGTCCAAAGTCCGTACAGAGCCAGCAACGGTTTGGCGACCATCCACTCGCCGGGGCGGTAGTCATCCGCACGCACGAGCCTCTCGGCAAGATCAGGACGCCGGCGCCGCAAATACGCGCGGGCCTTGAGCGCGTGAGCCGGCTGGGAGACGATCTTGATGCGGTCGGCATCCTCAAGCAGCGGGATCACATTCGTGATGTTCTCCCATGTCGTCCGGCTTCGGTCTTCAAGGAGCACTGTGCCGTCGAACGCGAGGCCCGACTTCGCGTAGTCAGCCATCAACAGGGCCTCCGCACGGCCACTGCCGGCCGTACCGCCGCTGAAGATCACGCGAGTGCCGCGCGCACTGTCAGCGGCGATGGAGCGGATTCCGGCACGGACTCGCCAGCGGTTGATGAAGTTCGCCGTCGCTCGGGGGTTCCGGAACCCCAGCACGACCACGGCCTCGGCCTCGGCAGCGCCCTCGCTGTTCCCGACGAGAGCCCGAGACCAGCGCCGGTTCAACCACTCGCCCCAGGCCAGGGCCGCCACCCCGGCCACCGCCACTCCTGACCTTCGTCGCATGCGGCGACCCTAGGGCATCCGGCATT
Organism: Streptomyces klenkii; assembly: GCF_003626645.1. Taxonomy (GTDB): domain Bacteria; phylum Actinomycetota; class Actinomycetes; order Streptomycetales; family Streptomycetaceae; genus Streptomyces; species Streptomyces klenkii. The sequence continues at coordinate 593,208 of NZ_RBAM01000001.1, read as the reverse complement.
GGGGAGCGAAGGCGCCAACCGCGCTACAAACGAGCCGGTTTGTTACAAGTTCTCAGCGATCAGCTGCTCCAGGATTCCCACCACGTCCGCCGGTCGCAGGACGAATCCCGTGTGACTGGTATCCAGGGTGTGCACGTCGTAGGGGTTGTCAGGAGTCAGCGCGTCAGCCTCGGCGATCAGGCGGTCCTGCATCGCCACCGGAAGCGTACGGTCACTGGTGAGCCGGATATACGTGCGGGCGATCGTTCCCCAGGTGTCAGCCTGCCCGCGGGCGTCAGCCGACATCACGGCGAGGGACTCATCGGGCTGGAGAATGTTCAGAAAGGCGCGGAACTGCTCGTCGGTGGCATCCGCCATAACCGCCGCCTTGATGGCGGCGAGCAGGGCGGGATCGGCCGTGCGGTAATTGGCCCGCCCGACTCCGAGTTCGGCCGGGTCGCCCACGTTCAGCGCGTACAGGGGGGCGATCAGGCTGTCGGCGAACTCGGGCTCCTGCATGTACTCGACCGGGCTGGACCGCTGTACGCACGACCACGCGGATATGTAGACAAGCCGGTCCACCAGTTCGGGGATCGCATTGCCTACCTGCGTGACAGTGGTCCCACCAAGACTGGCACCCACCAGCACCACGGGCCCGTACTGGGCTACTCGGCGAACGACGTCAACGACCATGTCCACGTTGTGCTGCAAGGTGACCGTGGCCAGCGTCGAAGGCTCGGTTGCCCAGGCTTCGAGGTCCTGCGGGGCCTGATAGGCCACCGGATACTGGGCGTCGAAGCCATGGCCCGGCAGGTCGACGGCGAAGCTGCGGTGACCGCGCAAGGCCAGCTCCCGCTGGACGGGCGCCCACATGAACGAGCTGGAGCAGGACCCGTGCACCAGGACGAACGTAGGACTGTCATGGTGAGTACTCATGATCCGGATCGTAATGAACAGGCCGCGACCCGGCATCTGGATTTCGGTGGCCTCCTGGCCGACAGCGGGGGGCGTAGGGAACGCTTCAGACGGCGAGTTGGGCGTGGACCGGGCTGCTGTCAGCCGTCCGAGGCCAGGCGGTCGAGCCACTCACTGAGCAGGTGTTGCTCCGCGCCGCTCAGCGCCATCTGTTAGGGCAGGAGGGCGCACAGGGCTCGGGCGGCGCCGGCGGGGCCCGCGTCCTGCACGGCGGGCTTGTCGTGGGTGACGGCGGCGACCATCGATTCGCGCATGGCGGTGAGCAGGGCCTGGTCGCGTTGGCCCTCGGGCAGCGACAGCCGGGTGAGCACCGTGCCGCGCGCACTGGCGTGGGCGAGGGCGGCTGCGAGCTTCTCGTCGACGCGGAGCCAGCCACCCGCAGCGAGACGGCGGATGCGTCCCAGCAGGATCTGCAATGCCGGCGTGGAAAGCGGCCGAGGTGGTTCCGCGCCTGGGTTCGCCGTACATCAGGGCGTACAGCTCGGGGTTGGCGAGCCCGAACTCGACGGCAAGGTCCCAGCCTGCGCGCAGGTCCTCGACGGGGTCCTCAGCGTGGCGGTCCGCGTGCCTGGCCGCGAGGAACGTGACGTAGCCGTTGCTCCGCCACGGCCTCCAGCAGCCCGTCCTTGTCGCCGAACAGGCGGTAGATCGCCGGGGCCTGCACCCCGGCGGCGGCCGCGACCGCGCGGGTGGTCACCGCGGATCGTGGGCCTTGAGGAACACGTCGTACTGCCGGTCCTGCTGGATGCCTGGGCGAAGGCGGGAGTGCCGCAGATCCCGCAACTCGGCTTCGGCGACGCCCCGGTCGCGCGCCGGCTGCGCGATGTCGGCGAGCAGCGCCTGGCCGACATGGACGATCAGGGCGTGGACGTCGCGGTACTGTCCCTGGCCACACCGGGCGTGCAGAACCTCGAGCCGGCCGACGCCGTGAGCGTCGCGCGGGAGGCGAACGACGCACTCGCGCAGGTCGTCAGCACCAACCCGCACCGGTTCCAGGCACTCGCGGCCATTCCCACGCCACCGCCGAGCGGCTGCGGGTACCGCTGCACGCCACCGCCCTGGCCGGGGTCGGCGGCTCCTTCGACGATGTGGCGAAACTGACCGCCTACGTCGTCGGCTGGACCCCTGACAAGATGCCCCTGCTCCTGGAGGGGATCGCTCGGGCGGCCGCGAAGCTGGGGAGCACACCGGTCCCACCGGCCACTCTGCTCGGTGTCGCAGCCCTGGACACACCCGACCACCTGGTCGAGATCGAAGCCACCGCGGTCATCGACTGACGTGATGCGAGGGAGTTGACCGGCGCGGGTACGTTCGTGCGCCGGGTGGTGCAACCACACGCCGCCCGGGCGCGGTGGTAGGGGCCGCGACCCGCCCGAAGACTGGGCAGGGCAAAGTGAATTCCGGCCCGAAAGGATCACCGCGGTATGCGTAAGCGCGCCATCCTCCCGGTCTCCGCCGGCGTCCTTCCCCTCCTTCTGATGCTCGGCCTGCCCGCGCCCGCCTCCGCCTCCGCCAACGGTGCGGCGACGAGCCCGGCGACCGGAACCTGCGTCGGGCGGATCCACTACACCTTCGACCCGCCCCTCAGAGCAACCCCTCGCCCGACGACCACCAGCTGGTCGGGCGACTACTCCTGTTCCACGCTCCCCCTGATCAGGACCCGGACCTGGCACGGCACCTTCAAGGGCTCCGTCAAGTCCGTCACCGGCTGCCTGCAGGCGAGCCCCAACCAGCTCCTCACCCCCTCGATCACCGAGACCGACCACTGGTCCGCCTCGAAGGGCGGACACCCGGCCGGCGAGAGCACCCTGACCGGCACCGTCTCCACGCTGCCGCGCGAGGACGGCACGCGCGTGGCCGAGTGGACCGGCACCGTCACCGGCGGGACGTGGTTCGTGGGCCACCACTTCAACGGCAACAACGTCTACAGCTCGCTGGCCGACGGAAAGCTCTGTCTGGCCGGCGGCGAGATCGACCACAACGACGGCACGGCCGTGGTCACCTTCCTTCCTCTCTGACGAGCGGTAACCGATGAGGACCGTGACGTCTTCGTCGACACAGTCCATGCCGCGCTCGGACGCTTCCTGGGAACGCCCCTGTGACAGGGTGGACGTATGACAGCGAACCACGAGTCCTCATCCACTCCGCACGCCCATGGACTCGAACCGTGGTCGGACACCACCCCGGCCCACAGTGATCTCCTAGCGGCGAAAGAGCTCGTCTACGACCCCTGCGGATTCACCTGCTCGCAGCCGATTCCCGAATCCGAAAGTGCCGAGTACGCCGCGCACGAATTCACCCTTGACGGCCTTTCCGTCCGGTTCCGCGTAGCCAAGACGACCCCCACCAAGGTCGGCCAGTTCGTCACCGTGTGGAAGAGGTCCCCGGGCGGGCCCATCCAGCCCTTCGACGTCACGGACCCCGTCGACCTCTTCGTCATCAGCAGCCGTGACCACCACCACTTCGGCCAGTTCGTCTTTCCCATAGACGCGCTCCGCCGGCACGGCGTCGTATCAGTGGACGGTTCCGGTGGGAAACGAGCCTTCCGCGTCTACCCGCCCTGGGTGACCACCACCAACCGCCAGGCCGGCCGTTCGCAGGAATGGCAGCTGCGCTACTTCCTGCCCCTGGACCAGGACGGTCCCGTCGACTCCGCTCGTGCCCAAGAGCTCTACCACCCGTAGGCCGACGCTGGAACTGCCCCGTGCGGGAGTGGCGGCCGAGCCCCGCTCATGGGCACACGGGCTTACGCGGGGACGTGCCGGACGGAGTGTTTCCCGGCCCTCTGCGCGCCGCTAGTGCAGTTCCACGGAGATGTGCTGCGACAGCGCGCGGAGGAAGTCGGGCGCGTCGAACATCTTGCCTGCGGAGGCGACGCCCGTCGCCCGGGTCCGGCCGGTGAGGATGCGGTGGACCGCCTCCACCGCGAGCGGGGCGGTGACGGCGTAGATGTCCCGGCCCCGCGCCACGGCACGGCGTTCGGTGCCGCCGCGGCGCACGACGGCGTCGACGAGGAAGGTCTGCGCGGATCGCCCGTACGCGTCGGTCGCGGCGGGCGTCGGCGTGTCCGGGGCCAGCACCTCCCTGGCCGCCTCGACCGTCATGTGGGTGTGCACGTCGGAGATGGACAGGTGGCTGGGAACGGTGACGACGTCGACCGTGGTGAACTCCCCTATGACGGCCCTGGAGCCGATGGGGTCGGGGAAGGGCCACTGGAGGTTCGGTGACGCGTCGTCACGGTACTCCAGTTGCCCACCGGCGTAGCGGATGCGCCGGCCGCCTCGCCGCAGGCGGGAGACCTTGCTCGTGGCGCGTGTTCCGGTGGTGGGGTGCCAGTTGCTCAGCGCGTAGGCGATGTGTGCCTCGTCGGCCGCCGTCCAGTCGCCCATCGCCGCGGTGACCAACAGATCGCCGAGGCCTCCGTAGAAAGCCATCGCGGGGACGATCACCGCTCCCGCCGCGCGGGCCCGGTCCGTGAAGTCCGCGAACGTATCGACGCCGGACTCGATCTCGCCCGTGACATCCACATAGGGGATGCCCGCGCGCAGTGCCGCCTCGATGACGGGGGCGGCTGTGGTGGCGAAGGGCCCGGCGCAGTTGATCACCGCCGCCGTGCCGGCCAGCGCGCGGTCGAGCGAGTCAGGGTTCCCGGCCGACGCCGGACGGGCGTCGAGTCCGGAAGCGGACGCGGACGCGGCCAGCGCCTCCAGCTTGCCAGCATCGCGACCGGAGAGCACGAGGACGAACCCGCGTTCTCGCAGGTGTGCCACCACGAAGCGGCCGGTGTGCCCGTACGCGCCGAACACCGCTACGGCAGGCTTCGATCCCATGGGTTCTCCCCCGTTGTTGAAACGATCCGATGAGGATCCGATGACGTTCCACCGGCGATCCGTTACGGACATCCTGGCGAGTGGGGGTCTCTCACACGAGTGTCCGGAACGACATGACCCGTACAATTCCGGACGTGGACACTGACGCCGGCACTGGCACTGGCAGTGACGCCTGCACTGGCACTGACGCCCTCACTGGCCCTGACGCTGGCACTGTCGCCCTGGCCGTCACCGACGGCATGCTCCACTTCGAGCTGTCCGTGGCCTACGAGGTCTTCGGCGACAGCCTTCCCAGTGGGGCCGGCCCCGACTACCACGTCGTGGCCTGCGGGCCGGGCGCGGTGCGGGTCGGCCGGTTCACACTGGAGCCCGACTACGGACTCGACCACCTCCGGCGCGCCGGCACGGTGATCGTCCCCGCCTGGGCCGATGTCGACGAGGACCCGCCGGCCGGCCTCGTCGACGCGGTGCGCGCGGCCCACGAAGCGGGGGCGCGCGTGGTCTCCTTCTGCACGGGCGCGTTCGTGCTGGCCGCCGCCGGCCTGCTGGACGGGCGGCGCGCGACGACGCACTGGGTGCACACCGAGGCCCTGGCCGCCCGCTATCCGCGCGTGGAGGTGGACCCGGACGTCCTCTACGTGGACAACGGCAGCGTGCTCACCTCCGCCGGCAAGGCCGCGGCGATGGACCTGTGCCTGCACCTGGTCCGCCTCGACCACGGCTCGTCGACCGCCAACGCGCTCGCCCGCCGCCTGGTCGTTCCGCCGCACCGGCCCGGGGGCCAGGCCCAGTTCGTCACCACTCCCGTGCCCGCACAGGGCAATCACCCGCTCGCCGAGCTGCTCCCATGGGTGAGCGAACGGCTTGACCATCCGCTGACCGTCGAAGACCTCGCCCGCCAGGCCCGGATGAGCTCGCGCCACCTCGGCCGCCACTTCAGGTCGGTGACCGGCACGACCCCGCTGCAATGGCTGCTGGCTCAGCGGATCCGCCACGCCCAGGAGTTGCTGGAGACCACCGAAGACAGTGTCGACGCCATCGCCGCGGCCACCGGCATGGGCACCGCCACGACGCTGCGCCGGCACTTCAACCGGGCGGTCGGCGTGCCCCCGGATACCTACCGCCGCACCTTCCGCTCGCGGCCGCGTCCGGCCTGAACGACAACGGGTCCGAGGCCCGGCACACCCGGTGCGGACGGTGCCGGCGCATGCACCGAGCATGCGCCGGGCTGTGTTTTCTCAGGGGCGCCCGGGCCAGCCTTTCTCAGGGGCGCCAGGCCGGGACGGGCAGCGTCGTGCCGGTCTCGACGTAGGTCTTGAGGTTGGCCAGCACGAAGTTCCAGCCGCCGGAGACAGCGCGGTACTCCTTGTCGTCCCGCAGGTTGACGTGGGTGACCGTGAGACGCGTGGTGTCACCGTAGGGCTGGAGTTCAAAGGTGACCCGGGATTCGCCGTGCGGCCGGTCCTCGCCGGGACCGGCCCAGGTCAGGGTCAGCCGGCGCGGCTCGTCGACGTCGGCCACGGTGCCCACCACGTCATCGGTGCCCGAGCCGTCCACACGGCGGTGCGCCCAGGGCGATCCGGGCTGCCAGTCGGAGACGTTGTGGTGGTACCAGTACGCCGCCGTCGCCTCCGGGTCCATCAGGCACTGCCAGACCCTTTCCGGGGTGGCGGCGATGTAGGTGGTGTGGACGAACTCCGGGCGAGGCTCGCTCTCAGCATTCATGGAGGATTCCGCTTTCTGTTTCAGTGCGCTCAACGCGTCCAGCCGGGGCTGATCGAAGGCGCTGATCCACCGCTCCTGGATCTCGTGGAGCGGCACGGGGTTGAGGTAATGCAACTTTTCGCGGCCCCTGCGGACGGTGCTGACGAGGTTCGCGGCCTCCAGCACGCCCAGGTGCTGGGTCAGTGACTGCCGGGCCATCCGCACGCTTTCGCACAGTTCGCCCAGCGTCTGGCCGTTGTTCTCGCGCAGCCTGTCCAGCACGAACCGCCTGGTCGGATCGGCCAGGGCCTTGAAGACCCGGTCCATCTCGCTGCTCACACCTCAATCATGCAGGCAAATGCCTGCATGTCAAGCAGTGAGGCGGTTGCGGCCGCTCGACGTCGGACCGCCGCCCACGCCAAGCAGCCGGGAAGCCACTTGAGCGCACGGCGTACGGAGGTTGCGAACACTGTACGGACGGGCGTACGGTGTTCTCAGAAAGCGCACGGCGTTGATGACCGGGGGGTGTCATGTCGAAGGGTCCGGATCGGGGAGTACCGAAGCCCGTAAAGGTCCAATCACCGGGCCCGACCTGCCCCTGATGCCGAACCCCACTTCCGGGCCGGCTGTGCGCACCGCCTCTTTTCAGTGACCGCGCGGATCTCCCGCGAGTCCTGCCCATGCCTCACACTTCACGCCTGACAAGGGAACTGTCATGAACCTGCCAGTCCGCATTGCCCTGGCCACCGCCGTCGTCGGCGCGGTCACCCTCACGAACCTCGACCTCGCAGCGGCCGCTTCGCCTGCCGCCGCGCCCACCAAGAGCGTGCAGACGAAGAGCACGCGGACCAAGAGCGCGGTGGACCTGGGCACGATCACCCGCTTCACCCCGACGGTGCCGAACCCGACGACCGCCACCCGGGCCCAGCTGGACGCGGCCGCTCCGGCGGCCAAGGGCCGCTCGTTGTTCACGGACTCGAGCGTCGGCGGCCCGATCAGCCGTGAGGAGGTCATCACCAGAGCCAAGACCTGGACGGACGACGCCGTGCCGTACAGCCAGGTCTCCTACCTCACGCAGTACGGTCACAAGTACCGCACGGACTGCTCGGGCTTCGTCTCCATGGCCTGGAACCTCGCCACCTCCTCGGCGAACAACTGGGGCGAGACCACCCCCACCCTGACCGAATTCACGTCCTCCATAGGCAAGGAGGACCTCAAGCCGGGCGACATCCTGCTCAACCCCGCCGCGGGCAACGACGGCCATGTCGTCATCTTCAACGGCTGGAAGGACGCGGCCCACACGCAGTACGACGCCTTCGAGGAGGCCGGCGGCAGCACCGGCAGAGCCGTTCACCGCACGGTCGACTACCCCTACTTCGGCAGGTCCGGCTTCTCCCCGCGACGCTACGACAAGATCGTCGACAACTCGTCCGCGAACGCCATGTCGCCGCTGGTCAACGTCGGTGACATCAACGGCAACGGCGTCTCGGACCTCCTGGCGCGCCGGAAGTCGGACGGCCACGCGCTGGTGTACTGGGGCAAGGGAGACGGCGGCTACACCAACCCCACCGACCTCGGCGCCGGCTGGGACCAGTACGACGCCATCACCGGCATCGGCGACATCAACAAGAACGGTGTGTCCGACCTCTTGGTGCGCCGGAAGTCGGACGGCCACGCCCTGATCTATTGGGGCAAGGGAGACGGCGGTTACACCAACCCGACGGACCTCGGCGCAGGCTGGGATGCCTACGACGTGATCACGGGCGTGGGTGACATCAACGGCAACGGCGTGCCGGACCTGATGGTGCGCCGGAAGTCCGACGGCCACGCCCTCGTCTACTGGGGCAAGGGGGATGGTGGCTACACCAACCCGACCGACCTCGGCGCAGGCTGGGACAACTACGACGCCATCACCGGCATCGGCGACATCAACAAGAACGGCGTATCCGACCTGCTGGTACGCCGGAAGTCCGACGGCCACGCCCTCGTCTACTGGGGCAAGGGAGACGGCAGCTACACCAACCCCACCGACCTCGGCGCCGGCTGGGACCAGTACGACGCCATCACGGGCGTAGGCGACATCAACGACAACGGCGTCCCGGACCTGATGGTGCGCCGCAAGTCCGACGGCCACGCCCTCGTCTACTGGGGCAAGGGAGACGGCAGCTACACCAACCCCACCGACCTCGGCGCCGGCTGGGACAACTACTCCTGACCCCCGGCCCCCGTCGGCAGTGGGCCCGGTCGCTGGACACCCACCCGGGCCCCTGCCGTCAGCACCACCTCAGCACCACCTCACCCGATCGCCCCACACAGCGAGGATTCCCACGCCCGTGAACACCCGCGTTCCCACCACCGAGCGGCTCCGTAAGGCTGCCGTGCTCCTTTCCCTCACCACTGCCCTCGCCGCGGGCGCCCTCGGCGCCACTCCCGCGAGCGCGGCGTCGGTCGCCACCTGGGACAAGGTCGCCCAATGCGAGAGCACCAACAACTGGAGCGCCGTCGACCCCACCCACACGTACTACGGCGGCCTCCAGATCAACATGGACAACTGGCAGCACTACGGCGGCACCGCATACGCGGCGCGCCCCGATCTGGCCACGAAGAAGCAGCAGATACTCATAGCCGAGAAGATCCTCAAAGATCAGGGCCCGGGCGCGTGGACATGCGCTCCCGGGACCGGCCTGAGCAAGGGCGGGCCCGACCCCTACCCGGACGAGGAAGCCGGCCCCGCAATGTCGCCGCTGGTCAATGTCGGTGACATCAACAGCAACGGGGTCCCGGACCTCCTGGCGCGCCGGAAGTCCGACGGCCACGCGCTGATGTACTGGGGCAAGGGCGACGGTACGTACACCGACCCCACCGACCTGGGTGGCGGCTGGGACGGGTACGACGCGATCACGGGTGCCGGTGACCTCAACGGCAATGGTGTGTCCGACCTGTTGGTACGCCGGAAGTCCGACGGCCACGCCCTCGTCTACTGGGGCAAGGGGGATGGTGGCTACACCAACCCGACCGACCTCGGCGCAGGCTGGGACAACTACGACGCCATCACCGGCATCGGCGACATCAACAAGAACGGCGTATCCGACCTGCTGGTACGCCGGAAGTCCGACGGCCACGCGCTGGTCTACTGGGGCAAGGGCGACGGCAGCTACACCAACCCCACCGACCTCGGCGCAGGCTGGGACAACTACGACGTGATCACGGGCGTAGGCGACATCACCGGCAACGGTGTCCCGGACCTGATGGTGCGCCGTAAGTCGGACGGCCACGCCCTCGTCTACTGGGGCAAGGGCGACGGCAGCTACACCAACCCCACCGACCTCGGCGCAGGCTGGGACCGGTACGACGTCATCACGGGCGTAGGCGACATCAACAAGAACGGCGTGCCGGACCTGATGGTGCGCCGGAAGTCCGACGGCCACGCCCTCGTCTACTGGGGCAAGGGCGACGGTACGTACACCGACCCCACCGACTTCGGTGGCGGCTGGAACGCCTATTCCTGATGCCGTTCACGGGCCGCCGCCGCACTCATCGCGGCGGCGGCCCCACCTCATTCTCCGGAAAGGGCAAGTCATCGCCATGACCAGACCAGTCCGCGGAACCCGCGCCGCAGCCCGAGGCATCGCCGCGGCCTTGGGGGCGCTGGCGTCCCTGACGGTGGGGTTCGCCACCGGCGGCCCGGCCGTCGCCGCCCCCGCTATCCCCGCCGTCCCCGACGGGGGCATCGCCACCTACAACGCCGTCACCCGCATCAGCACCGACGGTCTGGGATTCCAGTGGGACAACGGCCGCGACGCGGGCCGCGTCTCCACGTTCCAGTCCGCCCATCCCTCCCTCAAGCGCACCGGCATCAACGGCGTCCTGGCCGACACCTCGAACGTGACCTCGGCCCGCTCCTTGTGTCACCCGTCCGACATCGCCGGGGCACAGGGCTTCTGCTGGTCGTCCGAGGACGACGGCACCACGGCCTGGTATCCGCAGGGCCTCGCCGGATCCGGTGAATCGCCCCAGGCGCAGACTCTGGTGAACGGCCGCAAGGTGCTCATCGCCGGCTGGAGCGCGTCCGGCGACAAGCGGGAGCGGATCACCTTCGCCGACGTCACCGATCCGTCCCATGTCACCTATCGGCACGTCCTCCTGGCCGGGCTCTCCGACGACAGCAAGAACTTCGCGGCCCTGGGCGGGCACGCCAACGGCGTGGTCTGGGCGGGCAGCCGCCTCTATGTCGCGTCCATCGGCAGTGGCTTCGACGTGTTCGATCTCAACGACATCTGGAAGATGGACACCACCGCCGACGCCTCGGTCGGCGTGGACGCGGCCGGCCGGACGCACGGGGGCGGCTTCGACTACGTCCTGCCGCGCACCGGCAGCTACGCGTACACCGGCGCGGGAGGAGATGGCTGCGGGACATACCCGCCGGCGAACGTCCCGCAGCGCCCGTGCCTGACCGCGGCATCACTGGACCTCAGCGGTTCCCAGCCCGCCCTGGTCACCGCGGAGGGCGATCCGTACAGCGTGGAGGACAAGTTCGGCAAGGCCACGGCGCCGGTCGTGCGCTGGCCCATCGACCCGGTCACCGGCCGGCTGAAGGCCGACGCCTCGGGACGCGTCCAGGCGTCGGAGGCCTTTGCCTCCCCGATGGGCGGCACACAGGGCATCGCCATGAACAACGGCCGGTTCGCCATCGCGGGCCCCTGCCCGGAGTTCGTCGACGCCAAGAACGGTGGCGTGGACATCCCCAGCTGTCTCTACCACGCCAGGCCCGATGAGCCGGTGCGCCTCGTCACGCGCACCGGCGTGAACATCGAGAACCTCTCCTACTGGCCCGGCAGCGACGAGCTGTGGATCGCCAACGAGGCCGACGACCGGCGGATGGTCGTCCACACGACCTGGCCCGACGACCCCGCCCCGGCGGGCATGGCCCGGCTGGCCTCCGCCGACTTCACCGGCGACGGGAAGCCCGACCTGGTCGGCATCGAGACCGCCACCGGGAAGCTGTGGCTCTACCCCGGCACCGGCAACGGCACCTTCGGCGACCGCGTGCAGATAGGCACCGGCTGGGGCGGTCTGAGCAAGCTCGCCGCCGGTGACTTCACCGGGGACGGCAAGGCCGACCTGCTCGCCGTCGACTCCGGCACCGGGATCCTGTACGCGTACCCGGGCACCGGTGCCGCCAAGGGCATGAGCACCCTCGGGGACCGGGTCCGGATCGGCACCGGCTGGAACACCATGCGGGAGCTGACCACGATGGACGCCGACCGGAACGGCAAGCCCGACCTGCTGGCCGTCGACAAGGACGGTGTCCTGTGGGCCTACCCCGGTTCCGGTTCGTTCAACGGCGGCAACACCCTGGGCAGCCGCGTCCGCATCGCCTCCGGCTGGGACACGATGACCGAGCTCACCAGCCCGGGCGACCTCGACGCCGACGGCAAGGCCGACCTCGTGGCCGTGGACCGGGACGGCAACCTCTGGGCGTACCCCGGCTCCGGCTCGCTCGACGGCGGCAACGCCCTGGGCGGCCGTGCCCGGATCGGCACCGGCTGGGACACCATGCGACAGCTGGTCGGCGCGGACTTCAACCGCGACGGCAAGGGCGACGTCGACGCCGTCGAGGCACCCGCCGGCGCCACCGGGAGCCTCTACTTCTACCCGGGCACGGGCACCGGCACCAACGCCCTGGGCGACCGCACCCGGATCGGCACCGGCTGGTAGTCCGCCGGGATCCGCCGCCGCCACCCCCACTCCCACCCGTGCCCCCGCTCCCGCCGTCGAAGGCGGAAGCGGGGGCACGGGCATGTCCCGGCGGCGGTGTGCTTCAGTCCGCGGCGCCCCGCGTACGGCGGAGCCGGATCTCCAGGCCGTCGAGGACGCAGTCGAGCCCGTCGCCGAAGTTGTCGTTGCGGGTGCCGCCCGAGTCCTGGAGGTGCTGCGTGGCGTACAGCCTGCGCAGCCGCGGGTACGCCTGCGCGGCCTGCTCGGCCGCCGGCCACAGGCTGTCCACGCCTTCCTGCTCGCTCAGACCGCTGCGGGCGAGCCTGGACAGCCACGCGGCCTCGGTGGTGGACACCCCTATGGCGTACGAGACGACCGCGTTCACGGCGAGGTCCGCCTGCTCCAGCGAGAAGCCGGCCTCCTCGAAGACGGCGAGCATGCCCTCGGACAGCCGCATCGCGTTCGGCCCCAGGGAGACCACGCCCGCCTCACCCAGCGCGGAGACGATCCAGGGATGCCGGTGGAACACGGACCGCAGGCTCTGGGCGCAGCTCGTGACGGCCGAGCGCCACTCGGTCCGCATGTCCGCGGTGTCGGGGCCGGGCACCTCGATCTCGCCGTAGATCTCGTCCACGACCAGTTCGATCAGTTCGTCCTTGTTGGCCACGTGCGTGTACAGCGAGGTGGCCCCGGCGTTCAGGCGGGTGCCGAGCTTGCGCATGCTCAGCGCGTCGATGCCGTCGGCGTCCAGCAGCTCCAGGGCGACGGACACGATCTGGTCCCGGCTGAGCGTGGGCTGCTCCCGCTTGCGGCGCTGGGGCCGGGTCCACACCGATGGGATCGTCTGCTTCGGCTGATCATCGTCGACCGGCATGCGGCCTCCTCTTTCTCGGGCCCGGGACAGCCCCCGGGCGGCACGGTGTACGGACGCGTGTACATCGTACGGAAGACGCACGCTGTACGGGACCGCCTGCCGCAGACAACCGGCCGGGGCCGGGAAGCCGGCGACGCCACACGACCATCCTTTCCGGGGCATCACCCGGTCAGTTGCAAAGAGGCAGCACCCGCCGACCGGCAACCACCGGCCGGCGGGCGGAGGCCTGCCGTTTCCGGGAGCAACACAAGGCCCGGATCGGGTGAGCGGCCACGGCCGAGTGAATCGCACACCACCCCGCGGTCCGCCCGCCCAGCGATCGCAAGCCGATTGACGGTCACTCGAATTCCTGCACGAGAAAACGCCCTCGAATGGCCGTAACCACATCCGCCCGGGGGCCGTTTTCCGATCACTCGTCCGACCCGCTCGTCAACGAGGAGGCGTGATGCATCACCACCAGGATCGGCTCACAAATGCCACGGAGGTGCGTTTGCAATTCGAACATGATCAGGAAGGACGTTCATGAAGAGTGTGCAAGGAGACGAACAGGCCCGGACACGGCCGCCGTATCCGGAGCCGGTGGATATCGAGCGCAAGGCGCAGTGGACGAAGTCGGCGTTCGACCAGTACGGCGTCTGGCAGCTGGTGACGACGATCCCGGCCGTGCTGACGCAGGTGTTCAAGATGGCGTGGCGGATCGACCGCCGTGACGTGCTCGTCATGGTCGGTGCGCAGGTCGTCTACGGGATCGGGTCGGCGGTGGCGCTGGCGGCGACGGCTCGGGCGATGGTGCCGGTCCTCGGGTCCGGTTCGGTGTCGCACCGGGTGCACCAGGCGCTGCCGGCACTGGTCGTGATCGCGGTCGCGGCCGGCGTGGGGAGGGTCGCGTACGGGTTGGCGTCGTGGTCGGTCGGGCGGCTGAAGCCGCGGTTGATGACGGCGGCGGACGTCGCGGTAGTCGAGGCGATGCTGCGGGTGGAGCTGTCGGCGTTCTTGCGGCCGGAGTTCTCCGAAGAGCACGAGGCGGCCGAGACCGGCTCGGTGCGCTGTGACCGGCTGATCTACGACGTGCAGTCGTTCATGTCGGCGCTGATCAAGCTGGTGGCGGCGTTCGGTGTCCTGACCGCGCTGCATCCGCTGATGCTGCCGGTGTTGGTCCTGGCGGTGCTGCCGTCGGGGGTGGGGGCGATGGCGGAGGCGCGGATCGAGCACCAGGTGCACACCGCGAACAGCACGGGCCGCAACGTGCGCGGCATGATGCGCTGGCACGTCACCGCGGGCAAGCTCGCTGACGAAGTCCGCGGGATGAGCATGGCCGGGTACCTGTCGTACTGGTACCGGACCCTCTCCAAGCGCCTGGACGACCGGACCCTGAGCGGGGCGGGCCGGCAGCTGCGCGCGAACCTCGTCGCGGCCGTCTTCGGTGGCCTGTGCCTGTCGCTGGCGTGGGGCACGCTGCTGTGGCTCACCGTGTCCGGCCGCATGTCCCTGGCGATCGCGGCGACCGCTGTCCTCGCGGTGCGCACCGCGCTGGGGAACCTGACCAACGTCGTGCACTACGCGGCATCCTTGTTCCACTCGTCGCTGTTCCTCGGGGACTGGAAGCAGTTCATCGAACGGTCCCAAGCCCTGATGCCCGCGGCCGGCACCGTCCCGGCGCCGCGCGAGCCGGAGACCATCCAGGTCCGGGACGCGGTCTTCACCTACCCGAACAAGGACCGCCCCGCGGTCGACGGGGTCTCGCTGACGCTGCGCCGGGGTGAACTCGTCGCGGTGCTGGGCGAGAACGGGTCGGGCAAGTCCACCCTCACCCGCCTGATGACCGGCCTCTACACCCCCGACAAGGGGCAAGTCCTCTGGGACGGCGCGGACGTGTCCCGCATCGACGTCAACGAGGTGTGGGAGCAGACGGGGTTCGTCACCCAGCAGTTCGGCTACTGGCCCGTCTCCGCGCGCGACAACATCACCATGGGCCAGCCCGTCACCCTCGACGACGACCGGGTGTGGGAAGCCGTCGACGCAGTGGGGATGCGGGGAGCCTTCGAGGAACTCCCCCGCGGCCTCGACACCCTGCTCGCCACGGAGCTGTGGGGCGGAGTGTCGATGTCGGGCGGGCAGTGGCAGCGCATCGCCTGCGCCCGCGTGCTGTACCGGCGGCCGGCCGTGGTCGTCATGGACGAGCCGACCTCGGATATGGACCCGCGCGGCGAGCACGCGATGTTCCGGCTGCTGCGCGAGATCGCCCCGGGCCGGATCACGGTGGTGGTCACGCACCGGCTGATCAACACGAAGGTGGCGGACCGGATCATCGTCATGGATAAGGGGCGCATTGCCGAGCACGGCACATTCGACCAGCTCGTCAAGGGCGGCGGGCTCTTCCAGGAGCTCTACGAACTCAGTCTGGACCGAGGGGGACGGGGCCTGTGACGGTGACGGACAAGAAGCGGGCTCCGTTGTCGGAGAGCGAGATGCTCCTGTTCTCCGGCGCGCTGCGGCACGACAAGGCATGGGCGAAGTACTCCGACCCGTTGTTGCGCATGAGCTTCTGGGCCATGGCCCGGCAGTTCCCCAGCATGCTCGCGATGATCGGCCGTATCGCGTGGCGTGAAGATCCCCGCGCCCTGGTGGTGCTGGTGGCCGCGCAACTGGCCTCCGGCGCGATGTCGGCGTTCCTGCTCGTGGCGACGAACCAGGTGCTGGTGCACCTCTTCGCCGGCGGGCCCACCCCGGACAAGCTGCGCGAGGCCCTGCCCGCGCTCCTGCTCGGCGGCGCTTCCTCGGCGGGGTCGGTGCTCCTGGGATGTCTGATCGTCCAGGTCGAGGGGCGCCTGTATCCGAAGATCGAGCTGTCATGCCGGACGGCGTACTACGGCATGATGACGCGCGTCGAGATGTCCGCGATGGAAGACAAGGACATCCACCGTCAGCTCGCCCTCGGCCAGTACGGCACCGACTCCGTACGGCGCATGCTGTCGAGCTCGGTATGGATCATCAGCGGTCTGATGAGCCTCGGCGCAGCCGCCGTCGTTCTCGCGACACTGCACCCCCTGCTGCTCGCCGCGCTTCTGCTCATCGCGGCACCGCGCTGGTGGGGCGCGGTCGTCGTCATGCGCCGCGCCTACGCCTCTCAGCACGCCTGGATCGACCACCGCCGTGCCACCGACGTCCTGCTCTGGCCGATCACCCGGGCCGGCGCGACCCCGGAACTACGGGTCCATGGTGCCGGGCGGTTGCTGATCCACGCGCAGGAAGACATGGGCCGCACCGCGGCGGCGGAGAAGGCCCGCTTGGCGCGCGCCGAGGCGAGAACAGAGGTCGTTACGGCCGCCATGTCCGGCACCGCCCGCATCCTCGCCTACGGACTGCTGTGGTGGCTGCTGGTCGTCGGCGGGATGCCACTCGCCGCGGCCGGGACAGCGGTGCTGGCGATCCGCAACGCCACCGGCTACCTCAACCAGATCGTCTCCCAGCTCAACCGCATGTGCGAGGAGTCGCTGTACCTGACCGACATGAACAACTCCATCAAGCTCGGCGCCCAGCACGCCATCCCCGACCATGGCGCCGGCGTGGAGGGCGAGGGCGTCGAGGTCGTGCTCCAGGACGTCACGTTCCGCTACCCCGGTGCCGAACGCGACGCGCTCCAAGGGGTGTCGCTCACCATCCCGAAGGGCAAGGTGGTGGCCCTGGTCGGCGAGAACGGCTCGGGCAAGACCACGCTCGCCGGCCTCATCGCCGGCCTCTACCTGCCCACCGCGGGGACCGTCTCCTACAACGGCGTCGACGTCCGCGAGGCCAACCGCGAAAGCGTCTTCGACCGGGTCGCCCTGCTCCCGCAGGACGTCGACTGCTGGCCCATGACCGTCCGGGCCAACATCCACATCGGCGACGCCGGCCGGCCGCTGGACCAGGAGAAGATCGAAGCCGCGGCCGAGCGGGCCGACATCCGCACCGTGGTCGAGAAACTGCCCCACGGCTGGGACTCCATCGCGGTCAAGGACTTCGAACGCGGAGTGCGGCTCTCGGGAGGCCAGTGGCAGCGCATCGGCGTCTCACGCGCCGTCTACCGGGAACGCGACCTGCTGATCGTCGACGAACCGACCGCCGCGCTCGATCCGAAAGCCGAGATCGACATGTTCGATTCATTGCGCTCCTTCACCGATGACGGCGTCACCACCGTGCTGCTCATCACCCACCGGCTCGCGGCCACGGCCAACGCCGACGTGATCTACGTCCTCCACGACGGGCGCCTGATCGAGCACGGCGGTCACGCCGATCTGATGGCTCTCGAACCAGGTCACTATCGAACGCTGTACGAGATGCAGGCCCGGCAGTACCAGCAGTATCAGGACGCCCCCGTGCCGGGGCCGCGCCCTCCGGCCGACGCGGTGAAGAACGGCGGCGAACGGTGAGCGGCGCCCCGCACCCGCACCCGCCGAGCACCGACCACGCGTCGGCCCGGGGCGACGCCAGTACCAAGGAAGAGACGAGGGGATGTTCATGAACGACACGGCCGCTGACCGCCAGGTGTGGACGGACTTCGGGCGCTTCCATCTCGACCGCGGGAGCACCCCGCCCGAACCCGACCGCATGGACTGGGGATTCTACGGCGACGGGCCCGGCGACGAGGTCCTCGGCGACCTCACCGGCTGCCGGGTCCTCGACATCGGCAGCGGCACCGGCCGCTACGCCGTGCACCTCGCCCGCGCCCACGGTGCCGTCGTCGACGCGGTCGACGGCTCGCCCACCCAGCACCAGCGGGCACTCGACCGCTACGGCGAGGACGAGGCCGGCGTGCGCTTCGTCCAGGCCGACATCCTCGACCACCTCCGCCAGGAGAAGGAGCCGTACGACGTCGCGTACGCGATGCACTCCGTCGGCTTCATCGACCCGAACCGGCTCCTCCCGGCGCTCGCTCCCCATCTCCGTCCCGGCGGACGGCTGGTCTTCTCGGTCCTGCACACCAACAGGGACGGCGTCGGTCCGTCCACGGCAGTCAGTCCGCGACCCGAAGGCGTACGGCTGGGGAGCGAGGGCATGCTCACGACCTCGATGTGGGTCCTCACTCCCGCCCTGTGGGAGGACCTGCTCGTCGAGGCCGGGTTCCTCGTCGACAACGTCACGCTTCTGCCGTCGCCCGTGGACGGCGACCCGGTGGTCTGCCAGCTGATCACCGCGCGCCGGCAGCAGACCGTTCCGCGCGCACGGGTGGCCAGCCGACAGCGCGGCACACGGCCGCCCGTCGCCCAGACCGTTCTCGGGGTGTGCGTCATCGTCACCGATGCCGAGGGGCGGATCCTGCTGGGCCGGCACCGCTCCGGGGTCTGGGAGTGCCCCGGTGGGAAGGTCGATCCCGGGGAGTCCATCGAGGAGACCGCGGTCCGTGAGCTGCGTGAGGAGACCTCGCTGTCCGCGCGCACGGAGGACGTGGAGGTGATCGCGTTGCTGCTGGACGAGGTCGGCGGCACGAACCGGGCAACCGCAGTCACCGTGGTCCCTGCGTACGCAGGGAGCCCGATGGGGATGGAGCCGGAGCTGGTGAGCCGGTGGGAGTGGGCGAGAGCGGACGCACTGCCGGGCCCGCTCTTCGTACCGTCCGCCCAGGGCCTTCGCGCGTGGCGGCCGGAGCTTCCCGTCGACCATCCGCCCGCCCACGCCTACCGGATCGCTCCGCCCCTCCGGATCACACCTCAAGTTGCTCGCGGTCAGAAAAGTTGAGGCCTGGAGAGCCGTTTGACCTCGTGGAGGATGGGGGCGGTCTCGACGGACTGGATGCCGGGGAGCGAGCCGATGCGGTGGTCGAGGTAGTGGTGGAGATCGTGGTCGCCGCGGAAGATGCCCGTGGCCACGAGATTGTGCGGACCGGTGGTGGCGGCCGCGAAGGCTATTTCCGGGTGGGTCGCCAGGACGCGGCCGACGGCCGGGACGTGGCCGGGGGTCACGCGCAGCCAAAGGTGGGTCATCAGGTGATAACCCAGGTGCCGGGGCGCGAAATCCACGGAGAAGCCCAGTGCGCCCTGGCCTTTCAGGCGTTCGAGGCGGCGCTGGACGCTGGAGGGCGAGCGGCCGGTGGCGGCCGCGAGCTCGGGTAGGCCGGCCCGGCCGTCCTCGGCCAGCTCGGCGAGGAGGGCCCGGTCGGTGGTGTCCAGGGTCAGGGGCCCGGGGAGTTCGGGGCGCTCCGGGGCCGGCACCGGAGCGCCCGCTTCCCCGTCCCTGCGGGCCGGGCCGAAGGGTATGCCGTGGGCGTACCAGGTGCTGGTGATGTCGGTGAAGAGGCGTAGCAGGCAGTGTGCGCCGATGCCCGTCAGGCCGGGGGTGCGGGGCAGCTTCTCCAGGAGCAGGGCGTCCCGCTCGTGCGGCGTGGGGGTGGTGAGGGCGCAGTACAGCTCGGTGCCCCCGGAGGCCAGTGAGATCCAGCTGGTGTCGGCCCGGCGGGCAAGGGCGTGGGCGACGGAGCCCGCGGAACCGGGAGCGCAGTGGAGACGCAGCAGCCAGCGGGTCATCCCCAGCCGTGCCGGGACCGGCTGGCCGACGACGCGCAGGCCCAGTGTGCGCAGTCTGCTGTAGCGGCGGGCCAGCGTGCGTTCCGAGGTGCCCAGCCGGTGCGCGATGCGGCTCAGTGCCGCCCGTCCGTCGAGCTGGAGGGCGTGCAGCAACTCCAGTTCCAGAGTGTCGAAGGTGCCCGAGCCCGATTCTGTGCCCATCACCGTGACCTCCCCTGCGCTCACGCCGTGGCCCGTGCCCTGCCGTATTCTCCCGAACCACCGGCCGCTCTTGCCTGTTCCTCCCACTTCTCGGCGGGCGGCTGGGTGACGCCCGCCCTCGGGAAGGACTATGACCGGGCCGTTTCACGACATCCCGGACGCGGCAGGACTAGAGGCAGGAGGAGAGCGGCATGAGTGCTTCCACCCTTCCCACGATCGACCTCTCGCTGTGGCGGACCGGTGACCGCCGGAGCCGCGAGCGTCTCGCCGCGGCCGTCGACGGGGCGCTTGAGCGAGCGGGCTTCCTGCTCGTCACCGGTCATGGCGTTCCCCCCGGCCTGCCCGCCGCGATCCGCGCCGCGGCCCGCATGTTCTTCCATCAGCCGGTCGACGCCAAGCTGCCGTTCCTGGCCCAGGCCGGCCAGTACGGCTGGCGCGGACCGGGAGCGGTGGCCACCGGCCGGGCAGAAGGCCTCGTGACGCCACCGGACCTGCTGGAGACCTGGTCGGTGGCCCCCGGCCCGTACGACGACACTGCTGCGCTCCCCGCCGGGGCCGGACCGGTCGGGTCCGGACTGCTGCCGGAGACCTGGCCGTCCCAACCCCAGGCTCTGCGACCCCTCCTCGCACTCTACGCACGTTCCATGCGAGCGCTCGCCGACGAGCTGCTCGAACTCCTGGCGGCGGCCCTGCGCCGGCCCCTCGACTTCTTCACCCGCCACACCACCCGCCCCGACTGGACCCTGACCCTCAACTGGTATCCCGCCGTCACCACCGCGGGAGCGCCGCGGCCGGGCCAGTTCCGGGTCGGCCCGCACACCGACTTCGGCACCATCACCGTCCTCGACCGCCAGCCCGGCAAGGGCGGCCTGCAAATCCACACCGAGGACGGCGGCTGGCAGGACGCCCCCTACGACCCCGAGGCGCTCACCGTCAACATCGGTGACCTGATGGCCCGCTGGACCGGCGACCGCTGGCGCTCCGGGCGCCACCGCGTACCGGCCCCGCCCGCCGACGCCCCGTCCGAAGAGCTGATGTCCCTGGTCTACTTCTACGACTGCGATCCGTACACCGTCGTCGAGTCACTCCCCGCCCCGATCGGCCGGGTATCCCACTCGCCGGTCACGGCCCGCGCCTACGTCCGGTCCAAGGTCGCCGAAATCGCCCTGCCGTAACCGGCACTGCGGGCCGCGGGCGGCGTGCGCCTCCCCACCACCGGGAACGCGCCGGCATCAGCCTTTCGTCAGTCGCTGGACGGCCTTGAGAACCTGGGCTGTCCCGTCCTCGGTCGCCATGTGTCGCGCCACTCTCTCAGCGGCTCGCGCGTAGGTCTGCTGTTTCACTGCCCGGGTGAGCGCGTCGGCGAGCCGTTCGGCGGTGAGGGACCGGAAGGGGATCGGGTCGGTGGCGGCGCCGAGGGTGGCGAGCCGTCCCGCCCAGAACGGCTGGTCCGCAGTCACCGGGACGGTGACCGCGGGCACTCCGGCGCGCAACGCGGCGGCCGAGGTTCCCGCTCCGGCGTGGTGGACGACCGCCGCCAGCCGCGGGAACAGCAAGGCGTGCGGCACGTCGCCGATGGTGAGCACGTCGTCGCCCTCGGCGGCGAGCCCGGCACTGCCGCCTTGAAGGATGCCGCGCAGCCCGGCGAGGCGCAAGGCTCGCACGGCGATCTCGCTCAGCCGTTCCCCGTCCCCGGCCGCCATGCTCCCGAAGCCGATGAGGACGGGCCGGGGCCCGGCGTGAAGGAAGTCCTCCAGTTCCGTGGGAAGCAGTTGGGCCGCATCGTGGTGGGGCCACCAGGTGCCCACGACCTCCAGACCGGAACGCCAGTCGGAGGGGCGGGGCACCAATGCCGTGCTGAAGCCGTGCAGGACGGGCCAGTTCGCCTGCTCCTGCCGTCGCCGCATGGCGGAGGGCGGGAGCGGGGGCAGTTGGAGACGGTGGCGCAGTTCTGTGACCGCCCGTTCGAAGACGCGGTCGGCCATGCGGAGGGCGAAGCGTCCGGTTGCGCGGTTGGCGAGGCGGCCCAGTGAGCGGGAGCTTGTGACGACGGGCGGGAAGTCACCGGTCGGTGCGGTGGGCTGGAGGTACGCGCCGAGGCTCGGTATGCCCGTGGCTTCGGTGAGGTGCCAGCCGAGCGGGGCCGTGGTGGCCGACAGCAGGAGCAGATCCGTGCCACCGTCGGCCGCGTCGGCGAACCCCTGGCCCAGTTCGGTGATGAAGGCGGCGGCGGTGCGCATCAGTTCACGTCTGTCGGTGACGTCACCACGCGCCCGTGTGTCGCCGGGGAGGCTGCGGAATTCCAGCCCGGCGGCGCCCACGAGGGGCGCGAAGGCGTCCGTGGCGGCGAGGGCGACGTCGTACCCGGCCCGGTGCAGTGCGGCGCCCAGGCCCGTATAGGGCGCGACGTCGCCGCGCGATCCGGCCGCGGCGATCAGGATCCTCATCGGTGCTCCTCGGAGTCGGCGGGGCCGCCTGCGTGGCGGGCGGCGTTGGCGTGGACCGCCTTGGACATGTAGGCGGCCAGGCCCGGGCGCTGCTGCGACGGCGGTACGACCAGGGCGAAGGCGCGCGGGTCGGCTAGGAAGTCGTCCGCGATGCGCCGGTGCATGTCGGGCGGGCAGGTGGTGAACCAGCGGGAGATGTGCAGGCGGTGCTCCTCGGCCAGGTCCATGGTCCGCTCGCCGTTGGCCGGCTCCCCGTCGTCGAAGGCCGCGAGCAGCTCCGCGCGCCAGGCGGTGGCTTCGCCCATGAGCCGGCGCCAGTCCTCCTTGGTGTGGGCGGCGGCGCGCGCCATCGCCTCGCGTTGCCCTTCCGAGTGCGCCCATTTCCGCTCCGCCTCGGTGGCGTAGCTCAGGTCGAAGGTGATCTCACCGAAGACCTCGAAGCGCTCCTGAGGAGTCAGGGACACCCCTGTCTGCTGGACCTCGATGGCTCGTTCCGCCACCTCGGCCAGCCGCTGCAACCTGGCGATCTCCTCACTCAGCTGCCGCTGGCGGGCTCGCAGGTGCTCCACGGCGTTCGCCTGCGGCTCCTTGAAGATCGCAGCGATCTCATCGAGGGGGAAGCCCAGCTCACGGTAGAAGAGGATCTGCTGGAGACGTGCCAGGTCGGCCTCGCTGTAGAGCCGGTATCCGGCGTGGCTGCGCTCGCTGGGCGAGAGCAGCCCCGCCTTGTCGTAGTGGTGCAGAGTACGCACCGTCACGTCGGCGAAAGCCGACACCTGCCCCACGGAGTAGCTCATCCACCTGCCCTTTCGTCGGCATCAGACTGAAGCCTGACGTAAGGGGAGGGTCAAATTCGCCGCTGTGGTTCCGCGGGTAGGGACGAGCGACTCACCCGTCCATGTCAGCCGCCGAGCAGCAGGTAGCCGACGGCGGAGGCCGCCAGGAGGCCACCGAGCCCGGTCAGGCGTATGCCCCGGCGGTAGAAGGTCCCCCGGCTCGTCCAGATTCCGTCGGGCCCGGCCCACAGCCGGCGGGCGTGAGAGGCCGATGGTGGCGGACGACCAGGGCAGACCCCGCAGCCGGTCATCCTCGCGGCGGATGAAGACACGCCCATTGGCCGATAGGCGCCGGCCGACCCGGGCCGGCAGGACACCGGTGGTGATCTTTCCGGCGCCCTTGCTGCCCAAGGTCGGCACAGGCGGGTGGCGGGCTCCGCCCCAGGTCCGGATTGCCGGGGCTGACCTGCCGGTCGACCCGGGAGGCTCAAATAAGCACTACCCCAGTCCCCGCACAGTCACTTTCAGTCGCTCGACGAGCCGGGACTGCGACCCTCCCAGGTCTTTCGAGACCGTCGGGAGGGATGCACGCCCCGCCTACGCGTGTGAACCTGAAATTGAGGTTGAAGTGCGAGAAAGATGGGATTCGGGCCATGAGCTGGCTGCCGAAGAGAAAACACAAGGAGGCCCATGCCGCCGAGGACAAGCACCGGCGACGGGGCGAGGCGGAACGAGCCGGGAAAGCGCGGGAAGAGACGAAGGACGACGTCTATAAGACCCCGCCCGAGCAGGACGTCCTCGGCTGGGGCCACTACCACGACTACCCTCCCGACTGACTAAACCTATGGCGTCAGAACGTGCATCGACACGGTGGTGGTGCTGTCATGGAGTCAGGGGAACATCCACGCCACACCTCACACCTTCCCCGGAGATGATCTCAATGGCAACATTTCAACTTGGGGAATCCGTAGGCAGGACGAAGGGCTTGACAAGCATCGGTTCTGCGGTGCCTCCCCCGGTCGTCCTCAGAGCACAGCCTGATTCCTATGTTCGTCTGGAGACTCCCGATGAACTCCAGGCTTGGGAAGAGGCCGTTCGTGCCACCACCGGCCTCAGGATCGATGCCAGCCGCATGGCAGGGTCGGCGTCCGAGTCCTGTTCGTGCGGTTGCAGCGACGATTGCTGCGTGGACTGCCCTGAGCAATGATCCTCACGGTGTCCGTCAGGGACGATCTCCACACCCTTGCCGTTCGGGAAGCCGCCGCCCGCCGCGGGTACGCCGATTTCCACATCATGGAGTGCGACCGGATCAGCGGGCGGCACAGCCTGGCGTGGAGTTCTGACGGAGACCCGTCCGCCACGGTCCTGACGTCCGATGGGGTTGCCCTGCCTCTAGCCGATGTCTCGGTGCTGTGGTGGCGGAGAATGAGGGCGAATCAGCAGGTCTCGGCTCTGACAGCGGACGACTTTCAGCGACGTCTGGTCAACAACGATTGCCGTGGCGCCCTCGGCGGGATCCTCTCGGCAGCCTATCGAGGCCTGTGGGTATCGCTACCGGAGGCGACCGACCGCGCCGCGGACAAGCTGTACCAGCTTTCCGTGGCGCAGGAGGCGGGGTTCCGCGTTCCACGGACCCTCGTCTCTCAATCGCGCCAGGATGTCATTGATTTCGCTCGGCAGGTGGGACGGATCATCGTCAAGCCAGTGGTCGGCGCGAGCGGCCCGTTGATGTTCACTCAGTACATCGATGATCCCTCTTCCATCCCCGAGGAGTCTTTCACCGCGTGCCCTGCCGTATACCAGGAGTACATCCCTGGCAGGCGGCACGTGAGACTCAACTGCTTCGGCGATCGCTTCTACGCTGCCTTGATCGAGACGGACCGCCTTGACTGGCGCCCTGACTTGAGTGTCCCCATCTCCAAATGGAGCGTCCCGGCGGAAGTGGCCCGGCAAGTCGCTTCAGTACTGCAGCGACTCGACCTGCGCATGGGGATCATCGACATCAAGCTCACACCGCACGGCGAACCCGTTTGGCTCGAAGTGAACCCTCAGGGGCAGTTCCTCTTCCTCGAGCCCTTGCTGGGGGAACCGTTGGCCGACCACTTCTTCGACTTTCTTCTGTCGAATGCAGAAGCTTCACGACCTTCATGACGGTGAAGCGTGCCGGCCGGCATACGGACCACCGGCCCCTCACCCTGCCGGAGGCGTCAGGTCGCGCGGCGCACAGCCCGGTGCTCGGCTGAGGGTACCCAGGGCATCCGCGTGCGGCAGGTCGAGGTCTAGGTGGCGCCCGCGGGCTCCGGCACCGATCCGGTACCGACCCCGGGAACCGTGGAACGAGGCACACTGTGCCCCAGCTCCGCCTGCCACGAAGGAGCCGTGCTCATCGCGATGCTGGGAGAGGACGGGCGCCTCGGCTACGTGCGCCCCACCATGCCCGTCGACGAGCGGTTCATCGAGGCGTGCACAGGACACGGCGACCCGGAGTCCCGCTTCCGGTTCGCGGACACCTGTGCGCAAGAGGCCTGCGAGCACTGGAGTGGCCGGCACTGTTCCCTGATCGGCCGATTGGCCGGCGCCCGGCCCGAAGCCGGGCCGGACCAGGCTGACGGCCTCCCGCGGTGCGGAATCCGCGCCGAATGCCGATGGTTCGCGCAGGACGAACCGCGCGCCTGTGGTGTCTGCCCGCTCGTCGTCTACCGGCCGACCCCGGCCGGCCGTCCCCCGGCAACGGGCACCTCGCATCCGGCGGAGGCAGCCGGGACAGCCGGAATCGCAGGGACGGCGGGGGCAGGGCGTACAGCGAGGGCCGAGGGCTTCGGGCCTGAGCCGGGCTGAGCTGGGTGGCCCGCCTTGATCACCGTCCTGGCCTCGCGCCGGCAGCGGCGGCGGACGACTCGAGCCGACCGGCTCAGGAGCCGCCCTCACCCCGCTTCCTCTCATCCTGAGCTTTCCGGGACTCCTTTTTTCGACGGCGTCGGCAGTCGAAAGCGGCCCCAGCCACCCACTTCCCCTCGCGAGCTGCAAGGCCGTAGTAGGCAGGGCCGGTTCCGCCGGTGCTCTTCTCTGAGGTGGAAACAAGTGAAAACACGTGGGGCGTCGCCGCCTCACGTGACCCGCGAGTGGTTCGCCGATCCGCTCCCGAGCAGGGAGGGTTGCAGGCATCACGGCCGGGTATCCGGAGGCCCACGGGGGAACGCCGGACCCTGCGGGCGGGGGTGGCGACCGGTCCACTGTGTCACGCAAAGTTCTGTTCACCTTGCCGGCGGCAGCGGCCGCCCTCGCCTGTGCGGCAGGACCCGCGGTCGCCGCCCCTGGCCAGGACGCATCTGTGATGGGGGACGTCCCAGGTTGCGTCTCGACGGACATCTACAACGAGGCTTCCGGGCAGGTCGCGTGGGTGTGGAACGCATGCGGCAACACGCAGCGGGCACGAGTCGTCATCGGCTGGGGGCCGGACAGCGACTGCTTCACCATTCCCCCGGGCTCGGGGGCGGCCTACCACTGCACCTTCGGCAACTACGGCAAGACGGAAACGTGCTGAACGATACGGCGCAGCCGTAAGGGGCTGGTCGAACCATCGTGTTCGCCCAGCCCCTCCCCCTGCGGCGCTGCCGTTCGGGTGGGCCCCTTCCAGCTTGCGGCCAGCTCAGCCCGTCGTCCGCTCCGGCGGCCCCTCTGTGCCGTACAGCTTCGCCGAGGCATCCACGTGGGCCAGTCTGCGCAGCGCGCTGAACACCGCCTCGCCCAGTACGGTTCCGATCACCACGCTTTCCATCATGCTCTCGACCGCCACGCGCCGGTCCACGTACGCGAGGCCGGCGCGGGCAATCTGCTCGGCGGCATCGGCGTAGTCGTCGAGCACCTCGACGAACGCCTCGTGCCCCAACCGGGCCCTTGCCGCAAGGGCCTTTGACAGGTCGACCGCGGCAGGGGCCGACTCGTGCGCCTGCCAGCCACGCCGGGAGATGAGGTCGGCGACGACGGCATGCGCGGCCGCCGATTCGGTGTCATCGCGCTCGGTGTCCGCGGTAGCGAGCCGGTCCGCGGCGGCGCCGAGCACTTTGTGCAGTGGACGCACGGGATCGTCGATGGCCGTCAGTACGTCTGCGATTTCGGCGACTTTCATGCCGCCCACGTCGAGCAGGGCACGGATGAGCGTCGGTGTGCCGGACGGCGGTCCCTCCATGCCGCTGACCGGCTGGTCGACGACCGGCGGCGATCTGCGGGTCCCGCACGTAGTCGGCATGCACGCGCTGCAGCTCCTGCCGCTGCTGGTCATGGCGCTGACCACCCTCCGTGAAGTGGGCCGGCGGACACTACGGGGAACACCGGCCCCATCAGGGCAACGCCTTCTGGCGCGGCCGGGCCCTCCCCCTACCGGCCGCCACGTCCGCACCCGCCTCCCCTACGGACCTGGCCCACCTGATGCACCGGCGACCGCGCCTGACACCTGCCACCGAGCTGGTGAGCACCCCTTGCGTGGTGGGTGACCAGGTGTCGTTCCGCCCCGCCCTCAGCCATCCCACCCTGGCCCGGCCGGTGGCCTACCTCGGGGGGCTGGCGCTGCTGAAGTCCCCTGCCGTGAATGCCTTCGCGGGGATCGTGAAGTACATCGTTCCGGCGTCGCCCCAGCCTCATCCGAGGTCCTCGTCCTCCGCGAGCTGGAGCAGATGGACTACGGGGCCGTCGGCGTCGCGGTAGGACACCCCGGTTCCGTAGGAGGTGTCGGGCCAGCCGAACGCGCAGTGGCTGCCGGCGGTGTTCCCGTCGAGGTCGCCCAGCTTGCTGAGGATGAGCGACGGCGCACCCCACTGCTGTCTCCAGCTCTTCGTCGCCCGGGTAATCGGGCTCGGCGGAGGTCGGAATGGCGTTGAGAAGATCATCCGGCTGCATGATCCCGCACGGTGGCCGGCACCTCACGACGCGCCCGCATTCGCCCGGGCAGGTGGGGGGGCAAGCGGACCGCCATACCGCTGAGATGTGGGACCGATGTCGCCTCGTAGGAGGAGCATCGTTCCACCGTGCGGCGGAACGAGTGCCGCCTGAGGAGTGATGTGGTCTGGCGGTGAGGACCGGCAGGCTGAATGCGAGCGGCCGGGAGGTACGCGAAATGCGCAACCGACACGGACCCGGCCGCTCTCCATGACGACCAGGAGGAACAATGACCCGGATACGCCGCCGCTCCTTCGCCACCGCCGCCGTATCGCTGGGCGTCTGCGCCGCCGCTGCCGTCGTCAGCGTGACGACAGCCGGCGGATCAGCCGCAGCAGAAAGCAAGGACGAGCCCTCCGTCGTCGGCTCCGGCAAGCTGAAGCGGAACCCCGGTGACAACGCCTACTTCACCATCGACGCGCATGGGTTCGGCGGCGAGGCCCGAGGAACCTTCGACGTCAGCCACCAGTACGGCAAGAAGTTCGACGTGCGGTTCAAGGGCCGCATCGACTGCCTGCTGACCGGCGGGCCGGTCGCCGTAGCGACGGGGATCGTCACCGACGCCCAGGTCAAGGCCGCACCGGGAGTACCGATGCCCTCTGCCGCCGAGTTGAAGGGCAAACGGTTCGGCTTCACCATCCTCGACAGCGGCAAAGGCGGAAAGAAGGACCGGCTCGGCTACAGCTGGGCTATGGACGGCCTCCCGGTCAACAGCGTCGGCAAGTGTGTGAGCAGCGCCCCCTTCGAGACCCTGGAAAAGGGCGACTTCACCACCCACCACTGGATGCCGTCCCGTACCGGCTCATAGGACGCTTCGCCGCTGCAGGGTGCCGTACGGGGGTCGGCACCCACTGTGGCTGTGACCGCCGTGCTTACCGCGGAGGCTGGTCAGTGCCGGAGACCACTTCGGCGAACGAGGTCACGAACGCAGTGATGAGCCGGGCGAACTCGGACCGGTCGGCGTCCGGCCAGTCCGCCATCACCCGAGCGAAGAGCTCCTGCCGGAACTGGTGCGTGCGGTCGAGCTGCTCCCGCCCGCGGTCGGTCAGGGTGAGCAGCGTGCGACGGGCGTCCGACGGGGCCGTCCGGCGGGCCAGCCACCCCTCCTCGACGGTACGGAGCACCAGCCGGCTGGCCCTCGGCTGATCCACGCCCAGCGCGGTGGCAACGCCCGTGACGGCGCACGAATCGCCACGGTCCTCGACAGCGTCCAGCACGTTGAACAGCGTGGGGTCGATCGGCCGACTCGGCTGCCCAACGTCCGCGAGCAGCGGCCGCTCGGCTACTGGTTGAAGCACATCGACAGGGCCATCGAGCAGAGCCTCGGCCGGCTGTTCGCGGCAGACGGGCTGAACCGGCGGGCGTGGCAGGTGCTCAACACCATCTCGTACGGCCCGATCTCCATCGCTGAACTCGACGAGACCATGGCGGCATTCCTGTCTGCCGACGAGCCCGGATGATGGAGTGCCTCTCGCCCGAGGAGCACGAGGAATTGATGGAACTGCTCCAGCGGGTTGCCGCCCACGTTGACGGCCTGGCGGCCGAAACGCCTCGCCAGTAGTCGTCGGCGCACTTTCTCGGCTGTGACCAGCACTGGCGACGCCGCGCGGCTCGCTCATTCCCCGGCCGGCTGTCGGCCGGGATCCTGGGCCGGACCCGCTCGGACCGCGTGATCAGCCAACCGGTTCCTCGGCTCTGTCCAACGCCTCGAATCGGCGCGTTCTCAGCCTCCACACCGGCGACCAGGTCAGCGTCCGTCTTCGCACCGTCCGGGGCAATGGCGAGCAGTGGACGTGGAGTACGCCCGAAGCGTCCTCAACCGATGTGCTCACCCGTACCGACAGTCACGAAACGCCGGATGGAGACGCCACCGCGGAGTTCCGCGTCGACGGCCCCGGGAAGAGCTACATCACCGCTCAGCGCACATGCAGGCCCACACGCCCTGATCACCAGTGCCAGCACCCCAGCCTGCAGTGGAAGGTCACCGTCAACGCCACCTGACGCCCACCGCGGCCTGGAGGGATTACAGCAAGGGCGCGGGACCGTCCCCGCCAACATCCCGGGACGGTCCCGCACCCCTCATCGGCCGGTCGTCACATACACGTGCGCGTGGTCCAGTGGCTGCACCAGAGCGACTCGATGACGGACTCGGACTCCTCTTCCAGGGCCTGAAGGTCGAGAACAAAGGCCATGACACACCTCTCCCTGTGAAATCGGGTCAATAGGGCGGGGGTGATCGGTCAGCGGTGGTGTTACCGCGTTACCGCTGTTTCTTGCTCACCGCGGTCGGCACTGCGCCGCCGCGGTGGTCCAGGAGGGGAAGGGGCGTGCCCTTCCGGGTGAGCGCTGCGTGGAGCGCGAGCAGGATGCCGGCCGAGCCGGTGGCGAGGTCGGTCGAGAGGCGGTAGAGCTGGTGGCCGGGGAAGGCCACCCGGTCCTGGTGGCGGACCAGGTGCCAGGCGAGCCGCGTCAGCTGCCGGTCGAGCGCTGCACCGGCCCATGTGCGGCATGTACCAGGAGTCTCCGCTGTTGCGGCATCGCCCCGCACGGCAAGGTCCGGCGCGGCGTCGTCCTGTGCTGTGGCCTGCGCCGGCATCCAGATGAGGCCGGCCCTGCTGTGGCACAGGCCGGACATGTGGAGGAACTGCGCGGTGCAGGCCCGCTCCAGCAGCGGCAGCGCCTTGGTGAGGTCGGGGTCGTCCGGCCGGCGCCGGAGCAGCGCGCGGGCGGCGAGGGCTGCGCCGACCGAGCCGTTGCCGAGGCCCCAGCCGCAAAGTAACGGTCGAGCTCGTTGTCAGTCGATGGCCTGGTAGAGCGTGGTCCAGAAGTCGTTCATGGCACGCGGCGAATCCGGGGTGGACAGTCCGACCTGGGTGAGCAGGACTCCGGTGAGCTGGTTGGTCCTGTCTGCGTAGGCGGTGGTGCCGGTACCGCCGAACCAGCCGAACTGGCCGATGGGCGCGTAGTCGCCGCGATAGGTGCGCACCGCCATCCCGAAGCCCCAGCCGCCGTTCGACCCCTGGCCGGACGACAGGTGGGCGACGTTGCTGAACATGGCTTCCCGGGCGGCTAGTTGCTCGGGCGAGAGACGGTTGGTGGTCATCAGCTCGACGGCGGCCCGAGACAAGATCCGTTCACTCCCGTGCATCCCGTGGTTCAGCAGCATCTGGAAGTAGGCCTGGTAGTCGTCGGCGGTGGAGACCAGCCCGCCGCCGGCGCCCTGGAACGCGGGGGGCACGCTGGACCTCCCCCCTGCTGCCTCGTCCCACACGATGAACTCGCCGGTCTGCGGGTCGGGCCCGTACAGGGGCGGCAGTCGGTCGATCTTGTCGGCGGGCACGTGGAAGGCGGTGTCCTTCATCCCCAGCGGATCGAGGATGCGTTCGCGCAGGAACGTCTCCAACGACTGTCCCGTGACCCTGGAGACAAGCACACCGACTACCTCGTTGCTGAGGTCGTACTGCCACCGCACTCCGGGCTGGTACTGCAGCGGCAGCTCGCCGAGGCGGCGCATCCACTCGTCCGGCTCCGGCGCCGGCCCGGATGCCACGCTGTAGTCGAGACGCTCGAAGGTCGCGGCCCTGATCGGGGAAGCCATCGACTCGAAGTCCACTCCGAGCCCGAACGTGGAGGTCAGCAGGTCCCGTACGGTGATCGGCCGCTGCGCCGGCACGGTGTCGTCCAGCGGTCCGTCGGGCCGCTTCAACACCCGGCGGTCGGCAAGTTCCGGCAGCCACTGATCCACCGGCTCGTCCAGCCGCAGCCGACACTCGTCGAGCAGGATCATCGCCGCCGCCATCGTGACCGGTTTGGACGTGGACGCCATCCGGAAGATCGTGTCCCGGCGCATCGGCAAGCCACCATCATGACGCATCGTCCCGATCGCTTCGACGTGTGTCTGGCCGCCGCGGCTGACCAGGACGACAAGGCCGGGAATCTTCTTGGACTCGACATGCCGTGCCAGCACCTCGCGCAGTCGGCGCAGCCCTGCGTCGGAGAAGCCGCTGTTGCTTGTTCCCATGATGAATCTCCTGTTCACAGTGTTAGTTCCCACGGCGGCCCTGGTGGCTGCCTGGCCCTTCGAGCGGCCATGTGAAGAGCCTGCACCCTTGACCCAAGGTCAAGGTCAAGGTCAACCCGCTATCGCGATCAAGGGGTGACCGGCACCGATCGCAGGCGTCCCGGTCCTCCTCAGCGGCAGGAGGATGGGCTAAAACCGGTGCGCGCTATCCTCGCTCCTGTGATCGTCCGGACTTCCCGGCCGACGCGGTTCGCGAGACCGCAGCCGCCCACGATCTGGAGGTGCGCTGACCCGATGGCTGACGGGCTCACGATCGGTCAGGCGGCGGCGTTCGTCGGTGTCACGATCAAGACCGTGCGGCACTATCACCGGCTCGGCCTGGTCGCCGAGCCGGATCGCGACGGTTCCGGCTACCGCCGTTACCGATCGGGCGAGCTGTTCCGGCTGGTCCAGGTCCGGACCCTGGCCGCGGCCGGCGTGCCGCTGGCCGAGATCGGTGGCCTGCTCGACGCCGATCCCAAGACGTTCGCTGCCACCCTGGACAACGTCCATCACCAGCTCACCGAACGGATCGAAGACCTGATCGCGCGCCGCGACAGGCTGCACCGTCTCGACCATGGCGACCGGGCCCTGCTGCCCGACCGGGCCTGCGCGGTCTTGGACCGACTCGCCGAACTCGGCTTCAGTCCCGACTACGTGGCTGGTCAACGGGAGGCTCTGGTGCTGGCCCGGGCGCTGGTCCCGGAGATCTTCGACAGCTTCCTGACCCGGCTTGAACATTCGCTCGACGATCCCGAGTCCGTCGAGCTGACCAAGCGCGGTTGGGATGCGAGGGCCTGGGATCCGGACGACCCGCGGATCGAGGAGCTGGCGTCCATACTGGCCGACAAGCTGCTCACCAACCGCGCGCTGCTGGCGATGCCGACCGGGTTTCGGAACCAGTCCGACGCCGCCTCCCGGTACGGAATGGTCAACCACCACCGGGAGGACCAGTCGCCGTCCATCGCCCGGTTGAACACGCTGGTCGAGGCGAACCTGCGCGCAGCCGGCATCGCCGTTCCGAGTCAGTGACGGCCGCCGTACCGGTCCTCCGCCTCAGCCCGGCGCGAGCAGGCCTTTCCCAGCGGGCAGTTGTGCGACGGTTGGCACCACTTCCCTCTTGCCGCAGATAACTGGGCCGCTTCACGCACGGCCTGGCGGCTGCGCCCGTCGGCGGGCGGAGGGGGATTCGCCCTCATAGCGCCACCCGCAGCCCTCCTCAACCTGCGCAGCGGGAAGGCCGAGTACAACAACCGCAAACAAAACCGGGCCACCCTGTTACCTGTCGGGCGCAGGGGTGGTCCGGCCTGTGTGGTCGGTGGAGACTGTGCGGGCCATGGCGGAGCTCGTGCGCGGGGACAGTCCGGAACCGCTGGCGGCTTGAGCCACAGTCACCGACCAGGGACAGATGGACGCTCAGCCACGATCTTGATCAGCTGAGCGGCTGAGCCCACGCCGGGCTCAGCCGTATCGCGGCAGCTGCCCATGCTTGGCCGTGCCTCCTGACCTGCACCGTCAAAAGGTCGAAGGGCTGGCGCCGGCGCAACGGCTCGGATTACTCGGCGGGTCTTCCTCGGCGACGTCATCGTCACCGTCATGGCGAGCATGGTCTGACCGGCCGGATCGGTATCCACTCTGCCGCCCGGAACTGACACCCCGGCGGCGAGTCGTCAAGCCCAGCCCATCGGCCGTCCGGAACCGGGCTGTTGCGCACAGCCGTTGATTGACGCCCTACTCCACTGCACTCAACTCTTGGACACCGCTAGGAACAGAACCCCCCTTTGAGCACAGGAGATGCACATGCAACGCCGGAATCGGAGCAGAGTCCGGGCAACCCTCGCCGCGCTCGGTGTCACCGCGGTGCTGGGAGCGGGGGTCGTTACCCCCGCATCTGCCACACCGTCCCCAGCCGCCGCGGTCGGCGAACGCTACGTCGCTCTGGGCGACTCCTTCACCTCCGGACCTCTCGTCCCCCGCCAGGTGCACCTGAGGTGCGCCCGGTCCGACGCCGACTACCCCTCCCTCACGCGCACAGCGCTGGGCATCACGGACTTCACCGACGTCAGTTGCAGCGGCGCCAAGACGGACGACATGTGGGAGCCGCAGCAGGGGATGGGCAACCCCGCTCAGCTCGACGCGCTCAGCCCTGACACCACTCTCGTCACCGTGGGCATCGGCGGCAACGACATCATGTTCGGCGAGATCATTCTCCTGTGTACGACTCCCTTGGGCACACCAGTCCCCCGCGGCAACCCTTGTGAGCGGCGCTACGCACAAGGCGGCACCGACGAGCTCCAGCAGCGCATCGACAGCACTGCGTCGAAGGTCGCCGACGTCCTCACTGCCATTCACCAGCGGGCCCCGCACGCTCGCGTCGCACTCGTCGGTTACCCGGAGGTGATCGGCGACGACACCGAAGGCTGCCGCCAGTCCCTGCGCGTCGCCGACGGCGACCAGCCCTACCTGCGCGGCGTCCTGCACAGCCTCAACGCCATGCTGCTGAGCGAGGCGGACACGCACGACGCCCTCTACGTCGATACCACGGCCGTCACCACCGGCCACGACGCCTGCCGGCCGTTCGACGACCGCTACGTCGAAGGCCTCTTCACCCGGCCCACTCGCCCGGCCGTCGCCGTCCATCCCAATGCCAACGGCGAACGGGCCATGGCCGAGGCCGTGCTCGGCGCGCTCCAGGACGGCTCCCGTTCCCGGCGCTGACCGCATCCGGAGAATTGTCCGGCGGGAGCAACAACCGCACGCCGGCAGGTCTCCTGCTGCGGCTGCCAGGGTGTTGAAGATGAGTCCGTGGAGGGCGGCGAGTCCGGCGTGGGCGTTACCTCGGCATCGCCGCACACAGCACCGAAGGAGACATCGATGGCTGCCCCGCACGACACCAACCGGCCTGCCCCGGCCGTGAACACGCCCGCTACCCACGCCCCCGCCGCCCTGATGGAGCGTCTGGCTGACGAGCTCGGGAGCCGGGTTTCGAAGACGATCGTGTACGGCGAGCCCGTCACCGCCGAGGGCATCACTGTCATCCCGGTCGCCGAGGTCGGCATCGGCTTCGGCTTCGGCTTCGGGGGTGGTGCGGGGCGCAAGGCCGGAGCAGCGATGAACGGCGAAGGTGGAGGAGGCGGAGGAGTCATGGCCCGGCCCCGCGGCTTCATCGAGATCAAGGACGGCACCGCCGTGTACAAGCCGCTCCGGAATCCCTGGGTGGACGTCGCGATACCGATCGCCGCTCTCTTGGCAGGCACCGCCGTCCCACTCCTCGCGCGTCGCCTTACCAAGCACCGTCTTGGGTGAGCAGGCCGCCTTTCCGGCGGCCAGGAGTGCATCTGTTTCTCCCTGACCCTTCGCGGCTCAGCGGATGTGAGGGCAGCCTTCAGTCTGGTCTGTGGCCCGTCAGCGGCTGTTGTCTTTCCGGGCTTGAGGGCTGCGTTTCCGCTGTTCAGGCATGGGGTCGGCGGTTTCGGAGAGTGGTGAGGTGTCGAGTCGTCGCTCTGGTGGAGGTCGGGGATGCCGTCGGTCGTGGGGCTGCTGGAACAGCGCGAGCTGACCGCTCGCCGTCGTATGGACGACCTGCGGGAGGAGGCCGACCGTATCCAGGCCGAGCTGGTCGTGGCCGAGCGGGAGTGGAACGAGTGGGTCATCGCCCGTTCACGCGTCGACGAGGTGCTGTCCCCGGGCGAAGGCGACGCCGGCGACCCGGGCGCCTCCGAGGAGCCGTCGGATCGTGGTGAACCGCCCGCGCTGCCTGCACCTTCGGAGGCGGCGAAGTCCAAATCGGTGGTACCGATGTGGCGTGCGGGCCTGGCCTGGTCGGCGCTGTCGGCGGACTATCAGCGCATCGTGCAGGTTCTCGCGGACCGAGACCGTCTCGGCCAGGGACCGCTGACCTGCCAGGAGATGGCCGGCTGCTTCGGCCTGGATCCGGTGCCTGCGAAGATCGAGGCGTTGCGGTCGAAGGCGAAGCGGCTGACAGCTCGCGGGTGGCTGGTCGAGCCGGCGCCGGGCCGGTTCACGCTCGCGAAGGCCGTGGCCGGGCAAAGCGACGGGTCATGAGCATCGTCGCGGACCAGTAGACCATCGCCTCCGCGCTGGTGGTGGATCGCTCGAAGTCGCGCACCAGGCGGCGGCTTCGCATCAGGTGGGCAAAGAACCGCTCCACGATCCAGCGCTCGGGCAGCACGACGAAGCCGCGCATGTCGTCACTGCGCTTGACGATCGCCAGGACCAGGGCGAGGACGGTGAGGCTGTACTCGACGAGCCTGCCGGTGTAGCCGCCGTCGGCCCAAACCAGGGCCAACCGGTGGTACGCGGCGGCGACCCGGGCGAGCAGGACGTGGGCGGCGGCGCGGTCGCCGATGTCCGCCGAGGTGACCATCACCCCCAGCAGCAGGCCGAGGGTATCGACCACCACGTGGCGCTTGCGGCCGTTGATCAGCTTGCCGCCGTCGAAGCCCCGGCTGTCGGCGCCGACGACGGCGTCCGCCTTGACCGACTGGGAGTCGATCACGCCCGCGCTCGGCTCCGGCTCCCGCCCCGCCTTCTCCCGGACCTTTCCACGCAGCCGGTCGTGGAACTCGCGGACCAGACCGTGGTCGCGCCAGCGGCGGAAGAACGCGTAGACCCGGTCCCACGGCGGGAAGTCGGCTGGCATCGCCCGCCACTTCGTCCCGTTGTCGACCTGGTAGCGGATCGCGTCCAACATCGCGCGGTGGCAGTGGGCCTCCGGCTGTCCGCCCCGGCCTCGCAGCCAGGCCGGCATCGGCAGCAGCGGCCGCACCGCCGTCCACTCGGCGTCGGACATGTCCGTCGGGTAGCGGCGCTCGCGCGCCCCGTGGTCGCCGGCGTTCCCGAACCGGTGAGCGAGGCAGTCACACACGAGGGCGGCCGAAGTGGACCCTGCCTCCGCGAAGGCGTAGAACTGCGACAACAGGGCCTTCTGGACTGCTTGTTGGCGTAGACACCCTTCGAGCTACCAAGAGGCCCTGCTTTCATGCCAGGCATCTGCCGGAGTCATCCGATCGAGACTCCCGCTCGACCGACACCTCTCGAGATCGGAAGGCCAAGCCACTGAGTATTGCCAAGCGCTGTTTGCCCCGATCGTGCCAGGATGCTCGGCATGTCTGCTCGTGCACTGAGCTTCGGCGCGATCGCGGAAGCCTACGAAAGGTTCCGGCCGGGGTATCCCGAAGAGCTCTTCGACTTGGTGATGACGTACGCGGGCCGGCCGGTTCGGACGGCCCTGGAGATCGGTGCGGGGACAGGCAAAGCAACCCGCCTGTTCGCTGAGCACGGGGTCACGGTCACGGCGACGGAGCCCGACGCCGCCATGCTCGCCGAGCTGAACAAGACCGTGCCCGCGAACGTGACGACCGTGCGGGCCGCGTTTGAGGACCTGCAGCCAGGTGAAACCTATGGGTTGGTCTATGCGGCGGCAGCCCTGCATTGGACACGCCCGGAGGATCGGTGGTCACGAGTGGCCGCGCTGCTGGAGCCGGAGGGTGTGTTCGCCTCATTCGGTGGCCCGGTTCAGCTGGCTGACCCAACTGTCGAGGATTCTGCGCGCGCGGCACGGGCGCCGTTCCTGGAAACCGATGAGGTTCCGTCTCCCGACGGGACTGCTCCGGATGAGGAGATGCAGTGGCCGGGTACGGAGCTGCAACGGTCTCCGTGGTTCCTCGACGTTCAGCAGGCCGTCGTCACGCGGCGCTTGACGATGAGCGCTCCTGGCTACGTTGGCTACCTGTCGACCGTCTCGGCGTATCTCCAACTGCCGCAATCAAGGCGCCAGCAGGCGTACGACGCGATCACGCGGGTCCTGCCCGAGACGGTCGAGATCGCCGCCGACATCATCGTCCATCTCGCGCGTCGGCGACCCGAGTAGGGGCGACGGTCCTCCTTGGGGACCACGGCGAGCCTCACCCGACGGCCTGCGCCGAGACGGCCATGTACGCCGCCTTCTCATGCCCGGCACCCACCGCGATCACCTGATACTGAGACTCCCGTTCGAGCGACACCGCTCGAGATCGGAACAACAACAGCCGCTCAGGGGCACCTGATCAGGCTGAAGGCCACAGCGGAGGGGCACCAGCTCGTCAGGAGACGGGCCGGCGTGGTGCTCCTGGATTCCGGGCCGGGACGAAACCGTCATGGTCGTCCTGTGCGGCGCCAACACCGACTCCAGCGACCTCGCTTGACAACATAGCCCGGCCGCAGAGGCCCCGACCACAAGGTAGGGCCCCTCCACGCTCCGGGCAGAACCAACGCCGACCCAGCATCCGCTCCAGCCGTGTCCCCGGATGATCCGGACACTGCGTGTCCTCCGACGGGCGCTTCACCGTCCGCTCCGGCTTCACCTGAAAGCGCGCGAACCAGCGCCGGCCATCCGGATCACGCTCAATCGTCATCCTCCTCCGGCTCCGTCGGCGGAGCAATAATGATCTCCCCCCGCAGACGTTGTAACCGTTCACGCCATCTATACCCATCAAGCTCACCCCGCTCCAGAATCAACGAACCCAGCCCCGAGCGAGGCCGGGAAACCTTTGACAAGGCCGTGTCACCAGCCAGCCGCCCTGCACACGACCGGGCTCGGCGACACCCCGCGGGCCGACCAGCAGCCCACCCGCACCCACAGCCACCAGCACAAACGGCCAGCGAACCCCTGACCCCCCGAACCCCGACCCGGCAAGCTCCCTCAAATGGGGGTCAACAGCACACCAGACGCCGCATGTCCCGAATGCGGCCGCATTCAGAAACTCCGACCCAAGACCACCGGCGGATGGATCCGCCTCGAACCCGAGACCGTCCCCGCCGCCGAGGCGAAGGACGAGACGCTCCGCTGGTCCATCACCGCTGACGGCTACGCCGTCGCCGGCCGCGGCACCGGCGGCAAGTGCTACATCGAACACCGGCGCGTCTGCAGCCGACGCCGGCACCACCCGGAACACCTCGGCCCGATCTTCGTAGCCAGGTGGCTCCGCAACCGCTCCCTCGACGGCCTACCCATCGAAGGGATCACCGCAGAACCCTGACCCGACAGCCTGGCGGTGAGGAGCCGCCCGGCAACCCCGGTGTCCCCCAGTAGGCCCCGTGCGATCACATCCCGTTCTGTCGACGAACGTCCCTTCAGTAACGACAACACAATCCGACCTTGTGGATGACCACGGCGCCGAAGAACTCCTCATCCACGATGTCCGCTTCGAACAGACAGGCACTCGTCTCCGCCCTCAGCAAGGCTGTTACGCCCGGCCCTGCTTGCCTCTCCCGAGCTTGACGCAGGCAGGGCCGGCGAGTTGACACAGCTGCTGAGCCTCGCCCTGCCCCACCACCCTCCGATGCAGCGCCCCCGGGCCAGCTGTGCTCGCTCCCTTCGCTTCGGCCTCAGGCACGCCGAGCGGGCGGCGGCGATGCCCGCCTTCTCCTGGGCCTCGTGTGTCGAAGCGCCGAGATGCGGGGTGCAGACCACCTGGTCGAACCGGAAGAGCGGGGAGTCCGTGCACAGCTCCGAGGCGTACACGTCCAGGCCCTCGTCGCCGATCAGACCCGTCGTCTCCGGGGTCTTGGGCAGGTGCACGGTGATGAAGTCCGAGACTTCCAGCAGCTTGTCCAGCGACAGGAGCTTCACGCTCATCTCTGCGGCTCGCTCGGACTGTACGTACGGGTCGTACGCGACGGTTTCCATGTCGAAGGCCGCCATGCGCTGCGCGACGAGCACGCCGATGCGGCCGAGGCCGACGATGCCGAGCGTTACGACCGGTCTGCTCATGGGAGATGCGAATCCTCGGTGGGGATCGGTGGGGAGTGGGTGTTTCCTCTACGGGCTGTTACGAGCAGTTATGGGCAGTACGCGGCGGCCGTCAGCGGCCCACCTCGTACTGGCCGTTGCCGTAGAGCACGGTGGGGGTCCGCTCGTCGGCGCGGGTCCAGGTCACGGTGCCGGCGACGAGCGTGTGGTCGAACATGTGGGCCGTGTCGCTGACGTCGCACACCGCGGCCACGGAGGCCGCCGTCAGCACCGGCACGCCGTGCTGCGGCTGCCAGGACACGCCGTCGAAGCGCTGGGCCGCGGTGCCCGTGGCGAACTGCCGTGCCAGGTGCCGGGCGTCCCACGACAGGACGCTGACCGCGAAGGAGCCGCTGTCCAGTATCTGTTCCAGCGTGCGGCTCGCGGCGGCGAGCGAGACGAGCAGCGCGGGAGGCCGGAGGGACAGGGACATGACGGCGTTGACGGTGCAGCCGACGGGTCCGCCGGGGCCCTGTGCGGTGACGACCGCGACGCCGGTGGGCAGGCGGGCCATCGCGTGGCGGAAGGCGTCGTCCGACACGGTGGGACGTGCGGGCAGGAGGCTTTCGGTGGTCATCGGTTTCCCCGCATTCAGGCGTACTGGGCCGCGATCTCGGCGGTCACGGTCTTGCGGTCGACTTTCCCGTTGGTGTTCAGCGGCAGCTCGTCGTAGACGGTGACGCCGCGCGGCACCATGTACGACGGGAGCCGGAGCCGCAGTGCGGCCAGCAGGCGTTCGGGCGCCGGGTCGGCCCCCGTGCACACCGCTTCGAGGTCGGATTCGCCGTCGGCGCCGGGCAGCGCCACGACCAGGGCGTCGCGTACGCCGGGCTGGTCACGCAGTGCGGCCTCGATCTCGCCGAGTTCCACGCGGTAGCCGCGGACCTTGACCTGCTGGTCGAGGCGGCCCAGGTGGACGAGCTGTCCGTGCTGCCGGGTGACGCGGTCGCCGGTGCGGTACCAGAGGTCGTCCGTCACGGGCCCGCTGCCGTCGAACGCCTGCGCCCGCACCCCGTCGTAGACGACGAAGCGGCCGGCGTCGTTCGCCGGGTCCAGGTAGCCGGGGAAGCGCTGGGCGCCGCGGACGCACAGTTCGCCGTCCTCGCTCGGCAGTCCTTCGGGGTCGAGGACCACGTGTTCGAGGCCCGGGTAGGGCGTGCCGATCGGCACCGTGCCGTTGGCGGGGCGCGGCCAGTCGGCCGGGTCGGCGGGGAGCCGGTACTCGGTGCAGCTAATGGTGAGCTCGGTGGGGCCGTAGAGGTTCTCGACGCGGCTGCCGGGCGCCGC
The DNA here is from genome assembly GCF_003626645.1 of Streptomyces klenkii. GTDB lineage: Bacteria > Actinomycetota > Actinomycetes > Streptomycetales > Streptomycetaceae > Streptomyces > Streptomyces klenkii. Next base: position 552,130 of record NZ_RBAM01000001.1, on the reverse strand, counting down.
GGCCCGCCACGCCTCGGCCTGCTGCAAGGTCAGGGGTTCTCCGCAGAACAGGCTCCAGCGCAGGGTCGGCATGCTGCCCGGGGCCAGGCTGCGCAGTCGCCGCGCGACGGAGACGACGGAGGGGACGGAGAACCAGTGGGTCAGTTCCTTGGCGGCCACGAAGCGTGCCGGGGCCATCAGGTCGTCGCGACCGGGCACCACGAGGGTCGCCCCGCTCCCCCAGCTCGCGAACATGTCGAAGACCGACAGATCGAACGTCAGGTCGAAGGTCTGCGAGGCGCGGCTGCCGGGCCCCATCGCGTAGCGGGGCACGATGTGGTCGAGGTAGGCGGAGACGTTGCGGTGCCGGATCGGTACGCCCTTGGGAGCGCCCGTCGAGCCTGACGTGAACAGGATGTACGCGATGGCGTCCGCATCGCCCGCGTACGCGGGGAGCGGGGCGACGGGGGCGGTCGCCTCCCGGGTGAGGGGCAGCGCCGGGACCGGCAGGGCGGCGGCCGCGTCGGTGTCTCCCTCCACCAGGACGATGTCCAGCTCGCCCGCGAAGGCGACGGCGGTGGTGCGGGCGGCCGGGAAGGACGGGTTGAGGGGCACCACGGTGCTGCCGAGCCGCTGCACCGCCAGGTATCCGGCGTAGGCGAGGACGCTGCGCTCGGCGAGGAGGCCCACTCGGCGGGGCACCGCGCCGTGGGCGGCGACGAGTTCACCGGCCACCCGGTCGGCGAGGTCGCTGAGCTGCCGGTACGTCAGCCGGTCCGTTCCCGCTTCCAGGGCGGGCTCGCCGCCGTGGCGGTCGACGGCGGCGGCGAACCACTCGTACAGGGTCCGACTCATGATCATCCCTTCCGGGGGAGGTCCGTACTGAGGGCCTGCTGGGCGGTGAGGAGCGCTTCGATGGAGCGGTCGACCACTGCGGGGCGCGGCCGGCCGCGGGCGGCGGACTGGGCCGCGAATCGCAGGGTTTTGGGCAGTTCGTTCCAGGCGGCTGACACCGCGGCGGCCCGCTCGGGGTCGAGTCCTGCGTCGGTGACCGCGAACGCCAGCTGGTAGGCGTGGTGGCGGGCGGCGGCCCAGAGGTCGTCGCCGTACCGGGCGAGGGCCGTGGGATCGGTGCGGAAGACGTCGGCGATCCGGGTCAGCGACGCCTCCAGATCCAGGGTCCAGGTCCCGGGGCCAGGTGCGGGCGCAGGCGCAGGCGCGGCGCCGAAAGCCCGCGTCACGGGCTGCCGGTCCAGCCAGCGGTAGTGCCCGACGGGCGGAAGCGGAACCTCCTGGCCGAGCGCGAGCCCGTCCCGGCGGGTGACTTCCCGCGGAGGCTCGGTCAGCGGCGCGAGGGCCGTGGCGAGCTCCGCGTCGCTGATCCAGCCGAGGTAGGGCTCCTGCTCTCCGAACGGGGTGAGGGCGGCGAAGTGGTCGGCGATCAGCCAGCGGTCGTCGCGGTGATCGCGGATCAGCAGCCAGTGCGGGGCGTCCGCCTGTCCGTGGGCGGCCGCCCAGGGCAGATGGCGGGTGTTGCCGACGGCCAGGACCCGGTGCTCGCGGTGCAGGGCGTCGAGCAGGGCACTACGCGCGGCCTGCCAGTCGGCGGCGCCGCGGTAGGCCAGCTCGCGGCCGTCGTCGGTCGTGTCCACCCTGGGGTGATGCGAGAAGGCCAGTTCACCGGAAGGCAGGTCGGTGCGTACCGCGAGGCGGATGCCTTCGGCGAGGCGGCGCCGGACATCGGGGACGTCCGGGGTGAGGTGGGCGAGCAGGTTCGTCGTGTAGCAGCTGAGATCCGGCATCGTGGCCGGGGCTTCGGTCAGGAACACAAGGTCTCCACGTCGCTGCGGGAAACAGAGCTGTGCGGGACAGAGCTGGACAGTGCAGAGAAGGCGCAGCTCAGCGGGGTCCGGGACCGCTCGCGCAGGCTGATCCACTCGTAGGCGTCCCACTGCCCGCGTGGTCGGCCGGGAGGGACGTCGATCGTCCAGGGCCGGCCGGACAGGCCGGTTCCGGCCGCTTTGACGCAGGCTTCCTGGACGGTCCAGACCCAGGCGAGTTCGAGCGCCCGCTGCCGTTCGGGGAGCGTGCTGACGGTCCGGGCGTGCTTGCCGAGGCAGCGGCGCAGCAGGGTGTCGGGCGCGCTGTCCGCGGGCTGCTGGACGTCGACGCCGACCCGGCGGTGGGGGGCGACCGCGACGGCGATGGATGCGCCGTCGTGCGAGATGCTGATGCCGGTGTCCGGGTGCCCGGCGAGGACGGGGCGTCCGTGTTCGCCGGCGTGGACGGGCGCGTCCGCCTGCTCGGGGAGGACGGCGCGCAGGAGGTGGCGCAGGAGCGCCCGGGCGGCCAGGAACTCGGTGACGCGCCAGCGCGGCAGGTTCGCGGCGGCCGCCCGGTCGTGGGGGTGCGGGTCGGCGGGGATCCATCGGTCGCGCTCGTCCTGCGCTATCCAGACGCCGGGTGTCACTTGAGCTGTCAGGGCTGTCAGGGCTGTCGGGGCTGTCAGGGTCGTCATGGGGACAGCTCCGCGAGGAGGGCGTCGGCGTTGTCGGCTACGGTGCCGAGGACCAGTTCGGTGACACCGCCGCCGATGCCCAGGACGGCGGCTTCGCTGCGGATGTGCTGGGCACCGTCGCGGGCGAAGCCGTCGGCTCCCTGGAGCTGGGCGCAGGTGGCGAGCACCGGTTCGGCGACGAGTCCGGCGGCGGATTTGAGCAGGGCGGCCGCGGCGAGGTCGTGCCGGTCCACGACCTGCTCCCCGAGGCTGTCGCACAGGGCGCGCAGCTGGCGCACCTGTACGAGGCAGGTGGCGTAGCGCTGGCGTACGACGTCGTTGTGCCACAGAGGCTGTCCGTCGATGTGACGGCGGGTCAGCCGTTGCTTGGTGTCGGCGAGCACGCGGCGGGTGAGGGCGACCGCCCACAGGGCGCCGGCGAGCCGTTCGGTGCCCATGTGGCGGGCGAAGGCCGCCATACCGCGGCCGGGGCGGCCGACGAGGTGGTCCACGGGGAGCCGGACGGCGTCGAATTCGACGTGCCCGGTCGCGGAGCCGGTGAGGAGGTCGGTGCCGGCCGGCCGGATGCGCACGCCGGGGGCCGTGGCGGGGACGAGGACCCAGGTGAAGCTGGTGAAGTGGCGTCCGGGCCGGTGGCGGGCGAGGACCAGGAGCCGGTCGGCTTCCCATGCGGTGGTGATCCAGCGCTTGCCGCCGGTGAGGACCAGTTCGTCCGGGCCGATCGTCACTTCGGTGCCGAGGCCGGTCAGGTCCGAGCCGGCCGCGGCGTCGTCGGTGGCGGCGAGGGCGACCGTGGCCGTGCCGGAGAGCGTCTCGTCGAGGGCTGCGCGCACGGGTCCGGCTTCCGGGGCGCAGGCGGCGAGCAGGGGCAGTGCGCTGGCGGCTTGGACCAGCACGCTGAGGGTGATGCCGTTGTCGCCGCGGGCGTCGACGGCGCCGAGGAGTTCGGAGAGCCGTCCGGGGTCGGGGGCGGCAGGCCGGGAGGCGCCCCGGTCGTAGAGGTCGCGCAGGATTCCCGCCGCTCCGAGCGCCGCCCACACCTGGGAAGCCGTGGCGTCGGCGGGCACGGCGGCCAGTGCGGCGGCCGCCCGGGGGCGGTGGCTCGCGGCGGTGCCGGGTTCCGCGTGGAGCAGTTCAGGCAAGGCGCACCTCCGCGTCGAGGAGGGCGAGTTTGCCGTCGACGAGGTGGAGGCGGTCGTTGCTGTAGTTCAGGGCGGCCGACCGCAGGTCGCGCAGGCTGTGTTCGAGGCGGGTGGGCGAGTCCTTGAGGTAGCCGTGGCGCATTCCGACGGCGTCGATGAGGCCGTCGACGGCCTGGTGGCACTCCTCGGCCGCGGTGATCTTCAGGCTGTTGAGCAGGAGCTGGACGCGCGGCACGCTGAGGTCGTCGGTGGTGGCGACGACCTGCTGGGTGTGGGCGAGCAGGGCGTGGACGGTCTCGATGCGCTGCCGGGCCTGGGAGAGCCGGGTGAGCAGCAGCTCGGAGTCGAGGTTGACGCGGCCGCGGCTCTGCGGGCCGCGCAGCAGCTTGACGACGCGGGAGAGCGCGCCGGCCGCGGTGCCGAGCCAGCAGGCCGACCAGCCGAGGTGGGCCATGGGTGCGAAGACCGTGGTGACGATGGTCCGGAAGTCGCCGTGCTCCCCCACCACGTGGTGGGCCGGGACGGTGCCGGTCAGGCGCAGGGCGACGCTGTGGCTGGCCCGCATGCCCAGCGGCTGCCAGTCGCCGGAGCGTTCGACGGTGAGCTGGTCGCGGTGGGCGTAGACGAGCGAGACCTGGTTGGGGGACGCGGGAGCGGGGCTCTGCATGGTGACGAGGAAGCCGTCCGCGTACTCGCCGCCGGTGACGATGGGGGCGAAGCGGTCGATGAGCAGCTCGTCGTCGCGGGCGGTGAGGGCCGACTCGGAGCTGAGCAGGTGGCCGCCCTTGCCGGCCTCGGTGGTGACCGAGGCCAGGTAGACGCGGCCCGCCGCGATCTCGGGCAGCAGTTCGTCCCGGAGCCGCTGGTTGCCGTAGCGCACCAGGGCCGCGACCTGCTGGCAGTGCATCGCGAAGATCATGGCCACGGACATGTCGGTGCGGCCGAGGGCGATGCTCGTGGTCACCACGTCCTCGGTGGTGCCGCCGAGCCCGCCGTGCGAGGCGGGGACGAGCAGGCCGAGCAGGCCGGTGCGGCGCATCTCGGCAAGCGCCTCGACGGGGAAGGAGGCGTCGCGGTCGGTACGGGCCAGGTGCTCGGCGGCCACCGCGGCGACCTGGTCGGTGCGCTGGGCGAGGGACGCGGCGGTCAGCGGTGCCACGGGGGCGGCCGGCGGGGTCGTGGCGTGTGCGGCGGCGCTCATGCGGCGGTCACTCGGGTGCCGTCCGCCGCGCCCTGGGCGTCGATGGCCGCGCTGATCACGGTCCAGAGGCTGCCGGCGGTGGCGAACGTGGTGTCGTTCATGTCGTCGTCGGGCAGCGTCACGCCGAAGGTGTCCTCGATGGCGAAGAGCAGCTCGATGGCCTGCATCGAGTCGAGGCCGAGCTCGCGCAGCGACGCGTCGGGGGTGATCTCCTGCTCGCCGAGGAACTTCAGGAAGGGCGTGAGCAGTTCGGAGAATCGGGCGTCCATCACTTCGCTCCAGGGGTGGGGCCGGCCGGGGCCGGGACGGCGGTACGGGTGAGGTTGATGCGGGTGACGTCGGGGGCCGCGCCGGGGCGGTCGCTGTCGATCACGGCCTCTGCGGGCAGCGGGTGGCCGAGGAAGGCGACGAGGCTGGCGCTGAGCCCGTAGGCACCGACGTTGGGGACGGCCAGCAGGTCGCCGGGGCGGAGCGCGGGCAGTTTCGCTGAGCGCGCCCAGGTGTCGAGCGGGGTGCACAGGGGGCCGGCGACCAGGGCGTCCAGGGCCGGTCCGCGCCCACCACCACCCTGGCCGTAGCCCTCACCGCCGCCCTCGCTACCGCTACCGCCGGATACCAGGCGGGGGTTGAGGGTGGGCAGTCGCCGCAGTCCGGACATGCCGCCCAGGTGGTTGATGCCGGATTCGAGGACGACCACGTCCTTGCCGTGCGAGCGCTTGACGTCGAGCACGGCCGCGAGGAGCACTCCGGCCGTGCCCACGAGGTAGCGGCCCGACTCGAAGACGACGTGAGTGCCGTCGTGGTGCCGCCCGGGGAGCTCCGCGTCGAGGAGCGCGGTGAGCCGGGGCCGCAGTGCCGAGAGGTCGATCCGTTCGCCCTCCGCCGCGAACGGGGCGCCGAAGCCGCCGCCGAGGTCCAGGACCCGGATGCGGACGCCGTGCTCCGCCAGAGCCGCGGTCAGGGTCTTGGCGGTGGTGAGCGAGCGGGCGAACTGGCCGAGCAGGGCGTCGACGTCGCCGAGGTTGGTGCCCATGTACAGGTGCAAACCGGTGACCTCGGCGTGCGGACGACTGACGAAACGTTTCGGCTCGTCGAGCACCCATCGGGTGTCGGCGCCGAACTGCGAGGCCACGCCGGTCATGGCCAGGCCCTGGCCCGGCACCGGCTGGTCGTCGTTGACGCGCAGCAGGCACTGGGCGGCGATTCCGGCACGGCCGGCCAGACGGTCCAGCTGGTCGATCGCGTACGGGGAGTCCACGGAGAACTGCCGCACGCCCAGGCTCAGCGCGTAACCGATCTCCTCGTCCCGTTTGCCGGGCCCGGTGTAAAGGACGTCGGCGGCCGGCCAGCCCGCGCCGAGCGCCGCGTCGAGCTCGCCGGTGGAGCACACCTCGGGGTGGGCCCCGCGCTCGCGCAGCACGGTCAGCAGGGACGGGTGCGCGTTGGCCTTCAGGGAGTAGTACAGGCCCGCGCCGGCGGGCAGTGCGTCCCGCAGCGCGTCGTGGTTGCGGCGGACTTCGGCCACGTCGTAGACGTACGCGGGAGTGGGGATGTGTGCCAGGACCTCGGGCGGCACAGGCAGGGCCGTACGGACGGACCGGAGGGTGCTACTGGGCTCGGGCACCGGTGACCTCCTGGGTGAGGGCGGCCAGGGCCTTGCGGTCGACCTTGCCGTTACCGGTCAGCGGCAGGGCGGCGACGATCAGGCAGCGGCGCGGGATCTTGAACTCTTCGATCTGTTCGCGCATGCCCTGGAGCACCTCGGCGGGGGTCGGCTCGCCGGCGGCCGGCTCGCTGACGGCGAACAGGAGGGCGGGGGTGGCGCCTTGCGGCGGCAGGACAGCGGCGGCGCTGACCCCGGGGACGCGGCGGGCGGCCGCCTCGACCTCGGTGGCGCTGACGCGGAAACCGTTCTCCTTGTAGATGTCGTCGCGCCGGCCGTCGAAGTACAGGAATCCCTCTTCGTCCACCCACCCGTAGTCGCCGGTGTGCAGCTGAGGGAGGAGGCCCTCGACGCGGTGGAAGCGCTGCGCGGTGAGTTCGGGCCGGCGCCAGTAGCCCGCCATGACGTTGGGGCCGCGCACCACGATCTCGCCGACCTCGCCCGGGGGCTTGCGGCGGCCGTCCTCGCCGATGACGAAGACCTCGGTGCCGGGCAGTGCGCGGCCGCTGGAGCCGGGCCGTTCCAGGTCGCCGTCGGGCGGCATGATGGTGGCGCGCTTGCACTCGGTCAGGCCGAACATCAGCTGCACCCGCAGGTCCGGCAGCGCCGCTCGCAGGGCTTGCAGCGTCTGACCGGGCATGGCCGCTCCGGTGTTGGTGAGCAGCCGCAGCGGCGGGGTGTCCTGGTGTGCCCTGCGCAGCAGCCGGGCCAGGGCGTCGGCGACCGAGGGGACGGCGGCGAGCACGGTGGCGCCCGCGCGGACGAGGTTGCCGAGGAGGGCGGGGCCGACCTCGGCGGGCCGGCCGAGCACGACGCGGGCGCCGGCCCGCGTGGCCAGGAAGAGCTGGTAGAGGCCGTAGTCGAAGGAGAGCGGCAGCGGGCTGTAGACGACGTCGTCCGGTCGGTAGTTCAACACCGTCTGGATGGCGTCGACGGAGAACGTCAGCTGCTGGTGGGTGGAGACGACGGCCTTAGGCAGCGAGGTGGTGCCGGAGGTGTAGATCAGGCATACGGGGTCGACGGTGAGGGGGCCGGGCCGCACCGCCTCAGGCACGGAAGCGGGCACGGGTGCGGCGGCGAAGGCCAGTGCGGCGATCTCCCCGGTGGTGGCGGTGCGCAGTCCGCGCCGCTGTGCGGCGGCTTGCGAGGCGGTGTCGTCGGTGACGAGCAGGGCCGGCTCGCAGTCGTCGAGGACGTGGTCGAGCTGGATGCCGTGGACCTGCTCGTGCAGCAGCGAGAAGGCCACGCCGGCCCGCGAGGCGGCGTAGACGAGCGGCGGGAGCGCGGTGGATCCGGGTGCGCAGACGACGAGCCGGTCGCCGCGCCGCAGCCCGCTCGCGTGCATCCAAGCGGCCAGGCACCGTGATGCGGCGTCGAGTTCGCGGTAGCTGAGCGTGTGGTCGCCGCTGGTGACGGCGGGCCGGTCGGGCCACCGGGCGGCGGCCTGGTCGAGCAGGTCGTGCAGCAGGTGGGTGGGGTCGGGCATCAGTTGACTCCAGTGCGGGCGGCGGGTCGGGCCGGCGGCCGGGCCGTCCCGGTGGGCAGGGCGCGCAGCACGATGCGGCAGATGCCGTCGATGTGGTGGAGGTGCTCGGGGACGAGGTCGTCCGCGGCGAACTCCACGGACAGTTCGCGTTCGAGGCGTTCGACGATCTCCACCACCCGGAAGGAGGTGAAGCCGGGTACGGCCGCCAGCGGCTGCCCGTCGAGCAGGGCCGCCGGATCGGTCCTGAGCACCGCGGCGGCGACGGCGGCGACGCGCTCGCGGAGCGCGGCGGGTACCGCGGGCCGGTCGTCCGGGCCCTGCTGGGGTGTGCGGGGTTCAGCGGTGCCGAAGACCTCCCGGTCCCGGCGGAGCTGACCGGCGAGGCGGGTGGACAGCTCCCGGGGCTCGGGCCGGCCGCGTTCGACGCGGCGGTAGGCGAGGTAGACGCTCTCGGCGAGGGACTCCCAGGCCTTGACGTGCGCGGCCGCCTCCTCTTCGGCAGCGAGGTCGGCGAGCAGGCCACGGGCGGTGAGGAAGCGGGCGTGCAGCTTGCGGGAGCGGGCCAGGAGCCAGGTCTCCAGGGTGAGCCGGTCGAGGGCGGCCGCCCGGTCGGGGTGTTCGGCGTAGGCGGCGACGTAGCGGTCGGTGGTCTCTTCGTCCGCCAGGTCGAGTCCGGGGCGGGGCGCGGTGAGCGGCCCGCCGGCCGGGCCGAGCGTGGCGACCAGGGCTGGTCCCGGCACGGCGGCTGCCAACTGGGCGGGGCTCAGCGGGTGGCTGACCGGGCGGGCACTGCCCCACGGCGTCTCGTTGTGGTAGCCGTCCACCGCGACGGCGCTGCCGTCGGCGGCCGTCTCCAGCAGGAAGCTGTGGTCCATGTGGCGCTGCCCGAAGTACGGCACCCACGGCAGGTGGTACGCGTCGGCGATCACGTAGCGGCCCGGGGCCGGCCGGACGGATTCCCCCGCCGCGGTCGTGCGGAGGTCCTGGACGGTGAGTCCGAGGGCGGGGGCCGCGTCGGCGATCTGTTCCTCGGCGGAGCGCTCCACCGTGGGCAGGCCGCCCAGCCCGGGGGCCGGCCGGAAGCGCAGCACGGCGCCCAGGTTCAGGTGGGTGCCCGCACCGTGCAGGCGGTCGGCCAGGAGCGCCAGGTTGACCTGGACGCAGTCGAACAGCGGCCAGTCCACGGTGGCGGGCAGGACGTCAGCGCTCATGGCCGGATCCTGCTTCCGCGAGCCGGTCCACCCGCTGGAGGTCGCCCATGGCCAGGCGCAGCGCCTGCGCGTCGGGCGCCTCGTCGCTCAGCTCGCCGTCCAGCAGCTGCTGGTAGGCGCCCAGGTCGAGGTAGCCGTGCCCGCTGACGCACACCACGACGCCCTTCTCGGCGCGCAGCGGTCCGTTGTTGCCCTCGGCGCCGGAGCCGGCCAGGCGGGCGGCGGCGGCCAGGGCGTGGCCGGATTCGGGGGCGGGCAGCACCATCTCGCCACGGGTGAACAGGCGGCCCGCCTCCAGCGCCTCGACCTGGCCGACGGCGGTGGCCTCGATCTGGTCGCGGTGGCGCATCGCGGAGAGCACCTTGGCGGCGCCGTGGAAACGCAGCCCGGCCGAGTGCGAGTCGGGGATCGGGTACGCGCTGCCGATGGTGTACATGGCCTCCATCGGCCCGGTGCCGGTGGCGTCGGTGTGGTCGTAGGCGTACGTTCCGCGGGTGAGCTTGGGGGTGGTGCTGGACTCGGCGGCCACCAGGAGCGGCGGCCGGGTGCCGACGGTGGCGGCGGCCGAGAAGAACGGCAGGGCGATGCCGCCGAAGTTGGAGCCGGCGCCGACGCAGCCCACGACCGCGTCGATCTCGGCGTCGAGGCCGGCGAGCTGGTCGGCGGCCTCCAGGCCGATCACGGACTGGTGCAGGATGCTGTACGTCTCGCCGCTGCCGATGCAGAAGGCCGCGCCTTCGGTGCGGGCGGCGTACTCCACGGCCTCGCCGATGGCCAGCGAGAGGCTGTTGACGCCGGCTTCGCTCCGCCGGGCGACGTCGGTGAGGGTGCTGGGGCTGGCGTGCACGGTGGCCCCGAGGGTACGCATCAGCGTGCCGCGGTAGGGCTTGCGGCGCAGGCTGTTGCCGACCATGAAGATGGTGCACTTCATGCCGAACATCGCGCAGGCGGCGGCCAGGGCGGTGCCCCACTGCCCGGCGCCGGTGCCGCTGACCAGCTCGCGGACGCCGGCCCGTGCGTAGTAGTAGGCCTGGGCGAGGGCGGTGTTGAGCTTGTGGCTGCCGGAGATGTTGCCGCCTTCGTACTTCACGTAGACGGGCACCCGTGCCCCGACGGCGCGCTCGAAGCCCCTGGCCCGCCACAGCGGCGTGGGGCGGAACGCCCGGTAGGCGTCGACGACCTCGGCGGGGATGTCCCAGTACTCCTTCTGCTGCACGCTCTGCCGCACGAGTTGCATCGGCAGGTTGACCTGGACGCTGCCGCCGCCGGCAGTGGGCGGGGTCAGGTCCGGGGGCGGTTGCTCGTCCAGGTGCGGCAGGACGCTGCGCCACCGGGTGGGCGGTTCGGTGCGGCTCACTGCGACGCCTCCGCCCCGAGCAGGACGATCTCGATCAGGTCGTGGACGGTCTCGAAGCTGCGCCCGACGAAGAGGTCGTCGGGGAGGACGATGTCGAGCTCGTCCTCCAGGCGCACCAGCATGCCCACGAATCCCAGCGAGTTGACGCGCAGGATCTCCCCGTTGAGCGGCTCGTGGTCGTCGATGTCGGCCGGCTTGAGGGACAGCCGGGACTCGGCGATGACCACGCGCTTGACGGACTCGGCGACCGCGTCGCGGTCCAGTCCGGTGATCATGTTTCCTCCGTGGAAGGTCGAGGGTCAGGGGCGGTGGGCGGTCACGGAGCTGCGCAGCGTGCCGTGCGCCTCGACGACCCAGCTGTGGGTGACGAGGGAGCCGAGGGTGACCGGGCCGCGGACGTGCATGCGGCCGGTGCTGATGGAGATCTCGGAGCCGAGTCCGAGGGTGGGGCCGTCGTGCAGGCGCAGGGAGCCGTTGACGACGATGGCGGCGGCGTCGACCCGGCGGGTGAACTCCTCGCTCACGCCGCGGTCCGCGGCGAGCACGCCCTCGGTGTGGCCGGAGCCGTGCCGGCGGATGTGTGCCAGGGCCTCGTCCAGGCCCTCGACCGCGCGCACGCCGATGGTGGCGTCGAGGAACTCGCGGCCGAGGTCGTGCTCCTGGAGTTCGTCGATCCGCCAGGGCCGCTCGCCGCCGGCGCCGCTGTCGCCACCCGCTTCGCCGCCGGGCCGGGGGACGCGCGGGTCGAGGCGTACGGTGACCTGCCGGTTGTCGCGTTCGGCGGCGTGCAGCACGGCGGCCACGAGGTCGTCGGCGACCTCGGCGTCCACGAGCATCATTTCGGCGGTGTTGCAGGCGGTCGGCTCCGGCAGCTTGCTGTCGAGGGCGACCTCGGCGGCGAGGCCGAGGTCGGCGCTCTTGTGCACGTAGACGTGGTTGACGCCGCCGCCGCTGGCGATCACCGGGATGGTGGAGGCGCTGCGGCAGTAGTCGATGAGCGAGGGGCTGCCGCGCGGGATGAGGACGTCGACGGCGTCGGGCCGCTTGAGCAGGGCGCGCAACTGTGCGCGGTCGGGGTCGTCGAGGACGGTGACCAGGTGGGCGGGGAGCCCGGCGGCCTCCAGGGCCTCGCGTGCCACGGCGGACAGGGCCTCGTTGGTGCGAGCGATCTCCTTGCCGCCGCGCAGCAGGACGGCGTTGCCGACCGCGACGGGCAGCAGGGCGCCCTCCACGGTGACGGTGGGGCGTGCTTCGTAGACCATGAACACCACGCCGAGCGGCTTGGGCGAGCGCAGGCGCACTCCCCAGTCGCCGATGGGGACTCCGGGGTCGCGGGCGGTGACCCGGCCGAGTTCGTTCAGGACGGCTTCGGTGAGGTGCTCCAGCCGGCCGAGGTGGGCGTCGGTCAGCCGCAGCCGGTCGAGGAGGACGGGTGACAGGCCGCGTTCCTCAGCGCGGGCGAGGTCCTGGGCGTTGGCGTCGAGGACGGCCGGCCAGTGGGCGGCCAGGCGCTTGGCGAGCTCGCGGCAGTAGCGTTCGTACGCCGGGTCGCCGGTGGGCGGGGCGGCTGCGAGGGCAGCGCGGGCTGATGTGAGGATGGCCTCGGTCATGATCTCCTACCACATGAACTGCCCGCCGTCGACGATCAGCTTCTGGCCGGTGACGTAGCCGCTGAGCGGGCCCACGAGGTATTCGAGGGCGTCGGCGATGTCGTCGGTGGAGCCGATGCGTCGTTGCGGGATCTCGGACAGCACGGCGGCGCGGTGCTGGGGTTCGTTCAGCCGGAACCGGGTGATGAGCTCCTCGGTTTCGGTCATGCCGGGGATCAGGCAGTTGACCCGGACGGTGGGGGCGAGCTCCAGTGCCAGGCACTTGGTGAACTGGAGCAGTCCCGCCTTGGCCGCGGCGTAGTTGACGCCGTTGAGCCGCGGGCGGATGCCCGTGGTGGCGCCGATGTTGACGACCGTGCCGTCTCCGGCGGCGAGCATGGCCGGGGCGAGCGCCTGGGTGAGGTGGAAGGGGCCGGACAGGTTGGTGTCCAGGACGCGGTGCCAGTCGGATTCGGTGAGGTCGAGGAAGGGGCGGTCGATGTTGATGCCGGCGTTGTTCACCAGCACGCGCGGGGTGCCGTGCTCGGTGAGGATGTGCCGGGCGGCCTCGCGCACGGAGCGGCGGTCGGCGACGTCGGCCTGTACGGCGATCAGGCCGTGCTCGTCGGCGGCCGCGCGTGCCGCTTCCTTGTCGGAGCGGTAGAGGGCGACGGTGCGGTGGCCCAGGCGGACGAGGCGCCGGGACAGGGCGAGGCCGATGCCGCGGGTGCCGCCGGTGACGACGGCGAGGGGGGCGGGGTCGGTCATCGTGCGGTCTCCAGTGGTGCGGTGGTCGGGCGGGCGGGGAACTCGACCGGGCAGGGGCCGGCGCGGGCGGTGATCAGCGGACTGTTCGGCGGGCCCGGTCGCCGGGTGAGCTCCATGAGCAGGCGTGCATCGGGGCGGGGGGCTGCGTCACTGTCCGCCGCGTGCCGTGCTGATCCATGCCGCTTGGGCGCGGATGGTGGGGTCGCGGAAGAAGTCGAGGACCGGGATCTGCACGCCGTGCTCTTCTTCGATCGCGGCGCGGGCGGTCATCACGTTGAGCGAGTGCGCGCCGTAGGCCAGGAGCGAGCGGTCGAGAGGGACGTCGGTGCGTCCGAGCAGCTTGCCCCACAGTTCCTGGAGCCAGGCCTGTAGCGGGTCGTCGGTCGTCGTGACCGCCCCGGTTCCGGAGCGGTCGGCCTCCTCGCGGATGGCCTGCCCGGCCTCCTTGAGGAGGGCCGTGCGGTCCACCTTGCCGTTGCGGGTGGTGGGCACGGAGTCGATCGCGAAGATCCGGGAGGGCACCATGTAGCCCGGGACCGCGCCGGCCACGTGCCGGCGGACGTCGTCGGGCTGAGCTGCGCTGCCGGCCTCCGGTACGAAGAACAGGATCAGCTGCCGGTCGGCTCCGTCTCCGAGGACGGCGGCCACGGTGAGGCGTACGCCGGGGTGAGCGGCGGCCGCGGTTTCCAGCTCGCCGAGCTCGACGCGGTAGCCGCGGATCTTGACCTGGTCGTCGTCGCGGCCCAGGAAGAGCAGGGTGCCGTGTTCGTCACGCAGCACCTGGTCGCCGGTGCGGTACATGCGGGCGCCGTCCTGCCCGGCGCGGGGGTCGTGCAGGAAGCGTTCGCCCGTGCGCTGAGCGTCGTTGACGTAGCCCTGCGCGGGGCAGGCGCCGCCGAGGTGGAGCTCGCCGGGCACGCCGCGGGGGGCGAGGTGGCCGGTGGCGTCCACCACGTGGGCGCTCACGTGGGTGATGGGGTGGCCGATGGGGACGTGGGAGGGCCACGGCTGCGTGTCGGCGGTGAGCCGGTGCGTGGTGACGGCGTGGGTTTCGGTGGGGCCGTAGAGGTTGACCAGGCGGATGTGCGGGCGGTCGGCGAAGAAGCGCCGGATGCCGTCGTCGAGGAGGAGCTGCTCTCCGGAGACGCACAGGTAGCGCAGGTGGGGCAGGTCGTCCCCGGAGTCCTGGGCGGCCCGGGTGAAGGGGCGCAGCGCGGCGACGGGGAGGTAGACGTGGGAGACCCGGTGGGCGCGCACCCGGGCGAGGACCGCGGGCAGGTCCCTGCGGTCGGCGGGCTCGCGGGAGACAAGGGTCCCGCCGGCGATGAGGGTGGGCAGGATCTCCTGGAAGGAGACGTCGAAGCCGAGGGGCGCGTATTGCAGGAAGCGGGTGTCTTCGCCCATCTCCAGCGCGTCGAGCTGCCAGGCGGTGAGGTTGACCAGCGGGCCGTTGTCCATCAGGACGCCCTTGGGGCGGCCGGTGGAGCCGGAGGTGAACATGATGTACACCCCGTCCTCGGCGCTTCCTTCGCCGTGCGGCGAGGGGTCCGGGCCGTCCTGTCCGCCCGCTGCGGTCAGTTCGGGCAGGGTCACCACCTCGGTGCCGTCGACCGGTCCGCGGCCGATGACCAGCCGGCAGCCGGCCTTTTCGGTCATGTACGCGAGCCGGTCGGCGGGCAGGGTCAGGTCCAGGGGCAGGAAGACCGCGCGCCGGGCGAGCGTGGCCAGGACGGCCACGACCGTGTCCACGAGCGTCGGCGTGGTGAGGCCGACGACGGTGCCGGGGCCGGCGCCGCGCCGGGCCAGCCCTGCCGCGGCGGAGCGGACGAGCGCGTCGAGCTCGCCGTAGGTCAGGGAGCGGCCGTCCTCTTCGACGGCGATCGCGCCGGGGCGCCGGGTCATGGCTGCGTGCACCCAGCGGTGCAGGCCGGGGTGGGGCGGCCGGCGCCAGTAGCCGTCGTGGGCATGGGAGTCGGCGAGGGGGGCGTCGGCGAAGAGGTCCGCCAGCACGGTCCCGGGGTGTTCGACGGCCCGGGCCAGCAGGGTGGTCAGCGAGTCGGCCAGGGCGTGGGCGAGCGGTTCGGGCAGGAGCTCGCGGTCGTGCTCCAGCTCCAGGAGCCAGCCGTCGGGGCCGGGGGTGACGCCCAGCCAGAGGTCGAACTTGGCGGTGCCGTTGCCGTGTTCGCGTACGCGGCGGACGGGTGAGCCGGGCTCCGCGCCGGTCGCGTCCTGCATGGCGAGCATGCAGGAGAAGACGGGGTTGCGGTTGGTCGTACGGTCCGGGTCCGCGTGGCGCACGATGCGGTCGAAGGAGACGGCGGCGTTGCTCCTGACCCGGTCCGCCTCGGCCTGGACCGTCTCCTTGACGAAGGTGTCGAAGCGCTGGTCCCAGCGGACGTCGACGACGAGCGGGAGCGTGTTGACGAAGAAGCCGCACAGGTCGAAGGAGCCCAGGGTGCGGCGCGCCATCACGGGGGTGCCGAAGACGACCGAGGTGTTGGCCGAGTGCCGGGCGAGGAGTGCCGCGTAGGCGGCCGAGAAGAACACGAACGGGCTGACGCCGAGCGCCGAGCAGAGGTCGTCGAGGGCTCGTGACTTCTCGGGGGCGAGCCGGATCTCGTGGCGTGCGCCGGTGAAGCCGGTGCCGGCGGGCCGGCCGGGGCGGGGGTTGAGGACGGTGGCGGGCACGGCGCGCAGGCGTTCGGCGAGGCCGGCGGCCGCCTGCTCGACGTCGTCGCCGTCGGCGGCCGCGACCTGTGCGGCCAGCTCCCGGTGCAGGGCGCGTTCGCGGGCGGTGCGCACGCGCTCGGTGTCGAGGTCGCCGCGCAGGGCGGCGTCGAGGTCGCGTACGAACTGGCGCAGCGAGAAGCCGTCGAAGACGAGGTGGTGCACGACCAGCAGCAGCGTTGCGCGGGAGCGGTCGTCGGTGTGCAGCAGGACGGCCTTCAGCAGCGGGGCCTGTGCGAGGTCGAAGACGGTGGCGCCGAGTTCGGCCAGCAGTTCCGCGCGGCGTGCGGCGAAGTGCGCCGTGCCGGTGGCCTCGGTGTGCAGGGGGGCCTGGTCGGGGACCGTGCCCAGGGTCGCGTGCGGAGTGGGCCGTTCGCGTACGGCGAGGCGGAGCGCGGGCTGGACGGCCAGGACTGCGGTGAGCGCCGTGCCGAGGTGGTCGTGGGTGAGTTCCGGGTCCAGTTCCAGTTCGGCCACGACGTTGTAGAGGTGCGGTACGGGCACCGTGCGGTGCACGACGAGGAGCCCTTGCTGGGCGCCGGTCAGCGGCAGCGTGGCGAGCTGCGGTGCGACGGTCATCGGACGCTCTCCACGGAGGATCGGAGACCTTCTGCCGCGGTGGAGGAGAGGAGGCCGTGCAGCCACTGCCGGAGGTCGCCGACCGTGCGGACCGCGGCCAGTCCGGTGGGGTCGATTTCCTGGTCCGGGTCGGGTATCAGTTCACTGGCGATCCGCAGGACGGACAGTGAATCCAGTCCGGCCTCGGCCAGCAGGGAATGGCTTTCGAAAGGCACGCGCACGTGCCTTCTGATAACCGAGATGATTTCCCCGTCGGTCACGTCGTCCGTACGGTTCATTACGCAGACTCCTCAGGCAACGGTCGCTCTTGATGACGCCCGGCTGATCATTCAGGAATTTCCGAAGGAGGGTCAACCGGAGATCTGCACTCCCATCGACAGAGTTGATGGGGCGCCGTGCACGGGAGTTGCCATAGGATTTTTCAATGGAAAAGAGGAGGCCGGTGGTTCCGGCCTCCTCTTTTCGGAGGGGAGGTGCTATGTCGTTTCTTCGGAGGGGAGGGGCTGTGTCGTTGCGCGGCGCCGTGCCCTTCGGGGGCCCGGCGCGCCGCCGTGCGTTACGCGCGCTCCTCGGCGAAGGCTTCCGCCAGCGCGTGGCGCGTCAGGACGCGCAGGAAGGGGAGGATGGTGACGGCGACCGAGGCGGCGAAGACCGCGAAGGCGAGCCGCAGGCCGAGCCATTCGGCCAGCAGTCCCATCAGGCCGGCGCCGATGGGCATGGCGCCCCAGCTGAAGAGGCGGCTCACGGCGTTGTAGCGGCCCAGCATTCCGTCGGGGACGAGGTGCTGCGCGATGGTCCGGGAGTTCACCGTCCACAGCGTGCCGCCCATGCCGCCGGCGAAGGCCGCGGCGGCGACCGCCCAGACGCTGGTGGTCAGCGCCGGCACGGCCATCATCGCGAAGGTGCCGACCAGATCGGCGAACATCACCCAGCGGCGGCCGAAGAGCCGGTTCACCCGGGTGACGGCGAGGGCGCCGACCAGGCCGCCGATGCCCAGGGCGCTCAGGATCGCGCCGTACTCGCGGGGGGTGACGTCCATGACGTCGGTGGCGAACAGCGGCATGAGCGCCAGCCAGGCGCCCCAGCAGGCGCACAGGACCGTCAGGATCAGGGCCATGGTGCGCAGCAGCACGTTCCGCCACAGGTAGCGCAGTCCGCCCGCGATCTGCTGGTTGACGCTCTCGGGCGCCGGCGCCGGCGCCGGCGTCTCCGTGGCCGTGGCCGTGGCCGCGACTGTGGCCGTGGCCGTGGCCGGGCGGGCTGCGCGGAAGCGTCCGGCGAGCAGGATCAGGACGAAGGCGGCGGCCAGGTACGACACCCAGGTCACGCCCAGGGCGAGGCCGGTGCCGGCCGCGAGGAGGAGGCCTCCGACGAAGGGGCCGCAGAACTCGTTGCAGACGGTCTCGGCCCCGGCGATCCAGGCGTTCGCGCGTTCGCGGCCCTCCGGCGGGGTCAGCGCCGGGATGAGGGCCGAGGCCGCGGTGAGCGCGATGACCTCGGCGACGCCGAGCACCGCGCCGGCGGCGCAGAGCACGGGGATGGTGATGCCCCCGTCCGCCGCGACCGGGATCAGCGCGCCGAGCGCCAGCAGCCGCAGGCCGTTGGCCGCCCACAGCAGGCGGCGGCGGTCGGCGCGGTCGACCAGCACCCCGACGTGGAGGGCCGCCAGCAGCCAGGGCAGGGACAGGGTGAGGGAGACCGCCGAGACCTGGGCCGGGGAGCCGGAGGCTTGGGTCGCGAGGAGCGGCAGGGCGATCTTGGTGACGCCGTCGGCGAGGTTGGTGATCGCGGTGAAGACCAGGAGGACGACGGTGTTGCGCGTGCCCTGGCGCGCGGAGGGCTCGGCGGCGGAATCCGCGATGTGCTGCGGGACGGAGTCCGCGGGGCGCCGCGGGGCGGACTCCACGGTGTGCTGTGAGACGGGCTCCGCGGCGTGACGCGGGGCGGGCTCCTCAGCACGCTCATCCACGCGAGTCGCTTGGACCTGGTCACTCATCAGTCGTCCCCTAACCGTCTAACGGCTTTACTGGTGATCACCGAGGGGTCGAGTCTGGCACAGCGCGGACCGCCTCCGCTACCCGGTCAATCTTTTAGCCGGTTAGCCGGATGTAGTCTGGTGACCTTCCTAGGAGGTGGCTCATGCTCGAAGCCCCGGCTTCGGCCCGGTTGATCGAAGCCTTTGCCAACACCGTCGACGTGGAGCTCGGAACCGACGAGCTCGACACGGCGGGCGGACTCTCCGCCTGGCTGGCCGACCAGGGGTTGCTCGACCGCGGCCGCCGGGTCGGCGCCGAGGACCACGCCCTGTGCCTGCGCCTGCGCACCGGCATCCGCGAGGAGCTGGGCGTCCACGTGGGCGACACCGCCGATACGGCACTCCTGGCCGGCGCCGACGACGCACTGCGCGAACTGCCCGTGCTCATCACCGTCCGCCGCGGCACCGGCGACGGCGGCGCCCCCTCCCCCGCCCTCTCCCCCGTCCCCGGGCTGCCGCCGGTCAGGAAGGCGCTGGCCGGCCTCGCGATCGCCTGGAGCGAGCTGACCGTCACCGGTGAGGCGGCCCGGCTCAAGCGCTGCGCCGAGCACGGCTGCGCCTGGGTCTTCTGGGACGTCTCGAAGAACCGCAGCCGCCGCTGGTGCTCGATGCGCATCTGCGGCAACCGCGCCAAGGCCCGCCGGTACAGCGCGAAGCAGGCTGCAACGTCGACGGGCCGGCCCGCCTGAGGGATCTCAGGCAGGCCGGCCCGGTCTTACGGATCCGCCCCGTCGCGCGTCGCAGGAGCGCCGCCGTCAGCGGACCGTGGCCGGCAGCAGCTTGGCCACGAGGTCGGCGACCTGGCGGACGGCGTCGCCCCGCAGCAGTGCGTAGTGGTCGGTGGGCAGGCGCACCGTCACCGGCTCAGTGGTGAAAAGACGCTGCCACCGCGCCACGTCCTCGTCGGTCAGATCGGCGGCCACCAGCAGCCCCGGGGCGTCGGCGACGGCCGCGTCCCGGTACCGGCTCATGGCCGCCACGTGCCGCGCGTGCAACGTGTACCGGGCGTGCAGCGCCTCGGCCGGTGCCTCGCCCCCGGCGGCCCGCAGCAGCGCGGCGAGCACACCGATGCCCCGCTCGGCCCGCTGCTCCAGGTGCAGCCGGTCCGGTGGCCGCACCGCCGCGTCCGCGGCGCGCAGCACGTTGCGCGCGAAGGCGTCGAGATCGCCCCGGTCGGGATCGCTGAAGGCGCCGGGGGTGGGCGAGTCGAGCAGGAGGAGCGGCGGGCAGCGATGGCCGCGCCGTTTGAGCCCGGCCGCCATCGCGTGGGCCAGCAGCCCGCCCATGGACCAGCCGCCCAGCAGGTCCGGCAGCCGCCCGTCGGAGAGCAGCGGTTCGAGGTAGCGCTCCGCCATGGCCTCGACGGTCGTCGCGCCCGCACCGTCGCTCTCGCTCTCGACGGTCGTCGCGCCCGTACCGTCGTCCTCGCTGACGGTCACCCGCCAGTCGGCGGGCAGCGCGTCGACCAGGGCGCGGTAGGGGATCCTGCCCACGCCCGCACCGTGGACCAGGTGCAGGTGCGGGCCGCCGGGCTCTCCGTCCCGCATGGTCACGGGTCCGCTGTCACGGGCGACGGCCGGGCCGCTGCCCGGCGCGTCCGCTCCGGCCGGTGCGAGCAGCTCGGCCATCCGCCGCGGTGTGGGTTCGTCGAGCCACTCCGCCACGTCCAGCTGCCGGCCCGTGTTCGTCTCCACCAGGGCGACGAGTTCGAGGACCTGCAATGAGTGCCCGCCCGCGTCGAAGAAGTCGTCGTCCATGCGCACGTCCGTGCCGAGCACGCGCTGCCAGTGGGCGAGCACGTCAGCGGCGGGCTCGGCGGATGACGCGGCGCGTTCGGGGGCGGCGGCGCTCTGCGGCAGCGCGGGGACGCCCGCGGCGGACCGCGAGGAGACCTGGAGGTCACGGACGAGCACGCCCGGGGAGGCCGAAGCGAGCAGCACGCTCTCGATGTCGTTCAGGAAGGCCCGTACGGTGCTCTCCCGCAGCTGGTCCGTGTCGTACTCGATCTCCAGGACGGTGTGCCCCCCTTCCTCGAAGATGCCGACTAGGAGCTGGCATCGTGCGCTGGTCGAGGGGCTGGGCAGCAGCTGTGCCGGCTCGTGGCCGAGCGAGAGCCCGGAGCCTATTCCTCCGTGGTGGGTGATCAGCACGGGAGGCGTCGAGCCGAGGGCCGCCCGGTCCTTCGCGGACAGCTCTGCGAACACCTCGGAGAAGCCGACGTGCTGGTAGGGCAGGCTCCCCCAGAGGCCGTCCCGCGCACGGCCGACGACGTCGTCGAAGCCCTCGTCGTCCGTGACCGCGTCCGGCAGCAGCACCGTGTTGGCGCAGTACCCGACGCGCCGCTGGTCCTCCGGGCTCATGCGGTTCGCCACGACGACACCGAGGGCGGTCCGTCCCGATGCCCCGCCCCGGGCCAGCACCGCGCGGACCGCGGCGAGCTGCACCGCGAAGGCCGTGCAGCCCACCCGCTGGGCGACGGCCGCGACGGCCGCCCGGGCACCGCCGGAGAGCCGGTGCCGCAGCGCCGCTCCGGAGGAGTGTGTTCCGGACGGGCCGTCGGGCACGAGTGCGGCCGCCTTCACTCCGCGCAGCTGCCCGGTCCAGAACGCACGGTCGCTGACGGCCCGCGGACCGGTCCGGGCCTGCTGCCCGAACTCCCGGTACGGCACGGCCGCTTCCGGGAACACCTGCGCGGCGTCGAGACCCGGCCCGCGCTCCAGCACCGCCTCGTAGGCGGCCTTCAGGTCGTCCATCACCAGTTGCAGCGCCCAGCCGTCAAGGATCGAGTGGTGCACCGTGACCAGCAGTTCCTCGACGGGACCCGCGGCGACGAGCGCAAGCCGGGCCAGCGGCACGGATTCCAGGTCGAACGGTGCCGCGTGGAACTGTGCGGCCACGTCATCGAGCAGCGCCTCGGGCGTTCGGTCGCCGGGCGCCTCGTCCCAGCCCACCTCTTGCAGCGTCCCCTCGCCGGTGGCGTGGATCAGCTGCACGACCGCCTCTCCACGGCGGGCGAAGCCCGTGCGCAGGGCCTCGTGCCGGTCCACGACGAGCTGCCAGGCCGCGGCCAGGGCCGCCCGGTCGAGCCGGTTCACCCGAAGCCGCCAGGTGAGGTTGTAGAGGTCCTTGCGCTCAGCGCGGTGCTGAATCCACCACAGGGCTTCCTGAGCGGGCGAACTGGGGAGTTCTTCGGGTGCCGGAGTCATGGGTCCTCACCGGGAATCGGGAGCCGTGTACAGCCGTGTGAGCCGTGTACAGCCGCATACAGCCGTCTGCACGGAATCGAGAGGGCAGCGGCATGATCGCCGCAGGAGGGCGGCGACGGCAAACACGGGATTCGGATTCTCTATGGCCGCGCCCGGTCCGGCACACCTGCCCTTGACGGATTTCGGCCGCGTATAAATACCATCCTCGCGACGCCCTCGGCATCAATTCCCTTCCCTTTTACCGGCGCCGGCAGTTCCCGCGCCCTTGCAGTGCGCCGCCGCGCGAAGCACCCCGCAACGCGCCACGGGAGGCGTCACGGAACGCGTCACGGAAGAGGACCGGACACCATGAACGCCACCTGGACCATGTACGACTGGTTCGCCGGCTCCGTCGCCGAGCACGGCGACCGGCGGACCGCACTCGAAGTCGCCGGGGAGCACCTGACCTACGCCGCACTCGACGCCGCCGCCCACCGGCTGGCGGGCGAGCTCGTCGCCGAGCACGGCGGCGTCCCGTCCCGGGTCGGCCTGCTGGCGGCGCGGAGCACGACCGCGTACGCCGGGTACCTCGCCGTGCAGCGGCTCGGCGCCACGGTCGTGCCGCTCAACCCGGCCTTCCCCGCGTCCCGCAACGCGACGATCGCGCGCGACGCACGCCTGGATCTCGTCATCGCCGAGGAGAGCGCGCCCGGCCACGCGGAGATGCCCGTTCCGGTCTTGCGCGTCTCCGCCGAGCGGATGGCCGGACTGTGCACGGGCCCCGTGCCCACGCTCCCGAAGTCCGCGGCCGGGCCCGACGACCTCGCCTACATCCTGTTCACCTCGGGCTCGACGGGACGGCCCAAGGGCGTGCCCATCACGCACCGCAACGTCTCGGCCTTTCTCGGCCACGTCATTCCGCGCTACGAACTGGGCCCGGGCGCCCGCGTCTCCCAGACGTTCGACCTGACCTTCGATCCGTCGGTGTACGACATGTTCGCCGCGTGGGGTTCCGGTGCCACGCTCGTCGTGCCGGGCAAGCGCGAACTGCTCTCGCCGGTGCGGTTCGTCAACCGCCGGCGCATCACCCACTGGAACTCCGTCCCGTCCGTGGCCTCCATCGCCCTGCGGCTGCGCGCGCTGGAGCCCGGCTCCATGCCGACGCTGCGCTGGAGCCTGTTCTGCGGTGAGGCGCTGACCGTGACCCACGCGGAGGCCTGGCGCGCCGCGGCCCCGCACGCCACGCTGGAGAACACGTACGGCCCCACGGAAATGACCGTGACCTGGACGGAGTTCCGGTTGCCCGCGCGCACGGAGGACTGGCCCCGGCCGTCCAACGGAACCGTTCCCATCGGCACTCCCTACCCAGGGCAGGAGCACCTCGTCGTCGACGAGGCCGGCCGGCCCGCCCAGGAGGGCGAGCTGTGCGTACGCGGCTCGCAGCGGTTCCCCGGATATCTGGACCCGGCCGACAATGCGGGCAGGTTCTTCTCCTTCGATGAGGAGAGGGACGGGGAGAGAGACGGGGGCCGGGCTCGTCCCTATGACGGCTCGGAGCCGCTCACATCCCGGCACTGGTATCGCACGGGCGACCGTGTGACGACCGCCGACGGCGTGCTCGTCCACCTCGGGCGGCTCGACCACCAGCTCAAGATCCGCGGATACCGCGTCGAGCTCGGCGAGATCGAGTCCGCGCTGCTCGCGCAGCCCGGGGTGACGGAAGCCGTCGTGGTCGCCCTGCACGGCCCCGACGGCGAGACCGGCCTCGCGGCCGCGTACACCGGTTCCGTACAGGACACGGAAGTCCTCCTTGAGCGACTCGGCGAGCGGCTCCCCGCGTACATGGTGCCGGGAAGCATCACCGCGCTGGACGCGCTGCCCCTCAACGCGAACGGCAAGGTGGACCGGGGAGTTCTGGCCGCCATGCTCGTCACGGAGAAGCCGTCGGCCGCCGCCTGATCCGCTCTTTACTTTGTCCGCTCCCGTCCTCCCCGGCGGACATGCGACGACCGGGCTCCCTCCGCGGGAACCCGGTCGTCATTCTGCTGCGGCCGGAGGCATTCGGCCGGGCGTGCCTCGCGTCCTCAGCAGGTCTCGCGTACTCAGCAGGCCGGCTCCAGCTCGCGGTCTAACGGCGCCTCCTGCTCTTCCATCACCTGCTGCGCCGCGTCGAGCACCGTGCGGAACAGGGGGTTGTCCTCAAGGCCGCGGCGCCACACGCACTGGGAGAAGACCTCGAACGGCGGCTGCCAGTCGATGCACCGCAGCTGCCCGAGCCGAAGTTCCTCAGCGACGGCGACGGTGGGCAACAGCGCCATGCCGATGCCCTCACCAACGCTGCGCTTGACCGCGTCCACCGAGCCGAGGGCGAGGATGCCGGCACCCGATCCCCCCGCTTCGGCCAGCGCGGTCTCGAAGCTGTGCTGGTAGCCGCTCCCCCGGTGGGCGCAGGCCACGGTGTGGGGGGCGAGGTCCGCGGTGGACCGTACGGGTGCGCCGACCAGCGGGTGCGACGGGTGAGCCACCAGGGTCAGGCGTTCGGGGCGCAGCACAAGGTGGTTGACGTCCTCCGCCGTGGTGCGGGAGCCGATGAAGAACGCGCAGTCGACCTGCTCGTCGCGCACGAGCGACACCGCGTCGTCGCTCAGCGACCGCAGTGACACCTCGAGCGCCTGGTGCCTGAGGTGCAGGTACTCGATGACCGGGATCAGCCGGTAGGTGGTGAGGCACTCGGCGGCACCGATCACCAGCGAGGGCGGGGTACCGGCGGGGCCCGATACGGACTCCAGGGCCAGTTCGCTGAGCCGTACGATGCGGCGCGCGTAACGGTGCAGCCGGCGGCCTGCGGGGGTGAGCCGGGCTCCCTCGGCCGTACGGTGGAGGAGGCACGTTTCGAGCGTCTGCTCAAGGGCCTTGATCCGAGCGGTGACCGTCGGCTGGGCGAGTCCCAGGAGGCGGGCCGCTTCGGTGAAGCTGCCGGCCTCGGCGACCGCCAAGAACGCGCAGAGATGTTTGATGTTCATCGGTCAGCTCACGAACACCGCGGTGGAACCGGTACTACTCGTGCCGTTGCCGTCGGAGACGGTGCCACGCCCGGCCATCTCCGGCGTGGCGCGTACACGAGCACACATCCTGAATCGAATCACGCCAATCTCCCCCATCTCGCTTGATTCTGCATTCTGCGGTAGTTGATATGCCCGTACTGCTCGCTTTACGCGGAGGCGACTCCTCTACCGTTCGCCAGGCGTCGGCCAGTCGATGTCGTGGGCGGACGGACCCGCCGCCACGATGCCGGCGGGGGCCGGTGGGGTGGTGCCGTTGCCCGAGGCCGGCCAGTCAATGTCTGCCGCGGTGAAGGCCGCGGATGACAGGGCGAGAAGGAGGGGAACACCGATGAGCAGTCTGCGGACGGACTTGTTCACGTTTTCTCCAGTAAGAGAGCACAGAAAACCGGGCCGCTAAGGAGAGGGAAGGGAAGACAACCCTGCGGTGCCGGCTGCTGAACTGGATCGTAGTGTTGGCCAGTTCAGCATGGCAACGACTTGCCAAGAACTGACAAGTCAAGATCCGCATCGAGCATGGGCCGGGGTGAAACTCAAGTACAGGGCGGGCAAAGCAGTTGCCAACCTTCCATGATCACTTCTACACTTCCCTGCGGGGATCGACTCCCCGTTACGGCGACGGGACGTCCCGTCCGCCACGGGGGAACACCGTTGAACACCCTGAATAATGGGATTCGGATGCTAGAACAGCCGCGATTCGGGCAACGTCTCAAGGAACTGAGGCGCATGCGTGGGCTTTCCCAGGCTGCACTCGTGGGTGACGGAATCTCCACAGGCTATCTGTCGCGCCTCGAATCAGGCGCGCGGCCGCCCACCGAGCGCGTCGTCACCTACCTGGCGAAGCGGTTGGACGTCGACCTCAGCGCCTTCGACATGCCCCCGAGCGGAACGACCCTCGCCCAGGCCCTGAGCATCGCCGCCTCCGCGGAGTGCGAGGAGGCCATGGACGCGCTCCTGGATTGCCTCGACCGCACGGACCGCACGGACTGCACCGACCCGCTCCTGCGCTGGCAGGCGCTCTGGATGGTCGCCCGCCGGTGGAACAAGCGCGGCGACAAGACCCGGGAGCTCGTCTGCCTCGAAGAGCTGAGCCGGATCGCCGATGAACTCGGCCTGCCCGAACTGCGGTGCCGGGCCTGGGTGTCGCTCGCCCGCTGCCTGCGCTCGACCGGCGAGGTGAACCGGGCCATCAACGTCGCGAGCTGTGCCGTCCGCATCGCCAAGGAATCCCGCCTCTCGGTCTCCGACACCGGTGCCGCTCTGATGGTGCTGGTCTCCGCCGAGGCCGAAGAGGGCCGCCTCCCCGACGCACGCGCCCACGTCGACGAGCTGATCGAGCTGATCGGAGACCGCAACGGAACCCTCAAGGCCGAAGCCTTGTGGTCTGCCGCGACGGTACGGTTCCGGCAGGGCGATCAACAGGCCGCCGGCGAGTACCTGGAGCGCGCCATCGACGGGCTCGACAGCTACTCCGACCTCACGCTGTGGATCCGCCTGCGACTGGCAGCGGCTTCCCTGTCCCTCCAGAGCGCGCCGCCTCGCACCGGCACCGCCGCCGAGCGCCTCAAGGAGGCGGAGTCGGCGCTCGCCTTCGCCTGCACTCCCCTGCTCGCCCAGGAACTCCTGACCCTCAAGGCCCACCTCGCCTTCGAGGACCAGCGCTTCACCGACGCCCGCGCCCTCCTGGACGAACTGCACCAGGACGAACTGCTCCTGACCTACAGGGACCGCATCCGCCTCGGAGTTCTCGACGCGCGGCTGCTGATCACGGAGGGCCGGCTGAGGAACGGCCTGCAACAGCTCAAGGAACTCGGCGAAGAAGCCCACAGGGCGTGCAACGTAGACCTGTCCGCAGAAATCTGGCGCATCCTCGCCGAGGCCCTGGAACACACCCACGGCCCCTTGGACTCGGCGGGCTCCTGACTCCGGGGAGGGCGGGGCCTGCCGAGTGAGGGCATCGGGTGAGGGGATCGAGCTATTGCGTGAGCACCGGCAGGGATTCCAGGCCCCGCATGAGCCGCGTGCAACGCCACCGCAGCTCTTCGGGCGCTACCGCGAGGCGAAGTCCAGGGTGCCGGGTCAGGAGCGTGCGGAGGGCGGTCTCCGTCTCGGCCAGAGCCAGCGGCGCGCCCAAACAACGGTGGATTCCGTAGCCGAATGCCAGATGGCCCCTGGCGTCGCGATCGGCGTCGGGACGGTTGGGCGCCGGGTATCGGGCAGGGTCTCGGTTGGCTGCTCCGGGCGAGATGAGCACGGGTACACCGGCGGGGATTTCGGCCCCGCCGAGGGTGATCGCTTGAGTGCTGTACCGGAAGGTGGCGATGCCGACCGGCGAGTCGTAGCGCAGCAGTTCATCCAGCAGGGTGCCGATTTTTTCAGGATCGCTTCGTACGCGGTCGAGGAGGGCGGAGTGCTGGAGGAGAGCCAGCACGGCGTTACCGATGAAGTTCGTGGTGGTTTCATGGCCGGCGACGAGCAGGAGAACGGCGAGGGAGACGAGCTCGTCCTCGGTGAGCTGTTCGCCTTCGTCCCTGGCGGTGATGAGGTCGTGCAGAAGGCTGTCGTCCCGGACGCGACGCTTGGCCTCGATGAGATCGGCCATGTATCCGGCCACTGCGTGGGAGGCAGCGTCGATCCGTTGGGGCTGCCCGGCGGCGAACAGGTCGTTCGACCAGGTGCGCACCTGGTCCCGGTCGGCCTCGGGCACGCCGAGCAGCTGGCAGATGACCGTGACCGGCAGCGGGATGGCGAGGCCGGCGACAAGGTCGGCTTCACCGTTTTTGGGAAGGGCGTCGAGGAGGCCGTCGACGGTGTGCTGGACGTATGGGCGCAGGCGGGTCACGGCGCCCGCGGTGAACGCTTTGGTCACCAGGCGGCGCAGGCGGGTGTGCTCGGGAGGGTCGGTGGCGAGCATGGTGCGGGCGACCGCGGGGTGAAGGCTGCGGCCGGAGGAGCGGCCGGCGAAGAACCGGGCGGTGTCCTTGGACAGTCCCGGGTGTGTGAAGGCCGTCTTCGCCTCGGCATAGCCGGTGACGAGGTAGCCGGGCCTGCCGCCGGATCCGGCGGTCACCTGCTGCACAGGCGCTGCCGCCCGGAGTTCGTCGTAGAAGGGGTAGGGGTCCTGGAGGAACTCCGGGCACGACAGCGGGTCGCTCATTGTGATCTCCTTGCTGCTCCGCCGGGTCTGCCGCGGCCCGGTCCGGGCTCGACGGATACAGCCATCCCTTTGCCAGCACATTACCTTATGAAGGTGGGTCAAAGACTGGTCAAGCAATGCGCTTGGGTACGCATTTAGGCGCGGCTACCCAGCGAACTACCAGGGCGCACGCCCTGGTAGTGAACGGCATGCCTCAGGCCCCGCCCTGGGGCAGGCGGTGCTCCGGAGCGTCAAGCCACACGTGATGCTCGCCGTCCCCCGTGACGGTCAGCCCGTACCGGGTGATCTCCGGGCGACCTTGCTCGTCCCACCATTCCCGGGCCGCCACGACCTCCTCCCACAGGGACCTCGGGCCCTGCTGCATGACGCTGTCGCTCTCGTCCCAGCCGTCGCAGCACACGGACGCGAACGACTGCTCGCCGTCCCACAGCAGGATGCGCGGTTCGTCGCCGACGATGCGCTGCATCATCAGGCCGGGAACCAAATGCCCGACGGTGAAGTCAGCGTGCCAGTCGCCGTCCAGCACCTTGTCCGGGTCCGCCGGCGACGCCGACAGCCGCTCGGCGCCGACGTTCGGGGGCCGGCCGCCGGGCGTCCGGTGCGCGCGCAGCCACATGTACGCAGCAGTGTGCACGAACCGGCCCTCGGCCGTGCCGTCGGCGCCGACGGTCAAGCGCAGGAGCCCGCTGTTGGAGAAGAGCGTCCCGTACGGGGTGAGGATGATCCCGCCGGGGCGCACCTGCTCACGCCAGGCCCGGGGGATGGACCGGGCCGACGCGGTGCAGATCAGCCGGTCGTACGGGGCGCCGTCGGCGTAACCTTCCTCGCCGTCGCCGCACACCACCCGAGCCGTGTACCCGGCAGCGAACAGGTTGTGCCGGGCCAGCTCGGCCAGGGCCTCGTCCAGCTCGATCGTGACGACGTTCCCCGGTCCCGCGCGTTCTTCCAGGAGCGCGGTGTTCACGCCCGAGCCGGCGCCGATTTCGAGGACCTTGTGCCCGCGGCCGAGGTCGAGGTGCCCGAGCTTGATGCAGACGATGTCCAGCGCGGACACGGACGACGTCGCGGAGCCGCACACGAACCCCTCCGCCCCCTCCGCGGTGGAGGGGGTGTCCTTTCCGTCGTTGATCTGGGTGACGACCGCCTTGACGGGGTCATAGACGGCCTTCGCCCACTCCTCCGGCTCCTTGCCGCAGGAGAGGGCGCGGTAGCCGTCCTTGGTCCACACCCAGACGTCGCGCGGGACGAACCGTTCTCGCTCGACCGTCAAGACCGCGTCGCGTACCCACGGCGCACGGTCGAAGTAGCCCTTCGCCGCGAGATCGTCCGTGCACGCGGCCCGGAGCGCGGCGAACCGTGGTGTCACTTGTCGTCGTCCTTACGGTGGTCGCCGCTGCCTTGCGGAGTGCTGCCGTCGGACGTCGGCTCACCGCTGCCGCTGCCGCCGTGCTTGTCCGGGTCCCAGTCCTCCTGCTGCGCGTTCCCGCCGGAGTGCCTGCCTGCCATGGCGTTGCTCCCTCTCGTGTCGGTGAGACCGGTGGACGGGGCGCAGTCTGGCGCAATCGCGGCGGTTGCGGTAGATGCCCCGAGGCCCGTCGTAGGCCGTCGTAGGCCGTCGTAGGCCGTCGTAGGCCGTCGTAGGCCGTCGTAGGCCGTCGTAGGCCGGCAGCGTGATGGCACAGGACGATCGGCTGGAGCCGGTCCGGAAGTCGTCGGCCATGGAGGACGTCATGGCGAGCCGCCTAGCGAGCCGTCACACAACACCGGAACGAAGCCTGGATGCCCCGCACATATCCGAACCGGAATGACCGCCGCATGCTGCTCGTCACATCGGCACCAGCACCAGCACCGGCCCCCGAGGCGATGTCACCAGGCCAAGGAGTAGTCCATGGCACAGCAGCCCATCACCCACAGCCCGGCACGAGGCAGCCGCCGCTGGATGTCCACCGCGATCGCGGTCCTCGCGCTCGCCGCGGGCCTGCTCAGCGCCGCACCGCCCGCGTCCGCCGGCAGCGGTCTCACCCAGGTCACGCGCTTCGGGTCCAACCCCGGCAACCTGTCCATGTACACGTACGCTCCCCAAGGCCTGCCCGCCAACGCCCCTCTCGTCATCGCCCTGCACGGCTGCACCCAGAGCGCGAACGACTACTACAGCCACTCGGGCTGGCCCAAGTACGCCGACCAGTACGGCTTCGCCCTGGTCTTCCCCCAGACCAGCAGTGCCAACAACGTCAACTCCTGCTTCAACTGGTTCCAGCCCGGCGACGCCGCGCGCGGCCAGGGCGAGTCACTGTCCATCAAGCAGATGGTCGACAAGGCCGTCGCCCAGTACGGCAGCGACACCCGCCGCGTCTACATCACCGGGCTGTCCGCCGGCGGTGCGATGACCGCGGACATGCTCGCCGCCTACCCCGACGTGTTCGCCGGCGGTGCCATCGACTCCGGCATCCCCGCCCACTGCGCCGACTCCGTCATCGCCGCCTACACCTGCATGTTCAGCCCGCCGAACAAGACGCCCGCGCAATGGGGCGACCTGGTACGGGCCTCGGCCCCCGGCGGCACCACGTCCTGGCCACGCCTGGCGATCTGGCAGGGCACCGCCGACACCACCGTCGCGCCCGCCAACGCCACCGAACTGCGTGACCAGTGGACCAACGTCCAGGGAATCAGCCAGACGCCCTCCAGCACCCGGCCCCTCCCCGGCAACACCATCCTGGACACCTACAACGACACCGCCGGAAGGCCTGCCGTGCAGGTGTACACCGTCACCGGCATGGGCCACGGACTTGCGGTCAACCCCGGCAACGGCTCCGATCAGTGCGGCACCAGCGGTACCTACTACCTCAACTCCCTCTGCTCCAGCTACTACACGGCCCGGTTCTGGGGCCTGGACGGCTCGTAGCGACGAACTTGCTGGAGCCTCACACCGACATGCCACCGTCATTGGCGCGTCCTATGTTCACGCTCGTGGAAGCCCGGCCTTGGGCGCGGGGCTGTCCTGGCGGGCGCTGCGGGCGCGGCGGGCTCCGATCAGCAGCAGGGCGCAGGCGAGCCCGATGAGCGGCCAGGGCGTGAACGGGAGGACCACAGCGTCGACGACGGTCCAGCCCGCCAGCGTCCAGACGATGAATGCCGGCGGGGTGATGCCTCGGCGGTCCAGCCACAGCACCGTCAGGCCGACCAGAGCGAGCGGTATGCCGAAGCTTTCCAGGCTCAGCCAGTACGCGCTGCCCGCCGGACTCATGTCGGCAAGGTCCTCGCTCCAGAGTCCGCCGCTGAACCATGTTCCGGCGTGGCGCGCGGCCCTCTCCGCCGTCAGGGCGAGGAGCGTGTGTGCGGTTCCGAAAAACGTGATGATCCAGCCGGCCCACTTGATCATTCGAGTTCTCCGTTCTCGTCGCGAAGCCCGCGCAGTGCGGCTTCGCCGCGGTTGTCTCTGCGGAACAGGAGCACGAGATCTTCAAACCATAGTTCCGGTACTACGGTTTCGATACTCTCGTTCCGTATAGTGCAGGCATGACGGCGAGAAGGCAACGGGGTGGACGCCCCAGAGACAGTCGCGTTGATGACAAGATCCTTCGGACAACGCGTGAGTTGATCGACGAAGTCGGCTACCCGGCTCTGACCGTCGATCAGATCGCGGCGCGCGCCGGGGTGGGCAAGGCGGCGATCTACCGCCGCTATGCTTCCAAGGCCGAGCTGGCGTTCGCTGCCACCATGTACGACCAGCAGCCGCCTCCCCTGGCCGGCACCGGCTCCTTGCACGGGGACCTGCTGTCGCTGGTCCGCGCGTTTCACATCCGCATGGCCGCCCCGGCGGCCCGACAGCTGGCGCCCGCCCTGATCAGCGAAATTGCCGTCAATCCCGAACTGGAAACCCGGTTCCAGGACACCTTCCTGGCCGCCGAACAGGCCGCCTTCGCCGAAATCATCGAACAGGCCGTGGCCCGCGGCGAGCTGGCCGGGACCGTCGACCCCGCCATGGCCCACCTACTGCTGCTCGGCTCCCTGGCATCCGCCCTGTACATCATCAAACTGCCCGTCGACGACGCGATGGTCACCGACCTCGTCACCGCCGCCGCAGCAGGAATCACCGCCCTGGCCGACCGGCGCCACAGCGACCCCGCCAGGGCCAACGAGCCGCGCTGACAGGGCCGTTCTCCTTACCGGTTTCCCATTCAGTCATAGGCAGTTGTCTCTAGGGTGTTCATCAGGGTGTTCGATACGAACGTCCACTGGCCGGCCGGAGGTGCCATGTCCCTACAGATGAAGCTGGTTGCGATTACGCTCGACTGCCCTGATCCGCCGGCTTTGGCGGCGTTCTATCAGCAAGCCGCAGGCTTCGAACCTCATCCGAAGTCAGACGCCGACTTCGCGGGTCTCAGCCGTGCGGACGGGCTCTTCATCGGCTTTCAACGGGTCGACGGCTACCGGGCGCCGCGCTGGCCTGACCAGACCGTTCCCCAGCAGATGCACCTCTGCTTCGACGTCGTAGATCTGGACGAAGCCGAGGCCCGGCTGCTGGAGCTGGGCGCGGGCAAGCCCGATCACCAGCCTCATGATGCCGCCGCAGCGCGGGTTCTCACTGATCCGGCCGGTCACCCCTTCTGCATCTGCCGAGGCTGACGGACAGGTTCAGTGGGCTTCGAATCGAGACTGAAGACATGGGATAGCGCGCCGCATTATCCACGACACAACTATTAGCCCTTAACGATCTGGCCGTTGAAAATACCACCGGAACAGATTTTCAGGGTGGGTGAGACTACGACAACGTCTCCGCCCCCCAACATGCATTGGTTAGCCGTGACGGTTGTGGGTGCGGCTTCGGCTGCGGTCACAGCCGGCCCCGCAAGTCCCGTCAGGGAGATACCGAGAAGAGTCGCGAAAACAACGATAGCGATACGACGCATGTCGACTCCTTTTGGCCGGGAGTGAGGTGAACTCGTCTCCTGGACGGCCTGCAATGCCGTTGTCTCACCCGCGCCGCTCTCGGTCCACGCTCATTGACTGGCTACCCTCGTGTGAGTGACTGCGTTCACTCGTTTGGAGCAGGCCGGCCGTCGAGGATCAACTCATTGCCCCAGCGTTGCTGCGCCGTGGACGAGCTCGTGGAAGTCGTTGTACATCCGGGTGACGGCGGCGTCGGCTGCGGGGACGAGGGTGTCGTAGTTGAGGAAACCGTGGATGAGCCCGGCGGGGTCGCCGCCGGTGTACGGCTGGATGTCGTTCTCACACTCGGCTGCGGTCAGCAGGTGCCCGGTGGCGTTCTCCACCATCGAGGGATACGCGGTGCGGCCACTGAAGGTCGGTGGCAGGGCAGGCGAGGAGCTGGGCCGCGACCGGGGTGCCGTCGTCGCGCAGGGCCAGTGCCACCGCCGCGGCGAAGTCAGCGCTCGCGCTGTCCCCGGCCAGCGCGAGCGGGCCCCCGCCGAACCGGGCGCGATGAGCCGCGACATGGCGGGCGACGGCCAGGCAGTCGTCGTACCCGGCCGGGAAGGGATGCTCGGGGGCGAGCCGGTAGCCGACGCTGACCACCACCGCCTCCAGGTCGCGGCACAGCCGGCGGCATACGTTGTCGTGGGTGTCCAGGTCGCCGACAATCCAGCCACCCCGTGAAAAAACACCACCGCCGGACACACGCCCTCGGCCTGCGGCCGCGACCGAGCGACCAGCCCCCGCGTGACAGGGTGACGCGCAGTCGGGTCACGGTCAGGCCCTGGCCGTCCTGTCGGACCTGCCCCGCATTCGGGAGGCGGCGATGGCACTCACCAGGTGCCCCCGAACCTCCGGTTGCCGCGGCGAAGTCGCCGACGGAAACAGCAGACACCGAAGGAGGCGCCAACTCGCCTGCATGCGCGGATTCCTAGCGGGTTCCCAGGAGACCCGCAGACGCGCCGGCGGCCCGGCCCCTGCCGGGCGGGCCGTATTGACGATAGCCCAGAAATCCCTTCGTGAAAATTTCGATGACACCGCGGCGACAGCCGCGCGAGCCGTCGCAGGGCCATCCCGGAACGGGACCGACGGGCACATGTGAAGCACACCACACACCGGCAATTGGCTTGCGGATCAGGTGTGCGCATAGATTTATGACGTTGCATCATCGCCTGCTTTGCGCGTAGTCGATCGCCGGTAATTCGGTCAAGTATTGAACAAACCGATTCGGTTGATCCTTGAACATGATTGAGCGTTCACCGCTCGACTGTCGGCTCGCATCGCTCGACCATGACGCCCGCGGCCTTCGCCCGCCGGGCGGGGCACTGTGACCGACGGAAGATATAGCGAGAAGGGGAATCGCCAGTGCCTCTGTGCGTTGCGGCACTTGTGGAGAGGGCGCGGAGCCGATGAGGCGGACCCGGCTCGCCAGGACCGAACTCACCGAGGACGCCGGCCTGATGCCGAACAGCCCTTGCTCCGAGACGTAATCCTTTTCTCCTCCCCTTCGATTTCCCGTTCCCGGCCCGGAAGGTGCCTCTTGTTCGCCCTACTCGTCGATGCGCGACTCGCCGCCAAACTCAGCGACCTCCCCCTGGTCGGCGACCGCATCTCCCCCGAACACGACCTCGGCATCACCGGCGTGAAAGCCGTCGTCGCCTCCGACGCCCTCACCGCCGAGCAGGTGAAGGCGCTCAACGAACAGATCTCCCGCCTGGACGGCACCCACCCCAGGTTTCCCGAGGAGACCCGCGGGCGCGCCCTGGTGGCCCTGGACTACGAGTGGGGAGGGGAGCAGCGCACCCCCCTGATGCTCCGCCTCGCCGGCGCGAAGCCCACCGAGGGCCGCGAGAACGGAGCCCCCAACCCGAAACTGCTCAACTCTGCGCCGGCCGCCGGGCCATGGGCGGCACCAGCCGCACCCACCGACCCAGCAGCACTAGCCGCACCCGACGACCCCGCAACTCCCGCCGCCGCATGGGTCACTCTCGACCGTTCCTTCGGCCCGCTGCTCCTGCGGCGCCTGGGCGCCAGCTACCAGGACGAGAAGATCTGGGTCCTCTGTGACGCCGCAGTGCACGCCGGCCCCCTGGAGCTCGGCGTGGACGGGCTGGGTCTGGGCATTCCCCTGGACGGCAAGGACTTCACCCCCTCCGGCCGGCTCGACGGGCTGAGCCTGTCCTTCCGTAAGCCGCCGCTGGAGATATCCGGCGCGTTCCTGAACAAGCCGGTCACCGAGGACTCGCCCTATGACCGGCTGATCGAGGGCAGTGCCCTGATCAAGACCCCCAGTGCGAGCTTCACGGCGATCGGCGCGTACGAGAGCCTCAAGAACGGCACGCGGTCGCTCTTCCTGTACGCCGAGCTGGG
The DNA here is from genome assembly GCF_003626645.1 of Streptomyces klenkii. Lineage (GTDB taxonomy): Bacteria > Actinomycetota > Actinomycetes > Streptomycetales > Streptomycetaceae > Streptomyces > Streptomyces klenkii. The sequence continues at coordinate 517,169 of NZ_RBAM01000001.1, read as the reverse complement.
GGCGAAGTTCGGCGGCCCGCCGGCCTTCCGGGTCACCGGCGTCAAGGCCGGCTTCGGCTACAACAGCAGCCTGCGCGTGCCCGCCATCGACCAGGTCGCCGGGTTCCCCCTGCTGCGCGGGATCGACGGAGCGGGCCAGGACACGCCGCCCGAGCCGCTGGACGTGCTCAAGGAGCTGACCGAGGGGACCGACGACGCTCCCGCCTGGATCACTCCACACGAGGGCAGCACCTGGCTGGCCCTCGGCCTGAACGCGGACGTCTTCGAGATCGTCCACTGCAAGGCCCTGGCGTTCGCCGAGTTCGGCCCGGACGACCTGGTGGTGGGGCTGCTGGGCTCGGCCAAGGCCCAGTTCCCCGACCCGGAGAAGAAGATGGGAGAGCCGTACGCCAGTGGCGAGCTGGACATCTCCGCGGTCTACCGGCGCTCCGCGGACATGCTGGCCGTCGACGCCCGCCTCGCCCCGGACAGCTTCCTGCTCGACCGGTCCGTGCACCTGACCGGCGGGGCGGCGCTGCGCCTGTGGTTCGGGAACAGCGACCACCCCGGTGACTTCGTCTTCACCATCGGCGGCTACCACCCGCGCTACGCCCCGCCCGCCCACTACCCGCGGGCGGACCCGGTCGGCGTCGACTGGACCTCCGGCTCCTCGGTGACCTTGAAGGGCACCAGCTACTTCGCGCTGACCCCCTCGGCCGTCATGGCCGGCGGCCGGCTGGACCTGCGGTACGACAGCTCGTGGGCCAAGGCCCGGGTCGACGTCGGGTTCGACGCCCTGGTCGAGTGGGCGCCGTTCCACTACGAGGTGGACGTGTGGGCGGAGATCACGGCCCAGGTGTGGCTGCTGTTCGGCTGGAGCGGCGAGGCGTCTCTGGGTGCCCGGCTGTCGGTGTGGGGCCCGCCGTTCGGCGGCACCGCACACGTGAAGGTGCTCGGCATCTCCATCCCGATCGACTTCGGCGAGCCCAGGACCGGTCCCGCGCCCATCGGCTGGGAAGAGTTCCGCACGCTGCTGCCGCAGCACCCGCTGACGCTCGCCCCCGTAGACGGCCTCCACCCCGACCACGCCGCGCAGGCGCCGCCGTCGGGCGGTCCGGAGACCTGGACCGCCTCCGCCGACGGCTTCGCCTTCACCGTCGGCACCGCCTTCCCCGCCTCCGCGCTGACGGTCAACGGGGTGGACGAGACGGGGAACCGCCCCACCGATGGGGTGAACGGGACGGGGAACAGCCCCGCCAAGGTCAGCATCCGTCCGATGGCCAAGACCGGCCTCGACGTCACGCTCTCGGTCACGGTCGAGAAGCAGACCGAGGACGGCCTCTGGCGCCGGCTGCCCGCCGACCACTGGCAGGACTGGAGCGTCAGCGTCCACAGCACGCCGCAGCCGGCCGCGCTGTGGGGCGCCGGGAAGGCCGACGACGCACTCGGCGCGGACCCCTTCGTCCGCGGACTGGTCAGCGGAGCGCGCATCGCCGTACCGGCCCCACGCCTGCCCGGGGCCGCCGCTTCCAGCCGGAGCGGCCGCCTCGACCACGCCCCGCTGCCCGAAGGGATCCTGCCGCTCGACCCGGACGCGGCCCCCGCCGGGGTCCGCGGGGAGCGGGAGGAGGCCGACGGCACCGGCGCGCTGCGGGTCGACGCGCCCGAGCAGACCGCGGCACGGCGGGCCGCACTCGCCGCCCTGTCCGCCGCCGGCTATCCGCTCGACGCCGGCGCGGCGCTCGACCGCTACGCCCGCGAAGCGGCCTTCTCCTCCCCGCCCCTGCGACTCGCCCACTCGTGAGGACCTCATGACCACGCACCCGACCGAGCAGTCCGCACCAGCGGACGACACTCCCGCCACCTCCGTCACTTCCGTCACCTTCCACGACCACCTGCTGCCCGGCATCGAGGCCGGCCGCTACCGGATCACCGTCGACCAGCAGCTCCCCGCCGAACACCTGCCGGGCGCCCGCCTCGACCCGGTGGCACAGATCGTCGGCGTACGGGCCTCGCAGTTCCGCCTCGACCCCTCCTGGGTGCACGCCGTGTACCCGGCCGCGCACAGCCAGGGCCCCTTCCACGGCCTGCTCCCGCACATCACGCTCAACCCCGCGTCCCTGCCGTGGGAGCGCGAGCCCTTCACCGGCAGCATCCGGAACCCCGCCCGGGCCCCCTGGACGGCGCTGCTGCTCTTCGGCGAGGGCGAGCTGCCCGGCGACCCCAACGCCCTCGGCGCCACCGCCTCGGTGACCGTCCGCGCGCTCCTCGACGGCGACGCCGCGGTCTCCGGGCCCGCCCTGGACCGGGACGCCGTCGACCCCACCCTGCTCGACACTCCCTGCCGGGTCGTCGACGTTCCGCAGGCACTGCTGGCACAGCTGCTCCCGGAGCCGTCCGATCTCGCCTTCCTCGCCCACGTCCGCTCGGGCGGCGAGGACGCCGCGCCCGCCGACGGCCAGAGCAGCCGGCCGGGCCGGGACGCACGCGCGGTCATCACCACGGCCCGCTTTCCCGACGCGGACCGGGGCCGGTACGTGGCCCACCTGGTCTCGCTGGAGGGCCACACGCCGCCGGGGCCGCAGGCCGGCGGCAAGCCCGTGCGCCTGGTGTCCCTGCACAGCTGGACGTTCACCTCCTGCGCCGCATCCGGCGACGGCTTCGGCCGGCTGGCCGGGCGCTTCGCCCCGGGGAACGGCGAACACAGCGCCGCCCCGCTGCGCCCGGCCCCCGCCGCGGGCGCGGGGCTGCCGGACGAGCTGGGCACCCTGCTGGAGCAGGGCATGGTCCCGATGACCCACATCACCGACTCCGGCGAGCGCGCCCTCGCGTGGTACAGCGGCCCGTTCCTCCCCCGCGTCGCACCCGAGCTGCCCCGGCCGGCGGACGGCCACTTCCCCGACGCCGACGGGCTGTTGCTCCACGAGCCGCACACCGGCACCTTCGCCACCGGCTACGCCTGCGCCTGGAACGTCGGCCGCGCCCTGGCCCTGGCCGACCCCGGCTTCGCCACGACCCTGGTCCGCCTGCGCCACCAGGGCCGGCTGCGCCGGGCGACCGACCGCCAGTACGCGACGTACCGCCGGCAGCTCTTCCACAGCTCCCTGTCCGCCGGACCGGCCCCCCGCGCAGCCGCCCCCGCGGCCGCCCCGACGCCGCGCGAGCAGTTCGAGGAGCTGCTGCGCGGCGACGCCCTCGACGCACTGGCCGCGTCCTTCGCCACCCCCGACGACTCCGAGCCGCAGCCCCGGACCGTAAGCGCCACTCCCGACGAGCCCGAGCCGCACCCCCAAGCCGTACGCGCCACCCCCACCACGTACCGTCTCGACGCACCGCCGCGCTCCTCCGCCCCGCAGCCGGAGCCGCAGCAGCAGCCGCCGTCACTGTCACCGTCTCCCTCCCCGTCCCCGGACGCGCGGGAAGCAGCGGCATGGCTGGCCACGCTGCGCACGCTCAGCGGAGTGCCGTTCGACTACCTCGTCCCGGACCAGCGGATGCTCCCGCCCGAGAGCCTGCGTCTGTTCCACGTCGACCGCGGCTGGCTCCACGCCCTGCTCGACGGCGCGCGCAGCCTGGACCGGCACCCCGGCGCCGACGCCACGACCGACGCCGAACTGGACGACCTGCTCGACGGCCAGGGGCCCGTGCCCACCGCCGGTCTGCTGCTGCGCTCGGCCCTCGTCCCGGGCTGGCCGACGCTGCGCTTCGAGGCCGGCGCCGCGTCCGGGAACGCCCCGGTCGAGGTGATCCGCAGCGAGGCCCTGGGCGCCGACGTCCTGCTGATGCTCTTCGACCGGATGCCCGACCGCCTGACGATCAGCGAACCGCCCCAGGGGCTGCACTTCGGTGTCGACGAGGAGGGGAACGTGGCGCTGCGCAGCCTGGCCCCCGGCGAGGTCGGCCGGCCGCTGGGGCGCTCGGTGCCCGTCGGCGCCGACCCGGCCCTGACCGTCACCACCCCCGCCGGGGCACGGGTGCTGAACGTCGGCAGGCTGGCGGCCCGCCTCGCCGAGGACGTCAAGCCCGGATCCCCGCTCTCCCCCGCCGAGTTCGCCGTGCAGCTGGTGCGCGCGCCCGAGCAGCTGACCCTCTCCTTCGAAGGAACCAAAGGAACCACCCGATGAACACCGACCTCCTGGTCCCCGTAAGGCTCCGGGCCCTGGTCGTCAACGACCAGGTGCGCAGGAAGGATTCCTTCCTCCGGTGGCTGCCTAATTACCACCTGCTCGGGGTCCACCGCTCCCCGGAGCCGTCGCCCTATGCGAGTACGGACACCGAGTTCTCCCAGGAGGCGGGCCACGACGGCGTGTACCTGCACTGGGAGCTCCCGGCAGCGCTGCGCCGGGCGACCACGCCCGGCGGCGAGGTCACGCTCCCGCCCGCGCCGAACCGCTGGCTGGTCGTCCGGCACGCCTACACGGCTGCGGGCGACTACGCCACCGCCGCATGGGTCGTCGAGAGCGACTTCCTCGACAAGCGCACGGGCAGCGTGCCCTATCTGCGCCCCGGCGGGGGTCACGTCACGCCGACCCGGATCGGACGCAGCACCGAGGCCGCGCAGTGGACGGAATCCGCGGCGGACCGGCCCACCTTCCTGACCGCGACCGGCCCGGGAACCCTGTCCTTCGCCGCGTTCCAGCCGCACTGCCAGAACGTCTTCTCCTTCCACGACCCCCTGGCGTACCTGCCTCACCGGTTCGATCGCCTGGGCTACCAGGTCGTCGGCTGGCACGCGTCGGCCTCCGACGACCCGCTCGCCGACCCGCGGGCGCGCGAGGCCCTGGAAGCCACCCTGGGCTGGCAGGCGGACGGCACCCCGCCCCCGGGCACCCGCACCGTCTACACCGGCCGCGTCCACAGCGTGCTGCCCCACTACGACCCCTCCGGCGAGCAGCGGCCCGACCCGACCGTGGCCGTCGCCGACAGTGCCCGTTCCGCGTTCACCGCCCTGACCGCCGACAAGGCGGCCACCGACCCGTCCCTCACCCTCGCGCCCGCGCTGTTCGACCAGCTCCAGTCCAACACCCTCACCCGGGCGGACGACCCGGACAACGCGCACCGCCTCACCGACATCCTGCTCGCCGCCGGCTTCGGCGAGGGCACGGCCTCGTACGCCTGGCACGCGGTGCCGCCCGGCACCGCGGAAGAGGCCGCCTCCCCCGAGGACGAGCGCCGGGCCCGGTCCGTCGAGGCCGCCCTGAACGCCGCGCAGCACGCCTACGACCGGGCGGAGCGCGAACTGGCCGGGCTGCGCCGGAGGCTGTACGGCATGTGGCGCCTCCAGGGCCTGCCCGTACTGCCGCGCGGCTACCACCACCAGCAGCTGACGCAAGAGCTCGACCCCGGGCGCGAGGGCAGCCTCGCAGCGCGCGTACGCGCCGGCCGGGAAGCGGCCGAGCGCCTCCGGTCCGCCCTCCCCGGCGGAGACACGCCCGCGCAACTGACGGAATCGGTCCGCCAGTACGCCCGGGCACACGGCCTGCCCGCCGGCTGGGGCCTCAAGCGTGTGGCCCCGGCCCCCTTCCACCGAGCCCTGGACCCGGCCGTCGTTCTCCAGGGCGCCGGCACCCTGCCCGTCTCGGACGACGCGACGCTGCGCTGCCGATTCGGCGACCGGATCGTGACCTCCGTACAACTCCCCGGTACCGACGCGGTGTTCACCGCCGAGCGGCCGGACCTCGCGTGCAACACGCTCGACCTCGGCGCCGGCGAGCACTCCGCCATGCCGGACTCCGCCCGCGCCCTGCTGCGCGAAGCGTTCCTGCTCGACCCGAGCGGCGCCGCCGCGCGCCCGGCGGGCAGCCCGGCGGACACAGGAGCAGCGACTCCGCGCACCGGCACCGCCCCGGCCTTCGGCAACGATCCCTGGGAACAGCCGTGGCACCCCCTCCACCTGCTCTGGGAGGTCGAATACCACCCTCTCCCGCACGACCAGTGGGAGTTCGACGGCGACCACTACACCTGCCCGCAGCCCCTCCCCGAGGCCGCGCGCACCTACACCGGCCGGACGCTGCTCAGTGACCACCTGCCGCGGAGCCTGGCCGACCAGCTCCGGCAGTACGCGCCCGAGGACCCCGAACTCTCCCCCCACTGCGACGCGCTGGCCGACCGGGTGGCTCGTGGGGACGTGCTGTCCAGCTCTCTGGCGGGGCTGCGCGACATGCTCATCGGCCAGGACCCCGGCCAGGGCGTCCCGCCGCTGGGCGCGCCGCCGGAGCTGGTGGAGCTGATCGGTGACGCCTACCGCACCAGCCCCGACCCGGGCCCCCTGCCAGTGCCCTTCGAAGGCTGGCCGGACTCCGGCTTCCAGCAGCTGCGCGCAGGTCAGTTCCGCTTCCTCAGGCTGACCCTGGTGGACTCCTTCGGGCGCTCTCTGGACGTCATCACCCCGGCGGGCACCGGCGGGGCGAGCGGCCTCCGGCACCCGGTGGTGGCCGACGCGCTGCGCCCGCAGCGCGTCCCCGAGGCTCTGGGGGCGGCTCCCGAGCACGTCATCCAGCTGCCGCCGCGCCTGCCGCAGGCCGCGCGTCTGGGGCTGGACCTCATGGACGCCGCCCGTGGCACGGACCCGGCCACCCACCTGGACGACGGCAATCCGCTCGCCGGCTGGATCGTCCCCAACCTGGTCGACGGCTCGCTCACGGTGTACGCACCCGACGGCACCGCCCTCGGCCTGCTGCGCTGGGCGTACCGGATCGGCCGGCCGGCCCGGGAAGCGGTGTGGACGCCGCTGCCCGGTGGCGTCCCCGCCGGCCTCGACGCCCTGCGCACCGCCTTCCCCCACCTGCACACGCTCGTCACCTGGCTCCAGGGCACCGGCACGGACAGCAGCCCGCTGCCCGCCGCCATGGATCTCCTGGAGACCTCGCTGGTGGACATCGTGCCCACCGCGGGCGCCGCCTCGGCCGCGCTCGCCGGGCGCCCGCTGGCCCTCGTCCGCTGCCGCCTCCACCTGGACCTGGACGGACCGCCGCCCACCGACCCGGGCTGGCAGCACATCTTCGACCACGAACCGCCGGGCCCGGAGTTCACCGGCTACTCCTGGCCGGTGCGCCTGGGCGAGCAACGGCGCATCGGCGACGGGCTGGTGGGCTACTTCGCCGACACCGACCCCGGAGTGCTGCGCACCGTGGTCGCACCGGCCGACGCGCACCCGCGCATCGCCGCCATCGGTGACGGAACCCACCTGCGCGTCACGGCCGGAGCCGCCCGGCACCTGACCTTGCTCGTCGACCCGCACGCCCCCGTGCACGCCACCACGAACCTGCTGCCCACCACGGCACTGGAGATCCCCCACCGTTTCACCGACGGACCGCTGAACCGCATGCGCACCGTCCTGCGCACCGGGCCGCTGCTCACCCCGGCAGCCGCCCTTCAGGAGGGCGCCGTCGCCCTGCCGGTGCGCACCGTCGACGACCAGACGTGGACCTGGGCGGAGCGTGCCGCCGACGGCACCTGGGCCCGCTTCCCCACCTCGGCCGCGAGCACCACCCCGCGCTGGGACGACCGGGCCCCCGTACTCCGCTCCGGCCTGCTCACCTCCCGCAGCCCGCTCCCGCAGGCCGACGCCGAGATCGACGACGCCGACACCGCATCCGAGTAACTCCCGCAAGCACCCAAGGAAACGCCACCATGAGCACCCACCTCGGCGGCACCAGCCGCCTGACCTACAGCCTGGCCACCCTCCCGGCTCCCTTGGCCACCGGCCGGCCGGCCCACATCGACGTCGTCGTGTCCAACTCGGGCACCGAGGCCGTCCTGTGCAAGCAGATCCTCCTCGTGCTTCCCACCGGCGACCTCGCCCAGGACCTCGTGCCCGCGGGCCACCGCGTCGCCCCCACCGTCGAACCGGCCGACCAGTGGACCGTCGACGAGATCGAGAGCGGGGTCCTCCTCACCCTGCCCCAGGACGACCTGGCGGCCTTCACCGCCGGCGGCACGCCGCTCACCGTCCGCCCCGTCAGCGGCGAGTCCGTCTCCCTCACCACCCACGGGCTCCTCCTGCGCCTGAAGGACTTCAAGGCCAACGCCCTCGCGGGCACGGCCCTGCTGCGCATCCGGGAGACCGTCAGCGTCGACAACGGCGAGACCTGGGAGACCCACCAGGTCACCGTCCCGCTCGCCAAGTACCCGCCGGCCGAGGCCCTCACGGCCGACGTGGTCGGCGACCTCGTCGTCCGTGAGGCCGACGCCAACGGCAACCCCGGCTCCACCCCCGTCACTCTGCTCGCGCCGGGCCAGAAGGCCGTCCTCACCTGGACCGCGCCGTCCGACGCCGACTGCGACATCTACTTCGACGGCCGGCACGCGGGGCCGCTCAGCGGCCAGGACAAGTGGCAGTTCCCCGTCACCGGCCTCACCCGCGACACCCACTTCCAGGTCCGGGTGACGCTGAAGCGCTCCGGTGAGACGATCACCCACCACCTCTCGACGGCCGTCGCCGTCGAAGAGCCCGTCCTCCCGCAGCTGACGGTCGGAGACCTGCACGGGCAAGCAGGCACGCTCACCGTGCACGACGCCGTGGTCGCGAAGAAAAACCTCTCCGTCGAGGCGGACGTCACCATGACGGGCAACCTCACCATCGGCGAGGACATGAACGTCACCGGCGCCGTCCAGGCGACCGGCGACATCACGACCGACGCGCAGTTCCTCGACCCCAAGGGCACGCCGTTGCGGGGGAAGCTGGCATGAGCGGCAAAGTCACCATCGGCGGACGCCTCAAGGCCTCCGGCAACATCACGGCCGACGGCCGGCTGAGGATCCTCAACCCGGCGGGCCACAGCCAGGACTTCTTCTACGTGGGCACGGACAACAAACAGACGTTCACCGTCCCGGACCACGTCACCATCCTCTCGCTGCACCTCCGCGGCGCCGGGGGCAACGATGCCGACGGAGCGAGCGGGGGCAAGGGCGCCGACATCCGAGCCCTGCTCTACGTCACTCCCGGGGACGTCATCGGCGTCCGCGTCGCCCGCGACGGCGCAAGAGCGGCCTCGGCGCAGGTCTTCCACGGCGACACGCTGATCGCGGGAGCGGGCAGCGGCGGAGACGCGGGCGCGACGGGCAGCCAGGGCGGCAGCGGGAACACCGGTGTCAACGGTGCCCAGGGCTCGACCAGCGGCATCGCGTACGGCGGCTCCGGCGGCTCCGGAGGGAAGGGGGGCGGTGGTGGCGCCGGTGGGGACGCCGGACACATCACCTCCGTCAGCGGTCCTGTCGCCCACGGCCGGCCGGGTGGCCAGGGGTCGGTGGGAGAGAGCGGCAGCGGCGGCGAACGCGGCGGCAACGGCTGGAAGTGGGGCCTGTACAACGCCGGTTCCGGTGGAGGCGGCGGAGACGCGGGAACGACCTCCAGCGCGGGCGAAGGTGGTACCGGCGCGGGCAACGACACCGGCGACGGAAGCAAAGGAAGCGGCCGGCAAGGTGGTACCGGAGGACGCGGAGGATCGTCCGGAATGAACGCCGGCGGTGCCGGCGCCTCGGGGGGTGACGGTGGCTCCGGTGGCGAGGGCGGCCGGGGAGGCGCTAACGGGAGCACGCAGTCCCGGACAGCCGACGGAGCCGCGGGGCAAGCCGGTTTCGGTGGTGGCGGAGGCGGTGGCGGAGGCTGGGGCGGTGGGGCTCTGGGCCTGTTCTCCGGCGGCGGTGCCGGCGGCGGTGGCGGTGGAGGCGCCGGCGGCCAAGGCGGCCGAGGCGGTACCGGCGGCGACAGCTACTTCGACGCCGCCAGGGCCACGCTCATCTCCGCCGACGTGAACAACACCGACGCCGCGAGGGTCACCATCGCGTGGGGAAACCACGTGTTCCCCACGTGAACTGCCCCGCGTGAACCGGGCGGCCGGGCACGGCGCAGCGCGCGCACCCTGACTCCCCCATTGCAAAGCCTTGCTCCGTAAGTGACGACAAAACATCGAGGACGGAATTCAGCAATGCCACTGTCCGTTGAACAAATAGCCGAGAGGGCACGGAACGGAAGTCTGCTGCTCAAGGCCGAGGAGTTCGCCGACTCCGCGGTCCGTGACGCGTTCTCCGCGTATCTCGGCTCCCCCGGGCTGAACTTCTCGGACGCGGAATTCACCGCGGAGAGCATGACGCTGCGAGGGCACTGCGCCGTGCCCGCCCTCGGACCGGAGCCCTGCCCGGCCGTGGCGGAGTTCCTGACCGACACGTCGGGCCGGACGGTCGTGGGATGCGTACTGGTCGTGGACGCCCCGAAGTGGCGGCTTCCCGAGCCCTTCCCCGCGTACGACCTGAGCCCGCTTCAGGCCCTGGGCGCGCAGTCGCCCGTCGTCGTCCTCGACGCCACACCCCGTACGGACAAGGAGGCGGCGGAGCAGGAGCGGACGCCCGTCGTCGCGGGAGCCCGCTGGGAGCTGCCCGGCCTCGACGAGCCGGTGCTGTTCCTCGCCTCCGTGCACGAAGGCACCTTCACGGTGTCCGCCCGCTTCCCCGACGGGCTCTCCCTGCCCTCCTTGCGGCACATGGCGGACCTGCCGGGCTGCACGGGCGCGGACGCCGTCACCGAGCACTTCCCCGCGGAGTGGCAGGAGCTCCTCGCCTCGGCGCTGCCCGCGCTCCGCGAGGTCACCGTCTCGTACGCCCCTGGGGACGGGCGGGTGACCGGAGCGCTGGAGGTCGACCTCGCGCACGAATGGCCGCTGCCGGCGGGCGCGACGCTCAGCCGGGTACGGGCGCGGATCGCTCTGGACTCCGCCGCCCGGCAGGACGGCTGGGGAGGGCTGTCGGTCGAGCTGAGCGGACATCTGTCCGTGGGCGGCCTGGAAAGCGCCGTCACGGTCGAGCTGCCCGCCTTGACGGCGCACGGCGAACTCGCCGACGGCAGCGCACTCTTCGAACACGCCGCGCCCGACCTCGCCAAGAACGGCATGGGGCGGGTCTCGTTCCTGTGCGACCTCCGGGAAGGCGCCTACGTCGTCGCGGCAGAACTCCTGAGCCCCCTGGAGGTCGCGGGCGTACGGATCGAGGACCAGACGGTGCTGGTGTCCGGCGGCGGGGACCGCACACTTGAGGTCACCCTGGCGGGCACCCTCGTCGTGGGCGGAACCCGGATCGGCGTGAAGGCCGGCAGGACCGCCCAGGGCTGGGGACTGACCGTGGAGGCGGACCGCATCGCCTTGCGCGACATCAGCGCCTGGACCGAGCAGACCCTGGGCAGCGGCCTGCCCGCCTCCCTGGCGGAGCTGACGTTGCGGGACTTGTGCTTCGAGGTCGTCCCCACGCCGTCCGGACGGCTGTTCGCCGCGGCGGGATCCGCCGAGTTCCCCCTGCCCGCCGGGCTGCGGGCCCGCGCCCACCTCACCACGCGGATCAACACGGGGGACGGCCCGTCCGAAGTCGAGGCCACCGGTTCCCTCCTCCTCAGCGGCCCTGAGTCGTCGCTGATGGAGCTGGACCTCGTGGCGGACAAGGATCCGGACGCGACGAGCTGGACCGCGACCTGGGCCGCCCAGGAAGGCATCACGCTCGGGGAGGCACTCGCTCCCCTGCTGCCCGCGACGGGCTCGCCGACGGCGGGACTGCCGACCCTGCTGCCCGCCGTCGAAAAGATCTCCCTGCGGTACACCGCGCCGACGGCGGCCGGCGTCGCCGCCTCCCTGGTCCTGACCACCGACGCCCGGCAGGCACGGGCCGTCCTGGTCATCACGGACTGAAATCCCCCGCGGACTCCCTCGACACTCGGATTCCTCCGACCCGCGGACTCTCTCGACCCTCGGACTCCCCCGACCCGCGAACTTCCCCGGCCCGCCGGCTCCCCCGCCCCGCGGGCTCCCCCGAAAGGAAACACCCCCGTCATGCGTCGCCTCACAGGGCTCGACCTCACCCGCCTGATACCGCCACGGCCGGTCCGGTCGGCCAAGGAGTCCCGCATCGAGATCGCCTGGCTCGGCGGCGAGTCGCTGCCCCTGACCGTGATACGGCCCGGCATCGCCGTATGTACGGACCCGGACGTGCTCGACGTACGCGAGGCCGACTCCAACCCCGAGCCCGACCTCGAACTGAACGCCAAGGACTACATAAAGGAGATCGACTTCCTGCTCCGGCGGATCGAGTCCTCCGAAGCGGGCAAGCGCCTCGTCGAGTTCCTGGGCCACGCCCATCCACTGCCCGACCCGGACGGCACCTACGGCGGGCCGGAGGACCAGGACGCAGGCATCAGCACGCGGATCCTGTACCGCCACGGCGGCTCCCGGAAGAGCGATCACAAACCGGCGCAGCAGGAGCTCGCGGGGATCAACGTCATCATCGCGCAGGCCACGGACGGCGCCCCCGCCCAGTGGTCGCTGAACTCCAGGCTCAAGGGGCCGCTCTACAACGGCCGGGGCGCGTACTCGGTCGTCTCCTTCCACCCACGGGTGCTGCTGCTCTCCGACGACGTGGCCACGGCTCCCGAAATGGTCCTCGCGCACGAGCTGGTCCACGCCGCGCACGCCCTGGCCGGGACCATGGACGACACGGGTCACGACGAGGCCGAACGCGACAGGATCAAGCAGGCCGCGCTGGCCGAGACCGAGCGGCTGTTCCGCGAGAGGTACGGCACCGGCTACGCGGTCAGCATGAAGGATCCGGGCCCGGTGCACGTACGCGAGACCGGGAAGTCCGAGACGCGCCAGGAGCGCAAGGCGTTCTACACCGCGACGTGCAACGAGGCGTTCCTGAGGTATCTCCACCCGCTCCCGGTCGCGGAGACGGATGGAGGACTCGTCGTGCTGCGCGGCATCGACTGGGAGGAGATCCGCACCCACGGCAGCGACGTGGCCCTGGAGTGGATTGACGGCATGGTGGTGCGGAAGAAGGGCCGGCGGATCTCGCCCTCCCCTGCCGACGTACGGGCCGAGCGGGTGGCCTTCGACCACCACGCCCGCGCGGTCGTACGCGCGGGCCGGCGGGACGCCGACAGCCGCACCGCCCTGCGCAATGCCGCGTCCACCTGGCAGCAGCGCAAGCGCGTGCGCGGCGTCACCGAGGTCGCCATCGCCCGCGACCTGGGCTTCCGGCACCGCATCGCCTACGTCGCGCTGACGAGGGTGGAACGCATTCTCCATCTGGCCGTGCCCCGCAAGGACATCCCTCACCGTCTCTTCGCCGGCGAGAGCAGCTTCGTCTACAGGCGCAACACTTCTTTCCTGGACGCCCTGGCGACGTTCCTGAGCACCGTCGACCGGGACGCGGCGGCCGACGTGCGGGACCACCGGGACAGGATCGGCGCCGCCCGCCTGGAGCAGGGCCAGCTGGTCGAGCAGCGCGCGTGCCATCGCAGCCCGGGCAAACCGGCCGAGACCTCCCGGCCCCGATGGATGAGCCCCGACAGCCTGCCCGAGGAGCAGCGGAAGCAGGCACGGGCGATCGTCAACCAGGCCCGGGCCGGGACCTCGGCCGCCGGCAAGACGCCCTGGGAGACGATCACGGACGTGTACGCGGGGGAGGCGGTCGGCAGCCCCGAACCCCTTACGGGGGACGTGGGCTTCGTCGCCATGGTCCCGGCCAAGGTCAACGACCATCAGAAGCTGCTCACCCTGGCACGCCGCTACCGCGACGAGGCGACCGCGACGAGGCAAGGGTGTGCGCTCGTCATCGGGCTCAACGAGGGCTACCCCTACGGCGAGAGCAACGCCGAGCGCGAGAAGCGCGTCAGCCGGCAGAAGCAGATCATCAAGGACTTTGCCGACGCATGGAAACGGGAGAAACCCGGCTTCCCGGTCGCGGTCCTCTCCTTCCTCTGGCGCGCGCCGAACGGCAGCAAAAGCCTCAGCGATCAGAAGACCATCCCCTACGGCGCCATACGGCAGGCCATCGCCGGGAGCGATCAGGCGCGGGACTTCGCCGAGGCGCTGCACGCCGGCGGCGAGGGATACAAGCGAATCTACTTCCACACCGGCGACGCCGATGTGATCGCGCTCAAGACCCCCCAGGGCACCCCGCTGTTCGACGCCGCGGCGGACCGGCTGCGGCAGAAGAACTGGCCCGACCTCTTCAGCGGCGGCTACCGCCTCCCCGAAGGCGGCGATCCGCGGGTGGACATCGCCACCGCGATGGACCGGGACGTCCGCGTCGCCATGGCGGAGGTCGACCCCAGGACCGTCTACTTCCCGGAACCCAACACCTTCATCAAGCTCCTCGACGGCCTCACCGGCCTGGAGGACGGCGTCAGCTTCGGCACGGGCGACCAGGAAGGAGAAGCCCTGGCGAAGTCTCTCGGGAAGGCCCGAGGCGAGGACAAGGACAACAGGGTGTTCGCCCCCGACTGCTCCGTCGTCACCGATGGCGACAGGCTCGTCAAGGCCATCCTGGCCACGCCCGGGACGGGATCTCTCAGCACACGCGTTGTCGCGCTCCGCCAGTCCTACACACAGAGCCACGCCCGCCGTGAGGAGTGGCGCAAGCGCGTCATCAACCTCTACGAGGTGAAGGCCGATGACGCGATGGGCCTGTCAGAGCTCGTCTTCGACGTGCCGAACGACACCAGGCTGGCGCAACTCGCCGGAATGGACCCGGAGCCGTTCGAGCAGTACGTCACCACGGGCAGAGGGGCGGAGCTCCGCAGGAGCATCATGGAGAAGAACCTCGGCCACCTCATCCAGGCCCAGCCCTCACTCATCAGAATCGCCAACGGCACCCACAAGGCCCTGCTGCGCAACTACGTCGACGCGTACCGCCGGCTGCCGCACTGAGCAGGGAGCGATCGGGGGGACGGAGCGATCGGGGGACGGAAGGATCCGGGGGCCTGATTCCGATGCCGGAGTCAGGCCCCTGGCGCGCCTCCGAGCAGCCGGTTCACGAGCAGTTCCGGATAGCCGGAGGCAGGCGGGTCGATGCCGAAGATCGCCCTCAGATACAGCGGCGCGATGAGCTGGTCGAGGATCTGCTCCAGGGACGGGGGGCTCTCGCCGCGGCCCGCGGCCCGCTCACGGATGCTCTCGATGGCGGCGATCCGGCGCTGGAACTGCTGTGCGCGTTCCCCCTGCGCCGTGTGGCTGCCGGGCATGGACAGGGCGACGGCGCGGATGAGGAGCCGGCCTTCGGGTGTGCGGATGCTCGCCACACCCGCCTCGGCCCAGGCGATGAGGTCGCCGCGCAGGCTGCCGGTGTCCTTCAGCGGCCAGTCGCGTTCGAGGCGGGTGGTGACCACGTCGGCCAGCAGCGCCTCCCGGCTGCCCCAACGCCGGTAAATGCTGGTGTGGTTCACGCCCGCGCGCTGCGCGATCGCGGGGATGGTGAGGTCGGCTCCTTCCGGGTCCGACAGCAGGTCGATCACGGCCTGGTGGACGGCCGAGCGGACCTGCTCGGGGCTCTTACGGATGCGCGGAGACGGCTGTTCTGGGCTCACGATCCATCATAAGCACAGATATTTGCTTCGCGAGGCCCGGAGGGTCTACAGTTCCAGCGCAAGCACAGATCTGTGCTTGCGGTTCTGAGGGGAGTGACATGAAGCAGTTGCTGTTCCCGAACAACACCCAGTTCTGGTACGAGACCCTGCGCTCGATGAGCCACATCGCGTACGGCGGCGCCGACTTCGGCGAGGTCGTCTCGACCAGCGAGCGCATCACCGAGGGTGACTACGACAGCTGGCACACCGAGTGGCTCGCCACCGCCGACCGCGTGTCCGCAGAGGCTGAGAAGGCCCTGGAGGCCGGGCACAAGGTCAGCGCCCGGGACGGGTTCCTGCGAGCCTCGAACTACTACCGGTCGGCGGAGTTCTTCCTGCACGGCAACCCGTGCGACCCCCGTCACGACCACGCCTACGACCGCAGCGTCGCCTGCTTCCGGGCCGCCGCCGCCCTTTACACCGGCCCGCACATCGAGCCGGTGCGCATCCCGTACGAGAACACCACCCTGCCCGGCTACCTCTACCGCGCCGACGACTCCGGCACACCGCGGCCGACCCTGATCATGCACTCCGGCTTCGACGGCACCGCCGAGGAACTCCACTTCAGCGGCGCGCTCGCGGCCGTGGAGCGCGGCTACACCGTGCTGGTCTTCGACGGCCCCGGACAGCCCGGGCCGCGGCACCGCGAGGGCCTGGTCTTCCGCCCCGACTGGGAGAACGTCATCACTCCCGTGGTGGACTTCGCGGAAACCCTCCCCGAGGTCGACAACAGCCGTATCGCGCTGCTCGGCTCCAGCATGGGCGGCCTCCTCGCGCCGCGGGCCGCGGCCTTCGAGCACCGGCTCGCCGCGCTGATCGCCGTCGACGGCGTCTACGACCTCGGCCGGATATCCGTCCGCAACATCCCCGGCGACCGCAAGGCGGCCGAACAGTTCCTGCGCGCGGAGTCCGCCCCCGAACTCGACGCCGCGCTTGAGCAGATCATGGCCGAGGACGCGACGGCACGCTGGGCGATCAACCACGGCATGTACGTCATGGGCGTCGACACCCCCCGCGCCTTCAGCGCCTCCTACCTCGACTACACCCTCGACAACGGCATCGCCGAACAGATCCGGTGCCCCACCCTCGTCTGCGACGCCGCCGGGGACGAATTCTTCAAGGGCCAGCCCGGGCAGCTCTACGACCGCCTCACCTGCCCCAAGACCCTCTTGGTGTTCACCGCCGAAGAAGGCGCCGGCGCCCACTGCCACCCCGGAGCCATGCGGCTCTCCCTCGCCCGCATCTACGACTGGCTCGACGACACCTTCGCCGCGACGGCCTGAGGCTCGTCACTTCCCTTCTCGGCTTCCCTTCGCACTCGAATCCACTCGTAAGGAACTCTCATGACCCGCACCGGCATCAAGGCCGCACTCACCGACCTGCTCCTCAACGACGAGATCACCCTGGATGAGGCCGCCGACCGCCACTTCACCCCCGACTACCGCCAGCGCACGGACGGCGAGTGGGCCGACCGAACCCAGTTCCTCGACCACATCGCCCACCTCCGCACGCTCGTCGCCGGCGGCGAAATCGACGTGCACGAAGAGCTGTACGACGGCAACAAGTACGCCGACCGGCACACCTGCCACATCACGAAGAAGGACGGCTCGACCGTCAGCATGGAGGTCTACGTCTTCGCCGACCTCGCCCCCGACGGCCGCTTCCAGCGCATAGAGGAGACCACCCTGATGCTCAAGGGCTCCGACGCCGACCGCAACCTCGGCAGCGTCCGCTGAAGAGTGAGCCGTAGGCGAGGCGGGGTGATCGTCCCCGGTCTCAGCCACGATGCGGGCGGCGAGCCGGCCTGCGGCGGCAACCGCCGACCCGCGGACCCGTCAGCGGCACCGGCGGGCGTTGAGACGGGCGGCCTGGCGTGTCAGGTGGTCGCGCTCGGCGAGGTTGGGGGCCTTGTGGGCCGCCTCGGCGTACAGCCGGGCCGCCGTCGCCAGGTCGCCGTCGCGCTCGTGGAGGTACGCCGCCACCGCGGCGTGGCGGGGCAGTGAGGCGTCCAGCGCCGCGAGCGCCGTCAGGCCGGCGCGCGGTCCGTCGGCCTCTCCGACGGCGACCGCGCGGTTGAGCCGGACGACGGGGTTGTCGGTCAGGCGCGTGAGCTCGTCGTACCACTCGACGATCTGCACCCAGTCGGTCTCCTCGGCAGTGGGCGCGTCGGCGTGGAGGGCGGCGATGGCGGCCTGGGCCTGGAACTCGCCCAGCCGGTCGCGGGCGAGGGCCGCCTGGAGGATCCCGACGCCCTCGGCGATCAAAGCGGTGTCCCACCGGCCGCGGTCCTGCTCGGCGAGCGGCACCAGGCTGCCGTCGGACGCGGTCCGGGCGGCACGCCGGGCGTGGTGGAGCAGCATGAGGGCGAGGAGCCCCGCCGCCTCGGGGTGGTCGACGGCGGCCGCGAGCTGCCGGGTGAGCCGGATGGCCTCGGCGGCGAGGTCGACGTCGCCGGAGTAGCCCTCGTTGAAGACCAGGTAGAGGACGCGGAGCACGGTGGCGACGTCGCCGGGCTGGTCGAACCGTACGCCGGAGACCGTGCGCTTCGCCCGGCTGATGCGCTGCGCCATGGTCGCCTCCGGCACCAGGTAGGCCTCGGCGATCTGGCGAGTGGTGAGGCCGCCGACGGCGCGCAGGGTGAGCGCGACCGCGGACGCCGGGGTCAGTGACGGGTGGGCGCACAGGAAGTAGAGCTGGAGCGTGTCGTCCACCGCGGGTGCGGGCCCGGGTGCCGGTTCCTCGTCGACGAGGTCCTCACGGCGGCGGCGGGCGGCATCCGCCCGGGTCGCGTCGAGGAACCGGTGCCAGGCCACGGTGACCAGCCAGCCCTTCGCATCCCGCGGAGGGTCGGCCGGCCAGACGCGGACCGCCTGGAGCAGTGCCTCCTGCACGGCGTCCTCGGCCGCCGCGAAGTCAGCGCCGCGGCGGACGAGGATCGCGAGCACACCGGGGGTGAGGCTGCGCAGCAGCGCCTCATCCATGGAAAGTGCAGTCCGTGACGGTGGGCGGCTCGGCCAGGAACGGGCGCAGCTCCAGCCACTCGTGGATCGGCTTCCCGCCTGCGCCCGGGGCGGCCGACAGCTCTCCGGCCAGTTCGAGGGCGCGCTCGTAACTGTCGACGTCGATCACCATCCACCCGGCGATGAGGTCCTTGGTCTCGGCGAACGGGCCGTCGGTGACCGGCGGGCGGCCCTCGCCGTCGTACCGGACCCACGTTCCCTCGGGGGCGAGCGCCTGCCCGTCGACGAACTCGCCGCTCTTCTCCAGCCGGGCCGCGAAGTCGTTCATGTACTGCACGTGGGCCGAGATCTCCTCCGGCGTCCACTTCTCCATCGGCACGTCGTTGACCGGGGCCGGGGCGCCGCGGTAGTGCTTGAGCAGCAAGTACTTGGCCATCGTGGTTCTCCTCAGTGCGCTGGTGCGACCCATTCCATTGTGGTCGCGTTCAATGCGGGGACGGAGCCGGACGCGGGTTCTCGACATCACCGCCCGGATTTTTTTGGGATCTCGTGGATGAGCGTGGGGGAGCCGTCTCCCGGCGGCGTCGTGCGCATACTTCCTGCCCGGGCGCCCGGAGCGTACAGGCACCGCGCCCCCTGCGTCCCGGGGCCGGCTGATGCATGCTCAGGAAACGATCTTGATGTCGGGCTGCTTCCCGGGCAGGCTCGGTACGACGATCATCCGGTGGTAGTGGCCCGTCAGGGGTGGCTCGCCGACCGGGAGGCCGTCGACCTCTACCCAGGCATGGGCGCGGAATGGTGCGGTGCGTACTCCCGTACACCAGTCGGGCCAGGTCCCGCGCATCCGGCACAGCAGCGCGGTGGCCACGGAGCGTTGCAGACAGCCCTCTCCGGCACACCGCGCGCTCACCGCGACGACGGCCCGGCGCGCGGTGAGGGCCTGCTCCGCTGTGGCGGGGGCGGCCCCGCGCCGGAGCAACGACAGCACGCGGCGGATGCGGTGGGGCTTGAGCGCAACGAGCAGCCGGGCCGCGGCGGTGGCCAGGAGCACCGCGGGACGGCGGCGCAGGGGCAGGGGATCGCGGGCTGCCGGCACCATCGGCTGGCTCATGCGGGCACCACCAGCCGGGCCTCGACCAGGGAGTCGATGAACGCGGCCGTGTCACTGCGGGAGCGTTCGACGGTGAGGTGGGGGTAGGCCTCGCGGAGCCTGCCGGCCGTGTCGGGTGGTGCGGCGCCGCCGAGCAGGGCGCGGAGGATGAGGGCCGCGGTCCCGTTGAGCTGCCAGTACCGGCCGGTGACCTCGTCGAGCAGCACCATGCCGTCCTCGGTGTCCGTCGCACAGACGTTATGGCGCAGGGCGAGGCTCACAATGCTCCTTGGGTGGTCGCGGGGCTCGGTGGGCAGGTGCTCCCGGCACGGGTACGGAGCCAGATCTCGGTGCCCAGGCCGGGGCTGAGGGAGCGCAGAGAGCTCGGGTCGGGGTGGACCCCGAGCAAGCTGGTGCGGATAGCCGTGGTGTCGATCAGTCCGGCGCGGGCGAGCTGTGAGTCGTCGAACAGCTCCACCAGCGCGGCCCGGTTGCGGCGCAGGCTGTGGTGGAAGTCGACGCTGTATTCGCCTTTGGAGCACCGGCACAGGACGGAGTCGGGGACGATTCCGTCCATCGCGGCGGCGAGAACCGGTTTGTACCGGCCGGGTGTGCTGCGTTCGGGCACGCGGATGGCGAGCGCCGCCTCGAGAACGTTGTCGTCGATGTAGGGCGCGGCGTAGGCCAGCCCCTTGCGGGAGAAGACATGCTCCAGCTGGCGGACGCCGCGTCCACCGGCCTGCACGCAGGCGAGCGCCACGTGCTGTCCCCGTCGGGGCGCGAGGGCCTCGGCGGTCCCGGCGGCCTCGCGGAGCAGGCTCTGCGCGGCGCGCACCGCGTCGGGGGTCGCCCATGAGGGCATGCGCAGGTCCATGCCCCATCCCGTCGAGGGGGCACGGCGACCTGGTGCGGTGGGAGGGGGCTCCGGCTCAGTGAGGCTGTCCGCCCAGGCGGCCAGCCACTGGGCGAAGGTCCGGCGGTCGGCGAGCCGGCGCAGCAGCGGCCACAAGGGCCAGTGCTGGGAGTCGCGGTGTGTGCGGATGCGGGCGAACGCGGCCATCGGATTGCTTCGGATGTAGTCGTGCAGGTGCGGGGGCAGCGCGGAGAAGAGTTCGTCGCCGCCTCCGCCCATCATGTGCAGGCGCGATCCGCGGGCGGTCATGAGACGGGCCATCGTCGCGATTCTGGCGCTGTCGCGTACCCAGGGGCCCGGTTCGTCGGTAGGGACCGTGGTGCCGGTCAGATCCGTCAAGCCGCTGTACCACAGGGGCCATTCATGGGCGGAGGGTGTCACATGCTCGATGCCGGGGAGCATGGCGGTGGCGTGTGCTGCCCAGGTGTTGTCGTCGTTGTCGGGGTCGAGGCTCTGCCAGCGCAGGGTCACCAGCCGGGCCTTCTCCGGCTGCCTCCGGTCCTGCTCCTGGGCGGCCAGGAAGCACAGGCTGGTGGAGTCCAGCCCTCCTGAGAGATCCGAGCTCACCGTGCCGCCGTCGGCCATGCAAGCACGCACCGCGGCGGTCAGCGCCTCGCGCACCGCGGGCACCCCTTGTTCCAGGGGGAGTTCCGCCTCCGGAGGGCTCCACCACCGTTGTGTACGGGCCCGCCCGTCTGCTTCGATCAGCAGGCAGTCATGGAGGCGCAGGCCCTGGACGCCCCGCCACACGCACCGCTCGTCCAAGGGATACGGAAGGGGCGAGGCCAGGAGGTGCAGAGCCAGGAGCTCCTCGTCCACGCCCGGCCCGGCCCCCGTGGCGGCCGCGGCCGCCACGGCGAGTCTGTCCGCTCTGTCGGCGGCCACCACCGCCCCGCCCACGCGTGCGTGGAAGAGCCGCCGCACCCCGGATGCGCTGCCCCGGGCCCGGACCCGGCCGTCCACCGAGGCCAGCAGATGAAAACTGCCCGTCAGGCCCTGGGCTGCCCGCTCCACGTCCGCGAGGTCACGGACCCGGCCGGCCCGCGCGGACAGCTCCCCGGCGGTGACCGGGCAGCGCCCGATCACCGCCAGCCGCCGGGCCCCTGCCGCACCCACCGTCACATGGCCGTCCGGCCAGCTGCCCAGCAACCACGGCCGGCCGGAATGGTGAGCGACGGCCTCAGTGGCCCAGGGGCGCAGCAGTCGCGCCGCGGCCGAGCCCGACTCACCGTCCGGAAGGACCGCGAACCACACGTCACCGGTCACAGGCTGACGGCTCCGGCCTCAGCTCGGGCCCAGATACCACTCATAGGGAGGGAATCCGCCCTCATAGTGCGCCCCGAGGGCCTCGCCGCGCGTGAGGTCGGCGAAGTCACCGACCTCCACCATCACCGGCGGTTCGTACAACTCCTGCTGATCCATAAAGAACTCCCCCTGCTGTCAGTACTCAGTACTCAGTGCGGAATCTGCACCTAGCCCGGAAGTGCCCACAACATCCCGGACTACGCCCAGTGGCGATACAACCCGCCTGAAAGAGTGACAGGTGCCAACGCCTGAGCACATAGGGACGCCGGGCGGTGCGGAACGCCGGTTCGGCTGACCGGGGTTGTTCGGCAGTCTTCCCGGCGGTTCATCACCGGCGGGCAGCGCGTCCACCATTCTGGAGACGCTGCTCGGACCGGGCGGTACCCGAGTCGGTGCCGATCGCGCGGGCCGTGTTGCGCGTCAGCCGGTGAACCCCGGCACTACCAGACCCGATTCGTACGCGATCACCACCGCGTGGGTCCGGTTCTGCGCACCGAGCTTGGTCAGCACGTTCCCGACGTGCGTCTTCACCGTCTCCAGGCTCACCATGAGCGACTGCGCGATCTCCGGGTTGGACAGGCCGGTGGCCATCAGCCGCAGCACCTCTTCCTCCCGCCCAGTCAGCTCCGCCCTCGGCAGCGCTTCTGCGGAGCCCAGCGGGCGGGCGGCGACCATCCGGCGCAGGGCCGCCGGGAAGAGGATCGCCTCCCCCGTCGCCACCACGCGTACCGCCTCGGCGATCTGCCGGACCGGAAGCCGCTTGAGCACGAACCCGCTGGCCCCCGCGCTGAGCGCCGCAGTGACGTAACCGTCGTTCTCGAAGGTGGTGATCACCACGACCTTCGGCGGTCCGACCGACCGGGCCGCCCCGGTCGGCTCGGCAAGGAGGAGCCGGGTGGCCTCGATCCCGTTGCACCTCGGCATGCGCACATCCATCAGGACCACGTCCGGCCGCAGCCGCCGCGCCTGCTCGACGGCCTCGACGCCGTCGGCTGCTTCTCCAACCACCGCGATCCCCGGCTGCGCCGCGAGCAAGGTGCGCAGACCGCTGCGGGTCACCTCATCGTCGTCCGCAATCAGGAGGGTGACGGGGGTACGGGCAGGGCTGGTGGCGGCGGAGTGGGAGCCGACACCCGTCATGGCGGCTGAGCTCGCGTCGGAGGCGGTCATGCCGAGCCCCGTACCGGCAGCCGGACCGCCAGCCGCCACTGCCGCGGCCCGTCCGGGCCGACCTCGATCTCACCGTGCAACAGCCGCACGCGCTCGGCAAGGCCGGGCAGGCCGTGCCCGGACGTCCGGAAGACACCCGCGCCCGTACGCATGCCCGCGCCCGTGCCCGCCCCATTGACCACACCGAGCTCAAGGCAGTCCGGCGTGACCGCCACCCGGACCCCGATCGGGCCGCCCGTCCCGTGCCGCAACGCGTTCGTCAGCCCTTCCTGGAGAATCCGGTACGCGGCCCGGGAGAGCGTCCCCTGCACCTGCGCCAACTCGCCGGACAGCTCCACATCAAGGACCGCGCCCGCGTGCCGCAACCGGTCGAGCAGCTCGGGCAGGTCAGCCAGGGTCCGGGTCGGTGCCGTCTCCGCCGTCTCCACCGTCTCCTCGCGCAGTACGCCCAGTACGTAGTCCAGGTCCTCCAGCGCGGCCCTGGCCGACTCCTCGATGCTGCGCAGCGCGGCCCGCGCCGCCCCCGGGTCGGCGGAGAGTACCTCGCCCGCGACCGCCGCCTGGATCGTGGTCGCGGTCAGCGTGTGCCCGATCGAGTCGTGCAACTCATGGGCCAACCTGTTGCGTTCGGCAAGGCGCTGCTCCCGCTCGGCCATCAGCGCGAGCCGCTCGGCCGACGAAGGACCCAGGAGCCTGGGCGCCAGCCACCGCAGCACGCTCGTCACCACCACGCACACGACCGCCGCGAGCAGCAGGCAGCAGAGCGCCACCAGCCAGCTCTGCCATACGCCGTCGGAGCGCAGCGACCAGCCGAACAGACTCAGCCCGGCTTCGGCACCGAGCCCGAGCCAGTCCCCGGGGAGGGCAATCCCCATGAGGATCAGCACGCCGCTCGTCAGCGCCCCCGTCCACCCCAGCGCCACGTGCAGCAGCAACCAGAGGGGAGTCCGCCGGCGGTCGGCGCCGGATGGCACGGCGGCAGGGGCCGGCAACGGCACCCTCAGAAGTTGGCGGGCGAACGCGATCAGTGCCCGCCGCACGGTGCGGGCAAAACCGACCGAGCCGATCAGTACTGCCCAGACCAGGAGGACCAGGACGGCCTGCACTCCATAGGGAGCGGATGGCAACGCCAGTGTCGGCAGCACAGCGAAAGGCAGCAGCGGAAGGCTCGCCAACGCGCCGCAATAGGCGAACAGCATGCCCGAATACGTGGAGCCGCGCAGCAGCGGCCGGAGTCCCCTGATCATTATCGCCCCAATATGACCGGGCAGCTCACCGATGACCTCCCCCGATCGAGGGAGCACCTTCTCCCGCCTTTCCGCGATGCGCATCCGGGACCC
Source organism: Streptomyces klenkii (assembly GCF_003626645.1). Taxonomy (GTDB): domain Bacteria; phylum Actinomycetota; class Actinomycetes; order Streptomycetales; family Streptomycetaceae; genus Streptomyces; species Streptomyces klenkii. The sequence goes on along the minus strand of NZ_RBAM01000001.1, from coordinate 493,027 downwards.
CGGAAGCCAGGATCGTGCCCTGAACAGTTGACCGGAGGACGTTTGATGAACACGCAAGGAATAGAGATGCCGCCGCATCACACCGCATCGGTCTCATCGACCTCATCGGCCAACGGCCCGGCCGGGGCCGCCATGGTGCTCGGGGTCGTCGGCTTGTGCACGTCGATCTTCTTCATCGGCGGCCTGTTCGGCGGCATCGGCCTGATCGTGGGCATCGTTGCCCTGACGACGGCCAAGCGGACCGGTATCGGCCGGGGCAAGGCCCTCACCGGCGTGGTGACGTCGGCCATCGCGATCGTGGTGTCCGTCCTGGTCGCCGTCTTCTTCGTCTGGTACGCCAACAAGACGCAGGAGTGCTACCAGCCCGACAGTTTCCAGCAGTACAAGCAGTGCGTCCACCAGCAGCTCACCGGGAATTGACCGGCGACGGGCGACGGGCTACTTCTCCCAGCAAGGATGAGCATCACCGTGCGAAACACACGAATTGCCTCTCTCATATCCGTCGGCGCCGTGACGGCTTCCCTTTCGGCACTTACACCTGCAACGGCCTCTTCTCTATCTGATGCCGCCGCGGCCAAGGACCCTCTGCGGCAGTACACGCAACAGACTCCACGGTGGCAGCGCTGCAACGCGAAGAACCCTGCCACCTATCAGTGCGCGACACTCAAGGTGCCGCTGGACTACAGCGATCCCGGAGGCAAGAAGACGGACATCGCGATATCCCGGCTCAAGGCAAGCAGCGCGAAGGAACGTCGCGGCGTTCTGCTGCTCAACCCCGGCGGCCCCGGCGGGCCGGGCCTGGATTTGCCCGTCAGCGTGGGAGCGGACCTCCCCGGGGAGGTGAAGAGACAGTACGACCTCACCGGGTTCGACCCCAGGGGCGTCGGGCAGAGCTCGCCGGTCAGCTGCAGTCTGACCGCCGACGAACAGGACTTGGAGCGCCCGTACAAGACCGGGACCTTTGCGAAGGATGTGGAGTGGGCCCGTACGGTGGCCGTCAAGTGCCAGGCCGAGGAAGGTGACAGGCTGCGCCACCTCACCACCCGCAACACCGCTCGCGACATGGACGTCATCCGTGCCGTGCTGGGAGAGAAGAAGATCTCCTACCTGGGATTCTCCTACGGCACCTACCTCGGCGCCGTCTACACGCAGATGTTCCCCCGGCGAACCGACCGGTTCGTGCTGGACAGTGCGGCCGACCCCGCGCGGTACGGGCGAGGCATGTTCCAGGCGATGGCGGAGAGGGCCGGGCCCGCCTTCACACGCTGGACCGAATGGACTGCCCGGCGACACACGACGTACGAACTGGGTCGTACCCCGGCCGCGGTCCGCAAGACGTACTGGGACCTCATCGCCCGGGCCGACCGCAAACCCATCGACTACGGTGGGACGCTCTTCACCGGTGACACCATTCGCGCTCAGCGCGCCATGTTCTCCCGCGTTCAGAAGGCCGCCGCATGGGTCGCCGGGCTGAAGAAGGCGGCCGAGGGCAAGAAGCCGGCTCCGCCCGGCACGCCCGAGCAGGCCCCGAGCCCCCTCCCGCCGGCGTCCTCCCGTGACACTCCCCCGGACAATGAAACCGCGAGCGCCTGGGCTGTCCTCTGTGCCGACACCCGCACGTCGTGGCCGCGCGACCCCGAGCAGTACCGCCGCGACGCGATCCGCGACAAGAACCGGTATCCGCTGTCCGGCGACTTCGACTCCAACATCAAACCGTGCGCCTTCTGGAAACCGGGCAGCGAACCCCAGACAACAGTGACCAACAAGGTCCCTGTACTCATCCTGCAAAACGAGTGGGACCCTGCCACGCCCCTGGCCGGAGGCCAGGCCATGCACCGGGCCCTGCGCGGATCCCGGATCGTCACCGTCGCCGGCGGAGAGGGACACATCGTCAACGGCACCAACCCCTGCGCAGACAAGACCGCCACGGTCTACCTGACCACGGGCAGGCTCCCGGCCAAGGACCTGACCTGCCGAGCACCTGCCGGGTAGAAGGCGAAACCCCCGGCAGGCACCGCTCTTCGTCCGGTGGTGGCATCTGGGGGATGATGCGATGGTCTCCTCACCCATGACCTTCATGACGCCGCCGCCCACCAGCAGAGCGTCACGAGCCCCGGCACCGTCCGGCGAGACCGCCCGCCATTCGCGCGGTGTGCGGCCGGTGGCCTTGGCGACGTCGGCGAGCTTGCAGGGGCGGGGCCACGGCCAAGGCGTCTCCGCGGGGCTCAACTCCGGGGCGTGCCGGGGGCGTCGAGGTCACTCGCGGCCGCACGACCCCGGAGAGGGGCTTTGTCGGCAGCCCCGCCTATCCCCCTTCGAGGTTTGTGTTTCCTCCCTTCAGAACCTCCCGCCTCGCGTGCATACTGGGGGCCCGGAAAGTTACCCGGGGTACGCGGCCGACGGTCCGGGATCCTCCTCGGGCGTTACCGGGGCCGGGGTCTGACGGTGCGTCATTCGGCGGGATCGTCGGAGGAGGTCACCCGAGGTTCCCTCTTCGGTCGGCACCCATGGGAAACATCGCGCGTGGCCCGAGTCCCACACTTCTCAGGAGCCGTCTTGCACATACCGAAATATGTCACCGCCGTCTGTGCCACCGCCGCGGCGACGGTCTTGGCCACCTCCACGTCCGCGGCCGCGGAGACCGGCCCTGAGCAGGACAATTTCCTTCCCGCTATGGTCCATTCCATCCTCCACCTCGACATCGATCCGCCGGGCGCCAATGACTGGAACTGCCGTCCCAGCGCCGCCCACCCGCGTCCGGTCGTTCTGGTGCACGGGACCTACGAGAACCGCTACAACAACTGGGCCCGGATGTCCCCCGAGTTGAAGGCCCGGGGCTACTGCGTCTACGCCCTCGACTACGGCGACACCGACGACGCCGGAGTGGCTCTCGCTCCCACCGTCAAGGGTTACGGAGACATCAGGAAGTCCTCCAAAGAGCTGGCCGCCTTCGTGGACAAGGTGCTCGCCGCCAGCGGCTCCGGCCAGGTGGACCTTGTCGGCCACTCCCAGGGCGGGACCCTGTCCCGGTGGTATCTCAAGGCCGACGGAGGCGCGAACCCGACCGACCCCTCGAAGAACAAGGTCAAGAAGGTCGTCCAGCTCGGCGCGACCAACCACGGCACCACCATGAGCGGCATCGAGACTCTCGCCGACATGCTCCACATGCTGGGCCCCGGGGAGAAGCCCTTGGGGAAGGCGGGCATCCAGCAGTACGAGAAGTCAGACTTCATCAAGGAGCTCAACGCCGACGGGGACACCGTTCCCGGGATCGACTACACCGTGGTCGGCACGAAGTACGACGAGATCACCACCCCCTGGCAGAGCACGTTCATGACGGCGGGCCCCGGAGCAACGGTGCAGAACATCACCTTGCAGGAGGGCTGCGTCGTCGACTTCTCCGCCCATCTGAGCATGTCGTACAGCCCGCGTGCGATCGGATTGGTCAAGCGGGCCCTGGACCCCTCAGCCCCGGCGGCTCCCTGTGTGCCGAGGGCGCCCGCCTTCTGATTCCGGCCCGAAGGTCCGCCTCCATGATCGCCCGGGGTGGCGGGCAGGCGCTGCTGTTATGCCCCGGCCACCGCTTGATCACCGAACAGGAGCCCTGTTCGGTGATCAAGCTGCTGAGCGGCACTCCGCCCTCAGTCCAGGCAGAATTCGTTTCCTTCCGGGTCGGTCATCACGATGATCCCCTCGTCCATGCCATCGGGGTCGAGCCGGTACAGCCGCTTCGCTCCCAGCCCCTCCAGCCTGGTGGCCTCCGCCTCCAGCGCGACCATCCGCTCGTCCCCGGTCAGGCCGGGTGCTGAGCGCACATCCAGGTGCAAGCGGTTCTTCGCCGTCTTTCCTTCCGGGACCTTCTGGAAGAACACCCGCGGCCCCTTGCCGTCCGGATCCGTGATGGCTGACCGGTCGTTGTGACGCTCAGGCGGTACGCCCCACGCCGTCAGCGCAGCCGCCCAGTCAGCGAAGCCCTCGGGCGGCGGCTGGATGCGATAGCCCAGCGCCTGAGCCCAGAACGCCGCCTGCGCGCCCGGATCGGCGCAGTCGTAAGTCACCTGGAATTCCTTGGCCATGCCGCCTCCGACCACTCGAAACCTGCCCGCGTCCTCGCCCCGGTCAATTCCCGGAACGTACCGCCATCCTCGCACCGCCCACTGACAAGCCGCTTCATCGGACCCCGATGCCGGTCACCCGCCTCCGTGAAGCCTTTACCCGCCACCTTCAGCGCCCCCCTCCCCCTCCGTGAGCGCGGCCGGCATCCGCTGGTCTCCCCGAGCAACCGTGCGGTCCGCCCAAGCACGGTGGCGAGTTCGTCTTCGGCGGTCCCCGACCGGGACACCGAGCAGGCCGTGGCCGTCACCAGCACCCGGCTCTACGGGAAGGCGACCGCGCAGGCATGGGATGGGACCGGCTGCACCCGAGGCTGACCAGGCGGGCGGCCCGGCTCAACCACGACGGGGCCCTGCCTCTCGTCGAGGGCACCGCCCTCCGTCTGGTCGCGGAGAAGCTGCCCAGCAAAGACGGTGTGAACAAGCGGTCTGGCTGTGGTGGTCGGGCACCGACGCCACCACGCACGGCGTGGGCCGCTGCCGGCAGTCCTTCCTCCGCCGCTTCGACATCAAGCGCACGTTCCGCCCGTCCGCCGGCCACCGACCTCCGTCGGTCCTGGGAGAAGCCGGCCCCGCCCAACGAACTCACACCCGCCCGCGTCCGTAGGGGGTTCAGGAACCTGCACACGAAGACCGGCTCTCCGGCCAGTGCACCAAAACCGACACGCCCCGGCCGCCCGCCAGGCTCGCAGAGCCACCGCCGGGCGCCGGGCCACGCGACATGACATGGGCAGAGTCTTCGCGACCGGTGAGGCATGCAGCCGCCCAATGGGCTGGGGCCGGCCGTCGGAGCAGGTCGAGCAGTACCTCGGCTCGCTGGCCAAGGATGACCGGCCCACGGCATATCTCTTCCGGTGCCGGTCCTGCGCGGCCCACCTCGCCTACTCCGACTGCCCGTAGGCGTACGGAACGAATCCCGTCGGCTCCAAGGCCCCAGCGGAGGCGCGGCGGAAGTATCCCGGTTGTCGGCAGACCGTCCACGAACCCGGAAGTTGCCCGTGAGTTCACGTGTGACACGTATCGCTATCGCCGCCGGGGCCGGCTTGCTGGTCCTGGCTTCCGGGAGTGCCACCGCGCAGGCCCGTCCGCAGCCCGCGTCAGAGGCCAGGACCTGCCTGGTCAACGTCGATTCGGGAGCCACCCAGTGCTTCGGCACGTTCCGCGCGGCCGTCGCCGCCTCCACGGAGGGGCGGATCACCGACGCGCCCCTGTCCGGCAAGGACGCCGCCCGGGACCGGCAGCTGGTCGAAAAACCCCGCGAGTCCTCCTCCGCAAGAGGGAAGCTGAACGCCGAGCCCGCCATCCTCTACGAGCACTGGAACTTCGGCGGCACGTCGATCATTCTCAACGGCGGCGCGTGCCGGACCGGTACGCACCAGGAGTACCGCGACTCCACGCCTTACGTAGGGGATGCCATGAACGACCGGGCGAGCTCGTACGCCCTCCTGTAAGCCGGGCCGTACACCCGGATGGGTATGACGGGCGGAGCCGTGGAGTCGCTACGGCAGCGTCGGCGGCTCCGCCTCGTGCACACAATGGTGCAGTGGTTCTCCCGTGGCCGCCCGCTCAGCCGTAGGCGAGTGCCTCGAGCCTGCTGTACGAACCGTTGAAGCGATCGTGGTCACCGACGGTGGGGCCCGTGCTTGTGTGCTGCCAGAAGGTGTAGAAACCCCAGCCGTTCGGGAGCTCGCCGGAGGAGGAGCCGTAGCTCGGCACCCACAGCGGGTTGTACCTGCCGAATCCGCCGTAGTTGCCGGTGCACTTCTTCCACCACGCGGTCGAGGTGTAGATCACCGCGTCGCGCCCGGTGTGGTCCCGGTAGGCGTCGAGGAAGTCCTCGATCCAGTCGATCATCCGGCTCTTGCTCAGCCCGTAGCAGGTGCTGCCGTAGGGGTTGTACTCCATGTCGAGCACGCCCGGCAGCGTCCAGCCGTCGTCCGTCCAGCCGCCGCCGTGGTCGACGAAGTGGTCGGCCTGTGCGGCGCCGCTGGAGTTGCCCGGCAGCGCGAAGTGGTACGCGCCCCGGATCATGCCCGCGTCGTACGGGCCGTTGTACTGGTGGGCGAAGGAGGGGTTGGTGTAGCTGGTGCCCTCGGTCGCCTTGGCGTAGGCGAATCTGACGCCGCTGTGCCAGAGCTTGGACCAGGAGACGTTGCCGTTGTGGCTGCTGACGTCCACTCCTTTGACCGAGGCGCTCGCCGAAGGGCCCTCAAGGGAGAGGTCGGGCGGCGCGGAACGCTTGGTGGCCGGGCCACGGCCGCCCTCGTGGGCGCGGACGGTCGAGCCCATCCAGTCCTGCTCGGGGTGGGTCGGGCGGCTGTTGCTTCCGGCCACCGCGGCGGTGGTTCCGGGGAGGGCGACGAGCAGGGTGAGTGCGGTCAGCAGAGAGAGGAGGACGGCCGCCGCTGTGGGGGGATGCGGGCGGCCCGGGCCGGAGTGGTGCTCGGGCATGAGGTGCCTCCGAGGCCGTGGTGGGGGGAGGAGGGTGCGGGGGGGAATTAAATGGTCACCGTATGGGTATGGCTATGCCATTCCTCCGGCTGCGGGCGGAGACACGGTCCGCGACGGCGGTCCGGGGGGCGGAGGTCAGGCCGCCTTGTGCCGGCCAGTCTTCTTCGTCATGGCCAAGGGCAGCTGGTCGTGGCTCGTTGAGAAACAGCCGTTGTACGCCTCGGGCTATGGGGCGGCGCTTGACGACGTCCTCGCCTGGATACTCCCCCGACCGGATCGGTTCGGCCACGACGATCGCCTCCTCCGGCATTCGGCTCCACGCTGTACTGCCACGCTCACATCCGGGCCCCGGCAGCGCACGAGGTGACAGGCAGCCGGATGACCCATGGGGTACATCTATACCGGTATAAACCGCTATGACGTGTGAGCGGAGTGCGATGGCCGGTCGTGGTGAACCGGGCGAGGCGGATGAGAGCGGTTATGGCAGCGGTTTTGACCCTGTGCTCGTAGAGCTACGGCTCCGCGGTGGGCAACGCTGGGTGATGTTCCGGGCCGCCATTTCCCCTCCTCGGCCGGACTTGCTGAGCCGAATGGGTGATCTCGGCGAGAGGGCGACCGAGTGCGGCAGGACCGGGATCCGAAGGACCCGGTCGAGGTCTTGACAGCTACCCGAAGGTCGAGCGAGCGCCGGCCGGGTCCGGCCTACGAGGCTCCTCGCGATCACCGCCGGCGCGGGTGATCGCAAGGCCCGGTCACGCGACCAGGCGCAGCCAGGCCGCCGCGAGTGCGGCGTGACCGGCCGGCGTCGGGTGCACGCCGTCCGCGGCCCAGTATTCCGGCCCGGTCGTCGCGGCGAGCTCGGCGAACATGCCGTCGGCAGCGAGCAGATGCGCGCCGTACTTGCGGGTGAGCTTGCGTACGACCTGGATCTTCGGGTCCAGGTCGGTGCGCCATTCCTTTCGCTCTTCCTCTCCTATGAGCGCGGCACCGGCCTCGACGACGCCGTGAATCGGCAGGAGGAACGGCTCGATGAGAATCAGCTCGAAAGGTGTCAGACCTCACCGACATCGGACCGACAGCCCCCGGATACGCCACCGACGCCATGGCTCCGGCGCCCGCGGCAACTGACAGCGGTCCAGGGATCTAGGGATCTACTGAATCGACGGCTCGTCCGGCGACACGACATTGGCAAGGCACTTGAGGAGCACAGCCGCGGTTATCCCGAACAGCACCGAGGGCGGCCAAAACGCAGTGAAGGGTCCGGCAATCTGCCGGACCCTTCACCTGTGAGTAGCGGGGACAGGATTTGAACCTGCGACCTCTGGGTTATGAGCCCAGCGAGCTACCGAGCTGCTCCACCCCGCGTCGGTACGGTGAACACTACGGCATCGGCCAGGCGGAAGCGAACCGGATTTCCCCGCTGCCGAAAAACCGCTCCGGACAGGGCCGGTTCCCGGCCAAGTCCGTTCGGGGGGCTACCGGGCTTCCGTGGTCGTGAGTAGCGTCGCCCCTCGGCATCGATCGACCTCAACGTCTACAAGGGGGGCACATGAGATTCCGCTACCGTGTCGCGGCCATCAGCGCATCCCTCGCCCTTGCGGGTGGAGGCGCGGTGACTGTCGCCGCGCCCGCCTCCGCATCCGAAGGCGCCGCCGCACCCTCCCTCTCCTGCGACGCCTGGCGGTACGAGAGGGGCACGCACGGCCATGGTGCGTCGATCACGTGCTACGGCAGCACGTTCACCGGGTTCGCCGTATGTCATCAGCCCGACGGCTACCTGTACCTCCGCTTCGGCAATCGCTCCCGCTCCGGTGGCACCTCGATCGTGTGGTGTGACCTCAACGCGGAGGTCACCGACGCGGGGGCGATTCCCGGCTGATAGCTCGGAACGGAGCCCCGGCATTTGCATCTGAACGCATCCGGCGGGTCGGCCGCATCGGTCTCTCCACCGTTGCCGGCCGGCCCGCTGGGCGCGGCACTCGGAGGGACTCGGAGAGCGTTCGGAGGACACGCGGAGGCACTCGGCCGGCGGCAATCCCCCGTCACGTCGAGAGCGCGGAAGCCACGAAACACATGACGATGACCGTGACGACCGGGGCCACGACGTAGCGCCTGGGGTACTCGTACGACTCCCGCCTCACGCCCCGGCGCCATTCTTCGCCGTATTTCAGGATCAGTTTCCTTGACGGGAGGAAGCCGATCGCCAGGCCGGTCCAGGCGAAGGAGTACAGCACCAGCATCTGCTGAGGGCTCGAGGGCTCATCCTGGAGGCCGCCTACCACCAAGCGCAACGGCTAGTCCACGCTCGTCGGGTCGCTCTGACAGAGCAAGCCGTGGGATGTCGTGGTCGTCGTCGGTGGCGGGATCCGCAAGGCCGAGCAGTTACTTCCGCTCTTCGAACAGATCGTGAACCTGGCCTGATCCGCGGTCATGCGCCCCAGGCCGCCACCGCGTTCAATACCAGCGGCGGGGCCAGCGTCGAGGCGGCCAGGCGGTGGAGGGCGAGGCGGAGCCTTACACATACCTACACGTAACGCATACCTACACGTAAGTGAACTCCACCACGTTGCTCTGCTCGTTGCCGTTCAGGGCGACGACCTGGACCGTTCCCGCGCCCGGAGGCACCTTGAAGGTGATCTCGACCGTGCCGTTCCCGGACGCTGCGCCCTCCCAGTAGGTCTCGTCCCAGTCCTCCTCTCCCCAGCGCAGTGTCTGGGTTCGGAGCAGCGTTCCGGTCAGAGTGACCTCGACCCCCGGCCTGCCGCTGGCCGGGTCGATGCTGTCGATCTGCAAGCTCATCGCGCGCCCCTTCGTCTCGTGGTACGGCGTCAGCCGGGCGTACGTCCCGGCCGCCTCGTCCACCCTGCGGATGACCTTGCGCCGCGGCTTCCAACCTCTTCCCGGGGCAGGTTCACCCAGTTGTCAGAGGGCATTGCCGGGGCACCGGGCCGCGGACCCGACCGCGTAGTGCACGTATTCGTGGACCGGACGGAACCCGCTCTTCGCGGCCAGGTGGCGGCGGCGGGTGGTTGTCGCGGGAGCAGGTCCAGGACGGGATGCGGCCGCGGGCGGTGATGTCGGCGCACAGAGCCCGGCCCGGACACAGGCGGTGGCGAGGCCTCGGCCGCGTTCTTGCGGGAGGGTGGTGACGGCGATGTCCTCGTACCGGCTGCCGAGGAAGAGGGGGCAGTCGAGGGAGAGGAGGAGCCCGTTGCGGAAGGCGCCCCCGCCGCGGCCGGTGGTGGCGAGCCCGGTCAGGCGGACTTGGCGGCGACCAGTTGGTCGGCGAGTTTGCACAGGCGGCGCACCGTACGGTCCTCCATCGCGACGGGGGCCGCCGGGGAGAGGGCCGTGCAGTCGTAGTAGGCGCCGGGGACGAGCGCGGTGGCGGGGTCGCAGAGCCGGACGACGCGTTGGGCACCCTGTAGGGCGGAGTCGCCCTCGTGGGCGTACAGCGACAGCAGGCCGGTGTCGCACACGCCGGGGTGGACGCTGACCGAGGTCCACGGCGCCTGCTCGCGGGTGAAGATGGTGAGGGCGAGCTGGGACTGGGCGTAGGCGGCGAGGCGGGAGTAGCGCTTGGCGCGCTGCGGGTCGTTCCAGGAGATGGACGCCGTGCGGTGCATGGAGGAGGAGACGTTGACGACGCGGCTGCCGGGGCGGGCGCTGAGCGGGCCGGAGAGCTCGTGGGTGAGGAGGTAGGCGGCCAGGAAGTTGACCTGGAAAGAGATCTCGTTGCCGTCGGCGGTCACGGTGTGCCGCTCGGGCGCGGCGACGGCCGCGTTGTTGACCAGCACGTCGAGGGCAGGGTGCTCCTCGGCTACGCGGGCGGCCATGACCCGTACCTCGTCGAGCCGGGAGAAGTCGGCGACGACCAGGCGCAGGCGCAGGGTGTCGACGCCGGCCGCGACCAGGCGGGCGACGGCGTCGTCGCCGGACGCCTGGCCGGGGGCGTGGACGATGACCGTGTCGCCCCGTTCGGCGAGCAGCCGGGCGGTCTCCCAGCCGATGCCGGAGGTGGCACCGGTGACCAGAACGGTTCGGGAGGCGGGCGAGACAGCAGAAGACATGGGAATCCACTCCGGGAAGGACAGAGCGGCAGCGAGCGCCGTATGGCGGAGCTGCCGTGCGAGCGTGAAGTGCCAACGGCGACAAGCGACAGGGGTGGCGAAAGCCGTCGTTCGCTGTGGCAGGTGGCACCGACGGTGCCCGTGTGATGGGCGCCGCGGTGGCGTCAATGAACAGTGGGTGCGCTCAGCGCACCGCGTGCGAACAGCGCGCGGAACCGGGCGGCGCCGTATGAGGCGGCCGGTCGTCGTGGCGCAGGTAGCTGTTCACGAGCACCATTCAAGAAAGCCCCACCGTCCGACCGCAAGAGACGCACCACATCCCTGACGCCGCCCTGACGTGCGCGCTCCCCCGGCAGTTCGCAGCGTCGGCAATGCGGTTGCGCCCTCTGCCTCACCGAAGCGACGCCGGTCCCGCCTCGCCCTGACCGCGCAGGCCGGGCCGCGCAGGCCGCGTCTGACTCACCCTGGCTGGGCGAGGCAGACGACCGCGTCGTCTTCCGGGGGCGGCTGAGCCTGGCCGAGGACGGAGCGGCCTTTACTGGACATGGATTCGCGGCTCATGCCGGATGGGGAAGTTCACCGAGCGCGCGATGAAGCACACCGATTGCACTTCGCCATGCAGTGCGCGAGCCTTTTCCACCATCGACGCCTCGGCAACGGTCACCTCCGGCCGGAGCGTGACCTCGGTGATCCGGCCTCCGCCGCCGCTCTCGTCCATGGTCATGACGCCGTGAGCGCGGTCTTCGTAGTCGACGACGGTCACCCCGCCGACAGCGCAAAGGTGGAGGTACCAGAGCATGTGGCACTGAGCGACAGAGGCCACGAGCAGTTCCTCCGGGTTCCAGCGTGCCGGATCGCCGCGAAAGGCCGGATCGGAGGAGGCGGCGATGGGCGCCTTCCCTGCCGCCAGAACCTCATGGGCGCGACTGAAGGAACGATAACTATCCGTACCTGAACCGAGGTTGCCGGTCCATTCAACTGCAATATCGTACGTGTGCGTCTCAGCCATACAGCCAGGATAGGCAGATTCCGGAGTACGACGTACTGCCGAGCCTCGTAGACGGGGCTACCACCGAGAGCCCCAGTGCTGTCGGAACTTCGTGCGGGCTTCGGTGCAGCTCGACGGGCGGACCCTACGATCGAGCGCATGGGAATCCAACGGATGGACCACGTGGGCATCATCGTCGATGATCTCGCGGCCGCAGTTGCGTTCTTCGTCGAGCTCGGACTCGAAGTGCAAGGCGAGGGGGCGGTCGAGGGCCGCTGGGTGGACAGCGTCGTAGCGCTCGAAGGTGTGAGGGCAGACTTCGCGGTCGTGCAGACCCCGGACGGCCACGGACGACTTGAACTGACGAAGTACCACGCGCCGACAGGCCGGGAAGGCGACCGGAGCGCGCCGGCGAACGCCCCGGGCATCCGCCATGTCGCATTCGCCGTCGACGACATTGACACCACCGTGGCCGGCCTGCGAGCCCGCGGTACGGAGCTCGTCGGCGAGCTGGAGCGCTACAAGGACAACTACCGGCTCTGCTACGTCCGCGGCCCGGAAGGAATCATCGTCGAGCTGGCGGAGCGAATCGGCTGAACTCCTTCAGCAACCCCTTCAGTAACCGCTCAGCGACCGCACACGGGGGACGTGCCGCTCTGTGAATCCGCCCAGTGGCTGCCGGCGGTATTCCCGTCGAGGTCGCCCATCTTGCTGAGGATGAGTGACGCCGCACCCCAATGTTCGTACGCGTCGAAGCCGAAGTCGAAGCCCAAGCCGACGTCGTCGTCCTGGACGTCCCAGCAGTCCGGGAGCATGACCGCCTCGGCCGCGTGGACAGGCCGTGCCGGGTAGCTCCGCGCCGGCTCAGGTGCGGCCGCCTCGACGGCCCGCGCGGGATCTGCGGGGATCACACGGCACGCTTCGGGCCTCAACGGATCGCGGTCGAATACCCGGTTCGAGGAGGGCGGGGCCACCGGGCCGGGATCGGCCGGCGGCCGGGGCGTCGTCCGTCGGCGGGGTCAGCCGGAAGCCGACCGGAAGCAACCGCGGACCGGACCCCGCTGCGTGACACTCACGGCTCTTTCCTCCTTCGGAGTGGTTTCGATCCGAGCGCACCCCCCTGTCCCGCGATCTTCCGGTTACCTCTCCGCGACCGCCGCATCGCGCGGCCGGCCGGCCGTACACCCCTCAGGGGCGCTATGGCACACACACAGGGGGGCACATGGCAGACGGGACGATTCTGTTCGCGGTACGGGAGCTTCCGGGGAGCCCGGGTACCGGTACCGAGCAACTGCGCAGGATCCACAAGGAGCTGGAGGCCGCGGGTTACGAAGTCCGCTGGGCCTCGCGCCGCGACGACGCCCAGGCGGTGCTGCGTACCGAGGCCGGCCTGGCCGCCGCCGTGGTGGACTGGAATCTTCCGGCAGAGGACACGACCGACGGCGAACCGGGCGGCGCGGACGTGCTGCGCCTGATCGGCCGGCGCTTCCAGGAGCTCCCGGTCTTCCTGATCACGCCGGGCGAGGACCTCGACCACCTCCCGCTGTGGGTGGCCGAGACCGTGATCGGCTACATCTGGCCGCTGGAGGACACCGCGCCGTTCATCGCCGGGCGGATCGCCAGGGCCGCCCGCGGCTACCAGGAAGGGCTGCTGCCGCCGTTCTTCAAGGCGCTGCGCCGGTTCGACGACACGCACGAGTACTCCTGGCACACCCCCGCCCACGCCGGCGGTGTCGCCTTCCTCAAGTCCCCGGTCGGCCGGGCCTTCCACGACCACTTCGGGGAACGGCTGCTGCGCAGCGACTTGTCCATCTCGGTGGAGGAGCTCGGCTCTCTCTTCGAGCACTCCGGCCCGGTCGGCGCGGCCGAGCGCAACGCGGCCCGGATCTTCGGCGCGGACCGCACGTACTTCGTCCTGCACGGCGACTCGACGTGCGACCGTATGGTCGGTCACTTCAGCGTCACGCGCGACGAGATCGCGCTGGTGGACCGCAACTGCCACAAGTCGGTCCTGCACGGGCTCGTCATCTCCGGGGCGCGGCCGGTCTACCTGATCCCCACCCGTAACGGCTACGGGCTCGCCGGCCCCCTCCCGCCCGGCGAGGTCCAGGCGCGGTCGGTCGCCGACCGGATCGCCCGTAACCCGCTCGCCCAGGGAGCCGTCTCGCCCGACGCCCAGTACGCCGTCCTCACCAACTCGACGTACGACGGCCTGTGCTACGACACTCTCCAGGTCGCCCGGGCCTTCGCGCCCAGCACGCCCCGGCTGCACTTCGACGAGGCCTGGTTCGCGTACGCGCGCTTCCACCCGCTCTACGCGGGGCGCTACGGCATGGCGGTGGGGCCGGACACCTTCCCGGAGCCCGAGCGGCCCACCGTGTTCTCCACGCAGTCCACTCACAAGCTTCTGGCAGCGCTGTCGCAGAGCGCGATGGTGCACGTCAAGCCCGCGCCGCGGGCCCCGGTGGAGCACGAGCGGTTCAACGAGGCGTTCATGATGCACGGCACGACCTCGCCGCTGTACCCGATGATCGCGTCCCTGGACGTGGCCGCCGCGATGATGGACGGGCCGCAGGGCCGCTGGCTGATCGACGAGGCGGTGGCCGAGGCCGTCCGCTTCCGCCAGACCGTCGTCCGCACCGGCCGGCGCATCGCGGCCGCCGGCGACCGGCCCGACTGGTTCTTCGGCGTGTGGCAGCCCGCGACGGTGACCGACCCGGCCACGGGCGACCCGGTGCCCTTCGCCGACGCTCCCGCCGAACTGCTGCGCAGCGAGCCGTCCTGCTGGCAGCTGGAGCCCGGCGCCGAATGGCACGGCTTCGCCGGCCTCACCGAGGGCTACTGCCTGCTCGACCCCGTCAAGGTCACCCTCACCTGCCCGGGCATCGACGCCACCGGCCGGATGTCCGGCTGGGGCATCCCCGCCCGCGTGCTCACCGCCTACCTGGCCACCCGCAGCATCGTGGTGGAGAAGACCGACAGCTACACCACCCTCATCCTGTTCTCCATGGGGATCACCAAGGGCAAGTGGGGAACGCTCATGGACGCCTTGATGGACTTCAAGGCGCTCTACGACGAGGACGCGCCGCTGGAGCGCGTGCTGCCCGGGCTGGTCGCCGACCACGGCGCGCGCTACGCCGGCAGGACCCTGCGCGGACTGTGCCAGGAGATGCACGACCATCTGCGCGAGACCGACCTGGTCGAGCTGCTCGACGCCGCCTTCCAGGACCTGCCCGAACCCGTCGCCCCGCCGCAGCAGTGCTACCAGCAGCTCATCCGCGGCGGTACGGAACGGGTCCGGCTGGCCGACGCGGCCGGGCGGGTGGCCGCCGCCATGGTCACCGTCACCCCTCCCGGCATCCCCGTACTGATGCCCGGCGAGAACACGGGAACCCCGGACGGCCCCCTGCTGCGCTACCTGACGGCCCTGGAGTCCTTCGACCGCCGCTTCCCCGGCTTCCACAGCGAGGCGCACGGCGTCACCATGGACCCGGACAACGGCGACTACCTCATCGAATGCGTCGCGCGACGCGTCCCGGCCCAGCAGGACGGCGGGCGGGCGGCGGCTGACGCGCGCGCGTAGGGCGACGGGGGGACGGGGCCTTGGCGGGCCGCGCCCCCTCCTCAGCCCGGCAGCCCGGCCAGGGGCCGCTCGTGTCCGCTCACGTCCGCTCGTGTGTAGCTGCGAGGCCGTTGCACCTGGTCAGAGGCCGTACGAGGGCTGTAGCCGCGATTCCGGCCCTGTGCCAAGCTGGGCCGTATGGCAGGCAATAACGTCCCTGCGCACGGCCATGTCCACGCCGCCCAGCATGACCAACCCCGGCCCCATCCCGCGGCGGGCCGGCGGGCGCAACTACGGCGCCGACTCGCCCACTTGATGAAGCCGCACGGCCACGGGGCCATGGACAGGACCGACGCGGAGCTGGAGTCTTCGCGCGAGGGCATGCGTACGCTGTGGCTCTCCCTCGGCGTCCTCGGGGCGACGGCCGCCCTCCAAGCGCTGATCGTCGTCCTGTCCGGGTCGGTGGCACTGCTCGGTGACACGATCCACAACGCGGCCGACGCCCTCACCGCCGTACCGCTGGGCATCGCCTTCGCGCTCGGCCGGCGGGCGGCGAACCGCCGCTACACCTACGGGTACGGACGCGCCGAGGACCTCGCGGGCATCGCGGTCGTCCTGACGATCGCCGCCTCCTCCGCCTTGGCCGCGTACGAAGCCGTCGACCGGCTGCTGCAACCGCGCGATGTCACCCACCTGTGGGCCGTGGCGATGGCCGCCGTGGCCGGTTTCGCCGGCAACGAGTGGGTGGCCCGCTACCGCATCCGCACCGGCCGGAGGATCGGCTCCGCCGCCCTGGTCGCCGACGGCCTGCACGCCCGCACCGACGGCTTCGCGTCGCTGGCCGTCCTCCTCGGCGCCGTCGGCGCGGCCTTGGGATGGCGATACGCGGATCCGGTCGTCGGCCTGTTCATCACCGCTGCCGTCCTCATGGTCCTGCGGGATGCGGCTCGCGAGGTCTACGGGCGGCTGATGGACTCCGTCGACCCCGCTCTGGTCGAGACCGCCGAGCACGCTCTGCGCCGCGTGGACGGCGTGCGGGGCGTCGGGCAGGTACGGATGCGCTGGGTCGGACACGCCCTGCGGGCCGAGGCGGACATCATCGTCGACGCCTGCCTGACCGTCGTCCAGGCCCACGCCCTCGCGGTGGCTGCCGAGCACGCCCTCATCCACGCCGTCCCTCGGCTGACAGCCGCAACGGTCCACACCGACTACACCGTCCGCACCGACTGCACCGGTGAAGGCTCTGACCCCCATGCCGTCCTCGCCCACCACTTCGGCGGCCCGCGGCGGCGAGAGGTCGGTTGACATGGTCAACCATTGAGGTTTACCTTCATCGCATTACTTGAGGACATGAATCATCTACACCCTTAAACGTCCTCGCCTGCCATATGGAGCATGGAGCACCGTCATGACTTCCGCCTTGTTCGTCGTCACCGGCGCCGGCCACTGGACCCTGGCCGACGGCACTTCGCACCCGACCGGCTTCTGGGCCGAAGAGCTCGCCGAGCCGCACCGGATCTTCCGCGAGGCGGGCTACCGGATCACCATCGCGACGCCCGGCGGGGCCCCCGCCCCGGTCGACCAGGCCAGCCTGAGCGCCGCGGCCACCGGCGGCCAGGAGCAGGCCGACCGCCTCGCCGCCGCTCTCGACGCCCTCCGGCCCGAGCTCGACGCCCCGGCCGCCCTTGAAGACGTCGACCTGGACGACTACGACCTGGTCTTCTACCCCGGCGGCCACGGCCCGATGGAGGATCTTGCCGCCGACCCCGTCTCCGGCGGGCTCCTCACCCGCGCCCTCGACTCCGGCAAGCCGCTCGCCGTCCTCTGCCATGCGCCCGCCGCGCTGCTCGCCGCCCGCCGTGAGGACGGCAGCTGGCCGTTCGCCGGGTACCGGATGACCGCGTTCAGCAACGCCGAGGAGACCGCGGCCGGCTTCGCCGACCGGGCTCGCTGGCTGCTCCAGGACCGCCTTACCGAGCTGGGTGCCGACTACGTCGCTGCGGATCCGTTCACTGCGCACACCGTCGTCGACCGCAACCTGTACACCGGCCAGAACCCGGCCTCCTCGGCGGACCTGGCCCATGCGCTGGTCGCAGCCGTACCGGCCGGTGCATCCACCGCCTCCTCCCCGGATCCGGCCGCCGTCGTAGCCCGGCTGAAGGCCGGATTCTCCACCGGTCGCACCAAGCCGCTCGCCTGGCGGCTCGACCAGTTGCACGCCCTGCGCACGCTGCTCACCGAGCAGACCGACGTGCTCCTGGCCGCTCTCCGCTCCGACCTGGGCAAGGGTCCGCAGGAGGCGTACCGCACCGAGATCGGCTTCACCCTGAACGAGCTCGACCACACCGTCGCGCATCTGGCGGAGTGGCTGGAGCCCCGGCCCGCCGCCGTCCCGGACGC
This sequence comes from Streptomyces klenkii, assembly GCF_003626645.1. Lineage (GTDB taxonomy): Bacteria > Actinomycetota > Actinomycetes > Streptomycetales > Streptomycetaceae > Streptomyces > Streptomyces klenkii. The sequence goes on along the minus strand of NZ_RBAM01000001.1, from coordinate 475,444 downwards.
CTTCCAGCCGGCCGAGGCGCGGGTGGTCCGTGACCCGCTCGGCGTGGTGCTGGTCATCGCGCCGTGGAACTATCCGCTGCAGCTCGCGCTGACCCCGCTGGTGGGTGCGCTGGCCGCGGGCAACGCCGCGGTGGTCAAGCCCAGCGAGCTGGCCCCGGCGACATCGGCGGCGCTGGCCCGGCTGCTGCCGCGCTACCTCGACCCGCAGGCCGTCGCGGTCGTGGAGGGCGCCGTCGCCGAGACCACGGCCCTGCTGGAACAGCGTTTCGACCACATCTTCTACACCGGCAACGGTACGGTCGGACGCATCGTGATGGCCGCCGCCGCGCGGAACCTGACGCCCGTCACCCTGGAGCTGGGCGGCAAGAGCCCCGTACTGGTCGAGCCCGGCGTCGACCTGGCGGCCACGGCCCGGCGGATCGTCCGCGGCAAGTTCCTCAACGCCGGTCAGACGTGCGTCGCGCCGGACTACGTGCTCGCCATCGGCGACACCGCCGCCGCTCTCGAAGAGCACCTGGTCACAGCCGTCCGGGAAGCGTACGGCGAAGACCCGTCAGCCGACGAGGAGTACGGGCGGATCGTCAACGAGCGGCACTTCGACCGGCTGATCGGCCTCCTGGGCGAAGGCCGCGTTGGGCACGTTGGCCGCGTTGTCACCGGCGGCGTACACGACCGGACGAACCGTTACCTCGCCCCGACCGTGCTGGCGGACGTCTCGCCCGAGGCGCCCGTCATGCGGGAAGAGATCTTCGGGCCGATCCTGCCGGTGGTCGGCGTGCCCGACCTCGACAGCGCGATCGCCTTCGTCAACGAACGTGACAAGCCGCTCGCCCTGTACGCCTTCACGGACTCCCCGCAGACCAAGCAGCGGCTGACCGAGGAGACCTCCTCCGGTGCCCTGGCCTTCGGCCTGCCCGTATCCCACCTGGCCATACCGGACCTGCCGTTCGGCGGTGTGGGCGAAAGCGGCATGGGGCGCTACCACGGCGCATACTCCATCGACACCTTCAGCCACACCAAGGCCGTCCTCGACAAGCCCCTGATCTGACCACGGCCTATCCCCGGCCCCCTTTCCCCCTCCCCGCCCGCTCCGCAAGGACACTAAGGACACTCAGACATGAACCCCGCCCAGCACAGCGCTGCCGTAGCCGCCGAGACCGCCGGATTCGTCACCGTAGTGAAGGGAGCCGACCTCTCCACCCCGGTGCCGTCCTGCCCCGGCTGGACCCTGGCCGACCTCACGCGGCACACCGGCAGCGTGCACCGCTGGTTCAGCGTCCTGCTGCGCCGGCGCATCCAGCAGCCGCCGACGAGCCGCGAGGTGGACCTCCACCTGCCGGAACAGCCCGGCGACTTCCCGGACTGGCTGGCCGAGAGCGCCGCCGAGTCCGCCGAGGTGTTCGCCGGCACCGACCTGGACGCGCCCATGTGGGCCTGGGGTCTCGACCAGCACGCCCGGTTCTGGGTGCGCCGCATGCTCTTCGAGACCCTCGTGCACCGGGCCGACGCGGAGCTCGCGCTGGGGCTCGTACCGCACATCGACCGCGTGCTCGCGGCGGACGGCGTCGACGAGTTCCTCACCAACCTGCCGTTCGCCTCGTTCTTCGCACCGCAGACCGCCGAGCTGCGCGGCCCCGACCGCAGCATCCGCTTCAGCTGCACGGACGGCGACGACACCTGGCTGATCCGGCTGCGCCCGGACGGCTTCGGGCTGGTGGCCGACGGGACCGACCCCGGCGCGGCGGACGCCACGGTCCGGGGAACCGCCGCGGATCTGCTCCTGCTCCTCTACGGTCGCATGGACCGTGAGAGCGACGCCTTCCAACTGCTGGGCGACCGTGACCTGCTCGCCCACTGGTTCACTCACTCGGCGTTCTAGGCTCGCCCGGGGCGCCGCGGAGCCCGCCCGGGGCGCCCCGAAGCGACATGCCTGCCCGATGGACGAGCATTCCGACGCGGGGTCGGGTCTACTCGTCAGCATGCACATCGCCCAGAAGATCAAGCCCTTCCTCTGGTACGACGACCAGGCCGAGGAGGCCGTAGCCCACTACGTGTCGGTCTTCGATGACTCGCGCGTCGTCGAGGTGATGCACTACGACGAGGCGGGCCCGGGTGAGATGGGGACCGTCATGACCGTCGAATTCGAGCTCGCGGGCCAGCGCTTCGTCGCTCTCAACGGGGGACCTCAGTTCACCTTCACGGAGGCCGTCTCCTTCAGCGTCGACTGCGCGGACCAGGAGGAGGTCGACCGTCTCTGGGAGCGGCTGAGCGAGGGCGGCGAGGAAGGCCCGTGCGGCTGGCTCAAGGACAAGTTCGGGCTGTCCTGGCAGATCACTCCGCGTCGGCTGATCGAGCTGCTGGGCGACCCGGACCGGGCCGCGGCGAAGCGTGTCATGCAGGCCATGATGGGCATGGGAAAAATCGACATTCAGGAGCTGGAGAACGCCTACCGCGGCTGAGGAGAGGTCTTTGGCGGCTGAGGAGGCCTTTAGGGGAGGTCTTCAGGCGGAGGCCTTTAAGGGAGCCTTCAAAAGCAGCCGCGGCACGCATATAGCGCAAATGAAATAAGCAGGAACGATCCCGGGCACTATCGTGGTCGCATGGAGGAGAACCGAGCGCTTCGGGTCGTTGACGCGTTGCGGCAGCGCGGCGTGAACGCCCACCTGGCTCGCGAAGGCGTCTACCAGATCGGCGTCCGCGTGGTCCTGCACGGCGGCCGCGAAGCCGTCTGGGACACCGACGACACCGCCGGCCTCGAAGCGCAGGTCATGCGGGACGGTGTCCTGGTCGGGTTCGTACCCTCCATCGAGGGGTCCGGCACCTTCGACCTCGACCAGACCGTCGACGCCATCGCGCGGGCCGACTACGACCAGCCGATCGCCCGCGAGCGCCCCACCGCTCCCCCGCCCTCCGCCCCGCTGCCCCGGGAGGGCGGCCTCTTCCGCCGCTTCCTCGGCGGCTTCCGCGAGCGCTGAGCACCGCCCTCCCCGCTGCCTGCGGTCAGTGGCCGCCGGACGGCACGTCGCAGCCGGTGTGGTCGGGATAGCCGGCGAAGGCGTCCGCCTTCGTGGTCATGCTGTTCATCGTGCCCTCCAGGCACAGCGGAGAGGCCTCGATGAGGAAGCCGACCCCCGTGGGGCCGTTCTCGTACGACCGCACCTTGCCGGCAGGGTAGCCGAGGCCGGTGAGTGCACTGCGCGTGCTCACCGGGTCGAAGTCACCACGCTTGCGCAGCGGTTCGAGCGCAGTCTCGATACGGCGGACGGCCGCGAGTCCGTCACAGCGGTTCTTGCCGTGCAGCGGGAGGGGAACCCTGAAGCCGTGGTTCTCGGCGTAGTGGTCAGTGGGAGGCGTGGCCGGGCCGGAGGAGTCCGCGCTCGGCATCGTCGCCGGTGAAGGGCTTTCACCGGGGCAAGGAAAGTCCACCGGCGTACTCGGCGTCGCGGCCGCGGTCCGTGCGGGCGGCCCGCCCGCGCTCGTGTCGTCCCCGGGCCGATGTGTTCCGCATCCTGCCGCCGGCACAGCAAGCACGGCCAGTACCGTCATCGGCAGCATGCCGCGTCGGACCCTTGTTGCCCTGATCATCGTCATACGCCGATCCTCTCCCGCATCACACGAGGCGTCATGAGTGCTTTTACTCATACGGCCGCTAACGGCTGCTATCCGCCACTACGGGACCGGCTGCGGCAACGACTACGGCACCGGCCGCATTTCAGCGGCACAGGGCCATGTCCACGGCTCTCTCCAGATGCATCGTCGCAGCTGCCGCGTCCGCCGGGAGGCCGGTCACGGCGATGGAGGCGGCGCGGCGGCCGTCGTCGGTGACGCCGCCCCGGGTCTCGAATCCCGGGAAGCTGCCGCCGTGGCCCCAGGCGACACCGCCGCACGACAGTGGCGTGCTCACGATCCCCAGTCCGTAGCGGGTGCCGGAGCCGAAGGGGTGTCCGGCGGGGACGGTGGTGCGCATCTGGGCGAGCTGCGCCGGCGGGAGGAGGCGGCCGGCCAGGAGCGCGGTGAAGAACCGGTTGAGGTCGGAGTTGGTGGAGATCATCTGACCTGCCGCCCAGCCCCAGGAGGGGTCCATTTCCGTGACGTCGCGCAGAGGCGCGCCTGCCGAATCCTGGTAGTAGCCCTTGGGATGGGCTTCTCGAATGGTCACGTCACCGGGGGCGGGGAAGTAGGTGTGCCGCAGCCCGATGCGTTTGATGACGCGCCGGCCTATCTCGTCGGCGAGGGGGCGGCCGGTGACTTTCTGGATGATCAGGCCGGCCAGCACGTAGTTCGTATTGCTGTACTCCCACTTCTCTCCGGGGGCGAATTCGGCCTTGTGCTGAAGAGCAATGTCGAGGAGGTCGTGGGGGTCGTAATACCGGGGCTGAAGGTCGTACTTGGTGTAGTTGGGAAGTCCGCTGGTCTGCTGGAGGAGCTGACGGACGGTGATGCGGCTTCCGTCGATCCCCTCCCCTCGTACGAGGCCCGGCAGATAGGTGTCGACCGAGGCATCGAGGCCGATCTTCCCCTCACCGACCAGTTGCAGCGCGACCACCGCGGTGAACGTCTTGGTGTTGCTGCCGATCCGCACCTGCCCGTCGTCGGGAACCTTCGCACCGGTGGCCAGGTCGCCGGTCCCTGCGGTGTACGTACGCGCACCGGTACGGGTGCGAGTACGGTCGTCACGATCCTTGACGCTCGCCAGCGCGGCGGGCACGCCGTCGGTGTGCACCAGTGCGTTCAGGCTCTGCTGGACGATGTCCGGCCCGGCGGCGGCAAACGCCGTGGGCGGTGCCAGGACACCCATCGTCATGACGCCGAGAGCCACCGCGGCAGCAGCCCGCACGGCTCTGCGCCGGCCACCCTGCTGCCGCCCGGAAGAACGAGAACTCTGCCATGCCTGCTCACGCACGAGCCAACCCCTAGGGAAACGTTGGGAATCCAGCGGTAAGTGCCGGGCCCAGCATCTCCGCATGCGCCCGCCCGGAACGATCCCGTCACCCACCCGCTCCAGGTAGGGCTAACCCCACCGAAGGCCTGCCCCTCCGAAGGGTCGTGGCCCGGCCTTCCTGACCAGGACGCGCGAAGGGGCGGCCGGTATACCCGGCCGCCCCGCGCTCGGACGCGTCAGTCCTCCGTGTCAGTCCTCCGCGTCAGTCCTCGTTCGGCGGGCTGATGAACTCCAGGGTCCAGGTCTCCTGGAACTCCGGCGCGGGCTTGACCACCGTGATCTGGGCACCACGGTGCCCGGCGCGCAGGGCCAGTTCATTCTCCGTCAGGATCTTCAACCCGCCGATGACACGCTCGAAGTGGAACTTCGCCAGTTCCTCGCGCTTGACGCTGTTCACGAAGAGCTTGTCCTCGGGAACGATCAGGCCCGCGGTGTCGTGCTGGGCGAGGCGGATCACATACGGCGCGTTCGGCTCGGGCGTGAACGGCTCGATGAGCCACTCCTGCTCGATCGGCAGGGGGTTCAGCCGGTCGGTGATGACCGGCGCGCCGTGCTTGACGGCGTACTCCGTCGCCGTGACCAGGGAGGTGGGGCCGATAATGTGGGCGTGGATCTTGTAGATACCGGGGCGTACCGGAACGGGAGCCATGTGAAGGACTTCCTCTCTCGCGGTCCACTGCACCGCCGACGAACCGTCGGAAGTGACACACGTCACCTTGGCAGCGCGCCCGCCGCGTCGCACGATCGGAAATCGCCACAGTCCATTACGGCGCGGATCGATCGGTCATAGGTGCGAAATCCGGTCCCGGGCGGACTGATGGAGGCGGCGATGCCGGTTGGACCGGGATGTCGCCCGACTCCCCGTACTGCTGGATCATCCAGCCGCCGGCCGGCATGAGACCGCTTTCAGGCTGACATTTCAACCTTGAGCAGGGTAGGGGCTGGTGGAGTCGCTGAGGAGTCGCTGACACTCTCCGGTCCCAGTCCCTACCCTGCCCGACCTCGCGAGCAGTCAGTCGGGCACCGCACTTACGCTGCCGCGCAGCCGACCGGCCTCACTGTCAGTGTTCCATGTCATGATGCGGACGCGTCCCAGGGGAGTGGGCCGCGGACTACTGATCGCCGGGGGGTTGGAGATGGGCGCGGGTACGGAGCCGGACGGTTCGTCCAGGTCCGACGAGGAGTGGGAGCGGTTTCTGCGCGAGTCGGTGGCGGGTACCGCCGACGCGCCCAAGGAGCCGTCGGCGCGGGCCCGCGACGTGGCACAGCGGCTGCACGGGGAGCCCGGCCACGGCCCGGAGGGCCGGCGCAGCCACACACCCGTGCGGCCCGAGCGGCGCACGGGCCGGTACGTGGTCGGGCTGCTGGCCTTGCTCGTGCTGCTGGTGGTGGCGCTCGCGCCGGGGCGGATAGTGGACCTGTTCGCCGGCGCCGACTCCCCGCCGTCGGCAAACCACCCGGCCCAGGTGTCCCCGGCAGAGGCTGCCCAACGCCCCACCGTGGACGAGCCGTTCCGCGGCTCGCCGGCAGCGAGCTGGGCGGGCGGGGCGGAGGGGATATCCGTGCCGAAGGCAGGGGCGGTCGGCTGGATGAGCGCGGCCGAGGTCGAGCGGGCCCTCGCCCGCAGCCGGGACTTCCTCGTCGCGTCCGGCCTGGACCGCGGGGTGCTGCGGGGCGAGCGCCCCGAGAAGGCGATCGCACTGATCAACCCGCACCAGAAGGACGTCCAAGACCTTCTCAAGACCGCTTTCCGAGCCCCGAGCGAAAAGAACGACCCCCTCCTCCTCTTCAGCCGCTTCCAGCCCTCCCGCACCCACCTGGTCGGCGATGTCGTGAAGACCCGGGGCGGGCTCACCTACCGGGAGGGCGAGCGCGGCGCGCTCCAGGTGACCGCCGACGTCACCTTCGTCTACCCGGTCACCCGCGCGGACGCGGGCGGCGACGACGAGATAGTGCGCACGATCGTCCGGCGCGAGCTGGTCCTGAGCTGGGACGACCCTGACAAGGTGATCACCGAGCCGGGCACGTTCTCGATCGTCTCGTACAAGTACGACATGACCAACGGCGGCTGCGGCGCCCCCACAGGCTACTTCACCCCGCCCTTCGGCACGGACCGCCGGGCGGATGGATCCGGCAAGAAGGTCGACCCGTACGACCGCAGCGCGCCGGTCGGGCGCGGCGAGTCCTCGGGGGACGAGTGCGGGAGGGCGACGCGGTCCTAGCGGGCGCCGTGTTCGCCATCAACACCGTGGCGAGGGTAGGCACCTTCGTCGAGACGGAGGTCACCGGCACCGATCCGGCCCGATCCGGCCGCGCCCGCTCCGTTACAGCTCGTCGAGCCGTAGGAACGCGAGCGCCCGGCGCGTGAGGACGAGGAGGTCCTCGGGCTCGTCTCCGCCCGCCGCCCACTGCTCCACGGCCGCGGTGAACGCGTCGAGCACAGCGCCCGCCAGCAGCCGTACCTCCAGGCTGTCGGCAGGTCTGCCCGTCCGCGCGGCGAGCACCGGCTGCAACCGTTCCCGCATCTCCTGCACGGCCGCCGCCCAGCGCGACCGGAGCGCCGGGACGTCGCCCATGAGCCGGACGAGGGCACGGCCGGGCTCCTGGTCCGCCAGGCGCCGCCCGGACATCGGCGTCGCGAACACCCGCTCCACCGCGGCGATCAGCGGCTCGTCCGCCGGCTGCGCCGCCAGGGCGTCGACGAGCTGGCCGACGCCGGACGTGACGAGGGGTGTGAGCGCGTCTTCCTTCGAGGAGCAGTAGCGGTAGAAGGTGCGCAGCGAGACGCCGGCCGCCTCGGCGATGTCCTCGACCGTCGTCGCCTCGTACCCGTGCTCGGCGAAGAGCGCCGCCGCGGTCTCCGCGATCTCGACGCGTGTCTCCTGCCGCCGCCGCTCCGTCAGAGACGGCCGGCCTCGTTCCGCCGCCATCCCGCCATCCCCCTCCTCATCCCTGCTGAGACCTGTTTGTTCCTGCTCACAGGCATCCGTCCGTAAGGGCCCATGCTGCCTGGCCCGGGGCCGGGCAGCCAACTGCGGCACGAACCAGCAACTTGGCACATCGTGCCAATAAATATATGTTGATCGAACCGTCGCAGGTCGCGGACGAGCGACACGTGTCCAAAGCGACATGTGTCAAAGCAACACGCGTCAAAGCGCCACGCGTCAAAGCAATACGAGTCAGGAGTGCCCATGTCCCACGCCCGGCCCCGCACCTACCTCGTCACCGGAGCCGCCTCCGGCATCGGCGAAGCAACCGCCGCCCGCCTCCGCGCCCAGGGCCACACCGTGCTCGGCGCCGACCTCTCCGGCTCGGACATCGACGCGGACCTGTCCACGCCCGAGGGGCGTGCGCGGCTCGTGGACCGGGCCCGGGAGCTGACCGGCGGCCGCCTCGACGCCGTGATCGCCTCCGCGGGCCGCCAGCTCTTCGACCCGCAGACCATCCAGGTCAACTACTTCGGCGCAGTGGCCACCTTGGAGGGGCTGCGCCCCCTGCTCGCCGCCGGTACGGACCCGCGCGCCGTCGTCATCTCGTCGGTCACCGCGATCCACCCCCACGACCCGGCCATCGCCGACGCGGCCCTCGCCGGCGACGAAGCCGCCGCGACCGCCGCCGCGGAAGCAGCCATACAGCGCGGCGAAGGCCACGCCATCTACGGCTCCTCCAAGAACGCCCTCGCCCGCTGGGTCCGCCGCACCGCCCCCACCGCGGAATGGGCGGGCGCCGGCATCCCGCTCAACGCCATCGCCCCCGGCACGGTCCTCACCCCCATGACCGAGCCCATGCTCGCCACCCCGGGCGTGCGCGAGATCATCGACTCGGCCATCCCCATGCCTCTGAACGGCCACGCCGCCGCCGACCAGGTCGCCCCGCTCCTCGACTTCCTGACCTCGCCCGCGAACACCCACGTCACCGGTCAGATCGTCTTCGTCGACGGCGGCGCCGACGCCACGCTGCGGGGTGACGGGGCATGGTGACCCGTACGCCCTCTACGCCCCGTACGCTGCTGCGCACCGTCGTCGTGCCCGCCGTCCCCGCCGAGGTCTGGCAGGTCATCGGTGACTTCGGCGCCTTCCCCGACTGGCACCCGCACCTCCTGCCCTCCACCATCGAGAACGGCGCCGACCCCGAAACCCCCGGCGCGGTACGGGCCTTCACGTACGAGGGCCGGGTCGTCCTCCGCGAACGTCTCCTCGCCAAGGACCCGGCGTCCCACGCGTACCGCTACTCCGTCGAGGCCCCCTCCTTCCCCATCACCGGCTACGAAGCGACGCTCTCCGTCCACCCGCACGAGGAGGGCGCGGAGGTCCGCTGGCAGGGCACGTACGAAGCGGAATCCCCCGACGCCGTCGCCCAAGTCGAGCAGGTCTTCGGCGACGGCACGTACGCGACGGGCCTGGCGGCCCTGCGAGAACGCTTCATGCGGCAGCCCGAGTAGCCCGAGCGACGCAGACGCACCTCACTCCCGCCGGAACTACGCGGCGACAGCGGCCGCCCGGGAGTGAGTGCGCAGGCTCGCCCCGTACCGGCGCAGGAGCAGGATCGCCGTGGAGGCCAGGCCGGCCAGGAGGCCCAGCCAGATGCCGAGGGTGTCGAGGCCCGCGGCGTAGCCGAGGAGCCAGGCGGCGGGCAGGCCGATGAGCCAGTAGCCGATGAGGGTGATGCGGAATCCGCTCTTGGTGTCGTCGAGGCCGCGCAGCAGTCCCACCCCGATGTTCTGGGCGCAGTCGAAGAACTGGAGGACGGCGATGACGAACAGCAGCCGGGTGGCGATGGACACGGCCTCGGCGTCGCCCGCGGCGCCCGGGTCGAGGAAGGGCCACAGGACGAGGCGGGGCAGCGTGAGGTAGAGGAGGGCGACGGCGGCCATTACAGCGGCGGCGCAGGCCAGCGCGGTGTTCTTGATGCGCCGGGCGGCGTCGGCGCGGCCGAGGGCCAGCTCGCGGCTGACGTTGATGGACGCGGCGTGGGAGAGCCCGACGGCGACTTGGAAGACGATGTAGACGAGTTGGTTGACGGCGGTGTGGGCGGCCAGTGCGGCGGTCCCGAAGGAGCCGGCCATCAGGGCGGTGACGGAGAAGAACCCGGCTTCCGAACCGTAGGTCGCGGCGATCGGGACGCCCAGCCGTACGAGCTCGCGCACGGTGGCGCGGTCGGCCTTCGCCGCGTTGAGGCGGAGCAGCGGGGCGAGGACGGGGTCTCTCTTCGCGGAGGCGTACAGCGCGAGGAAGGACAGCAGGTAGACCACGGAGGTCGCTACGCCGATGCCGGGGAGGCCCAGTGCGGGCAGGCCCCAGGTGCCGCGGATCAGTGCCCAGTCGAGACCGGCGTTGACGGCGACCGACGCGAGGGTGATCCGCAGGAGCGCCTGGGGTCGCCGCATGCCGACGGTGAACTGCCGGACCGCCTGGAACCACAGGCACGGCAGGAGGCCGGGGGCGAGCGCCAGCAGCGTCGTCTGTACGCGGTCGGCGACCGCGGCCTCCTGGCCGAGCCAGGTGAGGGCCTGGCCGGTGAGGAGCATGAGGGCGGCCCCGGCCAGCCCGGCGAGCGTGGCCACCGCCATGCTCGCGCGGACGATCCCCCGTACGGCGTCGCGTCCACCGGCTGTGTCGCCGCCCGCGGATTCGGCGCGGGCGGCGGCGGCCGCGATCCGGTTGCCCACAGAGGTGACGAGGCCGACGCCCATGGTGCGGAGCTGGTTGAAGATGACGAGGGCGAGGCCGCCGGCCGCCAGGTCCCGGGTGCTGAGCAGGCCCATCATCACCGTGTCGGTGGTGGTCAGGGCCACCTGGGCGAGCTGGGTGAGGACGAGGGGGACGGCGAGGCCGGCCAGGGCCCGGCTGTCGCGGAGGAGGGTGGTCGCCCGCGTGGACGGCCCGGGGGGCTTGGGCGGCACGGTGCGCATGCGCGGCATGGAGGGCATGGACGGCATGGAGGGCATCATTTCCTGCGGAGCTTGGTGAGGGTTTCGTCAATCTCGCGCTCCACGGCGGGATCGATCAGGTTCCGGGCGCTCATCCAGTCGTCGTTGAAGACGGTGTCCATGTACTTCTCGCCGCCGTCGTTGATCAGGGCGACCATGGTGGCACCCGGCGGCAGCGACGGCAGGCGGTTCAGCGCCTCGTGGACGACGCCGCCGGCGGAGCCGCCGATGAGGAGACCCGCGCGGGCGACGGCGCGGCACGTGGCGAACGCCTCGACGTCCCCGACCTTGACTCCCTCGTCGATCAGGTCGAAGTCGACGAGGGCGCCGATCGTGGCCCCTTCGGGGGTGCCGGTGCCGGACTGGTAGTAGTCGTGGGCGGGGCCGCCGAAGGCGATGGAGCCCTTGGGTTCGACGCCGACGGTCGTCACGCCGGGGACGAGTTTGCGCAGTTCGCGTGCGGTGCCGCAGAGGGCTCCGCCGGTGCCGACGGCGGCGATGAGGACGTCCACACGGCCGTGGAGGGCCTGGTGGAGTTCGTGGGCGACGGGGTGGTAGCCGACGCCGTTGCTGAGGTTGTTGTGCTGTTCGGTGAAGACGGTGTTGTCCCGGCCGCGGGCCATCTCCTCCGCGAGTTCCTCCCGGGCCGCCGTGGCGAGCTCCCCGGTGCCGTCGTCGGCGACGTAGACGAGCTCGGTGCCGAGGGCCTTCATGGCGCGCAGCTTGTCGGTGCAGGCGTGGTGGTCGACGACGGCGGTGAAGGTGTAGCCGCGCTCGGCGGCGATGACGGCGAGGCCGAGGCCGGTGTTGCCGGAGGTGGATTCGATGATGCGGCCGCCGGGGCGCAGCTCGCCACGGGCCTCGGCGTCGAGGACCATCCGCCGCGCCATGCGGATCTTGGCGGTGCCGGTGGGGTTGTACATCTCCAGCTTCAGGAGCAGCCGGCTGCCGCTGTCGGTGCGGCACAGCTCGTACAGGGGGGTGTGGCCGATGAGGTCGGATATGCGGGAGACCACGGCGGGGCGCGTCAGTGCCTCGTTCATGGAGAGCTCCTGTGACAGGTGGTGTGGCAGGCGGGGGCGGGCAGGGTCAGCAGGCGGGCCGGCGGTCGAGGCGCCAGCGCGGCCGCCGACCGCCGGAGGTTTCGAGGACGACCTTGGGCGGCAGCGGCAGGTCGTGGAACGGGGACTCGTTGGAGTCCATCTGGTATCCGGCCGTGTTGGGGTAGACCAGCAGGTCACCGGGCGCGGGAGGGGCGGGGAAGGGGATCTTGCGCCAGGTGAGCAGGTCCGCCTCCAGGCAGGTCGCGCCACCCACGCACGCGGGGTGGACGCCGTCACCGCGGGCCCGCCCGGCCGGGGAGACCAGCACGGGGTCCGGGAGGTATTCGCTGTTGAACCACTGCTCCGACAGGCTCAGGCTCGTACCGTCGACGGTGAGGATCGCGTACCCGTCGCGGTCCTTGACACCCTGCACCCGGAAGACGGAGGCACCGGCCCGGCCGAGGAGCGCGCGTCCGGGTTCCAGCAGCAGGAGGGTGCGTGTCTCGCGCAGCATGCCGCCGAGCCGGTCCCGGCCGCCCTGGGGAGTGGTTGCCAGGACGGTGCGGAGCGCGTCGGCTCCGGCGACGGGCGAGTGGTACGGGTAGAAGCCGGCGGCCGGGAAGGCCTTACGGGCGTGGTAGTGGTCAGGCTTCTGCTCGGCCAGGAACGTGTGCCAGTCGTCGGCTGCCGCGTAGTCGACGGCGAATCCGCCGCCGATGCCGATCCGGTCCGCCCGCAGGCCCAGGGCGCGGGCCTTGAGGCAGCGGTCGAGGAGCTGTCCGGCGAGGTCGGCGCGCGGCCGGGTGGCGTAGCCGGACAGGTGGAAGCTGAAGCCCTCCATCCGGACGGCGTCGCCGGCCCGTACGCACCTGTCCAGCGCCTCGGTGAGTTCGGCGTCGTTCATGCCGAACCGGCTGTCGGGCTGCGCCGGAGGGAGACGGCGCAGCAGCAGCCGGGCCGGGCGGCGTGTGCCGAGGCCGAGGCCGAGTGCGAGCGCTATAAGGCGGTCGAGTTCGCCGAGGGAGTCGATGGCGGTCAGGGCGCCCTGGAGGGCGGCCACGCGCAGCAGTTCGTCGCTCTTGGCCGGGCCGGTCACCACGACGTTCTCGCCGCGCACTCCGTGCCCGAGGGTCTCGCGCAGTTCACCGAGGCCGGCGACGTCCACTCCTGCGCCGGCGGCGGCGCAGCGTTCGATCCACGCGGCGGCCTTGTTGGCCTTCTTCGCGTAGTACACGTGCCCGTCCACGCCGGCTTCGTCGAGCGCCGTCCGGAACGCGGCGAGGTTGGCGTCGAAGCGGTGCGGGAGGAGGAAGTGGAAGGGACCGCCCAGGGCGTGGGCCAGTTCGTGGAGGAGGCCGCTGTCGAGGATCGCGTCGGTCTCGGGGTCCGGGTGCACGGGGAGTGTGGGAAGCGCCTGAGGTATGTCGTTCACCGCCACAGCGGCACCCGCGTTCCCAGGCCCTGCTCGATGGCGAGCTGGGCGAAGCGGTGACCGAGGGCGATGTCGGTGACGACCAGACCGCTGTTGTACGCGAAGATCCGCTGCTCCGGCGCCGTGCGGCCGGGCGCGGTGCCGGCGAGGACCTGGGGGAACTCGGTGTCGACGGCGGGGAGGCTACCGTCGGCGTCGGCCATGTCGGTGCCGGTGACCTTCATCTGGGCCTCACTGGTGGCCACGACGCGGTCGGCGCGGTGCAGGGTGGAGGGGGCGAGGCCGTGGCCGACCAGGATCGCCAGCGCCCCGGGGCGCAGCGCGTCGGCTTCGACGGCGGCGGGGGTGTGGGCACCGGCCGTCGCCAGGACGATGTCGGCGTCCGCCGCGGCGGCCCGTACGTCGGTGACGACCTCCAACTTGCGGTCGGGGAAGTGGGCGTGGAGTTGTGCCCGTACGGCGTCGATGCCTTCGGGGTGGGTGCCGAAGAGCATCAGCCGGTCCAGGCCGGGCAGCGTGGTCAGCAGGAACGGCGGGGCCAGCCGGCCCTGGGTGCCGGTGCCGATCACCAGCGCGCTGCGCGCCCCGGGGGCGGCGCACTCGCGGGCCAGCAGGGCGGAGACGGCGGGCGTGCGCAGGGAGCCGATGCGGCCGCAGTCCATCATCGCGATCGGCAGGCCGGTGACGTCGTCGTAGAGCGTGAGGGCGGTGTAGTAGTGCTGCTCCTGGCGCCCCTTGTCCAGGCCGTGCTTGTACGAGGTCTTGACGGCGACGACGTCGCGGGAGCCGTCGCGGCCGAGCATCGCGTACGAGACGGAGTGCCCGTCGGCGGGCTTGACGGTGAGCTTGCGCGGGTTGTCCGACCGGCCGGCGGCCAGGGTGCGGTAGGCGCTCTCGACCGTGTCGACGACGTTCGTGAGGGTGATGTCGATGCCCGCGAGGTCGCTGGTGGACAGCAGGCGCAGGGTCGTATCGCCGGCGGATATGTGGGGCGATGAGTCGGCGGTGGGTGCGGGGGTGTTGGCAGCGGGTGTGGTCATGGCGGGGCCTCCTCTGCTGGGCGGGCTGGACGGGGGTTGGTCAGGCGGCCGGCTCTGCCGGGCGGGGCAGGTCAGGCAGCCGGTCGGACGGCGCGGCCTGCTCAGGCGGCGTGGCCTGGTCAGACACCATGGGCTTCCACGGCCGTCTGGCCGTAGCCGTGCTCGATGGCTTCGGCCGCCGGGCGGGTGCGGCGCCCCGGCACCCGTACCGAGGCGCGCTTGAGCCACCGGTCGGTGCCGTCGTAGCGGGCCTTGAAGGGGACGCGGCCGTGGACGACGAGGTCGTTGTCGACGACGAGGACCTCGCCGGGGCTGAGGCTGACCACGACCGACACGCGGGCGAGTTCCGCCTCCAGCCGCGCGTAGGCGGCCCGGTATGCGGAGGCGGCCTGCTCCAACGGTGTGTAGGCGGGGTCGAAGCGGAGAGTGAGGCCGTCTTCGGACTGCCACAGGGTGGGGACGCTCGGTGGGGGCCCGCCAAAGCACTGCGTTTTCGTGTAGGCGTCGTCGGGGAGGATCGGCAGCACCGGTCGGCAGAGCTCAGCGATGTCGGCGTCGCCGAGTCGCACCTTGCGGACGCTCGCTGCCGTCGTTGCGATGTTGTCGCGGTTGCGCATGCAGCCGAGCATCAGCAGGTGGGCGCGGCCGGGGTGGAAGGCGTCCTCGGTGTGGGGGCTGAGGAGGACGCTGCTGCTGGCGCCGGTCTGCTCCTGCTCGTGGCCGGTGGCGGGAACGATGTTGTGGACGAACCGTCCTTCCTGCTGGCCTTCCCAGGCGATGGGGTTGCCCATCACGGTGGCGAGCAGCAGCAGCTCGATGTCATGGACCGCGGCGCTGTCACCTGCGGTGGCCCAGCTCGCGGGCGTCGGGCCGGCCTCGGCGTCGTCGGCCGTGAGGCCGCGCAGGACGTACAGGCCGTCGTCGGTGTCGACGGGCCTGCACTGATGCCGGATCGCGGGGCCGAGGGCCTTCGCCGCGCCGGCCACTCGCTCCAGGAGTGCGGGGGACGCGGCGGAGGTGCGGAATTCGGCGAGGATCCGCTCGGCGGCCCGGCGGAGCTCGTGGACTGAGGCGGCGTCAAGCGGGCGGACGGGTAAGGCTCCCGTGCTCATGGCGAGATCTTCCGTTCCGTGGGGGGAGGGCGGGGGATCGGATTCCGGACATGACGCGGGCACTACGAAAGGGCAGGGCGGGGCGCGCACCGGCGTCCGGGAAGCGCGTGGGACGGGGTGCGGTGCGTGGGGGGTGGGGCAGGGAATCGGCCGGGGTTCGGGCGGTCGCCGAGGAACGTACCACCGAATGTAGGTTAGGCAAACCTTATCCAAGGGTAGTCCACTTCGCCCCATTCATGCAATTGGCCCACGATAAGCGGAGGTTGACGGCGGTTCGCCTTTCGGTTCACCACTCACGAACAGTTGCGATCACAACGAAAGTCAGGGTAGCCAATCCTAAGAACAGAACACTCTGCGGAACGAGGACGACTTGAACGTAAACAGGCGTCAGGTGCTCCGGACCGGTGGAGGCATAGGTGTTGCCACCCTCCTCGCCGCTTGCGGAGGTGGCCGGAAAACATCCTCTTCCCCCGCGGACGCCGATGGCGCCGGCGGCGCCGACGGGGCACCCCGCAAGGGCGGCACGCTCCGCATCGGCGCTCTCGGCCGTTCGTCCGCCATCACCCGTGATCCGCACGGCAATCAGGGCAACGAGAGCGACTACCTGATCATCGCGCTCGTCTACGACACGCTCACCGCCCCCGGCCTCAAGGACAACACCGTCGGCCGCCTCGCCACCGGCTGGAAGGCGTCCGACGACCTAAAGACGTGGCGCTTCACCCTCGCCGAGGGCGCCACGTTCCACGACGGCAGCCCCGTCACAGCCGACGACGTGGTGTGGTCTCTGCGCCGGCTGCGCAACACCCCCGCCGGCGCGTCCCGGCTCCCGGGCATCAAGGCGGCGAACATCACCGCCGACGGCAAGGACGTCGTCGTCCTGGTGTCCGACTACCCCAACGCCGAACTCCCCCTGCTCACCCGCCTGTCGACGTTCGTCCTCAAGAAGGACACCCCCGACAAGGACGTGGCCACGGCACCGGGCACAGGCCCGTTCAAGCTCGACCGGTACCGCAGCGGCAACGCCAGACTGCTGCGCAACGACCACTGGCACGGCGGGCAGGTCCACCTCGACGCCATCGAGGTGACCATGTTCGAAAGCCCCCAGGCGATGGCCAACGCCCTGATGGGTGGTCAGATCGACGTCGCCTCCAACGCCGGATCCGTCGCGGCCCGTACGACCTCCTCCCGCAAGGACATCCAGGTCATCCGCCGCCCGAACGACATGGCGATGCCCATCGTCATGCGCACCGCCCAGGGCAGCCCCTTCGCCGACCCCAGGGTCCGCGAGGCCGTCAAACTCGTCGTCGACCGCGAGGCCATGGTCAAGCAGGTCCTCTCCGGCTACGGAACCGTCGCCAACGACATCCTCGGCACCGCCGACCCCGCCTACGCCAAGGACATCCCCCAGCGCAAACGCGACCTCGGCAAGGCCAGGAAGCTCCTCGGAGAAGCGAACTTCGACCTCTCCAAGACCTACGAACTCATCACCACCGAAGACATCCCGGGACTCGCCGAGTCCGCGGCCCTGTTCGCCACCCAGGCCCGCGAAGCCGGCATCAAGGTCGAGGTCGTCAAGCAGGAGTCCGCGGCGTTCTACGACAAGACCTGGCTCAAGGGCGACTTCTACACCAACTACTGGGGCACCAACGACTCCGTGGTGTTCTTCGCCTCCAACACCATGGTCACCGACGCGGCGCGCAACGAGGCCGGCTGGTCCGACAAGGACTTCGACGCCGCCTACCGCAAGGCCATCGGCACCGCCGACAAGAGCGCACGCGCCAAGGCCCTGCACGAACTCCAGCAGATCGAGCACGAGCGGTCCGGCTACCTGCTGTGGGGCATGGCCGACGGCATCGACCTGGCGGCCCCCACGGTCCACGGCCTGCCCAGGTTGCCCGGCTACGGACGGGTCCAGCTCGAGAGCGTCTGGCTGTCGCGTTGACCGGCGCCGTCGAACCACGGGCCGGAGCCGCCGTCCCGCGCCGTGCGGTTCCGGCCCCGCGCCGCGCCCTGGCGCTCGCCGCCCGGGCCGGCGTGGTCCTCGCCGAACGCGCCGTGATGCTGTGCGCGCTGCTCGCCGTCGTATTCGCCGCGATCGAGCTGCTGCCCGGCGACGCGGCGTCGGCCACCGCCGAACGGGGCGAGAGCGCCGCGGCCGCGGCCGCCCACCGTCACCTGCTCGGCCTGGACCGGCCGCTGTGGGAACGGTTCACGAATTGGATGACGGCGCTGCCCGCCGGCGACCTCGGCACCTCCGCGCGCGGCGAACACGTCACCGACCTGCTCTCCGCCCCCTTCCCCAACACCCTCCTCCTCGGTGGCACCGCCTTCGCCGTGACCCTCGCCGCGGCACTCGCCCTCGGCTACTGGGGCGCGGCACGCCCGGGCGGGCCGGTCGACCACATCGTCGGCTTCGCCTCCACCGTCACCCTCGCCCTGCCCGAATTCGTCGTCGCCGTCGGCCTGTTGCTGGTGCTGTCCTCGTGGACGGGCCTGCTGCCCGCCGTCACCCTCACCGCCGACGACGGCTCACTAGCCTCCTGGACGATGCTCGTCATGCCCGTCCTGGCCCTGGCCGTCCCGCAGATCGGCTGGAACGCCCGCATCATCCGCGGTGCCCTCGCCGACCAGGCCGGCGCCCCTCATGTGATCGCGGCCCGCCTCGACGGCCTCTCCCCCGCGCGCGTCCTGCTCCGCCACGCGCTGCCCGGGGCCCGGCCCGCCGTCGCCACCGGCATCGCCACCTCCACCGGCATGCTGCTGGGCGGCGCGGTCGTCGTGGAGACCCTCTTCAACTACCCCGGCATCGGCTCCGTGCTCGCCGGAGCCGTGGCCGACCGCGACACCCCCGTCATCGCCGGGGTCGTGGCCGTGACCGGAGCCGTCATCAGCCTCGTCCTGCTGGGCGCCGACCTCGTCCGCGCCCGCACCCTGGGAGCCCGCCCATGAGCGCCTCCGCCGCCGCCTCGCCCCGCGCCCGTGCTCGCAGGGCCCGGCGCCGCCACGTAATCCTCCGGATGGCGCCGGACCTGCTGCTGACCCTGCTCGCCCTGGCCGGACCCCTGCTCGCCCCGCACTCCCCCGACCGGCCCGTCACCGCGCCCTACGCCGCACCCGGCCCGGGCGCCGCCCTCGGCGGCGACCAGCTCGGGCGCGACCTGCTCAGCCGCATGCTGCACGGCGGAAGCGCCCTGATCGGCAGTGCGCTGCTCGCCGCCGTCATCGTCACCGCGCTCGCCACCGCGCTCGGCTGCTTCGCCGTCCTCAGCCCCGCGCTCGGGCGGCTCGTCGAACGCAGCGCCGACCTCGCCATCCTGCTCCCGCCCGTCCTGGGCATCATGCTGCTCGCCCTGGCCTGGCCCGGCGGCGGGCGCCTCGCCGTCGTCGCCGCGGCCGTCGTGCTCGGCATCCCGTACGCGGTGCGCGTCGTCGCCGGAGCGGCCGCGCCTGTCGCCGCCCAAGGCTTCGTCGAGGCGGCCGCCGCGAGCGGCGAACGGCTGTGGCACCTGGCGCTGCGCGAGGTCCTGCCCAATCTGCGGTCCACCGTCCTCGCTCTCTTCGGCCTGCGCTTCGTCGCCGCCGTCTACGTCATCTCCATGGCCGGCTTCCTCCAGATCGGCCCCCGGCCACCCTCCGCCGACTGGGCCCTGATGATCCGTGAGAACGCCCCCGGCGCCCTCCTCAACCCCTGGGCCGTCGTCGCCCCCAGCATCGCCATCGGGCTCCTCGCCGTCAGCGTCAACCTCGCGGCCGACGCGCTGACCCCGGCCGCACGCCGCGCGTCGGTGAACGCCCGGTGACGCCCAGTGACTCCCGGCGTAGGCCCGATGCCCGTCGACCCGTCGAACGGCCGGCCGTCTCCGCGCCGACGCCCCGCCCAGCAGAGGAGCCCGCCCGGCCATGACCGACGACCTGAACACGACCCACGACCCGAACACGACCGATGACCTGAACACGGCTGACGGTCCGACCACAACGGACGGTCCGGCCGTGACCGATGACCCGACCACGGCCGATGGCGACCTGGCCACGGCCGACACCCCGGCCGCGGTGCGCGTCACCGACCTCGAAATACGCCTGCCCGACGGGCCGCCCCTGCTGCACCGGACCAGCCTCACCGTCCGACGCGGCCGCGTCACCGCCCTCACCGGCCCCTCGGGCTCCGGCAAGACCACCCTGCTCCGCGCCCTCATCGGCGATCTCCCCACCGGCGCCCGCGTCTCCTCCGGCAGCATCGACGTCCTCGGCCACGACGTCCTCGCCCTCTCCACCGAGCGGCTGCGGCAGCTGCGCCGCCACCACGTCGCCTACGTGGGCCAGGACCCCGGATCCGCGCTCAACCCCCGGATGCGGGTCCGGCAGATCATCGCCGAGACCGCCGCCGAACCCTGCCCCACCGCCGTACGAGACCTGCTGACCGAGTGCCGCCTGCCCACCGGCGACGGGCTGCCCGACCGCCGCCCCGGAGCCCTCTCCGGCGGACAGCAGCGCAGGGTCGCCCTCGCCCGGGCGCTCGCCCGCCGGCCCGACGTCCTCCTCCTCGACGAACCCACCGCCGGACTCGACACCGCCCTGCGCGACGACATCGCCGGCCTCCTGCGCCACCTCGCCACCACACGCGGGCTCACGATCCTCCTCGCCTGCCACGACCCCGCACTCGTCGACCGCTGCGCCGACGACGTCATCGACCTCGGCACGAACACCCTCACGGCGCCCCGGCCGGCCGTCCCGGCGCCGCGCCCGCCGGACTCCGGCCGCCCTGCCGGCCGATCCCCGGGGCCCGGCCTGGCGGCCCGCGGCCTCGACGTGAGGTTCGCCCAGCGCGGACGCGCCCACCAGGCCCTCACAGCAGTGGACTTCGCGGCCGCCCCCGGCGACTCCGCGGGAATCGTCGGCCCCTCGGGCTCCGGCAAGACCACGCTGCTACGCGTCCTGGCCGGCCTACAGGAGCCGGACGCCGGCACCCTCACGCTCGACGGCCTCCCGCTGCCGGCCACCGCCCGCAAACGCGACCGCGCACAGCGACGCCGCCTCCAGCTCGTCCCGCAGAACCCCTTGGGCGCCCTCAACCCGGCCCGTACTGTCGGCGCCACCCTCGCCCGGCCCCTGCGCCTGCACCAGGCGGTGGCGAAACAGGCCGTCCCCGGCCGCGTCAGCGAACTCCTCCGCAACGTCGGCCTGCCGCCCGACTTCGCCCGCCGGTACCCCCACGAACTCTCCGGAGGCCAGCGCCAGCGCGTCTCCATCGCCCGCGCCCTGGCCCCCGGCCCCGACGTCCTGCTGTGCGACGAGGTCACCTCCGCCCTCGACCCGGACACCGCCACAGCAGTCATGGAACTGCTCACCCGGCTCCGAACCGAGCACCGTCTCGCACTCGTCCTCGTCAGCCACGAACTCCACCTGGTGGCCGCCTACACCGACACGGTCCACATCCTCAAGGCGGGCCACGTAACGCAAGCCGGCCCGACCCGGCAACTGATGGCCCCGGCCCCGGGGCCGTTCGCATGACGCGCTCGGCCGCCGGCTCAGGGAGCGATCTCGAACTCGGGCGGTTCGAGGCTGTTCAGGCATGCGGTCTTCGGTGCGGCCGGGGCGTCGAAGAAGGAGACGGCGATCTCCTGGGCGCACTTCGAGGTGGCGAACACCACGTGCGGCTCGTAGGGGACCGTGACGACCTTGGCCTTGCTCAGCGTACGGGCGACGTACGGCCCGTTGTCCGCGCCGGTCTGGGCGTCGAAGCTGCCCGACAGGGCGAGGGTGGGGATGTCGCCGCGTGTGACGTCCCGGATCGAGGGCGCCGCCGCGGGGACGTTCCAAACGTCGCAGTCCGAGTGGAGGAAGGTGAGCTGGGGAGCCTGGGCCTGCACCGAGCGGGGGAACGACGGGAACGCTTCCTGTCCGCCTCGCAAGGCCTCTTTCCGGCTCTCGTACGGCGTCCACTCACTACAGAAGACGCCGTAGACGAGACCGTGCGCAACCCTGCCCATGGCCTGGGGGCTGAGCTTGCCGCCGGCCCACTGCTGTGCGATCCGCTGGGGCTTGCCGTGTGCCAGCTCGTCGAGGGCTACGGGTACTTCGGGCGCTACGTGGGTGGCGGAGGTCATCCAGTTCACCAGGGCCCCGCCGTCCAGTACGACCTTCACCGGCTTGTCGCTCCCAGGGAGTGTGACGGTGGTCGTGACCGGCTCGGCTTCGAGGTCACGGACGAGCTTGTCGAAGGTGGCCGGCAGGTGCGGGTAGCGCTTGTTGCACGCGGGCTGGTCCGCGCAGGCCTTGAACAGGCCGTCGAAGCCCTGCCGGGCGCTGCTCCAGGTCATGGCCGATCCGGCCCGGGACGGCGGCAGTATGCCGTCGAGGCCCACCGAGCGGAGCCCGTGGGGGTGCAGGCGCAGGTAAACCAGTGCCAGGTGGGTGCCGTAGGAGATGCCGTACAGGTTCCACCGCTTGATGCCGAGCGCGGTGCGCAGGGCCTCGTAGTCGGCGGCGCTCTCGGTGTCGTTGTAGGCGCTGAGGTCGATCCCGCGGGCCGTCAGCTGGTCGCGGCAGGCCTTCGTGGCCTCGACGTGCAGGCGCTCGGTGGACGGCGCGTCGTAGACGAGGCCGACGGCGCGGGCGTTGAACTCGTCGATGTTGGGGCACAGGACGTTCGGCTCGGCCGAGTACGTACCGCGCTGGGACATGAAGATCACGTCACGGTCGCGGTTCAGGCCGCCGTCGATCGCCATCTTCGCCTCTCCGACCGCGTCGTCCCCGGGGCCGCCCGCGAGCCACACGATGGGGTCGGGTTTCGGTGCGGCGGATGCGGCGGACGCGGCGGGCACGATCGCGACACCGAGCCTGATCGTTTTACCGGTTGGCCGGGCGCGGTTCTCGGGCACGGTGAGGGTTCCGCAGCGGGCCCCCTTGAGCGCCTCGATCGGTTCCGGCGTCCTGGGGCAGGGGCCCGGTTCGTAACCGGCGTCGCCCACCGTGCGGGCGGCCGTGCCGATCGGCGCTCCGGGGCCGGTGGTGGTGTCGGTCCGGGGTTGTGCCTGAGCGGGCGCTGCGAGCGGGCCGGTGGCGAGGAGGCCGGCGACGAGGAGGCCGGTTGCTATGCCGGCCGATGTGGCCCGTAGTCCTCGTACGGTGCGCCGATGACGGGGCGCGTGGTGAAGAGTCAGAAGCGTCATCTGCTCCCCCGGTCTCTCGGGATGATCGTGAACGGTTCGGGTTCGAGACCGTCCACGCACGAGGTGTCGGGAGCGGTCGGGCGAGCGAAGAACGACGCCAGCACGCGCTGCGCGCAAGGCGACTGCGGGACCACCCAGTGGCCGATGCCGGGGACTCGTACGGAGGTCGAGCGGGACAGGTTGCGGGCCACGCCCTTCGCCCAGCTCGCCCCGGTCTTCACGTCGAACGTGCCGGAGACGACGAGCGTCGGCACCGAGCTGACCGTGGCCACCCGCTGGACCACCGCGCGGTCCGGTACGTTCCACATCCGGCACACCGGGTACTGGAAGGGCAGCTGCGGCACCTGGACCAGGACCATGTCCGGCCACCCGGGGAAGGCCTTGCGCCCCGCCTTCAGCACGTCGGATTCCGAGTACCCCGGAGCCCACTCGCTGCACGCTATCGAGTTCGTCAGGCCGTGCGCGAAGTCGCCGGCCTTCTGGACCGAGCCGGCCGCGCGGGCTTGCGCGAAGCGCTCCGGGTTTCCGCGGCTGAGCTCGTCGAGCGCCGCCGGGAGGTCCTTGGGCCGGGGGGTGAAGGCGACGATCAGGTTCAGCAGCGCGCCCCCGTCGAGGACGGTCTTGACCGGCTTCCCTCCGCTCGGCGGCGTGACGTTCAGCGTGAGGGGGTGAGCCTCCAGCTTGCGCACCTGCTCCGTCAGCATCCGGGGGAGGTCCGGGTACCGGTCCTTGCAGGCGGGCTGCGCCGCGCACGCCTCGAAGATGCTGTGGATTCCCTCGGCCGTGCTGCCCCAGGCCCACGGCAGGGTCACGACCTGGGGAGGCGCGATCGAGTCGACCGCCACCGCGCGGATTCCTTCCGGGTGCAGGCGCAGGTACGTGAGGGCCAGGTTGCTGCCGTAGGAGTACCCGTAGACGTCCCACCGGGGGATGTCCAGCGCCTTGCGCAGGTCGGCGAAGTCGGCGGCGTTCTCGGTGGTGTTGTAGGCGCTCAGGTCGACGCCGTCGGCCGTCAGGCGGGCCCGGCAGCCCTTCACCGCCTTCAGCATGAGCTGTTCCGCTTGCGGTGCGTCATAGCCCAGGCCCACGGCCTGGGCGTTGAACCGGTCGACCTCCGGCAGGCGAGGTTCGGCTGATCGTAGAGATTGCCGCGCTGGGCCATGACGATCAGGTCGCGGTCCTTGTTCAGGCCGGAGGCGACGAGGAAGGGAATGTCGTCGAACGTGTCGGCACCGGGGCCGCCCGCCATGAACACCACCGGGGCTGCGGCGGGTTTCTGTGTGGCGGGATTCTGCGCGACCGGCTTTGCCGCAACGGCCGGAATGATCGCCACGGCCAGCTTGATGGTCCGGCCGCCGGGGCGGGTGCGGTTCTCGGGGACCTCCAGGAAACCGCACCGTGCCTTGCTCAGCGCTTCGATGGGCTCGGGCGGCTTCGGACAGGCGCCGGGTACGAATCCCGGGGGTGTCGGGCCGGGCCCGGCGGTCCGGGCAGGTGCTGATGAGGCGCTGCTCGGTATGGGGACGAACGCTGCCAGGCAGGCCAGAGCGGCCGCGGCAGTCACCGCGCGGATGCTGTGCTTTGGCATGTGATCTCGTTCCTCTGCCGGCATCGGCGGCGGCCGCTGACGGGACCAGGCCGTAATGGTGTGGGCGGAACGCGCGTTCCTGACGCTACCGGGTGGCGCGTTCGGGTGCATGCGGAGCGGTCACAGCCCGTAACCTCCAGCCCGGCTCAGAAATCGATCGTGGCGTGGCTGAGCATCCAGAAGAAACCCACCACGCCGCAGACCACCAGGCCGAGCGCCCCCAGGCACCCTCCGGTCGCGGCCCCTGTACTCAGATGCTTGCCCCGGAAGCCCGCAACAACCCACCCGAGGAACACCCCGGCCGAGGGCACGCCGAACACGAAGCCGGACACCGCCTCGAACTGGACTTTGTTGCGGTGGTTGATCTCCCAGCCCCACGAAGACGACTGCCGGTACTCGTTGAGGGCCAGCGACCAGACCCACAAGCAAGGTGTCATGAGAAGGGCCGTCAGGATGAGCAGCATCAGGATCTGAGCTCCTCTGCCCTCTCCACTGCTGACGGTGTCTGTTCTGTCGGTCATGACATCCACCCTGAACGGTACGAACCATCGTTCCTATCCGCTCTCGTACTCAGACAAAGGACTCCGGGAAAGCAAAAGCGGACGGCAAGACGCGACCCCGTACGCGCTGGTGCTGACAGCCGCCTCACGACGTATCCCGCCCGGAACGGCCTCGGCTCGGCTCGGCCTCGGCTCGGCGTCAAGGAAAGTCCATCCTGACGAACGCCGGCACCGACACCCGGCGGGCGAGGCGGCAACGCTGCGCCCTGAGCAGCGGCCCGGCTACGACGCGAAGGCCGAGCGCGTACGGGCCGATGGGGTCCACGGCCACGGCGCACCGGCCCTGCGCGTAGGGAAGCAACAGGGCGGCGAGGGGGCGGGCACCTTCCTGAAGAGGGAAGCGGTACGTACCGCCGCGGGCCAGAACGGAACGGCCCAGGACGCTGGCCCAGCGGGGAAGTGTGTCGAAGAGCAGCACACTGCGCGGAAAGCGGTCGGCGCAAAGGCGGATGAGGGCGGCGGCGCGGGGCGGGGGCAGGTACATGAACAGGCCCTGGGCCGTGATGAGCACGGGCGGCTCGGCCGCGGCGAGTTCCGTCCACCGCGGATCGGTCGCGGAACAGGCGACGGTGTGCTGTCGCGGCCCGTGCGGCAGCACTGCCCGGCGGAGCGCCACCGTGCCGGGGAGGTCGACCGAGACCCAGCGCACCGTGCCGTTGTCCACGCGCCAGAACTGCGTCTCCAGGCCCTCCCCCAGGGCGATGACCGTGGCCCCGGGGTGAGCCCGCAGGAAGTCCTTCGTCGCGGCGTCGTACAGCCGCGCCCGCCGGACCAGGTATTGGACGGCGAGCGTGCGGGGCCGGCCGAACCACGCCTCCAGGGGCCAGGCGCACCGGTCGACCAGCTCCACGGCCACGGGATCGTCGAGAAGCGCGGGGTCCCGGCGTGCGGCCGCCGCCCGGTGGTAGAGCGTCCACAAGGACGTCCAGGAAACGGGCGGCAGGCCGAGCGGGGCGTGATCCTTCGGGAAGCCGTGCCCTGTGTCGGAGATCCCCATGTACAGGGCCTACCCGGTCCGGCGGTGGCGGACCGGGTAGTCGGCCCATCGACGGACCGGGCGAACGCACGAACGCTTTCGGTCTGCGCGCTACCGCGCCCTTCGGCCCGTCGGCCGCAACGCGAAAGCCGCCAGCGCCGCCGTGAGGGCCAGCCCGCCGGCGGCGATGGCGGCCACCGCCGTGAAGCCCTGGTCGTAGGCGTGCCGGGCTGCCGACATCACCTGCCGGGCCGCGGCCGGGCCGAGCCCGTCGGCCGCGTCCTCGGCTCCGGCGAACGACTGCTGGACAGCGGACCGTTCGTGCGGGGTCAGGCCCGGGAGCGCGGAGGGCAGGTTCAGGCGGTACGTAGCGGTCAGTGCCGTGCCGAGGACGGCCACTCCCAGGCCGGCGCCGAGTTCGAAGGATGTCTCCTGGATCGCGGCGGCCTCGCCGGAGCGCTCGGGGGCCGCCGCGCTCATGATGGAGTCGGCGCCCAGCGTCATCACAACACCCGCCCCGTATCCCGCGATGAGCATCGTCGCGATGAGAGAGCCGTAGACGCCGCTGTCACCGACCAGCGCCAGCAGGAGCAGCGCGGCCGCGAACGCGGCGAGCGATCCGGTGAGTGACCACCGGTTGTCCCACCGGGCGGACAGCCAAGGGGCCGTCGCGGCCCCCACGGCGTTGGCGGCGGCCAGCGGCATCAGGGCCAGCCCGGCGCGCAGCGGTGAGAACCCGCCGGTCTGCTGAAGCCACTGGGTGAGGAAGAAGAGCAGGGCGACGTAGCTGCCGAAGCAGCTGATGACGCACACGGTGGCCGTGGAGAACCGGCGGTCGGCGAAGAGGGAGAAGTCCAGCAGCGGCTCGGCGAGCCGTCGCTGGCGCCGTACGAAGAGGAACAGCAGGAACGCTCCGGCCGCGGCGGACACGGCGACGGGCCAGGGCACGGTGAGGCTCTCGCCGGCCCTCTTGAGCGCGTACACGACACCCGCCAGGCCGGTGACCGACAAGGCCACTCCAGCCAGGTCCCAATGGCGGGGCGAGGGGTTCTTCGACTCCGGGATGACCCGTGCCCCGACGGCGAAGATGACGAGGGCGATCGGCACGTTGATGAGGAACACCGCTCCCCATCCCCAGCGTTCGGTCACCAGGCCGCCCACCAGCGGCCCGATCGTCGCGCCGACGCTGTGCGCCGCCGTCCAGACGCCGATGGCGACGGCCCGTTCGCGGTCGTCGGTGAAGACGACCCTGATCACCGCGACGGTCGAGGCCATGATCATGGCCGCGCCGACGCCGAGCGCGACCCGGGCGGCGATCAGCTGGGCCGTGGTCGAGGAGAACGCGGCGACGGCGGACGCCAGGCCGAACACGGCGAAGCCGCTGAGCACCATGCGCTTGCGGCCGATGCGGTCGCCCAGCGTGCCGCACGTCACGAGCAGGGAGGCGAGCGTGAGCGAGTACACGTCGACGATCCACAGCAGTTGCACGCCACTGGGGTGCAGGTCCCGGGTCATGCTCGGGACGGCCACGTGCAGCACGGTCAGGTCGATGCCGCACAGGAGCAGGCTGGTGGAGAGCACGGCCAGGACCGCCCAGCGCCGCCCGGGCGTGACGGGTTCGGCCGGGGGGCGGGACGGGGCCGTGGGCGCCGGCGCTTCGCTCTTCGACATGACTGCACTATCTGCCGCTACCGGCGTACCGTACAAGTACGGTCATGAATGTGCCGTAGTACCAATCTGTATACCTGAGTTGGGGTGGGTCAACGTGCGCGACAACATCCAGGAGACGCCCGATTACTGCGCCATCGAGACCGCCATGGAGGTGCTCGGCGGCCGCTGGAAGCTGGCGATCCTCAAGCAGCTCCTCGCCGGCACCCGGCGTTTCAGCGAGCTGAAGCGGGCCCTGCCGCGCATCACCCAGCGCATGCTCACGCGCCAGCTGCGGGAGCTGGAGGCGGACGGGCTGGTCACGCGAACCGTGCACCGCGAGGTGCCGCCGCGCGTCGACTACGCGCTCACCGAGGCGGGGCGGAGTCTGGACGCCATCGCGGCTCAGCTCGACGCGTGGGGGCGGTGGTACCGCGATACGCGCAAGGAGTGGGAAGACGCGGCGGTGCGCGCGGCGGCGGAGCAGCCGGCTCCGTAGCCTGTGCTCCCGGGGCTGCCCTCGCTCAGGCCGTGGAGAACACCTGCTGGAAGTCCAGCCGGGGGCCGCGGGAGTGCCGGACGCCCTCGGCCGGCCAGCCGATGTTCACCACGGCCAGCACGAAATGCGGGCTGTCCGCGAAGAATTCCTTGTTGATGCCGGCGGCGTCGAACCCGGACATCGGTCCGGCGGCGAGGCCTGCCGCCCGGACGCCCAGGATGAAGTACGCGGCTTGCAGGCCGCCGTTGAACAGGGCCGACCGTTCCCGGACGCCGGGGTCGGCGTAGAAACCCGCGGCTTCCGGGCGCGCGGGGAACTGGGCCGGGAGTTCGGTGTGGAAGTCGCGGTCGCCGGCCAGCACCGCGGTCAGCGGTGCTCGCGCGGTCTTTTCGCGGTTTCCGCGGGACATGTGCCCGAGCAGCTTCCGGCGGGCTTCCGGTGAGCGGATGAGCACCACGCGCAGGGGCTGCTGGTTGAAGGCGGTGGGGCCGTACCGGACCAGGTCGTAGGCGGCCCGGACGGTCTCGTCGGTCACGGGTTCGCCGGTGAAGGCGTGGGTGGAGTGCGCCTGCCGGAACAGCAGGTCCTGGGCCGCGGGGTCCAGCCGTAGCGCGGATACGGGCGGCGTCGACGGAGGTGGCATGGATACGGGCGGTGTCATGGGGGTGTCTCCTGCCTCAGCGGTCACGCCCGCCGTGCCCGCCCGGACGAGGAGCGCTTCCGGGCGGGCGTGCGGCACGGCGGCGGCGCTGGGGGGTGGCGCTGGGGGGTGGCGTCAGAATTCCCCGAGGTTCTCCCTCAGAGTGCGACCGGTCGTATAGGAGGCACGGGTGAGGCCGCGGCGCTGGAGCTCGGGGACGAGTCCGTCGGTGACTTCCGCGACGTACCGGCGGTTGAGGCGCAGCAACGGGGTGGTGAGGACGAACCCGTCGCCGCCGGCCTCGTCCATGACCTCGCCCATCCGCGTCGCCACTTGGTCCGGCGTGCCGACCAGTTCCACCGAGGACACCAGGCCGCCGGCGGAGTCGGCGACCAGCTCGCGCAGGGTCCGTCCGCTGCCCCACTGCTGGAACTGGTCGAGCGACCCCTGTTCGCCGTTGGTCTCCAGCCGGTGGGGCAGGGGCTTGTCGAGGTCGAACTGTGCGAAGTCGATCTCGGTGAGCGCCGAGGTCTGCGCGAGGATGTCGTGGATGAACTGCGGGGACGACACCATGCGGGCCTGCTTGTCCCGGGCGTCCTGCTCGGTCTCGCCGAGGACGGGGGTCACGCAGAAGAGGACCTTGACGCTGTCGGGGTCCCGGCCGAACTCCTCGGCGTGCCGCCGTACGTCGTCCCGGAAGTGCCGCATGGCCTCGGCGCCGTTGGCGATGGCGATGACGGAGTCGGCGTTGCGTGCGGCGAAGACGCGGCCCCGGGGGGAGGCACCTGCCTGGATGAAGGCGGGGCGGTGCTGGGGCGAGGGGACGGTGTTGAGGGGGCCGCGGACGCTGAAGTGCTTGCCCTTGAAGTGGATCGGGCGGACCTTGGTGTGATCGGCGTAGACACCCTTCTCCCGGTCCAGGACGACCGCGTCCTTGTCCCAGGAGGCGAAGAGCTGCCGGACGACGTCCACGTATTCGTCCGCCATCTCGTACCGTACGCTCCGCGCCGGCAGCTCGCTCATGCCGAAGTTCTGTGCCGCCAAGGTCTCGGCGCTGGTGACGATGTTCCAGCCGAAGCGCCCGCCCAGCATGCTGTCCATCGTGGAGGAGAGGCGCGCTGTCATGAACGGCGGGTAGGCCAGCGTGGACAGGGTGGTGACGATGCCCAGGTGCGAGGTGGCGAGCCCCATGGCCACGGCCAGGGGTACGGGGTCGTGTTTGGGCACGGACATGGCTTGTCTGAGGGCCGCCTCGGAGGAGCCGCCGTAGCTCTCGGGGACCATCAGTTTGTCCTCAACGATGACGTAGTCGAAGCAGGCGCGTTCCAGGGCCTGGGCGACCTCCGTGTGGAACTTCCCGTCCCAGGGCGAGCCTCCGGTGCCGAAGGGGCCCTGCCAGTCGTCGGGGGTGAAGTTGAAGATGAAGGCGAGGTGGAACTTGCGGGTCACGTGTCTTCCCTCCGCTCCGGGCGGCCCTGGGCCGCCGCGCGCCGGTCCGGCCGGGTGCGGGCGAACAGCAGTCCGTCGCCGCCGCGGATCATTGCTGCGGCTTCCTCGGTCACGTGGCGGAACAGCTTCTCCCCCAGTGCCGCGTTCGAGCCCGACGTGGGCGACAGGACGCCGTCGTGGGTGGTCTGCCGGGTGTCGACGGGGTGCAGGTAGACACCCTGGCGCGGTGGGTGGTCGTGGTCGGGCCGGTCGTCCTTCACCAGGTCCGGGCGCAGGTAGAGCATCAGGCTGGTTTCCGTCAGCCCCGCGTGCTCGGCGTGCCAGCCCGGGAACGCGGGGAACTCGGCGGCGAGCCAGGGCTCCTGGACGAGGCTCCACCAGCTGAAGGCGAAGATCTCTTTCCCTTCGGCAGCTCCCTCCTGCCGCAGCTGGTCCAGGGCCTCGAAGACGAACGGTTCGTTCTCGTAGTGTCCGTTGACCACGACCAGGCGGAGGAACGGCAGCGTCAGCAGCGAGGCGAACGCGTCCCGCAGGAAGCGCACGAGCGTGTCGCCCCGTACGTACAGCGTGCCCGGGAAGGCCGGGCCGCCTCCGCTCTGCGGCAGCGAGCGGGCCGCGACCGTCTGGACGGGGAGGGTGAGGCCGCCCAGCTCCGCGGCGATCCGGCGGGCGAACTCCTCGGCCAGGACGGAGTCGACGGAGAGCGGGAGGTGCGGGCCGTGCTGCTCCGTCGCCCCGATCGGCCAGACCAGCGTGCGGCAGGCGGATACGCAGTGGTTCACCTGCGGGCTGGTGAGTTCGTCGTACGAGGCCACCGTCTCCGCCGGCTCCGGTGTCATGGTGTTGCCTTCCGCGGTCATGTGGTCGCCTCCAGGGCCTTGGGCGCGATCCCGGCGGACTCGGTGATGATGCGGCGCAGGGTGGCGTGCATGTCTGTGTGCAGGGCGGTGTAGACCTGTACGGCGTCGGCGCCGACGGCCAGGTAGTCGGCGACGTCGCGCCCCGACGCCACGCCTCCGCAGCCCAGGACCGGGAGGTCGAATCCACGGGCCCGCAGCCGCCGGATGGCTGCCAGCACGAGTGGTTTGATGCCGGGGCCGGAGTAGCCGAAGACGCCTCCCAGCTCCAGCTCGCCCGTGGCCGGGGAGATCGCGGCTCCGGGGATCGTGTCACTGACCGTGACAGCGTCGGCCCCGCCGGCAGCCGCGGCGCGTACCCGGTCCGCCAGGCCCTCGCCGACGGCCAGCTTCACGGAGAAGGGCAGCGACGTGCGGGCGCGGGTGGCGGCGGTGTAGGCGTACACGCGCTCGGGGGTGTCCTCTTCGAGCCCGTCCTCCTCGTTCAGGCAGGAGATGCCGAGTTCGAGCGCCCGGCACCCGGTGGCCTGCACCTCCGCCGCGAGCGCGCCCAGCTCCTCGGGTGATCCGGCGTGCACGGAGGCGATGACCGGCAGGCCGTCCTGGGCGAAGGAGCGCAGTGCCGCCAGCCAGCGGCCGACCGGTCGTTTCGAGTACGTGGTGCTGTTGAGCATGCCGGTGGGCAGCCTTGTGAGCCGCTCGTCCAGGTCCGTGGGCGGGCTGGGATGAATGGTCTTGGTGACGACCGCTCCGGCTCCGGTCTCCAGCAGGCGGCGGATGTTGCGCTCCTGGTCGGTGAGCAGCCCGGACCCGACGATCACCGTGTTCCGGATCCTCAGGCCCAGGACGTGGGCAGCGGACACGTGGCCCTCCTGTGCGCGGTCTCTCCTGTGTACGGTCTCTCCTGTGTACGGCCGCTAGGCGGAGATCCTGGCTCCGACGGCTTCGCGTTGCTGCCGGGTGGCCTCCAAGACGGCGGTGACGAGCAGCTCGGGGCTGTCGGTGAACTCGTCGAAGTCGATCGCGTGCACGGCACCGATCCGGTGCAGTCCCTTCAGGAGGTGGCTGGCCGATTCGACGAAGGGCTGTGTCGTGATGAGGACGACCGGACGTCCCATGGCCGTTGCCCAGCCCAGCTCGACGTGGGTGCCGTCGGTCCGGTGCAGCGTCCGGTCGGGCAGTAAGGGAAGAACCGGAACGAATACATCGCACTTCCGCATCCAGCGGTAGTCGCGGACCGAGACCTGGTCCGGTGTGAAGGCGTCCGTCTTCGCGCCGAACTCCTCCACGGCATGGGCGGAGAATACGTTCCCGCCAGCCGCCCTGACGGTCCGGATGGCTGCGGAAATGGCGTCCTGAAGGTGTCCGACGAACCCGTTCGGAAGAATCGCGTGCTGGATCGGGCCGCCGATGAAAACGTCGAGGCCGGCGAGCGACCCGAGTCTGCTGTTCGTGGTGCCCACTGATTCTGCTCCTAGCTGGTCATAAAACCGCGCGGTTGGCGGCGGTTCACACATCCGGGATGTCCGGATGCAGGGCTGTTTCGGTGATCCGGGCGTACCGGCCGCGGAAATAGACCAGGGGACGGCTGCCGGGCGTCGTGCCGAGCCGGCGTACGTCAGCCCTGACGATGGTGTGGTCCCCGCCGGGGAACTCCGACCGGAGCCGGCATTCGATCCACGCGGCGGCCCCGCCGAGCACTGGCGGACCGCCCGGGGAGTAGGTCCAGGCCACGCCGTCGAACTTGCCGGCCCCGGACCGGGCGAACCGGTCGCCGAGGGAGGTCTGATCCTCCGCGAGGACGTTGACGCAGAAGGCGCCGACGGATCTGATCGCCGGCCAGGTCCTGGACATCCGGCCGGGGCAGAGGAGTACCTGCGGCGGGCTCAGGGAGAGAGCGGAAAAGGCTTGGCAGGTGAAGCCGACGGGACCCGAAGGTGTCACGGCGGTGACGACGGTGATACCGGAACAGAAGTATCCGAGAGTCTCCCGGAAGGTCTCCGGTGTGCATTGACCGGGGAGCGTGGTAATTCCTGATTCGCCAGGCAATATAACCTCGTTGAACACTGGGAGGAGCGTGATGGCATGTGAAAGAAGCGTGGCACCGCGCGCCGAAGCGGGTCAATCGACGGCTGCCGTTTTGGCCGGATCCAAGGAGAGAGCCGAGCCGGGACACGGTTTACGCGGGACGCCCGAATGATGCGCCGGATTGCCCGCACGAGTGCCCGTCGACGCCCGTAGAGACGTCCGTGCAACAAATGACAAGACTTAGCCCGGGCGATCCGCCTGGTTTGGGCACGGACCCGCTCGCGCGAATACCGGCCATGCTCGCCATGAGCAGAGAGCGAAACCACTGACACGGTACGAGTAGGGCAAATTCACCACCAAGTCACGGGTGCGGACCGGCCACGTCACGGGTGCGGATTGCCATATAGCGCATGGTGATACGGGTACGGATCCCGATCCCCGTCACGGAGGGCCTGGCGGCGCGCAAGCGGAATGAGGGGGACAGCCACGAAACGGGCCGCCGCCGAGGCGGATCCGGGCGCTCCCCGCGACTCGGCAAGGGCCCTTTCGCACGCCTCCGCGCCGCCACCCACGTCCCGCAACCACGTTCTGCAACGGGCACTTCCGGGCACGAAGAGTGCCGTGACGGGCATGGCCACGAGGCCCGGGCGCTTGTAGAACACACTCGGAAGCCCGTACGGGCATCGTGGCACCACCACAGACGGACAGGGGCGTGCCATGGACGCGGAGGAACGCCGCAGGGGAATCCTGGAACTGGCCCGCCGGACCGGTTCCGTGGATGTCAGCAAGCTTTCCGCCGACTTCGGCGTGGCGAGGGAGACGGTCCGCCGGGACCTGCGCGTCCTGGAGCGGCACGGGCTGGTCCGGCGCACGCACGGCGGGGCGTATCCCGTCGAGAGCGCGGGTTACGAGACCACCCTGGACTTCCGCACCACGCGGTACGTCCCGGAGAAGCAGCGCATCGCGGCCGCCGCCGGGGAGCTGGTGGGCGACGCGGAGACGCTCTTCGTCGACGAGGGCTTCACTCCCCAGCTCATCGCCCAGGCCCTGCCGCGCGGCCGCCCCCTCACCGTGGTGACCGCGTCCCTCGCGACGGCGACCTCGCTGGCGAAGGCAGATGCGATCACCGTGCTGCTGCTCGGCGGCCGGGTCCGCGGCGGCACCGTGGCCACCGTCGGGCACTGGGCCACGCACATGCTGTCCGGGTTCGTGATCGATCTGGCGTTCATCGGCGCCAACGGCATCTCCCGTGAGCACGGGCTGACCACGCCCGACCCCGTGGTCAGCGAGGTCAAGGCGCAGGCCGTCCGGGTGTCGCGGCGGCGGGTGTTCGCCGGTGTGCACACCAAGTTCGGGGCCGGCAGCTTCTGCCGGTTCGCGGAGGTGTCCGACTTTGAAACGATCATCACTGACACGGCGCTGCCGCTGGCGGAGGCCCATCGCTACTCCCTCATGGGCCCCCAGGTCATCAGGGTGTGAACCGGCCCCGGGGAGACAGGGAGCCGGGAGACCGGGAGCCGGCCGGGGGCCCAGGACCGTACGCCTCCGCGCGGCGACGGCCTCGGCAGTGACGTCGGCGATGGCGTCGGTGATCGCATCAGCAGTGGTCGCCGGGCTCCTCTCAGGTTGCGCCGGCGCGGGCGGAGCCGCCTCGTCCCGGGCCGGCTCCGTCAGCGTCCTCATGGTCAATAACCCTCAGATGGTCGAGCTGCGCAAGCTCACCGCGGACCACTTCACGAAGGAGACCGGCATCGAGGTGAACTTCACGACACTGCCCGAGAACGACACCCGGGACAAGGCGGGGCAGGACTTCGCCAACCAGACCGGCCAGTACGACGTGGCGACCATCAGCAACTTCGAGGTTCCCTTCTACGCCCGCAACGGCTGGCTGCGCCCCCTCGACACGTACGCGGCCGAAGACGGCGCCTTCGACCGGGCCGACCTCCTCGAACCGGTGCGCCGGTCGCTGACCGCCGCCGACGGCAAGCTCTACGCCGTACCGTTCTACGGCGAGTCGTCCTTCCTGATGTACCGCAAGGACGTCTTCGCCGAGCAGGGCCTGACCATGCCCGCGCACCCCACCTGGCGGCAGGTCGCGGACCTGGCCGCCGCCGTCGACGGCGCGCGCAAGGGCATGCGGGGCATCTGCCTGCGGGGCCAGCCCGGCTGGGGCGAGCTGATCGCGCCGCTCACCACCGTCGTGAACACCTTCGGCGGGACGTGGTTCACCAAGGACTGGCGGGCCCGGCTGACCTCCCCGGAGTTCGTGCGGGCGACCGAGTTCTACGTCCGTCTGGTGCGCGAGCACGGCGAGAAGGGCGCCGCCCAGGCCGGCTACGCCGAGTGCCTCAACGGCGTCATCCAGGGCAGGGCAGCGATGTGGTACGACGCGACGGCCGCCGCGGGGCCGCTGGAGGCCGCCGGTTCCCCGGTGAGGGGCAGGATCGGCTACGCACCCGCCCCCGTCGAGCGCACCGCCGCCTCCGGCTGGCTCTACACGTGGGCGTGGGGCCTACAGAAGGCGTCCAAGGTCCCTGACCGGGCGTGGAAGTTCATCGCCTGGGCGTCCGGCAAGGAGTACGAGGCGCTCGTGGGCCGGGAGGCGGGCTGGGCGGGCGTGCCGGCCGGCAAGCGTGCCTCGACGTACGAGAGCGGGCCGTACCGGCAGGCCGCCGCGGCCTTCTGGAACGTCACGCGCGCCTCGATCGCCTCCACCGACCCCGGGCGTCCGGGCACCCAGCCCCGGCCCGCCCCGGGCATCCAGTTCGTCGGCATCCCGGAGTTCTCCGACCTGGGCACCAAGGTGTCGCGGGAGATCAGTGCCGCGATCTCCGGGCGGCAGTCCGTCGCCACGGCCCTGCGGAAGTCGCAGAGCATGGCGGAACGGGTCGGCGAGAGGTACCGGCGCCGATGACCGCCCCCAGCACGGTGAACGCCGCGGCCCGCGCAGGGGACGGGCCGCGGCGCACCGCACGCCGGCCCCGTACCCGTACGCGTGCCCGCCGAGCGAGCACCTGGGCCGTCCGCGCCCCGCTCCTGCCCGCCCTGGTCTTCGTCATCGCCGTCACTCAACTGCCGTTCCTCGCGACCCTCGTGCTGTCCCTCTTCGACTGGAACTCCTTCCACCCCGGCAGCCGGCGCTTCACCGGCCTGGCCAACTACGCCACCGTGCTCGGCGACAGCACGGTGCGAGAGGCGGTCGTCACCACTACGCTCCTCACGGCCTCCGTGGTCGCCGCCGCCCTGGTCCTGGGCCTGGCGCTGGCGCTGCTGCTGGACCGGCGTTTCCCCGGCCGGGCGCTGGTGCGCACCATGCTGATCACTCCGTTCCTCCTGGTGCCCGTCGCGGCGGCGCTGCTGTGGAAGCACCTGCTCCTCAACCCGGAGTACGGCCTGCTCAACGGTGTGCTCGCCTGGGCGTCCCGGCTCTTCGGCGACGGCGGCGCGCCGCAGCCGGACTGGGTCTCCGCCGCCCCGCTCATCGCGGTGGGAGCCGCGCTGGTCTGGCAGTGGACCCCGTTCATGATGCTGATCGTGCTGGCCGGGCTGCGCTCCAGGCCGTACGAGGCAACGGAGGCCGCCCGGCTGGACGGCGCGAGCGAGGCGCAGATCTTCCGCTATCTGACGTTGCCTCATC
Organism: Streptomyces klenkii; assembly: GCF_003626645.1. GTDB lineage: Bacteria > Actinomycetota > Actinomycetes > Streptomycetales > Streptomycetaceae > Streptomyces > Streptomyces klenkii. The sequence continues at coordinate 438,896 of NZ_RBAM01000001.1, read as the reverse complement.
TGCGCCGGTATCTGGAGCTGGGTGCGCTGCTGGGCTCGATCCACATCGTGCAGAACTTCGACGCGGTGTTCACGATCACCTCGGGGAGCCTGGGCACCGCCAACCTCCCGTACACCATCTATCAGATCTTCTACCAGGCTCACGAGTACGGTCAGGCGTCCGCCGCGGGAGTCCTCGCCGTACTCGGCTCCCTGGTCATCGCCTCCGTGGCGCTGCGCGTCGTCTCGTCCCTGCTCCGGGGGGAGGCGTCTCGCGGATGACCGCCGTCGCCGCCCAACCCGCACGCAGCCACGGCCGCCACCGGCGCATGTTCCTGGGGCTGCTGGCCTGGCTGGCCGGCATCGTCTTCTTCCTGCCCGTGGCCTGGATGATCCTCACGGCGCTGCACTCCGAGACCGACGCGGCGGCCAATCCGCCCGCGGTGACCGCGCCGCTCGGCCTGGACGGCTACCGCTCGTTCTTCGGCGCCGGAGGAGGCCCGAGCCCCTGGCCGTCGCTGATCAACTCGACCACGGTCGCCGTGACATCGACGGCGCTCGTCCTGCTCCTGGCCCTGCCGGCCGCCTACGCGCTGTCCGTCCGCCCCGTACGGGGTTGGCGGGACGCGCTGTTCTTCTTCCTCTCGACGAAGATGATGCCGGTCGTGGCCGGTCTGCTGCCGGTGTACGTGTTCGCCGGGAAGACCGGCCTGCTCGACAACGTCTGGCTGCTCGTCGTCCTCCACACCTCAATGAACCTGCCGGTCGCCGTGTGGATGACGCAGTCCTTCCTCGCCGACGTCCCCGCCTCCATCGTCGAGGCCGCCCGCGTCGACGGGGCCCGGCTCCCCACGGTCCTCGCCCGCGTCCTCGCTCCCGTCATCGCTCCCGGCCTCGCCGCGACCGCCCTGATCTGCTGCATCCTCAGCTGGAACGAACTGCTCTTCGCCCGGGTGCTGACCTCGGTGACCGCGCAGACCGCTCCGGTGTTCCTGACGGGGTTCGTCACCGGTGAAGGCCTGTTCCTCGCCCAGCTCTGCGCCGCCTCGGTCGTCATCTCGCTGCCGGTGCTGGCCGCCGGCCTCGCCGCCCAGGACAAGCTCGTCCAGGGCCTTTCCTTAGGAGCAGTGAAATGAGGGCCGTCGTCATCGAAGCCCCCGGCCGGATCCGCCTCACCACGCTGAGCGACCCGGCCCCCGGCCCCCGCGAGGTGGTGGTCGGCGTCGCCGCGTGCGGCATCTGCGGCACCGACCTGCACATCCTGCGCGGGGAGTGCGGATCGCGGCTGCCCGTCGTGCCCGGGCACGAGTTCGCCGGGGAGGTCGTCGCCCTTGGTGCGCGCGTCACCGAGCTCGCCGTCGGCGACCGGGTGGCCGTCGACCCTTCGCTCTACTGCCACGAATGCCGGTACTGCCGCCTCGGCCGCGGCAACCTCTGCGACCGCCGGGGCGCGCTCGGCGTCACCGTCCCGGGCGGCGCCGCCCAGTACGCCGTCGCCCCCGTCGCCAACTGCGCGCGCCTGCCCGAGCACGTCGACACGCACGACGCACCGCTGATCGAGCCGCTCTCCTGTGCCGTACGCGGCTACGACGTGCTCGGCAGCAACCTCGGCGCCGAAGTCCTCGTCTACGGTGCGGGCACGATGGGCCTGATGATGCTCGAGCTCGCCAAGCGCACCGGGGCCGCTTCCGTGGACGTCGTGGAGATCAACCCGGCCCGGCTCGCCACCGCCGGCGCCCTGGGCTGCACCCGCACGGCCTCGTCGGCCCTTGAGCTGGACCAGCCGCGGGGCTGGGACGTCGTGGTCGACGCCACCGGCAACGCGGCCGCCATCCAGGACGGCCTGCGCCGGGTCGCCAAGGGCGGCACGTTCCTGCAATTCGGCGTCAGCGAGCACGCGGCCACCGCCACCATCGAGCCGTACCGCATCTACAACCAGGAGATCACCATCACCGGCTCGATGGCGGTGCTCCACAGCTACGAACGCGCGGCCGGCCTCTTCGCCTCCGGCATCCTCGACCCGGCGGTGTTCATCACCCACCGCCTGCCACTGGAGCACTACGCCGAGGCCACGGAGCGATTCGCCTCCGGCGAAGGCCAGAAGATCGTCGTCATGCCGTGACTTCGGGGCGGCGGTTCGGAGGATCGGAGGATGGGGGTGGAGCACCGATGCATTACGTCTTCGTGCCCGGAGCCTGGCACGGCGGCTGGTCATGGCATCCGGTGGCACAGCGCGTGGCCGGCCCGGGTCACCGCGCCGTTGCACTGACCATGCCCGGCCTCTCTCCGGGTGACAATCCGCGCGACCTGCGGTTGGCCGACGCGGTGGCGTACCTGATCGCTGAAGTCGAACGCCGGGACTTGACCGATGTGGTGCTGGTCGGCCACAGCTGGGGCGGCATCCCGATCGCCGGCGCCGCCCGGCGACTGGCCGGTCGCTTGCGGGCCATGGCCTTCGTCAGCGCGTTCGTCCCGCGCGACGGTGAGTCCATGGCAGAGGCGATGGGCCCTGATGTCAGCCGCTATATACGGGAGACGATCGAGGCGTCCCCGGACCGCACCATCAGTGTGGACTTCCCTGCCTTCCGCGAATCACTCATGCAGGGCGAACCGGAGAATCTCCAGCGTCTCGTCCACGAACTCCTGGTGCCGCACCCCGGCGGCTACCTGCTCGACGCCTTAGACGTCGTCGACTTCGCCGCCGCGGACGTACCGATCACATACCTTCTCGCCGAAGACGACCGCGCTCTCAACGTGCCGGGCACCGAACTCGCCGCACGAGCCGGTGTGATCCCGCTCCTCGTTCCGGGAACGCACGAAACCATCCTCACGCACCCGGACGAGGTGGCCGAAACACTCCGCGAACAAACAGGAATTCACGGCTCCGTGTACGACTGAGACCGCCGGGCGGCCCGGTGGCCTTGGGCGCTCCGGGTGGCCGACGTGGTGTTCACCGGCATGCCGCCGCGGCGACGGGGCCGGCGCCGTGTTGATGGGATGTCGGGCGTCCGGCAGGACCGTCGGTGGTCTGTGGGCGGCATGTCGGTGGTCGCTGGCACCGTGGGTGTCGAGTTGGCGGCAAGCAGCCGCAGACCTCTTCACCGGCAAGGGAGTCCCGTCGCGATGTCGTCCGCCGTCCCCTCCACCCCGCCCTGGAACGTCCAACAGCTTCCGCGCGCCGACGGCAGCGTCTTCCTGGTCACCGGCGGCAACGCCGGCATCGGGTACTTCGTCGCGGAGCAGCTGTCGGCAACCGGAGCGACCGTCATACTCGGCAGCCGGAATCCCGCGAAGGCCGCGGACGCCACTGCTTCGATACGGGCGCGTATTGCTGGTGCGCGGGTGCGTACCGTACGGCTGGACCTCGCCGACCTCTCGTCGCTGCGAACGGTTGCGGAATCACTGGAGGTGGAACGCCTCGACGCGGTGGTCCACAATGCCGGCGTCGCGCTTGACGACCCACCGCGCGAGGAGACCGGGGACGGTCATGAGCTGATGTTCGGCACGAACCACCTCGGGCACTTTGCGTTGACCCGGTGGCTGATGCCGCTGCTGTCGGCTGCTCCAGCGGCCCGCGTCGTCAGCATGGGTAGCTTCGCGGCGAAGTCCGAGCGGCTCGACCTCGACGACCTCCAGTCCCGGATGGACTACCGGCCCAAGCGCACCTACGGACGCTCCAAGCTGGCACAGATGTACTTCGGCGTCGAACTCGACCGCCGCCTGCGCGCCGCCGGCAGCACCGTGGCGAGCGTGGTGGTCCATCCCGGCGGCGCGCTGGACTCCCTCACCCCCTCACGGCCGCCGATCCACGTCCGGACGGCCGGCGCACGGCTGAGCGCGGCACCTGCGGCCCTCCTCGTCCAGGGCAAGCACGCCGGGGCGTGGCCCGCGGTCCGGGCGGTGCTCGATCCGGTCGTGCTCGGCGGCCAGCTGTGGGGGCCGCGCGTCCTCGGCCTGCGCGGCGAGCCCCGACGTGAGCCGATGTGGAACCACCTCACCGACAGCTCCGTAGCAGCGCGGCTGTGGGACGCGAGCTGTGACCTGACCGGCGTCGACCCCGGCACCGTCGCCTGTGCCGTCCCCGGGTAATCCCGGACACGCAGGAAGGCGTCCGGCGCCGCGTACGGTCCGTGGTCAGCCTTCGGCAGCCGGGCCCCGCCGCGGACCCGCACCGAGGACCGCGGCCGTGAAGTTCGCCAGCTGATCCCGCAGTTCCTCGCGCGGCACGTCCTTCTCCCCCGCCAGGTACGCGACGAGGTCGGCCCGGGTGGCGGCCAGCAGGGCGTGGGCGGTGAAGCCGCTGCCGGCTTCGGCCCGGTCCGGGATCTGTTCCAGCAGGCCCTGGAGCAGTGCGTGCCAATGCTCGTAGTGCTCCGCCGAGTAGGGGCTGCCCGCTCCGGCTCCCTCCAGAGCCAGCGCGAGATGACGGTTGTCGATCTTGAAGCACAGGACGGCGTCAAGCAGGGCCGGCACGCGTTCGAGCGGCGGGGTGGCGGGCCCCAGCGGCGGCGCGCCCTCCTCGATGGCGTTCCTGATCGGTTCGAGCCGGGCCTCGCACAGCGCGCGGATGAGTCCGGTGCGATCGCCGAAGGCGCGGAAGAGGGTTCCCTTGCCGACGCCGGCCGCTGCCGCGATGTCGGCCATGGTCACGTCTTCGGGGCTGCGGCACTGGGCGAAGAGGGTGTCGGCTGCCGCGAAGACGGCCTCCCGGTTACGGGCCGCGTCCTTACGTGGCTTGCGGTCGGGCATGCGGTGCCTCTCACTTCCTCCAGTTGCAATCCGGACCGGCGGTCCGTATCTTTCGAAGAAGAAGCGGACCGCTGGTCCGTATCGTACGGGACGGAGAGCCACCATGCCCGCAAGCACCTCACCGCCGGAGCTGTACCGCCACAGCCTGCGCCTGCTCCTGGAGAAGGACATTCCCGCGTGGGTCGGCCTGTGGGCCGAGCACGGCGTCATGGAATTCCCCTTCGCTCCCCCGGGCCGGCCCGGCCGGCTGGAGGGCAGGACCGCGATCGCCGCCTACATGCGCGACTACCCCGACCACATCGACCTGCACGACTTCCCCGACCTGCGGATCCACGAGACCACCGACCCGGCGACCATCGTGGTCGAGATGCGCGGCGTGGGCCGCATGGTCAAGACGGGCGACTCCTTCGACATGACCTACATCGCCGTCGTGACCGTCCAGGACGGACGCTTCACGTCCTACCGCGACTACTGGAACCCCCTCGCCGTCCAGGCGCCCGGCACGGGCTTCGCCACGGGCGGCGCCCGATGACCCTCAGGCGCCCGATGCCCCTCACCGGCACCATCCTCGTCGTCGGCGCCACCGGAACCACCGGCAGCCGTACCGCCGCGCAGTTGATCGCCGCCGGTCACCGCGTCAGGGCCGCCGGCCGCCGGGGCGCCTCGCTCCCGGGCGCGGAACCGGTCCGCTTCGACTGGTACGACCCCGCCACCTTCGGCGACGCCCTCACCGGCGCCGACCGCGTCTACCTCGTACCGCCCATCGGCGACTCCGACCCGGCCGCGGTCATGCTGCCCTTCCTCCACCAGGCCCGCGCCGCCGGCGTACGCCGCGCCGTACTCCTCAGCTCCTCCGCCATCGCCGAGGGCGGCCCGGCGGTGGGGATGGTGCACCAGGCCCTGCCCGGGCTGTTCGACGAGTGGGCGGTCCTGCGGCCTTCCTGGTTCATGCAGAACTTCACCGGCGCGCACGCCCACGCCGACAGCATCCGCAAGGACGGCGTCATCATGACCGCGGCCGGGACGGGCCGGGTCGGGTTCGTCGACGCCGACGACATCGCCGCCGTCGCCGCGCACGCCCTGACCGACGACCACTCCCCCGACACCGACCTGGTCCTGACCGGCCCGCAGGCGCTCAGCTACGACGACATCGCCGCGATCGTCACCGAGGTCACCGGCCGCCCCGTGGTCCACCGGCCCCTGTCGTACGAACAGATGCGGGACCGCCTGGCCGCAGCCATACCGCTGGAGTTCGCCACCATGCTGGCGGGCATGGACCGCGCGATCGCCGAGGGAGCCGAGAACCGCGTCACCGACACGGTCCAACGCATCACCGGCCGCCCGCCGCACGGTTTCCGGTCGGTCGCCGAACGGGAGTTGCTGCCGCTTCGGGCGGCTCCTTGATCTCAGGCGGCTCCGGAGGCCGGCCCGGCCCGGTAACCCGACCCGGTAGGCGAGGACGGTCGCCAGGGCAGGCCAACGGGTCAACGGGTCAACGGGTCAGGGCGATCAGGACCGCGACACCGAGGAACACCGTCCCGCCGATCAACAGGCCGACGACAGCCATCGCGCGGTGCCTCTTGGTGAACAACCGGGCCGTTTCAGGCCGCTCGGGCAGGTACACGACCGGCACGTGGGCCCCGATGTCCAGCCCGAGGCCCGTGCCGGTCACCTGGGGCCGGAACCGGGTACGCAGCCCCTGCCCGTCGGCGTACTCGATCACCGGCGTCCACGGATCGTCCGACGCGAGGCGCTCCCGGCCGACCACCACGCCCTCGGCGTGCACCCCGTACCGCCGCAGCCGGCTCAGCAACCGCCACTCGCGGACACCCGCCCACAGGCACACCAGACCCGCGAGGGCGCACAGCACGCCCCCTGCCACTTCACCCGACATCCGGCACCCGCCCCCTCCGCGTGACGCACGCCTGGCTTCGCCGTCACCTCGGGAGGACGCGGCGGGGCGACGTCCGGTTCACGAAACGGGTCGGGAGGGGACGGGAGGGGACGGCACTCGGCGGCTTCGACCGCGCTCCACCACAACGGATGGCATGACCGTGCCTGAGGTTTGCGCCCCCTGAGCGGTGCAGAAGATTGCGGCATGGGTGATGACACGACCGTGCACGCAGCGAACACAGCCCGTGCGTACTACAACTCCGCCGACGTCGACGGCTTCTACTCCTCCGTGTGGGGCGGCGAGGACATCCACACCGGCATTTACGAGCACCCCGACGAGCCGGTCCTCCGGGCGACCCAGCGCACCGACGCCCAAGTGGCCGCCCGGGTGGCCGACCTCCTCGGCCCTGGCCGCACCGTTCTCGACCTCGGCTCGGGCTACGGCGGCGCGGCCCGCCACCTCGCCCGGACCTACGGCTGCCGCATCGTCGCGCTCAACATCAGCGACGTACAGAACCGGCGGCACCGCGAGCTCAACACCCGCCACGGTCTCGACACCCTCATCGACGTCGTCGCCGGATCCTTCCACGACATCCCCGCGCCGGACGGACGGTTCGACGTCGTCTGGACCCAGGAAGCGCTCGTGCACAGCGGCGACCGGGCGCACATGCTCGCGGAGGCCGTACGCGTCCTCGCCCCTGGTGGCGGCCTCGTCCTCACCGACGTCATGGCGGCCGGCGACACCCACCAGGACGCGCTGCGCCCGGTGTGCGAGCGGCTGCACGTCACCGACCTCGCCACGCCGGACTTCGTCCGCGAACAGCTCACCGGACTCGGGCTGGGACAGGTGCACTTCGACGACCTGAGCGAGAACCTGCTCCCGCACTACACCCGCCTCACCGAGGAGGTGCAGCGGCGCGGCCAGGAACTCACCGGCACCGTCGGCGAGGAGTACGTGGAACGGCTGCGGAAGAACCTGCCCCTGTGGGTTCACGCCTGCGAGAACGGCCTCCTCTCCTGGGGGATCTTCCACGCCCGCCGGTGAGAGCCGCTGGGGAAGCTCAGAGCAAGGAAGCGAGCCCGAACCGAGCTTGCAGCCCAGCCCAGCTCAGCTCAGCTCCGGCGACTCTGCGGGACGTCCTTGACGAACACGATGCCGTCACTGTCCGCCAGGTGGGCCGGGTCGAACGAGGCGTAGCCGAACCAAGGGGATGTGCGGCGTACGAGCCGCGTATCGCCGAGGGTGACGGCCAACCGCCGAGCGTCGATGACGCAGCGGTCCTCCGGGAGCGCGTACAGGACCCCTTCGACGGTGTCCGGGGGCGGAGTGTCCACGCCCTGGTGCCGGATCGTGCCGACGGCCGTGGACACGAAGGCGTAGTCCTCGCCGAGCCGGGCGCTCACCAGCGCACCAGCGCTCCACCACTCCACCGGCCCCTGCCACATCTGCATCGAGCTCTTCTCCCGCTGGAGATGGGAGTTGTGGGCGTGGATGAACGCCGGGCCCCGAGCGGCGATGGCAAGGAGGTTGTGGGCCATCATCAAATCCCGCAGCGCGCACAGCCGCGTCATGCGGGCCGGTGAGGTGTCGGCCATCCAGTGGTGGTAGCGCAGCAGGCCGGTGGCGGTGCGCCCGTACAGGCGCGCCCGGTCCCAGTCCTCCCGCGAGGCCGCCGCGAGCAGGTGCGGCGTCTGCGCGTCGAGCAGCGCCACCAGATCGTCGGCGATCAGCCGCAACTGACCGGCCTCGGCCGACTGCCCGACGGACTCGGACGGGTCCGTCATCGCGGCGGGGTTGGTCCACCGGTCGTCGCTGCCGAGCAGGTGGTCGAGCGTTTCCGCGGTGCAGGGGAGCAGGTCCGCGGCCACGCGGGCCGCGAGGTAGGCGTGGAGCGCGGTGAGGGCCTGCCGGGGACTCGCGGCGCCGGCGATCTCCAGCGGGCCGTCGAAACCGGCGAAGCGGAGCCGGTCGGACGCGGGCCGGCCGTCGTTGTAGGCACGCATCCAGCGCACGAGCTCACGGTTGGCCGCGGACGCGCCCCATCCGTGGCTGAATCCGCACTCCATGACCTCGTCGAGGGTGCCCGTGCCCGAGGTGACGTAGTCGTCCACCACCAAGGCGGCCATGCAGTCGATCTCGATCGCGATGGTCCGGTAGCCCTCCTCTTCGACGAGCTGGACGAGCTGCCGGAAGAGCTCGTTGCGCAGGTCGAGCAGAGCGTCCTCGCGGTGGGTGGGCTCGCCCAGCGCCAGCAGCCGGGGCCGGGTCGGGAGCAGCCTCATAATGCCGGCAGCGTCGACGGCATGGGCGGCGTCTTTGATGTCGGTAGCCATGCATTCAACGGTATCGTTGAACTTTCGGTTGAAACTTTCCCGCGATATTGGCAGAGCTATGGGGCAAAACCTTAAAACGGGCAGGCAGCTCAGGCCGGTTGATCTGGCGCGCGAGCACGGTCTGTCCACGCAGGCGGTCAGGAACTACGAGGAGGCCGGCATCCTCCCGGCCGCCGGTCGCACCGCCCACGGCTACCGCACCTATACGCCGCTGCACGCGGCGGCCCTTCGCGCGTTCCTCGCCCTGGTGCCCGGCCACGGGCACCCGACGGCGACGTCGATCATGCGAGGCGTGAACGAGGGCGCGGTCGATGAGGCGTTCCACCTCATCGACGTCAGCCACGCCCAGCTCCTCGACGACCGCCGGACCCTCCAGGCCGTGGAGAGCTCCCTGCGCGACCTGGGGCCGACCACGGCGTCCGAACCGGGTGCGAGGGCCGAACCCGGTGCGGGGGCCGAGCCGATCGAGGCGTCCGGGCCCGGCAGCACGTTCATCGGGCCGCTGGCGGAGAAGCTCGGCATCCGGCCCGCGACGCTGCGCAAATGGGAGCGCGCCGGGCTGGTACGCCCGCGCCGCGACCCGCTGACCGGATACCGCGTCTACGACGAGGCCGACGTACGGGACGCCCGGCTGGCCCACCAGCTCAGGCGGGGCGGCTACCTGCTGGAGCAGATCGCCCCGCTGATCGCCCAGGTGCGGGCGGCCGGCGGGCTGGAGCCGCTGGAGGCCGCCCTGCGCGACTGGCGCGGCCGGCTGTCCACCCGCGGGCGGGCGATGCTGACCGGGGCCGCCGAGCTGGAGGCGTACCTGCGCGAACGCGGATGAGACTCCGGCCGCCGGCTCAGCGCCTCAGCCCCGGTCCCGGTCCCGGTCCCGGTCCCGGAAATAGGCGGCGAGGAGCACGAGCCAGATTTCGCTGACGGTCGGGAAGCAGGCCACCGCGTGCCGCAGCCGTTTGAGCGGAACCTCGCCGGCGACGGCGATCGTCGCCGAGTGCAGGAGCTCGCTGACCCCCGGGCCGACGAAGGTCACCCCGAGCAGGACCTCCCGGTCCAGGTCGACGACCATCCGGGCGTGGCCCTGGTAGTGGTCGGCGTGGAGGTCGGCGCCCTGGGCGGCGTTGAAGTCGGTGTCGACGGTCTTGACCCGGTGGCCGGCGCGGACCGCCTGCTCGGAGGTCAGGCCCACGGCCGCCGCCTCGGGATCGGTGAAGAAGACCTGGGGGACGGCGTGCTGATCGGCGGTGGTGGCGTGGTCGCCCCAGGGGCCGTCGTCGAGGGGGCGGCCGGCGGCGCGGGCGGCGATGGCGTCGCCCGCGGTACGCGCCTGGTATTTGCCCTGGTGGGTGAGGAGAGCGCGGTGGTTGACGTCACCGAGGGCGTAGAGCCATGCACCGTCGACGCCGCGGACCAGGCAGGTGGTGTCCACGTCCAGCCAGGTGCCGGGGGCGAGGCCGACGCTGTCCAGGCCGATGTCGTCGGTGGCGGGGGTCCGGCCGGTGGCGAACATGACTTCGTCCACCTCCACCTCGCTGCCGTCGTCGAGGGTGACGGTGACGGGGCCGGCGGGGTCCGGGCGTCGCAGCCCGGTCACCTGCACGCCGGTCCGTACGTCCGCGCCCGCCTCGGTGAGGCCGCGTGCGACCAGCTCGCCCGCGAAGGGTTCCATACGGGGGATCAGGCCGTGGCGCACGATCAGGGTGACCTGGGAGCCCAGGCCCTGCCAGAGGGTGGCCATCTCGATGCCGACCCCGCCGCCGCCGACGATGGCGAGCCGGCCGGGAACCGTGCCGGAGTCGGTGCCCTGACGGTTCGTCCAGGGCCTGGCCTCCTCGATGCCCTCGATGCCGGGCAGCAGCGGTCGGCTGCCGGTGGCGACGGCCACTGCATGGCGGGCGGTGAGGGTGTGCCGCGCGCCGTCGTCCCTGGTGACCGTGACACGACGGGGACCGTCGAGCCGGCCGTGGCCGCGGAAGAGGTCGGCGCCGACGGACTTGACCCACTCGGCCTGCCCGGTGTCGTCCCAGCCGGACACGAAGTAGTTACGGCGAGCGAAGACCGCCGCGGTGTCGAGCCGGCCGGTGACCGCCTGCCGGGCACCGTCCACGCGACGGGCGTCGGCGACCGCGATGACCGGCCGGAGCAGCGCCTTGCTGGGGACGCAGGCCCAGTAGGAGCATTCACCGCCGACGAGCTCCCGCTCGACGACGGCGACGGTGAGGCCGGCGGCGCGAGCGCGGTCGGCAACGTTCTGGCCGACCGGACCGGCGCCCAGCACGACCACGTCGTACGTGCCGTTTCCCTGGTCTTCACGTGTTCCGTCCATGGCTCCTTCGCTCCCTCGCTCCGTCGCTCGCTCGCATGGGCTCAGGGCTGATCACCAACCGTTCCCGGCTCCCGAGGGAGCGCGGAGCCCCTCGGCGCGCAACCCTGGTCATATAACCGCGCGGCCTGCCCCGGCCCTCGCACCCCGGCCGCAGGCATCGCCAAGAGCACCCTTAAGCGCCACCATTGACCGCCCAGATCCATGCCCCCGGTACCCCCGGTACCCCCGGTCCTCCGATGCTCAGAGACCTCTGCGGTGAACGGACTCGAGAGCGGCAAGCTCGTCCTCCGACAGGCGCAGGGCCCCGGCGGAGACGTTGGACGCCAGGTGGTCCGGGTTGCCGGTGCCGGGGATGGCCAGGACGTGCGGACCGCGGTGCAGGGTCCAGGCGATCCGCACCTGGGCCGGGCCGACTCCGTGTGCCCGGGCGACGGCCAGGATCTCCGGGTGCTCGCCGCCGGCCGCCCCGGCCTCGCGCCCGGTGGCCGCGATCGCGTAGAACGGCACGAAGGCGACGCCCTGCTCGCCGCAGATACGAACGAGCTCGTCCTGGTCGGGGCGCATGCCGATCCCGTACGGGTTCTGCACGCACACCACTGGAGCAATGGCCTGTGCTTCGGCGAGCTGTGCGGGGATGACATTGGAGATGCCGAGGTGGCGGATGAGTCCGGCGTCGCGCAGCTCGGCCAGCGCCCCGAACCGCTCGGCGAGCGAACCGGTACCGAGGATGCGCAGGTTCACCACGTCCAGGTGGTCGCGTCCGAGCTGGCGCAGGTTCTCCTCGACCTGTCCGCGCAACTGACCGGCCGTCGCATGGGTCACCCACTCGCCGGACGGGCCACGGGCCGGGCCGACCTTGGTCGCGATGACGAGGTCGTCCGGGTAGGGGGCCAGGGCCCGGTTGATCAGTTCGTTGGCGGAGCGCAGCGGGGAGAAGTAGAACGCGGCGGTGTCGATGTGGTTCACGCCGAGCTCGATCGCGCGGCGCAATACGCCGATCGCTTCGTCGCGGTCGCGCGGGACGGCGTCGGGGACGAGCGCCTCGCCGGTCTGCGGCAGGCGCATCGCGCCGAAGCCGATCCGGTGGACGGCGAGGTCTCCCAGCGTCCAGGTACCTGCGGCCGCCGCGTTGATCGTCTGTGAGGTCATGGCGGAATGATCCGCACATCGTGGGGTGACCGCCAAGTCGCAATGAGTTCCGGCCGGGCCGCGCGTCTAATCTGCTGTCGAAAGTCGTGGTACGCCAGCCGTTGTACGAAACGACGCTGCCCGGCACGAGACGGAACATCACGGAGGACGCCATGTCGCCTACGCCGGACGATCCGACCACCGCGCTGCCCGGGCGCCCGCCCGTGGTCGACCTGGCCACCTGGCAGGCCGCCCGTGACGAGCTCCTGGTCCGCGAAAAGGCCTACACCCACGAGGGCGACGCGATCGCCGCGGCCCGCCGCCGGCTGCCGATGGTGGAGTTCGACGGGACGGTCGAGGTCGTCGGACCCGACGGCCCGGTCCCCTTCCTGGACCTGTTCCAGGGCCGCGACGAGCTCGTGGTCTACAAGCACATGTGGTACGACGGCGCGCCGCACCAGGGGCAGTGCGAGGGCTGCACCACCACGGCCTGGCACCTGAAGGACGCCGCCTACCTCAACGCCCGCGGAGTCTCGTTCGCCGTCCTGACCACGGGCCGGTGGGAGGAGGTGGCAGCTTATGTCGAGTTCATGGGCTACACCCAGCCCTGGTACTCGGTGCGCGACGTGGCCGCGCCGGTCGGCGACCCCATGGGTTACCTCACCTGCTTCCTGCGCGACGGCGACCGCGCGTTCCTCACCTACTCCACGACGGGCCGCGGCAACGAGCGGGTCAACGGCTCCCTCGGCCTGCTCGACATGACGCCCTACGGCCGCGGCGAGGCGTGGGAGGACAACCCCGAGGGCCGGCCCGAGGGCCGCGGCCCGTGCTGGTCCTGGCGCTCGGACGCGGACGGGAACGCCACCTGGGGCCCGACCAGCCGCCCCGTGCCGCAGTGGACCCGCCCCGGCGCGACCCCCGTGGAGACCCTCGGCCGGCAGGGCCACCACCACTGATGGGCCTACGTCACCGGCAGCGGGCAACCAACAGCGAGCAGCCAACAGCCGTCTCACCGGCACATCGGCTACCTTCCACCCACTGCGTACAAGGCGCTAGGCTGCGTTCACGCTACGCCACACAGTTCCACTGAAAACCCACACATCACACTCTCCATCCGCCCATCAGCGCATCCGCGCATCGTGGAGAGCCTCAGCCTGATGGAGAGGTCGTTCAGTTGCTCCCGCGTGCCGAAACAACCCCGATGACCGTCGTCTGGATCACCGCGAGTTTTCCGCCCGAGGTCAGCGGCATCTCGCTGGGAAACATGGAGCGAGCCCGGTGGTTCGCCGCACAGCAGGACGTACGTTTATGCCTGCTGGTCCCCGAAACCCCCGACGGCGGTCCCCCGGCCGGGGCCGGCATGCCCGGTCTGAAAGTTATTCCCTACGCCGCCAAGCCGTGGCTGCCCTATCCGATGCTGCGCGTCCCGCGCCGAGCCGCACTCGCGCAGATCGACGCCGCGCTGGAAGAGCTCGCGCCGGACTTGGTGGTCGTCACCGACCCCGAACGGTCTTTCCTCTTCGCCTCGTGGGGGATGCCGGGTCACGCTTACGCAAGACGGCACGGCGTGCCCTATGTGGCCCAGTACCAAGGCGACCACTTCAATTCCGCCCGCAGCTATCCGGTCCTACGTCACCTGCGGACCCGGTTCTTCCCGCCCATCATGCGTTACGTGTACCGCCATTTCGACGCCGCCATCTGCGCGACTCCCCACGCCGCGGCTACGTTGCGTGAGCTGAGCGACGTACGGATCGAGCAAGTCCCCTTCGACAGCGTCGACATTGACTCTTTCAGCGCCAGCCGCGCCGACGCCGCAGTCCTTTCCAGATTGGCGCCTCATTACGACGGCCGTGGCAAACGCCTGCTCTACCTGGGCCGCCTCGCCCGCGAGAAGCGCGTGGACCTCATCATCGAGGCCTTCCGCAAGCTGAGCTCCTTGCCCGGCAACGAAGACCTCTCGCTCTTCATCGCCGGCGGCGGCCCCCGCGACATCACCGCCCGGATAGCAAAACAGGCTGCCGCGGTCTCACCCCGGATCCACCTCCTCGGCTTCGTTCACGGCGCTGACCGTAGCGCCCTCTACGGCTCCTGCCACGCCTTCTGCACGGCCTGCCCTTACGAGACCTTCGGCCGCACCGTCGTCGAAGCGATGGCTTCCGGAATCCCCGTGGTCACCCCCTCCAGCGGAGGCATCAGCGGCATCCTCTCCCACGGCCACAACGCCTACCTCTTCCAGCCCGACAACCCCGACGCACTCCTCAGCGCCCTCGACGCGGCCCTCAACGACAACGGCCACGTCACGGGCCAGGCACGCGCCGACGCCGCCCAGTTCGCCACGGAAGAGGGCTGTACGCAGCTCCTCGCCAGCTACCAGAACTTCGCCGCGGTGCCTTCACCGAACCACTGATGTCCCGATCCATCGGATCTCTCGGGCACACCTCTAACGCGCGGCGAGCCGCTCCATCAGGGCGGCGCTGCGCGCCAGCACCTCACGCTCCTCGCCGGTGAGCTCGAGCTCGATGGCCTGGGCGAGCCAGCCCGCCCTGCGCCCGCGCTCCGCTTCGAGAGCGGCCTGTCCCGCAGGAGAGAGCTCCACCAGGAACTTGCGGCCGTCCGTGGGATGCGCCCGGCGGACGACGAGCCCCTGTTCCATGAGCAGCCCGACCGCGCGGGCCATGGACTGGGGCCGTACGCGCTGATCCGCCGCCAGGTCGCTGGTGGTCATGGCTCCGTCACGATCGAGCGTGCCGAGCACGGCGACCTGGCCGTGCGGGATCCGGTCCTCGTGCTTCACGCGCCGTGTGAGCTTGCCCATCGCGGTACGCAGTTCGGTGGCGACGGCGGCGGGTTCCGGGGTGTTCATAGGGCACTTTAACCGGTGATGACCAGCGAAGCTGTGCACCTCACCTGCGCAGCCGAACTGAACAGCACGACTGAGCAGCATGAGTGAACAGCACACCTGAACAGCACATCTGAACAGTGTGACTGAACAGCATTGCTGTACAGTCACTGCTGTCGCGGTACGCGCCAGCGCTGTCGCAGCAGGGCCGCGACGTGCATCAACGCGAAGGACCTCCCATGGTTTCCACGGCAGTTGAGTCCACCGTCATTCAGTCCGTCACCGCCCGCAGGGTCCTCGACAGCCGGGGCAACCCCACCGTCGAGGCCGATGTCCGCCTCGCCGACGGATCCCTCGGCCGCGCCGCCGTCCCCTCCGGCGCCTCCACCGGCGCGAGGGAAGCCGTAGAGCTGCGTGACGGGGACCCCGGGCGCTGGCACGGCAAGGGCGTCGACCGTGCGGTCGCCCACGTCAACGGCGACATCGCGGCAGCGGTCGTCGGGCGCGACGCCGGCGATCAGGCGGGGCTCGACGCCGCGCTCGTCGCGCTCGACGGCACGGCCGACAAGTCCCGGCTCGGCGCCAACGCGCTCCTCGGCGTCTCCCTCGCCGCCGCAAAGGCCGCCGCGGCGGCCCACCATCAGCCGCTCTACCGCTACCTCGGCGGCGCCGACGCCCGCCTTCTCCCGCTGCCGATGATGAACATCGTCAACGGCGGCGCCCACGCCGACAACCCGCTGGACTTCCAGGAGTTCATGATCGCTCCGATCGGTGCGGAGACCTTCGCGGAAGCCGTCCGCATGGGCTCCGAGGTCTTCCACACGCTCCGTCGCGGCCTGCTGTCCGCCGGGCACGCCACGGGCGTCGGCGACGAGGGCGGCTTCGCGCCCGCACTCCGTACCGCCGAGGAAGCGCTCGACTTCGTCATGACGGCCATCGAGCGCACCGGTTACCGGCCCGGCACGGACATCGGCCTGGTCATGGACCCGGCCTCGTCGGAGTTCTTCCACGACGGCACGTACGTGTACGCGGGCGAGGGCGTGCGCCGCACGCCCTCCGAACACGCCGGCTACCTGGCCAAGCTGATCGACGCGTACCCGATCGTCTCCATCGAGGACCCGATGGCCGAGAACGACCTGGACGGCTGGCGGGAGCTGACCGCCCGCGTCGGCGACCGCTGCCAGCTCACCGGCGACGACGTCTTCTGCACCAATGAGAACCTGCTGCGCGAGGGCATCCGCACCGGTGTCGGCAACTCGGTCCTGGTCAAGGTCAACCAGATCGGCACCCTGACCGAAGCCCTCGCCACCGTCGCCACTGCGCACCGCGCCGGCTGGACCGTCGTCATGTCGCACCGTTCCGGCGAGACGGAGGACACCACCATCGCGGACCTGGCCGTGGCGACGGGCTGCGGCCAGATCAAGACCGGCTCACTGTCCCGGTCCGACCGCACGGCGAAGTACAACCAACTCATCAGGATCGAAGAGGAACTGGGCGCATCCGCGCGATACGCGGGCGGAGCGGTTCTGAACCGCTCCTGACGAATGGCCGGGGGGGCCGTATGAGGCCCCCCGAAAATCCCTTCTCACCCGCTCGGTTCACCCGGTACGGTCTCGCTCACGTTCCCACTGCGGGGACCCTCAAGGGGGTTCCGCGCGCCGTCACCCCGGCAGTTCCCACGCTGAGAGTAGGTTGCGTCCATGGCATGTCGTATCAGTGAGCTCGTGCTCGAATGCCGCGACCCCGAGGCGCTGGCGCGGTTCTGGTGCGAGGTCCTGGACTTCGTCGTGCTCGACCGCGAAGGGGACGACTGCATCGAGATCGGGCCGCGCGAAGGGTTCGGCGGCCCGCAGCCGACGATCATCTTCAGCCGGAGCGACGAGCCGCAGCCGGGGAAGTCCCGGCTGCACATCGACGTCAACGCCACCGACCGCGATCAGAACGCCGAGCTCGAACGCCTCCTGAAGCTCGGGGCGCGCCCGGCCGACATCGGCCAGACCGGCGAGGAGCAGTGGCACGTTCTCGCCGACCCCGAGGGCAATGAGTTCTGCCTGCTCAAGGCCCGCCTCAACCCGCTCTGAGTGAGCACTCCGACAGCGCCGCTATGAATGCTGGTCAAGGCGTCCACGCGCCTCTCGCCACATCGACCAGAGCGTCGGGCCGCCCCCGGGTACGTGGATCTCGCCCCGCACGGTGAACCCGAATCGCTCATAGAAGCCGATGTTGTCCTGCTTCGACGATTCGAGGTGGGCCGGCAGGCCGGCGGCGTCCGCCTTGGCCAGGCCCGAGCGCAGCAGGGCAGCGCCGTGGCCCTGGCCCTGGGCCGCCGGGTCGGAGCCGAGCACCGCCAGGTACCAGTGGGGTTCCTGCGGGACCGCCTTGCCGACCAGCTCCAGCATTTCTCCCAGCCGGGCCGTGTGCTGGCCCAGCAGCCCGCTGATGCGGGCCAGCGTCTCCTCGTCCGGGTGCTGCTCGGCCGTGCCGGGCGGTGTCCAGAAGGCTGCTGCCGCGTCGGTGCGTTCACAGTGGCCGAGCGGGCCGTACTTTTGCGTGAGCATGATGTCGAACCACTGGGCGAGACGGCCCTCGCGCCCTTCCTCGTCAGGGAAGAGCCACAGCATCATCGGGTCGTCCCCGAAAGCGCGGGCCAGGATGCGCGTGGTCTCAAGGGTGTCGCCGGTCTCGATCGGCTTGGGTGTGTTCGGTGACTGCATGCGGCCAACGTAGGTTCCAAGATCTTTCCAGTGCATCGGTCGTTCTACCGATTCCCCAGGGATGCGGTGGCAAATATCCCCTCTATATAGATATGGAGCCGTTGGTTGCGGGGAGGTGCCGGGGCGGAGCCAATCACTAAATGCGTGGCGCTTCAGGAGCTTCGGCGCTAGGGTCCGGCCCGGACTCGCGAGTAGGCGTCAGGCATGACCAAGCACCTCGGCTGATCATGAGAGGAGCGCTACGTGAAGGGGTTCGATCCCAGGGCGAGCTTCGGGTACGAGGTCTCCCGGCAATACGACGACGATCCACGCGGCGACGAGGCCGAGACCGTCGAGTTCCTGGCCAGGCTCGCAGGGCGACAGCGGAGCGCCCTGGAGTTCGCTGTGGGAACCGGCCGGATCGCGCTGCCCCTCATGCGAGCCGGGGTACGGGTGGACGGGATCGAGCTGTCGCAGGACATGGTCGACCGGATGCGCGAGAAACCCGGTGGTGATCAAGTCGACGTGACCATGGGCGACATGTCCCGCATCACCACCGACCGCACCTACGGGCTGGTCTACCTGGTCTTCAACACGATCGGCAACCTGCTCACCCAGGAGGACCAGGTCCGATGCTTCGAGAACGCCGCCGGCCATCTCACCGACGACGGCGTGTTCGTCCTCGAATGCCGCATCCCCACCGCGCCCTCACGCCCCGGCCATCAGTACCTCGACACCATGCAGATCGGACTTGAGCACGTCGATGTCGATGCCGGCCAGTACGACCCACTGACCCAGATCCTCGACGTGAGCCACATCCGCATCAGCGGCGCGGGTATCAGGCTCTTCCCCATCAGCCTGCGCCTGGCCCACCCGCCCGAGTTCGACCTCATGGCACGCATTGCCGGACTCCGGCTGCGCGAACGGTGGGGCGGCTGGAAGGGCGAGCCGTACACCGCCGCGAGCTGGCGCCACATCAGCGTCTACGAACGAGCAGGCGCGGACAACGCGGCGTAACAAACATCCACGGCTGAGGTCACTCCCGCGGCGAGCAGCTCGTTGAACCCTGCGCCATGCAGATGCAAATGCAGATCTCCGCCTTGAAGAAATACGCCGCGGCCGCCGTCCTCTCCGTACTCTGCGCATTCCTTCCGTCGGGGTCCGCCCCGGCCGCCGGACCGCCACGCGTAGTGGACGTACGCCCCGCCGCCGCCCTCACCGCGGCCTTCGGGGCGTACGCCGACCGTGACCGTTCACCGCGGCACTGGACCGGCGGGGACAGCACGTACTCCATGCCGGCCCCGGACGGCGAACTGTGGCTGTTCTCCGACACCTTTCTCGGCACGGTACGGCCCGACGGCTCCCGCTCCCCCACCGTCGGCGACGGTGGGACGACCCCCTTCCTGCACAACAGCTTCGTACTGTGGACCGCGCACGGCCCGCGCACCGTGACCGGCCGGGATCAGGACGGACAGCCCGCACCACCGATGCCCGGCCCGGACCGCGCGTCCTGGTACTGGGCACGCGCGGGCGTCCCCGACGGCCACGGCGTGAGCGTCGTCTACGCTCGCTACGCCCAAACCGGAAGCGGCCCGCTGGACATCGTCTGGCGAGGCAACGTACTGGCCCGGTTCCGCGCCGGCACCTACGGCCGGCCGGCGTCCGTCACGCCGCTGCCGTCCTCCGCCCGCACCGCCTGGGGCGCGTGGCTGGAGCGGCAGGGCGGATATACGTACGTCTACGGAACCGAGCGCACCCCCGACGGCCGCAGCCGTCTGCGGCTCGCCCGGGTCACCGGCCGTGATCTGCGGCGTCCCTGGCAGTACTGGACGGCGCGCGGCGTCTGGTCCGGCCGTGAGGCGGACGCCGCCCGGCTGGCCGGTCCCGGAGGCGCGCTGTTCACCTCGGACGAGGTCAGCGTGGTGCGGCACGGCTCCTGGTACGCGCTGGTGACCCAGCGCGCGGATGTGCCGTTCAGTGCCGAGACGCAGATCGCCTGGTCCCGCTCCCCCGGCGGCCCTTTTACGCAGCCTCGGACGGTGTATACGGCGCCGGAAGCCGGACCGGCAGGCACGTACCGCAACCGGAACGTCATCGCCTACAACCCCCACGAGCATCCCGAGCTCGAACACGGCCGCCATGACATCGTGCTCTCGTACAACGTCAACAGCCTCGCCCCGGCCGACGTCATCCACCGCGCGGACATCTACCGGCCGCGATTCCTGCGCCTGACCGTCTCGGCGCGCTGAACGGATCTGAACGGATCTGAACACCTCCTTCCCCTGCCGGATTACCTTGAGCGAGCATGTCGTGGCACGCCACCACCCACCCAAAGGGAGTTGCTGTGGACGAGAACCGCTTCGCCGGCAAGGTCGTCATCGTCACCGGCGGCGGGTCCGGTATCGGCGCCGCCACCGCGTACCGCTTCGGGCGCGACGGCGCCACGGTGATCATCGTCGGGCGGACCGAGGGCAGGCTCAAGCAGGCTGCCGACGCCGCGCCCACGGGTTCGACCATCGTCACGCGGGTCGCGGACGTCTCCGACGAGTCCGCGGTCAACGCACTGATCACGGGGGTGGCCGAGGAATACGGCCGGCTGGACGTCCTCGTCAACAACGCGGGCACCGGCGCGATGGGAACCGTCGAGCAGACCGACACCGCCACGTGGCGCCACATCCTGGCAGTCGACGTCGACAGTGTCTTCTTCGCTTCAAGGGCCGCGCTGCCCCACCTGCGCCGCGTCGGTGGCTGCATCGTCAACGTCGGCTCGGTGTCCGGACTCGGCGCGGACTGGGGCCTGGCCGCGTACAACACCGCCAAGGGCGCACTGGTCAACCTCACCAACGCCATGGCGCTCGACCACGGCCACGAAGGCGTACGCGTCAACGCCGTGCACCCGAGCCTCACGCGCACCCCGGTTGCGGCGCCCGTCTTCGAGGACGAGGACACGATGGCCGCGTTCCGTCAGCGCATCCCCATGCAGCGTGCCGCCGAGCCGTCCGAAGTCGCCGATGTCATCGCCTTCCTGGCCGGCCCCGAAGCCCGTTTCGTCAACGGCGCCCACATCCCCGTGGACGGCGGGCTCAGGGCTTCCAGCGGTCAGCCGCGCATGTTCTGACATTTCAGGCGAGGTTCTTCTCCAGTGCCGCCACGTACTTGCGGATCGAGTGGTCCCGTACGCCGTCACTGGCCGGGGCGAACGGGTCCGCGGTCAGGCCCTTGGCCTTGTCGGTGAGGCCGCCGAGGAACGACATGGTCTCGTGGACCTTGCCTCCGGAGTCGATGTAGCGCAGCGTCTCGACGTGGGTGTACGCGGGCTCCGGGGGCATCTGCGGCACGATGTCGTTGTTGTTGACGAAGCGGAACAGGCGCTGTTTGAAGCCCTTGTTGCACGCGGCGGCGAGCAGCCGGTCGCAGGTGCGGGGCTGGCCGTACGTGTAGACGCCGTCGGCCAGCAGCTTCGGGGCCTCCAGGTACAGGCGCGCGCCGGCGAGCATGGCCAGCGCGCCGCCCAGGCTGTGCCCGGTGAACCACACGGTCTGCCCGTTCGTGCGGAACTCCCGGAGCGTGGCCTTCACCTCCGGGAAGACCGACTCCAGGGCCTCGCCGAAGCCGTAGTGGACGTAGCCGGTCTTCGCCGGTCCCGGCCAGGGCGGGGTAGTGGCGTCGGAGAGCCAGTCCTTGATCTGCGCGGGCTCCGTACCCCGGAAGGCCGTGATGACCATGTCGTCGCTGGCCATCGTGTACGCCTGGGTGTCCTCCAGCGGGAACGGCGGCGTGAACCGCGTCCGGTGATGCCGCACCCGGTCGAAGCCCCAGTCCCGCGCCTGCTTCTCGATGGTGGCCTCGTCCTTGTAGGCGAGGTCGGACGCCCGCGCCAGCCAGTAGGCGTGCGTCAGGCTGTACGTACGGGCCTTGTGGTCGATCGTGGAGGGCACAGGCACAGGAGGGCTTCCTTTCGCGGGAGGAGGGCGGGGATGACGGCGATGGACCTCAGTAGTCGAGCGCGGCGAACCACTCGCCCCGGCCGCGGGTGGTGAGGTCGAGGATGTTCCACACGGGGCTGAGCAGATCGATGCCCCGCTGGTCGATGTCGTCGGACATCCGGGGATGCGCCGAGTAGAAGTGGCGCACCGACCCGGCGTCGTCACGGGTGAAGACCGATACGGTCGAGTCCTGGTTGCCCTCGGCGTCCTCGCTGCCGAGGTCGTACTTGAACGTCCCGGCGCCGGCGCTGAGGAGGCGCAGGTTCGTCCATTGCCGGCTTCGGCCGTACTCGCGCAGCGTCGGCAGTCCGGCCGCGGCGACGATCACGAAGTCGGCGTTCTGCGTGACGTGGCGGGCGACTCCGTTGAACCCGTCGATCCACATGGTGCACATGGGGCACGCCTCGGTCTGCCGCTTGCCGTACATGAAGTGGTAGACGACCAGGTCGCGGCCGGGCCCGGTGAAGAGTTCACTGAGCCGTACGGTCGTCGCGGGCGTGTCACCGGCCTGTAGGTCGGCAGGGCCTTCCTCGAAGACGTAGTCGTCGACGACGGGGCCCTGCGGCAGCCGGCGGCGCTGGTCGGCGACGCGCTCGCGGTGGCGCATGAGCTCGATCTCGGCCTGCCGCAGCTCTTCGCGGGCGCGGGCGTATTCGGCCGGTTCCTCGCCGAGATTGGTCATCCGCATGGCCGCCGCCTCCATGTGCTCGCGCTGTTCTGCCCGCTGTCGCCGCTCTCGCCGCCATTGTCTGCTTGGGATGGGGGGCTCGCCACGCGACGGCGCGACGCCGCGGCGTCCTCGCGAGGGGCTGCCGGTCGGCCGGCTCCCCCGTCACCGAGCCACCCGCCCGGCCCCGCAGCGCTCGCCGTACGCCTGTCCCCGTGGCTAGATGTTCAGGACAGCCGACTTGCTGGAGGAGTGGGTCCCATGGCCGGTCTCGTACGCAAAAGCTTCGCTTCGCCGGAGGAAGTACGCCCCTTCGAGGGCGGCAAGGGGCGGCTGGAGCTGGTGGACCTGGGCGCCGGGCCGGTGGGCCGGGCGACGTTCGAACCCGGCTGGCGGTGGTCCCAGCACGTCAAGCCCATCGCCGGGACCGACAGCTGCCAGGCCGCCCACCTGAGCTACATCATCTCGGGCCGGCTCAAGGTCGTCATGGACGACGGGCAGGAGGAGGAGTTCGGCCCCGGCGACTGCATGCTCTGCCCGCCCGGCCATGACGGGTGGGTCGTCGGTGACGAGCCGTGCGTCGTGATCGACTGGCAGGGCTACGCGGACTTCGCCAAGCCTCCGGCGGGGTAGGCGGTTCGCAACGAGCACCTCATGGGCGCTCGGTGTGAGACGCCGCCCCGGAATCAGCCGCAGGCAAGCCGCGGAAAGAGGCCTTCCGCGTTGCCGCGGTTGATGGCGTGCAGTTGCCCGGCCGTCCAATGCGGATAGCCGTCCAGCCCGGCGTCGAAGTCGGTGCCCCACTCCTCCGGGACCATGGGAAAGTCGCTGCCGTACAGCACGCGCCCGGGCGCCGCGAAGGCCATGAGCGAGGGCAGGGCGGCCGGGCCGGTCGTGATCGCGGTGTCGAAGTAGAAGCGCCGCAGGTCGGCGAGGACGTCCTCGGGGGTGACGCCGGGCCGTAGCCACCCGGCACAGGCGAGCCGCTGGGCGGCGTACGGCACGAAGCCGCCCCCGTGCGGCAGGATCATCCTGATGCGCGGGTGGCGGCGCGGCACCCCGTTGACGACCAGGTGCAGGGCCGCTCGGGTCGTGTCGTACGGGAAGTCCACCAGCGGGCCGGGCAGGTCCGGGAGCACCGTGCCCGGTGGCCCGGTGGGGTGGACAAGGACGACCGCGGCGCGCGCGTCGAGCTCGGCCCAGAGCGGCTCGAAGGCGGGATCGCCGGGATAGCGGCCGTGGGCGTTGGAGAGCACCATCACGCCGTCGGCCTTGAGCTCGTCCAGGGCGTACGCGGCCTCGGCGAGCGCACCGTCCACGTCGGGCAAGGGAAGGACGGCGAAGTGCCCGAACCGCTCGGGCCGGTCCTTGACCAGCTCCGCGGTGTACTCGTTGACCCTCCGGGCCGTGGCCCGGGCGCCCGCGGGGTCGTCGGGCGCCCCGACCGGAGCCGCGAACGACAGCAGGCCGGTGGCGATCGACCGGCGGTCCATCATCGCGATGGCACTCCGTACGTCCCAGACCGGCGCGGGCCAGCCGACGGCCGCGGCGCGGCCGGACATCGCCCGGCGCTGCTCCGGCGGGATCAGGTGCTGGTGGACATCGATGCGTGCGGGATTCGTCATGCCCTTCGAACCTCCTCGGACCCCCGGCCCCGGGACCGGCGCCTGCCTCGGCAGGGCAACCGCTACCCATGAAAGCGGGGCCGCAGCCGGGGAGGAGCCGGCCGGGCACGGGCGCAACCCGGCCGAGCGAAGAGACCACTCGGCCGGCCGAAGGACGGCATCACGGGTCGGGAGTGTGCGTGTCCTCCGAGCCGACCGGTCCGGCCCGGAGGCACCCATCAGCGGCCGAAGCTGCCCGGGGTGGCCGCGCCGTCATTGGCGTACCGTCAGAACAGGGACACATTCGGCGGCATCCGAGGGCAGCCGGCGGTATCCGGGGGCAGTCGGACGGGCGCGAAAGGGGATGATGGTGGGCGAATCATCCGGGACCTGGCCCGCACTCGGCGTGGGCATCGGCTGGCGGGACGAGATCGACTTCGTCGTGGAGCAACTCCCGGGCGTCGAATGGGTCGAGGTCGTGGCCGAAAACATCTGCCCGGATCATCTGCCGACGTCCATCCGGCTCCTGCGCGAGCGCGCGGTCCCCGTCATTCCGCATGGCGTTGCGCTCGGCCTGGGCGGCGCCGACGTTCCTGACAAGGCGCGGCTGGAGCGACTGGCCCGGGTCGCGGTGGCCTTGGACGCTCCTCTCGTGACGGAACACCTGGCGTTTGTGAGGAGCGAAGGACTGGAGGCAGGGCACCTGCTTCCAGTACCCCGTACCCGCGAGGCGCTCGACGTGATCACGGAGAATGTCCGGATCGCTCAGCAGGAACTCCCCGTACCGCTTGCACTGGAGAACATAGCTCCTCATTTCGCGTGGCCCGAGGACGAGTTGTCCGAAGCGCAGTTCCTTACGGAATTGGCTGATCGGACGGGTGCAGGGCTGCTCATCGATGTCGCCAACCTTTACACCAGGCAGGTCAATCTGGGGGCGGACGCCGCAGCCGAGATCGCCGCGCTGCCGATGGAAGCGATCTCCTATGTCCATGTGGCGGGCGGCCGGCTGATCGACGGCGTGTGGTACGACACGCATGAGCACCCCCTCGCCCAGCCCGTACTTGAGCTGCTGGCGGAGCTGTGCGGGCGGATGACGCCTCCCGGAGTACTGCTGGAGCGGGACGGCAACTATCCTCCGCCCCGCGAGCTGGCAGGCGAGCTGGAAATAATCCGCGAGGTGTGGCAAGGAGAACGCAGCAGGTTCCTGACGAACACAGACGCGAGGCATTGACTGACCTGGCATTAATTGACCGAGAATCCGGGGGAATTCATGTGGCTCATACCCTTCCTCGTCTGCGCCGCACTCGTAGTGGCGAGCACATGGCACCTGCGGGGAACGTTCCTGTCCCTGAAGCGCGCTTCCGCTCCGGGTGATCTCCCGGCACGGGACGAGCTCTCCCTCTACGACGCGGCCCACCTCCACGGCGGCGCGGCACACGCGGCAGTGACAGCCTTCCTCGCCATGCGCCTTGAGGGCCGGTTGATCCTTTCGCGCTCCGGTACGGCCACGGTGACGGACCCGACCCCGCGCAATTCCGTCGAAGCCGCGATCGTCGACACGGCCGGGCCGGCCCGCCGGATGGCTGTGCGCGATCTGGCCCGCGAGGTGCGCACCAGCGAGGCGGTCCGTGCGATCGGGCTGCGATTGGTGCGTGAGGGATTTGTTCCGCAGCCCGTCGGGATGGACCAGCTCCGTAAGCTGGCCAAGTCGCGGGCATTTCACGGCTGGATGCTCGTGGCGGCGCTCGTCGTCGGGGTCGTGACCGTACCGCTCGCCACGGCGACCGGAAATGGGGGCCTGCTGTCCCTGCTCGCCTTCCTCCTCCTTCTCGCGCTCGGATCCGTACCGGCAATGCGCTACCGCGCACCGGACACTCACAGGAGCAACAAGGGCGCCCGGGACCGGCTCGCATCCGTGCAGGACCACGCCGACGCCGCCTGGCAGCCCGCCGACGTAGGACTGGCCACGCAAACCACCGCCTCGCTCAAGGCCTTTGCTCTGGGCAGTACCGGCCATGTTCCCGGCATGGCGGACGACGAGGTCCAGACCCTCCTCAATGAATTCAGGGCCGCCGCTTCCACCAGCAGTCGGCGGTCGGCGGCCACTGCGGCCACGGCAGCCGCGGCTGCGGCCTCCGCCGGCTACGCCAGTGGGGTCACACCCTCTGGCCAGGGGGGATGTGGGAGCAGCGGTGGGCACGACGGAGGCCACAGTTGCGGTGGATGCGGAGGCGGAGGGGGATGCGGCGGGTGCGGCTGCGGGGGCTGAGAACGCCTTGACCATCGTCATCAACCACCATCAGTGCCCTGAGGAGCCTCAGATGCCCGACCGATCCGACGCATCGCCGTCGCCGTCGCCGTCGCCAGCACCATCCCCGTACACGCTCGACCCGACAGGAGCCGGCCAGCACGCGGCCAACGAGCGGTTGCGTGCGCAGGGCGCCGTCGTTCCCATCGTCCTGCCCGGCGAGGTCGCCGCTGTCGCGGTCACCCGGTACGAGGAGCTGAAGGAGTTCCTCGCCCACCCCGACGTCGCCAAGAACGCCCGCCACTTCACGGCACTGCGCGAGGGTGCCGTACCCGAGGGGTGGCCGCTCACCACGTTGGCCACCGTCGAGAGCATGACCACCGCGGACGGAGACGACCACCGGCGGCTGCGCGGGCTGGTCACCCAGGTCTTCACTCCGCGCCGCATCGAGGGGTTACGGCCACGCGTCGAGGAGCTGACGGCAGAGCTGCTGGACGCGCTCGGTGAGGCGGCGCTCGGCGGGGAGACAGGCGGCGCGGGGGTGGTCGACCTGCGCGAGCACTTCGCCCTTCCCCTGCCCATGGCCGTCATCAGCGAACTGCTCGGCGTCGACCCGGACCTTCAGGGAAGGCTGCACGAGCTGTCGCATGCGATCGTCAGCACCACGACCACTCCGGAACACGTCCTGGCCGTCAACCACGACATGGCCGGCGTGCTCGGCACCGTCGTCGCCCGCCGCCGCGCCGCCCCGGGCGACGACCTCACCAGCGCCCTCCTGGCCGCGCAGGCCGAGGACGGCGACCGGCTCACCGACGGCGAACTGGTCGGCACCCTGCTGCTCATGGTCGTCGCCGGGCACGAAACCACGCTCAACCTCATCACGAACGCCGTACGGGCACTGTGCACGGACCGGGAACAGCTCGCGCTGGTACGCGCGGGCAAGGCCGACTGGGGGGATGTCGTCGAGGAGACCCTGCGCTACGACAGCCCGGTGAGCTTCTTCCCGTTCCGCTACCCCGTCCGTGACCTGGCGGTCGGGGACACGGTCATCCCCCGGGGCGCCCCGGTGCTCGCCTCGTACACCTCCGCCGGCCGTGACGAGCGCGCGTACGGCCCCGACGCGTCGCGCTTCGACGTCACCCGCCGGCCCGCGGTCCGGCATCTCTCCTTCGGGCACGGCCCGCACTACTGCCTGGGCGCCGCGCTGGCCAGGCTGGAGGCGACGACCGCGCTGGCTGCCCTCTTCGACCGCTACCCGGACCTCACCCTCGCCGTACCCGACCACGAGCTGCCCCGGCACCCGAGCTTCGTGGGCAACAGCACGGAGACACTGCCGGTTCGGCTGCATAGGCCATAGGTAACTCGTTCGGATGGACAGATGACCATGGGATTGCTCCATGCGGCGGAACGAGGTAGTCCAGAGCCTACGTGCTTGATCGCTTCCCCTCCCCTACCCTCCCCAGCCATCGAGGAGCGTCAATAGATGAGGAACCAGTTGCGTGCACTGCTCGTGCCGGTGGCCGTTGCAGCCGCCGCCGTGCTGCCGGTCTCAACGGCGCAGGCGGCCGGCGGGTACGACCGCTGTCCTGCCGGCTACTACTGCATGTTCTCGGGGCTCGACGGCACCGGCGACATGATCAAGCTGACGAGGAGCACGCCGGACCTCACGACGCTCGGCATGAACGACAGGGCCAAGTCGGACTGGAACCGTACCGCTTCGACCATTCACCTCTGGTCCGACGCGAACTACAGCGGCTGCACCACCGTCACCTCCTCCGGACCGACCGGCAAGGGCAACTTCTTCCCCACCTACCGGGATTTCTTCAGCTCGGTGCGGTTCGACGGCCCGGGCGGCCAGAGCTGCGGCACACCGCCCGGCGAAGGCCGCTAGCCGCCGGCGACGCTAACCACCGGCGCGGGGCGGAGGCTGCGTTCGATCGGAGTTGACGAGGGAGTCCAGCTCGGCAGTGATCGCCTCCCGAAGCTGCTTGTGCTCACTGCCGAGCGCGTACCGCGGTTCATGCCAGTGGCCGCGCGGATACGCCCCCACCGGGCGGGGAATCAGGTGGGCGGGCTCCCAGTCGTAGCGCGGCCAGATGTGGGCGTGGACGAAGCGGTCGGTGTTGCCGAGGATTTCCAGGTTGACCTTGCGGAATCCGGAGTCCAGCTTTCTGCACGCCAGCTGGACGGCTTCACCGAGAACGTCCATGTCGGCCAGGAAGGCGAGACGGCGGGGCTTGGACAGGTCGGTGAAGTGCTCGACATCGGGGTCGTCGAGGAGCAGAACGCAGTATCCGGGGAGGAACTGGACGTCGCCGATGACCGCGAATGAGGTGGTGAGACGGCGTAAGACCGTGGGGTTCTCGCCTCTCAGCGCACTGCCGATCCGGTCGGTCGTGTAGGTCATGGGCGGACCATATCGGCCGAGGACCGGCCACGTCCTTCACCCGGCCGGAGCCGTTGGCCTCAAGGGGCACTTTCGAACTGGGGTGCCGGCTCTCCGGCTCGGACTACTGGGCGGAGACCTTGTGGACGGTGGTGTCGTCGGGGTTCAGCGGTCGCCCGTCCGCGGACAGTACTTCCAGCGTGCGGAGGCGGTTTCCCTGCCGACGGTCGACCAGCTCTGAGTGCGGCTCGCCGGGGGCGAAGAAGTTCTGTTCGCCCCACTGCCGCAGTGCCACGATGACGGGGAAGAGCGCCTCGCCTTTCGGGGTCAGTACGTATTCGCGGTAGGCGCTGCCGTCCGAGGCGGGGACGGATTCGAGGACGCCGCCGGCAACCAGGGTGCGCAGACGCGCGGTGAGGATGTTCTTCGCCACGCCGAGGCTGCGCTGGAACTCCCCGAAGCGCCGGCTTCCGTCGAAGGCGTCCCGCACGATCAGCAGGGACCACCAGTCGCCGATCGCGTCCACCGAGCGGGCGACGGGGCATTCGCTGTCGTCGAAGCGCGTCCTGGTCACCATGGCGTCCCTCACTCTCACAACGGTTGCAACATGCTACCAAGAAAGTTACCGTCGCCACTGGTAGCAAGATGAAACCAGATACGCGGAGGAGTGCTGATGCCCGGCAAAGGTGAAGCTCTGACACGACAGACCGAAGACGGATGCGAGAAAGGTTCCGCGTTCTTCCTGCCCCGAGGCCTCGTCTTACTGTTCGCCGTCGCCTGCGGGGCCGCAGTGGCCAACGTCTACTTCTCTCAGCCACTCCTGGTGACCATGGGCCACGACCTCGCCATGAGCCCGGCGCTCGTCGGCAGCGTGGTCACCCTCACCCATGTCGGATACGGGCTGGGGCTCTTCTTCCTCGTGCCATTGGGCGACGTGGTCGACCGCAGACGGCTCATCGTGGCCCAGTTGCTGCTCCTGGTCGTAGCGCTGGCCGTGGTGGCCGCCGCCCGCACGGCGGCGCTCCTGCTCGCAGGCATGGCCGCGACGGGGCTTCTCGCCGTCGTCACACAGACGCTGGTGGCTTTCGCGGCATCACTGGCCCGTCCGGCCGAGCGCGGACGGGTCGTCGGCCTGGTCACCAGTGGCGTCGTCATCGGAATCCTGCTCGCCCGCACCGCATCCGGCCTCATGGCCGACCTCGCGGGCTGGCGCTCCGTCTACCTCGCCTCGGCGTCGCTCACCGCTCTGCTCGCCCTGGTCCTGTACCGAGTACTCCCGCCGCGCCGCAGTGACGCTGACGCTCCGCCGGCAACCCTGCGCTACGGACAGCTCCTGCGCTCCACGATCACCCTGTTCGCGCGGGAACGGCTGCTGCGGCTCCGGGCCCTGTTCGGACTGCTGATCTTCGCCGCCTTCAGCACCCTGTGGAGCAGCGTCGCGCTGCCGCTCAGCGAGGCCCCGTACTTCCTGTCCCACAGCGCGATCGGGGCACTGGGGCTGATCGGTGTCGCCGGCGCCCTGGCCGCGACCGTGGCGGGCCGCCTGAACGACCGCGGACTCTCCCGGCGGACCACCGGCATCGCCCTGGCCCTGCTCGCCGCGTCGTGGTTGCCCTTGGCCTTCACCCGCAGCTCGCTCTGGGCCCTGTTCGCCGGGGTGATCCTTCTCGACCTCGCCGTGCAGGCGGTCCACGTCACCAACCAGACCCTGATCTACGCGCTGCGCCCGGACGCGGGCAGCCGGCTGATCGGCGGATACATGGTCTTCTACTCAATCGGCAGCGCCACCGGCGCCATCGCCGCGACCTCCCTCTACGCAGTGGCCGGCTGGGGCGCGGTATGCGCACTGGGCGCCGCATTCAGCTGCCTCGGGCTCGCACTGTGGGCGTTCACCAACTCCTCGGCGTAAGCAGGAATGCGATCGATAAGTACATGCAAACCGGGCTGCGTCAGGGCGAAGACCCGTGCAGCATGGCGGCGTGACTGATCTGCTGTGGGCTCGCATCCGTCGAGCGCTCGACCGGTTCCACGCTGCCCACCCCTGGGACCACAACGCCCACTACCACCGGTGGATCATGAGGCAGCTCCCCCGGCGGTTCGGCAGCGCCCTGGACGTCGGCTCCGGCAGCGGTGACCTGGCCAGGCTCCTGGCCTCGCGGGCCGGAAAAGTGCAGGGGATCGACGCCGATCCCGCAATCGTCGCCCGGGCGCGGGAGCTGACTGCTCCGGATGCCGCGGTCAGCTTCACCGTCGGAGACGCGCTGAGCGAGACGCCTCCCGGCCCGTATGACGTCATCACCTGTGTGGCCACCATCCACCACCTGCCGTTCAGCGATGCTCTCATCGGTTTCCGTCGCCACCTGGCGCCCGGCGGGACCTTGGTCGTCGTGGGTGTCACCCGTGCCCGAACTCTCGGTGACCACCTGCTCGGTGCTGCTGCGATCCCGTCGAATGTCGCCGTAGCCTGGTACAAGAACAAGGGCCGCGAGGCGCCACGGCCGGTCTCGATGACCGCCCCCACGCGGCCGGCGACCATGACTTTCCAGGACGTCGTGCGCGACACCCGCCGCGCATTGCCCGGCGCTCGGTTCCGCCGCCGACTCTTCTGGCGCTACACACTGGTGTGGCGCCAACCCTAGGGCGCGTATCGAGTCTTGATCAGCGTGGTGCTCGGGTTTTCCCCGCTCAGTTCTGCGCCTCGAGTCCCGCCAGCAGTGCGCGGGGGTCGAAGGTCACCCGGATTCGGGTGACCTTCCCGTCGTCCACGTGCATCCAGTTCGCCGTCGGGGTAGGTGGCGCAACGTTGGTGCACAGGTCGAACCAGGTGATCACTTCATCACCTTCCGCTACCCGCGCTTTCACGTCGATCTTCTTCAGCACCTGACCGAGCCCCTTCAGCCCGGCGAGCGCCGCCTCCGCCCCCGACGCCGTTCCCAGCGCTCCGACGAAGTCGACATTCTCGGCCAGCAACCCGCGCAAGGTATCGAAGTCGCCCGCCTCCCAGGCGGTGAAGTAGGTCTCGGCAGTCTCTCGCGCAGTCCTCGTCGTCGTCATGTCTCCATCCTCCAGCCGTCTGATCCATTCGTCTAACAGATGGATCAGATGGCACCTATCATTACTGGATATGGAGATGCACCAGCTGCGCTACTTCGCTGCGATCATGGACGAGGGGACCTTCACCGCTGCCGCCCGTCGTCTGCACGTCAGCCAGTCCGGCATCAGCACCCAAGTGGCCAAGCTGGAGTCGGAACTGGGCCAACAACTGCTTGACCGCTCCGGCCGTCAAATCCGCCTCACCCCGGCCGGCAAAGCCGTTCTCCCCCTTGCGAAGAACGCCCTTGCCACTCTTGAAGCCATCAAGCACACCGCCGCCGAGTTCGCCGATGCCGTCCGCGGCCGGGTCCGTCTCGGCATGATCATGGGCTGCTCGATCCCGGCCTTCCTCGACACCATCGCCGACCTCGGCCGCACCCACCCCGGTATCGAGGTCAGCCTTCACGAGGGTTACTCCGACGACCTCCAGGCCCAGGTCCTTGCCGGCTCTCTCGACCTCGCCTTGATCGGCTACGCGGGCAGCGTCGCCCCAGGCCTGGAGGCGGGCATCGTCATCGACGAGCCGATCACCGCAGCCGTCCCTGCCGGACACCCCCTCGACCGGCCGGACCTGCGCCTCGGCGACCTACGGGGCGAGAAGATTCTCTGCCTCTCCCCAGGCACCGGCATCCGCGCCGCCTACGAGGACTCCTGCCACAGGATCGGTCTCGGCCCACGCGTGGACATCGACGCCAGTTCTCCAGTCACCCTGCTCCGCCTCGCTGAGCGCGGTGCGGGCATCGCTGTCCTCAGCACGTCCTCCACACAAGGCACCGGTCTGCAGACCGTCCCGCTCACCGACGCCGCCACACACGCCCGGCTCGGACTTATCACCCGCCGAGGTCAGCACTACCCAGCCGCGCAGCTCCTGCGAACCAGGCTCCTCGCCGCTCTGCAAGCCGGCTAGGCATGCACGTATCGAACGGTGATCAACCTGCGGGACCCCCTCTCCCGCTGGAGCTCGATCCGGTACGCCAGACTGCGTGACGCGAGCGCAACTGACGGATGCGGAGGGGGAATTCACAGGTCCGTATCTGCCGGTCGGCCGACGCGGTCCGCACCCCGATCGGCTGCGGCAGCAAGTCAAGGGCGTGATCCGGCAGTTCAGGACCGGCGGGCAGTGGCGGGAGATGCCAACGGAGTTCGGCGCCTGGCCGACCGTCCACAACCGCTTCCGGCAGTGACACGACGCCGGCGTCTTCGAAGCCCTGCTTGAGGGCCTGATCGCGGAAGCTGCAAAGCGGGACGAGGTGGACCTGTCCCTGGCCGGCATCGACTCCACCACGGCGCGGGCCCATCACGACGCCACCGGGATGCACCTGAACGAGGACGTCCTCACCGCTTTGGAGAAGGTCGCCGCTGAGGCGGAGAAGACCAGGTCAAAGGGGGCGGCCACGACGGATAGACCGGACAGGAGGCCGAAGGTGATCCCAAGCGGGAAGAACTCCGGCTGAAGGACCGGCGAGGCATCGCCAGGCGGTACGACGAGACACCCGCGAGCTACCTCGCCGGCCACCACCTTCGCGCCTCAATGATCTGGATCAAAAACCTCACGCGGACCACCCTTTGATCACAACTAAATACGCACCCTACGTGGCCGGCGAAATGGCGTGAACGGGGCTTCTACCTGCCCGTGTCGTCAGGCGACCCGCCGGGCCAGGACCTGTCCGGGCCAGGTTCCGGACAGGAATTGGTCGGTGGGGGTGAAGCCGTTGCGCTCGTAGAACGCGACCAGTTCGCCCTCGCCGCCCGCCCAGCAATCGACCCGCATCAGCTTCGCTCCGGCCCGTCGGGTCTCCTCGGCGGCATGGCTCAGCAGCGCCGCTCCGATGCCCCGGCCGGCGTACCGTCGGTCGGAGACCAGCAGCCGGACGTACCGCTCGGGTTCCCCGGCCGGTGCGATCGGCAGCTGCGGGCTGGGGCCGGAGTCCAGCACCAAGGCGCCGACAGGAATTCCATCCGACTCCGCGATGTACGGGGCGTTCTCGGTCAGGTACCGCTCGACCCGCGCCGCCCCGCCGGGCTGCTGCGAATACGGGGTCGTGCCCCACTGCTCGGTGTTACCGCGAGCGTTCATCCAGACCACCGCGGAGTCGAGCATGTCGAGAATGGCCGGTGCGTCGGCAAGGCCGCCCGCTCTGATTCGTATGCTGTGCGTGCTGTCGTTCACGGCGGGAGCTTAAAGGACTTCGAGCTCCGGCACCGAAAAGGCCGCGCGCCCGACGGGAGTCGGAGGGCGCGCGGCCTACCACAGGTGCTGCTTCTCCTGTGGCCCTCGGCGGCTGGAACCGGGGCTTACTTGTTGATCAGGGTGTTGCCGTGGCTGAGGTTACCGACACCGACCACGGAGACCACGTTGCCTCCGATGTTCGGGGAAACGTGAGGGGTGACCTGCACGACGTTACCGGCGGCCACGCCCGGGGAGTTCTCCGCGTGGCCGGCGGCCTGGTGGGCGCTGGCGGCGGTGGCGCCGGCGCCGATGGCAGCGGCGGCGAGAGCGGTCACGGCGGCGGCGTTGCGGATGCTCATGGTTCTCTCCAAAAGATGGAAGGGGGAAGTAAGCCAGTAAGCGAAGCAAAAGCTCTGGCAAGAACGAGTCTTGCGTAGGAAAAACCGCTGGCACTACCAACCGTCTGTATGTTCATCCTCCTCCGTGATCACGGTCTCGGCATTGACCACCTACGAGTTCGGGCCATCAATCGCCTGACGAACAAAATCCGTTGAGAGATGCGTGCGATGGACATGCATGCACACCACATCAGCGCGCCACGTCGGGCGCTTAGGCAGGAGGTTGCAACGCATGCTGGCTCTCGGACGCTCGCACGTAGAGGCCCTGCTCGACATGGACGCACTGATCGACGCCTTGGCCCCGGCGATGGCGGATCTCTCCGCCGGCAGTGCCTCGGCGCCCGACCGCGTCGCCGCCGCGGTGCCCGAACAGCAGGGCCTCCTGGCGGCCATGCCGGGCTACGTGCCGTCGGTGGGTGCGCTCGCGAGCAAGCTGGTCTCCTTGTTCCCGCGCAACGCCGGGACGCCGCTGCCCACCCACCAGGCGGTCATCGTCGTCTTCGACCCGGACACCGGCGAGCCGGTGGCCTTCTTGGACGGTACGGCCATCACCGCGGCACGTACCGCCGCCTGCTCCGCGCTCTCGGCGCGTCTGCTGGCGCGCGCCGATTCGACGGTGCTGGCGCTGCTGGGGACCGGAGTTCAGGCCCGTTCGCACGCTCGCGCCATCTGCCGGGTCCGCCCGATCCGGCAGGTACGGGTAGCCGGCCGGGATCCGGCGAAGGCAGCCGCGCTGGCCGACGAGCTGTCGTCCGTACTGGATGCCCGCGTCCAGGCGGTTCCCACCTACGCCGAGGCGCTCGACGGCGCCGACATCGCCGCCGCGACGACCCACGCCCTCGAACCCGTGATCCGGCGCCCCTGGCTCACGCCCGGCGTGCACGCGATCTCGGTGGGGTACAACCCGGACGGCCGCGAGGTCGACGACGCCACGGTCGCCGAGGCCCTGGTGTGCGTCGAGTCGCGGCAGGCCGCGCTCGCGCCCTTCCCCGCCGGCAGCAACGACTTGCTGATGCCGATGCGCGACGGCGTCATCACGGCCGGGCACGTGTACGCCGAGCTCGGCGAGCTCGTCACCGGCAGCAAGCCGGGGCGCACCTCGCCGGACCAGATCACGCTGTACAAGTCGGTCGGTGTGGCGGTGCAGGACGCCGCGGCCGCGGCTCTGGTCGTCGCCGCGGCCCGCGAGCGGTCGGTCGGCGAGGAGATCGCGTTTCACTGACGCCCACCCCTCGGCCCCGCCGGGCGTACGACGCGGGCGAGGGCGGGCCCGCTGCGCCGTTGCGCCGCTGTCCCGGGTTCCCGTTCGGCGGCGCACCGCTGGCACGCGGCCCGGCGCTCTGATCCCCTGGGCAAGAGGGCGGCTCACGAACTACGGACCCGACGGCGGCGGCACGCCGCACCGGGCGGCCGGCAGAATGGCGGAGGCGGAGACGATGCACGACGACGGGCCGCGACCCGGCGGCCCCGACACGGACTCCGGTCCGCGCGAGGACACGGTGGCGACCCGCTGTGCCGTACGCCGCGAGCAGCTGGGACTGACCCGTGAGGAAGTGGCGCGCCGCGCCGGCATGTCCGTCCCCTATCTGAGCCAGCTGGAGACGTTCGGCGGCGACTTCGACCCCGCCGCCGTCATGCGCGTCGCCGCCGCCCTCGACATGCCCTACGACGAGCTCGTGGCAGGCCCGCGCGAAGCGGCGCCCGGTCAGCAGCCCGCCGGAACCAGTCCTCTGCTCGCGCACCTCGCCGAGGACGAATGCTGGCAGCGGCTCGGCACGCACGGCATCGGCAGGATCGGTCTGACCTCCGGGCCCGCGCCCGTGATCCTGCTGGTCAACTTCCTCGTGGACGGCCGCAGCATCGTCTACCGGTCCGAGGCGGACGACACCTTGGCAGCGGCCGACGGGGAGCCGCTCGCCTTCGAAGCCGACCACATCGACGAACACCTCAGCCGCGGCTGGAGCGTCCTCATCAACGGCACGGCCGAACACATCACGGATCCCGGCACTGTCGAGAGCCTCGCCGACCGCCCCGGAGCGGAACCCTGGGCCGGCGGGAAGCGCGACCTGTGGATCCGCGTCCGCCCCGGCCAGGTCACCGGGCGCACGATCCACACCCAGTGAACCTCACGCACGATCCGCATCCGGTTCCGGTTCTGGTTCCGGTCTGCGATCGTCGGGGCCGCAAAGCCCCCGCGCCGGAAGGCGCTCCCGCGCGCCCCTTGGACGCCGTTCCCGAAGCCTTACCAAGCCTTACCGATAGCTCGGACACAGAGTTAAAATGATGGTATGACCGCAGATGGTGCGGATGTTTCTAGTGTCCCGGATGTTTCCGGTGCCCCGGATGTTCTCGACGTTGCGGATGATACGGCCGACGAGCTCGCCGGCCTCCTGGCGGGAATCCACCGGCTCGCCCGGCGCAGACTGTGGCGAACCATGACGACCCCGCGGCTGCGAGGCGCCGAGGCCGAGCTGCTGCGCGTGGTCTCGGCGCGGCCCGGGATCGGGGTGTCCGGTGCCGCCAAGGAACTGTGCCTCGCCGCGAATTCGGTGAGCACCCTCGTCAACGGACTGGTTGCGGGCGGATTGCTGCGCAGGGAGAGCGACCCCCGGGACGGCCGCGCGGCGGCCCTGTTCCCCACGGACGCGTGCCGGGACCGGCTGCGCGACTGGGAAGCGCGGCGCGCGGCGCTGTTCCGCGACGGGGTGGGAGCGCTCCCTGCGCAGGACCGGGCGGCCGTGGCCGCGGCGCTTCCCGCGCTGCGCAGGCTCGCGGACACGCTGCGCGAGACCGAGGAGGTGCCATGAGCACGGAGGACGGAACCATCGGGGCCGGCGGCACGGCGGCCCCCAAGGCCGGCGACATGGCGACTGCCGCCGACGGCGTGGCGACCACCGGGGCCGATGGCGTAACGGCCGCCAGGGCCGACGGCGTGGCGGCCGTCCGCTGCACCGGCCTTACGTACTCCTTCGGCAGAACAAAAGCGGTCGACGGCGTCGACCTGCGCGTCGAGCCGGGCGAAGTCTTCGGCCTGCTCGGGCCGAACGGCGCGGGCAAGACGACGACGCTGCGATCGATCACCACCCTGCTGCCCGTGCCCCCGGGCGTGATCGAGATCTTCGGACGCGACGCGGCCCGGCGGAAGATGATGGTGCGACGGCTGCTGGGTTACGTACCGCAGCAACTGTCCGCCGACGGCGGCCTGACGGGCCGGGAGAACGTCGACCTCTTCGCCCGGGTCTTCGACGTCTCGCACCGCGAACGACGCGAACGGGTGGGGCAGGCGCTGGAGGCGGTGGGGCTCGCCGGTGCGGCCGACCGGCTGGCGGCCACGTACTCGGGCGGCATGGTGCGCCTGCTCGAACTGGCCCAGGCCCTCGTCAGCGCGCCGAGGCTGCTGGTGCTGGACGAGCCGACCATCGGCCTGGACCCCATCGCGCGCGGCAACGTATGGGACCGCATCACGGAGATCCGGTCCGCCACGGGCATGACGGTGCTGGTCACGACGCATTCCATGGAGGAAGCCGACCAGCGCTGCGACCGCCTGGCGCTGCTGCACCGGGGGAAGGTCCGGGCGCTGGGCACCCCCGGTGAACTGAAGAGCGGGCTCATGGCCCACCGCCGGGAGACCGGCGACGGCGAGACCGCGCTGCCGTCCCTGGAGGACGTGTTCCGGCACGTCGCGGGCGGCGAACTGGCCGGATCCGAAGACGAGCGAGGGGAGTTCGGCGATGTCCGCCGTACCCGCCGCACCGCGTCCCGCGTCGGCTGAACGCGACAGCGACAGCCTCACCGAGCAGCGGTACGGACTGCTGCTCCACCCACCACGCGCCCACAACGCCTTGCGGGTCGTCCCGGCACGCGTCGTGGCCATGTGCGTGGTCGAACTGCGCAAGCTGCGCCACGACCGGGCCGAGCTGTACACCCGTGCCGTCCAGCCCGCGCTGTGGCTGCTGATCTTCGGGCAGACGTTCAGCCGGATCAAGGCCATTCCCACGGGGAACGTCCCGTACGTGGACTTCCTGGCCCCGGGGATCATCGCTCAGTCCGCGATGTTCATCGCCATCTTCTACGGCATCATGATCATTTGGGAGCGGGACTCCGGGGTCCTCACCAAACTGCTGGTCACCCCCACGCCCAGGGCCGCCCTGGTGACCGGAAAGGCGTTCGCCGCCGGCGTCAAGGCCGTGATCCAGGGTGCGGTCGTCGTGGTGATCGCGGCCCTCTTGGGCGTCGCC
The DNA here is from genome assembly GCF_003626645.1 of Streptomyces klenkii. GTDB lineage: Bacteria > Actinomycetota > Actinomycetes > Streptomycetales > Streptomycetaceae > Streptomyces > Streptomyces klenkii. The sequence goes on along the minus strand of NZ_RBAM01000001.1, from coordinate 400,166 downwards.
CTGACCTGGAATCCGCTGCGCCTGCTGGCCGCGGCGGTGATCGTGGTGCTCGGCTCGGCGTTCTTCTCGTGCCTGTCGATGACGATCGCCGGGATCGTACTGACCCGTGACCGGCTGATGGGCATCGGCCAGGCCATCACCATGCCGCTGTTCTTCGCCTCCAACGCCCTCTACCCGGTCGCCGTCATGCCGGGCTGGCTCCAGGTGATCAGCAAGGGGAACCCGCTCAGCTACGAGGTGGATGCCCTGCGCGGGCTGCTCATCGGCACCCCCGCGCACCTGGCCACCGACTTCGGCGTGCTGGTACTGGCGGCGCTGGCGGGCATCACCGCGGCGGCAGCCCTGCTCGGTCGTCTGGCCCGCTGACGCGGGCATCCGGCCGGGCAGGTCGACCAACGGCGCGGGGCCAGGTACAGGTCCGGGCCCGGGGCAGACGGATGCGCGTCGGCGCCGCGGCGGCCCGGCGCGGACGGATACGCGGCAAACGGATACGCGGCCATACGGCGGCGGCACGGTGCCTGCCGGTGGCCGTGGCGCTCGTACCGGCGCGGGCCCCCGCCGCCCGCCCGGCGCGGGCCTCCTCCGCCCGCTCCCCGCGGGTGATCCGCGGCGAGAGCAGACCGACCGCCGCGGTGATCAGCACCACCACAGAGCCGGCCACGAGGAACGCGCCCCGGGGAGAGGCGTCGACGAGCGGCGGGAGAAGGAGTATCGCGGCCACGCCGCCCGTACGGGTAGCGGTGTGTTCGACGGCCATCAGCCGTAGGCGTTCCGCCGGGGCGTACGTCCCCAGGCGCGCTCGTATCGTGACGGTCCCCAGGGGCGCGGCCAGCCCCGACAGCAGGTACAACAGCGCGAACGCCGGTACGGAGCCTGCCGCCGCCACGCAGACGGTCGCCAGACCGTCGACCGTCCAGGCCGCGCAGCAGACGGCGAGCCAGGCGCGCGGCCGCAGGGCGCCGGCGACCGGGTTGCCGATGAGCGCGCCGATCCCGGAGACGGCGGTGATCAGTCCGTAGGCTCCGGCGCCGGAGCCGCCACCGGAGCCGGCGTCGTGTCCGTCGGCGAGCAGCGCGGGCAGCCCGATCGTCCCCGCCGCGGCGCAGAACGGCAGGAGACCGTGCACACCGATCGCCATGCCGATGCCGGGGCGCTCCCTCACCAGCGCCCTGACGCGCACGGGCGGCCGGTCGCCGGCGGAGGCGTCCGCGGAGGGCAGCGGGGGCGGAAGTGGGAGTGAGGACGGAAGCGGGGGCGGGGGCGGGGGCACGGGCAGGCGCCGGGACGTGCCGCCCAGCGCCGCAGCGGAGACGGCGAACGCGGCGCCCACACACGCGAAGAGCTCGATCCTGGAGAACACCAGCAGCAGCGCGCCAGCGCAGGCGTGGCCGGCGATGCGGGCGACACGGTAGGTGAGGTCGAACAGCCCGGTGACGGACTGGACTTGCCCGGACCGCCCCAGGCCGGGCACCAGTGCGTCGAAGTTCGGGTCGAAGAGCGCTCCGAGCACGCCGAGGAGGAAAACGCTGACCAGTACGACGACCGTGCCCGGGACGTCGGGCGACCAGACGAACGGCAGGGCCACGGCAACGCCCGCGCGCAGGGCGTCGACCGCGGACAGTGCTCCGTAGGATGCGAAGCGGGCGACGACGCGCCGGCCCACGGTGCCGAAGACGACGTAGGGCAGCGATTCGAGGAGGGCCACGAGCCCGGTGAGCGAGGCCGACCCGGTGCTCGCCCATACGCTCCACATCACCGCCATCGCGTACAGGCGGTCCCCCAGCGCGGACAGGCTGCGTGCCAGCCACAGGACCACGACGGGGCGCTGCCGCAAGAGCCGCGCATACTCCATGCGTCCTCCCGCCCGCCTGCCCGGTCGTGACCCTCATAACCCCGATGGCATCACGGCGCCGTCGGCACGGTGGTCGGTCACGGTGGTCACCGTATGAGGCGACGGAGGAAGAAGACCGTCATTTTCTGACAGACCACTTGTTTACGGAGAAGTCGGCACATGTGATGGATCGGTACATGTGATTCACGGGCGGCCGGCATGCCGGGTGATGAGGTCCAGGAGGCGGTGCACGGCCGCGTCCGCGTCGGTGCGGCGCACGGCGGCGACGGTCGTCCGCAGGTACGGCGACGATCCTCGGAACGGTACGAAGGCGATGCCGGGGACGGGGAAGCCGCGCAGGTCCTCCGGCATGAGGCTGACGCACAGGCCGGCGGCCACGTAGCCGAGCAGGCCGGTGAGGTCGTCGGCGTCGGCGCGGCAGCGCGGCGTGAACCCCGCCTCCCGGCAGGCGAGCCGGGCCTGGAGGGCGAGGCCGGGCAGGGCCGTTCCGTTGAGGAGCACGAAGTCGTCGTCGCGGAGGTCCTCCAGCGCGATGGAGTCCGATCCGGCCAGCCGGTGCCCATCCGGCAGAGCGGCGACGATGCGCTCGGAAGCGAAGTCGTGGACGGCCAGGTCGTCCGATACAGGCGAGGGGTCGCGGATGAACGCGAGGTCCAGGGCTCCCGAGCGCAGCATCTCGACGAGCGTGGCGGTCGAGTCCTGGTGCAGGTGGATGCGCAGGCCGGGAAGCTCCTCGGCGGCGGCGCGCAGCAGCCGGGGCAGGTGGCGGTGGCTGAGGATGCTCACGTACCCCACGCGCACGTCGCCCTCCAGGCCCTGCGCGACGCGCCGCACGCGCTCGACGACCGCTGTCTGGGCGTCCAGCAGCCGCCGAGCCTCCACGGCGAACGCCGCACCCGCGGGGGTGAGGCGCAGGTCCCCGGGCCTGCGGTCCAGAAGGGTCGCGCCCAGGCCGCGCTCCAGCCGCTGGATCGCCTGGCTCAGCGGGGGCTGGCTCATCGAGAGGCGCTCCGCCGCGCGGCCGAAGTGCTTCTCCTCGGCGAGGGTCAGGAACTGCTCCAGCAGGCGTTTCGTGAACTCCATATGGCTAATGATATCGAGTCGGCCTGGATCATATATTGGACAGACATCGCCTCCGTGGAGTGCAGTAGATCCCAGCGCTGAGCGGACGGATCGGATCGGATCCGGTCCGATCCGATCGATCCGATCCCGTCCGGTCCGCTCCCCGCCCTGACAGGCACAGGCACAGGCGTCTCCAAGGAAGCCACTCATGCACATGCACGACGTCGCCCAGTTGTTCACCACCCCGCTGGACGCACCCGCTTTCGCTCCCACCCGGTACCGGTTCACCGACCGCGAGTACCTGAACATCACCTACCGCACCGACCCCGAAGCCCTGCGACGGGTCGTCCCCGAGCCGCTGACCGTTCCCGAGCCGCTGGTGCGGTTCGAGATCATGCGGATGCCCGACGTGACGGGGCTGGGCGACTACACGGAGGCGGGCCAGGTCGTCCCCGTCGAGTACGAGGGCGAACACGGCGAGTACAACCTGGCGATGTACCTCGACAGCGTGCCGGCGATCTCCAGCGGGCGGGAGCTCAGCGCCTACCCCAAGAAGGCCGGCTCCCCCAAGCTCTACGTCGACTCCGACACCCTGGTCGGCACCCTGGACTACGGCTCGCTGCGGGTGGCCACCGCGACGATGGGCTACAAGCACCACCCGATGGACCTGGAGGAGGCGCGCGCGGAGATCTGCGTGCCCACGTACATGGTCAAGGCGGTGCCCGGCTACGACGGCCGGCCGCGCATCTGCGAACTGGTGCGCACTCAGATCACCGACATCACCGTCAAGAGCGCCTTCCGCGGCCCGGCCCGCCTGGAACTCTTCGCCCACGCGCTGGCACCGCTCGCGGACCTTCCCGTACGGGAGGTGGTCGCCGCGAGCCACATCCTCACCGACCTCACCCTGAGCCCGGCCGCGGTCGTCCACGACTACCTCGCCCACTGAGAGGACGGCGCACACATCATGGATGCACACAACATGGATACACACGACGAGAAAACTGCACGCGTCGCGGACGTGCCCACCGCACACCGGCGCGCAGCCGTCATCGGCGGTGGCGTGATCGGCATCTCCTGGGCCGGGCTGTTCCTCGCGCGCGGCATGGACGTCGTCATCAGCGACCCGCGCCCCGGCGTACGGGACCAGGTCCTGGCCGGACTGGACGAGATCGCGCCCGCCCTGGCGGAACTCGGGCTGCCCACCGAGAACCTCACCGCCCGCCTCCGCTTCGAGGCCGACCTGGCCACCGCCGTCGCGGACGCCGACGTCGTGCAGGAGAACGGCCCCGAGCGCCTGCCCGTGAAGCAGCAGATCTGGCAGGCCGTCGAACAAGCCGCCCCCGCCCACGCGCTGCTGGCCACCTCGACCTCCGGCATCCCCGCCACCGCGATCGCCGAGGCGATGCGGCAGCCGGAGCGGCTGGTCGTCGGCCACCCGTTCAACCCGCCGCATCTCGTACCGCTGGTGGAAATCGTCCCCGGCGAGCGGACCTCGGCGCAGACCCTCGAACAGGCCCACGCCTTCTACACGGCGCTCGGCAAGAAGCCGCAGATCCTGCGCAAGGAGGTCCCCGGCTTCGTCGCCAACCGCCTCCAGTCCGCGCTCTTCCGCGAATGCGTGCACCTGGTGGCCGAAGGCGTGGTGACGGAGGCCGAACTCGACGAGATCGTCACCGGCTCCATCGGGCTGCGCTGGGCGGCCGCCGGTCCCTTCCGCACCTTCCACCTCGGCGGCGGGCCCGAAGGCCTGCCGCACTTCATCCAGCACCTGGGCCACGCCATGGAGGCGTCCTGGCCGGGCCTCGGCGCCCCCTCCTTCGACGAGCCCACCGTCGCCCTGCTCACCGAACAGGCGGAACAGGCCTTCGGGGACGTGCCCGTAAGCGAGCTGGCCGCCCGTCGCGACCGTGCGCAGATCGCCTTGATGCGCGCCCTCGCCGAGACCTCCGGCACGTCCTCCAACACGTCTTCCAGCACGTCCTCCCGTACGCACACCCAGGCGACCCAGGCGTGAGCCGCCGGAAAGGCAGCCCGATGCACACCGTTCAGACCGTACCGACGGTTCAGACCGAACACACCGAGCTCACTCACAAGATCAAAGCCGCGCTCGACAAGCCGGTCACCGGCGGGACCGGCGACGACTTCGACATCCACACCGCGCTCGACGACGTCCTCGGTGGCGTCGGCCTGAGCGAGCAGGACGCCGGGGGCACCGTCTCCTTCACCGGCGCCGACCCCGTCGTCCCCTCCGCCCTGCGGCTGGCCGCCGCCCCCGCCCTCGGCCTGACGGCCAAATCCGTCGCCCTGGCCAAGCTGTGGCAGCACCGCGGCGGCCCCGGCCAGGACATCTCCATGGACCTGCGCAAGGCCCCCCACCGGCTGTGCCCCTTCTACGACGGCAAGTGGGAGAAGCTCAACGGCTACCCCGTCACCGCCCCCGACGACCCCTTCGCCCTCTCCTTCTACCGCGCGGGCGACGGCCGCTGGGTGATGCCGCTCAACGTCTACCCGGCGCTCAAGTCCCGCACCCTCAAACTGCTGGGCGCCCCCGACGACGCCCTGGCCGTCGCCAACGCCATAGCCCGCTGGGACGGCGCGGACCTGGAGCGGGCCGGCGCCGACGCCGGTGTCGTCATGCCGATGCTGCGCGGCACGCGTGAGTTCCTCGGCACCCGGCAGTACCGCGACGTGCTGGCCGGCATGCCCCTGATCGAGATCGAGAAGATCGGCGACAGCGACCCCGAGCCGCTGCCGCCCGGCGCCACCCAGCCGCTGGACGGCGTACGCGCCCTGGGACTGGGCCACGTCATCGCCGGCGCCGCCATCGGCCGCACCATGGCGCAGCACGGTGCGGACGCGCTCAACATCTGGCGCCCCGGCCAGTTCGAGAACGACATCCTCTACTACACCGCCCAGGTCGGCGTCCGTTCCGCCACCCTCGACCACGCCCGCGACCCGCAAGCCGCCGCGACCCTGCGCGAACTGCTCCGCGGCGCAGACGTCTTCTACGCCAACCACCGCGCCGGCTACCTGGAGCGCATGGGCCTCAGCCCGCAGGAAGCGGCCGCGATACGGCCCGGCATCATCCACGCCACCGTCAGTCTCCACGGGCAGCACGGCCCATGGGCGGGCCGCGTCGGCTTCGACCAGACCGCCGGCTGCGTCAGCGGGATGATGAACCTCGAAGGCACCGACGACAACCCGGCGCTGCCCCCGATCAAGGTCGTCAACGACTATCTGGTGCCCTGGCTGGCCACCACCGGCATCATCGCCGCCCTGATGCGGCGCGCCACCGAGGGCGGCAGCTACCGCGTGCACGTCTCCCTGACGCGGGTCGCCCTGTGGATCCTCAGCCTCGGCATCCTCGACAAGGACTACGCCCGCGAGCTCGCCGGCACCGGCGAGCGCCACGCCTACCTCGACCCGGACACCTTCACCGCCGACACCCCGTGCGGCCGCTACCAGGGCGTCACCGACCAGGTCGTCATGTCCGAGACCCCGGGTGCCTTCCGTACGATCCTGATGCCGCGCGGCGCGGGCCGCCCGGAGTGGTGGACGGCTCCGCGCTGACGGGTCCGGCCGGCAGGCGGAGTCCGCGCTTCAGAGGGAGCATGTGAAGCCCGGGTGTCGAGTGTCACGAGGAGTCCGCCATGCCCGCCCACGCTCAGACGCAGGAACCGCAGACCGACCTGGATACGCGATACAGCTCCCCGGACGCCACCGCCATGCCCTGGGCCGAGGCCGTCCCCCGCCTGGAGAAGGCCGAGATCTTCTGGCTGTCGACGGTCCGGCCGGACGGCCGCCCCCACGTCACGCCGCTGATGTCGGTCTGGATGGACGGAGCGCTCCACTTCGCCACCGGTGCGCGGGAGCGCAAGGGGCTCAACCTCGGCACCAACCCCCACGTCGTCCTCACGACCGGCGCCAACGCGTACGGCGAGGGCTGCGACCTGGTGGTCGAGGGCGAGGCGGTCCGGGTCACCGACGAGAAGCGGCTGGTCGAGCTGGCGGCGGCGTGGGAGGCGAAGTACGGGCCGAGCTGGCATTTCGAAGTGCGGGACGGGGCCTTCAGCACCGCTACGACGACGGCGGCCCCGCCGCCGACCGAGGAGACCGCGGACGCGGGCCTTGCGCTGGTCTTCGCGGTGTCGCCCCGTACCGCCTTCGGATTCAGCAGGGACGAGGGCTTCGGCCAGACGCGCTGGCGCTTCACTCACTGAACTTCGTAGCGGGGGGCGACTGCGGCCACACAGATCCCTAGAGTGCCTGGAACGACAGAGAAGCGTTCGAAAAGAAGTGCTCGAAAGGCTTGAGGGCTCGAAAGGGAGGGCTCGATGAGCATCGTGGTCACCACCCCGACCGGCCATGTGGGATCGCGCGTGGTGCGGCTGCTGCTCCAGGCCGGCGTCCGTCCTCGCGTTCTGGTCCGCGACCCGGCCCGCCTGGGCGAGGCGACCCGCGAGCGGGTCGAGGTGCGCCGGGGCGACCTGACGGACGCCGGATTCGTGCGCGACGCGGTGGCGGGGGCGCGGTCCGTCTGACCACCGTGTTCGACCCCGACCACCCGATGCCGTGGGCCGACCCGCGCGACATCGGCGACGTGGTCGCCGCCCGGCTGCTGAGCGAGGCGTGGCGGGGCCGGGTGGTACAGGCCGTCCACGGGCCGGAAGACCTCACCTTCCACCAGGTCGCGCAGATCCTCACCGAGGCGCTCGGGCGCCCCGTCCGGCTCAACCCCGTCAGCGACGACGCGGTACGGGACACGCTGCGTGCGGCCGGGCTGCCTCCCTCGGCGGTGGAGGGCCTCGTCGGGATGGCCGCCGGATCGCGCGGCCTCGTACCCGAGCAGCCGCGCGACCTGCTCACGACCACCCCCACCTCGCTCAGCGGGTGGGCCCATGCCCGGCTGCGGCCGCTGCTGGAAGGGTGACGAGCGCCTCCACAGCAGCCTCTGCCCCGGCCCCTGCCCCGGCCCCTGCCCCGGCCTCTGCCCGGGGTGGGCTCCCTCCGGTGCCCTCCCGCCGGCACGCTCTGGCTAGGGTGGGCGGCAGCACATCGTGAACCGGAACAAGGAGCAGACGTGAGCGAGCCGGCGTCCACCGCCCTACAGCAGGAGATAGCCCGGGAACTCGAGGTCGCCGAGACCTTCGAGGCTGAGCGGGAAATCGAGCGCCGGGTGGCCTTCCTCACCGAGCGGCTGACCTCCACCGGTCTGCGGTCCCTCGTGCTGGGCATCAGCGGCGGCGTCGACTCCACCACGGCCGGCCGGCTGTGCCAGCTCGCCGTGGAGCGTGCGCGGGCCGCCGGGCACGAGGCGCGGTTCTACGCCATGCGGCTGCCCTACGGCGTCCAGGCCGACGAGCACGACGCCCAGCTCGCGCTCTCCTTCATCCGGGCCGACCACGTGCTGACCGTGGACATCAAGCCCGCGAGCGACGCCGCGCTCGACGCGTCCCGGGCCGCCGGGGTGAGCTTCCGCGACGATCACCACCAGGACTTCGTGCACGGCAACATCAAGGCCCGGCAGCGCATGATCGCCCAGTACGCGGTGGCCGGCGCGCACGACGGCCTGGTCGTCGGCACCGACCATGCCGCCGAGGCGGTCTCCGGCTTCTTCACCAAGTTCGGCGACGGCGCCGCCGACCTGGTCCCGCTGACCGGCCTGACCAAGCGCCGGGTGCGCGCCGTAGCGGACGCCCTGGGCGCACCCGCCGAGCTGGTGTGGAAGACCCCGACGGCCGACCTGGAGACCCTCGACCCGGGCAAGGCCGACGAGGACGCGCTCGGAGTCACCTACGACGACATCGACGACTTCCTGGAGGGCAAGCCGGTGGACGAGCGAGCCTTCGAAACGATCGCCCGCCGCTACCACCTCACCGCCCACAAGCGCCAGCTCCCTCTCGCTCCCTAGTAGTGGTTCGCCGCCGCGTTCGTTGCTGTCCGGGCTTCGGCGTACGGCCAGGCCTGCCGCAGGCCGTGTCGACGGTCCCGCGCTGAGCGGCCCTCCGCGTCTATGCGGCAGGGCTGCCGGCCCGGCGCGAACGCGGGGCTGAAGCGCGGAGCGGTCTGCCCGGCGGTTGGTGTGCGTTGTGTTCGAAAACCCTGGTGCGGCGGTTCGGGTGGGTCTGGGATCATGCGCGGATGGTCGACCGTCTTGAACCCCTGGTCATCCGGCATGCCCGCCGGCTTCCCCTGCCCTCCGGGCCTGCCGGGCAGGGTGGTGTTGTGGCGCGGCAGTTCGACGGCGCGCTGTTGTCCGTGGGCTTCAAGCTCTCGGCGGAGTTGCTGGAGCGGCTGTCGGGGCTGAGTGAGGAGACGGTCCGTCAGGTTGCCGCACGGACACTGGACACCGTCCGTGAGATGGTCGGCGACCACGTCCGGCACAACGCCTACTTCGTCGACTTCCCGGCCAACGTGCCGGACACGTTCGACTTCTGGACACGGTGCATCGCCGGGGCGCTCGCCGACGACGCGTCGCACGACCGTACGCTCGCCCAGCTCAGCACCGGCGTGGTCGACCTGCTCACCCTCCCGTCGTACGGCACGTACCAGCACACGTACGCCGAGGTGCTCGCCGCTCACGACGAGCTGATCGCCGCGGCGGGCGACCGCATGACGGTCCTGCACCTGGGTGGTGCCCTGGAGGACGAGGTCACCGCCCTGTATCTGGCCCTGGCGGGCAGCACCACTCCGCTGGGTGAGGAGGGGCTGCGCGACCTCCGGCTGCTCGCCGGGCACTGCGCCGACGGCCCTCAGCCCGAGGCGATCCCGGTCCGGGAGAATCGCGCCGTCGTTAACCTCGCCCGCCTCGACTCCGGCGCGGACCTCCTGGTGGACACCGTCACCGACGTGCTCCGCCTGGCCTGTGCGCTGTCGGACGGCGACGTGACGCTCGCCGAGCCGACCCGGCTCCGCTCGCTGTCCCGGCCGGTGCGCCGCGCCCTGATCGGCGCCCTCGACACGGTCGTCGCGCAGGCTCCCGCCAAGCTCGCCGACGTCACCGCGCACCGGGAGATGTTCAAGCGCCTCGGCGAGCGCCTCCACCCGCACGAGTACCCGCGCCGGCCGCACGCCGCGGACGTGTTCGCCGTGGCCCGGGGCGAGAAGCGGGCCCGGACGTTCGACAGCCGCGTCGAGGAGCTGCTCGGCGCGAACGACGTCACCGGCGCGGCACGGCTGCTGACGGCCGCCCCGGGCAAGCTGTTCCGGTCCCTGGACCGCCTGCTGCGCGCGTGCCGCACCCAGGAGGAGCGCGACGCCGTCGTGACCGCCGCCGAACAGGTCGCCCCGCAGGTGGCCGGCCGGGTCCTGCTGTCGGTGCGCGAGCACTTCCACAACCGCGCGGAGGAGGTGGAAGAGCTGGAGGGGCCGGAGGAGGCCGACGAGCGGCGGCGCGTCTTCGTCAACCGCCTCGGCCGGGCCTGGGTCACCACCGACACCCGCCCGCCCGTGCTGCCGCCCGAGCGCAAGCGCCTGATCGCCGCCCTGGACGCGGAGACGCGCCACCGCCTCCCGGCGCCCGGGCACCTGCTGATCGACCCCGACGTCCTCGACGTCGCGCTCCCGCTCAGCGGCAAGGCGACGGCCGCCGGCCTGGGCGTGCTGCCCCGGGGCTCCCTCTCCCCCGTCGACGGCGAACTGCTGCGGTTCTTCGTCTACTGGAAGCAGACCAGCATCAGCACCGACTACGACCTGTCGGCGCTGATGCTGGACGCCTCGTACGCAACCGTCTCCTGGCTCTCCTACACCTCCCTCACCGAGGTGGAGGGCGAGCACTCCGGCGACATCGTCGACGCGCCCGACGGCGCCTCGGAGTTCATCAACCTGCGCCTGGGGGCCGTGCGCGGCGCGTTCATCGTCCCGCAGGTCAACATCTTCTCGGGTGAGGGCTTCGAGGACGTCGAGGAATCGTTCTTCGGCTTCATGCTGCGCGAGGCCGAACAGCGAGGCCGCCCCTTCGAGGCACGCACCGTGCGCATGAAGTCGGAGCTGCGCGGCCCGGGCAGGGTCGCACTGCCGCTGGCGTTCCTCCGCGGGAGCGACGGCCGCTGGCGCGCCAAGTGGCTGCACCTGTACCTCAAGGGCAACCCGAGCCACAACCAGATCGAGGGCAACCGCGTGTCGGTCGCCACGCTGCTGCGCGGCATCGTCGAGCGCGACTTCCTCACGGTCCGGTACCTCACCGGCCTGATGGCCGACCACGCCACGGCCACCACCCTGTGGGACGGCAAGACCGTCCCGGACGAACCCGTCACGTACATCGGCCTGGAACGCCCGGACGGGCTGCACCCTGACTCCCGGATCATCACCCCGGAAAACCTGCGCGACCTGATCCCGGGCTGACTGCTAGCCTTGGTCCCGGCGAGGCCATGAGGGGACTTCCTTCTCAAACCTCATTGAATCTAGTCCTTTCGCTTTCCTCGCCCTTGGCGTCATGCCGGGGTGCCGCACGGCACCCCGGCTTCGTCATTTACGGGTTCTCCCGATCTACCGGTTCACCCGATCTACGGGTTCTCCTGGCCTACGGGTTCTCCTGCAAGGTCAGGCCGTAGTAGTCGACGTGGTAGTTCCCCACCTGCTGCGCGTGGTCGCTCAGGCTGAGGTCCGTCGGGGACTCGACACCCAGGTCGCGCAGGGTGTCCACCATCATCCGGGCCAGCCGGCGGCCGTCCACCTCACCGATGCCGAAGTCTCCTGAGTGGTAGGGGGCTTCGAGCCAGTGGTCCAGGGCGGCCGGGCGCGTGGTGTGCGGTATCCAGCCGAAGGAGCTCGGGTCGGCGACGCCCTCGCCGGTCCGCGCCGGGTCGTAGACGATCTCCAGTCGCTCACCGCAGACGAGGTGGAAGACGATGGGCCCGTACGTGCCGGGCACGAGCGCGTGGAAGCCCAGGTCGAGCTCGATGCCGAGGGCGTGGGTCTCGGCCGGGAGGGTGTGGAGGAAGTCGCCGAGGGCGTGGGCGAAGACGTCCCAGTCGTCGGTGCGCCAGCGGCCCGGGAATCCCAGGCCCGCGTTGGCGGGGTCGCGGCGCGTGCCGAAGAATCCGCCGACGGCGTAGTGTTCGCCGTGTCCCTGCCGCCAGAACCAGTTCTCCACCGGGTCGGTCGGCTGGAGCAGCAGTTCGGGACCGTGCTCGCCGGCGTGCAGCTCCAGCGTGTTCTCCTGCCCGCGCCAGCGGAGGAACGGGCTGCCCCACAGCGGGGCGGAGTCGTAGAAGGGCCCGGGGTCGCCGTACACACCCATGACGGGGGCGGGGCCGAACTCTCGCGTCAGCGTTTCGGCGACCGCGCGGAAGGCCTCGGCCTTCCCCCTGGCACCGTCCTCCGGCAGCGCGACGGGCACGTACAGCCCCACGTACTCCTCGCCGCCGTGCACATAGTCCTTCTCGAAGCGGTCCGTCGGGCGGAGCCGCGGCGTCCACCGGGAGGACGCTTCCGACTCCGGGCCCGTGACCAGCCGCGGTCCGGCGGCACCGTCCTCCCACTGCCAGCCGAGGCCCTCCACCAGCGCCCGCAGCGCCGTCCCGCTCCAGCCACCGGTCTCCGCCGTCCTCAGCCGCCGCGCCAGCTCCACCACGCGCGCCTCGTCCCAGGCTTCTGTCAGCGCCCCCGTCATGCCGAACTCCTTGTTCCGTACGTTCCGTGTTCCGTCACGTGCTCGTGTTCCGTCACGTGCTCGTGTTCCGTCACGTGCTCGTGCCCGTGCGACAGACCTTGTCATACGGCACTGACAACGGCTCATCCGCGGGCGGTCGAGCGGGCGGCGACAGCTCATCACCTCACAACTCACAACGTCCGCGAATTTTTGTTATCCGGTGCCGGGCCCGGCGTCTCCTGAGTGTTGGACCAGTACTCAGTGACCCCACACCGGAAGTGATCCACGTGAATCGTGAACCCCAGACTCCGTCGTTCGACCCGGCATCCGACGGCGACCGCCGCCCGCGCCGGCACCGCGGCCGGCGCCCCCGGCGGGCGATGGTCATCGGCGGGACGGTGGGTCTGATAGCCGTCGTGGGCGGCGGGTACGGCGTGGCCCAGTCGCTGTCGGGCGGCGGGGAGACCCGTACGAGCACTCCTACGGCTTCCGAGCCGACCGCGGACCGGACCACCGAGGCGTCGAAGGACGGCCTCTCCGTGGCGGCGGCCAATTCACCGGCTCCCGGCACGCGCAGCGCGTCCCCGAGCGCCGGCGCCTCGAAGGCCCCGGACAAGGACCGGGGTGGCAAGGAGAAGAAGGACCGGGCCGAGTCCACGACCGAGGCCGGAGGCAAGCCGGACAGCCAGGCGGCCGCCACGAACCAGGACGCGCCCTCAACGAGCCGCGGCAACGGCGGCGGCAGCAATGGCAACGGCAACGGCTCCAGCAGCCATCGCAAGCCCCCGGCCGGTGGCAATGGCGGCGGCAGCCAGGCCGGCGGTGCGAACAGCGCGTACGTGCAGCAGGTAGTCGACATGGTCAACGCGGAGCGCGCGAAGGCCGGCTGCTCACCACTCACCGTCAACGCGAAGCTCCAGGCCGCCGCTCAGGGCCACTCCGACGACATGGCCGCCCGGGACTACTACGCCCACACCAGCCCGGAAGGAAAGAGCCCCGGCGACCGGATGACCGCCGCCGGGTACCGCTGGAGCACGTACGGCGAGAACATCTTCAAGAGCCCCAAGGACGCCCGTACGGCCATGGACGGCTGGATGAAGAGCCCCGGCCACCGCGCCAACATCCTCAACTGCTCCTTCAAGGAGATCGGCGTGGGCATCAACTTCAAGTCGAACGGCCCCTGGTGGACGCAGAACTTCGGCGCGTCCTCCTGACCTGCCCTGACGTGACCTGCCCGTAGGACCCACCCCGTAAGGGAAGGAAGACCGAAGCCGAGGCCCTGCGCCCCTGCGCCTGGTCTGGGCTTCGGTCTTCCACCTCTCCAGGCGACTGCCGCGCGGCACGATGACGGCGGTTCCGGCCGTCAGCCCGATCTCTTCCTCCTCGTCTCCCGGCCCCTCGGGACGGAGGTAGAGGCGTATCCCGCCGGTGAGACAGGAAACGACCTCGTCCACGTCAAGGTGAACTCCGCGACGGCCTACTCGGCCACGGCGCGGCGCAGGACTGCGGCGAGGCGGCCAGGGCCCGGGCGCTACGGCTTCTGGGGTTCGCAGCCGACCTGCCGCCAACCCGTCGTGCACTACGACGATCTGAGGGGCGTTGGCACTGCTCGCGCAGGTGCCCCAGGACGCAGCGCGGGACAACGCCGACGTGGCCGCGATCGCCCTCACCGCATGGCGGCTGCTGGACGGCTGAGGAGGGGGCACGTCCTGCCGCCACCAAGCTACGCATGGCCGACACCTTGGCGCACGCCGCCGAAGTCGCCGAGGAGTTCCCGAGGCTGCGCGAACGTATGGGCACCCGGCACCTCTTGGCCGGCGCTGATCCCGCCGATCAGGCGACGGCCGGTGGGGCGGTGAGGAAGGTCAGGGATTCCTCTCGGGTGCCCAAGTGGACGGGTAGAGCGGCGAGCAAGGCGTACGTCGTGCGGAGCTGTTGTGGGGATACGGGGCGGGTGAGCCAGTTGACGATCGCGGCGAGCGCCCTTCCCCGCGCGTGCGCGGCGGGTCGCGGGTGATCCGGGGGCTGTGTCAGCACCCCTGTGACGGGCGTGCGCTGCGGGATTCCGGCCGGTGACGGGTGGACGAGGACGGGCGTGCCGTCCAGGTCCGCCTCCAGGAGTGCGAACGGGTCGGGACACGGTCGCCAGCCGGACCTCGCCAGCAGGGTGGAGCGTTCGACGAAGTACGAGAGCCAGCTCCGCGGGAAGAGCACGGCCCGTCTCTCGTCGTGGACGAGTGCCCCGCACAGCAACTGCGACTGGTGGGCTTCCGGCGGGCCGAAGCCTGCGACGGTCCGCCTCAGCAGGGACAGGGCCTCTTCCGCGTTACGGGAACGGGCTACGAGTTCACCGCCACGGAAGATCAGCCATACGTTACGTGGGCGCTCCACCCGCAGGGTGACGGGCACGTAGCCGGTGCCACGGGAACGGGCCTGGGCGAGTTCCTCGGCCGCCAGGCCGGCCACCCTTACGGGCTCCGGACCTCGGGCGGCGATCCCGAGCGTCCTTCCCCGGACGTGCGCCGTCACCAGTGCGTCGACAGGGCCGGCGCTCAACGTGACCGAGCAGGACGTCGGCACTTCGCAGACCGTACGCCCGGGGTCGCCCCCACCGAGCTCGACCAGAGCCGCGGTTACGGCGTCGAAGCCGCGCATGGTCCGGGGGCTGCCGCCGGGAGTGAGCAGGACCGCCGAGGGTGTGCCGAGCGTCGCCACGTCCGCACAGGCCTCTGCCAGTTCTGTTAGCCGGTCAGGGTCCAGCCGGGCGCCCCACACCGTAGGACTGCCGTCGCCAGGACTGCTGTCGCCCAGCAGGAGCGCCGAAGCGTCCAGGCGCGCGAGGGCCTCACGATTGGCTTCGAGGTCGGCCCGCAGGTGCCGGCAGTATCCGCAGCCGGGGGACGACATGATGACCAGTACCGGACGGTCGACGGCCAGGCGGGCACGGCTCTTCTGCGCAGTTGCTGTGGCGGCCGCGGGGGCGGCCGGCTGCGGGCCGGTGTCCTGGAGGAGGCCGGCCGAGCGCCACGCCTCCAGACACCGTACGTACGCCGCTTCGTGCTCAACCGGCACCACCGCCCCACGCGCCGCCCAGTTCATCGCCGCCGGGGGAACGTAGGCGGCGACGGGCGCGCGGCAGTTCAGCAGCACTCCGTCGCTGCCGGTTTCGAGCAGGACGGTGCCGGACGTCAGCCGCAGGGCTGCTCTCTCCTCAGCCGTGACAGTGCGCCTTCACCTCGCCGGGGGCCTTGAAACAGAACCCCGAGCAGCAGACATCAATACCGGGCAGGCACTCGGCCCCTTCCGGCAGGCAGACCGCCACCGGAGCCGTGCAGGCGGCCGGGGCGATGCAGAGGTCGGTGAAGACATCGTCGGCGCCGATCGTGGTGCTCGCGCCCGTACGCGAGCCCGTGACCGGTGATGCCGGTCCACAGGCGGTAAGCGTCTCCATGACCCCCATTGAGCCTGCCGCGCACCGCGCCGTCACCAGCGCACGGGGAGCACACCCACCGCGTGCAGGAGCACGCACACGGTCAGTGCGTCATCGCCCTTACCGCCCCCCCTACGAGCCCCGCTGCCTGCACAAAGGACACGGGGCACGCGTCATGAACTGCGGCCCGGAGGCCCGGACACCCGACAGGTCCCCGGGCCGCACGCAGCCCGCCCGGATTACTTGCTGATGGCGAAGCGCATCAGGGCGTGCTCGTCGCCCTGCTTGATCTTCCCCGTCACATTGATCACCTCAAGCTTCCAGCTGCCACCGACACGCACCGCCTTGGCCACGGCGCAGCCGTTGTCATTGCTGAGCAGGCTCGGCCAGATGTCGGCAACCTGCTGAGAACTGCCCCCGCTTGCGTCGTACACCTTGAAGCTGATGTTGCGCGCCTTCTGGAAGGAGCTGCCCTTCTTGTACGCGGCAGCGACGAAAACAATCGAGGTGATGTTCTCCGGGATCCGGGCGAACTCGACCGTCACCGTCTCGTCGTCGCCGTCCCCGCGCCCGGTCTGGTTGTCACCGCTGTGCACCACGGAGCCGTTACCCATCGGATCGAGGGAGTCCAGGCCCGCCAGGCGGACCGGGTCCGCGCCCTGCATCGCGATGGCTATCAGGTCGAGGTCGGTGCCGGCTTTGCGGCGGAGCATGCCCATCACACCGCCGCTGCTCCCGCCGGTGGGGTCCCAGGACACCCCGATGGACAGGTGCGTCACTCCGTCCAGGTCCGCCGGGCCGTCTTCCTTCTTGAGCGTAATCATGCGTGGAACATCCTCTTGCTGTACGAACTGCAACATAAAGAGTGTGCCTGGCGCCTCCGACGGCCCCTGCACCCGGTCCGCTGAATCCATCGCCGAGGCGCAGTACAACGAGGGTTGCAGGCGTCGAGAGGGCTACCGTGCCGGGTTGAGGTGGATATCGAACAGCGGCGGGATGTCCTGGGATGGGCCGGTCCGTAGGGTCTGTCGTGCCCGAGGTGATGTGCCGTCCGGTGCGTCACGTCCTCGAAGTCGGCAAGGGAGAACGTCTTGTCCGCTCGTAGAAAGCTGTTCACCACTGTGGCCGCCGCCGCTCTGATCGGCGCACCCCTCGTCATATCCTCCCCGGCGTCCGCCACCGCACCGTCCGAGCACACGAACGTGGCGACCGCCTCCTGTATCGGCGGTGCATGGAAGTACGACAAACCGTCCGGGTGGGGCTACGCCCCCACCGGCAGCGGCTACTACGTGACGACCAACCGCTGCGCCGACATCCAGGTCAAGCCGGACGACGACACGCAGATCAAGCTGTGCTATCTGAAGAATCACGACCCCGGCCAGGAAACCTGCAAGGGCCAGGTCACGGTGAAGTCCGGTAAGTGGACCGTCCTGGGGACGGACTTCAATAACGGCGTCTATTTCTACTTCAAGTTCAGCAACACCAGCGCCCACAAGACAGGGCTCGTCGCCGCCTGACGGCTCGACGGCTCTACGGCTCCACTGCTCCACGACTGCCCCCGCCTTCCTCACGGGCGGGGGCAGCCTCATGCATGGCAAAGCTCCTACCACGCCGCGGTCTCCACTGCCGCTGTTCATGAGCAGTGACACCCTTCTCACAGTCGGTGTCGGGCGGGCTGACTTTCGTCCCGGTCTCCGGTGTTCTTTCCCCTCGACAGGCACGAAGTGACCATGACGATGGGATGAGCGTGTACAGACCTTTGACGTACCTGACGTACCTGACGTACCTCAGAGCGAAGACGGCGGCAGCCCGCGGCCGCATCGCCGCCGCCGTGGGGGCGGTCGTGCTGATCGCGACCGCGCTCACCGGCACGGCTGCCGGTACGGCCACCGCAGCAACCGCCGGTGGCTTCTGGCCGGCGGGCAAGTGGGCTTGCTCCGGAGCTCCCGTTCCGGACGGCTGGGTCATCACCGGCTACGACCGCTCCGGCTGCAACGGCAGCGGATCGTGGTACCAGCAGCCCGTGAAGGACGGCATCTGGACCTGTGCCGGCTCGCCGATCGTCTCCGGCTACGTCATCACCCGGTACGACCGCGGCGGTTGCACCGGCATCGGGGCCTGGTTCCACGAGCTGGCCCATGACGGCCGCTGGACCTGCGCCGGCTCCCCCGTCCCCGCCGGCTACGTCACCACGAACTACCTCCGTGATGGTTGCAACGGCATCGGCGCCTGGTACCAGGAGCTCGCCCGCGACGGCCGCTGGACCTGTGCCGGCTCCCCCATTCCGCCCGGCTACGTCACGACCAACTACATGCGCACCGGCTGCAACGGCGTCGGCGCGTGGTACCACCAGCTCGTCCGCAACGGCATATGGACCTGCGCCGGCTCGCCCATCCCGCCGGGTTACCGCAGCACCACGTACATGGCCGGCGGCTGCGGCGGGGTCGGCGCCTGGTACACCGTCCGCGCGTGACGGCCTTCCCCCGCAGCTCAGAGACCACAGCCGTCTCGTACCGTAAGACGGATACCTTCTGTGGCACACACCACAGGCCGGACGGCAGGTGCATGAAGGCGGAGCGGCGCAGCGCCATTTGAGGGCCGGGGCCCGGAGCGCGGCTTTCTCACGGCGCTTCGCCCCCGGCCCCGGACCGTGGGATGCGGTAACCATGAGGGCGAGCCCGAGCCCTTCCAGGTCCAGGACATCCGCCGGCACGAAGACCCAAGGCCCACCCTCCGGGCTCGTCGTCGTCTTCCCGGGTTCCTGCGCCACGCCTTACCGAGGATGATGATCAGCCATGTTCAGCGGCCCGCCTCCGGACGCATACGCCTCCTGCCGGCCCGACCGTGCGCGTACACCCTCCGCAGCGCGTGACTGGTGCCTGGTCGCGGCCGGGTTCCTGCTCGCCTTCGGGCTGACGAGCGCCGTCGCAGTGCAGATCCTGCTGACCGGGCACATCGATCTGCCCGAGTGGGCCGTGCGCTACCTCCCCGGCATGAAGGCGGGCTTCGTCGTCGCCGCGGCCGCGCTCCTGCCGGCCCACCGGTGGCTCGGCTACAGCGCCCGCGAGCTCGGTCTGGCGGCGCGTCCCCGCCGCTCGTTCCCGTACGGCGCGGCGGGCGCCGCAGCGGTGGCCTATCTCGGCATGTGGATCGGTTTCGAGGTGATGCGGCTCTTCCCGTCCCCCGGATTCGCCCCCGACGGCCGCACGGGAGCCGGCGAACAGCTGGTGGCGAACCTGCACGGCGCCCTCGTCGAGGAGGCCCTGCTGCTCGCGCTGCCCATGGCGGTGATGACACGACTGCGCTGGTCCTGGCAGGCTCAGCTCGCGGTCCTGACCGTCCTGCGCGTTCCCTTCCACCTCTATTACGGGTACGGCGCGCTCGCCTTGTGCGTGATCTGGATGGCCGGGTACGTCCTCGTCTACCGGCGCACCCGGCTCGTCTGGCCCTTCATGCTCGCCCACTTCGTCTACAACTCGGCCCACGCCGATTACCTGCCGCCCGCGCTGCGGCTGCTTCTCGGGCTGGCCTTCTGGATCGGCGGCGTGGCCACCCTCGTCCGCATCGTTCGCTTCGTCCGGGCGGCTCAATGACCCGGGCGACCCGGACCACCTAGGCAGCTGGACGATCACAGGCCCCGTAACCGAGCACGATCCGGTGGCGATTTCCGTATCACCCACAAGGGGGGATCCGACGGAACCACCATCTGATGATCGGGCCGACCGCTTGTATGGGCGCGCGCGACACGTCAACCAAGACGTGACACGTCACACCACAGAGCCACGCCGCGCCCACCAGGAGAGCCGCTTGGACCGTCGCATGGATCGCCACATCGACCGCCGCGTCGACCGTCGCATGGATCGCCGCACCTTTCACAGCCGACTGCTCTCCTTGGGCGCCCTTGCAGCAGCCGGGACTCTGCTCGGGCTACCGGCCACCGCGACCGCAGAGCCGCGGCCCCGGGAGGCCCCCTCCCCACCGTCGGGCCCGTCCCGGCGGACGGTGGTGGAGTACGACCTGCCGCCCGCCGAGGAAACGCACGAGATCGTCAAAGTGCCGGACCGGCCGATGGCCCTCGTGTCCCAGATGTCCAACAGCCGGCTGGTGAAGCTCGGGCTGGACCCCCGCACCGAGCAAGTGACCGCCGTCAAGGCCTTCCCGCTCGGCTCTTCCGACGCGATGCTGCACGGGCTGGCGGTCTCCTCACACCACCCCGGACGGATCTGGGCCACGCACGAGGGCGCCGACCGGCTGCTCCTGGTGGATCCGCGGGCGGACTCCCTCGAAGCCGCCCCGCGCATCGAACGGGAGATCGCCGTTCCGGGCGGCGGGCGGGGGCCGCACTACGTCAACGAGTACGGCGACGCCCTGTGGGTGACCCTGAAGGGGAGCGACCAGGTCCTGACCCTGGACCACACGCGCCCCGAACGCCACCGCCTCTTCGACGCGAAGCCCCACCCCATCTTTGCCGCGCGGCATCCGGTCAGCGGAGACTTCTACGTCAGCCAGGACAGCGCGAGCTCGCTCCTGCGCATCGATCCCCGTACGGGCCGCACCACCCAGATCCCCGTACCGGCGGATCAGGGCAGCACCCCGGTCGGGCTGATCAGCGGTCCCGGCGGCATCTGGCTGGTGCTCCTCGGCACGGCGCAGGCGGGGACCGGCACGTTCGGGCGGATCGACGCGGACGGGCGGATCGTCTGGCACCGGCTGAGCAGCCCGCTGGGCCGCTCGGCATCGCTGCTGCACCTGGCCATCGACCCGCCGGGCACGGCGCGAGAGCCCGGCTTGTGGCTGCTGGCGTCGTCGATCGTCTCCGAGCAGGCCCGCGACCTCATCATCCGGGTACGGTTCGACCCGTCCTGGACGCGCGTCACCGGGGAGGAGTACGCGGCGCTGCCGACGCAGTTGTGCAAGGCGCACCGTTTGCTGCCGCTGGAGAACAGCGTGCTCGCCACCGAGCTGACCAGTGCGAAGGTGGCCCAGCTGATCAGCAGCTAGGCCACGGCGCCCACGCCGGTGATCTCCTCTTCGCCCGTGCCGCCGGGCAGCAGGGCTACCGTTCGGAAGGGGCCGAGTCGTCACGCTCAGAACACCGCTAAGGACCACCCATGATCCGGACGGACTCCGGACCACCCTCACCCGTACATCCCGGCCTGCTCGTCGGCATCGTTCTGGTCGCGGTGAACCTGCGGGTCGGCCTGACCTGCGTCGGCCCGCTGATCCCCGCCGTCTCCGACGACACCGGGCTGTCCTCCGCCGCGGCCGGGCTCCTCAGCACGCTTCCGCTCCTGGCCTTCGCCGTCATCTCCCCCGTGGTGCCCCGCTGGTCACGGCGGCGGGCGTCGGCATCGGTGATCACAGCAGCCCTCCTGGGAATCATGGTGGGCACCGCTCTGCGCTCCGCACCGGCGCTGTGGGCGCTGTTCGCCGGAACCCTCGTGCTCTCCGCCGGCATCGCCGCCGGAAACGTCCTCCTGCCCGCCACCATCAAGAGCGTTGCCCCCGCCCACCGCGTCGGGCCTCTCACCAGCCTCTACGTCACCGCCATGGGCCTGAGCGCCGCGGTGTCCTCCGCGGTGGCGGTGCCGATCGCCCAGCACACGCCCGGCGGCTGGCGCACCGCCCTCGGCGTGTGGACCGCTCTGGCGCTCCTCGCCCTTGCCGCCTGGAAGCCCCTGCTGCACCGAGCGGCAGCCCCGAGCGGCACACTCACGGCCCGGGCGGCCCCGGCCGCGAGCCCGTCCTCGCCCTGGCGCTCGGCTCTGGCATGGCAGGTCGCATGCTTCATGGGCCTGCAATCCCTGGGCTTCTACACGGTGATCGCCTGGCTGCCCAGTGTGCTGCGCGCACACGGCACTTCCCCGGGTGCGGCCGGGTGGCAGCTGTTCCTCATGCAGACGGTGGGCCTGGCCGCCGGCGCCGCAGTGCCCTTCCTGACTCGGCTCTGCGGCAACCAGCGGCTGCCCGCCGCGGGCGCCTCGCTGGTCAGCGCCGCAGGGTACGCCGGGGTCCTGCTCATGCCCGCTTGGGCCACCGTATGGAGCGCTGTGCTCGGCTTCGGCGCCGGAGCCTGCCTCGTCCTCGCCCTGACCTTCCAGGCCCATCGGGCCGCCGACGCCGCCGCAGCCACCGCCCTGTCCGGCATGGCCCAAGCCGTCGGATACGCGATCGCCGCCGTGGGCCCGTTCCTCGCCGGATACCTCCACGACACCACCGGCAGCTGGACGCCTGCCCTCCTCATGCTCACGGCCCTGGCCTGCCTCCAGGCCACCGCGGGAGCCGGAGCGGGACGAGACCTTCCCTACGCGACGGACCGCAGCGAGAACACCCTGCAGCCGAACCAGCAGCCCCTCTGACCTCTGGGCCGCCCGCCGCGGGCGGCGAAAGGACCGCGTCCGGCGTCTGCGCCTGCGCCTGCGCCTGCGCCTGCGTCAAGGAGTGCGGTACGGGGCTGGTGGGCTTCCCCGGATGAGTGGTTCGGTGGTAGCGGTTGACGGTTCCGCTTGCGGCTACTGGCCATGCCAGCTGCTGTACATGACGAAGAGCATCAGGAGGAGCCCGGCGAGGAGTACCCCTCGGCCGGGCCAGCGTTCGGAGTCCTGGGCCCGGATGCCGTCGCCGTCCGGGACACCGCCGTCGTGGGCCTCGCGGCGATGCCGGTCGCGTTCCTGTTCGGCTTGGCGCCGATTGGTGACCTCGTCCCAGGTGATGCCGCAAACGGCGCACCGGTACTGATAGTTGGACACGGTACTTCCCTCCCGCACGTGCCGGCCCGTCCCGGGGCCGTGAACCTTTAGGGGCTCCCGAACCTTAGTGCGGGCCAGGGGTGTCGGGCGGTCACTCCGGCAAGGGTTCCCACGTTCGAGCGAGAAGCCGTGACGGTCGCGTGGTGGGCGTGGGGCTCGCTCGTCGCGTGTGTACGGAATGGACGTCGTGCGTCCGACCGCCGCGGTCAGTCAATGTCAGCGTCGACAGCGGCGTCGGTGTCGGCGTCAGCGTCGACGTCAACCGCATCGCCTGCTACGCGCCGCCGGACCTGGTCCTCCTGAGCCAGCCGCCGCAGCAGTTCGAGCACGGGAGCCGAGAGGGCGAAGACGATCACCGCCTGCTCGGCCAGGGCCACCGGGTCGTCGCCGAAAGCGGCTGCCCGGTCGAGGTCCAAGCGGGCGATGGAGCGGGCCAGCTCCGCGTAGGCGGCGAGTTCGCCGGGCCGGTAGTCCGCGTCGAGTCGCTTCAGTTCCCGCAGCGCCGCCGTCAGCCCCTCCACGTGGGGGGAGGTGCTGGGCGCCTGCCAGTCCATGTCCGCGATCAGGGCCGCCACCTCCGCTTCCGCGGCCGATCCGGTCTCCGCCTCCCGCTCGGCGTCACCGACCGGAGACTCCGCGACGGGCACCGGCAGGGCGTAGCTGACCGCTCCCAGGGCGCTGTCGGCGCTGTGCGCCTGGTCGACAGCCGTCAGGACGTCGCGGGTGGCGGCGATGGAGAGCCCGCCCAGCGTGGTCAGCGCCTTGATCAGCCGCAGGCGCTGGACGTGCTCCTGCCCGTACTCGGCCAGGGTCGCGGCCGTCGCCTTGCCGGCGGGCATCAGGCCTTGCCGCCGGAAGTACTTGATGCTGGCGACCGGCACGCCGGTGGTCCGGCTGAGCTCCGAGATCTTCATGCAGCTTCCTCGCTGGTGATGCGTCGGCCGGACATCCTGCCGCACCGACCGGAGGCCCGCCGACCGGACACTCGCCGACCGGACACTCGCCGACCGGACATCCGCTGACCGAACGCCCACCGATCAGACACCTGCCGACCGGACACCCGCCGACTGGACACCCCTCGAAGATACTGCCACTATCTAGCCACTGGATACCTTAAGTATCCAGTTACTCTAGGTAATAACTCGGAGCGAATATGCCTTCCCCCGAGCCCTCCTCCGTACTCCGCAGCCCGAAGCTGTGGATCGGTTCAGGCCTCATCGTCGCGGTGGTCTCCATCCTGTTCGCCCTGCTCTACGTGGGCGGCAACGTGAACCCCAAGGGCAACCTGCGCGACCTGCCCATCGCACTGGTCAACAGCGACCGCGGGGCCGACGCCAACGGCAAGCACCTCAACCTCGGTGACCAGGTCGTCTCGGGGATCGAGAAGTCCGCCGCGGACAACCACAGCTTCTCCTGGCAGGTCGTCAGCCGGCAGGAGGCCGACAAGCGGCTCGGCCAGGGCAAGGTCTACGGCGCGCTCGTCGTGCCGGAGAACTTCTCCGCCACGGTGGCCGGGCTGGGCAGCCCGAAGCCGGCGGAAGCCACCCGGCCGACCCTGACGGTGCTGACCAACCAGTCCGCCGGCAGCATCGGCTCCTCCATGGCCAGCCAGGCGAACCAGAAGGCGGCCCACGCCGCCTCCGCCCAGCTCGGCAAGGAGCTCCTCAACCGCGCCGCCGCCCAGAAGGCGCAGCTCGCCCCGGCCGCCAAGCTGATGCTCACGGACCCCGTGAACGTCGAGGTCGCGGACGGCCACCCGCTCGGCACGCACAGCGCCATGGGTCTGAGCGCCTTCTACTACGCGCTGGTCCTGATCGTCTGCGGCATGCTCGGCGCCAACGCGATCGTCTCCCAGGTCGACACCGCGCTCGGCTACCTGCACACCGACTTCGGCCCCTTCCGCCAGCGCATGCCCGTCCGGCGCACGAGCCGGGTCCGCACGCTGGCCGTCGGCACGGTCCTCATGCTCGGCCTCTCCCTGGTCATGGGCTCCCTCGTCGAGCTCGCCACGGTCGGCATCCTGGGCATGGACGCCTCCCACCTCGGCCTGCTGTGGCTCTACTCCGTGGGCACGATCGCGGCCGTCGGCGTCAGCGCCCTGGCCCTGCTCGCCGTCTTCGGCACGCCCGGCATGCTGATCTCCACCATCGTCTTCGTCGCCATGGCCGTCCCGTCCTCCGGAGCGACCGTGCCGCTGGAGGCGCTGCCCGGCTTCTTCCACGGGCTCTCGGAGTTCGAGCCGCTGCGGCAGATCACCGGAGGCATGCGCTCCATCCTCTACTACGACGCCCAGGGCGACGCCGGCCTCACCCGCGCATGGATCTCCATGGGCATCGCGTTCGTCGCCGCCGTGCTCTTCGGCTTCGGCGTCACCCGCTTCTACGACCGCAAGGGCCTGCACCGCATCCCGCCCACCGCCGAGGCCACCGAGGCCACGGCGACGGCGACGGCGCCTGCCACGGCCTAGAGGCCTAGTAAAACAAGAACCGGTGAGCCCCAGGCGTCGTCCACGCCTGGGGCTCACCGCATTTCCTCGACCGCCTCGCTCAGTGGCTGCCTCGCTCAGTGGCGTAGGCATGGATATGGATCCGGATCCAGCCGGGCCAATTTCCCGCTTGTGAAGTCCAGTTCCTCAAGGGAACGCTGTGGCTCTCACCGCTGGCATATTCACGCCCTCAGGAGGAACCAGCCATGCGTCTCAGACACACGGCCGTCGGCGCGCTCGTCACGGGTCTGGTGCTCATCGCCGCGCCCACGGCCCCGGCCGGGGCGGCCGCCCCGGCCGACCCGCCGGGCTGCACCCGTACCGGCCTGCCGAGCGGCGGCGTCCACATCGTGTGCGCTCAGGGCGTCCCCGTCGATACGACCCTCAACGGCACCGGCAAGGCGGACATCATCGAGGTCAGGGGCGGCGACGCCACCGGCCACCTCTCCGGCACGGTCAACGGCCTCGGCGGGGACGACGTCATCGTCGTCGACAGGATTCTCGGCAACGGCGGTGGCAGGCACATACCGGGAGTCATCGACGGCGGTGACGGCGACGACAAGATCACCGTGACCGACAAGGACGACTGGCCCGTCCTGGGCCTCATCTACGGCGGCGCGGGCAACGACACCATCACCACCGGCAACGTGACCCACCAGGCGTACATCGACGGTGGCGCCGGGAACGACGTGATCACCACTGGTCGCGTGTTCGCCACCAGCATCAAGGGCGGCGACGGGGACGACATCCTCCGCCTCGCCTCCTACGACGTACCCGGGTACGACAAGTCGAGCAGCCTGGACGGCGGCGCGGGCAACGACACCATCACGGTCGCGGAACTCGGTGGCCCGCTCCACGGCGGCCCCGGTGACGACGAGATCGCCGTGTACGGATTCGCCCTCGTGAACTCCCGTACGCCCAAACCCGCCACCGTCGACGGCGACGAAGGCGACGACGTCATCCGTGTCGGGGCGACCGGCGCCACCGACAACGTGCGCACCACCCGCGTCAGCGGGGGTGCCGGGGCCGACCTCATCGAGGTGCCGTCCGTCGGGCAGGGCAGGGGTGCCACGGTCTCCGGGGACGACGACGATGACGTCATCCAGGGACCGGGCGGCACGGCAGTCGCCGTCGGCCCGTACGGGACCGTCGACGGCGGGCGAGGCGACAACCTCTGCCGCACGGACAACCGCGACGGCGGCACGGTCACCAACTGCCGGGCGTAGGCCCTGGGGCATCTACCCCCGGGCGTAGGCCCTGGGACGCCTGCCCACCCCTCCCCTCACCTGGAGGTAATCCTTCCTACTCAAAGTAGAACTGTGCGGCGCCATTGTCGGCCATATAGATGGAGTCACCTATGTAGTTGATGTTCTGGAGCTTCCCGTCGCCGTGCTTCCCGGTGTAGATCAAGCGGCTCGCATCTCCACGGAAGACGATGCTCTTGCCGTCCACGGAGATGTCCGGGGTCCTGATGCCGTTCGCGCCGTCCGTCGTGAACTTGGTTGTGCCACCCCACGAGACGGTGATGTCGCTGTTCGCCTTCAGGAGCCCACCGACCGTGAGTGTGCTGTCCGCGGTCAGCGCCCCGCTCACCGAGAGCCTCGACTTGGAGCCGAGGTCCTTGTTCACCGTGAGCTCCTGGAGGTCGGTGGGGCCGCTGACAGTGGCCGATCCGCCGACCTTCAGAGCCTGCTCCGCCGTCAGGTTCCCGCCCACCGTCAGGCCCTGGACCCCCGTGGCACCCGTGACCGTGGCGTCGCCGTCCACCTCCAGCCCTGTGAGCTTCGGGTTCTTCACCGTGACCGTGGTCGTCAGGCAGTGCGTGGTGCCGCCGGTGACGTACGAGAGCTGGAAGGTCGTGTCGCGATCGATCGTCGCGCTGTGCTCGTGGTTCTTGCCCACCGGGTGCGACTCGCCGCCGTACGAGACCGTGTAGTCGAGCGTCGACGGGCCGTTCCAGGTGAGGCGGACCGAGCCGCCGGCTTCCACTTCGAGGTTGTCGGCCGTGAAGTCGGAGATCGCCTGGACGGGGATCTTCGGCGCCGGGAACTTCGTCATCGCGAGCCTGGTGAAGCGCGGGCTGTCGGGCCACTTGTCCGTGTTCGTGGTGGCGACCTCGCGGATCTCGATCCGTGCCGTGCCGGGGCGCGCGCTGATCTTCAGGTTCTCCAGGGTGATGACGAGGCCCTCGGCGTCAACGCGCACGCCGGTCTTCTTGGCGTCCCCCTTGGGCGTGGCTTGGAAGCTGGCGTAGTCACCCGACGGCACCACGGTCTGCGTGCCGGGCTGGAGGCGCACCACGTCCCAGTCCGGGGCCTGTCCGTCTCCCGCGTCCTCCCGGACCAGGCTCTGGGCGAGATCGCCCTCGGGCAGGGAGAACACGATCTCCCGGCAGTAGACGGTGTCGCCACCGCCGTTGGAGACGACGATGTGCAGGGCCGTGGCGGGGTCGTCCGTCCCGGTCGTCGCGTAGAGCGGGAACGGTTCGCTGATGACGCCGTAGTCCAGCAGGGGCCGGCCGTTGTCCGGCTCGCTCATGGAGGGGGCCTTTCAGAATCGGGATGCCAGTTCGGCCGCATTCAGCGAGGCAGCGCTGACATGTTTCCTGTTCGGCACCGTCGTACCGGTACGACGGTGCCGAACCTATTGGTTCACGCAGGGAAGGAGTGGTTTCCCCAGGCGATGGTGACGCGTGCGTCACCGGAGTGGTCCGCACTCGCCGACATCAGCGTGGCCCTGTCAGCGTCGAAGAAGCTGTCGCCGCCCTGGCCGCCCTGGCCGCCTTGACCACCGGCACCGCCACCGCCCCCTCCGCCGCCGCCCCCTCCGGAGCACCCGATAGCGCACTCACCCGAGGAGGCGCCTCCCCCTCCGCCTCCGCCGAACCCCGTCGCACCGGTGCTGCCCGGGGAGGCACAGGACGGGCTGCCACCGTTCGCTCCGCCCCGGCCCCCGTTGCCCCCGCTACCACCGCTGCCGCCGATACCGCCCCAGCCTCCGCGGTTGCTCCTGTCCGATGTTCTGGGCGAACCTCCCGGCCCGCCCTGCGGGTGCAAGCCGGCACCACCGTCCGACGTGCCGGTCCCGGGCGCGCGGCCACCGCCGGAGCCGGGAGCCGACGTCGTCGCTCCCCGGCCCCCGCCGCCACCGTCGCCCGGGCCTTCGGCCCCCCACTTCCAGCCGCGTCCTCCGGTTCCCCCGTCGCTCCCCGCTGATCCGGCCGTCCCCTGAACTCCCATGGCACCGGATGCCGTTCCACCGGAGGCCGTGACCAGCCCGGCATTGCCGCCGGCGCCCCCGCTTCCTTGTGATCCCCCGGCGCCGGCGGACCCGCCACCTGCACTGCCGCCGGCGTCGCCTGCCCCGCCGTCCTGTCCGGGGGCACCGTCCGCACCACGGCCACCCGCCTCACCGGCGTCGCCCGCACTGCCCGCCCCCGCGATCGGTGTGCCTTCGTGGAGGACCTTCGCCGAGGCCCCAGAAGCGCCGTCACGGGCAAGCCGGACGGTAAGCCGGTCGTTCGGGTTCACGTAGAGCAGCGCCTTGATGTCGGCTCCCTTGCCGCCGCTCACGCCGCCGGCGTCCCGGCCGGCAGCGCCCTGGAGATGCAGGGAGAGGATGGTGACGTCGGCCGGGACGACGAAGGTCTGGTCCTCGTCGGCACCGGTGTAGGTGAAGTCCTTGCTGCCCGAAGGGTTGAGGATCTCGTAGTGGCCGCCGGTGGTACCGATGTCACCCGAGACGGTGAGGCGGCCATCAATCTTGAAGACGCCGGTCACTTCAGTTCCCCTCGCAGCGGGGTGCCCTTGGGGTCGAGGAAGTGCTGTTTGGTGGTGATGTCCTCGGTGGCCTTGACGGTGCCGGTGACATCCGCATCCCCACGGATCTCCAGTGTGCCCACCACGGTCGCCTTCCCGTCCACCTCCAGCCCCGCCAGCTTCGGGTTCTTCACCGTGACCGTGGTCGTGAGGTAGTGCGGGGTCTTGGGGTCGCCGGTTTCGTACGAGAGCTGGAAGGTCGTGTCACGGTCGATCGTCGTGCTGTACACGTGGTTCTTGCCCACCGGGTACGAGGCGCCGTCGTACAAGACCGTGTAGTCGAGGGTCGACGGGCCGTTCCACTTGAGGGTGACCGGGTAGCCGGCCATCACCTCCGCGTTGCCCGCCCTGAAGTCGGAGACCGCCATGGCCGGGATCTTCGGCGCCGGGAACTTCGTGAGTGCCAGCTTGGTGAAGCGGGGGCTTTCGGGCCACTTGTTCGTGTCCTTGGTGGCGACTTCACGGATCTCGATCCTTGAAGTGCCGGGACGGGAGCTGATCTTCAGATTCGCCAGCGTGATGGTGATGCCGGAGACGTCGACGGGCGCATCGGCCTTGTTCGGCGTGGCCACGAAGTGGGCGTAGTCGCCCGGCGGCAGGATGGTCTGCGTGCCCGGCTCGATGCGCGCCACTGTCCAGTCCGGAGCCTGTCCGTCGCCCGCGTCGGCCTCGACCAGGCTCTGGGCGAGGTCGCCCTCCGGCAGGGAGAAGACGATCTCCCGGCAGTAGACGGTCTCGCCACCGCCGTTGGAGACCACGAGGTGCAGGGCCGTGGCGGGGTCGTCGGTACCCGTCGTCGCGTACAGCGGAAACGGCTCGCTGATGATGGCGTAGTCCAGCAGAGGGGCGTCCGGCTCGCTCACGGAGTCGGCTCCTTTCGGGGTGGGTACGGGGAGGTGCTGGTGCTGCGGAGTCACTTGGTGTGGAAACCGCCGGTCAGGCGCAGGAAGCCGGTCCGTACGGTCGGGCCGTTCTCGTCCAGCCGGGCCGTCTGGTCGATCTGCACGATCGACTCGTGGTTCCACTGCGGCGCGGGGTCGGCTCCGGCGGGCGCGTCGGGGACGACCAGTTCGGCCCAGTCCCATGTGCCCTGCGGGGACGTGGGGTGCGGCATGGCGAGGGCCTTGACGAAGCCGGCCGGCGCATCGCCCCGGCCCGTGCCCACGTCCTTGGCCGGGACCTTCCGCGTCGTGGTCAGCACCGGGCTGAGCCGCAGCGCCACCTGCATCGCGGCCATGGCCGTGCGCGTGAAGCGGGACGGGAGCTGAAGCCCCGTTACGGGGAGGATGTCCGTGGTCGCGTGGACGGTCGCCAGCGGGTCGAGCAGCAGCGTGAGGTGCGTCTGATCCGTCGAGTCGGCCCGGAGCGCGGGCCAGTTGGCGCCGGAGATCTGCGCCACGTAGTCCGTGTGCGGGTGATCGCCCGGCTTCGCCACCGCGTAGAACGTGCCGTAGTCGTCCTCGGAGAAGTAGCCGACCAGGCCGTCGCCCTTCTGCCCCGCGTTGCCGAGCCGGACGGGCCACCGGTAGTCGAGGTGGGCCATCTCGGCCGGCGCCGTGTCGCCCTGACGCGTGGCCCACGCCTCCTGCGTCTTCCAGTCCAGCGCGTACTGCCAGCCCCCGTCGGCGACGGGCAGGCCGTCCAGCTCGAAGCCGAGCCGGGCGCGGACCAGGGCGAGCGGGCGCCCGAGCAGCGCGCCGAGGACCTCGTCGCCGTACGGGGTGCCCGGGTCGATGCCGGCGAGCGCGTTGTCGACGGTGCCCAGCAGGTCCGCGAAGGCGTCCGGGCCCTTCGCGGCCAGCTCGCGGGCGAACGCGTAGAGCTGCGGCCGGGCGTCTTGCAGGGCGTCGATCGTGCTCACCCGGGAATCGGGCAGAGGGCCCCAGGCGACCACGGTCGTCACCTCGCCGCCCTCGCCCTCGCGGAGTTCGAGGCGCAGTTCGCCGAGCGGTTCGCCGGTCGGCGCGTAGCACAGCAGCGAGCGGTCGACGTAGTCGGGGACGATCCACGCGCCCACCGGCGTGGTGTTCGCGGTCAGGTCGACGAGCTGGGCGTCGTTGTGCTCGGCGACGAAGTCGAACCGCAGCCGGGCGGCCTGGAGCAGACGCGGCGGCAGCTGGACGAACCGCCCCTGGTCGTTCGGTTGGACGAACTTGTCGCCGGCGTGCAGGCTGTCGCCGACCTTGGGGGCGAACGTGGGCGCCTCGCCGGGCAGCAGGACGTCGAGGCTCTGGCCGAACTCGTCGACGACGCTCAGCCTGTTCACCGCGAACTGCCCGGCCCGGATCTGGGTGAAGCCGGAGTCCTGCCATCCGGTGAACGGCACGGGCAGCATGCCCGGGTCGGGCAGGTGGCGGAACGCGTCACCGATGAGCTCACCGATCCTGCCGGGCGGGCTGATACCGGGCGCGGGGTCGCGCAGGGCGAAGGCGTCGGTGAGTCCGTCCAGCCGCTGCGAGAGCAGGTCCAGGTCCTTGATCTGCGCTGCTGCCGCGGTGAGTGCCTCGGCTGTCGCCGCGTCGGGATGGTCGGCGGCGTGCTGTTCGAGCCCGCTGCTCGCCGTGTGCTGCGGCAGCGGGACGAGGAAGCGGCGGCCGGTCACCTCGACGGCGTCGGTGGCGCCGGAGCCGTTCGTCCACTGGTAGGTGCTGCCGTCGAACGTCCAGTTGGGGTTGCCCGGATCGCCGTAGGGCACCCGCCAGTGGTCGATCCGCCACTGGAACAGCAGCGGCTTCCACGGCTGCCGCCAAGGCTCCGGGGCGATGTCCGACGTGTAGGACCTCGGGTGCTTCGGGGCGAGCACGCATGCGAACTCGATCAGCAGCGCCGGCACGACCGACGGCAGCCCGCTCAGCTGGAGGGAGGTGAAGGGGTTCGCCCGCCCGTCACCGACGATCTGCGACGGCATGCGGCAGAGCAGGGCCCCGTTCTTCATCAGCGGCCGGTGCGCCGTGTGGCTCTTCCCGCCGGCCAGCACCATCGTCGGGTCGGTGACCTGGTGGAAGGGCGGCAGGGTCTCCTTGCGCAGCTCGTAGCCCTCGGGCAGCTGGTGGCCGCTGAGGCAGTCGGTGATGGCCTTCTGCCTCTTGTTCTTCAGGTCGTCCTGTGCGGTGGCGACGCGGGCGGCGAGGCCGTCCTCGTTCGACGGGTCGATCTCGGCGTACAGCCGTTCGCGGCTGTACTGCTGCGGGATGAGCGGCAGGCTGTGCATCCACCACAGCCCGTACAGCCGCTGCTGCAACGCGGTCAGTTCGCGCTCCGCCTTGTCGTACGCGCTCTGGTGGCCGTTGAGCTCCGCCAGCCACGCCTCGTGCTCGGGCGCGACACCGGACCACGTCACCGACTTCGGGTCGCCGGAGACGTTGCCCTTGTCGGCGGTGTCGGCGAGCCGCCACACGTAGCCGCCCGGCACCTGCTGGAACCAGCCCTTGTGCAGGGCCTGGGCGGCGAGGACGTCGCCGTCGGGCCCGTCGAGCGTGTTCAGCAGGCCTTGGCCGAGGGCGTGCAGGAGAGCAGGGTCGGTGGTGTGGTCGAGGACGTTGCCGGAGTCGGCGGGCAGGGCCTCGCGGGCCTTGGCGACCAGCGCGGCGTGCGCCTCGTCCGCGCTGCTCCCGACGGCGACCTGGTCCTGGACGTCCGGCTTCTCCGGGCGGTCCGAGTCCGGGGCGCGGCCGCCGCGGTTCCACTGCACCTGGAGGGCGCGGCCGCAGTAGGTGGTGCTGCCGGGCGTCCAGCCGCCCGGCAGGTCGGCGACCGTCCACCCGAGACCGGCCAGGACGGACGTGACCGTCGCGCCCGTGACGTCGAGGCGGCGGCGCAGCTCCTCCTGTGCCGGGTCCGAGTACCAGCCCACGACCTGGTAGTTGACGGTCGCGGTGTCGTCCACACCCGTCATCGGGTCGTGCAGTGAGAAGACGTTCTCGTGGTACGGCTGGTAGACGTGGAAGGTCATGATGCCGGGGCCGACCGCGGTGAGGAACAGCTCCTTGCGCGAGGCGTCCGTGGGTTCCTGCCACGTGGCGCCGCCGGTGCCGATGGGTTGCTTCTTGCCGATCTGCGTCGTGATGATCGTGGAGCGGTACGGCGTGTTCGCCGGGTCTCCGGCGTCGGGCCTGACGGGGTGGAGGAAGCGCGACGTGCCGTCCTGGGGGTCCAGGTAGTCGCTCTCCACCACCCAGCCGGTGGTCAGGTCGTCCCTGTCCTGAACTTGCCGGACGACAAGCCAGCGGTTGGGCACGAGCGGGAACTCGGTACGCCCGCCTTCGGCCCGCGCGGCGCCCTGGCGCAGCGCGTCGGGCAGCTCCCAGCGCACGTAGACGCCGTCGTACTGCTTGTAGGCGTCGTCGGTCTCGTGCTCCTCGGTGGCGTTCCACTGGTCCTCGTTGGTGAACGGGGCCACTTCGGGGCTGAGGCTGTGGCGCAGCAGGTTGAAGTTGGGCCGCCAGCGGCGGAATCCCTGGCCGTCGCGCTGGCGCAGGTCTTGGTTGACCACCAGGGCGTCCACGTTCACCGGGACGATGAGGGTGTCGTCGCGGTCAGCCATTGGGGTGGTCTCCTGTCGTGGTGAGGTGCTGCTCTTCGGGAGCGGTGGTGAAGGTGCGGCGCTGCGCGGCGTTGATCATCTGGATGGCGAACTCGCTGGGGAACAGCGGACGGCCCTTGATGCCCAGGGCCTTCCCCAGCCCGTCGGCGAGCTTCGCCACGTTCAGCACGGTGTCGGGGCCGCCGGTGCCCGCGGGACGCAGGTAGGGGCGCAGCCCCGCTCGCGCCGGGAAGTGCGCGCCGGTCTCCTGACCGAGGGGCGTGCCGCTCTGCGGGTCGATCTCGCGCAGCCGGATGATGCCGTCGTCGACCGGGTCGTCGCTGCCGCCTTCCTCCGGCTCGTCGATGCCGAAGTGCACGCCTTGCTGCGGCTCGGCGAGCTCGACCCGGCCCGGCACGCCTTCGATGAGGACGAGCAGGACGTCGTCGGCGAGCGCCTCGCGGCGCAGGACCGGCAGAGTCGTTTCTCCGTCAGTGGCCTCGGGGTTCGCGTACGGGCGGACCTCCAGCGCGGGCCAGCCGCTGACGAGCTGCGAGCGCAGCAGCAGTCCCGTGACCGGTGTGGTCAGGGGTGGCAGCGGGGCCACGCCCTTGGGGCCGAAGACCAGGTCGTCCGAGGTGAGGTCGAAGGTGTGGGCGAGTCCTACGCTCAGTGCGCCGTCGAGCAGCGTCGCGGTCCAGTCGGGGTCGACGTAGAAGAAGCGCAGGCTTTCCGACGGCAGCATCCGTGTGTCGGGCACGAGGTGCGCGAACGGCACGCCCGTCAGGTTCCGCAGGCCGAGCAGCCGGCTCCGGACGAGGGTGAGGTCGTCGTCGGCCGGGTCCACCAGCGGCGTGTCGTCCGACGTGAGCCGCGCATGCAGGTCCGCGTCGGCGCGCAGGCGCTCCGGGGTGAGCCCGGCGGTGGCGGGCAGTTCGGTCGCGGCGCATACGGGGGTGACGCCTGGGCGCTGTACGGAAGCGGCGGCGGCCTGCCGGGCGCGGGCCGGTGTGGTCAGGACCTCGCCGAGGTGGCCGGCGAGGCCGTTCGCCGCCAGGTGCTCGATGCGCGCCCGGGCCCCGGCGGTTGCCGTCGCGCGGCTCTTCTTCTCCGCTGCCCTCTGCACCTTGCCGCGCAGCCGCAGCAGCGCCGCGCCGAACTGGTGGTCGGCCAGGGCGACGCCCCGGCCGGCGGTGAACGCGGTGGCGAGGCTGACGTCGAAGACGCCGTACTGCTGGAGGTGGATCATTGCCTCGGCGGCGCAGCGGCGGCGTTCGCGCTCGGTCTGCGGCTCGGGCGGCCGGGGAACGAGCGGGCCCCGGTACCAGCCGAAGGTGGAGCGTCCGGACTCGGTGCGGCAGGAGATCGGCAGGTAGCCCTTGCCGAGCCGGTCGGCGACCTCCTGCTGGTCGGATCCGGACAGCGCGCGGCCGGCGGGCAGCGGTACGCGCAGCAGCAGCGCGGAACCGCCCTCGCCTTCGGTGTCGACGAAGTGCTCGGTCAGCGCGGCGAATCCGGGCGCGTGGTCGGGGATCGTCTCGAACGACCACGCCCACAGCGAGATCAGCCGCAGTTTCTCGTCGGGCCCGTCGTGCGTCTCCTCGGTGCCGCCGGGCAGGCGCGACTGCCAGCCCTCCAGGGAGACCAGGTGGGCGACGTAGCGGCCGCCCGCCGCGCGGGGCAGGCGGTTGCCGACGACGACGGCGTAGTCGCCGACCTGGATCAGGTCGTCGGTGAGCGTCACGCCCTGGTGCTGCTCGTTGACCCGGCGGACGTGGGTGAGGAAGGGCAGTTCCACCTCGGCCGGGGCCACGGCGTGGAAGACGTCGGCGGGCACCAGCACGGTGCGGCACGTCGTCTTCTTGTCGTCCTCGGTGACGGGGTCCGCGACCTGGTCGAACCGCGGCAGGGCGACGCCGCTCTCGGGGACGAGCAGCTCGGCCACCGTCTTCGCCTCGGTCCGGCCGAGGCAGTGCGGGTCGGTGTCGGGCAGCTCGCCCTCGCCGAAGACGAGGAGAGCCAGCCAGGGCACCGGCGTGTCCTTCTCCTTCCCCCGCTCCCACGGCAGGGTCGCCCGGTCGAGCGTGACGTGCGGCAGCACGTCGTCGTAGAGGCCGGTGGCGCCCGGCGTCGGGTACGCGCCGTGGATCCACTCCGGCTGAAGGGTGAAGCGCGGCGCGCGGACCTCCACCTGCTGGGTCACCGGGGTGTCCAGGTAGTGGTCCGTGTCGACCCGGGTGCCGTCCTTGGTAAGGGTCTGGTGCGCGGTGAGGACGTACCGTCCCGCGGTGAGCTCGGGCACCAGCGAGTCGGCGAACTGCACGTTCAGCGACGGGTCGGGGGCCGGGGCGTACTCGGGGTGGCTCATGCCGCACCGCCTTCGGTGATTCGGGTGACGCTGGGAGCCGCCGGGGCGTCGGTGACTGCCGGCGGTACGGTGACGGCGAGCGCCACCGGGTCGTGCTGGAGAGTGACGGTGACGGGGAGCAGGGCCGGCGGATTCGACGCGACGTCCACCACCTGGACGGCCCGGACCTTCGACCGGACGACGTACAGCCGGTCACCGGCTGCGGACACGGCCAGCGCGATCGGTTGTGCTCCCACCCACACGGGCTCGGCCGCTTCGCGCGGCACGTCGCCGGATGTGTCGAAGACCGAGACGGTGCCGGTCACGGCGTTCGCCACGTACAGCCGCGTGCCGTCGGCGGAGGCGGCCAGGGCGCTCGGGCCGGTGCCGGTGGGCAGGGTGGCGGCGATGCTCTTGGCGGCGATGTCGATGACGGTCACCGTGGACTTCCCCGTGTTGAGCGCGTACACCCAGCGGCCCTTCGGGTCGACGGCCAGGCGGGTGGGAGAGGGACCGGCGGGCAGGTCGTCGCCCGGGGCCGAGCTCGGATACCGTCCGTCGGTGACGACCACCTGGGCGACCGTTCCCTGTTCGGGCTTGGCCACGTACACCACCTGCTCCTGCCCGTCCCACCGGGCGGAGGGAGCGACCTCCCCGAGCGCCGTCTGCAAGCCGAAGTTGTGCTTCTTGGCAGGGGCCTTCGGCTGGAGGTCGAGCACCAGCAGCTGCTGCGACTGTGTGGAGGTCACGTAAGCCCACTTGTTGTCGGGCGAGACCGCCGCTCCTCGTGTCTGCTGATATCCCCAGATGCGGTCGTTGAACAGGGACGGTGCCTCGTACGGAGGGTTGGAGGACACGTCCCGGATGTCGATGCTCTGATCGTTGTCGACAACGCACAGGAAGCGGCCGTCGGGGCTTACGGCCAGATGGTTCGGTGCCGAGAATTGCAGCAGGAGGGGCTCGTACACCGTCAGGCTCTGCGCGTCGACCGGCGTGACGGTCGCCCCCGCGTCCAGGACGTACAGCCGCTCACTCGCGGTCGGCGAGCCGGGGACCGGGGGCGCGGGCTGCGCCGTGACGTCACCCGCCGCCAGGGCGTCGGTGGCGGTGAGCCGCTCGTTGGTCCCGGGGCTCACGCCGAGGTAGTCCATGGCGGCGAAGAGCCGGTCGCGGGACTGGTCGACCGCCGCGCCGGTCGTGCCGGCGGTGAGGGCACCCGGGGTCGGGCGGGGCTCGGATACGGTTTCGGCGACGAGCTGCCCGGCGACGGGCGTGACGGACGGGGCGGCTTCAGCGTGGGCGGACTCGGCCCGCGTGACGGCCGTCCGTACGGCGGTGGGCTGCTTCAGCGGCAGCACGCCGTCCGGCCTGCGGTCGTCGTGCGCGATCGTCCCGGCCTTGACCGGCCCGGGCGAGGCTCCCTGCTTGGGTGCCGGGATGCGCAGGTCGACGCCCGTCAGCCGGCCGTCCACGCGCTGCGTGCTGCCGGTGGTCAGCTTGCCGTCGTACGGGCCCCACAGCGCGGCGGGCAGGCTCTCCAGGTTCCGCGTGGCGGTCCAGGTGCTCAGGTCCTGGGCGACGGATTCCTTGGTGAGCGTGACCGTGAGCGTCGACTCCAGCTTCTCGCCGCCGTCGCGCAGCGGGCGGATGTCGACGTCCGCGCCGTCGAGCTTGTGCTGCCCGCCGTCGCCGAGGTACAGCGTGCCGACCGGGACGGCCGTGCGCACGGCGAAGGAGAAGGCGGCGGTGCCGACGGTCCACAGGCCGGGCTCGACCGTGGACTGCACCGGCATCAGGCCGTCCATGGGCACCAGCCGGACGGCGTCCCCGGCCGCCGGCAGCTGCTTGACCACGTCCGACCAGAGGGCGGCCTTGTCGCCGCTCGCGCTGCCCTCTCCGAAGCCGATGGTGAAGGAGATGAACCAGAGGTGGACGGTGACCTCGCCGCCCGTCGGCGGGCCCCACAGGTGCAGGGACGCGCCGACCTCGACGCTGATCGTCTCGCGCACGAGCCACAGGTCGAGGACGAAGCTCACGCCGATGCTGATGTCGATCTCGGCGTCGAAGTGGAAGGGGGCCCACTCGATGAGGATGTTGGCGTGCGCGGTCAGCCAGGCGTGCAGGTCGCCGGAGCGGAAGTTCACGTCCAGCGCGCCGCCGGCCATGATCGCGCCGGGGGTGAGGGCGAAGTACGAGCCGCCGCTGATGGTCAGCTCGGAGGTGACCGGCCAGTTGAAGCCCAGCCGCGGTACCTGCGGGTAGTGCGCGGGCACCGGATAGCCGGGGTAGTAGCCGCCCAGCGTGAGGACGAAGTCACCGGCGTTCTCGCCGTCGAACCAGGTGTAGAGCGCGAACCCGCCGGTCAGGACGCACGCCTCCGACAGGAGGAACGAGCCGGGCGCTAGCTGCGCCGTCAGCTTCAGTGCGCCTTCGCTCGCCCGGTACTTGGCGGACAGCCCCAGCCGCACCCGGGCGTACGGGGTCAGGGACTGGTCCTTCGGGAACCGGGCCTCCGCCGTGCCGAGCACCGCGACCGCGAAGTCGTCGCCGACCTCCAGCACCAGCAGGGCCTGGCCGTCGAGGTACTCGAAGATCTTGAACTCGAGGCCCGCCGCGAACCACAGCTGCCCCGACGCGGGCCGCACCCAGGCGTTCTGGTCGCCCATCAGGGTGCCCAGGACGGCGAGGGGGTCGGTTTCCTGGGAGGACATGTCCTTCAGGAACGGGAAGTCCAGCACCTGGTCGCCCTCGGGCAGCCGCAGGTCGGTGTTGAGTCCGAAGCCGGCCATGATGCCGGTGACCTGCACGGGCGGCGGCCCGCCGAACTCGCCCTTCACCTTGCCGAAGAGGAACAGCGACGGCTGGTCGGGGTGCGCCCTGGTCTGTGCGTACGCGCCGAGCGCCGTCAGGCCGAACTCCTCGGCCGTGACGGCCAGAGCGCCTTCGATCAGCGTGCTGTAGGTGTCGTCCGCGGGCCGGTTGACGAGGGCACCCTTGATCGCCAGCGGAGGGCGGGAGTAGCCGACGCTCAGACCGTCCAGCCGGGGCTTCGGGTGCGCGGGGTCGGACAGCTCGATGCCCAGCCCCAGCCCGTCGACCCCGACGGTGAGCCCGGCCATGCCCAGCGAGGCGTCGAACAGCACCCAGACGGTGCCGTCGGCGAAGCCCACGCCCACACGGCTGAGGTTCAGCGGACCGACGTTGCGCTGGACCTTGAGCCAGGCGACGAGCGGGAGGCCGGTGGGAGCGGCGGTGGGGGCTTCGGGGGCGTTGACCGGTACGGGGGTGCCGTCCTGCGTGATCGTCCGTGGCTGGCCCGCAGGGACGGGCGACTTGGCCTTGCGGCTTTCGCCCCGGACGACGACCGAGGTCGTCTCCGAGTGGCCGGGCAGCTGGAGGTCGACGGTGAAGGCCATGCCCTTACCCAGGCCGTCGGCGGGCAGCAGTGGCAGCGTTGCGTCGCTCGCCGCGAGCGCCTTGTTGAGCTCGGTGACGCGGTCGGGCTTGAGCTCTTCGGAGGTGAGCAGGACGCCCAGCCCGCTCACGCCGAGGTCCTGCTCCTCGGGTATCTGCCCTTGCAGCAACGGTACGTCGGACAGTTTGGCGTCCAGTGCGACGCCCACGCGCACGGCCCACGCACGGGTGCCGCCGTTCGGCTGGTCCGACACGACGACGAGCGAGCCGCCGGCCTTCTCCTTCGCCGCGAACACGATGGACTTGCGTGCGGACGCGTAGCCGACCGTGAGCCCCGTGATCGTGCCCAGCTTGCCCAGCACCCCGGCGGCCGAGGCGTCCGTCAGCCCCAGCAGTCCGGCGAGTTCCGCGAGCGACACGCCCTTGGAGTCCTCGCAGGTCGCGCTGAACTCGGCGTGCTGGGCGTCCTTGACGTCGAACGTCAGCGTACGGACATCAGCGTCACCGCCGCCCTGCGCGGGCACGGCAAGGACCAGACGGCCCTCGTACTCCTGCTCGTACGTCTGGCTGTCACCGGACTTGGACAGCTTGGCCGTGACGTCGAGGTCGGCGGTGACGTCTCCCAGCGGGAACTGGGCGTCCACCTCGACGCGGAAACCGGTGGAGCCGGAGCCCCGGTCGTACGCCAGCATGAGGCGCTCGAGGGCGATGTCCTTCAGGACGGGCGGAGGGGCGGCGCCGAACAGCCGGAAGAACGCCTCGGCGACGTGCCACTCCTTTCCGGCCTCGGGCTCCACGACGAATTCGTAACCGGTCTGCTCCGCCGCGAAGTCGAGTGCGCAGGTGATGAGGACGGGATCGCCGCCGTTGACGGCGATCGTGGCCTGAGCGGACAGCTCACGGACAGCGGCGCCGTCGAGCATCCGGATGTCGTACGCCAAGAGGACGTCCTCCAGCCCGATGGCGCTGAGGACGGACATCACGGGGTGGTTCTTGAGCGACAGGCCGAGCTCGACGCCGGTGATGGTGGCGCCATCGGGGTTCTCGTCGTCATCGCTGAAGAACCGGAGAGAGAGTTGCGGCGTACCGGTGGCGATGCTTCCGGTGACGCGGAGATCAGCCGGAGCCGGAACCATCGCGGTGAGGGAGGTGCCGATGGTGAACCATTTCGAAAGGGCGCCCGGGTTCACCGCGTTCTTGAGGTCCGCCAGTTCGTCGGGGAGCCCATCGGGGAGAGCCAGCTCCTTGACTTCGGAAAGGCTCGACAGCCATTCCTTGAGTTCGCCGACGGTCATTGCCACAACGCATTCCCTCCTGATCGAGTGGCCGCGCCGGGCACGGTCCGCCATAAGTGTGTGGACGTGAATGTGGACATGAATGTGTACATGGAATTCGGGCGCACGCTATCAGCGGCGGAGGCCCGACCAGCGGTGATCAGGCCAGGTGAGGGACCGGGAGCCGCGGCACATTCGTCAACTTCCGCACTGAATCACTCTTTTGACTGTTTTGCTGGAACATTGAGGATTCCGCCTTAATCATCCCCCTCGAACCGGCCGTGACCTGCGGTAAGTCCGGGACCGGGAGGGCCGAATTCGGGCCGGACACCTGATCCCACAGGGTGACGACCCTCCGACGCGACATGACGCGACGACGTCCAGAACTGGCCGATGGCTCCTCACAAGAGGCCGGCGGCAGGGCTCTCACGTGCTACTTTCCCCGCGCCACGGACAATTGACGGAAGGCCGAGCATGCCGGACACCAAGCGCCGCAATAAGGGTGGGGACATCAATCTTCGGCACGGTGGCCGTGCCTCAGACACCTGCCCGAGGTGCCACTACGCCCGGAACAAGAAAGACAAGGGGAAGCTGCTCCACGGCATTCCGGAAGTGACCGACAGCGAGGATTTGCGCAGCGTCGTCGGGCAGATCGGCGCCAATCTGCGGAAGGACAAGAGCCTCGTCGGCGATCCGACCGCCGTCTTCATGATGGGCGTGCTCGAGGCGAAGATCAATCAGCACGAATACTTCCTCGTCGCCTCCAGCGGGCGCACCCCGGAACCGTGGATCAAGGACAAGCACCTCGACGGAATCACCTACCACCCGGGGAAGTGGACACAGGTGAACCCGTCCCTTCCCGCGAACAACCAGGGGTGGCTGACCGTCCGCGGCGAGAAGGTGAACCTGGGCGACGGCATAGCGGGCGTCACCCGGCCGTGCTCCGCCGTCAAACTCCTGGTGGGCCTGGGCAAGATGGGCCTCAAATGGCAGAACGTCGACTACCTGCGCATGAGCGAGATGGTCTACGTCGGCGCCGGCGCCACGGACGCCGACCACATGCGGACCTGGCACGGACAAGGCGCCACGAACTCCTGGACCGCCCACTCCTGCGACGCCTGCGAAGCCCGCATCCCCTACCTGATCTGCGATGTCCCGCGCAATCGCTTCGCCGACTGAACCGGATGACGATCCGGTGCTGCGGATCGCCGACGGCACCGCGGCCAAGGGACCGGACACGGTTCCCCGGTCATGAGGGGCTCTTTCGTGCAGTGACGTAGTTGAACGGCTCGCAGACTCCGGCGCTGTGGTGGCCGGCGGCCGCGAGAGCCAGGGCCAGGCGCTTGCGGGGCGCGATGTCCAGGCCCGCGGTGGCGTGCAGGGCGCCGAGCGCGAATTCGTCCCCGCACCCCACGGCCGCGTATCCGTCGGCGGGCTCGGCCACCTGGTAGTCGTCGTAGACGGCGAACAGGCGGCCGTGTATGCCGACGAGGAACGTCCCGGACTCCTCCTGCTCGGAGTCCTTGCGCGCCCAGCCGCCTTCCTTCAGACAGGTGCGCAGCTTGTCGACGAAGACGGTGGCCATGAACCGGTCCAGGTCGCCCTTGGGCTTCGGCGCCTTGAACGCGTGGTGCAGCAGCTGGCCCATGCGGAAGCTGGTGGTGAACCCCATGGCGTAGGGGCCGTTGCGGAAGATCTTCGGATCCCGGCGCACGGTGACTCTGAGGCCGGAGACACCGGCCGAATCCCCGCCCAGGTGCACCCGCTCGTTGTGTACGAGCCCGACGATCACGGTCATGGTCTCCCCCTCCGCCGTACCACCCTTCCGATACTTCGCCCGGAGAGACGTACGGAAACCGCCAGGGGTGAAGGGCCGACCGATAGGCAGCGGGGCCCGCTTACGCCCCGGCGGCAGGCCCGCGCCGGTAGACCGTGCGTTGCAGGTGGTCCTTGGCCGGGCCGGTCGTGCGCCAGCGGACCTGCCACTCATCGCGGGAGACGACCGCGAAGGCTCCCTCGTAGCGGTCTGCCGCGCAGGGGTGGCAGACAGCCCACCCGCCGGTACGCAGGTCGAGGTCGTGGAAGAAGCGGCCGTCGGCGAACATGACCTCGCAGGTGCCGTCCGCCCCGGGGAGCAGCACGAGCGTGCGGCCCGCTCGGCCCGGCGTGCCGCCGTCCCAGCGCAGCTCGCCCTCCTCCGTATGCGACACCCGGCCGTCGCCGGCCGCCCCGAACACCGCCGTGCCGCGGAACGACCCGCTGCGCCCGGCACCCAGATCGACGAGGGTGCGCTCGACGGTCCACTCCCCCGTGAGGTAATCCACCACGTCGGAGACCGGATGCAGGTCCGGCCCCTCGGGCCAATCCGGACCGGGAAGCGTAACGGGAACGGGAGACTCCATCCCCTGATTATCCCTCCTCGCCGGGCCGGGCACCGGTATCCGCGCTCGCGCTCGGCGGTCAGGACGGCTGGACTTGGTCGAAGAGGGCGAGGGCTTCGGCGGGATCCGGGCTCACAAGGCGTTCCAGACCGGCCGCCGTGATCTTCGCCCACTTGCCGGCCCGCGCCCACATCTGTTCCTCGAAGGCGCGGACGGCTCCGTCCGGATCTCCGGGGCCGGTGGCGATGGACTCGGCGAGTTCGGCGCCTTCCAGCATCGCGAGGTTCGCGCCCACCCCCAGCGGGGGCATCAGATGGGCGGCGTCGCCCAGGAGCGTCACCCCGGGGACGTGGGCCCAGGCATGGGACACGGGCAGGACGTGGAAGGGGCGGTGGACGAAAGCGGTGCCGTTGCGGAGGAGGTCGAGGACGGGAGCGGCCCAGCCGTCGAACAGGGTCGGCAGACTCGATCGCACGGCCTCGGCGTCGGCCAGGTCCAGGTGCGTGTGCCAGTCCAGCGGGGCGCGGAATTT
The DNA here is from genome assembly GCF_003626645.1 of Streptomyces klenkii. Lineage (GTDB taxonomy): Bacteria > Actinomycetota > Actinomycetes > Streptomycetales > Streptomycetaceae > Streptomyces > Streptomyces klenkii. Next base: position 356,708 of record NZ_RBAM01000001.1, on the reverse strand, counting down.
GGCGTACACCTTCACGTGGCCGCCGCTGTTGCGCTGGGCGACGAGGCTTCGGTTCACGCCGTACACGGCCAGGGAACCGTCGCCGATCAGCCGGGCGAGGTCGGGGTGGCGGGTGTCGACGTCGTCGAGGGAGGTCTCGATCGAGGTGACGCCGCTGTAGTGCGGCACCACCGGCGAGACTGCCGGGCGGACCCGGGACCAGGCGCCGTCCGCGCCGACCACGAGGTCGAACGTCTCCTGTCGCCCGTCCGCGAAATGGACCAGCACACCGTCCCGGGTCCCCGGCACCACCCGCGTCACGCCCCGGCCCCACTGGACGTCGAGAGGGCCGAGCAGCAGGTCACGGAGTTGCCCGCGGTCGATCTCAGGATTGGCCCGGTCGTCCGGACGGGGTTGCCAGTCGCGCAGGACGGTCCCGTCCGTGTCCAGGATGCGCATGGCCTGCCCCTCGGGACGGGACAGCGCCCGGAACTCCGCCAGCAGTCCCGCCTTGTCCAGCGCGAGCTGGCCCATCCCTTCATGCAGGTCCAGCGTGCCGCCCGGGGGGCGGGCGTCGGGGGCGGGATCGCGTTCGAGGACGGCGACGGGGTAGTCGTGACGGTGCAGGACGCGGGCGAAGGTAAGGCCGGCAGGGCCGCTCCCGACCACTGCGATGCGATGTCTCATATCGATAGACCGTATGGTCGGCCCGGTGATTGGCGGGAGACCCAGGTCCGAACGGCCTCGCCGAGACAAAAAACAAAGGCAAGGAGATTACCCACTCCTTGCCACTCTTAACTTATAGCGCACTAGGGGCCTTGCGGCAAGGCCCCCCTCGTGCCGCAGAATCTCACGCCTAGGCACGCCCAGGGCGGAAGCCTAGGGCCGGAACCTGCGGAAACGGGGAGTCACAAAGTGCGCGTGTTGTTGTCGACGTATGGGTCGCGTGGGGACGTCGAACCGCTGGTGGCTCTCGCGGTGCAGTTGCGGGCACTCGGCGCGGAGGTGCGGGTGTGCGCGCCGCCGGACGAGGCCTTCGCGCAGCGGTTGGCCGATGTGGGCGTGCCGCTGGTGCCGGTCGGTCCGTCGGCGCGCAAGCTGACGAAGGCGGCGCCGGCGCCGTCATCCCTGCCGCAGCGCGCGGCGGCGTTGATCGCCGCCCAGTTCGAGGTGATCACCGAGGCGGCCGAGGGGTGTGACGCGGTGGTGGCGACCGGAATGGTGCCGGCCGCGGCCGGCGCGCTGTCGGTGGCCGAGAAGCTGGGCATCGCCTCCGTGTCCGTAACGTTCCAGCAGCTCACCCTGCCGTCGCCGCACCGCGCGCCGCTGGCGTATCCGGGCCGGCCGTTCCCGCCGGAGGTGACCGACAACCGCGTGCTGTGGGACCTGGACGCCCGGAGCATCAACGCGCTGTTCGGCGAGGCGCTCAACACCAACCGGGTCGCGCACGGCCTGCCGCCGGTGGACGACGTGCGCGACTACGTCGTCGGCGGCCGGCCGTGGCTGGCGACGGACCCGGTCCTGGACCCGTGGCGGGAGACGCCGGGCCTCGATGTCGTCCAGACCGGCGCGTGGATCCTGCCCGACGAGCGCCCGCTGCCGGACGAGCTGGTGGCGTTCCTGGACGCCGGTACGCCCCCGGTGTACGTGGGCTTCGGCAGCATGCCGATGCACGCGTCGGCGGACGTCGCGCAGGTGGCCGTCGAGGCGGTCCGGGCGCAGGGCCGCCGCGCGGTCGTGGCCCGCGGCTGGGCCGACCTGGACCTGATCGACGACCAGGACGACTGTTTCCTCGTCGGCGAGGTCAGCCACCGGGCGCTGTTCGGCAAGGTGGCCGCCGTCGTGCATCACGGCGGCGCGGGCACCACGATGGCGGCCGCGCGGGCGGGCGCGCCGCAGGTCGTGGTGCCCCAGGCGACGGACCAGCCGTACTGGGCCGGGCGGGTCGCCGAGCTGGGCGTCGGCGCGGCGCACGACGGTCCGGCTCCGACCTTCGAGTCCTTGTCGGCCGCGCTCGGGACGGCCCTGGCCCGCGGGACCCGCGCACGAGCGGCCGTCGTGGCCGACGCGATCCGCACCGACGGAGCGGCGGTGGCCGCGAAGCTGCTGCTCGACGCGATCAGTCGTCCCCGGACGGCCGGCCGGGGACAGGCGCCCCTGACAGCGTGAACCGAACAGGGTCACCGAGCCGGAACGCGACCCGGAACGACCCTGAACCCGACCCGTAACGCGAAAACCTGCACAATCACCCTGGCGACCTGTACCGGCAGCGGCCGGCCACGGGGTCCACGTCGGACGGAGATTTGTTCCGTCCGACGTGGCCACCCCGTGCGCCGCCCGCTGCCGGTCCGGACGCTTCTCGCTGCGCGCTCACATGGTCGCGAGCGACATCAGATCGGAGCCGATGCCGTGCACCCGCTGACCACCACCAGCGTTTTTGACCTTCCCGACCGCCTTTCCCCCAAGGCCGACCCGGCGCTGATCGCCGGCGACGAGCAGCACTTCACCGCCATCGCGGAGAGCCTTGAGCAGGCGATCGCGGAGCTGTCCGACCACCTCGACGCCCTGCGCAGGGCGCCCGGCGGCGCGGGCCGGGAAGCGATGGACCGGGACATAGAGATCCACCGGCTGACCGCCCGCCTGCGCACCCTGCGCCGTTTCGGCCTGGACCTGTGCCTCGGGCACATGGTCGGCGCGGACAGCTCCGAGCCGGTGTACGTGGGACGGCTCGGCCTTACGGACAGCACGGGTCGCCGGCTGCTGCTCGACTGGCGCTCCCCGGCGGCCGAGCCGTTCTTCGGCGCCACCCACGCCAACCCCATGGGCCTGGCGAGCCGCCGCAGGTACCGCTGGACGCGAGGCCGGATCAGCGACTACTGGGACGAGGTGTTCGCCTCGGAGGGGTTCGCCGGGCACGCGGCGCTCGACGACCAGTCCGCGTTCATCGCCAGCCTGGGCAGCAGCCGGTCGCCTCGCATGCGCGACGTGCTCGGCACCATCCAGGCCGACCAGGACGCCATCATCCGGGCGGGGTCCCGTGGCGCCCTCGTCGTCGACGGCGGCCCGGGTACGGGGAAGACCGTCGTCGCCCTGCACCGCTCCGCCTACCTCCTCTACTCCGACCCGCGCCTCGGTCACCGCCGGGGCGGCGTGCTGTTCGTCGGCCCGCACCGGCCCTACCTCGCCTACGTCGCCGACGTCCTCCCCAGCCTCGGCGAGGAGGGCGTGCAGACCTGCATCCTGCGGGACCTCGTCGCCGAGGGAGCCGCGGCAGGGGTCGAGGCCGACCCGGACGTGGCCCTCCTGAAGTCGTCCGCGGAGCTGGTGAACGCGATCGAGAAGGCCGTCAGGTTCTACGAGGAGCCGCCGGCCGAGGGGATGACGGTCACGACCCACTGGTCCGACATCCGGCTGACCGCCGACGACTGGGCCGCGGCGTTCGACGCGGCGGAACCCGGCACTCCGCACAACGACGCGCGCGAGCAGGTCTGGGAGGAACTGCTCGAGATCCTGGTGGACAAGCACGAGGCCGAGCACGAGGGCGACGTCTCGCCCGACCAGCTCGGCAAGTCGCTGCGGCGGAACAGGGAACTGCTCACCGCCTTCAACCGCGCGTGGCCGCTGCTCGAAGCGGCGGACATCGTGGGAGACCTGTGGACCGTGCCCGCCTACCTGCGGCTGTGCGCTCCCTGGCTCGCCCCCGAGGACGTGCGGAAGCTCCAGCGCGCGGATGCCCGGGCCTGGACGATATCCGACCTGCCGTTCCTGGACGCGGCACGGCAGCGGCTCGGCGACCCGGAGGCGTCGCGGCGCAAGCGCCGGCACAAGGCCACCGTCGCTGCCGAACGCGAGCGCATGGCCGGCGTCATCGACAACATCCTCGACGCCGATCCCGACGGTGAGGGCGCCGTGACGATGCTGCACGGACAGGACCTGCGGACCGCCCTGGTCGACGAGAGCGCCCTGCCCACCCCCGAACCGGACCTGCTCGCCGGCCCGTTCGCGCACGTCGTCGTGGACGAGGCCCAGGAGCTGACCGACGCGGAGTGGCAGATGCTGCTGCTCCGCTGCCCGTCCCGGAGCTTCACCATCGTCGGGGACCGCGCCCAGGCCAGGCACGGGTTCACGGAGTCGTGGCAGGAGCGGCTGGAGCGGATCGGGCTCGACCGGATCAACCTGGCCTCCCTGGCCATCAACTACCGGACGCCGGAAGAGGTCATGGCGCAAGCCGAGCCGGTCATCCGCGCCGCGCTCCCGGACGCCAACGTGCCGACGTCCATCCGCAGCAGCGGCATCCCCGTCGTGCACGGATCCACTGCGGATCTGAGCACGATCCTCGACACCTGGCTCGCCTCGCAGCCGGACGGGACCGCCTGCGTCATCGGCGACCCCGCCTTCCGCGAGACGCCCCGCGTCCGGTCCCTGACCCCGGAGCTGTCGAAGGGCCTCGAGTTCGACCTGGTCGTCCTCGTCGACCCGGAGAACTTCGGCGAGGGCATCGAGGGAGCGGTCGACCGCTACGTCGCCATGACCCGGGCGACCCGGCAACTCGTCGTCCTCACGACTCCCTGACGACTCCCTGACATCGTCTGAACGAAAACACACGCTCACGGCATAAGCCGGAGAGGCTCCCGGACGGCGGCCGACGTACACCGTGGTGTACGTCGGCCGCCGTCCGTGTTACGCCGGAGAAGAAGCGTGAGTGGTCCGGCTCAGTGACGCGGTGAGTGTCAGCGGGTGCCGCGCGTGAGCAGCCGGAGCCGCAGATGTTGCAGTCGCGGCATCAGGACATAGACCACGGTGAGGACTACGCACGCGCTGAGGACGAGGGTTTGGAGGACGAGCGGGAGGCGCTGGAGCCATTCGTGGAACAGCAGCTCCAGCACGGTGAGCGTCGGGAAGACCGACATCCAGATCATCAGTGCCATGTGGTGCCGGGGCGGCGGACCGGCCTGGGGGACGGCAGGGGTGTGCTCAGACATGCGTACGGACTCCTTGGCGATCAAATTCCAACCAACCGTTTGGAGATTAGCTGAAGTTTCAAGCAATCTCCAAACGGTTGGTTGGAGTCGCATATGATCGGGGCATGGCCTGGGACACCGCACGCACCCGACAAGCCCTGCTCGACGCCGCCGTCGACGAATTCGCCGAGCACGGCTTCGACGGTGCTCGCATCGAACGCATCGGCACTCGCGCCGGCGTGAACAAGGAGCGGATCTACCAGTACTTCGGCAACAAGCGGCAGCTCTTCGGGCAGGTGATGGAGACGGAGCTGGAGCGCATCGCCACGACCATCCCGCTCACCGCCGAGCAGGCCGAGGACCTCGGCCACTACGCGGGTCTGCTGTACGACTACCACCGGTCCCGGCCCCAGTTCATCCGCCTGCTGCACTGGGAGGGCCTCCTCGACCGGGGCGGCCCCGCACTCAAGGAACCGGAGCGCACCGCCACGTACGGCTCGCGCGTCGCGGCCCTCGCACAGACCCAGCGCGCCGGGGCACTGGACGGCGGCCTGCGGCCCGAGGAGCTCTTCTATGCCGTGCTGGCCCTGGCCGCCTGGTGGTTCACGGTCCCCCAGGCCGTCCGCATGATCTTCGACAGGCCGTCCGACCCCGAGGCGGAGCGTGCTTCTCTGATCCGGATGGTCCGCAGCCTGGCCCGTCAGGGCGCGCCGTAAACGAGCCCGCGCATCGCACAGCAGGCAACCGCTCCAGGGAGCAAAGCCCTACGGCTGAAACTGAAGCCGCCTCTCTCTGTCTTTCGGCAGAGGCGGAGATCGGTCGTGAGGTGCACGTTGTCGCGGATGGGGGCATTGATACTGGTCAGCGTGGCACTCACTCGTCTGTTCCGTTCCCTTCCCGACCGCGGTCGCTTGCGCGCGGTGGTGGAGACGGGCGGGGTGGTGTCCGCGGGGCTGGTGGTGTGGGGGGCTGTCGCGGGGCTCGGGTTTCCGGCTCACCCGTATGTGCAGGTGACGGCGCTGGCCGTCGGTGCCGGGCTCTTTCCGCTGCGTCGCCGCTTCCCCGTGGCCGTGCTCCTCGTCCTCGCCGCGCTGACGGGTGCGGCGCCGTGCGTCGGGCCGGTCACGGCGGCGACCGCGTTCGCGGTGGCGCGGCGGACGGTCCGGGCGCGGCGGCGCGGCCGGTTGCTGGTCGCGGCGGCCGCTGTGGTCGTGGTGTGTGCGACGGTGTCGGCGCCCTGGTCCGGTCCGGGGCCGGTGGAGTACGGCCTGGCGCTCGGTCTGATCCTCACGCCGGCCGCCGTGCTCGTGCCCGGTCTGGTCGGCACGTCGTACGGGCAGCAGCGGCGGCTGGTGCAGGCGCTGCGTGAGCGCGGGGACGCGGCGGAGCGGGCCCGCCGCTCCGCCGACAGCGAGGCCCGTACCCACGAGCGGTCCCGCATCGCCGCCGAGATGCACGATCTGGTGGGGCACCGGCTCAGCCTCATCTCGCTGCACGCCGGCGGGCTGGAGCTGGCCCTGGAGCGGGCCGACCCCGAGCTGCGCGAGGAAGCCGTGCTGGTGCGGCGGACCACCCGGGACGCGATGCGCGAGCTGCGGCAGGCCGTCGGGGTGCTCGGGCCGCTGGGCCGGGACACCGGGCCGGAGGCGCTCACCGACGCCACCGGTACGCGCGCCGACATCGAGTCGCTCGTGGCGGAGTCCCGGAACGGCGGGATCGCCGTACGGCTGGACTGGACGGGGCCGGACCTCGACGCCCGTACGGCGCGGGTGCGCCGGGCAGTGCACCGGGTGGTACGGGAGTCCCTGACCAACGTGCACCGGTACGCGAGCGCGGCGCACGTCACCGTGACGGTGGTGCACGGCGACGAGACGGTACGGGTCACCGTCCGCAACGGCGCCCCGCCCGCGCCCCCGGCCTCCGCCGGAAGCGTGGGCACCGGCCGCGGTCTCACCGGACTCCGGGAGCGGGTGGAGCTGCTGGGCGGGACGTTCGACGCCGCTCCCCTGCCGTCCGGCGGCTTCCAGGTGGACGCGGTCGTGCCGGCCGAGCCCGGCGACACCCCGGCCCGCGCGCCGGCCCGCGCGCACACGGCCGGCGACGTGACAGGTCACGACGCGAGCCACGACGCAGGCACCCCGCCCGAACGCCGGACCGCCCAGGTGCTGACCCTCGCCCTCGGGCTGGCGGCGCTGAGCGTGCTGATGGTCCTCGGGACCGCCTTCGTGTACGCCACCGCGCCGCACAAGAACGCCGGGCCGAGCCCGCTGCCCCGGGTCGGCATGACCTACGCCGACGTGGCGGCAACGGGCGTCTCGGACAACAAGGCCGTCCGGGCCGCGGCCACCGGCCACGAACCGCCGCGCCCCGCCGGCACGGCCGGCTGCGTCTACCCGTTCAACGGCGCCACCGAGCCCCGCCCCGGCGGCCTGATCGTCGCCCGCTACTGCTTCGACGCCTCACAGCGCCTCATCGCCATCGACCGTTTCACCGTCCCGTCGGTCCGGGACGCCGCACCCTGGGAGACCCCGTGACCGAGCCCGCCCGGGCCATCCGCGTCCTGCTCGCCGACGACGAGACGATGATCCGGCACGGAGTACGCCTGATCCTCCGGCACGCCGACGGCATCGAGGTCGTCGCCGAGGCCCCGGACGGGCGGCAGGCCGTCGAGTCGGCCGCCGCGCACCGCCCCGACGTGGTGCTGCTGGACATCCGGATGCCGGTGTGCGACGGGCTGGCCGCGATCGCTCCGCTGCTCGCCCTCGACCCCGCGCCGCGCGTGGTGATGCTGACGACCTTCGGCGACGACGACAATGTCGTCCGGGCGCTGCGGGCGGGCGCCGCCGGGTTCTTACTGAAGGACGAGGGCCCGCAGGAGCTGATCAGCGCGGTACGGGCGGCCGCCGCCGGGGACGCCGTGCTCTCCCCGGGCGTGACGGGGGCGGTGATCTCCCGGATGCTGCGCGCCGGTGGCGCGCAGGACGCCGACGGCGGGCGTGCGGACGAGCGGATCGCCCGGCTCACCGGCCGGGAGCGGGAGGTCCTGGCGATGCTCGGCGAGGGGCTGTCGAACCAGGACATCGCCGCGCGGCTCGGCATCGGGATCGGCACGGTGAAGACGCACGTGGGCGCGATCCTGGACAAGACCGGTTCGACGAGCCGCGTCCAGGCCGCGCTGCTCGCCCACCGGACCGGCCTGGCCTCCTGACGAAACGGCCACTGCCGCCTCTCCCCGTAGGCGGAGCTCCCCGGCCGTCCTCTCTGCCCTTCGGTAGAGAGGAATCAGGCACCACTGCCCTTTCGGCAGAGGTCAACTCCCGCCTCCAGAGCGATGTTTTCGCAGTTCAGGGCCGTGAGGATGGATACGTCCCCCGGCTCGCGGAACTCCTCGCGAGCCGTCGCACGCCAGGCGGAGTATCCATGTCACAGACGTTCCCTTCCTCCAGCGCACCCCTCGTGGAGCCGGCCGCCCGCGCATCCGGCCTGACCAAGACGTACGGAAGGGGCGAGACGCGGGTCACCGCGCTGGACGCGGTGTCCGTGGAGTTCGCGCGGGGCAGGTTCACGGCCGTCATGGGCCCGTCCGGTTCCGGCAAGTCCACGCTGATGCACTGCATGGCGGGCCTGGACCCGGTGTCCTCGGGGTCGGCCCGGATCGGCGGCGTCGAGCTGTCCGCCCTCAACGACCGGCAGCTCACCCGGTTGCGGCGGGAGAAGGTCGGGTTCGTCTTCCAGGGCTTCAACCTGCTGCCGACCCTCACCGCGCTGGAGAACATCACCCTGCCCCTGCGGCTGGCCGGCCGGCAGCCCGACGCCGCGTGGCTGGACACCGTCGTCTCCACCGTCGGCCTCGCGGGCCGGCTCGCGCACCGCCCCTCCCAGCTCTCCGGCGGTCAGCAGCAGCGCGTCGCCGTGGCCCGCGCCCTGGTCTCCCGCCCGGAGATCGTGTTCGCCGACGAGCCGACCGGCAACCTCGACTCCCGCTCCGGCGCCGAGGTGCTCGGGTTCCTGCGCGACTCGGTGCGGGAACTGGGGCAGACGGTGGTGATGGTCACTCACGACCCCGTGGCCGCCGCCCACGCCGATCGCGTGGTGTTCCTCGCCGACGGCCGCCTGGTCGACGAACTGCACGAGCCGACCTCCGGCGCCGTCCTCGACCGGATGCTCGCGTTCGAAGCCCAGGGCCGTACCGCGCAGGGCCCCGCGGCCCGTAGCCGCACTTCCTGAACGCGTTCCCCGGCCCCCTCCGCCCTCCGCCGTACTCACACTCTCCGAAAGCCGCCATGCTGCGAACAGCCCTGCGCAACGTCCTCGCGCACAAGGCCCGTCTGATCATGACCGTCCTCGCGGTCAGCCTCGGGGTCGCGTTCATCTCCGGCTCGCTCGTCTTCGCCGACTCCACCACCGCCGCCTACCGCGCCTCCATGGCGAAGAACTACGCCGGCATCGCGGTCACCGTGGACCCGAAATACCCCCCGGGCGCCCCCGCCGGCGAGCGCACCACCGTCCTCGACGACGCGCTCGTCGCCGAGCTGGCCGCCGTTCCCGGTGTCACCGCTGCCCGTCCGACGGCCGACGGCTCGGCCACCCTGGCCGCCAAGGACGGCTCCCCCATGCGCGCGGGCAACGCCATGGGCAAGCTGGCCGCCGCCTACGTCCCCGGCCCCGACGGCAAGGACCGCCGCTACCCGCTGACGGCCGGCCGCGCCCCGCGCACGGACGGCGAGGTGGCCCTGGACCGCGGCACTGCCGCGGCCGGTTCGTACTCCCTGGGTGACACGGTCACCCTGGCCACCGACGGCCCGGTCCTCCACATGCGGCTGGTCGGCATCGTCTCGTCCGACGACACCCGGGTCACCTCCGGCGGCACCCTCGCCGTGTTCGGCAAGGCCACCGCGCAGAAGCTGTTCGCCACGCCGGGCCACTACACCGGGATCGACGTCTCCGCCGCGCCCGGCACCGACCGGATCGAACTCGCCCGGCGCATCAGCGCGCTGCTGCCGGCCGACCGCGCCGAGGTGACCACCGCGACCGCGAAGGCCGCCCGGCAGTCGGTCTTCATCGACACAAAGACCAGCAGTTACGCCCGGCTGCCCATGGTCTTCGCCGTGGTGTCGCTCTTCATCGGCTCGTTCCTCATCATCAACACCTTCACCATGCTCATCACGCGGCGCTCCCGCGAGATCGCGCTGCTCCGCGCGATCGGCGCCACCCGCCGCCAGGTGGTCGGCTCGGTGCTCGCCGAGGCGGCCCTGGTCGGCCTCGTCGCCTCCGCAACCGGATTTGTCCTCGGGCTCGGTGTGGCCACTGCCCTGCCCGGCCTGCTCGGCACCGCGGACGATCTGCTGCCCCGGGGCCCGCTGGTGATCGGCCCGGCCCCGGTTCTCGCCTCCCTCGCGGTCGGTGTCGGCGTTACGGTCCTCGCCGCGTGGCTGCCCTCGCGCCGCGCGGCCAGGATCGCGCCCGTCGAGGCGATGCGCACCGCCGAGCAGCCGCCCTCCACGACGGTGTCCCGGATCCGCGGCGCGGCCGGCGCGGTCATGCTCCTCGCCGGCGGCGGCCTGCTGATCTCCCTGAGCGGCGCGAAGGACGCCTCGGACGAGAACCTCCAAACAGCCATGCTCGGCTGCGGCGTCCTCGTGACCGGTCTGATCGTGCTGGCCCCGCTGCTGGCGGGCCCGGTGATCCGGCTCCTCGGCCGGCTCACCGCCCGGCTCGGCGGCGTCGCGGGCGGCCTCGCGAAGGACAACGCCCTACGGGATCCCCGCCGCACGGCCGCCACCGCCGCCGCCCTGATGATCAGCACCGCGCTGGTCTCCGGACTCGCCGTCATCGACCACTCCTCCAGCCGGGCCCTGGACTCCCAGGCCGCCGCCGGCCTGAGCGCCGACTACGTCATCAGCACCCGTAACACCACCACCGCCATCGACGCGGCCGCCGTCCGGCGGGTCGCCGCCGTGCCGGGGGTCGCGACCGCGTCCGCCGTCGCGGACTCCACCATGACCGCCGGCGCCTCCGCCCGGCCGGTCTCCGGTGTCGACCCGAAGACCGTGGGGGCCGTCATGAAGCTCCGCTTCACCAGCGGCTCGGCCGAGGACCTCGGACCGGGCCGGATCGCCGTCTCCAGCAGCTTCGCCCGCGACAACCGGGTCAGCACCGGCGGACTGATCAAGGCGAGCATCGGCCCCGGTCAGGGCGGCCCCGGCCGAGGCGACCGCGAGCGGTCCTACACCGTCGTCGGGGTCTACGAGGACAACCCCACCGCCCAGGACGTCCTCGCCGACCGCGGCGACGTCCAGCAGCACAGCTACCTGCGCAACTCCCTCCAGCGCATCCTCGTGGCCACTGAACACCACGGCACGGCCGCCTCCCGGAACCTGGAGAAGCAGCTGCGCGGCGCCGTCGACAACAGCCCCCTGCTGAAGGTCCAGAACCGGGCCCAGCTCGTCCAGGAGCAGGCCGGAGTCGCGGGCGATCTGATCACCATGGTCTTCGGGCTGCTCGCCATCGGCGTGATCATCTCCGCGCTCGGCATGGTCAACACGCTCGCCATGTCGGTCTCCGAACGCACCCGGGAGATCGGGGTCCTGCGGGCGATCGGCATGGACCGTACGGGCATCCGGCGGATGATCCGCCTCGAATCCCTCACCGTCGCCGCGTACGGCACGCTGCTGGGGCTCGCCGCCGGCCTGTTCGGAGCGTGGAAGATCAGCGGGCTCGCCAACGGGGCCGTGCCTCAGTACGCGTTCGCCCTCCCCTGGGGCACGCTCGCCCTCGTCGTCGTCCTCTCGCTCGCCGTCGGCGCCGCCGCGGCGGCGCTCCCCGCCCGCCGGGCCGCCGCGCTCAGCCCCCTGCAAGCGGTCGCCGAGTCCTGACCCGCGTTGCCGGGCCGGTGCTCACCACGGGAGCGCTGAGCGAGCCATCCGGAACGATCCGGAGTGACACGCGCGGCGGTTCGCGATGGACTCCGGGTGTGACGGCCCGGCCCCGGAGTCTCATCGCCGTGCGGGTGCGGGTGCGGATGCGGGTGCGGTGACGGGTGCGGGGCGCGGGCATTCGGGGACCGATGGATGGTCCTTCGAGCGCACGGCGGGCAGCCAGGCGGTGGGCCGCGTGGCACCCCGCGGGAGACGTACGCGGTACCAGACGGCGGACAGCGTGTCCGCCTCGTCGATGATGGGGATCCCCTGGGGGAGGAGGCAGTCCACGGCGAGCTCATCGCCGTGCCACACGCGCGTCGGTACGACGTTGTCGATGGTGTAGGGCCGGGTGGGGTCGATCGCCAGGCCGAGACTGCACTGCGGGTCCCGGTCCGTACGGTCCCGGCAGCTCTTCTCGGCGTTGAACACCCGGATCCGGCCAGTGGCTTCGGCGGCGGTGGCGCCGGGCGTGCCTGATGCTCTGGCCGCGCCGTGCGAGCCGGATGCGCCGCCGCGTACGGCGTACGGCCAGATCGCCGCACCCACCGTGCACACCGCAACGGCCGCGAGTGCAACGCGCGTTCTTCGGCCCCTGCGTGTTGGCCGACGCGATGGCCGGCTCGTCCGCCGACTCACCCTCCAGGGCCTTCGCCCGCGTAACGCCGGATCCCCGCCCGCCCCCACCGTGGGCTCGGCTTCCGTGGCCTGCCGGTCGGTGGCGATGCGCGCCAGGAGGCTCTCGGCGGTGTGCGCGGCACGTGCGGCGTGGGTCGGGGCCAGGCAGTCGGCGGCCAGCGCGCGCCAGAACGGCGGGACCGCACTGTCCAGGCGGAGCGGTGCGCGCCCCTCGGCGTACTCCTGCGTCGCGGCGGCGCGGGCCATGGGCGTGGCGCCGGGGAACGGCGGGGCGCCGGAGGCGAACACCTCGTGGATCATGATGCCCAGGGCCCAGATGTCGGCGCTCGGCCGGACCTCCACTCCGTACTCGCCGAGCGGGGCCTTCCAGCGCTCGGGCGGGAGGTAGTCGAAGGTGCCCATCGGGGGCGCGTACCCGTGGGTGCCGCGGGTGCCGGTCAGTTCCGTGGCGAGCCCGAAGTCCGAGAGCTTCACCGAACCGTCCGCCATCAGCAGGATGTTGTCCGGCTTGAGGTCCCCGTGCACCCAGCCGCTGCGGTGCAGGTGGGCCAGGCCCTCGCAGATCTCGGCGAGCAGCCGGGCGCCCTCGGCTTCGGTCACGCCGGCGTCAGTCACACCGCCGTCGGTCGCCTCGGCGTCGAGCAGATCCCGCAGGCTGCGCTCGGCCCGCTCCATGACCAGCACGACGGCACCGTCGAGGACCGGAAGGTCCGGTTCGCCGAGCACGACGGACGCCAGCAGGCGGATCAGCCGCGGGTGGGAGGAGCGGCGGCCGAACTCGACCTCGCGCCGCGCGGTTTCCGCCGCCTTGCGGGCCTGGCGCGGGGCCAGCCCGGCGGTCGGCAGGACCTTGAGCGCTACGGCGCCGCGCCCCGGCTCCCCTGCCCCGCGGCCGTCCGCCGCCCCGTCACCGGCGAACCGTCCCGCGTAGACGGTTGCCCAGCCACCGGCCCCTATCGGCTCGGTGACCTCCCAGTCGCCGATGCGGTAGCCGCGCGGGAGCAGTTCCGTACGGTCATCTCCCGGTCCCGATGTGCCGGCCACGCCATGCACGACATCCCCCTTCGGGCCGTCCGGGTCCGCCACGTCTCATCGCACCGTCTCCCGCTCGTGTGCGCCCGTTCCGGGCCGGGGCGGCAGCAGCGCGAGGTGCTCCTCCCGTACGAGCCCGAACCGCAGCACGAGTCCGACGATGGTCTCCCGCTTGCCGTTGCGGCGGGCTTCCCTGCGGGGCCCGTAGTCGGTGGGGGTGCTGATCCGCATCTTCTCGTCGGCCAGGTAGTCGATGTGCGAGCTGACCGCGCGGGCCGTCAGCCGGCCGCAGGCGGGGTGGCTCTTGAGCCGCTCGACGATCTCGGGGGTGGTGGGCACCGCGACCGGGGACTCGTCACGCAGCCGCGGTTCGCAGAGCGCGACCAGGACCAGGAAGTAGAGGGCCGTCTCGTCCAGGGAGTACGCCGTGACGGTGCGGCTCCCCCACTGGTCGCCGAGGCCGTCCGGGTCCAGGTAGACGTGGTCGGGCGCGAACACCTGGAAGGCGACCGTGGTGTTGCGGCGGGTGGGCAGCACGACTCGCGAGAACTCGAACGGGATGGGCGCTCCCGCCCGCCGTGGCGGCACCCTCAGGTACTCGCCCGCGCCCTCCGGGTTCTCCACCAGGTAGCTCTGGGTCGTACTGAGGTTGCTCAGCTGCCAGTGGTCGTCCGTCACCCGGATCTCGCCCGCCAGCCGGGATATCGCCTCGTCGTCGAGGCGGAGCTCGACCGGGGACGTCGCGGAGCCCCGCCCGAAGCGCGCCACCTCCCCCGGGCCGAGCCGCAACGTCACCGCGTCTCCGCGCGGCTCCCCTCCGGCCCCCGCCGCCCCCTGCGGAAGATAGATCACTACCCCGCTCATTTCCCCCTCCTCACCCCGGCGCCTGACGGCCGCATCATCGGTCCTCACGCACGTCGAACGTTAGCGCGGCGGGGACGGGGTGCGCCTCCCGCGTCTCCCCCGTCTCCCGGACGGTCCGCCGGCCCCGCTTGTCAGTCCGTAGCGTTCCGGATGCCCTCATCGGGCTGCCGTGGCTACCGTCTGCGGTCCCGTCCGACATGACCACTCCCGAGGAGGGAGGAACACCAGGTGCCTCACGGTCTTCACTGTCTCCACGATCGTTCCCGGCGCGCGCTGCGCTTCGTTCTCGCGGCGGCGGCCGCCGTCCTGCCGTCACTGGTGACGGCGTCCCCGGCCACTGCCCACGCCGCCCAAACCGCCCAAGTCGCCGGCTTCGCCGCCGCGTGCCCGACCGCCGGCTTCGTGTTCCAGCACTACAGCGACAGCCACGACGGCATCGACATCGCCAACGACTACGGCGCCCCGATCTACGCCGTCGGCGACGGCGAGGTCATCAACTCCGGCCCCGCCCAGGGCTACGGCCAGTGGATCCGCATCCTGCACCCCGACGGAACGGTGACCGAGTACGGCCACATGTACCGGCGGGAGGTCGCCGTCGGCGACCGGGTGACGGCCGGGCAGCTCATCGCGCTCGTCGGCAGCGAGGGCCAGTCCAGCGGCCCTCACCTCCACCTGCGGGTGCGGGTCGACACGTCCACCGACAAGCGCGGCATCGACCCGGAGCCCTACCTCGCGGAGCGCGGCGTGGGGCTGCCGTGCACCCCGGGCACCGGCCCCCGGCCCAAGCCGCTGGTGTACCCGGTGGAGTCGGGCCGGGTGGTCTCGGCACGGTCGGCCGACGGACGCCTGGAGGTGTTCGCGGCCGGGGCCGACGGCGTGCACCACGCCTGGCAGTCCCAGGTGAACGGCGCCTGGTCGGAGTGGGAGCCGCTGGGCGGGCCGAAGGGTGCGGAACTCGCGATCGCGCCCAACGCCGACGGCCGCCTGGAACTGCTCGCGCTCAGCGGCGACGTCTTCCAGCACCGCTACCAGACGTCCCCCTCCGGCGGCTGGTCGGGCTGGGAGGGCTTCGGCACCGGCGGGCGCTACGTCGCCGCGGGTGCCAACGGCGACGGCCGCCTGGAAGTGTTCGCCTCCGGCCCGGAAGGCGTCTTCCACCGGTACCAGACCGCCCCCAACAGCGGCTGGTCGGGCTGGGAGCCCACGGGCGGCGGCCCTGCGGCCGGCAGGCTGGGGATGGAGAAGTCACCCGACGGCCGTCTTGAGGTCTTCGCGCTCAACGACAAGGTGTTCCAGCACCAGTACCAGACGGCCGTCAACGGCGGCTGGTCGTCATGGGAGGACTTCGGCGTCGGCGGGCACGACCTGACGGTCGACCACAACGCCGACGGACGCCTGGAGGTGTTCGCCTCCGGCCCGGAAGGCGTCTTCCACCGGTATCAGACGAACCCCACCAGCTGGTCGGGGTGGGAGCCCACCCGAGGTCCCGCGGGCTCCATGCTGACCAGTGACCGGACCCCCGACGGGCGGGTCGAGGTGTTCGCCATCAACGGCGACGTCGCCATGCACATGTGGCAGACGGGAGCCAACGCCGCGTACGGGGACTGGACCGGCTTCGGCGTCGGCGGAACCGAGATCACCGCCGCCACCAACGCCGACGGCCGCATCGAAGTGTTCGGCACCAGCCGCGCCGGGGTCCATCACCGGTGGCAGACGGGCTTCAGCACCTGGTCCGAATGGTCCTGGCTCAACAGCAGCACCGGCCCCGCCGTCACCTGACCCGGGGTGCCGCGCCCGGGACCCGGGGCACTACGCCGGATGGGCGCACGGACCCCGGCGGGCGGCCGGAGCTTCCGGGTGTACGGCGCCGCCCCCGCCGCCACCTGTTTCCGGACAGTGCCCGGCGACCGGCCGGCCTGCCCCCGGAGCTGCAATGACATGCCTGGGGAGGCCACGGCCGACCCCGGATCCCGGACCCGGACGCCGGCCACGGCGTCCGGTTTCCGCTCCCTCCGGAGAGCGCGAGACCGCCGTACAGGAGAGAGTGGAGGTAGGCCGTCGCCGCGGAACCGTGCGGGAGGAGGCTGGCTCACTATGTCCGATGACCTGATGGGTGACGAGGTCTACCAGCCTGCCCGGTCCGATCGCCGGGACAACCCTGGTGACCTGGACCTGGAGAACGCGCTCGACGGCGATCTCTACGACCAGGTCCTCGACTCGGGCTATTCGCCCCCGGAGAGGCCCCTCGGCGTGGGCCACCACGGCACGACGGCCCGCGAGCAGCTGGAGCGCGAGAGCCTCGACCAGCGGCTCGCCGAGGAGGTCCCCGACATCGTGGTGCCCGACGGGGACGGCATCGGCGACCTGCCCGGCGGGGAGGGCGAGCCCCTCGACGAGGAGGTCGGCGGCGAGCGCGCCGGGCGCATCACCGCCACCATCGACGCCATGCCCCCTCGGCGCAACGACGTGTACGCCCGGGACGTGGGCATCGACGGCGGGGCGGCCTCCGCGGAGGAGGCGGCGATGCACATCGTGCCTGATGAGCCCGTGGTCGAGGTCGGAGACGACCTCGACGTATGACAGACGTATGACAGGTGACGACGCCGGCGCCGCACGCGCCGCCGGGTCGTCCGGCCTCCGTACGCGTGCCCTCACCCGCTGTGAGTGACATCGGCTCGGCGTGTGAGGGCGCTCATGGGAGCTGGATCACATACGAATGCGGGTAGTAGCCGACCTTGGGCTTTAATTCGGACATTCCGGTCGATTTCTACGACCGCTGCTTCCGATACACCGTAGTAGGTCACACCTTTGCCAGCGCTCTTTCCGGCCGCTAACAATGGCTGAGTCGCAGGGCGCCGTCCACCGAGAAACGGCGCTTCTTCTTTGCGCCAATGACGGCCACTGCGACTAAGCGACTGGGAAGGTTTCTCCGCTCCATGCGTTCCACCATCTCCGGCTATACCGCTCTGTCCAAGGCCCACAAGTTCTCCGCCGCCGGTCTCGTCACCGCCGCGGGTGCCGCCGCTCTGACGTTCGCCCTCGTCCCCCAGGCTTCCGCCGCCGACGCCCACAGCGTCGCCGCCGTGAAGACGGTCGCGCAGAGCGCGCAGGACTTCGGTGCGACGCAGGACAGTGCGCTGGCCAAGGCCGCCGACACCGCCACTGCCGAGGGCAAGGCGGACGCGAAGGCCGCGGTGAAGACGAAGACGGACGCCGAGGCGAAGGCCAAGGCCGGCACCGAGCGCGCCAACCGCTCCACCGAGCGCAAGGCCATCAAGGCCGAGCCCGCCGCCCCGGCTGCCAAGCCTGCCGCTCCGGCGAAGAAGGCTTACGCGGACAACGTGGACGGCTGGATCAGCGAGGCCCTGGACATCCTGCGCGCCAAGGGCATCCCGGCTTCGTACGAGGGCATCAAGAAGAACGTGATGCGTGAGTCGACCGGTAACCCGCGCGCGATCAACGGCTGGGACGTCAACGCCGTGAACGGTGTGCCGTCGAAGGGTCTGCTCCAGATGATCGACCCGACGTTCAAGGCGTACCACGTCGAGGGCACGTCCTGGGACATCTACGACCCGGTCGCCAACATCACCGCCGCCTGCAACTACGCCGCCGACAAGTACGGCTCGATGGACAACGTCAACTCCGCGTACTGATCCGGAGCCGGTACTCACAAACGAAAACGCAGTACCCGCAGCTGATCGATCCCCTGCCGTCTCAGACGGCGGGGGATTCGGCAATTTCCACGGCGTACGGGGGCTGCGCGCCGGCGCGGGAGCAGGTGACCGCGGCCGCGCGGGCCGCGAAGGCCAGGATGTCGCGCCACTCGCCGGCGTCGAGGGCGGGCGACGCGGTGAGCGCGCTGTGGCTGTCGAGCCGGTGCAGCAGCGCGGCATTGACGGTGTCGCCCGCGCCGATGGTGTCCACGACCGTCACCCGCTCGCCGGGGACGGACAGCTCAAGGCCGTCACGGGTCAGTACGGTCAGCCCCTCGCTACCGCGGGTGAGCACGACGGCGTACGGGCCCGCGGCCAGCCACTCCGCGACGGCGGACACCGGCTCGACCTCCGGGCCCGCAAGCCAGGCAGCGTCCTCCTCCGAGAGTTTGAGGAGGGTGACGTGCGGGAGCCACGCGCGGAAGCGGGCCCGGTAGGCGTCCGCGTCGAGGATGAGTCCCGGACGGATGTTCGGATCGAGGGCGGTGAACAGGCCGCGGGCGGACGCGCGGCGCATCAGCTCCTCGTACGCACTGGCTCCCGGTTCGAGGACCAGGGAGCAGGTGCCGAACGAGACGGCACGGGCCGTTTCGGGCAGGGTCTCGGGGCCGGCGAACAGGCGGTCCGCGGTGCCACCGACGTGGAACGAGTACTCGGCGGAGCCGCCGTCGCCGACATGCGCCACGGCCAGGGTGGTGGGTTCGGGGCCGCGCTGGACCAGGGACGTGTCCACGCCGTCCGCCGTCAGGCCGCTCAGCAGGGCCCGGCCGAAGTGGTCGGTGGACAGCCGGGAGCAGAACGCGGTGGGTGAGCCGAGGCGGGCCAGGGCGACGGCGGTGTTGTAGGGGCCGCCGCCGCGCTTGGGCAGCAGGGCGGGGAGGTCGTCGCCGGTTGGCCCGTCCTGTTCCCGGGGTCCCGCGGGAACGAGGTCGATGAGGGCTTCCCCGGCGACGATGATCATGGAGTGAGGCCTTTCCGGACGGCGTAATAACGGCGTACAGGCCATATTCAAGCGTCCGGGCGGCGGCCGGGAAGCCGCGGGGCGGTCAGTCCGTACTGCCGCCGCGGGGTACGACTTCCCCGTCGCCGGCTGTCGCGAGGTCAGTGGGCGTCGACGGTGACCCGCCACTCCCGGCTCGCGCTCCCGCACTGGTGTCCTTGACGCGTGGACGTGCAGGTGCGCTGGGCGGTGATGTAGCTCCGGCCGGGCCCGGCGACGCGGATGTCGGCCGCGGCGCCCCCGTTCGGCGTCGTACGGCCGGCGGTCCGGTCGAGGACGTCGGTCGCGGAAACCGCAGGCGTACTCCACGTCCACATCTCGCCGTTGCGCCGCACGGCCTGGAGACGGACCTTGATCTCCTGGCCGACGGGGAAGCTGAGGGTTCGTCCGTCGGATTCGTTGATCAGCGTCGCGGCGGCGAGCGCTGCCGCGTCGGCATCCGGGGCTGCGGAGGGGATGACCAGCGCGGCAGTGAGAGCGGTGACGGCGAGCAGGGTCCTGCCGAGCATGACCGGTCCTCCCCTGGAACACATGGTGTTCGGCGGCGTCAGCGAGTGTCAGCGGAAGCCAGCCTAGGAGCCGCCCGTCGGGCCGGTTCCAGGCATCCTCGCCGTTCACTCGGACGGGAGAACGCCCGCACATTGCCGCGAATGGAGCCGGCAGCGCAGAGGCGCGGCGCCGCGCTCGTCAGTCGTCGACCGTTGTCACGATGACGAACCGTACGTCCGGCTGTTCGGCCGGCACGAGGACGTGGCTGGTGACCCGGGCCTCCTTGCCGCCGTGGCACGGAAGGCGCAGGCGGAGGCGGTGGCCCCCGGGATGTTCGACGACGGCGTGCTGTTCGGCCCAGATGCGGCGGCAGGTGCCGTTGGTGTCGAGGATCTCGTCGATCAGGGCCCGGATCTCCGCGTTCTTCGGGGCCCGGTGGCCGGCGAGACGGAGCATGGGGAGGTAGATCCGGGCGCAGGTGTCCTCCCAGTCCAGGATCTGTTCGCGGGCCTCCGCCGAGGTCAGGGCCCAGCGCATGAGGTTGGGCCGGGGGCCGAGGGCGAAGGGGAACCACTCGGCCATGGGGGCGTTGGCGGCCAGGAGGTTCCAGGCGGCGTCGGAGAGGTAGGCCGGGTGCGGGGCCTGGTGTTCCAGGAGGGCGACGGTGGCCGGGTCGGCGGTCGGCAGGCCGTCGTGCGTGCCGGAGACGGGCGGGCGGCGGCCGGAGACTCCCAGGAAGAGGGCGAGGGTCTCGGTCTCGCTCAGCCGCAGGGCTCCGGCGACCCGGAGCAGGAAGGCGTCGGAGAATTCGCGGGGAGCGCCGGTCTCCAGGGCCCGGTACCAGCCTTCGCTCACGCCGGTGAGCCTGGCGACGTCGGCCTGTGACATGCGCGTTCCGGACCGGTGTCCCCAGCGGCGCAGTTCGGGTATGCGCCGGCGGTCGACGCGTTCCCGCCAGGCGCGCAGCAGCCGGCTGACGGACTGGCCGTGCGGGGCGCACGCCACCGAGGCCGGGACTTCGGGACTGCGGTCCTGATTTTCCATCGTTTCACGGGCCTGTCTTGAAAACGATCATTACTCCGCCCGTTTCTACCTGATCTGGGTGGCGTTGACCAGCCCTTGTCGGCTTCCCTTTCCTTCGAGTTCCTTCGGGCCTCTTCGAGGCGAGTTGATTCCACTTCCTTCGCGGCGAGTTGATTCCGCGACTTCGCCTCCGGTCCGGTTCTCGCCGCGGTGACATAGCGCGTTCACCCGTACCACCACTGGAACTCACGACACTGCGAGTGGCGGATTTCGTGATGCAGACTCTGGAGCGAAGAAGGCGTCGCGGTGAGTCCGTCCCGCGGCGGCCGATGCCGTGCGTCCGGATCCCGGACACCTATAAGCCGTCTTTGGGGGTGTCAGAATATGCGCTTTCAGGTTCTCGGCCCGTTAAGGATCGCGGGCAGGTCCGAGGTGGTCGTCCTCCCGCCGTCCAAGCCCACGATTCTGCTCGCCTCGCTCCTCCTGCGCCCCGACGCGGTGGTGACGACGGACTTCCTGCGGCAGGCGATCTGGGGTGACGACGAACCGGCGTCCGCCAGGGCGGCCCTGCACACGTGCGTGCTGCGGCTGCGCAGGACCTTCGCCAAGTACGGGATCGCGGAGGCGGCGATCGAGTCCGTGCCCGGCGGCTACCGGGTCGTCGTCGAGGACGGCGCACTCGACCTGGTGCGCTTTCGCGAACTGCGGGACGGGGCGCGGGCCGTGCGGGATCCCGAGGCCGAGTTGTGCCTGCTCAGGGAGGCGCTCTCCCTGTGGCAGGGGGCGCCGCTGTCCAACGTCCCCTCGGACTTCCTGCGCCGGGGCGAGCTGCCGGGCCTGGTGGAGGAGCGGTTGTCGGTCGTCGAGCGGGCCTGCGACATCGAGCTGGCGCTGGGCCGCTGCGGCCAGGCCCTCGTGGAGTTGTGGGCGGCCTCCCGGGCCCACCCCGGTCACGAGCGGTTCCGGGAACAGCTCATCGAGGCGCTCTACCGCAGCGGCCGGAAGGCCGACGCCCTGG
The DNA here is from genome assembly GCF_003626645.1 of Streptomyces klenkii. GTDB lineage: Bacteria > Actinomycetota > Actinomycetes > Streptomycetales > Streptomycetaceae > Streptomyces > Streptomyces klenkii. The sequence continues at coordinate 335,073 of NZ_RBAM01000001.1, read as the reverse complement.
CCGAGTACCGCGAGGTCAAGCGGCATCTCCGGGAGGAACTCGGGGTGGATCCCGGCCCCGCGCTGCAACGCCTGGAGCTGCGCATGCTGCGCGGCGACTCCCTGGGGCCCCCGCCGTCGGCCGCGCCGGCCGGGGAGCCGGATCGCACCGCCCGGGACGTCACCGACGAAGGCGTTGCCATCGCCGAGCCCGGCGCCCGGCCCGCCGCGGCCATCGCGCCGCCCGTGGGAAAACCGCCGTCCGGACCGGTCTCCGCGCCGCCGTCCGCACCCGTCCCCGGGCCCGTACCCGTGCCGTTCACCGCCGTCTCCTCCTTCACCGGGCGCGCGGCCGAGAGCGCCGCCGTCGCCGCCCGCCTCACCGCCGACCGCTCGGGCCCCGCGCTGGTGGTGATCTCGGGTGCTCCGGGCATCGGCAAGACGGCCCTCGCCCTGCATGTCGCCCAGCTCGTGGGCCACCACTTCCCGGGCGGGCGGTTCGCGGTGCGCATGACGCGAACGGACGGCACGCCACGCATGTCCGGGGAAGTCGCCGCCGAGCTCCAGGGCATGGCGGCAACCGGCGCGGGCAGTGCAGCAGGCGCCGACCGTGGGGTGCTGCTGCTCCTGGACGACGTGACGGACCCCGCCCTCGTCCGGCCGCTGCTGCCGGCCGGCGCGGGCAGCGCCGCCGTCCTCACCAGCAGGCTCGGCCTGGCCGGGCTGGTGGCGGCGCACGGCGGCTGGGCCACCCGCCTGGACGCGCTCGCCGAGGACGAGTCGTATCGCCTGCTGTCGGCCGCTCTCGGGGAGGCCCGGGCCGGGGCGGAGCCGGAGGCCGTGCGCGAACTGGCGGCCGCTTGCGGTCATTTTCCCCTCGCTCTGCGGATCGCGGCCGCCCGGCTCCTCACCCGCCCGCGCCTGGCGGTCGCCGACTGCGTGGCCCGGCTGCGCGAGGACCCGATGCGGCGTCTCTCCCTGCCCGACGATCCGCGGATGTCGGTTCCCCTGGTCCTGGGCGAGGCCCTGCGGCGGCTGGACCCCCGCCTCGCGGACGCGTTCCTGCGCATCGGCGCGGCCCCGCCGGCCCCGCTGCCGGTCACCGGCGCCGCGAGCCTCCTCGGGATACCGCCGGTGCCCGCGGAGGAAATCCTGGAGCAGCTGGCGGACGCGGGCCTGCTCGAAGAGGAACCGGCCGGCCGCTTCCGCATGCACGAACTGCTGCGGACATTCGCCTGGTGCGCCATGGGATACCAGGACGACTCACCCGCGTTGCCGTCACGGCGCTGAATTCATCTCCGCGTCTTCGCCGGCCAGGTCCACAAACCTTCACCCCCACCACATTTCTGATTTCAACGACCACCGTCACGATTCCGATTCCACGAGTCCATGAGGTGTGCATACATGCTGGAAGCCTACGAAGAGATTGCCGGGACGCGGCCCCGCATCCGCCGTGACGTCCTTTTCACCCGGACCCCGGACGGCGTGCTGTTCCACAACGCCCACGGCGGATTCCACGTCAACTCCCCGTCCGCGTACCGCTTCGCCACGCTCCTCGTTCCGCACCTGAACGGGACGCACCGGGTCGCCGACCTGTGCGAGGGGCTCGGTGACGGGCAGCGGGCGATGGTCGGCAGCCTGGTGAGCACGCTGTACGAGCGGGAGTTCGCCCGTGACACGCCCGCTCCCGGCACCTCGGCGCCTCCCGCGTTCGCTCCGGAGGTCGCGGAGCGCTTCGCGCCGCAGATCGCCTACGTCGACCACTACGCCGACGACGCGGAACGACGCTTCGAGGACTTCCGTACGGCCCGGGTGGCCGTGCTCGGCGACGACGCCGTGGCGGGCTGGTGCGTGCTCAGCCTGGTCCGCAACGGGATCGCCGCCGTGGGCCACCCGGCCGCCGGACCGAAGAATCGCTTCGCCGCCGCGTACGAGGAGGCCGAGGAGCTCCGCGCCGCCGGATGCCCCATCGTCCTGGAGACGATCGCCCTGGAGACGATCGAAGCGACGGGCCCCGTAGCGCGGACGGCCACGGACGGGACGGTGACCTGGAGCGACCTCGCGGCGTACGACATCGTTGTCGTCACCGGCGGAACGGACGGCCCTCGTACGCTCTTCCGCCTGCTGGAAGCCGGGGTGCCTAAGGGCAAGTCGCTCGTGCCGGCGGCCATGTTCGGCAGCCGCGCGGTCGTCGGCCCGCTCATGACGCACGGGAGCAGCGGCTGCTGGGCCTGTGCCGTGCTGCGTCTGGGCGCCCAGGGCGACGCCGCGGCCGCGGCCGATCTGTGGAGCGGCATCTGCCTGCCCGCGGGAGGCGAGCCCTTCGCGCAGGAGCCCGGCCGCAGCCTCTCGGCGATGATCGGCAACCTTCTGGGCTACGAGGTCTTCCGGCTCACCACGGGCGCGCTGCCCGCCGAGACGCGCGGACAGGTGATCATCCAGGACACCGAGTCCTTCGACGTGGTCGCCGAACCCCTGCTCGCGCACCCCCGCTGCCCGTTCTGCCGGACGTTCGCCGCCGCGGCGACCGGGTCGGCCACGACCGACGCCCCCGTCGTCCTCCCCGACGTGCCCGCGCCGGTCACCGCCACGGCCGCTGCCGCCCCCGGCATCGATGCGGACGCGCTCCTCGCCGAGCTCAACAGCCGTCAGATACTCGTCCGGCCGCACACGGGCGTCTTCGAACGGTTCACGGACGAACCGTGGACCCAGACCCCGCTCAAGGCCGGCACGGTGCGCCTGCCCCTGGGGCACGGGAGAAGCCGCGAGATCGCCGCGTTCGACCTGCACACCGTCGCCGGCGCCCGGCTCACCGCCCTGGAGACCGCGGCCTGCATCTACGCCGAGCACGTCGTGCCCCTGGACGGGGTGCTCCCCGGGGACACCGCCGGCCAGGACGGTGCGCAGGACGGCCTCCGCGTCCTCGGTCCCGCCTCGCTCACCGTCGCCAGTGGCCTGCCCGCCCGCGCCGGCGACGTCACCGCCTGGGTGCGCGCATCCTCCCTCACCGGCGCGGGCCCGGCGCTCGTGCCCGCGGGCGCGGTCCGCACCTTCGGCGCGTACAACCGCGACCGGCTCCACGCGCCCACCTCCGCCGGCACCGGCGCGGGCCGCACGGCCGCCGAGGCCACCGCCCGGGCTCTGCTGTCCGCCCTGTGCCACGACGCGCTGGAGCGCGCCCTGCGCCGAACCGGCGGGACGGCCCTGATCGCCCCGGACGCCCACGGTGACGACCCGGAACTCACCTTCCTGGTCAGCTCGGCCCGCAACCTCGGCATCGCGTACGAGCTCCTCGACCTCGGCGAAACGGAACGTTCCTCCGCCCATGTCCTGTTCGCCCGGGCGGTCCTCCCTCACTCCGGCACGTGGGCCTGGGCGGTGGCGGGCGGCACGGACCGGCGGCAGGCCGCCGTGGCGGCGCTGCGCGACCTGCTGGGGCAGGAACAGCTCGGCCGTGAACTCGCCACCGCCGGAGCCGGACACGGCACGTCACCCGGCGGCGGCCCGGTCGACCTGGGCGACCCGCTGCTGGGCGACCTCGCCCCCGAGACCCTCACCGCCATGGGGACGAGCGCCGGCCGTCTGGACGCCTCCGGCGCCACGCCGTACACGGCGGTGCTGGAGCGGCTGCGTGCCGTGGGGCGTGACGCGCTGGTCGTGCCCACCGGCTCGGCCGACCTGCTCGCGGGCGGCATCAGCACGGTCCGCGTGCTGCTCACGCGCGACGGCTCCGCCGGGAACGCTCCTGAGGGCTTCCATGACTCCCACTGACACCAGCGCCGGCACCGACACGGGCCCCTCCCCCGCCCCGCCGGAGTGGGAGCACGCCTGCCGCGAGATCGCCGCGCTCCTGCGCACGTCGCCCGCGGGCACGGGCTCCCTCACCGAAGTGGCGGCGCTGGGCGTACGCGACGAGCTGTCCCAGGAGGCGGTCCCCGCGGGCGACCTCGCGCCACGCGTCCACCTCTACGGGCACCACGCGCTCATCGGCCCCTTCCCCCGGCAGGACGGTGCGCGCCGCGACGGCGGCGTGCCCTGTCCCCGCTGTCTGGCCCGCCGCTGGCAATCCGTGCGCGGCCGGGCGCTGCGTGACGCGCTGGAGCTGGGGTCGGGGACGCGGGCGGCCGGGCAGCCGCCGTACGCCGTGCCGTTCCTGACGGACGCGATGGCGGCGCTGCTGGCGGCGCGCAGCGAGGAGGATCCTGCCGCGGACGGCCCCTTCCCCGCCGTCCACCTCCTCGACCTCGAAACCCTCCGTGTCAGCCGCCACTTGCTCGTCCCGGACCCGGAGTGTCCCGACTGCGGTCGCCGGGTCCCCGACAGTGCGGAGGCCGCGGAGTTCCCCCTGAGGCCGGCGCCCAAGCACCGGCCCGGCGCGTTCCGGGTGCGGCCGGTCTCGGAGTACGAGCTGCCGGTGGCGGCGTTCGCCGACCCCGTGTGCGGGGCGCTCGGCCCCGGCGTCGTGCACGACGTCGCCTCGGCGTCGACGTCGGCCACGGTCGGCTGCTTCGAGCTGCGCTCGGGCGAATACCTGCGCGAGACGTTCTGGGGCGGCCATGCCGACTCGTACGCCGACAGCGAGCGCATCGGCGTCCTGGAGGGCCTCGAACGCGCGGCGGGCATGCGGGCCCGCGGCCGGTCGCCTCAGGTGCGCGCTTCCCTCGCCGCGCTGGGCGGCGACGCGCTCGACCCGCGCGCGTGCGGCCTGTACGCGGAGGAGTTCCACCGCGCGAACCCGCGCGTGGTGCCGTTCTCGCCCGACCGGGAGATCACCTGGGTGTGGGGGTACTCCCTGCGGGACCGCCGGCCGCTGCTCGTGCCGGAGGTCCTCACGTACTACAGCGCGCCCGGCCTGGAGAACCGGTTCGTGCAGGAGAGCTCCAACGGCTGCGCCTCGGGCGGCTCGCCGGAGGAGGCCGTCTACCACGGGCTGATGGAGGTGATCGAGCGGGACGCCTTCCTGCTCGCCTGGTACGGCCGGGCCGCGCTGCCCGAGATCGACCCGCGGTCCAGCAGGGACCCGCGGACGCGGCAGATGGTCGACCGGCTGGCGATGTACGGGTACGAGGCGCGGTTCTTCGACACGCGGATCACCTTCCCCGTGCCGGTGGTGACCGCGGTGGCGGTCCGCACCGACGGGGGCACCGGCACGCTGTGCTTCGGGGCGGGGGCCGGTCTCGACCCGGAGGCCGCGCTGGCCGGCGGGCTGTGCGAGATCGCGACCGACGCGGTGAACATCCGGGGCCGGGCCGAGCGGGACGGCGTACGGCTGCGGGCCATGGCGGCGGACTTCGGCAAGGTGCTGGCCCTGCACGACCATCCGCTGGTCTACGGCCTGCCGGAGATGGCGCCGCACGCCTCGTTCCTCCTCGGCCGCCGCGGGCCGAAGCTGCCCATGGCGGAGCTGTACGCGCCGGGTGCGCGCGTACTGCCGGTCTCGGACGACCTCCGGGACGACGTCGAGCGGTGCGTGGAAGCGGTGACCGGTGCGGGCTTCGACATCATCGTCGTCGACCAGACCCTGCCCGAGCAGCGCGACCTGGGCCTGCACACGGTCTGTGTGATCGTGCCCGGTCTGCTGCCGATCGACTTCGGCTGGCAGCGGCAGCGGGCGCTGCGGATGCCGCGGATGCGGACGGCGCTGCACGCGGCCGGGCTGCGCGAGCGCGAGCTGCGGGCGGACGAGCTCAACCCGGCGCCGCACCCCTTCCCCTGAGCAGTCCCTTTGAACAGTTCCCTCCCGCTTGCCGAACACGTCACGTAAGGAGAACCAGTGGGTTTCGCCCATGAGTACGCGACTGCGATCATGCACCGCGGCAGGATTCCGATGGAGCCCGTCGGCTTCGTCCCCGACTGGTCGGACCGGCCGCGCAAGGGGAAGTTCTACCCGGGCGCCGAGTCCTTCCCGCTGCCGCAGGGCGACGACGCAGGGCCCGCGCCTGCGGCCACCGTGCAGGAAGGGGTCTTCGGCGCGGCCGGCCCCCAAGAGAGACTCTTCTCCCTCCCGCTGCTGGGCGGGATGCTGCTCGACTCGTACGGCCGCACGGGTCGCCGGCTGGGCGTCCAGGCCAACACCGACCTGCCGTCCCTGCCCCTCTACACCGACGCCAACTGGTCGCGGGGCACGGCCTCGGGCGGCGGCCTCTACCCCGCGGCGGTCTACTGGGTGAACGGACCCGGCGGGCCCCTGACGCCGGGAGTCCACCACTACTCCACGACGCACCACGCCATGCAGCGGCTGCTGACCGGCGACGTCTCGGCGGAGCTGCGCGAGGCCACCGGGATGGAGACTTCAGGAGCTGACCAATTCCTCGTCCTGGGCGTCAAGTTCTGGCAGAACGCCTTCAAGTACAACAGCTTCTGCATGCACGCGGTGAGCATGGACGTCGGTGCCCTGCTCCAGACCTGGCGGATGTGGGCGCGCGCCCGGGGGCTGCGCATCGAGCCGGCCCTGTGGTTCGACGAGGAGCGCATCGCCGGGCTGCTCGGCCTCGACGTCCTGGACGAGGGCGTCTTCGCGGTGGTCCCGCTCTCCTGGGAGGGGGGACGGGCAGCGGCCCCGTCCACGGGGCACGCCGCCGGGCCCGCGCCCCGGGTGCGCCGCACCGAGAGCGAGCGCTCCCGCCGTGTGATCCCCTTCGAGACCGTCCGCCGGATCCAGGCCGCGACCGTCGAGAACGCCACCGAGCGCCCCGGGCCCGGCGCGCTCGCTCCGGCGGCCGTCCCGCCGGAGGCGCCGGGCAGTGTGCCGGTGGTGGCACCCGTCGCCCTGCCGGAACCCGCGCCGCTGGACATGGGCGTGCGGGAGGCGCTGCGCCGGCGGCGCAGCAGCTTCGGCCGGTTCGACGCCCGGCGGCCGCTCGCCGCCGATCAGCTGGCCGCGACGCTGGCGGCCGCCGCGTCGGCGTCCGTCGGCGGCGACGGCACCGGGCCGGAGGGTTCCCGGCTGACCCGGCTGTACGTCTTCGTCAACCACGTCGAGGGCGTGGCTCCCGGTGCGTACGCCTACGAGCCGGGCGGCGCGCACGAGCCGAGCGGCGGGCACGAGCCCGGCGGCGCGCACGGGCTGCGGCTGGTCAAGCCGGGGCCGCCGGGCGGCTTCCTCCAGCGGAACTACTTCCTGTCCAACTACAACCTGGAGCAGGCCGCGGCCGTCGTCGTGCCCGCCGTGCGGACCGCCGCCGTGCTCGACGCGGCCGGCGACCGCGGCTACCGGCTGGTCAACGCCACCGTCGGGGCGGTCGCGCAGACCTTCTACACCGCCGCGACCGCGCTCGGCGTGGGCAGCGGGGTCGCGCTCGGCTTCGACACCGTGTCGTTCGTCGAGGAACTGGAGCTCGCGGAGAGCGGCGAGGCACCCCTGCTGATCATGCTCGTCGGCCACGAACGCCCCGGCTCCGCCGACTTCCGCTACGAGATCGCCTGAGTGCGCGGGGACACCATGACTGACACAACACTCACGGAACCGGCACCCGATCACTGGTCGCTGAGCCCGTACTTCATGCTGCGCGTGGCCGCACTGCCCGTCGAGTCCGTACAGGCCCTGCGCTGCCCGGCTACCGTGCGCTGGGCGGAGCGCGTGCTGCGCGAGGAGGAGCGGCTGCGCTCGCGCGGAACCACGCTCAGCGACCGCCTGCACCCTCTGGTCAAGGCGGCGGAGGGCGAGCACGCCCGGCGGCTGCTGCTGCGGCTGCGGCGGGACGTCTTCAACGGCAGGCTGCCCGGCGCGCCCGAGCGGGCCCTGACCCTGCTCACGGCCGCCGACGCGGAGGCCGCCGCGGACGCGGCCGCCTGGGTGCGCGACCGGCGCGCCCTGAACGAACTGCTCACCGAGGGCGGCCCCCTCCTCGGCGCGGAAGCCGCCCGCACCCGGGCCGCGCTGCGCCGCCTGCTCGGCGAGGAACGGCTGCGGCTCGGGCTGCTGCTGGCGTCGCCGGAGCTGGAAGGGCGGCTGGACGCGTACATCGGCTCCGCCGAAGCAGAGCCGGGGCGCCGCCCGGACAAGCGGCTGCGCAAGGCCGAGCGCTCCGCCCTCGCCTACCTCTACCGCACGGCCTGCAAGACCAGCCCGTTCAGCACCTTCACGGCCGTCGCCCTCGGGCGCTTCACCGAAGACAGCGAGGGCGAGGAGCGCGTTCCCGGGACCGTCCGCGTCCCGGAGGAGTGGACCAGCCACGCCCGGCTGAACGTCGTGGTCCTGGCGCGGCTCGCCCAGCTCATAGCCGCCGACCCCGGGCGGCGCGGCGACCTCCCCGTCGCTCTCTCCTCCGGCTGGGGGCACGACGAGGGCCGGATCCGCTACGTGCGCCGCTCGGTGACCGCGGGCGACGACGGCGCGGCGGTCACCTTCGACGCCGCCCGCGACCGGCTGTTCTTCCTCCGCCGCAGCGGCACGCTGGAGAAGCTGCTGGCGCTCTTCGGCGACCGGCCGCAGATGCGTTACCGGGACCTCGCGCGCTGGCTGGCGGAGGAGAGCGGCGCCGGCCCGGACGAGTGCGAGCGCTATCTGACGGCCCTGCTGGACCTGGGCATGATCCGGATCCCGTGCCTGCACACCGACGTGCACGACGCCGACCCGCTGCGCGCCTTCCACGACGCCCTGCAAGCCCTGGACAGACCGTGGGCGGCACGGCTCGCCGAGGGCCTGCGGCAGCCGCTCGCGTGCGTCGCCCAGTACGCCGCCGAGGGGCAGGAGGCGCGCCGTGCGCTGCTGGCGGAGCTGCGGCACTCCCTCACCGCCGTCCAGCGCGAACTCGGCGCGACGGAACCGACGCTGCCGCGGACCCTGCTGTACGAGGACGTACGGGCCGGGGCCGGAGGCACGGATGCCGGCGAGGCCGACGTCCGCTGCAACCTCCGCCCGTGGACCGCCCCCGCCCCGGCCCCGGACGAAGGCCCCCTGGAATCGCTGCGCTCGCTCGAACGCGTCCTGCCCGCCTTCGACCTGACCCTGCCGCAGCGCATCACGCTCAAGGGATTCTTCGTCGCGCGGTACGGCAGCGGCGGCCGCTGCGAGGACCTCCTGAAGCTCGTGCACGACTTCCACGAGGACTTCTACGACCAGTACGTGACGTTCGCCGCGCGCCGCAAGCCCTTCGACGCGCAGGGCGACTACGTCCCCGAGCCGAACTGGCTGGGCCTGCCCGGCATCACGGCCGTGGACGCGGCCCGCCGGGAGTGGGCGTCCCGGATGCGCCGCCTGTGGGACACCGCGCGGGGCGCCGAGGAGGTCCGCGTCCACCACGAGACGGTCGAGGCCGTCGCCGGACAGCTGGCCGGCGTGACGCCCCGCTTCGCGCCGCAGAGCCACTTCCTCCAGCTGGTGCGCCGCGACGGCGACCCGCTGGCGGTGCTCAACCAGTCGTACGGCGGGTTCGCCTTCCCGTTCAGCCGCTTCACCCACTGTTTCGGCGAGGGGAACGGCGAGAGCGGCCAGGGCCTCGCCGCCCGGATCCGGCGCACCGCGGCTTCCGTGGCCCCGGGCGGCGCCGTCCTCGCCGAGATCACCGGCGGGGCCGTCACCAGCAACCTCAACCTGCACGGGCGCCTGACGGACTACCGCATCGTCTGCCCGGGCGAGGACGGCGGCGGCGTCCCGCCGGAGTGCCGGATCGCTCTCGACGACCTGACCGTCGAGCACGACGCGCAAGCCGACCGCCTGGTGCTGCGCTCCCGGCGGCTGGACCGCGAGGTCATCCCGGTCTACCTCGGCTACCTCGTGCCCCTGGCACTGCCCGAGATCCCCCGCACGCTGCTGCTCCTGTCCCCCACGTCCATGGCACCCCTCGACGTGTGGGGCGGGGTGCCGGAGGGCGAGCCGGACGACGGAGTCACGTCCCGGCCGCGCGTGCGCTACGGCGGTCTCGTCCTGAGCCGCCGCAGCTGGGCCGCCTCCGCCGCGGCACTGCCCGCCCACGGCGGCGCGGGCGGGAGCGGTGGAGGCAGCGGAGGCAGCGACGCCGGCCTGTTCCTGCACTGGCAGCGGTGGCGGGCGCGGCACGGGCTGCCGCGCCGCGTCTTCGCCACCGTCACCCCGGCCGCGGCCGCTCCGGGGACGGACCGGGCGAAGCCGCAGTACGTCGACTTCGACAGCTGGCTGTCCCTCACCGCCCTGGAGGGGCTGCTCAAGGACCCGGCCGACCGGGTCGTGCTCCGCGAGGCCCTGCCCGGTGAGGACGAGCTGCACGCCGTCTCCGCGAGCGGCTCCCACATGGCCGAGCTGGCCGTCGAGACCGTCCGCACGCTCCGCCACGACCGCGAAGGAACCGGTGCGCCGACATGACCCGGACCACCCACAACACCCGGACCACCACCGCCACACCCACCCCGCCGGGCGCCTGGCAGGCCCTGCACATCCACTACGCCGCCAACCCCCAGCCCCTGATGACCCGGTGCATCGGCCCGCTCCTGGCGGAGCTCACCGCCGAGGGGCTGCTGGCGGGCCACTTCTTCATCAACTACTGGCTGGAGGGCCCGCACGTACGGCTGCGCCTCAGGCCCTCGTCCGAGGCCGTCGCGGAGGAGGTCGCCGGACGCGCCGAGCGCGCCGTCACGGCCTTCCTGCGGGAGCGGCCCGCGCTCTACGAGGTGGACTCGTCGGGATTCCTCAACGAGTTCTACAACACCCTCTTCGAGCTGGAGTTCCCCGAGGACGAGCGCGGCGGCTTCCTCGACGCGGGCGGGCGGATGCGGCTGCGGCCGAACAACACCGTCAGCCGGGAACCGTACGAGCCCGAGTACGGCAAGTACGGCGGCCCGGCGGGCGTGGAGCTCGCCGAGTGGCACTTCCGGCACTCCAGCGACCTGGTCATCGAGGCCGTCCGCACCATGAACCTGCACCTGCGAACCGTCCGCCTGGGCACGTCCGCCCAGCTGATGATGGTGATGGCGGGCACGTTCCTGCCGGGCCGGGCCGGGCTCGCGGAGTATCTGGACCGCTATCACGTGTTCTGGCAGCAGGCCTTCTCCGGAACGAACTTCATCGGCTCCGACGAGTACGACCGCGCCTACGCGACCATGGGCCCGGCGCTGGGGCGGCGCTTCGACGCGGTCCTCGGCGCCCTGGCCGGACAGGGCACCGGCACCGCCGCCGCGGGCCTCGCCGCTCTCCCCCGCTTCCTCCGCGGCTGGGCCGAGCACTGCGCCGAGCTGCGCGACCGGGCCACCGTGCTGGCCGCCCGCGGCGACCTCGTCTTCCGCTCGTGGGACGGCACGGCCGACGAGCGGGTCACCGACCCGGCCGCCGCCCTGCCCCTGCTGCTCTCCCCGTACATGCACATGACCAACAACCGGCTGCACGTGACCATCCGCGACGAGGCGTACCTGTCGTACGTCCTCGGGCGTGCCTTGCGCGAGGCGGACTCCCGGTGAGCCCGCCGGACCGTCATACACTGCCGGACCGCCACACCCTGTCGGACCGTCACGCGCTGCTGGAACAGCGGCCCGCGCTGCGCCCGGAGGTCCTGCGCAGCTCCGCGCTGCGGCGCGGCCCCGCCGTCGTCCACCTGGTGAAGGACCCGCGCAGCGGGCAGTCCTTCGAGGTCGGGGTCAAGGAGCACTTCCTGATGTCGCGCCTGGACGGTTCGCGCACGCTCGGCGAGGTCGGGGACGCGTACGCGGCGCGGTTCGGGCGGCGGCTCGGCGAGGCCCACTGGCAGCAGTTGCTCAAGCTGCTGTGGGAGCGGAAGCTGCTGGAGGGCGCGGGCCCGGCCCACCCCGGGCAGCCGGCCGAGCCTGCCGCGCCGCGCGGGCTGGTCAGCGGCACCCTCCTCAAGGGCACGCTGCGGCTGGCCGCGGATGCCACGGCCACCACCGATCGCCTCTACAGGGCCGTCGGCTTCGCGCTGTCCCCGCTGGTCGTGGTGCCCGTCCTGCTGCTGGTGCTCGGCATGGAGGCGTACGTCGCCGCGCACGCGGGGGCGTTCCTGGACGACACCGTACGGATGTTCCGCCGGCCGGCGACGCTGCTCGCGGTGTTCACCCTGCTGTGGGCGAGCACGGCCCTGCACGAGCTGGCCCACGGTGTCGTCGCCCGGCACTTCGGCGGGACCGTCGGCGAGATCGGGCTGCGCTGGCACCTGCCCATGGTGTTCATGTACTGCACGGTCGAGAACTACCCCTACCTGCCGTCGCGCCGGGCGCGGGTCGCCACCGCGGCCGCCGGCACGGTCATGAACCTGGCCTTCCTGCTGCCGTTCTGGCTGCTGCGGGCCCTCCTGCCCGGCGGCGACGCGGTGCGGGGCCCGCTGGCGGGCCTGCTGCTGACCGGCTCGGTGCTGGCGCTCACCAACCTGGTGCCGCTGCCACCGCTGGACGGCTACAAGATGCTCGGCCACGCCCTGGGCATGGCCGACTACGCGACCGAGAGCCGGCGCTTCCTGCGGCTGCTGGGCGCGCGGGCCGTGCGGCGCGGCGACGGCGTGGCCGCCTATCCGCGGTCCGCCCGGATCGCGTACACCGCCTACGGGCTGGGCGCGGTGCTCCTTGTCGGTGGCAGCGGTGCGGGCTTCGTCCTGCTGTGCCACCACCTGGCCGGGGAGCGCTACGGCGTGTGGGCCGCCGTCGTTCCGGCCCTGCTGGTCGCCGTACTGGTGGCGGTGACGGGGCCGTGGGCCCGGCGGGGCGCCCGGCACGCACAGACGTCCTCATCCGCACCACGCAACACGTAACACAACACATCACGCAAGAAGAAACGCACCACGCAAGAAGAACTGAGGAACGATGACAGACAACGAACCGCCCGCACCCGCGGCCTCCCCCGCCCTGGTGCTGGACGGCGTACGCAAGCGCTACGGCGACAAGCAGGCCGTGGACGGGATCTCCCTGACCGTGGAGCGCGGCGAGTTCTTCGGCGTGCTCGGGCCGAACGGCGCGGGCAAGACGACGCTCGTGGAGATCATGGAGGGGCTGCGCCGGGCCGACGCGGGCAGCGTCTCGGTCCTGGGCTCCTCCCCCTGGCCCCGCAACCTCGCCCTGCTGCCGCGCATGGGCGTGCAGACCCAGACGTCGGCGTTCTTCACCCGGCTGACGGCGCGCGAGCACCTCGCGACCGTCGCGGCGCTCTACGGCTCTGACCCCGCCGGGGTGGCACGCACCCTGGCGCTCGTCGGGCTGTCCGAGCAGCGGAACGTGCGCGTCGACGTCCTCTCCGGCGGTCAGCGGCAGCGGCTCGCCATCGCCTCCGCGCTCGTGCACGGCCCGGAGCTGATCTTCCTCGACGAGCCGACCGCGGCCCTCGACCCGCAGGCGCGCCGCGCCCTGTGGCAGGTGCTGCGCGCGCTCAAGAGCGAGGGCCGCACCATCGTCTACACGACCCACCACCTGGACGAGGCCGAGGCGCTGTGCGACCGGGTGGCCATCATCGTCGCGGGCCGGGTCGTGGCGCTCGACAGCCCGGACCGGCTGGTCGGCGCAGCGCAGGCCCCGACCCGGCTGCTGGTGCCGGCCGGGCGGCTCACGGTGGAGCGGGCGCGGGCCTTCGCGGGCGCCGACCGGGTCACCGCCGAGGGCGGCTCGGTGGTCATCGAGACCCGGTCGGCGGGGCCGCTGCTGGCGGCCCTCGGCGCGGACGTCGGCCTCGACGGCATCCGCACCCGCACCGCCACCCTGGAGGACGTCTACCTGGAGCTCACGGGCGAGCTCGCCGGAACGGAGCAGCACGCATGAGCGCCTACACCGCACTGACCAGGGCGAGTTACCGGGCCTCGGTCCGCGACCGGACCACCGTCTTCTTCACCTTCGCCTTCCCCCTGATCTTCCTGGTCGTCTTCGGGCTGATCTTCCGCGGCAAGACGGTGGAGCAGAGCGGCCGCGGCTACATCGACTACATCGCTCCCGGCGTCCTGTCGTGGGGCGTGGGCAACGCGGCCGTCTTCGGGGTGGCGTTCACGCTGATGCAGTGGCGCCGCGACGACCTGCTGCGCCTGATCCGGCTGACGCCCGCCCCGCTCGGCTCGGTGCTCGCCTCGCGGTACGTCATCGCCCTGGCCATCGGGGCCGTGCAGGCGGTGCTGTTCATCGGCGTGGCCCTGCTGCCGCTCTTCGGGCTGCACGTGGACGCCACGTGGCCGTGGGCCCTGCCGGTCCTGGTGAGCGGCATCACCGCGTTCCTCGCTATCGGCATGGTGATCGGCTCGCGCGCCGACACGCCGGAGGCCGTCGCGGCCGTCGCCAACTGCGTCATGGTGCCGATGGCGTTCCTGTCCGGGGCGTTCTACCCCCTGGACGCGATGCCGTCCTGGCTCCGGACCGCGTCCAAAGTGCTGCCCCTGCACTACCTCAACGACGGCATATCGCGTGCGGTCTCCGGGCGCGCCGACCTCGCCTCCACCGCGGTGGCGTGCGGGGGGCTGGCCCTCTTCGCCCTGGTCTTCGGCGCGATCGCGGTGAAGACCTTCCGCTGGAGCAACGCGTCATGAGCGCCGCGACGACCGCGACCGCGACCCCGCTCGTCACCGATCCCATGGCCGAGGCGAGCCGGTTGCTCCAGGAGGCGCTCACCGAGCGCTTCCTGGCTTCGGGGCGCGCTTCCGGCCGCCCGGCGCCCATCGTCGTCCCCGTGGGCGCGGCCGACGCCTTCCGGCCGGACGCGGACCCGTACGGCGCGCTGCGCCCCCGCGCCGCTGTGCACCTGACCGCACAGGCGGCGCTGATCGGCCCGTGGGGCGCGCACGAGGACGCCCCCGCGGCGTGCGGCGGGTGTCTCGCGCGGCGCTGGCAGCGGCTGCGTTCGCGCTCCGAGCGCGACGCGCTCGAAGTGGGCACGGACATGACCGCGGCGGGCCCGTGGCCCGTGCTGCCCGGCCACGCCGTGGACGCGGTCTGGAGCGTGTACGAAGCGGTCCTGCTCTCCGGGCGCCCGGCCGGAGCGGGCCGGCCCGGTGCAGCAGGTCGGTCTGCCGCAGCCGGCCGGCCCGGTGGCGAGTGGCACACCCCCGCCGACCTCCCGCTGCCCCAGGTCACGCGCGTCGACCTGGCCACCCTGCGGGTCACCACGCTGCCGCTGCTCGGCGACCCGCTGTGCCCCGCGTGCGGCCCGCTCCCCGGCCCGTACGCCCCGCCGGAGCTCGTCGCGCGGCCGAAGCCCGGCCCCGGCGCGTCCCGGCTGCGGCCGGCGAGCTCGTACCCGCTGCCGCAAGGAGCCCTCGCCAACCCCGTGTGCGGTGCGCTCGGCGAGGGGACCTGGCTCAACGTCGCCTCTCCCACGACCTCTCCGGTCGCGGGCAGCGTCTTCGTCCGGACGTACGCGGGTCTGTCCGACGTCACCTGGAGCGGCCAGGCCAACTCCTTCGCCGCCAGCCGGACGCTCGCGTACCTGGAGGGGCTCGAACGGTACGCGGGCATCCACCGCCGCCACCGGGGCGAACCGCTCGTCGCCGCCTACGACGACGTGCAGGACCGGGCCGTCGACCCGCGCACCTGCGGCACGTACGCACCCGAGGTCTACCGCACCGACCCGATGCTCGCGCCGTTCGACCCCGCACGGCCCGTCCCCTGGGTGCGGGGGTACTCCCTGCGCGACGACCGCACAGTGCTGGTTCCCCAGCGGGCGGTCCACTACGGCGCGGGCCGCGACAGCGACAACTTCGTGTTCGAGAGCTCCAACGGCTGCGCCACCGGAAGCTGCCTGGAGGAGGCCGTCCTGTTCGGGCTGCTGGAGCTCATCGAGCGGGACGCGTTCCTGCTCGGCTGGTACGGGCGGGCCCGCCTCACCGGCATCGACCTGGCGTCGTGCCGCGGCGGCGCGGTCCGGGCCATGGCCGACCGCGCGGCGCTCCAGGGCTACGACGTCCACGCCTTCGACAACCGCGTCGACCTCGCCGTGCCCGTGGTGACCGCCGTCGCCGTGCGCCGCGACGGCGGGCCCGGCACGCTCTCCTTCGCGGCGGGCGCCCGCCTGGACCCGGAGGAGGCGGTGGAGGCGGCGCTGTCCGAGGTGCTCACGTACCTGCCGCACCTGGACCGGCAGGTGGCCGAGCACCGCACCGCGCTGGAGGCCATGGCCGACGACTTCTCCCTCGTACGGGAACTCACCCACCACGCCCGGCTGTACGGCCTGCCCCGGATGGCGCGGCACGCGCGCGAGTACCTGGAGCCGGTGTGCGTACGGCCGGTGGCGGAGCTCTACGAGGGGTGGCAGCGGCGGCGGCCCGCAACGGGCGATCTCCTGGACGACCTGCTGCTGTGCCGCGACGAGCTGACGGGCGCCGGCTTCGACGTGATCGTCGTCGACCAGACGTCCCCGGAGCAGGAGCGCATGGGGCTGTGCACCGTCTCGACGGTGGTGCCCGGGCTGGTCCCCATCGACTTCGGCTGGGACCGGCAGCGGGTCCTGGGCATGGACCGGCTGCGGACGGCCTTCCGGCGGGCGGGATGGCGGTCGGCGGATCTGCGGGAGGAGGAGATCAGGCGGGTGCCGCACCCGTTCCCGTGAGTGTCGTTCCCCATGGTGACGCGCCGGAGATGACGCGCCGGAAGCCCTCGGTCAGGGCGGGAACGAGGGCTTCCGGTGCCCGGCCGTACACGCCGGGCGGCTGCATCGCCTGCTGATGGGGTGTTAGGCGGAGCAGCTGGTGGTGCTGGTGGTGCTGGAGCAGGTGCTCGTGGAGCTGGAGCTGGTGGAACCGGCGAGGACGACCTCGCTCGCGTCCGAGTAGTCCGAGATCTCGAACGTCTCCGACTCCAGCTCCAGGATCTCCTGGGCGAGGGTGGCGAGTTCGGCCTGCTGAGCCATGGGCGTCTCCTTGTGCTGTCGTGTACGGCCGATAAACCGGCTGTACGTCCGTTTCTTGCCCCATCAGTCCAGCAGGGCCCGCTGACAGATCACTGTGCAAGCCGCTTACAGCAGGTGTCAGTGGGCCGTGACAGCCGACGCCACTGGCGCGACTCATCCGACCAACCTGAAAGGCGCACCGGCCCCGTGTCCGTACTCCCGTACCCCCTCCTCAAGGACGTCACCACCCTCTACGTCGACCTGCACGCCCACCCCGAGCTCTCCGGGGAGGAAGCGCGTACGGCGGCCCGTTTCGCGGACTGGCTGGCCCGGGCCGGCTACCGGGTGACGACGGGCGTCGGAGGGCACGGTGTCGTCGGCCTGCTGGAGAACGGCGAAGGGCCGCTGGTCATGCTGCGCGCCGAACTCGACGCCCTGCCCGTCCAGGAGCGCACCGGCCTGCCGTACGCGAGCCGGGTGAGCTCCCCGGTGCCGGTGATGCACGCCTGCGGGCACGATCTCCACCTCGCGGCGGCCGCGGGCGCGGCAAGTGTGCTCGCCGGGGAGCGGGGGCTGTGGCGGGGGACGGTGGTGGTCGTCGGGCAGCCCGCGGAGGAGACGCTGAGCGGCGCGCGGGCCATGCTCGACGACGGGCTCCACGACCGGTTCGGCCGGCCCGACGCCGTACTGGCCCAGCACGCCGCACCCCTGCCCGCGGGCATGGTCGCCCACGGCGCGGGCCCCACGACCGCGGGCAGCGTCTCCCTCGACGTCGTCTTCCACGGCCGCGGCGGCCACGCAGCGATGCCTCACCTGGCCGTCGACCCGGTGGTGACCGCAGCGGCGGTGGTGCTGCGTCTGCAAGGCGTCGTCGCTGCCGAGACGGCGCCCGCCGAACAAGTCGTCCTGAGCGTCGGCCGTCTGCACGCGGGCACCCGGGGCAACGTCATCCCCGACCGCGCCGAGATCAGCCTCACCGTCCGCGGTTTCTCCGACGCCGCCCTGGACCGGGTGGTGACGGCCGTGCACCGGATCGTCCGCGCGGAGAGCGACGCCTCGGGCTGCCCGGTGCCGCCGGAGATCTCCCTCGCCTCCCGCTCTCCCGTCAACCATCCCGACCCGCGGCTCACGGCGGCCGTCCGGGAGGCCCACACGTCGGCCTTCGGCGAGGCCCGCGTCACGGGCTGGCCGCCGTCCATGGCCACCGAGGACTTCCCGCTCCTCGCGCCGGACGGCGTGCCCACGGCGTACTGGATGCTCGGCACGGCCGGCCCCCGCCAGTGGGCGGCCGCCCCGGGCACCACCGCCGCCGATAAACTCGCCGCCCTCCCGCCGAACCACTCTCCTCTCTTCGCCCCGAGCCCCCGCCTCGCCCTGCCGACCGGGATCACGGCCATGGTCACGGCGGCGCGCGCCGCGCTGAGCGGCCGCTCGGCGGACTGACGCCACGTACGGGGATCCGCCGGCGGCCGCTGTCACACGGACGCGGGGAGCACGTGATCGCCGATCCGGTCGGTGCTCAGGCACAGGGAGCAGACCACCGCGTCGTGGGTGCGGCAGGCGGCCACGTCCGGGCGCTCGAACTCCTGCCGGCACACGTGGCACTCGTAGAGCGTGGCGCTCGGGTTGCCGTCCGCGTCGAGGAGGGGTTCGTCGATCCCGTCCGTGGTGCGGCGCAGGTAGTAGCGCCCCTTGGTCAGGACGGCCATCAGCGGGGTGAGGACGAAGGCGATCAGGGCGGCCACGACCGGGGAGTACGGCTGGAGCGTGTCGCCCAGGGCGTGGAAGTACGTGGCGATCGACAGGCCGGAGGCGGCGACGAAGGCGACGGTGCCCACGGGGTTGACGGCGTAGAGCATGCCGCGCCGGAATTCGGGTGCGTGCGGGGAGAGTTTCAGCACGTACTTGTTCACCATGATGTCGGTGGCGACGGTGACGACCCAGGCGATGGCGCAGTTGGAGTAGAAGCTCAGGACGCGGTTGAGGAAGCTGAACATGTCGGCCTCCATCAGCGTGAGCGCGAAGGCCAGGTTGAGCAGGACGAACACCATGCGTCCCGGGTAGCGCCCGGTCAGCCGGGTGAAGGAGTTCGTCCAGGCCAGCGAGCCGGAGTAGGCGTTCGTCACGTTGATCTTGATCTGGCTGATCACGACCAGCGCCACGGCGAGCGGGACGACCAGCCAGGACGGCATCATCGCGTCGAAGGCCGCCTTGAACTGCTGAATGGGCTCCGCCGCGGCCGCCGGCCCCACGGAGGCGATGACGTAGACGGCGAGGAAGACCCCGATCGCCTGCTTCAGCGCGCCCAGCACGACCCAGCCCGGACCGGCTACCACGACGGCCGTCCACCAGGCGCGGCGGTTGCCGTCCGTGCGGGGCGGCATGAAGCGCAAGTAGTCGATCTGTTCGCCGATCTGGGCGATCAGCGACAGGCAGACGCCGGAGCCCAGCAGCACGGAGGCCGTGTTCAGCCCGCTCTGCCCACCGTGCCCGTCCTGCCCGTCCGTGCCGGCGTAGGACAGCCAGTGGTCCACCGTGCCCGGGTCGGTGACCACCAGATAGACCAGCGGACCCACCATCAGCAGCAACCAGATGGGCGTCGTCCACACCTGAAGCTTGCTCAGCGCCTTCATCCCGTAGACCACCAGGGGGATCACCATGAACGTCGAGACCAGATAGCCCAGCCACAGCGGCAGCCCCAGGCCCAGCTTCAGCCCCTGCGCCATGATGGACCCTTCGAGGGCGAAGAAGATGAACGTGAAGCTGGCGAAGATGACGCTGGTCAGGACCGAGCCGTAGTAGCCGAACCCGGAGCCGCGGGTGATCAGGTCCAGGTCGATGTTGTAGCGCGCGCCGTAGTAGGCGAGCGGGAAGCCGGTGACGAAGATGACCACGGCGGCGAGGAGGATCGCGGCCAGCGCGTTCCCGGTTCCGTGGGTGAGGCCGATGCCGGCGCCGATCGAGAAGTCCGCCAGGTACGCGATCCCGCCCATCGCGGTGGTCGCCACGACCATCGGAGTCCAGCGGCGGTAACTGCGCGGGGCGAAACGGAGGGTGTAGTCCTCCAGGGTCTCCCGGGCCGCGGCGTCGGCCCCGGCCTGCGGAGACTCTTCACGCTCCGCACGCTCTTCACGGCCGGCGGGTTCTCGCAGTCGTCGCTCGGTGCTGCTCATGTCGTCTCCTGGGCGTGCTGTGGCTGCAACGGCTTCGCAGCCGGCCACCGGGAACGCTAGGCAGGCCGTATTTCCTGCCGCCGCCTCGAACGTGAAGGCGATGTTTCCGAGCGCTCGGCGTATGTGACGGCCGGGGGTGACGTCAGGAGGGAGGCAGCGTCCGGATGTGACAGATAACCGTCATTGCGGCCATCGGTGGCGGCGGTGAGGATGGGGTCATGCCCCATTCGCACCGTGTCGTCATCGCGGTCTTCCCCGATGTCGACCTCCTCGATGTCACCGGCCCGGCCGAGGTCTTCGCGCTGGCCAACCGGGAGACCGCGGGCCGCGCCGGATACCGGGTCCGCCTCGCCGGGCCGGCCGCCGGCGAGGTGCGGACCTCGGCCGGTGTGCGGCTGCTGGCCGATCTGGCCTTCGGCGAGGTCGGCGGGCACGTGGACACCCTCCTGGTGCCCGGCGCGGTCGACATGACCGGCGACGGCCCCGTCGCACGGATCGACGCCGACGTCGTGGCCTGGGTGAAGGACACCGCCGCGCACGCCCGGCGGGTGGCGTCGGTGTGCGTGGGCGCGCACGTGCTGGCGGCGGCCGGGCTGCTGGACGGGAAGACGGCGACGACGCACTGGTCGACCGCCGCCCAGCTCGCCGCCGAGCACCCGGCCGTCACGGTCGACCCGGACCCCATCTTCGTCCGGACCGACCGCGGCCGGCTGTGGACCGGCGCCGGCATCAGCGCCTGTCTGGACCTCGCGCTCGCCCTGGTGGCCGAGGACCTGGGCGAGGACGTCGCGCTGGCGGTGGCCCGGCAGCTGGTGATGTACCTCAAGCGGCAGGGCGGGCAGAGCCAGTTTTCCGTACCGCTCAGCCGGCCCGCCTCCGCCCGCCGCGACATCGACGAACTGCGGCTGTGGATCGCCGACCACCTCTACGGAGACCTGTCCGCGGAGGTGCTGGCGGCCCGGATGTGCCTGAGCGAGCGGCACTTCGCCCGCGTCTTCAAACAGGAGACCGGCGTCAGCCCCGCCGCGTACGTCGAAGCCGCCCGGGTCGAGGTGGCCCGGCGCCTGCTGGAGACCACCGACGGCCCGCTCGACCAGGTCGCGGCCGCGGCCGGGCTCGGCTCGGTGGAGACCCTGCACCGGGCGTTCAGGCGGCAGCTGGCCACGACTCCCGCGGCGTACCGGCGCCGCTTCCGCACCCGGAACAGCTGACCCGACCCGTAACTCCGTTACGAAATTCCGTTACGAAATTCCCTTACGTAGTCCCTTTACGTATTTCCTTTACGCATCATGCCCTGATGAAAGGCACCCGATGAGCAACAGCCTGCCCTCCACGACCCTGCGCGACGTCATCGGCCTGGACAGCCGGCCGCCCAAGCTGAGCGATTCCGTCCTCCTCCTGATCGACTATCAGAACACCTACCGCACTGGTGTGATGGCCTTGGAAGGCGCCGAGGAGGCCCTCGCGGCCGGTGCCCGCCTCCTGGAGCGTGCCCGCGCCGCGGGCATACCGGTCGTCCATGTCATCAACGACGGCGGCGAGAACACCCCGTACGACATCCGTGCCCGCATCGGCGCCATCAGCGACGAGGTCGCCCCGGCGGACGGCGAGGCGGTCGTGGTCAAGCAGTTCCCCAATGCCTTCCACCTCACCGAACTGGAGAAGACCCTGACCGGCCTGGGCGCCGCCCCGGGCAGCGGAAAGAACCTGGTCATCGGCGGCTTCATGACCCACATGTGTGTCAACTACACCGCCCAGGGCGCGTTCAACCTCGGCTACCGCCCCACTGTCGTCGCCGAGGCCACCGCCACTCGCGCCCTCACGACGCCCGACGGCACCGTCCTGCCCGCCGCCGCCCTCCGGGCCGCGGCCCTCACCACCATCACCGACCTGTTCGGCACGGTTGTCTCCACAGTCGACGCCCTCCCCGCCTGAGAAAGGCACGGTCCGCCCGAGAACGACCCCCTGCGAATGGCGCGATTACCGGCATGGCCGGTTGGCGCCCTGCCGCCCGACGGCGACGGCACGAAAGGCTGACTCGCGCAGCACTTCGACGACGGGACCCGAGGGGCCCCGCGTGGTGTCGACGGCCGTTCGAGGAGGCAGGACGCAGGATGACTCAAGAAGGCGTGCCGGTGGATCCGGAGACCGTGGAGCCGATCGGGAGCGAGGCCGCTGAGACGGACCTGGCGGGAAGGCAATTCGAGGTGGAGATCGTCCCGGGCCTGGACATCTCTCCGTACCCTCAGGTCAACAACACCATCATTAACGACTGCACGGTCATCGTCAGCAAGATTGACTACGCGGATCTGTGGGGTCCTCCGAAGAGCAACGTGAAGACCTACCAGAACGTCCGTCTCGACCGCCAGGCCCCGCCGCCGGACTTCCAGAACGTCCAGGTCCAGATCAACAATCGTCCGGCCCCGTCGACTATGGCCGGCATTCTGGTCGATCACAGCCTGGCGGAGAAGTACCTTCAGCCGGGGCAGAAGGAATACGTCCAGCGCAAGGCGCGGGACGCCATGCTCCAGAGCCGCAACACGAAGAAGATGATGATCGTGCGGAGGAAGCAGTCCTAGCCGCACGGCTTCGGTGACCGGCCGCCGCGGCGGCCGGTCACCGGCGTTTGGTTCAGGGGCGATGCGGCACCGAGTCCTGCGCGGTGGTGCCGGGGCCGTCGAGAAAACGCAGCAGTACGGCGGCCTCCGCGCGGAGTTGTGCGGAGCGGCCGGCATGGGCGGGCGCGCTCAACTGCTCCGCGGCCTCCAGTCGTTCGGCGGCCTCGGCGCGCACGACATCGACCACATGGTCCTCGCTCAGCTCACGCCGGGCCGCCTCCGTGGCGCCGGCCCCGACCGGCGCATGCTCAAGAGCCACGCCGCGGAGCTCGGCTTCGCCCACGGGTACCGCTTCGGCATTGTCCAGCGCGGCGAGTGCGGACCGCAGGGCACTCACCGCGGCCTTGTCGCGGGCACGCATCGCTTCGGGCAGGGCTTGACGCATACGAAGACGCAAAGACATACCCGCGACCCTACGGCCGTACCCCTGGACCCACCAATCACCCCTCCCGATCGGCCCACCGACGCGAGCGTCGGCTGAGCTACCGCTTGTTGATGGTGACGTCCCCCTGGAGGGACAAGGCGTCGCCGAAGCGGGCGAGGGTCAGGTCCGTCGGGGTCACGTCGAGGTGGACGGGATCCACGTCGATGGGAATGGCCGGGAGGCTGCCCAGGTCGAACTCGATGCCGCGGAGCGCGTCGCCGACGAGGCCGCCGAGGGTGGAGGAGAGGGCGTTGGCGAGCCAGCCGGCGATGATGCTGAGGATGTCGCCGTGCGGATAGATCTTGAGGTCGAAGGAGCTCACGCTGTCCGTCGTGGCCTTGAGCGTGGTCCCGGACATCGACAGGGTGAGGGTGACGGTGGGGTCGGGCTCCAGCGCCAGGTCGTAGTACACGTCCCACGATCCGCCCACGATCCAGTCGATGCCGGCGCTTCCGCTGCCGTTGACTGCGGCGTGGACGCGTACGGTCGGGATGTCGGCGTCGACGACCTCGCACTGCACGTGGTGGACGGCGATCGTCGCCTTGAAGTAGGCGGTGCCGACCCCCACGTTCTTCGACCCGTCGGCGGGAAAGGTCTTGCCTTCGAGGTACGCGGTGGCCGCCTCGGCGATCCGCCGGACCGTGTCCATGCCGAGCAGGGCGAAGAACGGGCTCGCCGGCCAGGTGTCCGGGAACGGCGGCTTCGGGATGCCGTGCTCCACGAGGTTCATGGCGGCCACGGCCCGCTGCGGCTGGATGACGGGGACCGGCACCGACAGGTCCAGCAGCGGGATGTCCGGCTTGGGCAGCTTGATGCCCGAGAGGACCTGGCGGGCCTGGTCGAGGAGGGCGGGCAGCACGACGTTGTCCAGGATCACCTTCTCGACGTGGCTGGTGTCACTGGCCACGGCCTTGAGGGGGTTCAGGGTGAGCAGGCCTTCCGCGGACGTGGTGGCCTGGACGTCGACCGTCACGGTCACGTCCCCTTCCACCAGGGGCCCACTGCCCGTGTCGACGGTGACGTGGACCTGGCGCAGGACGACCTGGAAGGTGCTTCCGTCCAGCGACTCGCGCAGGCCGGCCGCGAACTCCGCCGCCTGGTCCTCGGTGAACCGGCCGGCGGCGGCGCCCGCGGTGAAGCGCGCGCGTAACTCCTCCTCGGAGTGCGCGGGCGGGGTGAGGTCGAAGACGGGTGCGGTCTTGACGTCCCAGGTCACCGTGACGGACGTGCCTCCGGCGTCGTACGGCTGGGTGCCGGTGAAGTAGCGCGGATACAGCTGGCCGTAGACCTCCTCGGCCGCTTTGTTGACGATGCTGACGTCGGCTCCGACTGCAAGGTCGTAACTCATGTTCCTACTTTCTCTGTCCCGGGTGATGGAGGTGGTGAGGGTGATGACGGAGATGAACGTGATGATGAGGGTGGCGACGCGGGCCGGGCCATCGACGAGGTCCCGGCACCGGCGGCGGCCTCACATCATCGACCGGTGCCGCCGGATCCGGCAATACGGCCCGCGTACGCGAAGGCGAACGTCTTCGAAATCCCGGCAGGGCCGGTAACAAGCCTTTGTTTCATCCGAGTTGGTCACATTGGCCGGCGATACTTCTGTCACGTCCATGACGATCCACAAGGTCACCACCCCTGGTCATATGGTGTGACAACCGGTACGCGCCCGGCCTGTGCGCCCCCAACACGCCTGCGCAACCAGCGGCTTGATCGCTGCGGCCCGTGCACCGGTTTGCGACAGCGCACGGGAAGCCGTGGTGCGGTCACCGAACGGTGCCCTTGGATGGCGGCGTGAGTGATTCGAATTTCGATCTCGCGGTCGGAGTGGGCGCCGACGCCATCAACTCCGGCCTCCAGACGGCATACCAACAGCACCGCGACGCGTTCCGGGGCAGCGTCACCCCGGACCCCATCAAGGGCACGACCTACACCTTCGCGTGGGACTTCCTGGACGCTCCCTCCCTCACCCTCGCCCCGCCGGACGCGGACCTCTGGGCCAAGATGATCAAGCCCGACGACATCACGGACCTCCCCGACTCCGGGGTGCTCCAGTTCGTCGCCCAGCGGCTCCAGGCCGACTGCAAGGTGGGGGAGACACCCCTCCCCCAGGTCACCGGCAAGGTCACGGTGGCCCTCCAGCTGAAGCTGGACGGCGGCGGCATCACGGTCGTCCCCCTGGGCGCGTGGCTGGAGAACCTGCCGGACGGCCCGAGCAGCATCATCGTCAAGAACGTCGTGGTCCCCACGCTCCTCACGCAGGGCGCCGACCTGCTCAAGGGACTGAAGATCCCGGCCCAGGACCTCTTCGGGCAGACGGTCACCCTCGGCCTCGTACGCGTGGACGTCATCCCCACGCACCTGGTCCTCGCGTCGACCGCCACGGTGGGGCAGCCGGCGGCGCCGGCCGCCGCCGAGCCCGTGGACTGGCCGACGGACAAGCCGGTGTTCACGCTGATCAGCAAGGGCCTGCTCACCACGCTCCTCACGGCAACGATCAAGCAGTACGAGGGCACGCAACTGGCCAAGGACGACAAGACCATTCAGTTCGTCGCCTCGGCCCGGTGGGACGCGACGTTCAGGCGGGCCACGAACCTGACGGTCGGCGCCGACCCGACCACCGCCTCCGCCGGAGTCGACGTCGACTGGCACGCCGAACTCGACCTCGTCCCCATCTCCCCGGACGGCAGCGGCGGCTGCGCGCTGTCCAAGGCGGGGCACGAGTCGTGACCTGAAGGGCCCACAGGCCCACAGGCCCACCCCGCCCATCAGGCCGATCCGGCGCATCGAGCACCCAGGAGAAGCACCCGCATGTCCGCTCCCATCGAATTCGACGTCAAATACGTCCCGGAATCGCCCGTCGTCACAGTCCAGGCCACCGGCATCACGGACACCGCACTCTCCGTGAAGGTGACGGACCTCGACCTCCAGCAGGTGATCTTCCACCCCAAGACGCCCCTCTCCGACGTACTGTCGGGCCTCGTCAACGATCTGGCCGGGAGGGCCCCGTCCATCGTCAAGAACAAGGTCACCGCGCTGACCCCCGACATCCCGATCGGCAAGCCCATCGGCTGTGACATCCCGATCGGCGGCGCGACCGTCCACGTGAAGCTGACCTCACCGGAGCTGGCCGCCCACGGCGACATGCTCATGATCAGCGGAAACGCCGACGTCTCCTGACCCGCCCGCCCCGTCCACCGGTCCGCCCGACTCACCGCAGGAGACGTACGTGAGCACCCCGCACCCCGAAGCCCTGCCGCTGTACCTCGCGGACACCCCCGGCTATCCCCTCGCCCGCACCGTGGAGATGCCCGGCGCGGTCGGCTACCCCACCGGCTCCCTCAGCATCCGCTTCGGCGCACTCCAGGTCCGCGCCGACGGCGCGCCGGAGGCCGTCGCCGGGGAGGACGGCACGTACCGCATCCCGGCGCTCGTCCTCACCGGCCGGTACGCGCTCGACGCCCGCCCCGACGAGATCCGCGACCTCGACACCGCCGGCAGCCTCCGCCCGCTCTCCGAGGAGGCGCGGCAGCCCACCCTCCCGGCCGCGAGCCGTGCCGCCGTCCCGCACGACCCGCCGGACCCGGACACCCTGAACAAGTGGCGCGACCGCGCCGACGCGCACCGCGACAAGCTGATGCAGAGCGAGAACGGGCAGCAGCTGCTCATCAAGTACGGCCAGCACAACGAGAGCTACTACGACGCGTTCAACGACCCCGACGACACCTACGGTCTGGTGCAGCTGTGGAGGACGGACGGCGTCACCCGGCGCATGTCGGAACAGACCTACACCACCACGGACCCGGGAGCGTCACTCGCCGCCCAGCCCGCAGTCAACGACTGGACCGACCCCGAGACGCGGGTGACGTACAACGGGCACGCGTTCAAGCAGCAGAACAGTGTCGCGACCGCCCTCAGCTTCATGGCGGAAGACACCCCGGACGCGGACAAGAAGCAGCAGTACACCGATGCCGCGAAGGGCACCATCGACTTCGCCAAGGTCGTCAACGGAACTGACAACACGGACAAGAGCACCACGCCGATGTCCCAGTCCGACGTCTACACGGCCATCAACAGCCACTCGGGCGAGCTGCCGAACACGTCCGACGAAGAGCTGGCGCGCCACCTCGCGCTCGCGAACGGCACACACGACCTGGCCGAAGAAGACGAACCCGAGGACTGGATTCCGCTGTCGCCCGAACAGCGCGCGCATATCAGGGAGTTCGGCAAGACGGCCTACCGCCTCAAGGCGCAGCGCCGGCCAGCGGCGACCGACACGCTCCACTGGGGTGCCTGCTCGGCGCGTCTGGAGGACGTGCGCGTCACCGTGGACCCTGTACGGGGAGACGCCGCCGTCGTCCTGCCCTCCGTCGCGCTGAGCATCGAGGACGAAGGCTGGCAGGGGCCGGTCGGCGAGGTGGCCAGGGAGCGGCTGCGCACCATGCGGTTCGTCCAGGAGCTGCTCCGCGACGCGATCGCCGAGACCGTCCGGCACGCCGTCCTCACCGGCATCACCGGCTACGCCCCGCCCCAGGACGGGCGGTCCTGATCCGTGCTCATCCTCGACACGTCGGCCGATCCGGCGGAGGACGTCACCGCCGGCATCTGGGCGGATCTCCTGGCCGGCGACATCCCGTCCTTCGACGCGTTCCTCGCCGAGGCACTGGCTCCGCAGGAGGACTACCTCAGCGACACCGAGCGCGCCCTCTACGGCCACGGGAAACGGCTGCGGCCCGCCATCCTGCTACTCGCCGCCCGGATGGTCCACGGCCCCGCGCCCCTGCCCCGCAAGGCGGTCCAAGGAGCCGTCTCCCTGGAGATGCTCCATGTGGCGACGCTGATCCACGACGACGTCATCGACGACTCCGCGCTGCGCCGCGGCCTCCCGTCCGTCAACGCCGCGCGCGGCACGGAGACCGCAGTGCTCGTCGGCGACCTCCAGTTCGTCCAGGCCATCCGCGGCTTCGTCCGGGCCGTCGACCGGGACCGCGACATGGCGCTGATCGAGCTGGTCCTCGACACCGCGTTCCAGATCGGCTGCGGCGAGCTGGACGAGCTGCGCACCGACATGAGCCTGGATCCGGCGCGGCTGATCCGGCGGTACTGGCGCACGGCCGACCGCAAGACCGCCGTCCTCTTCGGCCTGGCCGCGGAGGCCGGCGTCACCCTCGCGGGCGGGCGCACCGGTGACGCCCGCCGGGCCGGCTTCTTCGGGCGCCGGCTGGGCCGGGCCCTGCAAGTCATGGACGACCTCTTCGACCTGGCCCAGGACGAGGCCGACTCCGGCAAGCCGCGCGGCATGGACCTCCTGCGGCGCCGCGCTTCCCTCCCCCTGGTGTACGCGATGGAAGAGCTGGGGCCGGACCATCAGGTGAGCCGTGTCCTGCGCGGGGAGGCCGTGGACGCCGGCGGGCTGGAGCGGTGCGTCGCCGCGGTGCGCGGCAGCGCGGCCTTCTCCCGCGCTTACGCCGACGCGCGCACCCAGGCGCTGGAAGCCATCGAGCTGCTGCGCCCCTTCCCGGCGAGCCGTTACCGGTACGCCCTGGAGGACCTGGCCCTGCACATCGTCGACCGGAGACCTTGACGGACTGCCGTCGGCGGATCGTCACCAACGGGCCGTCGTCAACGGGCCGTCATCCGGTTCCCGCACCACCGCTCACGAGACCTCGCGCACTCCGAGGAGGAGTATCACGATGGGCACCGCCCTGATCGACTTCGTTTACGCCACCATGCGCAAGCGCGTCAACGACCCGGACAGCCCGTACTGGCTGCCGAAGGTCCTGGAGAAGATCCAGACCCCCGACCATCATTCGCTGTCTCCGCTGAAGGTGGACGAGTGGCAGCTGGGAGCGCTCTCGGGCGACCAGGGCGCGACGATAGCCGGCACCATCGCCGACGCCTGGTGGATGTTCGTGAAGAGGGCCTTCAAGCAGGCGAAGGCAGCCGGAGTGCCCGATCTGCCCGCCAATCTCAACGCGTTCATCAGCCAGCCCGACAACGTGGACCAGTACCCCACGCTGGGGCTCACCGGCATTACCGTCGCCGGCCTGCCGAACGCGTCCGTGGGAGACCTGACCGGAATCGTCCCCACCACGAACGGATACCGCGGCACTCTCCGCGTCACGGCCGCCGCGTACGACTCGCACGGCTACCAGCCGCGGATCACGATCGACGGGAAGTACCAGCTGGACCAGCACGTCGTCGTCATCGACGCTCCCCGGGGCTCCGGTCTCAAGCCTCCGACGCAGGTCGTGCTCAAGGGCCTCGACGCGTACGGGGTCGACTGGCCGTCCCAGCAGATCGAAGGACACGGGCAGTTCCTGTTCACGGTCACCGGCCTCGCCTTCGACGTCGATCTGAGCATCGAGGCGTCAGGGACCGGCGCCGACCGCACGGCGAAGGTCACCATCCAGTCGGTCGCCATCGCCGGCACGCCGGTCTACACCCTCGACAAGGACCACCTGACGATCGAAGGGGACACCGTCACCGACCTCACCAAAGAGGTCTGGAGGAACTCGGCCGTAGCGGCCTTCAACAGCCCCGACGCGGCCACAGCCCTCACCGCGAAACTCGCCGCCGCCCTCAACGCGGACGACTTCCGCACCCAGTTCTCCGGCTCCGTCACGGAGCAGCTGGGCAAAGCACTCGACGGCGTCTTCGGCACGGGCACGCTTCCGGCGGGCAGCGGCAAGCCTCCGGCGGGTGACGGTCCCCTGGAGGTCTACCTCTTCGACCGGGTGCGGGCCTCGCTCAACGACACCGGCTCCGGGTTCTACCCGCCCACCGTCGTCCGCTCGTCCAGCGACCCGCGGCTCGATCCCCTGTCGATCGACTCGATCGACCTCGGCGACCAGCAAGTCATGGGCGTCTCCATCAACTTCAAGCTGAACCACGTCACGGTCAGCGGCATCTCCGACGTGCTCATCCCGGTCGAGGACGCCGCACTCGTCGCCGAGGGCGTCGACGCGACCCTGCGGTTCGGGCGGATCTCGCAGACGCCGATCGCCGTCAAAGCCGATGTCGTAGCGACCTTCAAGTCCGGTGACCACATCGACGGCACCATGAACACCACCGTGAAACATCCGTCCGTGGCCCTCGGCCTGTCCTTCGACGGTCCCGACGCCGACGCCCTCACCATCGGCCTGCGCTCCCTCAGCCTCGCTGCCGACAAGGCCGATCTGGACATCAACATCCATGTCGACGGGCTGGACGACAAGGCACTGCACCAGATCTTCAACACGGAAGAGATCAAGGGGGACTTCATCAAGGGCGTCCAGGACGGCGCCGCCCAGCGCAAGGACGACATCGCCAAGGCCCTGACGGACAACGCCCGCAAGGTCATCGCCGAGAAGCTGTCCGGCTGACCGCGGCGCGTGGAGCGGGTGTCCGTACGCCGAGCGGCCCCGTACGGACACCCGCTCCCGTACGAGCCGCTCGGCACACCGACCCGCCCCGCCCGGAAGGCCTCCCGCATGCAGTTCACCGAGCTCCAAGCCCTGCTCGACCAGCACACCACCGGCGACACCCTCACCCTCGCGGCCGCCGACCTCGGCAGCGGGCCGGCCGCCGCGCTCGTCGGCACCTGGCTCGACGACAAGACCCTCACGGTCACCGCGCTCCACCGCGAGGACCACCCGGACGCCGAGACCGTCGTCATCAGCGGTGAACTCAGCGCACTGGGCATCACAGGCGCCCAGGTCACCGGCATCGAGTTCGGCATCGACCCGTCCCGCCTGGACCCGGCCCTCTTCATCCCCCTCCCGACGCCCGAAGGCTGGACGCCGGCCGCATCCTTCCCCGACACCGAGGGAAGCGACCTGGCCGGCCTCGCCTTCGGCGACGGCCGGCTGCCCGAGCTCCTGCTCACCTCCGTGCCCCGCCCCGCCCGCGACGGCCGCCCCGCCCTCGGCAAGGGCCTCACCTTCCACGCGCCCGAGGTCAAGGACCCGGCACCGCTCGGATCCCTCATCGCACTGGTCCGCCCCGCGCACGGCACCCTCTCGCTGACCGGGCCCGTACAACGCCGGTCCATCGGCGACAAGGTCGTGACGGAGATCGCGCTGCGCTCCGTACCCGAGGCGTCAGGGGATCTGGGCGGGGACTTCCTGCTGTGGGCGGGGTCGCGCGGCGACAGCGCTCCGCTGACGTACGGGCTCCGCCTGGCCGCGGACCTCACGCTGGGGCAGGGCGTCGGCGTGGCCGTCAGCGCGGCGGTCCCCACCGGGAACGAGATCGTGCTCACCGTGGACGCCCTGCCGGGCGACGACGTGGGCACGGGCGTCCTCGAAGGGTGGTACGGCACCGGCACCGCCGTACAGCAGCTCACCTCCCAGGGGTTCACCCTCGGGAGTGCCGTCCGGCTCACCGAACTCAGCGCGACCATCGACGTGACGAAGATCGGTCAGGGCGTGCCGAAGGCCCTGACCGCGATCACCGTAAAGGCCGAGGCGAAGCCCGAAGTCTCGTGGCCGATCGCTGGTGACAAACTCGCCGTGACGGGCGTCGGCGCCCGGCTGACCGTCACCGCACCGCTCCAGTCGAGCCGCTCCGCCACCGTCACCGGGTACGGGGACTTCCTCGTCGCGGGCGGGGTCGCCCTCCACGCCTCCGCGGCGATCCCGCCCGGCCGCTTCGAGCTCACCCTGGACGAGGAAACGCCCGCGCAGCTCAAGGACGTGATCCGGAACTTCCTCCCGGACGCCGACCTCAGCGGCGTGCCCGACCTGGCGCTGAAGAAGTTCCACGGCACGGCCGTGCCCACGCAGGGCGAGTACGGGATTTCGGCCGCCTTGGCCGCGGAGGGGCACCTCGACATCGGAGCGTCGCGCCTGCAACTCGTAGAAGTCTCCCTGGATCTGGAGCGCAAGAAGCAGGAGGAGGGGGAAGCCCGTAAGGGCGGCAAGCACCGGGCCGCCCGGAAGTCCTGGCGCAAGCAGCGGGCCGAGGCGGCGGCGGACGCCCGGGCCGCGGCCCTGACCAGCGACGCCGCCACCATGAAGACCACCGGCACGCTCGCCGCGAAGGCGAAGCTCGGCCCGGCGGGCGGCGAGGGAGGCGACGAGGGCAGCATCGCCTTCGACGCCGCCTGGCACCTCCCGGGCACCTTCGAGCTCGCCGGGACGTTCCCCGAGATCGATCTGACCGCCCTCCTCGAAGCGCTCGCGTGCAGCGCCGACGTGCCCCTGCCCGACGGCCTGCCCAAGGTCGAGTTGCGCGACACGGCCGTGAAACTGCGCCTCGGCGGGGCCCAGGCGGGCGAGGCCGCCGACGGCAAGGGCTACGAGCTCGCGGTCAGCAGCACGGTCGAGTTCGCCGGGGCCCATGCGCTGACACTGGTCGGCAAGGCGGCGAGGGGCGGCGGCTCCGGCACCCTGTTCGCCGCGGCCTTCTGGCAGAACGGCTGGGCGTGGGCGCCGAACCGGATCCAGGGCTGGTCCGACGTCCTCGGCATCCTCGGCGACATCACCTTCAGCAAATCCGGCCTGGCCGTCTGCTCCGCCGACGGCACGCCCCTCGACGCAGGCTCTCCCCCGGACACGCTTCCGGCCACGCTGGACAAGGGCCTCACCTTCTTCACCGAGATCGGCTTCACCGGACCACTGGAGCCGCTCAAGGCCCTGTTCGACGGCGTCGCCACCGGCGTCCACCTCCAAGCCGTCCTGACCTCACCGGTGCAGAACTCGGTGTTCAGGGCGTCCGTAGCCGAGCAGAAGCTGCGGCCCGGCTTCGGCGGACTGGAGGTGGAGATCCGGCCGGCCCAGCTCTGGATCGCTCTGAAGACCTCGTGGAACTTCACCGTTCCCGCGATGGGTTCGGCGCCGGAGACACTGTTGCAGTTCGTGGCCGGAGGGACGGTGTCCCGGGAGGGCTTCTCCCTCTTCCTCACCCTCAAGGCCGCCGACTCTTCCCTCGGCACGGTCGCCGGGCAGCTCGCCCCGGCGCAGTACGCCTTCGCGCTGGAGAAGCCGGGGCGCACGGCGCTCTCGGCCGTCCCCGTGACCGGCGCGAACGGGCAGACCGTGTACGACGCGACCCGTCGGCTGACCGAGGCCGCCGGCCCGGCGCCCGGGCCCGCCTGGAAGAACGCCTTCGGTATCGACGGCTTCGACATCGAGGCGTTCTGGGCCCAGATCGGCGGC
This sequence comes from Streptomyces klenkii, assembly GCF_003626645.1. GTDB lineage: Bacteria > Actinomycetota > Actinomycetes > Streptomycetales > Streptomycetaceae > Streptomyces > Streptomyces klenkii. The sequence goes on along the minus strand of NZ_RBAM01000001.1, from coordinate 302,030 downwards.
GGGACGAGCGGACTCACCCTGGGCATGGGCGGGTCCATCCGCGTCGGCGACGCCGGCCTGGAGCTGGATATCATCGGCGGCTTCGAGCCGGAGCCGTTCGTCACGGTGTTCCGCTTCTCCCTCACCACCGCCGACAAGGACAAGGGCGTCTCCCTGTGGGACATCCTGGGGATCGTCGTCTCCCCACCGTCGGAGCTCGCCTTCCTGAAGAAGATCGTGCTGCACGAGCTGATGTTCTGCGCCGTGACGGCCGTCGGCGGCTGGACGAGCCCGCTGGGCGAGCACTGGAACCAGGGCTACTACGGCAAGGGGGACATCGACTTCTTCGGCAACAACTGGCGCTTCGAGGTCGGCGTCGGCAACGACGGCATCTACGCCAACAGCGCGGTCGCACAACCGCTCACCATCGGGGACTGGTTCACCTACTCCAACGCGGACGGCACCAAGGGCCCCCAGTACCTCCTCGACACCCGGGGCATCAAGGGCGGTCACCTTCCGGAGAAGATCCTCTACCTCTCCGGCAAAATCGAACTCCTCGACGCCGTCTCCGTCGCGGTCGAGGCCGAGCTCGGCTCCGAAGGCTTCGCCTTCACCCTCAAAGCCGATATCGCGCACATCCTGACGTCGGAGGTCAGCTGCACCCTCGACACCGGCAACGGCCTGCACGCCGCCGCGTCCGTCGGCCTGGACTTCAGCGTCGACCTTCCCCGGGGCGTCCTCCTCGGCGGCATCCCCATTCCCGGCGGCACCCTGGTCGGCATCAAGGCGGGCGGCGGCTTCGACCTGAAGATCGACGGCACCGGCGCGAATCTGCATCTGACAGCCGACTGCGACGCGTATCTCCTCGGCGAGCACCTGGTCCATTTCCATCTCGACCTGACGATCGGCGTCCGGAAGTGGGACGACATCATCGCTTACCTCCAGAACAACCCGGAGAAGCTCTTCGAGAGCCTGGGTCAGGGCATCTGGGACGCGATGAAGGACTGTGCCACGACCAAGGCGGCGGAGCTCACGTAGGCCGGGCACTCCGGTCGGCCGGCCGACGCCGGGCGTGAGCGGGTCAGCCGATCGGCCAGCAGCTGACCGCGTTGTAGCGGACCCCGTTGCAGCCGTAGGTCAGGCCGAAGACGCACCGGCCGATGTTGAACCAGTCGCCGGCACAGCAGCCCCAGCAAACTCCGTTCGCGTCGCACTTCGTGTCGCCGTCGAGGCAGTCGGCTGCCCGGGTGCCGGCAGCCGTGGGTTCCGCGGGCGCCGGGCGGCGCGACACGGGTTCCGAGTGCCCTGCCTGCCGGGGCGGGCTTCCGCACGGGGAGGCCTGCTGCCGCGTGGCGCGCAGCAGGGAGGTGAGGACGGTGAACTCCGGGGTGCCGGTGTCCTTCAGCGTGAGCCGGACGAGGGGATGCGCGTGGTCGTCGCACGGCACGTGCTGGAGCGGTTCGACGTGGTCGATGAGCGGGACGGGGATGGTGGTCCAGTCCTTGCAGGCCGTGCCCAGGGCGAACTCGATCGCGTCGGCCGCGTCGGCCGCCTTGGCCATGCCGGTCAGGGTGAGGGGGACGGTGACGGTGTCGGTGCTGAGGGCTTGACGGAATTCTTCTCCGGTGAACGTCCTGTCCATGATGGGCACCTCATCCGGAAGGCAGCTGTTGGTGGGGATTGTTCCCGGTTTCCGACTTGATCACTGACGGCCGCCGGCCGATACCCGATGCCCGCCCCGCGGCTCTGCGGCCGGCGGCGACACTACCCTCATGGATCTGCTGTCTCTGCGATATTTCCAGGCCGTGGCCCGTCACCAGCACATCAGCCGGGCCGCGGAGGAACTCCGGGTCGCCCAGCCTTCGGTGAGCCGGACCATCATCCGGCTGGAATCGGAACTTGGTGTTCCGCTCTTTGACCGCCAAGGCCGCCGGATCCGGCTGAACGAGCACGGCGCGGCCTTCCTGCTCCGGGTCGAGCGGGCGCTGGCCGACCTCGACGACGCCCGGCGGGAGATGGCCGACGCCGCGGGTGCCGGCCCGGGCCGCGTCGCCGTCGCCGCCGAGACCCTGCTCCAGCTGGCCGGGGTCCTGGCCGCGTTCCGCGCGCACCGCCCCGGCGTGCGCGTGCACCTGTCCCAGGCTCCGGTGGGCTCGATGCGACGGCACCTGAGCTCCGCCGAAGTGGACTTCGCCCTGGCCTCCCAGCCGCTGGCCGGGCCCGGACTGCGCTCGGTGGAACTCGTACGGGAGGAGGTGCACCTGGCCGTGCCGCCCGCTCATCCGCTGGCGGGCCGGGACAGCGTCACGGTGGCCGAGCTGGCCGGCGAGGACTTCGTCAGCACGAGCGCCGGGCACTGGCAACGCGCCCTCCTGGACCGGCTCTTCGCCCGCGAGGGACTCACGCCACGCGTCGTCTGCGAGGGCGACGAAGCCGCCGCCACCCCGGAGCTGATCGCCGCCGGGCTGGGCATCGGCCTGATGCCCGCCGTCGCCCGGCGGACCCTCGGCGAGCGCAGCCCGGTGACCTGGCTGCGGCTGGACGCCGAGGACTGCCACCGCACCCTGACCCTGGTGTGGCGCGAGAACGCCTACCTCTCCCCCGCCGCCCTGGACTTCCGCCGGCTGGCCATGGAACAGCTCATGCCCGGTGAGTCATAAGCACATGGCTTGATCGGTCGTGGAATGCATGATCGCGTGGCACTAGCGTCAAAGGCATCGACCTGGTTGCGACGAGGAGATCTTTGATGAGTGATCAGCACGGCACTGCGGAAGGCAGTTTCATCAGTTACGCGGAGGCCGTCCTCGATGTGATGGCCGCCGATCCGGGGCGGGCGGCCATCACCGACGCCGAAGGGCGGGTGACCCTGGCGTCGGAGTTCCGGGACCAGGTCCACCGGCTCGCCGGGGAGCTGGCGGAACGCGGGGTGGGCCGCGGCGCCACGGTCACCCTGCTCACCGGCAACACCGCCGAGGCCGTCGTGGCCCGCTACGCCGCCAACCTGGCCGGTGCCCGGATCGTCGGCCTCTACGAGGGCATGAGCGCGCCGACCATGGCCGCCATCATGGAGAGCGTCGACTGCTCCCTGCTGCTGGTGGACGCCCAGCGGTACGCCACCGCCGGTGAGCTGCGACAGCTCGGCGGAGTCCCCCCGATGCTGTCCCTGGGGCCGAGCGGATTCGCCGAGGACGTGCTGGCCGCGGCCGCCCGGCGCCCGGCGCGGCCGATGCGCGGTGCGGTGGGCCCGGACGACGACTGGTGCATCCGGCACACCGGCGGAACCACCGGCATTCCCAAGGGCATCCGGGCGACCCACGGCTCCTACCGGCAGACCACGGCCCACGGCCTCGCCGGCTTCGGCGACCCGCCGCGCTATCTGGCCTGCACCTCGCTCGCCCACCTCGCCGGGATCCTCACCGACATGACGCTCCACCGGGGCGGCTCGGTGGTCCTCCAGCACGGCTTCGAGCCCGGTGACGTCCTGGCCGCGATCGAACGCGAGCGCATCACCCACACGTGGCTGCTGCCGCCCCTGCTCTACCAGCTGCTGGACCACCCGGACCTGGAGCGCACCGACCTGTCCAGCCTGCGCCGCATCACGTACGGCGGCACCGCCGCCTCCCCGGCCAGGCTGCGGCAGGCGAACAAGGCACTGGGGCCCGTGCTCTACGGCATGTACGGGCAGGCCGAGTCGCAGTACATCACCGAGGCCGGCCCGGGCGACCAGGAACGGACCGGCCGCGGCGGGCACCTGACGGTCGGCCGGGCCCTGCCCGGCGTGGAGATCGCCGTCCGGGACGCCCACGGCACGACCCTGCCGCCCGGCGAGCCGGGTGAGGTGCAGGTGCGCTCGCCCCACGTGATGCCCGGCTACTGGAAGCAGCCGGAGCTGACCGCCGAGGTGCTGCGGGACGGCTGGGTGCACACCGGCGACGTCGGCTACCTCGACGAGGACGGCTACCTCTACATCGTGGACCGGATCAAGGAGATGATCGTGGTCGTCGGGGGCCACGTCTATCCGGCGGAGCTGGAGGAGCTGCTGCTGAGCCACCCCGCCGTCGCCCAGTGCACGGTCTTCGGGCGCAAGGACGAGGAGTCCGTGGAGCACGTCCACGCCGTGGTGGTGCCCGTCGCCGGACAGCACCCCTCGCTGGAGGAGATCCGGGACTTCGTCACCGCCCGCAAGGGGCGCCTCTACGCTCCCGAGGCCCTGCACCTGGTGCCCGCCATTCCGCTGACGGCGGCGGGCAAGCCGGACAGGAAGGAGCTGCGATCCCGGCTGTCCGGCTGAAGGAAGGGCGCGGCGGCCGGCATCAGTCCGGAGGCTCGTCCTCCTGCGGTTCGGCGGCGTCTGTCCTCTCAGCCGCATCGCGGGTGCCCTTGGTCTCCTCCCGGCCCGCCCGGCCCTGCTCCGGAGGGGTCCTCGCCTGCTGGTCCTGCATGTCCCGGGGCACCGCCCGGCGGCGACCGGCACGTTTCTCGTCTTCGGGCTGCTGCCGGGCCATCTCGGCCACCTCCGTACGCCATCGCGGTGAGGCACCCCGGGTACCCGGTGGCGGGCGGCACATGCAGGGCCGGGCCGCCTTCTCCGGCATCGTCGCCGCGGGCGGCTGAGACGGGGCCGACCCGTCCGGGCCGGGCGCACGCCAGCGGGCCCGCGTCCGCAACGGCGCGGGGCCTCCGCCGGCCGGTGGTCGGCGGAGACCCCGATTCGCGGCACACAAGTGGTGTGCGCGCCATGGCGGATGGGCTCTCACTCCAGGTCATCACACCCGGCGAACCGCGCCGGGGCGTAGATGATCTTGACGACGGCGCAGTAGCCTTTCCCGACCTCGTTGTCGGCGTGGGCGGGCGTGGCCACGACCACGCTGGAGAGGGCGAGGAGAATCCCTGCGGCGGCTGCGGCGGCGGCGCGGCGGATGCTGTTGATGGCGGCCTCCTGAGAGTCGTGGCGGCGACTGCCGCCTGGAAGAGCACCGGGAGGCTTTCCGAGGCCTCTGTGCGCAAAACGGCGGCTCAGGTGTCCGGCGGCTGCACCGGTGCTTCCAGCGGCGCACGCTGCCGCCCGCGCCCTCGGGATGCGCATGCGCCCCTCCGCGTCGGGCGTCACGGGTTTACGCGCGGCCGAGCCGCATACCCAGTCCCTGCACCCGGTAGATGCGGCGGTCGTCCACCCACAGCCAGCCGTCGGCCAGGGCGTACCGCCCCTCCTCGTCCTCGGCATCCTCAGCGATGTCAACGCCGATGGTGACTTGCCCGTCGGTCGGCACGACCTGGCCGCGGTAGCGCCAGGTGAACTCCCGGCCCGTCAGGGGTTCGAGGGTGCCGCCGGCGAGCGCCGCCGCCGGGGTGGTCTTCAGCAGGTGGTATTGCAGCAGCTGCGCCACGGCCTCCACGCCCAGGGATCCGGGCTGGACCGGGTCCATGTAGAAATGCGCCTTGAAGAACCAGGCGCCGGCGTCCACCGCCTTCTCGGCGCGCAGCCGGCCCAGGCCCGCCGGGCCGCCCTCCGGCCAGTGCCCGGTGAGCCGGTCCACCATCCGCAGCATGGGTCCGGGAAGCCGCGCGCCCGCGGCCGGGCGCTGTGCCGTGAGGTCGGCGCTCACGTCGCAGGGCGCGGCCCACTGTGCGCGCTCGCCGGCATCGGCGGGAATGCCGGTCTGCCGGTCGAGGGCGGTCTGCGGGAAGAACCCGAACGACGAGGTCGCGGTCAGCAGGGGCGCACCGTCGGCCGTGCAGTCGATGGTGAAGGAGACGAGTGTCGTGTCCCCGTGCCGGACGACGCCGGACAGCTCCGCCCGGGTGCGCAGGGTCCGCGTCCCCGGCCGCACCTGCCGGTGCAGCCGGGCGGTGCCGTCGAGATTGCGGAAGCTGAGCCGGGGGCCTGCGGCGAGGGCGGGGTCGGCGGTGCGGACGGCGAGCCAGCCGCAGGGCTGCAACACGACTTCCATCAGCACCGCCCAGGGCATCACGGGAGTGCCGTTCTGTTCGAAGTACCAGACGTCCGGCGGCACGTCGTACTCGGCGACGACCGCGCTGCCCGGCCGCGGATCGCCCGCGGGGGCGTCCAGGGACGCGATCCGGCTCATGAAGTGGTAGGGCGGGCCGGGCAGGCGGATCGCCGACGCCGACCGGTCCAGATCGGCGGCCCACGGCCCGAAGGCCTGGCTGGGGCTCCCCCAAGCGCAGGCGAGCAGCGCGGGATAGTCGAAGGCGAAGCCGTGCTCGGTGGCCGCCGGCCGGGGCTCGCGGTGGCCCACGAGGCCGCCGAGCATGCGGGGTTCGAGGCAGGTTCCGGTGGTCTGCTCGCGGTGCGGGCCGAGCGTGCGCCAGTGGTCCAGCGGGGCGTCGCGCACCAGGCGCATGGCCAGGTCCTGTCCGTGGAAAGCGTTGACGCCGTCCACGCTCACCATGACTTCTGCGTGCAGGACGGGGTCCGGGCCGGCGCTCAGGCCGCCGACGACGATCTCGTAGACCACGCGCCGGCTGCCGGGGGTCGCCTGACTGCGGCAGCGGGCCCGGCCGGTGAGGCCGGGGACGGGCTCGAAGCGGGCCCCGTCGCGGTCGATGGTCAGCCCGAGCGCTGCCATGTAGAAGGCCATGGCCTGGTGTGCACCGTGGCTCATCAGGGTGCCGGGGAGGACGGGGTCGTTCTTGAAGTGGCCTTCGAAGTACCAGCCGTCGGGGCGCAGTTGCAGTTCGGCGCGCAGGTAGCCGCGGCCGAGCGGGCCTCCGGCCGGCTCGAAGGCGGTGACCTCGTCGATGAGCAGGAGCGGCCCGCCGTCGATGCGGGGTGTCCGCAGATGGGCGCGGGTGGTGTCCCACGCGGGGCCGAAGCACGCGTGGGGCCTGCCGTCGGCGAAGGCCCGCACGGCGTCGGCGTCGAACCGGCGGGCGGTGGGGGGTGGGGTGACCGGTTCGAAGGGCAGGTCACGGGAGAGGGCCGCGCCCGGGGTCCACCGGACGCCCTCGGCCGCGGCGAGTTCGGCGTCGGTGAAGAATCCGGCCTGCCCGTTGCGGACGCTGAGGATGTGCTCGTCGCCGGCGAAGCAGTCGGAATGGAAGAAGAAGAGCCGCGTGCCCTGGTGCTCCGCGTGGCCGTCGACGTGGATCTCGTAGCGCAGGGTCTGCCCGAGGCGGGGCGCGGTGCCGTGGTAGACGGCATCGGAGCCGAGGAGCCGGTAGACGCGCTCGCCCCGGTTGAGGAGGTCGATGCCGAGCCAGCTGATGAGGAGCAGGTCGGCCTGGCCGGCTTCGACGAGGAGGGCGCCGGGGATGCGGCCGGTGTGGTCGAGGAACCAGGAGTCGTGCCTGAGGTCGGTCTCGGTCCAGATGGTGCCCGTCCCCATGGAGGCGGGTTCCGCGTCGATGCCCGTGACGCGGTCCACCAGCAGCAGGGGCGGCCCGGGAAGCCGGGTCTGGCGCCGGTAGCCGTCCTGGGCGGCGAACAGCGGCCCGAAGAGTTCGGAGACCGGGCCGTCCGCCAGCCGTTCCAGCTGTGCGCGGTCGAACTTGGGCCCGGGCAGGGCCGGTCGCGGCGCCGGGCCGGCCGGCGGGACGAGGTCCGGGCGCGGGCGGGAGTGCTGTGGGGTCGCCACGTAAGGCGTGGCGTTGTTCATCAGCTGGTTCGTCAGTCGGTTCGTCAGTTGCCGTCCCTGCAAGTACCGCTGGTGCAAGGCGGTCTGCTCCGTCACGTACTGCTGGTGCAGAGCGGTGACCCGGCTGCGGTGCCGTGCGACGGCGGCGGGGCCGGCGGGCGCGGGCCGGACGGCCGGAGCGGGCGGCGGTACGGGCGGCCCGGCGGTGCGCTGCCCGCCCGTGGGGGCTTCGGGCGAAACGGGCGGCAGGGCGGGTGCGGGGCCCATGACGGTGACGGGGGCGTCGGGTGCGGGCAGCCTGACGGCAGGGGGGTGGGCCGGTACGCGCAGCATCCGGTCCGCCGCCGGTCCCGTGCGGCCCGTGTCCTCCGGGCCGAGCAGGCCCAGCAGGAGTGCCGGGTCGCCCAGCCCGGCGTCCGCCAGGCGTGCCGCCGACCGGCGCAACCGGTGCAGGGCCCGGCCGCCGGGTTCGTCGAGCGCGACGGCCAGGTGCTCCCGCCCGTCCAGGATGCGGCCGATCCAGTCGGTGCACAGGGAGAGGGGGCCGTGCTCGACGAAGACGCGGACGCCGTCGGCGTAGGCCCGCTCGATCACCGCCGGGAAGTCCACCGTCCTGGTGGCCTGTGCCGTGATGGAGTCGGCGGCGCTCTCTTCGGTCGGCACGTAGGGTTCCGCGGTGTCGCCGCGGTAGAAGCGGATGCCCGGGACCGGCACGGTGCGGCGGCGGTGCAGCCGGTACCACGCGTCGCGGACCGTTTCCAGTTCGGGGGCGTGGGCGGCGATGTCGTAGTCGAGCCGGACCGCCCGGTGGGAGAAGCGGTCCCGCACCAGGGCGGCGCAGGCGGTCTCCTCGCCGCCGATGACGCACACGCCGGGGGCGTTGACCGCCATGAGGTGTACGGCCGGCTCGGCGGCGACGGCGTCTTGGACCTCTTCCTGCGAGGCGGTGATCAGGTAGTTGCGCCAGCGGCTTCCGGTGATGCCCCGGGCCTGCCAGGCGCGGCGGATCGCCCGGTACTCCCCCGTCACGTCGCGGGTGAACAGCTCGCCGCGCCGGGCGTCCTCGCCGAGGGCGGCGGCGTCGGGCCAGGCTCCCAGAGCGACCAGGGCGGAGATTTCTCCCGAGGAGTAGCCGATGGACGCGCCGGGTCGCAGGCCGATGACGTGCCGCGTGATCAGTGTGTGCAGGGCCGCGAGCCGGGTGGTGGCCCAGATCCTGCCGAGCAGGCCCGTGGAGGCGAAGTCCGCGGGCGGCCAGGGGTCGTCCCCTCTGTCGCAGCGGCGCCGGACGGCCTCGGCGAAGTCCGGCAGGGCGTGGCTCAGTTCCCGGCCCATGTGCGGGTAGGCGGCGGAGCCGTTGGTGTACACGAAGGCCACACGGGGATCACTCCGGGCGGTCGCGGGTGCGGCCCGCAGCCGGACGCGTCGCTCGGGGCCTTCCAGGACCGGGACGACGACTTCCGCCGTCAGCACCCGAGCGTCGAGGTCGGCGAACCGGCCCGGCCTGGGCCGGACGCCGTAGCGCAGCGCGGTGACGGCGGTGGCGACGGCGAGCAGGCCGGCGGCGGCGTGCGGGGTGCCGAACAGGGCGGAGTTGTCGCAGCAGCCGGCCGCGCCGTCCAGGGGCACGGTGCTCACCCGCAGGTCCGGCGGGCCGCCGCCCGTCCCGTCCTGATCCGCGTCGTCCGCCTCCTCCGGATCCGCGCCGTCCATCTCTTCCGGGACTGCGCCGTCCGCCTCCTCCAGGACCGCCCAGACGGTGTCCCCGGCCTGTTCGGCGTCCCGCAGGCGCTTGATGACGAGGGCGACGGCGGCGTCCCCCGGCTCCTGGTCCACGCCGAGGTCCCGCAGGGCCGCCCGGTGGACGGGGTCGTGCGCGAGGTCGGCCGCCGCGACGATCACGGCGTCCGCCTCGCCCGCCCTCAGCAGCCGGGCGGCCAGGGCGAGGGCGGCGGTGGCGGAGTCCTCCTCGGCCGAGACGGTGAACCCCGGCCCGACCAGGTCGAGTTGGTGGTTGATGCGGTTCGCGGTGATGTTCATCATGGCCCCGAACACGGCTGCCGCGGTGCCCGGGGGTGTGAAGGCGTCCTGGAGGGCGTCCGGCGTGCCGGGCGGCCGGGGCAGGCCGGCCCGCTGCCAGAGGGTGCCGATGCGCCGCCGTGCGGCGTACCGGCCCACCTGCGGATCGACGCCTGCCGCGGCGATGACGGCCGTGCGCAGCGGCGGCAGGTCCACGCCGCGGACGGCTTCTCGCACGGCGTCGAGGACCAGCAGTTGCTGGGGCAGGCTCTCCCGGAGGTCCAGGGGCGGAAAGCGCAGGCCTTCCAGCGCGAGACCGATGCTCTCGCGCGCCCCCTTGGCGGGCCGCCCGCTGCACACTGCCGCGAGGAAGTCGGCGGTACCGCCGTCCCGTCCGGTCCGGGCGGCGAGGGCGACCACGGCGACGGGGCCGTGCGGCGGCGCGGGAGGCGGGGGCGGGGGCGTGAGGGCCGGCGAGGCGTGCATGTCCCAGGCGTCCAGGACGACATGGGCGTTGGTGCCCCCGAAGCCGAACGCGCTGACCGCCGCGCGGCGCGGCCCCGCCCAGTCCTCGTGTTCCGTGACGAGCCGCAGGGGCTGTCCCTCCAGCGCCGTGGGGGTGCCGTCGTGCGGGGTCGCGGGCCGGACGCCCGCGCCCAGCGCACCGATCGCTTTGAGCAGTGCGGCCGCACCCGCCGCGGTCAGCAGATGACCGACGTTGGCTTTCACGGCCCCGACCGGCAGGGGGCGGCGGCCGGCGAAGACCCGGCCGGCGGCGCGGGCCTCGACGGCGTCGCCGACGGTCGTTCCGGTCGCGTGGCACTCCAGCAGCCCCACGGACTCCGGTGGCACCCCTGCCGAGGCGTAGGCCGCGCGCAAGGCGCGTTCCTGGCCCGCGGCGTCGGGGGCGACGAGCCCGGAGGCGCGGCCGTCGTTGCCGAGGCCGATGCCGCGCACCACGGCAAGCACCTGCCGTCCCTGGTCCACGGCGTCCTTCAGCCGCATGAGCGCGAACAGGGCGGCCCCCTCGGCCGGGACCAGGCCGTCGGCTTCGCGGTGGAAGGGCCTGAGGCGGCCGGTCGGGCTGAGCACGCCCATCACGGCGAAGCCGCCGTGGATGAGGAGGGCGTCGGACCGGCTGACCGCGCCGGCCAGCATCAGGTCCGCCGACCCGTCGTGGAGCCGGTCGCAGGCGAGCTTGACCGCGTACAGCGAGGTGGCGCAGGCGGCGTCCAGGGCGTACGCGCCCGCGTCCAGCCCCAGCGCGCGGGCGGCGAGCAGGGCGGGCAGCCCGGAGGAGAAGCGGTTGAAGGGGTGCGGGCGGGGCGGCAGCGAGGCCAGCAGGGCGTCGCGTACCGGGGGTTCCTGGGCCGAGAGCCATACGTGCTCGGCGTGGCGGACGGAGGCGGTGGAGGGGTAGGAGAGGTTGCCGAGCACCAGGCCCGTGCGGGCGGGCGGGGCGGCGGCGGGGTGGCCGGCCTCGGCGAGGGCCTGGCGCCCGGCGTGCAGGACCCATTGGAAGAGGGGGTCCAGCCGCAGGACTTCCGCGGGGGAAAGGGCGTATCCGGTGGGGTCGAAGGTGTCCGCGAACCCGCGCACGAATCCGCCGGTTCCGGTGGCGAAGGGGTGCAGGTGACCCGTTCCGGGGGCTCCGGTGGTGGAGGAGTGCGCGTGTTCGGGCCCGGGGGCTCCGGCCGTGTAGGGGTGCGGGTGGCCGGGCCCGGGGGCCCGGACGGTGCCGAGCGGCACGCCCCAGCGGTCCTCCGGGGGCGGCCTGAGGCTGACCCTGCGGTCGAGGAGGTTCCGCCAGAACTCCTCCGGGCTCGACGCGTCGGGCAGTACGCACCCGCGTCCCACGACGGCGACGGGTTCGAACGACATCTACGCCTCGCCTCCCCGCCGGTCACCGGCCGCGGGCACGTCCGGCCGCCGGACCAGCTCGACATCCAGCAAGTCGGCGAAGGGGGCGCCGTCCTGCCCGGTCAGCCGCAGGTGGCACCGGGCGTGGTCGCCCTCCGCCCGCACCGGCACGACCAGGCACGTCACCGGCCCCGGCGCGGGGCCCCGGTGGTACGGGCGGACGGTGCCGGCGGCCATGGGGAGAGTGGCGTGTCCGAGGGCTTCCCGCGCCCAGATCAGGGCGAGTTGCAGGGCGCCGTCGAGCACGGCCGGGTCGGTGTGCCGGACGCCGCCGGGCCAGCCCAGCGCCGTGACGCCGGCAAGGGTGCCGCGGGCGCCGCCCGGACCTGCCGCCTCCACGGCGGTCACCGCGCGCATCATCGGGCCGTGGAAGAGCAGTTCGCCGTCGTAGATACCGGCCCGCCCCCAAGGCGGCAGGCCTTCCGGCGCGCTGGGCGGTGCCTCATCCTGCGCGCCTTCGCCGCTCTCGGCCCGGCCGGAGCAGTGCAGGCGGCCGTCCGCCCCGCGCAGCTCCACGATGAGCGTGTCCGGGCCCTCGGGCCGGGCCGCGACGGTGAACTCCGCCGCAGTACCGTCAAGGTCACCCCAAGCGGCGGGCGCCACCACCCGGAGGTCACGCAAGGTGACGCCTCCTGGGGCGGGGTTCCACTGGCGGGCCGCCGCGACGAACCACTCCAGGGCCTGGGCAAGAGGAAGGATCACCCTTCCGCCGACGACGTGGTCGGCCAGTTGCGGGTGCGTGGCCCGGGAGACCCGCGCCCGGGCGGGCTGCGGGTGGCGGAGCCCGGGCGGGGGCGGCACGGCCGGGATGCCGGCCGGGGCCGGCACCGCCAGGAGGAGCACGGCGCTGTGCTCGTCCGCGCGGGACATCTCCTCGGTGAACGCCCGGGCCCCGTCCCCGGCCGCCAGCAGCGGCACGCCGGCCGCCTCGAAGTGCCCGGCCAGCGCCGGGGTGACCATGCCGCCCCGCCAGGGGCCCCAGGCCAGGGCCCGCACCCGGCAGTCCGGACGGGCCGCCGCCTCGGCGGCCGCGACGTGGACGAGCGTCTCGTTGGCCATGGCGTAGTCGCTCTGCCCGGGGTTGCCGAAGCTGCCCGCCACGGAAGAGAACAGGCAGAGGGTCCGCAAGGGGTCGCCGGCTGTGGCCTCCAGGAGGTTCCGCAGGCCTGCGGTCTTGGTGCCGAAGACCTGGTCGAACTGTTCGTCGGTCTTGTCGGCGATGCGCTTGTCCGCCAGCACGCCGGCGCCGTGGACGATGCCGGTCACCGGGCCCCACTCCGCCCGGACGGCGTCCAGGGCGGTCCGCACGGCATCCGGGTCGCGGATGTCGGCCTGAAGGTAGCGGACCGGTGCCCCGGCCTGCTCGATCGCGGCGAGGGCGGCCCGGATCTCCCGGACGGCCAGGATGTGACGGGCTTTCCGGGCGAGGGCGGGCGGCGTGTCCGCGGACCGGCCGGCGAGGGCCCGGACGAGCGCGGCCTCGTCCGCCTCGGCCGGCAGCCCGGGCGGCTCGTCGTCCAGTGCGGTACGGCCCAGGAGTGCCAGGTGCGGCCTGCGGGCCCGGGCGAGCTCGGCGAGGGCGGCGGCGGTGATCCCCCGGGCGCCGCCCGTGGCGACGAGGACGTCACCGGGGCCCGGGCCGTCATCCGCGGCGCCGGGCAGGGCCGCCGGGACGGCCACCGTCGTCACCCGGCTGCCGTCGGCGGGCAGCCCGGCCTCCAGCAGTGAGCCTCCACCGAGCAACTCGCCGGCCACCGCATCGGCGACGTCCTCCGGAGAGCGGCCCGAGCGGGCGCAGTCGATGGCCTTGACCACGGCCTCGGGCCATTCTCCGGCGAGCGTACGCACCAGGCCCGTCAGCCCGCCGAGCCAGGCCCGTTCCCCGCGGGTGCTCCGTAGGCCGAAGTCGCCCCCGGTGTCCTGCACCGTGACGAAAAGGCCGCCTTCCCGCGCGAACCTCGGGGCCACCGAACGGGCCGCCCGGAAGGCCGCGCGCTGGACCTCCAGCATGCCCCCGGCGTCCGGATCCTCGGTCAGGCCGCCCAGTAGCAGCACCGCCCGGCTGCCGGGCGGCGGCTCCGCGACCGCTTCGGCGGGCACTCCCCGCTCGCCCAGGCGCCCGGCGACGAGAGGGGCGAGGCCGGAGCCCCCGTCGACCACATGGAGAACCTGCTCCCCCAGGCCGGGCACCGCCAGACCGCTGGGCGGGACGGGAACAGAGCGCAGCACGTAACGCCCCGGAACGGCAGGGGGCGGCTCCGGTGCGGGTGCGGGAGGGGGAGGCAGCTGCGGTACGGGGGCGGGGCCGTGGGCCGACTGCTGTACGGGGTCGGGGCCGGGAGCGAGCGCCGGCGTCTCCGCGGGCGGCGCAGTGTCGCTCGTCGCCTGCCGCACCTTGGCGACGACCTCGCGGAGGGTGCGCAGGGACACGAGCTCCACCGGGTCCCCCTGGAGCTCGGGCAGCTCCCCCATCCGCTGCCGCAGCACGGAGAGGATCTCCACGCGCTTGATGGAGTCGATGCCCAGCTCCGACTCCAGTTCCATGTCCAGGTCGAGCATGTCGAGCGGGTAGCCCGTCCGCTCGGCCACCACGGCCAGCAGCTCCTCCTCCAGGCGCGCGGGGTCGAACGCCGACGCAGCGGGCCCGGTGGATTCCTGGGCGGCCCGCGGTTCGACAGCGGGTGCCGGCTCGGCCGGTACCGCCTGTACGGGTACGGCCGGAGCGACCGGCCAGGCGGCCGGAGGCGCATCGGCGGACGCCTCGGGCGCCGTACCGGTGTCCGGCTCCGGGAGCGGAGCCCCGGGTGATCCCACCAGCGCCGCGAAGGACGTCTCGGACATCCGCAGGAACGCCTGGTGCGCCTCGCTCATGGACCGCAGGAAGACGGCATGGGCCTCGGACGTCTGGCGCTGGGCGTCCTCGATCAGGGCGACCAGGCCGTCGCCCTCTCCGGCCTGCGGAGCCGCGACCGGTGGTACGGGGCGGGCCTCCGGAACCGGCCCGGGCGCGTGCGGCGTGACGGCGGCCGGGGCCGGAGCGCCGGGCAGCGCGGGGGCCTTCGGCATGCCGGTAACTGCGGGCGCGGCAGGCCCGTGCGGCTGTGCGGGAAGAGCGGGCGGCGCCGATGGTGCGAGGGGTGGTGCCGGGACGACCGCACCGGCCCCGGCGGCCTGCGCGGCACCAGGGGCCTCCTTTGCCGCGCTCCCCTGCCGTTCCATGGCCTTACCGTCCCCTTCCTGTTCCTGCGGCGGATAGAGCCGTCCGTAATTGCCGCCGTCGATGCGTACGGTCATCCTGGGCGGGCGCTCCTGACCGGCGGAGCGGGGCAGGGCGTAGTGCCGCCAGTAGGACGCGAAGTCCAGGGGGATCCCGTGGACGGAGAGCCGGGCCAGGGCGTCCTGCAATGCGGTCACCCCGTGCGTCCCGCGCCGGTCGAGGGGGACGGCCAGGTGGGGCCGGTCGCCGAGGATCTGGTCCACCAGCGCGGTGAGGGCCGTGCCCGGGCCGGCCTCGACGAAAGTCCTCACTCCGGCCCGGTACATGGCCTCGACCTGGTCCGTGAAGCGCACGGGCTCGGTCAGGTGGCCCGCCAGGCGGGCGCGGACCTCGTCGGAGGCGGCAGGGTAGGGCGCGGCGTCGGTGTTGGAGAAGACGTCCAGCTTCGGGGGCGAGAGCGTGGCGCCGGCCAGGGCGGCGGCGAAGGGGGCGCGGGCGGATGCGACGAGTGGGCTGTGGAAGGCGGCGGAGGCGACCAGCGGCACGGTGGCGGTGCCGTCGGCCTGCATCGCCGCCGCCAGGGCCGCAATGGCTTCGGGGCTGCCCGAGACGACCGTCTGGCGGGGCCCGTTGTGGTTGGCGATCCACACCTCCGGCGCCCCGGGCCGCTTCAGCGCGTCCTTGACCTCGCAGGGGCCGGCGAGGACCGCCAGCATCGCCCCCGGGGTCGCGGTGCCCGCGTCGCGCATCGCCTCGCCCCGGGCGCGGGAGAGGCGCATGAGCGTTTCCCTGTCGTACGCGCCCGCCGCGTGCAGGGCGATGAGTTCGCCGAGGCTGTGGCCCGCGACCGCGTCCGGCCGGAGACCCAGCTCGTCCAGCACGGTGAGCAGGGCGAGGCTGTGCGCGGCCAGGGCGGGCTGGGCCCACTCGGTGGCCGTGAGCCGCTCCTGCTGCCCGGCGTGCTGGTCGTCCGGCAGGGGCGGAGGGAAGACCACGCGGTGCAGGGGCGTTCCGTCGGGGCCTGTCCCGCCCACCGCGTCCCAGACGGCGAGCGCTCCGGGGTGGTGGGCCGCCAGGTCACCCCCCATGCCCACGTACTGGGCTCCCTGGCCGGGGAACAGCAAGGCCAGGCGGCCCGGTTCGCATGGTCCCGTCCCCTGGTGCACGGCGAACGGCTGCTGTGCCGGGGTCTCGCCCGCCTCCAGGGCCGCAACGGCCCGGTCGAGCCGCTCGGCGAGCCGGCCGGTGTCGGCGGCCAGCACCGCGAGCCGCAGGCCCGCGCCGGGCCGGAATGCCTCCTGGCTTCGACGGGCCAGGTCGGCGAGGCCGGGCGCCGGCCCCGCGCCGGCATCCTCCGCGGCTCGGCGGAGCTCCGCTGCCCGCTCACACAGTTCTCCGGCGGATTCGGCGCTGAGCAGCAGGAGCTCCGTCGGCGCGGTCCGCAGGCGCGGCCGGGAGCCGCCGGGGGTGCCGTCCGGGGCCCGGTGTTCCTCCAGCGTGGCGTGGAAGTTGCTGCCGCCGAACCCGAAGCTGGAGACGGCGGCGCGGCGCGGGGTGTCGCCGGTACGGATCCAGGGGCGGGTCAGGGTGTTGAGGTAGAACGGGCTGGTCTCCATCCGCAGGCCGGGGTGCGGGCGCTCGGCGTGGATGGTCGGCGGCAGGACCTTGTGGTGCAGGGCGAGGACGGCCTTGAGCAGGCCGACGGCTCCGGCGGCGCTCTTGGTGTGGCCGATCTGGGACTTGACCGACCCCAGGGCGCACCACTGCCGGCCGGTGCCTTCGGGCGAGGCGAACACTTCCCTCAATGCCGCGAATTCGGCCTGGTCGCCCGCCTTCGTGCCGGTGCCGTGGGCCTCGACGAGTTCCACGGTGCCCGGTGCGTAGCCCGCTTCCTCGTAGGCCCGGCGCAGGGCGAGCGCCTGGCCCTGCGGCCTGGGCGCGTAGATGGCGGATCCGCGCCCGTCCGAGGAGCTGCCCAGGCCGCGGATGACCGCGTAGACGCCGTCCCGGTCGCGTTCGGCGTCGGCCAGGCGCTTGAGGGCGAACATCACCACGGCCTCGCCGAGCATGGTCCCGTCGGCGTCCTCCGCGAAGGGCCGGCACTCCTGCGTCGGGGAGAGCGCCGGGGTGGTGGTGAAGCAGCAGAACATGCCGATGTCGTTCGACACGTCGACGCCTCCGCTGATGACCAGGTCGGCGCGGCCCAGGGAGAGTTCGTCGAGGGCGGTGGACAGGGCGGCGAACGAGCTCGCGCACGCCGCGTCGGTGGTGTGGTTCGTGCCGTGCAGGTCGAAGCGGGCGGCGATGCGCCCGGCGACGACGTTGCTGAGCAGGCCGGGAAAGGTGTCCTCGGTCGGGTCGGGGTAGTGCGCGGCGATGCGGTCGCAGACGGCCCGGGCCTCCGCCTCGGGGAGGCCGTGCTCGCGCAGGGCCTTCAGCCAGACCGGCCGCTGTGTCAGGGCGTTGGACTCCACGAGCAGCCCCAGCCCGGCCGTGCCGAGCACCACGGACACGCGGTCGCCGTCCGGCCGGGCGGCACCACCGTCCGCGGCGTCCCGCAGGACCTGGTCGGCGACCATCAGGGCGAGCAGCTGCGCGGTGTCCGTCGAGGCGAGGCTCTGCGGTGGGATCCCGTAGGCCATGGGGTCGAAGTCCACGGCGGGCAGGAAGGCTCCGCGGCGCGTGTAGATCTTCTGCGGAGTGCCGGGGACGGGGTGGTAGTAGTCGTCGATCAGCCAGCGGGTGGGCGGGACGTCCCGCATGAGGTTCCGGCGGCCGAGGATCAGCCGCCAGCTCTGCTCGACGTCGCGGGCGTCCGGCAGCAGGGCACCGAGACCGACGACGGCTACGGGTACCCGGCGCGGGAGCGTCTCGTCCGGCATGGTGTGTCCTCGTGTCGCGGGGCGGGGCGGTGGAAGTCGGTGGACAGCGGTGGCGGTCGGTGGCAGGGCGCACGGCCGGCCCGGCGGCGCCGGGCGGGTCCGGGGGCTCCTAGGCGAGCCGCCGGGGCCGGAAAGCGAACGCGGCGGCGGGCACCGCGACGCCGTGGCTGCGCAGTTGATGAGCTCGGGTGAGGACGGCCGCGCCCTCCAGGAGGTTCAGTGCGATCTGGACCACCTCGCGCCCGCCCAGCCCGGCGAGGAAGCTGTCCGCCGCCCAGCGGTTGAACGCTCCCATGGCCGGGCCGCACCAGACCTGGTAGTCCGCACGGCGCTCGGTGTTCCCGGACACCGCCCAGCGGCTCGACTTGCCCAGGTACCAGCGGAAGGCCAGCGCCATCCGGTGCCGGGGGTCCTGCTCGGCCTTGCGGAGCCGGGACGGGTCCTGCCGCTGCCAGAAGCGCCGGGTCTCGGCCCAGACGTCGTCGAACGGCGCCTTGAATATCTCCTGCTCGACCCGGGCTCGCTGCCGGGGCGGGATCTCCTCCCAGCTCTCGTGGTCGTGGTAGAGCTCGTAGAGCCGGGTGGCGCGCGCGGCGAAGAGCGTTCCGCGGCGCAGCACCTGGACCTTGATTCCGAGCTCGAACATGTCGGCCGCGGGCGCCATGGTCACGTCGGCGACGTCGGCCTGCGCGAGCATCGCCTTCGCGTCGTCCGACAGCCCCGACTCGCGGGCGGCCTGGTTGACGGAGCCGGTCAGCACGTACGCCGCGCCCAGGGCGAATGCTCCGGCGACCGCGGCGGGCGTGCCCAGCCCGCCCGCCGCCCCGATCCTGATGCCGCGGTCGTAGCCGTACCGGGCCGTGAGCTCGTCCCGCATCGCCAGCATGGCCGGCAGCAGGACGGTGAGCGGGCGGTTGTCGGTGTGCCCGCCGCTGTCCGCCTCGACGGTGACGTCCTCCGCGACGGGCACCCGGGCGGCCAGCTCCGCCTCGTCCTCGGTCAGCTGCCCCCGTTCCACGAGGGCGCGCACCAGGGGGCGAGGGGCCGGTGACATGAAGGGTTCCGCGACCTCGGGCCGGGACACCTTGGCGAACAGGCGCGTACGGCGCAGGACCCGCCCCTGCGGTCCGCGGTGCAGCCCGCTGACGGCCGTTCTGATCACCGCGGGGGTGAGCGACATGAACGCGGAGGCGGAGACGGCGGGCACGCGGTGGCGCAGCGCGATCTCGGCGACCTGTTCCTCCAGCAGCGGCTCACCGGGCGAGTGGATGAGGTTGATCCCCCAGTTCGGCTTGCCCGCGAGTCCGGAGGCCAGCTCGGCCACTTCCCGTTCGACGCGGTCCGGATACAGCCCGGCAGCGCCGAAGAAGCCGAGCATGCCGGCGCGGGCCATGGCGGTGACCATGGCCGCGGTCGCGATGCCGCCTGCCATCTCTCCGGCGACGTAGGGGAACCGCACGCCGTGTGCCTCGCCGAAGGAGCGGTCTCCCAGCCACTCCGGGTAGAGCGGCGGCAGGGTGCCGATCAGGTGCAGCGCCTGCTGGGCGGGCGCGGCCGGGCCCGTCGAACCGCCTACGCCGATCCCGATGCCCGGTTCCGCGGGGGCGGTCACGAGGTGGACGGCTTCTCTGATGACGACCGCCGTGCTCAGGATCTGCGGCGGTGTGAAGGCGGCCGGGCGGTCACCCGGATACCACGCGGTGGCGGCTGCGGTGGGGGCCGGAGAGGCAGTCGTCATGGCATGCGTCCCCATACGTCTTGTGCAGAGGGTCCGAGACGTCTTGTGCGGATGATCCGAGAGGTCTTACTCAGATGGTCCGAGACGTCTTGCTCAGAAGGTCGGAGACGTCTTGTTCAGAGGGTCGGAGCGGGTGGGTGCCGGGCCCGCCTCAGCCCGGGCCGGGCCCGCGGCCGGCCGCGAACCGCAGCGACGTGTGATCGGCGGTGCGCGGGAGAGGCCGCCCGGGGCCGAGGCGGTGCGGCGACGTGATGCGCCAGTCGCTGCCGAGCAGCCCGGTCAGAACCGTGGCACTGGTGGAGAGAACGATCTCCTTGCCGAGGCACTCGGCGGGGCCGTGGCTGAACGGTGCGATCGACCACTCCGCGTCGGCCCGCCCGTCGAGCCACACTTCGGGTTCGAACCGGTCGGCGTACGGCAGGTGCCGGGCGTCACGGTGGAAGAACGGGCTGGCGGAGAACACCGCTGTACCCGCCGGGAGGGTCCAGCCTCCCGGCCACTGCGTCTCGACGGTGCTGTCGCGTACGAGGGCCAGGGTCGTGGGCCACAGCCGCTGCGCCTCCATGACGCAGGCCCGCAGATACGCACGGTCCGTGCGGGCCTTGGCCGACTGCTGCGGGCGGCAGGCGAGGAGGCCGAGCGTGAGGTAGTCGGCGACGGGAGAGGCGTCGAAGGCGAAGAACCAGTGCTGCATCTGGGCCACGGGATCGATCTCGGCGGCGGCGGGAGTGGCGCGCACCGCACGGGCCAGCCCGCCCGGCTCGGGCAGATCGACGTAGCGCCGGCAGCGGACGAACAGCTCGGCGCGCAGGCGGTGGCGCTTGCGGTGCAGCATGAACCAGTTGCCGTCGCTGCGCAGCTTGTCCCGCAGCTCGGTGATGCGCTCGTCATCACGGGCCGCGTCACCGAAGACGATCCGGCGCACGATGCGCTGGTAGGCGGCACGGAACCGGTCATAGGTGAGCGTGTGCCCGGCGAGCAGCGGGCGGATCTCTTCCTCGACGGCTGCCCGGCAGGCTTCGTGGAACCACGGCCCGGCCACGCAGCGTTCGATGGCGGCCTCGTTGAACGTGCGCCGCTCCGCCTTGAGGGCGCCCGGGGTGATCAGCAGGGCGCCGGGCTCGAAGTGCGACAGGGCGGCCGCCTTCTCGCGATTGGCCGTCGTGAACGACACGTTGGTCTCGCTCAGCACGCGGCGGACGTCGTCGGCGGAGAGAAGGACGAGCGCTTTCCTGCCGAAGACGGAGACGAGCACCGGCCCCGGGCCGTGGCGCTCGCGCAAGTCGTCCAGGATCCGGCAGCCCCAGGCGTGGGTGTCCAGTGCGGAGATCAGCCTGACGGCGAGGGGGCGGCGGAGACAGGCTCCCTGCACGACGGTAGGGAGCATGCCGATGACGAGCAATCGCACGACATCGGTCCAGCCGGCTCGGGTGGGCCCTGGTGCCATGACAGCGACTCCTCCCGTCCGGGCAGCCTCCCGGAGAGGCTGCCCGGTGCACTCGCCCCTACCCGCAAGAGGGAGCGAGCTCACCCGATCAGGTGACTCAGGCCGGGGCGACTCAGGCGGTGGCGGCTCCGAACCACTTCGCCAGCTTGCCGCTCAGGTCCTGCTGATCGTCACCGACCCACGCCACATGGCCGTCCGGCCGCAGCAGCACCGCGGGCACGTCCAGCTCCTCGCTGACGTCGACGACGTGGTCGACCCGGTCCGCCCAGCCCTCCACCGAGAGCCGGCCGGTCTGGTCGAGGAGCAGCCCACGGCCGCCGTGCATCAGCTCGTAGAGGCGACCGCGCTTCAGCTCCACGTCCCGCATCCGCAGGCCGAGCAGCTCGTGCCCCTCACCGAAGTCGTAGCGGATCTCGACCGCGGTGATCATCCCGGTCACGTACCGGTTGACGTCCTCGAAGTCCATCAGCTTCGAGAACAGCTCCCGCAGCGCCGTCGCCCCCGGATCCGTCCCCATCAGCGTGATCTGCGCGCGGGTGTTCTCCAGCACGCGGGCCCCCACGGGGTGCCGTTCGGCGTGGTAGCTGTCCAGGAGCCCCTCCGGCGCCCAGCCGTTGACCTCGGCGGCCAGCTTCCAGCCGAGGTTGAACGCGTCCTGCACACCGAGGTTCATGCCCTGCCCGCCGGTCGGCGGGTGGATGTGCGCCGCGTCCCCGGCCAGCAGCACCCGGCCGGCCCGGTAGCACTCGGCCTGCCGGGTCGCGTCGCCGAACCGGGACAGCCAGCGCGGCGAGTGCACGCCGAAGTCGGTGCCCGAGACCGCCCGCAGCCGCTGCTTGAACTCCTCGAATGTCGTGGGCGCCGTGCGGTCCTCGGCCACCCCTTCGGCGGGCACGATCACGCGGTACGTGCCGTCCCCCATGGGTATGGCGCCGAACCGCAGCTGGGTCTTGTTGACTTCCGCGGTGACGGCGGCGACCGTCTCCGGGTCCTCGGTCAGCTCCATGACGCCCAGCAGCGTCTCGACCTTGGCGGGCTCGCCGGGGAAATCGACGCCGATCAGCTTGCGCACCGCGCTGCGGCCGCCGTCGCAGCCGACGACGTAGCGCGCCCGCAACTGCTCCCCGTCCGCGAGCTCTACGGTCACCCCGTCCTCGTCCTGGCTCAGCCCGACCACTTCGCAGCCGCGCCGGATCTCGGTACCGAGTTCGAGGGCACGCTCGTTGAGCAGCCGCTCGGTGACCGGCTGCGGGGTGGCCAGCCCGTACGGGTGCGCCGTGTCCAGCCGCTCCGGCCACGCCTTCATGATGCCGCCGAAGAGACCACCGACCTGGAACTGCTTACTGACCTCGGCGAACCGCTCCAGCAGGCCGCGCTGGTCCATCATCTCGACGCTGCGCGCGTGCAGGCCCTGTCCGCGGGACTCCGCGGTCGGCGCGGTCAGCTTCTCCAGCACGACCACACGCACGTCGGCCAGCCGCAGCTCGGCGGACAGCATCAAGCCGGTCGGTCCGCCGCCGACCACGATCACGTCAATCATCACAATCCCTATTTCCGCAGGTCCGAGCAGGGGCCCGGCTCAGGTCCGGGCCTGTCTCCGGGCTTGCGCCCGGGCTTAGGACGGTGATTCTGCGCCATGACGGGGGCCTTGCCGCAAGGCCCCCCATGCGCTATAAGTTAAGAGTGGCGAGGAGCGGGAAAGCTCCTTGCCTTTGTTTTTTGCCGCCCGCGGCGGAGGAACCGGTCCGCTCAGCGACCGGCCGGCAACTGCGCACGGTAGCGCCCCGGCGTCGTGCCGAACTCCCTGCTGAAAGCGTAGGAGAGCGCGTACGGACTGCCGTAGCCGACGCGGCGGGCGATGGCCGCGAGCGTGTCCTGGGTGTCGCGGAGCAGCGTGGCGGCGAAGGTCAGGCGCCACCAGGTCAGGTACGTCATCGGAGGCCGGCCGACCATGGCGGTGAACCGGCGTGCCAGGGTCGGGCGGGAGACGCCCGCCTCGGCGGCCAGGCGCTCGCTGGTCCACGGCGCGGCCGGGTCCGCGTGCAGCGCCGACCGGGCCGTCTTCGTCGGCGATCTGATCCACAGCCCGGTGCAGGTCCTCCACCCGTCCCGCAACAGCTGCTTCTGTCTCGACCAGGAGCAGGCGACGGCCAGCCGCCGCCGCATCCTCGAACGGGCCGCGGCCGAGCGCGAGCTGGTCGTCCCCGCGCACTTCGGCGGGGCGGGCGCCCTGGAAGTCCGCGAGGAGGGCAGCGGATTCGGCCTGGCGGGGTGGGCGGCCTACGACGAGGCGTAGTGGGGCTTGCCACTTGCGGGCGCGGAAGGGGCCGCTCCGGACGGATCCTGACTAGCATCCTCAAGGCACGGCCGTGAGACGGCTGATGACTACCGATTACTGCTGATGACCACTGTGGAAGAGGTGCCTGTATGCAGACCAGGATGGTGGAGATCCCGACTCCCGACGGTACGGCCGATGCCTTCGTCGCCGTCCCCGACGAGGGCGGCGCCCGCCCGGGCGTGCTGCTCTACACGGACATCTTCGGGATCCGCCCCGTGATCAGGGCGATGGCGGAGCGCCTTGCGGAGCACGGCTACTACGTCCTCGTCCCCAACGTCTTCTACCGGCGCGGCGCGGCGCCCGTGCTCGAGGTGCCCGACCTGACGTCGGCGGAGGAGCGGGCGGCGTTCTTCGGCCGCATCATGCCGCTGCTCCAAGAGCACACGCCCGCGCGAGCCGCCCTCGACGCCGACGTCTACCTGAGCTTCCTGGCCGCCCAGCCCGAGGTCGCGACGGGCCGCGTCGGTGTCGTCGGCTACTGCATGGGGGCCGGCCTGGCCCTGCGCACGGCGGCGGAGCACCGGGACGTGGCGGGCGTCGCCTGCTTCCACCCCGGCCGCCTTGTCACCGACGAGCCCGACAGCCCGCACCGCCTCGCGCCGAACCTCACTGCCGAGATCCACTTCGGTCTCGCCGAGCGCGACGAGGCGATGCCTCCCGAGGCCGTGGCCGCGCTGAACAAGGCCCTCGACGAGGCCGGCGTTCGCTACACCAGCGAGGTCTACCCGGACACGGACCACGGCTTCACCATGTCCGACACGGCGGTCTACAGCCCCTCCGGGGACGAAACGCACTGGGACCGCATGCTGCAACTCTTCGCCCGCACCCTCGCCGACGGCTGACCCGGCGCCTGACCCGACAGCTGATCCAAGGGCTGATCCAAGGGCTGACCCGGCCCCGGCCAACGGCCGCGCGGTGCGGCGAAAAGGAGCAGCGGCTGCCGCACCGCCCGGAATATGATCATGGGCGCCCCCACAGGTTCCGAGAGGTTGGTGTCCGTCATGCCGGCTGTTCCCGCCGATCCCACCGTGCTCCACCCGATGCCGGGTCAGCCGCGTGTCGTCCTGCTCAAGCCGCTGGTCACCTCCCCGCTGATCGAGGTCGGCGAGTACTCCTACTACGACGACCCGGACGACGCGACCGCGTTCGAGACGCGGAACGTGCTCTATCACTACGGGCCGGAGAAGCTGGTCATCGGCAAGTTCTGCGCTCTGGGCACGGGGGTGCGGTTCATCATGAACGGCGCCAACCACCGCATGGACGGCCCCTCGACCTTCCCGTTCCCCATCATGGGCGGCTCGTGGGCCGAGCACATGGACCTCATCACCGGTCTGCCCGTCCGCGGCGACACGGTGGTCGGCAACGACGTGTGGTTCGGGCACGGAGTCACGGTCATGCCCGGTGTCCGCATCGGGCACGGCGCCGTCATCGCCTCGGGCTCCGTCGTCGTGGACGACGTCCCCGACTACGGAATCGCCGGGGGCAACCCCGCCCGGCTGATCCGCCGCCGCTACGACGACGCCGACGTCGCACGTCTCCTGGAACTCGCCTGGTGGGACTGGCCGGCCGAGCACATCACCGAACACATCCGCACCATCATGTCCGGCAGCGTCGACGCCCTCCGGGCCGCGGCCCCGTGACGGACGCGGCCGGGGCGCCCGGGCGGCCCGGGCCGCCCGGCCGTCCGTAAGCTCTCCGCGCCGTCACGCTGTTTCACACGCCAGGGATCAGCAGGCTGAGGGGATTGATGTCCATCCCGACCAATTGAGTCGGCACCGATACCGGACGTCCCACGTTTCCGGCGTCGGGTACGGGCCCGGGGCGAGGGCCGGGCCTGGGCCCGGGTCCGGGCCCGGGTGCACTTTCGGCGGCGGGTGCCGAAACTTCTTCGCCGAAAGCATGGCCTGCGGCCACGGCCGACAGGACGAGCGCTCCAGCTACGGCGCCCAGGACGGAAATCCTTCGCACGGACAACGTGACCTCCTGAAAACGGGACCGGCAGAATTCGGGGCGCCACCGCACTCTGTCCTCACGTGCAGAACCGGCGCCTCGCTGAAGGGCAACCGATTCCGGGGCATACGGTTGCGCTCATTCCGCCACATGGGCGACCTTCCGACCCGTCGCGCGACCCGCCGCTGCCCGAAGAGCCGGGGCGCGCCGCGGCAGTCGACGGATGCGGCACGGGCAGCGGGCTCCGGCTTGAAGGGCCGGTAAACCTTCCACGCCCATGCGTCCAGGGCCGGTCGCCGCCGCAGCCGCCCCCGCCCGGAGCGGGCGACTTTCCGCCACCGGGAGTCGCTCCAGGTTGCCGGCCGTACGGGCCGACGAGGCCGTCGTTCCCTCGGGCGTCGACGTCCGCCTCAAGGACGTTTGAGGCCCCGGGCGTTGGCTGATGTTGGTCCATTGACACGATCCCGTCCCACCCTCAACAATCGGCATCGGCCAAGGCCTGAAATGATCATGCCACCAGCGCAGACACCCTCCAGACTTCGCAGACGCCCTCCGGACTTCTCACCCCCCTCTTCACCTTCGCCTTTGGTGATTCACCTTCGGCGATTCGCGCTCATCACGCCCACCGGTGTCGTCCGCGTCGGTCACTGGACTCTACGGGGAGAGTATGTTCGATTCTCGGGATGCCCGTCTTCCTTTGTCGGCTGCCCAGACCGGCATCTGGTACGCACAGCAGCTCGCCCCGGACAACCCGACCTACATTCTCGGGGAATACCTGGAAATCCACGGCCCGGTGGACGTCTCCCTGCTGGAGGAATCGGCCCGGCGGGCCTTCACGGAAGCCGAAGCGCTCCGGGTTCGCTTCGTCACCGACAACACCGGGCCCTGGCAGGTCGTCACCCCGCTGACCGGCCTGACCATGCCCTTCATCGACGTCAGCGAGGAGCCGGATCCGCGCCGTGCCGCCCTGGCGTGGATGGAGGCCGACCTGGCGCGACCGCTCGACCTGGCGTCCGCCCAGCTCTTCACCTGTGCCCTGTTCAAAGCGGCACCGGACAGGTTCTTCTGGTACCAGCGCGTCCACCACATCGTCATGGACGGGTTCGGAGCGACACTCGTCATCCGACGGCTCTGCGAGATCTACACGTCGTTGTCGCGCGGCCTGCCGGCGGATGAGGAGACCTTCTCTCCCTTGCGTCTCCTCCTGGAGGAAGAACGCACGTACCGCGCATCCGAACAGTTCGCTCTGGACCGTAAGCACTGGACCGGGCGATTTGCCGACCTTCCGGAGCCGGCGACCCTCGCCGGCAGGTTCTCCGCGACGTCCCACAGCGTGCGGCGGGTGACAGCACAACTGCCCCTGTCGGGCATGGAACGGCTGCGGGCAGTGGCCCGCGGCGCCCGGACGACCTGGCCCGCGGTCGTCGTCGCCGCCACGGCCGCCTATCTGCACCGCATGACGGGCGCGCGCGACGTCACGGTCGGCCTCGGTGTCACCGGCCGCGACACGATGCTCTCCCAGGAGATACCGGGAATGGTGTCGAACGTGCTGCCGCTGCGCCTGGCGGTGCGGCCGGAAACCGTCTTCTCCGACCTCGTTCAGCAGGCGTCGCAGGAAGTCTTCTCCGTACTCCGGCACCAGCGTTACCGGTACGAGGACCTGCGCCGGGATCTGGACCTGTTCCGCGACGACCGGAAACTGTTCGGCCCGGTCGTGAACATCATGCCTTTCGATTACGACCTCCTGTTCGGCGACTCCCGTGCGACGTCCCACGCCCTTTCCGCCGGCCAGGTCGAAGACCTGTCGATCACCGTCTACCAGCGGGCGAAGGAACAAGGGCCGCGGATCGACTTCGACGCCAACCCCGCGCTGTACGAAGACGGCGAGCTCGCGGCCCACCACCAGCGTTTCCTGCGGCTGCTGGACGCCGACGCGGCTCAGACGGTCGGCGCGATGGAATTGCTCTCACCGCAGGAACATCGCCTGCTCGCGTCGTGGAACGACACCACGAACGCCCTGCCCACAGGCAGCGGCACAACAGCCGGCGCCGGCACCATCCAGCACCGGTTCGCCGAGCAGGCGGCCCGTACGCCGCACGCCCTTGCCGTCCGGGCGGAGGACGAGGAGCTGACCTACCGGGAACTGGACGCCCGGGCCAACCGCCTCGCGCACCGGCTGATCGGCATGGGGGTGGGACCCGAATCCCGGGTGGCCTTCCAGCTCCGGCGCTCGGCCGGCCTGGTGGTGTCCATCCTGGCGGTGCTGAAGGCGGGCGGCGTCTACGTACCGCTGCACCACAGCTACCCGGCCGTGCGGAAACAGGCCATCATGGCCGAGACCGAAGCCGGCGTGCTGCTCACCGACCGGGCCACGCAGGCCGAGCAGGCCGCACAGGGTGGCGTCTTCCGGCACCACGCACAGGTGGTCGTCGTCGACGCCGAGGGCGAGCGCGAGCGCGAGCGCGAGGACGACAGCGACCCCGCCGTGCACGGCCACCCGGAGCAGCTGGCGTACATCATGTACACCTCCGGTTCGCTCGGCGCGGCGAAGGGCGTGGCCGTCACCCACCGGGACGTGCTGGCCCTGGCTTC
Source organism: Streptomyces klenkii (assembly GCF_003626645.1). Taxonomy (GTDB): domain Bacteria; phylum Actinomycetota; class Actinomycetes; order Streptomycetales; family Streptomycetaceae; genus Streptomyces; species Streptomyces klenkii. Next base: position 274,350 of record NZ_RBAM01000001.1, on the reverse strand, counting down.
CGACCGGTGCTGGAGCGGCGGTGACCACGAGCGGGTACTGCTGCATTCCCCGCACGCCTTCGACGCGTCGACGTACGAATTGTGGGTGCCTCTGCTCAACGGCGGCCAGGTCGTCGTGGCACCGCCCGGTGAGCTGGACACCGGGGTTCTCGCGCGCCTCGTCGCGGACGGGAGCGTCACGGGGCTGTGGCTGACCGCGGGCCTCTTCCAGGTGATGGCCGAGGAGTCCCCCGGCTGCTTCGCCGGCGTCCGGGCGGTGTGGACCGGTGGCGACGTGGTCCCGGCGACCGCGGTCCAGCGGGTGCTGGACCACTGCCCGCGGACCGCGGTCGTCAACGGCTACGGTCCCACGGAGACCACCACGTTCGCCGCGCACCACATGCTGCGGGCACCGGAGCGCGTGGCGCGCAGCGTGCCCATCGGCCGGGCCATGGACGGCATGCGGCTGTACGTGCTCGACAGCGGCCTGCGGCAGCTTCCGGTGGGCGTGGTGGGCGAGCTCTGCATCGCGGGTGCCGGCCTGGCGCGCGGCTACTTCGGGAGGCCGGGCCTGACCGCCGAGCGGTTCGTCGCCGATCCCTCCGGCCCGGCGGGCTCGCGCATGTACCGCACGGGTGATCTGGTCCGGCGGCATTCCGACGGGGCCCTCGACTTCGTGGGCCGGGCCGACGACCAGGTGAAGATCCGGGGCTTCAGGATCGAGCCGGGCGAGATCGAGGCCGTACTGTCCCGGCACTCCGGCCTCGCCCAGGCCGCCGTCGTCGCCCATGAACACCGGCCGGGAGACCACCGTCTCGTCGCCTATGCGGTCCCGGTGCACACGGCCGGACCGGCGAACGACGAGCCGGCGCGGCCCCATGCCGAGCCGCATACCGGGGAGGCGCAGCAGGTCGGCGAATGGCAGTCGATCTACGACTCCCTCTACGAAGACGCCGCCGCGCGCCCGGCCGGGTCGGACTTCACCGGCTGGAACAGCAGCTACGACGGACAGCCCATTCCCCTGGCCGAGATGGAGGAATGGCGTGCGGCCACGGTCGACCGCGTCCTTTCGCTACGGCCCCGCCGTGTGCTGGAGATCGGCGTCGGCACCGGGCTGCTCCTGGGACCGGTGGCCCCGCGGTGCGAGGAGTACTGGGCGACCGACTTCTCCGCCTCGGTCATCGAGGCGCTACGAGCCCAGGTCGGCAGTTCTCCCCAGCTGTCCGACCGGGTGACGCTGCGGCGCCAGCCGGCGCACGACTTCGACGGCCTGCCGACCGGCTTCTTCGACACCGTGGTCATCAATTCGGTGGTGCAGTACTTCCCCAACGCCCGCTATCTGGTCGAGGTGCTGCGCAAGGCGGCGGAACTGGTGGTTCCCGGCGGAGCCGTGTTCGTCGGCGACGTCCGCAACCTCCGCCTCCAGCGGTGCTTCCACACCGCCGTGCAAGCCCACTCCCCCGCCCCCGCGAAGGACGCCGCCCACATCCGCCGCGCCGTCGAGCAGAACATGGCCCGGGACAAAGAACTGCTGATCGACCCGGAGTTCTTCACGGCACTGCGGGACTCGGTCGCGGGTGTCGACGGCGTCGACCTGCGCGTCAAACGCGGCCGGCACCACAACGAGCTGACCCGGCACCGCTATGACGTCGTACTCCGCAAACAGCCCGAGGCTCCTCTCGCGCTGAGCGAGGCGCAGCGCCTGCACTGGGGACAGGACGTCGACGGATTGCGGGAGCTGCGCGAGCGGCTGTCCGCCCGGCGCCCCGGAATCCTGCGGCTCGTAGGCGTACCGAACGCCCGGCTGTCCGGCGAGCTCGCCACGATGCGGATGCTGGACGACGGCGTCGACCCGGCCCTTCACCGCGACCCTGACCCTGGCCCTGACCTTGACCCCGAAGCCTTTCACGAGCTCGGTACGGAGCTCGGCTACTGGGTCGCCGTGACCTGGTCGGGCGCAACAGACCACGGCAGCCTCGACGTCGTCTTCGCCGACGCCGCGCAGTCCGCGTCCGCCGCGCCCGTAGCCGTGGACACCTATCTCCCGGCCCCGGCCCCCGCTGAGTACGGGGACCTCTCGGCCTACACCAACGACCCCGACGCGGGCCGACGGACCGGCGCCCTGGTCACCGCCCTGCGCTCGTACCTACGGGAGCGGCTGCCCGACTACATGCAGCCGACCGCCGTCGTCGTGCTCGACCGCCTGCCGCTGACCGTCAACGGGAAGCTCGACCGCGCGGCCCTGCCCGCACCGGACTTCGGCGCGGCGTCGACCGGGCGCGCACCGCGCACCGCGCAGGAGGAGCTCCTGTGCGAGCTGTTCGCGGATGTCCTCGGCCTGTCCGCCGTCGGCATCGACGACAGCTTCTTCGACCTCGGCGGGCACTCCCTGCTGGCCACCCGCTTGACGAGCAGGGTCAGGTCGGAGCTGGGCGTCGAGCTCCCGGTCCGCCTGCTCTTCGAGACGCCGACCGTCGCCGGGCTCGCCGAGTTGCTCACCACGACACGACCGGCCCGGCCGGCGCTGCGCCCGGTGACCCGCCCGGAAGAGATCCCGCTGTCCTTCGCGCAGCGCCGGCTGTGGTTCCTGCACCGGCTGGAGGGCCCCGGCGCGACGTACAACGTGCCGCTGGCGGTGCGGCTGTCGGGCGCCGTGGACCGCGAGGCCCTCACCGCGGCGCTGGCCGACGTGGTCGCCCGGCACGAGAGCCTGCGCACCACGTTCCCCGAGCACGCCGGGCGGCCGCGCCAGCTCGTCCTCGACGCGGCGGCCGCGCTTCCGGTGCTGGAGGTCTCCGAGCTCGAAGGAGCCGACGGGGGCGACGAGGCCGACGAATCCACAGCGGCTGTCGAGGCGATGCTGGCGGAGAAGGTGGCCGACGCGGTCCGGTACGAGTTCGATCTGGCCGTTGAGCAGCCGCTGCGCGCCACGCTGTTCGTCCTCGGCCCGCGGGATCACGTGCTGGTGCTCGTCCTGCACCACATCGCGGGTGACGGGTGGTCGCTGGAGCCGCTGGCCAGGGATCTGGGCACCGCCTACCGCGCGCGGGTCGCCGGCACCGCACCCGAGTGGTCACCGCTACCGGTCCAATACGCCGATTACACGCTCTGGCAGCGCGAGCTCCTCGGTGACGGAGAGGGGGAAGAGGCGGGGGAAGCCGGGGCAGGCGGCCTGGCCGCCCAGCAGCTCGCGTACTGGCGGAATGCCCTCGCCGGGCTCCCCGACCACCTGGAGCTGCCCGGCGACCGCCCCCGCCCGGAAGTGACCAGCCACCGCGGCGCCGACTACCGCTTCACGCTCAGCGCAGAGCTGCACCGGGGCCTCGCCGACCTGGCGAAGCAGAGCCGGGCGAGCGTGTTCATGGTCACCCAAGCGGCCTTGGCGGCCCTGCTGACCCGGCTGGGCGCGGGCACGGACATACCGATCGGCTCCCCGATCGCCGGGCGCACGGACGAGAGCCTGGACGACCTCATCGGGTTCTTCGTCAACACCCTGGTACTGCGCACCGACACCTCCGGGAACCCGAGCTTCCGGACGCTGCTGGAGCGGGTCCGGGAGACCGACCTGGCCGCCTACGCCCACCAGGACCTGCCGTTCGAGCGCCTGGTGGAGGAGCTGCGGCCCGCCCGCTCGCTGGCCTATCACCCGCTGTTCCAGGTCGCGCTGGCCTTCCACAACACCGCCGAGCCCGCTCTGGACCTCCCGGGCCTGCGGGCCGAGGCCGAGGGCGTACGGACCGGCACGACCAAGTTCGACCTCACCGTCGAGCTCACCGAGCGCCGCGCCGAAAACAGCACCGAAGACAGCACCGAAGACAGCACCGGGAACGGTGCCGGGAACAGCACCGCCGACGGCGTCGAAGGCCTCGTCGAGTACAGCACCGACCTGTTCGACGCCGCCACCGTCCGGACCCTGATCAGCAGGTACCAGCGGCTCCTGGAAGCCGTGGTGGCCGACCCCGGGCAGCCGATCGGCCGGATCGAGATCCTCAGCCGGGAGGAGCGCGAGCAACTGCTGGAGCGGTGGAACGACACCGCGCGCCCGGTGCCGGAATCCGACCTGCCGACGCTGTTCGAGAGGCGGGCCGCACGCAGCCCCCGGGCCCCGGCGCTGGTCTTCGAGGGCACCCGGCTGACCTACGCCGAGCTCAACGCCCGGGCGAACCGGCTCGCGCACTTCCTGATAGCGCGGGGTGCCGGCCCCGAACGCGTCGTGGCCGTCGCCCTGCCGCGCTCGGCGGAGCTGGTCGTGGCGCTGCTGGCGGTACTCAAGACCGGCGCCGCCTACCTGCCCGTCGACCCGGCCCAGCCCGCCGAGCGGACCGCGTTCATGCTGGGTGACGCGCGGCCCGTGACCGTACTGACCACCGCGGAGGGCGGGCCCGTACTGCCGCCGCACACGCCGGGTGTTGCGCTGGGCGAGCTGTACGCGACGGGCGCCCTGGACGCCTGCCCGAGCACCGACCCCGATCGGACGAGCCATGCGGACCATACGGACCTTACGGCCCGTGCAGACCGTACGGAGCGGCTCACCCCGCTCCACCCGGCCTACGTCATCTACACCTCCGGCTCCACGGGCAGGCCCAAGGGCGTTGCGGTCCCGCACACGGCGATCGTGAACCGGCTCCACTGGATGCAGGCCGAGTACCGCCTCGACGCGACCGACCGTGTCCTGCAAAAGACCCCGTTCACCTTCGACGTCTCGGTCTGGGAGTTCTTCTGGCCCCTGATCGAAGGCGCGACGCTGGTGGTGGCGAAGCCCGAGGGCCACAAGGACCCCGCCCACCTCGCCGGCCTGATCCGTACCGAACAGGTGACCACGGTCCATTTCGTACCGTCGATGCTGCGCGCGTTCCTGGAAGCGCCGGACGCGAAGAGCTGCCGGACGCTGCGCCGGGTGTTGTGCAGCGGTGAGGCGCTGCCGGCCGAACTGATCACGCAGTTCCAGAACACGCTGGACGCGCCGCTGTACAACCTCTACGGACCGACCGAGGCCGCCGTCGACGTCACGGCCTGGGCATGCCCTGAGGACTTCGCCGGAACGGTGTCGATCGGCACGCCGATCTCCAATACGCAGGTCCACGTGCTGGACGATGCCCTGCAACTCGTACCGCCGGGCGTGGTGGGCGAGCTGTACCTGGCCGGGCGGGGACTGGCCCGCGGGTATGTGAACGGGCCCGGCATGACGGCGCTGCGGTTCGTCGCCGATCCCTTCGGCCCGGCGGGCGCGCGCATGTACCGCACAGGGGACCTGGCGCGCCGCCGTCCGGACGGAACGCTGGAGTTCCTGGGCCGGACGGACGACCAGGTGAAGGTCCGGGGCTTCCGCATCGAACCCGGCGAGATCGAGGCGGCACTGGCCCGGCATCCCGGCGTGGCCCGGGCCGCAGTGACGCTCAGGGAGGACGGGCCGTCCGGGCGGTGGCTCGTGGCGTACGTGGTCCCTGCCGCCGGTTTCTCCTCAGATTCCGTAGATACGGCAGATTCCGTGGACGCCGCGGCGCTACGGGAACATGCGCGGCGCCTGTTGCCGGACTACATGGTCCCGGCCGCATTCGTGCTGCTGGACGAGCTGCCGTTGCTGCCCAGCGGAAAGCTGGACCGCGCGGGGCTTCCCGCCCCCGACGTCACTCGCGCACCCGGAGGACGCCCGCCCCGTACGCCGCGGGAACGGGTCCTGTCCGGGCTCTTCGCCGAGTTGCTGGGGGTGGCGGAGGTCGGTGCCGAGGACGGCTTCTTCGCGCTCGGCGGGGACAGCATCGTGTCCATCCAGCTGGTGTCCCGGGCGCGCGAAGCGGGGCTGGTCATCACGCCTCGCGATGTGTTCCTGCACCAGACCGCGGCGGCCCTGGCCGCGGTCGCCGTCGAGGAGGGCGCACAGCCCCCGGACAGCCGGAGGAACGCCGAGGGACCGGCGAGCTCCGGGCCCGGCCTCCCGCTGATTTCGCTGACGCAGGCCCGGCGTGACCGGCTGGCGGAGGCGTGGGGTGACCTGTCGGAGCTGGAGGAGGTTCTTCCGCTCTCGCCGCTTCAGGAGGGGCTGCTCTTCCACACGGCCTTCGACCGGCAGGCGCCGGACGTCTACACCGTCCAGCTGGTCTTCGACCTTCACGGACATGTCGACGCCGCGGCGCTACGGGCTGCCGTGGCGGCGTTGTTGCACCGGCACCCGAACCTGCGGGCGGGATTCCGGCAGCAGGGCGCGGACCAGCCGCTCCAGGTGATCCCGCGTGAGGTGGAGCTGCCGTGGCGCGAGGTGGACCTGCGCGCCACGCACGATCAGGAGCAAGGACAAGAGCAGGAACGGGCCCGGGAGCAGGAGCAGGAGCGGCAGCTGGCCCGGCTGGTGGACGAGGACCGGGCCGCGCGTTTCGATCCGGCCCGCCCGCCCTTGCTGCGCTTCACTCTGATCCGGCTCGCCTCCGACCGGTACTCCTTGGTGTTCCTCAGCCACCACCTCCTGATCGACGGGTGGTCCCTGCCGAACCTCGTCCAGGAACTGTTCACCCTGTACTCGCGGCGCGGGGACGACACCGGACTGCCGGCCGTCGTGCCGTACCGGGACTACCTGGTCTGGCTGGCGGGTCAGGACCGGGGCGCCGCCGCAGACGCCTGGCGGGAAGCTCTGGCGGGAGTGGAAGAGCCGACGCTGCTGGCCCCGGCGGGCGCCGGCGGCACGGTGACACCTCCCGAGGAGCTGGGGTGGGAGCTGCCGGAGGAGCTCACCTCGGCGCTGGCGAAGGTGGCGCGCGGTCACGGCCTGACGCTCAACACCGTGGTCCAGGGCGTCTGGGGAGCCCTGCTGGGGCATGCGCTGAACCGCCGCGACGTGGTCTTCGGCGCCACCGTCTCGGGTCGTACGCCGGAGATCTCCGGCGTCGAGACGATGGTGGGCCTGTTCATCAATACCTTGCCCGTACGCGTGCGCTGGGACGAATCCGAGTCGTGGTCGGACCTGCTGGCGCGGCTCCAGGACGAGCAGTCGAAGCTGCTGGAGCACCAGCATCTGGGGCTGGCCGAGATCCAGCACATGACGGGGACGCGCGAGCTGTTCGACACCACCACGGTGTTCGAGAACTATCCCCTCGACACCGACGCCGTCCAGGCGTCCCTGGCCGGCGTGCAGGTGACTGGCCTGACGGCCCACGACGCGACGCACTACCCGCTGACCCTCATCGCCTTCCCGGGCAAGAGCCTGCGGTTCTCGCTCGGCTACCGGCCTGATCTGTTCACGCCCGACGCGGCCGAGGCGATCGCGACCCGGCTCAACCGGCTGTTCGAGGCGGTGGCTGCCGACCCCGGACAGGCCATCGGGCAGACCGACGTGCTGACCTCCGAGGAGCGACGCCGGCTGCTGGTGGAGTGGAACGACACGGCACAGCCGGCACCGACGGCGAACCTGCCGGAATTGTTCCAAGCGCAGGCCGCTCGCACGCCGGAGAAGGCCGCGGTGATCTTCCCGGCCACCGGACAGTCGTCCCGTCCCGACACCGTGGTGTCCTACGCGGAACTCAACGCGCGGGCCAACCGGCTGGCGCGGGAGCTGGTCCGGCGCGGAATCGGCCCGGAGCAGGTCGTCGCCCTCCTCCTGCCCAGGTCGAGCGAGCTGCTGGTGGCGATACTCGCGGTGCTCAAGGCGGGGGCGGCATACCTGCCGCTGGATCCCGCATACCCGGCCGAGCGCATCTCCTTCATCCTGGAGGACGCCGGGGCGGCGCTCGTACTGACCACGTCGGCGGTCGAGGCGGGGAACGCGGAGTCCGTGGCAGTGCCGCGCCTGGTGCTCGACCACCGCGACACCAGGGCTCTCATCGGCAGCCGCTCCGGCACCGATCTGACCGACGCCGACCGGACCTGCCCCCTCTCGCCCCACCACCTCGCCTACGTGATCTACACGTCGGGTTCCACCGGCAGGCCCAAGGGCGTCGCCATGTCCTGCCGCGCAGTGGTGAACCTGCTGACGTGGCAGGAGACCGCCATGCCGATCGGCGGAGACAGCGGAGAGAACAGCGGCAGCCGTACCGCGCAGTTCACGACGATCAGCTTCGACGTGTCGGTACAGGAAATCCTCGGCGCGCTGACGTCCGGACGCTCGCTGGTGGTCACTTCGGAGGATGTCCGCCGGGACGCCGACGAGCTCGTCGGCTGGCTGGAGCAGCACGAGATCAGTGAGCTGTTCGCGCCGAACCTGGTCGTCGACGCAGTGTGCACGGCAGCGGTCGAACAAGGCCGGCGGCTCCCGGCGCTGCGGCACATCGCCCAGGCCGGAGAAGCGCTGACGCTGACGGACGCGGTACGCGAGTTCTTCGGCGGGGGAACGGGCCGCCGGCGACTGCACAACCACTACGGCCCCACCGAAACGCACGTCGTGACCGCGCACCACCTGCCGGAGCGAGCCACGGAGTGGCCGTCAGCTGCACCGATCGGTGCTCCGGTCTCCAACACGCGGGTGTACGTGCTGGACGGCAGGCTGCGGTTGGTGCCGCCGGGTGCGGTGGGCGAGCTGTACGTGGCCGGGGCGGGGGTGGCGAGGGGGTACGTGAATCGCCCCGGTCTGACGGCTGAGCGGTTCGTGGCGGATCCGTTCGGCCCGGCAGGCTCACGGATGTACCGCACAGGCGACCTGGTCCGCTGGACATCCGAGGGTGAGCTGGCGTTCGTAGGCCGGGCCGACGACCAGGTGAAGATCCGGGGCTACCGCATCGAGCCGAGCGAGATCGAAGCCGTCCTCTCCCGCCACCCTGACCTCCTGCGGGGTGTCGTGGTCGCCCAGGAACACGCGCCGTCCGGGAAACACCTCGTCGCGTACGTCGTACCGGCACCCGGATCAACCGTGGACGCCGCAAGCCTGCGACTCTTCGCGGGGCGCGCGCTGCCGGACTATATGGTCCCGGCGGTCTTCGTCCTGCTGGACGAGCTGCCCTTGCTGCCGAACGGGAAACTGGACCGGGCGGCGCTGCCGGCGCCCCGGTCCGGACCCGCCGAGGCGTCCAGGACGAGGGCCCCGCGCACACCCCAGGAAGAACTCCTCTGCACCCTCTTCGCCCAGGTGCTGGGCCTCCCCGCCGTGGGCGCCGACGACAACTTCTTCGAACTGGGCGGGCACTCGCTCCTTGCCACGCGCCTCACCAGCCGGATCCGCTCGGCGCTGGGCGCCGAGATCCCGGTCCGCGCGCTCTTCGACTCCCCCACCGCCGCGGGCCTCGCCGTGCGGCTTTACGGGACTGCGCGCGCCCGCGTGCCTCTGCGCCCGGCAGCGCGGCCGGAGGAAGTCCCCCTGTCCTTTGCGCAGCGCCGGCTGTGGTTCCTCAACCAGTTGGAAGGGCCGAGCCCGACGTACAACCTCCCGCTGTACGTACGGCTGTCCGGCGAAGTGAACGTGGTCGCCCTGGAGGCGGCGCTGGGGGATGTCCTCAGCCGGCACGAGAGTCTGCGAACGGTGTTCCCGGAGGCCCAGGGCGTACCGCGTCAGCAGGTCGTCGACACCCTGCGGGAGCGGCCCGCACTCGAAGTCGTGCGGACCAGCGAGACGGACCTGGCCTCCGTGCTGAAAGCGGCGGCCCGCCACCCCTTCGACCTCGCCGCGGAGCTCCCGGTCCGGGCCTGGCTCTTCACCCTGGGCGACCGGGAGCAGGACCGGCAGCAGGCCCAGGAGCAGGAGCGGCAGCAGGCTCGTGAGCAAGTGCTGGCGCTCGTCGTGCATCACATCGCGGCCGACGGCTGGTCGCTGGCGCCGCTGGCGCGTGACCTCGGCGCGGCCTACGGGGCGCGCTGCCGGGGCGAGGCGCCGTCGTGGCCGCCCCTGCCGGTGCAGTACGCCGACTACGCCCTCTGGCAGCACGACGTCCTCGGGAGCGAGGACGATCCGGACAGCGTGATCTCCCGGCAGCTGGCCTACTGGCGCAGCACGCTGGCCGCTCTGCCCGAGCAGCTCGACCTGCCGACCGATCGCCCCCGGCCCGCCGTCGCCGGCTACCGCGGGGACTCGGTCGCGTTCCGGATCGATCCGGATCTGCACCGCGCCTTGACGGCGCTGGCCCGGGACAACCAAGTCAGCCTGTTCATGGTGCTGCAAGCCGCGCTGGCCGCCCTGCTGACGCGCCTGGGCGCGGGAACGGACATCCCCATCGGCAGCCCGATCGCCGGCCGCACGGACGAGGCGCTGGACGATCTGGTCGGCTTCTTCGTCAACACGCTGGTGCTGCGTACGGACACGTCCGGCAACCCCGGCTTCCGTGAGCTGCTCGGCCGGGTCCGCGAGACCGGCCTGGCCGCCTACGCGCACCAGGACGTGCCGTTCGAACGGCTGGTGGAGTTGCTCAACCCGGACCGGTCACTCGCCCGCCACCCGCTGTTCCAAGTGATGCTGGCCTTCCAGAACACCCCGGAGGCCGGCCCCGGTCTCCCCGGGCTCGACTGCACGCCCGAACCCGTCGAGGTCGGCGTCGCCAAGGTGGACCTGACCGTCAACGTCCGGGAGACCCGGGCGGCCGACGGCACGCCGGACGGCCTCGAAGGCAGCATCGACTACAGCACCGACCTGTTCGACCGGTGCACGATCGAGCCCATGGTGACGCGGCTGCGCCTGCTGCTGGAAGCGGTGGCCGCCGACCCCGAACGGCCCTTGGACCAGGTCGACGTGCTGACCGCCGAGGAGCGGCACCGGCTGCTGGTGGAGTGGAACGACACCGGCCGGGAGGTTCCCTCCGGCACGCTCCCCGAGCTGTTCGAGGCACAGGCGGCCCGGACGCCGCACGCGACGGCCGTGGTGTTCGAGGGCCTCGCACTGTCCTATGCGGAGCTGAACGCGCGGGCCGATCAACTGGCCCGCTATCTGGTCGAGCGGGGAGCAGGAACGGGAGCAGGGCCGGAACGCCTGATCGGCCTCGCCGTGCCCCGCTCGGCCGAGATGATGGTGGCCCTGCTCGCGGTGCTCAAGGCCGGGGCGGCCTACCTCCCCGTAGACCCGGGATACCCGGCCGACCGGATCACGTTCATGCTGTCGGACGCCCGCCCCGTGATGTGGCTGACGACGCGCGCGGTCGCCGACGGCCTGCCCCGTACAGACACGCCACTCATCGTGCTCGACCAGCCCGGGACGAGCGAGGACATCGGCCGGCGGGCAACGGGTGGCCTCGACGCGGCGGAATGCCACCGGGCCACGGCCGACCACCCCGCCTACGTCATCTACACCTCGGGCTCCACCGGCCGGCCGAAGGGCACAGTGGTCTCCCACCGCAGCGCCGCGAACCTGGTGCGCTGGGCCGTGACGGAATTCGGCTCCGGACAGCTGTCCCGCGTGCTGGCCTCGACGTCGTTGAGCTTCGACGTCTCGGTCTTCGAGATGTTCGGCCCGCTGGCGTCGGGCGGGACCATCGAGATCGTGCGCGACGTGCTCGCGCTGACCGAGCGCCCCGAGGACCGCGGGTGGACCGGCACCCTGATCAGCACCGTACCGTCGGCCCTGTCGCAACTGCTCTCCAACGACATCAAGGTCGCGGCCGACACAGTGGTCCTGGCGGGCGAGGCGCTCTCGGCCCGCGCCGTCCGCGACGTCCGCACCGCGCTGCCGGGCTGCCGCGTCGCGAACATCTACGGCCCCACCGAGGCCACCGTCTACGCGACGGCCTGGTACGCGGGCGACGACCCGGAGGCCACGCCTCTCATCGGCGCTCCGATCAGCAATGTGCGGGCGTACGTACTGGACGGCGGTCTGCGGCTTGTGCCGCCGGGTGTGGTGGGCGAGCTGTACCTCGCCGGGGCGGGAGTGGCGAGGGGGTACGTGAATCGCCCCGGCCTGACCGCCGAGCGATTCGTGGCCAATCCGTACGGCCCGGCAGGGTCACGGATGTACCGCACGGGCGACCTGGTCCGCCGGACGCCTGACGGTGAGCTGGCGTTCGTGGGCCGGGCCGACGACCAGGTGAAGGTCCGGGGCTACCGGATCGAGCCGGGAGAAATCGAGGCCACCCTCTCCCGTCATCCTGACCTCCTGCGGGCCGTCGTGGTCGCCCAGGAGCACCAGCCGTCCGGGAAACGCCTCGTCGCGTACGTCGTACCGGCACCCGAATCAACCGTAGACGGCGCAGACTTGCGGGGATTCGTCCGGCGCGCACTGCCGGACTACATGATCCCGGCGGTCTTCGTGGTCCTGGACGAGCTGCCTCTGCTGCCGAACGGGAAGCTGGACCGGGCGGCGTTGCCGAAGCCCGGCCTCGCCGAGGTGACGAGGACGCGCGGTCCGCGCACACCTCAGGAAGAGCTCCTTTGCGTCCTCTTCGCCCAGGTGCTGGACGTTCCCACCGTGGGCGCCGAGGACAACTTCTTCGAGCTGGGCGGCGACAGCATCATGTCGATCCAGCTCGTGTCCAAGGTCCGCGCCGCCGGGCTGAGCATGAGCGCGAAGGACGTCTTCCAGCACCAGACCCCGGCCGGGCTCGCCGCCGTCGTCACCGCGAGCGAGGCGCACGCACACACCTCGGACCTCGGCGTCGGCCGGATACCGGCCACCCCGATCATGCACTGGCTGCGCGAGCAGGAGGAGCAGGAGCAGGAGGGACAGGATCGGGAGCAGGAGCGAGGGAACGGTCTCGATCAGTTCAGCCAGACGGTTCTGCTGAGCATTCCCGCAGGCGTGACCGAGCCGCAGCTGGCCGGTGCGTTGCAGGCTGTCCTTGATCACCACGATGCTCTGCGGACTCGTCTGGACCGGTCGGCCGGTGGTGAATGGTCGCTGCACAGCAGCCCTCGCGGCTGTGTGACCGCAGCGGATCTGATCCGGCGGATCGATGTCAGCGGTGGGGACGGGGACGGGCCCGTACCGGGCCGGCTGGTCGCGGACGAGGCCCGTGAGGCGCGCCGGCGGCTGCGGCCCGGTGACGGGGTGATGGTGCAAGCGGTGTGGTTCGACGCCGGGCCCGCCCGTCCGGGCCGCTTGTTGCTGGTGTTGCACCATCTCGTGGTGGACGGGGTGTCCTGGCGCATTCTGCTGCCGGATATGGCGTCTGCCGCGGCCGCCATTGCTGTGGATCGAGCGGTGGAGCTGGCTCCCGTGCAGACGTCGTTCCGCCGGTGGGCCGAGCTGCTGGTGGAGCAGGCGCAGGAACCGAAGCGGATCGCCGAGGCGGCCTGGTGGGAGCAGGTTCTCGACGGCCCGAGCGTGATGCTGGCCGATCAGCTGCCTCAGGAAGGCCGCAGGACGCGGTCCTTGGTGGTGACGATCTCCCCGGAGCGCGCGGCATCACTGCTGACCGACGTGCCGGCCGCGTTCCATGCGAACGTCAACGACGTGCTGCTGACGGCGCTGGCAGTTGCCGTCCTGGGCCGGCATCAGCGCCGCGGGGAGGCGGGGACGGAGCTGCTGGTCGATGTGGAGGGGCACGGCCGGGACGAGTTCGTTCCCGGTGTGGATGTGTCGCGCACCGTGGGCTGGTTCACCAGCCTGTTCCCCGTACGGGTCGACCTCCACGACATTGACCTCGAACAAGTGCGGGCCGGAGGACAAGCCGCCGGCCAGGCGCTCAAAACGGTCAAGGAGCAGCTCCGGGCGGTCCCGGACCACGGCATCGGATACGGGCTCGCCCGTTATCTCCATCCTGAGACCCGTACGCGTACGCGGCTGTCGCACCGGTCGGCCCCCCAGGTGGGATTCAACTACCTGGGACGGTTCTCCGCGGCGGACACGGGGCAGTGGGCCGTGGCCGGGGAAGCCGACGCGCTGTTCGATCCGGCCGACGCCGTACTGCCTCCGGCGCACCATCTCGAAGTCAACGCCCTGGCGAAGGACGGCGCCGAGGGCCCCGAGCTGGTGGCGTCCTGGACGTGGAACGAGCAGGCGCTGTCCGAGAAGGACGTACGTGAGCTCACCGAGCTGTGGGCTCAGGCGCTGGACGCGTTCATCGCCCACACCGGCCGGCCCGGAGCAGGTGGCTGGACACCCTCGGACCTGCCACTGGTGTCGCTGGACCAGGCAGAAATCGACGCGCTGGAAGCGGAGTGGGGAATGCAGGAATGAGGAAGCCGGGACTACAGGACATCCTTCCGCTCTCGCCGCTGCAAGAGGGGCTGCTCTTTCACGCGGTCTACGATGCCCGCACCCCTGACGCCTACGCGGTGCAAGTGGCCTTCGACTTCGAGGGCCCGCTGGATACCCGTGCTTTGCGCAAGGCCGCGGAAGGCTTGCTCCGCCGGCACGCGAATCTACGGGCGGCCTTCCGGCAGCGCGGCGAAGGACGGCCGGTGCAGGTGATTCCGCGCGAGGTGGAGTTGCCCTGGCGCGAGGTGGACGTGAGCGAGAGGGTGAGCGATCAGGAGCCGGAGCTGGCCCGGCTGCTGGCCGAGGACCGTGCCCGGCGTTTCGACCCGGTCCGCCCCCCGCTCCTCCGCTTCACCCTCATCCGCACGGGACCCGCTCAGCACCGCCTCGTCTTCACCCACCATCACCTTCTCCTCGACGGCTGGTCACTGCCCATCCTCATGCGGGAACTGTTCGCGCTCTATTCCGGCGACGGAGACGACGACTCGGCGCTCCCCACCCCTGTCCCCTACCGGAATTACCTCACCTGGCTCGCGCACCAGGACCGCGACGCGGCTACAAAGGCCTGGCGAGAAGCACTGGCCGGGATAGAAGAACCCACGCTGCTGGCCACGGCCCGCCGAAGCCATTCCTCGGTGACTCCGGAAGTGTTGTCCGTTGCGCTGCCGGAAGAGCCGACATCGGCGTTGGCGGTGACGGCGCGCGGCCACGGCCTGACGCTCAACACCGTTGTCCAGGGGGTGTGGGGAGTCCTGCTGGGGCGTCTGCTCGGCCGGAATGACGTGGCCTTCGGAGGTGTGGTCTCGGGTCGTGACCCGGAGGTCACCGGTATCGAGGACATGGTGGGGCTGTTCATCAACACCTTGCCCGTACGGGTGCGCTGGGACGAAGCCGACTCGTGGGCGAGCATGCTGACCCGGTTGCAGAGCGAGCAGTCGAGGCTGCTGGAGCACCGGCATCTGGGCCTGACCGAGATCCAGCAGCTGACGGGAATGCGGGAGTTGTTCGACACCACGACCGTCTTCGAGAACTATCCCCTGGATGCCTCGGCATTGCAGAAGACAGCATCCGGTCTGCGGGTGCTGAACATCAACGCGAGCGACGGCACCCACTACCCGCTCAGCCTCGCGGTGATCCCCGGACGCCGGCTGCACCTGCGCTTGAAATACCGGCCGGATCTGCTGGATCGAGAGGCGGTCGAGGCGATTGCGGCGCGGCTTCGCCTGCTCCTGGAAACAGTCGTCGCCGATCCCGGGCGCCTCGTCGGGCGGAGCGACATTCTGACCGCCGAAGAGCGGCATCGGCTGGTGGTGGAGTGGAACGACACGGCGCGCCCGGCAGCGCGGGCGAGCCTGCCGGAGTTGTTCCAGGAGCAGGTGGCCCGTACGCCCGACAGGCCGGCCGTGCTCTTCGAGGGCATCATCCTGTCCTATGCGGAGCTCAACGCCCGCGCGAATCGGCTCGCGTATCGCTTGATCGCGCAAGGAGCCGGCCCGGAAGACGTCGTCGCCGTGATGCTGCCGCGGTCGGCCGGACTGCTGGTGGCATTGCTTGCGGTGCTCAAGGCCGGGGCGGCGTATCTGCCGGTGGATCCGGCGCACCCGTCCGAACGCGTCTCGCTCATGCTCGGCGACATTCGCCCCGCGGTTGTCCTGGATGCCGACGCAATGGCGGGTGCAATGGCCGACGCAATGGCCTGCGACGTGAGCCGTTACCCGGATGTGAATCCTGACGACGGCGACCGTGTCGCCCCCCTGTCGCCGGCCAACCCGGCCTATGTCATCTACACCTCCGGTTCCACCGGCGTCCCCAAAGGCGTTGCGGTGGAGCACCGGTCGCTCGCTGACTATCTGGCGTGGGCTTGTTCCGCCTATCCGAGTGCGCGCGGAACGGCGCTGCTGCACTCCTCGACGGCTTTCGACATGACCGTCACGGCCCTGTTCGTCCCTCTGCTGACCGGTGGCTGCGTTCACCTCGCGGCGCTGGAGGAGGGCTCGCCGCCCGGGGAGGGGTTCGCGGGGGCCCGGCCCACGTTCCTCAAGGGCACGCCGAGCCACCTGGCCCTGCTGAATTCGCTGCCCTCGGAGTTCTCACCGACGGAGGAACTGCTCCTCGCCGGTGAGGCACTGCTGAGCGAGCCGCTCGACGAGTGGCGGCGCCGGAATCCGTCGGCAACGGTCTTCAACGTCTACGGTCCGACCGAGACCACCGTCAGCTGTACCCAATACCGGATCGAGCCGGGGGCCGCGCTTCCGCCGGGAGTCGTGCCCATCGGCCGACCGCTGCGGAACACGCGGGTGTACGTACTGGACGGCGGTCTGCGATTGGTGCCGCCGGGCGTGGTGGGTGAGCTGTATGTGGCCGGGGCGGGGGTCGCGAGGGGGTACGTGAATCGCCCTGGTCTGACCGCCGAGCGGTTCGTGGCGGATCCGTTCGGCCCGGCGGGCTCACGGATGTACCGCACCGGGGATCTGGTCCGCTGGACACCCGAGGGTGAGCTGGCGTTCGTAGGCCGGGCCGACGATCAGGTGAAGGTGCGGGGCTACCGCATCGAGCCGAGTGAGATCGAGGCCGTCCTCTGCCGCTATTCCGGTGTCGCACGGGCTGTCGTGGTCCCCCAGGAACACGGGCCGTCCGGGAAACGTCTCGTGGCGTACGTCGTACCGGCACCCGGATCAACCGTAGACGGCGCGGACTTGCGGGACTTCGCCCGACGCGCCCTGCCGGAATACATGGTGCCGGCGATGTTCGTCCTGCTGGATGAGCTCCCTCTGCTGCCGAACGGGAAGCTGAACCGGGCGGCGTTGCCGGCCCCCGGACCCGCCGAGGTGTCCAGGACGCGCGCTCCGCGCACACCCCGGGAGGAGCTCCTCTGCACCCTCTTCGCCCAAGTGCTGGGCCTCCCCGCCGTGGGCGCCGACGACAACTTCTTCGAGCTGGGCGGCGACAGCATCATGTCCATCCAGCTCGTGTCTAAAGCGCGCGCCGCTGGGCTGATCGTCTCCCTTCGTGACGTGTTCCAGCACAGGACTCCCGCTTCTCTGGCCCTGGCCGCGACGGCGGGCGGGGAGAGCGGAGCCGGCAGCGAGGCGCCTGATGCGGGCATCGGCCGGCTGCCGATGACCCCGATCATGCACCGGCTGCGGGAGCGCGGAGGTGCGCTCGACCAGTTCCACCAGACGGTGCTCCTGAACGTTCCCGGCGGCGGCCTCGGCACGGCTCGCCTCACCGCGGTATTGCAGGCGGCGCTGGATCACCACGACGCGCTGCGGATGAGGCTGATCAGGCGCCCCGGCAGCAGCGAGTGGCAGCTGGAGATCGCCCCGCGCGGCACCATCACGGCAAGCTCATGCATCCGCCGCGTAGACATAGCCGGGCTCGAAGGTGCAGCGCTCCGCACGGCGATTGCTGCCGAGGGTGCCGCGGCCGTACGGCGGTTGGCCCCCAGTGAGGGGGTGATGGTGCAGGCGGTGTGGTTCGACTCCGGGGCAGCCCGTCCGGGCCGGTTGCTGCTGGTACTGCACCACTTCGTGGTGGACGGGGTGTCCTGGCGCATTCTGCTGCCGGATCTGGCCTCTGCCGCAACCGCCGTCGCCGCGGGTCAGGCAGTGAACCCGGCTCCCGTGCCGACGTCATTCCGCCGGTGGGCCGAGCTGCTGGTGGAACACGCTCAGGAGCCGAAGCGAGCCGCCGAAGCAGCCTGGTGGGAACAGACCCTCGGCAGTCCCGGCGTGACGCTGGCCGACCGGCCGCCGCAGGAGAGCGACACGCCGCGGTCGCTGGTCATCACCATTCCGCCGGAACGGGCGGCGTCATTGCTGACGGACGTACCGGCCGCATTCCGCGCCGGCGTCAACGACGTCCTGCTGACGGCCCTGGCAGTAGCGCTCCTGAACTGGCATCAACAGCGCGGAAAGCCAGGGGCTGCGGCGGCACTGCTGGTGGATCTGGAGGCACACGGCCGGGATGAATTCCTCCCCGGCGTTGATGTGTCGCGCACGGTGGGTTGGTTCACGAGCCTGTTCCCCGTACGGGTCGACCTCCGCGACATCGACCTCGAACAGGCGCTGGCCGGAGGACAAGCCGCCGGCCAGGCACTCAAAGCCGTCAAGGAACAGCTCCGGGCCGTCCCGGACCACGGCATCGGATACGGGCTCGCCCGCTACCTCAATCCGGAAGCCCGCACACGGTTGTCGCGCCTGGCCGCCCCACAGGTGGGATTCAACTATCTGGGACGATTCTCCGCGGCCGACACCGGAGAGTGGACCGTAGCCGAAGAAGCCGACGCCCTCCTCGATCCGGCCGACGTCACCATGCCGGGACCCGCACACCACCTCGACATCAACGTCCTGGCCCGGGAAAGCGCCGACGGACCCGAGCTCGTAGCCTCCTGGACATGGACCGAACAGGCGCTGTCCGAAGCCGACATCCATGAACTGACCGGCCTGTGGTCACAAGCACTCGACGCTCTCGTCACTCACACCCGCCGCCCCGGTGCAGGAGGCTGGACACCTTCCGACGTGCCGCTCGTCTCACTGACGCAGCACCAGCTCGACCGTCTGACCGCCTCCCGGACGGAAGCGTCAGCACTTGAGGACATCCTGCCGCTCTCACCGTTGCAGGAAGGCCTGCTCTTCCACTCCGCATTCGACGAGCAGACGCCGGATGTCTACACCGTCCAGCTGATGCTCCATCTCCACGGACAGCTCGACGTGACGGCGTTGCGGGCTTCGCTGGCCGCCTTGTTGCGTCGGCACCCGAATCTGCGAGCCGGTTTCCGGCAGGAGGACGCGGATCGCCCGGTGCAGGTGATTCCCCGCGAGGTGGCGTTGCCCTGGCGCGAAGTGGACCTGTACGGCGACGGCCCAAGCGACGGCGACCAGGAGGGCGACCACGAAGCGGAACTGGCCCGGCTGCTCGCCGAGGACCGCGCCCGGCGCTTCGACCCGACCCGCCCCCCGCTCCTCCGCTTCACCCTCATCCGCACGGGCCCCGCCGACCACCGCCTCCTCTTCACCCACCACCACCTGCTCCTCGACGGCTGGTCACTCCCCGTCCTCATGCGCGAGCTCTTCGCCCTCTACTCCCACAACGGAGACGACACCGCCCTCCCCGCCCCCACCCCCTACCGGAACTACCTCACCTGGCTCGCGGGCCGGGACCGCGACGCGGCCGGGAAAGCCTGGCAAGAAGCGCTGAACGGCATGGAAGAGCCCACCCTGCTGGCCCCGGTGAGCTCTTCCCGTGGCGCAGTCCTGCCCGCCGAGGTGACGGGTGAGCTGCCGGAGACGCTGACCACGGCGTTGATGAGGTGGGCCCGCCGGCACGAGCTGACGCCGAACACCGTTGTCCAGGGAGCCTGGGGAGCCCTTCTGGGGCGCCTGCTCGACCGGCAGGACGTGGTCTTCGGCGCCACGGTCTCCGGCCGCCCGCCGGAGGTCGCCGGTGTCGAGGACATGGTGGGACTGTTCATCAACACCTTGCCCGTACGGGTGCGCTGGGACGAGACCGAGTCGTGGGCGGAGATGCTGACCCGGCTGCAAGAAGAGCAGTCGGCACTGCTGGAGCACCAGCACCTGGGGTTGGCCGAGATCCAGCAGCTGGCCGGTGCACGCAAGCTGTTCGACACCACCACCGTCTTCGAGAGCTATCCGGTCGACACCGGGGCACTGGAGAAGACCGCTCCCGCCTTGCGGCTGGTGGACATCGAGGCCGCCGACGGAACGCACTATCCCTTCAGCCTCGCCGTGATTCCCGGTCGCGGCCTGCGGCTGCGCTTGCAGTACCGGCCGGATCTGGTGGAGCGGGACGCGGCCGAGGCCGTCGTGACCCGGCTGCGCCTGTTGCTGGAGGCGGTGGTCACCCACCCGGAGCAGCCCATCGGCCGCGTCGATCTGCTGACCGCCGGGGAGCGGGACCGTCTCCTGCCGAGGCGCGGCAGCGCCGAAGCGCCCCCACCGTTGCTCCCCGGGTTGTTCGAGGCTCAGGCACGAAAGACCCCTCACGCCGTTGCCGTGCTGCACGACGGGGCCGAGATCTCGTACGCGGAGCTGAATGCGCGGGCGAATCGGCTCGCTCGCGTGCTGGTCCGGCGTGGTGTCGGTCCCGACCGGGTGGTCGCCGTGGCGCTGCCGCGGTCGGTGCGGGTGGTGGTCGGCCTGCTGGCCGTGCTGAAGGCGGGCGGCGTGTACCTGCCGGTGGATCCGGAGTATCCGGCGGAGCGGATCGCGTTCATGCTGGCCGATGCCCGGCCCGCGTACGTGCTCTCCGACGCCGCGACCGCGCCCCTCCTGCCTGACCCGGGCGACGTCCCATCGGTACTGGTCGACGAGCTCGACCTCGGCCTCGACCGGGAGGACGGCGCTGACCTCACCGACGCGGCTCGTCCGGCACCGCTGTCACCGGAGCAACTGGCCTACGTGATCTACACGTCGGGATCAACGGGACGCCCGAAGGGCGTCATGATGTCCGGCGGCGCGTTGGCGAACCTGCTGGCGTGGCACGCCTCAGCGATGCCGACCGGCCCCGGATCACGGGTCGCACAGTTCACCGCGATGAGTTTCGACGTGTCGGTCCAGGAGATCCTGTCGACGCTGGTGTCCGGCGCGTGCCTGGTGATTCCCCCGGAGGACGTCCGCCGTGACGCAGCGGCGTTCGTGGCGTGGTTGCGGCGGTACGAGGTCGGCAAGCTGTTCGCACCGAGCCTGGTGATCGAGGCGCTGTGTGAGGCCGCTACCGAGAGCGGCGAGACGCTGCCGGCGCTGGTGGACATGGCCCAGGCCGGTGAGGCGCTGCGGTTGAGTGAGCCGGTCCGCCGCTTCCACCGGGGCGTACGGCGCCGGTTGCACAACCACTACGGCCCGGCCGAGACACACGTGGTGACCGCGTTCACCCTGCCGGGAGAGGAAGTGGAATGGCCGGCGGCGGCACCGATCGGCCGGCCGATCCGGGACATCGAGGCGTACGTGCTGGACTCGGGCCTGCGACTGGTTCCACCGGGTGTGGTGGGTGAGCTGTACGTGGCCGGTGCGCAACTGGCTCGGGGCTATCTTCGGCGCCCGGGGGTGACCGCCGGGCGGTTCGTGGCGAATCCGTTCGGCGGCCCGGGCACGCGGATGTACCGCACCGGGGACCTGGCGCGGTGGGACTTCGCCGGCCGCCTGGAGTACGTCGGCCGGGCGGACCGGCAGGTCAAGGTCCGCGGATTCCGCATCGAGCCCGGCGAGATCGAGGCGGCGATCGGCCGGCACGCGGACGTCGGCCAGGCCGCCGTAGTAGCACGGGAGGACCGACCGGGCGAGACGCGTCTGGTGGCATACGTGGTGCCCCGGCCGGGGCGGCGGGTGCAGGTCGCCGAGCTGCGCCGGCACCTGGCGGCACTGCTGCCGGACTACATGCTTCCCGCCGTCGCACTCGAACTCGAAGCCCTGCCGCTGACCTCCAACGGAAAGCTGGACCGGGACGCCCTGCCGGCGCCCGAGGCGGGCGCGCCGGACGCCGGCGGGGCGCCCAGGAACTCCCGGGAGGAGGTCCTGGCCGGCCTGTTCGCCGAGGTGCTGCAACAGCCGGAGGTCGGTGTCGACGACGACTTCTTCGCGCTGGGCGGCCACTCGCTTCTCGCCACCCGGTTGATCAACCGGGTCCGGTCGGTGTGCGGCGTCGAGTTGCCGGTCCGCGCCTTCTTCCAGTCGCCCACCGTCGCCGGGCTGGCAGCGGCCGTCGATGCCGCCTCGCGGCCCCCTGCCGACTTGGCGGACAGCGTCGACTTCCGTGCCGAAGCGGTGCTCGATCCGGCGATCACGACCGAGGGCTGCCGGCCCGCGGACCCCCGGGTGAACAGTGCGCCCGGGCACGTCCTCCTCACCGGCGCCACCGGATTCCTCGGCTGCTTCCTCCTCCGCGAGCTCCTGGACCGGACGGAAGCCGACGTGTGGTGCCTGGTGCGAGCGGCGGACGACGAAGAGGCCGGCGAGCGGCTGCGCAGCGCCCTGGCCGCGTACCGGCTGTGGGACGAGACCCTGCGCGGGCGGATCGTCCCCGTCGCGGGAGACCTGGAGAAGCCGCTGCTCGGCCTGACCGGGGAACGGTTCGCCCTGCTGGCGGACCGCATCGACGTCATCTACCACAACGGCGCGCGGGTGAACATCGTCGACTCGTACGCGCGGCTGAAGGCGGCCAACGTCCTGGGCACGCGGGAAGTCATACGCCTGGCCGCCACCGCGCAGGTCAAACCCTTGCACTACGTCTCCAGCTCCGCCGCCGCGGTCGGGCGGGACCGGACTCCGGACCTCGTCCGGGAGGACCGCCGCGTCGCGCCGGACTCCGTGGCGTCGAACGGCTACGTCGCCACGAAATGGGTGGCCGAGGAGTTGGTGCGAGCGGCAAGGGAACGGGGCGTTCCCACCGTGATCTACCGGCCGAGCCGGGTGAGCGGGCACACCGGCACGGGCGCCTGTACGACGGGGGACGCGCTGTGGACGATGGTACGAGCGATCATCGAGCTGCGTGCCGGACCGGACCGGACCGTACGGGAAGGGATGCGCTTCGACGTCGACCTCGTGCCGGTCGACCACGTGGCCGGGGCGATCGTGCACCTCGGCCGGCAGCCGGAGTCGGAGGGCAAGGTCTTTCACGTGACCAATCCGGAGCCGCTGGGCTTCGACGCGTTGATCGACTGCCTTCGGAAGGTCGGCTACGACGTGGCGAGCCTGTCCTACGAGG
Source organism: Streptomyces klenkii (assembly GCF_003626645.1). Lineage (GTDB taxonomy): Bacteria > Actinomycetota > Actinomycetes > Streptomycetales > Streptomycetaceae > Streptomyces > Streptomyces klenkii. Next base: position 251,615 of record NZ_RBAM01000001.1, on the reverse strand, counting down.
AGTGGAAACACGCGCTCCTCAGCGCCGCTGACGGACAGTCCTCGCTGGCCCCGGCCGCCCTGCTGGCGCAGGGGCTGCAAGTCGGCACCGCCAGCCCGCGCTACGACCGGGGCAACACGGAGCGCGCTCTCACCGGCTCCGGCATAGCGTGCCCCGTCGTCGGCGACGACCTGATCGCCACGTACGTCCGGTATTTCGTCGGCTCGGGATTCCTCCCGGCGCCGGCATCAACAGCCCGCTCAACAGCCCGCGGCTGATCGAGGAAGGACAGGACATGACCAATCCTTTTGATGACGAGAACGGGCGTTTCCACGTGCTCGTCAACGACGAGGGCCAGCACTCGCTGTGGCCCGCCTTCGCGACCGTCCCCGACGGCTGGTCCGTCGCCCTGGAGGACCAGGACCGGGCGGCCTGCCTGGAGTACGTCGAGCAGCACTGGACCGACATGCGTCCCAAGAGCCTCGTCGAGGCGATGAACGCGGCGGCGTCCCGGAAGGATCCCGCCTAAGCCCGGCTGAGCCTGCCCGTTTGCCTCCCCGCCTGCCCGCCTGCCCGTCTACTGCTCGTACTCCGGTGCCCGGCGAACCTCGCCCGTGCCCAGCGCGATCACGGCCCTGGGCCGCATGGGCTCGTCGCCGCGCCGGGAGAGCAGAACCACCTCCTCGACCACGGCCGACAGTGCCCCGAGCCGGGCGGCACACTCGGCGGCCAGCCGCCGCGGCTCCCGGCTGCGGCCGAGGGACAGGTGCGGGGTGAAGCGGTGGCCGCGCCCGCGGCAGAGCGGGAACCGCGACCCCAGCTCCTGCTGGAGGCGCTCCCACGGCGCGGCGCCGGCCGCTGCCGGGTCGAGCCACACCGTTGCGTAGTCCCGGTGCTGGAAGTACCGCACGCCGGACAGGCGCGCCGTGAACGCCGCGGTCTCCGCCGCCCCCGCGGACAGCAGCGGCACGGCCCGCGCGAACTCCTCCTCCGGCACGAAGCCGAACAGGAGGTTCACGTGCGGCGGCCACCGCCGCACCTGCGGGTCGTGCTCCCAGCGGATGGTCTGGATCGCAGGCCAGAGCTCCTGCGGCGGCAGCCACGCGACCGCCGTCAGGGCGGTCGGCGCCACGTCCAGTGCGCCGTCATCACCAGCCCCGCCGACCATCGATGCACCACCCGTCCGGACGAGTCACTCACACGACTTGCATCCCCCGCCCATCCCCCCCATTGCACCTATTGCCCGAATGCCCCCCATTGACACCTTCGCCCGTAAGTCCGGGTCATCCGTAAATGAGTGGCGCACAGGGTGATGCGGCGGGATCCTCCGGAGTGTCCGGGCCCGCGCGAACCGAACCTCGTGATCGCGCTCCGTCCCGCCCGGACAGGGGGGTAGCCATGTCCGTCTCCGCGACCGACCCGTCCGCACCCCGGCCCGAAGTCCGCACGGCGGCCGGAGCGCTGCGCGGCACCCGCGAGGCGGGCGTGGCGGTCTTCCGCGGCATCCCGTTCGCCGAGCCGCCGGTCGGCGCGCTGCGTTTCGCCGCACCGCAGCCGGTACGGGGCTGGGACGGGGTGCGGGAGGCCGTCTCGTACGGGCCGCCGCCTCCGCAGGGCGGTCACTTCGGCATGGACGCGCTGGCGCGGGACGCGGTGGGCAACAGTGGGCAGGCGGCCGACGACTGGCTGACCGTCAACGTCTGGTCGCCCGAGCCGGGCCCGGGCGCCGGGCTGCCGGTGATGGTGTGGATCCAGGGCGGCGCCTACACGATCGGCATGTCCGGTCTCCCCGAGTACGACGGCGGGCGCCTGGCGCGCGAGGGCGGCGTCATCGTGGTGACGTTCAACTACCGTGTGGGGCTGGAGGGCTTCGGGCAGATCGAAGGGGCGCCGGCCAACCGGGGCCTGCTCGACCAGATCGCCGCTCTGGAGTGGGTGCGGGACAACATCCGCGCCTTCGGCGGCGACCCGGACCGCGTCACGGCCTTCGGGCAGTCAGCGGGCGCCGGCTCGGTCGCCGCGCTGCTGGCGATGCCACGCGCAGCCGGGCTCTTCGGCCGGGCCGTCGCGCAGAGCGTGCCGGGCACGTTCTTCACGCCGGAGCTCGCTGCCGGCATCGCCGCCGCCTGCGCCGCCGAGCTGGGGCTGAAGCCCACGGTGGCCGACCTGTCCGTGGTGTCCCCGGCCCGGCTGTCCGCCGCCGGTGACGCGGTCGGCGCCGAGTTGGGCGCCGGGACGGAACACTGGGCGGATCGCTGGGGCCGGGCGGCGCTCAGGTCGATCCCGTTCTCGCCGGTCGTCGAGGGCGATGCCCTGCCGGTCACCCCGTGGCAGGCTCTGGCCGAAGGAGCAGCCCGCGGCGTTCCGCTCCTCGTCGGCCACACCCGCCACGAACAGCGGCTGTTCACCGCGCTCGACGGCCTCCTCGGCCAGGTGACACAGGAGCAGGCGACGGCCGCACTCGACGCCTTCGCCCCCGGCCGTGACGGCGCCCGCCGCTACCGCGACGGCTATCCGGCCGCGGGCCCGGACGAGCTGTACGAACTGGTCCACTCCGACTGGCTCTTCCGCATGCCGAGCCTCCGCCTCGCCGAGGCGCAGACTGCTGCCGGCAGCCGCGCCCACGTCTACGAGCTGGCCTGGCCCGCCCCGGGCATGGGCGGCGCCTTCGGCGCCTGCCACGGCCTCGACGTCCCGCTCGTCTTCGGCAACCTGGACCGCGGCCAGCCGGCCGTGCTGATCGGCGAGGATCCGTCCCCGGAGGCGGAGGCGCTCTCCGCCCGCATGCGCGCCGCGTGGACGGCCTTCGCCACCCACGGCGACCCCGGCTGGCCCGCGTACGACACCGGTCAGCGCCTCGTACAGGTCTACGACACCCTGCCGGCCGTCACCGCCTACCCGGAGGAGGCCTCCCGCCTGATCTGGCAGGACCACGCCTTCCCCGCACTGCCGCTGACCGGTCCATAACGACCGGGCCGACGGCGGTTCAACGGGCGCTCGGTGCCTTGCCGTGCCGTGGCTCCTGCTGCTCGTCCCGGCCGGCGGGCTCCCGGTCACCACGCGACGTGTTCGCGCGGTTGAAGAGATAGGAGCCGAACAGGACGCCGACGATGACGAGGAGACCGCCCCAGAGCTCGTGGAAGGTGGGCGCCCGCCCCTCCCAGATCAGGTTGAAGGCCGCTCCGAACACCGCCTCCATGCCGATGACGGGGCCCATGACCGTGGCGGGCAGCCGTTTCGAGGCGATGTTCCAGAACCAGGTCGCGCACCACGAGCCCAGGACGGCCAGCGCGACGCACCACAGCAGGAACGGCCTGAGTGTGCCGGCGTCCGAGAAGGGCGACGGGCCGTCTCCGGACCGGGCGAGCGGGAGGAGGAACAGCGAGGCGCCGAACGCCCCGAGGCCGATGCAGGCCGTCCACGTGGCGTTGTCGGCGGCGGGCCGGGCCCGGTTCAAGGCGATGCGGTTGACGATGACGAAGTAGGACCAGGCGACGCAGGCGAGGACGCCGAGCACCACCCCGGTCGTCACGTCGCCGTCCGCCGTCCGCCCGTGGGACGCACCGCCGTTGACCAGGAGCAGCCCGCCGGAGATCGCCGCGACCGGCAGGACGAGCCGGCGCCACGGCAGGACCTGCTCGGTCGCGTTGGAGGCCAGGGTCACCAGCAGGGGGATCAGCCCGGTGAGGGTCGAGGCGAGCACTCCCCCGCCGGCCTGGGAGGACAGGGACAGCAGCAGGTAGAAGCCGATGTATCCGATGACGCCCAGATGCAGGGCGAGCAGCAGGTTGCGGGCGCCGAGCCGGCGGAGTCTGCCGCGGTGGAGTGCGAGCACGGCCAGGGACATGACGCCGAAGACCGCGTAGCGGCCCACGACGAGGTAGTAGACGTTCACGGGGGCGACGGCGGCCGGCCCCAGGAACGTGAAGCCCCACAGGGCTGTTGCCATGAGGGCCGCGAGCAGGCCCACGACGTACGTGCGGGGCGCCCTGCCGGTCATGTGTGCACCTCTCCGCGGTCGTGACGGGTCGATCGATCCACCCTAAGCGGCGGGGGCGGGGACGAGCACGATGCGGGTACGGGTGTGGGCCTCGACGGCGGCGCGGCTGTAGTGGAGCGGGAAGGCGCGGTCGCGGGCCCAGTCCTCGTACAGGTCGTCCCAGTGCGGGCTGTCCGGGCGGCCGGACTGGCCGGGGGCGTTCATGGCGCGGGAGCGGTCCCAGTCCCCGACGTCGACGACGATGCGGAAGCTCGCTCCCGCGTCCTGGGTGAAGCCGGCGTCGTATCCGGTGCTCAGCACCGTGTCCCCGCTGCCCGGACGTTCGCGGCGGTCGAGGCGCGTCCAGGGCCGGCGGAGGCGCCCGGCCAGCGGGTGGGCGGGCGCGGCGTGGTGCAGGGCTCCCCATCTCCAGCGGTTCATGTCCTCCCCCAGCAGCTTCCGGGTCTCGCGCAGGGCGCTGTCCAGTGAGGTGGTCAGCAGCCGGTCCAGCGCGGCGCGGTCGTGGCGGGCGGGGTCCAGCAGGCCGATGTCGGTGCGGACGTCGGCGCCCAGTTCCTCGTCGGCGAGCAACCGCGCCAGCGCGCCGTCCACGGCGCCGGGCGGGAGGAGGCCGGAGAGGGCGTGGCGCAGCAGGGCGGGGCGGAGGTGGCGGCGGGACCACACCTGGTAGAGCGCGGCGGCTGCGGAGCCGGTGCTTTCGTCGCAGTCCCAGGAGCGCAGCAGGGCGGCCGCCGCGGCGAGCGGGGGTGGCGGCTCGTAGTCCTCCAGGGACGCGAGGACGCGCCGGGCCGCGACGTTGACGGTGTCGCCCTGGAGCCTTACGCAGTCCTCGACCGTCATCGCGCGGGCGCTGTAGCCGTCGCTGTAGCTATCGCTGTCGCTGTCGCCGTCCAGGACTTCGGCGATCCGGTCGTAGCGGAAGCGGTGGTCCCAGTCGTAGCCGATGGTGCACTGCTCGTGGGGGAAGCCGTCGGGGAGGTTCATTTCGTTGGCGCTGGCGAACCAGCCCTGCGGAGGGTTGCGCAGGGCAGCCGCCGGGTGCGCGGGCCGGAGGCCGGCCCATTCGTAGCGGCCGTCGCCGGGAACGGGCAGCAGGCCGTCCCAGCCGGGCCGTACGGGTACGGCTCCGGCGGGGCGCCAGCCGATCGTGCCGTCCGGTGCGGCGTACACCATGTTCTCGCCGGGGGCGCCCCAGTGGTCGAGGGCTTCGGTGAACGCGTCTGCTGTGCGGGCCTGCAAGAGGCGCAGGCTGCCGAGGTAGGGGGCCGTGCCGGGTTCGAGCCAGGCGGCCCGCACGGCGAAGGCGGTGCGGCGGGCGGGGTCCTCGCGGATGACGGGGCCGTGCCGGGTGAAGCGCAGTTCGATCTCGACCGGGTCGCCGCCGGCCACGCGCACCTGTTCGCGGACGACCCGCATGGGTTCCCAGCGGCCGTCGTAGCGGTAGCTGCCGGGGTCGTCCGGGGCGGTCTCGTAGACGTACAGGTCTTCTTGGTCGATGGAGAAGATGGTCAGGCCGAACGCGAGGTGGCCGTTGTGCCCGATGGACAGGCCGGGCAGGGCGGGCTCGCCCGCGCCGGCGGCGTCCAGGCCCGGGGCCGACAGGTGCACCAGGCGGCGCAGGGAGGGCAGGGTGATCGCCCGGTGGGGGTCGTTGGCGAGCAGGGGGCGGCCGGTCGCCGTCCTGCCGGGGCCGATGACCCAGTTGTTGCTTCCTTCGGGGCGGGTGCGGGGGCGGGGCGCGTCCGGGGCGTCGCCCGTGAGGCTCAGGGTGAGGTCGACGGGGGTGGTGGCGAGACGGTAGACGTCGAGCACGTCGTCGGGGATGAGGGAGAGGTCCAGGCCGTCGGGGACGCGCACCTCGCGCGCCGGTTCCCGGACGCGGCGCAGGTCTTCGACGGCGGGCCCGTAGTCGCGCAAGGTCAGGGCGCGGGCGACCTTCTGTTCGGCGTTGCCGGTCAGGCCGTGGCTGCGGATGACGGCGATGTCGCGCGGCTCCCACAGGGCCGGCCGGTGGCCCAGCTCGCGGAACTCGGCGGGCAGCAGGTCCGGCCGCCGCTCGCAGAGCCGGACGAAGGCGTTGATCCCTTCGGTGAACGCGGTGGCCACGTCCTCGGCGTCCGCGCCGTAGGCCGCCCATTCGGCGCGCATGTCGCCCCGGTAGAGGAAGAGGCGTGCCGCGCGGTCGCGGGCGACGAACCGTTCGCCGTACACCTCGGAGAGGCGGCCGAGCCCGCGCCGGCGCCACAGGTCGAGCTGGAACAGGCGTTCCCGGGCGGCGTCGAAGCCCTGTGCTCGGAAGAGGTCGGTCCGGGTCCGGGCGTAGAGGTGGGGGACACCATGGCCGTCGACCAGGATCTCCACCGGGGCGGTGAGGCCGGCGACCGGGTACTCCTCGTCCGGTTCCATGTCAGCAGCCGCCCGCCGTTGGCGTGGTCCCGGCGGGCCCGGCAGGGCCGGCGCTCTCCTCCGCCGCGCGCAGCTCCGCCCCGATGGCCCGTACCTGAGCGATCAGGAAGTCGAAGTCGGTGACGTCGGTGCGGTGGTTGTTGTCGGCGACGCGGATGACGAACTTGCCGTCGAGGACCGTGTGCGAGGGCATCGCCAGTCCCTCGGTCTGCAACCGGCTCAGGATGCCCCGGTTGACGCGGTCGGCGGCGTCCGGGGCGGCTCCGGGCCAGACGTACCGGAAGCAGGCCACGTTCAGGTCGCTGCGGGCGACGAGTTCGAGGTCGCCGGCGGCGTCGACGCGTGCGGCCAGGTGGGCGACCTGGGCGACGTTCGCGGCAATGGCCTCGGCGAACGCCCCGATGCCGTGGGTCTTGAGGGCGAACCACACCTTCAGCGCCCGGAAGCGCCGGGACTGCTCGACGCCCCGGTCGGAGAAGGCGACGGGGTAGGCGGACGGTCCGGCGGCGGTGCTGCTGATGTAGTCCGCGCTGGAGCTGAAGGCCGCCTCCAGCACGCCCTCGCTCCGGATGAGCAGGCAGCTGACGTCGAACGGCATGTAGAGCCATTTGTGCAGGTCGCAGACGAGCGAGTCGGCCTCGGCCAGGCCGTCGAGGAGGGGACGGTGGGACGGCAGGAGCTGGGCGAACGCCCCGAACGCGCCGTCCACGTGGTACCAGAGGTCCTCTTCGCGGGCGATCTCCAGCAGGGTCCGGAGGGGGTCGATCGCGCCGGTGTTGACCGTACCGGCGTTGCCGATCAGGCAGAGCGGGTGCAGGCCCGCGTCCCGGTCCGCGCGGATCGCGGCGCGCAGCGCGCCGACATCGATCCGGAAGTCGCGGTCCACCGGGACCTTCCGGAAGAAGCGGCGGCCGATGCCGAGCAGCTCGACGGCCTTGTCGACCGAGTGGTGGGTCTCCTCGGACCCGTAGACGGTGAACTGCACGCCCGAGGCGACGGCTCCCTCGTCGCGGAATCCGGCGGAAGGCTCTGTGGAAGGCATTGTGGAGGGCGCTGCGGAGGGCGCCTTCGCCACCCGGGCGGCGGCGAGGGCCGTGACCTGGCCCATGGAGGCGCCGCTGGTCAGCAGCCCGGAGCCGGCGGCGGGCCAGCGGAGGGCCTGCTGGAGCCATTCGATGACCTGCTGCTCGACCATCATCGCGGCGTTCCCGCCCGAGCCGAGCGTGCAGTTGATCACCGAGGCCAGCAGGTCGCCGTACGCCGCGACCGGCACGCCGGAGCCGTTGGCCCAGCCCCAGAAGCGCGGGTGGATGTTGCCGCGCGGGAACGGCAGGACCGTCGTCCGGAACTCCTCGTACACGTCGGCCATGGGCATCCCCTTCGCCGGGAGGCCGGCGCGGAACGAGGCCCGGACGTCCTCGGGGACGGGCTGCCACACGGGGCGCTCGCGGAGGCCGGCGAGGTGATCGGCGATGTCGTCGACGATCCGCTTGCCCAGGGCCCGGAACTCCTCCCAGTCGGCGGGCTCCAGAGGGGGGTCGGTGTGCATGGGGTCCTCTTCTCCAGGTCTGCGGACCGGGTGTCGGCGATACGGGCCGGGTTTACGGGACGGGGTCCACGGCCCGGTCTACCTGTCAGGCCTACGGGCCTGCCCCCCGGCGGGTCAGGTGCGCGAGGCGAGCGGCTGGGGTGCCCGCGCGGCAGGCGTGCGGGTGGAGGCGGCCGGGGCCGTGAAGGCCGTGAACCGCTCGGGGTGGTAGAGCCGGTGCATCGGGTGGTCCTCGCCGCGCAGCGTGGCCAGTACGGCCCGGGCGATGGCCGGGGCCTGGGCGAAACCGCCGGTGTTGTGGCCGCCGTTGACGACGTACAGGCCCCGGCCCGGGCCCTGTTCCGTGTGGTAGAGGCCGAGCGAGGTCGCGGTCCAGGGGCGTATGCAGTACTTGAAGGCGTAGTTGTCGCTGCTGCGGGACGAGGCCGGCAGGCCGGCGCGGTCCGGGAAGAGGCGCTCGATCGTGTCGGAGATGCCGTGCCGCATGGCGGCGAGCTGCCGTTCGTCGGGTTTGGTGCCGGCGCCCGTGTAGCCGTAGCCGGAGCCGACGATCAGGATCTCCCGGCCGTCGGCGTCCAGCCCCACCGTCACGTTCGCGTCCTCGGTGACGTGGCCGCGGCGCCCGACCTTGAGGGAGTTGCGCAGCCCGGTGGCGCGGTTGCTGATCCGGATCCAGCCGCCGAGGACGCCGTGGATCCTCCCTTCGCAGGGTGTGCCGCGCAGCAGCTCGCTTCCGTAGACGCCGGGCGAGGCGATGACGTGGGCGTCGGGAGGCAGCGGCACCGGGCAGTCCAGGCCGGTCGGCGTCCCCGAGGCGTCGCGCCGTACGCCCGACACGGCGGTGTTCCAGTGGAAGCGGGCGCCCCGGTCCGTCAGCCACGCGACGGCCCGGTCGGTGAACTTGTGCACGTTGAGGGTGAAGCCGGGGACGAAGAAGCCCCCGGCGAGGCTGCCGTCGCGCAACGGCCCGGCCAGGGCGGCGCAGTCCCGTGCCGCTCCGGTGGGCCGGAGTTCGTGCAGGACGGCGCCGATGGCGCGGTGCCGGGCCAGCGCGGACTCCAGGTGGGCGGGGTCCTCGTACACGCGCAGGATGTCGTCGGCCACGACGGCGTCCTCGAACAGCCCGGCGCGGCTTGCCCGCAGCCGGGCCCACTCCCGGCCGGCCTCGGCGGTCAGGGCGAAGATGTCGTCGTTGTAGGAGCGGGCCAGCCAGGAGGGGACGCGCTCGAACTCGTCGATCCAGGCGAGCTCCTCCGGGGACAGGGTCCAGGCGTCGCGGGCGAGCCAGCCGTTCTCCTCGACGGTCCGCCGGAACCAGTCGGGCGGGCTGCCGTGGAAGTCCTGGTTGTTGTAGCTGTCCATCTCGGTGAACGTGAACATGCGCGCGTCGTCGCCGGCGTGCGTGCAGCCGTACGCCTCCCACGCGGCGCCGCCCGGTGCCGGCGAGCGGTCGAGGACGGTCACTCGGTATCCGGCCTCGGTCAGGTACAGCGCCGTGACCAGGTTGACGACTCCGGCGCCGATCAGGACGACCTCGCGCGGGCCCTCGCCGGGCGGCGGAGCGGCGCCGGTGAGCGGGCGCGAGAGCGCGAAGTGCCGCTCGCAGCGGGCCAGGGCCGCGGCGACGGCCTCCAGGTCACCGCCGCTCCGGGGGGCCGCGGCGGGAACGCATGCGAGGAAGACGGGCCCCCGGGCGTCGGTCCGGCGCCGCAGGGCCGCCTCGTCGGGCGGCTGCGACGCGACGAGGGCGGTGGCTCCGTACCGGTCGAGAGCCGCCAGGACGTCCTCGGCGGGGGCGGTGTCCAGTGAAGGCTCGTGGACGATGTTGCCGGAGCGCAGGAAGTCGGATGTCCCCAGGCCGGTGTTCGGGAGAGTGAGCAGAATCTTCATCTCGCTGGGAGTCCTGTTCTGGCTGTCGGGTGCGGTGGTCCTGTCGTCGCTGGTGCCGGGGATGAGGGGACGGGAGTGACGTAGATCCACGCATGCTGCGTATGCACACCTGCGTGGGGGCGCGCCGAAGTGTGGTGTGAGGAAGGTGAATTGTGATGAGCGTGCAGGGCGCGACCGCCCGGCCCGCCGTGCGGCCGGGTTGGACAGCCGAAGCGGGCCCGTCAGACCTGTCCGGTGCTGAACGGCAGCGGCCGGCGCCGCATCCGCAGCCGGGCACGGCCCGCTCCGTCGATGTCGATGCCGGTGCCGGTCCAGCCGTCGCGGAAGGCGCGCTCCAGCGCGTCGGTGGCCGAGCACGCGACGGTCAGTTCCGGCGGCTCTCCGGCCGTGGCGGGCCGGCCGGCGGGGCCGGGTCGGTAGAGCAGGAACCGCAGCCGTCCCCCGAACTTCCGAACGAGGCCGATGGGTTGGAAGCCGGCCTCCAGCAGGGTGCGTACGGCGTACGGGTTGCTGGGCGCGCTGGTGGCGAACAGGTGGCGGATGTCCGTGCCGGCGAGGTCGGCGAGGGCGCGGGTGTTCATCAGCCGGGCCAGCCCGTGGCCGCGCCAGCGGGGCAGGACGGCGACGGTGTCCCAGTGGCCCACCCGGTGGTATTCGGACGGGGGCAGGGCCGTGTCCTTGGCCAGGTTGAACGCCCGGTCGCGGGGAAAGTAGACCATCCGGTAGGCGACGGTCTCGCCGTCGTGCTCGACGGCGTAGCAGCGCCCGCCGTCAGCGAGGCAGTACGCGATGAACTCGGGCGTGCTGGTCTGGAAGACGGACGGGTCCGCGAGGGCCGAGTGCACCCGCTCCTGGAGACCGAGCAGCAGGCCGAGGTCCCCGGGGCCGAGCCGGCGGACGCCGAACGTCGCGGCGGGCGGCTGGGACGACTCGTCGGACGACGCCGGCGACTTACCGGACGGCTGGGAAGACTTGCCGGAGGTCATGACGCTCCCGCCGCGGCGACGAACGCCGCGATCAGCGGGTCGGTGCGCTCCCCGGCACCGTCGGCGGGCCCGTCGTCCGCGGGAAGCTCGGGATGCCACAGGACGCCGACCGCCCAGGGGGCCTGCCCGGCGTCTCCTTCCGCGTCTCCTTCCGCGTCCGCCTCGCGCTCGATCGCCTCGGCGAGGGAGTCGTCGGCGCGGGCCGTCACCCGCCACCGGATACCGCCCGGGGTCTGCTCGCCCAGCCCCTGGTGGTGGTACGAGGTCACCTTCAGCGTCCGCTCCCCGTACGCCCGGGCGACCTTGCTGCCCTCGGCGAGGGTGACGGAGTGCCGGGAGGTCTCCGTGAGGGAAATCCGGTGCGCAACGCGCCCGCCGTTGACATCGGGGACGTGCCCGATCAGCGGATTTCCGGTGACGGTGTGGAGCACTTGCGCGCCGCGGCAGATGCCGAGCGTGGGAATTCCCGCATCGAGCGCCGATCCCGCGAGTCGCTTCTCGAACGCGTCGCGCCGGGGGTGATAGGTGTATCCGGGCTGCCGTACCGTACCGCTGCAATACGCGGGATCCATGTCCTCGCCGCCGGTGAGCAGCAGTCCGTCGAGCAGGGAGAGGTATGACGTGCACAAATCCCCGTCGGCGTCGGCGCAGGGGATGACGAGGGGCAGGCCGCCGGCCCGCGTCACCTGCTCGACATATCCCTCATGAATGCTGTGACTGCGGATGTTCTGACGAAAGCGCGAGGTGACCCCGATACGAGGCCTCGCGGACGACGTCCTCATCACCCAACTCCCCCTGAAAATCAAGCACACGCACACGACGGCATAAGGCGGCATACGACGAGCGATGTTTCAGTGGCGGCAGGTCTTTGCAGGTCCGCGCGGCGCACGGCGCGGAATGAACCTGCCCGGTATAGGACTTGCAGTGCGGCGACTACACGTGCGAACGGTCGGCACCGTAACCGAACACCGGCGGAACACGCAAGATCAGGATTTCGGACATGCGCTGTATCCACCGCTAAATGCCTCTTCCAGTCGGTTCGCCGTAACGGAAGACCGCACGGATCCGAGATCATTGACAAGCCGTCAAATCGGTCTGCATCATGGTCCGCGTTCAGCGATCAGGGGGTTCGCAGAGATCGCGCAACCCGGCCCGGGCACACCGGATATGGTCCGCCGCTCCTCCCTCACCGGTCCACCGGTTTTCTCTCCGTACTGCAAGTGGACTACATGTAGACCGCAAGTGGACTGCATGCCGTGCACGCTCCCGTCCGGAGCAGCGATTCCCGTTCCCCCGCCCACACAGGCCGAAGCATTGCACCGCCGCAATGTCCTCACGGGAGAGGCACTGAAACGTGGCCAGTCGCTCCGTTCGCACACCGAAAGACCTCGTGGCCAGCAAACTGGCCGATGAAGCCGACCTTCCGACGATCGTCGATGTCGCCGAGCGCTACGCCGTGAGCATCACGCCGGCGATGCAGGACCGCATTTTCGCGGTGGACGATCCGGTGGGGCGGCAGTTCGTGCCCACCGGGCAGGAACTGCTCACCACCCCCGAGGAGAGCGACGACCCGATCGGTGACGACCCCTTCACGCCCGTGAAGGGCGTCACCCACCGCTACCCCGACCGGGTGCTCCTCAAACCCGTGCACGTGTGCCCGGTCTACTGCCGCTTCTGCTTCCGCCGCGAGGTCGTCGGGCCCGGCGACCACATGCTCCGGGGCGAGCAACTGGAGGCGGCGCTGGACTACATCCGTGCGCACCCCGAGATCTGGGAGGTCATCTTCACCGGGGGCGACCCCCTCATCATCGCGCCGTCCAAGCTGCGCCCCATGCTCGAGGCGCTGGACGCGATCGAGCACGTGAAGGTGATCCGCTTCCACACGCGGATCCCCGTGGTGGACCCGGGCCGGGTGACGCAGGACCTGGTCGAGGCGCTCCGCCTCGGCACTCCGGTGTGGGTCGTCGTGCACACCAACCACAGCCAGGAGATAGGCGACGAGGCCCGCGGGGCGCTGAGCCGCCTCGTGGACGCCGGCGTTCCGCTCGTCAGTCAGACGGTGCTGCTCAAGGGCGTGAACGACACGCCCGAGGCGCTGGAGGACCTCTTCCGCACCCTCGTCGTGAACCGCGTCAAGCCCTACTACCTGCACCAGGGCGACCTCGCGAAGGGCACCGGGCACTTCCGGACCACGATCGGCGAGGGCCAGGAGCTCATGCGCGACCTGCGCGGCCGGGTCTCCGGAATGTGCCAGCCCACGTACGTCCTGGACATTCCCGGCGGGCACGGCAAGGTGCCGATCGGGCCGGTGTACCTGACGGACGACGCCGCGCGGGTCACGGATCCGTGGGGCGAGGAACACGCCTATCCCCCGGCCCCTCCGGCGGCTCCGAGCGCCGCGGAAGCCCCGAGCGCCGCTGCGGAAACACCGAGCACTTCGGAAGCCCCGGGCGCTGCGGAAGTTCCGGGCGCTGCGGAGGCTCCGGGCGGGAAGGGGCGGGCGGGCAGATGACGTACGGGCGGCCGAGCCGGACCATCCTGTCGAACCTCAACAGCGACACCATGGCCGACGACCCCACGGACCGCTACCTGCGGGCCATGGCCGTGCCCACCGCGCGCATGCTGTGGGAAGCGGAACCAGGCGACTGCGTCGTCATGCTGGCCCCGTGCCCCGCGCGGTTCCGCGACTACGTGGCCCGTACGATCGGCCTCGACGTGGGCGCGGTGGACATCGTGGCGCCGCCCGGCACGGCCACCGCCCACCCGCTCGACGTCGCCGCCGGGCTGGGCGCGACGAAGCTGCTCACCGAGCGGCCCGTCCTCGATCCGTTCGCCCTGGACCGCCCCGTCCTCGACTTCGCCCGCCGCACCGGCATGCGGCTGCACCCCTATAGCGCTCACCCGGACGACGCGGTCCTGGACATGGTCCGCCGCGTCAACACCAAGAGCGGCATCCGGGAGGAGGCGGCCGCGCTGGGCCTGCCCGTCGCTGACGGAGGCTTCGCCGCGACCCGCGACGAGCTGGTCCGGCGGCTCGTCGCGTTCCTCGCCGGCCATCCCGCCGCCATCGTCAAGCCGGACCGGTCCTCCACCGGTTTCGGGAACACGGTGGTCGAGGCCGGGGCCCGGGAATCGCGGGAGCACCGGGTCCGCGAGGCCGTCGCCGGCATTACCGGGCGGGGCCGCGGGTGGGTGTACGAGGAGTTCCTGCCGCTCACCGCCTCCCCGAGCATGGAGATGATCGCCGAGGACGCCGGTGTCACCCCGTACTACAGCTGTGACCAGCGGACGGTGAACAACGCCTGGACGGGCATGGTCACCCCGGCCGCCGAGGGCCCGCACTCCGCGGCGCTGCACGAGGCCGCCGCGGTCCTCGGCGGCCGGCTGCACACTCTGGGCTACCGCGGCATCTTCGACGTCGACTGCGGCACGTACGACGGCGGCTACGTGATCACCGAGGCCAATGTGCGGACCACGGGCGGCACTTACCTGGAGAAGCTGGCCCGGCGGCTGCGGCCGGGGGACGTCCCGGTGCACTGGCGCGCCGACGGCCGGTTCAGCGATGATCACCTCGGCTTCGGCGAGGCCGTGCGCCGCATCGAGGCCGCGGGGCTCGCGGACGCGTCCGCCGGCGTACGGGCCGTGCTCACGACGGACACCCACGACGTGGACGGCAAGTGGCGCTACCTCGTGGCCGGCCCGGACGCCGGGTCCGTCGCGGAGGCGGAGCGGGTGGTGGAGGAGGCGCTGGGCATCTGAGCCCGGCAGCCAGTCATCAAGACAGAGTGAAGGGATCACATGCTCCACGTGTTACAGAACGGTCCGGCGGCCGGATGAGCGGCGTCATCACGCGCCGGCAACGCGGGCTGCTGCCCCTGCTGGTCGCCTCCATCCTCTGGGGCGTCTGGACCACCGGCGAGAAGTACTCACTGGCGGGACTCTCCGTCGTCACCCTGCTCACCATCACCCTCGCGGCGTCCGCCGCGCTCCTGTGGGTCATCCTCCTCTGGAAGGGTCACCAGAGGCCGACGGGGAAGCAGTTGCGCCTGCTCGCCCTCCTCGGCCTGTTCGAACCCATGCTGGGGTACGGGGCGATCGGCCTGGGCCTGGCCTACATCGACGCCGCCGAGGCGGCCCTGCTCGACGGCACGGAGGCGGTCTTCATCGTCGCGCTGGCGGCGTTCGTCAACCGGCGCCTCCCCACCGGCCGGGCCGTCGCCGGCGTGGTCCTGGCAGCCGCGGGGGTCGCCCTGCTGGGCGGCCCGAGGGCCGACCTGGGGCTCTCCCTGGGCTCGTTCCTGGTGCTCGCCGGCTCGCTGGCGGCGGCCATCGCCACGATGATCGCGGGGCGTGTCGTCCTGGACATGGACCCGCTCGTCGTGACCGCCTACCAGTTCGGCTTCGGCCTGCTGTTCATGCTGCCCCTGCTGATCTGGCAGTGGGGCACGGACGCGACCGCACTGACCGCGGGCGTGAACGCCGGCCACTGGGCGGTGGCGGCGATCGTCTGCGGCGGCGGCCTCGGCGTGGCGTACCTCCTGTACAACCACTCCATCACCCGGCTGTCCGTGAGCGCGGCGGGCGTCATCCTCAACATCATCCCGGTGTTCGGGGTGGCGGCCGCGATCATCTTCCTGGGCGAGAGCATCAACCTCTGGCAGTTCGTCGGAGCCGCCCTGATCGTCAGCGGCATCTTCCTCTTCTCCGAGGCCGACCTGGACGAATGACCGCCGTGCGGCCCGGCGGCCCGTCAGCCCGGCGGCCGGGCCGCGCGGCGCCCGCCCCGAGCGGCCGCGCGCGAACTCCAGCCCATTATGGAACAGTTGAACGCATTGCCCGTGCGGAACTGATTCGTCCGCTGCGGCCGGGCGGCCATCATGCTCCCATGACCGGCATAGACAACACTCTCTGGAACGCAGGCGTCAGCCCGTCGGACTACGCCCGCGCCAAGGACAAGTACCAAGGCGCGATCCTGGAGCAGTACAAGTTGTGCGTCGAGATGGCCGACCGGGTCAGCGCCCGGCGCAGCCTGACCAACACGTTCTTCCTGACGCTCAACACCGTGGCCGTCACCGCCCTCGCCACCGTCTCCGGATCCGACTGGCGCAGTTCCTCGGTGTGGCTGCTGCTGGCGGGGCTGGCCGTGCTGCTGACCCAGTGCCTGGGCTGGTTCGTAATGATGCGTTCCTACCGCCAGCTCAACGCCGCCAAGTACGCCGTGATCGGCGCGCTGGAGCGCAGGCTGCCGGCGCTCGCGTACTCGGACGCGGAGTGGGGCGCCCTGGGCGAAGGGCGTGACTGGCGCCGCTACGTGCCCCTGACGTACGTGGAACAGGGCGTACCGGTCGTCTTCAGCGTCGCCTACGTCGCGGGCTTCCTCGCGACCACCCTCTGAGCCCTCGCGCCCGGTGACGGCGGGCCCGCCCGTACGGGCCGGGGTGGGACACTGGGAGGGCGACAGTGCCGACCGGCAGACGGGTGAAGTGCGATGCACACGATCGGCGTTACCGGCCACATGGACCTCGCCGAGGGCACGGAACCCCTCCTCCGGGACGCCCTCCAGTGCCTTCTGGGCGAGCTGACCTCGGGCGCGCCCGGGCTGACCGGCGTGTCCTGCATCGCTCCCGGGGCCGACTCGCTGTTCGCCGAGGCCGTCCTGGCCTCCGGCGGGGCCCTCTCCGTGGTCCTGCCGTTCCACGACTACCGGGCGTTCCTGGAGGACGCGGCGGACAGGGCACGGTTCGACCGCCTGCTGGAGGCGGCCGCCGACGTCACGGTCATGCCCTACCCGGCGGCGAGCCTGAGCGCCTTCCAGGCCGCGAACACCGAGCTGCTCGGGCGGGCGGACCTGCTGGTCGCCGTGTGGGACGGGGCGGCGTCCGAGAAGGGCGGCGGCACGGCCGCCACCGTCGCCGAGGCGCACGGCGCGGGGATCCCCGTCCGCGTCCTGTGGCCTGCGGGAGCGGCGCGGCGCGGCTGACCGGCGGGCGGCGCGCGACCGCGTCCGGACGCTCCACGACCTCTCCCGCGACGCGGCTGGACGTACGCTCGAAGCTGACGCCGGCGGCGACCGCGAGGGCGGGCCCCGCGCAACGGACGGAGAGCACGATGAGCAAGGCCACGGGGACGGACACGGGCAGAGGCAGGAGCAAGGCCACGGCCACACGGTCGCCCGCGCCGCACGCCGCCGACAGCCACGACCTGATCCGCGTGCACGGCGCGCGGGAGAACAACCTCAAGGACGTCAGCATCGAGATCCCGAAGCGCCGGCTGACGGTGTTCACCGGCGTGTCCGGCTCGGGCAAGAGCTCCCTGGTGTTCGACACGATCGCCGCGGAGTCGCAGCGGCTGATCAACGAGACCTACAGCGCCTTCGTGCAGGGCTTCATGCCGACCCTCGCGCGGCCCGAGGTCGACGTGCTCGACGGGCTGACGACCGCGATCATCGTCGACCAGCAGCGGATGGGCGCCGACCCGCGCTCCACGGTCGGCACCGCCACCGACGCCAACGCGATGCTGCGCATCCTCTTCAGCCGGCTCGGGAAGCCGCACATCGGCCCGCCCAGCGCGTACTCCTTCAACACCGCCTCGGTCCGGGCGAGCGGGGCGATCACGGTCGAGCGCGGCGCCAGGAAGGCGGTGAAGGCGACCTACTCCCGCACCGGCGGCATGTGCGCGCGCTGCGAGGGCCGGGGCACGGTCTCGGACATCGACCTCACGCAGCTCTACGACGACTCCAAGTCCCTCAACGAGGGTGCGCTGACGATTCCCGGCTACAGCATGGACGGCTGGTACGGCCGCATCTTCACCGGCTGCGGCTTCTTCGACCCGGACAAGCCGATCCGCAAGTACACCAAGAGGGAGCTGCACGACCTCCTCCACAAGGAGCCGACCAAGATCAAGGTCGACGGCGTCAACCTGACGTACGAGGGGCTGATCCCGAAGATCCGGAAGTCGATGCTGTCCAAGGACGTGGAGGCGCTGCAGCCGCACGTCCGCGCGTTCGTGGAGCGGACGACGACGTTCGCCGTCTGTCCCGAGTGCGACGGCACGCGGCTCAGCGAGGGCGCCCGGTCCTCGAAGATCAAGAAGATCAGCATCGCCGACGCCTGCGCGATGGAGATCAGGGACCTGGCCGAGTGGGTCCGCGGGCTCACGGAGCCGTCGGTGGCGCCGCTGCTCACGGCGTTGCAGCACAGCCTCGACTCGTTCACGGAGATCGGCCTGGGCTACCTCTCGCTCGACCGGCCGGCGGGCACGCTGTCGGGCGGCGAGGCGCAGCGCGTCAAGATGGTCCGCCACCTGGGCTCTTCGCTGACCGACGTCACGTACGTCTTCGACGAGCCGACCTCGGGCCTGCACCCCCATGACATCAGCCGGATGAACGACCTGCTGCTGCGGCTGCGGGACAAGGGCAACACGGTGCTCGTCGTGGAGCACAAGCCGCAGACGATCGCGATCGCCGACCACGTCGTCGACCTCGGCCCCGGTGCGGGCACGGCGGGCGGCAGCGTCTGCTTCGAGGGGACCGTGGAGGGCCTGCGGGCCGGCGGCACGGTCACCGGCCGCCATCTCGACGACCGTCCCGCCCTCAAGGAGGCGGTACGAAGGGCGGCCGGCACGCTCGCGGTCCGGGGCGCGACGACGCACAACCTTCAGGGCGTGGACGTCGACATCCCGCTGGGGGTGCTGTGCGTGGTCACCGGCGTGGCGGGGTCCGGCAAGAGCTCGCTCGTGCACGGCTCGATCCCCTCCGGCGAGGGGGTGGTGTCGGTGGACCAGAGCCCGATCAAGGGCTCGCGGCGGAGCAATCCGGCCACGTACACGGGGCTCCTCGATCCGGTCCGCAAGGCGTTCGCCAAGGCCAACGGCGTGAAGCCGGCCCTGTTCAGCGCCAACTCCGAGGGCGCCTGCCCCACCTGCAACGGCGCCGGCGTCGTCTACACCGACCTGGCGATGATGGCCGGCGTCGCCGTCACCTGCGAGGAGTGCGAGGGCAGGCGGTTCCAGGCGGCGGTGCTGGACCACCACTTGGGCGGCCGCGACATCAGCGAGGTGCTCACGATGCCGGTGTCGGAGGCCGAGGAGTTCTTCGGCGCCGGCGAGGCGCGCACGCCGGCCGCGCACCGCATCCTGGGCCGGCTCGCCGACGTCGGGCTCGGCTACCTCGCTCTCGGACAGCCGCTCACCACGCTGTCCGGCGGCGAGCGGCAGCGGCTCAAGCTGGCCACCCACATGGCCGAGAAGGGCGGCGTCTACGTCCTCGACGAGCCGACCACCGGCCTGCACCTCGCCGACGTCGAACAGTTGCTCGGCCTGCTCGACCGGCTCGTCGACTCCGGCAAGTCGGTCATCGTCGTCGAGCACCACCCGGCGGTCATGGCGCACGCCGACTGGATCATCGACCTGGGCCCCGGCGCCGGCCACGACGGCGGCCGGATCGTCTTCGAAGGCACCCCCGCCGGCCTCGTCGCCGACCGCTCCACGCTCACCGGCGAACACCTCGCGGCGTACGTCGGCAGGTGATGGGGTCCTCGCAGCGCCGGCCTGTGCTCACCCCCCGGGCGCTCCCGCGCGCAGGCCGTCCATGACGAGGTCCATCAGCCGGGTGACACGCGGCTGCCAGTCCGAGCGGGGGTCGATCTGCCAGAGGCCGGCGATGGCGAGGAGGAAGTCGTCCGGGGTCACCCCCGGGCGGATCGTGCCGGCCTCTTCGTTGGCGCGGAGCAGGAGGCCGGCCGCGTCGGTCACCGGGGTGTGCCCCGGTTTCGCCGGGCCACCGGGCCCGGCGGTGGCCATGCGGATCGCGTCCGCCAGGCCGGCCTTGGTCATGGCGAACCGGGCGAGGCGGTCCATCCACTCGCGCAGGGCCCGGTCCGGTTCCCGCGTTTCGAGCAACTGGGCCGCCGCCTCGGCGACCTGCTGCATTTCGTAGCGGTAGATCTCGAGGACGAGCGCCTCGCGATTGGGGAAGTTGCGGTAGAACGTGCCCTGCCCGACGCCCGCCTTCCGGGCGATCACGCTCAGCGGGGCGTTCGGGCAGCACGTCAGCTCGGCCACCGCGGCCTCCAGGATGCGCTCGCGGTTCCGCCTCGCGTCCGACCGCTGGGCCGCGTCCTTCTTCTCCTGCACTGGTTCCTCCCGGCGGTGCGTGCCCGAATCCCGCCCTTGATAACCGGACAGCTGTCCACTACGCTTCCTAGGAGTGGACAGCTGTCCACTTGCGCTCACCATAGCGGAGGCACGGCCGGCCGGCGCCCCGCCGGCACCGGCGTCGTGATCTCCACCGCCCATACCGCCACCAGCAGTGTTTCCGACACCAGCCCCGCCACGCACAGCGCCATCTCGCGGTCTCCCTCGTTACGTTCGCGGAGACCCCTCCTGATGTGTCTGCCTGCCGGTTCGTCCCCGCGACGTACTCCGGACACGCGGCTCCGGACTCGCGAAAGAAGGCTGATCATGGCCCCACCCCCCTCGTCGGCGTTCGACAGCTCCATCACCTTGAACATCAACGGCGACAAGCACACGCTGACCGTGGATCACCGCACCACCCTGCTCGACGCCCTGCGCGAGCGCCTGGACCTGACCGGCAGCAAGAAGGGCTGCGACCAGGGGCAGTGCGGCGCCTGCACCGTCCTGCTCGACGGGCGCCGGGCCGTGTCCTGCCTGCAACTCGCGGTGGCCGCCGAGGGGCGTGCGATCACGACCGTCGAGGGCCTCTCCGACGAGGGGCAACTGCACCCGGTCCAGCAGGCGTTCCTCGACCTGGACGGCTACCAGTGCGGCTACTGCACGCCGGGGCAGATCTGTTCGGCGGTCGCGGTCATCGAGGAGCACGCGGCGGGCTGGCCGAGCGCCGTCACCGAAGACGTACGCCCCGAGGCCGGTCCGCCCCCGCTGAGCGCCGAGGAGATCCGGGAGCGGATGAGCGGCAACCTGTGCCGGTGCAGTGCCTACGTGTCGATCGTGCAGGCGGTCGCCCGTGCGGCGGCGACGGTTCAGGCGGAGCCCGCGACAGCGGCGCCGGCCGGCGCCGAGGAGGCGGCGGCATGAAGGAGTTCGGATACCAGCGCGCGCTCGACGTCCCGGGCGCGCTCGCGCTCCTCGACGCCGATGCCGACGCCCGCTTCCTCGGCGGCGGCACCAACCTCGTCGACCTGATGAAGGCCGGCGTCGAGCGCCCCTCCCGGCTCGTCGACGTGCGCGAACTGCCCCTGGACCGCATCGAGCCGACGGCGGACGGAGGGCTGCGCATCGGCGCCACCGTCACCAACAGCGACCTCGCCGCGCACCCCGGCGTCCGCCGCCGCTACCCGGCGCTGGCGCAGGCGGTGCTGGCCGGCGCCTCCGGGCAGCTGCGCAACATGGCCACGGTCGGCGGGAACCTGCTCCAGCGCACCCGCTGCGGCTACTTCACCGACGTGACCAAGGCCTGCAACAAGCGTGTCCCCGGCAGCGGTTGCCCGGCCGTCGAGGGCGAGCACCGCAACCACGCGATCCTGGGCGCCTCAAGCCACTGCGTGGCGGTGCACCCCTCGGACATGGCCGTGGCGCTGGCCGCCTTCGACGCCGTCGTCTCGTACGAAACGGCCGGCGGGCCGGGCGAACTGCCGCTCACCGAGTTCTACCTGCCCGTGGGCGGCACTCCGCACCTGGAGACCGCCCTGCCGCAGGGCGCGCTGATCACCGGCGTCACCCTGCCGCCCGCTCCGGTCGCCGCGCTCTCCCGCTACCGGAAGGTCCGCGAGCGCGCCTCGTACGCGTTCGCGATCGGCTCGGTCGCCGCAGCCCTGGACGTACGGGACGGGGTGACGCGAGAAGCGCGCCTGGCCTTCGGAGCGGTGGCGTCCAAGCCGTGGCGGGCCCGGGCCGCCGAGCGGGTGCTCACCGGAGCACCGGCCGACGCCGGGACGTTCGCCGCCGCCGCGGACGCCGAACTGGCGGCCGCCGAGCCGCTGCCGCACAACGCGTACAAGGTGACGTTGATGCGCAACCTCGTCGTGGCGGTACTGACCGGACTCGCCGAGGAGGCCGCACGATGACCACCGCCGCAACGACGCGCAAGAGCGCCGTCGGCACCGCGCACACCCGGGTGGAGGGCTACGACAAGGTCACGGGCGCCGCCCGCTACGCCGGTGAGATCCCCTTCGCCGGACTCGCCCACGGCTGGCTGGTGCTGTCCACCGTCGCGCGCGGGCGCATCCGCTCGGTGGAGACCGCCGAGGTCCTGGCGATGCCGGGGGTGCTCACCGTGCTCCACCACGGGAACGCCCAGCGGCTCAACACCGGCTACATCGGCCTCATGGGGGTGCCGGACCCGACCTGCGCCGTCTTCCAGCAGGACCGGGTGCCGTTCATGGGATGGCCGGTGGCGCTGGTCGTCGCCGAGACCTCCGAACAGGCCAGGGAGGCCGCCGAAGCGCTCGTCGTGCGCTACGAGGAGGAGCCGCACGACATCGCCTTCGCCGCCGACCGCCCGGACGTCTACCTCGTCGACCAAGGCCCCGCGCCGGCCGAGACCGGCAAGGGGGACGTGGCGGCCGGGCTCGCGGCCTCCGCCGTCGTCGTGGACGCGGAGTACACCACCCCGGAGGAGTTCCACCACCCGATGGAGCCCCACGCGGCCACGGCCCGCTGGGACGGGGACCTGCTCGACGTCGTGGACTCCAACCAGGGCGCCACCTGGGTCGTGAGCGAGCTCGCGAACCTCTTCTCGCTCGACCCGGCCTCGGTGCGGGTGCGGTCCGAACACGTCGGCGGCGGTTTCGGAAGCAAGGGCGTCCGGGCCCACCAGGTGGCCGCCGTCATGGCCGCGGCCGCCCTCCGGAGGCCGGTGCGCGTCGTCCTGACACGCCGCCAGATGTTCTCGCTCACCGGCTACCGCAGCCCCACGATCCAGCGGCTGCGGCTCGGCGCCGACGCCGACGGACGGCTGCGCGCGCTGGAGCACAGCTCCGTGAGCCTCACCTCCACCGTGTACGAATTCCTCGAGCCGGCCGCCGCGGCGTCGCGGGCGCTGTACGACGCCGACGCCCACCACACCGTCAACCGGGTCGTACGCCTGGACGTGCCGACCCCGTCGTGGATGCGCGCCCCCGGCGAGGCACCGGGCTCGTTCGCGCTGGAGTCGGCCCTCGACGAGCTCGCCGAGAAGTGCGGCATCGACCCGATCGAGCTGCGCGTGCGCAACGAGCCCGAGCGGGGACCCGTCTCCGGCCTGCCCTTCAGCAGCCGCAACCTGATCGCCTGCTTCCGGGAGGGCGCCCGCCGGTTCGGCTGGGCGGACCGCGACCCCCGCCCCGGCGTGCGCCGCGAAGGGCGCTGGCTGCTCGGCACCGGCACGGCGTCGGCCTGTTTCCCGGTGATCGCCTGGCCGTCCACGGCGGCCGTGACGGCGGAGGCGGACGGCACCTTCACCGTACGGATCGCCGCCTCGGACATCGGCACCGGGGCGCGGACCGCACTCACCCTGGTGGCCGCCGACGCGCTGGAGGTCGCGCCGGACCGGGTCCGGGTGCGGATCGGGGACAGCAACTTCGGGCCGGCGACGATCGCCGGAGGGTCGATGGGCACCCGCTCCTGGTCGTGGGCGATCACGGCCGCGGCCGCAGAGCTGCGCGAGCGGCTCGCCTCCGGGGCCGGCATCCCGCCGGAGGGCATCACGGTGCGGTCGGACACCACCGAGGCCGTCGGCGCCCTCTCCGAGAAGGAACGGCACTCCTTCGGAGCGCAGTTCGCCGAGGTCGCCGTGGACGTCGCCACCGGCGAGGTGCGCGTGCGGCGCATGCTCGGCATCTTCGCGGCGGGCCGGATCGTCAACCCCCTCACCGCCCGCAACCAGTTCACCGGCGGCATGATCTGGGGCATCTCCATGGCCCTGCACGAGGAGGCGGTCCGGGACCGCGCCTCCGGCGGCCACTACGGCGCCGACCTCGCGGGATACCACGTCGCCACGCACGCCGACGTCCCGCACGTCGAGGCGGACTGGATCGACGATCCGGACCCGGACGACCCGGTCGGGATCAAGGGCATCGGCGAGATCGGGATCGTGGGCGCCGCGGCGGCCGTCGCCAACGCGGTCCGGCACGCGACGGGCGTACGCCACCGGAGCCTGCCCATCCGGCCGGACCGCGTGATCCTCGCCGGTGCGGGAGGTACGGCCGACGCGGGAGGTACGGGAACGGTGAGGGGTACGGGTACGGGAGCTGCGGGAGGTACAGGAGCTGCGGGGGAAGCACGTGCTTGACATCGCCGAGGATCTCCACCGCTGGGCCGAGCAGGGCCGGGACTTCGCCGTCGCCACCGTGGTGGCCGTCAGCGGCAGCGCCCCGCGCGGCCCGGGCGCCGCCCTCGCCGTCGACAGCCGGGGCACGGTCATCGGTTCCGTGTCCGGCGGCTGCGTGGAGGGGGCGGTGTACGAGCTGTGCCGGCAGGCACTGGCGGACGGCGGGACGGTCGTCGAGCGGTTCGGCTACAGCGACGAGGACGCCTTCGCGGTCGGGCTCACCTGCGGCGGGGTCATCGACATCCTGATCACGCCGGTTGCCGCGGGCACGCCTCGGCAGGCCGTCTTCCGTTCGGCGTTGACGACCGCCGCCCGGGGCGAGCCGGTGGCGGTCGCCCGGGTCGTCCGGGGCCCGGTGGAACTCCTCGGCGGGGCGCTGCTCGTACGCCCCGAGGGTGCGCACGAAGGCACCCTCGGGGGCCGCGCGGAACTGGACCGGACGGCGGCGGCCGAGGCCCGGGCCGTGCTGGACACCGGCCGCACCGGCACGGTCGAGCTCTCGGAGGACGGATCGCACTGCCCCGGCGGCCTCACCCTGCTCGTCGAAGCGAGCGTGCCGCCGCCCCGCATGATCGTCTTCGGTGCGATCGACTTCGCCGCGGCGCTCGTACGGGCGGGCAAGTTCCTCGGTTACGACGTGACCGTGTGCGACGCCCGCCCTGTCTTCGCCACGCGGGCCCGCTTTCCCGAGGCCGACGACGTCGTGGTCGACTGGCCGCACCGCTACCTGCGGCGCACGCCGGTCGACGGGCGCACGGTCTTGTGCGTGCTCACCCACGACGCCAAGTTCGACGTGCCCCTGCTGAAGGAGGCGCTGCGGATGCCGGTCGCATTCGTCGGCGCGATGGGCTCGCGCCGCACCCACGCGGACCGCAGCCGGAGGCTGCGCGAAGCCGGCGTGACCGAGGGGGAACTGGCCCGGCTGAGGTCGCCGATCGGCCTCGACCTCGGGGCGCGCACGCCCGAGGAGACGGCCTTGTCGATCGCCGCGGAGGTCGTGGCGGCCCGGCGGGGAGGGACGGGGGTCCCGCTGACGGGTTCGAACACGCCGATCCACCGGGAGGAGGGGAAGCGGGGCGACGTGGCGGCGGCCTGAGGGGCCTTACGTCTTACGGGACGGCGGGCGAGCACTCATTCAAGGCGGACCTATCGTCCGCTCATCACGTCATACCTTCTTCCATCCTTACGGGTTGCATTCCGCGTTGATGGGCGTGGCCTGTTGACGCCGGGGCATCTCCTGAGCGCAGTGTCCGATTTCGCGCCCGTCCCGTGACCGGCGAGGAGTTGATCGCCATGGCCTTCGCCCTGCGCCGCCACGTCTCGGCGACCGATACCGACCACGGCATGGTGCTGCTCGACGAGGCCGACGGCCGCTATTGGCAGCTCAACAGCACCGGCGCGCTCATCCTGCACGCCCTGCTCGACGGTGCCACGCCCCAGGAGACGGCGCAGCGGCTGGGCGAGCGCTATCCCGCCCTCACCACCGAACGCACCGCGGACGACGTGGCGTCCTTCATCCGCGCCCTCACCGAGGCCCGCCTGGTGGTGACCGCGTGAGCACGCCGGTGACCCATGAGTGGTGAGGTCCGGTTCACGGCTCTTCCCGTAGGGCCGGCTCCCGGCTCCGGCTTCGCCTCCCCGTATGCCGGTGCCGGAGAGAGTGACGCCCCGGCCGCCGGGCGCGGGCTGCCCCCTGTCACCGTCCTCGCCCGGGGCCTGCGCAAGGCGTACCCCGGTGTGGAGGCCGTCCGCGGTGTGGATCTGACCGTGCGCGCCGGGGAGACCTTCGGGTTGCTCGGGCCCAACGGCGCCGGGAAGTCCACCACGATCGCGATGCTCTGCACGCTGGCCCGGCCCACCACGGGCCGGGCGAGCGTCGCCGGCGCCGACGTGACCACCGACCCCGGCGCCGTACGCCGCCGCATCGGGCTCGTCTTCCAGGACCTCACCGTCGACGGCGACCTGACCGCCGCCGAGAACCTCCGCTTCCACGCCGACCTCTACGGTCTGCCCCGGCGCACGGCGCGCCGCCGCGTCGCCGACATGCTCGCCCTGGTCGGTCTCCACGACCGGCGCGACAGCCTCGTCCGT
Organism: Streptomyces klenkii; assembly: GCF_003626645.1. Classification (GTDB taxonomy): domain Bacteria; phylum Actinomycetota; class Actinomycetes; order Streptomycetales; family Streptomycetaceae; genus Streptomyces; species Streptomyces klenkii. Next base: position 225,429 of record NZ_RBAM01000001.1, on the reverse strand, counting down.
ACCTTCTCCGGCGGCATGAAGCGGCGGCTGGAGATCGCCCGCGGGCTGCTGCACGCGCCGCAGGTGCTCTTCCTGGACGAGCCCACCCTCGGTCTCGACCCGCAGACCCGCGCCCAGCTGTGGGAGCACCTCCACTACGTCCGCACGCAGCGCTCCGTGACCCTCTTCCTCACCACGCACTACCTGGAGGAGGCCGAACACTGCGACCGCATCGCCGTCATCGACGGCGGCCGCATCGTCACCGAGGGGTCGCCGGCCGACCTCAAGGCCGCCATCGGCGCCGACCGCGTCGCGGTCCGCACCGCCGACGACACAGCTGCCCTGAGCGCACTGCGCGAGCGCTTCGGCCTTCGGGCGCACGCGGCGCCCGAAGGGCTGCTGCTCCACGTGCCCGACGGGGCGTCGTTCGTGCCCCGCCTGTGCGCGGGGCTCGGGGTGCCGGTGCTGTCGGTGGCGGTCACGCGGCCCAGTCTGGACGACGTGTTCCTGCGCTGCACCGGCCGCACCATCCACGACGCGGACGGCGTGCGATGACGGCCGTCGCGGCGGCGGCAGTGCCCGCGGGCGTGCGGCACGAGGTGCGCGCGACCCGCGTGGTCTGGCAGCGCGAGATGATGCGCTTCCTGCGCAACCGCGGCCGGCTGGCCGTCACGCTGGCGCAGCCCGTCTTCCTGCTGCTCGTCCTCGGCACGGGCCTGTCGGTGCTGGTCCCCTCCACCGCGGGCACCGGCGACTACCGCACGTACCTCTTCCCGGGCGTGCTGACGATGACCGTGCAGATGCCCGCGATCGGCGCGGGCGCGTCCATCGTCTGGGACCGCGAGGCCGGTTTCCTGCGCGAGATGCTCGTCGCGCCCGTCCGGCGCGGCAGCCTGCTCCTGGGCAAGTGCGCGGGCGGCACGACCGTGGCCACCTGCCAGGGCGTGCTCGTCCTCTCCCTGGCCGGGACCGCGCACGTCCCCTACGACCCGGCCCTGCTCGCCACGCTGACCGGCGAACTCGCCCTCAGTGCCCTCGCCCTGACCGCCCTCGGGGCCGTCGCCGCCGTCTGCATCAGCCGCGTCGAGACGTTCCAGGCGGTGCTCAGCTTCGCCATGACGCCGCTGCTGTTCCTCTCCGGGGCGATGTTCCCGCTCGCCGGTCTGCCGCGGTGGCTGACGGTGATCTGCCTGGCCAACCCGCTGACGTACGCGGTCGATCCGCTGCGCCGCGCGGTGGCGGCCCACGCGCCCGCCGCCGCGGCGCCCTCCCCCGGCCGGCAACTGCCCGTCGCGGCGGAACTCGGCATCACCGCCGCGCTCGCCGCGACGGCCCTCGCCGTAGCCGCGCACCGCTTCGCACGGCCAGGGTAGGGAGCACGCCGGAGACCTTCCGGCACGGTCCGGCGGACAAGCAGGGCCTCCCCCCATCAGAAGGGCACACGCTGGTGCGCAGTATCCATGTCGTCACCCATCCGGAGGCGAGCCATCATGTCGAGGGGCTCGTCGGCGGGTGGCATGATTCGCGGCTGACACCGGTCGGCCTGCGTCAAGCGGCCGCCATCGCCCGGGCGTTGCGGGCCGAGATCCCCGAGGAGGCCGGCGTCGAGGTGGTGTCCTCGGACCTGCTGCGCACCCGGCGCACGGCCGAAGAGGTCGCCGGGCTGTTCGGCGTGGAGCCGGTGCTGGACCCCCGGCTGCGGGAGAAGTCCTACGGTGAGGCGGAGGGGCGGCCGCAGGGGTGGCTCGACGAGCGGTTCGTCCCGCCACCGGGCGCCGGTGACCGGATGGGACATGACGAGGGCGTTCCGGGCGCGGAGACGAGGGCGGCGTTCGCCCGGCGTGTCTACGCGGCCATGGACGACATCCTGCAAGGGCCTTGCGAGCACCGGATCATCGTGACCCACGGTTTCGCCCTCACCTTCGTGGTGGCGTCCTGGATCAGGATGCCGTTCGAGTCACTCGGTCACGTCGCCTTCCGGGCGCCCTCGGGCAGCATCACGCACCTCCTTGAGGACGACTTCTTCCGCAACCGCGCCGTCATGCGCCTCGGCGACACCCGTCACCTCGACGGAGGGTGAGACGGGCGTCACCCGGCCTGCTGCAAAGCAGCCGCGCCCGCCGGCCCGCGAACACGGGCGACGGGCCGCGGCCTGCCGTTCCCGGGAGCAACGCAACCCCCGGAACGGGTGAGGAGCCACGGCCGGGTGAATCGCACAAGGCCCGTCCCGGCCCTCGCCCCGCAGCCAAGGCCCTCTCGACCGCGACTCGAACTTGCGCGCTACGAAGCGCCCTCCGGAGTCCGTGACGGACCCGATCGGGGGTCGTTTTTCCGATCACTCGTCCGATCCACGCGTCAACGAGGAGGCGTAGTGCGTCACCGTCCCACCTGCCGTACGAGCGACACGAGGGTGCCCTTGCTGTTCGAATGCCGGCCTCTCCCGGCCCTCGCCGCCGCTGCCCGGACCACCGCGGGGAGGCCCGCATGAGCCACCGGATCCGCTACCGGAGCGTCGTCGACGTCATGGTCCTGATGCACCGCACCGACGGGCGCGTCCTGCTGCTGCGCCGGGCCGGCGACGTCTACGCCCGCGGCCTCCTCGCCCCGCCCGGCGGGCACCTGGAGGACGGCGAGACCGTCGTCGAGGGGGCCCTGCGGGAGGCGGGCGAAGAGGTCGGCGTCGGCATCGCACCGGCCGACCTGGAGTTCTGCCACCTCATCCACCACCACTCCCCCGAGGGACAGGCACGGCTGGGGGTGGTCTTCACGACCCAGCGCTGGTCCGGCGAGCCCAGCAACCGTGAGCCGGGCAAGTGCTCGGCCCTGGTGTGGGCCGACCCGGGCCGGCCCCCGGCGGACTGCGTGCCCTACACCGCCGCCGTCCTGGACCGCTTCTGCTCCGGCGCCCTGTTCTCCACGCACGGCTGGCCACGTTGCGGGCGGCCGCCGGGTGCGGGAGATTGATGCGGGTCCGGTCACCGTAAGGCGGGCCGGGCGCCCGGGGCCGCATGGCCGGCAGTCACCGTGTGCCCGGCAGGGCCGGGGCGAGCGGGAGGAGCCCGACATGGCCGTAGCGGACGCCGAGGTGGCGGTGCTGATCGTCGGCGGTGGGCCGGTCGGGCTCACCGCCCGGGCGCTGCTGGAGCGCTGGGGCGTACGGTCGCTGCTGGTCGAGAAGCACGGCGAGTTGTCGCCCTTTCCCCGGGCCCGGCTGGTCAACGTGCGCTCGATGGAGATCTACCGCAGTCTGGGGCTCACCGACGGCATCACGGCGGCCGCGTTCGCCCCGGAGTACGGCCGCGTCCGCTTCCGCGACGCCATGCGTGACCCCGACTTCGCCACGGCGGCGATGGTCGGGGTCAACGCGCCCGTGCCCGAGAGCCCCGTCATCGGCGCGCTCACCTCGCAGGACCGGCTGGAACCCACCCTGCTCGCCGCGGCAGGAGGCCCGATGCGGTTCGGAGTCGAGCTCGTCGGCCTGATCGAAGGAGAAAACGGAGAAGGAACCGAAGGCGAAGGAGAAGGGGCCGGGGGAGGCGAAGAAGGCGGCAGCGTCGTGGCCGTCCTCCTCGACCGCCGGAGCGGCGAGGAGTCCCGCGTCCGCGCCCGTTACGTACTCGCCGCCGACGGCGCGAACTCCACCGTCCGGCAACGGCTGGACATCGGCACGACCGGCCCCGGAGCGATGGCGGCCTTCACGACCGTCGTGTTCGACGCCGATCTCGGCCTCTGGTGCGCCCAACGGCCCGCCGGCGTCTACTTCACCACGCACGGGCTGTTCGCCCCGCTCTACCCCGAGGGCGGCTGGGCGTGGTTCGTCCCCACCCCCGACGACCCCGCGCACACGGACTGGTCCGGGCTCGTCTCGCACGCCCTCGGCCCGGGCGCGGACGTACGCGTCGACGTGGTGCGGGTCCAGCACTGGACGATGAACGCCTTCGTCGCCGAACGCTTCCGGCACGGCCGGGCCCTGCTGGCCGGCGACGCCGCACACGCGATCCCCATCACCGGCGGCCTGGGCATGAACACCGGGATCGCCGACGTGCACAATCTGTGCTGGAAACTGGCGGGCGTTCTCCACGGGTGGGCCGGACCGGGACTGCTGGACACGTACGGAACGGAGCGGCTGCCCGTCGCCCACCGGACCCTCAGCCAAGCGGTGGCCAACACCCAGCTCATGCTCGACGTGCGCAACCGGCGCAGCGAGCAGCTCCGATCCGGCGCAGCAGCACCGCCGGACCAGCTCGAACTCCCCTGGTCGGAGCAGTACTTCGCGCAACTCGGTCTCGTACTCGGCGTCGCGTACGACTCCGGCGCCGTCCTCACCGACGGCAGCGCGCCGCCCGATCCGCCGGGCACGGACACAGGGGCGGGGGCAGGGACGGACTATGTCCCCACGGCGAGGCCGGGCCATCGCATGCCGCACCTCTGGCTCACGCAGAGCCGCTCCACGCTCGACGCGTTCGGCGAGTGGTTCACCCTGCTCACCCCGGATCCGGCCCACTGGGAGCAGCAGAAAGCCATTGCCCCATGGCCGCTGCGCGTCGAGGCCCTTCCCCCTGAGCACCTCGGCCTCTGCGGCATCGGCCCGCAAGGGGCGCTGCTCATCCGGCCCGACGGGCACGTCGGCGCCCGCTGGCGCGACCGCCCGCCGGGCGACTCCGCCCTCCAGCACGCCCTCGCCGGCCTTACGGGTGTTACAGCAGCGGCCCGAGGGGTCCGAGGTCGAGGTTGAGGTCGTCCGGCTCCAGGCCGTAGTGGTGGCACAGCTCCTCGACGCGCTCCGCGAGCAGCATGAGGGTGAGGCCGATCCGTTCCTCCTGCTCGTCGGTGAGGTCGCCACGCTCCACCCGGCGCAGTGCCTGCCGTTCCATCAGCTGGCGGAGCAGTTCGACGACGGTCAGCACGAGCCGGGCCAGGTCGCGTTCGACGGTGGCCTCGTCCAGTTCCATGCGGCGGGTCACGCCCCCGCCTCCTCCCGGGAGACCCAGGACTCCCGGGGCTCCCAGGACTCCCAGGGTGAGGGCACTTGGTCGTCGATGCTGCTGATGAGGGCGTGCAGGTTGATGCGGATGAGGTCGACGTCGGCGATGCGCAGGGTGAGGTCGCCGGCGACCACCACGCCACCCGCGAGGAGCCGGTCGAGCAGGTCGACGAGGGAGAGCCTGCGCTGGACGAGGAGGCCGTCGCCGGTCACGGTATCTCCTCCCCGGCGGTGGGTTGCCCGGTCGTAGCCTGTCCGGCGAAGGAGTACGGGGCCCACGGCCCGGTCAGTTCCAGCCGTACCCCGTCCTCGGGGGCCAGGCCGGCGAGTCCGGCGGCGGCCGAGGTGAAGCGGCCGCCGGACTCGCGCCGTACGAGGTAGGCGGCGTTGAGGACGTTGCGTCCGGAGGGCCCGGCGAGGGAGCCTTGCCGCGGTGGGTAGATCCGGGTCTGCTCCGCCAGGGCGGTGAGCGCCGCGTGGATGCCGCGCGCGGCCTCGTCCTCGCGCCGCGCCCCCTCCTCGTCCGCGTGGCGTGCCGCCGCGCGGCTGCGGAGGTAGTCGCGGCCGGACATGGCGGCGCGCGGCGCCGGCGGGCCGGCACCGGAGCTGGAGCCGGTGGCGGCCGGGGCTTGTCCGGCGCTGCCGACCGCGTGGACCTTCACGCCCCATTCGACGCAGCCGTCGAGCCGGTCGAGGGCCGCGCCCAGCTGCGCGTGCCGGTCGGCCAGCATGCGGCGCACTCCCGTCTCGTCGCGGTAGACGGTCGCCAGCCGCAGCGGCAGGACGCACGCGCCGCCGGCGCTCACCGCGTCGATCACTCTCTGGTGCGCGCGGGCGGCCTTCTCCAGCCAGGCGACGTCCTCCAGGGAGGCGCGCAGGGCCGCTTCGTCGAAGCCGGCGGCCGGCACCTGTCCCACCAGGGTCGTCAGCCCCAGGTGCCGGACGGGGCGGACGGATTCGCCGGCGACGCCGGTCAGCGTCTCCAGGTCGCCGGCGCCGGGGGTGCCGTCGTCGCGGGTGACGGCGTAGGCGTAGAGCAGTTCCTCGTGGTTCACCGGGTCTCCTCCTGACGCTGTTCCAGTTCGGCGACGCGCGCCCGGAGCCGGGCGTTCTCGGCGCCCAGTTCGCCGCGGCGGGCGCCGGAGGACAGCGCGGGGTCGCTCTCCCACCAGTCGATGCCCATTTCCTTCGCCTTGTCGACGGAGGCGACCACCAGCCGGAGCTTGATGGTGAGGAGTTCGATGTCGAGCAGGTTGACGCGGATGTCTCCGGCGATCACCACGCCCTTGTCGAGCACGCGCTCCAGGATGTCGGCGAGGTCGGCACCGCCGCTGCCGGCGCCCAGGCCCGCACTCATGCCGGCACCGGTACGGGTGCCGATTCCTGAGCCCGTCCTCGTCAGTGCCGTGTGTTCGGGATGTCCGGGATTCATGCCGTGCGCTCCTGTCCTGCCTCGCCGCGTCGCCGCGTCTCCGCCAGGCGGTCCAGGAGCGCGTCCTCGCGGCGGTCGAACTCCTCCTCGCCGATCAGGCCGGCGATGAGCTGCTCCTCAAGCGCCTTGAGCTCGCGGCCGACGACGGCCGGGTCGTAGTACAGCCGCTCGGCCTCGGTGACGACGCGGCGCAGCACCCAGCCCACGAAGCCGATCATTCGACGAAGCTGTACGGAGGCAGGGGGCCGTGGACCTTCACGTCCAGCCGGGGGTTCTCCTTTTCGAGCCGGCCGGCCTCGGCGAGCAGCCGGCTCCCGGCGTCCTCGGCGACCAGGAAGGAGACGTTCAGGAACCAGCCGGTGCTCTCGGGCCCGGGCCGTTCGCCTTCCGCCAGCGGTGCCAGCGCCCGGCGCACCAGAGCGGCGTCGCGGGCCTCGCGCTCGCGGACGGCCTGGGCGACCAGTTCGCCGAAGTGCAGGCGCTGTTCGTACGAGCTCCCGTCGTCGGCGCGGTTGGCCTCGGCGAGGGTGCGCAGTCCGGTGTTCTCGGCGAGGACGAGGTGCAGGACGGCGTCCTCGTGGTGCACGGCCTTGACGTTGTACTCCACGCGTCCGTCGAGCCGGCTCAGTTGGTCCTCGTAGCGCTCGGAGTGTTCCGTGAGCACGGTGCGCACTTGTTCGTCGTTGTCGGAGACGCTGCCGAAGCGCATCGGCAGGATGGTGGTGCGGCGGCCGGCCTCGGTGAGGACCCGCTGGTGGGCGAGCAGGTCGCGGCGCTTGGGCCGCAGCTCGCCGCCCGCCGGGCAGTCGCTGACGACCGCGGACAGGCCGGCGCCGGTCACGACGCGTACGGGCAGCGGGGGGTCGCCGATGCCGGTGAGCCCTTCGGGCAGCCGGGTACGGTCGCCGCGGGCGATGCCGTAGACGTAGGTGGTCACTCGCTCTCCTCCTTCTTGCGGGAGCGGGAACCGCTGCTGCTGCGGTCGTCGCCGCGGTCACGCACCTGCTGCACCGCGTCCGCGACGCTCTGCGCGGCGCCGGAGAGCGCGCCCTTGGCCTTGCCGCGGGCACCGCCCTCCGTCACCGACCCGACGAGGTCGGGCAGGCCGGGGTCGCGGTGCGGGCCGGCTTCCAGGTCGAGGCGGTTGCAGGCCTCGGCGAAACGCAGGTACGTGTCGACGCTCGCGACCACGACCCGTACGTCGATCTTCAGGATCTCGATGCCGACCAGGGAGACGCGCACGAACGCGTCGATCACCAGCCCGCGGTCGAGCACCAGCTCAAGGACGTCGTACAGGCCGCTGGTGCCGCCTGCACCCCCGCCCTGAGTTGCGGGGACTACGCTCATCGGACAACTTCCTCTCTTCGCTTCCAGCCCGCCCGGGGCCTCAGCGGGAGCCGGTCCGGCCCGTACGGCCCCGTTCGTAGCGCCGCACGCGGCGGTAGCCGGTGAGCAGGCCGTCGGTGTCCAGGCTCAGTTCGTAGAGCGCCATGACGCTCATCGTCTCGGGGATGCGGGCGAGCTCCACGACCTCGGCCTCCAGCTCCCAGCCGCCGCCCTCGGACCTCTCGAACCGGCTGATGCCTTCGGGGCGCAGGCCGGTGAGCTCGGTGAACTGCTCGTGCGCGGCGCGCAGCACCTGCACCGCCGTGACGGTGGGTCGCTGCGGCTCGGTCGGGGTGCCGGTGGAGGCGCCGGCCTTCGTGGCGGGCTCTTCGGGTGTGCCGGCTGTCTTCTTCTTCGACTGAGTCATAGGAGTCATCGGGCCCTCTGGTGTCCGTTCTGGTATCCGCTCGGTGTCCGTCGTGGGCCTTGTCAGCGCGCATACCGTGCCTGCGCGCCGCCAAACCTGTGCGGGCGCGGCGGCACTGTGCGAGGCCGCGCTGAGCGGCGCGCTCGGCGGCGACCAGGCCGTGCTGCCGGCGCTGCTGAAACTGCGGCAGGTCCTGTCGCGGCGGATCGCGGACCGGCCGGGCGAGATGGACGCCGCGTTCGTGCACACCCCCAGGAACGGCGAGCCGCAGATCACGGCCGGCATGCTGCTGGAGCTGGCGGCCGCGTGCCGGCGGGACGAGCGCGCGCGATTGTCGTACCGCGGCCGGGAGGGAACGTCCCGGGAACTCTTCGAGGAGAACGACGTTGCACGGCCGTACGAGGGCGGGACCGGGCCCCGGTGACCGGAGAAACAAACGGCTTGCTGTCGCCGTCGGCGGGTGATGAGGATGGCGCCATGCCGACACTCACCGCCGCCGACGGGACAGTCCTCGCCTATCGCGTCATGGGAGAAGGCGAGCCACTGCTCTGCCTGCCCGGTGGACCGATGCGCGCCTCCGGGTACCTCGGAGACCTCGGTGGACTGTCGAGGCACCGCCGGTTGGTCATGCTCGACCTGCGCGGGACCGGCGGTTCCGGGATCCCCGGAGATCCGGCTACGTACCGGTGTGACCGGCAGGTCGAGGACGTGGAAGCTCTCCGCGATCACCTCGGGTGGGACCGCGTCGATGTCCTCGCCCACTCGGCGAGCGGCGATCTCGCCATCCTCTACGCGGCCCGGTACCCGCAGCGCATGCGTTCGCTCAGCCTGATCACGGCCCGCGCTCGCGCCCTCGGCGTCGACTTCACCGGCGAGCACCGCCGGGAGGTCGTCGCCTTGCGCAGGTCCGAGCCGTGGTTCGAGTCGGCCCGCGACGCGTACGAAGCCATCTGGTCCGGGTCCCCCACGGACGCCGACTTCGACGCTGCCGTCCCCTTCTTCTACGGCCGTTGGGACGCCACCGCACAGGCGCATGCCGCGGCAGAGGCCGGACAGACCAATGAGCCGGCAGCCGGCATCTACGCCTCCGCCGGCGCCTTCGACCCCGCCGCGACCCGCGCCGCCATCGCGCGCCTGGACGCGCCGGTGCTGTTCCTCGCAGGCGAACTGGACAGCGGCCCCCGCCCCCATGTCGCCGCGGCCATCGTGAAGCTGTTCCCCCACGCCGAGCTGACCATCCAACCGGGCGCCGGCCACTACCCATGGCTCGACGCCCCCGCCGCCTTCACCCAGACCGTGGCTGCTTTTCTCTCCCGCGGACCGGATCAGGGAGCCTCTCCCCGTACTGTGATGGACCAGTGATTGGTCCGGAGAGTTCGGCCTGCGAAGAGGACTTCCTGCTCTCCGGCGAACCGGAAGCCCACGGAACGGCAGATGCCGTTCGATGCTGCGTTGCTCGTTGCCGGGAAGGCGTGCACGACGCCCCAGCGGTCCTCGTTCCGGGCCTGATCCAGCAGCCTACGAACGGCTCGCTTCCCCAGTCCCCGTCCTTGGAATTCCGGCAGAACCATCCATCCGATCTCGGAGATCGGCCCGTTCCCGGTGTCGTGGGACCAGATGGTCACCGTCCCCGCCACCACATCAGGAGTGTCCGGATCCGGGACGATCATCTTGATCCACGCGAGGTCCGCATCCGCTTGGCGGGCGTCTCGCCGGACTTTGTCCGCCATGCCTTCACGCGGCAACGGGCCGCCGAGATCCGTCATCATGACGGGATCGCATCGCATCCGGACATAGGCGTCTACGTCATCGGGTGACACATTGCGCAACTGCACCGGGTCCTCCGGATTCTGAGGAGACCGCCCCGGTCCGGACTCGCACCCCCGTAGCGCGTCCGGACCCGGGGCGTGGGAAAGACCGGGTGTTCTTACCCCCGCTGCGCCGCGCGCCCACTCCGCGCGTTGGCCGCGATCACCCCACCGGGGTGTAGCGGACCGGCAGGTGCGTCAGGCCGCGGATCAGGCCCGGGCGCCATGCGGCGTCCGCCGGGTCGGTGTCCAGGGTGAGGTCGGGGAGGCGGTCGAGGAGGGCGGGGAAGGCTACGGCCGCCTCCAGGCGGGCCAGTGGGGCGCCCAGGCAGTGGTGGATTCCGTGGCCGAAGGCCAGGTGTCCGCCGCCGGCGGTGCGGGGGCGGCGGATGTCGAAGCGGTCGGGCTCGGCGAAGCGGCCGGGGTCGCGGGAGCCCGAGCCCAGCAGGATCAGGACGGACTCGCCCGCCGGGATGGTCTGTCCGGCGATCTCGACGTCTTGCGCCGTCCACCGGTACGCGGAGGACGTCACCGGCCCCTCGTAGCGCAGCATCTCCTCGATCGCGCCTTCCAGCAGGCCGGGTTCGGCTTGCAGGGTCTTGAGCTGCTCGGGGTGCGTGAGCAGGGCGTACGTGCCGTTGGCCAGCAGATTGACGGTGGTCTCGTGGCCGGCGACGAGGAGGAGGAAGGCCATGCCGATCAGGTCCTCCGTCGGCAGCCGGCGCCCGTCGGCGTCCTCGGCCCGCACCAGGTCGCTCAGCAGGTCGTCTTCGGGGTGCTCTTCCTTGGAGCGGAGCAGTTCGGTGAGGAAGGCCGCCATGGCGGCGGCCGCCTCCGCGCCGGCCTGGGTGGCGGGTTCGAAGACCATCCGCTGCGACCACTCGTGGAACGTGTCGCGGTGCTCTTCGGGTACGCCCAGGAGCTCGCATATGACGGCGATGGGCAGGGGGAGCGCGAAGGACGCGACGAGGTCGGCGGCGCCGAGCGGGGCCATCCGGTCCAGCAACTGGTCGGTGATCTGCTGGATGCGCGGCCTGAGCTCTTCGATCCGCCGGGCCGTGAACCTCCCGGCGACCATCCCGCGCAGGCGGGTGTGCTGGGGCGGGTCGGTCTGGAGCATGTTGCGGCCGCCGACGGCCTGGCCGCCGTCGCTGGTCCAGCGGGCGGAGTGGCGCACGTCGGTGCTGATCCCGGGGTGGGTGAGCGCCTCGCGCGCCGCGTCGTAGCCGAGGATCACCCATACGTCGCCGGCGCCTTCGGTGGCGACGCGGTGGACGGGTCCCTGTTCGCGCAGGTGGGCGTAGAGGGGGTAGGGGTCGGCCACGAAGTCCATGCCGGCCGGGGCCAGCGCCTGGAAGTCGGGGAGCGTGCTCATGGATCGTCAACCCTTCGTCGGCCGGTGCGGCAAACTCATAGAAGCGGGGACCGCTCCCCACTACTGGCTGCGACCCTAACAGCGAAACGGGGAGCAGTCCACGGTTCGCTGTTAGAGTGCTGTCACCGTCGGCACCACCCAAGGAGGGCCCTTGCGCAAGGACGCCCAGCGCAACCGCGACCTGCTCATCGCGGCCGCCCGCGAGATCTACGCCGAGCGCGGCGTGGACGCCCCCCTCGACGACATCGCCCGCCGCGCCGGCGTCGGCAACGCCACCCTCTACCGCCGCTTCCCCACCCGCGGCGCGCTCATCGAGGCGGTCTTCGGCGAATCGCTGACCCACACCCTGCGCCGGGGCGAAGAGGCCCGGAACGCCGACGACGCCTGGGCGGGCCTGGCCGGCTACCTGGAGTACATCTTCGAGGGCCTGGCCGCCGACAAGGGCGCCAACGACCTGATGACCACCAGCATCCCCGGCGTCCACTCCCTCGACGCCCTCAAGACCCACCACTACGAGACGGTCTGCCTGCTCATCCGGCGCGCCCAGGAACAGGGCACCATGCGCGACGACGTGGTCGTCGAGGACCTGCTGTTCACGCTGGCCGCCCTCGGCCGCGTCGTCCCCGCCTCCGTGACCGTCGCCCCGCACGCCTGGCGGCGCTACCTCGGCCTCCTCCTGGACGGACTGCGCGCCCCGGCCGCCACCACCGCCCTTCCCGCCCCGCCGCTCACTCCTGACCAGCTGACGGGCGCACTGCGCGCGCTGGCCGGCGGCGAGGCCGACGGCTGACCCGGCGCCACGCGCCCCCCTCCGACCCTCCTTCTCCCCCGGCGTCATTGCCCGGAGGCCCGTCACCGGTGCACTCTGAGGTCCCATGAAGACCGGTACGCTGACCACGCCCGACGCCGAGATCTACTACGAGGTGCGCGGATCCGGCCCGCCCCTGCTGCTCGTCAACGGCGGTGACGGCGACGCGGCGATGTTCGGCCCCCTGGCGGGCCGGCTCGCGGAAGACTTCACGGTCATCACGTACGACCTACGGGGCAACTCCCGCAGCCGCCTGACGAGCCCGCCCCGCGAGCAGTGGATCGAGGAGCACGGCGACGACGCCCGCCTCCTGCTGGACACGGTCGCCGCCGGTGAGCCCGCGTACGTCTTCGGCACGAGTTACGGCGGCATGATCGGCATGGCTCTCCTGGCGCGGAACCCCGGCCGGGTGCGGGCCCTGGTGGCGCACGAGCCGTTCGTGATCGATCTGCTGCCGGACGCCGACCGCTGGCACGCGCTGTTCCAGGAGGTGTACGAGCTCTACGAGCGCGAGGGCACCGATGCGGCGATGGGGCGGTTCTGCGGGGAGATCGGCGTGGACGCGCCCCCGGCTCCGGAAGCGGCCGGGAGCGTGCCGGAGCCGGTGCGCGAGATGCTGGCGCGCATCCGCGCCAACGTGGGGACCTGCCTGGCCTACGAGTTGCGCTCGTTCGTCCGCTTCCGGCCGGATGCCGGTGCGCTGCGCGCCGCGCGGTTCACGATCGTGATCGGCGGCGAAGGGCCGAAGACGCTCCTGCACCGCACGACGCAGGCGCTGGCGGAGCATGTCGGCACCGGCACCGGGGTCACGGAGTTCCCGGGCGGACACGTGGGCTTCCTGACCCACCCGGCACCCTTCGCCGCGGCGCTGCGAGCGGCCATCGGAGACTGCTGAGCTCCGCCGCCGAAGCAGCACACGCGCCTCGGCCCGCATACGACTGCGCGGCCCCCGCAACGCATACATGCATGCAGGGGCCGCGCAAGTGCGGCGACGTCACGGCCTCGCGACCTCGCGGCCGCTCAGGAAGCCGGGATCGGGTCCGACAACTGCTCGCTGATGAACTGGATCGGTCCCTGGCCCATGCTCGGGACGTACGTGTAGGCGTCGTGCTTGCCGCCCGGGATCTCCTTGACCATGGTGTGCACCGAGCCCTGCCCGTACTCCTTCACGAAGTTCTTGACCCCGCTGATGGTGATGGGGTCCTCCTTCGTGCCGTACTGGAAGGCGATGTAGACGTCGGGGCCCTTGCGGGCGGTCAGGTCCTTGGCCAGCAGCTTGGGGTCGTTCTCGTCCCGCTCCTTCGGGTGGCCCTTCCACAGCGGGGAGTCGGGGTAGAAGTCCGGGCCGGAGGCGATCGCGGCCTTGAACTTGTCCGGGTGCTTGAGGACGGCCTTCATGCCGGCGAAGCCGCCGGAGGACGAGCCCATGAACGCCCAGCCGTCGCGCGACTTGATCGTGCGGAAGTTGGCCTTCATCAGGTCCGGGACGTCATCGGTCAGCCAGGTCCCCATCTTCGGCTGACCCGGGATGTCGCTGCCGTCCCAGTACGTACCGTTGTTCTTGGGGTTGAGGACCGGCATGGCCAGGAGGAACGGCTTGCTCTTGCCCTCGGCGTACCACTTGGAGATGGACGACTGAAGCTTGAGGTTGGTGCCCATCCAGTAGTTGTCCGGGAAGCCGGGGCCGCCCGGGAGCGCGATCAGGACCGGGAAGCCGTGGTCCTTGAACTTCGGGTCCTTGTACTCCTTGGGCGCCCAGACCCACACCTTGCCCGTGAAACCGGACTTCTTGCCCTCCAGCGTGGTGACGGCGATGTGCGTGCCGTCGCCGAGGGTGTCGGCGTTCTTGAACTCGGCGGCGGGGCCGGTCGGCATCAGGACCTTGGAGTCCGGCTTCGCGGCGTCCGCGCCGCCGGCCTGACCGCCGCCCCCGGCCGCCTGATCCTGGCCGAAGCTCACCGGCGCCCCCTTGTCCGAGAAGGGGCCTATCTTGAAGTGGTTGAGCACGCCGGCGGTTATCAGCCCGAGCACGGCTATGGATGCCACCACGATCGTCCATCGCTTGGCACGGCGTGCGCGATGGTATCCCCGGGACTGATAGGTCCCCCCGCTCACTTGCGTCATCACGTCGCTCCGGACACTCCTGCTGCTGTCCCGAAGGACATGATCGTCTGTTTTCGCACGGGTGGAGCGCCCAAGCCCTCCCCCCGGTTCCGCGCTCCGGCCATGACCTGCGCCGCTCGCACGGCGCGGCCTGCACAGCGGGACCGCACGGCAAGATTACGTGCGCGCTTCAACGGCCACGCAGCCGGGCAGGGGTGCCCCATGATTGCCCTCCCCGAAGCGATCCGCGCACGGATCGCAGCCCCGGACATCTGGTACGTCGCCACGGTCGGCGCCGACGGCGCGCCGCACGTGAGCCCGATGTGGCTCGGCCTCGAAGGCGGCCTGCTCTTCTTCAACACCGCCGTCGGCCGGATCAAGGAACGCAACCTCCGCCGCGACCCGCGCGTGTGCCTGTCCCACGCGGACCGGGCCGACCCGTACGACCGGGTCCAGATACGCGGCCGGGTGGTCCGGTTCGTCGAGGGAGCCGAAGCGGACCGGAACATGGACGGGCTCGCGGCGAAATACACCGGATCCGAGCGGTTCGAGTGGGGAATTCCCGGCGAACAGCGGGTCGTCGCCATGGTCGAGCCGCTGAGGGTCCGGCACGTGGTCGGCGTCGAGCCGATGCCGCCGGGCGCGCCGGGAGCGGCGTGAACGCGCTCCGGCGAAGGCCGCCCAGGGCTGTGACAGGGACGTGACAAGATCGCTGCCGGACGGGCCGCCCGGAGCCTTTAGGGTGATCGCCGCGGCACCCGCCGCACCACACGAACAACCGGAGGATCCGTGCGACGCATATCCCTCGCACTCACCACCGCCGCCCTCATCGGCACCACCGCCGCCCTGGCCGCCCCGGCGGCCCAGGCCGCCCCCGCGACGACCGCGACCGCCGTGTCCGCCAAGGCGTGCCACGCGGACAACGCCATGATCTACAGCGACGGCACCCGGCTGCGCAGCAAGGCCGGCACGTCGGGCGCCGTCCTGGGCCAGCTCTACTTCGGGGACCCCATCCGCATCCTGCGCTCGTCGGGCGGCTGGGACTACGTCCAGCTCAAGTCCAAGAGCAAGGGCGGCCTGTCGAAGGGCACCCGCGGCTGGGTGTCCCACAAGAACATCATCCCGCCGTTCTGCGGCATGTGACGTCGCGACGAGCGCTCCGGCCGGCAGCGGTAGCCGCAGTAGTAGCAGTAGCGGAGTAGCCGCCGGTTGATCCGGGCCCGTGCATGACATCGGTCCTCAAGACCCGGCAGGGATCTTGAGGACCGACCTCTTTCCCGGACCTTCCCTCGGCCCCGGACTCTCCCTCAGCGCAGGTCCTTGCTCCGTACGTAGCGCAGACCGCAGCCGTCCTCGTACGGGTCTCCGTCCGAGCCGATCAGGCTCCACACCGGCTGCATCGGCAGCCAGGTAAGGCCCAGGAGCCAGCGCTGCACGGCCCGCCAGAAGCGCGGCCGCCCGCCGTCGGCCTCCCGCACCACGCGCGTCATGAGCAGGAACTTGCCCACGGTCGTCCGGAACACCACGGCCCCCAGGACGTGGTGGACGAAGGACACCCCGAACACGCACGCAGCGGCGACGGCCCAGAACACGCCGACGCTCTTGTCGTCCGCGAGCCGCAGGGCGAGGCCGAAACCGGCCACGACCGTGATGACGCCGTCGATCCCGGAGAAGAGCATGCGCCGTTCGTCACTCACCGGCTCGGGGACGGCGGGACGCTGCGGGTACGGGTACGGGTACGGCTGCGGTTGGGCGTACGGGTGCGGCTCCGGATACGGGTGCGGGTGCGCGTACGGATGCGGTTGCTGATTCGCATACGGGTGGGAATGCGGCTGAGGAGCGTAAGGCTGGTGGGGCTGATGAGGCTGTGGAGCGTACGGCTGGTTCACCGGCTGCTCCGGCGCTGATAGTGGATCACGTGGGCTTATGCTGCCCCACGACTGTCACAGCTGATTCTCAGATTGATCACCGAGCAGCGCCGAACAGGCTGTCGATCGCCGTCGGCCCCGCACCGTGCTGCCGTGCTGCCGTGCGCAAGACCATTCCGGCGCAGGCCTCGACCGCGGCGGGACGGCATGCCACTCTGACCGCGTGACGGTGAGCCCCCAGGCGAGCTATCAGTCGATCGCCCTGCGGATTCTCGGGGCCGAGCGGTCCGCGTGGACACTGCGCGACGGTGAGACCTGGTGCATGGTGACGCCTGTGGGGTACCGGCCCCGGCGGCAGGGGTGGAAGCTGCACCTGTCAGCGACCGTCGGCTCGGCGCACGAGGTCCTGGAGGGAGCCGGGAGCGTTCTGGTGGCGCGCGGGTGCGCGTTCAAGTTCGCGGTCTCGCCCCGCGTCACCGCCGACCTCACCTCGGTCCGGGCTCCGCGGGAGCACTCCGGCAAGTTCCTCACCGCGTACCCCGCCGACGACGACCAGTTGCGGGCGCTCGCGGAAGAACTGCACCGGGCCACGCTCGGGCTGGCCGGGCCGGCGATCCTGTCGGACCGGCGGTACCGGCCGGACAGCCTGGTGCACTACCGCTTCGGCTGCTTCTCACCGCCGCGCGAACTCGACGACGAGGGCTTCTACCGGGGCCGCCTCCGGGCGCCGGACGGCAGCCTGACCGCCGACGAGCGCAACGCGTGGTTCTCACCGCCCGCCTGGGCGCGGCCGCCCTTCGACCTGCCACCCGTACGCACCGCCGGCCGCCGGAGCGGAGGCGGCCCGGTGCTCATCGCCGGGCGCTATCTCGTACGGGAGGCCGTCCGCCACTCCAACCGCGGCGGCGTCTACCGCGCACGGGACGAACGCACCGGCGAGGACGTCCTGCTGAAGGAGGCCCGCGCGCACGTCGGCGCGCAGCCCGGCGGGACGGACGCCCGGGACTGGCTGCGCTACGAGGCCGGCGTGCTGGCCCGCCTGGCGCCGCAGGGCCTCGCTCCCGCCCCGCGCGAGGTCTTCGAGGCCGGCGGGCACGTCTTCCTCGCCGAGGACCTGATCGACGGTGAGAACCTGCACCGCTGGTCGGCGGAGGAGGCGTCGCGCCACGGAGGCCTGCTGCCGGTCCCCGCGGCGTGGCGGCTCGCCCGCGAGCTCACCCGCCTCGTCAGTGACGTGCACGCGGCCGGCTTCGTCCTGCGCGACCTCAAGCCGGCCAACGTCGTGATGAGACCCGGCGGCACTCCCGTCCTCGTCGACCTGGAATGCGCGGTGCGCACCGGCACCACGGTCCATGTGGCGGGCACCCAGGGATTCACCGCGCCCGAATACCTCTCCGGCGCGGGCACCGGTCCCGCGCCCGGCCCCGAGGCGGACTGCTTCAGCCTGGGCGCCACCCTGCTCCACGCCACCGCCGGCATCAACCCGTTGCTCGCCCCGGACGCTGCGGACGCGCCGGACTCCACGCCCGCGCGGTCCGCCGGCGAACGCCTCGCCGTAATGGTGGAGGCCGCCGCCGGGGACTGCCCCGCACTGGCCGCCCTCGCGCCCCTCGTCCTCGGCCTGACGGCCGACGCGCCCGCTCGCTGGCCGCTGGAGAAGGCGGCCGCGTTCCTCCGAGCGGAGAAGGGGGTCGGAGTGGGAGCCGGGGCCGGAGCCGAGCCCGTCGCCGCGGCGGAGTCCCCCCGTACGGCCCTGCCCCTCCTGGAAGGTTCCGCGCTCGACCGGCTCCTGCACGACGGGCTCGGCCTCATCGCCGCGACCGCCGACCCGGAGGCCGTACACCTGTGGCCCCGGCCCCGGTCCCTGCCGGAGGGCGACCCCTGCAACGTCCAGCAAGGCGCGGCGGGCGTCCTGGCCGTCCTCGACAGAGCCGTCCGTACGGGCGAGGCTCCCGCGCTCGTACCGCTGCTGCGCACGGCGGCCCACTGGATCGACGCACAGCTCGCCCTGCCCGGCCGCGTCCTGCCCGGGCTGTACTTCGGCCGCTCGGGCACAGCCTGGGCACTCCACGACGCGGCGCTGACACTCGACGACCCCGCACTCGCCGGCCGCGCCCGCGCCTACGCCCTGCGCATCCCGCTGGAGTGGGCCAACCCCGACATCTGTCACGGCCTCGCCGGCGCCGGCACGGCCCAGTTACACCTGTGGCACACCACAGGTGACCCGCGTTTCGCCGAACGGGCATCGCACTGCGCGGACGGCGTGCTGCGCCGCACCATGGAGGCCGAGGGCGGGGTGGACTGGCTGCCCGGCCCGCCGCACCGCCGCGAACTCGCGGGCTCGGCCTTCTACGGATTCGCGCACGGCGTCGCCGGCCTCGTCGCGTTCCTGCTCGCCGCCGGACGCGATCTCGACCGGCCGGAGCTCGTCGACATCGCGATCGGTGGCGGGCACGCCCTGTGCGCCGTGGCCGAGCGCCGCGGCGACATCGCGATCTGGCCCAAGGGGCCGGGCCGTACGGAGCGGCCGGGCCTCGACTTCTGGTGCAACGGTGCGTCCGGCATCGGCACCGCGCTCGTCAGGCTGTGGAAGGAGACCGGAGACCCGCTGTTCCGCGAGTACGCCGAGAGGGCGGCGCGCGCGGCCCACCGGGACCGCTGGCGGGTCGGCCCCGGAGCGTGCCACGGCGTGGCCGGCAACGCCCAGCTGCTCATCGACCTGGCCGACATGACCGGCGACACGGCGTACCGCACCCGGGCCGCCGAGGCCGCCTACTGCCTGTACGCGCGGGCCGCCGCCCTGGAGGACGGGCGGCTGGTCGTCCCTGACGACACGCTGCGCGAATTCTGCGTGAGCTACCAGGTCGGCCTGGGCGGCGCCCTGGATCTGCTGCTGCGTCTCAAGCACGGGGGCGGCCGCCCGTGGATGGTGGACGGGGCGGACCGGGTGGACCGGGCTGAGCCTCCAGCAGCCGGCCGCCCGGGCCCGGAGTGACCTGTCCGAATGACGGAGAGGGGGTGAAAGACATGGAAGAAACCGTTCTGGAGCTGCAAGAGCTGCCCGAGACGGACGAGCCGGCACTGGCACCGGTCATGTGCTGCGACACCGACCACACGAGTGGTCACTGCACCGACCCGCCGCGCTGCCCGCCGTAAACCGTTCACCGGTTCTGCGCGGCCGGAACCGAACCGGTGCCGGCCGCGCCACGTGCCTCACACGCGCCTCACACGCCTCACGCGCGCCTCAAGGGAAAGAGCACATGACCGACGGGAAGTGGACGGCCGCCCTGTCCCCCGGCGCGTCCGCCGCCGCCCTCGCGCGCGTCGCGTCCGCCGCGAGGCCGCACCGCGTGCCCCATCGGGTGCGCCCCGATCTCGCGGGCGGGGGCGCGGGCCTGGCCCTCGCGTTCCACTGGCTGGACCGCGGCCTGCCCGGACGGGGCTGGGGCGCCCTCGCCCAGGGCTACTTGGCCGCCGCGATCAGGGGTTACGAGCGGCTCGGCGCCTCGCCGGGCCTGTTCGGCGGTGTCGCGGGACTTGCCTTCGCCGCGTGGTCCGTGTCATCCGGCGGGTCAGCTCTCGAACACCCCGCTCTCCACGACCGCGTCGTCCGGGAGGCGCTCGCCCGGGCGCGGCAACTCTGCGACGGCCCGCCGCCGCCCGCCCGCGCCGTCGACGTCGTCTCCGGTCTGACGGGGGCAGGGGCGTATCTGCTGTGCCGGGGCGACGATCCGGCCGCGGCGGCTGCGCTCCGGGCCGTGCTCACCACCCTGACGCGGACAGGGGTACGGGCCGGTGAGCCCCCTGACCCGGGTCCGGCCCACGGGTGGTCCGGGCCGCTCGCCCTCCTGTCCCTGGCCCTCGGCGAGGGCGTTGCCGTACGCGGTCAGCGGGAGGCGGTCGGCCGGCTGGCCGAGTTGCTCAACGACTGCCGCGCCGACGACGCGTGGGGCCCCAACTGGCCCGGGATGACCACTGGCACAACCGTACGTGCCTCGTGGTGCCGGGGGAGCCCCGGGACGGCCCGCGCCCTGTGGCTCGCGGGCACGGCCCTCGGGGACGAGTCCCTGCGCGACCTTGCGGTACGGGCGCTGAAGGCCGTTCACCGGCGGCCTCCCGAGGAGCGGCGCATCGACGGCGCCCCGGGGCTCTGTCACGGCCTGGCAGGCCTGCTCCAGATCACGTCGCGCTTCGCGCACGACACCGGCGACCCCGGCCTCGCCTCCGCCGCGGCCGGCCTCGCGGCCGCACCGTTCCCGGCGGGCGGCGGCCCCGGATTCCTCGACGGCGCCGCGGGCGTGCTGCTCGCCGTGCTGGGGGCGGCCACGGACGTGGAACCGGCGTGGGACAGGGCCCTGCTCCTGGCGTAGGAGCCGCCGCCGGTGCGCCCCCGGCCGCCCGACCCCCGTCGATATGATCTTCGCGACCGGTACGACACCGCTGTACGTGGCCCGCCGAACCGTAACGCGGCCGGGCCGGAAAGGGGATGCCCCATGTCTCCGGAGGAGATCGTCGACGGCCAGCTCGCGGCGTACAACGCACGCGACCTCGAGGCGTTCCTCGGGTACTACGCCGAGGACGTGCCCGTCCACGCCTTCCCGTCCGGCGACGTCCTCGCCGACCGGTCGGGGCCCGCCTTCCGCGAGCGCTACGCGGCCCTCTTCGCCGCCAGCCCCGACCTGCACGCCGAACTGGTCTCGCGCGTGACGCACGGCCGCATCGTCATCGACCAGGAGCGCGTGTCCGGCTTCATGGGCGGCGGGACCCGTACCGCGCTGGCGATGTACGAGGTGGGGCAGGACCGCATCGAACGCGTCTGGTTCGCGGTCTGACCCCGGAAGGCCCACCGGGCGACCGCAGAAAGACGGTCAACGGCGGCCATGGCAGCGGGCGTTGCAGCGGCCCCGGCTCCTCCCGGCCGCGGGCGGCCGACGGGGCGGTAAGCCCACGACGCGGTTCGGCGGACGGCGCACGGGGCGGCGCCGCCGGAGGCGCGCGGAAGCGGAGGGCGGGGGCGCATGCGGCGCCGGAGGCATACCGCCCCGCCGGACACCCGCGGCCAGTGAGGCGACCAGGGCCAGCGCGATGACCGCCCAGGGCGGCAGGGCTTCGGTGAGCATCTGAGCCACGGCGGAAGCCGGGCCGACCAGCCACTGGGCCGCGAGCCGCACCCAAGTCCGGCAGGCGGGCTCCCGGTTCTTCTTCCCGGCGTGTCGTGTCGTCATCGGCCGTCTCACCATCCCTGTCCCGCTCCCGCGTTGGGCCTTGTCGTTCGTTCCCCCACCAGAAGAGCAGGGCGTGAACACCTGCACAGGGCTCACAAAGGGGGCTCACGGATCGCGGCACACGCCGACGGCCGCGGCGCGTCGCTACGCTGGCAACATGCCGGAGGCGGAGGGGTGATGAGACGGTGGTCGTGGCGAAGACAATCGGTCGAGAGCCCAACGCCCGCTTAGAAAAGCTGATCGCCGAGTCCGGGATCAGCCACAAAAGGCTGGCGTACCGGGTGAACCAGACCTGTCTGGCCGAGGGCGTGGCCAGCGAGTACACGCACACGTCCGTGGTCAACTGGTCCCGCCGCGGCATGCGGCCGCGCTGGCCCGTCCCCCGGCACCTGTGCACCGTGCTCGCCGAGGGCCTCGGCCGGCCGGTGGACCTGGCGGACATCGGCATGGAGGACATGCGGGAAGGGGGACGCAACCGGTCGGCCGGGCTCGCCTTCCCCCGGGACCAGCGGCAGGCGCTCGCCGAAGCCGCCTCGTATTGGAGCACCGTGAACCGACGCACATTTCTGGCGGCGACGCCGTTCGCCGTCGCCTCGTTCTCCGAGCCGGTGACCCGGTGGCTGGTCAGTCCCACGGAGACCGTGCTGCCGTCGCCCGGTACCGCCGTGCTGGGCCGGGCCCACATCGAGGAGCTCCGGGCGGTCGCCGATGACGCCCGCACCTGGGACTCGCGGTTCGGCGGGGCCGCCCTGAAGTCTCAGGCGCTCACCGCCTACTTGGACGAACGCGTCAGCCCGCTCCTGCGCGCCCGCTACTCGGAACGGAACGGGCGCGACCTGTTCTCCGTGACCGCGGAGATGGCCCGGCTGGCCGGATGGACCGCCTTCGACTCCGGACAGCACCAGGCCGCTCAGCGCCACTTCATCCAGGCGCTGCGGCTGGCAAAGGCCGCCGGGGACATCCACCTCGGCTCGTACGTCCTGACGACGATGGCGATGCAGTCACTCATGCGCGGGTTCGCCTCACAGGCCGTCGACATGGCGCAAGGGGCGTTCGAACGGGTTCCGGGCGCCGACCCGCGGGTGCTGGGGTTCGCCAAGCTGATCGAGGCACGCGCGCACGCGAGGGAGGGAGACGCCCGGTCCGCCTGTGCCGCTCTCGCCATGGCCGAACGCTTCCAGGAGCGCGGTGCGGCCGAAGGCGCGGGCGGCGAGCGGGCGTGGATCGGCTTCTTCAACCGGCAGCGGATCGTCACGGACGCCACGGAGATCTTCCGTGACCTGGGGCGCCCGAAGTCCACGTTCGCGTGGCACGCGCTGGGGTCCATGCCCGGCGAGGCGTTCGCCCGGTCGAGGGGGATCCGCCTGTCCGTCCTGGCCACGGCGCATGCGCAACAGGGCGACCTCGACGCGGGCCTGCTCCTCGGGCAGCAATCCCTCCGGCTCTTCACCCGGCTCCGGACCGCACGCGGACTCGACTACCTCCAGATCTTCACCGACGCCCTCCGCCCCTGGCGGCGCGAGCCGTCTGTCATGGCCTACGTGACCCAGGTGAAGGGCCTGGCGTCGAGCCTCGCCGGCTGACGGGACCACCGGGGTGCGTCAGCAGCGAAGGCGTGCCTCGTCGCCCTCGACGTACAGGAGGAACTCGCTCACCGGCCGCAGGCGGGCTCGGCGGCGAGGCGGCCCCGGAGTGGCCCACGAAACGGGACGTGGATTGGACCAGTTTTCCGGGCGCTTTCGCCTTTAGCGTCGGGTGTATGACAACGATCTCCGGCGGTGCCGCCGCCTTCCGTTCTTTGCACCACGGCCGGGCCGGGGCCGGGCCGCTCGTGCTGCCCGGGCCCTGGGACGCCGCCAGTGCGCGGGTCTTCGCCGATGCCGGGTTCCGGGCTCTGGCCACGCCGAGTGCCGGTATCTCGGCCGTCCTCGGGTACGCCGACGGCAGTGCGCCCGCGGACGAGATGTTCGCCGCGGTGGCCGGCATCGTGCGGGCCGTCGCCGCGGACGGGGTGATGGTCACCGCCGACCTGGAGGACGGCTACGGGCTGCCGCCCGCTGAGCTCGTCGAACGGCTGCTGGAAACGGGGGCCGTCGGCTGCAATCTGGAGGACAGCGATCGCGTGACGGGACGGCTCAAGGACCCTGCCGAGCAGGCCGACTGGCTGTCCCGGGTGCGGGACGCGGCCGGCGACCGGGTCGTGATCAACGCGCGCACCGACACCTTCCTCAAGGGCGACCGCACGGCCCCGGACGCCGGCCCCGCCATCGGCCGTTGCCGTCTCTACGCCTCGGCGGGCGCCGACTGCGTGTTCCCGATCCTCGCCCCGGCCGGTCTCCTCCCGGAGATCGCCCGCGCCGTTCCCGCGCCGGTCAGCGTCATCGCCCTGCCGAACGGCCCCTCGCCCCGCGAGCTGGGCGACCTGGGCGCGGCCCGCGTCACGTTCGGCGGCGGCCTCCACCGGCGCGCGATGGCCGCGGTGGAGGACATGGCAGCGGCGCTGTGGGCGCAGGGGGAGGCCGGAGCCGCTTGACCGCGTCTCCCCGTGTCACGCCTGGTCGGGCCGGGGCGGGCGCGGCTGGGGGAAGGGGGTGCGCATGTCTTTGACTTCCAGGGTGTCCTTGTCGACCGGTTTGACGACGGCGAGAGGGGCGTAGTGGTAGTCGACTCCGTGCGGTTCTCCCGGCACGGGGTTGCCCTGGGGGTCGGTCGGCCATTCGACGTCACCGGTGACGACGCGGGCGGGGATGAGCCAGTAGTCACCGCTGCGGTAGCGGCGGGGCTTTGCGTGGTCCTCCCCCGCGGAGAAGCGCACCGCGATGCCGTCCTCCAAGGGGAGCCAGGTGCCTTCCGCTACGGGGACGGCTCCGGCGCTGTCCTGCGCGTTCTTCGCCTGGTCTTCCTGGTCAGCCGTGTCCGCCGGCTGCTGTTCCGGCGGGCGGTGGTCCCATCTGCGCAGCACCGGGTGCAGTGCGGGAACGGTGCCGGCGCCCTGCCCTTCCTGATCGCCGGCCGGGTAGGCGTCCAGGTAGACGTGCCGGGCGGCGTGGTCGACGTCCGCCACGCGGTACAGACGGTTGCGGTCCGGGGTGGTGGCATCGCCGGGGTCCGCGTCGTCGGCGGTGCGGCAGGTCACCGCGTCGTCGACGAGCTCGACCATGTCGCCGCTCTCCACTCCGAGGCCGCTGTCGCGTCCGAGCGTCCCGACTTCGACCACGGATCCGTTGACGGCCAGGACGGGGAGGACGACGGAGCCGTTCTCCCGGGACCACTTGAAGGTTGCGGTGCCGGCCGTGCCGCCGCGGTGGATCTCGACGCGGTAGAGCTGGTTCTCCGGTCCCCGGTAGCCGGGGCCGGGCGGGAGAGCACCGGTGCCGTCCTCGGTCTGCGGCTCCTGGGCCTTCGCTTCGAGCCGGGGGCGGGGGCCGAACCGCTGAGTGATCTGCTCCCTGAGGAAGGAGACGGGGATGACGCCCTCTCTGAAGAATTCCTCGGTCAGGGGCATCCAGTCGAGCTGCCAGACGACCTTGGTCCGTACGGCTGTGTCGGGTCCGAGTGCGCCGAGGGCGACTTCGCGGATCGCGGGGACGTCGGCCGCGGTGACGAGGCGCTCCCATACGCGCAGGTAGACGAGGGAGGTCCCGTGGGGCAGGGCCTTGTCCGCGTCGCGGGTGGGGTCGAGGTGGCCGTCGGGCTGGCTCCAGTAGTCGGTGCCGCCGGTGGGGCATTCGCACAGGATGCCGTCGACGTACATGCGGCCGGCGCCGACGGTGAGGGTGTTGTCGGCTCCCAAGGAGACGGCGAAGCCGCCCGCGGAGCTTCCGTCGGCGGGAGCCGGGAAGGCGGCGGGTCCGAAGAGGTCGGCGGCCAGGGTGCGCAGGTGGTGCAGCAGGATGGCGGTCTGCTCGTTGATGTCGGCGTCGAGCTGGACGCGCCCCTGCTGGGCGAGGACGGCGGAGAATCGGCGGGCCGCGTCGAACGTGACGCGTGAGAAGTCGCCTTGCATGGTGGTGAACTCCGGGCGGGGAGGCGGGTCAGGTGACGAACAGGACGGTGGCGTCGCAGCCGGCGGGGGTGTATTCGGCGAGGCGTGTGCGGAGGTTGTCCTCGCGCTGGGGCTGGAAGAGGTCGTGCAGGGCTCCGGGTTCCGATCCGTCCTGGGCGCCGCGGCGCACGGAGTCCGGGCTGCCGTCGGCCAGTTGGACGTATCCGGGGGTGCCGTAGCGCGTGCTGGTGAAGCGCAGGGGCGGCGCGGCCGGGCCGCCGGAGTGCTCGGGTTCGCAGTGGAAGCGCTGCGGTGTGCGGGAGGCGGGCGGCAGCCAGCTGAACCGTACGCAGCCCTCGGCGCGGCGGGCGACGTCGACGTCACCGTCGAGGAGGCAGTCCTCCACGAGGCCGGCTGCATGGACGCGGACGGTTCCGATGACGGTGGTGCGGCGGGCGTTGAGGACGGCGTGGGCGTGTCCGCCCTCGGGGGCGGCGAGGGCGGCCAGGTCCCGGCCGGTGGCGTCGATCACGCTGTCCGAGAACCACAGCCGGTTCGGTCCGGCGGTCTCGTCGGAGCGGGTGACCAGGACGGTGCCGAGGATGCTGTGTTCGGCCTGGACGCAGGCGGGTGTGTCGATGAGTTCGAGTCCGGGTTCCTCCGGTTCCTGCGGGCGGCAGTGCTCGTCCAGGTCCCAGCCGGGCACGAAGGTGCAGTGGAGGAGGGTCAGCTGTCCCACCTCGCCGCGGACCTGGACGCTGCGGCCGGTGACGAGCAGGCCGTCGAGGGTGAGCCGGGGCGGGGGGCCGTCGCCCTCCTCGGTTCCCACGATGCGCAGGGCGTCGGGCCGGTTGCCGGTCCAGTCGAGGAGCCGCAGGACGGGACGGGAGCCGTCCGTGGCCCGCAGGACGAGGCGCTCGCCCCGGTCGAGCCGGATTTCGAGGACGTCCTGGTGGACCTCGTTGCCGCTGATCTCGATGACGTCGGAGGGCGGGACCGGGGGATCCGGCAGGGCGGGCGGGGCCTTGCTGTCCGTGGCGCGTGCCCGGCGCTGCTCCGCACGGCGCCGGCGCTCCTGCCACCGCTTGGTGTCGTCGCGCCATTGCTCCAGGTCGGCCCGGCGCCGTTCGAGGGCATCGGTGATGCGCTCGTGCTCGTGTCCGGGGCCGACGCGGTAGGGGGCACGGGCGGCGGGGTCCGCCGGGGGGCTCGGGCGGGGGTATTCACCGCCGCCGAGGTCGGCGGGGAATCCGTAGTGGTAGGTCACCCAGACGCCGCTCTCGGGGGCGTCGCGGGGTGCGAAGGCGATACGGCCCAGGACCGGGTCGACGGCGATCCGCCCGGGGGTGGACCGGTGGGTCCACCCGGACAGGTCGGCGGCGGCGATGCGGTTCAGGGGCACCGGTTCGCCGTCGGGGTCGCCCACCCACAGGCACAGGCTCTTGCCCGGGCCGTAGTGGTCGTGGAGGCGTGCGGCCAGCGCCCGCCTGCCGAGGGGCGCCGGGACGTTCGTCTCGTCGGCGATGTGGCAGGGCGAGGGTTCGGGGACGGGGTGGGTGAAGAGCGGGGTGTCGTTGCCCAGCAGGCTGAAGGTGTAGCGGTTGCGGGCCCGGTCCAGGCAGTGGGCGGGGGCCCGGGTGACCGGGTAGGCGGTCAGCCGCCACACGTGGAGGGCGACTCCGGGGATGTTGTGGCGGCCGGAGCGCCGGGCCGCTCCGGTGCGCGGCACCTCCGCGGTTCTCGCCAGGTCGTCGAAGGGTCCGCCGAGGTGGTCGAGCGCTTCGGTCCGGCGCAGGTCCGCGAGCCCGCCGTGGCGCAGCCGCCGGCCGGTGGCCCGTTCGTCGGCCGGGTAGCGGCGGACGGGCTGGGTGACGGCGAGGAGGCGGCGGTACTCGACGGCGCGCGCGGGCCAGTCGGCGACGTCGCGGGCGAGGTCCTCCAGGAGGGCGAGGGTGCCCTTGCGGCGCCGGTTGGTGACGGTGGCGGCCACTTCCCGGCGGGGGACGGCCGAGGCGAGGAGGCGCCGTGCCTCGTCCGTTCCGGTGGACGGCACGGCGGCCGCGCCGGGCGGCGGGCGGTAGCCGACGAGTTCGCCGAGGTAGGGGACGACCCAGTCCGCGCAGGTCTCGATGAACCAGTCGGCGTACATCTGCTCGATGCCGGCTTCGACGACGCCGGCCTGTTCGGCGATGACGGAGAGCAGGGAGCGCAGTTGGCCGCCGTTCTCGGCGTCGCGCCGCCGGTGGACGGCGGGCAGGAGCTCGTAGAGCTGGTCGGGGGTCACGGAATCCTCCGCAGGACGAGCGTTTCGGGTACGGCGGGATCCAGGACGACCAGTTGGGCCGCGCGTACGCCCCGGCGGACGACGAGTTCGCCGCCCAGGTCCGTGGTCCCCATGCCGGGCCGTACTCCGGGGTTGAGGGCGACGAGCTGGTCGAGGGTGAGGCCGTGGCGCAGGGCGACGGTGGTGAGGGTGTCGGTCAGGGCGACGGTGTGGCGGCTGGTCGCGTACCTGGCCGGCTCGGCGGGGACCCATCCGGCCACGGTGGTGAGCCGGTGTGCGAGGAGGCTCAGGGTGACGGTGTCGATGTCGTCCGGGATGCCTCCGAAGACGTCGACGCTCACGTGGTCGACTCCCGGCACGGCCTGGGCGGCGGCGATGGCCGCGCTGACGTGGACGGGGCGGCCGAGCTCGGCCGCCGTGAAGCCGAGCGCGTCCTGAAGAGCGCGGCGGACGGCGGGTTCCACAGTCTCCCACGTGTGGTCGGGCAGGACGCGCACTCCCGCCGACAGGGCGAGGAGTACGCGTTCGCGCAGGTCGACGCGGAGGGGCAGGGCCGGTTCCCCGTACTGCTGGAGTGCTGTGCGGAGTGCGGCGGTCAGGGGCGATCCGGGGTCGAGGGGGGCGTCGTGGACGGCGGCGACGGTGACGTGGACGATCCGGCCCGTGCCGTCGGTGAGGTGGCGTGCGGACGCTTTTCCGATGCCGGCGAAGGCGAGGGCGAAGTCCTCGTAGTCGCGCAGTGACACCAGCCGGTCGAGGGCGCGCAGGCGCAGGGGGACGCGGGTCCGGATGGCGCCTGCGTCGTCGGCGTCGGTGCCGCCGGTCGCGGACAGGGGGTTGGTCACGGCGCTGACGCCGAGCGGCCTGCTGACCACCTGGTTGATCCGGTCGGCGGGGACGTTGCCGGCGCTGCCGCCGCCCATGCGGTACTCGGCGGTGACGTTCTCCTGCCCGGTCGGGAGCCGCATGCCGTGGGTGCCGTTGCCGAAGCGTACGCAGGTGGTTCCGTCGGGGCCCGTGCGCAGGTGGTAGCCGGGGTCGGTGGGCCCGAGGTCGCTGAGGTCGGCGCACGAGGGCCAGGTGACGCCGGCGATGCGGACGGTCAGGGTGTCGGTGGCTCCGCCGGGCGTGGGTGCGGGGAGGAAGGTGAGCGGGGGCCTGCGCAGGACGAAGGCCTGCCCGGCCTGTGCCGCGTCGCCGCTGCCCAGGACTTCGCGGCAGGTTTCGCCGGCCGTGGCCGGGACGACGTTGCCGTGGATGGCGGCGGTCTCCCTGCGGTAGGTGTAGGCGAGTTCGGTGGTGAGGACGAGTGTGGTCACCAGCCGGTCTCCGGGGGTGCCGGCGTCCTGGCGGACTCCGGCGAGCATGACCAGTTCGGTGCCCTGGACCCCGGTGGTGCCGGGGACGTCGGTGCGTTCTCCGGAGACGATCAGCCATCGTCCGGGGCGCAGGCCTTCGCAGGTGTTCTCCAGGACGAGCTCGCGCCCGGCGATGTCGTCGAGGAGGGGGGTTCCGGCGGGGGGCAGGGGTTCTCCCGCGGCCCACACGGTGATCAGCCGGCGGGCGTCCGCGGTGCGGTACTCCTGCGGCAGGTCGTCGGAGAGGGTCAGCCGCGTCAGTTTGAAGGCCACGTCCTGGTCCACGACGACCGGTTGGGCCACATCGGTGACCTGCCTCAGGAACGGCGCTTCGAGGCCTTTCTGCACGGCGATCCAGCTGCCGGGGAGGATCGCGTCGTACACCGCGTCCAGGGTGAGCTGACGGGGATCGCCGTCGTCGGCGTGGCTCAAGGGCTCCTTGGGCGGGTCCCCGGCGCGGGGGGCGAGGGCCGCGCCGCACGGAGTGGCTTTGACGCGGAACCACTGGATGCCGGTGAGGGCATCGGGTCCGCCGACGGAGGCGGTGCTCATGGCCTGGTAGAGCTGTCCGGCGAGCTGGGGCCGGGTGGCCGCCAGGAGCCGTGGCAGGGTGTCGGACGCCGCGCCGAAGAGGGTGGCGACCGGGGTGGTGATGTCGCGGGGGTCCGCCGGCGGGCGGGAGGGCGGGCGGTTGAGCGCGGCGAGCGCGGGGGTGAGGCTGAGGAGGGCGCCGTTGCGGGCCGCGCTCTGGGAGCTGCCCATCGACAGTCCCAGGGGGCCGTCGATGAGTTGCCGCAGGGAGAGCAGGTCGGGTGAGCCGGTCGCGCGGGCCGCCACGGCACGGACGCGGTCGGCCGCCTCGGCGACCGGTTCGAGCCAGTCGGTGATCTCTCTTCGCCGGCCGGCGCGGGCGATGACCATTTGCTCGCGGATCCTGTTGATGGGTTCGGCGAGTTGGCCGAGGAAGAGGTCGGGCACCGGAGTGGGAACGACGGCGAGGTTCCTGCCGAGCACCGCTTGCCGCAGGGCGTCGAAGTGCTCGGTGTCCGGGTCGGCGGCGGTGCCGGAGTCGTCGGGCGGGGGCGCGCCGGGCGCCGCGAATCCGGCGGGGCCGGGGGGCTCCGGGGGGCCGGGAGGCTCGACGGGGTCCGGTGGTTCCGGGGTGTCGGCCGGGGGCGCATGGTCGGCCGGGGGCGGGGGGATGGGGTGGATGACCGTCGGGGCCTCGGAATCGGGGGGCTGCGGAAGGCCTGGGGTGTCAGGCGTGTCGGGGGTGTCAGAGGTATCAGGGGTTTCGGGATGGTCCGCCTCTCCGGGTCCGCCGGGTGTGCCGGGCCCGTCCGAGGGGGCGGGCTGAGGGGAGTCGTCGCTGTGGAGCCGTGGTACGGGGCCGCGCGGTCGTTTGCCGTCCGCGTCTTCGATCGCGCTCTTGAGGTCGTCGAAGGCCGCCGCGTACTCACTGACGAGGTCCGGTGAAGTGAACGCCACGGTGGTGCGGTTGCCGGCCGGGTCGGGCTTGATGCTGTGCACCGTGCGGACCTGGCCTTCTCCGGTGGCGGCGAAGCCGAGGAGGAGGCGGTCGCCGGGGCGGAGGCCCGGGTGGATTCCGGAGAGTTCCACGCTCGGCGCCGTCGCCGCGGCCTGCGGCGTGAGGTCGGGCGGGACGGTGCGGCGCACCGGAAGCCGGTTCCATGCGGCGCGGGCCTCGACCGCCTCCGACGTCTCGAAGGTCTGGGGCAGTGCGCCGGGGGCGGGGGTGCTCTTGACCTGGGATCCGGCGGGGATGGTGGCCCGGGTGCCGGGGTCGAGGGTGTAGGCGAGGAAGGTGCCGGCGGCCAGGGCGGGGCGGGGGCGGTGGCCGACGAGCCGCCCGAGCCGGGTCAGGGAGTCGGCTTCGGTGGCGGTGGCCAGGTATCCCTCGTTGGCGATGCGTTCCTGGTAGAAGGTGAGGATGTCGGCGATGACGGCCCAGCCGTCGAGCAGGGCGATGGAGGGGTCGTCGGGCCGGCGGTGGGTGAGGCCGGCGAGCGGCTGGTGCTGTGCGTCGGACAGCCGGGCCAGCATGGTGTCGAGGAACTGGCCGTGGGTGCCGGTGCGGTAGGCGACGGCGGGCAGCCCGGGCCGGTTCCAGATCCGCACGGGGGTGGTGGTGCGGCAGCCGCAGGAGCAGGTGGGGCCGCTCATCGTCCTCCTTCCATGACGAGGGTCAGGCGTCCGTGCTCGGGATGGGCGGGGTCGTCGTCCAGCCGGGGGATCTCCAGGGGCCGGACGGCGAGGACGCCGGAGGGGGGCAGTTCCGCTCCGGTGTCGCCGTGGCGGCGGAGCAGGGTCACTTGGGCGCAGCGGACGCCGGGCACGGCAAGTGCGGTGGCGATGATGCGGCTGATGCGGACGGGTGTGCCGAAGGTCAGGGCGTCGGGGTCGAAGAAGCCGGGGCGGCCGTCGGGCAGACGTCCCGGCCGCAGGGTGCGCAGCAGGTCCTGCCGCACGTGGGCCGTGATGAAGGCGGGCTCGACCTGGACGGCGAGGCGCAGGTCGAGGGGGGCGGTGACGGCGGGGCCGGTGACCACGTCGTACCCGATGCGGCGGTAGCGGTGCATGGTCTGGCGTACGTCGTCGAGCAGGTGGGGCGGCGCCTGGGC
Source organism: Streptomyces klenkii (assembly GCF_003626645.1). Taxonomy (GTDB): domain Bacteria; phylum Actinomycetota; class Actinomycetes; order Streptomycetales; family Streptomycetaceae; genus Streptomyces; species Streptomyces klenkii. The sequence continues at coordinate 193,825 of NZ_RBAM01000001.1, read as the reverse complement.
GGCGCCGAGGGCGTCGACGGCGATGTCGGCTTCGTACCAGCTTCCCGTCCAGCGAAGGGTCGCTGCGGTGCGCTGGACGCCGGGCCGGCGGGCGGCGAGGGCCGCGTAGTCCTCCGCGGTGACGGCCCGCCGCAGCTGCTGGAAGGGCTCGCGGGGAGCCAAGCGGCGTACGGTGTCGACGGGTTCGGGGCCGGTGCCTCCGGTGGCGGGGAGCGGGTTGCGGATCCGGGTGATGCGCGGCGCGGTAGTGGTGGAGCGGAAGGCGACGCGGTTGATCGCTTCGGCTCCGATGTTGCCCGCGTGTCCGTTGCCGACGCCGTAGCGCGCTGTCAGCGCCGTGCCCGGGAGGGGCGCGGCTCCCGAGCGGCCGTCGCCGAACCGCAGGCTCGTCGTGCCCTCGTCGTCGGTCTCGGGGACCATGTGGCGGTCGCGGGGGCCGCTGGACAGCAGGTCACGCCGGGGCGTCCACTCGGTGCCCGGGGGGTCCGTGGCGCCCGCCCGGTGCGGCTGTGTGTCGTCCGCCCGGACCGCCAGGACGGGCAGGGCCCGGCGCGGGTCGGTGCGCAGTGCGTGGCAGGCGGGGCCGTGCAGGGCGGGGTGTGCGGGGTCGATGGTCTTCCAGGCGTCTTCGCCCCAGGTCTGCCGGATCTCCCAGCCGATGTCTTCGGAGCCGAGGACGCGGCCGGAGCGGGCCTGCCGGATGAGCGTGTCCAGGCGGCGCAGCCGGGCGGCGAGGAGGTGGTCGAAGCGGGAGAGGAGGCCGTCCAGGGCGCGGCCCGGGTCCTGGTCCGCGTACAGGCCTTCGGTTGCGGTGGGGCCGAACAGGGTGTCCAGGAAGGCACGGTCGTCGTCCGGAAGGGGTCCGGGGGTGTCGCGGAGGCCGCGGATGCGGCGGCGTGCCCGTTCCGGGAAGGCGGCCAGGGCCTGGGCCTGGGCCGCGGCGATTGCGGCCGGGGCGGGGAAGGGCGCGGAGCGGGTGATGTCCTTGCCCTTCAGGGTGTGGACGAAGGGCGGGGCGGGCGGCGGGGCCGGATCCGGGTCCGGGCAGCCGAAGGCGGGCGGGGTGCAGTCGCGCGGGAGGGCGCCGGGGCCGGCCGGTACGGTGAAGCGCTCTCCCTGGGCGCCGGTCCCCCACGTGTTGAGGAGGCCGTGTTCGACGAGGACGGTGTTGCCGCGTGCCACGGCCACCTGACGGTTCTCGCAGTCGGGTCCGCTGCGGGCGCTGACACACAGGGGGAAGGTGAGGGCGTCTTCGGCGGCCCAGGCGATCTCGACGACGGGGGTGTCGCCGAGCGGGTCGACGCCGGGGGTGACGCGGGTGAGGCGGACCGCCTGCCGGTGTGCGGGGTCGGCGTCGGCGAGTGCGCCGGTGCCCGGGCCGCGTTCTTCTTCGAGGACGATGACGTCGCCGGGGACGAGGTGCAGGAGGCGCTCGGTGCCGTCCTTGCCGGTCCACTGGTCGCGCAAGGTGGCTTCCGTGGTGCCCGCGGGCAGCCGGCACTCCTCGCCGCCCCGGGTCCGCAGCTCGATGCGGTTGTGGCCCGGGCGCAGGTGGATGCGCCGGCTCTGGAGGGGCCGGAAGCAGACCTGGGCGCGTGCGCGCAGGTCCTCCGGTGGGATCGCGGCGCCCTGCCCGGGGAGCCGCTCGGGCGGGACGGCGGCGAAGACCAGGTCCTTGGGGGACAGGGCGAGGTCGTCCTCCGTCTCGACGCAGACGAAGGTCCGGGCCGCGCATCCCTCGTGCATGGGGTAGCCGACGAGCCGGGCGTGGCGGCGTACGGAGGTGCGCAGGCGCGCGGTGTCCAGGTAGGCCTCGGTGGCGACGGCGTCCTGCTGGTAGCTGAGCCGGTCGCCGGCGTAGGCGAGGAGTTCGACCAGGGTGACGCCGAGGTCGGGTGCGTGCTGTTCGGACCAGTCGGGCATGGTCAGCGCGAACCGGTCGAGCAGCAGGCGGCGGAAGCTCTCGTAGTCCTTGGCCAGGTAGTCGATGGCCGGCCCGGCGGGGCCGGCCGGCGGCGGGCAGGGAGGTGCCGCGGCGGCGCAGTCCGGCGTGGTGTTCATGCGGCCGTCCCTCCGTCGACACGGACCGTGCGGAGTTCGCCGGTGGCGGTGAGCCGGTAGCTCAGGGAGACGCGCAGGGTGGCTTCTTCGGCCGTGACGGTCAGCGACTCGACGGTGAGCAGGTCGCCGAGCCAGCGCTGGAGGGCCGCTTGGGCGGTCATTTCGACCGTCGCCGTCAGCTCGGGCCCGTTCGGGTCGAAGACCAGGTCGAGCAGGCCGCATCCGAAGTCCGGGCGGTTCACGCGTTCTCCGGGAGCGGTGAAGAGCACCTGCTCGACCATGTTGCGGACGTGAGAGGCGTGGTCGGTCCCGGCGGTGCGGCCGCGTTCGTCGATGCGGTAGGGGAAGTCGATGTTCACCGGTGCTCAGACACCCCTCACCTTGATCTGCATCATCTGGACCATCGGCGGCCCGGGCGCGGACACTCCGGTGCCGACGCCGGTGCCGGGCGGCGGCGACGGCTGGAGGACGACGGGCTGGCCGCCGGCCAGCACCTTGGTGGAGAACATCTGCCATTGCACGGTGGCGCAGAAGGGGCCGCCGCTGCTGGTCAGGGCGCAGCCGGACACGAGCCAGGTGTCCAGTGCGGTGGCGACCGGCTGCATGCCGACGAGCACCTTCTGCTGGACCGGCGCGGGCAGGGTCACCAGGCCGGGCGGGTGGGCGCACATCACGCTCGCGCCGAAGTGCAGGATCAGTCCGGGCATGCGCCGCTCCTCACACCATGACCGTCAGGGCGTCGCCGTTGACGCTCACCAGCGGGCCCCGGAGCGTGATGGAGGCCTGGCCGGGTCCGCACGAGAGCTCGATGCCCGTAGCGTCGATGCTGATGGAGGGGCCCGCCGGGCCGAACTGGAGCCGGATCCCGCCCGTCGGCCCGTCGCTGAGGACCAGGGCGTTCTGCTGGGGTGTCGACAGGACGACCTGGGCGGTGCCGGCGGGCGTGGCGGCCGCCGCCAGGGGCACGTCCTGCGGCCCGTCGCGCCAGAACCCGACCCACACCGCCCGGCCGGGGTCGCCCTCCAGGAAATGCACCCACACCCCGGAGCGCACCAGCGGCACGACGTACATGCCGCTGCCCGTGCCGGCCAGCGGTGTCAGGGGCGCGGCCCACACGGTCGCGTCGCCGAGCACCTGGGGCACCCGGACGCGCAGCCGGCCCTGCCGGAGGGGGTCCTCGTTGGACTCGACGACGCCCTGGTAGAGGCTGTGGAAGCCGGATGTGGCGGGAACGGTCATGGAATCACCACCGGTGTGCTGGAGACGAAGCCCTCGCGGACGAGCCCGAAGCTCTGCCGGTACGCGCCGCGTTTGATGTCGTGCGTCACGCTGCGCACGTAGTACAGGCCGTCGTGGGCCGTGCCGGCGCCCCGTACCCCGACCAGTTGCCGGGCCTTCAGCACGTGGCCGTAGCGCAGGACGTCGAGGCTGCCCTGGGCGGTGACGGCGTCCCTGGACTCGGCGGTGCGGGACAGCCCCAGCAGCAGCACGTCCGCCAGCGAGCGGCCGGTCAGATCGGGCAGGGGCTTTTGGGTGAAGGCCGGGGCGGGGCGTACGGCGAGGGGCGGGCGGAGCAGGGAGACGTCGGGCACGGGCACCTTGATCGTGGTCTTGAGGACGGGCACGGGGACGTCGACGGTGTATTCCGTGGCGGACAGACCGTCGTAGGCGAACCTCAGGGACTCCACGTTGGTGGCGGCGTCGGAGTTGACGGTGAGTGCCGGCTGGGGCACGCCGGTGCGTACCTCGGGGCCCCAGTAGGCGACGCTGGTGCCGGGCACGGGCCCCGGTTCGATGAAGAACACGTATCCGGACCGCTGCGCGAGGCCGTTGAGGTATTCCAGGTCCGTCTGCGTCTGGACGTCCGTCGCACCGGTCAGGGGCAGTTCCTCGATCACCGGGGGAACGGGCACGGGAATGATGCCGTACTCGGCGTACCGGGCGCACACCATGGCCACCTGAATGGGGCGGGGCAGGCCCTCGTACGACTCGCGCCGGTGCTCCAGCTTCATGAGGAGGGACAGGTCCTCGCCGGTGAGGGTGAGGGTGGCGGTGCCGGGCGCTGTTCCGGGGTCCAGTTCGTGACGGGTGATCACGCCGTCCATGAGGACGTGCGGCATGCCGGAGACCACCGCGACGACGATCACCCGCGTCTTGGGGTCCAGGAGGCCCGTCGGCAGCAGCAACTGGGTGATGGGCGAGTTCTTGCTGACGGCGAGGGTGAGCTGGAAGCCGCTGGCCGCACCGCTGCTGGAGGTGACCTGGACCGATTGCAGGGCGTCGGTGAGGATCGCGGGGGCCGGTACGGGCACCGTCTTCCCCACGAGCAGCATCAGTTGCAGGCTGCCGGTCATGCCGGCCGGTCCGCCGGATCCGCGGAGGTGGTGCCCGGCGGCAGCGTGACGCGCAGGCGGCGGCCGGGCTCCGCCGTGAGGTCGTCCGGCCGCATGACCCGGTGGGCGTCGGCGATCCGCCAGGCCTGTGCCGGGTCCCCCAGGTGGCGGGCGGCGATCCGGTCGAGCCGGTCGCCGGGCTGCACGACGTGTTCGCGGACGGTCACCAGTGCGTCGGGCGGGGGCAGGAAGCGCCGCCGTACGTAGGTGACGGCCCGTCCGTCCGGTGCGGTCCACGTCGCCGTGGGGAGCGTGTGGTACCGGCTCGTGGGATCGAACATCGCTGCCTTCCTCGGGGGTTCCGGGCGCTCAGACGCCGGTGAGGCCCACGGCGCCGGGCCCGTTGCCGCTCAGGCTCGCGAAGCGCTCCTTCTCCTGGTGGTAACGGAGGTAGAGCGCCCCGGCCTTGTGACCGGACGGTACGTCGTCGGTGGTGAGCGTGCGCACGGACAGGCCGACCTTGGCCCGGATGGGGTTCAGGTCGCCGTCGTAGGCCTCTTCGGTGATGGTGAACTCCGTGATCCGCACCGGCACGACCCGGCGCGCTCCCAGGACCAGGACGGTCAGCGGCGCCTCCACCGGGGCGATCTCGATCATGCCGAGTTCGGCGAGTCCGCGCTCGTGGAGCAGCTGCGCGCTGGCCGGGTAGACGGCGGTCTCCAGCGCGGCCAGCGTGACGGAGAGCCCGTCCTGCGCGGCCGCTCCGGGACGGCCGGTGCCGGTCTGGTCGAGCGCGTCGAACTCGGCGTCGAACCGGAACGTCTCGCGCGGCGGGCCCTTGAGCCGCAGGGCCTCCAGCCGGTCGCCGGAGTCCTCCCCGGTGCCCCGGGGCTGGAGCGTGCGCGTGAGGGTGTCCGGGTTGTACTGAAACGGCGCCACGCGCAGGACCCGGCCCTGTTCGGGGTCGAGGAAGACGAATCCGCCGCGGAGGGTCGAGGGGGTGGTCGTCACCGGGCCGCTCCCTTCGTACGATCGGGAGAGCCCGCGGCAGCGGAGGCCGGCCCGTGCACGGGTGCCGCGTCCGCGGCGGTGTTCCGCCCACCCGCCGCACGAGGCCCGGCGGCCGCACGGGGCTCGGCGGCCGCGGCGAGGCTGCTGTGGACCGCTCGGGCGACGCGCCGCCCGAAGACGGCCGGATCGGCGTCCGCCGGCACCGGTGACGCGCCGGCCCGCCGTACCCGGTGACTGCGGTACGGGGTGCCGGGCGCCCGGGACAGCAGCGCGCCGAGCTCGTCCTCCAGGGCGGAGCGCAGGGCGGGGGCGTCGTGCCGGTGGACGCCGTCGAGCACCAGCCGCCCGATGCGCAGTTCGATCCTCATGCACTCATCTCCGGCATTCCCTGCTGTCCGTCCCAGGCGAAGTCCGCCTCGGACAGCGGCATCTCCAGCTTGCGCAGTTCGGCCCGGGCGGCGGCCAGGACCATGGGCATGCCGATCGCCGCGCCGGCCGAGGCGGCGGTGAAGGCGGCGTTGAGCGCGATGTTGCGGATCATGCCTCCGCTCAGCGGCAGCGCCGCCAGGCGGTCGGTGTCCAGGCCGTCCACGGGGGCGTGCGGCGGAAAGGCGCGCTCCCACATGGCGCGGCGCTCGTCGGGGCCGGGAAAGCCGAACGGGACGATGAAGCGCAGCCTGCGCAGGAACGCGGTGTCGAGCGCTCGCCGCTGGTTGGTCGCCAGGATGGCCAGCCCCCGGTACGCCTCCATGCGCTGGAGCAGGTAGCTCACCTCGATGTTGGCGTACCGGTCGTGGGAGTCCTTGACGTCGCTGCGCTTGCCGAAGAGCGCGTCGGCCTCGTCGAACAGCAGGATGGCGCCGCCCGGCTCGGCGGCGTCGAAGAGCCGGCGCAGGTTCTTCTCGGTCTCGCCGATGTACTTGCTGACGGCCGCCGACAGGTCGACGCGGTACAGGTCCAGGCGCAGGTGGCGGGCCAGGACCTCGGCGGCCATGGTCTTCCCCGTGCCGCTGGGGCCGGTGAAGAGCACGCTGATCCCGAGCCCGCGCCTGATCCGCTCCCCGAACCCCCACCGCTGGTAGACGGTGTTGCGCTGCGCGACCTGATCGGCGACCTGCCGCAGGAGGCCGGTCTCCTGGGCGGGCAGCACGATGTCCTCCCAGCCGACCCGGGGTTCGAGCCGCTGCGCCAGGGAGCCCAGGCGCGGCCGGGTCCGGGCCCGGCAGGCGTGCCAGGCCGCTTCCGCGTCGGGGCCGTGGGCGGTCGTGATCTCGTGGATCGCGGGCAGGTCCAGGGCGAACTGGCCCGCCAGGCGGTCCGCCTCCTCCGGCGGGAGCACGGTGCGCCAGGCCGCGGCGCGTTCGCCGGGCGGGGGCGGTGCGATGTCGACGCCGGCCGTGACGGCGGCCAGCTCCGGGCGGCTCTCCCGGGTGGCGACCATGCACGGTCCGCCGCTGCGGTCGAGGAAGCGCCGGACGCGCCCGGTCACGCCCGTTGCGCTCTCCCCGGCCTCGTCGTCCATGTCGAGGAGGAGGGCCAGGGGCAGCAGGAGCGCCTCGCGCTGCCAGAGCCGGGCGACGGTGTCGAGGTCCGCCGCCGCCTCGGGCAGCTGGGCGGCGGGCAGCCTGTACAGCAGGTGCCCGGTGGCCTCGGCCGTGCGGGCGGCGACCGACCGTTTGCCTTCGCTGTCGGGGCCGAGGAGCTGGATGACCGGGGGCCGGCCGCCCGTCCCCGCCGGCTGCCGCCAGTGGGCCACGGCCTCGTCGACCGATGCCTGCCGCGAGGCGGGCGGATCCGCGGGGTCCGCCGGGGCGGCCTCGGGGGAGACGAGGGTGACGAGGGGTTCGAGCCGGTCGTCGAGGTAGTCCAGGCCCCGGAGGTGGTTCACGATGCGCTCGTCGGCGCACAGCGGGCTGGTCACGAGGGCCTGCCCGGCCGAGCGGTCGACTTCCACGAGCTTCCAGTAGCGCAGGCCCCGGTACGGCGAGAGGACGTCCCACGCCGCGCCGGGCAGGAGGGACAGGGCCAGGGCGAACGTCGGGAAGGGCAGGGCCGCGTCGCCCTGGGCCCTGGCGCACAGGTCCGCGACTCCGGGGTCCAGTTCCGGGGCCGCGCACAGGAGGAGCGTGTGCTGCTCGAACGGGGACAGGGCGAGCAGGCGGCCGAGGCCGGCCAGGGCCGGTGGCGGTCCGTCGGCTGCCGCGCGTTCCATCGTCTGCCACGCCTCGGAGAGTGCGTCGTCGCCGTCCGGGGCCTCGCCGCGTGCCTTGCCGCCCGCCTTGGCCCCGGCCGCCGCCTTGCCTTCCGCCTCCGCGATGCGGCGGTGCAGCAGGAGCCGCAGCCACTCCAGGGCGGCGGCCAAGTACTGGTCGTTACGGTCCTGCCACTCCTCCGGCCCGGCCCCGGTCATGTCACCTCCACCGCCATGTCGGTGAGGAACCCGGGGGGTTCGGCCGATGGGTCGACGACCGGGCTGTCGACTCCGTCGACGCGCAGCCTGACCACGAACCGGCCGGTGCGCGGAGGCACGAAGCCGAACCGCAGGGACTCCTCGCTGTCGCCGGAGAAGGCATGGGCTTCGACGGGCAGGTCGCCGACCAGCAGCTGGGCCCGCTGGCCGGCGAGCACGGGAGGCGTGCAGGAGAGGGTGAGCCGCACCCGTCCGCGATCGTCACGCTGTACGGATTGCGGCAGCCCGCCGGGGCGGGGCGCGATCGCGAGGGGCAGCGGCCCGGCCACCAGCCGGGTGCCGTCGTCCGTGGTCAGCACCACCGCCGCCGACCACGTGCCCGCGGCGATGCCGGGCGCCGTGAGGGTCGCGTGCACCTCGCTGTCGTCCACTGCCTGCGTGGGCAGCACGACGCTGCCGAACAGCGGGTGGGTGAGGTGTACGGCCGGGACCCCGGCGTCGAGCCGGCTGCCGCGGAGGACGAGCGGGGAACCGGCCGGTGCCGTGGGCGGCGTCACCGTGGAGAGCACGGGCTCGGGGGCCGCGGTGCCGGCGACGGTCTCGGCCCCGCGGTCGGCCGTGCCGCGGCGCAGCACGGGCAAGGGGGTCCTGGGCGGCCTGGCGCTGTCGAGGAGGACGATGCGGGCCTCGTAGGCGACCGACATGCGGTACTGGCTCTGGAAGGCGCTCCAGAGCTTGGAGATGTCGTCGACGGTCAGGTTGACCGGGGTGAGGCGCACCGGCTCCTGCTGCCGGTCGGGGCCGGCCGGGCGCAGTTCGCAGTGGTCGTGGAGGGCCGTCATGGCGGCGCCGAGGATCCGGTGGGCGACCGCGTCGTGGGCGTCCCCGTTCGTGTAAGGCGTGAGCAGGTAGTGGAGCACCAGGGGCAGGGCGGGGCGGCCGGTCTCGCCGGGGCGGGTTCCGGGCGGGTCGAGGTTGCGCCAGCTGCCGTCGACCGCCGTGCGGTAGAGGAAGACGTTGAGGGCCGCGGCGGGCCGGTCGGCGGCCACCTCGTCGGGCGGGTTCATGGTGACCGTGGCACCGTTGATCTTGCTGATGGCGCTCTGGAGGACGACGGTCAGGGCGTGGGTGACGGCTGCCACCGCCGAGTCGCTCATGCCCGGCCCCTCAGGTATTCGTCGAGGCTGAGCATGGGCCGGCGCCGGGAGCCGGTGTCCGGGGCGGTGGGCGGCCGGTCGGCAGCGCGGACTTCCAGCCGGTCGATGCTGATGTGGACGACGGTCTCGGCGGGTTGTTCCGCGTCCGGAGCCGGTAGCGTGCCACGGCTCCTTCTGTCCGGCTTCCTCGGAGCGTCCGTCGTCCCGCTCTGCCGGTGCCGCGGCCGGTACGGCGATCCGCCCGGGGCGGGCGGCGCGAGCGGGCGTACGGGGTGGGCCGTCGCGGAGCGTTGCGGCGCGGGAGGGGGCGGGGGTGCCGTGTGGTGGGCCCGATCGGCTGCGGCGGTGCCGGGCCCCGCGGTTCCTCGCGCCTTCGCTCCTGTCCCGCGTGTCTCTCGCGCCTCCGGTGGTGCGGGGGCCGGCGCGGGGTCTGTGGGGCCGTCCGTTGCGGAGTCCCGCGCGGAACGGGCCGGGGGTGCGGGCTCGGGTCCGGTGGCCGGCGAGGCTCCATGGGCCGGTGGCTCCGGGGCAGGCGCTGCCGGGCCGGCCGGAGTTGCAGGTTCCGATCGCTTCCGCGGGGGATGCGCGGGGACGGGCTTCTGAAGGGGCTCCGTCGTCACCGCGGGCAGTTCCGCCGGCCCGGACGCGGGGCCCGCGCCGGGGATGGCCAGGACGCGCGGGGCGGGTGAAGCGGGCCGCTCCTCCCCCGCGTCCGCGGCCTGCCCCGGCGGCTCGTCGTACGACGCGGGGGCGAGCGCGGTCTGATGCTGCGGCAGCCGGGGCGCCTCCGGGTCGAAGAGCGTCGGCAGCCTCGGCCGGAGACCGGGGCCGGGTCCGGGCGCCCCGGGGCCGCCGAGACCGCCGAGCAGCAGACGGCCGATGAAGTCGTTCACCCTGCCGCCTCCAGGTAGAAGCGGCGCCGGGCCGGGCTGACGGCCAGCACGTCCGGTTCCGTCCAGCCGTAAGCCCGGGCGAGCGTGTGCACGTCGTGCAGGAGCCGGCGCGCGTACATCTCGACCGCCGCCCACAGGTGTTCCGCGATGTCGAACGCGGCCGGCCACGAGTGACGGCAGCAAGGACAGGTCAGGTCCAGTGCCGTGTCGGCCCCCGGATCGAGATCGGCGAGCCTTCCGGCGACGGCCTCCACCACGGCGTCGGGCAAGGGCCGGACATCGGGCACCACCCGGACGACGCAGCGGCTCACCAGGGCGCGCCGGGCCTCCGGGGCGGCGGAGTCGACGGCCAGCAGGTCGCGCAGGGTCAGCGCCCGGTACGTCACGTCGTGTCCGGCTGCCCGGAGCCGCCCCGTACGAGGGGAGTCCGCCGGTGGCACGGACGGCCGCAACTCGGCCGTCCCGACCGTGATGTCGAGGGGCTCGGCACACGCGGGGCACTCCGCGCCGCAGGGGAAGCGTCCGCCGAAGGACCTCTCCCCCAGGCCGAGGAGCAGGGCGTGGACGCCGGCCAGGGAGAGGTCCGGGACCTGCTCGCCGGGCGGCGCGGCGGCCGTGGCGAGCAGCAGGGCCCGGCTGCGCGGGCCCTGCTCGCTCCCGGACTCCCACATCGCCAGGAGCCGCTCCTCGGTGAGCTCGTGCACCCCTGCCTCACCCCGACGCGGTGTCCGTGAACTGCGGATCCTGGGGCGGGTTGGTGCGCTCGCGCACCCAGCCGTGGTGCTCCAGCTTGATGTGCTCGAACGCGACCGCGTTGGCGTTGGCGTCGAGGTCGGGAAGCGCCTGGTACTCCGAGACCCAGCAGTTGTGCACGGAGTACGAGAGCACCTGCTGACCGCCTTCGTCGAACACGTCGATGACGAGGTCGCGGCGGAAGTCCTTGAGGGAGGTCTCCAGGCCGCCGCCCGAGTTGCGGAAGCTCCAGACCCTGTTGGCCCACTCCTCGAACACGGTGTCCACCGTGCAGCCGCGTTCCAGGGTGATGGCCTCGTACTCGGTGCGGCCGGGCAGCTTGTGGCTCGTTCCGGGGTCTCCCCCGTCCCGGTGCTTGATCACCTCGGTGGTCCGCTTGAGGCCGCTGACCTTGCTGATCCCGGCGATGTATTCGGTGGTGCCGCCGAACTTCACCCGGAAGCGGAAGTTCTTGAAAGGGTCCCGGCGCGTGATCTCCGGCATCGCTCGTCCTCCCCGTCTAGACCTGGACCTGGCCGGCCAGCTGCTGGATGTCGATGATCACGAACTCCGCCGGCTTGAGCGGGGCGAAGCCCACGTGGATGTGCACGATCCCGCGGTCGATGTCGTTCTGCGGGTTGTTCTCCCTGTCGCACTTGACGAGGTACGCCTCGCTCGGTGTGCGGCCCTGGAACGCCCCCTCGCGGAAGAGGGAGTTCATGAACGCCCCGATGTTCAGGCGGATGGACGCCCAGAGCGGTTCGTCGTTCGGTTCGAACACGACCCACTGGGTTCCCCGGTAGAGGCTCTCCTCGATGAAGAGGGCGAGGCGGCGGACCGGGAGGTACTTCCACTCGTCGGCCAGCCGGTCGGCCCCGCGCATGGTCCGGGCGCCCCAGGCCACGGGCCCCACCGCGGGGAACTGCCGCAGGCAGTTGACCCCGAGGGGGTTGAGCGTGCCGTTCTCGACGTCCGACATCGGCACTTCCAGGCCGTGGACGCCGTTGAGCGAGGCGTCCGTGCCCGCAGGAGCCTTCCAGACGCCGCGCTGCACATCGGTGCGGGCGAGGACACCGGCCATGACGCCGCAGGGCGGGAACGGGCGCTCGGCACCGTCGAGCAGCGGGTCCGGGGCGATGACGCGGGGGAAGTAGATGGCTGCGTTGCGGGCGAGGTCGCCCGTGATGGGCAGACCGCCGGCGGCGTCCGCCGCCACGGTGCCGACCGCCCTCCATTCGGCAGGCGGGTCGACGAGGAGGACGGCGCGCCGGTCGGCACAGAGTTTGACGGCTACGTCCTGGAGCCCCTGCATGCCCTCGGTGCCCGGGAGGCACAACAGGTTGAAGATGTCCGTCTTGCGGAGTTGGTGGATCCCTGTTTTGCCGGCCTCGTCACCGGTGAAGTCCTTGACACCCGGGAAGCTGTCCGAACCGCCCGCTCCCGCCGTGAACCACTTCACCTTGTCCGCGGACATGCCCGCGGGCGGGTCCCCCAGCGGTGCGACACCGTCCGGCGGTTTTTCGTTCGCCTGGACGGGTCCGGGCTTGTCGCCGGGCCCCAGCGTGACCAGGCTCGATCCCTTCAGGAGGTTGGCGAGGCTGCGCGGATCATCCTTGGTGGTGCTGACGTTGAGGTACTTCTCCTCCGTGCCCGTACTGGTGTCGAGGATCGTCAGGTTGAAGGATCCTTTGGGGACCTCGGGGCTGACTTCGGTGTCCACCCGCGCCCGGAGTCCGCGACCCCAGATGCCCGGGCTGATGGCCTTCAGGACGTGTCGTGTGTCCTCGCCCTCCCCGTGCGGCGCACCGATGGGGAGGGTGGCCGGGTCCGAGTCCTTGACGACCCGCACGATCTCGGCCTCGCTCCCACCGTTCTGGAAGAACTGATAGACCGCGTAGCTCATGGGGCTGTCCTTGTGCAGCCCGCCGAAGTACATCTCGTAGTCGGCCCAGCCGGTGATGTGCACCGGGTCGTTCACCGGGCCGCGCGGCGCCCACCCGACGAAGGCGGCGATCGACGTCGGCACCCCGGTGATGGTGCGGACGGAACTCTTGACCTCTTGGATGTAGACGCCGGGATACGTGGTGTTCACAGGCAAGGGAAGCCTCTTTTCTCCGGCACCGAAGGAAGCCGCACGGGGCAGGGCCGTCGCTGGGCGGTCCGGCAGTCACCGTAAGCGGCGGGCACGGCTCCCCGGCCCGCAGGAACACCGGCGCCTCCTACGATCAGGTGATCACGACGGGGCTGATCGGCGGGGGTCAGTCACACAGCTCGCTGGGCTCGTGAATCACCGTGACGCCGAACCAGCGCCTCCGCAGGAGCTCGGCGAACTCTTTGTTCGAGACCATGTACCGGTACTGGAGCCCGCACTCCTGTGCCACGCGCCGGTGCCGCTGCACCTGCTCGTCGAGACCGTCCGCGCGCCACTGCGCCCAGAACCTGTCCTGGCCCAGCGCCTTCACGAGGGAGCCGTACCCGCACTTGCACTCGTAGACGGTGTTCTCCCTGATGGCGTCGTAGACGACTCCCCGCGGGTCGCCGGGCGGCATCACCCGCACCTCGTTCTCGGTCCCGGTCGCCATCTGGCAGTACAGCGTGGCCACGGGGTCGTTGCCGAGGAACCCCCGCAGCATCCTCATGGTGCAGCCTCCCTGCGGGAGGGCCGTGGTGGCGAGCTTCGGCGCCCGTTTGGTCTTCTTCCGGACGGCGTTCCCGTAGACCTCCAGGCGGGTTTCCCCGCCCGGGTCGAGGGTGCTCGGTATCACGACGCGCCGCGGATCGAGCGCGGGAGCCCGCGGCACCGGCCGGGGCGCCCGGCCCGCCGACTGCTTCCGCGTCGGTATGTACGCGGCGGCGACGGCCTCGATCTCCTCGTCCGTCGTGGCGCGGTCCACCTCGTACTCGATTGCGTCGAGGATATGGAACGCGAACTTCCGGTGCCGGACCTGACCGGCCTCCCCGACGATCACCCCGTACCCGTCGAGGGTGAGGAAATCGGGAGGCTTGCCGCCTCGTTCCAGCGTCGCCCGGGGAACCTCCGCGTCGATGACCGTGCGGTCCCGCTTCCCCTGCTGTTCCAGCGCCTCCCCCATGTCGTCGTAACCGGGGTCCGTGTACTCGGCGGCCGGTGGCGCGCTGCCCGGAGCGGCCGGGCGCCCGGGGGCCGTCCGGACGGGAGGCATCCGCACGGGAGGCCGTCGCACAGGAGGCGGCTCGAACCGCTGCACATGCACCACGGGCTCGTCCTCCGCGCACGCGCAGCCGGGGTGGGTCGTCCCGCCGCAGCGCGCCACCCGGCCCGGCGCGGACCTGCGCGTCACCCGGGCCCTGGCCCCGGAGGCCACCGCCCGCACGGCCTCCTCGGCTTCCCGCTCTTCCGCGTCGGCGGGATCGCTGAGCCGCAGCGCACCGACCGGCCGGTCGCCGCTCTCCGCACCGCCGTTTGCACCGCCGTTCTGCATCACGTGCACCAGCTCATGGGCGAGGACGCCCCGGCCCTCGTCCGATGCCGGGTCGTAGGCGCCGCTCGCGAAGGCGACGTCGCGCCCCACGGTGTACGCCATGGCCTGCAACGATGCGGCGGACGCCTGTGCCGTCTCCCCCGTGTGGACCCGCACCCGGGAGAAGTCGCCGCCCAGGCGCCGCTCCATGTCCCTGCGGACGCCCGTGTCGAGCGGCCGCCCCGACTGCGCCGACAGCAGCTTCCGGACACCGGTCCGGGCCCCTCGCTCCCGGCCCGGCGAGGCGGACCGCGGGCCGTGACCGCTCCCGAGTCGTGAAAGGCGTGAAAGGTGCGTGACGTGCGGATCCGCTGCCGGCGCTCCGGGGCGCCGGGTCCGGACTCGGTCGCTGTTCATGCCGGCCTCCGGCGAACCACGGCCGGGCGGGCCGCCCGGCCCACACTCTTCACCGTAGTCCCGGCGGGTGACGGGGGCACCTCGGGTCAAGCCGCCCCGTTCCCCGGGGCCCACCGGGCCAGTGCGTGGGCGCGTTCGGTGCGCAGCGAGCGAAGGGCCGTGGTGCGGGTGGCCCAGGCGACGTGGCCGTCGGGGCGTACGAGCACTTCGGTCACCGCGGCGAGGGACGGGTGCGCCTCGCCCGGCGTGGCCTGGACGACGCGCACACCGGGCGTGTCGTCCGCCGGTGCGCCGCCGCCCAGTTGCAGCAGGACGAAGCGCCCGTCGTGCAGGTACTCGTAGAACCGGGTGGTGGTGCTCCCTCCGGGCGCGGTCAGGGGGATGTCGGGCATCCGCCGGCCGGTGAGCGGGTGGGCACCGGGGGCCGCGGGCGGATAGGCGGTGTCGAGGGCGGAGAGGCGGCCGGCCAGGTGCCGGTTGACGTCGGGGAGGCCGATGAGCGTGTCGAGGAGCTCGCACAGGAGGCCCGCGCTGGCGCCGTAGGCCGCGGTCAGCGGGAGCTCGACGAGGAGGGTCTGGGCCCGGGTCAGGCCGGTGAGCTCCCGGCCGGTCCGGTGGCGTTCGTCGTGGTACGTGTCGAGCAGTCCGGCCGGTGCCCGGCCGCGGAGGGTGGCGGCGAGCTTCCAGCCGAGGTTCATGGCGTCCTGGAGGCCGGTGTTGAGACCTTGGGCGCCGACTGGGAAGTGGACGTGGGCGGCGTCGCCGGCCAGCAGGATCCGGCCCCGCCGGTAGGTCTCGGCGAGGCGGGTGGTGTTGCCGAAGCGGGACAGCCAGCGCGGCCGGCCGATGCCGCAGTCGGTGCCGCACACCTGTCGCAGGGACGTGCGGAACTCCTCCAGGGTCACCGGTTCGGTGGAGGGCACCCGGATGCGCGCCGGGTCCATGACCACGAACCGGGTCAGCCCGGCCTCCAGCCGGGCGACGAGCACGCCGTGCCGCCGGGCCCGTTCGTTATCGGCGTGATCGGCGACCGCGAAGTCCCCGACGATCGCGGTCACCGACTCGGGGGTGCCGGGGAAGCCGATGCCGGCCGCTTGCCGGACGAAGCTGTGCCCTCCGTCGCACCCGGCCACGTAGGCGGCCCGCACCGTGGCCCGCCCGCCGGGCCCCTCGACGTCGGCCTCCGCTCCCCCGGCGCCCTGCCGCAGGGAGACGGCCTCGCAGCCGCGGTGGACGGGCACGCCCAGTTCCCGCGCCCGCTCCGCGAGGAGGGCTTCGGTACGGGACTGGGCCAGCAGCAAGGCGTACGGGTGCCGCGTGTCGAGGGCGGTGAAGTCGAGCGGTCGCTTCAGGCTCGCGGTGAACTGCCAGCCGGGCACCGTCCGGCCCGCGGCCAGGAACCGGCCGGCCAGACCGCGCATGTCCATCAGCTCGATGCTGCGCGGGTGGAGGTTGAGGGCACGCGACTCCCGGTGCGCCTGAGCGCGCTTGTCCACCACGCGTGTCCGCACTCCGGCCAGGGCCAGCTCGCAGGCCAGCAGCAGTCCGGCCGGTCCGGCGCCCACGACCAGCACCTCGGTGGTCACATCCGCGCTCAGGGACGTCACGCGTCCACCCTCGGCGCGGCTGATCCGGTACGTCAACCCCGCCGCACCCGGCGCTGCCGCGGCCCGGGCCGCCCGTCATTGGCCGGTCGGCGCGCTTGGCAACGGCTCACCCCCGTACTGCACTCGTACGGGAAGGCGCCGCCGGGCCTGCCGGGCGCCGCGAAGGGAGTCCGCACCCGTGATCCACATGACCGAGACCCTGGCCGTCCAGACCGTGGAAGGCTTCCTCACCGCCGAGGAGACGGACGGCCTCACCAAAGCCCTGGACGCGTACCTCGCCACCAGCGGCTGGGTCCCCGTACGCCCCAGCGAGGGAACGACCCCGCCCGGCGAGGCGCAGGCGATCCTGGACGGCGCCCTGCAACGGTCCCTCCCCGTTCTCCGCCGGGCCTTCCCGTCCGCCGCGGGTGCCGACCCGTGGCTCTACCACGACCTGAAGCCCGGCGACGCGATCCGCCCGCACGTCCACGGCGTGGGCGACCCCGGCGCCCGCCCGCAGCGGATCGCCCGGATCGCGTTCAACCTGGAGGACGCGGAAGAGGGCGGGGAGTTCCATCTCGACACGTGTTCCGCGGACGCCCTCTGGAGCGATGCCGCCGTGCCTCCCGGGAGCGCCTACGCGCCGGGCACGCGGTTCGCCCACGAGATCACCGCCCGCCGCGGCCCCGTCCGCCTCGCCGACGTCCCGCACACGCGCTGGACGTGCGCCCCGCCGCCGGGGACCACCGTCGTCTACGGCACCCAGCTCGTCCACGGCGTCCTGCCCGTGGTCAGGGGCAGGGTGCGCAAGCTCATCACGAACCTTCTCGCATGAGCGTGTGCAAGGGCGTGAGTGCGCCGGCCGCGCGCAGGCCGCGCGCACCGCGTGCCAGCTGACCGGCGGCGTCCCGCGGGCTGTTCAGGAGCGTTCCCGGGGGCAGTTCCCGCAGCCAGGCGAGCGCCGCCCCCTGCCGGTCCTCCGGGACGGTGAGCACCGGCCGGCAGTACCCGCCGACCAGGGGGCCGGGGTTGACCGGGGAGCCCGGAAAGAACATGAGTGCGGTGCCCTCCGGCGCGGGAGGCAGGGGCGTACCGGCGAGCACCGGCAGTTCGAGCGCGACCCGGGCGGGCGGGGGCGGCCCGGCGGGGAGGCTGCCGGACAAGCCGTCGGAGAGGTCGCCGGAGAGGCCGTCGGCCGGAGCGGCGAGCACGGACCGGGCGTGGGCGGCGTGCGGGTCGGCTCCGGTGGCGGCCCAGCTCATGTTGGACACGCCGCCCAGCCGCCCGTTCAGCTCGATCACCACGAGCCGGCCGTCGTCGGTGACGGCGAAGTCCATCTGCCACGGGCCGTGCGGCCGGAACGCCCCGGCCATGTCCCGTACCGTGGCGGCCAGTTCCGTCCGCAGGCGCGCGGGCAGGGGCGCGGGGGCGACCCGCACGCGGCGGCCCGGGGCGCACTCGCCGTCGAGCCGGCCCAGGGACGCCACCGGCCACGCCACCGTCACGGACCCGCCGGACAGGAACTCGACCCCGT
The DNA here is from genome assembly GCF_003626645.1 of Streptomyces klenkii. Lineage (GTDB taxonomy): Bacteria > Actinomycetota > Actinomycetes > Streptomycetales > Streptomycetaceae > Streptomyces > Streptomyces klenkii. The sequence continues at coordinate 176,251 of NZ_RBAM01000001.1, read as the reverse complement.
ACTCCTCCCCCGCCAGCGCCTCCTGGACCAGCACCGGAAAGGAGACCTCGGCGCACACGCCGTCGAGCGCGCCGCCATCGCGTACGTAGTGGCGCCCGGCGTGGAACTCGCTGCGGGCCTCCTTGACCATCACGGGCAGCCCGAGCTCCCTCGCTGCCGCGCGGACGGCCGGCGCCGCGCCGCAGACCCTGCCCCTGGGCACGGGCCAGCCTCGCTCTTCCGCGATCCGGTGGAGCGCCGCCTTGTCGCTGGCCAGCTCCGCGAAGCCCTCCGCGTGGACGGCCATGCGCGGGCCGGCGGTCCGCCGGCGGGACGCGGCGCGGGCGTAGAGCGGCAGGAGCTGCTCCTGGCCGGGGCAGCCCATGCCGGGAACGGCGACGTCGGCTCGCCAGTGGGCGAGCAGACGCAGCACGTCCTGCTCGCTCAGGACGGCGGGCAGTTCTCCGCAGACCACGTCCGCCCCGAGGGCGGAGGACAGGAACGGGGCGATGCCCGCCGCGCGTCCCAGCAGCACGACCTCGGCACCCGCGTGCAGGAGCGGCGGCAGCAGCCGGTCCGCACGGAACTCGCCCAGGACGACCACACGCATCATCCGCACCGCCCTCGCGAGGCCGTGGCCAGGACCGTCCGTTCAGCGAGCGCCGCCGCTCAGTAGCCGCCGCTCGCCCGCTCCAGGACGAAGACCGGGATCACGCGGTCCGTCTTCTTCTGGTAGTCGGCGTAGTCGGGAAACGCCTGGACCGCTCGCTCCCACCAGACGGCCTTCTCCTCGCCGGTGACCTCCCGGGCCGTCATGTCCCAGACGTCCTTCCCGTCCCGGAGTTCCACGTGTGGGTCGGCGACCACGTTGCTGTACCAGGACGGGTTCTTGGGCGCGCCGCCCAGCGAGGCGACCGCCGCGTACGCGCCCTCGTGCTCCACGCGCATGACCGGGGACTTGCGGAGCTTGCCGCTTTTGGCGCCCCGGCTGGTGAGGATGACGACGGGCAGCCCGCGGATCGTCGTTCCCTCGGTGCCGCCGGAACCCTCGTACTTCTCCACCTGCTCCCGCACCCACGCCGTAGGGCTCGGCTCGTACTCGCCGTCAAGAGGCATGACATCTCTCCCGTCGTCGGAAACCCGTGTCACTGCACGCAGCGTCTTGTGAAACCTGAAGGGCCCCGTGGGCATTCCCGCGGCCGGCCGGTCTTCCGAGCGGGACCCGTCCGGGCGGCGCTCCCGGCGCTCCCGGCGCTCCCTCACCTTCCCGTAACCGCCGGGGCGCGCGGGGCCGTGTTGCCCACTTCCGGCGCGGGCGGCGGGAGGTGTCTGCGCCGCCTCCGCAGCCATACGTACAGCAGCAGGCAAGGCACCAGCAGTCCGCAGACGGTGAGGACGAGGAACGCCGTGAAGCTGCTGATGCTCCTGACCAGCCAGTCGAAGTTCTGCCCGAAGAACCCGACCACGAAGGACAGCGGCAGGAACACGGAGGCGAGGATCGTGAGCCGCTCCATCGTGTCGCTCTGCCGCAGGTTGATCTTGTTCTGTTCGACGGAGATCACCGCGATGTTCGCCTCGAGAACGGTGGCCAACAGGTCACGCTGGGCAGCGACCTCCTCGTTGACCAGTAGCAGGTGGTCGTGCACGTCCCGGAAGTACGGGCGGAGCTCGGCCGGCGACTTGCCGGGCTGGAGCCGCCGGGTGAGCACGGCGAGCAGCGGGTGCACGGCGCGGTAGAAGTCGGTGGCCTCGCGGCGCAGGGAGTAGATCCGCTCGGTCGGGGCGACCGCCCCGGAGAAGACCGTGGCCTCGATCTGCTCGATGTCGCGTTCGAGTTCGCCGACGACCGGCGCGTAGGTGTCGACGACCTGGTCGAGGATGGCCCACAGGGTGGAGGAGCTGCCGGCCCGCAGGAGCTCGGGGCGGCGTTCGAGCCGGCTGCGGGCGCCGTGCAGTTCGCTGGCGATGCCCTGACGGACGGTGATCACGAAGTGTTCGGCGAGGAAGACGCTGATCTCGCCGGTGTCGATCTCCTCGCGCTCGTCGTCGTAGCGCGCGGTGCGCAGGATGATCAGCTCGGTGCCGTCCTCGTACTGCTCGGCCTTCGGCCGCAGGTGGAAGGCCCGGGCGTCCTCGACGGCGAGTTCGTGCAGGCCGAAGCACTCGCGCACCCTGGCCAGCTCCTCCGGGGCCGGTTCGAACATGCCCAGCCAGACGAACCCGCCCTGCTTGCAGCGCTCGGCCGCCTGCTCCAGCGGCATCGCGCCCTCGTGCTGCCGGCGCCCGTCGCGGTAGTGCGCGCAGTCGACGATCACGACCATCCTCCTCGCGTCCCCCGCACACGCCTTACAGCCCCGATACTCCCCTTTTCCCACCGGAATGTCCCTGCGACGGGCCCGAAGCAGCGTCACCTCCGGCGGCCCGCATACTGGCCCGATGGACACACCACGATCTTCCTGGCGCAACACGACGCACGATTGGGCGAACGCCGTGGACCTCGATCATCTGGCCTCCATCCGGCGGGACCCGGACGCGTTCGCTCCCGGGGGCGTTCCGCACCTGGTCCTCGAAGTCGTCGCCTACGCGGCCGACGAGGCGGAGCACAACGGCCGGGGCGGCGGCCACTGCGTGGTCACGCTGCACCCCGACGGCTCGGTCTCCGTGGCGGATGACGGGCGGGGCACGGACACCCGCCGCGACGAGCACGGTCAGATCGTGAAGAAGCCCGTCATGGCGACGAGGGACCTCCGCTTCTTCGACCACCCCGGCGCGCAGCTTCTCCCCGACGGCCGTCCGCGCCGGGGCATGTCCGTCGTCGCGGCGCTCAGCGAGTGGCTCGTCCACACGAACCGGCGCCGCAACGGCTCGTGGACCCAGCGGTACGAGCACGGGGTTCCCGTGAGCGATCTGACGCCGGTCGCCGGCGACGGGCCGAGCGGAACGGTCGTCCGCTTCCGCCCGGACGAGAAGCTGCGCGCCGCGGGCGCGTGGACGGCCGGCGAGCTCATACGGCTCGCCGCGCCGTGGCAGCACCTGTCCGTCGAAGTCGACGACCGCCGCGCCGGCTGATCTCCGGTCACGACGGCCGCCGCCTCCACCGCATGCCGCGGCTCAGATGCTCACGCAGACGCCGTCCTCGATCGTGCGGCCGTCGCGCTCCAGGCCGCCGCAGACCAGCTTCGAGTGGCTCTGCTCGTAGCCGACGGCCCAGCGGTGGGAGGCGGCGCCGACCTTCGGGGAGTGGTAATTGCCCCAGTACGAGCGCAGGGTTCCGGGCAGGCCGTCCTTGGTCCGCACCGTGATGTCCTGGACGAAGCGGTTGTGATGGGCTGTCATGACGCAGATGTACTTGCCGCAGTGTCCGTCGACCTGCGCGTGGGCCGGCGCCGCCGCCAGCAGTCCGAAGGTGAAGGCCGCGACCACGGTGGCAGTCTTCCTCATACGCTTCCCCCTGCTCATCGCTCCGCACACCGAGTGCGTGCGGACTCACGGGCCTCAGTAGACCCGCCGTCCGGCAAGGAAGGCCCCCGGTTCCGTGGTGCTTCCCCTCATCAGGTGGAATCGGAGCGAACGATGTGACGGCGCCGGAAATTGCCGCTCGCTACGCCCGTACGGGCGTCTCCAGCTGTTCGGCCATCAGGCGGACGATCTCCGCCTGGTGCTGGGCGAGGAAGAAGTGGCCGCCGGGGAAGACCTTCAGGTTGAAGGGGCCGTCGGTGTGGGCGGACCAGGCGGCGGCCTCCTCGACGGTGACCTTCGGGTCGTCGTCGCCGGTGAAGCTGGTCACGGGGCAGCGCAGGGGCGGCCCGGGCTCCCAGGTGTACGTCTCGGCGGCGCGGTAGTCGGCGCGGATGGCCGGGAGGATCATGCGCAGGACCTCGTCGTCGCCCAGCAGCTGCGGGTTCGTGCCGCTGAGGCCGCGCATCTCGGCGACGAGGCCGTCGTCGTCGCGCAGGTGGACCCTCTCGTCGCGGTGCGTGGAGGGGGCGCGGCGGCCGGAGGCGAAGAGGGCGGCGGGCACGATGCCCCGGTCCCGCTCCAGGCGCCGGGCGATCTCGTAGCCGAGGGAGGCGCCCATGCTGTGGCCGAAGAGGGCGAGGGGCCGGTCGGCCCAGGGCAGCAGGGCCTCGTAGACCTTGTCGGCGAGGGCCTGCACGGAGTCCAGGAGCGGCTCGGTGCGGCGGTCCTGGCGGCCGGGGTACTGCACGCACAGCACGTCGACGGACTCGGGCATGGCCCGGGAGACGGGGAAGTAGAAGCTGGCGGAGCCGCCCGCGTGGGGCAGGCAGACCAGCCGGACGCGGCTGTCGGGGCGCGGGTGGAACCTGCGGATCCAGAGGCCGTTGTCCTCGGTGAGCGGGGAGTTCACGGAATTCGTCCTTTACGGTCTCGCTCGCCGGGGGAAGGGGCGGGCCCCGGGCGTGGGCTGGGCACGGACGTGGGCGGGGGCCCCGGCACCGGCCCCCGCCCACGGCTCGTCAGGACTTGGTGACGTCCTCCTTGATGACGCGCTCGACGTTGCGCTCGGCCAGCGCCGTGATGGTCACGAAGGGGTTGACGCCGATGCTGCCGGGGATGAGCGAGCCGTCCGTCACGTAGAGGTTCTTGTAGCCGGCGACGCGGCCGTAGTTGTCGGTGGCCTTGCCGAGCACGCAGCCGCCGAGCGGGTGGTAGCAGAAGTCGTCGGCGAAGGCCTTGAGCTGCTTGCCGAAGAGGTCGTACCGGTAGATCGTGGTGTTGGCCTTGTTGATGCGGTCGAACAGCGACTTCGCGGCGGCGACGGCGGGCGCGTTCTGCTCGCGGGTCCAGCGCAGGTCGGCCCGGTCCTTGGCGGCGTCGTAGACGAAGGTGCCGCGCTCGGGGTTCTTGGTGATGGCCAGGTAGAGGCTGACCCAGGTCTCCAGGCCGGCCGGCATGGGGGCGATCTCGGCGAAGACGGGGGCGTCCTTGTTGTCCCAGTCGTCGATGCCGAGGGCGGGGATCGAGGACTGCTTGGTGCCCGTGGGGTTCCACATGTGGTTGGCGCGGGCGGTCATGATGTTGCCGTTGGGGCCCCAGCCGCCGCCGATCTCGGAGCTGAGGTTGGGGAGGGTGCCGGTCTCGCGGGCCCGCAGCAGCAGTTCGGTGGAGCCGAGGCTGCCGGCGCCGAGGAACAGGTGGCGGCAGGAGATCTCCTTGGTCGCCAGCAGCTTGCCGTCGGCGTTCTTCTGCTCGACGGTCAGCAGGTACGTGCCGTCCTTCTGCTGACGGATCGTCTTGACCTGGTGCAGGGTCTCGATGGTGACCTTGCCGGTGCCCAGGGCGGCGGCCAGGTAGCTCTTGTCGAGGGAGACCTTGCCGTGGTTGTTGCCGTAGATGACCTCGGCGGCCAGCGCGGACTTGGGCACCGTGCCGTCCGCCTCGCGGCGCATGTAGTCCCAGTCGTAGACGTTGGGCACGAAGGTGGTGCTCAGGCCCGCGTTCTTGGCCTGCTCACGCGAGACGCGGGCGAACTTGTACCACTCGGTCTGCTCGAACCAGTCCTTGTCGATGCTGTTGACACGCAGCGTGGAGTTGGCGCGCGGGAAGTACGTGGAGTACATCTCGGCCGCGTCGACCTGGGGCATGACCTCTTCGAAGTACGAGCGCCGGGGCGTGACCGCCATGCCGCCGTTGACGAGCGAGCCGCCGCCGACGCCGCGGCCGACGTACACCGACATCTGGTCGAAGTTCACGCGGTCCAGGACGCCCGCGTACGGGTCGATGTCCCGGTTGGCAAGGTCGAGCCACAGGAAGGAGCCGAGCGGGGCCTCGGTGCGGTTCTTGAACCAGCTGGAGCGCTTGTCGGGCTTGAGCATCCCGCTGAAGACGTTGCCGTCGGGGCCGGGCTGGTTCCACAGCTGGCCCATCTCCAGCATCAGCGTGGGGACCCCTGCCTCGCCGAGGCGCAGCGCGGAGACGGCCGCGCCGTAGCCGGTGCCGATCACGACGGCGGGGACGAACGTGCCGCCGGAGCCGCCGGCCGCGGTGGCCGCGGCGGCCCGCGGGGCGGCGGTGATCGTGGTCTGGCCGGCGAGTGCCGCGGCGCCCAAGGCCGCCAGGCCGAGCATGCGGCGGCGCGACAGGGGCTGGTGTGCTACCACGCTGTATTCTCCTGAGCTTTCGGGGAGAGGAAGGTGTGCCGGAAGGCCGGCCGGAGCGGCGCGGCCGGGGGCGAAATGGACGGTATTAAGACCGTGCGAGGGCTGTCAACGAATTCCGGACGGGGTGGGCTAACCCTGTGGACGCCCGTACCCGGAGGTTCGGTTACCCCGGGTACGGAGGCGGGCGTTACGGTACGGTCGGCACCCCGTGGCCCGGTGTCGCTCAGGCGTCCGCCGGGCCGGGCAGCAGGGGTGAGAACGCCGCCAGTTCGGCCCGGCCGGCGACCTTGAGCTTGCGGTAGGCGCTGGTGAGGTGCTTCTCCACGGCGCGCGAACTGACCTCCAGCCGCTCGGCGATGTTCTTGTTGGGCACGCCGTGGGCGGCGAGCCCGGCGACCCTGCGTTCGGCCCGGGTGAGCGCGGACACGGCCACCGGCTGCTGCCCGGAGCCGGCCGGGCCGGCGAGTTCCCGGGACGCCACCTCGGCGATCCACGGCACGCCGCAGGCGAGGGCCCGGTCGCGGGCGCGGCCCAGCCGCTCCTCGGCCTCGGCACCGCGGCCGGCGGCCAGCAGCCGCCGCCCGAGGAGCAGTTCGGTCCGTGCCGCTTCCATGGCGTTCACCGAACCCTGGAGGAGGGCGGCGGACTCGCGCAGCAGCTCGATGCCCCGCTCCCCCTCCGTGATCGCGCCCTTGACGCGCCGGGCGCGGCCGATGACGACGGGCGTGCCCCAGGCGACGGCCCGTTCGTACTCCTCGTCGGCGAGGTCGTGGGCCTTCCGGGTCTGGCCGAGCCGGTGGTGCAGGCCGGCCGCCCAGCTGCGCCAGGGGACGAGGGCGGGGTTGCGCCACTCGGCGCGTTCGGCCGAGCGGCCCCAGTCGAGGACGTATTCCAGGGCCGTGGCCGGGTCTCCCCCGGTCACGGCGACGGAGCCGCGCAGGAGCTGGAGCGGCGAGGGCCGGTAGTCGTGGTCGGCGGTCTCGCGGCGGTGGCCGAGCAGGAGCCGGGCCAGCCCGGTGTCGCGGCTCTGGACGGCGACCATGACGAGGGCGGTCATGGCAGGCAGCGTGGCCCACTCCATGATGCCGTGGGCGACGGCCTCCTCGGCGTGGGCCCTGGCCTCCTGGAGCCGCCCCCGGGCCAGCAGGACGTGGGCGAGTTCGGCGGCGATGACGGCCCGGGGCACGGAGGCGCCGTCCCGGCGCGCGCGTTCCTGCGCGATCGTCAGCCAGGGGCCGATGGCGTCCAGCGACTCGGCGGCCGCGAGGACGCCGCACAGGTGCGGCAGCGCGGTGTGGACGTGGCCGGGGGACGCCGGTTCGTGCTGGAGGACGCGCTCGGCCTGGTGCGCGACTTCCGCGCCGGTCATCCGCTGGGTGACGGTGGCGCCGTGCAGCAGTACGGTGACGAGTTCGCGTTCGGCCGCGGTGCCCATGGGGGGCGCGGCGCCCAGGGCGCGCAGGCGCGGCGCGCACTGGCTCATCTCCCCCGGCCCGGCGACGGCGACGTGGCGCAGGCGGGCCTCCAGCCGCAGGGCGGCCTGGCGTTCGGCGCCGGTGAGGGTGTCCGGGTCGCCCAGGTCGGCGGCCACCTTCGCGACGATGTCGATGACGGGCGGGGGGCAGCTGCCGAGCAGGAACGGCGGGGTGCGGGCGGCGGCGAGCGCGCGGGCGGTGGTGGTGGGGAGCAGCAGGAACGCCTGGGAGAGGTGGCGCAGGGCCGCCTGGGGGTCGATGTCGCGCTCCGACGCGGCCAGGTCGAGGAGCAGGGCGGCGCGGTCGGCGCCGGAGGGCGAGCTGCCGAGCAGGGCGTGGCGCAGGTAGCGGGAGGCTTCCCGGAGGGCTCCGCGCCGGCGGGCGGCGGTCGCGGCGGCCTGAAGGACTTCGACGGTCCAGGCGTCGTGGCAGGAGGTGACGGCGAGGAGCTGGGCGGCGGCCCGCTCGGCGGGGTGGCCGCCGTTGTGCAGCAGTTGTGCGGCGCGCAGGTGGATGTCCTCGTGCTCCGCGGGTGTCATCGACTCCTCGACGGCCTCCCGTACGGCGGGGTGGGCGAAGCACGGTGCGGGGCCGTCGGTGAGGAGGCCGAGGCGGCGCAGGGAGCGGGCGGCGTCTTCGCAGCCGGCGGTGTCGAGCTCCGCGAGCCGGCTGACCAGTTCGACGTCCACTTCCCGGCAGTGCTCGTGTCCGGGCACTGCGAGCAGGTCCGGCTCCTGGCCTTCTGCCGGCCGTCCCGGTTCCTGAGCGGGGTCCGCTTCCCGGCCGGGCTCGTGGTCCGGGTCCGTTTCCCGGTCCGGGCCCTGGTCGAGGACGGCCAGTGCCCTGGCGAGCCGGCGTACCGGTGCCGGCTGGGAGCGGAGGGCCACGGCGAGGCGTTCGTGGAGGGCCACGCGCCGGGGTTCCGGTGCGGCGAGGGCGTGGCCGGCCGCCGGCCCGGCGGCGGCGAGGGCGGTCAGGGCCGCGCTGAGGAACAGGGGGTTGCCGCCCGACGCCTCGTGGCAGGCGGCTATCTGCCCGGGCTCTCCGGGGTGCCCGAGGTGGTCGGCGACGAGGTCGGCGACGGTCTCGACGGGCAGCGGGGCCAGGTGGACGAGGCGGGCGGCGCGTTCGACGCACGTCTGCACCGGAGGGGCGTCCGCGCCCGGCTCGCCCTCCCGGAGGCTGACGACGACGACGGCGTGCAGGCCCGCCAGGCGCTGGGCGAGCTCGCCGAGCCAGCGCAGGGAGGCGGGGTCGGCCCACTGGAGGTCGTCGACGAGCAGCAGGAGGGGCTGGTCCCGGCTGAGGTCGGCCACGGAGGAGAGGAGTTCGGCGGACCGGTCCGGGCCGGGGACGAGGTCGAGGGGCCCGCAGCCCGGGAGCGGGTCGAGGAGCTGGCCGACGACGCCGAAGGGGAAGTCCTGCTCCTGCGGCGCGCAGCCGGCGGTCAGGGTGCGCAGGCCGCGGCGTTCGGCGAGTGCGGGCAGTCTGCGCAGCAGGGCGGTCTTGCCGCTGCCGAGGCCGCCGGTCACGGCCAGCAGGCGGCCGTCGCCGCGGCGGGCTGACTCCATCGCCGCGGAGATCAGGTCGAGTTCGCGTTCCCGTCCGCGAAGAGGTGTCATGGTGTCGCCTTCGGTCGGTGACCCAGTGCAGCGGCCAGTTCGGCCCGGCCCTGGATGCCCAGCTTGCGGTAGGTCTTGGTCAGGTGCAGTTCGACGGTGCGCGGGGTGACCGACAGCCGGTCCGCGATGGCCCGGTTGGGCAGGCCGTCGGCGGCCAGTGCGGCCACCCGTTGTTCGGCTCCGGTCAGTTGCTGCCGGGGTGCCGGGCCGGAGGGGGGCGGGGGCGGGAGCCTCCGGTCCTCCGGCCGGGCGGCGGGCTGCCGGTCATCGCGCGCGGTGCGGCGGGCGGTGGGGGCGGCGGCCTGCGGGGAGCTGGGCGGTGTGTGCCGGCCGGCGGGTTGCCCGGGCGGCGGCGGTTCGTCCGCCGGGGTGCCCGCGGGAGTTGCGGGGGCGCCCCAGGCGCGTGCGAGGCGCTGTTCTTCGGCGAGGAGGGCGGCGGCCGTGGTGCCGTCCGCCGTGGGGTCGCAGGCGGAGGCGGCGATCTTGCGCCAGGGCAGGAACGCGGGGTTGGTCACCTGCCGGGCGAGCAGTCTGCGCCCGCACTCCAGCAGGTCGGTCAGGGCCTGTTCCCGGTGGCCGCGCGAGAGGTGGATGCGGCCGCGGGCGTAGAGGAGCAGGGCGCCGGACAGCCCGGCCGCGGTGCCGTACGGGTGGGCCGGGCCGAGGAGTTGCCCGGCCTCGTCCAGTTCGCCCTGTTCCAGTCGTACGAGGGCCTCGAAGGCGATCAGCCCGGGGGTGAGGAAGGGGGTCCGGCCGCGGCCGCGCATGATCTCGCGGGCCCGGTCCAGGGCGCCTGCCGCGGCGTCGGGCCGTCCCCGGCCGAGTTCGGCGAGGCCCATGACGACCAGGGCCAGCCCGGCCACCGGGGGCACGTCGGCGTGCCGGGCGTGCAGCAGCACGGTGTCGGCGGCGGTGCCGGCCTCGTCGTGGTCACCGCTGAGCACCAGCGCGTGGCAGGCGGCGGTCTGGAGGAGGAGCGGCACGGTGCGGCGGGCGGCCGGGGCGAGGGCGGTGCGGGCCAGGTCGCGGGCGCGGTCGATGTCGTGGCCGCGCAGGGCGGTGCGCCAGGCCGCGGCCGCGGCTTCCGCCGGCGTGGCGGGCCGCGGGGGCAGGGGCGGGACCGGTGGGCCGTCCAGCTCGTGGGCGGCTTCCGGCTCGCTCTGCTCGGCGAGCCAGTACAGGGCGCGCAGGGCGGTCGCGTCGTCGCCGTCCGGTGCGGCGCGTCCGGCGGCGCGGGCGATGAGCGGCTGGGCGGCGGCCATGTCGCCGCGGGCGACGAGGAGTTCGGCGGCGTCGACCCAGGCGGGTCCGGCGGTGGTGCCGGCGGGGGCGAGCAGGGCCTGGCGCAGGTGCCGGTCGGCCGTCTCGGGGTCGGTGGGCAGGACGGCGGCCGCGAGTTCGGTCAGCAGCTGGACGCGCTGGGCGGGCGGCACGGGTTCGCGCAGGGCGCGCCGGAGCAGCCGGGCGGCGTCGGCCGGCCGGCCGGCGGCGCGGTGGAGGGCGGCCTCGCCGCGCAGGAGGCCGACGGCCCAGGCGGCGCCGGTGGGCCGGGCGCTCAGCAGCATGCGGGCGACGGCGCTGTCGGGGGCGGCGGTCCGGTAGGCCCATGCGGCGACGTCGGCGTGGAGTTCCTCGCGGCTCTGGACGCTCAGGGCGGCCAGGACGGTGTCGGCCGCGGCCGGGTGCCGGAAGGCGGGCCGGTCGCCGGGGCGGAGCAGGCCGGTTCCGGAGAGGCGGGCGAGGGCGCGGGGTGTGTGTGCCCCGGCGAGTGCGGTGACCATGGCGGGGGTGCAGTCGGGGCCGGCAGCCGCGATGACGCGCAGGATGGTGTGGAGCTCCTCGGGCAGCGCGGTGAGGGTGCGGCGGGTGCGGTGGCGTACGGCTTCCGCGACGCAGTCGGCGAGGCGGGGCAGGTGCTCGCCGGTGGGAGACCATCCGTGGCGGGCGAACCGGCTGATGACGGAGCGCAGCAGGGCGGGGTTGCCGTCGGCGGCCCGCGTCGCGGCCTCCTGGAAGGCGGGGTCGGCCGGGGCGGACCAGGCCTGGGCGAGGAGCCGGCCGACGGCCTGGTCGGGCAGCGGGCCGAGGGTGAGGGTATGCCGGGCGACGGTGTCTTCGCCGTCCAGCGGGCAGGGGGCGATGCGCTCGCCCGGCTCCGCGGGGGCGGCGTCGCTGCGTGCGGTGAGCAGCATCAGGGAGGTTCCGCCGAGGCGGCGGCCGAGGGCTTGCAGCCAGCGCAGGGACGCCTGGTCGGCCCACTGGACGTCGTCGACGGCGACGAGCAGCGGCTCGGTGCGGGCGGCGGCGAGGAAGACCCGGCACAGGGCGGCCCGTTCCAGGTCCCGTGGTTCCCGGTGGGGCGGCGGGGCCGCGGCGTGGCCGCTGCGCGCCAGGGCGCCGTAGAGCCGGGCGGCGAGGCTGTGCGGGCGGCCGGCCTCCTCCGGGCAGGCTTGGGCGGCGGCGACCCGTACGCCTGCCCGCGCGGCCAGGACGGCCGTACGGTCCAGCAGGGCGCTGCGGCCGGTGCCGGGCGGGCCGTGCACGTCGGCGACGGCGGGCAGGCCCCGGCGCAGGTTCAGGAGGGCCGCGGTGAGCAGGGCCTCTTCTTGTTCGCGCCCGGCGAGCGGCGAGGGCCCGCCGGGGGCGTCGCCGCCCGGGCGGGGGCCGGGCAGGGGGGTGCTGGTCGGTGGCATGGCCGTCGTCTCCGTCACCGGCCCGTCGCCAGCAGTCCGGAGGGGCGCAGGCCGCCGGGGAGCTCGGAGCGGCCCCGCACGTCGAGCTTGCGGTAGACGTTGGTGAGGTGCATCTCGACGGTGCGCGTGGTGATGAACAGGGTCTCGGCGATCTTCTTGTTGCTGACGCCGTCGCGGGCCAGGGCGGCCACGCGGCGCTCGCTGCCGGTGAGGGAGTCGAGGGCGCTGGTGGCGAGTTGCGGCATCCGCCCGCCCGCGTGGACCAGCAGCCGGCGCGCGGTGGCGGCCAGCAGGTGGTAGCCGCAGTGGGTGGCCCGTTCGATGACGCGGCGCAGGTGGCGGCGGGCGCCGTCGGCGTCGCCGTGGAGCAGCAGTTCGTGGCCGAGCTGGTATTCGGCCTTGGCCAGTTCCAGGCGGGCCGGGGAGGAGGCGAGGACGTCCACGGAGTCGTTGAGCAGCCGCAGCCGGGCCCGGCCGTCGGCGACGCAGGAGGCGGCGAGCATGCCCAGGCCCAGGGCCCGGGGGGTGCCCCAGCGCCGCAGGTTCGGCTGGACCTCTTCGACGATCGCGGCGGCCTCGGCGGTCCGGCCGAAGCGGGCGAGGGTGCTGACGGCGGGCAGCCACCAGGGAGCCAGGAGCGGGTTGGCGACCCCGGCCTCCGCCAGGCTGCGGCCGCACCTGCGCCACACGGCCAGGGCGCCTTCCAGGTCGCCGTGTTCGCGCAGGGCCCGGCCCCGGACGTAGAGGTAGTGGTGCCATTCGTAGAGGCGGCGTTCGAGCGCGGCGTCGGTGCGCACGAGGCGGTCCAGGACGAGGGCGGCCTCGGCGGTGCGGCCGGCGGAGAGCAGGGCGCTGCCCAGGGCGATGTGCGCGAGGGGCGCGGGGTCGCCCGGCCCGGACCGCTCGGCGAGGGCGAGCGAGGCCCGGGCCTGCCGCAGGGCGCCGGCGATGTCGCCGGCGTTGTGGAGGATGAGGGAGCGGCCGGCCAGCGCGGGGACGCGCACGCGGGCGGCCTGGCGCGCGGGGCCGCCGGCGCAGGAGCGCTCCAGGCCGGCGAGGGCCTCGTCGACGGCGTCGGCCTGGCTGAGGACGGTGGAGGGCCCGAGGACCCACCAGCCCGCGGGGGCGGCCTCTTCGACGCGTAAGGCCTTGCGGGCGAGGGCGGCCGCTTCCGCGGCCGGTCTGCCGTCCAGGCACGTCATGACACTCATGGCGGCGAGCAGCTGGCGTTCGGCGGGGCTGTCGCCGCGGGGCAGGGTCCAGGTGAGGGCCCGTTCGCGGGCGACGGACATGGCCGTCGTGTCGTTGACGGCGGTGACCAGGAGGGCCGAGGCGATGGTGGTGCGCAGTTCGCGGTCGGCGGGCCCGGGGTCGGCGCCCGGGCCGGCGTCGAAGTCGTCGAGGACGCTGCCGAGGGTGCGCACGGCCTCGGTCGCCTGGCGGGTGCCGGCGGCGGAGAGGCCGTAGTCCATGGCGATGGAGGCCTTCTCCCGGGCGTCTTCGGTCGCGGCGAGGGCCTTGTGGAGGTGCCACAGGGCGGCGGCCGGAGCGGTGGGGGCGCAGGCCCTGGCCAGTTCGCGGTGGACGTCCTTGCGTTCGGCGGCGGTGAGCCGTGCCGTCAGGGCGCGGCGCAGGCAGCCGACCACGTCCGGGCCGGCGGCCCGGCCGGGTGTCGCGGCGATGGCGTCGCGGAGGACGGCGAGCATCCAGGGTTCGTCGATGCGGTCCAGGAACAGGAGCTGGGCGACGACGTCGGCGGCCGGCCGGCCTGCGTCGTTGAGGAGCCTGGCGGCGCGGGTCCGCAGTTCGCGCACGGCGCCGGCGGGCAGGCCGGCGAGGACGGCCCGGCGGACGGGGTCGCGCATCACCGCGCCGCGCGTTCCGGGGGTGGCGGCCTCGAACCGGCGCAGCACGGCCAGGGCGGTCTCGGCGCGCCGGGCCGGTATGCCCGCCAGCGCGCCCAGCAGGTCGGGGTCGGCGCGGCCGAGGACGGCCAGGGCCGTGGCCACCTGGCGGACGGGGCCGGGCTGGACGGCCAGGAAGTCGGGTATCAGGGAGGCGAGGATGCCTCCGTAGACCGAGCGCAGCCGGCGCAGGCCGCTGCGGTCGGGGCGGATCCCGGCGGTGCGCAGCCCCGCGAGGAGCCGCCCGAGGAGGTGCGGGTTGCCGCCGCAGAGCTCCGCGCAGCGCCGTGCGAAGAGCGGGTCGACGGGCCCGCCCAGCGCGCGGTCGATCATCCGGCCGGTGCCGGTCTCGCTCATCGGGCCCAGTTCCAGGAGCGTACAGCGGTCCTGGGCCAGCAGCTCGGCGAGGACGGCGGTGCCGGGGCCGTCGCTCTCCGTGCGCTGGGCGAGGAGCACGAGGAGGGGCTGCCCGGCGAGGCGGCGCAGGGCGAAGTCGAGGCGGCGCAGGGTTGCTTCGTCGCAGCCCTGGGCGTCGTCGACGACGAGGGCGAGCGGGCCCGCGGCCAGGCGCCGGGCGAGGTGGGCGTGGAAGCGGCGGCGGTCCGCGTACGGGTCATCGGGCGGCGGTACCGCGGGGTCCGCGGCCACGGGCCCGGCGGGGCCGGCCGGTTCGCCGGCGCCGAGGGCCGGTGCCGTGCTGCCGGTCAGGGTGCGGACGGTGAAGCCGTCGGCGCGCAGGTGGACGGCGGCGGCGGTCAGCAGGCTGCTCCTGCCGATGCCGGCCGGGCCCCGGACGAGCATCGCCTGTGCGGTTCCGGCACGGGCCCGGCCCGCCTGCCGCAGCACGCTGTTCAGTTCGGCGGAGCGGCCGACCAGGGTCCGGGAAGACTCATGACGTGTCTCGGGGATGACCGTCACACGGTTCCTTTCACGAAGCCTGACGCGACCTCGGGGGACTGCCGGCGCGTCGGCGGCCGGCCCTGGGGAGGGGGCCGGCCAGCAAGATCCAGTCAACACGACAGTAGGAAACGGAAGTGAACATTTCCACCTGTCTTTGAGTCAGAACAGGAATCTTATGGCCGAATTGTCACCACTGGCGCAAACTGGCGCCCCTGGTGTCCCCGGCACCCCCGGCGTCCCGGGAGCCTGCCCAGGGGCTCAGCTCACTTCACGAAGTCGTCCACGACCTCCGGCGGCCAGGTGCCGACCTTGAGTACGCCCATGGAGTAGGCGCGGGAGACCAGCGCGGCGCGGTTGGGCACCTTCAGCTTCCGCAGCAGGCAGGTCACGTGGTACTCGACGCCCTGCCGGCTCAGGTAGAGGCGCGAGGCCAGGGGGACGGTGGAGACACCGGCGGCGATCCCTTCGAGGATGCGCGCGTCCATCGCGGAAAGGATCTTCTTGCGGTTGGTCACCACGCGCGTCCCCTCGGCGTCCCGGGCCGTGGGCATCATGACCAGGATCGCTGTCGTGTCGGGCAGTCCGCCGCGCACCGCGACCGCGGTGAGGGGGACGGTGAAGGCGGATTCCTCGCCGGGCCCCACGGCGATGACGGGGGTGACGAAGCGCTGGTGCTTTCCTTCGAGCAAGTGGGAGAACTGGCGCATCAGCGGCTGCTGAACACTCGGGTGCACGACGTCACGAAAGCTGCGACCGCATATTTCCTCGGACGAGCCGTTGAACTGGCGGAAGAACTCCTGATTCGCCTGCTGGATGGTCAGGCTCTTATCGAGACTTGCCATGCACAGGCCCGGCGCCGCAGGTGCTGCATTCAACAAGGGATGGATCCCCTTCAGGAAAGTTCATGGAGGGTGAAATCAATTGGGAGGCTAGTGAGATGCCGGACCGGCGGTCAACGACAGCCCGGCGGCGCGGGCTTAAGACTGCGGCTCCGCGGAAAAAGTTCGGTACCCGAAGCCGGCTTCCGCAGGGGTTCGGTACGGTCGGAGTCGCGCCAGCTTCTCCGGTGCGTTCACGCCACACCCGGGGCGCTATTTCGCCTTCCATGAACAAGTGCTTACCCGGCTGTCACGCGCCGGTAATAAATCACTGGCACACACTGTCGCACGGGAGCGCCGCGGAGACCAGACCCGAAGCGGAGACCGGACCCCGACGACGGCTGCGGGGCCCGCGGCCGCTCGCGCGGTCGCGGGCCCCGGGCCTCCCGGCCGGTGCCGCTCAGCCCTCGGAGATCTCGATCGCCTGGACCGGGCAGGCCATCGGGACGTCGAGGAGGCGCGGGTCGCCCGTTCCGTCCTCGTACCCCGGCACCAGGGCGACCAGCGCCTCGTCGTCCTGCGTGAAGACGCCGGGCGCGGTCATGGCGCACTGGCCCGAGCCGATGCACCGGTCGCGGTCGATGGTGATGCGCACGGCGCGGTGTCCTTCCCTCGCTTCCGTCCCTTCCACCCGGGCGCTCACCAGGTGACCGGGAGCTCGACCGGGCCCTGGGCGTCGTGGCCGGCCTTGATGGGCACCTGGTCCACGGGCACGGCCAGCCGCAGGCCGGGGATGCGGGCGATGAGCGAGCCGAGGGCGATCTCGATCTCGATGCGCGCGAGGTTCTGACCGAGGCACTGGTGGATGCCGTGGCCGAATCCGACGTGGTGCCGGGCCTTGCGCCGGACGTCGAACGTGTCGGGGTCCTCGTAGGCCTTGCCGTCACGGTTCATCAGCGAGATGGAGATCAGCACCGCGTCCCCGGCCTTGATGGTCTCGCCGCCGAGCTCGATGTCCTCCTTCGCCATCCGGACCATGTAGTCGGAGACGGAGGTGAAGCGCAGCAGCTCCTCGACCGCCCCGGTGACGGCCTCGGGGTCGCGGCGCAGCACCTCGAGCTGGTCGGGGTGCTGGAGGAGCGTGAGGGCTCCGAGGGAGATCGCGTTGACGGTGGTCTCGTGGCCGGCCAGCAGCAGGACCAGCGCGATCATGACCACCTCGTTGTGGTCCAGCTCGCCCTCCTCCAGCTGACGTGCGATCAGCTCGTCGAGGAGGCCGTCCCCGGGCTCGGCCTGCTTCTTCCCGACCAGGCCGTGCAGGTAGCCGTAGAGCTCGCCGAAGGCCGCGTCGGCCTCCGCCGTCGTCTTGGCGCCCACGAAGTTGCGGGAGCGCTCCTCGAAGAAGTCGTGGTCGGCGTACGGGACGCCGAGCAGCTCGCAGATCGCCATCGAGGGCACGGGCAGGGCGAAGGCCGACACCAGGTCCGCGGTCGGCCCCTTGGCCAGCATGTCGTCCAGCAGCTGGTCCACGAGCTCCTGGACCATGGGCCGGATGGCGTTCATGCGCTTGACGCCGAAGCTGGGGATCAGCATGCGCCGCTGCCGCGCGTGCACGGGGTCGTCGACGCCGATCAGCGGGAACGACAGCCCTCCGCGCCCTTCGGTGCGCTGGACGACGACGGGGAAGACCGGGTGGCCCCAGTCCGCGGACAGCCGTGGGTCGACGAGCATCGCCCGCCCCTCGGCGTGCCCGGTCACCATCCACGCGGGCCGGCCGTCGAACAGCGTGACCTGAGTCAGCGGGCGCTCGCCGCGCCAGTCCGTGTAGGCCTGCGGCGGCTGGTACGGGCAGGTTCGGTCCTGCGGGAAGGACGGGGCCGGTGATCCGGTGGGGCGGATTTCGGTCTCGGTCATGTCGTGCCTTTCAAGCGATCGGCAGTGCTGTAATGAATCGGCAAGGAGTCGGTAAGGAATCGGATAAGGGAATGGCTGCCGGAATGGCAGCGGCAAGGGTTACGGGAACGGCTGCGGTTGACATATTTCAGTCCGTCAGCAGGGCGTTGCGCAGTCCGGTCAGCACCCGGTCGTCCAGACCCAGCCCCTTTCTCAGGTAATCGCCGAAGGTGCCGTACCGGTCCTCCACTTCGGTGAAGGAGGCATTGAGGAATTCGGGGCGCGCTTCGAGCACGGGCCGCAGGACGGCCGCGTCGTGGGGCGACAGCGGGGCGAGGATCGCCGCGACCTCCTTCGCCCGGTATTCGTTGGTGGCGAGGTAGTCGCGCATGACGGTCTCGCGGTCGACGCCGAGCGCGGTCAGCAGGGCCGCGCTCGCCCAGCCGGTACGGTCCTTGCCGGCGTTGCAGTGGTACATCAGCGCCTGCGCGCCCGGATCGGCCGCGTCGCGGAAGAGGGCGCCGTAGGCGGTGCGCGCCGACTCCAAGGAGACGTACGCACGGCCGCCGGCGGTCATCAGCTCGACGGCCTGCTCCGGGGTCGTGGGCACCTCGGTCACGTCCCCGCCGTTGACGTCGGCGACCACGTAGCGGGTGCCCTCCGGGATGCGGTCCGGCGCCTTCGCCCGCTCCCCCGGCGAGCGCAGGTCGTAGTCGGTGCGGATGCCCAGGCGGCGGAGCTTGGCGACGTCGGCGTCGGTCAGCTTCGACAGCTCGCTCGTGCGGTAGAGCACGCCCATGCGCACCCACCGTCCGTCGGCGGTGCGGTAGCCGCCCGCGTCCCGGAAGTTGGGGGCGCTCGCCAGGTGCAGCGAACGGTCCGCCAGCGTCAGCGGCTCTCCCCGGTCGGGGGCGAGGCGGAACCACTGGCGGTCGGCCGCCGGCAGGCCGCGTACGGTCACGGTCTCCCGCGCGCCGCCCCGGGCGACCTGGCGGCCGCCGGCGTACACGGTCACCGACCGGACGCCGGGCGCGTGCCAGGACACGGTGTACGAACCGTCGCCGTGGTCCGTGACGGCGGCCTCGGTGAAGGGCACGGCGTGCTCGGACGCCCGCTGCTCGGACGCCTGTTGCCCGGCCGACGGGGAGGCCGGCGCAGTGGGCCGGAGCGGTGCGGCGAGGGCTGCGGGAGCGGTCAGCGCCAGGGCCGCGGCAGCCGCCGCGAGCAGGGTTGCCGCGCGGTAACCGGAATGCGGAATCTCCATGTCCGGAGGCTATGGGTCCTGTTGTAGGGCAACCCCTAGTTGTTCACTTAGGACTCAGTGGCCTCCAGCACAAACCGGCGCACCAGAATGCTATAAGCAGCAAAAATGCGATGAGCAGCACCCGCGGACGCGGGCGCTGCTCATCTGTGGGGGGGTTTCACCGTGGCCGGCGGCTACCAGGTGACGGGCAGCTCGTGCACTCCGTAGAAGACCATGTCGTCCCGGAACCGGAGCTCCTCCACCGGCTTGGCCAGGCGCAGGGTCGGGAAGCGCTTGAAGAGGGTCCCGAAGACGATCTGGAGCTCGATCCGGGCGAGCTGCTGACCTATGCACTGGTGCGCGCCGAAGCCGAAGGCCAGGTGCGGTGCGGGGCGGCGGGTGATGTCGAAGCGCTCCGGGTCCTCCACGAAGGCGGGGTCGAAGTCGGCCGCCAGGACGTGCGTGACGACCTGCTCGCCCTTGGCGATGCGCACGCCGCTGAACTCCACGTCCTGCGTGGCGACGCGCTCGCTGCCGAACTGGCCGATGGTGAGGTAGCGCAGCAGCTCCTCGACGGCGTTGCCGACGAGCGAGGGGTCCTCGCGGAGCAGGGCCAGCTGGTCGGGCCGGTCGAGCAGCAGCGCCGTGCCGAGGCCGATCATGCAGGCGGTGGTGTCGTGGGCCGCGATCAGCAGGGTGCCGGCCGCGTTCATGAGGAACATGTCGTCGATGACCCCGCCGGGGTCCTCGGTGGTGATCAGCGCCGAGATCAGGTCGTCGCCGGGGTTGGCCTTGCGCTCCTGGACGAGCTGGTAGAGCAGCCCGCCCAGGCGCATGCCGGCGGCCTCGGTGGCGGCGACGTCCTGGTCGACGCGCATCATGGCCTCGGCGATGTCCTGGAACTCCTCGCGCCGCTCGACGGGGACGCCGAAGAGGTCGGAGATCACCATGGACGGCACCGGGTTGGCGAAGGCCTTCACGAAGTCGACCGGGCCGCCCTGGGCCTCGATGGCGTCGAGGTGCTCGTCGACGATGCGCTGGATGTTCGGCCGGAGCGCCTGCATGCGCCGGACGGTGAACTCCTTGGCGAGCAGCCTGCGGTCGTCGGTGTGCTCGGGGGCGTCCTGCCACAGCAGGCTGCCGCGGCCGGGCTTCTGGGTGACGAGGCCGTCCTGGGTGTGCAGCGCGTGGGGCACGTTGACGCTGAACGACGGGTCGCGCAGCACGGCGCGCACCTGCTCGTAGCCGGTCACCAGCCACGCTTCCTGGCCGCTGGTGAAGGTGGCCCGGGTGACCGGGGCCTCCTCCCGGATGCCGGCGAGGCCGTCCGGCGGGAGGAACGGGCAGCTGCGGGCCTTGGGGACGGCGGGCGCGCCGGCGGCGGTGGTCTCGGACATGGCTCTCCTTGCGCTTAACTGAATCGGAGGGGGAGGGAGTGCGCCTGCGGCGGGCGGGTCAGGCGAGGGGAACGGTCAGGCGGTGGGGAGGGCGAGCGTCGTCTCGTCGCGCCGCTGCGCGTTCACGAGGACGGCCATGTTCCCGGAGGGGTGCACGTTGTCGTGCATCAGCTGGTGCATGTGCCCGATCTCCTCGAAGCCCTCGCAGGCGGACAGGCAGGGGTCGAGCAGGCCGGCGCCGACGAGGTTGATGACCTCGCGGCACTCGCGGCCGTTGGCGTAGTGCGAGCCCTGGAGTCGCTTGGAGCGCATCCACAGGTGCCGCAGGTCGACGTCGCCGTTGTAGCCGGAGGTGCCGCCGCAGATCACCACCATGCCGCCGTTGTCGCACAGGTACATCGACGTCGGCAGGGTGTCCTGGCCGCTGTGCTCCAGCACGATCCGCGGGGACTTGCGCTCGCCGAGGATCTCCCAGATCTTCTTGCCGACCCCGCGCGCGCCGCGCAGGAACCGCGCCGAGGCCTCGGCGTCGCCGGTGTCGGGCAGGCGGCCCCAGTGGTCGAAGTCGCGGCGGTTGATGGTGCCCGCGGCCCCGAGGCTCCGGCAGTAGTCGGCGCGGTCCTGGTCGGAGACCACCGCGATCGGCACGCCGCCGGCCATCTTGACGAGCTGGATGGCCATCGAGCCGAGGCCGCCCGCGCCGCCCCAGATCAGGACGGGGTCGCCGGGGCGGACGTCGTTGCCCGGCCAGCCGAACAGCTGCCGGTAGGCGGTGGGCCCGGTGAGCAGGAAGGCCGCGGCCTTCTCCCACGACAGGTCGGCGGGCTTGGGGTGGCACTGGTACTCCTCGACGCGGCAGAACTGCGCGAACGAGCCGTAGTTGGTCTCGTAGCCCCAGGCCTGGAAGCTGTCGGAGACCATGGAGTGGGTGCCCATCCGGATGTCCTCGGCGGCCTCGTCCCACTGGCCGCTGGTGAGCAGCACGTGGTCGCCCACCTTGACGTTGCGGACGCCTTCGCCGACCGCCCACACCACGCCCGAGCCCTCCGAGCCGCCGATGTGGAAGTCCTCCGGCTGACCCTGCCGCTGCCGCATGCCGATGACGTCGACGGGCGTGCCCAGCGAGGCCCACACGTTGTTGTAGTTGATGCCCGCGGCCATCACGTAGACCAGCACCTGGCCCCGGCCGAGCGCGGGGGTGTCGACGACCTCGGTGCGGAACGCCTGCTTCGGCTCGCCGAAGCGGTCCTGCCGGATCACCGAGGCGTACATCTGCCGGGGGACCTCGCCGAGCGGCGGGGTCTCGCCGATCTCATACAGGGACTTCGTCATGTCTCTCTCCCACATTTGCTCTGTCTCGTCCGGCCGCCTCGCAGGGGCCGGGGCCTGTCATGCGGTCGTTGCGTCCGGAGGGACGGCGGGGCCGGAGGGACGTGTGACGACGTCGGCCAGCCAGGTCTCCACCGCCGCCGCGGTGGTGCCTGCGTGGTCCTCCATCATCGAGTAGTGGTTTCCGGCCACTTCTACGGTCGTGTCCACGTGCTCGGGCGGTGCCGCGCGCCCGTCGCCGTCCGCGGCGCCGGCCAGCATGGGCTCGCTCGCGCGGACGAGCAGGGTCGGCGCGGCGATCTCCGGCGCGGCCCAGTTGTCGAACAGGTGCATGTAGCGGCCCATCGCGGTGAGCTGTTCGCCGCCGGACTTCATGAAGTCCAGGCGCTGCGACTGCGCTTGGGCCATGGCGTTGAGCACCTGGTGGTCGAAGGGGATCTCACGGCTGAAGCTGTCGACCATGATCACGGCCGCGGGCTTCTCGCCCATGGCCTCCAGGCGGGCCGCCACGCCGTGGGCGATCCAGCCGCCCGAGGAGTAGCCGAGCAGGACGACGGGCTTGCCGCCGGCGCACTCCCGTACGGTCTGCGCGTGCAGGCCGAGGACGGCCTCCACGTCGGACGGGACGGGTTCGCCCTGTTCGTAGCCGGGGTGGGTCAGCGCCCACATGTCCACCCGGTCGCGGAAGGGCGCGGCGAAGCGCGCGTACTGGTGCGCCCCGGCCGGTACGACGTACGGCGAGAAGCACATCAGGGCGAAGGGCAGGTCGCCTTGCGAGAACCGGACCGGTTCGGGCCGCTGGGCCAGTTCCTCCGGCCGCTCGAAGGAGGGCCGGAAGCGGGCCGCCTCCATCAGCATCCCCATGGCCTCGGCGGCCTTCCCGTTCTCGCCGGCGTGCTGGTAGAGCTGCACCAGCATGTCGGCGGGCCGCTCCTGCTCGGCGCCGCGGCCGGCGCTGCCGAGCTGTGCCAGCAGGTGCTTGGCGAGCTTGGCGGGCGTGGGGTGGTCGAAGGCGAGTCCGGCGGGCAGCTTGAGGCCGGTCGCGGCCGACAGGCGCCGGCGCAGGTCGATCGCGGTGAGCGAGTCGAAGCCCAGCTCCAGGAACTGCGCGGTGGGCTGGACGTCCCCGGCCGAGGCGTGGCCGAGGACCACGGCGCTCTGGGAGCGGATGTGCTCCAGCAGCCGCTCCTCCTGCTCGGCCGGGGCGAGCCCGGCGAGTTCGGCCGCCAGGCCCGCTTCGGCGCCGGTCTCCTCGTCGGCGGCCTGTTCGGCCTCCAGGAGCCGCTGGACGTCCGGCAGGTCGGCCAGCAGCGGGCTGGGCCGTCCCACGGTGAAGGCGGGCAGGAACTTCTCCCAGTCGATCGGGGCGACGGTCAGGGCCGACTCGTCGTGCTCGACGGCCTGGTGCAGGGCGGAGATGGCGAGTTCGGGGGCCATGAAGCCGAGGCCCCGCTTCTCGCCGCGCTCCTGGACCGCGTCGTCGACCATGCCGCCGCCGGCCCAGCCGCCCCAGGCGAGGGACGTCGCGGTCAGGCCGCGGGCCCGCCGGCGCAGGGCCAGGGCGTCGAGGAAGGCGTTGGCGGCGGCGTACGAGGCCTGCCCGCCGCTGCCCCAGACGCCGGCGCCGGAGGCGAAGAGGACGAAGGCGTCCAGCTCCCGGCCGTCGAGCAGCTCGTCCAGGTGGACGGCGCCGGTGACCTTGGAGGCCGCGGCCTCGGCGAACTCGTCGAGGCCGGCGTGGGTGAGCACGGACGACCGCGCGGTGCCGGCGGCGTGCAGCACCGCGGTGAGCGGGTGCCGGGTCTCGATGCCCGCCAGGAGCCGCGCGACGGCGTCACGGTCGGCGATGTCGCAGGCGGCGATGGTGACTTCGGCGCCCAGTGCGGTCAGCTCGGCGTGCAGTTCCCGCGCGCCGGGGGCGTCAGGCCCGCTCCTGCTGGTCAGCACCAGGTGCTGGGCTCCGGCGCCGGCCAGCCAGCGGGCGAGGTGGCGGCCCACGCCGCCGGTCCCTCCGGTGACGAGGACGGTGCCGCGGGGCTGCCACGGCGTGGCGGGTTCGGCGTCGGCGGGCCGGGCCCGGACCATGCGGCGGCCGAAGACGCCGTCGGCGCGTACGGCCAGCTGGTCCTCGTCGTGCTGGGCCAGCGCTCCGGCCAGGCGGCGCAGGGCGTGCTCGTCCAGCGCCTCGGGCAGGTCGATCAGACCGCCCCAGCGCCGGGGCAGTTCCAGTGCGGCGACGATGCCCAGGCCCCACAGCTGTGCCTGGCCCGCGTCGCGCAGCGGGTCGGACGCGCCGGTGGACACGGCGCCGCGGGTCGCGCACCACAGCGGTGCCTGGACGTCCAGGTCGCCCAGCGCCTGGAGCAGGGTCACGGTCGCGCCGAGGCTCGCGGAGAGCGTCGGGTGGGCCGGGTGGACGCCGGGCGCGAGGCCGAGCATCGAGAGGACTCCGGCGGGCTCTTCGGTGCCGAGCTCCTCGGCGAGCCGGTTCGCGGCGTCCGCCCGGTCGCAGTCGACGGGGAGTTCGACGACCCGCACCTTGGCGCCGTGGGCGCCGAGCACGCCGACGACGCAGGGTGCCCATTCCTCGTCCGCCAGGCCGGCGGGGAGGACGGCGAGCCACAGGCCGTCGAGGTCGGGTGCCGGGTGGTCGGTGAGCTGCCGGAAGGAGACGCGGTAGCGCCAGGCGTCCACCGTGGACTTCTCGCGGCTGCGCCGGCGCCACGCGGACAGGACGGGCAGCGCGGGGCCGATGAGGGCGGCGTCGTCCGCCCCGAGCTCACCGGTGAGCGCGGGCAGGTCCGTGTTCTCCACCAGCTCCCAGAACCGGGCCTCGACCGGGTCGGCGCCCGCGGGCGCCTGGTCGGCGCTCTCCAGCCAGTACCGCTGGTGCTGGAACGCGTACGTCGGCAGGTCCACGTGCTCTACGGGGTGCCCGGCGAAGGGGACCGTCCAGTCGACGTGCACGCCGTTGACGTGCAGTTCGGACACCGAGCGCAGGAAGCGGTCCATGCCGCCCTGGTCCCGGCGCAGCGAGGCACCGGTCACGGCGTCGGCACCGGCCTCCTCCGCGATCTCCTGCACGGCGCCGGCCAGCAACGGGTGCGGGCTGCACTCGATGAACACCCCGTGCCCGTCCTCCAGCAGCGTCCGTACGGTCCGCTCGAACTCCACCGTGCGGCGGGCGTTGCGGTACCAGTACTCGGCGTCCAGGGCGGCGGTGTCCTGCACGGTGCCGGTGACCGTGGAGTAGAAGGGGACGTCCGCCGCGCGCGGCGCGACCGGGGCCAGCAGCTCCAGCAGTTCGGCGCGCAGGTTCTCGACCTGGGCGGAGTGCCCGGCGCCGTTGGCGCCGCGGACCTTGCGGACGCGCACGCCTTCGGCTTCGAGCTCCGCGAGGAGTTCGTCGACCGCGCCGGGCTCGCCGGAGACGGTCAGGGCGGCGGGCCCGTTGACGGCGGCGACCGACAGCCGGTCCCCGTACTTCTCCAGCCTCGTGCGGGCCCGGTCGGCGGGCATCGAGACCGCCAGCATCGCGCCCTTGCCCTTGAGCTTGGTCAGCACGCGGCTGCGCAGGGCCACGATCCGGGCCGCGTCGTCCAGGGTCAGCGCCCCCGCGACGTACGCGGCGGCGATCTCGCCCTGCGAGTGGCCGACGACGGCGGCGGGCGTGACGCCGTAGGAGCGCCACAGGGCGGCCAGGGAGACCATCACCGTGAACAGCGCGGGCTGGGCGACCTCCACTCCGGCGATGTCCGGCGCGCCCGGCTCGGCGCGCAGGACGTCGAGCAGCGGCCAGTCGAGGTAGGGGGCGAAGGCTTCGGCGCAGGCCTTGGCCTGCTCGGCGAAGACCGGGGAGGCGTCCAGCAGGTCCTTGGCCATCTCCGTCCACTGCGAGCCGTGGCCGGGGAAGACGAGGACGGCCTTGCCGGAGGCGGTGGTGGTGCCCTGGACCACGTGGTCCGCGGGTGCGCCGTCGGCGAGCGCGGCGAGTCCGGCCCGCAGCTCGTGCCGGTCGCGGCCGACGACCACGGCCCGCTGTTCCAGCTGGGTCCGCGTGGTGACGAGGGCGCGGCCGACGCCGGGGAGGGAGAGCCCTTCGGTGCGGTCGAGGTGGTTCAGCAGCCGGCGGGCCTGCTCGCGCAGGGAGCGCGTGGTCTTCGCGGACAGCGCCCACGGGACCACGTCCGCGGACCGGGCGGTGGTGGCCGCGTCCGGGACGGCGGGTGTCTGCTCGTCCTCGGCGGCGGGAGCAGTCTCGGGGGCCTGCTCGATGATGGTGTGCACGTTGGTGCCGCTCATACCGAACGAGGAGACGGCGGCGCGCCGGGGCCTGCCCTGCTCGGGCCAGGCGGTCTGCTCGGTCAGCAGGCGCACGGCGCCGCTGTTCCAGTCGACGTCCGGGGTCGGCTCCTCGACGTGCAGGGTCTGCGGCAGGACGCCGTGGCGCATGGCCATGACCATCTTGATGACGCCGCCGACGCCCGCGGCCGCCTGGGCGTGGCCGATGTTGGACTTCAGCGAGCCGAGCCACAGCGGCCGGTCCCCGGGGCGCTCCTTGCCGTACGTGGCGAGCAGTGCCTGGGCCTCGATGGGGTCGCCGAGGCGGGTGCCGGTGCCGTGGGCCTCCACGGCGTCGACCTCGCCCGGGGCGAGCCGGGCGTTGGCCAGGGCCTGCCGGATCACCTGCTGCTGGGCCTTGCCGCTGGGGGCGGTCAGGCCGTTGGAGGCGCCGTCCTGGTTGACCGCGCTGCCCCGCACGACGGCCAGGACCTCGTGTCCGTTGCGGCGCGCGTCGGACAGGCGCTCGACCAGGACCAGGCCGACGCCCTCGGCGAAGCCGGTGCCGTCGGCGGTCGAGGAGAACGCCTTGCAGCGGCCGTCGGCGGACAGCGCGCGCTGCCTGCTCGACATGGTGAACGCGGACGGGCCGGCCATCACCATCACGCCGCCGGCCAGCGCCATCGAGCACTCGCCGTTGCGCAGCGCCTGCACGGCGAGGTGGAGGGCGGTCAGCGAGGACGAGCACGCGGTGTCGACGGTGACGGAGGGGCCTTGCAGGCCGAAGGCGTAGGAGAGGCGGCCGGCGATCACGCTGGCCGAGTTGCCGGTGGAAAGGTAGCCCTCGACGCCGTCGGGCACCTTGAGCAGGCGTGCGGCGTAGTCCTGGTAGCCGGAGCCGATGAAGACGCCGGTGCCGGTGGCGCGCACGGAGTGGGGGGCGATCCCGGCGCGTTCGAAGGTCTCCCACGTGGTCTCCAGCAGCAGGCGCTGCTGCGGGTCCATCGCGACGGCCTCGCGCGGGCTGATCCCGAAGACGGCCGGGTCGAACTCGTCGGCGTCGTGGAGGAATCCGCCGTGGGTGGTGTAGGTGGTGCCGGGGTGGTCGGGGTCGGGGTGGTAGAGGGCCTCGACGTCCCAGCCGCGGTTGCCGGGGAACCGGGAGATCGCGTCGCGGCCGGAGACGACCAGCTCCCACAGGTCCTCGGGCGAGCGCACGCCGCCGGGGTAGCGGCAGGCCATCCCGACGATGGCGATGGGCTCGTCCAGCACCGTGGCGGCGGCCGCGGCCGTGGCCTGCGGGTCCTCGCCGCCGGTGAGTTCGGCGAGGAGGTGGGCGGCGAGGTCGGCGGCCGTGGGGTGGTCGAAGACCAGGGTCGTGGGCAGGGCGAGAGCGGTCGCGTCGTTGAGGCGGTTGCGGAGCTCCACGGCGGTCAGGGAGTCGAACCCGAGATCCCGGAAGGGCCGGTCGGCCTCGATCGCGCTTGCCCCGCGGTGGCCGAGGACTGCGGCGGCGTGGGTGCGCACGAGGTCGGTGAGGAGGCGTTCGCGGT
Organism: Streptomyces klenkii; assembly: GCF_003626645.1. Classification (GTDB taxonomy): domain Bacteria; phylum Actinomycetota; class Actinomycetes; order Streptomycetales; family Streptomycetaceae; genus Streptomyces; species Streptomyces klenkii. The sequence continues at coordinate 149,042 of NZ_RBAM01000001.1, read as the reverse complement.
CGTCGCGCGACAGCCCGGTCAGGCTCCCGGCGAGCTCGCCGGAGCCGCGGCCGGCCTCGGGGGCCTCCTCCGCGAGCGTGGCGCGGACCTCGGGGAGGTCACCGAGCAGCGGGCTGGGGCGGCCGAGGGTGAACGGCACGATGAAGCGCGACCAGTCCACGTCGGCCACGGTCAGCAGGGTCTCGTCGCGGTCGAGGGCGCGTTGCAGGGCGGTGATCGCCGATGCGGGCGCCATGGCGCGGAGCCCGCGGCGGCGCAGCCGCTCCTCGTCGTCGCCGTCCTCGACCATGCCTCCGCCGGCCCAGGGGCCCCAGGAGACGGCGGTCGCGGTGAGGCCGCGGTCGCGGCGCTGCCGCGCGAGGCCGTCCAGGAAGGCGTTGCCGGCCGCGTAGGCGGCCTGGCCGCCGCTGCCCCAGACGCCGGAGATGGAGGAGAAGAGGACGAAGGCGTCCAGCTCCTGATCGCCCAGCAGCTCGTCCAGGTGTGCGGCGCCGCCGGCCTTCGCGGCGAGCGCGGCGGCGAAGGCGGCCGGGGTGGTGTCGTCCAGCATGCCGGCGTCGGCGACGCCGGCGGTGTGCACGACGGCGGTGAAGGTGTGCTCGGCGAGCAGGGCCGCGACGGCGTCGCGGTCGGCCACGTCGCACGCAGCGAGGGTGACGCGGGCGCCGAGGGCCTCCAGTTCGGCCCGCAGTGCGGCGGCGCCGGGGGCGGCTTCGCCCCGGCGGCCGGCGAGGACGAGGTGCCCGGCGCCGTTGCCCGCCAGCCAGCGGGCGACGTGGCCGCCCAGCGCGCCCGTGCCGCCGGTGATCAGGACGGTGCCGCGGGGCCGCCAGTGGCGGCCGGCCGGGCGGGCCGGGGCGTGGGCGAGCCGCCGGGCGTGGACGCCGGAGGCGCGCACGGCGAGCTGGTCCTCCTCCCACCGGCCGGTCCGCGCCTGCCCCAGCACCTCGGCGAGGCGTGCGGCGGTGCGGTCGTCGAGGGTCTCGGGCAGGTCGATCAGGCCGCCCCAGCGCCGGGGCAGTTCGAGGGCGGCGGTCCGCCCCAGGCCCCAGACCTGGGTGTGGCGCGCGTTGCGTACGGTGTCGGAGCCGCTCACGGCCACCGCGCCGGAGGTGAGGCACCACAGGGGGGCCTCGATGCCCGCGTCGCCCAGGGCCTGGGCGAGCAGCAGGGTGGGCAGCACGGGGTCGCCGGTGAGGAGCAGGGACAGCACGCCGTCGACGGGTCCGAGCCCGGCCAGTTCCCCGGCCAGCCCGGCGCGGTCGCTCGCCGCGCCGACGACCAGGGTCGTCAGCTCGCAGCCGCGTGCGGTGAGCGCGGCGCGGACCGCGGCGATCTGCTCGTTCTCCTTCTCCGGCACGGCGAGCAGCCAGGTGCCGCCGGGGCCGGCCGGGGCGAGCTCGCCCAGGCGCTTCCACGTCTCGCGGTAGCGCCGGTCGTCGACGGCGGACTGCTCCTTGCGCTGCCGGCGCCAGGACGACAGCCTCGGCAGGACGTCGCTGAACGTGTCGTCGGCGCCGATGTCCAGGGTCTCGGCGAGGGCCTGGAGGTCCTCGCGCTCCACGGTCTCCCAGAACTCGGCGTCCACCGGGTCCGCCGCCGCGCCGGCAGCGGTGTGCTCCGGCGTCTCCACCCAGTACCGCTCGTGCTGGAAGGCGTACGTCGGGAGGTCGGTCGTCCGCGCTCCGGAGAAGAAGACGCTCCAGTCCACGGGGACGCCGTGGGTGTGCAGTTGGGCGAGGGCCGTGACGAGGGCCTGCCGCTCGGGGCGGTCGGCGCGCAGCAGCGGCACCGTGAGGGCACCGTCCACGCAGCCCTGCGCCATGCCGCTCAGGACGCCGCCGGGGCCGATCTCGACGAAGGTCGTGACGCCCAGGTCGCTGAGGGTCCGCACGCCGTCGGCGAAGCGCACGGCCTCGCGGACGTGCCGGGCCCAGTACTCGGCGGTGTAGGCCTCGACGAGCTCGCCCGTGACGTTGGAGACGACGGGCAGCTGCGGCTCCTGGAAGGACAGGCCGCGTACGACCTGCGCGAAGTCCTCCAGCATCGGGTCCATGAGCGGCGAGTGGAAGGCGTGGCTGACCTTCAGGCGGGACGTCTTGCGGCCCTGCTCCTTGAAGGCCTCGGCGATCGCCAGAGCCGCCGTCTCGTCACCGGAAATCACCACCGACGAGGGGCCGTTGACCGCCGCGATGCTGACTCCGTCGGTGAGGTGCGGCAGCACCTCCTCCTCGGTGGCCTGTACGGCGACCATCGCCCCGCCGGCCGGCAGGGCCTGCATCAGCGCGGCCCGCGCGGACACCAGCTTGGCCGCGTCGTCGAGCGACAGGGCGCCGGCCACGTGTGCGGCCGCGATCTCGCCCACGGAATGGCCGACGACGAAGTCCGGCCGGATTCCCCAGGATTCGAGGAGCCGGAACAGCGCGACCTCGACGGCGAAGAGCGCGGGCTGGGTGCACCCGGTCTGGTGCAGCGTCTCGGCATCGACGTCGACGGGCGCGTCCAGGCGGGCGCACACCTCGTCGTAGGCCTCGGCGAAGACCGGGTAGGCCTCGTACAGCTCACGGCCCATGCCGAGGCGCTGCGAGCCCTGACCGGAGAACAGGAAGCCGGTCTTGCCGCCGGCCGGGCGTCCCAGCAGCACACGGGACGAAGGGGTCCCGGCGGCCAGGTCCTCCAGCCCGAGGAGCAGTTCCTCGTGGGTCTCCCCCACGACCGCGGCCCTGTGGCGCAGCGCCGCCCGGGTCGTGGCCAGCGACAGCCCGATGTCCGCGGGCCGGGCCTCGTCCCGTACGAAGGGCAGCAGCCGGGCCGCCTGGGCGTGCAGCGCCGCGTCGCTCTTGGCGGAGAGCACCCACGCGAGCGGGCCGGCGGCGGGAGCCCCCGCGGGCTCCTCGTCGGTAGCCGGTGCCTGCTCGATGATGGTGTGGGCGTTGGTGCCGCTGACACCGAACGACGACACAGCAGCGCGGCGCGGGTGGTCCGACTCCGGCCAGTTGATGGCCTCGGTCAGCAGCCGTACGTCACCGGCCGACCAGTCCACGTGCGGCGTCGGCTCGTCCACGTGCAGCGTCTGCGGGAGGACGCCATGGCGCATCGCCATGACCATCTTGATGATCCCGCCGACACCGGCCGCGGCCTGCGAGTGACCGATGTTGGACTTCAGCGAGCCCAGCCACAGCGGCCGTCCCTCCGGCCGCTCCCGGCCGTAGGTCGCGAGCAGCGCCTGCGCCTCGATGGGGTCGCCCAGCGTCGTGCCCGTGCCGTGCGCCTCCACCGCGTCGACCTGGGCGGGGGACAGCCCGGCCGAGGCCAGGGCCTGGCGGATGACCCGCTGCTGCGCGGGGCCGTTCGGGGCGGTCAGGCCGTTGGACGCGCCGTCCTGGTTCACGGCGCTGCCGCGCACCACGGCCAGGACCTGGTGCCCGTTGCGGCGGGCGTCGGACAGGCGCTCCACCAGGAGCATGCCGACGCCCTCGGCCCAGCCGGTGCCGTCGGCACCGGCGGCGAACGGCTTGCACCGCCCGTCCGGGGCCAGTCCGCGCTGGCGGCTGAACTCCACGAACGCGGTGGGCGTGGTCATCACCTGCACGCCGCCGGCCAGCGCCATCGAGCACTCGCCGGCGCGCAGCGCCTGGATCGCCCAGTGCAGCGCCACCAGCGACGACGAGCACGCCGTGTCGACGGTGACGGCCGGGCCCTCCAGGCCGAAGGTGTAGGCGATGCGGCCGGACATCACGCTGGCGGAGTTGCCGGTCCCGAGGTGGCCGTCGGACTCGCCGGCCACCCCGACCAGGAGGTTGACGTAGTCCTGGTAGCCGGAGCCGACGAAGACTCCGGTGCGGCTGCCCCGCACCGCGTCCGCGTCGATGCCGGCCCGCTCGAACGTCTCCCACGTCGTCTCCAGCAGCAGACGCTGCTGAGGGTCCATCGCGACGGCCTCACGCGGGCTGATCCCGAAGAAGCCGGGGTCGAACTCCCCCGCCTCGTAAAGGAATCCGCCGTGCCGCGCGTACGTCTTTCCCTGCGCGTCCGGGTCCGGGTCGTAGACGTCGTCCACGTCCCAGCCCCGGTCGGCCGGGAACTCCCCGACCGCGTCGCCACCGGAGGCCACCAGCTGCCACAGGTCCTCCGGCGACCGCACCCCGCCGGGATACCGGCACGCCATGCCGACGATCGCGATGGGTTCCTGGTCCTTCTCCTCGACCTCGCGAAGGCGTTCGCGGACCTGGCGAAGGTCCCCGGTGACGCGCTTGAGATACTCGAGAAGCCTGTCTTCGTTGCTGCTCATCCGCCCCATCCGTCCTCGGCTGTCGTTAAAGGTAGAGCGCCAAGAACTAGGAATTTTCTAGATCTTGATCGATCAGATCGAAGATGTCGTCGATCGTCGCGTCCTCCAGCTGCCGCTGTGCGTCAGCGGATTCCGCCCCTTGGTCCCCGGCGGAGTTCACCAGGGACAGCAGTTCCGTCAGGCGCCTGCGCACCCCTGCCCGGACCGTCTCCTCGGCGGAGGCGGCCGTCGAGAGCACCGACTCCAGCCGGTCGAGTTCGCTGAAGACCGACACCTCGTCCGGCCCTGCCCCGCCCGCGAGTTCGCTCCGCAGGTACCGGGCGATCGCCTCGGGCGTCGGGTGGTCGAAGACCAGCGTCGCCGGCAGGGTCAGGCCGGTGTCGGCGGTGAGCAGGTTGCGCAGCTCGACCGCGGTGAGGGAGTCGAAGCCGAGGTCGCGGAACGCCAGGTCCGGTTCCACCGCCGAGGATCCGCTGTGGCCGAGAACAGCCGCCGCGTGGGCGCACACCGTGTCCACGAGCAGGCGCTGCTGTTCGCCCTCGGACAGCGCGGACAGCTTCTGCTTCAGCACCGACGGTTCCGCGGACGGCTCGGCGGGCTCCTCGGCCAGGGCGTCCCTGACCTCGGGCAGCTCGCTCAGCAGCACGCTGGGCCTGCTGAGCGTGAACGGGACGACGAACCGCTCCCAGTCGACGTCCGCCACGGTGACCGCCGCGTCCCCGTCGCTCAGCGCACCGTGCAGCGCGGAGACGGCACGGTCGGGCCGCAGCACCGTCAGGCCGCGCTGCCGCAGCCGCTCCTCGTCCCCGGCGTCGGCGACCATGCCGCCCTCGCCCCACGGGCCCCAGGCGATCGCGGTCGCTGCGAGGCCCCGGTCGCGCCGGTGCTGCGCCAGGCCGTCGAGGAAGGCGTTCGCGGCCGAGTACGCGGCCTGCCCGCCGCCGCCCCACACGCCGGAGATGGAGGAGAAGAGGACGAAGGCGTCCAGCTCCTGATCGCCCAGCAGGTCGTGGAGGTGTACGGCCCCGAGGGCCTTGGCGGCGACCGTGGCCGCGAAGTCGCCGAGGTTCGTCTCGGCGAGCATGCCCGCCTCGGCGGTGCCGGCGGTGTGGACGACGGCGTTCACCGGGTGCTCGGCGAGCAGCGCGGCCAGGGCCTCGCGGTCGGCGACGTCGCAGGCCGCGACCGTCACCCGTGCGCCCAGCTCCTCCAGTTCGGCCTTCAGCTCACCGGCACCGGGGGCGTCGAGGCCGCGGCGGCTGGTCAGCACCAGGTGCTCGGCACCCGCGCCCGCCAGCCAGCGGGCGACGTGCCCGCCCAGCGCGCCCGTACCGCCCGTGATCAGCACCGTGCCGCGCGGCGACCACGTACGGCCGGTCCGGCCCGCGGGCATCCGGGACAGGCGCCGCACGAACACGCCGCGGTCGCGGATCGCGACCTGGTCCTCGGCCGACTGGCCGAGCACCGCGGCGAGACGCCCGGCGACCCGGTCGTCGACCGCCGCCGGCAGGTCGATCAGACCGCCCCAGCGCTGCGCGTGCTCCAGCGCCGCCACCCGGCCCAGGCCCCAGACCAGGCACTGGTGGGGGTCGGCCACCGCGTCGGCGGTGCTCACGCTCATCGCGGTGCGGGTCGCGCACCACAGCGGGGCGTCGACGCCCGCGTCGCCCAGGGCCTGCACGAGCAGGACGGACAGCGCGACGCCGCTGGTCAGTGCGGGGGCCGCCGGGGAGGGCGAGCCGTCGACGGCGAGCAGGGACAGGACGCCCGCGACGCTCTCGTCACCGGCCGCGCCGGCGAGCTGCGCCGCCAGGTCCTTGCGGCCGGCGGCCGGCTCGACCGGGACGGGCAGCGCTGCCAGGCCGCGGCCGGTCAGCCCGCTCAGGCAGGCGGTGACCCAGTCGTCGCCGAGTTGAGCAGCGCTGACCAGAACCAGCCATACACCGTTCCGGTCGGCGGCCGGTGCCCCGGGGTCGGGGATCCCTTTCCACGTGATGCCGTAGCGCCAGCCGTCCACGGCGGACTGCTCCTTGCGCTGCCGGCGCCACGACGACAGCCTCGGCAGGACGTCGCTGAACGTGTCCTCCGCGCGGATGTCGAGGGTGCCGGCGAGGGCCTGGAGGTCCTCGCGCTCCACGGTCTCCCAGAACTCGGCGTCGACCGGGTCCGTCACCGCGGAGGCGGCGGCGGCTTCCGGCGCGTCCACCCAGTACCGCTCGTGCTGGAACGCGTACGTCGGCAGGTCGGTCTTGCGCGCACCGGAGAAGTACGCGCTCCAGTCCACGGGGACGCCGTGCGTGTGCAGGTGCGCCAGGGCCGTGACGAGGGCCTGCCGCTCGGGGCGGTCGGCGCGCAGGACGGGCACGGTGACGGCCTCGTCCAGGCAGCCCTGCGCCATGCCGCTCAGCACACCGCCGGGGCCGATCTCCACGAAGGTCGTGACACCCAGGTCATGCAGGGTCCGGACGCCATCCGCGAAACGGACGGCCTCGCGGACGTGCTGGACCCAGTACTCGGGGGTGTACGTCTCGGCCAGACGGCCGGTGAGGTTGGAGACCACCGGGATGCGCGGCTCGTGGAAGGTCAGACCGCGGACGACCTCGGCGAAGTCCTCCAGCATCGGGTCCATCAGCGGCGAGTGGAACGCGTGGCTGACCTTCAGGCGGGACGTCTTGCGGCCCTCCTGCTTGAAGACCTCGGCGATCTTCAGCACGGCGTCCTCGGCGCCGGAAACCACCAGCGACTCGGGGCCGTTGATCGCCGCGATCCCGGCTCCGTCGGTGAGGTGCGGCAGCACCTCGTCCTCGGTCGCCTGGACGGCGACCATCGCACCGCCCGCGGGCAGCGCCTGCATCAGCGCGGCACGCGCCGACACCAACTTCGCCGCGTCCTCCAGCGACAACACCCCAGCCACATGAGCGGCCGCGATCTCGCCGACGGAGTGACCGGCCACGTAGTCCGGCCGCACGCCCCAGGATTCGAGGAGCCGGAACAGCGCGACCTCGACGGCGAAGAGCGCGGGCTGCGTGGATCCCGTCTGGTGAAGCGTCTCGGCTTCGACGTCGACAGGCTCGTCCAGGCGCATGCACACCTCGTCGTACGCCTCGGCGAAGACGGGGAACGCCTCGTACAGCTCACGGCCCATCCCGAGGCGCTGCGAGCCCTGACCGGAGAACAGGAACCCGGCCTTGCCCCCCGGCCGGCCCTGGACGACACCGGGCGACGGCATTCCGGCGGCCAGGTAGCCCAGTCCGCGCCGGAAGTCGTCACAGGTCTCGCCGATGACCGCCGCCCTGTGGCGCAGGGTGCTGCGGGTGGTGGCCAGCGAGAAGCCGACGTCGGCGGGTGACATGCCGTCGTCCATGAAGGACAGCAGCCGTCGCGCCTGGTCGCGCAGTGCCGCGCTGGTCTTGGCGGAGAGCACCCAGGGCAGCAGGCCCGGGGCGGCTTCCGGCTCCTCGGCCATTTCCTCGGCCGGGGCCGGCGGTGCCTGCTCGATGATCGTGTGGGCGTTGGTGCCGCTGACACCGAACGACGACACAGCAGCGCGGCGCGGGTGGTCCGACTCCGGCCAGTCCATGGCCTCGGTCAGCAGCCGTACGTCACCGGCCGACCAGTCCACGTGCGGCGTCGGCTCGTCCACGTGCAGGGTCCGCGGGAGCAGGCCGTGGCGCATCGCCATGACCATCTTGATGATCCCGCCGACGCCCGCGGCGGCCTGGGCGTGGCCGATGTTGGACTTCAGGGAGCCCAGCCACAGCGGCTGTCCCTCGGGACGCTCCTGCCCGTACGTGGCGAGCAGCGCCTGTGCCTCGATCGGGTCGCCGAGCCGGGTGCCCGTGCCGTGCGCCTCCACCGCGTCGATGTCGGCGGCGGTGAGGCCGGCGGCGGTGAGCGCCTGGCGGATGACCCGCTGCTGTGCCGGGCCGTTCGGGGCGGTCAGGCCGTTGGACGCGCCGTCCTGGTTGACGGCGCTGCCGCGGACGACAGCGAGGACCTGGTGGCCGTTGCGGCGGGCGTCGGAGAGCCGCTCCACCAGGAGCATGCCGACGCCTTCGGCCCAGCCGGTGCCGTCGGCTCCTGCCCCGAAGGCCTTGCAGCGGCCGTCGGCGGCCAGGCCGCGCTGCCGGCTGAACTCCACGAAGGCCCGCGGGGTGGACATCACCATGACGCCGCCCGCGAGTGCCATGGAGCACTCGCCGTTGCGCAGTGCCTGGACCGCCCAGTGGAGGGCCACCAGCGACGACGAGCACGCCGTGTCGACGGTGACGGCCGGGCCTTCGAGGCCGAGGGTGTAGGCGATGCGGCCGGACATGATGCTGGCCGAGTTGCCGGTGCCGAAGAAGCCCTCGGAGTCGTCGATGGCGTTGAACGCCTGGGCGGCGTAGTCCTGGTAGCCGGAGCCGACGAAGACTCCGGTGCGGCTGCCCCGCACCGCGTCCGCGTCGATGCCGGCCCGCTCGAACGTCTCCCAGGTGGTCTCCAGCAGCAGGCGCTGCTGCGGGTCCATCGCCACGGCCTCACGCGGGCTGATCCCGAAGAACGCGGGGTCGAACTCCCCGGCCTCGTAGAGGAATCCGCCGTGGCGTGTGTACGTCTTGCCGGACGCGTCCGGGTCCGGGTCGTAGATGCCGTCCACGTCCCAGCCGCGGTCCGCCGGGAACTCCCCGACGGCGTCGCCACCGGAGACCACCAGCTGCCACAGGTCCTCGGGCGAGCGCACCCCGCCGGGGTAGCGGCAGGCCATGCCGACGATCGCGATGGGGTCGTCGTCCTCCGCGGCGGCGGTGGCCGTCTCCGGTGCGGCCGCGGCGGTGCTGCCGGTGATCTCGGTGTGCAGCTGGCGGGCGAGGGCGTGGGCGTTGGGGTAGTCGAAGACCAGCGTGGGGGGCAGGGCGAGGCCGGTCTCGGCGTTGAGCTTGTTGCGCAGTTCGACGGCGGTCAGGGAGTCGAAGCCCAGGTCCTTGAAGGCCCGGTCGGCCTCGACCTCGCCGGCGCCGCTGTGGCCGAGGACGGCCGCCGCGTGCGTGCGGACGAGCTCGACCAGCAGCGCGTGCTGCTCGCTCCCGGGCATCCCGGCGAGGCGGGCGGCCAGCGGCGAGGCGGCGGCCGCGCCGTCCGCGCCACCGGTGCCGCTGCCGGCGGTCAGGATCCGCCCGGCCTCCGGGAGGTCGCCGAGCAGGGCGCTCGGGCGGCCGACGGTGAACGGGGGCAGGAAGCGCTCCCAGTCGATGTCGGCCACGGTCGCGGTCGGCTCGCCGGAGTCCAGCGCCTGCCGGAGGCCGGCCACGGCGAGCGCGGCGGGCATCGGGATCAGGCCGCGGCGGCGCAGGCGTTCGTCCGCGCCGTCGCTCTCGGCCATGCCGCCGCCGGCCCAGGGGCCCCAGGCGACGGCGGTCGCGGTCAGGCCCTGGGCGCGCCGCTGTTCGGCGAGCCCGTCGAGGAGGGCGTTGGCGGCCGCGTAGGCGGCCTGGTAGCCGCTGCCCCACACGCCGGCGATGGAGGAGAACAGGACGAAGGCGTCCAGCTCCTGATCGCCGAGCAGGTCGTGGAGGTGCAGGGCGCCGGCGGCCTTCGCGGCGAGCACGTCGGCGAAGGAGCCCGGCGTCATGCCGTCCAGCGGCTCCAGGTGGTCCACGCCCGCCGTGTGGACGACGGCGTGCACCGGGTGCTGGGCGAGCAGCGCGGCCAGGGCCTCGCGGTCGGCGACGTCGCAGGCCGCGACCGTCACCCGGGCGCCCAGCTCCTCCAGTTCGCTCTTCAGCTCGGCGGCGCCGGGGGCGTCGAGGCCGCGGCGGCTGGTCAGCACCAGGTGCTCGGCACCGGCACCGGCGAGCCAGCGGGCGACGTGCCCGCCCAGCGCACCCGTACCGCCGGTGATGAGCACCGTGCCGCGCGGCGTCCAGCGCTGCCCGGCGCGGCCATTGCGGCGGGCGGGGGCGTGGGAGAGCCTGCGGCCGAACACGCCGCGGGCGCGGACGGCGACCTGGTCCTCGGCCGACTGGCCGAGCACCGCGGCGAGACGCCCGGCGATCCGGTCGTCGATCGTCTCCGGCAGGTCGATCAGGCCGCCCCAGCGCTGCGCGTACTCCAGCGCGGCGACGCGGCCGAGGCCCCAGACGGCGTTCTGGGCAGCGCTGGGCACCGCGTCCGAACGGCCGGTGGACATCGCCTGCCTGGTGAGCGCCCACAGCGGGGCGTCGATGCCGGCGTCGCCCAGCGCCTGCACGAGGGCGAGGGTCAGGGCGGTGCCGACGGAGAGGGCCGGGTGCGCGGGGTGGGGCCGCTCGTCGGTGCCGAGCAGGGAGAGCACGCCGTCGACCGGTGTGCTGCTGCCTGCCGCCTCGGTGAGCTGCCGCAGCAGCGTGCCGCGGTCGGCGGCCGGGTCGACCAGGACCGGGGTCAGCCGGGCGCCGCGGGCGGTGAGCCCGTCGGCGACGGCGGCGGTCCACTCGGTCTCCTCGGTGACCAGGAACAGCCAGGTGCCGGGCAGTTCGTGCGTCCGGAGGCCGCTGAGCGGCTTCCAGCCCGCACGGTAGGTCCAGCCTTCCGCGGCGGACTCCCGGCGCTGCTGCCGGCGCCACGCGGACAGCCGGGGCAGCACCGCGTCCAGCTGCTCGGCGGGCAGGTCGAGGGTCGCGGCGAGGGACTGGGCGTCCTCGCGCTCCACCGTCTCCCAGAAGCCCGCCTCCACGGCGTCGCTCGCCGCGACGGCGGCGATGGGCGCGGTGGTCTCCAGCCAGTACCGCTGGTGCTGGAAGGCGTACGTGGGCAGGTCCGCGCGGCGGGCGCCGCGGCCGGCGAAGAACGCGGGCCAGTCGACGGGCACGCCGTGCACGTGGAGCTGCGCGACGGCGGCGGTGACCGCCTCGGGCTCGGGGCTTCCGGCCCGTACGGAGGGCACGGTGACCGCGCCGTCCAGGCAGCCCTGGGCCATGCCGCTGAGCACGCCGCCGGGGCCGACCTCCACGAACGTGGTGACGCCCAGGTCGTCCAGGGTCCGGATGCCGTCGGCGAAGCGCACGGCCTCGCGGACGTGCCGCACCCAGTATGCGGCCGTGTACGCGTCGACGAGCTCGCCGGTCACGTTGGAGACGACCGGGATCCTCGGCTGCTCGAAGCGCAGGCCGCCGACGACGCGGGCGAAGTCCTCCAGCATGGGGTCCATCAGCGGCGAGTGGAACGCGTGGCTGACCTTCAGGCGGGACGTCTTGCGGCCCTGGCCGGCGAAGGCCTCGGCGATCGCGGTGACCGCGTCCTCCGCGCCGGAGACGACCACCGACCGCGGCCCGTTGACCGCCGCGATGCTCACCCGGTCGGTGAGGTGCGGCAGGACCTCGTCCTCGCCGGCCTGGACGGCGACCATCGCCCCGCCCTCGGGCAGCGCCTGCATGAGCCGGGCGCGGGCCGTCACCAGCGTGGCCGCGTCCTCCAGCGACAGGACCCCGGCCACGTGGGCGGCCGCGATCTCGCCGACGGAGTGACCGGCCAGGTAGTCCGGCCGTACGCCCCAGGACTCCAGCAGGCGGTGGATCGCGACCTCGTGGGCGAACAGCGCGGGCTGGGTGAAGGCGGTGCGGTTCAGCTCATCGCCGTCCTCGCCGAACGCCACGTCCCGCAGCGGCCGGTCGAGGTGCCGGTCGAGGTGTGCGCAGACCGCGTCGTACGCCTCCGCGAAGGCCGGGAACGCGTCGTACAGCTCGCGCCCCATGCCGGGCCGCTGCGAGCCCTGCCCGGAGAAGAGGAACCCGACCTGGCCGGTGTCGGCGCGGCCGAGGACGACGCCGGGCGCGGGCGCTCCCGAGGCCAGGGCCCGCAGGCCCTCGGCGATCCGGTCGCGGTCGGCTCCGACGACGGCGGCGCGGTGCTCCAGGGCGGCCCGGGTGGTGGCCAGCGAGAAGCCGACGTCGGTGAGGGACGGCTCGGCGGGCGCGCCGTCGGCGGTGAGGGACAGCAGGCGCTCGGCCTGGGCCCGCAGCGCGGCCTCGGACTTGCCGGACAGCAGCCACGGCACGGTCGCCGAGGCGACCTCGACCGGGGCGACCGCGGCCGGCTCCGCCACCGGGGCCTGCTCGATAATGGTGTGCGCGTTGGTGCCGCTGACGCCGAAGGAGGAGATGCCCGCGCGGCGCGGGCGGCCCGGCTCCGGCCAGTCGACGGCCTCGGTCAGCAGCCGCACCGTGCCCGCCGACCAGTCCACGTGCGGCGTGGCCTCGTCCGCGTGCAGCGTCCGCGGCAGCACGCCGTGCCGCATCGCCATCACCATCTTGATCACGCCGGCGACGCCGGAAGCCGCCTGGGCGTGGCCGATGTTGGACTTCAGGGAGCCCAGCCACAGCGGCTCGTCCTCGGAGCGGTCCTGCCCGTACGTCGCGAGCAGGGCCTGCGCCTCGATGGGGTCACCGAGCGCGGTGCCCGTGCCGTGCGCCTCCACCACGTCGACGTCGGTCTCGGTGAGCCCGGCGGAGGCCAGGGCCTGGCGGATCACGCGCTGCTGCGCCGGGCCGTTGGGCGCGGTCAGGCCGTTGGACGCGCCGTCCTGGTTGACGGCGCTGCCGCGGACGACCGCGAGGACGTCGTGGCCGTTGCGCACGGCGTCGCTGAGGCGCTCCACGAGCACCACGCCGACGCCCTCGGCCCAGCCGGTGCCGTCGGCGCCCGCGCCGAAGGCCTTGCAGCGGCCGTCGGCGGACAGCCCGCGCTGCCGGCTGAACTCCACGAACGCGGCCGGTACGGCCATGACGTTGACGCCGCCCGCGACGGCCATCGTGCTCTCGCCGTTGCGCAGCGACTGGATGGCCAGGTGCAGGGCGACCAGCGACGACGAGCACGCCGTGTCGACGGTGACGGCCGGGCCCTCCAGGCCGAACGAGTAGGCCACGCGCCCGGAGACGACGCTGGCGGCGCTGCCGGTGAGCAGGTGCCCCTCGACGCCTTCGGGGACCTGCGGGAGGCCGGCGCCGTAGCCCTGGAAGGACATGCCGACGAACACGCCGGTGCGGCTGCCCTTCAGCGAGGCCGGGTCGAGGCCGGCCCGCTCGAAGGCCTCCCACGAGGCCTCCAGCAGCAGGCGCTGCTGCGGGTCCATCGCGAGGGCCTCGCGCGGCGAGATCCCGAAGAGCGCGGCGTCGAAGTCGCCCGCGTCGTAGAGGAAGCCGCCGTCGCGCGCGTACGTCTTGCCCGGGGTGCCCGGGTCGGGGTCGTAGAGGTTCTCGATGTCCCAGCCGCGGTCCTCGGGGAAGCCGGCGATGGCGTCGCCGCCGGACATCACGAGCTGCCACAGGTCTTCGGGCGAGCCGACGCCGCCGGGGAGGCGGCAGCTCATGGCCACGATCGCGATGGGCTCGTTGTCGTCGGCGCCGGCCGTGCGCTGCTCCAGCGGCGCGGCGGTCTGCGAGCCGAGGAGCTCGGCGCGCAGGAACCGGGCCAGGGCCGTGGCGTTGGGGTAGTCGAAGACCAGCGTGGTGGGCAGCTTCAGGCCGGTGTCGGCCGTGAGCTTGTTGCGCAGTTCGACGGCGGTGAGCGAGTCGAAGCCGAGGTCGTTGAACGCCCGGCCGGGCTCGACGGCGGCGGCGCCGTCGTGGCCGAGCACGGCGGCCGCGTGGCTGCGGACGAGGTCCACGAGCGTGCGGTCCTGCTCGCCCGCGGACAGCCCGGCCAGCTTCGCGGCGAGCGCGTTGCCGGCCTCGGCGCCGCCGGAGGCCGGGGCCTCCAGGGCGCGGCGCGCCTCGGGCACGTCGGAGAGCAGGGCGCTGGGGCGGGTGACGGTGAACGGTCCGATGAACCGCTCCCAGTCGAAGTCCGCGACGGTCAGGGTGGTCTCGCCGTCGGCCAGCGCCTGCTCCAGCGCGGAGATCGCGAGGGCGGGCTGCATGGGCGGCAGGCCGCGGCGGCGCAGCATCTCCTCGCCGTCGCCGACGCCGGCCATGCCGCCCTCGGCCCAGCCGCCCCAGGAGACGGCGAGCGCGGTGCGCCCGTTCGCCCGCCGGTGTTCGGCGAGGGCGTCCAGGTAGGCGTTGGCGGCCGAGTAGGCGCCCTGGCTGGCGCCGCCCCAGATGCCGGCGCCCGAGGAGAACATGACGAACGCGTCGAGCTCCTGGCCGGCCAGCAGCTCGTCCAGGTGCGTCGCGCCCGCGGCCTTCGCCGACACCGTGCCCGCGAACCCGGCCGGGCCGGAGTCCTCGATCATGACGTGGTCGCCGACGCCGGCGGCGTGGACGACGGCGTTGACGGGGTGTTCGGCGAGCAGCGCCCGCAGGGCGTCCCGGTCGGCGGCGTCGCAGGCCACGACGGTGGCGGTCGCGCCGAGTTCCTCCAGCTCCGCGACGAGCTCGGCGGCGCCGGGCGCCGCGGGGCCGCGGCGGCTGGTGAGCACCAGGTGCTCGGCGCCGGCACCGGCGAGCCAGCGGGCGACGTGCCCGCCCAGCGCACCCGTACCACCGGTGATCAGCACCGTGCCGCGCGGCGACCATCCCTGAGCGGCATCGGCGGTGCGGCCGGCCCGGACGAGCCGGCGCCCGAAGACGCCCGAGGAGCGGACCGCCACCTGGTCCTCGGCCTTCTGGCCGAGGACGGCGGCCACGCGGGCCGCGGTGCGGGCGTCCAGCAGCTCGGGCAGGTCGAGAAGACCGCCCCAGCGCTGCGGGTACTCCAGTGCCGCCGCCCGGCCGAAGCCCCACACCTGCGCTTGCAGCGGGTGGTCGACGCGGTCGGAGCGGCCGGTGGTCACCGCGCCGCGGGTGGCGCACCACAGCGGCGCGTCGATGCCCGCGTCGCCGAGCGCCTGCACCAGGCAGAGCGTCGCGGCGAGGCCGTGCGACAGGCCGGGGTGACCGGCCGAGTCGCTCTCGTCCTCGGCGAGCAGCGACAGCACGCCCGCCACGGGGCCGGTGCCGGACAGCTCACGGGTCAGCTCGCCGGCCAGCGCGGCACGGTCGGTGCCGGGCCCGGCGACGAGCGTCACCAGCTCCAGGCCGCGCTCGCCGAGGGCGGTGCGCACGGAGTCGGCCCACGCGCTCTCGCCGGCCGTCACGAGCAGCCAGGTCCCGGACGCGCCGGCCTCCGGAAGCGCGCCGAGCGGCTTCCAGGTGACGCGGTAGCGCCAGCCGTCGACCACGGACTGCTCGCGGCGCTGACGGCGCCACGCGGACAGGCGGGGCAGGATCGCGCTGAGCGACGCGTCGGCGCCGACGCCCAGGGTCGCGGCGAGGGACTCCACGTCCTCCCGCTCGACGGTGTCCCAGAACCCGGAGTCCGCCGCGTCGGCCGGAGCGGCGACGGCGGCCGGGTCCTCGTCCCCCTCCAGCCAGAAGCGCTCGCGCTGGAAGGCGTACGTGGGCAGGGTGACGCGGTGGGCGCCGGGGAACAGGGCCTGCCAGTCCGGGGAGACGCCGTGCACGTGCAGTTCGGCGAGCGCGGTGGTGACGGCCTGCCGCTCGGGGCGGTCGGCGCGCAGGACCGGCACGGCGACCGCGTCGTCCAGGCAGCCCTGGGCGAGGGCGCTCAGGACGCCGCCGGGGCCGATCTCGACGAAGGTCGTGACACCCAGCTCGCCGAGGGTCTGCACGCCGTCGGCGAAGCGGACGGCCTCGCGGACGTGGCGGACCCAGTACTCGGGGGTGTACGACTCGGCGAGACGGCCGGTGAGGTTCGAAACGACCGGGATCTGAGGCTCGTTGAAGGTCAGACCGCGGACGACCTCGGCGAACTCGTCCAGCATCGGGTCCATGAGCGGCGAGTGGAACGCGTGGCTGACCTTCAGCCGGGACGTCTTACGACCCTGACCGGCGAAGACCTCGGCGATCGCGGTGACCGCATCCTCCGCGCCGGAAACCACCACGGACCGCGGGCCGTTGATCGCCGCAATGCCGACCGCGTCGGTCAGGTGCGGGAGTACTTCCTCCTCGGTCGCCTGAACAGCGACCATCGCGCCACCGGCCGGCAGGGCCTGCATCAGCGCGGCGCGCGCCGACACGAGCTTCGCCGCATCCTCCAGAGACAACACACCCGCCACATGAGCGGCCGCGATTTCGCCTACGGAGTGACCGGCCACGTAGTCGGGGCGGATGCCGAACGACTCCAGTAGACGGAACAGCGCCACCTCAACAGCGAAGAGCGCGGGCTGTGTCGACCCGGTCCGGTGCAGCTCCTCGGAGTCGACGTCGACCGGCGCGTCCAGTCGGGCGCACACCTCGTCGTACGCGTCGGCGAAGACGGGGAACGCCTCGTACAGCTCGCGTCCCATGCCGAGGCGCTGCGAGCCCTGGCCGGAGAACAGGAAGCCGGTCTTGCCCTCGGTGCGGGCGCGCCCCAGCGTCACGTTCGCCGCCGGCTCACCGGCCGCGAGGGCGGCGAGTGCCTGCCGGAACTCGTCCGGGCCCTGCGCCAGGAGCACGGCGCGGTCCTCGAACGTCTCGCGGGAGGCCAGGGAGAGGCCGACGTCGGAGGCCGTCCAGCCGTCCGTCGTGTCGAGGTGGCCGGCCAGCCGGGCGGCCTGTGCGCGCAGCGCCGCCTCGCCCTTGCCCGACAGCACCCACGGCACGACCGTGCCGTCGGTGCCGGGCGTGGCCGGCAGCTCCGCGGTCGCGGGGGCCTGTTCGATGATGGTGTGGGCGTTGGTGCCGCTGACGCCGAACGACGAGATCGCGGCGCGGCGCGGGCGGTCCGACTCGGGCCACTGGACGGCCTCGGTCAGCAGCCGCACCTCACCCGCGGACCAGTCCACGTGCGGGGTCGGCTCGTCCGCGTGCAGGGTCTGCGGGAGCAGGCCGTGGCGCATCGCCATGACCATCTTGATGATGCCGGCGACGCCCGCGGCGGCCTGCGTGTGGCCGATGTTGGACTTCAGGGAGCCCAGCCACAGCGGCTGTCCCTCGGGACGCTCCTGCCCGTACGTGGCGAGCAGCGCCTGCGCCTCGATCGGGTCGCCCAGCGTCGTGCCGGTGCCGTGCGCCTCCACGGCGTCGACGTCGGCGGGCGCGAGCCCGGCGGAGGCCAGGGCCTGGCGGATGACGCGCTGCTGTGCCGGGCCGTTGGGGGCGGTCAGGCCGTTGGAGGCGCCGTCCTGGTTGACGGCGCTGCCCCGTACGACGGCGAGGATTTCGTGGCCGTTGCGCACGGCGTCGGAGAGGCGCTCCACGAGCACCACGCCCACGCCTTCGGACCAGCCGGTGCCGTCCGCGTCCGCGCCGAACGCACGGCAGCGGCCGTCGGGCGAGAGGCCGCGCTGGCGGCTGAACTCGACGAAGACGCTGGGGCTGGCCATGACGGTGACGCCGCCGGCCAGGGCCATGGTGCACTCGCCGTTGCGCAGCGACTGGACGGCCAGGTGGAGGGCGACCAGCGAGGACGAGCAGGCCGTGTCGATGGTGACGGCGGGGCCTTCGAGGCCGAAGGTGTAGGCCACGCGGCCGGAGACGACGCTGGACGCGCCGCCGACCAGGCGGTGTCCTTCGACGCCTTCCGGCGTGCGGCGCACGTCGGCTCCGTAGCCCTGGTAGGCCATGCCGACGAAGACGCCGGTCCGGCTGCCGCGCAGTTGGGCGGGGGTGATCCCGGCCCGTTCGAAGGCCTCCCACGAGGTCTCCAGCAGGAGCCGCTGCTGCGGGTCCATCGCGAGGGCCTCGCGCGGCGAGATCCCGAAGAAGCCGGCGTCGAAGCCGGTGGCGCCGTAGAGGAAGCCGCCGTCGCGGGCGTAGGTCTTGCCGGGGCGGTCGGGGTCGGGGTCGTAGAGCGCGTCGACGTCCCAGCCGCGGTCGGCCGGGAACTCCGAGATGGCGTCACCGCCGGCCGTCACCAGGTCCCACAGGGCCTCGGGCGAGTCGACGCCGCCGGGCAGCCGGCAGCTCATCGCGACGATGGCGATGGGCTCGTCGTCGGCGGCCGTGTGCTGTTCCTGGAGCGCCGCGGCCTGCGAGCCGAGCAGTTCGCCGTGCAGGAAGCGGGCGAGCGCGGTGGCGTTGGGGTAGTCGAAGACCAGGGTGGGCGGCAGCGCGAGGCCGGTCGCCGCGTTGACCTTGTTGCGGAGTTCGACGGCGGTCAGGGAGTCGAAGCCGAGGTCCTTGAAGGCCCGGTCGGGCTCGACGTCGGCCGCCGAGGCGTGGCCGAGGACGGCCGCGACGTGTGCGCGGACCAGGTCGGTGAGGGCCTCGGTGCGCTTGGCTTCGGGCAGTCCGGCGAGCTGGGCCGCGAGCGGTGTGGTGCCCGCGGCGGTGCCGGCGGCCGGTGCGGCGGTCCCGGCGCGGCGCACCTCGGGCAGGTCGGACAGTAGCGCGCTGGGGCGGCCGAGGGTGAACGGTCCGATGAACCGCTCCCAGTCGATGTCGGCCACGACGGCCGTGGTGTCGTCGCAGTCCAGGGCGCGCTGGATCGCGGTCACGGCGAGGGCCGCGGGCAGGGTGTTGACGCCGCGGCGGCGCAGGTGCTCCTCGTCGGCGTCGGTGACCATGCCGCCGTCGGCCCAGGGGCCCCAGGCGATGGCGGTGGCGGTCAGGCCCCTGGCCCGGCGGCGGGCGGCGAGGCCGTCGAGGGAGGCGTTGGCGGCGGCGTAGGCGGTCTGGAGTCCGCTGCCCCACACGCCGGCGATCGAGGAGAAGAGGACGAAGGCGTCCAGCTCCCGGTCGCCCAGCAACTCGTCCAGGTGGGCGGCGCCGGCGGCCTTCGCCGCGCTCGTGCGGGCGAAGTCGGCGGGGGTGAGCTCGTCGAAGGGGGCGAACTGCTCCACGCCCGCGGCGTGGAAGACGGAGGTGAAGTCGTGCTCGGCGAGCAGCGCCGCCACGGCGTCGCGGTCGGCGACGTCGCACGCGGCGAGGGTGACGCGTGCGCCCAGCTCTTCGAGCTCGGCCTTGAGCGCGGCCGCGCCGGGCGCGTCGGCGCCACGACGACTGGTGAGCACCAGGTGCTCGGCGCCCGCGCCGGCGAGCCAGCGGGCGACGTGGCCGCCCAGCGCACCCGTACCGCCGGTGATCAGCGCGGTGCCGCGCGCCGTCCAGGGCCGGCCGGCGCCGCTGCGGGCGTGGGCGAGCCGGGCGGTGAACACGCCGGACGCACGGACGGCGACCTGGTCCTCGACGGTGCCGGCGCCCTGGTTGAGCACGGCGGCGATACGGCCGGCGGCGCGCTCGTCGACCGCCGTGGGCAGGTCGATCAGGCCGCCCCAGCGGCGGGCGTGCTCCAGGGCCAGGGCGCGGCCGAAGCCCCACACCTGGTGCTGTACGGCGCTGAGCGGCGCGTCGTCCGAGCGGCCGGTGGCCGCCGCGCCGCGGGTGGCGCACCACAGCGGCGCGTCGATGCCCGCGTCGCCCAGCGCCTGGGCCAGTGCCACGGTCTGCGCGAGGCCGCGGGAGACCGCGGGGTGTCCGGCCGAGGCGGTCTCGTCGGCCGCGAGCAGCGACAGGACGCCCTGGAGCGCGCCGGTTTCAGCCCCTTCGGCTTCGGCGGCTTCGGCGGCGGCCCGGGTCAGCTCGGCGGCCAGGGTCTCGCGGCCGGCGTCCGGGCCGGCCGTCAGCGGGATCAGGCGCGCGCCGCGTCCGGCGAGGGCGGCGCGGACGGTTTCGGCCCACGCGTCGCCCTCGGGCGCGGCGAACAGCCAGGTGCTGCCGGACAGGTCGGTGGCGGTCAGGCCGTTCAGCGGCTGCCAGGTCAGCTGGTAGCGCCAGCCGTCGACGACGGACTGCTCGCGGCGCTGACGGCGCCATGCGGACAGCTTCGGGACCACAACGTCCAGCTCTTCGGCGCTCAGGCCCAGGGTGGCGGCGAGCGACTGGGCGTCCTCGCGCTCGACGCTCGCCCAGAACTCGGCGTCGACCGCGTCCACGGCGGCCGCCTCGGCCTCGGGGGCCTCCAGCCAGTAGCGCTGCTGCTGGAAGGCGTAGGTGGGGAGGTCGACGCGGCGGGCGCCGGGGAACAGTGCCTGCCAGTCCGGGGAGACACCGTGCACGTGCAGTTCGGCGAGCGCGGTGGTGACGGCCTGCTGCTCGGGGCGGTCGGCGCGCAGCAGCGGGATGGTGACGGCCTCGTCCAGGCAGCCCTGCGCCATGCCGCTGAGGACGCCGCCGGGGCCGATCTCGACGAAGATCGTGACACCCAGGTCGTGCAGGGTCTGCACGCCGTCGGCGAAACGGACGGCCTCGCGGACGTGGCGGACCCAGTACTCCGGGGTGTACGACTCGGCCAGGCGGCCGGTGAGGTTGGAAACCACGGGGATGCGCGGCTCGTGGAAGGTCAGACCGCGGACGACGCCGGCGAACTCGTCCAGCATCGGGTCCATGAGCGGCGAGTGGAACGCGTGGCTGACCTTCAGACGCGAGGTCTTACGGCCCTGCTGTGCGAAGAGCTCGGCGATGGCCAGCACAGCATCCTCGGCGCCGGAAACCACCACGGACCGGGGCCCGTTGATGGCCGCGATGCCGACCTGGTCGGTGAGATGCGGCAGCACCTCGTCCTCGGTGGCCTGGATCGCCACCATCGCGCCACCCGCGGGCAGCGCCTGCATCAACGCAGCACGCGCCGACACGAGCTTCGCCGCATCCTCCAGCGACAGCACCCCGGCCACATGAGCAGCCGCAATCTCGCCCACGGAGTGACCGGCCACGTAGTCGGGCCGGATGCCGAACGACTCCAGCAGGCGGAACAGCGCCACCTCAACAGCAAACAACGCAGGCTGCGTAGACCCGGTCTGGTTCAGCTGCTCGGCGTCGGCGTCGAGGGTGACGTCGAGGTGGGTGCGGATCTCGTCGTAGGCCGCGGCGAAGGCCGGGAAGGCGGCGTAGAGTTCGCGCCCCATGCCGGCCCGCTGCGAGCCCTGGCCGGAGAACAGGAACCCGGTCTTGTCGCCGAGGCGGCCCGCGCCCTGGACCACGGCCGCGGACGGGGTGCCCGACGCCAGTGCCCGTACGCCTTCGGTGAGTTCCTCCAGGCTCTCGCCGACGACCGCCGCTCGCCGGTCCCAGGCCGCGCGCGTCGTGGCGAGGGAGAAGCCGATGCCGGCCGGTGACCGGCCGGGGCCGGCCTCCAGGAAGGAGAGCAGGCGCTCGGCCTGCGCCCGCAGCGCCGCCTCGCTCTTCGCCGAGAGCACCCACGGCAGCGCGCCCGCGGCGGGAGCTTCGGCGGGCTCGCCGGCGGGCTCCTCGTCGAGGGCGGGGGCCTGCTCGATGATGGTGTGGGCGTTGGTGCCGCTGACGCCGAAGGACGAGACGGCGGCGCGGCGCGGGTGGTCCGACTCGGGCCACTGGACGGCCTCGGTCAGCAGCCGGACGCCGCCGGCCGACCAGTCGACCTGGCCGGTCGGCTCGTCCACGTGCAGCGTCTGCGGCAGCACGCCGTTGCGGATGGCCATCACCATCTTGATCACACCGGCGACGCCGGAGGCCGCCTGCGTGTGGCCCATGTTGGACTTGATGGACCCCAGCCACAGCGGCCGGTCCGCCGCGTGCTCCTGGCCGTAGGTGGCGAGCAGCGCTTCGGCCTCGATCGGGTCGCCGAGGGTGGTGGCCGTGCCGTGCGCCTCGACCGCGTCGACCTGGGAGGCGGTCAGCCGGGCGTTCTCCAGCGCCTGCTGGATGACGCGGACCTGCGACGGGCCGTTCGGGGCGGTCAGGCCGTTGGAGGCGCCGTCCTGGTTGACGGCGCTGCCGCGGATGACGGCGAGCACGTCGTGGCCGAGCCGGCGGGCGTCGGAGAGCCGCTCCAGCAGGAGCACGCCGACGCCTTCGGACATGCCCGTGCCGTCGGCGGTCGAGGAGAACGCGCGGCAGCGGCCGTCGGGCGACAGGCCGCGCTGCGCGCTGAACGCGACGAACGTGTTCGGCGTGGCCATCACGGTCACGCCGCCGGCCAGGGCGACGGAGCACTCGCCGCGGCGCAGCGCCTGGGCGGCGAGGTGGAGGGCGACCAGCGAGGACGAGCAGGCCGTGTCGACGGTGACGGCGGGGCCTTCGAGGCCGAGGGCGTACGAGATGCGGCCGGAGACGACGGCCGCGGTGTTCGCGGTGACGAGGTGGGCCTCGATGTCGCTGTCGCCCTGCCGCTGGAGGTAGGCGTGGTCCTGGCCGTTGGTGCCGACGAACACGCCGGCCCGGGTGCCCCGCGCGGTGGCGGGGTCGATGCCCGCGCGTTCGAATGCCTCCCACGAGGTCTCCAGGAGCAGCCGCTGCTGCGGGTCCATGACCAGGGCTTCGCGGGGGGAGATCCCGAAGAAGGCGGGATCGAAGTCGCCGGCGTCGTGGAGGAAGCCGCCCTCGCGGACGTACGTCCGGCCGGTCCGCGCGGGGTCGGGGTCGTAGATCGCGTCCAGGTCCCAGCCGCGGTCGGCGGGGAAGCCGGTCACGGCGTCGCCGCCGGAGGCGACCAGCTGCCACAGGTCCTCGGGCGAGCTGACGCCGCCCGGGTAGCGGCAGGCCATTCCGACGATGGCGATGGGCTCGGTGTCCTTCGCCTCGAGCTCACCCAGCTGCCTGCGGGTGTGGCGCAGGTCCACCATCACGCGCTTGAGGTAATCCCTGAGCTTGTCGTCGTTCGACATGTTTTACGTCCTCGGTAGCAGTGCGTGAGAAGAGTTAGAGGGACCCGAGCTCTTGGTCGATGAGGTCGAACATCTCGTCGTCGGTGGCCGCGTCGATCCGGTCGAGGTCGATGTCGCGGTCGGTGCCGGGGGTGGCGGCGGAGGTGTTCGGCGCGGCGTCCTGGTGGGTGTCGGTCCACTTCCAGAGGAGCGCCTTGAGCCGGGCGGTGACCTTGTCCCGTACCGGGTCCTCGGGGGCGAGCGCGGCCAGCTGTGCGTCCAGCCGGTCCAGTTCGTCCAGCACCGGTGAGGTCTCGGCGGCGAGGTCGAGGACCAGGTCCTTGTGCAGGAGCCGGGCGATCGCGACCGGGTTGGGGTGGTCGAAGACGAGGGTGGGCTTGAGCCGGAGCCCGGTCGCGGCCTTGAGCCGGTTGCGGAGCTCGACGGCGGTCAGGGAGTCGAAGCCGATGCCCCGGAAGGCCGTGGTGGGCTCGATGCGGGCCGCGGTGGCGTGGCCCAGGGCGGCGGCGGCCTGGTTGCGCACCAGGTCCAGCAGCACCTTCTCCTGGTCGGCCTCCGGCATGCCGGCCAGGCGGCGGGCGAGAGCGGGGGTGGCGGCGGCCTCCTCGGCCGCCGTGCTGCCGGTGTCGCCCACGAGGCCGCGGAAGACCGCGGGCAGCATGCCGGCGCGGGCCATGGAGCGCAGCCCCGGGACGTCCAGCCGGACGGGCACGATCACCGGCCGGTCCACGGTGAGGGCGGCGTCGAACAGTGCCAGTCCCTCCGCGGAGGTGAACGGCACGACTCCGGACCGGCCCATGCGGTTGCGGTCGGCGTCGGTGATGCGGTCGCCCATGCCGCCGTTGTCCGTCCACAGTCCCCAGGCCAGCGACGTGCCGGGCAGGCCCGCGGCGCGGCGCTGCCGCGCCAGCCCGTCCAGGAAGGCGTTGGCGGCCGCGTAGCTCGCGGCGCCGGCGCTGCCCAGGACTCCGGCCAGGGAGGAGAAGAGCACGAACGCGGAGAGGTTCATGTCCTTGGTCAGCTCGTGCAGGTGCAGCGCCCCGTCGGCCTTCGGCCGCAGCACGGTGTCCAGGCGCTCCGGGGTCAGCGCGGTGATCACGCCGTCGTCCAGGGCCGCCGCCGCGTGCACCACGGCCACGAGCGGGTGCTCGGCCGGGACCGAGGCCAGGAGCTCCGCGAGGGCGTCGCGGTCGGCGATGTCGCAGGCGGCGACGTCGACGTGCGCACCCAGCCCGGAGAGGGCGGCGACGAGTTCGCCGACGCCTTCGGCGGCGGGGCCGCGGCGGCTGACCAGGAGCAGCCTGCGTGCGCCGCGTTCGGCGACGAGGTGCCGCGCGAGCGACAGTCCGAGGCCGCCGGTCGCGCCGGTCAGCAGCACGGTCCCTTCGGGGTCCCACGCGTGACCGGCGGGCTCCTCGGGCGGGGCGATCCGGGCGAGGCGCGGCACGAACAGCTTGCCGCCGCGCACGGCGGCCTGCGGCTCGTCCAGGGCGGCGAGGGCCGCTACGAGTGCGGGGTCGGCGACGGCGCCGGTGACCGGGCCGTCCACGTCGAGGAGCAGGAGCCGGTCCGGGTTCTCGGTCTGGGCCGACTTCACCAGGCCGGCCACGGCGACGTGCGCGAGGTCCGGTGCGGCCCCGTCCAGCTCGACGGCTCCGCGCGTCGTCACCACGAGCCGCGCGTCGGAGAACCGCTCGTCGCCGACCCACTCCTGGACGGCCGACAGCACACCGGCCAGCAACTCGCGCGTCGCCGGGGCCGCGTCGCCCTCGCTCGGGGCGCAGGGCAGGACGACGAGGGCGGGCGGAGCCGCGCCGTCGTCGACGGCCTTGCGGAGCGCGTCGATGCCGGCATAGGGGCCGTCGTCGCCGAGGAGCACCCAGTCGGCCGCGGGTGCGGCTCCGGGAGCGGTGTGCTCGACCCAGTCGACCTCGAACATCCAGTCCTGGTGCGCCACGCGCGACGCCAGCACCTGCTGCGGGGAAACGGTGCGCGTCCGCACGGACGCCACCGAGGCGACGGGAGCACCGTCGGCGTCGGCCATGTCGATCGCCACCGCGTCACCGCTGCCGGCGGCGACGGGCCGGACCCGTATGCGCACGGCCGCCGCTCCCGGGGCGTGCACGGCCGCGCCGCTCCAGGCGTAGGGCATGAGCAGGTCACCGGAAGCGCCGGCGCTGCCGAGTGCGAAGGCGGCGAGGGAGGCGTCCAGCAGTACGGGGTGAAGGCCGTAGCGGTCCGCCCGGTCCCGCTCCGCGACGGGCAGCGCGGCCTCGGCGTACAGCTCGTCCCCGGCGCGCCAGGCGGCGCGGAGGCCCGGGTGGTCCTCGACGTCCAGCTGCTCGGCGCCCGCCGGAGGCCAGATCATCATGTCGAACTCCGCTGCCGGAGCGGTCCGGGTGAGTTCTCCGGTGACGTGGCGGACCCACGGCTCGTCGGCACCGCCTGCGGCGCGGCTGTAGACCGTCACCGACCGCCGGTCGGCGTCGTCGCCCGCGCCGACCTGCACCTGGATGCGTACGGCGCCCTGTTCCGCCAGCACCAGCGGGGCGTCCACGTCCAGCTGCTCCAGGTGCGGGAAGCCGGCCTGCCGGCCCGCGCACAGGGCGAGCTCCACGAACGCGGCGACCGGGAGCACCGGCACACCACCGACGGTGTACTCGGCGATCCAGGGCGTGTCGGCCGCGGACAGCCGGCCGGTGAACAGCACGTCCTCTCCCCCGGCGGTCTCCACGACCGCGCCCAGCAGGGGGTGGCCGGAGGAGTCCAGGCCCGCGGAGGAGACGTCGAGCGCGGCCGTGCCTTCGAGCCAGAAGCGCTCGCGCTGGAAGGCATAGGTGGGGAGGCCGACGCGGTGGGCGCCGGGGAAGAGGACCTGCCAGTCCGGGGAGATGCCGTGGGTGTGGAGCTGACCGACGGCGAGGGTGATCGCCTGAGGTTCGGGGCGGTCGGTGCGCAGGGTGGGGACGGTGATGATGTCGTCGTCGAGGCAGCCCTGGGCGAGGGCGCTGAGGACGCCGCCGGGGCCGATCTCGACGAAGGTGGTCACGCCCAGGTCGTGCAGGGTCCGGACGCCGTCGGCGAAGCGCACGGCCTCGCGGACATGGCGGACCCAGTAGTCGGGGGTGTAGGGATCAGCCAGGCGGCCGGTGAGGTTCGAAACGACCGGGATCTGCGGCTCGTTGAAGGTCAGGCCGCCGACGACCTTGGCGAACTCGTCGAGCATGGGGTCCATGAGCGGCGAGTGGAACGCGTGGCTGACCTTCAGCCGGGACGTCTTACGACCCTGCTCCTTGAAGGCCTCGGCAATCGCCAGTACGGCATCTTCGGCGCCGGAAACCACTACGGACTGCGGCCCATTGATGGCAGCAATGCCGGCGTTCTCCGTCAGGTGCGGCAGCACCTCGTCCTCAGTCGCCTGGATCGCCACCATCGCGCCACCGGTCGGCAGCGCCTGCATCAACGCAGCCCGCGCCGACACCAGCTTCGCCGCGTCGCTGAGCGACAGCACACCCGCCACATGAGCAGCCGCGATCTCGCCCACCGAGTGACCGGCCACGTAATCCGGCCGCGCACCCCACGACTCCAGCAGCCGGAACAGCGCCACCTCAACAGCAAACAGCGCAGGCTGGGTGCACCCGGTCTGGTGAAGCGTTTCCGCATCGACGTCGACCGGCGCATCGAGCAGCGCGCACACCTCGTCGTAAGCCGCGGCGAAGACGGGGTACGCCGCGTACAGCTCGCGCCCCATCCCGATCCGCTGCGACCCCTGCCCCGAGAACAAGAACCCGGTCTTGCCCCGGGCGCCCTCGGCACGCCCCGTCACCACATGCGCCGCGGGCTCGCCCGCCGCGAGTGCGGTCACGCCCGCGCGCAGTTCGTCCGCGTCGGCGCCGGCCACCGCGGCGCGGTGCTCCAGCGCCGATCGCGTGGCCGCCAGCGAGAAGCCCACGTCGGCCGGTGACGCGGTCGCGAAGTCGACGGACGACAGCAGCCGCCGTGCCTGTTCCCGCAGCGCTTCCTCGGTCCTGCCGGAGAGCACCCACGGCACCACCGACGTGCGCGGCCGCAACGACTCCTCGGATGCGCCTTCGCCGCCGGCCGCCGTGTCGTCGGCCTGTTCCTCCGCCGCCGGGTCAGTCGCCTGCTCAAGGATGACGTGCGCGTTGGTGCCGCTGATGCCGAACGAGGAGATGCCGGCCCGGCGCGGGTGGTCCGACTCCGGCCACGCGGCCGCTTCCGTGAGCAGCTCGACCGAGCCGGCCGACCAGTCGACCTGCGGGGTCGGCTCGTCCACGTGCAGGGTCTGCGGCAGCACTCCGTGCTGCATCGCCAGGACCATCTTCATCACGCCCGCCACGCCCGCCGCGGCCTGGGTGTGGCCTATGTTCGACTTCAGCGAGCCGAGGAGGAGGGGCCGTTCGCGGTCCTGGCCGTAGGTCGCGAGCAGGGCCTGCGCCTCGATCGGGTCACCGAGGTTCGTACCCGTGCCGTGTGCTTCGACGGCGTCGATGTCCTCGGCGGACAGCCCGCCGCTGGCCAGCGCTTCGAGGATGACGCGCTGCTGCGAAGGGCCGTTGGGGGCGGTAAGGCCGTTGGACGCGCCGTCCTGGTTGACGGCGGAGCCCCGTACGACCGCGAGCACCTGGTGGCCGAGCCGGCGGGCGTCGCGCAGGCGCTCCACCAGCAGCAGGCCGGCGCCTTCGGACCACGACGCGCCGTCCGCGGCGGCCGCGAAGGACTTGCAGCGGCCGTCGGGGGCGAGGCCGCGCTGGCGGCTGAACTCGACGAACGCGCTCGGGCCCGCCATGACCGTCACGCCGCCGGCGAGCGCCATGGAGCACTCGCCGTTGCGCAGCGCCTGCACGGCGAGGTGCAGGGCGACGAGCGACGACGAGCAGGCGGTGTCGATGGTGACCGCGGGGCCCTCGAAGCCGAAGGTGTACGCGATGCGGCCGGAGGCGACGCTGCCGGAGTTGCCGGTGCTGAGCAGCCCTTCGACACCGTCGGGCAGGACGCCGGGCGTGAAGCCGTAGTCGTGGTACATCAGGCCGGCGAAGACGCCGGTGCGGCTGCCCTTGAGGGGGGCGGGGTCGATGCCCGCGTGCTCGAAGGCCTCCCACGCGGTCTCCAGCAGCAGCCGCTGCTGGGGATCCATCGCCAGGGCCTCGCGCGGCGAGATCCCGAAGAAGTCCGCGTCGAAGTCCGCCGCGTCGTGGAGGAACCCGCCCTGCCGGGTGTAGACCTTGCCCGGCCGCTCGGGGTCGGGGTCGTAGAGGGAGTCGACGTCCCAGCCGCGGTCGTCGGGGAACTGCGAGATCGCGTCGCCGCCCCCGGCCAGCAGCCGCCACAGCGCCTCGGGCGAGTCGATGCCGCCGGGGAACCGGCAGCTCATGCCCACGATGGCGATGGGCTCCTGGTCCCGGGCCTCCAGCTCGCGCACGCGCCGCCGGGCCTGGCGCAGGTCCGTGGTGGCCCGCTTGAGGTAGTCCCGGAGCTTGTCTTCGTTCATCATCGGTGTTGCCCGCCCCTTTTGGCCTGCGCAGTTCAGGAGTTGCCGAGTTTCGGGACCTCCGGAATTCCGGGAGGTCCCGGGTCTCAGGAGATGCCGAGTTCGTCGTCGAGGAGGTCGTACAGCTCCTCGTCGCTCGCCGAGCTGAGGTCGTCTTCGTCCCCGGCTCCGCCGGCGCCTCCCGGATCGGCCGGCTCGTTCCCGTTCCAGCGGGCGAGCAGCGCCTGGAGACGCATGTTGATCTTGGTTCGGGTGACGTTGTCGACGCTGTCCGCTCCGGCGCCGTCGAGGGCGGCGGCGAGGCGGTCGAGCTCGTCGAACAGCGACACCGTGCCGCCCGTGCCGCCGGGCAGGTCCTTGAGGATCCGCTGGGCGAGCACTGCCGGCGTGGGGTAGTCGAAGACCAGCGTCGCAGGCAGCCGCAGCCCGGTGGCCTTGTTCATCCGGTTGCGGAGCTCCACCGCGGTCAGCGAGTCGAAGCCCAGGTCGCCGAAGGCCTGGTCGGGCTGGACGGACTTGGCCGAGCTGTGCCCGAGCACGGCGGCCACCTCGGTGCGGACCAGGTCCAGCACCACCTCTTCGCGCTCGCTCCCGGGCAGGTCCGCGACCCGCTGCGCGAGCGGTACGGCGGCTGCCCGGTCCGTGCGCCGCGGCCGGCCGCCGACGAGCGTCCTGAGCAGCGGCGGCACCGGGGCGGCCGCGTTCCGCAAGGCGGCGAGGTCCAGCCGTGCCGCCACCACCAGGGGCTCCTCCAGCGCGAGCGCGGCGTCGAGGAGTTCCATGCCGTCCTCGTCGGACAGCGGCACCACACCGCCGCGGGCGAGCCGGGTCCGGTCCACTCCGCCGAGGTCCTCGGTCATGGCGCCGGTCCGCTGCCACAGGCCCCACGGCAGCGACACCGCGGGCAGCCCCTGTGCCCGGCGGTGCCGGGCGAAGGCGTCCAGGAAGGCGTTGGCGGCGGCGTAGTTCGCCTGGCCGGGGGTGCCGAGCGTGCCCGCGAGCGAGGAGAAGAGGACGAACGCCTTCGCCTCTCCCGCCAGTTCGTGCAGGTTCAGCACCGCGTCGGCCTTGGGCCGCAGCACCGTGTCCAGGCGCTCGGGGGTGAGCGAGCCGATCACGCCGTCGTCGAGGGCGCCGGCCGTGTGCACCACGCCCGTCACCTCCTTCCCGGCCAGTGCCGCGGCGAGGGCGTCGCGGTCGGCCACGTCGCAGGCGGCCCAGGTGACGTCGGCGCCCGCGGCGGTGAGCTCCGCCCGGAGCTCGGCCGCGCCCTCGGCGTCCGCGCCGCGCCGGCTCATCAGCAGCAGGCTGCGCACGCCGTGCCCGGCGACCAGGTGCCGGGCGACGAGGCCGCCCAGGGCGCCGGACGCGCCGGTCAGGAGCACCGTGCCGGTGCCGAAGTCCGGTGTGTGGTGCGGGGCGTCGGCGGCGGCCCTGGCGAGCCGGGGCAGCAGGAGCGCGTCGCCGCGCAGTGCCGCCTGCGGCTCCTCGGAGGCGACGAGCCGGGGGACGGCCGTCGCCGCGGCGTCCTTCCAGTCGGTGTCCTCGCTACGGTCAAGAAGAACGATGCGGTCCGGGTTCTCGGACTGCGCCGACCGCACCAGGCCCCACACGGCCGCCTGGACCGGGTCGTTGTGCACTTGGTCGTCCCGGACCGTGTCGTCGCCGGTGGCGACCGCGCCCCGGGTCACGAGCACGAGGCGGGCGGCCCGGTCCTCGGCCAGCCACCACTGCACCAGCCCGAGCACCTCGGCCAGGACGTCCCGGACCCGCTCGGCGTCGTTACTGCCCGACCCGGCCGGGCAGGGCACGACGACGGCGTCCGCGTCCATCTCTGTCCCGGTCTCCGGCTCCGGGGCGGCCAGCAGCGAAGCGATGTCGTCGTAGACGCGTACGGTCGTGCCGTTCGCGTCGGCCGGTGCGGCGAGCGGCGCCCACTCCACGGTGAACAGGGAGTCCCGGGAGCTCGTACGGAGCTGGTCGGTCGACACCGGGCGCAGCGTGAGCGATTCCACGGAGACGACGGGCCGGCCCGTGCCGTCGGCGGCCTCCAGGCGTACCGCGTCGCCGCCGGCCTGCGAGAGCCGTACCCGCAGGCCGGCCGCTCCGGTTCCGTGCACGGTGACGCGGGACCACGCGAAGGGCAGCAGGGGCCCGTCGGCCGCCGGTACGAGGCCGCCCGCGCCCAGTGCGTGCAGGGCGGAGTCGAGGAGGGCCGGGTGCACGCCGAAGGTTTCCGCGTCCGCGTGCGCCTCGTCGGGGACGGCCAGTTCGGCGTAGACCGCGTCGGTGCCGCGCCAGGCGGCGCGCAGCCCCTGGAAGAGCGGGCCGTAGCTCAGGCCGAGGTCCGCCAGCCGGTCGTAGAAGCCGTCCAGGTCGACGGGCTGCGCGTCGGCCGGGGGCCAGCTGGTCAGGTCGGTGCCGGCGGGGGTGCCTCCGGTGGCGAGGGCGCCGGTGGCGTTGCGGATCCAGGGGCCTTCCCCGGCGCGCGAGTGCACGCTCAGCGGGCGGCGGCCGGAGTCGTCCTGGGCGCCGACGAGGACCTGGAGCTGGACGCCGCCGTGCTCGGGCAGCAGCAGCGGTGCCTGGAGGGTGAGTTCTTCGACCAGGTCGCAGCCGGTCTCGGCCGCGGCGTGGGCGGCCAGTTCCACGAAGGCCGTGCCCGGCAGCAGGACCGTGCCCAGCACCGCGTGGTCAGCCAGCCAGGGCTGGGCTTGCAGCGACAGCAGCCCGGTGAGCAGGTGGCCGCCGGCGTCGGGCAGTTCGACCGCGGCGCCGAGGAACGGGTGGTCGGCGGAGTCCATTCCGGCCGCCCGCACGTCACCGGCGGGCGCGCCCGCTTCCAGCCAGTACCGCTCGTGCTGGAACGCGTATGTCGGGAGGTCGGTGCGGCGGGCGCCCGGCAGGACGGCGTTCCAGTCGATGGCGACGCCGTGCACGTGGGCCTGGGCCAGGGACAGCAGCAGCCGGTGCCGGCCGCCGTCGCCGCGGCGCAGCGTCGGGACGACCACGGCCTCGGCCTCGGCGGCCTCGATGGCGTCCTGGATGCCCGCGAGCTGCACGGGGTGCGGGCTGACCTCGACGAACACATCGTGCCCATCGGCCAGGACGGAGCGGATCGCGTCGTGGAAACGCACCGTCTGCCGCATGTTGCGGTACCAGTAGCCGGAGCCGAGCTCGGCGGCGTCCAGCTTCCCGCCCGTCACCGTGGAGTAGAAGGGCACGGCGCCGGGGAGGGGGCTGATGCCGGCGAATCCCTCGTCGGCCTGCGCCCGGACCCGCTCGATCTGCGGCGAGTGCGCGGCGTAGTCGACGGCGACCTTGCGGGCCTGAATGCCCTCCTTCTCGCAGTGGGCGAGGAGTTCGTCCATGGCGTCGGTGTCGCCGGAGACCACGACGGTGCCGGGCCCGTTGACGGCGGCGATGCCGAGGCGGCCGGCCCACCGGCCGATCAGTTCCTGTGCTTCCTCGTCCGGGAGCGTCACCGAGGCCATGCCGCCGAGGCCCTGGAGTTCGCGTACGGCGAGGCTGCGCTGCGCCACGATGCGCGCACCGTCCTCCAGCGAGACCGCTCCGGCGATCACGGCCGCGGAGACCTCGCCCTGGGAGTGCCCGACGACCGCGTCGGGGGTCACCCCGAAGGAGCGCCACACCTCGGCGAGGGCGATGGTCATCGCCCACAGCACGGGCTGGAGCACGTCGACCCGGTCCTGTTCGACGCCGGACGTGCCGCGCAGGACCGCGGTCAGCGACCATTCCACGTGCGGCGCGAGGGCGCGCTCGCAGGCGTCGATCCGGTCGCGGAAGACCTCCGAGGTCTCCAGCAGCCCGGTGGCCATGCCCACCCACTGCGAACCCTGCCCGGGGAAGACGAAGACGGTCTTGCCGCCGGTGCGTGCCGTGCCGGTCACCACGTTGGCCGGCGTGGAGCCGTCCGCGACGGCGGCCAGCCCCTGCCGGAGCTCCTCGGGGGTGTCCGCGACGACCACGGCGCGGTGTTCGAAGGCCGCCCTGGTCATGGCCAGCGAGTACGCGGCGTCGGCCGCCGGAGCAGCCTCACCGTCAGCGTCGCTGTCGTTCAGGAAGGACGCGAGGCGGGTGGCCTGCGCCCGCAGGGCCGCTTCGGTCCTGCCCGAGAGCACCCACGGCACGACCGTGCCGTCGACGCCGGCACCGGCTTCGGGAGCGGGCGGCAGCTCCGCGGTGGCAGGTGCCTGCTCGATGATGGTGTGGGCGTTGGTGCCGCTGACGCCGAAGGAGGAGACGGCGGCGCGGCGCGGGCGGTCAGACTCCGGCCAGTCGACGGCTTCGGTCAGCAGCCGTACGTCACCGGCCGTCCAGTCCACGTGCGGCGTCGGCTCGTCGACGTGCAGGGTCTGCGGGAGGACGCCGTGGCGCATGGCCATGACCATCTTGATCACGCCGGCCACGCCTGCCGCGGCCTGCGTGTGGCCGATGTTGGACTTCAGCGAACCCAGCCACAGCGGCTGTCCCTCGGGACGCTCCTGGCCGTACGTGGCGAGCAGCGCCTGCGCCTCGATCGGGTCGCCGAGCTTCGTACCCGTACCGTGCGCCTCCACGGCGTCGACGTCGGCGGGCGCGAGCCCGGCGGAGGCCAGGGCCTGGCGGATCACGCGCTGCTGCGACGGGCCGTTCGGGGCGGTGAGGCCATTCGACGCGCCGTCCTGGTTGACGGCGCTGCCGCGGACGACGGCCAGCACCTGGTGGCCGTTGCGCTCGGCGTCGCTGAGCCGCTCCACGAGCAGCATGCCGACACCCTCGCCCCAGCCCGTGCCGTCGGCACCGGCCGCGAAGGCCTTGCAGCGGCCGTCGGGCGACAGGCCGCGCTGGCGGCTGAACTCCACGAAGACCGTCGGGGTCGCCATGACCGTGACGCCGCCGGCCAGGGCCATCGTGCACTCGCCGTTGCGCAGGGCCTGCACGGCCAGGTGCAGGGCCACGAGCGAGGACGAGCAGGCCGTGTCGATGGTGACGGCGGGGCCTTCGAGGCCGAAGGTGTAGGACACGCGCCCGGAGGCGACGCTGCCGGAGCCTCCGGTGGTGAGCAGGCCCTCGACGCCCTCGGGCAGTTCGCGCGGGCCCTGGCCGTAGTCGTGGTACATCAGGCCGGTGAAGACACCGGTCCTGCTGCCCCGAACGGTCGCCGGGTCGATCCCGGCGCGTTCGAAGGCCTCCCAGGACGCCTCCAGCAGCAGCCGCTGCTGCGGGTCCATCGCGAGGGCCTCGCGGGGGCTGATGCCGAAGAAGCCGGCGTCGAACTCGGCCGCCTCGTGCAGGAAGCCGCCGTCGCGCGCGTAGGTCTTGCCGAGACGCTCGGGGTCGGGGTCGTAGAGCGCGTCGGTGTCCCAGCCGCGGTTGTCCGGGAACCGGGAGATGCCGTCCCGGCCGGAGGCCACCAGCCGCCACAGGTCTTCCGGCGAGCGCACCCCGCCCGGGAGACGGCAGCTCATGCCGACGATGGCGATCGGCTCGTCGTCGGTGGCCGCCGTCCGCGGCGCCGTGACCGCGGCCGTCGCCGCCGGGGCGGCGCCGAGGAGTTCGGTGCCGATGTGCCGGGCCAGGGCGGCGGGCGTGGGGTGGTCGAAGACGAGGGTGGCGGGCAGGCGCAGCCCGGTGGCCGTGGACAGCCGGTTGCGCAGTTCGACGGCCGTCAGGGAGTCGAAGCCCAGGTCCTGGAAGGCGTGCGCGGGCCGGACGGCCCGGGGCGAGGCGTGCCCGAGCACGGCCGCGACCTCGGAGCGGACCAGGTCCAGGACGGCCTCGTCGCGCTCGTCCGGGGCCAGCCCGGCGAGGCGGTCGGCCGGCGATCCGGCGGTGGCCCGCTGGGCGGTGCCGCGCGTGGTGACGCGGACGAGTCCGCGCAGCAGGGCCGGTACGGTCCCGGGCGCCTGGTTCCGCAGGGCGGTGGTGTCGAGGCGGACCGGTACGAGCACGGGCTCGTCCGAGGCGAGCGCGGCGTCGAACAGCCGCAGGCCGTCCTCGGTGGACAGCGGCAGCACGCCGGAGCGCGCCATGCGCGTCCTGCCCGCCTCGTCGAGGGCGTCGGCCATGGCGCCTTCCTGCTCCCACAGGCCCCACGCCAGCGAGATCGTGGGCAGGCCCTGGGCGCGGCGGTGCCGGGCGAAGGCGTCGAGGAAGGCGTTGGCGGCGGCGTAGTTGCCCTGGCCGGGGTTGCCGAAGACGCCCGCAGCGGACGAGAACAGCACGAACGCCGTGCCCTCGCCGGTGAGCTCGTGCAGGTTGAGCACGGCGTCGGCCTTGGGCTTCAGGACGGCGTCCAGACGCTCCGGGGTCAGGGCGGCGATCACGCCGTCGTCGAGGACGCCGGCGGTGTGCACGACGGTGTCGACCGGGCCGGCGGCCAGCAGCGCGGCGAGCGCGTCGCGGTCGGCGATGTCACAGGCGGTCCACGTCGCCTCGGCCCCGAGCTCGGCGAGCTCGGCTCCGAGGGCGGCGGCGCCCGGGGCGTCCGCGCCGCGGCGGCTGACGAGCAGCAGCCGGCGCACGCCGTGCCGGGTCACGAGGTGCCGGGCGAGGGTCCCGCCGAGGGCGCCGGAGGCGCCGGTGAGGAGGACGGTGCCGAGGGAATCGGCGAGGCCGGAAACCGTGCCCTCGGTACGGTCGGCGGCGGCGCGGGCCAGGCGCGGTGCGCTGACCTCCCCGTCGCGGACGACGACGTGCGGCTCGCCCGAGCGCACAACCCCGGGCACGAGCGTGGCGGCGTCGGCCGGGCGGTCGGTTTCGAGGAGGACGATCCGGCCCGGGTTCTCCGCCTGGGCCGAGCGGACCAGGCCGCCCGCCGCCGCGTGGGCGAGGTCGTCGCAGCGCGCCACGAGCACGAGGCGCGGCGCCCGGTCCTCGGCGAACCACCGCTGGACCAGCTCCAGCACCTCCGCGGTGACCGCGCGGACCCGCTCGGCCTCGGAGGCGCCCTCCGGGCCGTCGGGGCACGGGACCACGACCGCGTCCGGCTGCGACGCCGCGTCAGCGTCGGCAAGCGCGGCCGCGATGTCCGGGGCGTACGTGACCGCGACCGCCGTCGTGTCCGCGTCGTCGGACGACGGCAGGGCCAGCGGCGCCCACTCGACCGTGAACATCGCGTCGCCGGAGCGCTTGCGGAGCTGGTCGGCGGACACCGCGCGCAGCGTCAGCGACTCCACGGACGCCACCGGTTCGCCGGCGGCGTCGGCCACGAGCAGGGACACCGTGTCCGTACCGGCGGGCGACAGCCGCACCCGTACGGTCGAGGCGCCCGTGGCGCGTACGGACACGCCGGACCAGGCGAACGGCAGGAGCGGCCCGTCCGCTTCGGCCACCAGAGAGCCTCCCGCGCCGATCGCGTGCAGCGCCGCGTCCAGGAGCGCCGGGTGCAGGAGGAAGGAGCCGGTGTCCGTGCCCTCGGGGAGGGCGACCTCGGCGAAGACGTCCTCGCCCGCGCGCCAGGCGCTCCGCAGGCCGCGGAACGCCGGGCCGTAGGCCAGGCCGAGGCCGGCCAGCCGGTCGTAGAAGCCGTCGAGGCCGACCTCCTCGGCGCCCTCCGGCGGCCACGCCGTGAGCGCCTCGCCGGCAGCAAGGGCACCCGCGTCCTCGGTGACGAAGCCGGTCGCGTGCCGCACCCACGGCAGGTCGGTGTCGTCCTCGGGGCGCGAGTGCACGGTCAGCGGCCTGCGGCCGGAGCCGTCGTCCGCGCCGACCCAGACCTGGACGGCGACGCCGCCCCGCTCGGGCACCACCAGGGGCGCTTCGAGGGTGAGGTCTTCGAGGACCTCGCAGCCGGCTTCGTCGGCGGCGCGCACGGCGAGTTCGACGAACGCGGTGCCCGGCAGCAGGACGCTCCCGAGGACGGCGTGGTCGCTCAGCCACGGGTGCGTGCGCAGGGACAGCCGGCCGGTCAGCAGCCGCTCGTCGCCACCGGCCAGGGAGACGGCGGCGCCCAGCAGCGGGTGGTCGGCGGAGCCCAGGCCCGCGGCGCGCACGTCGCCGGGCGCTGCCGGTGCGGCGTCGAGCCAGTAGCGCTCGTACTGGAAGGCGTAGGTGGGCAGTTCCACGCGCCGGGCGCCGGGGAAGAAGGCGTGCCAGTCCGGGGAGATGCCGTGCGCGTGCAGTTCGGAGACCGCGGCGACGAGCGCGGCCCGCTCGGGGCGGTCGGCGCGCAGGACGGGCACGGTGATGACATCGTCGCCGGCATCGGCGTCGAGGCAGCCCTGGGTGAGGGCGCTGAGGACGCCGCCGGGGCCG
Source organism: Streptomyces klenkii (assembly GCF_003626645.1). Lineage (GTDB taxonomy): Bacteria > Actinomycetota > Actinomycetes > Streptomycetales > Streptomycetaceae > Streptomyces > Streptomyces klenkii. Next base: position 112,460 of record NZ_RBAM01000001.1, on the reverse strand, counting down.
ATCTCCACGAAGGTGGTCACGCCCAGGTCGTGCAGGGTCCGGACGCCGTCGGCGAAGCGGACGGCCTCGCGGACGTGGCGGACCCAGTAGTCGGGGGTGTAGGCGTCGACGAACCGGCCGGTGAGGTTGGAGACGACGGGGAGCTGCGGCTTCTCGAAGGCCAGCCCGCGCACGACCTGCGCGAAGTCGTCCAGCATGGGGTCCATGAGCGGCGAGTGGAACGCGTGGCTGACCTTCAGCCGGGACGTCTTACGCCCCTGCTCCTTGAAGACCTCGGCAATCGCCAGTACGGCATCCTCGGCGCCGGAAACCACCACGGACCGGGGCCCGTTGATCGCCGCGATGCCGACGTGCTCGGTGAGGTGCGGCAGGACTTCGTCCTCGGTGGCCTGAACGGCGACCATCGCCCCGCCCGCGGGCAGCGCCTGCATCAGCGCAGCCCGCGCCGACACCAGCTTCGCCGCGTCCGGCAGCGACAGCGCGCCGGCCACGTGCGCGGCCGCGATCTCGCCCACGGAGTGACCGGTCACGTAGTCGGGCCGGATGCCCCACGACTCCAGGAGGCGGAACAGGGCGACCTCGACGGCGAAGAGGGCCGGCTGGGCGGCGCCCGTGCGGTGCAGTTCCTCCGAGTCAACGTCGATCGCGGCGCCGAGGTGCGCGCAGACCTCGTCGTAGGCGGCGGCGAACACCGGGTAGGACGCGTACAGTTCGCGCCCCATGCCCAGGCGCTGCGAGCCCTGTCCGGAGAAGAGGAAGCCGACGCGCCCGCTGCTGCCGGAGTGGCCGCGCGCCACGCCCGGGGCCGGGGCGCCGGAGGCCACGGCCCGCAGCCCCTCGGCGCGCTCCGCCGGAGTCTCGCCCTGCACCACGGCCCGGTGCTCCAGGGCGGTGCGCGTCGTGGCGAGCGAGAACGCCACGTCCAGCGGGGAGACATCGATGTCGTCCGCGCGGGCCAGCAGGCGTTCGGCCTGGGCGCGCAGGGCCTCTTCGGTCTTTCCGGAGATCACCCACGGCACGGGCCCGCCCTCGGCCGGGCGTGCGGCCTCCGCGACGACGGCCCGGGGGCTTTCGGCGCCTTCCTCGGGAGTCTCCGGTGCGGCCTCTTCGTCCTGGGTGAACGCCTCGGCCGACGGGGCTTCTTCGATGATCGTGTGCGCGTTGGTGCCGCTGATGCCGAAGGAGGAGATGCCGGCGCGCCGCGGCTGGTCCGAGGCCGGCCAGGGCGTGGTCTCGGTCAGCAGCCGCACGGCGCCCGCCGACCAGTCGACGTGCGGGGACGGCGCGTCGACGTGCAGCGTGCGCGGCAGCTCGCCGTTGCGCATCGCCATGACCATCTTGATGATGCCGGCGACGCCGGCCGCGGCCTGGGTGTGGCCGATGTTGGACTTGATCGAGCCCAGCCACAGCGGCTTGTCGTCGCTACGGCCCTGCCCGTACGTCGCGAGCAGCGCCTGCGCCTCGATCGGGTCGCCCAGCCGCGTGCCGGTGCCGTGGGCCTCGACCGCGTCGACCTGTGCGGTGGTCAGCTGCGCGGCGGCCAGGGCCTGGCGGATCACGCGCTGCTGCGAGGGGCCGTTGGGGGCGGTCAGGCCGTTGGAGGCGCCGTCCTGGTTGACGGCGGATCCCCGTACGACCGCGAGTATTTCGTGCCCGTTGCGGCGGGCGTCCGAGAGGCGCTCGACCAGCAGGAGGCCGGCGCCCTCGCCCCAGCCGGTGCCGTCGGCCCCGGCGGCGAACGCCTTGCAGCGGCCGTCGGGGGCCAGGCCGCGCTGACGGCTGAAGCCGACGAACGTGGCGGGGCCGACCATCGCGGTGACGCCGCCGGCAACAGCCAGCGAGCACTCGCCGTTGCGCAGCGACTGGATGGCCAGGTGCAGGGCGACCAGGGACGACGAGCAGGCCGTGTCGACCGTGACGGCCGGGCCTTCGAGGCCGAAGGTGTAGGCCACCCGGCCGGAGGCGACGCTGCCCGAGGTGCCCGTGCCCAGGTAACCCTCAAGGTCTTCCGGGGAGTTCTGGAGGGCGGCGAGGAACTCGTGGTTCATCACTCCGGCGAACACGCCGGTCCTGCTCCCCGCCAGTGAGGCGGCGTCGATGCCGGCCCGCTCGAAGAGCTCCCAGGACGTCTCCAGCAGCAGCCGCTGCTGGGGGTCCATGGCGAGCGCCTCGCGGGGCGAGATCCCGAAGAGCCCGGCGTCGAACCGCGCCAGGTCGCTCAGGAACGCGCCCTCGCGGGAGTAGCTGGTGCCGCGGTTCTCCGGATCCGGGTCGTAGAGGGCGTCCAGGTCCCAGCCGCGGTCGGCGGGGAACTCCGAGACGGTGTCCCGGCCGCCGGCGACCAGCTCCCACAGCTCCTCGGGCGAGTTGACGCCTCCCGGGTAGCGGCAGCTCATCCCGATGATGGCCACCGGCTCCCCGGCGGCGTCCTCGTAGTCACGAAGGCGCCGCCGGGTCTCCTGGAGATCTGCGGTGACTCGCTTCAGGAAATAGCGGAGCTTGTCCTCGTTCGCCACCGAAATCGTCCCTCACCCTTGCGAAGACTTTGCGGAATTCGGCAAGGGGTCACCGGGACTCACCGGAACCGGAAACGGTCAGGAGATCCCGAATTCCTTGCCGAGCAGATCGAATACTTCGTCGTCCGTGGCCGATTCCAGATCGCTGCCCGTTCCAGTGCCTTCTGTTACCGGCGCCTTGCCGGATTCACCGGCAATCGCCAATACGGCCTGGAGCTTTGACAGGATCCGGTCGCGAGCATCACCCTCTGACAACTTCGTGACCAATTCTTGTTCGACCCTGTCCAGGTCAGCAAGTAGGGAATCCACTAGGGCTGGTTCGGCGACCCCGGCCGTCTCCGTGAGCACGTGCCGGGCCAGGAGAGCGGGTGTCGGGTAGTCGAAGACCAGGGTCGCGGGGAGCCGCAGCCCGGTGGCCTTGTTCAGCCGGTTGCGCAGTTCGACGGCCGTGAGGGAGTCGAACCCCAGGTCCTGGAAGGCCTGTTCCGGCCGTACCGCGTGGGCCGACGCGTGGCCCAGGACCGCGGCCACCTCGGCCCGGACCAGGTCCTCGACGGCCTTGTCCCGCTCGCCTTCCGGCAGGGCGGCCAGCCGGTCGGTCAGGGAGGACGCGGAGGGCGCGGCAGCGACCTGCGCGGTCCTCCGGGCCGCGGCCGGCACGAGAGCGCGCAGCACCGCGGGCGCCTCACCGGCACGCAGCGCACCGGTGTCGATGCGGACCGGGGCCAGCACCGCCTCCTCCGAGGCCAGTGCCGCGTCGAAGAGCCGCAGGCCCTCCTCCGGCGGCAGCGGCAGCACGCCGCTGCGCGCCATCCGCGCCCGGTCGGCCTCGGCGAGGCCGTCCGTCATCGCACCCGACTGCTCCCACACGCCCCAGGCCAGCGAAACGGCGGGCAGGCCCTCACCGCGGCGGTGCGCCGCGAACGCGTCGAGGAAGGAGTTCGCCGCCGCGTAGCTCGCCTGGCCGGCGCTGCCGACCAGTCCGGCGACGGACGAGAAGAGGACGAAGGCGGCCAAGTCCATTCCCCGGGTGCAGTTGTGCAGGTTCAGCACGGCGTCCACCTTGGGCCGGAAGACCTCCCTCAGCCTTTCCGGCGTGACCGAGGCGATGACCCCGTCGTCGAGAACACCCGCGGTGTGCACGACGCCCGACAGCGGATGGTCGCCGAGGCCGTCCAGCATTGCGGAGACGGCGTCCCGGTCGGCCACGTCGCACGCCGCCCAGGTGATGTCGGCGCCCCACGCCGCCAGCTCGGACTCCAGCTCGGCAGCACCGGGGGCTTCCGCGCCCCGGCGGCTCGCCAGCAGGAGCCGGCGCACCTTGTGCTCGGACACCAGGTGCCGGGCGACGAGCGCACCCAGCGAGCCGGAGGCGCCGGTCACGAGGACGGTGCCGTCGGCGAGGCCCGGGGTGACGGCGTCATCGGCAGCGGCCTTCGTCAGGCGCGGTACGAGGACGTCCTGGCCGCGCACCGCGAACTGCGGCTCACCGGCGGCAATCGCGGCGGGCAGTACGCGGATTGCTTCCTCGATGTCCTCGGCCTCGGCCTCGACCAGCACGATCCGGTCCGGGTTCTCCGACTGCGCGGACCGTACGAGACCCCGCACGGCAGCGTGAGCCGGATCGCCAGGACGCGTCACCAGCGCGAGCCGCGCCGGACGCTCCTCCGCCAGCCACCACTGCACCAGCTCCAGGGCCTCAGCCGCGACGGCGTGCACCTGCTCGGCGGAGGCGGAGGCGGAGTACGTACCGGATCCGGATGCTGCCCGGCACGGCACGACCGCGACGTCAGGAAGGGCCGTCTGGGCGGTGAGGTCGGCCAGGTCCGCGTATCGCCGAACGTCGAGCCCGGCCGCAGCCTCGGGGAGAGCCGGCGGCTGCCAGGCGAGACCGAACAGCGAGTCGTCGCCACGCCTGCCGGAGCCGCCGGCCTTGAGCAGCTGCTCCCGCGACACCGGCCGCAGCGACAGCGAGCCGACCGTGGCCACCAGGCCACCCGCGGCATCGGTCACGGTCAGCGACACCGCGTCAGTGCCCGTCCGCGAGACCTTGACCCGCAGCGCCGCCGCCCCGGCGGCCCGGACACTCACCTCGGACCAGGCGAAGGGCAGCAGCGGCCCGTCCTCGACGGGCACGAGCCCGCCCGCGCCGATCGCGTGGAGCGCCGAGTCCAGCAGCGCCGGGTGCAGGGCGAACGCGCCCGCCTCCGTGCCCTCGGGCAGGGCGACCTCGGCGAGGACGTCGTCCCCGCTGCGCCACACCGCCCGCAGGCCCTGGAAGACCGGGCCGTAGCCCAGGCCGAGTCCGGCCAGGCCCTCGTAGAACGCCGTCAGGTCGACGGCCTCCGCGCCCTCCGGCGGCCACGCGCCGACGAGGTCCGTACCGTGCGGCGGCTCGGGCAGCGCGTCCGTCAGGAAGCCGACCGCGTGCCGCACCCACGGCGCGTCGTCCGGTGCGTCCTCCAGCCGCGAGTGCACGCTCAGCGCGCGCCTGCCCGGCTCCTCCTCCTCGGCGCCGACCCACACCTGTACGGCCACGCCGCCGCGCTCCGGGACGACCAGCGGCGCTTCCAGCGTCAGGTCCTCGATCTGTGCGCAGCCGGCTTCGTCGCCCGCGCGCACCGCCAGTTCCACGAGCGCGGTGCCCGGCAGCAGCACGCTGCCCATGACCGTGTGGTCGGCGAGCCAGGGGTGGGTCTTGAGCGAGAGCCGCCCGGTGACCAGGAACCCTCCGGCGCCGGGCAGCGCGACCGCCGCACCCGCCAGCGGGTGCTCGGCCGCACCCAGGCCGAGTCCGGTGGCAGCGGCGCTGCCGGTGAACTCCTCGGGTGCGTCGAGCCAGAAGCGCTCGTACTGGAAGGCATACGTGGGCAGGTCGACGCGACGGGCACCGGGGAACAGCGCCTGCCAGTCCGGAGAGACACCGTGCACGTACAGCTCGCCGAGCGCGGTGGCGACGGCCTGCGGCTCGGGGCGGTCGGTGCGGAGGGCGGGGACGGTGACGATGCCGTCGTCCAGGCAGCCCTGCGTGAGGGCGCTCAGGACGCCGCCAGGGCCGATCTCCACGAAGGTGGTCACGCCCAGGTCGTGCAGGGTCCGCACGCCGTCGGCGAAGCGCACGGCCTCCCGGACGTGCTGGACCCAGTACTCAGGGGTGTACGCCTCGGCGAGACGGCCGGTGAGGTTGGAAACCACCGGGATCCGCGGCTGCTGGAAGGTCAGACCGCGGACGACCTCGGCGAACTCGTCCAGCATCGGGTCCATCAGCGGCGAGTGGAAAGCGTGGCTGACCTTCAGGCGGGAGGTCTTACGACCCTGCTGCTTGAAAGTCTCGCCGATCGCGACGGCCGCCTCCTCGGCACCGGAGACCACGACGGACTGCGGCCCGTTGATCGCCGCGATCCCGACCTGGTCGGTGAGATGCGGCAGCACCTCGTCCTCGGTCGCCTGGACGGCGACCATCGCACCGCCCGCGGGCAGCGCCTGCATCAGCGCAGCCCGCGCCGACACCAACTTCGCCGCATCCTCCAGCAACAGCACCCCGGCCACATGAGCAGCCGCGATCTCGCCCACCGAGTGACCGGCCACGTAGTCCGGCCGAATGCCGAACGACTCCAGGAGCCGGAACAGCGCCACCTCGAAGGCGAACAGCGCGGGCTGCGTCGACCCCGTCTGGTTCAGCTCCTCGGAGTCGACATCCACCGGCGCGTCCAGAAGCGCGCACACCTCGTCGTACGCCGCCGCGAACAGCGGGAACGCCGTGTACAGCTCACGCCCCATGCCGATCCGCTGCGAGCCCTGGCCCGAGAACAGGAATCCGACCTTGCCTCCGGCGCCCGGCTCGCCCAGGACGACCCGGGCGGACGGGGAACCCGCGGCCAGCGCGCGGAGCCCGGCCAGGAGTTCGTCCCGGCTCTCCCCCACCACGGCGGCCCGGTGCTCCATCGCCGAGCGCGTGGTGGCGAGCGAGAAGCCGATGTCGGCCGACCGCAGATCAGTGGCCGTGTCCGCGTTCGAGAGGGACAGCAGACGCTCCGCCTGTGCCCGCAGCGCCGCCTCGGTCCTGCCCGACAGCACCCACGGCGCGGCAATCGCATCCGGACCGGCGCCCGTTGCCGGGGCCTCCTCCGCCACCTCGGGCGCCTGCTCGACGATCACGTGGGCATTGGTGCCGCTGATGCCGAAGGACGACACCGCCGCGCGGCGCGGCAGGCCGCTCGCCGGCCACTCCACCGCCTCGGTCAGCAGCCGTACGCCGCCGGCCGACCAGTCCACGTGGGGCGACGGCTCGTCGATGTGCAGCGTCTGCGGCAGCACACCGTGCTGCATCGCCATCACCATCTTGATCACGCCACCGACGCCCGCAGCGGCCTGCGAGTGGCCAATGTTGGACTTCAGTGAGCCCAGCCACAGCGGCCGGTCCTCGGCGCGCTCCTGCCCGTACGTCGCGATGAGCGCCTGCGCCTCGATCGGGTCGCCGAGCCGCGTGCCCGTGCCGTGCGCTTCGACCGCGTCGACCTGGTCCGAGGACAGGCCCGCATTCGCCAGGGCCTGCCGGATCACGCGCTGCTGCGAAGGACCGTTCGGGGCGGTCAGGCCGTTCGACGCACCGTCCTGGTTCACCGCGGTGCCACGGACGACCGCCAGCACCTTGTGCCCGTTGCGCCGGGCGTCCGACAGCTTCTCCACGAGCAGCATGCCCGCGCCCTCGGCCCAGCCCGTGCCGTCCGCGCCGGCCGCGAACGCCTTGCACCGGCCGTCGCCGGACAGGCCGCGCTGGCGGCTGAACTCGACGAAGGTCGAGGGGGTCGCCATGACGGTGACGCCGCCGACCAGGGCCATCGAGCACTCGCCGGTGCGCAGCGCCTGGGTCGCCAGGTGCAGGGCGACGAGCGAGGACGAGCAGGCCGTGTCGACCGTGACGGCCGGGCCTTCGAGGCCGAAGGTGTACGAGACGCGGCCCGAGGCGATGCTGCCCGCGCTGCCGCTGCCCAGGTAGGCGTCCATGCCGTCCGGGGCCGTCTTCACCCGCCCGCCGTAGTCGTGGTACATCACGCCGGCGAAGACGCCGGTCCTGCTGCCCCGCACCGTGGCCGGGTCGATGCCGGCCCGCTCGAACGCCTCCCACGACGTCTCCAGCAGCAGCCGCTGCTGCGGGTCCATCGCCAGCGCCTCGCGCGGCGAGATCCCGAAGAAGGCCGGGTCGAAGTCGGCCGCCTCGTGCAGGAAGCCGCCGTGGCGCACGTAGGACTTGCCGGAGCGGTCGGGGTCGGGGTCGAAGAGGTTCTCGACGTCCCAGCCGCGGTCCTCGGGGAACCCGGAGATCGCGTCGCCGCCGGACGCGACGAGGCGCCACAGGTCCTCGGGCGACCGCACGTCACCGGGGAACCGGCAGGCCATGCCCACGATCGCGATCGGCTCGTCCGTGCCGGCGACCGCGGCGACCGCGGCCTCGGACTCCTCCTGGACGCCCAGCGTCTCGGCCAGCAGGAAGCGGGCGAGCGCGGTGGGCGTGGGGTGGTCGAAGACCATGGTCGCGGGGAGCCGCAGCCCGGTCGCCGTGTTCAGGCGGTTGCGCAGTTCCACCGAGGTGAGCGAGTCGAACCCGGCGTCCTGGAAGGCGTGCTCCGGCTGGACGGCCTGGACGGAGGCGTGCCCGAGCACGGCGGCGACTTCGGTACGGACCAGGTCCAGCACCGCCTGCTCGCGCTCGGCCTCCGGCAGCCCGGCCAGCCGCTGTCCCAGCGTTCCCTTCGGTGCGGTCTGCGCCGCACGCCGCGCCGTGCCCCGTACGGGGCCCCGCAGCGCTCGCAGCACCGCAGGCACCGTGCCTTGCAGGCCACTGAGGTCCAGCCGCAGGGGGGCGACGGTCGCCCGGTCCAGGGCCAGCGCCGCGTCGAACAGCCGCAGTCCTTCGTCGACGGCTATCGGGGCCAGGCCCACCCGCTTGAGGCGGGTGAGGTCGGCCTGGTCGAGCCGGTCGGCCATGCCGCTGCCCTGCTCCCACAGGCCCCAGGCCAGCGAGGTCGCGGGCAGGCCCTGGGCGCGGCGGGCTTCGGCGAAGGCGTCGAGGAACGTGTTCGCCGCCGCGTAGTTGCCCTGCCCGGCGCTGCCCAGGATTCCGGACACCGAGGAGAAGACCACGAACGCCGACAGGTCGTTCGTCAGCTCGTGGAGGTTCAGGACGGCGTCGACCTTCGGGCGCAGCACCGCGTCCATGCGCTCCGGGGTCAGCGCGGCGATCACGCCGTCGTCGAGGACGCCGGCCGTGTGCACGACGGCCGTCACCGGCGTCTCGGCGAGCACGGCGGCGAGGGCGTCGCGGTCGGCCACGTCACAGGCCGCCCAGCGCACTTCGGCGCCCCACGCGGCCAGCTCGGCTTCCAGCTCGACCGCGCCGGGGGCCTCCGCGCCGCGCCGGCTGAGCAGCAGCAGGCTGCGGACGCCGTGGGCGGCGACCAGGTGCCGGGCGACGATCCCGCCCAGCGCACCGGACGCACCGGTCAGCAGGACGGGGCCGGCGCCGAAGTCCGCCGTGTCCACCGTGCCGGAGGCGTCTCCGGCTCCGGCTCCGGTGAGCTTCGCCAGGCGCGGCACGAGGGCGTCCTGGCCGCGCACCGCGAACTGCGGCTCACCGGCGGCAATCGCGGTGGGCAGTACGCGGATTGCTTCCTGGATGTCCTCAGTCTCGGCCTCGATCAGCACGATCCGATCCGGGTTCTCCGACTGCGCGGTCCGTACGAGACCCCGCACCGCGGCATGGGCCGGATCGCCAGGACGGATCACCAGTGCCAGCCGCGCCGGACGCTCCTCCGCCAGCCACCACTGCACCAGCGCCAGGACGGCATGGGTGACTTCACGGACCCGGGCGGCTGTGTTGTCGTTGTTGTCGTTGTCCGTCTCAGAACCCGTCGGGCACGGGACGACTACGACGTCCGCCGTCGCTTCCGACTCCCGCAGCGCGCCGAAGTCCGCGACGGACTCGATCACCAGCGTGGCGGGGTCGGAGGGCAGCGCGAGCGGCGTCCACTCCAGCCCGAACAGCGGGCTGCCGCCGTCGCCCGCACCGCGCAACTGCTCCGCCGATACGGCACGCAGCGACAGCGACTCGACCGAGGCCACGAGGCCACCCGCGCCATCGGCCACGGTCAGCGTCATCGAGCCGGTGCCCGTCCGCGACAGCTTCACCCGCACCATGGCCGCGCCGGTTGCCTGAACGGCCACACCGGACCATGCGAACGGCAGGGCGGGGCCGTCGTCCAGCGAGACCAGCCCGCCGGCGGCGAGGGCGTGCAGAGCGGCGTCCAGCAGCGCCGGGTGCAGGGCGAACGAAGCCGCGTCGGCAGCTGCGTCCTCCGGCAGTTCGACCTCGGCGAAGACGTCCTCTCCGCCGCGCCACACCGCGCGCAGGCCCTGGAAGACCGGACCGTAGTCCAGGCCGGCGGCGGCCATGCCCGCGTAGAACTCCGTCAGGTCGACGGCCTCCGCGCGAGTGGGCGGCCAGGTGCCGATGTCCGTGGCGGGCGGCGCCTCTGCCGAGGACAGCACACCGGTCGCGTGCCGCACCCAGGAACCGTCCTCGACGCGCGAGTGCACGCTCAGCTGCCGCCGGCCCGACTCGTCCTCCGGGCCGACCGCCACCTGAAGGGTGACGGCGCCGCGCTCCGGCACGACCAGGGGAAGTTCCAGCGTGAGGTCCTCAATCCAGCCGCAGCCGGCCTCGTCGCCCGCCCTGACCGCCAGCTCGACGAACGCGGTGCCGGGCAGCAGAACGGTCCCGTTCACGGCGTGGTCGGCGAGCCACGGGTGGGAGTCGAGGGAGAGCAGGCCGGTGAGCAGCACCCCGTCGCTGTCGGCGGTCGCGATCGCGGCGCCGAGCAGCGGGTGGTCCGCCGCCCCCAGGCCGGCGGCCCGGACGTCACCAGGAGCCTGGGGCACATCGAGCCAGTAGCGCTCGCGCTGGAAGGCATACGTGGGGAGGTCGACGCGGCGGGCGCTGGGGAACAGGGCCTGCCAGTCCGGGGAGACGCCGTGGGTGTGGAGCTGACCGACGGCGGTGACGAACGCGTACGGCTCGGGGCGGTCGGTGCGGAGGGCGGGGATGGTGACGATGCCGTCGTCGAGGCAGCCCTGGGTGAGGGCGCTCAGGACGCCGCCGGGGCCGATCTCCACGAAGGTCGTCACGCCCAGGTCATGCAGGGTCCGGACGCCGTCGGCGAAGCGCACGGCCTCGCGGACGTGCTGGACCCAGTACTCGGGGGTGTACAGCTCGGCCAGGCGGCCGGTGAGGTTGGAGACCACGGGGATCTGCGGCTCGCTGAAGGTCAGGGCGCCGACGACCTCGGCGAACTCCTCCAGCATCGGGTCCATGAGGGGCGAGTGGAACGCGTGACTGACCTTCAGACGCGAGGTCTTACGACCCTGCTGTACGAAGACCTCGGCGATGGCCAGCACAGCGTCCTCCGCGCCGGAAACCACCACGGACCGCGGCCCATTGATCGCCGCGATCCCGACCTGGTCGGTCAGGTGCGGCAGCACCTCATCCTCAGTCGCCTGCACGGCGACCATCGCCCCGCCCGCCGGCAGCGCCTGCATCAACGCAGCACGCGCCGACACCAACTTCGCCGCATCCTCCAGCGACAACACACCCGCCACATGAGCAGCCGCAATCTCGCCCACCGAGTGACCGGCCACGTAATCCGGCCGGATACCGAACGACTCCAGCAAGCGGAACAGCGCCACCTCAACAGCAAACAACGCAGGCTGCGTCGACCCGGTCTGGTTCAGCTCCTCCGAGTCAACGTCCACCGGGGCACCCAGCCGCGCGCACACCTCGTCGTAAGCCGCCGCGAACACCGGGAACGCCGCGTACAGCTCACGTCCCATCCCGAGGCGCTGCGACCCCTGACCCGAGAACAAGAACCCGACCTTGCCCCCGACAGCACCGCCAGCCACAGCAGCACCCGAAGCCACCGCCTCCAGGCCCCGCCGGAGCTCAGCAAGGTCCTCACCCACGACCACCGCACGCCGCTCCAGCACCGCACGCGAAGTGGCCAGCGAGAAGCCGACATCGATCGGCCGAACCTCGGCACCCTCAGCCCCCACAAAGGACAGCAGCCGCACCGCCTGATCCCGCAGCGCCGCCTCGCTCTTCGCCGACAGCACCCACGGCACCACCGCATCCGGGCCGGCGTCCGAAGCCGGGGCGGACTCCGCCGTCACAGCAGGCGCCTGCTCCACGATCACGTGCGCGTTCGTACCGCTCACGCCGAACGAGGAGACCGCTGCCCGCCGTGGCGCGTCGCCCGCAGGCCACTCCACGGCCTCGGTCAGCAGCTGCACCGCGCCCGCCGACCAGTCCACGTGCGGCGTCGGCTCGTCCACGTGCAGGGTCTGCGGCAGCACACCGTGCTGCATCGCCATCACCATCTTGATCACGCCACCGACACCGGCCGCGGCCTGCGAGTGCCCGATGTTGGACTTCAGCGAGCCCAGCCACAGCGGCCGGTCCTCGGCGCGCTCCTGCCCGTACGTCGCGAGCAGGGCCTGCGCCTCGATCGGGTCGCCCAGCTTCGTACCCGTGCCGTGCGCTTCCACGGCGTCGATCTGGTCCGAGGACACCCCGGCGTTCGCCAGCGCCTGCCGGATGACCCGCTGCTGTGCCGGACCGTTCGGGGCGGTCAGGCCGTTGGACGCGCCGTCCTGGTTCACGGCCGTACCGCGAACCACCGCCAGCACCTTGTGCCCGTTGCGCCGGGCATCCGACAGCTTCTCCACGAGCAGCATGCCCGCGCCCTCGGCCCAGCCCGTGCCGTCCGCAGCGGCCGCGAACGCCTTGCACCGGCCGTCGGCCGACAGGCCGCGCTGGCGGCTGAACTCCACGAACACGGACGGGCCGGCCATGACCGTGACACCGCCGACGAGCGCCATCGAGCACTCGCCGCTCCGCAGCGCCTGGGTCGCCAGGTGCAGCGCCACCAGGGACGACGAGCACGCCGTGTCCACCGTGACGGCCGGGCCCTCCAGCCCGAACGTGTACGAGACGCGGCCCGAAGCGACGCTGCCCGCGCTGCCGTTGACGAGGTAGCCCTCAAGGCCTGCCGGCGAGGTGTGCACGCGCCCGCCGTAGTCGTGGTACATCACGCCGGCGAAGACGCCGGTCCTGCTGCCCCGTACCGAGGCCGGGTCGATGCCGGCCCGCTCGAACGCCTCCCACGACGTCTCCAGCAGCAGCCGCTGCTGCGGGTCCATCGCCAGCGCCTCGCGCGGCGAGATCCCGAAGAACTCGGCGTCGAAGTCGGCCGCCTCGTGCAGGAAGCCGCCCTCCCGGGTGTAGCTGGTGCCCCACTGGTCGGGGTTCGGGTCGTAGAGCTTCTCGACGTCCCAGCCGCGGTCGGTGGGGAAGCCCGACACCGCGTCGCGGCCGGAGAACACCAGCTGCCACAGGTCTTCGGGCGACTGCACGCCGCCGGGGTACCGGCAGGCCATGCCCACGATCGCGATCGGCTCGTCCGCCCCGCCGGTCGCCGTGGAGACGGTTGCCGGCACGGCCGCCGCCTCGCCGGAGCCCGCGGCTTCGGCGGTGAGGAAGCGGGCGAGGGTGAGCGGGTTCGGGTAGTCGAAGATCAGTGTGGCGGGGAGGCGCATGCCGACGGCCGCGTTGAGCCGGTTGCGCAGTTCGACGGCGGTCAGCGAGTCGAACCCGATGTCCTTGAACGAGTCGTCCGCGCCGACCGCCTGTGCGCCGGCGTGCCCGAGCACCGCGGCGACCTCGGTGCGGACCAGGTCCAGCACCGCCTGCTCGCGCTCGGCCTCCGGCAGCCCGGCCAGCCGCTGCCCGAGGGAGGACGATGCCGCCTTCGCCGCCGCTGCCGCGCGCCGGGCCGGCGCGACCCGGACCAGTCCGCGCAGCACCGCCGGTACGGGCTGTCCCTGCCCGTCGCGGAAGGCGGAGGTGTCGAGCCGGATCGGGACGACCGCCGCCCGCCCGGCGGCCAGGGCCGCGTCGAACATCCGCAGGCCGGCGGCCGGCGGGATCGCGGCGAGGCCCATGCGCTTGATGCGCGTGAGATCGGTGTGGTCGAGGCCGCCGGTCATCGCACTGTCGGTGTCCTGCGCCCACAGGCCCCACGCCAGCGAGGTGGCGGGCAGGCCCTGGGCACGGCGGTGCTCGGCGAGGGCGTCGAGGAAGGTGTTGGCGGCGGCGTAGTTGCCCTGGCCCGGCGTGCCGAGGGTGCCCGCCACGGAGGAGAAGACCACGAACGCGGACAGCTCACCGGACAGCTCACCGGCCAGTTCGTGCAGGTTCAGCGCCGCGTCCACCTTGGGGCGGAACACGCCGTCCAGCCGCTCAGGAGTCAGCGAACCGATGATTCCGTCGTCCAGGACGCCGGCGGTGTGAATGATCGCGGACAGGCTCTGCCCGGCCCCGGCCAGGAGTTCACGGACGGCGTCGCGGTCGGCCACGTCGCAGGCGGCCCAGGTGACGTCGGCACCCTGCGCGGCCAGGTCCGCGGCGAGCTCGGCGGCACCGGGCGCGTCCCCGCCGCGGCGGCTGACGAGCAGCAGGCTGCGAACGCCGTGCTCAGCGACCAGGTGCCGGGCGAACAGGCCGCCCAGCCCGCCGGACGCGCCGGTCAGCAGGACGGTGCCGGAACCGAGGTCGGGAAGCTCCGTCCCCGTCTCCGCGTCCGGCGCGGCGATGCGGACCAGCCTCGGCACCCGGGCCTCGCCCGCGAGCACCGCGGCCTGCGGCTCACCGGAGGCGATCAGGGCAGGCAGGGCAGGCAGGGCGGGCAGGGCGGGCAGGGCGGGCAGGAGCCCGGCAAGAGAGACATCGAGATCAGCATCGGTCTCGACCAGCATGATGCGGTCGGGGTTCTCGGTCTGTGCCGAGCGCACCAGTCCGCGGACCGCCGACTGAGCCAGGTCACCCGTACGCATCACCAGCACCAGGCGCGACGGGCGTTCCTCGGCCAGCCACCACTGCACCAGCTCCAGCACGGCATGGGCGACCTCGCGGACCCGAACAGCGGTGTCCGGGCCGGACCCTGCCGGGCACGGCACAACCACGGCGTCGGCCACGGCTCCGGTCTCAGCTCCGGCTCCGGCATCCGCCGACGAGTCAGCGGCCCGCAGCGCGGCGAGGTCTTCGTACGTCTCGATCCTCAAGCCGTCCGGCACGGGCGGCAAGGTGAGCGGTGCCCACTCCAGGCCGAAGACCGAGTCGTCGCTGCCGGAACCGGCGCGCAACTGGTCGGCGGGGACCGGGCGCAGCGTCAGGGCGTCGACCTGCGCGACCGGCGCGCCGGTGCCGTCGGCCAGCACCAGCGCCACCGTGGAGGTGCCGGTGCCGGCGCGCGAGACCTTCACGCGCAGGACGGAGGCTCCGGCGGCCGCCAGGCGCACGCCGCTCCAGGCGAAGGGCAGCAGCCCGTTGCCCGTCCCGGCCTCGGGCTCGACCGCCCCCAGCCAGACGGTGTGCAGGGCGGCGTCGAACAGGGCGGGGTGCAGACCGTACGCGCTCGCGTCCGTCCGCTCCGCGCCGGGCAGTTCCACCTCGGCGTAGAAGTCGTCCCCGCTGCGCCAGGCGGCGCGCAGGCCCTGGAAGACGGGGCCGTAGTCGAGCGCCATGCCCGCGAGCCGGTCGTAGAACCCGTCGACGTCGACCGGCTCCGCGCCCGCGGGCGGCCACGCGGCGAGCGAACCGTCCACCGGGCCCGTGGCGACGGCCAGGGAGCCGGAGGCGTGCCGGACCCACACGCGCTCGGACTCGTCCTCGTGCGCGTACCCGGCCCGCTCCCCGTCGTCGGTCCGCGAGTGCACGGTCAGCGGCCGGCGGCCGGTGCCGTCGTCGGCGCCGACGCGCACCTGGAGGGCGACGCCGCCGCGCGCGGGGACGAGCAGCGGTGTCTCCAGGGTCAGTTCTTCCAGCAGGTCGCAGCCCACGGCGTCGGCGGCGGTGATCGCCAGCTCGACGAACGCGGTGCCCGGCAGGATGGCGACGCCGTTGACGGCGTGGTCCACCAGCCACGGGTGCGTGTGCGCGGAGAGCCGGCCGGTGAGCAGGTGCCCGTCGCCGTCGGCCAGCGGCACGGCGGCGCCGAGCAGCGGGTGACCGGGCTCGCCCTGGCCCACGGCACGCATGTCACCTGCGGAGGCGGGGGCGTCGAGCCAGTAGCGCTCGCGCTGGAAGGCATAGGTGGGCAGGTCGACGCGCCGGGCGCCGGGGAAGAAGGCGTGCCAGTCCACTTCGACGCCGCTGACGTGCAGCTGGGCGTACGCGGTGGTGATCGCCTGCGGCTCGGGGCGGTCGCCGCGGAGTACGGGGACGGTGACGACGTCGTCGTCGAGGCAGCCCTGGGCGAGGGCGCTCAGGACACCGCCGGGGCCGATCTCCACGAAGGTCGTGACGCCCAGGTCGTGCAGGGTCTTGACGCCGTCGGCGAAGCGGACCGCTTCACGGACGTGCTGGACCCAGTACTCGGGGGTGTACGCCTCGGCGAGACGGCCGGTGAGGTTCGAGACCACCGGAATCAGCGGCTCGTGGAAGGTCAGACCGCCGACGACGCCGGCGAACTCGTCCAGCATGAGGTCCATGAGGGGCGAGTGGAACGCGTGGCTGACCTTCAGGCGGGACGTCTTACGGCCCTGCTCCTTGAAGAGCTCAGCAATTGCGGTGACCGCGTCCTCGGCGCCGGAAACCACCACGGACCGCGGGCCGTTGATCGCCGCGATGCCGACCTGATCGGTCAGGTGCGGGAGTACTTCCTCCTCGGTCGCCTGCACGGCGACCATCGCACCGCCCGCGGGCAGCGCCTGCATCAGCGCGGCCCGCGCCGACACCAGCTTCGCCGCGTCCTCCAGCGACAGCACGCCCGCCACATGAGCGGCCGCAATCTCGCCCACCGAGTGACCGGCCACGTAATCCGGCCGCACACCCCACGACTCCAGCAGGCGGAACAGCGCCACCTCAACAGCGAACAGCGCAGGCTGCGTAGACCCGGTCTGGTGCAGCTCCTCGGAGTCGACGTCGACCGGCGCGTCCAGCAGTGCGCACACCTCGTCGTACGCCACGGCGAAGACGGGGTACGTCGCGTACAGCTCGCGCCCCATCCCGAGGCGCTGCGAGCCCTGACCCGAGAACAAGAACCCGACCTTGTCCGCCGAGTGCGCGCGTCCCGCAACGACGTTCGCCGCCGCTTCGCCCGCGGCAAGGGCCTCCAGCCCCGCCCGCAGCTCGGCCGGGTCGGTGCCGATCACCGCGGCGCGGTGCTCCAGCGCCGTTCGCGTCGTGGCCGACGAGAATCCGGCGTCGACCGGTGACACGTCATCCGCCGCGAAGGCCAGCAGGCGTTCCGCCTGTGCCCGCAGCGCCGCCTCGCTCTTCGCCGACAGCACCCACGGCACGGGCACCGGGCGGTGCCCCCCCACCTGCTCGGCCGCGGCCGTAACGGCGGGCGCCTCCTCGATGATCGTGTGGGCGTTGGTGCCGCCGATCCCGAAGGACGACACCGCGGCGCGCCGGGGGCCGGCCGTCCCGGGCCAGTCCACGGGCTGGGTCAGCAGCCGCACCGCGCCCGCCGACCAGTCCACGTGCGCGGTCGGCTCGTCCACGTGCAGGGTCTGCGGCAGCATGCCGTGCTGCATCGCCAGCACCATCTTGATCACACCGGCGACGCCCGCCGCGGCCTGCGTGTGACCGATGTTGGACTTGACCGAGCCCAGCCACACCGGCCGGTCGTCGGAGTGCTCCTGGCCGTACGTGGCGAGGAGCGCCTGCGCCTCGATGGGGTCGCCCAGCTTGGTGCCCGTGCCGTGCGCCTCCACCGCGTCCACGTCGGCGGGCGTGAGCCCGGCCGAGGCCAGGGCCTGGCGGATCACACGCTGCTGCGACGGGCCGTTCGGGGCGGTGAGGCCGTTGGAGGCACCGTCCTGGTTGACGGCGCTGCCGCGTACGACGGCGAGGATTTCGTGGCCGTTGCGCTGGGCGTCGGACAGCCGTTCCACCAGCAGCAGGCCGACGCCCTCGCCCCAGCCCGTGCCGTCGGCACCGGCCGCGAAGGCCTTGCAGCGGCCGTCGGGCGACAGGCCGCGCTGGCGACTGAACTCCACGAACAGGTCCGGCGTGGTCATGACGGTCACGCCACCGACCAGGGCCATTGTGCACTCGCCGCTCCGCAGCGCCTGCGCGGCGAGGTGGAGGGCCACGAGCGACGACGAGCACGCCGTGTCGATGGTGACGGCCGGGCCTTCGAGGCCGAACGTGTACGAGATGCGGCCGGAGACGACCGAGGCCGCCTTGCCGGTGAGCGCGTAACCCTCGATCTCCTCGGGCGCGTTGCGCAGCCCGTTGGCGTAGTCCTGGCCGTTGGTGCCGATGAAGACACCGGTCCGGCTGGCGCGGACGGACGCGGGGGCGATGCCGGCGCGCTCGAAGGCCTCCCACGCGGTCTCCAGCAGCAGCCGCTGCTGCGGGTCCATGGCCAGCGCCTCGCGCGGCGAGATCCCGAAGAGGCCGGCGTCGAAGCGGTCGGCGCCGTCGATGAAGGCGCCGTCACGCGCGTACGTGCGGCCGGACCGGTCGGGGTCGGGGTCGTAGAGCGAGTCGATGTCCCAGCCGCGGTCGGTGGGGAAGCCGGAGACCGCGTCGCGGCCGGAGCGGAGCAGCTCCCACAGGTCCTCCGGCGACTGGACGCCGCCCGGGAAGCGGCAGCTCATGCTGACGATCGCGAGGGGCTCGTCGGTCGCGGCGGCGGCCGTCGCCTGCGCGGCCTCCGCCCCCTGCTCGTGCCGGCCGAGGAGCTCCTCGCGCAGGTGGCGGGCGAGGGCGGTGGGGGTCGGGTGGTCGAAGACGAGGGTGGTGGGCAGCTTGAGGCCGGTGGCCGTGTTGAGCCGGTGGCGCAGTTCGACGGCGGTGAGCGAGTCGAAGCCGGTCTCGCGGAACGTCCGGTCGGCGTCGAAGGCGCCCTTGCCCGCGTGGCCGAGCACCGTGGCGGCCTGCTCACGGACCAGGTCCAGCAGGGTGCGGTCCCGCTCCCCCGGCGCCGCGCCCAGGAGGCGCTGGACCAGCGCGGACGCGGGCACTTCGGCGCTCTGCGCGGCCTGGGCGCGCGCTTCGAGGGCCTTACGGGCCTCGGGCACGCCCTGGAGCAGAAGGCAGGGGCGGGTGCCGGCGAAGGCCGGGACGAAGCGGTCCCAGTCCACGTCGGCGACGGTCACGGACGTCTCGCCGTGGGTCAGCGCGCCGTGCAGCACGGAGATCGCGGGCAGGGCCGCGATCGCGCGGACGCCGCGCCGCCGCAGGTGGTCGCCGGCGGCGCCGTCGGCCATGCCTCCGTCCGCCCAGGAGCCCCACGCGACGGCTAGCGCGGGCAGGCCCTGGGCACGGCGGTGCTCGGCGAGGGCGTCGAGGAAGGCGTTCGCGGCACCGTAGGCGCCCTGGCCGCCGTTGCCCCAGACGCCGGTCATCGAGGAGAAGAGGACGAAGGCGTCGAGGTCGTGGCGGTCGCGGGTGAGCTCGTGCAGGTGGAGCGCGGCGTCCACCTTGGGGCGCAGCACGTGGTCGAGGCGCTCGGGCGTGAGCGATTCGACCAGGCCGTCGTCGAGCACGCCCGCGGTGTGCACCACGGCGTTGACGGTGTGCTGGTCGAACAGCGCGGCGAGGGCGTCGCGGTCAGCCGCGTCGCACGCCGCGAGCGTGACCTGGGCGCCCAGATCCTCCAGCTCCGCCTTGAGTTCGGCGGCGCCGGGGGCTTCGGGCCCGCGGCGGCTGGTGAGCAGCAGGTGCTCGGCTCCGGCCCCGGCGAGCCAGCGGGCCACGTGCCCGCCGAGCGCACCCGTACCACCGGTCACGAGCACGGTGCCGCGCGGCGACCACGGCTCGTCGACCTGTGCCGCGCTCTGCGGTGCGCGGACGAGACGGCGTCCGGACACGCCGGAGGCGCGTACGACGAGCTGGTCCTCGTCGGCCTGCGCCAGCAGGCCGGCCAGCCGCTCCAGGGAGCGGGAGTCGAGTACGGCGGGCAGGTCGATGAGCCCGCCCCAGCGCTGCGGCTGCTCCAGGGCGACGATCCGGCCGAGGCCCCAGAGCCGGGCCGAGGCGGGGTCGGTGAGCGGGTCGGAGGCTCCGGTCGACACCGCGCCGGCGGTCAGGCACCACAGCGGGGCTTCGATGCCGGCGTCGCCGAGGGCCTGGACGAGCAGGACGAGCCGGTGGAGGGCGTCCGGCCCGGGCTGCGTTCTTGCCGCGGTCTCTGCCGCAGCTCCTGCCGCGGCGAACACGATGCCGTCGGCCTGACCGTGCCCGGCCTCGGCCAGGGCCTGGGCCAGGGAGTCGCGGTCAGTGTCCTCGCCCAGGACGAGCGGTACGAGCTCGACGCCGAGTTCCGTGAGTCCGGCGTGGATCGCCGCGGTCCATGCGGTCTCCTCGGGGACCACGTAGAGCCAGGTTCCCGACGGAGCAGCGCCCTCGATGTTGCCGAGGGGCTGCCAGGTGATCCGGTAGCGCCAGCCGTCGGCGGTGGACTGCTCGCGCCGCTGCCGGCGCCAGGCGGACAGCTTGGGCCCGACCACGTCCAGGGCGTCGGGGGCCAGCCCCAGGAGCGCACTGAGAGAGGCACGGTCCTCGCTCTCGACGGAGTCCCAGAACTCGGCGTCCATCGCCTCCGGGGCGCCAGCGATTGCTGCCTGGGGCACGTCGAGCCAGTAGCGCTCGCGCTGGAAGGCGTAGGTGGGCAGGTCGATGCGGCGGGCGCTGGGGAACAGGGCCTGCCAGTCCGGGGAGATGCCGTGGGTGTGGAGCTGACCGACGGCGGTGACGAACGCGTACGGCTCGGGGCGATCGGCGCGGAGGGCAGGGATAGTGACAATGCCGTCGTCCAGGCAACCCTGGGCGAGGGCGCTCAGGACGCCGCCGGGGCCGATCTCCACGAAGGTCGTCACGCCCAGGTCGTGCAGGGTCTGCACGCCGTCGGCGAAACGGACGGCATCGCGGACGTGCTGGACCCAGTACTCCGGGGTGTACGGCTCGGCGAGACGGCCGGTGAGGTTGGAGACCACGGGGATCTGCGGTTCGCTGAAGGTCAGAGCGCCGACGACCTCGGTGAACTCCTCCAGCATGGGGTCCATGAGGGGCGAGTGGAACGCGTGACTGACCTTCAGACGCGAGGTCTTACGGCCTTGCTCCTTGAAGACCTCAGCGATCTTCAGCACGGCATCTTCGGCGCCGGAAACCACTACGGACTGCGGCCCATTGATGGCAGCAATGCCGACGTTCTCCGTCAGGTGCGGCAGCACCTCATCCTCAGTCGCCTGCACGGCGACCATCGCCCCGCCGGCCGGAAGCGCCTGCATCAGCGCGGCACGCGCCGACACCAACTTCGCCGCGTCCTCCAGCGACAACACCCCAGCCACGTGCGCGGCCGCGATCTCACCTACGGAGTGACCAGCCACGTAATCCGGCCGGATACCGAACGACTCCAACAGCCGGAACAGCGCCACCTCAACAGCGAACAACGCAGGCTGGGTGCACCCGGTCTGGTGAAGCGTTTCCGCATCGACATCGACCGGCGCATCGAGCAGCGCACACACCTCGTTGTAAGCCGCGGCAAAGACGGGGTACGCCGCGTACAGCTCACGTCCCATCCCGATCCGCTGCGACCCCTGCCCCGAGAACAAGAACCCGACCTTGCCCCCGATGGCACCGCCGACCACAGCAGCGCCCGAAGCCACCGCCTCCAGGCCCCGCCGGAGCTCGGCAAGGTCCTCGCCCACGACCACCGCACGCCGCTCCAGCACCGCACGCGACGTAGCCAGCGAGAAGCCGACATCGATCGGCCGAACCTCGGCACCCTCAGCCCCCACAAAGGACAGCAGCCGCACCGCCTGGTCCCGCAGCGCCGCCTCGCTCTTCGCCGACAGCACCCACGGCACCGGACCCGCAGCGGCCGTCTCCCCGGCGGGCTCCTCGCTCGTCTGCACCTGCTCGACGATGACGTGCGCGTTCGTACCGCTGATGCCGAACGAGGACACCGCCGCGCGCCGCGGCACGTCGCTCGCGGACCACTCCACCGCCTCGGTCAGCAGGCGTACGCCGCTCTCCGACCAGTCCACGTGCGGCGTCGGCTCGTCCACGTGCAGGGTCTGCGGCAGCACACCGTGCTGCATCGCCATGACCATCTTGATCACACCGGCCACGCCCGCCGCTGCCTGCGTGTGGCCGATGTTGGACTTGAGCGAGCCCAGCCACAGCGGCCGGTCGCCGTCCCGCCCCTGCCCGTAGGCCGCGATGAGGGCTTCCGCCTCGATCGGGTCGCCGAGTCGCGTGCCCGTGCCGTGCGCTTCCACCGCGTCGACGTCGGCCGGCGCGAGTCCGGCGGAGGCCAGGGCCTGCCGGATCACGCGCTGCTGCGACGGGCCGTTCGGGGCCGTGAGACCGTTGGACGCACCGTCCTGGTTGACCGCGCTGCCGCGCACCACTGCCAGCACTTGGTGGCCGTTGCGCCGGGCGTCGCTGAGCCGCTCCACGAGCAGCATGCCGACGCCCTCGGCCCAGCCCGTACCGTCCGCGCCTGCCGCGAACGCCTTGCACCGGCCGTCGGCCGACAGGCCGCGCTGGCGGCTGAACTCCACGAACATGCCGGGCGTGGACATCACGGTCACGCCGCCCGCCAGGGCCATCGTGCACTCGCCGCTCCGCAGCGACTGGACGGCCAGGTGCAGGGCGACCAGGGACGACGAGCACGCCGTGTCCACCGTGACCGCGGGGCCCTCAAGGCCGAACGAGTAGGCCACGCGGCCCGACGCGACGCTGGTGGTCGTGCCGGTGAGCAGGTAGCCCTCGATGCCGTCGACCGGCTCGTGCAGCCGGGGGCCGTAGTCCTGTGCCGTCGCGCCGATGAACACGCCCGCCCGGCTGCCGCGCAGCGTGGCCGGGTCGATGCCGGCGCGCTCGAACGCCTCCCACGCGGTCTCCAGGACCAGGCGCTGCTGCGGGTCGATGGCCGCGGCCTCGCGGGGGCTGATGCCGAAGAATCCGGCGTCGAACTCGGCCGCCTCGTGCAGGAAGCCGCCCTGCCGTGTCGAGGACTTGCCGGGGGTGCCGGGCTCGGGGTCGTAGAGTCCTTCGAGGTCCCAGCCGCGGTCGGCCGGGAATCCGGTGATGGCGTCACCGCCGGAGGCGACCAGCCGCCACAGGTCCTCCGGCGAGCTCACTCCGCCGGGGAGGCGGCAGCTCATGGCCACGATGGCGATGGGCTCGTCGGGGTCGGCCGCCGTACCGGGCGTCCCGGGCATGCCGGCCGCGGAGAACGCCGCGGCCTCGCCCAGGGCTTCCGCGCCGAGGTGGCGGGCGAGCGCGGCGGGCGTCGGGTGGTCGAAGAGCAGCCCGCTGGGCAGGCGCAGCCCGGTGGCCTCGCCGAGCTGATTGCGCAGTTCCACCGAGCTGAGCGAGTCGAAGCCGAGGTCCTTGAACGTCCACTCGGTCTCGACCCGGCGGGTGTCGGAGTGTCCCAGGACAGCCGCGATGTGCGCGCGGACCAGGTCGAGTACGGCTTCGTCGCGTTCGGCCTCGGGCAGGCCGGCCAGCCGCTGTCCGAGGGCGCCGACGGGCGCGCGCTCCGTACCGGTGTCGCCCGCGGCCGCTTCCGGCTGCGGGAGAGCGGGCGCCCAGGCCGTAGTGGTGCCGGCAGACGTGGTGGCGGAAGACATGGTGGCGGCAGACGCGGTGTCGCCGTCCAGCCAGTACCGCTGCCGCTCGAACGCGTACGTGGGGAGCGCGACCTTGCGGCGTGCGTCCCGCCCGCCGAACAGGGCGGTCCAGTCCGGCTCCAGGCCGTGGACGTGCAGCGAGGCGACCGCTGCCAGCAGGGCCTGCGCCTCGGGGCGGCGGGCGCGCAGGGCGGGAACGAACAGGGCATCGCCGTCGGCGCCGGAGCGGGCCATGGACGTCAGCACGCCGCCGGGGCCGAGCTCCAGGTACGTGCGGACGCCCTGCTCGTCGAGGCGGGCGACGCCGTCGGCGAACCGGACCGCGTCGCGGACGTGGCGGACCCAGTACGCGGCCGTGCGGCCCTCGTATTCCGCGGGCTCCTCGGACAGCCGGCCTGTCACATTGGACACGATCGGGATGCGCGGGGCGTGGAAGGTCAGGCCTTCGGCCACCCGGCGGAACTCCGCCAGCATGGGTTCCATGTGCGGGGAATGGAAGGCATGGCTGACCCGCAGCCGGCTGGTCTTGCGGCCCAGGGCCGCGAAGGCGTCGGCGATCTCGGTGACGAGGTCGTCGTCGCCGGAGACGACGACGGAGTCGGGGCCGTTGAGCGCGGCGATGCTCACGCGCTCCGTGCGGTCGCCGATGCGGGCGCGGACCTCGTCCTCCGCGGCCTGGACCGCGATCATGGCGCCGCCGGTGGGCAGCTCCTGCATCAGGCGGCCGCGCGCGGCGACCAGCTCGCAGGCGTCGGCGAGCGAGAGGACGCCGGCGACGTGCGCGGCGGCGAGTTCGCCGATGGAGTGGCCCATGAGCACGTCAGGGGTGATGCCCCAGCTCTCCAGCAGCCGGAACAGGGCAACCTCGACGGTGAACAGCGAGGTCTGTGTGTAGAGGGTCCGGTCCAGTTCGGCCGCGGTCCCGGAGCCCTCGGGGGCGAACATGACCTCGCGGAGCGGCCGCGGCAGCCGCGGGTCGAGGTGCGCGCACACCTCGTCGAGCGCGGCGGTGAACGCCGGGAAGGCCTCGGCCAGTTCGCGGCCCATGCCGGCCCGCTGGCTGCCCTGGCCGGAGAAGAGGAAGGCGAGCTTGCCGCGCGGGCCGGTGCGGCCCGTGGTCAGTGCGGCGTCGATTCCGCCGGTGGACAGCTCGCGCAGGGCTCGCAGGAAGTCGTCGCGGTCCTCGCCCACGACGACGGCCCGGTGTTCGAAGGCGGTGCGGCCGGTGGCGAGCGACCAGCCGGCGTCGGGCAGGGAGAGGCCGGGGTGGGCCTCGGTGTGCGCGAGGAGGGCGGCGGCCTGGGCGCGCAGCCCGGAGGCGGTCTTGGCGGACAGCGGCCACGGGACCGGGCCGGTGACCGTCCCCGTACCCGTCTCCGCTCCTGTACCCGTACGCGAACCCGCATCCGTACCCGTACGCGAACCCGTATCCGTACGGGAACCCGTCCCCGTACGCGTCGTCTCCGCCTGGTGTTCCGCCAGCACGATGTGGCAGTTGGTGCCGCCCATGCCGAACGAGCTGACTCCCGCGAGCAGCGGGCGGTCGTCGTCCCCGGCCTCCCACGCGGCGTGCTCGGTCTGCACCTGGAGGTTCAGCCGCGTCAGGGGAATCGCCGGGTTGGGGGTCTCGAAGTTGAGGCTGGCGGGCAGTGCGCGGTGGCGCAGCGACAGGGCGGCCTTGAGCAGGCCGGTGATGCCGGCGGCGCCTTCCAGGTGGCCGACGTTGGTCTTGGCCGAGCCGACCCGCAGCGGCCGGCCGGGCTCGCGCCCCGTGCCGAGGACCGCGCCGAGCGCGGCCGCCTCGATGGGGTCGCCGACCTTGGTGCCGGTGCCGTGCAGTTCCACGTAGCCGACGTGGGCGGGGTCGACCCCGGCCCGCTCGTAGGCGAGCCGGAGCACCTGCTCCTGCCCGGACTGCAAGGGGACGGTCAGCCCGTCGCCGCCACCGTCGTTGTTGACGGCGCTGCCGCGGATGACGCAGTAGACCGGGTCTCCGTCCTCGATCGCCCGGGCCAGCGGCTTGAGGACGACGATGCCGCCGCCCTCACCGCGGACGTAGCCGTTCGCGCGGGAGTCGAAGGTGAAGCAGCGGCCGTCCGGGGACAGGCCGCCGAACTTGGCGGCGCCCAGGGTGCTCTCGGGCACGATGTTGAGGTTCACGCCGCCCGCGAGGGCGATCGTCGACTCGCCCTTGCGGAGGCTCTCGCAGGCCAGGTGGACCGAGACCAGGGAGGAGGACTGGCCGGAGTCCACGGTCAGGCTGGGGCCGTTGAGGCCGAGGAAGTACGAGACCCGGTTGGCGATGATGCTGCGGTGCAGGCCGGTGACGGTGTGCGGGGAGATGGCCGTGAGCCCGGAGCGGTAGTGCAGGGTCGCGTAGTCGTCCCAGATGGCGCCGACGAACACGCCGGTGCGGGTGGCGCGCAGGGTCCCGGCGCGCACGTGCGCGTCCTCCAGCGCTTCCCAGGCCAGCTCCAGGACGAGCCGCTGCTGCGGGTCCATGGCCGCGGCCTCCTTGGGCGAGAGCCCGAAGAACCCGGCGTCGAAGTGGCCGATGCGGTCGATGAACCCGCCCCGGCGGATGTCGGTCCGGCCCGGCTCGGACGGGTCGGCGTCGGCCACGGCGGCCCCGTCCCAGCGGTCCGGGGGGACGTCGGTGACGGCGTCCGTGCCCTCGCTGAGCAGCCGCCAGAAGGCGGCCGGATCGGCGGCCCCCGGCAGCCGGCAGGCCAGACCGATGACGGCTATGCCGTCCACCATGCCCTCGCCCGTGCCGTCGCTCATGCCGTTGACCGCAGCCTCCGGCGCCGCCGAAGCTTCCGAAACGCCCGAAGCCTCCGAAGCCGAACCGGCCCGATTCCCCGTTCCGTTGAGCCCGGACTCGACCATATTGCGCTCCACCCACCCACACAGAGAACGAAAAGGCACCGCGCACATGGCGGTGCGGTGTGACCCTAGTTTCGGCACAGTGAGCGCGATTCCGGCGTGGTACGGGATCAGGTCTAGGGGAATCCCAAACGGACGGGGTACGCGACGGCGCCGCGCGGAGACCGGCGGCCGGTGAGCATCACTAAGGAGAACCCTAGGGGCAGTTGTAGGAGAGTCGTGGGCCGTATAACCTTTCCCCTTTCTCCTCTGGCGAAGAGGCTTCCCCGGCATGACGCAATCGCGAGAATCCGACCACCCCTTAACCACCCGCCCCTTCCCGACGGCGCGCCCCTCGGGCTGTCCCTTCGACCCGCCGGCCCCTTTCGCGGAAGCGCGCCAGGAATGCCCGGTGTCGCCGCTGCGGTACCCCGACGGGCACATCGGTCACCTGATCACCGGCCTGCGGAGCGCGCGGGCCGTGCTGGGTGACACCCGGTTCAGCTCACTGCCGCCCGGGAAGCGCTCTCCGGTCAAGGTGCCCGGATCCGAGCTGAGCACCGATGTCCTCCCTCCGGGCATGTTCGTCAACATGGACCCGCCCGAGCACACCCGCTACCGCCGCCTGCTCAGCAAGCACTTCACCATCCGGCGGGTGCGCGAACTCCGGCCGCGCATCCAGGAAATGACGGACCGTCTGCTGGACGAGATGGAGGGCAAGGGCGGGCCCGTCGACCTGGTGGAGGCCTTCGCCAAGCCGCTGCCCACGCTCGTCACTTCAGAGCTGCTCGGACTGCCGGAAGAGAACCGTGCGCAGTTCGGGCACCACGTAGACGTCCTCTTCAGCCTCTCCAGCAGCGGCGAGGAGATGCAGGAGTCGATGACGCTCCTCGGCGGCATGCTGCACGCCCTGATCGCGGCAGCGCGCAAGGACCAGGGCCCGGACATCCTCGGCAGACTCACCGTCGAGACCGACCTGACCGACGAAGAGCTCCTCGGCATCACGTTCGTCCTGCTCATCGCCGGCCTGGAGACCACTACCAACATGCTGGGGCTGGGCACCTACGCCCTGCTGCGCCACCCGGAGCAGCTGGCGGCCCTGCGCGCCGACTGGTCCCTGATGGACGGTGCCGTCGAAGAGCTTCTGCGCTACCTCAGCGTGGTGCAGATCGGCCCGATCCGGGTGGCCGCCGAGGACTTCGAGTTCGAGGGGCGGCCCATCCGCAAGGGCGAGGTCGTCACGGTGTCGCTGCCCGCCGCCAACCGCGACCCGCTCGGCTTCGACGACCCCGACGCCTTCGACATCCGCCGCGGCGCGACCCGGCACCTCGCCTTCGGCAGCGGCCCCCACCAGTGCATGGGCCACCACCTGGCCCGCCTGGAACTCAGCATCGGCTACGAGTCGCTGCTGCGCCGCTTCCCCGGGCTGGAACTGGCCGTTCCGGCGGAGGAGATCGGCCTCCGGGAGATGATGGTGACGTACGGCGTCCTGGGCCTGCCGGTGCGCTGGTGAAGAGGAGATCGTGATGCAGATAGAGATCGACAAGGACCTGTGCTGCGGCGCGGGCACGTGCACGCTCGTCGCCCCCGACGTCTTCGACCAGGACGACGAGGACGGCACGGTGATCCTGCTCGACGCCGCCCCGGGCGACGAGCACCGGTCGGCGGTGGAAGAGGCCGCCCTACGGTGCCCGATGGCGGTCATCACCGTCGGCTGACCACGACCGCGCTCCGGACGGCAGTGACGCCCCGGCACCCCACGCAGCGCTGCCCTGCTGTTGCCTCCGCATGAACGGAGGCAACAGCAGGGCAGTTCACCGACGGCGGCCGGTGCGGTCGCGTGCCGCCGCGGTGCGGATCACGCTGCGGAGGCCCGCCGGCGCCGTGCCGCGTAGGCGTCGGGGAAGGCGTTGATGGTCGCGTGGCCGGTGGCACGGTCGGTCCCTGCGGCGTCGCCGAGGTGGTCGTTGCCGGGGTTGTCGTTGCCGGGGTTGTCGTTGCCGGGGGCGTCCGCGACGGAGCCGAACAGGAGCAGGAAGTCCAGGCCGAGCCCGCGGGTCGCCGCATCGACGTGCGCCGCGCCGTCCACCGTGGGGGCGAGGACGGCGGCGGCGCCCGCGAGCGGCTTGTCCGCGAGGGAACAGTCGTCGAGGACACCTGCCGCGTGGAAAACACCGTCGAGCCGGCCGTACTGCATGCGGATGTCGGACACCGCGGCGCGTACGGCGTCCTCGTCGGTGACGTCCGTGCACCGGTACGTCACCTCACCGTGCGGCAGGCGGACTTGGAGCGCATCGACCTCCGGGCTGTGCTCCGACCGTCCGCCGACGACGACCGTCGCGCGGTGCCGCTCGCACAGCCGCTCGGCCAGGAGCAGAGCGAGACCGTCCGCACCACCGGTGATCCAGTAGATGCCGCCGTCGCGCAGCAAGCTCTCCTCGGTGGCCTCCGGGGGCAGTTCGACGGTCGTGCGGCGCAGCTTGCGCCCGTTGCAGTCGTGGATGGCCTCCTCGACCGCGCCGTCCTGGACGTCGCTCTCTTCCCCGTCGCCCTCTGCCCTGTCGCCCTCTGCCTCGTTGCCCACTTCCCCGTTGCCCTCTTTCGTACGGTCGCGGGGAGCGTAGTCGTCGAGGAGGACGAGCTTGCCGGTGAAGGAGGGGTCCTCCTCGTGCGCGGTGTTCAGGAGAGCCGCGAGCGGGGCGTGAGCCGGGGAGTCCGGCGCGCCGGGAGCGGCGGCGGTCCCCTCGTCCCCGGCGCGGTCGGCCGATCGCAGCCACGCCCACATCGCCGAGGTCGTCGCGTGGGCTTCGGGTGCGTCGGGCACGGACGGGACCACGTGCGAGGGTGGACGGCGCAGGCCGTTTTCGTCACCGCCGACACCGATACCGACACCGATACCGATACCGATACCGTCGCCGTCACCGTCCCGGCGCCCCGCGCGTTCCGGTCCCGCGGTGGGCGTGAACCAGTGCGGGGTCCGTGCGAAGACGTAGCCGGGGAGGTGGATGCGGCGGCCGTGCTCCGGCTCCGGCCACTGCGCCCAGTCGACGGGCAGGCCCCGGGCCCAGGCGACGGCGAACTCGTCGATTCGGCCCTGCTCCAGCAAGTGGGCGGCGAACGCCGCCGCCTCGTCCGGGTCGTCCACGTCGAGCCCGTCGGGAGTGTCCGTGGCGGCCCGGCCGTACGGGCAGCCGGCCGGCGGCTCCTCCCCCGCGGCGACGGCCTCCAGCTGGGCCGCCCACTCGGCGAGGCCGCTCGCGCGGAACACCACGCGCTCGGGCATCGGCACGCGGCCCTCGCGCAGGGTGCGGGCGACGTCGGCCAGGGCGGGGGCGTCGTTGCGCTCGATGCGGGTACGGGCCCAGCGGGCGAGCCCGGCACACATCTCGCGGAGCCGGTCCTCGTCCTTGGCGGAGACCGGCAGCCACTGCTCGCCGCCCGCCGCGGCGGGAGCGTGGGCGGGGACGGGGACGTAGGCAGGGCCGGGTGATTCCAGCAGCACGTGGGCGTCAGTGCCGCCGAAGCCGAAGGAGCTGACGCCCGCGCGCAGCGGTGCCGATGCGTCCGCCGCGGCCCCCGGCCGCCCCGGGGTCCAGTCGGTGAGGCGGTCCACGATGTACAGCGGGCTGCCGTCCAGTTTGATGAGCGGGTTGAGCTTCTCGAAGCCGACGGTCGCGGGCAGCTTGCGGTGGCGCATGGCGAGGATCACCTTGAGCATGCCCGCGATGCCGGCGGCCCCCTCCAGGTGGCCGATTCCGGTCTTCACCGAGCCGACCCCGCAGCGGTGTGCCCGCACGGCCTCGGGAAGGCCCCTGCTCGTCTCCGCCCGGCCCTTGCCCGTGCCCCCACGGCCCCTGCCCGTCTCGGCCGAGCTCCTGCCGGTCTCAGCGCGGCCCATGCCGTTCCCCGGCCGGCCGCTGCCGATACGGCTCCCGGGCCGGTCCGCTCCCGTCCGGGGTCCCGCCGCCGCTCCCGCCTCCGGCCGGTTCTCGTGGAGGTCGGCGAAGGCCTGCTGGAGGCCGCGGATCTCGATGGGGTCGCCGACGGGGGTGCCGGGGCCGTGCGTCTCGACGTACGTGACGGTCTCGGGTGCGATCCCCGCCCGGCGGTGGACCCAGGCGATCAGCTCGGCCTGGGCCGCCGGGCCGGTGATCGTCAAGGAACTGGTGCGGCTGCCGTCGCGGCTGCCGATGCCCTTGATCAGCGCGTGGACGGCGTCGCCGTCGCGGCGGGCGTCCGCGGCGCGCTTGAGCAGGAGGGCACCGCCGCCCTCGCCGCGCACGTAGCCGTTGGTGTTCGCGTCGAAGGCCTTGTACCGGCCGCCGGGCGAGACCATGCCCGCTTTGGCGAAGGCGATGAGGTGGCGGGGCGACCAGGTCAGGTTGATGCCGCCGGCGAGGGCGTGGTCACAGTCGCCGCGGCGCAGCGCCCGCACGGCCTGTTCGACGGCCACCAGAGAGCTGGTGCACTCGGTGTCGTCGACGACGCTGGGGCCGCGGAAGCCGAAGTGGCGGGACACCCGGTCGGCGACGAGGGAGCAGGTGGTGCCGGTGGGATAGCGGGCGCCGATCTGCTCGGCCTCGCACTCGACCAGTTCGGCGTAGTCCCAGTGGCAGACGCCCATGAACACTCCGGTGCGGGAGCCCGTCATCCGGTCGGCCCGGTACCCGGCGTCCTCCAGGGCGTGCCAGCTCAGCTCCAGGGCCAACCGCTGCTGCGGGTCCATGGTCCGTGCCTCGTCCGGGGAGATCCGGAAGAAGTCCGCGTCGAAGCAGTCGGCGTCGTCGACGAAGCCGCCCCACACGCTGCCCGCCCTGTCGAACTCGCGGCGCGGGTGGCCGGGGTGGTCCTCACTGCGCCAGCGGCGCTCGGGCGCCCCGCTGATCAGGGAACGGCCCCGGGCCAGGTGGTCCCAGAACTCCTCGGGGGTGCGCGAGCCGGGCAGCCGCAGGGACAGCCCGACGACGGCGATGTCCTGGACCGTGTCCTGAATCGTTTCCTGGGCGAGGTTCTGGCCGAGGTTCTGGGTGATGTCCTGACCGTCGCGAGCGGGGACGCCGGTTCCGTTCATCATGACGGCGGCGTGCTTTTGCGTCATGTTCATGTGCCCCCCGGTGAGCGGTGGTCCTCGATGACGATGCATCGTGCGCCATTGCCCTTGCGGGCGGCCTGACCATGCTGTTGACGATTTCTTGCCGCTTCCTTCAAACGGATTTCACGGATCTGACGAACCCCTTGCAAAGACCTTGCAGTTCGCTTGCCGTTGGCTGGTCGCGATCTTGGAATGCCCTGTTCCTTATGCAAGGATCCGATTTGGAAGGCGCCGGCAGTGCCGCGCCGACCACCCGTCAGCACCCTCAAGCGTGCAAGAGCGATTGGGACCGACATGCCCGCACTCCCCGCGCCGACCCCGTCGCCGGCGGAACAGCCGCCGGCCACCGTCCTGATCGAGCCACTTCTGAGCGTGCTCGGCCCCATGTCGGCCCGCCACGGCGGGCAGGACCTCCCGCTCGGACCGCCGCGCCGGCGGGCGCTGCTCGCCCTGCTCCTCGTCCGCCTGGGCCGGGTCGTGCCCACGGAGCTGCTCGTCGAGGAGCTGTGGGGAGGGGCACCGCCCCGCCGGGCCGTCGCCACGCTCCAGAGCCACGTCTCCCACCTGCGCCGCGCCCTCCAGCCGGCGGCCGGGCCCGACGGCGCGTCCGTACTGCGCCACCGGGCCGGCGGCTACGTCCTGGAGCTCGACCCCGGACAGACCGACGCCCACCGCTTCGAGCTCCTCGTCACCGAGGGGCGCCGCCTGGTGGACAGCCGTGACCCGCTCGCCGCGCGCGAACGGCTCACGGAGGCGCTGGCCCTGTGGCGGGGCACGCCCTACGGGGAGTTCGACGGCCTCCCGCCGCTCAGCGACGAAGCCACCCGGCTCGAACACGTCCGGCTCACGGCCGTCGAGTCCTGCGCGGAGGCCCGGCTGGCCCTCGGCGCGGCCGAGGAAGTGGCCGCGGACCTGGACCGGGAGGCGCGCCGCAACCCGGCGCGGGAACGCCTCGTCGGCCACCTCATGACCGCCCTCTCCCGGCTCGGACGGCAGGCCGAGGCGCTGGAGGTGTACGAACGGACGCGCAGCCACCTGGCCGGCGAGTTCGGCGTCGGCACCACCGCCGCGCTCCGCCGCGTACGGACCGCGATACTCCGCCACGAGCCGGGGACGGAGGAACGTCAGCCTGCGAAGAGGGCAACAGGGATTGCGGAGGCCGGAGCGGTCGACGCCGCCGGAGAGGCCACGGCCGCTCATACGGCTACGGCTGCTCATGCAGCCACGGCTGCTGCCCCTGCTGCTGCGGACGATGCCGTGCGCACCGTACCCGTCACACCCGCCGCCACGGCTGGAACACCTGCGGCAGCAGAAGCACTTGACGTAAAGGGATACGTAAAGGAAGACGTCAAGGAAAAGGAATCAGACGAGGCGGCCGACGCCACCCGGCACACACCGCATTCAGCGGGCCACTCCCCCTTCACCGGTCGCTGCGAGGAGCTGACGCGGCTGACGACCGCGGCGGCGAGCGCCCTGGCCGGCCGGGGACACATAGCCGGAGTCCTCGGCCCCGCCGGGGTCGGCAAGACGCGGCTGCTCCTCGAACTCGCCCCGCGGCTGGAGGCCGCCGGCTCCGGCCGGGACAGCTTCGGCCGCGACAGCTCCGATCGGGACGGCTCCGACGGCGACGGCGAGGGTCTCGAAGTCGTCTGGAGCTACTGCTTCCGCAGCGAGGGCGTGCCGCCCTACTGGCTGTGGACGCAGGTGCTCCGGCGGCTGTCCGTCACCCGCCCCGAAGCCTTCCACTCCGCGGCGAAACCTTTCGGCTCGCTGCTCGCCCCGCTCATGCCCGAGTGGTCGGGCGGCCCCGGCCCCGCCCCGGGCAGCGAGTCCGACTGGGGCCAGGCCCGGTTCCTCACCCACGACGCGGTCTGCGAGGTCCTGCTCGCCCTGGCCGCCCGGAGCCCGCTGGTCCTCTTCCTGGAGGACCTGCACTGGGCCGACGCCGCCTCCCTCGACCTGCTCAGGCTGCTGAGCACCCGCTGCCAGGGCCACCCGCTCGCGATCGTCCTCACCGCCCGCGAATTCGAGGTCGAGTCCGACGCCACGCTGCGCCGCATGCTCTCCGAGGTCCTGCGCGGCCCCCGCACGGAGACCCTGCGGCTCGACGGGCTCTCCCGGCAAGCCGTCGCCGACCTGGTCGTGGCCCAGGCGGGGCCGGGCGTGGACGCCGAGGTCGTCGAGGCGCTGCACCGGCGCAGCGAGGGCAACCCGTACTTCGTCATGCAGCTCCTCTCCCTCCTCGGGGACGCCCGGGGCCTGCGCAGCCCGGACGCGGTGGAGGTGCTGCTGACGCGCGTGCCCACGGGGGTGCGCGAGGTGCTGCACCAGCGGTTCGCCGCGTTGCCCGAGCCGGTCCTGCGGGTGCTGCGGCTGTGCGCCGTCATCGGCGCCGAGGTCGACACCGACCTGCTGGAGCGCACGGCCGGGGAGGACGAACCCGTCGCCGACGCGCTGGAGTCAGCCATCCGCGCCGGGCTGCTCGGCGAGGACCTCCGGCACCCGGGGCGGCTGCTCTTCGCCCACGCCCTGGTCCAGGAGACGCTCACCGACGAGCTCACGCGCGAGGACCGGCACCGGCTGCACGCCAGGGTGGCCGAAGCGCTGAGCACCCGCCGGCACGGGCGCGCGGGGGACACGGGCGCCGAGCGGGTCGCCCACCACACGTGGCACGCGAGGAGCGCCCTGCCCCCGGCGGAGGCCCTCCCCCGGCTGTTGCGCGCCGCCGAGCAGGCCGAGCACCAACTGGCGTACGAGCGCGTGGAGACCTGGCTGCGCCGCGCGGTGCAGCTGGTCGACCTGCTGCCCCAGGACGACCCTACGGTCGTGCCCCTGGAACGGCGGCTGCACGTCCAGCTCGGCCAGGTGCTGGCCACGACCCGCGGCTACGGCCACCCCGAGGCCGAGCGGGCGCTCGCGCACGGCCGGGCCCTGAGCGCGGCCGCCCAGGCCCCCGAGGACCCGTCGGTGCTGTGGGCGCTGTGCGCCGCCTACCTGGTCACCGGCCGCTACGACGCCTCGCGGCGGTTCTCCGGCCTGCTGCGGGACCTCGCGAGCCGGACCGAGGCGCCCGTGGCGGTGCTCGGCGCCGCGTACGGCGAGGGCATCGTGCTGCACATCCGCGGCCGCCTGTCGCAGGCACTGGCCGAACTGGAGTACGGCGTCGACATGGCGGACCGCTACGCCGGCCAAGGCCATTCGCTGGCCCGCACCTTCCAGCACGACCCGCGCGTCTCCTGCCGCTCGTACAACACGTTCACCCACTGGCTCCTCGGCGACCGGCGGACCGCCAGGGCGCGCCGGCACCAGCTGCTGCACCTGACCGAGTACGACAGCAGGCCCTCCGACCGGTCCTTCGCCCTCTACGTGGACGCGGTCGTGGCGGCCTGGGAGGGCGACGCCCAGCGGGCGCGCTCCTCCGGCGCCGAGGGAGTCCGCGTGGCGGGCGAACACGGGCTGCTGTACTGGAAGGGCATGCTGGGCGTGCTCGAAGGGTGGGGCCTGACCCACTCGGGGCACGAGGAGGACGGCCTCACCCTCATGCAGGCTTCGCTGGCCGAGCTGCGCCGCTCCAGCACCCGCCTGCGCCACCCCCTCCATCTGGGGCTCCTCGGCCAGGCCCAGCACCACGCGGGCCGCCCCGAAGAGGCGAAGGCGACCTTCCGTACGCTGCTCTCGGCCGTCGAACAGCGCGGAGAACACGTCTACTTGAACGACGCCCTCCCCGCCACCCGCCTGCTGCGCGACCTCCTGGGAACCGGACCTGCGGAGGCGAAGGCGGCGGCCGTATGAGCCCCGTGAGTCCCGGCCCCCAACTCGTACGCGTTCTTGATCGTTGCAGGGTCGCCCGAGGCACCGAGCAGAAGCGCCCGCCCTCCCCGGCGGCTCCTGCTCCGCGCCGGCATCGACGCGGGCGGCAAGCTCCAGCGCTGGGGCTGATGCGGTAAGTGGGCGGGCCCCGGGGCGGAACCGCCCCGGGGCCCGCTCCTTGCATCACCTCAGCCGAAGAAGACCGAGGAAATGTCGTTGTCGAAGCCGATGGTGGCGAGATCGGCGACGTCACCGTTGACGACCTTGGACTTGCCGGTGCAGTTCCGCTCGGACCAGATCTTCAGGCTGCCGCTCGCCTGGAGGGACGACGCCACGTTGTCGCGTGCGACGTTCTGGCAGCCCTTGCCCGCCAGCCCCTGCGACGGGTCGCCGAAGTTTCGCTCGTCGAAGAGGACGACGCTGGTGGCGGGCCCGGCCTGGGCACCGCCGCCGCCCCCGCCCGCCGCCTTGCCGGCAGCCTTCTTGCCGTCGGGCGTCACGCCGAACCAAGTGCCCCCGGCACCCTGCCCGTTGGTCCGGCCCGGCTTGGTGTCCTTGCTGAAGCGGTAGACCGGCCAGCCGCCGACCGTGACCTGCCGGGTGCCGTCGTCGCGCTTGACGACCCCGACCTTCGACTTGTCGACCCCGTCGAGGAAGATCCTGCCGCCGGGCGCCACGAGGACCGGCGGCCAGGTCGTCGCGCACTCGCCGTTGCAGGCGGACTTCGACGGGTTCGCGCTGTCCTTGTCGAAGCGGTAGAGGGTGAAGCCCGCGCCGTTGACCACCACCGGGTCGAGCGCACCGGCCTTGGACGCGGTGAGCTGCACCCACCGCGTCGCCTCCGGCTTCACCGCGGCCTTCCCCGGCTCGTTCGCCCAGTCACCCGTCATGGGCGCGGCGTTGTTCGCCTTCGCGGTGCCGCTGCGGAAGTCCACGGCCTCCCCGGACGCCTGGCCGGCCGGCGCCGCGGAGCCCTTGTCGTCGTCACCGGCCCCGCAGCCGGTGAGCAGCAGCGCTCCGACGGCGGCCGACGACACGATCACTGCTGCGGTCTGCTTGCGGAACATGTGAGGTCCCCCCACTCCTGGCCCCGGGCGGTCCCGGGGTCGTCGTCACCCTGTACGGGCCCGACTCCGCACATGCCTCAGCCGGTTACCGTCCCGGTACACGACGCGGACAATGTCACGCGCAGTTCAGGGACGGGGCGCCTTCTCCCCGTGCACGGCCGTGTAAGTGGCGGCGAGCCAGGGACCCAGGTCGTCAATGAGCATGCCGAGCACCTCCGGGTCGGCCGCGGGGCTGCGGCCGACGATCGCGGCGCGGCGCATCTGCTCGGCGCGCTCGGGGTACGAACGACCGAAGATCTCGGCGGCCTCGGCGAGGTCACTGGTCCAGCCGCCCCAGCCGGGCATGACCAGAGTGAACCCGGTACGCACCAGCCGCCGGGCAACACCACGGCTGAGGACCCTGCGCTCCCTGTCCGTGACCGCCTCGGCGACCCGGGCACGCCAGCGCGGCAGCACAAGCGCGAGGTCACCGTTCGTTTCCCGGGCGAGCAGGGACGTGGGCCGGTAGCGGGGCAACTGCCCGGCGAGGTCGGTGCCGAGCAACGGTGTGCACAGGCAGGCGACGAAGAACCCGAGGTCGTGACGTTCGAGGTCACTCAACAGCGTGCGCGTGCCGGCCAGCAGGGTCCCCACGCCGTCGATCTCGGGAAAGTCGTGGTCGAGCGCTGCCTCGATGGCCGCGGCGTCGGCGCGGTCGCGGTCGGCGGGCTCGTCGCGGAGCGCGAGGAGAAGGTCGAGATCAGAAACACCGGGAACGGCCGTACCGCGCGGAATGCTGCCGTAGACGTAGGCACTGTGCAGCCGCGTCCGACCGAACACCCCGGCGATACGGGCGCGCGCAGCGTCGACGACGGGCACAAACACCGCCGACACCCGCTCCAGCGACCCGTCGCGCGCAATCGCCCCGTCATGATCAAGCCCTCGCCGGTTCATGGGGCCACTGTGCCCGGACACACGGAAAGTCGCCGAACGGTTTTCAAGAGAGTGCTGCGGGAAGCGTCTCTGTAAGACCTGACCTGCTTTCCCCGCCCTCCGATCCCTTCGCCGCCTCAAACGGTCCACACTTGGTCTACTTGGTCTACTGGGTCGGCTCAGTTGTCGGAGAAGCCCCAGAAGTAGATCTCCTGCGACTCCCCTCTAGTCCATGAAGATCAGCAGGAGCATCACAGAGCAGTCCGGCGACGACGTGGACGCGACCCCCGAAAAGATCAAGGCCGTGCTGCTGTGCAAGAAGTTCACGGCCTCAGGCAACCGGGTCTGCTTGGGCAGATTCAACAAAATCCACGCTACCTGCCGGCCTGCAAGATCAGCACTTGTGCAAGGTGGGTGGCAACCTCCGCAGCGCCAGCCCCGAGGGCAGCCAGAGTTACGGACTCGTCAGGTTCCGTCCGCAGTACGCGTTTCGGATACCCGAAGCCCATGGATTGCGCAGATCGTCGGGACTGCCGTGGATCAAAGGTGTCGACACTCATGAGTTCCGCACTCGACACGCCGGCTGCCACCGCGATGCGGTCTACCTGGACGATGTTCAGCGCCCCGGAAAACCTCAACAGGTCGGCGACCTGCTGAGGCAGGGCATCTGGATCCAAGATTGCGCCCATGCCGTCTCGGGGCAACGTGGCCCGCGTGGAGAGCTGCCCGGTCCCGTACAGACGGACGGGGTGGGGAGTCAAGGGCCGGGGCGGCACGCATCGGGCGACCGGCCGCCATGTACGCTCCCAGCCATGCGATTCCCGGCGGATGCCCTCCTGTTCGACAGCGACGAGACGCTGGTCTCCTCTTTGCGGTCGGTCAAGCGCGTCTGGAGCCGCTGGGCCGAGTCGTACGGCATGACGCTCGAAGAGGCCATGGCCCGCGTCGAGGTGCACGGCCGCCCGGCCGCCGAGATCGTCGCCGCCCTCCTGCCCGCCGACCAGGCCGCCGAGGGGCTCCGCCGCCTGATCGACGCGGAGGTCGCCGACGCGCTCGCCGGCGGCGTCGTGCCCGTGCCGGGCGCCCTCGCGCTGCTGGCCTCGCTGCCCGAGGACCGCTGGGCCGTGGTCACCTCCAGCAGCCGGCGCGTGGCCGGGACCCGCCTGGGCCAGGTGGGCATCCACCCCAAGTTCCTCATCACGTCGGACGACGACATCACCCGCTTCAAGCCCCACCCGGAGCCGTTCCTGCTGGCCGCCGAGCGCCTCGGCTTCGACCCGGCCCGCTGCGTCGTCGTCGAGGACGCGCCCGCGGGACTGGCCGCCGGACGCGCGGCCGGCATGGCGACGATCGCCCTGACGACGACGCACCGCCCGGACCAACTCGACGCGGACGCCTCGGTCGCCGACCTCACCGCCCTGTCCGCCAGGGTCACCACGGCCGGCGACTTGGAAATCACCGTCGGCTGAAATCCCGCTTGCCGGGCTGCCGTTCTTTTTATCCTCAAATGCAGTAGGAAATTTCATCCTCCCGCTTCTCCGCATGCGGTGCTACTTTGCTTTCAAACACCTGCTGCAAAGGAGTGGGGAGCCATGAAGGCATCAGCCCTGGAGCCTCCCGCCATCTTCGCCCTCCAAGCGGAAGAACCGCGGGGCGGTCAGGTTCCGAACCGCCGTGTCACGGCGTACGAAGAACAACTGGGCGCCGAATTCGGGGTTTCGATGGATGACGTACATCTGGCGACCGCCGGAACGACGACCATCCCCGGCGACAGCGCGGAAGACTGACGGCCTCGGCGACGCAGCCGATCGATGGTGCAGCGGCCGATGGCCCGGAAGAGCGTCCTCATCGTCAGCAACACCAACGACCTGCACGCGCTCGCCGTCCGGCGGGAGCTCGCGGCCAGGGGATTCCCCGTGCATCTCCTGGCCTGCGACCGGCTCCGCGATCACCTGCTGACCTCCGGGTTCGGCAGTGAGCCGTTCCTGGAGACCGAAGGCGGGCGCGTGGAGACCGCCGGGGTCTCGACGGTGTGGTGGCGCAGGCCCTCCCTCGACCAGCGCCTTCCCGAGGGCGCCCTCGACGAGGACCAGGTGCACTTCGTCAACGCCAACTGCAAGGCGACCCTGCGGTCGTTCCTCCGCGGCTCGTTCACGGGCACCTGGGTCTCCTCCCCGGAGGCCACGGACCGCGCCGCGGACAAGCTCCACCAGCTGAACGTCGCACGGCGCCTGGGCCTCCGGGTACCGGACACGCTCCTGTCGAACGACCCGGCGTCCGTACGGGCCTTCCACCGGCGCCACGGCGGCCGCGTCATCATCAAGGCGGCACTCAACAGCAGCCGCGTCTTCCTCGCGACGCGGCCGGCCGATCTGGACAGGATCTCCGACGCCCAGATCCGTGCAGTCCCCAGCCTCTACCAGGAATTCATTCCCGGTACGGCGCATCTGCGCGTCAACTGCTTCGGTACGGACATCCACGCCGCGCTGATCGAGACGGACGCTCTCGACTGGAGACCGGACATCAACGTGCCCATCTCCGCACACCGGATCGACGCGGCCCTGCAAAAGCAATTGATCGCCCTGCTGGAGGCTTTGGATCTGCGGACCGGAGTGATGGACCTGAAGATTTCCGACCGCGGGGAAACCGTCTGGTTCGAGGTGAATCCCCAGGGCCAGTTCCTCTTCCTGGAACCGCTCACCGGCCAGAATCTCCTCGCCGCGTTCACCGAATTCCTGCTCCGCGCGTAGCCGCACGTAGCCGCGCGTGGCCGCTCGGAGAGGTCGCGGCAGAAGCCCTCAGGCGGGCGGCGGGGGGTTCCGGCGCCGCTGCGCGGCGGCGCGGGGCTCGGGGGTGCGGGCGAGGAAGACGCCCAGGAGGACGACGAGGAGCGCGGCGCCCAGTTTGACCGCCAGGCTCCACAGCCCTTCCCGCGCGTGCGGGTCGTGCAGGCGCGTGTACACGTATCCCGCGGCGACGAGCACGACGAACCCCGTGACGAGGGCCAGCCTCCGGCCCACGCGGCGCGTCTCGCGGGTCAGCAGCGCGGCGGCCGACCAGCCCGCGAGCAGCAGGAGCACGCCGGCGAGCGTGAAGACCACCGGCAGGCCGGGGACGAACAGGGACACCGCCAGCAGGACGGCCCCGGCGGCCACGGTGAGCTGCACGACGCGGTTGCCGAAGTTGTCGGGGCGGGTCAGGAACCGGACCATGGCCCACACGGCGAGGGTGTAGCCGCGGAGCGCGCCGAGCACCGCGCCGACCGCCTTGACCCGCGACAGCGTGCCGAGGGCGCCGGCGGTCACGGCGGCGGCCTGCGCCGCCGTGGTGGCGAGGAGGTCGCCGCCGGCTTCTTCGCCGATCCGCTGGCTGCCGATCAGGTGGGCGCTCTCCCACAGCTGCCACAGCACCGTGGGTGGCACCGTCCGGCCGGTGGCTCCGGCGCCGGCCGTCGCCGCGTCGTACCCCGCGAGCCACCGGGTACTGCCCGCGGGCCTGCCGTCGCCCTCGGCGCGGACCGCGTCGGCCAGTGCGGGCAGCTCCTGCCGGAGGATCCGCGTGTGGAGGGCGTGGGTCACGGCCTCGACGCACAGGCCCAGCCGGGGGTCGTCCTGCACGCCACCACCCTCGGGCGCGGGCTCGGACACCGGTTCGGGCCCGGATACCGACTCAGGTGCGGATACCGACTCAGGTGCGGATACCGGCTCGGGCTCGGATACCGGCCCGGGCGCGGCGGGGACGATCCGTTCGCGGACGAAGTCCTGGCAGGCGGAGGCGTACTGCTGCCGCCAGGTCTCCTCCAGCCAGGCCCGGTCGGCCGGTTCGGCGCCGTCGACGGCGCAGTCGCGGAGCAGCGCGACGAGGCGGTCGGCCGCGGCGCCCGCGGCGGCGCCGTCGTCCCGGGCCCAGACCTGCCGCAGCCGCTCGGCCGACAGCAGGATCCGTACCAGGTGCGCCGCGCCGTCCAGCCGCCCGTGGATCCAGTCGTTGACCCGCCACGACGCGCGGTAGAAGGCGCCGAAGTGGTGCAGTTGTTTGCCCGTGAGCAGGTCGGGGTGGTGCGACGAGACCTGGACCAGCTCGACCTCCTGCTCGGCGTCGCGGTGGGCGCCGCCGTACGCCTCCTGCACGACTTCCAGGCGGAGCATCCGGGGCAGGACGTCGTTCTCGTCCTTCTCGTCGTTCTCGCCAGGGCCGAGCAGGAAGCCGGTCAGCGCCCGGAGGCGAGCGCGCTCGGTGCCGTCGGGGTCGACGACGGCGTTGCCGGTCCGGGCGACGTCCCGCAGGGCGGTCGCGCTGTTCTCCAGGCATCCGGCGAGCGCCCGGGCCTGGGCGTACGACCGCTCCCGCCGTGCCGCGAAGCCGGGCGAGCCGGGTTCCGGGGAGCCGTCCCGGTCGGCGAGGGTCCGGCGCAGCCATGCCGCCAGGGCGCGGAGGCTGTCCGGTGTCGCCCGGCCGAGCCCGTCGTACGTGCAAGACGGCAGGCCGGCTCCCGCGGCGGACCAGTGGGCCTCCAGCTCGCTCCAGTCGGCCTGGACGTCCTTGAACACCTCGCTCGCGCGCTCGCGTTCCGCGACGATCGCGGCGCGCTGCGGCGAGCCTGTGGGCGCGAGCCAGACGGCCCGCTTGAGGACGTCGACGGTGATGTCGCGCAGCCTGCGGACGGTGGTCTGCCCCCAGTCCCACTCGGCGCCGGTACGGTCGACGGCCCCGGCGGTGGACTCCCCGCGCGGGATGAACGACTCCGGTCGTGTGCGCCTGTCCGCGAGGACGCGGCGCAGGCAGTCCGCAATCTGCCGTTCGCTCCACCGGCCCGCGCGTGCCGTGGGCTGCCCCGCGGCGATCCACCGGGCGATGGTCTCGGCGGCGTACTGCACCCGGCTCTCCACGTAGCCCTGCCACGCCGCCTCGGAGAGGGTCCCCGCCGTGGCGGTCAGGGCGGAGGCCAGCCGGTCCCGGGCGCGGCGGCGCTGCCGGACGTCCCGGTTGCGGTCCTGGATCTCGGTCAGTTCGCGGGAGACGGAGTCGGTGGTCCTCAGCCGGGTCAGCACGCCGAGGAGGACGTCCGGGGCGCTGGGGGCGTCGGGCGGCGGGGGGGCGGTCCCGGAAGGGGCCTGTGCGGAAGGGCCTGGTACGGAGGGGGCCTGTGCGGAGGTGGCCTCTACGGAAGGGGCCGTCGCCGGTTCTTCCGCCGGGTCGGGCACGACGTAGGTCAGGAGCCGGCGGACCTGTAGCTGCGCGGGCCGGCGGTAGACGGCCTCCAGGGCGGGCCGGACCGGCTTGTTGAGCAGGATGCCGCCGTCGACGACGTGCTGCGAAGCGCGGAAGGTGGCGCGGCCCGCCGTCGACGGCCAAGGCCCCTCGGCCGGGCCCTGCTCGGGGGACACGGCGACCCACTGCGGTGCGAACGCCGCGGGGAAGGAGGAGGAGCAGCGCGCGGCGACGGCGAGCCGGTCGACGACGGTGTCGTCACGGAGGTCGCCGGCCGGGTCCGTATCCCCGCCGTCCGCGGCGAAGAGGAACCGGGCGTCGTGGTCGGCCTCGGTGATCCGTACGCCCATGTCGTCGGAGAAGGAGCTCTTCCGGCCGTGCCAGAGGGTGCCCGTGAGGATGAGCTCCACGGGCCGGTCACCGGCCTGCTCGCCCCCGGTGCCGGCGGGAGGCGGCGACGCGAGGACGCGGCGCAGGGCGTTGCGGAGCTCGTCGAGGAAGTAGTCGCCCTTCAGGAGCGAGGGCACGCGGCGGCGGAGCGGGTCCTGGAGGAGCACCGCCAGGTCGCCTTTGTCCCGCCACAGGCCGCAGAGGGAGCCGATGTCGCGTTCGCGGGCCAGGCCCAGGGCCAGGAACGCGCCGTTGAGCCCGCCGGCGGAGGTCCCGGCGATGACGTCCACGCGTGCGTCGGCGTGCAGGAGGTCGAGGAGCGGCCGGTAGACCGCCTGGTCCCAGCGGCGGGCCATGGCCAGGTGGTGGAGTTCGACGGCGACTCCGCCGATCCACACGGCCAGGCTGACGCCGCCGTTCATGACGACGGCCACCCGGATGTCCTGCCGGTCGATGTCGTCGGCGTCCGTCACGATCTCTCCCTGGCGCTCGCCCGGCCTCTGCGCGCTCCCAGCTCAGCACGCTGCCGTTGCGGCGGGCCTGATCGTCGCCCGGGCAGTCGGGTGATTTCCGTACCGGGGCCGATCCGTACGACGGCCGACCCGTACGGACAGCCGGCCCGACCCGTACGGACAGCCGGCCCCTTAGCACCGCGGTGTCAGTCGGCCACCGCGCCGCCGGGATGGCCTTCCTCCTCGTACCGGTCGATGAGGAGCATCGCCGCGTCGTCGGCCAGACGGCCCTCGGTGTGCCGGAGCAGCTCCTCGTGCAGCCCGTCGAGGAACTCCTCCGGGTCGCGGGCGCGGAGGTGGACCGCTTCCATGGCCGCGGCCAAGGGGAAGAACCCGTCGTCGCGGTCGCGAGCTTCGATCACGCCGTCGGTGTGCAGGAGCAGGCGGTCGCCGGGGCCGAAGGGAAAGGTCTCCGCCTCGG
The DNA here is from genome assembly GCF_003626645.1 of Streptomyces klenkii. GTDB lineage: Bacteria > Actinomycetota > Actinomycetes > Streptomycetales > Streptomycetaceae > Streptomyces > Streptomyces klenkii. The sequence continues at coordinate 68,955 of NZ_RBAM01000001.1, read as the reverse complement.
AGATGCCGATGACGAGGTCCTCCAGGCCGAGCGGCGGCTGCGGCGAGGCGGGCATGAGGGTCCGCGCCTCGCCCTTGTGCAGCAGGAGCGGGGGCGGGTGGCCCCGGTTGACGATCTCGACGACGGGGTCGTCCGGCACCTGGGCCACGAGCGCGGTGACGAATCCCTCCGCCAGCGCCTCCTCGCTGAACGCGCCCGGTACGGCGCACTCCCGCCGCAGCGAGGCCATGCAGTGGTCCATGACCTCCGCCAGGTCGTCCTCGTAGTGCACGGCCTCCCGGAAGGCGCCCAGTACGGCCGCGGCGGCGCGCACGGCGGGCAGGCCCTTGCCGCGGACGTCCCCGACAAGCAGGCGGATCCCGTACCGGGTCTGCACGGCTTCGTAGAGGTCGCCGCCGATCTGCGCGCCCTTCTCGGCCGCCAGGTACAGGCTGGCGGCGCGGACCGTGCCGAGCCGGTCGGGCACGGGCCGCAGGATGACCTCCTGGGCCGCCGTGGCGATGCGGCGCACTTGTTCCAGCTCGTTCTGCCTGCGCGTGCGCACGGCGCTACTCGTCGTGATGCTCGCGACCGACACCAGGAACAGCGCCAGGAAGTTGGTGTAGACCTGCTGGCTGCCCCACGCCTGGTTGTACGTCGCGGTGCACACGCTCACGAGCACCGCGAGCGCCGCCGCGGCGAGGGTGCCTCTGGGGCCCATGGTCACGGCGGCCAGCGCCGGCGTCGCGGTGAGGATCGGGCCGGTGTACAGGAAGTGGGCGGGCGAGAACTCGATGCCCACCACGACCAGGGCGAGCGCGAACGGCAGGCACTGCCCCAGCGTGAACAGGCCCCGTCCGAGGGTGCCCGCATCCGGCCGGGGAGGTGAGCGGATGAGCGAGCCCATGACTCCAGGCTGCTCCGCGGCGCCCCGCCAGTCCACTCAACCGCGTGTTCACGGGCCGTGCCGCCCGCCACGGGCCGGTGCGCGGACGCTGACGGCCGCCCGTCACGGTGATCAGGGCCGTTCGGCCCTTTCCGGCCGGGCACTGCGGACGATCTTCTGGCGGGGCGGCCGGGTGTGCCGTCCCTGCAATCAATCCGCGACATCAGGCCCGGCATCAATCCCTGCATCAATCCCTGCGCCAAGTGAACCGACCAAGTTGAAGTGAATCGAGAGAACGGAGTCGACTGGTGATCGCTGTGGTGGGGCACCGGGACCTGGCCGCGGGCACGTCGCTCGCCGCCGAACTGCGCCATCTGCTGGAGCGCTGCACCACCGGGGCGTCGGTTCTGGTGCGTGCCGGAGCGGGCCTGCCCGTGGTCGTGGGGCGGGCCGTGCGCGAGGCGGGCCGCAAGCTCGTCGTGCTGCTGCCCGCGCCGGCGCCGGGCGCGGCCGCGCTCCCCCCGTACGACCGGACCGCGGCCGGCGAGTTGCTGGTGCTGGCCGAGCACGTGCTCCTGCTGCCGTACGACCCGGCCGACCGCGACGCCTCCGTGAGCGCCGACGAGCAGCTCATCAGGTCGTGCCGGCAGGTGGTGGCGCTCTGGGACGGCTCGCCGTCCGACGGCCGGGACGCCACGGCGCACCTCGTGGCCTACGCCCGCGCCCGCGGCATCCCGGTGACGGTCTTCTGGCCGGCCGGCGCCGTCCGCGAGCCCGGGGCCGCGCCCTCCGGGACCAATGGCCCCAGGTCCAGGGCCTGTCCGGCCCCTCCGGCACCCGCACGCCTCGGCTGATCATGTGACAGCGGCCGGGAGGAGCCCCCCCTCCCCGGACCCCGGACCCCCGGACTCCCGGATCAGCCCTTCCCGGCCGCCGTCTTCAGCAGTACGAGAGCGGAGGTCCCCGACCAGTGGACACGGTGGGTACGAAGGGGAGGGTGTCCGCGGACGGGCGCCCCACGGCCGGCGGAAGGGCCGTCAAGGCGCCCCGCAGCACGGTGGTGGAGTGGCTGACGACCACCGACCACAAGAAGATCGGGACGCTCTACCTCGTCTCGGCGTTCGCGTTCTTCCTCATCGGCGGCCTCATGGCCCTGCTCATGCGGGCGGAGCTCGCCCGGCCCGGAACGCAGATCCTGTCGAACGAGCAGTTCAACCAGGCCTTCACGATGCACGGTTCGGTGATGCTGCTGCTCTTCGCGATGCCGCTGTTCACCGGGTTCGCGAACTGGCTGATGCCGTTGCAGATCGGCGCGCCCGACGTGGCGTTCCCCCGGCTGAACATGCTGGCCTACTGGCTCTTCCTGTTCGGCTCCCTGACGGCCGCGGCCGGCTTCCTCACCCCGCAGGGCGCCGCGGACTTCGGCTGGTTCGCGTACGCGCCGCTGTCGGACGCGGTGCACTCCCCCGGCGTCGGCGCCGACATGTGGATCATGGGGGTGGCCCTGTCCGGCTTCGGCTCCATCCTCGGTGCCGTCAATTTCATCACCACCATCATCTGCATGCGCGCGCCCGGCATGACGATGTTCCGCATGCCGGTCTTCACCTGGAACGTGCTGCTGACCGCCGTCCTCATCCTCCTGGTGTTCCCGGTGCTGGCGGCCGCGCTGTTCGCCCTGGAAATGGACCGCAAATTCGGCTCGCACGTCTTCGACCCGGCCAACGGCGGCGCGCTGCTGTGGCAGCACCTGTTCTGGTTCTTCGGCCATCCGGAGGTCTACGTGCTGGCGCTGCCGTTCTTCGGCATCGTGTCCGAGGTCATCCCGGTCTTCTCCCGCAAGCCGATGTTCGGCTACTGGGGCCTGATCGCGGCCACGATCTCGATCGCCGGCCTGTCCGTGACGGTGTGGGCGCACCACATGTACGTCACGGGTGGCGTGCTGCTGCCCTTCTTCGCTTTCATGACGTTCCTGATCGCGGTCCCGACCGGTGTGAAGTTCTTCAACTGGATCGGCACCATGTGGAAGGGCTCGCTGTCCTTCGAGACCCCGATGCTGTGGGCCACCGGCTTCCTGATCACCTTCACCTTCGGTGGTCTGACCGGCGTCATCCTGGCCGCGCCCCCGCTGGACTTCCACGTCTCCGACTCGTACTTCGTCGTCGCGCACTTCCATTACACGCTCTTCGGCACGGTCGTCTACGCGATGTTCGCCGGATTCCACTTCTGGTGGCCGAAGTTCACGGGCAAGATGCTGGACGAGAAGCTCGGCAAAATCACGTTCTGGACGCTCACCGTGGGATTCCACGGCACGTTCCTCGTGCAGCACTGGCTGGGCGCCGAGGGCATGCCGCGCCGCTACGCGGACTACCTGGCGGCCGACGGCTTCACCGCACTCAACACCATCTCGACCATCAGCTCCTTCCTGCTGGGCCTGTCGATCCTGCCGTTCATGTACAACATCTGGAAGACCGCCAAGTACGGCAAGAAGGTCGGGGCCGACGACCCGTGGGGCTACGGCCGCTCCCTGGAATGGGCCACTTCCTGCCCGCCGCCGCGCCACAACTTCCGTGCGTTGCCGCGCATCCGCTCCGAATCCCCGGCGTTCGACCTGCACCACCCCGAAGTCGCCGCACTCGAAACGGCGCAGCACGGCCCCCGCTGACCCCCTGTACCGCCCCTCCCCCCCTGATCCCCAGGAGAGCGCACATGTCCCACACCGTCCTGGCGGTCGGCGCGCTGGCGGTCTGCCTCTCGGGCAGCACCTGGTACCTGCCCGCGGTCGCGGACCTCCGTGCCGGCGACGACCGCCCGCGCTCCCGGCGGCTCACCGCCTGGGCTTGCGTCACCGCGTGGACGGCCTTCGCCGCGGTCGGCCTGCTGCTGCTCACCCCGGTGCCGTGGCCGGCGCTGTGCGCCGTGGCGGGAGGCGGCGTCGCGGCGGGAATCCTGCTGCGGTCCCGGGCCCGCGCGGAACTCGCCCGGGAGCGGCGGGAGACGGAACGCTGCTGGTCGGCGCTCCGGCCGGCCGCGTCCGCCTCCCCCGCCCGGGCCTCCCGCCGGGTCCTCACCGCCTGGGCCCTCCTCGCCCTGGCCGCCGCCCCCGTCCTCACGGCCCTCTGTGGGCCCCTCGGCTGACGAGGGCGGCAGGGATCCCGAGGAGCCGGGCGGGGAGGCCCTCTACTCCCCGGCCGGCGGTTCGGCGATCAGGGCCGTGGCCACGCGGCGGAAGCCGAGGCGGCCGTAGATCCGGGCGACGTCCTCGTCGCCCGCCGACAGGAAGACCGTCCCGGCGCCCCGCGACCGGGCGTCGGCCAGCAGCGCCGCCGTGACCGCCTGCCCGAGGCCGCGGCGGCGCGCCGCCGGCAGGGTGCCCACCGCGACGATCTCGCTGACCGGCCCGACGGGCTGGTGCTGGCCGGAGCACAGCGCCAGGCCGTCCTCGACCACTGCGGCAACACACGTCAGCCCGGCCCGGATGCGGGCCGCCATCTGTTCCACCGACCCGTCCGCGGCGACGGCGCGCGTCGCCTCGCGCAGTTCCGCCGTGCCGGCCGTGCCGGTACGGGTTCCGGGGTCGGCGAAGGCCAGGTGGGGGACGGCCAGCGCGCTCGGCAACACGGGATCCTCCGGCCCGACGATCCGCAGCTCCAGGCCGGCGGCCGGCTCGGGAAGGGCGAGCGGCGGCGCGTCCGGGCCGAGCGCCATCAGGGGGTGCTCGTGCACCGTGAGCCCCGCCTCCTCGGCCGCGGCCCGCAGCGCAGGAGTGGTCTCGGCGACCCACTCGAAGCTCTCCGGGATGCCCAGTTCGCGCTGCCGGGCGCGGACCCGGGCCACGTTGCCGGCGCTCACCGGCCCGGACCACCCGAGCGCGGGGCGCGCGTAGAAGGGCCAGCCCCGGCCCTCCCGCACGAACAGGGTCAACGGCCCGAAGTCCTCGGCGCGGGCGCCCGACCGGGGCACCGCGTCGTAGTACTGCTCGATCCGGGCCGGCAGTTCGCGACGATCATCATCATTAGCAGAGTTCACGGGGCGTATCCAAGCCACTGACCGCGTAATTTGCCACTGGATTAACGCCCGGCCGAGCGCGGACGCACCACCGTAAAGATCTTGTAACCCTTCGTCGGGTGACGTGGCCGATCGCCCGTGGTTGGCTCGCTCGCAGAGCTTGATCTTTCCGATGCCGGAGCGAGGAGAAGCATGTCCATCGTCTGCCGTCCCGCCTTAAGCCTGCCCGAGCACTCCGCCACGCTCGACGAGGTCGTGGCCCACATGGCGAAGCTGCACGCCGGCCACCCCAGGATCCGGTCCGCCCTCGGCCTCATGCGCAACACCTCAGTACGCACCAGATCGCTCATAGACCCCTTCGACACCGTGACGCGCCCGAGAACCTTCGGCGAACGCATGCGCCGCTACGCCACGGCCGGCACCGCGCTGGGCGCCGGCGCCGCGGAACGCGCCCTCGCGCAAGCGGACACCACGCCGGACGAGGTGGACCACCTCGTGCTGGTCTCGTGCACCGGCTACCTCCTCCCCGGGCTGGACGCCTGCATCGCGGGCCGGCTCGGGCTACGGCGCGACGCCCGGCGGCTGGCCTTCACCCAGGTCGGCTGTGCCGGCGGGGCGTACGCGCTCGCGCGCGCCCGGGAACTGTCCCTGGCCCACCCGGGATCCGTCACCCTGGTCGTCGCGGTCGAACTGTGCTCCCTCTCCTACCAGCCGGGCGACGACCGCATCGCGTCGTTCGTCTCGACCGCCCTCTTCGGCGACGCGGCCGCGGCCTGCGTGGTCCGCGACGACCGGCCCGGACTGCGGCTCGACGCCGCCTACGAGGACCTCGCCCCGGACACGCTGCGGCACATCTCCTACGACGTCGACGAACTCGGCTTCCACTTCGACACCAACCCGCGGATATCCCGCGTCGTGGCCGAGTCGATGCCGCTCCTCGACAAGTGGCTGCGCGCCAACACGTCCGTCCTCGCGCCGCAGCCCGACTTCCTCATCAGCCACACGGGCGGCCCCCGGATCATGTACGAGGTGAGCAAGGGGCTGGGCATTCCGCTTGCGATGTTCGAGCTCAGCGAGAACTCCCTCGCCCGGCGGGGCAACACCGCGAGCGTGGTCGTCCTCGACGTCCTGGAGCAGACCTTCGCCGACCCGCCGCACCCCGGAGACCAGGGCCTGGTCATCGCCTTCGGCCCCGGCGTCACCACGGTGGCGGTGACCGGCACCTGGGTCACGGCTTGACGTGCTCCCCGGCCTGAGAGCTCGTAAAAGGATTTGAGCGAGGCAGCACCCCGTTGCTACTTTCGCGGTGGACCGTGAAATCGTCGTAGGGAGGTGAGCACCGTGAACGCAGTTACCCATGGGTGCTCCCTCACTCCGTCACGGTCCGGCGGCTGACGTTCGGTGTCGCCAGGAGCGCCTGCTATCGAGGCACTCCTGGAAGGAAATTCCGATGAACACGAAGCCTTTGAACACGAAGCCTTTCTCATCCGGCCTGAGCGAGAACGCGGTGACGGTCACGCGCGTCGCGGACAGGCAATGGCACGCACTGGATGACGACCTGGTGGTCGGCCGCGGATATGCGGAGTACCGGCCCGACGGTCGCTTGTTCGTCAGCATCGACGCCTGGCACGACGCCGCCTTCAACCAGCTCGCCGAGGCAATGCTGGCCGAGCTGTCGGCCCCGCTGTACACGGTGGTCGACGAAGCCGACGCCGAGCTGACGGCCGCCTGGCAGCGGGCCGGATTCACGGTCCGGCGCCGCGAGTGGGAGTACGCCGTGCCGACCAGCCCGCGGGTCACGGGGCTCGAAGCGGTCCTGCCGCCTCCGGGCGTGACGATCGTGCCCGCCGGTCAGGCGGACGAGGGTCTGCTGCGGGCGGTGGACCGCGCGATCCGTGACGAAGTCGAGGCGACCGTCGGGTGGCGGTCGATGCCCGCGGAGGTCATTCCCCGCCCCGAAGGCGACACCATCGTCGATCCGTCGAAGTACGCGGTGGCCGCGGCACCGGACCGCTACCTGGGCCTGATCCGGGTGGTGACGGTGAACCGGCCGCGCATCGGGCTGGTCGCGGTCCGGGCCGGTGAGCAGCGCCGCGGCATCGCGCGGGCGCTCCTCGCCCACGCGCTGGAGACGCTGCACCGCTCCGGGTCCGCCGAGGCGTGGACCGAAGTCCACGAGTCCAACCGGGCAGCTTCGGCGCTGTTCCAGGGCATCGGCGCCCGGCCGATGAGCAGCAACCTGGAGCTGGTGCGATGACGAAGGACAAGAACGTCATCGAAGTCGAGGGCAAGGTCGTCGAGTGCCTGCGCAGCGCCATGTTCACCGTTGAGCTTGAGAACGGCCACCGGGTGCTCGCGCACATCAGCGGGAAGATCCGCAAGAACTACATCAAGATCATGCTGGAGGACCGGGTGCTGGTGGAGCTCCCGCCGTACGACCTGACGCGCGGCCGGATCGTGTTCCGGTACCGGAACTAGCACTGGCCGACGCCTTCCGCGATAGCTGATCCTGGGCCGCGGTAGCGGTCACGGAGACGCCGTGACCGGGCCGTTACGGATACGGATACGGTTTCGGCGAGGAGGATCCGTCATGGACATCCCCGGTCCCGCGCCCCAGGAGGACGGTGGTCTCGGTGCCATCGCCGCGGCGGGCGGCCTGCACACCTACCAGTTGCACCTGCACGCCGCGTACGGGCCGGTCGTGCGGTTCCAGCTCCCGGGGTCGGAGACGGGCACGGCCGTGTCCGTCTCCGACCCCGTACTGCTGGAGGCCACGGCGCGCATCGACAAGCGGCCGGAGCAACTGTTCGCGTTTCTTGCGCCGTTGTTCGAGACGGGCAACCTTCAGGTGATGCCGGCCGGTGAACACGGCCCGTGGCGGCGTCTGCTGCTGTCGGTGCTGGCGGGGCGTCCGTCCCACGAGCGGCACTTCGCGGAGTTCACCGCGCTGACGACGGAGCTCGCGGACCGCTGGGCCGAGCGGTCCGGCCGCGAACCCGTGGAGCTCCAGAAGGATCTCACCGCGCTGTCCCTGCGGATGATCTGCACGTACGCGCTGGGGGGCCGGCTCGCCGACCCCGACGGCGTCGTCACCGCCTTCGAGGACGTGCTCACCGAACGCCTGGGGCGGCTCTACCGCATACCGGCTCCCGGCTCGCCGGAGGAGCGCGCCGAGCGGGCGCGGCAGGCCCTCGCCCACCTGCGCACGACGGTCGACCAAGTCGTCGCGGCCCACCGCTCCGGCAACCGCACGGACAGGAGCGACCTGATCGGGGCCCTCGTCGAGGCGGGCGAGCGGCCCGCGCGGATCCGCGACACCGTCATGGTCACGATGCTGGCCGCCCACCACACCACCGGCGTGGCCGTCTCGTGGGCCCTGCACCTGCTGGGCCGGCACCCCGAAGCCACCGCGCGCGTCGCCGCCGAACTGGACCGCGTGCTCGGTGACCGTGCCGCGCCCGGGTACGCGGACCTGCGGCGGCTGACGTACCTGGACATGGTCGTGAAGGAAGCCATGCGGCTGTACCCGCCCGGCCCCTACGGCGCGCGCGAGACGACCGAGCCGCTCGTCCTGGGCGGCTACGACATCCCCGCCGGGACGACCGTCTTCTACCCCTTCTGGGCCGTCCACATGAACCCGGAGCACTGGCCCGAGCCCGAGCGGTTCCGGCCCGAGCGGTTCACGCCGGAGGAGGAGGCCGGGCGGCACCGGCTGGCCTACGTCCCCTTCGGGCTCGGGCCGCGCAGCTGCGAAGGCGCCGGCCTGGCCATGGTCACGGCCGAGCTGGTGCTGGCCGTGCTCCTCAAGCGCTTCCGGTTCCGGCCCGTCCCGGGGCACGAGGTGACCCCGGTCGAACGGTTCGTCCTCCGGGCAGCCGACGACATCCGCATGACCGTAACCCCGCGCAACCCCGGGTAGGACGCGCGGATCCACCCGAGCACGCGGGCCGGCCAGTTGCAGGAGGGCCGGATCACGACCACCGGCGCCCCCGGATGGGCCGCCCACCGGCCCGGCGAACGGCTCACTCGCGTCCTGGACGCCGAATCGGAGACCGTGCCCTACCCGGAAGAGGCCTCCCGCCGCATCTGGGAGGGACACTCCCCGGCCCCCTTCGGCCTCGTCTGACGCGCCCGGGTAGCCTCGCCGGCAGCGCCGGCAGAGAAGCCGGCCGGAGCGCGCTCACGCTGCGCCCCACCGAAGGGAGACACGTGTTCATCTCCTACGTGATCGTCACCGCCGTCACGATCGCGGTCAACGCCGGGATCGCCGTCGCGGACCTGGCGAAGGCCGGGTTCGTCCTCGCCAACTCGGCCGAGGTGGGCCTCCCGCAGTCCTGGCTCCCGTGGCTCGCCGCGCTCAAGGGGGCCGGCGCCGCCGGGCTCCTGCTCGGGCTGCTCGGCGTCCCCGTCCTCGGTGTCGCGGCAGCGACCGGGCTGGTCCTCTTCTACGTGGGCGCCGTCACGGCACACGTCCGCGCCCGCGTCTACCGCAACATGGCCTTCCCCGGCGCCTACTTGGCGCTGGCCGCCGCGTCGCTCGTCCTCGCAGCGGCGCGATAGGCATCAGGAGGTATCAGCAGGCGTCAGTAGACATCAGTGGCGTGCGGCAACACCGGCCGCCTCATGCGCCACTGGTGCGCACCGCCGTGAGCGCCACCGTCGCGTAGCGCACCGTGAAGCTGCCGCCCATCGCGTCGACGGCGGACCCGACGCACTCCAGCACTTCCGCCACCTTGCCGGGCGGGAGCCGGGTGAGCGCGCCGTGGGTGGGCATCTGGTCCAGCCACGCGTCCCGGGTGTAGGACCACTCCCAGTCGAAGCGCCACTCCTCCGGATCCCCGAACGCGCCCGTCCCGCGTACGGCGTCGGCGACCCTGGTCGCGAGCCGCCGGTGCCCGTCCATGGCCTGCTCCGTCGTCGTCGGAAGGCTGAACGGCGCGTCGGGCGCGACGCGCCGGTAGACGGCGGCGAAGGCGGCCGTCACCTCGGACGGAAGCTGCGGCACGTTCCAGAACGGCGCCAGCCGGCCGCCGGTCCGCAGCGCCCGCGCGGCCTTGGCCGCTCCCGCGACCGGGTCGATCCAGTGCCAGGCCTGGGCGGCGACGACCGCGTCGAAGGCGCGCCCGGCCGGGTCCCAGGCTTCGAACGCCGACACGTCGACGTCCACCCCGAGCCGCCGCGCCAGCGCGGCCATCCGCGGGTCGGGCTCCACCCCCAGCACCTTGCAACCGGCCGCCTGGAACTGCCGGGCGGCGATTCCCGTGCCGCAGCCGACGTCGAGGACGTACGGGCCGGTGCCGTGACCGGGTCCCTCGGCGACGATCCGCTCCACCAGGGCGTCGGGGTAGCGGGGCCGGGCCCGGTCGTACCGTTCGGCGTCCGAGCCGAACGACTCGGCCATCTCCCGGTGCTGGTGCGGCTCTTGCTCTGAAGGGCGCGATCGCCCTGACGGTAGAGTGGGCATGCGCCCACTATCGGTGGGCGTGCGCCCACTCGTCAACGGATAGGGTCCGGCGGGAGACGGAAGGATGTGCGGCATGCCGACAGGGGTGGCCCTGCGCGACGCGCGTGAGCAGTTGTTCGACGCCGCCGAGCGGATCCTGCTCCGGGACGGGCCCAGCGCGCTGACCAGCCGGGCGGTCACGACGGAGGCGGGCTGCGCCAAGGGCGTCCTGCACCGGCACTTCGCCGACTTCGACGCCTTCCTCGCCGAGCTCGTGCGCGACCGCATCGCCCGCGTCGACAGCCAGGCCGCGGCGCTGCGCGGCGCCGCGGGGACCGGCTCGGTCGCCGGCAACCTCGCCGCCGCGCTCACCGACCTGTTCGGTTCGGTCGCCGTAGCGATCGTCGCCCTCATCACCTTCCGGGACGACCTGCGCGCCCGGCTGCGCCGCGCCGGGCCGGACGGCGGCGGCGTCCCGCTGCTGACGGAGGCCACCGCCATGGTCGCCTCGTACCTGGCCGCCGAGCGCGAACTGGGCCGCATCGCGGCCGATGCGGACGTCGGCACGCTCGCTCCCGCGCTGATCGGCGCCGGTCATCTGCTGTTCGCCGACCGCACCGGCCCCCGGCCGGAGGCCGGCGCCGTCCGCAAGGTCGTGACCTCGGTCGTCGGCGCCGCCCTCCGGAACGGCCCGTTCACAAACCGGACTTGAGTCCGCTCACGAACCGAACTTGAGGTGCAGGGTCACCACGGCGACCGCCAGCACCCCGGCCAGCGCCGCGATCAGGAGCGACGAAGTCACCACATAGGTGCCTCCGATGCTCGCCGTCACGCCGTTCACCAGGGCCACGGCCTCCATGGAGCCCGGGTGGCGGTTCCGCTGGGTGGAGCCGGTTGCGTCGGGATGCTCTGTGCTGCCATTGCGCCGCATGAGGTCCTCGCATTCATCGGGGCTGTTATGCAGAAGGGGCGGAACGCGCCGTTCTCGTGCAAGTGCTGCGGGCATGACGGTAAGCATGAGAGAAGGCAGAAAACAGGAACGTAAGCCTCCGGCGGGGCATTGCACACTTCCGGCCCCCCGCGGACCTATAAGGGTGTGACCGATCCCGAGGAGGTGGCTGAGTGAGCCGCCAAGGAGATCACGGAGCCGCACCCGCCGAACTGCCGGGTTTCGCGGCTTTCTTTACGGCGGAGTATCCACGAGTCGTACACAACCTGATGAGAGTCGGCGCGACGTATGAGGAAGCCGAGGACGCCACGCAGGACGCCATGCACAAGCTCCTGCTCAGGTGGGCGGACTGCGAAAAACCCGCAGGCTGGGTCTGGAAAGTCGCGTGGCACGCGTACTGCAAGAAGGCCGAGCACAACCGCAGGCGTCTGGTCCTGGAGTCCCGGAGCGCACACCTGGCGGGCCCGCACCCGGCTGCCCGGCCCCGCGCCGAACCGGACGAGCGCAAAAGGGTACTGGAGATCCTGCGCGGTCTCCCCCCTCGGCAGGGGCAGGTCCTGGCCCTGCACCTGGACGGCTATTCCGCACAGGAAATGGCCTCGCTGCTCGGCGTGAAGGCGAGCACGGTCCGCAGCAATCTGCGGCACGCGATCGCCACGCTGCGGAGCTCACTGGAGAACTACGAGAAATAAGAAGGAGGTTCGCGTGTCCCCAAGGGATGAAAACGGTCTCGCCACGTGCAGGGCCCAGCCGAAGTCCACCAGAGTCGCCGCACAGCACGTGCACCCGGCGTTCGAGCGATTCCTCCGGGCCGTCCGGGCCGACGTCGAGAGCCGTCTCACCCCGGACGAGGTGGAGGAGCGGCTGCACCGGCTCGTCGGTCCGGCACCGGGCGCACCTGCCCCGGACGGCGCCCGGACGACCGGTATCCCCCGCTTCGATTCCCGGGCCGGCTGGGCCGCTTACGGCTATCACGTCATCCACCTGTGGCTGCTCGCCATTGCCGCGGCGGACCGCCCGAAACGTGCCCATCTCCGCCGGGACGCTATCGACGAACTCGCGGTGGAGACGGTGGCACGGGCACTGAGCAGCTTCCGCGACCAGGAGCTGCTCCCCGTTCCGAAACCGCAGAAGGCCGATCCCGCCTTGAAGACGGCATTTCTCACCGAGTGCGTACGCCATCTTCCCTACGTCAATCGAAGCCGCCGGCTCATCACCGAAAAGGTGTCCTTCGAGGAATTCGAGGACACGCACGATATCGATCTCGTCGGCGCACTGTGGGACTGCGTGACCACCGGGCGGGCGCAGGAACTGCGCCGTGCGGCCCGGGACATGGACGAAGAAGCCGGAGTTGACGCCGAAACCGACGCCGAAGAGATCATCACACTGACCCCCATCGCCATCCGTTCCGCGGTCCAGCGATACCCGGAGGCGGTGTCCCCCGGTTCCCTCACCTGAGCCTCTTTCTCCCTCCAGCGCACCACCGGACGCAAGGTGGCACATGAACGTGAACGTGCACGACGAGAAAGTGCGGCAGATCCTCCGGCGTTCGCACGAACTCGACCACGAGCGCTACGCGATCGGCATCGAGATCCAGCCGTACAAGCTCACCGGGGTCGTTGTCGGGTCCGACGGCGTGGTCCTGGCACGCTCCCGTCGGCACCTCACGGTCATGGGGTCGGCGGAGGTGGTGAAGCGCGTGGCCGACCTTGCGGACAATCTTGTCGACGACAGGCTGGGGTGCGCCTTCCCCAGGAGCAGGGTGTGCGTCGGGGTCCAGGTGGGCGGGCCCGTCGACCCGGACACGGGTACGGTGCTCCACCTCGTCAACGGCCCCGACGACCACCGGCACGAGAAACCTCCCCCGTACAGGTGGAAGGGCGTCCGCCTCGGGGCGGAACTCGCCTCGATGCTGGGCTGCGCCACCTCGGTGGAGAACGACGCGCACGCCTTCGCGGCGTACGAGCAGAGCCTCGGCGTGGGCCGCATCAGCACCACGTTCGGGGTCATCCTCATCCGCGACGGCGTGGGCGCCGGAATGGTGGTCCGGGGCGCACCGTTATCCGCGCCGGTGGAGTTCGGGCACCTCCAGGTGTGGCCGCGGGGCCGCATCTGCGACTGCGGGATGCGCGGGTGCATCGAGAGCCAGGTCGGCAACCGGGCCCTGACCGCCGTGGTCAAGGAGCGGACCGGCCGGGAGCTGGACGGACTGGAGGCCGCGATCGCGATCGCCGACAGCGACGACGCGCAGGCGCGCGAGGCGGTGGCGGCCTTCCGCAAGGCCGGCACCTCGATCGCCCGCGGCATCGCCACGCTCCTCACCCTCTTCGGGCCGACCCACGTGGTGGTCTACGCGGCGCAGGATCTCATCGGCGGCGGGCCCGGGCACCGGGCTGCGAGCGCGTTCCTCCACGCGATGCGGAAGTTCCCCGCGTACACGTTCCAGATCAGCAGGGACTGTCAGATCGTCACCAAACCGCTGGACGCCGTCCGCGGCGCGCACGGCGCAGCGCTGATCGCTCTCCGGAGCTGTCCCGGCGTCCGGCTCCAACCCCGGTAGGAGTGCCCCCATGCGTCCACGAATCCCCGCCGACGGCCGGCTCTCCGTCGGCCTCGACATCGGCGGAACGAAGATCGCGGCAGGAGTGGCCGACGCGGAGGGCCGGGTCGTCGACCGCGTCCCGGCCGTGCCGAGCCCCTCCGACCAGGCGACCATCCTCAAAGCCGTCTCCGTCCTGGTCGACGGACTGCGCTCCCGCAACCCGGGCGTCGCAGCCGTCGGCGTGGGGGTGCCGGGCCTCGTCAGCTGGCCCGAAGGCCGCATCCGCACGGCCCACAACTCCGACTTCCACGACCTGCCGCTCCAGCAGCTGCTCCAGGAGTCCACCGGGCTGCCGGCCGTCGTCGAGAACGACGCCAACGCCGCCTGCTGGGCGGAGTACCGCTCGGGAAACAGCGCCGCCGACATGGCGTTCCTCACCGTGGGCACGGGTGTCGGCGGAGGCATCGTCCTGGCCGACCGCCTCTTCCGCGGCCGCACCGGGATCGCCACGGAGATCGGGCACATGATCGTCGACCCGCACGGCACCGAACGCTGCGGCTGCGGCACCGTCGGCTGCCTCGAACCCCTGGCCTCCGGACGGGCCCTCGGCCGCTACGGCAGTGCGGCGGCCGCGGCCGAACCCGGCGGAGCGCTGGCCGCGCTCGCCGACGCGTCCGGCCGGGTGTCCGGCGAGGCGGTCTCCGCGGCCGCACGCGCCGGAGACCCGGCGGCACGGGCCCAGCTGGAGCGCCTCGGCCAGTGGCTCGGCATCGGCGTCGCGACGCTCGTGAACCTCTTCGACGTCGAGCTGGTGGTCATCGGCGGCGGCGTCGCGGAAGTCGGCGAACTCCTGCTGGAGCCCGTCCGCGCGTCCTTCGCCCGTTACGTCACCGCCGCCGGCCACCGCGACCTGCCGGCCGTCGTGCCCGCCCGCCTCGGCCCGGAGGCCGGGTGGATCGGCGCCGCCCTCCTTGCCCTCGATCTTGCCCTCGATCACGAGAAGGAGGACCCGGCCGGCGCAGAGTGAGTTCCTTCCGGTGTCCGTCCATCGGGTGAGCGTCCGCGTGTCCGGTGCCGCACCGGGCACCGGACCGATCACTCTTCCTGGACAGGTCCGTCCGGGCGGCCGGAGGAGGGACCGTGAGCGGAAACGGCGGATGGGCGGTGGCTGCCGTGGCCGCCGTCACCGGTGGATACGCGCTGGTCTCCCGGCGCCTGGCCGCGAGCGCCGTGTCGGCGCCGATGGTGTTCACCGCTGCCGGGCTGCTCATCGGCCCGGCCGGCCTCGGCCTCCTGGACCTGGAGCGCGACGCCGGGCCGGTGCTCACCCTCGCCGAAGCGGCCCTGGCCCTGGTCCTGTTCACCGACGCCGCCACCGTACGGTCGGAGGAGTTCCGCAGCGGCTGGTTCCTCCCCGGCCGTCTCCTCGTCGTCGGGCTGCCGCTGACGATCGCGGGCGGTGGCCTGCTCGCGTGGGGGCTGCTGCCGGGCCTGACGGGATGGGAGGCGGCGCTCGTCGGGGTGATCCTCGCGCCCACCGACGCGTCGGTGAGCAAGGCCGCCGTGTTCGCGCCGCGCATCCCGGCGGTCGTGCGGCACGGGCTCAATGCGGAGTGCGGCCTGAACGAGTGCCTGGTCCTGCCCGCGTTCGCCGTCCTCCTCGTCGCTCTGCCCGGGACACCGGCCTCCCATCAGGGAGCGGCGGGGATCCTGCGGCACGTGCTGCTGCTCAGTCCCTTGCTGGGGCTGGTGGCCGGGGGCCTCGGCGGGATGCTGCTGAGCAGGTCGCGGGCGGCGGGCCGGGTCACCGACGAGTGGCGCCGCATCCTCCCCCTCGCACTCGCCACCGGGGCGGGGGCGCTCGCGGCGGCCACGGGCGGCAGTGCCTTCGTGGCGGCGTGGGTGGCGGGCTTCGCCTTCGCGGCGGCCCTGCGCGCGGGACCGCCGCCGGGCCCCGCCACGGACGGCGAGGACGGCGCGGACGACACCCTGGAGTCGGTGGAACACCTTGCGGCGCTCCTGGCCGCGCTGAGCTTCCTGGTCTTCGGCGCGGTGCTGCTCGGCCCCGCGCTGGCGCACCTGAGCTGGCGCGTCGCCTGCTACGCGGTGCTGAGCCTGACGGTCGTGCGCGCGCTGCCCACCGTCCTCGCGCTCGCCGGCAGCCGGCTGCGTCCCCCCACCGTGGCCTATACCGCCTGGTTCGGGTCCCGCGGCCTTCCCTCCCTCGTGCTCGGGCTGATCGTGGCGGCCGAGGCGGCGCCCGGAGCCCGGTCCATGGGCACCGCGGTCGCCGTCACCGTCGGCCTCGGCGTCCTCCTGCACGGCGTCTCGTCCGTCCCCCTGGCCGACCGGTACGGCCGGTGGTACGAGGCGGCCGCGTCCCGCCGGCCGTCCCTGCGGGAGAGCGTCTCCGGCGGGCTGCCCCTCCCCGAGTGGAAGAGGCGGTGACGCCGGACCACAGACCGGGCCCGGCCGACCGGGACGCGTCAGACTCGCCGGGCCACGACGCGGCCGTGCCGCGCGGCTTCGGCGAGCGCGTGGAAGTCGCGCTCGTTCCGGTCGGCGTAGGCCTCGGCGAACTCGGCCAGGGCCCGTTCGAAGGCGTCGCCGCCGCCCAGGTACGCGGCGATCGCGATCCGGTCGCCGGACCGGGCGTGGGCGCGGGCCAGCGTGGCGCCGCACAGCTCCCCGTAGGCCCGGAGCCGGCCGGGCGGCATCGTCTCGGGCCGGGCGGCTCCCTTCCAGTCGCGCAACTGCCGGACGTAGAAGTCGCGCTGCCGCCCGTCGAACCCGGCGGCGCGCTCCCAGCCGAGGAGGATGTCGCTGACGGCCTGCATCAAGCGCTGTCCGCAGACCACGCGTTGCCCTTGATTGCCGTACGGGCTCGGTCGCAGGAACGGTGCCAGTACCGACGAGCCGGCCTCCTTGGCCTGGAGGATCAGCGGATCGTCGGCGTCCCGGCCGAGCATGAGCACGATCCAGCAGCGGGTGCCCACGCTGCCGACGCCCACGACCTTCCGTGCGGCGTCGGCCATCCGGAACTGGTCCAGGAGGTGTCGGCGGTCGGAGGCGAGGCTGCGGCCGTACCGCTCGACGAGCCGGCGGAGGCGTTCTTCGAGCTCGGCCCGGCGGTCGCCGGTCATCAGGTCGCCCAGCGGGACGAGCAGGGGCGGATCGGCGGCGATCCGCCGGGTGCCGTCGACGGCCTCGGTGAGCCGCTGGGAGGCGTGCAGGTGGTCGCGGCCGCGCGCGGTCTCCAGCGCTCGTGCCATCCGGCGGCGTCCTTGCTTGCCGAGCCGCTCGGCGAAGAGCACGTGCAGTTGCCCGGCGTCGAAGTGCGCGTACCACACGTCGAGGTTGCGCATCCCGGCGAAGCCGCGCATCGCTTCTCGGTATGCGCGCACGGTGCCGCGGACGACGTCCCTGCGCCGCTCCTCCGGGAAGCCGTTCTCGCGTCCCGCTATCGCCAGGCTGGCGGCCAGCCGCGTGATGTCCCACTCCCACGGGCCGGGCAGGGTCTCGTCGAAGTCGTTGACGTCGAAGACCAGGTGGCGTTCGGGCGAGGCGAAGAGCCCGAAGTTCAGCAGGTGGGCGTCCCCGCACAGCTGCGCCTCGATCCCGGTGCGGGGCCGGGCGCCCAGGTCCGCCGCCATGACGGCGGCGGCGCCGCGGTAGAAGGCGAGCGGGGACTCCAGCATCCTGCCGTAGCGGAGGGGGACGAGCTCCGGCACGCGGTCGGCGCTCTGCCGTTCGAGGAGCTCCACCGGATCGGCCCGGCCCGCCGCGGGCGGCGGCTCGGCGTGGGCCGAGCGCGGCATCCGGCGACGGGCGGCCTTGCCGAGCGCCGCGCGTTCCTGCGGTGACAGGTGGGGTTCCTGCGGAGTCACGGCGGTCTCCTTCCTCTTCATCACCGGCGCGACCGGCGGTGCATGAACCAGAGGGTTGCCGCGAGCAGGGAGGCCGCGACGAGGACGATCAGACAGGTGCCCCAGAACCCGCCGGCCAGCCGCAGCCCCGCGAATGCCGCCGCGGCCGCGGCCGCGAAGGGCACCACGGCGAGGGCGAACACGCGCAGAACGGCGGCGACGCCCACCGTCCTGGGCATGCGGGTGAGCCGCTTCCGGTGCCTGAGCAGGTCCCCCGCGGCGCCCGGCGTGTAGTACTGCACGGCCTTCGCTCCGAGCCGCAGCGTGTTCTTCCGGTAGATCACCGCCAGAGCGGGCACCCAGATCAGCGGCAGCACCATGCCCACGAGGAACAGAACGGCGATCGGGAGGGACGACACCACGCGCCGGAGTGTGCTCTGCTTGCCGCTGCCGCCCACGAGGCCGAGGATCGCCGCCATCCGGGCGATCAGCGACCAGCGTGTCCGCCGGGGGATCCGGCCCCGGCCCCCGGGGGGACGGCGCTTCGCCTCGCGCAGGGCCTCGGTGGCCGCCTCCGTCGAGGGGTACACGTCCTGGAGGACCAGCAGGTCGGCCACTCGTTGTTCGCTGAGGGGGTCGCGCCCGGCGAGGACGGCCAGTTCGAGCACCATCCGGGCCTGGGAGAGCAGCGCCGCGACGAAGCTGACGGGCATGAGGACGATGAACGGGCCGCCCAGCACGGCGCCGTCGGCGATCGTCATGTGCGTTCCGTGGGCGATGGCCTCCCGGCGCAGTTCGTCGTCCCCCGCGGCGGGTCCGCCCTGCTTGCGGCGGGCCACCGAGGCGGCGGCCCGGGGGCCGAACCGGCGCACCGCGAAGAAGGCCAGCTGCTCGGGCATGTGCTGCGGGTCGGCCCAGATCATCGGCAGCAGCGCCTGGGCCTGCACCGTGGCCGACCCTGCCGTGCGGGCCGGCGGCGATCCCTCGGTGGTACGTCCGCCGCCGTTCATCACTGCCACTGTGAGGCCCGGCGCGCCGGGCTGCCTCACCCGTTCCGGGTGAGGGTGGCCGGCCGCGGCCGGACCGGTGGCGCCTATGAGGGCTCGCGTTCGCGCCCGGCCGTGCCCTACCCGTCGTCGGCGGGCTTGCGGGCGAGGGCTGACTGGACCGCCCCGACGACGACGTGGGCGGCGACGCCGACGAGCAGGATGTCACCCGTCATCTGCACCATGGTGACGATCCGCGCGGCCTCCGTACGAGGAGCGATGTCGCCGAAGCCGACCGTGCTGAAGACCGTGAGCGCGAAGTACAGGGCGTCGGTGCGGCTGAGGGGCTCGCCGAACCCGCCCGGCCGGGCCTGGTCCATGAGGTAGTACGCGGCCGCGAAGAGCAGCAGGAACAGCGGCACCGTGGTGGCCAGGGCCTCGACGGCCCGCAGACGGGGCCGGGGAGAGTCCAGGATCGAGCGGATCTGCCAGGCGAAGAGGGCCGTCACGGCGGCCAGTCCGAGGACGAGAGCGACGGCGGTGCCTCCCTCGAACCTCTTGTTCAGGGGGAGGAGGTAGTAGGCGAGGACGAGGCCGGTCGACGTGCCCAGGGGGCGCAGGACCGCCCTCACCGGCCGTCCTCCCTCGTCAGCCGCTCGGCCGGCAGCCGGCGGGTGAACGGGAAGGCGCCGAGGGTGACGGCCGCCGCGGCCAGGACGGCGGCCTTGAGGGCGTCGAGCTGCGCCGCGGCGTAGGAGTCGACGAGCGCATCGGTCTCGGCCGGCGGGAGGGAAGCGCGTCGGGCGGAGGCGCGCACCTGGTCCGTGCTGACGAAGCTGACTCCCGCCTCCATGGCGATGCCGGCCTGGTGGCGTGCCGCGTCCGAGATCTTCGGGTTGTCGCTGATCTGCGTGGTGAACGCGTGGACCAGGGCGCCGATCAGCAAGGAGCCGATGAGTGCGGTGCCCAGGGACGAGCCGAGGTTCTGCGCGGTGTACTGCAAGCCGCCGGCCTCGCTGCGCTCCCCCTCGCTCACGCCGGACTGCACGACGTTGCCGAGCTGGGAGGCGAGGAGCCCCATGCCCAGGCCGAGGACGGCCATCGCCAGGCCGAAGGAGAGGTTGTCGATCCGGGGCTCGATCGTGGCCAGCAGCCACACCTGCGCCGCCGCGAGCACCAGCAGGCCGCAGCGCACCACGGTCCTGGGCGTCGCGATCCGGCCGAGCAGCGGGCCGGTCATGGAGGACACCAGCATGGTCACCGACACGGGCAGCAGCCGCAGGCCGGTCCGGAAGGCGTCGAAGCCCTGCACGACCTGGAGGTACAGCGGAATGATGAAGAACAGGCCCAGCAGGACGAGGTTCTGGCAGAGCAGCATGGTCAGCCCGGCCCGCAGGGGCGGCACCCCGAGCAGCGACAGGCGCATCAGGGGCTCCCTCCCCCGCGCCTGCTGCCGCCGTTCCCAGGCGCGGAACAGCCACAGGACGACGGCTCCCGCGGCGATGACGAACACGGTCGGGGAGAAGCCGAGGACGGTGAAGGGCGGGTTCCGGGGCTTCAGCCACCCCCAGGAACTGCTCTGGAGGACGCCCAGGACGACGAGGGCGAGCCCGGCCGCGGACAGCGCGGCGCCTCCCTTGTCCAGCGCGGTCCTCGGCTCGGCCGGGGTGTCCGGGATCCACCGGACGGCACAGAGCATGGCGATGACGATCACGACCTCGCCCGCGAACACCAGCCGCCAGGTCAGATACGTCGTCACCCATCCGCCGAGCAGCGGCCCCACGGCGATGCCCGCGCCGGCCAGGCCTCCGATGACGCCGTAGGCGACGGCCCGTTCGCGGCCCCGGTACGCACCGGCGACCAGCGCCGCGAGCGCCGGGAGGACGAGGGTGGCGCCGAGCCCCTCGACCACCGCCCAGCCTGCCGCCAGCACCCACAGCGACGGCGCCAGCGAGGTGACGGCGGACCCGGCTCCGTACACGACGAGCCCGGCGGTGAAGGCCCGGCGGCGCCCGAACGCGTCGCCGAGCTTTCCCCCGGTGATCATGAAGGCGGCCATGACCAGGGTGTAGAGGGTGATGACGGCCTGGATCGCCGTGACCTCGGTGTCGAAGTCCTCGACCAGCTTGCTGATGGAGACGTTCATCACCGACGTGTCCAGCACCATCAGGAACTGGGCCGTCCCGAGCACGATCAGGGCCCGCCATCGCTTCACGCCTGCACCTCTCCGCCTTCCGGTGCGCCCCGGTGACCGGCGAGCGGCACTTGATCGCACTCTAGAACCGCACGCTGACCGGCCGGCGCCTTGGACGGGGCGTGTCGCCGACCCGCGCCGGGGGCCGGAGGTTCCGGGGCGGGTGGCCGGAGGTTCCGGGGCGGGCCCGTGTGCGATCACCGGCCGCGCGTGGTGAAGATGGAAGGAACGGTCCGCCGAGACGGACCGGCCGCAGGTGAGGGCGTCCGCAGCGGCGCCGCGGCTCCCCAGGGCACGGTGGTGATCGGATGCCTCCGAGCGGATTCCCGCTCTCCGGTGACGGGCGGGGGACGACGCTGGCCTGGTCGGACGATCCCCTGCTCGCCGCCAAGTTCACGGTGCCCGCCGCTCCTCGCCACCACGTCTCCCGGCCCCGGCTGCTCGGCAGGGTCGGTGCGGGCACGCACGGGCCGGTCACGCTGGTCACCGGCCCCGCGGGCGCGGGAAAGACCGCCCTCGCCGCCGCGTGGACACGGGACGGCGAGCCCCCGGGGCCCGTGGCGTGGCTGACGCTCGACCCGCACGACGCGGCACCGGGCATCTTCTGGAGCTACGTGGTGGAGGCCCTGGGGCGTGCCCTGCCCCGGTCGCCCGGCGGGATCAGCATGCCCGCCCGCCCCGGCAGCGTCGGCACGTCCCTGCTGACCCGCCTCGCCGCCGCGACGGAACACTTCCCCGGCCCCGTGGTCCTCGTCCTCGACGGCTTCGAGAAGGTAGCGGGGCGGCGCGTACCGGCCGGCCTGGAGTTCCTCCTCGACCACTGCGGGCCCCTGCTGCGGCTGGTCGTAACCAGCCGGGCGGACCCCCTGCTGCCGCTCCACCGCTACCGGGCGGAGGACCGGCTCACGGAGATCCGCGGCGCCGACCTGGCCTTCACCTCCCACGAGGCGTCAGCACTGCTGCACGGACACGGCCTCAAGCCCGGCGACGACGTCGCCCGGGCCCTGACGCGGCGCACCGGAGGGTGGGCCGCCGGCCTGAGGCTGTGCGCCCTGGCCGTGCAGCGCACCGGTGATCCGGACGGTTTCACCCGCTCGTTCACCGGCACCGAGCAGGCGGTCTCCGACTACCTGGTCGCCGAGGTGCTCGACACCCGGCCCGCCGCCACCGGAGAACTGCTGCTGCGCGCAAGTATCCTCGACCGCCTCCACCCGGACCTGGTCAACGCCCTGACCGGGCGCAAGGACGCCGAGGCGGTCCTGGCCGGGCTGACCCGCGAGAACGCCTTCGTCGACCCCGTCCCCGGCACCCCGTGGTGCCGGGTCCACCCGCTGTTCGCCGACGTGCTCCGCGCCCAGCTGCGCATCCGGCACCCCGCTCTCGTACCGCGGCTCCACGCCCGTGCCGCCCGGTGGCTGGCCGGGGAGGGCCGCGTCACCGAGGCGCTGGAGCACGCCGCGGAGGCCGGCGACTGGCAGTACGCCGCCTCCGAGGCCGTCCGCCACCTGCTGGCCGTAGCCATGTTCACGGCTCCGGACGGCGAGCGGATAGAGCGGGCCTTCTCCCGTATGCCAGCCTCCGTGCCGGGTGCCGGGCCCGCCCTGCTGGCAGCCGCCTGCCGGCTGGCGCGACACGACCGCGCCGGCTGCCGCGAGCGCCTCACCGAAGCCGGACGGCACCTGCGGCGCAGTGGCAAGGAGCCCACCCCGGAGGCCGGGCTCACCCACGCGCTGCTGTGCCTGCTGTGCGAACCCCGGGCGGACCGGCAAACGGACGGGCGAGCGGACGGGCCGGGGCCGGACCGGCAAGCGGACGGGCCGGGGCCGCCGGGCCCGGCCGAGGAAGCCGCGCGTGCCGTCGCGGATCTGATGCGGCGGATGCCGCCCGAGCTGATCCGGGCGCACCCCGAGATCGAGGCGCTGCGGCTTTACGGGCTCGCCCGGTCGTTCCTGGGCCGCGGCCGCCTCGCCGAAGGCCGCCGGCTCTGCGCCGAGGCGGCCGGCGCCTGCACCACGCAGGCGTCGCTCCCCGTACAGCACTTGTCCCTCGGGCTGCTCGCCGTGGCCGAGGCGGCCGCGGGCGCCCTGACCGCGGCGGAGGACCACGCGCTGCGCTCGCTGGCGGTCGCCGACCAGTGCGGTGCCGCGCCGGACCGCCGTTCCGGCGCCGCCTGCCTCGCTTTGGCTGCGGTCGCGTGCGAACGGGACGACCAGGAAGCCGCCCACCGCCGGCTCGGACAGGCCCTCGCGTGCCGCGACGTGCACGAGGACCCGCTCCTGGCGGCCGAGGCCGCGGTGCTCCGGTCCCGCCTCGAACTCGCGCTGGGACGCTGGGAGACCGCTCTGGCCGCCCTCCCCCTCCCGGGCGCGGGCGACGCGCCGTGGCCCGCCCAGCGGCTCGCGCTCACCCGCTCGGCCGCGGCGCTCGCCCGCGGGGATCACGAGGCCGCCGCCGTCGCCGTGCACGGCACCCGGGCCGACGGCCCGGCGCCCCTCCTCGCCCTGGCCCGCGCCCACTTCGCCGCCGGGCGCACCGACCGCTCCCTGCGGCTGCTGGCCCGCGCCGGAAACTCGCCGGACCTCAGCCTCCCGGACCGCGTGGGCGTCCAGCTGCTGCGGGCCCGGGCCGCGCTCCAGGCCGGCGACCGGGCGGCCGCTCAGCACTTGCTCGGCCGGGCGCTGGAGGCCGCCCGGCCCGAGCGGCTGCGCCGGCCCTTCGGCGACGCCGGCCCCTGGCTGCGCCACCTGCTGGACGGCACCGGCGGCACGGGCCCCGCGCCCGCCCCCGGCAGCTGGCTCACTGCCCGCGGGGGCGCGGACCTCCCGGACCCGGTCCAGCCCCTCAGCGGCCGCGAACGCGACGTTCTGCTGTGCGTGCAGAGGATGATGTCCGCCGACGAGATCGCCGACGATCTGTCCCTGTCCGTCAACACCGTGAAGACCCACCTGCGCAGCGTCTACCGCAAGCTGGGCGTCTCCCGGCGCCGTGAGGCCGTGGAGCGGGGCAGGGAGCTCCGCATCCTCTGACGGGGTGGCGGGCCGGCCGGCCTCCACCCGTGCCGGGTGATGGCGGAGGCCTTCCGGCGGCGCACCCTGGCACCGAATGCTGTGCCCCGAAGTGCCCTAGGTGGGAGCGGTTCGACCATGCGCTACGAATTCCGCGTGACGGGCAGCGTCTCCCGGCTCATGGCCGAGGCCTTCCCGGAGCTGAAGGCGGAACCGGTACCCCGGCAGACGCTGTTCTCCGGCGCGGTCACGGACGAGGCCCACCTGTACGGGCTCCTCGCCCGCTTCCAGGACCTCGGCCTGAGCGTGGAGGAGATGCGCCGCCTGCCCGAGTGACGGACGGGCCCGGTTCACCTGCTGCGGGTGATGCGGCCCGCGCCGCCGGTCGGCCAGCCTGCGGAGGAGACCGGCCTTCCGAGCGCCCGGCACGTGCCCGATCCGATCCGTACACGCCGGCCCGCACACGTCACACGCCGGTCCGCACACGTCCCGCCCGGAGGAGGGAGCGCCATGGACCCGCCTCGTGCCCGCGGCCCGCGGGATCCCGGCCCGTCGTACGGTGACGGACCCCTGGTCCCCAGCGAGCGCCGGGACTACGCGCGCCTTCGCCGGAGCGAGGCCCTGCGTCACCGGCGGTCGCGCTACGCGGTGACGTCCGTCCTGCTGCTGCTCGTCTTCGTGCTCTCGCCGTTCGCCGTGGTGGCGGCCTGGGCCGGCAGCCAGGTCTCGGACACCGACCGGTACGTCCAGACCGTCGCGCCACTGGCCGAGGACCCGTCCGTGCAGAACGCCGTCACGGACCGGCTGACCACGGGCGTGGTCGACAACGTCGACGTCAACGGCATCACCGACGCCGTCAGCGGCGCGCTCGCCAAGGCCGACGCGCCACCGGTGGTCGTGGACAAGTCGCACCTCCTCGCCGGTCCCCTCAAGAACGCCCTCACCGCGTCCGTCCGCGCCGTGGTCAACGAGGTCGTCACGAGCGACCAGGTCGCGGAGCTGTGGGACGCCGCGAACCGGCGGGCCCACGCCGCCGTCGTCAAGACGCTCACGGGTGAGGGGAGCAGCGCCGTGCGGGCCAAGGGCGACGCCGTCGTCCTCGACCTGGGCACCGTCGCCGACAAGGTCGAGGCGAAGCTGGTCGACGAGGGCTACGAGAAGGCCGCCCACATCCCCGACGTCGACAAGACGATCACCCTGTTCCGGACCGACAAACTCGACGACGCCCAGGGGCTCATGCGCCTGCTCGACACCGTCGGGACCTGGCTGCCCGTCACCGTGTTCGTCCTGGCCGCGCTCGCGGTGTGGACGGCTCCCGCACACCGGGTGGCCCTCATCGCCGCGGCCGTCGGCATCGGCGTGATGATGCTGCTGCTCCTGGTGGGACTCGCCGTCGCACGGCGCGTCTATCTGGACTCCGTCCCGGCCACCGTCCTGCCCGCGGACGCGGCCGCCACGATCTACGACACCTTCGTCCGCTTCCTGCGGAACAGCACCCGCACGGTTCTCGTCACGGCGGTCATCACGGCGCTGGCCGGATACCTCTACGGCCCCGGGCGCGGCGCCCGGTTCATCCGCTCGGTGACCACCCGGGCCACCGGCGCCACCGGGCGGGCCATGGCCCGCTCCGGCCTGCGGACCGGGGCCACGGGCCAGTGGCTGGAGACGCACCGGCCCTGGACCACCGGCATCGTCATCGCGGCGGCGGCCCTGGCCCTGATCCTGTGGAACTACCCCACGACGGCGGTCGTCGCCCTGGTCCTCGGCGTCGCCGTCCTCGTCCTGGCCGTCCTCGCGGTACTCGGTGCCGCCTCCGCCCCGGGCGCAGCCCCGGGGAAGGAGAAGATCCCGCACTGACCGAGGTCAGTGCGGGATCCGGTGCCCCGGCTCACGGGTTGGCGGTCACCGTGAAGCCCGCGCCGAAGACACCGGCCGGGGCTGCGGCGGCGTCCCGTGCGCGCAGATCGGCGAGGATGTTCGCCGAGCTGGTGTAGAGGAAGGGCGGCAGGTTCAGGGTGATGCCCTTGGTGATGCCGGCCCACGGTCCGGAGGCCTTGAATCCGTTGCTCTGGGAGGGCAGCTCGCTCCCGGGGACGCGCGCGATGGCCGGCCCGCCCGAGTCGCCCCTCATGTTCACTGCCGCCGACCGGTAGACGCCTTGGTCGTTGTCCATGACGGTCCCGTACCACACGCCCGACTGGCCCGAGGTGATGAGCTCGGTGGAGCCGGGGGCGAGCAGCCGCTCACTGTCGAGCGCGGCACCCGGTGCGTTCGGGCTGGCGGTTCCGCCGGGGACCTTCAGCTCGCCCGTCTGCTTCAGGTACGGCCCTTGCGAGGAGAGCGTCATCTGCGGGACCAGCTCGATGACCATGTAGTCCTTGGTCACGTGGCCCGTCTGGGAGCCCTCGGCGTCCTTGAAGTAGCGCACGTAGCCGATCGGGCCGGACCCGCTGTCCGCCCGGTCGTAGACGGGGCCGACGTTCTCGGGGATCTCGCGGTCCGCGTACTTCGGGTCGTTGATGCAGTGGCCCGCCGAAATGGCGATCTTGTGCTGGTACTTGTCCGTGCCCACCGCACCGATCGTGCAGAAGGCGTCGGGCATGGACGGGCTGAAGATGATCTGCATCCCGTTGTGGACGCGCTTGCCCTCTGCCGCGTGGGCCGGGGCGGCGGTGCCTGCGGTGAGTCCCGAGGCACAGATGACGGCCAGGCCGAGTACGAGCGTGCGCAGTCGCTTCATCATGCGCGGGTTCCGTTCTGCCGGGGCGGCGGGTGGTCGGGCGGAAGGCGTCGGGCCGCGCGGTCAGGCGGCGGACGCGAAGGCCGCTTCGAGGCGCGGGACGAAGTCCACGAGGTCCTGCGCCCAGCACCCGTAGTTGTGGCCGCCGTTGCAGTTCTCGCCCCAGCCGGATCCGTTGCCGTAGTCCACGTAGTGGGAGGGCTGTCCGAGCCGCTCCAGGCCGTCCCTGGCGTGTTCCGTCGCCGACTTGACCCAGAACTCCGGCTCGGCGGGGTTGCCGTTGCCGTTGCCCGTGTAGAGCGAGACGCCCATGCCGGCCAGCCGGTCCATGTGCGCGGACGGGTCCACCTCGTTCCAGCGCCGGTCGGCGTTGAAGATGGGGTACGGCGAGCCGAAGATTGCGTCGCTCGACACCGTGGGCCCGAAGTTGAGGGAGCAGTCGGGGCCGCTGGAGCCGCACAGCGCGGCGCCGATGTTGGTCAGCGTGGCGACCACGGCCCCTCGCATGACCATGTGGTTCACCGAGAGGTCGGCCGCGCCGGAGAGCGAGGCGACCTGGCTGAACAGCCCGGGGTAGGTCTGGGCGTAGTGCAGGGAGCCGAATCCGCCCATCGAGAGGCCGGCGACGGCCCGGCCCTTCTTGGCCGCGACGGTGCGGAGGTTGGCGTCGATGAACGGGATCACCTGCTTGATGTGGAAGTTCTCCCAGTTCTGCACACCGGCGGCGGTGGACTGGTCGAGCCAGTTGGCGTACCAGCCCCGCAGGCCCCCGTCCGGGATGACCGTGATCATCGACTTGGCCGCGGCGAGGGCGGGGTAGGCCAGGTTCGCGTTGCCCGGGTTGTCCGACGCGCCGTGCAGGAAGTAGAGCACCGGGTACCGCTTGGTGGGATCGGCCGCGTAGTCGCTGGGCAGCAGGATCCGGATCCGGTGCTCCCCGGAGACCTCTGGTGTGTGCACCGTGATCACGAAGTTGGTGGCGGTGCCGGTGGCGGCGCCGGTCTGGGACAGGCCGAAGCCGTCGTTCATGCGCGGCGGGCCCGGGGCCTCGGCACGCGCGGCGGGCGCGCCGAGGCCGAGGCACAGGAGCGCGGCGGCCGCGGCGGCGACCGCCGCCTTCGCGCGCAGCAGCCGGGTGGGCAGGACTGGTCTCATCAGCTGTCCTCGGGGTGGGCTCGATGCCGGGGGAAGGTGGTGGTGCGGCCGGACACCCGAAATCTCAGCGCAGCGCTCCGCACGAAGCCATACGGGGCGGTGGCGCAGGTGAGCCACTGGCGCAAGTGCGCCGCCTTCGCAGTATGCTGCGGCGGCCGGTGGCCGTATCGAACAACTCGAACGGCTGCGGTACGGCGAGGGGGTGTCGTGCACGACGTATTGGACCCGGACTCCGACCGCGGACGGGTCTACCACTACCTGGTCGGTCATCCGCGTGAGCCCGCGAGCCGGTTGGCGGCCCGCTGCGGGCTCAGCGAGACCGTCGTCCGGGCGGTGCTCAAGGAACTGGCCGCCGAAGAGTTCGTCGTGGCGACGGATCCGGAGCCCGGAGTGAGTGCCGCCGGGGAGGACTCCTGGGAGGACGCCTGGGAGGCGTTACCGCCCGCGCAGGTCGTCGAGGCGCTGCTGCAACGCGACGCCGCCCTGCGGTCGGCCCTGCGCCGGACCGGTACGGAGCTCGAACAGCTCTACCGCTTCGCCAGGAAGGACGCCGGTCACTACGGCGCGCTGGAGGTCGTCGAGGACGCCGCGCGCGTCCTGGCGATCAGCCGGCAACTCCAGCAGGCCGCGCGCCACCAGATCCGGGTCATCGACATGCCGCCGTACTCCGGGACGGCCGGCCACTACCTCGAACAAGAGGTGCTGCAACGCGAGCGCATGGCCGCCGGTGTCGCCTACCGCACCATCTACCACGGCTCCGCGTTCGACGACCCCGTCGCGGGGCCCAACATGGCGCGCATGATCGCGGCCGGGGAACAGGCGCGGACGCTGGACGACCCGCCCTTGAAGCTCGCCATCAGCGACGACGAGCTGGCCGTGGTCACCCTCGCCGCGGACGCCCGCCCCGGCGTCGTCTCCCTCCTGATCCGCCCGTCCAGCCTGTTCCGGGCGCTGTCCAACGTGTTCGAGTCGCTGTGGCGGCTCGCCGTACCGGTGTCGGCGGACGGCACCGGCACGCAGATCGACGAACGCGACCGGCAGATCCTCACGCTGATGGCCAGCGGCGCCACCGACGACGCGATCGCCAGGCGGCTGGGCCTGGGCCGCCGCACCGTCGTCCGCCGCGTCTCCGCCCTCCTGGCGAGGCTGGGCGCCACCACCCGCTTCCAGGCGGGAGTCCAGGCGGCGCGCCGCGGCTGGCTCTGAGGACCGGGCAGGCCGACCGCAGAGCCGCGTGGCCTCAAGCCGTACGGGCCAGGTGGCCGGCCGCCGACTCCGCCAGGGCGCGGACCGCCGGGTGCCAGGGGCGGCCGGGCGGCCCGGTCAGGACGAGGCGGCGCGCGGTGCGGGGTTCCAGCGGCAGCAGGACCAGGTCGGGAGGGATGAGCGAGCGGGAGACCTCGGACAGGACGGTCACGCCGATGCCGGCCTGCACCATGCTGATCAGCGTCGCCAGGTCCCGCACCCGGTGGGTCGGGTTGAAGCGCAGCCCGGCCAGCCCGTGGATCGTACGGATGCGGGCTTCGCAGCCGTTGGGCGATATCAGGAACTGGTCGTCCTCCAGGTCGCGGATGTCGACGGACGGCTCTCCCGCCAGGGGGTGGTCCCGGGGCAGCAGGGCCCGGTAGTGGTCCGTGGCGAGCTGGATGCCGGGGCCGGGCGGCGGGTCGATCAGGACGGCGGCGTCGGCCGTCCCGTCGGCCAGCCAGGTCGTCACTTCGGCGCTGTCGCCCTCGAAGACCCGCACGGTGATCCGGGGCTGGTCCTCACGCCAGTGCCGGAGCAGGCCGGGAACCATGCCCTGGCAGACCGTCGGGGTGGCGGCCAGCCGCACGATGCCGGTCAGGGCCCCGGTGGCCTCGGCCGCGATCTGTTCCACGGACCGGGCCGCCGACAGCGCGACGCGGGCGTGCGGCAGGACGCGCTCCCCGAGCGCCGTCGTCCGGGCCGGGGTGGCACGGACCAGGAGCGGAGCGGCCAGTTCGCGCTCCAGCGAGGCGACGGCGTGCGACACCGCGGACTGGCTCATGCCGAGTTCGGCGGCGGCCGCGCTGAAGCCGCCGGTGTCCACGACGGCGAGGAAGGCCCGCAGCTGGGGAAGGTTGACGGTCATGCAACAGCCTCATATGCGTATGACATCTATGCGTTGGATCTATGGTGCCAGGCCGGGCGAGGCTTGCTCCGCGCCGCTACCGGATCCGCCGGGGCGGCGGTCCGCGCACACGCAGCGGATCACGTACATGCGGAGGAGAGTCATGCCGTACTTCCGGGTCACCGTCCCCGATCCCGCCCTTCCGGCCGACGTCCGGAGCGCCCTCGCCGAGGGGCTGACCGAGCTGGCGGTGTCGGTGCTGCGCAAGGACCGGGCGCGCACCATCGTCCATATCAACCTGGTGCCTGCCGGCAGCTACTTCGTCGCCGGCAGGCCCCTGGCCGGCGCCCGCGACGCACACGTCGAAGGCAGCCTCACCGCGGGCACGAACAGCGCGGCGGAGAAGGCCGCGTTCATCGCCCGGGCCGAAGAACTGCTGACCCGCGTCCTCGGCCCGCTCCCCCGGGCCGGTGTGGCGCTGCACGAACTGCACCCGGAGAGCTACGGCTACAACGGTGTCACCCAGTTCGACTTCTACCGCCGGGCGGCGGCCGCGGGCTGACGCCGGCGTACGGGCGGGGAGACGTACGGGCGGGGAAATGTGTTTGACGCCCGCCGGCGTCCGGCGGTCGGATGGGCGCCCATGAGCACAGGGCAGATGCACGCCGGCGAGCACCCCGTCGATGAGAACCTCGTACGCCGGCTGGTCGCCGGGCAGTTCCCGCAGTGGGCGGGGCGGGACGTGGAGCGGTTCGCGTCCGGCGGCACGGTGAACGCCATGTTCCGGCTGGGCGGCGACATGGTCGTGCGGCTGCCGCTGGTGCGGGGCGGCGCCCCGGACGTGTTGCTGGAGCAGGAGTGGCTGCCCCGGCTCGCGCCCCGGCTGCCCGCGGCGATCCCCGAGGTGCTCGGGGCCGGGAAGCCCGCCGAGGGGTATCCGTGGCCCTGGTCGGTGCACGGGTGGCTGGCGGGAGAGAACCCCGAGGCGGGGGCCCTGAGCGAGCCCGTACTGCTGGCCGGGGACCTGGCCGGGTTCGTGGCCGCGATGCGGAGCGTCACCCTGCCGGGTGCGCCGCAAGCCCACCGCGGCGGGCCGCTCGCCTCGCTCGACGAGGCGACCCGGGCGGCGATCGCGGAACTGCGCGGGATCCCCGAGGAGGGTGTCGACTGCGATGCCGTGACCGCCGTATGGGAGGGCGCGCTGCGCGCCCCGGCCTGGGACGGGCCGCCGGTCTGGCTGCACGCCGACCTGATGCCGGGCAATCTGCTGGTGGCCGGCGGCAGGCTGGCCTCGGTGATCGACTTCGGGTGCGCGGGGGTGGGCGACCCGGCCTGCGACCTGTTCCCGGCGTGGAACCTGCTGCCGCCCGCCGCGCGGGAGGCCTTCCGCGAAGCGCTCGGCGTGGACGGCGCGACCTGGGCCCGCGGCCGGGGCCGCGCCCTCTCGCAGGCCCTGATCGCGCTGCCGTACTACCGCCGGACGAACCCGGCGATGGCCCGCAACGCCCGCTATGTGATCCGGGCGGTGCTGGACGAGGAGTGAAGCCCCGGCGAGCGCACTTTAAGCGGCTGGAAGGGGCTGGGAGCGGCTAGAAGCGGATCTCCTCGCAGGCGCGGCCGCGGGACTCCAGGTGGCCGTTGACGTGCTCCCATCCCTCCGCGCACACCACCGAGCGGTTCGGCAGGTCGCGGCCGACGTGCACCGTGTACTGCTGGTGGTATCCCCAGTAGCCCGTCGCGCTGTTGGCGTTCAGGCCGCCGCCCCAGATGTGGAAGTGCCCGGTGAAGTCACCGTTCCAGGTCGTCGACGCCGAGACCGAATCGACGTGGAGACCCGACCCCTGGACGGAGATGCACGTCCGGTGGTTGCAGCCCCGCGCACCGGCCTCCGCGGAGGGCACGCCGGTGACAAGGAGTGCCAGGGCGCCGAGGGCGCTCAGTCCTGCGCGCAGCGCCCAACTCGTCTTGATTCCCACGATGGTTCACGTCTCCTGATCTCGCGGCGGGAGTGACGAGGTGATCTTGCCAGCGGTTCCTCCGGATGCCCTCGTCCGGCGGGCGGATTACACCTGAACGGCTGACCCGCGCGGCAGCGGACCGGGCCGGGGCGCGCATATCCGCCGGCTGACGTGGGACGCTGCCCGCATGACCGGCACCCTGACCGCCGTCCAGGACGATTTCCTCGCCACCGCCCGCGCCGCTGCCGCGCTGCTGCGCGAGGAGGCGGTCGCCGCCGCCTGGGACGGCCCGAGTGCGCTGCCCGGCTTCACCGTGCGCGGTCTCGCCGGGCATCTGGCCTATCAGGTCCTCTGCGTCGCCCCGGCCCTGACCGGCCCGGAGCCGCGTGACCTGGTCGTCTCCCTGCTCGGCCACTACGCCCGGGTCGGCTGGATCGGTGCCGCAGCCGACGCCGACGCCAACGTCCGTATCCGGCAGGGCGGCGAGGACGTCGCCTCCGAAGGCCACGCCGTCATGACAGCGCGCCTCGCCGCCGCACTTGAGGAACTGCCCGCCCTCCTGCGGCCGGCGGACGCGGACCGGCCGGTGCGCATCCCCCTGTGGGGGCCGTGGTCGCTGCGCCTCGACGACCTGCTCGTCACCCGCATGATGGAGCTCGCGGTCCACAACGACGACCTCGCCGTCAGCGTCGGCACGTCCGCGCCCGAGCTCCCCGAGCGCGCCGCCGACACCGTCGTCGCGCTCCTCGCCCGCCTGGCCCGGCGCCGCCACGGCTCCACCGCCGTCCTCCGCGCCCTCGCCCGGGCCGAACGCGCCCCTGCCTCGATCGCCGCGTTCTGATACCACCCGACCCACGGGGGCCGTTCAGGCGGCGGCCCTCTCCCGGCCCGGCTGCGACGCCGTGTCGATCACCTCGTCGAGGACGTCGCGGGTACGCACCAGGTCGGCGATCATCCGGTCGATGCGCTGCCGCTCCCCGGCCAGTTCGGCGACCAGCAGGCCGTCCGCCCGCTCCGACGGGGCGCCGTCCGGGTCCCGCATGCAGGGCAGCAGCTGCCCGATCTTCGTGCTGTTGAGCCCCGCGGCGAAGAGCACCTGGATCCGGATGACCCGGTCGACCGCCCACTCCCCGTACTCGCGCTGCCCGCCGGGCGTCCGTTCGGACGTCAGCAACTGCTGCTTCTCGTAGTAGCGCAGCGACCGCTCGCTCACACCGGTCCGCCGGGCCAGTTCACCTATCCGCACTCCGGCCATCCCCCTCTCGCCCGCGGCGGGACCGCCCGAAGGCGCCCGGCGGGACTTGAACCTGACACTGGTGTCAACTTCTACCGTACGGGCATGACGAACGCACCTGCTGACTCCGGTCTCTTCGCACCCTTCCGCCTCGGCCCGCTGCACCTGCCGAACCGCCTGGTCATGGCCCCTCTGACGAGGACCCGGGCCGGTGCCGACGGCGTACCGACGCCGATGATGGCCACCCACTACGCGCAGCGCGCCTCCGCCGGCCTGATCATCGCCGAAGGCACCACCCCGAACGCCGTGGGCCGGACGTACGCGAACATCCCCGCCATCCACCGCCCGGAGCACGTGGCCGGATGGCGCCGGGTCACGGACGCGGTGGACGCCGCGGGCGGCCGGATGTTCCTCCAGCTCCAGCACGGCGGGCGGGTCGGTCACCCGGACAACAGCGGTCTGACGCCGGTCTCGCCCTCGCCGCTCGCGCTCCCGGAGACGATCCACACGCCCGCCGGACGCCGGCCCTCCGTCGTGCCCCGCGAGATGACCGCCGACGACATCCGCTCCACCATCGCCGACTTCGCCCAGGCCGCCCGCAACGCCGTCGCCGCGGGCTTCGCCGGAGTGGAGGTGCACGCCGCCAACGGCATGCTCCTCCACCAGTTCATGGCGCAGAACACCAACCGGCGCACGGACGCCTACGGCGGTTCCGCCGCCGCCCGCGTCCGCTTCGCGGCCGAAACGGCCCGCGCCGTGGCCGACGCGATCGGCCCGGAGCGGGTGGGGCTGCGGATCTCCCCGGCGAACACCGTCAACGGCATCGACGAGGGCGACACCGACCACATCTACCCGGCCCTCCTCGACGCCGTCGGCGACCTCGGACTGGCCTACCTGCACGTGCTGTTCGCCGACCCGGACCAGCCCCTGTACCGGCGGATCCGCGACGACTGGTCCGGCGTGCTGATGGCCAACCCCGACCTGCGCCGTTCGGGGACGCTGCCCGCCGACGGCGGGCGGAGCGCCGGCGAACGCCTGCTGGCCTCGGGCGCCGACCTGATCGCCCTGGGCCGCGCCTTCATCGCCAACCCCGACCTGGTCGAGCGCTCGCGTGCCGGCGCCCCGCTGAACCCGGTCCGCGAGGAGTACTCGATGTACGTGGGCGGCGAGACCGGCTACAACGACTACCCCACGCTGGACGCCACCGCGGACCGGAGCCGCCCCGTCCTCTCCGTCACCGGGTGATGCTCAAGTGCGTGAAGGCGACGGTGTGCCGGATGCCGCCGCCGAGCACGCAGTCGGTCGGCAGGCCGGCGGGCAGCGTCTGGATGGTCTTCTCCGCGGCCGACCCCTTGCCGCGCCCGGAGACGACCACTCCGTCGAGCACCGCGGTGTTGACGCCCGCGAGGCGGACGGAGGGGCCCGAGCGGTACGCGATGACGGTCGTGCTGCCGTCCGCGTAGTGCAGGGTCTCCTCCGACTTGTTCGAGGCGAGGAGCAGACAGGTGCCTCCGGTGGTGCCCTCGGTGTGGTATGTGGCCGTGATGGTGCGGCCCGGGACGTCCGTGCAGCGGTACGTACCGTCGACGCTGACGGCCGAGGTGCCGGAGGAGAGGCTGAGCCCCGGTCCGTACGTGATGTTCTCGCGGCCCGTGCAGTCCTGGAAGGCATGGCCACGGTCGTGGTCGTGGTCACGGGCCCGGGCCGCCGGTGCCCCGCCGATGCCCGACGCGACCAGGGCGAGGGAGGACAGAGCGATCCCGACGCCACGCTTGCCGATCATGGGTACCCCTTCGCTTCACACACGCGCCGGCCGGGCGCGGCTGAGGCCACGTGGCTACCCCGGACACCTCCGGTTCCACCGGCTTTCCCGGGCCGCCGAAAGCACCGCGGTGCCCCGCACGCCGCACGAGGCGCACTCGCGCCCTGCTTCACGCCCTGCCGGACCGGACCGCGCCCGCGTCACCGTGGGCTGTCCCGTACCGGGCGGACCCGGTGACCGGCACGACCGCCCCTGGGAGGCCTGATGAACGACGCGAGCCCGCCGGCTCCCCGGGTGGCCTCCGTGGCGGTGTCCGCACCCCCGCACCGGCACCGTCAGCGGGACATCGCCGCCGTGTTCGCCGAGGCGTTCCTCTCCTCCGACGCGTCCGTGCGCCGGCAGTTCACCGGCATCGCCGCGCACACGGGCATCGCGTACCGCAATCTGTCGCTGCCCCTGGCCGAGTACCCCCGGCCGCGCACGTTCACCGAGTACAACGCGACGTGGACCGACACGGCCCGCCGGGTGGGGCTCGACGCCCTCGAAAAGGCCCTGGCGGCGGCGGGCGTACAGCCCGGCGAGGTCGGTGCGATCGTCACCACGACCACCACCGGGGCCTCCGTCCCGTCCTTCGACGCCGAGCTCGTCCAGCGGGCCGGACTGCCTCCGCACGTGGCCCGCATGCCGCTGCTCGGTCTCGGCTGCGCGGGAGGTGCCGCGGGTCTGTCGCGGGTGCACGACTACCTGCGGGGGCGGCCCGACGACGTGGCCGTCCTGGTCTCCGTCGAGCTGTGCTCGCTGAACTTCCAGTACGCGGACGCGTCCGCCGCCAATCTCGTCGCCACCGCGCTGTTCGGCGACGCCGCTGCCGCCGTCGTGGTCCTCGGCGCCCACCGGGCCCGTACGGCCGCCGGCCCCGCGCTCGTGGCGACCCGCAGCCGCCTGCACCCGGGGACCGAGCACCTGATGGGCATGCGCGTGGGCACCGGCGGCTTCGCCGTCTTCCTCTCCCCGGAAGTCCCCGCGTTCGCCGAGAAGCACCTCCCCGGCGAGGTCCACGACTTCCTCGCGGGCCACGGTCTGACCACGGAGGACATCACCTCCTGGGTCTGCCACCCCGGCGGCCCGAAGATCATGGAGGCCCTGGACCAGGGACTCGGCCTGCCGCCCGGGGCGCTCGCCCTCTCCCGGGATTCGCTGGCCGAGTACGGCAACGTCTCCTCCGCCTCGGTGCTCGACGTCCTCCGCAGGACCCTCGCCGCGCCGCCCGCACCGGGCTCCGCCGGCCTGCTCCTCGCCCTCGGGCCGGGCCT
Source organism: Streptomyces klenkii (assembly GCF_003626645.1). Lineage (GTDB taxonomy): Bacteria > Actinomycetota > Actinomycetes > Streptomycetales > Streptomycetaceae > Streptomyces > Streptomyces klenkii. The sequence goes on along the minus strand of NZ_RBAM01000001.1, from coordinate 32,846 downwards.
CACGAGCGAACTGCTGCTCCTGGCCTGGTAGAGGGCCGTCATCCGGCCGCCTTTGAACGCCTACACCGGGCCGGACCCGCTGCCGCCCGTACCGGCGTAGACGTGGAAGCCCCTGCCCGTCTTGCGGCCGAGGAGGCCTGCCTGGACCATCCGCTGCAACAGCGGGGGCGGGGCGTAGAGCGGCTCCTTGAACTCCTCGTAGAGGGATTCCGCGATGGAGGCGACGGTGTCCAGCCCGATGAGGTCGGCGAGCTTGAGCGGGCCCATCGGGTGCGCGCAGCCCAGCTCCATGCCGGCGTCGATATCGGTGGCGGCGGCGAACCCGGACTCGGCCATGCGGACGGCCGCGAGGAGGTACGGGACGAGGAGCGCGTTGACGACGAATCCGGCCCGGTCCTGCGAGCGGACGACGGTCTTGCCCAGGGTGGCGGCGAAGGCCTCGACGGCGGTGACGGCCGCGGGCGCGGTGTGCAGGGACGCGACCACTTCGACCAGCGGCAGGACGGGTACCGGGTTGAAGAAGTGCAGGCCCACGACGCGGTCGGCGCGCCGTGTCGCCATGCCGAGCCGCATGACGGGGATGGAGGAGGTGTTGGTGGCGAGGATCGCCGCCGGGTCCTCGACGATCTTGTCGAGGGCCGCGAAGACCTCGGTCTTCACGTCGGTGTTCTCGATGACGGCCTCGATGACGAGGTGGCGGTCGGCCAGGTCGTCGAGGCTGCCGGTGAAGACGAGGCGGCCCAGGGCGTCCTCGGCGTCCGTACGGTCCAGCTTGCCCCGGTCGACGGCGCGTTCGAGGGAGGCCGTGACGCGGTCGCGCGCCGCGCGGGCGGCGGTCGCGTCGGCCTCGCAGACCACGGTGCCGAGGCCGGCGCGGGCGCAGACCTCCGCGATGCCGGCGCCCATCCGGCCGCCGCCGACGACCCCGACCCGCTGGATGGATGCGCTCATGGAGGCGCTCACGGCCGCACCTCCGTCCGGCGGACGAGGTACCGGTCGTAGGCGTCGGCGGTGAAGAACGCCGGCAGTTCTCCGGCGAGGGCGGTGCGTTCGAAGATCTCGCGGGCCTGCGCGGCGCGTGCGTGCGGGTCTTCCCCGGTCAGGGCCGCGGTCTCCGCGTCGAGGAGGGTGAGCACCGTGTCCCGGTCGACGGCGCCGTGGCGGATCCACTGCCAGATCTGGCAGCGGGCGATCTCGGCGGTGGCGGCGTCCTCCATCAGGCCGCCCAGCGCGACGGCTCCGCTGCCGCGCAGCCACGCGTCGAAGTACCGCAGGGCGACGGCGATGTTCGCGCGGACGCCTTCCCCGGTCGGCGGGCCGCTGACGCGGCGGACGGCGAGGAGGCCGGCGGCGGTCACGTCGACGTCGTCGCGGGTGCGGTCGATCTGGTGCGGCCGGTCGTCCAGGACGGCGTCGAAGGCGTCGCGGCAGACGGGGACGAGGCCGGGGTGGGCGACCCACGAGCCGTCGAAGCCGTCCTCGGCCTCGCGCTCCTTGTCCAGCCGCACCTTGGCGAGCGCCGCCTCGTCGGCCGCCGCGTCGCGGCTCGGGACCTGGGCCGCCATCCCGCCGATCGCGTGGGCGCCCCGCCGGTGGCAGGTGCGCACCAGCAGTTCGGTGTAGGCGCGCATGAAGGGGGCGGTCATGGTGACCCGGGCCCGGTCCGGGAGGACGAAGTCGGGGCGGTGGGCGAAGTTCTTGATCACGCTGAAGAGGTAGTCCCAGCGGCCCGCGTTGAGTCCGGCGCTGTGCTCGCGCAGCTCGTAAAGGATCTCCTCCATCTCGAAGGCGGCGGTGACCGTCTCGATGAGGACGGTGGCGCGGACCGTGCCGCGGGGGATGCCGAGCAGGTCCTGGGCGAGGACGAACACGTCGTTCCACAGCCGGGCCTCGTAGCGGTTCTCCAGCTTGGGGAGATAGAAGTAGGGGCCGCTCCCGGCGTCGATCCGCCGCTGGGCGCAGTGGAAGAAGTACAGGCCGAAGTCGACGAGCGAGGCCGGCACGGGGCGGCCGCCGACGGTCAGGTGCTCCTCGGTGAGGTGCCAGCCGCGGGGGCGGACCATGATGGTCGCGAGCCGTTCCCCGAGCCGGTAGTGCTTGCCCCCGGGCGTGGTGAAGTCGAGGCGCCGTTCGACGGCGTCGAGCAGGTTCAGCTGGCCGCCGACGATGTTGTCCCAGGTGGGCGAGGTGGCGTCCTCGAAGTCGGCCATCCACACCTGCGCGCCGGAGTTGAGGGCGTTGACGGTCATGCGCCGCTCGGGCGGGCCGGTGATCTCCACCCGGCGGTCGGTGAGCCCCGGCGCGGGCGGTGCGACGCGCCAGACGCGGTCGGTGCGGACGGCGGAGGTGACGAGCGGGAAGTCGAGCGCGGCGCCGGAGGCGAGGAGCAGGGCGCGGCGGCGGCGTTCTCTGAGCAACTCGGTGCGCCGCTCGGCAAAGGCGGCATGCAGGCGGCTGATGAAGTCCAGCGCCTCGGGTGTGAGGATCTCGTCGTGGCGGTCGCCCGGTGTGCCGAGGACCTCGGCACGGCCGGTCAGTGCGGTGAGGGGCATGCGGGTCTCCATCTGCGGGGCGATGAGGGGCGAAGAGGGTGGTGAGAGGCGGTGAGGGCCGGACGGGGAGGTCGTCCGGCCCTCACCTGACCGGGCTCTCCTAGTGGAACTGCTCCTCCTCCGTGGAGCCGGTCAGCGCGGTGGTGGAGGAGGCGGGGTTGACGGCGGTCGAGACGAGGTCGAAGTAGCCGGTGCCGACCTCCCGCTGGTGCTTGACGGCGGTGAAACCCTGCGCCTGGGAGGCGAACTCGCGCTCCTGGAGGTCGACGTAGGCGGTCATGCCGTGCTCGGCGTAGCCGTGGGCGAGGTCGAACATGGCGTGGTTGAGGGAGTGGAAGCCGGCCAGGGTGATGAACTGGAAGCGGTATCCCATCGCGCCGAGCTCGCGCTGGAACTTGGCGATCTGGTCGTCGTCCAGGGCCGCCTTCCAGTTGAAGGAGGGCGAGCAGTTGTAGGCCAGCATCTTGCCGGGGTACTCGGCGTGGAGGGCCTCGGCGAACTCGCGGGCCTGGGCCAGGTCCGGGGTGCCGGTCTCGACCCAGATGAGGTCGGCGTACGGGGCGTAGGCGAGGCCGCGGGCGATGACCGGTGCCATGCCGTTCTGCACGCGGTAGAAGCCCTCGGCGGTGCGTTCTCCCGTGACGAACTGCGCGTCGCGCTCGTCGACGTCGCTGGTCAGCAGGTTCGCGGCGAGCGCGTCCGTACGGGCCACGATCAGGGTGGGGACGCCCGCGATGTCGGCGGCGAGGCGGGCCGCGTTGAGAGTGCGGATGTGCTGGGCGGTCGGGACGAGGACCTTGCCGCCGAGGTGGCCGCACTTCTTCTCGGAGGCGAGCTGGTCCTCGTAGTGGATGCCGGCCGCGCCGGCGGCGATCATCGCCTTGGTGAGCTCGAAGGCGTTGAGGGGGCCGCCGAAGCCGGCCTCGGCGTCGGCGACGATCGGCGCGAGCCAGTCGACGGCGGTGTCGGTGCCCTCGGCGGTGGCGATCTGGTCGGCCCGCAGCAGGGCGTTGTTGATGCGGCGCACCACCTGCGGCACCGAGTTGGCCGGGTAGAGGCTCTGGTCGGGGTAGGTGTGGCCGACCAGGTTGGCGTCGGCGGCGACCTGCCAGCCGGACAGGTAGATCGCCTGGAGCCCGGCCCTGACCATCTGGACGGCCTGGCCGCCGGTGAGCGCGCCGAGCGCGTGGACGTAGTCGCGCTCGTGGAGCTGCCGCCAGAGGCGTTCGGCGCCGCGCCGGGCGAGGGTGTGCTCCTCGCGGACGCTGCCGGACAGCCGGACGACGTCCTCCGCGCTGTAGGTGCGCTCGATGCCCTTCCAGCGGGGGTCCTCGGCCCACTGTTGCGCCAGTGCTTCCGCCGCCGTCTGTGCCTGAGCCATGTTCGTCTCCCGGTGTCGCGTTCGGGACCGCGTCCTGAACCGCGTCGAAGTTCTGTCAATCCTGCGAAGAGAGTCGCTCTCCCTCGGATGCCATCGGATGTCATGGCCCGCCGTGCCTTCGCTGGTGCGCGAGGGGCGGTTCGCCGGGGTTCCGGCGGGCCGTGGTACGACTCTGACAGTGGCACTGAGTGCCATCAAGCATGGCCTTCTGCCAATTCTTGCGAATCTTCTCTCTGCGTTCCGCCAAGTCTGCGAAGGTTCAATTCCCCACGCGCACCGGGACGGACGCGGGGAACGGACGGACGCGGAGAGCAGAGACCGGAGGCGATGGTGAGCAAGACGTACGCGGGAGCACGGCTGCGCAGGCTGCGCGAGGAGCGGCGGCTCAGCCAGGCGGAGTTCGCCCGTGTCCTGGCCATCTCCCCCAGCTACCTCAACCAGATGGAGCACGACTCCCGGCCGCTGACCGTCCCCGTCCTGCTGCGCCTGACCGAGGCGTTCGGCGTGGAGCCCGGTTTCTTCTCGGAGCTCGGCACCGCCCGGGTCGTCGCCGACCTGCGCGAGGCCCTCGCCGAGGAGATCTCGGCCGCCCGGGTCTCCCCGGCGGACCTGTCCGAACTCGCCTCCCGGCTGCCCGCCGTGGCCTCCGTCCTACTCGACCTGGGCCGCCGCAACCAGGCCCTGACCGAGCGCCTGGCCGAGGCGGCGGACGGCAGGGGCGGCGGCGCCGGCCCGGCCGTGCCCCGCACGCCGCACGAGGAGATCCGGGAGTTCTTCTACCGCCGCCGGAACTACCTCCACGACCTCGACCTCGCCGCCGAGGAGCTGGCCGCGGGCCTCGGCATCCGGCCCGGCGGCGTGCTCCCGGCCCTCTCGGCGCGGCTCACGGAGCGGCACGCCGTCCACCTGGCCGCGGACTCCGGCCGCCCGCACCACTACGACCCGGTGCGCCGGGTCCTGCACCTCTCCGGCAGGCTCCGCCCCGGCCAGCGGGCCTTCCGGATGGCCACGCAGCTGGCCCTCCTCGAATGCGACGGCGAGATCTCCGCGCTCGCCTCGGAGGACTACCCCGAGGGCTCCACCGCGTGGTCGCTCGCCCGGATCGGCATCGCCAACTACATGGCCGCCGCGCTGATCCTGCCGTACCGCGCCTTCCACGCGACGGCCGAGGAGATGCGCTACGACATCGAGCGCCTCACCGACCACTTCGGCGTCGGCTACGAGACGGTCTGCCACCGGCTGAGCACCCTCCAGCGGCCGCGGCTGCGCGGCGTGCCGTTCTCCTTCGTCCGCGTCGACCGGGCGGGCAACATGTCCAAGCGGCAGTCGGCGACGGGCTTCCACTTCTCCCGCGCGGGCGGCACCTGCCCGCTGTGGAACGTGTACGAGGCGTTCGCCGCGCCGGGCCGGATCCAGGTGCAGATCGCGGCCATGCCCGACGGGCAGCGGTATCTGTGGACCGCGCGCACCGTGACCCGGCAGCGCGGCGGCTGGGGCGAGCCGGGCAAGTCGTTCGCCATCGGCCTGGGCTGCGAGATCCGGCACGCCGGCCGGCTCGTCTACTCCGACGGCCTCGACCTGGGCAACGCCTCCGCCGCCACCCCCATCGGCATGGGCTGCCGCATCTGCGAACGCCTCGACTGCCCGCAGCGGGCCGTGCCGCCGCTCGGCCGCCCCCTCGCCGTCGACGAGAACAGCAGCACGTTCGTGCCCTATCCGGTGGCGGAGGAGTGATCGCGCCACGGCGGGAGACGCGATCAAGCCGGGGGTGGACTTACTAGGACGTCCAACTATATCTTCGTGAACAAGGCCCGCGGTGCAGGGAAGCCGGTGTGAATCCGGCACGGTCCCGCCACTGTGACCGGGGAGTGCGCCGTCGAGAGAAGGCCACTGACGAGGTGCGTCACCGGACGCGTCACTCGTCGGGAAGGCCGGGGGCGCGCGATGATCCGGGAGTCAGGATACCGGCCGCGGGATGTTCCGTGTTGTCCACGAGGATGGAGCAGACACGCATGGCACCGGTCCGCACTCACGACCCTGGTGATCCGGCGAAGCGCGCGCACATGTCCGTCATGTCCGCGCAACGCTAGCTCTGCGCAGGGCTCAGCAGGCCCCGGAAAGAGCGGCAATGCCCCATGCCCATCCCCGGATCTCACCTGACCTGACGAGAGCAGGCTTCCATGGTCCGTGAACTGACGCATTTCATCGGCGGTGAACACACCCCGGGCACGTCGGGGCTCTTCACCGACGTGTACGACCCCAACACCGGCGCCGTCCAGGCCCGGATCCCCCTGGCGGGGCACGCGGACACGACGGCCGCGATCGCGAACGCCGCGGCCGCCCAGCCGGAGTGGGCCGAGTGGAACCCGCAGCGGCGCGCCCGCGTCCTGCTGAGGTTCCTGCAACTGGTGGAGGGCGAGCGCGAGGCGCTCGCCCGGCTGCTGTCGGCCGAGCACGGCAAGACCGTCGCCGACGCCCACGGCGACCTCCAGCGGGGCCTGGAGGTCGCCGAGTTCGCCGCCGGGATCCCGCACCTGCTGAAGGGCGAGTTCACCGACAACGCCGGCACGGGCATCGACGTGCACTCGCTGCGCGCCCCGCTCGGCGTCGTCGCCGGCATCACGCCGTTCAACTTCCCCGCGATGATCCCGCTGTGGAAGGCCGCGCCCGCGATCGCGTGCGGCAACTCCTTCGTCCTCAAGCCGTCCGAGCGCGCCCCGTCCGTGCCGCTGCGGCTCGCCGAGCTCTTCCTGGAGGCGGGGCTGCCCCCGGGCGTGCTGAACGTGGTCAACGGCGGCAAGGAAGCGGTCGGCACCCTGCTGGAGGACCCCCGGGTCCAGGCCCTCGGCTTCGTCGGCTCCACGCAGGTCGCGGCGCACGTCTACGCCACCGCCGCCGCCCGCGGCAAGCGCGCCCAGTGCTTCGGCGGCGCCAAGAACCACATGATCATCATGCCGGACGCCGACCTCGACCAGGCCGTCGACGCGCTGGTCGGCGCCGGCTACGGATCGGCGGGCGAGCGCTGCATGGCGATCTCCGTCGCCGTCCCCGTCGGCGAGGAGACCGCCGACGCCCTGGTCGCGAAGCTGAAGGAGCGCATCGGCGCCCTGCGCATCGGCCGCTCCGACGACCCGGACGCCGACTTCGGTCCGCTGGTGAGCCGGGACGCCCTCGACCGCGTGCGCCGCTACGTGGACATCGGCACCACCGAGGGCGCCGAACTCGTCGTCGACGGGCGCGGCTTCGTCCTGCCCGGCCACGAGAACGGCTTCTTCGCGGGCGCCTCCCTCTTCGACCGCGTCTCCACCAGCATGCGGATCTACCGGGAGGAGATCTTCGGGCCGGTCCTGTGCGTCGTCCGCGCGGCCGGCTACGAGGAGGCGCTGCGGCTGCCCAGCGAGCACCCGTACGGCAACGGCGTGGCCATCTTCACGCGGGACGGGGACACCGCCCGGGACTTCACCCGCCGAGTGAACACCGGCATGGTCGGCGTGAACGTGCCGATCCCGGTGCCCGTCGCGTACCACACCTTCGGCGGCTGGAAGCGCTCCGGCTTCGGCGACCTGAACCAGCACGGCCCGGACGCCGTCCGCTTCTACACCCGTACCAAGACCGTCACCTCGCGCTGGCCCTCCGGGGTCAAGGAAGGCGCGAGCTTCACCATCCCGACGATGCGATGACGGCGACGATGACCGACGGCCTGCTCTCCGAGGAGCAGCTCGCCATCGCCGGGACGACGCTGGACTTCGCGGCCGAGCACCTCGCCCCGCACGCCGTCGCCTGGGACCGGGACAAGCACTTCCCCACCGGCGTCCTCCGCAAGGGCGCGGACCTCGGCCTCGGCGGCGTCTACGTCCGTGAGGCCTCCGGGGGCTCCGGCCTGACCCGCTCGGACGGCGTCGTGATCTTCGAGACGCTGGCCACCGGCTGCCCCTCCATCGCCGGCTACCTCTCCATCCACAACATGGTCGGCTGGATGATCGACCGCTACGGCGACGAGGCCCAGCGCGCCCGCTGGCTCCCGGCGCTGTGCGCCATGGACGCCTTCGGCAGCTACTGCCTGACCGAGCCGGGAGCGGGTTCCGACGCCGCCGCGCTGCGCACGCGCGCCGAGCGCGACGGCGACCACTACGTCCTGACGGGCGTCAAGCAGTTCATCTCCGGCGCGGGCGCCTCGCACCTGTACATCGTGATGGCGCGCACGGGCGAGCCGGGGCCGCGCGGCGTGTCGGCCTTCGTCGTCGAACGGGACGACGCGGGGCTGTCCTTCGGGCCGAACGAGACGAAGATGGGCTGGAACGCCCAGCCGACCCGCCAGGTCGTCCTCGACGGCGTCCGCGTCCCGGCCGACCGCAGGCTCGGCGCCGAGGGCGACGGATTCCGCATCGCCATGAACGGGCTCAACGGCGGCCGGCTCGGCATCGCCGCCTGCTCCCTCGGCGGCGCGCGGAGCGCCCTGCGCCGCAGCCTCGACCACCTCGCGGACCGCGAGGCGTTCGGGGCGCGGCTGCTCGACGCGCAGGCCCTGCAGTTCCGGCTCGCCGACATGGCGACCGGGCTGACCGCGGCCCGGGCGCTGGTCCGCCAGGCCGCGGAGGCCCTGGACCAGGGCCTCCCCCAGGCCGCGCAACTGTGCGCGATGGCCAAGCGGTTCGCCACCGACACCGGCTACGCGATCGCCGACGAGGCCCTCCAGCTGCACGGCGGATACGGCTATCTCAGCGAATACGGCATCGAGAAGATCGTCCGCGATCTCAGGGTGCACCGGATCCTGGAAGGAACGAACGAGATCATGCGCCTCATCGTGGCCCGCGGGCTGACGGAAGACGTCCGATGACGACGGCCGGCACGGACAACGCGAACAGCGCGAGCAACGCGGGAAGCGGGGACAGCGTCCTGCTGCGTACGGAGGGACGCGCCGCGTACATCACCCTCAACCGCCCCAAGGCACTCAACGCCCTCACCCACGCCATGGCGCTCCGCATCGACGAGGCGCTGACGGAGTGGGAGAAGGATCCCGCCGTCGAGACCGTCGTCATCACGGGCGCGGGCGAGCGGGGGCTGTGCGCCGGCGGCGACATCCGCTCCATCCACGAGGACGCGCGGGCCGGCGGATCCGCGTCGGCGGACTTCTGGCGGGACGAGTACCGGCTCAACGCCCGCATCGCCCGCTACTCCAAGCCGTACGTGGCCGTCATGGACGGCATCGTCATGGGCGGCGGCGTCGGCGTCTCGGCGCACGGCAGCGTGCGGATCGTCACCGAACGCTCGCGCGTCGCCATGCCGGAGACGGGCATCGGCTTCGTCCCCGACGTCGGCGGAACGTATCTGCTCGGCCTCGCCCCCGGCGAGCTGGGCACCCACCTGGCGCTGTCCGGCGCGGCGGTGGGCGCGGCGGACGCCCTGCTGTGCGGGCTCGCGGACCACTACGTCCCCTCGGAGCTGCTGCCCGGCCTGATCGGCGACCTGGCGCAGGCGCCCGTGCGCGACGTCCTCGCCCGGTACGTCGGCCAGGCGCCGCCCGGCGAACTCGCCGCCCACCAGGAGTGGATCGACCACTGCTACGCCGCCGGCACCGTGGAGGAGATCCTGGAACGGCTGCTCGGCAGCGGCGCGCCGGCCGCCGGGGACGCCGCCGCGACGCTCCTCGCCAAGTCCCCCACCGCGCTGAAGGTCACCCTGGCCGCACTGCGCCGGGCGCGGGAGCTCGGTCCCCTGGAGCGGGTCCTGGAGCAGGAGTACCGCGTCTCGTGCGCGGCGCTGGCCTCGGCGGACCTCGTCGAGGGCATCCGGGCGCAGGTGATCGACAAGGACCGCAGTCCGCGCTGGTCCCCCGCCACGCTCGCCGAGGTGGGCGAGGCGGACGTGTCCCGGTTCTTCGCGCCGCTCGGCGAGCGGGAGCTCCGTCTGGACGTGACCGGTTCCCTTCAGGAGGTGCCCTGGTGAGCGGCGTCGTCGGGTTCGTCGGGCTCGGTCACATGGGCGGGCCGATGGCCGCCAGCCTCGTCAAGGCCGGGTACCGCGTCATCGGTTACGACCTCGTGCCCGGCCTGCTCGCCTCGGCGGTGGACGCGGGGGTCGAGGCGGCGGCTTCGGCGGCGGAGGCCGCGTCCGGTGCGGACGTGGTGATCACCATGCTGCCCGCCGGCCGCCATGTCCTCGCCCTCTACCGGGAGGAGGGGCTGCTCGCCTCGGCGGCGCCCGGCACGCTGTTCGTCGACTGCTCCACCATCGACGTCGCCGACGCGCGGGCCGCGCACGAGGCGGCGCTCGCCGCGGGCCACCGGGCGCTCGACGCCCCGGTCTCCGGCGGCGTCGTCGGCGCCGAGGCGGGCACCTTGACGTTCATGGCGGGCGGCGAGGCCACGGACTTCGCGCGGGCCGAGCCGCTGCTGTCGGCCATGGGCCGCAAGGCCGTGCACTGCGGGGCCGCCGGTTCGGGGCAGGCCGCCAAGATCTGCAACAACATGATCCTGGGGATCTCGATGATCGCGGTCAGCGAGGCGTTCGTGCTGGGCGAGAGCCTGGGCCTGAGCCACCAGGCCCTGTTCGATGTCGCCTCCACCGCGTCCGGCCAGTGCTGGGCCCTGACCGTCAACTGCCCGGTGCCCGGGCCGGTGCCGGGCAGCCCCGCCGGGCGCGGCTACGCGCCCGGGTTCGCCGCCCCGCTGATGGCCAAGGACCTCGGGCTCGCGGCGAACGCGGCCCGCGCGGGCGGCGTCGACGCCGAACTCGGCCTGCGGGCCGCGCGCATGTACACCGAGTTCGCGGACGCCGAGGGAGCGGACCGGGACTTCTCGGGCATCGTCCGGGCCATCCGCGAGCGCTCCGGCTCCTCCTCCGGCTCCCCCGACGCCTCCGCTTCCGCTTCCGCGGCTTCCCTCTCCGAAGCCTCCCCCGCTCAGAACGGAACCCCGGCATGACCGACGCCACCGGCCCCGGCCCGTACGAGACGATCCTGGTCGAGCGCAAGGGCCGCACCGCTCTCCTGACGCTCAACCGCCCCAAGGCCCTCAACGCCCTCAACCTCCAGGTCATGAACGAGGTCGTCGCGGCGACCGAGGTCCTCGACCGCGACCCGGACGTGGGCTGCATCGTCCTCACCGGCTCCGAGAAGGCCTTCGCGGCCGGCGCCGACATCAAGGAGATGCGGCCCCAGGGGTACATGGACATGTACCTCAGCGACTGGTTCACCGCCTGGGACCGGCTGGCGCAGCTCCGTACGCCCACGATCGCCGCCGTCTCCGGCTACGCCCTCGGGGGCGGCTGCGAGCTGGCCATGCTCTGTGACATCCTCCTCGCCGCCGACAGCGCGGTCTTCGGCCAGCCGGAGATCAAGCTCGGGGTCATCCCGGGCATCGGCGGCTCCCAGCGCCTGACCCGGGCGGTCGGCAAGGCCAAGGCGATGGAGCTGTGCCTGACCGGCCGGACCATGGACGCCGCCGAGGCCGAGCGGGCGGGCCTCGTCTCCCGGATCGTGCCGGCCGGCGAGCTCCTCGCCGAGGCGCTCGCGGTCGCCGAGACCGTGGCGGGCATGTCGGCGCCCGTCGCGATGATGGCCAAGGAGGCGGTCAACCGCGCGTTCGAGACCACCCTCGCCGAGGGGGTGCGCTTCGAACGCCGCCTGTTCCACGCGGTCTTCGCGACGGCCGACCAGAAGGAGGGCATGGCGGCGTTCGCGGAGAAGCGCCCGCCGGAGTTCACCCACCGGTAGGCCGCCTCGTACGCCTTGCCCCGTACGACGACATGGGTTGCAGAGGATTCTTTGCAGAGAGATCTTTGCAGAGAACCCTCTGCAACCTACGATGTCGGCATGCCCGAGAAGCCCGAGCGCACCTCTCAACCGCCCGCCCCCGCACCGCAGTCGACCAGGCCGTCACGCCGCATCGACGCGCGCAGCCTGCGGGGCCTGGCCCATCCGCTGCGGATGAAGATCTTCGAACTGCTCAGCCTGGACGGCCCCGCGACCGCCACCGGGCTCGCCGGGCGCCTCGGGGAGAACACGGGCACCGTCAGCTGGCACCTGCGCCACCTCGCCGAGCACGGCTTCATCGAGGAGGAGACCGGGCGGGGCACGAAGCGGGAACGGTGGTGGAGGCGGGTCGGCGTCGCCAACGAGCTCAACACCGCCGACTTCCGCGACGATCCCGACAGCCGGGGCGCGCTCTCGGTCTACCTGCACGAGCTGACGCGGCAGTACTTCGACAGGGTCACCCACTACTTCACCGAGGACTGGGACGAGTCGTGGCGCAGCGCCGGTACGGTCTCGGACTGGCGGGACCTGCGGATGACGCCGGATCAGCTGGCGGCGCTCAACGCCGAGCTGATGGCCGTCATCGCGCGCCACACCCCCGCCGCGGACGCCGAGCCGGCCCCGGACGCGCTCCCCGTCGTCGTGCAGCTCCAGTCCTTCCCCCGCAAGGAGCGCGGCACCTCATGAGCCGCGGCACGCGCGGCGGTCTCCTGCGGCGGCACCGGGACTTCCGGCTGCTGTGGTGCGGAGAGACCGCCGGCAAGTTCGGCGCGTCCGTCACCGGTGTGGCGATGCCGCTGATCGCCGTCTCCGACCTGCACGCCGGCCCGTTCGAGGTCGGCCTGCTGACCGCGGCCTCCTGGGCGCCGTGGCTGGTCATCGGCCTGCCGGTGGGCGCCTGGGTGGACCGCTGCCGGCGCAGGCCGGTCATGACGGCCGCCGCCTCCGTCTCCCTCGTCCTGTTCGCCGGTGTCCCGGTCGCCGCCCGGGCCGGGCAGCTGAGCATGGGCCTGCTGCTGACCGTAACGCTCCTGGCGGGCACGGCCACGGTGTTCTTCCAGACCGCCTACAGCGCCTATCTGCCCGGCATCCTGGAACCCGCCGACCAGCCCGAGGGCAACGCCAAGCTGCACGGCAGCGCGTCCGCCGCGCAGATCGCCGGCCAGAGCTCCGGCGGGCTGATCGCGCAATGCGCCGGTGCCGTCAACGGGATGTTCGCCAACGCCGCAACGTTCCTCGTCTCCCTCCTGTGCCTGTCGGGCATCCGCCACCGCGAGCCGCGCCCCGCCGGAGCGGCGCGTCGTCCCGGTTCCCTGGCCGGTGAGATCGGTGAGGGCCTGCGGCTGGTCGTAGGGGACCCCTGGCTGCGCACGCTGACGCTGTTCGGCGCGGTCTCCAACCTGGCCCTGATGGGGTATCAGTCGATTCTGGTGGTGTTCCTGGCCCGTACGGTCGGGCTGGCTCCCGGAACCGTCGGCGCGGTCGTCGCGGCCGCCGGCAGCGGCGGCATCGCCGGGGCCTTCCTCGCGCGGCGGGTCGCCGCCCGGACCGGCACGGCACGGGCGACGCTGTTCTTCGAGCTCGGGCTGCCGGTGTGCGCCCTGCTCATCCCGCTGACCACGGGCGGGGCCGGCGTGCTGCTGTGCGTCGCGGGCGGCTTCTGCGTCTCCGCCGGCGTCGTGGCCGGCAACGTCGTCAAAGCGAGCTTCCAGCAGCGCTACTGCCCGCCCGGGCTCCTCGGCCGCCTGACCGCGAGCACGGCGTTCCTGAACTACGGGACCATCCCGCTGGGAGCGCTGCTCGGCGGAGCGCTCGGCAGCGCCCTCGGCCTCCGCACCGCCATGTGGATCACCACGGCGGGGGTCCCGCTCGCCGGGCTGATCCTGCTCTTCTCCCCCATGGGGCGGACACGGGACCTGCCGACGGCGTGGCGGCCGGAGACCACACCCGCGCTGCGGGGCGAGGCTTCGCCGCAAGGTGAGGCCGCGCCGCGGGGCGAGGCCGCGCCCCGGCAGCTCAGTCCGCCATGAGGACCGCCGCCCCGGTGACGCGGTCCGCGGCCAGGTCGGCGAGCGCCTCGTCCGCCCTGCTCAGCGGATAGCGCTGGACGTGGACGACGGGGCGGTGCCGCGCCACCTCGGCGAGGTACGCGCGGCCGTCGGCCCGGGTGTTGGCGGTGACGCTGCGCAGGGTGCGTTCCTGGAAGAGGTGCCGCTGGTAGTTCAGCCGCGGGACGTCCGTCAGGTGGATGCCGGCCACGGCGAGCGTGCCACCGCGGTCGAGCGCGGCCAGGGCGACGGGAACCAGATCGCCGACCGGCGCGAAGAGGATCGCCGCGTCGAGGGGCTCGGGCGGGGCGTCGTACGCGCCCGTGGCGGAGGCGGCCCCCAGGTCGAGGGCCAGCCGCCGCGCGTCCGCGGCGCGGGTCATCACGTGCACCGTCGCGCCCCTGGCCATGGCGAGCTGGGCGGTGAGGTGGGCGGAGGCGCCGAACCCGTAGACCCCGAGGCGCCCGCCGGGCGGCAGCTCGGCGCGCTCCAGGGCCCGGTAGCCGATGATCCCGGCGCACAGCAGCGGCGCCAGCTCCTCGTCCGGCAGGTTCTCGGGCAGGCGGTAGGCGTAGCGGGCGTCGACGACGGCGTGCTGCGCGTAGCCGCCGTGGACGTCCCATCCCGTGTAACGCGAGGCCGGGCACAGGTTCTCCCGGCCGGCCGTGCAGTACCGGCAGGACCCGCACGTGCCCGCCAGCCAGGCGATGCCCACCCGGTCGCCCCGGGCGAAGCCCCCGGCTTCGGGGCCCGTGTCGAGCACCCGGCCCACGACCTCGTGGCCCGGGGTGCAGTGCGGGACCCGCGGCGCCAGGTCGCCCTCGGCGAGGTGCAGGTCGGTGCGGCACACGCCGCAGGCCCGCACCTCGACGAGCAGACCGGCAGGTCCCAGGGGGCCGAGGGGGCGTTCCACGCGCCGCAGGAGATGCTCCGCGGCCGGTGCCGTGCGGTCGACGACCCAGGCTCGTGTGGTCGCTGCGCCGTCCCTCGCGCTCAGCACCTCAGCACTCCTCCTGCCGCCCGCCGTCGGCCGCGGTGCTCCCCGGCCACCGCTTTCATGGTGCGCCGCCGCGGCGTCCTCCGCCAGCGAGGCCGGGCCCCCTCACCTCACCAGGGCACCGCGGTGAAGTCGATCGGCCGCGGCTGCATGTGCTGGGCGCGCGCCGTCAGGTCCCTCATCTTCTCGGCCATCGCCGCGGCGGGCAGGACCATGCGGTCGCCGTGTCCCGGCAGCAGCCACTCGAACCGCAGCCGGCCGGCCGTCCGGGCCAGCGACGCCGCCAGGTCCCTGATGGAGTACCAGGTGACGCTCTCCGCCACCTCGATGCCGTTCTTCGAGCGCGACCAGAAGAAGCTGTCCCCGCTGAAGCAGTACCGCTCGTCGGCCACGTAGAGCACACTCCCCTCGGTGTGGCCGGGAAGCGGGTGGGCGACCACGCCGTCGGCGATCTCCACGGATTCCGTGCCGCGCAGGACGCGGTCGGCGTCGGGAACGGCGGCCAGGTCGCCCTCGTGGATCCACAGCCGGGCCCCGAACCGCCCGGCGTAGCGCCGGGCGTGCGCCGCGTGGTCCCGGTGGGTGAGGAGGACGTCGGTGACGGTGCCGAGCCCTTCGAAGCGGGTGACCAGTTCCTCGCTCCACCGCGGGGTGTCGATCATCATCAGGGATCCGGACGGCCGCCGCAGGAGGTAGGAGTTGGCCGCGGCGGTGTCCGGGGAGTTGTGCCCGCAGAAGTACACGGTCTCGTCGAGCGGCAAGGGGTAGGGGTCCCGCGCCGGATCCAGCCGGCCGGAAGTGAGACGGATGGAACGGGTGTGACAGGCGAACGCGGCGGCGTACAACCGGCGTTCCTCCTCCGCGCCGGCCGGCTGCCGGATGACGACGGAGCGCCCGCCGCCCTCGCCGATCAGGCCCGGCGCGAGCTGCCTGGCGACGTCGCAGTCGGTGCAGCGGTCGTCCACGTACCAGCCGGGGTCGTCTGCGGATCCGGGGCGGGCGGTGTGTGCATCGTTCACGGGGTGACCCCTCCGAACTCGTTCAGGTCCGGCGTGCCGGACCTCCTCGATACGAGAAGGCTCCTCGACGGCCGCCCGAAAGGGGAAGGGGGCTCAAGTCTTGTTTCTCCCGGCGGAAGCGTCTCCCAAAAGGGCGGCTTTCCGGGCCATTTTCGTTACTTCTTCCCCATGTCTCCTGTGATGTCCGCCGATATCCGCTGAGACGTCCGGGCCGTGACCCCACTCCTGCGGAGGAAGGGACTCGCCGACGTTCATCTGCCAAATGCCCCGCATTCGGGTGCTTCACCGATAAAGTCACCTTGTGCCGTACCAGCGCTGACGTCGGGTCAACCTGTCGCGTCGGGGCCTCACCCAGGGGTCTCGGGCGGGGCCGGTAGCGCTGCCGCACCCGAGGGCTCTCTCAGGGTCTCGCCGGCCGGCGGGTCTCGTGGTCCGAGGAAAGGCGCACACATGGTGCAGCACAGAAGGCCGAAAGCGCCGGTCGACTGGAACCTGGTCCGCAGCGTGGCCCGAGCAGTGACGCCGTGGGTGGAACTGCTGACGGCCATGACCACGCTGGCCCTGGTGATGGCCGGCAGGGGATGACCCGCGGGGCGTATCACCAGTACGCCCCGTGGAGCCAACCCTTCGGCTGCCCGTCGCGGGACTCCGGTCCCGCGGCGGGCTCACCTCCGCCCGCGCCGCGTGACGGCACGGCCGTGCGACGGCAGGGCCGCCGCTCACCGGGCGGCCGGCCGACGAGCCCACACACTAACGCACCGGGATGCGCCTCGCCGGGGAACCACGGCGCGACGACCAGCCACCTGGAGGACACCGGCGCACGCATCCCGCACGTCAGCGCCCCCGCCTGCCGTACTCCCGGAGGAGCACCCCGAGCGCGGCGGGCACGGCGGGGCGCGCCGGCCCGCCGAACAGCGCGACGCCCTTCCTCAGGGCCGCGTCGGCGGTGAGCACCTCCAGGGAGACGAACGCCCGGATGAACGCGCGGTGGGCGGGCGGCGCGAAGCCCGGCAGCCGCCGGCTGGCCAGCAGATCGCGCCGCGCCCGGTCCAGCGAGGCCGCCAGCAGGGCCCGCGTCCCCGGCGTGTCCCGTCCCCGCTCCAGGTCGGCGCGGGACACGCCGTGCCGCTCCAGCGCCTCCGCGGGAAGGGCGAGCCGCCCGTCCCGCAGGTCCTCGGCGAGATCGTTGACGAAGTCGAGCCGCTGGCTCCCGTCGATGTAGGCCCGGCACAGCGCGCGGCTGCCGGCGGCGCCGTCGGTCCCGGCGCCGGTGTCCGGTCCCAGCAGGAGACAGGCCACGAGCATGAACGCCGGCAGCGCGTACGCGTCGACGTAGCGCTGGTACCCGGCCTCGTCGGCGAATCCGGTGAAGTCCCGGTCCAGGGAGGCCCCGGCGAGGAACTCCTCGATGTGGCCCTTCATGCGGGGGTGGACGGAGACGGTGTGCAGCAGCGCGCGCAGCACCGGGTGCCCGCTCTCCCCGGAGGCCAGAGCGTCGGCGACCTCCTTCTCCCACGCCGCGGCGTCCTCCGCGGCCGCGTTCCCCGCCTCCGCCGCGCCCTGGTCGAGAAGCGTGTCCGTGTGGTGCATGAACGCGGTCGCGGCGATGACGTGCGGAACGACCTCCGCGGGCAGCAGGAGACGTACGGCCACGTAGGCGTGCCGCCGGTAGGCCGCGACCAGGGAGCGCTGCCGGGTGTAGTCGTCCCGCAGCCGCGGGCCGTGTATGCCCGCGGCGGTGAGCGTCCTGTCCCATGTCTTCATCGTGGTGCCTGCGTCTTCCTGCGGAGGGTGGCGAGCGGAGAGGCGCCGAGCCTATCGAGCGGCCACGGCCTCCCCGGCCGGTCCCTCACGCCGTGCGGAACACCCGCGGGGCGGCTCAGGCAGGGGCGCCGCTGAGGATGTCGACGCGGCCCGTGTCGAGCGAGTAGTAGGCGCTGACCACCGCGAGCGCGCCCTTCTTCACCAGCGGGGAGAGGTCCTTGTTGGAGCGCAGGTCGGCCGCGGTCAGCTCGGACTGGATGCGGATCATGGTGTCGACGGGGTCGGGGCCGCGGTGCTTGAGGGTCTTCTTGTACGCCGGTTGCAGGGCCTCGACGAGCGCTTGCAGGTTGCCGGGCAGGGTCGCGCCGTCGCGCAGGGCGTCGTACGCCGCCTTCGCCGCGCCGCAGCGCTGGTGCCCGAGGACGACGATCAGCGGCGTACCGGTCGTCATGGGTCCGTACTCGACGGATCCGGTGACCACCGGCCCGACCGCCTGCGCGCCGGTGCGCAGCACGTAGAGGTCGCCGAGGCCGGTGTCGAAGAGGAGCTCGGGGGGCACGCGGGAGTCGATGCAGGAGAGGATCACCCCGTACGGCTCCTGCGTCTGGGCCACGAACTGGCGGCGGTCCGGGTCGCGGTCGGGGTGCTGGAGCCTTCCGGTCACCCAGCGCTCGTTGCCCTCCAGCAGCCGCGCGAGCGCCTCCTTGGACGTGACCGGGCGCACGGTCGGCGACGCGGGCGTCGCCTTCAGGTCGGCGGCCGCCGCCTTCCCCGCGCTCTTCGCCTGCCCGGTGTCCTTCGCGCACCCCGAGAGCACGGCCGCGGCGGCGGCCGCGAGACCGCCGGCGAGCATCGCCCGGCGATGCGGATGTCCTGCTGAGTCCATCGGTCGTTCCCCTCGGCATCGCTGACACGCACGCGCGCGCCGGCACCTGGGTCCTGCCGCCGCGGTGATGGCGATTGTTCACCGCGGTACGGGTGGTCCCGCGGGAGGCGCGGAGGGCCGCCGGGCTCATTACCCCCTACGGCCCAACGAAGTTCCGGCCGAAGCCGTCAGCCGTAGCCTTAGCTGCTCCGTGTGGCCCGCGTCGCACCTGACAGGCTAAGCGGGCAACGGGGCGTGAATTCTGGCCACCACCGTACCCGTCGCCCTAGCCTGTGGAAACGGCCTCCGAAAGGCCGCTTCACAGCTGATGCCAAGGCTCCGGAAAAACTTGGCCCGGATCCACCCCGGACGGTGGTTGTGTCAGGGTACAGACGGAATTTCATCTCCGATTACGACGGTCTCGCCGGTCAATGGTGGGACCCCCGCGGGCCGCTTGCGCCGCTCGGCTGGATCGCCCGGGCCCGCGCAGAATTCGTTCCCGCTGCCAATACCGCTGACGGCGGTGCCGATATCCCGCAGGCCCGGCTGCTCGACGTCGCCTGCGGGGGCGGCCTTTTCGGTCCGCATCTGGCCGGCAAGGGATATCGCGTGTTCGGCGTGGACTTGTCGGCCATGGCGCTCAAGGAAGCGCTCGGGCACGGCTTCGACGCGGTCGCCCGCGCCGACATCACCCGGCTTCCGTTCGCCGACGCGTCCTTCGACGTCGTCACGGCGGGGCAATGCCTCGAACACGTACCGGATCCCTACGCCGTGGTGGCGGAGCTGTGCCGGGTCCTGCGCCCCGGCGGCACGCTGATCGTCGACACGATCCCCGACACCCGGACCGCCCGGCTGGTCGCCATCACGCTCGCCGAGAACCTGCCCCTTCCGGGCAGGCCCGCCCGCGGCACCCACGACCACCGCCTCTTCGTCAACCGGGAACGCCTGACCCGCGTCGCGCGGGCGCACGGCGTGGAGCTGCGGCTGCTCGGGCTGCGTCCGCGGTTCCGTGACTTCATCCGCTATCTGGCCGGACGACGCGAGGAGGTCCGCATGGTGCCCATCACGTCCACTTCCGTCCTCTACCTCGGAGTGGGGACGAAGCGATGACGACGACCGTTCATCATCAGCAACAGCAACAGCGGCCGGCCCGGAGCGGCGCGGTGCGGGCATGGCTGGTCGGCGCCCGGCTGAAGACCCTGCCCGTGACCTTGGCTCCGATCGCGGTCGGGGAGGGCATCGCCCATTCGCTCGGTCACGTCAGCTGGTGGCGCACCGTCCTGACGCTGCTGTTCCTGCTGGGCTTCGTCCTCGGCACGAACTTCTTCAACGACTACAGCGACGGAGTGCGGGGAACCGACGACGAGCGCCTGGGGCCGGCCCGGCTCGTGGGCTCCGGGCAGGCTTCGCCCCAACAGGTGCTGCGCTTCGGCATGTTCCTGTACGCCGTCGCGATCCTGGCAGGAGCGGTCCTGGCCGTGACGGTCTCCTGGTGGATGCTCGCCGTGACGGCGTACTGCGGGCTCGCCGGCTGGTTCTACACCGGCGGCCCCCGGCCCTACGGCTACCGGGCGCTCGGCGACCTCAGCATCTTCCTCTTCCACGGCGTCATCGCCGTGTGCGCCACAGCCGCCGTCCAGCTCGGCCGCGTGCCCCCGCTCGCCCTCGGCGCGTCCGTGCCGATCGGCCTGCTGGCCTGCGCGCTGCTGACGACGAACAACCTCCGCGACATACGGACCGACGCCGCCGCGGGAAAGATCACCGTCGCCGTGCTGCTGGGCGACAAGCGCACCCGCGCGTACTACGCGCTCTGCGTCGCCGCCGCCTTCGCGTCCGCGCTGCTCCTGGCCGGCGCCCGGCCCTGGGCACTGCTGGTGATCGCCGCGGTCCCGTCCGCCGTCTTCCCGCTGCGCCGGGTGCTGGGCGGGGCGCGCGGAAGCGACCTGATAGCGGCGCTGGAGCACACCTGCCTGCTGCTGCTCGCGTTCGGGACCCTCCTGGCGATCGGCCTCGCCCTGTAACCAGCCGAAGGAGAGACATCAGTGACACCGGATCACGAAGTGCTGGTGATAGGCGCGGGATTCGCCGGAATAGGCGCGGGTATCCGCCTGCGCCGGGCCGGCATCGAAGACTTCGCCGTCATCGACCAGCAGGACGGAGCCGGCGGTTCCTGGCACACCAACAGGTATCCCGGAATCGCCGTGGACATCACCTCCTTCTCCTACTCCTACGCCTTCGAACCCTTTCCGTCCTGGTCCAGGATCTTCCCTCCCGGAGCGGAGCTGAAGGCGTACGCGGAGCACTGCATCGACAAATACGGTCTCCGGCCCCATTTACGCTTCGGCGCGAAAGTCGTACGCGCCGAATACAGCGAGCCGCACCACCTGTGGCGGATTTCGCTTGCCGACGGCACCGCCATGACGGCCCGGTTCGTCATCTGCGCCACCGGCTGGCTCACCGAGCCGAAGCGCCCCGCCATCGAGGGGCTGGATTCCTTCATGGGCGACGTCCTGCACACCGCGCACTGGGATCCGTCCCTTAAGCTGGCCGGCCGGAGCGTGGGACTGATCGGCACCGGCGCGTCAGCGGTCCAGGTGATCCCGGAGATCGCCCCGCGGGTGGAGTCGCTCCACGTCTACCAGCGCACCCCCATCTGGGTCTTCCCCAAGCCGGACTTCGCCGTTCCGGAGCCCGTCCGCCGGCTGTTCGGGGCGGCACCGTGGACGCAGCGGGCGATCCGGCTGGTCACGGACACCGCGACGGAAGTCGGCTTCGTGATCGCCATGATCCACCACCGCCGGTTCCCCTTCCTGGTGAAGGCCGGGGAAGCGGCCTCCCGGCTCTACCTGCGCAGGCAGGTCAGGGGCGACCGCGAGCTGATGGGCAAGCTCACCCCCGCGTACCGGCTGGGCTGCAAGCGGCCGTCGTTCGGCAAGGGCTACTGGCGGGCCTTCACCCGCGACAACGTCCGTCTCGTGACCGAGCCCATCGAGCGGATCACCGCGACCGGCATCCGTACGGCGGACGGCGACGAGCAGAGGTTCGACGTGCTGCTGCTGGCCACCGGCTTCCAGACCCTGGAGAACCTCCCGCCCTTCCCGGTGCACGGCGCCGGCGGCCGCGAACTCAAGGAGTTCTGGCGGACCGAGCGGTTCCAGGCGTACGAGGGGACGTCGGTCAAGGGGTTCCCGAACCTGTGGTTCATCGTGGGGCCGTACTCCTTCACCGGCGGGTCGTGGTTCGGCATGATCGACTATCAGGTCACCCACGCCCTGCGGGTGATCGGCGAGGCGCGGCGGCGGCGCGCCACGCAAGCCGTCGTCCGGCCGGAGGAGCACGACAGGTCGTTCCGGGAGACGCTGCGCCGCATGCCGCACACCGTGTTCTCGCACGGGAGCTGCCGGGTGTCGAACAGCTACTACTTCGACGAGCGCGGGGACGCGCCTGCCGTCCGGCCGGCCAGCACGTACGAGGCCGCCCGGCGGGCCAGGCGCTTCGACCTCGACGACTACGCGTACGAGTGCGCGTACGACGACGTGCACGAAGAGGCATACGAGGGCGCGCACGCGAAGGCACACGAGGACGAACGACCGCTCCGGAGGCCGGCGTGATGCGACTCGCCGACGTGCGGGGACGGGACCGCTCCCTGTGCCTCTTCTACGGGCTGTTCGGCCTCGCCGGGACCCTCATCATGGGGGCGCTGGCCGTCGCCTTCGTCCGGGAGAACCTGGACGCCGGCCCGTACGGTGTCATACGGAACTTCATCCACGACGCCCTGACCAATCTCGCCTCCCAGTTCATCTACGCCGACCTGGTGCTGATCTGGGCCGCCCTGTCGGCCTTCATGATCGTCGAGTCGCGGCGACTCGGGATCCGCTACGTGTGGGCGTACATCGTGGGCGCCCCGGCGCTGGCGCTGTGCGCGAGCTTCTCGGTCTTCATGTACGTCCGCCAGCTGAAGATCGCGGCTGCCCGTACCGGTACCGGCCCGGCCGGACTCCGGGACGATTCACTGTTTGACGGGCCTATCGGCAGGAAAGGCCACCATCCGGACGGAATGCCAGTGCCGCGAGCCGGGAGGAGACAGGCGTGAGGCCTGCGTCGAGGAAATCAGTGAGGTCCGTGATCGCCGCGGCGGTCGTGGGAGCGTCGGTCCTGTTGCCGGCGGCCGCGGCACAGGGCCGGACACCGGGGCAGGCAGAGAGCCGGACAGCGGGCTGGACCGAGAGCCGGGCTCAGGCGCGGTTCCCCATCTGCCCGCAGGTCATCGGCCTGTGCACGTGGGCGGAGGCCGATGCCGAGGGCCCGGCGAGCATGCTCCAGCGCCCCGCGCCCCGCCTGAACCCGCCCGTCCGCAGCGCGAAGAACCAGACCGGGCAGACCTGGTGCCTCTACCCGCGCCCGTCGTACGCGGGCCGGGCCGTCGTCCTCGGCTCCGGTTCGTACACACCGGGGCTCGGCCTCACGGCCCGGTCGGCGCGGCCCTGCTGATACCGCCCGGTTGATATCGCCCGCCTCGTCCATGAGCGCGAACCGCGCCTCGATGTCCGCGTCCGGACACGTCCGGATGCGTCCGGGCGGATCCGGGCGCAGGCTGGAGGCATGTCAGGTACTGCACGCGTCGTCGTGCACCCGCCGTCGTCGTCGGGCGGCCGGCGGGTGACGGTCGGTGCGGAGAACCTGGGCGTGGCGTACGGCGTCGTGGACGTGATCGAGTTCCTGCGGCGGGCCGGCGTCGCCCCGGACGACATGCAACTGGAGGACCCGCGCCTGGTCGACTGGCGCGGCGGCGGACCCGCCGTGTGGTCCAAGCCCGGAGAGGGCTGAGCGCAAAAAGCAGATGCACAGCGCACCGGGCCGCGTTTACGGTGGCCGCATGTCTACGCCCCGAATTTCCTAGCTGAGGACCCGCTTCCACGCCAGAAGTGTGTCCTTCAGTCTTTTCGGAGCGTTACCCCATGATTACCGTTCGCGGCGCCGAGCTGCGCGCCGGCGCGCGCCTGCTGCTGTCCGGCGTCTCCTTCACCGTCTCCCCCGGCGACCGCATCGGCCTGGTCGGCCGCAACGGCGCGGGCAAGACCACCTTGATGAACGCGCTGGCGGGCCGGGCCCGGCCCGCCGCCGGCACCGTCACCCGTACCGGCCCCGTCGGGTTCCTCGCCCAGGACTCCCGCGCCGCCGACCCGGCCACGACCGTCACCGAGCGCATCCTCTCCGCCCGCGGCCTGGACCTGGCCCTGCGGCAACTGCGCAAGGCCGAAGCCGCGATGGCGGACGCCGCCGGGCCCGGCGCCCTGGAGCGGGCGATGAGCGCCTATGCCCGCGCGGAAGCCGCCTTCCAGGCGGGCGGCGGGTATGCAGCTGAGGCCGAGGCCGCCCGCGTGGCGGCCGGGGTCGGGCTGCCCGACCGGGTCATGCACGAGCCCGTGGGCACGCTGTCCGGCGGGCAGCGGCGCCGGGTGGAGCTGGCCCGCATCCTGTTCGCCGGCCACGGCGGCACGCTGCTGCTCGACGAGCCGACCAACCACCTCGACGCCGACTCCCTCGCCTGGCTGCGCGCGTTCCTCCGGGCGCACACGGGCGGGCTGGTCGTGATCAGCCACGACACGGGCCTGCTCGGCGACGTCGTCAACCGCGTCTTCCACCTCGACGCGACCCGCGCGACGATCGACGTCCACAACACCGGCTGGACCACGTACCTGACGCAGCGGGACACGGACGAACGGCGCCGCGCCCGCGAGCGCGCCGGCGCCGAACGCAAGGCGGCGGCCCTGCACGCCCAGGCGGACAAGATGAAGGCCCGGTCGGCGACGGCCGTGACCGCCAGGAGCATGGCGCGCCGCGCCGACCGCCTCCTCTCCGGGCTCGAACCGGCCCGCCGGACCGAGAAGACCGCGAAGATCCGGCTGCCCGAGCCCGCCCCGTGCGGGCGGATGCCGCTCGGCGCCGCCGGCCTGGCCAAGTCCTACGGCGACCACCGGGTCCTCGCCGGCGTGGACCTCGCCGTGGACCGCGGCAGCCGCCTGGTGGTCCTCGGCCTCAACGGCGCCGGCAAGACCACGCTGCTGCGCGTCCTCGCCGGCGAGGAGCGCCCCGACGCCGGCCGGGTGGTGCACGGGCACGGCCTGCGGCTGGGCTACTTCGCCCAGGAGCACGACACCTTGGACGGCGCGCGCACCGTACGGGAGAACCTCGCCGCGGCCGCCCCGCACCTGACGGACGGCGAGGCCCGGCACGTCCTGGGCGCGTTCCTGTTCTCCGGGGCCGACGCCGACAAGCCGGCGGGCGTCCTCTCCGGCGGCGAGAAGACCCGGCTGGCGCTGGCCGGTCTGGTGCACTCCGGGGCGAACGTCCTGCTCCTGGACGAGCCGACCAACAACCTCGACCCCGCCTCCCGCGGCGAGGTCCTCGCGGCCGTCGGTTCGTACCCCGGCGCGATCGTGATGGTCACCCACGACGAGGGCGCCGTCGACGCGCTGCGCCCCGACCGCGTCCTGCTGCTGCCCGACGCGGACGAGGACCTGTGGAACGAGGACTACCGGGACCTGATCTCCCTCGCCTGAGCCGGTGCGCACGGTTCCTGCCGGCCCCGCCCGGCAGGAGCCGTCACGCCGTCACGCCGGAACGAGGGTGCGTATCCGTGTCGTCCCGCGGTGCCCGCGCTCGCCCACCCGCCGCCGGAGCTGTGCGCGCACCCGGGGCCACTCCTCGTCGAGGATCGAGTAGAACGCCGTGCCCCGGACCACGCCGTCCAGGCCGCGGGTGTGGGCGCGGTGCACGCCTTCGAGGACCGCGCCGAGCCGCTCGATCGCGGCGCGTGAGCGTACGTTGCGGGCGTCGGCGCGCAGGGACACCCGGCGTACGCCCCAGGTCTCGAAGGCGTGCCGCAGCATCAGCAACTTGGCCTCGGTGTTGATGCCCGTGCCCTGGGCGGCCGCGGAGAGCCAGGTGCCGCCGATCTCCGCGGCGTCGGGGATCGCGGTGAGCGGCGGGCCCAGCGGGCCGCGCGGGGCCGGCGGCCAGAGCACCGGGCCCTGCCAGTAGTCCAGCTCGCAGAAGCGGGTCGACCCCACGACCCGCCCGTCCGCGACCCGCACCGTGGCGAAGGGCATCGCCCGCCCCGCCGCCCGCGCCGCCAGCGCGTCGGCGACGTACTGCCCGGTCGCCTCGACCCCGCTGGGCACGGGCGTGAAGGCATAGCTGCCGCGGTCTTCGGCGGCGGCCGCGGCCAGGGCCTCGACATGGTGCTCGGCGAGCGGCTCGAGCCGGACGGCGCGACCGTGGAGGGTGACAGGTACGGGCACGGGCCTTGCATCCTTGAGCGGAGGAACAGGGGAAAAGCAGAGGGGAAAAGCAGAGGGAGGAACAGCGGATCAGGCTGTGGGGTCAGTGTGTGCTCCATGCGGCGCCGCAAGGGGGGCCGAAAGATGAATGCCGGGTGACAACAGAGTGAAGTCGAGAGGGTGAGCCCCCCGGCCCGGGCCCGCGGTCCCGGGCGCTCGCGTCCCCGTGCCGATGCGGCAGGATCGACCGGGTCGAGCGTCAATCAGGGGAGGGGGCGCCGGTGGAGCTGCGTCAGCTGCGCTATTTCGTGACCGTCGCGGAGGAGCTGCACTTCGGGCGGGCGGCCGAGCGGCTGGTGATCGGCCAGCCGGCCGTCAGCCAGCAGATACGGCGGCTGGAACGGGAGCTGAAGGTCGAGCTGTTCGACCGGTCGCCCCGGCTGGTCCGGCTCACGGCGGCCGGGCAGGCCTTCCTGCCCGCGGCCCGTGCCGTGCTGGCCGCGGAAGACGCCGCTCGGGCGGTGGCGGCGGAGCTGGCCGGCAGCGGTGCCGGCGTCTTCCGGCTCGGCACGGTCACCGGGCTCGGCGAGCGGCTCGACCGGGTGCTGGACGCCTTCGAGAAGCACGCGCCGGGCGTACGGGTGGAGCTGGTGACGCTTCCGGTACGGGAGCGGCTCGCGCGGCTCGCCGACGGCAGGCTGGACGCCGCGTTCGTCCGCGGCGCCGCCCCGGCCGCCGGCACGGCGGCGGCACGGGACGGTGCCGAACTGCGCCGCCGCGTGGTCTGGGAGGACGAGCTGATGGCCGCGATACCCGCCCGGCACCCGCTCGCGGAGCGGCCTGCGGTGGGCCTCGCCGAACTCGCGGAACTGCCGCTGCGCCTGACCGAGCGCCGGAATCACCCGTCGTTGGTCGACCTCGTCCTGGGAAGCTGCCGGCGGGCGGGCTTCGAGCCCGTGCCCGGCCCGGCGTACAGCTCCCTCCAGGACACCCTCGCGGCGATCGGATCGGGTACGCCGATGTGGACGGTGGTGTACGCCGGCAACGCCCGGCGGATGACGCTGCCGAGGGTCGCCTTCGTCCCCTTCGCCGCGCCCGGGCTCCGGCTGCCCGTCGAGCTGGTGGTCCGCGGCGGCGCGTCCTCCAGGCCGCTCGCCTTGCTGCGCGACGCCGTGATGGACGCCCCTTCCCCCGCCTGACCAGCGACGATCAGCAATCGTGATCGCTGCGAGAGCGATCCGGGTCTGGGTGGCGAGGGGGCCCGCGCGGTGAACTGTTTCCCGGCAGCAACGCCTATCGGCCTTACCGGCCCCACCGTGAAGGAGCACCCTCATGCCCATCGTCACCATTCAGCAGGGCCCCCGCGACATCGAGCTCAAGCGTGACCTGGTGGCCCGGGTCACCGACGCCTTCGTGGACTCCCTCCAGATCCCGGCCGAGGCCGTGCAGGTGTGGATCCACGAGGTGCCGGCCGACAGCTGGGGCGTTGCGGGAAAGCTGACCGCCGACAAGTGAACGGCCCCGCCGGGCCCACGGCCGCCGCCGTGGGCCCGGCCCGCGGCCCGAAAGGAGCCGTTGACGGCGCTCCTACAGTGCTGTGTATGAGGGAAGCCCTGGTATCCGCAGGCACCATCGAGTACGACGTGACCGGATCGGGGCCGCCGGTCGTCCTGTTGCACGGGCTGCTGATGGATCACACGCTGTGGGACCGCGTCCTGCCCCTCCTCCCGGCGGGGTTCACGTACGTGCGGCCGGTCCTGCCGCTCGGCGCCCACCGCCGGCCGATGCGCCCGGACGCCGACCTCACCCTGCCCGGGCAGGTCCGCCTGGTCGCCGGCTTCCTCGACGCGCTCGGTCTCGACGGCGTCACCTTGGTGCACGCGGACTGGGGCGGGGCGCTGTTCCTCACCGCCCACGGGCTGGACCGGCGCGTGGCCCGGCAGGTGATCCTCCCGTGCGAGGCGTTCGACAACTTCCCGCCCGGCCTGCCGGGCAGGATGGTGTCCCTCGCCGTCCGCGTGCCCGGCGGGCTCCAGCTCGCCGCCCGCCAGCTGCGCGTGGCCCGGCTGCGCCGGCTGCCCATGCTGCTCGGGCAGATGGCGCGGCGGCCGCTGCCGGACGCACTCGCGCGCCGCTGGACCGAGCCGCTCCTGCGCGACCCCGCCGTCCGGCGCGACCTGCTCGCCTACTGCCGCGGGCCGTTCGACAAGCAGACGCTCATCCGCGACACGGAGGCCCTGCGCCGCTTCCCCGGCGACGCGCTCGTCCTGTGGTCCCCCGACAACCGCGTCATGCCGCCCGAGCACGGCCCCCGCCTGGCGGCGCTGCTGCCGGCGGGCCGGTACGCCGAAGTGCCCGGCGCGTACGTGCTGTCCATGCTGGACGAACCGGAGGCCGTGGCACGGGAGATCGGCGCCTTCCTCACGTCTCCGCCGGCCCGGTAGCCACGGCAGGCAGGGGCGCCCGCGCCTTCACCGCCCCCGGGGCTCCGGGGTAGTCCCTCGTGAGGTCCGTGAGGTCCGTGCCGCGGTCCGGTTCGGTGATCATGGGAAAGTATGGGCGTTCGCAGCACGCGCTACGGAAACCGAAGAGGACTCACGGTATGGCCGTCATCCATAGCACCACCCTCAAGCCGAACAAACTCGAACTGCTCACCTCCTGGCTCCCCTCCAGGCCGTGGTACCGGGGAGGCGCGGGAGAGCCGCAGCTGACCAGGGCCGGCGGGTTCCGGCTCGACGACCCGCAGGGCGAGGTCGGCATGGAGTTCATCGTGGTCACCGACACCGGTGGCGCCGAGCCGGTCTCCTACCTGGTGCCGCTCACCTACCGCGGCGCCCCGCTGGACGGAGCGGAGCACGCCCTCGTCGGCACGATGCAGCACGGGGTGCTGGGGCGGCGCTGGGTCTACGACGGGTGTCACGACCCGGTGCTGGTCGCCGAGTTGCTCGCCCTGATCGAGGGCCGGGCGCAAGCCCAGGACCAGGACGTCAGCGACGCCCCCGACCGGGAGGTCACCCGCTCGTTCACCGGTGACGGCCCGGTCGCGGCCCCGGCGTCGCCGGCCGAACTCACCGCCACGGACGGCCGGGAGGGCACCGAGCTGCCCGTTCCGCACGGCGCCACGCTCCGCCTGCACCGGCTCCTCCGGCCCGGCACCGACGGCCCCACCGCGGGAACGGCCGGCCACGTCGGCGGCTGCTGGCAGCTGCCGGACGGCACACGCGCCCGGGGCCTGTTCGCCACGCTGCACACCGCCGCCGGGGCCTGAGCCACGGGCTTCGCATGCGTCGCACACGCGTCGCGTGCTGTGAGGCGGAGCCCGGCGATCCGCGGAGGCGCCGGGCTCCCCGCCGCCGCGCGGCCCGCCGGGTTCAGGAAGCCCGCTCGGCCTCGCGCCACTGCGGGGCGAGCACCGACCAGATCTCCTCGTCGTGCCGCTTTCCCCGGTACAGGAAGCTCTCGCGCAGTACGCCGTCCCTCGTCATGCCGAGGCGCCGGGCCACGGCCTTGCTGGGCTCGTTCTCCGCGGAGACCCACCACTCCACGCGGTGGATGCCCCGCTCCTGGACGGCCCAGTCGATGAGCGCGCGCACGGCGCGGGTCACCAGCCCCTTGCCCACCGCCGCCGGCTCCAGCCAGCAGCCCGCCTCGGCGGTGCCCTGCTCGACGTCCATCGTCCGCAGGCAGACCGCGCCGACCAGCGTGCCGCCCGTCCAGATGCCGCAGATCCGCCCGGTGTCGGCCGCGGCCTTCTCCACGTACGTCCGGAGGAACGCCCGGCTCGATCCCAGGTCCGTGATGATGTCGGGCAGCCCGTTGTACTGCCCGATGAACTCCCGTCCCCGGTCCACGTGGGCCAGGAGCTCCCCGGCCTGCCACGGTTCGAGCGGGCGCAGCTCCGCGCCGTCGTCACCCAGGGATATCGCGTACATCTTCGCCCTCCACGGCCGGAACCCGTGCAACTGGTGCACCAGTGCGGGAGGATCTCACACGGGCGGTCCGGGCCCGGGGGAGCCTGTCAGTACAGGTCAGAGCCGGTCGGAGCAGGCCGGGGCCGGTCAGACCAGGCCAGCAGGCCGACCGGCCGGGATCGGGAACCGCACCCCGGTCATGCGTTCCGACAGCTCCCACAGGCGCCGCGCGGTCGCGGAGTCGGCTGCCGCGGGGGCGAGCGGCACCCGCGTCGGGCCGCCGCGCAGCTCGGCCGGGCCGTCGGGGCCGATGAACTGACCGCCCTCCGCGTCCGGGGCGGTGGCCGCGTAGAGCTGCGGCAGCGCGCCCTGAGCCGGGGTCTGGGCGAAGAGGGGGTTGCCGATCCTGCCGAAGACAACCCGCCACAGGCCGGTCGGCGCGCTCGTCTGAAGGTTGGTGGCGGTGTAGCCGGGGTGGGCGAGCACGCTGCGCACCGGGCTGGCGACGCCGGCCAGCCGCCGGTGGAGCTCGTACCCGAAGACGGCGTTGGCGAGCTTCGACTGGTTGTAGAAGCCCATGGGCGAGTACGCGCGCTCACCGGCGAGGTCGTCGAAGCGGAGGCGCGCCTTGCGGTGGTTGACCGAGCTCACCGTGACCACGCGGGGGGCGCGCCCGGCGGTCAGCAGGTCGAGCAGAAGCCCGGTGAGCGCGAAGTGGCCGAGGTGGTTGCAGGCGAACTGCAACTCGTGGCCTTGCGCGCTCAGCGACCGGGGCGGCGCCATCACTCCGGCGTTGTTGATGAGCACGTCCAGCCGCGGGTGGTCGGCGTGCAGCCGGTCGGAGAAGTCCCGGACCGAGTCGAGGTCGGCCAGGTCGAGGCGGCGTACGTCGAGCCGGGCGCCCGGCCGTCCGGCGGTGATGCCGGCGGCCGCCCTGCGGCCCTTCTCCTCGTCGCGCACCGCCAGAATCACGTGCCCGCCCCGGTGGGCGAGCGCCCGGGTGGTCGCCAGGCCGAGGCCGCTGTTGGCTCCGGTGACGACGAACACCCGCCCGGTCTGGTCCGGCATCTGCCCGGCGGTCCACTGCTGCTTCGTAGCCTGCTTCACCTGCTTGGTCATGCGGCACACACTGCCCCTGCTGTCACTCGGTGTCAAGGTGTCATCGAGTGCCATGCGAGGCATGGCGTTACCATCGTCCGGTGAGTTCCCGCCCCGAAGTGAGCATGGCTCAGCGCAAACGGCAGCTCGTCTCGAACGAGCTGACCGAAGCCGCGCTGCAACTACTGGCGTCGAACGGGTTCGACGCGGTCACCATCGACGAGATCGCGACGGCCGCCGGCGTCTCCAAGCGGACGTTCTTCCGCTACTTCGCGTCCAAGGAGGACGTGGTCGTCCAGTTCCTGGCCGGTATGGGCGCCGACATGCACACGGCGCTGGCGGCCCGCCCCGCCGGGGAGCGGCCGTCCGCGGCGCTGCGGCACACCGTGGGCGTCCCCATCGCCACCTGCGCCGACCACTCCGACCGGGCGCTGCGCGTGGTGCAGCTGATCCTGCGCACCCCCGCCCTGCACGCGCGCTTCCTCGAACGCCAGGCGCAGTGGCGCGACGACCTGGCGGCGGAGCTGGCGCACCGGCTGGGGCGCGACCCCGGCACCGACCTGTATCCGCGGCTGGCCGCCGGGATGGCACTGACCGCGTTCGACGCGGTGCTGCACCGGTGGAGCGGCAGCGACGGTGCCGAGGACCCCGACGAACTGATCGACCGCGCGTTCGCCGTCATCGCCCCGGCGCTGGACGCCGTCTGACCCGGCCCGACGGCGTCCGACGCCGTCCGGAGGCGTCCCCTGCCGGGCACCGTCCCGGCGCCTCCCCCGTGTCGCAGGGGCCGGACGGCAGGGACGGGCGGTAAGCAAGGGACATGCGCATCCAGTTCCCGCCGGCAGGAGCCCGTCTCTCGGGGGGCCGGCGCGCGCTGCTTGCCGCACCCCTGGGGCTGATCGCCGTGATCATGGTGGCGGATCTGTCGACCGGCCCGGACATCCACCTCGGCCCGCTGCTCGTCGCCGCTCCTGCGCTCACCGCGACGTTCGGCAGCGCACGGCTGACCGCGGCGATCGGAGCCGTGGCCGTCGCCGCGCAGATCGTCCTGGGCCTCCTCTTCGGCCGCACCTTGACGGCGGACCACCAGACGCAGACGGCGGCCCTGTTCCTGGCCACCATCTTCCTCGTGGCCTTCCGTGCCGTCCACGAACGGCGCGAACAAGCGCTCGACCGCGCCCGCTGGGTCGCCGACGTGGCGCAGAAGGTCCTGCTCAAGCCCCTTCCGGCGCAGATCGGCCCGCTGGAGCTGGCCTCGGCGTACGTGGCGGCCGAGGCCGAGGCGCAGATCGGTGGCGACCTGTACGCGGCGGTCCGCGCCCGGGACGCCACCCGCCTCCTGATCGGCGACTCGCGCGGCAAGGGCTTCACCGCCGTCGGGGACGCCGCCCTGCTCCTCGGCGCCTTCCACGCCGCCGCGCACCGCTTCCCCCCGCTCCCCCGGCTGGTCGCACACTTGCACAACACCGTGTACTGGGACGCCGAGGAACCGGCCGACGACCTCGCGGCGGGGGAAAGCTTCATCACGGCGGCCGTCCTGGAGATCCCCGACGGCGAGCCCCGGGTGCACGTCATCGACTGCGGCCACCCGCCACCGATCCTCGTCCGCGGCGGCGAAGTCGTACCCCTGGAGATTCCCGACCCGTACCTGCCCCTCGGTCTGGGGGCGCCCACGACGGAGAAGGACTACGAAGCCGACACCTTCGAGTTCCCCGTCGGCGCGCTGCTCCTGCTGTACACCGACGGCGTCATCGAGGCCCGCGACGCCCACGGCACGTTCTATCCCCTCACCGAGCGGCTGGCGTCGTGGGGCGAGCGGGATCCCCGGAGCCTGGTACGGCGCCTCCACGAGGACCTGCTCGACCACGCGGGCGGATCCCTCGGCGACGACGCCGCGCTGATCGCCATCAGGCGCAAACCGTAAAGGGCGGTGGCGCCCCGGATTCCGTTCCGGGGCGCCACCGCCCTTGCGATGATGTTCAGCTACGACTCAGTACGCGGAGTTGACGTTGTCCATCGAGCCGTACTTGTCGGCCGCGTAGTTGCAAGCGGCGGTGATGTTGGCGACCGGGTCGTAGATGTCCCAGGACGTGCCCTCGACGTGGTACGCCTTGAACGTCGGGTCGATCACCTGAAGCAGACCCTTCGACGGCACACCGTTCACGGCATTGACGT